>NZ_QLMJ01000011.1 GCF_003259845.1 Actinoplanes lutulentus
TAACGTTCGGGCAGGTCACGCCATGGCGAGCCGGTCCGCTTGACCCAGCAGATTGCGTTGATGACCTGCCGATGATCACGCCACTGCCCGCCACGCACGGGCTGCGCCGGCAACAACGGCTCCAGCACAGCCCATTCCTCGCTGCTCAGATCACCACGCGCCACACCCGTTCAACGACGGTCATCCATGATCGCCACGCATGATCCGCGGGACAGAACCTAGCCCGGCAGAGTCGCCAGCCGCGAGAGCAGGAGCGCTCGCGCGCTGCGCTGCCCGTCATCACTCGTCGGCCACCACGGAGCTGCCACGTCGACAGCGACCACCCTCCCCGTCGCGATGAGGCGCTCGCAGGTCGCCACAACCTCGCTCGCTGACGGGCCGTGCTTCACCGGGAAGCGGAGGCCCGGTAGCTCGGCCGCGTCGATCACGTCGAGGTCCAGGTGGATGACCAGCGGGCCTGGTGGCACCGTGTTCTCCGAGACCTCCCCCACCGGAATGCGGCGGGTCGCGCTGGTCGCCAAATACGACGCTTCGGCGGGGTCCAGGTCGCGGGCATCCGCCAGCAGCACCCGCTCCTCGGCCAGCGGCGTCAGCCCGAATCGGTCCGCATACAAAGACCGGTGTGCGCCGGTCAGCACCCGCACCGACATGCCGCCCAGATAGCCCGAACCGCTGGTCTCCAGCGTGTGCACGTCACCGTGAGCATCGAACCAGACGACAGCGGGATCCACGCCCGCCCGCTGCACGCCCGCTACCGTGCCGCCGGCGACGAGGCAGTCACCGGAGAAGACCACCGGCACGCCGCCGGCCGCCACCACCGGCGTCACCGCGGCCGCGGTCGCCGCGCACACGTCGGTGATGCGCTGCCACAGGTCCCCATCGGACAACACCGGCGCGACCGTCACGTCCGCCGCCACCACGATGTCGTCGGAGGAGAGGCGTTCGTCGTGGTGGTACGGCACCAGAATCGTCGTCACGCCTCACCCAACCACGCCGCGTAAGGTTGATCGGTGGACATCCCAGCGTTTGGCAACCGGTTCGCCAGTGAGCTGCCGGAGATGGCGGTCGCCTGGAAAGGCGCCGCCTTCGCGGATCCCTCGATGCTGGTTCTGGACGACGCTCTCGCCGTCGAGCTGGGTTTCGATCCGGCGTGGCTGCGCAGTGCTGAAGGCGTACGCATGCTGATCGGAACCGATGCGCCTGCCGGGACCACTCCGGTGGCGCAGGCCTATGCGGGCCATCAGTTCGGTGGCTATTCGCCGCGGCTCGGTGACGGGCGGGCGCTGCTGGTCGGTGAGTTCACCACGCCCGATGGTGAGCTGAAAGACCTGCACCTCAAAGGGTCGGGGCGCACACCTTTCTCCCGGGGCGGGGACGGTTTCGCGGCGGTCGGGCCGATGCTGCGTGAATACATCGTGAGCCGCGCCATGCACGCACTCGGGATCCCCACGACGCGGTCGCTCGCCGTCGTCGCGACCGGGCAGAAAGTGCGCCGGGAAGAAAACCTTCCCGGCGCCGTTCTGGCTCGGGTCGCGGCGAGCCACCTGCGGGTCGGCAGTTTTCAGTACGCACGAGCAACCGGCGATTCCGCCCTGTTGAAACGGCTCGCCGATCACGCGATCGACCGGCATCATCCGGTTGCCAGAGAGGCCGTCCGACCGTACCAAAGGCTCTTTGAATTGGTGGTTGTCAGCCAGGCGGAGCTGGTCGTGAAATGGATGCTGGCCGGGTTCATCCACGGGGTGATGAACACCGACAACATGACGATTTCCGGGGAGACCATCGATTACGGTCCGTGCGCTTTTCTGGATGTGTTCGATCCGGCGACGGTCTACAGCTCGATCGATTCGGGCGGGCGTTATGCGTACGGAAATCAGCCGCCCGTCGCGCAGTGGAATTTGGCGCGGCTGGCCGAGTCGATGTTGCCGCTCTTCGATGACGATCAGGAGAAGGCGATCGAGCTCGCGACGGAGTCGCTGGGGTTGTTCGGGCCGGCCTACGACGCGGCGTGGATCGCGGGGATGCGGGCGAAACTAGGCCTAAGTGATGATATTTCCGACAAAGAGGTCAAGTCCCTCAGCGAGGACCTGCTCGTCCACCTCCGGGATCGGCGAGCCGATTACACGTCGTCGTTCCGTGACCTGGAGAAGTCGGTCACCGACGAGGGCTGGCTGGCACGTTGGCGATCGAAAAACCCCGACAAAGACAAAGCGAACCAGGTCAACCCGATCTACATCCCCCGCAACCACCTCGTCGAAGAAGCCCTCGCCGATCCGTCAAAGCTGGAAGACCTGCTGACCGCTATCGATCAGCCGTTCACCGAGCGCCCCGGCCTCGAACGCTATGCCGAGCCCGCCCCGGAATCCTTCCGCAACTGCTACCAGACGTTCTGCGGCACCTGATCCGGTGAGCCCGCGGCCAGCCAGATCTCCAGGTTGGCCGGGGCGAACACCTCGTCGAGCGCCAGGTGAACCGCCCCACTGACCCCGGCGACCTGCTCCGGCAGCACCGACACCTCGATCCGCAGGTCCCGGGTGGCGAGCGGCAACGCCCGCTTGTGGATCACCTCGCGGATCGCGTCCAGCACGTGCTCACGCGCGCGAGCCAGCGAACCGCCGAGCACCAGACGGTCCGGGTTGTAGAAACTGATCAGCGTGGCAAGGGTGCCGCCGAGCAGGGTCGACGCGCGGTGCAGGAACTCGCGGGCGTCGCGATCACCGGCGTCGGCAGCCCGGACCGCACCGGAGATCGCGGCCCCACCGGCCACCGCCTCCAGACAGCCGATGTTGCCGCAGCGACAGATGATCGTGCCGCCTTCCGGGATGGCGACGTGTCCGATATCGCCCGCCGAGCCGTTCGCACCCCGGTAGAGCCGCCCGTCCATCACGATCGCCGCGCCGATGCCGGCGCCGACTCGCACGTAGAGCATGTGCCCACCCGGATCCGGGCCGGCGTGCAGCTCACCGAGGGCCATCAGGTTCACGTCGTTGTCGACCCAGACCGGCGCGCCGAAGCGAGTGCGTAGCCGCTGCCGGATCGGATAGCGATCCCAGCCCGGCATGATCGGCGGCACGACAGGCAGCCCTGACCGAAATTCAACGGGCCCGGGAACGCCCACCCCGACCGCCCAGATCGCGGCTCTGTCTCTGCGGAGCTCGTCCGCCAGCGCCTCAGCCCGGCTCAGCACCACATCCGGACCGGCCGCGACGTCAACGCTCTCCCGGCGGCTCGCCAGCACCTTCCCGGCCAGATCCGCGATGCCGACATTCAACTCCACGGCACCGACATCCACGCCGAGAACCACACCCCGCCCGGCCCGCACCCGCAACCGCCGCGGCGCCCGCCCACCGGACGAGGGCCCGAGCCCGGCGCCCTCGATCAACCCGGCGCTCTCCAGCTCGGCGACCCGCTGCGCGACCACCGACCGGCCCAGTCCGACACGCTCGACGAGCATCGGCTGTGTGACGCCGGAATCCGCCCGCACCGCGCCCAGCACCGTGGCAAGACCGTTGATCCGCTCGCTGACCACAAAGCCACCCTAATCGACTTCCTCCGATGAACGGAAGAAGCCCGCCGAGGGCTCTTTCTTGGGTACGCGTAACCGCACGCCAGCGTGTGCCGACCGGAGGACGACCCGGCCGGCACACGCTCAGATCACGAAGCCGTGCAGGTCAGCGCCGGTGTCGACGCCGTACCGTTCGCGAGGAAGCCGAACTGCGCGGTCTTGCCCGCGGTCAGCGCGCCGTTCCACGACACGTTGCGAACGGTGGCCGCCGAACCGGACGTGGTGAGGGTCCCGTTCCAGGCCTGACTGATCGACTGTCCCGAAGCGAGTGTCCAGGTGACGGTCCACCCGTTGATGGCGTTCGCCCCGGCGGTCACCGTCACCTCACCCTGGAACCCGCCCTGCCAGGAACCCGTGATCCGCAGCGCGGCGGCACAGGCACCCCCAACCGGCGGCGAGCTGGGCGAGGACGACGGCGAGCTCGACGGCGAAGCCGACGGAGACGTGGACGGCGAGGATGACGGCGACGACGGCGTCGACGGGCTCGGCGACGGCGGGTTCTGCGCACTGCTCGCCAGGCTGTATGCCAGCCCCGGCTGGAACGACCCCGCCGCGTACTGGCAGCCGTCGGCCTCACCCGGCGGCTTCACCCACAAATATCCGTCGATGTTGGCGTCACCGGTGTCAACCGTCGGATACTGCCCGATCCGCCGATCGGTGTTGTCGTCACCGCACCAGTCGCCACTGGCCCCACCGTTACGGCTCGTGTCGATCACCTGCCGCTTGCCCGTCACTCCCTGTCCGGACAGCGCCGAGATGATCGACCTTCCGTACGCCGCCTCGGCGCTGGTCGAGTTGAAGTTGGAGACGTTCGAGTAGAACCCGTCCGCGCTCCCGATCCCGGCCGCGACCAGGCGCGATGCCTGATCGGCCGCGCTGTTCCACGCCGAGTGCCCGGCGTCGAGATAAACCTTGGCGTTCGGGTTGCCGGACTTCAGCGTCTGCACCGCGGTGCGCAGGGCCTGGTTGCGCGCGGCCAGGTCCGAGCTGCTCAGACAGGTCTGCAAGGCGATCGAATCAGGTTCCAAAACGATCACTACGGTACGGTCGCCGAGCACTGACGCCACGTTGGAGATCCACGTCTGGTACTGGGCCAGATCCGGTGCGCCGCCCGAGCTGGCGCCGCCGCAGTCCCGGTTCGTGATGCCGTAAACGGTCAGCACCGGGATCTGCCCGGCAGAGTTGGCACCACCCACATACGCCGATATTTCGGCTTTGACGGTGGACTGGTTGAACGACGCCAACCAGTGCGAGGACGGTTGGCTGGCGATCCGATCGCGGATCACCGGCATCCTGGAGTCGGACGGATTCGCCGCCACCCATCGTGCGGCGGCGGTGTCCGCCTCACGATAGAGCGTGCCACTGATCGTGCCGGCCGCCGCATTTCTGGCGAATCCGACAGCGGCCGTAGCAATCAGTAGTCCTGCGGCAACTGCGAGGGGTACACGGGTCATGGGGACTCTCCTGGGGAATTGGGAGCGCTCCCAAACGTATCCCGACCTGGCACGATAGGCAACCGTCGATTACGTTTTTGAAGATCTACATTGCGCCTATGTCACTGCAAACGCATCGAAGCCACGCTGGGCCCGTTGCGATCAGGCCAGTGTTGGCGCCGCATCTGCAAGAGATCGTCGAGTCCCTGGCGACCGGCGAGACCGCCCGGGAAGCGGCGGCGCGATTGTTCATCTCGCCGAACACCGTCAAATCCCGCCTGAAGACCCTCTACCAGCAACTTGGCGCACGGGATCAGGCGCACGCGGTAGCCATCGCGTTCCGCCTGGGCATCCTGCGCACCACCGACGAGCCACACCTGCAACCGGTCGTGATCGGAGGCATCAATCCCGACCGATTGCGCACCACCATCAACGATCTGACCGCGCTGCTCCGCATCGCCGAGAAGATCCCCAATCATCCCGACTACCAGAACCTGCTCCGCGAGGTGGCCGACCTGGCCACCGACCCGGCTGCCGACCCGGCCGCCACCCTGCAACAGATAGCCCGCCTGGCTGAATCAGCCGATTCCACCGCCGGCAGCCCCACCGAGGCTGCCGCCTGACCCCGAGTCGACCATCAAGGGCTTCATCCCGCCGGGGAGGCGACGGGGTGAAGCCCACCCATCAGGACTTGGAACTGGCCCGCAGCAGCTCAACCGCCATCTGCCCCGCCTTCGTGCCGGCCGCCGACTCCCGGACGATCGCGTGGATCGAGCGGACCGGGGCGGGCCGCGCCACCGGGACGACCACCACACCGTCGGGTGGCTGCTCGGCCGTCAGCGCGGGCAGCACCGTGATCCCGACACCGGCCGCGACGAACGCGAGCGCCGCCCGGTAGTCATGGGCCTCCACATGGAACACCGGCCGGAACCCCACGGCCGCGCACGCGTCGAGCAGGATCCGCCGGCACCAGCCTCGGGCGGAGTCGTTGTCGATCCACCGCTCCCGCTCCAGCTCAACCAGCGTCACCTGGGCGAGATCGGCCACCGGATGCCCGCGCGGTACGACGGCCACGTACGGATCGTCGCGCAGGTGGTGGGAGACGGACCCGGGACCGACCGTCAGCGGACCCCGCGCCACGACCAGGTGCACGTCGGCCCGCTCGTCCGGATGATCCGGCGCCTCGTCGTTCAGCCGCAGATCGAGCCGCAGCCCCGGGAACTCACTCGACAGCCGGGAGACCACGGCCGGCAGCCACATCACGCCGGCCGACGCGAAGTACGCGATCGACAGCGTCCCGGCCCGCCCCGACCGCAGACCGGCGACCAGGTCCTCGGCCGCACCGAGCCGGGCGAGCAGTTCGTCGGCCTCGGCGGCCAGCGCCAGCCCCGCGGACGTGGGCCGGACACCCCGACCGGCGCGTTCCAGCAGGGCCAGGCCGGTCTCGCGTTGCAGCGCGGCCACGTGCTGGCTGACCGCGGACGGCGTGTAACCCAGGTTCGTCGCCGCGGCATGGACCGAGCCACTCGCGACGACCGACCGGAAGATGCGCAGGCGATGAAGGTCCAGCATTCCCGGACTATAAAGCCCGACTGAACGATCCGGAAGAAACGCGAACTGGTGCTGAAGACTCGGGCCGCCAAGGATGAGTCCATGCCCTCCGCGAAAATGCTGCCCGTCGCGGCCGCGAGCGTCACCGTCGTCCTCTGGGCGTCCGCGTTCGTCGGCGTCCGCGCCGTCGGCCACGACTACTCCCCCGGTGCGCTCGCACTCGGCCGCCAGCTGTTCGGCAGCGCCGCGCTGACCGTTTTCGTTCTCCTGCGCCACGGCAAACCCACGATGCCCGACCGCAGGACCCTGCTTCCGGTTCTCGCCTGGGGCGTCGCCTGGTTCGGCCTCTACAACCTGGCCCTGAACAGCGCCGAACGTCACCTCGACGCCGGCACCACGGCCCTGCTGGTCAACCTCGCGCCGGTGCTCATCGGCGTCCTGGCCGGCCTGCTCCTCAGCGAGGGTTTCCCGGCCCGCCTGATGATCGGCCTCGCGATCGCGTTCGCCGGCGTGCTGCTGATCGCCACGACGAGTTCCGGCCGGCGCAACCTCACCGGAGTCCTGCTCGGCCTGGCCGCCGCGCTTCTCTACGCCGGCGGTGCCGTCACGCAGAAACGCCTGCTGATCAGAATCGACCCGCTCACCATGACGTGGCTCGGCTGCCTGGCCGGAACCGTCTTCTGCCTCCCGTTCGCCCCGGATCTGTTCCGCGCTGTCGCCGCAGCACCGGCCACATCGACGATCGGCGTCGCGTACCTCGGTCTTTTCCCGACCGCGATAGCGTTCCTGACCTGGGGTTACGCACTCTCCCGCAGCAGCGCGGGCCGGCTCGCCGCCTCGACCTACGCGATCCCACCCCTGGTGATCCTGCTGTCCTGGCTGCTCCTCGACGAGGTACCGCTCCCCCTCGCCCTGGTCGGCGGCGCCCTCTGCCTGACAGGAGTGGCCGTGTCCACTTTCAGACCCGGTCAACACCCTTCTTGGGTACGCCCCAGCAAGCGCCCGTCAGCCCGAGCCACTGTCGGCGCACCCTAATCGGCAGGGGCGACCGTGATCTCGGGCTGGCCGTTCACGCATTCGACGTCGACCTCAAGCCCCACCGACGGGTCGTCGACCGAGCGGAACTCGCCCTCGTCGTCGTCCTGTTCGGCCACCGACCAGCCCTGCGCCGGCGCCATCGACAGAATCCGCGCGCAGTCAGCGGTGACAAGCCCGCCCTGCGTCGTGAAAGAACGGCCGTTCGGCGGCGCCGACGCAGACAGCGCGGGCGACGACGAAGGCGCCGGCCCAGAAGCAGCCGGCCCCGAAGCAGCTGGCACAGAAGCAGCCGGCGCAGAAGCGGATGGAGTCGGCGCGGCCGAACTCGAGGACAGGGCTCGCAGGTCCCGGACCACGTCGTCCTCGCTCATCGGCGCGGCCTGCCGGTCGGTCAGGCCGCTACCGACCAGGTTGATCCCGACCACGCCGACCACCACGGCCAGCACCACCGCCACGAGCCATCCGCCCACTATCAACAGTCGATGCGCCACCTGAAGAACTATGCGCCCAGCCCCGCTAAGGCCAGCCCGCGACACGGATAAGAGATGGTTAAGGCCTTACCTGAAGTGCGAGAAACGCGGATACGGTTCTGCAGTGGCCAGACTGCTGCTCATCGAGGACGACCCGGCGATCCGGGGCACCCTGCTGCGTGCGCTGCGCGAGCGGGGACACGCGGTGGCCGCCTCACCGGCCGCGATGGACGGCCTGCAGACCGCCCTCGCCGAACGACCGGATCTGATCATCCTCGACCTGGGCCTGCCCGACCTGGACGGCCGGGAGCTGCTACGGATGCTGCGAGCGGTCAGCCGCATCCCGGTGATCATCGCGACGGCCCGCGACGAGGAGACCGAAATGGTCCGGCTGCTCGACGCGGGCGCCGACGATTACGTGGTGAAGCCGTTCACCGCGGCCCAGCTCGACGCCCGGATCCGGGCGGTCCTGCGGCGCGGCGAGAGCCCGGCCGACAACCCGGTCCTGACCGTCGGCGGCCTCAGCATCGACGTCGGCGCGCGGACGGTCACCCTCGACGGCGAGGCGGTGGAGCTGAGCCCCCGCGAGTTCGACCTGCTGCACCACCTCGCGCAGCGCCCCGGCCAGGTGGTGACGAAACGGGACCTGCTCAGCGAGGTGTGGCAGGTGCCGTACGGCGGCGCCGACAAGACCGTCGACGTGCACCTGTCCTGGCTGCGCCGCAAGCTGGGCGAGACCGCGCTGGAGCCGAAGTACCTGCACACGGTCCGCGGCGTCGGCGTGAAACTGACCAGTCCGGCATGAGACTGAGCAACCCATGAGAAAGCGCCTCTGGCTGCTGGTCGCCGGCACCACGATGCTGGTCCTGCTGGCGTTCCTGGTGCCGCTCGCCGTGCTGGTCCGCGAGTTCGCCGAGGACAAGGCCCTGAGCCGGGCCAGCGATGCCGTGCAGACGGTCGTCCCGCTCGTCGGAGACGTCAACGGTCTTCGATTGTCGGTGACCGCTCAGGCCGTACCCCTGACCGTTTTTCTCCCGGACGGGAGCGCAATCGGCGCCGCGGCCGCGCCCACCCCCGCGGTCCGCCTCGCCGCGGCCCGGGGGCGCGCGCTGAGCGTGACCACCGACGAAGGTCGCGAGATCGTGGTTCCGGTGGTCGGCGCCGGCGGCACGACGGTGGTCCGCACGCTGGTCACCGACGCCGAGCTGACGTCGGGCGTGACCCGCGCGTGGCTCACCCTGGCCGGGCTCGGGCTCACGCTGGTGCTGCTCGGGCTGCTGGTCGCCGACCGTCTGGCCCGGTCGATCACCAAGCCGATCACCGAACTCTCCGAGGTCTCGCACCGCCTCGCGAACGACGAGCTCACCGCGCGGGCGGCCCCTTCGGGTCCGCGCGAGCTGCGCGAAGTGGCGGGCGCGCTGAACCATCTCGCCGGTCACATTCAAGAGCTTCTTGCCGCGGAACGCGAGCAGATCGCCGATCTTTCGCACCGCGTTCGTACGCCGCTGACGGCCCTGCGCCTGGAGGCCGAATCGCTGCGTGACCCGGACGAGTCGGCACGCGTGGCGGCGGCGGCCGACGAGGTGGCGCGAGCGGTCACCGCCGTGATCCAGCAGGCCCGCCGCCGTGATCAGCCGCCGTCGGCAGCCGCCTGTGATGCGTCCGCGGTGGTCCGTGACCGGGTCGCGTTCTGGGCGGTACTGGCCGAGGACACCGGCCGTGAACTGCGCCAATCGCTGCCATCGTCGCCGTTGCCGGTCGCGGTGGCCGCCGACGACCTGGGTGCGGCATTGGACGCACTGCTCGGCAACGTCTTCGCGCACACGCCGGACGGGACGTCGTTCTCCGTCACGCTGTCGCCCCGGCCGGGCGGCGGGGCCGTCCTCGAAGTCGCCGACGAAGGGCCCGGCTTCCCGTCGTCGGAGGCGCAGCGCGGGGTGTCGGCGGGCGGCTCGACCGGGCTGGGCCTGGACATCGCCCGCCGGGCGGCGGCCACGTTCGAGATCGGCGCCGGCACAACGGGCGGGGCATCGGTACACCTGTCACTCCCCGGTCCTACTGCGCCACGGGAAGCATGACCGTGACCTCGAGCCCGCCATCGGGACCCGGGACGAGTTCGAGCATTCCGTCGTGAGCGCGGACGACGCTGTGCACGATCGCCAGGCCCAGTCCGGCACCGGCGTGCTCGTCCGTGCGTACCCTCTCTGTTCCTCGTTGGAAGGGTTCGGTGAGCGTAGGCAGCAGCTCGGGTGGCAGTGGGCGGCCGGTGTTCGCGACCTGCAGCACGCTGACGCCGGCGGGGCGTGTCCCGGTGTGGACCGTGACGACGCCGCCGGTGGGCAGGTTGTGAACGATGGCGTTCTGGACGAGGTTGGTCACCATCCGCAGCAGCAGCTCGGCGGAACCGATGACCGGGGCCGCGCCGCCGGTGACCTCAAGGGTGATCTGGCGCTTTTCGGCGAGAGGTAACAGCGTTTCGGCGGCCTCCTCGGCGAGCAGCGAGAGGTCGACGTGCTCGCGGATGTCGGTGCCACGATCACCACGGCTGAGCAGCAACAGGGCCTCGGTCAGGTCGATCGCCCGGGTGTTGACGGTGTGCAGGCGCTCGATCAGGTCTTTGCGGATCCGGGTCGGATCCTTGCGGGCGACGTCGAGCAGGGCCTGCGAGATCGCCAGCGGGGTACGCAACTCGTGAGAGGCGTTCGCGGCGAATCGCTGCTGCTCGGCAACCTGCGACTCCAGCTTCGCGAGCATCGAGTCGAACGCGTCGGAGAGTTCCCGGAACTCGTCCTCCCGGCCCTCCAGCCGAATCCGGTGCGACAGCGACCCGCCCGCCGCCACCCGGGTGGCGTAGGTGATCCGGGTCAGCGGCGCGAGCATCCGGCCGGCCAGGAACCAGCCGCCCACCAGCCCGAACACCAGCAGCAGGGTGAGCACCACGGCCGCTCGCGGCGCGAAGGCACGGAGCAGGTCGGACCGGTTCGGCACGAACATCACGGGCAGCCCGGAGCCGCCGGGCTCGGTCATCCGGGCGTTGTCGATGACCTCGGGCACGTACCGCAGCAGGAACACCCACACGGTGGCGAGGAGCAGGCCGCCGGCGAGCATGACGAACCCGGCGTAGCTGAGGGTGAGTTTGAGGCGGGCACTGAGCCCGGGTTCCCTAGTCATGGGTGTGTTGCCCGGGGTCGCGTCGTCCGAGGTCGGCCTGGCCGCGGTCGGCCTGTGCGCGGTCGGCCTGGCCGGGGTCGGCTGTTTCGATGCGGTAGCCGACGCCTGGCACTGTGCCGATGACCCATGGTTCGCCGAGGCGTTTGCGCAGCGCGGACACGGTGATGCGGACCGCGTTGGTGAGCGGGTCGGCGTTCTCGTCCCAGGCCCGTTCCAGCAGGTCCTCGGCGCTGACGATGCCGCCCTCCGCGCCGACGAGCACCTCCAGGACGGCGAACTGCTTGCGGGTGAGCGCGACATAGCGCCCGTCCCGGAAGACCTCGCGCCGGAACGGGTCGAGGCGCAGCCCGGCGATCTCCCGGACCGGCGGGCGGGCGTACCCCCGCCTGCGGTCCAGCGCGCGCAGGCGCAACACGAGTTCCCGCAGCTCGAACGGTTTCGTGAGGTAGTCGTCGGCGCCCAGCTCGAACCCGGACGCCTTGTCGTCGATCCGGTCAGCGGCGGTCAGCATCAGGATCGGGATGCCACTGCCCGAGGCGACGATGCGCCGGGCCACCTCGTCGCCGGAAGGTCCGGGGATGTCACGGTCGAGGATCGCGAGATCGTACGAGTTGACGCTGAGCAGTTCCAGCGCGGAGTCGCCGTCCCCGGCGATGTCGGCCGCGATCGCCTCCAGCCGCAGGCCGTCCCGGACGGCTTCGGCCAGGTACGGCTCGTCCTCCACGATCAGCACACGCATGCCTGAAGCCTATGGTCGGCGGGCTGGCGCCAGCACCGGGCCGGCCTGCTCCGGACCAGGCCGCTCCGGACCAGGCCGCTCCGAGCCAGGCTGTCCTGTGCCGGGCCGCCCCGAGCCAGGCTGAACTATGCCGGGCCACGCTGTGCCGGGCCGCTCCGAGCCAGGCCGAGCTATGCCCGGACGCCCCGAGCCGGGCTGAGCTGTGCCGGGCTGGGTCGGGGCGGGCTGGGTTGGCTGTGCCCACCAGTGGCGTGACGCCAGGCCGGCCAGCACCGCGCCGGTCGTGTTGATCAGGACGTCGTCGATGGACGAGACCCGGTCGAGCTGGAAGACGTACTGCGCGGTCTCGACCAGGATCGAGCAGCCCGCGCCGAGTGCCAGGATCCGCGGCATCGTCGCCAGGGCCGCGAACCGCATCGGGGCGAAGAAGCCCAGCGCCGCGAGGATCAGCAGGTTGCCGCCGATGCCGATCGGCCCCATCGTGGCCAGGTCCCGCAGCGGAACCAGGCTGACCCGGCCGGTGACGATGCCGGCGCCCGGGCCCGGCATCAGGGTCAGCCAGACCAGCGGCACGGTGCCGTAGACCAGACCGACCTCGGCCAGCGACTCCCGCCAGCCGGATCGGAAACTCGCCAGCGCCCACACGGCCAGGGCGGCCAGCGGCAACCCGATCAGCGTCATGAGCACGACGCCGTTCTCAGTGTCGTAGCACCCGTGCCACCGCCCGGACAGGCAGGCGGGGACGGACATCATGAGCGGTCGACGCACGGTGTAGACCGCGCCGGCCAGGGCACATATCGCCAAGACGAGAAGTAGGAACCTGCGCATGTCCTCATCCAAGCGATGGGACGGTTGCCGTGGCGTATGCGATTTTCGATACGCCCGCGATATACGCACTATCCGCCGTTGCCGTTGCCGGGTGCGACGCCGGTGATGGCCTGCGACTCCTGCCCCATCATCGCGATCAGCGGGATGTCGTCGCGGTTGCTGAGGATGACACCGACCCAGCCGGTGTCCGGGTAGATGCTCCAGTTCGCGCCGACACCGGGATTGCCGCCGGCCCGCTGGTACACCCACTGGCCGCCGACGATTTCGATCGGGATTCCGTACGCCCCGAAGGACGCCTGCCCGACCGGGGTCTTGGCGGCGGTGAGCACGTCGGCCCAGGGCCGGTCCAGCAGCGTGCCGTCACCCAGCCCGCGCGCGAATCGGACCAGGTCCGGAGCCGTGGCGAATCCGCCGTCGCCCGGTGCGTCGATGAAGGCGCGGCCCGGGTTCCAGCCCGGCATGTACGGCAGTGAGCTCCCCAGCTCCAGGTTGCGGACGGCGTCCACCCGGCGGCCGCCGGCGACGGTCATGTACGGGTGCGCGATGTCCCGGTCGGTCAGCCACCGTGGCCGGGTGTAGAACGCGGACCCGGTCATGCCGGAGCGCCGGAAGATGTTCTCCTCGACGTAGTCCCAATACGTCATGCCGGTCACCGCCTCCACGATCAGCGCGGGGATGGCGGTCTCAGCGCCGGCGTGCGCGGTCGTCGGCGTGCCGGGGATGCCCACGAGTCTCGCCTGCCGGGCCCACCGCGCGCAGTGGTCTCGCACCTCCTGCCGGCTCCGGAAGATCCGTCGCACGTCCAGCTCCGGGGTGTTCAGCCCGGAGGTGCCGGACAGCACGTGGTGAACGGTCACCCGGTCGGCGATGTCCGCGGGGAAGCCGGTGAGGTATTCACCGATCGGGTCCGCGAGCCGCACTCTGCCCTGTTGCGCGAGCTGCAGGACGGCCACGGCGTGGAACGGTTTGCCCGCCGAACTGAGGCTGAACGCGGTCCCTTCGTGGTGCCGGGTCCGCCTTTCCTCGTCGGCCATGCCGTAACTTCGCGACAGGATCGTCCGGCCCCGGTGCGACAGCAGCACCACGCCGGCGAATTTGTCCTCGGCGGCAAGGCGCGCCACGTTACGGTCGTAAGCCCCGCCGGGACGGGCGTCCGGCGGAATGCGCTCACGCGCGGAAGGCCCGGGCGACGCTGGACCCGCCTGGCCGATGCCGGGGCTGACCAGCGGCGCCACCGCACCGGCTGCCGCGACCCCGCCCCATCCGATCAATCGCCGCCGGTCGAGCCCCCTTGCGGATGCGTCGTCCATCGTCCAGTCCTTTCCCCAGTTGGCGAACCCTGCCTCGCGGTTCGTGCCTCCACTGAAGACGGACAGCCGTTGCGACGGCGTAAGCCTTTCCCGATACGCCCGCGATACACGGCTCGTGATGAGCTGGTTCCCGGTGCCGGGAGCCGAGCCGCTGAGCGAGCCCAGCGACTCGGCGGGCGATCTTGAGCCGACTCTCATAGGTCAGTCGTCGTCACCGTCATCATCGCGGTCGTCTGCGTCGTCCGCGTCGTCGGTGTCGCTCGCGTCGTCGGCCTCGTCCTGCTCGGCGTCGTTGCGGAGGATCTCGCCGGTGGTCGCGTCGATGTCGAGGTCGTGTTCGGCGGTGCCGGCCTGGACCTCCACGTCCCAGACCTCGCGGCCGTTCTCCTTGTCGCGCTCGATTTCCTCGATCTTGCCGCCGCTCACCGCGGCCAGGGCGATCTCCCGCGCCCGCGCTTCAGTGATCTCCGAGCCACTGCCCGCCGACGAGCCGGCCCCGGCCGACGAACCCGTGCCCGCCGAGGAACCAGGGACGGCCGGCGAGCCGCTCCCGGACGTCGATGCTGAACCCGACGTGGACGGGCCTACCGTCGTCGTGCTTACGGACGGGCTCGGGGTGTCCATTGCCATGGCGGTGCCGGTGATGCCCAGGGCTGCGATCGTTCCCGCGGCGAACACCACTGCGGCCTGCGTCTTCGTGATCATCGGTATTGCCTCCCGGTTCGTTGTGACGCGTTCACCATCGCCGGAACTCGGATATCGGCGCGCTGTGTGATCGCTAAGACGCGGATAAGGCTTTAGCGTCAGGGGATGCGCGTCGCTCTGGTCACCTCGGAACGCATGCCTCAGGACAACTGGCACGACGCCGACTCGGCGTTGCTGGCCGCAGAGCTCGAACGGCTCGGCGTCACCGTCGACACGCCGGCCTGGGAAAACGAGGAGAACAGCACCGACTGGGCGGATTACGACGTCCTGGTGCTGCAGTCGCCGTGGAGCATGTGGCGGAAACTGGCCGAGTTCGACCAGTGGCTCGCCGAGCGGGAGGCCGACGGATCCCGGATGCTCAACCCGCCGGACGTCCTCCGGATCGGCAGCAGCAAGCGGTACCTGACGACGCTCGCCGAGGCGGGGGTGGTCACCGTCCCGACGATCATTCTCGGACCGGATGCCCGCGAGCAGATTCTCCGCGCGTACCCAAGAAGGAGCGCAAGCAGGCGCACTGTGGTGATCAAACCGCTCTCTTCGGGTGGCGCGCTGGACACGCGCGAATTCACCGCCGAACGCCTCGAAGAGGCGGTGGCACACGCCGCAAACCTGATCGACCCGGAGACCGATCCTGGCCTGCTGTTGCTGGAGGTCGAGGCGGTGGCGCCGGTCAAGTTCTTCACGCTGCACCCGGAGCGCGCGGCCGCCTTCGCCCAAGCCATTGATTCAGGTGCTTGACACGGCAGTACAGTGGGCGGCGTGTACAGGGCGCTGCTGGTGTGCAACTCACTGTATGAAGCGGACACGGCCGCGTTTCACGAGCTGCACGGGCCGCGTACCGATGGCCTTGCCCTGCGTGACGTGTTGCGCGACCCGGCGGTCGGGTTGTTCGACGAGGTCGAACTCTTGTCGGAGCATCCCCGGTTCGAGTCGGCGCGGGCCGTCAACCGGTTCTTCAGTGAAGCGGGTGAGGATGACGTCCTGCTGTTCTATTTCAGCGGGCACGGGCTGACCCGCAACGACACCTTCTTCATGTGCAGCCGGGACACCGACACGAAACTGCTGCTCTCGACCGCGATCTCGGGGCAGGAACTGGGCTCCTACGTGGGGGAATCGCCCGCACGGCAGAAGATCCTGATCTTCGACTGCTGCCACAGCGGCGCATTCAAAAGTTCGAAGGCGGCGTTGATCGCCGCGGAGCTGGGAGGTTCGGGCCGGTTCGTGATCACCGCGACGCCGGCGAGCGGGCTGGCCAGAGATGCCGAGCGAGCCGGGCAGCCGAGCCCGTTCACCCGGGCGCTGATCGACGGCCTGGTCTCGGGGGCCGTCGACGAGAACCGGGACGGGTTCGTCGACCTGGACGATCTCTACAAACACCTGGACGGCGCCCGGCCTGGTGGGACCGCTCCGCAGCGCAGGTTCGACGGCTCAGGGCTGGTCCGGATCGCCCGGCGCGTCGCGGCCGGGCGCGAACCGGCGCCTTCTCCGACGACGGTACGCCTCGACGAGCTGCCGGACGACCTGCCGTTCCTGGACGTACCGACGGCGGCGACGTCCTGGAGCACCGAGCGGATCAACGAGTTCCGGGCGAACCTGAGGGACGACATCGTGCGCGCCATGCCCCGGGCGCTGACCGCGGCCGAGTTTCTGCAGCGCGCGAACCTGCTGCGATCGGGGCGGCTCACCCGGGCCGGCGCGCTGCTGTTCGGCGAGAGCCCGTCGGCGGTGCTGCCGGCCGCGATCGTGCAGTGCACCCGTTTCCACGGGGCGACCAAGGGCGTCGCCGTCGACAAGGAGGACCTGCACGGTTCGATCCCCGAGCAGATCGTCCGCGCGGTCGAGTTCGTCGGTGCGCTGTCCCGGCGCGGCGAGGCACCCACCCAGGACTCGCCGATCGCCCGGCCGGTCTATCGCTATCCGATGATCGCCGTACGCGAGATCATCGCGAACGCGGTGGTGCACCGCGATTACGAGCACGGCGAGACCTGCGTGCACGTACGGGTCTTCGACGATCGCGTCGAGGTGAGCAGCCCCGGCAGCTGGACGGCTCAGACCATCACCGCTGGGGAAAGTCTGGCGCTGGAGCAGTTGGAGGGCGACTCCCATCGCCGGAATTTCCGGCTGGCGAGCCTGCTGACCTGGATGCGGCTCGTCGAGGGCGAGGGCTCGGGCATTCCGCGAGCGATCAACGACTGCCGGGCGGTCGGCGCTCCCGAACCGGCGGTCAGCCAGCGAGCCGGCGTCGTCACGGTCACGATCCATCCCCGGAACGATGCGCCGGACCTGGCGACACTCGACCTGATGAGCGTCGAGGAGGCCGCTTTCGCGCTGGAGCGGATGCAGCCGGACGAGGCGGTCGAGCGGCTCGCCGGCATGGCACCGGAGTACGCGGCCCGGCGGATCCGGCGAATGTCCTGGAAGAGCGTCGCGACCCTGCTGCGCCGGATGGACCCGGAAGACGCCGAACGCATTCTCCAGGCGATCGATCCCGCCGATTCGAATTCACGGCTCACCGACCTGCTCGACGAGGTCCGGATCGCGGTTCAGGAAAGGACCCGGGCCGGTGACGTGCCACCTCCCGCCGCCGAAGGCCATGGAAGAATCGTCATCCAGATCGAGCCCTCTGTGCTCAACGACAGAAGCCACATCGTGTCGAGCTGGAACGAGTGGGGCAAATCCGGGCTGATGCGCGGCGAGGATCGGCGGGTCATGTTCGATGACCTGCACCGGGTCACTCGAGAGATCATCGATTTCGCAGAGGCCAGATTCGCTGATCGGGACGGCCCTCTCACGGTTGAGTTCGTTCTACCGTTCCAGCTGCTCAACGCACCGGTCGAGCGATGGGCGCGGCAGGGCGGGGCGGACTATCCCGTTCTGGTGCGCAGCCTGGACCGGATGAGGAACATGAGTTGGCATCGCGTCTGGCGTAGGCGGTGGCGCACCCTTGCCGATACACCTGAAACGGCGGAGGCCTACTTCGTTCAGGACGGCATCGATCCGGCCCGGCTTGAGAACATTCTGCAGAAGAAGTCCACCGTCACGGCTCTGATTCTCGACAAAACGCCAGGCGCCGGCGGTGACGAGCAACTTGGCGCCGGACTGCGCTCAGGGGTCCCGGTGATCATTTGGAGTCGCAACGGCATGCACTACAGAATCCGGGACATGGTGAGCCAGCTGATCTCCAATGGCAGAATCGCCGACTTGCCGGAACGGATTCGCGATCTCCAACTGCGGGCTTTCCTGACCGAGCCGGGCGACCCGGACCACACCGCCGACGGGCTCGTGCTGCTCTGGGACGATCCGAACCACCAGGTGCCGTGATCCGACCGCGTCAGGACGGCTTCACCGGGATCGGGGCCGGGGGCTTGAGGCCCTCCAGGCGCAGCAGGGTGGTCACCCTGCGTGCGCCGATCCGGGGAAGGGTACGCAGAACCGCCTGAAGTTCCCGGGTATCAGCAGCCACCACATGCAGCAGGATGTCGTCCGGACCGGTGACCGCATCAGCGCGCAGAACCGCGGGGATGCCGGCCAGCGCCTCGGCGAAACGGGTGTCCGCGACCTCGGCGTGCTCGGCGAGCGCGACCAGCACGAACGCCTCGATGCGGTGGCCGGTCTTCTCCGGGTCGACGAGCGCGCGTACCCCGGTGATGACGCCGTCGGCGCGCAACCGCTGCACCCGGCGCAACGTCGCCGCGGGTGACAGGCCCACCTGCCGGGCCAGATCGGTGTTCGGCAGATCTCCTTGCTGTTGCAACAAATCCAAGATCACGCAATCTTTGTCATCCAGATCGGCCATTCCGTGATGATAGTTGCGCTCAACCCTCCCGTTGGCGCACGAATTTGCCCGTCATCAGACCAGGTCCTCACTCTGAGCGGCATGGTTCGTCGCGAAACTGCTCTCGTTGCCGTCACCGCCGTCTGGGGTGGCACCTTCCTCGTCGCCCAGCACGGGCTCACGGCGGCCGGTCCGTGGTCGTTCGTCGGTATCCGATTCGGTCTCGCCGCTCTCGCGGTCGCCGCGATCTCGCTGCCCGCGCTGCGCGGCATCACCCGCCGCGAGCTCGCCGTGGGCACGCTGATCGGGATTCTGCTGGCCGCCGGGTACGGCCTGCAGACCGTCGGCCTCCAGACGATCCCCACGTCGACGTCGGCGTTCCTCACCGCGCTCTACGTCCCGATCGTCCCGTTGCTGCAGTGGCTGATCACCCGCACGGCGCCGACCGCCGCCGGCTGGAGTGGCATCGTGCTCGCGTTCGGCGGCCTGTTGCTGCTCACCGGGTCCTCGATCACCGGGCTGCGGCCCGGCTTCGGCGAGATCGTCACGGTGATCAGCAGTGTCGCGGTGGCGGCCGAGATCGTGTTCATCAGCCGGTTCGCCGGTGGCGTGGACGTGCGCCGGGTGACCGTCGTGCAGCTGCTCGTCTGCAGCCTGGTCGCCTTCGCGGTCCGGCCGATGGCCGGCGAGCCGCTGCCGGCGTCGTCCTGGACGCTGTGGGGCACCGCTGCCGCGCTCGGTGTCGCCACGGCCGTCATCCAGGTGACGATCAACTGGGCGCAGCGGTCGGTCTCGGCGACCCGGGCCACGATCATCTACGCCGGTGAGCCGGTGTGGGCGGCGGTTTTCGGGCGGATGGCCGGCGAGCGCCTGACCGGAGCCGGCCTCACCGGTGGCTTGCTCATCGTCGCCGCCGCGCTGATTTCAGAGTTGGGCAAAAAACGTGAGCCGGGCAAGAAGCAACCACCCTGCACCACCCTTGCCGTGCAGCAAACGCTCGGAAAGTAGGAGGGCCGACCGAACTATCCTTCGTGCGCCCCTTCGAGAGTCTCAGGCGGGACCCTGTCCTGCTCACCCTGATCGGGATAACCCTGGTCGGATGTGGGCTCTTCTTCGTGTTCGCCGGCGACTCCAGCCTGCAGACCCAGATCTACTGGGCGACCCAGGTCCCGCTGGACGCCGCGCTCGCCCTCGGTGGCTGGCGTCTGCGGGGACTCGCGCACACGCGGTACCGCCGCTTCTGGTCGATGATCGGCTTCGCCGGGGCGTCGTTCACCCTGGGCGATTCGTACCAGTTCCTGCACACCGTTCTCGCGCCCGGCATCCCGTCGATGAGCGGTGGCATGGTGCAGACCGTGTTCTTCGCGGTCGGCATGACCAGCAACGTCATCGCCTGCCTGATCTTCCCGCAGGGCCTGCGCACCCGCCGCGAGCGGTTCGTCTTCTGGCTCGACGCCACCACCGTGCTCGTCGGCGGCGGCGTCGTGGCCTGGTGCTTCGCGTTCAACCCGATCTCCAGCGTGCACGTCGACCGGACCAACGCCAGCGTCACCGCGGCACTGGTCCTGGTCGCCACGTTCTCCGCGACCAAGGTCGCGCTCATCAGGAACCCGCCGATGGCACGCATCGCGGCCTGGCCGATGGTCAGCGCCGCGATGATCCAGGGCGTCAGCACGTTCCTGCCCGGCGATTTCCAGAGCACCGAGCATGCGTACGTCTTCGTGATCCGCCTGCTGCCGTCGGTCTGCATCGCCGTCGGCCCGTGGATCCAGGTCGTGCTTCTCCGCATCGGCGCCGTCCAGGACGAGCCAAAGCGACGACCTTACAGCCTTCTTCCGTACGGAATGATCGCTGTGACGTTCGTGGTGTTCTTCATGATGTTGCCGGACACGGCGACCTCCCAGCTCGTCGGAGCGACCGCCGGCGTCGTGGTGATCACCTGCCTGGTCGCCGGACGCCAGCTGGTCGCGTTCCACGACAACATGCAGCTGATCGAGCGGCTCGACCAGGCCAACGCGGTCGACGGCCTCACCCTGCTGGCGAACCGGACCCACTTCACCGAGGAGATCCCGCGCCTGCTGACCCGGCAGTCGTCGATGCTGCACATCGACCTCGATGACTTCAAGGAGATCAACGACACGATGGGGCACGCCGCCGGCGACACCCTGCTGATCGAGGTCGCCGACCGGTTGCGTGCCGCGGTACGCCCCGGTGACCTAATCTCCCGGCAGGGCGGCGACGAATTCGCGATCCTGCTGCCCGGCGCCGGCCCGGACGACGCCGCCCTGATCGCCGACGAGATCCTGCGGCAGCTCGCCGTGCCGCTCGATGTCCGGCAGCACACCGTCGTCACCCGGGCCAGCATCGGCATCGCGCCGGCGCTGCCCGGCGACGAGGCGTCCGCGCTGCTCAGCATGGCCGACATCGCGATGTACGAGGCGAAGCGGCGCGGCAAGAGCATGTGGGTGCACTACACCGACGACATGGGCGCGCGGGTCAGCGCCGAGGCCGTCCTGATCCGGGAGATGTCGCAGGCCATCGAGAACAACGAGTTCATGCTGGTCTACCAGCCGATCGTGCGGCTCGCCGACGAACGGCTCACCGGCGTGGAATCGCTGATCCGCTGGAACCACCCGACCCGCGGGCTGGTGTCACCGGTCGAGTTCATCCCCCTGGCGGAACGTACCGGGCAGATCGTCACCATCGGTCTCTGGGCGCTCGGCGAGGCCTGCCGGCAGGGTGCGGCGTGGCGGCGCGAACACCCGGAGGCGCAGAACATGTCGGTCGGCGTCAACGTGGCCGGCCGCCAGCTGCGCACTCCCGGCTTCGTCGCCGACGTGGCGGCCGTGCTCGCCACCACCGGGCTGCCCGCCGGCAACCTGACGATCGAGGTCACCGAGACCGCCGTCCTCGACGACGAGGAGTCGCACGAGGCGATGGTGGGCCTGCGGGCGCTCGGCGTGAAGCTGGCCCTCGACGACTTCGGCACCGCCGCGTCGTCGCTCGGCCTGCTGCTGACCTGCCCGGTGACCTCGCTGAAGCTGGACCGCTCGTTCGTCGAGTCGATCACCACGGTCGGCCGGCAGTCGGCGGTCGCCACCGCGGTCAGCCAGATGGCGAGCGCGCTCGACTTCGCGTCGGTCGCCGAGGGCATCGAGACCGTCGAACAGCGCGACCTGATCAAGAAGCTGGGCTATCAGTACGGGCAGGGATACCTCTACTCGAAGCCGGTGGCGCCCGAGCTGATCGTGGAGCAGTGGGCAGCGGCGCGGGTATGAGCGTGAATTCGTATCCTGGGCGGCATCATGACCCCACTGCTCCCGGTGCTCGCGCTGCTGGCGTCCGCCCTCGCCCCGCCTGCTCCCGCGGCGGTCGCTGACCGGCCGAACATCGTGTTCGTGCTGGTCGACGACCTGTCGAAGAACCTCATCCCGTACATGCCGAACGTGCAGCGGCTGGAACGGGACGGGACCACGTTCACCAACTACACGGTCACCGACTCGCTCTGCTGCCCGTCGCGGGCGTCGATCCTGACCGGGCGGTACCCGCACAACACCGGGATCGTGAAGAACCACGGGTCGGACGGCGGTTTCCTGTTGTTCCGCAGCCGTGGTGAGGAGAAGTCGACGTTCGCCACGGACCTGCAGTCGGCGGGGTACCGGACCGCGTTCCTCGGCAAATATCTCAACGAATATCTGCCGGAGAGCGGGTATGTGCCGCCGGGCTGGGATCTGTGGGTCGCGGGCGGGAACGCTTACGACAACTTCGAGTACATGCTGAACGAGAACGGTTCGCTGGTCCGGTACGGCTCGCGGCCTCAGGACTATCTGACCGACGTTCTCTCGGTGAAGGCGCGGAGTTTCATCCGGTCGTCGGCTCAGGCCGGGAAACCGTTCGCCGTGGAGATCTCGACGTACACCCCGCATCTGCCGTATCCGGCGGCGCCACGGGACGCGGAATCGTTCCCGGGGCTGACGGCGCCGCGCGGTTCCGCGTACGGAAAGGTCCCGAAAAACGCGCCTGGCTGGCTCGCGCCGCACTCGGCGCTGACCGGCGCGCAGATCGCGCACATGGATCGTGGCTTCCGGCAACGGGTGCAGTCCGTGCAGGCGATCGACCGGATGCTCGGCGACCTGCGGGTGACGCTGGATAAAGCGGGCGTTGCTGATGACACCGTCGTGGTTTTCAGCTCGGACAATGGCTATCACATGGGCGAATACCGGCTCAATCCCGGGAAGCAGACCGCGTTCGACGTTGATGTGAACGTGCCGCTGGTGGTGGCCGGGGCGGGTGTCAAAGTCGGTCAGGTCAGTGATGCGCTGGTGGAGAACGTCGACCTGCGGCCGACGTTCGGCGATCTGGCCGGGGCGCGGGTTCCGGGGATGGTCGACGGGCGCAGTGTCCGGGCGCTGCTCGGTGGGCTGGTGCCGCAGCAGTGGCGGACCGGGTCGCTGATCGAGCACAGCGACCCGGCTACCGATCCCGCCGATCCGGATTATCAGAAACAGTCAGAGAACACGCCGCCGTCGTATGACGCGCTGCGGACGGCTGAGTTCACCTGGGTCGAGTACGTGGACGGGACGCGGGAGTACTACGACCGGCGGTCGGATCCGGCGCAGATGCTGAACCTGGCCGGCGGGCTGGACCCGGAGCGGGTGACCGAGTTGAGCGAGCGATTGCGGGCGCTGGCCACATGCGCGGGCAGTTCGTGCCGGTCAGCAGGCGGCTGACGGGGTCCACAGTGGGCAGGAGACGGTGACCGGGGTCGATCTCCGCGTTGATCGTTGCGGTTGTGGCCGGAATCCCAAGTCGGTTGCTGGCATGGAATGAACCGTGATTCAATCCTTGCGATTGATTGAATCCGGATTCATAGCTTGGGGGTATCCGGATGCCGTATCGGCAGACCGCTTTGACCAGGAAGAACGCGACCGAGAAGCGTGACGGGCTGCTTCGTGGGGCTCGCGCCCTGGTGGCCGCCGACGGGTTCAAGGCGGCCACCGTCGCCGCCATCGCGGCTCGGTGTCAGGCGAGCGTGGGGTCCGTCTACTCGTACTTCGACAGCCGCGACCGCCTCCTCGCGGAAGTGTTCCGCAGCGCCGCCGAGCATGAGATCGAGATGGTGCGCACGGCCGTCGCGGACACCGGGCAGCAGGCCACCGAGCGGCTCGCCGAGCTGATCCGGATCTTCAGCGGGCGGGCGCTGCAGGGGCGGCGGATGGCGTGGGCGCTGCTGTTCGAGCCGGTCAGCCCGGTTGTCGAGGAGGAGCGGCTGGTCTACCGGCGGTCCTACACCGAGATCGGCGAACAGATCATCGGGGACGGGCTGCGCCGGGGCGAGTTCCTGCCGCAGGACGCCGGACTCGCCGCGTCCGCGGTGATGGGCGCGGTCTCCGAGGCGCTGGTCGGGTGGATCCGGCCGGAGAGCCCACCACCCTCGCCGGCGGTGCAGGCCGACGTCATGGACGGCATCCGGGTTTTCTGTTTCCGAGCGCTGGGAGCCACACGATGAGGCCTTCACTCGCGGTCGCGCAGCGTGTTCTCGCAGATCAGTCGGTCACCCGGATGCTCGGGACCCGCCTTGTCTCGTTCGGTGAGGGCAGCGCGGTGGTCGAACTCGACATCCGTCCGGAGATCACAAATCATCACGGGGCGGTGCACGGCGGGATTCTTGCGTACGCGGCCGACACGGCACTCGCGTTCGCCGGCGGGGCGGCGCTCGGGCCGAACGTGGTGACGTCCGGTTTGAGCATCGACTATCTGGCCCAGGCTCGTGGGGTGACGTTGCGGGCGCACGGGATGGTGATGAACGCTACCGGGCGGCGGGCGGCTTGCCGGTGTGAGCTGCACGCTGTCGCCGCTGACGGGTCGTCGGTGCTGGTGGCGGTGGCGCAGGGGACAATAGTGGCCCCGGAGGCGTCTGGGGTTTCTGCGGCGGACATTTCCGAAAAATCGGAAATGTCCCGGCCGCCGGGAGCGACCCGGCCACGGTACGGCCGGACCGGTGTCCCCACTGTTCAGCAGATCCTGCGCGACCGCCTCCGCACCGGCGACACCGACGACGGCGCCACCGTGGCCCTCGTCATCGAAGGTGGCGGCATGCGCGGCATCGTCTCCGCCACGATGGCCGCCGTCATCGAGCAGGAAGGCGTCCTCCCCGCGATCGACCTGATCGTCGGCACCTCCGCCGGCGCCGTCAACGCCGCCACCCTCGCGGTCGGCAAAGCCGAGGCGATGGCCGATTCCTACGCCGAGGTCTTCGCCTCCCCCGAGTTCATCGACGTGCGGCGGATCGTCCGCGGCCGCCCGGTGATCGACGGATTGCGTCTGGTCAGCCACGTCGACGAGCTCTTCGACGTGGGTTCCGCTGCCGACACCGACTGGGCCGGCCGGCTCGCCATGGTCGCCACCGACGTCGACACCGGGCTCGCCGAGGCGCTGACCGGTTTCACCGACCGGGCCGACCTGATCGGCAGCATCCACGCGTCCGGACTGTTGCCGATGCTCGCCGGTGAACCGGTGGTGCTGCGCGGCCGGCGCTGGCTCGACGGCGGGATCGTGGACGCCGTACCGGTGCTCACCGCCGCCACGCTCGGCGCCACCCACGCGATCGTGCTCGCCACCCGGCCGCCGGGGACGCAGCCCGCTTACGGCGCCGGCGATGTCGTCGCGGAGCGTTATCTGCGCCGGCTCAACCCGGAGCTCGCCGCTGCCTACCAGGGTCGCCCGCATCGCTATCGGGAGACGTTGCAGCAGGTCCGGGCCGGCTGGTGTCATGGGGTCAGCACTATCGCGCTCGCCCCGCGTACCCATGATCCGTTGCCGTCTCGCTTGGAGCGCGACCAGACCGCCTTGCGCGCCGCTCGCGTTGCGGCCGCGGAAGCGGCCCGGGAGCAACTCGCGTTCCTGGCCGGGGGGAAGTCGTGACCCACGAGGTGATCAACCAGGCTCCGGCGCGGGCCGGGCTCAACGAGTACCTGATCAACCCGGCGATGACCGAGGCCGTCAAACGCTACGACGCGCAGTGGGCGACCGCGCAGCTCAGCGAGGTGGGCGCGCTGGTCGGGCAGGCCGATTTCCAGCGCGACGCCGAACTCGCCAACACCAATCCGCCGGTTTTCGCCAGCCACGACCGCTGGGGAAATCGGGTCGATGCGGTCGATTTCCACCCGGCTTACCACCGGATCATGGGCGCGGCGATCTCCCATGGCGCGCACACGAGCTGCTGGTCGTCGCCTCGCCCCGGCGCGCATGTGGCCCGCGCCGCCACATTCATGCTCTTCGCGCAGATCGAACCGGGCCACGCATGCCCGGTGAGCATGACCCACGCCGTCGTGCCGTCGCTGAAATTCACGCCGTCATTGGCTTCGGAATGGTTGCCGAAGGTCTATTCGCGGGTCTACGACCCGCAACTTCAAGACCCTGCGACCAAGACCTCCGCGATTTTTGGCATGGCCATGACGGAGAAACAAGGCGGGTCCGACGTACGCGCGAACAGCACCCGTGCTGTCGCCTCCTCTGACGGTTCGTGGATTCTGACCGGGCACAAGTGGTTCTGTTCGGCACCGCAGTCGGATGCTTTCCTGGTCCTCGCCCAGGCACCCGGCGGGCTCTCGTGTTTCCTGGTTCCCCGGGTGCTGCCGGACGGCTCACCGAATGTCTTCCGGATTCAGCGGCTCAAGGACAAACTCGGCAACAAGTCGAACGCGTCCTCCGAGATCGAACTCGACGGGACGGTCGGCTGGCTGCTCGGTGAGCAGGGGCGCGGCGTACGGACGATCATCGAAATGGTCGCCCAGACCCGGCTGGATTGCGTGCTGGGAAGTGCCGCCGGAATGCGGCAGGCGGTGTCCGAGGCCGCATGGCACGTGCGGCATCGGAGTGCTTTCGGCGCGGTGCTGATCGACCAGCCGGCGATGACCGCGGTGATCGCCGATCTGCAACTGGAGGCGGAGGCGGCGACGTGGATGGCGTTACGGCTGGCCGCCGCCTATGACGATCCTTCCGCGGCGGCGTTCTCCCGGCTGGCGACGGCGGTGGCGAAATATTGGGTGTGCAAGCGCGGGCCGAACCACGCTTATGAGGCGCTGGAATGCCTCGGCGGGAATGGCTACACGGAGAGTTTCCCGCTGGCTCGCCGTTATCGGGAGCAGCCGGTGATGGCGGTGTGGGAAGGGTCGGGGAATGTGATCGCCCTGGATGTCCTGCGAGCGATGGCCCGGGAGCCGGAGTCGGTGGCGGCGGTTGATCAGGAGCTGGCGTCGGCGCTGGGGGTATATCCGGTTTATGACGCTCATGTGGCGGCCACCCGGAAGCTGATCGGGCAGGTCGCGGCCGATCCGGCGGCGGCGGCCGGCCAGGCGCGGCGGGTGGTGGAGGCGCTGGCACTGGGATTGCAGTCGGCGGTGCTGATCCGGGAGGCGCCCGCGGCGGTGTCGGACGGTTTCGTGGCGGCGAGGCTGGGGGCGGACCGGAGTTTTGAATACGGCTCTCTGGACGCCGGCCTTGATCTGGCGGGGATCGTGGCGCGCGCCTGAGCCACAACGGGGAGAGCGTGTCGATTTCGGGTTCAATCCGCACCCGAAATCGACACAGGGTGGCGGCTCCCGGGGTGCGTGTCGACTTGGGGCGCGGTAGGCCCGTTGAATGCCGGGTGGAGAGCGCGGGCCGCAAGCCGCGGATCTTGGAGTTGTCGTGGCGAGCCGTAGCTCAGACATGTCATCAGGATCCCAGAACAGTCCTGGACGACGGCTCAGGCCGACGAGCCGTAGTCCAGACCTGTTATTCGGGTCCGATGACCTATCTGAGCTACGGCTCGCCCGCGACAGCCACCAGGCAGGTGTCACCCGGCCAACCCTGTCCGGCTAGTGCTTACGGTCGTGCGCGAGCCGAAAACACGACCGTAAGCGCTAGCCGGACACGGTCAGCCAGCGCTTACGGTCGTTACACGGGCTCAAACGCGACCACGAGCGCCAGCCGACCGCCCACGGCGCGCACGCGGTCGGGTATGACTGCCGGCTGACCTCGGCGGCGGCTGTGGCGTGCAGCCGGCTTGGACCGGGCTGCCACTCACGGCTGCCGGCTGTCGCGTGTGGCGGCCGTGAGTGACAGCCGGACCTCGGGAACTCGCGGCGACTCCTGCGACTGTCGGCAGTGAGGTCGCTCTGACGCCGGGTGGTTTCCTTGCCGGCCCTCCGCGTCCGAAGTCGACACGGGCGCCCGAAGTCGACATGCGCGGGCGGGCGCCGTCAGCTGCGGACGGTGATGACCACCTTGCCGGTGGGGTGGCCCTCCTCGATGTAGCGGATCGCGTCGGCCGTCTCCGCCAGCGGATAGGTGCGGCCGACCACCGGGGTGATCACGCCCGACTCCAGCAGCGTTGTCAGCTCGTCCAGATCGGTGTGACGCTCACCGGCTGTCACGCCCACGAGCCGGGCCCGCCCGAACGGCGAGATCAGCGGGGCTGCCATCTGACGTCCGAAACCGCCCAGCACCGGACCCTTCGCGTGGCCGCCGCCGACCAGGGCGATCGTCCCGTCCGGTGTGCTCGCCCGGCGCAGCAACGACAGCGGCCGGTTGCCGGCGGTGTCGATGATCGCGTCGTACTGCACGCCGGTCCCGTCGATCTCGCGTTGCGTGTAGTCGACGACGTCCACCGCGCCGAGGCTGCGCACGAGCTGCACCTTCGACGGGCCGCACACGCCGGTGACCAGCGCTTCCTTGTGTTTGGCCAGCTGCACCGCGAACGTGCCGACGCCACCGCCCGCGCCGATGACCAGCACGCGGTGGTTCGCGCGTACCCTCGCGTCCTTGATGGCCTGCAAGGCCGTGACCGCGGAGATGGGGACGGCGGCGGCCTGTTCGAAGGTCAGGTTCGCGGGCATGCGGGCGAGGCGGCGTTCGCGGGCGCGGGCGAATTCGGCGAAAGTGCCGCTTTCGCCGGTGCCGTAGACGTGGTCGCCGGGCCGTAGCCGGGTGACGCGGGCGCCGACCGCCGCGACCACGCCGGCGAGGGCGCGGCCGAGGACCGGGTTGCGGGGGCTGCGGACTCCGGACGCGAGGCGCGCGGCGAGCGGCCGGCCGGTCATGAAGATCCAGACGCCGGGGTCGACGGCGGCGGCGCGCACCTCGACGAGGACGTCGTCGTCACCGATCGACGGCGTCGCGACGTCGCGCAGGGAGAGAAGGTCAGCTGATCCGTATCGGTCTGAGGCGATGGCTTTCACGGCTGCTCCTCCGGGGAGACGGGGTACTGGAAGACGTCGTCGAGCGGCGCGCCGAACACTCGGGCGATCTTGAAGGCGACCTCCAGCGACGGCGAATAACGACTCTGTTCGATGGCGATCAGCGTCTGCCGGGTCACGCCGACGCGATCGGCCAGCTCGGCCTGGGTCATCTCGCCGTGCGCCGATCGCAGCGCACGGATCCGGTTGGTGACACTGGTCGGCTTCACCACTGCGGCACGCCGGTGCGGTAGACGACGACCTTGGCGATGCCGCCCAGGATCGCCGACAGGACAAACCCGAGATAGATGACGTTGGCGATCCAGAAGTGATCGATCTCGGCCATCGCCATCAGCATCGCGGCGACCGCGCCGATCACCACGAACGCCTGTCCGACGTGGTCGCCGAGCCGCCCGATCTCCCGGTCCCGCTCGTCGGACGCCCGCGACGCTCCCGGCGCGAGCGCGGCCCAGGCGGTCTCCGCGGCCACTGCGGCGGCTATCGCCGCGCCAACCGAGATCAAGAGCGCCGATGCGTACGCGACCTCGTGCACCGGCCGCCCGCCGGATCCGCTGAGGACGACGGCCAGGTAGACGCCGTACCCGAGCACGGCGACAACGAGCCGTATCCAGGCCCGCTTCTCTTCGTGCGCCACGCTGACACCCCGCCCATGTAAAGAATCTTTGACACGGCCAGCGTAGCAGTCGTGTCAAAGATTCTTTACATGGAAAGTGGCTACTCGGCGCGCAGGGCTGAGGACGCTCGGGTTCGGGCGGCCCATCCGCCCGGGACCAGCGCGCCCAGCGCCGCCAGCAGTACGCCCGCCGCGCCCAGCAGGACCATCGTCCACGGCTGATAGACATCGAGGATCGACGCCGGCAGGACCAGGTTTGCGGACTCGGCCATGACCGGAAGTGCCCAGCCGTGCAGGGCGTACCCCAGTGGCACCGCGAGCGCACCGCCCAGCGCGCCGATCAGCGCCACCGAGCTGAGGACCAGCAGCCGGACCTGGCCGGGCGTCATACCCACCGACTTCAGTACGCCGATCTCATGGACGCGTTCGCGCGTGTTCAGCATGACCGTGTTGAAGACGCCCAGGCCGGCGACCGTCGTGAGCAGCACGGTCAGCGTGGCGATCAGCGCGATCATCACGGCGACCACCTCGTTCTCCTGCGTGTCCGCGCTGACCTCCGCGGCCGCCTGGCCGTCCGGGAGCGCGTCACGCAACGCGGAGGTGTACGCGTGCTCGGACGTGCCCTCCGTCAGCCCCACCTCGAACGTGCGCGGGGTGAAGCCGTCGAAGCCGGCCATGTCCATCATGATCGTGCCGTCGGAGCCGTTGCTGAACACCTCGCCGACGATCGTCACCGTCCGACCCGTACCCAGGGTGATGGTGTCGCCGACCCTGGTACCGGTCAGTTTGAGCATCCGGGAGCCGGCCACGGCCTCGTTGACGCCGGAGTACCACCGACCGTGGATCAGCGGGTATCCGACCCAGGACGCATCACCCTGGTACGCACGGACGGTCAGCGGCTCGGTGTAACCGGCCATCGTGAGGCTCTCCTCGGTCTCCCCCACGACGTGCGCGGTCCCTGGCTGCGCCTCGATGATCTTCCGGATGGCATCGGTGTCGACCGGCTCGGAGCCCGGAGGAGCCCCGGCGGGCTGCGCCCCGGACCGCGGAGGCCCTTGTTGCGGATCTCCTTGTTGTCCCATCGGCCCTGGTCCGCGGATACTCACCCGTACCGGCACCGCCTCGATCCGGTCCCCGGCCGCGGAAATCCGGGACAGCGACGCCGCCAGACCGGTCGCGAACACCACGGTCGTCACCCCGAGCAACACCGCCACCACGGTCACGAGGCTGCGGGCGGGGCGGGCGAACGGCGTACCGAGACCGAATCCGATCGCACGCGGCAAGGGCAGAGCGGCGAGCATCCGGCGGATCCGGACGCCTCGTTCGCCGCGCGGCGCCCGGCCGACGGTGATCGCTTGGACAGCCGAGAAGCGGCCGGCCCGCAGCGCCGGCCCGGCCGCCGCGGCCGCGACCAGCAGAGTCACGCCCAGAAGCACGGCCGCGTCGGCCCACAACGGCACCGACGGAGCCCTGCTCACCTGGTAGGCGTCGTTGGTCTGGCTCAGCAGCGGCATCGCGGCGAAGTGCCCGATGACCACGCCCAGAACACCGGCCGGAATGCCGACGATCAACACCTGACCGGCATAGATCGCGGTGATCTGACCCGGCGTGAAACCCAGCGATTTCTGTACGCCGATGGTCCGGAACCCGGCGACGACAGCACCGGACACGACGTTGACGACGATCATCACGGACAGGACGAGGCCGAGTACCGCGAACGCGAGAATGAACGGCACGAACACCTTGATCACGCCTTCGGCCTGCGCTTTGACGGCCAGCCAGCTGGTCGAGCCGACGACCGTCTGCCCAGCCGTCACGGTGGCGAGGTCGGCGGACGGGTCGGCCAGCCGGTACAGCATCTGCCAGCCCGCGGGCTTGTCCAGGAACGACTCGGTGGGCCACACCCATGCCGTGGCGGTCGAGGTCGCCGACGAGGCGATCCCGACGACGGTCAGCGTCGGAGAACCGTCCACTCCCACCGTCATCGTGTCGCCGATCTTGGTGCGAAACTGGCCGTGCCCAGCAGTTTTCGGGCTCAGCACGATCTGGCCGGGCCCGGTCAGCCACACGCCGTCGCTGACCTCCAGGCGGTCCACGCCGTCGCCGACGGTGTCCCGGCCGACGATCGGACCGGGCGGGCGAATCGTGTGGCCACCCTTCAACTCGGCGTCGACCGTGGCGAACGGGCCGGCCTCGGCGGTGACGCCGGACGGGTTCGCGGGCACCTGCGCCGAGGCGTAGGTGACGGCCGCGTGCGCGCCGTTCTGCCGGGCGAAGGCCTTGTCGAACGGCGCGCTCGACGCGATGATCAACCCGAGCGCGAGAACTCCGGTCGCTGCCGAGAGCAGCACCACCGCGCCGATCACCAGGCTCTGCACCCTGCGCCGCCGGGCACCCGACCCGGCGGCGCGCAGCACCGCGCTCATGCCGCCACCTCCGCTTCGCTCCGGCGTCGGCACGAGTTCAATACTGAGCTGACTGATTCGCTCGCAAGCTCGCTCATGCCGCCATCTCCGCTTCGCTCCGGCGTCGACATGAGTTCAATACTGAGCTGACTGATTCGCTCGCAAGCTCGCTCATGCCGCCACCCGCTCGCGCAGGTGCCCGTCGCGGACCTCGACGATCCGGGTGGCGCAGCGCCGGGCCAGCTCCGGGTCGTGGGTGACCAGCAGGATGGTCTGCCCGCTGCGGTTGATGTCGCGCAGCAGCTCCATGACCTGCTGCCCGGCGGCCGCGTCGACGGCGCCGGTCGGTTCGTCGGCGAGCAGCAGCCGGGGTCGGTTGATCAGAGCGCGGGCGACGGCGACGCGCTGGCGTTCGCCGCCGGAGAGCTTCGCCGGGAACGCGCCGGCCCGGCTCGCCAGACCGAGACTGTCGAGGAGTTCGTCGGCGCGGGCCAGGGCCGCTTTGCGTCCGGTGCCGGCCAGCTGGGCGGGCAGCACCACGTTCTCCCGGGCGGTCAGCTCGTCGAGCAGATGGAAGAACTGGAAGATGATGCCGATGCCGGTGCGGCGGTGCTTCGCCAGGGCGGTCTCGGAGAGTTTGTTCAGCACGGTGCCGCCGACCGACACCGAGCCGCTGGTCGGCCGGTCCAGGCCCGCGACCAGGTTGAGCAGCGTGGACTTGCCGCTGCCGGACGGGCCCATCACGGCGACCGCCTCACCCTCGGCGACGACCAGGTCGACATGGTCGAGGGCCGGCGGACCGGCACTTTCGTACTGTTTGGTGACTGCGTCAAGGCGTACCAGATCTGTCATGGACCGGGACGCTAGGCCCGGCCATGGGGGTCGCGGATCGGGCGCGTGGCGGGCTTTCAGGGGAGGCGTCATACCTGGGATGTAGTCACCTGGGCCGATGCCCTGCGGCGAAGCAGGCGGCAGAATGTCGACGTGTCCCGAATCCTCGCGCTGTGGCGTTCCGGTGAGCACGTGGTCTGGTTCGACCTCGTGCTCGTCGTGCTGCTGACGTTCGCCGCCGTGTGGATGAGCAGTGAGGGCGGTGACGCGCCCGCGTTGCCGCTGCCGCCCGAGGTGATGTTCCCCGGCCAGACGTTCCAGCCGGAGCAGCCGACCGGCAAGATCCTGGCGGCCAATCTGTTGATCACGCTGCCGCTGCTGGGCCGGCGACGATGGCCGCTCTTCTGCTTCGCGTTCCAGTTCCTCGCGCTGTCCACCATCGACATCGACGGCAATCTGGCCAACCTGATCGCCCTGCTGGTCGGCGTCTATGCGGTCGCCATCCACGGGCGGTCGGCGGCGCTGTCGATGGGCGTGCTGCTCGCCGCGTGCGTGGTGACCGCCGCTGCCGACGGTGACACCTGGCCGAGCCTGCCGGATTGGGCCGGCGTGTTCGTGCTGGTCATGCCGATCGGCCTGCTCGGTGTGGCGGTCCGGGCCGCGCGCAGCCGCGCCCAGGCGTCCGAGCAGCGCGCCGAGGCCCTGCAACGCGAGCAGCAGGCCGCGACCCAGCTGGCCGTCGCGCACGAGCAGGCCCGGATCGCGCGCGAGCTGCACGACATCGTCAGCCATCACGTCAGCGTGATGACCATCCAGGCGGGCGCGGCCGGCAAGGTCCTGGCTCAGGATCCGCAGGCCGCGCGGGGTGCGCTCGCCGCCGTCGAGGCGAGCGGCCGGGAGACGATGGCCGAGCTGCGGCACCTGCTGGGCGTGCTCGCGCCCGGCCCCGACGACGATCTGCTGCACCCGCAGCCGGGCCTCGATCAGCTGGAGTCGCTGGTCGAGAGCGTCCGCCAGGCAGGCCAGCCGGTCACCCTCACGGTGACCGATGTTGATCTGCCGCGTGGTCTGGACCTCACTGTTTACCGGGTGGTGCAGGAGGCGCTGACGAACGCTCTGCGTTACGCCCCGGGCGCGCGGACCTCGGTCACCGTCCGCCTGACCGGCGGCCAGCTGGCGGTCGAGGTCCTCAACGACGAGCCGGCGCTGCGCGCCGAGATCGGTGGTCCCGCTTCTGCCGGCGGCGGCAGCGGGCTGCTGGGTCTTTCCGAGCGACTACGTGTGTACGGAGGAAGCCTGTCCAGCGGCAGACGCGTCGGCGGCGGGTTCCGCGTCCACGCGACGATCCCGCTGACCCCGGCCGATGCGACAAGCCCCGCCGACTCGAGCCACGTCGAGGCCAGGCCCGCCGCCGCGAGCCCCGCCGCTGCGAGACCCGCCGACCCGAGTTCCGCCGACCCCGGCAAGGAGCGAGCCGCATGACCCGGGTAGTGATCGCCGACGACCAGGCGCTGGTGCGGACCGGGTTCTCGATGATTCTGGCGTCGGAGGGCATCGAGGTGGCCGGCCACGCGGCGAACGGGCACGAGGCCATCGCCGCGACCCGGCGCCTGCGCCCCGACGTCGTGCTCATGGACATCCGCATGCCGGAGCTCGACGGTCTCGAAGCGACCCGCCGCATCCTCGCCGACACCCCGGTCACCAGCGCCGGCGATCCGGTCCGGGTCGTCATCCTGACCACGTTCGACCTCGATCAGTACGTTTACGCCGCGCTCACCGCCGGTGCCAGCGGATTCCTGCTCAAGGACGTGACGCCGGACCACCTCATCCACGCGGTCCGGCTGGTCCGCGACGGTGACGCGCTGCTCGCCCCGACGATCACCCGCCGGCTGATCGAGCGGTTCGCCCAGGCCGATCCGGAGCGGGTCGCCCTGCACCGCGACCTCGCCACCCTGACACCCCGGGAACTGGAGGTGCTGACGCTGCTCGCGGGCGGGCTGAGCAACCCGGAGCTGGCGGCCGGGCTCAGGCTGAGCGAGGCCACCGTGAAGACCCACATCACCCGCATCCTGACGAAACTCCAGCTGCGCGACCGGGTCCAGGCCGTCGTGGTGGCGTACGAAACAGGTCTCGTCACGCCGAGCGCCCGCCGTCCTGGATAGGTCATGCACCAGAAACAAAACGAGACCAGACTGCGGGCATGTTCGTTGTTCCCACCGTCGACATCAGTGCCTGGGTCGAGGACGGCTCCGCTGAGGCACGGGCCGCCACCGTCGAAGCTCTTGATCACGCCTGCCGGACCGTGGGGTTCATGCAGGTCGTCGGGCACGGGGTGCCGGCCGTGATCACCGACGGGCTGGCGTCGGCGATCGACGAGTTCTTCGGCCAGGAGCTGGAGGCCAAGAAGGAGTTCGTGCGGCCGCCCGCGGAGAACCGGGGGTACAGCCCGCCGAAAAGCGAGTCGCTCAGTTACAGCCTCGGGGTCGATCCCGTGAGCCGGATGAACGACTTCTTCGAGGCGTTCAACGTGGGTGCTTCGGCCGCCGACTATCCGGCGGTCGCGTTGTCGGAGCAGGACTATGCGGCAAACACCTGGCCGTCGGCTTCTTTCCAGGATTGTGTCGAGCCTTATTTTCGCGAGGCGCGGCGGGTTGCGCGTACCCTGACCAGGGTTTTCTCTGCCGCTCTCGGGGTGGATCCGAGTTTCTTCGAGCAGCTCACGAGCCACTCGATCGATGTGCTGCGGATGAACAACTACGCGTTGCCGCCCGGCCGGATCGAGCTCGGGGCCGATCTGACCGGCATGGGTGAGCACACCGATTTCGGCATCGTCACCGTTCTCTGGGCTGATCGGGTCGCGGGGTTGCAGGTGCTCGGCGCCGACAAGGTCTGGCACGACGTGCAGCCGGCCGAGGGTGCGCTGCTGATCAACCTGGGTGACATCTCGGCCCGGCTCACCAACGACCAGTGGATGTCGACGCTGCATCGGGTCAAGCCGCCGGTTGTCGACGGGACGATCGAGCGGCGCCGGTCGGCCGCGTTCTTCCACGACGGCAACGCGGACGCGGTCGTCGCGCCGCTGCCGGGGTTCGGGGAGCCGCTCTACGACCCGGTGACCGTGAAGGAGCACATCGTCGCAAAGCTGAGCGGGTCACGGGCCGGGGTCAAGAACGTCGCCGCGGTGCGCGAGGCGTCCCGAGTGCTGGCCGCGGCCACTGCCGAACACGACCGCTAGGACGCCGCCGGCCACCGCCGAATATGGCCGATGGCTCGCTGCTATCACTTCAGGACGCGGCCGCTGGCTCGCTGCGGCCACTTCAGGACGCGACCGCTGGCACGCTGCGGTCACTTCAGGACGCGGCCGCTGATCGCCAAAGCGAGCCGGCGCGGGGCGAGCGTTGACATGCGGGCGGTGAAGGCGTTCATCGTGCCGGAGACGAAGCTGGGGCGCGGGCGGGAACGGTCGAGCTCGCGCATGGTCCGGCTGACCACCTGCTCGGCCGTCTCGAAGCGGCCGAAGGCTGCGTCGGTCGTGCCGACCACGTCGAAGAACTCGGTGCTGGTCGGGCCGGGGCTGACGGTGAGGACGTGCAGGCCGCTGCCGCGCGTCTCGTAGGACAGCGCCTCGGAGAAGCTGAGCACAAACGCCTTGGTCGCGCCGTAGACCGCCATCTGCGGGCAGGGCTGATAAGCGGCGGTGCTCGCGATGTTGACCAGCACCCCGGTCAGGTCGGGCAGGAACTCGCGGGTCAGGCCCACGAGCGTGCTCACGTTGAGCGTGATCATCTCCTGGATGCGGGCCGGGTCGGCCTCAGCGAACGCGCCTTTCGCCCCGAAGCCGGCGTTGTTGACCAGCGACTGGACGCGGATGCCGCGCTCGTCGAGCTGGGCGCGCAGCTTGGCCGGGGCGTCCGGAGCGCCCAGGTCGAGCGCGATCGGAACAGCGGAGATGCCGTGCTCACGCTCGAGCCGGCCGGCCAGCTCGACCAGCCGGTCCTCGCGCCGGGCGACCAGGACGACGTCGGCGCCCCGGGCGGCGAACTGGGTGGCGAACTCGGCGCCGAGGCCCGAGCTGGCGCCGGTGATCAGGACGTGGGTTCCTCGATAAGACCTCATAAACCCGAATGTAGGCAGCGACAGCATTGTTGTCAACGCCTACATTGGTTTAGGATTCACCGGGTGAGCCCTTACCACCACGGAAACCTCCGCGCCGAGCTGCTGGAACGCGCCTGGGAGGTGGTCGACCGCGACGGGCTCGACGGGCTTTCGCTGCGCGGGCTCTCCCGGGACATCGGGGTCAGTCACGGGGCTTCCGCGCGGCACTTCAAGGATCGGCAGACACTGCTCGACGCGCTCGCCCGGGCCGGGTTCACCCGCCTCAACGCGGCGATCTCCACCGCCGAGGCCGGGTCGTTCGCCGACCGGCTCCGGGCGGCCGGGCGCGCCTACGTGTCGTTCGCCGTCGCCCACCCGCGGATCCTCGACCTGATGTACGACGCGAAGCACCACCCGGACGCCAGTGCGGAGCTCGTCGACCTGAGCCACACGTCGATGCAGGAGCTGATCGCGATGATCTCGGCGGCACAGGAGGCGGGCGAGGCGCGGGCCGGCGACGCGAAGCAGCTCGCGCTGATCGTCTTCGCGAACGTTCACGGGGTCGCGACGCTAGCCACCGACGACCTGCTCGACGGGGTGCCGTGGGAGGAAGCGGCAGCGCTCACGATCGACTTCGCGTGGCGCGGGATCGCCGCCTGAGTTTACTTCGCGGAAACATCTTGACTACCGGAATGTTATCGCTAACCTTCGATTCAAGCGGGCCGGCCGTGACCACCGAAGGGAACGCGCACACCCATCCGGAGGCCGCCCCATGTCCCCGTACCCTCGTCGTTTTCTGGCGGCTATAGCCGCCGCCATGCTCGCGCTGATCACCGCCGTCCTCTCCCCCGCCGCGCCGGCGCAAGCGGCGCCCGCGGTGAATTACACGAATCCGATCGCCGGCCAGCGCGCTGACACGCACATCTACAAGCACACCGACGGCTACTACTACATGACCGCGACGGTGCCGGAGTACGACCGGATCGTGCTGCGGCGCGCCACCACACTGCAGGGTCTGTCGACCGCCGCGGAGACCGTCATCTGGCGCAAGCACACCAGCGGGATCATGGGCGCGCACATCTGGGCGCCAGAGATCCACTTCATCGACGGCAAGTGGTACGTCTACTTCGCCGCAGGCGCCACGAACGACGTGTGGGCGATCCGGATGTACGTCCTGGAGACCAGTGCGGCGAACCCGCTCACCACCGCCTGGACCGAAAAGGGTCAGATCACCACGCCGTGGAGCACGTTCGCCCTGGACGCGTCGACGTTCGTCGCCAGCGGCGTGCGATATCTGATCTGGGCGCAGCAGGAGCCGGGCATCGCCACGAACTCCAACATCTACATCGCGCGGATGTCGAACCCATGGACGATCACCGGGACGACCGCGCGGATCGCGGTGCCGACGCTCGCCTGGGAGACGCGCGGATACAAGGTCAACGAGGGTCCGACAGTGGTTCAGCGCAACGGGAAGATCTTCATGACGTTCTCGGCCAGCGCCACCGACGCGAATTACTGCCTCGGGCTGCTGACCGCCACGGCCGGCAGTGATCTGCTCAACCCGGCGTCGTGGGTGAAGTCGGCCAACCCGGTCTTCGCCAGCAACGTGAACACCGGCCAATATGGTCCCGGGCACAACTCGTTCACGGTGTCCGAGGATGGTCAGAGCGACATCCTGGTGTACCACGACCGGAACTACCGCGACATCTCCGGCGATCCGCTGAATGATCCGAACCGCCGGACCCGGATCCAGAAGTTCTACTGGAACGCCGACGGCACCCCGAACTTCGGGATCCCGGTGCCGGACGGGGCCACGCCGGTGCGGCTGCGGTCCTACAACGTGGTCGACCGATTCGTCCGGCACTGGGAGTACCGAGCACGGCTCGACGCCAACGTCACGGCCCTCGCCGACTCGCAGTTCCGGATCGTCACCGGCCTCACCGGCTCCGGGACGGTCTCCCTGGAATCGACCAACTTCCCCGGATACTTCCTGCGGCACCGCGACTTCGAGGTGTACGTCGAGCGCAACGACGGGACGGCGACCTTCGCCGGTGACGCGAGCTTCTTCCGGCGGGCCGGCCTGTCCAGCAGCACGGCCGTCTCGTTCGAGTCGCAGAACTATCCGGGACGCTATCTGCGGCACAGCAACTACCTGATGTATGTGCAGGCCGTGTCGGATGCGGCGGGCCGGTCGGACGCTACCTACGTGTTGGAGTGAACAGCCTTTTCTGGCCAAAAGAATGATCATCGGTGGCTCCCCGCCCACCTAGCATCGGCACGTTTGCGTATTTGCCAGGAAAAACGGGGAGTCACCATGCAACAGAAGCTTCAGACGCGGGCGTTCGAACGAGTCGCGTCGCTCCTGCACCCGGGAGAACAGCCCATCGCCGCGGCGCGGGCCATGGTCGGCGCGTTCACCGCCAGCCGGGCCGGCACCATCGCCCACCACGGTGTCGTCCTGGCCGGCGCCGGTGCCGGCTCGGCGGCCCTCGCCGCGCACCGCAAGCAGTTCGTCGTGGTCACCAATTACCGGGTGTTCTTCCTGCCGCAGACCATCCTGGGCGGGCCCGGCAAGACCGTCCTCGCCGAACTGCCCCGGACCCAGGTTGCCCTCGCCGAGGCGAAGATCGGCTTCGCGAGCATCCTGCGGCTCGCCTTCTCCGGCACCGACGGCGTCTCGCTCACGTTCCCGCGGTCGGACCAAAAGAACGCGGTGGCACTGGCCGAGTCGCTGCGCTGATCAGGGATTCTTACTTCCCGGGTGCAGCTTGCGGATGAAACGCAGGGACTCGTCGCGGGTGTCCTCGAAGCCGAGGCTCTCGTAGAACTTGTGCGCCGGCGCCCGATGGCTGCTGCTGGTCACCTCGACGAACAGGCAGCCCTCGGCGCGCGCCCGCTCCTCGACCGCCGCGATCAGCAGCCGGCCCGCACCCTGCCCCCGGCTCGCCTCGTCGACGACCAGCGCCGCGAGCCGGCCGAACTTGCCGGTCACCTCCAGGATCGGCGTGATGTGCAGGGCTGCCACACCGATCAGCGTCCCCTCGTCGTCGGCGCCGAGCAGGGCACTCGCCCGGTCGCCCAGCCAGTAATCGAGGCGGTGGCGGACGTCGCGGGCGGTTGACGCGTACCCAAGCTGTTCGAGCAGAACAGCGAGCCGGGCCGCGTCGCCCTGGTGAATCGGCCGGATGTGCATACCCCCGACAGTAGTGATCCGCAGCAGCGCCGGCGTTCTAAGGCCCTTCGCCGAGGCGGTCCAGCAGGTCGGGCACGGCGTGCAGAATGCGGCGTTCGTCCTCGGTCAGCCGGGCCTCGATCGCGGCGGCCATCCAGCGACGGCGGGCCTCACGGTCGGCTTCGAGAGCCGTCTCACCAGCGGCAGTCAGGGTCAGCAGCACGGCGCGCTTGTCGCGCGCGTCCGGCGTCCGCGCCACCAGAGCGCGTGCCTCCAACTCACTCACCGTGCGGCTCATGCTCTGATGCTTAACCCCGCGACCTGCCGCGAGCTGCGCGATCGTCTGCGGCCCCTCCCTGCCGAGGTCACCCAGCGTTGCTGCCTGCGGCAGCGGGAGGGTCGCTGCCCGAGCCCTTACGGTACGCACGAAGCGGCCGATCGACTGACGAAGACGCTCAGCGATGTCGGCTTCCGATGTGGCCTCCGTCATGCCGAAAAATATACAGCCTGGCTGTACTTTTCGACCATGGAACTCACCAAGCACGCTCACGCCTGCGTAACCTTCACCGACGATGGCCGGACACTGCTCGTGGACCCCGGCACGTTCACCCCGAACGCCGCCGAACTGATCGCGGCCGCTGACGCGGTGCTGATCACCCACGAGCACTTCGACCACCTCGACGAGGCCGCCCTCGCCGCTGAGCTGGAGAAACGTCCCGATCTGCCGGTCTTCGGACCGGCCGCCATCGCGTCGAAGCTCGGCGGGCGCGCGGTTGTCGTCACGGCCGGCGACCGGATCACGCCGGCCGGGTTCACGGCGTCGGTGCACGGCGGGCGGCACGCGGTGATCCACGCGGACATCCCGGTCATCGACAACGTCGGCTATCTGGTGGAGGGCCGGGTCTTCCACCCCGGGGACTCCTATGAGGTGCCGGAGGTCGCGGTCGAGACGCTGCTGCTGCCGACCAGCGGGCCGTGGACGAAGTTCGGCGAGGCGGCGGATTTCGTGCGGGCGGTCCGCCCGGCGCGGGTGATCCAGGTGCACGAGCTGATGCTCAGCGAGCTCGGCCAGAACTCGGCCCGGATGCTCCTCGGCGAGAACGGCCTGACCGGTCTGCCCCTGGAGATCCAGCCCCTGGGCTCGTCAACCGCGGTCTAGCGATCAGGGTGGATACCCCCGGCGGAGCGTGTCGATTTCGGGCGCCCCACGAACCCCACATCGACACGCGAGGACGATCCCACGCCCGCGTGTCGAATTTGGGCGCGCAGCGAACCTCGAATCGACACGGTTTCGGCTCGGGCTTGTGCGTGCGTTGACCGCCCGGAGTCTTCTAGCCCGCTGATCGGCCAGGATCTCGTCGGGTGGCGGCACGGTCGTGAGCCGGTGCGGTTCGTGAGCCGGTGGGAGGGCATGGGCCGGCGGCGGGGTGCGGCCTGGAGTGGGCAGGCAGGGTGATGCGCCGGCGCGTCAGGGGAGCCGGCGTTGATCGTACGAAAAAGGGAGCCTGCGGCGAGGCCGCCCCGAGTTCTACAACCGGGGTTGTAGTTGGGGCCTGCGGGTTTACGACCCAGGTCCGATGTTTCGGCGGCCGCGCGGACGTAGCGTGTTGGCAATGCGAGGCTGGCTGGCGGATGTGGGGGCCGGGCTGCTGGTCGCGGTGCTGTCGGCGTTGGGCGCGCTGACGGGGGCCGGCGAGCAGCACCATGTGCCGCTGAGCGCTGATCTGGTCACGGCGGCGATCGCAGGGCTGGCGGTGGCGCTGGGGCGGCGTGCGCCGGTGGTCGTGGTGGTCGTGTCGGCGGCGATCTCGGTGGGCTACCTGGTGGCCGGGTGGACCATTCCGCCGCTGGTCTTCGCTGTGGGGTGGGCGCTTTATCAGATGGCGACGCGTTACGAGAGACGCGTGTCGTGGACGGTGTCGGCGGTGTGCGGGCTGCTGCTCTGGGGGGCGTCGGCGTTCGGCAACCCGGGCGGCGACTGGTGGACGCCACTGGCGCTGGTCTGGCTCACGCTGACCGGGATGGCGACGGCGGCGGGTGACGCGGTGCGCAGCCGGCGTGACTACGTCGCGGAGGTGGAGGACCGAGCGAGGAGGGCGGAGCAGAACAGAGAGGAGGAGGTGCACCGGCGGGTGGCCGAGGAGAGGCTGCGGATCGCGCGTGAGCTGCATGACGTGGTCGCGCACCACATCGCGGTGATCAACGTGCAGTCGGGCGCGGCGGCATTCGCGCTGACCAGGCAGCCGGAAGCGGCCGGGCCGCCGCTGAACCACATCCGGCGCGCGTCGAGCATCGTGCTACGCGAGCTGACGTCGATCGTCGGGTTGTTGCGGCAGCCGGGTGAGGCGGATTCGGCCCGCCTTCCGCAGCCGGGGCTGAGCCAGCTCACGGAGTTGCTGGACAGTTTCACCGCGGCCGGGGTGCGGATCGAGCACGCCGAGCACGGGGAGTCACGGGTGCTGCCGGCGAGTGGTGATCTGGCGGCCTACCGGATCACGCAGGAGGCGCTGACCAACGCGCGTAAGCACGGCCGCCTGGACGAACCGGTGCGCGTGACGCTCGACTGGCAGCGCGAGGACCTGGTCATCGAGGTCACCAACGCGGTCCCGGCCGCATCGATCGGAGGCGGTCAGGAGACCGGGCCTGCTGGAGCCGGGCTCAGCATCGGCGGGCCGGGGTTCGGGCTGATCGGGATGCGGGAGCGGGCGGGGGCGGCCGGCGGGATGCTCCAGGCCGGTCTGACGGCCGGCGATCGGTTCCAGGTGCGCGCGACGCTGCCGGCGCCGCCAGAGTACGGTGACCGACTGTGACAAGCCCGGGTGGGGCGGCGATGGTGATGATCCGGGTTGGGGAGTGGCTGTGACGATCCGGGTTCTGCTTGCTGATGATCAGACGCTGATTCGGGCGGGGTTTCGGCTGATCATCGACCTTGCCGACGGGATGGAGGTCGTCGGGGAGGCGTGCGACGGACGGGAAGCCGTCGAGCTCGCGGGCACCGCCGATGTGGTGCTGATGGACATCCGGATGCCGGCGATGGACGGGCTCGAAGCCACCCGGCGGATCGCCGCTGATGACCGGCTCGCTGCGGTTCGGGTGATCGTTTTGACGACGTTCGAGGCTGACGACAACGTTCTCGCGGCGCTGCGGGCCGGGGCCAGCGGGTTCCTCAGCAAGGACGTCGAGCCGGAGGAGCTGCTGCGCGCGATCCGGGTGGTGCACGCCGGTGAGGCGCTGCTGACGCCCCGGGCCACGCGGGGGCTGATCGACCGGTTCCTCGGTGGCGCGGACTCCCCTCCCCCGGCGGTGCCGCTCTCGCTCGAAGCGCTCACCGACCGCGAGCGTGAGGTTCTGCGGCTGGTCGCGCTCGGGCGGTCGAACGAGCAGATCGCCGAGCACTTCGTCCTGTCGCCGCTGACCGCGAAGACGCACGTGCACCGGGCGATGACGAAACTCGGTGTTCGCGACCGCGCGCAGCTCGTGGTCATCGGTTACCAGAGCGGCCTGGTCCGCCCCGGCGAACAGGCCTGATACCGCCGGCGCTGCTGCCGGTGCGCCTGATGGCGCCGGTCTTGATACCACTGGAGTAGTACCTGCGGTTTCTACTCAGAGACGACGTCGACAGGGGGTCCGAATCGGCACGCTTGTCCCCTCACCGACAAAGGGCAGGCACAACGGATGAAGCGCAGGACAGTGTTGGCGTTCGGGGCGGCGGGCATGGTTTCGATGGCGGCCGCGTGCACGACGTCGGACTCGGATTCGACGGACTCGACGCCGGCGGGGAAGACGTACTCGCTGGAGTTCGACAAGGACGGCTTCACCGAGAAGACCGCGACGATCACCACGGCAGCGGGCGACAAGGAGATCACGTACCGGCTCTACTCCAAGATTCCGTACGTGTCGAAACCGGTCGACATCGACTATCAGAGCCTGTCCGTGGCCGTGCCGGTGAAGATCGACGGCAAGGACGTCGACGCTTCGGGCGCACCGATTCTCTTCGAGATCCCGGTCGGCGGCTACTTCTCGGCGAAGACCACCGACGACCCGTTCTCCCCGACCGGAGGCGGCATGCCCGGAGGCGGCATGCCCGGAGGCGGCATGCCCGGAGGCGGCATGCCCGGAGGCGGGATGCCGAACGGCGCCGGGCTGCCCAGCGGCGCGGCCGGCTTCCCCGGAGGCGCGGGCCTGCCGAGCGCAGGCCCCGGCGGCGCCGGCATCCCCGACGGTGCGGGCCTCCCGGACGGGGCGGGCATCCCAGACGGGGCGGGCCTACCGAGCGGTGCCGCGGGCATCCCGGACGGCGCAGCCCTGCCAAGCGGCGCGGCTGGCGGCGGCTTCCCCGGCGGCGGCACCGGCGGGAACACCGGTAACGGCGGCGCGCTCGCCACCGGCATGGGCAGTACCGGGCAGAACGCCAGCGAAGCGATCGCGGCCGGCTGGGTCGTCGTGTCGGTCGGTGCTCGCGGCCGGGACAACAAGAGCTCCGACGGCAAGTACTACGGCAAGGCCCCCGCCGTGATCGTCGACCTCAAGGCGGCCGTGCGGTACCTGCGGTCGAACAAGGACAGCTTCCCCGGCGACACCGACAAGATCATCTCGGATGGCACGAGCGCCGGTGGCGCGGTCTCCTCGCTGCTCGGCGCGTCCGGTGACAGCGACCTGTACAGCGACTACCTCACCGAGATCGGCGCGGCCGATGCCAGCGACGCGATCTTCGCGGTCGCGGCGTACTGCCCGATCACCGACCTGGAGAACGCCGACCCGGCGTACGAGTTCCTCTACGGCAGCCTGCCGGCGAACGGCAAGGCTGTGGACGCGACCGTGTCGAAGGAGCTGGCCGGCATGTTCGCCGACTATCAGGACTCGCTCGGGCTGACCGGTCTCGACGGGACGAAGCTGACCGGCGCGCGGTACCAGAACTACCTGCTGGACTACTACCTCCAGCCGGCGGCCACCACATATCTGGCCGGGCTGTCCAGCTCCGAGCGCAGCGCGTACCTGAAAGCGAACGCGTTCATCAAGTGGTCCGGCGGGAAGGCGACGTTCAGCTACGCCGATTACCTCACGCACCTGGCCAGCCGGAAGAAGTCGGTGCCGGCGTTCGACGCGTTCGACCTCAGTGCCGGGGAGAACATCGAGTTCGGTACGGAGAGCGTCGACGCGCGGCACTTCACCGAGTACAGCGCGACGAAGGCGAACGTCACGGTCGAGGCGGACATCGCCGGGCTGCTCAACCTGATGAACCCGATGTACTTCATCAAGGAGAAGAACGACGGCCGGGCGAAGAACTGGTTCTTCCGGCTCGGCACCAGCGACACCGACACGTCGCTGACCGTCTCGTCGAACCTGGCAGCCGGGTTCGCCACGCTCGGCGACACCGTCGATTCGAGCATGTACTGGGACGCGGGCCACGGCGCCAACAACGACCCGGAGAAGTTCATCGCCTGGGCCAACAAGGTCACCGGATACACCGCGAAGTAACACGATCCCCATCGGCTGGCTCTGGCTGCTGCCTCGGGTGCCGCCGGGGCAGCACCCAGAGCCAGCCGGTCGGGATCCCGTCCCAAACCCCGGCTTCAGGCCGCCAGCGCCAGCGCCAGGTCGATCTCGGCCGCCGGAGTGGGCCGGGCGAAGTAGAAGCCCTGGGCATACCGGTATCCCAGAGCGTGCAGCCGGTCCGCCTGGTCCTGCGTCTCGACGCCCTCGGCCACGGCCCGCAGGCCCAGCGTGTCGGCGATCCCGCGCAGCGACGCCGCGATCGCCTCCTGCTGCGGGCTGCCGTTGAGCTCGTCGATGAACGACTTGTCGACCTTCAGCGTGGTGACCGGGCAGGTCCGCAGCAGGGTCAGCGACGAGTGCCCGGTGCCGAAATCGTCGAGGGCGATCCCGACACCGATCTCCCGCAGCGCCCGCACGGTGTCCAGGGCCGGTCCACCGGCAAACACCGCCGTCTCGGTGATCTCGCACGTGATCCCGCGCGGTTCCAGGCCGTGCCGGCTCAGCGCGGCGGCGACCAGGCCCGGCAGGTCCGGGTCGAGCAGCTGCCGGGCGGAGACGTTGATGCTGACCCGGGGCGCGTCCGCACCCCAGCGGGCCTGCCAGGCCGCCGCGTCCGCGCAGGCGGTGTCGAGAATCCACGCACCCAGGTCGATGATCAGACCGGTCTGCTCGGCGACCGGGATGAACTCGGCCGGCGAGACCGGGCTTCCACCGTCCGGGTGCCAGCGGACCAGCGCCTCCACCCCGCGGATGATGCCGTGCGGCAGCTCGACGATCGGCTGGTAGACGAGCCGGAACTCCCCGGCGTCGAACCCCCGGCGCAGCGCGGCGGCCATCTGGGCGCTGTTCCGCGCGGAGGTGTCCAGCGCGTCGGTGTGCCGCTGGTACCGATCGGCGCCGACCCGCTGAGCGGCCTGCAACGCGAGCTCGGCACGACGCAGCAGGTCAGCGACGGTGTCGCCGCTGCCGGAGGCAAGACCCACGGTGACCGTGACGAGCAGGTCGTGCCCGTCGGCCGGGAGCGGTTCCTGAAACGCGCGCAACAGTGCCTCGGCCAGCAGGTCGCCGGCGGCGAGCGGGTGCCCGGCCGGCAACAGAATCCCGAACTCGTCGCCGGTCAGGCGCGCGACCAGCGCGCCCTCGCCGGCGGTACGCACGATCCGCTCCCCCGCCTGACGCAGCACCGCGTCCCCGGAGGCATCGCCGAGCCGGTCGTTGAGCGCCGCGAAGTTGTCCAGATCGCAGACCGCCACCGTGCCGCCGGCCGCGTTCCTGCCCGAGTTCAGCAGATCGGTGAAGAACCGCCGATTCGGCAGGCCGGTCAGATCGTCGTGGCGGGCCTGGTCGGCGAGCCGGTCCAGCAGCAGCACGTTGTCGGAGAGCGCGACGTGCTGACGAACCACGACGAGCAGGATCAGCATGATCGCACCGGCGGCGTACCCGGCCGGCAGATATCGGAGATCCATGATGGCGACGATCAGCATCACCGAGGTTGCCAGCACCGAGACCAACGGGATGGCGCTGATCCCCCGCCGCCGCTCACCGGCGACAGCACGGACCGCGGAGGAACCGGCCACATTCGCACGGACCTGGGAGAACGCCGACACCGTGAGCAGCACGGCGAACAGCGGCAGCACGACGACGGTGGCGCTCAGATGCGGCCACTGCTGCAGGGCCGGGGCGACGACCAGCGAGATCGGGCCGAGCGTGCCGACCGGGCTGAGAATCCACAGGGCCGGCCCATGGACCGCACCGGTGCCGCTCATACCCACCTTGACGACAGCGACCACTGCCGCGCCGGCGCCACCGAGAACGATGACCTGCACCGCGGTGGCCAGAGCACCGGTCGGGAGCGGGACCGGCATGACGGTCAGGACCCGGGCCAGCACCAGGCCGGCGGCGACGGCGACGATCGCGATGTCGAGGAACAGCGCGACGGTGCCCTGCCAGGTACGCCGGGCGCCGGGCACCCGGACCAGGGCGTGCACGCCGACAGCGACACTCGCGAGGAAGAGCAGCCCGGTGATCGGGGTGAATGCCATGACGTCGCCCAGGCTGCGCTGCGTGTCCACGGCCTGGCTCACGGTACCCGCGGCGATCAGCGTCACGGCGTACCCGAATTGTCGCCAGAAGACGGAGCCGGCGCCGCCGCTGGTAGCGGAAGCGACCGCGCAGGCCGCGGCCCCGCAGAGCACGGCCAGGACCGTGCACGGCCAGAGCGACCACACGGGTACGACTGTTTCGGTGCCGAGGACACCGAGCAGGGCTGCCGCGAGAGTCCAGCCGGAAGCGCCGACGACGAGCCATCCCGCCGTCCGCGCAGGCCGGGCCAGTAGTCGCATCAACCCGCGGTTCCTTCCGGTGGTGAGTCGGAGTGCTTATCGACCACAACCGGAAGGAACCTGAGGCGGAATCAGTCCTGCGGCTCGGCGGGCAGGCTGTCCATGAACGAACTCACCGAGAAGACCGCGTTACCGGCGCCGGCCGGGCCGTAACCGGGCGGGCTGGAGAGACCGTAGTGGTCCATCGTCGCGCGGTACGACTCCAGCAGCCGGATGTGATATTCCAGCGGCGCGCCGTCGGGGTTGGTCTTGCCCAGCGGCGTGGTCGGCTCCGGGCACCAGGTGGTGAACCGGGGCGTGATGCCCTTGGACATGAAGTAGTGCAGGCCCTCGGTCGTCGAGTCGATCGCCTCGTTGACCGTGGTGAACCCGAACGGCTCGGCCATCTCGATGCCGGCCACGAAGTTCGGGATCACGTTGCGCGCCCCGAAGATCTCCGCCGAGTCGATGATGCGGCGGTGCCACTCCTCGCGGCCGACGTACCGCTCCTTGCCGGGGCAATAGAACTCGAAGAGCCGCTTGTCCCAGACCTCGTAGTTCGGGTGGTAGATCTGGATGCCGTAGTCCTTGAACCGCTGGACGTCGGCCTTGGGCAGCGCCTGGGCGACGACCTTGCCGATCCAGCGGCCGGGGAAACGCTCCTCGATCGCCTGGGCGTACTGCCCGTAGAAGTCGGCTTCGGTCTTGCCGCCGACCTGCGACGTGACGCTGCCACCGGTGAGCGTGTAAGCGGTCGACGTCTTGAGCGTGTCGTGCTTGTCGATGATCTCGAGCGCCTCGAGGACCTCGTCGATCGGCTTCACACCGGTGTACGGCCGGCCGGCCGCCTTGTGCTGACGCCAGTTGTGGTTGATGTCGCAGTACTGGCACTCCTCTTTGGCGCCGAAGTACTGGCACACGCGGAAGACCGTCAGATAGACGAGGTAACCCCACTGGATGGTCGGCGCGACCTCCATGACCTGCTTGCCGTTCTCCAGCGTGTGCCGGTAGTAGTCCGGCATCGGCGGCAGGCCCACGTCGGCGATCGGCTTGCCGTCGAGGAAGAGCTGGAGGCGGCCGTCGGCGTCCGGCTTCACCCGGTACGGCGACGTGGGGTTGATCCGCACCGACACCACGGTACGACGCAGGTCGTACGGGCCACCGGTGAGCACGATCTCCTCCGGCGGGCGGCGCAGCGCGGCCTCGCCGAGCTCCGGGAGCGTCCGGTGGTCGAAGGAGAAGATGAAGTACGACTTCGGCTTGACGTCACCCTTTTCGTTGTCGGTGAGCGCCGAGTCGTCGAAGGCGAGACCTCCGCGCAGCAGATCCTCCTTGATCACCGCCTCGCGCGGGACGTGAGGAAAACGCGCCATCAAGTCTTCGACGAGATCGGTACGCGACTGCATGCGTCCTCCTGTAAGGGGCTTCGACCCGTTCCTGCACCTCATCCCATGCCATCACACCGGGACGTGCACACGCCGGTCGGCAAATGGAGACGTTCGCGACAGCGTACGCGCGCCGGGAATGCGGCCAGTAACGTCCTTGTGGATCGCACCAAGTCCGATAAAAGGGAAATGTCATGCCTAACATTCGTATCGGGATCATCATCGGCAGCACCCGTCCCAACCGCAACGGCGAGGCCGTCGCCCGCTGGGTGCACGAGATCGCCGCCAAGCGCAGCGACGCGACCTTCGAACTCGTGGACCTGAAGGACTTCCCGCTCCCGCACCTGGACGAGCCGGTCCCGCCGTCGATGGGCAACTACCAGAACGACCACACCAAGCAGTGGGCCGAGAAGATCGCGTCCTTCGACGGCTACGTCTTCGTCACCCCGGAGTACAACCACAGCACCTCCGGCGTGCTCAAGAACGCCATCGATTACCTGTTCGCCGAGTGGAACAACAAGGCGGCCGGCTTCGTCTCCTACGGCTCGGTCGGCGGCGCCCGCGCGGTCGAGCACCTGCGCCTGGTCGCCGGCGAGCTGATGATGGCCGACGTGCGCCAGCAGGTCACCCTCGCGCTGTCCACCGAGTTCGAGAACTACAGCGTCTTCAAGCCGGGCGATTACCAGCTCCCCCAGCTCGCCACGCTGCTCGACCAGGTCGTCGCCTGGAGCAACGCCCTGCTGCCGTTGCGCCAGCCCAAGGCCTGAGCGACTCGCCGCCGGCTTCATTCTTGGGTACGCACGAAGCACGAGCGCTTTACGCGTACCCAGGAATGAAGCGCAAGCGGACCGCTCAGGTCTGCGTCGAGGGTGCTGTTCCTCGGGTTGCTCCCACTGGTGTGCGGGTGAATTCGCCGTGCGGCAGGACCGCGGCTATTCCGAAAACGATCAGGCCGGCGAGGGTGACGGCGGCGCCGGCCCAGAGGGGTGCGGTGTATCCGAGGCCGGCGGCGAGGGTGAGCCCGCCGATCCAGGCGCCGAACGCGTTGCCGACGTTGAACGCGGCGATGTTCGCCCCGGAGGCCAGGGTGGGCGAGGCTTCGGCGTGCGTCATGATGCGCATCTGCAGGCCGGGCACGGTCGCGAAGCCGAATCCGCCCATCAGGATCAGGGCCGCCACGGTCGCGATCTGGCTGGACGCCACCGCCGCGAAGATCGCCAGGACGATGGTCAGGCCGGCGAGCAGCACAGCCAGGGTGCGCCCGGGGTTGAGGTCGGCAGCCTTGCCGCCGGCGATGTTCCCGGCGAAAAGACCAACACCGAAAAGAACGAGGAGCCAGGGTACGGTCGAGGCGCTGAAGCCGCTGACCTGGGTCAACGTGTAAGCGATGTAGCTGAAGGCGCCGAACATGCCGCCGAATCCGAGCACCGTGATGATCATCGAGAGCCAGACCTGGCGGCTCTTGAAGATCGCGAAGTCAGATTTTTCGGGTTTTTTCGTGATGTTGGGGATCAGGACCGCGATGCCGACGAACGAGATCACGCCGATGACCGAGATTGCCCAGAACGTGGCGCGCCAGCCGGCGGCCTGGCCGAGGAATGTGCCGAGCGGCACCCCGAGCACGTTGGCGACGGTCAGCCCGGTGAACATGATGGAGATCGCGGCCGCTTTACGGTTGGCCGGCACGAGATCGGCGGCGACAACCGCGCCGATGCCGAAGAACGCGCCGTGGCAGAGGGCGGCGAGCACCCGGCCGAGCAGCATCAGCTCGTAACTCGGCGCGACGGCCGAGAGCAGGTTGCCGGCGATGAACAGAATCATCAGGCCGAGCAGGGCCTTCTTGCGTCCGACCCGGGCGAGCGCGGCGGTGAGCGCGATGGCACCGACCGCGACCGACAGGGCATAACCGGAGATCAGATAGCCGGCAACGGACTCGGAGACGCCGAAGTCCGTGGCGACCTCGGGCAGCAGGCCGGCGATGACGAATTCGGTCAGCCCGATCCCGAACCCGCCGATGGCGAGTGCGTAGAGCGCGATGGGCATAGTTTCCTTCTCACGACGATATAGCGCGTGTGCAACGACTTAGAGATAGTTGCACGCGCGCTATACCGGCGCAAGGCGGTGTATCGTCGGCCACGTGGGGATCACCGATGACGCAATCGAGGTACGCGCGCAGGGCTGGCGCCGCCTCGCCGCCCTGCACGGGCTGATCGAGGCCGAGCTGGAACGCCGCCTGCAGGCCGCGCACAAGCTCTCCGTCGTGGAGTACACGGTGCTCGACGCACTGAGCCGCCAGGACGGCTGGCACATGCGGATGCGCCAGCTCGCCCGCGCCGCGGCGCTGTCCAGCAGCGCCACCACCCGCCTGGTGACCCGCCTGGAAGACCGGGGCCTGCTCACCCGCATCCTCTGCGCCGACGACCGGCGCGGCATCTACACCGAGCTGACACCGGCCGGGCAGGCCCTGCTGCACCAGGCCCGCCCCACCCACGACCAGGCCCTCGCCGAGTCGTTGCGGGAAGCCACGAAACATCCCGAACTGGATGGGCTGGTCAGCTTCCTACAGGCGTGAAAAGTGTCGTACCTCTGTTCTAGGCTGCCGCCATGGTGTTCGTGACCCGTGAAGAGTTCGATCAGTCGGTGGCCGAGGCGCGCAAGGCCGCACAGGCCTATTACGACAGCGGCGACGTCGTGATGACCGACGCCGACTACGACGTGCTCGCCGACCGCATCGCGGCGTCGCTGAAGGCAAACCCGGACTGGGACGACCAGGGCGTCACCACCGAGGTCGCGGCGGGCTCGTCGGCCGGTGGCGACGTGCGGCACCCCACGCCGATGCTCTCGCTCGACAAGATCACCACAGCCGACGAGGTCACCGAGTTCGTCGCCACCCTCGGCGGCGACGGCTGCCTCGTCGAGGTGAAACTCGACGGCCTGGCGATCCGCGCGGAGTACGTCGAGGGCCGTTTGACGCTTGCCGCACTTCGTGGTGACGGCAGCACCGGCGAGGACGTCACCGCCCAGGTCCGCAAGGGTGTCGCCGGCCTGCCGGTCGCGCTCACCGGCGACTGGACCGGCGAGGTCCGCGGCGAGGTCTACATGACGGTCGCCGACTTCGAGACCGCCAGCGCCAACCGGGTCGCCGCCGGTGCCAAGGCGTTCGTCAACTCGCGCGGCGCGGTCGCCGGGTCGATCCGCAGCATCGACCGCACCTACGACACCCCGATGACCTTCGCGGCGTACGACGTGAGCGGCACCTTCGACAGCCACCTGGAGCGGATGGCGTTCGCCGCCGGGCTCGGCTTCCCCGCCGCCTGCGACCTGATTCCGTCGGTGGCCGGCGAGCGGTTCACCGCCGAGGAGGTGACCGCCGCGATCGACGAGATCGGGTCGCACCGCGCCGACCTGGTCTTCCCGATCGACGGGGCGGTGATCAAGGCAAACCGTGAGGTGACCCGCCGCCGGCTCGGGCTGGCCAGCCGCACGCCGTATTGGGCGGCGGCCTTCAAATACCCGCCGGACACCGCCGCCACCGTGCTGCGCGACATCGAGGTGCGGGTCGGGCGCACCGGGCGGATCACCCTGCGCGCCGTCATCGACCCGGTCTACGTGGCCGGCACCACGGTGACCCGGGCGACCCTGCACAACCCCCAGTGGGTGCTCGACCAGGGTCTCGCCATCGGTCAGACCGTGGCGGTGTGGCGGGCCGGCGACGTCATCCCCCGGGTGACCACCCCGATCGGCGAGCAGCCGCACGGCCTCACCCCGTGGACCCCGCCGGAGGTGTGCCCGCAGTGCGGCGAGCCGTGGGACAAGTCGAGCCTGCTGTGGCGCTGCCACACCGCTTCCTGTTCCGTCGTCGGGGCGATCACCTATGCCGCGAGCCGTGAGTGTCTCGACGTCGACGGCCTCGGTGAGGAGATCGTGATCGCGCTGGCCGAGGCCGGTCTGGTCAAGGATCTGGCCTCCCTGTTCGACGTGACTCTCGATCAATTCACCACGCTGCGCACCGGTGACGGCAGCCGCCAGGTCGGCGCCTCGACCGCGGGCCGCATCATGACCGGGTTGACACGGGCCCGGGAGCAGCCGTTCAACCGGGTCATCACGGCGCTCGGCATCCGGATGACCGGCCGCTCGGTCGGCCGGTGGCTGGCATCGCGGTTCAAGACGATGGACGCGCTGCGCGCCGCGACCGTCGAGGAGATCGCCGAGATCGACAAGATGGGCCTGATCAAGGCACAGCACGTCGTCGACGGCCTGGTCGCGATGAGCGACGTGATCGACCGGCTGGCCGCGCACGGGCTGTCGATGGCGGTGGTCGACGACGGTTCGGCGAAACCGCTGGCCGGCCAGGTCTACGTGGTCAGCGGCAGCGTCCCCGGTTACACACGCACCACGGTCAACGAGCGCATCGAGGCCCTCGGCGGCACCGCCAGCGGCAGCGTCTCGGCCAAGACGACAGCGCTGGTCACCGCCGAGACCGGCACCACCAAGGCGAAGAAGGCCCAGCTGGAGATCCCGATCCTCGACCCGGAGGAGTTCGCCCGGATGCTGGCCTGAGTTTCACGGCGTCCCAGAAGGGTAAGTACCGCTGCCCGGCACCCGATCAGTAAGGGTGTGCCGGAGCAGCTCTACCTCGGCGGTAACCTGATCATCATGGTCGCCTACATGGCGATCATGATGGCGATCGTGGTGCCCGTGAACCGGGCCGGTCAGCTGCGCACCAACAAACTCGCCGTCGCCACCGCGATGATCTTCTTCAGCTGTGCGGTGGGCCACGGCCTGCACGCGCTCATGACGATCCGGGGCGCCGGCCACGGCCACTCCTCCGCGTCCTGGCTGTGGGCCACCGCGATCTGGGACGCCGTCACCGCCATGATCGGCATCTATTACTGGACGCTGCGACGCGGTTATGCGGTGCTGCTCGGCCCCGGTGCGATCTACGTCGACCCGTGGGGTCAGCACCGCCTCGACGAGGCGAGCGCCCGGGAACAGGCGGCCGTGAACGAGGCCGCCCACCAGCAGGCCATCCTGGCGACCGTGGTCGACCACATCGACGATGCGATCATCGGGCTCTCGCCGCGGGGCACGGTCACCGCCTGGAACCGCGGCGCCGAGAAGCTGTTCGGCCTGCCCGCACGCGAGACACTGGGTGCGCCCGTGACGGTGCTGAACCGGCCGGACGAGCTGCTCGACCGCATCCGCAGCGGCGCGACGGGCCTGCACGACGAAACCGATTGGGTACGCGAGGACGGCGCCACGATCCGGATCGCCGTCGACATCGCCCCGATCTGCGACGCCGCCGGTGAACTGATCGGCGCCTCCGTGGTGGCCCGCAACATCACCGCCGCGATGGAGGCGGCCGAGCAGCAACGTGCCATGGCCGAGCGCAGCCATCAGGCGCAGCGGATGGAGAGCCTCGGCAAACTGGCCGGCGGCGTGGCCCACGACTTCAACAACATCCTCGCGATCATCCAGAACTACACCGAGTTCGCGGCCGAGATGTGCGAGGACAAACCCGAGGTACGCGCGGACCTGGCGCACGTGACGACGGCAGCGGAACGCGCCACCAACCTGACCCGGCAGTTGCTCACGTTCACCCGCGGCGACGCCGTACAGCCGCAGGACATGGACCTGAACCCGGCGGTCGCCGAGGTGGAGGCGATGCTGGCACGCACGATCGGCGAGGACATCACGCTGATCGCGGTGCCGTCCGGCCGGCCGATCTTCGTACACGCCGACCCGGGTCAGATCCAGCAGGTACTGCTCAACCTGGCGATCAACGCCCGGGACGCGATGCCGGACGGCGGCACCCTGGTCCTGGAGGTCAACACGGCCACGCTCGGCGGCGACGAGATGGACATGCAGCCGCCGCTACCGGCCGGCGTGTACGCCCGAATCCTGGTCAGCGACACCGGCGAAGGCATCCCACCGGAGGTAGCCGAACGCATCTTCGAACCGTTCTTCACCACGAAACCGCACGGCAAGGGCACCGGACTGGGCCTGGCCACCGTGTACGGCATCGTGGCCGAAGCCGGCGGCGGCATCAACCTGTACTCGGAGCAGGGCATCGGCACCACGTTCCGGATATACCTGCCGCTGGTGCCCGAGGGCGCCGCCCCGCACACCCCGGCCGCCCGGATCACCCCCGCCGACGGCGCCGGGCGTACCGTCCTGGTCGTGGAGGACGAGCCGGCGCTGGCCCGCGTCGTCACCCGCATCCTGGCCGGCGGAGGCTATCGGGTGGTGGCCGTGAACAACGGCCCGGAAGCCCTCGACGCCTTCGGCACGCAGAAATGCGACGTCCTGCTGACCGACGTCATCATGCCGGAGATATCCGGGCCCCGGCTGGTCGAGCTGCTGCACGAACGCCGGCCTGATCTGCCGGTGCTGTACATGTCCGGGTACAGCAACGGACTGCTCGGGACCACGCACATCCTGGACGACGACATCGCGTTCATCGAGAAGCCGTTCACCGGCCAGGACCTGCTCCTCAAACTCGGCGATGTGCTGATCGGGGTCCGCTCGGAGGCGTGAGAACCCACCCGCGCGCAACCGGGCGGTGCTGCGGGACCGCTGTCCGCCGCCCCAGCGGCCTGGCCATGCGCACCGACGACCTCGCGGTGCACTACCAGGCCGTACTCACCCTCGCGGGGATCCTGCTCTGGACCACATCATGATTCGAGAGACGGTTCCTGGGCGTCGTTCTTGCCCCAGTTGCCGAGTGCGACGATCGCTTCGCGCAAGGCGAGCCCACGATCGGTCAGCGCATAGGCCCGGGTGTTGTGCCGAAGGGGCAGGCGGACCAGCACGCCGGCCGCTTCGAGCTCGCGCAGGCGTGTCGCGAGCATGTTCGTCGGCACGCCGAGGTCGCGCTGCAGATCGCCGTAGCGTTGTGGCCCGTCGAGCAGCCGGTCCACGATGAGCAGGGCCCACCGTGCTCCGACGATGTCGAGGGCCGCCGCGAGGTCGCTCACGCGGCCGGATCGGCGTCCGCCTTCATCCAGAACGGTGAGTAGTGGTAGCCGTCGGGGTCGTCGAACTGGCGCTGGTACATGAAGGGGTAGTCGTCGGTGTCACCGATCCGCCCGCCGGCGGCGCCGGCGCGGTCAACGAGCTCGTCGACCGCCTCGCGGCTGCCCAGGTTGAACGAGACGGTGACCTTCGAGGGCGTCTGCGGTCCGCCGATCAGCTCTTCGACTCCGCCGACGCTCGCGTACATCTCGCGGCTGCCGAGCATGACGTACTGCTCGGGCGCGATCGCGAAGCACGACACGTTGTGGTCGGACATCTCGGCGTTGAGGACCCAGCCGAGGGCCGTGTAGAAGGCGGTTGCGCGCTCGACGTTCTCAACCGGGCAGGTGATGAAAAGGCTCATACGGCCATGCTTGCAAAATGCAAGTAGCCCGTCAAGGGGCATGCGGCCTGCGCAAGCGTGTCCCGCGGTGACGAGCAGGCTCATCGGCCGGCAGCGCGACTCCGCGGCAAGACGGACGTTCGGCTTGCGAACGAAATGTTCACGGTGTCTCTGGCGTAGCGGGCGGCGATGTGCCGGGACCGTCGCGGAAGGCCAGCCCGGCCGCGTCCAAGGCCGAGCGCAGAAGGCCCATGGCGTAGGGCCCGACGCCGTGCAGTGCCTGCACCTCGCCGGCGCTGAGCCCGGCCACCTGTTCGAGCCGGACCACTCCGCGCCCGGTGAGCGCCCGGGTCGCGGCGGCGCCGAGGTGCGGCAAGGGGATGCCGGGTTCCGGTGCTGAGCGGCCGCCGGCGGCCCGGGGATGTCCCTCGTGATCCAGAACGGCGCCGCCGCGCGCGGAGAGCCGGTACCCGATATCCAGTGATTCGGTCAGGCCGCGCTCCTTCAGTTTGCGTACGTTCTGTTTGAACGAGGGGGTGTCGCGACCCATCCGTTCGGCGAGGTCGGGTGCCCGGGTGGCCGGCAGTTCGTCGATGAGAGAGAGCGTCGCCCGGGTCCACGGGCCGGTCGACGAGGCGCGGTCGAGCCGGTCGAGCCACGCGCCGATCGCGTCCATCTCGGCAGCGTCGGGTACCACCTCCCGCAAAGCCTGCCGCGGGTCGGCGCCGGCGTACCGCAGCCCGATCCGGTACACCGGCCGGTTCCGGGTGCAGGCGGTCCAGTCCCTGCCGCAGCGCCGCCAGCGAAGCCGCCCCGGCCCGGCGCGCGTCCGCAGCGGTCAGCGTCTCCACCGGCACACGGTCGACGGACGTGACCTCGACCAATCCGACCGCGGTACGCATCCGGGTACCGGCCTTGACCCGAGGCCGCTCCCACCGGCGGAACGCCACGTCGACGTCGCCGGCACGGATCGCCGCCAATTCTGTGGGACGCATCTGCACGCACCAAGTTCAGCACAGGCCGTCGCCCATCCAACGGGACCTGCGGCAACGCCGGATGACAGTCTGATCGCCGCAGTCACCCGAGATCTTCGCTCAACGTCTGCGACATAGCCTGGAATCCGTGGAGCGGGTGGACGCAATGAGCCAGAAAGTGCTGCGACTCGTCGGCTACTGGGACGACCCTTCGACGCCTGACGGCTGGCCGGATGTCCACGACTTCCTCGATGACAGCTTGCCGGCAGAGGAACGTGACGCGGTGGTCGCGTATCTGCGCTCGGGGACGGTGTACGTGGCCTTCGCGGGACTTTCGGTTTGCCGCGTATGCGGCGTCCTCAATGGCAGTACCGAGATGACCGACGGCGAGCACTTCGTCTGGCCTGAAGGCTTGAGCCACTACGTAGAGTCACACGGCGTCCGCCTCCCGGCCGAGGTCCTGGAAGTCGCTCGCCGAGGCCTCATCCGGCCCATCGATCTGCTTGCATTCGAGCGGGCACTGTTCGAGACACGGGAGCTGACTATCGACGAGCGATGGTGGCGAAGTCTGTCAGCGATCACCAGCCGGCGTGCCAGGCATCCCGCGTCCGATGAGCACCAGTGAGGGCACCCAAACGATGGGCGCAGGGCTCGTCGTGGCCGCGCCGTTCGCCATCCTCGCCGCCCTCGCCGGCGGCGGCGTGCCGGACCCGCACGGCGACGGCCGCAGCAAGAGCAAGGCATGCCGGCCGGCCGCAGCGAGAGCAAGGCGTGCCGTCCGGGCCTGACCCGCTTCAGGCGCTCGTCGCACCTGAAGCGGGTGGGCCGCTGGTTACTGCTTGCCGGAAACCGCACGCCTCACCCAAGGCCGCCGGAGACCGCGCGCCTCACCCAAGGCCGCCGGGAACCGAGCGCCTCGCCTGGGGCCGATCCCCGGTCGCCGGGGTTGGTCGCGAAGGGCGGTTACTGCTTGGTGTGGTTGGGCTCCTCCAGTGCGGGTGCCGGCTTCGGGGTTGCGACGGTGGAGGCGCTTGCTGCTCCCAGGCGTGAGAGCAGGCCGGCCAGGTCAACGCCGGTGAGGTCGGAGCCGAGCTGGAGGCCCTGGGCCACGTTGTTGGCCACCGACTTGGTCAGCGACGATGCGCCGTCGGTCGAGATGACGGTCATCTTGTCGATGGCGCCCATCGGGGCGGCAGCGGCCTCGACGACCTGCGGCAGCACCTTGACCAGCAGGTCGAGGACGGCGGCCTCGCCGTAGGCGCTGAACGCCTCGGCCTTGCGCGCCATCGCCTCGGCCTCGGCCTGACCACGGGCCAGGATGGCCGCGGCCTCGGCCGTGCCCTCGCGCTCGATCGCCTCGGCGATCGCGGTACGCCGGCGCTGCTCCGCCTCACCCTCCTTGGCACCCTCGATGGCGTGCGCCTCGGCGAGCGCGGCACGACGGGCTCGCTCGCCCTCACCGGTGAGGCGGGCCTGCTCGGCGGACGCCTGCGCGGCGGCGATGGTGGCCTGACGCTGGGCGTCGGCGCCGATGACCGCGGCGTTACGGGCGGCCTCGGCCTCCTGCTCCACCTTGTACCGAGCGGCGTCGGCGGGCTTGCGGACCTCGGTGTCGAGCTGACGCTGCTTGAGCTCGGCGTTGCGCTCGGCGACCTTCTGCTGCTCGGTCAGAACGGCCTGCTCACGCTCGGCCTGGGCGAGCGGGCCGGCCGCTGCCGATTTCGCCTTGGCAGCGTCGATCTCGGCGGCGATGGAGGCCTGCTTCAGCGACAGGTTGCGCTGCGCCTCGGCGATCGCCTCCTCGGCGAGCAGGCGCTCCTGCTCGGCGGCCTGCCGGGCGCGGGCCTCGGCGATCGCCGCGTCCTTGAGCACGCGGGCGGCCTCGGGACGGCCCAGGTCCTGAAGGTACGAGCCCTCGGCCAGGATGTCCTGCAGCTGGAACGTGTCGAGCACCAGACCCTGGTTGGTCATCGAGTGCTCGGCTTCCTCGGCGACCGCGCTGGCAAACGCCGCCCGGTCCCGGATGATCTCCTCGACGGTGAGCCGGCCGACGATCGAGCGCAGGGCGCCGGCCAGGACCTCACGGGTGAAGTCCTCGATCTCGGCCTGCTGGTGCAGGAACCGCTGGGCGGAGGCACGGATCGCGTCCTCGGTGCCGCCGACCTTCACGATCGCGACGCCGTGCAGCTCGGCACGGATGCCCTGCTTGGAGACCGCGCCCTTGATGCTGACGTCGATGCGGCGGCTGGACAGGTCGAGCGACTGGAGCCGCTGCACGACCGGCATGACGAACACCGAGGCGCCCATCACGACTTTCTGCCCGGAGAGGTCGGTGCTGCTGGTGCCGTCGGCCGACTGGGTCACCCGGCCCTTGCGGCCGGTGATGATGAACGCTTCGTTCGGCCCGGCGACCTTGATCCGGGACAGCACGAAGAGAACGACGAGAACGATGAGCAGGACCACGCCTGCGATCGCGATCAGAAGGGGTGACATCTATGCCTTTCCGGTGGGCGGGGTCGCCTCGACGACGACGCTGGTGTCGGTGGGTGCTTCCACCACGAAGATCGGGGTGCCGGCCGGAAGGGCCTGCTCGGCACGGGCGTAGAGCTTGACCGGCTGCCCGCCGAGCCGGACGCGCACCTCGCCGTAACCGCTGCCGGCGGGCACCGCGGTCACCACGACGCCCATCGTGCCGATCAGGTGCAGTCGGGTGGGTGTGGCGTCGGTGGGCATGTCGCGCGCGGCGCGGGAGAAACGCAACGCGAGCCAGGCGCCTGCGAACGCTGCGAGCAGCGCGATCGCGGCCGCCGCTGCGATAAATCCCGGGGTACGCGCATCGAACAGCTCGGCGGCGATCGCTCCGGCGAAACCGAGCGTGCCGAGGAAGCCGGCGACCGCTTCGAGGGAGACCAGTCCGTCCGCCCCGAAACCACCGAGGTGCGCGATCTCACCGCCGAGGAGAGCGAACGCGAGGATCGCCAGACCGACTCCGCCGATGATCAGAAACACCACGGTCGCCGTCGTCACCGCGAAGCTCCCCCCTGCTCAGACCGGTCATCGACCGGGCCCACAGCGTAGGGCAGCCGCGCTAACAGGGACATGACAGGTGCTGTCATATTTCTCAGGACCAGGCTCCGGCTGGCGATGGGGCCGGTCGTGAAACCTCCAGGGCAGTGGGCCCGGCTCGGCGTGCCGGTCGGGTTCCTCGTCGTGGCCACCGGTTTCACCGCCGGATATCTGACCGGCTCGGAGCCGGTACGCCTGCTGTTGATGCTGCTCTCCGGCGTCCTGGCGACCCTGGGCATCGCGATGGGCGTACGCGTCAACCGCCTGCCCGACCGGCGTCCCTGGCTGCTCACCATGCTCGCGCTGGTGATGCTCAGCACCGCCAACGCCGCCTGGTACATGCCCGCCGCCATCCACGGCGGCCAGGAGACCCCGGCACCCTGGCTGGCCGTGGTGCCACAGCTCGTCGGCTATGTGTTCTTCCTGGCCGCGAGCCTGATGATCGTGCTCCGGCACACGCCGCGGGACGCGAGCGGCACGATCGACGCCGCGGTCTGGGGCATCGCGGCCGCCGCGCCGGTCTGGGAGTTCCTGTTCCGGCCGCAGATGCTGGCCAAGGGCGACACGACCGCCGCGCAGCTGTTCGCGCTCACCCAGCTGCTGGTGCTGTTCGGAATCTGCGGCGCGCTGCTGCGGGTGGCCCGGACCAGCGGGCGCGGCAACATCACGCTCTGGTTCCTCTTCGGCGCGCTGGGGCTGACGCTGCTCGGCACCGCCGTGGTGAACATGCTGCCGGCCGACTCCGACCAGGGTTCGGTGCCGGCGCTGCTGTTCGCGGTCGGGTACCTCAGCCTCGGTGCGGCCGGCCTGCACCCGAGCGCCCACGACCTGATGAACCCGCGGGTGCGTGCCACCGACCGGGCGCCGAAACTGCAGCTCGGCATGTTCGGCGCGGCCATGCTGATGGTCCCGGTCGTCGGTGCGATCGGCCAGCTCGCCGGCTCACCCGTGGACGGCCCGCTGCTCACCATCGCGCCGATGCTGACGATCCCGCTCGTACTGATCCGGATCGGTCGTCTGAACCTGCAGCGCAGCCGTGACCGGGAGGCCCTGGCACACCAGGCGTCGCACGACGAGCTGACCGGGCTGGTCAACCGCCGCCGGCTGTTCACCGTGATGGAGACGGCGATCGCCCGGCACGCCGACGGGCTCGGCGGCGACCTGGCCCTGCTCTACTGCGACCTGAACGACTTCAAGCCGATCAACGACCGGTACGGGCACGAGGCCGGTGACGCGGTGCTGCGCGCCACCGCCCACCGGATCACCGGAGCGGTCCGTTCGGGTGATGTGGTCGCCCGGATCGGCGGCGACGAGTTCCTCATCTTCTGTCCGGATGCTGACAGCGATACCGCGTACGCTCTCGGCACCCGGATCGTGCGCGCCTTGAGCGAGCCCGTCAGTTGGCGTGGCGAGACGCTCCGCGTCTCGACCGCCCTGGGTACCACCGTCTGGACGCAACGCAGAACGGTCGGCCCGGACGACCTTCTGGCGATCGCGGATGCCCAGATGTACGAGAACAAACGCACCCAAAGTCACCGATCCGTCTATTGCCTCGATGAGGCATCCTCGCCCACACTGCGGACAAGTCGCATGTAGATCGGGGGGCGACTGTATGACGAATCGCCGCAATTTCATCAGGGCCGGCGCCGTAGCCGGCGGGGCAGTCGTGGCCGGCATCGCCGCCGGCGCGGCCACCGCTCCACCCGCCCGCGCCGCGGATCCGGTCACCGACCGGCTGTCGCTGCTGTCCTGGCACGCCGCGCTGGCGAACCGGCGGTACGAACCGGCCGTCGTCGCGGTGATCGGCTCGTCGAGCACCGAGGGAGTCGGCAGCGCGTACGGCCGGGGGTACGTGTCGGTGCTCGCCGACAACCTGCGGCACGCGTTCGGTGTGCCCGGAGCGCCGGGCGGGGCGAACTTCGTGGCCGCGTGGGGCCGCCCGGACCGCTGGCCGGTGCTGGCGTCCGGCGGCAGGCCGGCGCCGCCCGAGGACGGATGGGCGCTGAAGGGGTACGACCTGCATGGCGGTTCGCTCACGCACTCCTTCACCGGGACGAGCGTGCAGGTCTGGTACGCGGGTGGCCGGTTCCAGGTCACCGTCGACGGCCAGGTCTCGGCGGTCGCCGGCGGCACCACCTGGTCGTCCGGGCCGCTGCCGGCGGGCAGCCACACGATCGCGGTCAGCGGGGTGGGCCGGATCAACGGCTTCGTCACGTTCGACGGCGACGAGAACCGGGGCATCCAGGTGTGGAACGGCGGGCACGGTGGGCGTACGACGGGAAGTTTCGCCTCGAACGTGCCGGCGTGGGCGCCGCGGCTCGCGGCGATCCGGCCGCATCTGGTGATCCTGCAGCTCGGGGTCAACGACTGGCGCACCGGTGTGCCGGGACCGACGATCAAGCGGAATCTGAAGACGGTGATCAAGGCGGTCCGGGAGCACTCCGACCCCTCGTTCGTGATCTACGGGTCGCCGCGGGTGGGGCCCGGGCGGGCGCACGGTTTCAGCCGGCTGACCGATGCGTGGCAGGAGGTCGCGGACGAGGACAGCGAGGTCAGCTACTTCGACCTGTCGGCCCGGCAGCTGCCCCCGTCCGGGGACAACAGGCTCGGGCTGTACTGCGACGATCTGATCCACATGACCGACAAGGGCGCGGCGCACACGGCCGACGCGCTCACCGGTTTCCTGTCACCGGGTTAGCCCGACGGCCTCGATCAGCTGCTGCGGCGAGAGCTCACCGAGGGCGATGCGGTGCGGGCGCAGTTCCCAGAGCGAACCGGTACGCCCATCGTCCTCCACCACCAGGACCCGCAGCCCGGGGTGGCGCCGCAGCAGCCGGGTCAGCACCGCCGGATCGCTGTCGCCGCCGAGGTCGGTAATCAGCACCCCGGCCCCGGCGACCACCTCGTCGAGCGGCACACCGGGCGGCACCTCACGGACGGCGGCACCGTACGCGTCCCCGAGCAGCGTTCCCACCACGCCGCCGAGCACGCCGCGAAGATCGAGGAGAACGGTCACCTGTCGCACGCCAGTCCTGTCCTGCTGGAGGTGTCCCCGCAGTGTCCGTGCCCGCCCGGGCACCACACCATGAGACGGCGGATCCAGACCGGGTTCAGACCCGGCCCTGATCCCGGTGCCGGCGGGCCCAGGCAGCGGCCTCGGCACGGCGGCGGATCTGGAGCTTGTCGAAAATGTTGTGGATGTGGTTCTTCACCGTCGACGGCGCCATCGAGAGCCGGTCGGCGATCTCCCGGTTGGTCAGGCCGTTCTCGATCAGCGCGACGATCTGCAGCTCCCGGCTGGTGAGCTCACCGCTTTCCAGGAAGCCGCCGCCGCCGGTCATCTCGGCGACGCGATGCAGCAGCCCGGCCAGTACCGCAGGCGGGCAGACCGCCTCACCGCGTCCGGCGCGTTCCAGCGTCGCGATCAGGTCGGCGATCGAACCGTCGCGGGGCACGTAACCGGCCGCGCCCGCCTCGACACAGGCGACGATCTCGATGACGTCCTCGGCCACGCCCAGCACGACCACCCGCGACTGCGGCGCCACGGCCCGCAGCTGTGTCAGGATGCCGACTCCACCCGGTGTGGTGCTGTCCACCAGCACCAGATCGGGCCGGTGCCGCCGCACGCACTCGACGCCGGCCGGGCCGCTGCCGGCAGTGCCGGTCACGGTGAAGGTTCCCTGGTGGCGCAGCACATCCGCGAGTCCCTCACGGTAGAGGCGCACCGCCGCGATGATCACAATTCTCATGAGCCCCTGCCCCATTTTGGCCTGTCCCCCGGGGGCCACGACATACGTGATTACGCGTAGCCGCTGATCGAGACGGCGCTCGACCGAATCATCCGATGCGGCAGATTCCGGTACCGCGCGACGATGCTGGAATGACCGCCGCCGAGATCGCCGCCGATCACGGAATCACCCCGCGCGAACTGGCCGTGCTCACCGCCTTCGCCGAGGGCCTGCCGGTCGCCGCGGCCGCGCGCCGGCTGGGAATCTCCCCGCGGACGGTCGCCAAGCATCAGGAGAACCTGCAGCGGAAGCTGTCCACGGCCGACCGGCTCAACACGGTGCTCCGGGCTCAGTGGCTGGGCCTGGTCCCGGTTCCGGATCCGACGGCCCATGGTGGACCCCCCGTGCGGGCGGCGAGGATCCGGCGATGCGGGTAGCGATCCTCGGCCAGGTCCGGCTCTTCCGCGAGTCGATCCGGGCGGCACTGGCGCAACTCTCGCAGGTCACCGTGCTCGGCGACGCCAGCCCGGACGCCGCCGGGATGACCCGGATCCGGCGGCTCGGCCCGGACGTCGTGCTCGTCGACGTGACCCCGGCCGGCGTCCGGGACTCGTTGCGCGCGCTGACCACCGGCCTGCCCGGGATCCGTACGGTCGCGATCGGGGTACCGGACAGCGACGACGACGTGATCGCCTGCCTGGAGGCGGGTGCGGCCGCGTGCGTGCACCGCGACGGTGACCTGTCCCAGCTCGTGGAGACGCTGCGGCAGGTGGCCGCCGGAGCGGTCGTGTGCTCGCCGTCGATCACCGGCGGCCTGTTCCGCCGGCTCGCGGTACTCGCCGACCAGCAGCGCGGGGTCACCCCGGCCACCCCGCTGACCAGCCGTGAGCAGGAGATCGCCGCCCTGCTCGCCGACGGCCTGAGCAATCGCCAGATCAGCCGGCGGCTGTTCATCGAGGTCTCCACGGTCAAGAACCACGTGCACAACATCCTGGAGAAGCTGCGGCTCAGCGGCCGGTCGCACGCCGCGTCCTGGTACGAGGCCCAGCGCCGCTGAGCCCTTCCCGGATCCGATGGCCCATGGCCGCGCGGCCCGGCCGCCGCGAAGCTCACCGTTATGTACGAGCAGCCGCCACCGGCCGATTCGGTGGCACTGACAGCGCTGACCGCCTGGCTGGACCTCAGCCTCGGCCGCTGCCTGCTGCGCCGCACCGGTTCGCCGGCAGCGGGGGTGCCCGGCTGGTCGGTGTCCGCACGCGACGTGCTCACCCGCCTCGGCTTCGCAGCAGCACCAGAGCCCGGAAACAGGGAATCCGGAAACGACGCCGCCGAGCGCCTCGCCGCGGCCGACGACCTGATCATCCGCACCCGGGCCGCCCTGCCGGCAGCGCTCACCCGGGTGGCCGCCGAGTTCACGCTCTCCGACACCGAACTGCGCCTGCTGTGCCTGGTGCTGGCACCCGAGCTCGACGGCCGGTACGGAACAGCAGTGGCCGTCCTCCAGGACGACATGAGCCGCCGCCGCCCGGGCCTGACCCTGCTGGCCGAGCTGATCCGGCAACCGGCCCTCACCGCCTGGGACCTGCGGTGCACCGCGGCCGCACGCATGCTCGGTATCGGCCTGCTGCGGCCCGCCGCCCCGGCCGGAACATCCGCCGTCGACGCCGGCCTCGCGCCGTCCCCCGCTGTCGTCGCCCTCCTGACATACCCGTCGGCGAGCGACGTCGCGCGGGCCGCGGCCGCGATCGGTGCCCGTCACCTGCCGCCCGTCGCCGGCGCCGAGCCCTCCGGGGAGGAAGCCGCCCTGGCGGCCCGGCTGCGGCCGGGCACCGTGCTGCGCCTCATCGACGCCGGGCCGTGGTTTCACCGGGTGGCCGCCGCCGCCGGCGTACCGCTGATCGACGGCGACCTCGCCACTGTGGAGCCCGGACCGGACCGCGCCGACGCCGTCACCGACTGGACGGTCCTGGGCCGCCTCATCGGCAGCGGCGTGTCCGTACGCCACGCCGGCCCGGCCGAACACGCCGCGCTCACCCGGGCCGCCGGCACCGTCCGGATCCTGGCCGTGGACACCGGCATCACCGCCGAACTGCTGCGCGCGCCACTGGTGACCATCAACCAGCGGGCCCACTGGTGGACCAGCGCCGCCGCCCGCGCGGACGCCGGGCTGTCCGCGGCCGGCATCCGGCGCCTGGCGACCACCGCCCTGGTCGAACCGGAGCAGATGGCCTGGGCCCTGTCCACTGTCGACCCGGGAGCCGCCGAGACCGTGCTCGCCCAGGTACAGCGAGCCGCCCGTGACCTCACCCGGGCCGCGCTGCCGGCCGGGGTCCAGCAGGTCGAACCCGCGTACGACTGGGACGACATCGTCCTGCCCGCGGCACTCGAAGACCTGCTGAAGGGGATCGCGGCCCACGTCCTGCACGCCGGCCGGGTCCTGCACGAATGGGGGTTCGCCGGGCGTCTGCCGTACGGCAACGGCGTGGTGGCCCTGTTCAGCGGACCCAGCGGCACCGGCAAGACGATGGCCGCGCAGATCATCGCGGGTGATCTCGGCGTCGACCTGTTCCACGTCGACCTGTCCCGGACGATCTCGAAGTACATCGGGGAGACCGAGAAGAACCTCGACGCGGTCTTCGACGCGGCCGAGCGCGCCGGCGCGGTGCTGCTCTTCGACGAGGCCGACGCCCTGTTCGGCAAGCGTACCGAGGTGAAGGACGCCCACGACCGGCACGCCAACGTCGAGGTCGCGTACCTGCTCCAGCGGATGGAGTCGTTCCGTGGCCTGGCGATCCTCACCACCAACGCGAAGCAGAACATCGACGGCGCGTTCGTCCGGCGCCTGCGGTTCGTCGCCGACTTCACCATGCCCACCGCGGCGGACCGGCGCGGCATCTGGCGCAAGGCGTTCCCGGACGACGCGCCGATCGACGCCGGGCTGAACCTCGACCCGCTGGCGAACCGGCTGCCGATCCCGGGCGGCAGCATCCAGAACATCGCCCTGCATGCCGCGTTCCAGGCCGCGGCGAACGACGGCCGCATCGACGCCGACGCCATCAGCACCGCGGCCCGCCGGGAACTCCACAAGATCGGCATGCTCAACGCCGAGCGGGATCTGAAGCCATGACCGCGACCGCGATCGCCGAGGTGACCGGTGTGCTCCAGGCGCGCCTGGCCGCCGCCGTCGAATCCGAGGTGTACGTCGGCCCGCCCAACGCCGAGGACGTCGGCAGCCGCAAGCTCTGCCTGTTCCTCTTCCACGTCGTCGCCAATCAGGCGATGCGCAACGAGCCACGTTTCGTGGCACGCCCCGGCGATCCGGACGGGCCGTTCACCGTCACCGAGGCGCTGCCGCTGGACCTGCGTTACCTGCTGTCGGTGTTCCGCTCCACGGGTGTCGGCGGCAACGGGCTGGCCGATCCGGAGGAGCTGGTCACGCTCGGCCGGGCGATCCGGGCTCTGCACACCCAGCCGTTCGTCAGGGAGGCCCGGATCAGCGTCGAGCCGTACTCGATGGAGGAGCTGAGCCGGGTGTGGGGGCTGTTCCCGCAGACGTCGTACCGGACGTCGATCGTCTACCTGGTCAGTCCGGTGACCGTCGAATCCGACCCGGAGACGCCCGGGCCGCCGGTCCTGGAGCACCGCTCCCGGCACGGGGTGATGCTGCCGTGAGCGACATCGTGTTCGAGCCGGGCCGTACCGACGTGGTGACCGCGGTGCTGCACCTCATCGACGGGCTGACCCGCCGGACCGTGCTGCGCGACGCCGAGGTGCACCTGGACACCGCCGGCCGCCGGGAGACCCGGCTGATCCGCAACCGCAGCGGGCTGTTCGTCCTGCTCAATCACCCGGCCGGCGAGGACCTGACATTTCGCGTCACGGCCGGGCGCGCCGGATACCGGGAGCCCGGCCCGATCACGTTCCGGCCGTCACGCGACGGCGTCCTGCGCGTCGTCGCGCTCGAACGCCGGGCCGACGCCGGCTTCGGCGACGTCGCCGTGCTGGTCCGCGGCACCGTGATCCGATCGGGCGGCGAACCGGGCGTACGGGAACCGGTGGCCGGCCTGACGGTCAGCGCCGAGCCCCCGCCGGAGGCCGCCGGTCGCCAGTTCCCGGCCACCACCGACGGCGACGGGGTCTTCGCCCTCGCCGTCGGCATCACCGTGGCCCCGCTCGGCGAGCCGGCGCCGGTACCCACCGTCCTGCACTTCGGCGCGGACCGGGACGTGGCGATCGACCTGGAACACGGCCGCGAGCACGTCTTCGCGGCGGACATCGACCTGGACGGCGACACCGTCCCGCGGTTCACCCACCAGACCGGAAGGAGCGCGCGGCCGTGACGGACCCCAACCGCACCGTGCTCGACAGCAGGGATCGACCAGCTCGCGACCGAGACCGACGACGCGCGCCAGCAGAAGGCGGAGAAGGACGGCGCGTTCATCGACAAGGAGAGCCGGCTCACCGCGCTGCGGACTGCCCAGCGCGACTTCGGCGCGAACCGGGACGCGTACGCGAGCGCCCACCCCGCCCTGGCGAGCGCCGAGCAGTCGTTCGCCGAGTTCCTCGCCACCGAGAAGGAGAGCCTGGAGACCCTGCTGGGCGACATCGCCCAGGACGTCCGGGACAAGGCGGACGCGCTCGACCCGAAACGCGACGAGCTGACCACCGGGGTCGGCACCGCGACGACCGAACTCCGCGACGCCGAGACGGCCCGCGATCAGGCCAAGGAGACGGTCCGGACCCGGGCCGGCCTGGCTGACGCGTACAAGAAGCTGGCGGCCTCGGTGAAGGCCCGGCACACCCGGCTGAAGTCGCTGCGCGACGAGATCGTCAAGGCCGGCGAGGCACGCCAGTACGCCCTGGCCTACCTGGTGCTGCACCGGGACTTCGAGCCCGCACTGACCGGTGAGCCGGCGCTCGTGGCTACCGGCGACCTACCGAAATCCCTGCTCACCGCCCTGACCAGCCTCGGCGACGCGGAGAAGGACCTCGCCGACAAGGAACGCACCGTCACCGCGAAGAAGGCCGCCCTCGACACCGCGAAGGCCGCCCTCGACGACCACACCAAGAACAGCGGGACCCGGCTGCGGCAGGAGATGAAGGACAAACCGGTGCCGTCAGCGCCGGCACCAGCACCGGCACCGGCATCGGCCGAAAGGAAGAAGTGACATGCCCGAGTACCTGGCGCCCGGCGTCTACATCGAGGAGATCGAACGGGGGCCCAAACCCGTCGAGGGCGTCGCCACCAGCACCGCGGCCTTCCTCGGCGAGACGCTGCGCGGACCGCTGCTGCCCCGGCTCGTCACCGGGTACGGCGAGTACGTCCGCTACTTCGGCGACATCTTCAGCGAGGACAAGTTCATGCCGTACGCGGTCAAGACGTTCTTCGACAACGGTGGCCGCCGCTGCTTCGTCACCCGCATCGCCGGCGCGAACGCGCAGACCGCCACCCGCGTGCTCGGCGACCTCACCGTCACCGCGCTCGGCCCCGGCGCCTCATACAACCAGACCTGGGTACGCGTGCTCGAAGGCTCCACCAAGGACGGCAACGGGAACCCGGTCGGGTTCCGCCTGCGCCTGGATTACTGGGCGGACCCGCGCAACGTGCCGGCCGACGCGGACGCGATCGCCACCGCGCCGGTGCTGCCGACCGTGTCGGAGGACTTCGACGACCTCAGCGTGAACCCGGCATCGTCCGCCTTCTTCGCCAAGCGGATCAACAACTTCAACTCGGTGCTGGCCGAGGTTTCCGCGCCGGAGAACCTGGCGCTGCCGCAGCCGGCCGCTGACCTGCTCGACGGCGGCACCGACGGCGACCCGGTGGTCGCGCCCCGCTTCGACGGCGACCCGAACCCGGACGCGCCGACCGGCCTGGCCGCCCTCGACCTCGACGAGTTCCGCTCGGTGGCGGTGGTGTACGCGCCCGGCTGCGACTACGCCACGGCGAACCTGGTGGTCGCGCACTGCGAACGCAACCGTTTCCGGATCGCCGTCGTCGACGCGCTGCCCGACCAGGCGAACGCCGCCCAGGTACTCCCCCGCGACCAGGTCACCGACTCCCGGTACGGCGCCTTCTACTACCCGTGGATCTACATCAGCGACCCGCGCAGCGGCATGCGCAAGAAGGTGCCGCCGGGCGGCGCGGTCTGCGGCATCTACGCGCGCACCGACGCCACCCGCGGGGTGTTCAAGTCGCCGGCGAACGAGGTGATCCTCGGCGCGATCGGCCAGGAGTACGACGTCAACCAGCGCACCCAGGATCTGCTCAACCCCCAGGGCGTCAACGCGGTCCGGCGCTTCCCCGGCCGCGGCATCCGGGTCTGGGGTGCGCGCACCATGTCCAGCGATCCGCTCTGGAAGTACGTGAGCGTCCGGCGGCTGTTCAACTTCATCGAGGCGTCCATCGACATCTCGACGCAATGGGTCGTCTTCGAACCGAACGACACCCGGCTCTGGGCGCGCGTCCGGCAGACCATCACGTTGTTCCTGCGCAGCCAGTGGCGTGAGGGCGCGCTCTTCGGCGACAAGGAGGAGGAGGCGTTCTCCGTCGCGGTGGGCCGCGACACGATGACCGAGCAGGAGATCCTCAACGGCATGCTGGTCGTCGAGATCGGCATCGCGCCGGTCCGGCCGGCCGAGTTCGTGGTCTTCCGGATCTTCCAGAAGACCCAGGAGGCCACCTCATGACCCAGCCCCGGCCCGACCCGCTGCGCAACTTCCGGTTCAGCCTGGAGATCGACGGCGTGACCCAGGCCGGTTTCTCCGAGGTCACCATCGGCGACCTGTCGACCGACCCGATCGAGTACCGGGAGGGCGACGAGATACCGACCGTCCGCAAACTCAGCGGCCTCACCAAGTACGCCAACGTCACGCTCAAGTGGGGTGTCACCGACTCGATGGAGCTGTCCGAGTGGCACCAGCAGGTCGCACAGGGCGGCACGCTGCTCGAGGAGATCCGCAAGACGGTTCTGATCCACGTCCGCGACGAGGCCGGCCGCGACCGGGCGCATTTCGAGATCACCCGGGCCTGGCCGTGCAAGTACGACCCGACCGACCTCAACGGCACCGGCAACGAGGTCGCCATCGACACCCTCGAGCTCTGCAACGAGGGCATCCGGCGGATCCCGTAGGAGGGGCGTCCCATGTTCGCCACCGAAGTCACGTTCACCCTGCCCAAGGGATACCTCGACGCGGACGGGGTCCTGCACGCCGACGGCGTGATGCGCCTCGCCACCGCGGCCGACGAGATCCTGCCGCTGAAAGACCCCCGGGTGCAGCAGAACCCGGCGTACCTGACGGTCATCGTGCTGGCCCGGGTCATCACCCGGCTCGGTTCGCTGCCGGACGTGAACACCAAGGTGGTCGAAGGGCTGTTCGCCAGCGATCTGAACTACCTGCAGAAACTCTACGAGGCCCTCAACGACGAGGACGGCGTCGCGGGGCGTGCGCCGGATTTCCCGCTGGTGGGCGACCCGCGATGAGCGCGTACCCGGTGGATCGGCTCTACGAGGAGATGGCGTTCGTCGGTTACCACCTGCACTGGTCGCACACCGAACTGATGTCCCTGGAGCACGCCGAGCGGCGGCGCTGGTGCGCGGAGATCTCGCGCATCAACAAGCGGCTCGACGGCACGCCCGCCAACCCCTTCGAAATCGCCTGAGGTGCCGCGATGGTCCGGCTCGATCCCTACCGGGGGTTCCGGTTCGTCGTCGAGGTCGACGGCACGACCGCCGGCGGTTTCCAGAGCGTGACCGGCATCGAACGGCAGACCCGCATCGAGCCTTACCGGGAGGGTGGCGTGAACGACTTCGAACACCCGATCGCCGGGGTGACCACCTATCCCCCGCTGGTCCTGCGCCGCGGCCTGGTCGACACCACCCTCTGGGACTGGCATCAGCAGGTGATCGGCGGTTTCGTCGCGCGCCGCACGGTCTCGGTGATCCTGCTCGACGACGTGCGCGCCGAGGCGTGGCGGTGGATCTGCGCGGATGCGTACCCGGCCCGCTGGACGGGCGCCGAACTGGACGCGCTCGCCGACGCCGTCGCCACCGAATCCGTCGAACTGGTCCACGCCGGACTCACCCGCCAATGAGATCCGGCCGTCTGCCGTCCCGGCCCGCACCCATGCGGGCCCGCTCCGGCACGCCCGCCACCCATCGGCCGTTCCGGCCTTCGCGCACACCGCGGCCTCTCACCCTGATCTTCCGGCTTCCGCCACCGCCGGTGCCCACCCATCACTGCGCCGACGGCACGCCGATCCAGGTGACACTCCAGCTCGCGGTGCGACTCCAGGTCGCGAACCACCTCCGCGCGGTGGTCCCGCTCCCTGCCCCACCCCACCCTTCACACCCCTTGGGTACGCGTGACCGCACGCGCCCTGTCCCGAACAGATCCCAACCGGACGGGCCCGCACATCAACCGCTGCTCGCCATGATCGCAACAGAGTGGCGAGCGACCACCCCTCCCGAGCCGGCTCCTCCCGCTCCCCCCGGCCGATCGTGGCAGGTGCCGCCCGCACATCGACCCCGCCTCGCCACGATCGCGGATGTCCGCCGGACGGCCGCGGCACCGCCACCGGGCGCACCCCCGAGCGCACCGCCCGGCTCGGCCACGCCGGGCAGATCGTGGCACGAACGGCCCGCCCGTCAACCACGGCTTGCCACGATCGCGGAAGGCCGGTGGGCGCCCGCGACACCGCCGCCGAGCGCGCCGCCCATCTCGGCCACCTCGGGCGGATCGCGGCAAGGATCGCCCTCGCGCCGGCCGCCACGTGCCACGGTCGCGGGAAGCCGGTGGGCGCCCGCCGCGAACGGGCCACCCACGCCGCTCTCACCGCTCTCACCGCTCTCACCGCTCTCACCGCCGAGCGCGCCACCCATGCCGCTCTCACCGCCGAGCGCGACACCCACGCCGGGGTCACCGCCCGCCTCGGGCCGATCCTGGCATGAACGGCCCGCCCGAAAACCACGGCTCACCACCATCGTGGGAGGCCGGCCGGTGGCTGCCGCCGGCCCGGTTGCCCGGGGTGGGGGCGGCGGCTCCGGCCGGCTGGGCAGGAGTGGTGCGCTCGGTTACGCGTACCCGGGGATGGTCGGGAAACCGCGTGGCGTGAGCCGCGTCGCGGAGCTGGAGCATCGCGGTGGCACGCGTCCGGGTCGCGACGTCATCCCGGCGCCGATGGTGCATCGCGGAACCGTGACCGGAACCGCGCAGCCGGCGCCGGTACGGGAGCACGCGGGGCGACCCGGCACACCCGCACGGCCGCCGATCGACATGGACGCGCTCAGCCGGGATCTGTGGCGGCGCTTCGACCGGCAGATGCGCATCGAGCAGCAGCGCCGGGGCAGGGGGTGAGCGGCGATGGCCCAGGAACTGGCGAAGGCGACAGTGACGCTGCTCGACGGGCGCGAGTCCGGACGAGAGATCACCGTGCTGTTCAACCCGGCCGAGTACAGCGTGGAGTACTCGGCGTCGTTCCAGGAGACGGCGGCGCCCGGCCTGTCCAACCCGATCCTGCAGTTCGTCAACGGCAACGCGCAGGTCCTGTCGATGGACCTGTTCTTCGACACGTGGACCAGCGGAAGCCGCGCGAACGTCATCGACGCGACCCGGCCACTGACCGATCTGCTCTCCATCGACGGGACCCTGCACGCGCCGCCGCGGGTGCGGTTCCAGTGGGGCGTCTTCCAGTTCGTCGCCGTGGTCGAGCGCATCTCGCAGCGCTTCACCATGTTCCGCTCGGACGGCACCCCGGTCCGCGCCACCCTCACCGTCACCTTCAAGCAGTACCGGGCGCTCGCCGAACAGCTCGAGGAGCCGCGCCGCAACTCCGCCGACAAGACGAAACGCCGGGTCATGGAATCGCACGACAGCATCTGGCTGATGGCCGCCCGCGAGTACGGCGAGCCGCGGTTCTGGCGGGTCATCGCACGAGCCAACGACGTCGACGACCCCCGGCGCATCGAACCCGGGCAGGTGCTGGTGCTGCCACCGCTCTCCGCTGACCAGCGACGGGAGGTGGACGATGCGGCTGGAACAGCTTGACGGCCGGCACGACGGCTTCTACGTGCCCGCGTTCACGATCCGGGTGGCCGGCGAGGACGTGCTGCACGATCTCTTCCTGGCCGTCACCTCGGTGACCGTCGACCTCAAGGAGAAGGCCGCCGCGCACTTCACCTTCACCGTGGCGAACGCGTTCGACTGGCAGACCCGGCAGTTCCAGGCCACCCGCCGCCGGCAGCAGGTCGACCTGCTGGAGCTGTTCCGGTTCGGCAGCACCGTCGAGATCGCGATGGGATACGGCGACCGCAGCGAGCTGACCCCGCTGCTGACCGGTCTGCTCACCGACATCACCACCGACTTCGGGGCGGCACGCGCGCCGGAGCTGACGATCAGCGGTTACGACGATCTCTACCCGCTGACCGTCGGCAAGGCCACCCGGCACTGGGAGAACAAACCGGACAGCACCGCGGTCCAGGACCTGGTCACCGCCGCCCGGATACGCGCCGACATCCGCACGACCACGCCGAGCAAGCCACGCATCGATCAGAACAACGAGTGTGAGATGTCGTTCCTGGTGAAACTCGCCGAACGCAACGGCGTCACCTTCTACGAGCGCGATCGCACCCTCTATTTCGGCCCGCGCCGCAACGACCTCGCCGACGTGGTCGAACTCGCCTGGGGGCAGGGCCTGCTCGGCTTCCGCCCCGAGGCGTCACTGACCGGCCAGGTCAGCGAGGTACGCGTACACGGGCGATCGGCGGACACCGGCGCCGCGATCGTCGGGCGGGCCCGGCGCGGCCAGGAGACCGGGCGCGACAGCCGAGCCCGCAGCGGTGGCGAACGCCTGGTCACCGCGCTCGGCACCGATCCGGTGCTCAACCTGCGGGCCGCTGTGCGTACCCAGGCCGAAGCCGACACCCGCGCCAAGGCGGTCCTCGAGGAACGGGCGCAGAGCTTCCTCACCGGCAGCGGTGAATCGGTCGGCCTGCCCGAGCTGCTGCCCGACACCAACGTCACCATCGGCGGGCTCGGGCCGGCGTTCAGCAAGACCTACTACATCGGCGCGGCCACCCACCGCATCGACGCCGGCGGTTACCGCACCACCTTCACCGTTCAGGAGACGACGGTCTGATGGACGATCTGTGGCACCGCGGCAGCGAAGCCGACCGCGAATCCGACGGCTTCCTCACCGGACTCGCGGTCGGCGAGGTCACCGACAACAAGGACCCGGACAACCTGGCCCGGGTCCGGGTCCGGCTGCCCTGGCACGCCGGCAGCGACACCAGCTTCTGGGCGCGGGCCGCCATGCCGATGGCCGGCGGCGGGCGGGGCACCTATTTTCTCCCCGAGGTCGGCGACGAGGTCCTGGTCGGCGCGGAGAACGGCGACCCGTCACACCTGTTCGTGCTCGGCGTGCTCTGGAACGGCAAGCAGCTCCCGCCGCAGGACAACGCCGACGGCACCAACAACATCCGCATGATCAGAAGCCGGTCCGGGCACACCGTCCGGTTCAACGACGACCAGGGCAAACCCGAGGTCGAGATCAGCCTCGCCGACGGCAAACGGATCCTGCTCGACCAGCAGAAGATCACCATCGACGACGGCAGCAACGACGTCACCCTCACCGCGGCTTCCGGCGCCATCGACATCAGCGCGGCGTCCCAGCTCACCCTCAAGGCGGCCACCATCGCCATCGAGGCGAGCGCCTCGATGACCGTCACATCCTCGGGAACGCTGACGATCAACGGCTCTCTCGTACGGATCAACTGAGCTCGCCCCCGACGGAAAGGAGACCGGTGATGGGCAACCCGGCGGCTCGCGTCACCGACACCACCAGCCACGGCACCCCGCTCAGCCCGGGCCCGGGATGCCCGACCGTGCTCGTCGGCGGGCGCCCCGCCTGGCGTGCCGGCGCCGACACCCACGTCTGCCCGCTCTCCGACGGCCCGAAGCCGCACGTCGGTGGTGTGGTCGCGGCCGGCAGCACCAGCGTGCTGATCGGCGGGCTGCCGGCCGCCCGGCTCGGCGACCAGGTCGTCGAGGCCGGCGCGCCCAACGCGATCGCGGCCGGCGAACCGACAGTGCTGATCGGCTGACCATGTCCATCGACGACACCGGACTGGGCCGCGAGTTCCTCGGCGTCGGCTGGGCGTTCCCGGTCACCGTGGAACCGGACACCGGCCGCATCGCCCGGGTGAGCTACGAGCAGGACATCGAGCAGTCCATCCTGATCATCCTGAGCACCTCGCGGGGTGAACGGGTGATGCGCCCCGGATTCGGCTGCGGCATCCACGACCTGGTCTTCGCGGCAGTCACCACCCAGCTGATCGCCCAGATCGAGGCCACCGTCCGCGAGGCGCTGCGCGAGCACGAGGCCCGCATCGACGTGCGGGAGGTCCGCGTCGGCACCGGCGCCATCGACCGGGGCCTGCTCGACGTGGAGATCCACTACGAGATCCGGGCCACCAACCAGCCCGGCAACGTGGTCTACCCGTTCTACTTCCAGGAATCGGCGAGCCGGTGAGCACCGGCGGAGCCCCTTTCACCGACCGGCGGCGGGCGGCGGCGCTGCGCGCGTACCTGCTGCGGCTCGCGCCGGCGCTCACCGCGGGGTGGGAGCCGACCGGCGACCGCGACGACTTCGGCTCGGCGCTGCTGGAGATCGCGAGCCGGCTGGCCGAGCAGACCACCCAGCGCCTGGACCGCACTGCCGAACGCGACGCGCTCGCCTTCTTCGACTTCCTCGGCCTGCCGCCGATGCCGCCGCGCGCCGCCACCGGGATCGTGGTGCTCACCCTCGCCGAGAAACATCCGCGCGCCGTGACCACCGCGCCACGCACCCAGATCAGCGCCGGCGAGGACGTCACCTTCGAGACGTTGCGGGGGCTGCGTGCCGTACCGGGGCGCATCGCCGACCTGATCGCCGTGGACCCCGCCACCGACCGCATCGAACCCGGACCCGGGCTGGTCACCTCGGCGGTGCCGCCCCCGGTGCGGCCGCAGGCCTATCAGGTCGCCGCGTTCGCCACCGCCGGGACCATCACCGTCCAGCTCGGCCCGGCAGCCGGGCTGGCCGCCGGTGACCTGCTACGCATCGACGGCCAGGTGTACCGGGTCGCCGGCACCGACGGGAACGGCCTGGTCACCCTGGACGACCCGCTGGCCGCCGCGGCGAGCGCCGGCACGGTGGCCGAGCGGGTCGACGCGTTCACGTCGTTCCTGCTGCGCGACCGGCAGCGGCACGCCTTCTACCTCGGCCACGCCGAGCTGTTCGACCTCGCCCAGCCGGCCACCGTGGTCGTCCGGTTCGCCCCGGCAGCGCTGGCCCGCGAGCTGACCGGCCTCGGCGTGACCTGGTCGATGTTCGGGGTCGCCGAGGACGAGAGTTCTCCGGCCTGGCACGACCTCACCCTCACCGGCGCGGGGGCCGGCGCTGGCGCCGGCTCGGGCTCCGAGATCGAGTTGCAGAAGTCGTGGACCGGCGCGATCGACGAGACCGAGGTCGCCGGGCGCAAGAACCGCTGGCTGCGTGCCCTGCTGCCCGGACCGGTGTCGCAGCCCACGAGCGCGTCACGGATCAGCCTCGCCGTCTCGTCCGCGACGACCCCGCCCGATCCCGCCGCCCCTGTTCCCGGCTCTGCCCCTGTTCCCGGCTCTGCCCCTGTTCCCGGCTCTGCCCCTGTTCCCGGCTCTGCCCCTGTTCTCGCCTCCGCGCCGGTCGAGGGCAGCCGGACCATCGTGCGGGCCGCGCACAACGGGACCCCGCTCTCCACCGCGCGCCGCTTCTACCCGCTGGGCCCCGAACCGCTGCGCTTCGACGTGTTCGCCCTAGCCGCGCCGGAGGCCCTCTCCAAGAAGGACGCCACCGTCACGGTCGAGGTCACCATGGCCGACGCCTCCCTGGTCAGCTTCCAGATCACCCCCGGCACACCGGACGACAGCGGGTACGGCGCCGGCGGCAACGGATATCTGCACCGGCTGTCCCGCGGCCCCGGCGGCGCCTTCCGCTGGCAGCAGCTGGACACCACCGGCGACGGCCGTCCGCTGCTGCTCGGCGGACCGCCCGCCGGCAGCGGGCTCCGCGGCCAGGCCGTCGACCTCGTGGTGATCCGCGACCGCGACGGCGGACTCTGGGCCGCCCGCGTGCTACGCCCCGCCGCAGCGGCCGCCGCCGTCGACAGCACCGGCTGGAGGGCCCTGCCGGCGCTGCCCGGCGCCGGCCCGCGCCCGGTCGTCGTGCCCACCTTTCCCGGCGTGGTGCTGTTCGACGTCACGCAGGCGGCACCACACCTGCTGCCGGTCGACGACTTCGGCCGGGCGATGACCGCCGCGTGGCAACCCGCCCCCGCCGGACCCGACCTCACCGGCGACTGGGTCGTCATCCCGGTACAGAACACCGGATGGCCGCACGCGCCGGCCGGCACCGGGCTGGACATCGTGGCGATCGACACCGCGGGCATGCTCTGGCTCGGCACCTCCGCCCTCGACGACCCGCTCAACCTCGCCTGGGAACCCCTCGGCGCCGCCGGGGTCACCGCCGCCACCGACGTACGCCCGGCCGCCACCCGGTACCGCGCCGACGGCGAGGACCGGCTGTGGGTCGCCTACACCGAGGCCGACGGTGACGAGCGCCGGCTGCGCGGAGTGATCCGGGCCAGCCAGGTGAACCAGCACGTGGCGGCTGATGACGGCGTCGCGGCCGGCACCACGCTGCACGCCGGACCGGCCACCGGCCTCGGCATCGGCGGGCACCCGGTGACCGCCGGCCTGCGCTCGCCCGGCGAAGCCCTGCTCTGGCTCGGCGCCGACCGGACCATGACCATCCCGCTGACCGGCACCACCAGCACCGGGCAGCCGCTGCTGCTCGGCGGGGCGGACGCCACCGAACTGGTCGTCCCGGTCACCGGGGAACGCCTGCTGCGTACCCCGGTCACCTTCCCGGTCGCCGATTACACCCTGCACGACGGCATCGAGCACACCGACCGCGACGTCGCCCACCACGCCGAACTCACCACCGACCCGCAGGACCCGGCCTCCTCCACCATGTTGCGGATCAAGGAGTCCGTCCGGATCAAGGACGGCAACCTGCGCGTCTACCAGATCGACCAGCCGCTGACCGACGCCACGACCGTCCGGCTGCTGCGCCTGCTGCAGCCCACCTCCACGCTGGTGCTCACCGGCAGCTTCCCCGCGGCCGGCGACCGGCGCCGGCTCCAGCTCGACGCCCGGGACGTCAAGTTCACCCGGGCCAGCACGGTCCTCACCGTCTACCGGCTGATCATCGGCAACGCCAGCTACCGGGTCGTACGGATCCGGGCCGGCCGTGTCGCCGAACTCGATCAGGACGTCGCCGGTTCCGATCCGGCGCCCGTCTACCTGCCCGCCGAGCAGCAGCGCGAGGCCGCGGCCACCGGCGCCGACCGGCGTACCCTCGCCGAGATCGGCATCGACGCGGTCGCCGGGCCGCCCGCCGGCCTCGACTTCGGACCACCCGCCGGCCCCCGCGTCCAGCCGATGCTGCTGCAGGAACGCAACGGCGGCACCGTCTGGGCCCGGCTGGGCGAACCCTGGGCAAGCCCGCCGCCCGATCAGGGCCGGGTCGTCGTCCTCGGCCCGCCCGACCAGCACACCTTCCTCGTGGACGCGTTCCAGCGCGGGTACCAGAACCCCGAGCTGTCCTGGGAGTTCTTCGACGGGCGCGGCTGGCGCCCGCTCGAAAAGGACTTCGCCGACAGCACCCAGCACCTGTCCACCAGCGGCCAGATCACCTTCACGGTGCCGGGCGACCTGCGGACCAGCGAGATCGGCGGGCAGACCGATTACTGGATCCGCGCCCGGCTGATCGGCGGCGACTACGGGCGGCCCCAGTTCGTCGTCACCGAAACCCCCGGCGCCGGCGGTGTCACCACACAGACCATCACCGTCGACACCAGCGACCTGCACCCACCGGAGATCCTCGCCATCGAGGCCACCTTCGTGCTCGACGACCGGATCGCCCCGCAGATCGTGCTGGTGGAGAACAACCTCGACATCCGCGACGAGACCGCCGCCGCGGCCTCGGCCGCCGCCCGCTTCGACCTGTTCACCGGTGCGTCCGCGGTGGCCGGCGAACGATCCCTGTACGCCGGGCTGACCGTCTCGCCCGGCGTCGAACCGGTCACGCTGTTCGCCGACACCGACGACCAGGACGGCGACACCGCACTCGTCGCCGACCTGCGTACCCCGGACGGCTGGCGCACGCTGCCGGTCGACGACCGGACCCGCGCCCTGCGCCGCCGGGGCCTTGTCACCGTGACGTTCGACATCGCCCCCACACCGGTCCGGCTCTTCGGCCGGGAACGGATCTGGCTGCGCCTGCGCCCGGCCGCCGACGGCACCGCCACCGGCACACCGTGGGCGCCGGTCGTGCACCGGCTGCTGCTCAACGCCGCCCCGATCACCCACGCCCGCACCGTGCCCAGCGAGATCGTCGGGTCGAGCCTCGGCCAGCCCGGGCTCACCCTGCGCCTGGCCGAATCACCGGTCCTGCCGGACAGCGTCGAGTTACGCGTACGCGAGGACCTCGACGCGGAGGACCCGGCCCGGCTCACCGTCGTCACCGACCGGGAACGCTTCCCCGGCAGCTGGGTGCTGTGGCAGCGGACCGACAGCCTGGCCGGCCACGACGGCGGCGCCCGCGTCTACCTGCTCGACCCAGCGATCGGCGAACTGCGCTTCGGCGACGGGCGCACCGGGAAGATCCCACCGGCCGGGCGCGACAACATCCGCTGCTTCCGGTACCAGCAGGGCGGCGGCGCCGGCGGGAACCTGCCCGCATGGTCGCCGGCCCGGCTCATTTCCGCGGTCGAGGGCGCCGACACCGTCGTGCTCCCGGTCGACACCGCAGGCGGATTCAGCGTCGCGGCCGCCGAGTCGCTGCTCGCCACCGCACCGCACCGCCTGCGGCACGCCGGCCGGGCCCTGACCGTCACCGACGTCGAAGCCCTCGCCGTCGCCTCCTCCTCCGACATCGTCCGGGCCCGCTGCGAACGCCCGGACCGGCCCGGCGACCCACTGCGCGTCACCGTCGCGGTCCGCGGCCGCGACCGCTGCCCACACCCCACCCTCGCCCAGCGCGACGCCGTCGCGACCGCCGTCCGCGACGCCGGCTGGGGCGGGCTCACCCCGGATTCGGTACGCGTGACCGGCCCGGCCTGGACACCCACCACGGTCGCCGTCGAGCTCACCGCACCCGGCGACCGGCTCGCCGAGGTCCACACCGGCGCGCATGCCGCCCTGCTCGGGTTCCTCGACCCGGTCACCGGCGGCCCGGACGGCACCGGCTGGCCGTTCGGACGCCACCCGACCCGCAGCGACCTGATCCACGCGCTCAGCCAGGTGCCCGGCCTGGACAGGATCACCGGCGTCACGGTCACCCCGCCCGGGCCGCTGCCCGCCGACGCGCTGATCTGCACCGGCGCGGACAGCATCACGGTCGCCGTCACCGCCGAGGAGGCCACACCGTGACCGATCCGACCAGCGCCGTGACGCCCGCCCTCGACGACATCGCCTTCGATCAGCTCGTCGAGCGCTCCCGCGCCCTCATCCCCCGGTACGCCCCCGACTGGACCGACCACAACCTGCACGACCCCGGCATGACCCTGATCGACCTGTTCGCCTGGATCGTCGACCAGCAGGTCTACCGGGCCGGATTCGTCGGCGGACGCCACCAGCGCGCCTTCGCCGCCCTGCTCGGCAGCCACCCGGACGGCCCCGCCGCGGCCACCGGGATGATCTGGCCGGACCGCCGGATCGCCGCGGCACGGGAACTGGCCGCCGGCACGGCAGTCACCTGCCCGGCCCACCCCGACCTGGGCTTCGTGCTCGACCGTGACCTCTTCCTGCCTCCGGTCACGATCACCGGCGCGGTGCTGTCCACCCCGGCGGGCCCGGTCGTGCTCCCGCCGCCGGGTCCCGGCAGTGGCGCCCTCGTGCTCGGCTCCACGCTGCGCCTGCTCTTCGACGGACCACTCGGCTCCGCGGACCGGGAACGCCACGTCGCGCTCGGCTTCGACCTGCTCGCACCGCCCGGCGAACCACCCGCCACGACCGGCCGCCCCTGGGGCCCGGTGCGGTACGCCTACCGGGCCGGCGACCCCGGCCCCGACTTCGACGCCGACTTGGACTTCGACTTCGTCGATGCCGCTGTCGTGCACGACGGCACCGGTGGCCTGTCGCGCAGCGGCGTCGTCGTGCTGGAGATCCCCCGGCAGGCACCGGCGGCCGGCAGCCGCCTGCGGATCTCGATCCAGCACGGCCTGTTCCCGGCACTGCCGCAGATCCGCGACGTCCGCGTCAACGTCCTGCCGCTCGTGCAGCGCGCCCACCTGCCGCGTGCCCGGTTCGACCAGCTCGGCACCGGCCTGCCGGACCAGGAGATCCCGTTCGACGCGACCGGGCTCGTACCCCCGCCGGACCGGCCGCACGGGCCGGCCCTGGAGATCGACGTCGACGGCGAACGCTGGCACGAACAGCCCGGCCTGACCCGGTCCGGTCCCGGCGACCCGCACTACGTGCTGCGGCCCGGCCGGATCGTCTTCGGCAACGGCGTGAACGGGCGCCGGCCCGCCGCCGGGGCGCAGATCGCGCACACCACCCTGGCCCGTACCGCCGGCCCGGCCGGGAACCTGCGGCCCGGCCAGCGCTGGACGGTGCCGGCACTCGACGAGGACGGCGCCGGGTACGGGCGCAACCGGCACGCCCTGGCCGGCGGCCGCAGCACCAGCGCCGCCGCCGAGGTGACCGGCGCGGCCCGTGACGCCGCCACACGACGAGCCGCCCTGCTCACCGACGAGGACCTGGCCCACGCCGCGCTGAGCCTGCCGGGAATGGCCGTGCAGCGTGCCCACGTCCTGGCAGGACACGACCCGCGGCTGCCGGGAGTGCTGGTCGCCGGGGCGCGGACCCTTGTGGTCGTACCCCATCAGGAGGCCGGCCCGGCAGGGCCGGGAGCCGACCGGTGGGTTGCCGCGATCGCGGCCCGGCTGGAGCCACGGCGGGTGCTGGGGGAACGGCTGATCGTGATGCGGCCCGTCCTGATCGGCGCCGACCTGCGGATACGGATCGTCGCACGGCCGGGCACGGTCGCCGCCGATGTCGAGTCCGCCGTCGAACAGGCCCTGCGCGACCATCTGTCACCGCAACGCCGGGCCCTCGGCCGCGAACTGACCGCGGCCGAGGTCACCGCCGTCGCCGCCGCCGTGCCGGGCGTGGCCGACGTGCCACTGGCCCGGATCGCACCGGCCGGCTCCGGCACCTCCGGGCCCGTGCCCGCACCACGCCACGGCCTGGTCACCGCCGCCGCCATCAGCGTCACCACCGGCACGGCGGGAGGCTGATCGCGTGCTCGTCGACTTTCATCAGGCCGCGCACTGGCGGGCCGGCGTGCGGCACAATCTGAGCGCCCAGGGTGACCGGCTGGTCGTCCCCGGACCGCTCGGCGTCGAGCCGCTGCCCGGCACCGGGCCCGCCGACGCAGGAGCACTAATCGCCGACACCGGGCACGGCATGCTCTGGCTGCGGCCACACACCCGCGAGCTGATCCACCGCACCCCTGCGGCCGTGGTCGAGCGCGGCATCCTGCACGGACGCGGACCGGCCCGGCGCTTCGCCGCCGGGCGCACGATCCTGTGGGTGCTGGCCGGGAACCGGCTGGACCGCTACGACGCCTCCACCCTCCAGCGGCTCAGCCCGGCCGAACTCACCCCGCGATGGTGGGTCGCGGACCTCGTCGCCGGTGGCGACGACGACGTCTGGCTGGTCGCGACCGGCCCGGGCGGGCGCTGGCGGCTGCGCAACCTGGACCGCTGGGGCCGGCCGTGCCGGGACCCGATCGATGTCAGCGACGCCGGACGGTACCTGCGATTGGCCGCCACCGCCGACCGGACCCGTCTCGTCCTGATCGACCCGCTCGAATCCAGCGCCGCGCTCGTCGTCAGCACCCGCGACGCGGCCACCACCGCGATCAGCCTCGACCCGGTGCACCACCACCGGCCCACTTTGCTCGCCGCCGGCGCGCGCATCCACCTGCTGACCAGCCTCGACGCGGCCGGCACCACCGTGCACCAGGTCGTCGACCCGGACAACGGGCAGATCGACGACCACCAGGAACTACGGGTGCCGCCCTCGCTCGGCAGCCCGCGGTCGCTCACCGGCACGCTGCTGCTCGGCTGCACCCGGGGTCTGGGCCGGATCGTCGCGCGCGACTCCGCACCGGACCGGCAGTCCACGTTCATCACGCCCGCGCTGCTCGCCCCCGCCGGGCCACCCGCCGGATGGAACCGGGCCGAGGCCGACGTGCTGCTTCCGGCCGGCACCTCGATGGAGCTGAACTGGGCATCCACCAGTGATCCGGTCCTGGCCGCGCGGGCCGGGCGGCTCCTCGCCGGACCACCGGCGGCCGGGCTCGCCGACGACCTGGACGCGCTGCTGCCGTGGCATCCGGCGCCGATCAGCTACCCCGGCGGACACAGCGATGACGTCGAACGGCTCGCGATCTCCCTCGACGCCGTCGAGCACGGCACGCTCTGGCTGCGGATCAGGCTGCGTACCCCGCCGGGGCGTACCCCGCCGCAGCTCGTCCGCCTGCGGGCCGGCCACTCGCTGCCGGGATACGCCGGCGAGCTGCCCGCGCCGTACCGCGACGATCCGCGTACCGCCCCGCAGCTCGGACGCATCCTGGCGCCCTACGAGGTGCTCTTCGACGGCCTCGACGAGAAGCTCGCGGGGCTGCCGGACCGGATCGACCCGCGGACCGCCCCCGACGACTGGACCGGATATCTGCTGGGCTGGCTCGGTTTCCCGCCGCTCGGCGACCTGCCCGCCCCGATCCGGCGCGAGCTGCTGCGCCAGGCCGGGAGCATCCTGGAGCTGCGCGGCACCCGCGCCGGCCTGGAGCTGCTGCTCGACCTGGTCACCGGCGGCCGGGCGACGGTACGCGACTCCGCCGACGACCCGCCCTGCTGGGTGCTCGGACCGCCGGCCGCCGACGCCGCCGGTGCACCGCCGGCCCGCCTCGGCCACGACACCCTCGTGCTGGCGCAACAACCCGGGCCGGCTCGCGCCGGGGCCATCGTCGCCGGCACCACGCGGCTCGGCCACGGTTGCCCCGACCCGGCGCGGCTCACCGCCGAACGTGCCTCGCTGGTCACCGTCGAGCTGCACCGGGCGCGTGCGGTGGCGCCGATCGTCGAACGGCTGCTGCCCTCGTTCGTCCCCGCACACTGCCGGCTCCGGGTGGTGCACACCAGCGGGCCCGGAACCGGGCTGCGCCTGCGCAGCGACGACGACTGGCCGCTCGGCACCAGCACCCGGCTCGGCTACTGGCCGCTCGCCGCACCGGATCTGCCACCCGCCGTCCTCGACTCGGGCGCCCCGCTCAGCGCCGGACCCCGGCCGTCATGAGCGTCATAGGAAGGATCGAATCCGTGCACAGCACCGACCTCGACCGGAGCGCCTGGTCACTCCGGCCGCATTTCACCCCCCGGCAGGCACTCACCGCCGAACAGCTCAACGCCGGCCTGGACGACGAGACGGCCCGGCAGCGGCTTCTCAACCAGGCAATACATGGGTACGGGGTGGTCCTCGGCCTGGGCCTGGTGACCGGCGACGACGGCTACCTCCACCTGCACGACGACTGCCTGGAGGTGACCGCCGGCCTGGCCCTGGACCGGCACGGGCGAATGCTCTACTGGCCCGGCGGCCGCCTGCACCTCGACGACCTGGCCGGTCGGCCGCCCCGGCAGGAGGGCCACTACACCCTCTCCGTGCACTACGCGGCCCGGCCGCCGGCCGGCGACGACTGCCCGCCGGTGACCGAACGTTCCCGCTGGCGGGCCGAAAGCGTGGTCTTCACCCTGCGCCGGGGCTGCGACGACGCCGACCGGGGCTGCCCGCACCACCCGCGCGGCGCGTGCGTCGGCCGCGACGAATACCTGTGCCGGCGTACCGGCGGGCGGCCCGGTGACCTCGACGACACCGTGGCGGTCAGCGACGACGTGCCGTGGCTACGGCGGCGCCCGGGCCGGCTGGTCCCGGCGCCCGACGACGACTGGGTGTACGACCCGGACGGCGAGGTGGCCGTGCCGCTGGCCTGCGTGCGGATCTGCGATCTGGCCAACCGGCACGCCGGCGAGCACGACCACGACAACGAGGCGGAGGGCGGGTACGCCGGGCACGGCCACGAGCCGGGGCACGGCTACTGCCCGGTGCAGCCCGGCTCCTGCGAGGTACGCCCGTTCGTCTACCGCAACCCGCTGCTCTACGAGCTGGCCGACGGCTGTGACGTCCGCCTGCCCCGGGTGAACGAGATCTCCTGGCAGGACTGGATCGACGACGGCTGGCCGGCGAAGGTGCCGTGGGCCGATTTCCGGGAGCGGATCGAGGAAGGCCTGGAAATCCGGTTCAGCCGGCCGGTCCTGGTGAGCACCCTGCACGAGGCGAGCGTCTTCCTGACCGCCGTGGTCGCGCACCCCGACGTCGACTACGGCGAACCCCGCCGGGTCCCCACCGGCTGGCAGGGGTACGACGGCGAGTGGCGCCCCGGCGTCGAACCGATCGGCGTCGACGAGGACCTCGCGTGGGGCGTACGCCTGCGACCCGCCGATGACTGGCTCGACGCCGAGGTGCGTGGCCGCCGGTCCAACCTGTTCGAAGGGGCGCATTTCGAGCTGACCGTCCGGGGCCAGCTGCTGCGCGACGAGTGCGGCCGGACACTCGACGCCCGGCCGGTCGGTGCCCGCGGACCCCGCGCCGCCCGGCCCGGCGGCGACTTCGTGTCCGTCTTCCAGGTCGCCGCGCGGCCCGCCGCAAACTACTGAGATCGGAGCAAGACCATGAGAAAGTCTCGACGCGGCGGCACCATGCCCGAGCCGGCACGGCCCACCGGCATCGACAGCATCCGGTTCCGCGACGGCATGATCGTGACCGCGGAGGACCTGGACACCGCACAGCGGTACGCGGTCGCGTTGCTGGAAACCGTGCTGCGCGCCTATTTCGGCTGCGGCGTGGTGTGCGGGCTGGACCTGCGCATCAAGAAGCCCGCCGGGAAACGGCAGTCCTCGGTGCTGGAGGTCGGGCGGGGCGTCGCCATCGACTGCCGCGGTCTCCCCCTTGAGCTGTGCAAACCTGTCGACCTCGACCTGAGCCCGGACGCCTGCGGGTACGCCGAATCACCCGGCACGGTCGTGATCCTGCTGCGCCGGGTCGTCCCGCCGGAGAACCCCGGCGACGACTGCCGCCGCGTCCCGGAGCAGGTGATGGTCAAAGCCGTCAGCGAGGAGGAGCTCGACGCGCTGCCCGGCGACGTCTACCGCGCCTCGGAGAAGCGCGACTGCGCCGGGTGCGACGCCGGGACCTGCTGGATTCTGCTCGGCAGCGTCGAACTCGACGCCGACGGGACGTTCGCGAAGGACACCGAACCGGACCTGAGCGACCGGGCCTGGGTGAACCCGCTGCGCCCGGCGGCTCCAGCTGCCCCGGCGGCTCAGGCGGCTCCGGCGGCTCCGGCGGCCGGGGCCTAGACCGGGCGATGGGCTCATCCCTCCCGAAACCCCCGGTGCCGCGCACCGAGACCCGGTCGCGCGGGGTACGGGCGCGCCCTGCGCCGACGGCCACCGGGACGCCGGACGACCTGCGGCAGAGCCTGGGCAACGACGGGTTCTCCCGCGCCTTCGCCGAGCCATCGCCCGAAATCGACACACTCCCGCGGACCACACCCGGCATCGACACGGCCGCGCAGGCCACACCCGCCACGCCCGCCACACCCACCGCGCAGGCCACACCCGCCACCGCGCAACCGCCGGTGACGGCGCCGCCGCCGGCATCGGCACCCGCGCCCGCACCTGCACCGGTCGCCTCTTTCGGGACCACGGGCAGGGCTTCGGGCGTACCCGCGCAGGAAGCGCAACCGGCTCCCCCAGCCGCGCCACCGCAGCCGACCGGGCGCGAAGCGCTCCGGGAGGAACCACCCGCGCAACCCGCGGCACCGCGGCAGGCGGACGCCGGGATCGCGGCCTGGCGTGAACGGGCCACCGCCGCGAGTGACGCCATCGCGCCACCGAACCTGGACGGGCCGGCCGCGACGCCCGGACAGCTCGCGCAGAGCGCCATGATGTGCGAGGAGCAGCGTGCCGCCGCGGAGCCTGACTACTCCGAGCAGGTTCGCGAACAGATGCCGGCGGCGCCGAAGGCCGGCGATGAGGAAACCGTCCTCGACACCACCGAGGCCGAGGCGGCGGTGGAAGCCGTCGAGGCGACCGGGAACGCGCGCCTCTCCGATCAGACATTCCCGGCAGCCGAGCGGATGTTCCCGGACGCCGGGATGATTCCGCTGGTCAGTGGCGCGACCATCGATGCGCGGATCGCTGCGATCTGGGCGCCGCCACCGGTTGCCACCGGCCTGCCGCCTGCCGTCACCGTCACCGCCACGAAGACCGCGTCCCTGGAACCGCTGCCACCCCTGGACGCGGCCGAGGTCGGGGACGTCGTCGCCCGGGTCCTGGCGGACACGCCCGCGCACGCCGAACAGTTCCTGCGCGAAGCAGCCGCCACCCTCGACCCCTCCGGAACCGTGACGCAGCTGTGGACGGTCGCCTCCGCTTTCCAGGCCGGCACGATGCTGGCCCTCGACAACGAACTGCACGCCGTCGCGGCCGCGGCCGGAGTCACCAGGACCGTTCTCGATGAGAAGGCAGCGGCCGCCCGCGAACACGCCGAGGAACAGGCCGAGGCCGTCGCCGGTGAGCTCGGCCAGCAGGCCGGCGCCGCCGAGGCCGGCGTGTGCCGCCGCTCCGCCGACCAGCTGGCACGGATCTCCGGGGCACGCGCCGGCGCCGACCAGGAGGCCGAGCTCAAACATCGGGCCGCCACCGGTGGCACCGGACCGAGCGGCATCGAGAGCGCCCGCGACCTGTATCTGGACCGGGTGAACCGGGCTGCCGCGGCGGCCGCCGCCCGGCTGCGTGCCGCCCAGCAGAACCGGTCCGCCGACCTGACCCGGCTCGGTGAGCAGCGCAATGCCTACTACCGGGCGCGCACCGGCCCGGACGCCGGCGCCGGCCGCGACGGGGCCGAACAGCAGAACCTGGAGGTCGACGCGGTCGTCGCCCGCCTCGGCCGGGACGCCGCCGGCGAGACGGCCCGGCTCACCGGCATCGTGCAGGCGGTCGCCGCGACCAGCCGCGACCGGGTCCGGGACTGGGCCGCCCGGCAGGAGGGCCGGGAACGCAGCTGGTGGGAGCGGCTGTTCGATCTCTTCTCCGACTGGCTCACCGCGTCCGGGGCGAGCACCGAGGCCTGGGAGGCGCAGCGTGCCGCCGAGACCCGCGACGCCGTCACCGCCGACCTCGGCATGCTGCGGGAACAGTACGAGCAGATGGCCGCCGGCAACGGGCGGGCCGTCGTCGACGAGATGGCCCGGATGTCCGAACAGCAGCGGGCCGTGATCATCGCCTTCATGGCGTCCGGCGGGCGGGACTCGATCGGCGCGGTCGCCATCGGGCTTGTCGCCCGGCTCCGTGCCCGCCGGGTGCCGGAGCTCGGCGAACAGATCGAGAAGAAGGCCATCCAGGACCTCGGCTGGGAGGACCTCGATGCGATCGGGCGGCAGCAGGATCCGGCGTTCAGCGCCAGGATGCTGATCTGGGATGTCCGCAGGGCGGTACGCGGGCCGTTCACCAACGACCCGATGCTGTTCGCGGCGATCAGCGGGCGGACACCGGTGCAGATCGCCGCCATGCGTAAGGCGTACCGCGACAAATTCGACGAGGACATGGACGACGCCATCAACAGCGACGTCGTCTTCTCCGAGCAGGAACGCGTCGACCAGCTGCTCTCCGGTGATCCGGTCGCCGGAGCGGTCGCGACGATCGCCGACGCGATCGCCTGGCCGACCACCGACGAGAAGACCATCATGCGGACCCTGCGGGGGCTCACGCCGGTCCAGCGTGAACTGGTCGTCATCGCGTACGAGAAGAAGTACGAGGTTGCTCTGACCACCGATCTCGAAGGTGACCTCAGCGGCAACGACCTGGCTCAGGCCCTGGCGCTGCTCGGCGGGGACGTCGCGCGGGCCGACGCCATCGAGATCAACGAGGCGATGTGGGGGCCGGGCACCCAGGAGCCCGAGATCCACGCGGTCTACACCCGGATCCGCGACGAGGTGGAGGCGAAGGGCGCCCGGCGCGGCATGACGACCGCCCAGATCGAGGCGGAGATCAAGCGCCGGACCGAGGCGCTGCGGCGCGCGTACGACTCCCAGTACTTCGACGAGGGTCTCACCCTGGACAAGCGCTTCGCGGAGGATCTGGAGGGCGGCGAACTCGAGCTGGTTCGCGGGTACCAGGCGGCCGACCCGGTCGCCATCGACGTGGCCAAGCTCCGGGTGGAGCACGAGTCGATCCTCTACGCCGACGACGACAAGATCAACGAGGTGTTGCGTGGACAGCACGAACGCGCCGAGCGCGAACTGCGGCGCGATCTGGAGATCGACCTCAACCGGCGCTCGGCCGGCCTGAGCGCCGAACAGCGCGAAGCCGCCCGCAAGCACATGGAGGACGGCATCCCGGTCGCGGCCAAGGCGAACATGGCGAAGCTGGAAGCCGCCTACGATCGGACCAGCTTCACCGGCGCGTTCCGGCTGCTGATCCTCTTCGAGGTGCAGGGGGAATCGCGGAAGGAGGCGACGGCCCGCATCGCGAGCGGCGGCAAGCTGTCCGACGCGGCCGAGCTCAAGCACGCGATCTACGGCGCCGGCACCAACTACGCCACCATCCGGCGGATCCTCCTGGGCAAGAAGAAGTCCGAACTCGAGGGCATCGTCAAGCAATACTCCGCCATCACCGGTAACGGCAACCTCGCCGAAGACCTCGCCTGGGATCTGGAAGGCCGCGACGAGGCCGACATGGTCCTGCTGCTGAAGTTCGGCTCCGGCACACCGCAGGAGAAGATGGCCTACCTGAACGCTCGCAAGGAGTGGGAGCTCACCGAAGGCGTGGGCGTCGACGGCGGCGGCCTCACGGCCAGCGACGAGACCCGGTTCCTGATCGCGACCGTCGAGGAGGCGCAGCGGGCGTTCAACGCGTACAAGCGCCTGCTTGCCTCCGGCGAGGACGACCAGGACCCCGAGACCATCGCGGCCCGGGAACGCTTCGAGCGCTGGGCCGGGTACGGCGATCGCGACATCGACGAACGCCGCACCTCGCAGGACGTCATCGCGGACACCGTCGCCACCATCGTCGTTGTCGCCGTCGGCGCCGTCGCGACCGTAGTGACGATGGGAACCGCGACGCCAGTCATGGCCGCGGTCCTCGGCGCGATCGCGGCGGTCGCCTCCAGCATCGCCGTCAAGCGAGGCCTCAAGGGCGCCGCTTACGGCGGCGAGCAGTTCGCGGTCGATCTGGCCCAGGGTTTGGCCGAAGCGGTCTTCGCTGCCGCCGGAGCGAAGTTCGTCGGCCCCGCCCTGAAGAAGTTGGCCACGGCCAAGGCCATCGTGACGATGACCCAGGCCGCCGAGTCGGGATGGCTCGGCCGGATCGCGGTGGCCGGGGCCGCGGAGGCCCTCGAGGAGGCGATCGTAGGGCTGCCGTCGGGAGCGGCGGCGGCGATCCTCGACAAGCAGACGTGGGCGAGCGACAACAAGCTGCTGGTCATCCTGGCAGCGGCCGGGGCGGAGGCCGGGCAGAGCGCGGCCGCCGGTTTCGTGACCGGCAGCGGTAAGACGCCCGTCGGAATGGCATGGAAGCGGATCCGCGGTGCGGCGGGCACCCCGCCATCATCGGTCCCGCCAACATCGGTCCCGCCAACATCGGTCCCGCCGACGTCGGTGCCACCGTCGTCCACCCCGCCACCGCCTCCGCCACCCGCTCGGAGCAGCTCCTCCGGCGGTGCCGAAAACTTCGAAAAAGGCGCGTCCTGGGTTCACCCCGACCTCACCGAGGGCGGGCACGCGTTGAGACCCGGAGCGCCCACGACGGAATACGCGCCCAGCCCCCTGCAGAAGCCGAGCAAGGAAGGGCCCCTGGAAGGGAGCGAGCAAGAGCGCCTGGACCGGATCGAGGGAGAGCGCCTGGAACGGCTGGCCAAGTACGTCCGATCTCAGGAAGGCAAGCACAACGAACTGGACCCGGAGCCCTGGCCGCCGCGGACGGCCGACAGCGAGAAGCCACCACCGCTGGACACGGAGCCCAGGGAAGTCAACCCCGCGGAATGGTGGGATCCCGGCGCCAACAAATCCAGAGAACGGACCAAAGAGCAGAGGAAGGCAGCGAAGAAAGCACGAAAGGCCAAGAGGGAGGGTAAGGCGTACGACCCGAACCACCTCGACGTCCTGCCGAACCCGACGACGAACATGGTCAGCGGCGAAAGTGGGCCGTACGGCAGCGACAACCTCTACCACGGCAAAGCCCAGGAGGAGGCGACGTCCGACCTGACGAAGCGGGGCTGGATAGAACCCGGGTACGCAACCGGCAAGATGCGGGTGAAAGAACCCGACCACTATCTGGGATGGTTGGAGGAGTCCTACCAGACACACGCCCAGATGCCCCTCGACCCGCGGGTACGCGCGGCCGTCGAGGCGTACATCAAGCAGGGCGAACTCGAAAGCAAGGCCCCCAACCCGCACGCCGGGGAACCCGGCCAGCCGCCGGAGTCCTACGCCGGTGATCTCCCGGGAACACACTCCGAGGTCCTCGGAGTCAATAAGGCGATCCAACGCCAGGGAGCGACCGGCCGGATCTACGTCTCCACCGTACGAACCGAGCTTGGCGAACACATCGCCGCCTGCGCCCACTGCAGCGGCATCTTCGCCAAGTTGCGGGAGCAGAACAAAGATCTGACGATCGTCGTGCACACCGGCGAGACGAACCTCAAGTAGCGGCCATCAGCGGCCGGGCAGCTCCGGCGGGGACGACACCACCTCGACGTTGGCGAACCACGACGTCACGTGCACCCGGATCTCCGGCGTCCCCGGCAGCCTCGGTTTCGCCGCGAGCCGCATGTCGCGCTGGCTGAACACGTTAGGCCCGGTCAGATCGACCTCGACACCCTCCGGGACGATCACCTTCAGCTGCCCGAAGACAACGCTCCCGGTGATCTCGACGACGTCCTCGCCGGTCGCCAGGTGACGCAGGTCGAGCTCGGCCTGGCCGAACACCGTGTACGTGCCGAGCCGGCTGTCCCGCAGCCGCCACCTGCCGCGCCGGCTCGTCTGGCTGAACACCGTGATCACTTTCTCCACGGTGCGCGACGACCCGACCACCGGGGTCGGCGCGACGCCCTCGTACGCCTTGGCCAGCTCCGCGGGATCCTCGGCGGCCCAGACCGTACCGACCCGTACGCTGAACTCCTCCAGCGTGAGCCGCCCGTCACCGCAGGCACGTTGCAGGAGCTCGGCCACTCGCTCGCGGTCACCGTCGGAGATCGGCGCCGGCACAGGAACAGTCACGCCGCAGACCCTATCGCCGGTACCCTGTGCGCGCGGTCCCGGCCGAGCTGCCAAACTTGGGGGATCATGACGCTGACCGATCGCCTTCCCAGCTCCCCCGAACCCGACGCCGTCTTCGATGCCTTCCAGGCCTGGGTGACCGAGCAGGGCCTGACGCTGTACACGCATCAGGAGGAAGCGCTCATCGAGATCGCGACCGGGGCGAACGTCATCCTGAACACGCCGACCGGCTCCGGAAAGAGCCTGGTCGCGACGGGTGCACACTTCGCCGCGCTCGCCTCCGGGCTCACCACCTTCTACACCGCGCCGATCAAGGCGCTGGTCAGTGAGAAGTTCTTCGCGCTCTGCGCGGTCTTCGGCGCGCACAACGTCGGCATGCTCACCGGTGACGCCAGCGTCAACGCGGACGCCCCGATCATCTGCTGCACCGCGGAGATTCTGGCGAACCTGGCGCTGCGTGAGGGCGCGGACGCCGACGTCGGCCAGGTCGTCATGGACGAGTTCCACTTCTACGCCGAACCGGACCGCGGCTGGGCGTGGCAGGTGCCGCTCATCGAGCTGCCGCAGGCCCAGTTCATCCTGATGTCCGCGACGCTGGGTGACACCACCCGCTTCGTCGACGACCTCTCGCAGCGCACCGGGCGCGCGACCGCGGTGGTCAGCAGCGTGGAGCGGCCCGTCCCGCTCATCTTCGAGTACGCCATGTCGCCCCTGCACGAGGGCATCGAAGAGCTGCTCAAGACCAAGCAGGCGCCGGTCTACATCGTGCACTTCACGCAGGCCGCCGCGCTGGAGCGCGCACAGTCGCTGATGAGCATCAACATGTGCACCCGCGAGGAAAAAGACAAGATCGCCGCGGCGATCGGCAACTTCCGCTTCACAGCGGGCTTCGGGCGTACGCTCTCCCGGCTGGTCCGGCACGGTATCGGCGTCCACCACGCGGGCATGCTGCCGAAGTACCGCCGGCTCGTCGAAACCCTCGCCCAGGCCGGCCTGCTGAAGGTCATCTGCGGCACGGACACGCTCGGCGTCGGCATCAACGTGCCGATCCGCACCGTGCTGTTCACCGGCCTGTCGAAGTACGACGGGGTGAAGACCCGCCTGCTCAAGGCGCGGGAGTTCCACCAGATCGCGGGCCGCGCCGGCCGGGCCGGGTTCGACACCATCGGCACCGTCATCGTGCAGGCCCCCGAGCACGTCATCGACAACGAGCGCGCCCTGGCGAAAGCCGGCGACGACCCGAAGAAGCGCCGCAAGGTGGTCCGCAAGAAGCCACCGGAGGGCACGATCGGCTGGGGCCGGCCCACGTTCGACCGTCTCGTGGACGCCGAGCCGGAGCCGCTGACCTCGTCGTTCCAGGTGTCGCACGCGATGCTGCTGAACGTGATGAACCGGGGCGGTGACCCGTTCCAGGCGATGCGGCACCTGCTCACCGAGAACCACGAGGAGCCGAACGCGCAGCGCCGGCACATCCGCCGGGCCATCGCGATCGCCCGGGCCCTGATCGCCGGAGGTGTGATCGAGCGGATCGTCGCGCCGGACGGCACCAGCGCGACATATCGCCTGGTCGAGGATCTGCAGCTGGACTTCGCGCTGAACCAGGCCCTGTCGCCGTTCGCGCTCGCTTCCCTGGAACTGCTCGACAAGGAATCGGCCGAATACCCGCTCGACGTGGTGAGCGTGATCGAGTCGACCCTGGAGGACCCGCGCCAGGTGGTCTCCGCGCAGCGCCAGAAAGCGCGCGGCGAGGCCGTCAACGCGATGAAGAGCGAGGGCATCGAGTACGAGGAGCGGATGCAGCTCCTCGAAGACGTGACCTGGCCACAGCCGCTCAAGGAGCTGCTGGACGCCGCGTACGAGACGTATCGGCAGGGCCACCCGTGGGTCGCCGACTACGAGCTCAAGCCGAAGTCCGTGGTCCGCGACATGTACGAGCGGGCCATGACGTTCACCGAGTACATCTCGTACTACGGCCTGTCCCGTTCCGAGGGCCTGGTGCTGCGGTACCTGGCCGACGCGTTCCGCGCGCTGCGCCAGACCGTGCCCGAGGACGCCCGCACCGAGGAGCTCACCGACCTGATCGAGTGGCTCGGCGAGCTGGTCCGTCAGGTCGACTCCAGCCTGCTCGACGAGTGGGCCCGTCTGCAGAACCCCGGCGCCGAGATCGCCGAGGTACGCATCGACGACAAGCCGCCGGCGGTCACCCGCAACGTCCGCGCGTTCCGCGTCCTGGTCCGCAACGCGATGTTCCGCCGCGTCGAACTGGCCGCGCTGCGCCGCTGGGACCTGCTCGGCGAGATGGACGCCGAGTCCGGCTGGCCGGCCGAGCGCTGGCAGAAGGCCATCCAGGAGTACTACGACGAGTACGACAGCCTGGGCACCGGCCCGTCGGCGCGCGGTCCGGCGTTCCTGCACATCGATCAGGGCGCGGCCGTCTGGACGGTCCGCCAGGTCTTCGAGGACCCGAACGGCGACCACGACTGGGGCATCGAGGCCACGATCGACCTGGAAGCCTCCGACGAGGCCGGCATCGCCGCGATCACGGTGACGGCGGTCGGACCCCACTAGCGTTTAGGGTCGACCAGGTGAACCCGGTCATCATCGACTGCGATCCTGGGCACGACGACGCCCTGGCTCTGCTTCTGGCCGCCGGCGACCCGCGGCTGCGCCTTCTCGGCGTGACCACGGTCGCCGGCAATCAGACGCTGGAGAAGACGACGCGCAACGCGCTGCGGATCCTCGCCCTGGCCGGGGTCAGCGGCGTACCGGTGGCGGCGGGCTGCGACCGGCCGCTGGTCGGTGAGCTCAGCGTCGCCGAGGACATCCACGGCACGTCCGGGCTGGACGGGCCCGACCTGGACATCCCGGTCGCCGGCGTGACGGGTGAGCACGCCGTCGAGCTGATGCGGCGGCTGATCTCGGAGTCCGGCGAGCCCGTCACACTGATCGCGACGGGGCCGCTGACGAACGTGGCGCTGTTTCTGCGTACCCATGAGGGGTTGAAATCGCGGGTGAACCGCATCGTCTTCATGGGCGGCTCGACCGAGCGCGGCAACACCACGCCCTACGGCGAGTTCAACATCGTCACTGATCCCGAGGCCGCCGACATCGTGCTGCGGTCCGGGCTGCCGATTACGATGATCGGGCTGAACGTCACGCACCAGGCGCTGGCGACCGACGAGATCATCGCCGAGTTCGCCGGCCTGGGCACCCGGCTGGGCGCGGTCTGTGCGGAGCTGATGACGTTCTTCGCGAGCACGTACCGCCGGGTTTTCGGCTTCGCCCACCCGCCGGTGCACGACCCGATCGCGGTGGCCGCCGTCATCGACCCGTCGATCATCACGACCGTCGCGGTCCCGGTCAGCGTCGAGCTGACCGGCACGTTCACCCGGGGCGCGACCGTCGTGGACCTGCACCACCGCAGCGGCCGCACCCCGAATGCGGACGTCGCGATCAGCCTGAACGTCGACGCCTTCTGGCAGCTCCTGCTCACCGCCGTCCGGCGGCTGCCCATTGGTCGGCGGTGAACTCGTACTCGATCTCGCCCTGCTCCGCCCCCGGCAGCGGGTGCTCCCACTCCTCGTGGAAGTTGCGCACGTACCGCATCCCCACCGCCCGCATCACCGCCTGCGAACCCTCGTTGACCACCATCGTCTGGGCGAACACCCGTTTCAGGCCGACCGTCTCGAACGCGTGCCGCAGCAGCTCCCGTGACACCTCGCTGGCGAAACCGCGCCGCCACTGTTTGCGCGGAATCCGGTAGCCGAGCTCGGCACTGCCCGGACCACCCTCCGGCTGCAACGCCACCAGCCCGGCGAAGTCGTCGCCGTCGAACGCCATCCAGTACCCGAGCCCGTCCACCACCCGGCCGAACTCCATCCGCTTGCGGTGCGACTCCTCCACCTCGTCGCGCGAGCGCGACCGCCCGTACAGATACCGCAGCACCTCCGCGTCCGCGTCCAGCTCGACCTCAAGGTCGAGATGGGAGTCGGCGAGAGGGACGATAACCAGGCGTTCGGTACGCAGGACGGGTTGCGACATCCGGCAATGGTGGCATGCCGACGATCTCCCGTTCACCCCGTTTTGGCCGGGCGTTGACGCTCGCCCGGCACGGTGGCGGCGTGACGACTACATCCACATCGGCCGGTGCGGCACTCGCCCTCGTGGTCACGCTGGCGGCAGTGCCGGCGTCCGCGTCCGCCCACACCCCGACGACGGCTGGGAACTGTTCCCCCGACGCGTCGCTGCTCGGCTTCTCCGACGCCCTCGACAAGACCACTTTCGACGGCACGCCGGTCGCCGGCCTCTCCGCGCTCGCCCTGAAAAGCAAGAAACAAGCCCTCGCTCTGGTCGACAACATCGGCACCACACCGGCCCGCGTCTACCACCTCGAACTGGGCAAAGAGCCCAAGGTCACCGGAATCACGCGACTCGGCTCCTACACCGGCGCGGACTTCGACGGCGAAGGCCTGGTCCTCGAAGAAAACGGCAGGACCATCCTCGCCAGCTCAGAGAAGGAGCCGTCGATCCGCCGCTTCCGGCTCTCTGACGGCGCCGAGCTCGCCTCCCTCCCGGTCCCGGCCCGCTTCCAGGTCACCCCCGCCGGCGAGGCCGCGGTCAACCAGACCTTCGAGGCGCTCACCGTCACCCCTGACGGACGCCGGCTCTTCGCCGGCATGGAAGGGTCGCTCTCCGGCGACGGTCCCGGTCTCAACCGGATCATTGGGTACGCCGGACGCGCGGGCACCGCCTACACCCCGGTGATTCAGTACGCGTACCGCCCCGACACCAACCTCGGTCTCGTCGAGCTGATCGCACTGGGCGGCGACCAGTTCCTCTCCGTCGAGCGCGGCTTCACCGCCGGCGCCGGCAACACGGTCCGCGTCTTCCGGGTGTCGGCGACCGGCGTCCCGGACGTCTCACAGACCCCGAGCCTCGCCACCCTGACCGACCCGCGGGCCTGGCTCGGCAAAGAACTGCTGTTCGACGTGGCGCAGTGCCCGCCGTCGGGTGCCACCGCGAAGCAGCCGCAGCCCAACCCGCTGCTCGACAACATCGAGGGCGCCGCACTCGGCGAGACCCTGCCCGGCGGCCGCCGCGTCCTGCGCCTGATCTCCGACGACAACGGCAGCGCCACCCAGATCACCCGGGTCTACACGTTCGCGGTCACGCTGCGCGGCGAGCCCACCCTCGACGGGCGGGCGCTGATCCCGGCGACCGCGTACCAGCCGGGCCCGGTCTCCGGCACCCAGCTCGCGCCGGACGCCGTCAACGGGATCACCGCGCCGTTCCCCGGCCAGCCGATCCCCGGTTTCTCCGCGGTGATCACCGCGGACAAGCCCGGCCGTTTCCTCGCCATGCCGGACAACGGGTTCGGGGCGAAGAACAACTCGGCGGACTTCCTGCTGCGCGCCTACGACATCAGACCCGACTTTCGTACGCACAAAGTAGCCATCACCGGCCACATCAGTTTCCGCGACCCCGGGCACAAGGTCCCGTTCCCGATCGTCAACGAGAACACTCGCGATCGGCTGCTGACCGGCGCTGACTTCGACATCGAGTCGCTGGCCCGCGACGCGAAGGGCAATCTGTGGATCGGTGACGAGTTCGGGCCGTACCTGATCAAGGTGGACCGGACCGGCAAGGTCCTGCAGGCGCCGATCCCGCTGCCCGACGGCGGCAAGTCGCCGCAGTCGCCGGACCTGGCCGCCGGTCAGACCGCGACCGTGCCGGCCAGCCGTGGCTTCGAGGCCCTGGCCGTCAGCCGGGACGGCAAGACCCTGTACCCGATCCTCGAAGGCGCCCGCACCGACGACGCCGACCAGCGCCGCCGGATCGTCTACGAGTTCTCCGTGGTGAAGAACGCGTACACCGGCCGTACCTGGTCGTTCCGGGTCGACGACGCGTCGCTGCTGGTCGGGGACGCCGCCGTGCTGGACGGGCGGCGTCTGCTGCTGATCGAGCGGGACAACGCGATGGGCGTACCAACTCGCATCAAGCGTCTGGTGATCACCGACCTGGACCAGGCAGGGGCCGGCGGGGCTCTGCCCCGCAGGACCGTCACCGACCTGATGCGCATCGCCGACCCGCGTGGTGTGTCGACGCCGGCCCGCCCGGATGAGTACGGCGTGGGGCCGCTGTTCTCGTTCCCGCTGCAGTCGGTCGAGTCGGTGCTGCCGCTCGGTGGCGACCGGGTGCTGGTGGCGAACGACAACAACTTCCCCGGCAACGACGGCCGCATCCCCGGCAAAGCCGACGACACCGAGCTGATCACGCTCACCGTGCCCGGTCTGCGCCGCTAGGCCAGCGCTTTCATCAGGAATCGGCAGGGGTCCGCCGCGATGTGGCGGGCCCCTGCCTCGTCGATCCACGGGTAGTGGTCGTCGTAGTGGCAGCCGGTCTCGACATAGCCGAGCCGCAGATAGAGCGCTGCCGCCCGCGTATTACCGTCGTCGACGCCCAGGCCGATCGCCCGAAGCCCTCGCGTGGCCGCCCGTTCCTCGGCCCGGTGGATCAGATGCGTGCCGATGCCCCGGGACCGCCACGGCTCCAGTACCAGCAGGCCGTTGATCTCCGGGCAGCCCGGGAACAGCGCCGCGACGACCGGTTCGCGCGGGCCCTCCCAGAGGATCTCTCCCGACCCCACCGGGATCCCGCCCGACCAGGCGATCAGGAACGTGCTCAGCCCGGCGGCATGCCGGCGCCGGCGCGCCTCGTGATAGCGGTTCGCGCCGGTCGGCGCCACCTCTTCGAGCCGCGCGACGTCCGTGTCGCGGCATTCCCGCACGTCCAGTTCCACATGGCCGACCCTAACGAAACCGATCGGGTGATCTTCGGGAAAAACGGCTGACCGGTCCGTTGATCAACACATGACACGGAAGATCGGCGCCGCGGTCGCGGCCTGCGCGCTCGCTCTGTCGCCCGCCGCACCCGCGCACGCGGCCGGCGAGGGCGTCGACATCAGCTATCCGGCCGAGGGGCAGACCGTCGGCACCGGGCCGCTCACGGTGACCGGTTCGGTCACCCTCGGCGGTGACCAGGCGCAGGTCATGTACGCCGTCGACGTCTCCGGTTCGACCGGGTCCCCGTCCGGGCTGGACTGCGGCGGCGACGGTTCCGTGACGGCGAAGCTGGACGACTTCAACCAGGACGGATCGGTCGGCGACACCCTGGACTGCGAGATCTCCGGCATCGTGTCGCTGAACGCGGCCCTGCGCGCCGTACCGAACGCCGACAACCGGATCGCGGTCGGCCTGACCGGGTTCGGTGACGACGCGGCGGTGGCCGATCTCGATCCCGGCGACGGGCTGCGGGCGTTCGTGGCACCCGGCGAGACCGGCAGCGGACGTGACGTGGTCCCGCGGATCAACGCGGTGGCCGGCTCGCTGACCCGGGGCACGATCGGCCGCGAGACCCAGCGCGACGTCGGCTCCGGCACCGACTTCCAGCGGCCGCTCGACGTGGCGGCGGCCGCGTTCACCACCTCCGGTTCCCGGTGGATCTTCCTGCTCTCGGACGGCCAGGCGCCGGTGCCGGACACCTCCGCGATCGCCGCCGCCGGCATCCGGGTCCGCACGTTCGCGATCGGTGCGGCCGCGACCTGCGCGAACGGCTCGGCACTCGCCGCGATCGCCACGGCCACCGGTGACCAGTGCATACGCGTCGACGACCCGTCCCGGCTCCGGACCAGCATCGTGACCAGCCGGCCCGCCGACATCCGCGAGGTCACGGTGGAGCGCGACGGCCGGCCGCCGTTCCCGGCCACTGTCGACAGCATCGGCAACTTCTCGGCCGCCGTGGGGACGGTCGGCAGCGGCGTGCACCAGCTCGTCGTCCGCGTGGTGCTCGCCGACGGCCGCAAGCTGGAGTCCCGCCGCTGGTTCACCGGACGCGACGGCACCCGGTTCGTGGCGCTCGGTGACTCGTACTCCGCCGGTGAGGGTGTCGAACCCTACGTCGACCAGCGGGTGGAGAAGATGCTGCTGGGCCTGCCGCTCTACGCGCAGACGCCCGGTTTCCTCTGCCACCGCTCCAGCAGGGGCTGGCCGCTGAAGGTGACGATGCCGGGTTCGAGCCGGCCGGTCGCCACCAGCGGCGGCGCGTTCGACTTCGCGGCCTGCTCCGGCGCGCGCCTGGTCAACGCCGACACCCAGCAGATGACCAAGACGTACCTCGATCGGCGTACCGCGATCCCGCTGCAGAACAAGAGCCTCGGCACCGACGTCGACCTGGTCACGATGACGTTCGGCGGCAACGACGTCGGCTTCGCCGAGGTGCTCAAGCACTGCGCGACCCAGCTGCGCTGCATGAACGACGGCTTCGTCACGGCCGGAAGCCGGTCCATCTCGCTCGACGACTGGACGCGGATCCGGATCGCCCTGGTCCAGAACGAACTCGACGGCCTCTACCAGCAGGTCCGCTCCCGCGTCCGGCCGGACACCACGATCGTCGTGGCAACCTATCCGCACCTCCTGCGGGTCGGCCGGCGCCCCTGCACCGAAGGCGCCGTGATCAACAAGGACGAGCGGCAGTGGATCGCCGACCGGATCGACGAATTCGACGACGTCATGCTCCAGCGCGCTCCCCGCAGCGGCCTGCTCGTCGCTGACGTGCGCCAGAGCTTCGCCGGCAACGCGGTCTGCGACGGCGACAACTGGATCACCGGCCTGCGGCTTGCCCGCGCCACCGACCTCGGCGGCGACGTCACCAGCGCCGCGTCGTTCCACCCCAACGAGAAGGGCACGACCGCGTACGCAAAGATCGTCTCCGGCAGGATCGCGGCGCCTCCGCCCGCGTACCCGATGGCTCTGAAAAACGACGGAAGCGCGACCGCCGCAGCGAGCCGGGCCAGACCGAAGATCGCGGCCGTCCGCGCGGCGCAGCGCGCGGAATGGACGTCCCGGCCCGGACCGGTGCGCAAGGCCGTCTCCCCCGCCCTGCGCGCGGCGACTCCCGCTTCACTTCCTGTGGTACGCGTTTCCGAGCTGGACAAATACCCCGATTCAGTGGTGAAAGCCGTCGCCGCGACCCGCATCGTCCCGCTGCTCGTGGCCGACGGGGCAGCGATGCGGGGCCTGCCGTCGTGCCGCAGCGACGTGGTCCGCGGCGAGCAGGTGCCAGTCGCGGCGGACGGCTTCACCGCCCGCTCGGCGGTGACGATCCGGCTCACCGGCGAACGGGTTCGCAACCGGATTCTCGGCACCCTGACCGCTGATGATCAGGGCCGGGTGAGCGGCTGGGCGCGGATGCCGGCGGATCTGCCGGCTGGTGAGATCTCCGGCCTCGAGGTGCGCGGCGGCAATCCGCTGAAGGGGACGACGCTCGGTTTCGCGGTGCTGCGGGCGACGACAAAGCCGGGGTGTGTCGCGCGTGCGCGAGCCGCGGGGCTGCTTTCACCGACGCCGCCGTCTGTTTCCCCTTCGTCTCCTGTTTCCCCTTCGTCTCCTGTTTCGTCTACGTCTCCTGTTCCGTCTAGGTCTCCTGTGTCGCCTAAGGGTGACGATGATCTGCCCATCACCGGGTCACCGAATTGGCTGCTGCCGGCGGCCGGCAGCGGAACCGCAATGATCCTTCTCGGCACCCTGCTGGTCGCCGTCACTGTCCGGAGGCGCAGGCCATGAGACCGATTCTGATGCTGCTGGGACGCTGCACCCTGCTGGTGGTGGGCCGCAGCGCCCTGCTTTTCGGCGCGTATGCGCTGCTCATGGTCGGCGGCTGCTCGACCGACGCGCTGACCGGTCTCGGCGGGTTGCTGAGCGAGGGCAGCACCACCGCGACGTCCTCCCACAGCGACAGCCGTTTCGACGGCGGGTCGGTGCTGCTGGTGGAGGCGCGATACCCGGGAACGGTCTCCGAGGTGCTCGCGAACGTCGGCGACCGGCTGAGCAACGCGGGCTACGACCTGCGGTGCCCAGGCAGCAACGACGCGTCAGTGCCGGACGGCCAGACGGGAACGGGCGAGCCGAGGCAGACGTGCGCCCTCGATGGCAACGGCGCGCAGGGCACGGTGTGGCTGGGCACGGCGGCGGACAGGACGGTGCGGTTGTCAGCCTTGGCCTCCTGATCAGCCGGACGTCCACCGCCGCCCGCCGACGTCCACCGCTGGTTGCCGACGTCCACCGCTGGTTGCCGACGTCCACCGCTGGTTGCCGACGTCCTCCGCCGACCACCAACGTCCACCGGCGGCTGACGGCCGGCGGCTGACGGCCGGCGGCTGACGGCTGACGGCTGACGGCTGACGGCTGACGGCCAGGTGGCCGTCCCGTGAGCGGCCGGCCTCGAATCTAGGCAGCTTGCGGTTGAGTTCGCCCATGTGGGCAGAACTAGCCAAGATCTCGCCCGGCGCGCCATCACACGAGCCCAGCTGGCGTCCGGGGCTGCCGGCTGGCGCCCAGGGCTGCCAGCTGTCCACAACGGCGAGCCCAGCTGGCGCCCAGGGCTGCCAGCTGTCCACAACGGCGAGCCCAGCTGGCGCCCAGGGCTGCCAGCTGTCCGCTACGGCGACCACAAGCGCCAGCCAGTTTCGGTCCGGCTCGCGCTTGCGGCAGCCCACCAGCCCGTACAGCGACCACAGGCACAAGCCGAATCCGGCCGGCTTGCGCATACGGCTGCTATCCACCCGCAAACGCGACCACAAGCGCAAGCCGACTCCGGCCAGCTCGCGCATACGGCTGCCAGCTACCCGCAAAGACGACCACAAGCGCAAGCCGACTCCGGCCAGCTCGCGCATACGGCTGCCAGCTGTCAGGAACGGCGACCATGAGCGCCAGCGGCCATGAGCACCACCGGGTCGATCGGGCCACGGTCACCGCCGGAACCGAGCGAACGAATCGTCGGCGTCGGCTGATCAGTGTCGCGTCGCCGAAGCAGGGTCGGGGGCACACGGTGGGCTCGGGCCCACGTAGCTGAGGACGCACGTAGCTGAGGACGCGCAGATGCCCCAGTTGACGTGGATGAGGTCGCACGGTTGCGGTTTGTGCGACCTCATCACGGCCAGGGCGTAGCCCCGGGCACACGCTGAGGTTATGTGCGACCTGGTTCACGCCGCGACGCGACCCCGGCCGGCTCTCGCGTCCAGCCAGCCAGCCCAGCCAGCCAGTCCGGCCAGCCCAGCCAGTTCGGCTGGTCCGGCCAGCCAGCCAGTTCGGCCAGTTCGGAGGGTCCGGCCAGCCAGCCAGCCCAGCCAGTTCAGCCAGTTCGGCTGGTTCGGCCAGTCCCGCCGGTGCTTTAGGGGCCGGTGATAACGCAGAACTCGTTGCCGTCCGGGTCGGTCAGGACGTGCCACGACCAGCCGTCCTCCGAGAGAGGCGTGGCGGTCAGCCGGCCCGCGCCGAAGCCCTCCACCCGCGCGACCTCGGCGTGCAGATCCGTGACGCGCAGGTCCAGATGGAGGCGGTTCTTGCCGGACTTCGCCTCGGGGACGCGCTGCAGCAGCACCTCCACGCCGCTTCCGGCCGCCGGTTTCAGTGAGCGATATCGGTCGCCGCCACCCGGCTGTGCCACATAGCCGAGCACCCCGCTCCAGAACGCCGCCGACCGGTTCAGATCAGCGCAGTCCACGACCACCACCAGCTCCACGTGACCCACCGTAATTGATCGGGGACGATATGGTGCCGGGCATGGAGTTCTTGAAGCCGCTGGTTCTGCCCGTCACGATCCGTGTCGCCGAGAGCCACGGGATCGTCGACCTCTACCTGCCCTCCGACGAAACCCGGCCAGAAACCCGGCCAGAAACCCGGCCAGAAACCCAGCCGGACACCCAGCCGGACACCCGGCCGGAAGGCCGGCCCGGAATCCCCCGCCCGGGGATCCTCTTCGTGCACGGCGGCCCGCTGCCACCCGGAATGACGCCGCTGCCGCGGCAATGGCCGATCTTCCAGGGGTACGCGTCCCTCGCCGCCGACCGGGGTGCCGCCGGAGCCGTCGTGGATCACCGGCTGCAGGGGCCGGACGCGTACCCACTGGCCGCCGATGACGTCGCCACCGCCCTTGACGTGCTCCGCGGCGACCCGCGGGTGGACGGCGACCGCGTCGCGATCTGGTTCTTCTCGGGCGGCGGCCGGCTCGCCGCCGACTACCTGCGTTCGGTGCCGTCGTGGCTGCGTGCCGTGGCATTGACGTACCCGATGGTCACGCCGTTCCCGGGCTGGCCCGACGACCCCCGCTTCCGCCCGGCCGAGGCGGTGGCGTCAGCCGGCGACCTGCCGATCGTGCTGACCCGGGCCGGCCTCGACGATCCGCGGATCATCGAGGGGGTGAGCGAGTTCGTGGCAGCCGCCGAGAAGGCGAACCTGACCGTCCTCGACGTCCCGAACGGCCACCACGGCTTCGACAACAAGGACGACACCGACGAGTCCAGGGATGCGATCACCCAAGCGTTCGACCTGGTCCTGGCCGCCCTGAAATAGAAATACTGACATAGAAGGACTGACATAGAAGGATCAATCCAGCAACCAGACGCTGACCGACTGCGCGGCCGGGGTCACCGCCACCACCAGGATCACCAGCGACATCACGGCCCCACCGACCAGCGCGATCGACAGCCTCCGGTGCCCGCTCTGATATCCGAGGATGAACAGCATCCCGGTGACGAACAGACTGAACCCGGCGAGCAGCGGCGTCCAGCTGATCGAGTACGCCACCAGCCACGACATCCGCCAGCCGGACCAGATGTCGACGGTGGCGGTGTACTCGTCGTTCATCGACGGGATGTACCAGTGGCCGGCGAACTCCCGCGCCCGGCCGAGCGCCAGCCCGAAGCACACCGCGTACCAGACAGCGAAGGCGAACGGGAAGCCGGCGACGAGCCAGCCTCCCGTCCGCCGGCGCGAGAACGGGAGGCTGCTACGCGTGGTCACCGTGGTCACCGCCGCATCCTAGACACACACGCCGCTACGGGAAGAGCGTCAATCCCGGGTTCCCGGCGACAGCGACCAGCTGGTTGCGAGTCATGATCTCCTTGGTCGCCAGGATCAGCATGCCCGTCCCGTCCTTCCGGTACGTCTCCGCCTGGAACGTCGTGCCGGTATCCGCCACGATCACGATCGTCTTGTCGTCGGTGACCGTGTAACTGCAGTCCCAGTCGGCATCCTCCGGGCACTGCGACGAGGCGCGATCCGGATACTCATGGCCCGCGATGATCCGTACCTGTATCTTGCCGCCCTGAGGCAGCTCGACGAGCGTCTCGTACTGAAGGCGCTTGGTGTTCCACGCGAACGCCGGAACGTCGCTGCGCAACGCCGTCGACAGCACGCCGGTCAGCCGCGCCGCGGCGGCGCCGCACGCCTCGCTGGGACGCGGCGCGGGATGCGACTGCTGCGGCCCGGGCTCCGGCGTCGCCTTCAGGTCGACGGTCGGGCACGCCAGAACAGGGCTGGCAGGCTGGATCGAGACGCCCCCGCCCTTAAATATCGGCACAAAGGCGACAAGAGACAAGACCAAGACAAACCCCACCCCCACCCCAACCCTCACCCGGGTACGCCTTCGTCGCTCCCCCGCGATCAGCCCGTCCACCGAGATCCCACTCGGCGGGGCATCCGACGAGGCCTCCCGCATCCACTCGGACATGTGCACCACGTCAGACCTCCTCAACGACAACGGCGCCACCGAGGCGCGTGCGAAGCGAATCGAGAGCCCGGGCCGTCTGGCTCTTCACGGTTCCGGTGGAGCAGCCGAGCTGCGCGGCCGTCTCCTCCACCGACAGGTCGCAGAAGTACCGCAGCACCAGCACCGCCCGCCGGCGCGGCGGCAGCTCGCCGAGCAGCGCCACGAACATCTGCCGGTCGGCCACCGACTCCGGCCCGCCGGCGGCCGCCACCCGGTCCGGCACGGTGGTCACCGGATGCTCGCGCCGCCACGAGCGGCGGCGTTCGTTGAGCATCGTGCGGACGAGGATCTGCCGGACGTACGCGTCCGGATGCTCCACCGTGGAGACCTTGCCCCAGTGCCGGTACAGCTTCACCAGCGCGATCGACACCAAGTCGTCCGCGGCATGCCAGTCCCCGCAGAGCAGATATGCGGTGCGCCGCCAGCCATCCATCCGGCCGGCCACGTACTCGCGGTACTCATCGACATCAACCACGGTCTCTCCTCGCTGTCCCCACCTCTCAACACGCCCGGTCCGGCGCGGGGTTGCTCGCGAAACAAAGCCCGCGCCACAAAAAACCCCGCTGGTGAAAACCGATCATCATCGACGTCGTAACGTGCGCAGCATGATCCTCGGGGAAGTACTCGCGCTGATAGCCGGCGGGCTGACAGCGGGAGCGATCAACGCGATCGCGGGCGGCGGATCGCTGATCACCTTCCCGCTGCTGGTCGCCATCGGCTTGCCGGGCGTCGCCGCCAACGTCAGCAACGCGCTCTCGGTCGCCCCCGGGTACGCCGCGAGCGCCGTCGGCAGCCGCCCCGACCTGGCCGGGCAGGGCCGCCGCGTCCTCGCGATCATCCCCACCATCATCGTCGGCGCCCTCTGCGGCAGCGGCATCCTGCTGCTCACGCCGCGCGGCGTGTTCGACGTCGTCGTACCGTTCCTGCTGCTGGGCGCCGCGCTGATGATGGCATTCCAGACGAAGCTGCGGAACCTGGCCCGCGGCGCGCGCGACGACGGCTCGCGCCGCAGCATGGTGCTGATGCAGCTGTCGGTCTTCGCGTGCGGGGTCTACGGCGGCTACTTCAACGCGGCAATGGGCGTGCTGCTGATCGCCTTCCTCGCGCTGGTGCTCGACGAGCCGCTGCGCCGGATCAGCGCCTTGAAGAACGTCTTCAGCGCCGTCGTCGGCACCACGACGGTACTGGTCTACGGCATCTTCGGCCCGGTCAACTGGGCCGTCGTCGCGGTCCTGGCGCCGGCCACCATGGTCGGCGGATATGTCGGCGCCCGGCTCGCCCGGCGGCTGCCGTCGGAGATCCTGCGCTGGACCATCGTCGCCTTCACGGTGACCGTCGCGGTGGTCCTGTTCCTCACCTGAGCAACACCGCCGGACACCAAGCAGCACCACCTGAGCAACGCCCGCGCAAACAACTTGCGACCGTAGGCGAAACTAACGCCGTGACCAGCGCGCCATCGACGTATCCCTGTCCCCACTGCGGGACGACAGCCTCGGCGGAGACCGGCTGCCCCGGTTGCGGCCGGGCCCCGGATCTCGACGCCATCGAAGTGATGCGACTCGACGCCGAGATCGCCGGCCTGCGTCAGCGATACGACGCTGCGCGCGCCGAGTGGACGACCCTGCAGACGCAGATCACCGACGTCACCACCCAGCGCAACCGCATCGCCTACCGCGTGATCACCGCGACGAAGGCAGAGAAATGGGCGAAAGCCCCCAAAGCCGCGCCGGCCGTGGCAGCAATCGCAGACCCCACCCCCGTTCCCGGCCCCGTTCCCGGCCCCGTTCCCGGCCCTGGCCTTCCCGCCGCCACGGTCGACGGCACGCCGGAACCCAAGCTCTCCTCGCTCACCGTTCAGAACGTCCTCTTCGCCCTCGGTGGCCTGCTCCTCATCGTCGCCGCGGCCGTCTTCACCGCCGTCGCCTGGGCGCAGGTCGGCGTCACCGGCCGCGCCGCGATCCTCGCCACGGCCACGGTCGCCGTTCTCGCGGTGCCTCCGTTCGCGGTCCGGCGCGGCCTCACGGCCGCCGCCGAGACCCTCGCGGCCGTCGGCCTGCTCATGATCCTTCTGGACGGTTACGCGGCCTGGGCGGTCAACTTCCTCGACGTGCGTGGTCAGGACCCGCAGCTGTACGCGGCAGCGGTCTGCGCCGCCACATCAGTGATCGCGTTCGGATACGGCCGGTTGACCCGTCTGCCCGGCCCGGCGATCTCCGCCCTGACCGTGGCGCAGCCGGTGTTCCCGCTGCTGGCGCTCGCCGCCGACGCCGGCGTGACCGGCTGGTCGCTGACCATGGCCGGGGTGACCGCGCTGAACCTGGCCGTCGTCCACGCCCGCCGTTACTCCCCTGCCGGGCTGGGCCTGGTCGCCTACTTCTGCGCCTTCGCCGCCGGCATCGTCGCCACGCTGATCGCCCTGGTGGACCTGATCTCCGCGGGCACGGCAACCGAAGCCGCCACCGCCGGCGGCCTGTTGGTGCTGGTCACGGCCCTGGCGACAACGAGCGCCGCCCTCGCCGGCAACCGCGAGGCGCAGACCGTCACGGCCGGCCTGCTCACCGCCGCCGTGTCCGTCACCGCCGCTGCCTGGGCGCTGCTGCTGGGCGCGCCCTCCCTCTCCGCGAGGATCGACCAGGGTACGGGTGTGCTGCGCCTCGCCGTGGTCGCTCTGGTCGTCGCCGGGCTGGTCGCCGTGATCAAGCCCCGGCTGCCCCAGCCGGTCGGCCGGGGTCCGTGGGTGGCGGCGCTGCTCACGGCTGCCGTACCCGCTCTCGGCGCGGCCGCTGCGATCCTGATCGCCGCGGTGAACCACGTCGACGCGGCCCGCCCGCTGTTCGACGCGCCTCTCGGCCTGGCCGTCGACGAGCCGGACTGGACGCTGATGGTGGCGACTGTCGCGGTGCTTTGCGCGTACGCAATGCTGGTGAAGGCCCGGCAGCGCACGGACCTCGCGCTGACCGCCCTGGCCGGGGTCGCGGTGCTCGCGCCGGCGGCGTTCCGGCTGCGGTGGTGGACCGCGGTGATCTTCGCGATGGTCGTCGCCGCAGGCGCGATCGCCCTCGCGACACGCACCCGAGGCACGCGCCGGCGACCGTTCCGGATCACCCTGGCCGCGCTGCTGGCCGGATATGCGCTGCTGGTCAGCCTGGGCAACCCCGCGGTGGGCGCGGCCGCGTGCCTGACCCTCACGCTCTTGGGAGCGGCAACTGCCTATTTCGTACGCACGGAGCCCGGCAACACCGCCCTGGGCTCGGCAATCGCTGCGGTGAGCCTGCTCGCTTTCCCGCCCGCGGTGTGGCTGGCGCTGATGGCCGTGGATGTCTCGGTGACCTGGCAGGTACGCGCCGAGCTCGTGGTGGCGGTCGGGTTCGCCGTGGCCGCCCGGTTGACGCCGTGGTACCGCTCCCCGGTCCTGACCGTGTCCTTGCTGCTCACGACGGTGGTTCCGGTGATCGCGCTGGCAGGCGAGGACGCGGTCGCACTGTATGCCGCCGTCGCCCTCGTGCTGGTCGCGGCGGCACTCCCACCGGAGGTAGTCCGACCGGCTTCGATCAGCGCTACTCCTGGCGTTCCGGCAGCGACCGTCTCCGACGGGGCGTTGTCGGGTGGGGTGCTGGCGGCGATCGTTCCGCTGCTGGTGCTGCTCTTCGCGACCGGGCGTGACCTCGCCGTCGTGTTGATCGAGCCTTACGGGGCGCTCGGGTCGTTCTGGTCGGGCGACGTGCCGGCGGCGGTGAGCGCGCGCTGGAGTTCGATCGCCGCGCTGCTGATCGTGGCGGGTGCTGCCGCTTTCGCAGCCGTTCGTCTCACGTCGCGGGCCGGCCTGCCGGACGCCACTTCCGCGGGCTCGTCCCGGTCGAGCGTGCGGGCCAATTTCCGGCCTGCTCTCTGGGCGGCCGTGCCGGTGCTCGCCGTCGTGGTTCCGCTGGTGGTCGCGGCGGTCGAAGCGCCTTGGCCGGCCGTGCCGCTCGCCGGCCTGGTCGTCGGGCTCGGCGGGATCGTCGCGCTCGCTCTGACCGGCTCGGCCGGCTGGTGGGGTGCGGTGCCGGGCGTGGTCTTCAGCGCTCTCGCGGCGGCCGGGCTGGCCGGGACCACGCCGGTGCGCGGTGCGATGCTGACAGCGTTCGCCCTGGTCGTCGTAGCCGGAGCGGTCGCCGGTGTGTCCAGACGGGCGGAAGCGGCCCGGGTCGGTGGCTGGATCGCTGGATCGGTGGCGGTGGTCGTTTGTGCGTACACATCAAGCCAGATGGTGGATCTCGGAGCCGGAAGCGGGCCGCTGAGCGTGCTCGCCGCGGCGGCCATCGCCGCGGCGCTCGAATTCGTGCTCGCCGCGCGCCGCCCGCGCGAGGCGCCCGCCGTGGCCGCGGTCGCGCACTCGGCGGCGCTGATCGCCCTGCTGGTCGCGGGTACGACCGGCCGCGCCGCACTGATCGCCACCCTCTGGGCGGTCGTGCTGGGCCTGCGCGCGCTGCGGCCGGGCGAGCGTGCGGCGGTCCGGTTCCGGTACACGGTCGCGGCGGCGGTGTCGGTACTGGCCGGCTGGTGGCTGTTCCTGGGGTCGCGCGACGTCACGACCGTGGAGATCTACACACTGCCGGCGGCGGCACTCGCGCTCGGCGCCGGCTGGCTGGCCCGCCGAGGCCGTCCGTCACTGCCGTCCTGGAGTGCGTACGGGCCGGCGCTCGCAGCCGGCTTCCTGCCGACACTCGCGCTGATCAGCGGCGACGGCCCGGAGTATCTTCGCCGGCTCCTGCTCGGTGTGGCGGCTGTCGTGGTGCTGCTGGCCGGCGCCCGGGCCCGCCTGCAGGCGCCGGTGGTGACCGGCGGGGTGATGCTGGTGCTGACGGCGCTGCACGAGCTGGTGCAGTTCTGGGATCTGGTGCCGCGGTGGGTGCCGCTCGCGGTCGGCGGGCTGCTGCTGGTGGGCATCGCCACCACGATGGAACAACGCCGCCGCGACGTGCTGCGCCTCCGCAACGCCGTAGGCCGCATGAGCTGACCATCCCGCCACCCGAATCAAGGCAGACGCTGCCACGAGCACAGGCGCTGCCGCCGCTGTCGCTGCCGCTGCCGCCGCTGCCGCTGCCGCTGCCGCCGCTGTCGCTGTCGCAGGCGCAGGCGCGAGGCGCGGGGCACAGGCGCGAGGCGCGGGGCACAGGCGCGAGGCGCGGGGCACAGGCGCGAGGCGCGGGGCACAGGCGCAGGCGCTGTCGCGAGGGCGCTGTCGGAGGTGAGGGCCCTGTCGCAGGCGAGGGCCGGGCTGACGCGACCGCGCGGGGCGAGCCGTAGCTCAGACGTCTCATCCGGCTTCCATAACAGGTCTGAGCTACGGCTCGCGCCTCGCAGCCGTAGCTCAGACCTGTTATGAGGGGCCGATAACCTCGCTGAACTACGGCTCGGACCCGCCGGCCCGCCCTTCCGCACCGCCCGCCCGGCCCAATCGCTCGGGGCCACCCGCGATCGAACCGACGGCGATCGAACCGCCCGCGATCAAGCCGCCCGCAATCGAACCGCCCGCAATCAAGCCGCCCGCAATCGAACCGCCCGCGATCAAGCCGCCCGCGATCGAACCGCCCGCGATCAAGCCGCCCGCGATCGAATCGCCACTGCGCACACACGCCGGGAGCCCCGTCCATCCGTGTCGAATTCGGGTGCGACGGGCGGGATGGTGGGGTCAGCAGGTGGCGTGGGGGGTTTCGGTGGGGGCGTAGGTGCTCCAGTCCTCGGCTGTCAGCGGACCTGAGAAGAGGGAGATGATCTCCGAGCGCAACTCACGGTCTTCGTCGGTACGGAACGCGCCCGCGATCCGCTCCGCCAACAGCTCGCGGCCGCCGTCGCCGTGATCCCTGAGCCGCTCGACGGCGTCCGCGATCACATTGGTGAGGATGTTGGCGCCCACCGACCCGACCACCCCGGCACCCGCGCCGAGGACACCCGCCGCGCCGCCGGCCGCCGCGAGGATCGGCGCGAGAGCCGCCACCGACAGCACACCGACGACGGCCGGGGCGGAAGCCTCACGCAGGGTGTTCGCGTGGGTGGCGACGGCCGCGGCCACCGACTGCCGCATCCGTTCGAACAGCGGCTCGTCCTCGATCGGGTTCACGGGCGTTCCTCGGGCTGTGCCAACGGGTCGACAGAGTGTTTCCACCCGGCCGGTGACGCCGGGTGCGAACCGCGATTCACTGACCGAATTGGTGACGCCGACACCGGCGGTTTCCCCGCCATTCTCCTGGAGTTCGTGCTGGTGAGACGGGTCGCGATGCCGTTTCGCAGACCCTACGATCCACCTCAGTCAATTCCATGATGGAGGGTCAATGCGGATACTGTCGCGAATCGCCGCCGTTCTCGCCGTTGTCGTTCTCGGTCTCACCCTGGGCGGCTCGCCGGCCCGGGCCAACCTGGAGGTCTGCCCGCAGGTCTCCACCAACGCCGAAGGCTTCCGGATCTGGGTGTGTGCGGAGGACACCTGGGTCACGCAGAGCGACGGCAGCGTGCTGCTGCACGTGTACTCGGGGGCGAAGTTCGAGGTCAGCTCGACCAGCGCCAACCGGTGCAAGATCACTGCGTACGCCGCGCTGCGCCGGCCCGGGTACGCCGATTGGAAGACCGCCACGACGACGAACGTCTGCACGTACGCGCTGCAGCCGGAGAACCGGGGCTGGTCCTACAGTTACCCGCACACGATCACCGGCACGGCCGCGACCAGCCTGAACGTGTACGTCTGCATGGACCTCTACTACGGCACCTCGACAACCTCCGGCTGGCAGCGCTGCGTGAACAGCGGCTGGCACAACCGGAGCGCGTGACCGGCGGCGCTCAGATCCAGCCGCTCTTGCGGGCGATGCGGGCCGCCTCGTGGCGGTTCGCCGCGCCCAGTTTGCCGGCCGCCGCGGACAGGTAGTTGCGGACCGTTCCCGGTGACAGCGAGGCGCGCCGGGCGATCTCCTCGATCGGCGCGCCCTCGGACGCCAGCTGCAGCACGTCGGCCTCGCGGGCGGTCAGCGGGCTGTCGCCGGCGCTGATCGCCTCGGCGGCCAGCTGCGGATCGACGTACCGGCCGCCACCGTGGACGGTCCGGACCACCATCGCCAGGTTCTCCGCCGACACCGTTTTCGGCAGGAAGCCGCGCACCCCGGCGGCCAGGGCCTGCTTGAGATGGCCGGGACGCCCGTGACTGGTGACGATCATCGTGCGGCAGGTCGGGACCTCGACGCGCAGGCGATCAGCAACGGTCACGCCGTCGAGGTCGGGCATCTGCAGGTCGACCACGGCGACGTCCGGGATCAGGGCACGGGCCGCCGCGATCGCCTCGGCGCCGGTGGCCGCCTGGCCCACCACGATCAGGTCGTCCTCCAGGGCGAGCAGCGCGGCCAGGGCGCCGCGGATCAGATGCTCGTCGTCGGCGAGCAGGATCCGGATCACGCGGCCTCCCTTGTCTGCGGCAGGCTCACCGCGACGCGGAAACGGTCCGGCGGCACGGGGCCGGCGTCGACCGTACCCCCGGCGTCGGCGACCCGCTCGGCCAGGCCGGTGAGTCCGTTGCCGTGCGTCACGCCGGCGCCGTCGGCACCGTCGTTGATCATGGTGAGCGTGACCGTCCCGTCCGCGGCCCGGTCCAGTTCGATGGTGCAGCTGGTGGCGCGGCTGTGCCGCAGCACGTTCGTGGTGGCCTCGCGGACCGCCCAGCCCAGCGTGGCCCGGGTCCGCTCGGCCAGCCCGCCGCCGTCGCCGATCACCCGGCAGCTGATCCCGGCCGCGTCCAGCAGCGACCGCGCGCCGGCCAGCTCCTCGTCGAACCGCGCGGTGCGCAGCCCGCTGACCACCGCCCGCAGCTCGGCGAGCGAGTCCTGCGCGATGCGCCGGACCTCCAACATCTCCTCGACGGCCTCCGGCCGCCCGCGTTTGCCCAGCTGGGCGGCGAGCTCGGCCTTCAGGGCGACAACCGAGAGGGTACGCCCAGCGACGTCATGCAGATCGCGGGCGAACCGCAGTCGCTCCTCGGCCACGGCCAGCTCCGCCTTGACCTGCTGCGCCTCCTCCAGTTGCCGGATCACCCCCATCGTCCACACCGTCCAGCGTTCGGTGATCAGAAGTGCCGCCACCACGAGCAGCAGCGTCAGGTGCGCGCCGAACCTGCTGCCGTCCTGGTAGATCGCCGGCCCGGCCGCGACCAGCCAGCCGATCAGTGCGAGCACGGTCAGGCTGGTCGTCGAGATCATCGGGTCGAGCGCGACCAGCAACGAGGTCAGCACCGCCACGGTGACGAACGCGTACGAGCCGTCGGTGAACGAGGTGACCGGGATCGCCACCGCCACGGTCGCCAGCGACAGCACAGCGGTGATCACGATCCGCCGCCGCGGCTTCGGTCCCCGGCCCAGCCGGTAGTCGATCGACTGGTGCAGCAGCATGACCGCGGCCACGGCCTGCAGCGCCGACAGGCCGGCCGCGAGAGTGGCGAGGGTGCCCTGCGTGGCGTCGACCTGTCCGGTCACCGCCAGCGGCAGGCCGGCGAAGAGCACATAGAGCGAGGCACGCATCGTCAGGTCGACCCGGGCGGCACGGGACGTCGGTGTCATGGTCATCAACCTATCGACGCGGTTCCCAGAGGAACGTGCGCCGGACCGCCCACAGCCCGGCCACGATCCAGGCGATCAGAATCCCGGCCGGTAGCAGCGCGTCAGCGAACGTCCCGGCGAACCCGACCGGCGCGGACTCCCCCGTGGTGCCGAGCCAGCCGAGCCGCAACAGGTCGACGACCGGGGTCAGCGGCAGGGCTCGCAGCAGCGCCACGACCACACCGGGCGCGTCGTCCATCATCGGGTAGATCATCGAGCCGATCAGGCACGCCAGCAGCACCGGCAGCGTCGTGACCTGCGCCGACTCCGCGGTCCGGGTGAACACCGCGGACACCGCCGCGAGCAGCACGAACACGATCACACCGCCGACAGCCCCGAACACCATCAACGGTACGTTGACCGGGGCCGGCAGTCCGACCAGGATCGCGCCGGCGACCACGAACACGATCATCTGCGCGACGGCGACGGCCACCATCGGCGCGGCGATCCCGGTGATGATCGTGGCGTCGCTGAGCTCGCCGGCCCGCAGCCGTTTGAGCACCAGTTCCTCACGCCGGGCGACGTACGTGGTGACCAGGTTGTAGTAGACCGCCGCCAGCAGCACGTATCCGAGCAGCGAGGTCACCACGGCGACCGAGGTGGCAAGGTCGTCGGAGTCGGCCATGCCGGAGGTGGAGATCGCGCCGGCCAGGATGAGCGGGATCGCGAAGGCGCTGAACATGGCGGTGCGGTTGCGGGCGAACAGCTTCAGCTCGGCGAGGCCGACGGCGCGGATCCTCGCGGTGTTCCCGCGGGTCACGGTCGTGGTGGTGGTCATCGTGGTCATGCCGGTACCTCTTCGCTCTCGGCCACCGCGAGGAAGGCCTCTTCCAGGGATGCCGGGCGGGCCTCAAGGCCGGCCAGCTCGATGTCGTGCCGGCGCGCCCAGCCGAGAAGCTCGGTCAGCGTGTCCTGCAGGTCGTCGGTGCGCAGCGTGACCCGACCGGGGCCGTGCTCGCCGTCGTAGGGGTCACGCAGACCAGGCAGGGCCGGCAGGTCCACGCCGTGCGGGAGTCCGAAAATGATCCGGGCCGGGTGCTGGGCGACGACCTCGGCGGTGGAGCCGGCGGTGACCACCTCGCCGCGATGCATGATCGCCAGGCGGTCGGCGAGCTCCTGCGCCTCGTTCAGATAATGCGTGGTCATCAGCACCGTCACGCCGTCGGCGAGCAGGGCGCGCACCATCTGCCAGGCGTTACGCCGGTTCTCCGGGTCCAGGCCGGTCGTCGGCTCGTCGAGCAGCAGCACCGCCGGCCGGCCCATCACGGCGAGTGCCAGATCGAGGCGGCGCCGTTCGCCGCCGGAGAGCTGCCGGACCCGGACGTGCTCGCGGTGCCGGAGATCAACCAGGTCGAGGGCTTCGACGACCGGACGCGGATCGGTCAGCGTGCCGGCCCACATCGCGGCCGACTCGCTCACCGTCAGATCGGGCGGCAGGCCGCCCTCCTGCAGCATGATCCCGAGGCGGGGGCGCAGGACGCGGCGCTCGGAGTACGGGTCCCGGCCGAGCACCCGGACGTTCCCGGCATCCGGCCGCCCGAATCCGGCGACCATATCCATGGTCGTGGTCTTGCCGGCGCCGTTCGTGCCGAGCAGCGCGAACAGCTCCCCGCGCCGCACGTCGAAGCTGACACCCCGGACCGCTTCGAAACTCCCATAACGCCGCCGCAGTGAACGAACCTCGACGGCGGCCGATGTCGTTGTCGTCATGCAGTGAAGTCTGTGTCCGGTTCCGGGCCGGCGGCAGTGCGCCCGTTCACCACTTCAGATGACAGATGTCATGACGGCTTGCTGATCATCGAAATGTAACGGCGTGGTGCAACAATTTTGTGATGACGACGCGGGTTGCCATGTGGTCCGGGCCTCGGAACATCTCGACTGCCATGATGCGCAGCTTCGGTTCGCGGGCGGACACCGTTGCCGTTGATGAACCGCTGTATGCGTACTATCTGGCCGCGACCGGGATCGATCACCCTGGCCGGGAGGAGATCCTGGCCGCGCAGCCGCAGCGGTGGCAGGACGTGGCCGCGCGGCTGACCGGGCCGGTTCCCGGCGGGCCGGCGGTCTTCTACCAGAAGCACATGACCCACCACCTGCTTCCGGAGGTGGGCCGGGAGTGGCTCGGCGCGCTCACCCACGCGTTCCTGATCCGCGACCCGGCGCACGTGGTCGCCTCCTATGCGAAGGTCCGCGGCGAGCCCACCCTCGACGACCTCGGTTATCCGCAGCAGCGGGAGATCTTCCGCTCGTTCGGCGGGCCGGTCGTCGACGCGGCCGACGTGCTGCGGGACCCGGCGAAAACGCTGGGGCGGCTCTGCGAGGCCCTCGGCATCGGGTTCGACGAGGCGATGCTCGCCTGGGCGCCGGGCCCGCGCGAGGAGGACGGCGTGTGGGCGCCGCACTGGTACGCGGCGGTCGAGCGCTCCACCGGTTTCGGAGCGCACGACCCGGCGCCGGTCCAGGTCCCGGACCGGCTGCGGCCGCTGGTCGAGGCGGCCCAGCCCTACTACGACGAGATGGCCGCCCACCGCCTCTGAGCTGTCACAGGAGGCGGACGCCGTTCGCGGCGGCGTGTTTCTGATAGATCTGGGCCACCCGGGAGGTCAGCGGGCCGACCTCGCCGGTGCCGATGGTGCGGCCGTCGATCACCGTGACCGCGGCGATCTCGCCCATCGTGCCGGTGCAGAACACCTCGTCGGCGGTGTACATCTCGGTCAGCGAGATGTCGCGCACCACCGCCGGGATGCCGTGCACCGACGCCAAGTCGAGGACCGTCTGCCGGGTGATCCCTTCCGGGCATGCCGCCGTCGACGGGGTCGCCAGGGCACCGCCGGTGACCGCGAACAGGTGGGTCGCGTTGGTCTCCGCGACGAAGCCCCGCTGGTCGAGCATCAGCGCGTCGTCGGCGCCGGCCGCGGTCGCCTCGATCTTCGCGAGGATCGAGTTCAGCAGGTTCGCGTGGTGGATCTTCGGGTCCAGGACGTCCGGGCCGGGCCGGCGCACGCTGGAGGTCGCCAGCCGCAGACCACCGGTGTCGTACACCGGGGCCTTGAACTCGGCGAGCACGATGAGCGTGGATCCGGCCTGGTTGAGGCGGGGGTCCATGCCGCTGGTGACCTTCACACCGCGGGTCAGGGTGAGCCGCACGTGCACCCCGTCGACCATCTCGTTCGCACGCAGCGTCGTGACCAGCGCGTCGATGATCGCCGCGTCGTCCGGGATGTCGGCGAAGCCCAGCGCCGTCGCCGAGCGCCGCAGCCGGGCCAGGTGCTCGGTCAGTCCGTAGACCGCGCCGCGGTACAGCCGCAGGCCCTCCCAGACCGCGTCGCCGCCCTGCACCACCGAGTCGAACGGTGACAGCCCGGGCTGGCTGCGATGCAGCAGCTCCCCGTTGACCCAGTACCGGATGTCGGCGTTCCGCTCGTCGTAGCGCTGCAGCATCGCCAGATCATATTCCCCGGAGATTTCGCGATAACTGGTCCAACCAGTTGACGGGTTAAAGTGTGACGCGGCACACTGCCGCTCATGACTTTCGATCCGGCACCCCGGTCATCGGTCTCCGACCACGTCTTCGGCCGCCTGCGCGACGCCGTGGTCCGCGGCCGGTACGCCGCCGGCGACGCGCTGCCGAGCGAACGCGACCTGGCCGCCACCTTCGAGGTCAACCGGCACGCGATCCGCGAGGCGCTGCGCCGGCTGCAACAGCTCGGCCTCGTCAAGGTCAGCCAGGGCGGCGCCACCCGCGTCCTGGACTGGCGCAGCAGCGCCGGCCTCGACCTGGCCCTGGCGCTCACCACCGGCGACGACGTGCTGCCGGTGCCCACCATCGAACGCGACGTCATGGAGATGCGGGCCTGCGTCGGCGCGGACGCGTCCCGGCTGGCGGCGGCCCGCGCTTCCCAGGCGGGACGCGACGCGGTCGCGGCGGCCGTCGACGACTACGCGGCGGCGGTGCCCGATCTGGTAGCGATGGCTCAGGCCGACCTGGCGTTCTGGCGCCGGATCGTCGAGGCGTCCGGCAACGTCGCGTACCTGCTCGCCTTCAACAGCCTGACCGCCGGGGCGCTTGCTGTCGGCCACATGCCGGCGCAACGGCGTACCGAAGAACTGCTGGACGTGGCCGCCCACCGCGACCTGTCCGATCTCATCGCCGCAGGCGATGCCGCCGGCGCGGAACGCGCCGCGCGAGCCCTCCTCGCGGTTCCCTCCTCCGCCCGGGAAAAAGAGATCCGATGATTCCTACCTGCTGGCGCGAGCGCGCCGGATACCTGTTCGGCCGGCCCGGCTGGACGCCGGCCGCATGAACGACGTGACCGTCCGGCCGGCCGCCACCCGCGGCCTGCCCCTCGTGCTGTTCGTGATGGCCGCGACCGTGGAGATCGTCGCGGTGGCCGCCGACCTGACCGTGCTGCAGTGGATCGCCAAGCCGCTGCTCGCGCCGCTGCTGATCTGGTCACTCGTGCAGGGCCGCAAACCGGATCTCGTGGTGGCGGCGCTGGCCTTCGCCACCGCCGGGGACATCGCGCTGCTCGTGCCGGGACAGGTGGCGTTCCTGACCGGAATGCTGTTCTTCCTCGGCACCCAGATCTGCCTGATCAGCGCGTTCCTGCGCCGGACGAAACCCCGGGCTGTTGCGGTGGTGTTCTGGGCCCTGCTCTGGGTCACGGCCAACGCGCTGTTGTGGAACCAGTTGGGTGCTCTGCGCGTACCCGTGCTGTTTTATAGCCTGGCGCTGACCGCCATGGCCGCGGCAGCGGCAGGGGTTGGCCGCGTCGTCGCGGCAGGTGGCGCGCTGTTCGTGATCTCCGACCTGTTGATCGGTGTCGGCGCCGCGGGCGCGGAATTCCCGGCCCGCGACGTCCTGGTGATGGCGACCTACATCGCCGCGCTCGCCTTGATCACCGTGGGATGGCAGCGACAGGATCAGATGCCGGGCGTCATGTCGCCGGTGGCGGGAGTCCCGCCGGCGGCGGCATAACGCAGCCGGACCACACCGTTCGGCGTGGTCACCGCGGGTTCGGTGAGCGTCAGGTTGGCCGGCAGGGTCCCCTCCTGGAACACCTTCTTGCCGGCGCCGAGCAGGATCGGATAGACCCACAGGTTCAGCCGGTCGAAGAGGCGCTCCCGCAGCAGGGTCTGCACCAGGTTCAGGCTGCCGATCACGTGGATCTTCTCGTGCTTGTCCCGCAGAGCCCGCACGTCAGCGGCCAGATCCGGGCCCAGCTGCGCCGAACCGGTCCACGTGAGATCGGGGTTGGCGCGCGAGGCGACGTATTTCGGAATGTCGTTGAACAGGGTGGCGATCTCACCGGACTGCTCCGGCCAGTACCCGGCGAAGATGTCGTAGGTGCGGCGGCCCAGCAGCAGCGCGTCCATGCCGGCCATCCCGGCCCAGACCTGCTCGCCGACCTGCTGATCCGACAGCGGCGCCTGCCACCCACCGAACGCGAAGCTTTCCGGGTCCTCAGCGGGGCCGCCGGGCGCCTGAGCGACCAGGTCAAGCGTCGTGAACAGGTCGATGTGAATCGTGCCCATGATGATGTCCTCCTTCGGGAACCGAACCGTCACCAGCTCAGACCGTCGTCACCATCAAAACTCATCGCAAGGCCTTCTCCAGCGCTGCTGCCGGGCCGGCTTCGCGGATCACCCGCATGTGTTCGGCGGTCTCCTCGGCGAGGCGTCCCCGCACCCACGAGCCGGCGCGGACCTGCGTGATCACCTCGGCGGAGTCCCGCACCGGATAGTCACCCAGCTCACCGGCATAACCCAGCAGCAGGCACGCCAGCGCGAACACGCTCAGCGGCGCCTGCTCACCCACCGCCCAGCGATCGGTCACCACCGGCCGGTTGCGGGCATCCCACTTGGACAGCGCGTTCAGGGCGATGTCCGACAACCGGTGCTCCAGCGCCGGATTGCGGAACCTCTCCAGCGTCGCCTCCACGAACGCGCCGGCATCAGCAGGCAGCGTCGGCAGCACCTCGTCGCGCAACAAGCGCCGCAGGAACTCGCCGGCCAGGGGATGCTCCACCGCCGCGTCGACCGTCACACACCCCAGCAACGGCGCCACCGCGGCAAGGGCGGTGTGCGAACCGTTCAGGATGCGCACCTTCTTCTCCCGGAACGGCCGGATGTCCGCCAGGAACTCCACCGGCAGACCCGCCCTGTCCAGCGGGAACTCGTCCCGGATCCGCGGATCCCCGGCGATCGCCCAGCGCGCGTAGAACTCACCCCGCACCTCGCCCGCGTCGCCGGACGGCACGATCCGGTCCACGATGGTGTCGTGGAAACGGCAGTGCGCACCCACCCACCCGGCGAATCCCGGATCGAGCACCGCCGCGTGCCGCAGCACGGCCGCGCGCAACGCCTGACCGTTCTCCTCGATCAACTCGCATGGCAGGAACGACAGCCCCCGATCCGGGTCACCGCCGAAGTGCCGCCACCGTTCGTGCAGCAGCACCGCCATCTTGCCCGGGAACGTCGCCGGCGGCCGCGCACCGAGATCCTCGTCGACGGACACGATCCCGGCATCCGTCGTGTTCGAGACGACCAGCCGCAGATCCGCACCCCGGGCCACCGCGAGACAGCGATCCCAATCCGTGTAGGCGCCGGCCACCTCCTGGATCACGTCCACGTCGGTGACCTCGGTGAACCCCGCGCCGTCCAGCACCACCCGGAACGGTCCGGCCACCGGCGCCGACGCGCTCGCCGTCACCTTCAGCACCACCACGCCGTGATCGAGAACCCCGGCGTCGTTCCCCTTCTGGATCATCCAGTCGGCGAAGCCGCGCAGAAAGTTACCGCCGCCGATCTGAAGAACCCGCACCGGCCGCTGCCGCACGCTCACTCCCCTCACGATGGACGCCACCATCGGAGCCGTGTGATGATGCGCGGTGCAAACGTTCCCACAAATTCCACCATCGCGGAAGGGTGGTAGATCGTGCCCGGAACAGGCGCCCTGCTCGCCGACCACGCGCTGCTTCTGCACCCCGAGGACCACGTCGCGGTCGCCCTGCGCGACCTGCCGCCGGGCCTGAAACTGACGCACGGCACCCTCACCGTCGAGGTCACCGCCGCGATCCCCCAAGGCCACAAGCTGTGTGTACGCGCAATGCCCGCCGACACTCCCGTCCACAAGTACGGCCAGACGATCGGACGGACCACCACCGCGGTACGGGCCGGTGAGCACGTGCACAGCCACAACCTCGCGATGGACACGGAGCGCCCGGCCTACGAGTTCGGCACGGGTCGCATCGTGGTGCCGAAGGCTTCGGTCACGCGTACGTTTGAAGGGTTTGAACGCGCCGGAGGCGCCGTCGGCACGCGCAACTACGTCGGCATCGTCACCTCCGTGAACTGCTCCGCGTCGACCGCCCGCATGATCGCCGACCAGTTCCGCGGCCCGATCATGGACGCCTGGCCGCACGTCGACGGCGTCGTCGCGCTCACCCACGACTCCGGCTGCGGCATGGTCCCGGCCAGCGAGGGCGGTCAGATCCTGCGGCGCACGCTGCGCGGATACGCCGCCCACCCCAACGTCGGCGCCGTTCTCGCCATCGGCCTCGGCTGCGAGATGCTCGCCGTCGACGCGTTGTTACACGACCTGCCCGCGCCGGCCGATACGCTGCTTTCGCAGCTGACAATCCAAGATCAGGGCGGGGTACGCGCCACCGTCCGCGCCGGAGTCACCGCCGTCCGCGAACTGATCGAGCAGCTCGACCAGCGCCGCCGCACCACCGTCCCCGCCTCCCGCCTGATCCTCGGGCTGAACTGCGGCGGCTCCGACGGATACTCCGGCATCACCGCGAACCCGGCCCTCGGCCACGCCTCCGACCTGCTCGTCGCCCAGGGCGCCACCACCGTCCTCGCCGAGACCCCCGAGGTCTTCGGCGCCGAACACCTGCTCACCCGGCGCGCGGTCAGCTCCGCTGTGGGCCACAAGCTGCTGGAACGCATCGAGTGGTGGCAGAAATACGTCGCGGCCGGCGGCGGCACCCTCGACAACAACCCGTCACCCGGCAACAAGGCCGGCGGCCTCACCACCATCCTGGAGAAATCCCTCGGCGCCGTCGCCAAGGGCGGAACCGCCGAGCTCACCGCCGTCTACGAATACGCCGAACGCATCACCGACGCCGGCTTCACCTTCATGGACACCCCCGGGTACGACCCGGTCTCGGTGACCGGCCTGGTCGCCGGCGGTGCCACCGTCGTCTGCTTCACCACCGGCCGCGGCTCCGTCCTCGGCAGCAAGCCCGTCCCGACGCTCAAGGTCGCAACAAACACCACGATGTACGAGCGGATGCGCGACGACATGGACCTCGACGCCGGGCCGATCGCCACCGGGGACGCCACCGTCGCGGAGATCGGCGACCGGATCTTCGAGGAGGTGCTCGCTGTGGCGTCCGGCCGGATGACCGTGAGCGAGGACCTGGACCTGGGCCGCGACGAGTTCATCCCCTGGCAGCTGGGTGCCGTGACCTGATTTCCTCTGTGGCTCTCTACGATGCTCGGGTGACTTCGACAGCGGTGGCCGGCGTGATGACCCAGCTCGCGGCGCTCGACGACCCGAAGATGCGTGCCGTGAACGAGCGGCACGGCGACGACCACGGGGTGAACCTCGGCAAGCTGCGCGCCCTCGCCAAGCAGCTCAAGACACAGCAGGACCTGGCGGTCGAGCTCTGGGTTACCGGCGACACCGCGGCCCGGCTGCTGGCGATCCTGATCAGCCGGCCCAAGGCGTATTCGCGCTCTTCACTCGACGCGATGCTGCGGTCGGCGCGGGCCCCGAAGGTGCACGACTGGCTGGTCAACTACATCGTCAAGAAGAGCCCGCACTGTGAAGAACTGCGGGTGGCCTGGTTCGCCGACCCGGATCCGGTCGTGGCCAGCGCGGGCTGGGCTTTGACCACGGCACGGGTTCCTGGGGACTTGGATCTGGACGGGCTGCTCGACATCATCGAAGCCTCGATGAAGGACGCGCCGGACCGGCTGCAATGGGCGATGAACCACTGCCTCGCCCAGATCGGGATCTCCGATGCCGGGCGTCGGGCACGCGCACTGGAGATCGGCGAGCGTCTGCAGGTGCTGGTGGACTATCCGACCGCGCCGGGGTGCACGTCACCGTTCGCCCCGATCTGGATCACCGAGATGGTCCGCCGGCAGTCGGCTCTTTAGCCGCTCGGTGTCCTGCCCTTCAGCTGCTCGGTGTTCTGCTCTTCAGCTGCTCGGTGTCCTGAGCTTCAGCCGCTCGTTGTCGGGGCCAGGCCCGATGACGCACGGACGACCAGTCCTGTCGGGAGGGTGACCTCGCGTTCGCGTACCGTCGTGGCCGGCTTGCCGGCACCACCCACCCGGCGCAGAAGCAGCTCGAGCGCGGCCGCACCCGCCCGGCCTTTCGGCACCGCGACCGTGGTCAGCGGCGGGTGGCTCATCGCGGCAAGGCTGATGTCGTCATATCCGACCACGCTCATCCGCTCCGGCACCGGCACACCCCGCGCCGCCAGCCGGTGCAGCAGACCCATCGCCACCAGGTCGTTGTAGGCGAGCACCGCGGTGGCCGTGCTGGCCAGCACGAGATCACCGGCGAGAACGCCGCCCTCGAAGGTCGGCGCCACCGACCCGAACCGCAGAATCTCGACACCGGTTTTATCGGTTTTATCGTTGGATTCGGGTTTTTCGTCGTATTCCGGTTTTTTATCGTATTCCGCCAGGGTGGCCAGGCGTTGAGCGCCCGCCCAGGATTCGTCCGGGCCGGCCAGGAACGCGATCCGCCGGTGGCCCAGCGCCCTCAGATGGTCGATCGCCTGCCGGGTGCCGGCCGCGATGTCCGCCGAGATCGACAACATCCCGGGAACCTGCCGGTGCACCAGAACCGTCGTTTCCGGATCGGCGGCCTCTTTCAGCTCGGCGTCGGTCGCGCGCGGCGAGCAGAGCAGCACCCCGTCCGTGTTCCGGCCCAGCGTGGCAAGAGCTTCCAGCTCAGCCGACACATCCTCGTCGGTGTCGGTGATGAAGACACCACCGTCGACAGCCCGCGCCCGGGCGCTGACCCCTTTGGCGATGTCAGCGAAGAACGGGTTCTGCAGATCCGGAACTATCAGCCCATAGTTCCCGGTCCGGCCGGTGATGAGCCCGCGGGCAGTGCGGTTGGGCCGATAACCGAGCCGTTCCGCAGCGGCCATGACGGTGGCCCGGGTAGCCGGGCTGACACTGCCGCCGGTAAGAGCCCGCGAGACGGTGGACACCGACACACCGGCGGCATCCGCGACGTCGTGCACGGTCGTGCGCACCGAGCTCTACTCCCTCGTCAGGCTGGCCGCCAGCATAGCGGCCGAGGGCACCGGTGACACAGTGTGGAAATTCCCTGCATACGTTTGCAAGGGAGTCGAGCGGTGTCCGAGGTTGATCCGCCCGCCGGTCCGCCCCGCCGGTTCGGCTGGTACCGCTCGTTACAAGGAGCCAGCGGCTCCGCTCAGCGCATGTCATCACTCGGCTCGTCAGCTGACTCAGCTGGGGCCATCAGCGCGTGGTTGCTGTGCGGCTGCAGCTGCCGCGTGTGGCTGGCCCCGCAGCTCACACCCCGTTTCGGCATCCTAGGACTCTAGGAAGAAGCCTGCCGCTCGTTGCCGCCGCTCGTTGCCGCCGCTCGTTGCCGCCGCTCGTTGCCGCCGCTCGTTGCTGCCGCACGTTGCTGGATCTTGAGCGATCTTCCACCGCGGAGGGGTGAAAGTCGCTCAAGATCTCGTGTGGAGCGGCGGCGCCGAGATCGCGCTGCCTCCGCAGGTGGGTCGCGCCCTGGATCTTGAGCGATTCTGGCCCCTCTGGGGTGGAAGATCGCTCAAGATCCAGGGCGTGTGGAGTGGGTGTCGCCGATCTTGTGCCTTTGACTACACCCTGGGGTGGACAAAGGCCCAAGATCGGCGGAGTGGCGGTCAGTTGTTGAGCGAAGTGCGGGCGTCCTCCTGGGAGTCGCTCGGGGCCTCGGCTGCCGGCTTGTTCGAACTGGGCGAGTTGTCCGCGTTATCCTTCGCGGCGCCGTTGGCCTCATCGCGGGCGTCAGCACTGTTGTCACTAGCTGTACCGTTGGCCTCGCCACGGGTGTCGGCACTGTTGTCCTTGGCTGCGCCGCTGGCCTCGCCGTGAGGGCTGGTGCTGTTGTCGTCGGACGGCTTGTTCGCGCCTGTCGGAGCGTCCGAGTTGTCACTGACGGAACCGCGCGCTTCCTCCGAGCTTCCGGCGTTGGCGTCCTCGGTAGGCTTGGTGGAGTTCGCGGGCGTGCCGGAGTTGTCCTTCACGCTGCCGTTCGCGTCTTCACCCGGCCCGCCCTGCGCTGAGTCGTTGCTCGGTGCCGGAGCCGGGGAATGGCTGGTGGCATCGTTTGAGGAGCGGTCACCACTGTCCTGAGCGCCGCCATTCGAAGGCTGAGCCGGGTTCTCACTGATCGTCCCGTTGGACGACTGGTTCGGCCCACCCTCCGCCGGTTTGTTCGGCGGGGCCGGAGTGGACTCGCCCTCGGCCGGCTTGTTCGGTGTTACGGGAGCCGACTCGCTCTCCGCCGGTTTGTTCGGTGAGGCCGGAGTCGACTCGCTCTCCGTGGGCTTGTTCGGCGTGAGCTGTCCAGCGTCGCCCTCGGCCGGCTTGTTCGGTGCCGCCGGGGTGGATTGACTGTCGTGGTTGGACTCGCGTGCTTCGGCCTGGGCCTCATCGTTTGGCTTTAGCGTGTCGGAGGCTTCGCCGTTTGGCTTTAGCGTGTCGGAGGCTTCGCCGTTTGGCTTTAGCGTGTCGGAGGCTTCGCCGTTCGGTCTGAGTGTGTCGGAGGCTTCGCCGTTCGGTCTGAGTGTGTCGGAGGCTTCGCCGTTCGGTTTGATCGTCGCGTCGGCTTCGAAACCGGCACCGGGTTCGGCCGCTTCGCTGACGCCACCGGCGATTCCACCGGCGGCCGTGCCGACGGCGCCTCCTGCACCGGTTGCTCCGGCACCACCCGTGGCGGCACCGCTTACTCCGCCTGCTACGTCACCGGCCGCACCGCCGACACCGGCGCCGGGAACCTCCGCAGCGCCGCCAAGCCCCGCTGCGAGACCACCGGCCGCGGCGCCAACGCCGGCGCCCGCACCCGCACCCGCAGAACCGCTTATGCCCGCGGCAAGGCCACCCGCAGCAGCACCTAAGCCAGCGCCCGCGCCATCAGCCGAACCGCCAAGACCGGCCGCACCTCCACCTGCTGCAGCGCCAAGACCGGCCGCAAGTCCGCCTGCCGCAGCGCCGAGGCCAGCGCCTGTGCCGCCGGTCGCACCGCTGACGCCGCCGGCTAGTTCACCGCCTGCGGCTCCGACTGCGCCTCCAGCGCCAGCAGCACCGCCCAGACCTGCGGCCAGACCGCCGGCCGCAGCGCCGAGGCCGGCACCTGTCCCACCCGCGGTACCGGCCAGGCCCTCGGCGAGACCGCCGGCGGCAGAACCAACCGCTCCACCAGCACCAGCCAAGCCTGCGGCCAGACCGCCTGCAGCACCGCCGAGCACTCCCCCGGCACCCGCGCCAGCGCCGGCCGCACCTGCCACGCCTGCGGCAGCGCCGCCGGCTGCAGCGCCGGCCGCGCCGCCTGGGTTGGCTACGTCGGAGGGGCGGATTGGTGGCACGCCCGCCGCCGCTGCCTGGCGGGCTCGGACGGCCTGGATCGCGGCGGCCATCTCGGCTCGGGCGCCTGTCGCCTGGGCCGCCGCCGACTGGTAGGCCGCCACCTGGCGCGGGTAGTCCGGCGACGACGGGTTCGGCGGTTCGCTGATCATTGTGCCGAAGACCGGTAAGCCACCCGCTGCCGCTGTCTCGCGCGCGGATGCCATCCGGCTCTGGGCGACCGACAGGTGCTGGCCGAACGTGGTGAACGCGCCGGCTGTCGACTCGATCTCGCCGTGCAGGGCTGAGGCCAGGGTGCCGGCTCGGGACATGCGGGTACTGAAGGCCGTTCCGCCGGAGCCCCGCCAGCTCGCGGTCGCGTCGGCGCCCACGGTACGCAGGGTTTCGGCGCTCGCGCGGACGTCGAACGCCAGCTGGTCGCGGAGCCATCCGGCGGACTCGAAGATCTGGCCTGGGTCGCCGTCGAGGCGGGTGTCGATGGGCATCACAACACCTCGATGATCCTCTGCCCGGCGGCGGTGTCCTCGTACGCGTACGTCTGGCCGGCCTCGGAGACACGCATGCCGGCGTCGTGCAGCCCGGCCGCGAGGCCGGTGGAACTCTCGGAGAGCTGCGCCAGCAGCTCGGCGAAGATCGGGGTTGCCTCGCCGGCATCCGGGGCGGCGCGCAGCCTGCCCGCGCCGGCGGCACGCAGCGCCTCGCCGGAGCGACGGAGCCGGTCGGAAATCGATTCGAGCAGTACCAGGTCGACAGTCAGACGATCAGCCATGATTCTTCCTCCCCACCGTGCGGATGCTCGGGTGTACACCGCACGGTGGGAGAAAGGTTCAGATAATCAGCAAGCGATCTTGCTGCGGCCCTTCTTGTTGGTCCACGAGCAGGTGTCGTACGCCTTCTTGCTGGGCTTGCGCAGGGTCGCCTTGTCGCCGGTGTTGTTCCAGATGTAGTTGCCGCTGTTCCAGTAGACGTGCTTCTTCGTGTCGGTGCCGTTGCCGGTGTGCAGGGTGATCTTGCCGCCCTTGGCCGGGATGCTGACGGCGCCGAACGTGTAGACCCGGCCGCCCTTCTCCTTGATCGACCAGCCCTTGAGGTTCACGGCCTTCTTGCCGGTGTTGACCAGGGAGATCCACTCGGCGTTGCGGGACTTGTTGCTGCGGGTGTCCTTGCCGGGCGAGTCGTAGAAGGCGGTGTGGAAACGGAGCGTCGGCGCCGCCTGGGCCGGGCTCGCCGCGGCGAGGGTGCCGCCGAGGGCAACGGCGACAGCGGCCATGGTGCCGAGCAATTTACGCATGAAAACGGGGTCCTTTCGGTGGAGACCCCGGGATCCTGCCGAACAGCGGGCGACAGTTCACGCACCGCGAGTAGCCCCTTCGTCTGGAAAACTCAGCCGGTGGCGCGGATGCCGTCCAGCGCGAATTCCAGGACGCGGTCGCGCTGGGCGTCGTCGACGAAGGCCGCTGAGGTGAGGCCGGACACCAGGCGCAGCACGTCGTCGAAGCTGGCGTCGGCACGGACCTCGCCGGCCTGCTGGGCGCGGGCGAACAGGGGCTCGCCGGCCGCGTACATCACGACGCGGCACGACCGGAACATCTCCGAGTCGCGGTTGAGCAGGTCGATGATGGCGCGCTTCGTCACCGCGTACGCCACAAAGCGCTGGAGCCAGACCCGCAAGGCCTCCCACGGCGGGAGAGACGCGGCGGCCTCGGCCGCCGCGGCGAGCTGGTTGATCTCCTCGACGTAGACCGCTTCGAAGAGGTCCTGGCGGGCCGGGAAGTTGCGGTACAGCGTGCCGATGCCGACTCCGGCGCGTTTCGCGATGTCCTCGAGGGAGGCGTCGGCGCCTTTTTCGGCGAACGCGTCGCGGGCGGCGGCGAGCAGCGCGTCGTAGTTGCGCCGGGCGTCGGCCCGCTGCGGCCGGCGCAGGGTGACCGGACCGTCCATGGAGAGGCTCCTCACATCCCTCAAGATGCAAAACCGGTTGCTAACCGGAGGCATACCTCCGCTAATCTGGAGGCATGCCTCGACTTTACCAGCCATCCCCGAGGGTGACCTTCGCGGTGCTGGCCGCGGCGGCTGCCGCGTTCTCTCTCATGCAGTCGCTGGTGACCCCGGTGCTGCCGACCATCCAGCAGGATCTGCACACCAGTACCGGATCGGTCACCTGGGTGCTCACCGCGTGGCTGCTCGCCGCGTCCGTCGCCACCCCGCTGATGGGCCGCATCGCCGACACCATCGGCAAGGACCGCACCCTGCTCGTCGCGCTCGCCGCCATCGCGCTGGGCTGCCTGGCCGCCGCGCTCGCCCCGAACATCGGCGTGCTGATCGCCGCCCGGGTGCTGCAGGGCCTCGGCGGCGCCGTCTTCCCGATCTCGTTCGGCATCGTCCGCGACGAGTTCCCACCGGCCCGGGTCGGCTCGATGATCGGCGTACTCGCCGCGGTCATCGCCACCGGCAGCGGCCTCGGCATCGTTCTCGCCGGCCCGATCGTCGGCGTCCTCGACTGGCGCTGGCTGTTCTGGATCCCGATGGCCGTCGTCACGGTCGTCGCCGTGGTCGCGTGGCGGGTCATCCCGGTCTCGCCACGGCACGGCCAGGGCCGGATCAACTGGCTCTCCGCCACCCTGCTGGCCGGCTGGCTCGTCGCCCTGCTCCTGCCCCTGAGCATGGGACGGACCTGGGGATGGTCGTCCGGGCGTACCCTCGGGCTCTTGGTCCTGGCAGTTGTTCTTGTCTCTGCCTGGCTGGTGGCTGAGCTCCGCTCCGCGGAGCCGCTGATCGACATGCGGATGATGCGGCTGCCGGCGGTCTGGACCACCAACCTGGTCGCGCTGCTTTTCGGGGCCGCGATGTTCGGGGTCTTCGCCTTTCTGCCGCAGTTGCTGCAGGTGCCTGCTTCCAGTGGGTACGGGTTCGGCGCGTCGGTGACCGGCGCCGGCCTTCTGATGCTGCCGATGCTGGTCTCGATGGCGGTGTTCGGGTCACTCAGTGGGCCCCTGGCTCGGTGGGTGAGCAACAAGGCGCAGCTGTTGTGGGGTTCGGCGATGGGGACGGCGGCGTGTCTGTCGCTGGCGCTGGCACACAGTGAGAAGTGGACGGTGGCGGTGGCGGCCGGGGTGTTCGGCATCGGACTCGGGCTGATCTATTCGTCGATGATCAACCTGATCGTGTCGAGCGTTCCGGCCAGCCAGACCGGCGCTGCCAGTGGGATGAACACCAACATTCGTACGATCGGGGCTTCGCTGGGTACGGCAGTGGTCAGCTCTGTGGTGACCGGTCACCTGCAGCCGAGTGGGTTGCCGGCGGAGGCGGGGTATACGACGGCGTTCCTGCTGCTGGCGGGGGCCAGTGCGGCGGCGTTCGGGGTGGCGTTGCTGGTGCCGGCGGCTCGGCGGCGGGTGTCGCCGGTGCCTGAGGTGCTGCCGGAGTTGAGTCCGGTCGAGGTGTGATCGGATGGGTGGGTGGAGCTCACCAAGACGTTCACCGAAGAGCAGTACGCGGCCGCGCTCGCATCGTGGTCGTGGCTGGACCTGCACGGCAAGACGCCCCGGTTCACGTCCCTGTTCGGGGATGTGTTCCTAGAGGCGGAGGACGGCACGTGGTGGCAGCTCAACACGTTCGAGGGTGAGCTCTTTCAGGAGTGGCCCGACACTGCGACCCTGGCCGCCGTCCTGAACACGGAGGACGGCCAGGATCAGTTCCTGCTGGGCGGTCTGGCCATGGCGGCGTTTCATCGGCGCAGGCTGCGGCTGGGCGGCGACGACATCTACGCGTGGGCGCCGCCGCCCATCGTCACCGACAGTTTCTCTGTGGACGAGATCGCGGTGTTCGGTTTTGTTGCCGTGGTGAGTACGGCGGGGCAGTTTCACCAGCAGATCCGGGCCGGGGCCTGGGATCACGGCCATCGGGATGGTTCGGGGCCGGTTGACGGGGAGGCCGGGCCGTACGGGGTGTAGCCGGCCCGGAACCGCCGGAGTTCGTTGACCACGGAGATCAGTACCCGGCAGAAGAGTTCCGGCTCCTGATCGAGGCTGCCGGTGTACCGGTCGGGGTGCTGTTCGACCCGTAGCCCCGAGATGCGGTCTCCGGTGACGCCAGCCTCGTACACCTGGAGGCCGGTCCAGGACCGCCACATCCGGAGGACACCCTCGCCGTCGAGGTGGGCCATCCATCGGATCTCCATGTCGTACCCACCGAGCCCGTCACGCAGCAGCGCGGTCGTGTCGGCGTCGAGGACGAGGTGCGGGTCAGAGGTGACCGGTCGCAGGTCGAGAGCGGGCTGGACGCGGCCCGCGTCGGCGGTGCTGAACAGCGGGCGAAGATCTTCGGAAGGCACGGCACATCATCGCTCACGGTGGAGACATGCGCGGGTTCGCTAGCGTGGGCAGCCGTGCCGACGATGGATTCTCAGCAGCGAACTGATGAGGTGCCTGGCTGGATCGTGTGGCCGGTGCGGGTTCTCGCCCTCGTGGTCGTTCTGCCGTTCCGGGTGCTCTGGGAGGGCTTGACGCTGGCCGGGCGGTTCCTTGTCCGATATGTGCTGGCGCCTCTCGGCGAGGCGATGGCGTGGTTGTGGCGCTATGCCGTGGCGATTCCGGCGGCGTGGGTGTGGCGCTATCTGATCGCGATCCCCGTGGTCTGGGTCTGCCGCTATCTCGTCGCTGTCCCTGCTGTGTGGATCTGGCGGCATCTGATCGTCGCGCCGGGGATGTGGCTGGCCGGGCCGGCCGCCTGGTCCTGGCGTTATCTCGTCGCTGTCCCCGTGGGCTGGCTCTGGCGGGCGGTCATTGCGCCGGCTCCCCTGGTTTTCTACCGGTGGGTTCTGCGGCCGATCGGCATCGGTGTGGCGGCGACCGTCCGCTTCCTCGTCGACTGCGTGGTCAACCCCGTGCTTGTTCCGGTTGGGCGGGCGATCATCTGGTTCCTGACCGCCGGATGGAAAGGGACGGCCTGGCTCGCTGTCCGGTTCTACCGCTGGGTTCTCCGGCCGATCGGGATCGGACTCGCCTGGACGTGGCGGTACTCGTTCGGGGCGTTGTTCCGCGGTCTCGCGTACACCTGGAATGTGACAGTGAGGCCGACGCTGGGATGGCTGCGCATCGCGGTGGGATGGCGCCGCTGAGCGGCGCCATCCCCCACGTCACCGGGCGGCGACCCGCATCTCGGAGATGCTCGTCCACGGGCCGCCGTTGGCCTCCGACAGCGCTCGCAAGCGCACGTAACGCGCCGTGCGCGCCGTGAAGCAGGCGTTCTGTTCGCCGATCACATTCGGCCACGTGCCGGCCGCTGCGGGAGTGCCCCAATTGGTGCCGTCGGTGGACGTGTAAACCTCGTAGCGGGCGATCCGGCCGTTGACGTGGTCCTGGCGGGGGCGCTGGTAGACGCAGCTGACCGTCATGTTCCGGCCCAGGTCGAGCTGGATCTCGTGCGGGTGCGGCGGGTCCGGGTTGCCGGAGTACGCCGTGTGCCAGTACGTCGCGAGGTTGTTGTCCAGGACGTTGGTGCCGCGGGCGTTCGTGCTGGTGGTCTCCTGACTGTCGACGGATCGGACCGTCGTGGCGATGCGCGGCAGCCTCGGGTAGACCGTCACGTTGAGCTCGGCGATCGACGTCCAGGCCCGGCTGTTGACCTCGGAGAGCGCGCGCAGCCGGATGTACCGGGCGCTCTTCGGCGCGATGACCGCGGTCTGCTCGTCCGCATTGTTCGCGAACGTGCCGGTGGTGACGGCGCTGCCCCAGGTGGTGCCGTCGAGCGAGAGGTAGACCTCGTAGCGGCCGATCCGTCCGTTGGCCACGTCGGCGCGGCCGCGATAGACCAGGCCGGTCACGTCGTAGATGCCGCGCAGATCGAGATCGATCTCGTGCGGATGCGGCGGGTCCGGATTGCCGGAGTACGCCGTGTGCCAGAACGTGGCGGCGTTGCCGTCGAGCACGTTGCCGGACGGCTCGGTGGCCTCCTGCGAGTCGACCCGGCGCACGGTGATCTGCGACTGGGCGAGCCTCTGGCGTACGAAGGTCGCGGTGTATGTGGTGTTCGCCGCGGGCGCGATGATCGTGTGGGTCTGGCCGCCGCCGTCCGACCAGGCGGCGAAGACCTGTCCGACGCCGCCGGAGGTCTGCGGGGTGACGCCGCTGACCGTGTTCGCCGAGCCCTGGATGACCGTCCGGGTGAACGGCGTCGTCTGCGTGGCGCCACCGAAGGCGACCTGGGTACCCGGAGGGTTGCCGGCAAAGGTCAGATTGACCGTACGCGGATCGAGGCGCCGCGTCGTCGTGGACGACAGCCCGCCCGCGTCGGTGGCGGTGAGCACGAGTTCCAGATAGGACGGGTACTCGTGGTCGGGCGCCGGGAACGAGGCGCCGGTCACGCCGTTCCACTCCTGGGCGGTGTGGATGTGGCAGTTGTCGGCCGTGTAGCAGTGATATTGCAGCAGCTTCCAGCGCAGCGCCGACGCGGGCAGTGTCCCCTGGTTCGGATCGGTGGCGCCGCCGCTGAACGTCATGGTCTGCCCGACGGCGAACGTGGTGCCCGCCGCCGGCGTGGCGATCGACGCGACCGGTGGGCTGTTGCCGGCCTGGATCTGCACGGTCTGGGTGTCGGCCGCGTCCAGGGTGTCGACGACGCGCAGCCGTGCGGTGAACGGCCCGCCGCTCGACGGATAGGTGTACGTGGCCGTGGCGTTCCGCGAGTCCACGGTCCCGTCGTCGGTGAAGTCCCACTCGTACTTCAGCAGGCCGGCGTCGGCCTCGTCCGGGTCGCTCGACGCCCGGGCGTCGAAGTTCACGGTGAGCGGCGCCTCCCCGGTGGTCGGCGCGGCTTCGAGGATCGCGGTCGGCGGCTGGTTGCCCGCGAAGTATCGGATCCGTTTGACCGTGCCGCCCGCGTCGGCGTAGTAGAGCTCGCCGCCCGGCCCGATCGCCAGGTCGACCGGGTTGGACGCGGCGGAGACGAAGGTGAGCCGGTTGCCGGCGTCCGGCGCGCCGCCCTCGGCCGACGGCAGCATGGCCCAGATGCAGTCCCGGGTGTAATCGGCGAAGAAGAGCGCGCCCCGATACTGCGCCGGGTAATCGCCGCCGGCCGCCGGGTAGAACGCCATCCCGGAGATGCTGGACCCACCGGTCGGGCAGGCCTCGCCGGACACCACCTGACCGGAATGCTGGTACGCGTAATGCGGCGCCGTCTGCCCGCCCGCGGTGTACAGGCTCTCGCAGAGGTCGAGGTTGGCGCCGTCGTACCCACCTTGGCGGACCGTGCCCTCGAAGCAGGGCCAGCCCAGGTTGCGGACCGTCGCGACGTCCGGCAGCCGGTTGACCTCCTCCCAGGTGTTCCAGCCGACGTCGCCGACCCAGAGCTCGCTGGTGCCGGGGCGCAGGGCGAAGCGGTACGGGTTACGCATTCCGTACGCGACGATCCGCTGCGTGTTCGGGTCGGCCGAGGCGATGGCGGGGTTGCCGGGCGCGGCCGCACCGGTCGCCGGGTCGAGGCGCAGGATCGCGCCGTCCAGCCCGGACGGGTCGGCGCTGGTCCGCACATCCTGCGAGCGCAGCGCCCCGCCCTGTGCGGTCGGCGCGGTCATCGTGCCGCCCGGCGGGTCGGCGCACGGGTTGATCGGGCTGCCGAGCTGGCCGTAATCGACCACGTTGTAACTGGCACCGTCGCCGGCGCTGAGGTAGAGCATGCCGTCCGGGCCGAAGTGCAGGTCACCGATGGAGTGCGACGGGTACTGCTGGCACCAGTCGTGCAGCAGCACCGTCTCGGCGCCGGACATCACGTTGCCGCTGGCCTGCAGCCGGGACAGCCGGGCGGTGACGATGCAGCGGCCGCCGTTGGCCCCGCCGACCGCTGAGCAGTTGTCGTTCCAGACCGGCGCGGTCTGCCCGGGCGGGGCGTCATAGGTGTAGAGCACGTACACGTACGGCACCGTCGGGAAATCCGGGTGCAGGGCGAGGCCGAGCATGCCCCGGTCGTTCTGGCTGTGCACGTTGACGCTCAGGTCGGCGAAGATCGTCGGCGTGGTGTCGGCGATCGAGTCGAAGACCTTGATCCGGCCGGCTTTCTCGGCCACGAAGATCCGCCCGTCCGGGGCGAACTCGATGTTCATCGGAAGGTCGAGCCCGGACAGAACGGTCTGCTCCCGGAACCCGGCGGGCAGCACGGCGGCTTGCGCCGGTACGCCCCCGACCACCCCTAACAGGGTGGTGACCAGCAAAAACACGACCAATGTGGAAATAGCACGCCGACCGGCCACTGCCGTCCTCCCCCGAGGCTGGTTGCCGAAGTCGGATGACAACATGGCCGGCAGGCGATCAGTTGATTTCAATTGTGTTTCTTGCGCATGACGCCAATTCGGCACTTTCCCATGTGGAAAGTGACTGCTACTTTCCTTGCAGGAAAGTACATGCCTGAGGAGGAAGTCATGAGCATCCCGCCCGTCGACGCCGAGCTCGCCCTCGCCGAGATCCAGTCCCGCCGCGCCCAGGTGGTCGACACGAACCTGGTGCCCCGCTGGTTCTGGTTCAGCATCGCCGCGCTGATGGTCGCCTTCGTCGCCGCCGTCGAGTCCGGCGTGACCTGGGTCGTCGCCACCGGCACGATCGTCTACGTGCTCGGCCTCAGCGCTCTGATCATCGCGATGGTCCGGCGCGGTCAGGTCCAGGTCCGCCCGGAGCTGATCGGTGTGCGCGGCGGCGTGTCGATCGCCGCCTTCACCCTCGCGCTCACCGCCATCGGCATCGGGCTCGGGTTCGCCCTGGACGCGCTCGGTGTGCCGTTCCCGGCCACTCTCGGGTGCGTGCCGGTCGCGCTCGGCCTCGCCTTCGGCGGCCCGGCCCTGATGTCCCACCTGCGCCGGATCATGCTGGCCCGCCCGCTGGCCGGAAACTGATGGGCACTTTCGACGAACTTATTCACGCTCCCACCCGACTGTCCTTGGTGAGCCTGCTGGCAGCGACCGACTGGGCCGACTTCCGGTTCCTGCGCGACAGCGCGGGCCTATCCGACTCGGCACTGTCCAAGCAGCTCACGACCCTGGAGGAGGCCGGTTATGTGGAGATCCGCAAGAGCTTCGTGGGCAAGCGTCCGCGCACCTCGGCGAGGCTCACGCCGCAGGGCCACGAGGCCTTCGCCGGGCACGTCGCGGCGCTGCAGGAGATCGTCGCGCGGGCCGGTCTGGCGGTGCTCCCCCAGCCGTGATCGCCGTCTTCCGCCCACCCCTCTGGCTGCGCGTGGTCCAGCTCATCCTGTTCGGCGGCCTGGCCCTCGCCCTCACCGGCGGAGGCCTCGAGGAGGGCGGCTGGGTTCTGCCCCTCGCCCTGACGGGCTCGGTCCTCACCCTGGCGTGCGGCGCGCGCTTGTGGGTCATCCGCATTATTTTGTACGCGGATCGCCTGCTCCTGATCAACCTGTTCCGCACCGTCGTGCTGCCGTGGGGTGAGGTCGCCAAGGCGGGCCACGACGAGCAGGGGCTGTGGGTCCGCGACCGGGATTACCACGAGTACCGCCCGACCGCACTCCAGGTGACCAGCGAGGCGTTCGCGTTCGTCCAGCGGGCCACCCTTGCGGACGCGCGAGCGGCCGCCGCCCGCATCAACAGGATCCGGAAGAAGCGCTCTTGACAGGGGTGCTCACATTGGCGGCATGAGAGCACGCCTCGCACTGATCGCCGGCACGGTCGTCCTGGCCGTCGCGCTGCCGGCCCCGGCCCTCGCGGCCCCGGCGTTCCCGTCCGCCGACGGGTCATGTGTCGATGAGGCCGGCGTGCTCGGCGGGCTCTGCGATCAGATCACCGTGATCCTGCGCGAGGACGCGGCGGCCACCTCCGACGAGATCGCGGTCGCGGTGGTGCCGACGACCGGCGACGCCTCCATCGAGACGTGGAGCACCGGGCTCTTCAACGACTGGGGTGTCGGCAGGGCCGGCGCGGACAACGGGGTGCTGCTCGTCGTCGCGGTCGACGACCGTCGGGTACGCCTGGAGACCGGCCGTGGCATGGCCCAGCGCCTGGACGACGCCACCGCCGGCCGGATCGTCGACACGGTGATCACGCCCCGGTTCACGGCCGACGACTACGCGGCCGGCGTCCTCGACGGGCTGGACGAGGTGCGGCGCACCCTCGGCCACACGGTGGAGCCGGGCAACGCACTGGCCGAGCTGTCCACGACCGACGCCGACTCCGGATCTGAGTCCTGGTCGGTCTTCGGTGAGGAGGAGAGCGACCTCCTCGGCACCGACGCCGACTTCGAGGCCGCGGAGTCCGAGAGCCCGAGCATCGCGCCGGTGGTCCTGTTCGCCCTGGTCGCATTCGGCTTCCTCGGCCTGATCGGCTGGGCCACCGGCCGCGGCCGACGCGGGTCAGGCTCGGACTCGGGCTCGTCGCACGCCTACCACACCGGCGTGGCGACCGGCGTCTACCAGAGCTACGACTCATCGTCATCGTCGTCGAGCAGCAGCTCCAGTTCCAGCTTCGGCGGCGGATCATCGGACGGCGGGGGCTCCTCCGGAAGCTGGTGACCTGAATGGTCGCCTTGCACGTTGCGCGGCCCCGGCGTCCACGGTCGTGACAGCGTTTCCGGCCTCCGGACTTTCCCACCTCCAGATGCCTGACTGGCATCCAGCTACGTGGCGGGCCTCCAAATACGTGGCTGGCCTCCAAATGTGTGGCTGGCGAGACAGGCCGCGTGCTGGGAACGAGCTGCGGGCATGTTGCGGGCTGGAAACGTACTGGGGCGCAGCCAGATCAGGTCGCGGGACCGAACGGCCGGCCGACCGTGACAAGGGCACACGCAGGAGCCCGGTAGCGGTGATCAGGACTCACCGAATGCGTATGTGAGCCCCCATCTCGGCCCTGGCATGGATGAAATCGCACCGTGTCGTTAGATGCGACCGCATCCACGCTGACCGCGCGTTACGTGCGCCTTCGTCCACGCGGCAAGTGCCATTGAGCAAGACCTCGCCCCAAACCGGACCAAACAGCCCGAGACCAACCAACCCGGGACCGACCAGCGCGCCCGGGGAGCGCTTGCAGGGCGGTGAGCGCACGCATAACGCCAGCGCAGGGGCGGTGAGCGCACGCTCAACGCCGCCCCAGACATGCCGGACCCGGGCTCCGATGACGTGAAAGGCGGCACCCCAACCGGGGCGCCGCCTTTTCTTCACGCGTGAGATCTGACTCTCGAGATCTCACTCCCGAGACCTCACCCCCCGAAACCTCACGCCTCGACCGGCTCCACCTTCGTGCTCCGCCGCGCCGCCCAGATCACCAGCGCCGCGCAGATCGCGGTCAGCACCAGCGTCGCCGTGGTCACCGCGTTCTCGAAATCGTGGGCCGCCGTCACACTGCCGCCGACGCTGGTCAGCGATCCCGCGATCGCCGCCGCCACGATGGTCCCGGTCACCGCCATGCCGATGCTGCCGGCGACCTCCTGGCTGGTGTCGCTGAGAGCCGCCCCGGTAGACGTCTGGTCCTCCGGCAAGCCCCGCATCACCGTCACCCCGGCGATCGTGGCGACCACCCGCATGCCGGCCGCGGTCAGGGCCAGCGCGATCGCGATGAACACGTAGTCGTACCGTCCCAGCAGGGCGTAAACGAGCAGGCCGGCCACGACCGAGGCCGCGCCGAGCGCGCCGGCGCGCTGGGTGCCGAGCTTGTCGGCGATCTTCTCGACGAACGGGCCGATCGCGATCAGGACGACCACCTGCGGGAGGTTGCCGAGCGCGGCCTGCGCCGGCGACCAGCCCCAGACGAGCTGCAGCTGGAGCGAGACGCTGTACGCGATGGCGGCCATGCCCAGGCCCATCGCTGCCTCGTACGCCAGGCTCGCCGACACGGCCGGCCGCTTGATCAGGGCGAAGTCGAAGATCGGGTGGGTGGTACGCCGCTCCCGGACCACGAAGGCGACAGCGCTGGCGATGGCACCGGCGGCGGACAGCCACGGCGCGGCGTGACCCCAGCCGTCCTCGACGGCGAGGGTGGCGGTCCAGAGGGTGAGCAGCAGTGTCGTGGTGCCGAGCATCGCGCCGAACAGGTCGAGCGGGGTGGTGTTGCGCTGCGCCGGGTTGTCGGCCGGGATGCCGCGGCGGATGCAGAAGAACGCGAGCACCGCGATCGGCACGTTCATCACCAGCAGCGTCTGCCAGGGCAGGACCTGCAGGACCAGGCCGCCGACGGTCGGCCCGATCGCCATGCCGACGAGGCCGACCGTGGCGATGAAGGACGTCGCCCGCATCAGCAGGTTCTCCTGGTCGAACAACCGGAAGCAGAGGGCCATCGTGCCGGGCGCGGTCATCGCGGCGGTGATGCCGATGGCGGCGCGGACGGCGATCAGCTCGCCGGGCGTACGAACGAAAAGCACGGCGAGACTGGCGACGGCGAAGAGGCTGAGCCCGATCAGCATCATCCGCCGGGTGCCGTATCGGTCGGCGATCGCGCCGAAGGCGATCATCAGGCCTCCGAACAGCAGGGAGTACCCGGAGGTGATCCACTGCAGGTCGGAGGCGGTGGCGTGCAGTTCGCGGGCGATGGTCGGCAGCGCGACGCTGAGCACGGAGTTGTCGAGCATCTCCACGAGGAAGACGACGGACAGCCCCAGGATGGCGGGCCAGACGGCCCACAGCGACGTGGCGGGCGCTTTCTCGCGCCCCTCCAGAACAGCAGCACTCATGATCAAGCTCCTCCCGGACACGACCGTCCGGTGGACTTACCGGGCGAATCACTGGAACGCTGTTCCATGACACCTATCTTGGAACGCCGTTCCAGACATGTCAAGATGGGTTCATGGCCACCAGGACGCGGAACACCGATCGGCGCGACGACGCGCTATCCAAGGAACGCATCGTCGAAGCCGCCGTCGCGATGCTGGACGAGGCGGGCGAGAGCGGCCTGACGTTCCGGGCGCTCAGCGCGCGGCTGCAGACCGGGCCCGGCGCGATCTACTGGCACGTGGCGAACAAGGACGAGCTCCTGGCCGCCGCCACGAACGCGGCCCTGACCAGCGGCATGACGGCGGAAGCCGCGGCCGGCCCGCCGAAGGACGTCATCCGCGCGATCGCGCTCATCATGTTCGACGCGATCGACGAGCACCCGTGGCTCGGCGAGCAGCTCTCCCGCGGCCCGTGGCAGGGGGTGACGCTGCAGATCTGCGAGCGCATCGGGCAGCAGATCCAGGCGATGGGCGTACCGGCCGGGCTTCAGTTCACCTCGGCGTCCGCGCTGATGATCTACATCCTGGGTGCGGCGCGGCAGAACGCCGCGAACGCCCGCATGCACCCGCCGGGCACCGACCGGGCCGAGGTCCTGGAGACCCACGCGGCGGCGTGGCGTGGCCTGGACCCGGAGCAGTTCCCGTTCCTGCACGACATCGCCGGCCAGCTGCGTGACCACGACGACCGCGCCCAGTTCCTGGACGGCGTCAACCTGATCCTGGCCGGGGTCGGCGACCTCTAAAAGGCTTTGTGCATCACGTGCAGGCCGACCGGCCCGTGCACCGGGTGCTCGAACGCGCCCGGGATCGTCCCGACGATCGCGAACCCGAACGACAGCCAGAGCTTGACCGCGGGATTCGTCTCGACCACGGCGTTGAAGACCATCGCCTTGTAGCCGTCCTTCGGCGCCTCGGTGAGGACATGCTCGGCCAGCCGCCGCCCGATCCCCCGCCCGCCGGACGCCGGGTCGACCATGAACCCCGCGTTCGCGACCTTCGCCGCCGGGCCGCCGTAGTTCGGCTTCACATACGCCGACGCGACGATGCGACCGTCGTCCTCGACGACGAAAACCCGGGCCGCCGGACTCATCCAGAGCGCGCGGGCGCCGGCTTGCGTCGTTTCCCGATCCCAGGTGTACGTCTCACCGGCCGCCACGATCGTGTGCCAGAACGGCCAGATCTGGTCCCAGTCGGCCGCCACCGCGTCTCTGATCTTCATGATCACCAAGGCTAGCCGGTCAGACCGCCATGTCGAAAAGGTCACCGCTACGCAGCATCTCGCGCGGGTCGACGCCCTTCGCCTGGAGCCGGCTGACCAGCTCCGAAGCGCTCACACCCCGGACGTCGGCCGGATCGGACCCGAGAGCCTTGCTGAGCCGCTCGGTCCTGGCCGCCTCCTGAGCGGCCTCTTCCTTCGCAGCCTCTTCCTTCGCGGCGCGCTGGGCCTCCGCCACGGCCTTCTGGCTCTCCGCGACCGCCTTCTCGTCCTCGGTGATGGTCTTCGTGTCCGCCTTCGCGGCCTTGTCTGCGGCCAGCTGCTGCTGCGCCTTGAGGAGGTCGGTGCGGGCGTCGGCGTACGCGGTGCTGATCGAGGTCATGGTGTTTCTCCTGGTCGAAGCGGTTGTTGTTGCTTACGCCCGGTCCAGTCGGTCGCGCAGGGACGGGCTTTCGGCTTCGACAGCTGATCCACAGGAACACAAAGGTTCCTGCTAGCTCCGGTCCTTCTCGAATGCCGCGCGGCTGGCCTCGATGTGCGGCACGTGCTCCAGCGCCCACCCCGCCAGGGCGAGTGCCGGCGCGATGAGACTCCGGCCCACAGCGGTCAGTGCGTACTCCACCCTCGGCGGGACCTCGGCGTACACCGTGCGCGACACCAGGCCGTCGCGCTCCAGATGGCGCAGGGTCAGGGTGAGCATCCGCTGGGAGATGCCCGGGATCTGATGATGCAGGTCGGTGAACCGGACCGTGCCCTGCTCCAGCGTCGCCACGATCAGCAGCGTCCATTTGTTGCAGATCTGGTCGAGGATCGCGCGGATCGTCCGGCCGCCGTCCCCGCGGATCATGCACGTGTGTTCGTACTCCACCCGGCAACTCCCTGTGCCTGAGGCACACGCGTGTGCCTTTTGTAAGGCTCACAATAGTGCCTCATGATGGGGCAACTTACTTCTGGTAACTGTCCTAGGAGAGCCCCATGTTGTACTGGATTCTCGCTGGCTTGCTCGCCGTCTTCTACCTGTACGCAGGCGGCAAGAAGGTCACTCAGAGCAAGGACCAGCTCGCGCCGATGATGGGCTGGGTGGACACCGTCCCGATGCCGGCCGTCCGCCTCATCGGCGCCCTCGAGATCCTCGGCGCCCTCGGCCTGATCCTGCCGCCGCTGACCGGCATCGCCGCCTGGCTCGCGGTCGCCGCGGCGATCGGGCTCGCGATCGTCCAGATCGGCGGCATCGCGGTCCACGTCTCCCGCGGCGAGACCAAGGTCATCGGCCTCAACATCGCCCTGCTGGCCCTCGCGGTCGTGCTGATCTTCATCGCGCCCTGAGCCGGGCCTTCAGGTCGCCGGTCAGCAGGTCCCACACCCGCACGGTGCCGTCCTCGGAACCGCTGACCACCTGAGTGCCGTCGATCGCGACCGAGGTGATCCGCCCGGTGTGGCCGGTCAGGCGTAACCCCGCCTCGTTTTCCCCGATCCGCAACGTTCCGTCCTCGCCGCCGGTCACGACGATGAGTCGTCCTTCGTGCACGGTCGCGGCCACCGCCGTGAGCTGCCCGTCGTGGCCGGCCCGCCGGAACATCAGCTCCCCGGCTGCCATGTCCCACACCCGCAGCTCGCCGTCCCGGCCCGCGCCGGAGATCACCACCATCCGCCCGTCGACGCGCGCGACCGCCACCGGTGGCCACGTCACACTGCCGCCGGCGCCGCCGCCTGCCATCGGCGTACCGATGACGTTGCCCTCGGCGAGGTCCCACGCCCGCAGCGCGATCTCGTCGACGTCGTACTCCCCCGTCGCCTCGTCGTAGGGATGGTCCTCGGTGACCGCATAGATCACGTCGTCCACCTGCGCGAAGGCCCGAGCTCCTGCCCACTCGTCCAACGGACCGGCGGCAAGCTCGCCGGTCGCAAGATCCCATGCCCGGGTACGCCCATCGCCGTGCAGACAGACCGCGATGGTCCGTTCCTGCCAGTCCGCGGCGGCCAGCACCGTGGCCGGATATCTCGTGTCGATCGGATCACCCGCCGGGGCACCGGTGGCGAGGTCCCAGGTCCGCAGCGAGCGGTCCCCGGCGGTCACGGCCACGGTGCGTCCGTCGAGCTCGGTGGTGGCGATCGCGCGTACCCAAGAGGTGTGGCCGTTGATCTTCTCCCCCGCCGGAGTGAGGGTGGTCAGATCCCAGCGGCGCAGCGTGCCGTCGCCGTCACCGCTGATCACGAACGGACGCCCGCCGGCGTGACCGACAGCGACCGTGGTGATCGAGACGGTCTCGTCGGCCCAGGGCGTGCCGATCGGCGCGCCGTCGGGAAGGTCATGGGTACGCACCGACTCGTCGAGCCCGTGGGTGACCAGAACCGGACGGCCGTGCAGCACGGTGGCGGCCAGGGCGTCCACCTCGTCGAGCGAGGTCGACGGGAGAACAGCCTTGCGCCCGTCGGTGGTGACGATGACGATCGTGCCGTCGATCTCGGCGGCGGCGATCGAGGCGATGAGGTCGCCGGGCCGGTCGATCGGCGCGCCGGCCTCCTCACCCGAGGTCAGGTCGGACTGGTGGATCACCCCGTCGACGTCGGCGCTGACCACGATCGAGTCCCCGGCCAGCGCGAGAGCGCTGATCTGAGCCCGGTGCACGGCCAGCGGGCCGCCCACCTCCGCGCCGGTGGCAATGTCCCAGCGGCGCAGTTCGGTACCGGCCCCGCCGATCAGAGTCGGACGCCCCGCCAGCACCCCGGCGGTGATCACCTCAGGCGCGGTCCCGGCGAACGTGACATCCACGCCGTCGCCGGAGGCCAGGTCGAACACGTGCAGCCGCCCGTTCGCCACGCAGATCGCGATCGGTCGCCCGTCGAGCTCAGCCGCGGCCACCGCGCTGATCCCGGCGAGCCCGGTCGGAATGGTGCCCGCCGACACACCGGCCACCAGGTCGATGACTTCCAGCGCCGGACCCCGCACGATGATCGCGTGCGGCCCGCCGGCCTCAAGCACTGTCAGGCAAGACATGGCCGTCACTCTAAGCCGCCAGATCCGGTCGGGACGAGAGCGGATTGTCGATCTTGTGCCCCGCGTGTGCACGCTCCCATCCGTCCACAATGCCATGCCGGCCCCCAAACACCCTGCTCAGCCCAGCCCGGACGAGCACCCACCCAGCAGCACCGCTGTCCGGATACCGACGCCAACCCGCGCATCCCCGGCGAGCCCCGCTCGACCTTGAGGGCGGCGCAACGGGATCGGGCCGAAGTCGTGAGTTTCCGCCGCCCCACCGACCACAAACTCACAAGGTCCCGCAGAACGGCACCGCCCTGCCGGCTCACCCGGATACCGACGCCAACCGGCGACGCCGACCCGCGCATCCCCGGCGACGCCGACCCGGGCATCCCCAGCAACGTCGGACCCCGCATCCCGGCTCGCGCTTGTGCTCGCTCCCTCGGCCACCGCGCGACCGTAAGCACGAGCCGGCAACGCACCAAAGCCACGCCACGCACCGATGCCGCCGAACCCCGCCCGACCGTGAGGGCGGCGAGGCGGAAGCGGGCCGAAGTCGTGAGTTTCCGCCGCCCCACCGACCACAAACTCACAAGATCCCGGAGAACGGCCCGCCGACACCGCCCTGCCGGCTCACCGCGTGTTCGGGTGCGGCAGCTCCCGGTGCCGACGTTTGCGGTGCCGCGGGATGCCGGGGGTGCCGCGGGTTGCAGGGGGTGCCGCGGGTTGCAGGGGGTGCCGCGGGTTGCAGGGGGTGCCGGGGGGGGGCGAGCCGTAGCTCAGCCATGTCATGGGGCAGCGATAACGTGACTGGACGACGGCTCGCTCCCCTCGGCCGTCGCTCAGGCGCCTTATGAGGGTCCGATTGCATGGCTGAGCTACGGCTCGGCTCGCTCACCGGCCCGGCTCGCTCGTCGGCCCGGCACAGCGGCACAGAGCAACGGCCCGGCACAGCAGCACAGAGCAACGGCCCCGGCACAGCAGCACAGAACAACGGCCCGGTGGCACGGACCGGACCTGAGGGCGACCCGGTCGTGGTCGCGGTCGGTGATCCGGGCCTCGGCGGGACCCCACCAGCGACCGGTACGGGAATAGAAATCCGTCACCCAGTCCACGGGCCGAACCTACTCCGGCAGGTAACCGGCCGCCTTCCGCGCGCAGTCCTGGACCGCCGATTCGGCGTCGGCGCCGATGCTCTCCAACGCCACCAGGGCGGTGAAGACGACGTCGGCCAGCTCGCCGATCACCTGTTCGCGGGTGTGGGTGACGCCTTTGCGGGGGTTCTGGCCGAGCATGCCGATCCAGGCCTGGGCGGCCTCGCCCGACTCCTCGGTCAGTTTCAGGATCCGCAGGGTCTGTTCGAGTTCGGACGTGCCGTTGCGGTCGTCGAGGTGGGCGCGCCAGCGTTTGGCCTCGGTCCAGATGTCCATCCGGTGATTGTGGCCGGTCAGCACTCGATCACGTTGACGGCCAGGCCACCCCGGGCGGTCTCCTTGTACTTCACCTTCATGTCGGCGCCGGTCTCCTTCATCGTCTTGATGACCTTGTCGAGGGAGACGTGGTGCCGGCCGTCGCCGCGCAGCGCCATCCGGGCCGCCGTGACCGCCTTCACCGCGCCCATCCCGTTGCGCTCGATGCACGGGATCTGCACGAGGCCGCCGACCGGGTCGCAGGTCAGGCCCAGGTTGTGTTCCATGCCGATCTCGGCGGCGTTCTCCACCTGCTCCGGTGTGCCGCCGAGCACCTCGGCCAGCCCGGCCGCCGCCATCGCGCACGCCGACCCGACCTCGCCCTGGCAGCCCACCTCGGCGCCGGAGATCGAGGCGTTCTCCTTGAAGAGCAGCCCGATCGCGCCGGCCGCGAGCAGGAACCGGACGATTCCGGCGTCCGACGCGCCCGGCACGAAGTCCAGGTAATAGCGCAGCACGGCCGGGATGATGCCCGCGGCGCCGTTGGTGGGCGCGGTCACCACGCGGCCTCCGGCCGCATTCTGCTCATTCACTGCCATGGCGTACGCGGTGAGCCACTCCATCGAGAGTGTGGCGGGGTCTCCGGCCGCCCGCAGCTGCCGGGCTGTCGACGCTGCCCGGCGTCGCACCTTCAGCCCGCCGGGCAGCACACCTTCGGCATCCAGGCCGGCGTCGATGCAGGCCGACATGACCGACCAGATGTGCAGCAGGCCGTCGTTCACCGAGGCCGCCGGGCGCCGCACGGACTCGTTGTCCAGCATCAGGCGGGAGATCGACAGGCCGGTCGACCGGGTCAGTGCGAGCAGCTGGTCGCCCGTGGAGAACGGATGCGGCAGGTCCGGTGCGGAACCCCGTACCGAAGAGAAGAGGTCTCCCACCACGAAGCCGCCGCCGACCGAGAAGTATCGCTTGGTGAGCAGCTCGGCGCCATCGGCGCCGAGCGCGGTGAAGACCATGCCGTTGGGGTGTTCGGGCAGCGAGCGACGCCGGTGCAGGACCATCTCCACGGCCGCCTCGGCGCCATGCGGCAGCGTGAGGAGGCCGTCGGAGGACGGGTTCAGCGTGACGTCGACCGTCTCCGGTTCGAACCCTTGCAGACCGAGCAGCACCGCCTTCGGCGTGCCGTGGCCGTGACCGGTCGCGCCCAGTGAGCCGAACAGCTCGGCGCGCACCGTCGTGACCCCGTCCACCGAGGCGAGACGACCGGCGAACAGGTGGGCCGCGCGCATCGGGCCGACCGTGTGGGAGCTGGACGGACCGATACCGATCGAGAAGAGGTCGAACACGGAGACGGCCACGATCAGGACTCCGGCGAGATCAGCGCGGCATAGCCCGCGGCGTCGAGAACCTCGGGGGTACGGGTGACCCGCACCCGGTAGAGCCATCCGGCGCCGTAGGGATCAGTGTTGATCAGCCCGGGGTCGGCGGCGAGCGCGCTGTTGATTTCCACGATCTCTCCATCGGCCGGCGCATAGACCTCGCTGACCGATTTTGTCGACTCGATCTCGCCGCACGTCTGGCCGGCCGTGGTGATCGTGCCGGCCTCGGGAAGATCGACGAAGACGACGTCGCCGAGCGCGTCCGCGGCGAACGCGGTGATGCCGACGGTGGCGATCTCGTCGTCGGTGAGCCACTCGTGGTCGCGGCTGTAACGAAGGTTGAGGGGGATCAAAGGGAGGCTCCTGGCTTGACTGAGGTCGGGGCCTCCCTCGCTCTGTCATGGTGCCTGAGAGGTTCACCGCTGCGTGAAGGCAGCGGCTTGCACCGTCGGCGCGGGTCTCGCTCCCGGCTTTCCAGAGTCGCCTGACCGCAGCGGTACGGGGGCCTGAGAGATTCTGAGGGAGAAGTTGCTCCTTCGGCGCCTCTCCACGATCAAGAGGGCTCTCCCGCTGCGGGTGAAACGGCTTCTTCAATTGTGGCTGCAAGCTATCCGGGCCGCCATGATCGCGTCAAGCGCTCAACGACCGGTTCGGCCGTGCGGCCGGCGACGCCGTCCTCGTCGAGACGGTGTCCACGAGCGCCGGGAAGGGCGATTACCGGATCGCCGGCTGAGCAATCGGCAGGGTCAGGGTGAAGATGCTTCCGCCGGTCGGCCCCGGCTCGTACCCGGCCGTGCCGTTGTTCGCCTCGGCAAGGCCCTTCACGATGTAGAGGCCCAGGCCGTTGCCCTTGATCGACGGGCTCATGCCGGCCGCTCGTACGTACCGGTCGAACAGGTGCGGCCGCAGGTCCTCGGCGATGCCCTCGCCCTCGTCGCACACCCCGATCACCACGGTGCCGCCACGCCGTTCGACAGTGACGGCGGTGACCCCGCCGCCGTACTTGGCCGCGTTGGTGCAGTAGTTGGTGACGATCTGCTGCAGGTGGCTCGGATGCACCAGCACGGTCGTGCCGGTCTCGCAGGTCACCGATGGGCTGATCTCCAGTCCGGCCAGGATCTCGCCGAGCGCCGGGCCGATCTCCACCGGCTCCGGGGTCGCGTTCATCTGCCCGGCGTCCAGGGTGCACATGGTGAGGATCTCGGCGCAGAGGATCTCCAGGCGGCGCGCCGACCGGGCGATCACCTCGACCGCCTTGCGGTGCGGTGGCTTCACGTCGTCGAGGTCGCCCTGCAGCAGCTCGGCGTACGCGGTGATGGTGTTCAGCGGGGTGCCGATCTCGTGCGAGAGCATCCCCATCAGGTCGAGTTTCAGCGCGTTCGCGGCGGCCAGCTGGTTGTTGCTGTCCTGCAGCTCGTCGTTGCTCTCGGCGAGCTGCGCCGCGGCGGCGTCCCGGTCGCGTTCGGCGGCGAGCCGGGCCGTCACGTCCTGCAGCACCGCGATGAAGCTGACCGGCTGGCCGTCGCTGTCCCGGACCAGGGACATGCCCATCGCCGCGTCCACGATGTGCCCGCCGGCGTGCAGCATCCGCAAGTGCCGGTCCAGCGGCAGGTCCTGGGTGAAGAGCCGGGCTGCCGCCCGGTGGTTGTCGGCCCGCTCGTCCGGGTGGGTGATGTCGTCCAGCGTCATCGACTCCAGCAGCGCCACCGATCGGCCCAGCATCCCGGCCAGAGCCGGGTTGACCTGCTGGAAGGCGCCGTCCAGGGCGATCGTGGCCTGTCCCACGGTGGCGAGCGAGAACTGGGTGCGCAACCGTTTCTCGCTGTCCGCCATCCGCCGCTCGGCGACCTTGCGCGCGGTGACGTCGATGTTCACCTCGAGGATCGCGATCGGATGGTCGGCGTGGTCGCGCTGCACGGCCTGGTGCGACAGCACGGTGATCCGGGTGCCGTCGCTGCGCAGGTGGTCCAGCTCGCCGTGCCATTCACCGGTCTCGGACAGCGCCGTGTCGACCAGGGTCCGCAGGACCGGGAAGCGGGTGTCGAGCAGCCGGTGGGTCGGGCATCCGAGGGCGGCGTCGGCGTCCCATCCGTACGTGGCCTGGGCGCCCCGGTTCCAGTAGGTGATCCGGTCCTCCAGGTCCTTGACGATGACCGCGGTCGGCGCGAGGTCGAGCAGCTCGGCCTGCTGGCGCAGCTGCTCCTGGTCGTGCTGGCGCTCGGTGACGTCGCTGCACACGCCGTCGATGAAGAAGATCCCGCCCTCGTTGCGGGGCACCGCACGGGTCCACACCCAGCGGGTCACCCCGTCGGCGCCGATCACCCGGTTGGTCACCTGGGCGGCCTGGCCGTTCAGCATCTCCTGGCCGAAGCTCTCGAACAGGGCCCGGTCCTCCGGATGCACCATCCCGGTGGTCACCTCGGAGAGGTCGTCGCCACTGGGTACCAGCCCGCCGAAGACGCCGGCGCTGTCGTGGCTGGCGTAGACCATCACCGCCTGGCCGGGTGCGTCCACGCGTACCGTCCAGAGGAAGTCGTCCAGGTTCGCGATGACCCGGTCGAACTCGCGGCGGGCCCTCGACAGTTCGAGTTCCAGCTCCTCGGCGCGGCGGCGGTGCACGTACTGGCCGATGTGCGCGGCGACCGTGTCCAGGGCGGCCATCAGCTCGGGGTCGGGTTCGGTGCGGCGGCGTTCGAAGGCGGTGAGCACCCCGACCACGTCGGTGCCGTTGCGGACCGGCACCGCCACCGCCGTGTTCAGGCTGGCACGCTCGGCGGCGGCGGCCCGGGGCGAGTCGATGGTGGGCAGGTCCCGGACCCAGCGGGCGGACGCCGTGGCCCACACCTGGCCGACGATCCCCTCGCCGTGGGCGTACTCGGTGATCTCCTCCATCGGGGCGGTCACCTCGCGGTCGCGGGCGGCCACGGCGAGGCGTACCAAATGGGTCTCGTCGTCGTCCAGCTGCCAGTACTCGATGTAGGGCCAGCCGAGTCCGTCCGCGACGGCGGCCACGACCTGGGAGATGGCCTGCTCGACGCTCTCCGAGGTGGCCAGGGCACCGGAGACGGCGTACTCCAGCGTGCGCAGCATCTCGCTGCGGCGCACGCTGGTCAGATCCCGGACGAACATGTACGCGGCCATGCCACCGGGCCGGTCCAGGGCGGTCAGCGACAGCTCGATCGGGAACTGGCGGCCACCGCGCTGCAGACCCAGGAACTCCACCCGGCGACCGGCCGGGTCGACCTCGGTCTCGAACGACGCCGCTATCATCCAGTCGGCGTGGTCGCGCCGGTGCTGCGGCGCGATGATCAGCTCGTTCAAGCAGCGGCCCAGCGCCTCCGGCACGCTCCAGCCGAACATCTCCTCGGCGGCCCGGTTCCAGCCGGTGATCCGGCCGCCCAGATCGGTGGCGACGAACGCGTCCAGGGTGCTACCGAGGATCTGCTGGATCAGCTCGGCGGACTCGGCCACCTCGTGCGCGGCGACCTGCGCGGCGATCTCGGCGGCCGCGGCGGCGGCCAGGTCCTCCATGACCGCGACGTCCGCGTCGCTCCACGGCCGCGCCTCACGGTCGACCGCACAGAGCGTGCCCAGGACGAACCCGTCCGGCGAGCGCAACGGCACACCCAGGTACGCGATCGCGTTGTACTCGGTGATCGCCGGATTACCGCGCAGCAGCGGGTGCTCCCGGGCGTCCGGCACAACCAGGGGCGCGCCGGCCTCCACCACGTACTGGCAGTACGAGTGCGACAGCGGCGTCTCGCGGAACATCGGGCTGGCCGACGGACCGGCCTGGCTCACGAAACACTGGCGTTCCTCCTGCACCAGCGTCACCAGGGTGGCGCTGCCGCCGACCAGGCGCTGCGCGAGACCGGTGATCCGGTCCAGCACCGGCGACTCACGGTCGACCAGGCCGGTCGCTTTGACAGCGGCCAGCCGAGCAGGGTCCAGAACCGCCCCCGGTACGAGGCTGGGCTGGACAGACACGCCACTCATCGCCTGACCGATCGGCAACCGTCCGGCAATCCTGAGGCGTCAACCATCCCGCGGGGATGAGGCAGGCACGGCAACCGGCTCGGACGATCAGGTTAGCCGGATCCGCAGTGGGGCAAGGCGAAGTGAAACCCCTCAGGAGGACCTGATGACGATGTACGACAGTTCGATCGATGCCCAGCACAACATCGCCGGCACCGGCGACCCGGCCGAGATCGCGGCGAACGCCGAAGCCGCCGGCGCCGAGCTGGGCGTGCCGCCCCAGCGCCGCCGTCTACCGGTCATCCTGGTCACGGCGGCGATCGCGGCCGCGACGGCGGGAGCCGTGTACGGCGTGGCCAAGGCCGTCGAGGCACGCCGCAGCCGCAGCTGGTGGGAGGACCTGATCAGCCGGTTCTGAGTTCGCCACCACAGCGGGACGGACGGGGGCTCAGAGCCCCCGCACCGTCGTCAGCTCGGCAAGACCGGACACGGTGAGCAGTGGCGCCAGCAGCGGGCCGGTCACCACCTCGATCCGGTCGGCGTGCTGGAACAGCGTGGCCAGGCCTGAGCTGTCCAGGTACTCGACCGCGGTCAGGTCCACCAGCAGCGCGGCCGCGGCCGCCCCGGCGACCGCGACACGCAGCGCCGACGCGAAGGCGTCGGCATTGCTCATGTCGATCTCACCGGCCGCGGCGAGAACCGGAACGCCATCGGGTCGCTGCCCGCTGGTCAGCGTGAGCGCGGTGGTCATGGCACGATCCTCGCCTGCATGTCGATGGTGGTGCCGGCGATGCCGGTGGTGACAGTCACGTGGTGCATGAACGCCTTCATCAGCATGAGGCCACGACCACGGTACGGGTTCTCGGCAGGCCGTGGTGTCAGCCACCGCCCGTTGTCGACGACCGTGAGCCGCAGGTCCTCCGCCGTCGCTATGGCCCGCAACTGGATCTTGCCGGCCGTGTCCCGATGCCCGTGCTCGATCGCGTTGGCGCAGGCCTCCCCCGCCGCGACCAGCACGTTCTGAATCGTGACCGGGTCGATCGCGCAGCGTTCCAGCCAGCCGCGCAGCGCGGTACGCACCGGGGCGAGCCGGGCCGCCTCGGCCGGGAACTCCAGCTCCAGCGGGCCGGGCTGACGGTAGAGCAGCAGAGCGACGTCGTCGTCGTAACCACCGTCCGGGGCGAGCCGGTCCATCACCTCGGTGGCGAGCTCGTCGATCGGGGTGCTGCGGCCGAGCCGCACCGCGTCGGTGGCCGCGTCGATGCCCTCGGTCAGCGGCTGCCGGCGCCGCTCGACGAGACCGTCGGTGTAGAGCAGCAGCGTGGTCCGCGGTTCCATCCGGTACTCGGCCTCGTCGCGGTCCATCGTCGGCCGGATCGCCAGCGGCCGTGAGCGTCCCTGGTCGAGCAGCTCGATGGCACCGTCGGCCTGCGCGGCGATCGGTGGTGGATGACCGGCGCTGGAGTAGACCAGGCGGCCGGTCGCCGGGTCGAGGACACCGCAGAACACGGTGGCGCAGGTGGCGCCGGGCAGCAGCGCCGCGAACCGGTCGAGCGCCATCAGGGTCCGGGCCGGGCCGGTGTCCTGCAGCAGCAGGGCCCGGCAGGCGCTGCGGAGCTGGCCCATCACGGTCGCGGCGGGCAGCCCGTGCCCGACGCAGTCGCCGACGACGATGCCGATCCGGCCGTCCGGCAGGGTGACAGTGTCGTACCAGTCACCGCCGACCTTGAGCGGCCGGGTCGCCGGCTCGTAACGCACCGCGAAACCGGCCGGCAGCTGCGCCGGGCCGAGGATCGCGCGTTGCAGGGCGAGCGCTGTCTCCCGCTGCTGGTCGATCTGGTGCACCCGGCGCAGCGCCTGGCCGAGATGGCCGGCGAGCAGGGCGAGCAGGGTCTTGTCCTGCTCGGTGAAGGGCCGCCGGTCACCGAGCTCCAGCCAGACGACCATGGTCCCGTCCGGGTGGCCGAACGCGATGCCGGCGCCGGCGTCACGTTCGCTGACCGGCGTGAGCGGCGGGCCGCCCACCAGGCCGGTGATCGTGTCCCGGCGACGCTGCGGCAGACCGTCCCAGGTCAGCGAGGCGTCGGTGGCGTCGAACACCGGGACCGGTGAGCCGTCGAAGACGGTCGCTGACGCGTACGTGGCGTGCCAGAGACCGCGCAGCTCGGCGAGGGCGCCACCGAGCGCGCCCGGCAGGTCCTCGGCCTCGGACAGCCGCAGGCTGAGCGAGGCGACAGCGCTCTCCCGCTGGATCGCGTAATGCTCGTCGGTGACGTCCCGGAACGTGCCGACGATCACCCGGCGGCCGGTCTCCGGGTCATGGACCCCGGTGAACGTGGCGGCTGCCCACAGCCGGTGCCCGTCGCGGTGGTTGACCGGGATCGTGTAGGTGCCGTGCTGGTCGTGGGTCAGCGACTCCAGCGCGGCGGCCACCTCGGCGAACGCGTCGGCGTCGGTCTCCGCGTCCGGCCACCACGGTGGCACGCCGCGATAGGGCAGCCCTTCCGGCCCGTACCCCAGTATGTCGGTGAAAGCCGCGTTGATCTCGATGACCGCGCCCTCTTCGTCGCAGACGAAGAAGGCCTCCTGCAACGACTCGACCAGCGCGGTACGCCACCGGGCGTGATGGTTGCGCATCCGGGCCAGCTCGACGTTGGCGCGGACCCGGGCCAGCAGCTCGGCCGCCGAGAACGGCTTGAACAGGTAGTCGTCGGCACCGGCCTCGAGGCCTTCGATCGCCGCTTCCTGGCCGGCCCGCGCGGAGAGCAGCAGCACCGGGACCCCGGCGGTCCGGCCGTCCTCGCGCAGCGCCGCCACCAGTTCCAGACCGTCCATCTCGGGCATCATCACGTCGCTGACCACCAGGTCCGGCGGATCGGCGCGGGCCGCGCCGAGGGCCTGCCGGCCGTCGCCGACCGCGGTGACCCGGTGCCCGGCCGAGCGCAGCAGCCGGGTCAGATAGTCCCGCATGTCCGCGTTGTCGTCGGCGACCAGCACCCGGGCGGCGGAACCGGGAACCGGCACGGCCGTCTCGATCGGGTAGTCCGGCGCGGACGGCAGCCAGCGCAGCGCCTCCTGCACGAACGGGTCGGCGGTGGCCGAGACGGCAGCGGCGTCGGCGGCGGGCACCACCGCGTCGGCGGGCAGGTGCGCCGCGCCGAACGGCAGGATGATCGTGAAAACGGTCCCCTGCCCGGCGGTGCTCTCCGCGCCGACCGTGCCGCCGTGCAGCAGCACCAGCTCCTTCACCAGCGCGAGCCCGATGCCGCTGCCCTCGTTGGAGCGCGACCGGGTGTTCTCGATGCGGTGGAATCGCTCGAAGAGCCGGGGCATCTCCTCCGGCGCGACACCGGCGCCGGTGTCAGCGACCGTGACGACCGCCCGGCCGTCCTCGGCACGCACCGCGACCCGGATGCCGCCGTCGAAGGTGAACTTCAGGGCGTTGCTGAGCAGGTTGAGGACGACCTTCTCCCACATGCCCCGGTCGATGTAGACCTCGGCGGGCAGCGTGGGGCAGTCCACGTCGAAGGTGAGCCCGGCGCGCTCGACGGCGGAGCGGAAGACGCTGGCCAGATCGGCGGTGGTGGCGGCCAGGTCGACGGGTTCGTACCGGGCCTGCATCCGGCCGGCTTCCAGGCGGGAGAAGTCGAGCAGCGCGTTGACCAGCTTGCCGAGGCGCAGCGCGTTGCGGTGCATGACGTCGAGGTCCTCGCGCATGTCCTCGCCGGCCCGGCTCCGCAGCTCGTCGAGCGGTCCTATGATCAGCGTGAGAGGCGTACGGAACTCGTGGCTGATGTTGGAGAAGAAGGTGGTCTTCGCCCGGTCCAGCTCGGCCAGCTCCTCGGCCCGCTGCTGCTGCGCCTGGTAGTTGCGGGCGCTGGCGACCCCGGCCGCGACGTGACCGGCGGTCAGCTCGATGAAGCCGCGGTACTCCTCGTCGAGGGCGCGATAGCGGTTCAGCGCGGCCACCAGGAACCCGTACGCCGCACCGCCCTGGCGCAGCAGCGGCACCAGCAGGGCCTCGGCGGGCGGGTCGGCCCAATCACCGGTGGGCAGGCCGACGCCGGCGCTGGGCAGCTCGACCAGCGCGGACTCGTGGCGGGCCGGCCCGGACACCGGCCACGGGCCGTCCGCGGACGCGATCTCCGGCGCGGCCGGGTGCCCGGCCGGGATGCCGGTCGACGACGCGAGCCGGGCCCGCCCGTCCTCGGCGAACAGGTAGGTGAGGGTGAAGGGCAGATCCTTCAGGTTCTTGCCGAGCTGCTGCGCGGTGAACGCCAGCATCTCCTGCTCGGTGCGCACCACGCTCGGGTCCGAGCCGAGGTCGCGCAGCGTGCCCATCCGGCGCTCGCCGATGACGCGCTTGGTGTCCTCGCTGACCACGCAGAGCATCCCGACCAGGGCGCCCTCGTCGTCGCGCAGCGGGCTGTAGGAGAACGTGTGGTACGTCTCCTCGGTGTACCCGGAGCGCTCCAGGAAGAGCAGCAGGCCCTCGTCCCAGGTGGCCTCGCCGGTGCTGAGCACGTTCTCGATCCGGGGTCCGATGTCACCCCAGATCTCCTTCCACACTTCATTGGCCGACCGGCCGAGCGCCCACGGGTACTTGCGTCCCAGGGTGTCGCGCCGGTATGCCGCGTTGCAGAAGAAGGTCAGTTCCGGACCCCAGGTCATCCACATCGGGAACCGTGATGCCAGCAGGATGCTCACCGCGGTGCGCAGACTCTGCGGCCACTGCTCGGGTTGCCCGAGCGGCGTCTGTGTCCAGTCCACCGCCGCCAGGTCACGGCCGACATCACCACCCGCGGCGAAGACGTCCGCCGCAGCCGTACCGCTCATCTGCCCACGTTCTCCCGCGTCGTGCCCATCAACCGGCCCGCAGACAACGTAGCCGACGCGCCGCGATCCGGCTCGCGCACGTTCGGTGGACTTCTCCGGGCGTGCTCTACTTGACTGATGATCATGCGCGCGCTGGTGTTCACCGGGCCCGGTGAGGCCGAGGTCCGCGAGGTGCCGGAACCGGTCGCCGGCGCTGGTCAGGTGGTCGTGGACGTCGAGCGGGCCGGGGTGTGCGGCACCGACGTCGAGCTGTTCACCGGTGAGATGAGTTACCTGCACAACGGCCGGTCGTCGTACCCCCTGCGGCCCGGGCACGAGTGGGCCGGCATCGTGACCGCGACCGGGGCCGGCGTCGACGGGAGCTGGCTCGGGCGGCGGGTGACCGGGGACACGATGATCGCCTGCGGGGACTGCCGGCGCTGCCGGTCCGGGCGGCACCACGTCTGCGCGCGGATGCGGGAGCTGGGCATCGCCGACGGGCTGCCCGGGGCGCTCGCCGAGAAACTGGCGTTCCCGGCCGCGTACCTGCAGGCGCTGCCCGACGGGATGGACGCGACAGTGGGTGCGCTGGTCGAGCCCGGTGGCAACGCCCAGCGCGCGGTCGCGGCGGCCGCTCTGGAACCCGGTGAGCGTCTGCTGGTCCTGGGCACCGGCACGATCGGGCTGCTGGCCGCGCTGATCGCCCGGTCCCGGGGCATCGAGGTGCACCTGCTCGGCCAGCATCTGGACTTCGCCCGGTCCCTCGGGTTCGACCAGTCGTGGACCCGCGAGACGCTGCCCGGCCTGGAATGGGACGCGGTCGTCGACGCCACCAACGCGCCCGCGATGCCGGGACTGGCCGTGGAGCTGGTCGAGCCGGGGCGGCGGGTCGTCTACATCGGGCTGTCCGGGACGCCCAGCACGGTGGACTCGCGCGACATCGTGCTCAAGGACGTGACAGCGGTCGGAATCCTCGGTGCCTCCGCCGGGCTGGCCGACGCCGTTTCCGCGTACGCAAGCGGGAATGTGAACCCACAGGCGCTGGTCGCGGCAGTGACCGGGCTGGACGACGTGGCCGGCGTGCTGGCCGGGAACCGGCCGGTGGGGGCCGGCGCAGGACCGAAGATCCTGGTCGACCCCCGGCGCTGACCGGCTGTCTTCCGTCTATCTTCCCAGGCGGTTGGCCCAGAGCCAGCCGTGCAGGTAACCCAGTTCGGCGCCGCCGCCGTAGACGTAGTACCACGCGACCGACGCGTCCACGACCGGGCCGATCTCGTCGAAGAGCGCTTTCGCCTCGGCGCGGCGGCCGGCCAGGACGTGGTGCAGCGCCACCCAGTGCAGGCACTCGCGATCGCGGTCGCCGCCGCCCCACTTCTGGACCCACGCGTCCATCTCCTGCCGGACCTCCGGCCCGCGGAAGTACGCGCGGGCGGTCTTGAACCCCTTGGTCGTCGTCGCGTCCCAGTTGAACTCACGCAGCGCGTACTCGTAGTGCGCGAACAGCGGCAGCAGCACCGTCTTCGAACCGGGCGGCGCGGCCGTCGCGGCGTCCCGGGCGGTGGCGAACATCCGCTCGTGCGAGCCGTACCACTTCTCGCAGAGCAGCATCACCGCGGTCAGGTGCAGGGCGAAGTTGTGCGGGTCGCGGCGGCGGCCCTCGGCGTAGATCTCGTCGAGCGACGACCGGGCCGCCTGGTTGCCGAACATCGTCCGGATCTTGCGGGCGTACGGCACCGGGTCGCCCGGCAGCGCCAGGGCGATCGCCCGGTCGGCGGCCGCGCCGGCCAGGCCGGACTGCCGGTGGAAGGCGTGGAACTGCTCCGGCGTCGTCTCCGAGGCCGACGCCGAACCCCGCGCCCGCGCGGCACGGATCTGCAGCGTCTCCGACTGGACCAGCACGGCACCCGGGTCGTCCGGCGCTGTCTCCAGCCAGGTCTGCAGCCAGGAGCCGTCCTTCGCGGCGGCGTCGGCGAGCAGCTGGACGCGCCGGCCGCGCTTCTCCCAGTCGGTGCCCGCGTCGGCGAGCAGTTTCTCAGCGGCGTGCCAGTCCCCGCGCACGGCCCGGTTGCGCGCCTCACGCTCGGTCTCGTCGGTCAGCGGGAGGTCGTCGGTGAACTCGGGCGGATCGGGGACCGGACCGTGGAACATCGCGTGGATCAGGTAGCGGAGAAACATCATCACCGCGGGATCATATTCGCGCCCATCAACTCGATGATGCCGGTGGCGGCCACCGTGAACGGCTCACCCAGGCAGCCGTGCACAGCGGCGGACTCCAGGTGGACGGTGACGTCGGTGCCGGCCTCGCGCAGCCGTCCGGCGAACGCCTCACCGGAGCTGCGCAGGGTGTCGGTCTCGCAGTTGACGACCAGGGTGCGCGGCAGGCCGGTCGGGTCGCCGGAGGCCGGGAAGGCGTACGGGTCGGCGGGGTCGTCGCAGTAGTGCCGGCTCATCGCGGCGACCCATTCCGGGGAGAAGTAGACGGCCGCTCTGTTCTTGCGGATCTTCTCCATTTCGCCGGATTCCCACGGCGGCAGCTCGGCGTGCAGGATCGGATAGATCAGCTGCAGCGAGGCGGGCGCCTCCCCCGCGCCGTCGCGCAGCCGTTTCGCCACCCCGGCGGCCAGGTTCGCCCCGGCGCTGGCACCGCCGAGGTGCAGCCGTTCGGCCGGGACGCCGAGCAGGTCGGCGTTCGCCACGGCCCAGGTCCAGCCGGTGAGCACGTCGTCGGAGCCGGCCGGGTAGCGCACGCCGTGCAGGGCCTTGCGGTAATCGAGCGACAGCACCGGGAAACCCCGGGCCGCCAGTGCCAGGGCGGTGAAGTGCGCCTCGGCCATGTCCAGGGATCCGCTGACGAACGCGCCGCCGTGCACCCAGACCAGGCCGGCGACCGGTTCGCCGGGCCCGCGGTAGAGCCTCGCCGGCACGCCCGCGGCCTGGTCCTCCACCCGGACGGCTGCGAGCTGCGGGAATCGCGCGAACAGCTCGGCGTCGGTCGGCCCGGTCTCCGGCAGGTCGCCGGCGATCTCCATCATCCGCACGTAGTCCGGCACCGGCGGCAGGTCACCGCCGGCGGCGCGGGCCATGATCGCCCGGCGGAGCGGGCGGGGCAGCCGGCGCAGCGTCTTCATCGTGTAACCCAGGACGGTGCCGGTGGCGGTCATGGCTGCCAAGTTAGCCGCTGAGCCGGCCGGCCAGCTCGGCGACAGGCCGTGCGGGTCGGGCGGCCGGCCCGCTGTCAGCCGGTCAGGCGGCCGGCCAGCTCGGCGACCGGGCCGGCGACCGCGCTGCGGAAGCCGGTTCCGGCCCACAGGTTGAGCGCGCCCGGGTCGCCCTTCGCGGCGGCGGCCGCGCGGATCGGCGCGGTCAGGTGATGGACGGCCGGATAGCCGATCGGGGCGGCGGCTTCGTAGTCGTCGATGAAGCGGTTGCGCAGCCCGCGGGCCGGCTGGCCGGTGAACGCCCGGGTCACCACGGTCTCGGTGAACTCGCCGGAGAGCATCGCCGCCCGCTGCGCCGGACGGGTGCCGGCCTCGTCGGCGAGCAGGAACGCGGTACCGCACTGCACGGCCGCCGCGCCCGCGTCGAGCAGCTCGTGCACGTCCTCGGCCGTGCTGACGCCGCCGGCCGCGACCACGGGCAGGTCGGTGACGGCGAGGATCGCGGCGAGGGTCCCGGCGGCGGTGCTGGTTCCGGCGTACCCATGAGGGTTGGTCGTGGAAGCGTGCCCACCGGCCGCGCCGGCCTGGGCGATCAGGGCGTCGGGCGCGGCCGCGAGGGCCGCTTGCGCTTCCCGGGGGTTGGTCACCGTGATGAGTACGGTCGAACCGGCCACGTGCAGAGCCCGGACGAGAGCCGCATCGGGTACGCCGAACGCGAAGCTGACCACCGGCACCCGGTAGGTGACGGCGAGCTCGACCTTCGCCGCGAAGTGATCGTCGTCGTCGAGGCGTACCGGGGGCAGGTCGACGCCGTACCGGTCGGCTTCCGTCTGGAGCAGCCGGCGGTACTCCTCCAGCGGGGCCGGGTCGGCGGGCGGCGGCACGGGCACGAAGATGTTCAGCCCGTGCGCCACCGAGGCGACCTGGCGCAGTTCGGTCTCGACGGCGTCCGGGGTCTTGTATCCGGCGGCCAGGAAACCCAGGGATCCGGCCCGGGCGGCGGCCTCGACGAGGGCGGGCGTGGATGGTCCACCGGCCATCGGGGCGACGATCAGTTCACGCATGGGCCGACCCTATGCGCCAATGTCACGCGGTGTGCCAGAGGAAACCCGCCAGCGTGAGCGCCGCGATCGCGATCGCCACCCGCAACGGTTTCTCCGGCGTCCGCCGGACCAGCGCCGGCCCGATCCAGCTGCCGATCAGGCATCCGGCGGCCAGCAACGCCGCCGCGGTCCAGTGCACCGGGGCGAACAGCGCGTACAGCACGGCAGCCGCGACGTTCGAGAAACCGAGGACGATGCTCTTCACCGCGTTGGTCACGGCGAGCGGCTCGGCGGCGGCGAGCGACATCGCGGCGAGCAGCAGCACGCCGGCGGCCGCGCCGAAGTACCCGCCGTAGATCGCGATCAGGAACACCGCGACGCCCAGCGGCGGGCGGCGGCCGGGTCGTGCGTACCAGGCCCGCAGCGGTTCGCGGAACAGCAGCGCGAGCGCGCCGAGCACGATCAGGCCGGGCACGATCCGTTCGAACGCGTCGGACGGCGTGCTCATCAGCAGCAGCGCCCCGGCCGTGCCGCCGGCCACACCGGCCACGCCGTGCCGCAGGATCCGCCGGCCCTGGCCGCGCAGCTCACGCCGGGAGCCGGCCGCCGAGCCGGCCGCGCTGGAGAGCAGCGCCACCGTGTTGGTCACGTTCGCGGCGATCGGCGGGATGCCGGCGGCGAGCAGGGCGGGGTAGCTGACCAGCGACGCGAGCCCGGCCATCGAACCGGTCAGGCCGGAACCGATGCCACCGAGGAACAGCAGGGTGGCCTGGCCGGTGTTCACGGGACGTGAGCGTACGTTCCCCATTAAGCAGATAGGCGAAGCGGGTTATGGTCGCGTCGTGCCTCGCCGCAACGCCGTCGCCCTCGCCGTCTGTCTCGCCGCCGCCTTCACCACCCTGCTCGACCAGTCCAGCCTCACCACGGCCGTGCCGGCTCTGCGTACCGGCCTCGGCGCCGGGCCCGCCACGCTGCAGTGGATCCTCGCCGGATATTCGCTCACCTTCGGTCTCGCGCTCGTCCCTGCCGGGCGGCTCGGTGACGCGTACGGCCGCCGGGAGCTCTTCGCCGGCGGCGTCGCCCTCTTCACCGTCGCCGGCATCGTGGCCGGAACCGCCACCTCGCCGTGGGTGGTCGCTCTCGCGCGGCTCGCGCAGGGCATCGGGGCGGGCACGGTCAACCCTCAGGTGTACGGCATCATCCAGGACCTGTTCACGGGGCGTGACCGGGCGTGGGCGCTCGGGGCGTACTCCACCGTCGGCGGCATCGCCGGAGTCCTCGGCCCGGTCGTCGGCGGCCTCCTGCTCGAAGCGGCCGGGCCTGACCTCGGGTGGCGACTGGTCCTCCTACTGAACGTTCCGTTCGGGCTGGTCACCGTACCCCTAGCTCTGAAATTGCTCCCCAGGGCGCAAGCGGGACGCGCGCGCCGGACCACTCTCGATCTTCCCGGTCTGACCCTGCTCGGTGCGGTGACCGTCGCGCTCATGCTGCCGTTCGTGACGCCCGTGCCATCACTCTCAGTGGTCCTTCCAGGACTCCTGCTCGCGCTTTACGTCTGGGAGCGACGGTACGCACGAAGCGGCCGGACTCCCGTGCTGATGCCCGCGCTGCTGGCCCGGCGGGGGTTCGCGCTCGGCACCCTGACCGCGATGTTCCAGTTCGGGGCGTCGCTGTGCACCACGCTGACGCTGACGCTGCACCTGCAGGACGGGCTCGGCTGGACGCCGCTGCGCACCGCGATGACGCTGCTGCCGAGCGCGTTCGGCTTCGCCGTGGCGTCGTCGCAGAGCTGGCGGGTCGTCGGGCGGTTCGGCCGGGCGAGCGTGGTGTGGGCTCTCGTGGGGAACGTGGTGGCGATCGTCGCGACCGTGGTGGTCCTGCACGTGGTGCCGGACGTCGGCCTTGGCCTCGGGCCGGGCGGTGGTCTCGGGATCGGTGGGCTCGGGGTCGGGCTGATGCTGACCCAGCTGGCGATGGGCATCTGCGGCGGCCTGATCATCTCGCCCAATCAGGCGCTGACGCTGGCCCACGCACCGGCCGCGGCGGCGGGGCTGGCGGGGGCGTTCCTCCAGGTCTCCCAGCGCATCTCGGCGACGGTGGCGACAGCGGCGGTGACGGCGCTGCTGCTGCACGGCAGCGAGGCTGGTTCGCAGGTGGCCGGCGGGGGCGTGGCTGGTTCGCCGGTAGCCGGCGGCGGCGCGGCCGGTGCGGCCGCTGGTTCGGCTGCCGGCGTATCTGGTTCGGCCGCCGGCGCAGCTGGTTCGGGTGCCGGCGGCTTTGACGGCGTGACAGGTGCGCTGGCGATCTGTCTCGTGATGACCGTGGCGTCGGCGGTGTTCGCCGCCTTGGACCTGCGCACAGTCCCCGAACGCGCGCGTCAACCCGCCGGGTGAACCTGGCGAGTGGTGACGCACCCGAGTTTCGCCACGCCTGGACCGATGGCGGGTTCGGGCTGCCCGGCGACGCTCGTGGCGAGGCGTCACTTGCAGATCTTGTGCGGTTCGGGTTGCCCGGCGACGCCCGCGGAAAGGCGTCACTGCCAGATCTTGTGAGGTTCGGCCGTCCGGGTGACCGCAAACGCACGAGTTCCCGGGAAGACAGTCCTTTCGCCACCCACGGGCCGGCCAGATGCCTGGCGGACACAAAACGCTCGCGCAAAGACGGTAAGCGCCGAACAGAACGCTTGCGCAGGGGCGGTGAACGCCGAACAGAACGCTTGCGCAGGGGCGGTGAACGCACGCAGAACGCCTGCGCGTGCGCTCACCGCCGCCCTGTGGGCGGTCAGCGCACACAGAACGCTCGCGCGTGCGCTCACCGCCCCCGTCGTCGGCCCGCGTCACCGCCGGCCGGCACCGGCGCGCGTCAGCGCAGGCGCAGCCGCTGGCCCGGGAAGATCATGCTCGGGCTGTCGAGCCGGTCCTTGTTGAGCTTGTACAAGCCCCGCCAACCACCCTTGACCTTGTACTTCTTCGCGATCGAGGCGAGCGTGTCCCCGGAGTGGACGACATACGTGCCCTTCGTGACGGCCGGCGTCTTCTTGCCGGGGGACGCCTTCTTGTAGACGCCAGGCTTCTTGCCACAGACCGGCCACGGCTTCAGGCCGCGCTTCTTGAAGAGCTTGTTCGCGATCTTGATCTGCTCGGCCTTGGTGGCCTTGTTCGCGGTCGAGGCGTATTTGCCGCCGCCGTTCGCTTTCCACGTGCTGCGGCTGAACTGCAAACCGCCGTAGTACCCGTTACCGGTGTTGATGTGCCACCGGCCGCCGGACTCGCATTTCGCGACTACGTCCCAATTCACCTGCCGAGCCGCCGAGGCGGGGCTCGCGGGTGCCAGCAGGACGCCGGCTCCGGTCACGCCGACGGTCAACAGACCGAGGGCAAGGCGCGTTCGTCTACCGATCCGAGACATGGATGATCCTCCACGCCTACGAGGTGAGCTGTCGGGTTCGGGCAGAGTGGCCCGGCCGTTGGATGCGGCTTCACCCCAAGGCGTAGCTGCCTGTTCTCGCAGCTAGCCGACGTACTTGGGTCCCCCGCTCCTGCCATCGATTCGTGTCCGCGGACGGCGGCAGGATTCGGCGGACCGTCCACGGTGCCCGCTGTCGCAGGACGGCCCGACGGTAACCACGTCCCATCGACAAAGGCCAAGCTCCGACCCTTGAATAGTGACGTTCTTCACGGTATTTGCCCGATTTGATCTTGTTCGTGCCCTGGAATGGCGGGCATTCCCGATTCAGGAGGTCCGTCGTAATGAGCAGTAACAAAAAATGCCCGGCCGGGTGACTCCCGGCCAGGCATTTCGGTTGTTTTCCCGTCAACCGGCGACGATGACAGCCACCAATGCGAGCACCGCCGGAACCGTCTGGACGAACAGAATCCGCCGGCTCGCGGTCGCCGCGCCGTACAGACCGGCCACCGCGACACAGCCGAGGAAGAACAGCTTCGCCGCGAACCCGGTGTCACCGCCGGCGATCAGCCCCCAGATCAGACCGGCCGCGAGGAAACCGTTGTAGAGACCCTGGTTGGCCCCGAGCACCTTGGTCTGCTGGGCGAACTCCTCGCTCAGCCCGAACGCCTTGCGCCCCTGCGGTTTCGTCCACAGGAACATCTCCAGCACGAGGATGTAGACGTGGATCAGCGCAACCAGCGCCACCAGCACGTTCGCCAAGATGATCACGGCGACACACTAGCGCGTGAACGCCCCACCCTCCCTTCCCGGTAGCCACCGCCCCGGGCGCTGCCATCGCCGTAGGTGATCCGCCGCACCAGCGTCTCGAAGGGCCCCCGCCGGCCCGCCCGCCGCATCCCGTCGGCGATGACGACGGTGACCACCCAGGTGACGGCAGCGAGCAGCGCCGTCCCGGCGACGGTCAACCGGCCGGAGAGATCGAGCAGGAACGGCGTGAACACCACGGCCCAGGTGACCGACTGCATCAGGTAACAACTCATCGACCGCTCACCAGCAGCCGCGACAGCCGCCACGAGCCGATGCCGGCGCCCGCCGGCATCGAGGCGAGTAGCGACCAGAGCCACCAGCGCCGCGTAACCGAATCCGCCCAGCGTGCCCGTCGTGCTGTGCAGCGCGACCGCCCACCCCGCCAGCCGTGCGTCGCTCACCCCGCTGACGATCAGCGCGAACGGCTGGGCCCCCAGCACCGCGACCGGAATGCCGATCATGGCGGTCGTCAGCAGCAGGCCCCGAAACCGCTCCGGCCGCTCCAGAACACGCCGGCGGCCGGCCCACAGCCCCACGGCGAACGGGCACAGGAACCCGAGCGGCCCGAGCACCGCGACGAACAGCGCGGCCGGCACCCGCTCGGTGACCACAACACCCAGGTCGACCGGCAGCATGGCCGGATCCGGCGTCGCGGAGACCAGCCCGGCGGCGTCGTCCGGCAACGCGCCGATCACCAGGAAGAAGGCGGCGGTCACCAGCAGCCACCGATCCGTCCAGCGGATCATCAGCGCCCCGAGGAGAAGCAGCACACCGTACGCCGCGAGGATGTCGCCGACGTAGAACAGCACCGCGTCGGTGAGCCCCACGACGATCAACGCCGCGCTCCGCCGCCACAACAACCGGCGCACACCCCACGGACCGCGATCACGCTGCCGCTCGGCGATGCGGGCGGCACCGTAACCGAAGAGCAGTCCGAAGAGCGGGAACGCCCGCCCGTCGACGAACGTCGCCAGCGACCAGGCCACGGCGGAGTCCGCCCCCGACCCATCACGCGGAAAGCCGCCGAGCACCGGACCGGCCTGGAGGAAGTAGTGCGTGTTGGCGAGCGCGATGAACAGCAGCATGAAGCCACGGGCCAGGTCAGGCCCCAGCGATCGGCCGGTCGGTTTCGCGGTCATGCCTCGACGCTAGGCACCGCCGCACCCGGTGTGCAGTTATCGAAAGTCTACGAAGTCACAACTCCGGCTCGTAGATCGTCTATCCGGCATGACCCCTGAATCCCTGAAGTCATGGCTGCGCGGCGGCCTGCTCACCCTCGGCACTCTGCAGGCGTTCGTCTCCGGATGGCAGTACCTGTTCCCGGTCTCCTTCTACAACGACTTCCCGACCGTACGGCTCGACCCGCCGTACAACGAGCACCTGGTCACCGACGTCGGCGGTCTCGGCCTCGCGCTGGCCGCCATGCTGTTCATCGCCGCCTGGACCCGGGACACCACGGTCGCGCTGACGGCCGTGACCGGGTACCTGATCTACGCGGGCACGCACTTCCTCTTCCACGTCACCCACTTCGGCAACTTCTCGCTGACCGAGGCCGTCGGCGTCGGCACCGGCTTGGGCCTCGAGGTGGCCCTGGCCCTGCTGCTGCTCTACACCGGCCGGCTGCTGCACCGGGCGGAGCGACCTCAGCGGGACAGCCTCAAGAGGTAACGGTGCTCCCCGGACAGCACCAGGTCCCCGCGCTGGTTGTGAACGGTCACCCGCGTCGTCACGATCCCGGTGCTCTCCCCTGGCTCCAGCCCGACGATCTCCAGGGCTGAATACAGGGTGTCGCCCGCGTTGACCTCCTTGTGGAACTCGGCCGTCAGCCCGGCGAACGCCACGAACACATCGCCGATGTACTGCGGGAACAACGTCGCCCCGGGCGCCGTGAACGCGAGCACCTGCAAGCCGTGCACCACCGGCGCCGCGTGCCCGTGCGCCCGGGCGTACACAGCGTCGTAGTGGATCGGATGGTTGTCCGCCGACACGGTCTGGAAGGCGGCGGCGTGCGCGTCGGTCACCGTCCGGCTCGGCGCGTTGAAGACCTCACCGATCGTGAGGTCCTCGAACGTCCGCGCCGCGACGACGGTGTGCTTGGAGGGATCAAAAGCGGTATCGGTAAGCATGACCGCAGCCTGCCCGCAAAAGATCCGCCCGCCGTCCGTCAACCGACTGCCGGCACACGCCGACGAACGCCGATCACACCGCCACGGGATCGGCCCGAGTCCACACCAGCGTCATCCGCACCGACCGGAACCGCCAGCCCACCGGCGTCCGCACCACCGTGAACGCCATCCGCATGCTGCTCGTCCGGTGCGGCGCCTGCCCCTCCCGATAGGCGTACACCAGCGAGTTCGCCGACGTCGACGCCTCGTCACCGGCAAGATCCACCAGCACGTCGGTGATCCGCCGCTGGGTGTGCTCCCCGTCGACACGCGCCCGGCGCAGGTTCTCGACGACGGTGCCGATGCCCCGGAACGTCGCGCCCTGCGGGTTACGAACCTCCACGTCGCCGGCGTAGACACGGCCGGCGTCCTCGAACCGCCCTTCATCCAGGAACACCGCGAGCCGGGCGTGCAGATCAGCGATCTCGATCCGGTCATCAGCGAGCATGACTCTCCCCTATTCGTTGGTTCGGCCAACGATATACCTAAGTCGTTGGCCGCACCAACAATGTAGGGTCGAACACGTGGAAGAGATCCCGGCCCGCCTCAGCGCCAAGCCCACCTGGCTGATCACCCAGCTCTCGGTGCACGCGCACCGGCTGGCCACCGAGGCATTCGCCGAAGCGGGCGCCCACGGCTACCACTACCGGATCCTCACCGCCCTCGACGAGTTCGGCGTCGCCAGCCAGGCCGACCTTGGCCGCCGCTGCAACATGGACCGCAGCGACGTCGTCGCGGCGATCAACGAGATGGCCGCCCAGGGTTACGTCGAGCGAACCCCGGACCCCGCCGACCGGCGCCGCAACCTGGTCTCCTTGACCGAAACCGGTCAGCAGCAACAGCAGCGCCTGGAGCAATCACTGCAACGAGCACAGGACGAGCTGCTCGCCCCGCTGACGGCCGCGGAGAGAAAGACGCTGACCCACCTGCTCCACGAGGTGCTCACTCATCAGAGATCACAGAGGTAGACCGGCCTCCACCGCCCAGCCCCCACCCACCACCGGCCCGGCGCTCAACCGCCCGCCCAGTTCCTGGATCCGCTCCCGCAGACCCGTCAGCCCTTGCCCACATCCGGCAACACCGGCATCCGCGCCTGAACCGGGCGCATTCTCCACGCGTACCACAAGAATCTGGACCGAACCGCTCACCGTGACCCGCACCGCCGCGCCTGGCGCGTAGCGCAAGGCGTTGGTGAGACTCTCCTGCACCACCCGGAAAGCGAGATGCGCGACCGGCGCGGGCAGACCGTCACGCACACCCTCGAAGCGGCACGACACGTCAAGACCGGACCGAGCCGCGCGATCCACCACCTCGTCGATCACGGCGAGGTCAGGGCCACCGGACGCCGCCCCACCCAGCAGATCCACCAGCCGCTGGAGATCACCCCGACCCTGGCGGGCCGACTCGGCGATCGCCGCGAACGCCTCACGTGTCCGATCCGGATCACGGTCCACCAGCCGCTGCCCGGCCGCTGCCTGGATGATCATCACGCTGATCGCATGGCCGACGATGTCGTGCAGCTCGGCAGCGATCCGGGCACGCTCGTGCCGCAACGCCAGGTCGGCGAAGAGCTCCCGCTCCTCCTCCAGCTCCCGGCCCCGCGCGGCCAGCCGCGCGGCCACCTCCCGCCGCTGCCGCAGCACGGTCCCGGCCAGAAACCCCGGAACGCTGAACATCATCAAAGGTACGGGATTCGGATCACCCACCAAATAAAACAAAATCAGCAAATATCCGGCGAGGCCGGCCGCACCCTGCCATCCCCGGAAACCCAGCGCCGCCACCGTCGACAGCAACGCCAGGATCACCAGAGCGGGGTCCGGAAACCATCCCCACGACGAAAGTCCCCCCGCGACAAGCCACAACCCACCTCCGGCCACGGCCACCAGTCGAGGATGCGTACGCCACCACGCCAGCACGAGCCCACTGACGACCAGACTCAGAGCGAAGACGTTGCCGACCACTGTCGACGGCCACCCGTGCCACCCGATCGGCGCCACGACACCGCCCACCACCAGCACGACCACCCCGGCCAGCCACCACACGACGGTCACCCCAGCACGGGAAGCTGCGCCACCACGTTGGCCGACCCTCGCGCCAGCTTCACCTCGACCGACCCGGCATGCAGTTTCGCCCGCTCCCGGGCCCGCGCCACCGCCGCCCGCAACGCGCCACCACGCCCCACCGACCCCTGAACCCGGATCTCCAGCGCCTCGTCGTCGAACCGCACCGCCACCCGCACCGGCCGATCATCGAGCGCGGTCACCAGATATTCCACGATCCGATAGGCGGACAACTCCACCGTCGCCGGCAACGACCGCGGATCACCACTCACCGTGAGCCGCGTCAGCGGCGACCGATGCCGGGCCAGCAACGCGTCAAGATGCGCGACGGTCGGCACCGGAGCGAGCGCCACCTCACCACCCCGCAGCAGCCCGACGATCTCCCGCATGTCGTCCATCGTCCGGCGCGACGCCGACTCGATCGATTCCAGCAGCTCACGAGCCTGCGCCGGATCAAGCCCGTCCGCCGACGACGCCGCCCGGGTCAGCTCGTCGAGACGCTCCTGAAGCAGACCGTCCAGCTCCCGGGACAGCCGCGCCCGATCGTCGGCCACCATCAGCGCCGCCCGGTCGTCCCGCAACTGCCGCAACTCCGCGTCACGCTCGGTGAGCTGCCGGTTCAGCGTCGCCCGATGCCGCGCGGCCCGCCCCACCCCGAAGACGATCACCAGCACCGGCAGCGCGAGCCCCATCGCCGACGGCCCCGCCGACGCGTCCCGGACCAGCACCGCCACCACGATCAAAAATCCAACCCCACAACAGACCCATGCTTTCGTACGCGTGAACGACACCGCCCCGAGAAACGCGAGAGTGAAGGCGAGTGGCAGCCCGGCTCCACATCGGGTGACCCAGCCGAACACCAGGTCATGCAGCACCAGGGCGCCCAGCGACACCAGCGCGACCGCCAGCGCACCCCGCCGCCACCACAGCACCGGGACCGTGGCCGCCGCGAAGACCGGCAGCATCCACGGCGAGTGGTTCTCGATCGGGTGGTACATCGTGGGGTCCTGCTCACCGGCGGCACCGATGTTGACGGACATCAGCAGGGCGCCCAGCACGGTGAGGGCTCCCGCGACCAGCCAGTCGCGGGGCTTCACGCCGCGGAAGACCTCACTCATGATCGCGCTCCTCGCATGCCCGGCCGGGTCAGGCGGCCGCGCGCTGGACGGCAGCGGACTGCTTCTGCTTCCTGCTGAGTCGATTCTGGACCAGCAGCCCGGCGCCGTAGAAGAGCGCGGCGAGCGCAATCGCGATCGGCATGGCATCGGTCACCCCTGCGGAGGAATCCCGCCACAGCATCACGACCTGCGCGACCACGATGCCGGCCAGGCCGAGCAGGTGCTCGTTGCGGTTGCCGGCGAACCGGGCCACGGCGTACGCGAGAGCCGCCGACAACGGCAGCACCACACCGCACCGGGTGAGGTACCCGAAGATCAGCACGTGCAGGGCAACCATCGCGGCGGTGACACCGACCACCGCCGCGATGTTGCGCCGCCGCCACAGGATCGGGACCGTGACCAGCAGGAACGCCGGCACGGTCAGCCACGACGTGGTATCCACCGGGTGGATCAGCGACGGGTCCGCCGGACCGCTGATATTCATGATCATGAGGCCGGCGCCGGCCACCGAGAACAGGGCCGCGAGGACGTAATCGGAAGGCTTCATCGTCTGCTCCTAGCTGGACTCTTGGGATGCCTCCGACGCTAGGGATCGGCGGTCGTAGTCCTCGTCTGTCCGGATGACGATTTCGGCGGCCCGGCTCCTCCTCAGGGATGACCCGGGTACGAGACAATGCGGTGTGCCGCATGGTCTGCCTCGCAAGATCCGGGTCCTGGTCGCCGACGATCAAACTCTCGTCCGTACGGGTTTCCGGGTGATCCTGGAAGCCGAGGACGACATCGAGGTGGTCGCCGAGGCGGACACCGGCACCGAGGCGATCCGGCAGTCCGAACTAACGTCCCCGGACGTGATCCTGATGGACATCCGGATGCCCGAGCTGGACGGCCTGGCCGCCACCGAGCAGATCCTGCGCCGCCCCGACCCACCGACGATCGTGGTGCTGACGACGTTCGACCAGAACGAGTACGTCTACCGCGCCCTGCACGCCGGAGCAGCCGGTTTCCTGCTGAAGGACGCCCCGTCGAGCCGCCTGATCGCCGCCGTCCGCGCCGCTGCCACCGGCGACTCGCTGATCGAGCCGTCGATCACCCGCCGCCTGCTGGAACGCTTCGCCGCCCCGGCACCGTCCACCGGCCCGCCCCCGGAACTGGCCGCACTGACCGACCGCGAACTCGACGTCCTGCGCCTGATCGCCCGGGGCCTGTCCAACGCGGAGATCGCCGCCGACCTCTTCGTCGCGGAGACCACGGTGAAGACCCACGTGGCCCGCATCCTCACCAAACTGGGCATCCGCGACCGCGTTCAGGCCGTCGTCCTCGCGTACCGAACAGGCTTCGCCCCCCGCGACTCCCCCTGACCCCGGCCGGCCCACTCACCGGACTGGCCACACCGCCAGGGTCACGGCGCCGCCGGGTGCCGCAATTCTCGTCGCCGAAGGGCGAGCCGTAGTCCAGCCATGCCATGAGACCCCGATGACGTGGCTGGACTACGGCTCGCACCCCTCGGCCGTAGTCCAGCCACGTTATCGAGCTCCGATTCCGCGTCTGAGCTACGGCTCGACACACTCACCGACTCGGCCCGGCACGCGGTCGGGTCCCGCTCCGCCTGGCGAGGGCCGGAGTCGACACACCCCGGGCAACCCGCTGATCCGTGTCGACTTTGGGGGCAAATCGGACCCGAAGTCGACACAGCCGCCCTGATCCGCGCACGCACGGCCGGGTCGTCAGGTCCTCCTGCGCTCGGCGATCCGCTCGCGCAGGCGGGTGTCCATCTCGTCCGGGTCGCCGCCGTCGAAGACCGCGTCCTGGAGTCGCTCCGGGAAGATCCGCTCGATGTCCGGGCCGTAGAGCGACCCGTCACCCGGGGATTCCGCGACCGGCGGATCGGTGAGGCGCACGGCTTCCGGGATCGCCGACTCGGTCTGCACCTCGGTGTCGATCCAGGCGCACCACGCGTCCACGTAGACGGTCCGCGCCTGGTCCGCGCTGGTGATCCCTTCCGGGTCGGCGCCGAGCACCCGGACCGCGCAGGCCTGCCGCCCGACATCCGGCCGCTGAACGGGGTCGGCCCCGCCCTCCAGCGCGTCCCGCGCCGAGATCGCCAGCTGCGCCCGCACCGCCGGTGGAAGGTCGTCCACACCCCCGCCGCGAGAAGCGAGCGCCACCGCCACCACCGCCACCCCGGCCACGACGACCGCCGCGGCACCCGCCGCCCACCAGCGTCTCCCCCGCACGACCATGGCCGCAGCCTAGAAGGCCCCGCAAAACGCCCGCGCTCAGCCGGCGTCCTCACCCCGCACATGCACGGTCTCGCCCTCGGCGCGCAGGTCCTCGGTCACCCGGTTCTCGGTCATCGCCACCAGGTGCGAGTCGATGGTCGCCTCATCCTTGAGCTTGTCGTACGCCTCGTGTACCCGCTCATCGAGATCCGCGCGCTCCACGTCGGGGAAACGCTGCGCCAGCGTCTCGACCTCCCGCTTCAGCGCGATCTCCGGGTCGACGATGCCGTCACTGCCGGCCGGTTCAGTCATCACACACCCCATCTCACGGCTCTCACCTTCTCCCCCGGCTGGTGCCCCGGCACAGCACCGCTCACGCCCCCGTTCACCGAAAGTTCAAACAGCCTCGGAAAGGTGTCGGACCCTCGCTCTATGGTTCCTGCCGTGAATAGTCGTAATGAGAAGATCGTCGATCTATTTCGGGCTGAGGCGTTGCTGCGGGACATCCCGGCGGCCGATGTGGAGCGGTGGCTGGAGCTGACCCGGCCGTGTGCGCTGCTGACGCAGAACGGTGCGGGGCCGGTGGTCGGCGCGGTCCGTGGGCCGGTGCTGCTGCCCGACGACGTCCCCGACCCCGGCCTTCCCTTGATCGTCACCGTCGACTGTGCCGCGCTGCCGGCCGGGGTGACCGATCTCCCGCTGCCGCCTGACGGGCAGCTGCTGCTGTTCGGCTGGCCGGAGGAGGACGGCTGGGGCGAGGTCAGATACGTCCCGGCCGGCGTGCCCACCCGCGAGCGCCCGCGGTACCCGGAGAACTTCCCGCCCGAGGAGCCCGAGTACGCCGAGGTCTACGCCGAACTGCCGCCGAGTGATCTGCGTCTGACGGCCGACGTCTCGCTGCCCTACATGGGGCCGGTGCCCGGTCATCACCACGCCGAGGAGCTGACAAGCGTCTGGCGGAAGGTCCTGGGCAGCGAGGCCGACGGCATCTTCGCGCACCACGGGTCCCGGACGCCGATGCTGCTCGGCGGATTCGGCACCGAGGACAACGGCGCCGACCCGGTCCAGGCGGTCCTCCGATTCGTCGAGGAGATGGAAGGCGTCGAGGACGAGGAGAACACCGCGGACTGGCTCCTGCTCGGCGAGTTCCACGGCGGCCGCCAGGGCGGCGCGACGATCTTCTGGATGATCCGCCGCGCCGACCTGGCAACCCACCGCTTCGAGAATGCCCGCGTCCTCGTCGACTGGAACCCGTAAGAAGAAGCGTGAGAAACGGTCAGCCCGCGAGCGCCGGATAGTCGATGAATCCCTGGTGATCGCCGCCGAACGCGGTCGACCGCTCCATCGCGTTGAACGGCCCACCGGCCGCCAGTCGCGCCGGCAGATCCGGGTTGGCCAGGAACAACGCACCGTAAGAGATCAGGTCGGCGATGCCCTCGTCGATCAGGGCGAGCGCTTCCGGGCCGGTCGGCTGCGGGTGGGTGAACGGGTTCAGGATGAGCGTTCCCGGCCACTGCGCCCGCAGCCGGCGAGTCAGGTCGCGGTCCGGGCTCTCCACCACGTGCAGGTAAGCCAGCCCGAGCGGCGCCAGCCCGCCGAGCAGCGCGGTGTACAGCTCGTCGACCCGCTCCTCGGCCATGTCGTTGTAGGGGTTCGCCGGCGAGATCCGGATACCCACCCTCTCCCCGCCGATCGCGGCCGCCGCTGCGGCCGCGACCGCGATCGCGAACCGGCTGCGGCCTTCGACCGTTCCACCCCATTCATCGGTACGCCTATTCGCGCTGCTCGACAGGAACTGCTGAACGAGATACCCGTTCGCCCCGTGGATCTCGACACCGTCGAAGCCCGCCGCCACGGCGTTGCGTGCGGCCTCCGCGAAGTCGGCGACGGTCTGCTCGATCTCGCCGGTGGTGAGCTCCCGCGGCGTCTCGAACTCCTGCGCACCGGTGTGCGTGAAGATCTGCCCGGCCGGCTTCACGGCCGACGGACCGACCGGGTGCAGCCCGTCCGGCAGGATGTCCGGGTGCCCGATCCGCCCGGTGTGCATGAGCTGGGCGAAGATCACGCCGCCCTCAGCGTGCACCTTGTCGGTAACGGTGCGCCAGCCCGCGATCTGCTCCTCGGAGTGCAGGCCGGGCGTGTTGGTGTAGCCCTGCCCGATCACCGACGGCTGCGTACCCTCGGTGATGATCAGCCCGGCGCCGGCGCGCTGCGCGTAGTACGTCGCCACCATGTCGGTCGGGCTCAGCCCCGGACCGTACGCCCGGCTGCGCGTCATCGGCGCCATCACAATCCGGTTGGCCAGAGTCGTCCCAGCCAGGTCGTACGCGTCGAATGCGGTAGTCATGTCACGTCCTCGGTGGAGAGTGCCAGCTGGATGACCGGAAGTTCCCGGTCGGTCTTCTCCTGGCACCTGACAAGGGCCTACACCGTGCCGCCGCCGCAGACGATGGCGAGAACGGCGGTCAGGACGCCGGGGAAGCGTTGTTCCATCTCGGTGAGGCGCAGTTCGCAGCGGCGGAAGCGGCCCTCCTGGGTGACCCGGACCAGGCCGCTGGTGAGGAGAACGCCCAGATGATGCGAAAGCGTCGACATCGTGACGCTGACCTGGAAACGGCCGGTGACGACGCCGTTCGACGCCGCCAGCTGCCGGATCACCTCCAGGCGGACCGGGTCGGCGAGCGCGTCGAGCACGGTCGGCAGCTCGACGTCGTCGAGTGAGGGTGCCTGAGTGCCGCGCATGATCGCCCCTTGCCGTTGTCTTCCTGCCGCAAGAGTCGCACCGCCGAGCAGGAAAGTTCCTCAGTCTCCCAGGAAGCGGTCAGCCCAGGACCGGCCGGGCTTTGCGCGTACCCTCGCAAGGAGCGCAAGCGGCGCGCCTGGCGCGCCCGTCGGTGTATCGTGGCGACTTCCTTTCGTCGGTCACGGAGCGTGGTGATGGCGCTGCGCAGGACGCGCGACGTGCAGGTCGCGGCTACCCGGGCGAGCATTCTGGACGCCGCTGAGCGGCTCTTCGCGGAGCTCGGTGTGGCGGCGGTGTCGAGCCGGCAGATCAGCGAGGCTGCCGGGCAGGGCAACAACGCCGCTGTCGGTTATCACTTCGGGTCGAAGACCGACCTGGTCCGGGCGGTGATCCGGCGGCACGCGCTGCCGATGGAGGACGTGCGGCGAGCGCTGTTCGAGCAGCATCGCGACAGTGTCGAGCTGCGGGATTTCGTCACGTGTGTGGTGTGCCCCTACACCGAACATCTCGGGACGCTGGACGCGCCCACGTGGTACGCGCGATTCGCCGCCCAGGTGATCGCCGATCCGGGGTTGCGGCAGCTCGCGGCCGAGGAGTTGCGGGACGCGCCGATGCTCGCGGCGGTGAGTGAGGCGCTGCAGCGATGTCTGCCGGCGCTGCCGGACGAGGTGTGCCGGGAGCGGGAGGACATGGCGCACACGCTGATCGTGCACTTCTGTGCGCAGCGTGAGCGGGCCGGCACTCCTGATTGGACGGCGACCGCGACCAGTCTGGTGGACGCGGTGGAGGGCCTTTTCCAGGCACAACGGACTCTGAGGCACGGGGGCTGACTTTTCGTCATGCACGTGCTTTAAATTGTGCCCTGACTTCGCATGATCCCCGGCGAAAGGGCCCCGTCGTGTCCGCATTCATCCCCCACCGGCTCAAACCCGCGGACCTGGACGCGCTGCGTGCGCGTTACCGCGCGGAACGTGATCGCCGGATACGCCCGGATGGGGCGACCCAATATCAGCGGGCAGCCGGTGAGTTCGGGTACTACGCCGCTGATCCCTACACCGAGCGCGTTTCGCGCGACCCCGTGGAGGATCGCGTCGAGGCCGTCGTCATCGGCGGCGGGTTCGGCGGGCTGCTGAGCGGTGTCCGGTTGCGGCAGGCCGGCGTCCGGAGCCTGCGGATGATCGACGAGGCCGGCGATTTCGGCGGCACGTGGTACTGGAACCGGTACCCGGGCATCCACTGCGACATCGAGGCGACGGTCTACATGCCGTTGCTGGAAGAGGTCGGATACGTCCCGCAGTGGCGGTACGCGCCCGGCGAGGAGATCCGGCAGCACTGCATCGCATTGGCAAAGAAGTTCGATCTCTACGACGACGTGCTGTTCCATACGAGGGTGGTCGACCTCAAGTGGGACGATTCACAAGAAGAGTGGACTGTCACCACCGATCGCGGCGGTTCGTTTAAATCCCGCTATGTCGTCATCTCCTCCGGCACGCTCTCCCAGCCGAAACTCCCCGGCATCCCCGGCATCGAGGACTTCCAGGGTCACACCTTCCACACCAGCCGCTGGGACTACGGGTACACCGGCGGCGACCAGAACGGCGGCCTGCACAAGCTCGCCGGCAAGAAGGTCGCCGTGGTCGGCACCGGCGCCACCGGCATCCAGGTCGTCCCGCACCTGGCCCGCGACGCCGAGCACCTCTACGTCTTCCAGCGCACCCCGTCCTCGGTGGACGTCCGCGACAACCGGCGGACCGACCCCGAGTGGGCCGCCTCCCTGCAGCCCGGCTGGCAGCAGGAACGGATGGACAACTTCCTCACGATCGTCACCGGCGGGTACGCCGAGCACGACCTGATCGCCGACGGCTGGACCGGCACGGCCAAGCTGCAGCGGCAGATGCTGACCGGATCCGTCGACCCGAACCTGCCGGCCGCCGAGCGTGAGTACCTCGACGAGCTCGCCGACTTCCGCAAGATGGACGAGATCCGGGCCCGCGTCGACGCCGTCGTCGAGGACCCGGCCACCGCCGAGGCCCTCAAGCCCTGGTACCGCTACATGTGCAAGCGGCCCACGTTCAGCGACCACTACCTGCAGGCCTTCAACTCACCCGGGGTCACCCTGGTCGACACGGCGGACACCGGCGGCATCACCCGGATGACCGCCACGTCCATCGTGGTCGGTGACACCGAGTACGAGGTCGACTGCGTCATCTTCGCCACCGGTTTCGAGGTCGGCATCTCCGGCGTCATCTCCGGCACCCTGCCGGTGACCGGGCGCGGCGGTTTGCCGCTGCTCGGCCACTGGCGCAACGGCCCGCGCAGTCTGCACGGTTTCTACAGCCACGGCTTCCCCAACCTGTTCCACCTGGGCTCGCTGCAGAACGCCGCCTCGGTCAACTTCGTGCACGTGCTCCAGGAGCAGGCCACCCACATCGGCGCGCTGGTCGCCGAGGCCACCGCCCGGGGCGTCGGCAAGATCGAGCCCACCGCCGAGGCCGAGGAACGCTGGATCGCCACCATCCGGGAGACCGCACCGGTCAACGTTGACTTCCAGGCCGAGTGCACCCCCGGGTACTACAACGGCGAGGGCAACCCGCGCCCGGTCAACAACTCCTACGGCCCCGGTCCGGTCGCCTTCCACGACCTGCTGCGCCGCTGGCGTACCGAGGGTGGTTTCGACGAAGTGATGTGACCCGGAGTTTTTCCGAAAATAATCTGGAAGTCGTGTCCGAACCAGCTCCTGCCGTTCGAGGAGCTGGTAAAGACACGACTGAAGGAGATCACGATGACCCCGGACCAGACCACCCGCTCGCTTCTCGGTTACGGCGTTCTCGCCGGCGCGTTCTACGTCACCGTCAGCCTCGCGCAGGCGCTCACCCGCGACGGCTTCCGCCTGGACGAGCACGCCTGGAGCCTGCTCCAGAACGGCTCGCTCGGCTGGATCCAGATCACCAACTTCATCCTGACCGGTCTGATGACGGCCGTCGCGGCCTTCGGCCTGCGCCGGGCCGTGGGTGGCTGGGCTCCGCGACTGCTTCTTGGGTACGCCCTGAGCCTGATCGCCGCGGGCATCTTCACCGCCGATCCGGCACAGGGGTTCCCCGCCGGCACGCCGGAGACGACCACGGTGAGCTGGCACGGTCTGCTGCACTTCATGCTCGGCGGGATCGGCTTCCTCTGCCTGATCGCCGCGTGCCTGGTCCTCGGCTCCCGGTTCGCGCGCGAGGGGCACACCGGCCTGGCCTGGTTCTCCCGGGTCACCGGTGTCGTCTTCCTCGCCGCGTTCGCCGGCATCGCGAGCGGCTCGCACGGGCCGACGACACTGGCGTTCGTGGCCGCGGTGCTGCTCGCCTGGACCTGGCTCGCGACCGTTTCCGTCCACTACTACCGCGCTCTCGCCTGAGAGGATCCGGCCATGCGTTATCTGATGATCCTGAAAGCGGCCCCGCCGGCCGGCCCGCCGCCGCCCGGCCTGATGGAGGCGATCATGAAGCTCGGCGGCGACGCCACGGCGGCGGGCGTGCTGCTGGACACCGCCGGCCTGGCCCCCAGCGTCGCCGGCGCCCGGGTATCCCTCACGGGCGGCGACCTCAGCGTCACCGACGGCCCGTTCACCGAGGCGAAGGAGACGATCAGCTACGCGCTGTACGAGGTGCGCTCGAAAGAAGAGGCCGTCGAGTGGGCCTCCCGGTTCCTCGTCCTGCACCGGGACATGTGGCCGGGCTGGTCCGGCGACACCGAGATCCTCAAGGTGCTCGGCCCGGAGGACTTCGGCCCGGAGGACTTCGGCTGACGGTGGATCCCCATGTCGTGGTGGAGACGGTCTGGCGGATGGAGTCTGCCAAGATCGTCGCCACCCTGGCCCGGCTGGTCCGCGACGTCGGGCTGGCCGAGGAGCTCGCCCAGGACACCCTGGTCATCGCGCTCGAACAATGGCCCGCTGACGGCGTACCCGAGAATCCCGCGTCCTGGCTGATGGCGACCGCGAAGCACCGGGCCGTCGACCTGCTCCGCCGGCAGAGCCGGTACCGGGAGAAACTCGCCGAGATCGGCCGGTCCACGGCACCGCACGACGATCCCGATCTGGCGGCGGACGCCGACGACTACGTCCGTGACGACCTGCTGCGGCTGATCTTCACGACCTGCCATCCGGTGCTGTCCACCGAGTCCCGGGTGGCGCTCACCCTGCGGCTGCTCGGCGGGCTCAGCACCGGGGAGATCGCCCGCGCCTGCCTGGTGCCGGAACCGACGGTCGGCAAACGGATCACCCGGGCGAAGCGGACCCTCGCCGAGAAACGGGTGCCGATCGAGCTGCCGCCACCCGCCGAGGCCGCCGCCCGGCTCGCCTCGGTCCTCAAGGTCATCTATCTGATCTTCAACGAGGGGTACGCGGCGACCGCCGGCGACGACTGGACCCGGCCGGCGCTCTGCACCGAGGCGCTGCGCCTCGGCCGCATCCTGGCCGGGCTCGCGCCGGACGAGCCCGAGGTGCACGGCCTGGTCGCCCTGATGGAGCTCCAGTCGTCGCGGATCCCCGCGCGGACCACCGCGGACGGCGCCCCGGTGCTGCTCCAGGATCAGGACCGGCGCCGCTGGGACCGGCTGCTCGTCCGGCGCGGCCTGGACGCCCTGGCCCGCGCCGCGGGCACCTACGGCCCCTACGTCCTGCAGGCCGAGATCGCTGCCTGCCACGCCCGGGCGCGCACGCCCGGCGACACCGATTGGGTACGCGTAGCCGCCCTCTACGAAGTCCTGTCCTACGTCTCGCCGTCGCCGGTGGTGGACCTCAACCGGGCCGTGGCGATCGGGCACGCCGAGGGGCCGGCCCGCGCGCTCGCGATCGTCGACACCCTGGTGCTGCCGGGTTATCCGCTGCTCCCGGCCGTCCGCGGCGACCTCCTGGAGAAGCTGGGCCGCGCCGACGAGGCCCGCGCCGAGTTCCGCCGGGCCGCCGCGATGACCGGCAACGCCCGCGAGAGGAGCATCTTCACGGCGCGGGCAGGCGAATAGAAGTGATTTAGCCGATCTGCCGGGTTCAACCGTTTATACATGGGCATTCGGTCATATCGCTCAGTCGGCTGGGGAGGTAGCGCGTGTCCGGACCCGACAAGGCACTACCCGCGGACCCGCCACTGAGCAGCGCCGCGCTGCTGGACAGCATCCAGGAGGCGTACTTCGCGGTCGACCCCGGCGGGGTGATCCGCGGCTTCAACCGGGCCGCCCGGGAGCTGCTGGGCTTCACCACCTCGGAGGTGTACGAGCACCACCTGGACGAGACGCTGTCGCCCGAGTGCGACGGGGAACCGATCGCCCCGGCCCTGGAACGGCTGTTCGCGGCCGGCCCGGCCCGCCCGGTCGTCCGCGAGCTCACGGTCCGGCACCACGACGGCCACCGGGTGACCACCCGGGCTTCGCTGTCGGTGGCGCAGGGCACCTCCGGCGCTCTCGCTTGCGTGTTTCTCACCGACCTGTCCGCCGAGGTCACCGCCGACCGGGACGCGGGATTCCTGACGGCGCTGCTCGACAGCCTGTCCGTCGGCGTGATCGCGGTCGACGACGAGGGCAAGGTGATCGTGGTCAACCGGGCGCTGCGCCAGGTCCAGCACCGCGCGCCCACCGACGTTCCCCGGGCGATCCCGGACTACCTGTACGACACCTCGATGCGTCCCCTGACCTGGGAACAGACGCCGGTGATGCGGGCCCTTCGGGGCGAGCACGTCAGCGGCCTCGACCTGATGGCCCGTGCCCCGGACGACCGGCTGCTGACGTTCGCGTCGGCCGCGCAGCCGATCATCGGCCGCGACGGGCGGCGCCTCGGCGGGGTGGCGGTGGCGCACGAGGTCACCGCGTTACGACGGGCGGAACGATTCGGCTCCTGCCGCAAGGACGTCGAGCAGGCCCTGCGCGCGTCGTCGTCGATCGCCGAGGCCGCTCCGGCGGTGCTGAGCGCGGTCACCGCGGCGCTGGGCTGGCCGTGTGCGGAGTTGTTCGTCATCAACGAGGCCACCGGCGGGCTGCACGCGGTCGGGCACCACAGTCACACGGGTGCGGAGCCGGACGAGCTGTTCGGTCACACGCCCCGGCGAGGCCAGGGCGTCACCGGCCGGGTGTGGCAGACCGGGGAGGCCCTGTGGGTGCCGGACGTCAGCGCCCACGCCGACCTGGTCACCCCGTACGAGCAGGAGCGGGTCGAGATGTGCTCCCGGCACGGCATCCGGACCGCGCTGGCCGTCCCGGTCCGCGACGGGGGGACCCTGCTCGGGGTGCTCACCTGTTACTCCGGCCTGCCGGAGGTCGACGAGGAGCTGCTGACCCTGCTCCTCGACGGGGTCGCCGCGCAGATCGGTGTGTACGTCGCGCTGCGCCGTGCCGAGGAACTGGCCCGGCAGCTGCGCCGGTCGCAGGACGACTTCCTCGATCTGATCGGCCACGAGTTGCGGACCCCGCTCACCGCGATCACCGCGAACGTCGCCATGCTCACCGAGGAGGCCGTCGGTCTGGACCCGGAGCTGCGGCAGATGATGGACACCGTCGCCCGCAACACCGGGATGCTCCAGCGGATCGTCGACGCGCTGCTCGACCTGGCCGCCCTCGAATCCGGCCACGAGCAGCTCGCCGACGACCGGGTCGATCTGGCCGGGGTGGTCGCCGGCGCGGTCACCGCGATCCGGCTCACCGCCGCCGAAGCGGGAGTCCGGCTCAGCACGGACCTTCCGGAGCACCTGATGGTGCCGGGCGACGGGCCACGGCTCCGCCAGGTCGTCGACGACCTGTTGTCCAACGCGGTGAAGTACAGCCCGGCCGGCGCGGAGGTCAGCGTCGGCCTGCGCGTCGCCGGCCCCGGCGCCGAGCTGCACATCGCCGACCACGGCATCGGCACCCCGGCCGGCGAGCAGGACCAGGTCTTCGAACGCTTCTACCGGGCCAGCAACGTCCGCCATCACGGCGTACCCGGCAGCGGCCTCGGGCTCAGCCTGGCCCGCGCGATCGTGCGCCTGCACCACGGCACGATCACCCTGGCCGCGAACGAGCCGGTGGGCACCGTGGTCTCCGTACACCTGCCGTTCGATCCGTCACCGCGCTGACCCGCGCGCTGTCCAGGGCTCGCCGGGCCGTGCGAGACTGCGGCTTCCACCTGCGAGGGAGCCCGCGATGTTCGACCACTTCGTCTGGGAAGTCGTGATCTGTCCGGCCCTGATCGCCGTGGTGATCCGCTTGCTGGCCGATCGGCTGCGCCCCGAGGCCGCCGCGATCTTCCTGGTCACGTCGCTGGTCGCCACCGCGGCGGGCTGCCTGCTCACGCTCGCCGCGTTCGCGCTCAAGGCCGTCGCCGAGCTGCCGTTCGCCGCGTCACCGTTGAACATCTCCGCCGCCTACGTACGCGCCGACACCGCCCGCGAGCCGTGGGTGTCGTGGCTCTCCCTGGTGCTGCTGGTCGCCGCCGTCGCCGGCATCGTCCGGGTCTGGCGTACCCATCGCCGCGATGCGGCGTACGCCCGCCGGTTCGCCGGCCTGCCGGTCGCCGGGGACGGCGTCGTGCTGCTCGACGACGAGCGGGCCGAGGCGTTCGCGGTGCCCGGCGCGCCCGGCCGGATCGTCGTCACCACCGGCATGCGCGCGGCCCTCGACGACGCCCGGTACGCGGCCCTGCTCGCCCACGAACGCGCCCACCTGACCGCCCGGCATCACGTCATGGTGCTGCTCGTGCACCTGTCGGCCGCCGTCCACCCCGCGTTCCGCCTGCTGGTACGCCCCTTCGACTACCTGATCGAACGGGCCGCCGACGAACGGGCCGCCACCGAGGTCGACGACCGGCGGGTGGTCGCCCACGCCATCGGCGCCGCCGCGCTGGTGTCCGAGCACACCCACCGCGCCGGCAGCCTGCGGATCGCGCCGTCGCGCCGTGACCTGCGCCGGGCCGGAGCCGTGCCGCGCCGGGTGGCGTCGCTGATCGCCCCGCGCCGGGCCCGCTCACTGCTGCCGCTGCTGCTCCCGGCCGCGGTCGCCGCGTTCTCGCTGGCCTGGACCGCCGAGTGTGTGCTGGACCTGGGCGAGCTGCTGGTCGCGGCCCACCACTGAGCCTTTTTCACCGTGGCGAGGGCCTCGCATCCTGGCGCCGGACAACGGCCCGGCAGCCTCAGGCCCGATGCCAGGTTGAAAATTGCTCACTGAATCAGCTTTCGTCGTCCAGCAGCCGGCGCAACAGGTCCTCATCGCCCGGCCGTAACCCGGCCACGAACCGGCGCAGCACGGTGGCCCGATCCGTTCCGGCGCCGAGCGCCGCGTTCATCCGCTGCGCCGCCACCGAGGCCTCGTCGGTCAGTGGCGCGTACCGGAACGAGCGCCCGTCGCGGTACCGCGCGGCCATGCCCTTGTCGTGCATCCGGGTCAGGATCGTCACCACCGTGCTGTACGACAACGCCGAGGTCAGCCGGGCGAGGACATCGCGCGGGGTGAGCGGCTCGGACGCCGCGACGAGGACACGAAGCACCTCGGACTCGAGGGCGCCGGCCGGCCGGCGCGCCGGTGATTCCTCTTCGGGCGGCACCCCGGCAGCATAGCCGCCCGGCGATATCTCGAAGATCAGGAGTTGCTGGGAAAACCCCTTTGTTAGGAGTCCTTTCAGTACGACAGAATCGGCTGATGTTCTGGACCGCCACCTTCACCCGATACTTCGTCGCCCGGGCGGTCTCGGTCTTCGGCGACGCGATGCTGACCGTGGCCGCGGCCCTCGCCGTCGGCCAGGTGTACGGCGCCACCGGCGTCGGCGTGGTCCTCGCCGCCTGGATGGTGCCGTTCCTCGGGTTCATCCTGTTCGGCGGGGTGTTCGCGGACCGGATCGGCGCCCGCCCGCTGATGCTCGGCGCCGACGTCATCCGGACCGTGGCCCAGGCCGTCGTCGCGGTCGCGTTCTTCACCGGCACGCCCTCGCTGTGGCTGCTCGTCGTCTGCTCCGCGGTGAGCGGCACCGCCGCCGCGATGTTCCAGCCCGGCGTGAACGGCATCGTCCCGCAGGTGTCCACCGACCCGCACCGGGCCAACGCCACGATCCGGATGGCGAACGCGGTCGCCGAACTGCTCGGCCCGGCCGTGGCCGGCGTCCTGTTCGGATTCTTCGGCGCCGGCCCGGTCTACGCCGTCGACGCGGCGACCTTCGCGATCAGCGCGCTCTGCCTGGCCGGCCTGCGCGTCGACAAGGTCAGCCGGGCCGCGAACTCCACACTGGCGGACCTGCGGGACGGCTGGCACGAGTTCCGATCGCGGACCTGGATCTGGAGCGTCATTCTGGTCTGGGTGTTCTTCGGCGTCTTCCTGTTCGGCCCGCTCATCCCGCTCGGTGCGGTGCTGGTCAGTGAAGGGCTCGGCGCTCCCGCGTACGGATGGATGCAGTCGGCGGTCGGAGCCGGAACGATCCTCGGAGGTCTCGCCGCGCTGCGCCTCAAGGCGCAACGGCCGCTCGCGGCCGGCGCCGTCGTGCTGTTCGGTTTCATGCTGCTGCCGCTGGCGATCGCACTGCACACCGGTCTGCCGGTGCTGCTCATGGCGGCCGCGGTGAACGGGTTCGCCTGGGCGTTCTGGTCGATCCAGTGGCAGACCAGCGTGCAGACCCAGGTGCCGCCGGACGTGCTCAACCGGGTCACCTCCTACGAGGTGCTCGGCTCCACCGGCAGCCTGCCGATCGGACAGGCCCTGGCCGGCCCGGTCGCCGCGGCGGCCGGTGCGGAACGGGTCCTCGGCACCTCGGTCGTGGTCGGTGTGCTCGGCTGCGCGGCCCTGCTGCTGATTCCGGCCGTCCGGGGCCTGCGCCGTGCCGGAGAGGCCGACTACAGTGCCGGGAATGCGGCTGCTTCCGTCCCCCCGCCTGCTGCTGGCCGGTCTGATGCTGCCGGGTCTGCTGCTGCTCGCCGGGTGCGGCGCGGGGACCGGTGACTCACCGCCGCTCGATCTCAGCGTCACCGCCGAACAGTGGCGCGTCCACGAGGTCAACCGGCAGCTGGCGATCGCGCTGCACAACAACGGCCCGGTCCCGGTCCAGGTCAGACGGGTCGAGCCGGTCCTGCCGTCGTTCGACGGTGAGACCCCGGCCGACACCGATGCGGTGCTGCCGGTCGGCGGGCTCCGGGTCGATGTTCCCGTACCCTTCGGCACCGGAGGCTGCGCACCCACCCAGGCCGCGCCGTCGCAGGTGATCGTGGACGCGCGCCCGGAGGGCGCGACGGCCTGGCAGCGCGTCACGCTCGACCTGCCGAACCCCAACCCGCTGCTGGACAAGCTGCTTGCCATCGATTGCGCGGCCCAGAAGGTACGCGAGAGCGTGACGCTCCGCTTCGGCTCATGGCAGGACCTGGGTGCCGGCGGGGTGCGCGGCAGCCTCGTGGCCGAACGCACCGCCGCCGCCACCGGCACCATCCGGGTGACCGAATTGGACGGCAACGTGCTCTACCGCCTGGCGTTCCCCGGTTCGGTAGCAGCCGAGGTGACCGCCGCCCAGCCGGCGGCGGCCATCGACATCGTGGTGACGCCGCTGCGTTGCGACCCGCACGCGTTCGCCGAGGTGAAGAAGCCGTTCGAGTTCCCGGTGCACGTCGCCCTGGACGACGCCGAGCCGCTCGTCAGCACGGTGCCGGTGGACGAGGACGACAAGAGCGCCCTCGACACCATGCTGCGGCGGATCTGCAAGGTCCCTTGATTTTTTCAGGCTGATCGTGCGGCGAAGAACGACACCGCCTCGGCGAGAGCGAGGTCGGTCAGCTCCGGGTCGTGCCGCGGGCCGACATCCCGCATGAACGCGTGCTCACCACCCCGGTAGACGTGCAACTCGACGTCGTCGTGCCCGGCCGCATAGAGCGCTTCGACGATCCGCAACCGGGCGTCCGCCGGCACATGCGGATCGTTCGACCCGAAAACGATCAGCAACCGCCCCGCGATGTCGCCCGCCCGCGCGAGCGAACCGGCGTCGTCGGCACCGAGCGACCCGTTCTGCAGCCCGGTCGGATAGAAGCAGACGGTAGCCTCCACCCGCTGATCAAAAGCGGCCCGGAACGCCAGATGCCCGCCGAGACAGAACCCGGTGGCATACAACGCGGTGACGTCGTCCCGAGCCGCCATCCAGTCAAGAACAGCCACCCGGTCAGCATCGAACGCCGCCGTAGTGGTCGCCGCCGCGGCGTCGAGCCCCGCCTTCTTCCCGGCGTCGTCGAACTCCAGCGCCACCCCGGCAACCGCCCCGTGCGGATAGATCTCCGGCACCACCACGACAAACCCGGAGGCCGCCAGCCGTCGCGCGGTCCGCAGCGTCGACTCGGTCAGCTGAAAGATGTCGGTGTAGAGCAGCACCCCGGGCCACCGCCCACCACCGACGGGCGCGATCACAGCCGTCCGGATCCCCCCGGCCGCCGACGGCACCGAGACAACGTCCTCAACCAGTTTCATGATCCGGACCCTACTTCCACAACCAGACACCAGCCCCCAACTCCCCCACCTGTCCCCCACCGACGCAGAGGCCAGAGCCAAATCCCACCCGGCTGGCTGGGCTGGACTCGGCTCGACTCGGCTCGGCTGGACTCGGCTCGACTCGGCTCGGCTGGACTGGACTGGCTTAGCTATCACAAGGCACCTGAGACAGCACCGGGAGCCAGCCGGACCCTGTAGCCGGGGTGGATCAGGTCGCACACAACGCCACCGTGTGCCCGAGTCCACGCCCTGGCCGTGACGAAGTCACACAGACCGCAACCGTGCGCCCCCGTCCACGCTGGACCGAGCTTCCGTGCGCCCCCGTCCACGCTGAACCGAGAATCCGTGCGCCCCGTCCACGCGCCACGTTGCTCCAAGCCCACGGTGTGCCTTCACCCTGCTTCTCCGGAACCGCAGAAGGCAGCCGCGAGCCCGCCGCCACGACGAGCGCGCCCGGGTAGGCCAGCCCCACAGTGCGTGTCGACTTCAGGCGCAATCCGCACCCGTAGTCGACACAGTTCCGACCGTTCGCTGTGCCCATCCCCAGATTCGTGGCGACGCGGGCGCCCCAGGCCGTTGGCCCTCCCACTAAGGAGCCGGCAAACAATCGGCGGCCGAGACCCGCGCCAAAGTCCGCGACACCAACGTCACGCCGCCACCACTTCACCGCCGTGCCATCGCCAGCTGCGGCTGCGGCCGCGGCTGCCGATCTTGAGTGATTCTCAACATCAGAACGTGCAAAGTCGCTCAAGATCCAGAGACCGCCCGTGAGCCCGCCAATGCCGGTGCCGGTGCCGGTGCCGGTGCCGGTGCCGGTGCCGGTGCCGGTGCCGGTGCCGGACGGCAGGGCCGGCGGCCGGGCGGTGGACGACGGGCGGGAGACGGGCGGGAGACGGGCGGGCGACGGCAGGCGGCGTTACAGGGGCGGGCGACGGCAGGCGGTGGGCGACGAGCGGGCTGCGGAACACGGGTGGGAGACGGGCGACCGACGGACGGGCGACGATCGGGCAGGCGGCGGGTGGGTTGGGGCTGGTCAGAGGACGGCCAGCGTCCCACTCACGGTCATCACCGCGCCCAGGATCACCACCAGCGCCGCGGAGATCACCGGCAGGCGGCGGAGGAGCGGGCCCGGGCGGACGTCGGTGAAGCGCTCGCGGGCGGTCACCAGGATCAGCCCGAGGCCGATCAGGACGGCGCCCAGGCCGGCGCTGAAGGCGACGATCATCGCGAGGCCCAGTGCGGTGCGGTTCAGGCCTACCGCGAGGATCAGCACGCCGAGCGCCTCCGGGCACGGGATCAGGCCGCCTGCGGCGCCCATCGCGGCGATCTCTCGCCGGGTGCCGGTGGAGACCTCAGTGCGTTCCTTCATCGGGTACGCGTGAACGACCTCGGTACGCTCGGCAACCCGCACCGGCGAACGGAACTCCTCGTATTCACCGGAGTGTGCCCCGACCGGTTCCAGGTCGCGGTCGAAGTCGCGGCCGGCGGCGTGCCAGTGCGCGCGGTCGCGTTCGAAGGCGTCCTCCTCGTCCCAGTGGTCGTCCTCGTCGGACTCCCAGCGGTCGTCCTCCTCAAAACGATCATGCGGGTGGGAATGAGCATGGGAATGCCCGAGCGACTCCCCCCGCAGCCGCCGCCGCAGGATCCGCAGACCCAGGAACAGCACGACAACCCCGGTGATCACCTTCAACGCCGGCACCAGCAGGGCCGGCATCACGTAGTGCCCGGCCGCCAGCACCGCCGCGCCGAGCAGCAGCACCGACCCGGTGTGTGTCACGGTCACCACGCCGCCCAGCGCGATCGCCTGGCGGGGTGTGCCGCGCGAACCCACCAGGTACGCCGCCAGCATCGCCTTACCGTGTCCCGGCGTCAGCGCGTGCAACGCCCCGAGCAGCGCGCACACCGCGATCAGCAGAGCCAGGGCCCACGGTGAGCCCACGGGCTTCTTCAGGGCGGCGAACATCGCTGTTCCCGTACCCTCGCTGGGTTTGCCGGCGTCGGTGTCCGCGGCCGCCGCAGCCGGGGTGAGGCCGACGGCGATGGCGCGTCCCTCGTGGCCGCGGCGGATCGAGCCGGCGGCGCGGCCGGCGTCCTTCGCGACGAGAACGCTCAACTGGATGCGGGTCTTCTGGTCGGCGATGTAACCGTCGGTGACCGCGAAGGCTCCGGAGGTGGTGGGCAGGGGCGCGGTGGCGCGGACCGTGATGGTGCCGCCGCCGGCTGCCAGGAGGTCGTACTCCGGGTACGTCGAGCTGGTGATCGTCACGTCGGCGGGTACGTCGTCGGTGGCCACGGCCAGCGCGGTCCGGACGCGTACATCGTGGGCTGAGGTCTCGGAGGCACTCAGCCGGCGGTCACCGTCAGTGTCGAGCGACCGGGCGAAGCCCGGCGCGACAAGGGTGCCCGCGACGATGTCGATCTGCATGTCGAGCGTGGTCGCGGCCGGGGTGAGATAGACCTGCTGGAGGACCTCGTCGAGCGGGTGGGCGGAGGCGGGCGTGGCCGGCAGGGCACAGAACGCTGCCAGTACCACGGCGATCTTCTTGATCAACTGAGTTCGGCCCCGTAGTCGTTGTCCGGCTCGCGGTAGATGGAGTGGATGTGGGTGATGCCGCCGGCATTGGCGCCCTGACCCTGCTGGTGGGCGAACTCGATGGTCAGCGACGGACCCTGGATCCGGTAGTAGATCGGCTGGCCGACGGTGGTCTCGCCGGACCACGCGAACCAGGTCTTGTCGAGGTTGTCCTCGGCCTCGGTGATCTTCGACTGGGCCTGGTCGGGCGCCAGCGGGCTGGTCCATTCGGTGATCAGCGCCATGAGCAGTTCCTTCTGCTCCTCGGTGAACGTCGAGACCTTCACACCCTCGTCGGCGAGGGTCTTGCCGTCCTGCTGCGCGCCGAGCACGATCTCGGTGATCGTGGTGTCCAGCCGCGCGGCTTCCTGCTGCTCGTCGTCGAGCGCGTTCATCACGGCGAAGGCGGCGGTCGTCTCACCGGCGAGGGGTTCGACAGTGGTGCCGGACGTGGTGTACGAGGCCGGCTGCGCGCCCCAGAGGGTCGGCGCCATGGTCATCTCGTCACCCTTGATCGAGATGTTCACCGCCAGGTGGTGCCCGCCGTACTGGATCGTCCAGATCTCCGATTCGGACGGTGTGCCGAGGATCCGGATCCAGTAGTGGTCGGCGCCGAAGTCGAGGTCCATCCCGCCGGAGTCCTTGAGCACGCCGTCGCCGGTGGTGATGCCGGTGACCTGGGCGTACCCGTCGGAGCTCAGCGCGGCCTGGAGGATCTTGAGGACGGCGGCCTGCTGGTCGGTGGAGAGCGCGTCCATCCGCAGCCCGGACCGCTTGAAGAGCTGGTCGGGCAGGTTGGACCACTGGGCGAGGTTGACGGTGGTCCGTTCCCCGGCAACGGCGGTCTTCTCGGTGTCGTCGAGGAGCGCGAGGAACGCGGTGGTGGCGTTCAGGACGTCCTCGGTGCCGCCGCTGCTCGTCGTGGTCGTGGCCGATGTCGCGGTGGCCGGGGTCGCGGTGCTGGTCGCCGTGGTCTCGTCGTCGTCGCCTCCGCAGCCGGCGGTCAGCGTGAGTAGCAGGGCAACGGTGCCGGCGGTAAACGCCCGGCGTGGTGTGGGCATCCGTGTCTCCTGTCGCGGTTGCGGGTGCGCGGCATCCGTGCCGCGTGAAGTGCACCCGCCCGGAAGGTAGCGCCGGGTCGTACCACTCGTCCGCTTTTTAGGTTTCTATTCCACTTTGAGGGGATTGTGGAGCAGGGCGGCGAACCCGCGGTCGGCCGCTCCGAGCAGCGTCGCGTCGTCGGCCAGGCCGGAGACCCGCAGTTTCGCCCGCTCCCGGGACACCGGCATCGCGTGCTGGGCGATCCGGGACTCCACTTCCGGGGCCGCCACCTCGTAGATCTCCCGCAGCACCCCGCCGAAGATCACCACGCTGGGGTTGAACAGGTTGATCAGGTTGGCGACGCCGATGCCGAGCCAGTCGCCGATCCCCGCGACGGCGGCGGCCGCCGCGAGATGCCCGGCCTCGGCGTCCCGGGCCACCGCGCGGACGGCCTCCCGGCCGAACTCGCCCGCCCGGCCGGCGGCTTCCAGGATCGCGTACTCCCCGGCCTCCGCTTCCAGGCAGCCCGCCGAGCCGCACAGGCAGGGCCGCCCGCCGACCGGGTTGACCAGCATGTGGCCGACCTCGGCGCCGTAACCGCCCTCGCCGCCGAGCGGCTTGCCGCCGACCAGGATGCCGCCGCCCACCCCGACGTCGCCGTGCAGGTAGATCAGGTCCGGGGAGCCGACGCCGGCGCCCCGGGTGTACTCGGCGAGGGCGCCCAGGTGTGCCTCGTTGCCGACCGCCACCGGCAGGCCGATCCCGAGCGCCCGCTCCAGCTCGGTGCCGAAGGCCTGGTCGACCCACCCCATCTCCGGGCCGTACCGGACCATGCCGTCGCCGGGGCGGATCATCCCGCAGTAGGAGGCGCCGATGCCGGCGACCGTTGTCCCGGCCGGCGCGGCGTCGAGGAGCTCGCGACCCATCCCGGCCAGCTCGCGCACGACCGTGTCGAGGTCGGCGCCGGCCCGGGACCGGGCCACCTGCCGGCGGTCCAGGATCGGCCCGCCGAGGCCGACCCGGGCCGCGGTGAGCCGGTCCACCGCCACGTCGAAGGCGAGCACCGAGACCCGCTGCGACTCCGGGACCACGACGAACGAGGGCCGGCCCGCTCCGGTGGTGCCGGTGGGCGGCTCCTCGCGGACCAGGCCGGCGGCGGCCAGCTCGGCGGTGAGGCCATGGATGGTGCTGCGGTTGACACCCATCCGCTCGGCGAGGGCGGCGCGGGAGAGCGGCCCGCTCACGTGAACGTGGTGAAGCAGGGTGCCGAGATTCGATCGGTGTCTACGCATACCGTCGCCAAACCTATGACATCAGTGCTCCGCGATGCCCGGACCAGCGGAAAACCTGTTCTCGATCACAGTCGGACGGTCGCGGCCGCCGCTCAGGAAGACGACGCTCACCGCGATGGCCGCTGCCGCCGCGGCGGCGAGGGTGCACCCGGGGACCAGCCAGGACGGCACCTCGGTGAGGTGTGAGCCGGGCCGGAACGCCGAGTGCAGGGCGTAGACCGGCCCGGTGTAGGTGAGGTGGCCGCCGAGCATGACCGCGTTGACGACGACGGCCCACACTGCGGGCGCGGCGACGGTCACGGCCACGCCGGCGAACGCGCCGGCCAGCGATCCGGCGCCGGGCGGCAGGGAGCGGATCCGATATGCCAGGGCGGCGGTGAGCAGCCAGCCGGCCAGCGCGCCGAGCAGGCCGCCGATGACGGTCAGCGGGAGGTAGGCGGTGCTGCGCTCGGCGTAGAGATCGCCGTAGACGCCGCCGACCCAGGCGTCGCCGGCCTCGTTCGCCAGGAAGTCGTTGGCGGTGCCGTGCAGGACGAGGCCGTCGCGGTGGGCGGTCAGGGCCGCGTCGCGGGAGCTGAACGTGCAGGACTCGCCGCCGGTGATGTCGTCGGGAGCGCAGATTATCGACGCCGGGCGCGGGTGGACCGTGAACTCGGTGATGGTCCACCCGGCCGCGGTGAGACCGTCGCGGGCCTCCTCAACGGTCCAGGCCGCTTTCGGTGAGAGATGGAAATTCAGGGCATCGGCCCGGCCGGGCAGGGATTTCCGCCAGGTGAAGATCGCGTCCTGCCTCGGATCCGCGACAGCGGGGCTCACCAGCTCCACGGCGGCGGCACCGGACGGCACGGCGGCGAAGGTCTGCTCGCCGAGCCAGCTGCCGGCGGCCGCGCCGAACACCGCCAGCACCACGGTCACCAGCGCCGCGGTGACCACCGTGAACGGGCGCCCGGACGGCAGCCGGAACCGTTGCCGCACGCCGCTGGCGATCAGGTGCCAGGCCTCACCGGCGGACGGCCGGGAGCGGCCCGGCTCGGCCATCTCCAGCATCGTGGTGATCATTTCGGTGCCGTGCCGGCGCCGGTAGCCGCCCGAGTAGGCCAGGAGCAGGCGACGGTACCGCCGCACCAGCCGCTCGTCGACGGCCGGCCACGCTCCGGCGGTCACGCAAGGCCCCCCGAAAGACGAGCGAGACCCGGGATGGTGCCGGGCCGGCGGCGCAGCTGCTCGCGGGCCGCGTCCGCATGGCGCTGCAACCGCTCGGCCTCGGCGGCGAGGGTGGTCGCGCCGTCCGTAGTGAGGCGGTAGTAACGGCGCAGCCGCCCCTCCACCGCCTCCTCGTGGTCCGGCTCGATCAGCCCCTGCTCGGTGAGCCGCTCCAGCGCGCCATAGAGGGTGCCGGGCCGCAGACTCACCTCGCCGGCGGAGAGCTCGACCACCGTCTGCACGATGCCGTAACCATGGCGGGGCTCGCCCGCCAGCGCGGCCAGGATCAAGAACGTCGGTACCTGCATGCGGCCGACACTACGCCCGGCGATATGTATCGTCAACCGATGCATCAGGTTTTGCCGGCGCCGGAGCGGGCACTGAAATGACACCCCCATTGACGAAGGAGATACCCCCCGATGGCTGGCAACGAGCACGAGGTCAACCGCAGCGCCCGCACCGGCAAGTTCGTCAAGGACAGCACCGTCGCGCGCAACCCCGACACCACCACGACCGAGACCGTCGGTGGCGACAAGACCGGCGACCAGGAAGTGAACCGCAGCACGACGACCGGCCGCTTCGTCAAGGAGACGACCACCGAGCTGCACCCGGCGACCACCGAGACGCAGAAGCTCTAGAGCCGCGGCTCCCGCGCGCCGGTCAGGCGCGCGGGACGCGCCCTCAGCACAGCGACACCGGCAATGAACTGAGTGATCAGAATCGGATAGACAGCGATGCGTTCCAGCAGTCCGCTGTAGTCACCGGGCAACGCCACGAAGGCAACGAACCCGGCGAGGCCTACCACGCCGAGAGCCCGGAACCAGGGCAGCATCACGATCGCCGCGTTACCGCCGGCAATGGCCAGGAACGCGCCGAGGCCATGCACGAACGTCCGGTGTGAACCGTCTCGCCGGCGAAGTACACCAGCGCCGCCACGATGAGAAGAACAGCCATATCCGGTGGAGTATCGCAGGCGCGCCGACGGGGATCATCGGCAACAGCGACCGGGAACCCTAGGGTTGAGCACGCTATGACTGCGCCTGATACCGACAACGAAACCCGTCCCTGCGCGAACTGCGGCCGTCCCGTCCCGCAGCGCGCCTCCGCCGGGCGCCCGTTCCGCTACTGCCGCGACAACGACGGCGAGTGCCAGCGCGCCTCGCGCAACGTGCGGATGCGGCACCGCTCCTCCCCCGGCCTGGCCGGTTCGGTCGCGCGGACCTGGGAGGTCGTCGACCGCCTGGACACCCTGGTCGGCACGCTCACCGAGGCGCTGCACTCGGAGATGTCGCCGGCCGGTGTCGAGCGCCAGGTCGCCGAGGTCCGCGCGGACACGTCCCAGCAGGTCGCGTCCGCGCACGCGGAGCGGGACGACGCGCGCCGCGACGCCGAACAGGCCGCGACCGCGATGGCGAACGCGCATCAGATCGCGGTGGCGGCCACGGCCGAGCGTGACGAGGCGCAGCACCGCGCCGCGGACGCCCAGCGGTCGGCGGAGGAGGCGGGCAAGCGCGCCGAGGAAGCTGCTGCCGCCCGCGACGAGGCGGTGCGTGCGGCGACCGGAGCCGCCGCGCTGCGGGAACGCGCCGAGGCCGAGCGCGACACCGCCACCCACGAATTGGCGGATGTCCGGAAAAACCGCGACGCCGCCGAGCGAGACCTCGCTGCCGCGCTCAAGGATTCCTCCGACTTCCGCCGTACGGCAACAGCGGCGCAAACTGAGGCCGCCAAGGCTCTGGAGCTGGCGAACGCAAAGGCATCGCAGGCCACCGAGGAGACGGGGCAGGCCCGGGCCGCGGCCGACGAGGCGGTCACCCGGGCGGTGGCGGCGGAACGCGAGCGGGACGCCCTGATCAAGAGTGTCAGCGATGCCGATGCACGCGTGGCGGCCGGGACCGCGGAATTGGCGGGAGTGGTAGCTGAACGGGACCGTCTTGCGCGTACCAATGATGATCTGGAACGGACCGCTGAGCGCGCGTCGCGCGAGCGGGCCGAGCTGGAGCGCAGGCTGGCGTCCGCTCGTGCCGACGCGGATTCGGCGCAGGAGCGGGTGGCCCAGCTGACATCACAAGTCAGTGATCTTGCGTCGGCGCTGGCGGCGCTCGGTGCGGCGCGGCCGGCAGCGGTTCCGCCCCAGACATCGAGCCCGAAAAGCTGACGGCGACATATCTCACGGCCAACCAGCCACAGAACGGCAACCAGTGGTCGAAATCGGACGGGTGATTGCTACCACGCCGCTACCGTAGTGGCACCCTCCGGTGACCGGCGGATGAGTAAATTGCTGATGAACGCCATGGAGTGACCGACATCGCACCACCCGCACAAGTCGCAAATACCCGCAAAGTGGACCAAGGTCCACGGGAACACGGGTTCGATTTGCCGGGTAAGGGCTGTGGCCGGTTACGCTCATAGCGTTAACACCGCCGATACAGGCGGTACGGACAAGATCTCGGCGGCAGCCGAACTTCCGATCCGGCACTGCTCCGTGCCCGGATCAGGAATCCAGCGGCCGTCACTTTCGTTACACCAACGAGAGCAGCACCACGAGCGAGGGGAAAGCCGATCATGGGCGAACGCATGCTGCGCGGCAGCCGTCTAGGCGCGGTCAGCTACGAGTCCGACCGTAACACCGAGCTGGCGCCCCGACAGACCCGTGAGTACCTGTGCGTCAAGGGTCACCAGTTCGAGGTTCCGTTCGCCGTCGACGCCGAGGTGCCGGTCACCTGGGAGTGCAAGTTCGACGGCAGCGTGGCCCGCCTGGTCGACGGCAACGAGCCGGAACAGAAGAAGGCCAAGCCGCCGCGCACCCACTGGGACATGCTGCTCGAGCGGCGTTCGATCGCCGAACTCGAGGACATCCTCAACGAGCGGCTCCAGGAAGTCCGCACCCGTCGAGGCCGCTAGTCCTTACGGCATGGAAAAGGCCACCCCTCTCCGGGGTGGCCTTTCGCATTCCCAACCCACCCCCTGCCCACACCTCCGGCGGCAGCCCGCCCGCACCGCCGGGGTGCCCGCCCGCGCCGCCGCTAGCCACTCCCGCCGGGTCGCACGATTCTCACTCGCCAGGGCTGGATAGCCAGCTGGCGTCACCAGTCACCCCGAACCGTCACGAAGGGTGGGCGCCTACCCAGGACGCCGGCCAATCTTGGAACCCCGTGGGTGTTCTATGCCCCACCGGGCTCCAAGATCCGGCAACTTTCCACCGTTGTGGCAACAGCGCGTAACCACAGCGCCCGCGAACCACCCGACATCGACCCGCCGGGGACGGCCGACCCCGGAAACTCGTGCGTTTGTGGTCGAACAGGCGGCCCAACCGCACAAGATCTGTGCGGCACCTCGCCACGGCAACGGGCCGGGCCACGCAAACCCGCGACCGATCCACAGAATGGCGATACTCAAGCAACCCGAACTCACCAAGATCGCGGGCAGGGCCAGGACAAACGCACGCCACGGACCCATCGCACACCACGAGGGCGCTACGAGCACCGGGCGTCACGAGAAACTCGGCGCCACAGACAACTCGGTGCCACAAGCGACTCGGCGCCGCAAGCGACTCGGCGCCGCAAGCAACTCGGCGCCACAAGCGACTCGGCGCCGCAAGCAACTCGGCGCCACAAGCAACTCGGTGCCACAAGCAACTCGGCGCCACAAGCAACTCGGCGCCGCAAGCGACTCGGCGTTGGCCGGGCACCCTGGCGAACGGCAAATCGCACGGTGCGCGAAAGGGCGTACCGTGCGACAAGTTACTGAAGCGTGCCGGGTTAGCGGACGATCTCGCCCTCGATGGCCGGCGGCGGCTGAGTGCGGCCGCCGTGACTCGGGGCAGGCTGCTCGTCGACGACCACCACGGTCACCGGGGCGCCGGAGTGGACCTTGACCTTGCGCGGGCCGAACAGGTCACCCGTCGCGGCACCGCCCAGGCTGCGCTCGGCGAACCGCTCGATGCCGCGGCGGGCAAGACCCCGGCCGGGCGGCAGCAGCAGGAGAAGGCCGGCCACCGCGGTGATGAAACCGGGCAGCGTGAGCAGCAGCGCCCCACCCAGGCCGGTCAGCGAGTTGGCCACCTCGGCGCCGGGCGGCCGGTTTTCCTGAGCGGCCTGCTGGAAGGCACGCCAGCCCTTGATCCCCTCGCGGCGCAGCAGGGCGACGCCGGCGAGGGTGGAGACGGCGAGCAGGAGAATGGCCCAGCCCGCGCCGATCGCGTGCGAAACGGCGAGGAAGACGAAGAACTCGGCCAGCGCCCACAGTGGCATCGCCAGCGGAACATAAGCCAGCCTGGAGCGGCGCATCATTCGACCTCCGGTGTCCCGGGCCCGAAAACACGGGCCCGGTTCAAATATGACACCTCACGGCCAGGAAGAGCCCTGCCGAGGCTTGCGATCGAAGACTTTACGCAAACTCTCAGTTCGGGCCTGCGCTCCCCAGATCGTCACCCTGAGCAGCTGTTCCTTGAAGATGTTGCCGCTCATCTTGCTGACGCCGTGCTCGCGCTCGGTGAAGGTGATCGGCACTTCGACCATCCGGTAACCCTGACGGTACGAGCGCCAGGCCATCTCGACCTGGAAGCTGTAACCGGTCGACGCGATGGTGCCGACGTCGATCTTGTCGAGGACGCCGATCCGGTACGCCCGGTAGCCACCCGTCGCATCCTTGAACGGCATGCCGAGGGCCATCCGGATGTAGATGTTGCCGCCCCGGGAGAGCAGCAGCCGGTGGATCGGCCAGTTGTGCACGCTGCCACCGGGGATGTACCGGGTGCCGAGCACGACGTCGTGGCTGCCCAGCGCGTCGAGCAGCTTGTGCAGCTCCTCGGGGGCGTGCGAGCCGTCCGCGTCCATCTCGACGACCGCGTCGTAACCCTTGTCCTTGGCCCAGGCGAACCCGGCCTTGTACGCCGCGCCGAGGCCTTCCTTACCGGCCCGGTGCAGGACGAAGATGTGGTCGTCGGCGAGAGCGAGCTCGTCGGCGATGGCTCCGGTTCCGTCCGGCGAGTTGTCGTCGGTCACCAGGATGTCCACCTCGGGGACAGCCTTGCGTACCCGATCGGTAATCACCCGTACGTTGTCAGCCTCGTTGTACGTTGGGATGATCACGAGGACGCGTCCCACGCCGGGGTACTCGCTCACCGTTCCTCCGAAACCTTATCGCCGTCATTGCCGATGTTCGCACGCCGTCGGCGCAAGGGCAGCACGCCGGCGAGGGCAGCGACCATCAGAGCGACGGCCACCACCTCGGGCCAGTTGCCCGAACGAGTCGCCAGCGTACGCGGTCCCTCAGTCGCTATGTCACGCACCACCACGGCCGCCGTGTTGAAGCCGGTCGCACCGTGCACCTCGCCCGTTCCATCCACGAATCCGGACACGCCGACGGTCGAGACCATCAGCGCCTCCCGGCCGTGCTCGACGGCACGCAGCCGTACCATCGCGAGCTGTTGCAGCGCCTCGGCCTCGTTGAACGTGGCGTTGTTGGTCTGCACGGCCAGCAACTGAGCCCCACCGTCGACGGTGTCACGAACGATCCCGTCGTACGCGACTTCGAAGCAGATCACGTCCCCGAGGATGACCGAGCCCGTGTTGATCACACCGGGGTGGTCGCCGGGGAGCATGTTGCGGACCAGGTCGACCTTGTCGGTGACCAGCCGGGCGATCGGGCGCAGCGGCATGTACTCGGCGAACGGCACCGGGTGCCGTTTCGCGTACTGCTGGTCCAGATCCGGCCCGGTACGCGGCCACCAGAGGATGCCGACGTTGTAGATGTCCTCCGGGTCGTCGGTGCGCTGCAGCGTGCCGACCAGGATCGGCGCCTTGATCAGGTCGGCAGCCGCGGAGATCTCGTCGCCGGCGTCGTCGTTGCGCAGCGGGTCGATGTCGCTGGAGTTCTCCGGCCAGACCACCAGGTCGGGCTGTTTCTGCTTGCCGGCCGCCACGTCGGCGGCGAGCTGGCGGGTGGCGCTGACGTGGTTGTCCAGGACGGCGCGGCGCTGGGCGTTGAAGTCGAGGCCGAGACGCGGGACGTTGCCCTGGACGATGGCGATCGTGCTGGTCGGCCCGGCGGGCTCGGTCAGCGGCAGGGCGGCCGGTCCGAACAGGAGCACGGCGGCGGTGAGGGCGAATCCGGCCGTACCCACGATGTTGCTCTTGATCTTGGAATGCGCGAGGTGCAATGCCAGCGCGACCAGCGCGCCGCCGGCGGCGGCGACCACGAACGTGACCAGTGGCGCGCCGCCGTAGGCCGCGAGGCGCAACGTGGGCGCGTCGCCCTGGCTGAAAGCGAGCCGGCCCCACGGGAAACCGCCGAACGGCGCCCGGTCCCGCAGCGCTTCCTGAGCGGTCCAGAGCAACCCGGCCAGCAGCGGCCACGACCACCGCCACCGATCCGCCAGCGGTGACAGCCACGCGCCGGCCATCCCGGCGATTCCGATGATCACGGCCTGGGCGACCGAGAGCATCGCCCAGGGCAGCCAGCCGGCGCCGATCGTGGTCCACCAGAGCAGAGGGAAGAACAGCGTCACGCCGGTGAGGAAACCGAGCCCGAACCCGGCACGCAGCCGCCGCCGGTGCACCGCCGCGGCCATCAGCGCCACGCCGACCGGCGAGAGCCACCACAGGTCATAAGGCGGCAGCGCGAGAAGAAGCGCCACGCCCGCGGCCACCGCCAGCGCCGCGGCGAGTGGCAGCCGCAGCGGCTCGCCGAGCACCCGTCCGGGCTCGGGTGACACGAGCTCTCGCGGCGGCAAAGTCATTTCCACGGGTGGGAGGCTACCCGCACGAACGACGGAGGGGCGCAGCCCGCCTATGGCTGCGCCCCGTGAGTACATCTGGTGTCACTGTTCCAGGCCGGTGGGCCCGGTGACATGGCGACGACCTTCGGACCGACGCGCCGCGAGCCGGCTGCCCGCGTCGTGCCGTTGTCTACTGGCCGTCACCGGAGTCACCGGAGTCGCCACCTGAACGCGGCCGGGTCCGCCCCGCCCCGCGCACCTCCACCCCCTGGACCTGGCTGAACGCGCGACCCCAGCGAGGACTGCGGGCCAGTGGGTAGAGGGACGAAGCGAATCTGGGCTGCTCGCCGTGAACAAAGACCTGAAGACGGTACGTCCGGACACCGGTGGCCTGTCAACCACCTGGCTTGTGCTCCGGCGTGTCGCATTCGTCGGCGTGTCACCTGATGTTCAGGTGTTCGCGCTGCTGTTTGCGCTGCTCAGGACCACCAGCTGCCGCGTCGCACGGGTCATCGCGACATAACGATCAACAGCTCCTTCGATACCTTCGCCGAACTCGTCCGGGTCGATCAGCACCACGAGATCGAATTCCAGGCCCTTCGCGAGCGACGGCGTGAGCGACCGGACACGGTCCGTGCCGGCAAACGCCGGATCCCCGATGACACACGCCAGCCCCTCGCCATGCGTGCGCAAGATCTCTTCAAGATCAAGAACATTCCCGTGTACGACCGGAAGCCCGCTGCTGCGGATCGACATCGGCACGTTCGCATCGGGCAGCACGGCCCGGATCACCGGCGCTGCCTCCTCCATGATTTCCCGCGGCGTGCGGTAGTTGATGGTCAGCGACGCCAGGCTGACCCGGTCCAGCCCGATCCGCTCCAGGCGTTCCTGCCACGACTCGGTGAACCCGTGCCGGGCCTGCGCCCGATCCCCGACGATCGTGAAACTGCGCGACGGGCAGCGCTGCAGCAGCATCTGCCACTCGGCGTCGGTCAGCTCCTGCGCCTCGTCGACGACGATGTGCGCGTACGGACCGGTGAGCAGCTCCGGCCCGTCGCTGTCCGGCACGACGAGGCCGTCCGCCAGGTTCTCCCGCAGGTCCTGCTGGACCAGCATCTTCATCAGGCCCTCACCGTCGTCGTGCACCGACGAGGCGATCAGGTCGTCGACGACCCGGTCCATCCGCTCCCGCCCGGCCGCCACGTCGGCGTCGCGTCTCCGGTTCCTCTCCGCGGCCCCCGCGTCACCGAGCCGCTGCCGGGCCGCGTCGAGCAGCGGCAGGTCGGCGACGGTCCAGGCCTGGGCCGCGGCGCGCTGCAACGCGCTCACCTGCCCGGCCTCCAGCCAGGGGGCGCATCTGCGCAGGTACGCGGGGACAGCCCACAGGTCACCGATCAGATCCGGGGCCGACAGCATCGGCCAGGCCCGGTTCAGCGCGGCCCGCAGATCCCGGTGGCGGTCCAGTTCCCGCTCGGTGAGGTCGTGCTTCTCGGCGAGGATGGCGGTCAGCTCCGCCCAGATCTGCTCCCGCGCCTCGTTGTGCGGGGTACCCGGCTCCACCGCGTCGAACGCGGCCGCCCAGTCCGCGGCGGTCACCACGCATTCGTCCAGGGTGGTCGGACCCGGCGGCTCCTCGTAGAACCGGACCGCCGCCTCGACCGCGCCCACCATCCGCGCCTCGGCCTTGAGCGCGGCCACCACGGCGTCCGCCTCGGGCAGCGCACCGGCGCCCTCCGGCACCAGGTCACGCACCGTGCAGGTCTGCACGTCGTCCTCACCGAGGCTGGGCAGCACGTCGGACACGTACGCCAGATAGGGCTCGTGCGGCCCGACGAACAGCACCCCGCCGCGCCGGTTGCCCAGCCGCGGATCGGAGTAGAGCAGGTACGCGGTGCGGTGCAGGGCCACCACGGTCTTCCCGGTGCCCGGCCCGCCGTCGACGACCAGCGCGCCCCGCGACCCGGCCCGGATGATCGCGTCCTGGTCGGCCTGGATGGTGCCGAGCACGTCGCGCATCCGGTCGGTGCGGACGCCGCCGAGGCTCGCGATGAACGCGGACTGGTCGTCGAGCGCCGCGGCGTGCCCCGCGAACCCGCCGGCGTCGAACACCTCGTCCCAGTAATCGGTGATCCGGCCGCCGCTCCACCGGTACCGGCGCCGGAACACCAGGCCCATCGGGTTCGCGTGGGTCGCCCCGAAGAACGGCTCGGCGGCCGGCGACCGCCAGTCCAGCAGCAGCCGCCGCCCGGTGTCGTCGGTCAGGCCGCGGCGGCCGATGTACACCGGCTCGCCGCCGTCGTCGCCGACCATCCGGCCCAGGCAGAGGTCCACCCCGTACCGGCGCAGCAGTTCGAGACGGGAGGTGAGCCGCCGCACCTCGTCGTCCCGGTCGACCGCCTGGCGGCCCTTGCCGGCGGGCGCCCGGCGGACCGTTTCGAGACGCTCGGCGAGCTCACCGATGGACCGATCCAGGCTCTCCGCGATCGCCGCGAAGTGCTTCTCGTCCTCACCGATCAGGTTCGGGTCGGCCTTGGCGCTGGCCTCGCCCAGCGCGAACAGGCTCATGGTCACTCGAGACTCCCATGCGGCAGAAAACAGCGGTGAGCTGCGATTTTGCTGCACGAACCGGGTCTTGTGGCAAGGCCCCCTCTGTGTTATACGTTAAAGAGGGCAAGGGAATTGCCCTATTTTTGTGCCCCTTGGATGCTCCAGCCCGCCGGCATGGTCCAGGCCGCTGAGCCGTCGAGAGGCGTGATCCCGCCGTTCCACGTCACCGCGTTGTCGCCGGCGAAGGCTGGTGTGGTGCCCGCGGCGACGACGCCGAGATCGGTCACCGACTGGTACGCGGCGTCACCGACGAACACGTGGGTGGTACCGCCGGCCGTTGCGGTCCACAGGGTCCGCGATCCGTCCGGGCTGACCGTGCCCTTGCTGTCGGTGCAGGTCGAGGGTGCGGTGCCGTCCGCCTTGACGTACCAGCGGCCGGAGACGCAGGTCGTGGCCTTCTTCTCCTCCACGGCGAGGTAGCCGGCCGGGGCGGGGATGTCGACGAGGGTCATCGAGCCCGTGGCGGGCCGGGCCGGCTGGGTCCAGCGGCCGGTGCCCAGGGCGTAGACGTACAGCGCGTGGTCGGTGTCCACGACGGCCAGGTGGCCGCTGTCCCGGGTGAAACCGGCCCGCATGGTCACCGACGAGGTACCGGGCACACCCTTCGGCATGGTGATCACCGTGGTGGTGCCGGTGGTCGCGTCGAAGAGCCGGACGTCCGTGGTCGCCGCGCACACCATGGTCCCGTCGGTCAGCGGAGCGGGCCGGCCGGTCATCCAGGTGGCGTAGCGGCCGGAGGCGTCCAGGGCCGCGTTCATCACGCAGGCGGTGGCGGACTCGGCGGCGAGACGGCGGGTGGTCAGGCCGGCGCCGGTGAGGAAGAGGCCGGGGTCGGCGGCGGGTCCGCGGTAGAGCAGGCGTCCGGTCGAGGCCGAGGCGACGTAGTCACCGGTGACGAGGGCGGTGGCGCGGTGCGGAGCGGCCATCTCGACGGTGTGGATCGTGCCATTGGAGGCGGCAAACAGGTATCCGCCGCTCGGCGTCTCCGTCGGCGCCGGGGTCGGCTGCGTCGTCGGTGCGGTGGTCGGCGGGATCGGCGGCTGCGTCGTCGGCCCGGCCGTGGGCTCGGTCGTGGGGGCGGTCGGACCCGTTGCCGGCTCCGTCGTGGGCGCGGTGGGTCCCGTCGTCGGCGCTGTCGGTCCCGTCGTCGGTCCGGTCGTCGGGCCCGTTGTTGGCGTGGGCGTCGGCTGGGTCGCCGGGGGCGTGCTGGGTGCCGCCTGGGTGATCAGCGTCCGGACCGGGCCGGTGTACCCGCCCCGGCTCTTCGTCGCCGCCACGGTGACCCGCCACGACGTGCGTCCGGCCTGGGCCGGTGCCTTCACCGTGATCCGGAACTGCCCGCCCGACGTGCTCGTGGCCCGTCCCGCGGTCTCCCAGGAACGGCCGTTCCACCGCTGTGCGGTCACGGCCCGGCCCAAGTCCCCCGGGGTCAGCCGGCCGGTGAGTGCGAGCGCCTTGCCGACCGTCGCGGTGGCCGGGCTGAACGCCGTGGTGGCCGTCGTCGCGGTCCACAGCCGCACGGCCCGCTGCGCCGAGGCGACGGCCCGGTAGCTGCCGGAGGCGGGCGCGTAGACCCGGACCGTCCAGGTGCCGGCCGCCGCCGGGCGTACCTTCAGCGTGAACTGGCCGCTGGACCCGGTGCGGGCGGTCGCCAGGACGGACCATTTGCCGCCCGAGTTCCGTTCCAGGCGTACCGTCCGATTCTTGCCGGGCGTCAGCTTCCCGGTCACCGAGGCGGTGGCCCCGGTCCGCATGTCCGCCGGGATCGAGGCGGTGACCTTCGACGCGGTGGCCGCCAGGGCCGGGCCGGAAGGTACCACCAGGATTGTGCTCAGAACCGCGACGGCCAGGCCGAACAGGCTGACCCGACGTTTGCCACCCACGCGACGAACCCACTCTCGAACCGGAAACGAAACCGGGTGAGACGGTAGGTGCTCGTCGATGGCGAATTATCGCCCTATTTCCGCTTGTAGCCTCGGTGCCGGAAAAGTCAGACGGCTCGGCGGATCCCACTCCACCCACCCGGCCGGGTGGGGTAGGCCGGACAGACCCGAGGCCTGGCACACCCGTGCGAGATCGGAGGCTCCCGGTTCCGCCCGGTGGCGGCTACCCTCTAGGCATGGAGCAGGACACCAGCGCCCAGCGCAGCATGACCGACGTCCTCGCCGAGCTCGGTGTCACGGTCACCGCCGAGGGCAAGGCCCGCGCCCGCGCCCGCCTCCAGGAGGCCGACGCCCGCCGCGACCACACCACTCGAGCAGCCTTCCTGGCCGAAATCCGCTCCCGCCCCGCAGCAGCGTGACCCGGCCCACCCACCCGCCCGATCCCACCCACCCGACCGGCCCCGGCCACCCGCACGGCGACAGCCGGCTAATTGAGGCCGCCCGCACGACCGGTGACGGCCGCGTGACCGCCAGGGCCGGCGGCGTCCGGCTGGTGTCGGTCGCGTGACCGACGAGCCTCGCACGGTCCGGCTGGTGATCGACACGTCGGCGGTGGTCGCCTGGACCCGCGGTTCGCTGGCGGTCGGCGAGCTGATCGCCGAGATCGACGACGAGCACGGCGCGGTCGTCCTGCCGCTGCCCTGCCTGATCGAGGCCGCCCACCTCACCGGCCTGCTGGAACAGCTACGGCTGGACGCGCTGATCGCCCACCGCGCGGTCTACCTGCTCTCCGACGACCCCCAGGACTGGCAGGCCCTGGCAACCCTCCGAGGCCTGGTAGGCACACCGGACCGAGCCTCAGCGGCAATGCTGGCCCTGGACGCGAACGTCGACGTCCTGACCCGCGACGCCACCTGGTACACCCCAGTAGCCGGCGGCAAAGCCACCCTCGAATTCAACGACTGACCCCACACCCCCAACCACCGCCCGCACCCGCACCGCCACACCGCCGCGCCGTCAGACCGCCACACCGCCGCGCCGCCAGGCCGCCGCGCCGTTGCGCCGCCGCGCCGTTGCGCCGTTGCGCCATTGCGCCGTCCGGGCGGCATTGGCCCAGAACCAGCTGTACACAGCGGTCGCCATACGCGACAGCCGGCAGCCGTGAGCGACAGCCTGCAGAAACCGGCTGTCGCTGGCGGTCGCCACGCCGTACAGCCGGCAGCCATGAGCGACAGCCGAGCGGTATCGGAACGGCACGAGCCGGCTCTCAGCACTGCCACAAGGCTCGCGAGTCAGTACTGACCCTGCCGGTTAAAGGAAATCCCGCAGGCAGCGGACGTTAGGTCTTGATCGCCTTCCCGCCTCAGTCCTCCCGCGGCGATCGTGGTCCCCTAACCACACCCTGGCGGGAACGGCGGCCCAAGATCGCCCAGGCCCGAGACGGGCGTGTCGATTTCGGGTTAGCTACGCCCCCAAACTAGACACGCACCCCGCGGATCGCCTGCTCTGTGTCGATTACGGGTTCGATACCCACCTCAACTCGACACACACCGGGCGGGGATGCTCACGGCGCGTCGTCCTCGGCCTCACCGGGCGGAATCCGGCCCCGGGCGGCCGAGACGAGCTGGCAGTCGGGACAAGTCGGCAGCGGGACGAGCCGGCCGCCGGGACGCCTGGAAGCGAGCGGCTGGCGGCTCAGGCTTTCAGCAGGGTGTTCAGCAGGCCGGCGGCTGCCTCCGGGTGGTCCGCGGATAGCAGGCCCGCCGCTGCCAGGACGTACTCCGCGTCGACCACCGTGCGGGCCTGCTCCGGCATGGCCCAGCCGCCGGCCAGGTCGCCCAGGACCGCGCCGAGGACGTGCTCGCCGCCGCCGTGCCGGAGCACTCCCCCGGAGCCGATTACCAGCCGCACGTCGCGCAGGTCGCGGCCGCCGGTTCGGGGCTGTCCCGGCCCGGCGGAGTGGCCGCGCGCGTGCCGCCGCAGTGCGACGACCGCCGCTGCCGCCGCCAGCTGTTGCTCCTCACCACGGGCGTGAAGCAGAGCCGGACCCCCCGAGACGGCACCCCGCGAGGCGGGAGCACCGGCTAAAGAGAGCTTCTCCGCCGCTGCCGCCGCCCGGGTCCCGTCCGCTCCCACGGCCACCCCGAGATCGCCCTCGACCGTCCGGGAGCGCCACAACGTCCCGGCCACGTCCCGCCGGGGGCCGGTCTCGCTCTCCGCGTCCGGGATCAGCGCCGAGTACACATCGGTGGTCGCCCCGCCGACATCGACCACGAGTACTCCGTACCCCGTGAGGTCGGCCAGCAGCTCCACCCCGGCGAGGACGGCGTCCGGGGTCGCCGAGCGGACCAGCGAGCCGAACCGCGGCCCCTTCGACAGGCGCTTGCCGCCGATCACGTGGCGCAGGAACACCTCCCGGATCGCGGTGCGGGCCGGCAGCGGATCGAGCACGCCGATGCGCGGCAGCACGTTGCTGGTCAGCGTGACCGGCACACCCCGCGAGCGAAGCAGCGACGCCACCGACGGTCCCACCGACGCGTTGCCCGCCACCACGACCGGCACCCGGAAGCGCGCCGCCGCCAGCCGCCGGGCGTTGTGCAGCAGTGTTGCTGCGTCGCCGCCGTCGGTGCCGCCCACCAGCAGGACCACGTCCGGCCGGGCCGCGCGCACGGCTGCCAGACCCGGCCCGGAGAGCGGGCCCGCCGCGACGTGCACCACCTGCGCTCCGGCCGACAGCCCGACGCGGTGCCCGGCCTCGGCGGTGACCAGTGACTCGTACCCGATGACCGCGAGCCGCAGCCCGCCTCCCGCGGAGGAACACACGTAGAGATCGCCGTCGCCGCCCACGGCGGCGACGGCGGCATCCAGGCCGTGCAGCACGTCGGTCGCGGAGGTCGTCGGAACCTCAGCGCGGCGGATCAGTCGCGCGCCGTCGAGGTCGATCTTCGCGGCTTTCGTGTACGTGGACCCGACATCCACACAGACCACAGAACTCACGAGTGGGCAGGCACGACGACCGTCCCGACGGCGGTCACCGCGACGATCGGCTCGTCGAGGACCTGAGCGGCCGACCCCGAGGTGCCCCGGCAGACGACCTTGGACTCGAAGTAGATGCGCCGCGACCGGTTGCCCATGTGCACGACGTTCCCGGTGATCTCGAGGACGTCGCCGGCCTGCACCGGCGCCTTGAACTGCACGTCGGAGTAGGACGCGAACAGCCCCTCGTCGCCGTCGAGTTGAATGCACACCTCGGTGGCGACGTCGCCGAACAGGCCGAGCGAGTACGCCCCGTCGACGAGATTCCCCGCGTAGTGGGCATGCGAGTACGGCACATAACGGCGATGCGTGACAGTGATCAACTCTTGCTCCCCGCGGTCAGAAGGGCGTGGACGAGATAGGAGGCGACCTCGCGCGGCGTGGTGCCCCGCCCGAAGATCCGATCGACGCCGAGCTCACCGGTCATCAGCTCGTCGAAGCGCGGCCCGCCGACGATCAGCAGCGGCCGCCGCCCGGCGGGCAGGGCCTCGCGGAACGCGGCCGACATGGCCCGGGTGTTCTGCAGGTGCGCGTCGCGCTGGGTGACGACCTGGGAGACCAGTACCGCGTCGGCGTTGCGTTCCCGGGCGGTCTCGACGAGTTCGGGCACCGAGACCTGGGCGCCCATGTTGGTGACGGAGAGCTCGGAGTAGTACTCCAGGCCCTTCTCCCCGGCGATGCCCTTGAGGTTGAGGATCGCGTCGATGCCGACGGTGTGCGCGTCGGTGCCGATGCAGGCGCCGACCACGTTGAGCCGGCGGCGCAGGCCCTTCTTGATGGCCGCGTTGACCTCTTTGGCGCTGAGCAGCGGGAAGTCACGTTCGACGACTTGCACCTGCTCGGTGTCGACGAGGTGGGCCACCTTGCCGTAGACGACGAAGAAGGTGAACCCGTCACCCATCTGTTTGGCGTGCACGAGCATCGCCGGTTCCATGCCCATCTTGCCGGCGAGCTGCAGCGCGGCGCCCTCGGCGCGTTTGTCGTGCGGGATCGGCAGGGTGAAGGAGAGCTGCACCATGCCGTCGCCGGTGGTGTCCCCGTAAGGCCGGACGATGCTCACGCGACCTCCTCCAGGATCGAGGTCACCGGGTTGAAGTAACCGCCGGCATGACGAGCCACGCCGTCCAAGCCCTTCCCCCGGTCCGCGGGGCGTTTCATGATGCCGAAGGTGCCGTCGGCGATGGCGTCCAGCAGGGTGTCGTCGACGATCTTCTCCAGCAGGTCGATCGCCTCGCCGAGAACCTGGTTGGCCCGGCCCCGGATGAACGGGCCGGGGGTGAAGTCCTCGTGCAGGTTGCCGGCGCCGTTGAGCACGTACCGCACGTTCTGCAGGGCGATGTCGCGGTCGGACAGCCACGGGGTGACCACGGCCTCGGTCATCATGCCGACGAGCAGGATGCCCTGCCCGGTGAGCGCCCCGGCCAGGTTGAAGAAGCCGTCGAGCAGGTTGCCCCGGAAGACGTCGCCGGTCATGTGCTTGGTCGGCGGCATCCATTTCAGGGGCGCGTCCGGGAACAGTTCGCGGGCGAGCAGCGCGTGCGCGAGCTCCAGGCGGAACGAGTCCGGCAGATCCGGGTTGATCTCGAACGCGTGCCCCAGCCCGAGCTGCCAGTCCTCCAGACCCGCCTCGTGCGCGAAGAACTCGTTGAGCAGCTGCGACACCGTCACCGTGTGCGCGGCGTCCACGGCGTCGGCGGTGGTCAGGTAGTTGTCCTCGCCGGTGTTGATGATGATGCCGGCGCGGGCGTGCACCTGACGGGAGAACCGCTGGTCGACGAACGTACGGATCGGGTTGATGTCGCGGAAGAGGATCCCGTACATCGAGTCGTTGAGCATCATGTCGAGGCGTTCCATGCCGGCGAGCGCCGCGATCTCCGGCATGCACAGCCCGGACGCGTAGTTCGTCAGCCGGATATATCGTCCTAATTCGCGGGATGTCTCGTCCAGCGCCGCCCGCATCAGCCGGAAGTTCTCCTGGGTGGCATAGGTGCCGGCGAACCCCTCCCGGGTGGCGCCCTCGGGCACATAGTCCAGCAGCGACTGCCCGGTGGACCGGATCACCGCGATGACGTCGGCGCCGGCCCGGGCGGCGGCCTGCGCCTGTGGGATGTCCTCGTAGATGTCCCCGGTCGCGACGATCAGATAGATCCACGGCCGTTGCGCCGGATTGCCATGCCGTTTGATCAGCCGGTCGCGCGCCACCCGCTGCCGGTCCACGATCTTGATGCCGGCCCGCGCCGCCTTCGACGCCGCGCGCCTGGCCGCCGAGATGTCACCTTTACGAGACGGGAGGGTGAACCGGACCGAGCCGGCCGCCGCCTTCTGCGCCAGCGTCGTCAGATCCTCCGACCCCGACGACAGCAACGCGTGAAACGCCGGCACCGCGACCCCGTGCTCCAGGCCGACGTCCGCGCGGACCGCGTCGACCAGGCGGTTCACCCAGGGGATGCCGTCCGGGTCGGCGCCGGTCACGCCGGCCAGACGCAGCACCGCACGTTCCACCGACACGGTGGTGTGCGACCGCGCCAGGTCGACGACGGGCTGTCCCGCCCGCGCCGCCAGCGCACGGGCCCGCGCCACGATGCGCGGGTCAAGATCCAGCTTCCCGGACAAGGCCACTCCCCTACTCTTCGAAAATCGTCTCGCCGGACAGGACCGTGCGACGGCAGATCGGCCGTTCCGGTGTCACCCCGTCGACATCCGGCAGCAGTGACGGCAGCCCGGCCTGGGTGCCGCCCGGTGTCGTCCAGGTCGCGAACGTGGCCTGGGCGCCCGGGGCGAGCACGCCGGCGTCGCCGACTCCGGCGGCGCGCCAGCCGCCCTTGCTGGATGCCGCGAACGCCGCGCGCACGGTCATCCGGTAGATCGGGTTGCGCGGTGCGGCGGCGGCCACCACCATCGCCCACGGGTCGAGGGCGGTGACCGGCGAGTCGGAGCCGAACGCCAGTGCCACCCCGGTCGCGTGCATGGCGCCGATCGGGTTGCTGGCCAGGGCACGCTCGACGCCGAGACGCTGGGCGTACATCCGGTCGGTGCCGCCCCAGAGGGCGTCGAAGACCGGCTGCACCGAGGCGATCACGCCGAACTCGACCATCCGGGCGATCATCGCCTTGTCGATCAGCTCGACGTGCTCGATGCGGTGGTGTCCCTCGCGCAGTCTGTCGACGCCGACCTGCTTCGCGGCGATGGCGAACCCGTCCAGGACCGTCTCGATCGCGGCGTCGCCGATGGCGTGGAAACCGCCCTGGAACCCGATCCGGACGCAGTCGAGCAGGTGCTCGCCGACCTGCTCGGCGGTCAGGAACGCCTCGCCGCAGCCGTGGTCGCCGTCGAGGTATGGCATGCGCACCGACGCGGTCCGCGAACCGAGGGCGCCGTCCGCGTACAGGTCGCCGGCCGCGCCGTGGGCGCCCAGCTCACGGGCCTTCTCGGCGCCGCCGAGCTCGCCCCAGTAGCCGTACACTCGGGGCAGTTTCTGTCCGGAGAGCGCGAGCACCGAGGTGAAGTCGGCCTCGCTGGAGGTGCCCGGCCCGCCGCACTCGTGCACGGCGGCGATGCCCATCGAGGCGGCCTTGCGCAGCGCGGTGGTCTGCGCGGCCGTGCGCTGGCTGTCGGTGAGCGCGCCGAGCGCGACGGCCCGGACCGCGTGGTGGGCGTGCTCGCGCACCCAGCCCGACTCGTCGAATCCGTCGACCCCGCGCGCGGCCGGGAGCAGCGCCGACGAGGTCAGCGCCGAGTGCACCGACGCCTGTGACAGGTAGACGCGGCGTCCCCCGGCGGCCCGGTCCAGCTCAGCGGCGGTCGGCGGGGTCTGCTCAGCCCAGGTCGACTCGTCCCAGCCGTGCCCGTGCACGACCGCGTCGGCCCCCCGGGTCGCCGCGAACGCCGCCACCGCGTCGAGCAGCTCACCGGCCGAGCGCACCCCGGACAGGTCCAGGCCGTCGAACGCCAGACCGGTGTCGGTGGCGTGCAGGTGCGCGTCGACGAACGCCGGGGTGACCAGCGTGCCGTCCAGGTCCACGGTCCGGTCGGCGGCGGGCGCGTCGGCGGTCTGGCCGAGCCAGGCGATCTTCCCGTCGCGGACCAGCATCGCGGTGGCGCGCGGGTCGGCGGCGGAGTAGAAGCGGCCGTTGATGTACCGGGCGGAGGGTGATTCGCTCATGCGGGTCAGTCTCCCGCGATCCGCGCTTCGAAGAGAGCACGCACCGCGGGCACGCTGCGCAGGAGCCCGACCGCGAACTCGGCGTGCCCGGGCACGAAACCGTTCCCCACCAGCATCGTCACGTCCGCGGCGAGGCCTTCGGCGCCGAGGGCGGCAGCGGAGAAGCTGGTCGCCATCGAGAAGAAGATCACGGTCCCGCCGGGTGCCGTGGCGAGGATCGCGCCGTGCTCGCAGCCGGGCACGTCGACGCAGACCACTGTCACGTCGGCGGGCGTACCGATCGCCTCGGCCACCGCGACCGGGTCCCGCGCGTCCGCGACCGCGATCTCGTCGGCCAGTCCCGCTCCCCGGAGCGCGTCGCGCTCCTTTTCCGAGACGACCACAGCGTGGGTACGCGCACCGGCCCGCTTCGCCGCCGCGAGAGACAACGATCCACTCTTCCCGGCACCACCCAGTACGGCCACTGTCGGCGTACCCGGATAGCCGCGGACGACCCGGTCGACCAGCGCCGGAGCCCCGCACACGTCGTAGACGGCCAGGGCCAGCTCCGGCGGCAGGTCGTCGGGGAGCACCCCGACGATCGAGCGGCCGAACAGGATCGCGGTGCCGCCGGCCGGCACCTGCTCGCTGAGACCGTCCCACCCGGCCAGGCCGTCGGTGATCCGCAGCGGGGTGAGCGTCAGCGAGACGAGGGTGGCGACCAGGTCACCGGGTTTCACCGGCAGCGGGGAGTCCGGGCCGACCTCGTCGACCACGCCGATCAGCATCCCGCCGGAGCCGGTCACCGGGTTGTGCATCTTGCCGCGCGTCTCGACGATCTCCAGGACCTCGGCCCGGATCGCGGCGCCGTCGCCCTCATGCTTGCCGGCGAGTTGCCGATAGCTGGCGGCGTCGAGGTTGAGCCGGCGCACCCGGATCCGTACCTCGTCCGGCCCGATCGCCGGATCGGCGTCCAGACGCCAGGCCGCCTGCGGCAGGACACCTTTCGGCTCCAGCACCCGGCCAAGACCCACAGATCCTGTCACGTCACACCCTCCTCACGTTAAACAATCGTCTCGAACCGCTGCCCTACCGTAAATCCTCCGTCAACATGGTTACTACACCGGAGATTATCCGTTAGCGTGTGCCCAGCCAACGATGCCTGGAGGGGATCCGTGCTTTCCATGGAACAGCCCTACGAGTACCGGCGACGCGAGCTCGTCGAGCCGGACTGGACGCGATTCCCCGGGTGGAAGAACGTCACCGCCACGCAGTGGGCCTCCGCGCAGTGGCAGCGGGTCAACTGCGTGAAGAACGTGAAGCAGCTGCGCGCCGTGATGGGCGACCTGCTCGACGAGAGCTTCTACGCCGACCTGGAGACCGACCAGCAGCGCCTCGCCACCATGTCGATGCTGCTGCCGCCGCAGATGCTCAACACCATGGTCCCCGGCGAGGTGCCGGGCACGGAGAGCTTTTACGCGGACCCGATCCGGCGGTACATGCTCCCGGTCGCCACCGACCGCCAGCTGGACTGGCCGTCACACCCGCACGCCTCCCGGGACTCGCTGCACGAGCACGACATGTGGGTCGCCGAGGGCCTCACCCACCGGTACCCCACCAAGGTTCTCGCCGAGCTGCTCAGCACCTGCCCGCAGTACTGCGGGCACTGCACCCGGATGGACCTGGTCGGCAACAGCACCCCGATCGTCAGCAAGCTCAAGCTGCTGGAGAAGCCCGTCGATCGGTACGCGGCCCACCTCGAATACCTCAAGAACCACCCCGGGGTACGCGACGTCGTGGTCTCCGGCGGCGACGTGGCGAACGTGCCGTGGAAGCAGCTTGAGGCGTACCTGATGGGTCTGCTCTCGGTGCCGACCGTGCGCGACATCCGGCTCGCCACCAAGGCGCTGATGGGCCTGCCGCAGCACTGGCTGCAGGACGACGTGGTCGAGGGCATGCACCGGGTCGCGGTCACCGCCGAGCGCCGCGGGGTCAACCTGGCCGTGCACACCCACGTGAACCACGTGAACTCGCTGACGCCGCTGGTCGCCAAGGCCACCCGCACGCTGCTGGAGATCGGTGTGCGCGACGTGCGCAACCAGGGTGTGCTGATGCGCGGCGTCAACGCCACCGCCCCGGACCTGCTCGACCTCTGCTTCGCACTGCAGGGCGAGGCCGGGATCCTGCCGTACTACTTCTACATGTGCGACATGATCCCGAACGCCGAGCACTGGCGGGTGCCGGTCTGGCACGCCCAGCAGCTCCAGCACGATCTGATGGGATACCTGCCCGGGTACGCGACCCCGCGGATCGTCTGCGACGTGCCGTTCGTCGGCAAACGCTGGGTCCACATGATCGCCGACTACGACCGCGAGCACGGCATCTCGTACTGGACGAAGAACTACCGCACCTCGATCGAGGCCGAGGACACCGAGGCGCTGTCCAAGCAGTACGCGTACTACGACCCGATCGACACGCTGCCCGGGTCCGGCCAGGACTGGTGGCGCAAGCAGCAGCAGGAGCAGCCGCAGACGGCATGAGAAAGGGCCCGGCGAACCGCCGGGCCCTTTCCAGTCTTCGTGCTGATCAGCTGAAGGTGTCGCGGACGTCGCGGCCCGCGTCCTTCACGTGCTCGCCGGCCTGCTTGGCGTGCGCGGCGGCTTCCTGCGCCTGGCCCTCGGCCTGAAGACGCTCGTTGTTGGTGGCGTCGCCGATGCCCTGCTTCGCCTTGCCGGTCAGTTCCTCGGCCTTGTTCTTGACCTTATCGGTGAAGCTCATAGCAACCTCCGTCGTCGTGCCTACGCGAAGATGGTTGCCCGCCATCACCCGATTCGAAACAAACGCACAACCGGTACGGCCTGACCGGACAGTCGGCTAGCTAAGATCATTAATGTGATCGACCCCCATGCCGGCTCGTTCGGGGAGGCCGCCGACGCTTACGAGCGAGGCCGTCCCGCGTACCCACACAAGGCGCTGGATTGGCTCCTGCCCGGCGGCGAGCCGCGGGTTTTGGATCTTGGCGCCGGGACCGGCAAGCTGAGCCGTCAGGTCCGCGAGCGTGGCCTCGACGTCGTCGCGGTCGATCCCTCCGACGGCATGCTGGCCGAGCTGCGCCGGGTCCTGCCGGACGTGCCGGCCATGCTGGGCAGCGCCGAGAGTATCCCGCTGCCGGACAACGCGGTCGACGTCGTGCTGGTCGCGCAGGCCTGGCACTGGGTGGATCCGGCGCGGGCGCTGCCGGAGATCGCGCGCGTGCTCACACCGGGCGGCCGGCTCGGGCTGATCTGGAACGTGCGCGACGAGCGCAGCGATTGGGTACGCCGCCTCGGGGCGATCATCGGCAGCGAGCCGATGGACCGCAGCCCGCGGCTGGACGTGGCGTTCGAGACCACGTCGTTCGAGTGGACGCACACGGTCGCGCCGGACGTTCTGCAGGATCTCGTCGCGTCCCGCAGCCGGATCATCCTGATGCCGGCCGACGAGCGCGCCGCGGTGCTGGCCCAGGTCCGGCAGCTGACCGCTACGCATCCGGCGTTGCTGGGGCGAGGGTCCTACGAGCTTCCGTACGTGACGGAGTGCGCACGGGCGACGCTGGGCTGACCGGTCCCGGTGCGGGCTTCGTGCCGGCGACCGCGCCCGGCGCGGGCCTCGTTCCAGTGACCGCTCCCGGCGCGGGCTTCGTTCCGGTGACCGCTCCCATCGCGGCGGTGATCACCAGGAGGATGGCGAGGCATTCCAGGAGGGTGAGGGCCTGGCCGAGCAGGAGGAATCCGGCGAGCGCGGCCACCGCCGGGCCGAGGCTCATCAGCACGGCGAACGTCGTCGTCGGCATCCGGCGCAGCGCCAGCATCTCCAGGCTGTACGGCAGTACCGACGCGAGCACCGCCACCACCGTGCCCATCAGCAGGATCCGAGGCTCCAGCAGCACCGATCCGGCCTCCGCGACACCGAACGGCAGCGTGATCACAGCGGAGGCGGCGACCGCGAGGGCCAGACCGTCGGCTTTCGGGAAGCGGTGGCCGACCCGGGCGCTCAGCACGATGTACGCGGCCCACATCACCGCGGCACCGAGCGCGAAGCCGACACCGGCCGGGTCCAGCCTTCCGAACCCGCCCCGGCCCAGCAGGACCACGCCGGCCAGGGCCAGGCCGGCCCACATCCAGCCGCGCCTGCTGCGGGCGGTGATCACCGACAGGGTGAGCGGGCCGAGCACTTCGAGGGTGACGGCCGTACCCATCGGGATGCGGTCGATCGCGTGATAGAAGAGCGTGTTCAGGCCGGCCAGGGCAATCCCGAACGCGGCGATCGACAGCCAGTCGGCCCGGCGGTAACCCCGCGTTCTCGGCCGGCAGATCGCGAGCAGGATCAGCGCGGCGATCGCGAGGCGCAGCGCGACGACGCCGTGCACGCCGGCCCGAGGGAAGAGCAGCGCCGCGACCGCGCCGCCGAACTGCAGAGACAACACACTGCCAAGAACCAGGACAGGACCACTTTTCGTACGCACGTCCGCCACGTTTCCAGCTCGTACATGCGCCTGAGAAATGCCGATTCGGCCGCGGTTATGCTCTGAGGTTATGACAGCCATTCCCTGGAACGCGCCGTGCTGATGCCCGCTTCCGTCCGGCGGGCGTCGCGCTCGTGACCGCTTCCGTCCGGCGGGCGCCGGGCTCATGACGGCTGATCTGCGGCATCTCCGGGCTTTTCTGGCGATCGCCGCGAGCGGCACGATCACCCGGGCTGCGGCGGAGCTGCACGTGACCCAGCCGGCGCTGTCCCGGACGCTGCGCCAGCTGGAGGAGCATCTCGGCTTCCGCCTGGTCGACCGGTCCACCCATCATCTGGAGCTGACCGCCGCCGGCCAGGCCTTCCGAATCCGGGCCGCCGCCGCGGTCGCCGCCGTCGACGACGTACTCGACCCGGCCCGCGCCGGAACCTGGCCGTTGCGCCTCGGGCACGCGTGGTCCGCGCTCGGGGTGCACACCACGACGCTGCTGCGCCGCTGGAAGCAGGAACACCCGCAGACCCCGCTCCACCTGCTACGCGTCGACGAACGCGACGCCGGCCTGGCCCGGGGCGTGGTGGACGCGGCGATCGTCCGCGGTATCGCCGAGCTGCCGGGTGCCGAGGTGCTGCCGTTGTTCACCGAGAGCCGGCTCGCCGCCGTACCGGTGGACAGCCCGCTGGCCGGCCGCCCGTCGCTCACCCTCGCCGAGCTGTCCGGCGAGCCGATCGCGGTGAACACCATCGCCGGCATCACCGGCCTGGATCTGTGGCCCAGCGGCATCACGCCCGCCGCCAAGGTCGAGGTCACCAACACCGACGACTGGCTGGCCACCATCATCGCCGGCCGCGCGGTAGGCCTGACCAGCACCGCGACCCCGGTCATGTACAGCCACCCGGCGGTCGTCTACATCCCGGTCCCCGACGCCCCCTCGGTCCCGGTCCACCTGGCCTGGCACAACCCTCCGAGCCACCCGGCGGTGCTGGCCCTGGCAACCCTGGCCCAATCCATAACCGCCTGACCAACCCAACCACCCCGATCAACGCAGCCCAAACAGCGCAGGCTTATCAATCCCGGCCCGAGCAGCGCGGGCTTGAGCAACGCGGGCTTGAGCAACGCGGCCGGCTCGACCGGCGCGGGCTTGAGCCGCACGGAGTTGAGCGACGCAGGCTTGAGCGGCGGGGGCCGGCTCGACCGGCGCTGACGACGGTGGGAACACGCCGGCAAAGATCGGATGGCCGGCGTGTGGTGGGCAAGGGCGCGACGGCCCGCCGGGTGGAGGCGTGCTCGGGTGCCGTAGTTCTCGTCGCCGAAGGGCGAGCCGTAGCTCAGCCATGCCATAGGCCCGCGATGACGTGGCTGAGCTACGGCTCGCGCCCCTCGGCCGTCGGTCAGGCACGTTACGCGGGTCCGATGACAGGGCTGAGCTACGGCTCGGCTCGCGCCGCGAACGGCTCGCCCCACGAACGGCTCGCCCCGCGGATGGGTCGCCCGCGGACGGCTCGGGTTTCCGCTCGGATGTGCCTGAAGTCGACACTCCGCGAACGGCGTGCCTGTGCGTGTCGAGTTTGAGCGCGTATCGAATAAGCGCGTATCGAACCCGAACTCGACACAGGCGAGCAAGTTGCAGCCTGCGTGTCGACTTAGGGGGCGTATTGAACCCCTAATCGACACGCTTTCCTGACCTGGACGACTGTGGGCCGCGGTTCCGGGCGCTTGCCTTACCGGGCGAGTTTGGGCCGTGCGGTTCTGGTCGGGAGCGGGTTGTTCTGGGGAATGTCGGGGCGAGAGCCAGCCCTCGTCGCCTCCGGCGTCCTAGGAGGCTAGGTGGGTGGGCTCGGACGTTAAATCGGTTGCGCGGGGCCTGGCGGGACGCGTACAAAAGGGGTCTCGATCTTGAAGGAAGGAGGCTGAGCGATGTCCGCACCGAAAAACGCGCTCGTGTCCTCCCGGGACGGCAGCTGAGCTGATCCCGGAGCAGGCCGGGCGCATCCTGTGAAGGAAACGCCTTGACTGAACTGACCATCCGTCCGATCACCGGGGCCAGCGAGTTGCCCCTTTTCAACAGCTTTCCCTACGTTCTGAACGACGAGATCGCCACCGACCTCGAGGCCGGCCGGCGGCGGCTGTCCTGGCTGTGGGTCGCGCTGCGCGGTGACCGCGTGGTGGCCCGGGCCGGCTGGTGGACCGCGCCCGGTGATGAGAAACCGCAGCTCATGGACATCTTCGACATCGCTGATGACGTCGAGGACGGTGTCCGGCTGCTCGCGGCCGCGCTGCCCGTCATGGCACCGGGCAACACCACCCCGCCGGAGTCCCTCCGGTTCCTGCCGCCGGACTGGCGTGACCGCCCGGAGACCCGGCTGCTCGTCGACAATCACATGGCCGCGCTGGAGAAGACCGGGGCGAAACTGTTCGTCGAGCGGCTGCGCCTGGAGTGGCGGCCCGGTACGCCGATCCCCGAGCCCAGCGGCCGGCTCACGTTTCGTCCGGTGGGCGGCGCGGACGAGCTGATCGATCTGATGACGCTCGTGGTGGAGGGTTCGCTCGACGCGCACAGCCGCGACGAGCTGACCCGGATGTCCGCCCGGGAGTCCGCGGTCGAGCAGTACCACGACGAGCTGGAGCGGTACACCAGCCCGCACGACTGGTGGCGGATCGCCACGCTGCCGGACGGCGAGCCGGTCGGTTTCGTGATTCCGGCGCGGAACAGCTACAACCCGATCATCGCGTACCTCGGGGTGGTGCCGGCGCATCGCGGCAAGGGTTACATCGACGAGATCCTCGCCGCGGGGACCCGGCTGCTGGCCGGGCAGGACGTGCCCCGGATCCGGGCCGCCACCGACGTCGGCAACGTGCCGATGGCGAAGGCGTTCGCGCGCGGCGGTTACGTCACCTTCGAGCGCCAGATCGACATGGTCTGGCCGGCGGTCGTTTAAAGATCCCCGATACGGGGTGGACGGCTCTCGTACGGGGTGGAGAGCACGACCGTGGTCCGGGTCGTCACGTTCGCGGCGGTCCGGATCTCCTGGAGCAGGCGTTCCAGGTCGGCCGGGCTCTTCACCCGCACGAGCAGCATGTAGAAGTCCTCGCCGGCCACCGAGTAACACGAGTCGATCTCGGCGAGGTGGGCGAGGCGTTCCGGCGCGTCGTCCGGCTGGGACGGGTCGAACGGCCGGATCGCCACGAACGCGGTCAGCGGCAGGTCGAGTGCCTCGTACGACACGCGCGCGGTGTAACCCGCGATCACGCCGCGCTGTTCGAGGCGCCGGACCCGCTGGTGTACGGCGGAGACGCTCAGGCCCACCCGTTCGGCCAGGTCGGTGTACGACAGCCGGCCGTCCACGGTGAGCGCCGACACGATCGCCTGGTCGATCTCTTCCACGCGGACAACCCTACGGGAGCGCCCTCGGTGGGCAATCTTCAACCTGGCATCGGGCCGGAAGCCGCCGGGCCGATGTCCGGCGCCGGCGAGCGAGGCCCTCGCCACGGTGAAAAGGGCTCATTGAAGAAGCGCGCGGGCGATCACCATCCGCTGGATCTGGTTGGTGCCCTCGACGATCTGCAGCACCTTGGCCTCCCGGAACCAGCGTTCGACCGGGTGGTCGCTGACGTAACCGGCGCCGCCGAGGACCTGGACGGCGTCGGTGGTGACCCGCATGGCGACGTCGGTGGCGAACAGTTTCGCCTTGGCGGCCTCGATCGAGAACGGCCGGCCGGCGTCCTTCAGGCGGGCGGCGTTGAGCAGCAGCGCGCGGGCCGCCGAGATCTGGGTGCCCATGTCGGCGAGCATGAACCCGAGTCCCTGGAATCTGCCGATCGGCTGGCCGAACTGCTCGCGCTCCCGGGCGTACCCCAGGGCGTGATCGAGGGCCGCCTGGGCGAGGCCGACAGCGCAGGCCGCGATGCCGAGACGCCCGGCGTCGAGGGCTTTCATGGCGATGGCGAAGCCTTCGCCCTCCGCACCGACCAGGCGGTCGCGCGGGACCCGGGCCTGTTCCAGGACGATCTGCGCCGGCGCCGAGGAGCGCAGGCCCATCAGACGTTCTCGCTGCTGGGGCAGCAGGCCGGGGGTTCCGGCGTCGGCGAGCAGGCAGGAGATGCCCTTCGGGCCAGGGCCGCCGGTACGGCAGAAGATGTTGTAGAAGTCGGCCTGGCCGCCGTGCGTGATCCAGGCCTTGGTGCCGTCGACGACCCAGGTGTCGCCGTCGGCGACCGCCCGGGTGGTGAGGCCGGCCGCGTCGGAACCGCCCTGCGGCTCGGAGAGGGCGAACGCGCCGAGCAGCTCGCCGCCGAGCATGTCGGGCAGCATCTTGCGCTGCTCCGGGGTGCCGAAGTACGCGGTGGGCAGGCAGGACAGGGTGTGCACGCTGACCGCCTCGGCGATGCCCAGCCAGGTGTTCGCCAGGGTCTCCAGGACCTGGACGTAGACCTCGTAGGGCTGGCCGGCGCCACCGGCCTCCTCCGGGTACGGCAGGCCGAGCAGCCCGGCACGGCCCAGCGTGCGCAGCACCTCGCGGGGGAACTCGCCGCGTGCCTCGAAGTCGTCGACCTTGCCGGCGAGCTCGCGGGTGGCGAGTTCCCGGGTCAGGTCCAGGAGGTCGTGCGCTTCAGGGGTGGGAAGCATGCGATCGACGGTCATGCGCCACAGCTTAACGAACGTTCAGTGAGTGGAGGGTGCCACCAGCCCGGTCTCGTATGCCAGCACCACGGCCTGCGCCCGGTCGCGCAGTTCCAGCTTCGCAAAGATGCGGGCCACATGCGTCTTGACGGTCGCTTCGCTCAGGGTCAGCTCGGCGGCCAGCTCGGTGTTGGACAGGCCTCGGCCGAGCATCGTCAGCACCTCCCGCTCCCGGGGTGTGAGCGCGGTGAGGTCGCGGTGCACGGCCGGCGGGTCGTCGGACCGGGCGAACCTCTGCACCAGCCGGCGGGTGATCGACGGGGCGAGCAGAGCGTCCCCGGTGCCGACGAGACGGACCGCGGCCGCGAGGTGCTCGGCCGTGACGTCCTTGAGCAGGAAGCCGCTGGCGCCCATCGCGAGGGCCGTGTAGACGTATTTGTCCAGGTCGAACGTGGTCAGCATGAGGACCCGGCAGGCCGGGTTGCGGGCCAGGATGCGCCGGGTCGCCTCCAGGCCGTCCATCACCGGCATCCGGATGTCCATCAGCACCACGTCGGGGCGCAGGCGCCGCTCGGCCTCGACCGCTGCCAGGCCGTCGGAAGCCTCGCCGGCCACGTCGATGCCGCGAGCGGTCAGGATCATCCGGAAGCCGGTGCGGATCAGCTCCTGGTCGTCGACGATCAGGACGCGCGGCTCACTCATGCGGGATCCTCGCCCTCACTCGGTAACCGCCGCCGAGACGCCGGCGCGCGTCCAGGTCGCCGCCGTACACCGCGACCCGCTCGCGCAGCCCGAGCAGTCCGCGACCCGCGCCGGTGTTTTTAACAGCCGGAGCGTCGCCGGTCAGGACGCTCGGACCGGTGGTCAGCACCTCGACGCGCAGGGTGCGTTCCGCGTATCGGACGGTCACCTCCGCCTTGCCGCCGCTGCCGTGCTTGAGCGCGTTGGTGAGCGCCTCCTGCACGATGCGATAGGCCGTGGCGCCGATGCCGGACGGCAGCGGCCGCGGCTCGCCGGAGATCCGCACCTCGACCGGCATCCCGGCGAACGCGATCCGGTCGACGAGCGGTCCGAGCGCGTCGAGACCCGGCTGCGGGGCGAGGTCGCCGGCCTCCGGATTGAGCAGGTCGAGCAGGTGCCGCAGCTCGGCCATCGTGTCCCGGCCGGCGGTCTCCACCGCCTCCAGCGCGGCGAGGGCCTCGTCCGGCATGGTCCGGAGCACCTCGCGCGCGGCGGACGTCTGCACGATCATGACGCTGACGTTGTGGCTCACGATGTCGTGCAGCTCGCCGGCGATCCGGGTGCGCTCGGCATCGACGGCGGCGCGGGTGGCGCTCTCCCGCTCACGCTCCAGCAGCCAGCCCCGCTCCCCCACGGCCTTGGCGTGGCGTTGCCGGGCCCGGCGCAGCGCGACGGCGAACGGCACGGCGACCAGCACCGCCACCACCAGCCCCACGGCCACCGTCGTCCCCATGCGACACACCCTGTCAGATCGACGCCCGTGGGTCATCCACCCGGGAGCTGACGCTCCCTACATCCCGGGGATGACGCCGCCGGGTGGTTGCATACAGAGGTGGATGCCTATTTCGTACGCCTCTCCGTAGCGTCCCTGGCATGACCGATTGCACCGAGCGGCAACCAGCCGCACCGAACAACGGCGTCTCACGCGAGGGCCATGAGGGCATGCCGAAGGCAGGACAGCCATGACAACCGAGACCCCCGTCGTACGCCTCGACGGCGTCCGCAAGGAGTACGGCGACACCGTGGCGCTCGACGGCGTCACCCTCGAGATCCGCGCCGGTGAGGCGGTGGCCGTGATGGGCCCGTCCGGCTGCGGCAAATCCACCCTGCTCAACATGATCGCCGGGCTGGACAAGCCGACCGCCGGCGAGATCACCGTGCACGGCGAGCGCCTGGACACGATGAACGAGACGAAGCTGTCGCTGTTCCGGCGCCACCACCTCGGCATGATCTTCCAGTTCTTCAACCTGCTCGACGACTTGTCCGCGCTGGACAACGTGGCCCTGGCCGCGCAGCTCACCGGCAGCTCGGCGGGCACCGCCCGGCGCCGTGCGCTGGAGCTGTTCGACGAGCTCGGCATCGCGACCCGCCGCAACGTGTACCCGGCCGCGCTCAGCGGCGGCGAACGCCAGCGGGTCGCGGTGGCCCGGGCCCTGATGAACCGGCCGGCGCTGCTGCTCGCCGACGAGCCGACCGGCGCGCTGGACAGCAAGGCCGGCGAGCAGGTGATGGACCTGCTGCTCGACCTGAACCAGATCGGACAGACGCTGCTGATCGTCACCCACGACGAACGGCTCGCCCACCGGTGCGCCAGCCGGCTCGTCGAGCTCGCCGACGGCCAGGTCGCCCGCGAGTCCGCGCTGGACCGGGTGTGAGCGCCGTCTGGACGGCCTCCCGCGCCGCGGTACGCCGCCGCCGGGTGCAGACCTTCGTGATCTTCCTGGTCGTACTGGTCTGCACGGCCACTGCCCTGATCTCGGTGGCGCTGCTGGACGCGGCCCGGTCGCCGTTCCAGCGGGCGTTCGACGGCCAGAACGGCGCCCACTCGGTTGTCACCTACGACCCGGCGAAGGTGACCGACGAGCGGCTCACCGCGGCGACCACCGGCGTCGAGGCGTCGGCCGGCCCGTTCGGCCAGGTGATCGTCGAGCCGCAGAACGACGTCGGACCAGTTTTCAGTCAGCCGCTGACAGTGGTCGGGCGGGCCGATCCGGGCGGCGCTGTCGACCGGGTCGACCTGTGGCACGGGCGCTGGCCGTCGGCGGCCGGTGAGATCGTGCTCAACGAGCCGCCGCAGCCGGACGAGGACCTGAGCATGGGCCCGCTCGCCGGCGTCACCGAGCTGGTCACCAACGGGAAAACGCTGAGGATCGTCGGCTTCGCGTTCACGGTCAGCGGCTCGGCGGACGGCTGGGTGACACCGGCGCAGGTCGCGGCGCTGCACCCGACCGGAACCCAGATGCTCTACCGGTTCACCGGCGACGTCTCCACCCACGACGCCCTGGCGGCTCGCGTCTCCGGAGTGACCACGGGGCTCCCCGGAGACGCGCTGCTCGCCGCCCAGCCGTACCTGGTCACGAAGGAGGAGGCGGCCGCCGGACCCGGCGTGTACCTGCCGTTCCTCGGCACGTTCGGCATCCTCGGCCTGCTCGTCGCGGTGATCATCGTGGGCAACGTGGTGAGCGGCGCCGTGGTCTCCGGCTTCCGGCACATCGGCGTGCTCAAGGCGCTCGGTTTCACCCCGCGGCAGGTGGTCGCCGTCTACCTCACGATGGTGTCGGTCCCGGCCGTCGCCGGCGCCATCCTGGGTACGGGACTCGGCTGGGCGGCAGTCCGTCCGATGCTGACCGAAACGTTCCGGGGGCTCGGCTTCGGTCAGGACGCGGCGGTCCAGCCGTGGGTCATCACGGTCGTGCTTCTGGGCGTACCCTCGCTGGTTTTGATCGCGGCGTTGCTTCCCGCCTTGCGTGCCCACCGCCTGTCCGCGGCGCAGGCGATCAGCGCGGGGAGCGCGCCGCGGCGTGGACGCGGGCTGCGCGTGCAACGCGCCCTGAGTGGATCACGGCTGCCGCGCGCTGTCAGTCTCGGACTCGGGCTGCCGTTCGCCAGGCCGGCGAGGACCGCCCTGACCATGGCGTCGCTGCTGCTCGGTGTGGTGACGGTGACGTTCGCGCTGGGATTATCGGATTCGGTCATCCGGATCAGCGAGGTCGGCGAGATCGCCGCCGGGGACATCGGCGTGCGGCCGATGCGTGGCGACGAACAGCCTGCCTCCCAGCGCTCGGACACCGAGATCGAGCAGATGCTGCGGGCGCTGCCCGGCACCTCCCAGGTCGGCGTCGGTGTTGCCCGCGATCTGTCGGTCGCCGGCCAGAGCGAACCCCTGATGATCAACTTTGTACGCGGCGACACGGCGGCCATGGGGTACGAGCAACAGCTCTACGAGGGCCACTGGATGACCGCTCCTGATCAGCTGGTGCTGCCGACCCAGCTACTCAACGAACGCGGCCTGGAGATCGGCGAGAAGGTCACCGTCTCGCTGCAGGGCGCCTGGACCACGTTCACCATCGTCGGCGAGACGGTCCGCGGGCTGCCCGGCCCGGAGGGCGCGTTCGCCACCTGGCGCGACTTCCCCGATCTCGACCCGGCCGCGTTCTTCTACCAGGTGCAGACCGTCGAGGGCACCGATCTCGGCGCGTTCACCCAGTCGATCCGCGCCGCCGACCCCGGCCTGGACGCCTGGGACAACACCGGCGGCGACTCGTTCTCCACCGTGGTCACCGGGTTCGCCGCCGTGCTCGCCCTGCTGCTCGCCACGGTGGCCGCCCTCGGCGTACTCAACACGGTCGCGCTCAACGTCACCGAACGCCGCCGCGACCTGGGCATGCTCAAGTCGATCGGGATGACCCCGCGGCAGGTGGTGAGCATGGTGGTGACCTCGATGGCGGCGCTCGGCGTGATCGCCGGGCTGCTCGGCATCCCGCTCGGCCTGGCCGCGCACCGGCTCGTCGTGCCGCTCTCCGCGGACGCCGCGAAGATCCGGCTGCCGGAGTACGTCATGCAGGTGTGGGACCCGGCCACCCTGGCCCTGCTGGCGTTCAGCGGCGTGGTGATCGCGGTGGCCGGAGCGCTCATCCCGGCACGCGCGGCGGCGAGGCTGACGATCGCCCGGGTGCTGCACAACGAATAGGGTGTTCGGCGTGAGTCAACCTCTGCTGGCCGTCGACGCCCCGAGCCTGTACTTCCGGGCCTTCCACGGCATTCCCGAGAAGGCGGCGCAGACCGCGGACGGCGAACCGGTCAACGCGATCCGGGGCTTCCTCGACATGCTCGCCCAGCTGATCCGGACCCGGCGTCCGGATCGGCTGGTCTGCGCGCTCGACGCGGACTGGCGCCCGGCCTGGCGGGTCGACCTGGTGCCCAGCTACAAGCAGCACCGGGTCGCGCACGGCGACGTCGAGGAGGTGCCGTCGTCGCTGGAGAAGCAGGTCCCGGTGCTGCTCGACGTCCTCGCCGCGATCGGCATCCCGGCGTTCGGGGTGCCCGGGTACGAGGCCGACGACGTGCTCGGCACCCTCGCCGCGACCCAGCCGGCCCCGGTCGAGGTGGTCTCCGGCGACCGCGACCTGTTCCAGCTCGTCGACGACACCCGCGGCACCCGGCTGCTCTACTGCGGCCGCGGCGTCGCCAAGCTGGAGGACGCCGACGAGGCCCTGGTCATCGCGAAGTACGGCGTCGAGGCCCGGTGGTACGCAGACTTCGCGGCGATGCGCGGCGACGCCTCCGACGGCCTGCCCGGTGTGGCCGGCGTCGGCGAGAAGACCGCGGCCCGCCTGATCGAGCGGTACGGCGGCGTCGAGCAGATCCTGGCCGCCCTCGACGACCCGGACGCCGGTTTCGCCCCCGGTGTCCGTACCAAGCTGGACGTCTCCCGCGACTACCTGGCCCGGGCGCTGCCGGTCTGCAAGGTCGTCCTGGACGTGCCGTTGCCGTCGTTCGATTCGCGTCTGCCGTCGTCGCCGCTGGACGAGAAATCCCTGCTCACGCTCGCCGAACGGTGGAATCTGGCGGGGTCCGCGCGACGCCTGGTTGACGCCCTGGCCCTCTGAATTCCTCAGGTACAGGGCCTTCCCCTCCGATACGCGTGTCGGCAACCCCGCCGCCTGACGATCGGAGTGCGCTGTGCAGACGCGAGTTGTTCGCGCGTGCTTCGCGGCCTGGGTCGTGGTGCTCACCGGGCTCTACTACATGTTCCCGGACGCGCATCTCTACACCTGGGCAGCGCTCGGATACTCGTGCGCCGCGATGGTGCTCGCCGGTGTCCGGCTGCACCAGCCCGCCCGGCGGCTGCCCTGGTACCTGATCAGCGCGGCGCTGGCGTTCTTCACCACCGGCGACACCTGGTACAACCTGGTTCTCGCGATGGGCGAGCAGCCGGACTTCCCCGGCCTGGCCGACCTGTTCTACCTGCTGGTGTACCCGCTGCTCACGGCCGGCCTGCTGATCTTCGTGCGGGCCCGGTCGGGCGGCGGCGACAAGGCGGCGCTGCTCGACGCGCTGGTGCCCACGGTCGGCCTCGGCCTGCTCGCCTGGGTGTACTGGATCGCGCCGTTCACCCGCTCGGCCGAGCTGTCCGCGCTGGAGAAGATCGTCTCGATCGGGTACCCGCTCGGCGACGTCCTGGTGCTCGCCATGATCCTGCGGATGCTGACCGGCTCCGGCAAGAAGCCCCGCGCGGTCGGCGTCATCGGCGTCGCCATGGTCGGCCTGCTGATCTCCGACATCTTCTACGGCCAGTCCCAGCTCAACAGCGCCTGGGAACTCGGCGGACCGGTCGACTTCGGCTGGATCGTCTTCTACTCCTCGATGGCGTTCGCCGCCCTGCACCCCTCGATGGGCCTGCTCACCGAGCCGGCCGCGCGTACCGCCGAGACCGGCATGGGCCGGCACCGGCTGTTCTGGCTCAGCGCCGCCGCGCTGATCGCCCCCGGCGTGCTCGCGCTGGAATACGCGCAGGGCAAGGAGGTCGAGATCTCCCGCGGCGGTGTCGTCGACGCGCCCGTCATCGCGGCCGCCGCCGCCCTGATGTTCCTGCTGGTCCTGGCCCGGGTCGGCGACCTGGCGTGGGCGCAGCGGCAGGCCAGCGCCCGGGAACGCGCCCTGCGCGAGGCCGGCACCGCGCTCTTCGCCGCCACCAACGCGAAGGACCTCGCCGCCGGCGTGCGGGAGGCCATCGCCCGGCTGATGCCCGCCGACAAGCCGTACCACCTCCAGCTCGCCGCACCGCAGACCGGCGACGCCGAGGTCGCGCTGCGCTGGGTGGCCGCCGCCGACCTGCCGGACCACGTCAGCAGCGGCGGATTCGCCAACACCCTCTTCTGCCCGCAGCAGCTGCCCGGCGGCCGTTTCGGGATCATCGTGCTCGGCGCGCCGGACGCGGTGCTGCGCGCGGTGCAGGGCTCCATCGAGACACTCAGCTCGCAGATCGCGGTGGTCCTGGACCGGATCTCGCTCACCGAGGAGGTCAGCCGCCGCGACAGCGAGGCCTACTTCCGTACGCTCATCCAGTCCGCGGCCGACGTCATCATGATCGTCGACGAGGACGGCGTCATCCGGTACGCCAGCCCGTCCGCCGGCAACCTGTTCGACGGTGACGATCCCACCGACGGCGTCTTCGCGAACCTGTTCGCACCGGACGCGCAGGACGCTCTGCGGGTCGCCGTCGCGCGGATCGCGCACGGCTCCGGCGACCTCGAAGGCGTCGCGCTCGCCGCGCTCCGCGGCGAGCGGCGGGTGGAGATCGAGTGCGACATGCGCGATCTCCGGGAGGACCCGACGGTACGCGGACTCGTCGTCACCATGCGGGACGTGACCGAGCAACGACGGCTTGAGGACGACCTGACCCATCAGGCGTACCACGACTCGCTGACCGGGCTCGCCAACCGGGTGCTGTTCCGTAACCGGCTGGAGCAGGCGTTCAGCCTGGCCGCGCTGAGCGACGCCACCCTCGGCGTGCTCTTCATCGACCTGGACGACTTCAAGGAGATCAACGACACCCTCGGGCACGCCGTCGGTGACCAGCTGCTGATCACCGTGGCGCAGCGGATCTCCGCGGTCATCGGGGCCGGCGGCACCGCGGCCCGGATGGGCGGCGACGAGTTCGCCGTCATGGTCGCGCCGAGCCACAACGCGGACGCCGCCGAGGACGTCGCGGCCCGCCTGGTCGCCGCGCTCGCCGCGCCGATCGAGCTGGCCGACGGTGAGGGCGGCACCCACCTGGTCAGCGGTGCCGCCAGCGTCGGTGTCGCCACCAACCTCGACGCGACCAGCGCCACCGAGCTGCTGCGCCACGCCGACCTGGCGCTGTACCTGGCCAAGGGGCTCGGCAAGGGCGGCTGGCAGCGGTACCAGAACGACCTGCACACCGCGATGGTGCAGCGCCTGGAGATGCGTACCCAGCTGATCGAGGCGATCGAGGGCGAGCAGTTCGTGCTCCAGTACCAGCCGATCGTCGAGCTCGCCGACCAGCGGATCACCGGTGTCGAGGCGCTCGTGCGCTGGCAGCACCCGGTTCGCGGGCTGCTCGGGCCGTACCACTTCATCGAGGCCGCCGAGGAGAGCGGCGCGATCGTCGGCATCGGGACCTGGGTGATGCGCGAGGCGCTGCGCCAGTTCGCGCAGTGGCGCGCCTCCGGTTCCACCACCCTTCGGTACGTCAGTGTCAACGTGTCGCCCCGCCAGTTCCGCAGCCCGGACTTCGCCGACGTGGTCCGGCAGGCCCTCGCCGACGCGGGCGCCCGCCCGGAGTGGCTGCTCCTGGAGATCACCGAGAGCCTGGTGCTGCGGGACGCGGAGAAGGTGCTCGCCGATCTCAAGGCCCTGCGCGCCCTCGGGGTGCGGGTGGCGATCGACGACTTCGGTACGGGGTACTCCTCGCTCAGTTACTTGCGGCAGATGCCGGTAGACGTGCTTAAGCTGGACAAATCGTTCATCGACGACATTCTGCACAGCCGGCAGCAGCACGCCCTCGTCGACGCCATCGTCACCCTCGCCGGCAACCTGGATCTGTCCGTGGTCGCCGAGGGCATCGAGGAGTCCGGCCAGCACACGGCCCTGGACACCATGGGCTGCCAGTACGGCCAGGGGTACCTGTTCGCCAAGCCGCAGTGGCCGGCCGACATCCCCGCGCTGACCGAAGCGTCGGCCACCCTCGCCGCCCTGAGTTGAGGCGTTGCCCACTTGTCTGCCGGATCGTTGACAGAACCGGCAGATAAGTGTGCGTCCCGCGCGGGTGGAAGCCTGGATATCCACTGGCGCGGTGACGCGGTAAGGGGCAGGGTCGCAACTGTGCTGAACAATCCCGTGTGGGCCGCCCTCTCCGGGCCGCAGGCCTGTTTCGCCGAGGCCGCCGGTGACGCCGCCCGCTACTCTCCCGAGATCGCGCCGTTCGGCGCGCTGCGTGACCCCGCCGACCCGGCAGGGTGGCGCGACCTGTCCACCATCGCCGACACGGTGGTGCTCACCGGCCCGTCCATCAACCCGCTCGCCGGCTGGGAGACCACCGAGGTCCTCGCCGGCGTCCAGATGATCGGCCAGAGCATGACCGGCGTCGACGACCCGGACGCGGTGGTCCTCACCGAGTCCGACGTCCCCGAGATGCTGGACCTGGTCGCCCGCGCCCAGCCCGGCCCGTTCCGCAAACGAACCGTCGACCTGGGCCGCTACCTGGGCATCCGCGGCTCGGACGGCCGCCTGATCGCGATGGCCGGCGAACGCTTCCGGCTGCCGGGGTGGACCGAGGTGAGCGCGGTCTGCACCGACCCGGAGTTCCGCGGCCAGGGCCTGGGCGCACGCCTGACCCTCGCGGTGGCCGCCGGCATCCTGGCCCGGGGCGAGCTCCCGTTCCTGCACACGGTCCACGACAACGAGAACGCGATCCGGTTGTATGGTCGGCTCGGCTTCGAACACAGCGGCGACGTGGTCTTCTCCACGTTCCGCAACACAGCGCCCTCCTGACACGACAGCTTCCGGCCCCGGTGGGCCTGATGTGCTCGCCTCCGGCCCCGGTGGGCCTGATGTGCTCGCCTCCGGCCCCGGTGGGCTGACGCGATTACCTCCGGCCCTGGTGGGACTGACGCGACCGCCTCCGGCCCCAGTGGGCCGGAGGCGAGCAGCCCACCAGTGTGTGCCTCGTGGCGCGACGTGGGTCGGGCCTTTACGCGCTTTGCCGGCACGCGCTATTTCGCAGGCGCCCGGTCTAGCAGGCGCCCGGTCTCGCAGGCGCTCGGTTTCGCGGGCGCGGTCAGGCGGCGACGCAGAACTCGTTGCCCTCCGGGTCGGTCATCACGATGTGGTGGCCGTCGAAGGTCGCCCGCACGTGCCCGCCCGCCGCGACGAGCTGCTCGGATTTCGCCACGATCCGCTCCCACTGGTCGGCGGACTTCCCCACCCGAACGTCGATGTGCAGCCGATTCTTGGCGACCTTGGGCTCCGGCACGTCCAGGAGGCAGAGCCGCGGCCCGACGCCGGCCGGATCGCGCAGCCATGCCCCGCCGCCCTCGTCCTCCTCCGGCTCGCCGAACGAGGCCGCCCACTCCTCCCGCGTCGCGAACGGCGCCGGCGGCGGCTCGTCCTCGTAACCGAGAGCCAGCTTCCAGAACTCCGCCAGCGACACGGCGTCCACCGTGTCGAACGTCAGATCCATTCGCAATGCCATCCCCGGATCCTCCCACTCCCCTACGACATTCCCCGCCGACCGCCCAGCCTCCACATCCCGCGCCAGCCGCCCAGCCTCCGCATTCCCCGCTGGCCTGCCCGGCCTCCGCATTCCGCGCCGGCCAGCCGGCCTCCGCCCCAGCCAATCGTCTGCCGGCGCGGCTCGACAACACGCGGACCCAGGGGCGTGGATATGGGGGCACACGTTCGCTCGATTTCGCGTGGATGCGGGCACACAGTGGCGTTCTGTGTGACGTCATCACGGCCAGGGCGTTGACCAGGTCGCACGCAACGGTTGTGTGCGACTTCATCTACCCGAACCGGGGTCACCGTGTGCCCGGGTCGATGCCGGCCACGTCTCCGGCGACTCCGGGCGGGCCGGCTAGCGCTCACGGTCGCTGAAACAGGCCCGCTGCGACCACGAGCACGAGCCGGGCATCAGCATCGACACCCGGCTTGCGCTCGCGGCACCACAAAACGGGCACCCTGCGACCGCAAGCGCAAGCCGACCGCGAGCGCAAGCCGACCGCGAGCGCAAGCCATCCGGAACCCGCCGAATGCCGGCTGTCCGCAACGGCCACCATGCTGTGCAGCCAGTCGCCGCATCTGACCAGCCGGAACTCTGAGGTCCAGCCGCGAATTTCGGCTGTACTGGACGGTCGCCATACGTGACAGCCGGCAGCCGTCAGCGACAGCCGTCAGAATCCGGCTGGCGCCGACGGTCGCCGGCTGGCGCGGGCGGTCGCCACGCCGTACAGCCGACCGCCACGCTGTACAGCCAGTCGCCACGCTGTACAGCCCGACCGCCAGGCCGCGGAGTACACAGCACTGACAGCCAGCCGAGCCGGCCACACGGCCGACTGTCATCCGCGGTCGCCGCGCGCGACAGCCTGGAGACGAAAGCCTGCAGCTCTCAGCACCCGCGGGGCGGGTGGCCGTGAGCGCAAGCCCCGGCGGGCGGGTGGTGGGCCATGGGCGGGACCCGGCGCCGGGGATGACGGCGAGTCGCGCCGGGGATGGCGGCGGGGTGCGCCGGGGGGAGTTCGTCAGGGGCGGAAGGGGCGCCGGCCACGGTGATGCGGTTGGGGAAGGCCGTTGGGCGTATCCAAGAATTAGATTTGGCCGTGGTTGGGTGGGAGGACGTCGGCGAGTTCATATGCGCCTATGTGGGCATATTTGTAGTCGATGGGGTCGTGGATGCTGTGGGTTCGGGCGTTGCGCCAGTGGCGGTCGAGGTCCCATTTGGCGGCGGCGGCGCTGGTGCCGCAGAGGGTGAAGAGTTCGGAGGCGGCTTCCAGGGCTGTCTCGCTGGCGAAGGCTTTGGCGGCCGCTACGGTGAGTGATCCTCGGGCTGCGTCGGCGGCTGACGCCGGGACCAGGCCGATCTCGTCGAGAGTGCCTGCGGCCGCGGCCAGCAGGGCCTCCGCCGCTTGGACCCGGCTGGCGATGCGGCCGTAGCGGTGGCGGACGTGCGGGTCGGCGGCGACACTGTTGTGACCTGCGCGGATGGTCTCGCTGGAGGGGCGGGCTGTCGAGCGCAGATAAGAGCGGGCGTCGCGCAGGGCCGCGCCGGCGATGCCCGTCTCGATGGCGGTGTGCACCAGTTGAGCGCGGGCGCCCAGCTGTTGCGGGACTTCGTAGGCGGAGGCGTAGTCGATCACATGGGAGACAGCCACGTCACGGAAAGTAGCCGTTCCGCTGATCGTCGCTCGCTGGCCGATCACGTCCCAATCGGTGTCGACCGTGACGCCGGGGGCTGAGCGGGGCACGAATGCCAGGACCAGGCGGCCGGCGGCGTCGAGGGCGCTGACCGCGATCCAGGCACTGGTCAGGGCACCGGTGGTGTAGTACTTCACGCCGTTCAGAACGCCGTCGGAGATCCGCGTCTTCAAGTCTTGAGCGTGCTTGCCGCCTCGCTCGGCCAGGCCGTTGCCGATCCGCTTGCCGGCCAGGACGTCGGCGAAGAGCGACTTGCGCACGGCGGAAGAGCCGTGCACGGCCAGGATGTCGATCATCAGGAAGTGGCCCTGCGGGACCTGGGCGATCGCCGGGTCGGCGGCGGCCAGGATGCGGGTGACCTCGGCGAGGGTACGCGGACCGAGGCCGGAACCCCCGTCAGCGGCCGGAACCGTGATGCCGAGCAGTCCCGAGGCATCGACCGCGGCCAGTGCGTCGGACGGGATCACCGTGGCGCCGTCGCGGTCGCGCTGAATCGCGCCGGGTTCGAGTTCAGCGGCGAGCCGGTGGGCAGTGGTGACCGCCTGATCGTGGGTGAGCATGCCGCGATCCTAGGGGTGCAGCTCCGCAACCGAGCGCTTCCTCAAGTAGGTCCTGACCGGAACCGATCAGCCCCGGGTCAGAACCGGCGGAGGGGGAACCTTGCACACCTGGACGAACCGTGTGCCGGAGCCACGCCGGATGTCCGGCTCCTACCTGGCGCTGGGACTGCTCTATGTCGCCGCGATGATCGGGCTGGCCGGAACGGCTGCCGCGAGCGACGTGAACGAGTGGGTGGCCGAGGTCGCCCGGTTCAGCTTCGGCGTGTTCGGCCTGATCGCGGCAGTACGCGCGGCCCGGCTCCCGCACCTCGCACCACGACTGCGCCAGGCGTGGGGCGCGGTCGCCGGCTGCTTCGCCATCCTGGTGATCAGCGTTCCGGTGCTGCTGACGGTCGACCCGGACGGTTCGACGACCGCCAACGACGTCATCCACATGATGTTCGTGGTGGCGCTGCTGATCGCGCTGCAGCGGTTCCCGCTCGCCCCGATGAACCGCCGGGACGGCTGGAAGACGGCCCTCGACGCGATGACCGTGCTGGTCGGCGGCTCGATGGTGCTCTGGTACACGGCCGTCGACCCGCTGCTGCAGAGCCACCGGCTCACCATGGACGTCGCGGTGAGCGCCGTGATCAACCCGATCGGCGACCTGGCGCTGCTGTTCAGCGTCTCCCGGGCGCTGCTGCGCGGCGCCAACGAGTCGGCACGCCGGCCGTTGCGGCTGCTCACCGCCGCAACGCTGGTGCTGTTCCTCGGCGACGCGGTGAACGGATATCTGGACGCCCACCAGCTCTACCTGCACTCGTCCTGGCAGTTCTACTGGTGGATCACCACGGACGCGCTGCTCGCCGCGGCCGCCGTGGAGCAGAGCCGGTCGCGGATCGCGAACGGTTTCGTGTTCCGCCCGGTCCGGATCGGCCGGTTCCTGCCGTTCCTCGCGGTCGTGGTCGCGCACGCGCTGATGCTCGACGCCGCGGTGAAGTCCGGGACGTTCTCCCCGTGGGGCGGGCTCGCCCTCGGCGGCGCCACGCTCAGCGCGCTCGTGCTGTTCCGGCAGACCCTGGTCCAGCGGGAGTCCGACGAGCAGGCGCTCACCGACGGGCTGACCGGGCTCGCGAACCGCAGCCGGTTCCGGGCGACCTCTTACAAGGGTCTCGCTCAGGGCAAACGGACCGGCCTGCACTCGGCGATCCTGGTGATCGACATGAACAGCTTCAAGGAGATCAACGACACGCTCGGCCACAAGTCCGGCGATCTCGTGCTGATCGCGTTCGCCGAGGTCCTGCGCCGCTGCGTTCCCTCGCCGGGCCTGCCGGCCCGTCTCGGCGGTGACGAATTCGCCGTCGTCCTCTCCGACCTCACATCACCCCAGCAGGCGTACGACGTAGCCGGGCGGATCGCCGCCGCACTGGGCCCGGTCGCCGTGGAAGGCCGGCTGATCACCCTGGCCGCGAGCGTCGGTGTCGCGGTGTCCGCCCCGGGCGAGCTGACCCACGACGAGCTGGTGCACCGCGCCGACCTGGCGATGTACAAGGCCAAGGGCCTCGGCCCGGCGACCCGGTGGGCGGTCTGGCAGGAATCGCTGGAAATCGCCGCGTGAAAAACTGTTGTCCCGCACGTCGCGTCACATCTACTGGGATGGATCGGTGGTCCCCCGCCGCCGGTCCTCATCCCCAGGGAAGGACGCACCATGAAACGAAGGCGTCTCGTCGTCTTAGCCGGCGGCATCGCCATTCCGGCCCTCATCCTCGGCATCTCGATGATCCCCGCATCGGCTGCCGTCACCCCGGTCGCGAACGGCGTCTACACCCTCGCCGCGGGCGCCAGCGGCAAATGCATCGACGTGGTCGGTTCGTCGACCGCGAACTCGGCGCTGCTCGTTCAGGTGGCGTGCGGTACGGCCACCACCCAGCAGTGGAAGGCCGTGGCGCAGGCCGGCGGGCAGTTCAACCTGGTCAACGGGAACAGCGGCCGGTGTGTGGACGTACCGAGCGGGTCGACGGTGTCCGGCACCCAGTTGCAGCAGTACGGCTGTGGTGACGGACTGAAGACGAACCAGTTGTGGACGTTCGCGGCGTCGTCGGCGGCCGCGGGCAAGTTCTTGATCAAGAGTGTGGCGAGCGGGCTGTGCATCAGCGACAAGGACGGGTCGACGGCCGGGAACAACCCGATCGTCGAGGAGACATGTTCGGATATTTCGCGAATGCAGTGGTCATTCAACTACATTTCCGGCCCGACAACGCCGACCACCGCACCCACCACGACTCCCCCGGCGACCGCCGGCCGGCAGATGGAAGATCTTGACCGCGGCCTGATCAGCGTCCGTTCCGGATCAGCCAACCTGGTCTCCTGGCGTCTGCTCGGGACCGAAGCGTCCACCACCGGCTTCAACGTCTACCGGGCCGGCACCAAGATCACCGCCACCCCGATCACGAACTCGACGAACTACCTGGATGCCGGGGCCGCCGCGGGTGTCGCGTACACGGTCCGTGCCGTGGTCAACGGCGTCGAACAACCCGCCTCGCCGAACTCCCTCTCGTTCGGCAGCGGCTATCTCGACGTGCCGCTGTCGGTGCCGGCCGCCGGTTCCGGTTTCACCTATTCCGCCAACGACGCCTCGGTCGGCGACCTGGACGGCGACGGCGATTACGAGATCGTCCTCAAGTGGGACCCGTCCAACTCCAAGGACAACTCCCAGTCCGGTGTCACCGGCAACGTCTTCGTCGACGCGTACACCCTGCAGGGCCAGCGTCTGTGGCGCATCGACCTGGGCCGCAACATCCGGGCCGGCGCCCACTACACCCAGTTCCAGGTCTACGACTACGACGGCGACGGCAAGGCCGAGGTAGCCATGAAGACCGCGGACGCCACGGTCGACGGCACCGGCAAGGTCATCGGCTCGGCCACGGCCGACTACCGCAACTCCTCCGGCTACATCCTGTCCGGCCCGGAGTACCTGACCATGTTCAGCGGTCAGACCGGCGCGGCGCTCTCCACGGTCAACTACACGCCGGCTCGCGGAACCGTCTCGTCGTGGGGCGACTCCTACGGCAACCGGGTCGACCGCTTCCTGGCCGGCACCGCGTATCTGGACGGCACGAGGCCCTCGCTGATCATGGCCCGCGGCTACTACACCCGGGCCGTCGTCGCCGCCTGGGACTTCCGCAACGGCACCCTGACCAGCCGCTGGACCTACGACTCGGGTACCAGCAACACCGGCGCCTACGGCCAGGGCAACCACCAGCTGTCCATCGCCGACGCCGACCAGGACGGCAAGGACGAGATCATCTACGGCGCCGCGGCGATCAACGACAACGGCACGCTGATGTGGCGCTCCGGCCTCGGCCACGGCGACTCCCTGCACGTCGGCGACCTGATCCCGTCCCGCGCGGGCCTCGAGGTCTACCGCCCGTCGGAGAGCACGACCCAGCCCACCGACGCGATGCTCGACGCCCGGACCGGCGCGATCATCTGGTCGCACGCCACCTGCGGCTGCGACAACGGCCGCGCGGTGGCCGGCGACGTCTACGCCGGCAGCGCCGGCGCCGAAGCCTGGTCATCATCAGTCGACGGCCTCTCCAACACCGCCGGCCAGAACGTAGGCCGCAAACCCTCCTCCACCAACTTCCTGGCCTGGTGGGACGCCGACCCGGTCCGCGAACTGGTGGACGCCACCCGCGTCGACAAATACGGCACCAGCAGCGACACCCGCCTGCTCACGGCCTCAGGCGTAGCGTCAAACAACAGCACGAAACAAACCCCGGCCGTCTCCGGCGACATCCTGGGCGACTGGCGCGAAGAGATCGTCTGGCGCCTCGCGGACTCGTCCGCCCTGCGCATCTACAGCACCCCGACGCTCACAGACCGCCGCATCCACACGTTGATGCACGACTCCCAATACCGCGTAGCGATCGCCTGGCAGAACACCGCCTACAACCAGCCGCCCCACCCGAGCTTCTTCCTCGGCAACGGCATGACCACCCCGCCCCAACCCACCATCTACGTTCGCTGACGGCAGGTGGGCGGTTGCGCTCCCTTCATCGGGTACGCGTAACCGCCCTCCACAAACGCACCACCGGGGTATTCGAGAGTCCACCGCGACCCCGCTGCCCACTCCAGGCCGCTGCGCGCCCATCGCTACCGGCGCATGGTCCCGCTCCCCAGAAACCGTGGTGCACAACCAGCCCCCACCGGAAACGCGTGACGCCGAACAGCGGCCAGCTGTGTTCGACCGCCCTAGGTCTAGTCGCCGCGGGCGCGAGCCGTAGCTCCGACAGGCCATGAGGGTGCGATGACCTATCTGGCCTACGGCTCGCCCTCACCAGCCGTAGCTCAGACACCTCAAAACCGTCCGATGACCTATCTGAGCTACGGCTCGCCCGGCCACCGGATCGCCCAGCCGCCGGATCGCCCAGCGGCAGGCCCGTCGGGCGGCAGGGGTGTCGTGTCGGGCGGCCGGGACGCCGGGCGGCCGGGTCCTGTTCGCCTGGCGGGGCCGACGGCATCACACCGCGAGCACCCCGCCCAGTGCGTGTCGAATTAAGGCGCGTATCGAACCCGAAATCGACACACCCGTTGGATCCGCGCGAGCTCGGGCCGCCGTTCCCGCCGGGCTGCGGTCCGGGGACCACGCCAGCGGGGTCAGCCCTGAGCGACAGCCGACATCGGCTGAACGCCACGGCCGCCATAGACGACAGCCGGCAGCCCTGAGCGACAGCCAGCTTCCGGCGGCTTAACGCCACGGTCGCCGTGGACGACAGCCGGCAGCCGTGGGTGACAGCCGGATTGGGTGGCTGGCGCAGTTCGGCCGTCGGGGGTCAGGCGTTGTGGGCGGCTGCCAGGAATGTGGGGAAGTCGTTGCCGTGGGCTGCTGCCGCCGCCCAGATCGCCTCTATCGCCGCTGCCAGGGGGTCGTCCTCGTTCAGGGCCAGCAGCGCGGGGAACGCCACCGCCTGGTGGAGCATGCGGGAGGACGCGCCTCGGACAGCGAGGATCGTCTGGGGCACCTCGGGGTCATCCAGGAGGCGGCGGTACACCTCGCCATGGTCGGTGAAGGCTGCGGGCAGCTGGTCGCCGGCATCCACCGCTTCCAGGGCCGCGGCTATCCAGCCGACCTGGTCCAGGCCGGCGGCTTCCATGGCGCGGCGGGCGGCCCAGCAGGCTACTTCGCGCTGGCGCTCCGGCGGCAGCTGCTCCAGGCGGTCCAGGAGCGGGCGGTCCAGGTTGGCCAGGGCTTTCGCGCGTGCCGCCAGCCCGCGCAGCCGCTCGGTCGGCGGGGTACCACCCCAGGCCGCCATCTCCCGTTCGGCGCGCTCGCGCTGCTTCTTCTCGGCGCGCCGGGTCGCCTCGGCCGCCTTGGCGCGCATCGGTTGTTCCCAGGCGACCGGTACGCCGGCGGGCAGGTCCAGCAGGTGGTCCCAGATCAGGCCGAGCAGGACGGCCTGATGACCGGGTACGCCCTCGTGCCGCACGGTCAGCGTCCCGTCCTCGTCGACGACCACCCGGACCGTGCTCGGCGAGGCGTCCGGCAGGGTTGTCGCCGGCGACGGGGAGATCGGCCGGTCGGCGAGCGCCCACGTGAAGGTCCACGTGCCGTCGCCGGCCGCGCGCAGCCGGATCTCCAGGTCACCGGCGAAGATCGTCTCCGGCGGCGCCCAACCCCCACCCGACGAAGCCCGACCCTCACCCGGCCGCGCCCAGCCCTCACCCGTCGGCACGTCGCGGCACCGCACCACAGCCACCCGCGCCGAGCCCGCGTCCGCCGGGTCGGTGGTCAGGAGGCGGGACATCGCCCAGGTGGCGGCGTGGGCAGGTTTCTGGGCCCACGTGCTCAGGGTGCCGTCGTCGGCGACCGTCGCCAGGCCGGTCTCCTCGGACACCGGCCAGACGTGCAGCTCATGCTGCTCGGCCGGGTCGGCGTCGGTGCGGAGGCCCTCGTGGATCCGGTTGCGGGCGTAGACGCGTACCCTCGCCAATCCGGGCCCCGCGAGGGGCACCTCGGTGTAGGTGTCGGACATCAGGCCGTTCACGGTGAGGGACCCCGTGGGGCACCAGAGCGTGGTCTCCGAGGTCGCGTCCCAGTCGTCGCCGGACAACAGCGGCGGCTCGGACGGGAAGGCCTCGATGCGCATCTCGATCGTGCCGGTGTGCAGGCCGGTGAATGCGGTGCACTCGTCCGGGCCGCCGACGTGCAGCAGCTCGTCGCCGACGGTGTAGATCTCCAGGCCGTCGCCGCCCTCGCCGGAGAAGATCTGGTACTGGCAGTAGCTGACGAACTGTTCCACGAACCCGCTCACCGGCCCGGCCACCCGTCGATGTCGGCCGGCAGCGCCACCCGTGGCCCGGGCCGGTTCACCGGCAACACCCCACCGACATCGAGGACAACCGTACGGATCGACATGGGTCGACACTTTACGACGTGCCGGCCGCTGGCAGGGCCGGCATCGGTCACTCCTCGACGCGTACCGGTTCGTCGCATCCGTCGGTGCGGAGGCCGTCGCGTTCGTCCCAGGTGAGGGCTGAGCAGGTCTCCCGTTCGATGATCGGGGTGCCGAGCCCGTCGGCGCGGGAGTCGGTGGTGACGTCGATCCGGCCGTCGGCGCGGGTGGTGTACGTGACCGGGATCGGGTCGCCCTCGGTGGTCGGGAAGGTCGCCTTCATGGTCACCACGCGTTGGGCCGTGAAGGCGTCGAGCAGGCAGGTCGCCGCGTCCTCCGGAACATCCTCGCCCTGGTCGAGGTCGAACGTGCCGCAGTCATCGGTCGTCGCGGCGAAGTGCGAGGCGCCGGGTGTGTACGGCGCGGCGGCGGGTGCACCATCACCGCAGGCGGCCAGGCAGGCCACGGCAAGCAGCAGAGGAATCCGTCTCATGCCCGCTTCGACGTGGTGATCGTCCCGGGCGTTCCGCCGCCGGTACCCCGGACGAGAAGATCGGCGCGTTCCCACGGGCGGTCGGCGCTGAGAAACGGGATCTCCTCGGCCATCCACTCGTCCCACTCGCGCTTCGCTGCCTGCTGGTCGATGTTCTTCAGCGGCAGGTCACGCTCAATGCCCCGCCGCTCGGCCTCGGCGAAATCGGACTGCACCCAGATCGCGGCGTCGAGCAGGGGCAGCAGCTCGCGGCGGGACGCGCCGACGCCTTCGACGAAGACCACCGAGCAGCCGGCCGGCACCTCGATGAACCCGTCCCGGCCGCGCTGCTCCCAGGCCGGTGGGCGGAACCGCACCCCGAGACCGGCGTGCAGCGGGTCCAGCACGCCGGAGATCATCAGAGGCGCCCAGCCGAAGCGGGAGTGCCACCAGGCCACGTCGTCGGTGTGCACGACCGCCGAGTCCGGCGTCAGGTCGCTCAGCAGGCCCGCGAGGGTCGACTTGCCACTGCCGCCCCGGCCGTCGACGGCGATCAGGCGCGGACGCCCGGCCGGTGACCCCGCCGCGGCCAGCACCGACGCCGCGACATCGATCGGCGTCTGCTCCTGCCAGGGACCTGCGAGTGGTTCGTCCGGGCCAAGTTTCACCCTTGGACCGTACTCTTGCTCAGTTTTTCGCCGAGGCCGCCGATGCACCCACCCGGAGAGAGACGCGGAGAGGGACCCGAGATGCACAACGTGGATGAGCGCTGGTTCGGTGTCGGGCGCAGCCTTCTGGAGGACCCCGCCGAGGCCGGCGCGCAGGCATGCCGGGAGGCGACCGCCGGGCGGCAACCCACGCTGCTGCTCGTCTTCGCCGCGCTGCGGCACTCGACCCCGGCGATGGCCGAGGCGGTGCACGCGGCGGCCGGCGGCGACGTGCTGATGATCGGCTGTTCCACGGCGGGTGAGTTCACCAGCGACGGCCGTGGCAGCGGCGTCGTCGTGACCGCTCTGGGCGGTCCCGGTTTCACCGCTTCGGTACGCGCGATCGAGCACGACAGCATGGACCTGTACGAAGCCGGGGTGACCGCCGCGTCCAGCCTCGACGACATCGACGCCGAGCACCGGGTGGTGCTGCTGCTCGGTGACGGCCGCAGCGGCGACCAGCAGGAGATGGTCCGCGGCGCCTATTCGGTGGCCGGCGCCGGGGTGCCGCTGGTCGGTGCCTGCGCGGCCGACGACCTCACCCAGACCGGCACGGTCAGCTTCTTCAGCGACGGCACGACGGTACGCGTGCTCCCGAACGCGGTCCTCGGCGCCGCCCTGGGCTCGCCGTCCCCGCTGGGTGTCGGGCTGGCGCACGGCTGGCACAAGATCGGCGAGCCGATGGTGGTGACCCGCAGCGAGGGCGGCAAGATCTACGAGCTGGACGGCGAGCCGGCGCTCGACACCTACCTGCGGCGTACCGGCGGCGCACCGGACCTCGGCGACGACCCGGGCGCGTTCCTGACCTTCGCGGCGGTACGCCCGCTCGGGCTGGCCCGGCGCACCGGTGAGGACATCCGGATCATCTTCGAGGCCGACCCGGCCGTACGGTCGATCTCCGGGCTGGCCGACACGCCGGAGGGCGCGATGGTCTGGTTCATGGAGGGCGACCGGGAGAACGTCGTCGACGCGGCGGCCGTCGCCACCCGCGAGGCGATCGGCGAACTCGGCGGCGACGCGATCGGCGTGCTGGTCTTCGACTGCTCGGTACGCCTGATCGCGCTCGGCGGCGACGGCGTCGACCTGGCCGGCGAGCGGGTACGCGACGTGCTCAAGCCGGTCCCGTACAGCGGCTTCTTCTCCAACGGTGAGATCGTCCGCCGCGCCAACGCGAAGGGCATGCACCACCTGTCCGTGGCCGCGCTCGCGGTGAGCTGACATGCCCGGCTGGTCCTCGCTGCAGCTCACCGAGTTCTTCAGCGCGATCACCCGGGCCGGCGACGTCGCCGCGGCGACCCGGATCGCGGTGCAGCGCGCGGCCGAGGCCACCGACGCCGAACTGGCCGCGGTGGTCTGCGGCGACACCGTGCCCGCCTCGGTGGGGCTGGGCCGCTCCCCCGACGTGGCGCTGTTCACCGGGTTGCCGGCCGGCGACGACATCGCGGACTTCCCCGGTCTCGGCCCGATGCACCTGACCGTGCACCCGCTGGACCGCGACACCGGCGACCGCATCCTGGTGGCCCGGGCCGGCGACGCGTTCGAGCCCGAGGAGCGGCAGATGCTCCAGGGCATGGCCCGGGTGCTGGGCCTGGCCCTGCGCGGGCTGCGCACCCTGGAGACCGAGCGGGAGCTGCGCCGCGAACGGGAGCGGGAGGCCGCGTCGCGGCTGGAGCTGCTCGAAGCTCTGGAGCGCCGCGAGCGGCTGCTGGAGACGTTGCTGCGCGTGCAGCGGATGGTGAATCCGCGTACGCCGGTGGACGAGACCCTGGACGCGATCACCGACGGGGCACGGTCGCTGCTGGCCGAGGCCACGACGGCGCTGGTGCTGCGGGACGGCGCGACACTCACGGTCGCGTCGATGAGCCGGGGCACCGATGTACGCGTCGAGGTGCTGGTCGCCGCCGCCACTCAGTCATTGGCCGAGAAGGCCCCGGTAGCCGACGGTTCCGTTCTCGCCGCCCCGGTCAAGATCGGGGAGGACTATGCCGGCGCCTTCGTCATCGCCGGGGACGGACAGGAGATCCTGGAGGCGTTCGCGGAGCAGGCCAGCCTCGCGCTGACCGGCGCGCACACCCTGGCCGCGGTGCACGAGGCGCACCACGACTCGCTGACCCGGCTGCCGAACCGCAAACTCTTCCTCAACCGCGTCGAGCAGGTGGTCGGCGCCGATCCGGCCGCGCTGCTCTACCTCGACCTGGACCTGTTCAAGCAGGTCAACGACACCCTGGGGCACAGCGTCGGCGACGAGCTGCTGCGCGGGGTCGCCGACCGGATCCGCGGCGCGATCCGGGACTCGGACATGGCCGCCCGGTTCGGTGGCGACGAGTTCGCGGTGCTGCTCGAGCCGATCACCGGCACTGAGCAAGCGGTGGAGATCGCTCAGCGGGTGATCGACTCGATATCCCAGCCGTTCGCCATTTCCGGACGGATGGTGCGCACCCGGGCCAGCGTCGGGATCGCGTACAGCGACGGGGTCCGGACCGCCGAGGAGCTGCTCGAGGACGCGGACCTGGCGATGTACCGGGCCAAGCGGTCCCGGCCCGGTACCTGCCGGGCGTACGACCCCCGGATGCGCACCGACGATCTGCTACGCGCGAGCTAGCGTCCGCAGCAGCGTGTAGTACGCCGGCTTCTTGCCGAAGTCGTCCCACATCACCGTGGCCGCGCCCTCGGCGGGGAAGAACACCGGCACCCAGGAGTACTTGTCGGTGAAGCCCCAGAGGGTGAACGAGTTGCAGCCGTCGACGGCGAGGCAGGCGTCGAGCACGGTCTTGTAGTAAACGGCCTGGGTCGCCAGCTGCTCGGCGGTGGGAACCCCGGTGGCGGGGAGGTCCATCCGCACGTCCAGCTCGGTGATCGCGGTGTGCAGGCCGAGGTCGTCGAACCGCTGCAGCACGCCCGCGAGCTGGTCCGGAGCGCCGTACCGGGTGCTCAGATGCGCCTGCGAGGCGAAACCGTGCAGCGGCACCCGCGCGGCCAGCAGCTGCTGGGCGAGCGCGTGGTACGCGTCGACCTTCACCCCCGGCCAGTCGACCCCGTAATCGTTGAGGAACAGCTGCGCGCGCGGGTCGGCCTGGTGCGCCCAGCGGAACGCGTCGGCGACGATGCCCGGCCCGAGCTCGCGGATGAAGATGTTCTCCTGCCGGTACTCGCCGTTCTCGTTGAAGATCTCGTTGGCGACGTCCCACTGCTGGATCCTGCCGCGGTAGTGGCCGACCACGGTGAAGATGTGGTCCCGCAGGATCGTCCGGAGCTCGGCCTTGGTGAACGTGCCCTCGGTCAGCCAGTCCGGGTTCTGGCTGTGCCACAGCAGGGTGTGACCGCGGACGACCTGGCCGTTCTTGCGGGCGAACGCGACGATCGCGTCGGCCGGGCCGAAGTGGTACTCGTAGCGGCCGGGGTGGATGAACTCCCACTTCATCTGGTTCTCCGGCGAGACCGAGCTGAACTCCCGGGCCAGGACCTTGCGGTACGCCCGATCGTTGGGGAACGGGTCCGGATAGGGCTGGTCGACGTGGTGGCCGCCGCCGGCAACAGCGGAACCGATCCGCAAGTATCGGGGCGCGGCGTCTCGCAGCGAACGGTCGCCGGCCTGGGCGGGTGGGGTGGCAGGGATGAGGACGGCCGCGGTGGCGAGGACGGCCAGCAGTGCCTTTCTCACGGGGAACTCCTTCGATGGACAGCAGGAGCGACGAAACTTACGGAGCTGAGTCGTAAGTTAGGCCCCGAAGCTCCCGCCCGTCAATCGAAGTCGATCAGTGCTCTCCGGTCCGGTTCACCAGAACCCGGGAACACACCACGGTGATCAGCCCGGCCGCGACCACGGTCAGCAGGCCGATCCGCAGGCTGGACAGGTCGGCGATCGCGCCGACCAGTGGCGCCGACAGCAGGAACCCGGCCCGCAGCAGCCAGCTCGACACGGTCAGGCCCACACCCTCCGGCAGGCCGGGCAGCTCGTCGGCGCTGTGCATCGCGGCGGGCACCAGGGTCGCCGTACCGAGACCGGCGAGAGCGAAACCGATCAGCGTGGCCGGCACCGAGGGGAACGCGAGAGCGAGGCCCATGCCGAGCGCGGCGATCGCACCGCCGGCGCGCACCACGGTCCGCTGGCCGAACCGGTCGACGACCCGGTCGCCGGTCAGCCGGCCGGCGGTCATCGCGACCTGGAGCGCCACGAACGCGAGGCCGGCCACGGCGGCGCTGGTGAGCAGCTCGTTGCGCATGTAGAGAGCACCCCACGAGGAACCGGCGTCCTCGACGAGAGCGCCACAGGCGGCCAGGACGCCGAGAACGGCGAGCATCCGGACGGCGTGCGCGGAGTAGGAGCCCTTCTTAGCGGGGGTCTCGGAGGTGACAACCGCACCGTCCGGTCCGGGCAGCATGAACTTGAGCGCGAAAATCGCGACAACGCTGAAGATGACCGCGGAGATCGTGAGATGCAGGGGCAGGGACAACGCGAGCCCGGCCGCTGCCGATCCCATCAGCCCGCCCAGGACCGCGCCGACGCTCCACAGCCCGTGCAGCGAGTTCAGGATCGACCGGCCGTAGATCCGCTGCACCCGCAGCCCGTGCGCGTTCTGCGCCACGTCGACGATCGCGTCCAGCGCGCCCGCCGCGAAGAACACCGCACCCAGCACCCAGACGTTCGGCGCGAACGCGACGAGCAGCACCAGCACGGCGAGCAGGACGATGCCGAGCGACGCGACCCGCGCCGACCGGAACCGCCGGATGATCGTGGCGGCGAACAACCCGGCGATCAGCGCGCCGAGCGGCATCGCCGCGATCGCCGACCCGAGAGCGGCGTTGGTCAGGCCGAGTTCCGCTTTGAGCTGCGGAAACCGGGGTACGACGTTCGCGTAGAGCGCGCCGTTGGTGAGGAACACCAGCGCGACGGCCATGCGGGCCAGTCGCGCCTCGCGCGCCGGCGCGGTACGGGTGGGGACGGACATGCGTACGATCGTACATACGCTATGTACGCGTGTACACATCCCTCTAAACCTCATAGCGCCTCGGCAGCGGCCGATAACGCAAGAGTGGAAAGGTCATCGAAGGCCGCGGAGCGGCGCCGCGAGATCATCGCGCCCGCGCTGCGTCATGACCCTCTGCTGACCGCGGCCACCTGGTGGACCATCCTCGCGGTGATCCTGCTGTTCACCCTCGCCGGGCACACCGAGTCCCAGGTACGCGTCTTCTGGGCGTTCCAGGTGCCGCTCGACGTGCTGCTCGCGTACTCGTCGTGGCGGGTCTCCCGCGTCGCGACCGGACCCACCCGGCGGTTCTGGCGCGTCCTGACGCTGGCCGGCCTGCTGTTCGTCATCGGCGACACCACGCAGACGATCACCGTGCTGCTCAACGGCGGCCAGGGGCTGACCAACGGCGGCACCGTACAGACCGCCTGCTTCGGGGTCGGTCTCGCCGCGCTGATCGTCGCGATGCTGGCCCACCCGCACCCGCAGCGCTCCGGCCGGGAACGGCTCGCGTTCTGGCTCGACTCGGCCACCGTGATGGTCGGTGGCGCGGTCGTGGCGTGGTGTTTCACGGCGGACACCAGCGGCTCGACCGCTGACCTGATCGCCAACCTGGCGGCCGGCGGCGTCATCCTCACCGCCGCCTTCGCCTCCGCCAAGATGAGCCTCAACGGCAACGCCCCGATGCACAAGGCCGCCGTCCTGCCGATGGTCATCTCCAGCGCCTTCAACAGCGTCGGCTTCTTCCTCGCCCCGGGAAGCGCGGCCACCCTGCCCGCTTATGTCTTCGCGATCCGGTTCCTTCCGTCGCTGCTGATCGCCGCCGGTCCCCGTACCCAAGAGATCATCGCCCGATTCGACCAGACGGCGTTCGGCGCCAAGCGTCGCAAGCCCTACAGCCTGCTCCCCTACGGCTCGATCGCGGTCGTCTTCACCGCCCTGGTGGTGCTGCTCAGCGACGAGAGCAGCTTTCAGAACGTCGACGAGAGCCGCCTCTGGGGTGTGATCATCGGCCTCGGCGTGATCATCGCGCTGGTCGCCGGGCGGCAGCTGGTCGCGTTCCACGACAACACCCGGCTGATCAAGGAACTCGACCACACCCTCGCCGAACTGCGCGAGCACGAGATCCGGCTGCGGCACCAGGCGAACACCGACGGCCTCACCGGGCTGGCGAACCGTACCCACCTGCAGGAGGAGATGGCCGAGGCCCTCGACGGCCACCAGCCGGGCACGGTCTCGCTGCTCCTGATCGACCTGGACGGCTTCAAAGCCGTCAACGACACCCTCGGTCACCCTGCCGGTGACGCCCTTCTCGCCGGGGTGGCACGCCGGCTGACCGAGTCGGTACGCGGCAACGACCTGGTGGCCCGGCTCGGCGGCGACGAGTTCGCGGTGCTGCTGCGCGAGTGCGACACGACCGCCGCCGAACACACCGCGCGCCGCATCCTGCGCTCCCTGGAAACCCCGCTGCCGGTCGGCAACGGCGCGATGACCAGGGCGAACGCGAGCATCGGCGCGGCCACAGCGGGACCGGACGCCGACATCGAGACGCTGCTGCGCGACGCCGACATCGCGATGTATGCCGCCAAACATGCCGGTAAGGGCTGCTGGCGCAGCTATACGCCGGCCTTGGCGGGGGTCCAGGCCAGCGAGGCGGCGCAGGCTTTGCAGCGCGCCGGCTGACTTCGTGCGTACGGAAATGTGTGCGATGGTTTCGGGGTGACCCTCGACGACCTGGTCCGGCTGAGGCGGGTCCGGGACCGGATGGACCGTGACTACGCCGAGCCGCTGGACGTCCCGGCGCTCGCGCGCGAGGCCCTGATGTCGGCCGGTCATTTCTCCCGCAGTTTCCGGGCCGCGTTCGGCGAGACGCCGTACAGCTACCTGATGACCCGCCGCATCGAGCGGGCCAAGGCGCTGCTGCGGCGTGGCGACCTGTCGGTGACCGAGGTGTGCTTCGCCGTCGGCTGTACGTCGCTCGGCTCGTTCAGCACCCGGTTCACCGAGCTCGTCGGGGAGAGCCCCAGCGCCTATCGGGCCCGTGGTCACGAGGCCGGCGCGGCGATCCCGGCCTGCTACGCCAAGATTTACACGAGACCCGTCAGGAACGGAGAAGCCGGCCGCGTGCCTCGTCCGTAGCGTGGACCGCATGACAATCACCATCGCGCAGACGTTCATCGCCGTCGACGACCACGACAAGGCGCTCTCCTTCTACCGCGACGCGCTGGGCCTGGAGGTCCGCAACGACGTCGGGTTCGAGGGCATGCGCTGGATCACGCTCGGCGCGCCCGGCCAGGACGTGGAGATCGTCCTGGAGCCGCCGCTGGCCGACCCGAACGCCTCACCCGCCGACCGCGACACCCTGGCCGAGCTGCTCGCCAAGGGTCTGCTGCGGGGCGTCATCTTCACCACGGACGACGTGGACGGCGCGTTCGAGAGGGTGCGCTCGGCCGGCGGCGAGGTGCTGCAGGAGCCGATCGACCAGCCGTACGGGGTGCGGGACTGCGCCTTCCGCGACCCGGCCGGCAACATGATCCGGATCAACCAGAAGAAGAAGTGACGGCCTTCGCCGGCCCGGCGTTCTCCGGGCCGGCACGCACAGGAATCGCACAGATCACTCATGGGTCAGGGCCAAGAGCAGGACCGACAGTAGTTCTCATGACCGACATCGCGATCCGCCTCCCGCAGACCCAGTCCTCCACCGTCGCCGTGACGCCGATCAGCTGGCGCCTGCGCGGCGCGGCGATGGCAGCGGCGTTCGTACTCGGCACCGCCGGCTCCACGGCGGCCGTCCGCCTGGCCGACCACGGCGCGGCCGTTGCGCCCGCGGTGACCGGGACCGGCGCTCTCGCCGGCGGTCTCGCCGGCACCGGGTCCACTACGACCACCGCTTTCGCGGCGACCAGCATCGCGCCGGTCTCGGCGCAGCCGTTGCGGGCGTTCGTCTACGAGCGCACGACCGGCACCGTCCGCGAAATCGCGTGAAACGCCGGGCCCCCCAGCGACACCACCCGGGCAGGAGCTCGGACAATAGCCCCGGCAATCACCCCGGAGGAAGGCGCAGTCACCCCGGAGAAAGCCGCAGTCTCCCGGGACGAAGCCGCAAGCAGGCGGGACGAAGCCCAAGCAGGCGCCCCGGCAGACGAAGACCCTCGCCAGCCCACCCCGACAACCCACAACCCCAAAGGCGATAAGTCCGGCGCTGGCGCGCCAGACTTATCGCCTTTATCAGCATTTACCAGGTCAGCTGCAGGTGTTCAACATCGTCTGAAGCGCCGTCTTCTCCGTCGACTGAAGCTTCAGCGCCCAGTAGTACTTCACCGCGATCCACATCCGGGCGTACGTGCACCGGTACGACGTGACCGAAGGCTGCCAGGTCGACGGGTCCTGGTCACTCTTCGACTGGTTGACGTTGTCGGTCACCGCGATCAGCTGCGGACGCGTCAGGTCGTTCGCGAAGAGCTGCCGCTTGGCGGTGGTCCACGCGCTGGCACCGGACCGCCACGCCTCGGCGAGCGGCACCACGTGGTCGATGTCCACGTCCGAAGCCGCCGTCCAGGTCGCACCGTCATACGGCGAGAACCACGAACCGGACGTCGCCGCACACGCCGAACTCGTCACCACGTTGCTGCCGTCCCGCTTGAGCACGGTCTCGCGGGTGTTACAGGTGCCACTGATCGTGATCCAGTGCGGGAACAGATCACGGTCATACGTGCTGGCGTTCGCCTCGGCGCCCACGGTCAGCGCGTTGAGGTAGGTCTGCGCGGTCGCCTTGGTGGGGATTCCGGTCGGCGCCGCCTCGGCCGGGGCGCCGAGGAAAAGACTGACCAGAACACCGGTCAGGACAGCGGGGATGAGGGGACGGAGGGACAGGCGCATATTGGCTCCCATCGACATGATGTCCGTGCTGGACACGCATAGAATTACGGAAGCCAAACGTCACAAGACGTCGACGCACGTGAATTTCTTGTGTCTGAACAAACAAGAACAATCGCCCAGTTCGCGTGTTCATGTTGCGCAAGGGTTTCCGTTTCACACACGGCTACGATCCGTCCATGATCGAACTCCACCTGGAGAACGCCGCGTCGATGTGGGCCTCACGGCACCCCGGCGCGACACGCGGTGACGGCTACTTCCTGACCGAACACCCCGCCGGAGCCCGCGCGATCCTGCTCGACGCGACCGCCAGCCCCGAGAAAGTCCTGGCCCTGGCCCCGAACCGCCCGCTGCTGATCGAGGACGCCTTCGGCATCCTCCCCGGCGGAACCCTCCGCATGCCCATCATGATCCGTGACCCTCAGCACCCGCCCACCCTCACCCCTTCTGGGGTACGCGTAACCGAAGCCACCGATCCCGAAGAACTGGCCGTGGCCGAACAAGTGATGGTCGACGGATTCCCGTTCCCGGCATACCAGCCGTGGTCACCGGGGCAGGCGCTTCCACCGAGCCTGCTGCGGAACCCGGGCTGGCAGTTCTGGCTGGCCCGCATCGACAGTTCACCAGCAGCAGCCGCCTACACATTCGACGACGGCACCACCACCGGCGTCTATTGGCTCGCGACAATGCCCGAGCACCGCTCCCGAGGTGCCGCCCGGGCAATCCTCAGCACAGCGATAGCCGCCCGCCCCGACCGCCCGTTCACCCTGGTCGCCACCGAGGCAGGCCGCCCTCTCTACGAATCCCTGGGCTTCACCACAGCCACCACCACAACCTGGCAAACCCGCCCACCCGTGCAACAACCACAGCCGCCGCCGCACCCAGCGAAGGCCGGCTAGCGCCCACGGTCGCCCACAAGCCAACCCAACAACCACAAGCACAAGCCAAACCCGCCCGGCCAGCGCTCGTGGTCGCGCAAAAGCCGCGTTAACGACCACAAGCACAAGCCGAACCAGGCCGGCTCGCGCTCATGGTCGCGCGGAGGAGGCCGCCGGCTCCGGCCGGCTGTCGCTCACGGCTGCCGGCTGTACGGCATGGCGACCGCCACGTACAGCCGACTCGGGACAATGCCGCTCAGCTGGAGTCGATCATGCGCGGCCATCCGAAAACGGTCACCCGCGCACCGCCGAAACAGCGGCCCGCGGTCACCATCTGGGCCGACCCCGCCAGGATCACCCCCGCGGGCTCAGTCGAGGGGGATCTCGGCTATCGGGCTCCACGTCACCGTCTTCGCCGCGGCGGATACCGTCACCTCCACCAGAAACACCGAGCTGATCCGCATCACCGCGTGACCGGGCCGCACCCGCCGCAGATCGCGCTGGATGTCGGCGTTGTCCGCCACACCATTCGCATACGCCAGCGACATGTGCGGCACCCCGGCGTTGTAACCCAGTGCCGCCTCACCCCGCACCCGCCCGATCGTCGCGTGCACCGCTGACCCCAGCGCCCCGATCCGCTCGTCGGGATGCACGTCGAACATCACGACCGACGACTGCGCGAGACAACTACCGATCGTCAGCTCAAAAGTCCCGAATCCCGCCAAATCAGCAGAAAGTGCCGAAGCCAGCTCGGCCCGGGACGACGCCGAATACCCCGTACCGAAAGCGTCAGTGATCTGCGAGATCGTGATGTGCAGCCAGCGATCCTCGACGAACGTCAGCGGATACTCCGCCAGCGCGGTCCGGCAGCCGGCCACGAGTTCACCGAGCTCCCGGTCCCGGGCGAGGTCGGGAATGGCATAAACGTGCAGGAGGGTCTCCCCCTCCGGCCATTTTCCGGTGCCATGCCGGAACACGAAGGGTTTCACGGCGGCAACTCTAGAAGGTCACCGCCGTACCCGGGAAAACCTCAGCTGACGCTACGGTCGACCGGCTCGTCCGGGTCCGAGCTCGCGCCCGACCCACCCGTGGTCGCCTTCGGGATGCTGGCCTTCAGAGCCTCGACATCCTGGCAGACCGTACGGAACTTCAGGATGCCACTGCTCACCGCGGCGACCAGGATCTGCTCGTCCGCGTCGCCGACGGAGGCCTCGGCCTTGCGGACGCTGACCTCCAGAACGTTCGCCTGAGTCGAGATCATCGTGCTCTTCGCCGTCTTCCCGGCCGTGATGATCTGGTTCGCGGACTCCAGGTCCAGGTCGTGGCCGGCTTTGCCGAGGACCGCGTTCTCCGCCAGCGTGCAGGCGGTCGCGGTGCTCTCGTCGAGGCCGGACAGGTCCGCTGCCGACGCCGCGGTGGCGGCTCCCGGTGCGGTAGTGGTGCCGTCGTTGCCGGCACAGCCGGTCAGAGCAAAGGTCAGCAGGACGCTTGTGGCGATCGCTGCGGTGGTTGCGCGCATGTCCGGCAGGTTACCGATCCGCCCCGCGCCGCCCCGCCTCCGGCTGGGGGTTTGTGACCTATATCGTCCGAATAGACCCACTGCGATGCCGATGTCACGGAGAGCAAGAACTTCTTGCTCAGCGAACCTCCAGCTCCAACAGAGAGTAACCGTAGATGCTGTTGCGCTCGGTGCCGTACATCCGCACATACCGAGCGACGGCCGCCGACGCGTCGACGGTCACGGAGCCGCCCTTGCCGGCTTTCGTACTGTAGATCGCCGTCCACTTCTTGCCGTCGATCGAGGTCTCGATCCGGTAGCTGACACCGTAGGCGTGCTCCCATTCGAGCGTCACCTGAGACAGCTGCCACTGCTCCTTCAGGTCGACGATGATCCACTGCGGGTCGGAGAAGCCACTCGACCAGCGACTCGTCGCGTCCCCGTCGATCGCGTTCGCCGGCAGCCACGGATCCCCCTCGACCGCCGACGCGGTGGCGGCTCCGGCGAGCGCGAGATTGACGCCCTTCGGATTGGCTTTCCCGACGACAGCCGGGCTGGTCGCAGCGGATGCCGCGGCCACACTCGCGGAAGCGCTCGCCGCCACCCTCGGCGACGCACTGGCGGCCACGCTCGGCACGACGCTCACCGAAGCAGCAACACCCTCAGTGACCGGTGCGGCCACCTCGACGCTACCCCCAGTCACCGCAGGAAACCCCACCTCGCTCGCGACCGGCTCGGCCACCCGCAGGGGCGCGGGCCCGCTGCCCTCTTTCTCCAGACCCCTTCGGTACGCCCAGCCGACCCCAGCCCCGGCCAGCAGCACCACCACGACGGCGAACACCACCCACCGCCCCCACCGCTTCCGAGCCCCACCGGCGACGCCCTCATCTACCGATTTTCCAGATTTGCCGGAAAAATCGCCGGGCGGGCTGGAGGCGCCGGCCCCGCCCGGACCACCGGCCAGACCCGAAGCTCCGCCCAGACCAGAAGCCCCGGATAAGCCGGAAACCCCGGGCGTAGGAGCGGCGCTGGTTCGCGGCGCCGGGCGCTGCGGCATGCGCGTCAGGCGCAGGTTCTCCGCGCGGGACGGCCGCCGCTCTCCTGCCGCACCACGCTCCTGCGCGGAGGCGGCATCGTCCGGCGGCCCGGGCTTGCTGGCGGTGGGCTCGAACCCGTTCACCCTTGTCGCTCCCCTGTCGCTTGTCCGGCGCGCGTTCTGCGGCCGCAGCGCCGTATCTTGGCGCATGTCCATGTCCGGAAAAGCACCCCGAAGCCCCGGTGATCCACAGGAATGCGGTCCTGCTGGGCGAATACCACCCCAGTGATGCCCATCACTCTTGCGTGTCGCGATAGGAAGGATTCATGAATGAACACGGACAGGATGGACACCAGCACACAACGCCAGCACCCAACGCCGGCGCGGCGCGTGGACGACGCCTACGCGGCGAGGCCCGCGCGGAACCGCTGCGGGGTCGTTCCGCGTACCCGTTTGAAGGCGACAGTGAGCGCGAACGCGTTGGCGTAACCGACCTGGCGGGCGATCGAGCTGACGGTCGCCTCGGTGTCGCGCAGCGACGCGGCGGCGAGGTCGAGGCGCCAGTGGGTCAGGTACGTCATCGGCGGCTGGCCGACCAGCGTGGTGAACCGGCGGGCGAACGCGGCCCGGGACACACCGGTGGCGGCGGCGAGGCCGGCGACCGTCCACTGCCGGGACGGCTCCTCGTGGATGGCCCGCAGCGCGTGGCCGACGCAGGGGTCGCCGTGGGCGCGGTACCAGCCGGGTGGGTCGGCGGCGGGCCGGGCGAACCAGCCGCGCAGCGCCGCGATCAGGGCGAGGTCGAGCAACCGGTCGAGGACGACCTGCTGGCCGGGCTCGTCGCGGTCCATCTCGGCGTACAGAAGGTCCATGATCGGGGATGGGACCTGGTCGCGCGGCACGTGGACGACCGGCGGCAGGGTCGCGAGCAGACGACCGGAGACGAAGCTGGAGACCTGATAGGACCCGCTGGCGATCACCGTGGCCGATCCGGAGCCGAGTCCGAGCGTGCTGGTGCCGGGCCCGAGCCGGGTGGCGGCGGTGATGTCCTCACCATCGGCCGTGATCAGCCGGTTGCCGGGGTGAACGAAAACGGTCGGCGTGGTCGCCACCGCATCGGCGACCGTGTACGGCGCCGGCCCCTGCACGATCGCCACGTCGCCCGTCTCGATCAGGGTGGGCTCGCCCTCGTCCGGCACGATCCAGGCGTGCCCGCGCACCGGGGTGGCCAGGCCGAGCGGCGCCTCGTCGCAGATCCGCAGCGACCAGGGCGGGTCGAGCACCGAGCGGCAGAACGCGGCGGTCCGGGCGCGTACCCCGTCCAGGAGGTCTCCGAGCGGGTCCATGGCATCGCAGCGTAGACGCTCAAACATGCGATTGAGGCGTACGAACATGGATCGTCTCACCAACGGCGATTTCACTGGAGACATGACTGACACCTACGCCATCACCGGCGTCACCGGACACGTCGGCGGCGCGACCGCCCGCGCGTTGAAAGCCGCGAACCACCTGGTCCGCGGCATCTCCCGCCGGCCACAGCCCGGCGGGACACAAGCCGACCTCGCTGACACCGCCGCCCTCACCAAGGCCCTCGACGGCTGTGCGGGCGCGTTCCTGCTGCTGCCCACCGTGCCGCCGTTCACCGACGCGGCACATCAGGAGCTGATCGCCTCGATGGCCGCCGCGGTGGAGGCGAGCGGCATCCCGCACGTCGTCATGCTGTCGTCCTGGGGCGCGGATCTCGCCGAGGGCACCGGCCCGATCCGCTGGCTGCACGACCTGGAGAACCGGCTGCGCGCGACCGGCACCCGGCTCACCGCGATCCGTTCACCGCACTTCCAGGAGAAGGTCGAGACGGTCCTGGACGCGGCACGAGGCGCCGGCATCTACCCGGTCTTCGCCGACGAAGCCGACACACCGATCCCGATGATCGCGACCCGCGACATCGGCGAGGCGATCGCACAGGAGCTGACGAAGCAAACCGAAAAAGCGGACAAATCCGAAATTGTCGTCCTCGACGCCCCCGCCTACACCGAACGCCAGGTCGCCGAAGCCCTCGCCACGACCCTCGGCAAGCCGCTGAAAACGATCACCATCCCCCGCGAGGCCTGGCACGACACCCTCACCACCGGCGGCGTCCCGCCCCAGCTCGCCACCGAACTGGTCGCCCTCTACGCGGCCGACGCCGACAACAAGCTCCAGCCCCGCGGCGACCGGACGATCACCGGCACGACACCTATCGAGGAAACGCTAGAAATCGTCACCCGTGGATGACACCGCGAAGAAGAACACGAACGCTATCTGCGCGATCAGCCCCAGGATGCCGAGCGCGATCCCCGTGACGGCCATCCCCCGGCCGTAGGCGGCACCCCGCGGCGGCGGTCGCAACCCGAGAACACCGGTGATGATCGCCGTGATCGAGAAGACCGGGCCGACCGGTACACACATCGTCGCCGGCAGCGACAGGATGCCGAGTATCAACGAGACCAGCGGCAGACCACCGACCGGCGGGGCGGGAGGCGGCGGCCGCGGCGGCGCGACCGGCACCACCGGGTACCTGCCGACCGGTGCCGGCAGGTCCCACACCACCTCGGAGAGCTCGCCCCAGGTCCGGCACGCGTACGCCTGCCGGGCCCGCTCGCTGAACTCCTCGATGGACAGACGGCCCTCGGCGGTCGCCTGGTTCAGCCGGGCCACGATCGCCTCACGGTCGGCGTCGGAAACCCGCATGTGGGGTTCGCGGTACATGCCCGGAGACTATCCAGGCCGGTCAAGAAGCGCGAGCGTACGCTCGTCAGGTCCCTCGTAGAACAGATCTATCACCTGATGGAAAACGGTCGGGTGGTCCGCCGACCGGGAGAACAGCGTCATCGACGACCGCAGCTTCAGGTCGTCGGGGAAGCCGAAGATCTGGTTGGCGCTCTTGTCCGGGTGGGCCAGCAGCGCCGACGAGCACGACACCAGGCGCGGGCCGAGCAGCGGATGCGCCATGAATTCACGCGCCTCGGCGAGGTCGCGGATCGCGTACTGCTGGGCGGTCGGGCTGGAGCCGAGGCCGGCGAGCTGCGGGAAGATGAACCACATCCAGTGGCTCCGCTTCTTCCCGTCGACGATCTCCGCGAGGGCACGGTCGTAGACACCCTCTTGCGCCCGCACGAATCGCTCCATGACCCGACAATTCCCGGCCGGGGCATTCACAAACGGATCAGCTCACAGCCGGCCGATCCGCAGCCCGGACAACCCCGGCACGCTGCGCCGGGCCACGCCGAGCCCGCTCACCCCCTCGACCGTCACCTCGACGATGTCGGCGTCGGCCAGCACCAGGGTCTCGCCGCCGGGTGGCATCCGCAGGATCAGCTCGCCGTTGTCGCGTACCTCTCCCCCGGCGGCGGTCAGTCCGGCGGCGCCGCTGGTCAGGTACGGGTCGAGGTGGGGGTGCGGAGTGGCGACGAGCCTCTGTCCGCGTACCGAAAGAACCCAGGGGAGACTGAAGGCACTGGCCTGACCCGTGAGATGGGCGAGCGCGCAGCGCCGCCCCGCCGTGTCCGCGAAGGTGGCCACCGGTCCGAGACGGCCGCGACCGAAAACGCCCTGATTCGCGGGCGTGAAGACGCGGCCGTCGTAATCGCCGACCGCGTAGGAACCGTCGACGAGCAGCACCCACGCGCCGTCGAGCGGGAAAAGCCGCGGGCAGCGCGCGCCTTGCCACGCGACCAGATCGGAGACGAAAGACCAGGTCAGCTGATCGGTCGATCGATATTGCACGATGCGGTCGGTGCCGGCGAGCAGCATCCGCCACGCGTCGCCGTCGTGCCACACGTAAGGGTCGCGCAGGTCCGGATCAACGGCGAGGACCTGGTCGGTGGTCCAGCCAGGCGAGCCGGTCGCGGCCGTCGCCCGCACGATCACCCCAGGGGTACGCGTGACGAAGAACGCCGGCCCGTCCACGACCGATCCACAGCCGATGTCACCGAGCGTGCCGGGCGACGGCTGCTCCCACCAGATCACCAGGTCGTCGGAGCTGGCCTGCCCGAGACCGCCGGGCTGCGTCTCGTAGAACACCTGGTACCGCCCGCCGGAGCGCAGCACGCCGTAGATCTCGCCGACCTCGCTGTCACGCGGGGTGAAGTGCAGCCGGGGTGCGGGCACGGGTTCCATGTCTATGCCTAGCACCGGTCGTCCGGTTTTCCGGCCGGCGCCAGGTCACTTTCGCAGCAGTTGCGGGAAACCGATCGGCGGGTGGCCGGTCAGGTCGGCGATGTGCGTGGTCACGGTGGCCAGTTCACCGGCGGCGATGGCCAGGTACGTGGAGACCCAGGCGTCGAGCTGCCAGCGCGGCGCGTCGTAGACCGCGCGGGACTCGTACGCCTCCTCGACGGTCTCGTCGTGGTACCGCGCTCCGAGGATCTCGGCGATCTCGGCGAGGCTGAGCGCTTCCGGCCCGGTCAGCTCGTAGGCCTTCCCGGCGTGCGCGGCCGGGTCACCGAGCACGGCCACGGCCGCGTCGGCGATGTCGTCCTGCGCCACGGCGGCCACCCGCCCGTCACCGGCCGGCCCGCGGATCACCCCGTCGGCGCCGGCCAGATGCGGCAGGAAGTCGGCGTACAGATTGTCGCGCAGGAACGTCGCGCTCAGCCCGCGCTCGCGAATGCGCTGCTCGGTGGCCCAATGATCCCGGGCAAGGGTGAAGGTGGCGTCCGGCGCCGCGCCCGCGAACGAGATGTAGACCAGATGCTCGACACCGGCCTCGGCGGCCGCGTCGACGAACGTGTGATGCTGCGCCACCCGGTCCGGCGCCTCCGACGCCGACACCATCAGCGCCGTCCGCACCCCGTCGAGGGCCTTGCGCACGGCCGGCCCGTCGTCATAGGGCGCGACCGCCGCCTCAGCGCCGGGCAGTTGCGGCGCGCGCGCCGCGTCTCGCACGAGCAACTTCAGGGGTACGCCCAGCGCGGTCAGTTTCAGGGCGATGCGTCCACCCAGCTGACCGGTCGACCCGGTGACGGCGATTGTTTCACGACTCATGGGTCCATCCTGCCGGGGCGCAAGGGTGGTGCGCCCCGGCAGGAGGAACTTCTATCGCGCGTACGCCTGGAACTCGGCGATGCGCACGTTCTGCGCCTGCGGGCTGGCCGTCGCGCAGTCCGTGTTGGCCCGCGGGTCGGCGTCCTGCTCACCGGCGTACGCCGGCGCGCCCGTGCACTGGTTGGTGACGACCTCGACCCGCAGGTGGGTGGCGGTCGTGTCCGGGATGTCGAAGTCCCGGACGATCAGCTCCGGAGCCCGCGGCCGGGGCTGCCCGGACGGGAACGCGTCCCGCTTGCTGACGTACACCCTGCGGTAGTCGGTCACCTCGACGCAGTCGTTCGTGGCCGACGCCGTGCAGGCGAGGACCGTGAACTGCCGCAGCGCGGAGAACCGGCTCTGGCCGAGCGGGTCCGCATTGCCGGCGATGGCCGGGCGCAGCATCGCGCTGACCTGTACCCGCTTGATCCGCTGCCGGTCACCGGCCAGGTCGACGGAGACGCCCTTGCCGGCGATCGGGCTGGCCAGCGAGGCCCAGTTCGTCGCCTCGTCGTCGTCGATCAGCGCGGCCACGTTCACACCGTCGCCGGTCGCCGTGGCACCGCTCGTGCCGGACGCCAGGTTGGTGGGCAGTTTCACGGTCAGGGTCCGGTCGCGGCCGGCCTTGAACTCGGTGGCCTTGACCTTCGCCGCGCCGTGCCCGGGCGCCTGAGCGATGAACGTGTACTTCCCGGCGACCAGGTCGACCGTGTCCGGCAGGGTGGTGGCCGGGTCGGTGTCGGCGACCGCGACCGCGCGGGCCTGGTAGTCACCGACGAACAGCTTCGCTCCGGGAACGACCTGACCCTTCTCGTCCAGCGGCCGGAAGGTCACCGTCGACTCGTTCGCGTACGGCGAGCTGAAGCTCGGCCGCGGGTCGACGTCGCCGGCGCCGTTGCTGAGCGCCGTCTCGCCGAGTCCACGCTTCGCGAACGCGTTCCAGATGATGTCCTGATTCTTGCCACCGAACCGGATCCGGTCGGCGGCGATCAGCGCGTCACGGGCGTCGACCTGGCTGTTGGCACTGTTCGCCAGCAGCAGGAAGGAGTCGAACACCAGCTGGATCCAGCGGCGGTTGCCGGGGCACTTGGTGACCGCGACCTTGCCGTTGGCGCAGGCCTTCTGCAGGGCCGCACTGCCGGTGCCGTACCGCTTCATGAAGGCGGCCCGGACGTCGAAGTTGGACACGCTCCAGACCTCGCCGGAGGCGTGCACCTGCAGGCCGACGAAGTCGTAGTCGACGTGGCTGTAGTTGAGCGGGCTGCGGCTCATGTTGAAGTTGCGGATGCCCGCCCCGCCGTCACCGGTCACGTACTCGCCGACGGTGTACGCGCTGCTGCCCTTCGGTATGTAGCCGTGCTCGTACAGGTACTCGATCGCGAGCAGGTCGGACCAGCTCTCGCTCATGCCCTGCGGCGAGCTCAGGCCCGCGGCCGGCCCGGCGATCATGCGGTTCGTGATGGCGTGCGTGTACTCGTGCGCGATCACCGACATGTCGTAGTCGCCGTCGACGCAGGAGCCGTAGAACGCGCCGGCGATCGGCTGCCACAGGTACATGTTCGTGATCGGCGCCTGGCCGTCCGGCGGCGTGATCTGGTTGGCGTTGTTGCGGGCCGCGAAGTCCGGCGGGCCGCCGCTGATGCCACCGGCCTGCGCGTTGCCCTGCTCGTAGTCGTTGCCCAGCCCGGCGCCGGAGGCGTTCTCGGCCTGCATGTTCCAGGTCTCCTCGGTGAACCCGAGGTGGTACGACCAGTCGTGCATCCGGTTGTGCTGGGCGAACAGGTTGGCCCGGGCCGCGTCGATGTCGTTGCGGGCGGCCGACTCGAACGTGGTCGGCGCGCACTGCTCCTCGTACCACTGGTTGGTCCAGGGGTACTGGTACTCGCGGGTGGGGCTCGGGGTGGCGGTCTCGGTGCCGACCGTGAACGGGTCGTTGGAGTTCCAGTTGTGCACCGCGATCGCGTTGTTGCCCCGGGTCGTGAACGTCGGCAGGTCGGTGGCCGGGTCGACGTCCCATGCCTGCGGGGACGCCGGCGTGCCGACCGATTCGTCACAGCGACGCGACGGCAGGAAGCACCAGGTCTTGCGGGTGTCCGCCGACGAGTTGCTGACCGGCGGCGAGTTCGGGAAGACGTCCCACTCGGGGTTGTCGCTGTCCGAGTCGACGATGCTCTCGCTGACCAGCACGGCGCCGTCCCGGGCGTCGACCCAGGTGGTGTACGCGACCGGGTCCGCCCCGGTCATGTCCTGTCCGAGCGTCACCTGGTAGGCGGCGCGCGCACCCTGCTGCGGGGTGGGAACCGCGACCAGTTCGGTGCCGAGCACCGTGGGCGCGGTGAGACCGGCGTCGGTGGCGGCGATCCGCTCGGCGTCGGCCTTGCTGAGGGTGGCGGGCGCGGGCGCGGCCGCGTCGCGGGCCAGGGAGGAGCTCACACTCCACACCTCGCCGGCGCGCAGGCCGACCGAGAGCAGGCCGTCGCGGCCCGCGGGCAGGTCGCCGAAGCGCTGCCGGAGGATGACGACGGCACCCTCGCCGAGTTTCTGCTCGGTGAGCACTTCCAGAGCATCGGCGCCGCTCGCGGTGAGGCCGAGCACGTCGAGGTTCGACGCGACGTACGCCTTCGCGGCGGCCACCGGTTCGGCCGGGAGCCCGGAGGCCAGGGGCTGGTCGACCGCCGTGAGCGCGGCGGGAGTGCCGAGAGTGTTCCAGCGGGTCAGGGCGCCCGTCTCGGCGGCGCCCCTGCGCTGTGCCGAGGTCGGCGCGAGCGAGCCGCGCCGGTTGTCCGTTGTCCTCTCGTGGTCATGGTCGTCATGAGCCCGCTCGGCCCGGGCCGGAGCGGCGGGCGCGGCGCTGCTCCCGGTCCCCGGAACGAGAATGAGCGCGGCCGCGACGAACGCTGTGGTGGATGCCGCCGACGCACGGGATGCTGTGCGCACGGTACCTCCTCTGTGGACGGCGTTTACCGATCCACTGCATCCGATCAGTCGAACGGCCCCGGCGACATGGGCCGAACATCCACAATCGATGTTGATCAATTGCGATGCCCGTCGATGTCACCGGGGCCGTCCGGCGGCCTCAGCCGACCGGTTCGAGCTCGCGTTCTGGCTGGTCGAGAGCCTGCGGACGCTTCTCGCGACGGCTTTCCACCATCGTGTAGAGGACCGGGATCAGCACCAGCGTGAGCATCGTCGAACTGACCAGTCCGCCGATCACCACGACCGCCAGGGGCTGCGAGATGAACCCGCCCGAGCCGGTGATCCCGAGCGCCATCGGGATCAGCGCGAAGATCGTGGCGAGGGCGGTCATCAGGATCGGCCGCAGCCGGCGCAGGCCACCCTCGACGACCGCTTCGGTGACCGTCATGCCGCGTTCCCGGTACTGGTTGATCAGGTCCATCAGCACGATCGCGTTGGTGACCACGATGCCGATCAGCATCAGGATGCCGATCAGCGCGGCCACGCCCATCGGGGTGCCGGTGACCAGCAGCAGGGTGATCGCGCCGACGAACGCGAACGGGATCGACACCAGCAGGATCAGCGTCTGCCGGATGCTGCGGAACACCGCGACCAGGATCAGGAACACCAGCGCGATGGCGGCGGCGATGGCGAGGAACAGCTGACCGAACGCCTCGTCCTGCTGCGCGGTCACCCCGCCGGTCTCGTACGACGCGCCGGCCGGCAGGGTGAGGGCGTCCAGGGCCTCCTGCACGGCGGTGCCGGCCGCGCCCGTGTCGTCCCCGGCCGGCGTGGCGGTGACCGTGGTGGTGCGGTCGCCGTCGGCGCGGACCCGCTGGACCGGGCCGTCGACCTGGGTCACCGTGGCGACCTTGTCGAGGCGTACCGGGCCGGTCGGTGTGGTGACGGTCAGCTCCTTGACCTCGGCGAGGCTGTCCGGAGCCGTGGCGCTCGTCGTCACCACGACGTCGTTCGCGCCGACCCGGCTGGTGGTGACGCCCTGCACGGCGGTGCGCAGCGTGGACACGATCGTCTGGTCGGTGACGCCGTACCGGGCCGCGGCCTCGCCCTTGGGCACGATGCTGATCTGCGGGGCGCTGGCGCTCAGGTCGCTGGTGACGCCGGTGACCGCGGAGACGCCGGTCAGGGCCTTCTCCACCTGCTCGGTGGCGGTGGTCAGGACGGTGTCGTCGGCGGCGCGTACCGAGACCTCGATGTCGGTACCGCCGAGGCTGCCGCCGCCGGAGCCGAAGGTCAGGTCCCCGGCACTTTCGAGAGCCTTCTCGATCGCGTCCGGGTCAGCGTCCTCGGCGAGGTTGACGCTGTAGGAGACGGTGTTCGCGCCACCGCCACCACCCAGGAAGCCACCGGACGAGCCGATCACCACCTGATAGGACTCGACACCGGCCGTCGTGGCCAGCACCTTCTCCACCTTCTGTGCCGCCGCGTCGGTGGTCGCGAGATCAGTACCGGGCGGCAACTCCTGGCTGATGCTCAGGCTCTGCTCGGCGGAGTCGCCGAGGAAGCTGGTCTTCAGCGCGCCGGCCATCGCGACCGTGGCGACCAGCAGCAGCACCGCGCCGGCCAGCACGGTCTTGCGGCGCCGCACCGACCAGGCGATCACCGGCAGGTACACCCGCGGCAGGAAGCCCCGCCGTTCCTCGGCCTCGGCCTCCGCACGGGAGACGCCGGTCGCGGGGGCCTTCAGGAACCAGTACGCCAGCACCGGCACGATCGTCAGCGACACGATCAGCGACGCCAGCATCGCCGCCGTCACGGTGATCGAGAACGGTCCGAACAGCTCGCCGACGAAACCGCTGACGAACGCGATCGGCAGGAACACCGCGACCGTGGTCAGCGTCGACGAGGTCACCGCCGACGACACCTCCCGCACGGCGGTCAGGATGGCCTGGCGGCGCGGTTCGCCGTACCCGAGATGGCGTTTGATGTTCTCCAGCACGACGATGGAGTCGTCGACGACGCGGCCCACCGCGATGGTGAGGCCGCCCAGGGTGAGGATGTTGAGCGAGTAATCCTGCGTCCAGAGCGCGGTCAGCGCGATCAGCAGCGACACCGGGATCGACACGGCCGTGACCAGGGTGGACCGTGCCGAGCGCAGGAACACCAGGATCACCACGATGGCCATCAGCAGGCCGAGAGCGCCCTCTTCGAGCAGGCCGTTCACCGACTCGCGGACCTGCGGGCCGCTGTCCGACACGACGGTCAGCTTCGCGCCGGCGCCGAGCTGGGTCTGCAGCTCGCCGAGCTGATCGGTGACGTCCGAGGAGATCGACGCCGCGCTGCCGCCGTGGTCCATCGTGATCGACACGCCGAGGCTGGGCCTGCCGTCGGTGCGCGTGATCGAGGTGCTCGGCGCATCCTCCAGCTTCACCGTGGCGACGTCCTTGAGCTGGACCGGGCCCGGCAGCCACAGGTTGCGGACCTGCTCGACCGAGGTGACCGCGGCGCCGACCGCGAGACTCAGGTCTCGGCCGTCGGTGGTGATCGAGCCGGCCGACTGGGTGCCGCCGAGGCCGGTCAGCGCGGTGATGATCGCCTGGGTCTGCTCCTTCTTCGTCGGCGTCACCGTGATGATCTGGTCCTGGGTGCCGGAGACGGACACCTCGTTGACGCCGTCGACGGCCTGCAGCGCGGGCACCACCTCGCTTGTCAGCGTCGCGGCGAGCGCTCGCTGGTCGCCGTCGGCGGTCGCGGCCAGGACCATCGTCGGCATGTCGCCGGTGCTGCCGGTCATCACCTGCGGGTCGACGCCGGCCGGCAGCTGCCGGGAGATCTTCGAGACGGCCTGCTCGATGTCGCCGGCCGCGTCACCGATCTCGGTGCCGAACGCGAACGACAGCAGCACCACGGCCGAGCCCTGCGTCGACGTGGAGGTCATGCTCTCCACCCCGTCGATACCCTTGACGGCGGTCTCGATCGGTACCGTGACCTGCTGCTCGACCACCTCCGGAGCGGCGCCCGGGTAGGACGCGACAACGGTCACCGCCGGGAACGACAGATCGGGCAGCAGCTGCTGTTTCAGCGACGACGTGGCGTACACGCCGAGCGCGACCAGGAGCACGGTGACCAGGGCCACCAGCTTCCGGTTCGTGAGACTGATCCGGGACAGCAAGGACACCAGGGACCCCGTTCGGCATCGACAAAGATTGGGCGGGCCCAGTCTTGGCGTGCGGGGGTGTGCCGCGCGTCGTCCGGCGGCGGTCCGTGCGACTACTCCGTCCGCGGTACTGAGCGCCCTCGCCTACCGCGCCTGCGGACTCCCCGGACGGACAAGACCACTTTGGTACGCGACGACGACCAGCTGGGCGCGGTCCCGGACCCCGAGTTTCGCCATCGCCCGGTTCACGTGGGTCTTCGCGGTCAGCGGGGACAGGAACAGCCGCTCGGCGATGGCGTCGTTGGACATGCCGTGCGCCACCAGCACCAGCACCTCGCGTTCCCGGTGGGTCAGCTCGGCGAGTTTCTCCTCGGACGGCGGCGGGCCGGTCTCGGGCTGGCTGAGCAGGTGGTCGAGCAGTCCACGGGTGGCTTTCGGCGACAGCATCGCCTCACCGGCGGCGACCGCCCGGACGGCGCTGATCAGGTCGTCCGGGCCGACACCCTTGCCGAGGAATCCACTGGCGCCGGCGCGCAGCGCGAGCATCACGTTGTCGTCCTGTTCGAACGTGGTGAGCACGAGGACGCGTACCCCGGCCAGGTCGTCGTCCGCGGCGATGAGCCGCGTCGCCTCGATCCCGTCGACGCCGGGCATGCGGATGTCCATCAGCACCACGTCGGCACGGCGGGTCCGGGCGAGATCCACGGCCTCCCGGCCGTTCACCGCCTCCCCGACGATCTCCAGGTCGGGTTCGGAGTCGAGGATCATCCGGTAACCCGCCCGGATCAGCGGCTGGTCGTCGGCGAGCAGGACACGGATGGTCATTTCGGTTCCTCGATCGGTGCGGGCAGCAGTGCTCTCACGGTGAACCGGCCGTCCGGCTCGGTACACGTCTGAAATGTCCCATCCGCGGCGGCCGCGCGCTCGCGCATGCCCACGATGCCGTACCCGGATCCGCCGCCGTCGTGGCCGGTCGCGACGATGTTCTCCACTTCGATCCCGATCGCCTGCGCCGTGTACGTGACGGTCAGCGACGCCTCGCCGGTGCCGTGCTTGTGCGCGTTGGTGAGCGCCTCCTGCACGATCCGGTACGCGGCCAGGTCCACCATCGCCGGCAGATCCCGCTCGTCGCCGGCCCGGTGGTGCTCGACCCGCAGCCCGGCCGCCGCCATCGCCTCCAGGAGCTCGGGCAGCCGGGCCAGGCCCCGGGTCGGCTCGGCCGAGTCAGGATCGTCGGACTGCCGCAGCACCCCGACGATCGACCCCAGCTCCTTCAGGACGGTGTCCCCGGCGTGCCGGATGTGGTTCAGCGCCGGCCGCACCTGATCGGGACGCTTGTCGACCAGGTGGCTCGCCGCCGCGGCCTGCACGTTGATCACCGCGATGTGGTGGGCGACCACGTCGTGCAGCTCCCGGGCGATCCGCAGCCGCTCCTGGATGACCCGGCGCTGCGCCTCCTCCTCGCGGGTCAGCTCGGCCCGGCGGGCCCGCTCCTCCACCTCGGCGAGATAGGCCCGCCGGTTGCGGGTGGCGTCACCGAACGCCGTCGCCATCGCGATGAACGTCAGCAACGGCACGATCGAGGCGCTCTGGTACGTGATCAGGTCACCCAGGTACAACCCCAGCCCACACCCCACGACCACGACCAGCCCGCGCCGGCGCGACATGCTGAGCGCCGTCGTGTACGCCGCCACGGCCGCCGCCACGATCAGCAGCGGATGCCGCTCCCCGTCCACGGCGGTGTACCAGATCATCGCGGCGCTGCTGGCCACCAGAACCTGCCACGGCCAGCGGCTGCGCAACGTGATCGCCACGAAGGCGGCGAACACCCCCAGCGCCAGCGGCCCGGTCAACGGCTGACCGGCGTCCTTGGTAGTGCCCGCGAAGTACCCGGCGATCGGCAACCCGGTCAGCACCAAGGCCAGCCCCAGGTCAGCGAGGTACGGATGACCCACGATGAACCGGCGGAGCGGGCCGGACCGGGTCCCCGCCACGATCATGCCTCCACGGTAACGACGCCCCGCCGCCCCGACGTCGTCCAACCGCGGTATTTCCCACCCCGCCGCCGCCCGCCCCGGACCCAAGCCGCATGCGCCCACCGCCGTCCTCGCGCCCCCGACAGGCCGAAAGCCAGGCCGGCGCAGGCCTCGCACCCCCGCTGGACGGATGCTCGGTCAGGCGGCCGTGTCCAGGCGCGTCCTCTGGTCCGGGGTGAGGGTCAGGGTGCGGGCGGCCAGTGCCTCGGTGATCTGGGCGGGGGTGGTCACGCCGACGATCGGGGAGATCTTCAGCGGGCCGCCGGCCAGCCAGGACAGCACGACCTGGTTGCGGGTCGCGCCGGTCTCGGCGGCCACCGCGTCGAGCACCGCGAGCCGCCGCCGGGTGCCCGGGTGGTCGTAGGCGTCCGGCAGCGGCCGGTCCGCCCGGGTGTATCCGCCGTCGAGCAGCGTGTTGTAGACCCAGAGCCAGACGTCGTCGTTGCCGCGCAGGTAGTCGAACGTCTCGCTCGTGGCGTGCACGTGCCCGCTCTGTGGCAGCGCCACGCCGGGCAGAGGCTGCAGATACGACCACCGCAGCTGGATAGCGCGATAAGGCTCGATAGCGTGGTCAAAGGCAATATTTCGGGCCTGCTCCACACGCCACATCGGGTGGTTCGAGGCGCCCAGTCGTTTGACCCGCCCGTCCGCGACGAACCCGTCGAGCGTTCGCACGGTTTCCCCGAGGTCGACCGACCGATCCTCGATGTGTGACCAGTACAGGTCGACCCGATCGGTCCGCAGCCGCTCCAGGCTTCCGGTCAACGCCTCCTCCAGGGCTGAGGCGGACAGTCCCTCGACGTGATCGGGGTAGCCGTTCGGCGTCGTCGGCTCGGCACCGCCCTTGGTGCTGATCCGGACGTCACCACGGGCGCCCGGCCGCTGGTCCAGCCACCGGCCGATGACCGTCTCGCTCTGCCCGCCGAAACCGCTCGGGTGCGCCCACCACGCATAGTTGTCGGCGGTGTCGATCCATTCGCCGCCGGCCTCCCGATACTGGTCCAGCAGGTCGAAGGATTGCGCCTCGTCGATACGGGTGCCGAACGAAAGGGCGCCGAGAACCAGCGTGATGTCCGTTGCCATGCCCGCTACCCTGTCGCCTGGAGCGCGCTCCAGGTCAAGCGCTCACCAACCCCACGGATTGTTCTGGGGGACGAAGCTGTTTATCGACGTGTATCCGGGCGGGACGTTCGGGTCCGTCGTGGGAGCGGGCTTCTCCGGCCTGCCCGCACCTCCTCTTCCCAGCAGTTTGTCGAGCAACGTGTCGAGCGCCGGGAGGTCCGCCAGGATCTGCTCGGCAAGCGTGGTCAGGGCGACGACGAGGGCGAGCATTCCGTACAGTTCCGCTCTCGACTTCGGAAGGCCCGCGCGCAATCGAGGGAACGCCTTGGCTTCGGCCTCGACCTCAGAGCGCACCTGATCTTCCGGTGCCCGGGCGCGCAACAGGCTGTCGATCAACTCTCGAAGCTCGCGGACCTGCGAGGCGGTCGGCTGATCAGCGATGATCAACGTGAGAGCCTCAAGCGTCTTCGCCACATCCGTACGGTCGATCTCCCGTCGGCACACGGCGCAATGAACGGGTTCACCGAGGGGAACCGGCTCTCCGTCACCCAGCAGCCGGGCCGCGGCGGACGGCGGCAGAATGATTCCCGAGGAATAGATCGCACCGCATCTCCCGCAGCGCACCGGCAGGCTCATGGGCCCACTCCTTCAACCATTCGCTGTCGATATGGTAGGCCGGACGCGCAACGCGAGCCGGGGGAGGAAGCGTGCCGTACACGCCGGGTGAGGTGGCCGGACGGATCGGGGTCAGCATCGACACGATTCGCTATTACGAGAGGATCGGCCTGATGAGCGGGGTCCAGCGGGACTCCGTCGGCCGGCGGGTCTTCTCCGATCACGACCTGTCCCGGCTCGGGCTGCTGCGCTGCCTGCGTGACTCCGGCATGCCGATCGCGCGCCTGCGGAAATTCGCCGAGCTCCTGGAGGGTGGCGACGAGAACGCGGGGCTGCGCGCGGCGCTCCTCGAGGAGCATGATCGGGAAATCGACGAGAAGGTCGCCCAGCTGCGACTCGAACAGAAGCGAGTACGGGAGAAGATCGCGTGGTACCGGTCGGTAGCGGAACACTGACGTACGTCAAGAGCATCACGTTCGACTGCGCCGACGCCCTGGTGGTCGCGCGGTTCTGGGCTGCCGCGCTCGGCGGCGAGCTGGACGAGGACGCGACAGCGGAGAAGGCGTACATCGAGGCGCCCGGCTGGGGTGGCCCGAACCTGTGGTTCCAGCGCGTCCCGGAGCCGTCGGTGGCGAAGAACCGGATGCACTTCGACCTGCGCGCCCCGGGCGGTGACGTGCCCGCCGAGGTGGCCCGGCTCAGCTCGCTCGGCGCCACCGTGGTGACGCCGGGCGAGCTGACCGTGATGGCCGACCCCGAGGGCAACATCTTCTGCGTGGAGAGTTAAAAAACCCTAGTAACGGCAGCGCATCACGACGAGGCTGTGCCGCATCACGCTCTTCTGACTCCCGGCCTTGGCGGTCCGACGCCGCCCGGCGAGCAGCGGATCAGCCGTGTTCGCCACGACCTCCCACGTCCGGCCGTAATCCCGGCCCGGCAGTGTGAACGAGACATCCTCGTCGAGCGGGTTGAACAGCAGCAGGAACGAGTCGTCCTTGATCTCCTCACCGAGGGCGTCCCGTTCCGGCAGACCGTGCCCGTTCAGGAAGACGGTCATCGTCATTCCGCTGCGGGTGTTCCAGTCCTCGTCGGTCATGATCTCGCCGTCGCGGCGCAGCCAGGCGATGTCCGGCAGCTTCGAGTCGCCGGCCGGCTCGCCGGTGAAGAATCGCCGGCGGCGGAAGATCGGGTGCTCGGCGCGCAGTTCGAGCAGCCGCCGGGTGAACCCGGTCAGCACGTCGAAGTTGCGGGAATCCTTCCAGTCGACCCAGGAGATCGGGCCGTCCTGGCAGTAGACGTTGTTGTTGCCGTCCTGGGTGCGTCCCAGCTCGTCGCCGTGCGCGATCATCGGCACGCCCTGGCTGAGCAGCAGCGTCGCCAGGAAGTTGCGCTTCTGCCGCTCGCGCATCATGACGACCTCGGCGTCGTCGGTCGGCCCTTCGATGCCGCAGTTCCAGGACCGGTTGTGGCTCTCGCCGTCCCGGTTGCCCTCACCGTTCGCGTCGTTGTGCTTCTCGTTGTACGACACCAGGTCGTGCAGGGTGAACCCGTCGTGCGCCGTCACGAAGTTGATCGACGCGATGGGCCGCCGGCCGTCGTCCTGGTACAGGTCCGAGCTGCCGGTGAAGCGGGACGCGAACTCGCCGAGGCTCCACTGCTCACCACGCCAGAAGTCGCGGACCGAGTCGCGGTACTTGCCGTTCCACTCGGTCCAGTTCGGCGGGAAGCCACCGACCTGGTAACCGCCGTCGCCGACGTCCCAGGGCTCGGCGATCAGCTTCACCTGTGACACGACGGGGTCCTGGTTGACCAGGTCGAAGAACGCGGCCAGCCGGTCCACCTCGTGGAACTCGCGAGCCAGGGCGGCGGCCAGGTCGAACCGGAACCCGTCCACGTGCATCTCGGTCACCCAGTACCGCAGCGAGTCCATGATGAGTCGCAGCGATTCGTGGTGCCGGACGTTCAGGCTGTTTCCCGTACCCGTGGTGTCGTAGTAGTAGGACTTGTCGGAGTCGACCAGGCGGTAGTACGCCGGGTTGTCGATGCCGCGGAACGACAGGGTCGGGCCCAGGTGGTTGCCCTCGGCCGTGTGGTTGTAGACCACGTCCAGGATGACCTCCATGCCGGCCGCGTGCAGCGCCTTGACCATGGCCTTGAACTCCTGGACCTGGCCGCCGCTGCCACCGAACGACGAGTAGTCGTTGTGCGGCGCGAAGAACCCGATCGTGTTGTAACCCCAGTAGTTCGTGAGGCCCTTCTCGATCAGCCCGCTGTCGTGCACGAACTGGTGCACCGGCATCAGCTCGACCGCGGTGACCCCGAGGTTCTTCAAGTACTTGATCATCGCTGGGTGGGCGAGGCCGGAGTACGTCCCCTGCACGTCCTCCGGGATGTCCGGATGCGCGACCGTCATGCCCTTCACGTGCGCCTCGTAGATCACCGTCTGCCACATCGGGACCTTCAGCGGCCGGTCGTTACCCCAGTCGAAGAACGGGTTGATCACCACGGACCGGGCGGCGAACGGCGCCGAGTCAGCGTCGTTGTACGAACTCGGATCCCCGAAGTTGTACGAGAACAACGCCTGGTCCCACTTGAAGTCCCCGTCGATCGCCTTGGCGTACGGGTCGAGGAGCAGCTTCGACGGGTTGCAGCGCAGACCCCGCGACGGGTCGTACGGCCCGTGCACCCGGTAGCCGTACCGCTGCCCCGGCACCACCCGCGGCAGGTACCCGTGCCACACGAGCGCTTCGCGTTCCGGCAGGTCGACCCGGGTCTCGGTGCCGTCGTCGTCGAAGAGACACAGCTCGACGCGGGTCGCCGCCTCGGAGAAGATGGCGAAGTTCGTTCCGCCGCCGTCGTATGTCGCACCCAGCGGATACGGGTTGCCAGGCCAGATTTTCATGCGCCCACGATGCCCAATTACCCCGCGCGGGAAAACACCGGGTCGATGTGACCAACGTCCTGCGGATCGAATGCCCTGGCCAGGGGTAGAACTCAGGGGTGCCACGCCGCTACCTCATCCTCGCGATCTGCTGCATGAGTCTGCTGATCATCAGCCTGGACGTCACGATCGTGAACATCGCCCTGCCCGCGATCGGCGAGGAGCTCGACGCCCCGCTCTCCGGACTGCAGTGGACCATCGACGCGTACACCCTGGTCCTGGCGAGCCTGCTGGTCCTGGCCGGTTCGACAGCCGACCGGATCGGCCGGCGCAAGGTCTTCCAGGCCGGTCTGGCGCTGTTCACGCTCGGTTCGCTGCTGTGCAGCGTCGCCCCGTCATTGGGCTGGCTGATCTTCTTCCGGATGCTGCAGGCCGTCGGCGGCTCGATGCTCAACCCGGTCGCCATGTCGATCATCACGAACACGTTCACCGAGCCGAAGGAGCGGGCCCGCGCCATCGGCGTCTGGGGCGCGGTGACCGGTTTCAGCATGGCGCTGGGACCGCTCGCCGGCGGTGTGCTGGTCCACTCGTTCGGCTGGCGGTCCATCTTCTGGATCAACGTGCCGGTCGGCATCGCGGCGTTCCTGCTGGCCTGGCGATTCATCCCGGAGTCCCGGGCGGACCATCCGCGCCGTCTCGACCCGGTCGGTCAGGTCCTGGTGCTGACCGTGCTGGCCGGTATCACGTACGCCATCATCGAGGGACCGGACGCGGGCTGGACGTCCGCGCAGACAGTGAGTTGCTTCGCGCTGGGTCTTGCCGCCCTCGGCGGCCTGCTGTGGTGGGAGCCGCGCCGCGCCGAACCGCTGATCGAGCTGAAATTCTTCCGCAGCGCGCCGTTCAGCGGCGCCACTCTGATCGCGGTCTGCGCGTTCGCCGCGCTCGGCGGTTTTCTCTTCCTCAACACGCTCTACCTGCAGACCGAACGCGGCCTGTCCGCCCTGCACGCCGGCCTCTACACCCTGCCGATGGCAGCGATGACCGTGATCGCCTCGCCGCTCTCCGGCCGTCTGGTCGCCGCCCGCGGCACCCGCCTGCCGCTGACGATCGCCGGCACCGCGATGGCGCTCGGCATGCTCCCGCTGACGACGGCCGGTGCGGACACCCCGGTCTGGCCGCTCTTCCTCGGCTACCTGCTCTTCGGTTTCGGCTTCGGCATGGTCAACACCCCGATCACCAACACGGCCGTCTCCGGCATGCCCCGCGCTCAGGCCGGCGTCGCCGCCGCGATCGCCTCGACCAGCCGCCAGGTGGGCAGTGCCCTCGGCGTCGCCGTCATCGGCGCGGTGGTCGCCTCCGCCGCCTCACCCACCGGAGGGCACGCCGGCTGGTGGATCCTCTTCGCGCTGGGCCTGGCGGTGCTCACTCTCGGTCGCTTCAGCACAGGCCGTTGGGCGCAGGCCACTGCCGAGCATGGGTACGCCGAAAAACTCCCCGCATGAACGGAACCGCGGCCGGCCGCACCGCTCGCAAGGGCATGGCAAAGCGACAATGAACCGGTGACCGACCTCCTGGACATCCGGCGCATCTACCTCGAACCCGCCGCCGCCGACCTCTACCGTGGCCGGGAGATCCTCGACCGTTACCCGGACGCCACGATCGTCGAGGTGGAGAGTCACCAGCGGATCCCGGAGCTGTACGGCGACGAGACGAACGTGCGGCGCTGGGTCCGGATCAAACAGGAGGCGCTCGTCGTCGGCGTGAAGAAGACGATGACGGCCCGGCCGAACGGGCGCTCCGCCGATTTCATCGCGCCGTCCACCGCGAACGGCTGCGCCATGGCCTGTGCCTATTGTTACGTCCCCCGGCACAAGGGCTACAGCAACCCGATCACCGTTTTCGCGAACATCGAGCGCATTCTCGCGTACACCAAAAAGCATGTGCTGAAACAGGGCAGCAAGCCGGACGCGAATGAGTGCGACCCGGTGAGCTGGGTCTATGACATCGGCGAGAATTCCGACTGCGCGCTGGACGCCCGGATCAGCGACAACGTCCGCGACCTGGTCACGCTGTTCCGCGATCTGCCGTCAGCAAAGGCCAGTTTCGCCACCAAGCACGTCAACCGCGACCTGCTGGACTGGGATCCGCGCGGCCGGACCCGGGTCCGCTTCTCCCTGATGCCACCGGCCGACGCGAAGATCCTGGACATCCGCACCAGCGGAATCGGCGAGAGAATCGCCGCGATCGACGATTTCGTCGCCGCCGGGTACGAGGTGCACGTCAATTTCAGCCCGGTCGTGGTCCGCAACGGCTGGCTGGAGGATTGGCGTGATCTGCTCGACCATCTGGACGCCGGAATCGGCCCGGCCGCGAAGAAACAGCTGGCCGCCGAAATCATCTTCCTGACCCACAATCGCGGCCTGCACGAGGTGAACCTGGGCTGGCACCCGAAAGCCGAGGACCTGCTCTGGCGCCCCGATCTGCAACAGGTGAAACGGTCCCAGAACGGCGATCTGAACGTCCGTTACCGCACCGGCGAGAAAGGCGCCTACGTCCGGGCGCTCACCGATCTGATCGCACAACGAACGCCCTACCTGAAAGTCCGATACGCATTCTGAGTCAGACCCGGAAACGCGACACCAGCGAATTCAGGTCGGTGGACATCCGGGCCAGTTCCGCGATCGCCTGCTGGGTCTCGGCGACGCCGTGGCTGGTGCTCTGCGCCGCCTGCGCGACCCCGACGATGCTGCGCGAGATCTCGCCGGTCCCGGACGCCGCCTCGGAGACGCTGCGGTTCATCTCGGCCGTCGTCGCGGTCTGCTCCTCCACGGCCGAGGCGATCGTCGTCTGGAAGTCGCTGATCCGGCCGATCACCGTGGAGATCCGTTCGATGGCCTCGACCGCGCCCTCGGTGTCGACCTGAATGGCCTGGACCCGGCGGGAGATGTCCTCGGTGGCCCGCGCGGTCTCCTGCGCCAGATCCTTCACCTCGGACGCGACCACAGCGAAGCCCTTGCCCATCTCACCGGCCCGCGCCGCCTCGATCGTCGCGTTCAGGGCGAGCAGGTTCGTCTGCTCCGCGATCGCGGTGATCGTCTTGATCACGTTGCCGATCTCGGCGGACGAGTCGCCCAGCTTGTTCATGGTGCTGGAGGTGACCGCGGCGAGGCCGACCGCCTCGGCGGCGACCTGGGCGGCCTCGGCGGCGTTCTGCGAGATCTCCCGGATCGACGCGCCCATCTCCTCGCTGCCGGCCGAGACGGTGTCGACGCTGCGGGAGATCTCCTCGGCGGCGCTGGAGACCGCGGCCGACTGATCCGAGGTCTCCTGCGCCGAACCGGCGATCTGCGCCGCTGTGCTGGTCATCTGCTCGCTGGCGCCCGCGAGGGACGCGGCGGAGCCTTCGATCGTCGAGACCGCGTCCCGCAGCGAGGCGGTGGCGGCGTCCAGCGATCGGCCCATCCGGCCGGTCTCGTCGTTGCTGGTGAGCCCGGTCCGGCGGGTCAGATCAAAAGCCTCAAGACCTTCACAGACCTTCTGTACGGCGGTGAGCGACCGCACGATCCGGGAAGCGACGTAGAACCCCAGGGCGAGCGCCAGCCCGACCCCGATCACCATCGTGATGATCTGCACCAGGCGGTTCGTCTCGTAGGCGTCCGTGGCGGCCTTCGCGTTCCTGGCCGCGTCGGCGGTCTCGCTGGTGTCCAGCTCGGTCATGTCGTCGTAGATCGTCTGCAGGACCGGGATGGACTCCTCATCCCGGATCTTGGACCACGTGGTCAGCTTGTTCGCGGCGCCGGCGGGCAACATCTTCGTCTCCACGATGTCGACGTAGCTGTCCCATTGCGTCTGCAGGTGGTCGATGGTGTCCGGGTTGCCGGCCGGCATGCTGTCCCGATACGCCGTCATCGCCGCGGCGAACGCCGTGACGTCCGTCTTATACGCCTCGGTGAATTTCGTGACCGACGCCTGGTCCGGCGAGAGCGCCTGGTTCGCGACGTCCGAGCGGGTCTGCAACACCGTGGCCTTGATCTGCCCCACGGCCTTGATGCTCGCCACGTTGCTCTCGTAGATCATCTTCGCCTTGTCGCTGATCTCGCTCAGCGCGGAGAGGCCGACGAGACCGACGATCAGCGCCACGACGGCAGCCACCCCGACCGCGCCGAGAATCTTGATCTTCACGCTGATGTCCGCGAGAGACCATCGCCGCGTGCCCGCGCTCATCGAACTCACAGGTTCACCGTATGGCCTCGCACCCGCTCGCGTACGGAACATGAAAGAGCCCGGCGGGGTCACCGCCGGGCTCCCGGGGAACAAGGGGTGGAATCAGGCGAAGCGGGCCGCGATCCAGTCCGCCACGTAATCCGCGGAATCGATCACCGCCTGGTCATGGTTGACGCCTTCCAGGCCGAGGAACGTCGTCGCGACGCCGTACTCCTGGATCTTCGGGACGAGCAGCTCGGACGAGAGCGAGAACGGGACCGCCTCGTCCAGGGTGCCGTGCACGATCAGCACCGGCGCGCTCGGCGCCGTCTGCGCCGGGTTGTTGTACGACGCCAGCTTGGTGACCACCGACGTCGGGACCGTCCCGCCGGAGACGAGCTGGGCCGCGGTGAAGTTCTTGTAGGTGTTGAGGATCTGGTAGAGGCATCCGGTGTTCAGCACCCCGGTCTTCGCCTCGGCCGGCGCGGCGAGCACCGAGTACGGGTGGAACGTCGGCTCCACGGCCGCCAGCCCGTACAGCGCCATCACCAGGTAACCCTGCCCCTCGGTCCCGGCGATGTACGGAATGATCTCCTCGGTGTTGGAGACCGGCGCGATGCTGGCCGTCCCCTTGAGCACCAGCGTCCCGTCGTACGACGGCGCCAGCTGACTCGCGAAGAGCGCGCCCTGCCCGCCCTGCGAGTGCCCGTCGACGACGTACTGCAGGCCGAGCGTGCCGTCCAGGCTGCGCGCCGCGCGGACGCTGTCGATCAGGGAGCGGCCGGCGCTCGCCCCGATGAGGTACGGGTGGGCCTGGGGCGTACCCAGGCCGGGGTAGTCCGGAGCGGCGACCGTCCATCCGCGGCTGAGCAGTTCGGCGATCGCGATCCGCGCCTCGGGCCAGAAGACCGGAAGATTGTTGGAGGGCGCGCAAATGTCGGCGAGCCCGGTCGTGCCGTGCCCCCAGGCGACGATCTTGTTGTTCTTGCCGGTTTTCGGAGTGATCACCAGCCCGGTCGCGGTGATGACACTTCCGGTCACCGAGGTGGTCAGATATTGAATGCGGCGACCGGTTGCCAGCGGTGTCAGTTCGGCCGGCAGGGTGGCGGCCGAGTTGGTCAGCACCAGGCCGGGCAGTGTTGCCGCGGACGCTGGTGAGGCGGCCGCGGCGGCCGTGCCGATGACGGCGAGAAGCACCGCCAGCAACACGCGTGACGCAGTTTTCATGAACGACCCCGTTCCCTGAAATGATCCCTGTAGTGATCGAGCGCCCAGCCTAAAACCGATCACCACGAGTCGTATCCGTATTCAGGTACACAGATGCCTGACCACCTATCCGATGTGGACTCGGCGGTTGCGGCAAAGCGAAGATCCATTTAAGCGACGCCACGAATTCAGACGCCGGACGGGTAGGTCTCCGGCTCCCGGGTGTCGACCCGCAGGGTGTGCAGCGGCCGCAGCGCGTGCGTCTCGTCGAACCAGAGGAACGCGTCGTACCGGCTGCCGAGGATGGTCGGGACGTAGTTGGCCCGGCGTTCCTTGCGCGGGTCGTACACCACGCCGATGGCGCGATGGGCCAGATCGGTCGCGAGCAGATCGGGGACCTCCCAGCCGGCCGGGAAGACGAGCAGCCCGCTGGCCGGCGCGGTCGCGTGCAGCACGTCCTCCAGGGAGCCCGGCCGCGCCTCCGGCACGCCCATCACCTCCATGTGCCCACCCCAGGACGGTCCGGCCACCACGGTTCCCCGGTACGTCCCGAACCCGACCAGTACCACCTCGTCGTCGCCGTACCGTTCGCGGGCGAGCTGGCCCAGGGTGACCTCGCCATAGATCGACTGGTCGGTGGCGCGGGCGTCGCCGACGTGCGTGTTGTGCGCCCAGACGACGGCTTTCGACGTCGGCCCGTACCGGTTCAGCAGCCGGTCGAGAGTCTGGTCCATGTGCCGGTCCCGGATGTTCCAGGCGTCCGGCCCGCCCTTCACCATGTTCCGGTAATAGCCCTCGGCGCCGGCCACCACCGCGGCGTTCTGCCCCACCCCGAAGTCACGGTCCGTCAGCTCGGCGAGCATCCGCGCCACCCGGTCCTCGCAGCCGGGTGCCACGAACTGGGTGGACCACGCGTACGCGTTCGGGTCCTCGGCGTACGGCTCGAAGCACCGGTAGGCATCGAGCGCCGCCGGCACCAGCTCCGGGTCGTGCTCGCGCAGCCAGGTCAGGATCTGGTGCATCGACTCCCAGAGCGAGTAGACGTCGAGGCCGTGGAAACCGGCCCGGTCGTCCGCCGGCCGGCCGGCGTTGAAGCCGCGCAGCCAGCGGGTGAAGTCGACGGTCTCCTCGTTGGCCCACATCCAGGTGGGCCAACGGTCGTACCGGACCAGCGCGGCCCGCGGGTCGTCCGGCGCGCCCGGCGCGCACCGCACCGCGGCGTCGACCCGGTCGCAGTCCGGCCAGTCCCCTTCGACCGCGACGAACGAGAAGCCACGTTCCTCGATCAGGCGGCGGGTCAGCGCGGCCCGCCAGGCGTAGAACTCGTGGGTCCCGTGGGTGGCCTCGCCGATCTGCACGACGCGCGCGCCGGCCGCCCGATCCAGGAGGATCTCCAGGTCGCCCGGGTCACGCAACGGCCGGGCCATCGACGCCACGTCATCGCCGTACCGGATCATCCTGATGCGGTACCCCGGGGGAGATGCCCCATACATCCGACTTTAGAAGCGGGACCCGTCGCGGAGGGCGAGCAGACAGGCCGCGCCGCGAGGATGCAGGTGTCGTCATCCGGGTTGGCCCGGCGTAATCGGGCCACCAGCTCGGCGAGCGGGCGCAGCGGCGCGGCCCGGACCGCCTCGTCGACAGTGGCGATCACCGTGTCCAGACCGGCGTCGAGGCTCTGCCCGCGGTGCTCGACCAGCCCGTCGGTGTAGAGCAGCAGCACGTCGTCGGGGAGGAAGTCGGTGACCGCGTCCGGATAGGTGGCGCCGTCGACCACCCCGAGCATCGACCCGGGCGGGCGGGCGAGGGTCCGGGTCCGCCCACCCCGGTTCAGCATCGGCGGCGGATGCCCGGCCTGCGCCCAGACCAGCTCGCCGCTGGCCGGGTCGAACCGGGCGATCACCGCGGTGGCCGCGAGCTCGGGGGTCTGCTGCGCGAGCTCGCAGGTGAGCTGGTTGAGGTACCCGAGCAGGACGCCGGGATCGCTGGTGATCACCGAGAGGGCGCGCAGCGCGTGCCGCAGCTGCGCCATCGTGGTGGCGGCCTGGGTGCCGTGCCCGGCGACGTCGCCGACCGCGAGCAGCACCGAGCCGTCGCGCAGCGCGGCCGCGTGGTACCAGTCGCCGCCGACCATGGTCTCCTCGGTCGCCGGCAGATAACGCACCGCCGCCTTGAGCCCGGGCAGCTCGATCGGCTCGTCCGGGATCGGCAGAATGATCTTCTGCAGGCGGGCGGCGAGGTCGTGCTCGGCCGCGAAGGTCCGGCGCTGCTCGTCCAGCTCGCTCTCCACCTCGGCGAGCCGCGCGGCGCCGGCCTGCTGGTCGGTGACGTCCTGGACGATGCCGAAGATCCGCAGCGGCCGGCCGTCGGCGTCGCGGACCGCGTCGGCGACCGTGCGCACGTGCTTGACCACGCCGCCGATCCGGACCCGGGTGATCAGGTCGACCCGTTCCGACCGGCGGAACGCGTCCAGCGCGGCGAGCCGCAGCGGCTGGTCGTCGGCGACCGCGGCCCGCTGCGCCTCGTCCTGGCTCAGCGGCCCGAGCCGCGGGTCCCGGTCGTAGATCCGGTAGATCTGCGGCGACCAGTAGATCTCACCGCTGACCAGGTCCCACTCGCCCCAGCCGAGCTTGCCGAGCTCCTCCATGCCGTCGAGGCGGTCGCGCCCCCGGAACGGGTCGTCGCGGCGCTGCCAGCTCATCAGCAACCCGGGCCCGAGCAGCCGGGCCCGCACGGTGAACTCGTCGTCGCCCACCAGCAGCGACCCCAGGTCGGCCGGCTCCCCGGTGTCCAGCACCCGCTGGTACAGCTGCCAGCGCTCCTCGCCGATCACCTGCGGGTAATGCCGGCTGATCGGCTGGCCGAGCAGCTGGGCGCCGCGGCGGCCGTCCGGGGCGACCGCGTCCGGGCTGGCCGCGGCCCAGGTCAGGTCGATCAGCCGGCCGGAGTCGTCCCGTTCCGGCAGCAGGTAACCGGACATGCCCGGCAGCGCGTCGAGCACACCCTGCACCGTGGTCAGCCACGGCGTGAACCGGCGGCCACCGGCCTCGGCCCGCGGCAGCGACGTGATGATCTCCGGAAGGGACGGATCGGTGAGCTCCTGCGCGGTGTCCAGCAGCCTGATCACCCGGCCGGCCATCTCGGCCAGGTCGCAGTGCTGCTCGGCCGCCATCCTCACGAGGTGACGGTGCGCCTCGGCGAGCCGGCAGCGTGCCCGGCCGGCGAGCAGCCCGACGGCTCGTTCCACCCTGATCCGCACCTCGTCGGCTGACTCGTCACCCGGCTCGGGGAGCAGCGTGCTCACCGCCTGCGCGTACGCCTGACCACCCACCAGCGACCTCCGCCCGCTCGGAGTTCCTGCTTAACCCAGGCCGCGCCCGCACCGCATCCCCCGATCATCCGGGCAGGCCTCCCGCCTGCGGCATTGCGCATAACGGGTCACCCGGTCGGGCGTCGGGCGTTCGGGGAAACCGGCGGGCCGTAAAGAGCCTGCGAGGGGCCGGTCAGAGTTCGAAGAGGGAGCGCATCGCGTCGGTCAGGCGGACCATGCTCGCCCCGGTCACCATGCCGATCCGTTCGGCGCCGGTCGACGCGGGCAGCCGGCGCATCCGGTTTATCACCACGACACCGGTGATCGGGTCCTGCTCGGTGAGCGCCACCGCGTACGGCGGTAGCTCGGTGACACCGCGCTGGCGCACGATCGGCGCGCAGAACGGGGAGGCGTTGCCGCGCTCGTTGTAACTGTCGCCGGAGAGGACGAGAACGCGGTATCGCAGGTCGGAACGGTCGCCGATGGTCCAGATCTCGCCGCGACGCACGTCAGCACAATCCTGAGGTCAGGATTATCCGGCTCGGCATGGCTGGAAGCGTACCGTCGCCCCGATCTCCGCAGACGTCACCCCGCCGGGCGCGTCGAAAGCTCACGCCACGCGACTCGACGCCTTCTCCCGGTACATCGCCTGATCGGCGCGGCGGATCAGCTCGTCGGCGTCCAGCCCGCCGCCGGAACGGGCCGTGCCGACGCTTGCTCCGACGCGTACCCACTCGGTCATGACCGGGACGGGAGCGCTCAGCGCGACCCGGACATGGTCCTCCAGGCGCCGGTCGGCGCCCTCGCCCGCGGACAGCAGGACGAACTCGTCGCCGCCGTAACGGGCCACCGTGTCACCGGGCGCGAGGCCCGCGCGCAGCCGGTCCGCGACCTCGGCGAGCAGCTGGTCGCCGGCGAGGTGACCGAGCCGGTCGTTGACCTCCTTGAACCCGTTGAGGTCGCAGAAGAGCAGGACCACCTCGGGACCGCCGGACGTGCGCTCCCGAGCCAGGGCGGCGTCGAGGCGGGTCCACAGCTCGGCCCGGTTCGGCAGGCCGGTCAGCAGGTCGTGGGTGGCCTGGTGCCGCATCCGGGCCTCGGCCTGCTCACGCTGGTCGGCGAGCCGGGAGACCCGGATCGCGACCAGCACGACGATCAGCAGGTTGCCGACGGTGAGCAGCGCGGTGTCACCGCGCACGCCGAGCAGCTCACGGATCGCCGAGACCAGCGGCACGACCGTGACCGCCGCGGTCAGGAAGATCACCCGCTTGCGGAACGGGCGTTCCTTCGGCGTCGGGCCGGGCTGCGCCATCCGGTGCGCACTGGGCAGCATCGCGGCGAGGCCAACCAGCAGGTAGCAGACCATGAAGAGCATCTCGCGCCACGCCGAGGACGTCGCGGTGATCGAGCCGGTCGCGGTGACCGCCGCGGTGGTGCCGGTCAGGTCCAGCACGATCGCGCCGGTGAGCAGCACCAGCGGCAGCGGCGGGCGCCGCACCATGAGCACGAGCCGGAGCAGCGCGCCGAGCACGCCGGCGAGCAGCAGAACCGTGGTGAGCAGGATGGTCTGCCGGCCCACCACGATCTCCGCGGCGTTCAAGCCGGGCTGCAGCAGCGCGGTCCAGGTGAGCGCGGCCACCACGATCGCCACCACGCTGGAGTCGATCAGCCCGCCGACGTCGTTGCGGCCGCGCCGCAGCACCAGCGAGACCGCCGCGACCAGCAGATGCACATGGCTGATCGCCACCAGCACGTCGCCGACCGCGCCACGGGGGTGCCCGGTGGACAGGCTTATCGCATTGGCGACGACCAGCCAGCCGAGACCCAGAGCCAGGAATCGGTACGGGTACCGCTCGGCGCCCGCCACCCGCGGCAGAACACCGAGAACCGCCGCCAGGGCCACCACCGAGACCAGCAGCATCAGCAGGTGCCGCCCGGCCGGGGATGCCAGTGGCATGGCTGCGGTCAGCGCGCCCGTCACGGCAAGGTAGACGGACACGCCGGGGAAACGGGTCACGAGCCCATCCATCGGTTGTGAAAGGCTCAACCTGAGGGCTGGACCTGAGACTGCTGCTCAACCCGTGGACGTGATCGAACCGCCGCGGCCCGGTTCCCGTAAGAATGACCGCGGGACCCGTAACACCGCGGGTAACGAGGAAGGACGTAGTGATGTCGCAGAAGGCGCAGATCGGAGTCACCGGCCTGGCGGTGATGGGCCGCAACCTGGCTCGTAACTTCGCTCGGCACGGTCACACCGTGGCGGTGCACAACCGGTCCTACGGCCGCACCAAGGAGCTGGTCGAGGAGTTCGGTCACGAGGGCACGTTCCTGCCGGCCGAGACCGCCGAGCAGTTCGTCGCGAGCCTCGAGCGCCCCCGTCGCGTCGTCATCATGGTCAAGGCCGGTCCCGCCACCGACGCCGTGATCGACGAGTTCGCCCCGCTGCTCGAAGAGGGCGACATGCTCATCGACGCGGGTAACGCCCACTTCGCGGACACCCGCCGGCGGGAGGCCGCGCTCAAGGAGCAGGGCCTGCACTTCGTCGGCACCGGCGTGTCCGGCGGCGAGGAGGGCGCGCTGCACGGCCCGAGCATCATGCCGGGCGGCTCGAAGGAGTCGTACCAGGCGCTCGGCCCGCTGCTGGAGGACATCTCGGCGAAGGTGGACGGCGAGCCGTGCTGCGTGCACGTCGGCCCGGACGGCGCCGGCCACTTCGTGAAGATGGTGCACAACGGCATCGAGTACGCCGACATGCAGCTCATCGCCGAGGCGTACGACCTGCTGCGCCAGGTGGGCGGGCACACCCCGGCCGAGATCGCCGAGGTCTTCCAGGGGTGGAACGAGGGGCGGCTCGGGTCGTACCTCATCGAGATCACCGCTGAGGTGCTGAAGCAGACCGACGCGGCGACCGGCAAGCCGTTCGTCGACGTCGTGGTGGACCGGGCCGAGCAGAAGGGCACCGGCCGCTGGACCGTACAGGCGGCTCTCGACCTCGGTGTCCCGGTCTCCGGCATCGCCGAGTCGGTCTTCGCCCGGGCGCTCTCCGGTGGCGCGGACGTGCGGGACGCGGCCGCCTCGGCCGGTCTCCCCGGTCCGGGCGCCAGCGCCGGCCTGCACGCCGGTGACCTGGTCGCCGACGTCGAGCAGGCGCTGTTCGCCTCCAAGATCGTCGCGTACGCGCAGGGCTTCCAGCAGGTCCAGGCGGCCAGCGCGGAGTACGGCTGGGACATCGACCCCGGCGCGATGGCGAAGATCTGGCGGGCCGGCTGCATCATCCGGGCCAAGTTCCTGGACTTCATCAAGCAGGCGTACGACAAGCAGCCGGCACTCCCGACGCTGCTCGTCGACGAGTACTTCCTGGACGCCGTCTCGGGTGCGCAGGACGCCTGGCGGCGGGTCGTGGTGACGGCGGCGCAGCAGGGCATCCCGGCGCCCGGTTTCTCGTCGGCGCTGGCGTACTACGACGGCCTGCGGGCCAAGCGCCTGCCGGCCGCCCTGATCCAGGGCCAGCGGGACTTCTTCGGCGCGCACACCTACCAGCGGGTGGACAAGCCGGGCGCGTTCCACACCCTCTGGGCAGCGGAGAACCGCCCCGAGGTCGACGCCTGATTCGCTGACTGATTCAGCTCACTGGGGCGGCGGCCTGTTCGGCCGTCGCCCTGCTGTTCAGCCGGCGATAGGGGCGGCTCACCAGCGCGAGCCCCGTCGCGATCACCCCGATGATGCCGGTCAGCACGAACACCAGCGCGATCCCCCGGTCCGCGCCGGTGCCGAACCACGGCCCCAGCTCCCGCGCGCCCCACCCGTCGGTCATGAACGGGATGAACACGAACTGGGTGATCGGCGAGATCAGGAACGCGGTCAGCGGCGACGCGGCCTGCTCGGCGCTCTGCGCCAGCCCGAAGACCCGGCCCTGCCGCTCGTACGGCACCACCTTCTGCAGGATGGTCTGCTCGGCGGCCTCCGCGTACGGCATCAGCAGCATGTACAGGTACAGCCCGACGGCGAGCCACCAGATCGACGCGCGCAGCGGGAACACGATGATGATCGCCCAGAGCACCACGTTGATCAGCAGGAGCAGGCGCACCGGTCGGCGGCCGAGCCCGGTCCGCGACACCGCGAGCCCGCCGACGATCATGCCGGTGCTGAGCACACCCCAGAGCAGGCCCCACGACTGCACCGAGACGAGCGACAGTCCGTACGCGTCGGCGAGGGCCATGAACACCCCGCCGAGGAAGTTGTTGAACGTGCTGAACAGGATCAGCGCGGTCAGCCCCGGAACACCCGCGATGATCCGCAGCGTGCCGCGGAGGTCGACGCCGCCCTTGTCCGGCGTCTCGCCGGGAACGACCACCCGCTCCGGGATCGTCACGAACGACAGGTGCACCATCGCCAGCACGAGCGACGCGATCCCCAGGATCAGCACCGAGCGCATCCCGTCGAACGCCACCAGCACACCACTGATCACCGACGTGGTCAGGAACGTGGTGCCGGTGACCGTACCCACCAGGCCGTTCGCCCGGTCCCGGGTGTCCTCCTCGATCAGCAGCGTGACCAGGGTGGGCAGCGCGATCGTCCGGATGTTGCCGGCGATCACGCCGAACATGATCAGCAGGATCAGCACCCACAGCTGGACGCCCGCCGGATCGTGGAATTCATCCGCCGGGGTGACCAGGTAGACCGTGAGAGCGCCGGCGTAGAAGAGCAGCGACGCGAACGCCGAGGCCTGCAGCGCGGTCTTCTTGCGGTGGCCGTCCACGATGCTGCCGAACCAGATGCCGGTCGCCGCGGTGAGCACCAGGAAGATCCCGGAGATCACGCCGGTGGCGAAGACCGACCTGGTCTGCAGATAGACCCAGAACGTCACCGCGAACCAGGCGGTGAAGTTCATGACCGACACCAGCAGCGTGTTCACGAGGATCTGGTAGAAGGTCTTCACATGGCCCTGGACGACGGTCATGCATGACAAGGTACGACCTCAAGGGCGGTCGAGGTCCAGCGAATTCAGGCAGCGCGCACCGGATCGGCGGCCATCAGCGCGCCGCACTCGTCGGCCGGCAGCGGCTTGGCCATGAAGAACCCCTGGCCGTACCGATAACCCAGCGCCCGCAGCCGGTCCATCTGCGCCTGGCTCTCGATGCCCTCGGCGACCGCCTTGAGCTGCAGATGCTCGGCGAGCTGGGCGACCGCGCCGGCCACCGCGAGCCGGCCACGATCCTCACCGTCGGCGATGCCGTCGACGAACGACTTGTCCAGCTTCAGCACGTCGACCGGGAACGCCCGGAGCAGGCTCAGCGACGACTGCCCGGTACCGAAGTCGTCGAGCGCGAGCCGCACACCCATGTCGTGCAGCTGCTCCAGGGTCTCCCGGACCTGCCAGCCGTCGACCACCGACGACTCGGTGACCTCCAGGATCAGGTTGATCGGGGTCAGCCCGGTCTCGCTGAGCACCGCCGCCACCTCGTCGACCAGGCCGGCCTCGCGCAGCTGCCGGACCGCGACGTTGACGTTGATCGCCTCGATCGCGCCGGCGCCGTGCTCGGCACGCCAGCGGGCGAGCTGCTCGCAGGCCTCCCGGAGCACCCACGCGCCGAGCGGCACGATCAGGCCGGAGCGTTCGGCGACCGGGATGAACTCGGCCGGCGAGACGAACCCGCGCTGCGGGTGCTGCCAGCGGACCAGCGCCTCGGCGCCGTGCAGCCGGCCGGTGACCAGGTCGAAGACGGGCTGGTAGAGCAGCCGCAGCTCGCCGCGGATGATGGCGTTGCGCAGCTCGCTGGCGACCCGGGCATGGCTGACCATGTCCTGGCGCATCTGCGGCTCGAACCGTATCCAGGAGGCCTTGCCGGCCTCCTTGGCGGCGTACATGGCGATGTCGGCGTTGCGCAGCACCTCGTCGGCCGTCTCGCCGGTGTCGGCGATCGCGATGCCGGCGCTGGCGTGCAGCAGCAGATGCTGGTCACCGAGGTGGAACGGGTCGGCGAGCGCGGCCAGCAGCCGGCCCGCGGCGGCTTCGGCCGCCGCCGGATCGTCGAGCGGCAGCAGCACGGCGAACTCGTCGCCGCCGAGCCGGGCCGGCAGTTCCCCGGTCTGGCAGAGGCCGCGCAGCCGCTGCGCCACCTGGTACAGCAGCTGGTCGCCGGCGGCCGGGCCGAGCGTGTCGTTGATCATTTTGAAGTCGTCGACGTCGATCAGCAGGGCGGTGGCCGCCTGGTGGTCCCCCAGCCGTTCGCCGAGGACCACGCTGAAGCGGGTGCGGTTCGGCAGGCCGGTGAGCGTGTCGCTGAGCGCGAGCCGTTCCAGCTCGGCCTGCTGCTGCCGGATCCCGCGCAGCGCGATGGTGTTCTCGCGCAGGCTCAGCAGCTGACGGGCGACCACGAACCCGGTGATCAGCACGGCGCCGATGATCACGGTGCGCTGCCGGGAGTTCATGTCCTGGGCGCTGACCGTCACGACCAGCGCGGCGGTGGCGGTGACCGCGAGGAACGGCAGCAGGTTGAAGAGCGAGCGGTGGGTGAGCAGCTCCCGGGGCGGGGCGGCGAGGGCCCGGCGCTGCACCAGGGCGGCCACGCAGACCGCGGTGCCGATCAGCGGCAGGGCCAGCACCGACAGCGCCAGCCGGCTCCAGTCCTCGCCCGCGATCAGCAGGATGTTGCCGACGACGGCGACCACCGGTACGACGGTCAGCACCCGCAGCGCGACCGGGTCGACCAGGGTCTCCGGGCGGGACGCGGCCTTGCCGATCACCACGAGCAGCAGGACGCCGCCGACGCCGACGATCGCCGCGGAGACCCGGGAGACCAGCGACGTCCCCGCGGGTGCGAGGTCGAGGACCACGTACCAGAAGATCAGCGCGCTGGCGGTGGCAACGGTCGCGCCGTCCAGCAGCGCCCGGACCCAGCTGGCGCCGGTGCGTTTCGGACCGGGCAGCCCCAGGAACCCGAGCATCAGCAGCAGCACGCCGCACAGCATCGGCGCCGCGGTCTGCCAGGACAGGCCGGTGTCGTTGTTGGCGCGGGCCAGGGTGACGCACGACGCGACGAGCAGGCAGAACGAGGCGTGTTCCAGACGGCGCCAGAATGTGCGTACCGGGCGGGACAGCCGCACCTGCCGGGCGATCCGCCAGCTGGCGAAGACCGCGGCGGCCAGGGCGAGCGGCCCGGCCGCGTACCCGTGGGTCACGTCCGATTCGTGGCGCACCCCGAGCCACACGAGAACCCCGGCGATGGCGGCGACGGCCACGATCGTCGGAGCGAGCCCACCGGCTCGCTGCCTCTCGGGTGCACTCACGGTGTCCGACTGCTCCTCGCCGACTGATACGCCTTCCTTGCGGCATACCAGTCGGCGAGAACACCCGGAACCTGAGTTCTAACCGTTCAGCGCCGCGGAAACCACCCCGCGTGCTTCCTCCTGGATGCGGGCCAGGTGGTCCGGACCGTGGAACGACTCGGCGTAGATCTTGTAGACGTCCTCGGTGCCGGACGGCCGGGCCGCGAACCAGCCCGACTCGGTCACCACCTTGAGGCCGCCGATCGCCGCGCCGTTGCCGGGCGCGCTGGTCAGCACGCTGGTGATCGGCTCACCGGCCAGTTCCGTGGCGGTCACCTGGGACGGCGACAGCTTGCCGAGGACGGCTTTCTGCTCCCGGGTGGCGGGCGCGTCGATCCGCGCGTACGCCGGCTCGCCGAACTTCGCGACAAGCTCGCGATAGTGCTCGCTGGGCGACTTGCCGGTGGTCGCGAGGATCTCGGACGCCAGCAGGTCGAGCAGCAGGCCGTCCTTGTCGGTGCTCCACACGCTGCCGTCGCGGCGCAGGAACGACGCCCCGGCGCTCTCCTCGCCGCCGAACCCGATCGACGCGTCCAGCAGCCCGGGCACGAACCACTTGAAGCCGACCGGTACCTCGTCGAGACGCCGGCCCAGGTCGGCGGCGACCCGGTCGATCATCGAGGAGGAGACCAGGGTCTTGCCGATCCCGGCGGTGGCCGGCCAGTCGGTACGCGCCCGGAACAGGTACCCGATCGCCACCGCGAGGTAGTGGTTCGGGTTCATCAGCCCGCCGTCCGGGGTGACGATGCCGTGCCGGTCGGCGTCGGCGTCGTTGCCCGTGGCGATCTGGTATTTGTCCTTCTGCGCGATCAGCGACGCCATCGCGTACGGCGACGAGCAGTCCATCCGGATCTTGCCGTCCCAGTCCAGCGTCATGAAGCTGAACGTCGGGTCGACCAGCGGGTTCACCACGGTCAGGTCGAGGCCGTGCCGGTCGGCGATCTCGCCCCAGTAGTGCACGCTGGCCCCGCCGAGCGGGTCGGCGCCGATCCGGACACCGGCCCGGCGGATCGCCTCGATGTCGATCACGCTGGGCAGGTCGTCGACGTACGCGGCCAGGTAGTCGTACCCGGAGACCGTGGCCGACTCGCGGGCCCGGATCGCGCTGATCCGCCGCACGTCCTTGAGACCGCCGGCGACCAGGTCGTTCGCCCGGTCCTGGATCCACTTGGTGGCGTCGGTGTCGGCCGGCCCGCCGTTCGGCGGGTTGTACTTGAAGCCGCCGTCGTCCGGCGGGTTGTGCGACGGGGTGACGACGACGCCGTCCGCGAACCCGTCGGTCCTCCCCCGGTTGTAGGTGAGGATCGCGTGCGACAGGGCCGGCGTCGGGGTGTACCCGTCGCGGCTGTCGATCAGCGTGGTCACGTCGTTCGCGGCGAACACCTCGAGCGCGGTGATCATCGCGGGCTCGCTCAGCGCGTGCGTGTCCCGGCCGAGGAACAGCGGCCCGTCGGTGCCCTGCGCCTTGCGGTACTCGACGATCGCCTGGCTGGTGGCAGCGATGTGATCCTCGTTGAACGCGGTGCGCAGGCTGGACCCGCGATGACCGGACGTGCCGAACGCGACGCGCTGCCCCGCCTGGGACGGATCCGGGTGCTCGGTGTAGTAACGCGAGATGACTTTCGGCACGTCGATCAGATCGGCCGGTTCGGCGGGCAAACCGGCACGGGGGTGGGTGGACATCGCGGCCTCCTCAGGAGCGTGGACCTGTGCGGAATCGTATCGAGCCGCTCCCTTGAACCTTTCCCCCGCATCATCCGAACTACCTCATGTGATCCGGGCCGTTCCACGCGTACTCCTGCTCCTGCTCGTGCTGCTGGGAGCGCTTGTCGCGTCGCCGAGCCCGGCTTCCGCGCACGCCGCGCCGGTCGGTGCCACCCCCGCACCCGGCAGCATCGTCGGCAGCTCCCCCACCGAAGTCACCGTCACGTTCAGTGAACCGATCAGCCCGGTCACCGGCCAGATCCAGGTGATCGCCCCCGACGGCGAACGCATCAACGCCACCCCGACGGTCCAGGGCGCCGTGCTGCGCATCCCGATCCGCTCCGCGAAACGCCCACTCGGCACCTATCTCGTCAGCTTCCGGGTGATCTCCGCGGACAGCCATCCGGTCGGCGGCGCGATCACCTTCTCGGTGGGCGCGCCCTCCGCGCGACCCGAGGCCGCGACCACCACCGGCTCCCACCCCTCGGTCACCCTCGCGGTCCCCACCCTCAAATTCCTTGGGTACGCGGGAATCACGCTGATCGCGGGCCCGAGCCTGTTCCTGGCCTTCCTGTGGCCCCGCAAACGCTCCCGGTCGGGGGCGATCCGCCTGCTCCGGATCGGCCTGGCCCTGACCGCGGCGGCAACCCTCGGCGCCCTGGGCACCCAGGCCCAGCAGGGCAGCGGAGCGGCGTTGTGGCAGGTGTCGGTGTCCGAGCTGACAGCAGTCCTGACCAGCCAGTTCGGCCTGCTCCTGCTCTCCCGCCTAACCGCCCTGGCCCTGCTCGCAGTCCTGCTACCGCCGCTCCTGAAAGCGCACCCCCGCCGGATTTCCCCCTCTCCCGCACGCACGCCCGCGCTGGTCGCCGTCGGTGCCCCCACGCCTGTTGTTGCTCCCCCGGTTCCCTCGGCTCCGGTGGTCGTCGAGGCCTCGTCCCGCGTTGCTCAGTTCCGGGTCGCGGCAGTGCTCCTGCTGAGCGTTTTCGGTCTCGCCACGTGGCCTCTCACCGGTCACGCGATCGCCGCCCCACTACCCGCCGTGACCGTCACGGTAGGAACCGTCCACATGGCCGCCATGGCCGTCTGGCTCGGCGGCCTGATCACGCTGACCGTCTTCCTGCTCCGCGGCACCGACCGCCGGATCCTCGGCGTGCTGCTACCGGTCTGGTCCCGCTGGGCGGCCCTGGCCGTCGTCTGGCTCACCATCGCCGGAGGCGTCCAGGCGGTGGTCCAGCTGGGCGCGCTCCCCGCGCTCTGGCAGACCGGGTACGGCAGACTCCTGCTGGCCAAACTCGCCGTCCTGGCCGGAGTCCTGACCCTGGCCTTCTTCGCCCGCCGCCTGGTCACCCGGGTGACCGGCTCCGGCGCCTCCGGCCTGCGCCGCACGGTGGCCGTAGAGGTAGCCGCCACCGTCCTGATCCTGGGCCTGAGCGCCGTCCTGGTCCAGGTGGACCCGGGCCGCAGCGCCGCGGCGAAGGACGGCGCGGTAACCGGCGAGGGCGTCTCCGAGACGCTGACGAACTCCCTCTACACGCTCCAGTTCAACATCTATCCGGTGGAGGTAGGCGAGTACAACACGGTCCACGCCTTCCTCTACACCCCCGAGGGCAAGCCCCTGCCCCCCGAGGAGTGGGAGATCTCCACCCGCCTGACCAGCCAGAACCTGGAAGCGGTGAAGGAACCCCTCCTGGGCCTGACCCCCAAGCACCACGCCCTAGGCTCAGTCACGTTCCCGATCCCCGGAACCTACGAGATCGCCTTCACCATCCGCGTCGACGACCTAAACCGAGCAACAGTAAAAACCTCGCTGACCGTCCCCTGACCCCGCACACCCGACACCACCCGGCCACCGCGCGAACCCACCGCCACACGCCAGGCAAGCAAGCGAACCGGCGTAAGCGAGCCGGCGTAAGCGAGCAAGCGACGCGCGTCGAATCAGGGCGCAATTCGCACCGCAAATCGACACAAGCCGGCGACTTCCGATCTGCGTGTCGATTTAGGGTGCGAATCGAACCCGAAGTCGACACACACCGTCTGACCCGCACGGCGGCACCGCCTCGCCATCGCCGAACCCAACACTCGGCCGATCTTGTGACCTTATGGCTGATGCAGCGGCACAAACTCACTAGATCCACCAAGCCGCCGAGCGCACCTGCCGCCCGCCTGGCCTCGCCCCGCCCCGCCCCGCCTGGCCTCGCCTCGCCTCGCCTCGCCGCCGATCTTGTGAGTTTGGGGTCGATCGGGTGGCGCAAGCTCACAAGATCGGTCCCGCGCTGCCCCGCTGTGTGAGGAGCGCCGGGTACGGGCGGCGAGCATGTCCGTCGTGACGGGGCTGCCGGGCGGGAGGCTGGACCTGGTGGGCTGAAGCAGGTGACTGCGCGTCACTTTCTGGGAATAAGTAGTCCGGGAGGTGACTGCGATGCATGTTTCTTCGGAGGAGACAGCCGGCAACGTCATCGTCGTGACGGTGCGCGGCAACCTGGATCTCGACAGTGCCCCGAGCCTGGCCGTCGGGCTGGACCAGGCGCTCTCGCGGGACGAGCCACGCGTCGTGGTCGACCTGTCCCGGGTGGAGTTCTGCGATTCGATCGGGCTGAGCACGTTCGTGGTCGGGCACAACCGGGCCCGCGCGGCCGGCGGCTGGTTACGGATCGCGGCGCCCACCGAGTTCCTGGAGCAACTCCTCGACACGATCGGCCTGGCCGGCCGGCTCGGCGTCTACGCGACCGTCGACGACGCCCTCGCCGGCCGCCCGGACACCTGACCAACGACAAAACCTGCCAAAGATAAACAAACCGGCCCCGCCAAGGACGCCACGGCCCGCCCCGAAAGACTGAGCACAGCGCCACCCCGGCCGGCCAGGTGCTCCCCGGCACGCCCCGGACGGTTGAGCACAGCGTCACCCCGGCGCGTCCCGCACGGTCCGGGCACAGTACGGGCGGTTAGTCTCGCCGCGTGCTGATCCTGCTGCCGCCGTCCGAGGGTAAGACCACCGCGACCACCGGTGACCCGGTCGACCATGCCGCCCTCTGGCTGCCCGAGCTCGCGACCGCCCGCACCCGGGTACTTAACCGGCTCGTCGCTCTGTGTAAGCGCACTAGCGAACGCTCGGTGACCGACTCACTGACCGTTCTCGGACTCAGCGCCGGGCAGCGTGACGAGATAGCCCGGAACGCCGTCCTGCACACGGCACCCGCGGCGCCGGCGTCCGAGGTCTACACCGGGGTGCTCTACGAGGCTCTCGACCCGGCCGGGCTCACCGGCGAATCCCGGGAGTGGCTGGACCGGACGGCTGTCGTCTTCTCCGGATTGTGGGGCGCGGTCCGGCTCGGCGATCGGATCCCGGCCTACCGCTGCTCGATCGGCGTCGCTCTTCCGGCCCCGGTCGGCGGGCTTACTCCGTACTGGAAAAAGGCTCTGAAGCCGGCGCTGGACCGCTTGGAGGGACCCGTGCTGGATCTTCGTTCTGGGGCTTATGTGGCGATGTGGGCGCCTGGCGCGCAGAGCGCGCAGGTGCGGGTGCTGCACGAACGGACCGTCGGTGGTGTGACAAAACGGTCAGTGGTGAGCCACTTCAACAAGGCCACGAAGGGCCGGCTGGTGCGCGCGCTGGCCGAGGATCGCGCGACGCCGGAGACGGCGAACGAGCTGGTCACGGCGTTGCGGGACCTGAAGTTCGCGGTCGAGGAGCGGCCTGCCCAACAGGGCGGGCCGCGTCAGCTCGACATCGTGGTCAGTGATCTGTAACGGTCACTTCGCGTCGAGGATGTCGACGACGAAGCGCAGGTCGCCACGCTGCGGGCCGTAGGCGAGGTCCTGCGGGACGTCGAGCTGGATCCGGCTGCCGACCTTCTGGCCGGGGATGCCCTGGTCCCAGCCCTTGATCAGCTCGCCGGTGCCGATCCGGGTGGAGAACGGCGCGCCGCCGGTCCACGACGAGTCGATCACGTCGCCGGTGGTGTACGAGACCAGCTTGTAGTTGACCGTGATGGTCTGACCAGCCGTGACGACCGGGCCGGTGCCGGGGATCAGCTCCTTGATCGCGAGCTTGTCGAGGGTGCCGGTGCCGGCCGTGACCTCGGGCTCGACGGTGAGCGGATCCACCGGCGCCGCTGACTGGGTGGCGGCCGCGGCGGTCGGCGCCGCATCGCTGTCGCCGGATCGGACCCAGAAGACGACGGCGGCGAGCACCGCGAAGACCAGGACCGCGGTCAGCACGCCGGCGATGGCCCGGCCTCGGCTCTTGGTGTCGAACGTGTCGCTCATGCAAATCCCCTGCCGGTGTCGGAAACTCCGGACACGGTACTCGGGTCCGGGACGAAAGCCGCGAAGGACCTCCGCCGAATCACCGATGCCACTGATCGTCCGTACGTCCGGAGACGAGTCCCACTCTTCACTCCTGACCCAACAGATGAGATCGTTTATCGCCCCGTGCACCGCCCCCTGTGAGCCAACGCCTGATCCGGAGGACCCTTGTCCGATCAGACGCCACCGGAAAAGCCTGGACAGAGCCTTGTGCTCCGCGGCCGACCGGACGTCCCCGCCATGCTGCTGGAAGAGAAACGATCCTGGCGCGAGTACTTCGCACCCGGATTGGTGATCTTCCTGGGCGTGGTGGCGGTGATCGCCTTCGGGCTGGTCGTCGTCACCCGCGGCGACGATCCCCAGCCGTCGAACACCACGCCGGTCCTCGGTGGCCTCGGCGAGCCGACGGCCGCCCAGGTGCCGATCCCGCTGCCCAGCGCGTCGCCTTCGATCAGCCCGGTGCCGGTCGACTCGATCGCGATCGAACGGTCGGCCGTTCCCGACCGGGTCGACCTGAGCGCCGAGGGAACGATCGACTGGGTGCACTGGGGTGAGCAGGGCACGTACACCCTGGAACGCAACGCCAACGGCGGGTTCGCGATCCTCGAAGGAACGCCGGATCCGTCCCGGGTTCGGCACACGGCCAGCCCGGAGGCCTTCAGCTGGACCGGCGGCCACCCGCTCGCCACCGCGAAGGGCGTGACCAGCGGCGTACGGTCCTGCGACGCGGGCAGCGGGTTCACGCTCTCCGCACCGGCCGGGACCCGGGACACGACGCTGCGCCTCTACGTCGGCATGATCGCCGGACGGGGCTCGCTGGAGATCCGGCTCTCCACCGGCGGCAAGGTCGTCACCGACACCTGGGAGCAGACCGGGGAGTCGATGGCGACCGCTGCCTACACGGTGAGCTACACCTCATCGGGTACTGGCAAGATCTCCATCAAGTGGATCACCGACGAGTCCTTCGACGAGGACTGCGGCGGGGTCACCCTGCAGGCCGCGACACTCAGCTGACCTGCTCTTTTTGACCCTAATCCGGAAGGGGAGCCTGTGTTCGCGGGCTGGGGATCGCAGGTTGCCCGTCTTCGGTGGCCGGTTCTGATCATCGCGCTCGTCGCGGTGCTCGGTGCCGGGACCTGGGGCTTCGGGGTGTTCGATCGGCTCACCGAGGGCGGTTACAGCGATCCGGACTCGGAGTCCGCGCGCGCCGCCGAGGTGGTCGCCACCGCCCTGAGCGGGCAGAGCGGCGACGTCATCGCGATCTGGACTCCGGATCAGGGCACGATCGACGACGCGCCGCTGACCAAGCGGATCAAGGAACGGCTCGCGGCGCTGCCCGAGTCGGCCGTCGTCTCGGCGCCGTCCTACTGGGACACGAAGGCGCCGCAGTTCGCCGCCGAGGACAAGTCCAGCGCGGTCGCCGTGATCACCCTGGCCGGGGCGGACGACGCCGGAAAACTCACCGCTTATGGCGAAATAGTGGATCAGCTGACGGTGCCCGGCGCGCATCTCCAGCTCGCCGGTGGCCTCCCCCTCGCCCACGCCTCCAACGAACGTTCGGCCTCCGACCTCGTCTTCGCCGAGATGATCTCGCTGCCGATCGTCCTGATCCTGCTGCTGTTCATCTTCGGCTCGCTGGTCGCCGCGTCCCTGCCGGTGCTCGTCGGCGGCGCCGCGGTGCTCGGCTCACTCGGTGTGCTCAACGCGGTCGCGCTCAGCCACGAGGTCAACTCGTTCGCCGTCAACGTGGCCAGCCTGCTCGGCCTCGGCATGGCGATCGATTACGGACTCTTCATGGTCGGCCGGTTCCGGGAGGAGCAGGCGTCCCACTCCACTGAGGAGGCGGTCCGGCGTACCGTCGCCACCGCTGGGCGTACCGTCCTCTTCTCCGCGACCCTGCTGATGACCGCCCTGGCCGGGCTGCTGCTCTTCCCGCAGGGCTTTCTCAAATCGCTCGCCTACGGCGGCCTCGCCGCCGTCTTCCTCGCGGCGCTGCTTTCGCTCACCCTTCTGCCCGCGGTCCTTGCCATCTTGGGTACGCGTGTCGACAAGCTCCCGGTTCGCCTGCCCTCGTTCGGCACCGGCGGCGACGGCTGGACCCGGCTCGCCGGGGCGGTGCTGCGCCGACCGGTCCTGTTCGCGCTGCCGATCCTGGCCGGCCTGCTGGTGCTCGCGCTGCCGATCGGCGGCGTCCGCTTCGGCGAGAACGACGAGCGGGTGCTCCCCGAGGGCGACCCGTCGCGCGTCGCGATCGAGACCCTCACGGCCGACTACCCCCAGTTCAGTACGGGTGGGGTGCAGATCGTCGTGAGCGGCAACACCGATGTGGCGGCTTTCGTGACGGCCATCGGCAAGGTCGGCGGTGTCACCGGGGTGAGCACGACCGGCGGGTCCGAGAACGTGACCGTGCTGAACGCGGCGCTCGCCTCGGCGGACCCGTTCAGCGAATCGGCCCGCGAGGTCGTCGAGAACCTGCGCGCCCTCCCGCCACCTGACGGCGCCGAGGTGCTGATCGGCGGCGCCACCGCCCGCAACGTCGACAGCATCGCCGCGATCGGCGCGAAACTCCCGCTGATGATCGCCCTGCTCGCCGGGGCCACGCTGATCCTGATGTTCCTGGCGTTCGGCTCGATCCTGCTGCCGATCAAGGCCGTGGTGATGAGCGCCCTGAGCCTCACCGCCACGTTCGGCATCCTCATCTGGATCTTCCAGGACGGCCACGGCGCGGGGCTGCTCAACGTGACCCCGGCCCCGTTGGAAGCCGGCATCGTCGTACTCATGGCCGCTGTCGTTTTCGGTCTCAGCACCGACTACGAGGTGTTCCTGCTGTCCCGCATGGTCGAGGCCAGGGTGAAGGGCGCGACCACGGCCGAGGCCGTCACGATCGGCCTGACCCGGACCGGCCGCGTGATCAGCGCGGCAGCCCTGCTGCTGATCGTGGTGACCGGCGCGTTCGCGCTGTCCACGGTGACGACGATGCGCTTCGTCGGCGTCGGCATGATCATCGCCTTGGTGCTGGACGCGACGGTGGTCCGGATGCTGCTGGTCCCGGCGGTCCTGGCACTGTTCGGCGACGCCGCCTGGTGGGCGCCGGGGCCGTTGAAACGCCTGCAGGAGCGTGCCGGGCTGGCCGAGCACGCCGCCGAACCGGCGGTGGCCGGAGCCGGGGCCGGGGCCGGGGTTGAGTCCGGTGCTGAGGACCGTTATTACGTCGGCGCGGCACCCCGGCACGCCCTGCCCGGACGCCACGCCGCGGCTCCGGGCGAACCGTCCTTCGCCGAAACCGCAGGCCTCGACACGGTCGTGATCCAGCGAGGCGCCCACGCCATGCCGGCCCACGCGCTCAGCGGGCCTTCGGACGAGAGCCACACGATGGTGCTGGAGTACACCGACGTCCTGGACTACATCGCCGAGAAGGAACGCGACGCCGCAATGAGCAGCCCGGCCTCCCCCGCGGCGGCGCTGCCGGCAGCGGCAGCGGCTCTGCCCGCGGGCGAGGGCACCGGGCCTTTCGCTGTTTCCCCGCCCCCGGCGTCGCCTCCCTCGTCGCCGTCGTCGCCTTCCGCGTCCTCCCCGCCGTCTCCCTCAGCGTCGGCGTCGGATCTGGGTTCGCAGGCGCCGTTGCCGCCGGTGCCGATTCCTGGAGCCTCATCCACGCCGGCGAAGTCCGACGCATCCGCTGGGAGCCCAGGCAACGCGTCCGCACCCGCTGCCGAGCACTCCGCTGCCGCGGGCACATCCGGCCTCCCGAGCACAACCAGCGCCGCGGGCACAGCCAACGTCCCGGCCACAGCCAGCGTCCGGGGCACAGCCAGCGCCGCAGGCAAAGCTGACGCGTCTGTAGCGCCGCTCGATGCCCCCGCAGGAGAGCCCGCCCCGGGCATCGCCAGCCCTGACACGTCCGCTGCCGAAATCCCCGTCGCCGGAACGCCCGCTGTTGGTGCGCACATGGTCGGCTCGGACATTTCCGGCGCAGGTACCGCCCTCACGGGGGTGACGCTCCCCTCGCCAGCGGATCTTGAGCGATCTTCGACCCCTGAGGGTTCAGAATCGCTCAAGATCTCGGACGGGGCGGTCGACGAGACGCCGCGGGCCGGAGTTGAACTCGCCAACGACAGCCACATTCGCGGCATCCCGAACGAATCGACCGCCACCGCCACCGCAGAAGCTGCCGCTGATCAAGAGGACGACGTCCCCGTGGACACTCCGATCTTCGCCGAGGCACGCAGCGCGGCCGAAGAACCCGCCGTCGAGCCTGTCGACAGCGAAGCGATCTGGGCCGAGGTCGAAGCAACTCTCGCGGCCGGCGCCGAAGTGGCGCATGGAGGAGACCTCCCGCCGATCACACAGTCGACAAGCACTACGGATCACGCCAATATCGAGCCACCCGCCGGCGACATTGACGACCCGGTTGCCACCGACTACGCAGTCAACACTGACGACGCCATCAATGTTGAGTCCGTCAATATTGATTCGACCATCAACAACACCGACGCCCTCAACCCCGTCAACACGGGCATCCACAGCAGTCAAGACGTCAACACCGACGTCAACGCTGCGAACGATGTTGACGAGCCAGACAGCACTACCGCCGGTTCCGAGACCGCAGTTGACGCCCCCGAGACGGATGCCGACGAGTTCGTCGCCACCGGCGAACCCGTCGTCACGACACTCGGCACGCCCGGCACCGAGGTACCCACCCCGGCGAACCACGATGCCGCCACCACCGAATCACCGGCACCCGAAACACCGGCCGGCCCTTCCACCACCGAACCGGCCGAGCCTCAGAACGACGAACTCCACCACAGCGAGCTCCACCACAGCGAGCTCCACCACGGCGAGCTCCAGAACGACGAGCTCCAGAACGACGAAAGCCAGCGAGATGTAGCCCAGCACAGCGAAGCCCAGTACAACGAGGTCGAGGAGCCCGTGGCCGAGCAATACGTGTCTGAGGAAGCCCTGACTCCCGACCGTTCCCACGTCGATCAGCAGGCTCCCGTCACCGAACCCGCGCACGACATCGCGGACCATCCTGCCGCCGGCCTCGAGCCCACCCAGGACGGCGAAGAACAAGCGCCCGCCGATCCCGGCATCGAGAGCCCGATCGAAAACGAACTCTCGGACCCGATCGACGAGCAGGTCAAGGACACGGCCGACGACCAGGCCAAGGACACGGCCGACGACCAGGCCAAGGACGGGGCTGACGAGCAGGTCGAGACCAAGCAGGTCGACGCCGAACTACTCGATGCCGAACCGGTCGAGGCAGAACCGGTCGACACCGAACACGTCGATGCCGAACAGGTCGAGGCGGAGCCAGTCGACGCCGAAGAGGTCGAGGCGGAGCCAGTCGACGGCGAGCACGTCGAGGTCGAGCAGGGCGCCTCAGCGACCGAGTTCCCCGACGGGGAGCGCGTCAACATCGCTGAAGGTGGCGAGCTCGCAGCCGACAGCCCTGAGGCCGTAGACGTTCCGGCGGCCAGTGCGCCGGGCGAGGTACCGGCGGGCAGTGCGCCCGTGCCGGATCCGTTCGCGTGGCGGAACGATCCGCGGCTTGCCAACCTGGCGCCGCCCGGATCCGACGACTTCGGCTGGCTGTCCCGTGTCAACGGGCAGGCCGAATCCACCGCGTCGGAAACAACCCACGCCGAGACAACCGAACCCACCCCGGTTACTGCCCCCGAGGCCACGCCGAACCCGGGGTCACCCCCCGTCCACGCGCAGGCCACCGAACCCACCGCACCAGAGGCGACCGCGCCGCAGTCCATCGAGGCCCCGATGACCGAGCACGCCACGCCTCCGACGGCCGGTCCGGCCCTGGAGGGTACGACGCCGGAAGCAGAACCGCGTCGGCCACAGACGCTGGATGACTGGCTGAGCGGTACGGCTGTACCCGTCAGTGCCATCCCCGCGCCAAGCCGGCGGCCGCAGACGCTGGGTGAGTGGCTCGATGGTCCGCGCCCACAGACTCTCGGCGACGTTCCGGCCAAGCCCCGGCCCGCCGGCCAGCCCGACCAAGCAACGCCATCCGATCAAGCCGCGCCATCCGAGCAGAAAGCAAAGGCCGAGCAGCCAGCACCGGCCGACCAGCGAGCACAGGCCGAGCAAACAGCACAGGCCGAGCAAACAGCACAGGCCGACCAGCGAGCACAGGCCGAGCAAACAGCACAGGCCGACCAGCGAGCACAGGCCGAGCAGACAGCACAGGCCGAGCAGGCGACTTCTTCCGAGCAGGCAACCTCACCCGAAGAGGTAACGCCGGACGAAATCCAGATAGCCGACGAAACCCCGGAACCCACTCCCGCTCACGCCGTCCGTCCTCAAACTCTCGACGACTGGCTCAGCGGCCCCCGGCCACCCGCCGATCGCCCGCAGACCCTCGCCGATCAGCCCGCCACCGTCCGGGACAAGCGCGAACAGAGCCAGGAAGGGTGACCCGGGCCCCTTGCCCCGTCCCACCCTCAGCCGATAGGTCCGCCGGGTAAGTACAGTGCCTGCGGTGAGAACAGAGGGGGATGCGGTAATGACCGGCAGTATCGACAACGTCACGGGCGTGGACCCGGACCGCCTTGCGGTCTGCCTTGCCGTCCTGGCCGAGGTGGAATCGCTGCCGGCGGAGCATCCTGACGCGGTAGCGGTGCGGCGGGCGACCGCCGGGATCTTCAAGACGGTGAAGCTGCAGCGCCGCCGGGACCGCCGGGAGGCGATCCTGGAGAACGATCGGACGGTCACCGAGGCGACCGCGACCGGGGCACCGGGGCGGATTGATGACGAAACGGCCGGCATTCCGCTGCGCAGCAATGTGCGCGGTGCCACGGCCGGGGTCCTCAAGCAGGCCCGTGGATGCTACGTGTGCAAGCAGCGGTTCACGGTGGTGGATGCGTTCTACCACCAGCTCTGCCCGAAGTGCGCGGAGCTGAACCACTCCCGCCGCGATGCCCGCACTGACCTGACGGGTCGGAAAGCGCTGCTCACCGGTGGTCGGGCCAAGATCGGCATGTACATCGCGCTGCGTCTGCTGCGCGACGGCGCGGATCTGACGATCACCACGCGGTTCCCGCACGACGCCGTCCGCCGCTTCGCGGCGATGCCGGACAGCGCCGACTGGTTGCATCGGCTGCGGGTCGTGGGCATCGATCTTCGCGACCCGGCCCAGGTGGTGGGTCTCGCCGAGTCGGTGGCCTCACGCGGGTCGGTGGACATTCTTGTCAACAACGCGGCCCAGACCGTACGCCGAACCGCAGGCGCCTACTCGGAGCTGGTGGCCGCCGAGTCGGCACCGTTGCCGGACGGGCCGTTGCCGGCTCTCGAGTACTTCGGCGGGGCGGCGACTCTCGGCGGGGCGTCCCCGGCTGCCGCGCTGGCCGCGCCGGGCACCCTGTCGGCGCAGCAGGTCACCGAGCTGGCGCTGACCGCGCGTTCGACCGGGATCGACGCGGGCGGGCTGGTCCCGGACATCACGCCGACGAACAGCTGGAGCGACCGGGTCCACGAGGTCGAGCCGATGGAACTGCTCGAAGTGCAGCTGTGCAACGTCACGGCACCGTTCATCCTGGTGAGCCGGCTGCGTAAGGCGATGCTGGCGTCACCGTTCCCGCGGCGGTACGTGGTGAACGTGTCGGCGATGGAAGGCATCTTCACCCGCGGTTACAAGGGCGCCGGGCACCCGCACACGAACATGGCGAAAGCGTCGCTCAACATGCTGACCCGCACCAGCGCGGAGGACATGTTCGCCGACGGCATCCTGATGACCAGCGTCGACACCGGCTGGATCACCGACGAGCGGCCGCATCCGACGAAGATGCGCCTGCACGAGGAGGGCTTCCACGCCCCGCTGGACCTGGTCGACGGCGCGGCCCGGGTCTACGACCCGATCGTCCGCGGCGAGCTGGGCGAGGACGTCTACGGCTGTTTCCTGAAGGACTACGCACCGGTCGCCTGGTAGAACGGGAGCGGGCCGCGCCCCAAGGGCGCGGCCCACGCGAAGAGGTTTAACCCTCCCCCATCAATCAGTTCCAGTGACCGCCGCCACCGCCGCCGCCGGGGCCACCCTTCGGGCCACCGCCGCCGGGGCCACCCATGCCACCGGGGCCACCGCCACCCGGGCCGCCCATACCACCGGGGCCACCGCCACCGGGACCGCCCATACCACCGGGACCGCCACCACCAGGTCCGCCACCACCAGGTCCGCCCTGGTTGTTGCCGCCCTGGTTGCCACCTTGGTTGCCGCCCTGGTTGCCACCTTGGTTGCCGCCCTGGTTGCCACCTTGGTTGCCGCCCTGGTTGCCACCCTGGTTGTTGCCGCCCTGGTTGTTGCCGCCCTGGTTGTTGCCGCCCTGGTTGCCGCCCTGGTTGCCACCCTGGTTG
>NZ_QLMJ01000012.1 GCF_003259845.1 Actinoplanes lutulentus
CTCTCCTTCTGATCTAGACAATCCGAAGGATCTGCGGTGGCCGCCTCTTTCGTCCCGGAAAGTCCGGGTCATACACCACTTCGGTGGACGTGACCCTCGGCACCGAGGTGTCGGCACACGTAAGGGGCCCATGGCGGTGATGAGGCCTCACATAGTGCGTGTGTGAGCTCGTGTCTCGGCCCTGGCGTGGATGAAGTCGCACGTTGTCGTTGCGTGCGTCCTCAGCAACGCCGGCCGTGCGTTACGTGCGATCTCGTTCCCGCTGATCGTCGTTGCGGTGGCCGCGTATCCGTGGAATCCAACTAGGCGGACGAGGACACACGGTGGTCCCTCGGCGCGCCGAGACGGGAGCACACGGTGGGCCGCCGGCGCGCCGGGACGAAAGCACACGGTGGGCCGCCGGCGCGCCGGGGCGGGAGCTCACCGTGGGCGCCAGGCCCGGCGAGCCGGGAACCCACTGTGAGCTCCCGGCTCGGCTCTGAGCGCGTACCCAAGCAGTGCTCCGCGCGTACCCAAGAAGGGGTTTAAAGGCGGTGCGCCTCGCGCGCCGTGGTGACGCCTCGGGTGTCGAAGAAGCGCTTCGCGATGCGGGCCAGGTGATCCGGGTCGTATTCGCGGTGGTTCTGCACGAGGATGACCAGGTCGGCGGACGCGGCGGCGCCTTCCAGGTCGTCGGTACGGGAGACCGGCACCCCACTGACATCCCAGGTCCGCACGTGCGGGTCGTGATAGGCGACCGTCGCGCCGAGTGCGGCCAGCTGCCGGGCCAGGGGAGCGGCCGGCGATTCGCGCTGGTCGGCGATGTTCGCCTTGTAGGTGATCCCGAGCAGCAGCACGGTGGCACCGCGGACAGCCTGGCCATCGGCGTTGAGCAGGTTCTGGGCACGGCGGGCCACATAGGCCGGCATCGTCGTGTTGATCTCCTGGGCCAGCTCGACGAACCGGAACGGATAACCGAGCTTGCTGCGCACGTTGTGTGAGAGGTAGTTCGGGTCGATCGGGATGCAGTGGCCGCCGACGCCCGGGCCCGGGTAGAACGCCTGGAACCCGAACGGCTTCGTCGACGCCGCGTGGATCACGTCCCAGAGGTCGATGTCGAGCTCGTGGCAGAACCGGGCCATCTCGTTGACCAGCGCGATGTTGACGTGCCGGTACGTGTTCTCGAGCAGCTTCGCGGTCTCCGCCTCCCGGGTTCCGCGGGTCGGCACGACGGTCTCGATGAACCGGCCGTAGAACCCGGCGGCGGCGGACGTGCACGACGGGGTGTAGCCGCCGACCACCTTCGGGGTGTTGTGCGGACCGTAGACCTCGTTGCCCGGGTCGATCCGCTCCGGGGAGAACGCCAGGTGGAAGTCGATCCCGGCGGTCAGGCCGGAGAGCTGCTCCAGCCGCGGGCGCACCTCTTCGTCGGTGGTGCCCGGGTACGTGGTGGACTCCAGCACGACCAGCATGCCGGGGCGCAGGTTGCGCCCGACCGCGGAGGTGGCGCCGAGGACCGCGCGCAGGTCCGGCCCGTCACCTTCGGAGAGCGGCGTCGGTACGCAGATCACCGCGGTGCGGGCCTGCGCGATCAGGGTCTCGTCGGTGGTCGGCAGGAAGCCCTCGGCCACCATCTTTGCGACATCGTCGTCGCTGAGGTCGTCCACGTGCGAACGGCCGTCGGCGAGGGCGCGGACCACGGTCTCGTCGACATCGAAGCCGAGGACGGTGAGGCCGGCCCGGGTCGCCTGCTGCGCCAGCGGCAGCCCGACGTAACCGAGCCCGAGGATGACTACGTCGTAGCTCACGGTAAGACTCCTTGCTGGTCAGGCGACGGGCGGAAGCGCCACGTCGGTGGGTGGGACGGGACGTTCGCCGACGCCGGGCTGGCGCGGTGCGGTGACCGCGCGGGTGGCCGGGGCTGTCGCGGGCCGTGGCTGGCGCAGCTCGAACGGCGAGGCGAACGGCAGGTAGAGCGGCAGGAAGTCGGCGAGCATGGCTTCCTGATCGGCCTTCGCGGCGCTGGCCACGTCCACGTCGTTCAGGCAGAACGCGTCGACGTCGCGAAAACGCAGCAGCCGGGCGAGACGCAGCGCGGTGACCGGCTGGGCCAGGTCGGTGTAGAGGTACTTGATCTTTCCGGGGGCGGCCCGGCCGGTCAGGTACGCGTAGTACTGCTGCAGCGACGACAGCAGCGACAGATCGTCCGGGTGCCGGAACTGGTGTCCCGCGGTCGCCGTCACGTGCTCGGCGAACCGGGCCTCGATCTCGTCGATGACGCTGCGCCGCGACGGGTGCGGCGTGTGCTTCATCTTGCGGGTCAGCACCCGGCCGAAGGCCTGCTCGATGAGCTTGCGGTTGTTCTTCGCCGCCGAGTCGGCCGGCCGGTCGCCGGGACCGCGGGGCTTGACGTCGACCTGGGCCTTCGACGGGAAGAACTTGGTCAGCCCGCCCGGTGTGAAGAACAGGTCCGGGGTGATCGGACGACCCAGGATCACGTCGTCGTTGAGGTACAGGAAGTGCTCGGCGAGCCCGGGGATGCGGTGCAGCCGGGACTCGATCGCCTGCGAGTTGAACGTCGGCAGGGTCCCGGTGTCACCGAAGATCTCCTGGTGGCTGACCAGGGTGATCTTCGGGTTGCCGATGTCCAGCCAGGCCGGCACCTGGTCGTCGGTGACCAGGAAGATCCGGCGGATCCAGGGCGCGAAGCTGTGCAGCGCGCGCAGTGAGTACCGCAGCTCGTCGCGGCTGGCGTACCGGGAGTCGTTCGCGGCCTGCGCGTTGACACCGGTGACCCAGGGGTTGTTCTCCAGGGCGCGGGCCTTGCGGCGCTGCCAGGCCGGGTCGTCACCGTCGACCCAGGTGTAGACCACGTCGATCGGGAACTCGATCCGGTCCGGGTCGACAGCGGTGAAGATCTCGCGGGTGCGGTACCCGGTCACGTCGTCGGGGGAGCTGAACGGGCCGAAGACCGGCTCGGGAGCGATCATCGGCGGCTCGTCGGCGGAGATCGTGTCGGCGACCGGGTTGCGCCGGGGAGCGATCAGCTTGCGGCCCGACTCGCGCCAGAACTCGATCTCGCAGGCGTACTCGGCGCCGAGCAGCATGCTGCCGTCCGGGTCGGTGACCGGCCAGTGGACCGAGACGACCTGGGTGTTCCCCCGCCCGGCTTCGAGGACCGTGCGGAGCCGTCCCTGGTCACGCCCGGCGAGCTCGCGCAGCAGTTCGAGAGCGCGTTCCCGGCCGGACTCCGGCACCGCCACCACGGTCTTCAGCGGTGTGGGCGCGGGCAGCCGGAACCAGTCGATGCCGGCCGCGTCGAGGGCCTGTGCGACCCGGTCCAGGTTCTCCCGGCGTACCTCGGCGGGTGAGGCCGCGTTCGCCACTCGCGCGGCGACGCCGCGCACTCGCAGCACCCCGCCGCTGGTCACCCTTGATCGCCGCGGCATCCGGCTGGGTGCGAGAGGCATGAGGGTACGCGCCAAGCCCAGCCGCCGTTCCGGAGCGACTCGGGGCAGCAGGTGTTTCTCGGCCGACGTGAAGATCCGTCGCCGGACTGCCCAGGGGGTCAGCCGCAGGATCTGCCGCAGGGTCACGCCGTCGTCCTCTCGCCGCATGTCCGCCGAGCGCTTCAACGCGCCAGACGAGACGGAAGTTGCGGTCTATATCAGGAGTTGCACCCTTTAAATGCGGTATACGTGGTTCATGGGCTTCTTGTGGCTGTTTGCGAGAGAGCCCACCCCTAGGGGAACGGATAGGGGTCACGGCCGATGCGGGTTGTTGCGTGCGCACTGCATGGTGGAAAGCGGCAACGCGACGACGGCGGGAGGCCGAGATGGGCAAGGCAGTGGCGTTTCTGGCAGCACTGATCGCTGGTGTGATCGTGGTGGGCTGGGTGGCCAGCTCGCTGCTCGGCGGGTTCCTGTACTACCTGATCGTGGGTGCGCTGGTGGTCGGCGGCGGAGCGTGGCTCTACGCCCGGATCAAGCGCGAGCTGGCGCCCGGGACCCGCACTCAGCGGCGCATCGAGGCAGCGGCCAAGACCTACCGCATGCGGAACAGGTGAGGCTGGGGCGGTGCGGCTAGGCTTGGTGGCGAACGCCAACTACAACTGACCGGGATGTCGCACTGTGTTTGACACCTTGAGTGACCGCCTGTCCGGGATCTTCACCAAGCTCCGCGGTAAGGGCAAACTCACCGACGCCGACATCGATGCCACCGCGCGCGAGATCCGTCTCGCGCTGCTGGAGGCCGATGTGGCGCTGCCGGTGGTCAAGGCGTTCATCGCCAGCCTCAAGGAGCGGGCGCGCGGCGCTGAGGTCTCCCAGGCGCTCAACCCCGCGCAGCAGATCATCAAGATCGTCCACGAGGAGCTCATCAACATCCTCGGTGGCGAGGGCCGGCGCCTCGTGTTCGCGAAGCAGCCGCCGACCGTCATCATGCTCGCCGGCCTCCAGGGCGCCGGCAAGACGACGCTCGCCGGCAAGCTGGCCCGCTGGCTGCGGACCCAGGGGCACCAGCCGCTGCTGGTCGCCGCCGACCTCCAGCGGCCGAACGCTGTCAACCAGCTCCAGGTGGTGGGTGGCCGGGCCGGCGTCGACGTCTACGCCCCCGAGCCGGGCAGTGGTGTCGGTGACCCGGTCAAGGTCGCGAAAGACTCGATCGAGGTCGCCCGGCGCACCGCCAAGGACATCGTCATCGTCGACACCGCCGGTCGTCTCGGCATCGACGCCGAGATGATGCGGCAGGCCGCCGACATCCGCGCCGCGGTCGACCCGGACGAGGTCATCTTCGTCATCGACGCGATGGTCGGCCAGGACGCGGTGCAGACCGCCGAGGCGTTCCGCGACGGCGTCGGCATCACCGGCGTGGTGCTCTCCAAGCTCGACGGCGACGCCCGCGGTGGTGCCGCGCTCTCCGTCCGGCACGTCACCGGCCAGCCGATCCTCTTCGCCTCCACCGGTGAGAAACTGGAGGACTTCGACGTCTTCCACCCGGACCGGATGGCCAGCCGGATCCTGGGCATGGGCGACGTCCTGACCCTCATCGAGACCGCCGAGGCGGCGTTCGACGAGGATCAGAAAGAGAAGATGACCAACAAGCTGCTCGGTGGCGAGCAGTTCACGCTGGAGGACTTCCTCGACCAGCTGATCGCGGTCCGCCGGATGGGCCCGATCGCCAACATCCTCGGCATGATGCCGGGCATGGGCCAGATGAAAGACCAGCTGGCCGAGCTGGACGACAGCCACTTCGACCGGGTCACCGCGATCATCCGCTCGATGACCCCGCAGGAGCGCACCACCCCTAAGGTCATCAACGCCTCCCGCCGCCTGCGCATCGCGAACGGCTCCGGCGTCACGGTGATGGACGTGAACCAGCTGCTCAACCGCTTCACCGACGCACAGAAGATGATGAAGCAGATGAGCGGCATGATGGGCCTCCCCGGCGGCCGCCGCTCCGCGACGAAGAGCCCGAAGAACAAGCGCAAGGGTACGAAGAGCGGCAACCGCCCGCGCGGCGGTGGCGGCGGCATGCCGGCCGGTTTCCCGGGCGGCGGAATGCCGCAGCTCCCGCCGGGCATGGACCCGGGCGCCCTGGGCGGCGGAGGCATGCCGCCCGGCTTCAAGCTGCCGAAACTCGACTTCAACAAGCTGAACAAGCCCAAGGACGACAAACGCTGAAACGTGGCATGGCGCTACCTGCTTCATGCCTAGTACCGTGAGGGGTGAGTCCCATCGAGGAGGAATCGATGAGCGTCACCCTTCACGTTGATCTCGCCGCGCTCCTGGCGCGGCGGGATCTGACCGTCGACGACATCGCAGACCTTCCCGAGGATCTTCGATACGAGTTGATCGACGGAAGGCTCGTTGTGTCTCCCCTCGCCCTGCCCATCCACCAGTTCATCGCCTTCCGGATCGCTGTCGCGAGCGAGGAGCGCTGTCCGGAAGGCGTTCTCGTCAACGGCGAGCAGGCGGTCCTGCTGGACCGGCGCAACGAGTTGCGACCGGATGTCGTGCTCATCTACGAGGAGGGCGCGGGGAGGTCGCCGGTTCGACCGGACGACGTTCCGCTCGTCGTCGAGGTGATCTCGGAGTCGTCGAAGAAATTCGATCGCGACGAGAAGCTGAAGAAGTACGCCTACGTCGGCATCCGCAACTATTGGATCGTCGACCCGCTGGCCGAGCGCGTCACGCTCACCCAGTTCGCGCTGGGTCCCGGCGGGGATTACCAGCAGCTGATCCAGACCGATGAGCTGGTCACCGTCGACTGCCCGTGGGAGATCACGCTCGATCTCCCGGCCTGGACGCGCCGGCGAGATCGGATCCGGGCGGTGGCCCGGCCGGACAGCTGAACGGGTGATCAGGTAGGACTGTTCCATGGCGTTGCATGTGCGTGGGACGGTCCTGCCGGACGGTGAAGTCCGGGACATCTGGCTGGTCGGCGATCGGGTCACGTTCGAGCCCGTCGCTGACGCCGAGACGATCAGCGACGGCGGGTTTGTGGTGCCCGGGCTGGTGGACGCGCACTGTCACCTCGGGATCGCGTATGGGGCGAAGCCGATTCAAGGGCTTGACCAGGCTCGGGAGCTGGCCGCGATCGATCGGGACGCGGGCGTTCTGGCTCTGCGGGATGCCGGTTCGCCGTACCCGTACCCGGAACTTGATGACGAACCTGGCGTGCCGCGCCTCGCGCGGGCCGGGAGGCACGTGGCCGCGCCGCGCCGATACCTGAGGGACATCGGTGTCGAGGTGGCTGCTGACGAGGTGGCCGCCGCGGTGACCGCGCAGGCGAAAGCCGGCACCGGCTGGGTGAAACTGGTCGGCGACTGGATCGACCGCGGTGTCGGTGACCTGGCGCCGAGCTGGGACGCGGCGACCATGGCGGCCGCTGTCGAGGCGGCGCACGCGGCCGGGGCCCGGGCCGCGGTGCACACGTTCTCCGAGGAGGGCGTGGAGATCATGGTGAAGGCCGGGGTGGACTCGGTCGAGCACGGCACCGGCCTCACGCTGGACCTGATCGACGAGATGGCCCGGCGCGGCACCGCCCTGGTGCCCACGATGATCAACATCCGGACCTTCGGGAACATCGCCGATTCGGCGAGGGGCAAATTCGATGGGTACGCGGACCACATGATCGCCCTGCGCGACCGATTCCCATCAGTGGTGCTGGCCGCCCACGAGGCCGGCGTCCCGATCTTCGTCGGCACCGACGCGGGCGGCGGCATCCGGCACGGGCTGGCCGCCGACGAGATGCTCTACCTGCACGAGGCCGGGATCCCGGCGGAGGCGGTGCTCGCCGCGGCGTCGTGGAAGGCGCGGGAGTGGCTCGGCTTCCCGGGACTGGTCGAGGGCGGCCTGGCGGACCTCGTGGTCTACGACGCCGACCCGCGGGTGGACCTGCGAGTGGTGAAGGCGCCCCGCCGGATCGTGCTGCGAGGCGCCGTCATCAGGTAAGCGGGCTCACCGCTCGAATCGCCACAGCTTGAGCTCGGCGCCGTCCCGGCACGCCAGGATCTCGCTCGTCCACGTGCACTCGGCGTTGACCGCGGACAGCGTTCCGAGCGTGGTCCTTCTCCCGTCCACGGCCGAGATCGTGGTGATGTCGTACCCCTTGGCCGTCGGGGTCTGCAGCAGCACGTTCGCGTCGTCGATCCAGCCCTGGCCGATGTGGCCGAAGGTGTCCCCACCCTGGGCGATCACCCGGCCGTCCACGTCGTACAGGCTCGCCGAGCCGCTCGCGCTGGTCACCAGGACCCGCCCGGCCCGGCTGGACGCCGAGAGCAGGGCGTCCCCGAACTGGGCCGTCCAGAGGATCCGGCCAGTCGTCGTGTCGATCACCTTGACGGTCTCCGGGTTCAGGCCGCCGTCCCTGGTGTATCCCTCGGTGGAGGCCACGCAGATCCGACCCGTTCCGCACGGGGCGGCGTCCCGCATGAGGCCGGTCCTGATCGAGTAGAGATCCCGGACCTTCCCGGTGGACACGTCGGCTGCGACGAGCCGGGACGGTTTGTCGAGATATCCGACCGTGTCCTTGATCAGCGCCAGATCGCCGGAGACGCTGAAGCCGGTCATCAGTTTCGGCCGGACGGTCGTCGCCACCGACTTCAGGATCTTTCCGGTGTGGATGTCCCGGACCAGCACCGTGCCGCCGAGCGTGAGCTGCGCGAACCGGTCGTCGCTGAAATGGAGGCTCCGCCTGGTGGTGTTCTCCAGGAAACCGATCGAGTGGCGGGGGCGGTCGTCGCCAGAGGCGGGTACGGACCAGAGCTTCTTGCCGGTGCGCAGCGCGAAACCCTCGGACAGGCCGCCGACGTTGACCCGGACCAGCACCCCGTCGCCGACCACGACGTCGCCGTTGGCCGGGTCCACCGTCTTCCAGAGCTCGGCGCCGGTCTCCGGGTCGCGGACACTCAGGTCCGGCCCGTCGTAGAGGACCATGCCGCCGGGCACCGCGACCGGCCCGTTCATCTCGATCGCGTTGAGCCGGCCGGCATCCCAGACCTTGGCGCCGCTCCGGGCGTCCACCCCGATCACCTCGAGCGGGTCGTTCTCGAAGCCCCCGGACGCGACCGAGACCCGGTCGTCGTTGATGGCGATCATGCTGAGCATGGTTTCGTCGGCCGGCCCGTGCAGGCGCAGGGGCGACCCGATCGGGGCGATTCCGCGGATGGTGTTCGCCGGCAGGATGGGCTCGGGGGAGGGGTCGTGCCGCCAGGCGACGCCGGCGCCGGCGCCCGCGACGACGATCAGCACCGTGGCGGCCGCGGCGATCACCGCGTTCCGGTTGCGGCGCCGCCCGATCCGGCGCGCGGCGTCCGGCCCGGCCAGCGGGAGGACGTCGGCCTGACGGCCCATCGCGGTGAAGATGTCATCCAGATCAGCGGCCACGACGAGCTCCTTCCGGGATCTCTTCCCGATGCAGGGCGGCGGCCAGTCCGGCCCGCCCTCTCGACAGCCACGACTTGACGGTTCCGGCCGAGGCTCCGGTCTCCACCGCGATCTCGGCGATCGACCGGTCCAGCAGGTAATGCAGGGCCAGCGCCCGCCGGTGCGCGGCCGGCAGCGTCCGCATGGCCTGGACCAGCAGGACCACGTCCTCCGACGGTGGTGGCACTGTCGGGCCGGGTGGCTGGGCCGTGGCGTGGTCACGGCGGACGAACAATCGCCGCCATCGGTCGGTGGAGAGCCTGTTCACCACGAGACGCAGCCAGGCCTCCGGATCCTCGTACCCGGAGACCCGCCGCCAGCGCTGCCACGCGCGGGCGTACGCCTCCTGAACCAGGTCCTGTGCCTCGGCCGGGTCACCGGTCAGGCCGTACGCGTATCGAAGCAGCCGCCGGGATGTGTCCCGGTAGAACATGTCGAAGTCGACCTTCACAGAAAGGGACACGGGATGCCCGCCCGGATGGTTGCGCGGCGTCACGACTAGGATTCTTCGACATGGCTCGTGTGCTCACTCCCCGCGCGGAGGACTTTCCCCGCTGGTACCAGGACCTGATCGCCAAGGCGCAGCTCGCCGACAACGGCCCGGTGCGCGGGACGATGGTGATCCGGCCGGTCGGGTACGCCATCTGGGAGCGCATGCAGGCCGACATGGACGCCCGCATCAAGGCGGCCGGCGTGCAGAACGCGTACTTCCCGCTCTTCATCCCGGAGAGCTACCTGCGCCGCGAGGCCGACCACGTGGAGGGCTTCTCCCCGGAGCTCGCCGTGGTCACCCACGCCGGTGGCAAGGAGCTCGCCGAGCCGCTGGTGGTCCGTCCGACCAGCGAGACCGTGATCGGCGAGTTCATGGCCAAGTGGGTCGACTCGTACCGTGATCTGCCCCTGCTCCTGAACCAGTGGGCGAACGTGGTCCGCTGGGAGCTGCGGCCGCGCACCTTCCTGCGGACGACCGAGTTCCTCTGGCAGGAGGGTCACACCGCGCACGCCACCGAGGCGGACGCCCGCGAGCACGCCCGGGACATCCACCACAACGTCTACCAGGCGTTCATGGAGGACATCCTGGCGATCCCGGTCATCCCGGGCCGCAAGACCAAGGGTGAGCGTTTCGCCGGCGCGACGAACACGATGACCGTCGAGGCCATGATGCGCGACGGCAAGGCGCTGCAGATGGGCACCTCGCACGAGCTCGGCCAGAACTTCGCGAAGGCGTTCGACATCACCTACTCCTCGGCGGACCGCACCGTCGAGCACGCTTGGACCACCTCGTGGGGCACGTCGACCCGGATGGTCGGCGGTCTGATCATGGTGCACGGCGACGACAACGGCCTGCGGCTTCCGCCGCGCCTCGCGCCGATCCAGGTTCAGATCATGGTGGTCAAGGCAGGCGAGGGCGTCACCGAAGCGGCGGCCAAGCTGAGCGAGGACCTCAAAACCGCTGGGGTACGCGTAAAGCTCGACGACCGCGTGGACATCCCCTTCGGCCGTCGTGCCGTCGACGCGGAGCTGCAGGGTGTGCCGATCCGGGTCGAGGTCGGCCCGCGTGACCTGGCGACCGGCAACGTGACGGTGGCCCGCCGGATCGACGGCACCAAGTCGCCGATCCCGCTCGCCGAGGTGGTGGGCGCGGTCACCAGCGCGCTCAAGGCCGACCAGCAGCGGATGTACGACGACGCGCTGGCGTTCCGGGTGGAGCACACGGTAGACGTGAAGACCCTCGGTGAGGCGATCGAGGCGTCGCAGACCGGGTTCGCCCGGGTGCCGTGGTCGGCCGTCGGCGAAGCGGGCGAGAAGGAAGCGAACGGCAAGGCCGTGACGGTCCGCTGCCTGACCCGCGAGGACGGCACGATGCCGGAGTCGGACGACGAGCCGGACCTGATCGCGTACCTGGGCCGCTCCTACTGAGCATGGTCTTCATACCGGGCCGGCCGGTCCTCTACCGCAACTTCTCGGGTGGCCGGCTGGTCCATGTCCGGCCCTGCCGGGTGATCTCCGACGACGAGCGCGGGCTGCTGCTCTGGCTGGCCCGCGGCTCGGCCGTCCTCAACCTGGTGGCCGTGGACGGCCGGGGCGTGCGTGACATGACGTTCGCCGAGTGGTCGGTCACCGAGCGCCACCTGGCCCCGGCGACCTGGGCCGGCCCCGGCATCCTGATGTTCCTGCCGGCCGAGGGCGAGCACTCGGTGTGGTTCTTCCGTACCGACGAGGGCGCGTTCCGCGAGTGGTACGTGAACCTGGAGGAGCACGGGGTTCGCTGGGACGACGGCGAGATCGCCGGCGTCGACGTGGTGGACCAGGACCTGGACGTGGTCGCCGGTCCGGACCGCGGCTGGCGGTGGAAGGACGAGGACGAGTTCGCCGAGCGCCTGGCCCTGCCCGAGCACTACTGGGTGCCGGACCCGGACGCGGTCTGGGCCGAGGGCCGCCGGGTGATCAAGAAAATCGAGGCCGGAGAGTTCCCCTTCGACGGGACCTGGACCGATTTCCGCCCGGACCCGGCATGGCCGGCACCCGCCGGGATTCCGCCCGGCTGGGAACGGCCGCCGGCACTGTGACGACCCGGTTGGGCTAACCGGCCTTTCATCTGGCAGAATGGCTTGTTGGTATCCGGCACGCGTCAGGCGCCCTCTAACCCCTGATCGCGACGCCAGTCCACGAGGCATCGGCCCCATGTCCCCACGTGGGTTCCGGTCGGCTCACCCACGTACTTATCAGGAGCGAAAACACCGTGGCCGTTAAGATCCGGCTCCTGCGGATGGGCAAGATCCGCAACCCGCAGTACCGCATCGTCGTCGCCGACTCGCGCACCAAGCGTGACGGTCGCGCCATCGAGTACATCGGCATCTACCAGCCGAAGGAACACCCCTCGGTCATCGAGGTCAAGTCCGAGCGCGTGCAGTACTGGCTGAGCGTCGGCGCGCAGCCGAGCGAGCCCGTGCAGCGCATCCTCGAGAAGACCGGCGACTGGCAGAAGTTCAAGAACCTGCCGGCCCCGCCGCCGCTTCTGGTTGCCCCGAGCCGCCAGAACAAGACCGAGATCTACCAGGAAGAAGCGAAGGCCGCTGCCGGTCTCGCCGACACTAAGCCGGCCACGACCCCGAAGAAGGGCGCCAAGGCCGAGAAGACCGCGGAGTCGAAGCCCGTCGAGGCCGCCGAGCCGAACCGCGAGGCTGTGGCCGAGACGGCAGAGGACCCGGCCGGTGCCGGCGCCGACGCAAGCTGACGGGGCGCTCCGGCCCGCGCTGGAGCACCTCGTCAAGGGCATCGTCGACAACCCGGACGACGTCCGGGTCCGGCTGGTCGACTCGCGCCGCGGCAAGCGGCTCGAGGTTCGCGTGCACCCGGAGGACCTGGGAACGGTCATCGGGCGCGGCGGACGGACGGCCAAGGCCCTGCGTCAGGTGATCGGCTCGATCGGCGGGCGCGGCATTCGCGTCGACATCGTCGACGCGTACTGATTCAGATGCTGCTCGTCGTCGGCCAGATCGGTAAGCCGCACGGGATCCGGGGCGAAGTCTCGGTTGTCGTGCGGACCGACGAACCCGAGGCACGCTTCACCGCCGGTTCGGTGTTCATCACGGAGGTCCCCCGGGACCGCCGGGTGAGCACCGGCCCGGCGGGCGCGCCTGCCGAACAAGGGGTTCGCTACCAAGTTCCCGCACAGCTCACTCTCGAGTCGATCCGCTGGCATCAGGGCCGCGGCATCGCCGTCTTCGAGGGCATCGCCGACCGCAACGTCGCCGAGGAGCTGCGAGGCGTCTTCCTCCAGGTGGACAGCGCCGGTGTGGCGCCGCCGGAGGATCCTGAAGAGTTCAACGACCACCAGCTGATCGGCCTGCGGGTGGAGTCGCTGGACGGCACCGAGCACGGGACCGTGCTGCGGATCGACCACGCGCCTTCCTCGGACCTGATCGTGCTGAAGAAGACCGGCGGTGGGACGGCTCTCATCCCGTTCGTCACCGTGATGGTCCCGACCGTGGACATCGCCGGTGGACGGATCGTCGTCGACCTACCGGAAGGCCTGCTGGATCTGTGAAGGTCGACATCATCTCGATCTTCCCGGACTATTTCGCCCCGCTGGACCTGTCGCTGATCGGCAAGGCGCGGACGACCGGGACGCTGAACCTCTCCGTGCACGACCTGCGGACGTGGACCCACGACGTGCACCGCACGGTGGACGACAGCCCGTACGGCGGCGGCCCGGGCATGGTGATGCGTCCGGAGCCGTGGGGCCAGGCGCTGGACGCGGTCGGATCGCCGGGCGCGACGCTTGTCGTCCCGTCCCCGGTGGGCAAGCCGTTCACCCAGGCCGGCGCGCACGAGCTCGCCGGCCTGGACCACCTGGTCTTCGCCTGCGGCCGTTACGAGGGCATCGACCAGCGCGTGATCGACGAGGCCGCGGACCGGATGCCGGTCCGCGAGGTCTCGCTCGGTGACTACGTGCTCTTCGGTGGCGAGGTCGCGGTCATCGTGATCCTGGAAGCGATCACCAGGCTGCTGCCGGGTGTTCTCGGCAACGCCGATTCGCTGACCGAGGAGTCGCACGCGGCCGGCCTGCTGGAGGCCCCGGTCTACACGAAGCCGGTGTCGTGGCGTGACCGCGAGGTCCCGGACGTGCTGCGCTCCGGCGACCACGGCCGGATAGCCCGCTGGCGGCGCGACCAGAGCATGCTGCGGACGCTGACCCGGCGCCCGGACATGTGGGCCGATTACCCTCCGGAAAATCTGGACAAGAAGGACCGGAAGGCGCTGCTAGAGGCCGGATTTCAGATCCCGCCGGGCCGTGTGGCAGAGTAGTGAGGTTGCCGTCTCCACCCGCGCCGCGGGTCGAGGCGAGGATCCCTTGGAGTGGCGGGGGATCAGAATCACCCACCGCGCACCGACACCCGGTGCGCCTCTAGTACGAGGATGCAGCGATGAACACGCTGGACGATCTCGACGCCCAGTCGCAGCGCACCGACAACCCCGACTTCCGCGCCGGTGACACCGTCAAGGTGCACGCCCGGGTCGTCGAGGGTAACCGTTCCCGTGTCCAGGTCTTCCAGGGTGTGGTGATCGCCCGCCACGGTTCCGGCCTGCGCGAGACCTTCAAGGTCCGGAAGATCAGCTTCGGCGTCGGTGTCGAGCGGACCTACCCGATCAACAGCCCGGCGCTGGACCGCATCGAGGTCCTGACCCGTGGTGACGTGCGCCGCGCCAAGCTCTACTACCTGCGTGAGCTCCGTGGCAAGAAGGCCAAGATCAAGGAGCTTCGCGAGAAGCAGTCCGTCTGACGGACGACCGGGTCCGGCACGCAAGGCGCGGGCGAACTACGCTTGCGCCTGTACCGGACGGTTCTGATGAACCTTTTCAGTCCTACCGCCCGTAACTTTCCCTAGCCGGGAAACTCGGGCGGTAGTGCTGTATCCGGGGGCGGTTCGGCCGGGCGACGGCAGGAGATGCGAAGCGTGGAACCGATGGAAGGCTATACGCCGTCCCGACGACGCCGGTCGATGATCCGGCGTAAGGAGATGCCGCTCTGGCAGGAGCTGCCTCTGCTGCTCGTGGTGGCGTTCTGCCTGGCCGTGCTGATCCGGACATTCTTGGTCCAAGCGTTCTACATTCCGTCGGGCTCGATGGAGCACACGCTGGAGATCCAGGACCGGGTCCTGGTCAACAAGGTCGTCTACGACATGCGTGACCCGCTGCGTGGCGAGATCGTGGTGTTCCGCGGCACCGACGACTGGGCGCCCGAGGTGACCGAGACGGTGAGCAACACCTTCCTCGCGAAACTCGGCCGTACGATCGGCGACCTGGTCGGCGTCAGCCGGCCCGGCGAGCGCGACTTCATCAAACGGGTGATCGGCCTTCCGGGTGACAAGGTGGCCTGCTGCGACGAGCAGGGGCGGATCACCGTGAACGGGATCGGCATCGATGAGCCGTACATCTCCGAGGGCTTCAACTCGGACCTGAACCAGCCACCGATCCCGGGGCAGTGCACGAGCCGCCGGTTCTCTGAGGTGGTCATCCCGGCCGGGCAGATGTTCGTGATGGGTGACCATCGATCGGTTTCCCAGGATGCCCGCTGCCAGGGTCCGGTGCCGATCGAGAACGTCATCGGCCGGGCGTTCGTGGTGGTCTGGCCGAGTGATCGGTTCACCAGCCTCAACGTTCCTGACGTGTGGAAACAGTTCGAGGTGGATCATCCGACCGCTGCCGCGGGCCTGCCGGCCCAGCGCCGGGAGCCGGATCCGATCGTGGCGACCGAGGTTCTGCCGCTCGGGCTCGGCGTGTTTTTATCCGCGCGTTCCGGCATGTCGTTCGTGACTCGACGACGTAGGCTCCGAGCGTGATTGACGAGCAAACCGAAAAGCGCAAAGGGTCGTTCTGGCGCGAGCTCCCCATTCTGCTGGGTGTAGCGATCCTGGTGGCGGTTCTGGTCCGCGCCTTTGTGCTTCAGACCTTCTACATCCCGTCCCCGTCGATGGAACACACCCTCAACGTGTGGGACCGGGTCCTGGTCAACAAGCTCGTCTACGACTTCCGCGACCCGCGTCGCGGCGAGATCGTGGTCTTCAAGGCGCCGTCCGAGTGGCAGTCCGGCACCGAGGGCGAGGACTTCATCAAGCGGGTCATCGGCACCCCCGGTGACAACGTGGTCTGCTGCGACAGCGAGCAGCGCCTGGTCATCAACGGCGTCTCGCTCGACGAGTCGTACATCTACACCGAGGACGACGGCACCCGTAACCAGGTGGCCGATCAGAACTTCGACATCACCGTGCCGGCCGGCCGGATCTGGGTGATGGGTGACCACCGCGAGGCCAGCGGCGACTCCCTGGAGCACTACGAGCAGAGCAGCGCGACCGACGAGGCCGGCAAGCTCGCTGACGCGACCGTCCCGATCGAGTCGGTTGTCGGGCGCGCGTTCACCATCTTCTGGCCGGCGAATCGCGCCACCTGGCTCTCCGTGCCGGATGAGTACGAGACGATTCCGAACGCCTCGGGGCAGTGACCGGTTCGCCGGTTCGACCGCGAGCGCAATAGGCTGGTCCCGTGACCGTGATTGACCGCCGCGCCGGCCGCGTCCTGCTGCTCGACCGGGCCGGGCGCGTTCTGCTGCTGCACGGCGGCGATCCGGCCCGTCCGGGCATGCGCTGGTGGTTCACTCCCGGCGGTGGCCTGGAGCCGGGTGAGACGGTCGCCGAGGCGGCCGTCCGCGAGCTCTTCGAGGAGACCGGGCTGCGCGCGCGGCCCGGCGACCTCGACGGCCCGGTCTGGCACGAGGTGGCCGAGTTCGAGTACGACGGCGGCCACTACCGTCAGGACCAGGATTTCTTCGTCCTGCGCGTCTCCGAGTGGCAGGTCGACACGGCCGGGATGACCGCGGACGAGCAGCTGACCATCACCGAGCACCGCTGGTGGTCGGCCGCCGAGATCGAGTCGAGCACCGAGCAGATCTTCCCGGACGGCCTGGCCGGCCTGCTGCGCGCCACGACGGTGGAAAGGGGCCGGTAAATGCTGGCACCACCGCGCACCGTGGTCCGCCGCGAGGCCGGGCTGTACGCGCTGGAGCAGGCCCTGCAACGCCGGGGCTTCCGGCACGTGGCCGGCGCTGACGAGGCCGGCCGTGGCGCCTGCGCCGGCCCGCTCGTGGCAGCAGCCGCGATCCTGCCCGAGGGCAAGCGTGGCGAGATCCCCGGCTTGGCCGATTCGAAACTGCTCACCGCGGCGGCCCGCGAGCGCGTCTACGAGCAGGTGGTGGCGAAAGCCCTGGCCTGGTCCGTGATGATCATCCCGCCGACCGAGGTCGACGCCCGTGGCCTGCACGTCTGCAACCTCGCGGCGATGCGCCGGGCGCTGGCATCACTGACGGTCCGGCCGGACTATGTTCTGACCGACGGTTTCCCGGTGGACGGCCTCGGAGCTCCGGGCCTCGCCGTGTGGAAAGGTGACCGGGTCGCCGCCTGCGTCGCGGCGGCGAGCGTGCTGGCCAAGGTCACCCGGGACCGTCTCATGGTGGAGCTGGACTCGGAATTCCCGCTGTACGGCTTCGCCGTGCACAAGGGTTACATCACCGATGACCACACTGCCGCGTTGACGAAGCACGGGCCGTGCGCCGAGCATCGGTTCTCGTACGTGAACGTCGCCGCGGCGTCCGGCCGGGGAAACCGGCCGCCCCGTGCGCGCCGCCCGGCCGAGCCGGCGGCGGCCGTACCCACGCTGTTCGACGCAGTCGTTAGTTTCGACGAAACCGCGTCTTCCGACGCGGCTGTTACCGAGCCGCTGCTGCTTCCGGGAGCAGCTGAGGGTACCGTCGGCGTGGCGTCGGGCGGACAGCCTCAGCCACCGGCGTCGGTGGTGGAAGATAAGGCCATGGAGGGCGAGAAACGATGAGCGCAGAGGATCTCGAGAAGTACGAGACCGAGATGGAGCTCCAGCTCTACCGGGAGTACCGCGACATCGTCCGCCAGTTCTCCTACGTCGTGGAGACCGAGCGCCGGTTCTACCTGGCCAACCAGGTCGACCTGCATGTGCGCAACTCCGACGGCGAGGTGTACTTCGAGGTCGAGATGCACGATGCCTGGGTCTGGGACATGTACCGTCCCGCCCGCTTCGTGAAAAACGTGCGGGTGATGACGTTCAAGGACGTGAACGTCGAGGAGCTGGAAAAGCCGGACATCTCCCTGCCGGACGAGCCCGGTTTCGGCGGCTGACGGTTTTCCACAGCCCGCGGTTGTCCACAGGGGCGGTCGCGGGCCAAGGCGATGCCGGGCACGCTGGCCGGCATGTCGTGGTTCGTGGCTGCCCTGATCAGCCTGCTCTCGTTGCCCGTGGCGCCTTCGGTCTACCGCTGGCCGGTGGTCTCGCCGAGGGTGGTGCGGCATTTCGACCCGCCCCCGCAGCCGTGGCTGGCCGGCCACCGAGGCGCTGATCTCGCGGTGCGACCGGGTGCCGTGGTGAGTTCGGCCGGCGCGGGGATGGTTCTCTTCGCCGGCACGATCGCCGGTCGCGGTGTGGTCAGCGTGGCGCACGCCGGCGGTCTGCGGACCACCTACGAGCCGGTGACCGCGGTGGTCGGCATCGGCGATCAGGTCGTGGCCGGTGATCCTCTCGGCACGATCGAAATCGGTCACCCGGGCTGTCCCGAGCCGGTCTGCCTGCACTGGGGACTGCGCCGCGGTGACGCGTACCTGGATCCGCTGGCGCTGCTCGGCCTGGGCCGCGTCCGGCTGTTACCGCTGGAAGGCCGCCAGCAGGGCCGGTAGGTGTTCGGCCAGGTGCTGGTACTCCTCCGGGCGGTTGTAGACCTGGGCGCTCAGCCGGAGCAGCCCGCGTCCGCCCCACGCGTTTACCGAGGTCTCCACCGCCAGCTTGTCGGCGATCCGCTGGCGCAGCGCGAGCGCCTCGGGCGACGTGGTCGCCAGGCCCGCGGGCAGCGGAATCACGCGCATCCCGATCCCCGGTCCGTCGTGGCCGGGCAGATCGGAGGGCGCGAGGCCGAGGGCCTCACCCACAACCCGTTGTCCGTACGCGGCCAGCGCGGCGTTGTGATCCCGTACCGATTCCCAGCCGAGGGTGCGGAGGGTGAAAACGCCGGTGGGAGCGGCCAGCCACGGGGTGTAGTCGATCGTGCCCTGGGACTCGACGGCGAGGGGATAACCCTCCTCCTGGTCCCACGAGACGATCAGCGGGTCGATCCGGCGCCGCCACTGCTGTGCCACGTTCAGCAGCGCGGTGCCCCGGGGTGCCCAGGCCCACTTGTGCAGGTTGCCGACCCAGAAGTCGGCGCCGATCGCCGCCACGTCGACCGGCAGCATCCCGGGCACGTGAGCGGCGTCCACCAGCACCGGGATGTCGTGTTCACGGGCGGCGGCCACGATGTCGCGTACCGGGAAGACGGTCGCGGTGGCCGAGGCGATCTGGTCGACCACCAGCAGCCGGGTCCGGCCGGGGCGCAGCGCGGACCGGATCCGGGAGACCACCTCGGCGTCGGTCGCGCCGAGCGGGATCGCCACGGTACGCGCGGTGGCCCCGGAGCGCCGGCACTGCCGCCGGACCGCCATCGTCACCGCCCCGTACGAGTGGTCGGTGAGCAGGACCTCCTCGGCCGGCTGGAACCGGATCGACTGGAGGATCAGCGAGACGGCGGCGGTGGTGTTCGGCACCAGCGCGCTGCCGTCCGGGTCGGCGCCGAGGAACGAGGCCAGGTGCCGTCGGGTGTGGATCACACGGTCGGCCAGCCCGGTCCCGTAGAACCGGAGCGGGTTCGCCTCCATCTCGTCGCGCAGCCGTTGCTGGGTGCGCTGGACGGTGATCGGGACAGCGCCGAACGCGCCGTGGTTCAGATAGGACACCGCCGGGTCCAGCGTGAACATCAGCCGAGCGCCGGGGATGGACCGTGGCGGATCTTCGGCGCTCATGAATCGGATCGTACGTCGTCAGGCTCGGGGGTGCGCCTGTTTGAATGCCGACCGCAACCGCTCGGTCGACACATGGGTGTAGATCTGTGTGCTCGACAGCGAGCTGTGCCCGAGCAGTTCCTGCACCGCGCGAAGATCGGCGCCGCCGTCCAGCAGATGGGTGGCCGCGGAGTGCCGCAGATCGTGCGGGCTGGTGTGCGGCAACCCGGCGGACCGGGCGGCACCGGCCACGATCCGGCGGACCACTGTCGGCTGGAGGCGGCCGCCTTTCGTGCCGAGGAAGAGGGCGTCCTTGCTGTACCGCCCGGCGAGCTCCGGCCGGCCCACCCGCAGCCACACGTCGAGGGCGTCGCGCGCCGGATGCCCGTACGGAACGGCCCGCTCCTTGGCACCCTTGCCGAAGACGCGGACGACCTGCCGGCCGTGGTCGACGTCGGCGCGGTCGAGGCCGCAGAGCTCGGAGACGCGTACCCCAGTGGCGTAGAGCATCTCGAGGACCGCGCGGTCGCGTACCGAAAGGGGTTGGTTCTCTGATGGGTCTGGCGCCGCAGGCGTCATCATCGCCTCGGCCTGGTCGGCGCGGAGCACTGTCGGCAGGTCCCGGTGCGCGCGCGGGCTGGCGAGCTGGGCGCCCGGGTCGCCGGGCGCGCGACCGGCGCGATGAGCCCAGCCGGTGAAGGCGCGTGCGGCAGCCGCGCGGCGAGCCTGCGAGGTACGCGCGGCGCCCCCGCTGAGCCGGGCCGCGAGCCACCCGCGCAGCACCGTGATGTCCAGGTCGGCGAGGGTGATCCGGCCCTCGCGCACGGCGTGGTCGAGCATCGAGACCACGTCACCGAGATAGGCGCGCACGGTGTGCTCGGAACGGTTCTCGACGCCGGCCAGATGATGCCCGAAGTCGTCCACCGCCTCGCGCAGCGCGGGCGGCAGGGCTTCGTGCATCTGGCGAATACGCATCGGTTGCCATCGTATTTTCTGCCGCGCCCTCGGCCTAGCCTCCTGGTGATCGAGTCCTGGCATGCCAGGACTCGATCACCTCGGGTGTCAGCGGGAGCGTTTCCGGGCCCAGGCGAGGAAGCGCTCGTAGAGGTTCGGCGGCGACTCACCGTTGACGGTCAGGTCGTCGAGGGCGTCGTACATCAGCGCCGTGAGATAGATCTTCAGCAGGGACGGGAACACGCGGTACTCGTCGAGCAGCCCGGTCCGTGCCTCCGGGCAGGGCCAGGGCTGGCCGCAGACCCGGCAGTCCCACTGTGGCCGGACGTGGGTGTGGTCCTCGGCCGTCATGCCGGCCCTCCTTGCTGGCCCGGAGCATCACGGCGGTGGTATCTGGCTGGCGACGGCTGGTTGGCCTGGTGTCGCTGAACTGGCGGAGGGAGGACCGGCGGTGGGGGCGGGTCCTCGGGTGCGGCGTTCGGCGGGTGCTGATGAGCCGGCGGTGGGTTCACGGCGAGCTTGGCGTCGATGCAGGGGGCCGGGAGGCCACAGATGCACCGAAGCCAGAACGTGCGCCAATCGCGGCGGTGCCGGGGAGAAGTCGGCACCGGATCCACAGGCGTGAAGCGTCTAGGCATGAAGGAAAAGTACTTGCCCGACGCCTAGCTGTCCCATAACAAGTTGGACTTCGACTAATAGTCTCACGCCTGCGGTCGATCATGTGGGAGTGAAGCCGATCCGCCTCATGGGCGCACACGAGATCCGCATCCGGCTGGGCGGGGTAAGCCGTCAGCGGGCCTACCAGATCACGAGTCGCGCGGACTTTCCGAAGCCGGCCGCAGACCTTGCTCAGGGCAAGGTTTGGCTGACCGAGGACGTAGAAGCATGGATGAAGGTCCATCGCCGAGACATCGACGACTCCGAGGACTGACCCGCCTCACGCCGGATTTTCTCGGCGTCGGAACGCACCGGCCACCCGCGTCGGCGTACGGTCGGAATGGGACCGTGCGCGGCGGGCAGGCCGGTCGTAACCGTGCGATTCGGACGCTTGATCAGCGGTGAAGAATCACCCGTGCAGGGACTCAACAGCTGTCTAGTCTGAACGCCACTCCGTCGCCCTTCCTGACCACGAGTCCGGCCAGTTCCAGGTAAGACAACCGTCGAAGTACGGTTCGCACGTCCAACCCGGCGGCCGCCGCGAGCTCCTCCGGACTGGACGCACCCCGCCGGGGCAGTGCCTCCAGGATGAGCGCCGACTCCTCGTCCAGAGCGTCCCGCGCGTGGTCCGGCCCACGCGGCGGCTCGGTCAGGTACTCACCGAGCCGTCCGACCTCCTCCAGCACCTCGTCGGCGGACGTGACCAGCCTCGCGTACGGGTTGCCGCGCAGGATCGCGTGACAGCCGACCGACATCGCCGAGGTCACCGGGCCGGGCACCACCATGGCCGGCCGGCTCAGGGCGAGCACCCGGCTCATCGTCTGGGTGGCGCCACTGCGGGCGGCCGCCTCCACCACGACGGTCCCGGCGGTCGCGGCCGCGATGACCCGATTGCGGACCAGGAACCGGTGCCGCAGCGGCTCGGCGCCGATCGGCCACTCGCTGACGATCAGGCCGGTCTCGGCGATCCGCTCGAACAACGCCGCGTTCCCCTGCGGATAAGGACGTTCAACCCCACAGGCAAGGACCGAGACGGTACGCCCACCGGCCGCCAGCGCACCCCGATGCGCCGCCGCGTCGATTCCGAAGGCGCCGCCCGACACGACGGTCCAGCCCTTCTCGGCCAGCGCGTACGCCATGTCGCTCGCGACGTGGGTGCCGTAACTCGTCGCCGCGCGGGCCCCGACGATCGCCACCGAGCGGTCCATGGCCGGACCCAGTGGGTGCGCGCCGCGTACCCAGAAGCAGAGCGGAGGCCGGGTGTCCTGATTGATCCGTCCGGTGGTGCTCAGCCGCAGCCGGGCGAGCTCGTCCACCCGGACCGGCCACTCGGAGTCGGCCGGCACCACGAGCCGGGCGCCGAGCCGCTCACCCCGGTCCAGCGCGGTCTCGGCGAACCGCCGGGCGTCGGTGATCGCGTTCCGCGCGGCCACGGCGGCCCGCAGCCGATGGTCCGGCACGTCCCCGCCGAGCAGCCGGTCCAGCGTTTCTGCCGCACCCACCTCCTGGACCAGGGTCCAGACCGCCCGATGCCCCGGCTCGAACAACCACGTCAAAGCCACCCGAGCCACCCGGTCCAACTGATCAGGGCTGGTCATCGCGATCTCCGTTCAGGTCGGGTTCCTCACCCATCCGCAGCTGGAATGCCTCGGCGATGTCGCCCTCCCGTGGCCGGTCCCGGCCGTCCAGATCAGCGATGGTCCAGGCGATCCGCAGGACTCGATCGAAACCTCGCGCGGAGAGAACGCCCTGATCCAGGGCTCGGCGCAGCAGAACGGTGTCCGGGGGAGGGAGTCCCCAGGGACGTCGTCGCAGTGTGGGGCCGGGCACCTCGCTGTTGTGCCGCCATCCGGCATCGGACCAGCGGGCCCGAGCGGCTTCGCGTGCGCCGGCCACCCTCGCACCGACGGTGGCTGAAGACTCCGCCGGAACCGATAGATCGGTCAGCTGCGCGGCACGCAACGGCCGCACCGTGACATTGATGTCGATTCTGTCCATCAGCGGACCGGAGAGTCTTTCCAGATAGCGTCGCCGCACCAGAGGCGGGCAGACGCAGTACTGGTCGCCGGAGGCGGTGGCGCAGGGGCAAGGGTTCGCGGCGGCCACGAGCTGGACCATTGCCGGGTATTCGGTCGTGCCTCGGACCCGGGCCAGCACCACCCGCCCGCTCTCCAGCGGCTGACGCAGCGCCTGGAGCGAACTGCGGGGCATCTCCGGAATCTCGTCGAGGAAGAGGACGCCCCGATGAGCCAGTGACATGGCACCCGGACGGGCCAGGCCTTGGCCACCGCCGATCAGAGCGGCACGTCCGGCGCTGTGGTGCGGAGCCTGGAACGGCGGGCGGCGGACCAGACCGGCTCCTGGAGGCAGCATCCCGGCGATCGACTGCAGAGCGGTGACCTCGAGAGCCGCGTCGTCGTCGAGCTCCGGGAGGATCGAGGGGAGGCGTTCGGCGAGCATCGTCTTCCCCGCGCCGGGCGGTCCGACCAGCATCAGATGATGACCACCGGCGGCGGCCACCTCCAAGGCATAGCGCGCGGTCTTCTGTCCGGAGACATCGGCCAGGTCCGGTTGGGGACCCGACGCCTTCGCCGGCGCGGGTGGTGGTTCCAGCAGGGGGGCGTCGCCCTGGACGAATTCGACGAGGCGGCGCAGGGAGTCGACGGCTCGGACCGTGACGCCGGGGATCACCGAGGCCTCGTGGGCGTTGTCCAGCGGCACGATGACCCGGGTGACGCCGGCCCGGACGGCGGCCGCGACCATCGGCAGGACCCCGCGGACCGGGCGGACCGTGCCGTCCAGGCCCAGCTCGCCGAGCAGGGCCACCCCGTTCAGCCGCTCGGTCGGCAGGTCGCCGGCGCCGGCCATCAGCGCCGCGGCTATCGCCAAGTCAAAACCGCTGCCATGTTTGGGTAGGCCGGCCGGTAGCAGGTTCACGGTCATCCGGCGGTTCGGCCACTCTCGCCCGGAGTTGACCACGGCTGCGCGTACCCGGTCGCGGGCCTCGTGCAGCGCGGTGTCCGGCAGGCCGGTGAGCACCAGGGCGGGCAGGCCCTGTGAGAGGTCCGCCTCCACCTCGACCAGGTGGCCGGTCACGCCGACCAGGCCGGCGCAGAGCACCCGTGCGTAACTCATCAGAACGCCGCCCTGATGTGCACGACACGGGTGGCGCCGCGCGGCTGCGGGAAGACTTCGACCACGTCGAAGCGCACCTGCTTCGGGCGTACCCTGGTCTCTTCGAGCCATCGCGCGGCGAGAAGCCGCAGCTTGCGCACCTTCCGCTGGCCGACGGCCGCGGATGGCGGACCGAAGGTCGCCGTCCGCCGGGTCTTCACCTCGCAGAAGACCACGTCGTCGCCGTCGCGCAGGATCAGGTCGACCTCGCCGTCCGCGCAGCGCCAGTTGCGGTCCAGCAGCACGAGGCCGCTCTCCTGGAGGTGCCGGGCCGCGAGCCGTTCGCCGTAGGCGCCGATCGCTTTCCGCTGTGTCGTCATGAGGCGGCACCGTGGCAGGGTTCCGAGGGCGCCGCGCGGGACCCTGTGGACGGGCCGGAATTGTGGATAACGCCTGCGCGCTCGCCCGATGTGGTACCGGGCGGGCGTTACGCACAGTGACTTTCGACTCGGTTCCGCAGGCCTGACCCGGGGCCGCCCGGGCCGCCGCGCCGGTTGGCGTATGCTTGACGACGGCGACCGCCTCGTGCGGTCGACCTCGCGCGCCCTCCGACCGTTTCGTTCGCTGGTCCACCCAGCGACGGTGATCGTCGGCGACGGCCCTCCCTGGTCCCGATCTTGTCGGGTCCGACTGTGGCCGCCGACCGGGCGCCAGGACGCCCACCGCCGGTGAGCGTGACAACCAGGGAAGACCAGGGAGTAACTCACCATGGCCGTAGTGACCATGCGCCAGCTGCTGGAAAGCGGTGTCCACTTCGGGCACCAGACCCGCCGCTGGAACCCGAAGATGAAGCGCTTCATCTTCACCGAGCGCAACGGTATCTACATCATCGACCTGCGCCAGACCCTCGACTACATCGAGAAGGCGTACGCGTACGTGCGGACCACCGTCGCCGAGGGTGGCACCATCCTCTTCGTCGGTACCAAGAAGCAGGCGCAGGAGGCCATCGCCGAGCAGGCGACGCGGGTCGGCCAGCCGTACGTGAACCACCGCTGGCTCGGCGGCATGCTGACCAACTTCCAGACGGTGTACAAGCGTCTCCAGCGGATGAAGGAGCTGGAGGGTCTCGGCGACCTGACCGGCACCGCCGCTGGTTACACCAAGAAGGAAACCCTTCAGCTTTACCGCGAGAAGACCAAGCTCACCAAGACCCTCGGTGGTCTGCGTGACATGACCAAGACGCCGTCGGCGATCTGGGTCGTGGACACGAAGAAGGAGCACATCGCCGTCGACGAGGCCCGCAAGCTGGGCATCCCGGTCATCGCGGTGCTGGACACCAACTGTGACCCCGACGAGGTCGACTTCCCGATCCCGGGTAACGACGACGCCATCCGCTCGGCCGAGCTGCTGACCCGGGTCATCGCCGCTGCGGTCGCCGACGGTCTGATCGCGCGTTCCGGCCGTCACCGCGGCAACGCCGACGAGAAGCCCGAGGCGGGCACCGTCGCCGCCGGCGAGCCGCTCCCCGAGTGGGAGCGCGACCTCTACGAGGGCGCCGAGAAGAAGGCCGCTGAGGTTCCGGCCGAGGCCCCCGCCGCCGCTGCCGCCGAGGCCCCGGCTGCTGAGGCCCCCGCGGCCGAGGCTCCCGCTGCTGAGGCGCCCGCCGCCGAGGCGCCGGCTGCCGAGGCTCCCGCCGCTGAGGCTGAGAAGAAGGCCGAGCCGGTCGCGGCCGAGTAATTTCGGCCCGAAGTCCCAGGTGCGTTTCGGCCGCCGCTGCTCCTCGCGGCGGCGGCCGAGTCCCGAACTGACATCGAGAGAAGAGTCATGGCTAACTTCACCGCCGCGGACGTCAAGAAGCTCCGCGACCTCACCGGTGCCGGCATGATGGACTGCAAGAAGGCGCTGGACGAGGCGGACGGCGACTTCGACAAGGCCGTCGAGTTCCTGCGCATCAAGGGTGCCAAGGACGTCGGCAAGCGTGCCGGCCGCACCGCGGCCAACGGCATCGTCGCGCACTCCGGCAAGGCTCTGCTCGAGCTGAACTGTGAGACCGACTTCGTCGCCAAGACCCCCGACTTCGTCGCCCTCGGCGACAGCCTGGTCAAGCTCGGCGAGGAGAACAAGGTCGCGGACGCCGCCGGCCTGCTCGCCGCCGAGCTGAACGGCAAGACCGTTGCCGACACCATCCAGGAGTACGCGGCGAAGATCGGCGAGAAGATCGTCGTGAACCGCTTCACGATCCTCGACGGCACCGTCGCGATCTACCTGCACCGCAAGGCGCAGGACCTCCCGCCGCAGGTCGGCGTGCTTGTCGAGTACACCGGCAAGGACGACGAGGCCGCGGACGCGGACGCCCGTGGCGTCGGCATGCAGATCGCCGCGATGCGCCCGAAGTTCCTCTCCCGTGACGAGGTTCCGGCCGAGACGGTCGAGACCGAGCGTCGCGTCGCCGAGCAGACCGCTCGCGAGGAGGGCAAGCCGGAGCAGGCTCTGCCGAAGATCATCGAGGGCCGGGTGAACTCCTTCTTCAAGGACTTCGTCCTCCTCGAGCAGGCGTCGGTCGTCGACAACAAGAAGACCGTCAAGAAGATCCTCGACGAGGCCGGCATCCAGGTCACCCGGTTCGTCCGGTACGAGGTAGGCCAGGAGTAAGGCAACAAAAGCAGTGACGCCGGGAGGTCGGGTACGCGATTCTGCGACCGGCCTCCCCGTCGCATAAGGTCTCTTGCAGAAACTGAAAGGAAGGCGGGTTCCATGACGATGGTGACCGACCAGTCCGCCACGGTCGACGGTCAGAACCCGCCGACCATGCGGCCGAGGCGGGTTGTCCTCAAGCTCTCCGGCGAGGTGTTCGGCGGCGGTGCGGTCGGCGTCGACCCCGACGTCGTACAGGCGCTGGCCCGGCAGATCGCAACCGTCAATCAGCGCGGCATCCAGGTCGCCGTGGTGGTCGGTGGCGGCAACTTCTTCCGCGGCGCCGAGCTGCAGAAGCGCGGCATGGACCGGAACCGCGCCGACTACATGGGCATGCTGGGCACGGTGATGAACTGCCTGGCGCTCCAGGACTTCCTGGAGAAGGAGGGCATCGAGACGCGGGTGCAGACCGCGATCACGATGGCCCAGGTCGCCGAGCCGTACATCCCGCTGCGGGCGATCCGGCACCTGGAGAAGGGCCGGGTTGTCATCTTCGGCGCCGGCGCGGGCATGCCGTACTTCTCCACCGACACGGTGACCGCCCAGCGCGCGCTGGAGATCCACGCCGACATGGTGCTGATGAGCAAGAACGGCGTCGACGGTGTCTACACCGCCGACCCGCGGGTCGACCCGACCGCTCAGAAGCTGGACAACATCACCTTCCAGGAGCTTCTCCAGCGTGGTCTGCGGGTCGCCGACCAGGCGGCCTTCAGCCTCTGCGAGGAGAACAAGCTGCCGATGCTGGTCTTCGGCGCGGAGGGCGACGACACCATCGTGCGCGCGTGCGCGGGCGAGAAGATCGGCACCCTCATCACCGCGTGATCGCGCGTCCACGTCCCCACATCCCGCACCACCGAAGACAGCGAGGAGGCGAGAAGAGCCGGTGATCGAGGAAACCCTCTTCGAGGCCGAGGAGAAGATGGACAGCGCGGTCGAACACGCCAAGGAGGAGTTCGCCGCCATCCGTACCGGCCGGGCAACCCCGGCTATGTTCTCCAAGATCCTGGTGGACTACTACGGCGCGCCCACGCCGGTCACCCAGATGGCGTCGGTCGGTGTGCCGGAGCCACGCATGGTCATCGTCAAGCCGTACGACGCGTCGCAGCTGGGCCCGATCGAACGGGCGATCCGCGACTCCGACCTCGGCGTGAACCCGAACAACGAGGGTACGCAGCTGCGCATCCACCTCCCGCAGATGACGGAGGAGCGGCGCCGCGAGATGATCAAGGTGGCGCGGGGCAAGGCCGAGGACGGCCGGATCGCAATCCGCAACGTCCGCCGCAAGGCCAAGGACCAGCTGGACAAGCTGGTCAAGGACGGCGAGGCGGGCGAGGACGAGGGCCGTCGTGCCGAGAAGGAGCTGGACGACCTGACGCACAAGTACGTCGGCGTCATCGACGAGCTCCTCAAGCACAAGGAAGCCGAGCTGCTCGAGGTCTGATACGAAGTCCGTACGTCTGCCCGGTCTTGTGCCTTTGTGCCGAGGCCGGGCTTTCGTATGTACGGAACAAACCACCGCTCAGGCCCGCTGTTAACCCTTTTGCTGTGCAGTAGGCTCGGGGCCGACTCCTGTCCGGGGGGAGAACAACAGGCGACGGCACGTAGGGGATGGCTTTGATTTCGCACACGACGGGGCTGCTCGAACTCTGATGTCCTACCTCGATCCGCGTGCCGGCCGTCCGCCGGGCGACGACACCAACGTGCCGGCGCCCTATTTCTATGACACCCCCGCTCCGGCCTGGCCGGAGAACCCCGACGCGGACTCCCCGGTCACCGAGCTGGGAACGGACGTGCCCACGCCGAAAGGCGCCAAGGGCCGCCGCCGTGCCAGCCGGAGCCAGAGCAAGGGCAAGAGCCGCGCCGGGCGCAACCTCCCGGCCGCCATCGGAGTCGGGCTGAGCCTCGGCGTCGTCGTCCTGGCCTCGTTGCTGATCGAGCGGCGTGCGCTGCTGGCGGTCCTGGTCGCGGCATCCGGCATCGGCGTCTGGGAGATGTCCAAGGCGCTCACCGCGGCCGGCAGCCGGGTCCCGCTGATCCCGTTGGTCGGCGGCTCCGCCCTGATGACCGGCCTCGCTTGGTACGGCGGACCGGACGCCCTGGTCCTCGGCCTGCTCGTGACGATCGGCGCGGCCGTGCTCTGGCGTCTCGCCGACGGCCTCGCCGCGGTCCGCCGTGACTTCACCGCCACCGTGCTGACCGCGGTCTACGGGCCGTTCCTGCTGAGCTTCGCGGCGATGCTGGTGTACCCGGACGACGGCGCGTGGCGGGTGATCTGCACCCTGGTGGCTGTGGTGCTCTCGGACACCGGTGGTTATGCGGCCGGTGTCTTCCTCGGCCAGCACCCGATGGCGCCGAAGATCAGCCCGAAGAAGTCGTGGGAGGGTTTCGCCGGCTCGCTGACGGCCGCCGCGATCGGCAGCGGCGCTCTGCTCTTCTTCCTGCTCGACGTTCCGGTCTACTGGGGCCTGCTGTTCGGCGCGGTGATCTCGGTGGTGGCCGTCATGGGCGACCTCGCGGAGTCGATGCTCAAGCGGGACCTCGGGATCAAGGACATGAGCAACCTCCTGCCGGGGCACGGCGGCCTGATGGACCGGCTGGACTCGATCCTGTTCGCTGTCCCGACGGCTTACCTGCTCTTCGCGATCATCATCCCGAGCTGACCCGGTGCCTGCCGAACAAGCTATGGCTGACCGATTCGACGGGCGTGGGAGACTGGATACGCCATGACGATTCTTCCGGTCATCCCGATCAGTCCAGACCAGCCCGACGCGGTGATCACCCGTCGTCGCCCCAGCATGCCGCCGAAGCACCTCGCCGACATGGACCTCGCCACACGCAAGAGCGTCGTCGCGAGCCTCGGCGAGCCAGCCTTCCGTGCGAAGCAGCTCTCCACCCACTATTTCGGCCGCCTGGTGCGTGACGCCTCGGCGATGACCGATCTGCCGGCGGCGTCCCGCGACCGGCTCACCGCCGAGCTCTTCCCGCAGCTGCTGACCCCGCTCCGGGAGCAGGCCTGTGACGACGGCGCGACCCGCAAGACGTTGTGGCGGCTGCATGACGGCGCTCTGGTGGAGAGCGTCCTGATGGGTTACCCCGACCGCGTGACGGCCTGTGTCTCCAGCCAGGCCGGCTGTGGCATGGCGTGCCCGTTCTGCGCGACCGGCCAGCAGGGCCTCACCCGCAACCTCTCGGTGGCCGAGATCGTCGACCAGGTGGTCTATCTGGCCGGCGTCGCGGCCTCGGGCGCGGTCACCGGATCGCCGCCCCGGCTGTCCCGCGTGGTCTTCATGGGGATGGGTGAGCCGCTGGCCAACTACCCCCGGGTGATCGAGGCGGTGCGCCGCCTCACCTCGCCGGCTCCGGAGGGTCTGGGGCTGTCACAACGGCACATCACGGTGTCCACGGTGGGTTTGGTGCCCGCAATGCGCCGGTTGGTGGCCGAACAGCTCTCGGTGACTCTTGCGTTGTCACTGCACGCCCCCGATGATGATCTGCGCGATGAGCTTGTGCCCGTCAACCAGCGTTGGAAGGTGGCCGAGGTACTTGATGCCGCGTTTGATTACGTGGCTCAGACCGGCCGCCGGGTCTCCATCGAATACGCCCTGATCAGGGACGTAAACGATCAGCCCTGGCGTGCCGACCTGCTCGGCAAGCTTCTGAGCGGCAAGCTGGCCCATGTGAATCTCATCCCGCTCAACCCGACCCCGGGGAGCAAGTGGGATGCAAGCCCCAAACCGGTCGAGCGCGAGTTCGTCCGCCGGCTCCGAGAGGCCGGTGTGTCGACCACTGTTCGCGACACCAGGGGGCAGGAGATCGACGGCGCATGCGGCCAATTGGCCGCGGGCGAGCTGACGCAAGCGAGCGCAGGGGGCGCCGCAGCCGACGCGGAGGTGGCACAGTGACTGGGCGCAGGTCCCAGCAAACGAAGTGGGAGACGTTGTGACGAGTCAGGGGCAGCGTTTCCGGCGGCGTGCGCTACGGCGTGGTTACAAGGTCGACGAGGTCGACGCGTTCCTGGACCGGGTCGAGGCGACCCTGGCCGGTGAGCAGGTCGGCCCGCCGGTCGGTGCGCAAGAGGTGCACGACGTCGTCTTCCGGGTGCGCTTCGGCGGTTACGACGAGTGGCAGGTCGACCTCCACCTGGACCGCGTCGAGCGCCAGCTCGCCGAGTTCGAGGAGCGCGGCGGCCGTCCGGCCCCCGACCCCATGCGCGATTCGATGCGTGGCGGCCTCTCAGCGGTCCCTCAGGCGCCTCAGGGTCCCCCGCCCGGCATGATGGGTGCCCCCCAGGGGATGGGCGGCGGCCAGGGCATGGGCGGCGGCCAGGGCCAGTTCGGCCCCGGCCCCGGTGGCATGGGCCAGCTTCCGCCCGGCCCGCAGAACCCGGCGATGAACCCGGGGATGAACCCCGGCATGAACCCGGCCGCGGCCCGGATGGCCCCGCCGACCGAGCGCCTTCCCGCTCCGGTGCGCGACGACCGGATGCTGCCGCCGCAGATGCCCCCGCAGATGCCGCAGCGCCAGCAGATGCCTCAGCCCGACCCCTACGGCCGTTACGACGAGCCCACCGGGTACGGCCAGCAGCAGCCCCCGCAGCGCCAGCCGCAGGCGCCCCAGGGCTACGACCAGGGTGGTTACGACCAGGGCCCGCCGCCCGGTTACGACCAGCAGCCGCCTCGGTACGACCAGGGTCCGCCCCAGGGCTACGACCAGGGCGGTAGCTACGACGGCTTCGAGCCGGGCCGGCACGGCAAGGCCGACATGACGGCCGAGATCCGGATGCCGGACCGTGACCCGCGCGGAGGGTACGGCGCTCCGCAGATGCCGGCCGCGATGCCCGGTTCACCGATGCCGGGTGCGCCGATGAGCGGCCCTCCCGGTGGCTTCGGCCCGCCGCAGCAGCAGTTCGGCCCGCCGGTCGGCGAGCCCGGCGGCGAGCTGCACCGGGTGGACCAGATGCGCCGCACGTTCCAGCCCCGGCGTTTCGGCAGCGGTTACGACCCGATGCAGGTGGACCGGCTCTTCGAGGGCATCCTGCAGGCGATGACCGGTCGCGGCCCGATGCCGGTGAACGAGAACGATCTCGACATGCTGCAGTTCGGCCTCGTACCGAATGGTTATTTCGAGGCTGAGGTCGACGCCGCGCTGCGCGAGGTGAAGGACATCCTCCTGCGCCGCCGCTGAGCGACGAGCCGGACAGCGAGAAAGAGGGGGCCATCGGCCCCCTCTTTTCGTTGCTGAACAGTCGTTACTGGTCGTTGGGGCGCAAACCCGCCCGCCGCAGCACCGCGTCGCCGATGATGATGGCGACCAGGCCGATGGCGATCACGACGAGCCACACCTTCTCGGTGTTGCCCTGCTGGTTGCCCCAGAAGAAGAGCAGCATGATCGCGGCCGAGATGATCGCACCCTTCTGGGCCCGCTTCCGGTTTCCCGGCTTGAGCTGGTCCGGCGCGTAGACCTCGTCGTGTTCATCCGCAGCCACGGTGGCGTCCTCCTATAACCGAGCTATAACGAGGATCTCAGTGTGTCACGGGGTCGCCGGGCGGAACCCGGCAACCCGGCTGTACTTTCGATGCGGCAAAGGGCAACACCGCTTGAGCAGAGGAGCGAACAAGTGCGGATCACCGGCACCGGACACGCGAGCATGCGGATCGACACCGCCGCAGGCAGCATTCTGTGCGATCCGTGGGTGAACCCGGCGTACTTCGCCTCGTGGTTTCCGTTCCCGGACAACTCGCAGCTCGACTGGGAGACCCTGGGAAACGTCGACTACCTGTACGTCTCGCACCTGCATCGCGACCACTTCGACGCGGAACATCTGAAGCGCTTCATCAGCAAGAAGGCGACGGTTCTGCTGCCGGAGTACCCGACCAGCCAGCTTGAGGACGAGCTGCGCGACCTGGGCTTCACCAGCTTCTTCCGGACCAGGTCCGACGAGGTCCACGAGCTGGACGGTGGCCTCAAGGTGATGATCCAGGCGCTGATCAGCCCGACCGACGGCCCGATCGGCGACTCGTCGCTCTGGGTGGAGCACGACGGCATCCGCGTGCTGAACCAGAACGACGCCCGCCCGTCCGACCTGACCCGCTTCAACGAGCTGGGCCACGTGCACGCGCACATGCTGCAGTTCTCCGGCGCGATCTGGTACCCGATGGTCTACGAGCTGCCGGAGAACGCGAAGACCGCGTTCGGCAAGCAGAAGCGGGAGCGGCAGTTCGACCGCACCTGGCGGTACATCGACGACCTGAAGGCGGACTTCGTCTTCCCGATCGCCGGCCCGCCGTGTTTCCTCGACGACGAGCTGTGGCAGTTCAACGACATCCACGGTGACGAGGGCAACATCTTCCCCGACCAGTCGGTGTTCCTGACCGAGTACGCGAAGGTCGGCGGCACCAACGCGGTCGTGCAGCTCCCGGGCAGCGTGACCGAGCTCTCGGACGGCGGCCGGACGCAGTCCACGACGCACCCGACGCCGGTCGACGAGTTCTTCGCCAACAAGGTCGCCCACCTGGAGGAGATGCGCGAGCGCAAGCGCCCCGCCCTGGAGGCGGAGAAGGCGTCCTGGCGGCACCCCGAGGTCGACGTGCTCGGCGAGCTGAAGAAGCGGATCGAGCCGCTGCTCGAGGAGTCGATCTACCTGGCCAAGGGTGTCGGCGGCCCGGTCCGGTTCGACCTGGTCTCCTACGACGGCGAGGAGATCGAGTCGATCGTCGTCGACTTCCCGGGCAAGCAGGTCCGGCCGTACGCGGACGAGAAGGTCCGGTACCGCTTCAAGACCCAGCGTGAGCTGATCGAGCACCTCATCTTCATCGACGAGGGCGACTGGGTGAACTCGCTCTTCCTCTCCTGCCGCTTCTCGGCGGCCCGGATCGGGCAGTACAACGAGTTCGTCTACGCGTTCTTCAAGTGCCTCTCCGAGGAGCGCCTGCAGTACGCCGAGGGCTGGTACGACGAGCACGAGAAGTCGGTCGACGCCGAGGACATCGAGTTCGGCGACTGGACCGTGCAGCGTCGCTGCCCGCACCTGAAAGCCGACCTGTCCCGGTTCGGCATCGTCGAGGGCAACGTGCTGACCTGCCAGCTGCACGGCTGGAAGTTCGACCTGCCCAGTGGCCGATGCCTGACCGGCGTCGGCCACAAGATCAGGGCGACGAAGAACTCCTAAGAAGCGAGATCCTTCAGGATGCGGCGGGCCACGTTGTGGCCCGCCGCGCCGATCACGCTGCCCGCCGGGTGAGCGCCGGCGGAACCGGCGTACAGCCCGTCCAGGCCGGTGAAGTACGGCATCCGCTTGTCGAACGCGACAGTGTTGTCGACGTGGTGGATGTGCCCGCCGGTGATCCCGAAGCGCTTCTCGATCCCGGGCGGCGTGAGCGGCATGACGTCCGCCACGAGATCGCTGGTTCCGGGCGCGTAGCGGTCGCAGATAGCCAGCAATTTCTGGACATATCCGTCGATTTCCGCGTCCCACGAGCTTCCCGCCGGCGCGAACGGCACCGACTGCACGAACAGCGCCGACGAGTGATGCCCGGCGTCATCCTGGAGCGACGGATCGACTGTCGTGTGCAGGTACCACTCGATCGTCGGCTCCGACGGCAGCCGCCCGGCCTGCACGTCCGCCCACATCTCACGCAGCGACGCCATCGGCGAGCCGGAGTCCGGCAGCAGGTGGATGGTCGCGCCGAACGGCGACGGCGCCCCGGCCGGCAGGCACGAGAAGACCGGCAGATCACGCAGCGCGAGGTTCACCTTGAGCGTGGTTCCCGGCCGCCTCACGGCGGCCATCCGATCGGTGAGCTCCGCGGGCAGCGCACCCTGCGGGACAAGACCCATCAATGCGTACGGGTCACAGCTCCCCAGAACGACACGGGCCGAGACGCTCCTCCCGTCGGCGAGCACGACACCGCTGGCAGCCCCGCCGTCGACGGTCACCTCGCTGACCCGGGCGTCCGTGTACAGGCGCGCCCCGGCTGCCCGAGCCGCGTCCGCGAAGATCCGCGAGACGGTGCCCATGCCGCCCTGGGCGATCATCCAGGTGCCGTCCGCGCCGGGCAGCCGGCACATGTTGTGCGCCAGGAAGTTGTGCCCGGTGCCCGGGTCGTCCGGCCCGGCGTTCAGCCCGGAGAGGCCGTCGGTCACCGCGTACATGCTGACCAGCAGTTCGCTCTTGAAGCCGAACCGGTCGAGATAGTCGGCCACGGATCCGCGTACAAGATCTAGGAAAGTGCTCTGGAGCTGCGGCCGGATGTGGCGGTCGGCGATCTCCTCGACGGAGGCCGGCTCTTCGAGCCACGCCGGTGCGAGATCGGCGCGAAGCGCGCCGATCTCGACGGCGAGGGCCTCGTCGGCGGCGGCGTCCCGGGGCGAGAAGAACTGCTCCAGCTGGGCCCGGGTGTCGTCGCGGTCACGGCCGAACAGAAGGTACGGCGAACCGGCCGGACCGGGCGTCGGCAGGAAGTAGTGCGGGTCGCGGCGCAGGACCGGGATGTCCAGGTCGAGCGTGCGCAGCAGCTCCGGTGGCATCAGGCCCAGCAGGTAGGACCCGGTCGACTGGCCGAGGCCGGGAACCTTGGCGAAGGGATGTTCGGTGCGGGTCGCGCCGCCCAGCACGCCGGCGGCCTCGAGCACGACGACGTCGAGCCCGGCGCGGGCGAGCAGAATCGCCGAGACCAGGCCGTTGTGCCCGGAGCCGATGATCACCACATCGGCGCGATCGGGGATGGAGGTCATGGCGAGCGAGACTACCCCGCGAAGAGGCCGGGCACCCTCGGTGAATCGTCCGTTAAATACGTCTTGACGGTGTGCGTGACGGTGAACCCGGCCAGCAGGACGATGTGGAACAGGTAGAGCCAGAGGAGCGTCGCGACCATCGCGCCGATCTCGGCGAAGCCACCGAACGGCACACCCAGGTCCAGCGGCAGCGAGCAGAACAGCACCGCGCCGTGCAGGAACCCGGACAGGTTCGCCGCGGTGAACGAGCCGATCACGATCGTCGAGAGCCAGGGTGGCCGGCCCGGCGCGACGTACCGGAAGACCCAGATCACCACCGGGGTCAGCACCAGCCAGGTGGCGAGGAACGAGAGCACCACGCCGAGCACCGACCACCAGCCGCCGCGCAGCCAGAGTCCGCTCGTGGTCGGCAGCGCGAGGAAGAGGGCGAGCAGAAGTGCGGGCGCGGCCGCCAGCAGCGGAAGCCAGAGGATCCGGCCGCGCCAGCCGACCAGCGACTCCCCGGGACGGCGCAGCGAGACGAAGGCCCGGCGCAGACCCTCACCGTAGAGCGTGGCCGGCAGCAGGCTGGCGAGCGCCAGCATCGGCGTCAGGTTCAGGCCGGCCTCGATCAGGGCGGCGAGCGCCTGCGGCGCTCCGATCGCGTCCGGCAGGGCGGTGATGGTCCGGCCGGTCAGATTTCGTACGCGGTCAGCGCCGATCACCAGCCCGGTGAGCCAGACCGCGAGCAGGGCGACCGGCACCACCGCGATGGCGGCGTAGAACGTGATGGCGGCCGCGTGCAGGGAGACGTCGCGTCCCCGCAGCGGCGCAAGCAGCGAGCGCACGTCGATGGGGTACCCCGTCGGGCCCTCCGGATCACTAGGATCCAGCGCTTATGCCGCCCTTCGCATTCTCCGCGCAGATCACCGATGATCAGCTGCGCATCGCCCTGAACGTGTTTCTGCGAGGTCAGTACCGTCTGATCCGCATCATGGGCGTGGCGCTGATCGTGCTCAGCGTGGTGCCGCTCGCACTGGGCGACGTCATCTTCGGGGTGATGGCGATGCTGCTGGGGCTCGTCATGATCTCGGTCGCCCCGGCGCTCAATACCTGGGTCGTGCTGCGGAAGATTCGCGACCAGCTCGCCCGCCCGACCGAGTACCGGATCGACGAGGACGGCGCCTGGATCTCCAACGACCTGGCCGAGAGCACGTTCCGCTGGCCGGGTGTCGACCGGCTGGAAGAGGCTCCGGGGATGCTGATCGCGCGGGTGGGCAAGGCCGGCTTCTTCGCGATTCCGACCGGCGGCCTGCCGCTGACGACCGCGTCGGCGCTGACCGCGTTCGTCCGTTCTCAGGTCCCGGCCCAGCGCTGAGCGGCGTGCGCGCCTGCGGGAGGATGGGCACCATGCGCGACCTCGTTCTGCTCGGGTCCACGGGATCCATCGGTACTCAGGCCATCGACATCGTCCGCCGCAACCCGGACAAGTTCCGGGTGGTGGCCCTCGGCGCCGGGGGTGGCAACATCGAGCTGCTCGCCGCCCAGGCACTGGAGCTGAGCGTCGAGGTGGTCGGCGTGGCCCGCTCGTCGGCCGTACAGGATCTGCAGCTGGCTTTTTACGCCGAGGCGCAGAAGCGCGGTTACGCGACCGGTGACTTCAAGATCCCCAAGATCGTGGCCGGCCCGGACGCGATGACCGAGCTGGCGCGCTGGAAGTGTGACGTCGTGCTCAACGGCGTCGTCGGCAGTCTCGGCCTCGCCCCCACGCTGGCCGCCCTCTCCGAAGGCCGCATCCTCGCCCTGGCGAACAAGGAATCCCTGGTCGCCGGCGGGCCGCTGGTCCGGGCCATCGCCAAGCCGGGCCAGATCGTCCCGGTCGACTCGGAGCACTCCGCACTCGCGCAGTGCCTGCGCGGCGGCCGGGCCGACGAGGTACGCCGTCTCGTGCTCACCGCGAGCGGGGGAGCGTTCCGCGGCCGGCGGCGCGAGGAACTGGGCAACGTCACACCGGAGGAAGCGCTCAAGCACCCGACCTGGGACATGGGCCCGGTCGTCACGATCAACTCGGCGACGATGGTGAACAAGGCGCTCGAAGTGATCGAGGCGCACGAGCTGTTCGCGGTGCCGTACGACGACATCGAGGTGATGGTCCACCCGCAGTCCGTGCTGCACTCCCTGGTCGAGTTCACCGACGGCTCCACGCTGGCGCAGGCCAGCCCGCCGGACATGCGGCTGCCGATCGCCCTGGCGCTGGCCTGGCCGGACCGGGTGCCGGCCGCGGCCGCGGCGGTCGACTGGACGCAGGCACACAACTGGGAACTGCGCCCGCTCGACGAGGAGGCGTTCCCGGCGGTCCGGCTGGCGAAGGAGGCGGGCCGCACCGGCCGATGCCTGCCGGCGGTCTACAACGCCGCCAACGAGGAGTGTGTGGCCGCTTTCGTCTCCGGTCGGCTACCTTTTCTGGGCATCGTCGACACCCTTGAGCGGGTGCTCGCGGCGGCCCCGGATTTCGCGGAACCCGGTACCGTCGATGACGTGCTTGCCGCAGAGGCATGGGCGCGGGCCCAGGCACAGCGGACCATCGCGACAGTGGCTGAAGGAGCCTGATGCTTTTCTGGCTGGGTGCGGCGGCTTTCGCGCTGACCATCCTGATCTCGGTGAGCCTGCACGAGCTGGGTCACATGATCACGGGCAAGCGCTTCGGGATGAAGGTGACGCAGTACTTCGTCGGCTTCGGCCCCACGATCTTCTCGTTCAAGCGCGGCGAGACGGAGTACGGCCTGAAGGCCATCCCGCTCGGCGGCTTCTGCAAGATCGTCGGCATGACGCCGCAGGACGAGGACGTCCTTCCGGAGGACCAGCACCGCGCGATGTGGCGGTTCCCGGTGTGGAAGCGGACCGTCGTGATGTCGGCCGGCTCGATCACCCACTTCCTGCTCGCGATCGTCGGCGCGTACTTCATGGCGCTCACCGTGGGCCTGCCGAACACGGACATCCCGCAGACCGCCGAGGCGCAGCGATCCGCCCCGGCGATGATCTACGTGGGTGACTGCATCCGCACCACGCTCGCCGACACCTCCACCGAGTGCGTGCCCGGCACGGGCAGTGCCGTGGCGGCGCCGGCCAAGGCCGCCGGTCTGGAGACCGGTGACCTGATCACCAAGGTGGGCGTCAAAGACGTCGCCAACTACGGCCAGCTGACCGACGCGATCCGCTCCTCGGCCGCCGGGCCCACCCCGTTCACCTACGTGCGTGACGGCCAGACCGCCACCGCCACGGTGAACCTGGTGAGCGCCGAGCGCACCCCGCTCGACGACCCGAACGGCGCGGTGTCGCAGGTCGCGGTGGCCGGCGTGAGCTGGACCACGGAAGAGCCGTCGGTTCTGACGTACGGTGCCTTCGGAGCTGTCCCCGCGGCCGGCGACTTCAGCTGGTACCTGGTGGAGAACTCCTTCAAGGCCATGGCGCGGATCCCGGAAAAGGTCCCCGCCCTGTGGAACTCGATCACCGGCGAGGAGCGTGACCCGGACACCCCGATCAGCGTGGTGGGCGCGAGCCGGATCGGCGGCGAAGCGATCGAGAAGGGCGTGCCCGAGGTCTTCTGGCAGGTCTTCATCTCGCTCAACATCTTCATCGGCCTGTTCAACCTGCTGCCGCTGCTCCCGCTCGACGGCGGCCACATCGCCATCGCGTGGTTCGAAAGAGTTCGCTCCTGGCTCTACCAGCGTTTCCGGCGGCCTGATCCGGGCCGGGTCGACTACTACAAGCTGATGCCGGTGACGTATGCGGTCATCCTCATCGGTGGCGCGTTCACGGTGCTCACGGTCACCGCGGACATCATCAACCCCATTACGATCTTCAAGTGAGCTGAATGTGACTGCGATCAGTCTGGGAATGCCGGCCGTACCCCCTCCGCCGTTGGCTCCGCGTCGCAAGAGCCGCCAGATCAACGTCGGCGGGGTGCTGGTCGGTGGTGGCGCCCCGGTCAGCGTTCAGTCGATGACGACCACGCTCACCTCGGACGTCAACTCGACGCTGCAGCAGATCGCCGAGCTCACCGCGTCGGGCTGTCAGATCGTCCGGGTCGCCGTCCCCTCGCAGGACGACGTCGAGGCGCTGCCCGCCATCGCCAAGAAATCGCAGCTGCCGGTGATCGCGGACATCCACTTCCAGCCGAAATACGTGTTCGCCGCGATCGACGCGGGCTGCGCGGCGGTCCGGGTCAACCCGGGCAACATCCGGCAGTTCGACGACAAGGTGAAGGAGATCGCGAAAGCCGCCGGCGACGCGGGCATCCCGATCCGGATCGGCGTCAACGCGGGTTCGCTCGACAAGCGGCTGCTGGAGAAATACGGCAAGGCCACCGCCGAGGCGCTGGTCGAGTCGGCTCTCTGGGAGTGCTCGCTCTTCGAGGAGCACGGCTTCCGGGACATCAAGATCTCGGTGAAGCACAACGACCCGGTCGTGATGATCCGGGCGTACCGGCAGCTGGCCGAGCAGTGCGACTACCCGCTGCACCTCGGCGTCACCGAGGCGGGCCCGGCGTTCCAGGGCACGATCAAGAGCGCTGTCGCGTTCGGCGCGCTGCTGGCCGAGGGCATCGGCGACACGATCCGGGTCTCGCTCTCCGCCCCGCCGGTCGAGGAGATCAAGGTCGGCAACCAGATCCTGGAGTCGCTGGGTCTGCGCGAGCGTGGCCTGGAGATCGTCTCCTGCCCGTCCTGCGGGCGGGCCCAGGTCGACGTCTACACGCTGGCCGAGCAGGTCACCGCCGCGCTGGAGGGCTTCCCGGTCCCGCTGCGCGTCGCGGTGATGGGCTGCGTCGTGAACGGTCCCGGTGAGGCCCGCGAGGCCGACCTCGGTGTGGCCTCCGGCAACGGCAAGGGCCAGATCTTCGTGAAGGGCAAGGTCATCAAGACGGTGCCCGAGTCGATCATCGTGGAGACGCTGGTCGAGGAAGCGCTGCGGCTGGCCGACGAGATGGGCGCCGAGCTCCCCGAGGAGCTGCGCGACCTGATCCCCGGCCCGACCGTCACGGTCCATTAGTCCCGGTTCGGTCACGGAGTTCAAGGAGATCCATACGCGGGGCCTCCCGTGGCGGCAAGGAGTCTTTACGATGCGCTCCTTGTCTTTCACGGGAGGAACCCGCGATGCACCACCGCTCGGCCTGGCGCCTGGTGGCCGGACCGGCTGCCGCCATCGCGGCAGCCCTGTCGCTGACGACTCCGGTCCTCGCGGCCGCGGCCACCACCCTTGATGTCGAGCTGACCGCCGTCACGCTCGGCGTGGGGGCACAGACCCCGATCGAGACGCTGCTCAGCGCCAGCCCGGCCGCCACGCTCGTCAGCCCGACCGTGCGGTACGAGATCTCCGGCCTCACCGGCGTCACTGTCGTCTCGGAGGACTCGTACTGCGAGAGCTTCTCCGGCACCGTGCTGGTCTGCGCCCGCCCGTTCGAGCTTGAGGTGGGCCCCAGCCCCGAGGCCGGACACTTCGGCGTCGCCCTGAAAGCCTCCGGCAGCGCTGTGGCGGGGGAGTCCGGCACGCTCACTGCAACGTTCGGCGCCGACGGTGTCACCGAGGCCACCGACCAGGTCACCATCACGGTCGCCGACGACGTGGATCTGGCCGCCGGGGAGTCGTACGCGCTCGGCGTCACCCCCGGCGAGGCGTTCACGGCATCCCTGCGGGTCACCAACACCACGGCGAAAGTGGTGCGCGGCGCCGACGTCCGCTCGCATGCCGGTTACGCCTTCGAGGCCGCCGAGAAGTTCAGCAACTGCGTCTACCGGGAGGACGACCGGCTGACCGGCTGTGTCTTCGAGCATGATCTGTTGCCGGGTACAACGTACGAGGTGGCCCTGCCTTTCACACTGCGCAAGGACACGATGGCGCCGGGTGCGAGCGCCGGCGAATTCGAGTGGCTGACCGCCGGCGACCACACCGATGACAGGAAAGCGACAACGGCCGGCACGCTCCGCCTCACTCCCGTCGCGAGCGCTGGGCGTGCGCCGCGGACCGGCGGGGACCCGGAGGACAGCTGGCAGGCCGTCACCGTGAACGCGACAGGCAAGCAGGGCGCCGACATCGCCGCGGTGGGCACGCAGGTGCACGGCGAAGCCGGCGCCGTGGTCGACGCCACGTTCGGCCTGCGTAACAACGGCCCGGCGACGATCGACTCAAGCCGGCCCGGTGACGCCGCCGGCGTCGTGCTGGTGACGGTTCCGTCCGGCACCACTGTCACGAAGGTGCCGGAGTCCTGCTCCGTCGCCGAATACGACAGGACCGATCTGGATGCCGTGCAGTACTACTGCGGGGTGGGCCCGCTCTTTCCGGCCGGCGAGACGGTGACGTGGACGTTCGGGCTGCGCATCGCCACGGTTCAGGTGGACGCCACCGGCGCGGTCGAGTCGAATCCGGCGTGTCAGTGCGCGCGATTCGACCAGGACATCGACAGGTCGAATGACAGAGCCGAGCTGATCGTCAACCCAGCCGGCCGGGGTGCTCTCCCGATTGCCGGCCCGCGGGGTGTCATGATCGGCCTGACCGGCGCGTTGCTGCTGGCGGCCGGCATCGCCGCGTTCCTGATGGTCCGCAATCAGAACAACACGGTGGCGAACGACCCCGCCGAAACGAAACCGCAGCGCTGATAGACCCGCCGTGCCGCCCGGTTGTAGTCGTTCACGTACAGGCTCACCGTGGGCGCCACCCGGCGCAGCGCGTCCGCCACCACCGCCGCCATGGCCGCGGTGGCGAGGCCCTGCCCCCGGTGGTCCGGGTGAACCCAGACGCCCTGGACCTGTGTCGTCCGCCGGGTGATGATCGCCAACTCGGCCTTGAAGATCACTTGGTCGCCGTCGAACCGTGCGTACGCCCGCTTGCCTTTCACCAGCTCGGCGATCCGCCGCCGGTAACCGCGCCCGCCGTCGTCCTGCATCGGTGAGACGCCGACCTCTTCGGTGTACATCGCCACGGCCGCCGGGAAGAGCTGGTCGACCTCGCTGGGCCGGACCAGGCGTACGTCGGGGTCCGGGCGTACCAAAGGGTCTCGGTCCGTGACGAGAAGCGGCTGGTTGGGCCGCACGTCGCGGGCCGGACCCCAATGGCCGCTGAGCCGGTCCCACAGGTCCAGGACCGCTTCCGAGCGGCCGATGATCGACGAGCAGATCCGCGCCTCGGCGCCGAGCAGGTCGGCGAAGGCCGCGACGGCCGGCGGTGTGGCGCCGACCGGCACCAGATGCGCGCCGGACCAGATGATCGACTCGATGCGGCGTGCGGGTTCGTAGCCGTAGATCCGCCCGTCCGAGCGCCACCAGTTGAGCCCGTGCGAGGCCACCCGTTCGGCGATCTGGGCACCCGCGTACGGGTCGGCGTCCAGGATTCGCTGGACTGCCGGGCGCTCGGGCTCGCCGAGCTGGCGAATGGGCACCGTCAACACAGGTACCAGATTGCCAGATGGCGGGTGCTCGACACCTACCGCAACCCAACGATCCCAGAAACCCTTGCCGACGACAGTTCGCCGATATATCGTCTAACTATCGACGAACGAACGGAGAAGATCATGAGGTACACACACGACGGCGAGCGCGGCCACGGTTTCGGTGGCCACGGCGGACGCGGCTGGATGTTCGAGGGCCGCCGGCGCGGCTTCGGATTCCCGCCCGGGTTCCCCTTCGGCGGTGGCCCCGGCCCTGGCGGCCCCGGCTTCGTCCCGCCGGATTTCGCGGGTCACCGCCCCCGGCGAGGTGGCCGAGGCAGCCGGCAGAACGTGCGGCCCGCCATCCTCGCGCTCCTTCTCGAAAGGCCGATGCACGGCTACGAGATGATCCAGGAGCTCGACGCACGCACCAACGGCATCTGGCGCCCGAGCCCCGGCTCGGTCTACCCGACGCTCCAGCTCCTCGAGGACGAGGGCCTCATCGAGGTCACCGCCGAGGGCGGTCGCAAGAGCTACCAGCTCACCGCCGACGGCCGTCCCGAGGCCGAAACCGCCGCGGAGAACCCGCCGTGGACCCAGTTCGGCGAGGACGCCATGTCCCAGGTGCAGGATTTCCGCGACGCGGCGGTCGGCATCATGGGTGCTCTGAAGCAGGTCGGTTTCACCGGCACCGCCGAGCAGCGCCAGAAGGCGCTGGAAGTGCTCAACGAGACGAAGCGCAAGCTTTACGCCATCCTCGCCGACAGTGAGTAAAACCCCCGGAAAAGCGCGCTCAGACTTCCTGAGCGCGCTTTCCTTCTTTGGGTACGCGTAACCGCAAGCCCCCGTGGCACCCACCGCGACCGATTGCCCACACCGGGCCGCCCGGCGCCCATCGCTACCGCTGCATGGTCACCCTCAAACCCGAGCTCGTGTCTCCCGCCGCACGAGGCGTCTTGCAGATCTTGTGCGGTTCGGCCACCCGATCAACCGCGAACGCACGAGTTTGCCGGGTAGGCCGGGGTAGCGGGTCGGTCCGCGAACTTCCGGGTGACGCGCTGTCACTACAAAGGTGGAGAATTCTGGCTTTGTGGAGACCTGTGGTGGTCAGATCACCCACAAGTCTCCAAGATCAGGCCAGCCGATTTGCCGGCCGCCCACCCTCCGTGACAGGCCGGTGAGATGAGCGACGTCGGCCGGCCGCCCGGCCGCAGCCGACGAGAATTCTGGACGCCGTGCCGCCTGGCCGCACCGAGACGAGGTCGCACGCAACGACTCGGTGCGGCTTCATCCACGCCAGGGCCGAGACGAGAGCTCACACAGCCATTCGGTGCGGTCTCATCACTGTTGTCGGCGCCTTTCGTGTGCCCGCGTCCCTGGCCCGGTTGGCGGGGTGAGGCTGTGCCGGGACTGTCCGCGGCTGGGGCGGGCCGTTACAGGGCTTTGTAGTAGTGGACCAAGGGGAGCGCGGTGAAGCCGGCCTTCTCGTAAGCCGCTCGGGCCGGGGCGTGGCCCGGGTCGCCGCCGGTGCCGATGCCGGCCACCGTGAGGCCGTCGGCGCGCATGCGTTCCAGGGACTGCGCGATCAGGGCCGCGGCGATGCCACGGCGCTGGTGGTCCGGGTCGACCGCGATCATCTCGATCTCGCCGCTCGACGCTTCCCTGTCGTGGATCGAGGCGGCGAAGCCCACCGGCCGCCCGTCGCGGACCGCCACCAGTGTGTGCTCGGCGTGCTCGGTGCAGACCCGGGCGACGTCGCGGGCCTGTGAGGCGAGCCAGTCCGGGTAGACACGGGAGTAGATCTCCGAACCGAGCACCTTCTCGAAGGACGCGAACACCGGCGCCCAGGCGCGCAGCGAGAAATCGACGACCGTCGGCACATCGTCCGCTGTGAGCAGTCTGATCTCGAACGTCATACCGAACAGCCTGACATCTTCGGCAAGCGGGATATCGGCTGGGAAAGGGGGAATGCTCGCCTAGGCTCGGGTCTATGCCCCGGTGGAATGAGGTGCGGGGTGGCTAATCCTTCTGATGCTGTGGTGATCGGTCTGCTCGAAGCGGCACCCGACGCCATCATCGGCGTCGACCGGGACGGGCGCATCGCCGTGGTGAACGCGCAGACCGTCCGGCTGTTCGGGTACGAGCGAGCGGAACTGATCGGTGAGCCGATCGAGTTGCTGATCCCGGAGCGTTTCCGGCCGCAGCATCCCGGCCACCGCCAGGAGTACCTGCGGGATCCGCGTCCCCGGCCGATGGGTGCCGGTGTCCCGCTCGCCGCCCGGCGCAAGGACGGCAGCGAGTTCCCGGCCGAGATCTCGTTGTCGGCGCTGGCGGCCGAGGACATGGTGGTCGCGGCCGTCCGGGATGTGAGCGATCGGGTACGCCGGGAGGCCAAATTCCAGGGCCTGCTCGAAGCCGCCCCGGACGCGATCGTCGGCGTCGCGTGTGACGGCCGGATCACCCTGTTCAACGCGCAGGCCGAGCGTCTCTTCGGATATTCGCGCAGTGAGCTGCTCGGCCTGCCGATCGAGGTGCTGGTGCCGGACTCGGCCCGGCCCGGCCACCCGGACAAGCGGCTCCGGTACTTCGCCGATCCGCAGCCCCGGCCGATGGGTTCGGGCCGGCCGCTCGGCGCGCGCCGCAAGGACGGCTCCGAGTTCCCCGCCGAGATCAGCCTTTCCGCGCTCGAGACCGAGGACGGCGTGATCGTCTCGGCGGCGATCCGGGACGTCACCGATCGGATCGAGGCGCAGGCCGAGCGACAGCGGCTGGAAGCGGAGGGCGAACGCCTCGCCGCGGCCGCCGAGCGGGAACGGCTGGAGGCGCAGCTGCATCAGTCGCAGCGTCTGGAGAGCCTGGGGCAGCTGGCCGGCGGGGTGGCACACGACTTCAACAACCTGCTCGCCGTGATGCTCAACTACACCGGGTTCGTCGCCGAACAGATCCAGGACGCGGCCGACGCCGAACCGGGCAGCGACTGGCCGCAGGCCGCCCAGGATCTTCAGCAGGTGCTGCGGGCCGGGCAGCGGGCCACCGAGCTGACGCATCAGCTGCTGGCGTTCGGCCGCCGCGAGGTGGTCCGGCCCCGGGTGCTCGACCTCAACGTGGTGATCCGTGAGGTGGAACAACTGCTCCTGCGTACGCTCGGCGAGCACATCCGGCTGCACGCGGAGCTGGAGCCGAGGCTGTGGCCGGTGCTCGCCGACCCGGGTCAGATCGAGCAGGTGCTGGTGAACCTGGCGGTGAACGCCCGGGATGCGATGCCCGGCGGCGGCACGCTGACCGTCCACACCGGAAACCACGAGGACGCCGGCGGAGGCCGCCATGTCCGGCTGCGAGTGGGCGACACCGGGACCGGGATTCCGCCCGAGGTGCTGGAGCGGGTGTTCGAGCCGTTCTACACGACGAAGGCGCCCGGCCAGGGCACCGGTCTCGGGCTGGCCACGGTGTACGGCATCGTCACCCAGGCCGGCGGCTCGGCGACCCTGCAGTCCATCGTGGGCGCCGGCACCGTTTTTACCGCGTTGCTGCCGGTCACCGCCGAGCAGCCGGTCGCGCCGGCGCCGGCGGTGGCGCCGGCCCAGCTCCGGCACGGCGGGGAGACGATCCTGGTGGTCGAGGACGAGGTGGCGCTGCGGGCGGTGACCGAGCGGATCCTGACCCGCAACGGGTACCGGGTACTCACTGCCGCCAGCGGCCCGGAAGCCATGAAGATCGTGGAGGACCCGGCCGTCGAGGCGGATCTGCTGCTCACCGACGTGATCATGCCGCACATGCACGGGCAGGAGCTCGCCGAGCAGATCCGCCGGATCCGGCCGGGCATGCCGGTGGTCTTCATGTCCGGTTATGCCCAGCCGTTCATCACCGGTGGCGGCACTCTGGACGCCGGCACCATCCTGATCACGAAGCCGTTCGCCCAGCCCGAGCTGCTGCAACGCCTCCGCGAAGCGCTGGACGGCTAGCGTCCCAGGGCGGTGATCAGCTCGCCCAGGGCGGCAGCGCCACCGCGCTCCAGTTCCGGCGTCGGCATCAGGGCCATCACCGGGACGGTCACGCCGGCCCGGGCGTACGCCTCGACGCGGGTGCGGCACTCGTCCGGTGTGCCGTGCACGATCAGCTCGTCGACCAGCGAGTCCGGGATCGCGGCGAGCGCGCCCTTGCGGTCACCCGCTTTCCAGGCCAGCCACATCGGGTCGAGGATCTCGGACCGGCCGAGCCAGCGGTGGAACGCCGCGTACGCCGGAACGGTCAGGTACGACGTGATCATGCGGCGGCCGACCGCGCGGGCGTAATCGGCGTCCTCGGTCGGGATCACGAAGATCCGGGCGGCCACCTCGAACCCCGGGCCGGCCTCTTTCGTCTCGGCCAGCGCGGTCGCCACGTCGGTGGCCGAGAGCCAGTTCAGGATCACGCCGTCCGCTTCGGCGGCGGCCAGCCGGAGCATCTGCGGGCGCAGCGCGGCGAGCAGGAGCTGCGGCGGGACCGCCGGCGGGCGTTCCAGCCGGAACCGCCGGACGGTGAACGACGGGTACTGCTCGTCGATCGTCTCGCCGGCCAGCGCGGATTTCAGGAACCGGAGCACGTCGCGGCTGCGGGCGAACGGCTCGGTGAAGTCCACCGCGTTCCAGTCGCCGACGACGACCGGGGACGAGGCGCCGATGCCGAACTGGAAGCGCCCGGGCGCGGTCTCGGCCAGCGCCGCGGCGGTCATCGCGAGCAGGCCGGGCCCGCGGGTGAAGACCGGGGTGATCGCGGTGCCCAGTTTGAGCCGGGACTCCCACGCGGCGGCGAGCGTCAGCGGTGTGAAGGCGTCCGTGCCGTTCACCTCCGACGACCAGACGTCGGTGAATCCGGCGTCGGCCAGTCCCCGGAAAACGGCGGCGTGCTCCGCGAGCGGAACGCCACTGAGCGGCACGGTCATGCCCCATCGCATCGACATGCCCTTGATCCTGCCGGTCGGCGGCGCGTGATGTCCACCACCTGACGATGTTGACGCGTACCCATGTGGGTATGTTTTTGAACTGACCAGTCAGTCTAAATAGGGAGCCGACATGTCGGTGCTCACCGCGACCGGCGCCGGGGTCCGGCACCACCGCCGCTGGCTCGTGCGCGGCCTTGACCTGCGGGTCGAGCCCGGCGAGCTGGTCGCGGTCACCGGTCCACCGGGCAGCGGACGCACCAGCGCGTTACTCACCCTGGCGAGGCGGCTGCGGCTTTCCGCCGGCACGGTCGACATCGTGGGTACGGCTTCACTGGGCCATGTTCCCGATGTGGAGGAGCCCGAACCGGTCTTCACCGTGGCGGAGCACATCACCGAGAGGCTCGCCCTGCTCGGCCGGCCGCGTGGCGAGGACGTGCCGCTGCACGGGCTGGACCCGGAGCTGCGCGGGCGGGATCTGACGCCGTATCAGAAGCAGGTCCTCGGGCTGGTCCTCGCGCGCATGGAACGTCCCTCGGTGATCGCGCTGGACGGCGTCGACGCGGGACTGGACGCCACCGAACGGGCCGCCCTGTGGGAGCTGCTCGGCGAGATCACGGCGAGCGGCGTGGCGGTGCTGCTGACCGCACGTGAGGTTGCTCCGGCCGAAGTGGACCGGATCGTGCTGCTCAGCGATCCGCAGACGGACGAACCGGGGCTGACGACCGTACACATGGGTGGCCGGGAAAAGGGTGACCGGGAATGAAGAGCCTGACCCTCGCGGGTTTTGAACTGAAGCGATTTCTGCGCAGCCGGCTGACGGCGGCGGCGCTGGCGGTCCTCGCGGTGGTGCCGCTGCTGTACGGGGCGCTGTATCTGTACGCGTTCTGGGATCCCTACGGCCGGCTGAACCACATCCCGGCGGCGCTGGTCGTCGAGGACACGTCCGCGAAGGCGTCCGGCGGCGAGACCGTGCGCGCCGGGCAGGACCTCGCCGACGAGCTGATCAAGCGGGAGATCTTCGACTGGCACGTGGTCGACGCGGCGGACGCGGAGCGGGGCTTGGAGGACGGGAAATACCAGATCGAGCTGCTGATCCCGGCCGGGTTCTCGGACGATCTGGCGACCGCGCCGGACGCCGGCAGCATGCCGCGGACCGCGCAGCTCAGCGCGGTGAGCGACGACGCCACCAACTACCTTTCCGGAGTCTTCGCGCGGACCGCGTTCGACGAGGTGCGGGCGGCCGCGGCGTCGAGTGCGTCGGCGCGGTACTTCGACCAGATGCTGATCGGGTTCACCGATCTGAAGGAGCAGACGCAGAAGGCGGCGGACAGCGCCGGGCAACTGCGGGACGGTTCCGCGAAGCTGGAGGGCGGCGCTGATCGTCTCTCCGGCGGGATCGACGATGCTGAGGCGGCGACCGGGAAGCTGGCGAACGGGATCGACAAAGCCGGTTCTGGTGCTGATGAACTGGCGGACGGCCTGAAGCGGTTGGAGGCCGGTTCCGCGCAGCTGGCGTCGGGGACGGCGGAGGCCGCGCGGGGTGGTCGTCAGCTGGCGGACGCGGTTGATGCCGTCTCGGACCGGATCGAACCGGTGCTGCGGGACAACGCGCAGACCATCGCCGATGCGGCGCTGCTCGTCGCCAAGGGTGCGGACACGCTTTCCGCGAATGTCGGCGCGATCGACGATGCGGCTTCCCAGGCCGTGACTGATGCCCGGAAATTGCAGAAATATCTGGACTCGCTCCCGGATGACACCGAGGGCGTCGAGCGCGCCCGTGTTCTGGCCGCCGACCTGGTCGCCGACGCTCAGCGCATCCAGTCCACGATCGACGCTGCCGATCTGGACGGCCTCAGCGCCCGGCTCAAGCAGGTGGCGAAGGACGCCCGCGCGGTCGCGGCCGCCGCACCGCACCTCGCCGACGATGTGAAAGCCGCCCGCACCCAGGTCGACAAGCTCGCGAACGGCCTGGACTCGCTCGCGACCGGTGCGAAGAAGCTGAACACCGGTCTCGGACAGTCGGCGGACGGCGCCACTGATCTGCGCAACGGCATCTACAAGCTCTCCAGCGGCGCCCGGCAGATCGAGGACGGCCTCGGCACGCTGTCCACGGGCGGGCACCAGGTCGCGTCCGGCCTCACCCAGCTGACCGACGGTGCGTCGAAGCTGACCGACGGGCTTTCCGACGGCGCCGACAAGATCCCGGCGTACAGCGACACCAGCGACCGGGCCGACGTCCTGGCCGACCCGGTCTCGCTGGACCGCGTCGTCCGCCACCCGGCCGGAACCTACGGCGTCGGCTTCGCCCCGTACTTCCTGGCCCTGGCGCTCTGGGTCGGCGCGATGATCAATTACATGCTGCTGCGGCCGCTGAACCGGCGCTATCTGGCGTCCGGCGCCCCGCCGCACCGGGTCGCCCTGGCCGGTCTGCTGCCCGGCGTCGCGATCGGGGTGGTCCAGGCCACGCTGCTGTTCCTGGTGGTCCGGTTCGCGCTCGGGCTCTCGCCGGTGCACCCGCTGACGACGTACGCGCTGATGGCCGGCACGGCCGCCGTCTTCGCGGCGATCATCCAGCTGCTCGGCGCGGCGCTCGGCCCGGCCGGACGGGTCGCCGCTCTGGTCCTGCTGATGCTCCAGCTCACCTCGTCCGGCGGGACGTACCCCGTGCAGACGTCGCCGGGCATCTTCCAGGCCATCCACCCGCTGCTGCCGATGACGTACGTGGTCGAGGCGATGCGGCACTCGATCGACGGCGGGTCGGGCACGACCGTGGCACACGCGGCGCTGATCCTGGCCGGGTTCGGGCTGGCCGCCGCGCTGCTGACCGTGGTGCTCGCGGGCCGGAAACGGCGGATGACCGCCGCGGACCTGCACCCCGAACTGGTCCTCTAGGGTTCTCCCGTGGGTTCTCTCGCAGGTGCGGACGGCCGGAGCCGGCGGCGTCTCGACAGCCGTCAGCGGCTCTTCGAGGCGGCGGTGGAGCTGATCGCTGAGCAGGGTTTCTCGGCGACCACTGTCGACGACATCGCGCTGCGCGCCGGCGTCGCCAAGGGGACCGTCTACTACAACTTCAAGTCGAAGAACGAACTCTTCGAGGAGCTGCTCCGGCACGGTGTCGGGCTGCTCACCGAGGAGTTCCGCACCGCGGTCGCCGGGCTGCCGGCCCGGGACGCGGTGCGGGCGCTGGTCCACGCCCAGCTGGAGTACATCCGGCGTTATCGGGCCTTCGCCCAGCTGCTGCTCTCCGAGATGTGGCGTACCAACCGGGAGTGGCAGCAGACCCTGATCCTGCTCCGCGAGCAGGCCATCGGGGTCATCGCCGAGACCGTTCAGTCCGGCGTGGACTCCGGCGACCTGCCCGCTGAGCTGGACGTGCGGGTGGCGTCGGCGGCGCTTTTCGGTGTCGGGCTGGTGGTCGCGGTGGACTGGCTGGTGTTCCAGCCCGACCGCGACATCGCCGACGTGGAGGAGTCGTTGCTGGCGATCGTCCGCCGGGTCGCCTAGGCGTTCTTCCAGGCGGCCAGCAGCGACGTCTTCTGCCGGGTCCGCATCAGCGAACCCTGGTAGATCCGGGCGCCGGCGGCCAGCAGCAGCACCGCGGTGACCGCCAGGATCAGCAGCGACACCAGCGGCTCCCAGGCCGCCGCGTCACCGTTGAACGTCCGGATCGGCATGGCGATCGGCGACGAGAACGGGATGTACGACAGAATCCGCTGCGCCTCCGCGTTGTCCTGCAGGAACAGCACCGCGAAGAACGGGATCAGCACGGCCATCTGCACCGGCGACGACGTGCTGGTGATCTCCTCCTGCCGGGAGGCGAGCGCGCCGACACCGGCCCAGACCGTCGCCAGCATCAGGAAGCCGAGCACGAAGAACGGCAGGAACCAGCCGAGCGCCGGGCCGACCGCGTTCACCACGCCGGTGTCCACGTCGGTCACCTTCATGCCCACGAACGCCACGAGTGCGAGCAGGGCGATCTGACCGAACGCCAGCAGCGTCATGGCCGCCACCTTGCCGGCCAGCAGCGCCCGCACCGAGACGCTGGACACCAGGATCTCCACGATCCGGGTCTGCTTCTCCTCGATGACGCTCTGCGCGATCTGCAGGCCGTACGTGTACGACGTTATGAAGAAGAGCATCGCCAGGATCGACGGGATCAGGAACTTCAGGAACGGGTCCAGGTCGCCGGCTTCGAGAAGGCGTACCGGCGGGGCGACGCTGAGCGCCGCCACCACCTCGGACGGCGGTTCCTCCATGGCGAGGACCTCAGGCCCGGGTACGACAGCGGCCTCCACCTCGCCGTCGCGCAGCAGCCGCTCGGCGGCAGTGACGTCGGTGACCTCGACGACCTCGAACCCGGCCTGCCGCAGCGGTGCGGTCGCGGCCGGCACGGCGGTCGCCACCTTCGTCGGTCCGCCGCCGAGGATCGCCGGCAGCACGATCGAGGCGATCACGATCACCAGGAAGAACGCGGTGCTGTAGAGGAACGCCTTGTCCCGCAGCTTGGTCCGCAGCTCACGGGCCGCGACCAGCCGGGTGGCCTCGAAGGTTGTCACTGGATGACCTCTCGGAAGATCTCGGCGAGGGAGGGGCGGACCGGGCCGAACGACCGGACCGGGCCGCGGTCCAGGGCGGCCCGCAGGATTTTCTGGTCGTCCGTCTCCGGCGTCAGGTCCAGGACGGCACGTGGGCCGTCCAGCTCGACCAGCGTCACGCCGGGTTCGTCGCGCAGCCAGCCCGCGTCGGCGTCCACCTCGATCGAGTACCGGGGGAGGGCGTACTGCTCACGCAGGTAGGAGCGGGGACCGGAGGCGCGGATCGTGCCGTCCGCGATGATCACCAGGTCGTCGCAGAGGCGCTCCACCAGGTCCAGCTGGTGGCTGGAGAAGAGCACCGCGGCGCCGGCCGCGGAACGCTCGCGCAGCACCGCCACCACGGTGTCGGCGGCGAGCGGGTCCAGCCCGGAGAACGGCTCGTCGAGGACCAGCAGCTCCGGCTCGTGCACCAGGGCGGCGGCGATCTGCACCCGCTGCTGGTTACCCAGCGACAGCTTCTCCACCAGGTCGCCGGCGCGCGGGCCGAGATCCAGGCGGTCCAGCAGCGTGGCGGTCCGCGCCTTCGCGTCAGCGGCACTCATCCCGTGCAGCCGGCCCAGGTAGACGACCTGCTCGGCGACGGACATCTTCGGGTACAGCCCGCGTTCTTCCGGCATGTAGCCGAAGCGCTGCCGCACCTCCCGGGTGATCGGGGCGCCCCGCCAGGTGGCTTCCCCGGACTGGGCGCCGAGCACGCCCAGGATGATCCGCATCGTGGTGGTCTTGCCGGCGCCGTTCGCGCCGACGAAGCCGGTCAGGCGGCCGGCGTCCACGGCGAAGGACACGTCCTTGAGAACGTGCCGGTCGCCGAAGGACCGGTTTACGGCATCGACGTTGAGGACGGTGGTCATGGGTAAACGCTATGGCCGGACCGCGCCGCTGTCGTCCGGCTGGAGAACGTCATCCCTGCGAAGGACGAACAACCCCTAATTCGTACGCGAGAACCACCGCCTGCGTCCGATCGCGGGCACCGAGTTTCATCAGCACCCGGCTGACGTGCGTCTTCACTGTCGTCTCGCCGAGACGCAGGCCGGCGGCGATCTCGGCGTTGGTGGCGCCGCCGGCCAGCAGGACCAGCACCTCGTGCTCGCGCGGGGTCAGCTCACCGAGTCGCACCGTGGGCTCTGGTACACGTGGCCTCGGTGCCGTGAATCCGGCGATGACACGGCGGGTCACCGCCGGGGCGAGCAGGGCGTCACCGGCGGCGATGACGCGTACCGCCTCGGTCAGGTCCTCGGGGGTGCCGTTCTTCAGCAGGAAGCCGCTGGCGCCGGCCTGGAGTGCGGCGTACAGGTAGTCGTCGCGGTCGAACGTGGTCAGGATCAGCACCGACGGGCCGCCGGCCGCGGCGATCCGGCGGGTCGCCTCCAGGCCGTCGACGCCGGGCATCTCGACGTCCATCAGCACGACGTCGGGGCGCAGGCTCAGGGCCAGTTCGGTGGCGCGTTCGCCGTCCGCGGCCTCGCCGACGACAGTGATGTCGTCCTCCATCTCGAGGATGACCCGGAAGCCGGTGCGGACGAGGGCGTGGTCGTCCGCGACGAGGACGGTGATCGTCACGTGGTTTCTCCTGCCATGGCTTCTTTCGGCACGGCGGTGTGCGGGAGCCTCACGCGTACCCGGTAGCCGCCGCCGGATCGGGGTCCGTTCTCCAGGACGCCGTCGTGGACTGCCACGCGTTCGCGCATGCCGATCAGGCCCATCCCCCCGGACTTATCCGATTTATCAGCATTTCCGTCGTCGCTCACGTCGAGTTCCACCTCGCTGCTCAGATAGCGGAGGCGAATGTCCAGAGTGGTCGCGCGGGCGTGCTTCAGGGTGTTCGTCACGGCTTCCTGCGCGATCCGGTACGCCGCCTGCGACACCGAGTCCGGCAGCGGCACCGGGTCGCCGAAAACAGCGAAGTGGACGGTCAGCCCGGTCTCCCGGGCGCTGTCGGCGATCTGCGGGATCCGGTCCACGCCGCTGGTGGCGGCTTCCGCCGTCGCACCCGACGCCCGCAGTGCGCCCAGCATCCGGCGCAGCTCGTCCACCGCGGTCCGGGCGCCCTCCTCGATCGCGGTGAGCGCGGTCCGCGCCCGGGCCGGATCCTTGTCCAGGGCACGCCGGCACGCGGACGCCTGAATGCCCATCACCGACACGTGGTGAGCCACGACGTCGTGCAGCTCCCGCGCGATGCGTACCCTCTCGTCGATCACCGCGCGCTCGGCCGCCGCGGCCTGGGCCGCGCGCAGTTGCGCCGCCTGCGACTCGACCGTGTCGAGCCGGCGGGCCGCCTGCCAGGCGGAGTCGCCCATCAGGTAGACCGCGACGAAGAAGACCACGTTGACGATGTACAGGTTGAAGACCAGCGCCCAGAGTGCCGGCAGCTCACCGGAAGCGCCGTCGAACCCGTCGCCGACGATCTCGTCCCACGACATCACGAACGCGACGGTCAGCCAGACGAACATCGCGGCGATGATGACCAGCCGCAGGTTCCGCGCCCGATGCCGGACCGGCCCCCACGCGCCGAGCGTGTAGATCGCGGCGAACAGGGCGTACGAAGCGACCTGTTGCTCCTGCGCGCCGCGGAACTGGCCGCCGATGAAGAGCGCCGACATCACGATCGCGGCCGCGTCCGGCCGGCTCCGCCGCCAGATCAGCGGCAGCGTGGTGCCGAGCGCCCAGGCGATCTGCTCGATCCTGGCCGGCGCGTCCTCGGTGTGCAGCATGCCGAAACTGCGTGAGAGGAACAGGTTGAGCACGGCGCCTGCCGCGACGCCGAGCCCGATCCACAGATCGGTCCGGCGCTGCGCGGCGGTCGGCCCGGGGCGACGCCATTCTTCGATGTTCCGCGTGCGCATGGAGTGACCATCGCACGGGTGAACCTGTCAGAGGCCTGAGGGGGTCAGGTCCTTGCGAGCCGGGGTCGTCGGGCCGGGGTCATCGGGCCTGCGTCATCGGGCCTGGGGCGTCGGGCGGGTCTGCGTCATCGCGTTCTGGTCGTCGGGCGGGCTTGGGTCGTCGGGCGGGCCTGCGTCGGGATCGTGGCGTCCTCGCTGGGCTCGAGCGTGCCGCCGAGCGCGACGATGTGCCGGTGCGCGGCGGCGAGACGGTCCTCCAGCGTGACGATCCGGCAGGCGGCGGCGAGCAGGAAACCCTGATCGAGCAGCACCCGGACGCGGGCCGCGAGGTCGAGTTGATGGCGGGAGTAACGGCGGTGCCCGCCGGACGAGCGTTCCGCCTCGATCAGCCCGGTGTCGTCCAGGCTACGCAGAAAGGCCGCGGTCACGCCGATCAGCTCGGCGGCCCGGCCCATGGTGAACGCGGCAACATCACGAGTCTCCGCGGCCATGCTCTCCCTGTCTGTCCCCGCATAGGTCCAGGGCCCCGGCGGGTAACCGGAGCCCTGGATTTTCAATTCTTGTGCCGATCACTGTCGGCGCATGTTGGTCGACCAGCTGCGTGCCGCTAGCAGTCGACCGGAGTGATGAGCATCGGCTGCGATCACCTCTCGTCGGGCCGGGGACGTTGTGATTACGCGTTTCTGCGGTATCTCGTCCTCCTTCTCCAACTCAGCGTCTGTGCCAGTTGCTAACCGGTTTGTGAGAACCGGCTCCGTCGGCCGTGACCGACCCATTGAATGTATGCCTCCCCTCGCCGGATTTCTAGAGTCGCCGCTGTAGATTTTTTAGCGGCCACCCTAATTGACCTGCGAGAATGAGGCACCCGGTCAATGCCTCACGCGCACCCCGCACCCTGCCCCCGGGCACACCCACCCGCCCGCGAGCGTGTCGACTTCGGGTTCGCTACGCCCCCAAAATCGACACGCCGGCGGGATGCTCACGGCGCGTCGGGGGCGCCGCGGTTGGGCGTACGGAAAGGGTGGAGGGTGAGGTAAATGCGTTGCTGGGGGGAAATGGGGGTGCGAGCCTTGGTGGCAAGCGGGTCCTCGGACGGCTCGTGAGTCCAGGGCCACTCGTGATGGCCCTTCGCGGCGGTGCGGGGTGCGGTCACCTCTCTCTTCAGCGCGCCCCCACGCGCAAGCGCCCACCTCGCGCCGCCGCCCCCACGCTCTCTCCATAAAGGTCGCGCTGACTTTCGCGGGGCTGTTTGGACGGGTTTCGGTGGGCGTTGGTTGATCAATTAACGCGCGTCATTGACGGCTGTAACACGGCGGCGAGATCATCACGGCATCGCGTGGTCCAGGTCACACCCGGGCAAGGGAGCACTCAGATGAGCGCTGATCACGGCATCGCCCCTACTTCTGATGAAGAACGACTCGCACAACTCGGTTACAAGCAGGAGCTGCATCGGCGCCTGTCGGGTTTCTCCAACTTCGCCGTCTCCTTCTCGATCATTTCCATTCTGGCCGGTGCGATCACCTCGTACGGCATAGCCATGACGGCGGGTGGCCCGATGGCCATCACGCTGGGCTGGCTGTTCGTCGGCATCATGGTGACCTTCGTGGCGCTGGCGATGGCCGAGGTCTGCTCGGCCTATCCGACCGCCGGCGCCCTGTACTGGTGGGCCGCCGCTCTGGCCAAGAAGAACAAGCCCGCGTGGGCCTGGTTCGTCGGCTGGTTCAACTTCCTCGGTGAGGTCGCGGTGACCGCGGCCATCGACTTCGGCGCGGCGATCACCACGTCGGCGTTCCTCAGTCTCGCCTTCGACGTGGAGGTGACGACCGGGCGCACGTTCCTGATCTTCCTGGTCATCATCATCGTGCACGGGCTGCTGAACACGTTCGGCGTGAACCTGGTGCGGCTGCTCTCCGACGTGAGCGCGTGGTGGCACCTGGTCGGTGTCGCGGTGATCGTCGGCGTGCTGGCCGTGGTGCCGGACCAGCACAAGCCGGTCTCCGAAGTGTTCTTCGAGGTGCAGAACGCGACAGGCTTCAGCTTCTCCGGGGCGGGCGTCTACGCCGTCCTGATCGGTCTTCTGATGGCGCAGTACACCTACACCGGGTACGACGCCTCGGCGCACGTGGCGGAGGAGACGCACGACGCCGCCCGGGCCGCACCGCGGGGCATTGTGCTGTCCGTCGTCGTCTCGGTGATCGCCGGTTTCGTGCTGCTCTTCGCGATCACCTGGTCGATCCAGGATTACGAGGGTGCGCGTACCAGCGATCTCGCGCTGCCGCCCGCGCAGATCTTCATCGACGCGGTCGGGCACGACCTCGGTACGTTCCTGCTCTTCATCTGCATGGTGGCGCAGTGGTTCTGCGGCATGGCCTCGGTCACCGCGAACTCCCGGATGTCGTACGCGTTCGCCCGCGACGACGCCATCCCCGGCGCGCGGATCTGGAAGAAGGTCAACGCGCGTACCGGTACGCCGACCAACTCGATCTGGCTCTGCGTGACGCTGTCGATCCTGCTGGTGCTCCCGTCGCTGTGGAACACCACGGCGTACCTGGCGGCCACCTCGATCGCGGTGATCGGCCTCTACATCGCGTACGTCGGACCGGTGCTGCTGCGCCGCCGGCTGGGCGACGACTTCGAGCCGGGTCCGTGGAACCTCGGGAAATGGAGCGCCCCGATCGGCTGGATCGCGATCGTGTGGGTAGGTGTCATCTGCGTGCTGTTCGTGCTGCCGACCGCGAGCCCGATCACCGCGTCGACGTTCAACTACACGATCGTCGCCGTGGCGGTGGTGCTCGGCGCGGCCACGATCTGGTGGTTCGCCAGCGCGCGTAAGTGGTTCACCGGCCCGAAGCAGAACCTGATCGAGAAGGCCCACCACGGCGAGCAGATCGACTGATTGGATGGCGAACATGGATCTCGAGGAACTCGACGTCTCGGTCGACAACGGCAGCATCGACACGGTGCTGCTCGCCCTGACCGACATGCAGGGGCGGTTGCAGGGCAAACGGCTGCACGGGCGCTACTTCCTGGACGAGGTGGTGTCCGGCGGCAGTGAGGGGTGCAACTACCTGCTCGCCGTCGACGTGGACATGAACACGGTCGACGGGTACGAGATGTCCTCGTGGTCCACCGGGTACGGCGACTTCGTGATGCGGCCGGATTTCAGCACGCTGCGCCGCGTCCCGTGGCAGCCCGGCACCGCGCTGGTGCTCGCCGATCTCTTCGACACGGCGGGGCAGCCGGTGGCGCCCTCACCCCGGCAGATCCTGCGCCGCCAGCTGGACCGGCTGGCGGCGCACGGTCTGACCGCGTACGCGGGAACCGAGCTGGAGTTCGTCCTGTACCGGGACACGTACGAGCAGGCGTTCACCAAGAGTTACCGGGACCTGACCCCCGCCAACCAGTACAACGTGGACTACTCGCTGCTCGGTACCGCCCGGGTGGAGCCGCTGCTGCGCCGGATCCGCAACGAGATGTACGGCGCCGGCCTGATCCCGGAGAGCGCGAAGGGCGAGTGCAACCTCGGCCAGCACGAGATCGCCTTCCGGTACGCGGACGCGCTCACCGCCGCCGACGGGCACGTGGTCTACAAGAACGGCGCGAAGGAGATTGCCGCGCAGGAGGGCATGGCGCTCACCTTCATGGCGAAACCGAACGAGCGGGAGGGCAACTCCTGCCACATCCACTTCTCGCTGCGTAACCCGGAGGGCAAGTCGGCGATGCTCGGCGACGGGCCCGCCCATCTGAGCGAGACCGGTCAGCGGGTGCTGGCCGGGCTGCTCGCCACGATGCGCGAGTTCAGCCTGCTCTTCGCGCCGAACATCAACTCGTACAAGCGGTACCAGCCGGGCTCGTTCGCGCCGACCGCGGTGCGGTGGGGCGTCGACAACCGGACCTGTGCGCTGCGGATCGCCGGGCACGGCGAGGGGATGCGGGTGGAGAACCGGGTGCCGGGCGGCGACGTCAACCCGTACCTGGCGATCTCCGCGCTGATCGCGGGCGCGCTGCACGGGATCGAGAACGAGTTGTCGCTCGAGGACGAGTTCGCCGGGAACGCGTACCTGGACGCCGACGCGCCCCGGGTGCCCGGGACGCTGCGCGACGCGGCCACCCTCTGGTCGGACAGCGGCGTCGCGGAAGCGGCATTCGGGTCCGAAATCGTCTCCCATTACGCGAACATGGCGAAGGTGGAACTGGCCGCTTACGACGCGGCGGTCACCGACTGGGAGTTGCGCCGCGGATTCGAACGTCTCTGAGGGGATGATCAAGTCGTGACTGAGGTGATCAACCCATCGACGGGCGAGGTGCTCACGACCGTACCCTCGCTGGGTCTGGCAGAGACCGACGCGGCGATCGAGCGTGCGCAGAAAGCTTTCGGGAAATGGCGCGAGGTCGCGCCCGGGGACCGGGCGCGGCTGTTGCGCCGCTTCGCGGCGGTGGTCGAGGACCACATCGAGGAGCTCGCGCTTCTTGAGGTACGCAACGCGGGGCACACGATCGGCAACGCTCGCTGGGAAGCGGGCAACGTCCGGGACGTGCTGAACTACTACGCCGGTGCGCCGGAACGCCTCTCCGGGAGGCAGATCCCGGTGCCCGGCGGCATCGACATCACGTTCCACGAGCCGCTCGGCGTCGTCGGGATCATCGTGCCGTGGAACTTCCCGATGCCGATCGCCGGCTGGGGTTTCGTGCCGGCGCTCGCGGCCGGCAACACGGTGGTGCTCAAGCCGGCCGAGCTGACCCCGCTCACCGCGATCCGCCTCGGTGAGCTGGCGCTCGAAGCCGGCCTGCCGGAGGACGTCTTCCAGGTGCTGCCCGGCAAGGGCAGCGTGGTGGGGCAGCGGTTCGTCACCCATCCGGCGGTCCGCAAGGTCTGCTTCACCGGGTCGACGCCGGTCGGCAAATCGATCATGGCGGGCTGTGCCGATCAGGTGAAGCGGGTGACGCTGGAGCTGGGTGGCAAGAGCGCCAACATCGTCTTCGCGGACGCTGATCTTCAGGCGGCCGCGGCGGCGGCTCCCGGCGCTGTCTTCGACAACGCGGGTCAGGACTGCTGTGCCCGTTCGCGGCTTCTCGTCGAGGCTTCGGTCTACGACAAGTTCCTGGCGATGCTGGAGCCGGCGGTGGCGAAATTCCGGGTATTGGACCCGTCCAGCGAAATGTCGGAAATGGGGCCGCTGATCTCTTCCGGTCAGCGGGATGTCGTCGCCTCCTATGTGGATGGCGCCGACGTGGCGTTCCGCGGAACCGCCGACTTCAAGGATGGCTGGTGGTTCCCGCCCACCGTTCTGCTGGCCGGCTCGGCGGACGACGCGCACTGGCGTGAGGAGATCTTCGGGCCGGTGGTGAGCGTGCTGCCGTTCCGCGACGAGGCCGAGGCGATCCGGCTCGCCAACGACACCGAGTACGGCCTCTCCGGCTCGGTCTGGACCCGGGACGTGGGCCGGGCCCTGCGGATGTCGCGGGCCGTGGAGACCGGCGCGCTCAGCGTCAACAGCAATTCGTCGGTGCGGTACTGGACCCCGTTCGGCGGGATGAAGCAGTCCGGCCTCGGCCGCGAACTGGGTCCGGACGCGCTGCTGTCGTTCACCGACGTGAAAAATGTATTCATCTCTATGGGGGCTTGAGTGGAGCGTCTGCAGGACCGCGTTGCCGTGATCACCGGTGCCGGTAGCGGCATCGGGCTGGCCACGGCGCGGCGTTTCGCCGCCGAAGGCGCCTTCGTCGTCTGTGTCGATATTTCCGAAGAAGCGGGCAAGGCGATCGCCGAAGAGGTCGGCGGCGAGTTCGTGGCCTGCGACGTGAGCGACGAGGAGCAGGTCAAAGCGCTCTTCGACGGCGTCGTGGAACGGCACGGCCGCGTCGACATCGCGTTCAACAACGCCGGCATCTCGCCGCCCGACGACGACTCGATCCTGGTGACCGGCATCGACGCGTGGGAACGCGTCATCCGGATCAACACGACGAGCGTCTTCTTCTGCTGCAAGTACGCCATCCCGCACATGCAGCGGCAGGGCAAGGGCTCGATCATCAACACCGCGTCGTTCGTGGCTCTGCTCGGCGCCGCGACCTCGCAGATCGCGTACACCGCCAGCAAGGGCGGGGTGCTCGCGATGACCCGTGAGCTGGGCGTCCAGTTCGCCCGCGAGGGTATCCGGATCAACGCGCTCTGCCCTGGGCCGGTCGCCACGCCGCTGCTGATGGATCTCTTCGCGAAGGATCCGGAGCGGGCAGCGCGCCGTCTCGTGCACGTGCCGATGGGCCGGTTCGCCGAACCGTCGGAGATCGCGGCGGCGGTGGCGTTCCTCGCGAGCGACGACTCCTCGTTCATGACGGCGAACCAGTTCGTCGTCGACGGCGGGATCACGGGTGCGTACGTAACACCGCTGTGATGTTTCAAGACCCGTTACGGTGGGGATGAGACAACATACGCCCAGCTCAACAAGGTGTATTGGGGTCGAATCCCCGCCCGCGCGGGTCGATCCCCGTGTAGGTGGGACAGATGGACCCGTCACGCGGCGCCGGTTCTCCGGCGCCGCGCGCCTGTGACTACGGTGGTGCGATGCGTCCGATCATCGGCATAACGTCCTATGTGGTTCCGGCCACCTGGGGTGTCTGGCAGAACCTCCCCTCCACCCTCGTGCCGCACGACTATGTCGAAGCGGTCACGCTGGCCGGTGGCCGGGCGATTCTGCTGCCTCCGGACGACCGGGACGCCGACGTGCTCCGCGCCCTCGACGGCCTGGTCCTGGCCGGCGGTCCGGACGTCGACCCGGCCCTCTATGGCGCTGCCCCGCATCCGGCGACCGAGTTCCGCGCCGAGCGGGACGCCGGCGAGATGCTGCTGCTGCGGGCCGCCCTCGACGCCGGCCTGCCGCTCCTCGCCGTCTGCCGGGGGATGCAGCTGCTCGCCGTCGCGGCCGGCGGATCACTGCACCAGCACCTGCCGGAGACGCTCGGCCACGAACGGCACCGGCCGGCGCCGGGTGTGTACGGCGAGCACGAAGCGACCTTCACGCCGGGCAGCCGGATCGCCGATCTGATGGGTGCGGACCGCGCCATCCACTGCTTCCATCACCAGGGCGTCGCGGACGCCGGATCGCTGACCGTCACCGGGCGGGCGGACGACGGCACCCCCGAGGCGGTCGAGGACCCGAACGGGGGATTCGTCCTCGGCGTGCAGTGGCATCCGGAATACCGCAGGGACCAGCGCCTGTTCGGCGCACTAGTCGATGCAGCCAGAACCAGGATGAAGGAGAACGGCACCGCATGCGCAGACCGCTGATCGGCCTCACCTGTTACGCGCAGCACATCCAGTACCAGCGCAACGAGTTGATGGCCGCAATGCTGCCGATGAACTACGTGAAAGCGGTGCACGCCGCCGGCGGCAGAGCCGTTCTGATCACGCCGGACGATCCGGGCACCGACGTGCTCGAATCGCTGGACGGCATCGTCTTCACCGGTGGCGGCGACGTCGACCCGGTCGCCTGGCAGGCCGAGCGTCACCCGGCCACCGAGGTCGACGAGGTACGCGACGCCGCCGAGCTGATGCTGATGCGCGCGGCCCTTGCGGCCGACCTGCCGGTGCTCGGCGTCTGCCGGGGCATGCAGGTGATGGCGGTCGCCACCGGCGGATCGCTGCACCAGCACCTGCCCGATCTGGTCGGGCACGAGCGGCACCGGGCCGCCGCGGGCACCGACCCGCTGGCCGCCGGCGCCTCCGATTACGGCCGGCACGACGTCGTCGTCGACGAGAACAGCCGGGCACACCAGCTGTTCGGCCGCCACCTGACGGTGAACTCGTTCCACCATCAGGCGGTCGCCGACCCGGGTGAGTTCGTACCGGCCGGCTGGTGCCCGGACGACCGGGTCGTGGAGATCCTCGAACACCCCGGGCTGACCTTCGCTCTCGGCGTGCAGTGGCACCCGGAACGGACCACGGACCTGCGGGCGTTCACCGCGCTGACCGAGGCCGCTTCGGTGGGTGCGATCATTCCGGCATAAAACGTGGGGAGGTCCGCATTGGGGCTGACGAGCCGGTTGCGCATCGCCTTCGACCGAGGCGGCGAGATGGGCGCGCGAATGTCCGCTCTGGACTGGTCCGCCACCACGGTCGGTGATCCGTCCGCCTGGCCGGAGGAGCTGACCGGCGCGATCGTCACGATGCTCGCCTCGCGGGCGCCGATCGTCGTCTGCTGGGGGCCGGAGCACACCGCCTTCTACAACGACGCGTCCCGGTCGGTGACCGGCGGCGAGCCCGGCCGGCCCGTCGCCGAGACGTGGGACGTGCGGGCGCTGCTCGACGGCGTGATCGCGAACGACGCGTCGTTCGCGTCCGAGGATCACCCCTTCACGCTCGACCCGATCCGGGACGCCGAGGGACGGCCCGCCGGGGTCTTCTGCATCATCACCGACAAGACCGCGGCCTCCGGCGACCTCTGGGAGATCGTGGGCCGGCTGCGCGGCCTGGTCGACGTGGCCTCCTCGCTGAACGCCGTACCGACCACCGCCGAGGTGCTCGACGTCGCGGCCCGGCACGTGCTCGCCCTGACATCGGCCGGCCGGGTCGTGGTGACCGCGCCGGAAGCCCGGGCCGAGCAGGACGGCGGGGCCACCGTGCCACCGTCCGAACCGGACGTGGTGCTGCCGCTGCCGTCGGACAGCTCGCCGGACGACGCCGGGCCGCCGCTCGGCGAGCTGCGGGTCTGGGACGGCGCGGACGGCCCGGCCGAACCGGCGCTGCTCAACCAGCTGGCCCGGCTGATCGGGCTGCGGCTGGCGAACGCGCGGCTCTACGAGACCGAGCACCGGATCGCGTCCACGTTGCAGCACAGCCTGCTGCCGCAGTCGCTGCCCCGGGTGCCGGGCGCGATCGTGGCGAGCCGGTACGTGCCGGGCAGCAGCGAGGCGCGGGTCGGCGGCGACTGGTACGACGCGATCGCCGCCCCGGACGGCGAGTTGTTCCTGGTCATCGGCGATGTGGTCGGCAAGGGCGTGCAGGCCGCGGCGGGCATGGGCCAGTTGCGGAACGCGCTTCGGGCGTACGTTCTGGAAGGTTTTGACTGTGGCGCCGCGCTGACCCGGCTGAACCGGCTGGTCGACACTCTCGGGCGGCGGCAGTTCGCCACGGTCATCTGTGTGGCGTTCGATCCGCGTACCCGGAGGTTGCGGTTCTCCTCCGCCGGGCATCCGTCACCGATCGTCGTGGAGGGTGGCAAGGCGGGTGAGTTCCTCTACGCCACCGCGATGGGGCCGCCGATCGGCGCTCTCGGCAACGTCACCTACCCGACCCGGGAACGCGAGCTCTCCTCCGGCGGCCGGCTGCTGCTCTACACCGACGGCCTGGTCGAGGACCGCCGGCAGGGCATCGACACCGGGCTGGCCGAGCTGACCGCCGACGTCGCCCGGCCGACCGATCACGTGGAGGACCTGCTGGACGCGCTGCTGGTGAAGGCGGCCCGGCACGCGCGCCGCGACGACATCGCGCTGCTCGCGCTGGAGGTGACCGAACCCCGCGAGTTCGTCCTGCGGCTGCCCGCCGACCCGTCCCGGCTCACCGTGATGCGCCGCCGGCTGGAGGACTTCCTGACCGCGCACGCGGTACCCGACAACGACGCGTTCGACCTGGTGGTCGCGGTCTCCGAGGCCGCGGCGAACGCGATCGAGCACCCGCTCGACCCGGACGAGCCGGTGATCGTGGTGGAGGCCTCGCACACCGGTGACGCGGTCGTGGTGACGATCCACGACACCGGTCGATGGCGTCCGGCAACCGATGCGGGTTTCCGCGGGCGTGGCCTGGCGTTGATCGGGGCGCTGACCGAGCTCTCCGTGCACCGCTCCCCGCAGGGCACCGCGGTTACTCTGCGGCGCCCGCTGAATCCGGCTTGAGCCAGGGCTGCCCGGCCAGCCCGGAGATCTCCAGCACCCGCAGAACCCGGGACGAGGGGAACACTGTGAGCCGGCCCGACGGGTAGTGCTCGGCGAGCCGGGTCAGGGCGTGGATGGCGGCCGAGTCGAAGAAGCTCACCCCGCGCAGGTCCACGGTGGCGGCCGCCGCGTCCGGCGGTGTCGCGGTGCTGAACAGCACGTCGGCGGTGGCCATGTCGACCTCGCCGGTCACGATGACGGTGACGTGGTCGCCATCGACCGCGCCCGCCACCGAGAAGTCTTGATCCACCGGAACAGGTTTTCACAGGGGTCCGAGGGCGGCAAGAACGGGGCTGCCGGGCGGATAGGCTGTGAACATGTCCGTACGTGCCCCACTCAGCCCGGGAAAGCAGTCGCGCGAGCGATCGGTCCCGGCGCAGATCGTCCGCCCCGAGTACGTGGGGAAGAAGAAGCCCCGCGAGTGGCGTGGCTCCCATGTGCAGACTCCCGAGACGATCGAGAAGATGCGCGTCGCCGGCCGGATCGCCGCGCAGGCCACCGAGCTCGCCGGTGAGCACTGCAAGCCCGGCGTCAGCACCGACGAGATCGACCGGGTGGTGCACGAGTTCATCCTCGACCACGGCGCGTACCCGTCGACGCTGGGTTACAAGGGCTTCCCGAAATCCTGCTGCACCTCACTCAACGAGGTGATCTGCCACGGCATCCCGGACTCCACGGTCCTGGAGGACGGCGACATCATCAACGTCGACGTGACGGCATATCTGAACGGCGTGCACGGCGACACCGACGCCACGTTCTGCGTCGGCGAGGTGAGCGACGAGGCCCGCCTGCTCGTCGAGCGCACGCACGAGGCGATGATGCGCGGCATCCGTGCGGTCGCGCCGGGCCGCCCGATCAACGCGATCGGCCGGGTCATCGAGGCGTACGCGCGCCGCTTCGGTTACGGCGTGGTCCGCGACTTCACCGGCCACGGCATCGGCGAGACGTTCCACTCCGGGCTGTACATCCCGCACTACGACAACCCGCGCCTGGAAACCGTCATGGAACCGGGCATGACCTTCACCATCGAGCCGATGATCACCCTCGGCACCCATGAGTACGACATCTGGAAAGACGGCTGGACGGTCGTCACGAAAGACCGCAAGTGGACGGCCCAGTTCGAGCACACCCTCGTGGTGACCGACGACGGCTACGAGATCCTCACCCTCCCGTGATCCTGCCGGCCGAGCACCATCACGCCGACGTCTCCGGCGGGTGGCTGAGGGCCGCGACGTTCGGCGCGATGGACGGCCTGGTCACCAACATCGCGCTGATCGCCGGGGTGGGTGGCGCCCGCTCCGGCCATCACACGCTGATCCTGACCGGCGTCGCGGGCCTGGTGGCCGGGGCGATCTCGATGGCGATCGGCGAGTACACCAGCGTCCGGACCCAGAACGAACAGGTCGCCGCCGAGCTCGACAAGGAACGCCACGAGCTGCGCGTCAACCCGGACGGCGAGGCCGACGAGCTGGTGGCGGCGTGGACGGCCCGGGGTCTGCCGCTCGCGCTGGCCCGGCAGGTGGCCGACGTCCTCAAGGACAACCCGGACCAGGCGCTGCGGGTGCACGCCCAGGAGGAGCTGGGTGTGGTCCCGGACGAGCTGCCCAGCCCGTGGACGGCCGCATCGTCGTCGTTCGTCTGTTTCGCGGCCGGCGCGCTGATCCCGCTGCTGCCACTGCTCGCCGGTTTCGAACCGTTGTGGCCGGCGCTGCTCGCCGGTGGAATCGGTCTCTTCGTGGTGGGTGCCGTGATCGCCCGGCTGACCGCCCGGCCGTGGTGGCGCGGCGGGCTGCGTCAGTTGCTGCTGGGCGGCGCGGCGGCCGGTGCGACGTTCGTGATCGGCACGATGCTCGGCGCCTGAGGGACGCTCAGTCGAAGAGCTCGCCCAGCGTCCCGTCGACCGGGCGGCCCCGGGCGGCCAGCTCCTCGGCCTGGTAATTCAGGATCGCGTCGAGTTCCTGCATGTCGGCCATCGCGACGCCGGTGTGTTTCACCGCGTCCGCCTCGTTGCGAAAGTACGTCCTGGTCAGCAGGCCGGCGACGAGCGCCGCGTGCACCCGGGCCTTGGCCATCAGGACCATCGCGGCGTCCGTGTCGTGCCACTGGGTGAGCCGGACCGCGCGGGCGTGCGCGTTGCTCGCCAGGGCCCAGTTGTGGCGGGCCAGCCGGGTGAACTCGGCCGGGCGGGACTCGGACAGTAGCGTCAGGTGGGCCTCGCGCTGGTCGGCGAACCACTCGTGCGGGTCGTGGAGCGGCAGGGTCGTCAGATATCCGTCCGCCACCAGCGGCCAGCTCGGGGTGAGAACCCGGGCCAGGCCCAGACCGTCCTCGGCGGTGACCACGGCCAACGAGACGCGGACGCCCTCGACCTTGCGGCGGGTCGGTTTCGGGCCGGTCTTCGGGCGATATGTGACCACCACCACGTTCACGTCGCTGGATTCGACGTCGTCGCCGTGTGCGACCGAACCGCGGACGCCGATGGCCTGGACCTCGGCCGGCCACCGTTGCTGGACGACGTCACGGAGGCGGATCGCGAGCGACCCGCGGACTGAGGTGGTGTCGAGCTCGCCGATCACCGCCCCATTCTCCAGACTTTTAGCCCGGACGTCCGGGGAAAGCCATGGTCAGCGGCGTCGTGCCGGAATATTTGCGCCAGGCCGTCGCGCGGACCGCGGAATCGGTCATTGCCGACAGGGCGGCGTTGCGCTGGCTCTGCTCGGTGACCGGCAGCACGGCCCGCCACGCCTGGGCCACACCGTCCTCGATGTGTACGGCCAGCTTCAGTGCGCTCGCCCGGTCGGTCACCTCGAACGGCAGGGCGTACCCGGCAGGTGCGGGCGCGGCGCTGGCCTTCAGTTCGGCGATCCGGTCCACCAGGTAGTCGCGGCGCTGCCGGTGCACCTGCTCGCTGTCCCGGGCACCCTTCACCTCGCGCTCCTTGGTGAGGTGCACGCCGATCAGCCCGTACGCGTAGATGGCCGCTTCCTCGGCGGCGAGCGCGGCGGTCAACTGTTCCTTCACGGCAATCCTCTCAGCGCAGCGCGCTCGCGTGGGTGGCCCGGCAGGCGGCGATCGATCCGACGAGGGCCGCGCGGTCCGCCGGTGCGGCCAGGCACGCGGCGATGGCCGTTGTCTGCGCGTCCTGCTCGGACTTGCGCAGCTGGGCCAGCGTCTCGTCGGCGGACCCGGCCGGCGGGGCGGCGGACGCGACCGGCGCAGCGGCGCCCGACGGCAGCACCGTGCCGATCAGCGTGGCCAGCGCGGCGGCGTGCGCCCGGTGGTCCTCGGCGAGCGGGGTGAGCTGCTCGGCCAGGGTGGCCTGAGCCTGGATCGCCAGGTCGTACGCGGCGGCCATGGCCAGCGCCTCGTCGAGGATCGGTTGCAGCGGGTCGGGGGCCGGCTCGGGCTCCGGCTCGTCGTCGAAGAGGCCACAGCCGGCCAGCGTGGCCGCCGCCACGATCGCGCCGGTCGCGGTCAGTATCCGCCGGCGTGTGTGTACCGAATCGCTCATCCGCACCGGGCCAGTCAACACCATCGGATCGAAGGCCTCCGGCACGGCCCGTTGACCTGCACGCGGGGTGGAATCGGAGCGGCGGCGCTCCGGCCGGGGTCCCGGCACGTTACGCTCTGCGTCAGCTGCGGGGCCGATTGCTGCCCGGCGGCATATAGTCGTTCCAGCACGAAGCTAGTGAGAGGTCGAGCCCGATGACGCAGCGTGGTCGCGCCGGGGCCCGGCCCGGTGGGCACCCTGGTAGCCGCCGTACCAGGCCGGAAGCCGAAACCCGTACCCCTGCTGTTCCCCGCGTCGATCTGACCGCGGCGCGTGCCCGGGTCCGTGAGGTGATCGAGCCGGTGGTCGCCACCTCCGGTTACGACCTGGAGGACGTGCATCTGTCCCGGGCGGGTCGCCGGTTCGTGCTGCGGGTTCTGGTGGACAACGACGGTGGCATCAGCCTGGACGATGTGGCGGTCATCTCCCGGGCGATCTCCGACGCGCTCGACACGGCCGACGAGGCCGGCGGCGAGGTGCTGCCGGGGGAGTACCAGCTGGAGGTCGGCTCGCCCGGTGTGGACCGGCCGCTGACCGAGCCCCGGCACTGGCGCCGCAACACCGGCCGCCTGGTCGCGGTGAACGGACTTACCGGGCGGGTGCTCTCGACCGATGACAAAGGTGTGGCGCTGGACGTGGACGGCAAGACCCGTGAGCTGGCCTGGGCCGAGCTCGGGTCGGGCAAGGTCCAGATCGAGTTCAAGCGCATGGACGAAGCCGAATTCGGCGACGTAGAAGACGACGACGAAGAAGACGAAGGGGAGGGCGAGGAATGAACATCGACCTCGCGGCGCTGCGCGCCCTGGAGCGCGAGCGGGAGATCCCGTTCGACACCATTCTTGCGGCCATCGAGACCGCACTGCTGACCGCTTACCGGCACACCGACGGCGCGGAAGGTCACGCCCGAGTGGAGATCGACCGCAAGAGCGGTGTGGCCTCCGTGCTGGCACAGGAGCTCGACGCGGACGGCACCGTCGTCCGTGAGTACGACGACACCCCGCACGACTTCGGCCGGATCGCCGCGATGACCGCGAAGCAGGTCATCCTGCAGCGCCTTCGCGAGGCGACCGACGAGCAGCACTTCGGCGAGTACGCCGGACGCGACGGCGACCTGGTCACCGGTGTGGTGCAGGCCGACGCGGCCCGTGCCGAGAAGGGCATCGTGATCGTCGACCTGGGCAAGCTCGAGGCGGTTCTGCCGCAGTCCGAGCAGGTTCCGGGCGAGCGGTACGAGCACGGCTCCCGGATCCGCAGCATCGTGGTGCACGTGGCGAAAGGCTTCCGCGGCCCGCAGATCACCCTGTCCCGGTCCCACCCGGCCCTGGTGAAGAAGTTGTTCGCCCTCGAGGTGCCGGAAATCGCGGACGGGACCGTGGAGATCGCCGCGATCGCCCGTGAGTCGGGTCACCGCACCAAGATCGCGGTCCGTTCCACGGTCTCCGGCGTGAATGCCAAGGGTGCGTGCATCGGCCCGATGGGCCAGCGGGTCCGGGCCGTGATGAGCGAGCTGCACGGCGAGAAGATCGACATCATCGACTGGTCGGATGACCCGGCCCAGTTCGTCGGCAACGCGCTCTCGCCGGCGAAGGCGCTGCGGGTCGAGGTGGTCGACGCGGCCACCCGTACGGCTCGGGTCACCGTGCCGGACTTCCAGCTCTCGCTGGCGATCGGGCGGGAAGGTCAGAACGCCCGGCTGGCCGCCCGGCTGACCGGTTGGCGCATCGACATCCGGCCGGACAACGAGCCCACCGGAGTGTCCGACCGGCCCGCGGCAGGGGCGGGGAACTGACCGGATACGCGTTCGCTGCGAACGAGGGGTAGACTCGGTGACGGTCGGCCCGACGCGAACCTGCGTCGGCTGTCGTAATCGCGCGCCGGCCGCATCATTGCTGCGGTTCGTCGCGGTCGGATCCGGGGGAGACCTTCGGCTTCTACCCGATCCGGGCCGCCGACTGTCGGGACGGGGAGCGCATCTGCATCCCGTTCCGGCCTGCTTCGAGCAGGCAGAGCGGCGTCGCGCCTTCGGGCGTGCGCTACGTCTCACCGGTGTTGCTGACACCGAGTTGCTTGCCGAGCACATCCGTTCGGTCTCCGTGCCGTTCGGACCCACCGATGACGAGGCGTCGGCGTCTCGTCACGACCCAGCAAGGTAGGACGACCCAGATGAGCACACGATGAAGTCCCTGAAATGACCAGGCTTCTAGTGCACGAGTGAGGTCTGTGCGGGTACTGCTCGCACGACCTCGAAGTGAGGAGTGCAGTGCCAGGCAAGGCCCGCGTTCACGAGCTCGCCAAAGAGCTCGGGGTCGACAGCAAGACCGTGCTCGCCACGTTGAAAGAAATGGGCGAGTTCGTCAAATCTGCGTCCAGCACCGTCGAGGCCCCGGTGGCCCGTCGGCTTCGTGGCGCCCTCGAGGCAGGTGGCGCCGTTCCGGCTTCGCCTTCGTCGCCGGCGTCCGGTCCCTCCGCGTCCAGCGCGCCGGGTGCCCCTGGTGGCAACCCGCGCCCGGGCCCGCCGATGGGGCGGCCTCAGCCGCCGCGTCGTCCCGGCCCGCCGCAGGGTGGCGCTCCCAGCGTCGCCCCGACTTCGCCGGCACCCTCGCCCGGGCAGTTCGCCCGGCCGAAGCCGGCTCCCGGCCGTCCCGGCCCGACACCCGGTCCGGTCACCAAGCCGGCCAGTGCGCACGACATCGAGGTGGCCGCCGCCGAGGCGCGCGCCTCGGCGTTGAAGGCTGAGCAGGAAGCGGCCGTCAAGGCGGCTCAGGCTGCTCAGGCCGCACGTGCCCGTGACGCCGAGCGCCGGCCTCCGGCCGACGGTGGCGCGTCTCGTGGCACCGGCCCCGGCCCGCGTCCGGGTCCCGGCATGGTTCCGCCGCGTCCGGGTTCGCCCGCGGCCGGTCGTAACCCCAACCAGGGCGGCGCTCCTGGTGGACCGCGTCCCGGCCCTGCCGGTGGCGCACCTCGTCCGCCGGCGCGTGGTCCCGGTAACAACCCGTTCGGCGTCTCCGGTGGCGCGGCTGCAGGCCGTCCGTCCCCGGCTTCGATGCCGCGTCCCAACCAGCCCGGCATGCCGCCGCGGCCCAGCCCTGCTTCGATGCCGCCGCGGCCTAGCCCCGCGTCGATGCCGGCGCAGCGTCCGGGTCGTCCGGCCGGTCCCGGTGGCGGCGCTGGCCGTCCCGGCGGTCCCGGTGGCGGCGCTGGTCGTCCCGGCGGTCCCGGTGGCGGCGGTGGCGGCTACCGCGGTGGCGGTGGCGGTGCCGGCGGTGGCTTCCGTCCTGGTGGCGGTGGCGGCGCTGGTGGCGGCTTCCGTCCCGGTGGTGGCGGCGGCGCTGGTGGCGGCTTCCGTCCCGGTGGTCCCGGTGGCGGCGGCGGTGGCCCGGTCGGCGCAGGCGCTCCCGGACGTCCGGGTGGCGGCGGTGGCCGTGGTCGTGGCGGTGGCGCGGCGGGTGCCTTCGGGCGTCCCGGCGGCCGGCCGACTCGTGGCCGCAAGTCGAAGAAGCAGCGGCGTCAGGAGTTCGACAACCTCTCTGCTCCGCAGATGAGCTCGGGCGCCCCGCGCGGTAACGGCCAGGAGATCCGGCTGTCCCGCGGTGCGTCGCTGTCGGACTTCGCCGACAAGATCAACGCCAACCCGGGCTCGCTCGTCCAGGAGATGTTCAACCTGGGCGACATGGTGACCGCCACGCAGTCGGTGTCTGACGACACCCTCAAGCTGCTCGGCGTGCACCTGGGCTTCGAGGTTGTCATCGTCAGCCCCGAGGACGAGGACCGCGAGCTGCTCGCGCAGTTCGACATCGACCTCGACGCCGAGGTGGCGGAGGACCGTCTGGTCGTTCGTCCGCCGGTCGTGACCGTCATGGGTCACGTCGACCACGGTAAGACGAAGCTGCTCGACGCGATCCGCAAGACCAACGTTGTCGCCGGCGAGGCGGGTGGCATCACCCAGCACATCGGCGCCTACCAGGTCGTCGTCCCTCACCAGGGCGAAGACCGGGCGATCACCTTCATCGACACCCCGGGTCACGAGGCGTTCACCGCCATGCGTGCTCGTGGTGCGAAGGTGACCGACATCGTCATCCTCGTGGTCGCCGCCGACGACGGCGTCATGCCGCAGACGGTGGAGGCGCTCAACCACGCCAAGGCGGCCGACGTGCCGATCGTGGTCGCGGTGAACAAGGTCGACAAGCCGGACGCCAACCCGGACAAGGTCCGGCAGCAGCTGACCGACTACGGCCTGCTCGCTGAGGAGTACGGCGGCGACACCATGTTCGTGAACGTGGCCGCCAAGCCCGGCATCGGCATCGACGACCTCCTCGAGGCCGTCCTGCTGACCGCCGACGCGGCGCTCGAGCTGACCGCCCCGATCGACGGCCCCGCACAGGGTGTCGCGGTCGAGGCTCACCTGGACAAGGGTCGCGGCGCTGTCGCCACCGTCCTGGTGCAGAAGGGCACGCTGCGTGCCGGCGACTCGATCGTGGCTGGTGGCGCGCATGGTCGCGTCCGGGCCATGCTCGACGAGAACGGCGCCCAGATCGCCGAGGCGGGTCCTGCCCGTCCGGTCCTGGTGCTCGGTCTCACCTCGGTTCCCAGCGCGGGCGACACGTTCCTCGCTGCCGAGGACGACCGCACGGTGCGTCAGATCGCCGAGCAGCGGCAGGCTCGCCGTCGTGCGGCGATGTTCGCGAACTCGCGTCGTCCGAAGTCGCTCGACGAGATGATGCGCGACATCAAGGAGGGCGAGAAGGCTTCGCTCACCTTGATCATCAAGGGTGACGGTTCCGGATCGGTGGAGGCCCTCGAAGAGGCGCTCTTCAACATCAAGATCCCGGACGAGGTGCAGCTCAAGGTCATCCACCGCGGTGTCGGTGCGATCACCGAGAGCGACGTCAACCTGGCGTCGGCGTCCTCGGAGCAGGTTGCCACGATCATCGGCTTCAACGTCCGGGCCTCGAACAAGGTCAAGGAAATGGCCGACCGCGCCGGCGTGGAGATCCGCTACTACAGCGTGATCTACCAGGCCATCGAGGAGATCGAGGCGGCCCTGAAGGGCCTGCTCAAGCCGGAGTACGAAGAGGTCGAGCTCGGCACGGCGGAGATCCGCGAGGTCTTCCGCTCGTCGAAGATCGGACTCATCGCCGGCTGTATCGTCCGGACGGGCCTGCTCAAGCGCAACGCCAAGGCGCGGATCCTGCGCGATGGCGTCGTGGTTGGCGACAACGTCACGATCAGCTCGCTGAAGCGGTTCAAGGACGACGCGACCGAGGTCCGCGAGGGCTTCGAGTGTGGTCTGACGCTCCAGGGTTACGGTTCGCCGCAGGTCGGCGACGTGATCGAGACCTTCGAAATGCGTGAGAAGGCGCGGGCGTAACACCCCGCGACGGACGGCCTCGGCGCGAAAGCGCCGGGGCCGTCCGTCTTTTCAGGGGTACGCGCGAATCAGGCTCAGCCGTCGTTGAAAGAATGGCACCATGTCCCGCTACGCCATGCTGCTCGCACCGTCCGCCAACCGTGTCTACGCCGACCAGGCGGCACGCATATCCCAGGCGGAGCTGGCCGGGTTCGCGCCGGTGCTCTCCTCCGGGATCGACGAGGTCGACGTGGCCGAGATCGGCGGCGTGGAGTACCTGACGTTCTCCGCCGAGCTGACCGAGCTCGACATCGCGTACCTCTCGAACCTCTCCTCGGCGTACGCCCTCTACGAACGGGTCGAGGACCTGCTGCGGCCGCTCATGCTCACCCCGCTGGCCCGGTATGACAGTGACCTGATCACCATCCCGAAGTACGCCGGCAAGACCAACGAGCAGTTCACCAAGCTCGTGCTGAACCTCACCCTGCTCGGCTCCGCCTTCGCCCGGCGGATGCTCGACGGCAACCTCACCGTCTTCGACCCGCTGTGCGGCCGCGGCACCACGCTCAACCAGGCCCTGATGTACGGATATGACGGCATCGGCGTGGAGATCGACGGCAAGGACGTCGAGGCGTACAAGCTGTTCCTGCAGACGTGGCTGAAGCGCAAGCGGCTCAAGCACACCGCCGACCTGGTCCCGGTGCGCCGGCAGGGCCGCCGGGCCGCCCGCCGGCTGGAGGTGACGATGGCCGCCAGCAAGGACGACCACAAGTCCGGCGCGGTGCAGAAGATCACCGTCTTGAACGCCGACACCACCGGGCTGGACGGCCTGATCAAGGGCAACGTCGCCGACCTGATCGTCACCGACCTGCCGTACGGCGTCGCCCACGGCAGTTACGACGAGGACGGCGGCGGCATCACCCGTCGCCCGCTGGACCTGCTGGAGCGCGCGGTGCCGGAGTGGCTGAAGCTGCTGCGCCCGGGCGGGGCGGTCGGGATCTCCTGGAACACCAAGGTCGCCAAGCGTGAGCTGGCCGAGGACATCCTGGTGGCGAACGGCCTGAAGCTGATCGATTACCAGCCGCTGTCGCACCGGGTGGACCAGGGCATCGAGCGTGACGTCGTGGTGGCCCGCAAATACAGCTGACGCCGATGGGGGTCCGGCGTACCCTGCTCGCTGATGTATATCGAGACCGCAGTCTTCGACCTGCTCCTGCCCGGTGACGCGCAATCGCTGAAGCAGAAGCGTTCCTACGTCCGCCCGATCATCGCGATGCTGAAGAAGTTCGAAGTCAGCGTCGCCGAGGTCGGTTTCCACGACCTGCACGGCCGTGCCCAGATCGGTGTGGCCGCGGTCGCGCCGGACCCGGCACAGGCCCGCAGCGTCGTCGACACCTGCGAGAACCAGGTGGCCGGCCGTCCCGAGATCGAGTTGCTCTCGGTGAAGCGACGGCTGTACGGGGACGACGACTGACCTAGGTAGGCTTGCTCGGTTAGGGCGGGATGGTGTTGACCGACCCGCGGGATAGACAGTCGGAGGTGGGCTAGATGGCGGATCCGGCCAAGACACGGAAGCACGCAGAGCGAATCCGTGAGCTGGTGGCGTCGCTGGTACGGGAGATCAAGGACCCGCGCCTCGGCATGGTGACGATCACGGATGCCCGGATCACCGGCGACCTGCGTGAGGCGACGGTCTTCTACACGGTTCTCGGCGACGTGGCCGAGCAGGCCTCGACGGCGGCGGCCCTGGAGAGCGCGAAAGGCATGCTGCGGACCCGGGTCGGTCACGCGCTGAGCCTGCGGCACTCGCCGAGCCTCGCGTTCGTCCTGGACAACGTGCTCGACACGGTCAAGGAGATCGACGACCTCCTGGAGCAGGCGCGCCACCGGGACGAAGAGGTCCAGCGGCTGGCAGCCGGCAAGGAGTACGCCGGCGAGGCCGACCCGTACAAGAGCGACGAGGACGAGGACGCCGAGTCGGTGGGTGCCGCCGAGGACAAGGGGTGAGTCCTTCCGCCGAGCAATGGGCCGCCGCTGTGGCGGCGGTCCGCTCGGCCGGCGCCGGCGACGAGGTCCTGCTGATCTGCCACGTGAACCCGGACGGGGACGCGCTGGGCAGCATGCTCGGCTTCGCCCTCGGATTGCGGCGGCTCGGATTCACCCGGATCCAGGCGACGTTCCCGGGCCAGTTCAGCATTCCGGACCCGTACGCTGGTCTGCCCGGTCTTGATCTTCTGGTGCCGGAGACGGACGCCTACGGTGACCCGGGCATGGTCATGGTCTTCGACGTGGCGAGCGAGTCCCGCCTCGGCGGGCTCGCCGGCCGGCTCGCGGCCGCGCCCCGCAGCGTCGTGCTGGACCACCACGCCTCCAACACCGGTTTCGGCCAGGTGCGCCTGGTGGACCCGCTGGCCGCGGCCACGTCGGTGGTGGCCGAGCAGCTGCTGAGCAGGCTCGACGTGCCGCTGGACGCCGAGATCGCCGAGTGCTTCTACGTGGCGCTGGCGACCGACACCGGCTCGTTCAAGTTCGACATGACCACGGTGGCGGTGCACGAGTTGGCGGCCCGGCTGATCGCGACCGGGATCCGTCCCGGCGAGATCTCCCGGCGGATCTTCGACAGCAAGCCGTTCGGCGCCATGAAACTGACCGGCGAGGTGCTGGGCCGCGCGGTGCTCGATCCGGCGGCGGCCGGCGGCCTCGGCATGGTCTGGACCTACGCGACGCTGAGTGACCTGGAGCGGTACTCCCAGCCGCCCTACGTGCTGGACACGCTGATCGACCCGGTCCGCTCGGTGGCCGAGGCGGATGTCTCGGTGCTGGTGAAGCAGGTCGGAACACGCGAGTGGTCGGTGTCACTGCGGAGCAAGGGCGCGGTTGATGTGAGTGGTGTGGCCATCTCCCAGGGCGGTGGCGGTCACCGGCTGGCGGCCGGTTTCACCGGTTTTGGGGAGCCGGATGACGTGGTGGCCACCGTGCGTCGCCTATTGGACGATTTCCTGAACTGATCGACGTTTGCGCAGTTGAATGGGGGTCACCCGAACGGGTGGCCCCCATCTTCGTTGTCCCGGATAGCGGGATCCACCCAACGGCCCGCCGGGTGAACGTTAGTTTGGGACCTGAACGGTGATTTGGTTTCACGCGGCTGACACCACCGCCTCTCCGTGAGACCTCGAGCCTCCCGGGTCCACCGACCCGGGCCGGCGTCATCTCCGCCAAGGACCCGGCGATCCCGGGCCGGCCCTCTTGTGACGCCTCGCTCGACCGATTCTGGGCGCCCGTCTCCGTGCGGCGCGCCCACACCCACCGTGTGGAAGGAAGCCCTCTCATGGCTGCCAAGCAGAAGCCCCAGCCCAAGCCCGCCGACGACGCCCGCGAGCAGGCTCGCCGCGCGCTCCAGGCCTCGCTGGACACTCGCCAGTAACCGCTCTTTTTCGTCGGGCGGGCATCATGGGCAACCATGAGCCCGCCTGTCGCGTCTGAACCCACCGCCACACCCCGGCGGATCGCCGCACTGGCGCTCCCCGCGCTCGTGGTGCTGGCCGCCGAGCCGCTCTATGTCCTGGTGGACACCGCTGTCGTCGGCCACCTCGGCCCGCTGGAGCTGGCCGCGATCGCCGTCGGCGGCACCGTGATGTCGGTGGCAGCCTGGTTCGGCACGCTGATGGCATATGGCACGACCGGCCGCGCCGCCCGCCGGTTCGGCGCCGGTGACCGTGCCGCCGCCGTGGCCGAAGGCGTGCAGGCGTCCTGGCTCGCGCTCGCCATGGGTCTGCTGCTCGCGCTGCTCGGCCTGGTCGGGGCCGGACCGGTGGCACACCTGCTGGCCGGCAACGAGCAGACCGCCGAGGCGGCTGCCGGCTGGATGCGGATCGCCGCGTTCGGCGCCCCCGGCCTGCTGCTCGCCGCGGCCGGGAACGGCTGGATGCGGGGCGTCCAGGAGACCCGGCGCCCACTGTGGATCGTGCTCGGCGCCAACGTGCTCTCCGCCGTGCTCTGCCCGGTGCTGGTCTATCCGCTCGGCCTCGGCCTGACCGGCTCGGCGATCGCCAACGTCACCGCGCAGACCGTGGGCGGCGGACTCTTCCTGGTGGCGCTGATCCGCGAGACCCGCGACCTGCGGCCGGTGCCCTCGATCATCGTGCGTCAGGTCGTTCTCGGCCGTGACCTGCTGATCCGTGGTGCGGCCTTCCAGGCGTGCTTCCTCTCCGCCACCGCCGTGGCGTCCCGGTTCGGCATCGCGGCCGTCGGCGCCCACCAGATCGGGTTGCAGCTCTGGTTCTTCGCGGCGCTCGCCCTGGACGCGGTGGCGATCGCCGCGCAGTCCCTGGTCGGCGCGGCACTCGGCGCCGGCGACGCGGACCAGGCCCGGGACGTGGCCCGCCGGGTGACGGTGGCCGGCGGTGTGGCGGCGGTGGTCTTCGCGGCACTGGCGGCGGCCGGGGCGCCGGTGATTCCGGGCTGGTTCACGCCGGACCCGGCCGTGCACGACCAGGCGATGATCATCTGGCCGTGGTTCGTCGGGCTGCTCCCGTTCGCCGGCGTGGTCTACGCCCTGGACGGGGTCCTGATCGGAGCGGGGGATGTGGCTTTTCTGCGTACCGTCACGATCCTCTCGGCGGTGCTCGGGTTCCTGCCGGCGATCTGGCTGGCGTACGCGCTGGACCTGGGCCTCGGCGGGGTGTGGGCCGGCCTTGGTCTGTTCACCCTGATCCGATTCGTCACTCTTGTCTGGCGGTGGCGGTCACCACGATGGGTCGTGGTCGGTGCCACCCGCTAGGGTTTTGCGGTGAACGTGGACGGACTCATCGTGGTGGACAAGCCGGCCGGCATGACGTCGCATGACGTCGTCGCCCGGATCCGGCGGCTGGCGAAGACCCGGCGGGTCGGGCACGGAGGGACGCTGGACCCGATGGCCACCGGCGTGCTGATCATCGGGGTCAACAAGGCGACTCGCCTGCTTACCTACGTGATCGGCGCCTCGAAAAGCTATGCCGGGACGATCCGTCTGGGACAGACGACGATCACCGATGACGCCGAGGGTGAGGTTGTCGCGACCGTCCCCGCCGGGCATGTCGGAGACGACGCCATCAACGCGTTTCTGGCAACCCAGGTCGGCGAGATCAGCCAGGTGCCCAGCGCGGTCAGTGCCATCAAGATCAAGGGTGTCCGGTCCTACAAGCGCGTCCGGGACGGCGAGGCGGTGGAAATCCCCGCCCGGCAGATCACGATCTATCAGCTCGATGTCCTGGAGATTCGCCGCGACGGCGACGTCATCGATGTGGACATCGACGTGACCTGCTCCTCCGGCACCTACATCCGGGCCATCGCCCGTGACCTGGGCGCGGCGCTCGGCGTCGGCGGCCACCTCACGGCCCTGCGCCGGACCGCGGTCGGTGACATGACGCTTGACGCGGCGGCCACCCTGGCCGAGCTGGAGGAGCGCGCGCCGGACGTGGTCTCGCTCCCGATGGCCGAGGCGGCCCGCCGGGCGTTTCCGCAGCGCGTCGCCTCCGAGGAGGAGACCGGAGTCCTCCGGCACGGCGGTCCGCTGTCGCCTGCCGGCATCGAGGGGCCCTATGCGGTCTTCGATCCCGACGGCGTGCTCCTCGCGATCGTCAGCGAGCGTGACGGAAAGGCCAGGGCCGAGATCGTCCTGGCGCCCGCCTGAGTCGATACGCTGAGCCGGTAACGAAGAATCGACAGGGAGTGTTTTCGATGCAGCGGTGGCGGGGCTACGAGTCGGTCCCCGGTGGATGGGGTCGTTCGGTCGTGACGATCGGCGTCTTCGACGGCGTGCATCGCGGGCACCAGGCGATCATCGGGCACGCGGTGAAACGGGCACGCGACCTCGGCCTCCAGTCGGTCGTGGTGACCTTCGACCCGCACCCGGCCGAGGTGGTCCGCCCGGGCTCGCACCCGGCGGTGCTGACCGAGCCGGTCCGCAAGGCCGAGCTGATCGAGGAGCTCGGCGTCGACGCGCTCTGCGTGGTGCCGTTCACCCCGGCCTTCTCGCAGCAGACGCCGAACGCGTTCGTCCACGACGTGCTGGTCGAGGCCCTGCACACGGCCGTGGTCGTGGTGGGGGACAACTTCAGGTTCGGCCACAAGGCGGCCGGTGACGTCACGATGCTGGAGACGCTCGGCCGGACCTTCGGGTTCACCGTCGAGGACGCGCCGCTGGTCTCCGAGGACGGGCTGGTCTTCTCCTCGACGTACATCCGCAGCTGCGTCGACGCGGGGGACGTGCGGGCCGCGTCGGTCGCGCTGGGCCGGCCGCATCGGCTCTCCGGCGTGGTGGTCCGCGGTGACGCTCGTGGCCGGGAGCTCGGATTCCCCACCGCCAACCTGATGGTCCATCGGTACGCCGCTGTTCCGGCCGACGGCATCTACGCCGCCTGGCTCACCCGCACCGGGGAGAACGCCGGTCGCTGGGCCGCGAGTGTGTCGATCGGCACCAATCCGACTTTCTCCGGCCGGGAGCGCCGCGTCGAGGCGTACGTGCTGGATTTCTCCGGTGATCTGTACGGTGAGCGGCTCAGCCTCGATTTTGTCGCGCACCTCCGTGAGCAGCGAACATACGACGGAATCGAGCCGTTGATCGCCCAGATCCAGGCCGACGTCGAACAGACCCGGGTAATGCTCACGTGACCGGCTGGTAGTGTGGAATGGTCGTTGGAATATCCGACACCGGTCCCGCCTGCCTGCCCGACGCCGCGGGGCGCGGGGTAACCGTGCAATCGGCAACACAGAAGTCCGGAGAACATGGCGCTCGATCAAGAGACCAAAAACAAGATCATGGGTGAGTACGCGACCAAGGAGGGCGACACCGGTTCGCCCGAGGTTCAGGTCGCCATGCTCACCAAGCGGATCGCCGACCTGACCGAGCACCTCAAGGTGCACAAGCACGACCACCACAGCCGGCGTGGCCTGCTGCTGCTGGTCGGCCAGCGTCGTCGCCTGCTGAACTACGTTCAGAAGAAGGACATCGCGCGTTACCGGACGCTCATCGAGCGTCTCGGCCTGCGCCGATAGTTTGCTGAGGGAGCGGCCGTCCGGCCGCTCCCTTGGAAATCTCACCCCACGGACCCGCGCGGATCACACCGTCAGCACCGGTCCTCGGTAGTGGTTCCCAGGCCTTGGACCTGGGCACTTCGATCGAAGACCGGCTCGACTGGAACGCGCTGTAGACCGCCGGGTCCTCGACGAAGGAGTACCGCACTTCATGACAGAGCAGAACACCGCTCTCGGCACCGAATCCCGCACCGCCGTCATCGACAACGGATCGTTCGGCACCCGCGAGATCGTCTTCTCCACCGGCCGCCTCGCACAGCAGGCTGCCGGTTCGGTGATCGTCCAGCTGGGCGACACCACCGTCCTCTCCGCCACGACCGCGAGCAAGCAGCCGAAGGAGCACTTCGACTTCTTCCCGCTGACCGTGGACGTCGAGGAGCGGATGTACGCGGCCGGCCGGATCCCCGGCTCGTTCTTCCGCCGCGAAGGCCGTCCCAGCGAGGACGCCATCCTCACCTGCCGCCTGATCGACCGGCCGCTGCGCCCGTCGTTCACCAAGGGCCTGCGCAACGAGGTTCAGGTCGTCGAGACCATCCTCGCGCTCGACCCGGCACACCCGTACGACGTCGTCGCCATGAACGCGGCGTCGATGTCGACCAAGCTCTCCGGCCTGCCGTTCAGCGGACCGGTCGGCTCGACCCGCGTCGCGCACGTCGAGGGTCAGTGGATCGCGTTCCCGACCCTGGAGGAGCTCGAGCGGGCCACCTTCGACATGGTCGTGGCCGGCCGGGTCACCGCCGACGGCGACGTCGCGATCATGATGGTCGAGGCTGAGGCCACGCCGCACGCGATCAAGCTGATCTCGGCCGGCGCCGCCGCCCCGACCGAGGAGATCGTCGCCAGCGGCCTCGAGGCCGCGAAGCCGGCCATCCGCGAGCTCTGCCGCGCGCAGAGCGAGCTGGCCGAGATCGCCGCGAAGCCGGTCGCCGACTTCCCGGTCTTCCTGGACTACCAGGACGACGCCCTGCAGGCTGTCAGCGACGCGGTTCGCGCCGAGGTCGCCGAGGCTCTGAAGATCGCCGGCAAGCAGGAGCGCGAGGAGTCCCTCGACCTGGTCAAGGCGAAGGCGCACGAGCTGCTCGACGAGCGGTTCGAGGGCCGGGAGAAAGAGATCAGCGCGGCTTTCCGCTCGATCACCAAGTCCGAGGTCCGGCAGCGGGTCCTGCGTGAGCAGATCCGCATCGACGGCCGCGGCCCGCGCGACATCCGCCCGCTGACCGCTCAGGTCGGCGTGCTGCCCCGCGTGCACGGCTCGGCCCTGTTCGAGCGCGGCGAGACCCAGATCCTGGGTGTCACCACGCTGAACATGCTGCGCCTCGAGCAGTCGCTGGACACTCTCGCTCCCGAGAAGACCAAGCGCTACATGCACAACTACAACTTCCCGCCGTACTCGACCGGTGAGACCGGCCGGGTGGGCTCGCCGAAGCGCCGCGAGATCGGCCACGGCGCGCTGGCCGAGCGGGCCCTCGTGCCCGTGCTGCCGTCGCGTGAGGAGTTCCCCTACGCGATCCGTCAGGTCTCCGAGGCCCTCAGCTCCAACGGGTCGACGAGCATGGGCTCGGTCTGCGCCTCGACGCTGGCCCTGCTCTCCGCCGGTGTCCCGCTGAAGGCGCCGGTCGCCGGCATCGCGATGGGCCTGATCTCGGACGAGGTCGACGGCAAGACGCAGTACATCGCGCTCACCGACATCCTCGGGGCCGAGGACGCGTTCGGCGACATGGACTTCAAGGTCGCCGGTACGAGCGAGTTCGTCACCGCTCTGCAGCTGGACACCAAGCTCGACGGCATCCCGTCGGACGTGCTGGCCGGTGCCCTGCAGCAGGCGCACGAGGCTCGCGCCACGATCCTCAGCGTGATGACCGCCGCGATCGAGGCCCCGGCCGAGATGAGCGAGTACGCGCCGCGCGTCACCACGGTGAAGATCCCGGTCGACAAGATCGGCATGGTGATCGGGCCGAAGGGCCAGACCATCAACGCGATCCAGGACGAGACCGGCGCCGACATCTCCATCGAGGACGACGGCACGATCTACGTCGGCGCGACCAACGGCCCGTCGGCCGATGCCGCGGTCGAGCGGATCAACGCGATCGCGAACCCGACCATGCCGAAGGCCGGCGACAAGTTCCTCGGCACCGTGGTGAAGACGGCCGCGTTCGGCGCGTTCATCTCGCTGCTGCCGGGCCGCGACGGCCTGCTGCACATCTCCAAGGTGGGCGACGGCAAGCGGGTCGACAAGGTCGAGGACTTCCTGAACGTCGGTGACAAGGTCGAGGTCTCGATCGCGGACATCGACGCTCGCGGCAAGATCTACCTCGACAAGGTCCGCCCGGAGGGCGAGGAGGCCCCGGCCGCCGCGCCGGCAGCTTCCGGTGAGGGTCGTCCGGAGCGGGCGCCGCGCGAGGACCGCGGTCCCCGTGAGGGTGGCGCGCCCCGTGAGGGTGGCGGCGAGCCCCGCCGTCGCCGGCAGCGTCCGGCCGGCGAGCGCCGCGACTAAGTGACAGCGAACAACCGCGGGCCGGCCGAAAGGCCGGCCCGCGCCGTTACCCCATCCGACCGCCCCGCCACCACCCTAAAACGGATGAAAAGCATTTCCCTTCCGGACGGAATCCAGAAAACGGTCCTGCCCAGCGGCCTGCGCATCCTCACCGAGTCGATCCCGCACACCCGCAGCGCAGCGCTGGGGATCTGGGTGGGCATCGGCTCCCGGGACGAGACGCCGTCGCTGCACGGCGCCTCCCACTTCCTCGAGCACCTGCTCTTCAAGGGCACGCACAAGCGCACCGCGCTGGACATCTCCTCGGAGATCGAGGCGGTGGGCGGCGAGACGAACGCCTTCACCACGAAGGAATACACCTGCTACTACGCGCGGGTGCTCGACGCTGATCTGCCGCTCGCGGTCGACGTGCTGTGCGACGCGCTCGCCGACTCGCTCCTGGATCCGGACGACGTCGAGACCGAGCGTGGCGTGATCCTCGAAGAGATCGCCATGCACGAGGACGAGCCCGGCGACGAGGTCCACGACATCTTCTCCGAGGCGATCTTCGGAAATCACCCGCTCGGGCGGCTGATCTCCGGTACGCCCGAGTCGATCACCCCGATGACCCGGGACCAGATCAACCGGTTCTACCGCAAGCGCTACACGGCCCCCGAGGTCGTCATCGCGGCGGCCGGCAACTTGGACCACGCGGCCGTGGTGAAGATGGTCCGCAAAGCCTTCGCCGGCACCCCGCTGGACACCGAGCCGGCCGCACCCGCGCCGACCCGCCCGTGGGAGAAGCCGGTACGCCTGCAGAAGCCCTCGACCGTCGTCGTACGCCGCGACACCGAGCAGGCGCACATCGTCCTCGGTGGTGGCGGCCTGGGCCGGCACGACGAGCGCCGGTTCGCCCTGGGTGTGCTGAACAACGTGCTCGGCGGCGGCATGTCGAGCCGTCTCTTCCAGGAGATCCGGGAGAGGCGCGGCCTGGCCTACTCGGTCTACTCGTACGCGAGCCAGCACGCCGACGCCGGCCTGGTCGGCGTCTACGCCGGCTGCGCGCCGACCCGGGCCCAGGAGGTGCTCGACCTGATCCGGGTGGAGCTCGACCGGGTCGCCACGGACGGCATCACCGCCGGTGAGCTGCTCCGGGGCAAGGGCATGGTGAAGGGCTCGTACGTTCTGGGCCTGGAGGACACCGGGTCGCGGATGAGCCGTCTCGCCAAGTCGGAGCTGCTGCACGGCGACATCATGGGTGTCGACGATCTGCTGGCCCGGGTGGACGCGGTCACCGTCGACGAGGTCAACGCGGTCGCCGCCGAGCTGTTCTCAGGCTCCGGCGGGCGTTCGCTGGCCGTGGTGGGCCCGTTCGACGAGGCCGATTTTTCGGCCTGATTACCCTTGGACCCCGTGACAACGCTGGAGACACCGCCCGAGACACCCGCGACCCCGCCGCCACCGGAACTCCGGAGGCGCCGGATCATCGGGATGCTGATCTGGGCGGTGGTCTTCGCGGTAGGTGTCTACTTCACCGGGGTGCCCACCAGCGACCCGCTGATCGCTTTCGGCTGGCTGTGGCTGGCGACGATCGCGTGGCGCAACTACGAGCCGTGGAAGACGCACCTGCGGTTCCTGCGGGACTGGCTGCCGATCTGCCTGCTCCTGGTGATCTACAACGTGTCCCGCGGTTACGCCGACAAGCTGTTCGCGCCGCATGTCACCGAGTTGATCGCCATCGATAAGGCGATGTTCGGCTGGTTCACCGGCGACCTCACCCCGACCGAGTGGCTGCAGAACCACCTCTACCAGCCGGACACGGTCCAGTGGTGGGAGGTGGTCACCTCGATCGTCTACTTCTCGCACTTCCTGACGCTGCCGACGATCGCCGTGGTGCTCTGGATGCGCTCCCGCCCGCAGTGGGCCCGGTTCATGCGCCGCTGGTTCACCCTCTGCGTGTTCGGCCTGGTCACGTACTTCCTGTACCCGGCGGCCCCGCCGTGGTGGGCGGCGGAACCCGAGCACGGCTCGCTGATCTCGGCGACCCGGATCTCGACGAACGGCTGGGACGCGATCGGCCTGCACGGCGCCGGCAACACCCTCAACGCGCTTCAGGTCGAGGCGTCGAACCCGGTCGCGGCGATGCCGTCGCTGCACACCGGTTTCGCGTTCATGGCCGTGGTGTTCTTCCTGCCGGTGGTCCGGCGGCGCTGGTGGCCGCTGCTGCTGGCGTACCCCCTCGCGATGACCTTCACGCTGGTCTACTCGGCCGAGCACTGGGTGATCGACGTGCTGGTCGGCTGGGCGTACGTGGGTGTGGTCTTCCTGGTGGTGGGCGCTGCGGAGCGGTGGTGGGAGGCCCGCCGCCGTACGTTAAATTGACGGTGTGACAGACCTGCCTGAACCCATTCGTGTCGGTGTCCTCGGTGCTCGGGGCCGCATGGGCCTCGAGGCCTGCAAAGCGGTCGACGCGGCCGCCGACCTCGAACTGGTCGCCATGATCGATCAGGGTGATCTGCTCTTCCAGGCCTCTGACACCGGCGCTCAGGTCCTCGTCGACTTCACCAACCCCGACGTGGTGATGGACAACCTGCAGTGGGCGATCGAGCAGGGCATCAGCGTGGTGGTCGGCACGTCCGGCTTCACCGAGGACCGCCTTGAGCAGGTCCGGGGCTGGCTCGCCGCGAAGCCCGAGGTCGGCATCCTGATCGCTCCGAACTTCGGCATCGGCGCCGTGCTGATGATGCAGTTCGCGGCTCGGGCGGCCCGCTTCTTCGAGTCCGCCGAGATCATCGAGCAGCACCACCCGCGCAAGCTCGACGCGCCCAGCGGCACCTCGATGCACACCGCCAAGGTGATCGCCGAGGCCCGCGCCGCGGCGAACTGCCCGCCGATGCCGGACGCGACCAAGGAGGAGCAGCTCGGCGCCCGCGGCACCGACATCGACGGCGTCCGGGTCCACTCGGTCCGCGCCGCCGGTCTGGTCGCCCACCAGGAGGTGCTGTTCGGCACCACCGGCGAGACGCTGACGATCCGGCACGACTCGCTGGACCGTTCCTCGTTCATGCCGGGTGTGCTGCTCGCAGTTCGCAACGTGCGGCAGCGCCCGGGTCTGACCATCGGCCTCGACCCGCTGCTGGACTGACCCGCTGCTGGACTGATTGCGCGCGGTGGCTAGGTTGGCGTCGATGACCGAGCAGACGACGACCCAGCCGCCGACGGCCGAGCTGACGCCGACCGGCCGCCGGGTCCGGGTCCTGGTGACCGTTGCCGGGCTCGTCCTGCTGCTGGCCGGCACCTTCTGGGGCCAGGACGACGACTTCCCGTTCGGCCCCTTCCGGATGTATTCGACCGCGCCCGATCCGAACGGCGCCGCGAAGGACACCCGGGTCGAAGGGGTGGACGTGACCGGCGCCGTCGTGGCGATCACCGAGGCGAACAGCGGCATCCGCCGTGCCGAGATCGAGGGCCAGCAGGCGGCATACGAAGCCGACCCGTCGCGCCTGAGCCGGATCGCCGCTGCCTACGCCGAGCACACGCCGGGCGCTCCGGCGCTGCGTGAGGTGCGCATCGTGATCCGCTGGCATCTGGTCGAGCACAGCCGCCCGACCGGCACCTACACCGACGAGGTCGTCGCCGATTGGGTGAAACGGTGACGCGCCTGGTCCGCTGGCTGACCGAGCCGGTTCCGAAAGGCCGGGTCGCCGCGTTCCGTACGCTGGTCTATCTGTTCGTCGCTCTTGATCTTGTCGTTTTCACGCCGTGGGTGCGCTCGCACGCGAACACGCCCGGTGATCTTTACGAACCGCTGCTGGTCGGCCGTCTGCTGCATCTGCCGACGCCCGGCCCGCTGCTGGTGAACGGCATATTCTGGGCGCTGATCGTGCTGGCCCTCGCGGCCGCGACCGGCCGCGCGCCGCGCCTGCTGGGCTGGACGGTCTTCCTGCTCTACTTCGAGTGGATGATCATCGCGATGAGTTACGGCAAGGTCGATCACGACCGCGTCGGCCTGCTCGTCGCGCTGGCGGTCCTGCCGACTGTCGGCGCAGCCCGACACGGTGATCAGGAACGGACAGAAGCCGGCGGCTGGGCCCTGCGCGTCACGCAGATCGCGGTCATTTGCACCTATTTCCTGGCGGCGCTGGCGAAACTCCGCTTCGGCGGCATCGACTGGGTGACCAGCTCAGTCCTCGCCCAGGCGATCATCCGCCGCGGCACCGCCCTGGCCGACCTGATCGCCGGCGTACCCGGCCTGCTGATCCTCGCGCAGTTCGGCATCATCGCGTTCGAGCTGCTCAGCCCACTGATCTTCTTCGTGCCGGCCCGCTGGCGCAGCGCGGTGGTCGCGTTCTTCTACAGCTTCCACGTGATCACTTTCGCCACGATCACGATCTCTTTCGCCCCGCATCTGGTCGCGATGGCGAGCTTCCTACCCTTAGAGAAGATCAAACTCTTTGGGTACGCGTATCGGGCCCGGACAAAAGCAGTCGACGCGCCCCCGTGAGTCCCCCGCGACCCCAGAGCGCCGTCCAGGCCGCTGCGCGCCCTACGGCGCCCGGTGCACCGTCCCGCCCGCCCCAGGGCTGATCCCACCGCCGCTGCGTCCCCGCGTGTCGAGTTCGGGTGCGTATCAAGCCTGAAGTCGACACGCACTCTGCGAATCGTTGGCCTGTGTCGATTTTGGGGTTGATGTGCGCCTCAACTCGACACGCGTTGGGCGGGAAGCTCGTGGCGTTATGCCCTTGGCCCCGCCGGGCGGACCCGGGGATCTGTGGGGGCTGCTGGGTTTGCGGGAGCTGGGGTCTTGGGTCGCCGGGGGGGTGGGGTGGGTGCGCCGGGGTGGGGACCGTCAGGTGTCGGGAGACTACGGATGCCGTCGGCTGCGGTTGGGCGACCCCGGACGCGTACCCAAGGATCAGGGGTGGGGGCGGACCGCACAGGCGGCTGTGCCGCCGGGCATGAGGTGGCGGTGGTCGGCGACCCACTGGTAAGCGGGCCAGGCCGCGAAGCGGACCGGGCCCAGGGTGAGCGCCGCGCCGGGGAGTGACCAGAAACGGCCTGCGTCTTTCAGCAGGAGCGCGATGGCGTCCGGGCCGGCGGCGGTGGAGCCGTCCGCGGCGACCCATTGGACGGCGGCTTCGCACTGTTCGACGGTGAGGCCCAGGGCCTTGAGGTCGGCGAACTGCCAGGGGATGACCTTGGCGTGGGTGGGGATGCGGCGCTCGATGAAATCGGCGCAGAGGGTGCAGAAGGAGCAGTCGCCGTCGAAGACGAAGGTGGGTGTCACTGTTCTATTCTCCGTCGCGGTCGAGCGATACATGCAGGCGGACCTGGGGTACGAGAAGGTCGTCCACATCGAGGGCTCGGCCCGCTCCGTCGGGCTCCCAGCCGGTGGAGCCGAGGAACTTGAGCATCGCGCTGTCGGCTTCGTAGGCCCAGGCCACCGCGGCCCGGAACTTGTCGTCGCGCCAGTGGTCGACCACGGCTGCCAGCAGCCGGCTGCCGTGGCCGCGACGGGCCCAGCGGGGCTCGATCAGCAGGTCGGTGACGGCGGCGACGTCGTCCGGCAGCGGGGTCTCCTCAGGGGCCAGGGCCTGCTCGTCGGCGGGGCCGGCGGCGGCGAAACCGACGACGTTCTTCGCCGTGTCGCTCTGCTCCACGGCGATCAGGACGCGGTGCCGGACCGACGGGGGCGCGGTGATCGCCTCGGTCCAGCCGCGAGCGAGGTACGCCTCGTCGAGGTTCGCCAGAACGTGCGGCGGGAACATCCGGCGGTACGCGGTGCGCCATGTGGAGAGCTGGATGCGTGCGATCTCCGAGGCGTCCTCGGGACGCGCGGGGCGGACGAAGCCGAGAGCCATGGCCGCAACTTTGTCACACCCCTGTCCTATGTTGCTTCACGTGGCTGTCCCCGATTCTCTCTCCGTCGCCCAGGCCCGCCGGATCACCCTGGCGGCGCAGGGTTTCGCCGACCCGAAACCGGGTGGCGCCACCGACATGCGCCACCTGCGCCGGGTGCTGCGCCGCCTGCACCTGATCCAGATGGACTCGGTCAACGTGTTGCAGCGCGCCCACTTCATGCCGCTCTACAGCCGGCTCGGCCCCTATCCGGTCGACCTGCTGGAGCGGGCCGCCTACAAGCGACCGCGGGACCTGTTCGAGTTCTGGGGGCACGAGGCCTCGCTGATCCGCACCGACCTGCAGCCATTCTTCCGGTGGCGGATGGCGCGGGCCGCCGAGTTCGCCTGGGGCAACATGCGGCGGATCGTCGCCGAGCAGCCCGAGCTGGTCGCCTGGGTGCTCGACGAGGTCCGGTCCCGGGGCCCGATCACGGCCGCCGAGATCGAGCACGACGCGCCCCGCAGCAAGGACCACTGGGGGTGGAACTGGTCGGTGGTGAAACAGGCCCTGGAGTGGCTCTTCTTCACCGGTCAGATCACCGCGGCCGACCGGACCAACTCGTTCGCCCGGCGTTACGACCTGACCGAGCGGGTGCTGCCCGCCGCGGTGCTGGAGGCGCCGACGCCGGCGCCGGAGACGGCTTTCCGGCACCTGGTGGAGCTCTCCGCCCGGACGCTGGGTGTCGCCGCCGAGCCGGAGCTGCGTGACTACTTCCGGTTGCCGGCGCAGGCGACGAAACCGGCGATCGCCGAGCTGGTCGAGGCCGGCGTCCTCCGGCCGGTCACGGTCGCCGGGTGGAAACAGCAGGCGTTCCTGCACCACGAGGCGCGGCTGCCGCGCTCGATCAAGGCACGCACGCTGGTCAGCCCGTTCGACCCGCTGATCTGGGAGCGGGCCCGCACCGAGCGGCTGTTCGAGATGACCTACCGCATCGAGATCTACGTGCCCAAACCCCAGAGGCTGTACGGCTACTACGTGCTCCCGTTTCTGCTGGGCGACCGGTTCGCGGCCCGGGTCGACCTGAAAGCGGAGAGGCGGACCGGTGAGTTGCAGGTGCCGGCGGCCTGGCTGGAGCGCGGCGCCGACCCGGAGGAGACGGCCGCCGCGCTGGCCGCCGAGCTGTTCCGGCTGGCCGCCTGGCTCGGCCTGACCAGCGTGGCGCCGCCGGAGCGAGGTGACCTGGCGGCGGCCCTCGCCGACGCGCTCAAGGCGGGCGACCCGGGTGTACCGTGACCGCCATGAGCAGTGAGCAGCCGCCGATCCAGGGGCCGCCGGTGCCCCCGGAGTGGCTGACTTATCAATACCCGCCACCCCAGCAGGACCGGGTGACCCGGTTCGTCGACAAGGTGATGGCACGCTCCCCGATCTGGCTCGCCCCGGTCGCGCTGCTCGCCTGCATGGGTGCCGCGGCGGGATACACACTGGTCACCGACCCGGTCTCGGCCGAGGCCGGCGCCGAGCCGACCTGCCTGCTGAAATATGTCACCGGTTTCGTCTGCCCGGGCTGCGGCGGCACCCGCGCGGCGTGGTACCTGTTGCACGGTGACCTGCCGGCGGCGGCCCGGCACCACGCGCTCTTCGTTTTCGCGGTGCCGTTCATGCTCTATATCTACGTGGCCTGGGCCGGGCGCAAACTGTTCCGCTGGCGACTGCCCCAGTTGACCATCAGTCCGGCCGCCATGATCACATTCATGGGGGTCTGGGCGGTCTGGAGCATCCTGCGTAACCTCCCATGGGCCCCGTTCACCGCTTTCTACGTGTGACCGGGGCGTCCGATAGGTTGTCAGGTATGACGCACGACCCGCGGCCCTTCGGACGGCTGCTGACCGCCATGGTGACCCCGTTCACCCCGGACGGATCCCTGGACCTCGAGGGCGCGGCACGACTCGCCGCCCACCTCGTTGACGAGCAGCGCAACGACGCTCTCGTGGTCAGCGGGACCACCGGGGAGTCGCCGACCACGACCGACGCCGAGAAAGACACCCTGCTGCGCGTCGTGGTCGACGCTGTCGGCGACCGGGCGAAGGTTGTCGCCGGTGTCGGCACCAACAACACCGCGCACACCATCGAGCTGGCCAACGCCGCCGAGAAAGCCGGCGCGCACGGCCTGCTGGTCGTCACGCCGTACTACAACAAGCCGCCGCAGGCGGGCGTCGAGCGGCATTTCCGCACGGTCGCCGACGCCAGCGGACTGCCGATCATGGTCTACGACATCCCGCACCGGGCCGGTACGGCGATCGCCACCGAGACCATGTGCCGGATCGCCGAGCATGAGCGGATCGTCGCGGTGAAGGACGCCAAGGGCGACCTGATCGCCACGTCCTGGGTCCTCTCCCGGACCGACCTGGCCTACTACTCCGGCGACGACGCGGCCACTCTGCCGCTGCTCTCGATCGGCGGGGTCGGCCTGGTCGGCACGTCGACGCACTTCACCGGTGTGCTCGCCAAGGAGATGATCGAGGCGTACGAGCGGGGTGACACCGCCACCGCTCTGACTCGTCACCGGCAGGCTCTCCCGCTGTTCACCGGCATCTTCCGGTCACCGGGGACCATGCTGGTCAAAGCGGGTCTGAATGCTTCCGGGCTGCCTGCGGGGCCCGTCCGATCACCGCTGGTGGACGCCGGCGCGGACGAATTGAACCAACTGCGCAAGGACGCCGCCGCAGCCGGCATCGTGCTCTGACAGGAAGAGGCGAATGAGTCAAGCTCACGTGGAGCTGGGTCCGCCACCGCCGCTGCCGGAGGGCGCACTCCGCGTCACTCCGCTCGGTGGGCTCGGCGCCATCGGCCGCAACATGACGGTCTTCGAGTACGACGGCAAGCTGCTGGTCGTCGACTGCGGGGTGCTGTTCCCCGACGTCGAGCAACCGGGCGTCGACCTGATCCTGCCCGACTTCGCACCGGTCCTCGACCGGCTCGACGACATTCAGGCGATCGTGCTGACGCACGGCCATGAGGACCACATCGGCGCGGTGCCCTACCTGCTCGCCCACAAGCCGGACATCCCGCTGGTCGGCTCGGAGTTCACCCTCGCGCTGGTCGAGGCGAAACTGGCCGAGCGGCGCCTTGATCCGTACACGCTGACCGTCCGCGAGGGCGGTATCGAACGGCTCGGCCCGTTCGAGTGCGAGTTCTTCGCGGTCAACCACTCGATCCCGGACGCGCTGGCGGTCGCCGTGCGCACCCCGGCGGGTCTGATCCTGCACACCGGCGACTTCAAGATGGACCAGGTGCCGCTGGACGGCCGGATCACCGACCTGGCCGGTTTCGCGCGGCTCGGGGCGGAGGGCGTCGACCTGCTGCTCTCCGACTCGACAAACGCCGAGGTCCCCGGGTTCGTCACACCGGAACGCGACATCGGCCCGGTGCTCAGCTCGATCTTCGGCAAGGCGCGTGGCCGGATCATCGTGGCCAGCTTCGCCTCGCACGTGCACCGCGTGCAGCAGGTGATGGACGCCGCCTGGGAGCACGAGCGCAAGGTCGCCCTGATCGGCCGTTCCATGGTCCGCAACATGGGCATCGCCCGTGAGCTGGGCCTGCTGCGCATCCCGGACGGCCTGCTGGTCGGCCTCGACGAGGCGACGCACCTGCCGCCCGACGAGATCGTCTTCATGTCGACCGGTTCGCAGGGTGAGCCGATGAGCGCCCTGGGCCGGATGTCCACCGGTGACCACCGGCACATCTCGATCGCCTCCGGCGACACCGTGGTGCTCGCCAGCTCGCTGGTTCCGGGCAACGAGACCTCGGTCTACCGGGTCATCAACCAGCTGTCCCGGGCCGGCGCCACGGTCGTCCACAAGGAGACCGCCAAGGTGCACGTCTCCGGGCACGCGCCCGCCGGCGAGCTGCTGTTCCTGCTCAACGTGGTCCGGCCGAGCAACCTGATGCCGGTGCACGGCGAGTGGCGGCACCTGCGCGCGCACGCCCAGCTCGGCATCGAGTCCGGTGTCGCGCCGGATCGGGTGGTGCTCTGCGAGGACGGCGACGTGGTCGACCTGGTCGAGGGCCACGCCCGCGTGGTCGGCCGGGTGAAGAGCCGGTACGTGTACGTCGACGGCCTCGCGGTCGGCGACGTCAGCGAGTCGCTGCTCACCGAGCGGCGGATCCTCGGCGACGGCGGTTTCATCTCCGCCACCGTGGTGATCGACTCGGTGACCGGCAAGGTGGTCGGCGAGCCGAGCATCTCCGCGAAGGGCTTCTCCGAGGACCCGGAAGCGTTCAATCCGGTCATCCCGTTGCTCACCGCGGCGCTGCACCGGTCGGCCGCTGACGGCGTCACCGACCCGCATCAGTTGCAGCAGGTCGTGCGCCGGACGGTGGGCCGCTGGGTCAACGACGCGTACCGGCGGAGGCCGATGATCGTACCCACTGTGGTGGAAGTCTGAGGGGTTTTTCAACCATTCTCGGACTAGCTGCGTACTCCCTGGCACGGTGCCGCCCCCACGGCACCGATGGCGGAGGGAGTTCTCCAGATGCAGCGCAGACCGATCGCCGTGGCGGCGGCGGTGGTGGTGGCCGGTGGAGCGGCGGTGGCATTCACGCTGCCGTCGCTCGCCGGGACCAACGAGTCGGCCGATACGGCCGTCACCACCGATGGTGTCTCGCCGGAGCTTCTCAAGGCGTTGAAACGCGACCTGGGCCTCAGTGGCGACCAGGCGCGGACCCGGCTCGCCCGGTCCGAATGGGCCGGCGGTGTCTCGGCGACACTGGCCGCGCAGACCGGCGAGGATTTCGGCGGCGCCTGGCTCGCCGATGACGGCACCACGCTGAAGGTCGCGGTGACCGGTAAGGACGCGGCCGAGGCAGTGAAGGCCGCCGGCGCGGTCCCGGTGCTGGTCAAGCGCAGCGAGGCCCAGCTGGACGAGGCGAAGACCAAGCTGGACGCGGTGGTCTCCGAGGCCGCCGGGCTGACCGGCTGGTACGTCGACGTGCCGACGAACAAGCTGGTGGTGGTCGCGCGTACGGCGGACCAGGCCGACGCGCTCGAGTTCGCCACCGACGCCGGTGTTCCGGCCTCCGCACTGACCGTGAAGGTCAACAAGGCGCAGCCGAAGCCGCTGTTCGACGTACGCGGCGGTGACCCGTACTTCATCAACCTGGACGGCGGGCAGGCCCGCTGTTCGATCGGTTTCTCGGTGGATGGCGGCTTCGTGACCGCCGGGCACTGTGGCGCCGTGGGCACCACGACCACCGGCTTCAACGACGAGGCGCAGGGCACCGTGGAGGCCTCGGTCTTCCCGGGCGAGGCCGACATGGGATTCGTCGCGGTGAACGGCGACTGGACCCCGCGCGCGGTGGTCAACGACTTCGAGGGCAACGAGCTGCCGGTCGCCGGCAACACCGAGGCTCCGGTCGGCGCGGCGATCTGCCGGTCCGGTTCCACCACTGGCACGTTCTGCGGCACGATCCTCGCCAAGAACCAGACCGTCCGGTACCCGGAGGGCGCGGTCACCGGTCTGACGCGTACCGACGTGTGCGCCGAGGGCGGCGACTCCGGTGGGCCGTGGCTCTCCGGTGACCAGGCCCAGGGTGTGACCTCGGGTGGTTCGGGTGACTGCACGGTCGGCGGGGAGACGTTCTTCCAGCCGGTCAACGAGATCCTGGCGACGAACAACCTGACGCTGGTGACCAGCGGTGGGGGAGCGGCGGCGGAGGAGACGACGCCGCCTGCCGCGGAAACCAACGCCTGCGCCGCTCTTCCGGTTCAGCGTGAGGGCGACATCGCCCGGGCCGGCGCCACCCAGGTCCAGCCGAACGGCGGGGCATATCGTGCCCGCGCCGGCACGCACACCGCCTGCCTGGACGCTCCGGACGGCACCGACTTCGACCTGGTGCTGCAGCGGCAGAACAACCGTGGTTCGTTCCGTACCGTGGCGCGGGCCGAGGGTGACGGGGACAAGACGCTGAGCTTCACCGGCCGGTCCGGCACGTACCGGTACGTGGTCGTCTCGGCCAGCGGCACCGGGTCCTACCAGCTGGGCTTCAACGTCTCCTGAGGCGTTTCCTGAAGCACTGTCATGGCCTCCACGCACGCGTGGAGGCCATGACTTCGTTTACAGGGACGTCTTGAGCTCACCCAGCGACTCGCCCAGCCGGCAACCGGTGGCGATGCCGCAGAGCAGCACCTGGTCCAGCTGTTCGAGGGTGACGCCGCGTTCCCAGTCGGCCGACACCTCGCCGATGACGATGGCCTGGCCGTCGTCGGTGACCTGGACGTACGCCTTCGGCCAGAGCTGGTCGCGGTTCCACGCGTTGCAGAACTCGTACAGTTTCGGCACGTCCTCGATCGCGAAGACGTGCTGCATCATCGCCCGGACCTGCAGCATCTCCTGCCGCGCGCCGAGCCGGAAGAAGTAGATGAGGTTGCCCTGGAAGTTGCCGGCGATGTCGCCGTCCGCATCGACGAAGTACGCGAACTTACGAGCGTCCAGCGCTTCCTTGATCATGTCGTTACTGAGAGGCTGCACCTCGTGATGGTAATTGCCCGGAAAGCGAGAAGCTGTCACGGTGCGCCTTCTCGGCAGGATGGCCCTCGCGGGCTACGGTGACATCCATGGCGGGCCGTACTCCTCCGGCGAGCCGGGGTCGCGCCGCGTCCACGCCGCGCGGCGCCGGTACCAACCGTGCCCAGCAACCGGCCGCGCGCAAGCCCGCGGCTCGGAAACCGGCCGCGCGTACCGGCACGACACGTAAGACGACAGCCGCCGCCCGTAAGCGTCCGGTGGCCCGCCGTTCCACAGCCGGCGCCACGCTCGCGACCGGGCTCGGCCGCGGTGTCGGCGCGCTCTGGATGGGCATGGCGCACAGCGTCGGCTGGGTGTTCCGCGGGGTGGGCCGGCAGGCCGCGACCGCCCGCAACATCGATCCCGAGCATCGCCGGGACGGCGCCGGGCTGCTCCTGCTCGGCTTCGCGATCCTGATCTCGGTGTCGATCTGGGCGAACAGCGGCGGGCCGGTCGGCGTCTGGCTGGCCGACACGATCCGGCTCTTCCTCGGCAGTCTCGCGGCGCTCTTCCCGCTGCTGCTCTTCTACGGCGCGATCCGGCTGATGCGCGAGCCCGCCGACGCCGACCATCGCGGGCGCACCCTGGTGGGCTGGACGGCGATCATCGTCTCCACGGCCGCCCTGATGCACGTCTCCGAGCGTCCGGGCGACAGCCTCGCCGTGGATCAGGCCGGTGGCCTGCTCGGTTACGGCATCGGCGGGTTGCTGGAGCGGGCCGTGACCGCCTGGGTGGCCGTACCCCTGCTGGTCCTGCTCTTCGTCTTCGGCTTCCTGGTGATCACCGCGACGCCGATCGCGCGCATCCCGGAGCGGATCATCCAGGTGATCGACCTGGTTTCCGGGCGCGCGGCGCCGCACCAGCCGCGGCCCGTCGCCGAGCTGCCCGAGGACGACGACGAGGAAGAGGCCGCCGAGCCGAAACCGCGCCGCCCGGCACGGCGGCGGCAGGCCGCACTGGTCGAGCCCGAACAAGAATCGGTGCCCCCGGACGACTTCGACGAGGAGATCATCCTCCACGACACGGTGGCCCTGCCGAAGGTGCCGACCAGCCGGAAGAAGCCGCCGCCCGAGCACACGCCGATGCCGCCGACCCGGGCCGAGCAGCTGGAGATCTCGGCGGTCAAGGGTGATTACCGGCTGCCGCCGGCGAACATCCTCGCGACCGGCCCGCCGGCGAAGGCCCGCAGCCGCGCCAACGACGAGATCATGGCCGCGCTCACCGGGGTCTTCGAGCAGTTCAACGTCGATGCGCTGGTCACCGGCTTCACCCGGGGCCCGACCGTCACCCGGTACGAGGTGGAGATCGGCCCGGGCACCAAGGTCGAGCGGATCACCCAGCTCTCCCGCAACATCGCGTACGCGGTGAAGTCCCCGGACGTGCGGATCCTCAGCCCGATCCCGGGCAAGAGCGCCGTCGGCGTGGAGATCCCGAACACCGACCCGGAGAACGTGTCGCTCGGTGACGTGCTGCGCTCGCGGGCGTCGGCCGCCGACCACCACCCGATGCTTGTCGCGCTCGGCAAGGACATCGAGGGCGGGTTCGTCGTTGCGAACCTGGCGAAGATGCCGCACATCCTGATCGCCGGCGCCACCGGCGCGGGCAAGTCGAGCTGCCTGAACTCGATCCTGGTGAGCCTGCTGTCCCGGGCCACGCCGGACGAGGTGCGGCTGCTGCTGGTCGACCCGAAACGGGTGGAGCTGACGGCGTACGAGGGCATTCCGCACCTCGTCTCGCCGATCATCACGAACCCGAAGAAGGCCGCCGACGCCCTGGAGTGGGTCGTCGCCGAGATGGACAAGCGGTACGACGACCTGGCCGCGAACGGCGTACGCCACATCGACGACTTCAACCGCAAGGTGCGCAGCGGCGAGATCACCGCCCCGCCGGGTGTCGAGCGGGAGATGAAGCCGTACCCGTACCTCCTGGTGATCATCGACGAGCTGGCCGACCTCATGATGGTGGCGCCGCGCGACGTGGAGGACTCGGTCGTCCGGATCACCCAGCTGGCCCGGGCCGCCGGCATCCACCTGGTGCTCGCCACCCAGCGCCCGTCGGTCGACGTGGTCACCGGCCTGATCAAGGCGAACGTGCCGTCCCGGCTGGCGTTCGCCACGTCCAGCCTGGCCGACTCGCGGGTCATCCTGGACCAGCCGGGCGCGGAGAAACTGCTCGGCCGCGGTGACGGTCTCTTCCTGCCGATGGGCGCGTCCAAGCCGGTACGCATCCAGGGCGCCTGGGTCGACGAAAAAGAGATCCACGCGGTCGTCAAGTTCTGCAAGGACCAGCGCGAGCCGGAGTTCGCCCAGGGTGTCACCGACGCCCCGCCGACAAAGAAGAAAGAGATCGACGAGGAGATCGGCGACGATCTGGCACTGCTGATCCAGGCCATCGAGCTCGTCGTGACCAGTCAGTTCGGCTCGACCTCGATGCTCCAGCGCAAGCTGCGGGTCGGTTTCGCCAAGGCGGGCCGCCTGATGGACCTGATGGAGAACCGGAACATCGTCGGCCCGTCCGAGGGCTCGAAGGCCCGCGACGTGCTGGTCAAGCCTGATGAGCTGGAAGAGGCTCTCGCCGATCTTCGCGTCGACGGCTGACCGGCTCGGAGTGCCCGCCGCGGAACCAGCCCGCCGGCGGCTGGGCACGCAGCGCGTCGGTGATCACGGTGTGCCCGAGAACGAGCACGGCGGCCCCCATGATCACGGCGAGCGGGACCATCGAGAGCGAGTGGAAACCGAGCAGCGACGGCGTGTACGAGCCGAGTGACGCCGTCTGGACCAGCAGTGGGACGTACCAGAGCCGGGGCCGGTAGAACACCAGCACGACGGTGAGCACGTCGCCGAGGTAGAAGTAGCGCTCGTGCATGCTCGGCAGCGTGTACGGCACCAGGATCGCGAAGAACGCGGCAAGAGTGACCAGCCGGACGGCATCCAGCCGGACCCGCCGGGCCACGGTCAGGTAGCAGATGCCGAGGACCAGTGCCGCGGTGAAGCCGTACCCGAGCAGCCGCAGTGCCTCGACCCGGCTCTCCTGGTCGTACCAGGTGGCGGAGAGCTGATCGACGCCGAAGAAGGCGAAGATGTTCGGCGCGTGCGCGTTCAGCGCGGTGGTCGTGTACTTGGCCTGCCGGCTGGGTTCGTACATGGTCAGCAACTCGAACGGATCGCGCCCGAGCAGCATCGCCGGGACGTCCAGCAGCACGAACACGATCGGCCCGGCGAGCAGCGCACGCCATCTGATGCGCCCGGCCAGCACGCAGACCAGCAGCAGCGGGAAGATGAAGACGCCCTGCGGCTTGAAGGCGAACGCGATGGCGCAGAACGAGACGGCCCAGACCGGCTTGCCGCGCAGCAGGAAATAGAGGCCGCCGACCGCGAACGACGCCCACATCGAGTCGATCTGGCCCCAGAAGGCCGCGTTGATCGTGACGGTCGGCAGCATCAGGACGATCAGTCCGGCGGCCACCGCGGGGTGACCCGGGCGGCGCAGCGCGACCGTCCGATAGGCGAACCAGGCGAGCAGCAGATCGAACACCACGTACACGGCCTTGATCTTCAAGATCAAAGACCCGGGAAGGTACGTGGTCAGCAGCAGCAGGTAGAGGTACGGCGCGTTGTAGTTGCCGATCTGCCGGTCCATGCCGTGGATGCCGCCGGCCGCCTCCAGCTGGTGGTACCAGCGGATGAACACCAGCATGTCGTAGGTCAGCTGGTCGCGGCCGGCCCAGCGCACGCCGGCGGCGATCACGAGCAGGGCGCCGACCAGGAGCGTGGCGGGCAGATTGGCGCGGAGGCGGGTCAACGGCACATCTTGCGACAGTACTGATGTGAGCTTTCGGTAAGGTGTGGCTCGCTGTGAGTCAGTTATGACTTTGCTGAAGAGCGGGCGCCGGAAACGGCTGCCGGAACGTGAACGCCTCCTGGCCCGGCCCGTCGGCGGCCAGCCGGTCGAGCAGGTCGAGCGACTCCCGCATCGTCGGCGTGTGGCCCGCCGGGACCCACCAGAGCACCAGCGCGGACTCCGAGCCGTGCGGGAGGAACCACTCCCGGCGGCGGCGCAGGTAGTCGAGATGCTCGCTCTGGTACGCGAACGCCCTCAGATGCTCGACCGACTCCCAGACCGAGAGTGTGTAGATGCGCAGCGGGTCGGCGGGCGCGGCGATGGTGCCGTCGCCGGCCTCGCCGATCAGCCGCCAGACGAAGCCGGGCGAGCGGTCGGCCAGCGCGTTCATCACGGTCAGGCCGGTGACGAACTCGGACATCGACGGGTCGTCCAGCGGGGCTCGGAGGCGGGCGGTGTTCATCTGGGCCAGGTGGAAGCCGGTCATGTCGTCCAGCTCATCAGCCCGGCTTTCTATTGTCAATCAGATTTGGATTTAGACAGAGTCACACAGCATCTGCCCGGGGCGGCGTCCATCCGCGCCGACCACTCGCTGCCCTCCAGGAGGCCGTTGATCAGGGCGAGGTTCATCCCGCAGACCAGCGGCGGGAAGTGCTCCGCGAGCCGATGGAAAGGACAGTTCCGAAAAATCGCGGTTTCGCCGGAAAAATCGGGCTCGTAACCCTGCTCGGTCAGCCGGGTGACCACGTCCGCGCTCCGCAGGCCGCGCCCGTGCGCCCGTGCCACCTCGTTGAGCGTCTCCTCGGCGCCGACCCGCTCCAGCGCCTCGGCCAGCAACTCGGCGGCGCCGCGATAGGCGCGCGGCGGCACGCTTACCGCGTGCTCCGCCGCGGCGAGGTGGTACAGCTTCGCGGGACGCCCGGCCCCCGGGCCGGTCCTTCCCGACAAGCGAGCGTACGAGGCGTCGAGCAGCCCCGCCGCCACCAGCTTGTCGAGATGGAACGCCGCCAGGGTGCGGCCCACACCGAGGGCCTCTGCCACCTCGTCCCGGCCGACCGGGTCCGGCTTCGCTTCCGACACGATTCGGTACGCGTTCCGGCGTACCGAATCGGAAAGAGCGGCGACGGCCGCGAGGTGGGTGAGGTCTTCCGGGGTTGTCACCCGGCAATCGTATTGCCAACCGGAGTTGGTGCTAGAGGGGCCGGTTTCCGGACTCGGAACAGGTATCCGATCGTGGTGGCGAGCGCGGTGAAGACCAGCAGCGTCAGGATTCGCAGGTCCACCGGCGCCGGCTTGGCCTGAACCAGGTACGTCTCGTAGGTGATGATCGACGCGGCCTGGACCAGCACCGGCACGAACCAGAGCCGGCGCGGCACCCAGAACGCGGCGACCACGGTCAGCACCTCGGCGAGCATGAAGTACCGCTCGTGCATGCCGGGCAGCAGGAACGGCGCGAGCAGCGAGGAGGCGGCGGCCAGGACCACGACGTGCTCGGTGTCGAGAACGACCTCGCGGGCGACGATCAGGAAGATCAGCCCGAGGATCGCGGCGATCGCGAAGAGGATGCCGGCGGTGCGGACCATGTCCAGGTGATCCTCGGCCGGCCGGATGAAGGCGTAGATGTTCGGCGCGTTGAGGGTGAGCTCCGGGAACCGGTCGGTCTGGCCCACGTAGATCAGCATGAGATCGCCGAACGGCCGCCCGGCGAGCCAGGCCGGCACCGCGAACAGCACGTAGATCACCGGAATCGTGATCATGCAGCGCCACCGCAGGCGCCGGGTCAGCAGCAGCGCGGCGAGCGCCGGGAAGAGGAAGATCGCCTGGACCTTGAACGCGAACGCCACAGCGATCAGCGCGGTGCCGGCCCACTGCCGGCCGCGGAGCAGGTGGTAGAGCCCGGCTACGGCGAAGGCGCTGTAGATCGTGTCGCACTGCCCCCAGTACGAGCCGTTCAGCACCACGGTCGGCAGCAGCAGCACGCTGAGGCCGGCGAGCAGCGGCATCCGCCAGCCCGGGCCGCGCAGCGCCACGATCCGGGCGGCGTAGACCGCGAGCACGCCGTCGAAGAGCGCCGAACCCAGCTTGATCCAGAAGAGCACCGGCAGCGGGGTGTGCTGGGACAGCCAGGTGAAGCCGGTGAGCAGGTAGAGGTACGCGACGTTGTAGTCGGAGAACGGATGCGCCAGGGCCGCGAAGCCACCGTGTGCCGCGATGAAGCGGCTCCACGGCCCCAGGTACCAGTCGTAATCGACGGTCTCGAGTCCGAAACCGAGAGAGCGTACGGCGATGGCCACCGCGATGAGAGCGGCGGTCAGCAGCACCTCCGGTGCGACGCGTGACCCGGTGGGCGCACGGTCTCCGTCCAACGTCGCTCCCCGTCAGCGCGATCGACACAGATGGACGGAAAGATACCGGTACCGCGCCGCGTCTAGACGAGCGCGGGCACCCGTTCGGGGTCCCTCGCCGGTGTCCGCGCCACTTCCGGCAGTTCGGGCTCATCGGGCAGCTCGGTGTGCCGCAGCAGCTGGGCGGCGGTGGCCACCAGGGCCGCACCGGCCAGCAGGGTCAGGATCCGCAGGTCCACCGCCGACGGCGACCGGAAGAGATAGGACTGGTACCCGATGAAGACCGCGACCTGGGTCAGCACCGGCAGGAACCAGAGCCGCCGCGGGAGCCAGAACGCCGCGACGACCGCGAGCACCTCGGCCTGCATGAAGTACCGCTCGTGCATGCTCGGCAGCAGGAACGGCACCATGATGCTGAACGTGGTGAAGAGCAGGACGATGCCGGTCTGGTCGAGCCTGACCCGGCGGATCAGCAGCACGCTGACGAACGCCAGCACCGCGGCCACCGCGAGCAGCGACCCGACGGCCCGCATCATGTCCACCTCGGCGCCCGGGCGGACGAACGCGTAGATCGACGGCGCGCCCATGGTCATGCTCTTCCAGGTGCCGGTCTGACCGGCGTAGATGAACATGAGGTCGCCGAACGGCCGGCCCACCAGCCAGGCCGGCACCGCGGCCAGGACGTAGATCGCCGGGATCACCGTGAGATGCCGCCAGCGAACCAGGCCGGCCAGCAACAGCGTCAGCAGGGCGGGGAAGACGAAGATCGCCTGCAGCTTGATGGTGAGGCTGACGGCGAGCAGCGCGACACCCCACCACGGCTTGTTGCGGAGCAGGTAGTAGATCCCGGCCAGGGTGAAGGACGTGTAGATCGAGTCGCACTGTGCCCAGTAGGAACCATTCATCACGACGGTCGGCAGCAGGAGCACGCCGGCCGTGGCCAGCGCCCGGATACGCCAGTCGCTCCAGCGCAGCCCGACGATCCGGCCCGCGTAGTACGCCAGCACCGCGTCGAAGACGACAGTGACCACCTTGATGAGGAACATCAGGCCGAGCGAGGTGTTCGTCGAGATCCAGGTCAGGGCGGTCAGCAAATACAGGTAGGGCATGTTGTAATCGGCGAAATCGTACGCGAGGGCGGGAATGCCACCCTTCGCGGAAATGAACTCACTCCATGGCCGCAAGAAGGCCAGATAGTCTCCGGAGATCATGCCGAAGCCCAGGTAGCGGACGGCGCCAGCAACGCCGATCAGGGTAATGAAGAGCACTATCTCCGGGATGATCCCCCGAATCCGGATTGTCTGCACGGATTCAAGAATCTACAAGTTTAATCTGTCCAGAATCCGCGATCTCGGTGAACAGTGCGTACTCCACGGGTTACCGGCCGAGCGGACGAAGTTGGCGCCGCCCGCGCCCGGTAACCTAGCTGAGTGTCTGTAACCCCTTCTCCTCATCGCCGCGTCGCCCTCCTGACCCTGGGCTGTGCCCGCAACGAGGTCGACTCGGAAGAGCTCGCCGCCCGTCTCGACGCCGACGGCTGGGAAGTGGGTACCGATGCCGAGGGCGCTGACGTCGTCGTCGTGAACACCTGCGGCTTCGTCGAGAAGGCGAAACAGGACTCCATCGACACGCTGCTCGCGGCCGCCGACACCGGCGCCAAGGTGGTGGCCGCCGGCTGCATGGCCGAGCGGTACGGCAAGGAGCTCGCCGAGAGCCTCCCCGAGGCCAACGCGGTGCTCGGCTTCGACGACTACACCGACATCGGGGCCCGCCTCGACAGCGTGCTGCGCGGCGAGAGCCACGACGCGCACACCCCGCGGGACCGTCGCGAGCTGCTCCCGATCACCCCGGTGCAGCGGCACACCGCCAAGGTGGTCGTGCCCGGTCACGCGACCGTCGACGAGCACACCCCGGCCCACCTGCGCAAGATCCTGCGCCGCCGGCTGGACAGCGGCCCGGTGGCCTCGCTCAAGCTGGCCAGCGGCTGCGACCGGCGCTGCGCGTTCTGCGCGATCCCGGCGTTCCGCGGCGCGTTCGTCTCCCGCGACCCGCAGGAGCTGCTCGCCGAGGCGGAGTGGCTGGCCAAGACCGGCGTCCGCGAGCTGGTCCTGGTCAGTGAGAACAGCACGTCGTACGGCAAGGACCTGGGCGACCCCCGCCTGCTGGAGAAACTGTTGCCGCAGCTGGCCGCGGTCGACGGCATCGTGCGGGTGCGTGCCAGTTACCTCCAGCCGGCCGAGACCCGGCCCGGCCTGGTCGAGGCGATCGCGACGACGCCCGGCGTCGCGGCGTACTTCGACCTCTCCTTCCAGCACTCCAGCGAGACGGTGCTGCGCCGGATGCGGCGTTTCGGCTCCACCGAGCGCTTCCTCGAACTACTCGAGTCGGCCCGCAAGCTGGCGCCGGCGGCCGGCGCCCGGAGCAACTTCATCGTCGGCTTCCCCGGCGAGACCAAGCAGGAATACGAGGAGCTGGTCCGGTTCCTCAACGAGGCCCGGCTCGACGCGATCGGCATCTTCGACTACAGCGACGAGGACGGCACCGAGGCCGCCGGGATGACCGGCAAGGTCAGCGAGGCCACCGTCCAGAAGCGGTACGACCGGATCACCTCGCTGGTCGAGGAGATCTGCGGCCAGCGCGCCGAGGAGCGGATCGGCAGCACCGTCGAGGTGCTCGTCGACTCGATCTCCGACGACGAGATCGAGGGCCGTGCCGAGCACCAGGCTCCCGAGGTCGACGGCTCCACCACGCTGGTGGCCGGTGACCAGGGTGTCGACGTCAGCGCGCTGCGCCCCGGCGACCTGGTCCGGGCGCGGGTGACCGGCACCGAGGGCGTCGACCTGATCGCGGTGCCGGTGGAGATGATCTCGGCTGCTCCGGTGCCGCGGTGACCAACGAGCCCGCTCCGGTGCCCGCCCCGCGCGTGGTGTCGCTCTACAACGCTGCCAATGCGTTGACCGTGATCCGGATCGTGCTCGTCCCCGTTTTCCTGGCCTTCGTGGTCGCCTCCGAGATGACCGACACGGACTGGCGGATCGCGGCCTGCCTCGCGTTCTGCGTGGCCTCGGCGACCGACTTCGTGGACGGCTGGATCGCCCGCCGGTGGTCCCTGGTCACCTCGTTCGGCAAGGTCGCCGACCCGATCGCGGACAAGGCTCTGACCGGCACGGCGCTGGTGCTTCTGTCCGCGTACGATCATTTGCCCTGGTGGGTGACGATCGCGATCCTCGTTCGTGAGTGGGGTGTTACCGCCCTGCGGTTCTGGGTGATCCGATACGGCATCATTCCGGCCTCCCGTGGTGGCAAGCTCAAGACCGGCCTGCAGATCGTGGCGATCGCCTGGTACCTGTGGCCGGTCCCGGAGCCGTTCCAGTGGATCGGCGTCGTCTTGATGGGCGCCGCTCTGGTGGTCACCGTGGTCACCGGTGTGGCGTACCTGGTGGAGGCGTTGCGGATGCGCGCCGCCGCCCAGAGGTAGGAGACACCCCGTGGAGATGCCGGTGGCCGCCGCCGCGGCGGTGCACGCGCTCGTCGAACGAACCGAGACGCTCGCGACCGCCGAGTCCCTCACGGGTGGCCTGGTCGCCGCGACGATCGTGGAGATTCCCGGTGTCAGTGCGGTGTTCCGTGGCGGGTTGATCGTTTACGCCACCGAGCTCAAGGCGCGCTTGGCGGGCGTACCCCAGCAGTTGCTCGAAGAGCGAGGCCCGGTGGACGGTGACGTGGCCGCGGCGCTGGCGTCCGGAGCGCGGGAGCGCTGCGGCGCGGATTGGGGCCTGGCGACCACCGGCGTCGCGGGGCCGGAACCGCAGGACGGCAAGCCGGTGGGACTGGTCTACGTGGCGGTCGCGGGCCCTGGTGGCACCCGGGTGCGCGAGCTGCAACTCGCCGGAAATCGGGCGGCCATCCGCACCGAAAGTGTGACGGCCGTCCTGCAATTGCTCACCGACATGATCCATGCCGCGCCGGCCCCGGCCTGAACTGGGAATTCGGCTGTCGCAGTGATCGTTGTCCCCAATGGCCGCCGCCCGAGGGATCGGGAATTCGGCGGGGCGGGATGTCGGCATGGCTCACGCCAGGTACGGTTGCGGGAAGCCTCCGGCGTATGCCGGCGGCCCCGCCCGCAGGAGGAGGTGCCATGGTCCTGCTACGCCGCGTTATAGGCGACGCACTTCGGGCGCGCCGGCAGGGGCAGCACCGCACGCTGCGCGAGGTGTCGACCGCCGCGAACGTGAGCCTGGGTTACCTGTCCGAGATCGAGCGTGGCCAGAAAGAGGCGTCCAGCGAGCTGCTCGCGGCCATCTGCGATGCCCTCGGCGCCCGGCTCTCCGAGTTGCTCAGTGAGGTCAGCAACACTTTGTCTCTCGCGGAGAACATGGAAGGCGTGCTCGTCCCGGTCGAGGACCAGACGATGTCCGGTGACGTCTCCGTCTCCGTGCGCCAGGATTCACCGCTGAAAGCGACGCTGCACGCGACCCGTAAGAAGCGGGACGTCGTTTACGCAGCATGATCAGGTCGATGCGCTCCGGGCTCCCGCATGGGACGGCCCGGCGCGCATCTGTGTCTTCTGGTCCGTGTCGTCTCCGCTCAGGGGAGCGTAGCCTCGAAGCCGGGGGAGAACCCTGAGATCCCCCCGAGGTCACGTGACGTCACTGGCGTCGAGCTGACACGATGGGTTTCGCGCCACTGGAGTTTCACGACGATTCCGGGGGCGCGTCCGGCGGAGCGACATTTGAGGGGACACCACGAGATGGCGAATCCGTTCGTCAAGGGCTGGCATTACGTGATGGCGCTCTTCGGCGCGAAAATCGACGAATACGCCGACCCGAAGGTCCAGATCCAGCAGGCCATCGAGGACGCGCAGCGACAGCACCAGGCGCTCGTTCAGCAGGCCGCGGCCGTCATCGGCAACCAGCGGCAGCTCGAGATGAAGCTGTCCCGGCAGATGACCGAGGTCGAGAAACTGCAGGGGATGGCGCGTCAGGCGCTGGTCCTGGCCGATCGGGCCCGTGCTTCGGGCGACGAGGCCGAGGCCCAGAAATACGAGGCGACCGCCCAGACACTGGCGACCCAGCTGGTCTCCGGCGAGCAGTCGATGGAAGACCTGAAGACGCTGCACGACCAGGCTCTCGGCGCGGCCGGCCAGGCACGCAAGGCCGTGGAGAACAACGCGATGGTGCTCCAGCAGCGCATCGCCGAGCGCTCCCGCCTGCTCAGCCAGCTGGAGCAGGCCAAGATGCAGGAGACCGTGGCGAAATCGCTCGAGTCGATGTCGCAGCTCGCCGCGCCGGGTAACACCCCGTCGCTGGACCAGGTGCGCGACAAGATCGAGGAGCGGTACGCGAACGCCATGGGCCGGGCCGAGCTGGCCTCCAACTCCGTCGAGGGGCGGATGCTGGAGGTGCAGAAATCCAGTCTGGACCTGGCCGGTTCGTCGCGGCTGGAGCAGATCCGGTCGAGCATGGCCGGCGAGAAACTGGGTGGCGCCGCGGCGCAGCCGGCCGTGGAGCAGAACGCTCCGGCCGCCGACCCGGCCAGCGTGGCACGGCTCGACGAGATCAGGGCCAGCATGAACCAGAAGCGGGGCGACACCTCCGCTGCCGGCTGAGTTTTTCCTTGAGGAGGGCAGCGCGATGGACGAGCGGACCAGATACTTCCGGCGGCTCAAACGACTGCGTGGCGCTGCCCGCCGATGGAGTGTCCTGGGCGGCGGCCTCACCGGCGCCGCGGTGGTGCTGACGCCGTACGCGGGGATCGGCATCGCCGACGCCGCGTGGGCGGCCGCCGCCGGTGGCTCGGTCGTGCTCGCCTGGTTCCGCTGGAGCGACCACCGGGTGCTCGCCGCGACGCCGGCGCCGCCGCCATCCCTGGGCTCTCCGAAACTCACCGCGGCCCTGGAGAGCTTCCCGGCCGGCCGCACGGTCATGCAGGAGGTTCGCCGGCAGCGCAGCCGTTACGCGTTGCGTGGCTCCGGGATCGTCGACGCGTGGGACCGGCTCGACCGGGCCTCGCAGACCATGGTGGGTCTCGCCGGCCGGTTGACCGGGCCCGGCGAGGCGGCGCTGCTGGAAGCGGCGACCGCCGAGGAGTGGCTGCGCGATCTGGGCCAGCGGGTGGCCAGTGTGGAGCGGGCCATCCCGCTGACCCAGTCCGGCCAGCGTGACGGGCTGGAGCAGGCACACGCCGGGCTGACCGTCCAGTTCACCGAGGGCGTCACGGAGTACGAGAAACTCGTGGCGGCGGCAGCGAGTTATGTCGCTGAGGACGGGCATCCGGTCGCGGACACCCGCCACCCGGCGTACTTCGGCCTGATCGAGGCGACCGACCGGTTGCGGGGCTTCGCCGAGGGTCTCGCCGAGCTGCGGACCACCGAGATCAGGATCCCGTCCGATCGGGCTGGCAGCGCGGACACCAGTAGGTGACCCGCTCGTCCTGTTCGGCCTTCTGGATCGGGCCGGCACAGCGGCGGCACGGCTGGGCCCGTCTGCCGTAGACATAGCTCGTCTGTCCACGACGCAGCGATCCGGTGGTGGTCTGTGTCCACCGGCCCTTGTTGGACGCGACGAGTTTCTGGGCGAGCACGACCGTACCCATCAGGTCCTTGATCTTCTCGACCGGCGTCCACGGCCACAGGCCGCGCAGGAACAGCGTCTCCGCCTTGTACAGGTTGCCCACGCCGGCCAGGTTCCGCTGGTCCAGCAGGGCCTCCGCGATCGATGCGGACGGTTTCGCGCTGATCCGGCGTACCGCCTCGGCCGGGTCCCAGTCGGCGCCGAGCAGGTCCGGCCCGAGATGGCCGACGAGCTTCTCCTCGTCGGCGGTCGGGATCAGCGCCAGCTCGTGCAGGTGGTACCCGACCGCCACCGACCGCGCGGTCTTCAGCGCCACGCGGATCAGGTGCGCCGGGCGTCCGGTCCAGCGTTCGCCGGGTGCGTAGGCCCGCCAGGCGCCCTCCATCCGCAGATGCGAATGGAGGGTGTGCGGTTCACGACCCTCGCGGGTCAGGCGCAGCAGCAGGTGTTTGCCGCGGCTCGCCGACTCGGCCACGGTCCAGCCGGTCAGGTCGGTGGTGGCCAGCTGCGGCACCCGGAAGTCCGATCCGGTCAGCACCTCTCCGGTGAGCGCCTTCTCCACCACGCGTGCCGTGTTCCACACGGTGTCGCCTTCTGGCATGGGGTATCAGCGTTCGGTGATGCGGATGATGTCGCCGGGGCGGACCGACAGGACCACCACAGCTCGGCCGTTGTTGACGGCGATGGACGCCCGGTCGGCCGAGTCGGTGAAGACCAGCAGCTCGCCTGCGCCCACGTCGGCGAAGGTCGCGCCGCGCCGGGCCCGGACGTTGCCGTTCACGGTCAGCTCCGGGCCGAGGCCGGTCAGCACCGAGCCACCGGCTGCCAGCTGCACGTTGCCGAACCGGTCGACGGTCAGCACCTCGGCCTCGATCCAGCCGTCGCCGACTGTCACGAGGGGGTCGGGTAGGCGTACCAAAGTGGTGGGATCGACCGGCGGCCCGGCGTCGGCGGCGGCAGAGCCGGCGGCGAGCCGGGCCGCGGCCGGTGCGAAGACGTCGCGTCCGTGGAACGTGCGGGAGACGTCGCCGAGCGTCCAGTCCTTGTTGCTGAGCTCGTGGGCGGTCGTGACGCCGCCGAGTGCCTCGGCCGCCCAGATCAGCAGGCCGTTGTCCGGGCCGACGAGCACGCCGTTCGGGGTGGTCAGCACCACGCCGCGGCGGGCCGTGCCGACGCCCGGGTCGACAACCGCGAGGTGCACCGAGGGCGGTAGGTAGGGCGCGGTCTGCGCCAGGACGGCGGCGCCGCGGATCACGTCGGCCGGCGGAACATGATGAGTGACGTCGATCACTCTGGCCTGCGGCGCGACTCGGGCGATCGATCCGTGGCACGCGGCGACGAAACCGTCGAATGTGCCGTAATCGGTCGTAAAACTGATCCATTCATAACCGGCCATGGTGACTGACGTTACTGCCTGTTGTTTCGGGGTGCGGGACAGGCGCGCCGCGCCTCCGTGGCAGTGTGGATCCATGCGTCTCGTGATCTTCACCGAACCCCAGCAGGGCGCCAGCCATGACGATCTCCTGCGGGTGGCCAAGGCCGCGGAGGATGGCGGCTTCGACGGATTCTTCCGCTCCGACCACTACCTGAAGATGGGTGACGGGTCCGGTCTGCCCGGCCCGACCGACGCCTGGATCACCCTGGCCGCGCTAGCCGTGCAGACGTCCCGGATCCGGCTCGGCACGCTGGTCAGCTCGGCCACGTTCCGGCTGCCCGGCCCGCTGGCGATCGCCGTGGCCCAGGTGGACGCGATGAGCGGCGGCCGGATCGAGTTCGGCCTGGGTGGCGGCTGGTTCGAGGCCGAGCACCAGGCGTACGGCATCCCGTTCCCGGCGCTCGGCGAACGCTTCGACCGCCTCGAAGAGCAGCTTGAGATCATCACCGGCCTGTGGAAGACGCCGGCCGGTTCGCCGTTCTCCTTCGACGGCAAGCACTACCAGCTGGTCGACTCCCCGGCGCTGCCGAAGCCGGTCCAGTCCCCGCTGCCGGTCGTCGTCGGCGGCCACGGCAAGAAGCGCACCCCGGCGCTCGCGGCGAAGTACGCCGCCGAGTTCAACGTCCCGTTCTCCAAGATCTCGGACCTGCCGGCGCAGTACGAGCGTGTCCGTGCGGCGAGTGCCGCTATCGGCCGCGCCGAGCCGCCGGCGTTCTCGGCCGCGTCGGTGCTGTGCGTGGGCCGCGATGACGCCGAGGTGCGCCGCCGGGCCGCGGCGATCGGCCGCGAGGTCGAGGAGATGCGCGAGAACGGCGGGATCGTGGGTACGCCCGCCGAGGCGGTCGAGATCATCAAGAGGTACGGGGAGGCCGGGGCCTCGCGTTTGTTCCTGCAGGCCCTTGACCTGTCCGACATTGATCACATCGAGCTGGTCGCGTCCGAGGTGGCTCCGCAGTTGTAGCGGGGTGGGGTGTGGTGGGGGTGGCCGCGTGTCCGTCGTGATCTTGGCGGGTTGCGTCTGTGGTTCGGGTGGTCGAGTTTCGCTGTTTCGCCGGGCGGGTGTTTTGCCGCGGCTCTCGTTGCGGAGGGTGATGGGTGATGGGTGTTGGCGGGGCGGGCCTTATGTATGGAGACCTGTGGGGGTTAGAGCACCAGTGGGTCTCCAAGATTCGCCGGTCACTCAGCTGGTTCATCACCATCGGTCACAAGGGGTGACCGGCATCCTCTGAGGCCTGCCAATGGCGGTTGCTCGGCTCGGTTGTTGGTGGGGGGCGGGGTAGGCGTTTGACGGGGCTTTGGGGCGGTGAGCGCACGCGGACAGGTTTTGCGTGCGCTCACCGCCGCTACGTGAGGTGTTTCGTGTGCGCTCACCGCCGCCGGGCGAGGTTGTTCGTGGCTGGCTGATCAGAGCCGGGTCCTGCGGAACCTCGATCGCTGCGGAACCCCGGATGCTGCGGAGGTCCGGGCACTGCGAGGTCTGGCATCGCGCGGCGTAGATGAAGTCGCACCTAACCGCTCGGTGCGGGTTCATCTACGCCATAGCCGAGATTCGAGCACACACACCGGTTAGGTGAGCGCTCATCACCGCTGGGCGGCTCTTCCGCGTGCCGGAGTCTCGGTTGCGCGCGGTCACTCTCCGGCGACGTCGACCCGTAGGCGGCTTTCCGTGCGCTGGAGCCTCGATGACGTGCGCTCATACTTCGTCGACGTCGACCCGGAGACCACCGTGGGCCATCAGCGGCCGGCCGGCCGCCACGGGCGAAGGGCGACGGGCGAAGGGCGACGGGCGACGGGCGACGGGCGATAGGCGACGCTGGGCTGGCCTACCTGTTGTCGTGGACGCCATGCGAGGCCCCGCTCCATCGTGATCAAGGCAAGCTCTCGACCGCCCAACGGCCGCTGAGCGTCACGGCCCTGCGGATCAAGCCGGCTCCCGACGTGAATCTCGCGTGTGGACCTACCTCGGCGAAGAAGCACAACATTTCGAGGCTTGGAACCGCCGCCCGATCAGGACCAAGATCACCGCCAGCGCCAGCGCCAGCGCCACCGCCAGCGCCAGAAAGCGCACGACCCAAACGCCCCACAAAAGTCGAACAGCCAGAACCCGCCAAGACCTCGCCGCCAAACCGAACTACCGCTGTGAGCGGTCACCCCATCAGACGTGCAGGCCATCGCAGTGAACGAGTGCCACGCTCACGCGTGAGGGTTATCGCCGTGAACAAGGCGGCGCGGGTCAGGCTCGCAGGCGCAGGCCTCTCGGGGTTGCTCGGAAGCCGGCCGCCGTCAAGGCGTCGCTCAGCGGTGACGCGTTCACCGACTCGCCGTCGGCCCGTTCGACGGACATCGTCCCCAGTGCGCCGGACCGCACCGCCGCGGCGAGGGCCTGCCCGGCCGCGGTCAGGGCGTCGCCGTCGTTGCTGAAGGACAGCAGGGTCCGCCCGCCCCGCTCGACGTAGATCACCAGGTCGCCGCCGACCAGCACGACCAGAGCGCCTGCCTTGCGGCCGGCCCGGTGCCCGGCTTTCGCGGTGGGCTCGCCGTCGCCGCTGTCGACCACCCGGTCCGGCCAGGGCAGTGCCGCGCCATAGGGGTTCGCCGGGTCGGTGGAGGCCAGCACCACCGCCGTGGCACCCGTCCGTTTCGCCAGCTCGGCCGGCTCGGCGAGTGCCCGCAGACGGTCGACGGCTCCCGGCACGGCGAACTGCGCCGCCCCGAGCCCTTCGACGAAATAGCCCCGGCGGGCCGCTCCGCGCTCCTCCAGTGCGGCCAGCACCGGGTAGACGGCCGAGAAACCGCCGGTCACCCCCTCGGACATCACCGCGCCGCGGGTCACGACGCCGTGGCGTTCCAGCAGGAGGTCGGCGAGCGCGGCCGCACGGCGGGTCGGGTCGAGATCTCGCTCCGGCAGCCGGGACCAGCGGCCGACCATGTTGAGCGGACCGGTACGCGACGGCATGTTCGGCCTGCCGGGACGCCGGTATCGTGACCGGGCCGGCGCGGCTTTCGCCCGATGGGCCCCGCTGCCGCCGAGCAGCGCCCGCAGCGGGGCGAGGGTGTCGTTGGTGAGGTGGCCGGCCCACACCAGGTCCCACACGGCGGCCGCCAGATCGGTGTCATCGCCGGCGCCGACCCGATCAGCGAGCGACCGGAAGAACAGCGCCTGCCCGTCACCGAGCGCCTCCAGGACACTCTGGTGCAGTGGCGTTGCCGCGAACTCGTCGTCGGGCGGCGGCAGCAACAGAGCAGCACTGTCCGCGTAGGCCAGGGTGACCCACCCGTCCCCGCCGCTGATCGACCCGGAACCGGCCCACAGCACCTCGCCGCCGGCGCACAGCTCGTCGAGCATCGGCGGCGCGAAATCGGCCACCCGGGCCGGCAGCACCAGGCGCTCCCACGCGGACGCCGGCACCGCGATGCCCTGGATCTGCTCGATCGCGGCGGCCACCGCGTCCACCCCGCGCGTGTTGCCGCCCACCTGCTGCCAGCGCGGCAGGAACGCGGCCAGCACCCGCGGTGGCACCGGCTCGATCTCGCGGCGCAGCGCGGCGAGAGACCGCCGCCGCAGCATGCGCAGCACCTCGGCGTCGCACCACTCGGTCCCGGCGCCGCCGGGGGAGAACTCGCCGGTCGCCACCCGGCCGGTCGCGCTCAGCCGCTTGAGCGCCTGCTCCACGACGAAAACCCCGAGCCCGAATCTCGCCGCGCAAGTCGCGGCCAAGAAAGGCCCATGGGTACGCGCAAAGCGCGCCACCAGGTCACCGAGCGGATCCGCCACGGGTTCCAGATAGGCCTCAGGGATGCCGACGGGCAGCGCGACACCGAGGGCGTCCCGATAGCGCCCGGCGTCGTCGATGCCGATCCACCGCTCCTCGCCGGCGACCCGGATCCGAATCGCCCTGCGGCTGCTCTCGAGGCTGAGCGCCCACTCCTCCGGCGCCCCCCGGGAAGCCAGCTCGGCCGCCGAGAGGTCACCGAGCAGGCGCAGCAGCTCGGCCGTGTCCTCGGCGTCGCGGGGTGTGCGCTGCTCGGTCCGCCACTGCAGCTGGGCCTCGGTCTCGGTGACCACGCCCGGGTCGAGCAGTTCCCGCAGGTCGACCCGGCCGAGCAGCTCGCCGAGCAGGGTCGAGTCGAGAGTGAGGGCGGCGGCGCGGCGCTCGGCCAGCGGGGCGTCCCCCTCGTACAGAAAAGCGCCGACGTATCCGAAGAGCAGCGACCGCGCGAACGGTGACGGGCGGCTGGTCTCGGACTCGACGAGGCGAACCTTGCGGCCGGAGATCTCCCGCATCAGGCCGACCAGGCCGGGGACGTCGAAGACATCCCGCAGGCACTCGCGGGCGGCCTCCAGGGTGACCGGGAAGTCGGCGAACTCGCGGGCCACGTCGAGCAGCTGCGCGGACCGCTGGCGCTGCTGCCAGAGCGGCTGGCGGCGGCGCGGATCACGCCGCGGCAGCAGCAGCGACCGGGCGGCGCACTCACGGAACCGGGACGCGAAGAGCGCCGACGTGCCGACCGCCTCCTCGACGATCTGCGAGATCTCCTCGGGGTCGAACGCGACCAGCTCGGCGCCGGGCGGCTCGTCGGCGGTGTCCGGCAGGCGGACCACGATGCCGTCGTCGGAGGGCATGACCTGGCCGTCCACCCCGTACCGCTCGGAGAGCCGGCGGCCGATCGCCAGGGCCCAGGGCGCGTTGACTTTCGCCCCGAGCACACAGTGCACGGTCATCCGCCAGTCGCCGAGCTCGTCGCGGAACCGTTCCACCACGATGGTCCGGTCGTCCGGCAGGTGGCGGGTGGCCTCGCGCTGCTCCCGCAGGTACGCCACCAGGTTGCCGGCGGCCCACTCGTCCAGACCGGACTCGCGCAGCGTCGCGGTGGCCTTGTCGTCGCCGGCCCGGGTGAGGCCGCGCAGCCGGGCGCCGATGGCGCGGCCCAGCTCGATCGGGCGGCCGGGTGAGTCGCCTTTCCAGAACGGCATGCGGGCCGGTGCGCCGGGGGCGGGGGAGACCAGCACCCGGTCGGGGGTGATGTCCTCGATGCGCCAGGACGTGGACCCGAGGAGGAAGACGTCGCCCACGCGGGACTCGTACACCATCTCCTCGTCGAGCTCGCCCACCCGGGAGGCTTTCTCCGAACCGGCGAGAAAGACCCCGAAGGTCCCTCGGTCGGGGATGGTGCCGCCGCTGGTCACGGCGAGGCGCTGGGCGCCGGGCCGGCCGGTGAGCTCGTCGGTGCTCCGGTCCCAGACGAGGCGGGGGCGCAGCTCGGCGAAGGCGGTCGACGGGTATCGGCCGGAGAGCATGTCGAGCACCGCGTGCAGCGCGGAGTCGGGCAGCTCGGCGAAGGGCGCGCACCGGCGGACCAGCGCGGCCAGCTCGTCGACCTGCCAGGTGTCGAGCGCGACCATGGCGACGATCTGCTGGGCCAGCACGTCGAGCGGATTGCGCGGGTAACGCAGCTCCTCGATCGCGCCGGCGCTCATCCGCTCCGCGACGACCGCGCAGGAGAGCAGGTCACCCCGGTGTTTCGGGAAGACCACGCCGCGCGAGACGGCGCCCACCTGGTGCCCGGCGCGGCCGATGCGCTGCAGACCGGCCGCGACCGACGGCGGCGCCTCGATCTGCACCACCAGGTCGACCGCACCCATGTCGATGCCGAGCTCGAGGCTGGAGGTGGCGACCACGGCCGGCAGGGTGCCGGATTTCAGCGCTTCCTCGATCTGTTTGCGCTCCTCGCGGGAGACGCTGCCGTGGTGGGCGCGGGCGACCAGAGGCGGCGCGCCCTGGGTGGCGCCGGCCTGGGCCATCACCGCGGCCGGCATCGTGGCACCGGGCTGCGGTTGCATCGAGCCGGGATCGGCGCGCTCGGCGACCAGCTCGTTGAGGCGGGCGCAGAGGCGCTCGGCGCCGCGTCGCGAGTTCGTGAAGACGATCGTCGACCGGTGCGCCTCGATCAGGTCGAGCACGCGCTCCTCCACCGCGGGCCAGATCGACGGTGTGTTGCGCCCGCTGCCCGGGTCGTCGGCGTCGCGATCGGGCACCTCGTCGAGGCGGGTCATGTCCTCCACCGGGACCTCGACCACCACCTCGATGGTCTTGGCGCTCGGTGGCTGCACGATCTCGACGTGGTGGGCGCCGCCGAGGAACCGGGCGGTCTCGTCGATCGGCCGGACCGTCGCGGACAGCCCGACCCGCTGCGCCGGGCGCTCCAGAAGCGCGTCCAGCCGCTCCAGGGAGAGCGCCAGATGTGCCCCCCGCTTGGTCGCGGCGACCGCGTGCACCTCGTCGATGATCACTGTCTCGACCCCGCGGAGCGAATCGCGCGCCGCCGAGGTGAGCAGCAGGAACAGCGACTCCGGCGTGGTGATCAGGATGTCCGGCGGGGTGCGGGCGAAGAGCCGCCGCTCGTCGGCCGGGGTGTCACCGGTACGCATCCCGACGGTGATCTCCGGTGGCGGCAGGCCGAGCCGGCCGGACGCCTGGCGGATGCCGGTCAGCGGCGCCCGCAGGTTGCGCTCGACGTCGACCGCGAGCGCCTTGAGGGGGCTGATGTAAAGCACCCGGCACCGCTTGCGCGGCTCCTCCGGCACCGGCTCGTGGGCCAGCTTGTCGAGCGACCAGAGGAAGGCGGCGAGCGTTTTGCCGGAACCGGTGGGCGCGACCACCAGCGCGTTGCGCCCGGCGCCGATCGCCTGCCACGCGCCCGCCTGGGCAGCGGTGGGCGCGGCGAAAGCGGCCGTGAACCACTCACGTGTGGCCGGACCGAACGTTTCGAGCACCTCTCGCATGCGGACCATCCTGCCCCGGGGGTACGACAGAAAACCTGGCTCCGGGCGTACCCAAGAAGGGGTGTCGCTTTTGCCGTTTGTTGCTCTTCGCTGCCGTGATGGTGTCAGGCCGGATGTCTGCTTCGCGCGGAGACCGGGTGATCGTCATTCCTTGGGCGGTCTGTGGCTGATTATCCTGATACCCGACTCGATGGGTGGGTGCCGATGGCGGTCAGGCAGATGCTCGTCGCTGGTCGGTACCGTCTTCTGGAGCCGGTCGGCGCCGGTGGAATGGGACGCGTGTGGCTGGCGCACGACGAGATGCTTCACCGGGACATCGCGATCAAGGAGATCGTTCCCCCTGACTGGATGAGCGGTGCTGAGCAGGACCGGCTTCGGGAGCGGACCCTGCGCGAGGCGCGCAGCGCGGCTCGGCTCAACCATCCGCACGTGGTCCGGATCTATGACGTGGTGCACGCCGACGATAAGTCCTGGATCGTCATGGAGTACATCCCGTCGCGCTCGCTGCACCAGGTCCTCGGCGACGAGGGCCCGTACGATCCGGCCGGCGCCGCCCGGATCGGCCTCGCCGTGCTGGACGCGCTCGACGCGGCGCACCAGGCCGGCGTCCTGCACCGCGACGTGAAGCCGCACAACGTGCTGATCGCCGCCGACGGCAGAGTCGTGCTGACCGATTTTGGTCTCGCCACTTTCGTGGACGACGGCTCCGTCACGATGCCCGGACTGATCGTCGGCTCCCCGCAGTACGTCTCACCGGAACGCGCCCGCGACGGCGCCTCCACTCCGGAATCGGACCTGTGGTCGTTCGGCGCGACGCTGTTCGCTGCCGTCGAGGGCCAGTCGCCATATGCCCGGGAGACCGCGATGGCCACCCTCGCGGCGCTCGCCACCCAGCCGCCCGACCCGCCGGTCCGGGCCGGTCCGCTGGCGCCGGTCCTGGAGGGGTTGCTGCGGTACGAGCCCGGCGACCGGTTCACGGCTGCCGAGGTGGAGCGCCGGCTGCTCGCGATCGTGGCGACCGATCATCGGGACGCGCCGCTGGTCCCGGGCCAGAGGGGAGTCCGCAGGATGGCCGGGCGGACCGAGGACACCGCCCCGGCGGCATCGTCTTTCGACGATCCGTCGGGGGATATCTGGTACGCGGCCGAGGCCGAAGCGCCGTGGGACGACGGGCCGCTGAGTGTCGGGAACTGGCACTCCGAGGACTCCGGGCCCCTGTGGTCCGGATCTTCTTTGCGGCAGGGGACCGTGCCACCGCCGGCGGAGGGTTCGCCGGACGAGGACGCCGAGGCAGCGGCCGCGCCGGGGGAGGCGGCGGGCTGGTCCGAGCCGCTGCGGCCGGAGACGGGATCGGAGTCTGGATCGGGGTCGGAGCCTCCGGCCGCGGCGGCGGCGAGCGGTCCGGCCAAGAAGAAGTGGAAAGACATCCCCGAGACCGGAAATGATCCCTATCTGACGGGCGTGATATCCCTGTATGACAACGTCGGCCAGGAAGGCACAGTCAAAGCCGAACCTCCGGCGCCCGCCGCACCTCCGGCGCCCGCCGCACCTCCGGCGCCCGCCGCACCTCCGGCGCCCGCCGCACCTCCGGCCCCTGAAAACACCCCGGCCGCGCCGCGCAGCACCGGCCGGGCGATCGTCCGCGCGATCCCGGCCCCGCGAACCGTCTTCACCGGCGAGGTCCTGGACGGCGAAGCCACGCCGAAACCACCCAGGGCCAGAACCGGCCGGACCCGAGCGAGACTCGCCATCGCCGCGGTCCTGTTCGTCCTGCTGGGAAGCGGTGTCCTAGCCGGTTACCTGGCGCAGAACAACGGGCCCGGCCCGCGCGTGGTGCTCCCTCCGGTCGGCACGGTGCTACCCGCCGGCAAATCCGCGCCCCCCTCGGAACGACCCCAGCAGGCACCCGCCACGCCGGCGAAAAGCCACGCGACCGGGCCGGCAAAGCCGGCAACTACGCCGACCACACCCCTGCCCACCACCGTGACCACCGAGGTGATGACCTCAAGTCACCCACCCAGCTCGCCCCCGCCTGCCCCGTCGAAACTCGCCGCCCGCCTCGGTGGCTTCTCGCCGATCACCTGCGACGCGGCCCCGCCACCAGGCCTGCCGGTCACCCCGAAGAAGGACGCGGCCCGCGGCGTCAACGGCTGGACCCTGCTCTCCGGCTGGTCGTACTTCACCGACGGCTCGGGCTTCCACCTGGCCGTCCCGGACGGATGGACCTATCAGCGGATCGGCACCACGTACTGCTTCCGTAACCCGGAGAACTCGTCGGTGATGAGCCTCGACCTGGGCCGTGATCCGGACGACGACCCGGTGAAGGCCTGCCAGGCCGAGGACCGCCGCCTCCGGGAGGAGGGCAGGATCCCCGGTTACGCCCTGGTCGCGGTTGCCGTCGTCCCGTTGCTGCACAAGGCGGCCGACTGGGACGTCCGTTACCAGGGCGCCGGCGGTGAGCTCCGGCGCGCCACCACCCGGTGGGTCGCCATCGACGGCAAGGCGTACGCCCTCGGCTGGGCCACTCCGGACTCCGCCTGGACCGGCGCCAGCAGCCGCCTCCAGATGGTCCGCAGCACCTTTTACGCCACCAGGGCGAACGCCGGCGCCCAGGCCCGCAAGGGCTGACGGTCAGCCGGCGACGAGTTTGATACCGAACCCGACGAAGAGCGCGCCCACCCCGGTCGCCGCACCGGCCGCCAGCCGTCGCCGTGCCCGGAACTGACCGGCCAGGAACCGTCCTCCGAAGATCAGCGCGGTCAGGTACAGCATGCTGAAGAACTGGACCACCGAGCCGAGCACCAGGAACGACAGCGCCGGGTACGGGTAACCGGGCTCGACGAACTGGATGAAGAACGAGATGAAGAACAGGATCGCCTTGGGGTTCAGCAGGCTGATCACCGCGGCCCGCCGGAACGGGCGCTGCATCCCGGGCGGCTCCTCGACAGAGGCCGGAGTGGACTCCGCCCGGTCGCGCCACCGTTTCCAGGCACTGCGGATGATGGTGACGCCGACGTAGAACAGGTAGGCCGCGCCGGCGTACTTCAACACCAGGAACAGTGGCGGATAGGTGTTGAGCAGCGACGCCACTCCGGTCGCGGAGAGCACCATGAGAACCGCGTCGCCGACGAACACCCCACCGGCCGCGAGGTAACCGGCACGCACCCCACGTCGCGCGCCGACCGTCAGCACGAAGATCGAGTTGGGACCCGGGAGCAGGATGATCGCCACCACGCCGAGCACATAGGTCCAGAAATCCGTGACACCCAGCATGGTCAGGCCTCCATGCGGTCCCGCAGCCGCTGCGCCGCGGCCGGCCACTCGTCCGCCGTCATCGCGAACAGCACGGTGTCGCGCCACGTGCCGTCCGGCCGCAGGCGCTGCCGGCGGATGACGCCGTCCCGGCTGGCGCCGAGGCGGGCGATGGCCCGCTGGGAGCGCTCGTTGCGAATGTCCGTGTACCAGAAGACGCGCTCGGCGCCGAGCACGTCGAACGCCCGCTCCAGCAGCAGCAGTTTCGCCTCGGTGTTCACCCCGGTGCGCCACCAGCGGCGGCCCAGCATGGTGTGTCCGATGCCGACGGCTTTCAGATCGGTGTCGATGTCGTGGTATGTCGTCATGCCCATGACCTCGCCGGTGACCGGGTCGACCTGCGCCCAGCCGGACCGGCTGCCCAGCCACTGACCGCGCAGCACGCCCGCGATGTCCGCCGCGAGGCCGTCCGGCCCGCTCGGACGGGGGAACGGGATGTGCTTCCAGACCTCTTCGTCGTCGAGCGCCTCGAACAGAGCCGGCGCGTGCCCCGGCGTCAGCGGCTCCAGCCGCACGTGCCGGCCCTCCAGCACGACCGGCGTCTGCCAGGCCGACGGTGAACCCGGCAGATAAGCCGGCGGTGCCTGGGTGACCCCGGGCTCGGCCACCGGCGGGCCCGCCACGGTGCGCAGTGGCAGCACGCCCGCCCAATAGGGCAGGTCCATGTCCTCCGGCTCGTCGATCACGCCGCCGGTCCGCTCCCGGACCGACACCTCGACGAGCGGGAGCGCCAGCACGCTGGTCTGGGCGAGCTCGCGCCGATCGCCGGGCCGGCTGTCGGCGGCCCGCCCCGGGCCGATCTTCTCGGCGATGGCGGTCAGCACCCGCGCCTTCTCCGCCTCGTCGGTCACCAGCCGGGCGTCGCCGTGCACCACGACCGAGCGATAGTTGGCGCTGTGGTTGAACTGCGACCGCGCGTAGACCAGACCGTCCAGCAGCGTGACGGACACGCAGAGCGGGATGCCCTCGCCGCGGGCGGACAGACCCATCCGCCCGCCGCTGGACCCGTGCAGGTAAAGCGTGTCGTCCAGCCGGACGTGCAGGTTGGGAAGCACCCGGGGCTCGCCGTCGACGACGAAGCCGACCGCGCAGTCGAAGGCCTCGTCGAGGATGGCGTGGGCCTTCGCCCGGTCGTAGGCCATCTTCTTCCGATTACGCGTAGCAGTGGTGCGCTCGGTCGGCGGATAAATCTCGGTCATGGGTGATCCTCCTTGCGTGGATCCCTGTGCTAGTACACAATCACATCTGTGGCAGCACAGTATCAGGTCAGTGGGGACAGCGCCGCTGAGATTTCGGCGAGCATCGAGGCCGGCGTCCTGCGCGGTGACTGGGTGACCGGCGCGGCGCTGCCCTCGGTGCGTGTCCTCGCGGGTGCGCTGCACGTCAGCCCGGCCACGGTGGCAAAGGCTTATCAGGAGCTGCGCCACCGCGGCGTGCTCGAGACCGAGGGCCGCAAGGGCACCCGGGTCCGCTCCCGCCCGTCGGTGGCCGTCCTCCGCGCCGACCTCGCGCCGCCGGTCCCGCCCGGCGTCCGCGATCTCTCCTCCGGAGAGCCTGACGTGCGCCTTCTCCCTGCGCTCGGTCCCTCTCTCGCGGCCGTCGCCGCCGAGACAGGCAACCCCATGGGGTACGCGACAGCGGTCACCATGCCCGAGTTGATCGACGCTGCCCGTCCCCGCCTGCTCGCCGAGGGCATCCCGGTCGCCGACGCCGCGATCACGGTGACGGCCGGCGCGCTCGACTCGATCGAGCGCCTGCTCAACACACATCTGCGCCCCGGTGACGCGGTCGCCGTCGAGGATCCCGGCTGGGCCAACCTGATCGACCTGCTCGCCGCTCTCGACCTGCGCCCGATCCCGGTCGCCGTCGACGAGCAGGGCATGGACCCCGGCGCGCTGGCCGACGCGCTGCGATCGGGCGCGCGGGCCGTGGTCGTCACGGTCCGCGCACAGAACCCGACCGGCGCCGCCGTCTCCGAGTCCCGCGCCGCCGCGCTGCGTGAGCTGCTCAGCGGGCATCCCGACGTGCTGGTGATCGAGGACGATCACGCCGCCGAGCTGGCCGACCGTCCACCGCACTGCATCGGCCCGGTCACCCGTTCCTGGGCGTTCGTCCGCTCCGCGTCGAAACCGTTCGGCCCCGACCTGCGGATCGCCGTGCTGGCCGGCGACGAGACGACAGTGTCCCGGGTGGTGGGCCGCATGCGGATCGGCATGGGCTGGGTCTCCACCACAGCGCAGCGGCTGCTGCTGCGACTCTGGCAGGACCCGCAGGTCACCGACCTGGTGGCGGAGGCAGCGCGCGCTTACGCACGCCGCCGTGACGGCCTGCGAGACGCCCTGCGGGCGCAGGGCGTCCTCGCCTTCGGCGAGACCGGGATCAACGTCTGGGTCCCGGTCCCCGACGAGGCCCGGGCCGTCGCCGCTTTACGAGACCTGGGGTACGCGGTGGCGCCCGGCTCGTTGTTCCGCATCCGATCGGAGCCCGGAATCCGGATAACCGTCAGCACCCTGACCGACGAGGAGGTGCCGATCCTGGCCTGGGCGGTGGCAACAGCCGTCCATGCCGCCGGTTTCGGCCCCCCGATCCGCTGACGGTGTCCACCGGGAGTGTCGATGCGGGCAGCGTCCTGTCAGACCCTGCGGGTAAAACGGAGCGATGTCATCGAACGACGTACCACCCGGCGCGCAGCAGTGGGTGCCGCAGCACCCGGGGAGCATCGCCGATCTGAAAGCGGCCGCCGCCGGCTGCCAGGGCTGTGAGCTGCACGATCCCGCGACCCAGACGGTCTTCGGCCGCGGCGCGGAGGACGCGAGGATCGTCTTCGTCGGCGAGCAGCCAGGCGACATCGAGGACCAGCACGGCCTGCCCTTCGTCGGCCCGGCCGGCCGGCTGCTGCGCGAGGCCGTCGACGACGCCGGCATCAACCCCGCTGAGCTCTACATCACGAATGCGGTGAAGCACTTCCGCTTCGAGCTGCGCGGCCGCCGCCGGATCCATCAGACGCCCGGCCCGGCGCACATCACCGCCTGCCGCCCCTGGCTGGTGGCCGAGTTCTCGCTGCTCAAGCCGGAGATGGTGGTGGTGCTGGGCGCCACCGCGGCCAAGGCGCTGCTCGGACCGTCGTTCCGGGTGACCCGGTCCCGCGGGCAGCTGCTGCCGTGGCCGGCCTCGGCCCAGCACCCGGCGGACTTCCCGGCCGCCGAGATCCAGGCGCTCGCCACGATCCACCCGTCGGCGGTGCTGCGGGCCGACGATCGCGACGAGGCGTACCGAGGTCTTGTCGAGGATCTCAAAGTGGCGGCCGAGGCTGTCGGATAACAGTCTGAGTACGCTCGTCCGGTGCGGCTGACAGAATTCTGGGGACGGCTCGAGGAGTCGTTCGGAGCGACATATGCCAAGAGCATCGCGGCGGACCAAGCCTTTTCGGCGCTCGGCGACCGGACCATCGACCAAGCTATTACTCAGGGTGTCGAAACCGCCACTATCTGGCGTGCTGTTGTCGGCGCCTACCCCGATCGGGTGCCTTCCCGCCTGCAATGACGCGATTTTCGTACGCTTGTTCTGGCGTGTCGCTCGTTCGTAGTACAAGTGTTCGGCTATTGTCCACAGCGGCTCGGCCATCCACAGGCCGGGGTGGGGTGGATGTTTTTGTCATACCCACCGCATACCGTGTCGGCCGTGGTGAACAGAAGCTCTTCGGCGAAGACCGCGAACGCGAAGTCGATTACAGGGGTGGCGGCAATGGCAGGTCCGGACAAGGAAAAGGCGCTCGAACTCGCGCTGGCGCAGATCGACAAGCAGTTCGGCAAGGGCTCCGTGATGCGGCTCGGGGAGCGGCCGGTCGTCCAGACCGCTGTCATCCCGACGGGCTCCATCGCTCTCGACGTGGCGCTCGGCGTCGGCGGCCTGCCGCGTGGCCGGGTCGTCGAGGTCTACGGACCGGAGTCGAGCGGTAAGACCACGGTCGCCCTGCACGCCGTGGCGAACGCGCAGAGGGCGGGCGGCGTCGCGGCGTTCATCGACGCGGAGCACGCCCTCGACCCGGATTACGCACGGGCTCTCGGCGTCGACACCGACGCTCTGCTCATCTCCCAGCCCGACACCGGTGAGCAGGCACTGGAAATCGTGGACATGCTGATCCGCTCCGGCGCGCTCGACGTCATCGTCATCGACTCGGTCGCCGCCCTCGTGCCGCGTGCCGAGATCGAGGGTGAGATGGGTGACAGCCACGTCGGTCTGCAGGCCCGGCTGATGAGCCAGGCGCTGCGGAAAATCACCGGTGTCCTGAGCAACACGGGCACCACCGCGATCTTCATCAACCAGCTCCGCGAGAAGATCGGTGTCATGTTCGGCTCGCCCGAGACCACCACCGGTGGCCGCGCGCTGAAGTTCTACTCGTCCGTGCGCCTCGACGTGCGCCGCATCGAGAGCCTGAAAGACGGCACCGACGTCGTCGGCAACCGGACCCGGGTCAAGGTCGTGAAGAACAAGGTGGCCGCGCCGTTCAAGCAGGCCGAGTTCGACATCATGTACGGCAAGGGCATCTCGCGGGAGGGCTCGCTCATCGACGTCGGCGTCGAGCAGAGCATCATCCGTAAGTCCGGCGCTTGGTACACGTACGACGGCGACCAGCTCGGCCAGGGCAAGGAGAAGGCGCGGGAGTTCCTGAAGGAAAACCCGGACGTCGCCGCCGAGATCGAGAAGAAGATCCTGGAGAAGCTCGGCGTCGGCCAGGGCGCGGCTTCCGACGCCGCCGGTGGCCCGGAGCTGCCGCCGGTCGACTTCTGACGTGTGAGCGGTAATGCCAGGACGACGTGGTGCGCGGGCCGGGCGCGGGTGGGATGCCATTCCGCCCCGGACCGCGACCGACACGCCCGAAACCGACACACCCGAAACACGGAAACCGGCTCGCTCCGCTGATCCGCGGAGCGAGTCGGAGATCGCCCGTGAGATCTGCCTCCGGCAGCTCGCCACCCGTCCCCGGACGCGTGCCGAGCTGTCGAAGGTGCTGGTCCGCAAGGGCATCTCCGAAGAGGTGATCGCCGAGGTCCTCGATCGTTACGACGAGGTCGGCATCATCGACGACGCCGCCTTCGCGCGTGCCTGGGTCGCCAGCCGGCATCACGGCCGGGGTCTGGCCCGCCGCGCGCTCGCCAACGAGCTGCGCCAGCACGGGGTGGGCGCCGAGGAGGCGAGCGAGGCCCTCGAGGCCGTCGACGACGAGTCCGAGGCCGAGACGGCGCGAGCGCTGGTGGACCGCAAGCTGCGGACCGCCACGGGTGCTCCGGACGCGGTGTTCCGCCGCCTCGTGTCGATGCTGGCTCGCAAGGGTTACCCGGCCGGCGTGGCGATCCGCGCGGTCAAGGACGCCTTGGCCGCCCGCGACGAGGAGGCCGCCGAGTTCGCCGACGCGATCGACCCGGACGCCATGGCGAGCGACGCCGACCCGCTCTCCTAGATCACCCTCAACCTCCGCTCCTGACCCTCTGTCTGGCGTGAGGGTGGGACGACGCTGGGTGTCACAGCTACTCTCGGTGGCGATGAGGGCCATAATGGGCGAGGCCTTGGTTGCGGGTTGATAACGCTACCGTTGCCGTCATCACACAGTACGTCGGAAATGTCCTGGCGTGATCGTGAGCTGGGCGTAAGCACGTCTGTGCCGTACGTCCTATCCGCTGCCGAATCATGAGTCCTTGACCGAAGCAGTGCTCGCGACCTAGCCTCGCGTTACACAAGGTTTGTTCGACCATCGCAAGCAACAGTCACAACATAGATCGCATTACATTACGGCATCACTTGAGCGCTTTACCCGTACTCACCGATGCGATCGCCAGCCGCGAGCCACGCGGCCGGCGAAGCGACATATCGGTAGTCGACCCCACAACTCCACACACTCTGATCCGAACGGCGGACTGCCGGCTCGGAGCGGGGAAGGCATCCGACCGGCGGTGACGGCCTGAGTGAATCGATCACTCGGGGTGACGTCGAGCCGGGAGTGACGCCTTCGCGGTTCCAGGCCGACAACGACGGCGAGAGACCGACAACGACGGCGAAAGACTGGCAGCGGCTGACAGGGCCGACTGTCGCACCGCCGATCGCAGAGGTCGCAACGATCGCCGATCGCAGCAGGTCGGAGGGGAGCGCCAGCGCCTCGGAACGCTGACGTCACCCACAAGACGTGAACTCCGGAGACCCGACGAGGGCCCACCGGCGCCGAAGCACACCCGCCGAGCCACTCGCTGGGGCGCACGCACCTGAGAAGGCGCGAGTACCCGCGAGTCCGGCACCCGTGAAGGCCTGATGGCCCGCACGGGTGTGTGACGCACCTGCGACAGGTGCGGATGCGGAGATGGAAGGCCAGGGTCGGCCTGCGGCAAAGCGTGAAGAAGCCCGGAACCCGGTGAGACCCGGAACCCCGGTGCCGTCCGTGATCACTGCCTTGGTCGGGCATCCGCAGGATGGCCCGCGCGCGTGCACACCGCGCCGGCGGCGAAGGGAGACGCGGCGAGATGAAGCCCCTGGACTGGGTGCTCGTGATTGCTGTCATCGTGCTCGCCGTGTCGGTGATAGCCGGGCTGGTCCTCGGGGCGCGCGCGCTGCGCCAGATGCAGACCGAGCGTCACGACGCCCACGAGCGTCAGGAACTGGAGGTCGGCGAGGCGCAGGCGAAGGTCGCTGACGCCAACGCCAAGGCCGCGACCGTACGCGCGGAGACCGCCGCCGCGAAAGCGGAGGCCGGCGCCGCCCGGGCTGAGGCCCGCCGAGTTCTGGAAGCCGCGCACAGCGAGGCCGACACGATCCTGGAACACGCCCACCGCCAGGCCGAGTCCGACGCCGAGCAGGTCCGCACGGCCGCACGCCGCTCGGGGGAGCGGGAGATCGCGCTGCTCAACGCCACGGCGAAGGAACATGCCGCCGAGGTCGAGCGCCGGGCCGCCCGGATCGACGAGCGGGAGCGGCTGCACGCCGAGGAGCTGGAGCGGCTCGTCGAGCGCGAGCGCCGGCTCGGCGGCGTGGAGTCGGAACTGGCGAAACGGGAGGCCGCGCTCGGCAAGCGCGAGGCGGAGATCGCCAAGGTCGAGGAGACCAAGCGCCGCGAGCTGGAGCGGATCGCCGCGCTGACCGCGGACACGGCACGGACCGAGCTGATCGAGTCGATCGAGGGGCAGGCGAAGCGCGAGGCCGCGATCCTGATCCGCGACATCGAGACCGAGGCGAAGAACACCGCCGACACCCGGGCCCGGCACATCGTGGTCGACGCGATCCAGCGGATCGCCAGCGAGCAGACCGCGGAGAGCGTGGTCAGCGTGCTGCACCTGCCGAGCGACGAGATGAAGGGCCGGATCATCGGCCGCGAGGGCCGCAACATCCGGGCGTTCGAGTCGACCACCGGCGTGAACCTGATCATCGACGACACCCCGGAAGCGGTGCTGCTCTCCTGCTTCGACCCGGTACGCCGGGAGGTGGGCCGCCTCACGCTGGAGAAACTGGTGCTGGACGGCCGGATCCACCCGCACCGGATCGAGGAGGTCTTCGACAGCGCCAAGAACGAGGTGGAGATCCTCTGCGACCGGGCCGCCGAGGAGGCGCTGGTCGACGTCGGCATCACGAACATCCACCCGGAACTGGTGAAACTGCTGGGCCGGCTGCGGTACCGCACCAGTTACGGCCAGAACGTGCTGAAGCACCTGGTGGAGACCGCGCACATCGCCGGGATAATGGCCGCTGAGCTGGGCCTGGACGTCCCTACGATGAAGCGGTCCGCGTTCCTGCACGACATCGGCAAGGCGCTCACCCACGAGGTGGAGGGCAGCCACGCGCTGATCGGCGCCGACCTGGCCCGCAAGTACGGCGAGCACGAGGACGTTGTGCACGCCATCGAAGCGCATCACAACGAGGTCCCGCCGCAGACGATCGAGGCCGTGCTCACCCAGGCCGCCGACGCGTGTTCCGGCGGACGCCCGGGCGCCCGGCGGGAGAGCCTGGAGGCGTACGTGAAACGCCTGGAGCGGATCGAGGAGATCGCCGGCGGCAAGGTCGGGGTGGAGAAGGTCTTCGCCATGCAGGCCGGCCGGGAGATCCGGGTGATGGTGCGGCCGGACGACATCGACGACATCGGGGCGGCGGTGCTGGCCCGCGACGTGGCGAAGCAGATCGAGGAGGAGCTGACCTATCCGGGCCAGATCCGCGTCACGGTCGTGCGAGAGTCCCGTGTGACGGAGCTGGCCCGGTAAGCCACAAGATCAGCCTGATAAGCCTGATAAGCCACAAGATCAGACAGCGTCGCCGGCCTCGACGAGAGCGGCCGTCCGCGGCGCCTTACCCACCCGCCGGGTCCGTCGCTCCAGCCACCCGGCCAGGGCGGTCAGCGACGAGTTCACCAGGATGAAGATGATCGCGACCACGATCGCGGCCTGAACCACGTTGCCGAAGTTCGCCGCGACGTTGTTGACGCCCATCTGCAGCAACTCGCTGTACGAGATGATGTATCCGAGCGCCGTGTCCTTCACCAGCACCACCATCTGGCTGACGATCACCGGCAGCATCGAGCGGGCGGCCTGCGGGACGAGGATCTCCCGCATCACCTGGCTCTTGCGCATGCCGATCGCGTACGCCGCCTCGCTCTGCCCGCGCGGCACCGCGTAGATGCCGGCCCGGAAGGCCTCGGCCAGCACCGACCCGTTGTACAGGGTCAGGCCGAGCACGACCGCCCAGAAGATCGACATGGGCTGCTCGGTGATGAACGGAACACCGAAGAAGATGAAGAACATCAAGAGCAGCAGGGGTACGGCGCGGAAGAACTCCACGACCGCCCCGGCCGGCAGCCGGACCCACCAGTGGTCGGAGAGCCGTCCGACAGCGAAGACGATGCCGAAGGTCAGCGCGAGGACCATCGCGACCGCCGCCGCGCCGAGCGTGTGGCCCAGGCCCGGCAGGATGTAGTCGGTCCAGGTGCTGGCCGCGGTGAACGGCTTCCAGAGGGGTCCCGCCCACTGGCCCTTCTCGTCGAACCTCGCGTAGATCCAGTACGCCAGCCCCAGCAGGGCGACACCGAAGACCACGGTCAGAACCACATTGCGGATCTTGGCGCGGGGCCCCGGGTGGTCGTACAGCACAGCATCCGTGCTCATCGCTTCACCGCCAAGCGGTTGGCGAGCCAGCCGAAGCCGTACCCGGCCGGGATCAGGACCACCGCGAACGTGCCGGCGAAGACCAGGAAGATCGGGATGACGGCGTCGCCGTTCGCGTTGATGAGTTCCTTCATGGCGTTGGACGACTCCATGAGCCCGATCGTGCCGACGATTGTCGCGTTCTTGGACAACGCGATGAAGATGCTGCCCAGCGGCGCGATCACCGCCCGGCCGGCCTGCGGCAGGACGATCATCGTGAGGGTCTGCCGGAAGGACATGCCGATCGCCCGGGCCGCCTCGGCCTGCCCGGCCGGCACCGTGTTGATGCCGGAGCGGATCGCCTCGCACACGAACGCGGCGGTGTAGACCGAGAGCCCGATGACACCGAGCCAGTAGTTGTTCAGGTCGATCTCGTCCGACACCGAGAAGCCGAGCGTCGAGAAGAGGCCGAAGTAGCAGAAGAAGATGATCAACGTGAGCGGCGTGTTCCGGAAGACGTTCACCCAGGCCGCGCCGAAGCCACGCAGCACTGGGACCGGCGAGACCCGCATCGCGGACAGCAGTACGCCGAGCACGAGAGCGCCCACCGTGGAAGCCGCCGTGAGCTTGAGGATCCAGAGGAAACCCGTCACGTACACGTCGACGTTGTAGGGGTCGGAGAAGACGTCCATCGTCACCTTTCGGCAACAGGTGAGCGGAGCCGGGTCGCCCCGGCTCCGCTCAGGTCAGACAGGTCAGGCGCAGTTGGTGAGCTTGGTGGTGTCCAGCTCCGGCGCCGCGGTGCCGCTCTTGCCGAGCGAGTCGTCCCAGGCCTTCTTGTACGAGCCGTCGGAGGCAGCGGCGGTGAGGATCTCGTTGATCTTCTTGCAGCCCTCGCTGTCGTCCTTCTTCAGGCCGATGCCGTACGGCTCCTCGCTGAACGGCTTGCCGACAACCTTGAACTTGCCGGCGTACTGCTCCTGCGAGGCGTACCCGGCGAGGATGATGTCGTCCGTGGTGACCGCGTCCACCTGGCCGCCGGCCAGCGCCGTCACGCACTTGGAGTACGAGTCGAACTGCTGGAGCTGAGCGTCCTTGTAATCGGTCTGGATCCGCTTGGCCGGGGTCGAGCCGCTGACCGAGCAGACCTTCTTGCCCGCGAGGGACTCCGGTCCGGTGATCGTCGAGTCGACCGGGACGAGCAGGTCCTGTCCGGCGATGTAGTAAGGACCGCCGAAGCTGACGACCTTCTTACGCTCGTCGTTGATCGTGTACGTGGCGACCACGAGGTCGACCTGGCCCTGCTGGATGTACGGCTCACGGTTCGCGGAGACGGTGGTCTTCCACTCGATACCGCTCTCCTCGACGCCGAGACCCTTGGCAATGATCTTGCCGATCTCGATGTCGAAGCCGGTGTAGGTGCTGCCGGTCTGCAGACCGAGGCCGGGCTGGTCGGCCTTGACACCGATCACCAGCTTCTTGTCGCTGGAGGCCTTGCCGACAATGCCGGAGGCGCCGCCGGAGCTGCCGCTCTCGTCGTCTCCGCCGCCGCATGCGGCCACAGCCAGCGCCATGGTCAGGGCGCCGAAGGTAGCTGCCAGTCGGGTGATGCGCATGTTTACGCTCCTCGAAACAGGGGTTCTGGTCAATGCGTCAGGATCTTGGAGAGGAAATCGCGCGCGCGTTCACTCTTCGGATTGGCGAAGAACTCTTCCGGCGGCGCCTGCTCGACCAGCTGGCCGTCGGCCATGAAGACCACACGGTTCGCCGCGTGCCGGGCGAAGCCCATCTCGTGGGTAACCACGACCATGGTCATGCCCTCACGGGCGAGCGAGGTCATCACGTCCAGGACCTCGCCGACCATCTCGGGGTCGAGCGCGCTGGTCGGCTCGTCGAAAAGCAGGGCCTTGGGCTGCATGGCGAGCGCACGCGCGATAGCGACACGCTGCTGCTGGCCGCCGGAGAGCTGGGCCGGGTATTTCTCGGCCTGGTTGGCGATGCCGACCCGCTCGAGCAGGCCCATGGCCCGATCACGGACCACCGCCTGCTTCTCCTTGCGCACCTTGATCGGACCCAGCATCACGTTCTGCAGGATCGTCTTGTGCGCGAAGAGGTTGAAGGACTGGAAGACCATGCCGACCTCGCTGCGCAGCTTGGCGAGCGCCCGGCCCTCCGCGGCGAGAGGCTGTCCGTCGAAAGTGATCGTGCCGGAGTTGATCGGCTCCAGCCGGTTGATGGCGCGGCACAGGGTGGACTTACCGGAACCGGACGGTCCGATCACGACCACGACCTCGCCGCGCGCGACAGACAGAGACACGTCCTGCAGCACGTGCAAGGGTCCGAACCACTTGTTTACGCTCTCCAGCACGATGAGTGCTTCGTCTGTCACCCCTGGTCCATCCACTCGTAGTCGGTTCACTCGAATGGACACACCCTAGGGGGCCGTCCGTATCGGATCGTGTCGAGAATGGTCACGGAGCGGTAACACAGCCCACGCCGGGCGTTAGGGGTGTAGAGCATGGTGGACATGGCGGACGGCCTCTGGAACTGGTGTGTCGCCCAGGAAGTCGACGCTGACCGCGTGGAAGGCGCCTTGGCCGGTGCCCTGGAGCGGCGTGTCGGCGAGATCGAGAACGCCCTGCCCGGCGCGTTGATGACAGACGTCTACCGCGTCGGTGGTGACTTTCCGACACTCGTCGATGTCTACCTGGCGCCCTCGGACGTGGCCGAGGAAACCATCGCGAGCGCCGTCGCGGTCCGGCTGGGTGCCGCCGTCCTGCTCCCCGACGACACGCTCAACCCGTCACGGTACGTACTCGCCGAGCCGGACGGGACGCTCCGGGCCGTGCACGTGGCCGAGGTGGAGACCGACGACGGCCCGGAGAGGCGGCATGTCCGCCCCTGCACCGGCTCCGACCCGGCGTGCGCCTCGCCGGGCGGATGTGACCGTTCGCGCTTCAAGCCCGACCCGACGCGGGAACGGCCGACGCCGGTGTAACGGGTAGCCTGGTCAATTGCCATGACTACCGAAACGCAGGGCAGCACCCGCACGTACGACGTGCGCACGTACGGCTGCCAGATGAACGTCCACGACAGCGAGCGGATCTCCGGCCTGATGGAGGACGCCGGCTACGTGCGCGCCGTTGACGCTGACGCCGCCGACATCGTGGTCTTCAATACCTGCGCGGTACGCGAGAACGCCGACAACCGCCTCTACGGCAACCTCGGCCGGCTGCGCCCGACGAAGCTGGCGAACCCCGGCATGCAGATCGCGGTCGGCGGCTGCCTCGCGCAGAAGGACCAGGGCGACATCGTCAAGAAGGCCCCCTGGGTCGACGTGGTCTTCGGCACCCACAACATCGGCTCGCTGCCGGCCCTGCTGGAACGCGCCCGGCACAACGAGGAAGCCCAGGTCGAGCTCCTCGAGTCGCTCGAGGTCTTCCCGTCCACGCTGCCGACGAAGCGCGAGTCGACGTACGCCGGCTGGGTCTCCATCTCGGTGGGCTGCAACAACACCTGCACGTTCTGCATCGTCCCGTCGCTGCGCGGCAAGGAGAAGGACCGCCGCCCCGGCGACATCCTCTCCGAGGTACGCGCACTGGTCGCCGAGGGCGTCCTCGAAGTGACCCTGCTCGGGCAGAACGTGAACTCGTACGGCGTCGAGTTCGGCGACCGTCTCGCGTTCGGCAAGCTGCTGCGCGCCACCGGCGAGATCGAGGGCCTGGAGCGGGTCCGCTTCACCAGCCCGCACCCGAAGGACTTCACCGACGACGTGATCGCCGCGATGGCCGAGACGCCGAACGTCTGCCACTCGCTGCACATGCCGCTGCAGTCCGGCTCGGACCGCGTGCTCAAGGCGATGCGCCGCAGTTACCGCCAGGAGAAATACCTCGGCATCATCGAGAAGGTCCGCGCCGCCATGCCGGACGCCGCGATCACCACGGACATCATCATCGGCTTCCCCGGCGAGACCGACGAGGACTTCGAGCAGACCCTCGAGGTGGTCCGCCAGGCCCGTTTCTCCAGCGCGTTCACGTTCCAGTACTCGAAACGCCCCGGCACTCCCGCCGCGACCATGGAGGACCAGCTGCCCAAGGTGGTCGTCCAGGAGCGTTACGAGCGCCTGATCGCCGAGCTCGAGGACATCAGCTGGTCGGAGAACAAAAAGCGGGTCGGCGAGAAGGTCGAGGTCCTGGTCGCGGTCGGCGAGGGCCGCAAGGACGCGCACACCGGCCGGATGTCCGGCCGGGCCCGCGACGGCCGCCTGGTGCACTTCGCGACCGGCGATCTGACCGGCCCTTCGGCCCCGCGTCCCGGCGACATCGTCGAGACCGTCGTGACCTACGCGGCCCCGCACCACCTCAACGCCGACGGCGCCCCGCTCTCGCACCGCCGCACCCGCGCGGGCGACGCCCACGAGGCCGGCCGCACCCCCAAACTCAAAGGCGTCTCCCTGGGCCTGCCCACCCTCGGCGTCCCGGCCCCGCTCCCCGCCGCAACAGAGGGCTGCGCCCTTTAACCCCTTTTGAGTACGCCCAACGGGGCTCGCCACAAAGCCCCAACCCGTACCGCAGCCCGAGCCTCTGACGCCCCTCCCCCCGGCGCCCGCCACCACCGGCCCCGGCGCCCCCTCACGCCCAGACCATTACCCCACCCGCCCACAGGTCCAGCTCGTGCTCACGGTCGCGCAAAGCCCGAATCAACGACCGCAAGCACAAGCCGGCCGGCCGCTGCGGTGTGGGCGGCGGTTACCAGGTGATCCAGCAGTGCCGCTGTTCCGGGGGGATCGGGTGGGTCGCCGGCCACGGCCACCGAGATGCGGCGGCCCGGGCCCGGCAGCGGCACCACCCGGACCCGCGGATTGCGGTGGGCGGCGAGCGCCAGCGCGGGCAGCGTGGTGGCACCCATCCCGGCGGCCACCAGCGCCTGTACGGCCACGTAGTCGTCAGTGGTGAACCGGATGTCCGGTGTGAACCCCTCGGCCGCACACGCGATCCTCAGCCGCTCCTGGCAGCGTTCACAGCCGCCGATCCATGGCCGGTCCCGGTGGTCGGCCAGCCGGTCACCGGTCCAGTCCGCCGGAACCACGAGGTGCGCCGCCTCCTCCATCACCGTGACCACCCGGAGCCCGGCAAAGCTGGAGGAGACGAGCCCCGGGACGGCGGACAGGTGCTCGAAGACCACTGCCGCCTCGACCTCGCCGTTTCGCAGCAGGCGCACCGCCTCCGGTGGCTCGGCCTCGGTGAACCGCAGGTCCACCCCCGGGAACGCCGCGGCGAACGATGCCGCCGCCACCGGTACGAACGTGCCCAGCGCCGACGGGAACGCCGCGAGCCGTACCCGTCCGCTTCGCAGCCCGGTGTGTGCGGCCAGTTCGGATTCCGCGGCGGCCAGCCGGCCCAGGATCTCCTCGGCCCGGTCGGCCAGCAGCCGGCCCGCTTCGGTGAGGCGGATGCCCCGGCCGGCCCGCTGGATCAGCTGGCTGCCGGTCTCCGCCTCCAGCCGGGCCAGGTGGTGGCTGACCGACGGCTGGGCGTAATGCAGGGCGCGGGCGGCCGCGGTGACCGAGCCGTGCCGGGCCACCGCGACCAGGACGGTGAGCCGGGTGACGTCGAGCATCGGGTCAACCTATCAATCGGATCTATGGGTATTCGAGGGCTTTGACATTGGACCTATGGATAGGGGAGGGCTGACGATCGAAGCCATGGAACCGACTCTCGCCGACGTGCGCGCCGCCCGGACCCTGCTCGCCGGTCACCTGCCGCCCACGCCGATCTGGTCCTACCCGCTCGTCGACCGGGTCGCCGGGGCGAACGTGCTGGTCAAGCACGAGAACACCCAGCCGGTCGGAGCGTTCAAGGTACGCGGCGGATTGACCCTTTTGTCGAACATGACAGAGGCCGAGCGCTGTCATGGCGTTGTCACCTACTCCACCGGTAACCACGCGCAGTCGATCGCGTACGCCAGCCGTGTCTTCGGGGCGCCGTGCACTGTCGTCATGCCGGCGAGTGCCTCGGAGAGCGCGACGAAGAAGGTCGAGGCGTGGGGAGCGCGGGCCGTCCGCACCGGTGACTCGCTGGAGGCCGCCGAGCGGTACGCCCGCGAACACGCCGCCGAGACCGGCGCCCGCCTGGTCAGCCCGGGTGACACGCCGGAGCTGATCGCCGGGGTCGGCACGCTGTACCTGGAGATCCTCGAAGCGCACCCGGACCTGGACGCGATCGTGGTGCCGGTCGGCAGCGGCACCGGCGCGGCGGCCGCCTGCCTGGTCGCGGCCGAGCTGGCGCCGGGCTGTGAGGTGATCGGCGTGCAGTCGTCGGCGTCACCGGCAGCCCACGACTCCTGGCGTGCGGGAACGCTTGTCGAGCGCCCGAACCGCACCGCCGTGGCGGGCCTGGCCACCGGCCGGGGGTACGCCCTGCCGCAGCGGATGATCGCCGGCCGGCTGAGCGAGTTCCTGCTGGTCACCGACGACGAGATCAGCGAGGCCCGCCGCCTGCTGGCGACCGCGGCGCACACGCTCGCCGAGGGCGCCGGAGCGGCCGCCCTGGCCGCCGTGCTGACCCACGCGAAGCTCTTCGCCGGTCGCCGGGTGGCCGTCGTCTGCACCGGCGCCAACGCCACCATCGCCGAGATGTCGAGCCTGGTGCCCTCGGCCATGCACCGATAGCGAAAGGCGCGCAGCGGCCTAGCGTCGCAGGGGCGTCGCGGTGGGTGCCACGGGCGTCCTGCGAAACGCGTACCAAAAGCGCGAAGGCGGCAGGCCAACGGCCTGCCGCCTGATTGCGCAGATGGAGCTAGATGGAGCTGGTTGGAGCTGGTTGGAGCTAGTTCGCCTGCTCGGCGAGAGCGAGGAACTGGCGCTTGGACGCCAGGGCCTGCTCGGCCTCCTTGATCCGGCGGTTGTCGCCGGCCGCCTGGGCGCGGGTGAGGCGCTGCTCGGCCTCGGCGACCTGGTCACGCATCTGGCGCAGCAGCGGGTTGTCCTGCGGGCTGGTCTTGCGCCAGGCCGAGTCCATCGCCACGCGGATGCGCTCCTCGGCGGCCCGCCAGCGACGGTCGAGCGAGGCGGACGCCTCGCGCGGCACGCGGCCGGCCTCGTGCCAAGCGGCCTGGGCGTCGCGGAGCTTGTTCTGTGCGGCGCGGGCGTCGGAGTCGACGTCGAGCGCCTCCACCTCGGCGAGGATGGCGTGCTTGCGGTCCAGGTTGCCCTGGTACTCGGCGTCGCGGGCGGAGAAGACCTCGCTACGCCGGGTGAAGAACGCGTCCTGAGCGGCACGGAAGCGTTCCCAGAGGCGCTGCTCGGCCTCCTTGGCGGCGCGGGGCGCCGACTTCCACTCGGTCATCAGCTCCTTGAGACGGTTTGCCGTCGACGACCACTCGGTCGACTCGGCGAGCGTCTCCGCTTCCTTGACCAGGTCTTCCTTGGCAGTCTGAGCCTGCTTGCGCTGCCCGTCGAGGGTGGCGAAGTGCGCGCCGCGGCGACGGGTGAAGCCGTCCCGCGCGGTCGCGAACCGCTTCCACAGCTCGCCGTCGGTCTTCTTGTCGACGCCGCGGATCGTCTTCCACTCGTCGAGGATCTCCTTGAGACGGTCGCCGGCCGTTTTCCAGCCGGTGGCGTCGGCGGCGATCTTCTCCGCCTCCTCGACGAGGGCGGTCTTGCGCGCGAGGGCCTCGGTGCGGGCCACCTCGCGGGCGGCACGGGCCTCGCCGGCTTTCTCGTCCGCGAGGGTGGAGAGGCGCTCCAGCCGGGCCACGAGGCCGTCGATGTCGCCGACCACGTGAGCCTCGTCGAGCGTGGTGCGAATCCGTTTCACGCTGCTCAGGGAGTGGGCCGCGTCCGCCGCGCCCGACTTGAGGCGAGCCTCGACGAGGTCGACCTCGGTCACCAGGTCGGCGAATCGGCGGGCGAAGTGTGCAAGACCCTCCTCCGGCGTACCCGCCTGCCAGGAGCCGACCACCCGGTCGCCCTCGGCGGTCTTCACGTACACGGTGCCGTCGGCATCCACGCGCCCGAAGGCCGTCCAGTCGTTCATCAGCTCATCCTCGTTCTCCCGGCGCCGTCGGACCTGAACCCGGCCCGCGGCCACCGCCACAGCGCAGTGAATGCCAACCTTCCCACCGGCATTCTTTCTCGCGCATTGTCACAGGTCCAACCCGGTTAGGGGAAAGCTCCCGCCAACGACCGTGACACAACGGTGTCCTACCGTTGTCAAGTGCCGTCCCCAGCAGGTCATCGAGTGGTCACCGTCGTCGGCCCGACGGCGGCCGGCAAGTCCGCCCTGAGCATCGCTCTCGCCCACGAAACAGGTGGTGAGGTGGTCAATGCGGACTCGATGCAGCTTTACCGGGGCATGGACATCGGCACCGCCAAGCTGAGCGTGGCCGAGCGTGACGGCGTGCCGCACCATCTGCTCGACATCTGGGACGTGACCGAGCCGGCGGCGGTCGCCGAATATCAGCGGCTGGCCCGCGCGGCCATCGACGACATCCTCGGGCGAGGCAAGGTTCCGCTGCTCGTCGGGGGTTCCGGGCTGTATGTGCGAGCCGTTCTGGAAGATTTCGAGTTTCCTGGGACGGATCCCGCGATTCGGGCGCGTCTTGAGGCGGAGCTGGCGGCCGGCGCTCCGCTATATGCGCTTTTAACGGAAAAGGACCCGGTGGCGGCCGCGAAGATCCTGCCCTCCAACGGCCGCCGCATCGTCCGCGCCCTCGAAGTGATCGAGCTGACCGGGCAGCCCTTCACCGCGTCGCTGCCCGACCCGGCGCCGGTCTACGACTCCGTGCAGATCGGCGTCGACCGGGATACCGCCGCCCTCGACGAGCGGATCGCCCTGCGGGTCGATCTGATGTGGGAAGCCGGCCTGATCAAGGAGGTCCAGGGCCTGACCGGGATCCGGGACGGCCGGACCGCGTCCCGGGCGCTCGGTTACCAGCAGGCTCTCGCCCAGATCGACGGCGAGCTCACCGAGGACCAGGCGAAGGACGACACGGTTCGCGGCACCCGGCGCTTCGTCCGCCGCCAGCGGTCCTGGTTCCGCCGCGACCCCTCGACCACCTGGCTGGACGGCGCCTCGCCGACGCTGGTGGCCGACGCCCTCACTGTTGCGCGATGATGGGCGGCGTGCGTTTCACCAAAGGTCATGGGACCGGCAACGACTTCGTGATCCTGCCCGATCCGGACGGCGAGCTCGCGCTCACGCCCGAGATCGTGGCGTCGCTCTGCGATCGCCGCCGCGGGATCGGCGGCGACGGCGTCCTGCGGGTGGTGCGCAGCGCCAAACACCCCGAGGCCGCCGGTCTCGCCGGCGAGGCCGAGTGGTTCATGGATTACTGGAACAGCGACGGCTCGATCGCCGAGATGTGCGGCAACGGCGTCCGCGTCTTCGTCCGATACCTCCTGGACAACGATCTCGCCACGGCAGTCCCTGCGGGCCTGCCGGTGGCGACGCGAGCCGGGATCATGGTCGCCCTGGTCAGCGCGGACACGATCAAGGTGCGGATGACAACCCCGCGTGTGTACGCCGGAAGCGCGGCCACCGTCGGTTCCCTGACCCTTCCGGGTGTCGCCGTGGACTGCGGCAACCCGCACCTGGTCTGCGGCCTGCACGACGGCGTGTCGCTGGCCGGCCTGGACCTGCATCGTGAGCCCGCTTTCGACGCCGGCGTGTTCCCGCACGGGGTGAACGTCGAGTTCGTCGAGCAGGCCGAGCCGGTCAGCGGCGTGGACGGCCACGTCCGGATGCGGGTGCACGAGCGCGGCTCCGGCGAGACCCTGTCCTGCGGCACCGGCGCGCTCGCGGTCGGCGCGGTCGCCCTGCGCGACCGGGGCCTGTCCGCCGGCTCGATCGCCGTGGACGTGCCCGGCGGCCGGCTCATCGTGACCCACGACGAGGCGGACGGCTGGTGGCTGGAGGGCCCGGCCGTGCTGGTCGCCACCGGTTCGGTGTTGTGACGCTGCATCGCGTGGCCCACCGGGGTTACGCGGCGGCCGCGCCGGAGAACACCCTGCCCGCCTTCGAGGCCGCGGTCCGGGCCGGCGCCACGTTCGTCGAGTTCGACGTACGCGTCACCGCCGACGGCGTGCCCGTGGTGATCCACGACCGGACCGTCGACCGCACCACCACCGGCCGGGGCCGCGTCTGGGACCTGCGCTGGGACGAGATCGCCGCGCTGGACGCCGGCGTGCGGTTCAGCCCGGCGTTCGCGGGTGTGCGGGTGCCCGCCCTGGCCTCGGTGCTGGACCTGCTCGCCCCGGCCGCCCCCGAGCTGCTCGTCGAGATCAAGCCGCCGGCCACGCTGGACGAGGTGAAATCGATCATCGCCCAGCTGGCCGAACGCGACCTGCTGGACCGCACGGTGGTGCAGAGCTTCGACCCGGACGTGGTGCGCAAGGTCCGCGACGTCGCCCCGGACGTGCGGCGCGGGCTGCTGTTGTTCCGCTTCGACGCGGAGACGGTCCCGCTGGTCCGCGAGCTCGGCGTGGTCCTCTGCAACCCGCCGGTCGACGACGCGCTACGTCTGCGTGAGGTGACCGCCGAGCTGGCCGAGGCGGGGGTGGGCGTGATGCCCTGGACGGCGAACGACCGGTCCCGCTGGCCGGAGCTGGTGGAGGCGGGAGTGGCCGGCCTGATCACCGACTACGTCGGCGAACTGACCGGCTTCTCGCTCACGATCCGCTAGGCCGGGTTTTCTAGAAGATGCCCTCCGGGGCCTTGTCGAGCTCCGATTCCGGTACCGCAGCCGGGTTCTGCGGCGCCGGAGTGCCCCGGACCACCGCCCGGATCGCCGCCGCCACCGCCGGGGTCACCCGCTGGTCGAAGACGCTCGGCACGATCACCGTCGGGTTGAGCTTGTCCTCGCCCACCACGTCGGCGATCGCCCGGGCCGCCGCGAGCGCCATCTCCTCGGTGAACGCCTCGGCGCTCACGTCGAGCATGCCGCGGAAGACACCGGGGAACGCCAGCACGTTGTTGATCTGGTTCGGCTGGTCGGACCGCCCGGTGGCCACGATGGCCGCGTGCTTGCGGGCCTCCCGCGGGTCGACCTCGGGGTCCGGGTTGGCCAGCGCGAACACGATCGACTTGTCGGCCATCTTGGCGATGTCGTCGCCGGTGAGCAGGTTCGGGGCGCTGACGCCGATGAAGACGTCCGCTCCGGCGATCGCACCGGGCAGGTCCCCTGAGTAGCCGGCCTTGTTCGTGTTCTCGGCCAGCCACTGCCAGGTCTCCGACATGTCGGGCATCCCGCGGTGCAGGGCGCCCTTCCGGTCGTACGCGATGATGTCGCCCACACCCTGGCGCAGCAGGAGCTTCATGATCGCGGTGCCGGCCGCGCCGGCGCCGGAGACCACGACCCGGACGTCCTCGAGCCGCTTGCCGACCACCCGCAGGGCGTTGGTCAGCGCGGCCAGCACGCAGATCGCGGTGCCGTGTTGGTCGTCGTGGAAGACCGGGATGTCCAGCAGCTCCCGCAGCCGGGCCTCGATCTCGAAGCACCGCGGCGCCGCGATGTCCTCCAGGTTGATCCCGCCGTACGCCGGAGCGATCGCCTTCACGATCGCCACGATCTCGTCGGTGTCCTGGGTGTCCAGGACCACGGGCCAGGCGTCCACGCCGCCGAACCGCTTGAACAGGGCGGCCTTGCCCTCCATGACCGGCATCGCCGCGGCCGGCCCGATGTTGCCGAGGCCGAGCACGGCCGAGCCGTCGCTGACCACGGCCACGGTGTTGCGCTTGATGGTGAGGCGGCGGGCGTCGGCCGGGTTCTCGGCGATCGCCATGCAGACCCGGGCCACACCCGGCGTGTACGCCATGGACAGCTCGTCGCGGTTCCGGAGCGCGACCTTGGAGCTGACCTCGATCTTGCCGCCCAGGTGCAGGAGGAAGGTCCGGTCGGAGACCTTGCGGACGTCGACGCCGTCCTGGTCCTCGAGTTGCTTGACGACCTGGTCGGCGTGCGCCGCGTCAGCGGTGTCACAGGTCAGGTCGACGATCACGTGGGTGGGGTCGGAGTCCACGACGTCCAGCGCCGTCACGATCGCCCCGGCCTCACCCACACAGGTGGTGAGGCGGCCGATGGACGAGGCATCCGCGGTAACGGCAATGCGAATCGTGATCGAGAATCCTGCGCTCGGCAGGCGGGTGGTCACCACGGTGTTCCCTCCGACGTTGGTGGGTGAGTCTCCGCATTGTCGCTCTTGCGGAATAACGACCGCTGCTGCGGTGGTTACTGAGTAGTCAGTTTCCGACAGCCAGAACGTCCGGGTCGGTTATGTGGATGCGCCCGTCGCCGGGACGTGCCACGATCGGGCCGGAGGAGGTCACTTTTGCGAAACACCTACCAGGCACCCGTGCTGGACGAGCCCGACCTGACCACCGGTGAGCTGGAGCTGGAAGAGCGGCACTCGCTGAGGCGTGTGGCGGGTCTCTCCACGGAGCTGACCGACGTCACCGAGGTCGAGTACCGACAACTGCGACTCGAACGTGTCGTTCTGGTCGGCGTCTGGACCGAAGGCAGCGTCGCCGATGCGGAAAACTCGCTGGCCGAGCTGGCCGCCCTCGCCGAGACCGCCGGATCACAGGTGCTCGAGGGCCTGATCCAGCGGCGCAAGCAGCCCGACGCGGCCACGTTCATCGGCCGCGGCAAGGTCGACGAGCTGCGCGACGTGGTCATCATGACCGGCGCCGACACCGTCATCTGTGACGGTGAGCTCTCGCCCTCGCAGCTGCGCAAGCTGGAGGAGCAGGTCAAGGTCAAGGTGGTCGACCGGACCGCGCTGATCCTCGACATCTTCGCCCAGCACGCCAAGAGCCGTGAGGGCAAGGCCCAGGTCGAGCTGGCCCAGCTGCAATACCTTCTGCCGCGACTGCGTGGCTGGGGTGACTCGCTGTCCCGCCAGGGCGGCGGCGCCGGTGGCGGTTCGGGTGGCGGCGGTGTCGGCACGCGTGGTCCCGGTGAGACCAAGCTCGAGACCGACAAGCGGCGGATCAACACCCGCATCTCGAAGCTGCGCCGCGAGATCAAGAACATGAAGACGGTACGCGAGACCAAGCGGTCCCGCCGTGCCGCGAGCGGCATCCCGGCCGTGGCCATCGCCGGTTACACCAACGCCGGCAAGTCGAGCCTGATCAACCGGCTGACCCAGGCCGGTCTGCTGGTGGAGGACGCGCTGTTCGCCACCCTCGACACGACCACCCGGCAGACCGCAGCGGAGGACGGGCGTCTCTACACGCTCTCCGACACTGTCGGTTTCGTCCGGCACCTGCCGCACCAGATCGTGGAGGCGTTCCGCTCCACGCTCGAGGAGGTCGCACAGGCCGACCTGGTGCTGCACGTCGTGGACGGTGCCCACCCGGACCCCGAGGGTCAGGTCAGCGCGGTCCGTGAGGTGCTCGGTGAGGTCGGCGCCGACCGGATTCCCGAGCTGCTCGTGGTCAACAAGGTCGACGCGGCCGACGAAGAGACAAAGCTGCGGCTCAAGCGGACCTGGCCGGATGCCGTCTTCGTGTCGGCGCGATCCGGAGCGGGCATCGAGGAGCTGCACAAGGCCATCGCCGATCGGCTGCCCCGGCCGGCCGTCGACTTGACGATCCTGCTGCCGTACGACCGGGGTGACCTGGTGGCCAGGGTGCACCGGTCCGGTCAGGTGATCCAGTCGCGACACCTGGACGACGGCACTGAGCTGCGCGTACGGGTGGACGAACATCTCGCCTCCGACCTGGACGCTTTCCGGCTGTGAGGCGATGGCCTCACAGGTGCTCCCACCAGCGTTGATCCACACGTAATACCAACGGGCGACGCCGCATGCGACACTGTGCGGATGCGGCGTCTCGTCTTCTCGATCATCGTGGCTATGGGCTTCGTGATGGTCGGTTCCTCCAGCGCGTCGGCTGAGGACCCGACACCCGCGCCGACGGTGAGTGCCAAGGCGACCCCGGGGAAGAAGCTCTGCAAGATCACCGACAAACGGCTCGATGAGATCTCCGGGCTGGTGGCGACGAAGACCGGGTACGTCGTGATCGACGACGGCACCGATAATTCCGCCAAGGAAAAGATCTTCTTCCTCAACAAGAAGTGCGCCGTCACCAAGGAGCAGGAATACAGCGGTGACGGCCCCTTCGACACCGAGGACATGGTCCTGTCGCCGGACGGCAAGACGCTCTGGATCGCCGACATCGGTGACAACGGCGTCCGCGACGAGGACCCGAAACCGCGTCCGACCATCTCGATCTGGAAGATGGCGGCCGACGGTTCCAAGAAGGCCCAGATCTACCGGATGACGTACCCGGACGGTGACGCTCACGACGCCGAGGCCATCCTGATCGACAAGGACGGCCTTCCGCTGGTCATCACCAAGGAGATCGGCGTGGCGGCCGGGGTCTACAAGCCCTCCGCGCCGCTGGTGGCGAAAAGCGCCGACGGCGTGCCGATGACGCGGGTGGCCGACCTCACGGTCAACGCCACCGAGACGGCCGGCAACGCGGTGGCCCGGATCGGCAACAAGACGATCACCGGCGGAGCGATGGCTCCCGGTGGGGCCAAGGTCGCGCTCCGCACCTACACCGACGCGCTCGAATGGGACGTCACGAACGGCGACGTGCTGGCCGCTCTGAAGAATGAGCCCCGCACGACCGGCCTGCCGAACGAGCCGTTCGGCGAGGCCATCTCGTACAGCGCGGACGGCAAGACGTTCCTCACCGCCTCGGACATGAACGGCGACACCGAGACCGTCAGCTACATCCGGGAGTACACGCCGGCCACCGAGATCGCCGAGATCTCGGAGAAGTCCGGGCAGAGCGCCTCGGGCGGCTCCTGGTACTCGAACCTGACCGTCAACGACGTGACCTACATGGTCGCCGGCGTGGGTGGTCTGGGTCTGCTGCTGGTGGCGGCCGGTGTCTTCGGCATCGTGCGCTTCCGCAAGTCCCCGCAGGCGACCGCGGCCGCCGAGGCCGACGACCTGTCCGGCGGGCTGAACACCGACGACCCGGAGACCGAGCTGATCGGGGTCGGCGGCGTGCCGCAGCGCGGCGCCGCGGCGTACGGGCGGCCCGGTGGTGGCGGTGGCGGCCCGGTCTACGGCGCCCAGTCCGGTCCTCCGGCCGGCGCCGGCGGCCCTGGCCCGCAGCGGGGCGGGCCCGGCGTCTACAGCGGTGCTCCCGCGGGTGCGCCGGCAGGCGCTCCGGCCGGCGGCGGCCAGTACGGCCGGCCCGGTGGGCAGCAGCCTCCCCGCGGACCGCAGCAGGGCGGACCGCAGCAGGGCGGACCCCCGCAGCGTGGTCCCCAGCAGCAGCCGCGTGGCCCGCAGCAGGGTGGTCCGCAGCAGGGTGGCCCTCAGCAGCCGCGCGGTCCGCAACCGCCGCGTGGGCCCCAGCCTCCGCAGCGTGGTCCCCAGCAGCAGCCGCCGCGTAACCCGCAGCAGGGCGCTCCGCGTGGCCCTCAGCAGCAGCCGCGGGGGCCGCAACAGCCTCCCCGTGGGCCGCAGCAGCAACAGCCGCGTGGTCCGCAGCAGGGTGGGCCCCCGCAGCGTGGTCCCCAGCAGCAGCCTCCGGGCCGTGGCGGCGGCGGTGGCGGTGTCTACGGCCGCCCTGACGACCAGGATCACCGCCGATAGAGCTTCACGACGAAGGGCCGGTCCCACTGGGACCGGCCCTTTTCGCGTACCCAAAGGGGTTTTTCAGACGCGGCGCAGGACGGCCACGACCCGGCCCATGATGGTGGCGTCGTCGCCGGGGATCGGGTCGAAGGCGGGGTTCGCCGGCATCAGCCAGACGTGCCCGTCCCGCTGGCGGTAGCTCTTCACCGTGGCCTCGCCGTCGATCATGGCGGCCACGATGTCGCCCGCCTCGGCGGTGGGCTGCTGGCGGACCACCACCCAGTCGCCGTTGCAGATCGCCGCGTCGATCATCGAGTCGCCCTTGACCTCGAGCATGAAGACCTCGCCCTCGCCGACCAGCTCGCGCGGCAGCGGGAAGAACTCCTCGACGGACTGCTCGGCGAGGATCGGGCCACCGGCCGCGATCCGGCCGACCAGCGGAACGTACGCCGGCTGGGGGCGGGCGGCGCGCAGGGCCTCGTCGTCGACGAGCTCACCGGGCACGCGGACGTCCACGGCGCGCGGCCGGTTCGGGTCGCGGCGCAGGTACCCCTTGGTCTCCAGAGCCTTCAGCTGGTACGCCACGCTGGACGGGGAGACCAGGCCGACCGCCTCGCCGATCTCGCGCACGCTCGGCGGGTATCCGTACTTCTCCACCCAGTCGCGGATGAACTCCAGGATCCGGCGCTGGCGTGCGGTCAGGTCGGTGGCGACGGCCTCGGGCACGTTGCCGACCGGGGTGACCGAGCGCAGCTGGGGCGCGTCGCCGCTGCGGCCCCGGCTCGGTGTGCTGCGGCGGCGGATGGCCCCCGGGCTCGGTGGTTGCTGTTGGCTCGTGCGGTCGTCGGTAGGCACGTCCCCGCCCTCCCTGTCGGCCAGTGCCTTCCGGCACGTGGTGCGTCGCGGACCCGGACCGACGTTGTGGGGATGACGTCCGGCCCGGCTGACCCTCTTGACGGAAAACCGTAATAGGGAGATGCGACTTATTCAAACATCTGTACGAGTTTTCTCCGGCGTGTCGCGCCTCAAGGCTCGACTTCCGTACTCCTGTTCTGATAGACCGTCGTACGGGCGTTCTATCGAACGGGTGTCCGAGAAGGGGAGTCGTGATGGTTTCCAGTGGGATGCGACACGCGCCGCAGCCGGTGCGGCTCACCAGGCGTGGCCGGGCGGTTCTGCTCGGCGCCTATTTCCTTCTGGCGGTTCTCGCGAGTGTCGTGTTGTTCACTGGCGCTTCGCAAGGTTGACCAGCGATCTTCGGTGTCCCTTGGTGGTCGCCGGACGGGTGGGTCGTCCGTTTCATCGGCACGTCATGTCACCCTTGCCCGCTGCGGCGAGTGATTGTGACATCACCCCTGGTGGTGATGTTGAAAAACTCGGCGCGTCGGCACGTTGCTGAACTTGCGTCGGCGTCCGCCGGGGCCTAGCGTCTACCCCAACATCTAGTGGTTACACGGATGTAAGTCATCCACAGGTTGGGTTTCCCTCTCCCCGGTTATCCACATGCCGTCCACAGCCTCGCGTTGGTCTCGACCATGGCGAAGCTGTGCTTCTGTGTGTCCGGAGCCCGTCGGGAGGAAGCCGGAGGGGGTCAGCGGTGCGTTGCCCGTACTGCCGTCACGCCGATTCGCGCGTGGTCGACTCACGAGAGGCCGACGACGGTCAGTTGATCCGTCGCCGCCGGTCGTGTCCCGAGTGCGGCAAACGTTTCACCACGGTCGAGGAGGCGGTCCTCGCGGTGGTCAAGCGCAGCGGCGTCACCGAGCCCTTCAGCCGTACCAAGATCATGAGTGGTGTCCGGAAGGCCTGTCAGGGCCGTCCCGTCGACGAGGACTCGATCGCGCTGCTCGCGCAGCGGGTGGAGGAGACCGTCCGGGCCAAGGGCGCCGCCGAGATCCCCAGCCACGATGTGGGCCTGGCGATCCTCACGCCTCTGCGTGAGCTGGACCAGGTGGCTTATCTGCGGTTCGCGAGTGTTTATAAAGCGTTCGACTCTCTGGACGAATTCGAGAAGGAGATCGCCGCGCTCCGCGACGCGCCCGCCGTCAGGGAACCCGGGACGCGACATGCCGTCGCGCCGCGGTCCGGCTCGCGGGCGCCCAAGCTCAACAGCTGATCAGTTCGACGACTGATTCAGCCGGCAATTCAGCTACACCTTTCCGTGGTACTACGAGGGGGAGCACATCCTTATGGCCGGAGACGGCATCACTGCAGGTCGCCAGCGCAGCCGGACGAGCGGCGGCACCGGCGCGGCGGCCGGGGGGCTGCGAGTGGAGCGGGTGTGGACGACCGAGGGCGTCCACCCGTACGACGAGGTGGAGTGGGAACGCCGCGACGTCGTCATGACCAACTGGCGTGACGGCTCGATCAACTTCGAGCAGCGTGGCGTGGAGTTCCCGGCGTTCTGGAGCGTGAACGCCGCGAACATCGTCACGACCAAATACTTCCGGGGTGCGGTCGGTACCACGGTGCGTGAGCAGTCGCTGAAGCAGCTCATCGACCGCGTGGTGAAGACGTACCGCAAGGCGGGCGAGGAGAACGGTTACTTCGCCACCCCGGCGGACGCCGAGCTCTTCGACCACGAGCTGACCTGGATGCTGCTGCACCAGGTGTTCAGCTTCAACTCGCCGGTCTGGTTCAACGTCGGCACCCAGTCGCCGCAGCAGGTCAGCGCCTGCTTCATCCTGTCCGTCGACGACTCGATGGACTCGATTCTCGACTGGTACAAGGAAGAGGGCCTGATCTTCAAGGGCGGCTCCGGTTCCGGAGTCAACCTCTCCCGGATCCGCTCCTCCAAGGAGCTGCTCTCCTCCGGCGGCACGGCGAGCGGCCCGGTCAGCTTCATGCGCGGCGCCGACGCCAGCGCGGGAACCATCAAGTCCGGCGGCGCCACCCGGCGCGCGGCGAAGATGGTCATCCTCGACGTGGACCACCCGGACATCGAGGAGTTCGTCCGGACCAAGGCGCGCGAGGAAGACAAGATCCGCGCGCTGCGGGACGCCGGCTTCGACATGGACCTGGGCGGCGACGACATCGTCAGCGTCCAGTACCAGAACGCCAACAACTCGGTCCGGGTCACCGACGAGTTCATGAAGGCGTACGAGGAGGGCACCGAGTTCGGCCTCCGCGGCCGGCTCAACGGCGAGGTCATCGAGACCATCGACGCGCGCAAGCTCTTCCGTGACATCGCCAAGGCCGCGTGGGAGTGCGCCGACCCGGGCCTGCAGTACGACGACACGATCAACGACTGGCACACCAACCCCGAGACGGGCCGGATCACCGCGTCCAACCCCTGCTCGGAGTACATGTCGCTGGACGACTCGTCCTGCAACCTGGCCTCGCTGAACCTGATGAAGTTCCTCAAGGCCGATGGCGGCTTCGAGGTGGAGAAGTTCGTCAAGAGCGTCGAGTTCATCATCACCGCGATGGACATCTCGATCTGCTTCGCGGATTTCCCGACCGAGAAGATCGGGATCACCACCCGCGCCTACCGCCAGCTCGGCATCGGGTACGCGAACATCGGCGCCCTGCTGATGGCCTCCGGCCTGCCGTACGACTCGGACGCCGGCCGTAACGTCGCCGCCGCCATCACGTCGCTGATGAACGGCACCGCGTACCGCCGCTCCGCCGAGCTCGCCGGCGTCGTCGGCGCGTACGAGGGCTACGCCCGCAACGCCGAGGCGCACCAGCGCGTCATGCGCAAGCACGCGGCCGCCAACGACGAGATCCGTCCCGTCGGCCTGGTCGCCACCGAGATCGTCCGTGAGGCCACCAAGCAGTGGAAGAACGGCAACAAGCTCGGTGAGAAGAACGGCTGGCGCAACGCCCAGGCGTCGGTGCTCGCCCCGACCGGCACCATCGGCCTGATGATGGACTGCGACACCACCGGCATCGAGCCCGACCTTGCTCTGGTCAAGTTCAAGAAGCTGGTCGGCGGCGGCTCCATGCAGATCGTCAACCAGACGGTGCCGCGCGCCCTGCGCACCCTCGGATACCCCGAGGAGCAGGTCGAGGCGATCGTCGAGCACATCTCCGACCACGGCAACGTCGTCGACGCGCCCGGCCTCAAGCCGGAGCACTACGCGGTCTTCGACTGCGCCATGGGCGAGCGGGTCATCGCGCCCCTCGGCCACGTGCGGATGATGGCGGCCGTGCAGCCGTTCATCTCCGGCGCGATCTCGAAGACGGTCAACATGCCGGAGACGGCGACCGTCGAGGAGATCGAGGAGATCCACTACCAGGGCTGGAAGCTCGGCCTGAAGGCGCTCGCGATCTACCGCGACAACTGCAAGGTCGGCCAGCCGCTCTCGGCCGGCAAGGGCGCCAAGGCGACCGAGAAGGCCGCGGCTGACAAGGCCGCTGCCGAGGCCGAGGTCACCAAGGCGGTCGAGAAGGTCGTCGAGAAGATCATCGAGTACCGCCCGGTCCGCAAGCGCCTCCCGAAGAAGCGCTCGTCGGAGACGGTGTCCTTCTCGGTGGCCGGCGCCGAGGGCTACCTCACCGCGTCGTCCTACCCGGACGACGGCCTCGGCGAGGTCTTCCTCAAGATGTCGAAGCAGGGCTCCACTCTGGCCGGTGTGATGGACGCCTTCTCGGTGGCCATCTCGATAGGCTTGCAGTACGGCGTCCCGCTGGAGACGTACGTCGCGAAGTTCACCAACATGCGCTTCGAGCCGGCCGGCATGACCGACGACCCGGACGTGCGCATGGCGTCCTCGGTGATGGATTACATCTTCCGTCGCCTGGCGCTGGACTTCCTGCCGTACGAGACCCGCGCCGAGCTCGGCATCTTCACGGCGAAGGAGCGGACCCTCCAGGCGCAGGCCGAGGCCGCCGCCGAGGCTGCCGCAGTGGACGTGGCCGTGACCGGCATGGCCTCCTCAGCCCCGGTTTCCTCCTCCACGGTCACCGTGGCCGAGATCGCCGAGGTGAAGGCCGTGCTGCCGGTGCCGGTGAAGGCCGGCTCGTCGACCGAGCTCCTCGAGGTCGTCACGGGCCACGCCTCCGACGCGCCGCTCTGCTTCACCTGCGGCACCAAGATGCGCCGCGCCGGCAGCTGCTACGTGTGTGAGGGCTGCGGCTCGACCTCCGGCTGCAGCTGAACGAGAACCATCTGATCGCCCGGTCCGCTTCGGTGGGCCGGGCGATCTATGGTTTGGGCCATGCTGAGAGCTGACGCGGTCAAGGGCGGCCTGGGACAGTCGCTGGTGGTGTGGGTGGCCGTCGTTGTCGCCCTGGCCTTCACGCGGCAGATCGCGGTCGCCGGGGCGCTCTTCGGCGCCGGCCTGCTGTCAGTGATCGTTCTCGGTCAGTGGCACAGGCGGCACGCGCGCCGGGACACCGCCGCCGGCGCCTTCACCGGGGCGGTGCTGTGGCCGATTCTGATCGGCCTGACGATCGTCCTGATCAACATCGCCTCGATGTCACTGTCCGACGTCGAGTGACGGCGGCCGGCAAGCCTCAGCGGTGCTCGGCCAGGAAGTCGCCGATGATCTGGGCGAGGGCCGCCGGCTGTTCGACCACCATGGCGTGTGAGGCGTCGGCCAGCGTCAGGTACCGCAGGTTCGGCACCGACTGGGCCTGCTCCACGAGATAGCGCCGGTGCGCCTCGTACAGCTCGGCGAAGGGCTCCTGCTCGGGCAGGCTGCGGGTCGGCAGGACCACCAGCTCGGGGCAGGTGGTCGCCGCGTAGACCGGGCCGAGGTCCAGCGAGTTCATCAGGGCGCGCAGCTCGGACGTGGTCCCCGCGGGCGGCCGGATCGAGGTCTCGCCGTTCACGTGGGCCAGGTTGCGCCGGAAGCCCTCGATCCACACCTTCTCGTTGGCGCCCATGTCGCGGGCCGCCATCTGCTGGCGTTCCACCAGGTCGGGCAGCTGGTCGGCGGGGATCACCTGGCCGGCGGACGCCTCGATCGCGTCGAAGACCGTGTGCAGCCGGGCCAGCTCGCCCGCCGCCTTCTCGGGGTCGAGGCCGGGCAGGTGCTCGGGCCGGCTGGGCGGCGGGTTGCCGTCCAGGCTCACCACGCCGGGCGTCTCGGGGTGCCGTTGCGCCCAGAGAGCGGCGATCATCCCGCCCAGGGAATGACCGGCCACCGCCGGCCGGGTCAATTCCATCTGTACGCACACCGCGGCCAGATCACCCAGCACGGCGTCCCAGGTCCACGGCCCATCGCCGGAGCGGCCGTGGCAGCGCAGGTCGACGGTGATCACCCGGTGCCGGGGGCGCAGCTCGCGGGCCAGCGTGGTCAGGTGCGCCAGGTTGCCGCCAGCGCCGTGCAGAAGCAGCAGCGGAGGCTGGTCGCCACCGAAGTCGCGCACGGCCAGGGGCAGGTCCCCGGCATCGATGAGACGGTCGTTGATCATTGGATCTCCCCATCAAAGGCGTGTACGGATGGTAACCACCAGCCCGACCCTTCCGCTCGCGCCCCGCGCCCAATAAGGTGTGCGCGGACCCGGGAGGATCACTAGTGCGTACGCGTTTCGCCGTGCCGGCCGTCGCTCTGCTGCTCGCCGTCTCCGGCTGCGGCCCACGTGACGACGAAGCCGCCGCGTCCACGCTGCCCCCGGTCGAGGTCGTCGCGCCGCCCGCCGCGTCGGCCGGTGGCGCCTGCATCCTCTGGGACTGGGAGTTCATCGAGGGGACCCTCGGCGTCAAGTTCTCGGTGGCCGCCTCCGACCAGGTCGACGAGACGTCGACGTGCGTCGTGCAGAACGTCGACCAAGAGTGGCCCGACCTGTCACTCTCCGTGGTCGAAACGACCAAGGCTGACGCCGAGATCTTCACCGAGGAGCGCATGCCGGCGAAGGCGACCAAGCTCAAGAAACTGGGCAAGGCCGCCTATCGGCTCACCGGCAAGGCCAAGGACGGGCACGGCCCGAGTGTGGAGATCGGCTGGCTGAGCGAGGCGAAGCAGCTCCAGACGCTCAAGTACACCTTCGAGAAGGGCGCCGACGCGGCGACCGTGAAGGCCATGAACGGGAAGCTTTTCGCCCTCGCTCAGCAGATGAACACCACCGACGGCTGACGGGGCTAGCGCGCGGCGACGAACACCCGCGACGCCACCTCGCGCGGCAGGCGGATCTTGTCGCCGGAGACGTCGATGGTGACGCCGTCGCGTTCCTGAGCCACGTTGACCGTGGTGCCCGGGTCTATCCCCGCGGCGTGCAGCTGGCGCAGCACGTCCGAGTTGGTCTGCACGCTCTCGCAGATCCGGCGGACCACGACGCTGCCGGTCAGTCCGGGGAAGGCCAGGTTGCGCTCGCCGTGGCCGAGCACCTCGTCCAGTGCGCTCTCGTCCGGCGCGCCCAGCTCCTCGAGACCCGGGATCGGGTTTCCGTACGGTGAGCGGGTCGGCTTGTTGAGCAGCTCGTAGACGCGTTTCTCCACGGAATCGCTCATCACATGCTCCCAGCGGCAGGCCTCCTCGTGGGCCTCCTCGTAGGGCATGCCGATGACGTTGACCAGGAGCAGCTCGGCGAGCCGGTGCTTGCGCATGACAGCGACCGCGCTGGCGCGGCCCATGTCGGTCAGGACCAGGTGGCGGTCACCCTCGACGGTCAGCAGACCGTCTCGCTCCATCCGGGCGACGGTCTGGCTGACCGTGGGACCGCTCTGGTGCAGGCGTTCGGCGATGCGGGCTCGAAGTGCGGGCACACCTTCTTCCTCAAGCTCGAGGATGGTGCGCAGGTACATCTCGGTGGTATCGACGAGATCGTTCACGATGCGGTCCTCCCAGCAGCGATAATACCGCGCGGCGGGGAGTTCACTTCCGCCCCGAGCAAGTGCCTGACGACCCTACCTGACAGCGGAACACGTGTGCTAACGACACGTCGTCCCCGACCGGGGGACAGCGCTCATGGGAGCATGTCCACATGGCGGACGAGACGACGGCTGTCGTGTGGGACAGTGCCCTGCTGGAGTACGACATGGGCGACCATCCGCTCAATCCGGTGCGTGTCGAACTGACCATGGCGCTGGCCCGTGAACTGGGTGTGCTGGACCGGCCCGGCGTCCAGATGATCACGCCGCGGCCAGCGAGTGAGATCGATCTCACTCGCGTGCACCGCGCGGATTACCTGGATGCCGTACGGCTGGCCCCCATCGATCCATTCTTCACCGGCTGGGGCCTCAACACAGCGGACAACCCGGTATTCGAAGGAATGCACGACGCCTCGGCGCGGATCTGCGGCGCCACCATCGCCGCCGCGGAGGCGGTCTGGAACGGCTCGGCCCGGCGCGCGGTGAACGTGTCCGGCGGCCTGCATCACGCGCTGCGGGCCCGGGCCGCCGGCTTCTGCGTCTACAACGACCCGGCCGTGGCGATCGCCTGGCTGCTCGAACACGGCGCCCAGCGGATCGCGTACATCGACGTCGACGTGCACCACGGCGACGGGGTGCAGGCGGCGTTCTTCAACGACCCGCGGGTGCTCACGGTCAGCCTGCACGAGACGCCGCTCGCGCTCTTCCCGGGCACCGGGTTCGCCGACGAGATCGGCGGGCCGGACGCCGAGGGCACCGCGGTGAACGTGCCGCTGCCGCCGGGCACCGAGGACGCCGGCTGGCTGCGCGCCTTCCACGCGGTGGTGCCGTCGGTGGTCCGGGCGTTCGCGCCGGAGATCATCATCAGCCAGTGCGGCGCCGACGCCCACCGCCTCGACCCCCTCGCTGACCTGCGGCTGTCGGTGGACGGCCAGCGGGCCGCGTACGTCGCGATCCGCGCGCTCGCCGACGAGATCTGCGACGGCCGGTGGGTGGCGACCGGCGGGGGCGGGTACGCACTGGTCGAGGTCGTCCCGCGGGCCTGGACACACCTCCTCGCCGTCGCCACGGGGGAGCCGCTCGACCCGGAGACGCGTACGCCGAAAGGCTGGCGTGAACTCGCGGCGCAGCGGTGCCCGGGAAGTCCGGTGCCCGAGTCGATGTCCGACGGCGTGCCTCCGGTGATGGAACACTGGTCGCCGGGTACGACCGATCCGGTGGACCGGGCCATCCAGGCGACCCGGACCGCTGTCTTCCCCCTGCACGGACTGGACCCGCACGACCCAAGGGACTGAGGACGTGGAGAACCGGGCCATCACACGAAGCGCGGACATCCTGCTCGCCGACGGCTCGACCGCGCACCTGCGGCAGATCCGCGCCGAGGACGCCCCGGCAATCGTGGACTTCCATTCCCGGATGAGCGACCGTACGCGCTACCTGCGCTACTTCTCGCCGTACCCGCGGATCCCCGAGCGGGACCTCCAGCGTTTCGTGAATGTGGACCATCACGACCGGGAAGCCTTCGTGACTGTCGACGCCGACGGCCGGATCACCGCGGTGGGCCGGTACGAGCGTCTCGGCGAGGACTCGCCGGAGGCCGAGGTGGCCTTCGTCGTCGAGGACGCGCTGCAGGGCCGGGGCATCGGCTCGGTGCTGCTGGAGCACCTGGCCGAGGCGGCCCGGGACAACGGCATGACCCGTTTCGTCGCCGAGGTGCTGCCGGAGAACGGCGGGATGCTGCGGGTCTTCGGCGACTCCGGCTTCCAGGTGCAGCGGCGGTACGCGGACGGTGTGGTCCACCTGGACTTCCCGATCGCGCCGACCGAGAAGTCCCGTGAGGTGCAGGAGTCCCGCGAGCACCTCACCGAGGCCCGGTCGATCGCCCGGCTGCTGGCCCCGCGTGGCATCGCGATCTACGGCGCCAGCGCGAGCGGACAGGGCATCGGCGCCGCGATGCTGGGCAACCTGCGCGACGGCGGGTACACCGGCGCCATCGTCCCGGTGCATCCCACGGCGGAACGAGTTGCCGGGCTGAAGGCGTACCGAAGTGCCTCGGAAGCCGGTGTCCCGATCGACCTCGCCCTGATCGCGGTGCCTGCCCACGCGGTTCCGGATTCCGGGACCGACGCCGCCCGCGCGGGCGCGGGCGGCGTCGTGGTGGTCTCGGCGGGTTTCGGGGAGACCGGGCCGGAAGGCGCGGCACAGCAGCGCCGCCTCGTGGAGGCCGCGCGCGCCGCCGGGCTGCGGGTGATCGGCCCGAGCAGTTTCGGGATCGCGAACACCGAGGCCGGCGTCCGGCTGAACGCCACGCTGTCGCCACGGCTGCCGAAAGCCGGCCGGGTCGGCTTCTTCGCGCAGAGCGGCGCGCTCGGTGTGGCGCTGCTGGCCGAGGCGGACCGGCGTGGGCTGGGCCTGTCGAGTTTCGTGTCGGCCGGCAACCGGGCCGACGTCTCCGGCAACGACCTGCTCCAGTTCTGGCAGGACGATCCGGGCACCGACGTGGTCCTGCTCTATCTGGAGACGTTCGGCAACCCGCGCAAGTTCGCCCGGCTGGCCCGCCGGATGAGCCGGGTGAAGCCGGTGGTTGCGGTCGCGTCGGCGACGAGGCCGCCCGGGCTGGCGGGCGATGCGCCCGGTCCGGACGCCAATGCGGTGACTGCGCTTTTCGCGCGTTCTGGCGTCATCCGCGTGGACACCGTTCAGGAACTTTTCGACGTCGGCATGCTCCTCGCCCACCAGCCGCTGCCGGCCGGCCGCCGGGTCGCCGTGGTCGGCAACTCCTCGGCGCTGGCCGAGCTCGCCGTCGTCGCCTGCCGGGCCGCCGGTCTGACCGTGGCCGACGGCTATCCGAGCGACGTCAGCCCGACCGCCACCGCGCACGATCTGGCCGACGCGCTCGCCGACGCGGCGGTCGACCCGAGGGTGGACGCGCTCGTCGTGGTCTTCGCCCCGCCGGTGCCCGGCCAGCACGCCGACGAGGACGCCGACTTCGCCGCGGCGGTGGCGAGCGTGGCGCTCGCCGGGGAGAAACCGACAGTCGCCACGATGGTGTTCGGGCAGGTCCCGCGCCGGGTGCCGGCCTACGCGTCGGTGGAGGAAGCGGTGCGGGCGCTGACCCGGGTGGTCAATTACGCCGACTGGCTGCGCCGTCCGCCGGGTGTGATGCCCGTGCTGTCCGGTGTGGACGTGGAGGCTGCCGAGGCCGCCGCCGACGCCGGTGACACCGGCGCGCTCCTGACCGCTTACGGCATCCCGGTCGTGCCGTCCACGCTGGCCGGTTCCGCCGACGCCGCGGTGCTGGCGGCGGGCGCGCTGGGTTATCCGGTCGCGCTCAAGGCGGCAGGCGGTGGGTTGCGCCATCGGATCGACCTCGGCGCGGTGCGCCTCGCTCTGGGCGAGGCAGACGACGTACGCACGGCGTACGGCGAACTGTCCGCCGCGTTCGGCCCGGACGTGCTCGTGCAGACCATGGTGCCGGCGGGTGTGGCCTGCCGGATCGAGGTGGTCGAGGACCCGGCGTTCGGCCCGGTCGTCGGGTTCGGCCTCGGCGGTGTCGCGAGCGAGCTGCTCGGCGACCTGGCCTGGCGGGCCGCGCCGCTGACCGACCGCGCCGCGGAGGCGCTGGTCGACGAGCCGCGCGCGGCCCCGCTGCTGCACGGTTACCGGGGATCGACACCGGTGGACCGGGCAGCGCTGATCGATCTGTTGTTGCGGGTCGGCCGGATCGCCGACGAGCACCCGAGGATGCGGTCACTCACGCTGAACCCGGTGCTGGCCCGGCCGGACGGTTGCTCCGTCCTGCACGCCGCCGCCGAGTTCGGCGATGCCGGTGTCCGTCATGACACCGGCCCGCGGAGGCTGCGAAACGCCTGAGGTCAGGACCCGCAGACCTCAGGGCCCGCAGACCTCAGGACGCGTACGCCTCGAGGCGGGAGGCCCGCTCCGGGTCGCGCAGCTTGAGCATCGTGACCTTCTCGATCTGGCGGATGCGCTCGCGGCTCAGGCCGAACTCGCGGCCCACCTCGTCGAGGGTGCGCTGCCGGCCGTCGTCCAGGCCGAAGCGCAGCCGGATCACCGCCGACTCCCGCTCGGAGAGGGTGGCGAGCACGATCTCGACCTCGCTGCGCAGCTCGCCCTGGCCGACGCCCTCACCGGGCTGGTTCGGGTCGACCGCGGCGACGAAGTCACCGAGGGCGCTCTCGCCGTCCTCGCCGACCGCCTGGTCCAGGCTGACCGGCTCCCGGTCGTACGAGATCAGCTCGATGACCTGGTACTCCGGGACGTCCATGGTCTTGGCGATCTCGCTGATGCTCGGCTCCCGGCCGAGCGAGGCGGCCAGGTCGCGCCGGCAGCGGACCATGCGGTTGACCTGCTCGACCATGTGCACCGGGATGCGGATGGTGCGGGCCTGGTCGGCCATGGCGCGGGTGATGGCCTGGCGGATCCACCAGGTGGCGTACGTGGAGAACTTGTAGCCCTTGGTGTAGTCGAATTTCTCGACGGCGCGGATGAGGCCGAGGTTGCCTTCCTGGATCAGGTCCAGGAATGCCATGCCGCGACCGGTGTAACGCTTCGCGATGCTGACCACGAGGCGGAGGTTCGCCTCGAGCAGGTGGTTTTTCGCCGCCTTGCCCTCGGCCGCGATGATGAGGAGCAGGGGCGCAAGCTCGGCGGGGGCGGCGGGGAGTTTCTCCTCCGCGTACAGCCCGGCCTCGATGCGCTTCGAGAGGGTGACCTCTTCGACGGCGGTGAGCAAGCGTGTGCGGCCGATTCCGTTCAGGTACGCACGGACCAGGTCGGCGGAAACGCCGCGCTCGTCCGTGGCGTCCAGGTCGGCGAGCGCCTCGATCCCCTCGGTCACGATCTCTTCGACTGCCATCTGCTCCGACGCCTTCATCTCCAGGACCACTTGAGTCCCCTCCCCGCGATTAACGTCTCGTGCGTACCAGCCGCTTCCGTGCCGGTGACGCAAGCTTCGTCGCAAGCGCGTTAAGCGGAGGTGAGGCCAGCCTTCAGGTGGCATGAATCAGGGAGAACCCTGACGTCGACAAGCCGACAACCCGGTCGTTCGGGCAGTGCCGGTACTTGCCGGTCGCCGATAATGTGCCTGGACGAGAAAGGGTGATGACTGTGGTCTTCAAGCGCATGATGCAGGCGTTCGGTGTGGGTGGGCCTTCGGTCGACACCGTGCTGGCGAACCCCAACACCTATCCGGGCGGGTTCCTGGAAGGCACCGTCCACGTGGTCGGCGGTGACCACGCTGTCGACATCGAATATCTCGCGATCGGCCTGATCACCAGGGTCGAGGTGGAGAGCGGTGACAGTGAGTACCAGACCGACCAGGAGTTCCACCGGCAGCGCCTGACCGGTTCGTTCAAGCTGGAGCCCGGCGCGCGTCACGACGTCCCGTTCCGCTTCGACGTCCCGTGGCAGACGCCGATCACCGAGGTGTACGGGCAGCACCTGCACGGGATGACGATGGGTCTGACCACCGAGCTCGAGGTGGCCCGCGCCGTCGACAAGTCCGATCTGGACGCGGTGGCCGTGCACCCGCTGCCGGCCGAGGAGCGGATCCTGGAGGCGCTGCTGCGTCTCGGTTTCCGGTTCAGCCGGGCGGACGTGGAGAAGGGCCGGGTCTACGGGGTGGACCAGCAGCTCCCGTTCTACCAGGAGATCGAGTTCTACCCGCCGTCGTCGTACGCGAGCGGCATCAACCAGCTCGAGCTGACGTTCCTGCCGACGCCGAACAAGCTCCAGGTGATCCTGGAACTGGACAAGCGTGGTGGCCTCCTCAGCGAGGGGCACGATTCGTTCGGCAGCTTCGACGTGGATTACGCGACCGCCGACCAGATCGACTGGGCCGGCCGGCTCGACCAGTGGCTGCGCCAGTCCGCGCAGCGCCGCGGCCTGTTCTTCTAGAGCTCCAGCAGGACCGTTCGCGGTCCGACGTTCACGCTTTCGACGAGCATGTGTGCCCGGAAGCGGCCGGTGGCGACGGTCGCTCCCCGGGCGCGCAGCGCCTCGACGAACGCGGTGATCAGCGGCTCGGCCACCTCGGCCGGCGCGGCCGCGTTCCAGGTGGGCCGGCGACCCTTGCGCGCGTCGCCGTACAGGGTGAACTGGCTGACCGCCAGCACCGGCGCGTCCTCGTCCGAGGCCGACCGGTCGCCGTCGAGGATGCGCAGCTCCCACGTCTTGCGGGCCAGCTCGGCCGCTTTCGCCGCCGTGTCGTCGTGAGTCACTCCGACCAGCACGAGCAGGCCGTCCTTGATCTCGCCGACGACCTCGTCGCCGACCGTCACACTCGCACGGCTCACGGTCTGTACCAGTGCGCGCATCGCGGCCCCCTGCCGTTCCGGCCGCCTCGCCGGTCGCGGCGGCCGTCAGGACGGTAACCCGGAGGACCCGGAGGCTCTGATCCCGGGTGTTCCGCGAGTGAAATAGCGATTTGCATAGATATACCCATGGCCTGCCCTCTGCCGGTGCCAGGATTTTCCTGGTCGGAGGGGAACGCCGGCCACATGACTCCGGAATCGACCGGACGGCGCGCTCCTGATCACGGTGACCTGTGCCGGATCGACCGTATGCGGACGGGAGCCACCCCATGCCCCTCACGAGCACCTCGACCGGGCGTGCGACCGGAGCCTCCCGCCCACCCGCCGCACCGGCCGGCGGGGCACGGCTGTCTGCCCGGGGCGGTGATCCGGAGGCCAGCCGCCGCCATGCGCGTTCGGTGGCGAAACAGCAGCAGGCGGCCGAGCGGATCGCCACGGCGACCGCCGAGATCTCCGCGCAGAACGCCGAGGCCGCTGAGGCGTCCCGCCAGCTCGTCGACTCGATGCGGCAGATCGCGGCCGGCGCCGAGGAGGCGTCCGGCGCCACCCAGGAGAGCCTGGCCGCGATGAGCCAGATCGAGGAACGGGTCAACGGTCAGGAGAAGACCACCCGGCAGGTGGCCGATCTGAGCCAGGCCCTGCAGAGCCTGCTGAACGAGACCCGCAACGGGGTCAGCAACCTGCTCGCCAACGTCGAGAGCGCCTCGGCCCGGCAGACCGCTTCCGTGGTCACCATCACCGAGCTGGAGAAACAGGCCGACGAGATCGGTGAGATCGTCAAGACCGTTGCGCACATCGCCGACCAGACGAACCTGCTCGCGCTCAACGCCGCGATCGAGGCGGCCCGGGCCCGCCAGCACGGTAAGGGCTTCGCGGTGGTCGCCGACGAGGTACGCACCCTCGCCGAGACGAGCGAGCGCAGTGCCCGGCAGATCCGTGACCTGATCGACGAGGTGCGCAGCAGCGTCACCGAGATCGCCGGAGCGGTGCAGAGCTCGGCGGAGGCAGCCCGCGCCGAGGCGGAGAAAGGCAAGACCATCACGTCGCAGCTGGAGACCATCCGCGGCGACATGGGCACGATCATGACGAGCGCCATCGAGATGGCGGGCTCGGCGGAGCAGGCGAGGCGGGCCGCGGGCACCGCCAAGCAGCGTTCCGAGGAGATCGCCGCGGCGGCCGAGCAGCAGTCGGCGGCCTGCGAGGAGTCACTCCAGACGGTCGCTCAGCAGACGCAGGCGCTGCGGCAGAGCGAACAGGCCGCCGAGGAGCTGGCCGAGGTGGCCGAGACGTTGCGCAGCAGCACGGACATCGCGAAGTCCGCCGAGGACGTGGCCTCCTCGGCGGAGGAACTGTCGGCCGCGGTCGAGGAGACCACCCGGGCGGCCGGCCAGATCAACGTCGCGATCAACGAGATCAACATCGGGGCGCGCACGGCGGCCGAGAAGGGCGAGCAGACCGCGGACCTGGTCAGCCAGATCGAGGAGGGCGCGCAGGCGTCGGCGAAACGTGGCGCCGCCGCGGTGGCGCAGTCCGACACGATCCTGGAGCTGATCGGCACCAACAAGGAGGCGGTCGCCTCGATGATCGAGGCGATCGGCGGGTCGGCACAGGAGGGCGTCGAGAACGTCCGCAAGGTCACCGAGCTGGAGCAGATCTCCCGCCGGATCGACAAGATCGTGGACGCCATCGCCAACGTGTCTATCCAGACCAACATGCTGGCGGTCAACGGGTCGGTCGAGTCGGCCCGTGCCGGTGAGTTCGGCAAGGGCTTCGCCGTGGTCTCCACCGACATCCGCAACCTGGCCCGCGACTCCGCGGACAACGCCGACCGGATCAAAGACCTGGTCAAGGCGGTGCAGGACCGGATCGCCGACGTGCGTTCCGCACTGGAGGAGACCAGCCGGCTCTCGCTCTCCGAGGTGGCCGCGGCGCAAGCCACCACCTCGCGACTTGAGGAGATCGAGCGCGACATGCAACAGGTACGCGACGGCAACGCGGAGGTACGGGAATCGGCGCTGCAGATCGTCGGCGTACTGACCGAGGTGCGAACCGGGCTGGAGCAGATCGCCTCCTCCGCGCTGCAGGCCGAGCAGCTGGCCGGCCAGGCGTCGGCGGCGGCCCGCGAACAGGCGTCGGGCGCCGAGGAGCTGGCCGCCGCGGTCGAGGAGATCGCGGCCCTCGCCGACGAGCTCCAGAACGCCGCCTGACCCTCCATGGACGCCCAGGACGTCGACAGCGACTACGTCACGTTCGACGTGGCGGGCCAGCGGTACGCCTTCCCGATGAGCCGTGTCCAGGAGATCGTCCGGATGCCGAAGCTGGTGCGGGTGCCGCTCGGGCCGTACCCGCTGGAGGGTTTGGCGAACCTGCGCGGCCGGGTGCTCCCGGTGGTGAGCCTGCGCCGCTGCGTCGACATGGAGCAGCCCGCCCACGACGAGGCGACCCGGGTGATCGTGGTGGACGGCGGCGTGCCGCTCGGCTTCGTGGTGGACCGGGTGGCCAGCGTGGTCAGCGCCGGCCCGCAGGACGTCGAGCCCGGCGAGACGATCCGGTCCGCGGTCCGCTCCGACGTCCTGATTGGGATGATCAAGTCGGACGGCGGCGCCCTGACCACCGTGCTGGATGTGGACAGCCTGATCGGGACTCGGTTCGCCCGGCTCGCCGAGCGGCACGGTGGCCGGGACAGCTCCCCGGTGACCCGGCTGGCGGCCGAGAACGATCCGGACGCCGAGTACGACGACACCCTCGAACTGATCAGCTTCACGGTCGAGGGTCAGGAGTACGCGTTACCGATCGACGGCGTCCGGGAGATCGTGCAGGCGCCCGAGACGGTGAGTCACGTGCCGAACTCCGCCACCGGCGTGCTGGGCGTCATCGACCTGCGGGGACGGCTGCTCCCGGTGGTCAGCATGCGCCGCGTGTTCGGCCTGCCGGTCACGCCGCTGGAGCCGCAGAACCGGATCGTGGTGGTCTCGGCCGGCGACAGCGCGGTCGGCGTCGTGATGGACACCGTGCGCGAGGTGCTCCGGGTGCCGCACGAGCTGGTCGCGCCGCTGCCGAGCGTGGTGACGGGCGACGGCCGCGCGAGCGAGGTGGAGTCGGTGTGCCGGCTCGAAGACGGCCGGCGGCTGGTCTCGGTGCTCAGCGTGAAAGCGATGTTCGACCTGCTCAGCGTGAATGCGATGTTCGACCTGCTCGGCGCGAACGCGATGGTCGGCTCGCCCGAGGTACCCGACGAGATCGGCGGTGGCCGGGAGGAGAAGCAGGAGATGCCCGTGGAAGAGGACCGGACCGACGAGGAGCTCTTCGTCGTGTTCCGCCTCGGCGACGAGGAGTACGCCGTCGACGTCGACACGGTCCAGGAGATCATCCGGGTGCCCGAGGCGCTGATCCGGGTGCCGAAGACCTACGACTTCGTGGAGGGCCTGGTCAATCTGCGCGGGACCGTGATGCCGGTGGTCGATCTGCGTACCCGGCTCGGGCTGGGCCGCTGTGAGCCGGACGAGCGGCAGCGCATCGTCGTGATGATCATCGGCGGGACGCGTACCGGCTTCGTCGTGGACTCGGTCGCCGAGGTGGCCCGGGTCGCGCGTGACGTGCTGGAGCCGGCGCCCGAGCTCTCGCCGGAGCAGGCCCGGGTGGTGTCCCGGGTGGCGAACCTGCCGGACCAGCAACGGATGCTCCTGCTCATCGCGCCCGACCAGTTGCAGCCCGACCAGGCGCAGCCCGACCGGTCGCGATCCGTCGCGGGCGACGTGCTCGCCGGGGTCTGAGCGGAGCGCCCCGATGTCCACCTCCGTTCTGGTCGTCGACGACTCGGCGCTGATGCGCCGGGTGTTGAAGGACATCCTCACCAGCACCGGCGAGTTCGAGGTGCGGACGGCGCGCAACGGTGTCGACGCCCTGGAACAGCTCGGCCGGATGCGGCCGGACGTGGTGACCCTGGACGTCAACATGCCGGAGATGGACGGGCTCACCTGCCTTGCGCAGATCATGGAGCAGGACCCGGTCCCGGTGGTGATGGTCTCCTCGCTCACCGATCACAACGCCCTGGCCACGCTGGAGGCGCTGGAACTGGGCGCGATCGACTACGTACCCAAGCCGGGCGGGACCGTCTCGCTCAACATCGAGGACGTCAGCGACGAGCTCGTCACCAAGGTCCGGGCCGCGGCGAAGGCACGCCTGCGGCGCGCCGGAGGTCTCACAGCTCGGGTACGCGCACAGAACAGGCAGGTCACGGCCTCGCCACGTCCGCAGGCGCGCCGTGAGCCGGGCGCGGCCGGTGCCGTCGACCTGGTGCTGATCGGCTCGTCCACCGGCGGTCCGGCGCTGCTCTCCGAGCTGCTGCCGAGGCTGCCCTCGTCGCTGGGCGCACCGGTCGTGGTGGCGCAGCACATCCCGGCGTCGTTCACCGCGGCGCTGGCCGGCCGCCTCGACGAGATCTGCGCGCTGCGGGTGCACGAGGTGGACCGGATCATGAATCTGCGGCGCGGCAACATCTACATCGGTAGGGGCAACGCCGACGTGGTGGTGGCCCGGCGTACCAGCGGCCTGATCGTCAAGAGCGTGCCGGCCTCCGCCGAGTACCGCTGGCATCCCAGCGTCGACCGGCTGGTCGGCTCGGCCCGCCGGTACGTCGACCCGCAGCGGCTGGTGTGCGCGCTGCTCACCGGCATGGGTGACGACGGCGCCACCGAGATGCTCGCGGTCAAGCAGGGTGGCGGCCGGACCGTCGCCGAGGCCGAGGAGACCGCCGTGGTCTGGGGCATGCCCGGTGAGCTCGCCCGGCGTGGCGGGGCGACGGCCGTGCTGCCCGCACACGAGATCGTCGACCGGCTGACCGACTGGGTGCGCTGAGGGGGTTTTCACGATGGGACTCGTCCGCAAGAAGATCACCGGACAACCGGAGCAGATCACGTGGGAACGGCTGTCGGCTGACGCGTTGCGGGCCCTGCTCGGCGACCCTGATCCGGATGTCCGGCGGGAGGCGGCGCTGGGGCTGGAAGGCGTCGAGGAGGCGGTACCGGATCTGCTGACGCGGGTGATCCTGGAGACCGAGCCGAACATCCGTGACTCCGTGCTGACCACGGTCTCCGCGTACGACACCGAGGCCGTCGCCGGCGCCCTCGCCGTCCATCTGGCCAGTGACGACGCGGCTCTGCGTACGGCCGCCGCGGAGGCGCTGGCCCGGATGCCCCGGTCGATGCCGGCCCTGCTGCCCAGCCTGGTCGCCGCCCCCGACCACGACGTGCGCGTGATGACCGTGATGGTCCTGGCCGACCTGATCCACCCGGATACCGGGTACTGGCTGACCCGGGTGATCCGGGACGACCCGCATCCGAACGTGGTGACCGCGGCGATCGACGCCCTGCTGCCGCTGGCGACCGCCGAGCACGCGCCCCTGCTGGAGGCGGCCGCGCGGCGGTTCCCGGACGATCCGTTCCTGCGGTTCACGGTTCAGGCGGCGCTGCCCGGCCTGACCGGGACGGCGTGATGGCCCGGGCACAGGCCGTCGGCGCCGGGCTCACCGATGCCGACTTCACCCGGTTCGCCGAGTACTTCTACAAACGCACCGGCATCCATTTCGCCTCGTCGAAGCGGTACTTCGTGGACAAGCGGATCGAGGCCTGCATCCGGCAGTCGCCGTACGACAACTTCGCCGGCTGGTTCGCGGCTCTCCGGGTGAACGAGAGGTCCGGTGCCATGCATCAGGAGTTGATCAACCAGCTCACCGTCAACGAGACGTACTTCCTGCGTGAGGACTACCAGTTCGACGCGATGCTCAGCACGGTGCTGCCGAACGTGCTGCGCGACCGGGGCGGGGTGGCCCGGATCGACGGTCCGGTGAAGATTCTCTCGCTGCCCTGCTCGACCGGCGAGGAGCCGTACTCGATCGCGCTGCGGGTGCTGGAGGAGTGGGACCGGATCGACGACGTGGACGTAGAGATCCACGGCGCGGACATCGACAGCGACGTGCTCGCCAAGGCCACCCACGCCAGTTACGGCGACCGCTCGCTGCAACGGGTGCCGAAGCCCTGGCTGCACAAGTACTTCGCGCCGATCGGCGCCGGGCGGTACCAGGTCGACGAGGCGATCCGCAGCGCGGTGACGCTGCACCGGGTGAACGTCTGCGACACCCCGGCGATGCGCGTCTTCCGCGACTTCGACGTCGTCTTCTGCCGCAACGTGCTCATCTACTTCGACGAACTGTCCAGCCGGCGGGCGGCCGAGAACCTGTACGGCGCGATGCGCCCCGGCGGCTATCTGTTCCTGGGGCACTCCGAGTCGATGAGCCGGATCTCCCCGATCTTCACGCCGACCCGCCTGCCGGAGGGCATCGTCTACCAGCGACCGACCGGAGCCAAATGATGACCGCTACCGAGACACCACCGCGGGTGCTCATCGTCGACGACGCCGCCACGGTACGGATGTACCACCGGACCCTGCTCACCGGAGCCGGGTTCGAGGTGGACGAGTCGGTGAACGGCCTGGAGGCCGTGGAGGTGGCCATGTCCGCGTCGTACGACCTGTTCCTGGTCGACGTGAACATGCCGAAGATGAACGGATACATCTGCGTCGAGGCGCTGCGCTCCGGCGCGGTCGGCTCCGACGCGCCGGTCGTGATGATCAGTACGGAGGACCGGCAGCGTGACGCGGATCGTGCGTACGCGGTCGGCGCCAACCTGTACCTGGGCAAACCGGTCGCCGGGGAACGGCTGATCCGGATCGCCACCATGCTGACCGCAGGGAGGGGCACGCCGGAATGAACCCGCTTCTCGCACAGTTCCTCGCCGAGGCGAACGACCTGCTCGCCTCGGTCGACGCGGGCCTGCTCCAGCTGGAACGCGATCCGGGTGACCCGGAGCTGGTCAACCAGGTGTTCCGCGCGGCGCACACGTTCAAGGGCTCGTCCGGGCTCTTCGACTTCCCCGAGCTGACCCGGCTCACCCATGCGGCCGAGGACCTGCTGGAGGCCGTCCGGGGCGGCCGGCTCCCGCTCGACTCGGCGATGGCCGACGACCTGCTCGCCACGTTCGACCTGATCCGTGGCTGGCTGGCACACGTCACCACCCACGAGCGGCTGCCGTCCGGCGCCGGCACCGACGCGGCCGGGCTGATCACCAGGCTGCGGGCGCCGCTCGGCGGTGAGCCGCGGGCGGCCGTCCAGGCGTCGTCCACCGGCGGGATCACCACGATCGGCGGTGCGCCGGACTGGCTCGCCTGGTTCGACGCCGAGTGGCTGACCGCGACCGCGAGCTGGCTGGACATCACGTCCTCGACGATGCGGTTCGTGCGGTACGTCCCGGAGGCGGACTGCTTCTTCCGGGCCGAGGACCCGATCCACCTGGTCCGCCAGGTGCCCGCCCTGGACCGGCTCGGCATCGTGCAGCCCGCGACCTGGCCCGAGCCGGGGGAGTACGACGAGTACGTCTGCCTGCTCTCCTTCGTGATCGCCACCCGGGCCGCGATCGGCGAGCTGGAACACCTCTTCCGGTACGTCCCGGAGCAGGTGCAGATCGTCGAGCTCGACGCCGGCGCGATCACCCGGCACGTCAGCGGTGAACCGCCGCTGAAGGCCGAGGAACGGGTCACCGTGGTGGTCGCCGAGGTACGCGACTCCGAGCAGGCCGCCGACGCGCGAGCCGTGCTGCACGCGGCGCGGCGCACCTTCGAACTGCATCCGGTGGAGGGCGCTCACCTGCGATCGGTGGCGCGTGCTGTATCGGCGGCGGCGCGGGCTCTCGGCGTACCCAAGGATCTGACCGATGCCGATCAGCCAAGGGTGAGAGAGGCGGTGGATTTTCTTCTCGCCGAAGCGACGCCGGCGCCGCTCGGCGCCGCGCCCGCCGCGACGGCCGTGCCGATCACGCCCGCCGAACCCGCCGAACCCGCAGAGCCAGCCGAGCCGGCCGAAGCCGCCGAAGCCGAGCCCTCGGGCCGTGCGGATGAACACGGTGGGCAGGTCGGGACCCGGGTTCTCAAGGTCGACCAGGAGAAGGTCGACCGGCTGATGGAGCTGGTCGGTGAGCTGAACGTGGCGAAGAACGGGCTCACGTTCCTCGCCGACGCGGCCGAGGAGGAGTTCGGCAGCCGGGTGCTCAGCCGCCGGATCAAGGACCAGTACGCCGGTCTGCACCGGATCGCCGAGGAGCTCCAGTCCGGGGTGATGGACATCCGGATGCTCCCGATCTCGGTGGCTTTCGGGCGTTTCCCGCGTCTGGTACGGGACCTGAGCCGGCGTCTTGGCAAGACCGTCGAGCTGCACACCGAAGGCGACGACACGATGGCCGACAAGGATGTGATCGAGGCGCTCGTCGACCCGCTCGTGCACCTCGTGCGCAACAGCCTGGACCACGGCATCGAGACGGCCGAGCAGCGGCAGGCGGCCGGCAAGAACCCGGCGGCGCGGCTCACCCTGGCAGCGGTGGCCGACGGTGACGCGGTGCTCGTCGAAGTCTCCGACGACGGCCGTGGGGTGGACCCGGAACGTGTCCGGCGTACGGCGTACGAAAAGGGGTTGATCTCCGAGGACCAGAGGGAGTCGCTGAGCGACAGCGAGGCGATCGACCTGGTGTTCCGCCCGGGATTCTCGACCGCCGAGGAGATCTCCGATCTCTCCGGGCGCGGCGTCGGGATGGACGCGGTACGCGCCAGCGTGGAGAAGCTGGGCGGCACCGTCACGATGCGGTCGAAGCTCGGGCAGGGCGCCTCGACCCGGCTGCGCCTGCCGCTGTCGATGGCCGTCACCCAGGTGATGGTGGTCAGCGTCGCCGGCCAGCGGTTCGGCATCCCGGTCGACCTGGTGGTCGAGACGGTACGCGTGCCGGCTGCCGAGATGGGCCGGGTGCTGCATCAGGACGTGGTCGTGCTGCGTGGTGACGTGGTGCCGGTGCTGGATCTGGCCCGGTTGCTGGAGATGCCGTCACGTGACGAGGGGGCTGACCGGGCGATCCTCGTGGTGACCGTTAACGGTCAGCGCGCCGGTCTGATCGTCGAACAGTTCCACCGCGAGGTCGACGTGATCCTCAAACCGATGGAAGGCCTGCTCGCGTACGCCGACGAGTTCTCCGGTACCGCGCTCCTCGGCGACGGCCTGGTGCTCCTGGTGCTGAACATGAAGGAGGTGCTCGGCCTTGCCGCTCGAACTGCATGACGACACCGCGACCCTGGTCGGCGTGGTGACCGTCGACGAGGTCGAACAACTGGTCGGCTGGCTGCGCGCCGCCCGGAAACCGAAGGTGAGCCTGCGCAGATGCAACCATCTGCACACCGGAGCGCTCCAAGCCCTGCTGCTCTTCAAGCCGAAGATATCAGCGGCACCGAACAACGCCTTCCTGGCGGCGCAGGTGCTGCCGCTGCTCGACTCGAGCCAGCGGAACCGCCGGTAGGAAGGGGAGAGATTCGTGACCACAGTGATGCTCGTCGAGGACTCCGCCACCATGCTCATGAGCCTTCAGTCGATCCTGACGAAAGCGGGATACGACGTCGAGACGGCCGGGCACGGGCAGGAAGCGCTCGACAAACTCGGTAAGGGCGTCAAGCCGAACCTGATCATCAGCGACGTCAACATGCCGCAGATGGACGGGATCACCTTCACCCGCGAGGCGCGCAAGGCGCCAGGCATGCGTTTCACCCCGATCCTGATGCTGACCACCGAGTCCGATCAGGCGAAACGGACCGAGGCGAAGAACGCCGGCGCCACCGGCTGGCTGGTCAAACCGGTCGGGCCGGACCAGCTGCTCGGTGTGATCAAGCAGGTCCTGCCCGAGATCTGACCGTCCTCGTCCTTCTCGCTCTATTGGGGGTATCCGCATGCCGACTCTTCTCCAGCAGCAGGTGCGGGGCGACGTCGTGGCCGGGGCGCTGGCACCGGTCGTCTCGTACTGCGACGTGATCGACGGGCACCTGCATGACGTCATCGACCAGACCGGGGAGGCCGCGCGAGCGATCGTCGAGCAACTCGGGGAGGTCGACTCGCTGGCCGACGTGATCACCGGTGACGCCGAGCGGCTCGCCGGGATGCTGCACCGGGCGCTGGGTGAGCTGGAGTCGGTGCGCCACACCCGTCGCGACCAGCAGATCCGGACGCTGGTGGAGCAGATGCGTGAGCTGAACCAGCTGGTCACCGGCATCGAGGAGACCAGCCGGGTGACCAACACGCTGGCGCTTGCGACGATGGTCTCGGCGGTTCGGGCCGGCTTCCCCGCCATTGACTTCTCCGCCGTCGCGGACGAGGTACGCGAACTGGCCCGGCAGTCGGCCGAAGCGGCCCGTGGCGTCGGCAGCGGCATCGCCGACATCACCGCGAGGCTGGACTCGATCCTCGCCGACGACCAGGCGGGCAAGGGCCGTTTCGAGGCGCTCACCGAAACCCTGGAGGACGCCGTGATCGCGGCGCGTCAGGTGCAGCGCGACTCCGGCGCCCTGACCGTGGAGACCGCCGGGGCGGTCGGGCACGCCCAGTTCCAGGACATCAGCCGTCAGATGCTGGAACATGTGGCTGGGGCGGTCGGCGACGTATGCCGGCAGGCGGAGGACGTCACGGCGTACACCCGTGGTGATCTCGCCGAGGGCGAGCTGCGCGCCCGAGCGATCAAGGTGGAGGACCTGCGTGCCAAACACGTGATGTCACGGCAGCGATCGACGCACGCCCAGCAGACCGGGCAGGAGGCCCAGTCCGCCACCGAACCGCTCATCGAGCTCTTCTGAGAACTTCTTGACGTACGAGACTGCCAGCGAGAGGTGCCCGGCGATGGCCCGCATCGAGAACTACGGCCACGAGCTGCCGACGGAGCAGGACGCGGTCAAGGCCCTGGCGGACCTGGTCGGCCCGCAGATGGCAGAGGGCCTGTGGAGCCTGGCCGTGCAGGCGCTCGGCATGCGGCGGCCGGTCGTGGATCCCGCCGCCCTGCGCCGCGTCGCCGAGCACGTGATGGAGGTCGGCGAGCTGAGCCGGGTCGCCGGGCGGTCGCTCAAGGTCCGGATCATCACGTACGAGGCTCTGGCCCGGACGGTCTCCTCATGACGACGCTGCGGTACCCCGAGGTCCGGGACCGTGCCCGGCTTCTCGAAGTGGCCCGACTCGGCGTGGACGTCGACGAGCCCCGGGAGTACCTCACCGAGCTGGTGGAGGAGGTCGCGGCCCGGATGGGCACCCCGCTCGCCATGGTCACCGGCCTGCTCAGCGACGCACAGGTCTTCCTCGCCGGCCGCGGCCCGGTCCCCGAATGGGTCACCGAGGTCGGCGGCACCCCGATCGAATGGGCGTTCTGCGGGCCGCTGCTGCGGTCCGAGGAGGCCAGGTACGTCAACGACTTCACCGCCGACGCCGAGTTCCAGGACAACCCGCTGGTCACGCGCGACGGCGTCCGGTCGTACATCGGCGCCCCGGTGATCTCCAGCCGGGGTCTGGTCCTCGGAAGCGTCTGCGGGCTGGACCTGTGCCCCCGAGAGTTCGACGCCGCCCACCTGCAGCTGGTCCAGGACCTGGCCGACGAGACAGCCCGCCGCATAGAGTCCCACGCCTTCCCCGACGAGTACGCCTAGGCCGCTGGCCGGGTTCGTTATCGCCAGTGACTTGGCCGGTTGAAGGTCGTGCCATCCACGGCCTTGACATTGTCCGGTAACAGGTGACGTTCGGGTACTCGATCGTAGATTTGGAGGGTGGCGTCGACGGTGTTCTTGAGCGTCACGCTGCTGCGTCGTGGAGGGAAGACCGCGACCAGACGCTTGTGAGGCGCTATACGCCGCACGGACCGGATCGCAGGCGCCATGTCACTGTCGCCTGAAACAATCAGCGCGTGGTCGAAGACGTCCAACGCAGCGTCCTCGACCAACTGGACTGCCAGACTTACGTCGGACTCCTTTTCCTCGTAGGAGGTCCGGGTGTGGTGGCAGTTGCGGCATTGCAGTTGCTTTGCTTGAAAGCGCCCGACGTGCAGTTCGGTGATGGGGCAGTGCGCTGCCAACGCGTCCAGGTAGGTCACTTGATGGTGACGGCTCTGGCCCTGTACGAGCGCCGTGAAGTAATGCACGACTGCGAGTTCTTGGTTTACTCCCAGGAATGATCCGAGAAGGCTTTCCATGTTCAGCCATAGGCTTCGCCGCCGACGAGCATCGTGCATGCCGTTGTAGAGATTGAAGCCGTCGACGTACGCCGCGACCCGCACGTTGGTCTGGCTCACTCGCTCATCCCCGTGTCCTGGTGGACATCCACCTAGGGAACCGGCTAGCATCGGTGCATACCCCGCCGGCTTTGCCGGTCAGACGGCCCGCTTCTAGCGGGCCGTTTCCTTTTGGGTGACGTGCGTTGCTGCCGGCTCGCGGGCTCGTTTACCCAAGTGGGTTGACCTGGGATCGCGCCCTCTCGATTAATCTTACCGCCCATAAGGGTACTTCGTGCCGGTGTGGTGCGACAAGAGCCATCTGTGCTCCTTTGGGCGTTATGATCAAGCTCCAGGAGCCGATGTTCTTGCCGAGCTGATGAAATAGCAAGATGAACGCATGACGTTCTCGCTGCCCATTGACGCTGAGGCCAACGCGCTGCTCGACCGCAGTCCGCTTGCTGTGCTGCTGGGACTCGTGCTGGATCAGCAGATCACCATGGAGAAGGCGTTCACCTCGCCGTACGTGCTGGCTCAGCGTCTCGGGCACGAGCCCACCGCCGTCGAACTCGCCGACTTCGAGCCCGAGGCGCTGCTGGCGATCTTTGCCGAGCCGCCGGCGTTGCACCGCTTTCCGAAAGCGATGGCCGCCCGCGTGCAGGAGGTCTGCCGGGTCGTCGCCGATCAGTACGACGGTGAGGCGGCGAACCTCTGGGCCGGGACGGGGAGCGGCGCCGAGCTTTACAAGCGGATCTTCGCGCTGCCCGGGTTCGGCAAGCAGAAGGCGCAGATCTTCGTGGCGCTGCTCGGCAAGCAGCTCGGCGTGCGGCCGGACGGGTGGCGTGCGGCGGCCGGGGCTTATGGCGACGAGGACGCGTTCAAATCGGTCGCGGACATCGTCGACGAGGAGTCGCTCGTGAAGGTCCGCACCAACAAGAAGGCGGCCAAGGCCGAGGCCAAGGCCGCGAAGGGACTCTGAGGCGAGATCGGCGGCACAAGCCTGCCGGCCGCCGGGTGAAAACCTCCGGACGGTGGGAGGATGGCGGAGTCGATGGGAGTCCTCGCGTGAAGAAGCAACCGGTGTTGATCACCGATGCCGCTCGCAGCCAGGCCGACCAGCTCCGGAGCAGGGAAATCCGCTACGTCACGATGATGATGGTGCGGGCCCTCTGCCTGATCCTGGGCGGCGTTCTCATCAGTCTGCGGGTGCCGCTGCTGCCGGTCTGGCTGGTTCTCTGCGCGGCCGCGATGGTCTTCCTGCCCTGGGCCGCCGTGCTGATCGCCAACGACCGCCCGCCCAAGAGCAAGGCGGAGCGCGCGGCCGACGCGGCGGCGCGTGAGGACGTGCGCCGGGCGCTGATCCAGCAGACCGTCCAGCCCACCTCGGAGCCGATCACCATCGACTCCGAGGTCGTGACCGAAAGCAAACAGCAGACCTAGGGTCGCGCTCCCAGCACCGAAACCGCCCGCGCGCCGAGTTCGGCTCCTGCCGCGAGCGCCGCCGCCGGCGACGCTCCCGAGCACCTCGCCGCGAGCAGGCCCGCTGCGAACGCGTCACCCGCGCCGGTCGGATCCTTCATGGGTACGCCTTGAGCCTGCCCCGTGATGACGGATCCGTCCCGTGAGCTCCACACCGCTCCGGCCGCGCCCTGTTTCACCACCGCGCCGTGCACGTGAGCCGTCAGCCGGTGTGCCTGATCGGCGGCGCTGCCCGGCCCGGCGAGCACCTCGGCCTCGTCGGCGTTGCACAGGAGCAGGCCGGTTTCGCGTACCCATGTCAGGAAGGCCTGGGCACCGGCCGAGCGCAAGGGGGCCGCTGAGGCCGCGTCGACGCTCACGGTGAGTCCCCGCCGGGCCGCGGCCGCGAGGGCCGCGAGACCGGCGGCGCGGGACCCGGCGTGCAGCAGCGGGTAACCGGAGAGGTGCACGTGCGAGCCGTCCGGAGCGCCGGCGATCACCGAGGTGACGTGGTCCGGGTCGAGGAGCAGGGACGCTCCGCGGTCGGTGACCATCGTGCGCTCGCCGGGGCCGGTGAGCACCACGACGCTGCCGGTGGCCGCGCCCGGGCAGACCTGAACCGCGCAGCGCACGCCGGCCCATTCCAGCTCGGCCACCCGGTCGCGGCCGGCGACGTCGTCGCCGACCGCCGAGACCAGCGACACCGGGTGACCGATATGGGCCAGCCAGGCCGCGGTGTTCGCGGCCTGGCCACCACCACTGACGCGAATCGCCGCGTCGGTGTCGGAACCGGGATGAAGCGGGCCCTCGTGCTCGACCAGAACGTCGGTGACCAGATCCCCGACGACGATGATCATGGGGCGCTGAAGCCGACCGGGCCCGCCGCGCCCTTGCCGGAGGCCGCCGCGATCCGTGCGGCCAGGGCCGAGTTGCGCAGGATGATCCGGATGTTGACCTCCAGGCTCTTCCCCTCGGTGCTGGAGTGGAAGTGCGACAGCAGGAACGGGGTCACGGCCTTGCCGGTGACGTTCTCCTCGGCGAGCAGGCTCAGCCCGGACGCCAGGGTCCGGTCGTGCAGGGCCGGGTCCAGCTGCTCGCCGGTGGGCAGCGGGTTCGCCAGGACCAGGGCGCCGGTGCTGGTGCCCTGCGCCTCGCGGGCGGCGATGAAGTCCGCCACCTGCTCGGGCGAGTCGAGCTGCCAGTCGACGTCGAAGCCGCCGTCGGTGATGAAGAAGCCGGGGAAACGCCGGGTCTGGTAACCGGCGACGGACACGCCGAGCGTCTCCAGCCGTTCCAGCGTGGCGCCGACGTCGAGGATCGACTTCACACCGGCGCAGACCACGACGATCGGCGTACGCGCCAGCTCGGTCAGGTCGGCCGACTCGTCGAACGTGAGGTTCGCCTCCCGGTGCACGCCGCCCAGGCCGCCGGTGGCGAAGACCCGGATCCCGGCCGCCTCGGCGATCGCGCTGGTGGCCGCGACCGTGGTGGCGCCGTCGGCCCGCCGCGCGGCCGCGATCGCCAGGTCCCGGACGGAGAGTTTCGCGACATCCTTCGCGAGTGCCAGGTGCTCGATCTGGTCGCCGTCGAGACCGACGACGACCTGGCCGCCGATCATGCCGATGGTGGCCGGAACAGCGCCGTTGTCCCGGACGGTCTGCTCGATCTCCCGGGCCACCCGAAGATTGTCCGGGTGCGGGAGCCCGTGCGAGATGATGGTGCTCTCCAGCGCCACCACCGGTTTGCCGTCCTGGTGGGCGTGGAGCACATGCTCACCGTATTGAATCGCGAAGTCAGTCACATGATCACCGTACGTCGCCTGCCAGCCGCCTTGTCGTTGGACCGACCCGGCGTGAGGTGTCAGACTTGTCGGTCGGAGCAACGCCTCCGTCTAGCTGTGAATCTCCCGAAGGGCTGATAACCGTGAGCACCCAGATCTTGGAGCGTCCGGAGACCAAGGACGCCGACACCGGTCCGGAAATGTTCCACTACGTGCGCAAAGAGAAGATCGCCGAGAGCGCCGTCATGGGCAACCTCGTCGTGGCGCTGTGCGGCGAGACCTTCCCGGTGACGAAGACGCCCAAGCCGGGCTCGCCGGTCTGCCCGCAGTGCAAGGAGATCTACGAATCCATGAAGGTTTAGTCCGCAGGTGACGAGTGGATACGGCCTGCTCGTCGCGGACCTGATCGGTGTGGCGGTGTTCGCCGCCTCCGGCGCCACAGCCGGCGTCGCGAAACGGCTCGACCTGTTCGGGGTCGCGTTCGTCGGCTTCGTGGCCGCGCTGGGTGGCGGCATTCTGCGGGACCTTGCCATCGGCGCGGTCCCGCCGCTGGCGTTCGCCGACTGGCGTTACGCGATCACCGCGGTTCTGGCCTCGCTGGCCGCCTTCTGGCTCCACCCCACGCTGAACCGGCTCCGCCGTACCGTCCTGCTCCTCGACGCGGCCGGGCTGGGACTCTTCACCGCGACCGGCACGCTCAAGGCGCTCGGCGCCGGCGTGTCACCGGTCGGCGCCTGCCTGCTCGGCATGCTCACCGCGATCGGCGGCGGCCTCGCCCGGGACCTGCTCACCGGCGAGATCCCGACGGTGCTGCGGCGCGAGATCTACGCGGTGGTCGCGCTGGGCGGCGCGGTCCTGGTCACCGTCCTGCATTGGCTGGGCTTCACCGGCTTGCTCCCGCTCATCGGCGCCGCGGCCCTGATGACAGGGGTACGCCTTATCGCGCTCCGCCGTCGATGGTCGGCGCCGGTTGCCGTACCCAAGGCTTTTTGAGGCCCTTGGTCTTTTTTTGAGCCCTTGGTCGCAGTGCCGTGGCACCCTCCGGGCACCCTCCCGCGGCTATGCTGGACGACGCCTCCGCGCCCATCGAACGCGGAGGTTTTTCCGTGAGCGAAGGGATCCTCGCAGCTTGAGCCCGCCTCTGCCGAAACTGGAGTCCTTCCCGGCGCTGCGTTCCTGGCAGCGCAAGGCGATGGTGACGTACCTTCGCCGGCGTTCTGACGACTTCATGGCCGTGGCGACGCCCGGCGCCGGCAAGACCACGTTCGCGCTGCGGATCGCCGCCGAGATGCTCGCCGACGGCACCTGCGACGCGGTCACCGTGGTCTGCCCGACCGAGCACCTGAAGACCCAGTGGGCGCACGCGGCGGCCCGGGTCGGCATCCAGCTCGACCCGAAATTCCGCAACGCCGACGTCCACTCGTCCCGCGACTTCCACGGCGCGGTGGTGACGTACGCACAGGTCGGCATGGCGCCCGCGGTGCACAAACGCCGGACCATCACCCGCCGCACGTTCGTCATCCTGGACGAGATCCACCACGCCGGTGACTCGCGGACCTGGGGTGACGGGGTGAAGGACGCCTTCGAACCGGCGGTGCGCCGCCTGCTGCTCACCGGAACCCCGTTCCGCTCCGATGAGAACCCGATCCCGTTCGTGACCTACGAGCGCGGCAACGACGGCATCCAGCGGTCCAAGGCCGATTCGGTCTACGGGTACGCCGAAGCCCTGCGCGACCGGGTCGTGCGGCCGGTGCTGTTCATGGCGTACTCGGGCGAGACCCGCTGGCGGACCAACGCCGGCGACGAGCTGGCCGCCCGGCTCGGCGAGCCGATGACCAAGGACCTGGTGGCGCAGGCCTGGCGTACCGCCCTGGACCACCGCGGCGACTGGATGCCCCAGGTGCTGCGCGCCGCCGACTCCCGGCTCTCCAAACTGCGCGAGCACGGCATGCCGGACGCCGGCGGCCTGGTCATCGCCAGCGACCAGCAGTCCGCCCGGGCGTACGCGAAACTGCTGCACGACCTCACCGGCGAGTCGGCCACGATCGTCCTCTCCGACGACGAGGGCGCCTCCGGCCGGATCGCCACGTTCGCCGCCTCCGAGCAGCGCTGGATGGTCGCGGTCCGGATGGTGTCCGAGGGCGTCGACATCCCGCGCCTGGCCGTCGGCGTCTACGCCACCAGCGCGTCGACCCCGCTGTACTTCGCCCAGGCGATCGGCCGGTTCGTGCGGTCCCGGGTGGAGGGCGAGACCGCCACGGTGTTCCTGCCGAGCGTGCCGCACCTGCTGGGGCTGGCCAGCGAGATGGAGGCCGAGCGCAACCACGTGCTCGGCGCGCCGAAGGAGAAGGACGGGCTCGACGACGAGCTGATCGAGCGGGCCCAGAAATCCGAGGACGCCCTCGGTGACCTGGAGAAACAGTTCGAGGCGCTGTCCGCCACGGCGGAGCTGGACCAGGTGATCTACGACGGGACCTCGTTCGGCACGGGTGCGCGTACCGGCACGGCCGAGGAGCTGGACTATCTCGGCCTGCCCGGCCTGCTCACCCCGGACCAGGTGACCGACCTGCTGAACAAGCGGCAGGCCGAGCAGATCGCGGCCCAGAAACGCCAGCAGCCGGCCGAGCCCGCCGTACCGGAGCCGCAGGCACCGGTCGTCCTGAGCGCGGGGGAGCGGCGCAACAGCCTGCGCCGCCAGCTGAACACGCTGGTGGCGGCACACCACCACCGGACCAACCTGCCGCACGGCAAGATCCACGCGGAGCTGCGGCGGCTCTGTGGCGGGCCGCCGAGCGCCCAGGCCACGATCGAGCAGCTCGAAGAGCGGATCGCGACCATGCAGACGCTCTGAGCGTTCGCGGGCCTCTGTGAGCCTCTCAGGGCCCTTTCCGGGCACGCAGAAAGGGCGCCTCCTGGCTGGAGGCGCCCTTTCTGGCGAGGTCTCTTGGGGGGACCGCTGCTAGTTGGTGGAGTTCGACATCATGACAGCGCCGCGCCAGGTGAATTCCGGATCGGCCGCGTAGTGCACGGCGATCTTCACCAGGTCCTCGGCGTAACGGTTGGCGTGGTGGCCACAGAACACAAGATCGCCACCGCCTGCCAGGGTCAAACGGAGCTTCCCGGCTGCATTGCAGCGGTCGCACCGTTCATCGGCTGCTAGACCGGCCAGGCTTCCCGCCGGCGGCGTGAGGGTCGGGGTCATCGCCTTCCTCCTCTGTTCGTCACCGATGAACATGTTCCTCGGCTACTGCTCACACATCGTGCAACACCCTGCACCGTTGCAGCCTTCCCACTGTGCCCCGGGGGGACCGAGGTCACACGTTGGTTCTGGCTAGTGTGCCGTGATCCAAGGGTGCCACGTCAACGATCACTTCTGCACAACGGTCTGATCACCACCCGTTGATGTACGGGTGGTGACCATTTGGACACGTAATGTTGACTGAACGACCTAGTCCAGGTAGTCGCGGAGAACCTGCGACCGCGACGGGTGTCGCAACTTCGACATCGTCTTGGACTCGATCTGACGAATCCGCTCCCGGGTGACCCCGTAGACCTGGCCGATCTCGTCCAGCGTGCGCGGCTGGCCGTCGGTCAGGCCGAAGCGGAGCCGGACAACGCCCGCCTCGCGCTCGGAGAGCGTCTGCAGGACCTGCTGGAGCTGGTCCTGCAGCAGCGAGAAGGACACCGCGTCGACCGCGACGACCGCCTCGGAGTCCTCGATGAAGTCACCGAGCTGGCTGTCGCCCTCGTCGCCGATGGTCTGGTCCAGCGAGATCGGCTCACGCGCGTACTGCTGGATTTCCAGCACCTTTTCGGGCGTGATGTCCATCTCTTTCGCCAGCTCCTCCGGGGTGGGCTCACGGCCCAGGTCCTGGAGCAGCTCGCGCTGGATGCGGCCGAGCTTGTTGATGACCTCGACCATGTGCACCGGGATGCGGATGGTGCGGGCCTGGTCGGCCATGGCGCGGGTGATGGCCTGCCGGATCCACCAGGTGGCGTACGTGGAGAACTTGTAGCCCTTGGTGTAGTCGAATTTCTCGACGGCGCGGATGAGGCCGAGGTTGCCCTCCTGGATCAGGTCCAGGAATGCCATGCCGCGACCGGTGTACCGCTTCGCGAGCGAGACCACGAGCCGCAGGTTTGCCTCGAGCAGGTGATTTTTCGCCCGCTCGCCGTCCCGGTTGATCCACTTGAGGTCGCGCTCGAAGTTGCGCTCGAGCGCTTCCTCACCCTCGTCGGCAGCGCGCAGCCGCTCGGCGGAGTACAGGCCGGCCTCGATCCGCTTGGCGAGCTCGACCTCCTGCTCCGCGTTGAGCAGCGGGACCTTGCCGATCTGCTTGAGGTAGGCGCGGACCGAGTCGGCCGAAGCGGTCAGCTCCGCGTCACGGCGGGCCTGCTTGAGCGCCTCGGACTCCTCGTCGTCCCACTCGAAGTCGCCGTCCGTCGCCGAACTGGCGGCGTCGGTGGCGGCGGCGGCGACCAGGGCGGCCGGCTCCTCGATGACGACGTCCTCGACCGCGGCAGCGAGCTCCTCGGGGCCGATTTCCTCGCCCTCGCCGGGCTTGCCCGCTGCTCCGGCCTTCTTGGCCGGGACGGCTTTCGCGGCGGCAGCGGCCTTGCGGACCGGTGCGGCCTTCTTGGCCGGGCCCGACGCGCCGCCGTCGGCCGCCGGAGCGGCCTGTTTCGGCGCGGGAGCCGTCTTCTTGACGGGTGCGGTCTTCGCCGTGGTCGCCTTGGAGGCCGGCGTGGCCGAGCGGGCCGCGGCCACCTTGCGGCGGGTGCTGACCGAGCCGTCGACGACGACGGTGATGCCGGCGTCGACGAGGCCGCGCAGGATCTTCTTGGCCTGGGCCGGGTTCACCGCCGCGGACTCGAGGGAGTGCGCGACCTGTGCCGAAGTGAGTTGCCCGCCCGCACCCTGAGCATGGGTGATCAGGGCCTCGGTGAGAGAGCGAACGTCGGCACCGTTCTGGTGGGCTTCTGTCACGAATGACCTTCCGGAGGCGATGAGGTTGGGCACGGCCAGAGTCCAGCGCAGCACGCGGGGGCGAGACTTGCTGGGGTCGGTTTGGGAGCCCTCGGAACCCGGACCGTCTCGCAGGCGAGTGTCCGTGAAGCGTGGGCAGGGGTGAATTGTAGCGCCGCCGACCGAGATCCTCCGCCCACAGCACGCCGCCGACGTCCAACGACCTCGTCGAAGACGCCGGTTGTGCCCCCGGAAGAGCGCGGCAGGAGAATGCTATCGGCGGAAAGGACCCTTACGTGAGCGAGATTTCGACGGGATCGACTCCCGGCGAGTTGTTGGAGATCGCGGTCCGGTTGGCCCGGGACGCGGCTGCCACGGCACGCCGGATGCGCGACGAGGCGATCGGCGACGTCCAGACGAAGAGCACCGACACCGACGTCGTCACGGCGGCCGACAAGGCGGTCGAACGGCAGGTGGCGGACGCGTTGCTGACGCAGCGGCCCGGAGACGGCCTGCTGGGGGAGGAGTACGGGGACGCCGCCCCGGTGGCTCCCGGGGCCGTGAGGTGGATCCTGGACCCGATCGACGGCACCGTGAATTACCTTTACGGCCTGCCCCAGTACGCGGTCTCGCTGGCCGCCGAGGTGGACGGCACGGTCGTCGCCGGTGTGGTCGTCAACGCGGCCACCGGTGACGAGTGGACGGCCACCAGGGGCGGCGGCGCGTGGCGTGCCGGACGCCGCCTGACCGGTTCGGCCCGGACCACCCTGGACCAGTCCCTGGTCGCGACAGGATTCGGTTACGACGCCCGGCGACGGGAACACCAGGGCGCCGTCCTGGCCCGTTTGATCACCCGAGTGCGTGACATTCGGCGTCTGGGGGCGGCAGCTCTCGACCTCTGCCTCGTTGCGGAGGGCACTCTGGACGCCTACTTCGAGAAAGGCTTGAACCTTTGGGACCACGCGGCGGGCGGCCTGATCGCGGAGGAGGCGGGGCTCGTCGTGAGCGGACTGTCCGGAGCGCCGGCCGGCAACCAGATGCTGGTCGCGGCACCTCCGGCACTGTTCGGGGCGTTGCACGACGCTCTGGTCGAGCTGGACGCGGCGGGCGGGGCGTAAATCCGTCAGTTCTCGTCCTTGGCGGCCTCGGCGACCGGCTTGGCGCAGGAACCCGGCGGCAGCGTCGGCTCGCCGATCTCGACCAGCGACTGGTTGACCTCGGTGGTCGTGGCGAGCTGCTGGAACTGGTCGCCGACCACGACGTCGATCACGGCGCCCTTACGCTTCGCGTCGTACGTCATCTTGGACTGGGCCAGGAAGTACGCACGGAGCAGCTGGGCGCGGCCGACGGCCTCGGGCCCGTATTTGATCTCGGCGACGCCCTTGAACTTGGACTTGCTCTTGGCCGGGTCCTTGACCGTGAAACGACGGTTCTTGAACTCGTTGCTCACGCTCTCGGCCAGCCCGGCCCGGGTGGTGCCGTTGAGGACCTTGACGGTCACCTCGGCGGGGTCGTCCGGGAGCAGGACGTCGGCGACGGCGGCTCCGGCCGGGCAGTCGCTGCCGTCCGCCAGGTCTCCCTGGGTGTCGCGAACCAGGGCGACGACGACGAAGACCACCGCTGCCACGGCGAGCACGCCGACGAGGACGAGCGCTCGGACGCGGGCAAAGCTCATGGGGTTGGCTCCAGGGTCGGACGAGGGGCCCGGGTAAGGTCGCCGGGCCTGTCGAGAGGTTAGCGTCTGTCCGCCAGGCGCGCGGAAACAGGGAATGCTTCCGGCGCGCCGACAATGATCCAGAGGCCGGTGCACCTACTTTGATGTCGCCTCAGTCACATCGGGAACAATGTGGCGCCATAGCGCGTACAAGCCTGCCGCAACAGCGGTAAGGTTCCGCGCTCGCCGGACCAGTTCCGGGTGTCAGAAATCGTCCAGCGGAACCGGGAACCGAAACCCTGTCCTCGGCGTTACAGACGCCAAGTGACACATCGATACAGGAGAGTGACAACCGATGGCCACCGACTACGACGCCCCGCGTCGCGATGAGGTCGACCTCGGCGAGGACAGCCTCGAGGAGCTCAAGGCCCGTCGCGCCGACTCGCAGTCGGGCGCAGTGGACGTCGACGAGGTCGAGGTGGCGGAGAGCTTCGAGCTGCCCGGCGCCGACCTGGCCGACGAGGAGCTCACCGTCAAGGTGCTGCCCATGCAGACCGACGAGTTCCGCTGCTCCCGCTGTTTCCTCGTGCACCACCGGAGCCAGCTGGCGACGGAGCGCAACGGAGAGCTGATCTGCCGCGAGTGCGTCTGAGCGCACAAGCGAGCATGTCCGCCACACCCGATCGCGGCTCCGCGCGATCGGGCGAGCGGGCGTTCGCCACGGGGTTTTGACACGGGGTTTGACCCTGGGGCGTGACCGGGCAGTTATAGCCGGGAACGCCCGACGGGGAGGACGACGATGAACCACGCGGATCGTACGACCGAGCCCGAAATCGGGTCTGGGTCCGGCGACGAGCTTCACGCTGCCCGCGACAAAGCGGACGAGCTCGAAGTGGCGGACCAGCCCGAAAGAGTGGAAAAAGCCGACCAGGAGATGGGCCGCACGGTTGCTGCCCTGACCTCGGACGAGCTTGAGCCCGCCGGCCGCCGGCAATTGCTGGGCCGGCTGGTGGGCGAGGTACGCGGCCGCGGAGTCGGTCGCCTGTTCCGCCCGAGGACCGCGCTGCGCTGGATGGCGGACGCGGTCGCCGACGTGGCGCCGCACATCCCGGTCCGTGACCTGGAGACGCTGCGCCGGCACTTCCCGGACCTGGACGACGAGGGACTGGCCGAGCGCCTGATCCGCAACGCGGCCCGTGCCACCGCTGGGGTGGGCGCGGCCGGTGGCGGGGTGGCCTCGGTCGAGTGGGTCGCGGCACCGACGCTGCTGTCGGCCCCGATCCTGCTCGCCGCCGAGACGGTCGCCGTGGTGGCGATCGAGATCAAGCTCATCGGCGAGCTCCACGAGGTCTACCGGCAGCCGGTCACCGGCGACGGCTTGCCCGAGCGCGGCCTGAAACTGGTCGAGTCCTGGTCGGGCCAGCGCGGGGTGAACCCGATGATCCCCGGCGTCGGCGTGGCCGCGGTGCTCGGCACCGCAGCCCGCAAGGAACTGCAGAAGACGCTGCTCAGCCGGTTCGGCCGCAACCTGACCACGATGGGCCCGCTGCTCACCGGCGCGGCCGTCGCCAGCTATCTGAACAGGCGGGCGACCCGGGCGGTCGGCGAGAAGGTCCGTGCGGACCTCAAGAAGACTCAGCCCGCTCTCGACGGCTGACCTCGAGCAGGGCGGTGGCGAGCTCGACCGGCTTGCGGGTGCTCACCACCCAGTACGGCGTCGGGTCCTGCGGATCGTCGAGCAGGACCTGCACGGCCGTCCCGATCCACGGGCGCTGCACCACGAACGCGGACGGGTGAGCGCCGACACCGAGCGCCTCCCGCTTGCCGGCGGCGTCCAGCGCGATCACGTCCGAGATCACCGCGACCGGCAGCCGGGCGTCGTCGACCTGGAACTCGGTGGGTGTGACCGCGACCCGCAACCGGTTCAGCGGGAGCATCAGCGCGAGGCAGAGCGGGATCACCACGGCGTACGTCGGCCAGCCGGGGATGTCCGGCAGGCCGAGGGTCAGCTCGGTGGCGATGATCGCCCCGGCGACGACAGTGGCGGGCCAGGCCCACCACGGGAGGCGCAGCCGTTCCTGATGGGCCGCGAGCGTGCGGGCCGGGGACTCGGGTGTCACCCTCGAAGGGTACGGCGCGCCTCCGATGCCCGGCGCGGCAGGATGGCAGGGTAGGTGCCGCCCAGAAGACCCCTTTGCGGAAGGCTTGACGTGACCGACCCCGTCGTCCAGGTGCGCCTGATCGACCCCGATCTGCCCCTGCCCGCGTACGCGCATCCCGGCGACGCCGGCGCTGATCTGGTCGCCGCCGAGGAGGTGGAGATCGCCCCCGGCGCCCGGGTGAAGGTCCGGACCGGCCTCGCGATCGCCCTGCCGGACGGTTTCGTCGGCCTGGTGCACCCGCGTTCCGGATTGGCGGCCCGCCTCGGGGTGACGGTCCTCAACGCGCCCGGTACGGTCGACGCCGGTTACCGGGGCGAGATTCTGGTGAACCTGATCAATCATGATCGGGAGAGCATGGTCAAGATCTCTCGTGGTGACCGGATCGCCCAGCTCGTCGTCCAGCGGGTCGAGCGAGCGGTCTTCCATCGGGTGGAGACGCTCGACGAGACTGTGCGGGGCGCCGGCGGGCACGGTTCGACCGGCGGCCACGCAGCGCTGCCCACGCAGCAGTAAAGCGTCGGGCAGCAGTAAACGCAGGACTGAAACGGAAGGTGGCAGTGATGTTCTCCCGTAAGCGTGGTGCCGCGAAGCACGTCCGTGCGGCCGACGCGCCGCCCTCACAGGCGCTCGCGAACAGCCTGTCCTCGGGCGGGGAGGCTCCGGCACCCGAGTTCGGCCCCTGGGACGCCAAGCACGCCCCTGACGGCGTGCAGCGGCTCGACCTGGGCAGCCTCCAGATCCCCGCGCTCGAGGGCGTCGAGGTGCGGGTCCAGGCCAACCCCGAGGGTGGCGTCGAGCAGGTCGTGCTCGTCGACGGTGACAGCGCTCTCCAGCTCGGCGTCTTCGCGGCGCCGAAGACCGAGGGCATCTGGGACGAGGTACGCGCCGAGATCGTCGAGGCGATGACCTCGGACGGCGTCGCGCCCCAGGAGATCACCGGCAAGTACGGCACCGAGCTGCGCGCCCGGGTCAGCACCCCGGAGGGCCCGGCCGACGTCCGGTTCGTCGGTGTGGACGGCCCGCGCTGGATGATCCGCGCGCTCTACCAGGGCGCCGCGGCCTCCGACCCGGGTCGTGAGGGTGTGCTCGGCGAGGTGCTCTCCGGTCTGGTCGTGGTCCGTGACAACGAGCCCCGCCCGGTCCGCGAGCCGCTGCCGATGCGACTGCCCAAGGAGATGGCCCAACAGGGTCAGGCCGAGAGCCCTGCCTGACGTACCGTGGGAGTCATGACCACTGGTCTTCGCGGCTTTCTGAACCGTCTCACGGCCACCGATTCCGAGCTGGACGCCGAGGAACTGCAGCGGGACAGCGCCAAGTGCGGCGCCATCCCGGCTGGGCAGTGCCGTCGCGGGCAGATCGTTTCGGTGTCCGGCCGGCTGCGCACAGTGGCGTACACTCCTCGCACCAACCTGCCGACGCTGGAAGCCGACCTCTGGGACGGCAGCGATGTGGTCACGCTGGTCTTCCTCGGGCGCCGGTCGATCGCCGGCATCGAGCCAGGCCGGCAACTCACCGCGCGCGGCAGGATCGCGATCCGGGACGACCGCAAGGTCGTCTACAACCCGTACTACGAGCTGGAGGCGCCCCGGTGAGTGGCAGTGAGCCGCGCCACGCCGCGCACGAGTCGGTCGAGGAGCGGATCGCTGAGGAGATCGTCGAGGAACTCGACCTCCACCCGCTGCCGCCGGCTGAACAGCGGAAAAAAGAGGACGAGGAAGAGCCTCTTCCCTCGATGAGCGAGCAGATCGCCGAGCAGCTCGGCGGTGTTCGCGGCCTCATCGAGTCGAGCCTGCCGGTCCTCGCGTTCGTGGTGCTCAACGTGCTGCTCGGCGACTCGGTCCTCGGCCTGGAGAAGCGTCAGGCGCTGCTCTGGGCGATCATCGGCTCGGTCGGCACGGCCCTGGTCATCGGCGCTGTGCGGCTGGCCGGCAAGCAGCCGGTCCGGCACGCGGTGAACGGCCTGTTCGGCATCGCGATCGGTGCCTGGCTGGCCTGGCGCACCGGCGACGCGAAGAACTTCTACCTGCCCGGCATCCTGCTGACCTTCGGCCAGGCCGCGGTGCTGCTGCTCTCGGTGGTGTTCCGCAAACCGCTGATCGGTTACGCCTGGGGCATCATGGCCAACAAGGGCATCCAGGACTGGTTCGGCAACGCCCGGTTGTTCCGCACGTTCCAGTGGCTCACCCTGCTCTGGGTGGTCTCGCTGAGCGTCCGCGCCGGCATTCAGTACTACCTGTACGCGATGGACGAGGCGAACGCGATCGGCATCGTCCGGATCCTGGTGAGCTGGCCGATCTACGCGGCCACCTTCGCGTACACGGCGTGGGCCATCCACCGGGTGACCAGCGCGCAGAAACGGGAGACCGCGCCCACCGTCTGAGGTCTCAGACGCTGCTGCCGAGCACCACGGCCCGGATCTGCTCCTCGACCTCACTGGTGCACACGAAGATCAGCTCGTCGCCGGCTTCCAGCGGGTCGTCCGGCGTCGGCACCAGTACCCGCTTGCCGCGCAGGATGGCGACGAGGGCGGAGTCGCGGGGCAGCGGCACGTCGCGGATCGGCTGACCCTCGTACGGCGCGTCGCGCGGCAGCGTGATCTCCACGAGGTTCGCCTCGCCCTGCCGGAACGTCATGAGGCGGACCAGGTCGCCGACCGTCACCGCTTCCTCGACCAGGGCGGCCATCAGACGCGGCTTGCTGACCGAGACGTCCACGCCCCACTGCTCGGTGAAGAGCCACTCGTTCTCGGCCCGGTTGACCCGGGCCACCACCCGGCCGACTGCGAACTCGGTCTTGGCGAGCAGCGACACCACCAGGTTGGCCTTGTCGTCGCCGGTCGCGGCCACCACGACGTCGCAGGAGGCCAGGTCGGCCGCCTCGAGGCTGCTCATCTCGCAGGCGTCGGCGAGGATCCAGCGGGCCTGCGGCACCCGCTCGGGGCAGAGCTGCCGGGGCTGACGCTCGATCAGCATCACCTCGTGCCCGTTGCCGATCAGCTCCTGCGCGATCGACCGGCCGACGTTGCCGGCCCCGGCGATGGCGATCCGCATGATCAGTAACCTTCCTTGTCGGCGCCCTGGGCGATGTCCAGCACGGGTCCCGCGGTGTCGTCGGTGACCAGCATGAAGACCTGGTCGCCGTCCTGGAGCACGGTGGAGGGCTGTGCCAGGGCGCCCATGCCGAAGCGCATCAGGTACGCGACCCGGGCGCCGGTCCGCTCCTCCAGGGTGCGTACCTGCTTGCCGACCCAGTCCCGGTGCAGCGGGGTCTCCACGATGCTGACCACGCTGGTCGGGTCGCGGAACACCTCGTCGCGGTTCGACGGGACGAGGAATCGGAACATCCGGTCGGAGGCCCACCGGATCGTCGCGATGGTGGCGATGCCGAGCCGCTCGTAGACCTGCGCCCGGCGGGAGTCGTAGATGCGGGCGACCACCCGGGAGACGCCGAACGTCTCCCGCGCCAGCCGCGCCGAGATGATGTTGGAGTTGTCACCGCTGGAGACGGCCGCGAAGGCGTCCGCGCGTTCGATGCCGGCGGCGCGCAGCACGTCCCGGTCGAAGCCGATGCCGTTGACGGTGACGCCGCCGAAGTTGTCGCCGAGCCGCCGGAAGGCGTCCGCGTTCTGGTCGATCACCGCTACCTGGTGACCGTCCGCGTCCAGTTTCTGGGCCAGCGTGGAACCGAGCCGGCCGCAACCCATGATCACCACGTGCACGGTTCGTGCCCTCCCGACTGACTACCGACCAGTGTGAGCCTGCCATGCGTCTCAGGACTGCGGTGTCCGGGGCGGGGTACGGCGATCAGCGTCCAGCCGTACCCTTGGCACTCGTGGCAAGTACCACCTCCCTAGCCAAGCGGCTGCTCCTCGGCCGGCCGTTCCGATCCGACAAGCTCCAGCACACCCTGCTGCCCAAGCGGATCGCTCTGCCGGTGTTCGCCAGCGACGCGCTCTCCAGCGTGGCGTACGCCCCCGACGAGATTCTGTTGACTCTCTCGATCGCGGGCGCCGCCGCATACCTCTACTCGCCCTGGGTGACGCTCGCGGTCGCGGTGGTGATGGTGACGGTGGTCGCCAGTTACCGGCAGAACGTGCACGCCTATCCGTCCGGCGGTGGCGACTACGAGGTCGCCACGGTCAACCTCGGTCCCAAAGCCGGCGTCGGCGTGGCCAGCGCGCTGCTGGTCGACTACATCCTCACGGTCGCCGTCTCGGTCTCCTCCGGCGTCACCAACCTGGGTTCGGTCGTACCCTGGGTCGCTGATCACAAGGTGGGCATTGCGATCGTCGCGGTGATCGTGCTGAGCGCGTTGAACCTGCGTGGCCTGCGGGAGTCCGGCACCGCGTTCGCGGTGCCGACGTACCTGTTCATCATCGTGATCGTCGGCATGATCCTGACCGGGTTGTTCCGGGTCTTCGTCCTCGGCGACGACCTGCGCGCGCCCAGCGCCGACCTGGTGATCGCGGCGGAGGACAGCCATCTCACCAGCTTCGCCTTCGCGTTCCTGCTGTTGCGGACGTTCTCCTCGGGCTGCGCGGCGCTGACCGGCGTCGAGGCGATCTCCAACGGGGTGCCGGCGTTCAAGCAGCCGAAGAGCAAGAACGCGGCGACCACGCTGCTGCTGCTCGGCAGCCTGGCGATCACCATGCTGGTCGGCATCATCCTGCTGGCCCAGGCGACCCATCTGAAGTACGTCGAGGACCCGGGCATCCAGATCGTCTCCGGGCCGGCCGATTACGTGCAGAAGACGGTCACCACCCAGCTGGCCGAGACCGTGTTCGGTCAGGGCTCGATCCTTCTCTACCTGGTCGGCGGCGTCACCGCGCTGATCCTGTTCCTGGCCGCGAACACCGCGTTCAACGGGTTCCCGGTGCTCGGCTCGATCCTCGCTCAGGACCGGTACCTGCCCCGCCAGCTGCACACCCGCGGCGACCGGCTGGCGTTCAGCAACGGCATCGCGTTCCTCGCGGTCGCCGCGGTGGTGCTGATCGTGGCGTTCCACGCCGAGGTCACGAAGCTGATCCAGCTCTACATCGTGGGCGTCTTCGTCTCGTTCACGCTGTCCCAGGCCGGCATGATCCGGCACTGGAACCGGCTGCTGCGTACCCAGCGCGACCCGGAACGCCGGCGTCGCATGATCCGTTCCCGGGCGATCAACACGTTCGGCATGGTGCTCACCGGGGCGGTTCTGATCGTGGTGCTGATCACCAAGTTCCTGCTCGGCGCCTGGATCGCGATCGCCGCCATGGTGGTCATCTACGCGCTGATGCTCGCCATCCACCGGCATTACACCCGGGTCGCCGAGGAGCTCAAGCCGACCGAGGAACGCCCGGTCCTGCCGTCCCGCAACCATGCCGTCGTGCTGGTCAGCAAGGTGCACATGCCGACGCTGCGCGCGGTCGCGTACGCGCAGGCCACCCGGCCCGACTCGATCACCGCGGTCACGGTCAACGTCGACGACCAGGACACCCGGGTCATCCAGGAGGAGTGGGAGCGCCGGCAGATCCCGGTGCCACTGACCGTTGTCGACTCGCCGTACCGGGAGATCACCCGGCCGATCGTCGAGTTCGTGAAGGGTGTCCGCCGCGCCTCGCCCCGCGACGTGGTCAGCGTCTTCGTGCCGGAATACGTCGTCGGCCGCTGGTGGGAGAACCTGCTGCACAACCAGAGCGCCCTGCGGATCAAGGGCCGGCTGCTCTTCGAGCCCGGCGTGATGGTCACCAGCGTGCCCTGGCAGCTGCAGTCCAGCCAGGACCGCGACCTCGAACGCCTGGACCGCGACCTGACCCGCGCGCCGGCCCGCGGCCCGCGCAACCGCAGCGACGAGCACGTCGACACGAACCCGGGGGAGCAGTCATGACCGAGCCCTTGGAATACGTCGAAGGCGACCGGGTCGAGGTGGTCGTCGGCGCTCCGGCGCACGGTGGTCACTGCGTCGCCCGGATCGGCGGCCCGCACGGCCGGGTCGTCTTCGTCCGGCACGCGCTGCCCGGCGAGCGGGTCACCGCCGAGATCACCGAACTGCACCGCGGTTACCTGCGCGCCGACGCCGTCGAGATCCACGAGGCCTCGCCGGACCGGGTCACCGCGCCGTGCCGGTTCGCCCACCCGGGCGGTTGCGGCGGCTGCGACCTGCAGCACGTCTCCGACGACGCCCAGCTGCGCTGGAAGACCGACGTGGTCCGGGAACAGCTCACCCGTCTGGCCGGGATCAACCCCCAAGATCAAGACCGCATTTTCGTACGCGTGGAAGCCCTGCCGTCCGCACCCGACCACCTCGTCGACCCCCGAGGGGAGGCGGCGACGCCACGGCAGCCCCGGCTGCTCGGGTGGCGCAGCCGGGTCCGGTACGCGATCGACGCCCTCGACCGCCCCGGTCTGCTCCAGCACCGGTCGAACCAGGTCGTCCCGATCGACCGCTGTGTGATCGCGCACCCGGCCGTCCAGGAGCTGGACCTGCTGAGCCGTACCTGGCCGGACACCGACGCGCTGCAGGCGGTCGCCTCCACCGGCGGTGACGTCGCGGTGCTGGCCCGCCCGGCCGGCAGCCAGGCCGCGCCGCCCGCGGACGAGCTCGGCGACGCACCGGCCGACGGCGCGCTGCTCCGGCTCTCCGGCCCGGCCGAGGTCACCGAGATCGCCGGTGGGCGCGCCTGGCGGGTGCCGCCGGAAGGCTTCTGGCAGATCCACCCGGCGGCCGCGGACACCCTGGTCGGCGCGGTCCTGAAGATGCTGCGCCCGGCGCCCGGCGAGGTCGCCTGGGACCTGTACGGCGGCGCCGGCCTCTTCGCGGCGGCCCTGGCCGAGCGCACCGGCGCCCGGACCACGGTGGTCGAGTCGTCACCGACCGGTGTGGCGGCAGCCCGGAAGAACCTGGCCGGCCTGCCGAACACCGAGATCGTCGAGGCGAAGGTCGACGCGGCCCTCGCCCGGCGGCGGGTCACCGGCCCGGTCGACCTGGTGGTCCTGGACCCACCCCGCTCCGGAGCCGGCGCCAAGGTGGTCCGCCAGGTGGCAGCCGCAAGCCCCCGGGCGATCGCCTACGTAGCCTGCGACCCGGCAGCCCTGGCCCGAGACCTGAAGACCTTCCGAGAGGTGGGTTACGAGCCAGCGGAGATCCGAGCCTTCGACTGCTTCCCCATGACCCAACACATCGAGACGGTCGCCCTGCTGCTCCCAGCCTGACCACCGCCCCGGCATTTCTGGTAAGGCGTAGCCACTCCAACCGGCGTTTTGCCCGCGGAGCGAAGCGGAGCCAGCTAGCTCAGTTGGCTCGCTCGGCCGCGGTCACCGCGTTGCGGAAGAGCATGGCGACCGTGGTCGGGCCCACTCCGCCCACTCGGGGGGTGATGGCTCCGGCCACGTCGGCGCAGGATTCGTCGACGTCGGGGAGCAGGCGGCGGCCCTCGTAGCGGACGCCGGCGCCGATCACGACCGCGCCCGGCTTGACGTGTTCCGGCTGGATGATGCCGGGGACGCCGGCGGCGGCGATCAGGATCTCGGCGCGCTGGGTGTAGCGCGGCCAGTCCTTCACGCCGGTGTGCACGACGGTGACGGCCGCGTTGGCCGTGGGGCGTTTCTGGGCCAGCAGCATCGCGAGCGGGCGGCCCAGGGTGGCGCCGCGGCCGAGGATGACCACCTCACGGCCGGAGATCTCCACATCGTGGAAGGCGAGCAGGGCCTCGATGCCGGCGGGCGTGCACGGCAGCGGGCCGGGCAGCCCGACCGCGAGCCGGCCCATGTTGAGCGGGTGCATGCCGTCGACGTCCTTGTCGGGGTCGAGGGTCTGCAGCGCCGCGTCGTAGTCGAGGTGGGCCGGGATCGGGTATTGAATCAGGACGCCGTGCACGTCCTTGTCGTCGTTGAACTCGCCGATCACCTTGAGCAGGTCGTCCTGGGTGACGTCGCCGCCCAGGTGCCGGTGCGGCGAGGCGAACCCGAGCTCGGCGGCCTGCTTCTGCTTGATCCGGATGTACCCGGCGCTGGCGTCGTCGTCGCCGACCAGGATCGTGGCGAGGCTGGGCTGGACACCGCGCTCCTTGAGGCGGGCCACGCGCTCACGGACGTCGGTCAGAACGGACTCGGCGACCGGGGCGCCGGGAAGAAGCTTCGCGGACATTGCGGCTCCCTGAATAGCCGGGGAGCCCAGGCGGTCGACTCCTCGTTGCGAGCTCCCCGATGGTTCGACCATCCCCGTGCCGCCAGTCGCTGTGACCTCCAGGATGCCCGACGCCGGGTCCGACCGGCCAACCGGGGTGACCGCTCGGATGATGTGAAGGTTGTGTGGAGGGATCGGCTCTGGCCGTTCGCGTAAGGCGCGCCGATGCGAGGCAGAGATAGACTCCACCCCCATGAGCGACTCCCCCTCGACCCCGGCCGGCCTGCTGACGAGCATCACCGCCCCCGGTGATCTGAAGCGACTGTCCGCGGAGCAGTTGACCCTGCTCGCGGCCGAGATCCGTGACTTCCTCGTCGCCAAGGTGTCCCGCACCGGTGGCCACCTCGGGCCGAACCTGGGCGTGGTCGAGATGACCCTCGCGATGCACCGTGTCTTCGACTCCCCGCGCGACAAGATTCTCTTCGACACCGGCCACCAGTCGTACGTACACAAGATCGTGACCGGTCGTCAGGACGGTTTTGACCTCCTGCGCCAGCGCGGTGGGCTGACCGGCTACCCGAGCCAGGCCGAGAGCGACCACGACCTGATCGAGAACTCGCACGCCTCCACCGCCCTGTCCTACGCGGACGGCCTGGCCAAGGCGTTCACACTGCGCGGCGAGGAGCGGCACGTGGTGGCCGTCGTCGGCGACGGCGCGCTGACCGGCGGCATGTGCTGGGAGGCTCTCAACAACATCGCGGCCACGAAGAACCGCCTGGTCATCGTGGTGAACGACAACGGCCGCTCCTACTCGCCGACCATCGGCGGCCTGGCCGACCACCTCTCCACGCTGCGCCTCAACCCGGGTTACGAGAAGGTGCTCGACCTGGTCAAGGACGCGCTGGGGCAGACACCGCTGGTGGGCAAGCCGGTCTTCGAGGTCCTGCACGCGGTCAAGAAAGGCATCAAGGACGCGGTCAGCCCGCAGCCGATGTTCGAGGACCTCGGCCTGAAATACATCGGTCCGGTCGACGGCCACGACCAGCAGGCCATGGAGTCCGCGCTGCGCCGGGCCAAGGGTTTCAACGCCCCGGTCATCGTGCACGCGGTGACCAAGAAGGGTTATGGGTACCTCCCCGCCGAGCAGGACGAGGCGGACTGCCTGCACGGTCCGGGCGCGTTCGACCCGCAGACCGGCGCGCTCACCGCGAAACCGTCGCTGAAGTGGACGAAGGTCTTCTCCGAGGAGCTCGTGAAGATCGCCGACGAGCGGCCGGACGTGGTCGGGATCACCGCCGCGATGGCCGAGCCGACCGGCATCGCCGCGCTGATGAAGAAATACCCCGAGCGGACCTACGACGTGGGCATCGCCGAGCAGCACGCGGCGACGAGCGCGGCGGGCCTGGCGATGGGCGGCCTGCACCCGGTGGTGGCCGTCTACGCCACGTTCCTGAACAGGGCTTTCGACCAGGTCCTGCTCGACGTGGCGATGCACCGGCTGCCGGTGACGTTCGTGCTGGACCGGGCCGGGATCACCGGGCCGGACGGCCCGAGCCACTACGGCATGTGGGACATGAGCGTCTTCGGCGTGGTGCCGGGCCTGCGGATCGCCGCGCCGCGCGACGCGGCGACGCTGCGCGAGGAACTGCGCGAGGCGATCGCTGTCGACGACGGCCCGACGATCGTCCGCTTCCCGACCGGTTCGGTCGCCCCGGCCACCCCGGCGCTGCGCCGGGTCGGCCAGATCGACGTGCTGCGTGAGGACGAAAGAAAAGACATTCTGCTGGTCGCCGTGGGCTCGTTCGCCGGCCTGGGCCTGGACGTCGCCGAGCGGCTCGCCGAGCAGGGTTACGGCGTGACGGTCGTCGACCCGCGCTGGGTCCGCCCGGTGCCGATCGAGCTGACCGGCCTGGCCGCCGCTCACCGCCTCGTGGTGACGCTGGAGGACGGTGTGCGTACCGGTGGGGTGGGTGACGCGGTGGCGAGCGCGCTGCGCGACGCCGAGGTCTCCGTGCCGCTGCGCGACTTCGGCGTCCCGGTCGGTTTCCACCCGCACGGCACCCGGGCGGAGATCCTCACCGCGCTGGGCCTGACCGCGCAGGACGTGGCCCGGGACGTGACCGAGGCGATCTCGCGACTGGACGCCGCACAGCCGGTGGGGGAACCGCAGAACGCGCAGTGAGCCGGCGGCACGTGTCCGAGTGGGCGTTGATGTTATAAAACCGTTATCTTGGGTTCATGGGTGACACCGTCAGCGGGCCAGTCGTCATCGACCTGGGGCTGGAACGGGGAGAACCGGAGACGTACGAGAGACCGGGGCGGCCGACCACGCCGCCCTGGTTCGCTCCGGCGATCCTGGCCGTGCTCGTGCTGCTGCTCGCCGGGGCGTCCGCGCCGCTGCGGCAGTCGTCCACGCTGACCGCGCTGCTGCGGGTGCCGATCGGGCCCGGCGATCCGTACACGATCGTCGAGGGCGGCCGGCTCGTCGCGCAGAGCGGCGGCACGCTGAACTCGTACCACCTGCAGAGCGGTGAGCTGCGGTGGAGCGTCCGGCAGGACATCCCGGTCTCCCGGCTGCGTACCGCGAGCGGGCTGTTGCTGCTGCGGCCGTGGGGCCGGTTCGTGGCCGGCACCACGGCGATCTCGCTGGCCACCGGCGGCCATCAGTGGCGCAACCAGCACAACGTGCTCAGCTTCGCCGGCAGCTCGCTGCTGTTCGCGGTCGACGACGTGCGGACCAGCTCCGGGCCCGGCCGCCGGGTGGAGAACACCGTTCAGGTGGTCGACCCGGTGGTCGGCAACGTCCGCTGGGAGATCGACCTGCGATCCACCGCGGTCCTGCTCGGCGTACCCGGCCCGGCCGACACCCAGCCCCGGATGCTGCTGGTCCGCGACGACCGGATCGCCGACATGTACGACGTGGAGACCGGCCGGCACGTGGCGTCGCGCGCCCTGCCGGCCGCCGATTACGACCCGGACAATCCGGTGATCGCCGGCGGGATGCTGCTGCTGAAGCACCCCGGGCCGTCCGGGACCTCGGTGTCGGCATATGACCTGGCGGACCTGCGGCCGATCTGGACCGCGCCGGTCCGCGGCACCACCCGGGTGATCCCGTGCGGGCTGCTCGCCTGCCTGACCGGCCAGTACGGCGTACGCGCGATCGACCCGGCCACCGGTGACCAGCGCTGGCAGCGCGGCGACTGGCGGGACGTGGAGCAGGACGGCACCGCGCTGATCGGGTACGCCGGCAGCGAGCCGGTCGCCCTGGCCGACCCGGAGACCGGCCGGACCCTGGTCGAGCTGGCCGGCTGGGACCTGGTTCCTCGCAGCTCCGGTAACGGTGAGTTGCTGGTGACGCGGGCGACGTCGGACGGCACGCGTAGCATGGTCGCGATCGCGGCCCCGGACGCTCGGCGGCCGCGCCTGCTGGCGGAGCTGCCGACCGGCACTGGCAGCTGTCAGTCCGCCCCGGAACGGCTGGTCTGCCGGTCGTCCTACGGTGAGCTGGTGGTCTGGGCATACCGGGTGGCGGCGGAAGCAGGCTGACCGCGTACAGCTGAAGGGTTTGCGGCGTGACGCTGATCGACCTGGACCGCGCCGCGGAGAGTGACCAGGCGGATAGCCGGCGCCCGCCGCCGTGGCGTTACCGGCATGCGGGCCTGCTGCTCGCCGCGGTCCTGATGATCACGCTGGGTGGCGCCGCACCGACCGCGTCCGTCTTCTGGCGGTACCTGGGCGAGATCGGTCAGGTGAACACCGCCGAGGTGCCCGTCCAGTTGACCGGCGACCACCTCTACACGCTCGCGTCGAGCGGGGTGCGGCGCGAGCTGACCGCTTACCAGCTGGACCCGCCGCGGCAGCTCTGGACGAGCGAGGTGCCGCTCGGCGCCGGTTACGACGCGACCCAGGGACTGTTCGGATCGGTCACGGTCCGGCGCAGCGGCGACGTCGTGCTGGTCTCCGAGGGCGTCACCACGACCGCTCTGGACGCGGGGATCGGGGCGGTGCGCTGGAGTGCGCCGTTCGTGGTCACCCTGCTGAGCTCCGGGCATGTCGGCGTCGTGGTGGAGCGGATCTTCCGGCCCGGCACCGAGTACGACCAGGCCTCCGGCGACCCGGGGCCGCTCTACTTCTCGGCCACCGGCGTGCCGCATACCGAGGCGCCGATCCGGACCGAGGTCCGCGGCATCGACCTGACCACCGGCAAGACGGTCTGGACGACCGCGCCCGGCGGCTCGGTGACCGTCGATCCGGCACGGGGAGGTCCCGACCCGGCCGCCGTTCTGATCACCGCCTCCGACCGGCTGATCCGGCTCGACGGCGCCACCGGCAGGACGCTCGCCGAGACCGAGCTGCCCGAGCTGAACGGTTCCGGCCCGTTCTCCGGCTCGGTGATCGGCGACGTGGCGATGGTCGGTTACCAGGATCCGGCCCGGCTGGTGGCGTACGACGCCCGGACGCTGCGCCGGCTCTGGCAGCGCGACCGGCCGGACGTCGAGGGCGAGGTGCCGAGCTGCCGCGACGTGATCTGCTCCGGCCCGCGCAGCGAGCTTCTGGTGCTGAACCCGGCCACCGGTGACGAAGCCTGGGCGGTCTACGCCGAAACCGACCTGGCGTCCCGGGCCGGCTCGGTGCTGGAGACCCGGGCCGACACCGACACCCCGATCCGGCTCGCCGACCCGCTCACCGGAAAGACACTGGCTGACCTGGGTGGATGGGACCAGGCGCTGGAGGGGGAAGCGGACGGCGTTCTGGTGGTACGACGCGACGACAGCTTCGCGGCAGTGTTGCCGGGACACCACGAACTGACATTTCTCGGCACGGTGGACACCGCCGGCGCGGACTGCTCGGCGGACGAACACCATGTCGTCTGCCGGGATGGCACGGGTCTGGGCGTCTGGGCGTACCGGATCTGACCTCGCACGCGGCACAATGAGTCGCAAATCCCCGAGTTCGGGGGCCTGGTGTGAGCGATGTCCTGATCAACCTCGGTGAGGTGCCGCGCGGCGATTCCCTGGTTCCGGCCGTCGAGGCCGAGGAGCCGCCGGTGCCGTACCGCATGCTGTTCGTGATCTTCTCGGTGGTCCTGGCCGGACTGCTCGGCGGGGGCACGCATCCGCGCCGGCCCACGCCGGTGTCGGTGGTGCCGGCCGCGCAGGGCGACGTGATCCGGGTGGTCGGCGACCGGCTCTACGTGATCGGGCGCCAGCTCCCGCCGGGCATGCGGGTGATCCGCGGGTTCTCGCTGCCGGACGCGCTGCCGATCTCCCAGCATCAGGTGGCGGTCACCGGCGAGGTCCTCGGCGTCGCGGCGGCCGGCGACGTGATGCTGCTCAGCGTGCAGGACGAGCGGACCGTGCGGTTCGGCACGATCGCGCTGCGGGCCGGTGTCGCCGCGCCCCTCTGGAAGCGCCCGGTGCTCCTGGTGGGCCTCTCAGCGGCCGGACGGCTGGCGCTGGTCCGCGAGGAGGGCGCGACCGAGACCTGGTGGCGCGGGCTCGATCTGGAGACCGGCGCGGTGCGCTGGAGCGTCCGCCAGAACCTCGGTGACGAGGTCGCGCCGTCCAGCCGGGACGGCGAGTACCCGAAGTGGCTCTTCCAGCTCACCGCGGACCGCCGGCTGCAATCCTGGGACACCACGACCGGCCGGCTCATCGCGACCGCGAACGTGCCGGAGCGCAGCCCGGAGAACATCTCGCTCTGGCCGGCCGGCGACCTCGCCCTGATCGGCGCGCGAGGCGCGGGCACCACCGGGTACGACGCCGCGGAGGGCCTGCGGCAGCGCTGGCACAGCGGCGTGAACCTGAGCTGGTACCGCAACCCGAGCCCGTGCGGCGAGCTGATCTGCACGTTCCTGCCGCAGAACGGGATCATGGTGATCGACCCGCGGACCGGGCGGGAACGCTGGTCCTCGGACCGGTGGAACTACGCCGAGCGGATCGGCTCCTACCTGGTCACCGGCCTGCCCGGCACCCGTTACCCGGAGCACTTCGTGCTCGATCCGGTCACCGGCGACGTGCTCGGCGCGGCCGGCCGCTGGCAGAGCGGAGGGCCCGGGCCGGAACCGGATACGGCGTACGTGAAGCGGGCCGACACGGTCACCGACCGGGTCTGGTTCGGCGTGCTCGACATGCGCCGGATGCGGGTCCGGGTGTCCGGGGCGGCCGAGCGCGTCGCCGGTGACTGTCACTTCGCCGCGAACGCCTTGATCTGCCGCAGGCTCGATGCCTCGGTCGGCGTTTGGCGCCTTGATTAGTCTTCAGACATGCGCGTGCTGGTGGTGGAAGACGAGCGGAACCTGGCGGATGCGATCGCCCGCGGGCTGCGCCGTAAGGGGATGGCGGTCGACGTCGCGTACGACGGCCTCCAGGGGCATGAGATGGCGTACGTGACCAGGTACGACGTCGTGGTGCTGGACCGGGACCTGCCCGGGATGCACGGCGACGAGATCTGCGCCGAGCTGGTCGCCTCCGGTGCGCTGACCCGGGTGCTGATGCTCACCGCCAGCAGCACGGTCGCCGACCGGGTCGAGGGGCTCGAGCTGGGCGCCGACGACTACCTCGCGAAACCGTTCGCCTTCGAGGAGCTGGTGGCCCGGGTGCAGGCGCTCGGCCGGCGGGCCACTCCGGCCGCGCCACCGGTGCTCATCGTCGGCAACCTGGTGCTCGACCAGACCCGCCGGGTGGTGACCCGCGGCGGCGCGCCGATCGACCTCACCAACAAGGAGTTCGGCGTCCTGGAGGAGCTGCTCAAGGCCCGTGGCGGCGTGGTGTCCACCGAGGAGCTGCTGGAGCGGGTCTGGGACGCCAACACCGACCCGTTCACCACGACGGTCCGGGTGACCATCAACACGCTGCGCAAGAAGATCGGCGATCCGCCGCTGATCGAGACCGTGGTCGGTGCCGGCTACCGGGTTCCGGAGCCGGTCGTGGCCTCGTGACCGTCTACCAGGGCGTGAAACGGCAGGCGCAGCGCTTCTCGATGCGGCCGACGCTGCGGCTGCGGCTCACCCTGCTGAACGGCATCCTGCTGATCGGCGCCGGCGCGGTGCTGGTCCTGCTCGCCTGGCTGCTGGTGAGCGAGTCGCTGCACCCGGTCGACGAACTGCGCGAGGGCTCGACCCTGACCCTGGCCGACGGCAGCACCCGGGACGCGCTCACCTGGCAGGCCGACATGGTCGCGCAGGCCTCCCGGGAACTGCTGATCAACGGCTTCAGCGCCCTCGTGGCGATCGGCATCATCGGCATCGCCGGGGCCTACGCGGTGGCCGGCCGGGCACTGCGGCCGCTGCACAGCGTCACCCAGACCGCCCGGCGGCTCGGCGAGGAGACGCTGGACCAGCGGATCCGGTACTCCGGCGCGGACGACGAGGTGGCCGAGCTGGCCCGCACGTTCGACGCCATGCTGGATCGGCTGGCGGCCGCGTTCGAGTCGCAGAAACGGTTCGTGGCGAACGCTTCGCACGAGTTGCGTACGCCTCTCGCGGTGATGCGTACCGAGATCGACGTGACACTCAGCGACGACGAGGCCGACGTGGCCGAGTACCGCCGGATGGCGAAGGTGGTCCGCAACGCCTCCGAGCGGGCGAACGGGCTGGTCGACGCGCTGCTGGTGCTGGCCCGGTCCGAGGCACAGTCCGGCCGGCGGCTGGTCCGTAAGGTCCCGGCCGACCTGGCGACCAGCGTCTACAACGCGCTCTCCGCGGTGCGGGTCGAGGCCGACCGGATGAAACTCGAGGTCACCACGGACCTGGAGCCGGCGCCGGTGGTCGGCGATCCGAGCCTGCTCGACCGGCTGGCCGGCAACCTGATCGAGAACGCGATCCGGTACAACCACCTGCTCGGGCGGCTGTGGCTGCGCACCGAGTCGGCGAACGGGCAGACCCGGCTGATCGTCGGCAACACCGGTTACGAGGTGGAGCCGGCCGACGTGCCGGGGCTGTTCGAACCGTTCCGGCGGGGCGGCTGGGAGCGTACCGGCTCCCGCGGCTCGGGCCTGGGGCTCTCCATCGTGCGGGCGGTCTGCGACGCGCACGGGGGCACGGTCTCCGCGGTCGCCCAGGAGGGCGGCGGGCTGGAGGTCACCGTGGTACTGCCGGCCGCCGACACCACACCAGTGGTGGCGGCGACCGCAACAGTGCCGCGACCGGGACGTTAGCCCCGGACGTTCGCCACGCCGTCGGGCAGGAACCGCTTGCCGGTGACCTTCTCCGACGTGCCGCTCCGGTCCAGGTACGGCGTGATGCCGCCCAGGTGGAACGGGTAACCCGCGCCGAGGATCATGCACAGGTCGATGTCCTGCGCCTCCGCGACCACGCCCTCGTCGAGCATGATGCGGATCTCCTCGGCCAGGGCGTCGAGGGCCTTCTGGCGTACCTCGTCAGCCGTGAGCGGGCTGTCGCCGAGCTCCAGGGCCTTGACCACCTCGGGGTTGATCTCGTCGTCGACCAGCAGCGGCTGGCCGAGGTCGACGATCTTCTTGAGGTTGGGGGAGTCCACGTACCGCTCCGGGAACGCCGAGTGCAGCGTCTCACCCACGTGGTACGCGACAGCCGGGCCGACCAGCTGGAGCAGCGCGATCGGGCGCATCGGCAGGCCCAGCGGGTCGAACGCCTCGTTCACCACGTCGAGCGGGGTGCCGGCGTCGACAGCCTTGAAGACCTCGCTGGTGAACCGGGTGAGCACCCGGTTGACCACGAACGCCGGGGCGTCCTTGACCAGCACCGACGACTTCTTCAGCTCGCGGCCGACGGCGAACGCGGTGGAGAGCGTCGCGTCGTCGGTCTTCTCGCCCTTGATGATCTCAAGGAGCGGGAGGACCGCGACCGGGTTGAAGAAGTGGAAGCCGACGACCCGCTCGGGGTGTTCGAGGTCGGCCGCCATGTCGGTGATCGACAGCGAGCTGGTGTTGGTCGCGAGGATCGCCGTCGGGGAGACGATCTTCTCGAACTCGGCCCAGATCTGCTTCTTCAGGTCGAGGTTCTCGAAGACGGCCTCGATCACGAAGTCGGCGTCGGCGAAGACGGACTTGTCGACCGAGCCGCTGATCAGGCCGCGCAGCTTCGCCGCGGTGCCCTCGTCCATCCGGCGCTTGCCGACGAGCTTGTCGATCTGCTCGTTGACGTACGCCACGCCCTTGTCGACCCGGGTCTGGTCGAGGTCGGTGAGCACGACCGGCACCTGGAGGCGGCGCAGGAAGAGCAGCGCCAGCTGGGATGCCATCAGGCCGGCGCCGACGATGCCGACCTTGGTGACCTTGCGGGCCAGCGACTTGTCCGGCACGCCGACCGGACGCTTCGCCCGGCGCTGGACCAGGTCGAACGCGTACAGGCTGGCGCGGGACTCGTCACCCATGATCAGGTCGGCGAGGGCCTGGGTCTCGGCTGCGGTGCCGTCGGAGAACGACGACTCCTTGGCCAGCGCGAGCAGCTCCAGGGCCTTGTTGGCCGAGGGGACCGCGCCGTGCAGCTTCTCGTCGAGCTGGTTCTTGGCGAACCAGAGCACGCCGTCCCACATGTCCCGGTCGATCTCGGGACGCTCGACGGTGACGTCGCCCTTGACCACGCCGGCCGCCCAGGCCAGCGAGTCCTCGAGGAACTCGGCGGCCTCGAAGAGCGCGTCCGCGACGCCCATCTCCTTGGCCTGCTTCGGGCGCAGCACCTTCTGGGTCAGCGGGTTCGACAGGATGACCTGTGCCGCGCCGACGATGCCGACCAGGTTCGGCAGCAGCTGGCTGCCACCCCAGCCCGGGATCAGGCCGATCGCGACCTCGGGCAGGCCGAGTGCCGCCGCGCCGGTGGAGACCGTGCGGTAGTGACAGTGCAGGGCGACCTCGAGGCCGCCACCGAGCGCCGCGCCGTTCACGAACGCGAACGTCGGGATCGTGCTGTTCTTCAGCCGCGCGAAGACCCGGTGACCGAGTTCGCCCAGCTCAAGAGCCTGCTCCTTGGAGCTGATCAGCGGCATGCCGGTGATGTCGGCGCCCACGCAGAAGATGTACGGCTTACCGGTGATCGCGATGAACGCCGGGTCCGCCGCGGTGGCCGCGGTGATCGCGTCGTCGAGCGACTTGAGGCCGGCCGGGCCGAAGCTGTTCGGCTTCTTGTGGTCGAAGCCGTTGTCCAGGGTGATCAGCGCGACCGGCTTGTCCAGCCCGGGTACCTTGACCGACCGGACGAGCGCCTTGGTCACTACCTCGTTCGGGTTGTCGATCACTTCTCCGCGCCTTCCCAGTTCGGGTTCTCCCAGATCACGGTGCCGCCCATGCCGATGCCGATGCACATGGCGGTGAGGCCGTAACGGACCTCGGGGTGCTCCTCGAAGTGGCGGGCCAGCTGGGTCATCAGCCGCACCGCGGAGGAGGCGAGGGGGTGACCGATCGCGATCGCGCCGCCCCACGGGTTGACCCGCGGGTCGTCGTCGGCGATGCCGTAGTGGTCGAGGAACGCGAGCACCTGGATGGCGAACGCCTCGTTCAGCTCGAACAGGCCGATGTCGTCGATCGTGAGACCGGCCTTCTTCAGGGCCTTCTCGGTCGACGGGATCGGGCCGTAACCCATGATCTCCGGCTCGACGCCGACGTAACCGAACGAGACCAGCCGCATGGCGACCGGAAGGCCCAGCTCACGGGCGGTCGCCTCGTCGGCGATGATGGCCGCGGTCGCGCCGTCGTTGAGACCGGCAGCGTTGCCCGCGGTGACCCGGCCGTGCGGGCGGAACGGGGTCTTCAGCGTGGCGAGCTTCTCCAGCGAGGTCTGCCGGGGCGCCTCGTCGACGGTCGCCAGGCCCCAGCCCTGCTCCGAGCTGCGCAGCGCCACCGGCACCAGGTCCGGCTGAAGCTTGCCGTCGGCATATGCCTTCGCGGTCTTGAGCTGGGAGTTCAGCCCGTACCGGTCGGTGCGCTCCTTGGTGATGTGCGGGAGCCGGTCGTGCAGGTTCTCCGCGGTCGCGCCCATCACGAGGGCGGACGGGTCGACAAGCTTCTCGGTCAGGATCCGCGGGTTCGGGTCGACGCCCTCACCCATCGGGTGGTGACCCATGTGCTCGACACCGCCGGCGATCGCGATGTCGTACGCGCCCATCGCGATGCCGCCGGCGACGTTGGTCACCGCGGTCATGGCGCCCGCGCACATACGGTCGACCGCGTAGCCGGGAACAGTCTTGGGCAGGCCGGACAGGAGCGCGGCCGTGCGGCCGATCGTCAGGCCCTGGTCGCCGGTCTGGGTGGTGGCGGCGATCGCGACCTCGTCCACCCGGTCCGTCGGGAGCTGCGGGTTACGCCGGACGAGCTCTCGGATGCAGCGGATCACCAGGTCATCGGCGCGGGTCTCGGCGTACATGCCGCCCGCCTTGCCGAACGGGGTGCGGACGCCGTCGACGAAGACGACCTCGCGTACTTCACGGGGCACAGCAAGCCTCCTTGCGGGCGTGAACCCAATTGTGCAAGGAATGCTACTCGTCGGTAACTAGTGGCTGCCACCGCATCGCGAAAACGTCACAGCCTTGTTTCCGGCGCGCTCTCCAGAAACACAAAGGCCAAGGTCAAGAGCTTGCTGTCGCACCTGGGCGTTGGGTACAGACCGCTGCTCCCGCCGAGGGCCGAGCCCGGCGAGCTGGCCGCTGACGCGTCCAAACCACTCGCCGGCCCCGGCGACCTGCGTGAGCGGTCGCGCTCACCCCACGGCGGGTGCCGGGTCCGGCAAGGCTTCGGCCAGCTGGTCGGCCAGCAGACCGACCTGCCAGTTCCGGGCGCCGAACCCGCGCAGTGTGTCGCCCACCGTCTGCCCGGTGACCTCGTCCGGCGGGGACCAGGCCAGCCGGCGGATGAAGTCCGGGCTGATCAGGTTCTCCGGCGGCAGGGTGTGCTGCTCGGCGGTGCCGACCACGATCGCCCGGCAGCGCGCCAGGCGGGCCGCGGCGATCGGGTCACGCTCGGCCCAGCGGTGCGGCGGGGGCGGACCCTCGACCGGCTGGTTCACCGGCAGCGCGTCGTCCGGCAGGGCCCGCGCCTGGTCCAGCGCGTCCAGCCAGATCCGGGCCAGCCGGCGTACCGAACGGCCGCCGAACCCGGGGATGCCGAGCAGGGTGCGCTCGTCTTTCGGATCGGCCTCGGCCGCCGCCACGATCGCCGAGTCCGGCAGAACCCGGCCGGGCGCCGAGTCACGGCGGGCCGCGACGCCGTCCCGGGCGTACCAGAGGGCGCGGACCCGGGACTGGGCGCGCGCGCCACGGACTCGGTGTATTCCCGAAGTCCGGCGCCAGGGGTCTGGCCGGACCTTCGGCGGCCGGTCGGCGCCCGCCACCAGCGCGGCGAACTCCTCGGCGGCCCAGGCCGACTTGCCCTGCCGCTCCAGCTCGGCGGCGAGCAGATCACGCAGATCGGTGAGCAGCTCCACGTCGAGCGCGGCATAGGTGAGCCAGGACTCCGGCAGCGGCCGGGTCGACCAGTCCGCCGCCGAGTGGTGTTTCTCCAGAGAGAACCCGAGCAGCTGCTCGGTGAGAGCGGCCAGGCCGACCCGCTCGAAACCGGCCAGCCGCGCGGCCAGCTCGGTGTCGAACAGCCGGCGCGGCTTCATCCCGAGCTCGGCCAGGCACGGCAGGTCCTGGCTGGCGGCGTGCAGCACCCACTCCGCCTCGGCCAGCGCGGTGTCGAGCGTGCGCAGGTCGTCCAGCGGAAGCGGGTCGAGCAGCACGGTTCCGGCGCCGGCTCGGCGCAATTGCACGAGATAGGCGCGCTGGGTGTAGCGGTAGCCGGAGGCGCGCTCGGCGTCCACGGCCACCGGCCCGGTGCCCGCGGCCATCCGGGAGACCACATCGGCCAGTTCAGCCGCGGTCTCCAGCGGAGGCGGGGTGCCGTCGCGCGGAGCTGTCAGAGGTGTTGCAGCAGGACTTGTAGCTGCGGGACCGCCAGAATTCGGGTCGGGCGGCACGGCGTGCGGTCCGTCCCCTGCTGTGTCCGGCGAGTCCCGACGGCGCAGGGGTGCTTCGTCGGTCACTCCGTAACCGTACGGGGGTCACACCCTTGCCGTGCGCAGCCGGGGTCCGGCGCGTCTATTTCCGATCTTCCGCCGGACTCAACCGCTGGGCGATTTCGTGCGTATGAACATGTGCAGCGCCGAGACCACTGGAGGGCCGCGCCGGATGAGCCCGTACGAACCATTCACCCCCGCCAACGGTTACGACCAGCACCGTGGGGAGTGGGCGGCACCCGAGCAGCAGCAGTGGTTCCAGGACCAGCAGTGGGCTCAGGAACGCCAATGGGACCAGCAGCAGCAGGTGCAGCAGCAGCAGGTGCAACAGCAGCAGCAGTGGTACCCCCAGCAGCAACAACAGCAGCAGTACTACGAGCCGGCCCCGGTGATGGCGGCACCCGCGGCCGGCGCTCCGATCGCCCGCGGCAGCCGTACCCGGCTGGTGATCATGGGTCTGGTGGTGGCGCTGCTCGCGGTCTCCGGATGGCAGGCGTTCCGCGTCGAAGGCATGATCCGCAGTAGTTCGGATCTGGCCTCCGCGGTGACCGCCGAGCAGGGGAAGACCCAGGAGCTGGAAAAACAACTGGCCACCGTCTTCGACCCGGAGGGCATCGCGGCGGCCGTGCTGCCCAGCGTGTTCCGGGTCCGGGCCGGCGACTTCACCGGCACGGCGTTCGCGGTCAGCGCGACCGACGACGGCCGGACCAACCTCTTCACGAACTACCACGTGGTCGAGGAGACGTTCGAGGCCGGCGACAAGTCGGTCTCGCTGGAGCGCGGCACCACCCGGATCGAGGCGACCATCGTGAAGGTGAGCGCCGGCAAGGACCTGGCGCTGCTGCGGACCACGCGCGACATCAAGGCGCTCGGGGTGGCGAACGACGAGGTGAAGCCGGGCCAGCAGGTCGTGGTGGTGGGTGCCCCGCTCGGGCTGGACGACTCGGTGACCACCGGCGTCATCTCCGCGTACCGCCCGGATGACTCGGACGGCCCGACGATCCAGTTCGACGCCCCGATCAACCCGGGCAACAGCGGCGGCCCGGTCGTCAACACCAGCAAGCAGGTCGTCGGCATCGCCACGGCGAAGGCCCGCGACGCCGAGGGCATCGGCCTGGCCATCCCGATCGCCACCGCCTGCGAGACCCTCGGAGCCTGCGCGAAAGGCTAGATCTCAGCCGGCGGGGGCTCGGTGGCGGTCGGTCAGGGAAGACACACCGGGTGGGGGCAGGCCGGCTGTTGAGGCCAGCATTGTGCACCAGCCGCGAAGATGGGCACCGAAGTCGGTGGAGGTGGGCGTCCAGGAGGCGCGTACCTCCAGGTCCGCGGTGGGCGGCGGGCCGGCCAGCTCGCCGAAGCGGGTCGAGGCGGTCTGGGTGACAGTGCCGCCGATCGCCGTGTACGCCGCCTCGTAGTGCTCCAGGCCGTCGGTGAGCCAGGTCCACGCGACCGCCGGCAGCAGCGGATCGGTGGCCAGGTCCGACTCCAGCTCGGCGGTGATCAGCGTGACCAGGCGCAGGTCGCCGCGCCAGGCATCGTGGCCGTCCGGCTCGTGGAGCAGGATCAGCCGGCCGCTCGCCACCTCGTCCTCGCCGCGCAGGACGGTGGCGCTGAGGGCGAACGCGAATTTCGCGAGCCGCTGAGGCGGAGCGATCTCCTCAAGGAGGATCTCCGCCCACGGCGACTCCACGCGTAACCCGGCGACGGCGCGGGTGAACGCCTCGGGGGCAGGTGCGGGGGACGCCATAGGGGAAGACTAAGCCGATCTCAGTGCCCTCCGTGCTCGGCACGCCGCCGGGGACCAACACAGCCGTGGCACCATGGCCCGGTGACGGTTCTCGAAGACTCCCCCTTTGTCCGGGCGTGTCGCGGCCTTTCCAGCTCGCACACGCCGGTCTGGTTCATGCGGCAGGCCGGGCGTTCGCTCCCCGAGTACCGCAAGATCCGGGCGGGGGTCGGCATGCTCGAGTCGTGCCGCCGGCCCGAGCTGGTCACCGAGATCACTCTGCAGCCGGTGCGCCGGCACGACGTCGACGCGGCGATCCTCTTCAGCGACATCGTGGTTCCGGTCGCGGCGGCCGGGATCGACCTGGACATCGTGGCCGGCACCGGCCCGGTGGTCGCCGAGCCGATCCGCACCGCCGGTGACCTGGAGCGGCTGCGCCCGATCACGCCGGAGGACGTCGGCTTCGTCGCCGAGTCGGTGCGCCTGCTCGTCGCCGAGCTCGGTGCGACGCCCCTGATCGGTTTCGCCGGCGCGCCGTTCACGCTGGCCAGTTACCTGATCGAGGGCGGTCCGTCGCGGACGTACCTGAAGACCAAAGCCATGATGTACGGCCAGCCCGAGCTGTGGAACGCGCTGCTCACCCGGCTGTCCGAGATCACGCTGACGTTCCTGCGTACCCAGGTGGACGCCGGGGTGAGCGCGGTCCAGCTCTTCGACTCGTGGGCCGGCGCGCTCTCCGAGGCCGACTACCGGCAGTACGTGATGCCGCACTCGGCGGCTGTCCTGCGGGGTCTGCTCGGCGCGGGTGTGCCCCGGATCCACTTCGGTGTGGGTACCGCGGTGCTGCTCGAAGCGATGGGTGAGGCCGGCGCTGACGTGGTGGGCGTCGACTGGCGTACCCCGCTCGACGTGGCGACCAAGCGGATCGGCCCGGACCGGTCGGTGCAGGGCAACCTGGACCCGGCGATCCTCTTCGCCGGCTGGGAGACCGTGGAGCGGGAGGCCCGCCGGGTGCTCGCGCAGGGCGCGTCCGCGCCGGGGCACATCTTCAACCTGGGCCACGGCGTGATGCCGGAGACCGACCCGGAGATCCTGACCCGTCTGGTCGCGCTGGTCCACGACGTCTCGTCGCGCTGAGACCCCGGGCTGACCGGCCCGCGAAAGATAGGACCTGGGTCCCTGGTCGACCCGGACGCGAGGCTGGCAGGCTCGGATCACAGCGAACGACCCCGGCCACCGGCGGCCGGGTGGACCTGGGAGTGTGAAGGCGTGCGGAAGCGGATCGCGGTCATCGGTGGTGGCATCGCCGGCCTGGCGGCCGCCGTGCGGCTGCGCGACCGGCTCGGCGAGGACGCCGACATCACGGTGTTCGAGCAGGCCGGCGTTCTCGGCGGCAAACTGCGCACCGGTGATCTGGGCGGCCTCGCGGTCGAGCGTGGCGCCGAGTCGTTCCTGAACAGCGGTCCCGGCGGCACCGAGTCGGCAGCGGTGGCCCTGGCCCGGCGGCTCGGCCTCGGTGAGGCCCTGGTCCACCCGGCGAGACAGCCCGCGGCGCTGGCCATCGGCGGCCGGCTCACCCCGATCCCGGCGGGCACCCTGGTCGGTGTCCCCGGTGACCTGTCCACGCTGGACGGGGTGGCCCTGCCCGACGCCGGCTCCGACTCCGACACCGGCAAACCCCTGCTGGCGCCCGGCGAGGACGTCGCGGTCGGCGCCCTGGTCCGTTCGCGGTACGGCGACGAGGTGGTCGACAGGCTCGTCGACCCGATGCTCGGCGGGGTCTACGCGGGCCGCGCCGACCAGCTGTCGCTGCGTGTCACGATGCCGCAGCTGGCCCTGGCCGCCGAGACCGAGCACACCCTGCGCGACGCGGTCCGGTCCGCGCAGAGCAGCTCCCGGCGGGTTCCGGGCGCCCCCGTCTTCGCGGCCGTCGACGGCGGGATGAGCCGTCTCGTGTCGGCCGCCGCGACGGCGAGCCGGGCCCGGATCAGCCTCGGCCTGCCGGTTCGTGAGCTCAGCCGGCACGGCGACGGCTGGCGTCTGGTGCTCGGCCCGGTGCCGGCCCCGCAGGTCGAGGACGTGGACGCCGTGGTGCTCGCCATCCCGGCCGCACCGGCAGCCCGGCTGCTGGCCGGCCTCGCGCCGGAGGCGGCGCAGGCGGTCGGTGGTCTCGCCTATGCGAGCGTGGCGCTGGCCGGCCTGGCCCTGCCCCCGGGCACACCGCTGCCGGAGCTCTCCGGCTTCCTGGTGCCGCCCGGCGAGGGCACCCTGGTCAAGGCGGCCACGTTCTTCACCCGCAAATGGCCGCATCTGGACTCACCGGCCGGTCCGGTGATCGTGCGCGCCTCGCTGGGGCGGGCCGGCGAGGAGGATCGGCTCCAGCTCGACGACGCGGCGCTGCTGGCCCGGGCACACCGGGAGCTGTGCGCGCTGGCCGGCGTGGAGCTGCCGGCGCCTGCCGCGTCGTGGATCCAGCGGTGGGGTGGCGCCCTGCCGCAGTACGCACCCGGTCACGCCGACCGGGTCGCGCTGGCCCGGTCCGCGCTGCCGCCGGGCCTGGCGCTGGCCGGTGCGGCCTTCGACGGCGTCGGCATCCCGGTGTGTGTGGCCAGTGGTTCATCAGCGGCGGACTTCGTAGTTACGTTCTTGGAGGAACAGTGAGCGAGCAGGGCGAGCAGACCAACGCGGCGCGGATCAAGGAGCTGAACGCGACGATCCGTTACACCATGTGGTCGGTGTTCCGGGCGTCGTCGCCACTGCCGGCGCTGCGTGACGACATGTCCGGCGAGGTCGACACGCTCTTCGCGCAGCTCGCGGAGAAAGACGTGACGATCCGCGGCACCTACGACGTCTCCGGCCTGCGCGCCGACGCCGACGTGATGGTCTGGTGGCACTCGAGCTCACCGGACGCGCTCCAGGATGCGTACGGGTTGTTCCGGCGGACGGCGTTCGGTCGGCACCTGGAGCCGGTCTGGTCGCAGATGGCGCTGCACCGGCCGGCCGAGTTCAACCGCAGCCACCTGCCGGCGTTCCTGGCCGGTGAGGAGGCCCGGCCGTACATCTGCGTCTACCCGTTCGTCCGGTCCTACGAGTGGTACCTGCTGCCCGACGAGGAGCGCCGCCAGCTGCTGGCCGAGCACGGCAAGATGGCCCGGCCGTACCCGGACGTGCGGGCCAACACGGTCGCCTCGTTCGCGCTCGGTGACTACGAGTGGATGCTGGCGTTCGAGGCCGACGAGCTCCACCGCATCGTCGACCTGATGCGTGACCTGCGGGCGTCCGGCGCGCGGCGGCACGTGCGCGACGAGGTCCCGTTCTTCACAGGCCGCCGTCGCTCAGTCACCGACCTGGTGGCGAACCTGCCGTAAGCACCGGCCTCCCCGCCGAGCCCGGCGATCCGGCTGAGCCCTGCGACCTGGCCGGGCCTGGCCTGGCCGAGCCCTGCGACCTGGCCGAGCCGGGCCTGGCCTGGCCGAGCCCTGCGACCTGGCCGAGCCGGGCCTGGCCTGGCCTGGCGACCTGGCCGAGCCTGGCGACCTGGCCGAGCCCGGCGGCGCGGTGAGCGCTGTGAGCGTGACGGGGCGCCGGGGGCGGCGGCGGGTCGCGCCGGCGGAGTGGGCGTCAGGGGCGGTGCGTCACGGGCTCGGTCGTTGGCGCGTACTCAAGAGGGTTTTGACATGGGGATGTGCGGGATGCCGTCCTCCAGGTATTCGGGGCCGGTCTGCGCGAAGCCGAATTTGGCGTAGAAGTGGGCCAGGTGGGCTTGCGCGTGGAGGGCGCTCGGGCGGTTGCCGATGACGGTGAGCGCCTCGGTGAGCAGGCGGCCGGCCAGGCCCTGGCCTCGGGCGTCCGGGGCGGTGACCACCCGGCCGATCCGTTCGGCGTCATCGTCGGCCAGGATTCTCAGGTACGCGCGAATTTTGCCGTCGCGGGTGAACCAGAGGTGCCGGGTTCCGGGCTCGTCGTCCCGTCCGTCGAGATCGGGGTAGGCACAATTCTGTTCCACCACGAAGACGTCGGCGCGCAACCGCAGGATGGCGTAAAGAGTTGTGGTGTCGAGGTCGCGGAACGAGGCCACGCGGAGCTCGTCGTGCGGTTCCGGATGCATCGGCACAAGATACGCGGCGTGTCCTCACCTTCGGCCTGTTCCTGCCGTTATACGGATAAGGCTCGGCTTTGTGGAGGACGTCATGATCAAGCGCAGCAAGCTGTTCGGCAACAAGACCCGTGTGACGTTCAGCCTGCCGGCGAATGAGCCGGTCGGACGGGTCAGTGTCGTCGGTGATTTCAACAACTGGGAGCCGGGCCGCCATGAGCTGCAGACGCGGCGCAACGGCACGCGGACGGTGAGCGTTCCGCTCGACCCCGGCCATTATAAGTTCCGTTACCTGGCGAGCGACGGCGTCTGGCTGGACGACGAGCAGGCCGACGGTGTCGGTCCGAACGGCAGCGAAATCCGGCTGTGAAGGGCGGCAAGCCGGCCGCCTGAGAGCGGCGCTACCGTTCTCGGCATGTTCGTCGACACCCAGTACGAAGACCTGCTGCTGCGGGTGCTGAAAACCGGTACGCCCAAGAGTGACCGCACCGGGACCGGCACCCGCAGCCTCTTCGGCGAGCGTTTGAGGTACGACCTCTCCCAGGGGTTTCCGCTGATCACCACGAAGCGGGTGCACTTCAAGTCGATCGCCGTGGAGCTGCTGTGGTTCCTGCGTGGCGACACGAACGTGAGTTTTCTGCACGAGCACGGTGTGAGCATCTGGGACGAGTGGGCGGATTCGTCCGGTGAGCTGGGGCCGGTCTACGGGCATCAGTGGCGGTCGTGGCCGGGCAAGCACGGCGGCGAGATCGACCAGATGTCGGAAATTTTGGAGACTCTGCGGAAAAATCCGGACTCGCGGCGCATGCTCGTCTCCGCGTGGAACGTCGGTGACCTGCCGGAGATGGCCCTCGCGCCCTGCCACGCGCTGTTCCAGTTCTACGTGGCCGACGGCAAGCTCTCCTGCCAGCTCTACCAGCGCAGCGCCGACCTCTTCCTCGGCGTGCCGTTCAACATCGCGAGCTACGCGCTGCTCACCCGGATGGTCGCGGACCAGGCCGGCCTGATCCCCGGCGACTTCATCTGGGTCGGTGGCGACTGCCACATCTACGACAACCACATCGAGCAGGTCAGCGAACAGCTCGGCCGGGAGGCGTACGCCTTCCCGTCGCTGGAGATCGCCGAGCGGCCGAGCCTCTTCGAGTACGCGTACGAGGACTTCACCGTGGTCGACTACCGCCACCACCCGGCGATCAAGGGGGCCGTGGCGGTCTGATGACGATTCACATGATCTGGGCCCAGGCGAGGAACGGCGTGATCGGCGCTGCCGGGGAGATTCCGTGGCGGATCCCGGGGGAGCAGCGCCTCTTCAAGGAGCGGACCATGGGCTCCACTGTGGTGATGGGCCGCGCCACGTGGGACTCGCTGCCCGAGCGGGTCCGGCCGCTGCCGGGCCGCCGCAACGTGGTGCTGACCCGATCGCCCGGGTGGTCAGCCGAAGGAGCGGTTGTCGCCCACTCCCCGGACGAGGTCGTCGAGGACGACTTCTGGGTGATGGGAGGGGGCGAAATCTACGCCGCCTTCCTACCGCGGGCGGCACACCTGGTACGAACGACAATAGACTTCGATGCGGACGGCGACGCCTTCGCTCCGGAGATCGGTTCGGACTGGGAAACCACGTCGACGACCGGTTGGTTAACGGCCGAGATGGGGCAGCGTTACCGGATAGACGACTTGTTGCGACGGAGGTGACATCTCCCATTAGCGCGGCTTCGGTATTGTCCACGACCGTTGGCTGGCGAAGATCGTTCGCGTTGCGCGGGCGCACGTAAGCCATTTCGTACAGAGCCTTTCCTCCTGGGGGACCGGAAATATGCGACCTGACTTCGTGCTCGACTCACCGACCCTGTCGGTCGTGACGCCGATGTACAACGAGCGCGAGGCAGTGGATCACTTCGTGGCACGCCTGCGTCCGGTGCTGGACGGTCTGGGCGTCACCTACGAGGTGGTCGCGGTGGACGACGGCAGCCGAGACGCGACAGTGGCCCGCCTGCTGGAGCTGCGCCAGGACTGGCCGGCCCTGCGCGTGGTCAAGCTGCGGCGCAACGTCGGCCACCAGTCCGCCCTCGCCGCCGGCCTGCGGTCCGCCAAGGGTGACTACATCGTGAGCATCGACGCCGACCTCCAGGACCCGCCGGAGGCCATCGGCGAGATGCTGGAGAAGGCCCGCACCGAGGACCTGGACGTGGTCTACGGCGTCCGCAGCGACCGGAGCACCGACACGGTCTTCAAGCGCAACACCGCCGGCGTCTACTACTGGCTGATGCGCCGCCTCGTCGGCCCGCACCTGAGCGACCAGGCCGGCGACTTCCGCCTGATGAGCCGTGTGGTCGTGGACACACTCAACGACCTGCCCGAGCAGCAGCCGGTGTACCGCCTGATCGTGCCGTCGCTGGGTTTCGCGAGCGGCGAGGTCACCTACGTGCGCGCCGAGCGCGTCGCCGGCGAGACGAAATACCCGCTCACGAAGATGATCAAGCTGAGCGTGGACAGCGTCACGAACTTCTCCGCAGCGCCGCTCCGTGTCGCCACCTGGCTCGGTGTCGTCGCCTTCATGGTCTGCCTCGGCCTGATCGTCAGTGGCGTGGCGGCCTGGGGCTTCGGTGTTACCGTGCCGGGCTGGACGTCCCTCTACATCGCCGTGCTGCTGCTCGGCGCGGTTCAGCTCATCTGCCTGGGCCTGCTCGGCGAGTACGTGGGGCGAATCTACGCCGCGACCCAGAACCGCCCACGGTTCCTGGTCGCCTTCGACACGGATGAGCAGGAGCCCATGACCACGAAGCCGGAGATCGTCTCCCTGGAGACGGCGGCTGTACCGACCCAATTGGCCGCGCATCGGTGATGACGCACGAAGTCACCGAACACCCTTTAACTGAACAAACCGGGCCGGCCACCGCGGGGGTGGCCGGCCGTCGGCGCTGGTTCTCAAAAGGAATCTGGCCGTCTCCGGGGTGGCTGGCGCTGATCTTCGCGCTCGCCGTCTCGGTCGTGACGCTGACCTACTACGGCGTCACCGAGCGCGACCTGATCACCTTCTCGGCGTACTCCCTGTTCTGCGTGACGCTGCCCGGCACGCTGATCTGGCGGGCTCTGCAGGGCCGCGCCGGGTTCCTTCCTCTGGACGCGGCCTTCGGTACGACCGTGGGCTTCGCGGTCGAGCTGCCGGTGTACATGCTGGCCCGGCAGGCCGACCAGCCGTTCGCCGTGCTGGCCTGGCCGATCATCACGATCGTCGCGTTCATCGCGGTGCCGCGCCTGCGGAAGTTCTGGCGGGGCAACCGGGAGCGGATGTCCGCCGGCGCCGCCTGGTCGGCCGCCCTCGGCACCTCGTTCACCCTGGTCAGCACCGCGTTCTCGTCGTTTCGGTACAACTCGCTCAACGAGCCGTACCAGGCCGTCATGCACGTGGACTTCCCGTTCCAGTTCGCGCTGGTCGGCGAGTTCAAGCACGACGTGCCGCTGAACACGCCCTGGGTGACCGGTGTGGACCTGGTCTACCACTGGTACGTCTACGCGCACGGCGCGGCGGCGAGCTGGATCAGCGGCGTCGAGCCGCAGGTCCTCATCATGCGGCTGCTGCCGATCCCGATGATCGCCGCGTTCATGCTTGTCGTCATCGCGCTGGCGCACCGGATCACCGGCCGCTGGTGGCCGGGCAACCTCGCGATCGGCCTGATGCTGCTGGCGCCCGTGACGGTCCCGTGGGCCTGGACCAGCCGGCCGATGGACTCGATCGTGTTCATCGACAACCTCTGGGTCAGTCCGACACAGACGTTCGCGGCGCTCTTCTGCATCGTGGCGATCTACGTGCTGTGCGGCATCTTCCAGGCTGACGAGGGCAAACAGCGGCGCCGGCCGCTGCCGTGGATCGTGCTGACCCTGCTGATCGGCGCGATGGCCGGGGCGAAGGCCACGTTCGTACCGATGCTGATCTGCGGTCTTCTGCTCGCGCTCGGGCTGCGGGTGATCCGGCTGAAGCTGCCCGGGCCGGAGCTGCCGGCGCTGCTGATCGCCGGCGCGTGGCTGGCGTTCGCGCAGCTGGTCCTCTACGGATCCGGCTCGCAGGGCACCGAGGTCAACCCACTGCAGACGGTCAAGTACTCGACGCTCGGCCGTGCCGTCATGGGCACCCAGAACGCGATCAACGACTGGGGAATCCTCTGGGCGATGAGCGGGATCTCGCTGGGCGCCTGCCTGTTCGGCTGGGCCTGCATGGCGGGGCTGTTGCGCCGGGGATGGCGTACCGATCCGATCGTGCACGTGATGGCCGGGTTCGCGATCTCCGGGCTCGGTGCGCTCTACATCCTGGCGCATCCGGGGCTGAGTCAGACGTACTTCGGCCGGTCGGCTACTCCGTACCTGGGCATTCTGGCCGCCCTCGGCCTTGCCGCCCTGCTGCCCAAGGGCAAGCGGGTGCCGCGCCGGTTCTTCGCGGTCGCCGTGCTCGGGGTGGCCGGCGGGGTGACCGCGCTCCAGCTGATCCGCAACGGCGTCGGCAAGCAGGGTCCCATCTCGCCACTGGCGAGCTGGACCGTGGAACAGGCGACCCTGCCGTACGTGATGCTGCTCCAGGCGGTCGCCGTCGTCGCCGTGCTGACCGCGGTGATCGGGGTGATCGTCCGGCTGCGCCGCTCGCACGTGCTGGCGGTCGCGACGCTCGCGGTGTCGTCGGTCGCGGTCACCAGCGGTGTGCTGATCAACCAGGGGATCGTGGACTCGCTGTTCTCCGGTCAGCCGCAGCGGGACATCGTGGCGCCGGGCAACTTTTTCGCGATGCCGCCCGGCGCGATCGACGCGGGCCGGTGGCTGCGGGACAACTCGCGGCCCCGCGACCTGGTGGCGACGAACAGCCATTGCCGTGCCCAGATCAGCCCGTGCGACAGCCGGGACTTCTGGCTGGCCGCGTTCTCCGAGCGGCAGGTCTTGCTGGAGGGCTGGAGTTACACCGAGCCGGCGTTCGCCACCGGCACCATCTGGGACCGGACGTTGTATCGCAGCCACTTCTGGGACCCGGCCCTGCTGAACCGCAACGACGAGATCTTCGTGGACCCGACCGCGGAGCGGGTGAACTCGTTCACCGCCGACCACGGTGTGCGGTGGCTGGTCGCGGTCGGTACCACCCAGATCCCCGACCCGGAGGCCAAGGGCGAGATCTGGGCCAGCCCGGAGCTGGCCCAGTTCGCGACCGAGCGTTACAAAGCCGGTGATGTCACCGTGTACGAAGTGCGTTAGTCCTTTTTCGGCTCCAGCCGGATGGACAGGCTGTTCACACAGTGCCGCGTGTTCTTCGAGGTGAAGCCCTCACCTCGGAACACGTGGCCCAGGTGTGAGTCGCAGCGCGCGCACCTGATCTCGACACGCAGCATCCCGGCGCTGCGGTCCTCGATCTCCTTGACCGCACCCGGGATGGCGTCGTCGAACGACGGCCAGCCGCAGTGGCTGTCGAACTTGGTGTCGCTCGGGTAAAGCTGTGCGCCGCAGGCGCGGCAGTCGTAGATGCCTTCGGTCTTGGTGTCCACGTACTCGCCGGTCCACGGCGCCTCGGTGCCCGCCTCGCGGAGCACCCGGAACTCGGCCGGGGAAAGGCGGATCCGCCACTCGTCCTCGGTGGCCGGCAGCGTGGTCTCATCGGTTGCCATGCCATCAACGGTACGTCGCACCCGGCGTGCGCCCGCCGGGTCCGCGGACACGTTGAGCCTTCTATGGAAGCCGCATCCCCGTCGACGTTCCGGCCGACCTGGCAGCAGGCACTTGGCCACGGTCTCTACCTCGGCGCGCTCTGCGCTGTGGCGGGTGTCACCACGGGGGCGATAGCGGCTCTCGCCCACCCGGGCGTAGCAGGGGCGCCGGGGTGGGTGTGGGCGGCGATCCTGGTTGTTCCGCTGCTGCTCGGAGCCGTTCTCGGCCTGGCGGCGGGCCGGCGCACCGGCGTCGAGGTGGGCGGGCGCGGCATCCGTTCGTCGTCACTGCTGGGCGAGGACACCGCGCCCTGGAACCAGGTCGTCGACCTGCGCGCCGAACGTCGTGGCCGGCGCACCGTCGTCTCGGTCTACCTGGAGTCCGGCGACAGCGTTCAGCTGCACGCACCGTACAGCGGGGGCTTCTTCGCCGCAGATCCCCAGTTCGAGCTCAAGGTGTTTGCTCTGTCCCATTTGTGGCGAAGTCACCGTTTTGGTGGTCTTCCGAGTTGAAGACCCGCCGAGGGATGTTTCCGGGTAAAACGGGCAATCCCCGCTAAGCTCCCGTGCGAACATGGAACGTACCTCAAGCGACAGATCGGATACTTCCTCTCATGAGCTTCTCGCGTCGGCTGACCGCCGGACTTCCTGCGGTCGGCGTCACCGTCCTCGCCGCTCTGGCCCTCAGCGGGTCGCCGGCAAGCGCTGCGACCGAAGTCAGCCAGGTTGGCTACCCGTCAGTCAAGACCAGCTCTGAGCCCGTCCGGGGTGCCGACGGTTACGGCGCCGGCACCGCGAACGAGGTTCCCGCCACCACGGCGCCGACCACCGTGCCGGCCACCACCACCGCGGCCACCGAGGCGCCCGACACCACCACCGGCACCCGCGGCAACCCGGGTTACGGCGGCGAGAGCCCGGCTCCGAGCAGCCCGGCGCCGTCGGCCAGCGAAGAGGTTCCCGGCGGCACGCTCGCCGAGACCGTCACCCCGGCGCCGAGCGTCTCCACCGCGGGCGCGGGTGTCAGCTCCGGCAGCACCCTGCCGGTCACCGGCGCCCCGCTCGCCGGGACGATCGCGCTCGGTGGCCTGCTGGTCGCCGCCGGCAGCTCGGCCGTCTGGTACACCCGGCGTCGCCGCACCGCCTGACCCTGAAGATCGCTGAAGGCCGCCCGGCTGTCGTTCCGGGTGGCCTTCGCGGCGTTCTGCGGGCTGTTCGTGCTTCTCCAGGCTGGTCGTGCGTCTCCGGGCTGTCGGGTGACGTCGCGGGGCATAGGGTCGGAGCATGCCGAAAGCCGCCGCGGAAGAGATCGAAGTCGCCGGCCACACCGTGCGTCTCTCCAGCCCCGACAAGGTCATGTTCCCGGACAAGGGATACACGAAGCGAGACGTCTTCGAGTACTACCTGGCGGCCGGCGACGGCATCCTGCGTGCGCTGCGGAATCGGCCGACCACGCTGCAACGTTTCCCCGACGGACTGGCCGGCGAGACGTTCTTCCAGAAGCGGATCCCCACCCGCGGTGTTCCCGAGTGGATCCAAACCTCCAAGATCAAATTCCCGAGCAATCGTACGGCGGACGAGCTCTGCCCCGCCGATCTGGCCCACGTGGCCTGGGCGGCGCAGATGGGTACCGTGGTCTTCCACCCGTGGCCGGTCCGTGGCACCGCTCCGGACAACCCCGACGAGCTGCGCCTTGACCTCGATCCGCAGCCCGGCCTCGGCTTCGCCGACGTGGTGGCGACCGCCGAGGTCGTCCGTGAGGTGCTGAGCGATCTGGGCTGGATCGGCTTCCCGAAGACGTCCGGCGGCCGGGGTGTGCACGTCTACGTCAGGATCGCCCCGCGCTGGTCCTTCGTCGAGGTGCGGCGGGCGGTCATCGCCCTGGCCCGGGAGATCGAGCGCCGCAACCCGGCCGGCATCACCACCTCCTGGTGGAAGGAGGAGCGCGGCGACCGGGTGTTCCTCGACTACAACCAGATGGCTCGGGACCGGACCATCGCGTGTGCGTACTCGCTGCGGGCCAACGCCCGGGCCACCGTCTCCACCCCGGTCACCTGGGAGGAACTGGGTCAGGTCGAGCCGGATGACTTCGATCTGCGTACCGTGCCGGCCCGGATCGCGTCGGTGGGTGACCCGCACGCCGCGATCGACGACGTCGAGCACGACATCACGCCGCTGCTGGAGTGGGTCGAGCGTGACGAGAAGGCCGGGCTGGGCGACCTGAACTATCCGCCTGATCACCCGAAGATGCCGGGCGAGCCGCCTCGGGTGCAGCCCAGCAAGATGAACCACGCGAACTGGGAGTCCTCGTCCTCGCCTTCGTCGTCAGAGGGCTAGCTTGAAGCCTTCGTGGGACGCGGTGAAGCCGAGCTTCGCGTAAAAGCGGTGAGCGTCGGTGCGGCGCTTGTCGGTGGTCAGCTGCACGATCCGGCAGCCGCGCTCGCGGGCGCGCTCGACCGTCCAGCGGATCAGGTCGCCGCCGAGACCACGGCCGCGCTGGTCGGCGCGGATCCGGACCGCCTCGATCAGCAGGCGCTCGGCGCCGCCGCGGCTCAGCCCCGGGATGAACGTGAGCTGGCAGGTCCCGACGATCTCCTGGTCGTGCACCGCCACGATCAGCTCGTTGCGGTCGTCGGCGTCGATCGCCTCGAACGCCGCCCAGGTCGCGGCGTCCACCTGCTCCGGCACCGTACCGAACCCCCGTTGCCGGGTGATCTCGTCATCGGCCAGCAGGTCGAGAACGGCGGGTACGTCGGCGCGGGTGGCGATCCGGAAATCCATGATCCTTACCCTGTCACGGGCTGTCGCGAGGTGCTCACCTCGGGCACGATGACCTCATGCATGTGCTGCTCACGCTGCCGCGATGGGTTTACCGGGGTGTGGTCTGGCTGGCCAACTCGCCGAAGAAGCTCCTGCTCGCGTACACGATCCTGATCGCGGTCTGCGGGTCCCTCTACAACGTCTTCGAACCGGACACGTCGTTCGGCGACTCGATCTGGTGGGCCGTGGTCACCGCGTCCACCGTCGGGTACGGCGACATCTCGCCTGCGACGCTGCCGGCACGGCTGATGGCCGCGCTGCTCATCTCGACCATGGTGCTCCTGGTGATCCCGCTGATCACGGCGCATTTCGCCAGCAAGCTGATCGTCGACACCGACGCGTTCCGGCACGAGGAGCAGGAGGAGCTGAAGGCGAACCTGCGCGAGTGCCGCCGGCTGCTGGAGGAGCTGACGGCCCGTCAGAGCGTCAGCGTGCCGGACAGCGCAGGCCCTCCGGGAACATCTTCAGATCGATGAGATAGTTGTCGACCGCCTCGACGATGCAGTCGGTCGACGGGTACGCCGTGTGGCCCTCGCCCTCCCACGTCAGCACGTGGCCGACGCCGAGCATGGTCGCCAGGTCCGCGGTGTTCTCGTACGGCGTGGCCGGGTCGCCGGTGGTGCCGACCACCACGATCGGCGGCGCGCCCTTGGCTGCCTCCGCCGGGTACGGGTCCCGCTTGCCCGTCCAGTACGTGCACGGCAGCATGCCGATGGCGAGGGCCGCGCCGAACATCGGGTACTTGGTGCGCCACTCGGACTGCAGCTTGCGTACCTCGGCCACGGTCGGGGCGTCCTCGGTGTCCGCGCAGTTCACCGCGATGTTGGCGTCGAACAGGTTGGAGTAGCTGCCGTCCTGCTTACGCTCGGTGTACTGATCGGCGAGCTTGAAGATGCCCTCGGCGTCACCCTGCTGGAGGCCGTCGATCGCCTCGGCCAGGCTGGTCCAGCCGGACTCGGTGTACAGCGACGAGATGATGCCGATGAAGACCCATCCCGCTGTCGCCTCACGGCCGTCGATTGCGCGTACCGGAGAGGTCCTTGATTTGGACAGTGCGTCGGTGACCGCGCCTCGCGCGTCGGGCGCGATGGGGCACTTGGCCGGCGTCTTCGTGCACCAGGCGGTGAAATTCGTGAACGCCCGCTCGAAGCCCTTGGCCTGCGCCTCGGAACCCTGCACGTAGGTCTCGGTCGGGTCGACCGCGCCGTCGAGCACGAGCGCGCGGATCTTGTCCGGGAAGAGCTGGGCGTAGGTGGCGCCGAGCAGCGTGCCGTAGGAGAAGCCCAGGTAGGTAAGCTTCTCGTCGCCGACCGCCTCGCGCAGCGCGTCCACGTCGTGAGCGGCCTGCTCGGTGGAGAAGTACGGCAGCTGGTCGCCGTATTTCTGCGCGCAGCCATCGGCGATCTTCTTGTTCAGCGCGGCCAGCTCGTCGAAGGCGGCCTGGCTCACCGGGTCCTGGTCAGCGCCGAAACTGGCGTCCTGGTCGGCGGTGCTGATGCATTTCACCGGGTCCGAGCGGCCGACGCCGCGCGGATCGAAGCCGATGATGTCGAACTGGTCGGTGATCTCGGTCGGCAGGCCGCCGAGAGTCGGGCCGAAGGAGAGGTAGACCGCGAGGTCGATGCCCGAGCCGCCGGGGCCGCCGGGGTTCAGCAGGAGTGATCCGATTCGGTCGCGCTGGCTATCCGACCGGATGCGGATCATCGCCACCTCGTAGGTCTCGCCGTTGTTCGGCGAAGCCCAGTCGCGGGGCACGGCCAGCGAGGCGCAGTCGTACGACATCCCGCTCGCGGCGCGCCCGACCAGGTCGCGGGGCACGCTGGAGCAGGTCTGCCAGTCGAGCGTGCCGCCGGTCACCGCGGGGCTCGGATCCGTCCCGCCCGGTGTGGCCGGTTCGTCGGCGCCGTTCGGCGCGAAAGTGGGCAGGGTGCACCCCGACAACGACATGATCATCACGGCGAGGAGTGCGACGAAGCGGCGAGACACAGAGCGACCCTATCCGGTGAATTCGAGCGCTGCGGTCAGCGGCCGTTGAGGACGTCCGCGAGATCGAATCGCACCGGGCGTTCCAGCTGCTCGTACGTGCAGGTCGCGGGTTCCCGGTCGGGCCGCCACCGTTCGAACTGGGCGGTGTGCCGGAAGCGGACGCCCTCCATGTAGTCGTAGCGGACCTCGACCACCCGCTCCGGGCGCAGCGGCGTGAAGGAGAGGTCCTTGCCGTTGTTCCACCGGCTGCCCTCGTTCTTGCGCGGGGTGCGCTCGCCCTGCTCCTGCGCCGCCCAGTTCCACGGGTGGCCCTCGAACGTGGTGACCAGCGGCTGGAGCTCGGCGAACAGCTCCTCGCGGACCGCCATCGGGAACGAGCCGATCACGCCGACCGAGGCGAGCACGCCACGCTCGTCGTGCAGGCCGAGCAGCAGTGATCCGATCCGGTCAGGTCCGGACTTGTGCACGCGGTACCCGGCGACCACGCAGTCCGCCGTCCGCTTGTGCTTGATCTTGAACATGACCCGCTTGTCGGGCTGGTAGACGATGTCCCGTGGCTTGGCGATGAGACCGTCCAGGCCGGCGCCCTCGAACTGCTCGAACCACCGTTTCGCCTCTGTCGTGTCGTCGGTGGCCGGGGTGACGTACACCGGTGGTTTCGCGTCCTTGAGCGCCTCCACCAGTCGTTGCCGCCGGGTCTCGAACGGCAGCTCGGTGAGGTCCTCGTCGCCGAGCGCCAGCAGGTCGAACGCCACGAAACTGGCCGGAGTCCGCTCAGAGAGCAGGTTGACCCGGCTGGCCGCCGGGTGGATGCGCTGCTGGAGAGCCTCGAAGTCGAGCGTGTTCCGCTCGGTGTCGGCGACGATCACCTCGCCGTCGATCACCGCTTTCTCCGGGAAGTTCGCCAGGACGGCCTGGACCACCTCAGGGAAGTACCGGGTCATCGGCTTCTCGTTGCGGCTGCCGATCTCCACCTCGTCGCCGTCCCGGAAGATGATCGACCGGAACCCGTCCCACTTGGGCTCGTAGATCTGTCCCGGTGGGATGTCGGCGACGGGCTTGGCGAGCATCGGCTTGACCGGTGGGCTGAGCGGCAGCTGCATCCGCCCAGTGTGCCCGCAAATCTTTCCGGCGGAAGTCCCTTTACTCGTCCCCTGGGGCAGGGTTCACCATCGATCGCATGATGACCATCGGGGAGTTCAGCAGGCGAGCGGGTCTTTCCGTCAAGGCGTTGCGGCTCTACGAGGCCTCCGGCCTGCTCCCACCCGCTGACGTGGACACCGCCAGCAGCTACCGGCGCTATTCCGCCGGCCAGCTCGACCGGGCCGCCCGGATCAGCCTGTTGCGCCGCCTCGGCATGCCGATCGCCGTGATCGGCGAGCTGCTCGACCTGCCCGACGCCGAGGCCGGCCGCCGGCTGGACCGCTGGTGGGCGGGGGAGGAGGCGGCGTTCTCCGCCCGGCGGGAGAGTTACACCTGGCTGCGCACCCGGCTGGCGCACGGCGACGAGCCGGACCAGGTCTACCCGGTGCGGGTCGTGCTGCTGCCCGCGCGCAAGGTGGCGAGCCTGCGGTTCGAGGTGGACCAGGAAAATCTGGTGCCCGAGATGAGCGCCGCCGAGTGGGAGATCCGGCGCCACCTCGACGACCAGCGTGCCGTCACGACCGGCGAGCACTGGGTGATCTACGAGCGCGCCGTCACGCCGGAGAGCGAGGCGCCGATCGAGGTCTGCGTGCCGTTCAGCGGCTCGGTCGAGCCGGCCGGCCGCATCACCATCCGCCTGGAGCCCGAGCGGCTGGTCGCGTTCGCCGAGGTCACCCGGGACGACTGCTTCTATCCACGCATCACCCAGGCCTACGAAGCGGTCCATCAGCACGTCACCGCCGCGGGCGTGATCCTCACCGCGCCACCACGAGAGATCTATCTGGACAGCTGGGACCGGCTCGGCGGCGCTGACCCGTTCGTGCACGTCGCCCAGCCTTATGAAGGGTGAGAGAGATGGACTACACGCGACAGACCGCGTTCTCCGACCCGGGCCGGCACCGTGACCGGCTCACCGCGCTGCCCGGCGACATCGCCGGCATTGGCGCGGTCGTCCGTAACGTGCTGGTGCACTACCGTGCCTCCGGCCTCGACTTCCCGCCGGACCGGCTCGCCGAGATCGACAATCGGTGGGTCTCGCGCATCCTCGACAGCTTCCCGTTCGACGGCCCGCTGTCCACCCCCTGCCCGGAGCAGGACCGGGTGGTGGGCTGTTGCCGTGACTACACGCTGGTCTCGGTGGCGGCGCTGCGGGCGCACGGTGTGCCGGCGCGCAGCCGGATCGGGTTCGCCGATTACTTCGACGCGGGCTTCCACGGTGACCACGTGATCGTGGAGTGGTTCGACGGCTCTCGCTGGGTCGCCACGGACACCCAGCTTGATCCCGGTGCCGGCTTTCCCGTCGACGTCCTTGACGTGCCGTTCGGCCCGGGCGGTCTGCGCACCGCGGCGCAGGCCTGGCGCGCTTTCCGGCGCGAGGAGGACGACCCCCTTCGGTACGGTGTCGGCCCCGGCTCACCGATCCGCGGCCCGCTGATGATCCGGCACTACGTGCTGGCCGAGCTGGCTCACCGGATGGGTGACGAGCTGCTGCTCTGGGATCTCTGGGGAGACTCACTGGCCGGCCTCGGCCCGGAGCCTTTCCTGGAGACCTGGGCGAGTGTGCCGCCGGACTGGCCGGGCGACGACCCGGAGCTGATCGACGAGATCGCCGACCTGTTGCTCGCCGCGGACGCCGGCGACCAGCCCGCCGAGCGCAAGCTGGCCGAGCGTTACGCGACCGACCCGCGCCTGTACCCGGGCGACGTGATCAGCTGCCATTCCCCACGGGAGGTGGTCTACGAGGTCGACTTGCGGTGGGGACGCTTTGCCCCTGTGCCCTGAGGCCGCGCTGCCCCGAGGCTGTGCGCTGGCCTGGGGGCTGGGCGCTGGTCTGCGGGCTGGGCGTTGGTCTGGGGCCGCGCGGGGGTCTGAGGCTGGGTGGTCTGGCGGCTGTCTGGCCGGTTCAGCGGACCAGGAGGTCGACGAGGCGCTCCAGTTCGGCGGCGGCGTCGGTGGCCAGGCCCATGTGGACCGGGCCGGCCCGCAGGATGGTGCTGCGGGGTGCGACGAGCCAGCGGAACCGCTCGCCGAGGCGCATGCCGGCGGACGGACCGCCGCCGGCGCAGGTCTTGCCCCACGCGTCGAGGGCGGCGCGGATCGCCGGGACGTCAGCCTCCGGGTGGATCGCCCGGAGCCGGTCCTCGTCCAGGTGGGTGTGGGCGTCCAGGAAATCCTGGCGCTGGCAGTACAGCACCACACCGACATTGATCAGCTCGCCGCGTTCGATGCGCGGAACGGCCTGGATGACGGCGTACTCATATGGGATCTTCACGGCAGCCACGCCTCCGGCTGTGCGGCCCGCTGCGTGAGGTGATCGAGGTACGCGTCCCGGCCGCCGTCCTCCAGCCACTCCTCCGGCACCAGCTCCAGCACCTCGGCCAGCAGCTCCGGGGTGATCCGCTCAGCCAGCCGGGGGCCTTCGGTCGCCAGCTCGGTGGCGTACTGCTTGAGCACGTGGTCGTCCCAGCGGTACGGCCGGTGCACGACGGCGGCGGCACGGGCCCAGTTGTGGTGGAAATAGAGGGTGGCACCGTGGTCGATGAGCCAGAGCCCGCCGTGCCACATCAGCAGATTCGGGTTGCGCCAGCTGCGGTCGACGTTCTCCACGAAGGCGTCGAAGGCCAGCACGCGGCTGGCGAGGCCCGGTTCGATCGGGTGGGCGTTCGGGTCGTAACCGAGTGCGCCGGGCAGGAAATCCATGCCGAGGTTGCTGCCGGCGCTCGCCTTGATGAGCTCCTGCACCTCTTCGTCCGGCTCGGCGCGGGCCACCACCGGGTCGAGCTCCACCCGGGCCAGCTCCGGCATCGGCAGCCCCAGCCGCCGGGCCAGCTCGCCGGAGATCACCTCGGCGACGAGCGCCTTGGGTCCCTGGCCGGCTCCACGGAACTTGACCACATAGGTACCGAGGTCATCAGCCTCGACAACACCGGGAAGGGAGCCGCCCTCCCGTAAAGGGGTGACATATCGAATAGCCGTGACCTGACGAAGCACGCCGCCAACCCTACGGCCGCCATTGTGCGCGATGGCCCGCGCCTGCCCTTTCGGGCCCGGCGCGGGCCAGCGGGGCTGCTGTCAGGCGTCGGGGCCCTGGCGGCGTAGTTCGTCGACCTTGGTCATTGCGCTGCGCAGTTCGCCCAGCCAGTCCTCGGTGTGGCTGCCGACCAGCTTGACGCACCAGGCGAGGGCCTCGGAGCGGGAGCGGGCCACGCCGGCGTCGACCAGGGTGTCGAGGACCTGGCGCTCCGGCTGGCGCAGGCGGGTCATCACCGGCGCTGCCAGATGGGTGAACAGGTCGGAGGTGTCGCCGCAGCGTGCGCCCCAGGCGACCTTGCGCTGGTAACGGTGCTCGACCTGGCGGGCGACCCGGATCCGGCCGTCGCGGGTGTCCTCCCGGAACTGGGCGATCCGCCCGGCCTGACCGGCGGCCTGGTCGGCGTCGGTCGCCTCGGCGGCCAGCTCGGGCGGGGCCAGCCGGCCCCAGATGATGATCTCGTCACGGTCCACGACGATCTCGGGCGGCTCGGTGAACCAGCCGTCCGGGATCGCGCCTGTCACCCAGGCGGGAGCGTCGTCGGCGCTGGGCGGTTCGGTCCGTCCACCGGGTGGGCTCATTCGGATTCGCATGTCAACCTCCCCAGAGGTAGTGCCGGGCCAGCCTTGCGGCAGACCCCAATGGCCGGCCCTGCGACCGACCCGAGCACTTACTTGATTACATGCTTACACCGTTGCTGGGGCACAGTGACACCCTTGTTCGCGCTGAGCGGATCTGTCAGGGGATCAGTTGCCAGACCGTTGTGGAGCGGACCGGGACTGATTCGAGGGCTTCGGAGACCGGGACCTCGTACGTGGCTCGTTTGATCAGGCCCTCCGGGAGATAGGCGCGGCCGGGGTCGCCCACCAGCACCAGTGAGCCTCGGCCGGCTGCCCGGCGCAGGAACGGCAGGACCCGGGCGGTCATCTCGCGGCTGTAGAAGACGTCGCCGGCCAGGACCACGCCGTACTTCTCGTCGCTGTCCAGGAGGTCGGCCTCGACCGTCTCCACGCGTACGTTGTTGGCCTTCGCGTTGGCCTCGGTGGCCGCCAGCGAGAGCGGATCGATGTCGTTGGCCGTGACCGGGGACGCGCCGGCTCGGGCGGCGGCCACCGCGACCAGGCCGGAGCCGGTCGCCAGGTCCAGCACGCTGCGGCCGGCCACCAGGTCCGGGTCGTCGAGGATGTGCCGGGCCAGCGCCTGCCCGCCGGCCCAGGCGAAGGCCCAGAACGGTGGTGGCTGTGAGGTCCCGGCCGCCTCGGTGGCCTCCCAGAGCGCGATCGGCTCCTCGGCCTGCCACAGGGCGATCTCGGGGATGAAAGGGACCGGCGCGAGCACGGTATGGGCCTGCAGGAACTCCGATAGCACCTCCCGATTGTGCCGCTATCGCTCAGTCTCGCGGCGATCGGGCCGATCAGGCCCACATATACGTGCGAAGGGAGCAGGATGCCGACCAGGTGGTCCGCCGCCCTCTTCGGCGGCTGGATGACGACGATCGCCGTGGTGCTCGTGCTGGAACCCGGTCTGCAGGCTCCGCTCCGGCTGCTCGCCGGGGTGTCCGCCATCGCGGCCGTGGTCACCGGGATGCGTGGCAGCCAGCCCGACGACACCCGTCCGTGGTGGTTGATCGCTGGTGCGGTCGGTCTGTCGGCGGCCGGTGGCGCTGCCTCTGAGGCGCCCTCGTTCATCACCAACTGGCTGACCTGGCTGGAGCCGGCCGGCACCGTGCTGCTGCTCGTCGCGTACGGAGTGCTGGCTCTTGCTCTCGGCGGGTTCGTGCATCGGCGTACCGAGTCGGTCCGAGACCGGGCCGGTCTGCTCGACGCGCTCACCGTGACGGCAGGCGTGGCGTTGCTGATCTGGACGTTCGTGGTCGGCCCCCGCCTCGACGACGCCGCCGTGGACACCTGGCCGGACCTGGCGATGCCCTTCGCCGACCTGCTCTGCCTCGGCCTGCTGATCCGGCTCGCGACGATGCCGGGCCGGCTCGTGGTGCCCGGGCACTGGCTGGGCGCCGGTGTGTTCGCGATGCTGGTGGCCGACGTATTCCGGCACGCGGCCGTCGGGCACGTGGCGTTCTACGCGGCGGCCGGCCTGGCCGCGCTCGTGCCGTCGATGGCCGAGCTGACCCGGCCCGGTGAGAAGCCTCCCGCCGAGACCAGCCGGGGACGACTCGCGCTGCTGGCGGTGGCCGCCCTGGTCGCGCCGACCGTGCTGCTGGCCAAGATGTACCGGGACAGTCAGGTCGCCGGCGTGACCGTGGTGGCCGGGCTGAGCATGCTGATGCTGCTGCTCGTGCTGGCCCGGATGGCCGGGATCATGACGAGCCACGGACAGGTGATCGCCCGCGAGCGTGGCCTGCGGGAGGCGTCCGCGGCCCTCGTCTCGGCCGCCGACACCGAGGCGGTGGGGCTGGCCGTGCGCACCGCCGTGGCTCAGCTCATTCCTGGCGACGTGCCGCACGGGGTGGTCCTCGCGGTCACCATCGTGCAGGTCGAGCCGCAGTCGCAGGAGGCGGCCGCGCAGTCGGCCGTGGACCGGGCCACCGGTACGGCAGCCCGCCTGGTCAGCACCCGTGACGTGGACTGGGCCGTCGCGGTACGCCTCACCCAGTTCAACAAGACGCTGCGCTGCCCGATGGTGCTCAAGGACCGGCCGACCGGAGATCCGCTGCTCGGCGTCCTGCATGTCGGCGCGCCGACCTGGGCGCTGCTGGAGCTGCAACGGTCGGTGGAGGTGCTGGCCGGTCAGGTCGCCCTCGCCCTGGAGCGGATCGCGCTGAGCCAGGAAGTCGCCCGGCGCAACAGCGAGACCTATTTCCGGACGCTGATCCAGAACACCGCGGACGTCATCACGATCATCGACGAGCACGACCGCATCCGGTACGCGAGCCCGTCGGCGGTCGGCGTCTTCGGCGGTGACCCGACCGGCGCCCTGCTGCCCGAGGTGATCCACCCGGGGGAGCGCAGCCGGCTGGCCGAGGTGCTGGCCGAGGTGCGTGGTGGCGAGCAGTTGCAGCAGCAGCTCGACTTCCGGGCGCGGGGCAATCGGCGTACCGAAGTGTTGCTGGAATTGCACTGCCGTGACCTGCGCGCGGAGCCGACCGTGTCGGGGTTGGTCGTCACCATGCGGGACGTCACCGAGCAGCGCCAGCTCGAACGCGAGCTCACCCATCAGGCGTTCCACGACGCGATGACCGGCCTGGCGAACCGGGTCCTCTTCAACGACCGGCTGAAGCACGCCCTCGCCCGCGGAGCCCGGGACGGGTCGGTGGTCGGCGTGCTCTTCATCGACCTGGACGACTTCAAGATCGTCAACGACACGCTCGGCCACGCGGTCGGTGACCAGCTGCTGATCGCGGTGGCGCACCGGATCGCCGGTGCGCTGCGGGCCGACGACACCGCGGCCCGGCTCGGCGGTGACGAGTTCGCCGCGCTGGTGGAGAACGTGAACGACCCGGGCGCCGTGGAGGAGACCGCAAACCGGATCTTCGCCGCTCTCGCCGCACCGGTCGAGACCGACGCGAAGCCGCTGTACGCCATGGCGAGCATCGGCATCACCACCACGCCCGAGGCGAACGACGCGGACGAGCTGCTCCGCCAGGCCGATCTGGCGCTGTACGTGGCGAAGGGCGCCGGCAAGAACCAGTGGCGCCGGTACCAGGCGCACCTGCACGCCGAGATGGTCGAGCGGCTGGAGCTGCGGTCGGCGCTGGACCACGCGGTCAACGAGGGCCACTTCCTGCTGCACTACCAGCCGATCGTGGACCTGCCGTCCGGCTCGGCGGTCGGGTTCGAGGCGCTGGTCCGCTGGCACCACCCGAAACGCGGCATCATCACGCCGGACCAGTTCATCGAGGTCGCTGAGGAGAGCGGCCTGATCGTGCCGATGGGCCGCTGGGTTCTCGAAGAGGCGCTGCGTACGGTCGCCGAGTGGCGCCGGATCCTGTCTCCGGGCCAGGCGCCGTACATGAGCGTCAACGTCTCGGTACGCCAGTTCCGTGAGACCGGCTTCGTCGACCAGGTACGCAACGCCCTCAACAACACGGGTGTGCCGGCCTCCAGCCTGATGCTGGAAATCACCGAGACTCTGCTGGTGAAGGACGACGAACAGATCTGGGCCGACCTCGGCACGCTGCGCGACATGGGTATCCGAATCGCGATCGACGACTTCGGCACCGGGTACTCGTCGCTCGGATATCTGCGTCAGCGCCCGATTGACGTCGTGAAGATCGACAAGATGTTCATCGACGACATGGTGACCAGTCAGCAGCCGCTCGCCCTGGTCAGCGGCATTGTCAGCCTCGCGCAGTCGCAGCAGCTCGTGGTCGTGGCCGAGGGGATCGAGAGCCCGGTGCACCGCGATCTGCTGGTCCGGATGGGGTGTCCGTTCGGACAGGGGTTCCTGTTCAGCAGCCCGATGGGGCCGACCGAGGTCTTGGCCTGGATGCGTAATTCGCAGTCGGTAGCGGTCTGATTTCCCGCTGAATTGGACGAACCGCCCCGGCACCGGAGGATCGGCGACGAGGCGGCTCGGGTCTGTGACTGGCACTCCTGGCCGCAGGTCCGATAACGTCGCAGCATCGACGCCTCTGAACTCCTGGGAGCGCTCCCATCGGGTACGTTACCGCACATTCACGGTTGCGAAAAGAGCCCAGGCATTGCGACATGCCAGAACGGGCAATTTGCACTGGATACCGCGTGCGCGACACAATGAATGCGACGACAACGATTCGCGCTGTCAACCCGAATGCCTTCGCTACAGGAGCGACGACCACATGGCCAAGCAGATTATTACGCTTCTCACCGACGACCTCGACGGCGGCGAGGCCGACCGCACCGTCGAATTCGGGCTGGACGGCGTGAACTACACCATCGACCTGTCCGAGAAAAACGCCGGCAAGCTGCGGAAATCTCTCGACCCCTTCCTCTCCGCGGCCACCCGCATCGGTCGTTCCGGTGTCGCGCCGGCGGCTGCCCGCCGCGTCGCGCCGGCCAGTTCCAGCCGGTCCAGCCGTGACCAGAACCAGGCAATTCGCGAGTGGGCCAACAAGAACGGGCACCCGGTGTCCGAGCGTGGCCGGATCCCGAGCCACATCGTTGAGGCGTACCACGCCAAGCGCTGATACAAAGATGGCGGCGTCGCGGTAATGCGGCGCCGCCCTTTTTGTGACCTGGTTTCGGGCCTGGTTTCTGACCTGGGAGGCGCGGATGGCGGTCGTCATCGTGACCGGAGCGTCCAGTGGCATCGGGCGGGCTACCGCGTTGCGCCTGGCCGGCCGCGGCTGGACCGTCGTGCTGGCCGCCCGCAGGGCCGCTGAGCTGGAGACATTGGCCGCGGAGATTGCGGCCTCGGCCGCGGGCACCTCGGGCTCGGTCCCGGGCTCGGTCCCGGGCTCGGGCTCGGGCTCGGGTGAATCAGGCGCCGGGATCGGGGCGGCTCATGTCGTGCCCACCGATCTCGCCGAGCCGGATGCCGCCGCGAATCTGGTGAAACGCACCCTGGAATTGACCGGCCGGATCGACGCCCTCGTCAACAACGCCGGTGTCGGTGGTGACGCTTCGGTGCTGACCGGTGACGGAGAAGTCCGCACGATTATCGAGGTAAATCTGCTGGCCCCGATCCGGCTGATGCGCGCGGTCGTGCCGGTCATGCGGGAGCAGGGTTCCGGAACCATCGTGAACATCGGTTCGGTGGCCGGTGAGATCGGCATCGGCGGCGCGTATTCGGCGAGCAAGTTCGGCCTGCGCGGGATCAACGACTCGGTACGCCGGGAACTGGCCGGAACCGGTATCGCCGTGAGCCTCGTCGAGCCGGGATTCATCGCGACCGAGCTGACCGCGCATCGTTCCGGCCTGCCCGGCCCGGAAATCGTCGCGGAAGCGGTGGAGCGGGTCATCAAACGTCCCCGTCGCCGGGTGGTGGTGCCGGGTAAGTATCGCGCGGCGATCGTGCTGTCGAATGCCTTCCCGTTCATCACCGACCGCGTCTATGCCGGCAAAGCGGCGGGCAAACCCGCCGGCAAAGCGGCGGGCAAACCCGCCGGCAAAGCGGCGAGCAAACCCGCGGGCAAAGAGGCAGGCAAAGCTGCGGGCAAGCCGGCGGGCACCGCGGAGGGCAAGCCCGCGGGCACGTGACGCTTTGACCACGACCGATAACCGGTGGAACACGGTTCAACGCGTCGTACCGGGGTACCGCCAGACACATGCGTGTAGTGATCGTGGGCGCCAGCGGTAACGCCGGAACCGCCCTGCTGCGCCGCCTCCGGACCGAATCCGACATCGATGTGGCCGGCGTGAGCCGCCGGCTCCCCGAGAATTCAACGCTGGAATGGCATGCGGTGGACATCGGCGAGGACGGCGCCACCGACCTTCTCACGCCCGTTTTCCGGGGCGCCGACGCCGTGGTCAACCTGGCCTGGCAGATCCAGCCCAGCCACGATCAGCGCGTGCTGTACCGGACCAATGTGCTCGGCAGCCGGGCCGTCTTCCAGGCAGCGCTGCGGGCCGGTGTGTCCTCCCTGGTTCAGGCGTCGTCGGTCGGCGTTTACTCGCCCGGGCCGAAACACGCCTACGTCACCGAGGACTGGCGGCGCGGCGGTGTGCTCGAATCCTCGTACAGCCGGCACAAAGTCCTCGTCGAACGCATGCTCGACGAGATCGAGTCCGACCATCCGATGCTGCGGGTGGTGCGGGTACGCCCCGGTCTGATCTTCCAGCGGGACGCCGGCACCGAGATCGGGCGGTATTTCGCCGGTCCGCTGCTGCCGGCCCGGCTGCTCCGCTTCGGCTGGATCCCGGTGATCCCCGCCCACCCCGGACTGCGGATGCAGGCGGTTCACGCGGACGACGTGGCCGAGGCGTATCTGTCGATTCTGCGGTCCGATGCCGATGGGGCGTTCAATCTGGCGGCCGGTCCGGTGCTGGATCCGCGGGTGGCTGCGCGGGCTTTTCATGGCGTACCCATGCCTGTGCCTGGTTTTGCTCTTGAGGGTGCCGCCGCGCTGAGCTGGTGGCTGCGTCTGCAGCCGGTGGATCGCGGATGGGTGCGCCTGGGGTTGAAGGCGCCGCTGATGAGCTGTGACCGGGCCGCTGACGAGCTGGGGTGGCGTCCCCGGGTCGACGCTGTGACCGCGTTGCGGGAGGTGGTGGCGGGTCTCGCGGACCGTGCGCACGCCGAGACGCCGCCGATGCGGGGTGACGCGGACATGCCAGGACGGATGGGCGGATTGTTGCGGGGGCGTTTGCCGGGCACGGGTAACCCGTACTGAGGGTGACGGACCGCCGGGGCCGGCGGCGGGGCGCGCCGGGGGGACGGACGTCAGTCGTCCGGTGCGTCACGGGGGTGTGCGGTCAGGCGTACTCATGGAAGAGGGTGAGAAGGCCGAATCCGTCTTGGATCTCGTGGTCGGGGTCGGGCCAGCCATCCGGGGACTCGGTGGTGGTGCGGGTGGACGTCATCAGGATGGCTTTGCCGATGTCGGCGCGGCGGGCGCAGAGGACGTCGCGGCGGCGGCTGTCGCCGATGAACCAGCAGTTCGGCGGGGCGATGCCGAGGGCGTCGGTGGCGTTCCAGATCATCTGCGGGTTGGGTTTGCGGACGCCGGCCTCGTCGCTGTAGACCTGCGTGGCGAAAAGGTGGCCCACGCCGGTTTTGTCGAGGAAGTCGCGATGGACGGCTCCGGACAGCGTGTTGCTGACCACCGCCAGCGGGATGTCGCGTTCGGTGATCGCCGCGAGGGCTTCGGGAATGCCCGGACGCAGGCGCCAGCCGTCCCGCCAGGCCCAGTCGTAGCTGAGACGGGGAATGGCCGTGCGGGTCCGGGCCTGGGCCTCGGACGGCCAGCCGGCGATCACGAAGCGTTCCCAGACCTCGGCCTGAGGCATCTCGTCCGGCCAGTCCTCGTCACGCCACGCCGCGTAGGCGGCGGCACCCTCGGTGAGCGAACGCTGGATCTCGCCCGGCGGGAGCACGCCCTTGATCAGGTTGAAGAGGCGCAGCACCAGCTCCGGTTGCGCCACCCGTTGAGGCGGGGCATCGGCGAGCACGCCGCCGAAATCGAGAAGCACGGCCCGCGGCGTCATCGTTGCCCCAGAGTCCAGGCGCGGACGCCGCCGACGATGCCCGCGGTGTTCGGAACCACCACCACATCGTCGCCCATCCGGGCCAGTTGTGTGGCGGTGATCAGCCTGCTGTTGCCGCCGCCGAGGTAGACGCGGTCCCAGAGGAAGACCGGCCGCAGTCCCTCGATCACGTTGCGGACCCGGCGCGACCAGAGGGCGTCACCGAGGCGGCGGCGTTCGTGCTCGCCGATGTAGGTGTCGTAGGACATCCCCCAGCGGACCGGCGCCTGCGACATCTCCAGGTGCGGGGCCAGCTCGCCGCCGTCGAAGAGCGCGCAGCCCAGCCCGGTGCCGAGGGTCAGCACCAGCTCGCAGCCGGTGCCCGCGACCACCCCGGCGCCGTGCACCTCGGCGTCGTTGAGCACCAGCGTGGGCAGCCCGAACGCGTCGGCCAGGGCGGTACGCGCGTCGAACCCCCGCCACGCCTCGACCAGCTCAGGGTCGATCCTGGTCCGCGGCCCGGAGCGGGTCACGTAATGCGGCGTCGCCACCACCACGCCGTGCCGGATCATCCCGGGCATGCCGACCGTGACGCGGTCAGCGTTCGGCAGTTGTTCGCCGAGATTCACCAGAGTCTTGACGAAGAGTTCGGGTGGCAGAGGGTACGGTGTCGGCACCCGGATGGGGTGTGCCCGCATCGTGCCGGCCTCATCGAGGACCGAGCCCTTGATGCCGCCGCCGCCACAGTCGATCGTCAGGGTGAAAGCCACGCGGCCAGTGTGCATGTCGACCACCTCCCAGACACAACAATTGTGACCGGCGAGCCGCTGGGGTTTCTAGCCCGCTTCCTCCGCCCAGACGCGCCAGTTGTCCAGGACGCCGTGCAGGGCCGGGGTGAGCCACCCGGGGGCGGATCTGCGGAACACACCCGGATCCATCGAACCGGCGCCGGACGGCAGCGCCCCGACCATGTGCGGGACGAGATCCCCCAGGTTGGCCCAGTGCACCAGTTCCGGCTCGGCCGGCCAGGCGCCGAGGATCACCCGGGCGTAGACGCCGCGCCGGTGCAGCGCCTCCAGCGTCAGCGACGTGTGGTTGAGCGTGCCCAGACCGGCGCGGGCCACCACGATCACGTCGGCGCCGAGCGTGGTCGCCAGGTCGGCGAAGGTCCACGGCTCGCCGGACGCGCGCAGGCCCATCGGCACGAGCAGCCCGCCCGCGCCCTCGACCAGCACCAGGTCGTGCTTGCCGGCCTCGGCCCGGATCGCGTCGACCACGTCGGACAGGTCGAGCGGTGGTAGCCCGGCGACTTTCGCGGCGGCCAGCGGCGCGAGAGGTTCCGGGTATTCGGCGAGGGTGCGCACGGTTTCCGTGCCGGCCAGCCGGCTGATCACCTCAGCGTCGGTCGGCGCGCCGGTGTTGGTGCCCGTCTGACCGGGTTTGATCACCGCGACGCGCAGCCCGGCGGACTGGGCCGCAGCGGCCATCGCGGCCGTGGTGATGGTCTTGCCGACCTCGGTGTCGGTGCCGGTGACGAGCACGACGCCGTGCCACTCGTGCTGCTCGGAGCGGCTCGGCAGGGGTTGCGCCTGAGCGGCCAGCTCGGTGTCTATCTCGGCGGCCAGGGCCTCACCGTCGACATCGGCCTCGGTGAGACGCTCCTCGACCGGCTCCACCGGCTTTTCCAATGGCTCGGGCTCAGCGGGTGGCGCGGTGGAGACCGGCGGCCGCCCGCCACCATGTGCGTGAAGCGGATCGACGAGAGTCCGCTTTCGCGGTGGCGTGGCGAGGGGCAGCCCGTGGCCGCCCCGGGATCGGGGCGGGGGCGCCACCGAGATGCCGGAATAGTAGGAGCCGGAAGGGGGGTCGGCCGTCATGGTGCGCACTCCACGATCACTTTCAGGGCGTTGGCGAAATCCGCCTCGGTAACACCCGCGTTCAGGGTCAGCCGGAGCCGCGAGCTGCCGTCCGGCGTCGAGGGCGGCCGGAAGCAGCCCACTGCCACACCACGATCGCGGCAGTCGGCGGCCCAGGCGACGGCCGCTTCCGGACCGGGCGCGGGCACGGAGAGAACCCCGGCGGCCGGGTCGCGGACGTCGAAGCCCGCCTCCCGCAGCCGCTCGGCGATCCGCGCGCCCCGCCGGGCCAGCTCGGCACGCCTGTCGTCGGCGGCGCGGGCCACCCGGACGGCGGCGAGCACCCCGGCGACCACGGCCGGGGGCGGTGCGGTGTCGTAGATGAAGGTGCGCCCGGTGTCGACCAGGTGCCGGATGAACGCCGCCGGACCGGCCACCACGCCGCCGGCGCCGCCGAGTGCCTTGGAGAGCGTGGCGGTGACCAGCACGTCGGTCGCGCCGGCGAGTCCGGCCGCGGCCACCCCGCCGGCGCCCTCGATGCCGAGCAGGCCGAGCGCGTGCGCGTCGTCGACGATCAGCAGAGCACCGTGCGCCGAGGTCACCTCGTGCAGCTCGGCGAGCGGTGCCAGGTCGCCGTCGACCGAGAAGACCGACTCGGTGATCACAGCGGCCCGGCCCGGGTGGTCTCTCAGCATGGTTTCGACGGCGGCCGGATCGTTGTGCGGCGCCTTTTTCACCGGGATGCCGGAGATCTTGCAGCCGTCGATCAGCGACGCGTGGTTGTAGGCGTCGGAGACGACCAGGTCGCAGACCGCGCCGACGGCCCGGACCACCGCGAGGTTCGCGAGATAGCCCGAGGAGAAGACCAGCGCGCTGTCCGCGCCGAGCCAGCCGGCCAGCGCGGACTCCAGATCGGCGTGTGCCTCGGTGGTGCCGCGGACCAGCCGGGAACCGGTGGCGCCCAGGCCGTAGGCGTCGAGCGCGTCACGAGCAGCGGCCACCACGTCCGGGTGAACGGAGAGTCCCAAGTAGTCGTTGCCGGCGAGATCAACGACGCTGTCACCGGCCGCACGGGGGCGCAACTGACGGGTGAGCCCCGCCTTGGCCCGCTCGCGGGCCAGGCGATCGATCGCCTCCAACCAGCCGGTCAAGACACCCCCAGAGATCACGAGACCCGGAAACTACCACCCACCACCGACAGTCCTGCCCGGGCCGGGAACTCTGTAGGGTACGGGCATGCCAGACATCCTCGACCGGGCCCGGACCCGGGTCCTCGACGGCGGCGCCGGCCTCACCGAGACGGAGATCCTGGAGGTTCTTCGTTCGCCCGATGAGGACCTGCCCGCCCTGTTGCAGCTGGCACATGACGTGCGGATGAAGTGGTGCGGCCCGGAGGTCGAGGTCGAGGGCATCATCTCGCTGAAGACCGGCGGCTGCCCCGAGGACTGTCACTTCTGTTCCCAGTCGGGACTTTTCTCATCTCCCGTGCGCGCCGTCTGGCTGGACATTCCCTCTCTCGTGGAGGCGGCGAAACAGACCGCGGCCACCGGTGCGACCGAGTTCTGCATCGTGGCCGCCGTGCGCGGCCCGGACAAACGGCTCATGGACCAGATGCGCGCCGGGGTGAAAGCCATCAAGGAAGCGGTCGACATCCAGGTCGCCGCGAGCCTCGGCATGCTCACCCAGGAGCAGGTCGACGACCTCGTCGAGATGGGTGTGCACCGCTACAACCACAACCTGGAGACCTGCCGCTCCTACTTCACCAACGTGGTGACCACCCACTCGTGGGAGGAGCGCTGGGGCACGCTGAAAATGGTGCGCGACTCCGGCATGGAGGTCTGCTGCGGCGGCATCCTGGGCCTGGGCGAGACCATTGAGCAGCGTGCCGAGTTCGCGGCGCAGCTGGCCGAGCTCGACCCGCACGAGGTCCCGCTGAACTTCCTCAACCCCCGTCCGGGCACGCCTCTCGGTGACCGCCCGGTCGTGGAGGGCAAGGACGCGCTGCGCGCGATCGCCGCCTTCCGGCTCGCGATGCCCAAGACCATCCTTCGGTACGCCGGAGGGCGTGAGATCACGCTGGGCGATCTGGGTACGCGCGAAGGCCTGCTCGGCGGCATCAACGCGGTGATCGTCGGCAATTACCTGACGACGCTGGGCCGGCCCGCGACGGCCGACCTGGAGCTGCTCCAGGACCTGAAGATGCCGGTCAAGTCGCTGTCGGCCACGTTCTGATGTTCTGCGACCGGTGCGGGCTGCCGGCGGCCGAGGGTGATCACTCGGGTTGTGCGGCAGCGCGCGAGCTGGAGCCACCGAGGTTCTGCCCGCACTGCCGCCGGCGCATGAAGGTGCAGGTGGTCCCGACAGGATGGACAGCCACCTGCGTGGAACACGGTCTGCTGAGGGGTTGAGAAACCCTTGGGTGGCGGCTCCCTGAACCAGGTCGCCGCCACCCCTCTCACCCGCTACCCGGAGGTCGCAGGAGTCTCTTTGCCGACCGGGCTTCCCGCCGTCGGCAGGGTGACGCTGACCATCGTCCCGTCGCGCTCGATCGATCCGGCGCCGAGGCGTCGCAGCGTGCGCAGCATCGCCACGTTGTCAGCGCCGGTGTGTGCCACCACGGCCGCGAAACCGGAGCGCTCGGCGTACCCGTAAAGCCTGCGCAGCAGAGCGGTGCCGAGGCCACGCCGCTGCCAGCCGTCCTCGACCAGCAGGGCGACCTCGCCGAGGTCGCCCTCGGTGACCAGGTTCGCCATCGCGATCACGGCGCCGGCCGGTGTCGCCGCCACCAGCGTCACGCCGCCGGCCGGTTCGAGCAGCTGGCGCAGCCGGTTGTCACCGGGAACCGAGCCGCTCAGGTACCGCCGCCGCAGCGTGGCCTGCGAGCAGCTCTCGTGCAGCTCGCGGACGGCCGCCAGGTCGTCTTTCGTCGCCGGGCGGACGACCAGCTCGGCGCCGTCGGACAGCAAGAGGGTGACCTGTTCGTGCTGCTGCCGCACGACCACACCGGCGAGCTCGACCAGGGCCTGCGCCCGGGCGTACTCGGCGGGGGTGAAGGCGGGCAGCGCGCGGAGCACCTCGTAGGAGCCGCCGGCCGGGTCGGCCAGCGTCATCCGTCCACCGTGGAAGCCGGGCTGCTCGGTCACGGTGCCCGGGCGCCACCGCACCTCGGTCGCGTCGAGCAGGGCCACCAGGGTCTCGCCCAGAGCGTCCGGCTCGTGCACGAGACGCCCGGCCAGAGCCAGCGCGCGGGTCGGCTGATCGGCTAAACCCTGCGCCTCGGCCCTCGTCACGAAGACGTCCCGGCCACGGCCCTTGACCACGGCGGCGAGAACGTCCGCGTCGGTCAGCGCGTCGGGCGCGTCGACGAGGAAGTCGTCGACCGCACCCTCCTCGGTCGTATGCACCTGGACGGCAAGGATGTTCACCGACCGCAGAGCCAGGCTCGCGGTCAGCACGGAAAGGTAGCCGGGACGGTCGTCGACCGTGGCTCGAATTCGCCACAACGCCATGCGGGGCACTCCTTTCATGCACTCGTGATCCGCACTCAAGAGTGCCCCGGCGTTGTTACCCGAAGATTGCCTGACCTGCGATTTCCGCGTAAGAACGATCACACGGGGTCACGATGGTCACACCACTTCGTCGATGGCCGTGGGCAGTGCGACGGTGTCCAGCCGGTCGCCGAGGATCACGGCGGCGGCGCGGACCAGCTGCGCGACCCGATCCACCTCGGTGACGTGGAACGCGGCGGCCTGCAGGTCTTCCTCATCGGTACGCGCGACGACCAGCACGAGTCCGGCACGGCCGAACGGCGCGACGGCGAACCGCGGTCCGCCCGGCTCGGCGAACGGGCGGGCCCGCAGCGGGGTCACCTCGGGCAGATGCAGCGGGGACGGGGCGCGCCAGCTCGCGTACAGCACCTGGGCCTCGCTCGCGACGTTGCCGGAGCCGCTGCGCGACGCCCAGTCGGCCGGGACCACCGCGGCGGCGGCCCAGTCGGCGGCGAGCAGCCCGGGGACCGCGTCGACCAGGGTGGCGAGACCGTCGGCCGGGTTCGCGGCGACCTGGGCGAGAAGTTCGGCGTCGTGTCCGCCGTTGACGGGTGCTCCTATCGCCTGCCACACGCCGTCGACCTGGACGCCCGGGATGGCAGCCAATCCAGCGAGGAGGCGCTCGACGCGGGACGCGCCCGGCCACACGACGGTGAAGTCGTCACAGGCCCGGCCGCCGAGGCGTTCCAGCACCACGACCTGGACGATGTCAGCGCCGGCGACTCCGAGAGTGCGCGCGACCTGTCCGAGGGCGCCGGGACGGTCCGGCAGGGTGACTCGTACCCGCAGCAACATGAAACTCCTCCCGTTGCGAACGGCCGGTGGCGCCGTCCTGTGTAACAGCCTGCCCACCTGGCGTTTCGGACCGATTGCACAGCCGTGTCCCGCCCGTCAAGCCTGGCGATATGCCCGAAATCACAACGGTCGTCCGGTGACCGGTGTGACGTGCGGATAGTGTCGGGACGCGTGACCGCTATGCACACCTGGCCCGCGTCGTTGCCCGATCTCTACCCGCGAGAGCCGGAGCCTGTCCTGCGGGTCAACTTCATCGCCAGCGCGGACGGTGCGGTCTCGGTCGATGGACTCTCGGCAGGCCTCCAGGGGCCAGGCGACAAGGAGATCTTCGACGCGCTGCGGACGGCCTGTGACGCGCTGATCGTCGCGGCCGGCACGGTCCGTGCCGAGAACTACGATGCGTTACGCCTGACCTCGGAAGCCCGCGCCTGGCGGGTGGCCGCCGGACTGCCCGAGCACCCGCTCATGGTGATCGTCTCGGGCAGCCTCGATCTCGACCCCGAGCAGCTGATCTTCTCCGATGCCCCGCGTCGCCCGATCGTGGTCACCCATGCGGGCGCCACCCCGTCCACCGCTCTCGCCGAGGTGGCCGAGATCGTCGCGCTCGGTGACGATCAGGTCGACCTCGCAGCGATGGTGACGCTGCTGCACGAGCGCGGCGCGACCCAGCTCCTCTGCGAGGGCGGACCCGGTCTGCTCGGCTCGCTCATCGCCGAGGACCTGGTCGACGAGCTGTGCCTGACCGTCGCGCCGCTGCTCGCCGGCGGCCAGGCGGGCCGCATCGCCCACGGCCCTTCCGGGCCGCCGCGGCCTATGACGTTGCGTCACGCTCTGACACGCGACGACATGCTCTTCCTTCGGTACGCACGAAGCGGGCGCGCCTCCATCAATTGATCTAGATCTTGTGCGTAACTCGTTTGATGGACACCAGAAGTTGTGGACGACACATCCGAGGGGCATTTTGTCGTACACCTGAGGCACCATGATCCGGGTGTCAGACGAAACTTCCCCGGTCGGACGGGTACTAGGCACCGCGGATGCCACCCCGTTGCAGTTCTGGACGGCCGTGTCCCCGGACAGTTACCTGCAGCTCGACGATGTCGTGGTCACCAAGCGTGAGTTGCCGGACCGCGAACCGGTCACGATCGCCGGGGTGGTGACCCAGGTGCGCGCGCGGCACGAGGGCGCCCAGTTCGACTCGGACGTCTTCGCCATCGCCGACGGCACGCTGCCGGCGATGGTGCAGGAAGCGGCCGAGATCACCACGACGCGGGTCGATCCGGAGCTCTACGTCCCGCCCGCGCCCGGCGCGGTGGTCTACCGGGCGACCGGCGAGGCGCGGGACGCCGCTCTGCACTTCGACCGGATGGAGCGGCGGGTCCCGATGGGCACCGGCCGTGACGGTGTCCCGGTCTTCCTGAACGCGGACTTCCTCGACGGCACCCGCGGCGCCCACGTGTCGATCTCCGGCATCTCCGGTGTCGCCACCAAGACCAGCTTCGCGACGTTCCTGCTCTACTCGGTGTTCCGCTCCGGGCAGCTGGGCGCCGACGGCCCCAACGCGCGGGCCCTGATCTTCAACGTGAAGGGCGAGGACCTGCTCTTCCTCGACCATCCGAACACCAAGCTCGACGACAAGACCCGCGAGGCGTACGCGTTGCTCGGCCTGCCCGCCGCGCCGTTCCCGGACGTCCGGGTCTACGCGCCGCCGCGCGCCGGTGACTCGTCGGGCGCGCCCGATGTGAGCAGCCGGCTGACCGGTGTCGACTCGTTCTACTGGACGCTCGCCGAGTTCTGCGAGACCAAGCTCCTGCCGTACGTGTTCGCCGACGCCGACGACGAGCGCCAGCAGTACACGATGGTGGTGCACTCGGTCACCGCCCACCTGAACAGGTACGCCGTCCCGGCTGAGGGCGGCGTCAGCATCGACGGCAAGCGGATCGGGTCGTACCAGGACCTGGTGGACCACATCGTCGAGCAGCTCACCGACGACGAGACCCGGTCCACCTGGGCCGGCAGCGCGGTCAACATGGGCACCGTCAACGCGTTCGCCCGGCGTCTGATCAACAGCAAGCGCGACCTGTCCCGGCTGATCCGCGGCGACCTGGCCTCGCGCCGGCCGCACCAGATCAAGACCGCGGCGAGCGCCCAGGTCACCGTCGTCGACCTGCACAACCTGCCGGACCGGGCGCAGCGCTTCGTGGTCGGCGTGACGCTGAAGACCGAGTTCGAGGAGAAGGAGAAATCCGGCACCGGACGCCCTCTGCTCTTCGTCGTCCTCGACGAGCTCAACAAATACGCTCCGCGTGAGGGCTCCTCGCCGATCAAGGACGTGCTGCTCGACATCGCCGAGCGGGGCCGTTCACTCGGGGTGATCCTGATCGGCGCGCAGCAGACGGCGAGCGAGGTGGAGCGCCGGATCGTGACGAACTCGGCGATCCGGGTGGTCGGCCGCCTCGACCCGGCCGAGGCCTCCCGGCCGGAGTACGGCTTCCTGCCGCCCGCGATGCGTCAGCGGGCGCTGCTGGCCCGTCCCGGCACCATGTTCGTGAACCAGCCGGACATCCCGGTCCCGCTCTGTGTCGAGTTCCCGTTCCCGGCCTGGGCGACCCGCAAGTCGGAGTCCGGGCCGCCGCCTGCCGAAACTCTCCGCTCGATAGTCCAGGGCGCCGATCCGTTCGCCGTCGTGGGCAGCGGCGGCGGTTCCGACGACGACATCCCGTTCTAAGGTTCTGCGATGCGCATCCTGCACACCTCCGATTGGCACGTCGGCAAGGTCCTCAAGGGCCGAAACCGGCAGGACGAGCACATCAAGGTCCTGGCCCAGGTGGTCGAGATCGCCCAGGCCGAGCGGCCCGACCTGGTGATCGTGGCGGGTGACCTCTACGACACCGCGGCGCCGACGGCCGACGCGACGCGCCTGGTCACCCGGGCGCTGTCCGCGCTGCGCAAGACCGGCGCGCGGGTGGTGGCGATCGGCGGCAACCACGACAACGGCGCCGCGCTGGACGCGCTGCGCCCGTGGGCCGACGCCGCCGGCATCGAGCTGCGCGGGTCGTACCCGAAGAAGAAGGGCGACCTCAGCGATCTGCTGATCGAGGGGACCACCGAGAGCGGCGAGCGCTGGCGGCTGGTCGCCCTGCCGTTCCTCTCCCAGCGGTACGCGATCCGCGCCGCCGAGATGTACGAACTGTCCGCCGCCGAGGCCAACCAGACGTACGCCGACCTGGTGGCCCGGCTGATCGCGAAACTGAGCGAGCCGTTCGCCGAGACCGGCGTGGTGAACCTTCTCACCGCCCACCTCACGATCGTCGGCGCGAGCACCGGCGGTGGCGAGCGCGAGGCGCACACCATCATGGGTTACGCGGTGCCCGCCACGGTCTTCCCGCCGAACGCGCACTACGTCGCCCTCGGCCACCTGCACCGCACCCAGCAGATCATCTCGCCGTGCCCGACGCGGTACAGCGGCAGCCCGCTCGCCGTCGACTTCGGCGAGGAGGAGAACGTCTGCTCGGTCGCGATCGTGGACGTCTCCGCCGACCAGGCCGCCCGGGTCCGGGACGTGCCGGTGACCTCGGCGCTGACCTTGCGTACCGTGCGCGGAACCCTGGAGCAGCTGAAAACGGTGAACCTTCCGGATGCCTGGCTGCGTGTCCTGATCCGGGAGACGCCCCGGCCGGGTCTCCGCGAGGACGTGCAGGAGCTCCTGCCGAACGCGCTGGAGGTGCGCATCGACCCGGACATGCTGCCGGACAGATCAGGAAAGCGGTCGGCGGAACGCGCCGGCCGTTCGCCGCGCGAGCTCTTCGGTGACTATCTGGACAGTCGCGGCAACGCCGAGGACGGCGTCCGCGAGCTCTTCGACGAGCTCTACGACGAGGTGAGCAGCAACCAATGAGGCCACTGAGGCTCGACATGGCCGGCTTCACGGTCTTCCGTGACCCGACCACCGTGGACTTCACCGACGCCGATTACTTCGCCCTGGTCGGCCCGACCGGCTCGGGCAAGTCGACGGTGCTCGACGCGATCTGTTTCGCCCTCTACGGCCAGGTTCCCCGGTGGGGCGGCACCCGGGGGATCGGCAACGCCCTCGCGCCGTCCGCGGCCGAGGCCCGGGTCCGGCTCTGCTTCGAGTCGGCCGGCGATCGGTACGTCGCGACCCGGGTGGTCCGCCGCGACGGCCGGGGCAACGTGAAGACGGCGGGCGCCGGTCTCCAGCTGATGCCGCCCGGCTTCGACGTGACCAAGCTGGACACCGGCATGGACCTGGAGGACCTCGGCGAGGCACTGGCCGGCACCCCGGCCGAGATGGACCGGGCCGTGCTGGACGCGGTCGGCCTGCCGTACGAGCAGTTCACCAGCTGTGTGGTGCTGCCGCAGGGTCAGTTCGCCGACTTCCTGCACGCCAAGCCGGCCACCCGCCAGCAGATCCTGGTCAACCTGCTCGGGCTGCACGTCTACGAGGAGGTGCAGCTCAAGGCGTCGGAGCGGGGCAAGACCGCCGAGGCCAAGCTCTCCGTCGTGGAGCAGCAGCTCGGCCAGCTGACCGACGCCACCGACGAGGCGGTCGGCGCGGCCGCCGAGCGGCTGGAGGTGATCCGGGAACTCACCCGCGCGGTGGAGGCTGCCGTTCCGGGGCTGCGTTCTGCCCGGGAGGCCGAGAAGACCGCGATCGCGGCACGGGACACGATCGACGGGGAGCTGACGGCGCTGTCGTCCGTGCGTACCCCAGCGGGGCTGGACGAAGCGACGGGGGCGACCACCGCTGCTCGTGCCGCCGCGGAGCAGGCGGCGAAAGAGGTGCACGCGGCCGAGGAGGCCGAGGAGAAGATCCGCGGCGAGCTGGCCGCGGCCGGTGACGCCGGGACGCTGCGGCTGATGCTGGACCGGCACACCGAGCTGGAGCGGCTGGTCGAGCAGGAGGACTGGTTCGCCGGCAAGGTGTCGGTCGCCGAGGTGGAGTACCGCGACACGGCGGCCGCCGCAGAGCTGGCCCAGGCCGAGAACCTCGGCGCGCAGCAGCTGCTGGAGCAGGCCCGGCAGGATTACCGGGACGCCCAGCAGCTCGACCGGGCCGCCGCTCTGCGCGGTCACCTGGAGGCCGGGCACGACTGCCCGGTCTGCGAGCAGCCGGTCACCGTGGTCCCGGAGGTGCCGAAAGAGTCAGCGGTCCGGCTCGCCGAGGCGGCCGGCGCCGCGGCGAAAGCGGCGGCCGAGACGGCGGCGACCCGCTGGCGGGAACGCGACGCGGTGGCTCGCAACGTGGAGAGCGACCTGGAGCGCAAACGCGGCCAGTACGAGCATCACCGCTCCCGGCTGGCCGAGGTGCGTGCCGCGGTGTCCGGACTGCCCGACATCGACGCGGTCCGTGCCCGGCTGGCCGATCTCGGCGAGCTGCAGCGCAAGCTGGAGGACGCGGCCACGGCGGTCCGCGCGGCCCGCGAGGCGCACCGCAGAGCGCAGGCCGGTGTCCGGGCCGCTGAGGAACAGCAGCGGACGGCGTGGCGCACGTTCGACGCGGTCCGTGACGGCCTGGCCCGGTTCGTGCCACCGCCGGCCGACCGGGACGACCTGGCCGGCGCGTGGCAGGCCCTGGTCGGCTGGGCACGTGGCGAGCACGAGGCACGGCTGACCGCGCGGGCCGAGGCGGACACCGCTGTCGGCGCCGCGCATGTCACGACGGTCCGGGCGCACGGCGCGATCGTCGACCTCTTCACCGAGGCGGACCTCACGGTGTCCTCGGTTGACGCGGAGTCCGGGCTGATCCGGGCCGCCGCGGTGGCCGCCGAGCGGGCCGAGGCGGCCTGGCAGCGGCTGGCCGAGCGCCGGCAGCAGGCGAACGACGCGGCCGAGCAGCGTAATGCGCTTCAGCAGCAGAGCCGGGTGTCGAAATCGCTGGCCGGGCACCTGCGGGCGAACAACTTCGAGCGCTGGCTGCTGGAGGAGGCGCTGGACCTGCTGGTCGACGGCGCGTCCGGGATCCTGCGCGAGCTGACCAACGGGCAGTACGAACTGGTGCACGACAAGGGCGAGTTCTTCGTGGTCGACCACCACGACGCGGGGCTCAAGCGGGGCGTACGCACGCTCTCCGGTGGTGAGACGTTCCAGGCGTCGCTGGCTCTGGCGCTGGCGCTCTCCGAGCAGCTGGCCGGGATGAGCACGACCGCGGCCAGCCTGGAGTCGATCGTGCTGGACGAGGGCTTCGGCACGCTGGACGCGGCGACCCTGGACGTGGTCGCGGCCACGCTGGAAAACCTGGCGGCCCGCGGCGACCGGATGGTGGGTCTCGTCACCCACGTGCAGTCGCTCGCCGAACGGATTCCGGTCAGGTTCGAGGTGCACAAGGACGCGCGGACCGCGCACGTCGAAAGGGTCGGCCTGTGACCAGCATGTTCGTGGACGCGTGGGATCCCTCGTACGGCGCCTCGTACGAGGGTGGCGAGGGCGGCGGTGACGGCCCGGCGTCGTCCAGCTCGCAGCAGGTGGACGTCGGCGTCGAGGTGCCGGCCGCCGAGTGGGCGCCGATCGGCGTCTCCTCCTCGGTCCGCGCGCCCGACGTCGTCTTCCTGGTCGACGGGGTCCGCCGCAACGACGCGGGCCTGTGGACGGCCGAGGAGGACGGCACGTCGTACGCGGGGCTGGCCGCCTCGTACGCGGCCGGGGTGGTCCGCTGTGACCTCGCCCGCGGTGTCGCCGAGATGGCCGGTGCCCGGGTGGCGCGGGGCCTGTTCACCGCCAGCCCGACCGTCGGCGACCTGCTGGCCGGCACCGTGAAATACGAGGTGCACCGGGTCAGCGGCACGGGAGAGGCGAGCAAGCTGCCGGCCGCCGTGCAGCCGCCGCTGACCGCCCTGGAGATCGAGATCTCGGCGGCGGCCCGGGACGGCGGCTCGGACGGCGCCGACCTGCTGATCGTCGACGGCCCGCTCCGGAGCCGGCGTCAGCTGCCGCGCACGATCGGGTACATCAAGACCCAGCAGAAGCAATATCTCCCGGCCGCGCAGCAGGCGGTCGTGCCCCGGCTGAGGCCGGCCCAGCGGACGCCGGTCTTCAAGATCGAGACGGTCTGGGGCGGCTGGTCGTGGTACCTGCGGCTGCCCGGCTCGTCCGGTGCGCCGTGGTCCGGTGTGGTGCGGGTGGAGTGCTCGCCGGAGCTCAGCCCGGACCAGGCGATCGAGCTGGCCGAGCTGTCCGTGGTGACGCTGCCCAGGCTCGCGTCGTCGGCGTACAAGGACCCGCGCGCGCCGCAGAACCTGGTGCCGATCGCCGGTCTGGAGCGGCGGCTGCGCGGGATGCTGGGTGACGCGCGGGTGCTGCATCGGGTGCTGGCGCGGGAGACCGCGCGGACCCGTCTCACTAGTTGATCTTCCATCCCGGCCCGTGAGACCTGACGTGAGATCACCCGAAGGGTGATGGAAACTTCCTTTCCAGAACGCGCGAAGTCGGGCACCCGAGGCCGATCCAGGGTGATCGATAAAGGGGCGTTAAGGCGTCCCAGCAGCGCCATCGGGAAATGGGAGCGCTCCCGGCGACCCGGTGCACTAAAAGGTCCGACCGGCATTCCGGGGTCACCCGAACGGTTCTCGGACCCCACGTTTCACCACTTCTTACGCGGTCTCGTCAACGCTACGAAATCGTAGGTTCACGCTCCGAGATCGCGCTCTCCCGCTTAGGGGAGAATTATTCTCGGGACCATGTCTACGGTCGGTTGTCACTGAGTATCATTCCGCCTTACCTGGCGCTCGAATCGTCGTAGATCAATACGGAGGGTGATCTCCGACCGGTGCGCCTATCGTCCACGATCGCAGCGGAGGACCGTTGAGACCGAGTGTCCCGGAAAATCTCGCGCCGGCATTGATCCCGGCAGCCCTTCCCAGCCGTACTTCAGGCGACGGGGAAAGGTCCGGGCGGAGGTATCGATGCATGCGGTGGCCGAGGATCGGCTCGCGCCGGAGAGGGTGCGTGTGATGGCACGACAACACTCCGGTGGTAGGTGGCAAGCTCTCGATGGCGGCAACCACTCACGCGACGAGGGCACAGTGATCCCGCGGCAGACGCCGCGGCACGAGGCCGCTCCGAGCAGCAGTCCCAGCCACGAGGACACGCTGGTCAAGATGCTCTACGAAGAGCACGCTGGACCATTGCTGATGTTCGTGCTGCGTCTGACTGGTGGAGACCGGCAGCGCGCGGAGGACATCGTGCAGGAAACCCTGCTGCGAGCCTGGCGCAATGCGCACCGGCTCGGGGCACAGGGTCAGCAGTCACTGCGGCCGTGGCTTGTCACGGTCGCCCGCCGCATCGCCATCGACGAGCACCGCAGCGCCAACGCGCGCCCCGCGGAGACGTACGATCGGGAGCTGGAGAGCTTCCCGACCACGTCCGACGAGACCGACAAGGTCCTGCAATCGATGACGGTGTCGGACGCGCTCCGGCAGCTGAGCCACTCGCACCGGGAGATCCTGATCGAGACGTACTTCCGTGGACGGACCGTCCCCGAGGCCGCGGAGTCACTGAACCTCCCGCTCGGTACGGCCAAGTCCCGGGTCTACTACGCTCTTCGGGCCCTGCGGACGGCTCTGCAACAGCGGGGGGTGACCGAATGACACAGGAACAGCACTACGACGTCGCGTCGTACGCCTTGGGCGTGCTCGACGACCACGATGCCTCGCGGTTCGAGGACCATCTGATCGAATGCCCCCAGTGTGCGTTGGAGCTGGAGTCGTTCGTCCAGGTGGCGGACGTGCTCTCGGGGGTCGACGCGGAAGCGCTGATCGCCGCCGAGCAGTCCGAGCGCGACGGCCAGGTGCTCAACAAGATGCTCCGCGAGGTGCGTACCGAGCGTCGCCGGGCGAACAGCCGCAGGCTCTACTCGCTGGCCGCCGCCGTCGTGGTCTTCGCGATGCTGGCGATCGGCGCGCTCTTCGCCGGCGGCCGCTGGCTGGGCAACGACGCCACCGCGCCGGAGACCGGCGCGCAGAGCTCCAGCAGCCAGCTCGACCCGCTGCCGAACTCGGACGGCGTCGGCCTGGGCGGCACCGAGCTGCCCGGTAAGACGTACAGCGGGGCGGACGCGCGGACCAACGTCGCGCTGGCGGTCGGCCTGGAGGAGAAGGACTGGGGTACCCAGGTGTCCTTCGCCGTCTCCAACATCACCGGCCCGAAGAAGTGCGGCCTGTACGCCGTGCGTACCGACGGCACGGCCGAGCTGCTCGCCACCTGGGACATCGGCGACAAGGGCTGGGGCACCGCCGCCAACCCGTCACCGCTGCTGCTTCAGGCCGTCACCGGCACCGCTCGTGAGGACATCGCCCACCTCCAGGTGCAGGAGATCACGGCGAACGGTCCGGGGGACGCACTGGTTCGCGTTCCGTAACCGTACGACCACTGAAAGGCTCGGCTGCTTCGGCAGCCGGGCCTTTTTTCGCGTATGGGTCATGTCTTTACGTATGCCGCAGGTGGATGGTTCAAAGGAAATTTCTCCAAACTGATCGACCCGAATGTTCAACCGACTTCGCACGGTCTCCGTACTACTGGCCGGAAATGGCAACGCCATTAATCAGCTGGAGGACCTGTGGTACCGGAGAAGCGGAAGTTGATGGTTCTCGGCGCGGCACTCGCGGCGATCGTCGCGTTGCCTGGTTGCGCCCCGGCCGGATACGGCGAAAACACCGCGGCCGCCGACTACGGGAACGCCGCTGAGCCGGCGTCGAACGAGGTCGCCGCCACGCCTGGCGCGGCTGACGCGACGGCTGAGGCCGACCCCGACTCGACCGCCGAGGCTGACCCCGATTCGACCGAGGAGGCCGCACCGGCCGACGAGGCGAACACCCCGGAGATCAGCGAAGAGCTGACCACCACGGAGCTCACCGCCACCAAGGTGGCGAAGATGGGCGAGACCGTTCAGGACCAGGACGGCTTCGTTCTGTACCGCTTCGACAAGGACGAGGACGACCCGGCCAAGTCGAACTGCAACGGCGACTGCGCCGCCATCTGGCCGGCCGCGCTCACCAACGACGGCACGCCCACGCTGGACGGCGTGGACGAGTCGCTGGTCGGCACGGTCACCCGGGCGGACGGCACCAAGCAGCTGACCCTCAAGGGCTGGCCGCTCTACCGCTACATCGGCGACAAGAAGCCGGGTCAGTGGAAGGGCCAGAACGTCAGCGGCACCTGGTTCGTCATCACCCCCGAAGGCACCAAGAACCTGACCTGCCTTCCCAAGATCTCGAAGCCGGTCGCGCCGCCCGCCGCGGAGGACGCGGAGTCCTCGGACGAGGCGTCCGACACCGGCAGCGACTACAGCTACTGATCGAAGCAGGGAGGAGAGAGAGATGATGACCCGCCGTATTCCCCGATGGCTGGTCGGCACCCTGGCCCTCTCCCTGGCGTTCCTACTGACGCCGGCTGGGCCCGCACACGCCGATGACGCAGTCCCGATCCCCCCGAACACCGGGCTCACCGACAAGGGAGCCGGTACGGTCAGCGCCGCTGATCGGGACTTCGTGATCAAGGTCCGGCTGGCCGGCCTCTGGGAGGTTCCCGCAGGGAACATGGCCCAGGAGAAGTCCGAGAACCCGACGGTCGTCAAGATCGGCAAGGCGATCGCCGAGCAGCACGTCTCGCTCGACAACCTGGACCGCGCGGCGGCGAAGAAGCTGGGTATCAGCCTTCCGGGCCAGCCCAACGGTGACCAGCAGGTCTGGCTGAACGAGATGCGGAACGCGGCCACCCCGGCCCAGTTCGACCAGATCTTCATCGATCGGCTCCGGGCCGCACACGGGAAGATCTTCCCGGCGATCGCGTCGATCCGGGCCACCACCCGTAACGACACGGTCCGCAAGCTGGCCCAGCAGACGAACCAGTTCGTGATGACGCACATGACCCTGCTGGAGAGCAGCGGCATCGTCGATTACTCGGCGCTGCCCACCGCGGCGGCCCCGGCGGCCGCGGGTCAGGGTCCGGTTCCGATCGACAACCAGATGCTGGTCGCAGCAACCGAGGGCGGGAGCATCCCGGGCCTCAGCAACACAGTCATCCTGCTCGTCCTCGCCGCCGCACTGGTGGTCGGGGTCATCACGACCATGCGCATCTTCCGGGCGCGCTAGGTCTTCGACTCGCCCACGGCGACCATGAAAGGTGTCACCCATGCGAAGGTCCAAGTACCGGCGCGCCAGTTCCCCGACGTGGTTCAGCGGTCGGCGCCGCATCATCGCCGTCGCCGCCACGCTGGTGGCGTTCGGCGGCATCGTGACCGTCACCCAGGTCTCGAACGCCAGCACCGACCGCACCACCAAGCGGGCCCTGGCTGCCTGTGACGACCTGGCCGCCCCCAACCAGGTCGACCTCTCCACGGAGACTCGGCAGGGCACGTACACCACGAACAACGGCAAGGTCACCCAGCACGCTGACGACGGCGCCGGTGACGTGGCCACCGCGGCTCAGGTCCGCGCCCGATGCCGTACCTGGGTGATGAACAACGTCGCCAACCAGGAGGGCACCGCGGAGGCGACCACCCAGGCCCGCCGCCGCGGGAACGGCAACAACAACGGTGGCGGCAACAACGGCAACAACGGTGGCAACAACAACGGCGGTAACAACAACGGTGGCGGCAACGCCAGCGCCGCGCCGTCCGAGGAAGCCTCCGCCCCGGCTGAGGAGGAGACCACCGCGCCTCCCGCCGGCGAGGAGACCTCCGCGCCGCCGGCTGAGGAAGAGCAGCCCCCGGCCGAGGAGACTCAGCCGCCGGCCGAGGAGGAAGAGGAGACCGAGGCACCCGCTCCGGCTCCGACCGCCACGGTCCCGCCGCCCGGCGCCGGTCTCGGCATCCTCACCAACAGCTGTGACACCTCCAACCTGGAGGCGCACGACGGCTTCCAGCGTGGTGACCGCTGCGTCTCCACCGAGTTCGGTGAGGTCGGCGCGGCCGCCAACAACCCCACGCTGCTGATCACCCAGGCGCCTCGCCAGGTCAACGTGAACACCCCGTTCACGCTGCAGATCAGCACCCGGAACCTGATCCGTGACCGCTTCCTCGCGGCCGGCCAGGGTGGGTACTACGTGGAGAGCAGCGTCCTGCAGAACGGCCTGGTCCGCGGCCACTTCCACACCGCGTGCCGGATCCTGCAGAGCACCAACCAGGCGCCCGCCCCGGAGCCGGTCCCGGCGTTCTTCGTCGCGACCGAGGACAGCCGCGGTGGCGCCCAGCCGGACACGGTCTCCATCCAGGTGCCGGGTCTGCCCGAGGCGGGTAACTTCCAGTGCTCCTCGTGGGCCGGTGACGGTTCGCACCGTACGCCGATGATGGAGCGCGCCAACCAGACCCCCGCCTTCGACTCGGTGCGGATCCGCGTTCGCGGCTGACCGTACGACCACCTGAACGCGGAGCACACCGCCGCACGGCTGCGCCGGACCGGATTTCGGTCCGGGACCCCCCTTCGGCGCAGCCGGCCGTCCTCTCCCCTGCTGGACGGATCAACGCGACGGGCCGACCGGCCACCACCGGAAGGCACTCCGCACTGGGTGACCGGACCTTTCTCGGGTGTCCGGTTCACCGCCCGATGGCCCTGACCCCGGAGCAAGGTCAGGGCCATCGGCCTGCCCATTTACCGGCGGCTGGTGGGATAGTTGCCCGGTGACCGTGACCCGCCGGATGACGCCGCCGGAGCGTTATGCCTTCGGCGCCTCGGTGCGGCCGCTGCTGGTGCCGAAACATGACCCCTGCGGGATGCTGCGGGACGGTGAGTTCTGGTTGTCCGTGCGTACCCCGGAAGGGCCGGCGGCATTGCACCTGGCTCGCGCCGCGGGGGATTTGATCGCGACCGGCCATGGGCCGGGAGCGACGTGGGTCGTCGACCGCGCCGACGCGATCGCGGGGCTGCGGGACGACCTCACCGGATTCGACGAGATGGCCGCGGGAAATCCGCTGGTGAGCCGGCTCGCGAAGACGTTCGCCGGTGTGCGGCTGCCGGCCACCGGGCAGGTCTTTCCCCGGTTGCTGCGGGCGATCCTGGAGCAGAAGGTCACCGGCAAGGAGGCGCACCGGTCATACCGTGCGATCTGTCGGCATTTCGGTGAGCCGGCGCCCGGCCCGGCCGATCTCGTGCTGCCGCCGGATCCCGCCGCGATCGCCGCCTCGGCCTATTGGGTCTTCCATCCGTTCGGCGTCGAGCAGCGGCGCACCCAGGCCCTGCTGCGCGCCGCGGCGGTGGCCGCCCGGCTCGACCGCTGCGCGGACCCGGCCGAGGCGACCACCCGGATGACCGCGCTGCCCGGCATCGGTCCGTGGACCGCGGCCGAGGTGGTGCGGTACGCGTTCGGCGACCCGGACGCGGTCAGTGTCGGCGACTTCCACATCCCGAACACGGTGGCCTGGGCGCTGGCCGGTGAGGCGCGAGGCACCGACGAGCGGATGCTGGAGCTGCTGGAACCGTTCCGCGGGCATCGCGGCCGGGTCTGTGACCTTTTCGCCCTCGGTGGGATCGGCGCGCCGAAATTTGGCCCCCGGATGCCGGTGCGATCCTTCGCCCGATTCTGACTGACTTTTTGTGCGACGTTCAGCCTGCTGAGGACATAGGCTGGCGTCCATGACAGCGTCGTCTAACGCCTATGAATATCTGGACAACGTCGGCCCTCAGCACAGCGAGGAGGCCCGGCTCGCGGCGGTGCGCCGTTATCGCATGGTGGACCAGCCGGTCGAGGACGCGTACGACCGGATCGCCTTCGTGGCCGGCGCCATCTTCGAGACGCCGATCGCGACGGTCTCCCTGGTCGAGCAGGACCGGGTCTGGCTGGCCGCGTGCCAGGGCCTGGCCGGTGTCCGCGAGGTCGGCAAGGAGCCCGGCCTGTGCGCCTCGGTGATCGCCCAGGACGACGTCTACGTGATCAACAACGCGGCCGTCGACCCACGCACGCTGGATCACCCGCTGGTCCGGGGCGAGCTGGGTCTGCGCTTCTACGCCGCCGCGCCGATCCGCACCCACGACGGTTACCGCCTCGGCACGGTCAACGTGATCGACAGCCGGCCGCGGGACGCCAACACGCGTCAGCTCAAGGCTCTCGAACACCTGGCCTCGATCGTCGCCGACGAGCTGGAGCTGCGTCTCATGGTGATCCGCAGCGCGGCCGCCGAGCAACGGATGCGCGACACCGTGAACTGATCTTCAAATGTGGGTACTAGGTGGGCATGATCTGGAACTTTGCCCGCAAAATCATCCTGACCGCCATTCTCGTCCCCCTCGGCGCGGCCGGCGCCCGCAAGCTCAGTGACACCATCGAGCGTCGTCGTGGTGCCAGCCGCGGCACCCGTTTCCTGCGCCAGGGCGCGGACACGTTGCAGAACACCTTCGGCCGTAAGAAGCGCAGCCGTTTCGGATTCCGCTGATTCTGGGTAACGGCGGCGATATGCGTACCCCCCGCAGAATCGCCGTCGTTGCTCACCAGCGGAAGACCCTCGGAGGAGGGCTCGACGAACTCCGCCGATGCATCACCGGCAAGGGCGTCGACGAGCTGCTCTGGTTCGAAGTGCCGAAAAGCCGCAAGGCGCCGAAGCAGGTTCGCAAGGCGATCAAGGCCGATGTGGACCTGCTGGTTGTCTGGGGCGGTGACGGCATGGTCCAACGCTCGCTCGACACCCTTGCCACTGTCAAAGGCGGCAGCAAGATCCCGGTGGCGATCATGCCGGCCGGGACCGGGAATCTCTTCGCCGGCAATGTCGGCATTCCCACGGACCTCGCCAAGGCGGTCGACATCGCCTTCACCGGTGACCGGCGCCGCTTTGATCTTGGACTGCTGGAAGGCGAGCACTTCGCCGTGATGGCCGGCGTCGGTTTCGACGGCGCGATGATCAAGGATGCCGACGGGGCTCTGAAGGACCGATTCGGCAAGCTCGCGTACGTCTGGACCGGCATCCGCCACGTCAACGGCGAAGCGCCCCGGGCAAAGATCAAGGTGGACGGCGTCGACTGGTTCGACGACGAGGCCAGCTGCGTGCTGATCGGCAACGTCGGCACGATCACCGGCGGCATCGAGGCCTTCGACGGCGCCTCGCCGGAGGACGGCTGGCTCGACGTCGGTGTCGCGACCGCGCAGGGCGCACTGCAGTGGGCCCGGGCGCTCGGCACGATGGCGGTCGGCCGCTCGGACAACTCGCCGTTCGTGCGGACCACGCGGGCGCGGCGGATCGACGTGAAGCTGAAGTCGCCGCTCGAATACGAGCTTGACGGCGGCGCCCGCGCCAAGACCCGCAAGTTCACCGCGTCGGTGGTGCCGGGCGCGGTCACCATCTGCGTCCCGGCCGTTGCGTCCGACGATTCGAGTGACCAATAGGCGACAGATAGGTTCGTAGCCGTCTGTACTCGGGCGTTTCTTTCATGTCGGTATATCCCCTGGATTGTTCTGGTGGCTCAGCCCAAACTGGCTGTCACCGCACAATCCAGGGGGTTTTTGATGTCGTATCTGAGCGTGGCGCTGACCGCCGGCGGGTTGCTGGTCGTCGCGTACCGGATGGGTCGTGTGCACGCGGCCTGGCACGAGGTGCACGCCGCCAAACACGGTGTCCGGCAGAATCGGCGGGTGGCGTGGGCGCACACGGCCCGATTAGCCGCCGGCATAGCGGTGACGTTGACGGGTTTGCTGGTGGCCGGCTTCGAACTGGCGCTTCTCAGGTAAAGGTTTTACCTGAAGGCCTCGGGCAGCGGGATTCCGAATCGCGCGCAGAGCAGCGGCACGTCATGCCGATCGGCGGCGCGGGGCGGGTAACCGGTGTGCCAGCGGACCGCCCACTCCGGATCCTCGCAGCGCACCGGCCGGTCCGCGATCACACCCCGCCCGGCCAGCGCCGGCGCCGGGAACGTCAGTCCGTCCACAGCCGAGCCGTAGTGCAATTGCCCGTCATCGAGCTGCTCGTAGAGATGCAGATCGACCCGGGTGCTGCCACCGTCGTGCAGCACGAAGTTCCACGGGCGGTCGCCGGGCCACGGGAAGACCCGGTCCACGCCGCGGCCGGCGAACGCCCGGAACGCCCATTCGAGATGGGCCGCCGGCAACCAGAGGTCGAGATCCGCGTGCTCGCGGGTCTGCTCCTCCAGAAGCGCGTCTACGCCCCAGCCGCCGCCGAGGCAGACGTCGACCCGGTGGGCGTCGAGTGCTTCTAGCAGATCTGTCACCCGTACGGCCGTCATGACGTGCCGCCCCGCCATCCGGCCTCCCGAGCTTCGATCAAGCGCTCAGGAAATCGCAAGCGGCCCTCGCCGGGCCATCCACCGTTCGGCCACCGCGGTTTTACAGTACGAACGCGTCCGTCCACAACTGCCGCGACCGCCCCGACAACGCCTCCATGAGACCCACCGCCTGGCTGTCGGTGAGCCCGGCGACGAAGTCGACGACGGCTCGGCCCCGGGCGCGGCTGAGGCGTTCCGGCGTACCGATCGGCAGCTCGGCCTCGGCCAGCTCGACGAGGTCGCGAAGCCGGCGGGGGAGGCGCTGCTCCTCGTCGGGATCGGTGAGCCAGGCCAGCAGCGCCTCGACCAGCGACGCCAGCAGGCGGGCCTGGCCGCGCTGGTGCAGAGCAAGGTCGGGGCGTTCCAGGACGAAGCGGTTCTGCACGAACTTGAGGATCTGCACCTCGTGCCACTGGGCGCGGGACAGCTGCACGTGACCGCTTCTGATCGCGGGCTGGCCGATCAGCTCGATGGAGTCGACGAGGCGGCGGGTCCAGTTCGCGGAGAAGGCGGCCACCCGGGCCTCGGCCTCGATCGATCCGTCGAACGGGCGGGCCAGCAGGCCGTCGACGAGCTCGGCGCGGACCAGCTCGACGGCTCCGGCGAAGGCGTCGTCGTCGGCGATCCAGCTGTCCTTGCGATGCAGCTGGCGGCGCAGCGACTCGATGGCGCCGCCGGCCCGGTTCAGATCAGTCTCGGCGCCCCAGCGCTGCCAGGCCATCAGCTCGGTGGCGACAGCACCCTGCTGGAGTACGCCGACCCGATGCACGTCCTCAAGATCGTGGATGGCGTACGCGATGTCGTCCGCCGTGTCCATCACCGATGCCTCGACGGTCTGCTGCCAGTCGGCAACCCGCCCGGCGAAGGGCGCCCGCGCCGCCCGCATGTCGGAAATTTCCGTGGAATACGCCCCGAACTTCAGCGACCCGCCCTCCGGATCGTCCGGAACCACGGCGGCTCCGCGCGGCGCCGGGTCCATGAAACGCGGGTGCGGATCGGGGTGCTCACGCCGGGTCCACGGATATTTCAGAATCGCGGCCCGGACGGCGTTCGTCAGGTTCAACCCGATCGTCGCCTGGCCCCGGACCTCGGTGCTCGTCACTATCCGGTACGACTGAGCGTTCCCCTCGAATCCGTCCTGCAGCCGCAGCCGCTGACGGGCGAGCCGGTCGAGAACCCGCTCACCGAGGTGCCCGAACGGCGGGTGCCCGAGATCGTGCGCCAGGGCGGCGGCCTCGACGACGTCCGGGTCGCAGCCACCGAGCTTGTCGGTCAGATCCGGGTGTGCGGCCTGAACCCGCTCGGCGATGGCCCGGCCCACCTGAGCCACCTTGAGGCTGTGGGTGAGCCGGTTGTGCACCAGCAGGCCCGCCCCGCCCGGACTGATCACCTGAGTGACGCCGGCGAGGCGGGCTAGGAACGGCGAACTGACGATCCGGTCCCGGTCCACCCGGTAGGGGTTCGACGCTAGGTCGCCGGGGGCGACGAGACTGTCGCCGAAGAGGCGCTGAGCACGGGGATCGTCCATCCGGTGCAGGTTACCGGGACTGCAGCGCGTCCAGTGCGACGGCCATCGCCACGACCAGGCGACGGTCCAGGTTCGGGTCGGTGATGGTGACGTGGAAGCGGTCGCGCAGACCCCACTTGCGGACCACCGAGAACCCCGGGCGTTCGCCGATGGTGAAGTCGAAGTGGTACGGCAGCCAGGAGAGCGAGTCCACGAAACGTCGCAGGATCGCCACGAACATGCTGCGTTCCTGGCCGGTCATCTCGCCGTACCCGGGCTGCTCCAGCACCCAGGTGGAACGCAGCAGCGACGCCGCGAAGCTCTTCTTGAACAGGCCGATCGGCTGGCCGGCCGCGTCCGTCACGTCGTAGGTCGCGCCCAGGTCGATCCGCTGGCGCGCCTTGAAACCGAGCAGCGGCTGCTGCTTGGTGTCGTCGGTGTAGAGGGTCACCTGCTCCTTGAAAGCGAGCCGTTTCTGCTGGGCGAACGCCAGCAGGCCGGCCTCCTGGCCGTCCGGCGACGAGGCGTGGATCTCGTACTGGTTGACCATCAAACGGATCCGCTGGCGGACGATGAGTTGCTGCTGAGACTGAAGGGTGTCGAGCGTCACGGCGTGAGTGTTTCATGGTGAACGTGGTGGTCGCGCACGGCCGCGGGCCGTCAGACTGGTCACATGGCGAAGCGAACGCGTACCCGTACCGTTATGGCTCTGGCCCTGGGCGCCGCGGCGGTCTGGGCCGCCCGCGACCTCCCCGCTCAGCTCGGCGCCCGGGCGAGCGGCTCCCGGCGTACCCGGGTCGAGTCGTCCCCGCAGTACTCCGGCGGCAAGTTCCGAAATACCGTCCCGGCGACGATGCTCGCCGCCACGTCGATGCCGAAGGTTTTCGCGGCCACGCTGACCGGCCGCGAGGCACGCCATCCGCACCAGCCGATCCCGGTGGTCGAGCCGGCGCCCGGCCTGGACGCCTCCGGCCTGCACGTGACCTGGTACGGCCACTCGTCCGCGCTGGTCGAGATCGAGGGCCGGCGGATCCTGCTCGACCCGGTCTGGAGCGACCGCTGCTCCCCGTCCCGCCTCACCGGCCCGCGCCGGCTCCACGAGCCGCCGCTGCCGCTGCGCGAGCTGCCGCCCCTCGACGCCGTGGTGATCTCCCATGATCACTACGACCACCTCGACATGGTGACCATCCAAAACCTGGTGGACCTGCAGGCAGCGCCGTTCCTGGTGCCGCTCGGCGTCGGCGCCCACCTGGAAAAATGGGGCGTTCCGGAAACCCGCATCATCGAGCTCGACTGGAACGAGAAAGCCAAGGTCAACGGCATCGAGCTGGTCGCGACGCCGGCCCGCCACTTCTCCGGCCGAGGCTTCAGCCGCGACGAGACCCTCTGGGCCAGCTGGGTGATCAACGGCCCGACCCGCAAGGTCTTCTACTCGGGCGACACCGGCTACTTCCCGGGGTTCGCCGACATCGGTGCCGAATACGGCCCGTTCGACGCGACGCTGGTGCAGGTCGGCGCCTATGGCGACGCGTGGCCCGACATCCACATGCTCCCGGAGGACGGCGTCGCCATGCACGTCGACGTCCGCGGCGGCCTGATGATCCCGGTCCACTGGGCGACGTTCAACCTGGCCCTGCACGACTGGTCCGAGCCCGCCGACCGCACCTGGAACGAGGCCAAGGCCCGCGACGTCCAGCTCGCGATCCCCCGCCCCGGCGAGCGCGTCGACGTCGACAACCCCCCGCCGGTCGACGGTTGGTGGCAGCAAATCTCTTAGATCCATTTCGCAGCGGGGTGGTGGGTACAGACCGCTGCTCCCGCCGAGGGCCCGGCCCGGGTTCGCTGACGCTCCCCAGGCCGGGCGACCTGCGTAAATGGTTGCGCCCTTTTTCCTGTCACCCCCGTGCGAACCCACAAGCACCCCCACCCACCCGCCACCACCAAACCAACCGCAACCACAACCCGGCCCCAAGCGTCCCCGGCCCCAAGCGTCCCCGGCCCCGAGCGTCCCCGGCCCGAGCGTCTCGGCCCCGAGCGTCTCGGCCCCGAGCGTCGGCCCGAGCGGCCCGGCTTGTGCTTGCGGCAGTTTTTCGGGTGTGCGAGCGACCGCGAGCGCAAGCCGTGGTGGGCGCGGGGGCGAGCCGTACGCCAGACATGTCATGAGGCTGCGATGACATGTCTGGCGTACGGCTCGCGGCCATCAGCCGTAGCTCAGACACCTCATAAGTGCCCGATGACATGTCTGAGCTACGGCTCGCCCCGCGGTCGGGCTCGCGCCGGCGGTCGGCTTGCCCCGGCGGTCGGCTCGCCCGGCGGCCAGGTTCGTTTGCCCGGCGGGCCGACGGCAACACGCCGTGAGCCCTCCGACGATGCGTGTCGAGTTAGGGCGCGGATCGCACCTGAAGTCGACACGGGTGGGCGAGTTTCGGTGTGCGTGTCGAGTTGGGGTTTGATACGCGCCCCAACTCGACACGTAATCGGGTGGGTGGTCAGAGGAGCAGGCCGCCTGTGGCTCGGATGTTCTGGCCGGTTACCCAGGCGGCGTCCGGCGTGGTGAGGAAAGCCACGACCCCGGCTATGTCGTCGGGAGAGCCGATGCGGCGCAGGGCCGTCATGGCGGCGGTCTGGCTCAGGGACTCCGGGGTGTTCGTGGCGTGCAGCAGGTCGGTGTCGGTTGCGCCGGGGGAGATGGTGTTGACCGTTATTGATCGGGGGCCAAGTTCACGGGCGGCCACTGCGGTGAACTGTTCCAGGGCTGCCTTGCTCGCGCAGTACATGGCCAGGCCCGGCCCGGGGATCGCGGTGTTCAGAGTGGAGATGTTGATGATCCGGCCTGGGGAGCGCAGCAGCGGGATGGCCGCTTGGATGGCGAAGAGCGGGAACTTCGCGTTGATCGTCATCACCCGGTCGAAGACGGCCGGGGTGAGGCTCTCGATCGGGCCCGGGTCGGTGACGCCGGCATTGTTGACAAGGATGTCCAGGCCGTCCCGCACCGGAGCGAAGATCGCCGGCAGCGTGGTGAGGTCGGCCTGGTCGCAGCGGACCGCTTCGGCGCCGGTCTCGTCCGCCAGGGTCGCGGCTGCCTGATCCGCCGCGTGGTAGGTGAACACGACCCGGGCGCCGTCCCGGACCAGCCGACGGACCACGGCCCGGCCGATCCCGCGCGAGCCGCCGGTCACCAGCGCCGTCTTGCCGGTGAGGATCACAGGACGCGGAGGCGCAGGGCGGCCGGCGCGTGAGCGGGTACGGCCGGATTACGGGGCGCGATCGGCTCCAGCCTGCGATATTCGTCGCCGGCCGAAGGGCGCTGGTCCGCGTCGCCCTTGTTGGGCCAGAGCGCGATCGCCCGCTCCGCCATCGCGGTGATGGTCAGCGACGGATTGACGCCGAGGTTCGCCGGCACCGCCGAGCCGTCCACGACGTGCAGGCCGGGATAGCCGAAAACCCGGTGGTACGCGTCGACAACCCCGGACGCAGGCGAATCCCCGATCGTCGCCCCGCCCAGGATGTGCGCGGTGAGCGGGATGTTGAAGATGTCCCCGACGGTCCCGCCCGGGAAGCCACCGATCCGGTCGGCGATCCGGCGCACGGCCTCGTGGCCGACGGGTATCCACACCGGGTTCGGCTCGCCGTGCCCGGCGCTCGTGGTGAGCCGGCCACGGCGAGTACGCCGAACCGTCAACGAATTGTCCACCGACTGCATGACCAGCGCGATGATCGTCCGCTCGCTCCACCGCCGCACCGACAGCGAATGCGCCAGCACGACCGGGTGCCGCAGCGCCTGCCAGAGGAACCGCAGCGGCCGTGGCACCCGCCCGCCACCGTCCACCAGCAGCGTCGAGAGCAGACCCATCGCGTTGCTGCCCGGCCCGTACCGAACGGGTTCGATGTGGGTGTCCGGATCGGGGTGGAACGACGAGGTGATCGCGATCCCGGAGGAGAAAGGCTGCGCCGGCACCTCCTTCACGGCGGCACCGAGCAGCGCCTCCGAGTTGGTCCGGGTCAGCTGACCGATCCGGTCCGACAGCCGCGGCAGCACCCCGGTGTCCTTCATGGCGTGCAGCAGACGCTGGGTGCCGAGCGCCCCGGCGGAGAGGATCACGTGGTCAGCGGTGAAGAGACCGTTGTTGGTCTGGATCCGCCAACCACCCTCCGCAGGATGAAAACGGGAGACCACGGTGTCCGGGTGCACCACCGCCCCGGCCCGCTCCGCCAGGTACAGATAGTTGACGTCGAGCCGGTTCTTCGCGCCGACCTTGCAGCCGATCATGCAGTTGCCGCACTCGACGCAGCCGGTGCGGTCCGGCCCGGCGCCGCCGAAGTACGGGTCGGGCACGGTCTTGCCGGGTTCGCCGAAGAAGACGCCCACGGGCGTACGCCGGAATGTGTGCCCCACGCCCATGTCCTCGGCGACCTGCTTGATCACCACGTCGGAGGGCGTCATGGTGGGCTGCTCGGTGACGCCGAGCATCCGCGACGCCTGGTCGTAGAAGACGTCGAGCTCGGCCGCCCAGTCGGTGATCCCGGCCCAGTTCGGGTCGGCGAAAAACGGCGCCGGCGGCTTGTAGAGCGTGTTCGCGTACACCAGTGATCCACCGCCGACCCCGGCCGCGGAGAGCACCATGATGTCCTTGAGCAGCGTGATCCGCTGCATGCCACGCATACCGAGCCGCGGGGCCCAGAGGAATTTCCGCAGGTCCCAGGAGGTCGTGGGCAGGGTCTCGGGGGTGAAGCGGCGGCCGGCTTCGAGCACGCCGACCCGGTATCCCTTTTCGGTCAGGCGCAGGGCGCTGACGCTGCCGCCGAAGCCACTGCCGACGATGACGATGTCGTAATGCGTCATCGTGTCACCTAAGCATTACCGGCTGGTAACCGGAAGGCCTGAGCCGGCCTCGCGCCGATAGATGGTGATCGAGTGGCCTACGTGGTCGATCACGGTGCTGGACTCGATCAGGCTCTTGAGCCGGCCTTTCGCCAGGGCCACCCGGGAATCCGAGACGACCAGCAGGCCGCGGACCTGCTCCTCGGGCACCTTGTAGGGATCGCCGGCCACGATCCCGTAGTAGTTCGGCACCCCGGCGCCCTTGTAGACGAGCCAGATCTGTTCGCCCGGATATTCCGATTTCAGCCGTGCCGAGAGACGGGGCAGATCCTGTCCCCAGTCGACATTCGCGTCGTGCAGGTTGTTGTGCGTGTTCGAGGTGCCGCCGAAGGCGATATTGGAATACGGGATATAAGTCGGGAATGTTAGCAGAGATCCGGCGGCGACCGTCAGCACCAGCACACCCGTGATCACTCGGGAGAAGCGGAACCGGATCAGCACGACCGTCCCCGCCGCGATCGCCAGGAACATCGGCAGGAAGATCACGTACCGGGTGCCGAAATTGCGCGCCCCGGTCATCGTGAACAGCAGCAGCACGGCCGAGACCGGCAGCAGATAGAGCGCCGCCGCCCGCAGCTTCGGCACCACGATCATGGTGATCGCGCCGGCCGCCCAGAGCACGAGCATCCCGATCGGCGTCTTGATCAGGATCGCGACGGGCATGTAGTACCACGGCGAGCCTCGATAGGCCTCACCCAGCAGGAAGCCGTTGAACAGCCGGTTCTCGAACTTGAACTGCGTCAGCATCCCGTCCCGATAAGCCTGCGGGAACGGCATCAGATCCACCGCGAGCCCGCGCAGCCCACCGGGATCAGGCAGCCCCGCCGGGGTGGTCCAGCGCAGCCGCGGATCCACCGCCAGATAGGTCAGCCAGACCGCCGCCACCGCGATCACACCGACCCCGATCGCCGCTCCCGCGGCGATCAGCAAGCGTTTCCCCACCACGCGCGCCGGTTGCGCTTTCCACATGGACAGGCCCGCAAGAACCACCAGCAGGGGTACGGCCGGAAGCACGCTCATCCGGGTCGCCAGGGCCGCTCCCAACGCCAGCCCGGCCAGTGGCAGATAGAGGCCGGGCCGCCGGCGGGCCCGCCACGCCGTCCAGAACGCGACCAGCAGCAGCCCGGCCGCCGGCACGTCCAGCGTCGCCAGTGATCCGTGGGCGATCACGTCGGGGGAGAAGGCGTACAGGGCGAGGGCGATCAGTCCCGCCGCCGGGCCGGCCAGGTCGCGGGCGAACGCCAGCACCACGAGGCCGAAGAGCAGAGTCAACAGGATGATCGGCAGCCGGGCCAGGAGCATCAGGTGAAACGGGTTGTTGCCGCTCTCGTAGAGCAGGTGCCGCCCGAGCCGGGTCTGGTTGCCCTGGTACGCCGGATCCAGTTCCGCGTCGGCGAACGCCAGCCCGGCCGCGATGAACAGCTTGCCGAGCGGCGGATGCTCCGGGTTGTACCGCAGGCTGTGCTGCTGGCTGTAGACCTCGGCGGCGCCCACGTACACCGGCTCGTCGATCGTCGGTGACTGCTGCATCGCGGTGGTCACCATCGCGAACGCCATCTGCCCGAGAAGCGCGACGACGGCGAGCAGGTACAGCAGTCGGCGGCGCGGCATCGGGCAAATCTAGCCGGTGCCTTCCGGCGTTCAGAGACCGACGGTACGGGTGGCGACCAGGCCTCGATGGGTGTCGCCGGTGACCGACGGGATCTCCAGGGCCCAGCCGCCGGTGAAGCAGGCGTCGCCGGTGAGGCTCATGGCGTGCCGGCTGTCCCCGGGCAGCGCCAGCTGCGCCGCGTGGATCGTGTCGGAGTTCCGGAGTACCTCGAAGTGCATGTGCGGCCAGTGACCGGCCGACGAGCCGGGGAAGGCGCTCGGAAAGGCCACCCAGCCGGCCGGGTCGCTGGTCTGCCGGCCGCGGGACTCGCGATCACAGTGCCAGAGGTTCACTTCGTACCCGGGCACGGGCCGGCCGGAGTTGGCGCTCACGAGTCGAAGCCGGACGGTGAGTGGCACGTTCTCCCGGTTCATGCCCTTCATTTCGGCAGCGCCACGAGGCTGCTGGATCGCCGGAGGGGTGCAAAACAGGAGCACCCCCGGCGTGGGCGCCGAGGGTGCTGGGGGATGCGGTGACTCAGACGGTGGTGGGGACACCGGTCGCGGGGAGGCCCGGGGCGGGGATGCTCGCGGGCGGCGCCTGCTCGGCTTCCCAGGCGGCGTACGCGGCTTGGGCGGCCGCCAGTTTCGCCGGGTGCTGCTGGCAGGCGCGCAGCAGTTTCAGGATCAGGAACAGCTCGAAGGCGAGCAGCGCCGCACCGGCCAGGATCGTGACCGGGATGACCAGCCCGAGCAGCGGGCCGATGATGAAGACCGACATCTCGTACTCGATGCCGCTGAACAGGTGGGTGCGGATCCGGTGGCGGCGCAGCGTGTTGCCGATCCGGCTGCGGAACGTCGGAGAACCGGCCGGGGCGGCGGGCATCTCGTCGAGCGGCTCGGCCGCCGTCTCCGGCAGCTCCTCGACCGGCGGCTGCAGCTCCTCGATCTGGTCCCGCATGACCCGCCGGACCTTCGCCATCTGCTGGCTGTTCAGGTACCGGAAGAGGTCGAGGAAGACCGCCACCGCCATCACCCAGAGGTAGGCGACGTTGTCGGTCTGCAGGTACTGACCACCGAACAGCGTGATCGCGCAGAAGAAGACCCGGACCCGGTCCAGAACGAAGTCCAGCCACTGGCCGAATATCGTGCCCGTCCCGTTCAGCCGAGCGATCTTGCCGTCCATGCAGTCGACGACGAAGCTCAGATGGAAGAGGATCGCTCCGGCGGCCAGGGCCCACCGGTCGCCGATCGCGAAGCCGACCATCGCGCCGACACCCAGCACGGTCGCGAACAGCGTCAGAACATTCGGTGTGATCCACCGATAGGGCGCGACCAGACGCACCAACCGGGACGCCAGCGGGTCGACCAGAAGCACGGTCCACCACGCGTCAACCGGCTTGTAGGTCCGCTCCCGGATCTCCTGCAAGGTCACCTTCACGCGCGGCACTCTAGACCTTAATCCTATGCAAACGCCAAATACCCCGCCGGTGAAACATGGGCAATCACCAGGTGTGACGCTCGTTGCGTCGTGCGGTAATCGCCTCACATGCCGGTACCGTGCGGGCCGGATTCAAAGACTGTACGCCCACCTACCTCAGGAGTCCGCAGGTTCCCCGTGATCAACAGCGGTTACGCGTACCCAAGAAGGGGTTTGAGGATGAGACGCACGTCCCGTTCGCGCGACCTGGAGCGCGGGTATCCCGAGGTCTGACGGGGAATTCGGTGCAGGAGGCGTGGGATGTTCGGGACGAAGCAGACGGTAGCCGACCAATTTGTCGAGGTTCTGGTTCAGGCCGGGGTCGAGCGGATCTACGGACTGGTCGGTGACAGCCTCAACTCGCTGAGTGACGCCATCCGGCGCAGTGGGGCGATCGAGTGGGTGCACGTGCACAACGAGGAGGCGGCGGCGTTCGCGGCCTCGGCGGAAGCGCAGCTCACCGGGCGTCTCGCGGTCTGCGCGGGCAGCTGCGGGCCGGGCAACACGCACCTGATCCAGGGAATCTTCGACGCCCACCGGTCCGGAGCGCCGGTTCTGGCGATCGCGTCGCACATCGTCTCCAGCGAGATCGGCACCGGGTTCTTCCAGGAGACCGACCCGAAGCAGCTGTTCGGGCAGGCCAGCCACTGGACCGAGCTGGTGTCGTCGGCCGAGCAGATGCCGCGGCTGGCCCGGGTCGGCATCCAGGAGGCCCTCGGCAAGCGCGGCGCGGCGGTGCTGGTGGTGCCGGGCGACGTCTTCGGCGCCAAGGCCGTGAACGAGACCGGTACGGCACACCGCCCGGCCGGCCCGGTCCTCGGCGCGCCCTCGCCCGAGGTGATCGACGAGCTGGCCGAGCGGATCAACGCGGCCGAGAAGGTGGCGATCTTCGGCGGGATCGGCTGCGCCGGCGCCCGCGACGAGGTGCTCCAGCTGGCCGAGGTGCTCGCCGCGCCGGTCGGGCACAGCCTGCGGGGCAAGGAGTCGCTGCAGTACGACAACCCGTACGACGTGGGGATGTCCGGGCTGCTCGGGTACGGGGCCTGTTACCAGGCCAGCCACGAGGCGGACCTGCTCCTGCTGCTCGGCACCGACTTTCCGTACCGGCAGTTCCTGCCTGGAAAGAACACCGTCCAGGTGGACATCGACCCGTCCCGCCTCGGCCGGCGTACGCCTCTCGACCAGGGTGTGGCCGGTGACGTCGGCGCGACGATCCGGGCGCTGCTGCCGAAGCTCGACCGCAAGAAGCGCGCCTTCCTGGACCGGATGCTGGCCAAGCACACCGAGGAGCTGGAGCGGGTGGTCGGCGCGTACACCCACGACGTCGAGCACCTGACCCCGATCCACCCGGAGTACGTGGCGTCGATCCTCGACGAGGAGGCCGCCGCCGACGCGATCTTCACGGCCGACACCGGCATGTGCTGCAGCTGGATCGCCCGGTACATCACCCCGAACGGGCACCGCCGTCTGCTCGGCTCCTGGGTGCACGGCACCATGGCGAACGCGCTGCCCCAGGCGCTCGGCGCCCAGAAGACCTTCCCCGGCCGTCAGGTCGTCTCGATGTCCGGCGACGGCGGGCTCGCCATGCTGCTCGGCGAGCTGCTCACCGCGAAGCTGCACAACCTGCCGGTCAAGGTGGTCGTCTTCAACAACTCCAGCCTCGGCATGGTCCGCCTCGAGATGCTGGTGGCCGGCGACCCGCCGTTCGAGACCGACCACGAGGCGGTCGATTTCGCTGCCATCGCCCGCGGTGCGGGCATCCATGGGGTACGCGTCGAAAAGCCGGCCGAGGTCCGTCAGGCGATGCGTGAGTTCCTGGCGCACGACGGGCCGGCCGTGCTCGACGTGGTGACCGACCCGAACGCCCTCGAACTCCCGCCGCACGTAACCACGGAGGAGGCGGCCGGTTTCGCGCTCGCCATCGGCCGCACGGTGCTCGGCGGTGGGGTGGGCCAGATGCTGCACCTGGCCCGCACCAACCTGCGCAACATCCCGCGGTAGTTCTATTTCCGGAGATCCGCACCCACGTCGTGGAGGTGGCGCAGCGCTTGGGCGTAGGACTCGGTCAGGCTCGTGATCTCGTACGAGACACCGATCTCCTCGCAGTAGCGCTGCACCACCGGCTGGGCCTTGCGCAGGTTCGGTGACGGCATGGCCGGGAACAGGTGGTGCTCGATCTGGTAGTTGAGGCCGCCGAGCGCCACGTCGACGAACCAGCCGCCGCGCACGTTGCGGGAGGTCAGCACCTGCTTGCGGAGGAAGTCCTCGGTGCCGTCGGGGTGCGGCATGCCCTTGTGGTTCGGCGCGAACGTCATGCCGAGGTACACGCCGAAGACCGCCTGGTGCACGACGAAGAAGACGAGCGCCTGCAGCGGGTCGAGGACGAGGAGAAGCGCGGCGAGGTAGCCGGCGAAGTGCGTCAGCAGCAGTGCGCCTTCGAGGACCGGGCGCTTCACGGTGCCGTCGAACAGGGCGCGGACGCTGTCACGCTTGAGGGACATGCCGAGCAGGGTCAGCAGCGGAAAGAACAGATATGCCTGATATTTCGCGATGAATCCCTGTGCGTTCTCGCGGTTCCACACCAGCACCCCCGGGCCGACGTCCGGGTCCAGGTCGTCGTGGTTCGGGTTGGCGTGATGCTTGGTGTGCTTGTCCATCCAGTACCCGTACGACATGCCGATCGCCAGGTTCCCGGCGATCAGTCCGGCCCGGGCGCTCGGTTTGTTCGTGCGGAACACCTGCCGATGGGCCAGGTCGTGCGCCACCAGTGCGGCCTGCGCGAACACCACACCCAGCAACACGGCCACTGCGACGGTCCACCAGGACGCCCCGACCAGGAAGAACGCTGCCCATCCGCCGATCAGGGCGAGGGTCACGGCGGTGAGGCGTACGGCGTAATAGGCCGGCCGCCGGCGCAGGAGGCCGGCTGCGTTGATCCGGCGGCCGAGCTCGGCGAAGTCGCTGCCGGCGGCTCGTGTCTCAGCTGTCATCGTCATAAAATCCAGGTTCGCGGGCGCGTACGCGTAAGTCAGGAGTGTCAGGTCCCCCCACAGTGGTAGGGCTGGCACTACCGACAGCCTGGCGCGCGCGGTCCACGATGAGGACATGGAGTCGCGTGACTGGATCCGGGACGGGGTACGGGCCGTCGGCGGCGGGGTGCTGAGTGTCGCCCTCGCCATCACCAACATCCCGCTGTTCGTCCTCTTCGTGGTGTCGCTGGTGCTCACCCCGGTGCTCGGCATCGGCCTGGTGCTGCTGCCGCTGGTGACCGCGCTGATCCGGGGCCGTGCCCGGCTGGCCCGCCGGCTCGCCGCGACGTTCGGGATGCCGATCGCCCGCCCGTACCGTCCGGCGCCGCCGTCGCGGGGCCTGCTGATCCGGTACCGCTGGATCGTCACCGATCCGGCCACCTGGCGGGACTTCGCCTGGCTGCTGCCCGGCGCGGTGGCCGGCCTGGTGCTGGGTGTGCTGTCGCTGGCCGTGCCGCTGTACGGCATCGAGGGCATCGTGCTGCTGCCGCTCTGGATCTGGCTCGGTACCGGCACCTACGGGTACGGCGCGATCTGGCCGATCGAGACGCTCGGCGAGGGATTCCTGTCGCTGCCGCAGGGCACCGTGATCCTCGCGATCGGACTGGCGATGGCGCCGTACCTGCGACGCGCCGACGCCTGGCTGACCAAGCTGTTCCTCGCGCCGACCCGCAACGCCGAGCTGCGCCTGCGGGTCAGCCACCTCACCACCACCCGGTCCGACAACCTCGACGCGCAGGCCGCCGAGCTGCGCCGGATCGAACGGGACCTGCACGACGGCGCCCAGGCCCGGCTCGTCTCGCTCGGCATGACGATCGGCCTGGCCGCCGAGCTCGTCGACGACAACCCCGCGATGGCCCGCAAGCTCCTCTCCGAGGCGCGCGAGACCAGCTCGGACGCTCTCGTCGAACTGCGCCATCTGGTACGCGGAATCCACCCCCCGGTCCTCGCCGAACGCGGTCTCGAAGGCGCTGTCCGTGCGCTGGCGATGGCCCTGCCGATCCCGACGACCGTCGGCGCGGCGGTGCCCGGGCGGCTCGACACGCCGGTCGAGTCCGCCGCGTACTTCGCGGTCGCCGAGGTCCTCGCCAACGTGACCCGGCACAGCTTCGCCCAGCACGCCGAAGTGCAGCTCTGGCACCACGACGGCACGCTGACCATGCGGATCAGCGACGACGGCCTCGGCGGCGCCGACCGGGACGCCGGCACCGGACTGCGAGGCATCGAGCGTCGTCTTGCCGCGTTCGATGGCACGATGAGCCTGTCCAGCCCGCCGGGCGGACCGACTGTCGTGACCATGGAGCTGCCGTGCGCGTTGTCATCGGCGAGGATCTCGCCCTACTCCGAGACGGCCTGACCCGGCTGCTGGAGGCGTACGACTTCACCGTCGTGGCAGCTGTCGACAACGGACCGGAGCTGCTCCCGGCGCTGGTGGCGCACCGGCCGGACGTGGCGGTGGTGGACGTGCGGCTGCCGCCCACCTTCACCGACGAGGGCCTGCAGGCGGCGATCGCGGCCCGCGCGGCGATACCCGGTCTGCCGGTCCTGGTCCTCTCCCAGCACGTCGAGCCGTTGTACGCCCGGGAGCTGCTCAGCGACCGCAAGGGCGGGATCGGCTATCTGCTCAAGGACCGGGTGTCGCACGTGGCCCAGTTCGTCGACGCGGTACGCCGGGTCGCCGCCGGAGGCACCGCGCTGGACCCCGAGGTGGTCTCGCAGCTGCTGGCCCGCCACGAGCCGCCGCTTGCCGCGCTGACCACGCGGGAGCGGGAGGTGCTCGGTCAGATGGCCGAGGGCCGGTCCAACGGCGCGATCGCCGGCAAGCTGTTCATCGGGGAGAAAGCGGTCAGCAAGCACATCAGCAGCATCTTCACGAAGCTGGGCCTGCCGCCCTCGGACGACGACCACCGCCGGGTCCTGGCGGTGCTCGCGTACCTGAACGTCTGAGGCTTTCGCGGTAGGTTGCGGTCATGCCAATGCAACGAAAGTTGTCGATACCAGCTCTGGCTCTCGTCATGATCGCGGGCACCGGATTCACCCCGGGCCCCGGTCTGAGGTGGCAGCTCACCGACACCGGGTCGACCGCCCGGTTCCGCGGGCTCGCGCCGGTCAGCGCCAAGGTCGCCTGGGCCGCCGGCTCGGCCGGAACCGTGTTGCGCACGGTTGACGGTGGGCGTACCTGGTCCTCGGTCGGCCCGCCGGAGGCGGCGGCCCTGCAGTTCCGGGACATCGCGGCCTTCGACGCCCGCAGCGCGGTCGCCCTGACGATCGGCTCCGGCACCGACTCCCGGGTGTACGCGACCTCGGACGGCGGCCGCACCTGGACCGAGTCGTTCCGCAACGACGACCCGGTCGCCTTCTACGACTGCCTCGACTTCTCCGACCGCCGGCACGGCCTGGCCCTCTCCGACCCGGTGGACGGCAAGTTCCGGATCCTCGCCACCCGCGACGGTGGCCGTACCTGGCAGGTCCGGCCCACCGACGGCATGCCGGCGGCGCTGCCCGGCGAGTTCGCCTTCGCGGCGAGCGGCACGTGCCTGGTCACCCGGGGGAACAACGCCTGGTTCGCGACCGGCGGCGCGGCACCCTCCCGGGTGTTCGCTTCCCGCGACGGCGGCCGCACCTGGTCGGCCTCCAACTCCCCGATCCCGGGCGGCCCGAGCGCGGGCATCTACGGCCTGGCCTTCCGCGCCGCCGGACAGGGTGGTGCCGGGCAGGGTGGTGCCGGGCAGGGTGGCGCCGGGCAGAGCGGCGGCTGGCAGGGTCTTGCGGTCGGCGGTGACTACGTGACCCCGGCTGCCGCCCCGGACGGCGCGGCGGTGTCCCGCAACGGCGGCCGGACCTGGACGGTGTCCCGCGAGGTCCCGGGCGAATACCGCTCCGGCGTGGCATGGACCGGCCGGGCGAAGACCGCGCTGGCCGTAGGCCCGACCGGCAGCGACGTCTCCTACGACGGCGGGGTGTCCTGGCGCCACTTCGACACCGGCAGCTTCGACGCGGTCGCCTGCACCGCCGACGGCGCCTGCTGGGCCTCCGGCGAACAGGGCCGGATAGCCCACCTGAAGCACTGACCCTCCCCACAAGGCTTAACGCCACGGCCCCCGGCTGCACACCACGGCGACCGTGGCGTTAAGCCGGCGGTGTGGGGCAGCGCACTGAAACGTTGGGACGCAGCCTGCTCGAAACACCGGCGTACCAGAATATGGGACATGGAGTCCCCGCCTCAGCTCGCTGTGACCGTCGCGATCACCCGCCGCGTTGACCCGGCCCGTGCCGCTGAGATGGCGGCGTGGGTTCGGGCCGGCGCGTCGCTGGCTGAGGCCTTCCCCGGGTTTCTCGGGACCGGGTGGGTACGCCCGGAGGTCGGCTCCTCCGAGTGGCACATGCTGTATCGGTTCGCCGACGCGGAGGCGCTGCGTGACTGGGAGGAGTCCGAGCAGCGCAAATGGTGGCTGTCGTCGGCCGAGGGGTTCGTCGAGCACACCCGGGTCGAGCGCCGGACCGGCATCGAGGGCTGGTTCGACCCGCCGGTCGAGCGCGAGGTCGACCAGCCGAGCAGCCCGGCACCGGCCGCGCCGCCGCGGTGGAAGCAGGCGGTCACCATCTGGCTCGGGTTCTTCCCGGTCAGCCTGCTCTCGGCGATCCTGCTGATGCCGCACCTGGACAGCCTCAACGTGGTGCTCAAGACCCTGATCGGCACCCTCGTCCTGACGCCGATCATGACCTACCTGGTGCTGCCGCGAGTTACCAAGATCCTCCAGCCCTGGCTGCGGCGCTAGCCGAGCAGCTCTCTCAATCTGATCGTGTCGGCGACCGTCCAGCCCGGCGGCGGGGCGATCGCGGCCCAGCCGTCGATGGCCTGGGACTTGTAGACGTGGCCGTGCCCGGTCGGCACCTTGTTCGCGAAGATCAGGTCGCACGAGGTCTGCCAGAACGTGATGCCCGGGTACCAGTGCATGTCCGGTGTGACGTCCGGCCCGCGCTCACCGGTCAGCCATTTCGGCTTCTTCCAGAGCAGGTCCCAGCTCCAGTACACGACCGGGTCGGTCGCGTTCTGCAGGTAGACCACCTTGGGCCTCTCGCCGGTCAGGGCACGCAGGTTCGCGCCGCTCTCGGCGAAGACGATCGGCAGTTCCGGGTACCGCGGCTCCCAGACCGGGCTGCCCTCGGCGCGGTTCTCGGTGAGCGCCCGGTGCAGCGGGTTGGCGAACGTCGGCCCGAGCAGCAGCATGCCGTCGGAACCGGCGACCATCTGCTCCGGTGAGCCGGACACCTTCTCCAAGCCGTACGTCCCCAGGCTCTCGCCGAAGAGCAGCAGCTTGGGCCGGCTCACCTCGGGCATCGCGGACCAGCGCTCCCGGACCGCGCCGACCAGGGCAGCAGCGCTGCTCGCCACCTCGGACCGGTCGCTCCAGAACGAGATCCAGCTGGGCAGGTACGAGTACTGCATGGAGACCAGCGCGGTGTCGCCGCCGTACATGTACTCCAGCGATCGGGTGACCCGGTTGTCCACCCAGCCGGTCCCGGTCGGCGTGACGATCGCGATGACGGACCGGTCGAACGCGCCGGTGCGGTCCATCTCGCGGACCACCAGGGCGGCACGCTCGTCGACGGTGTCGGCCGAGGTGAGCCCGGCGTAAACCCGGATCGGCTCCTGCGCGGGCCGGCCGGCGAACGTGGTGAGCTCCTGCGTCGTCGGCGCGGCGGCCACGAACGCCCGGCCCTGCCGCCCCAGCGAGTCCCAGCTCATCAGCGACCTCGGCCCACCGGACCGCAGCACCGACGTGGGCATCGTGACGCCGTTGCCGGTGCCGCTGTTGACCACGGCCGCCGAGCGGTCCGCCATCGAGAACAGTTGCCCCATGACCAGCCCGTCCAGCGCGCTGTAACTGAGCAGCGTCACCACGATGGCGCCCGCGCAGTAGGCCGCCCGATGCGGGACGACCTGGCGGAAGACCAGGGCACAGCCGTGGGTGGCGAGCCGCAGACTCCGCGCGACCAGCAGGATCACCCCGAAGGCGAGCAGTCCGATCCCGAGCGTGCGGATCACGTCGTACTCCTGCGCCTGCGGCAGGCCGAGCCTGCCGCGCAGCTCGCGCTGCCATCGGACGCCGAGCCAGAGAAAGATCAGGAACAGCAGCGGTACGAGGGCGAACAGCACCCGCCAGGCGATCCGCACCGTCCGCGCGCTGAACCGGTGGCGAACCCGGACCAGCGCGCCGATCGCGGTGCCCAGCGCGTAACCCGTCGCGGCCGTGACACCGCCCACCACACCCTGCAGGAACCAGGCGCGCGGCAGCAGCGACGGCGTGAAGGACAGGCAGAGGAAGACAGCGGCGAACGCCGCACCGGTCAGGGTGAGTCCCGCTCGGATGATCCGGCGCCGGCCAGGCGGTCCGGTTCCGGCTTCGGGATTCATGGGTACGGGCGGACGGCCCTCGTGAGAGACCCGAGGCGCCGGGATCCGGGCACGGAGTGGTGAGAGCCACCCGGGAGGCGACGCGACCACCTGTCTGCGCATGCGGTGCTCCGTTCATCGACGACGCACTGTTGCCCCCTCATCATCGTGGGTCGATGGTGGGAAGCGCCGCCCCCTTTTCCCCTGTTCTTTCCCTGGCGAAGCCCCTAGGGAGGATTCTTCAGTCCGGCGCGGCGCGGCCGATGAAAGGCGGTGAGGAGGAACGGGAATGCGGCTGCGCAACTGGATAGCTGTGGTGGTCAGCGTGCTTCTGCTGGCTGCCGCTGGGGTGGTCGGTTTTGTGGTGAACCGTTCGGCGCTGCGTGCGGCGGACACGGTGCACCGGGCCGACAGCAGTGCCCTCGGCACCAACAACGGCACCCTCACCGGCCAGCTGCAGGTGAATTCGGCCGCCGAGTTGTCCCAGATCCTGGTCGAGCATGCCCTGCACCTGGGCAAGGACAGCGCCGCGGACCGCGGGATCCTCGCCGCAGCGGCGGCGAAGAGCACCACGTTCCAGTACGGCCTGCTGACCGCCGACATGAACGGTGACCTGCTCACCAGCAGCCGCGCGTCGGGCCTTCCGGCCGCCGCCGACGCCGGCTGGGCGCCGATGAAGGCGCAGCTGGCCGAGGGGCAGGCCGGTTTCTCCGACATCATGATCGTGGACGGGATGGCCCTCGCGGCGGTGGCCGTGCCGATCCCGGTGAACAACTCGGTGATCGGCTATCTGATCGGCCTCAACCAGGTCACCAAGACCGCGCTGCAGAGTTACGCCGCGCGGCTCTCCGCCGAGACGCACACCACGCTCGTCGCGGACAGCTCAGGCGTGGTCGGCGCGTCCAGCGACCGGACCCTGATCGGCACCAAGATCACCTCTGCGCTGCAGTCCGACCTCGATGTCGAGGGCGTGCAGTTCGTCGAGTACAAGTCGGGCAAGACTCCGATGATCGCGATCGTCTACGGCGGCCTGCCCAGCGGCTGGACGTACATGCGGATCCAGACCAAGTCGTCGTTCGACGGCGTGGTGCACTCCCGCAGCCAGACCCTGAACCTGACGCTGCTCGCCATGCTGCTGATCGGGGTGGCCGGCATCTCGGTGCTCGGTTACCGCACCCAGGTGACCCGCCGCCGCGCCGACGAGCGGTTCCAGGCGCTCTTCCAGCACGCCCCGGACCTGGTCTCGGTGCTGGACGGCCGGGGCCGGATCGTCTTCAGCAGCCCGAGCGCCCTCGCCGTCCTCGGGTACAAGACCGGCGCGCTCGCCGGGCACAGCGTCTTCGACCTGATCCACCCGGAGGACGAGCCGGAGATGCGGCAGCGGCTGAGCCGGCTGCTCGACGACCCGGACGGGGTGGTGCGGATGCAGTGCCGGGCCCGTTCGGCGGACGGCGAGTACCGCTGGTTCGAGTTCACCGCCTCCAACCAGATGCACAACCCGGCGCTCTCCGGCGTCGTGATCAACGCCCGGGACATCTCGGAGAACCGCGCCTTCCAGGAGCGGCTCACCCACGAGGCGCAGCACGACCCGCTCACCGGCCTGCCGAACCGGCGGCGGATGCAGGACGTGCTGGACTCGTCGCTGGCCTCCACCCCGGTCGCGGTGCTCTTCGTCGACCTGGACGGCTTCAAGCCGGTCAACGACGTGCACGGCCACGAGGTCGGCGACGAACTCCTGCGCCAGGTGTCCGACAGGCTCACCGCTTGCGTACGCGAAACCGACGTGCTCTCCCGGGTCGGCGGCGACGAGTTCGTGGTCCTGATGCCGGGTGTGCTGTCGGAGAAGGACGCGGCGACCATGAGCGGCCGGATCCGGTACGTCCTGGAGCTGCCGTTCCGGATCGGCGGCCAGGAGATCCTGATCGGCGCGAGCATCGGCGTGCACCTGGCGCCGGCGGCCGAGAACCCGGACGCCGCGCTGCGTGCCGCGGACCACGCGATGTACGCGATCAAGCACGCCGGTGGCAGCCGCAGGGCGGGCGTCTCCGGCGGCCGGATGGGCAGGCACCGCGCGTCGGACTGAACTTAGTGCACACTGTGTGCAAGGAGTTTTCGACGAACGGTGGTGGCTGCGGTGTCCAAGGTGCTCTCCCGGCGTGATCTCGCGTTCCTGCTCTACGAATGGCTCGACGTGGAGAAACTGACCGCGCGCGAGCGGTACGCCGACCATTCGCGGGAGACGTTCGACGCGTTCCTGGACGTCTCCCAGAAGATCGCCGAGCGCGATTTCGCCCCGCACAACCGGAAGAACGACCTCCAGGAGCCGACGTTCGACGGCGAAAAAGTGGAAATCATCCCGGAGGTCGCCAAGGCGCTGAAGGTCTTCGCCGAGTCCGGCCTGATCGCCGGCACGGTCGACGCCGCGCACGGCGGACTGCAGCTGCCGCTGGTCGTGCAGCGGGCCTGTTTCCTGTGGTTCCAGGCGGCAAACACCGGCACGTCGGCGTACGCGATGCTGACCTCGGCCAACGCGCACCTGCTGCTGGCGCACGGCACCGACGAGCAGATCGCGACGTTCGTGGAGCCGATGCTCGAAGGCCGGTTCACCGGCACGATGTGTCTCTCCGAGCCGCAGGCCGGGTCGTCGCTGAGCGACGTCACGACGAAAGCCGTCAAGTCGCCGGACGGCGACTACAAGGTCACCGGCAGCAAGATGTGGATCTCGGGTGGTGACCACGAGCTCAGCGAGAACATCATCCACCTGGTCCTGGCCCGGGTGGCCGGCGCGCCGGCCGGGGTGAAGGGCCTGTCGCTGTTCATCGTGCCGAAGAAGAGCCTGGAGACCGGCGAACGCAACGGCGTGACCCTGGCCGGGCTCAACCACAAGATGGGTTACCGGGGCACCACCAACGCGGTGCTCGCCTTCGACGACGCGACCGGCTTCCTGGTGGGGGAGGAGGGCCGCGGCCTGCAGTACATGTTCCACATGATGAACGAGGCGCGGATCGGCGTCGGCGCCGGCGCGGTCGCCCTCGGCTACACGGGTTACCTGCACGCCCTCGATTACGCCAAGGAGCGGCAGCAGGGCCGCCCGGTCGCCGGCAAGGACCCGTCAGCACCGCCGGTCGCGATCATCGAGCACCCGGACGTGCGGCGGATGCTGCTCGCCTCGAAGTCGTACGTCGAGGGCGGCCTGGCCCTGATCCTGTACGCCGCGAAGCTGGTCGACGAGCCGTCGGAGGAGAACGGCCTGCTCCTGGACGTGCTCACCCCGATCGTCAAGGCCTGGCCGTCACAGTGGTGCCGCCTGGCCGACGACCACGCCATCCAGATCCACGGCGGGTACGGGTACACCCGGGAGTACCCGGTCGAGCAGTTCTACCGCGACAACCGGCTCAACTCGATCCACGAGGGCACCGACGGCATCCAGGCGCTCGACCTGCTCGGCCGGAAAGTCACCATGAAGGGCGGCGCCGGGCTGAAGCTCCTGCTGGATCGGATTCAGGGCACTGCTTCGCGCGTACCCCATGATCTGGGGAAGCCGGTGGCGGAGGCAGTGGAGAGGCTGGCACGGACCACAGCGAAGCTGTGGGCCTCCGGTGATCCGGCGGCGGCTCTGGCGAACGCCACGGCCTATCTCGACGCCGCCGGGCATCTGGTGATCGCCTGGATCTGGCTGGAGCAGTGGCTCGCGGCCGAGGGCAAGGAGGGCGACTTCTACGAGGGGAAGCGACTCGCGGCCAGGTATTTCATCACGCACGAGCTGCCGAGGATCGGCCCGATGCTGGATCTGCTCGATTCAGGTGACACCCTGCTTCTCGACCTTGACGAGGCCTGGCTGGGATAGGTTCGACGGATGGCCGGTAAAGCCACCGTCATCGAAGTCGGCGACTATGACGTCCGGGTCTCCAACCCGGACCGGATCTACTTCCCGGAGCTCGGCGCCACGAAGCTCGACCTGGTCGAGTACTACCTGGCGGTGAGCGACGGGATCGTCCGGGCGCTCCGGGAACGGCCGTGCATGCTGCACCGTTTCCCGGACGGCCTGGCTGGCGAGAAAGTGCACCAGAAACGGGTGCCGAACGGCGCTCCGCCCTGGCTGGAGACGGTCCGGGTGAAGTTCCCGCGCTACAACCGGCACGCCGACGAGCTCTGCGTGACCAAGCCGGCCGACGTGATCTGGGCCGTCCAGATGTCCACCGTGGAGTTCCATCCGTGGAACTCCCGGCGCGCCGACACCGAGAAACCCGACGAGTGGCGGATCGACCTGGACCCGATGCCGGACTGCCCGTTCGGTACGGTCCGCAAGGTGGCCGGGGTGGTCCACGAGGTCCTCGACGAGCTGGGCATGGTCGGTTACCCGAAGACGTCCGGCGGCAAGGGCCTGCACGTCTACGTCCGGATCGAGCCGCGCTGGGGGTTCTCCGAGGTGCGGCGGGCGGCGCTGGCCTTCGCCCACGCGGTGGAGAAACGGGCGCCGGACGACGTGACCACCACCTGGTGGCGCAAGGACCGGGACCCGAAAGCGCTGTTCATCGACTACAACCAGAACGCGCGGGACCACACCATCGCCAGCGCGTACTCGGTGCGGGGTGTGCCGTCGGCGACCGTCTCCACGCCGGTGCGCTGGGACGAGATCCCGGACGTCGAGCCGGGTGACCTGACGATCCGCACGGTGCCGGCCCGCTTCGCCGAGCTGGGCGATCTGCACGCGGCCATCGACGACCGCGCGTTCTCTCTGGAGACTCTGCTGGACTGGGCCGATCAGGAAGGTTTATCGACCGACGACGATGGGTAGGGCCGCCGCCATGGCTCTGCTCTCCGCTCTCGATCGCGAGCACACCGTCGCTCCGGCGGGTTACAGCCGCTGGCTCATCCCGCCCGCCGCGCTCTCGGTCCACCTCTGCATCGGCCAGGTCTACGCCACCAGCGTCTACAAGAACTCCCTGGTCCAGCACTTCGACACCGGCCAGACCGCGATCGGTGTCATCTTCAGCATCGCGATCGTGATGCTCGGACTCTCCGCCGCGCTCGGCGGCACCTGGGTGGAGGCGAACGGGCCCCGCAAGGCGATGTTCGTGTCCGCCGCGTTCTGGGCTTCCGGCTTCCTGGTCGGCGCGCTCGGCATCGCGACGACCCAGCTGTGGTTGCTCTATCTGGGGTACGGAGTACTCGGCGGGATCGGACTGGGCATTGGATACATCTCGCCGGTCTCCACGCTGATCAAGTGGTTCCCGGACCGTCCCGGCCTCGCCACCGGACTGGCGATCATGGGGTTCGGCGGCGGCGCGCTGATCGCCGGCCCGCTGTCCCGGCAGCTGTTGTCGTTCTACGACAGCGGGTACGACCCGAACGTCGCGACATCGGTGGCCAGCGGTGAAGCGCTGACCGCGCTGTTCGTGACGCTGGGCGTCGGCTACTTCGTGATCATGATGTTCGGCGTGGTGAACATCCGGGTGCCGGCCGACGGGTGGCGCCCCGTGGACTGGGACCCCGCGTCGGTCCAGGCCAAGCCGCTCGTCACCACGGCGCAGGTCTCAGCCGCCAACGCCATCCGGACCCGGTCGTTCTGGCTGCTCTGGATCGTGCTGTTCTGCAACGTCACGGCCGGCATCGGCATCCTGGAACAGGCCAGCCCGATGATCCAGGACTTCTTCCGGGAGGGCGGCACGTCGAGCGTCGCGGTCACCGCGGCGGCCGGCTTCGTCGGGGTGCTGTCGCTGTTCAACATGGCCGGCCGGTTCGTCTGGTCGTCGACCTCCGACCTGATCGGCCGCAAGCCGATTTACATGCTGTACCTGGGCGGCGGCATCGTGCTCTACACGCTGCTGGCGGTCTTCGGCGGCTCCGCGATCCCGCTGTTCGTGCTGCTGGCCGGGCTGATCCTGTCGTTCTACGGCGGCGGGTTCGCGACCATCCCGGCCTATCTGCGCGACCTGTTCGGGACGTACCAGGTCGGCGCGATCCACGGCCGGTTGCTGACCGCGTGGTCGGCGGCCGGGGTGGCCGGACCGCTGATCATCAACGGTTTCCTGGACGCGCAGGGCAAGCCGGGCACGCTGACGGCCGACGCGTACCGGCCCGCGCTGTTCACGATGGTGGGGCTGCTCGCGGTCGGTTTCGTCGCCAACCTGCTGGTTCGCCCGGTGCCCGCTGACGTTCATGAAAAGGAAGAGGTGGCGGCGGTATGAGGCTATTTGTCTCCTGGGCCCTGGTCAGCGTGATGCTCGGTTACGGCATCGTGCAGACCGTGATCACGGCCGCGAAGCTCTTCCAGTAGTGGATTCCCGCACGATCAGTTTGTGCGGGGCACGCAGCTCCAGCCCTGGTGGAGGTGTGCTGCTGCCGATCCTCAGCAGTAGCCGCTCCACCGCCGTGGTCGCTATCCACTCCTTGTCCGGCGAGATCGTGGAGACGGTCGGGTTCGAGTACCGGCCGTCCTCGATGTCGTCGTACCCGATCACCGCGATGTCCTCGGGCACCCGCAGGCCGCGCGCCAGGATCGTGTGGATCGCGCCGAGGGCCACCAGGTCGCTGTAACAGAAGACCGCGTCCGGCGGATCTCCCCGGTCCAGCAGGTCGGCCATGGCCCGAGCGCCGTCCGGCCGGTTGAACCGCGCTGTGCCGATGATCAGGTCTTCGCGTATCGAAAGGCCTCGCGCGGTGTGCGCCTCGCGGAAGCCCTGGGTACGCAGTTGCGCGGCCTCGCCGGTGGCGTAAGGCTGGTCGCCTATCGCGGCCACCCGGTGCCGGCCCAGGTCGAGCAGGTGCTCGGTGGCCTGCCGGGAGGCGGCCACGTCGTCGATGCCGACGTGGTCGAACGAGCCGTCGCTGGCCCGCTCGCCGAGGATGACCAGCGGCAGGGCCGGGTCACGGTCGGCGAGGGCGCGCTGGTCGAGGCCGAGCGGGCTGAAGATGACGCCGTCGAAGAGCAGCCGGCGCGATCCGTGCGCGATGAAACCGCGCTCGTGCTCGGCGTCGCCGTCGGTCTGATCGATCAAAACGTTATAGCCGCTGATCCTCGCCGCACGGATCACGCTCTGCAACAACTCGGAGAAGTACGGGGTGTCGAGGTACGGAACCACCACCGCGATTTGCCCGGATCGGCCCTGCGCGAGGTTCCGCGCGAGGACGTTCGGCCGGTACCCGAGTTCTTCGACCGCGCGTTGAACGCGCTCTCTCGTACGTTCGGTGACGTTGGCATAACCGTTCACCACGTTGGAGACGGTTCGGCTTGATACGCCGGCCAGCTCCGCGACGTCACGCAGAGTGACTTCTCGACGCATTGTGCCCCCCTCTGCCCGCCCCAAGTTTCCGGCAGGTTACCCCTTGCCGACGTACAGGCGTCCGTGCATGCTGTGTTTTGCAGCGCTGCAAAAGCGTAGCAACAGTGCCCGCCGGACCGTGGATAACCGTTTGGCGTGCGAAGTTCGGCTTTTTGGCCGACCCCCGGTGTGCCAGCACCGGAGACCGGCTCTCCGAGCCCTGAAAAGGACTCAGAACTGATCAACTGGATACGCAACTACTTGTCTGTGAGGACCCAGTGAACGTCAGTAAACTTAGCGCACGGCGGGTCAGTCGGCGATCGGTTGTGGCGGCCATCGCTGCATCCGCGCTGGCCCTGACCGCCTGCAGCAGCAGCGGTGACGACGAGACGGCCACCGCGAAACCGACCGGCACCGTGACCGTCAAGGTCTGGGCGTGGTACCCGGAGTTCCAGGCCGTCGTCGACCAGTTCAACTCCACCCACACCGACGTCAAGATCGAGTGGACGAACGCCGGCACCGGCCAGGACCAGTACACCAAGCTGCAGACCGCGCTGAAGGCCGGCAAGGGCGCGCCCGACGTGGTGCAGCTGGAGCTGCAGGAGATCCCCACCTTCCAGCTCACCAAGCACCTGGTCGACCTCGGCAAGTACGGCGCCAACGACGTCAAGGCCGACTACGTCGACTGGGCGTGGAAGCAGGTCAGCACGGGTGACTCGGTCTACGCCATCCCGGTCGACGCCGGCCCGATGGCGATGATGTACCGCGCCGACATCTTCGAGAAGTACAAGCTGACCGTGCCGACCACCTGGGATGAGTACAAGACCCAGGCCGAGAAGCTGAAGACCGCGTCCGGTGGCAAGAGCTTCATCACCGACTTCGGTGCCAACGACGGTGGCTTCATGACCGGTCTGCAGTGGCAGGCCGGCGCCCAGCCGTACGCCTATGACATCGCGGACCCGTCGAAGATCGGCGTCAACCTGAACAGCGCCGAGTCCAAGAAGGTCTTCGACTACTGGGAGGGCATGGTCAACGGCGGTCTCGCCGACAACACCGCCTTCCACACCACCGACTTCTACGCCGGTCTCAACTCCGAGAAGTACGCCACGTACCTCGCGGCCGGATGGGGCCCCGGCTACATCCAGGCCAACGCGGCCGGCGCGTCCGGCAAGTGGAAGGTCGCGCCGCTGCCGCAGTGGACCGCCGGCGCCAACGCTCAGGGCGACTGGGGTGGCTCCTCGTTCGCGGTGACCGACCAGGCCAAGTACCCGGACATCGCGGCCAAGGTCGCCATGGAGATCTTCGGCGCGAAGAACACCGACGCGTGGAAGATCGGCATCGACAAGGCGTTCCTGTTCCCGACCGCGACGCCGATCCTCGAGTCGGAGGCCTTCCTCAGCAAGGAGTACGACTTCTTCGGCGGCCAGAAGGTCAACGAGGTCTTCGTCCCGGCCTACAAGGCGATCGGCCCGCTGGCCTGGAGCCCGTTCAACAGCTACAACTTCAACCAGCTGACCACCAACCTGGGCCAGGCGATCGAGAAGAAGACCGCATGGTCGGCGGCGCTGGACACGGCTCAGGCGAACGTCAAGACCTACGCCACCCAGCAGGGCTTCAAGGTCCAGTAATGACCGAGGTACAGACTTCCCCCGCGGCCGCTCCGGCGGCCGCGGGCCCCTCGCCGAAGGTGAGCACCCGGCGGGCGACCCACCTGCGGGAGGCGGCCACCGGCTGGCTGTTCGTCCTGCCGTTCGTGGTGCTGCTGATCGCCTTCCTGCTGCTCCCACTGGCGTACGCGTTCAAGATCAGCCTTTACCGGTCCACCCTGATCGAGGGTGAGGTCTTCGCGTTCACCGACAACTACCAGCAGGCGATCAATGATCCGCTGGTCCGTGAGGGCGTGGTCCGGGTCCTGATCTTCGGGTTGATCCAGACTCCGGTGATGATCGGGCTCGCGCTGCTGGCGGCCCTGCTGATCGACTCGGCCACCTCCCGGTTCTCCCGGTTCTTCCGGCTGGCGGCCTTCGTCCCCTACGCCGTGCCGGTGGTGATCGGCACCCTGATGTGGGGCTTCCTCTACAGCGACAGCGTCGGCCCGTTCGCCGGGCTGGGCATCGACTTCACCGCCAGCGACACGGTGCTGGCGTCGCTGGGCAACATCGTCACCTGGCAGTGGGCCGGCTACAACATGATCGTGCTGTACGCGGCACTCCAGGGCCTGCCCAAGGAGATCTACGAGTCCGCCCGGATCGACGGTGCGAGCGAGGTGCAGATCGCGTTGCGGATCAAGACGCCGATGATCTCCTCGGCCCTGGTCCTGGCGACGCTCTTCACCATCATGGGCACCCTGCAGTTCTTCACCGAGCCGCTGATCCTCCAGCCGCTCAACCCGGGCTCGATCACCCAGCACTACACGCCCAACATGTACGCGTACGGCCAGGCCTTCTCGTTCCAGCAGTACAACTACTCGGCGGCGATCTCGTTCCTGCTCGGCGCGGTGGTCTTCATCGGGTCGTACATCTTCCTCTTCGCCACCCGGAAACGGAGCGCGCTGCAATGAACAGCAAGAAAGGCAGCGTCGCCGCCCACGTGGTGATGGGTCTGATGGCGGTCTACTTCCTGCTCCCGTTCTGGTGGCTGCTGGTCGCCGCGACCAAGAACAACCAGGGCCTGTTCCAGTCGGACTCGCTGTGGTTCTCCGGTTTCCACCTGTTCGAGAACCTCAAGCAGGTGTTCACCGGGCAGGACGGCGTCTTCCTCATCTGGCTGCGCAACTCGGCGTTCTACGCGGCGGTCAGCGGCGTCGGCGCGACAGTCGTCTCGGCACTGGCCGGGTACGCCTTCGCCAAGCTGCGCTTCCCGGGCCGGAACAAGCTCTTCGCGCTGCTGCTCGGGCTGATCATGGTGCCGGCGACGGCGCTGGTGCTCCCGACGTACCTGCTGATGTCGCAGGCCAACCTGGTCGACACGATCTGGGCGGTGATCCTGCCGTCGCTGCTCAACCCGTTCGGTGTCTACCTGCTGCGGGTCTATGTGGCCGACTCGATCCCGGACGAGATGCTTGAGGCGGCCCGGATCGACGGCGCCGGCGAGTTCCGGGTCTTCCGCAGCGTGGTGCTGCCGGCCATGCGGCCCGCCCTGGTCACGGTGCTGCTGTTCAGCATGGTCGCGTCCTGGAACAACTTCTTCCTGCCCCTGGTGATGCTGAGCGACGACCAGCTCTACCCGCTCACCGTGGGACTGCGCACCTGGTACATGTCGGCGATCATGGGCAACGGCGCCGGAGCCACCTTCAGCGTGATCGTGACGGGTGCCCTCGTGGCGATCGTCCCCCTGATCGTGGCCTTCCTGATGTTGCAGCGGTACTGGCGCGGCGGCCTGACTCTCGGCTCTGTGAAGTAACCCGCGCATCTCCTCTTCTTCTTGGTAAAGGGAACAACAATGCTCCGTGCGCGTGTCGCATTGAATCCGGCGTCCGTCGTGGCGCCGGTCAGCCGCCGGACCTTCGGCTCGTTCGTCGAGCACATGGGCCGCTGCGTCTACACCGGTATCTACGAGCCGGGCCACCCGCTCGCCGACGAGGACGGGTTCCGTACCGACGTGCTCGCCCTCGCCCGCGAGCTGGGCGTCACGATGGTCCGTTACCCCGGTGGCAACTTCGTCTCGGGGTACCGCTGGGAGGACGGCATCGGCCCGGTCGCCGACCGGCCCCGCCGCCGTGACCTGGCCTGGCGCAGCATCGAGACGAACGAGGTCGGCATCGACGAGTTCGCCAAGTGGGCCGAGAAGGCCGACGTCGAGATCATGTACGCGGTGAACCTCGGCACCCGTGGGGTGCAGGAGGCACTCGACGTGCACGAGTACATCAACCACCCGGAGGGGACCCACCTCTCCGAGCTGCGCCGCGCCAACGGCGCCGAGAAGCCGTACGGAATCAAGCTCTGGTGCCTCGGCAACGAGCTCGACGGTCCCTGGCAGACCGGGCACAAGACCCCCGAGGAGTACGGCCTGCTGGCCGCCGCGACGGCGAGGGCGCTGCGCTCGGCCGAACCGGATCTCGAACTGGTCGCGTGCGGCAGCTCCAGCTCGATCATGCCGACGTTCGGCTCCTGGGAGTCGACGCTGCTGGAGCACGCGTACGACCTGGTCGACTACGTCTCCTGTCACGCGTACTACGAGGAGCACGACGGCGACCTCGGCTCGTTCCTGGCCAGCGCGGTGGACATGGACCACTTCGTGAACAGCATCGTGGCCACGGCGGACGCGGTCGGCGCCCGGCTCAAGAGCAAGAAGAAGATCAACCTGTCGTTCGACGAGTGGAACGTCTGGTACCTGTCCCGGTTCCAGAGCGCGCCGCTGCCGAAGGAGTGGGAGGTCGCGCCGCGGGTGATCGAGGACCAGTACAACGTGGCGGACGCCGTGGTGGTCGGCAGCCTGCTGATCTCGCTGCTGCGGCACAGCGACCGGGTGACCGCCGCGTGCCAGGCGCAGCTGGTCAACGTGATCGCCCCGATCATGACCGAGCCGGGCGGGCCGGCCTGGCGGCAGACGATCTTCCACCCGTTCGCGCGTACCGCGGCGCTCGCCAAGGGCGACGTGCTGCGCCTGGAGATCCAGAGCCCGGTCTACGCGACCGAGAAGTACGGCGAGGCCCCGGTGATCGACGCGGTCGCCACCCACGACCCGGCCACCGGTGACGTGGTCGTCTTCGCGGTGAACCGGGACCAGGAGCGGGCCGTCGAGTTCGCGGTGGACCTGACGGCGTTCGGCACGGACCTGACCGTGGCCGAGGCCTGGACGCTGACCGACGACGACGTCCGCGCCGTCAACACGAAGGACGACCCGGAGCGGGTCACCATGCAGCCGCTCACCGGGGTCGCGCTGGACGGCGGCGCCGCGACGCTGACCCTGCCCCGGATCTCCTGGTCAGCGATCCGCTTCACCCGCGCTTAGAAAAACTGTTATCCGCGGTGGCGAAAAACGTCCGGCATATTGGACATTAAAGCGACCTTAAACAGCGCGCATTCGCGGTGCCGCCCTTTGAATAATGGTGAGCGTTCCCCAACGTTCCCCTTCGAAGGGTGGCACCCCCATGCCCCGGAAACGAAGTCTCCTCCTTGCCGCCGCGGCGACCGCGGCCGCGCTCGGCACCGCCTGGATCGCCCTGCCGGCCTCGGCCGCGGCGCCGACGGCGAGCGTACGCACGGTCTCCGACTGGGGGAGCGGCTGGCAGGACGAGGTGACGATCAGCAATACCGGCGCGTCCGCGATGTCGTCGTGGAAAGTCGAATTCGACCTGCCGGCCGGCTCGTCGATCGGCAGTTTCTGGGAGGCCGATATGGCTGCTTCCGGAAGCCACCGGACCTTCACGAACCGCTCCTGGAACGGCGCGATTCCGGTGGGCGGCACGGTTACGTTCGGCTTCGTCGGCGCGGGCGCCCAGCCGACCGGCTGCACGCTGAACGGCATCGCGTGCAATGGGGTGACGGTGCCGACGACCGCCCCGACGACTGGGGTGCCGACCGCAGTGCCGACCGCGGTGCCGACCAAAGCGACAACGACCCCGACCGCCTCGCCGACAAACCCGACAAGCCCGGCAAGCCCGACTGCCGCGCCGACCACTGCGGTCCCCAGCCAAAGCACTGCAAATCCGACAAATCCCGTCAAGACCGAAGGACTCCTCCCGGTCACCTTCACCAACGACAGCGGCCGGGACGAAGCCGTCCACCTCTATGTCCTCGGCACGAACCTGACCACCGGCAAGCTCGGTTACTCCGACGCCACCGGCCGGTTCACCCCGTGGACCGGTGGTGGCACCGTGCCGGTTCCGGCCCCGGACGTCTCCATCCCGGGGCCCGCCAAGGGCAGGAGCACCACGATCCAGATCCCGGAGAACCTGTCCGGCCGGATCTACTTCTCGTTCGGCAGCAAGCTGGACTTCCGGCTCACCGCTGACGGCCTGGTCCAGCCGGCGCCGTGGGCCGGTGGCGACCCGAACCGCGACATCCTCTTCGACTGGAGCGAGTTCACCCTCAACGACTCCGGTCTCTGGCTGAACAGCTCGCAGGTGGACATGTTCGCGGTGCCGCACATCGTCAGCGTCACCGGGAAGAGCGCCAGCAGCCAGACCGGCGAGGTGAAGCCCGGCGGACGGCAGCGGGTGATCGACACGATCAAGGCGGACCCGGCGTTCGCGAAGAGTGTGGTGACCGGTTCGGACGGCACGGTCCTGCGGGTGCTGGCTCCGGGCAAGGCGGCCGACGCCGGCCTGATGAGCCCGACCTATCTCGATGGTTTCATCACGGGAGCTTGGAACGCGTACCAAAGCAAGGTTTTGACCGTCATCCCGTTCACCGATCAACCGGGTGTGAAATATCGGGGCCGGACCACCGGGAATGTCCTGAACTTCACCGACACGGCGGGCCGGACCGTGGCGTCGTTCACGAAGCCCTCGACGGCGAACGTGTGGGGGTGCGACGGCGCTCTCGGCGCACCGAACGACCAGGTGGTCGGACCGATCGCGCGGACCCTGTGCGCGGCGCTCCAGCGGACCACGCTGGGCCGGCTGGACACCCAGCCGAGCGGCACCGCGACCGACTTCTACCAGGGTGAAGTCACGAACGTCTACGCCCGGGTGATCCACCAGAACATGGTCGACGGCAAGGCGTACGCGTTCGCCTTCGACGACGTGCAGAACCAGGAGTCGCTCGTGCACGACGGCGATCCGCAGGCGGCCGGGATCACGCTGACGGCGTTCTGAGCGATCCAACCGAGAGCACGCCGGGATCAAAAGGAGTCCACCGTCCTAGGCGGTGGGCTCCTTACCCGCATTGTGGGATGAATCACCCCTCACTCCCGGAAGAATCTTGCGGAGGTCGATGCGCTGGTCGCGGCCGGTCTCGGGCGCGCGGGAACCGGCCGTCGCCCCCCGACGCGACCTGCTCAGGTTTCCAACGTGAGTCCCGGCAGTTAGCCTCCGTTTAGTTAGGTAAGGATTACCTTATTAATGGAGGCCACGTTGGAGGGGTTCGCGTCCCCGCACCTGTTCTCCGGTTCCACACTCGACGCTTATACGTCGGGCGTGTGGCACGCGTCAGCACTGCTGGCCGACCGGGTGAAAACAGTGCGGCAGCCGTACTCCGGTGCTTCGGTCACCGAACTTCAGGAACAGGTCGACGCTGTCGACCTGGACCGTCCGCTCGGTGACACCGGCGCCGCGTTGCACGAGGTCGCTCGGCTCTATCTGGACAACGCCATCTGGTTCCACGAGCCGACGTACGTAGCGCACCTGAACTGCCCCGTAGCCATCCCCGCCCTCAGCGCCGAGGTCCTGATCTCCGCGGTCAACTCCTCGGTGGACACCTGGGACCAGAGCGCGACCGGCACCCTGATCGAGCGCCGGCTCATCGACTGGACCGCCGGCCGCATCGGGTTCGGCCCGGGCGCCGACGGCATCTTCACCAGCGGTGGCACCCAGTCGAACCTCCAGGCGATGCTGCTGGCCCGCGAGGAGGCCCTCGCCGTCGTCAGCGAGCCACGCGAGGTCGCGATCCCGCGCCTGCGGATCTTCGCGACCACCGAGAGCCACTTCAGCGTGGGTAAATCGGCCGGCATCCTCGGACTCGCCGCGGACGCCGTCGTCGCTGTCGCGACCGACGGCGACGGACGGATGGATCCAGGCGCGCTGGCTGCGGCTATTGATGGGGTACGCCGGGACGGCGGCATCCCGATGGCCGTAGTAGCCACCGCCGGCACCACCGACCTCGGCCGGATCGACCCGGTCAAGGCGATCGGCCCGATCTGCGCGGAGCACGGCATCTGGTTCCACGTCGATGCCGCGTACGGATGTGGTCTGCTCGTCTCCACCCGTCGCCGGCACCTGCTCGAAGGCATCGAGCAGGCCGATTCGGTGACCGTCGATTACCACAAGAGCTTCTATCAGCCGGTCAGCTCCAGCGCCATCGTGGTCCGCCGGGGCGAGACGATGCGCCGGATCGCGGTGCACGCCGATTACCTGAACCCGCGTACCGCGACCGTGCCGAACCAGGTCGACAAGAGCCTGCAGACGACCCGGCGGTTCGACGCGCTCAAGCTCTGGATGACGCTGCGCACGATCGGTTCGGAGCAGATCGGCGACATGTTCGACACCGTGGTCGACCGGGCGCACGAGACCTGGGAACATCTGCTCACCGACCCGGACTTCGAGGTGCTGACCGAGCCGACGCTGAGCACGCTGCTCTTCCGGTTCCGGCCGGAGGGCCTGAGCGTCGAGGCCTGCGACGAGCTGATGCCACGGCTGCGGCAGGAGCTCTTCCGGGACGGCCAGGCGATCGTCGCCGGCACCACGGTCGGCGGGCACTACTGGCTGAAGTTCACGCTGCTCAACCCGAACACCACGATGGGCAATCTGAAGGACGTGCTGGACCTGATCCGGGGCATCGCGCACCGGCTCACCAGCGAACCGACCGCGGCGGTGATGGCCTGATGCGTACCTATGACTTCGTCGCTGTCGGCGTGGGACCGTTCAACCTGGGTCTGGCGGCGCTGACCGCCGACCTGGCGGACGTGGACGGCGTCTTCCTGGAGCAGCGGCCCGAGTTCGACTGGCACCCGGGACTGATGCTCGAAGGCGTCACGATCCAGGTGCCGTTCATGGCCGACCTGGTCACCATGGCCGACCCGACATCGCGGTTCTCGTTCCTCAACTACCTCAAGCAGGTGGGCCGGCTCTACCCGTTCTACATCCGGGAGAACTGGTTCCCGCTGCGGGCCGAGTACAACGAGTACTGCAAGTGGGTCGCCCGGCAGCTGCCGTCGATCAAGTGGAACACCCGGGTCGACACCGTCACCCACGACGGTGAGGCGTACGTCGTGCACACCGCCGGCGAGACGTACCGCACCCGCAAGCTGGTGCTCGGCATCGGCACCGAGCCACGCGTGCCGGCCGCCGTCGACCAGGGGCCGTACGTGCACAGCGCCGACTACCTGCCGAACAAGCAGAAGCTGCAGGCCCTCGACTCGATCACGGTCGTCGGCAGCGGGCAGAGCGCGGCCGAGATCTACCTCGATCTGCTCAACGACATCGAGACGTACGGGTACCACCTGAGCTGGATCACCCGGTCGCCGCGGTACTTCCCGATGGAGTACACGAAGCTGACCCTGGAGATGACCTCGCCGGAGTACATCCGGTACCACCAGGCGCTGCCCATGGAGGTGCGTGACCGGCTCGGCCGCGAACAGCGTCACCTCTACAAGGGGATCAGCGCCGACCTGGTCGATGCCATCTACGACACGCTCTACGCCAAGAGTCTGCACGGGCAGGTCCCGACGACCCTGCTCACCAACACCGCCCTCGAAGGCGTGATCTGGGATGAGGCCGAGCAGCGTTACACCCTGGCGCTGCACCACGCCGAGCAGAACCGTTCGTTCACCGCCAAGACCCAGGGCCTGCTCCTGTCGACCGGGTACGCGCCCCGGGTGCCGTCCTTCCTGGAACCGGTCCGGGACCGCATCCGCTGGGACGCCCGGGGCCGCTTCGACGTCGCCGTCGACTACGCGATTGACGTCACCGGCAACGAGGTGTTCGTGCAGAACGCCGAGGAGCACACGCACAGCGTCAACGCGCCCGACCTCGGTATGGGCCCGTACCGCAACTCGGTGATCCTCAAGGGCATCACCGGACGCGAGATCTACCAGATCGAGCAATCGGTCGCCTTCCAGCAGTTCGGCGCCCCCACCGCCGACATCCCCCGTCAACTGGTGACCTCATGAACCTCGTACCCCTGGATCTTGATCGTGATCTGGACCTTCTGCACACGTGGGTGACCCATCCCCGGTCCCATTACTGGGGCCTGCAGGGTGCGACGCCCGCGCGAGTGCGCGAGGAGTACCAGAAGATCGCCGGCAACCCGCACCACCACGCGTGGCTCGGGTACGACGACGACGGCACGCCGCTGTTCCTCGCCGAGACCTACGAGCCGGCGCACAGCGAGCTGGCGTCGCACTACGACGTGCGTCCCGGTGATCTCGGGATGCACGTGCTGGTGGCGCCGCCTGCGCCTGACCTTTCACCCAAGCGGTCCGGGCTCACGTCGGCCGTGTTCCGCGCGGTGATGGACTTCTGCTTCGCCGACTCGAAGGTCGACCGCGTCGTCGTCGAGCCGGACGTGCGCAACGAGGCGATCGCCCGGAAGAACGCCGAGGCCGGCTTCGTCGAGGAGCGGCACATCGAGCTGCACGACAAGACGGCCCGGCTGAGTTTCTGCACCCGGGCCGCGTACGAGATGAGCGTGCCGCACCTGAACCCGGCGGCGTTCGAGATCGCCAACCGGCAGCTGATCGCGAAGGCCATCGCGGAGTTCAGTCACGAGCGGCTGATCGCGCCGGTCTCCCTCGGTGACGATCGCTATGAATTCGGGCAGATTGCCTTTACGGCGCGTCGGCTCCCGATGGAGCACTGGATCGTCGACCCGGCATCGCTGGCGTCGGACGGCTCGCTCGACGCGCTCGACTTCATCTCCGGGCTTCGCGAGACCCTGGGCATCCCGACGCAGCTTCTCGGCACGTACCTCGAGGAGATCTCCGCGACGCTGGCCGGCACCGCCTGGAAGCTGACCCACCGGCGGGAGACCGCCGACGAGCTCGTGCACGCCGACTTCCAGACGATCGAGTCGGCGATGACCGAGGGCCACCCCGGCTTCGTGGCAAACAACGGCCGGATCGGTTTCGGTCTGAAGGACCACGCGGCCTTCGCGCCGGAGGCCGGCAAACCGGTGCGGTTGCGCTGGGTCGCGGTGCTCAAGAGCGAGAGCATCTTTGTGTACGACGGCGACGAGCGCGCTCACTATCTGGCGGAGTTCGGCGACACCCTTGATCACTACGAGCGTCAGCTGCGCTCGCGCGGGCTGAACCCGGACGACTACCGCTATCTCCCCGTGCACCCGTGGCAGTGGGAGCACAAGCTCGCCGTCACCTTCGCTGCCGAGGTGGCTCGCCGCGCGATCGTCCCGCTCGACGAGAGCGCTGATCGTTATCGGGCACAGCAGTCGATCCGGACGTTCTTCAACATCGACCGGCCGGACCGGCACTATGTGAAGACCGCGATCGCCGTGCAGAACATGGGCTTCATGCGCGGGCTGTCGCCGAAGTACATGCAGGCCACGCCGCCGATCAACCAGTGGGTCGCGGACGTCGTGAACGGCGACGAGGAGCTGCGTGCCTGCGGCTTCGGCGTGCTGCGTGAGCTCGCCGCCACCGGGTATGTCGGGGACGCCTATCACCGGACGGGCACGCCTAGTGCGTACACAAAAATGCTTGCCGCGCTCTGGCGTGAGAGTCCGATTCCGATGCTCGCCGAAGGCGAGCGTCTCGCCACCATGGCGAGCCTGGTGCACCGCGACCGGGACGGAAACGCCCTGGCCACCGCGCTGATCCGGGAGTCCGGCGTGAGCGCCGCGGAGTGGGTGGCGACGTACTTCCGCGCTTACCTGCGTCCGATTGTGCACTGTCTGCTCCAGCATGATCTGGCCTTCATGCCGCACGGCGAGAACCTGATCCTGGTGCTGGAGAACCACGTGCCGACCCGGGTGTTCATGAAGGACATCGGCGAGGAGGTGGCGGTCATGAACGACCAGCCGCTGCCCGGCGAGGTCGAGCGGATCCGCATGATCACCTCGGTCGAGCTGAAGGAGCTGGCGCTCTTCACCGACGTCTTCGACGGGTACCTGCGGCACCTCGCCGGCATCCTCGACACCGACGGCGTGCTGCCGTGGGCCGACTTCTGGGCGCTCGCCGGCGACTGCGTCCGCGAGCACGCGAAGGACCACCCGGCGATCGCCACCCGGCTCGACCTGCTGCGGCCGACGTTCGCGCACTCCTGCCTGAACCGGCTCCAGCTGCGCAACACCCTGCAGATGGTGGACATCGCCGACCAGGAGAGCTCGCTGATCTACGCGGGTGAGCTGGAGAATCCGATCGCCTGATGAAGGTCTATCGCGACGATTACGGCATCCCGCACCTGCAAGCCGGCTCGGTTCTCGAACTGGCCTACTTGCAGGGGCGGGTGACCGCTTCTGATCGGGGCCAGCAGGTGCTGGTGGAGCGGCTTCGCTCAGAGGGGCGACTGGCGTCGGTCATGGGCGCTGACGAGGTGGAGTGGGACGTTTTCGCGCGTCGTGCGCGTTTGGACGACACGGCTCGGCGGTGTTATGCCGCGCTTTCCTCCGAGACGCGCGGTTTTTTCGATGCTTATGCGGATGGCGTCCGATCGACCGGTATCGAGTGGCAGCCCTGGTCGTCGCTCGGCGTCTTCCAGGTCCAGCACATCCTTTTCGGGACATTTCCCAATAAGATGTGGCGGGCGCACGTCGAGCGCACCCTCGGACCCTCCGCTGTGGAGTGGTTCGCCATCGAGGGACCGAACGGCTCCGGCAGCAACGCCTGGGCGCTGCCGTTCCACGTCGCCGGCGACCCGCACCGGCTCCTCGAACTCCCCGGCGTCTACCAGCAGATTCGCCTCGCCTGCCCGGAATTCGACGTCGCCGGGCTGACCTTCCCCGGCGTACCCGGCGTGCAGCATTTCGGCCACGCCGGCTCGGTCGCCTGGGCGATCACCAACGCGATGGCCGATTACCAAGATCTCTACATCGAAGAACTTCGCGCGACCGAAGCGGGGGTCGAGGCCCGCGGCGCGGCCGGCTGGGAGCCGGTCCTCACCCTTCAAGAGACCGTTTTTGTACGCGACGCCGACCCGATAGTGGTCGACATCATCGAGACGGCTCGTGGCCCGGTGATCTCCAGTCCCGATAGTCCGGTTCTCAGTCTGCGGACTCCGGCGCGGGTCGGCTCGGACCTCGGGTTCGACGCGCTGCTGCCGCTGATGCGGGCCACCACCGCTGACGAGGTGGCCGACGCGCTCGCCGGTTGGGTCGAGCCGGTCAACAGTGTGCTGATCGCCGACGACACCGGACGGGTCGTGCAGCTCGCGGCCGGGCGAGTGCCGGTGCGTGACGATCGCAATCGCTGGGTGCCGGTGCCCGCCTGGGATCCGGCTTTCGCCTGGCGGCCGGGGTGGGCGCCGATGACGCGTACCGAAGTCGCCTCAGCGGTAAACGCCAACGACCGCCGCACCGACTCGGAAGCGCACGGCATCGACTTCGCCCCGCCCGCCCGGGCCGCGCGGATCCGCACGCTGCTCGACGCGGGTGTGCCGTCCGCCCTGATCCACATGGACACCTCGATGGCGGCGGACTCCGAGGAGGCCGGCCGGCACGAGGCGTGGCGTTCGTCGGTGGCCCGGGCGCTCTGGGAGCTCCCGTCGCTCAAGCCGCTTTTCGAGGAGCCCGGGTACGACCCGCTCTTCACCCCGTGGATCGACCCGCGAGGCCGGATCGGGCACTCGCTGGACGGGGTGCTTCTCGGCCTGGGCCTGGACCCCTCTGACCTGGTGGATCCCGCTGTCGTGGGCGGCGCTGAAACGTGGGGCTCGCGGCACCTGCTGTATCCGATCACGCTGTCCGGATTGGACATCGAGTTCCCACGCGTCGAGCTGTCCGGCTCGCGTGACTGCGTGCTGAACACGTCCAGCGTCACCGGCGTGAGCGACCTCTGCGTGCGGGGGCCGGTAGCCCGTTACATCTGGGACCTGAACGATCGGCAGCGCAGCCGCTGGGTCGTACCCTTCGGCGCCCATGGCGACCCGGAGTCGCCGCACTTCCTGGACCAGCTGCCGCTCTGGGCGTCCGGATCCCTGGTACCGCTGACAACCGACTGGGACAGTCTCGTGCTGGACCGCTCTGTTCTGGACCGCTTTGTTCTGGACCGCTCTGTTCTGGAGGAATCATGATCGTCTTCTCGGAGAAGCTGCCCGGCCTGGGCGAACTGATCATGATCCCGCTGAACCCGTCCGCGCACGCCGCACTGGTCCACAGCTGGGTGACCAAGCCCCGCAACCAGTACTGGGGCATGACCTCCCACTCGGTCGAGGACGTCGAGGAGATCTACGCCTTCGTCGACACCCTGGAGACCCACCACGCCTACCTGCTGCTGCTGGACGACGGCCCGATCGGCATCTTCCAGACATACGACCCGGAGCACGATCCGGTGGGCGAGCTCTACGATGTCCAACCCGGCGACTTCGGCCTGCACCTGCTCCTGGACGCCGGCGACCGAGACCTCCCCCACGTGACGAGCGCCGTCTTCCCGGCGCTGCTGCGCTACCTCTTCACCACCCCGTCCCACCAGCGAATCATCGCCGAACCCGACATCCGCAACACCAAGATGATCGCCCGCCTCCAGCGCCACGGCTTCACCCTGGGCCCCGAAATCAACATGGGCCACAAGCAGGCCCAGCTAACCCTCCTAACCCGACCCACCTCCACAACCCACCCGTAGCCCACCCCACCGCCCCAAGCCCCACCCACCGTGCCGTGCTCCACCCGCCGGTCTGGGCCGTGTTCCACCCACCGCTCCTTGCTCCACCCACCGTGCCGCACCGACCGGGCCGTGCCGCACCGACCGGGCCGTGCCGCACCGACCGGGCCGTGCCGCACCGGGCCGGGCCGCACCGACCGGGCCGTGCCGCACCGGGCCGGGCCGCACCGACCGGGCCGTGCCGTGCCGTACCCGCCGTGCCGAGCCGAATCATGCCGTGCCGACCGGCGCCTGGCCGGCAGGGGTGCGTCGGGCCTGGCAGGGGCGCTCGTCACCTCCCCGCGTCTCACCGGGCTGGGCCGTACCAGTTGGTCACCGTTCCTGCCACCCGGCTGTCCCCTGTGAATAGCCGCCTGCCGCTCCAGGGCTCGTGGAGATCTTGTGAGGTTTTGCCGGCACCACAGCCGCAAACTCACGACTTTTGGTAGGGGCGGCAAGCGTGTGCGGGTGCCCGCCCAGATCTTGTGAGTTTGCGCCAGCACCGCAGCCGAAAGCTCACAAGATCCCGGGGAGCAGAAGGGCGACGGCCGCGCGGCGGCGTGTGTCTGGCGCCGCGAGCTGTTGCCGCCATCCGCTCGCCTGCCCGGGGCACGCTGCGATCTCGGCTGACCGGGCGCGCTGCGATCTCGGCTGACTGGGCGCGCTGAGATCTTGTGAGGTTGTGCCGTCATGTCAGCCAGAACCGCACGGGTTTCGGTGGGGGCGGCGAGCTCCCGCGTGATCTTGCCTGGATCTTGTGAGGTTGTGCCGTTGAGGCAGCCGAAAGCGCACAAGATTTCGCGAGCGGCGAGCGGCGAGCGGCGGGCGGGCGGCGAGCGGCGAGCGGCGGGCGGCGGTTGGCAGGTGGTGGTCAGTGGGCTGTGGTGGGGGCCATAGTCCGGCGGGGGCGGGAGTTGGGGTTATCCACAGTGGGTGGTTGTCCACAGGGGGGTCGGCGGGCGGGGGTGGGGTTGGGCAGGGTGCCGGGATGCGACCTATTCCGGAGCCGGGTGCCGGTGAGCTTGAGTGGCTTCTCTGTGAGCAGGCGGGTGTGATCAGCGCTCGGCAGGCTGTTGGGTTGATCGGTCGGGCTGCGGTGCGTACTCATGTTGCGCAGCGACGGTGGCGAGCTATCTGTCGCGGGGTGTTGTTGTCCGAAAATGGTCGTCTCTGGCGTGATCAGCAGCTCTGGGTGGCTGTGCTGGCCGCCGGCGACGGGGCATGTCTCTCGGGAGCCAGCGCGGCGACTGTCAGTGGTGTCGCTGGGCTTCGGCTGGAGCCGATCGATGTACTTGTCCCGGCCGCTCGGAGCAGGGTGGGCCGGGTCGCTGGGCTGCCTGCGGACATGCCGGAGGTCCGGGTGCACCGCACCACGCTTCTGGCCGGTGGGTATCGGCGCCGGAAGCGGCTGCCGTGTACTGGTGTCGCCAGGGCGGTCGTCGACGGGGCGGCTTGGGCGGACAGTGACGCCGAAGCCCGGGGGATCATTGTCAGTGCCTGTCAGCAGCGGCGTGTTCATCCGGCGGGGCTGCGGCGGGTACTTGCTGACATGCCGCGGGTCCGGCGGCGGCGCCTGATCGGTACGACGATCGGGGACGTCGAGGGCGGTGCGGAGTCGCTGTCCGAATTGGATCTGCTGGCCCTGTGCCGGCGGTTCAGGTTGCCGCTTCCGGAGCAGCAGCGGTTCCGGCTGGATGCGGACGGGCGGCGGCGATTTCTGGACGCCTACTGGGCGGAGGCGCGGCTGCACGTCGAGATCGACGGGGCGCATCACATGGACGTTCGGTATTGGGCTGCCGACATGCTCCGGCAGAACCGGGTGTGGGTGCGAGGCGACCGAATTCTCCGGTTTCCCGCGTTTCTCCTACGCACCGATCCCGCGATGGTCGCCGGCCAGCTTCGAGAGGCGCTGAAGCGTTAGGAACACGCGAAAGTGTGCGGCTGCGCCGTCATGGCAACCGCAAACTCACAAGATCGCGGCGGGGAGGGGACGGCGCGGCGCGGCGCGGCGGACAGAGGACGGCGCGACGAGAGAAGGCGCGGCGCGGCGGAGAGAGGACGGCGGGGAAGGGCGCGGCGGGTGAAGGCGGGGCGCTGCGGGGAGGGGACGGTGCGGCGTGGCGTGAGGGGACGATGCGGCGTGGCGTGAGGGGACGGTGCGGCGTGGCGTGAGGGGACGGTGCGGCGTGGCGTGAGGGGACGGTGCGGCGTGGCGTGAGGGGACGGTGCGGGGTGGCGGGAGGGG
>NZ_QLMJ01000013.1 GCF_003259845.1 Actinoplanes lutulentus
CAGCCCATTCCTCGCTGCTCAGATCACCACGCGCCACACCGGTTCAACGACGGTCATCCTTGATCGCCACGCATGATCCGCGGGACAGAACCTAGTCCGAGCCGTCTGGTCTGGTCCGAGCCGTGCGGTCCGAGCCGTCTGGTCCGGTCGCGGTCCGCCTGGTCTCCCGGCCTGGCCAGCTATAGCCGTGTCCCGCGGCATTCGGCCGGTGTTGCAGGGTGTCTGCGCTATGGCCGTGACCAAGGCAGGTAGCCGAAGCGGCGTGACGGCCTGGACTTGCACGCGCGCCGCCTGGCGTCCCAGCCTGACCCGGTACGACCTAAACCCGCGGCACTCGGCCAGCGTCACGAGATGCCCGCGTCAAGCCCTCTTAGCTGACTGGCTAGGACCGGGGGTGGGTGAATGATGGGCGGCTGAGGCACTCACACGGCCCGTCTGTCCACTCAGCCCGGTCGTGCGCCCGCTCAGCGCGAGCATGCGGCACGGGCGGCGATGCAAAGAGCAAAGGGGCGCCCCCGGCAAGGCGGCTAACCGAAAACGGCGAACGGCCAAGCCGCAACAACCGGGCCGCGAAACAATCGGGCGACGAAGGGCCGGGCGTCGAAGGGCCGGGCGTCGAAGGGCCGGGCGTCGAGGGGCCGGGCGTCGAGGGGCCGGGCCGCGAACGGCCGGGCCGCGAACAATCGGGCCGCGAGCAATCGGGCCGCGAACGGCCAAACCCCCAACAACCGGGCGCCAACGACCAACCCGCAAACCCACCAAACCAAGAAGCCGCGCCCCATAAAACGGGACGCGGCCTCTCTCACAAACCTCTACCTCAACGACCGCCGAAACCGGCGTTGTTGTCGCGGTACTCATCGGCCGGCTGGCCGTCGCGGGTGAAGTCCCATCCGCCGGCCGCTTCCCGGCCCGGGCGGCCGCCCATGGCGAACCCGCCGATTTCCTGACCGCGCCGCCACCCGCGGAAATAACCCGTGGTGTGCGCCGCGATCGACGCCGCGTCTCGGACGATCCGCACCGGGCGTTCCTCGCGCAGGGGCGAACCCGGCACCAGGTTGGCCTGCGGCACCCGTTTCGGCAGGCCTGCTGAGGTCTCGGCAGCGACGGCCGGTGTGGACGCCTTTTCCGCCGCGCGCCAGCCGCTGTCGTTCGGGTTGGACCAGTCGACCGAGTCCTCCTCGGCGGGCCCGGTGAACCACGCCGAGCGAGCCGCCGCGAAGATCAGCAGGTCGCCGTCGTTGCCGTCGGTGGAGACCGGCGGTGTGGTGCTGCGATCCAGGGCGGTCAGTTTCGGTGCGCCGTCGACGAGCCGCAGCGGCGGGGTGCTGGGCGTGGCCCGGCCCGAACCGTTCGCCCGGCCGCCCAGCTGCGGGTCGATGCCCCGCAGTGACGGCGGCTCTTTCGGCATGTCCTGCCACGGCGGCTTGACCCGGCCCGAAGCGGGCGGGCTGACCGGTGCCGCCACGGGCGGCGGGGTCACCAGGTCGTCCTTGCCGCTGTTGAGCAGCGGCCAGTTGGCCCGTGAGCCCGGGTCCGAGATTTCCTGGCCGGGACGCTGCGCGGGCGTCGGCGCGGGGGCCGGCGACTGCGGAGGCAACGGCAGGCTGAAATCGGTCGGGCCGCCGGGCACACCGTTGGCCGGCGTCGTTTTCGGCCGGGACGGAATGACCGTGCGCGAACGCTCGGACCGTGCCCGGTTGAGCTCGGCGTTGGCAAGCGTGGGCCGGAACGGCTCGCCGGCGTCCGCCGGAGAAGACCGACCCCCCGGCTGCGCCGAGGTCGGGATCGAACGACTCCCCGGCTGCGCCGAGGTCGGCATCGAACGACCGCCAGGCTGCGCCGAAGTCGGCATCGCCGGAGGCCGGGACGCCGGGACCGGACGCGAACCCGGAGTGATCGGGGTCATGCCGGGCGGAGGCGGCGGCACCGAGACCGGCCGGTTGCCCGGCGTGGTCGGACGGGTGGGAAGCCCGTTCGCCGCTGCCGGAGCGATCGGCGGCGGGGTGATCGGGTCCGGAGCGACCGGGGGAGCCGTCATCGGCCGCGGCATGGCCGGACCGTTGCCGGTGGTCGCCGGCTCGGGACGGCTGCGCCGGCCGAAGCGCGAGTTCTCACCGGTCGGCACGGGCTGCAGCGTGGGAATCGGGTCCGGGGTCCGGCGGGAAGACCGCCGGCCGGTGCTCGGTCCGGTCACCGAGGTGCCGTTGCGGGCGCTCAGCGTGCCGACAAGCGCCGAACAGGCCGAGTCGCAGGCACGGACCGCACTGATTGCCTGACGCACGGCGTCGGCGGCGGCAGGGGCCAGAGACTTGTTGACGCCACCACGTCGCGGTGACTCGCTGATGGCCACCTGGAGTGCGGTGACGGCGGCGATCAGCTGCTCGTCGCTGCCGGCGCCGTTACGGGCCAGCTCACCGGCGATCTCGCGGGTGACGTGCCCGGTGTCGCCGGGGCGGCTGGTGATCCGCCCGGGCTCGGGCACGGCGTCGAGGACGGCCAGGGCCAGCGGGTGAGCGGGGTCCGGGTACGCCCGGAGGGCAGCCGGATAAAGCTCACGCAGCACCTCGCGCAGAGCGACGGCAGCCGAGTTACGCCCGACCAGCATCGCCACGTGCGCGGCCAGGACCGGCTTGTAGCTGACCAGCTCGCGTGGCGTCGGAAGGTTTATCGCGGCGATCGCGCCGGCCTGCAACGCCCGGGCCAGGCCGACGGCCCGGCGGGCGGCGACCGGCGCCGCGATCTCCTCTGGGGAGTCGTCGTCGGAGAAACGCTCGGCGTAGTCGTCCGCGTCGTCGTCGTCGACAACGACCAATGGGCGTCCGGCCGCTGTGAGCAGCGAGGTGACGACGTGGTCGTCACTGTCGGCGGCGACCGCCGCGTCGCTGAACCCCGTCGTCCGTTCCACGAGCAGCGTTCCCAGCTGGGCGTAGCCCGCCGGGTCGTCGCTGATCTCGTGGACGCCGAGCAGCCGGCCTGCGTCGTCCACCACGGCGATGGTCAGTGGTGCGGCCGAAGCCGTACGCACCGAATCATCAGCCGACGCCAGACCGCAGTACACGCGCACGAGCGCCACGGCGTCGTCCTCCTCCCCGGGACTGCTGCTTCTCTCTGGCCTGCTTCTCGTCGGCCAAGGACTGATGTTCCCTGGTAATCGGTCAGTCACGCCAGTCCACAGCGGCAGAGATCTTGCTGATGACCGAACGCCAACCCAGACTCGCCTGTTGTGCCCCGATTTTCTTCAGCCGGCGACGTCCGAAGAATCCGCTCATCCCACCGTTTTCCGCGGAGCGCAGGGACTCGTCCAGGTCATCGAGCGGAGAACCGGGCGACAGCGCCAGGATCACCGGCTTGATGCGGAGACCGTGTCCGAGGTCGCGGGCCACCTCGCCGGCGGCGATGAGAAGCGGCAGATCCCACGAGTCGTGCCCGCCGCGCAGGTTCTCCACCACGAGGTCAAGCTCGTAGCGATCATCCGGCTGCGGGTCGATGTCGCTCGACTGTACCCGCTCGGCGAGGACCGCCCAGGTGTCCAATTGTGCGAGATCGTGCGGAGCACCCGAACGAAGGAAGGAGACGAGCGATTCGGTGCTCTTGAACGCGAGCAGCCGGCCCTTGTGGCTGAGGAACAGGGGGACTTCCTCGTCGTCCGCCTGGTCGGCGGTCTCCTCCGGCTCGTCCTTGACGTCAGCCGAATCGCTCTCGGAAGAATCCGAAACGACGGCCTTGTCGACCTCGTCGCTGTCCGCGCCGAGTGCCTGACGCTCCAGTTCCTCGTCGCTGACCTCGACGAACTCCTCGCCGTCCTCCTCGACGACGCGCTTACGCGCCTCGAAGGGGTCGTCCTCGTCGACCTCGACCTCGGTCGGCGTGACCTCGCCGGCTTTCCGGTACGCCCGCAGGGTCAGACCGACACCGGCCGGGAGTGCGATCTCCACCGGCTCGATGCGGACGGAATCCCAAAGCTCACGCCCGGACAGCCCTTCGGACGAGGACTTCTCGGCCACCGGCGCGGACGCCTCGGGCTCGTCGGACTGGCTGGTCACGGTTGACCTCCGGATTACTTATGGGGGTGGCGGGACGGGTGACTCTGGGCACACACCCTAGTCGGCAACGCTGTGTGACAAAGGCCCCGGTGGTCTCACTCGCCCTTCGGGTGCCACACGGTCTTCGTCTCAAGCAGCGCCGTCATCGGCCGTAACCCCGGATCGGCGGTGAAGTCGGCGTCCGGGCGAGGGCGGATCACCCGCTTCAACGTGCCGGCAGCGGCCCGTTCCAGCTCGGCGGCGAGCTCGGCGTGCTCCACCCCGGTCAGGTCCAGTGCGTTCACGTCGGCGTGCGCGGCCAGCCAGGGCGCGGTCTCGGCGTACTTGCCGGTGAGAATGTTCACCACGCCGCCGGGGACGTCCGAGGTGGCCAGCACTTCGGCCAGGGTGATCGCGGTCTGTGCCTCCGGCGCGAGGACGACCACGGTGTTCCCGGTCACCACGGCCGGGGCGATCACGCTGACCAGGCCGAGCAGCGAGGGTGGCGCGACCACGGCGACCACACCGGTCGGCTCCGGCGAGGAGATGTTGAAGAACGGGCCGGCCACCGGGTTCGCACCGCCGGTGACCTGGGCGATCTTGTCGGACCAGCCCGCGTACCAGACCCAGCGGTCGATCGTGGCGTCCATCTCGTCGGCCTTCACGCCGAACGGGGTGAACTCGCGGCGGCGCGCTTCCAGCATCTCGGCGATCCGGTACAGCACCTGGCCGCGGTTGTACGCGGTGGCGCCGGCCCATTTCGGCTGGGCGGCACGGGCGGCCAGCACCGCGTCGCGGGCGTCCTTGCGGGAGGCGAGGGCCGCGTTGTCGCCGTTCACCACGAAGGTCCGTCCTGACTCGCTCCGGGGGAAAGCGCCGCCGATGAACAGCTTGTATGTCTTGCGGACGGCAAGACGAGCAGACTTAGGCAAGGTAGGCCTCCAAGCCGTGCCGGCCGCCTTCACGGCCGTAACCGGACTCCTTGTAGCCGCCGAACGGCGACGCCGGGTCGAACTTGTTGAACGTGTTCGCCCACACCACGCCGGCCCGCAACTTGCCGGCGATCGCGAGGATCCGGGATCCCTTCTCGGTCCAGATGCCGGCCGAGAGCCCGTACGGAGTGTTGTTGGCTTTTTCGACGGCCTCGGCCGGAGTCCGGAAGGTGAGCACCGATAACACCGGTCCGAAGATCTCTTCCCGGGCGATCCGGTGTGCCTGGGTCACGCCGGTGAAGATCGTCGGAGCGAACCAGAAGCCGCGATCGGGCAGCTGACATTCCGGCGACCAGCGCTCCGCGCCCTCCTGTGCACCTATTTCCGACAATTCGGTAATACGGGCCAGCTGTGCCGCGGAATTGATCGCGCCGATATCCGTGTTCTTGTCCAGCGGGTCGCCGACCCGCAGCGTGGACATCCGCCGCTTCAGCGAGAAGAGCAGCTCCTCGGCGATCGACTCTTGCACCAGCAGGCGCGAGCCCGCACAGCAGACGTGACCCTGGTTGAAGAAGATGCCGCTGACGATCCCCTCGACAGCCTGGTCGATCGGAGCGTCGTCGAAGACGATGTTCGCCGCCTTGCCGCCCAACTCCAGGGTGAGGCGCTTGCCGGTGCCGGCCACCGAGCGGGCGATCTCCCGGCCCACCTCGGTCGAGCCGGTGAAGGCCACCTTGTTCACATCCGGGTGCTGCACCAGATAGGCCCCGGTGTCACCGGCGCCGGTGACGATGTTGACCACACCCGGTGGCAGCTCGGCCTGGCGGCAGATGTCAGCGAAGAACAGCGCCGAGAGCGGGGTGGTCTCGGCCGGCTTGAGCACCACGGTGTTTCCGGTGGCGAGCGCCGGCGCGATCTTCCACGCCAGCATCAGCAGCGGGAAGTTCCACGGGATGATCTGGCCGGCCACGCCCAGCGGTTTCGGGTCGGGGCCGAAGCCCGCGTACCCAAGCTTGTCGGCCCAGCCGGCGTAGTAGAAGAAGTGTGCCGCGACCAGAGGCAGGTCGACGTCGCGCGACTCCTTGATCGGCTTCCCGTTGTCGAGCGACTCCAAAACCGCGAGTTCTCGCGATCTTTCCTGAATTATCCGAGCAATTCGGAATAAATACTTAGCGCGCTCCGACCCGGGCAGCGTGGACCACGACTGAAAGGCGCGCCGGGCCGCGTCGACAGCTCGGTCGACGTCCTCTGAGCCGGCCGAAGCGACCTCGGCGAGGACTTCCTCGGTAGCCGGATTGACGGTCTTGAAAACGTTGCCGTCCTTCGACGGATCAAAAGCACCGTCGATAAAAAGACCGTAGGAAGACGCGATCTCGACAACAGAGCGAGACTCAGGTGCTGGTGCGTAAGAGAACATCGGCCTCAGTCCAGGGTGAAGTAGTCCGGACCGGCGTAGTGACCGGTGGTGAGCCTGGTCCGCTGCATGAGCAGGTCGTTGAGCAGCGACGACGCGCCGAACCGGAACCAGTCCGGGCTGAGCCAGTCGTCACCGACCGTCTCGTTGATCGTCACCAGGTACTTGATGGCGTCCTTGGTGTTCTTGATGCCGCCGGCCGGCTTGACCCCGACCTGCCTGTTGTAAGCAATGCGGTAGTCCCGCACCGCCTCCAGCATGACCAGCGTGATCGGCAGCGTCGCGTTCACCGCGACCTTGCCGGTGGAGGTCTTGATGAAGTCGGCACCGGCCAGCATGGCGAGCCAGGAGGCGCGGCGCACGTTGTCGTACGTTGCCAGCTCCCCGGTCTCCAGGATCACCTTGAGGTGCGCCGCGCCGGACGCTTCCTTGACGGCGACGATCTCGTCGAAGACCCGGTTGTACTCACCGGCAAGGAACGCGCCGCGGCTGATCACCATGTCGATCTCGTCGGCGCCGGCCTCGACCGCGGCGCGGGTGTCGGCGAGTTTCACCTCAAGCGGCGCCTGCCCGGACGGGAACGCGGTGGCGACGCTGGCCAGGTGCACCCCCGAACCGGCGAGCGCGGCCGCGGCGACCGGGACCATCGCCGGATAAACGCAGATGGCGGCCACCGCCGGGCAGCTCGGATCGGCGGGATCGGGCCGCCGACCCTTGGCGCAGAGTGCCCGGACCTTGCCCGGGGTGTCCGCGCCTTCGAGCGTGGTCAGATCGACCATGCGTATGGCCAGGTCGATGGCGCTTGCCTTGGCGCTCGCCTTCACCGACCGGGTGCCGAGTGCCGCCGCCCTCGACTCGACCCCGACCTTGTCGACCCCGGGGAGGCCGTGCAGGAAGGAGCGGAGGTCGGACAGCCCGATGGACGCTGTCGCAGTCATGAAACCGATTCTAAGCAGGCCTGTGACAATTGATCTTGAATGAACGGTAGGTTGAGGCCCGTGGACGTCCTTGTTGTAGATCACCCGCTGGCACAGACCCGGCTCACCGCGATGCGCCGCACCGAGACCGAGTCCGGTGTCTTCCGCGCCTCGCTGCACGAGCTGACCACGATGGTGGTCTACGAGGCGGCCCGCCTCTTCGCGGTGGAGAAGTACTCGATCGAGACGCCGGTGGCGCAGACCGAGGGCACCCGCCTGGCGAACCCGCCGCTGATCGTCCCGGTTCTCCGCGCCGGCCTCGGCATGGCCGACGCCGCGCTCGGCCTGCTCCCCGAGTCCTCGATGGGCTTCGTGGGCCTGGCCCGTGACGAGGAGACCCACGAGCCCCGCGCTTACATGGAGTCGCTCCCGGCGGACCTCGCCGGTCAGCCGGTCCTGGTCCTCGACCCGATGCTCGCCACCGGCGGCTCGCTGCTGCACTGCTGCAAGCTGCTCGCCGACCGCGGCTGCACCGACATCATCATCTGCTGCGTCCTGGCCGCCCCCGAGGGCGTCGAGCGCCTCGCGTCGTCCGGCCTGCCGCTCCGCCTGATCACGGCGTCGATCGACGAGGGTCTGAACGAGAAGGCGTACATCGTCCCCGGCCTCGGCGACGCCGGCGACCGCCAGTTCGGCGGCATGCGCCGCTTCTGATCCAAAACCGAAAAAGGCCGCTTTTCGCTCACTCCGAGCGAGACGCGGCCTTTTCCACTTCGGTACGCGTAGCCAGCGTCGAGTAGCTCCACGAGATCGCCTTGCCATCGGCAAACGGCATCACACCGTGGAACACCGACGGGTCCTCGGCGAAGACCAGCGGCAGGAAGTGCCGGTCGGACTCCCACATCGGCATTTTCCCGGCCAGTACGTCGGCGACATCGACCCAGTGCAGCGAGCCCTCCGGGTTGTCGCGCAGCGGCGTGCCGGACCACTCGGTGATCCGGAAGACGAAGCCGAGCCAGTTCTCACCGCCGCGGCCGAAACCGGGCCAGGAGATGGTGCCGGCGAGCTCGATGCCGGTGCAGTCGATGCCGGCCTCTTCGAAGATCTCCCGGCGGATGCCGGAGACGACGTCCTCATCGGGTTCGAGCTTGCCGCCCAGGCCGTTGTAGTAACCGAAATGAATGTCATCCGGGCGAGCGTCGCGGCGGATCATCAAGATCTGACGCCGATCGGGTGAGTAGACGTATCCCAAAGTGGCGACGATGGCCTGCACTCGGCCAACCCTAGAGCATGGCGATGGGTGACAAACGGCCCATATGATGATGAAGCGCGCTCACGTAGCGCCTGGCTGTTCTGCTAACGTTCGCCGAACAGCGGGCGCATAGAGTGAAGAGTCGGGTGCGCCGTCAACCGGTCCCGGGCTGTCTAGTTCTCCAGGAGGGTCACGGGATGCATTCCGTGCTGAGCGTCGTCGTGCCGGTCTACAACGTGGCACCCTACCTGGAGGAATGCCTCTCCTCCATCGCGGCTCAGTATTACCGCCAGATCGAAGTCGTGATGGTCGACGACGGCTCAACGGACAACAGTGGCGAGATCGCCGCGGACTTCGCGAGTCGTGACTCTCGGTTCAAGTTGGTGACCAAGGCGAACGCCGGGCTCGGTGCCGCGCGTAACACCGGCGTGGAGCACGCCACCGGCGAGTACCTGATGTTCGTCGACAGCGACGACGTCCTGCCGCCGGCCGCCTGCGAGCTGCTCATCGCGTCGATCGCCGAGACCGGGTCGGACTTCGCCTCCGGCAACGTGATGCGGCTTACCAGCCGTGGCGTGCACCAGTCCGGACTGCACCGCACCCCGTTCGCCACCACGAACCTGCGTACCCACGTCAGCAAGCAGGTCTCGCTGATGGACGACCGCACCGCGTGGAACAAGATCTTCCGCCGCTCGTTCTGGGACCAGCACAAGCTGGCCTTCCCGGAGGGTGTGCTCTACGAAGACACCCCGGTCATGGTCCCGGCGCACGTGCTGGCGAAAAGCGTCGACATCCTCGACGTGCCGGTCTACTACTGGCGCGAGCGCGAGGGCGCGGACAAGTCGATCACCCAGCGGCGTGACGAGATCCGCGGCTTCATCGACCGGCTGGCCGGCGTCGAGCAGGTCAGCAAGTTCCTCGCCAAGCACAAGCAGAACAAGCTCAAGCGCCTCTACGACGCGTCCGCGCTCAAGGGCGACCTGATGCTGTTCATGCGGGTGCTCCCGCAGGTCGACGACGATTACCACCAGCAGTTCCTGGACGGCTGCAACCGCTTCCTGGACACCGTCGACGCCCGCGTCTACGACGAGATCCCGGCCGCCCAGCGGGTGCTCTGGCGCCTGGTGCGCAACCGGATGCTGCCCGAGCTGCTGGAGATGATCCCGACCGTCCGGGCCCGGCACCGGATCGTCCGCAAGGGCCTGCGGCGTTACCACAAGCTGATGTTCCTGGAGGAGCGCCTGCCGACCGTGCCGCGGTCGCTCTTCCTGGCCGGCACCCCGCGCCCGCGGACCCGGATGCACGACGCCCACTGGCGCGGCGACAAGCTTCAGGTCCGCGGTCACGCCTTCATCCCCGGGCAGGCCGCCGGGCACGCCTGGTCGACCACCCGGCTGGTCTGGCTGCGCGACGAGGACGGCCGGCGGACCAAGCGGCAGGCCCTGGTCAACCACAAGTGCCTGGACGCGACAGCGGTGCACGGCAGCCCGACGATCTCGTACGACTGGTCCGGCTTCGAGGCCGAGATCGACGTCCAGTCGCTGCGCGGCGAGGACGGCAAGTGGCACGACGGGATCTGGACCGTCGTGGTCGGCGTCCTCGGCCTCGGGCAGAAGAGCAAGGGCCCGCTGACCGTCGGCGAGCACGCCAACCCGATCCGGCTCACCAGCCTCTACGTCGACTCCGACGTCCGGATCACCCCGGTCGTCACGAACGGCAAGTTCCAGCTGCACATCGAGCACATCGGCGCCCGGCTCACCGGCGGCCGCCTCGACGGCGACCACCTGGAGATCCGCGGCGAGGTGACCGGTGCGAACCGGAAACCGGCCACGGCCCGCCTGTCGCGCACGTCCGGGATCGCCTGGCGCAGTTACCCGGTGGAGATCTCCGACGACCAGTTCGCGTTCCGGGTCCCCCTGACCGACCTGCAGGACGAGTCACTGGCGTACCCGGAGCTGCTGCCCGGCGAGCCGGGCGAGCGCTGGGAGGTCGAGCTGTCGGCCGGCGACGAGCACGCCGCACCGATCCACCTCGCCATGCACGACTACTTCACGTTCCCGCCGATCTACCTGGACAGCCGGACCCTCAACCTGCTGCCGGACCGCAAGGGTCACCCGGTGCTGACCGCACTGCCGCTGACCCCGGCGGTCTCCGGTGTCACGTCGCTGAGCACCGGTTTCCGGCTCACCGGCACGCTCCCGCCGAGCGGCGACTGGAGCGACATGCGGGTGGTGGCCCGGATCTCGAACGCGCGGGAGACCCGGCACTTCCCGGTGAAGGTCGACGGCGACACCTGGAGCCTCGACCTGGACCCGCTGCGGGTGCCGAGCTTCGGCTGGGACATCCGGCTGCGGGCCGGCACCTGGAACGTCTACTACCGCCTCGGTGACGGCCCGATCCGCCCGCTGCCGCTGGCCGCCGGGAGCATGGAGAGCCTGCCGCTGGGCCACCCGGCCGACCCGAAACGGGTCACCCTGGAATGGCTCACCGACCAGCGCAGCGTGATCCGCGTCCGGACCGCTCTCACCGACGAGGAGCGCGGCAAGGCGAACGGCTTCCGCAACCGCACCGAGCTCTATCCGAAGCTGCGCAAGGCGCCGCTGCGCGACGTCGTGCTCTACAACAGCTTCACCGGCCGGCAGTACTCGGACAGCCCCCGCGCGGTCCACGAGGAGCTCGTCGCCCGGGGCCTGCCGCTCGGCCACCTCTGGGTGATCACCGACGGCCAGGCCGCGGTGCCGGACTCCGCCCGCGCGGTCGCCCTCTGGCGCCACGAGTGGTACGAGGCCCTCGCCACGAGCCGGTACATCGTCACGAACCAGCACCTGCCCGGCTGGTTCGAGCGCCGCCCCGACCAGGTGGTCATCCAGACCTGGCACGGCACCCCGCTGAAGCGGATCGGCTTCGACATCGAGGACCTGCACTTCGCCGACAAGCAGTACTTCGAGAAGCTGGAAGCGGAGGCGAAGAACTGGAGTCACCTGGTCTCGCCGAACACGTTCAGCACGCCGATCCTGAAGCGCGCCTTCCGCTTCCCGGGCGAGATCCTGGAGGTCGGTTACCCGCGTAACGACGTGCTCTTCCTCGAAGGGGAGAAGCGCGACGCGCTGGTCGCCGACGTGCGCCGCCGGATCGGGCTGCCGGCCGGCAAGAAGGTCGTGGTCTACGCGCCGACGTGGCGTGACGACGAGTACTACGCCGGTGGCGCGTACAAGATGAACATGATGCTGGACCTGGAAGCGGCCCGGGAGCGTCTCGGCGACGACCACGTGCTGCTGATCCGGCGCCACCCGAACGTCGTCGACGAGATCCGCGGCGCCGGCAACGGCTTCGTGTACGACGTCTCGACGTACCCGGACATGGCGGACCTCCTGGCCATCGCCGACGTCCTGATCACCGATTACTCCTCGGTGATGTTCGACTTCGCCAGCACCGGCCGGCCGATGTTGTTCTTCACGTACGACCTGGAGAACTACCGGGACAACCTGCGTGGCTTCTACTTCGACTTCGAGACCGAGGCTCCCGGGCCGCTGCTGAGCACCTCCGACGAGGTGATCGACGCGATCCGTACCTCGGATCAGGTGGTGGAGAAGTACGCCACCCAATACCAGGCCTTCACCCGGCGCGCGAGTGACCTCGACGACGGACACGCATCGGCCCGATTGGTCGACGCGATGCTGACGGCTGGGCGCAAGAGCAAGTGACCGACCTGGGGATCGGATCCCGTGACGCGGAGCACTATCGTTGTCAAATATGACCCCCATCCCGCTCGCCGAGGAACTCCTCCTCCTCGCGTACGACGACCAGACCGGTAAGGCGACCGGCTCGCGCATCGGGCTCGACCTGGGCATGGCCGCGGCCATCCTGATCGACCTCGCTCTGGCGAACCGGGTCGCGTACGCCGCTGACGGCTACCTCAAGGTCGTCGACGCCACCCCGCTCGGTGACGTCGTCGCCGACGCCGTGCTGGCGAAGGTCGCGGCGGACGAGCCGCACACCCCCGCGCAGTGGCTCCAGCGTCTGCGTCACCGCCTGCGCACCCGGATCCTGGAGGATCTGTGTGACCGGGGTGTCGTCCGCGACGTCGACGAGACTCAGCTCGGTGTGATCCACGTGCACCGTTACCCGACGAGCGACCCGGCGTACGAGGCTGAGATCCGGCAGCGGCTTGCGGCCGCCCTGGTCGGCAACACGCTTCCCGACGAGCGCACCGCCGCGCTCGCCACGCTGCTTGTCGCGGCTCGGATGGAACCGGCGCTGAAGCTGCCGCCCGAGGACGCCGACCGCGCACACGAGCGGCTCGAGGAGATCGCCAGCAACGCCGGGTTCGTCGGCGACGTCTCGCTGGAGGACTCGATCGTGCGTCCCAGCGTGGCCCTCGTGGTCGCGACGCTGGGCCGGGCCATCCAGGCCGCCCTGGGCACTCCGAAACCGCTGTGAGGCCCCTGGACCGGCTGGCTCACTGCTGAGCCAGCCGGATGGGGTCTTCTACACGCCCAGCGTCGCGGCGATCTCGCCGCGCAGGCTGACGAGCGCGGCCGCGGCGCGGCTCCGGGCCGTTTCCAGGTCGCCCTCGGCGACCGGTTCAACCACTTCCAGGTACGCCTTGAGCTTCGGCTCCGTGCCCGAAGGACGAATCACCACCCGGGCGCCGGCCGTCCGGAACGTGAGGACGTCGTTGTCCGGCAGCAGATCGGCGATCTCGGTCACCGGTGATCCGAGCAGGGTCGCCGGCGGCGCCTGACGGGCCCGGCCCATCGCCCGGCCGATCTCGGACAGGTCGTCGACCCGGACCGAGAGCTGGTCGGTGGCGTGCACCCCGAACTCGGTCGCCAGCTCGTCCAGGCGGTCACCGAGGGTTCGACCCTCGGCCCGCAGCTGGGCGGCCAGCTCGGCGACCGTCAGCGCGGCCGTGACCCCGTCCTTGTCGCGGACCATCGCCGGGGCGACGCAGTACCCGAGCGCCTCCTCGTACCCGAACGCCAGCTCCTCGGCGGCCCGGACGATCCACTTGAAGCCGGTCAGGGTCTCCGCGTACGGCACACCACGGGCGGCGCAGAGGCGGCCCAGCAGCTGCGACGACACGATCGTGGTGGCGTACGTGCCGGTGACGCCGCGCCGGATCAGGTGGTCGGCCAGGAGCACGCCCAGCTCGTCCCCGCGCAGCGGCCGCCATCCGCCGGCCACCGGGATGGCGACGGCGCAGCGGTCCGCGTCCGGGTCGTTGGCGATCGCCAGGTCGGCGTGGTTCGTGCCGGCCAGCGCGAGCAGCCGGTCCATCGCACCCGGCTCCTCCGGGTTCGGGAACGCCACGGTCGGGAACTCCGGGTCCGGCTCGGCCTGGTCGGCCACCACGGCCGGCACGGCGAACCCGGCGGCGGCGAACGCGGCCTCCACGGTCTCCCCGCCCACCCCGTGCATCGGGGTGTACGCGATGGTCAGCTCCCGCGGGCCGCCCTCGATGAGCACGTTCGCGGCGCTCCGGACGTACCCCTGGAAGATCTTGTCGTCGAGGAGCGTGCCGGGACCGCCGAGCGGGACCGCCGCGAGGCTGCCGACCGCGCGGATGGCCGCCTCGATGCCGGCGTCGGCCGGCGGCACGATCTGCGCGCCGTGACCGGCCGGACCGCCGAGCTGCTCACCGAGATAGACCTTGTAACCGTTGTCCTGCGGCGGGTTGTGGCTGGCGGTGACCATCACGCCGGCGACCGCGCCGAGGGCGCGCACCGCGTAGGCCAGGACGGGCGTGGGCAGGGTTCGTGGCATCACCATGGCCGGGCGGCCGGCTCCGGTGGCGACGCGTGCGGTCCGCTCGGCGAACTCGCGGGATCCGTGCCGGGCGTCGTACCCGATGACCAGAGGTCCCTCGCCACCTTGCGCGCCCAGCCAGGTCACCAGGCCGGCGGCGGCCTGGGTGACCACCGCGAGGTTCATGCCGTTCGGGCCGGCGCGCAGCGGACCGCGCAGCCCTGCCGTGCCGAAGGTGAGCGGGCCGGCGAACCGGTCGCGCAGTTCCGCGGTGGTCGCCGGCAGCCGGTCGATCAGCTCGCGCAGCTCGGACCGGCTCACCGGGTCGGGATCGTCGGTGAGCCAGGCCTCGGCCCGCTCAATCAGGTCAACATCAACTTCGGACACCATCAGGGATTGATAGCACAGCGTCACCCGGCGATCTGAAAGGTCTCCGCCATCTTGTCGAAGTACGGCTTGCTGGCGGCGAAGTCGACTTCCGGAGTGGTCAGGTAGAACGAGTACATCTTGTTGCCGATGGTGGTCATCCGCCAGATGCCGTGACGCATGGCGTCACCCTCGCCGCAGGTGTACTCGAACTGCGCACCGGCGTTGCCCGCGACCTCGACCTCGATGGTCTCGCCCTGGGTGTACGGCTTCGGGCAGTTCTTCGACTTCTTCAAGGTGCCGGGCGCGGTCTCGTTGACGAACCGGTTCGGTGAGATCGAGCCCTTCTCCAGAAGGACGCGGACCTTGACCGCCTTGTTGTCCGGGTTCACGTAATCCACGTACGTCTGGCCGGAGGTGCGGGTCCAGCCGGCCGGAACCTGCACGCTGATCGAGGCGTTGCCCTGGAAGTCCTGGGTCTGCACCGGCGGCAGCTCGACCGCGGCGCTCGCCGCCGGCTGAGCCTGTGCGTCCTGGCCGGCCGGATCGTCGCCGCCGCCCAGCGAGAAGACCAGGATCAGCACCAGCACGACGGCCGCGGCGGCGCCGGCCGAGGCCAGCTGCTTGTTACGCGGCCAGGACTTGAACGTGGTGACCAGCTTGTCGGTGGTCTCCTTCGCGCCGGTCGTCACCTTGCTCATGGTGGCGCGCCGTTTCGCCGCCGGGCTCATCACCACGGTGCCGGGGCGCTGGTCGCCCGAGTTCCACGGGTTGTGCGGCGGGATCACGCTGGTCGGGTCACCCGACTGCGGCTGCTGCCGCATCATGCTGGTCGGGAAACCGCCCGGGTTCTCACCGGCGGGCTCCGGGGCACGGCGGCGGCCGCCGGGGGAGTTCTGCTGCTGGAGCTTGTTGAGGTGGTCGGTGAGCGACTCACCGGACTGGAGCATCGCCCGGCCACCGATCTGGCCGCTGGGCTGCGGCGGGATCTGTTGGGTCGCGCCGGGCGCCGGGCTGGTCGGTCGGGACGACGAGACCACCGAGTAGGGGTCGGTCATCATGTGCGGCGGCTGCTTGCTGGCCAGCGGGCCGGCCAGCTGCTGACGCAGGATGGTGCGGGCGGTGGTCACGTCCATCCGCTGGCCCGGGTTTTTCTCCAGCAGGCCCATCAGCACCGGGGCGAGCGAGCCCGCGCGCACGACCGGCGCCGGCGGGTCCTCGACCACCGCGTGCATGGTCTCGATCGGGTCACCCTTGTCGAACGGCGGGCGTCCCTCGATCGCGGTGTAGAGCGTGACGCCCAGCGAGAACAGGTCGCTCGGCGGGCCGAAGTCGTGGCCCATGGCCCGCTCCGGCGAGATGAAGTGCGGCGAGCCCAGAACCATGCCGGGCGTGGTCAGCTGCACGTCGGTGGGCATCCGGGCGACGCCGAAGTCGGTCAGCACGCAGCGGCCGTCCTGGCAGATCAGCACGTTCGCCGGCTTCACGTCGCGGTGCAGCACGCCGTGGGCGTGCGCGACCTCGAGAGCGCCGAGCAGAGCGATGCCGATCTTCGCGACCACTCGCGGGGAGACCGGGCCGTCCTCGATGACCATGTCGGCGAGGCTGCGGGCGTCCAGCAGCTCCATCACGATCCATGGCCGGCCGTTCTCGTGGACCACGTCGTAGACCTGGACGACGGCCGGGTGCTGGAGCGCGGCGGCGGCGCGGGCCTCCCGCATGGTGCGCTCGTACATCGAGTCGCGGTCGCTGGGTGCGAGACCTGGCGGGAGGATCACCTCCTTGATCGCCACGTCGCGGCGCAGCAGCGTGTCCGCCGCGCGCCACACCGTTCCCATGCCGCCGTGACCCACCGCGGCGCGCAGCGTGTACCGCCCGCCGATGAGCGTGCCCGGGGCCGCACGTCCGCTGAGAGGGGAGGTGTTGCCACCGCTCCACGTCGGAATCTGAGTCACTGAGGATGCCACCGAGGGGGTATAGGGGCTGTCGCCAACCCCGCTATCTTGCCCGCTGGGTGGCGCTCAATGAAAGTCACGGGTGGAGTGTTCAACACACTTCGACGGTGGGTAGCCGTGAAGTGGCCGAGTGTGGGCGCCGGCGAACTCAGGGTGCAAAAACCCTCACTGTCGGCGGTTGGTCGCCGGAGGGAGCGCGAACGTCCTACCGTTGAGGCAACGTACAGCTGGTGTGTCGCGTCACCTGAGCGATTCGCTACCCGTTGAGGGGTTGGCGGGCCGGGACGATCTCCCGTGGGCCCGCCTCGCCCCTGCTGTGGAGTGGCAACCTCTTTACCCTCCCGTTACACAGCGTGATGGAATTCGGGCTACGCTGACGCGCGTCGCGAAACCCGACAAACCTCTAGAACGAATACGGAAGCCGACGTGACTGCTGCTCTGACGGCGCCGGAAGGTGTCGATACGCCGTGGCCCGGGATGCTGCCCGGTGCCGACCCGCTCCCTGGTCAGCTTGATCGCTGGCTCGCCGCGCGGGGTTCAGAGCTGGTAACGATTCGCCGGCACATCCATGCTCACCCGGAGCCGTCACACTCCGAGTTCGAGACCGCCGCGCTGATCGCCCGTGAGCTGACCGTCGCCGGCCTCACCCCGCGGATGCTGCCCCGGGGCAACGGAGTCGTCTGCGACATCGGCGAGGGTGATCGGATCATCGCGTTCCGCGCCGACATCGACGCGCTGCCGCTGCAGGACCTCAAGGACGTGCCGTACCGCAGCACCGTGGACAACCTGGCGCACGCCTGCGGTCACGACGTGCACACCACCGTGATGCTCGGCCTCGGCCTGGCCTTGGCGAAACTGCACGAGCAGGGCGAGCTGTCCGGCCGGGTGCGGCTGATCTTCCAGCCGGCCGAGGAGGCGATGCCGTCCGGCGCCCCCGAGGCGATCGCGGCGGGTGCGCTCAAGGACGTCGCGGCCATCTTCGCGCTGCACTGCTACCCCCAGCTGCCGGCCGGTCTCGTCGGTGTCCGCTCCGGGCCGTTCACCGCGGCCGCCGACGCGGTCTCGGTGAAGCTGACCGGCCCCGGCGGGCACACCGCCCGCCCGCACCTGACCGCCGACCTGGTGCACGCGCTGGGCCGGGTCATCGTCGACGTGCCGGCTCTGCTGGCCCGCCGGATCGACCCGCGGGCCGGACTCTCCCTGGTCTGGGGCGCGGTGCACGCCGGGCAGGCGTTCAACGCGATCCCGGGCGCCGGCGAGGTGCGCGGCACCGTCCGGGTGCTCAGCCGGGAGGCCTGGCGCGAGGCGCCGGAACTGGTCACCAAGCTGATCCACGACGTGGTCGCGGCGACCGGTGCCGACGTCGAGGTCAATTACCAGCGCGGTGTGCCGCCGGTGATCAACGACCGGATGGCGTCGGCGATCGTGGCCGGCGCCGCCGGTGCCGCGCTCGGCGCCGACCGGGTGGTCGAGGCCGAGCTCAGCATGGGCGGCGAGGACTTCTCGTTCTACCTGGAGCACGTGCCGGGCGCGATGATCCGGCTCGGCACCGCCGTCCCCGGCTCGGACGTGCGTCACGACCTGCACCAGGGCGACTTCGACGTGGACGAGCGCAGCATCGGTTACGGAGTGCGGGTCATGACGCACACAGCCCTGGCGGCGCTCGCCTCCGGAGCCTTCTGAGCCTTCTGAGGTCAGGGGGTCAGGGGGTCAGGGGGTTGCGGCCGGCGGTGCCTCGCGGCGGCGGTACCGCCGGACCAGGTAAACGACCACCGCTGCGGGGATGCCGAGCGCGATGAGCCACGGCAGCAACGCGCCGAGCACTGTCGCCAGGACGGCCAGAGACGCCTTCAGCGCGTCCCAGCCGCCGGCGAGGCCGGCCAGGAAGCCCGGCGTCTCGTCGTCCGGCTCGGCGCTGGTGGCGTCCGGGTCGAGCAGCACCACGGTGATCGTGGAGAGCGACGTCAGGTCGGCGAGCCGGCGCTTCTTCGCCTCCAGTGAGGCCAGGTCGGCTTCCCGGGTCGCCACCTCGCGTTCCAGCATCACCAGATCGTCGAGGGACTTGGCCTGGCCGAGCAGTTTCTTGCCGCTCTCCACCCGGGCCGTCTGCACCGAGATCCGGGCGTCCAGGTCGACGACCTGCTCGGTGACGTCCTCGGTGTTGATCCCGCGGGTCTCCTCGGTGCCCAGCTTGGCGAGCTGGTCGACCACCGAGCTGAACTTCGCGGCCGGGATCCGCAGGGTCAGGTTCGCGGTGTCCGCGCCGGTGCCGCTGTGCCGCTCGTCGCCGCCGACGAAACCGCCGGACGCCGACGCGATGCCGGTGACCTGCGCGGCGGCCGTGGTGACGTTGTCGACGCGTACCGTGATCGAGCCGGTGTAGATGATCGAACGCTGGTCGACCCGCAGGTCGGGCGACTCCGCGGTGGTGTTCGAGCCCTCGTTCGCCTTGCCGGCGCTGTCCGCTTCGCCGCCGCCCGCGCGGTCGGCCGCCGGGGCTTCCTGATCCGCTCCGCCCATGGCCGGCTCGGCCTGCGACGCGACCCCTGAGTCGCTGCTGTCCGCTCCGCACCCGGCGAGCAACGCCCCCGCGAGCAACGCCGCGGCGATCAGTTTGGTGGCACCCCGTTTATGCATCGTCACTCCGATCCGCTCATGCTTGAGGAGTTGGGACGTACGCCACACGGCGATCGGTTCCGGCAGACTGCTTGTTGACCGGTCACGATTGAACTTTTTTCAACGTGGCGAGGGCCGAAGTGGCTGGCGCCGGGTTACGGCCAGATACCTTCGGCCTGATGTCAGGTTGAAAAAGGTTCACCGAGCAGCGGAGGGGTCCCGTGCGCGTCACGAAGTTCACGCATTCATGTCTGCGACTCGAGGGCGCGGGAGTTCTCGTGGTGGATCCCGGCGTTTTCTCCGAAGAGTCCGCATTGGACGGCGCGGACGCCGTGCTCATCACCCACGAGCACTTCGACCACCTGGACGTCGACGCGGTGACCGCGGCGGTGTCCCGGCGGCCGGACCTGCGGATCTTCGCGCACGAGGCGGTGCTGCCTCTGCTCGACAGCGTGGCCGCCTCGACGACCGCGGTGGCGTCCGGCGAGGAGTTCGAGGCCGCCGGTTTCCGGGTCCGTGCGTACGGCGGACAGCACGCCATCATTCACCCGTACGTGCCTGTCTTCGCGAACCTGGGCTTCCTGATCGACGACGGCGCCGCCAACGTCTACCACCCGGGCGACTCGTTCACGCTGCCCGACGGGGTGGAGGTGGAGACCCTTTTCGCGCCGATGAACGCGCCCTGGGCCACCATCGCCGAGTCGCTGGAGTTCATCCGGTCGGCGCGGCCGGGCCGGGCCTTCGCGTTGCACGACGGCCTGCTCAACGAGCGTGGCGCGACCGTTTACGGCCACCACCTGGAGAACTTCTCCGATACCAAGTTCCAGCGGGTGGCGCCCGGAACCGTGCTCGACTGACGTGGTCACCGGCACCGATGCCACGGTCCGGCGTCTCTACGAGGAGCCGCCGGACGGCTTCGTCGCGGCCCGGGCCGCCGCGATCGAAGAGGCCCGCAGGTCCGGCGACCGGGACGCGGCCAAACGTCTCGCCGCGCTGAAGAAACCGACAGTGGCGGCCTGGGTGGTCAACCTGCTCGCCCTGCACCGCCCCGACCTCATCGACGAGCTGGTCGAGCTCTCCGCCGCCCTGCGCAGCGCCCAGCGCGACCTGCACGGCGACCAGCTGCGTGAGTTGTCCAACCAGCGCCGCCAGTTCGTGTCCGCGCTGGTCGCGGCGGCCCGCAAACTGGCCGTCAAGGCCGGTGCCACCACCACCAAACTGCCGCTCGCCGAGGTGGAGGCGACGCTCACCGCCGCCCTCGCCGAGCCGGAGATCGCCGAGCAGGTGCGCACCGGACGGCTGATCCGGGCCGCGACCTACGCCGGTTTCGGCGAGGTGCCGCGCCCCCGCCTGCGCCTAGTCACCGACGAGCCTGCCGGCTCGCCGTCCGAGCCTGCCGCGACCTCGGAGCCCATCTCGCCCTTCGATCCGGAGCCCGAGGGTACGGAACCAGCCCGCCTCTCCGCCCGTGAGCGTGCCGCCGCCGATCAGCGCAAACGCGAGCAGGAGCGGCGACGCCGGGAACTCGATCGGGAACTGACCGCGGCGATGGCGGCCGAGCACCGTGCCGACGCCCAGCTGGAGCGGGCCGAGGCGGCCGAACGCGACGCCGGCCACCTGGTCGAGGATCTGGACGCCGAACTGGCCGAGCTGGAACGGCGGCGCACCGAGGCGGTGGCCGACGTGGCACGGCGCAAGCTGGCCCGGCGTACCGCTGAGCGCGAGGCAGCGGCGGCCCGGCGGCAGGTCGGTGACGTCCAAGCGGCGCTGGACGACCTGGAATCCTGAGGCTGAGATCGGCAGGGAGCGTTTTCTTTAACCGGTCAGGGAGTGCAGAATCGGGCAGGTGACCCCCGAACAGGCCGCCGCCAACGCCAAGGCGGGACTCGCCGCCATAGTCGGAGCCTTCGCGGAATCACCGCAGACGTTGCGCCGGGCCCGGCTGCTGGGGCTCTCCGGCTGGGCCTACCACGTGTCGGCCCGGGCCGGTGCGCTCGGCGACGTCCGGCCGGAGACGGTGGCCGCCGCGCTCGCCTTCATCGCCCCCGAGGCGGTCACCGACGGCTGGGAGGCGACAGCGAAAACGTCCGCCCCGGTCGAGGTCGCCACCTGGCACCTGCACGAGCTCTGCGCCTGGGGTGCCGAGCAGCTCGGCGCCTTCCCCCGGCTGACCCGGCTGCTGGAGCTGGCCGGCCGGGTGGTCGACGCGATCGACGCCGCGGGCCTGACCCTCTTCGCGGCCTGGCGGGCCATGCCGGTGCCGGACCCGGCACCGGGTGCCCGCGCGGCCGTCCTGCTGCACCTGCTGCACGAGCACCGGCAGGGTGTGCACGTCATCGCGGTCCGGGCCAGCGGGCTCACCCCGCTCGAAGCGATCATCGCGGGCCCGGACGGCGAGACCGGAGCGGTGGCGTTCGGCTGGCAGCCGCCGTACCCGCACGCCGGCCCCCTGGTCCGCCGCCTGATGTGGGCCGAGGCGGTGGCCAACTCCCTGGCCGGTCAGGCGTACGCGAGCCTGGACCGCGGTGAACGCCTCGAATTCGCCGGCCTTCTGGAATCCCTGAGCCACCGCCTGACCCGCTGACCCATAAATGGCGTAAACCTGACGCTTGCGCCCACAAGCACACACCGATGCCTTGTAGGCTCCCTTTCCGTGCAGACCGACATCACGTACCGCCTGATCCTCGCCTCGGCCAGCCCGGCCCGCCGCGCCCTTCTGACCGGCGCCGGCATCGACGCCGAGGTCATCGTGAGTGGCGTGGACGAGAGCGTTGTCGATGCTGAGGACGCGTCCACGCTCTGTCTCGCCCTCGCCCGGATGAAGGCACGCACCGTGGCCGCCGACCTCCCGGCCGACCCGGGTGCGCTGGTGCTCGGCTGCGACTCGGTGCTGGCGTTCGGCAGCGAGATCTTCGGCAAGCCGTCGAGCCCCGAGGAAGCGATGAAGCGCTGGTCCGCGATGCGCGGCAAGTCCGGCGTGCTGCACACCGGCCACCACCTGACCGGCCTGGTCAGCGGCCTTCAGGCGGAGGCGGTCGGCACCACCACGGTGCACTTCGCCGACGTCAGCGACGCGGAGATCGAGGCGTACGTGGCCTCCGGCGAACCGCTCCAGGTGGCCGGCGGTTTCACCCTGGACGGCCGGGGTGGCGCGTTCGTCGAGCGGATCGAGGGCGACCCGGGCAACGTGATCGGCCTTTCGCTGCCGTTGCTGCGCACGCTTCTCGGCGAGATGGGCGTACCGATCACCAGCCTGTGGCGAAACTGAATCTCCGGGAAGTAAATTCGGATTCGCATCGAGGCCAAAAGAGCGGAACGACCGTTAGGCTCTTCCCGTGCGGAAGATATTGATCGCCAACCGTGGCGAGATCGCCCTCCGGGTGATCCGGGCCTGCAAGGACGCCGGCCTCTCGAGCGTCGCCGTCTACGCCGACAGCGACCGGGACGCGCTGCACGCGCGCGCGGCCGACGAGGCCTACGCGCTGGACGGTGAGACCGCCGCCGACACCTACCTGCGCATCGACAAACTGCTGGACGTGGCGGTGCGCAGCGGCGCCGACGCGGTGCACCCGGGTTACGGCTTCCTGTCGGAGAACGCCGAGTTCGCGGAAGCCGTCCTGGAAAACGGCCTCACCTGGATCGGCCCGAGCCCTCAGTCGATCCGCGATCTGGGTGACAAGGTCACCGCACGGCACATCGCGCAGCGCGCCGGTGCACCCCTGGTGCCCGGTACGGCGAACCCGGTGGCCGACGCCTCGGAGATCGTCGCGTTCGCCGAGCAGCACGGCCTCCCGGTGGCGATCAAGGCGGCGTTCGGTGGTGGCGGCCGTGGTCTGAAAGTGGCTCGCACCATCGAGGAGATCCCGGCGCTGTTCGAGAGCGCGACCCGCGAGGCGGTGGCCGCGTTCGGTCGCGGCGAGTGCTTCGTCGAGCGTTACCTGGACCGTCCCCGGCACGTCGAGGCGCAGGTCATCGCGGACACCCACGGCAACGTCGTGGTGGTCGGCACCCGTGACTGCTCGCTGCAGCGGCGGCATCAGAAACTGGTCGAGGAGGCGCCCGCGCCGTTCCTCACCGACGAGCAGCGCACCAAGATCCACGAGAGCGCGAAAGCGATCTGCCGCGAGGCCGGCTACTACGGCGCCGGCACTGTGGAATACCTGGTCGGCCAGGACGGGACGATCTCGTTCCTGGAGGTGAACACGCGCCTGCAGGTGGAGCACCCGGTCAGCGAGGAGACCACCGGCATCGACCTGGTGCGCGAGCAGTTCCGGATCGCCTCGGGCGCGCCGCTGGCGATCACCGAGGACCCGGTTCCGCGCGGCCACTCGATCGAGTTCCGGATCAACGGTGAGGACGCCGGTCGCGGCTTCCTGCCGGCTCCCGGCACGGTCACCGCGCTGACCTGGCCGTTCGGCCCCGGCGTCCGGGTTGATTCGGGAGTCGAGACGGGCAGCGTGATCGGCGGCAACTTCGACTCGATGCTCGCGAAAATCATCGTGACCGGCGCGACCCGGCCCGAGGCGCTGGAGCGTGCCCGCCGGGTGCTGGACGAGACGATCATCGAGGGCATCGCCACGGTGCTGCCCTTCCACCGCGCGGTGATCCGCGACGAGGCGTTCACCGGCGACCCGTTCACGGTGCACACCCGCTGGATCGAGACCGAGTGGGACAACACGGTGCCTGCCTTCGCGGCACCGGCCGCGGCCTCTGCCGAGGCCGCGGAACGCGAGACCGTCGTGGTCGAGGTGGGTGGAAAGCGCATCGAGGTGCGTCTTCCCAAAACCTTCTTCGGTACGGGTGGGAGCACCCCGAAACGAAGCTCTGCTCGTCCGCGGGGCGCTCAGGGCGCGACGTCCGCCGTCACCAGCGGCGGTCTCACCGCTCCGATGCAGGGCACCATCGTCAAGGTCGCCGTGCAGGACGGTGACCAGGTGGCCGAGGGCGACACGATCGTGGTGATCGAGGCGATGAAAATGGAGCAGCCGCTCACCGCACACCGCGCCGGCACCGTGGCGGGCCTCGCGCTGGAGGTCGGCGCCACGATCACCGCGGGCACGCTGATCTGCGAGATCAACGCAGCCGGGTGATCGTCACCTCGACTCCTTGCCCGGTGCTCTTCGGACCGGAGTAGATCCCTTTCAGGGGCGGCACGTCGGCGTACTCCCGGCCTCGGCCGACGCTGACGTGCCGTTCGCCGATCGGGATCCCGTTGGTCGGGTCGAACGAGGTCCAGCGCCCGGCCCACCACTCGACCCAGGCGTGGCTCTGCCCGACGACGCTCTCGCCGATGGTCGCGCCGGGTTTCGGGTGCAGGTAACCGGAGACGTACCGGGCCGGCAGGCCCATCTCCCGCAGCATCCCCACCGCGAGGTGGCTGATGTCCTGACAGACACCCTTGCGCTGGGCCCAGGCGTGCAGGGCGTCGCTCTGCACCCCGGTCGACCCGGGCACGTACGCCACCTCGGCCCGCACGAACTCACAGACCGCCATGGCCGCCTCCTGCGGTGTGCCGTGGGTACCCCGTAGGTCCGCCACGATCGACCGCAGCTCGTCGTCGACACCGGTACGCCGGGTCGGCAGCCGCATCTCGTACCAGCGGTCGACGTGCTGTTCCAGGTCGGTCCAGCTCGCGCCCTCGCCGGGCGGTACCAGGTCGCCGGGCGGCAGGGTCTCGACCGTGGAGGACGCCGTCACGGTCAGTTGCTCGTGCGGCGCGTGCACGTCGAACGCCGTGACGACGGTGCCCCAGTAGTCCTCGTACTTGTAGGTGCGCGCCGGCGGCCAGACCTCGACCTTGGCGTCCAGCACCGCCTGCCGCGCCTCGTTGCGGGGCCACATCCGGGCCTCGTTGTACGACGACGACACCGGTCCCGCGTACTCGAAGCCGCTCTTGTGCTGGACCTTGAGCCGCCAGCTGTCCACGCTCATGCCACCGCTCCGCTGCTCCAAGTGACCGCCGACGTCTGGCGGAAATAGCGGCGCGACACCGCGTCGTTGACCTGCGAACAGGTGTGTTCCAGGCTGGCCAGCACCGGACCCAGGTCGTTGATCAGCTCGTCGGCGCCACGGAACTCCAGGCCGGTGCGAGCCCGGCCGACGATGCGCTGCGCGTCGGTCGCCACACCGGCCCGGCCCGGGTCCGGCTCGAGGTCGGCCAGGCAGCCCTCGGCCGCTGAGAGCGCCGCGAAGACCGACCGCGGGAAAAGCCGGTCGAGCAGCAGGAACTCGGCCGCGTGCCGATCGTCGAGCGAGCCTCGATACGTACGCAAGAAGGTCTCCCACGCCCCGCTGGACCGCAGCAGCGTCAGCCAGGACGGGATGCTGCCGCCGGCCCGCTCGTGGGTCCGCAGCAGCCGGGCGGTCATGTCGACGCGCTCGATGTTGCGTCCCAGGACCAGGAAGACCCAGCCCTCGTCACGGCTCATGGTGGCGTCGGTCAGCCCGGCCATCACGGCGCAGCGGTCCCGCACCCACCGGAAGAACGCGTGCACACCCTGCTGCTCCACCGTGCGGCGGGCGCCCGGCAGACCGTGGTACGTGGCGTTCAGGCACTCCCACATCTCCGAGGAGACGATCTCCCGGCAGCCACGGGCGTTCTCCCGGGCCGCGGCCAGGGCGCCCACCACCGAGCTGGGGTTCCGGGCATCGAGCCCGAGCAGGTCCACCACCTGCGCGGACGTGACCTGACCCGCTTCCACCGGCAGGCCCATGACCCCGAACAGCGACCGGACGGCGGTCTCCTCGTTGGTCCACGGGTCGGCCAGGATCCGCTGCAGGTGCACGTCCAGGATGCGGGCGGTGTCCTCGGCCCGCTCGACGTACCGGCCAATCCAGTAGAGGGACTCCGCGATCCGGCTCAGCATGTCCGCACCCGCCTCACTGTTGCTGCTGTTGCTGCTCGGCCGCATCGGCGGCGCCGGCCGGCCCGGGTTCGGGACGCCCGGCCGCCTTGAGCGGCGCCGGGTCGGCGGGCAGGTGCGGCACCTCGAACGGGATGGTGTCGTCCGGCGATGCCAGGACCCAGGTGTCCTTGGAACCACCGCCCTGACTGGAGTTGACGACCAGCTCGCCTTCCGGCAGCGCCACCCGGGTCAGTCCACCGGGCAGGACCCAGATCTTCTCGCCGTCGTTGACCGCGAACGGCCGCAGGTCGACGTGCCGGCCACGCAGTCGGTCACCGATCAGGGTCGGGACCATCGAGAGCTTCACCTCGCGCTGGGCGATCCAGCCGCGCGGGTTGGCGACGATCTTCTCGCGTACCGCGTCCAGCTCGTGGTTCATCGCGGCCGAGCCGATCACGATGCCGGCGCCGCCGGCCCCGTCGACCGGCTTGAGCACCAGCTCGTTCAGATGGTCCAGCACGTGCTCCAGTACGCCGGGCTCGTCCAGCCGGTACGTGTCGACGTTCGGCAGCAGCGGCTCTTCGTTCAGGTAGTACCGGATCAGATCCGGCACGTACGTGTAGAGCAGCTTGTCGTCGGCCACACCGTTGCCGACCGCGTTGGCGATCGTGACGCGGCCGGCCCGGGCCGCGTTGAGCAGGCCCGCGACGCCGATCATCGAGTCGGCCCGGAAATGCACCGGGTCGAGGAAGTCATCGTCGATCCGGCGGTAGATCACGTCGACCCGCTGCTCGCCGGCCGTGGTCCGCATCGCGACCCCGTTGCCGACGCAGATCAGGTCACGGCCCTCGACCAGTTCGACGCCCATTTCCCGGGCGATCAGCGTGTGCTCGAAGTACGCCGAGTTGAAGACACCCGGGCTGAGCACCACGACCGTCGGATCGTTCACCCCGGTCGGCGCCGCCGCGCGCAGTGCCCGCAGCAGCATGGCCGGGTACGACTCGACCGGCAGGATCCGGGATGCCGCGAAGACCTCGGGCAGCACCTGGGCCATGGCCCGCCGGTTCTCCATGACGTAACTGACCCCGGACGGGATCCGTACGTTGTCCTCGAGAACCCGGAACGTGCCCTGCTCGTCGCGGATCAGGTCGACGCCCGCGACGTGTACGCGTACGCCATTGGGTGGGTTGATCCCGGCCGCCGCGCGCAGGAAGTGCGCGCTGGTCGCGATGATCCGTCGCGGCACCACGCCGTCAGCCAGAACCTGGCCCGCGCCGTACACATCGGCCAGGAACGCTTCGAGCGCCCGGATCCGCTGTGCGACGCCGACCTCGACCGAGCGCCACTCCTGAGCCGCGATGATCCGGGGGACGATGTCCAGTGGGAACGGTCGTTCCACGCCCTTGAGGGCGAACGTGATGCCCTGGTCGAGAAACGCCCGGGCCAGCACCTCGGCCCGCACGCCCAGTTCGGCGCTCGACAGCGGCTGCAACGTTGCGTGCAGCGCCTCGTAGCTCTCACGGGGCACGCCCAGCTCGGCGAACATCTCGTCCCAGCCGGGGCCGAGGCGGTATTCCTCGAAAAGATCCGCCATGGCGCGAACATACGGACGGTTCGTTGCGCAGGGATTTCGGCTGTGTCATCGCACGTCACCGTGGGCGGGCCGCCGATACGGGACCTACCGGCGGCCCGCGCCGCACTGCCGGGGCACTCCGAGACCCGGCGGCACGGGCAGTCCAACCGTACGCCGCGGACCCCGGTGCCATCGAAAACCGGGCGCGCAGGGATGAACTTCGGACGTACCGTGTCCGGCGTCACGACGGAGAGCGTCTGGACGGAGAGCATTCTGAATAAAGAGTTCTTACACCAGCACAGCGCACTCTCAGCTACGGCCACGCACAATGCCGTGAGCCCCGAAGCCGCGAGGTGACACGCCGATGACCGAACTGCTGACCATGCTGGCAACGCCGGCATGGGCCTACCTGGCCCTGTTCGGCTTCCTGGCGGTGGACGCTCTGGTGCCGGTCGTACCCATCCAGGCCATCATGATCACTTCTGGGGCCCTCACCGTCTACGGCAATCTCGATCTCGCCGCGGTGATCGCCGTCGGCGCGATCGGCATGTTCGCCGGTGACGCCGTCGCGTTCGTCCTGGGCCGGTCGACCGGTGCCCGATTGAGCGCATTGCGCGAACGTTTCGCCCCGCGTGGCGAGGACGCCGGCGAGCCCGGCCGGACCCGGCGGGCGGCCGAGCGGTTCACCCGCGGCCTGCGCCGGCCCGGCCCGCTGGTGATGCTGCTCTGCCGGTTCGTCCCGGGCGGGCGGATGGCGTCGGGTTACCACGCGGGCCGCTCCGGTTACCCGGTCAAGCTCTTCGTCGCGTACGACGGACTGGCCTCACTGTGCTGGGCCAGTTACGGCGGGCTGGTCGGCCACCTCGGCGGCACCGCCATCACCCAGTCGGCCTGGCGGCTGTTCGCGGTCGCCGCCGCGGCCGCTGTGATCTTCGGCACGGCCGGCTGGATTCTCGCGCTCTTCGGCGGCGGACCGGCCGCCGAAGAGCCCTCCAGTGGTTCTACTGGATCTCGTGCTGCATCAGCTGCCGCGCCGCTTCCGCGATCGAGCCGGAGAGCGACGGGTAGATCGTGATGGTGTGCGCCAGCTGATCGACAGTCAGGTTGTTCTCGATCGCCATGGTGATCGGCAGGATCAGCTCGCTGGCCTTCGGCGCCACCACGACACCGCCGATGATCTGCCCGGTCGCCAGGCGGCAGAACAGCTTCACGAAACCGTCCTGCAGGCCGGCCATCTTGGCCCGGGCGTTACCAGTGAGCGGCAGCATCACCTGGCGGGCAGGCGTACGCCCGGAGTCCACCTCGTTCTGCGAGACACCGACAGTGGCGAGTTCCGGGTCGGTGAAGACGTTCGCCGAGACGGTACGCAGCCGCAGCGGCGCCACCGCCTCACCCATGGCGTGCCAGATCGCGATCCGGCCCTGCATCGCGGCGACACTGGCCAGCGGCAGCACACCGGTGCAGTCACCGGCCGCGTAGATGCCCGGCACGTTGGTCCGGGACACCCGGTCGACGGTCACGTAACCGCCGTCGCCGACCCCTACGCCGTACTCCTCGAGGCCCAGATCGGCCGTGTTCGGGATGGCGCCGACCGCGATCAGCGCGTGCGAGGCCTCGATCACCTTGCCGTCGCCGAGGGTGACCTGGACGCCGTCGCCGGTGTTCACCACCGACTGGCCACGGGCCTGGCTGAGGATCGTCATGCCCCGCTCACGGAACACCCGCTCTATCGCCATCGCGGCGTCCGCGTCCTCGTGCGGCATCACCCGCTCACGGCTGGAGACGAGCGTCACCTGTACGCCCATCGCGAGGTACGCGCTGGCGAACTCGGCGCCGGTCACACCGGAACCGATCACCACGAGGTGGCTGGGCAGCTCGGTCAGGTCGTACACCTGACGCCAGTCGAGGATGCGCTCGCCGTCCGGGCGCATCGAGGAGAGCACCCGCGGGGTGGCGCCGGTGGCGAGCAGGACGGTGCCGGCCTCCACCGCGTACGTCTCGCCGTTCTCCGGGGTGATCAGCACCTGGTGGGTGTGACCGAGCCGGTCCTCGCCGAGCCGGGCCCGGCCGCGGACCACGTCCACACCTGCCTTGATCAGCTTGGTCTGGATGTCGCCCGACTGGGCCAGCGCCAGCGACTTGACCCGCTGGTTCACCGCGGCCGCGTCGACGCTCACGCCGTCCAGGCCGGTCGAGGAGATGCCGAACCGCTCGTTGTGCCGGTAACCGGTCATCACCTCCGAGCTGGCGATGAATGTCTTCGAGGGGACACAGTCGGTCAGCACGCAAGCGCCACCCGGACCGTCCGCCTCGACGAGGGTGATGTCCGCGCCGAGCTGCGCGGCGACCAGGGCGGCCTCGTATCCCCCCGGTCCCCCACCGATGATCACGATCCGACTCACGCTAACGACCTCCACAAACCCATTTAAATCCGACAAGACGTGCCGACACGCACGTTCCATATTCTCACCACCCCTCACTGCGGCTATCGTCGTCGCCGTGCGTCACTACGCCGCGTATGGCTCGAACCTGGACCCTGCCCGCATGCGGGCCTACTGTCCGCACTCGCCGATGGTTGGCGTGGGGTGGATCGAAGGCTGGCGCCTCACCTTTGCCGGTGAGGGACAAATGGGCTGGGAGGGGGCGGTAACCACGGTCGCCGAGTCGCCGGGCGACCGGGTGTTCGTCTCGCTCTACGACGTCCACCCATGGGACGCCTCCCAGCTCGACGAGGTCGAGGGGGTGACTGCTGGCGCCTACCAGAAGCTCACCGTCCGTGTATCGACCCTTGACGGAGACATACCCGCGTGGATTTACGTCTACGCCGGGTACGAGGGCGGCATGCCCACCGCGTGGTACCTCTCCGAGATCGCCAACGCGGCGGAGAAAGCCGGCGCGCCCGACGATTACGTGCACGAACTACGCAGCCGCCCGACCGGGACAGCCTCACCCGAGGCCTGACCCGCACCCGCGGGTGGCGAGCCGTAGCTCAGACATGTCACGAGCCTGAGCTACGGCTCACCTCCCACGACCGGATCACGTCCGCCGAGGGGTGTGGCCGATCGCGGGGCCGGGGTCTATCGGTTGCTCCGGGGCGGGCGAAATGACGGGGTCCACGCCCTGTTTCGTTTCCCAGGGCTCTTCGGTGGGCTTCCTTCTCGTGGGTCTTGCTTGCTGAGGTGGTCTGGCTTGCGGCTGCCCGATCAGCCCACCGACCGGGTTGACCCTGGTAAGTGGCCGCTGATCCGCGTGCTGGCCGGTGGCAGCGGACCCACCGATCACGCCGCCGACCGGGCGCGGCTGTCGCAGGTCTTCTGAAGGTCGCGGTGTTTTGCCAGCCGCCCTGTTCGGCTCGATAACACCGTTTCGCCGGCTTCCGGGAGAACGCCCCGCCGGGACAGGACCAATAACCGGACCGCCCGCCGTCCGATCCGGCCGCAAGCCAGGACCAGCACCCACGCCGCCAGCACGATCACCAGGGCCAGCACCAGGGCCAGCACCAGGGCGAGTGCCAGCACGCGTACCCGAGCCGGCATCCGTGCCCGAGGCCGCCCCTGAGGGCCCTCCGGAACCCGCTCCCTCGCCCTGGCCCGCACTCGGTCGAACCCCGGCCTGCTGGCGCCCGGCGTCCAGCAACCCGGGCGGCCTGACCGGGAGCGGCGAGGCGGCCGCAGGCTTGTAGGGGGAGGGGACCACCAGCGCCGTCTGCGCCTGGGCCAGTTCGGCGCTCAGCGACTGCATCACCGCCCGCGCCCTGGCCTCCAGCACCGCCTGCCGGCCCACCGACACCGGCCTCTGCGGCGCGGCGCCGCGGGACTTGCCGCCGACCAGCTGGTGCAGCCGCTTCTCCTCGGCGAATCCCGCGAGCAGCAAATCGTTGGCCGCGTGCTCCCGGGCGATCGCGGCCATCTCCCGCCGGGCCGATCGCAGGGCGCCGGACGCCCCGCCGAAGGCGCGCTGATTGGCGACCGCGGCCTCGTACGTCTCCTCCAGGTTGGTGATCAGTGCGTCCAACCGGGTGAAATATGCCGCTGCGGCCGGACTGCGGGACGGAGGCCAGGCGTCGGCCAGACTCTCCCGGTATCGCCGAACCTGTCCGATGTGTTCCTGCACGAGCTCGGACGATCGGCGCCAGCCACCGGCCAGACGGGCATGGGTGGCCTCGTCGTGGGAGGCGAGCATGGCCCACATCTGATCGACGCGCAGCGCCGCCCAATTCGTGCCGCCGCCGCCACCCGTCGCCGCGATCATCCGGGTGCGGCAGGCCGGCCGGGAGCGGCCTGTCCTCCAAGAACGGCTTGCGCGTTCGCGTCGCTTTCCGCGTATAGCGCGCCGGCCGCACGGGCCGCCGCTGCAAGACCCCACGTCCCGTCCGCGTAGTCGCAGACGTTGCGCAGCGTGACCTCCTGTGCCTGCGCGTGAGCGTGCACAAAGAGGTCAAGCTCGGTGAAGGTCGCGTCGCCGGTCAGCTGCGTGAGCAGTGTGTCGCTGACCGTGATCGCGCGAGGGGTGTAATCGCGTTCGACTGAATCCGCCAGCCGGGCCGCGATCTTTTCCATGGCGCGGATGTCCGCCTCGATGTGACCCTGGTCGCCCAGTGGGACGGTCACCCCGGCCTCCCGGAACGTGTGGTGTGATTTCCCTCCGAGATTATCCGCTCACACCGCGTATGACTGCCCCCTGTGGACAGCCGTTATCGGGGCAGGCCGGAGGCTCGCCATCCGCGCGCAGCGCCTGCTGGGCGGGCTGATCGCGTCCATTCGGAGGTGTCTTGCGACGGAGTTTCGGAATTGACCGAAGTGGATCGAGATGTCAGGATGGCGGCCAGCGCGGCCAGCTCATGATCGTCTAGGCTTCCTCGTACGACGCTGACCAGCGGTTCCGCATTCATCAACCGAGCGTACGACGGGTGACCGGAGATCCGGTGACACGTGTCCCACACTCGGCTGATCAATTCGCGGCCGCTCGACAGAACCAGGTATTTTCTGCGTGATGTCTTCTTCTCCCCCACTCGTTGTCGCTGATCGGTACCGGCTCGTTGCGCCGCTCGGTCAGGGCGGGATGGGGCGTGTCTGGCGGGCCACTGACGTCGTCCTTCACCGGGACGTCGCCATCAAGGAGCTCGTTCCGCCTCCGGGTCTGACCCCGGCCGAGCGGCAGGAGATGCGCGAGCGCTCACTGCGTGAGGCACGCGCCATTGCCAGGCTCAACAACGTCAACGTCGTGCGTGTCTTCGACGTGCTGCGGACGGACGCCGACCCATGGATCGTCATGGAGTACGTCGCTTCCCGTTCGCTGCAGGACACCCTCGCCGCCGACGGTCCCTTCAACCCGGTTCGTGCCGCCGAGATCGGTCTCGGTGTGCTGAACGCGTTGCGCGCCGCGCACCGGGCCGGCGTCGTGCACCGCGACGTCAAACCCGGCAACGTGCTGATGGGCGCCGACGGCCGTGTGGTGCTGACCGATTTCGGTCTCGCCACCGTGCCCGGCGACCCGAACGTGACACGCACCGGCCTCGTCCTGGGCTCTCCGGCGTACATCGCGCCGGAGCGTGCCCGGGACGGCACAGCAGGCCCGGCAGCCGACCTCTGGTCGCTCGGCGCCACGCTGTTCGCCGCGGTGGAGGGTCAGTCGCCGTTCGCGCGGCCGTCCGCCATCGCCACGCTCGCCGCACTGGCGACCGAAAACGTTCCCCCTTCACGGAACGCGGGACCGCTCAAGTCCGTACTCAACGGGTTGCTGCGCAAGGATCCCGCTCACCGCATCGATGCGGAGGAGGCCGAGCGCCTGCTGGCGCGAGCCGCCGGCCGGCGATCGAAGATCGCCTTCCCGATGAGCCCGACCATGCGCCGCCCGGGTGTCGGCCGGGAGCGTCCGTCGCTGCCGAGCGGTCCGGGTGGTCCGCCCGTTCTGCCCGGTTCCGGCTGGGTGACCGCGACCGGTTCGGCGCCGGTGGTGCCGACGCCGCGCCCGCCGGTCACGAACACGCCGCAGGGCCGCCCGCCCGCCAACCCGCCTCAGCGCCCCGCCGCCGCCAACCCGCAGCAGCCGGGCCGCCCGCAGGCCGGAAACCCCCAGGCCGGAAACCCGCAGTTCGGGAACCAGCAGGGCGGCAACCCGCAGCAGGGTCGTCCCGCTGACGGTCGCCCGCCGATCTTCGCGCCGGGCAAGGCGCCGGTCGGTGGTCCCGCGCCGTCGGACGCGCCGCCGCGCGGTCCGCAGCCTCCCGGCCGCGGCCCGAAACCCCTCGATGCCACGCGCATCGACTCTCCCGCGGTTCAAGACATCCCGAGTACGCCTTATCCGCCCGCGCCGCCCGGCCGTCCGAGGTTCTCCACGGGTACGCCGTCCAGCGCCCCGGTGAGCCCGGCCCGCGTCGGGTTCACCGCGGCCGACGTCGCCGCGAACCGCCGGAAGAAGGCAGCACCGGAACACGAGAAGTCGCTGGCAGCGGCGACCGGGGCATACCCGATCGTGGCAGCGTCCGAGTCCGCCCAGGCGACCACGATGATGCCGACCGGCGCACCACCGGTTCCGTCCCAGGAGCGCGGCTCCCAGGCGTCGAGTTCCCCGGCGTCGAGTTCCCAGGCTTCGAGTTCCCAGGCTTCGAGTTCCCCGGAGACCGTGGCCAAGCCCGAGAAGGAAACCTCCCAAGAGGAGACCTCTCAGACCCCGGCGACCGGCTCCTCGGAGCAGGCCGACCAAGAGCCGATCTCCGCGGAGCCCTCGTCCTCGGACGAGACATCCCAGGACGAGACGTCCCAGGAAGCAGCCACCGGAACCGTCCAGGAGGACGAACCGACCACCGCAAACGGTTCCGCCCAGTCGGGCCAGGATGACTCGGCCCGGGCGGACTCGGTCCAGGCTGAGCCGGCCACGGACCAGCAAGCAGCCCAGGCGGACCAGGCCGAGACGGCTGACAACGCCGACGAGGCGCAGGAAACTGCCACCGAGCAGCCGTCCGAAAACGCCCCGGAACCGACGGAAACTTCCGAAGCGGCCCCGGCCGCCAAGGAGGAGCCATCGAAGAACGAGCCGACCAAGGTCGAGCCGGTCCAGGTCGAGCCAGCCAAGATCGAGCCAGCCAAGATCGAGCCGGCCGCCGACCTCTCCGACGACCGCACGATCGTGGCCCCGGCCGCGATCATGACCCCGGTCGCCCGCAAACCGGTGGACGCCGACAAGACCTCCGTTGTCGGGCGTGGGCCGGATGCTGACCGGACCTCGATCGTCGCTCCGCTCTCGCCGCCCGGTCCGCGGCGTGCTCCGGCTACCCCGGCAGCTCCGGACAACGACCGCACCTCGGTCGTCGGTCGAGGCGCGGGTGCGGGTGGCGGGTTCAACCGGCCGAGCCGTCCGGCGTGGACGCCCATGCCGATGCGCCCGCCTGAGCGCCGCGGCATCACCGTGCTCGGCACGACGCTGACCCACCGCCAGGCGGCGATCGGTCTCGGCATCGTGCTCACGTTCCTCCTGCTGATCGGCATCATCGTGGTGCAGGCGTTCGGCGACGACGCGGAAGGCGCGACCGGCGCGAACCCGAGCAGTGGCGCTGTGGCGGCCGGCAACCCGTCGGCAGCGGAGAGCCCGGCAAGCCAGGGCGAGGCCTCCAAGCCGGCGGCCAACAGCTCGCCCAGCGCGGCGCCGAGCACGGCCGCGAGCACCGCGGCGGCCGGCGTACCGGCGGGTTGGCGCTCCTACAACGGTTCCGGGTTCAGCCTGTCGCTGCCGAAGAGCGCGTCGGTCTCCGGCGGCGGCAGCGAGACCCGGGTCAACTTCAACAATCGCCTGGTCATCATCAACAAGGTGAACCAGGAGATCGACGACCCGGTGGAGTACCTGCAGCAGCAGAGCACCAGCCACTACCGGAACTACAACAACCTCGGCGTCAAAGAGGTCGACTACCAGGACGACGCCGCGGACTGGGAGTTCACCTACACCACAAACAGCGGCAACAACGCGCAGCACGTGGTGAAGCGGGTCTTCGAGATCGACGACACCGCGTGGACGGTGGGCTTCTACACCTCTCCGGAGGACTGGGACGCGGCCAAGGCGGACCTCGACGCGATCTTCCAGGGCTTCAAAACCCGGTAAGGCGTGAGATCCAGGTTGCTGGGTAGTAGATCCAGCATCACGGATGGAGGTACACCATGAACTGCCGACGTCACGGCGGTAAGCCGACGATCGCTCTCTGGATGCTGGTCGCGGTCGCCGACATCGCACTCGTCGTCGCTGCCACCGGTCTTCTCACGGCGCTGCTCGCCGTACTCGTGCTGGCCGTCGTGGGCGGCGGTTTCGTCGCTGTCCGCTCGTTGCGCAGGCAGCGGCCGGAGCCGGTCGAAGCGGTCGTGCGACGCCGGGCATAGCCTGATCGGATACAGTCCCCGGCGTGTCGATCGACGGTGTGACTGACCTCTGGGACCAACTTCTCGGCGCCCAGCCCGATCCGCCCGGCCTCCTGGTTCTGCTCACCGCGGTGGCCGGATTCCTCGCGGTCGCGTTCCGTCCGGTGTGGCGGATCGCCCGCAACGCGGTGACGATCGCTCACGAGGGCGGTCATGCGCTGATCGCCCTGCTGACCGGCCGCAAGCTGCGCGGCATCCGTCTCGAGTTCGACACGTCCGGCCTGACTCTCTCGGCCGGCCGTCCGACCGGGCCTGGCATGATCCTGACCCTGCTCGGCGGTTACATCGCGCCGTCGCTTGTCGGTGTTCTCGGCGCCTGGCTGCTCGGCGGTAATCGGATCACGCTGCTGCTCTGGCTGGCCGTGGTCCTGCTGCTCCTCATGCTGATCAACATCAGGAACCTGTTCGGAGTGGTCTCGCTGGTCATCACCGGCGCGATCGTCTTCGCCGTCTCCTGGTACGCGTCCCCGCAGGTGCAGGCCGCTTTCGCGTACGCAGGAGTCTGGTTCTTGCTCTTCGGCGGTGTTCGTCCGGTCTTCGAGCTGCAGAAGCTGCGAAGCCGCGGCCGGATGCGTGATTCGGACGCCGACCAGCTGAGCCGGCTGACCCACCTGCCCGCCGTGTTCTGGGTGGGCGTGTTTCTGGCGGTCAACCTGATCGCTCTCGCGGTCGGCGCCTTCCTCCTGGCCGGCCAGTGGCTCCCGGACACCGCGACCGTGTAGGACGCCCGGGCAAACCCTAGAGCGGGATGTTGCCGTGCTTCTTCGGCGGCAAGGTCTCCCGCTTGGTCCGCAGCATCCGCAGCGCCCGGGTCACCTGAGCCCGGGTCTGTGACGGCTGGATGACCGCGTCGACGTAACCCCGCTCGGCCGCGATGTACGGGTTCGCCAGTGTGTCCTCGTACTCCTGAATCAGCTCTGACCGCCGCGCGACCGGATCCGACGCCGAGGCGAGGTCGCCGCGGTACAGGATGTTGACCGCGCCCTGTGCGCCCATCACCGCGATCTGCGCGGTCGGCCAGGCGAAGTTGACGTCGGCGCCGAGGTGCTTGGAGCCCATCACGTCGTACGCACCGCCGTACGCCTTCCGCGTGATCACGGTGACCTTCGGAACCGTGGCCTCCGCGTACGCGTAAATGAGCTTGGCCCCGCGCCGGATGATCCCGTCCCACTCCTGTCCGGTGCCGGGCAGGAAGCCGGGCACGTCGACGAACGTCAGGACCGGGATGTTGAACGCGTCGCAGGTACGCACGAACCGGGCCGCTTTCTCGGAGGCGGCGATGTCGAGCGTGCCGGCCAGGCTGATCGGCTGGTTGGCGACGACCCCAACCGGACGCCCTTCGACCCGGCCGAACCCGACCACGATGTTCTGCGCGTACAGCGGCTGGACCTCAAGGAACTCGTCGACAACGGTTTCGACGACCTTCTTGATGTCGTACGGCTGGTTCGGCGAGTCCGGGATGAGGGTGTCGAGAGCGCGATCGGCCTCGAGAACCTCAAGATCAACCTCGGAGGAGAAGAGCACCGGCTCGTCCAGGTTGTTTGACGGCAGGTACGACAGCAGCGCCCGCACGTAGTCGATCGCGTCCTCCTCGTCGCTGGCGAGGTAGTGCGCGTTGCCGCTGCGCGTGTTGTGGGTACGCGCGCCGCCGAGCTCCTCCATGCCCACTTCCTCACCGGTGACCGTCTTGATGACGTCCGGTCCGGTGATGAACATGTGCGAGGTCTTGTCGACCATCACGGTGAAGTCGGTGATCGCGGGGGAGTAGACCGCGCCACCAGCGCACGGGCCCATGATCAGCGAGATCTGCGGGATGACGCCGCTGGCCCGGACGTTGCGGAAGAAGATGTCGGCGTAGAGCCCGAGCGCGACGACGCCCTCCTGGATCCGCGCGCCGCCGGAGTCGTTGATGCCGATGATCGGGCAGCCGATCTTCATGGCCAGGTCGAGCACTTTGACGATCTTCTCGCCGAAGACCTCGCCGAGCGACCCGCCGAAGATCGTGAAGTCCTGGGAGAAGACGCAGACCTGCCGGCCGTCGATCGTGCCGTGGCCGGTGACCACGCCGTCGCCGTACGGCCGGTTCTTCTCCAGGCCGAAGGCGGTGGAGCGGTGCCGGGCCAGTTCGTCGAGCTCGACGAACGAGTCCTTGTCGAGCAACAACTCGATGCGCTCGCGGGCGGTCTTCTTGCCGCGGGCGTGCTGCTTCTCGATCGCCCGCTCGGATCCCGCGTGCACTGCCTCGTCTGTGCGGCGAGCGTGGTCGGCGAGCTTTCCGGCGGTGGTGTGTATGTCGGGCTGCGTTGTCACGGTGGTCTCCCGCTCCGATGCGACGATGCACTCGGGGTTGATCGTAACCAAGCGGACGTTCAGGCGAGAGGCCGTCGTTACGGGAGAGTTTGGTACCCAATGCCCCATTCGCTCCCCATTCGTTACTCTCCCCGTGACGAACTGGATGACAGCGGCAGGACTAGCGCTCATCGCAGGCGGCCTCGCCACATTGATCAGTTTCTGGTCGGTGATCTTCGGTGGCGGTGCCCGTCGCGCGAACCGGAACGGCCCCGATCCCCGAGGCCGTCGCGCGAAGGCGCAGAACCGTCCGGCGATCGCGCTGCCTGAGGCCCCGCCGATCGAACCCGAACCGGTACTCCTGGCTCTCCCCGCCGCTCCGATGCTCCTGGAACAGGCTCCGCCGCCCACCAAGCCGGGCCCGATCTTCGTGGAGCAGCCCCAGGTCTTCGTGGAGCAGCCCCCGGTCTTTGTTGAGCAGCCCCAAGTCTTTGTGGAGCAGCCCCCGGTTTTTGTGGAGCAGCCTCAAGTCTTCATGGAGCAACCCCAGATCTTCGACCCCCTTGGGTACGCCGAAAGCCTGGTACCCGGGCCCCGAGCCGAGGTCGACCGAACCGATCTGGGGTACGGCGACCGGGTCGAGGGCTGGGTCCGGCCCGACTACCAGGACCTGGACGACAGCCCGCCGTCCGGCGAGTACTGGACCCCGGTGCCGGACGAGCTCTACGCCGACCCGGAGCCGTCGGCCCGCGGTTACGGCTGGCCGGTCCCGGTGGAACGCCTGCCGCAGGTACCGGCGTACGAGCCGGCGACCGGTTTCGATCTGACTCCGGTGGAGGCCGCCGAACCGACCGCCGCCTTCGTGCCGAGGGCCGTGCCGAGGATGTGGCCGCCGGAGTCCGAGGACCTGCGCGTACGGCTGCCTCGCTCGTGGCGCGACCGGGACGAGAAGCGTCCCGACGAGCTGCGCTCCTTCCGGGATTACGACGAGCGCCGCTCCTGGCGTGACCGTGACCTCCAGCAGGAGGGCCGCGGCCGCCGCGAGCGCCCGCGCCCTCGTCCCCGCCCGACCGCCCAGGCATCCGGCTACGTGAGCCGGCACGCGGCAGGCCCATACGGCTGACCCGGCAGGCCCTGATCCGGCAGGCCCTGATCCGGCGCGCAGAAGCCTGGCCCTGATCCGGCGTGCGGAAGAGGGCCCCGGCGCGCCGGAAGCGGCCTCGGAGATCCGGCATAGGCTTTCGGGATGAGTTCTTCGTCGTATGCCGATCTTGACCGGCCACCGCTGTCCGCACGGGCGCTGACCCGCGCCGTGGTGGTGCCGGGCGGCTTCTGGTCTCGGATCGATGTGCGTGCCGAGACCGGTTCGACGAACGCCGACGCCGCCGAGGCGGCCCGCCGCGACGAGCCCGAGGGTCTGGTCGTGATCGCCGAGAGCCAGTCGGCCGGCCGGGGCCGCCGGGACCGGCAGTGGAGCTCACCGCCCCGGGCCGGCCTCACCCTGAGTGTCCTGTTGCGACCGTCGGCGCCGGTCGCCGAGCGGGACTGGCCGGCGGCGCCGCCCAGCGCGTACGGATGGCTGCCGTTGCTTGCCGGGGTGGCCCTGCGCGAGGCGGTGACCCGGGTGGCCGGCGTCGAGGCCGCGCTGAAGTGGCCGAACGACCTGCTCGTCGGCGACCGTAAGTGCGCCGGAATCCTGGCCGAGGTCGCGGGCGACGCCATCGTGATCGGAATCGGTCTCAACGTCAGCACCCGCGAGGACGAGCTGCCGCCCACGAACGGCGTGCCGGCCACGTCGCTGCGGGTGGCCGGCGCCGAGACCTTCGACCGGGACCCGCTGCTGCGTGCCCTGCTGCGCAGTTTCGCCCGGTGGTACGAGGGCTGGCGGGACGCCGGCGGCGACGCCGAGATGTGCGGGCTGACCGGCGAGTACCGGCGGGGCTGCGCCACGATCGGCCGCCAGGTCCGGGTGCTGCTGCCCAGCGGCGGCGAGCTGACCGGCGAGGCGACCACGGTGGACCGGGACGGCCAGCTGGTGATCCGTACGGTGGACGGCGCCGAACATCGTGTCTCAGCGGGTGACGTGCTGCACGTACGCTGACCGCGTGGCGTTCCCGGAGGATGTGCTCACGGAGCAGGAGGAGGTCGTCCTCCACCTGGCTCCGCACTGGAAGGTGGCGGTGCTGCCGATCGCGGTGCTGCTGCTGTCGGTGACCGGCGAGATCCTGGCCTGGGTCATGCTGCCGGGCACCGAGGGCGGCCGAATCGGCCTGTGGCTGGTCACCGCGATCCTGCTCTGGTACTCGGCGCGGTACGCCGTCCGCCCGCTGGTGATCTGGCGCTTCACCCACTACGTCCTGACCGACGAGCGGATCCTGCTCCAGCACGGTGTGCTCGTCCGGGAGCGGCGTGACCTCCCGCTGAACCGGGTCAACGACCACTCGCTGGCCCAGTCGGTGCTGGACCGGATGCTCGGCAGCGGCACGCTCACCGTCGACTCGATCGGTGACCAGAGCGCCGTGCTGGCCGGACTGCCGCACGCCCAGCGGGTGCAGAACACGCTGTACGAGCTGATCGAGCACAGCCCGGCACCGGACGACGAGGCCGACAGTGACGACGAAACGGCGCTGGAACACGAAACAGCGCCGGAGCCGCGTCGCGGCCTGTTCCGGCGCTGATCTTCGTTATCGAGAACTAGCGGGCGTCGAGCTCCGCCTGCAGGTCGAGGCTGGCCACGCTGCCCGGCTCGTCGGCGGCGCTCAGCTCGGCGAGACCGGCTGTGGCGTCCAGCTCGGTGATCGCGGCCTCGTGCCCGTCGACCGGCGGCTTCAGGAAGACGAACGTGCGGTATGCCCAGAAGCGGAAGACCGTCCCGATCCCGATGCCGATCAGGGTGGTCATCATGAAGAGCAGCTCGTCGTGCTCCTCGGTGAGACCGAACCCGTACTTGCCGATCGCGATGGTGCCCGACTGGATCACCATGCCGATCAGGTTGAACCCGAAGAAGAGGCTGTACTCCCGGCGCAGCGCCGTGCGGGTGTGATGCCGGTACGTCCAGTACCGGTTCGCCACGTACGCCAGCGTCGTGGTGACGACCGTGCCGACGATGCTGGCCTTGACGGCGCCGATGTCGAGCAGGGCGTACGTGATCGCGATGTAGAGCAGCGTGTTGCCGGCCCCGATGATGCCGAAGGCGATGGCTTCCGGGGCGAGACGGCGCAGGCGTTCCGTCAGCGTGCTGGCTGAGGGCATTGGGCAACCTTACGGGAACAGGGGCAATGACGCCGATGTGTCACAGCGCGGACGACGACGATGGCGTCACGCTCCGGTTCGGCGGGGATCCGGCCGGTTTCGCCTCGTTGTCCTCGACCGGGGCGTCGGTGGCCCGGAAGACGAAGCGGCGATATGACCAGAAGCGGAACATGGTACCCATAGCGGTACCGACGAACTGGCCCGCTATGTTGTCGGCCACTGGGCTCCGCAATGCGGGCCAGATCTGGCCGAGACCGTAATGGCTGATGGCGAGGCATGCCAAGGCGATGCCGAGGCCGATCGCGTTCAGCACGAAGAAGGTCGTGTACTGCCGGGCCATGTTGGTGTGCCGGCCGCCGCGCCAGGTCCAGAACCGGTTGCCGAGGAACGCGAACGTCGTCGCGATGGTCGTGGAGACCGTCTTGGCGGTCAGCGTCTCGGCGCCGGCGCGGAGCAGCACGTTGAAAATCATCAAGTCGATGGCGAACGCGATGCCACCGACCGTGCCGAACTTGCCCACCTCGTGAACGAGGGCCCGCAGCCGTGTACGCAGGCTGGATGGCTGCGCTGGGTTCGGGGGCACGGCTCCGAGGGTACCGGTGGGGGTCACGCGTCGCTGTCCGCGCTGCCGAGTCTTTACCGCTCGCGACCGAGTCTTAACCGTGGCTCCCGGCATGGTGACGTGGGCGTAACGGAGTGTGCCGAAATCCGTCGACTTCGCGGATCTCGGCGAGCCGGACCCGGCATTCGCCACACCAGGACAGGTGGGCGCGCATCCGGTGGGCGTCGCGGGCGGCGAGCCGGCCGCGGACCTGCCCGCCCAGCCGCTCGCCGGCCCACCGGCACTCCGGGTGATCAGCAACGGTCACGTGCTGCTGCAGATAGAGGCTGCGCAGGCCCTCGCGGGCCCGGTGGGCAAGGACCGCCACCGCGTTCGGCGTGAGCCCCATCAGCGGCGCCAGCTCGGCCGGCGTGGTTCCTTCCACCTCGGTCTGCCAGAGCACGTCACGCCAGCGCGGGGGCAGCTGGCGGAACGCGGCCGCGGCGTACTTGCGCTCCAGCCGGTCCAGGGCCGGGTCGGTGTACGGCTCACCCTCGTCGTACGGGGTGAGGTCGTCGGTGAACTCCAGCCGCCGGTCCTGCTTGGCCCGGTGATAACAGACGTGCCGCATCGTGGTGTTCAGGTACGCGCGGAACGCCACGAGCGGCCCCCGCCCGGCGCGCAGCGTCGCGAACACCTTGGCGAACGTCTCGGCGACCAGGTCGTCGACGTCGGCGGGATCGCGTACCAGGCCGAACGCGAACTGACGCACTGCCGCACGATGCCGCTCATAGAGCGTGCCGAACGCGGCGGTGTCGCCAGCCCGGACGGCGCTCAGCAGATCGGTATCCGAGTCCGCGTCGGTGTCCGGGGTCGTCATTCCGCCTCCTGTGGCAGGAACCGCGAGGAAAGCCCCATTAGATGAAAGTCTAGGTGGTTAAGTCCTTTTTGTGAAAGTTGTCAGGCGGGACGGTGAGCCTCGGCTTCGTAACGGACTCGGGTGCGCGCAGGTGCGCTAAGAGGCGAAGAATCGATCGTCTGCGAGCACCGCAACCATAGATTGTGCGGTTGTCCACAGGTTCTGCCGATGAACTCCAAGCGCAGTCGGGCTTACGCTGATGTGACTCCCATGACAGAGCCGGATTTCCGGCCGATTCGTCATTGGTCAGTGCCGACCGAAGGAGCTTCATCTTGTCTCTGCCCCCTACCTCGCATCCCCGCCTGCTGGCGTGGGTCGACGAGGTCGCAGCCTTGACCACGCCCGACCGGATCGTCTGGTGCGACGGTTCGGAGGCCGAGTGGACCAGCCTCACCGACACGCTCGTCGAGGCCGGCTCACTGGTCCGGCTCGATCCGGAGAAGAAACCGAACTCGTTCTGGGCGCGTACCGACCCGTCCGATGTGGCGCGTGTCGAGGAGCGCACGTACATCTGCTCGGTCGACGAGGCCGACGCCGGCCCGACCAACAACTGGATGGCCCCGGCCGAGATGAAGCAGCTCATGACCGAGCTGTACCGGGGTTCGATGCGCGGCCGCACGCTGTACGTGGTCCCGTTCTGCATGGGCCCGCTCGACGCGGAGCAGCCGATGTTCGGTGTCGAGCTCACCGACAGCCCGTACGTTGTCGCCAGCATGCGCATCATGACCCGGATGGGGGCCGGGGTCCTGGACGCGATGGGTGACGACGCGGACTTCGTGCCGGCGCTGCACTCGATCGGCGCGCCGCTGGAGCCGGGCCAGGAGGACGCCGCCTGGCCGTGCAACGAGACCAAGTACATCTCGCACTTCCCGGAGACCCGCGAGATCTGGTCGTTCGGCTCGGGGTACGGCGGCAACTCGCTGCTCGGCAAGAAGTGCTACTCGCTGCGGATCGCCAGCGTGGCCGCCCGCGACGAGGGCTGGCTCGCCGAGCACATGCTGATCATGAAGCTGACCTCGCCGGAAGGCCAGGTCCGGTACGTCGCCGGCGCGTTCCCGTCGGCCTGTGGCAAGACCAACCTCGCCATGCTGGAGCCGACCCTGCCCGGCTGGAAGGTCGAGACGGTCGGCGACGACATCGCCTGGATGCGTTTCGGTGAGGACGGCCGGCTCTGGGCCACCAACCCCGAGTTCGGGCTCTTCGGCGTCGCGCCCGGCACCGACTTCCACACCAACCCGAACGCGATGCGCACGCTCGCCAAGGGCAACTCGGTCTTCACCAACGTGGCGCTCACCGACGACGGCGACATCTGGTGGGAGGGCATGGGCGAGCCGCCCGCGCACCTGACCGACTGGAAGGGCAAGGACTGGACGCCCGACTCGGAGGCCGTCTCCAGCCACCCCAACAGCCGCTTCTGTACGCCGATCGAACAGTGCCCGATCCTCGCCGACGAGTACTACGACCCGCGCGGTGTGCCGATCGACGCGATCCTGTTCGGCGGCCGCCGCAAGACCACGATCCCGCTGGTCAGCGAGGCGCGGGACTGGGTGCACGGCGTGTACCTCGGCGCCACGCTCTCCAGCGAGACCACCGCGGCCGCGGTCGGCCAGGTCGGTGTGGTGCGCCGCGATCCGATGGCGATGCTGCCGTTCATCGGTTACCACGCCGGCGACTACTTCCAGCACTGGATCGACATGGCGAAGGGTGCCTCGGGCGACGCCGACAAGCTGCCCAAGGTCTTCTACGTCAACTGGTTCCGCCGGGACGAGGACGGCGGGTTCCTCTGGCCGGGCTTCGGCGAGAACAGCCGGGTGCTCAAGTGGGTCGTCGACCGCCTCGACGGCAAGGCCGACGCGGTGGAGACCCCGATCGGCCACGTGCCGACGCCGGAGTCGCTCGACCTGACCGGCCTGGACATCGACCCGGCCGCCCTCGAGGCCGTGCTGCGGGTCGACCCGCAGGAGTGGCTGGCCGAGATCCCGCAGGTCACCGAGTGGTTCAACAAGTTCGGTGACAAGCTGCCGGCCGTGCTCTGGGCCGAGCTGGACGCACTGCGCGCCCGCCTGGCCGACGCCAAGTAAACCGGTCGAGCCGCCCGCCCTCCGCTTCAGGAGGGCGGGCGCTCGAACAGGGCCACCACACCCAGCGGATGGAGCCAGATTCCGGTTCGCCGGTAATCCCGGTCCAGCTTCGCCCGCAGCTGCCCGCCGGCATCGGACATCGGGTCGTCACCACGCCGAGCCCCGACGTACCAGACCCGGGCCGTGTCGAAGCAGGTCAGCGTCGCGCACTCCTCGGCGTCCAGCCTGCCGGCCCGCGCCGCCGACCGCACCAGCAGCAGATCCACCGGGCGGGGACGGTCGCGCAGCTCGTAATCGAGCCCGGCCCGCAGCGACCACGTGCCGACCCGGCCGTAGACCACCCCGTCGCCCGGCCGCAGCCCGGCCGCGACGACCGAGGCCACGGTACGGAAGTTCATCCCGTCGCGGCTCGACGGCCGGCGTACCGCCTGGTGTGTCTCCAGGGTGAGCGCGACCAGCAGGAGCAGCGCCGCGACCTGCCTCAGCCGGAACCTCCGCAGGGCCAGCGCGGCGAGCAGGGCCACCGGGACGGTCACCACGAGGACGTACCGGGGCACCCAGAGCGAGGCGCCGGCCAGTGACGCGCCGAGCAGCAGCGCCGGTGGCAGCACCGCGAGCACGGTCAGCTCGGCGAGGGTCCGGCGATCCTTCCACCGGGCGGTGAAGGCCAGCCCGATCAGGAACAGGCCGGCCAGCTGAGCGCCGTAGAGCAGCCCGGCCGGCGCGGTCACTGTCGCGCCGAAGACGGCACCGGGCGCGGTCAGCACGTCGTGCGTGTTCACCGGCGGGATCCAGTCCAGCTGGGCGCCGCGCTGGGCCAGGCCGAGCCGGATCAGCGGGGCGGTCAGTGCCACGGCTCCGGCCATCACCAGCGGGCCGCGCCACAGCCGCCGGTCGCCGCCACGCCAGCGGCTGCCGAGGATCGTCAGGTGGGCCGTCAGGATCAGCAGGCCGAGCAGATGGGCGTACCCAAGGATCGTCACCGACAGTCCGTAGCCCAGCCACCGCCGCCAGGCGGGCCGCGCCATGGCGCGGTGGAAGAGCCACATGGTGAGCACCCCGGCGAGCAACGCGATGCCGTAAACCCGTGCCTCGGTGGCGTACCGGGACAGCTGCGGGACGGTGACCAGGATCAGGGCGGCGGTCAGGCCGGTGACCGGGCCGAACAGGACGCGTCCCCACTCGCCGGCGAGACCCACCGCGATCGCCACGGCGAGCAGCGACGGCAGCCGCATCACCGCGGTCCGGTCGCCGAAGATCTCGATCCAGTAGTGCATGAACAGGTAATAGGGCGCGATCACCCCGTCGATCTCGCCGGCCATCCGGACGATCTCGGCGGGGGTGCGGGTCGCGGCCGACCAGGTGGCGCGCTCGTCCCAGCCGAGCGCCGGCCGCCGCAGCGCGGTCGACCCGATCGCCAGCATGATCAGCGCGGGGAAGACCGACGGGTACAGCGGCGGCCACCGCCGCGTCCCGGCCGGCGCGATCACCCGCAGGTCCGGGATCGTGAGGGTCATGCTCCGGGGTACGAGCAGTGGATGACCACCACGGGCCCTGCGGGTGAACAGTGGCCCCCGAGCCCCGGAGTCGGCAGGCTGTGCTGATGGACGTCTATGACGTGGCGGTGATCGGCGCCGGTCCGGCCGGTTCCGCCGCCGCCCTGGCCGCGCTGCGGGCCGGCGCCAGCGTTCTCCTGCTGGACCGGGCCGCCTTCCCCCGGGACAAGCCGTGCGGTGACGGCATCGCCGCCGAGGCCCTCGACGTGCTCGCCGCGCTGGGCGTGCCGGACGCCGCTGCCGGGTTCCGGTCCGTCGAACGGCTGCGGCTGGTCGCGCCCGGTGGCGCGGCGGTGGCCCGGACGCTGCCGCGCCCGGCGCACACCGTGCCCCGCAAGATCTTCGACGAACGCCTGGTCCGTGCGGCGGTCGCGCAGGGCGCGGACCTGCGCTTGCACAAAGCCCATCGGGTACGCGTGGACGACCCGATCGTGATCGACGAGACGTACCGGGCGCGGGTGCTGATCGGGGCCGACGGGGCCGGATCGGTGGTGCGCCGCGCGCTCGGGCACGGCGCGAACCCGGCCGGGCATCTGGCGATCGCGATCCGGGGATACGCGCCCGCGGCGGACACCGGCGAGCAGGTCATCGTGACGACCCGGCAGCGCTGGCCCGCGTACGCCTGGCAGTTCCCGATCGGGGACGGGACGGCCAACGTGGGTTACGGGGAACTGTTGCGGGGGCGGGCGTTGTCTCGGGCGTACCTGCGCCGGCGGCTCGACGAGCTGCTGCCCGGCAGCGGACCGGTGAGGGTGAGTGGGCACCACCTGCCGTTGTCCACCCGCCGCCCGGCGGCGGGTCGCGGGAGCGTGCTGCTCGCCGGCGACGCGCTGTCGCTGATCAACCCGCTGACCGGGGAGGGGATCTTCTACGCGGTGCTCTCCGGCGCGCTGGCCGGTGCCGAAGCGGCGCGGGGCCCGCGGGATGCGGCGCGGCGTTACCGGGACGCGCTGCGGCGGCGGCTCGGGCGTCACCTGCGGCATTCGGCGTTCGCGGCCGGGCTGACCGGATGGCCTCATGTCGCCGACGCCGCGGTCAGCGCGGCTGCCTCGGACGCCCGCACGTTCAACCGGATGGTGGAGCTGGGACTCGCGGACGGGCTGCTGGATGCTCGCACGATCGGGCGCATCGGATGGCGGATGGTGCAGTGGCAGGCCGTCGCCGCTTGAGCCCTCAGCGGGTGTGGCTACCCTTTGCGGTGATGAGTCTGCGTTCCCTGGTCTATTCCTTTTACGAGCGGCGGCTTGCCGGAAAGCTCGTCGGCAAGCCCGTGCCCCGGCACGTCGGCGTCATGTGCGACGGCAACCGGCGCTGGGCCCGCGAGATGGGTTTCGTCGACCCCAACGACGGCCACCGAGTCGGCGCGTCCCGCATCAAGGAGCTGCTGACCTGGTGCGATCAGGCCGGCATAGAGCACGTCACGCTCTATCTGCTGGCAACCGACAACCTTCAACGACCGTCCGCGGAGCTGGATCCGCTCGTGAGGATCATCGAGGACCTCGCGACCGAGCTGGCCGAGGACGGCAACCCGTGGCGGCTGCGGATGGTGGGCGCGCTCGACGTGCTGCCGTCGGCGACCGCCGCGACGCTCAAGGCCGCCCAGGAGAAGACCCAGAACCGTGGTGACGGTGTCGAGGTCAACATGGCGGTCGGTTACGGCGGCCGACGCGAGATCACCGACGCGGTGCGCTCGCTGCTGTACGAACACGCGGCGACCGGCGGCACGATCGAGGAGCTCGCCGAGATCCTCGACGTGGAGCACATCGCCGAGCACCTGTACACCCGTGGCCAGCCCGACCCGGACCTGGTCATCCGGACCAGCGGCGAGCAGCGGCTCTCCGGTTTCCTGCTCTGGCAGTCCGCGCACTCGGAGTTTTACTTCCACGACGCGAACTGGCCGGATTTCCGCCGGATCGACTTCCTGCGGGCGCTGCGGTCGTACGGCAGCCGGCAGCGCCGTTACGGAGCCTGACTCCCTATTTGAATCGGTGGAGGCCCTCGGCGAGGAAGGCGGCGACGGCTTCCGGTGAGTCGAGGGTCAGGTCGGCGGCGCTGGACACCTCGGCGCCGGTCTCCGGGTTGGCCACGGCCACCGCCATGCCGAAGAAGCGCGGGTCGACGGCCTCCCGGGCGCGCAGCGCGTCGAAGGCCTTGATGTCGGACATGTCGTCGCCGAAGTACCAAGCGCAGCCCGCGTTGCGCACGCCCTCGGTGATGACCATGCCCTTGTCCTGGTCGACCGGGGGCTTGAGCTCGACGACCATGCGGCCGTTCTGAATCCGCAGGCCCAGGCGCTCGGCCTGCTCGTGGCCCCAGCGCTCGACGGTCTTGGCCAGGTCGGGCGCGGTCCGGTAGTGCAGGGCGACGGAGAGCCGCTTGTATTCCACCAGGGTCTCGGCGGGCAGCTCGGTGCGCGCCCGCTCGGCGAGCTCGCTCATGGTGGGCACGAACTCCAGCGCGGCCGGCTCGGTCACCACCTGGCCGTCGTGCCACACCTCGAGGCCGTAGAGCCCGTAGAGGTCGACGCCTTCCAGAGTCTCGAAGCGCGACCGCAGGAAACTGACTGGTCGGGCTGAGACGATCGCCACACGAGCCACCACCGACGCCAGCTGCTCCAGCACGCCGAGGACGGCGGGGACCGGCTGCGAGTCGTCGGGGTCGTCGGTCACCGGCGACAGCACACCGTCGAAATCGAAGAAGAAGGTGGTGGAGGAGGCCCGCGCGGCGGTGAAAGCCCAGGCCTCGTCGGTGGTCAGGGGATGTGTCGGACGCGCAATCTCTGCCACGCAAGCCAGACTACCCGCGGAAGGTCGTCTTTTAAGCGCGACGATTTCGCGTGGGGTGAGCGTCACCCCTGAGTGCCCGATTTTGCGCACTACCGCAGGACGCTGTTGACCGCTAGCGTTTGAGTCATGGCACGGGGTCATCCCGAGCCAGCCGGCCGGCCCGGACCTGCGACAACTTGCGCCACAGGGCCCGCAATCCTGCTCTGTGCATGTGCCGGCGGCCGGAGGTGGCGGACCGCGAGCGGCGGGTTGCACGCTCGCTGGAGCAGGCCTGTGACATCTCGCCGTACCGATGCCGGTGTCGCTTCGAACTCCGACCCGGCCGACAAGGTGACCAAGACTCGTGTGACGACCTCCCGCCGCAAGGTGCGAGACCGGCACACCGACGCTGAGCCCGCCCCGGCCGGCCGCGTCTTCGTCCTGGACACTTCGGTCCTGCTGTCCGACCCGGCGGCGTTCCGCCGGTTCACCGACCATGAGGTGATCATTCCCCTCGTGGTCATCTCCGAACTGGAGGGCAAACGTCACCACGCCGAGCTCGGCTGGTTCGCCCGGCAGGCCCTGCGGATGCTGGACGAGCTGCGGATCAAGTTCGGCCGGCTGGATCAGCCGGTGCTCTGCAACGACGAGGGCGGCACGGTCCGCGTCGAGCTCAACCACGCCGACCAGAGCGCGCTGCCGCAGGGCTTCCGCAACGACTCGAACGACACCCGCATCCTGTCGGTGGCGCTCGGGCTGGCCGCGGAGGGCCGCGACGTCACGCTGGTCAGCAAGGACATGCCGCTGCGGGTGAAAGCCGCCTCGGTCGGCCTGACCGCCGACGAGTACCGGCACGGCCAGGCCAGCGACCCGACGTGGACGGGCATGGCCGACCTGAAGCTCACCGAGGATCAGGTGGTCTCCCTCTACGCCGGTGACGAGCTGGAGCTGGAGGAGGCGGAGAACCTGCCCTGCCACACCGGCCTGGTGATCCACTCGTCGAAAGGCTCGGCGCTGGCCCGGGTCAACCCGGACAAGAGCGTCAAGCTGGTCCGCGGTGACCGGGACGCCTTCGGGCTGCGGGGCCGTTCGGCCGAGCAGCGGGTGGCGCTGGACATCCTGCTCGACGAGTCGGTCGGGATCGTCTCGCTGGGCGGCCGGGCCGGCACCGGCAAGTCCGCGCTGGCGCTCTGCGCCGGCCTGGAGGCGACGATGGAGCGCAACCGCCACAAGAAGGTGATCGTCTTCCGGCCTCTCTACGCGGTCGGTGGCCAGGAACTCGGCTACCTGCCCGGCAGCGAGTCGGAGAAGATGTCGCCCTGGGCGCAGGCCGTCTTCGACACCCTCGGCTCGGTGGCGCACGCCAACGTGGTCGAGGAGGTCATGGCCCGCGGGATGCTCGAGGTCCTGCCGCTGACCCACATCCGGGGCCGCAGCCTGCACGACGCGTTCGTCATCGTGGACGAGGCGCAGTCGCTGGAGCGCAACGTGCTGCTGACCGTGCTGTCCCGCATCGGCCAGAACTCACGGGTGGTGCTCACCCATGACGTGGCCCAGCGTGACAATCTGCGGGTCGGCCGGCACGACGGTGTGACCGCGGTGATCGAAGCGCTGAAGGGGCATCCGATCTTCGCCCATGTCACGCTGACCCGTTCGGAGCGGTCTCCCATCGCTGAGGTGGTCACCGACCTGCTGGAGGAAATCCCCCTGTGAGATGACGCCAGCGCGGGACTTTGTGCCGGAATGAGGTAAAAAAACGAGTGACTAACGTCACAAGTCCGCGTTGGCATTTCACATCCACTTCACGTTGCGCCATGGTGTCTGGCGAGCGCCTACGAGTGGCAACGACGTCGGAGATCGACTGGAGCCACCCCCTCGTCAGTTTGAGGTGGCGGCCCCACGTGGTCGCGGTGCTCGCGGCGCGTAACTGCCGGTGACGGCAGGGTCGCGCCGCGTCATTGCCCCCGACGAAGGGATTCTTCGTGAAGCGGCTCTGGAGCCGGCTCGGTGTTCGTGCGGCGTCTGTCGGTCTTCTCCTCGCGGGACTGGTCGGTGGTGTCTACCTCGGACAGAACCGAGAGATCCAGCAAGCCAGCGCTGAGTCCCAGCTCGTCATGCAGGCGAACGCGGACGAGATTCAGCTGCTGAAAGCGCGTCAGGCGGAACACGCCGCGGCCCGGGCCTTCCGGAGCAAGGCGGAGGACGCCGCTGCGGCGAAGGCGGCCACTGAGGCCAAGGCCGCCGCCGGCAAGGCGCGCACGCTGGAGAAAAAGGCGATCGCCGCGGAGGCTGCCGAGAAGAAGGCGGCCGAGGCGAAGAAAGCCGAGGAGTCCGGCGGACCGGTGGTCTACACCGGTGAGATCCCGGATTCCTGCAACGACTACAGCGGCAGCCGCAAGATCGGCTGTGCCCTGATGCTCGACGCCGGTTTCGGCCTCGCCCAGTTCCCGTGCCTGGACAAGCTGTGGAAAAAGGAGAGTGGCTGGAACTACAAGGCCACGAACCGCAGCTCCGGCGCGTACGGGATCCCGCAGTCCCTGCCCGGCAGCAAGATGGCGTCGGAGGGCTCGGACTGGAAGACCAACCCGGCCACCCAGATCAAGTGGGGCCTCGGCTACATCAAGGGCCGGTACAGCACGCCCTGTGGAGCATGGAGCCACTCGCAGAACGTCGGCTGGTACTGATCTGACGCGAAAGAGGGCTGCGCGGCACGCCGCGCAGCCCTCTTTCGCTGTGATCCAATGTCCATATGGTCCGAAATGTCGCTTCGCTCGTCCTGGCTGCCGTATTGGCGCTGCCGGTCGGCGCCGTTCCGGCCCACGCGGACGGGCGCATTCCCGAGGTCATCGGCGGCAAGGTCGCCACGGCCGGCCGGTTCCCATGGGCGGTGCGGCTCTCGATGGGCTGCGGCGGGACGCTGACCGCGCCCCGGGTGGTGCTCACCGCCGGCCACTGTGTCGGCAAGACCGGTCCGAACCGGAAGATCACCGTCACGGCCGGTGCGCCCGATCTGAAGTCCAAGAAGGCGATCGCGGTGAAATCGGTCGAGGTGTTCCGATCACCCGACTTCGTCACCGAGACCAGCGGCGACGACTGGGCCGTGGTCCGGCTGGAACGCGCCCTCGACCTGCCCACCCTGGACCTGGTCCCGGACGGCAGCCGCGACGAGGGCACGTTCACCGTGATGGGCTGGGGGCAGACCCGGGAGACCGCGTTGCGGCAGGAGCGCCGGCTGCACTACGCGGACGTGCCGACGATCGCCGACGAGGAGTGCGCGAAGGCGTTCCACAAGGTCGGCGTCGATCTGGTCCGGGACGAGTCGATCTGCGCGGGGCGACACGGCGTGGACACCTGCCAGGGCGACTCCGGGGGTCCGATGGTGCGCCGGGACCGGGGCGGCAAGTGGGTGCAGGTCGGGATCGTCAGCTGGGGGCTCGGATGTGCCCGTGACGGATATTTCGGTGTGTATACCCAGGTGTCGAAGTTTCGTGAGGCGATTCTGGCTGCCACCCGGAAGCTGAGTTGAACCTGAGTGGCCGCGGGTGCGTCCGGCTGACACCATCAGGAGCATGGGGTACGGCGGGTGGGCGCAGCAGGCACGTGAGGACGAGGCGGCGAAGTTCGGCACCGAGGCGTTCTACGCGGCGCTGGGCCGCGCCTTCGTCACGATGTGCGCCATCGTCCCGGGACTCTTCCTGATCGAGGCGCTGGACGTCGCCCTCGGTCCCGGCACACTCGACGTGGCCGGCGGCATCATTCCCCGGCACATCGAGGGGCTCGACGGTGTCCTGTTCAGCCCGTTCCTGCACGCCGACTGGGAGCATCTGTACGGCAACGCGGTCCCGCTGATCCTGCTCGGCACGTTCGTGCTGGCCGGAGGCGTGCGCCGGTTCATCTGGTCGACCGTACTGATCATGGGAGTGTCCGGGCTCGGCGTCTGGTTCATCGGCGACCCGCGCAGCGTCGTGGTCGGCGCCAGCGGCGTCATCTTCGGATATCTCGGCATCCTGCTGACCCGCGGCCTGGTCGAGCGCAGCTGGTGGAACTTCGCGGTCGCCGTCTTCATCGGCTTGCTGTACTGGTACCAGCTGTACGGCATCCTGCCCACCGACGCGCGTGTCTCCTGGCAGGGGCACCTGCTCGGCCTGGTGGGCGGCGCGCTGGCGGCGGTGCTGTTCCGCCGCCGGCGCTGACCCGTTTCTCTGTCTTTTACAGCGTGGGCAGGCTTATAGCGTGGGCAGGCTTTACAGCGTGGGCAGGTGCCCGTCGAAGTCCACCGCTGAGTACAGCGCGAGCTTCTCCAGCCGGTGATACGAGTCGATCACCCGGATCGTGCCGCTCTTGGACCGCATCACGATCGACTGGGTGTGTGCGCCACCGGCCCGGTACCGCACGCCCTTGAGCAGGTCGCCCGAGGTCACGCCGGTCGCCACGAAGAAGCAGTTGTCGCCGGTGACCAGATCGTCGGTGGTCAGCACCCGGTCCAGGTCATGCCCGCCACCGATCGCCTTCTCCCGCTCCGACTCGTCGAGCGGCCACAGCTTCGCCTGGATCATGCCGCCGAGACACTTGAGCGCACACGCCGCGGTGATGCCCTCGGGGGTGCCGCCGATGCCCATCAGCACGTCGACGTCGGACTCCTCGCGGGCCGCCGCGATGGCGCCGGCGATGTCACCGTCCGAGATGAACCGGATGTTCGCGCCGGCCTGCCGTACCTCCTCGACCAGCTTGGAGTGCCGCGGACGGTCCAGAATGCACACCGTGACATCGGAGACGCTGGACTTCTTCGCCTTGGCGATACGCCGCAGGTTCTCGGTGGCGCCGGCGTTGATGTCGATGACGTCGGCGCAGTCCGGGCCGACTGCGATCTTCTCCATGTAGAAGACCGCACTCGGGTCGAACATCGCGCCACGCTCGGCCACCGCGAGGACCGCCACCGCGCCCGGCATGCCCTTGCTCATCAGCGTGGTGCCGTCGACCGGGTCGACCGCGACGTCCACCTCGGGACCGGTGCCGTCACCGACCTTCTCCCCGTTGAAGAGCATCGGCGCTTCGTCCTTCTCACCCTCACCGATCACCACGACGCCGCGCATCTGGATCGAGTTGATGAGTTTGCGCATGGCGTCGACGGCGGCGCCATCTCCGCCGTTCTTGTCACCGCGACCGACCCAGCGCCCAGCGGCCATGGCGGCCGCCTCGGTCACTCGGACCAGGTCGAGGGCGATGTTGCGGTCGAGGTCCTGGGGGACTCGGGCTGGCACGGGGGCCTCCTCGCGACGTTGCGGGGCTGGTAAGTCTTCCGATCCTGGCATCCGAGGACGCGCCAAGTCTCGGTTCAGCGACATGGTTAACAATGGGATGCGTGGAACCCGCTGCGTCTGCCCCTGCCGTTCCGTCCCCGCGGCTCGCCCCGCGTGAGGGCCGCCGTCCCCGCGACATGATCCTGTCGTTGCTGGTACTGCTCATCCCGATCGGACTCGGGATGGTCTATTGGCGCGTGGTGCTCGACGGCGACAAGCCGATCGCGAAGGACCCGTCGTCGGCCATCCAGCTGGCTTCGGCCCACTTCACCGTGGCGCAGCCGACCGGCCTCGGCGAGGACTGGACCGTCACGTCGGCCAATTTCCGCAACGAGAACGGCGGGGCGACACTGCGCGTCGGTTACGCCGACCCGGACGCCGACCCGATCCTGATGGTGCAGAGCACCGTGCCGGCGGCCACCCTGGTCCCCGCCGAGGTGGGCGACGAGGGCACGCGGACCGGCACGTTCCGCTCGGCGAACCGGGCCTGGCTGACGTACGCCGGGCGGCCGGGCGAGATCGCGTTCATCGTGACCGAGCAGAACCGCACGATCGTCCTGGTCGGCAAGACCGACCAGGAGAACCTGGAGACCCTGGCGGCAGCGCTGCCCTGATGTCCCTTTAGCCGTCTGCTTGTGTTCCTCAGTCGCCGGCTCGGGCGGCGCGAGTGGCCTCGATGCGCTCGCGGGCGCCGTCGAGCCAGCGCTGGCAGACGTCGGCCAGTTTCTCGCCGCGCTCCCACAGGGCCAGTGACTCCTCCAGGGAGCCGCCGCCCTGCTCCAGTCGTTCCACCACGGAGGCCAGCTCGGTGCGGGCCTGCTCGTAGCTGAGGTTCTCGTCGGTCATCGGTTCTCCTGCGCTTCGACTGCTTCGACTGGCTTGACGGCTTCGGCTGGCTTGACTGCGTCGGCTGGCTTGACGGCTTCGGCTGGCTTGACGGCTTTGCCTGCTTTGGGGCGTACCGTCGCTTGGATCTCGCCCTCGGCGAGCCGGATCCGGAGAAGGTCTTTCGCGGTCACGTCGTCCGCGGCGCGGACGACGTGACCGCCGGCGCGCTGCACGATCGCGTAACCACGCTGCAGCGTCGCGGCCGGTGACAGCGCGCGCAGCCGGGCCACGGTGTGCCGCAGGTCGTCGTCGGCGCGGCGCACGCGGTGCTCCAGGCTGCGGCCGGCCCGTTCCCGCAGGGCGACCGCCTCGGCGGCTCGCTGGTCGATCAGCGACTCAGGCCGGGCCAGCACCGGGCGGGAGCGCCACGCCTCGATCCGCTGCCGTTCGCGCTCGATCAGGGTGATCACCGCGCGGTCCAGCCGGTTGCGGGCCATCTCGATCAGGCGCATCTCGTCAGCGAGGTCCGGCACGATCCGTTTCGCCGCGTCGGTCGGGGTGGAGGCGCGCAGATCAGCGACGTAGTCGAGCAGCGGCGCGTCGGTCTCGTGCCCGATCGCGCTGACCACCGGGGTGCGGGCCGCGAAGACCGCCCGGCACAGCGCCTCGTCGGAGAAGGGCAGCAGGTCCTCGACGCTGCCGCCGCCGCGCGCGATCACGATGAGGTCGATCGTGTCGTCGTTGTCCAGCACCTTGAGGGCGTCGATGATCTGCGGCACCGCGGTCGGGCCCTGCACCGCGACGTTGACCACCCGGAAGTCCACGGCCGGCCAGCGGCGGCGAGTGTTCATCAGGACGTCGCGCTCGGCGGCGCTGGCCCGCCCGGTGATCAGGCCGATCCGGCCGGGCAGGAACGGCAGCCGCCGCTTGCGGTCACGGGCGAACAGGCCCTCGGCGCCGAGCAGCTTTTTCAGCTTTTCCAGCCGGGCCAGCAGCTCGCCGAGCCCGACCTGGCGGATCTCGTCGGCGCGCAGGCTCAGCGTGCCCCGGCCGGGGTAGAACTCGGGTTTGGCATGCATGGTGACCCGGGCGCCCTCGGCCAGCTCCGGCGCGCCGGCGTCGAGCACGTCGCGGTGGGCGGTGACGGTCAGGCTGAGGTCGGCGGACGGGTCACGCAGGGTCAGGAAGACCACGCCGGAGCCGGGGCGGCGGCTGATCTGGGCGACCTGCCCGTCCACCCAGACCCAGCCGAGTTTCGCGATCCAGGCGCCGAGTTTCTGGCTGACCACGCGGACCGGCCACGGCTCGTCGGCGCTGCTCTTGGGATCGGTCCCTTTGGCTTCTGGCTGGGTCACCCGGCCAGATTACGGAAGACCACCGACATTCTCGTCGGCACGATCGGTGGTGGCGTCCATCGCGCGTGTTTCGGCGTGCTTGCCCTGATAACCGCCGAGGTCGACCGGGGTACGCCGTTCCGGCAGCAGCCGTTCGATCCCGGTGAGCACGACGAGCAGCATCAGGCCGGCGCAACCCCAGAAGATCAGGTCGGTGACCAGGTACTCCGGGTCGACGTGCACGCCGTCACCGGTGCCGAGGAACGGGAACGGATAACCGCGCCGCTGCGGATGATCCGCGAGGCAGCACCCGGACGTGACCGGGACCGCGGTGGCCGCCATGCCGGCCAGGGCGAGCAGCGCGGCGACAAGGCAGGCGGCCAGGCTCGGGGCGATCCGGTGCCAGGACAGCAGCAGCACGCCGCCGCCCAGCAGCACCACGTGGAAGATCAGATAGGGGGCGATCAGGCCGCCGTCCACCTCGACGGCGAGATTCAGTACGCCGATGCCGACGAAGAACCAGCCGGCCATCACCCGCAGCACGGCCGGGATCGACGGCCACGCAGCCCAGGGATCCTCACCCCGATGCGCGCCGCCCATGAACGTCAGTATCGCGCTCGATCCATGACTTTAGCGGCAAAACGGTCACTCTGCCCGCCCTGTGGCGCTGATCGCACATCGACAGGCAAGGGAGCGGTCCACGTACCATGGCCGGGTGACTGAACCTCGTAAGCGTGTGTTGCTCGCCAAGCCGCGTGGATACTGCGCCGGCGTCGACCGCGCCGTGCAGACCGTCGAGGAGGCGCTGAAGCTCTACGGCGCCCCGGTCTACGTGCGCAAGCAGATCGTGCACAACAAGCACGTGGTCAGCACCCTGGAAGCCCGCGGTGCGATCTTCGTGGAGGAGAACTACGAGGTCCCCGAGGGGTCGACCGTCGTCTTCTCCGCCCACGGTGTGGCGCCCGAGGTCCACGACCAGGCCCGCGAGCGCAACCTCAAGGCGATCGACGCGACCTGCCCCCTGGTGACGAAGGTGCACCACGAGGCGAAACGGTTCGCGGCCGAGGACTACGACATCCTGCTGATCGGCCACGAGGGGCACGAGGAGGTCGTCGGCACCGCCGGTGAGGCTCCCGCGCACATCCAGCTGGTCGACGGCCCCGACGACGTGGACAAACTCGTCATCCGCGACCCGAACAAGGTCGTCTGGCTGTCACAGACCACCCTGTCGGTCGACGAGACGATGGAGACGGTGGCCCGGCTCAAGACCCGGCTGCCGCTGCTGCAGTCGCCGCCCAGCGACGACATCTGCTACGCGACGTCCAACCGGCAGCACGTGATCAAGGAAATCGCCCCGGACTGCGACGTGGTCATCGTCGTCGGCTCGACGAACTCCTCCAATTCGGTACGCCTCGTCGAGGTCGCCCTCGGCGCCGGCGCACGGGCCGGTCATCTCGTCGACTTCGCCTCCGAGATCCAGGACGAGTGGCTGGAGGGCGCCACCACGGTCGGCGTCTCCTCCGGCGCGAGCGTCCCGGAAGAGCTGGTCATGGAGGTGCTCGCGCACCTCGGCTCCCGCGGCTTCGGCGAGGTCACCGAGTACACGACAGCTGAGGAACGCCTGACCTTCTCGCTCCCGCAGGAGCTGCGCCGCGACATGAAAGCAGCCGCAGCCGCAGCCGCCGCCGCAGCAGCAGCTACGGCTGGCTGAGTTCAGGGGCCTGGGGCTGGCGGGGCATTACCTCGACCTGGGGGACCTCGACGAGGTCGTCGCCGGGCACGCCCATGTCGGCCAGCTTGCGGGCGCTCACCAGCACCCGTGACTCCAGCGAGCCGACCGCCTTGTTGTACGCGGTGACCGCCCCGGTCAGTGACGTGCCCAGCTTGGCCACGTGGTCACCGAGCGTGGACAGCCGCCCGTAGAGCTCACGGCCCAGGGTGTGCACCGCCACCGCGTTGCGGGCCAGGGCCTCCTGCCGCCACGAGTACGCCACCGTGCGCAGCAACGCGACCAGCGTCGCCGGGGTGGCCAGCACCACGTGCCGGCGGAACGCGTGCTCCATCAGCGCCGGGTCGCGTTGCAGGGCCGCGTCCAGGAACGGGTCGGCCGGGACGAACAGCACCACGAAGTCGGTGGCCTCGTCGAACGCGGCCCAGTACTTCTTCGCCGACAGCTGGTCCACGTGCGCTCGCAGGTGGCGGGCGTGCATGTCCAGGTGGGAGTCGCGGGTGCGCTCGTCGCGGGCCTCCATCGCCGACAGATAACCCTCCAGCGGCGCTTTCGCGTCGACCACCACGGCCCGGCCGCCGTGCAGCTTGACCACCAGGTCGGGGCGGACACCCTGATCGTCGGTGGACCCGGTGACCTGCTCGGCGAAATCGCAGTGCTCCAGCAGGCCGGCCGCCTCGACGATGCGCCGCAGCTGGTGCTCACCCCAGCGGCCGCGCACCTGCGGGGCACGCAGCGCGGACACCAGCTGCCGGGTCTCGGTGCGCAGCTCACCGGAGACGACACCCATGGCCCGGACCTGCTCGCGCAGTTCCGCGTACGCGTCCACCCGGTCGTGCTCCAGCTGGGCGACCCGGTCCTCGTACCGCCGCAGGGTGTCCTGCAGGGGCCCCACGGCCCGGGCCACCGCCTCCTGCGACTGGGCGGTCGACTCGTAGGACAACGCGCGCAGCGACTGTTCAAGACGCTGTTCACCCTCGCGGGCGGCGGTCACTGTCGCCTCCAGCCGGGCGATGTCGGTGGCGGCGTGCGCCCGGGCGACCAGCCAGCCCAGGGCGGCGCCGGCGGCGAGGCAGACGAGGATCACAGCGAGCGTCGAGAACGTCACCTCCGCAGATTGCCAGAAAGGTAGGACAAGCCTCGCGGAGGTACCGTGTGAAACATGAAGGGCGTGTTACTCATCCTGGTCATCCTCGCGGTCGTCGCCCTGGTCATCGGCGTGGCGCAACGCAGTGGACAAGCCCGCAGACAGACGCAGCTCGACGACGCCCGCGCCGAGGCACAGAGGTGGTACGAACGGCTCGGCGGCCAGGTGATGAATCTGGTCTCCGAGGACCCGGCGGCACGCCAGGCGCTCGCTGACGCGAGCGAGCGTTACAACGCGGCAGGCGGTCAGCTCCAGCAAGCCAATTCGGTACGCCAATTCGAGCTGGCCCGCGAGTCAGCACTCGAAGGCCTGGCGTACGTGCGGGCCGCCCGCAGCGCGATGGGCCTCGATCCCGGTCCTGAGGTGCCCCCGCTGGCCGCCTCGCAGGGCACCGGGCGGCTCACCCAGGAGCGCGAGGTCACCGTGCAGGGCCATCAGTACCGCGCCGGCCCGCAGCCCGGTGCCGCGACGCCCTACTTCTACCCCGGTGGCCGGGTGCAGGGCCGGCCGGTGCCCGCCGGGTGGTACTCGACGCCGGTGTGGAAAACCGCGCTCGGCGCCGGTGCCGGTGTCCTCGGCGGCATGCTGATCTTCGACGCGCTCTTCTCGCCGGGTTTCGGTGACGCCGGCTTCGGCGACCCGGGCTTCGACGGTGGCGACTGGGGCGGCGGCGACGTGGCGGCCGGCGGCTTCGACGGCGGGTCCGACCTCAGTGGCGGTTCCGACTTCGGCGGTGGCGGCGACTGGGGTGGCGGCGGCGGAGACTGGGGCGGCGGCGGCGGAGACTTCGGCGGCGGCGGGGACTTCTGAGCCGTCGTTTTCCGTTGCTCAGAACCTGCGGACCGGCTGGTTCTTCTTGACCAGCATCCAGTGCTCCAGTTCCCGGCGCAGCGCCTTCGGGTTCGGCCACACCTGACTCAGGTCGGCGGTGAACGCCTGGCCGCGCGGGGTGTCGGTCAGCGCCGGGGCGCCGTCGGCGGCGTCCTGCACCGGATGCACCGTGTCCATGTCGCCCGGGACCACTTCGAGCACCGTGCGCAGCCCGACGCGGCGGATCACCACGGCGGAGACGTCCTGCCACTCCAGCAGGATCGGGTCGCTGTCCTGGGCGGCCAGCTCCAGGCCGACCTCGGATACGCGTACCCAAGTGGGCAGTGCCGCGCGCGCTGAGACCGTGTAAAGGCCGGCGGCGCCGGCTGCGACCGCGATCGCCTGCAAGGCGATCACCCACCACGGGTCGCCCGTCTCGCGAGCGAACCAGGCCACCGCGGGCGAGGCCAGAAGGTACGCGATCAGCAGCGCGGCGAAGAGCGTCGCGAAGGAGCGCGCCGGCGAGGACCGGAACAGCACCGCGTCCCGGGCCGGGGCCTCCACCTGTTCCGGGGCGAACGACATGCCTTCAATAATGGACTGCTCAGGCCCCTCACTACCGGTGTTTGGCCAGGTAGCGAGGGGCCTGTGCGGTGATCAGAACGCGCAGGCGATGACCAGTTCCGGGGTGCGGTCGCGGAGCAGGTCCAGCTTCACGATCCGGCCCGCCGCCCGGAAGTCGCCGTCGATCAGCACCAGCCGGTCGAGCAGCTCCGCCGGGCCGAGCGCCTCGGCGAGCGGCACCTCGGTCTTCATCGACAGCTTCCGGTCGGACTTGGCCCGGCGGACCTGCCGCAGCGCGTCACCCGCCAGATCGAGCAGCGACGGATCGCTGTCCGGCGCCACCCGGGTCAGCTCGTGCGGGGTCGGCCAGGTCGCCTGATGCACCGAACCGTGACTCCACCACGACCAGACCTCCTCGGTGACGTACGGCAGGAACGGCGCGAACAGCCGCAACAGCACCGACAGCCCGGCAGCGAGAGCCGCCCGCGCGGAATCGGCGCCCGGGCCCTCCGCGTACGCCCGCTCCTTCACCAGCTCGATGTAGTCGTCGCAGAACGTCCAGAAGAACGTCTCGGTGACCTGCAGCGCGTCGGTGTACTGGAACTGCCCGAAAGCCGCCGTCGCCTCGGTGACCACCTCGGCGAGCCGGCCCAGCATCGCCCGGTCCAGCGGTTCGGTGACCGGCTGCCGCAGCGCCTCGGCCGCGCCCAGCCCGAGCGCGAACTTCGATGCGTTCAGCAGCTTCGTCGCCAGCCGCCGGCCGACTTTCAGCTGCGCCGGCTCGAACGCCAGGTCGGCGCCGGGCCGGCCGCTCGCCGCCCAGTACCGCACGGCGTCCGACCCGTACTTCTCCAGCAGCGGGCCCGGGGTCTCCACCTCGTTGCCCATCGTCTTGGAGATCTTCTTGTGGTCCGGGTCCAGGATCCAGCCGGACACCACCGCCCGCTCCCACGGCAGCGCGTCCGACAGCTGCTCGCCGCGCAGGACCGACGTGAACAGCCAGGTCCGGATGATCTCCTGACCCTGCGGGCGCAGGTCCATCGGGTACGTCCGGGCGTGCAGGTCCGCGTCGGTGCTCCAGCCCGTGACGATCTGCGGGGTCAGCGACGACGTCGCCCACGTGTCCATCACGTCCGGGTCGGCGGTGAAGCCACCCGGCACGTCACGCTGCTCCTCGGTGAAGCCCGGCGGACAGTCCGACGACGGGTCCACGGGCAGCGTGGCGTCGTCCGGCGTCAGCAGCTGGTCGTAGTCCGGTTCGCCAGCCTCGCCCACCCGGTACCAGATCGGGACCGGCACGCCGAAGAACCGCTGCCGGCTGATCAGCCAGTCACCGGTCAGGCCGTTGACCCAGTGGTCATACCGATGGCGCATGCTCTCCGGCACCCAGCGCAGCTCACGCCCGCGGGCCAGCAGGCGTTCCCGCAGCTCCGGGTCACGCCCGCCGTTACGGATGAACCACTGCCGGCTCGTGACGATCTCCAGCGGGCTCTCGCCGCGCTCGTAGAACTTCACCGGATGCGTGATCGGCCGCGGCTCCCCGAGAAGATCACCCGTCTCCTGGAGCAGCCGGACCATCTCCCGGCGGGCCGCCGCCACGGTCAGGCCGGCGAACCCCTGGTAGGCGGCGACCGGGACACCCGTGGGCGCGTCCGGAAGGAAACGCCCGTCGCGGCCGAGGACCACGCGCGTGTCGAGTTTCAGGTCACGCCACCACGTCACGTCGGTGAGGTCACCGAACGTGCAGACCATCGCTATCCCCGTACCCTTGTCGGTTGCGGCGAGCGGATGGGCCAGAACCGGAACCTCCACATCGAAGAAGGGGGTCCGGACCGAGGTGAGACCCGCGAAGCGGGGATCGCCCGGATGATGCACCAGAGCGACACACGCGGGCAGCAGCTCCGGTCGCGTGGTGTCGACCTCGATCGGGCCGTCCTGGCTGTGGAACCGCAGCTTGTGATAGGCGCCCGGCCGTTCCCGGTCCTCCAGCTCGGCCTGCGCCACCGCGGTACGGAAGCCGACGTCCCAGAGGGTCGGCGCCTCCGCGGTGTACGCGTTGTCGGCCTGGAGATTTGCTAGGAATGCCCGTTGTGAGACGGCCCGCGACTTCCGGCCGATCGTCGAATACGTCAGTCCCCAGTCGACGGACAGCCCGAGCTTGCGCCACAGGGACTCGAACGCCTTTTCATCCTCGGCGGTCAGCTTCTCGCAGAGCTCAACGAAGTTACGCCGGGAGATGGAGACGGGCGGTTTCGGTGGCTTCGCCGGCGGTTCCCAATCCTGCTGGTAGGGCAGGCTCGGGTCGCAGCGGACGCCGTAGACGTTCTGGACGCGGCGCTCGGTCGGCAGGCCGTTGTCGTCCCAGCCCATCGGGTAGAAGACGGTCTTGCCGTGCATCCGCTGGAAGCGCGCGATCGTGTCGGTGTGCGTGTAGGAGAAGACGTGCCCGATGTGCAGCGACCCCGATACGGTCGGCGGGGGCGTGTCGATCGAGAATACGTCCGCACGCTCCTTGGAACGGTCGAACGCGTACGTACCCTCCCCCTGCCAGTGTGGCGCCCACTTCTCCTCAAGGCCGTCGAGTGACGGGCGCTCGGGGAGACCGTGACGGCCGGTTCCCGTATCAGTCATGCCGGCCAGCCTAGTTTTCCCGGGCGGGTATCGGCGAGGCAGTTTGCGGGTCACGGGGGTGCGCGGGGTTTCCGGGGTCGCCGGGGCCTCCGGGGTCGCCAGGTCGCCGGGTCGCCGGGTCGCCAGGGCTCCGGGGTCGCCGGGGCTTTCGATGGGCCGGTTGCCGTCTCAGCTTTGGCCCGTGCCGTCTCAGCTTTGGCCCGTGCCGCCTCAGCTTTGGCCCGTGCTGGCTCCGGCCATGGCCCGGCCCTGGATTTGGCTCGCCCCGGCTCCGGCTCCTGTCCCGTCTCGGCTTTTGTTCCGTCTCGGTCCTGGCCGTGGTCCGTCTCGGCCTCGGCAAGCCCTGGCTCCGGACCGCGTGGCCCCGGTGTTTCGGGGACGACCACTGGCGAGGGGCGGTGAGCGCACGCGTAAAGCCTGGCGGGGGCGGTGAGCGCACGCCCAAACGTTCTGCGTGCGCTCACCGCCCCCAGGGTGGCGGTCAGCGCACACGCAGGCGTTTCGCGTGCGCTCACCGCCTTCCGCAGGCGGCCGGCGGGGCAATGGCCTGGACAAAACGGTCGGCAGCCTAGACGCGGGAACACGCAACGCCAACGTGCGATTTCATCCACGCCAGGGCCGAGACAGCGGCACACGGAGGAACAATGTGAGCCCTCATCACCGCTGCTGGCTTCCAGCGTGTGCCCGCATCTCGGCTAGCTGCCCGCGACGAAACCGGCCCGCGACGAACAGGCCCGCGACGAGCAGGCCCGCGACTGAAAGGCCAGCGACGAACTGGCTTGCGACGAACCGGCCCGCGGCCGGCCTGAGATCAGCCCCGCGACTCGTGCGCCAGCAGCCAGGACTTCACCGGAAGCCCCCACCGATAGCCGCCCAGCGACCCGTCCGTCCGCAATACCCGATGACACGGCAGGATCAGCGCCACCGCATTGCGCGCACAAGCCTGCGCGGCACCCCGGATAGCCGCCGGCCGACCGGCCAACTCCGCATATTGGGTATACGTCACCGGCGCACCCGGCTTGATCTCGCGCATCACCTCCCACGCGTGACCCATGAAGCCGCCCTTGGTGAACTGCTGCACCTCGATCGCATCCAGCGCACTCAGATCGCCGTCGAGGTAGGCACGCACCGCGTCACGCACCGGGCCCACGTCGTCGGCCTCGACCGGCCCCTTCAGCTGCGGATGTACGAGCCGCATCAACTCAGGAACGTCCGTGGTGAAGCCGGCCGCTCGAACCGCGCCGGTATCCGTGGCGATCACGGTGAACGGACCGGCCGGTGTGTCCAACGTCGAATGACGAAGCATCGTCGTCTCCTTGCTCGATGAGAGCTCAACGAGAGCTCGATGGGGCTTGATGAGTGCCCGATGATTGCGCGAAATTCGGGTCGCCGGGCGCGGGCCTGTGGATAACCGTGGAATGTGGATAACTCAAACCGGCAGCCGCCAGGCGGGTAGGTTTCAGGCGGCCCGCCAGAGCCGGATCAGCGCGTATGAACGCCAGGGACGCCAGCGTTCCGCGTGCTTTGCCAAGGCTTTCGGCGAGTCCGGGAGACCCAGTGCGGCCGCACCGCGGCGAGCCGCCAAGTCGGTCTCCAGGAACACGTCCGGGTCGCCGATCGCGCGCATGGCGACATAACCGGCCGTCCACGGGCCGATGCCGGGGAGTTCGAGCAGGCGGGCGACGGTTTCGGGCCGGTCGGCGCCCGGTTCGAGGTCGAGTTTGCCGTCGGCTACCGCGGAGGCCAGGGCGCGGATGGTCGCCCGGCGAGAGGCCGGCATCCCGAACGCGGAGTCGGGAAGGTCGGCGATGACGGCTGCCGTGGGAAAGCCGGTCAGTTCGGAGGCGCCCTCCAGGGCGGTTGGTTCGGTGGTGGGGGAGGGGCCCTCGAAGAGGGCCACCCCTCCACCCAAATCCCCAGCAGCCCGCAAAATCCGCCGCAAAGTAGTCCGCGCCCCCACCACACTCACCTGCTGCCCCACCACCGCCCGCACCGCCATCTCAAACCCATCAACAGCCCGCGGCACCCGCACCCCCGCCTCACTCCGCACCGCCGAACCAAACGCCGGATCCGCCCCCAACATCCCGTCCACCGCCACCGGATCCGCATCCAGATCGAACAACCTCCGGCACCGCGCCACCGCCGGCGCCAGATCCCGCACATCGCTGAGCCTCAACGTCGCGAAAACCCACCGCTCCCCAGGCCTGAGCGAGACGGTCGCGCTCCCATGCGGCAGAACCAGACCCCTTTGGTACGCGGAACCGCACACCTCATCAACACCCGGCAGTGTCCGCGCACCCAGAAACTCGAGAAGCGAAGCGGCATGGAACGGCGGCCGATAAGCCAGCCGCAAATTGATCACGCCGGCTTCGGCCCGGCCGGCGGGCCGTTTCTCCCGAAGCTGGCTGGGTGATCCGGCGTAGACCTCAAGCATCGTGTCGTTGAACTGCCGCACGCTCCCGAACCCGGCCGCGAACGCGATCTCCGCCAACCCCAGTTCGGTCGTCTCGACGAGGATCCGCGCGGTCTGTGCCCGTTGCGCGCGGGCGAGCGCGAGCGGCCCGGCGCCGAGTTCCGCGGTGAGCATCCGGTTGAGGTGCCGTTCGGTGTATCCGAGCCGGCTGGCCAGCCCGGTGACTCCTTCGCGGTCGACGACGCCGTCGCCGATGAGCCGCATGGCCCGTCCGATGGTGTCGGCGCGTACGTCCCACTCGGGGGATCCGGGTGCGGCGTCGGGCCGGCACCGGCGGCAGGCACGGAAGCCGGCGCGCTGGGAGGCGGCCGAGCTCGGATAGAACGTGACGTTCTCCCGTTTCGGTGTGACGGCGGGGCAGGACGGCCGGCAGTAGATCCCGGTGGTCCGCACAGCCGTGTAGAAGCACCCGTCGAACCGCTGATCGCGGCTGTCGACAGCGCGGTAGCAACGCTCGAAGTCCAGGTCCATGCTGTCGAGTCTGCCCCTTGCGGCAGTCTCACGGCTGGCGGGAATCGGACATCGCCGTGCCGGAAGCGAAGCCCCTGTCAACCAAAGTTGACGCTCACGGATCTGTCAACTACGGTTGACGCATGGAAGGGATCGCGGTGAGAACTGACATCGGCTGGCGCACCTTCGGTGGCGGCCCCAAGGTCGTGCTTCTGCACGGCGGCATGCAGACCTCGGCCAACTTCACGAAACTGGCGCGGCTCCTCGCGACCACGCACACCGTCTACGTCCCGGACCGGCGCGGCCGGGCGCACAGCGGTCCCGCCGCTCCCGGTCACGGCCTCCGCGCCGAGCTCGACGACCTGCGCGCGGTCCTCGACGAGACCGGCGCACGCGACGTGTTCGGTCTCAGCTCGGGCGCGGTGATCGCGCTGCGCGCGGCGATGGAGATGCCGATCGCGCGCCTCGCGCTCTACGAACCGCCGCTCAAGCACGGCGATCACGATCCGGTCGCATGGCTTCCCCGGTACGAGAAAGAGCTCGCCCGAGGCCGTCGAGCCGCCGCGTTCGTCACCGTCTCGAAGGGCACCGGCGAGATGCGGCACGTCCCCCGGGCCGCGCTGATCCCGCTCGCCGGCCTCGTCATCCGCAACGGCCGGGGCCGGGAGATCGGCGAGCTGATCCCGACGATGCGACTGGACGCGGCGGTGGTCGAGGACGCGGCCGGGCCGTTGAACCTCTACAGCGGCGTCGAAGCGGAGACTCTTCTACTGGGCGGTGATCGCTCTCCGGCGTACCTCACCGGGGTTTTGAACGGCCTGGAGCCGGTCCTGCCGCGAGTGCGGCGGGTGACCTTGACCGGCGTGGGTCATCTCGCCGCGGACAACAGTGGCAGGCCTGAGTTGGTCGCGGCTGAACTGCGGCGGTTCTTCGGATAGCCGAACTGCGTAGACTGGCGTTCCGTGAGCCTCACCATCGGGATCGTCGGCCTGCCCAACGTCGGCAAGAGCACCCTTTTCAACGCCCTGACCAAGAACGACGTGCTCGCCGCGAACTACCCGTTCGCGACGATCGAGCCCAACGTCGGCGTGGTCGGCCTGCCCGACGACCGGCTGAACAAGCTGGCCGAGCTGTTCGGCAGTGAGAAGATCCTGCCGGCGCCGGTCAGCTTCGTCGACATCGCCGGCCTGGTCCGTGGCGCGTCGAAAGGCCAGGGCCGGGGCAACGCGTTCCTCGCGAACATCCGCGACGCCTCCGCGATCTGCCAGGTGGTCCGCGCGTTCTCCGACCCGAACGTGCTGCACGTCGACGGCAAGGTCTCGCCCTCCGACGACATCGAGACGATCAACACCGAGCTGATCCTCGCCGACCTGCAGACTGTCGAGAAGGCGCTGCCCCGCCTGCAGAAAGAGGCGAAGCTCAAGAAGGAGAAAGCTTCCACCGTGGCCGCCGCGGAGGCCGCGTTCAAGCTGCTCAACGACGGCGTGACCCTCTACCAGGGCGCGAAGGCGGCGGGCATCGAGCTGGAGCTCCTCGAAGAGCTGCACCTGCTCACCACGAAGCCTTTCCTGTACGTCTTCAACGTCGACGAGGCCGAGCTCGGCAACGCGGCGTTCCTCGACGAGCTGCGCGCCCTGGTCGCCCCGGCCGAGGCCGTCTTCATGGACGCGAAGATCGAGTCCGAGCTGATCGAACTGGACGATGAGGAAGCCCTGGAGCTCCTCCAGTCCACCGGCCAGTCCGAGCCCGGCCTGAACCGCCTGATCCGCGTCGGCTTCGACACCCTGGGCCTGCAGACCTACCTGACGGCCGGCCCGAAGGAGTCCCGCGCCTGGACCGTCCCGGTCGGCGCCACCGCCCCCGAGGCCGCCGGCGTCATCCACTCCGACTTCCAGCGAGGCTTCATCAAGGCCGAAATCGTCAGCTTCGACGACCTGGTCACCGCGGGCTCCATGTCAGCCGCCAAATCCGCCGGCAAGGTCCGCATGGAGGGCAAGGACTACATCATGAAAGACGGCGACGTCGTCGAGTTCCGCTTCAACGTTTAACGGCAGTTGGATTTTCTCTGGCCGGTGGTCCTGCCGCCGGCCAGAGAAAGCGCGCCGAGATGACCTCGTCGGGTTCGCCGGCGGGAAGGCGGATTACGGGGTCGTTGGATCGGGCCTAGGGGTGCCGGTCCAGAAAGCGGAGTGGAGGTCGGCCGCGAAACGGTCCCAGCCGACAGCTTTGTTGGGTTCACTCCACGAGAACGGGTCCTCTTTCACGGTTACGGCCCAAGTCATATGGAAAAGGCCGGTGTCTCGCATGCGTTCCAGCATGATAGCCATCCGCTGAACGTATGAGGCGCCGTCAAAGACAGGGTCGGAATCGCCAAGAGTTTCGACGACTCTGACGGGCTTGCTGTTTTCAGGGTTCTCGGCCATCACGAAGATGTAAGCACGACGCATCTGAGGTGGAAGAAGCCCTCTGATTTCGGCCTGTCGAGTGTCTTCGGCCATGCCGAAGATTTCGTCTGCCCGGTTGTTGAGATTCTTGCCTTCGCTGCCGAGCATGGATTTGTACTCGACAGCCAGGACCGGCACGTCTCTTTGGAGAAGTACGAGGTCCCAGGATTTGCTGGCTCGGTAGAACCCGGGCAGGGTTGCGCCCCTGTTCTGGCTGAAGCGCAGCCCGGTTGCGCCTGTCGCTTTGATCTCATCGACGACCAGCTGATGAATCGCATCCATGTGCCGGCCGCCAGTGACAGCGCTCCGGCGTCCCTCTTGACCGCGACCCGATGCCAGCGATGTCTCCGCTTGGGTATTGCGGACATCCAGCCAGGCCCGCAGCGCGTAGTCGATGCGGGCAGATGTTTTGTCGTCCACTGTGGCAGGACCCCCAGGCCTCGAATGTTGGGGGAAAACATACACGATCCTGCCTATGGAAACCGTCTCAGGGCAGTTTAGGAAGGAATCTCTGCGACGCCGTACAGGCGCAGGGCAACCTTAGTGGCCGCATCGACGTCTCTCGCTCGGAATGCTGCTCTCAAGCTGTCGCGGTCTTCGGTGCCGAGGGTGTTGTAACGGGGCACGCGAATTCGGCGCAGATATTGAGCCTGGAATCGCAATGTACCGCCACGCATCCGGACACAATAGGTCGAGATGAACAATTCTGCGATGTCGCTCAGCAGTAGGCCGCCGAGGACTTCGAGGTCCCAATCGCTCTCGTCCTCGTGGATCCAGTACAGGTTGTGATGAGGGTAGTACTCGCCTTTGTCCAGGACGGGCCAGATACGCCGGCTCATGTCCGGTAGCAGCAGTTTGGGCCGCTGCTGCAGTCCCTCGATGACTCGATCGATGGTTCGGTGTTCTCGCCCGGGATTGCGGCGGCCGACATTCCGGGCCGAGAGGACATCCCAGTGCTTCTGGAAGTAGGCGGCGAGGACTCGATATTTCGCGAGGTCAACCAGGCCCTTTTCGTCCCAGGGGTTGACCAGATAATGCCCGGACCAGACCACCACTCCTGAACTCAGGTCCTCGCGCTTGACCATGGGCAGCATTCGCGCTTTTTCGGCGACACTGCGATCCGTGGTCACGTAGACCTCGTCTGCGCCGGAGGCCAAGCCGATTCCCACCTTGGCGCCGGTCTCCTCCAGGAGGGGGAATCGCTCTTCCAGGTCAACGATGAGTGCGAGGCGATCGGGGCTGCCGGTTGGCCACCCCGCCTGAGTGGTGAACCAATGATTCAGCCAGGCTGCCGATATCCCTGGCAGATGCAACGGCTCAGACGATTCGTGTCGGTACCACCGGCTCAACTCGGCGGCGGCGTTCTCCCCGAATTCCCTTGTCGTATCCGCGATGGCCGCCCGGCCTTGAGCCCCGGCACGGATGACGGTGATGGCGGGGTATGCGGCAACCTGCTCCTCGAAGGCGTCGACCTCGTGCATGGTGATGGCCGCCTCGACGGCGTAGTCGGCGGCGACGAGGCCGCGTAGCGCCTTCCCGTAGGCGTTCCGCATCCAGCGGTCCGCGCAGATGTACGCCAGTCGGCCACCCGGCTTCAGGGAGAGCAGACCCTGCTCGTAGAAGCCGACGAAGATGTCGGCGCGTCCGCCCATGGTTGGGCACTTCTCTCGGTAAGCGTTGGATCGCGCCGCGGGGATGTCTTCGAGCCGGATGTACGGCGGATTCCCGACGACGAAGTCCGCGGCGATCTCCTCCCGCTCACTCAGCAGGAAGTCGTCTTGGACGATCCAGGTCTCGGCGAGCTTGCGCGCTGTCGCCGGGTCGACGCCGTGACGAGCAAGTAGTTCACCGGCGGCACTCCGGGCAGCGGCTACATTCGCGGAGAGTAGGTCGTAAGCCCTAATCGCATCGATAGCGTCGGATATTGGTCGCCCGTGCAGCTCGCAGCTCGCGACCAGCCGCTCGATCATGGGAAGAAGGAACGCACCATGGCCGCAGGCCGGCTCGACGGCGAGGCGGTCGGGCAGTACGTCGTCGGCGTTGTACCCGACCATGTCGAGGATCAATTCCACCACCCACCTGCGGGTGAAGACCTCGCCGTGGTTGTCGAGTGGATCGGGCTGCTGCGTGGATGACAGGGGGAACTCCAGATGGCCGAGCAGGCTTAACTGCCTCTGATGCCGGGGTTTCCGATTGTAAGGCTTTACTGGCTGTGGCCTGGGTGGCGCGACGGGCGCGCCGGTGCTCTCGAACATGTGTACAGTATGAACGACAACTAGTCCCTAACCCAGTAGTCGTGTGCAAGATTTTCTGCGACAGCAGGTAGCCGTCGAGCTGCTATCGGCAGCCTTCAGGCGACGTGTGCCGCGGCCGAGGATCTATAGGCGGTAGGCCGCCAGAGCCGCGTCCAGCATTGCCTCCTGGTCGGCGGCGGGGAAGGCGGCCGGGTCGGCGGCGGCGTAGGCGGCCATGCCCTCGGTCATCGTGATCAGGGCCAGCGCTGTGGTCGCCACCCGGTGTGGTGGCCAGTCCGGGGCTGCTGCGGTGATCAGGCGTTCGACGCGGGAGCGCCAGGACCGGTTGTTGCGGCGGTGCTCCTCGATCAGGTTGTCGTCGGAGACGGCGGCTGCCAGGAAGCCCATCCAGACGATCGCCTCCTGGCGGGTCTGCTCGTCGAGGGCCATGCCCTGGTGCAGGACCGCCCGCAGTGCCTCGCGCGGTCCCCGGGCGGCGGCCTCCAAGGCCTCGACCCGGGCTCGGGTGGTGGCGTGCAGCAGCTCGCGGGCGTGCAGCAGGAGCGCCCGGCGGTTCGGGAAACGGTGCATGACCAGGCCGGTCGTGCAGCCGGCGGCGGTTGCCACCGCTCGCACGGTCAGCCGTTCCAGGCCCTGCTCGGCCAGGACGCTCCAGACCGCCTGGGACAGTCGCTCGCCCTGGGCCGGCCGGTCTGCTGTTCGTGACACGCGTCGCACCTCTCTCCACTCGTAACGGATGTTACCGTAACGCTTGTTACGAAGGGGGAGCGCCATGGTGGAGATCGCTGAACGGGCCTGGGACGACGCCGACGGTGTCGCGCTGCGGGCCGCGCAACGGGCCGAGCTGGACGCGCGATACGGGACCGGCGACCACGAGCCGGGTACGCCGCCGTCAGCCGCCGACATCGACCTGTTCCTCGTGGCCACCGCGGCCGGGAAGGCCGTGGGGTGCGGTGCGCTGCGCCGGCTGGACGAGGACAGCGCCGAGGTCAAGCGGATGTACGTAACGCCCGAGTCCCGTGGTTCCGGGGTGTCGACGGCGATCCTGCGGGCGCTCGAAGCTGCCGCGGTGCGACGCGGCTGGACGACGATCCGGCTGGAGACCGGGCCGGCCCAGCCCGACGCGATGCGTTTCTACGAGCGCGAGGGCTATCGGGAGATACCGCTCTTCGGCGCCTACGCCGGCTCTGACCTGTCGGTCTGTTACGAGCGGATCCTGTAAGGACGCTCAGCGCAGCGCCGGGAAGACGGTGCCGGCGATCAGGGCGCCGGCCAGGGCGCCGACCACGACCTGCGCGGGTGTGTGCGCGGTGAGTCGGACCCGGGCCCAGCAGCCGAGCAGCACGAACGGCACGCCGAGCAGGGCGATCGGGCCGTAGACCGCGGTCAGCGCGGCCACCGTTCCGGTCGCCACGCCGGCGTGGATCGACATCTTCCACCAGTGGGTGACCAGGGCGAAGACGGCGAGGCCGCAGCCGCCGGCGCCGAGCAGGGCGAGCACCTCGCGCGGGGCGCCGAGCAGTATCAGGAAAACCAGGCCGACCGCCAGCGACGCGGTGCCGAAGAGCAGCGGGATCCGCCGGTCGGCGCGTTCCGGGATGTGGTGGTCGGTGAGCCGGCCCTTGCGGACGCCGTGCAGCACGTAACCGAGGGGGATGACGGCGGCGAAGAGCGCGCCGGGCAGGCCCCACCAGCGGGACACCCCGGGTGTGTCGCCGGCGTGCCAGCCGACGATCAGCAGCAGAGCGGCGACCAGGACGGCCGGGGCGAGCACTTCGGACACGATCCGGGCCAGCCGGGTCGGGAAGTCGTCGCGGGGCTTGGCGGCGACGAGTGTTGCACCAGCGTTGAGCACGCCCCATCATCGCAACCCGCGGCCCGAATAGCCGGAAAGGCGTGATCAGGTGTCGGAGGTCATCGCGGAGAACGCGCCGGCCAGGCGCTCCAGGTCGAGGCCGTCGAGGTGCTCGAAGATGTGCCGGCGCACGCTCGCCAGGTGGGTCGGCCACGCCTCTTCGAGCCGGGCCAGCCCTTTCTCGGTGAGCACCGCGTTGGCGCCGCGGGCGTCCTCGACGCAGCGGGTGCGGCGCAGGTGGCCGAGCGACTCCAGCTTGGCGGCGAGCCGGGTCATGCCGCTCAGCGACATGTCGCACGCGGTGGCCAGCTCGCTCATCCGCATCATCTGGCCGGGCGTCTCGGAGAGGTGGCGCAGCACGGAGTACTCACTGGCGGACATGCGCTGCTCGCGCATCAGGTCGGCGTCCAGCGCGCGGGGCATCACGAGCAGGAACCGGCCGAGCGCACGCATCACCGCTTCTTCCTGCGGACTCAGCGGGACCTGTGACATGTGTGCGGCCGCTGGCGACGTGATGGCGGACATGGTTCCGATCGTACGGCCGGGGTGCGCGCCGGGTGCCTGTCGACTTTCCGCCTCGCAGGGCAAACGCGTGAAGGTGGTCGCGGGGCGTGGCGGTAAGCATTTCGGGTGACATTGTGGTGATTTGTCTGCGGGCGGTTCCAAGTAACAATGCATCGGTGCAAAACCAGACAACTAGTGACTCTCTCCAGCAAATGCTCGAAATGCCACGAAAGTCTTGGTGGGCTCGTCTGCCGTTCGGTGTCCGGATGACCGCGGGCACGACCGCGCTGCTCGTGCTCGTCGGAGGCGGTGTGGCGGGGGTGGCGACGCTGACCGGCGGCGACGACTCGCGAGGTTCGGTCGCGACCGGTGAGATGGGAGACGCGGGGCCGGCGGCGGACGAGGGCGGGCCGGATCTCGGCGCGCCGGAGCTCGAAGAGAGCCCGGAAGTGGTGAGCCGGGCGGCGGCCGCTGCCGAGCCGCTGCCGAGGCGGCACCTGCCGGCACCGTCGCGGGCGGCCACGACAGCGGCCGAGGCTGACGCCGAGAAGCTCAGCGAAGCCCGCGCGAAGGACGAGCACGCGGATCGGACGGGACCGCGCCCCACGCGTACCCCTGGGAAGGCTCCCTCGGAGAGGGAGTCGCCTCGCCAGGCGGCCGCACCGCCCGCGGCCGCGCCACCGATCGTGACCACCCGGACCGATGTCGAGACGCGGGCGATCCCGTACGACACGCGGGTGATCCGGGATCCGTCGCTGCCCCGGGGCACTCGCATGATCGAGTCGCCGGGCGAGTTCGGCGAGGAGACGCTGAGTTACCTGGTGACGCTGACCGACGGGCGGCCGACCGCCCGGATCCTCACCGGCAGCGAGATCACCCGCGATCCGGAGCCGCGGGTCGTGGTCTTCGGCGCCCGGCGCAAGTGGGATCGCGACTGCGAGGGCCCGCTGCGGGTCTGCGTGCCGCTGGGCCGGTCCGCGATCTGCCCGGCGGACGGTTCCGGCGAGGGCATCAAGCAGCTGTCCGACCTGGCCGGGAAGCCGGAGGAAGAGCCCCGGGAGAGGCGCGGCGGCCTGCTCGGCACGCCGGTGATCCTCACTCAGGAGGAGCTCGGCCTGCTCGACGCGGAAACCCTGGATCGGGTACGCCTGGACCCGGTCGGACTGTGTCGATGACCAGTGAGCAATTTTCAACCTGGCATCGGGCCCGAGCCGCCGGGCCGTTGTCCGGTGCCAGCGAGCGAGGCCCTCGTCACGTTGAAAAAGGCTCATTCGCGATTGCGTCGCGAGGGCGGAGACGATCACCGTATTGGCATGGCTCTGACCGACGCTGACCTGACCGAGCTCGCCGCCCGGCTGGTCGCCGTTCCCGGTGTGATCGGGGTGGTGCTCGGCGGCAGCCGGGCCCGGGGCACGCACACCCCGGACTCCGACACCGACCTCGGCATCTACTACCGGGCGCCGCTCGACACGGCCGGTCTGCGGACGATCGCGACCAGCGTCGGCGGCCCAGGCGCCACGGTGACCGAGCCGGGCGGGTGGGGTCCGTGGGTCGACGGCGGCGGCTGGCTCGACATCGGCGGCAGCGCTGTCGACTGGATCTACCGGGACCTCGACCGGGTGCACGGCTGCTGGGCGGACGCCGAGCAGGGCCGGTACGCCTTCCACACGCAGGCCGGCCATCCCCTCGGTGCCGCCGATCACGCGTACCCCGGTGAATTGGCGCTGGGGCGCGTCCTGAGTGACCCGACCGGTGAGCTGGCCGCGCTCCAGGGCCGCGTCCGGGTTTTTCCGCGGCCGCTCGCGCAGGCGCTGGTCGAAGGGCTCTGGGAGGCCGATTTTCTGATCGGGCTGGCCCGCAAGGCGGTGTCGCGCGGTGACAGCGCCTATGTCGCGGGGTGCCTGTTCCGCCTGGTCGGGGTGTGTACGCACGCCCTGCACGGCGCCGCCGGACGATGGCTGATCAACGAGAAGGGCGCGGTGGCGGCAGCCGGTGCGCTGCCCGGAGCGCCGCAGCGGTTCGCGGCCCGGGTGGACGCGGTGTTCACGGCGGTGAGCGGTGATCCGCTGCATCTGAGCCTGGCGATCGACCTCGCGGCGGATCTCGTGCTGGAGACCGTCGACGCGTGCGCCATGATGTTGCGGTGACAGCCGACGTTCCCACGATTCTGGCCACCAGCGCGTTCTTCCGGCGGGGCAGCCACGGCCCGATGAGCCTGCGGCCCGGTGCGATCCACTACTTCGCCGCGGAGCTGGCGAACGCCCGGAAAGCGCCGAAGATCTGCGTGCTGACCCAGGCGACCGGTGATCCGGAGTCGCGGATCGGCGCGTTCTACGCGGCCTTCGCCGGCAGCGAGTTCACCATGTCGCACCTGCAGCTGTTCCCGATGCCGAACATCGAGGACATCCGCGCGCACATCCTGGCCCAGGACATCATCTGGGTGGACGGCGGCAGCGTGGCGAACCTCTGCGCGGTGTGGCGGGTGCACGGGCTCGACGAGATCCTGCACGAGGCGTGGCAGGCCGGCGTGGTGATGAGCGGGGTGTCGGCCGGCTCGATCTGCTGGCACGCCGGCGGCAGCACCGACAGTTACGGGCTGGAACTGCGCGGGTTCACCGAAGGGCTGGGCTGGCTGCCGTACAGCAACGGCGTGCACTACGACGCCGAGGAGCAGCGCCGGCCGAAGATGCACGAGCTGATCAGCGACGGGACGCTGGGCGACGGGTACGCGACCGACGACGGCGCCGGCCTGGTCTATCGCGGCACCACGCTCGCCGAGGTGGTCGCCGACCGGGAGGGCCCGCTCGGGTACGAACTGAGGCGCGCCGCCGACGGCTCGGTGACCGAGACCGCGCTGCCGACGAGGGTCCTGCCCTAGGTCAGGGCGATCGCGACCACGCCCACCAGCACCGCGCAGAGCAGGAAAGCCGTCGCGAGCAGAGCGTTGCCGAAGCGGTGAGGCGGGCTGGGAAGGACCAGCTCGGCGCGGTACCTCCGGGTCTGCGGACGCTCGAAGTGAGTCAGCACCGGTGATCGCCTCCGGGGGTAGAGGGGCGCGGTCACCGGTAGCATCCTGCGCCGGGAAATCGGGACGCAATGGTTACCGATGGGTAACCATTGCCGACACCCGAAGTGGCACGCCTCAGGCGGCCCGGCTCAAGATCAGGTTGTGCACGGCGTGCGCCTTGTCGGACCCGCGGAACTCGACCTCGTACACGTGGGTGCCGACCGTGATCGCGATGGTGCCGGAGGAGAAGAACTGGCCGGCCCAGCTCTTGTTGCTCACCACGCTCACGCTGCTCACCTTGGAGTACGGGATGCTGGTGATGGCGAACCGCTTCCCGACGAAGGACTTGTCCTGCACGATGATCCGGCGGTCGGTGAGACCGATGAACCCGGTGCCCGCACCGATCGCGTCGTAGACGGCGATGACCTGCTCGCCCTCGATCAGCCCGCTCTGGATCTGCTCGAGCTGGCCCTTGTTGTCGTACACCACATCGCTCATGCGGCGCAGCGTATCGCCGCTGATCTAGGGCCGGCCCACCACGGTGCGATAGAAATCCTCGATCCGAGCGGCAAGCGTTACCTCACCATCGGTAATCGCCGCGCCGTCCGAGGAGCCGAGACAGATCTGAGTGTGACCGTCGACCCGGCGGATGCTGGGGCGTATGTGCAGTGTGTCCGCCGCCACCTTGATCCGCTCGGTCAATGCGGCATGCTGACTGTCGTCACAGGGAAGATCCCGCCGGAGTTGCACTCCGTCTCGTGTCCACCCGCTCAGTAACGTGATCGCGTCGCTCAGATAGTCGGCGCCGTTGCTCCGGCGTCGTCTGGACCGCATCTGCCGCACCCCCCTTAGCGTCGTTGCCGGCTTGTGGCCGAACTGTCGCCGTGTCGTCATGGTCGGTGCCCCACAGTTTCGTCCGTTGGGCCACAACTGTCCACGCCCACATATCCGTGTTTGCGTGACGATCGGGGCACCAACGGGCAACCTGATCGGTGAACTTTTGTGCGATCTTTGTATCCATGCCGCCGGAACCGAACGTCAAAACCTCGCCATCACCCAGGGTGATCGTAGCGGCGGTGATCATCACCGACGGGCGGGTGCTCGCCTGCCAGCGCAGCGCACCGCCCGAGGCGGCGGGCAAATGGGAGTTCCCGGGTGGAAAGGTCGAGCCGGGGGAGACCGACGAGGAAGCTCTCGCCCGTGAGTGCGTCGAGGAGCTCGGCGTACGCGTAAAAGTCGGCGAACGGGTCGGACCGGACGTGCCGCTGGCCCACGGCCGTGCCGTACTGCGGGTTTACGCCGTCACACTGCAGGACGGCGACGTGCCGCAGGCGCTGGAGCACACCTCCATGCGCTGGCTGACCGTGGACCAGCTGGACAGCGTCGTCTGGCTGCCCGCCGACAAACCGATCGTCGCGGAGTTGCCCGTGTTGCTCGGGGCAAGAAAACTACTCTGAGTACTGCTTACGCAGCTCTCGCTTGAGGACCTTCATGCTGGGGCCCAGCGGGAGCGCCTCGGCGAACCGGACCTGCCGCGGGTATTTGTGCTTGCCGAGCCGTTCCTTGGACCACTCGATCAGCTCCTGTTCGCTGAGGCCCTTGTCCTCCAGGACCACCACGGCGCAGATCTCCTCACCGAGCGTGGCATCCGGCACCCCGATCACCGCGACCTGCTGAATCGCCGGGTGCCGGGCCAGGACCTCCTCCACCTCACGCGGGTAGACGTTGAACCCGCCGCGGATGACCAGGTCCTTGGTCCGGTCGACGATCCGGATGAAGCCCTCGTCGTCCTTCGCGCCCAGGTCACCGGTACGGAACCAGCCGTCGACCAGGGCCTCGGCGGTCGCCTCGGGCCGGTTCAGGTAACCGGCGAAGACGTTGTGGCCGCGGATCACGATCTCGCCGAGCTCGCCGGTCGGCACGAACTCGATGCGCTCCGGGATCTCCGGCCGGGCGATCTCCACGTCGACACCCCAGATCGGGTGCCCCACGGTGCCCGGCTTCGCGCCGAACACCGGCTGGTTCGTGGTGGCGGTCGGTGACGTCTCGGAGAGTCCGTACCCCTCCCAGATCGGCGAGCCGAACGCCTCGGCGAACTTCTCCAGCACCGCGACCGGCAGCGAGGCGCCACCGGAGACGCAGAGCTTGAGTTTCGGCAGCACCGCGGCTTTCGGCGCGGCCTCCAGCAGGCCGATGTACATCGTCGGCACGCCGTGGAAGATCGTCACGTTCTCCCGGATCATCAGCTCGATCGCTGCCTCGCCGGAGAAGCGCGGCAGCAGCACGAGCGTGCCGCCCAGCCGGAACGTCGCGTTCATGCCGACGGTCTGGCCGAACGTGTGGAACAGCGGCAGGCAGCCGAGCACCACGTCGTCGCCGGTCAGCGGGTGCACGTCGAAGACGTTGACGGCCGCGTTCATCACCAGGTTGAGGTGGGTGAGCAGGGCGCCCTTCGGCTTGCCGGTGGTGCCGCTGGTGTAGAGGATCACCGCGACGTCCTCGGCCTGGGTGGTCGCGTACGTGACCAGCGGCTCGACCTTCGCCGATATCTCTTCGAGGCGTGCCGGTCGATTTGAAGCAGGCTCTGTGGGCAGCTCGGCCGGCAGCGGGCCCACGTTGACCAGCCTGGTGCCGGTGGCCTTTGCCGCGGCACCGCCGGCCTGCAGGAACGCCGAGTGCGTGACGATCAGGTCGGCCTGGCTGTCGGTCAGCACGTAACCGACCTCCTCCGGCGTGAGGAGCAGCGACACCGGCACGATCCGGGCGCCGAGTGCGAGGGCCGCGTAGTAGACCCGCGGGAAGTCCCCGACGTTCGGGATCATCACGGCGACCGTGTCGCCCGCGGTGATGCCGAGCTCGCGCAGACCCGCCGCGTACGCCCGGGTCTGCGCCCAGAGGTCGCGGTAGCTGATCCGTTCACCGCCCGCGTCGACGATCGCCACCTTGTCGGGATGCCGGCGTGCGGCCTCGGCCAGAACGGTCGCCAGCGACAGCGTCGTCATGCTGAGCCTCCTTGAAACGAAACACGAGTGATGTAGGTCGCAGTTCTGCCTAAACTAGCGGTGTAAGTTTTTACACGTCCAGTGCTGATTTCGTAATTTCGCTTCGTTGACCCAGGGAGTTCGGATGGCTCGGCCCCGGCAGGCGCTGCTCACCCGGGAGCGGATCGTCGAGGCGGCGGCCGCCCTGATCGACGCGGAAGGCCTGGACGCGCTGTCGATGCGGCGGCTCGCCACCGAGCTCGGCGTGCAGGGTCCGTCGCTCTACAACCACTTCGCCACCAAGGCGGAGATCGTCGACGCGGTGGCCGAGTCCGTGGTCGCCCAGGTCGACATCGACGTCTTTCACCACAGTGACTGGCGTGAGGCGTTGCGGCTCTGGGCGAAGTCGTACCACGCGGTGCTCACCGCGCATCCGAACATCGTCCCGGTGCTGGCCACCGGTCCCGGGCGCCGGCCGGCCGGTCTGGCGATGGCCGAGGCGGTCTACGGCGCGCTCCTCGACGCCGGATGGTCGCGGGCCCGGGCCACGCACATCGGGGCCCTGATGCGTTACCTGATCACCGGCTCGGCGCTCGGATCCTTCGCGCTGGGCTTCGAAGCGGACCCGGGGCTCTACGACGAGCGCTATCCGCACCTGCACCGCGCCCACGAACTCGCGGCACACCGTGACGCGGTTGACGAGGGCGCCTTCGAACTGGGGCTGGATCTGTTGATCGCCGGCCTCACCGAACGCTACGACCAGGGGGTACGCCGATGACGTCGGAATTCCGTGATCAGCTCTACATCGGCGGCCAGTGGGTGCCGCCGGAGTCCGCCGAGCGGATCGAAGTGGAGAACCCGTACACCGAGAAGGTCTTCGGGCACGTGCCCGCGGGCACCGCCGAGGATGTGAACCTCGCCGTCTCCGCGGCTCGCCAGGCCTTCGAGGGCTGGGCCGCGACGCCGGCCGGCGAGCGCGGCGCGGCGCTCGGGCGCCTGCACCAGGCCCTCGCGGCGCGCGCCGGCGAGATCGCCGAGACCGTCGGGCGCGAGCTCGGCACGCCCCTCAAGATCGCGAAGGCGGTCCAGGCAGGACTTCCTCTCACGGTCCTTTCCGGGTACGCGGAAATGGCCGCCCGTCCCGAGCCGGACGAGACGATCGGAAACTCGCTCGTCGTCCACGAGCCGGCCGGGGTGGTCGGCGCGATCACCCCGTGGAACTACCCCCTGCATCAGGTGGTGGCGAAAGTCGCCGGGGCCTTGGCCGCCGGCTGCACCGTGGTGCTCAAACCGAGTGAGCTGACGCCCCTGGTGGCCTGTCTGCTCGCCGACGCGGCACACGAATCGGGCCTGCCGGCCGGCGTCCTCAACCTGGTCACCGGCACCGGTCAGGTGGTCGGCGCGTCGATCGCCGGGCACCCGGACGTCGACCTGGTCTCGTTCACCGGCTCCACCGCGACCGGCCGGGCCATCTCGCACGCGGCCGCCGACCGGATCGCCAAGGTCTCCCTGGAGCTGGGCGGCAAGTCCGCCAACGTGATCCTCGCCGACGCCGACGTGGTCAAGGCCGTGAAGGTCGGTGTCGGCAACGCGTTCCTCAACTCCGGCCAGACGTGCACGGCGTGGACCCGGATGCTGGTGCACCGCGACCTCTACGACGAGGCGGTGGAGCTGGCCGCCAAGACCGCCGCCGGTTACACCGTGGGTGACCCTTTCGACCCCGCGACCCGGCTCGGGCCGCTGGTCTCCGCGGCCCAGCAGGATCGGGTACGCGGATTCATCTCGCGTGCGACCGCCAGGCTGGTCGCCGGTGGCCTGGACGCACCGCTGCCGGCCACCGGGCACTTCGTGGCGCCGACCGTCTTCGCCGACGTCGACCCGGACAGCGAGCTGGCCCAGGAGGAGATCTTCGGCCCGGTGCTGTCGATCATCCCGTTCGACGATGACGACCATGCCGTGGCGATCGCCAACAACTCGAAGTACGGCCTGGCCGGCGCGGTCTGGGGCTCCGACGAGCGAGCCCTTGCCGTGGCCCGGCGGCTGCGCACCGGAGCCGTCGACGTGAACGGCGGCTCGTTCAACCCGTTCGCGCCGTTCGGCGGTTACAAGCAGTCCGGCGTCGGCCGGGAGCTGGGCGCGTACGGCCTGGCGGAATTCCAGCAGGTGAAGGCCATTCAGCGATGACCCATTACATGACCGGCCTGGTCGTACGGACCGAAGGCGCCCCGGCCGAGATCGTCGAGCTGCGGCTCCCCGAGATCGGCCCGGGCCAGGTACGCGTGAAGATCCGCGCGGCCGGCGTCTGCCACTCCGACCTCTCGATGATCAACGGCACGCTCCGGCCGCCGCACCCGCTGGTGCTCGGCCACGAGGCGGCCGGCGAGGTCGTCGAGGTGGGCGAGCACGTCACCCGGACGTCCGTCGGCGACCACGTGGTGCTGAACTGGCAGCCGGCCTGCCGGACCTGCTGGTTCTGCGAGAACGGCGAGCCGTGGCTCTGCTCCACTTCGCACGGCGTCGCCGCGCTGGAGAACGGCATGACCCTCGACGGCGATCCGGTGCACGTGACGCTCGGCGTGGGCGCGTTCGCGGAGCAGGTCGTCGTGCCGGAGAACGCCGTCATCTCCGTACCCAAGGACCTGGGTTTTGATCTTGCCGCTCTGCTGGGGTGCGCGGTCCTGACCGGAACCGGCGCGATCCGCAACACCGCGCAGGTGGCCCTGGGCGAATCGGTGCTGGTCATCGGCCTGGGCGGAGTGGGGCTGTCGGCGGTCGCGGCAGCCCGCGCGGCCGGCGCCGACCAGGTGATCGCGGTCGACGTCAGCGAGGCGAAAAAGGGCCTCGCGGAAGCGGCCGGCGCCACCGATTTCGTGGTGTCCTCGGAAAACCTGTCCAAGGAGATCCGCTCCCGCACGTCCCGCCGCGGCGTCGACCACGCCATCGAGTGCGTGGGCCGCGCGTCCACGATCCGGGCGGCGTGGCGAGCCACCCGATCCGGCGGCCAGGTCACCGTGGTCGGCATGGGCGCGGCCGACGACATGGTCCAGCTGAGCGCCCTGGAGATCTTCAGCTCGGCGCGGATCCTGCGAGCCTCGGTCTACGGCCAGGCGGACACCGACCTGGAGGTCCCGGCCCTGGCCCAGGCGGTGCTGTCCGGCGAGCTGAACCTGGACTTCCTGGTCACCGACCGGATCACCCTGGCCGACGTGCCGGCGGCCTTCGAGCGAATGTCCCGGGGCGAGGGCGCCCGCTCAGTGGTCGAGCTCTAGAACCAGATCACCCCGGCTGGCTCTCAGTGAGAGTCAGCCGGGGTCGTGTGTCACTGCGGTAGGAGCAGCGCCATCCGCCTGCGCAAAAAGCACATGGCCCCGGCTAGGCCGGGGTCAGCAGAGCGGCGACTGAGCGGTGCAGGGCTGACTGGGCTGTCTCGACCGGCATCTCCATCACGTCGCGCCAGGTTGACCAGGTCGGCCACTGGCTGATCGACGTCAGGGCGTTCAGCAGCTCCTCGTCCTGGCCGATCTCGGTGGCGAACGTGGTGGTCAGCTCGTCGCGTACCCGGGCGACATGCAGCCTGCGGTAGTGCTGCAATCCGGCGGAGAACGGTTCCTTGAGTGCGGAGGCCCGTGCGGCGGGCCCGATCTCCTCCAGCAGACGGGCTCGCTGCTCGCAGAACGCCGCGATCCGCTCGTTCAGCGGCAGGTCGGCGGGTACGGGCTGGTACGAGGTGTCCCGCTGTTCGAGCACCCGCTGACCACTCGCGGTCATCAGGGCTTCCATGTCGGCGAAGTGGCTCCACAGGGCGCGCAGTGACACCCCGGCCAGTTTGGCGATCCGGTCCGCCGTGGGGCGCAGGTCGCCTTCGCCGATCAGGCGGAGGTGGGCGTCGACGATCGCGTTGCGGGTCCGTTCGGACCGGGCGGTGCGACCGTCGACGCGGGGCGGTGTTGTCACGAACCACTCCGGTGACGCTTCAGCTCGCGGTGCGCCAGCGATCGCTTGTGGACCTCGTCGGGGCCGTCGGCGAGACGCAGCGTGCGCGCGGACGTCCAGAGCGAGGCGAGCGGGGTGTCCTGGCTGGTACCGGCCGCGCCGTGCGCCTGGATCGCCTTGTCCAGGATCCACTCGACGGTCGACGGCACCACGATCTTGATGGCCTGGATCTCGGTGTGCGCGCCCTTGTTGCCGACCGTGTCCATCAGCCAGGCGGCCTTCAGCACCAGCAGCCGGGCCTGCTCGATCCGGACCCGGGACTCGGCGATCCAGTCCTGGACGACGCCCTGCTCGGCGAGGGGTTTGCCGAACGGCGTACGCGTGAGCGCCCGGACGCAGAGCAGCTCCAGAGCACGCTCGGCCATCCCGATGAGCCGCATGCAGTGGTGGATCCGTCCCGGACCGAGCCGGGCCTGCGAGATGGCGAAACCGCCGCCCTCTTCGCCGATCAGGTTGGTGGCCGGTACGCGTACGTTCTCGAAGATGATCTCGGCATGCCCGCCGTGGTCTCCATCGGTGTAACCGAAAACGGTCATGCCGCGGGCGACAGTGACGCCGGGGGTGTCCCGCGGGACCAGGATCTGGCTCTGCTGCACGTGCCGGGCGGCGTCCGGGTCGGTCTTGCCCATCACGATGAAGATCTTGCAGTTCGGGTTCATCGCGCCGGTGATGTAGAACTTGCGCCCGTTGATGACGTAGTCGTCGCCGTCGCGCTCGATCCGGGTGCCGATGTTGGTGGCGTCGGAGGAGGCGACCTGCGGCTCGGTCATCGCGAACGCGGACCTGATCTCGCCGGCCAGCAGCGGCTTGAGCCAGCGTTCCTGCTGCTCAGGGGTGCCGAACTCGGCGAGGACCTCCATGTTGCCGGTGTCCGGCGCGGCGCAGTTCAGCGCGGCCGGGGCGATGCCCGGGCTGCGGCCGGTGATCTCGGCGAGCGGCGCGTACTGGAGGTTGGTCAGGCCGGCGCCGTGGTCCCCGGGCAGGAAGAGGTTCCAGAGGCCGGCCTCCTTCGCGGCGGCCTGCAACGGTGCCAGGGCCGCCGGCGGCTCCCACCCATCGGTGTGAAAAGAAGACTCCGCCGGATACACGTACTCGTCCATGAAGGCGAGCAACCGCTTGCGATAGTCCTCGGTCTTCGCGTCGTACTCGAAGTCCATCAGTGTCCTTCCAGCGCTCGATGGCCCTGCTCGATCAGTTCGGGCACCATCGCGCCGACGGTGTCGAAACCGGCGCCGACGGTCTGGCCCTTGGTAAATCGGTAGTGCACGCCCTCGAGGATGACGGCGAGCTTGAACGCGGCGAAACCGACGTACCAGTGCAGGTCGCCGACGTCGCGGCCGCTGCGTCCGGCGTACCGGGCGGCCATCTCGCCGAGGGACGGGTGGCCGGCGAGGTCGGTCGGAGCGATCGGCTTGCCGTCGCGGAAGAGCAGCGGGCGGCCGGCGTAGACGAGCATCAGGGCGAGGTCACTGAGCGGGTCGCCCAGTGTGGACATCTCCCAGTCGAGTACCGCCTTGACCTCCAGCGACGGGCCGATCAGCACGTTGTCGAGGCGGAAGTCGCCGTGCACCACGGTGCCGGGGCCGCCGGCCGGGATGTCGGTGGCGAGCCGGGCGTGCAGTTCCTCGATGCCGGAGAGGTCACGGCTGCGGGACGCGTCGAGTTGCTTCTTCCACCGGCGTACCTGGCGTTCGTTGAAGCCCTCCGGACGGCCGAAGTCGCCGAGGCCGATCTTCTCCGGGTCGAGGGAGTGCAGGTCGGCGAGGGTATCGACCAGCCGGAGCGTCAGCTCTCCGAGATCGACGGCGGCGAGCTCGTCGGCATCCCGGTAGATATGGCCGTCGACGTGTTCCATGAGATAGAACGGCGCACCGATGACCGAGATGTCGTCACAGATGCGCACGGTCGCCGGCACCGGGAAGCCCGCGGACGACAAGGCGGACAGAACCCGATATTCCCGCACCATGTCGTGCGCGGTCGGCAACACGTGCCCGAGAGGCGGCCGCCGCAGCACCCACCGGTTCGACCCGTCGGTCACGGCATAGGTCAGGTTCGACCGGCCGCCCGCGAACATCGTTGCCGTCAGCGGTGGACTGTCCAGATAGGCCTGAAGCTTCGGAAGATCAAGGCCCTTCATGACGCTGCCGCCTCGAAACCGCGCTGCATCTTGTTCATGCCACCCAGCCAACGGTCCGGATCGCCCGCGCGCAAGCGGTAGTAGTCAGCGACTTCGGCGTGCGGCAGGATCAGGAAGTTGCTGCCGCCGAGCGACTCGGCGACCAGGTCGGCGACGGCCTCGGGCGCGAGCGCGCCCTCGGCGAGGACCGCGGCGCTGCCGCTGCCGCGCTCGTTGCCACGGGTCAGCATGTCGGTACGCACACCCTGCGGGCAGAGCGCCTGCACGACCAGACCCCGGTGTGCGTACGTGGCGCGGAGCCATTCGGCGTACGCAAGGGCCGCGTGTTTGGTGACCGAGTAGGTCGCGCTGCCCAGAAGGGTGAGCAGGCCGGCCGCGCTCACCGTGATGAGCAGGCGCTTGGGTGAGCCGCTGTCGAGCCAGCGGGGCAGCAGCGCCCGGGTCACGTAGACGTGCGACATCACGTTCACCCCGAAGTCGCGCTGCCACTGCGCGTCCGGTGTGTTCTCGTCGCCGGACGACAGCACGCCGGCGTTCGAGCAGAACAGGTCGATCCCGCCGAGCTCGGCGAACGCGGTGTCGATCAGATGCTGGACGTCGGCCTCGCTGGCGGCGTCGCCGGGCACCGCGATGCCACCGATCTCGCCGGCCACCGAGCGGGCCGCGTCGGCGTTCAGATCGTTGACCACGACCCGGGCGCCCTCGGCGGCGAACTTACGGGCGAGAGCGGCGCCGATCCCGCCGCCCGCGCCGGTGACGACTACCCGCTTCACTGGACGTTCCCGGTCAGGGTGATGCCACCGTCGAGCACGATGGTCTGCCCGGTGATCCAGGCGGCGTCCGCCGAGCAGAGGAACGCCACGGTGCCGGCCACGTCGTCGGTGTTGCCGAGCCGGGCCAGCGGATATGTCGCCGCCACCTGTTCCTCGCGCCCTTCATAGAGAGCGGAGGCGAACCGGGTCTTCACGACCGCCGGGGCGACAGCGTTGACCCGGATCTTCGGAGCCAGCTCGATGGCGAGCTCCTCGGTGAGGTGGATCAGCGCGGCCTTGGTGGTGCCGTAGAACCCGATGCCGGGCGCCGGGCGTACGCCGGAGACCGACGAGATGTTCACGATCGAACCGCCGGCCGAGCCGAGCCCGCCGCGCAGCGCTTCCTGCACCCAGCCGAGCGTGCCGATCAGGTTGACCTCGGCCATCTTGCGGGCGGCGCCCAGGTCGAGGGTGGCGAGCGGCCCGTACGCCGGGTTGATCCCGATGTTGTTGATCAGTGTGGTGATCGTGCCGAACCGGTCGGTGACCGTGTCGATCACGGCGGCCCGATGGTCCGGGTTGTCACCCTTGCCGGCGACGCCGAGCGCCACCTCGGGGCCGCCGAGTTCCTTCACGGCGGCATCGAGAGCGTCGGCGTCGCGGCCGGTGATGCAGACTTTCGCGCCCTGCGCGACGAAGCGTTGCGCGATGGCGAACCCGATTCCCCGGCTGGCTCCGGTCACGATCGCTACCTGGTCCGCCATCGCTACAACCTCCAGAAGTCTTGTTTATGCAGAGTGAGTGCAGATATTACGCGGCCGGTACGCCGTTGGACGGCGGCGTCACGACCTGGGCAGTGTGCGGAGCAACAGCGCCCTCGGCGTCGTCGGTGGTGTACGCGGTACCGAAGAAGACCGCCTTGCCCCCTTCGACCTTGGTGAGCTGCGTTCCGCCGTACCCGGCATGATCCGTGGCCGAGAAGCGCAGCGGAACCAATCCCGGTCCTCCGAAGCCGTTCTTCTTGACCGCTTCGACGATCCCGTCGCGGGTCAGGTCCTTGCCCGCGGCCTGGAGCGACTGCACGAACAGGTACGCCACCGACATGCCGTAGACGACGTTGTTGTCGAACTCGGCGCCGTTGTTGTACTCCGTGTTGACCTTCTTGAAGAGCGAGATCCACGGGTTGGCCTCGTCGGTGCTGAGCGGCAGGTAGTTCGCCGCCACCAGGCCCTCCATCAGCGGCGCGGCGGCACCGAGGGCCTTGCCGACGGTGGTCGGGTCAGCGCCCACGTTACTCACCACGAACTGCGGTTTGAAGGCGATCTTCGCGGCCGTCCCGATCGAGAGCGCCGTGAAACCGGGGATGGTCGCCAGCACGACGACCTCACAGCCGGCCGCCTTGAACTGGCCGAACTGCGGTCCGACGTTCGGGTTGCTGGTCACGTACGTGCCCTTGGCCGCGACCGCGCCGACGACCTTCTCCAGGCCGAGCAGGCTGTCCCGGCCGAAGTCATCGTCCTGGCCGAGGAAGCAGACCTTCTTGCCGGCCAGGTTGTCCTTCACGTACGTACCGAGGATCTTGCCTTCGACGGTGTAGTCGGGGTTGAAGCCGAACGTGCCCGGATATTTGTCGGGCTGGTTCCAGCTGCGGCTGCCGCTCGCCACGAACAGGTCGGGCACCCGGTTGGTCTTGAGGAAGTCCAGCACGCCGGTGTGCGTCGGGGTGCCGAGGCCGTTGATGACGGCGAACACCTTGTCCTGCAGCACCAGCTCACGGACCACCTGCTGGGTGGTCGCCGGGTTGTAACCGTCGTCCTTGACCTTGTACGTGATCTTGCGGCCGTGCACGCCGCCGTTCGCGTTCACGAAGTCGAAGTACGCCTTGGTGGCCGGCGAGATGCTGGCGTACCCGGCGGCTGCCGGACCGGTCAGCGGGTGGTGGGTTCCCACCACGACCTCGGTGTCGGTCACTCCTGGCACATCGGCGCCGCTGGTTGAGCCGCCGCCACCACCATCGCTGCTGCAGCCTGCGGCCAGCAACACCATGGCGGCGACAAACGTCGTCGCAGTGCGTTTCATCGTTCCCTCCTGAATCTGCGGATGAAGGTGAAGCGGATGGATGCGAGGCCCCCCGGTGCGGCGAGCATCACGACGATGAGCACCACGCCGAAGACGACAAGGGCGAGGTTCCCTTCGAGTCGATGAGAGCCGGTCTGTTCAGCGACCGACTGGGCGAACGTGGGCAGGGCGACCAGCAGGATCGCGCCGAGCAGGGCGCCGAACAGGCTGCCCAGGCCGCCGATCACGATCGCCATGACGAGGAAGAGGGAGAGCGTCAGCGGAAACGCGCCCGGCGACACGCTCTGCGCGAGCACGGCGAACAGGGCGCCGGAAAGACCGGCGCAGACCGCGCTCACGACAAAGGCCAGGACCTGGGTACGCGCGATGTTGACGCCGGCGAGCTTCGCGGCGGTCTCGTCGTCGCGTACCGCCCGCAGCCGCCGCCCGAACGCGCCGCGGACCAGGAAGGCCAGCAGCAGCACGGTGAGCAGCGCGCCGGTCCACGCCAGCCAGGCCTGCCAGCGTTCCATCGGGATCGTCCCGGGCGGCGGGTCGAGCACCACCGACAGGCCCTGATCACTGTTGAACGTCTCGTCGAACGTGCTGGTCACCGACGGGACCACGATCGCGACGGCGAGTGTCAGGCCGGCCAGATAGGGACCGCGCAGCCGTGCCGCGGCCAGCCCGATCACCGCGCCGGCCAGGGTGGTCACCGCGATCGCCACGACGAAGCTGAGCGGCAGGCTGAGCCACTTGTTCTGGGCCAGCGCGAATGAATAGGCGCCGGTCGCCATCAGCGCGCCGTGCCCGAGGCTGAGCTGCCCGTTCAGTCCGGTCAGGACGGTCAGCCCGGCGGTCACGCAGAAATAGGCGCCGACCGTCGCGAGCTGATAGTTCCGGAACGGCTCCAGCGTGTAACTCAAAATCAGGATCACCACCCCGCCGGCCAGGACGGCGGCAATCGGAGCGAGGCGGCGCATGCTGCGCCTTTCTTGCGCGACCTTCGTGGGTACGGGACTCGCGCTCGCCTTCGTCTTCATATCCGTCATGCCACCCTCGCCTTCGAGCTGGAGAAGAGCCCGCCCGGCTTACCGAGAAGCACGACCACGAGCAGGAGCAGCACGGCCATCGGAGCGACCGTCGGCTCCACGTATCCGCTGACGTACGAGAGCAGCAGCCCGACGATCAGCCCGCCGGTGACCGCGCCGATCGGACTGTCCAGGCCGCCGACCACCGCGGCGGTGAACGCCGAGATGAACACCACGTCCATCGCGGTCGGATGAAGTCCCAGCTCAGTGGGGACGACGAGCATCCCGGCCAGCGAGCCGACCGCTGACGCGAGTGCCCAGCCGAGCGTCAGCATCCCGCCGACCGACACGCCGAGCAGCCGGGACACATCCGGAGCGAATGCTGCTGCTCGCATCCGCAGCCCTATCGGCGTACGGGTGAAAAGAAGAGTGAGGGAAGCGACCACCGCGCCCACCGCGGCGAAGACGAACAGGTCATATCGGGAGAGCAGCGCGATCCCGCCTATTTCGAAGGCGTCCCGGCTGAACGGGGTCTCCACCGGGTGGAACTCGCTGCCGTAGACGATGCCGAGCACGCCCTGGATCACCAGAACCAGGCCGAGCGCCACCACCACGCCGTTCAGCGGCGACGAGTGGTCGACGAACCGCATCACCACCCGCTCGACGATCACGCCGAGCGCCAGCCCGGCCACCAGCGCCGCGACGAACCCGAGCCAGTACGACCCGGTCGCGCTGGTCACCGAGTACGCCACGTAGACGGCGGCGACCGCCATCGCGCCCTGCGCGAAGTTCACGATCCGGGCGGCCCGCCAGATCAGCACCAGGGCCAGCGCGAACGCCGCGTAGACCGCGCCCCGGCTCAGCCCGTCGAAGGTCAGATAGACGAATTGGTTCATCAGAACCCCAGGTACGCGTGTCGGAGATCGGCGTCGTCGCGCAGCGCCGCGGCCTTGTTGCGGGTCACCACCCGGCCGAGGGCGAGCACCACACCCTCGTCCGCGATGGACAGTGCGCTGCGCACGTTCTGCTCCACGAGCAGAACCGCGAGGCCCTTCTTTTTCTGGAGATCGCGCAGGAGCGCCATGATCTGCGCGGTGATCTTCGGAGCGAGGCCCAGCGACGGCTCGTCCAGCAGCAGCAACTTCGGCCCGCTCACCAGCGCCCGGCCCAGCGCCAGCATCTGCCGCTCGCCGCCGGAAAGCTGGTGCCCGGCGGAGGCACGCCGTTGTGCCAACGCCGGGAACAGCTCGTACACCTCATCGAGGGCACGTTTCGCGTCGGCCTGGTCGCGTCGCCACAGGCCGCCGAGCCGGAGATTTTCGTCGACGGTCAGCTCGGTGACCACGCCACGTCCCTCCGGGACGTGCGCGATACCTCGCCGCACCATCTGTTCGACCTTGGTGCCCTTGAGGTCCTCGCCGTTGAAGACGACGCGGCCGCCGGTGGTCCGGACCAGGCCGGAGAGGGTACGCAACAGCGTGGTCTTGCCGGCACCGTTGGCGCCCAGAACGGCGACGATCTCTCCGGGTTGGACGCTGAGGTTCACGTCGTGCAGGACGGGCGCAGCGCCGTACCCGGCGGTGAGTCCTTCGACCTGGAGCAGAGCGCTGCTCATGCCGTGTCTCCTGCGGTAACTCCTGCCATCGACGTGACTCCTCCGGTCGTTTCATGAAATTTCGGGTATGGCGAGGGAAGCCGGGTCCGCGGGACCGGCTTTTTGGGGGTGTGTTTCTTAGGTTTTTGTCAGGCGGGTGCGCCGAGGTATGCCTCGGTGACGCGTTCGTTCGTGCTGATCTCGCCCGGGGTGCCGAGCGCGATCGGCTTGCCGAAGTCGAGGACCAGGATCTCGTCGCAGACCGACATGACCAGGTCCATGTGGTGCTCGACCAGCAGCACTGTGGTGCCGCTGTCTTTGATCAGCTCGCCTCTGATCAGGTCGCCCAGCCAGCGGATCTCGTCGGTGTCGAGACCACCGGCCGGCTCGTCGAGCATCAGGATGCGAGGCTTCGACGCCAGAGCCCGGGCCAGTTCGACCCGTTTGCGAATCGCGTACGGCAGCGTGCCGGGTCGGACCGCCGCGTATTGCGCGACACCGCACCGATCGAGTGCGGCGAACGCCTCGGCCTCGGCCCGCCGGCCACGCACGCCGACCATCACGTTCTCCAGCACGGTCATGCCGCCGAACTGGCCGACACCCTGCAGAGTCCGGGCGATCCCGAGCCCGCTGAGCCGATGCGGCCGGGGCCGCCACGGCTTGCCGTCCAGCGTGAGGCTGCCGTCGGACGGCGTCACGAACCCGCTGATGACATTGAAAAGAGTCGTCTTGCCCGCCCCGTTGGGCCCGATCACCCCGACGACTTTCCCCGGCGCCACGCGCAGGGACACGTCATCAAGAGCAACCAGCCCGCCGAAGCGAACGCCTATGTGATGAAGGTTGAGCTCACCTGTTGCCATAGCCACCTCTCGGACCGGTGGAAGTCCTACATGGAGTGATGGTCAACTATTTACACTAGGAGTGTAACTTTCTCGGCCCCGCCGTCAACCACTTGCAATCCCCCTGTTACCTCGAGATTTCAGAGCAGCTCAGACGGGGTGCCCAGAGCCCACGGTGTGCTCTGGTCCCGCCGGGCCGCGTGCCCACCGTGTGCTCTGGTCCCGCCGGGCCGCGTGCCCACGGTGTGCTCTGGTCTCGCCAAGTCACGCGCCCACCGTGTGCCCGGGTCTCGCCGGGCCACGCGCCCACCGTGTGCTCTGGTCTCGCCCCACCCAGTTCGCAACTCCGCTGCGTGCCGTCCGCCGAGATCTTGTGCGTTTTGGGCGGTTCGGTCGGCGCAAACTCACAAGATCTCTGCCGCCCTCGCCGCAGCTGCCCAGCTCTACCGAGATCTTGTGAGTTTCCGGCTGCAGGGCCGGCGCAAACTCACAACAAGGGGTGTCGAGATGAGCCGACCGGGGACGACAGCGGTACTGGCAGCAGCGGCAGTCCTGACGGCCAATCTCCATCACGGATCTTGGTAACCAGTGCCCACATGGCAGCTGTCACATGGCAGCCACGGTTTGCCAAGGTCTCGCGGAGTTGGGTGACCTGCGGCAGCCGCGGCAGGCTTCCGCTCGATCTTGGCAAGTAGTGCCCGTATAGCAGCCGAAACTTGCCAAGATTTCGCGAGGCGCGAGGCGCGAGGCGCGAGGCGCGAGGCGCGAGGCGCGAGGCGCGGCGGAGGGTGGCGCGGTGGTGACTGCGCAGGGTGCGGCGGTGGCTGCGTGGGGGACGGTGGTGGCTGCTCGGGCGGGGTGGTGGGTGGTTAGGCGACGTCGGTGGGGCGGAACTGGACGCTCACCCTCGGGCCCACCGGGCGGGCCGTTTTCGGGACCGCGTGCTCCCATGTGCGCTGGCAGGAGCCGCCCATCACGATCAGGTCGCCGTGGCCCAAGGGGAAGCGGAGCGTCTCGTGGCCGCCGGCTCTCGGGCGCAGCAGCAGGTTGCGCGGTGAGCCGAACGACGCGATCGCGACCATGGTGTCCTCGCGGGCCGAGCGGCCCAGCGTGTCACCGTGCCAGGCGACGCTGTCGCGGCCGTCGCGGTACAGGCACATGCCCGCCGTGGTGAACTCCTCGCCCAGTTCGTCGGCGTAATGCCCGTTGAGCAACGCCTTGGCCTCGGTCAGAAGAGGGTGGGGCAGCTCCTCCTGGGCGCCGAACCAGCGGAGCAGGCGGGGGACGTCGACGACGTCGTCATACATCTTGCGGCGCTCGGCCCGCCAGTCGATGCCGAGCAACGTTGCGAAGACCTCGTCGGAGCCGTGCAGCCAGCCGGGCAGCACGTCGACCCAGGCGCCCGCGGTCAGGCGGTGACGGGTCAGGCCGGCCAGTGGCGCGAAGCTGCCGGCCGGCCCGGGCGTCATCAGGTCGAACATTGAAGGCTGGTACATGGCCCCATGTTAGTACGAATGTTCGACGATCAGTCCTTCTGCGGGGACGGGTGGTGGTAGACCACGTGTTCCGGCGGGAGCGGGAACGTCATGTCCTCGCCGAACGGGGACGGCCCGCCCTGAATCGGAGCGGCCAGCTCGGCGACATCCATGTGACCGTCCGGCCCCACCGGGGGACCCTCCGGCAACCGGGCACTGGAAAGCGGAACACGATGAGCCGGAGCACCGGCCGGAACGGCACCCGCCGGAACCGCGCCGGCCTCCAGCTCGTCCCGGCGGAAGATCTTGCGGCCCAGCCAGACGAGCGGGTCGTAACGACGGTCCACCACGCGCTCCTTCATCGGGATGATCGCGTTGTCCGTGATCTTGATGTGTTCCGGGCAGACCTCGGTGCAGCACTTGGTGATGTTGCAGTATCCGAGGCCCTGGCTGGCCTGTGCGTACTCCTTGCGGTCGGTGCGGTCGTCGAGCGGGTGCATGTCGAGCTCGGCGGCCCGGATGAAGAAGCGCGGGCCGGCGAACGCCTCCTTGTTCTCCTCGTGGTCGCGGACCACGTGGCAGGTGTTCTGGCAGAGGAAGCACTCGATGCACTTGCGGAACTCCTGGCTGCGCTCCACATCGATCTGCTGCATCCGGTATTCACCGGGAGCGACACCGACCGGCGGGGCGAACGCCGGCGTCTCGCGGGCTTTCTCGTAGTTGAAGGACACGTCGGTGACCAGGTCGCGGATCACCGGGAACGCCCGCAACGGTGTGATCGTGACCGTCTCGTCCTCGGTGAACGTCGACATCCGGGTCATGCAGCCCAGCCGCGGCTTGCCGTTGATCTCCATGGAGCAGGAGCCGCATTTGCCGGCCTTGCAGTTCCACCGGCAGGCCAGGTCGGGCACCTCGGTGGCCTGGAGCCGGTGGATGATGTCGAGGACGACCTCGCCCTCGTTCACCTCGACGTCGAAATCGGTCAGATCGCCGCCCGACGAATCGCCGCGCCAGACCCGGAAGTGGCGTTTCATTCTGCCTCCAACTCGGCCAGTTCCTCGTCGGTCAGGTACTTGGAGAGCTCGGTCCGCTCGAACAGCTCGATCAGCTCGGCACGCATCCGCGGCACCGGCTTGCGTTCCAGGTGCACGTCGCCGGACTCGTCGACCGAGCAGATCAGGTTGATCAGGCGCCACTGCGGGCTCATCTTCGGGAAGTCCTCGCGGGTGTGGCCGCCACGGGACTCCTCGCGTTCCAGCGCCGCTTTCGCCGTGCACTCCGAGACGACCAGCATGTTGCGCAGGTCGATCGCCAGGTGCCAGCCGGGGTTGTAACGGCGGCCGCCCTCGGACGACACGTTCGCCACCCGCAGGCGCAGCTCGTGCAGCCGTTTCAGCGCGTCGGTCAGCTCACCCTCACGGCGGATGATGCCGACCAGGTCGCCCATCACCGCCTGAAGGTCCTGCTGCAATGTGTACGGGTTCTCGCCCCCGCTGCGTACCAAAGGAGCTAGGGCGACCTCGACGGCCGAGGCGACGTCCACTTTCGACGGCTTGGGCCGTTTGCCGAGCGTGTCGACGTACGCCGAAGCGTGCTCACCGGCCCGCTTGCCGAACACCAGCAGGTCGGAGAGGGAGTTGCCGCCCAGCCGGTTGGACCCGTGCATACCGCCGGAGACCTCGCCGGCCGCGAACAGTCCCTGCACCGTGCCGAGGGCCGCCGCGGAGTCCGGGTCGACCTCGACGCCACCCATCACGTAGTGGCAGGTCGGCCCGACCTCCATCGGCTCCTTGGTGATGTCGACGTCGGCCAGCTCCTTGAACTGGTGGTGCATCGACGGCAGCCGCCGGATGATCTGCTCGGCCGGCAGCCGGGTGGAGATGTCCAGGAAGACACCGCCGGCCGGGCTGCCACGGCCCGCCTTGACCTCGCTGTTGATGGCCCGGGCCACCTCGTCGCGGGGCAGCAGCTCGGGCGGGCGGCGGTTGTTCTCCGGGTCGGCGTACCAGCGGTCGGCCTCCTCCTCGGTCTCCGCGTACTGCTTGCGGAAGACGTCGGGGACGTAGTCGAACATGAAGCGTTTCTGCTCGGAGTTGCGCAGCACGCCGCCGTCGCCGCGCACCGACTCGGTGACCAGGATGCCTTTGACGCTGGGCGGCCAGACCATGCCGGTCGGGTGGAACTGGAGGAACTCCATGTTGATCAGAGTCGCGCCGGCGCGCAGGGCCAGGGCGTGGCCGTCGCCGGTGTACTCCCAGGAGTTCGACGTGACCTTGTAGCTGCGGCCGACGCCACCGGTGGCGAGGACCACGGCCGGCGCCTCGAAGAGCACGAACTCGCCGGACTCGCGGAAGTAGCCGAACGCGCCGGCCACCCGGTCGCCGTCCAGCAGCAGCTCGGTGACCGTTGTCTCCTGGAAGACCCGGATCCGTGCGTCGTAGCTGCCGGTCTCGGCGTAGTCCTCCTGCTGGAGCGAGACGATTTTCTGCTGGAGGGTGCGGATCAGTTCCAGGCCGGTCCGGTCGCCGACGTGCGCGAGGCGCGGGTACTCGTGGCCGCCGAAGTTGCGCTGCGAGATCTTGCCGTCCTTGGTCCGGTCGAAGAGAGCGCCGTACGTCTCCAGCTCCCAGATCCGCTCCGGCGCCTCCTTGGCGTGCAGCTCCGCCATCCGGAAGTTGTTGAGGAACTTGCCGCCACGCATGGTGTCCCGGAAGTGGACCATCCAGTTGTCACGGCTGTTGGCGTTACCCATCGCGGCGGCGGCGCCGCCCTCGGCCATCACGGTGTGCGCCTTGCCGAACAGCGATTTCGAGATGATCGCGGTGCGTTTGCCGGCCAGCCGGGCCTCGATCGCCGCGCGCAGTCCGGCGCCGCCGGCGCCGATCACGACGACGTCGTACAGGTGTCGCTCGATCGCGGTGGTCATCGCGGGCCCCTCAGTTGAGAATGCGGAGGTCGGTGAACCAGCCGGCGGCGAGACCCATGACGTAGAAGTCGGTCAGCGCCAGGGTGCCGAGCGTGATCCAGGCCAGCTGCATGTGCCGGGTGTTGAGCTTCGACACGAAGGTCCAGAAGCGATAACGCACCGGATGCTTGGAGAAGTGCTTCAGCCTGCCGCCGGCGATGTGCCGGCACGAATGACAGGACAATGTGTACGCCCAGAGCATGATCACGTTGATCCACAGAATCGCGTTGCCGAGTCCGATTCCGGTCGTCTGCGCCCGTACCGCGTCCCAGGTGTTGATCAGCGAGATGATCACGGCGGCGTAGAAGGCGTACCGATGGGCGTTCTGGAAGATGAGCGGGAAGCGAGTCTCGCCGGAGTAGCGCTCGTGACCGTCGGGGACCGCGCAGGCCGGCGGCGAAAGCCAGAAGGCTCGGTAGTACGCCTTCCGGTAGTAATAGCAGGTCAGACGGAAGAGCAGCAGGAACGGCAGGGTGAGGGCGGCCTCCGGGAGGAGGAAGAAGTTTGGCAGTGGTGTGCCGAACTCGGCCGCGGCGCCGCACCGCTCGGTGAGACACGGTGAGTAGAACGGTGTGAGGTAGTGGAACTCCTCCACGAAGAACCACTTGTGCATGAAGACGCGAACCGTCGCGTACGTGACCCAGGCGCTCAGGCCGACGAAAGTGATCAGTGGAGCGAGCCACCACCGGTCGGTCCGCAGCGTTTTCGCCGCGATGGCCGCGCGAGGTCGCCCGCCGCCGCCCGGCTTCGTTGCCGTCGTCATTCCATCTCCCTGAATGTGCCGTTCAGGTCGCTGACAGCCGGGAGCGGACACAGCGGTGCCCCACCTCAGCCGTCGCGAAGCGACAGTGATGTGGGGCACACGTTACGCCGAAGGTCCGACACTTTGCGGGGTGGGTATGCGAAGTGGACCACAAAACCACCATCCCACATCGATTGGACGATCATGGATGGTGTAACGGATCATCCAGAGGCGTTGCCGGTGATGTTCCATCCGGCCAGGTGCAGGGCCGGAGCGGCGTACCGGGCACGGCCCCACGACTCCGGTAGCAGCACCGACTCGGCGCCGATGCCGAGCACCCGCCCCGGGCCGAGGGCCTGCGGGTACGACTGGGTGAACCGCAGGTTGCCCACCGCCGAGACGATCTCGCCGTCCTCGATCAGCCAGACGCCGTTGCGGGTCAGACCGGTCACCACCAGGCTTTTCGGGTCGAGCACCCGGGTGTACCAGAGGTCGGTGATCAGCAGACCGCGCGCGACCCGGGCGACCATCGGCCGCGCCGACTCGGCGACGGATCCGGTGCCGCCGGTCGAGGACGACGGCAGACCCGCGGCCTCCAGCCGCAGGTTGCCGGCCTGCGGACCCCACGACCGTGAGTACGGCGACGCGTGCCCGGTCGACTCCGCGCCCGCCTGCGCCGCCGACGTCCGGTCATGGGTGACCGCCCTGGTCACGCCGTCCCGGACCAGGACCAGCGACCGGCGTGGTGTGCCCTCGTCGTCGAAGGGCAGCCCGGCCGCGGGTTCGCCCCGGCTGCCGAGCGGTTCGTCCACGATGGTCACCGAGGGGTCGAACTGCTGTTTGCCCAGCTCGGCGAAGGATTGGCGCTGCGCCCACGACTTGCCGTTGAACCCGAAGGTGGCCAGGTTTTCCAGCAGGTCCTTGACCGCGTCCGGTTCGAGCACCACTTCGTAGTGGCCCGGTGGCAGCTCGGCCGGGGTGCCGGCGGCACGGGCCTTCGCTGCGGCGCGGGCGCCGAGCTGCGCGCCGTCGATGGCGGAGAGCCGGGACGCCGCGAGCCGGGCCACACCGTCGGCACCGTCGAGCCGGGCGATGCCGTCCATCGCGGCCTCCGCGGAACGCCCCTCGACGGCCTGACCAGCGGTGTTGGCGAAGGCCGCCGACACGTACACGGTCCGGCAGTAACCGGCCGTCTCCAGCCCGCCGGCCGCGTCCACGAAGTCGCGGACCCGGGCGGCGCGCAGAGCGGGGTCGGCACGGGCCGTCATTTCGTCGAACGAGCCGACCTCAGGAGAAGAGGGATGCAGCCCGGCCGGCGGCGCCAGTCCGGGCCAGGCCGCGTCGACCGGACTCACCCGAGCCGCCGCGAGCGTCCTCTCGACCAGCGCGCGCAGACCGTCGGCGTCGACCACCGTGGTGGATCCACCGGTGGTCCGCCCCTCGGCGTGCAGCCGCAGCCGGACACCGGTGGTCGCACTCGCCACGTTCTGATGGATCGACGAGTTCGCGAACCGGGTCAGCGCCTCGGCGTCGTGCCGGACCATCACCTCGGCCTCGGCACTGCTCCCGGCCAGCTCGCGGACCAGCTCGACGACCCGGGCCGCGACCCGCAGTTCGGCGCTCATCCGTGCACTCCTACCCGTACGTTGGTGAACCGGGCCGGCGCCGCCGGATGCCCGGTGTGCCCGATCTGGCCGGGCTGGCCCTTGCCGCAGTTCGGTGTGCCCCAGGCGACCGTCTCGGAGGAGAGCATGTCCATCGACTGCCAGAACTTGGGGCCGATCCCGGTGTAGGTCGGGTTGCGCAGCATCCGGCCCAGTTTCCCGTTCTTGATCTCGTAGCCGATCTCGCAGCCGAACTGGAAGTTCAGCCGCCGGTCGTCGATCGACCAGGAGCGGTTGACGTCCATGAACACGCCGTCGTCGGTGGCCGCGATGATCTCGTCGAGGGTGTGCGGGCCCGGCTCCAGCCCGACGTTTGTCATCCGGACCATCGGCAGCCGGGACCAGCCGTCGGAGCGGACGCTGCCGGCGTAGTCCAGCCCGGCGACGGCGGCCGAGTCACGCCCGGCGAGGACACCGACCCAGATGCCGTCGCGGACCGCGTACCGTTTCGCCGCCGGGGTGCCCTCGTCGTCGAAGCCGAAGCTGCCGAGCGCGCCGGGGAACGTCGGGTCGATCGTGATGTTCATCAGGTCGGAGCCGTACCGCAGCGAGCCGAGCGCGTCCAGGTCGAGCCAGCTGGTGCCGGCGAAGGCTGCTTCCCAGCCGAGGATCCGGTCCAGCTCGATGGCGTGCCCCACCGACTCGTGGATCTGCAGGGCGAGCTGCTCACCGCCGAGCACCAGGGTGGTCTCGCCGGACGGGCAGAGCGGCGCGGTCAGCAGGGCGCGGGCCTCCTCGGCCATCCGGGGCGCGTTGCCGACCAGGTCGAGCTCCTCGACCGTCTCCCAGCCCCGGGTGCCGAACTGCCCCCGGAACGACGGCCAGGACCGGCGCTGGATCTCCCCGTCACCGAACGCGCTCGCGGTCACGCCCGCGCCGCACTCCCGGATGTGCTGGTCGATGCGGTGCCCGTCGCTGGAGACGAACCACTTGCGGGTGTCCCAGATGGAGTAATTGGCCTCGGCCAGGTCGGCGCCGGCCTCCTTGGCCGCTGCCGTGGCCCGGACCAGCAGGTCACCCTTGGTGGCGAGGGAGACGCCGAGCGGGTCGATCAGACAGTCGCTGGCCCAGCTCGCCACCCCGGCGCCTGCCGGGACCAGATCGGCCGGTCGCCCTGCGACCGAAGCACTGGCGGCGGCGATCTGAGCGGCTCGCCGTCCGGCCGCGCGCGCCGCGGGCTCCGACAGATCGGGTACGGCGTAGAAGCCCCACCCCGAGCCGACCAGCGCCCGCACACCGATGCCGGCGCTCTCGTCGAAGCTGATGTCCTCGACGTCGCCGTCCCGTGCCGACATCGCCTCGGTGCGGCGCACCATGACACGGGCGTCCGCATATCGCGCGCCCGCGTCGAGCGCGGCTTGCACAGCCGCGCCCGCTTCATCGAAGTGGGTCATGAACCGACCCTAGGCCGCGGGTGCGACAACGTCAGCGAGGCGGCAGCAACTCCTGCGGATCGATGCTCACGACCACCGGCTCGGTGAGCTGAAGCGGGCTGCCGGGCGCCCCGGCCGAATGCGCCCGGTACTCCGAACCGTCGAGGGCGAAGAGCTGCAGGGTCCCGTCCTTGGGATCGGCCAGCAGAAACCACGGGATGCCGGCCGACGCGTAGTAGTGCCTCTTGAGCACCCTGTCGGTGTCCGCGTTGGACGGCGAGAGGATCTCGCAGACCAGGCGCACCGCCGAGGCGTCGACGACGAGCTCGTCGAAATCGATCTCCGTGGTGATGACCAGGTCAGGAATGGGGATCCGAGCCGGTCCCACCCGGACATTGACGGCCTCAAGCACGTGCAGCCCGGCGTCGTGTGCAGCGGATCGCAGCACGGAGTGCAGCCCGCTGGAAAAGTACTGATGGCGATGCCAACCTTCCCCTTGACTACCTTCGAGTGACCTCCGAGCTGTGACTACACAGGAAGGCTAGCTCTTCGGCGAGGGTCGCGGACCGGGCCGACGGGCAGCCCGGGAGATCGGCGCCGATCAGCAGGATCGACGGTGACGTGCCGGCCGTGAGCAGGCTGTGGTGGGCGTAGACGTCGGCCGCGTCGGTACGGTCGCCCAGATATCGCTCGGCGATCGGTGCCGGCAGATCGGCCCAGTCGAGCACCGGCCTCCGGGCGGCGGCCCGGTGGAAATCGTCCGGCCGGCGTAACACGGCCAGCGCCGCAAGCCAGCCGCCGAGCCCGTGGCCGCGGACCGAAACCCGGGTCAGATCCAGGTCGGGATGCTTGCCGAGCAGGGTCTGCAACGCGTCGGCCAGGTCGGCGAGCATCACGTCGCCGAGCCGTCGATGGACCGCTTTCTCGAAGCTGGGCGCCACTCCGGGCGTACCCCTGGGATCGACGCTGACGACGGCGAAGCCGGCGTCGGCGAACCACTGCCGTTCCTGCCAGGCGGCCGCGTCGGTGCCGACCTGCTGATGCCCGGGCCCGGCACCCAGGGTGAGCAGCACCGGAAGCCGGGACCCGGAGACGAATCCGGACGGATAGAGGACGGCGGCCGGCAGCCGGCGGTCGGTGACCCGTTCCAGCACCGGCTCCGGCCGGTACGGCAGCTCGGCCGCGAACGACCGCAGCGTCGCCACCAGTTCGGTCCCGCGCCACACCTGATCACCGGCGACCAGCAGGTCACCGCCGACGACCACGCCGGAGCGCCCGGTCAGGCCGGCGATCCGGGTCACTTCGGGCCCGCTGCCGATCAGGGCGGTGCGCACCCGGAACACCTCGCGCAGCGCCGGATCACCGAGGCTGCCCTCGACCACGAGATCGGGCGCACCGGCCGGCCCGGCGTCGCGGGGCAGCGTCCCGGCCACCCGGTTCACATAGAAGCCGGGCGGGGTCAGCAGGCTGCCGTCGGCGAAGAGGCAGCGGGCGTCGAAGCCGTCGTGCGCCAGCTCGCCGCCGACCAGCACCCGCCCGTCCGGCAGGTGACGCGGCGTGCCCGGCACCGGCTCCACCCAGCGCGCGTCGGCGAGCTCGGCGTGCACCTGGGTCTCGCCGGTGCGCGGGTCGACCGAGAGCACGAGGCCGTGCTGCTGCATCCGGCGCAGCACGGTGATCAGCGGACCACCGGACTCCCAGCGCACCTGCGCCAGATAGGGATAGGTCTCCCGATCCCAGTGCACGTCGACCCAGCCGTCGTCGATGTCGAGCAAGTGCAGACTCGCGGCCTTCGCCGTGCGTACCGCAAGGATCTGGCCGCCTTCCGGCGACCACCACCACCCTCGGGTACGCCCGAACGCCCCGGCCTGCTCACCGGCCATGCCCCAAGAGATCGTGCCGCCGTGCTCCCGCCAGGCCGCGCCGGGTTCGCCGGCCAGCAGCCGGTCACCGTCCGGCCCGGCCACCCGCAGGGAGGCGGAGCCGCCCGGGTCGTCGACGTACCCGATGTCGCGGCCGGACGGCGAGGGCCGTGGGTCGTACACCGGTCCCGGGGTCGGTATCGCGGTGAGCGTCCCGGCGACCAGGTCGGCGCGGAACAGCTCGCCGGCACGGGTGAACGCGGCAACGCCGGCCTCGCGGTCGGTCGCGTACGACGTGATCGGGCCGTCCGCGACCTGGCGTTCGGCGCCGGTGTCGCAGTCGAGAACCCAGAGCGCCGAGTCCGGATCGTCCGGTCCGGCCGAGCGTAGGAACACGACGCGGGCACCGCCGGCGCCGATCGTCACGGTGTGCGGCGCGCCGTGCTTGAATCCGCCGGTGCGCTCGGCGAGTCCGGGGTACTCCACGCCACCCAGCATCGCTGATCAAGAGGGTCTCGCGCGGGTCAAACCGCGGGCTCGTGCCGCGAGTTGGTCGGTGGTCGCGCGTACAGTATCGGCCGTGACTAACGAGTCCCTGCCCGCACGCCGACTGCTGCTGGTGCACGCGCACCCCGACGACGAGGTCATCGGCACCGGGGCCACCATGGCGCACTACGTCTCCGAGGGCGCGCACGTGACCCTGGTGACCTGCACCCTCGGTGAGGAGGGCGAAATCCACGTCCCCGAGCTGTCCCAGCTCGCCGCCGCGGAGGCCGACCAGCTCGGCGGTTACCGGCTCGTGGAGTGGCAACGGGCCTGTACCGCGCTCGGCGTGACCGACCACCGGATTCTCGGCGGCCCGGGCCGTTACCGCGACTCCGGGATGATGGGCCTGCCGACCAACCAGCACCCGCGCGCCTTCTGGGGCGCCGACCTGGACGAGGCCGCCGCCCATCTCGTGGCGATCATCCGCGAGGTGCGCCCGCAGGTGATGATCACGTACGACGCGAACGGTTTCTACGGTCACCCGGACCACATCCAGGCCCATCGGGTGGCGATGCGCGCCGCCGAGCTGGCCGGAGCGGACGGCCCGGAGAAGATCTACTGGAGCGCCATGCCGCTGAGCGTGATGCAGGACGGCATGGAGGCGTTCCGCGAGTCCGAGGGCAACCCGTTCTCCGAGGTGGAGAAAGTGGAGGACCTGCCGTTCGGCACACCGGACGCGGAGATCGCCGCGCGGATCGACGGCACCGACCACTCGGCGAAAAAGACGGCGGCCATGCGCGCGCACGCCACCCAGATCCCGGACAACTCGTGGCTCTACGGCATCGCCGGCGACTTCGGCGGCGAGTTCATGGGCTTGGAGTACTACACGCTGGTCCAGGGGGAGCGCGGCCCGGGCTCGGGCCCGTTCCAGTGGGAGGACGACCTGTTCGCGGGTCTGGAGATCAAGGAATGACTGTCGAAGAGGCCACTGAACAGCCCACGGTCGCGCCCCGCGAGCCGTGGGCCGGCTGGGAAAAGATCATCCGGGTGGCCGGCGTCGTCGTCGCGGTCCTGGCCACGGTGATCACCGCGCTGATCGAGCTGGAACTGACCACGCTGCGCTCCGGCGGCCTGGTCAACCTGGCGAAAGGCAGTTCGCCCTGGGAGGGCGGCGGGGTACTGATCCCGCTTGCCGTCCCGGTGGCGATCGGGGCGAACCTGGCGATCTCCTGGTTCGCCGTGACGGTGACCGGCCGGCGCTGGGCGCTGGGGCCGCCGTGGGCGCTCTGGACGTTGCTCATGCTGGCGGCGGCGGGCACCCGGACCACCGAGGGCGATTACCTTCTGAGCGACAGCAACTGGGTGGCGCTCGTGATGATCCTGACCGGCAGTCTCACTTTTGCCGTCTACTCGTACAAAATGATCTTGAAGCCTGTGGCAGTTTCTGACAGCCGACTCTCAGGCAGCGTCTAGGAATCCACGCGTGTCATCCGCCAAGATGACCGGGACAACGAGTGTTTGTTTCCCGTGGAGGATGAGATGAGGCAGCAGCGCTGGTTCCGGATCGCGGTGCTGGCGGTCGGCTTGTTCGTGATCAATGCGGTCGCCCGGCTGGTGGTCCGCTTCGGTTTCGACGGCTCGGACACCGCACAGAACCGCGCGTCGATCACGATGTTCGCGCTCATCGGGCTGACCCTGGCGGCGCTCACCTTCGTCCGGTCGCACAGCGTCAAGCCGGAGTCCTGGCTGCCCGAGATCGGCTTCGGCGCGCTGGCCGGCATGCTGCTGACCGTGCTGGCCGGGCCGTTCCTGAGCGGCAGCAGCCCGTTCGCGAACGGGTCCGGTGACTTCTTCGCCCAGGTCTGGATCTACGCGGCCTGCGCGATCGTCGGCGTCGCGCTCGGTTACGGCGTCTCGGTGGCGCTGGGCCGCGATTACCGGTCTCGCTCCCTGGCCGCGTTCACCCAGGCCCGCACCACGAGGCCGCGCCGGGTGGTCCGCCGCTAAGCCTGGGGTGCTTCCCGGGTCAGATAGGTGTGGTGGGTGCTGAACCCGAGCCGGTTGTACAGCGCCACCGCACCCGCGTTCCGCTCCTCCACCTGCAGATAAGCGTGTGCCGACCCGCGCTGTGACGCCCACTGGGCGAGAGCGCGCACGACATGCGCGCCCAGACCTCGCCGGCGTGCGGCCGGCGCGGTCTGCAGCAGCGAGACGCCGAGCCACCGGTCCGGGCCGGTCACCGCGCCGCGGGCCACCGCGAGCAGCGATCCGTCGGTGTCCCGGACCTGGGCGAAAACCCTTTCCGGTACGCCGTTGAGAATGCGCAGCGCCGTTCCGGGCAGGGCACCTTTGTGCTCAGCGACCATGGCGTACCAGTCGTCGGACGCGGTGTCGGCCAGGTCGACCGGTGGCAGGCCGGGCCGGGCCGGCGCCTCCAGCAGCCGCGCCAGATGCGTGGTCTGCACCAGCGTGAGCGGCCGGGACGTCCAGCCGCGCTCTTCGAGGGCCGCGTTCACCGGCGCGGCGAGCGGCATCGGCGTGTTGATCAACGGTTGCTGGCCGCGCTCGGTGTACCAGCGGACCACCGCGTCGATCGCTTCCTCAAGCGTGCGGTCCGGGTCACCGACGGCCAGCGCCGAGTTGGCGCGGCCGGTCCAGTTGTCCGCGGCGCGCAGGATCCAGCCGCCGAGCCGGGCGCGGATCGGGGCCGGCCAGGCCTCGTCCGCCGCGAGTTCCAGGGCGATCACCTGGGACGCGACGGCACGGCGGGCCGGCGGAACCCGTTTCGCCCGGTGCACCTCGCGTAGCGGCACGCGGACCGTACCCTTGGCGGTCGCGAGTGTGAGATCGGTCTCCGTCAGGTCGACGAGTTCGCCGAGGGCATCCGTGAAGAGCGTGCGGTCACCGGTTACGCCTACAATTCGGCGTACCACCACCCGGTGTCCCACATCCTGTTGTCGGAGCACGCATTACCTCCCTCGGCGGGAATACTAGGCTCTGCAATTCGTCGTCGGCGGTTCTCGCGGCGTGGCTTTGAAGGGAAGACCCGTGACCTACATCATCGCTGAGCCCTGCGTCGATGTTCTTGACAAGGCATGCATCGAAGAATGCCCTGTCGACTGCATCTACGAGGGCAACCGGATGCTCTACATCCACCCCGATGAGTGTGTCGACTGCGGTGCGTGTGAGCCGGTCTGCCCGGTCGAGGCGATCTTCTACGAGGACGACGTCCCGGACCAGTGGAAGGACTACACCAACGCGAACTACGAGTTCTTCGAGGATCTCGGTTCGCCCGGTGGCGCCTCCAAGGTCGGCAAGATCGACAAGGACACACCGTTCGTGATCTCCCAGCCTCCGCGTGGGGAAGGGCACTGAGCGCTCTGTCGTCGGCCCTGCCGGACTTCCCCTGGGACCTGCTGGAGCCGGCCAAGGCGATCGCCGCGGCGCATCCGGACGGCATCGTGGACCTCTCGGTCGGCACACCTGTCGATCCGGTCCCGGCGTCCGTCCGGCAGGCCCTCGCGGACGCTTCCGACGCGCCCGGTTACCCGCTGACCGCCGGCACCCCGCGGCTGCGCGCCGCGATCGCCGGTTGGCTGGCCCGTGCCTGCGGCGCGTCCGGCGAGCTCGGCGTGCTCCCGACGATCGGCTCGAAAGAGCTGGTGGCCTGGCTGCCGACGCTGCTCGGCGTCGGCCCCGGCGACGTCGTGGTGATCCCGTCCGTCTGCTACCCGACGTACGAGGTGGGCGCCAAGCTGGCCGGCGCCGAGGTGATCCGCGCCGACTCGCTCACCGCGATCGGACCCGATCCACGGGTCAAGCTGATCTGGATCAACTCGCCGTCCAACCCGACCGGCAAGGTGCTCCCCAGGGATCACCTGCGCAAGGTGGTCGACTGGGGGCGTGAGCGCGGCGTCGTCGTGGTGAGCGACGAGTGCTACCTCTCGCTCGGCTGGGAGTCCGACCCGGTCTCGGTGCTGTCCGACGAGGTGACCGGCGGCGACTACACCGGTGTCCTCGCCGTGCACTCGCTCTCCAAACGCTCCAACCTGGCCGGTTACCGCGCCGGGTTCGTCGGCGGCGACCCGGCACTGATCCGTGAGCTGCTGGCGGTCCGCAAGCACGCCGGCATGATCGTGCCGGCGCCGGTGCAGGCGGCCATGGTCGCGGCGCTGGACGACGAGGCCCACGTGACCGAGCAGCGCGCCCGTTACGCGGCGCGCCGCGACATCCTGCGGACGGCGCTCACCAAGGCCGGCTTCGAGATCAGCCATTCGGAAGCGGGGCTGTACCTCTGGTCCACCCGCGACGAGGACTGCTGGGCGACCGTCGACGCGCTGGCCCGCCGGGGCATCCTGGCCGCGCCGGGCGCGTTCTACGGTCCCGCGGCGGCCAAGCACGTGCGGATCGCCCTGACCGCGACCGACGAGCGGGTGGCCGCTGCCGCCGGCCGGCTCGCGGACTGGTGACAGCGATGGCTTCCGGCAGCGCCCCGATCGTGGTGGTTCACGGCGAGGCGCTCCGGGAGGTCCCGCCCGAGCTGGCGGTCTTCTCGGTGACGGTGTCCGCCTCGGACCGCGACAAGACGGCAGTGGTCACCCGCCTGACCCGCCGGGCCTCCGAGGTCAGCGAGCTCCTTGACCGATTCAGCACGTCGATCGAGCGCCGGGAGACCACCGGCGTGCAGGTGAACCCCGACTTCAACCGGCGCGGCGAGCGAGCCCAGCGCTATTCGGGCACCGTGACGACAACGGTCACTGTGTCCGATTTTGACCCGCTCGGCGAGCTGCTTGCGCAGCTCGCCTCGGGCGAGCACACCGCGGTGGCCGGGCCTTGGTGGCAGCTGCGGCCAGGCGGTCGGCCAGGAGCTGAGGTACGCCGGGAGGCGGTCACCGACGCACTGGAGCGAGCCCATGAGTACGCCGATGCCGTCGGCGCCCGGGTGGACCGGATCGTCGAGATCGCCGACGCCGAAGCGGGCGGCGGCGGGCACCCGATGATGATGCGAGCGGCCTCCTTCGAGATGGCCGACGAGGGCTTCACGCTCTTCCCGCAGGCGCAGACCGTGTCGGCCCGGGTCCGGCTCACGGTCACCATCACCGAGCCGTCCGTGCTGGGGAGCGATCCCGCCGTTTCCTGAACGGTCCGACGGCCTTTCGGCAAGACTCGACCGCATGCGCACGGGCCTCGGCCACCTGCTGCTGCGGGTGGCGAACGTGAATCCGCGAAGCGTGACCACACATTCGGATCGCGTCCTGTACCGCTCGATCGCCGTCTTCATCATTCTCTACTTCATCTATGCGACCGCCGGCGGCGCCGCGTTCGTCGACGCCAGCACCGGGTACGCGCACCCCTGGTATCAGTGGCTGATCGGCCCGCTGGTGGCGATCGGGGTGGTGGCGTACGACCGCAGTGTGGTGGGCCGGGTCGCGGTCAACTACGAGCGGCTCGACTCGCCCGATCCGCGGCACCTGCTGCGGCCGCCGACTCTCGGGCTCTACCTGGGCCGGGTCGGACTGGCGCTGCTGTTCGCCGTGGTGATCACCGAGCCGTTGATGCTGGCCCGGTACCGAGGTGAGATCGACGCCCGGCTCGCCACGGTCCACGGTGCTCAGATGGAGCGGCTGGACGCGGATGGGCCGGTGGGCGCGTACACGGCCCGCCTCGCCGAGCTGCGCCGGGACACCGCGCGCGAGGACACCGAGGTACGGGTGCTGACCGACCGGGCCGCCGGGAAACGCGACGACGCCCAGCTGCTGTACCGCCAGGCGCTCGCCGACGCGGGCGGGCGCGGCGTGACCCGCAGTCCGGGCTGCCCGCGCGGCGGGTACTGCCACCAGCTGGTGCAACGCTCCCGTCGATTGGACGACCAGGCGCTCGCGCTGGACCGGCAGGCGGCCGCACTGCAGAAGCAGCAGCGGACGGCTCGGGCGCAGCGGGCCGCCGAGCAGGTGCGGCTCAGTGAACAGATCAGCGCGGAGCAGGCGGCGAATGCGGCTGTGGTGCGGGGGGACTCGGGGTTCGGTGCGCGTACGGCTGCGATGTGGAATTTGATCTTGGCCGACTTCTGGGGAGTCGGCGTCTTCTACTTCGGCATCGCGCTGCTGCTCGTGGCGCTGGACTGTGCGGCGGTCGCGCTGAAGTTCGTGTCCCGGGGCAACGCCTACGAGCGGTCCGAGGCGCGTGCGGCACGGCTGCGCGAGCACGAGGCGTCATTGATCCACGAGCGGGAGATCCACGACGCCCGAACTTACGGCGACGCCACCGCGAAGGTGATCGCCGACGGCATCGAGGCGGCCAGCCACGACGACGGCCTGGTCCAGGCCGCGACCGAGCACGCGCGAATCGTGCTGCACACAGCGGTGGTGGTCGACCCGTCCACGCTGGAGAACCCGGTTACGCGCGAAGCCCCGGCGACCCGGCCCCGCATCAACGCCTGAACCGACCGGGTGGCGTAGCTCGGAGGCGCGGCGATGGCCGCCGGCAGCATCGCGCCCGCCCCGGCCAGGTTTTGCCGCCCGCCCCAGCCAGGTTTTGCCGCGCGTCCAGCCAGGTTTGCCGCGCGCCCAGCCCCGTCGCAGATCTTGAGCGATTTCGACGGCAGGGTGTGCAACATCGCTCAAGGTCCGGTGATGGGCCGCCTCGCACTGTCGCCCAGTTACCGATCTTGTCGAGTTGAGCGGCACTCGAGTTTTGCCATTCTGTGAATCGGCAGCGGGTTCGGGCGGCGTGGCGGCTCCCGTAGCGAGGCGTTGTGCAGATCTTGTGCGGTTCGGCCACCCGACCGACCGCATCCGCACGAGTTTCGGGTGGCCGCCCGCGGGTGGTGTGTCGATTTCGGGTGAGCCGCGAGCAATCTCGGTGGCAGGTGCTCTCAGCGCGGATGACAGCAGTGACGCCCAGCCGGACTGGATCTTGGAATCCGCCAGGGATCAGGGGCGGATGGCCTCGGCACGCATCGGGACGCTGTAGGACGCGCCCTTGCACGCGGCCTGGCCGCCGGCCCGCACCGACAGCGCGCCGTTCAGCACGAACGCCCCGACGGTGTTGCGCGGGATCTCCCAGGAGACCGGGAAGACGTCCTTGCTGATCCGCACCCGGGGCGCCGAACAGCCGGCGTCGCGGTGCGTGTCGTCGGCCATCGCGCGCCCGGCGCCCGGCCGGATCGCGGTGATCCGGATCGGCACCGGGTGCTGGTTGGTCACCGTGACGGTGAGATCGCCGGAGGGATCGTTCGGGTCCGAGGTGCCGTTCAGCGCCATCGCGAACGTGACACCGGCCGTGACCGAGTGCGCCGCGGTCGGCTCGTCCGGCTGATTGAACCGCCAGTACGCCCAGGCCGCACCGGCGTTCGCGAGCAGCGCGGCGACCGCGGCGGCGGTGAGGATCATCCGGGCCCGCCGGTCGAACCTCCGCCGGGGTGTGCCGGGGCGGTGCACCTCCCACGTCGGTTCCTCGTGGTCGGCCGGTTCCAGCTCGATGTTCGCCCGCGGCGGCTTGCCGTCGCCGGCCGCACGGTGGGGCCGGGCGCCGCCCTCATGAAGGTTCGTCAGAACGTCGCGCCGATTCACGGGGCAGCCTTCGCGGCGGCAGCCGCCGGTGGTTCGCTCACGTGGGACATAGCGGCTCGCTCCTCCTCGAAGGCCGGTGGGAAAAACGCCGTGTTCGGCGCTCATACAACGTTCCCCGATAGAGATGTCCGATGTGATCGGTTTTCCGTTTGCCCTTCCAGTGCATAAATCGGACAGGTATGCCTATACGGTTTAACCCGCCCGAGTGATGACATCGTGCTACTCCACTGCCTCCGGCCTGCGACGACGCGCCCCTGTAACCGCCCCACCCAGCCCGAACACCCGCATAGCGAGCGACCGCCGCTGACTCAAATCAGCGGCGGTCGGTGGACGGGAGCTCACCCGGCGGATTCGGCCGGAACCTCCGGTGACGGCGACGTCTCGACGGTCGCTTCGGGGCTGCTGGTCACCGGCGCCGGCGACGGGGAGGACGCGATCGGCGCCGGTGAGACTGTGGGTTCGGTGGTTTCGGCCGGGGCCGCCGCGGTCGGCTGGGTGGTCACCGTCTCGACGCGGGCCTCTTCGACCGGGACCGCCACCGCGGTCTTCTTCTTCACCTTCGGCGCTAGCGGCGTGTCCACGCTGGGCGTACCGAGCTGGACGGGCTTGCTGTGCGGGCTCAGCGGCCCGGTCCAATGCGTGCCGGCCACGGCGTGCACCAGGTAAACGATCTTCTGTTTCGCCGGAGCCTTCTCATCCGCGCAGGTCAGCTTGCCCGTCGGAGCCGTGCAGGCCACCGCATCAGGCTTGTCGTCGATCCGCCGGGTGACGACATAACCGCCGACCGGCCGCCCCGACTCGAAGGTGACTTCGGTCCACGAGATGCGCGGAACACCCTTCGCGGGCACCTCGACACCGGGCTTGCCCACCTCCGGCATCCGCTCGGCGCGCGCGGTCGTCCGGCCGGAGCTGCCGCCGACGTTCCAATCCGCCCAGGCCGCGAGGCCGGCACCCGCAGCGAGGGTGCCGGCCACACCAGCCACGAGAATCGCCATCGTTGATCGCCGTTTCATCGGCCGGCCTTCCTGGCACTCGCGGTGATCCGCAGCCGGAACGTCGTGCGCTGACAGTCATCGGCCACCGAATTCGGCATCCGCAGCTCGAACTCACCCGCCGCCTTCTTCTTCCCCGCCGGCACAGTCAGCGGCAGCTTCCCGAGATGCTGCCCGACCTGCAAATTCGCCGCGATCACCCGGCAGCTCCGCTTCGAGGTCGACGCGAGCCGAGCCTCAAGCGACCGAACCTCGATCGGAAACGGATAAGGATTGGTCACGGTCAGCTTCGTGCGCTTCCGCGCACCGGGATAAAGATCCTTCACAGGGGTCGAGCTCACATCGAACGTGAGAGCCGAGTGCTGCGAGACCTCCTCAGACCCAACCCCTTCAGTACGCGAACCGACCGCCACCCAGGCACAGACAACCGCCGTGACGCCGGCAAGCAGCCACCGTGGCGCTTTCACAAATCGAAGGTCACGACGCATCGGCGCATCCATTCAGCGTGAGCGGTTTTCGACAGTGTGGGGAGAGCGTGGCTTGACGCTCTCCCCACAGGAACGTCAGCGTCAGGGAGTCGTGACGGTGTCGGCCTGGTCGACGCTCTCAATGGACTTGACGTTGTCGCTCGCAGCGCTCTCCGCGGTGAGCGTGGTCGTGAAGCTGAAGGTGGCTTCCTGACACGCGTTCGGAGCGTCTGCGGCCATCCGCACTGATGCGGGGATGACGATGTCCTTCGTCTTCTCGCCGAGGACCGTGGCGTCGAGAAGCGGCACCTTCGGCGAGACTGTTGAGGTCAGTACGATGCCCGTGCAGCCCGCCTTTTCGGTCTTGAAGTTGGTGAACGTGACACCGGTGACCTTGGCCGGGAACTTGTTTGGATTTGTGACCTTCAGGGTCACGTTGCTGGTGCTGCCCGGCACGAGAGCATCGATCGCGGTTCCGGTGACGGTCAGCTGGGCGGCTTTGCCTGCGGTTGCCGAGGCCGAACCGGACCCGTTCAGCAACCAAGCAGCATAGGCCGCGCCCGCCCCGCTGACGGCGATGACGCCGGCGGCGACTACGGCTACGGAACGCTTGGTGAACTTGCGCATGGGATGTTCCTCCTGGAACGGATCAGCTTTGCGCTCGATAACCCCGCACCGAGTCGCGGGAGCGACCAACTCGGGGTGAGCGTCGTTATTCGGGTGTTCCGGGAGCCGTTCAGGCATCCCGGTGCTGGGACAAAGATGACGGAACGCCCTGAACGCCGCGATAGGCCATATCGACCGCCTCTAGGTGCAAATCGGCTGCCAGGCCAGACCGATCCGCTTACCCCGCAAGCGTGACGAATTCGTTCAGGTCGTTCCCAGCGAACCCTCAGCTAGATCCACCGGTGTCGGTGCGACCAGCGAGGCGGGTGGTGAGCACAGACTGGCTGAGGCATCAAGCCGGGCCGTGGGGAACCAACGCCGAAACGCCTCCGAATCGGCCTTTGGGCAGCGCGAAACGTGAAGCGATTGTGTAAAAGAAAAGATATTTTCCCGGTGGCAAACACCAAAGGATTAACGCCGCATCCCCTGAAAGAGGCTTGCGGCTTACGCCTCTGTCGGCCGCTCGGCCTGGACGAGGAATCGGTGCGCTCGCGCCGTGAACTCGCCCCGGGCGCGGATCGTGGCGCCGAGGCGGGCCAGCGCTCGTTCGTACCGCTGGGTGGAGAAGTCGCGGATCTGCCAGGGCACCGTGCGCAGCTGATGGACCACCGCGGTGATGTCGCGGAAGACCATCGGCGGGTGCTCCTCGCGGACGTCGGTGACGCGCAACCCGGCAGCCCGCAGGGAATTCACCGCGACCTCGGCGTCCCACCGCCGCGGATGCGGTGGCGGGGCGCCGAGCTCGACGTTCAGATCAGCGAGGTCGTCGCTGCCCACCTGCTGGGTGAGCACGACGCCGCCGGGCTTGAGCAGGCGGGCGATGTCCGGTGACGGCAGCCGGCCGTGCCGGCTGAGCACCAGGTCGAACTCGTTCTCCCCGGCGGGCAGCTCGGTGTGCACCGGGACGCCGAACGGGCTGAGGCGGGCGGCCGCGGCCGGGGTGTTGCGGGCCCAGCTCTCCACCGCGACGGTGTGCGCCGGCAGGGGCGCCAGCTCGGCGAGCAGCTCGCCGCCGCCGGTGTCCAGGTCGAGCACGCTGGCGGACCGGCGCACCAGAGGGCGGGCCAGTTCCGGGTATGACCAGGACGGCTCGGACTCCACGGCCAGGCCGTCCAGCCAGGCGAACTCCCACCCGGTCATGGACGCGCCGGTAGCCGCGGCGTTGAGTTCGTCCTCCCGGTTGCGCACGTGACGAAAAGTAGCCGGACCTCGGGCCGATGAGCGACTTGATCACGGCTCCCATGCGGTACCGGTGCCGGACTGTGTCTGAACGGTTACCAGGGAAGGCGTACCTAGGGGCGAACGGGCATCAGCAGGGAAAATCGGGTGTCGTCCCCCGGAATTCGCACGGCGAGCGGCAGCAGCGGTCCGTCCAGCTCCAGCACGAGCTGCCCGGGTCCACCAGCGTCGATGGCCTGCAGCAGGAACTCGCGGTTCACCGCGACAAGCGCGTCGGCATTCGCCTCCCACTCGCTCTGGGTGACCAGGCGCAGGCTCCCTGCCTGGTCCAGGCCGATCACCGAGACCGGGTACGCGTGACCGTCGTGCTCCTTCGGCACCACCGGGGCCGCCGCCAACTGCTCCCGCAGGACAGCCGTGTCGACGGGGATCTGCCGGGTCCGCTCGCCGGCCACCGGGATGAGGCGCTGGTAATCGGGGAAGTCCATGTCGATCGGCTTGCCCTCGACGACCGTGTCGCCGGCCTGTGCCCGTACCCGGTCGGCGGTCAGGTCCAGGGTGACCGGCCCGGCCGGCAGGCCGCCGAGGCTGTCCGCCAGGTCCAGCGGGAGGAACAGCCGGGTCGGCGATCCCTCGACCTCGGCCGGTACCGAGGCGACGGCGAGCCGGTAACGGTCGGTCGTGACCAGCGTCAGCAGGGCGTCGCCGGTCTCGAAGAGCACACCGGCCGGGATCGGGTCGGTGGCCTCCGCCCCGGCGAAACGGACCGCGTCGAGGGCGGCGGACAGGGCGGTCGCGGGCAGGGTGATCCGGGTCATCAGGTTCTCCTCCAGGTCGAGCAGCGCGTGCAGACGAAGGAGCTCACGACGGGCGTCGGCGAGACCGGCCTCCAATCGGGCCGAGTGGGCGTCCAGCTTCGCGCGTACCGAAGCGGGGTCGGGAAGGTCTTGGACCGCTTGCGCGATGTCCGCGACCGGCATGCCCACTCGCCGCAGGCCGGCGATGAGCCGGGCCGCTTTGATCTGACCGGCGGTGTACCGGCGATAGCCGGTGGCCGGATCCACGACGGCCGGGACCAGTACGCCCGCGCCGTCGTAGTAGCGCAGCGCGCTGACGCTCAAACCGCTCGCCCGCGCCGCCTCGCCGATGCCTCGTGTGTCGCTCACGTCGTCAGACCTTGCTGTCTCGACCTGCTGGAGAGTCAAGCTTGCAGGATCAGCGTGATTCCCAGGGTCGCCATCACGACGGCGATCAGGCCGTCGAGCACCCGCCAGGCGGACGGGCGGGCCAGCAGCGGAGCCAGTCGCTGCGCGCCGACGCCGAGCGCGACGAACCAGAGCAGGCTGGCGGCGGCCGCGCCGAGCCCGAAGAACCAGCGATGCGGGTGCTGCTGGGCGATCGAGCCGAGCAGCAGCACGGTGTCCAGGTAGACGTGCGGGTTGAGGTAGGTGAGCGCCAGGCAGGTGAGCAGCGTCGCGCGGAGCGTGGCCGGCGGTTTCCCGGCGACTTCGAGGCGCTGCGGGCGCAGGGCGCGGCGCGCGGCCAGCACGGCGTAACCGAGGAGGAAGGCCGCGCCGAACCAGCGGATCGCGGTGACCAGACCGGGCTGTGCGTTGATCACCGCGCCGAGGCCGGCGATGCCCGCCAGGATCAGCGCGAGGTCGGAGAAGGCGCAGGTCAGGACCACCGGGAGGACGTGCTCGCGACGCAGTCCCTGGCGCAGGACGAACGCGTTCTGGGCGCCGATGGCGAGGATGAGCACGGCGGAGGCGGCGAAACCGGCCAGTGCGGAGGTGAGCATGGGTGTGACGCTATTTTTGTCTTGTGAATCAGTCCAGCTAAAGATTTTGACGATGCATTAGCGTTGCTAACGTGGATCAGGTTCAGCTCGCTACTTTTCAGGCTGTCGTCGAGCAGGGCAGCTTCGAGGCGGCCGCGCGGGCGCTGCACGTCACCCCGTCGGCGGTCAGCCAGCGGATCAAGGCACTCGAGTCGTCGGTCGGCCAGGTTTTGGTACGCCGAGGCAAACCCTGCGTCGCGACCACTGCCGGGCAGGCGCTGGTCCGGTTCGCCGGGCAGGTCGCGCTGCTGGAGCAGGAGGCGCTCGGGCAGGCCCGGGACGGCAGCCGGCTCTCCGTGGTGGTCAACGCGGACTCGCTGAACACCTGGTTCCTGCCGGTGCTGACGGCCGTGCCGGACGTCCGGTTCGAGCTGCACATCGATGATCAGGATCACTCGGCCGAGTTGCTGCGAACCGGGCAGGCGATGGCGGCGGTGACAGCGGATCGGGTGGCGGTGCAGGGATGCCGGGTGGAGGGGCTCGGGGTGATGCGATATCTGGCGGTGGCCTCGCCTTTTTCCCGGGTGGTGGATCTTGGAACTTCGCCGGTCGTCGTCTACAACCGGAAGGACGAGCTCCAGCAGCGGTTTCTGGGTTCGCGATCGTTGCCGCCGGCTCACTACGTGCCGGCTGCGGCGTCGTTCGAGGAGGCGATCCGGCAGGGGCTCGGCTGGGGGATGATGCCGGAGCAGCACGCGCTCCCGGATCTCGCGGCGGGCCGGCTGGTCGAGGTCGAGCCGGGGCGGTTCCTGGACGTGCCGCTGTACTGGCAGCGCTGGAAGATCGAGTCCCCGGTCCTGGAGACACTGACGGCCGCCGTTCGCACGGCGGCCGCAGTCTTGCGTGGGTGATCAGTCGTTGGCGTGCAGCGCGCTGTTCAGCTCGATGCCGGTGCCCTTGCGCGGCTTCGCCTCCAGAGCGCCGGAGACCGAGTTGCGCCAGAACAGGAGATTGTTCACACCGGACAGCTCGATGGCCTTCACCACACGGCCGTCGGGCAGCGTGACCTTCGACGCGGCGGTCACGTAGACGCCGGCCTCGACCACGCAGTCGTCGCCGAGCGAGATGCCGACACCCGCGTTAGCGCCGAGCAGGCTGCGCTCGCCGATGCGGACCTTCTCCTTACCGCCGCCGGAGAGGGTGCCCATGATCGACGAACCGCCGCCGATGTCCGAGCCGTCGCCGACCACCACGCCCTGCACGATCCGGCCCTCGACCATCGAGGTACCGAGCGTGCCGGCGTTGAAGTTGACGAATCCCTCCTGCATGATCGTCGTGCCGGAGGCCAGGTGGGCGCCGAGGCGTACCCGGTCGGCGTCGGCGATCCGGACGCCCGAGGGCACCACGTAATCGGTCATCCGCGGGAACTTGTCCACGCCGTACACGCTCAGCTGGCGGCCGGCGGCGCGCTCCAGGAAGCGCAGCTCGTCGACCCGCTCCGGCGGGCACGGGCCGGCCGTGGTCCAGGCCACGTTCGCCAGCTTGCCGAAGACGCCGTCCAGGTTCAGAGCGTTCGGCTGGACCAGCCGGTGCGAGAGCAGGTGCAGGCGAAGGTACGCGTCCGAGGCGTCGGTGATCGGGTCGGCGAGCGACTTGATCACCGTACGGACCTCGACCGTGGAGAGGCCGGGGAGCAGTTTCGGGCCGGTCAGCCCGGCCGGCAGCGCCGGAACGTCGGCGGGCTCCTCGCCCAGGCCCAGATATCCGCCCGGGAACCAGGTGTCGAGCACCAGTCCCTCAGCGGTCACGGTGGCGAGGCCGATGCCCCAGGCGGGCGAGGTCGAGATCGCGGTTTCCACGACGCGAACCCTACCGGACCGTAACGAGGCAACGGCGGGCTCGTGGCACCCCGGTATGGTGCGCACATGGCCAACCCGCTTACCCCGGACGTGCTGGTGGACCCGGTCGTGCTCACCCGCACGCTGGTCGACATCGAGTCCGTGTCCCGTGACGAGAAGGTGATCGCCAACTGCGTGGAGGACGCCCTCCGCCAGGTCGATCACCTGAACGTCAAACGGCTCGGAAACACGGTGATGGCGCGTACCAAACTGGGGCGGGAGCAGCGGGTCATCCTCGCCGGCCACCTCGACACGGTCCCGATCAACGACAACTGGCCGTCCACTGTCGTCGACGACCTGATCTACGGCTGCGGCACCTCGGACATGAAGTCGGGCGTCGCCCTCGCCCTGCACCTGGCCGCCACCCTGCCCGACCCCGAGTACGACATCACCTATCTCTTCTACGAGGCCGAGGAGATCGAGTCCGAGTTCAACGGGCTCAACCTGGTCGCCGAGGCGCACCCGAAATGGCTCCAGGCCGACTTCGCGGTGCTGCTCGAACCGACGTACGGGGTGGTCGAGGCGGGCTGCCAGGGAACGATGCGGGTGAGGTTGCACACCCATGGTCGCCGGGCGCACACCGCGCGGGCCTGGCGCGGCACCAACGCGATCCACGCGCTGGGCGAGGTGCTGCGGCGCCTCGACCGGTACCAGGCGCGGACCGTGACGATCGACGGCTGCACGTACCGGGAAGGGCTGAGCGCGGTCCGGATCGGCGGCGGCATCGCCGGCAACGTCGTACCGGACGAGGCCTGGACCGAGATCAACCTGCGCTTCGCCCCGGACCGCAGCGAGAAGCAGGCGCTCGAACACCTGCACGAGGTCTTCGACGGTTACGAGCTGGAGGTCACCGACTCGGCGCCGGGCGCGCTGCCCGGCCTGACCGCCGCGCCGGCCCGCGACTTCCTGCTGGCGGTCGGCGAGGAGCCCGCCGCGAAGCTCGGCTGGACCGACGTGGCCCGGTTCGCGGCGCTCGGCATCCCGGCACTCAATTACGGCCCGGGCGACCCGGCGCTGGCGCACGCACCGGACGAGCACGTCGAGATCGGCAAGATCCGGGACGGCGCGGCAACGCTGTACCGCTGGCTGGCACCGTCCTCGGACATCTGAGCGCTCGGTAGATCTAGGCGTTCCGTAGGTCTAGGCGCTCTGTATCGCCACGCGGCCGACGGCGCGCTGGGGTAGCAGTGCCGGTGGCGGTATCTCCATCGTGGTCTCGAGGTCGACGGTGGGTTCGGGCTCCCGTGCCGCGAAAGCCATCCGCCGTTCCTCCACCACCAGGCGGATCCGGCGCTGCATGGCACGGTGCATCTTGAGGCGCTCGTAACGGTTCGTCACGGTGGCTGCTCCTTCGCCGGGCACCCGGTGTCAAACCGGGCACCGTGCCTGCCGTGTGGACGAGGTCGGTAACAGTACAGACGTCGCAGGGCTACGTTCGGTTGCTTCAATCTGGCAAAAAGGTCCGCAGGTCGCAATCCTCTTACCGAAACGCGCCCGGTTATTCACCGGGTACTGACCGTCCGCACTACCTTGGACGCATGACGGACAGCACCAACGGGCGACCGCAGGCGGGTCCGGAGCGTCACCGTGGAGGCGTCACGCTGCGCCGTGACGCCATCCCGCCGAGCACCGCCGACGAGAAACTGCTCGATTCACACCACCGCGGCGAGTGGAAGACAAAGGACGCCTGGCGCGCCCTGCGCATCCTCTCCGAGTTCGTCGAGGGCTTCGACACCCTGGCCGACCTCCCACCCGCCGTCAGCGTCTTCGGCTCGGCCCGCAGCAGCGCCGACAGTTACGAGTGCGAGCTGGCCGAGAGCCTCGGCGCGGCCCTCGCCGAGGCGGGGTACGCGGTGATCACCGGCGGCGGCCCCGGCGTGATGGAGGCGGCTAACCGCGGCGCCACCGAGGCCGGCGGGATGTCCGTGGGCCTCGGCATCGAGCTGCCCTTCGAGCAGGGCCTCAACGACTGGGTCGACGTCGGCATCGACTTCCGGTACTTCTTCGTCCGCAAGACCATGTTCGTGAAGTACGCGCAGGCCTTCGTGGTGCTGCCGGGCGGCTTCGGCACCCTCGACGAGCTCTTCGAGGCGATCACCCTGGTGCAGACGAAGAAGGTCACCCGTTTCCCGGTGATCCTGATGGGCACCGAATATTGGAGCGGCCTGCTCGACTGGATGAAGCGCCGGATGCTCGACGAAGGCAAGATCAGCGCCATGGATCTCGAACTTCTGCAGGTCACCGACGATGTCGCCGAGGCGGTCCGGATCATCGTGGACGCCGACGCCGCCCTCGGGAAACTCTGACATGGCTGCCATCTGCGTGTTCTGCGCCTCCTCCACCACCCTCGAACAGCGCTGGCTCGACCTGGCCGAGGAGACGGGCCGGGCCCTCGCCGGCCGCGGGCACATCCTGGTCTCCGGCGGCGGCTGCGTCGGCATGATGGGCGCCGTCGTCGACGGTGCCCGCTCCGCCGGCGGGCGCACCCTCGGGATCATCCCGCAGCGCCTGATGGACCTGGAGGTCGCCGACCTGGCCTCCGACGAGCTCGTGGTCACTGCCGACATGAGCTCCCGCAAAAACCTGATGGTCGAGCGGTCGGACGCGTTCATCACCCTGCCCGGCGGCCTCGGCACGCTGGACGAGCTCTTCGAGGTCTGGACCACCGCGACGCTCGCCGTGCACCGCAAACCGATGGTGCTGCTCGACCCGGACGGCTTCTACGACGGCCTGTGGACCTGGCTGGGCGGCCTGGTCGACAACAAGTTCGTCCGGCCGGCGGCGCTGGAGATGATTCTGATCGCGCGGACCGTACCCGAGGCCGTCGACCAGATCGAGGCCGCGCTCGCGGCCTGACCTCGTCCTGGCCCGCGTTCGCATTGTGTTCGACCGGTACCTCGCTGCCGAAGAACGTCGTACCGGCGTGCTCTCATAGATGCCGTGAGCACGCCGGCCCCCCAGCCTCCGGTGCGCCGGCCGGCATATCGCCTGGTTCGGCGTCCTCGTCCTGCCGTGCCCGAGTTGCTCGCCGACCCGGTGCAGGAGCGGGTGACCGCGCACGCCGGCGGGCCGCTGCTGGTGGTCGGTGGTCCCGGCACCGGCAAGACGACGCTGCTCGTCGAGTCGGTCGCCGCGCGGATCGCCGAGGGGGTTGATCCGGAGCGGATCCTGGTGCTCACGTTCGGCCGCCGTGGCGCGTCGGCGCTGCGCGACCGCATCGAGGCACGGATCGCCGACGACGCCGGACGGATCGTGCACGAGCCGTTGGTGAGGACCTTCCATGCGTACGCGTTCGGCCTGCTCCGCAGGGCGGCCAGCGAGCGTGGTGAGCCGTCGCCGCGGCTGCTGACCGGCCCCGAGCAGGACCTGATCATCCGGGAGCTGCTGGCCGTCGTCGGTGACCCGGAGGCGCCCGACGAGATCGGCTGGCCCGAGTCGCTGCGCCCGGCCCTGCCCACGCGCGCCTTCGCCCAGCAGCTGCGCGACCTCATGCAGCGTGCCGCCGAGCGCGGCATCGGCCCGGCGCAGCTGGCCCGCCTCGGCGAGCGGATCGGCCGCGACGACTGGCCGGCCGCCGCCCGTTTCCTCCGGGAGTACGTCGCGGTGCTCGCCCTGCGTGACGTCACCACCCGTGGCTCCACCGCCTATGACCCGGCCGAGCTGGTCCGCGCCGCCTCCGGCCTGCTCGCCGACGAGCCGGGCCTGCTGGCCGCCGAGCGCCGCCGCCTCGCCTACGTCTACGTCGACGAGCTGGCCGAGTCCGACCCGGCCCAGATGGACCTGCTCGCCCAGGTCGCCGGCGGCGGCAAGCCGGTCGTCGCCTTCGCCGACCCGGACTCCTCGGTCTACGCCTTCCGGGGCGCCGACCCGTCCCTGGTGGCGGCCTTTCCTGACCGTTTCCGCTCACCGGCGGGCGCGCCGGCGGAGACGGTTGTCCTGCACACCAACTACCGGGTGGCGGCACCGCTGCTGAGCGCGACCGGCCGGGTGGCCCGCCGCATGCGAGGCCCGATCCGCCACCGCCCGATGTTCCCCCCACCGCCCCCGGCCACCGACGAGCCCGAGCCCGCGTCCGAGCCCGAGGCCGCGCCTCCGCCCGCGACCGCACCTGCGCTTGAGGCCGCGCCTGCGGCCGCGCTTGCGCCCGAGCCTGCGGCCGCGCTTGCGCCCGAGCCTGCGGCCGCGCTTGCGCCCGAGCCCGAGCCCGCGCCTGCGGCCGCGCGCGAGCCCGCGCCTGCGCTTGAGGCCGCGCCTGCTGTGGCCGAGGACGCTTCCGGCGACGGGGTGCTGGTTTCTGAGGCGGTGGTGCGGATTTTCCGGTCGCCGGCCGCGGAGACCGCGTTCATCGCTCATGCGCTTCGGGAGGCGCATCTGTTGCACGGGGTTCCGTGGTCGCGGATGGCTGTGGTGATGCGGTCGACCACTCTGCAGCAGCCTTCGGTTCAGCGGGCGCTCACCGCTGCCGGGGTTCCGACCGTCACGTTTGCCGAGGATCTGCCGCTGCATCTGCAGCCTGCCGTCGCGCCGTTTCTGCTGCTGCTGCGGTGTGCGCTTGATCCGGGTGTGCTGGAGGAAGAGGCGGCGGTCGCGTTGCTGCACTCGCCTCTCGGCGGGGCTGATCCGCTTGCCGAGCGGCGGCTGCGGCAAGGGCTGCGGGCGCTCGCCCTCGCGGCCGGTGACCGGCGGCCGTCGGGGGAGCTGCTGGTCGACGCGGTTCGGGACCCGGCCGGACTGGACATGGTGGAGCGTCGCTGGGCGCGGCCGGCCAAAGCCGTGGCGCATCTGATCGAGGTGGCTCGGAAAGCCGCTGCCGAGCCGGGCGCCACCGCCGAGGACGTGCTCTGGGCGGTGTGGCGGGCCAGTGGGCTGGCCGACCGTTGGTACGCGATGAGCACCGGCGCCGCCCCCATGCCGGATCACCGGGAGGCGGGGCGGGCCCGGCGCTGGCGTGCCGAGGCGGCGGATCGTGATCTCGACTCGATGGTGGTGCTCTTCGACGCGGCGGCGCGGTTCGTCGACAGGCTGCCGGGTGCGCGTACCGAAGTGTTTCTCGAACATGTTCTCGGCCAGGACCTGCCCGCTGACTCGATCGCGCCGAGTGCCGACCGGGGTGAGGCGGTCCGGCTGCTGACCGCGCACGCGGCGAAAGGCCTGGAGTGGGACGTCGTGGCGCTGGCCGGCGTGCAGGAGGGCATCTGGCCGGACCTGCGCCTGCGCGGGAGTCTGCTCGGGTCGGAACGCCTGGTCGACGTACTGGCCGGCCGTCCCGCGTCGGGTCCGGCCGCGGTCGCCGGTGAGACGTCGGCGTTGCTGGACGAGGAGCGGCGGCTCTTCTACGTGGCGATCACCCGGGCCCGGCGGCGGCTTGTGGTCACCGCTGTGTCGTCGGCGAGTTCCGGTGGTGTGGGCGGCGAGGAGCAGCCGAGCCGCTTCCTGGCCGAACTGGCGGCGGGCGGCCCCGGCAGCTCCGGCGGCCCCGGCGGCCCGGCCGGCCCGGGCGGCCCCGATGGTTCGGGTGGGCCCAACGCGTCGGGTGGGCCCAACGCGTCGGGTGGGCCTGGCCCTGGTGGCGGCCCGCAGGATTCGGAGCCGGACGATGCGCCCGAGCCTGGCTACTGGGACACCGACCCGGATGACCCGGACCAGGACGCCGTCGAAGCCGATCTTGAGCCAGAGGCTGACGCCCCAGGAAACCCCGAAGACCTCGAAGAAGCCGGTGACCCCGACGACCCCGAAGACCTCGAAGAGACCGCCGACCCCGACGACCCCGACGACACCGGTGACGGCGGGGAGGTTGAGCTTGCTGTCGGGCGGGCTCCTCGGGCTCTCACGCTCGCCTCGCTCGTGGCCGAACTCCGTACCGTCGTGGTCTCGGAAGGGGAAACGCCTGGCCGGCGGCGCGCGGCGGCGGCTGAGCTCGCGAAGCTGGCCGCCGCTGGGGTGGCAGGTGCTCATCCGGACGAGTGGTGGGGATTGCGGCCGCTCTCCGATGACCGGCCGCTGATCGACGAGGGTGATCTGGTCAAGGTCACGCCCTCGTCGATGGAGAGCGCACTGCGGTGCAGCCTGCGCTGGCTGCTGGAACGGCATGGTGGCGCGGCTCCGGCCGGGCCCGCGCAGGGCATCGGCAACCTGGTGCACGCGGCCGCGATGCTGGCTGAGGACGCCAACGCCGATCGGGAGAAACTGGTCGAATATGTGAGCGCCCGGTTCGATTCGATCGAGCTGGCGGCGCGCTGGCTGGCCGGGCCGGAGCACGAGCGGGCTCAGGACATGGTGGACAAGCTGCTGCGCTGGCTCGCGGTGAACCCGCGGCGGCTGCTGGCGATCGAGCACGAGTTCACCGTGCGGCTGGAGGACGAGCAGCGGCCGATCCAGCTGACCGGGCGGGTCGACCGGCTGGAGATCGACGACGAAGGCCGGCTCGTGGTGATCGACCTGAAGACCGGGAAGACCACCGCCGTCGCCGGTGGTGACGTGGCCGAGAACCCGCAGCTCGGTGGTTATCAGGCGGCGGTCGACGCAGGTGCTTTCGCGGATTACGGCAGTGACAGCGGCGGCGCGGCACTCGTGCAGCTCGGGCCGGGCAAGGAGGCCCGCGAGCAGATGCAGGTGCCGCTCTCCGACGCGACGGATCCGCAGTGGGCGTACGCGATGGTGCGCCGCACGGCGGAGACGATGGCCGCGTCCACCTTCTCCGCGGTGGCGAACAGCCGGTGCCGGGTGTGCCCGGTCCGCACGAGTTGTCCAATTTCCGGTAAGGGGCGACAGGTCGTCGAGCCACAATGAGCCAACCCACGCTGTTCGGAGAGCAACCCCCGGCCCGCCGCCGCGCCGACTCCGGGCCCCGGTACACGCCGCGCGAGCTGGCCCGGATGCTGCACCTGCCGCCGCCGACCGCCGAGCAGGAGGCGATCATCGCGGCGCCGGTGGCACCGCTGCTGGTGGTCGCCGGCGCCGGGTCGGGCAAGACCGAGACGATGGCGTCGCGGGTGGTCTGGCTGGTCGCCAACGGGTACGCGCACCCGGGCGAGATCCTCGGCCTCACGTTCACCCGCAAAGCCGCCGGCGAGCTGGCGCACCGGGTCCGTACCCGGGTCGGCCAGCTGATCCGCCGGTTCGGCCGGGACGACGCGTTCGCCGGTGAGGCGACGATCTCGACGTACCACGCGTACGCGGCCCGGGTCGTCACCGAGCACGGGCTGCGCGCCGGTTACGAGCCGTCCGCCCGGCTGCTCACCGAAGCCGCCCGCTGGCAGATCGTCGACTCGCTGGTGCGCACGTACACCGGGGAGATGACCGGGCTGAACCGCGCGCCCGGCACCGTCACCGACGACGTGCTGGCGCTCTCCGCCGAGATCGCCGAGCACCTGACCACGCCGGACGACGTTGCCGCCTGGACCGGCGGTTTCTACGCCGACATCACCGAGTACCCCGGCCGGGTCTACAAAGACGTCACCGACATGCTCCGGCGCCAGCAGCAGCGACTCACCCTGCTGCCTTTGGTACGCCTTTACCAGCAGCGCAAACTCGATCTGGAAGCGATGGACTTCGGCGACCAGATGGCCCGTGCCGCCCTGGTGGCCCGGGACCATCCGGAGGTCGGCGCGGTCGAGCGCGGCCGGTTCCGGATCGTGCTGCTCGACGAATATCAGGACACCAGCCACGCCCAGGTCGTGATGCTGAAGGAGCTCTTCAGCGGCGGCCACCCGGTGATCGCGGTCGGCGACCCGAGCCAGTCGATCTACGGCTGGCGGGGCGCCTCGGCCGGAACGCTGGAGCGGTTCCCCACCGACTTCCCGGACCGGAAACAGCACCCGGCCTGGGTGCAGAGCCTCTCCAAGAGCTGGCGCAACCGCCCGGAGATCCTCGCGGTGGCGAACACGATCTCGGCGCCGCTGCGAGCCGGGGTGAAGGTCACCGAGCTGACCTCGGCGCCCCGGGTGGCCGAGGCGGTCGGCGGCCGGACGGTCACCTGCGCGCTGCTGCCGACGTACGCCGACGAGGCCGGCTGGATCGCCGACTCGATGCTCACCGCGTGGCGCCTGGCCGCCGGCACGCCGGCCGCACCGGCCGGCGAGATCCCGCTGGAAAAGCGTCCGACCAGCGCGGTCCTGGTACGCGTCCGCAGCCAGATCGCGGCGATCGAGGAGGCGCTGCGTGCCCGTGGCCTCCCGGTCGAGGTGGTCGGCCTGGGCGGTCTGCTGGACACCCCGGAGGTACGCGACGTCGTCTGCACCCTGCGTGTGCTGGCCGACCCGACCGACGGCGCGTCCCTGCTGCGCCTGCTCACCGGCGCCCGCTGGCGGATCGGACCGCGTGACCTGGTGTCGCTGCATCGCCGGTCCCGGGCGATCGCCGCGGCCCGGGCACAGGAGCACAGCGACGCCGAGGAAGCGGAGATCATCGCGGACCGTCTCGACGACGCCACCCTGGTCGAGGCGATGGCCGATCTGGGCATTCCGGCGCAGTACTCGGGCCAGGGGTTCGCGCGGCTTCGTGCGTACGGAAAGGAATTGGGTGCGCTGAGGCAGCGCCTGGACCAATCGCTGCCCGATCTTCTCGCGGACATCGAGCGGACGATGGGCCTGGACGTGGAGGTGGCGGTCCGTGGCTGGGCGGCCGGTGACGCCGGGCTGGCCCGCGCGCATCTGGACGCGCTCGGTGAGGCCGCGACCCGGTACACGGGGGAGAACGAGAGCGGCACCATCGCGGGTTTCCTCGCCTTCCTGACCGCCGCCGAGGAGGAGGAGCGCGGGCTGGAACCGGGCCAGGTGGACGTGGTCGAGGGCGCCGTGCAGATCCTCACGGCGCACGCCGCGAAAGGCCTGGAGTGGGACGTGGTGTCGGTGGCCGGGCTCTGCAAGGGCGTGTGGCCGGGCATGTCCCGCGGTTCCGATCACTACCTGGGTGGCATCGGTGTGCTGCCGTTCCCGCTGCGTGGTGACTCGTCCGGGCTGCCCGATCTCGATCTCGAGGACGCGGTCGAGCAGAAGGACGTCGTGGGTGCGCTGACCGCTTTCGGACGTGCCTGGCGGGAACATGACGAGAAGGAGGAGCGCCGGCTCGCCTATGTCGCGGTGACGCGTCCTCGCCGATTGCTGCTCTGCTCGGGTTACTGGTGGGGCGAGAGTGTGAAACGGCCGCGCGGGCCGTCGGTCTTTCTCGACGAGATCCGGGCGGTCTGCGCGGACGGTGCCGGCGTGGTGGACCGGTGGACGCCGGAGCCCGCGCCCGGTGAGTCGAACCCGAGCGAGCAGGCGGTGTCGAGCGCCGAGTGGCCGGCCGATCCGCTGGGGCTGCGCCGGCCGGCGATGGTGGCCGCCGCCGACCTGATCCGCCGGATGATCGAGAGCCCGGACGAGACGGCCGCTGAGGCGTTCGCGGAGCTGGCCGGCAGCGATCCTGAGGTGGCGGCTCGGGCCGGCCTGGCCGCCGATCTGGTCGGGTTGTCCGAGCAGGCGGTGGAGGAGGACTCGGACATCACCCGGTGGCGGAACGAGGCGCGCCTTCTGCTCGCCGAGCGCGTGGAACGCACGACCCAGGACGGCCCGGCCGAGGTCGCCCTGCCGCCGCATCTGTCGGTCTCGCAGCTCGTTGTTCTCCGGCGTGATCCACAGGCCCTGGCGCGATCGTTGCGCCGGCCGCTCCCGCACCGCCCGGCACCGCAGGCCCGGCGCGGCACCGCGTTCCACCTCTGGCTCGAGCAGCGGTTCGGAGCGGGCCGGTTGATCGACATCGACGAGCTGCCGGGCGCCGCCGACGACGGCGCGGCCGGTGACGAGGAGCTGGCCGCCCTGCAGGAGGCGTTCCTGACCGGCGAGTGGGCCGACCGCAATCCGGTCGAGGTCGAGGTCCCGTTCGCGACGACCGTTGCCGGCGTGGTGGTGCGTGGCCGGATGGACGCCGTCTTCGCCGACCCGGACGGCCGGTTCGACGTGATCGACTGGAAGACCGGCCGGCGCCCGAGCGGCGCGGAGGCCGACGCCGCGGCGGTGCAGCTCGCCGCGTACCGACTGGCCTGGGCGGCACTGGCCGGCGTGCCGGTGAGCCGGGTCCGCGCCGGGTTCCATTACGTCCGGGAGCAGGTCACCGTGCGCCCGGCCGACCTCATGGACTCAGCGGAGCTGGCCGAGCTGATCCTCGCGGTGCCCATCGCCGGGTAAAGAGCGTCACTCCGACGCGCTCAGGCCCGCGGCACTCAACAGAAAGATCAGAGCACTTGCGTACGCCTCGTCGGCGCTCGCCTCGGTGAAGACGCGGTCCTCGCCGAGCACGTCGACGCGTACCGCATAGTCGCCTGCCTCGCGTCGCAGCTCGCGGAAGGTTCCGCCGAGGAGCTCCCGCAGCTGGTCCTCGCGGGGCAGCCAGATCGCCTCGTCGAGATCCACATCGTCGAGTGCCCACTCGGTGGTGCCGTTGAATCCGATGACCTGGCCATCAGGTCGATCGTGTACCTGAATCGTCATGTTGCTCAGCACGAAAACCTCGTTGTCGAGGTCGCGATCGGGCACCGCGAACCGGTCGCCGAGCCGCGGTTTCCAGACGAGTCCGGCATCGCTGAGACGCCGCGCCAAATGTGTGCTGACCATGTCCCTGGCCTCCTCCATCATGCTACGCTCGCGAGCGTTGTCAGTTTGGTTCCCAAGTACTCAGGAGCGCCTGTGGGGAAGTCTGCCCAAGGCGCTCTTTGTCGTAACCCGGGTTTCTCCGGTACGGGCGATCAGTACGGCGACACGAGTCCCGCAGAATGCGGGTCTTATTACCTCGTTCCCGTCCATAATGGGCGAGAGCGATCGACCGTCGAGGAGACGATCATGGTTACCGGCGTTGTGAAGTGGTTCAACGCGGACAAGGGCTTCGGGTTCATCACCCCGGACGACGGCGGCGCCGACGTCTTCGCCCACTTCTCCGCAATCCAGATGTCGGGCTACCGCAGCCTGGAGGAGAACCAGCGTGTTGAGTTCGAGGTGACCCAGGGCCAGAAGGGCCCGCAGGCCGCGAACATCCGCTCCGTCTGATTCCGAGCCTGATCGGCTGCCTGGTGTAGCCGTAAGTCTCAAAAGAAATCGGCGTCGTGCCCGGCTGGGTGCGGCGCCGATGCCTTTACGGGGCGCGAAGTAACGGCCCCCGGCGCGACGCGCCGAGGGCCTTGCTGATCTCTTTCGGTCAGACAGACGGGTTAGGCGGAAGGGTTAGACGGAAGCCTGCGGCTGCGGCAGCGGTGCTGTGCCGCCGAGGTGGGCGGGGAGCCACCAGCGGTCGTCCTCGCCGGCCGGCTTGTCCGGGTACGCCCTCTGCGCCTCGTCGAGCAGCGTCGTCAGCCGTTCTTTCAGCAGGACCGTCACTGCCTCGGGGGTGGCGCCGTCCGGCATCTGGATCGGCTCGCCGATCGTGATGATGACCGGCACGTGGCGCTTGGTGAGCTCTTTCTTCCGCCCCTTGGTCCAGAGGCGGTGCGGGCCCCAGACGGCCATCGGGATCAGCGGAACGCCGGCTTCCTGAGCCATCCGTGCCGCGCCCGATTTCAGCGCCTTGATGGTGAACGACTCGCTGATCGTGGCTTCGGGGAAGACGCCGACGATCTCGCCATTGCGCAACGCCTCGATCGCCTCGCGGAAGGCGGCGGTGCCGGCCTTGCGGTCGACCGGAATGTGCTTCATGGCGCGCATCAGCGGACCACTGATCTTGTGGTCGAACACTGCCTTTTTCGCCATGAAGCGGACGAGCCGCTTGGACGGCTGAGCACCGAGGCCGCAGTAGATGAAGTCGAGGTAGCTCGAGTGGTTGCTGGCAAGCACCGCCCCGCCGCTGGTCGGGATGTGCTCGCCGCCCTGGACCTCGATCTTGTTGTCGAGGACGCGAAACATGGTCTTAGCTAGACCGACAACCGGGGGATACACCAGTTCCATGGCAGCACGGTAGCTGAACTTTCTGGGAAAGGCCCAGTACGAGTGGACAATGCCGACAGGCGTACCGGCTCTTGAGACGTCCCGTGGTGTTCACTGGAGAACATGTCGGAACCGAACGCGTGGAGCCGGTCTGGCGGGTCGTGGACGTCGGGCACGGTCACCGCTTCGGGCGTACCCTCGCAAGCCGCGCAACCACCCACGCGGCCGCAGGCGCCGCGCCCTGATGGGGCACGACGGCGCCGGCGGCAGTTGATGATCTTCGGTGGGGTGGCCGGTGCGATTCTGGCGGCCGGTCTGACCGTGCTGCTGATCGTGATCTTCGGTGGGGAGAGCAATCCGTTCGCGGACAAGGCGGCGGCTCCGGCCGATCTGCGGCCGCCGCTGGCACAGGCCTGTCCGGCGCCGGCCACCGCGCCCAGCGCAGCGGCGCCGACGCGGCGGCCCAGTGCCCCGCCGGTGACCGGTGAGCGGACCGTGGACGACGAGGCGGGCATCTCGTACCGGAAGTACGGTTCGCCGTGGCTGGTCTGGGACGACGTGTGGCGGGCCGGGACCCTCGAAGTGCCCTATCGCGTCGGTCAGCACTTCGTGACCGAGTTGTACAGCGGCGGGCAGTACCACGCGTCGATCCTGTCGGCGGCGGTGCCGGCCGCGGACAACGACGCGGTCTCCCTCGACCTGGAATGCGTCGGGAGGCAGGTGGCGGCGGACGTGCGGGCGGAGTACTACCCGCAGCCGAACACGATGGAGTCGCTCCGCGACGAGGTCACCACGCTGGGCGGGCTGCCGGCTTTCGTCAGCGAGTTCCGGCTGAAGTTCCAGGCGAACGGACTGACCGCCACCGAGGAATTCTCCGCGGTGGCGGTCATCGACGTCGGCAAGCCGACGGCAGCGATTCTGTACGTCTCGATCCCGGGAACCCACAAGCAGTTCGACTACGTCGTCGAGGACGTCCTCGAATCGGTGCGACCGCTCTAGCGCGATTGTCACCTCACCGGTTACAAGGCAATCGCCGCGGAGCGAAGCGGAGCCTATGGCTCAGTCAATCCCCAGCGCTTGCGGAGCTTGCCGTCGGCGAAGTTGAAGAGCTGGTCGATCAGGATGCCGATGACCAGGACGACGATGATGTAGCTGATCACCAGGGCGCTGTCGGACAGATCGCGGGCGTTCTGCATCCGGACACCGACCGAGACCGTGCCGGGCACGATGACCAGCAGCTCACCGGCCATCAGGCTGCGCCAGGAGAACGCCCAGCCCTGCTTGAGACCGGAGACGAACGACGGCAGCGACGCCGGCAGGATCAGGTGGCGGTACTGCGCGAAGCCCTTCATGCCCATCACCTGGCCGACCCGCAGCCAGGTCCGGGGCACGTAGTCGATGCCGCTGATCAGCCCGTTCGCCACCGACGGTGCGGCGCCGAGCACGACCACGAACATGATCGCGCTCTCGCCGAGCTGGAAGAGCAGGATGGCGAGCGGGAACCACATGATCGACGGCATCGTCTGCAGGCCGGTGATCAGCGAGCCGATCGCGGCGCGCAGCGGGGCGAACCGGGAGACGGCCGCGCCGATGATCGTGCCGATCAGCACGGCCAGGAAGAAGCCGGTGATCGCACGGGTCATGGTCAGGCGTACGCCGTTCCAGAAGTCAGCCGTGGTGATCAGGTCCTTGAGAACCGTGAAGACGTCGAGCGGCGCCGGAAGAACGTAGATCGGCTTCCACTCGGACAGGACCGTGACCTGCCAGATCGCGATGACGATGGCGATCGCCAGCAGTTTCGGCCAGGTGCTGTTCCAGATGCGGAGGCCGAGCCGGCCCTTTTCCTTCTTGGGGCCGAGCTCCAGCGCGTCGAGACCGCTGACGCGGTCGGCAGCGGCCAGGTCGACGGGCTTGAGGTCCGCGGGAGGCGGGAACGCGCCCGGGTCGAGACCCTGGATGGCGGCCCTGGTGGCCGTCGTTTTGGTGGGCTCAGCTGGCATGGCGGGCGACCTCCGCGCGGAGCCGGTCGGTGATCTCGGCGGCCTGGCCGGAGACCTCGGGGGAGTCGATGCGCCGGGGGCGCGGGTGGCCGATCTTGAAGTCTTCGATCACCCGGCCCGGGCGGCTGCTCAGCAGCACCACCCGGTCGCCGAGGCGGACGGCCTCACGCACGTTGTGCGTCACGAAGAGAACTGTCAGTTCCTGCTCGCGCCAGATCCGTTCCAGCTCGTCGTGCAGGATGTCGCGGGTCATCGCGTCGAGCGCGCCGAACGGCTCGTCCATCAGCAGCACGTCGGCGTTCTGAGCGAGGGCCCGTGCCAGGGCGACACGCTGCCGCATGCCACCGGAGAGCTCGTGCGGGCGCTTGTCGGCGAAACCGTTCAGCCGGACGATGTCCAGCAGTTCCAGCGCGCGCTTCTTGCGCTCGGCCCGGCCGATGCCCTGCAGCCGCAGCGGCAGCTCCACGTTGCCGGCCACCGAGAGCCAGGGGAAGAGCGCGGCCTCCTGGAACATCAGCGCGACGTGCCGCCCGCCGATGTCCAGGGTGCCGCTGGAGATCTTGTCGAGGCCGGCCACCAGCGAGAGCAGCGTGCTCTTGCCGCAGCCGGACGCGCCAAGCAGGCAGACGAACTCTCCCTGCTCGACGTCGAGTGAGATGTGGTCAAGGGCGAGCAGAGCGTTGCTGCCCGAGCCGTACTGTTTCGAGACGTCGTCGATCCGGACGACCGTACTCATGCTCGCCCCTCCCATCAGTGATTCGTCAGCTGGCCGCGGCGTCGCTGACCTCGGGCTGACCGTCTGCCTTGAGCAGCTCGTTCAGCGGACCGAGATCGTAGATGCCCTTGAGGTCGACCGTCTTGAGAAGGCCGACTTCTTCCGCATGCTGGGCGCTCGTGTACAGCGAGGACGCGATCGGGTCGTACGTGAACTTCAGGTTCGCGAACGCGGCGGTCAGGATCTCGGCCTTCAGCGGCTTACCGGTGAGCGACTCGATCTGAGCGTTCGCCGCGGTCTGCGCGTCGGCGCTGTTGTCCTTGATGTACTTGACCGCGTTGATGTGGCCCTGCAGCAGCTTCTTGACCGTTCCCGGGTATTCCTTCAGGAACTTCTGGCTGACGATCAGGTGCGTGGTGACGAACTCCTGGTTCGGCCACAGCGTCTTCTCGTCGACCAGGACCTTGGCCTTGGACTCGAGGATCAGCTTGCTGTAGTTGGGCTCCGGCACCCAGGCACCGTCGATGGTGCCCTGCGCGAACGCCTGGATCGCGGTCGCGTTGTCCTGCGGCAGGACGGAGACGTCGCCGCCGCCGGTGGTGTCGGCGTTGAGGCCGTTCTCCTTCAGCCAGGCGCGCAGAGCCACGTCCTGCGTGTTGCCGAGCTGCGGGGTGGCGATCTTCTTGCCCTTGAGGTCGGCCGCGGAGTTGATGCCCTCCTTGACGACCAGGCCGGCGCCGCCGGAGGTGCTGCCCGCGATGATCTTCAGCGCGGTCCCCTTGGAGGTGGACCAGCCGTTGATCGCCGGGTTCGGGCCGATGTAGGTCGCGTCGATCGCACCGGAGAGCAGGGCCTCGATCGCGGCCGGGCCGGCGTTGAAGGTCTTGGTCTCAAGGGTCGTCGCGGAGCCGAGGGCCTCCTTGAACAGACCCTTGTTCACGCCGACCAGGGCGGGCGCGTGGGTGATGTTCGGGAAGTAGCCCAGGTTGATCGTCTTGGCTTCGGCAGCGGTGCCGCTGGTGCCGGCGGCGGTGTTGTCGTCTTCGTTAGATCCGCAAGCGGCCAGCGCGGTAGAGGCCACAACCGCGGCCGATGCAAGGGCAAGCGCACGTGTGGTGCGGGAGCTCATGCTCACTCCTAATTTTTCTTCACTGAGTTTTGAGAGAGTTCGGCCAGGGTCTTGTGGTCGACTACACCCTCGATGGCCGCCTCGACGGCGATCCACACGTCGTGCAGCGCCGTCGCCGCACCGTGATAGACCGCCGTGGACGTGGGTAGCCCCCGGACGGTGGTGAGGGCACCCCCGACGGCGCGTACCACGTCGCCGACGGTGATCTCCTCGGCCGGGCGGGCCAAGGCGTACCCGCCGTCCACGCCGCGGTGGCTGTGCAACAGCCCGGCGCGGCGCAGATCGAGCAGGATTCCTTGCAGAAAGCTGAGCGGGATGTCCTGGACAGCAGCCAGTCCAGCGGCTTTGACCAGGTGGGGGTGCTCGGCGGTGACCGCCAGCATCGCGCGTACGGCGTAGTCCGTGCGAGCCGATACGTACACGGCTGTCCGCCCCCTCCCGTGAATCCTCGCTATACCTATCTTCTGGATGGGAATAGTGGAACAGATAGGTTTGGTGCGTCAAGCCCTGTGACGGGGGCAACACGTTCGTGGATGGCTCGCAAAGATCGGCGGATCGGGATATCGACGCATTTACTCCGCGTCATCGCCCCGCTACACCGATGACTACCGCGCGGATCCGTTCCAACACGCTAGATTCGTACCGTGGCGCCCAGAATCAAGATCCCCGCGACGAAATATCCGGTCGAGCGATTCACCCTCGGCAACGGTCTGCGTGTGGTCCTCTCTCCGGATCGCAGCGCCCCGGTGGTCGGCGTGGCCGTCGTCTATGACGTCGGCATCCGCAGCGAACCGGAAGGCCGTACAGGCTTCGCCCACCTCTTCGAGCACCTGATGTTCCAGGGCTCGGCGAACCTGGAGAAGCTGGCCCACTTCAGGCACGTGCAAGGCGCCGGTGGCTCCTTCAACGGATCCACCCACCTGGATTACACGGACTACTACGAGGTGCTGCCATCCGGCGGCCTCGAACGCGCGCTCTTCCTCGAGGCCGACCGCATGCGCGGGCCCCGCCTCACCGAGGAGAACCTGCGCAACCAGGTGGACGTGGTCAAGGAAGAGATCAGGGTCAACGTTCTGAACCGGCCGTACGGCGGGTTCCCCTGGCTCAAACTGCCGCCGGTCATGTTCACCACGTTCGCCAACGCCCACGACGGGTACGGCTCGTTCGAGGACCTGGAGAGCGCCACCGTCGAGGACGCACAGGGCTTCTTCGACCGCTACTACGCCTGCGGCAACGCGGTCCTCTCGGTCGCCGGCGACTTCGACGTGGCACAGGCCACCGCGATGATCGAGCGGCACTTCGGCGGCGTGGAGGCGCGCCCCGCGCCGGTGCTGCCGGACTTCGACGAGCCCGGCCTCACCGCGGAGCGGCGGGAGACCTACATCGACCGCATCGCGCCGCTGCCCGCCGTCGCGGGGGCCTGGGGCGTTCCGGACCCGATCGGGCACTTCGACCGTTACCTGCCGTACTCGGTGCTCGCCGAGGTTCTCACCGACGGCGACGCCTCCCGTCTCGTGGAGCGGCTGGTCCAGCGCGACCGGACGGCGACCACGCTCGGCGGCTACATCGGCTTCATGGGCGACGAGTACCAGGTGCGCAACCCCACCGCGCTGCTGCTGCAGGCCCACCTGCCTCCCGGCGGCGACGCCGGCAAGGTGCTGCAGACCATCGACGAGGAGCTCGACCGCCTGGTCACCGACGGCCTCAAGCCCGGTGAGCTGGACCGCACGCAGGCCCGGATGGCGACCCGCCTGCTGCAGAGCACCGACGACGTGCTCGGCCGGGCCCAGCCGATGGCGGTCCTGGAGCTGCAACGCGGCCGGCCGGGTCTGCTCAACGAACTGCCCAAGCTGATCAGCGAGGTGACCGGCGACCAGATCGTCGCCGCCGCGGCCACCCTGCGCCCGGAAAACCGTGCCAGCGTCGAAGTCATCCCGGGAGCTGCCGCATGAGCACGACGATCCTGCCCGACCTGGTTCCGGACGCTGATCTGCACCTGCCTCGCGAGGCGGAGCGCCGGCTGCCCAGCGGCCTGACCGTGATCGCGATCCGCCGCTCCGCGGTGCCCCTGGTCGAGCTGCGGCTGCGGATCCCGTTCGGCCGGGCGCCGCTGGCCCCGGCCACCCTGCTCTCCCAGGCGCTGTTCACCGGCACCAGCACGCTGTCGAGCATCGACATCGCCGCCGAACTGCAGGCCGTCGGCGGCAGCCTGGCTGCCAGCCACGACCCGGACCGGCTCCTGATCAGCGGCAACGCGCTCGCCGACGGGCTGGACCGGACGCTGGAACTGCTCGCCGGTTCGCTGACCGACGCCACGTACCCGGTCGAGGAAGTGGTGACCGAGCGCGAGCGCCTGGCCGACCACATCCAGGTCGCGCTCAGCCAGCCCGCGCACCTGGCCCGGGTCGCGCTGCTCAAGCGGATCTACGACACCCATCCGTACGCGGTACAGACCCCGACGCCGGACGAGATCCGTGCCGTCGAGCCGGCCGCGGTGCGCGAGCTGCACGCCGAGCGGGTCCGCCCGGCCGGCGCCACTCTGGTCCTGGTCGGCGACATCGACCCGGACCAGGCCATCGACGTCGCGGAGAAGGTGCTCGGCGGCTGGACCGGCGCCGCGCCGGACGGCGTCATCCCGCCCACCCCGTCGATCGCGACCGGCCCGCTGCTGCTCGTCGACCGGCCCGGCTCGGTGCAGTCGTCGCTGCGGCTGGCGTTGCCGGGCATCACGCGTACCGACCCGGACTACGCCGCCTTCTCGGTCGCCAACCTGATCTTCGGCGGTTACTTCTCCTCCCGCTGGGTGGAGAACATCCGGGAGGACAAGGGCTACACGTACGGCTCACACTCGGTGATCGAGCACTTCGTGGCCGGTTCCAGCTGGGTCGGCGCTGCCGAGGTCGCCACCGAGGTGACCGGCCCGTCGTTGCTGGAGACGATCTACGAACTGGGCCGGATCTCCAGCCTCCCGCCCGGCGAGGAGGAGCTGGAGCAGGCCCGGCGCTACGCCTTGGGCACGCTGCGCCTCGGCATGTCCACCCAGTCCGGGCTGGCCGGCCTGGCCAGCATGTACGCGGGCTTCGGCCTGCGCCTGGACCACCTGCGCGAGCACTCGGAGAAACTGGCCGCCGTCACCCGTGAGGAGGTCTTCGCGGCCGGAGCGAAATACCTCGCACCCTCGCGGGCGGTTACCGTTGTCCTCGGCGACGCCGACAAGATCGAGTCGCAACTGTCCGTACTGACGGCCGTGGAGCGCAGCACAGAGTGACCGAACCTGAACAGCCAGACCTGGGGGAGCAACCCGGTACCCCGCCGCTGGCCCGTACCACCCTGGACCGTGCCGCGCACCGGCGGAAGGACGAGGCCTGGCTGGCCGACGCCTGGACGCGCGGCCTGGTCCTGGTCGTCGACCTCGCCAAGGGCGGCCGTGCCCTGGTGACCGACCGCCCGGACGACGGCGTCGCACTGATCCTGGTGCCGTCGTCGCAGGCGCCGGACGCCGCGCAGGAGCCGTGGTTCCTCGGTGTGGACGCCGGCGGCGTCCCGATCTGGACCGTGGACGCCCCGGTCGAGGCGACCGGTGACCAGCGGGCGGCCACCCTGCGCGAGATCGGCCATCTGCTCGACGACCGGGACGCCGGCCTGTTCACCGCGGCTGCCGCACTGGGCAACTGGCATCGCAGTCACGGGTTCTCGCCGCGTACCGGCAAGCCCACCACGGTGGTCGAGGCCGGCTGGGCCCGTGCTGACGACGAGGGCCAGCTGATGTGGCCGCGTACCGACCCGGCGATGATCGTGCTGGTGCACGACGGTGTCGCCGGGCCGGCCGGTCGCTGTCTGCTCGGGCACAACGCGTCCTGGCCGACCGGCGCGGACGGCGTACGCCGGTTCTCCTGCCTCGCCGGTTACGTGGAGCCCGGGGAGTCGTCCGAGGCCGCGGTCGTCCGCGAGGTGCACGAGGAGGTCGGGATCCGGCTGAGCTCGCTGCATTACGTGGGCAGCCAGTCCTGGCCGTTCCCGGGCTCGCTGATGCTCGGCTTCCACGCGGTCGCCGACCCTGGTCAGCCGTTCGTGCTCGACCCGGAGGAGATCGACGAGGCGCACTGGTTCACCCGGGACGCGATCGCCAAGATGATCGCCGGCGGTTACATCGATCCGGAGAGCGGCGTGCCGATGAGCCTGCCCATGCGGTCGTCGATCGCCTTCTATCTCGTCGAGAAGTGGCTGCGGGGTTAACAGAAACTTTTTCTGATTCGGTGGCAACCTGAGTGGGGTCCCGCAGCGTCTTGGATACAAAGACGAGAGGGGAACCGATGACCCAGGTGGAAGCCCCGGCGTGGACGCCCATGTCCGCCCAGGAGCGGGAGGCGTTCGAGCGGGACGGCTACATCGTCGTGCCGTCGGTGCTCAGTGAGAGCGAGATCGCGGCCGGTCGGGCCGCGATTCTGGGGTACTACGACAGGGTGAAGGCCGAGGGCGGTGCGCTGCACCAGCTCTCCCCGGTCGCCCACGTGCCCGAGCTGGCCTTCCTGCTCGATCACCCCAAAGCTTTCAAGTACATCTGGTCGTTGCTCGGGTGGAACGTGCACGTCTACCACTCGCACATCGACGTGCACCCCCAGCTGCACGAGAAGCAGAAGGAATGGTGGCACTGGCACCAGGACGGCGGCCGGCAGAACCGGGAGATCGAGACCGACCCGCGGCCGATGATGTCGGTGAAGCTGGCGTACTGGTTCTCCGACGTGAGCGAGACCGGCCGGGGCAACTTCACCGTCCTGCCCGGCAGCCACAAGACCAACTGGCTGCCCGGCCCGCCGAGCCGCGGTGTCTCGTGGCCGCAGCCCGAGGGTGCCGTCCAGATCACCGCGAACGCGGGTGACCTGGTGGTCTTCGACCGCCGCATCTGGCACGCCCGGTCGGACAACTACTCCGACATCACGCGCGTCGGCGCGTTCTTCGGCTACACCCCGCGCTGGATCGCGATCCGCGACGAGGTCGCGGACCTGCCGGCCCAGCCGGCGTGGAACGGTTTCAGCGAGGTCCAGAAGCAGCTGCTCGGCGGGTTCGGCGCCGGTGACGGTGACCACCAGTGGGGTCACTACCCGGAGACCACTCCGCTGTACGGCGCGCTGAAGGAGCGGGGCCTGCTCGATTCGAGCATCCCGGCGCTGATTCCGTAATCGGGGGAATGAAAAAGGGGCCGTTCGTGAGAACGGCCCCTTTTCGTTCGATCAGGCGCTGATCGCCGACAGGTGCTGCTTGACCTGCACGATCGACGGGTTGGTCAGCGCGGACCCGTCAGCGAACTTGAGCGTCGGAACGGTCTGGTTGCCGCCGTTCACGCTGCGGACGAACTCGGCCGAGGCCTCGTCCGCCTCGATGTCCACGACGTCGTAGGCGATGCCCTCGCGGTCGAGCTGGCTCTTCAAGCGGTGGCAGTACCCACACCAGGACGTCGAGTACATGGTCAGCATCGGTCAGGGCTCCTTCGATCCTCGTCACACGGCGGTGCGGCTGAGAAGCACAACACCCGCCAGGGGTGTCATGATTCCCTACCGTGTTACCTGATGCGGTGTTAGCCGGGCTCGACCCTGATCAGCGTACGGCTGTGACCGCCCCGGCCGGACCGGTCTGCATCCTGGCCGGCGCCGGTACCGGCAAGACCCGGGCGATCACGCACCGGATCGCGTACCGGACGTCGAACGGCGAGATCAGCCCCCGGCACGTGCTCGCGGTGACCTTCACCGCCCGTGCCGCGGCCGAGATGCGGGCACGGCTCACCGCCCTGGGCGCCGGTGGCGTGCAGGCCCGCACGTTCCACGCCGCAGCCCTGCGCCAGGTGCGCTACTTCGCGCCGCGGCTGCTGGAGGGCCGCGCGATGCCCGAGCTGATGGAAAGCAAGATCCGGGTGGTCGGCCTCGCGGCCGCCAAGGCAGGGGTACGCACGGACCGCGCCGCCGCCCGAGACCTGGCAAGTGAGATCGAGTGGTCCAAGTCGTCCCTGGTCGAACCCGGCGAGTACGTCGTGGCGGCCGCCAAGGCGCTGCGAGAGCCCCCGGTCGACTCGGCCAAGGTCGCCGAGGTCTTCGCCGCCTACGAGTCGCTCAAGCGCCGCCAGGGCGTGATCGACTTCGAGGACCTGCTGCGCGCCGCGGTCTGGGGCATCGAGGAGCACCCGGACGTCGGCGAGCAGATCCGCAATCAATACCGGCACTTCGTGGTCGACGAGTACCAGGACGTCAACCCGCTGCAGCAGCGGCTGCTCGAAGCGTGGCTGGGCGGCCGGGACGACCTCACCGTGGTCGGCGACGCCAGCCAGACGATCTACTCGTTCACCGGCGCTACCTCCGGGTACCTGATCGACTTCCCGCGCCGGCGCCGGGACGCCGTGGTGGTCCGGCTGGTCCGCGACTACCGCTCGACCCCGCAGGTGGTCGGCCTCGCCAACGCGGTGATCCGGCAGGCCCGGGGCACCGAGGCGAAACTGCGCCTGGAGCTGGTCGGTCAGCGCCCGTCCGGCCCGGAGCCGGAACTCAAGATCTTCCCGGACGAGCCGGGCGAGGCCGCCGCGGTGGCCCGGCGATGCCGCGAGCTGATCGCGGGCGGGACGCCGGCCAGCGAGATCGCGGTGCTCTTCCGGACCAACGCGCAGTCCGAGTCGTACGAGGAGGCGCTCGCCGACGCCGAGGTCCCGTACGTGGTCCGCGGCGGCGAACGGTTCTTCGAACGCACCGAGGTCCGCCGGGCGATGATCGCGCTGCGCGCCGCCGTGCGTTCGATCCCGGGGGAGACCCCGCTGGTCCAGGCGGTCGTGGAGGGGCTGGCGGGTACCGGCTGGAACCGGGACCAGCCACCGCCGGGCGGCGCCGCCCGCGAGCAGTGGGAGGCACTCGCGGCGCTGGTCACCCTCGCCGAGGAGTACGCGGCGACGCCGGAGATCCTGCCGATAGGCGAAGCCGGCCGGGTGCAGCGTGAGGTGACGCTCTCGGCGTTCAACGACGAGCTGGCCCGCCGCGCCGAGCAGCAGCACGCGCCGACCGTGGCGGGCGTGACCCTCGCCTCGCTGCACTCGGCGAAGGGCCTGGAATGGGACGCGGTCTTCCTGGTCGGCCTCGCCGACGGAACACTGCCGACGACGTACGCGAAAACGCCCGACCAGCTGGAGGAGGAGCGCAGGCTCCTGTACGTGGGTGTGACCAGGGCGCGGCAGTGCCTCTGGCTCTCGTACGGCCAGTCCCGCGCCCCTGGTGGCCGTCCGCGCCGCCCGTGCCGGTTCCTGCCGCAGCTGGAGCGTTCCGGCGGCCACACCGCCGACCGGGGTGAGCACGGCACCACCAGCAGTCGGAAACCCGACCGCCGCCGCCCGCAGGTCTCCTCCTGCCGGATCTGCGGTGCCACGCTGCTGGCCGGCGCGGACCGCAAACTGGGCCGCTGCCCGACCTGCCCGTCCGACATCGACGAGGACCTGTACGAGCGTCTCCAGGTGTGGCGGGCGAACACCGCTGCGAGTCTGAAAGTTCCTGCGTACGTGGTATTCACCGACGCGACCCTGGTGGCGGTGGCGGAGCGCCGGCCGGCCGGGCCCGCGCAGCTGGTCGCGATCGCCGGAATCGGCCCGCGAAAGCTCGGTCAGTACGGCGAGGCGGTCTTCGCTCTGGTGGCCGGAGCGAGCCCTGATGATCTCGCTGAAAAAAACTTCGAAAGTTAGTCCGTTAATTCGTTTGCCCTCCGCTGTAGGGCAGGCATAGCCTCAGAACACACCTTGGCGAGCGGCTCCGCCCGCCAAGATTCAGGACACGAGTGCAACGTTATGGAGGAGGTGGCACTGATGAAGCTCAACATGATGATTCCGTCGATGCTGCCGTCTGCAGTTTGCTCGCAGTCCGCCCCCGCTACTTCCGCTCTGCTTGTTGCTGAGCGGGCTGTTTCTCCGTGGGCGCACCAGGCTCCGGTCCAGGCCGAGCTGGGCAAAACCGTTCTGGTGCTCGTCGATGGAAACAAGGGGACCACTGGCTTCAGTGGCAATGCCATCTCGCGTAAGCGCTACACGGATGGTGGCAGCGGTGTCCCGCCTCGAGGAAGGCCGGTCTGATCAACAGACCTCCGGCTCACCTCGAGGCCGCGGAACCCGATAACCGGGATCCGCGGCCTTAATTTTTTGCCGGCTCACCCGCCGGTGTTCGACCCGTATCGCGATCCAGAAGATCGAGAAGAAGAGAGAGGTGACCGGGCTTTATGAGTCTGGCGCTGGCCCCACTCGACGTGACCGTCGAGATCGAGGCAAACCTGCCCTGTCGTAAGTTCGACCCTGACCTGTGGTTCTCCGACGCCCCGGCCCAGCTGGAGCTGGCGAAGTCGCTCTGTGGCGACTGCCCGCTCCGCGTCGAGTGCCTCGCCGGAGCGGTGGAGCGTAGTGAGCCCTGGGGTGTCTGGGGTGGAGAGATCTTTGAGCGTGGCGCAGTCGTTCCGCGCAAGCGGCCCCGTGGCCGTCCCCGTAAGGCCGACGTCGCTCGCGACGCCGAGCTGGCCGTCGAGGTCGAGGAGCGGCTTGCCGCGAACGGTCTCGAGACCCGCAACTCGGTCCGCCTGGCGGCCTGAGATGAATTCCCTCCCCATGACCGTGATTGATATCCGAAAGCCGAGTACCAAGATGACCCCGAACGGATCCACCAAGATGAGACTCATCCACGAAGCGTTGTCGAGGGCCCGAATGCGAAGGCCTCAGAGCGAAGTCGCACCTGAGGCCTACCGCTCCGCCCGTCGTATCGCGATGGAAGCCCGCAACCGGGCCGGCCGCGAACTGGGCGGACTCTGACGACCACCAATAGATAAAGGCCCGTCCGTTACAGCGGACGGGCCTTTTCGATGTTTATCAATCTCAATCAGTGAGAGCGAATCCCGGCAGCCACTCTTCGAGGATCTCCCGGTACGGGGCCTCCGCCTCGAGCTGACAGAGCACGCCGATCGATCCGAGCGTGACCCGGTGAATCAGGAGGTATGACGGCGGCAGGTTCAGCTTGCGGCTGAGCTGATAACCCGGGGAGCGCGGACTGCCCAGCCGGGTCGCCTCACCCCGGAGCCACGCGCGGGTGAACCGGAACCGCTCCACCGCGATCGGCTCGATCATCGGCAGCAGGAAGTCCAGCACCGCCTGGGCGTCGATCTCCTCGTCGGGCTTGATGAAGCCCTCGTCGCGCAGCCCGTCGACCACGTCCTTGGCGCGGCCGTCGAGAGCGAGCCGGACCAGGCGGCCGATCGGCTCGGGGTGGCCGTCCGGCAGACGCGCCACGGCGCCGAAGTCGATCACTCCGAGGCGGCCGTCGGCGAGCAGCCGGAAGTTGCCGGGGTGCGGGTCGGCGTGCAGCAGCCCGGCCCGGCCGGGTGCGGAGAAGTGCAGGATCGCCATGAGCCGGCCGGCCTCGTCGCGCTCCTCGACGGTGCCGCCGCTGATCACGTCGGCCAGCGGTTTCCCGTCGACCCACTCGGTGACCAGGATCCGGGGCGCGGACGCCACCACCCGGGGCACGAAGATATCCGGGTCATCCTGGTACGCCTCGGCGAACACCCGCTGGGTTTCCGCCTCCATCTCGTAGTCGAGCTCCTCGATGATCCGGTCCCGCAGCTCGGCGATCAGCGGTTTCACGTCCATGCCGGGCTGGATGATCTTGAACATCCCGGCCAGCCGGGAGAGCTGTTTCAGGTCGGCGACCAGCGCGTCCCCGGCGCCCGGGTATTGCACCTTCACGGCGACCGGCAGCAGTTTGGGTTTGCCGTTGCGGCGGGCCGGCGGCAGTTTCCAGACGGCGCGGTGCACCTGGCCGATGCTGGCCGCGGCGGCCGGGTTGTCGTCGAACTCGGCGAATTTGTCCCGCCAGTCCGGCCCCAGCTGCTCGGCGAGCGCCTTGTGCACGTTCGCCACCGGCATCGGTGGCGCCGCTTCCTGAAGCTTGGTCAGGGCCTGCCGGTACGGCCCGGCCATCTCGTCGGGCATCGCCGCCTCGAAGACCGACAGCGCCTGCCCGAATTTCATGGCACCGCCCTTGAGCTGGCCCAGGACGCTGAACAGCTGCTCGGCGGTGCGTTGCTGGATGTCCGCGGAAATGACGTCGGACGCGATGCCGACGGCACGCTTGCCGAGGCCCAGCGCGGTGCGCCCGGCGAACCCGAGGGGCAGCGCGGCCAGTTTGGCGGTCCGGGAAGCCGCGCGGCGGGGTATGTCGGTCACCAGATCATTGTGACCGACTTCCGGCGGCTACTCGGCCCGTCGTCTGGTGCTTTTGGGGATATGTGGTGAAGGTCCGGTGTGGGACCGGGCCCGCCGCTGGCAGTCACACCCCGGATGAGGCGGCCAGGTACGCCGCCGGAACCGGCCCGGCGCGGTGATCTCGACAGCCGCCCCGAGGGTTTCCGGCACTTCGCCGTCCAGGTGGGCGAGGACCTCGGCGGTCGCGTACGCCACGGCGGCGAGCAGGGTGGCGACAGTGCACGGCTCGGTGTCCGCTCCGGCCGACGGTGGCGCGCCCGGCCATCCGGCGTCCCGATCCTGACGATGCAGGTCGACACAGCGCAGACAGGGCCGTCCGCCGGCCGGCACCAGCGGGCCGATCACCGCGGCGCCGTCCCGGATGGCGACCACGAGATGCGGCTGGCGGCGCCCGGCGTGCGCGGCCGCCACCAGGGCGGCCGGCTCGTCGTGGGCCAGCTGGACGACCAGGTCGGCAACCGGGCGGCGGGTACCGTGCACGTCGGTGCCGGGCACGGTACGCAGGATCGCGGCGGCGACCGCGGACCGGCGCGGGCTGCCGACGTCGGCCGTACCGAGCGGGCCGCCGGTGATCTCGCCGGCCCCGACCGTGCCGGAGAGGTCCGGGTGGACGTGCCCGACACCCGCTTCGGCGAGTGCCACCGCGATCGGGGCGCCGAGACGGCCCCGGCCGCTGAGCGCGACTCTGGAAGCCTGGCGGCGGCGCAGCACTCTCGCCGGGGACGGCCGGCCGGTGGGGCGGGAGACGGCGCTCAGGGCCAGCGCGGCGGCCTCACCGGTGAGCCGTGCGCGGGAGAGGGCCGGCAGGGTGGCCGGCAGCAGTGTTCCGGCGGGCAGCACGAGTCCGGCCTGGTGAAGCAGGTCGAGCAGGCTGCGTGCCTCGTCCGGGCGTACGCCGAGTTCGGCGGCGCGCAGGAGCACGGCGCGCTCTGATCGGATGCCGTCGAGGAGATCGAGGACCCGGGCGGCCCGGGGATCCGGGAACCGCAGGACCACGGCGTGCGCGGGATCCAGGCCGAGCTGGAGTTCACCGGGGTTACGCCAGATGCGCGGCAGCCCGGGAATCAGGGTCGGTCGCGGCAGCGGTGTCCGGGACATGGATGACAGGTTGTCACGGCAGCGCTGCGGAGCGGTGATGTTATCCACAGGCCCGCGAGGGCGCGTGCAGCTTTGTCCACAGGCTGAAGCGAGTTATCCACAGGTGGATAGAGATCGCTCCGAACCACTCAACGTGATCGGGTGGCCACGGTTACGGGTGAACGGGTAAAGCCACCGGGGAGGGCGACCATGTGGCTGCCCTCCCCGGAAGCGGTCACGCCTTGGCCTTGCCCAGGATCCGGTTCATGGTGGTCCCGCAGACAGGGCACTTGCCCTTGGCCATGTTCATGCCGGTCTTGGAGACTGCCACTTCGCCCTGGAAGTCGCGCTTTTCCTTGCACTTCACGCAGTAGCCGTTGTAAGTGGTGTCGGCCACGGTTCCTCCTCGTCGGTGTCGTCGGCCGCTCAGCCCGGTGCCTCGTTCGCGGCTACGGGTGCGAACCTCTCTGCGGCGCTGGACCGCGCGGCCACGCGGTTTGTGGCCACCCGTCCGGGGCGGTCACTTACCCAGGTCAGGCCGGTTCCATGTCAACGCAGTGTCGGCGGTGTCGCCGACGACGTGAGTGTGCCGGTCGAAGTGTCCTTTTGCGCCAGAATTGCCGAGACACGCCGACGATTGCCATCAGAAAGGCATAAAACAGACACCGGAGGCCTCGGTGGCCTGAGTCGAAGATGGTCTAGGTTGACGGGTGTCTCCGATGTTGCGGATGGGGAAATTTTTTTCGGGTATATGCGGCGGAACTGGGCATTTTCGGAGAAGCTCATTGCCAGTACTCTTGCGGTGACCAGGGGCTGGCGGATTAGCGTCTCAACGTGAACCCGAATCAGGGCCGCGCGAGCCGGTAATGGCTGCCCGCGTGCGCAAGCCTGTCGTTGAGGTGCGGCGCAGTCAGCGCCGGCGCCGGACGGTGTCCGCGTACCGCGACGGTGAACGTGTCGTCGTGCTCATCCCGGACCGGTTCTCCCGGGCCGAGGAGACCGAGTGGGTCGAGCGGATGCTCGCCCGGCTGGCCGCCCGTGAGGAACGCCTGCGGTGCACCGACGCCGAGCTGCTGGCCCGCGCCAGGCGCCTGATAGCGCGATACCTCGCCGATCACGCCGACGTGGTGGTTCCGGCCAGCGTGCGATGGGTCACCAATCAGAACGGCCGCTGGGGCTCCTGCACCCCCGACGACGCGACCATCCGGATCTCGCACCGCATCCAGGAGATGCCCGAGTGGGTCGTCGACTACGTCGTCCTGCACGAGCTCGCCCACCTGGTCGTGCCGAGCCACAACGCCAGCTTCTGGGAGCTGGTGAACAGGTTCGGAAAAGCCGAGCGCGCCCGCGGTTACCTCGAGGGAGTGTCCGCGGCCGGAAACCTGGAGATGGTGGAGCACTAAGCTTTGGCCGTGTTACGGCGCTTGGTGGTGACGTTGCTGGTCCCGGTCCCGTGGAGCCCGCCCGGAGTGGAGCTCCGGGCCTGGCGTGCCGCCCTGGCCGAGGACGTGGTCGACCTGCTCGCCCGGCTGTCGGCGGCCGACGCCGCGATCGCCGCCGGGCCGGGTGACCATGAGCTGGCCGAGGAGATCGCCTGGCCGGGGATGAAGATCTACGACGTGCCGGCGCCGACCCTGCTGCCGGTGCTGGCGGCCGCGGCCGCCGACGGTTACGACCAGGCCGCCGTGATCGCCGCGGACGCGCCGGACGTGCCCGGCATGACCCTGGGAAAACTTCTCCAGCCGCTGGACAGCAAGTCGATCGCGGTGGCGCCCGGCGGGCCCAGCGGTGGAGCGCTCGGCGTCGCGACCAATCTGCCCGCGCCGGAGTGGCTCGTCGACCTCGACCTGGACAGCGCGACGCCACAGCTGCTGCGCAGGAACGCACCGACGCCCGGCGAGGTCACCTCGACCGCGCAGTGGCGCCGTCTGCGTGGCCCGGCCGAGCTGGCCACGCTGGACACCGCCTTGGAGGGCTGGGACAACACCCGGGCCCTCCTCGGCGGCTGAATCAGTCCTCTTTCGGCCCGTCGCCCAGGTTGTCCAGCTCGCTGATGTCCCAGTCGGAACGGCCGGCCGCGAAGGTCTCCGGGCTGGCGAAGTCCTCGTCGGTGGGCAGCAGGTCGGGGTGGTCCCAGAGCGCGTCCCGGCCCGGGATGCCCCGTTGCTCGGCCACCGACGCCCACAGGACGCCGGCCTCACGCAGCCGGCGGGGCCGGAGCTCGAGGCCGACCAGGGCGGCGAAGGTCTGCTCCGCCGGACCGCCGGCACCCCGGCGGCGGCGGAACGCCTCGCCGAGCGCGGCCACCGACGGCAGCCGGTCGGCCGCGGCGGCGTCGACCACGTGGCCGACCCAGCCCTCGACCAGCGCCAGCGCCGTTTCCAGCCGGGCCAGGCTGGCTTTCTGCTGCGGGGTGTCCTCAGGAGTGAAGATGCCCTCGAGCGCCATCTGCTGCATCGACTCGGGATCGCTCGGGTCGACCCGGCTCATCGCGTCCTCGATCGCCTCGCGGTTCACGGTGATGCCGTTCGCGTACGTCTCGACGGCGCTCAGCACGTGTGACCGGAGCCACGGGACGTGCCCGAAGAGCCGCTGGTGTGCGGCCTCACGCAACGCCACGTAAAGGCGTACCTGGTCCTCGGGAAGTTCGAGGCCGGAACCGTACGCCTTGATGTTGGAAGGGATGAGCGCGGCCGTTCCGGCCGGGCCGAGCGGAAGCCCGATGTCGCCGGCCGAGAGCACCTCGGCGGCGAGCTGGCCGAAAGCCTGCCCGAGCTGCCCGCCGAAGAGGGCGCCGCCGAGCGTCGCCACCATCGACTGCATCGGGCCCAGCTGGGCGCGGGCCTCCTCGGGCACGAGGTCGCCCATCGCGCCCACCATGCGGCCGGCGATCGGCTCGCACAGCTTTTTCCACACGTCGAGAGTGTTGTAGATCCACTCGTTGCGGTTCCACGCGACGGCCTTGTGGACGCCGCTCGGAAGGGCTGTCACCGGGTCGAGCCAGAGGTCGGCGAGCCGCAGAGCCTCCTCGACCTGGTGGCGCTCCAGCATGTTCACCGAGGGATCGCCGGACGCCGAGAGCTGGCTGGCGGCGACCTGCCGGGCCAGGTCCCAGTTGACCGGGCCGTTTCCGGGCGCGGCGAACATCTGTTGCAGCTGCGCCATGAACTGCTGCATCTGCTGCGGGTCGGAGGGGTCGGGCGGCTGAGCGCCCGGCAGGGAGAAGCCGAACGGGATATCAGGCACGTCCCCAACGGTACGCGCGAAATGCCACGAGCGGACTGAGGGCGGTATCAGCTCAGAGAGAACTCAGGGTGGGTAGGTACTCTCACGCGCATGAGACGTCGAGGTGTCACCGTCATCCTCGGTGCCCTGATCACCGCACTGCTGGCAGCCGGTGTCATGGTCGCGCCCCTGCCGTACGTGGTGCTGAAGCCCGGACCCACGGTCAACACACTCGGCTCGGACAACGGCACCGAGGTCATCCAGGTCAAGAAGGGCGAGACCTCGACCTCCAAGGGCCAGCTACGCCTCACCACGGTGAACGTGCAGTCGAAGGTCGAGCTGGTCTGGGCCATCCAGGGCTGGCTGAGCGGCGAGGACGCGGTCGTCCCGCGCGAGCTGATCTACCCGCCGGACCAGAGCGAGAAGCAGGTCCAGGAGCAGAACGCCCAGGAGTGGAAACAGTCGCAGACCAGCGCCGAGACGGTCGCGCTGCGCGAGCTGGGTTACCCCGTCCTGACTTCGGTGCGCAAGGTCACGACCGGTGGCGCCGCCGAGGGCAAGCTCGTCGCCGGTGACGTGATCACTGCGGTCGACGGCACCACGATCGAGGACCCGTCCCAGGTCACCGAGCTGGTCCGGGCCAAGCCCGCCGGCACGTCGCTGACCGTCGGTTACCAGCGTGACGGCAAGGCCGGTACCGCTCAGATCACCACGAAGACCGCAGACGGTGACGACACCCCCCGGCTCGGCATCGAGATCGAGACCACCCAGCCGAACCCGTTCGACATCGAGATCGACCTCGACAAGATCGGCGGACCGAGCGCCGGGCTGATGTTCTCCCTCGGCATCATCGACAAGCTCAAGCCCGAGGACCTCACCGGCGGCAAGGTGATCGCGGGCACCGGAACCATCGACGACAACGGTAACGTTGGCCCGATCGGCGGCATCCCGCAGAAGCTGGTGGGAGCCAAGGACGCAGGCGCCGAGCTCTTCCTGGTGCCCAAGGACAACTGCGCGGAAGCGCTTCGCAACGCGGTGACCGGTCTGCCCATGGCGGAGGTCGCCACGGTGGACGATGCGCTCACCGCGCTCGCGACATTTACCTCAGGCGGGACCCCGAAGCCCTGTACGGCTTCGTGATCCCGCACCGGTAGTGACGAGACAGTTCTGCCGCGTATAGAAGCTGGATGCGACATCGTAAGGTGAAACACCGGCCAGACGAAGTGTGGAGCCAACGTTGGTCATGCGTAACAGTCCTCTACCGAGGATGAGCCGGCGCGGTCGCGTCACGGTCGGCGTCCTGGTCGGGGTCTTTATTCTTTTCACGCTGCTCGGGTGGGGCATCGACGCGTACACCGACTACCTGTGGTTCTCCGAAGTCGACTTCACGCAGGTCTTCTCCGGAGTGCTGCTCACCAAACTGCTGCTGTTCCTGGCGATCGGCGCGGCGATGACGCTGATCGTGGCCGGAAACCTCTACCTGGCGTACCGCCTGCGGCCGCTGCTGCGACCGCACTCCGCGGAACAGGCCACGCTGGAGCGTTACCGGATGATCCTGACGCCCCGTCTGGGCACCTGGATCACCGTGGTCAGCCTGATCGTCGGCTTCTTCGCGGGCCTCTCCGCGCAGAACCGATGGGCCGACTGGATGCTGTTCCGCAACGGCGGAGACTTCGGCGTCCAGGACCCCGAACACAAGGTGGACATCTCCTTCTACATCTTCGAGTTCCCGCTTCTGCGTTACCTGCTCGGCGTCGGCTTCACCGCTGTGGTGCTGTCGCTGCTCGGTGCGCTCGCGGTGCACTACATCTTCGGCGGTGTGCGTCTCCAGGGCGTCGGCGACCGGATGACGGCGGCGGCACGCGCCCACCTCACCACGCTGGTGGCGATCTTCGTGCTGCTCAAGGCGGTCGCGTACATCCTGGACCGGCGGGCGCTGCTCCTGGAGCAGCACGTGTCACCGGGGCTGTACGGCGCCGGGTACACCGACGTCAACGCGTTGTTGCCGGCCAAGGAGATTCTGGCGTACATCTCGGTGGTGGTCGCGATCGCGATCATCGTCTTCTCCAACGCGGTGATGCGGAACCTGGTGTGGCCGGGCGTCTCGCTGGCGCTGCTGGCCATCTCGGCCGTGGCGATCGGCGGCATCTACCCGCTCGCCGTGCAGAACTTCCAGGTGAAGCCGAGCCTCTCGGACAAGGAAGCGCCATATATCCAGAGATCCATCGACGCGACCCGCGACGCGTTCGGTCTGGAGGCGACTGATGTCACTCAGTACAGCGCGGCCAGCGGCAGCCCGCCGACCAACCTGGCCGACAACACCAGCGCGCAGAACGTGCGGCTGATAGACCCACAACTGGTCTCGCAGGCATTCACCCAGTCGCAGCAGTCCCGGGGCTTCTACGACTTCGGCGAGAAACTCGACGTCGACCGGTACACGATCGACGGCAAGACCCAGGACTACGTGGTCGGCGCTCGTGAGATCAACGACGAGAAACTGACCGCCCAGCAGCGCAACTGGCTGAACCGGCACACCGTCTACACGCACGGTTACGGCCTTGTGGCGGCGCCGGCCAACCAGGTCTGCGGCACCGGTCTGCCGTTCTTCGTCTCCGGGTTCCTCGGCAGCACGAACCAGGGCAACTGTGCCTCGACCACCGACGAGATCAAGGCCGAGCAGCCGCGGATCTACTACGGCGAGCAGTCCAGCGAGTACGTGATCGTCGGCCAGGAGACTGCGGAGAAGAACGTTGAGTTCGACCGTCCGCAGGAGCAGAACAGCGACGCCTCCGAGCTCTACACGTACAAGGGCACCGGCGGCGTGCCGATCGGCTCGTTCCTCAAGCGCGCGGTCTTCGCGATCAAGAACACCGAGAGCAACTTCCTGCTCTCCGACGCGGTGAACGCGAAGTCGCGTCTCATGTACGTCCGCAACCCGCGGGACCGCGTCGAGAAGGTCGCGCCGTTCCTCACCATCGACGGCGACCCGTACCCGGCCGTCGTCGGCGGAAAGATCGTCTGGATCCTGGACGGCTACACCACGGCGCAGACCTATCCGTACGCGCAGAAGATCAACCTCGCGACCGAGACGCGTGACGAGCTCACCGGTCAGGGGTCCTTCGCCCTTGCCCGCGACGACGTCAACTACATGCGCAACTCGGTGAAGGCGACCGTCGACGCGTACGACGGCACCGTCAAGCTCTACGAGTTCGACGACAGCGACCCGGTCCTCAAGGCGTGGAACAAGGCGTTCGGCGGCGACCTGGTCGTGCCGAAGGCGGAGATCCCGGCCGACCTGGCCTCGCACTTCCGGTACCCGGCCGACATGTTCAAGGTCCAGCGCAACCTGCTGACCAAGTTCCACGTCACCGACCCGCAGACGTTCTTCTCCGGCAACGACTTCTGGGAAGTTCCGAACGCCCCGGACGCGCCGCAGAACGGCGTCAAGCAGCCGCCGTTCTACCTGAACGTGAAACTCCCCGAGCAGGACGAGACACGGTTCCAGCTCACGGCCGGCGTCACACCGGCCGACCGGGAGAACATGGCTGCGCTGATCTCCGGCTCGTACGTGGACGGCCAGCCCAAGCTGGAGGTGCTGGAGCTACCCGACGACACCGTCGTCTCCGGTCCCGTCCAGGTGCACCAACGGATGACCAACAACGCGAACGTCGCCTCCGACCTGGCACTTCTCAGTCGCCAAGGCCAAGCGACAGTCCTGTACGGCAACCTCATCTCGCTGCCGCTGGACAAGGACATCCTCTACGTCGAACCCGTCTACGTGCGCAGCAACAGCCAGGCCAACGCGGCCCCGCTGCTGCAGAAGGTCCTGATGTCCTACGGCGACGGCGGCACCTACGTCGTGCTGGAGGACAACCTCACCAAGGGCCTTCAGGCCTTGGCCGAGCTGGGCCGGACGTCAGGCACACCGACAACCGAGACACCCAGCACGCCCGGCACCGGCACGCCCGGCGCCACACCCACACCGACGACCGCACCGCCCACCGTCACCGGCGACCTGGCCCAGGCCGCGGCCGCCGTCGACAAGGCGATCGAAGACCTCAAGGCAGCCCAGCGCGACGGCGACTTCGTCAAGCAGGGTGAAGCCTTGAAGGCCCTCGACGACGCGGTCAACCGCTTCCAGCAGCTCCAGGCGTCGGAAGCAAGCACACCGGCCACGACAGCGCCCACCGTGGCGCCGTCAGTCAGCGCCGGAAGCTAGATGTGGCAGCCGTCTCCGGGGGCCGTTTTGCAGCCCCCGGAGGCGGTGCGCTAAGCTTCATTCATACCGACGCGGGGTGGAGCAGCTCGGTAGCTCGCTGGGCTCATAACCCAGAGGTCGCAGGTTCAAATCCTGTCCCCGCTACGAGTGCAGAGGGTCTATGTTCGCGGAACGCGCGAACATGGGCCCTCTTCGTTATTCCTTCCTGGGGGCCGAGCCCCCAGACCCCCACGTTGCGGTGGTTGCGCTTGGTGGGTCGCTCTCGCTTGGTGGGTCGCTCTCGCTTGGTGGGTCGCTCTCGCTTGGTGGGTCGCTCGCTCTTCAGCCCTCTTGGGTACGCCTTATCGCACGCGCCTCCTTGTTGACACGTAGCGTCGAGATGTGGGGGGTTGGGGGCGGCGGTCTGGGCTCGTTGTCGGGCTTGTGGTTCTTCTTGGGGTTTTGGGGACCGGGCTCGCTGCTGTTGCTCTGCATTTGTCGGCTCGGGCCTGGAGTGAGCGGGCCTTTGAGCAGAAGCGGGATGTCATTGCCAAGGTGGTGATGGCTGAGTTGATTCAGTACAGCGTTGCTCTTGCTGATCTGTCGGCCTCGGTGGGGGCTCAGGCTTCGTTGAGTGCTGATGGGTTTGCGGCGATCACTGCGCCTATCAACGGGTCGCGGTTGCCGGGGGCTACTGAGGTGGCCTTTGTGGTTCCGGCTGCTGCTGGGGATGTTGGGGCGGTTCAGAGTGAATGGCGGCGCCGGGGCAGCGCCGCTCTGACGTTGAGTCCCGATCAAAAGAGTGCTGGGGAGCACTATTTTCCGGTTCTGGCTCGGTCGCTGACCGGGGCGGCGCCCAGCGCGGCCGATCTGACGGGCACCCCTGATGTGGTTGAGGCGTTGGGGGAGGCGCGGGATGCCGGTGGGGTCACCACCAGCTCTACCTATGTGGCCGGCGACAGCGGGGATCGTTTCTTTGTGATGGCTGCTGCTGTGGTGGCTTCGGCGCCCGTTGCGGAGGTGGGGGCGTTTCGGGGGTGGGTGACCATGACATTCCGGGGGCGGGACTTTCTGGGGCCCGCTGTCGGGATCATCGGTGGGGATCAGGTGAGCGTGCGGTTCGTGGACACCTCGGGGGAGGTGCCGGTGACGGTTGCCCGGTGGAAGCCTGATGTGCGGCTGGATGGGGCCATGGAGTCGTGGACCGTTGATTTTCCGGCTCCGGTGGATCAGTGGCGGCTCGTGGTGTTGCCTACGGTTGGGTTGTTGCCGGCTACCGAGGCTTGGCTGGCGCCCGGTGCGGCGGCTATCGGGAGCGTGATCACCGTTCTGCTCGCCGCGCTTACCGCCACCGTTGTGACGTCGCGGGATCGGGCTCTGCGGCGGGTTGATGAGGCCACGGCGGACCTGCGTGACGACATCTTGCAGCGGGAAGCGGTCGAGCAGCAGCTGCGCCGCCGTGAGGAGGAGCTGGTCGGCTTCGCCGGGGTGGTCGCCCACGACCTGCGCAGCCCGCTCTCGAACGTGGTCGGGTACGCCGAGATGATCGGTCTGGTCGACGACGACAACCTCACCAGCAAGCAGCAGGGTTACCTCGGGAAGGTGCGGACCAGCGCCGGCCGGATGCAGGAGCTCATCGACGACCTGCTGGCGTACGCCACCGCCGACAACACGACGCTGCGGATCAGTGAGATCGACATGGTCGAGCTGGTGGAGAGCATCGTCGCCGAGAGGCGGGTGAGCGCGCCCGACGCGACCATCGACTGCGAGCCGCTGCCCTCGGTGCAGGGTGACCCGTCGCAGATCCGCCAGGTGCTCGACAACCTGATCGGCAACGCCATCAAGTACACGCCGGAGAACCAGGCGGCCACCATCACCATCACCGCCGCGGACGACGCCGCCGATCCGGATCTCTGCCGCATCGACGTGGCCGACCGCGGCATCGGCATCCCCGAATCGCAGCTCGCTGAGGTGTTCAACGCCTTCACCCGGGCCGAGGGATCCGAGCACTACCCCGGAACAGGGCTCGGTCTCGCCATCGTCCAGCGCATTGTCGAACGCCACAACGGCACCGTCGGCGTGACCCAGAACACCGGCGGCGGCACCCGTTTCTGGTTCACCCTGCCAAAAACAACAGCTTCGGTACGCGTACCCAAGAATGAGCCGGAAGAGGATCTCTGAGGGTGACCAAAGAAAAGGGACCGTGACTCGCGATTTCCGCGAACACGATCCCTTTTCCACTCGTAGCGGGGACAGGATTTGAACCTGCGACCTCTGGGTTATGAGCCCAGCGAGCTACCGAGCTGCTCCACCCCGCGTCGGTATGTACATAGCCTACAGGCAGGTTGGCAGGGCGCCTAATCGGGGCCCTAGAGTGGATGAAGTGACTGGTCTGGCCGCTGATTGCGCACGTTGCGCCGCCCTCTGTTGTGTGGCTCCCGCCTTTGCTCGATCATCCGATTTCGCGGTCGACAAACCGGCTGGGCAGCCGTGCCGGAATCTGCGGGACGACTTCCTCTGCGGCATTCACGAGAAACTGCCGGAGCGCGGTTTTCCGGGGTGTGTGGTGTTCGACTGTTTCGGGGCCGGGCAACGCATCACGCAGGAGACTTTCGGTGGGCGGGACTGGCGTTCGGCGCCGGAGATCGCGGGGGACATGTTCGCGTCGCTACCGGTGATGCGGCAGTTGCACGAGCTGATGTGGTACCTCACCGAGGCGTTGAAGCTGGACGAGGCCCGCGGTCTGCGCCGGGAGCTGGACGCCGCGCTCGCCGAGACCGACCGGATGGCCGGGCGCAGTGCCCCGGAGCTCCGCGAGATCGATGTCGACGCGCATCGGGGCCGGGTCAATCCGCTGCTGCGCCGGGCGAGCGAGCTGGCCCGGGCGCGGGTGGGCGGACGCCGGGCGGATCACAGCGGGGCGCAGCTGATCGGCCGCAAGATGAGGGGCGCGGACCTGCGTGGCGCGAGCTTCCGCGGCGCCCTGCTGATCGGCGCCGACCTGCGGGACGCGGATCTGCGCCGGGCTGACTTCACCGGTGCCGACCTGCGCGGTACCGACCTGCGTGGCGCGAATCTCACGGACGTACTTTTTCTCACTCCGTCGCAGCGCCGCGCCGCAGTGACGGGCGCCGATCACCCTTAGGATGTTGCCCATGCAGGTCTCCGGCGTGGTGTGGGTGCTGACCGTCCTCTTCATCGTCGGCCTGTTGCTGTTCGACTTCTTCTTCCACGTCCGGCGGGCGCACGTGCCCACGCTGCGCGAGGCCGCGCTCTGGACGTCGATCTACGTGTCGATCGCGATCATGTTCGGCATCGGGGTCTGGATCTTCGGCGGCTCGACGATGGGCGCGGAGTACTTCGCCGGGTACGTCACCGAGGAAGCGCTCTCGGTCGACAACCTCTTCGTCTTCCTGCTGCTGATGACGAGCTTCAAGGTGCCCCGCGCCGACCAGCAGAAAGTGCTGCTCTTCGGGATCGTGGTCTCGCTGCTGGCCCGGACCGGGTTCATCGTGCTCGGCGCCGCGCTGATCAACTCGTTCGCCTGGATTTTCTACATCTTCGGGCTGATCCTGCTGGTCACCGCGGGAAACCTGCTGCGGGAGAAGGGCGACGACCCGGACGAGGCGCCGGACAACATCGTGATCCGGATCGCGCGCCGGTTCCTGCACACCTCGGACGAGTACGACGGCGACAAGCTCTTCACCTACCAGGACGGCAAGCGGGTCCTGACCCCGATGCTGCTCGTGATGGTGGCGATCGGCGGCACCGACATCCTGTTCGCGCTGGACTCGATCCCGGCGATCTTCGGCCTGACCCAGAACGTCTACCTGGTCTTCACGGCCACCGCGTTCTCGCTGCTCGGGCTCCGGCAGCTCTACTTCCTGATCGACGGCCTGCTGGACCGGCTCGTCTATCTGTCGTACGGGCTGGCCGCGATCCTGGCGCTGATCGGCGTGAAACTGGTGCTGCACGCGCTGCACCAGAACAACGTCCCGTTCATCAACGAGGGTGAGCACATCGACGTCGCCGAGATCCCGACGTTGCTCTCGCTCGCCATCATCATCGGCGTGCTGCTGATCACCGTGGTGGCGTCGCTGCTCAGCCCGAAAGGCCGGGCCCGCACGCACGTGGCGGCCGCCCGCCGGCACGCCGGTGATTTCCTCGACGTCGAGACCGATCCGAAGTACTGCGACGAGATCTACCACCGTCTCCTCGTGGAGGAGAAGAGCCTGCGCGAGCTGCCGGAGAAATATCGAGCCCGGATCCGGCAGGAGGACGAGCTGATGACGCTGCTGCGCCGGGCGCACCAGCTGCACGCCGAGCGGGTCGCCGCGGGCAGCTGTTTCGCACCCACGGCGAGCCGCTCGTCAGGAGACGCCTGAGCTAGCGAGCGGTGCCCGGGTCGACGTCGGCGTTGAGGTACGCCGAGAGGTTGGCCGGGTGCCCTCCCGGGGTCTCGTCCGTGGAGACGAGGCCGGCGATCCGAGCCGCGAGGCTGGCCGCGCGGGAGGCGAGGTCGGGCTCGGCGTACCGGCTGTCCTGCTCGGCACGCAGCGCCTCGTGGGCACGCTGGGCGTCGGCGTCCAGGCCGGGACGCTCGAAGTACGCGCGGCTGGCGGACACCGGCGTGGCCGAGACCGGCACCGAGGAGACCGGCACCGGATCAGGCTCCTCATACTCGGGCTCGGGAGCGGGCACCGGCACCGAGCCGAGCAGGGTCACGGTCTGGCCCTCGCCGCCCTGGTAATTGCTGAACTCCGGGCCGATGACCAGGCGCGACAGCATCCGGGCCTGCTGGGCCGGTACGCCGAGCTCGTTCGCGTTCTCCACCCGGAACCGGGCGATCGCCTGGCGCATCACGTTGGCGAGGCGGTCGGCGTCACCGACCGAGGTCAGCGTGCCACCGGCGAAGACCAGGGCCGGGAAACTGCCGTCCGGGCCGTTGCAGACCAGCTGGATCTGGGTGACCGTGGCGTTGCGCCCGACCTCCCGGTTGCCCGGCTGGACGCGGAGGTGCTGCGGCCACAGCCAGAACAGCTCGCCGCTACTCACCGTTGATTCGGTCGGGTGTGTGTACCGCACACGCCGGTCGGTGACGAGGACTTCGGTCTCTTCGGGCAGCGTCCATCGAGGTAACGACGACGCCTCATCGAACGCGTACTCGGCGACGGCACAGTGGCCCTGCCAGAGCACACGCTCCCCGCTGTCGAGCGGTCCGAGGTCAGTGCCGGCCGCAGACAGGAAGTGCTGGTGGAACATGTTCGCCTTCCCCGTGTTCGCCGCGATCCGCCATTCGCGCGGCCGTCCCCGATTACAGCCTGTCGCACCGGGTGTCGCCAGTCACTGGGCGCGAATCACATCGGATCTTCGGAAATCGACACACCGCGGTAATCAGCGGTGTACCAACGGCCTATCCGGTCATCACTTTCGGTTACCGAAAAGACCCTCGGGTGGTGGTGGTGAGGGGACCGCGGATGCGTCAGGTACCGGCGCGACTCCGCCGGTGAAGCGATCGAGATCGGTCTCCACCCGCCCGGGGAACCAGTCGCCGGCCGCTCGCCGGGTCAGCTCGGCCAGTGGCGGCGGTGTCCGGCCGGCGAGCACCACGAGATTGCCGAACCGGCGGCCGCGCAGCACTCCGGCGTCGGCGATCAGGCAGGCTTCCGGCAGCGAGGCGCGGATCGTGGCGACCTGGCTGCGGGCGTACTTCAGCGGCGGGCCGTCGGCCACGTTCGCGATCAGCCAGCCGGTCGGGTCGAGGACCCGGGCGACCTGCTGGGCGAACTCGGCGGAGGCCAGGTGCGCGGGGGTGCGGGCGCCGGCGAAGACGTCCAGGATCACCACGTCGTACCCGGCGTCGCGCATGCCTTCGACGGCGGCGCGGGCGTCGGCTACGCGTACCCGGATGTTGCCTGAAGCGGGCAGTGGGAGTGCCTCGCGCACCAGCTCGACCAGCGGTCCGTCGATCTCGACCACCCGCTGAGCGGAACCGGGCCGGGTGGCCGCGATGTACCGCGGCAGCGTCAGCGCGCCGCCGCCGAGATGCAAGGCGCGCAGCGGCTTGCCCGCCGGCGCGACCAGATCGATCGCCGAAGCCATCCGGCGCACGTACTCGAACTGCAGGTACGTGGGGTCGGCGAGGTCGACGTGGGACTGCGGCGCGCCGTCCAGCATCAGGGTGAAGGCGGTGTCCCGGTCGGGATCGGGCACCAGCTCGGCGATCCCGGACGCGACCGTCTCGACGCGTCGCCGGGACGCCTTGCGCTGTGCCATCGGGCAAGTATGTCCGGAGCAAATCGGTAGCGCGCTGCAGGGAACCCAACGATCACTCGGGAAACTTCCGACCTATGCCCCCGTGAGCGCATCAGAGCAGACGATGACCCGGCGCGGTGTCCTGGGTGTTGCGGCAGCCGCAGGCGTGGCCGTGGCTCTTCCCAGCACCGCTGCCGCAGCGGCCACCGCCTCCTCGGCGGCTTCTTTTCTCCCCGACGACCAGCTCCTGCACCTGTTGCGTCGGGCCACGTTCGGTACCAGCCCGTCGTCGATCACGGAGATCCGCAAGCTGGGCGCGAAAGCCTGGCTGGAGCGGCAGCTCGCGCCCGCCTCGATCCCCGACAAGGTGACCGACGGCGTGCTGGCCCGGCTGCCGCTGGCCGGGCTCGGCATCGCCGAGATCCGCGGTCAGGTCACCTCCGGCAAGCTCAAGCAGTACAGCTGGGACCCGATGTGGCAGCTCGGTTTCGCCGCGACGGCCCGGGCGATCTGGAGCGAGCGCCAGCTGTTCGAGGTGATGGTGGATTTCTGGAGCAACCACCTGAACGTCACCTGCCCGTCCGGCGACGTCTGGGACAGCCGGATCGATTACGACCGCAACGTCATCCGCAAGTTCGCGCTCGGGACGTTCGCCGACATGCTCAAGGCGTCCGCCCGGCACCCGGCGATGCTGACGTACCTGGACAACCGGTTCTCCACGAAGGCGGCGCCGAACGAGAACTACGGCCGTGAGCTGCTGGAACTGCACACCGTGGGTCTTGCGTACGCCGAATCGGACGTCAAGGACGCGGCACGTCTGCTCACCGGACTGACCGTGGACAACACGACCGGCCGGTACCGGTACGACGCCGCCGGCCACGCCACCGGGGCGGTACGCGTCCTCGCCTTCCAGCACGCCAACACCACCCCGGCCGGCGGCGAGGCGGCCGCGCTGAGCTTCCTCGATTACCTGGCGCTGCACCCGGTCACGGCCCGCCGGATCGTCACGAAGCTTTGCATCCGCTTCGTCGCCGACGAGCCACCGGCCGACCTGATCACCGCGCTGGTCAAGGTGTATCTCGACAACAAGTCGGCGATCGCGCCGGTGCTGCGGGCGCTGTTCGGCTCGGCCCAGTTCGCGGCGTCGATCGGCGCGAAGACGCGTACGCCGATGGAGGACCTGGCCGCGACCGTACGCACCCTCGGGTACGGCCCGGCGCCCAGCGGCACCAAGTTCCTGGAGAGCCTGTACTGGATGGCCCGGGAAGCCGGGCACGCGCCGCTGGGCTGGGCCCCGCCGAACGGGTACCCGGACGTGGCGGCGGCCTGGGCGTCCCCGTCCGGCCTGCTGGTTCGGTGGAACTTCCACCTCTCCATCGCGGCCGGCTGGTGGCCGGACACGCTGGTCCGGCCGGCGAACCTCGCGACCGGGATGGTCGGTCCGCTGCCGGCCACGTATGGGGCGTTGATCACAGCGCTCGGCGTGCGGCTGACCGGGATGGAGCCACCGGCTAAGCACGTGGCCGCGCTCGCCGAGTTCTATGGCAAGACCCCGGCCTCGCCGTTGAAAGCCACCGATCCGGCGGCCGGCTGGATGTTCCCGTACCTGATGGGGATGTTGTTGAACTCCCCGTCCTTCGCGCTGAGGTGAAAATGACGACGCTTTCCTGCTGTGACGATGCGCGCGCTGCCACCGTCTCCCGGCGCCGGCTGCTCGCCACCGGCGCCGCGGGAGCGTTCGCCGGGCTGGCCGGCTCGCAGCTGGACACCGGGCTCGCCTTCGCGGCCGACCCGGCGTACTCCGGTGACGTGCTGGTGCTGCTCTCGCTGCGGGGCGGTTTCGACGGGCTCTCCGCGGTGGTGCCGCACGGTGACGCCGCCTATTACACGGCGCGGCCCGGCATCGGCGTACCGAAGGCGCAGCTCATCGGGGGTGACTCGTTCTTCGGGCTGAACCCGGGGCTCGCGCCGCTGCTGCCGTACTGGACGGGCGGGCAGCTCGCCGCGGTGCAGGCGGTCGGGCAGCCGGCGCCGAACCGGTCGCACTTCTCGGCCATGGAGGAGCTGGAGCGGGCCGCCCCGGGCACCTCGATCCGGACCGGCTGGCTGAACCGGATGCTCGGCTCGCTCGGTACGTCCGACGTGTTCAACGCGGTCGCGATGGGCACCGCGATGCCGGCCCGGGTGCTGGCCGGCCCGGCCGGATATCTCGGCATCACCTCGGTCGACAAGACCCAGCTCAACGGCGACCAGGCGGACCGGCCGATCGCGGCGACGATGGCGGCCCTGTACGAGGGCGCCCCGGCCGCGCTAGAGCGGACCACGTCGCAGCTGACCGGCGCGCTCGCACAGGCCGCGAAGCTGCGGGCCGCCGGGTACGCCCCGGCGAACGGCGCGGTCTATCCCGCCACCGAGCTCGGCGGCGCGCTGCGTGACGTGGCCCGGCTGATCAAGTCGGGGGTCGGGCTGATGAGCGCCACTGTCGACTCCGGTGACTGGGACATGCACGAGAACCTCGGTGTCGCGACACCCGGCAAGCGGATGTTCGACCAGCTCAAGGCGTTCGCCACGGCGCTCGCCGCGTTCGCCGCCGATCTGGGGCCGGACGGCCTGCGCCGGGTCACCGTGGTCACGATCAGCGAGTTCGGGCGCCGGGTAACCCAGAACGGCTCGGGCGGCCTCGACCACGGTTATGGCAACGCGATGTTCGTGCTGGGCGGCGGCGTACGCGGCGGCAAGGTCTACGGGCGGTGGCCCGGCCTGACCGCGGCCGACCTGCGGGACGGCGATCTGGCGGTGACCACCGATTACCGGGCGGTGATCGGCGAGATCCTGCGGGCCCGATGCGGCGTCGGAGACCTGGCTTCAGTGTTCCCCGGAGTGACCACGTCATCACTGGGGGTTACTACGAGCAGATAAAAGCGGCAAAAACACCATCCGGTTCATGAGGTGCGCTTCACACTGAAACGCAGCATCACGACCACGGAGGTGACGGTGTCGAGCAACGTGCTTGCCGAGATCATGGGCCAGCGGCGGCCACCGGGGCCGCCGCCGGTCAGAGAGATGCCCGGAATCCTGGCCGCCGCGCGGCGCAGCGCCGGCCCGCCGCTGCGGATCCGCCGGCACATCTCCGACGAGGGCCCGCCGTTCTGGCGGTGGGACTGCGGCGGCTGCGGGGAGTACGGCGGCGGACGGCATCACGAGGATGCCCTGGCCCGGGCGCACCGGCACTGCCGGGAGCACCCGGCACACGGGTCGTCCCTGCTGCCGCCGGCTCGATGCCGGCAGCCGGATACGTTCCTGCCACTGCACCCGATGCTGTACGCCGTGGACGACGACCCGCCGCCGCAGCCCCTGTCGATCTAACGAGTCGGACCGGTGCGCTTCTTGATCTCCTCGACGCCTTTGTCGATCTTCGAGGAGTGCTTGTGGCCGGTGCGCCGGTCCACCTCGTCGCCGATCTTGTCGAGTGCCGCGTCGACCTTGTCCTCGTGCTTGTCGATCATCGCCTTGGCCTTGTCCAGGAAACTCATGGCTTCTTCTTACCCAGAATCGCCGCGACCTCCCTGAACAATGGCTGTGTGATTACCTCGGCGAGGTCAGGGCCGAGCGGGATCCGCCAGTTCGGGTACTCGTCATAGGTGCCCGGCAGGTTCGGCTGACGGCTCTCCATCAGGACGTCGTGCAGCGAGGCGGTGACGAACCGGCACGGTGTGCGGGCCAGGAAGCGGTGCATGGCGAGAACGGTCTGCTCGGCGGTCGCGTCGTCGTCGAGCAGACCTTCGGTCTTCAGCAGGCCGAGCAGTTCGGCACGATCCTTGCGCCAGTTCGCCTCCTCCTGCTCGACCGAACCGGCCAGCTGGCCCAGCTCCGCGCGTACCCTCACCTGCTCGCCGGCCAGGAAGCCGGCGGCGGTCGGCAGGTCGTGGGTGGAGATGGTGGCGAGCGCGTTGCGCGGATATCCGGCCGCCGGGCGGTAATCGCCGTCGTCGTCGCGGGTGAACCAGAGCACCGCCGAGCCGAGCATGTTCGTCCGCTCCAGACCCTCGGTCACCTCCGGCAGGACCGTGCCGAGGTCCTCGCCGATCACCACGGCGCCGGCCCGGTGCGCTTCCAGGGCGAGGATGCCGAGCATTGCCTCCGGGTCGTACCGGACATAGGTCCCCTCGGTCGCACCGAGGCCCGGCGGCACCCACCAGAGACGCCAGAGCCCGGCCACGTGGTCGACCCGCAGCCCGCCGGCGCGCCGGAAGATCCGTTCCAGCATGTCCCGGTAGGCCGCGTACCCGGTCTCGACCAGCCGGTCCGGTCGCCAGGCCGCCAGACCCCAGTCCTGGCCCAGCTGGTTGAACGCGTCCGGCGGGGCGCCCGCGCGCACGCCCGGCGCCAGCACGTCCTGGAGCAGCCAGCCGTCGGCGCCGCCCGGATCGATGCCCACGGCCAGGTCGTGCACGATGCCCACCGGCATGCCCGAGGCCGCCTCGCGTGCCGCGGCCAGCTGCTCCTCGACCAGGTGCTGCACCCAGGCGTGGAACGAGATCCGATCCGAGGCGTACGCGAGAACGGCGGGCGAGTCCGGCCGGCGCAGTTCGTCCGGCCACGTCCGCCAGTCCGGCCCGTGCTCCTCGGCGAGCGCGCAGAACCGCGCGAAGTCGGTCAGCCCCGGGTCCCGATCCAGGTCGACCGGCCCGGCCAGCGGCCAGAGCAGCTCCAGAGCGGCCAGTTTCGCCGCCCAGACCACGTCGTAATCGATCAGAGAGTCGGCGGTCGGCCCCGGCCGCAGCGCGTCCACCCGGGCCCGCAGCTCCACGTCCGCCCGCCGGTACGCGTCAACGTCCGAAACCCGCAGGTAGATCGGGTTGGCGAACCGCCGGCTCGACGGCGAGTACGGCGAAGCCGGCACCGGATGCGTCGGCGTGATCGCGTGCAGCGGGTTGAGCAGGATCAGCCCGGCCCCGGCCGACCCGGCGACGAAGGTCCGCAGGTCGCCGAGGTCGCCCATGCCCCAGGAGTCCGCCGAGTGCAGCGTGTACAGCTGCAGCATCCAGCCCCAGGTCTCCGGTGGCTCGGCCAGCTCGTCCGGCACCACCACGAGAGTGATGTCCTGGCCGGCGCAGCGCAGCCGGTGCCAGCCCAGCGGCAGATTCTCCAGCTTCGCCACGGTGAGGGTGCCGCCGTCCTCCAGCGTGACCTCCCCGGGTTCGGTGAGCGGGCGGCTGTCACCGAGGCGAAGCACGATCGTGGCGGGCAGGCGCTGCCCGTCGCGCCGGAGAACCTCGGCGAGCGCCGCACGGACGGCTGACGGTGTGCTCGCGTCCACCCCGAGCAGGCCCAGCACACCGATCACCGACTCCGGGGAGACCTCGGTTCGTTTGCGCCGCCAGTCCTCGTACCACGTCGATACCCCGTGCGCCTCGGCCAGCGCCACCAGATCCGCATCCATCGCAGGTTCCTTCCTTAGGTACCGCTCCATTACCCGTTGCGCTCATCGGTCAGCATTGAGTACATGGCTCATCTGGTGAAGTGGTGGTCACGTGCAGCTGCTGCCGTGACCGGCGCCGTGCTCGCCCTGGTAATCCCGGCTCATGCCTGGGCGGCGAGCAACGGCGTGGCAGACCTGGCCGTGGAAGCGGCCCGGCGACGATCCCGAGGCGGGTTTGGCGTTTTCGGCGTATTTGGGTTGCTCTGTTGTCTGTTCGTGGTCGGTGCGGTCATATTGGCGATAGTGTTGATTTCCCGAAACCGTAAGCGTCGCTGACGGATCCGGCCCTAGCGTTGGAAGTATGCGGTTTCGGGTCGGGTCGTTTCGTTCGTTCACGTTGGCCGGTGGGATCGCCGCGGTGCTCTGTGTGCCGCCGGCCGTCTCGGTGGCGGCCATCGGTGGCTCCGCCGACGTCGTGATCTCCCAGGGGCGCCCGGCGCTGGCCTCGTCGGCCGCCTCGGTCGCCTGGACGGCCTCCGCCGTCGCTGACGGCGACGGGCGGAGCCGGTGGACCAGCGGCGCGGGTGTGGGCACCCAGTGGGTCCAGATCGATCTGGGCGCCGCGCAAGAGGTCCGTCGTGTCCGGCTGAGCTGGGCCAAGGTGTACGCGAAGGCGTACCGCCTGCAGCTCTCCGACAACGGCTCGGTGTGGAAGGACCTCTATCGCACCGGGGCCGGCAACGGCGGCACCGACGACGTCTTCAGCCTGCACGGCTCCGGGCGCTTCCTGCGGCTGCTCGCCACCCAGCGGTCCGTCGAGTCCGGCGGGTACTCGCTGTGGGAGATGCGGGCTTACGGGCCGGGTCCGTCCGGTCCGGTCACCGAGAGCGGGCGCCGGCCGTCCGCGGCGGTGCCGGGCGCGGCCGCCGGGCTGAGTGCCGCGCAGAAGAAGGAGACCGCCCTCAAGCTGGTCGCCAGCGCGGAGAACTCGACACTGAACTGGCGCGCCTCGTACGGATACATCGAGGACATCGGTGACGGCCGTGGATACACCGGCGGGCTGGTCGGGTTCACCTCCGGCACCGCGGACATGCTCGGTGTGGTCGCCGAGTACACCCGGCGCAAGCCGTCGAACAAGCTCGCCCGTTACCTGCCGGCGCTGCGCTCGGTGAACGGCTCGGACTCGCACAGCGGCCTCGGTTCCGGGTTCACCAAGGCCTGGAAGGCATCGGCCACCGACTCGGTCTTCCGCGGCGTTCAGGAGGACGCCCGGGACCGGACCTACTTCGACCCGGCGGTGCGGCTCGCGCAGACCGACGGGCTGCGGGCGCTCGGGCAGTTCGCGTACTACGACGCCGCGGTGATGCACGGCCCGGACGGGATGCGGTCGATCCGCAGCCGGGCGGCCCGGTCCGCACGGACCCCGGCGCAGGGTGGCGACGAGATCGCCTATCTCACGGCGTTCCTGAACGCACGGAGCGCCGAGATGCGTACCGAGGAGGCCCACAGTGACCTCGGCCGGGTGGAGACCGCCCAGCGGGTGTTCCTGCGGGCCAGCAACCTCGACCTCACCACGCCGCTGACCTGGCGGGTGTACGGGGACCGGTACACCCTCGATCGGTGACCGATCCCCGCCGGAAGCGAACTACGCCCGGGTCCACTTCTGGTTGGTGCCGCCGCCGCAGTCCCAGAGCTGGAGCTGGGCGCCATTCCCGGCGTTCCAGTCCTTGATGTCGACGCACCGGTTCGCGGAGACGTTCACCAGGTCACCCGCGGCCGACAGGGTGAACCGCTGCACCGGGTTGCCGTTGCAGGTGACCAGCTGGATCGGGGTGCCGTTCGCGAGCGCCCCGCCGGCCGGGTCGAAGCACTTGCCCAGGGCGCGCAGGGTGCCGTCGGCGGCGAAGGTCCAGCGCTGAGCGGTGGAGCCGTTGCAGTCCCACATCTGGATGCGGGTGCCGTCGGCGCTGTTGCCGTTCGGGATGTCGATGCAGCGTCCGCTGAAGGTGCTCTTCAGCGCCGAGCCGGTCGCGGTGTCCTCGTTCCACGCCGAGGCGCGGACGTAATCGACGAGCATCGTCTGCGGGAACGAGGTGCTGGCGTCCGGGCTGCCCGGCCAGTTGCCGCCGACCGCGACGTTCAGGATCAGGAAGAACGGGTGGTCGAAGACCCACTGGCGGCCGCCGAGCGTGGCCGGGGTGACCCGGTGGTACTCGACGCCGTCGAGGAACCAGACGATCAGATTCGGAGACCATTCCACCGCGTACGTGTGGAAGGCGTCGCCGAGCGGAGCGCCGAGGGTACGGCTACCGCTGATCGCGCTGCCGCCGGAGTAACCGGGGCCGTGGACCGTGCCGTACAGGGTGTTCGGCTCCTTGCCGACGTTCTCCATGATGTCGATCTCGCCGGACTGCGGCCAGCCGACGCTGCCGAGGTTGTCGCCGAGCATCCAGAACGCCGGCCAGATGCCCTGGCCCTTGGGCACCTTGATGCTGGCCTCGAACCGGCCGTACTTCTGGGTGAACTTGCCCGAGGTCAGCAGCCGGCCGGAGGTGTACTGGCAGGTGCCGTACCAGCACTGGTAATTCGCCGGGTTCTCCTTGCGAGCGGTGATCGCGAGGCGTCCGGCGCCGTCCTGGCGGACGTTGTTCGTCGAGTTCGTGTAGTACTGCAGCTCGCTGTTGCCGAACCCGCCGCCGCCGACGTCGAAGTTCCACTTCGAGCCGTCGACCGCCGCACCGGCCGCGCCGTTGAACTCGTCGGACCAGGTGACCGGTCCGATCGCGGCGTCGGCGGTGTCACCGCGGGAGGCGAGGGTCAGCGTGGTGGCGAGCGTTGTCGCGATCACCGCCGCACTGAGAAGTATCCGTAACCTGCGCATGGGGGATCCTCCGGGGGAGAGGGAAGCCGTTACTCCAAACAGTCTTTAAAAATTGACTGTCATCGGTCAATGGAGACGGGTTCCGGAACCACCGGATAACAGGAATTTCCTAGATCTTCTGGAAGAGCGCCGGCACCAGGCTCGGCTGCCAGCCCGGCAGCGACGTGTGCCGCTCCCGGACGCGGTACGCGACGTCCTTGTACGTGACGTACTGGCCGGCCTTGTAGGTGGTGAACTTCTTCCACGGCTTGGTCGCGACAGTGACCTTGACGGTTACCCGTACCGAATCGACAACGACGTCGGGTGACCGGCGCTCGCCCATTGTCACGTTGAGCAGCAGGTGGAACGGCTTGCCGCTCTCGGCCGGGGTGAAGCGGAGCACCTTGGTGCCGTCGACCGACCAGACGATCGACGTCGCCGTCCAGTCGATCGCGAACGTGTGGAACTCGTTCGGATCCACCCGGTCGTCGGCGAGCGGCTCGACCTGCCCGGCCGGTAGCTGCCCCGACTCGTCGAGCACGGCTAGGGCGCGCCAGGCGCCGTACTCCCGGCCCGGCTTGATCCGCGCCTCGGCGTGCCCGTTCGACGAGGCGAACGTCCGCACGGTCCGCAGCGGGTCGTCCAGCGTGACGTTTCCCTCGCCGTCGAGGCGGGCGTCGTCGTCCTGTCGCACCCATTTCGCGGGGTTCGGCGCCGTGCCCCGGTCACCCGAGAAGTCGTCGCTGAAGACGACCCGGGTGACCGTCGTGGCCGCGGAGGCCGGAGCGGCCACCGCAAGCCCGGAGACGAACACCGCGGCCGCTGTCAGCGACCGCAGCAGGCGCACGCTGCTCATTCGAAAGACTCCCACCCCTTGATCACTTGCGGGAGCACTGTGCGCGCTCGGGAGCGCTCTCAGCAAGGGATGGGACCAAATCTTTAAGGACCCCTTACGGCGTTGTAGCCGTACGGACCATCAGTTGTAGTCCGGAGCCCTGGTTTCGTGCATCGCGAGCTCCTCGGCGCTGGCACCACCGCCGGCCGCGCCCGCATCGTACGCGACGCTGTCGGTCTCCTCGTCGAAGCCGGAACCCTCGTCCGGGGCGACCAGGCGGCCCACCGAACCCGGGTCTTCCTCGTCGAGCTGGCCGTCGTCGTAGAGCGAGATCGGCGAGTTCGGGTCCGAGGTCGGCCCGTCCTCCCAGACGTCCCGGTCGAACGCGAGCTGCTCCGAGTCGTCAACGGTCTCGTCGTCCGGGTCGCGCTCCGGCCGGATCTGCTCGCGTACCTCGCCGACGTCCGGCTCCTCCTGGCGCAGGCGCCGGTCCAGCGACTCGCCCTGAAGGGCCTCCTCCGGGGTGTCACCGAAGCGGTTCGATCCACCGGGTCCGGTGCCGGCCAGGGCGGCGGGATCAGCCCCGTCAGCCCACCGGGAGCTGTCTACCTCGTCGTACGCGGTGGAGTCGTCATCGGCGGTGTCCGGCAGGCCGGAGGCCTCCGGGTCGCTGACCTCGGTGGGGTAGTCGTTCTCTCGCATGTCCGCAATCTACCCAGGTAGGGGAAGCCTCATACCGGCATAACCGTTCGATCCGGCACGAGGCGGGCCCACACCACCTTGCCGCCGGCAAGTTCCAGGTTTCCCCAGCGCGAGGTCATCGCGTTGATCAGCAGCAGGCCGCGGCCGCCGAACGAGGTCGGCGCCACCGGCCCGGTGAACCGGGGGAGCACGGGCGAGCTGTCCCGGACCGCCACGCTCATCGTCTCGTCGTCCAGGGCCAGGAGCACCCGCATCGGCGTACGGGCGTGTGCGACCACGTTGTTCACCAGCTCGGTCGTCACGATGCAGGCGTTGCCGGTCAGGTCGGTGCGCTCCCACCGGTGGCAGGCCTCGGTGATCACCTCGCGGGCCACGCGGGCCGCGCCGACATCCGGCTCCAGGTCGATGCTGATCCGCCGATCCGGGTCCGGCTCGCCCAGCGCGGCGAAGGCCCCGGCCTGATCGGGCCAGGCCGGCCAGCCGGCCGGCAGCCAGGTCGCGGTGTCGGTGGTGCCGCAGAGCGCCAGACGCGAACCGGGCCAGTAACGGGTCGCCTCGAAGACGTCGCGCAGCACCGTGACCGCGAGGCCGTGCGGGTCCACAAGGCCGCCGACATCGACCACGAGCGCCTCGGGCTGGTCGGCGAGCACGTCGAGCAGCGCGGAGCGTGCCGACGCCGCGGACTCGTCGCCGAGCACCCCGGTAAGCCGGACCAGGGGATGAGCCCGGCCACGGTCCACCAGATGACGAACCTCGATCGGCATGATCGCTCCATTGTGCATAACGCGCACCCTCCTCGCATTTCGGCGTGAGGATCGGTCGTCACCGGCTGAGGATCTCGTAGATACCCCGCCAGGGTGGAGTCATGCCCCGATGGTGCGTGGATCAAGATCCGCCGGTCAGGCCGCGGATCCCTCTTCGTTGCGCGAGTCCAGCTCTCCGGCCCTTGAGCTCAAGAGCCTTCGGTACGAGGCCAAGCGCCGCGGATCAGCGTTACCCGCCGCGACCCAGGCGTCGAGACGGCAATCGGCGTCAGCCGGGGAGTGCCCGCAGTTCGGCTGGTCGTCCAGAGTGCCCTCGACCAGGTCGGAGAAGCCGTGCAGCAGGCTTTCCGCGCTGACGTGAGCGAGGCCGAAACTCCGGATCCCCGGGGTGTCGATGATCCAGCCCGGATCTTTTTTCGACTTGCCCACGGTCGGGAGCCGCAGCGCCACCGCGCTGGTCGAGGTGTGCCGGCCCTTGCCGATCGCGCTGACCACGCCGACAGCGCGCAGAGCGTCCGGTACCAGGCGGTTCACCAGCGTCGACTTGCCGACGCCGGAGTGGCCGACCATCACCGAGATCCGGCTCGCCAGCCGCCCGCGCAGCTCGTCGAGATCACTGCCCGGGCGAACCAGGACGTACGGCAGGTCGAGCTCGGCGTAGTAGTCCAGCACCTGCTCCGGACCGGCCAGGTCGGCCTTGGTCAGGCAGAGCAGCGGCTCGACACCCGCGTCGTACGCCGCCACCAGGCACCGGTCGATGAATCCGGTCCGCGGTGGCGGGTCGCTCAGCGCGCTCACGATGACGAGCTGGTCGGCGTTCGCCACCACGACCCGTTCCAGCCGGCCCTCGGGTGTCGTGTCGTCGTCGTCCGCGGTCCGGCGCAGCACCGAGGTGCGCTCGCTGATCCGCACGATCCGGGCCAGTGCGCCCGGGGCGCCGGAGACGTCGCCGACCAGCTGCACCCGATCGCCCACCACCACCGACTTGCGGCCGAGCTCCCGGGCACGCATCGCGGTGATCACCTCGATGTCGCCGGTGTCCTCGCGGACGCACCCGTAACGCCCGCGGTCGACGGTGATGACCAGCGCGTCGATCGCGTCGTCGTGCTTGGGCCGGGTGCGGGTACGCGGACGCGACGAGCGCCCCGGCCGGACCCGGACGTCGTCCTCGTCGTACTCCCGCTTACGGCCTGGCAGAACTAGCTCCTCGCCACGAGTCCCGCCCAGAGTTCGGGGAACTCGGGCAACGTCTTCGAGGTACAACTTACGTCGGCGAGCTCGATGCCCTGCACGGCGAGGCCGATAACCGCCGCGGCGTGTGCCATCCGGTGGTCCGCGTACGTCTCGAAGGTGGTCGCCCGCAGCGGGCCCGGCACGATGCGCAACCCGTCCGGGAACTCGGTGACCTCGGCGCCGGCCTTGGTCAGCTCGGCCGCGAGGGCGGCGATCCGGTCGGTCTCGTGACCCCGGATGTGCTCGACGCCGCGCAGCTCGCTCGGGCCCTCGGCGAGCGCCGCGAGGGCCGCGATCACCGGGGTGAGCTCACTGACCTCGGAGAGGTCGGCGGTGATCCCGCGAAGCGTGCCGGTGCCCCGCACGGTCAAGCCCTCCTCGGCCGACCGGGTGACCTCGGCGCCGAGCGCGGTGAACAGCTCGATCACCCGATCCACCGGCTGCCAGCTGTTCGCCGGCCAGCCCGCGAGGGTGACCGTGCCGCCGGTGACGGCCGCCGCCGCGAAGAACGGCGCCGCACCGGACAGGTCCGGCTCGATCGTCCAGGTGTGCCCGCGCAGGCCACCCGGCTCGACGGCCCACACGTCCGGCACGCTCTCGTCGACGACAGCGCCGGCGGCCCGCAGCATGTGCGTGGTCATCCGCAGGTGCGGCGCGGACGGCACCGGCGGTCCCTCGTGCCGCAGCGTCAGGCCCTTGGTGAACCGGGGCGCGGAGAGCAGCAGCCCGGAGACGAACTGGCTGGACCCGGACGCGTCGATGACGGCCTCGCCGCCCTCGACCAGGCCGCTGCCGCGCACGGTCAGCGGCAGCCCGCCGGTCGGCGACGCCTCGATCGCGACACCGAGGGCGCGGAGCGCCTCGACGATCGGGCGCAGCGGCCGGTTGCGCGAGTGCGGGTCACCGTCGAACTCGACAGTGCCCTCGGCCAGCGCCGCGGCCGGCGGCAGGAACCGCATGATCGTGCCGGCCAGCCCCACGTCGACGGTGGCCGGTCCGCGCAGCGGGCCGGGCGTGACGGTCCAGCTCTCGTCGTCGCTGGTGTCGACGCCGACGCCGAGCGCCCGCAGGCCGGCCGACATCAGCACGGTGTCGCGAGCACGCAGCGGCGCCTCGATCACCGACGGCCCGTCAGCGAGCGCCGAGATGACGAGAGCGCGGGCGGTCATCGACTTGGAGCCGGGTAGCCGCACGGTCGCCGAGACCGGGCCGGAAGCGGACGGAGCGAGCCAGGGGCGAGGTTCAGCAGTCACCACCCCATTCTGCCGCCGGGCCCCGCCACGACCCGCCCGAGTTCCCGCCCCCCGAGACGAAACCCCTCGACCGGGGGTGGCGCGGCCGGTGGGTCCGGCCACGCTTTCCTTCTCGTTCTCGCCATTCCGTGACGCATTCCTTGAGCTATTGCGCGCTCTGCCACGCATTCCATGGGAGCGCGCCCACACGCGGCGGAATGGAACGCGACTCGCGGCGGGCGGGTGGCGGGGCGGACGGCGAGGGCCGCCGGGCAGTACCGTTCATTCTCATGTGCGGCCGATATGCCACGACCCGGAGCAACGCCGACCTCAGCACGTTCTTCGAGGCCGTCGACGTTGCCGAGCCGTTGCGTGTCAGCTGGAACGTCGCTCCCACCGACCCGGTTCCGCTGATCCGCATGTCGACGCGGGCGCACGCGTCCGAGCAGGAGAGCGGCGCGGAGAAGGGCCGGGTGCTCGACACCGCGCGCTGGGGGCTCGTCCCGCACTGGGCGGCCGACCTGCGCGGCGGCGCCCGGATGATCAATGCTCGGGCCGAGACGGTGGCTACGCTGCGGTCTTTCGCGCCGTCGTTCGCGAAACGGCGGTGTCTGGTGCCCGCCGACGGCTGGTTCGAGTGGGTGCGCGACGGCAAGCAGAAGCAGCCGTTCTACATGACGCCGCGCGACGGGAAACCGCTCGCCTTCGCCGGGCTGTGGTCGGCCTGGGGGCCGGAGTCCGTGCTCACGTGCAGCGTGGTGACCACCGCCGCGCTCGGCGGATTGGCCCGGGTGCACGACCGGATGCCGCTGATTCTGCCGGCCGAGCGATGGGCCGATTGGCTGGCCGGCGGTGGCGATCCGGAGGAGCTGCTGCGCCCGCTCTCCGAGAGTGATCTCGAGGCCATCGAGGTGCGTCCGGTCGGGCCGGAGGTCGGCAATGTTCGCAACAATGGGCCCGAGTTACTGGAACGTCGACCCGAGGTAACGCTTTTCTGAACGGCGCTAGATCAACGTTGGTCTTTGTCGGATTATGCGCCCATTCTGAATTAACAACTTTGTTTCAAGATAGATCACCCCCTTGTTCTGATCTTGTACGGTGCGGTACAAACCAGCGCCGGAGTGGTGCCGGTGCGTAAGGTGCGTTCCGGCCGCCACAGCACTTCCGGTCCCACGGGGGAGGTGGGCTGATGACACGAGCACGCATGCCGCGTCCGCACGAGGTAGCCATCGCGCGACGCGACCCGCGACTGCTCGAGGCGATCGTGCAAAAGCGGACCGACGAGGCCTGGAGGACACGCGGTGCATGCCGCAGTGTCGATCCGGAGACGTTTTTTCCAGCGCCAAACGAACCGTCCGGCGGCGCTGTCGCTCTCTGCGGAACCTGCGATGTGCAAGGAGCCTGCCTGGCCTGGGCACTACAGGTCGGTGACTGCCACGGGGTCTGGGGCGGGACGACGCCACGCGAGCGGCGGGCCATGCTGGTCGCCTGGCGAGAACGGGTCACCGCGGAGGGTGACCTGGTCGAGGACGGGTCCAACGACGAGGATCGCCGGTTGCTGACCCTGATCCCGGTGAGTCGCTGACAAAAGCTGATAAAAACGGTCGGTGCCTGAAGAACTCACGATCGAGACTCCGCGCGGCCCCGCCGCCGTGCGTGTCACCGCGCCCTCAGGTCCGGCGACGAGTCTGCTCCTTCTCGGCCATGGCGCCGGTGGTGGAGTCGACGCGCCGGACCTGATCGCGGTGCACGACGCGGCGGTGGCGGCCGGCGTGCGGGTCGCGTTGGTCACCCAGCCTTACCGGGTGGCCGGCCGCCGTGCGCCCGCACCCGCGGGGCATCTCGACGAAGCGTGGGGCGCGGTGGTCGCCGCGGTACGCGTACCCAAGCTGCCGTTGATCGTCGGAGGGCGCTCCAGCGGAGCGCGCGTCGCGTGCCGGACCGCGACCGCGACCGAGGCCGCGGGGGTTCTGGCGCTGGCGTTTCCGCTGCATCCGCCGGGTAAGCCGGAGAAGAGCCGGGCGGGTGAGCTGGAGTTGGGCGTGCCCGCGTTGGTGATCAACGGGGACCGGGATCCGTTCGGTGTGCCGGAGCCGCACGGGCCGGTCGAGGTGGTCGTGCGACCCGGCGCTGTCCACGATCTGCGCAAGGACGTCGCCGGAACCGCCACGATCGCCGCCGATTGGCTGCGGCGCAACGGCTGGGCCCGATAGCGGAATGGTGGGTCACTCCTCGGCGTTACAGCCCCCGGAAGCTTGTTCGTCGGAAGGGGAAGTCGTAGTGGGTGCCGGAACCGAGATCGTCGAGCGCGACGGCCGGGAGGCGGCCCGGGTGCAGAGCCTGTTGAGCTCTCCCGAGTGGCCCGCGGTCGAGTCGCCGCTACCTAGCCGTTCGGTGAGCGTGAGCACACCCCCGGTTTTCAACGGCGTTACCCGGGCACTACCCGTATCCTCGGCGAGGCAGTCGAGGGGGGAGTCCAGGGTGGCCCAGAAAGAGCGGACAGACGAGCGCCGTCAGCGCTTCGAGCGCGACGCGCTTCCGTTCGTGGATCAGTTGTACGCCGCCGGACTGCGGATGACCCGTAACCCGGCCGACGCCGAAGACCTGGTGCAGGAGACGTTCCTCAAGGCGTTCTCCGCGTTCCACCAGTTCGAAGAGGGTACGAACCTCAAGGCGTGGCTGTACCGGATCCTGACGAACACGTACATCAACTCGTACCGGCGCAAGCAGCGGCAGCCGGTGCAGGCCCCGACCGAGGAGATCACCGACTGGCAGCTCGCGTCGAGCGAGTCGCACACGTCGCAGGGTCTTCGCTCGGCCGAGACCGAGGCGCTGGACCGGCTTCCGGACAGCGACATCAAGGAAGCGCTGCAATCTCTGCCGGAGGACTTCCGGCTGGCTGTGTACCTCGCTGATGTCGAGGGCTTCTCCTACAAGGAGATCGCCGACATCATGGGTACGCCGATCGGCACGGTCATGTCCCGTCTGCACCGCGGGCGGCGCAACCTGCGCAACCTCCTGGAGGCGTACGCCTCCGACCGGGGCATCACCCGCGCCACGACGTCCGAACCGCAGGGGGCCTGACACCGATGTCGACCGACGACAACGAGACTGATTGCAGCATCGCTCTCAGCGAGGTTTACCTCTACCTCGACCTCGAGTGCAGTGAGGACCGGCGCCAGCTGATCCAGAAGCACTTGGACGAGTGCACCGGATGTCTGCGCGAGTTCGGCATCGAGCAGGACGTGAAAGCGCTGGTCAACCGCTGCTGCGGCGACGAGCGCGCACCGTCGGAGCTGCGTGACCGGCTGCGGTTCAAGCTCGACCAGCTCGAAGTGCAGACCGAGACTCGGGAGCACCAGCCCTGACCTGAGGCAGGACACGAAAAAGGCCCGGCATTCGCCGGGCCTTTTTTCAGCTGTTGGGACGCTTGCCGTGGTTCGCTGCGCTCTTCTTACGAGCCTTCTTCTTGCGGGCCTTCTTCGCCATGGTGGTACTCCCTTCCGTGGTGCCTTCTCGCTGCCGATCGTAGTGGGCCCGTCCGCCGAGCCGGGACGTGGCCGGGACGCATCCGTGATTTGATGACGTTCACCGAGAGCAGTGCGAGCAGAAGGGTGATCCCCTCATGGCGGACGAGATCCGGGCCGAGATGGTGGCCAACGTGTGGAAAGTCGTGGCCGGCGTCGGCGACACCGTCGAGGACGGCGACACGCTGGTGATCCTGGAGTCCATGAAGATGGAGATCCCGGTGATCGCCGAGTCCGACGGGACGGTCTCCCGGCTCGCGGTGAACGAAGGCGACGTCGTCCAGGAGGGCGACCTGATCGCGGTGATCAACTGAAGCTTCAGGCGCGGTCTCCGCGTCGTGGGGTGAAACGGCGCCAGACCGTCCGGCTCCGCTGACGGGGGATGGCCGGCACCCGGATCGTGGCCGAGGCCAGCTCCCGGGTGGGCCGGTCCAGGCCGGGCGCGGCCAGCGCCAGCTCGGCGACGGCCCGGGCAGCCGGGCCGGACGCCATCTCGGTGAGCCGGCCGGTGACCACGGCGGCCACGTCGGCGCGCGCTTCCGGGTCCACCCAGGCGTACGTGACCAGTGCGAACAGCGCCGCCTGGGTCACCCGGTCCAGATCGCCGTCGAGCAGGCCGAGCAGCAGACGCCGGCGGCTGGACTCCAGCCACGGCTCCTCGCTGCCGTGGTGCAGCAGGCCGAGGCAGGCCCAGACCTCCAGCCCGGTGGGCTGGCGCGCCTCGGTGACCGACGGGTGGGCCAGCAGCGCGAGCAGCTCCCACGGCTCGACGAGGACCAGGCCGAGCGCCCGGTCGTACGCGGCCGGCGGATGGGCCCAGGTGGGTGACGCGACCCGGAGCAGCCGGCGCACCGCGTCCGCGGACGGCTCGGCGTTGACCGGTGCCCGCCCGGCGGGCAGGGGCGCCCCGGCCGGCATGCCGCCCAGCCACGGCGACTCCCGGCAGCACTCCTCCAGGTCGGTGTGCTCGTGCGCGTCGTCCGGATGGTCCCGGATGAAGTCGGCGAGCGCGACCAGGTGGCCCACGTCGCCGTCGGCCCGGTACCGCAGCCGGTGCGCGGTGTGCACGACACAGTCGAAGTCCGGGTCGCGTTCCAGCGCCAGCTCGGTCCAGCGCAGCGCCTCGTCGAGCCGGTCCAGGTCGGCGAGGGTGGCGGCGACGTCGGCGTACACCGACAGGTCGTCGGGGTCGTACGCGACAGCCCGGCGCAGCGCGGCGAGCGCCTCGGGCATCCGGCCGGCGCTGCGGTACGCGTACCCCAGCCAGATCTCCCCGAGTTTCGAAGGCTGCGCCCGGGCACCGCGGGCGGCCCAGTCGACGGCGAGGCTGACCTCGCCGAGCCGGCGTGCCAGCGCGGAACCGGCGCCGAGCAGCATCGCCTGCTCACCGTGCGCGGCGACGGCGTGCCGGACGACAGTGAGATAGGGCTTGAGCGCGTCGACCGTCTCGGCCGGCGCGGGATCGCCGACGGCGGTGCAGAGCCGCATGATCGTGCGGGCCAGCACGCCGGGGTCGACGCGTACGCCGAGCGCGGGCTCACCGACCCAGGGCACACCGGCCCAGTCGATCTCCGGGTGGCTGCCGCTCGCGGTGGCGAGCAGTGGCAGCCCGTCCTCCGGGCGGCCCGAGGCAGCGAGCAGATGTGCGCGGGCGACCGTGCGGCCGACCGATTCGTACGGCTCGGCGGCGAACAGGTCGAGCCCGCCGCCGGTGGTCGCGGCCAACCGGCTGAGCAGCTCGTGGATCTCGGGCAGGGTGGGTTCGTGGGCGAGCAGGCCCGCCAGAAGGCCTGCGGCGTCCGCGTTCTCGCCACGGTCGAGTGCGGCGCGGGCGCGCGCGATGTCGCGGTGGGACGAGGGGGATTCCACGAGGAAAGACCCTAGGGGACCCGACGCCATATGTCAGTCCTCATGTTTGCGCACTCGTGCGCGAAACCTTGACCTAGTAAGCTTTTTCTTGCAAGACTGCGCAGCGATCGCACAAGAATTGGATGTCAGGGAGGAACACGTGACACAGCGAGGGCACGGCATGTCGGCGGACATCGCGGAACAACCCGCCGGTTTCGCCCGGCTGCTGGACGACCGCAACTCGGGTGCGATCGCGCAGGTGGCAGCCGAGATCGCTCGCCGGAAACCGCGCAACGTGGTGTTCGTGGCCCGGGGCACGTCCGACCACGCGGCGCTCTACGGCGCCTATCTGTCCGAGATCCGCCTCGGCCTGCCGGTCGCGAGCGCCTCGCCCAGCGCGATCACGCTGTACGGCGCCAAGCCCGACTTCACCGGCTCCCTGGTGATCGGTGTCAGTCAGAGCGGCGGTTCCGCCGACCTCACCGGCGTCCTCGGCGTGGCCCGGGAGAACGGCGCGCTCACCCTCGCCGTCACCAACAACCCCGAGTCACCGCTGGCCCGAGCCGCCGAGCTCTCCATCGACGTCGCTGCCGGTCACGAGCGCGCGGTCGCCGCCACCAAGACCTACACGGCCGAGCTGCTCGCCCTGCTGCTGCTCGTCGAGGGCGTGCGCGCCGGCGACGGACGGCTGCCCGCCGCAGAACGGGCCGCGATCGAGGAACTGCCCCGGCTCGCCGAGGCGGCTCTCGCCGACTCGTCGGCCGAGGACCTGGCTCAGCGTTACCGGTTCGCTTCCAGCTTGGTGACAACCGGACGTGGGTACGCGTACCCGACCGCCCGGGAAGCCGCGCTGAAACTCATGGAGACGTCCTACCTGCCGGCGCTGGCGTTCTCCGGCGCGGACCTGCTGCACGGCCCGCTCGCGATGGCCGACCCGGACGTGCCGGTGCTCGCGGTGGTCGGCGACGGCCCCGGCGGCCGGGCGATGCGTGACGTGGTGACCCGTCTCGGCGAGCGCCGGGCCGACGTGGTGACGATCGGCGCGGCCGACGTGCCCGGCGCTTCGGCGCGGCTCGCCGTACCGGCCGTCGACGAGCGTTACAGCCCGCTGCTCGACATCCTTCCTCTTCAGAAGCTCGCGCTCGCACTGGCGCTGGCCCGCGGTGAGGACCCGGACGCGCCGCGCGGCCTGAAGAAGGTGACCACCACTCTCTAAGCTTGGTCTCGTGTCCACCCTGCGTGACCTCGTCGAAGAGCACACCACCCTCAGCTCCGCCGACATCGACCACCTGCACCGCCTGGCCGGCGACTGGCAGCTTCTCTCCGATCTCTCCTTCGCGGACCTGCTTCTCTGGGTGCCGATAAAGGGTGAACCGAGGCAGCCGCGCGAGTTCCTCTGCGTCGCCCAGGTGCGTCCGGTGACCGCGCCGACGGCGTACCAGGACGACCAGGTCGGCAAGATCGTCGGCGGCCCGGAGGTGGCGCACCTCGACGTGGCGATCACCCAGGAGCGGATCTGGCGGGAGGGCGACCCGGTCTGGTACGGCGACACCCCCGCCCGCCACGAGGCCATCCCGGTCCGGCTCCGGGACGCCACCGACCTGGAAGAGGGGTACAGCGAGGTGATCGCGGTGATCGGCCGCGACACCAACCTGAGCACGGCGCGCACACCGAGCCAGCTTGAGCTGAACTACCTCACCACCGCGGACGACCTGGCCCAGATGGTGTCGGACGGGACCTTCCCGCCGCCCCGGCACCCGGGCGAGACCACATCGGCGCCCCGCGTCGGCGACGGCATCATCCGGCTGGACTCGTCCGGCAAGGTCACCTACGCCAGCCCGAACGCGCAGTCCGCGTACCGGCGACTCGGCTTCAACTCCCACCTGGTCGGCGAGGAGCTGGCGAAACTCGCCATCCGGCTCTCCGCCGATCCGCTGGAGGGCAACGACGCGTCCGAGCGGATCCTCTCGTCGCTGCGCGGCGAGTTCGCGCCCCGGATGGAGGTGGAGGCGCGCGGCGCCACCGTGCTCACCCGGGCGCTGCCGCTGCTGCCGGCCGGCGTGCCGATCGGCGCGCTGGTGCTGGTCCGCGACGTCACCGAGATCCGCCGCCGGGAACGCGCCCTGATGACCAAGGACGCGACCATCCGGGAGATCCACCACCGGGTGAAGAACAACCTGCAGACCGTGGCGGCGCTGCTGCGCCTGCAGGCCCGGCGGGTCGCCGCGCCCGAGGCGCGGATGGCCCTGGAGGAGTCGGTACGCCGGGTCGCCTCGATCGCCCTGGTCCACGAGACGCTCTCGATGTCCAGCGACGAGGCGGTCGAGTTCGACGGCATCGTCGACCGGGTCGCCACGGCCGCCACCGAGGTGGCCGCCACCAGTTACCCGGTGCGGATGCGCCGGGAGGGCACGTTCGGGGTACTGCCGGCCGAGATCGCCACCTCGCTCGTGATGGTGCTCAACGAGCTGCTCATCAACGCGGTCGAGCACGGTTTCCCGGCGCCCGAGGACGACGAGGATCTGACCGCCCCGGCGCCGGAGATCGCCGGCGAGGTGGTCGTCTCCGCGCACCGCTTCCGCAAGCAGCTGCACGTCACGGTCGCCGACAACGGCCGGGGCCTGCCGGACAGCTTCAAGTTCGAGGGCAGCAAACGGCTCGGCCTTCAGATCGTCCGGGCACTCGCCACCGGTGAGCTGCGCGGCAGCATCGAACTGCGCAACCGTTCCGGCGGCGGCACCGAGGCCGTGATGGTGGTCCCGCTGGCGAAACGCTGATGTGCGCCGGGCTCCCGGATGGCTCGGTGCTGCGGCAGGGACAGCGCGACGATCGCGAGCAGCGCCAGCAGGGCCCGTAATTTCAGGCCACGCAGGGCTGCAGCGGCGCAGAGCGTGATCGGCACGAGAGCCGGGAGCGCGTACTGCGGCGCCCACACCGGCCCGCTCAGGAACGTCGCACCGATCAGCACGAGCGGCGGCACGGCGGCGAGCACGGCCAGCTCGCGGATCAGCGCGCGGTCCGGCCACCGCGCGGCCAGCGCCAGCCCGATCACCAGCAGCCCGGCCGCCGCCGAGCCGAGCAGAACCTCCGGCGCGCTTCGCGCCGCCTCCCAGGCCAGGTGCGGGCGCCAGGCCAGCAGCGCGGCATGCTGCCGCACACCCAGAGAGATCAACGGCGCCGGGGGTACGAGTGACAGCACGGTCACCGGGAACCACCAGAACAGTGCGGGCTGGCGACTGAGCACCCATCGCGAGAAGACCGTGTACGCGTGCCCGGCCAGGACCAGCAGCGCCGTGACGTGCAGCAGACCGGTGAGGGTGATCAGTAGCCCGTACCCGGTCCAGCGCCACCAGCGCGGCTGGTCGAGCGTCCGATAGAGCATGAGCGTCGCGGCGGTGGCGCAGAGGAAGGCGAGGGCATAGGGCCGTGCCTCCTGTGCCCACCGGCTGACCGCGGGCAGGACGGCGAGCATCAGCCCGGCGCAGAGCCCGATGCCGGGCGTGAGGATGCGCCGGCCCAGCTCACCCGCGAGCCCGGCGCCGAGGCCCATCGCGATCGCCGACGGCAGCCGCAGCATCGAGACGTCGTCGCCGGCCAGCTCGGCCCAGAAGTGCATGAGCAGGTAGTAGACGGCGTTCACCGCGTCGGCCTCGCGGGCCGAGTCGAGGATCCGCTCCGGCGTGAGCCCGGTGAAGACCCGGGTGAGCTGCTCACCCGGACCGGCCACCGGCACGGCCAGGCCGATCAGGCCGGCCGCGGTGGCCAGCGTGGCCGGGATCAGAAAAGGACCCCACGCCCGGACGAGGGCGAGGGGTCGCCGGCGGGTCGTACGCCGAGGCGCCGCGAGTGGCCGGGTCGGGGAGTCGTCGAAGGCTGCCGGACTGAGCATGGGCGGCTCCCGGAGGGGTAGGCCTGAGGCCTTTGACGCCCGAGTCTGACAACCTTCAGTAGTGTTGTCACTACACCAAGTGGTCGATCTTTGGTGCCGGCGAGCTTAGGTGGCAACTGTTACAAGATGTTAGGGCTGTGTTACGCGGCACACTCCCGGAATCTGGACCGTACTGGCTCAGATTCGCCCGGCGTGAGACGCTAGCCAACATGACCGCTGCTCTGGACTGCCGCCTCGTGGCCCGCCGCCACGTGGACTACGGCCGTGTCCGCAGCGCGATGTGTCCGGCTTCCTGACGCCGCCCGATTTTCATTTTCGGCCGCGCGACCGCCGGGCCCACTCCTGACATAGATGTCACGAGCCTCCTCAGGGCCGTGGGCGGCAATGCGCGCCCACGAAACCCGGAGGAACGCCGACATGGCGCCCAGCAACACCCCCGCTGCAGGTCCCACCGCCCGCCCTCGTAAGGCGCGTGGCGAGGGACAGTGGGCGCTCGGACACCGCGAGCCGCTCAACCCGAACGAACGCAGCAAGAAAGACGACAACCCGCTCAATGTCCGTGCGCGTATCGAGAACATCTACGCCCACGGCGGCTTCTCCTCGATCGACCCGGCCGACCTGCGTGGCCGGTTCCGCTGGTGGGGTCTCTACACCCAGCGCAAGGCCGGAATCGACGGCGGCCGCACCGCGGTGCTGGAGCCGGAAGAGCTTGAGGACGAGTACTTCATGCTCCGCGTCCGCATCGACGGCGGCGCCCTGAGCCTGCTGCAGCTGCGCACCATCGCCGGCATCGCGAGCGAGTTCGCCCGCGACAGCGCGGACATCACCGACCGGCAGAACATCCAGATGCACTGGATCCGGGTCGAGGACATGCCGGAGATCTGGCGCCGGCTCGAAGCGGTCGGCCTGCAGACCACCGAGGCCTGCGGCGACTGCCCCCGGATCGTGCTGGGCAGCCCGGTCGCCGGTGTGTCGGTCGACGAGGTCATCGACGCGACGCCGGCGATCGACGAGATCGTCAAGCGGTACGTCGGCGACCCGCGGTACTCGAACCTGCCCCGCAAGTTCAAGTCCGTGATCTCCTGGCTGCCGGACGGGCCGTACCAGGCGAACGACATCTCCTTCGTCGGCGTCGAGCACCCGGAGCACGGCCCCGGCTTCGACCTCTGGGTCGGCGGCGGCCTCTCCACCAACCCGCGCCTGGCCGAGCGCCTTGGCGTCTGGGTGCCGCTGGCCGAGATCCCGGACGTCTGGGAAGGCGTCGTCGGGATCTTCCGCGATTACGGTTACCGCCGGCTGCGGCACCGCGCCCGCCTGAAGTTCCTGCTCGCCGACTGGGGCGTGGCGAAGTTCCGCGAGGTCCTGGAGAAGGAATACCTCGGCCGGACGCTGCTCGACGGCCCGTCGCCGGAGCTGCCGGAGAAGCCGATCGACCACATCGGCGTGCACAAGCAGAACGACGGCCGTAACTACGTCGGTGCCGCCCCGATCGTCGGGCGCACCTCCGGGACGCAGCTGGGCAAGCTCGCCGACCTGGTTGAGGAGTTCGGCTCGGATCGGGTGCGGCTCACCGCGTACCAAAAGGTCTTGGTCCTGGACATCGCGGACGACAAGGTGGAACCGTTCGTCAAGGGCCTGCGCGCGATCGGGCTGGAAGCCCGTCCTTCGGCCTTCCGCCGCGGCACGATGGCCTGCACCGGCATCGAGTACTGCAAGCTCGCGATCGTCGAGACCAAGGCGCGCGGCGAGGAGCTGGTGGCGCGGCTCGAGGAGCGGCTCAAGGACTTCGACGCCGACCTCTCGATCCACATCAACGGCTGCCCGAACGCCTGCGCGCGCACCCAGGTCGCCGACATCGGCCTCAAGGGCCAGCTCGTGATGAACGCGCGCGGCGAGCAGGTCGAAGGCTTCCAGATCCACCTCGGCGGCGCGCTCGGCATGGCCAAGGGCGAGACCGCCGGCTTCGGGCGCAAGGTGCGCGGCCTGAAGGCCACCGCCGAAGAGCTTCCCGAGTACGTGGAACGCGTCGCCCGGCACTACCTGGACGGCCGCACCGACGGCGAGACCTTCGCGAAGTGGGTCCTGCGGGCCGACGAGGAGCTCCTGAAATGAGCGACGCCAGATCCGCTCCCCTGTACTGCCCCTACTGCGGTGAAGAGGACCTCCGTCCCAACGAGGCCTCGCACGGCGCCTGGGAGTGCCACTCCTGCGCGCGGGTTTTCTCGGTCAAGTTCATCGGGTTGTTGTCCAAGGGAGTAAATCGATGAGTCTCCTGAACGCTTCGAGTTTGGGCCTGATCGACCTGGGCGGCTCGTCTTCTTCGTCTTCCTCGTCTTCTTTGCTGGAACCGGGCCGGCGCACCCCGGAGGAGCTCCGGGTGCTTGCTCTGGATGCCGCTCAGGCTCTTGAGGGCAGGCCGGCCGAGGAGATCGCCAAGTGGGCGACCGACACCTTCGGCGCGCGGTTCTGCGTCACCAGCTCGATGGCCGACGCCGTCGTGGCGCACATCTTCTCCCGGGTCTCGCCCGGCGTCGACGTCGTCTTCCTCGACACCGGCCTGCACTTCCCGGAGACCCTCAAGGTCCGCGACACGGTGATCCGCACGATGAACGTCAACGTCCGGTCCATCCGCCCCCGGATGACGGTCGGCCAGCAGGACGGCGAGTACGGCCCCCGCCTCTTCGCCCGCAGCCCCGACGAGTGCTGCTTCCTGCGCAAGGTGGAGCCGCTGGAGCGCGCGCTCAGCGACTACGATTCCTGGGCCACCGGCCTGCGCCGCGACGAGTCGCCGACCCGCGCCAACACGCCGGTCGTCGCCTTCGACGCCAAGAAGGGCAAGGTCAAGGTCAACCCGATCGCGGCCTGGACCCAGGCTGATGTGGACCGCTACATCAGCCGGTGGAACGTGCCGGTGAACGAGCTGTTCAAGAAGGGCTACGGCTCGGTGGGCTGCTGGCCGTGCACCCGGCGTACGAAGGCCGGCGAGGACCCGCGGGCCGGGCGCTGGGCGATGTTCGAGAAGACCGAATGCGGCCTGCACGTGTGAGTGGGTCTGGTTTTTCCTCGGGTTTTTCTTCGGGCGGTCCTGGGTTTTCGGGTGGCTCTGGTCTTTTGAGTGGACCTGGTCTTTTGAGCGGGCGGTTGCGGCCTGCTGTGGTTCTGGTGGCTCACGGCAGCCGTGACCCGCGGGCCGCGGTCGCCACCGAGGCGCTGGCCCGGGCGGTTCGCCGGGCCCGGCCGGACTGGCTGGTGCGCGCGTCGTACCTCGACCACGCCGGCCCCCGGCCGATCGACGTGCTGGCGTCGGTGCCGGCGTCCCGCGCGGTCCTGGTGCCGCTGCTGCTGACGGCTGCCTATCACGGCCGGGTCGACCTGCCGGCTGTGGTCCGGGAAGCCGAGTCGCTGCCGATCGAGGTGACCGCCACCGACGTCCTCGGCCCGGCGTCACCGCTGCTGCTGGCAGCCCTCTGCCGGCGTCTGTCCGAGGCGGTGTCGCCCGGTGTCGACGAGTCTTGCGTCCTCACCGCCCAGCAGGCCGGCTGCGTCACCCACCCGGGTGAGGGTGTCACCCATTGGGGAGGCGCCCCGGCTACCGGTGTCCTGCCGGGTGAAGGGCTCCTCGACGGTGAGGGGCTGCTCGACGGTGAAGGGCTGCTCGACGGTGAAGGGCTGCTCGGCGGTGAGGGGCTCCTCGACGGTGTGGTGCTCGCCTCGGCCGGCACTCGTGATGAAGCGGCCCGGGCGACGGTGGCCGAAGCGGCGGCCGCGCTCGGACGGCGGCTCGGTCTGCCGGCTGAGGTCGCTTACGCCTCCGGCGCCGGGCCATCCGCGGGCGAGGCTGTGGCCCGGTTGCGTGAGGCGGGCGCTCAGAGGGTCGGCATGGCGGCGTATTTCCTCGCGCCGGGCCTTCTCTACGACTTGGCGGCGCGTACCGCCCGCGAGGCCGGAGCAATCACCGTCGCGGAGCCACTGGCCGCCGCTCCGGAGCTGGTGCGCCTGGTGAATGCCCGGGTGGAGCCCGCCCTGACCGGCCGCCTACCCATCGCAGCCTGACCGCTACCTGGCTGGAGGCGCCCGAGAGCCGAACCAAGGCCACGCGGCGACGGTGTCAGGAGCCCACGGTGGGCCCGCGTCCCAGCCCAATCCAGACGTCCCGCTCGTCGCGACGAGCGGAGGCGTCCCGCTTGTCGCGGCGGGGGTGTCCGGCTTGGTTCGGCTGGGGGAGGCGTCCGGGCCTGGTTCGGCTAGGGAGGCGCGTCCGGTTTGGCTCGGTGGGGGAGGTGTTCCGTTTGGCTCGGTGGGGGTCGCCGGGGTGCCTCGCCCAGTTGAGCCGTAGCTGACGCATGGAATAAGCCGATGATTCCGTGTCTGAGCGACGGCTGATCTTCGCCAGCCGTCGTTGAGACGTGGAATGGGTGGGTTATTTCGTGTCTCGGCTACGGCTCGTGCGGGGGAGCTTGGTCGTGGCTGAGCTGTCCAGCGGTTCGGCGGCTGGGAACGATCGTCAGGGGGCGCGTGCGTGTCGGCTCGACGCCGGGCGTTTCTGCGCGGACGCCCGCCTGCTCGTGGATCTAGTGCGCTTTGGGTGGGCTGGGCGGCGCAACCTCACAAGATTCGGTGCGTCCTGCGGTCTCAGGGGCCGGCTCGGGCGAGTTCTGGTCGGTATGCGGGCGGCGCGCTTGCCTAGCTCTGGCGGGGTGTGACAGGCGAGGAGGCTTCTGCGCGCCTGTCTGCCTTGCCGGAGCGGGGTTCTGCGGGGCGGGAACGTCCTGGATGGAGTCTGAGCCGATCCCGGATGCTTCGGGGCGCTCAGCGCTCTCTCGGAGCATTCTCAGCGGATCTGCGGCGGGTCGGTGGATCGCCAACGATTTAGGGGCTCCAACGGTCTGCGACTCCAACGGTCCAGCCGATCGCGACGGTCACCGGGTCGCGACGGTCCACTGGGCCGTGGCGGTCGACCGGGTTGCGACGGTCAACGGGGGTTGCGACGGTCGGCCGGGTCGTGACGGTCTGCTGGGTCGTGACGGTCTGGCGGGGCGTGGCGGTCTGGTGGCCTTGGGGTTTTCTGGTGCTTGGCCGGGCTGGGGTTCAGGGGATTCACAGGTGATTCAGGGGATTCACAGTGAGGGCTTGGCGGGATTCAGGGGATTTGGTGGTGACCGGGCGGCCCCTTGGGGGCTAGTCCGATGAGGACTACGCGATCAAGTAGTTACCTGATTGCCGGTGAACGAACTAACTCACTGTGGGTTACCGGCGCTCCGCGCAAGGTAACTGCGAAAGAGTGAGCGGGTCACTCCAATGCGGAGTGTGCCGAGTCCGCGACGCAAAGCGTCTTGATCCGAATTTCGAGATCATTTCGCGGGTTCGGGAAAACTGAACGTGATCGCAATTGCGCACTGCGGAATGAAGCGCTGGGTGAGCGACCCGAAACAGCAAGACGCCCCGGTGCCGTGAGGCCCGGGGCGCAAATGCTGTGTGGGGGATTGATTCAGGCGGTGGGAGCGCCGACCCGAAGGCCGCCGCGACGCTTGACTGCGCGCCGTTCGTCTTCGCTCATACCGCCCCATACGCCGGCGTCCTGACCCGACTCGAGGGCCCAAGAGAGGCACGACTCGGTCACCGGGCACCGCCGGCACACGGCCTTGGCCTGCTCGACTTGCAGGAGCGCCGGGCCAGACGTCCCGATCGGGAAGAACAGCTCAGGGTCCTCGTCGCGGCAGATCGCATCGTGACGCCAGTCCATGGCGGCAAACTCCTTGTTTCGGATGGGGTAATGAAAACAGTGCTGTTTACCTATATGCATGCGCAGTGGAGGCGACGGGTTGTGCCCGCGCGATCACCAGTGCGTCAGCAAGCTATTTGCGTTTGGTGGCTGTTCTGCGCTTCTTGATTAAGGAACGCGCACAAGCAGCAACCGGTTACTTCTTTTCGCTTGTGAATGCTTTCACGAACTCTCGCGATGTCAAGGGTAGCGCCGGAAGTTTCTCCCGCCGGGTGAGCTGGCTCACGCACCCTTATGTCCGGTTCCGTGGTTACTGCCAGAGCCGGATGACGAACGCTCCCATCAATGTAGTACGGTCCTGCCCACTTCGCCGACCTTTTGACCGTGTTTCTGTAACGGATCGTGAGCACCTACCAGGTTCACGTACCCCGTTGTCAGCAGATCACACGCAGAGCTGAGGGGACGGACACGAAGTGCACTTTCTGGCGTTCGCCTAGGTAGTCGCCGTCCAGCTGGAAAGCCTGGGGTCGGGACGCCACCACGGTGAACTCGGCGATGTCATGAAGCCGTAATACTTGTTTACCTCGGAGATCACTGGACTGCCACGCGAGTTGTGTCACGGTCCGTGCGGTGCCGGGGAGGTTGAGGCGGCGCATCGCCATCACGTCGAGGCCCAGATCGAAGGCGGCGCCGGGGTTCGGGTCGACGGACCGCTCACCCACATACGTCCAGGGTGCGGTGTTCTGAACGATCACCGTGCCGATCCCGTTCTCGGTCTCCTCGCCCGGCCGTTCCAGCGACATCGGTGGATCCTTGCGATCCATTCCGGTGAAGAATTGAGATGTCATCGCGCGGACGTAGAGAGCCGGCGTGGAGGTACGCCCCCGGAGGCGGGCCTGCTCCACTTTGCGAATCGTCGCGGCGTCCCAGCCGAGGCCGGCCGCGAAGGTGAAGTACCGGTCGTCGGCCCGGCCGAGATTGATGATCCGGTGCCGGCCGTCGCGGATGCCGTCGAGTATCACGCTGGTGCCGTCCACCCAGTCGCGTGGCATGCCGAGCGCGCGGGCGAAGACGTTTGTGGATCCGCCGGGGACCACGGCGAGCGCCGGAAGCCGGTACGCCAGAGGGCCGGACAACCCGCCGAGAGCGGGAGCCGCGGTCAGCAGTCCGTTGACCGCCTCGTTCACCGTGCCGTCGCCGCCCAGCGTGACGACCAGGTCGACCCCGGTCTCGGCCGCGTCGCGGGCCAGCTTCGTGGCATGGCCGCGCCGTTCCGTGTATCGCACCGTCAGGTCCACCGCGCTGCGCAACGCCCGGACCAGGACATCGCGGCTGCGCTCACTGGTCGTCGTCGCCCTGGGGTTGACCACCAGCAACGCTCGCATGGGCGGCACTGTACCCGTCGAAACGCCTCCGGTCTGTCGGTATGGTGCACGAGTGACCGGAGAGAACCCCGTGAAAGACCGAGCGGCGACCCTCGAATGGGGGGTTCGGCTGCTCTACCTGCAGGCGGCCGGCCTCGCCGTGCTCACGGCGTACCTCGTAGTCCTTGATCTGACCGGGGATGGGATCGACGTGGCGATCGCCGCGTCGCTCACGGTGATGGCCGCTCTGGCCGCGTTCGGGGTTTTCGTGGTGGCGCGCGCTCTCGGGCGCGGCGCGGTCCGTGCGCGGGGCCCGGCGGTCGTGGTTCAGCTGTTCCTGCTGGCGACCGGAGGATTTCTGGTCCAGATCGGCATGATTTGGCTGGGCGTGGGCATGCTGGTTCTAGCCGCGGTGACCGCGGCTCTGATTCTTGTTCCGCCGAGTAGTCGAGCGTTGGGCGTCGATTAGTGGGTCTCCGCCGGCTCATCAGGGCCTAACCTGTATGGGTGACCGGCTCAACGGTGCGCCCGCCCGCATATCAGCAGCTTGCGGACGATTTGCGTGCAGATATCACTTCCGGGCGGCTGCAGCCCGGTGAACGTCTGCCTCCGGAACCCGAACTCTGCGTCAAGATCGGCGTCAGCCGGAGCACGGTGCGCGAGGCGCTGCGGCTTCTCGCCAGCCAGCATCTGATCGTGACGACGCGCGGAGTGACCGGCGGCAGTTTCGTCTCGCATCCGGACGCCGAACAGCTCGCCGACGGGCTGTCGACCGGATTCGCGCTGCTCACCCACTCCGCCAGCGTCGGTCTCGTCGACCTGCTGGAGTTGCGGCGCGCGTTGGAGGTGCCGGCAGCGGGCCTGGCCGCGATGCGCAGGACCGACTCTCACCTGGCCGAGCTGCGTGGCGCGCTCTTCGACCCGGTGATCGACGACTTCGACACGATGATGGCGGCGCATTCCGCGTTTCATCGGGCGATGTCCAAGGCCACCGGCAACCCGCTGTTCGAGCTGGTCGGGAGCCCGCTTTACCAGGCTTCTTACGGCGAGGAGGTCATCGGCGTGCTGCCCGAGGGGTACTGGATGCGCATCGACGCCGACCATCGCCGCCTGGTGGAGTGCCTGATCTCGCAGGACGCCGAGAGTGCGACGCGCGTCGCGGGCGAACACCTCGACTTCATCGCCGAGGCAGTCCGCTGAGAAAAGCCAAACCTAGAATTCGGTACGCCGAGTAAGCAGCCGAATCGTGGCAGAACGCCCGTTGGCCTCGGCCTCGGCCGACGTCGTGAGCGCGGTCAGCACTTTCCACGCGAACGACGACTCGGACGGCAGCCGCGCGCCGCGAACCGTGGAGACGGTGACCTCGACGGTCAGCGCATCGTCGGTGACCGCGAAACGGCACTCCAGCTCGGCGCCGCGCGTGGCTATCGCCAGCAGCATGGCGCATGCCTCGTCGACCGCGATCCGCAAGTCCTCGATCTCGTCGAGCGCGAAGTGCAGCCGCGCCGCGAGACCGGCGGTGGCCGTACGGAGGACACCGAGGTACCCGCCGTCGGCGGGAACGGTCAGTAGTACGACGTCGTCACCGACGTCCGGCCCTGTCTGCATCAGCTGAGTCACCCGAGCCCCTCCTCCTGATGGAGGAGACTCTAGCCGCTCACGCTGAGTAAGGGCAGGCCCGGCTGCCGGAATCACTCCGGCTGCCGGGCCTGGGAACCGCTCAGGCCTGCTTGGTCTCCCAGAAGATCTTGGAGATCTCCTCGATCTTGCCAAGCAGCTGCTCGGCGACGGCCGGGTCGACCGAGCCCTTCGCGCCGGCAGCGCCGGCCAGCTTGGTGGCCTCGTTGAACAGGCCGTGCAGCTGCGGGTACTTCTCGAAGTGCGGTGCCTTGAAGTAGTCGGTCCAGAGCACCCACAGGTGGTGCTTGACCAGCTCGGAGCGCTGCTCCTTGATCAGGATGGCGCGGGTGCGGAACTCCGGGTCGGTGTTCGCCTGGTACTTCTCGGCGATGGCCTTGATCGACTCGGCCTCGATCCGGGCCTGCGCCGGGTCGTAGACCCCACAGGGCAGGTCACAGTGCGCGCTGACAACGGTGCGCGGCGTGAGGAAACGCGGAAGTCGCATCAGGACTCCTCCAAAGAGATTTGCGATGATCCAAGGTTGACACTACCCCTTACACCCATGGGGTAACGCGACGGAGGCTTGATGCCTTGAGATGGCAATTACCACTGTTCGTAGTGCTGGTGCAGGGCCCGTCGATGGTCCCGGCGCTGCGCTCCGGCGACGCTCTGGTGGTCCGCCGCGGCGGCCGCCGGATCCGTCCCGGAGACATCGTGGTGGCGAGCTTCCGGTCCCGGCCCGACCTGCTGGTGGTCAAACGCGCGGTACGCGAACAGGACGGCGGCTGGTGGCTGGAGGGTGACAACGAGTTCGCCTCCGACGACTCGCGGGCGTACGGCGTTGCCGACACGCGGGGCCGTGTGACGTACCGGTACTGGCCCAGGCCAGGGCGTTTGAGTTAAGGTCTTCTGATCCCCAGCGCACACCCGTGCTGCGGTTGCTTTACCGGGTGATCCCCGCATCGCACCTCCCTCTGGCGCATACTCGCGACCAGCAGTGGTCAGGTGCCAACGTGTCAATGACGATGCCGTGTGGAGTTCACCGTGTCTTTTTTCAGTTTTGAGCTCGATCCTGCCCTTGCCGCCGATCCGGTCTTCGACCTGCACCGCCAGGGCAAGATGACGATGAGCGCCACTGTTCCGCTCGCCAGCCGGGACGACCTGTCCCTGGCGTACACCCCGGGTGTCGCCCGGGTCTGTGAGGCGATCGCCGAGGACGAGTCGCTCTACCCCGATTACACCTGGACCGCCAACACGGTCGCCGTGGTCACCGACGGCTCGGCCGTCCTGGGCCTCGGCAACATCGGGCCGAAAGCCGCCATGCCGGTCATGGAGGGCAAGTCGGTCCTGTTCAAGCAGTTCGGCGGGGTCGACTCGATCCCGATCTGCCTCGACACCCAGGACGTCGAGGGCATCATCGCCACGGTCAAGGCGATGGCCCCGTCGTTCGGCGGGATCAACCTGGAGGACATCAGCGCGCCGCGCTGCTTCGAGATCGAGCAGCGCCTCGACGCCGAGCTCGACATCCCGGTCTTCCACGACGACCAGCACGGCACCGCTGTCGTCACGCTCGCCGCGCTGCGCAATGCCGCGAAGCTGCTCGGGCGTCAGTTCGCCGACCTGCGCGTCGTTATCAGCGGCGCCGGCGCGGCCGGTGTCGCGATCACGAAAACGCTGATCGCGGCGGGTGTCCAGGGTGCCAACATGATCGTCTGCGACTCGCGCGGCATCATCCACGCCGACCGGCCCAACCTCGGTCCGGTCAAGGAGCAGCTCGCCGCCACGACGAACATCTCCGGGCGTACCGGTGGCATCGCCGAGGCACTGATCGGCGCGGACGTGCTGGTCGGCGTCTCCGGTGGGGCGATCGAGGAGTCCGCGCTGGCCGGGATGGCGCCGGGCGCGATCATCTTCGCGCTGGCCAACCCGACGCCGGAGGTCCACCCGACGGTCGCGCACAAGTACGCGTCGGTCGTCGCGACCGGCCGCAGCGACTTCCCGAACCAGATCAACAACGTTCTGGCGTTCCCGGGCATCTTCCGCGGCGCGCTCGACGTCCGGGCCACCACGATCACCGACCGGATGAAGGTCGCCGCGGCCGACGCGATCGCCGCGATCGTCTCCGACGACCTGCGTCCCGAGGCGATCGTGCCGTCCCCGCTGGACCCGCGGGTCGCTCCGGCCGTCGCGGCAGCGGTCGCGGCGGCGGCGATCGAGGACGGCGTCGCGCGCCGGTCCGCGGTTCCGGCGCCCGCGGCGGCGGTCGTCCCGGCCTGACCCGGACGGCACCACCATCGGACAAGAGGCCGCGCCGCTCCCGCACAACGCGGGGGCGGCGCGGTGTTCTATTCAAAGGCGTCTTATTCAGCGTTAAGGTCGGCTGATGCGAGCCGCTTACGCCTCCGCCCTGAACCCGGACGAGCCCCTGCGCGGGCTGACCGTCGGTGACCTGCCCGAGCGCGCCACACCCGACGGCTGGGTGCCGGTCGAGGTGCGCGCCTCCTCGCTCAACCACCACGACCTGTGGTCGCTGCGTGGGGTCGGCCTGCCCGCCGACCGGCTGCCGATGATCCTCGGCTGCGACGCGGCCGGCGTCGACCCGGACGGCAACGAGGTCGTCGTCTTCCCGGTGGTCGAGGACAAGGTCGACCCGCGGGGCTTTTCGATCTTCTCCGAGCGTCACCCCGGCGGCATCGCGGAGAGGATCGCGGCACCCCGGGAGAACCTGATCGCGAAACCGGCTGGGGTCTCCTTCGCCGAGGCGGCCTGCCTGCCGACCGCCTGGCTTACGGCGTACCACATGCTCGTGACCCGCGGCCGGATCGCTGAGGGTGGGTCCGTCCTGGTTCAAGGCGCCGGAGGCGGCGTCGCGACCGCGGCGGTCGCGATCGGCGTGGCGCTGGGCAAACGGGTTTACGCGACCAGCCGTGAGCAGTGGAAACGTGAGCGGATCAGCGAGCTCGGCGCGACCGCGCTGGAGCCCGGCGCGCGGCTGCCGGAGCGGGTGGACGTGGTGATCGAGTCGGTTGGCGAGCCCACGTTCGACCACTCGATGAAGTGCGCGGCGCCCGGCGCCCGGATCGTGGTGTGCGGCGCGACCGCCGGACACAAGGCCACCATCGACCTGCGCCGGGTCTTCGCCATGCGGATCGAGATCCTGGGCAGCAGCATGGGTACGCCCGACGAGCTCGCCGCGCTGCTGCAACTGGTCGCCGACAGCACGGTCCGCCCGGTGATCGACTCGACGCACCCGTTCAGCGAGGCGGCGAAGGCGTTCGAGCGGCTCGACGCGGGCGAGGTCTTCGGCAAGGTGGTAATCGATCATCTCGCCTGATCAGGTGGTCTGTTTCGCCATCCTTGACCCGTTTCGCTAGGGTCGGCGCATGTCTGACAACAGCGTCGACCCCAGCGGCAACACCGAGGCGTTCCGCGCGTTCACCCGGACGACGTCCGACTCCGAGTCGTCGTCGTCCAAGCTTCCGTTCGTGATCGGTGGCGTGGTCGCCCTCGTCGTCCTGATCGCCCTCGTAACCTGGCTCGCGCTCTAGGAAACGGCCTTCCGGGCCTCCGAAGCGATCTCCAGCTCCTCCTCGGTCGGCACCACACACACGGTGATCGGTGATCCGTCCGGGGAGATGATCAACTCATTGCGAGCGTTGCGGTCCGGGTCCACCGTGATGCCGAGGGCTTCCAGCCCGGCCAGCGCGTGTTCCCGGACCCGCGGCGCGTTCTCGCCGACCCCGGCGGTGAACGTGATCGCGTCCACCCGGCCGAGCACGGCCAGGTACGACCCGACGTACTCCCGGATCCGCCGGCAGAAGACGTCGAACGCCAGCCGCGCATCCTCGTCGCCGGCTCCGGCGCGCTCCAGGACGGTACGCATGTCGTTGGCGCCGGAGAGGCCGAGCAGCCCGGATCTCCGGGTCAGCATGTCCTCGATCTCGTCGAGCGACAGTCCGGCCACCCGGTGCAGGTGGAAGATCAGGCTCGGGTCGATGTCACCCGAACGGGTGCCCATCACCAGGCCGGGCAGCGGGGTCATGCCCATCGACGTCGCCACGCTTCGCCCACCGCGGACCGCGGCGGCGCTCGCGCCGTTGCCGAGATGCAGCGTGATCACGTTCGCCTCGCCGGCCGGCTTGCCGATCACCCGTGCCGTCTCCCGGGAAACGTACGCGTGCGAGGTCCCGTGGAACCCGTACCGGCGCAGCCCCCACCGGCTGGCGAGGTCCTTGTCGACCGCCCAGAGCGCGCCTTCCGGCGGGATCGTCGCGTGGAACGCGGTGTCGAAGACCGCCACCTGAGGCACGTCCGGCAGCAACTTGCGGGCCACCCGCAGGCCGGTCAGCGCGCCCGGGTTGTGCAGCGGGGCCAGCGGGATGAGCTCCTCGATCGCGGCCAGCACCTCGTCGTCCACCACTGTCGCCGAGGTGAACCGCTCGCCGCCGTGCACCACCCGGTGGCCGACCGCGGACAGCCCGGTCAGGTCCAGGTCGTCCATCAGCGTGCGCAGGGCCTCGTCGTGGTCGGCCGCGTCACCGTCGGCCTCGCCGATCCGCTGGACCAGGCCTTTGGTGAGCACCTCGTCACCGTCGTAAAGCCGGTATCGCAGCGACGACGAGCCGCAGTTGAGCACGAGTACCCGGGTCATTTCGCTCCCGCCTGGATCGCCGTGATGGCGACCGTGTTGACGATGTCCTTGACCGTGGCGCCCCGGGACAGGTCGTTGACCGGCGCGCGCAGGCCCTGCATGACCGGGCCGACCGCCACCGCGTTCGCCGATCGCTGCACGGCCTTGTACGTGTTGTTACCCGTGTTCAGGTCGGGGAACACGAAGACGGTCGCCTTACCGGCCACCAGGCTGCCGGGCAGTTTCGCGGCGGCGACGGCCGGGTCGATCGCCGCGTCGTACTGGATGGGTCCCTCGACCGGCAGGTCGGGCCGTCGCTCGCGGACCAGCGCGGTGGCCGCCGCGACCTTCTCCACGTCGGCGCCGGAACCGGAACTTCCGGTGGAGTACGACAGCATCGCGACCCGTGGCTCGATGCCGAACGCGGCAGCCGTCTGCGCCGACGAGAGCGCGATGTCGGCGAGCTGTGCGGCGTCCGGGTCCGGGTTGACCGCGCAGTCGCCGTAGACCAGCACCCGGTCGGCGAGCAGCATGAAGAAGACGCTCGACGCCACCGACAGGCCCGGAACCGTCTTGATGATCTCGAAAGCCGGCCGGATGGTGGCGGCCGTCGTGTGGTTCGCGCCGGAGACCATGCCGTCGGCCAGGCCGGCCGCGACCATCATGGTGCCGAAGTAGTTCACGTCCCGGACCACGTCGAACGCCAGGTCCAGCGTGACGCCGCGGTGTTTGCGCAGCTCCGCGTACCGGGATGCGAAGTCCTCGCGCCACTGGCTGGACGACGGGTCGACCAGCTGCGCCCCGCCGATCTCCACACCGATCTCCCGGGCCCGCCGGGTGATCTCCGCCGGGTCGCCGAGCAGGGTGAGGTCGGCGACGTCACGCCGCAGCAGCGTCTCGGTGGCCCGCAGGATCCGCTCCTCGGTGCCCTCCGGCAGCACCAGGTGCCGCCGGTCGCCGCGAGCCTTGTCGATCAGGTCGTTCTCGAACATCAGCGGGGTCACCCGGCTGGACCGGGCCACGTCCAGCATCCGCGACAGCTCCGCGGTGTCCACGTTCTTCTCGAAGACGCCGAGCGCCGCCTCGACCTTGCGGGGTGTGCTCAGCTCCGCCTTGATCCGGCCGGCCGCCGCGATCGTGTGGTAGCTGTCCGCCTGGGAGATCAGGATGGCGAGGCCGGTGTTCAGGCGCTCGATGACCTCGACGGCTTGCGGGTCCGGCGGCTCGCCGAGGGTCAGCACCAGACCGGCCAGGGTGGCGGTGCCGGCCGCGTGCGCGGCGCTCGCCGCCACCAGCAGGTCCGCGCGGTCGCCGGGGGTGATCAGCAGTGCGCCCTCGGTCAGGTGTTTCAGGACGGTGGGCACCTGGGCGGCGCCGACCACGTAATCCAGCACGTCGCGGTCCAGGGCGCTGGGCGTACCCATGAAGACCGTGGCGTCCAGCGCGGCAGCGACCTCGGCCACCGTCGGCGCGGCGATGGCCGCGACCTCGGGCATCGCCCAGACCGGAACCGGCAGGCCGGCGATCTTTTCAAGATCGAAGGGCACGCGGTTGGCGATCACCGCGAGAACGGTCGCGCCCAGATCAACAAGCGAGTGGTACGCGCTACGCGCCGCCGCCGCGAGCGACTCAGGGGTACGCCCCTCGCCGCTGACCACCGGGACCACCACACTGCCGAATTCGGTCGCGAGGCGCGCGTTGAAGGCCAATTCCCGGGGCAGCTCCTCGCGGCCCTCGTCGGCCTTGTCGGAGAAATCGCTGCCGATCACGACGACGGCCGCACTGCGCCGCTCGACGTCCCGGTAACGCTCCACGATCCGGCCGATCAGCTCCTCCCGGCGGCCGTCGGCGACCAGCGCGGATGCCTCGGCCATGGTGACGCCGAAGGACTCCTCGTACGGCACCGGGCCGGGATAACGATCCCGGAGGACGGAGAGAAGCGGATCTCGGTCCTGGCCCGCCACCAGGGGACGGAAGACCGCCACCTGAGCGACTCGCCGGGACAGCAACTCGACGATGCCGAGCGCCACGGTTCCTTTACCGACACCGGGGCCCAAGCCCGCGACGTACACACTGCGTGCCACGGATTCAACCTACCGGCAGGATCACCGCGCGGCCGGGCCGAAAGTCCCGAGTTCTATTCGTCGTCGTCCTCGTCGTCGCGGGCCAGCCAGGTGGCGAAGCGCTCGATCGGCGTCTCGAACTCGGGGTTCATGTCGACGAAGGTGCGCAGCTGCTCGCCGATCCACTCCAGGGTCACGGTCTCCTCGCCACGACGCTGGACGAGTTCCTCGATGCCACGGTCGGTGAAGTACATGCCCGGATAGTAGAAGGGGCCGCCCCGGTTTCCCGGAGCAGCCCCTTCCCTTTTCAGGCTGTTACGGGCGGGGCAGCGAGGCCTCGACCAGCGCCGCCTGCTCGGCCTCGTGCATCTTCGCCGAGCCGACCGCCGGGGCGGCCGCGGCCGGGCGGGAGATCCGCCGCAGGCGGACACCCTCCAGGTGCTCGAGCAGGTTGAGCGCCACGAACGACCAGGCGCCCTGGTTGGCCGGCTCCTCCTGGACCCAGGCGAAGTCCTCGGCGTTCGGGTACTGCGCGAGCACCGCCTTGAGCTCCTCGACCGGCAGCGGGTAGATCTGCTCCATCCGGATGATCGCGGTGTCGGTGTTGCCGCGCTCGGCCCGCGCCTGGAACAGGTCGTAGTAGACCTTGCCCGAGCAGAGCAGAACCCGCTTCACCGCGTTCGCGTCCAGCTGCGTGCCGTTGATCCCGGCGTCGCCGATGATCGGCTGGAACGTGCCCTCGGTGAAGTCGGCGACCGACGACACCGCGAGCTTGTGGCGCAGCAGCGATTTCGGCGAGAAGACCACCAGCGGCTTGCGCTTGCTGCTCAGTGCCTGGCGGCGCAGCAGGTGGAAGTAGTTCGCCGGAGTGGTCGGGTTCGCCACCCGCATGTTGTCCTGCGCGCAGAGCTGCAGGAACCGCTCGGGACGGCCGGACGAGTGGTCCGGGCCCTGGCCCTCCTGGCCGTGCGGGAGCAGCAGCACCAGCGACGACTGCTGGCCCCACTTCACCTCGCCGGAGGAGATGAACTCGTCCACGATCGACTGGGCGCCGTTGACGAAGTCGCCGAACTGCGCCTCCCAGAGGACCAGCGCTTCGGTGTTCTCCACCGAGTAGCCGTACTCGAAGCCCATCGCCGCGTACTCGCTGAGCAGCGAGTCGTGCACGAAGAACCGGGCGTTGCCGGTCGCCAGCGTGGAGATCGGCAGGAAGTCCTTGCCGGTTTTCGCGTCGACGATGGCGGCGTGCCGCGAGGTGAACGTGCCACGCCGCGAGTCCTGGCCGGCGAGACGGACCGTGACGCCCTGGCCGAGCAGCGACCCGAACGCGATCAGCTCACCGAAGCCCCAGTCGATGCCGCCGTCCGACGACATCTTGGCGCGGCGGTCGAGCAGCTGCTGGACCCGCTTGTGCGGGGTGAAGCCCTCGGGCAGCTCGACGTGCGACTGACCGACCGCGCGGACCACGTCGGTGCCGATCGCGGTCTGCACCTCGGGCTCGGCCTCCTCGGTGAGGCTGCGCGGGCGGGGCGGGGTGCCACCGGCGTCCCGGGTGGCCTTGAACACGTCCTCGAGGCGGCCCTGGTAATCGCGGAGCTGCTCCTCGGCCTCCTGCACGGTGATGTCACCGCGGCCGATCAGCTCCTCGGTGTACAGCTTCCGCACGCTGCGCTTGGTGTCGATGATCTGGTACATCCGCGGGTTGGTCATCGAGGGGTCGTCGCCCTCGTTGTGACCACGGCGGCGGTAGCAGATCATGTCGATGACGACGTCCTTGTTGAACGTCTGCCGGTACTCGAAAGCCAGCTTCGCGACGCGGACGACCGCTTCCGGGTCGTCGCCGTTCACGTGGAAGATCGGGGCCTGGATCATCCGGGCCACGTCGGTCGAGTACATCGACGAGCGGCTGTACTCCGGCGCGGTGGTGAAGCCGACCTGGTTGTTCACGATGACGTGCACCGTGCCACCGGTCCGGTAACCACGCAGCTGCGACAGGTTCAGCGTCTCGGCGACCACGCCCTGACCGGCGAACGCGGCGTCACCGTGCACCAGCACCGGCAGCACCGTGTAACCGTGCAGGCCCAGGTCGAGACGGTCCTGCTTGGCCCGGACGATGCCCTCGAGCACCGGGTCGACAGCCTCCAGGTGCGACGGGTTCGCCACCACGCTGACGGTCGTCGAGCTCTCGCCGTCCGGCGTCGTGTACTTGCCGGTCTGGCCCAGGTGGTACTTGACGTCACCGGAGCCGTGAGCCGACCGCGGGTCCATCTGACCCTCGAACTCGTTGAAGATCTTTTCGTACGGCTTGCCGACGATGTTGGTCAGAACGTTCAGCCGGCCGCGGTGGGCCATGCCGATGACCATCTCGTCCAGGCCGGCCTCGGCGGACGACTGGAGAACCGCGTCGAGCAGCGGGATCAGCGACTCGCCACCCTCCAGCGAGAACCGCTTCTGACCGACGTACTTGGTCTGCAGGAAGGTCTCGAAGGCCTCGCCGGCGTTCAGCCGGTGCAGGATGTGCTTCTGCTCGTCGGCGTCCGGCTTCGTGTACTTGACCTCGATGCGCTCCTGGACCCAGCGGCGCTCCTCCGGGTCCTGGATGTGCATGTACTCGATGCCGACCCGGCGGCAGTAGCTGTCGCGCAGCACACCGAGCACGTCACGCAGCTTCATCTTCTGCTTGCCGGCGAAGCCGCCGACCGGGAAGGTCCGGTCGAGGTCCCAGAGGGTCAGGCCGTGCTGGAGCACGTCCAGGTCAGGGTGCTTGCGGATGGTGAACTCGAGCGGATCGGTGTCGGCCATCAGGTGACCGCGCACCCGGTACGCGTGGATCAGCTCGACCACCCGGGCGGCCTTGTCGATCTGGCCCTCGGAGGTGCGGGCCACGTCGCGAACCCAGCGGACCGGCTCGTACGGAATCCGCAGCGACGTGAAGATCTCGTCGTAGAAACCGTGGTTGCCGAGCAGCAGCTCGTGCATCACCTTGAGGAACTCGCCGGACTGCGCGCCCTGGATGACCCGGTGGTCGTACGTGCTGGTGAGCGTGGTGACCTTGCTCACGCCGAGCTCGGTCAGCATGTCGTCGCTCATGCCGGAGTACGGCGCCGGATATTCCATCGCGCCGACGCCGATGATGGCGCTCTGCCCGTTCATCAGGCGCGGGATGGAGTGGACGGTGCCGATGCCGCCGGGGTTGGTCAGCGAGATCGTCGTCCCGGAGTAGTCCTCCATGGTCAGCTCGTTGCGGCGGGCGCGCCGGACCACGTCCTCGTACGCCTGCCAGAACTGACGGAAGTCCATCGTCTCGCAGTTCTTGATCGACGGGACGACCAGAGTGCGGGAGCCGTCCTTTTTCGCCAGGTCGATCGCGATGCCGAGGTTGATGTGCTCCGGCTGGACAAGGTTCGGCTTGCCGTCGATCTCGGCGAACGAGTTGTTCATCTCCGGGTGCTGCACCACCGCGCGGATCAGCGCCCAGCCGATCAGGTGGGTGAAGCTGACCTTGCCACCACGCCCGCGGGAGAGGTGGTTGTTGACGACGATGCGGTTGTCGACCATCAGCTTGGCCGGGACCGCGCGCACCGAGGTGGCGGTCGGTACCTCGAGCGAGGCCGACATGTTCTGGACGATCTTGGAAGCGACCCCGCGGAGCGGGGTGGTCTTCGCGTCGGAGGGCACGGTGGACGATGGCTTGGGAGCGGCCTTCTCCACCGGGGCCGGCTTCGGCTTCGGCTCGGTCTTGGGCTCGGCCGGCGGGGTCACCGGCTTGACCGGGGCCACCGTGGCCGCCGCCGGTGCGTCAGTGCCCGCTTTCGCCGCGGACGCGGTGGCGGTGGCCGCCTTGGCCTCGTCCGGAGTCGCGATCGATCCCGATGCCATCGCCGGCTTGTAGTCGGCGAAGAAGTCGTGCCAGGCGGGGTCGACACTGGTCGGGTCGGCCAGGTAGCGCTGGTACATCTCATCGACGATCCACTCGTTGGGACCGAAGTCCGCGAGTGGATTGTCCTGCGAAGTCTGCTGCGTCGACACTGCCGCGTTCGCCTCTTTCACCGTGTTTGTCATCACGTGACTGCTCCGTCACGCGGGACGGGTAGGATTCCCGCTCAAGGCTACGCCGTGCTTGAGCGCCCTCCGACCGGACGTCCACTCTGTGACCAACTGCCTTCCGCGAGATCTGCTTGCGCGAGGCGTCAGCCGGTCGTGATCCAGGTCGCCCGCGCGATCGCGAGCCTTCTTCCATCGGGGCCGTAAACGGCGGAATCGACCATTGCCTTGCGGCCCTCGATCGCGGTGGCGGCGCCGACCACCACGCACTCGTCGCCCGGTGACGGCAGGGCCTCCACCGACGCGGCGATCCGGCCCAGGACGTACGCCCGGCCGGTCGCGATCGCGGCCCAGCCTCCCGGGCAGTCCAGCGCGGCCCACATCGTCGGCTCGGAGACCTCGTCCGGGACCGTCCACGGCGCCGCCGTCCGCCCGTCGGCCAGCACACCGGGGAAGAGCCGCAGCCCGTCCGGGTGGTCCGGCCCGCAGACGAAGCAGGTGGGGAAGGGGTGCGAGGTGAAACCGGGATATCCGGCCGAGGCCGCGACCGCGTCCGCCCTCGGCACCGGCGGCACATCCGCACCGGTGAAGGCGGCCGGCGGCGCCGGCGCGATCGAGGCGACCAGCGTCTCCCCGGACCAGATCGCGTCGTCGCGCAGGTCGAGCGAAACGCCGAGAGGCGGCGGGACCCGGAGCGTCACCTGGGCCGGTCGCACGCCTGTGGCCTGCGCGAACACACCCGCGCACCAGCCTCCGTTACCGGTGCCGGGCGGGCCGTTGAAGCGATCCGGGATCAGCATCCACCGACTCTCGCACAAGTCGTTCATCCACCGGTCACGCATCGCCTCCTGATCCGACACGCCATCGGCAGTTGTCACCCTTACACAGATCTCATGGCAGTTCTGATGACAGCCGCCGCACCCACCGGGACCAGCGGCTACACGCTTCTCATCGCGGACGACGCGAGCCTCGTCGAGGCAGCGCAGCGGCTGCGCCACGAGGTCTTCGCCGGCGAACTCGGCGCCACTCTCGCAGGACCGGACGGACTCGACTCCGACGAGTTCGACCAGTACTGCGATCACCTGCTCGTCCGGGACGACTCGACCGGCGAGGTGGTGGGCACCTATCGGATGCTCCCGCCGCGCGCCGCCGAGCTGGCCGGCCGCCGGTACGCGGACGGCGAGTTCGACCTGAGCGCCCTCCGACCGCTGCGGGACCACCTGGTCGAGATCGGCCGGTCCTGTGTGCACCCGGACCACCGCTCCGGCGCCGTGGTCAACCTGATGTGGGCCGGCATCGCCCGGTACATGCACCTCAACAACCTGCGCTGGCTGGGCGGATGCGCCTCGGTGCCGCTCGCCGACGGTGGCGCCCTGGCTGCCGGTGTCCGGGAGCGGGTCAACGCGAAGCACCTCTCCCCGCCGGCCATGCGGGTCCGCCCGCGCCGTCCGTGGACTCCGGCCGAAGGGCTGACCGGCGATCCGAAGGTGCAGCCTCCGGCCCTGCTCAAGGGTTACCTGCGGCTGGGCAGCTGGGTCTGCGGCGAGCCGGCGTACGACGCGGACTTCGACTGTGCCGACTTCTACGTGCTCTTCTCGATGGACCGGCTGGACCCGCGGTACCGCCGGCACTTCCTGGGAGCGACGCGATGAACTGGCACCCCGCCTCCGGGTGCGATGACGGCTGCCGGCCGGGCGGGCACACGCGGGTGCGGCCGGTCACCGCCGGACTGCGGGTGGCCGGGCTCATCGGCGTACTCCTGACGGGTTTGCTGCCCGCGGCGCTGCTGCGCGGCGCCGCGCTGCAGGCCTTGCCCCGCGCCATCCTCGCGGTTCTCGGTGTTCGCCTGGTCTGGCGCGGTGCGGTGCCGCGACCCGGCAGCCTGCTGGTCGCCAATCACGTCTCCTGGCTGGACATCGTCGCGCTGTACTCGGTGGTGCCGGTGCGGCTGGTGGCGAAACACGATGTGCGGGAGTGGCCGGCGATCGGCGCGACCGCGGATCGCAGCGGCGCCATCTTCATCGATCGGACCAGGCCGAAAACGCTGCCCAGGACGGTGGGCGAGGTCGCTGCCGCGCTTCGCGGCGGTCGCTCGGTCGCGCTCTTTCCCGAGGGTACGACCTACTGCGGCACCGAGTCCGGCCCGTTCCGTCCGGCCCTGTTCCAGGCGGCGATCGACGCGGAAGCGCCGGTGGTGCCGATCTCGATCAGTTACGACTCGACCGAGGCGGCGTTCGTCGGCGAGGACACGCTCTGGGAGTCGGTGCTGCGGGTGGCCCGGGTCCGCAGGCTCACCGTGACCCTGGCGGCTGCGCCGGCGCTGCGACCGGAGCCGGGTGCCGGTCGGCAGACGCTGGCTCGGGCGGCGCAGTCCAGCCTGGGCGGGAGCGGTTACCGCCTGGCGGCCTGATGAGCGGGGTAACTCTCACAGATAATTTTCAGCAAGTGTGCAGCCATGGCGCAGCGGACGGCGAAAGAATGGCGCCATGGCCGTTCAGACCCAGCCCAAGCAGAGCGAGGCGAAACTGCTCGTCGTCGAGGACGATGCGAACATCCTCGAGCTGCTCTCCGCCAGCCTGCGTTTCGCCGGGTTCGATGTCACCACCGCGACCAGTGGCAGCGCGGCCGTCAGCGCCGCGCGCAACTCGACGCCTGACCTAGTCGTCCTCGACGTCATGCTTCCCGACCTCGACGGTTTCGAGGTCATCCGCCTGATGCGCGAGGGCGGCCAGCGGACCCCGGTGGTCTTCCTGACCGCTCGCGACGGCACCGAGGACAAGATTCGCGGCCTGACGCTCGGCGGCGACGACTACGTGACCAAGCCGTTCAGCCTTGAGGAGCTCACCGCCCGGATCCGGGCGGTGCTGCGCCGCACCACAGCGGGCGAGGAGCAGCCGTCCCGGCTGGTCTTCGCCGACCTGGAGCTGGACGAGGAGACGCACGAGGTCTACCGGGCGGGCAGCCGGGTGCAGCTCTCGCCGACCGAGTTCAAGCTGCTGCGTTACCTGATGCTCAACGCCAACCGGGTGCTCTCCAAGGCGCAGATCCTGGACCACGTGTGGAAATACGACTTCCGCGGTGACGACAACATCGTCGAGTCCTACATCTCGTACCTTCGCCGGAAGGTGGACAACGTCCAGCCTCGCCTGATCCACACGCTGCGCGGCGTGGGATACGTCCTGCGCAAGCCAGCCGTCTAGGCGCCGGAGTGAAACTCGCCGAGCGGGTTCGTGGCTCGATCCCGCTGCATCCGACCCTGCGCAAGATCTCGCTGCGCACCAAGCTGGTCGCGTCGGTGCTGGTGCTGGTGTTCGCCGCGCTCACGCTGATCAGCGCCACCAGCACGTACGCGCTGAACACCTACCTGATCAGCCGGATGGACGATCAGCTCAAGCGGTTCGCGTACGAGCGGATCAAGGCCGGCTTCACCGGTTCCTCGATCGTGCTGCCCTCGGATTACCTGACCACCACCAAGTCGGTGACCGGGGTCGGCCGGATGCACGTCGGCGGCGAGTACACCGCGGGCCAGCTGCCGCAGATCCTCACCGGGGTCGAGGAGATCAGCAAGCACGACAGCACGCCGTACACGACCCGGTCGGTCGACGGCACGATGACCTGGCGGATGCTCGTGGTCCGCACCGACAACGACTCGGCCCTCTACGTCGGCCAGCGGATGTCCGGGGTGGACGCGGTCATCGCCTGGCTCGTCTGGGTCGACTTCCTGGTCGGCGGCGCGGTGCTGGTGGCGCTCGCCGCGATCGGCGCGGCGCTGGTCCGGCAGACGCTCATCCCGCTCGTGCAGATCGAGCGGACCGCGGCGGCGATCGGCGCGGGCGACCTGACCCGCCGGGTCCCCGACCCGGAGGAGAACGACGGCGATCCCACCACCGAGCTCGGCCGGCTCTCCCGGGCGCTGAACGCGATGCTCGCCCAGATCGAGACGGCATTCCTGGCCCGCGCGCACTCCGAGCAGGCGGCCCTGGCCGCCGAGCAGGCAGCGCGCGAGGCTGCGGTGGCCGCGCAGGGCTCCGAGGCGCGGGCGCTGGAGTCCGAGGGCAAGATGCGGCAGTTCGTCGCGGACGCCTCGCACGAGTTGCGGACCCCGCTCACCACGATCCGCGGTTTCGCCGAGTTGTACCGGCAGGGCGCCGTCTCCGATCCGGACGCGGTGGCCCGGCTGGTCCGGCGCATCGAGGACGAGGCGGCCCGGATGGGCCTGCTCGTCGAAGACCTGCTGCTGCTGGCCCGGCTCGATCGGGAACGCCCTCTCACGCTCGCCCCGGTGGAGCTGCCGGTGCTCGCGCTGGACGCGGTGCAGGCCGCCGAGGCCATGGCGCCGGACCGCGAGATCCTCCTCGAAGTGCGCGACGAGCCGGAGCGCCTGGTGGCGTACGGGGACGACGCCCGGCTGCGCCAGGTGATCGGCAATCTGATGACCAACGCTCTGGTGCACACCCCGGCCGACGCGACCGTGACGCTGCGGCTGCACGCCGGTGAGGGCGACACGGCGGTGGTCGAGGTCGCGGACTCCGGGCCGGGGCTCAGCCCGGAGCAACGGGAGCGGGTTTTCGAGCGGTTCTATCGGGCGGACGGTGCGCGTACCCGCAACACCGATCGGGAGGCCACCGGGACCGGGCTCGGCCTCGCGATCGTGGCGGCGATCGTCCGTGCGCACCAAGGTTCTGTGGAGGTTCACTCCGAGGGAGGCAAGGGCGCGACCTTCAGCGTCACGTTGCCCACCATAAATCCGGATAAAGGGTTCACAGAAAACGTCCAGGGGTAACACAGTTCGGTACGAGTACGACAGGGCAGAGTTAAGCGTATGAACGAGAACGAGACCGACCCGCGGCCCGCGGACGCCGTTGCTGGAGACAGCGCGGCGCGGGTGGAGTCTGAGCAGCCGACCGCCGCACAGCCGACGATTGTGCCGCCGACCGCCGCTCCCCAGTCCGCGGCACCCCACAACATCGCGGCCGCCCAGCCGCAACCGGCACAGCCGCAGCCCGCGCAGGAACAGTTCGCACAGCCGCAGCCCACGCAGCCCGTGCAACCCCAGCCGCCGGCCGCGCCGCAGAGCCCCTGGGCGCCGTGGCAGCAGCAGGCACCCCAGCAGCAGGCCCCGCAGGACCCGGCCGCCCAGCCGACCTCGGCCCAGCCGGCTTACGCCCAGCCCGCTTCCGGGCAGCCCTACTCCTCCGCGACCGACCCGGTCACCGGCCAGCCCTACGGCTACGGCCAGCCGTACCAGGGTTATCAGGCCCCGCAGGGCTACGCCGGTTACCAGCAGACCGGTTACCAGGACTACGCGCAGCAGGCTGCGTACGCCGGGGCCTGGCAGCCCGGTGGCACGCAGACCGCTGAGGGCGTCGTCCCGCCGTGGGCCGGCGGCGACCAGCGTCCGCAGCGCTCCGGCCGTGGCCGCAAGATCTTCCTGGCCGGTGCAGCCGCCGTGCTGATCGCGCTCGGCGCGGGCGGGGTCGGCGCCGCGACCGCTCTGGCCCTCGACGACGGCAGCACCCCGCAGAGCGTGCAGACCGGCAACTCCTCGGTCACCCGGGTGGTCGACCGGTCCTCGCTCGCCGAGATCGCCGCCGCGGTCCAGGACAGCGTCGTCTCGATCACGACGGGTTCCGGTGAGGGTTCCGGCGTCGTGCTCAGCGCCGACGGCTACATCGTGACCAACAACCACGTGGTCTCGACCGCCACCGGCGGCAAGGTCAACATCATCTTCGCGGACGGCACTAAAGCCACCGCTGAGGTGGTCGGCACCGATGCGCGTACCGACCTCGCCGTGGTGAAGGCCAGTGGCGTCTCCGGGCTGAAGGCCGCGAAGTTCGCCGACAGCTCGCAGATCCAGGTCGGCGACACGGTGCTGGCTCTCGGCAGCCCGCTCGGCCTGGAGGGCTCGGTGACCGCCGGCATCATCAGCGCCAAGGACCGGACCATCCAGTCGGCCAGCGAGGACGAGCAGGAGCAGACCCCGTCGAACCCGTTCGGCGGCAGCCAGGAAGAGCAGCAGCAACAGCAGCAGAGCACCTCGACCACGATGACCGGGCTGCTGCAGACCGACGCCCCGATCAACCCGGGTAACTCCGGTGGCGCGCTGGTCAACACGAACGGCGAGGTCGTCGGCATCAACTCGGCGATCGCCACCTCGGGTTCCAGCTCCGGCAACATCGGTCTCGGCTTCGCGATCCCGAGCAACAAGGCGGCCGACGTCGCCAACCAGCTGATGGCGGGCAAGAAGGTCAGCCACCCGGCGCTCGGCGTCAGCGTGACCGACGGCGAGAACGGCGGGGCCCTGGTCAGCACGGTCACCGCCGACAGCGCGGCCTCGAAGGCCGGCCTTCAGCAGGGCGACGTGGTCACCAAGGTCGACGGCAAGACGATCGACGAGTCCGACGATCTGGTCGCGGCGGTCCAGGCCGGCAGCGTCGGCCAGAAGCTGTCCATCACGTTCACCCGAAACGGTAGTGAGCAGACCGTCACGGTGACGCTCCAAGAGGCCCAGTAACGGGCTCCACACAGACGACCCTCTCGCTACGGCGGGTGACGTGACCCGGGGGTGGGCGCGTCACCCGCCGTATTCCTATCTATGTCGTGATTCAGGACCTTCCCGACCAACCGCCAGTATTTGCCACACCAGACTCGCGTTTGCCCAGGCAACCGCCTACTCTCCATTCGCCCTCTGGGCGTTGTCTTGTGGAGTGAGAGGCCCTGCGAGTTGACGTACGTCGAACCCCGGACCAACGTCTGGGAAGCCCTGGCCGGACGCGCCCCCGGGGTGCCGTCCGGACCGGCCGACGCCGGTCTCTGGCACACGGTCGCCGATCGGCTCGACCCGGCCAGCGCCCGCCCGGTGCTGCGCGCGGGCATCGAGATCCGGCACCGGGCCACGGTCCGCGGCGGCCGGTACGTCATGCTGCGCTCACCCGAAGAGGGCGGGCGGGCTTCGTACCTGCGCCTGAGCCCGGACGAGTACCAGCTCGCCATGATGATGGACGGCAGCGGCACTGTTGCCCGGCTGGTCGCCGAGTTCGCCCGGATCGCCGGCCGGCTCGCTCCCGACCAGGTTCGCCGGGTCGTCGCCGACCTGGCCGCCAACCGGATGCTGGAAGAGCTTCCGATGGACGCCTTCCGGCCGCTGCGGGAGATCCGCCGGGAGCCGTTGCCGAAACGGGTCGGCGGGACGCTGGTGGCGGCCGTGCGCGGCCGCCGCGTCCTCTCCGTCGACGTGGACGGCCTGATCGGCGAGCTGTACCGCGGCGGCGGCCGCTTCCTCTTCACCCGGGTGGCGTTCTGGATCGGCGCGGCCTTCGCCCTCGTCGGCGCGGGGCTGTTCGCGGCGACCTGGCAGCGGGGGAGCCGATCACTCTTCCTGGTGAACGACTCGTACCTACTCGGTGCGATCGGCCTGGTGCTACTCAACGTGCTGGCGCTGGCGATACACGAATTCGGTCACGCGCTCGCCGCGAAACGCGTGGGCCGGGAGGTCCCGGCCGCCGGCTTGATGCTCCGTTTCGGTATCCCGTCGGTCTTCGTCGACACGAGCGACGTGTGGATGGCGGGCCGCCGCGCCCGGATGGCGGTCACCGCCGCCGGTCCGGCCGCCGCGCTCGGCCTCGCCGGCCTGGTCCAGGTGATCGGCTTCGCCGTGCCCGCGACCGGTGGCTTCGCGTTCAAGCTCGCGTTCCTGTTCTACCTGCACATGTTCTTCAACCTCAGCCCGCTGCTGCCGCTCGACGGCCACTACCTGCTGATGGACTGGCTGGAGATCCCCGACCTGCGGGCACGCGCGCTCTCCTGGCTCTCCGGCCGGCTGCGCCGCCGCGGGCCCCGGTTCTCGGCGCTGGACCGCGAGGGCCGGATCGTCGCGCTCTACGCGCTGCTCGGTGTGCTCTGGCTGCTCGTCGCGGCCGGCCTCGGGTACCGCCTGTGGACCGACCGGGTCCACGGCCTCGCCACCGGTCTCTGGTACGAGGGCTTCGGCGGCCGGCTGCTGCTCATCGCGGTGGTCGTGGGGCTGCTCGCTCCGGCGCTGCACTTCCTGCTCGGCCGGGTCGGCGCGGGCTGGCGCCGCTGGCGGCAGCGTGCCGCCGAACGGGACCGGGACGCCGACCTGCCCCGCCGGTTGGCCGCCCTGCACGCCTCGGAGATGGGCGGCCTGCCCGAGCCGGCGCTGCACGAGCTGGCCGCGCACGCCCGCTGGCGACGCCCACCGGCCGGCCGTCAGCTGGTCCGCGCGGGGGAGCAGCACGCCGCCGTCCACGTGGTGGTCGAGGGCGCGCTGCACGGCCGCCGCCCCGGCGACCCGGGCGGCACGATCCGGCACCACGCCGGTCCGGGCGGGCTGGCCGGACTGGCCGGCGTGCTCACCGGCCGCAGCGCACGGCTGGACTGGTACGCCGCCTCCGGCGCGACCCTGCTGACCGTGCCCGCGGAGACGGTGGCCGCCGTGGTCGGCCCGATGCCCGGACCAGCACCGGAGGAGCGGGCGGAAGCGGAAGCACTCTTCGCCGACACCCCCGCCCTGGCGGGGCTGGAGGACGACCAGTGTCTCGCGCTCATCGGGGCCGCGTACCCGGCCGATCTGGAGCCCGGCGTCCCGGTGGTCCTGCCCGGCCCGACGCACGCCGTGGTGGTCGAGTCCGGCGTCATCGCGATGTCCGACGGGACCGAGCTGCGGCGCGGCACCCTGGTCGGCCCGGTCGGTGACGGCAGCCCCGGAGCGGTGGCGCAGACGCGTACCCCGGTCCGCCTCTGGATCATCCCGGACGCGTCGACCCTGCCGCCCCTGGTCGGCGGCCACGGCCCCGGCGCCTCGATGCCGTCGCTGCGCCCCGGCGCCCCGGTGGCCGTCCGCCCCGGTGCCGCCCACCCGCCTCTCGCGGTGCCGCCCGGCCCGCCGGACGAGCCGGGTCCGTACGACGTGGACGGTCACTTCGAACGCCGGATGTGGGCGTTCGCCAGCATCCTGCTGGTGTTCGCCCTGGTCAGCGCCGCGCTCAACCTGAGGCCCGGCCCGGCCTGGGCGGAGATGCCGGCCGAGCGGGTGCTGCTGACCGTGCAGCGCGGCCAGGCCACCGCCGATCAGACAGTGCTGCGCCCGGATGAGCGGCGTTACCTCGCGGCCGGCTCGGAGATCAAGGTGCCGGACTCGGGACGCGCTCTGCTGACGTTCCCGGGCGGCGCGAGCGTGGTGCTGTGCGGCGGTTCGTCGACCGAGCTGACCGGCGCCGAGACGGCGAGCGGCCGGGACCAGCGGCCCTCCGGCCGGCTGGCTCTGGGCAGTGGCCGGGTGCTCGCCGGCACGACCAGCAAGAGCGGGGCCTATCAGCCGCTCGGCCTGACCGTGCTGCGTACTCAGGGCGACGTCACGAACTCCGGCACCGCGTGGTTCGCCGTCGATCCGATCACGGTCACCGTGGCGTCCGGCGCGGTCACCGTCGCCGGCACCGCCGTTCCGGCCACCGGCGCGGACCTGAGCTGCGGCGACGGCGAAGTGGTCGAACCTCCGTCGGCCGGCCCCAGCGAGGACCCGATCGAGGAGGGCACGTTCCCGGCCGAGCCGAGCGCGTCGGTCGTACCGTCGTCCGCATCGTCGGCGCCGGCCACGTCGCCGACCGAGACGACCCGCCCGGCCGAGACGACCGACACCCCCGACCCGGACCCGACGAGGACCCGGACCCGTCAGCCGACCACCGCGCCGACAACGGTCCCGACGAGCCGTCCCGCCCCGAGCCGGAGCACGTCGTCCGCTCCGAATAGCGCCCCGGCCACCAGCTCGACCCCGTCGGACGACCCGACGACCGACGACCCGACCGAGCCGACCGACCCGGACCCGGACCCGACGACGGACCAGCCGAGCACGGGGACGTCCGCGGGCTGATCACAAGGAGGACCGCTGATGCTCTGCTGGTTCTGTGCCGAGAGTGCCCGCGCCACTTGCCGGTTCTGCGGACGCGGCGTGTGCGCCGAACACGCGCGCTTCGGCCCGTACCTCCTCGAGGTCACCCGCTCGGTCACCCGCGACCGCGCCGAGGCCCTGGTGGTCGAGGACGCGGTCCAGTGCGGCAGCTGCCGTCCCCGGCCACAACCGGTGGCCATGCCCGAACTCGATTAAAAACCCCTCTTGGGTACGCGTGAACGTGGCCGAACAACCGCATCAACCGCGCTCTCAAGAGTCCACCGCGACCACCTGCCACCCAAGGCCGCCCGGCGCCAATCGCGCCACTGCCCACCCACCGGCCAGGGCCCCGCGTGTCGACTTCGGGTGCGGATTGCGCCCAAACTCAACACACGCTCCGGCTCCAGCTCATGTGTGTCGATTTGAGGCGCGCTCCGGACCCGTACTCGACACGCGGTCCGGGTCCAGCTCGTGTGTGTCGATTTTGGGTTCGGTGCGCGCCTTAACTCGACACGCGCCGGGTGGGGTGCTCGCGGCGTGTCGCCGTCGGCCCCGCTAAGACGAACGGAACCCGGCCGTAGCGCGAGCCGTCCGCCGCGGGGTGGCCGTTCGCCGGGGCGAGCCGTAGCTCAGATAGGTCATCGGGCTGATGAGAGGTGTCTGAGCTACGGCTGGTGGGTGCGAGCCGTAGGCCAGATAGGTCATCGGGCTGTCATGAGGTGTCTGAGCTACGGCTCGCCCTCGGCGGACGGCTCGCCCTCGGCGGACGGCTCGCCCTCGGCGGATGGCTCGCCCTCGGCGGATGGCTCGCCCTCGGCGGATGGCTCGCCCTCGGCGGACGGCTCGTCTTCGGCGGACGGCTCGCCCCCGCGGCGACGAGATCTCGGCGCAGGACGCACCCGAGCACGCTTCGGCGTGGCGTATCCGCCGGTGAACGGGTGTTGCCGGGAGGGTTGGGGGGCGCCGGGGGTGGCGCCTGCGGGCGCCGGGGGGAGGGGCGGTCACGTGGCGAGGAACATGGGTCCGCGGTTGGTGCTTTTGTGGAGATTTGGGGCGTATCAAAGAAGAGGGTGAGCGGGTCAGTTTACGTTGGTGTACGGGGTTTGGGTGGTTTGGATGGCCTGGCGGAGGATGGATTTGGGGCGGGCGCCGATCAGGGTGTTCGTCAGGGTGCCGGCGGTGAAGAAGAGCAGCGTCGGCATCGAGTGGACTCGGTATTCGAGGGTTGTCCGCGGATTGCTGTCGACGTCCAGTGTGGTGATGCGGACGCTGGGGCCCAGTTCGGTTGCCAGTTCGGCGAGGACTCGGGTCATCGGGCCGCAGGGTGGGCACCATGCGGCCCAGAAATCGACCACGGTCGGGACCGGGGAGTTGAGGACGAGGGCGGCGAACGTCTCGTCAGTGACGGTCAGCAGGGATTCAGCAGGCAACGGATCTCCCGGTGTTCGATGGCTTGGTCGAGCTGTTCGTGCAGGCGGCGGCGCACGTCGGTGAGCTGGGTGAGGTATCCGTCCACCTCGGCCAGACGGCGGCGCAGGACGGCTACCGCGTCCGGGCAGACGTGGCCGGACGCGTTGCCGGCGCGCAGGCAGTCGACGAACGGCCGGATGTCGTCGACGCCGAAACCGTCGGCGAGCAGAGCGCGGATCTCGTGGACGACGCGGAGTTCGGCGTCGTCGTACTGGCGGTAGCCGTTCGCGTCGCGCCGGGGGCGGACCAGGCCGTGTTCTTCGTAATAGCGCAGCGTGCGCGGGCTGGTGCCGGCCCGTTCGGCGAGCTCACCGATCAGCATGGGCCGACGTTATGCCTTCACACCGGCGTCAGGGCAAGATGGGACGCATGGTCAACAGCCCGGTGGCGTTCGTGCTCGGTGGCGGTGGTGTGCTCGGCGCCGTCGAGGTGGGGATGCTGCGGGCTCTGTTCCGCGCCGGGTTCCGGCCTGATGTGGTGGTCGGCACCTCGATCGGCGCGGTAAACGGGGCGCTGGTCGCCGCGGATCCGTCCGAGGGGGTCACCGACCGGCTGCTGCGGCTGTGGACCTCGCCGGAGGCGGCGGCGGTCTACGGCGACTCGCTCGGCCGGCAGATGCGCCGGTTCGCCGCGCGGACCCATCTGCACTCGCCCCGGCCGCTGCGCCGGCTGCTGGAGAGCGAGCTCGGTGAGGGCACCACGTTCGGTGATCTGAAGGTTCCGTTCCGGTGCTGCGCCGCGAGCATCGAGCGGGCCGCCGAGCACTGGTTCGACAGCGGGCCGCTGGTCGACGCGGTGCTCGCCTCCTCGGCCGTGCCAGGTCTGCTGCCGCCCATGGAGATCGGTGGCGAGCACTATGTGGACGGTGGCATCGTGAATTCGATCCCGATCGGCGAGGCCGTCCGGATCGGCGCGAAAATGATCTTCGTGCTGCAGGTGGGCCGGGTGGAACGGCAGCTGGCGGTGCCGAAACGGCCGTGGGAGGTGGCGCAGGTGGCGTTCGAGATCGCCCGGCGGCACCGGTTCGCCCGCGAGCTTGCATCGCTGCCCGACGATGTACGGGTGCATGTTCTCCCCAGCGGTGGCGGCGAGGCCCGGGACGATTCGCCATGGGCGTACCGGGACATGGCCGCGGTCGGCCGCCGGATCAGTCGTGCGTACACCGCCTCCCGCCGATACCTGGCGGCCAACGTGCACCCGCTGCCGGGGCAGTGATGGGCCTGCCGCCGATCTGGGTGCGCCGCGCGGTGCTCGCCCCGCTGGTGGTCGTGCTCGCGATCACCCTGCTCACCACGCTGCCGATCTGGCTGCTGATCGCCCTGGCCGTGTCGCCGTTCGTGCCCGGCCGGCTGCGGGTGCCGCGGGTGGTCTTCCTGCTGATCGTCTACCTGGTCTGGGACGCGGCGGCGCTGGTCGCGCTCGCGATCCTCTGGCTGGCTTCCGGGTTCGGCTGGAAGATCCGCAATCCCACGTTCCAGCGCGCGCACTACGTGCTCACCGGCTGGTTCCTGCGGAGCATGTTCTGGTTCGCCCGCTGGTCGCTGCACCTGTCGATCGACGTGGTCGGCACCGACCCGGACACCGGCATGCCGGGCCGCCCGGAGATCGTGGTGAGCCGGCACGCCGGACCGGGTGACTCGTTCACGCTGATCCACGCCCTGGTGAACTGGTTCGCCCGGGAGCCGCGGATCGTGCTGAAAGCGGCCCTGCAGTGGGACCCCGCCGTTGACGTGCTGCTCAACCGGCTGCCCAACCGGTTCATCTCGCCGGGGCGTACCGGCACGTCGACGCTGGAGGAGCAGATCGGCGAGCTCGCCACCGGCCTGGACGACAACGACGCCTTCGTGATCTTCCCGGAGGGCGGCAACTTCACCCCGCGCCGCAAGATCAAGGCGATCGCCCGGCTCCGGGCCAGTGGCTTGGACGAGATGGCCGAGCGTGCCGAGCACCTGCGCAACCTGCTGCCGCCGAAACCGGGCGGACTGCTCGCCGCCATCGAGGCCGCGCCGGACGCCGGGGTGATCTTCGTGGCGCATACCGGCCTGGACCGGATGATCACGGTGTCCGACGTCTGGCGCGAGCTGCCGATGGACAAGCGGCTGGTGATGCGGTTCTGGAGCGTCCCGCCCGAGGAGATACCGGCCGACGAGCAGGAACGTGTCGACTGGCTCTACGACTGGTGGGCCCGGATCGACGCGTGGATCGAGGAGAACCGGCCGGCGTCCCGGCCCTTGTGGACCGTCAGCCGCCGAGCACCTGATACACGTCCTCCGGCGCCTCGATGATTTCGGTGGCCGCCGGCTGCTCGACAGCCACGGCCCGGCCGTAATCGGTGTACGTGGCGGTCACCGGCACGATCTGATTGCCCTGGACCGCGGGCGGCTCCAGGGTCAGGGTGGCGAGCCGGCCCTGGTCGTCGACGGCGGCGACGAACGGGATGTGCTGGGCCGCGGCGCCGTACCCGTCGATCGTCACCCGGTCCAGGCCGGCGATGCCGGCCGCCTTCGTCAGATCGACAGTTCCGGAGTACGTGTTACCGCCGGTGGCCTTCACGTCGGTGGTCGACGCGAGCAGGTTGGCGGTGTCCACCGGATCGATCCGCCCCGGGCGCAGGCCGATGTTCGCGCCCTCCGGCAGCCGGCTCATGTCCAGGTGGGTCCAGGTGCCGTCCTTGGTGATGCCGGGGATCTGTGCGTACAGATCCTGGCCGATCAGCAGGGATTTCACCGTCACCTCGGTGCTCGGGCCGGAGGCGGTGAGCTCGGCGGTGCCCTTGCCGGCCGGCGGGTCGATCAGCGCGGTCAGCGCGAAGCCGGATCCCGCGGTCATGGTCATCGTGAAGCTCTGGGTGCCGAGCGCCGCGGTGGCCTTCCCGAGGGCGGCGGTGGCGGCCGGGTCGGCGGAGGCCGCGGAGATGCTGGGCGCCACGATCGGCGACGACGACGATGCCCGCGGCTCGGCCGCGTTGTTTGTGGCGCAACCCGCCAGGGCGAGTGTGGCTGTCGCCGAGGCCAGTACGAGTTTCCGCATATCGGTTCTCCCTGCATCGGTGACGTCGGTCGATGGGGAGGGTTCCCGATGGGATGAATTCGCAAACGGACAAGTCAGGCCTCGCGGACGCCCGGATTTCCAGACCGATCATGTGGCGGGCATGATGGGCCGTACGCGCAATCCCTGGGGAGGACTCGTGAGATTCGAGGTCAGCAAGGTCCTCGACGCCATCGAGGTCCGGCTCACCACCGACCCGGCGCTCGCCCGGGCAGTGGTTGACCTGTCCGAGGTCGTCCGCTACGCCGACCTTGACGGTGGCCGTCCGGCCAGTCTGGTCCGGCTCGGTCTGCTGGTCGACGCGCTCGGCCGCCTGGTCGCCGAGGAGAATGTGCCGGTTTACGCGGTTGCGCCGCGCGGCCTCATCTCCGACACCGACCTGACGTCCAACGAGCGCATGGTCGTCCGGCGCTGGGCCGACGACGGCAAGATCGAGGTGGTTCCGCAACTCGACGACCGGGTGCTCGAGGTGGCCGAGATGCTTGGCCTGCCGGTGCTCACCCGGGACCGGGAGGATCGTTTCCGCGACCGCCGCCCATGGGTGAGCGACCCCGGCCGCCTGCTGGCCCTGGTGTCGAACCAGGGCGGGCCGGTCCTGGTCCCGCGTGTGGGCCGCGGCGAGGTGACGCCTCCGGTGCCCCGCTCACCGCTCGGCGAGCGGCTGCTGGCCCGGATCTGGAGCTGCCCCGCGCCGAACTGCACGAGTTACAGCACCAGCGGCACCGGCGAGGCGGACAGCTTCTTCTCCGACATGCGGACCTTCACCAGCCCGGTGTCGCAGCCGCCTCCGGCCCTGCGGGCCGGCGCGCCCACCTGCCCGCGGCACGGCGAGCGGCTCAAGGACGCCGGCGCGCGTCCGACGACCGAGGTCTTTTCGGTACGCATCGACGGCGTGATCCGGCAGCGGTTCGTGGTCTCCGACGACCAGCCGGTCGTGGTGGGCCGGGCGCCCGAGGGCGGCGGCGGGGTGATGCTGGGTCAGTGGCTGACCGACGACGCCCGGAAATGGATCAGCCGGGGTCACGCGCAGTTCTCGCTGCGCGCCGGCGAGGTGACCGTGACGGACGTCAGCACGAACGGTTCCGGGATTCGTCCGGGCGGCTCGCTCGACGACGACGCGCGGATCACCCTGAAACGTGATGAGAGCCGGGTCCTCGCTGCTGAGGACGTGGTGGAGCTGTACGCCGGGGTCAACATCGGGCGGTCGAAGCTGTGGTCGACCGGTGGCGTGGTGCAGCCGGAATCGGTGATGGCCGAAGCGCCGACGATGGCGTTCCGGCCGGTGGGTCGGTAACTCTTTGGAGAAAGGGCGGCGCTCATGGAGCGCCGCCCTTTCTGTTAGCTGGACAGGATCGCGGCCAGCTGGAACAACGCGTGGTCCAGGTCCTTCTCGGTGACCACCAGCGGCGGGGCCAGGCGGATCGTCGAACCGTGGGTGTCCTTCGCCAGCACACCCCGCTCGGCGAGGCGCTCGCACGCCTGACGGCCGGTCATCAGCAGCGGGTCGATGTCGACGCCGGCCCAGAGGCCGCGGCCGCGTACGCCCACGACACCCTTGCCGATCAGCGCCTCCAGGCCCGCGTGCAGGTGGGCGCCGAGGCGGGCGGACCGCTCCTGGAACTCGCCGGTCGCCAGCAGCCGGACCACTTCGGCGCCGACCGCGCAGGCCAGCGGGTTGCCGCCGAACGTCGAACCGTGCTCGCCGGGCCGCAGCACACCCAGCACCGACCGGTCCGCGGCGACCGCGGAGACCGGCACGATGCCGCCGCCGAGGGCCTTGCCGAGCACGTACATGTCCGGGACGACCTCGTCGTGCTCGATCGCGAACGTGCGACCGGTCCGGCCCAGGCCGGACTGGATCTCGTCGGCGATCATCAGCACGTTCTGCTCGGTGCAGAGCTCACGCACGCCGGCGAAGAAGCCGGCCGGCGGCACGAGCACGCCCGCCTCGCCCTGGATCGGCTCCATGAGCACGGCCACCGTGTTCGGCGTGATCGCCTTGCGGACGGCTTCCAGATCGCCGTACGGGACCACCACGAAGCCCGGCGTGTACGGCCCGAAGTCGGCCCGCGCCTCCGGGTCGGTGGAGAAGCTGACGATCGTCGTGGTGCGCCCGTGGAAGTTGCCGGCCGCCACGATGATCTCGGCACGCTCGTCGGCCACGCCCTTGACCCGGTAACCCCACTTGCGGGCCACCTTGATCGCGGTCTCGACGGCCTCGGCGCCGGTGTTCATCGGCAGGACCAGCTCCTTGCCGCAGAGCTCGGCGAGCCCCCGGCAGAAGTCGGCGAACTGGTCGTGCACGAACGCGCGGCTGGTCAGCGTGACCCGGTCCAGCTGGGCGTGGGCGGCGGCGATCAGGCCGGGGTGCCGGTGCCCGAAGTTCAGCGCCGAGTAACCCGCCAGGAAGTCGAGGTAGCGGCGGCCGTCGACGTCGGTCACCCAGGCGCCCTCGGCCTCGGCGACCACGACCGGCAGCGGGTGGTAGTTGTGCGCGGTCCAGCGCTCGGCCTCGGCCAGCGCGTCCGGCGTACGGAACTCGACGGTGGTCATGCGCGAACCTCCAGCGTGCAGCACTTCGGGCCGCCGCCGGCCTTGCGCAGCTCGGACAGGTCGACCCCGATGGTTTTGTAGCCCGCTGCTTCGAGCGCGGCGGTGAGAGAAACAGCCTGCACCGGCAACACCACGGTACGACCGTCGCTGACCGCGTTCAGGCCGAGCACTGCGGCGTCCTCCGGCGTTGCGATGATCGCATTCGGGAAGAGCTGCTGGAGCACGGACTGCGAACCCGGGGAGAACGCCTGCGGCAGGTACGCGATGTTCGTCTCGTCCAGCACGCAGAGCGCGGTGTCCAGGTGGTAGAAGGCCGGGTCGACCAGCTGCAGCGTGATCACCGGGCGGCGGAGCACCTCCTGGGTCTCCGCGTGCGAGGCGTGCGCGGTGCGGAACCCGGTGCCGGCGAGCAGCACGTCACCGGCGAGCAGGATGTCGCCCTCGCCCTCGTTGGTGTGCTTGGGCTCGGTCACGTCGAAGCCACGGTCGGAGAACCAGGCGGCGTAGGCCGGGGCCTCGTCGGCGCGCTCGGCGTCGCGGAACTGGACGGCCAGGACGCGGCCGTCGACGACGGTGGCGCCGTTCGCGGCGAAGACCATGTCCGGCAGGCCGGGGATGGGGTCGATCAGCTCGACGGTGTGGCCGAGGCCGAGGAAGGTCTGCCGCAGGTTCTCCCACTGGCTGACGGCGAGCGCGTTGTCGTACGGCGCCGCCGGGTCCATCCACGGGTTGATCCGGTAGGTGACGGCGAAGTGCGTGGGCCGGCACATCAGGTATCGGCGCGGCGTGGCGTGGGACGTCATGGAACAAGACGCTATGCGTCATCGACCGACGCCAGCCCCGGATCAATGATGCGTACCGCGGCGAAACGTTGCGTGATCACGAAGGCCGGCGGCGAAATGTTGCGCATGCGCTGAAGGACCGGCGAACCGCCGGTCCTTCAGCGCAATGCGGGTCTCCGGCGAACCGCCAGAGGCTTTCGGGGCGGGTTCGGTGTAACAACCGTCCCGGTTCCGAGGAATCAACCGGCTGTGCATCACCGCCGGTATCTGTCAGGTACCCGTCAGAAGCGGGCTGCAAACTGTGCGTCGAGCCACTGCCGAAGATCGTTTACCGGCTGCATGTCGGTGCCGAGCCAGTACAGCGAGCCGGTCAGGGCCAGTACGCCGATCACGATCGCGCCGATCGAGAGCAGCAGGCCGATCAGGGCGTCGGTCTTGCCGGCTACGTGCCGCTTGCGCGTACCGAGCAGGCCGCCGATCGACAGGAGCAGACCGAGCGCAGCGACGCCGATGCCGTAACCCATCAGCGGGCCGGAGAGCACCAGCAGCGCGCCGGCGACACCGGCGATCAGGCCGAGCGTGGCCATGAAGCTGGCCCGCGGCTTGCGGTCGGCGACCGGCTTCGGCTCGACCGTGGCGCGGCCCGCGGTCGGGCGCTCCTCGGTCACCGACGCGGCCCGCTGGCTCTCGGTACGCACAGCCGGGATGGTCGTGGTGGTCTCGTCCCGCGGAGGCGTGACCGTGCTGGGCCGCGGAGCGACCGAGGTCCGCTGCGGCAGACGGTCGTCACGCTGGGTGGTGGGCGTCGTCGAAGCAGTGGGCCGGTCTTCGACCGTGGTGTCGGCCGAGGACTGGCGAGGGAAGGTAGGAATTCTCACGTCAGCACCTCCGAACAGGATTCTCCAGTGATGACCGACCTCTATACCCCGCCTCGCCGGAAACAACACGAAGGGCACGTGGAGTCACTCCACGTGCCCTTCGAAGACAGAACTCAGGTCACCCGATCGGTGCGCCCGTGTGCACGTCAGCGGCCTTCGTGATGACGTGGTCGACCAGGCCGTAGTCCTTGGCCTGCTGGGCGGTGAACCACCGGTCACGGTCGGCGTCGCGCTCGATCTCTTCCGGGGTGTGACCGCTGTGGAACGCGATCCGCTCGTTCATCACGTGCTTGATGTGCAGCATGCTCTCGGCCTGGATGGCGATGTCAGCGGCGGTACCGCCGATGCCGCCGGAGAGCTGGTGCATCATCACCCGGGCGTGCGGCAGTGCGAACCGCTTGCCGGGGGTGCCGGCGCAGAGCAGGAACTGCCCCATCGAGGCCGCCATGCCCATCGCGATCGTCGCGACGTCGTTCTTGATGTACTGCATCGTGTCGTACACCGCCATGCCCGCGCTGATCGAGCCGCCGGGCGAGTTGATGTACAGCGCGATGTCGCGCTCCGAGTCCTCGGACGCGAGCAACAGCATCTGCGCGCAGATCCGGTTGGTCACCTCGTCGTTGACCTCGCTGCCGAGAAAGATGATCCGCTCCCGGAGCAGCCGCTCGAACACCTGGTCGTCGAAAGACCCACCGGCGCCACGCATGGTCGTGTTTATGCTCATGAGCCCACCCTCTCGCATCGCTGGTTACGTCTTACACCTTCTCTCAGGCATGGCGTAGAAGCCCAGTGATTCCCCTCAGGGCGAATCCGCTGTCGGCAGAAACGGCCCGTGAGTGGTACTGATCACGGACCATCGGCGCGATGCCGGGCGACGGATACGTTTGGTCACGTGCCCGAGGGACATACGATTCACCGCCTCGCCATGCGCCACCGCGAGCTCTTCGCCGGCGGCCCGGTCGAGGTGAGCAGCCCGCAGGGACGGTTCGCCGCGGGCGCCGCGCTGGTCGGCGGTCAGTTGCTGCGCGACACCGAGGCGTACGGCAAACATCTGCTGCACCACTACGAGGACGGCCGCACCGTCCACGTTCACCTCGGGCTCTACGGCAAGTTCGCCGACGGTGAGCTGCCCGCGCCGGAACCGATCGGCCAGGTCCGGATGCGAATGATCGGTTCCGGTCATTTCCTGGACCTGCGTGGCCCGACAGCCTGTGAAGTCCTGGACCCGGGCGGCGTCGACGCGCTCAAGGCCCGGCTCGGCGCCGACCCGCTGCGTGACGACGCGGATCCATCCGTCGCCTTCCGGAGGGTGCGGAGCAGCACCAAGCCGCTCTTCGCGCTCCTGCTCGACCAGTCCATCGTGGCGGGCTGTGGGCTGATCTACGCCAACGAGGTGCTCTTCCGGGCCGGGCTGTCGCCGCAGACCCCGGGCACCGCGATCGACCAGGCCCGCTGGACGGCGATCTGGGACGACCTGCGGGCGCTGATGAAAGAGGGCGTGGCACGCGGCCGGATCGACACCGTGCACACCGAGCACACCCCCGAGGCGATGCGGCGGGCGCCGCGCGTCGACCGGCACGGCGGCGAGGTGTACGTGTACCGCCGCCCCGGTCAGCCGTGCCTGGTCTGCGGCACCGAGGTGGCCCGCGGCCCGCTGGCCGGGCGCAACCTTTACTGGTGCCCGTCCTGCCAGCCGGAGGTCGCCCGTCCGGCCGGCAGGAAGCGCGAGGTCAGGGTGTCGCCGAAGGCGTGACCGCCGCGGCCGCCACACCGTCGTCAGTGGCGGTGGCCGTCGTCGACGCCGACGGAGCCGGGGTGGCCGTCGCCGGCGCGCTGGGCGTGGCCGGTGCCGACGTGGCCGGAGCGGTGCTCGGCGTGGCCGAGGCCGGCGTGGTCGGCGCGGGGTCCTGACCCGGCACACCGAGGGCGAAGTTCGCCGCCAGCCAGGGCATCAGCTGGTGGTACGCCTCAGTCGTGGCCGGCTGGTTGAAGTCGTGCGACAGGATGATCGATCCCGGTCGCGTCTTCGTCTTGACCTCGGCGACCACGCGCTTCACGTGGTCGGCGTCGGACTCGCCTTCCGGGTGGTACCAGTCGCGCGGGTCGACGTGCCAGTAGAGCGACGTCATGGCGTCCGCGCCGGCGACCCGGACGAGCCGCACGGTGAAGTTGCCGCCCGGCGCGCGGAAGTACGGGATCTGCGCGCCCGGAACAGCGGCCCGGATCGCCGCGTTGGTCCGCTCCAGATCGGCGCGGATCTCGTCGGGCTTCTTCTTCCCGATCTTCAGATCGTGGTTCCAGGTGTGGTTGCAGAGCACGTGCCCGGCCTGCGCGATCTGCTTGACCAGATCGGGGTGCTTGGCAGCCTGCTCGCCGACCAGGCAGAAGACCGCCTTGACCTGGTACTGCGCCAGGATGCCGAGGATCTTGGGGGTCTCGACCGGGTCGGGGCCGTCGTCGAAGGTCAGCGTCACGGTCCGGGAACCGGTGGTGATCAGCGAGTTCGCCGGTCCGTCACCCTTGGGCAGGTTCAGCCCGGCCGGGCGTGCCTCGGTGGTCGGCTTGGCCTCGGTGGTGGGCGGCGCCGGCGGCTCGGTGGTCTCCACGGTCTCCGGCTTGGTCCAGGTGACGGCCGGGGCGGCGGCATCGGTCTCGTCGGGCGCCGGTTTCGCGCTGGTGACCCGGGACGCGACGGCCTGGGCCGCCACGTTCATCACGCTGGTCGGGTTGCCGCCCTGCTGCGGGATGGTCGGCACCGCGGCGAGCAGCACCCCGGCGATGACCAGGGTGCCCAGCAGGAGCTGTGGCTTGTTCCGCGCGACCCGCATCCAGTCCTCGAACGAGACCCCGCCGCTGCCGGGGGCGCGGTGGTTGCCGGTGCGACCGGCCGAGGCCTCAGGGGTACGCGCGGGGAGCGAATGCCGGGCAGCACGTGGCTGATTGCCGCGGGTGATGCCGACGATCGTGGAGGAGATGGCGGTCCGGGAGGAGCTCGCGCTCTTGGAGGAGCTCGCGCTCCTGGCGGAACTCGCGCTCCTGGAGGCGCTGTAGGACGCGTTCGCGCCGGCACGGTGACGTGCCGACCGGGCGGCGGCGGCCGCGGCAGCGGCGGCGGACATGTCGGCGGCGGGCTGGGCCGGAACGTTCTCAGCAGGCTTGTCCGGCCTGCGGTGCCGCCCGACCGACGCGCCGTCCACACCGGAAGTCGGTGCCGGCGGACGAGGGTTGTGCGGAAGCATTGGTCATGCCTACCGTGCGGCATGATCGAACGCGATACCGAATCGGTCATCCTGCAAGCACGTACGGTGATGTCTCCTGGTCACCGTACGTGATTACGCTCTGCAACATCCGTACTGATGGGGTCTGATCCTTGTCGGTCAGCCCAAATCGGTTCCGGCCCCGCGGGTAAGGCGGGCCAGCTCGTCGACGACATCAGCCACCGAAGCGCCCCGGGCGAGCATCGCCCGCTGACGTGCGGCGCCGGTCCCCTCGGCCCGCAGCCGTCCCATCAGGACCGTCGCGGTCTCCAGGTCGCCGTGCCGTTCCAGCTCCGGCCGCACGTAGTCGAAGAGCTGCCGCATCAGCTTCCAGGCCGGCCGGGGCTCCCGGGTCGCCATGTCGATGTTGACGCCTTCCAGGCCGTCGTGCGCGGCACGCCAGTGCGCCGCCATCAGCAGCGGGTGCGGCACGTCCGGCGCCTCGACGCCGTCACGGACCTCACGCAGCAGGGTGGCGACCAGCGCCCGGGTCAGCGCGGTGAGCAGCATCGCGTCGTCGAGGGTCGGGGTGACGTCGCCCATCCGGATCTCGACGGTCGGGTAACTGGCGGAGAGGCGGGCGTACCAGTAGAGCATCCCCTCGTCGAGCATCGCTCCGCTCGCCTCGAGGTCGCTGATCAGCGTCAGGTAGTGCTCATGCGAGTGCAGGTACGGCGCAGGGCCGACGGTGGGCCAGCGCTCCCACATCATCGAGCGCCAGCTCGCGTACCCGGTCTCGCGTCCCGCGAAGAGCGGGGAGTTGGCGGTGGCGGCCTGCAGCACGGGCAGCCAGGGCCGCAGGTGGTTGAGAATCCGCACACCGGTCTCCGGGTCAGGGATGCTCACGTGCACGTGGGTCCCGCACATGCCCTGGCCGGGGGAGAGGTCGCCGAATCGCTCGCGCATCAGGTGGTACCGCGGGTTGTCGACGAGCCGCATGTTCGGCCCGGCGGCCGGTCCGGTGCCCACCGCGACGAGCCGGGCGCCGGCCCGCTCGGCGGCGGCCGCGACCCCGGTACGCAGCCGTTCCATGGCCGCGCGCAGGTCGGCGAGGTCGAGCCGGGGCGGGCTGGCCACCTCGATCTGGCTGCGGTAGTACTCGTGCTGGACGCTGCCCCTCAGGTCGTCCGGAAGCTCGGCGAAGACCTCTTCGACCAGTTCGACGGCGCGTGGTTCGACCGCGTCGGCGAGAAGGTATTCCTCCTCGATGCCGAGGGTCAGCAGGTCCTGGCGATCAGCTTCGGCGGCGATCTCCGCGGGAAGAACGGTGCTGCCCTCAGTGGCGGTGTCCATGCGCGATCGAATACCCGAGGGGTTTTCCCCGGAAACCGCTGCTCAGATATAGGCAAACGTCCATATTGACAGGCCTTGAAACACGCGTGAAACTTTTGTGAGAGCGCTCTCTACTCCCCTGAAAGGGCGTGCCTTCATGAGATCTCCCCGTCGAACGATGCGGTGGTTCGCCGCCGCCGCTCTCACTGTTGTCGCCTCGGTCGCCGCGGTGACCAGCGCCGATGCCGCCGTCCCCCCGAACCCCTCCGGCATGTCGCTGGTCTTCAGCGACGACTTCACCGGGGCCTCCGGCACCGGCCTCAACCGCTCCAACTGGCTCTACTCCACCGGCACCGGATACCCCGGCGGCGCCGCGAACTGGGGTACCGGCGAGATCGAGACGATGACCGACTCGACCGCGAACGTCTACCAGGACGGTGGCGGCAATCTGGTGATCAAGCCGCTCCGCGACTCGGCCGGCCGGTGGACGTCGGGCCGGGTCGAGACGCAGCGCACCGACTTCGCGGCGCCGGCCGGTGGCAAGGTGCGTATCGAGGCCCGCATCCAGCAACCGAACGTGACCGGTGCGGCAGCGGCCGGTTACTGGCCGGCGTTCTGGGCGCTGGGTGACGCCGCGCGGCCGGTCGGCGCGACGAACTGGCCGGGCATCGGCGAGTGGGACATCATGGAGAACATCAACGGGCGTCCCAGCGTCTTCGCCGCCCTGCACTGCGGCACCAACCCGGGCGGGCCGTGCAACGAGACCACCGGTCTGGGCAGTGGTGAGCGGGCCTGCAACGGCTGCCTCACCAGCTTCCACACCTACGCGCTGGAGTACGACCGCAGCACCTCGCCCGAGCAACTGCGGTGGTACCTCGACGGCGTCAACTACTTCACCCTGAACTCGACCGTCGTCGACGCCACCACCTGGAACAACGCCACGAAGCACGGCTTCTTCGTGATCCTCAACGTGGCGATCGGCGGCGGCTTCCCGGCGGCCTTCGGCGGCGGCCCCACCGCGCAGACCCAGCCGGGTGTGCCGATGCTGGTCGACTATGTCGCTGTCTGGCAATCAGCCGGTGGCACGTCGCCGACCACTCCCACCGGCCGTGACGCTTTCTCCCGCATCGAGGCCGAGTCCTACAACGCGGCGTCCGGCGTCCAGGTCGAGACCTGCTCCGAGGGCGGCCAGGACGTCGGATACATCGCGGGCGGCGACTGGCTTCAGTTCAACAACGTCAACTTCGGTACGGGCGGAGCAAGGGACTTCGTGGCCCGGGTGGCGTCCGGCGCGGCCGGCGGGGTCAGCGGCCTCGTGGAGGTGCGGCTGGACAGCCGGAGCAACGCGCCGATCGGCAGTTTCGCGCTCGGTGGCACCGGCGGCTGGCAGACCTGGCAGTCGATACCGGGCAACGTGTCCACCGTGACCGGTTCGCACACGGTGTTCCTCACCTTCAGCAGCGGACAGCCCGCCGACTTCGTGAACGTCAACTGGATCCAGTTCCGCCGGTAATTCTCTTCACCCTCTTTACTTTTACTGTTAACAGTCCTAAAGATTGATGCATCTCACCAGGTGTGCTCGGAAGGACTGCGATGAAGCGCTCCAGATCGGTAATCCTCGCAACGGTCACGGCGCTCGTCGCCGGTGGCGCGGCGACCTACTTCACGGGCACCGCCCAGGCCGCGGCGGCCTGTGCCCCGGCGTGGAGCGCGACCGCCGTGTACGTGGGCGGCAACGTGGCCTCGCAGAATGGCCACAACTACGCGGCCAAGTGGTGGACGCAGAACGAGTCGCCCGCCGTGCGCAGTGGACAGTGGGACGTGTGGGCGGACAACGGGGTCTGCGGTGGAGGCACGTCGCCGTCGCCGTCGATCTCGCCGTCCACCTCGCCGTCGTCCTCCCCGTCGACGTCTCCGTCGTCTTCCCCGTCGTCCTCCCCGTCGTCCTCGCCGTCCGCCTCGCAGTCCCCGGGCACCGGCTCGCTGCCGGCGCACTTCCTCACCGGTTACTGGCAGAACTTCGACAACGGCGCGGCGCCGCTCAAGCTGGCCGACGTCCCCGCGACCTACGACCTCATCGCTGTCGCTTTCGCCGACGCCACCACGACCACCGGCGCGGTCACCTTCAACCTCGACCCGGGCCTGGCCACGGCGGTCGGCGGTTACACCGACGCGCAGTTCAAGGCGGACATCAACACCCTGCACGCGCGGGGCAAGAAGGTGATCATCTCGGTCGGTGGTGAGAAGGGCACGGTCGCGGTCAACAGCACCGCCGCCGCCACCGCCTTCGCCGACTCGGTGTACTCACTGATCCAGACGTACGGGTTCGACGGCGTCGACATCGACCTGGAGAACGGGCTCAACCCGACGTACATGGCGAGCGCCCTGCGCAGCCTGCGCGCCAAGGCCGGCAGCAACCTGATCATCACGATGGCGCCGCAGACCATCGACATGCAGAACGCCCAGTCGTCGTACTTCAAGCTGGCGCTCGACATCAAGGACATCCTGACCGTCGTCTTCACCCAGTACTACAACTCCGGCGCGATGCTCGGCTGCGACAACAACGCCGCGTACGGCCAGGGCAGCATCAACTTCCTCACCGCGCTCGCCTGCATCCCCCTGCAGAACGGGCTGCGCGCCGACCAGCTCGCCCTCGGCCTGCCGGCCAGCACCCGGGCGGCAGGCGGCGGTTACGTCGCCCCGTCGGTGGTCAACGCCGCGCTCGACTGCCTCGCCAAGGGCACGAACTGCGGCACCTTCAAGCCGCCGGCCACGTACCCGGGCATCCGCGGCGCGATGACCTGGTCGATCAACTGGGACGTCACCAACGGCAACGGCTGGGCCAACACGATCGACCCGCACCTCGCCACCCTCCCCTGATCAATCCCCTGCGTAGCGGCGGTCCGGACCCCGGGCCGCCGCTTCCCACCATCAAGATCAAATTCATGTCGCAGCGGGGTGGTGGGTACCGACCGCTGCTCCCGCCGAGGGCGCGGCACCGGTCGCTGGCCGCTGCGCGTCCATCCCGCGACCTGCCACCGCGCGACCTGCGTAAGCAGTCCCGCTCCTTTTCCTGTCACCCCCGTGCAGAGGCCTACCCGCCGAGACCTAGTGCGTCACCCAGAACCGACGAGACCGGCAGCCGGACGAGCGGACAGCGTCGATCTTGTTGACTTTCACGGCCCCGTGCCCGCTCAAACTCCTCAAGATCGAGTGGAGCAAACGCGCTGGCGCGTCCACCGCGTTCCGCGCGGTGTGTGTCGAGTTTGGGTGCGTATCGAACCCGAAATCGACACACCCGCTCTGGCCCGCGCAACCGTGCGACCCCGCCCACGCTGAACCGGGCATCCGTGCGACCCCGTCCACGCGCCCGAGCGTTCGTGGGCCCTCATAGGGCTTCCCGGACTCATTCGCTTGCTGTCGCTCGAACGGCCGAACCGCAGGTGGCGAGGGATCAGTTGTTGGCGACGCGGTCGTCGTTCGGGGTGGCCGCGCGCCGGCGTTTGCGGATCTTCTTGATCACCCAGGAGCCGATCGCGACCGCGAAGAACGCCCAGATCGCGTAGTCGAACCAGTGGCTGTACTTCTCCACGTCCTGCCAGCGGTTGCCGAGCGCGTAACCGGCGCCGACGAAGAGCGCGTTCCACACCCCGCTGCCGATCGCGGTGAACAGGACGAACTGGCCGACCGGCATCTTGTTCGCCCCGGCCGGGATGGAGACCAGGCTGCGGACCACCGGGGCGCAGCGTCCGAACAGGACTGCTGCCCGCTCGTGTTTCTCGAACCAGCGGTCGGCCTTGTTCAGATCGTCGAGGTCGACCAGGGGCACCCTGTCCAGCCAGTGGCGCAGCCGCTCCTCGCCGAGGCCGCGGCCGAGCCAGTAGAGCAGCAGCGCGCCGACGAGCGCGCCGACGGTCGCGGCGATCCAGACCAGCACCAGGTTGACCCGGCCGGCGCTGGCCAGGTAACCCGCCATCGAGAGGACGATCTCGCTGGGGATCGGCGGGATCAGGTTCTCCAGCGCGACCAGCAGGCCGACGCCCAGCTCACCGGCTGAATCGATCACCGAGGCCACCCAGCCGGTCAGCCCGCTGAGGTTGCCCAGATCGGCTTCAGCCATGTGCGCTCCTCCTGAGAAAGATTCGGTGCTGGTGAGTTACCCGCCAACCAGCGTACGAAGCCTGTGGCGAATGTACCGATGATCGGTATATGCTTCCGACATGACCAACGCGCCGATGCGAGAGCCGACATTCCTGGTGCTCACCGCCCTCGCTGAGGAGCCTCGACACGGTTATGCCGTGATCGAGGACGTGTCCGCGATGACCAGCGGGCGCGTGCGGCTGCGCGCCGGCACGCTCTACGCCGCGCTCGACCGCCTCCGCGAGGAGGGCCTCATCGAGGTCGACCGGGAGGAGATCGTCCAGTCCCGGCTGCGGCGTTACTACCGTCTTTCCGCGGCCGGCGAGCGGAGCCTCTCCATCGAGACCGCCCGCCTGCGTGAGCAGGCCGCCATCGCCGACCGCCGGCTGCGTGCCCGCCGCGCCGACCTCGGGGGAGCCACCGCATGAGCAGCGCCATGGATGGCAGCGCCATGGATGGCAGCACCGTGGGCGGCGGCACCGTGGATGGCAGCGCCATGGATGGCAGCACCGTGGGCGGCGGCGCTGTGGATGGCACCGCCGAGGCCCGTTACCGCCGATGGCTCGCGCTCTACCCGCGGGATTTCCGTGAGGAATACGAGGACGAGATGCTCGGCGTCCTGATGAGCGACGGCCGGCCCGGTCCGCGGCAGTTCCTCGACCTGTTCCGCGCCGCGGTGGCCGTGCGACTGCGGCGTGTGCCGGCTCCGCACGCGTTCCGGCAGGCGGCCCGGGTGGTGCAGCTCTTCGGCGCTCTCCTGCTTCTGGCGAACGTGTTGCGCCTGGTGCTTCCGTTTCTTGTCAGGCCGGACCATCTGGTCGCGCTCGATGCCATTGAGGTCTTGCGGGTGGCAGCCTGGTCCCTGGTGCTGATCGCCGCGCTGCGGAGCTGGCGGCTGCTCGGGTTCGCCGGGAGCGCGGCGGGGCTGGCCGGCGAGATAGCGGCGCCCGCCCGGTGGTACCTGGATACGCCCGCCATGGTGCTCAACGCCTATTGGCTCATCATGGCCGCCGCGGTGGTGCTGATCGCGGGGCTGATCGCGACCCGTGGCCGCGGCGGGGTGCGCGGCCTGGGTCTGGTGCTGGCCGCGTCCGCGGTGCTGGCGTCGACGAACGAAGTGGCCTGGTCGGCTCCGATGTATGTGTCCAGGGCGGTGCTTGTCGGTGAGGGCGCCCCGATGTGGTTTCTCACCACCGATGCGGTTCTGGTCGGGGGCGCCCTGCTGCTTGTGGCCGCCGTCGTCCTGGTGGTGCTGGCCGTGATCCGGCAGGAGGCCCCGGTTCGCCGGTGGCTGCTGGCCTGGGCCGCTCCGGTGCTGGTCACGGTGCCACTGATCCGGACCGGGTTCGGCGCCTTCATCGACCACAACAAGGGCCACCCCGAGGCGACCCGGCTGATCGATCCGCTCCAGTGGACGGTGCTGGTGCTGGTTCCGCTCGCCGCATTTCTCGTCGTGGCGTCCCTGACCAGCCGTTACGAGCGGGGCCGAGCATGAGCGTCCTGGAGAACCGTTACCGCCTTCTGCTGCGGGTCTATCCCGCCGGCCACCGAGCCGATTACGAAGAGGAGATGATCGGCGTGCTGATGGCTGGTTCGGCGCCGGAGCGGCGCGTTCCCCCGCCGGCCGAGGTGGCTGACCTGCTGCGGTCCGGTCTGGCCGTCCGGCTGGGCCGGCTGGGGCGGGCATGGCGGACCGAGCGGGGTTCGGGCTGGCGTGACGCCGCCGCGGTCGCCGGTCTCGTCATCGCGGCGATGCTCGCCGCGGTCGCCGGCCGGCGGCTCGTCGCCGGGCTCCGGGTGCTGTTGTTCTCGTCTCCCGATCAGCCGATGGCGATGTTCGGCATCCGCGGGTTGCTGCTGCTCGACGTCTCGTTGCGGTTCGCCTTCTGGGCACTGGTCTGCGCGGCCGCGTTGTTCGGCCTGCGGCGTACCGCGGCGTGGCTGGTCTGGCCGGCCGCGCTGGTGGAGCTCGGCGCGGTCATCTGGTGGCTGCCCGGCACCCCGGTGCAGTCGTCGATCCGGCTCTCCTGGTCGCTGGTCACGGTCGGCGTCGCCATCGCCTGCCTCGTCGTGGCCCGTCGTGGCCGTCCGGTGCCGGTTCTGTTCGGCCGGCGCGGTCTCGTCCTGTTCTCGGCCGTGGCCGGGGGTCTGCTGGTCGCCGAGGCGCTGGCCGAGCTCGACTTCGCCACCGGGCGTGCGTGGCCGGTGCGGATCTTTGAGCTGGCACTCTTCCTGCTGGTGGCGACGGCTGTCCTGACGGTCGCTCCCGGTGTGCGTGGCCGGGTCGCCGTGCTGCTGGTCCCGGCCTTCGCCGGCCCGATCACCTGGGAGCTCGCTCTCAGCTCCGGCCTGTTGACGATCGTCGGGAGCGGCGATGACCTGTTCGCGCAGATCTTCCTGGTGCTCGCGGTCCCGCTGATCGCCTTCGCCGCTGCCCTGATCGTCTTCCAGGTCTGGCGGCGGACTCTCACGAACGGGCACGCCACCAACGGGCACACCACCAACGGGCACACCACCAACGGGCACGCCACCAACGGGCACGCCACCAACGGGCACGCCACGAACGGAGCGGAACGTTTCGAGGTGGGGGAGCAGGGCTAAGAAAGAGGGCCATGAGTGACCGGTGGTACGAAAAGGCTGTTGTCTATTGCCTCGACATCGACTCCTTCGCGGACTCGGACGGTGACGGGTGCGGTGACATCCGGGGCCTGATCGGCCGCTTGGACTACCTGGCGCGGCTGGGGGTGACCTGCCTCTGGCTGAACCCGATCCACCCCTCGCCTGGCCTGGACGACGGTTACGACGCGTCCGACTTCTACAACGTGGACCCCCGGTTCGGAAATCTCGGTGACTTCGCCGAGCTGCTGCACCAGGCCGGTAACCGGGGCATCAAGGTGATTATCGATCTGGTGGTCAACCACACCTCGGATCAGCACCCGTGGTTCCAGTCGGCCCGGTCGTCGCCCGATTCGCCGTACCGGGATTGGTATGTCTGGAGCGAGACCGCTCCGGCGGACCGCAACCAGGGCATGGTCTTCCCCGGTGAGCAGGACGAGACGTGGTCCTACGACCGGACCGCGAAGCTCTGGTTCTACCACCGGTTCTACAAGTTCCAGCCGGACCTGAACATCAAGAACCCGGAGGTCCGCGAGGAGATCAAGAAGATCTGCTCGTTCTGGCTCCAGCTCGGTGTCGCCGGGTTCCGGATGGACGCGGTGCCGTTCATCATCGAGGAGACCGAGCCGGGTAATCCGAACTCGCCGAAGGACATGGAGTTCCTGAGCGAGCTGCGGCAGCACGTGCAGTGGCGCAAGGGTGACGCGGTCCTGCTCGCCGAGGCCAATGTGGAGCCCGACCAGCTGACCAAGTTCTTCGGTGACGACGGCGGGTCCGGCAACCGGATCCACATGCTTTTCGACTTCATGCTCAACGCGAAACTGGTGCTCGGCCTGGCCCGCGAGGACCCGGAGCAGATCATCGACGCGTTGCGGGACACGCCGAAGCTTCCGGCCGGTGGGCAGTGGGCCACGTTCATCCGCAACCACGACGAGATCGACCTGTCCCGGCTCACCGCCGAGCAGCGCAAGGACGTCTTCGACAAGTTCGGCCCGGACGAGAACATGCAGCTCTACGGCCGGGGCATCCGGCGGCGGCTGGCCCCGATGCTCGGCAACGACCGGCGGTGGCTGGAGCTGGCCTACTCGTTGCAGTTCAGCCTGCGTGGCACCCCGGTCCTGCGGTACGGCGAGGAGATCGGCATGGGCGACGACCTGTCGCTCAACGGCCGTGACGCGATCCGCACGCCGATGCAGTGGTCGCTGCTGCCGAACGGCGGTTTCAGCAACGCGGACCCGTCGAAGATCGGCCGGCCGGTGATCTCCGGCGGGGAGTACGGCTTCGAGAAGGTCAACGTGACGCAGCAGCGCCACGACACGAAATCGCTGCTCTCCTGGTTCGAGCGGATGATCCGGACCCTGCGCGAGACGCCCGAGGTCGGCGGTGGCACCTGCACCCACGTCGACGTGCCGGTGCCGCGCGGCGTCCTGGTGCACCGTGCCGACGACGCGAACGGGAGCATGGTGTTCGTGCACAACCTCGGCAACAAGGCCGGTGTGGTCGACCTGAGCAGCCTGGCGGGCGAGGCGGAGTTCCCGAACGACGTGCTGGCCGACCAGGAATATCCGGAACCCGGCAAGCTGGACGCGATCCAGGTCGAGGGCCATGGCTACCGGTGGATCCGCCTGCGCAGAACGGTCTGATGCCCGCTAGAGTCGGCCCGCAGGAGCAGTGAAGATCACATTTCCCTGGTCGGGCCTGCCGTAAGGGCAGCTGACACATCCCGGAGGCCGCAATGTCGCAGTCCGAACCGAGCCGGGTGGCCATCGTGACCGGAGCCGCACGCGGCATCGGTGAGGCCATCGCCCTGAGGCTGGCCGCGGACGGCCTGGCCGTCGCGGTCGTCGACCTCGACGAGGGCGCGTGCGCCAACACCGTGACGGCGATCCACGACGCCGGTGGCACCGCTGTCGCTATCGGCGCCGACGTCGCCGACTCGGCACAGGTCACCGCCGCCGTGGAACGGGTGGTGACCGAGCTCGGCCCGCCGAGCGTGCTGGTCAACAACGCCGGGGTGCTTCGCGACAACCTGCTCTTCAAGATGACCGAGGACGACTGGGACACCGTGATGGCGGTCCACCTGCGTGGCGCCTTCCTGTTCAGCAAAGCGGTGCAGAAACACATGGTCGACGCCGGATTCGGCCGCATCGTGAGCCTCTCCAGCACCTCCGCGCTCGGCAATCGGGGCCAGGCCAACTACGCTGCCGCGAAGGCCGGGATCCAGGGTTTCACCAAGACCCTGGCGATCGAGCTGGGCAAGTTCGGCATCACCGCGAACGCGGTGGCGCCGGGCTTCATCGTCACCGACATGACCCGCGCCACGGCGGCGCGGGTCGGGGTGGACTTCGCCGACTTCGAGAAGGCCACGGTCGCCACGATCCCGGTGGCGCGCGCGGGCCGACCGGCCGACGTGGCACACACCGTCTCGTTCCTCGCCAGTGAAGGCGCCGGATTCGTGACGGGACAGGTCATTTATGTCGCTGGTGGGCCGAAAGACTGAGTTGGCAACTTGCTGAGAAGAGTTACAAAGAAATCATGAACCGACGCATGAGTTCCCGCAGCGTGTCGCTGACCAGCACATTTCTTCTGCTGGCCGCGGGGGGAGCGGCGGCATGCGACAACGATGAGTACGTGGACGAGGGTTTTTACTGCGCCGACGCGAACGGCGTGGTCGTCGACGAGGATTACTGCGACGACGATGACTCGTACCACGGTGGCGCGGGCTTCTTCATCTGGCACAGCTCCGGTTACGGCCGGGGCTACCCGGTGGGCCAGAAGCTGCCGTCCGGTGGTTCCAAGTTCGCGTACAACGACGCCGCGTCCCGGTCGAAGTTCGGCCTGCCGGCGAGCGGCAAGATCAGCAATGGCACGGTCAAGACCAGCGTGGTCGGCAAGGGCGGCAGCGGCAGCAGCGGCGGCAAGTCGTCGTCGAAGTCGGGCGGCTGAGTCGTGCGGCGGATCGCGTACGGGCCGGTTCGGGACGGCTGGCAGCTCACCAACTTCAGCCTCGGGCTGACGTACAACGACACCGAACTGCCGGACGGCTCGATGCAGTCGTACTGGCAGGAGGGGCCGTACTACGACTTCACCGCGGCGGAGATCGAGGAGCTGGAGACGGCGACCGCCACGCTGTACGAGATGTGCATCGAGGCCGGCGAGTGGATGGTCAAGCAGTGCCCGAGGCGGACCGTCGAGGGCCGCAAGCGTGGTTACTTCGAGTCCATCTGCTCGGCCGAGACCTGTTACCTCGCCAGGATCGGCGTGCCCGAGTACACGCATGAGCAGATCATCCGGACCTGGTACGACGGCGACCCGGAGACGTGGACGCACTACGACAAAGATCCGGACATGCGGTTGCCGATGCAGACTCCGGACTGGTCGCCGAGCGTCTACGGCCGCTTCGACTTCTGGTACAACGGCGCCGGCAGTGTCCCGCGCCTGCTGGAGTTCAACGCGCAGACGCCGACCTCGCTGGTCGAGGCCGCGGTCATCCAGTGGCACTGGATGGATCAGACCGGCCTCACCGATCACCCGTGGCGGCAGTGGAACTCGATCCACGAACGACTGGTCGGCTGGGACGCCGTCCCCGGTGAGCCGGGCGACCCCGGCGCCTGGCGGCGCAACATCGGCAAGTTGCGCGAGGCACGGACCTGGCTGCCCGAGAAACCCAAGATCTTTTTTGCGTACGAGACGAGCGAGACGTCCGGGGAAGACCGGATGAACGTCGCGTACCTGATGGCGACGGCCGAGGAGGCCGGTTACCCGGTCGAGCTGATCGCGATGAGCCAGATCGGCTGGGACGTGGCCGGCGACCGGGTGCTGTTCGTCCCGTCGCCCGGCAAGGAGCACGAGGCCGAGCCGATCGACGTGATCTTCATGCTGTACCCGTGGGAGTGGTTCTGGCACGAGGAGGGCGGCAAGGCCTTCTTCCGGAACATGGCCGACCCGGAGAAACGCGGCACGGTCTGGATCGAGCCGCCGTACAAGGCCGCGCTGCTCGGCAACAAAGCGCTGCTGCCGGTGCTGTGGATGCTCTTCGGCGACGACCCGGAGCGGGGCAAATACCTGCTGCCCGCTTACTTCGCCGAATCCTCCGCGGCCTCAAAACTCACTTCGTACGCGAAAAAACCCGTCTGGGGTCGTGAAGGCGGCTCGGTGACCCTGGTCCGCGACGGCGAAACGATCGTCGGCAACCCCTCGGAGTACGGGGCGGACGGCCGTTACATCGTCCAGGAACTCCGCGAGCTGCCGTCGTTCGAGTCGCTGGAGGGCACCGTGCACCCGGTGATCGGCTCCTGGCTGATCGACGGCGAGCCGGCCGGCATGGGCATCCGTGAGGGCGTGGGCACCGCCGGCCTGGTCACCACGAACATCTGCAACTTCATCCCGCACGTGGTCGAGGGCAAGAACTAGGCCGGGCGGTGGTTCCAGATCCACCAGAGGCCCACGAACGGCAGCACCAGCGGCACGTACCCGTACCCGCTGCCGAAGTGGGACCAGACGGTGTCGTCCGGGAACGCGACCGCGTCGACGACGCTGAGCGTGCCGACGACGAGCACGCCGACCAGCTCGATGCTGCAGCTGACCAGGGCGATCATCCGGCCCCGGACACCGCCGCGGGCCAGGCCGGCGGTGGCGGCGATGTAGACCAGGCCGGCCACCGCGGAGAGCAGGTACGCCAGCGGCGCCTCGGAGAAGTGGGTGCTGATCTGGACCAGGGCCCGGGCGCTCGCCGACAGCGCGAAGATGCCGTAGACCAGCAGTAGGACCCGGCCGAGCCCGCTGTTCAGCGCGGCGTCGCGAGGCCGGGTGGTGGTTGAGTTTTCCTCAGGCAAGGGGCACCGACGCGATCTGCTGCAACCGCAGCACGAGAACGGGTAGGACGAGAGCGCCGACACCGAGGATGAGGCTGCCCCAGCGGGTCGGCTCCATCCGGGCCAGCACGATCGCGGTCGGCGCGAACGCGATGGTCGTGAACAGGTAACCCACGAAGGTCGCGGTGTCGTGCGGCCGGCTGGAGCCGAAGAGGCCGATCACGGCGACCACGACGAGTACCGTGACCAGGGCGCTGAGCGCCACGGAGGCCAGCAGGTCGAACCGGCTGGGCGCGCGGTCGAGCGCCGTGCGCAGGAGGTACCAGGCCGCGAGGATCAGGGCGGCGACAATCGTCGCGACCGACAGGGGACCGTTCACCCGGCCAGGTTACTGATGTGCCGGAGGGCTGGTAACTTCCGGCTCCGGAGATCACAAGAATGAACAGGGGTGACGTCCGGTGCGATTCGGTTTGTTCGGTACGGGTCCGTGGGCGCATCTGGCTCACGCGCCGGCTCTGGCGGCTCACCCAGAAGTGGAATTCACCGGAGTCTGGGGCCGGGATTCGGGCAAGGCCGGGGAGCTCGCCGACAAATTCGGAACCCGCGCGTATTCCGACATTGATTCGCTGATCGCCGACGTGGACGCCGTGGCGATCGCGCTGCCGCCGGACGTCCAGGCGCCGCTCGCCCTGCGTGCCGCCGAGGCCGGACGGCATCTGGTGCTGGACAAGCCGGTGGCCCTGCGTACCGAGGACGCCGAAGCGGTCGCGGCGGCCGTCGCGGCCCGCAAGCTGGCCTCGGTGGTCTTCTTCACCCGCCGGTTCACGCCCGAGCTAGACGCCTTCGTGACCGAGGCGGCGGCGACGGGTGGCTGGACCGAGGCGCGCGTCGACCACCTCGGCTCGATCTTCACGCCGGACAATCCGTTCGGCGCCTCGCCGTGGCGGCGCGAGCGCGGCGGCCTCTGGGACGTCGGCCCGCACGCCCTCGCCCTGGTGGTGCCGGTGCTCGGCCCGGTCACCGAGGTGGCCGCGATGGCCGGGCCGCGCGACATCACCCACCTGGTGCTGCGGCACGCCGGCGGTGCGATCAGCCGGCTCACGCTGGCCGTCGACGCGCCCGAGGCCTCGGCTCGCGAGGAGGCCGTCTTCGCCGGTGAGGCCGGTCTTCTGACGGTGCCGAGGGCGCGGTGGAGCCCGGACGAGGCGCTCGGCCGCGCCGTCGACCAGCTGCTCGCGGCAGCCGCCGGCGGCGCGTCGCCGGCGTGCGACGTCCGCTTCGGCGCCGATGTGACAGCGGTGCTCGTGGCCGCCGAGACGGCCTTGCGCGACGGGGTGACCGTCAAACTCGGATGAGTTACGGGACGGTGCGCTCGATCGCTGCCGCGCCGTCCCGCTCCAGCTCCGCCTTGGCACGGGCGACGTTCTCGGGCGTTGGATACCTGCCCTGCGCGACGGCCAGATCCTCCGGATCCCACGGCTGTTCCGCGCCGGTTCGGATCAACGGTTCTCCGGGATGGTCCGGATTGCCGGTCTCATGCATTGTTACCCCCACCGTGATTTCCGTGATTTCCGAAAGTGAGTGCGTATCTCGTACGGGTTACCCGTTTTTAGATCGTTTACCCGGGGTAGCCGTCCCGCGCGGGCCGAATGCCCGAACTGAGCGCTAACTGGACAGAACCTGCGCGTTACGGATGGACGCTTAGTAGTGAGCCGAATACATTTTCGGCTGTCACGCTTATCCGGGTCGGAGGTCCGGTCACGGCCGAACAAGGCTGTGGGCGGCGCCCCGGAGGCGTGCGGGGGTGAGGGGAACGCATTGCATGACGGACTGGGAACCAGGGCAGGGCGACTCGCAACCAAGGCTGAGAAGCGGTACGGCATGACCGCCGGGGGAGTACGGCCGTGACCGGCCGATGGGACGCCGAGCGGGACGCATCAGACGCGGCGCAGGCCTTGGCCGGCATCGTCGCGCTCTTGCAGCGAGCGGCGAACGACGAAGTGGATCAGAACCAGCTGCTGAGCCTGGCTCGCAGCGCGGAATCCTCCGCCGAACGGGTGGCCGCGTTCCTGCGGGATCAGCGCGGCGCGAACGACGGCGAGATGGCGGCGGTGCCGCCCAGGCTGGGGCCCTGGCGGGATTGGACCCCGTCGCGCGGACACATTTTCGGCATCGTCCCGGACCCGGCTCGGGTGAACGGGGTGCCGCAGCCCCGCAGATGTGGGGACCCGGGGGAGTAACGAGCTCTCAGCCGGGCTGACGCAGCGTCTCGGACGGCGATTCACCGAACCGCTCCCGGTACGCCGACGCGAACCTGCCCAGGTGGGCGAATCCCCAGCGATGTGCCACGGCCGCCACCGTGACCCGCGCGGGGTCACCTTCGAGCAGCGTCTCGCGCACCCGGTTCAGGCGCAGTTGCTGGAGGTACGTCATCGGCGCGCAGCCGACGTGCCTGCGGAAACCCTCCTGGAGCGAGCGCACGCTCACCCCGGCGATCCTGGCGAGGTCCCGGACCGTGAAGGCGCGCTCCGGCTCCTCGTGGATGGCCTCCACCGCGCGCTGAACGGCGCGCGGAGGGCCGCTGCCGGCCGGTGAGACGAGTTCCTGGTGGTACCGGTGGGGGACGCTGAGCAGCAGGCCGCTGAGCACGCTGCTGCACAGCTGTTCGGCGATGAGCGGCTGGTGGATCAGGCTGGTCTCGTGCTCCAGCTCGTCGTGCAGCAACCGGACCAGCCGGCTCCAGCTGTACGCCGGCCCGCCGGTCAGGTCGAACGTCGGGGCCAGGTCGATCGGTCCTTCGACCGGGTGACCCAGGAGCCCGGCCAGTTCACTCTCCAGAGCCCATTGTTCGATCCGGACGTCGATCTCGGCGGAGTGCGGTTCGTGCCGCGTGTGCATCCGGTCGCCGGGCCGGAAGGCGAGCGCCGTGGCGGGTGTGGCGGTGATCTCGCGGCCGTCGCGCCGGGCCCTGACCAGCCCTGCCGTGGGCAGCGTCACGTGATAGGCCTCGGTCTGCGGGGAAACAAGTGTGGCGGAACCTTCAAAAGTCAGGTGCCCGACGGTCAGCGGTCCGAGTTGGATCATTTCCACGCCCAGTTTGAGCTCGCCGCCGTCCGGGATGCCGATCGACATCGGGGGGTAAAAACGATTCAGGATCTCCCGGGCGCGGACCACATCGACGCTGTCGAAGTAGACGGTTCCCGGCACCGAAGGGGTGCGGGCCGGGCCATCAACCATGCCGTCCGGTGCTCCATCGCATACGGTGAGTATTCGGTTCTACTCTGTCGACAGTCAACGTGGCCGCCACGCAGTGACCGATACCGCACATTCCGGCCATATGAACTACTCTGGCGTTCCGCGCCTACGTGGCGTAACTTGCAGACCAGCGGATTGTTGTAGGAACGCGGGTTCCGGTCGGTGCCACCCAGCGAACGCCTGTATGCGTACGACCAGTTCCGTGGTCGGCGCACCGAAGTCCCGCGGAAGTCGGCGTCAGCTCCGGCTGGATGCCAGGAAGAGGGCAGCTGTGTATCTGCCGATCACGACCCGCCAGCTGGCCGACGGGACTGTCGAGATCGCACCCAGCGGTGAGATCGATCTGGACAACGCGCATGTGATGCGCGACGCGGTCAATGACGTGCTGACAGGCATGACTCCCAGCAAGATCAATCTTGATCTTCAACGGGTGATGCTGATCGACAGTATCGGGATCGGCATTCTGGTGGCCTGTTTCCATACGGCGGCCGCCAGCGGCATCAAGCTCGTGGTGAGCCACCCGAGCGCCACGGTGTACCGGCAGCTCTGGGTCTCCGGGCTGGTCGGGCTCCTGGGCTGTGCCGAGCCGCCCACCCCGCGCACCCAGGTCGGCCTGCGCCCCTCCTGACGAGGCACGCCCTCCTGAAGAGGCGCGCCCGTCCTTAGGACGAGCGCCGAAACGGCAGCAGGCCACCGCGCCCGCGGAGCGGACACGGTGGCCTCCCAGGGACAGGTTCATTCATCCCATGGGGGCGGCGGCCGACCGATTCTGGTCAGACCGCCGCGGCAGCGGACTCCTCTTCTTGCGCGCGTCGTTCCTCACCGGAGAGCGTGGACAGCGGCTTCTCCTTGATGAAGATGACCGCGATCACCGCGAGGAACGCGACCGGGGCACCCACCATGAACAGCTCGGCCGTCGCCGTGCCGTAAATCTCCTGGACCACGCTCAGCACCTCCGGCGGCAGCGTGGAGATGTCCGGCACCTGTGCGGTTCCACCTCCGGCGGCAGCGCCGAACTTCTCCGCGAACAACGCGGTGACCTTGTGGGTCAGCACCGCGCCGAGCGCGCTTACGCCGATCGAGCCGCCCATGCTGCGGAAGAAGGTCAGCGCCGACGTGGTGGCGCCGAGCTCGGCGGCGGGAACCTCGTTCTGCGCGGCGAGGATCAGGTTCTGCATGAGCATGCCGACGCCGACGCCGAGCACGGCCATGAACACCGAGATCACCGGCACGCTGGTGTGCGCGCCGATCGTGCTGAGCAGCAGCATGCCGGCGGTCATGATGATCGCGCCGGCCACCAGGAATCCCTTCCACCGGCCGTACTTGGTGATCAGCGCGCCGGCCACGGTCGACGAGATCAGCAGGCCGAAGATCATCGGGAGGCCCATCAGGCCGGCGACGGTCGGCGACTTGCCGAGCGAGATCTGGAAGTACTGGGAGAGGAAGACGGTGCCGCCGAACATGGCGACGCCGACCAGCACGCTCGCGACGATCGCGAGGGTCACCGTGCGGTGCCGGAAGATCCGGAGCGGGATGATCGGCTCCTTGGCCCGGGACTCGACCAGGACGGCGAGCGCCAGGAGCGCGAGCCCGGCGGCGACCATCGCCGCGGTCTGCCAGGACGCCCAGTCGAACTTGTCGCCGGCCAGCGTCGACCAGATCAGCAGGGTGCTGACGCCGGACGTGATGAGCAGCGCGCCGAGCCAGTCGATGCTGACCTCGCGACGGACCACCGGCAGGTGCAGCGTCTTCTGCAGCAGCGCGATGGCGATCAGGCTGAACGGCACGCCGATCAGGAAGCACCAGCGCCAGCCCAGCCAGGACGTGTCGACCAGGACGCCGCCGATCAGTGGGCCGGCGATGGTGCCGACGCCGAAGACCGCGCCGAACATGCCGGAGTACCGGCCCAGCTCGCGGGGCGGGATCATCGCGGCCATCACGATCATCGCGAGGGCCGTCATGCCGCCCGCGCCGACGCCCTGGACGGCCCGGCTGACGAGCAGGACCTCGACGTTCGGGGTGAGGCCGGCGATCAGCGAACCGGCCACGAACAGGCCGAGGGAGAGCTGGATCAGCAGCTTCTTGCTGTAGAGGTCGGCCATCTTGCCCCAGAGCGGGACGGTGGCCGTCATGGCGAGCAGCTCGGTGGTGACGATCCAGGTGTAGACGGACTGGCTGCCACCGAGGTCGGCGATGATCCGGGGCAGGGCGTTGGCGACGACGGTGGAGGCCAGGATGCTCACGAACATGCCGAGCATCAGCCCGGACAGGGCTTGCACGACCTCTCGGTGAGACATCCGTGCGGGGGTGGCGACTGTCATGCGTTCCTCGGTATGGGGGGTAGGACCAGGCCTGCGGCGAGCATGCCGAAGGCTTCGCGTACGTGGTGTTCGAGAGGGCGGGGGTCGTCGCCGGCGGCCCAGCGGATCAGTGCCACCCGCACGGCGCCGTTCGTGGCGGCGGCCACCACGGCCGGGAACGGGTGGTTCGGAGGCAGCGAGCCGCGTTCGGCGACGGCCTCGGCGAACTGCTGCTCGGCGGTGGCGGCCGCGGCGATCAGCAACGGCAGCAGCTGCGGGTTGTGCTGGATCACCCGCATCCGCAGCAGCCACAGGTCGCGGTCGTCGTCGATCTGCTGGAACACCGGGGCGAGGGCGTCGAGCAGGGCGTCCAGCAGCGACTGGTCCGCACGTGCGGCGAGCAGCTGGGCGCGCAGGTCGGTGCAGCCCTCCAGGGGGTCGCCGACGAGGGCGTCCTCCTTGGTGGCGAAGTAGTTGAAGAACGTCCGCTGCGAGACACCGGCAGCGGCGGCGATCTCGTCGACGGTCACCCGATCGGCGCCGCTCGCGTCCACCAGGCGCAATGCGGCGATGATCAGGTCGAGCCGGGTCTGCCGGCGTTTGGCCTCACGAAGCACCCGAGGAGGTTACAGAAAACTTTGCAGAAACTGCAAAGTTTTTAATCGTGGAGCTGGGCCCGCTGGATCTCGGTGAGAGCGGCGGTCAGCCAGGGCTCCACCGGGCGGCCGGCGAGCAGGTGGTTGATCAGCGCGACCGCGTGCCGGGCCAGCACGTCCGGTTTCGGGGCGGGTGAACCGTCCTCTTCGAGCACGCCGAGGGCACCGGCCAGCAGCCAGAGCACCATCTGCGGGTCGGCGGCCGGCCAGGAGCGCACGCAGCCGGCGAGCGCGGTACGCACATCGTCGGCGGTGAGCCCGTCCGGATTGCCGTCCTCCAGCAGCAGGCGGACAACCGTCCCGAGGATCAGCCCGGTCTGCGCCGAATCCTGCGCACCGAGGTCACCGCTGGGCTCGTCGCCCTCGCGAATCGCCGTGACGGCCTCGGCGGTGGCCGCCGCGATCGGCCGCGCCGGCGGCGGCAAGTGGCGCCAGCTGTTGTTCATGCGGCGACTCTACGGTCAGATGAAACGGCAGGATGAAAGGCATCGGGGGCGAGGGGAGCGGGAATGACGAACCTGGACGCGGTGACGGCCTGGGTGGACAACTACCGCAAGGCGTGGGAGTCGAACGCGCCGGACGACATCCGCGATCTCTTCGCCGACGACGCCGCGTACTTCACCGAGCCGTACGCGAAACCGTGGATCGGCCGGGAGGCGATCGTCGCCGGCTGGCTGGAGCGCCAGGACGATCCGGGCACGACCACGTTCGCCTGGCACCCGCTGATCATCACCGAGGAACTCGCGATCATCGAGGCGACGACGACCTATCCCGACCGCGTCTTCCGCAACCTCTGGGTGCTGCGCTTGGACCACACCGGGCAGGCACGCCAATTCACTGAGTGGTGGATGCAGGAGCCGTCACCCTAACGGGCGATAGCCGCCGGGTGGAAAGAGCCGGTAAGTCGTACAAACTCGAATGTGAATAGCGTTCGAGGATTCTCGGATGTGCTATTTCCCCGGCCTTTCGGCACACTGCGTCGGGTGGAGGAGGATCGGAAACTCGGCGACCGGTACCGGCTGTTGAACGAACTCGGCCGGGGCGGGATGGCCGTGGTCTGGCGCGCTCTCGACGAGGTGCTCAACCGCCCGGTGGCGGTGAAGGTGCTGGCCGGGCGATATGCGGACGACGATCGGTTCCGGGCCCGGATCCTGCACGAGGCGCGGGCGGCGGCCACCCTCTCGCATCCGAACATCGCGCAGATCTACGATTTCGGGGAATCCGACGAGAACGGTCAGCCGGTTCCGTACGTGGTCATGGAATTGATCAACGGGCCGACGCTGCAACAGCGGGTGGCGCGCGGTCCGATTCCGCCGCGGACGGTTTTCCGGATCTGCGGGGAGATCGCTGCGGCGCTCGCGGTGGCGCACGCCGACGGGCTCGTTCACCGCGACATCAAGCTCGCGAACGTCATGGTCACCCCGTCCGGCGCGAAGGTGGTGGACTTCGGCATCGCCGCGGTCGTCGGTCCCGCCTCGCCCGAGGACGCGCTGCTCGGCACGCCCGCGTACCTCGCGCCGGAACGTCTCACCGGCGGCGCGATCGAGCCGGCCTCGGACATGTACGCGCTCGGTGTACTGCTTTACCGCCTGCTCGCCGGCATCGCGCCGTGGAGCGTGGAGACCACCACGCAGATGCTCAGCGCGCACGTCTATCTGGAGCCGGACCCGCTGCCGCCGGTGCCCGGCGTCCCGGACGCGATCGCCGACCTGGTCGACCGCTGCCTCGCGAAGAATCCCGCCGATCGTCCGGACGCGGCCGAGGTCTCCGCCCTGCTGGGCGACGCGGCCGAGGCCGCGACCGCTTCAAAGATCAACATCCCGGGGGTACGCGAGGAGCAGGCGGCTCCCCAGGTTCCCGGCGTGCCGGTCGTACCAGGATCGGGTGCGGCTTTCGACGGCGCGACGATGCTGCGGGAGGCCACGGTCCCGGTGACCCGTCCGTCCTCCACGGGCGCCCCGGCTGCGAGCGGCAGTGCTGGTGTCGATGCGGGTGGGCTTTCTTCCGTACCCCAGTGGTGGAAGCGCAAGAAAGTCCTGGCCGGCGGCGGGGTCGCGGCCGTGCTCATCGCCCTGGCTTTCCTCTGGCCGGAAGCCGAAGGCGAACCGGAAGCCGCGCCTGGCGCGGTTGTCCCCCCATCGGCGTCACCGAGCGTGACCTCCGCATCGCCCGGTGGACGCGGCGTCACCAGGCCCGCCGCGCCCGTGATCGTGCCCGGCAGGGTGCCCGCGTCGGTCGGCTCGGTGGGCCCGGCGGCGTCCGGAACGCTTCCGTCGGTGCCCGCGCCGGCGCCCTCCGGCGAGGTGATCTCGCCGTCGCCGAGCCCGAGCGAGAGCGAGCCGGCGCCCATCGAGGAGCCCGCGCCCGACGGCACCCGGTTGGAGTCGCCGGGCGGCACGGTGCTCGCGCGATGCGTCGAGGACGGCGCCGAGTTGCTCGACTGGGAGCCGAACGAGGGATTCGCCGTGGACAGCGTCGATTCCGGGCCCGCCCTGACCACCGCGGTGGTGTTCAAGAGCGAGCGGGCGCGGTACCGGATGACGGTCACCTGCTTCGGTGATCGGCCGTCCGCGGTGGTGCTTCCCCTGTGATGAGACCCGTTCGGATTCGCCGTCACGCTGCGTGGGCACACTGGCTAGACTGGCCCGTCACGGCCGGGCGAAAGGGACATCGATGACGGCGACCGCTAATACGCTCAGAAGCAGCCTCGGCCGGGTGCGGGCCGCGGCTCGCCGCCGGCTGCGTCCCACCCCGCCCCCACCGCCGGTCGTCGCGCCGTCCGTCGTCAACCTGGTGCCCGACCCCGGGTTCCGGGGCGCGCCGGACCGGCCGTTCGAGGCCGGCGGCGTTTATGTGCACTCCCACAACTCATGCGAGTTCGCCGAGGTGCCGGGCCTGGCCGGGGTGCGCGGCGCCCGGGTCGAGGGCGTCGGCGCCAACAACGACACACACATCGCGCCGGGCGGGCGCAACGCGGCCGGCGAGTTCCGGCTCGGCCTGCGCCCCGGCGGCACCTACACGGCGAGCATCTCGGTCTTCCTGCCGGAACCGCTCACCGGCACGCTGAACGCGGCGGCGCTGCGGCTGGTTCCCGGCTGCATCGTCGACGAGGCGGTGAAGTGGACTCTCGCCCAGTCCGCTCCGGCCCGCAACGAGTTCGGCCACCACCGGATCAGCGTCACCTTCACGATCCCGGCGGAGGCGAAAGCCGCCTGGATCCGGCTGCACAGCGGCATGTCCGCCGGCAACGGCGTCGTCTACTGGTACGACTACTCGCTCACCGAGACGCCGGTGGCGGTGGACCACTTCGACGGCTCGACCCCGGCCACCGACTTCCACGTCTTCGAGTGGACCGGTGAGCCGGACTCGTCGCCGTCCCGCCGCACCCTGCAGGTCTCGCTGGAGGCCGCGTCCGCCGAGATCGCCGCGGAAGCGGTCCGGCTGGCCCGGGCCGGCGTCACCGACGAGGCTGCCTTCCTGCGCAAGCAGGTCAGCGGCGACAAGCTGACGACCGCGCGGATCGCGCTGGCCGCCGACGACCAGGAGGCCGCGCTCAAGGCGCTGCGCAAGGTGGTCAAGGCCGGCGACCCGGACGGCTCCGCCGCGTACGAGCTCGGGCGGCTCGCGCTCGCCGACCACAAGTGGGCGGCCGCCGAGAAACTGCTGCGTACCGCTGTCACGAAGCAGCCCGAGGCGTACGAGCGGGGGTACGCGCTGGCGTTCGCGTACGACAAGCTGAAGCGCCGCGAGGACAGCAAGCGCACCACCCGGGCGGCGCTGGCGCACGACACGAAGCTGCCGTTCGACGGGCCGGCCGTGCTCGACCTCGACGTGAAGTCCTACGGCGCACGCCGTGAGCTGGGCGTCTTCATCGCGGAGAACCTCGGCCAGATCCGTACCCAGGCCGAGCAGCGGCTGGCCCGGCCGGTGGTCAGCTCGTTCGACCAGCCGATCTTCGTGTACTGGGCGCAGGGCTTCGAGTCGGCGCCGCCGGTGGTCCGGGCCTGCCTCGACGCGCTGCGGGCGAACAACCCGGCCAGCCGGGTGCACGAGCTGACCGACGCCAACATCGCCGCGTACGTGGACGTGCCGGCTGATCTGCTGGACGCGCTGGACGGCAACCGGACGCACTTCTCCGATCTGCTGCGGCTGCTGCTGCTGGAGAAGTTCGGCGGGATCTGGGTGGACGGGACCTGCCTGGTCTCCGAGCCGCTGCGCCCGCACATCACCCGGGCGCTGGAGCAGAGCAGTCTGTTCGCGTTCAACTACACCGGGCCGTACATCTCCAGTTGGTTCCTCGCCGCCCAGCCCGGCAGTTATGCCGTGCACCTGTGGCGGGCCGCCTGTTTCCTGTGGTGGGAAAAGCGCGGCGAACTTATCGACTATTTCCTCATGCATCATGTCTTCGAGATGCTTTATCACCTCGACGACCATTTCCGCGCCGATTGGGAAGCCGGGCTGCGGCTCAATTCGAAACCGCCCCATGCGTTGCAGAGCGTGATGCTCGACGCGTACGACCCGGATGAGTACCAGACGGTGATCGAGGGCGCTTTCGCGCACAAGCTACGGTACAAGTACCAAGCTCACGAGCTGCGCAGTGAGTCGTACCTGGCCCGCGTGATCCGCGGTGACCTTCCGTAATTGCATTCTTGCTAATTGTCAGTTTTTACACAGAGTTAATTGTGAGCGCGCATAGGAAACTCGTAGGTTGAATTCCTAATGTGTTTCTCATGCAAAAAGTAATACGTAGTGCGGTCGCGCCCGTGGAAGAGGCGGCAGGAGTTCAGGTATTCGTCGATTCCACGGGGCGCCGTAAGAGGCTGCTCGCGGTTCTCGGATTTTTCGTGGCGTTGTTCGCGGCGATCTACATCGGGGTGGTCGGCGCGAGCGTGGTGCAGGCCGCGGATTCCGGATTGTCGACGAAGGCGTCGGTGTCCACGTCCGCCACGGCGTCGGCGTCAGCGTCGGCCTCTTCCAGCTCTTCCTGATTTATCCGTTATTTACTGAAATCTACGAACAGTTTGGTGAATGCGTAGGCGTCCTGCGTGATTCCGCTGCACGCCGCCTCCACCTCGCCGGTCGCGCAATCCCCGTTGTCGCGGTTGACCGACCAGAACCGGACGAAACCCAGCCCCTTCTCCTCGGCGTAGTCGAGCAACGTCTGGGCGTCCGAAGTCTCCGTGATCGGCCCGGTGTCATTGACCCCGATCATCGGCGTGACGCCGAGCATCGCGTACGCCTCGGTGTCGCTGAGGTCCGTCCAGACCGACTTGACGTCCGCGACCACCGCCTCGGTGGCCGTGGTCATCGACGTGCCCCAGTCGTCCTCCTCGGTGAAGTTCATCGTCATGGCGTTGACCGTGACGTCCAGACCGGCGTCCTTCGCGCTCTGCAACAGGGCGGTGCTGGTGTCGGTCAGCCCGAGCACGGTCCCGCCGACCGGGACGGTCAGCGTGATCGCAGTGCCGCGATCCGCCTGGAGCGTGCTGAGCGCCTGGGTCACCGTCGCTGCGGTGATCGTCTGTTCGATGTCCACGTCGAGGGCGTTGCTGCCGGCCGCGTCCAGCGCTGACGCGTACGCGGTGGCCAGCTCGTCCGCCGCGCAGACGCTCTCCAGATAGGTGCCGGTGGCCCCGCCGGTGGAGACGACAGTGTCGCCGTCCAGCGCCGTGATCTTCGCGATCGCGGCCTGGACGGTGCTGTCGTTGATGGCCTTGGTGCCGCCCCAGGTCGCGGTGCACGAGCCGGCGCTGTCGGCCAGCACGAATGCGATCGTGAAGTCCTTCTGCCCGGTCTGCTCGTTCACCTCGTCGACGTCCACCGTGCCGCTCACGATGTCGATGTACGGCGCGACGTCCGGCGTCTCGGTGGTGGCCGACGTGCTCGCCGCGACGGTGGGTGAGGTGCTTGCCGTCGTGTCGGCCGCGTCCTCATCCCCGGAACAGCCGCTGGTGAGCAACAGGACAGAGGCTGTCAGTCCGGCGAGACGTTTGTGCTGCACCTTGGCACTATCCCGCACTCCCCGTGCCGAATTCCGGTGCTCAGCGAATCCCGTTTGCGGCCGATATGGGCTTTGAGCCAGGTCTACGGCAAGGGGGATGTCGGTGTCCGTCGAGACGCGTCCAGCGCCTGCCCGGCGGCGAATCCCGGTGCCCCGCCCGCGCTGGATCGTCCTCACCGTAGTGCTCGTCCTCTTCGCCAGCCTGCTGCTGGTGAACGGCATCGTGCAGGGCGAGTTCGCCCAGGACGGCGCTGTCGAGTCCACCTCGGAAACCGACCAGGTCCCGGACGAGGCGCTGACCGGCGGCCCGATCATCCAGACCGACGGCGAGACCACGACGACCGTGGACGCCGGCGATTACCAGATCGTGCTGACCTTCGACGACGGCCCGAGCCCGGAGTACACCCCGGAGATCCTCGACGTCCTGGCCGAGTACGACGTCCCCGGGACGTTCTTCATGATCGGCGCGGAGATCAGCAAGTATCCGGGCCTGACGAAGGAGGTCCTGGACGGCGGCCACGAGATCGGCATCCACACCTTCACCCACCCGGACATGTCGACGAAGAACGACTGGCGTCGCTCGGTGGAAATGCAGGAGACCCAGTACGCCCTGGCCGGCGCGGCCGGGGTGACCAGCGTGATCTTCCGGCCGCCGTACTCGTCGACGGTGGCGGCGCTGGACAACACGAACTGGGCCGTGATGGAGGAGATGGGCGAGCGCGGCTATCTCACCGTCGTCAACGACCTGGACAGCCGTGACTGGGAAGAGGAGGTCACGAACGACGACATCGTCGAGGCGGTGACCCCGGACGACGGCGCCGGCGCGGTCCTGCTCTTCCACGACGGCGGCGGCAACCGATCCAAGACCGCGGCGGCCTTGCGGACGGTCATCCCCACGCTGAAGGACGCCGGGTACACGTTCACCACGGTCTCCGCGCTGACCGGGATGAACACCGTGAACCCGGCGGCCACCACCGAGGAGTGGGTGCTCGGTCTCGGCATCGTCAGCGCCGTGCAGGTCGCCACCAACGCGACCGTCTGGTTCTCCATGCTGCTGCTGGTCCTCGGTGTGATCACCGTGCTGCGCCTGGTGCTGATGCTGGTCCTCGGGCGGCGGCACGCCCGGCGATATCGGGGTGGGGACGCGGTCTGGGGGCAGCCGTACACCGAGCCGGTCACCGTGATCGTTCCGGCGTACAACGAGAAGGAATGCATCGCCGACACCCTGCGGTCGCTGGTGGCGAGCACCCATCCGATCCGGGTCGTCGTCATCGACGACGGGTCGGACGACGGCACCGCCGAGATCGCCGAGGCGCTCGGGTACGAGAACGTCACAGTGGTCCGCCAGCCGAACGGCGGCAAGTCGACGGCACTCAACAACGGCATCGCCCACGCGAGCACCGAAGTGGTCGTGATGATGGACGGCGACACGGTCTTCGAGCCGGACACCGTACGCCTTCTCGTGCAGCCGTTCGCCAGCGCGGAGATCGGCGCGGTGGCCGGCAACGCGAAGGTCGCCAACCGGAACACCATGATCGCGATCTGGCAGCACATCGAGTACGTCGTCGGCTTCAGCATCGACCGCCGCGCGTACGACGTGATGCGCTGCATGGCGACCGTCCCGGGTGCCATCGGCGCTTTCCGCCGCGAGGCGTTGCAGCAGGTCAACGGCCTGTCCGACGACACCCTGGCGGAGGACACCGACCTCACCATCGCCATCATCCGGGCCGGCTGGCGGGTCGTCTACGAGGAGCGGGCCCGGGCCTGGACCGAGGCGCCGTCAACCATGTCGCAGCTCTGGCGCCAGCGGTACCGGTGGAGCTACGGCACCATGCAGGCGATGTGGAAGCACCGCCGGGCGCTGTTCGAGAAGGGCGCCGGTGGCAAGTTCGGCCGCCGCGGCCTGCTCAACCTGGCCGTGTTCCAGACGCTGCTGCCGCTGCTCTCCCCGCTGATCGACGTGTTCCTGGTCTACGGCCTGATCTTCCTGGACCCGGTGACCACGGTGATCGCCTGGCTCAGCATGCTCGGCGTCCAGCTGATCAGCACCGTGTACGCGTTCCGCCTCGACCACGAGTCGCTGAAACCGCTCTGGCGGCTGCCGTTGCAGCAGTTCGTCTACCGGCAGCTGATGTACCTCGTGCTGATCCAGTCGGTGCTCGCGGCGGTCGGCGGCATCCGCCTCGGATGGCAGAAGCTGCGGCGGACGGGCGGCCTGAACGCGCTGATGGGGTCGCGCCTGCCCACCGGAGACGGACCCTCCTGACGAGGGTTTTAGATCCTTATGGGCTGAATTATTCTGGGCTGATCCACGGATTTCGCACAGCGAATCCAGCCCCCAGCGTTTCTACCTTTGCTGGCATGTGCGGAATCGTGGGATACGCCGGCGGACGACCGGCCCTTGACATCGTGATGGACGGACTGCGGCGCCTGGAGTACCGCGGATACGACTCGGCGGGCGTCGCCATCGTCGACGCCATCTCCGGCCTGGCCGTGGAGAAAGCGGCCGGGAAGCTGATCAACCTGGAGAAGGCGCTCGCCGAGCGGATCGACACCGGGTTCGACATCGGGATGACCGGAATCGGTCACACCCGCTGGGCAACGCACGGCGGACCGACCGATCGGAACGCCCACCCGCACGTCTCGGCCGACGGCCGGGTCGCGGTGATCCACAATGGGATCATCGAGAACTTCGCCGCCCTGCGCGCGTCGCTGGAGGCGGACGGCGTGGAGTTCCGCAGCGACACCGACACCGAGGTGGCCGCTCACCTGATGGCCGCCGAGATGCGCGCGCTGCGCGGATCTCTGGAGGGGCCCGCTCTGCTCGCTGAGGCCATGCGTCTCGTGGCGCGCCGGCTCGAAGGCGCGTTCACGCTGCTCGCGGTCTCGCCCGACGTCCCGGACGCGGTGGTCGCCGCCCGGCGGAACTCGCCGCTCGTGGTCGGCCGGGGCAAGGGGGAGAACTTCCTGGCCAGCGACGTCTCGGCGTTCATGGAACACACCCGGGAGGCGATCGAGCTGGGCCAGGACCAGGTCGTGCTGATCACCCCGGAGTCGGTGGAGATCACCGGGTTCGACGGCTCGCCGGCGACCGGAACCGCGTTCGTCGTCGACTGGGACGTCGCGGCCGCGACCAAGGGTGGCTACGACTTCTACATGCTCAAGGAGATCGCCGAGCAGCCGCAGGCGGTCGCCGACACGCTGCTGTCCCGCTTTCCCGATCTTTCTCTCGACGAGGTGCGGAAGGTCGTGATCATCGCCTGCGGCACGGCCTATCACGCCGGGATGATCGCCGGATATGCCATCGAGCAGTGGGCGCGCATTCCGTGCGACGTCGAGCTCGCCAGCGAGTTCCGGTACAAGGACCCGATCCTGGACGCCTCGACTCTGGTGATCGCTATCAGTCAGTCCGGCGAAACCATGGACACGCTCATGGCGCTGCGGCACGCCAAGGCGCAGGGCGCGCGGGTGCTGGCGATCTGCAACACCAACGGCTCGACGATCCCGCGTGAGTCGGATGCGGTGCTCTACACGCACGGCGGGCCGGAGATCGCTGTCGCCTCGACGAAGGCGTTCCTCACCCAGCTCGTCGCGTGTTACCAGGTGGGTCTGCGATTGGGTGCTGCGCGCGGTTTTTCGCACGCTGATGTGACGGCGGCTCTCCGCGCGGTTCCGGACCAGCTGCGTGCTCTGCTGACGCGTACCGATGAGATCCGGGAACTGGCCTATGACCTCGCGACCGCGCGGCAGGTGCTCTTCATCGGGCGGCACGTCGGATATCCGGTGGCTCTCGAAGGCGCTCTGAAGCTCAAGGAGCTCGCCTACATGCACGCCGAGGGGTTCGCGGCCGGCGAGCTCAAGCACGGGCCGATCGCGCTGATCGACGAGGGCACGCCGGTGATCTGCGTGCTGCCGGCTCCCGGTGACCCTCTCCACGGCAAGGTTGTCTCGAACATCCAGGAGGTGCGGGCCCGTGGCGCGCGGACCATCGTGATCGCCGAGGAGGGCGACGAGACCATCGTGCCGTTCGCTGACGACGTGATCCGGGTGCCGGTCACACCGGCGTTGCTCGCTCCGCTGATGACGACCGTACCCATGCAGATCTTGGCTTGTGAGATCGCTGCGGCTCGGGGGCACGACGTCGATCAGCCCCGGAACCTGGCGAAATCGGTGACGGTCGAGTAGCTATGTCAGTCGCGGCAGAACCTCGGCGGCCAGCAGATCCAGGTGGTCCAGGTCGTCGAGGTCCCGCATCCGGATGTAGATCCGGGTGGCGCCGATCGCCGCGTACTGCTCGATCTGCTCGACGACCTGCGCCGGCGTGCCGGTGATGGTCGGTTCGTCGGGCAGCGCGGACGCTTCGTGCATGGTGGACAGCCGGTTCCGCGCCTCGGCCTCGGTGCGGCCGCACGCCACCGCCATGCCGATCGACAGCGTCAGCGGCCTGGTCCGGCCCTGCTTCTCGCAGGCTTCGCGGACCCGGTCGTAAAGAACCTCGCTCTGGTCCAGCCGGGTGAACGGCAGGTTGAACTCGTCGGCGAACCGCGCGGCCAGCTCCGGGGTGCGTCGCTTGCCGCGCCCGCCGAGGATCACCGGCGGGCCGGGCTGCTGGACCGGCTTCGGCAGGGCGGGCGCCTCGTCGAGGCGATAGAGCCGGCCCTGGTGCGAGAAACGTTCGCCCACCGGCGTGGACCACAGCCCGGTGATCACTTCGAGCTGCTCCTCCAGCACGTCGAATCGCTCGCGCGGTGTGCCGAACTCGATTCCGTACGCGGAGTGCTCCCGACCGAACCATCCGGCGCCGAGACCGAAATCGATCCGTCCGCCGCTCATCTGGTCGACCTGCGCGACGCTGATCGCGGTGACCGCGGGGTGCCGGAAGGTGGCGCAGGTCAGCAGTGTGCCGAGCCGGATGGTGGTGGTCTCGCGGGCCATCGCGCCCAGTGTCACCCAGGAGTCGGTCGGGCCGGGGAAGCCGTCCGAAGCGTGCATCGGCAGATAGTGATCAGCCCGGAAGAAGCCCTCGTAACCGGCTGCCTCGGCGTGGAGCGCGGCACGCAGCAACTGGTCGTAGGTGGCCCCGCGGTGTGGCTCGGTGAAGATGCAGACCCGCATGGCCGGAGAGGTTAGCCGGAATCATGGCCGTCTCGGTAGTTGCTGCCTGCCTGACCGTTTCGTTGCCTTTTCGTAACCTGGAGAGCGCTCACAGTTATCGATGTCTCCGTAGTCTGTCCCTTCTCTTCTCTTGATCCGGGGGATTGATAGATGCGGATTGTTGCGGCGGTCCTGACCACTCTCGCGCTGGTGGGTTGTTCCTCCTCGGCGCCGGACTCGTCGGCTGACCTCACCGAGGTCAAATACCTGACGGCGTTCAACGCGTTCGGCCGCGAGGCGTACGCGTTCGTCGCAGACGAAAAGGGCTACTTCGCCGAACAGGGTCTGGACGTCGAGATCTCGATCGGCACCGGGTCGGGGGAGAACATGGCCGCGCTGGCCTCCGGCGCCGCCGACTTCGCCCCGGTGGACTCGACCGGATACATCCTGACCAAGGCGACCGGCAAGGTCACCGGGATCACCGCGGTCAGCGCCGTGCAGCAGAAGTCGATGGTCGGCTTCATGACCCTCGACGGGTACGGCATCACCACCCCGAAAGACCTCGAAGGCCGGGTGATGGGCGACCAGTCGGGCGCCACCACGACGCTGCTCTTCCCGACGTACGCGAAGCTCGCCGGCATCGACGCGAGCAAGGTGGAGATCGTCCCGGTCAACGCGGGCGAGCTGGCCGGCGCGCTGGCCGCCAAGAAGGTCGACGTGATCGGCCAATTCGTGGTCGGCAAACCGCTGATCGAAAAAGCCGCCGGCGGCAAGGCCGCGATCTCGCTGCCGTTCAGCGACGTCATCACCGACCTCTACGGAAACGTCCTGCTGACCTCGGAAAAGACCGACCCCGCCCTCTCCGCCAAGTTCAACACCGCACTGATCAAAGGCCTTGAGTACGCCATAACGAACCCCGTCGAAGCCGGTCAGATCCTGAACAAGGCGCAGCCCGAGACGGACGCCGCGGTCGCCGCCAAGGAACTCGAGATCATGGCGCCGTACGCCCGCGGTGAGGGCGCGAAGCTCGGTGAGATCGACAACGAGCGGGTGTCCCGGGTCATCGAGATCCTGACCGACGCCGGCTCGATCCCGGCCGGGAAGAAGCCGGCGGAGTTCATCCAGCCGGTTGCGTGATCGTCTCGTCGGTGTTCTGCATCAGCAGCTCGTGAAGCCGGGCGGAACAGCGCGCCAGCTCCTCGGTGTGCTCGTTCTGCCCGAGGCTGCGCGGCCGGGGCACGCCGATCTCCACGATCTCCGCGATCCGCCCGGGCCGCGGGCTCAGCACGACGACCCGGTCGGCGAGCAGCACCGCCTCGTCGATCGAGTGGGTCACGAAGATCGTGGTGGTCCGCTCCCGGGCGTGGATGCGCTGCAACTCGACGGTGAGCTCCTCGCGGGTCAGCGCGTCCAGCGCCGAGAACGGCTCGTCCATCAGCATCACTTTCGGCCGCTGGATGAGTGCCCGGCAGAGCGAGACCCGCTGCTGCATGCCGCCGGAGAGCTCGTGCGGCATCTGCTTCTCGAACCCCGCGAGGCCGGCCGTGTCGAGCAGCTCACGAGCCTTCGCCACGTGCTGTTTCCGCTTCCACCCGAAGATCTCCACCGGGAAGAGGACGTTGCTCAGCACGTTGCGCCAGGGCAGCAGGGCGGGCCGCTGGAACTGCATGGCGATCTCTCGCCGGGTCGCGTTGACCCGCACTTTTCCACCGGTTGGTTCGAGCAGTCCGGCGACGAGGCGCAGCAGCGTGGACTTGCCGCAGCCGGACCGGCCGACCACCGCCACGAACTCGCCCTCGTCGACCTGGAGGTCGATGCCACTCAGCGCCTGCACGGTGCCCCGGCGGCCGGAGAAGGTGCGCGAGACGCCGTCGAGCTGGATCATCGGGCTCCCCTGTTCGTCCACATCGAACACTTAGCATAAGGATCAATGTCACGATGGTCGCGGTAGCTCTGCCCGTCCTCTTCCTGCTGACCCTGATCGGCGCCTGGTACCTGCTGGTCCGGCTCTACGACGTGCCGCCGCAGGTGGTGCCCTCACCCGAGACGGTCGGCAGCGAGCTGGTCCGGCTGCCCGAATACCTGGCGACCCAGTCCTGGTACACCCTCCGCGAGGTCTGGGCCGGCTTCGCCATCGCCGTGGTCATCGGCGTGGCCCTGGCCCTGGCGATCTCCGCGTCCCGCGTCGTCGACCAGGCCGTCTCCCCGATCCTGGTCGGCTTCAACGCCATCCCGAAGATCGCGATCGGCCCGATGCTGGTGATGTGGTTCGGCTTCGGCATGCAACCCAAGATCTTCGTCGTGGTGCTGCTCTGCTTCTTCCCGATCGTCCTGTCCACCGTGGCCGGCCTCCGCTCCACCCCGGCCGACCTGATCGAGCTGACCCGCTCGCTGGACGCCTCGCGCGTGAAGACCTTCCTGAAAGTGCGCGTCCCGTGGGCGCTCCCGCAGTTCTTCACCGGCCTGAAGCTGGCCATTTCCCTGGCCTTCGTGGGAGCGGTGGTAGGCGAATTCATCGGCGGCGGCCGAGACGGAATCGGCTACGTCATCGTGGCGGCAAAGGCCAACATCCAGACCGGCCTGGCCTTCGCCGGCATTTTCCTGCTGGCCCTGATGAGCATCGCTTCTTATTACGCGCTGGTAGCCCTAGAGCGCCTGTTACTGCCTTGGTCCCGAGAAACAACCTCGTAGGCGAAAGCGCATGCTCCAGGCGTACCAAAGGGGAAGCGCAAGAAAAAGGCGAAAGCGCGCCCACCGCAACGTGGGGGGTTCGGGGGGCTCGGCCCCCCGGCAGACAAAACGAGGCGGCCCGGTTGGCGCTTTCCGCCAACACAAACCGCCTCCGACTCGTGCCCCCGGCAGGATTCGAACCTGCGCTTTCGCCTCCGGAGGGCGACGCTCTATCCCCTGAGCTACGGGGGCCCAGTGATTAAGGAGCCTAGCAGGCCCGCCGGAACCATTGCCAACCGGTTCCGGCGGTGTCGTTCGTCAGCTTGCCTGGGCCTTCTTGAGCAGGGAGTCGATCAGCTGGATCTCGCCCTGCTGGGCGGTGACCATGCTTTCCGCGAGCCAGTCGACGTCCTCGTTGTCGGAGAGGTCCATGGCCTCCTGGGCCATGTGGACGCCGCCGACGTGGTGGGCTCGCATCAGGGTGAGGAACTGGATGTCGAGGTTCTTGCCGGTGGCGGAGCGCAGCGCGGCCATCTGCTCGGGGGTGGCCATGCCGGGCATCAGGCCGTTGACGATCGCGCCGTCGGAGCCGGGGATCCAGGCCATCGGCTCGGCGGTGCCGGTGGGGGAGAGGTCCCAGTCGCGCAGCCAGGCCTGCATGTACCCGATCTGGCCCTGCTGCGTCGTGGCGATGTCGGCGGAGAGCGTGATGATGTCCGGGGTGTCCGAGCCGGTGTGGGCGATCATCGCCATCTCGACGGCCTGGGCGTGGTGCGTGGACATGTCGCGCAGGAAGCCGGCCTCGACCGAGTCGGTGCCCGGGGTACGCAGGCCGGGGACGACCAGGCCGGCGCCGAGGCCGAGGATCAGGCCGACCAGGAGGGTGGCGACCGCGACGTATCCGAAGGTGCGGGTGCCACCCGCCTCGGGCGCGTCCGTCGACGCGCCCGAAGCGGAGGGCTGGACTTCCGAGATCATCCGGTGGCGCCGGCCGAAGCCGCGGCGGCCGGGACCGGGTCGCTGGTCGTGTTGCCGCTGGAGCAGGCGGCGCCGGGCTCCATCGAGGCCTTCACCCGGGTGATCCGGATGAAGTCGTCGATGCGGCTGTCGTCGGCGCTGTCGACCTTGAGCTGGTAACCCCAGACCTGCACCGAGACGTTCTTGTCCAGGTTCGCGATCGGGGACATGAGGGTGTATTCCTTGCCCTCGACCTTCGCCTGGAGCTTCTCCACCTGGGCGGCGTCGAGGCCCTGCTTGTATGTCACCCAGACCGCGCCGTGCTCAAGGCTGTGCACCGCGTGCTCGTTGGCGATCGGCTCGGTGTAGACGTCGCCCATGCAGTTCTGCCAGGTGCTGTTGTGCGCGCCACCGACCGGCGGGTTCGTCACGTAGGTCTGCGGACCCTCCTTGTGGGTCCGGTCGTCGATCGCCGCGTTTTTCTGTGCGCGGTAGTCGACGACGCCATCGATCGCGGCGACCTGCTCCTCCCACGGCTTGCTGCCCTGGACGGAGGCGATGACACCCCAGCCGATGATGCCGGCGGCGACGAGGATCACGGCGCCGGTGACCGCGATGGGTCCCCAGTTACGGCCTCCACTGACCTTGACCGGGGTGACCGGCTTGCGGCCCTTGCCCTTGGCGCCGCCCTTGCCACCTGGGCGGTTCGCCGCGGGCCGGCTCGCGCCGGGCCCGCCCGCGGGGGGCTTGCCCTGGCCGGTCGTCTTGCCGACCTTGACAGTGGACGGGACCCGTTCGGGACCCGGCGTGCTCATGCTCATCGCGCCTCGTCGATTCGTATTAAGAGAAAGGGGCGGGGCTCGGGTGGCCGCCGAACGCCGAAGTCTACCCCCGATAGCATGGCCCAGTGACTCCCGCCAACCTTGCTGACACCGTTCTCTCAGCTGCTCGTGCCGTATTCGAGACGCGCGGTCTCGACACAGCGGCACTGCCCGCCACGACGACGGTGGAGCGGCCGCGTAACCCCGAGCACGGCGATTACGCCTCGACGATCGCCCTGCAGGTCGGCAAGAAAGCGGGTGTGGCGCCGCGCGAGCTGGCTGCCGCCCTCGCCGAGGAGCTGGGACGACGCCCCGGGATCAAGTCGGTGGAGATCGCCGGTCCGGGATTCCTGAACATCCGGCTGGACGCCGCCGCGGCCGGCGCGCTGGCCCGCGACATCGTTCTCGCCGGTTCAGCGTACGGAAAGACCGACCGGCTCACCGGTGAGCGGATCAACCTGGAGTTCGTCTCGGCGAACCCGACCGGTCCGGTGCACATCGGCGGGGTCCGGTGGGCGGCGGTCGGCGACGCGCTGTCCCGGCTGCTGCGTACGGCGGGCGCCGAGGTCGGCACCGAGTACTACTTCAACGACGCCGGCTCGCAGATCGACCGGTTCGCCCGGTCGCTGCTCGCCGCAGCGAAAGGTGAGCCCGCGCCGGAGGACGGCTATGGCGGCGGCTACATTTCGGAAATTGCGGCAAATGTCGTAAAGATCGAGCCCGGGGTTCTCCAAACAGACGACCCTCAGGAGATCTTCCGCCAAAAAGGCGTCGACCTGATGTTCGCCGAGATCAAGCAGTCGCTGACCGACTTCGGCGTGCACTTCGACACGTACTTCAACGAGAAGGACCTGCACGACCGGGGCGAGCTCCAGGAGGCGCTGGACCGGCTGCGCGAGCAGGGCCACATCTTCGAGAACGACGGCGCGACCTGGTTGCGGACCACCGAGTTCGGTGACGACAAGGACCGGGTGCTGCGCAAGTCCGACGGCGACTGGACGTACTTCGCCGCCGACTGCGCGTACTACCTGGACAAGCGCAAGCGCGGTTTCGACCGGGTCGTGATCATGCTGGGCGCCGATCACCACGGGTACATCGGCCGGATGAAGGCCATGTCGGCGTGCTTCGGCGACGATCCTGGCAAGAACCTGGAAATTCTGATCGGCCAGCTGGTGAGCCTGGTCCGGGACGGCGAGCCGGTCCGGATGAGCAAGCGGGCCGGCACGGTGGTGACCCTGGAGGACTTCGTCGAGGCGCTCGGCGTGGACGCCACCCGGTACGCCCTGGCCCGGTACTCCAGCGACTCCCCGATCGACATCGACATCGACCTGTGGACCAGCGCGAGCCGGGAGAACCCGGTCTACTACGTGCAGTACGTGGCGGCGCGCACCTTCAACGTGGCGATCAACGCGCGTGACAAGGGCGTCACCCGGGGCGAGCCGGACGACTTCAAGCCCGAGCTGCTCAGCCACGAGAAGGAGAACGACCTGCTCAAGGCGCTGAACGAGTACCCGGGCGTGGTGGCTCGCGCGGCCGAGCAGCGGGCGCCGCACCACGTGGCCCGTTACCTCGAAGAGGTCTCCGGCGCGTACCACCGGTTCTACGACAAGTGCCTGGTCAGCCCGAAGGGCGACGACCCGATCACGGAGACGCACCGCGCGCGGCTGTGGCTCAACGACGCCACCCGTACGGTGATCGCCAACGGGTTGTCCCTGCTCGGTGTCTCTGCCCCGGAGAGGATGTAAGCATGCGCGCACACGAGGCCGGGGCCCTGCACGGTGACCTCGGCAGCCGCGGGCCGGCCTGGCTGCGGACACCGCAGGACGTGAACGCTCTGGTGCCGCAGCTCTGGCCGCGCACGGTGTCGCGGTCGTCGAGCGGCGATCTCGAGGTCGGCGGGAAGAGCGTCGTCGAGCTGGCCGCCGACTACGGCACCCCGGCCTACCTCCTGGACGAGGACGACCTGCGGGCCCGCTGCCGGGACTTCCGGGACGCGTTCGCCGGCGCCGACGTCTTCTACGCCGGCAAGTCGTTCCTCTGCAAGGCGGTCGTGCGGATCGTCGAGGAGGAGGGCCTCTTCCTGGACGTCTGCTCCGGTGGCGAGCTGGCGGTGGCGCTGGCCGCGGGGTTCCCGCCCGAGCGGCTCGGCTTCCACGGCAACAACAAGTCGGTGTCCGAGCTGCAGCGGGCCCTGGACGCGGGCGTCGGCCGGATCATCGTCGACTCGTTCGACGAGATCTCCCGTCTGAGCGACCTCGCCGAGAAATCCGGCAAGCGGCCAACCGTGCTGATCCGCGTCACCGTGGGTGTCGAAGCACACACCCACGAGTTCATCGCGACCGCCCACGAGGACCAGAAGTTCGGCTTCTCGCTCTCCGGCGGGGCGGCGTTCGCGGCCGCCGCCCGGATCCTCGACGAGGACATCCTGGACCTGCGCGGCCTGCACTCGCACATCGGCTCGCAGATCTTCGACACGAGTGGGTTCGAGGTGTCCGCCCGCCGGATCCTGGAGCTGCAGGCGCAGATCCGGGACGCGCGCGGCGTCGAGCTGCCGGAGCTGGACCTCGGTGGTGGCTTCGGTATCGCGTACACCACGCAGGATCAGCCCTCCACTGCCGGTGACCTGGCGAAGCGGATTATCAAGATCGTCGAGTCGGAGTGTGAGCTCGCCTCGTTGCGCGTACCCAAGCTCTCGATCGAACCGGGACGGGCGATCGTAGGTCCGGCAGTTCTCACCCTGTACGAGGTGGGCACGGTCAAGGACGTCGACGGGATCCGGACCTACGTGAGCGTCGACGGCGGGATGAGCGACAACATCCGGACCGCGCTCTACGACGCTTCCTACTCGGCCACGATGGCGAACCGGAGCAGCGCGGCGGAGCCGATCCTCGCCCGCGTTGTGGGAAAACATTGTGAGTCCGGGGACATCGTCGTGAAGGATGAATTCCTGCCCGCCGACGTGCAGCCCGGAGATCTTCTCGCCGTGCCGGGCACCGGTGCTTACTGCCGGAGCATGGCGAGCAACTACAACCACGTTCCTCGGCCGCCCGTGGTGGCGGTGCGCGACGGCGCCGCCCGCGTCATCGTGCGGCGCGAGACCGAGGACGACCTGCTTGCATTGGATGTTGGATGAGCTCAGCAAAACCGATCCGCCTGGCCCTGCTCGGCTGCGGCACCGTCGGTACTGAAGTGGTCCGGCTGCTCCACGACCAGGCCGATGACCTCACCGCCCGGATCGGCGCTCCGCTGGAGCTGGTCGGCATCGCGGTGCGCCGGCCAGGCCGCCAGCGTGGCGACCTGCCGGTGGACCCGGAGCTCTTCACCACCGACGCGCTCGGCCTGATCAAGCGGGACGACGTCGACGTGGTGATCGAGGTCGTCGGTGGCATCGAGCCGGCCCGCACCTGGCTGACCGAGGCGCTGCGTGCCGGCAAGAGCGTCATCACGGCGAACAAGGCGCTGCTCGCCGAGGACGGCGGCGCGCTGCACGACGCCGCGGCCGAGGGCAACGCCGACCTCTACTACGAGGCCTCGGTGGCGGGCGCGATCCCGCTGCTGCGCCCGCTGCGCGAGTCGCTGCACGGCGACCGGGTCACTGCGGTGACGGGCATCGTGAACGGCACGACCAACTTCATCCTCTCCTCGATGGCCTCGACCGGCGCCGGCTTCAACGAGGCGCTGGAGGAGGCCACCGAGCTGGGTTACGCCGAGGCCGACCCGACCGCCGACGTGGAGGGCTTCGACGCCGCCGCGAAAGCCGCGATCCTCGCCTCGCTCGCGTTCCACACCCGGGTCACCGCGGCGGACGTGTTCCGTGAGGGAATGACCGGGGTGACGGCCGGTGACATGGCCAGCGCCAAGGAGATGGGCTGCACGATCAAGCTGCTCTGCATCGCGCAGCGCGGCGCGGACTCGGTGAGTGTCCGGGTCCACCCCGCGATGATCCCGCTGACCCACCCGCTCGCCGGTGTGGGCGACGCCTTCAACGCGGTCTTCGTGGAGACCGAGGCGGCCGGCCCGCTGATGTTCTACGGCCGGGGCGCCGGCGGACGTCCGACCGCGAGCGCGGTCCTCGGCGACATCGTCGCGGCGGCTCGCAACAAGCTGACCGGCACCCGCGCGCCGAGCGAGAGCAATTACGCCAAGCTCGCGGTACGCCCGATCGGCGAGTCCCTGACGAGGTACCACATCAGCCTCGACGTGGCCGAGCGTCCGGGCGTCCTGGCGAGCGTGGCCGGCGTCTTCGCCGATCACGAGGTCTCCATCGCCACGGTGCGGCAGTCCGGTCGTGAGGATGACGCGAAATTGGTCATTGTGACTCACAGTGCTCCGGACGCTGCTCTGGCGGCTACCGTCGAGGCGTTGTCGCGGCTGGACATCGTCCGGTCGATCGCCAGCGTGCTGCGCGTCGAGGGAGGGGCCGGCTAGTGCTCGACCACGTGGGATTCCAATGTGCCGACCTGCCGGCCAGCGCCGCGTTCTACGACGCGGTGCTGGCGCCCCTGGGCGGGCGGCGCCTGCAGGACCACAAGGTCGCCATCGGTTACGGCATCGACCACGCGGACTTCTGGATCAGCGAGTCCAGTGAGGGTGTCAACCGCGAGTCCCACATCGCGTTCGAGGCCGCCGACCGCAACGCGGTCGACGGCTTCTTCCAGGCGGCGGTCGCGGCCGGCGCCGAGGTGCTGCACGAGCCGGCGCTGCACCCGGAGTACCACGAGCACTACTACGGCGCATTCGTGCGCGACCCCGACGGCAACAACGTCGAGGCGGTCAGCCACCGTCCTGAATAATGGGCGGTCGGTCCCGAAGATCGGAATCCTGGGGCACGCTGTGCGCGGATCGTCCCAGCTTGTAGTGAGGAGTAGGCCATGTGGCGGGGCTTGATTGAGGCGTACCGGGACCGGCTGCCGGTCACCGACGCCACGCCGGTGGTCTCGTTGCACGAGGGGAACACCCCGCTCGTGCCCGCCCCGGTGCTCTCGCAGCGGGTCGGCGCCGACGTCTACCTCAAGGTCGAGGGCGCCAACCCGACCGGCTCGTTCAAGGACCGCGGCATGACGATGGCCGTCTCCAAGGCGGTCGAGGACGGCGCGAAGGCGATCATCTGCGCCTCCACCGGCAACACCAGCGCATCGGCCGCCGCCTATGCAGCTCGGGCCGGCATCACCTGCGCGGTCCTGGTCCCGCAGGGCAAGATCGCGCTCGGCAAGCTCGCGCAGGCCCTCGTGCACGGCGCCCGGCTGCTCCAGGTCGACGGCAACTTCGACGACTGCCTCGCGCTCGCGTCGAAACTCTCCCAGGACTACCCGGTCGCCCTGGTCAACTCGGTGAACATCTTCCGCCTGCACGGCCAGAAAACCGCGTCCTTCGAGATCGTCGAGGCCCTCGGCGACGCCCCCGACATCCACTGCCTCCCGGTCGGCAACGCCGGCAACATCTCGGCGTACTGGATGGGTTACCAGGAGGACAAGGCGGCCGGCAACAGCACGAGACTGCCGAAGATGTTCGGCTTCCAGGCCTCCGGATCCGCCCCGATCGTCAACGGCAAGGTCGTCGAGAACCCGTCGACCATCGCCACCGCGATCCGCATCGGCAACCCGGCCAGCTGGACCAAGGCCCTCGACGCCCGCGACGCATCCGGCGGCCTCATCTCCGCGGTGACCGACCGTGACATCCTCAACGCGTACCGCCTGCTGGCCCGCGAAGTCGGCGTCTTCGTCGAACTCGGCAGCGCCGCCAGCGTCGCCGGCCTCCTCCAGCAGTCTGCGGCAGGCAAAATCCCGGCGGGCTCCCGCGTCGTCTGCACGGTCACCGGCCACGGCCTCAAGGACCCGGAGTGGGCGATCTCCACCGCCCCGTCACCCACCGTGATCCCCAACGACGCCCTGATCGCCGCCAAATCGCTGGACCTCACCTGAGCGACGCTCACCCCAGGACTGCCGGTTCCGCTCCCTTTCCGGTACGCGTAACCGGCAGCCCCTCATAGCCCGAGCCGCCTGACGCCCCTCCCGCCGGCGCACCCCGCCGCCGGCCCCGGCACCCCCTCCCGGCCCCGGCCGGCCGTCCCGGTTCCGGCGCGCCCTCCCGGCCCCGGCGCCTCTCGCGGCCCCGGCGGCCGGCTACGGCACGAAGATCGCGCAGGCCCCCACATGCGTGTCGATTTCGGGTTCGCTACGCCCCCAAACTCGACACGCACCTCGCGATTCGCCCGCCCTGTGTCGATTTCGGGTTCGATACGCGCCCCAACTCGACACACACCGGGCGTGATGATCGCGGCGTGATGCCCTCGGCCCCCGCCAAGCGGACCGGCCCCGGCCGCTGGGCGACCTGGCCGTTGGGTGACCTGGCCGTTGGGTGACCTGGCCGTTGGGTGACCTGGCCGTTGGGTGACCTGGCCGCTGGGCGACCCGGCCGTTGGGTGACCTGGCCGTTGGGTGAGCCGTCCGCTGGGGGCGAGCCGTAGCCCAGATAGGTCATCCAGCCTCATGGCATGTCTGAGCTACGGCTCGCCCCGGCGTTGGGTGCTGCCCGCCCGGCGAATGCGTGCCCGCCTGGTCATAGCGCTTCGCCTGCCGCACCCGAATTCGACACGCTGCGGGTCAAGCGCCGCCGCGTGTCGAGTTCGGGTGCGGATTGGGCCTCAAGTCGACACGCTGCGGGTCAAACGCCGCCGTGTGTTGAGTTTGGGTGTGCGGCGAACCCCAAGTCGACACCCGGGAGGCGGCTCTGAGTGTGTGTTGGGTTCGGGTTTGGGGTGAATCTCGGGGCGGCACGTGTGGGGGCTTTGGGGCTGGGGGCTGAGCGTTGTGCTTTGTGCGTACCGAAGGAATTTGATCTCAGGGTGAGTGGGGCTCGGGCGGCTGGGTCGCGCAGGCTGTTGCCTCGCGGAGCAGCAGCTCCATGGCCTGGGAGACGACGGACAGCTCGTCGGCTGAGAGTCGGCTGAGAAGGTCGCGCTGTCGGGACACGCCTGCGGTGATGATGCCGTCGATGACCTCGGTGCCCGCTTTGGTGAGGCCGATCCGGCGGACTCGCCGGTCGTGCATGTCTTCCGTGCGCGTCACCAGGTCCTGCACCACCAGGCGGTCGACCATGCCGCTCAAGGCCGCGGCGCCGACGCCCAGCATGCGGGCGAGTTCTCCGCCGGAAACGGTGCCGTGGCGGGCCAGCAGGAGAAGGATCTTGAGCTGGGACATGGTCAGGTGCGTCGCGAACAGCGGATCTGACCGGTCATCGGCAAACACGTGCTGGAGCCGGATCTGCGCGCCCATGATGTCTGCGATGAGCTTCTCTTTCTCGCTCAGCGCCTGCTCCTTCGGTGACGTGCTGATGTCCGGGCCGGGTCCAGCTGATGTCGGACGGTACCAGCGGACCCCGGCGGAAAACCATTTGTTCGCGTCAGGCAAAATATCAGTATCGACCGAACTTATCTCGGGGGAGCGCCCATGTCAGCTCTGACACGGTTAAGCCTTGCCAACCGAGGCCTGGTCGCCCTGATCGCGATTGTGATCAGCGGCTTCGGCCTCTATGCGATCCCGTCCCTCAAGCAGCAGCTCTTCCCCTCGATCGAGCTGCCCGCCGCGTTCGTGAGCGCGGTGCTGCCCGGCGCCTCCCCGGAGGCCGTCGAGGAGCAGGTGACGAAGCCGATCGAGGACGCGGTCAAGGGCATCGACGGCATCGACAGCGTCACGTCGACCTCCCGCGAGAACGTGTCCAGCGTCGTCGTGCTCTTCGAGTTCGGCACGGACATCGAGTCGGCGGTCAACCAGGTCACCACCTCGATCAACCGGATTCAGGCGCAGCTGCCGGACGACGTCGACCCGCAGGTCTTCGCCGGCGGCACCGACGACATCCCGGCGATCGTGCTCGCGGCGACCGGTGGCAGCGACGAGAGTGACCTGCTCAGCAAGCTGAACGAGACCGTGGTGCCGGAGCTCAACGGCATCTCCGGTGTACGCGACGTGCAGGTCACCGGCGCTCGCGCCGAGCAGGTGGTGATCGCGCCGGACCTGGCGAAGATGGGTGCGGCCGGCGTCAACCCGGCTTCCCTGACGAGCGTGCTGCAGGCCAACGGCGCCTCCATCCCGGCCGGCGCCGTGGTCGAGGGCGACCAGTCGCTCACCGTGCAGGTCGGTACGCCGATCACCACGATCGATCAGCTGAAGGCCGTTTACCTGACCGGCGCCCGTGGCCCGGTGCGGCTCGGTGACGTGGCCTCGGTGGAGAGCAAGCTGCCCGCCGCCGAGTCGTACACCCGGACCGACGGGGTGAACAGCCTCGGCATCGCCGTCACGGCACGTCCGGACGGCAACCCGGTGGAGATCTCGCACGAGGTTCGCGACATGCTCGCCGACCTGGAAGCCGACTCCGGCGCGCAGCTGACCGTCATCACCGACCAGGCGCCGTACGTCGAGCGCTCGATCGAGAGCCTCACCACCGAGGGCCTGCTCGGCCTCGTGATGGCCGTGATCGTCATCCTGGTCTTCCTGCTCAGCGTCCGGTCCACTCTGGTCACCGCGGTCTCCATCCCGCTGTCCGTGCTGGTCGCGCTGATCGCCCTCTGGGTCGGCGACTACACGCTGAACCTGCTGACCCTCGGCGCGCTCACCATCGCGGTCGGCCGGGTGGTCGACGACTCGATCGTCGTGCTGGAGAACATCAAGAGACATCTTGAGTACGGCGAGGAGAAGACGCACGCCATCCTCGCGGCGGTCAAGGAGGTGTCCGGAGCGGTTGTCGCCTCGACGCTCACCACGGTGGCCGTCTTCGCCCCGATCGCCCTGGTCGGCGGCCTGGTCGGGCAGATCTTCTCGTCCTTCGCGATCACCGTGACGGTGGCCCTGCTGGCCTCGCTGTTCGTGGCGCTGACCGTCGTGCCGGTGCTGGCGTACTGGTTCCTGAAGCCGCCGGCCGCGGACGCCGACACCGAGGCGATCCGTAAGGCCGCCGAGGAGAAGGAGCTGCGCAGCCCGCTGCAGCGCGGTTACCTGCCGGTCATCCGGTTCGCGACGACCCGGCGCTGGACCACGGTCCTGATCGGCATCCTGGTGCTGTTCGGCACGTTCGGCCTGGCCACCCGCCTGGAGACGAACTTCCTCGACGACTCGGGGCAGGACAGCCTCACGATCAGCCAGGAGATGCCGGCCGGCACCAGCCTGGCGGCCACCGACGCGGCGGCCAAGAAGGTCGAGGCGATCCTGGCCGAGCGCGACGACGTGACCACGTACCAGGTCACCGTCGGCGGCAACTCGGCCAACCCGTTCGCGGGTGGCGGCGGCTCCGGCACCGCGACGTACAGCGTGGCCCTCGCCGAGGACGCCGACGGCGAGAAGATCACCGAGGAGCTGCGTACCGACTTCGCGGGTCTGACCGGCGCCGGTGAGATCAAGATCGGTCAGGAGAGCTCGGGCCTGGGCAGCAGCAGCCTCTCCGTCGAGGTGCAGTCCGGCGACAACGCGGTGCTCGCGACCGCCACCGAGCAGGTGCGTGCCGCGATGGCCGGCATCTCCGGTGTCACCGACGTGGACACCAGCCTCAAGACCAGCGTGCCGCGGCTCGACGTGGTGGTGGACCGCAAGGCCGCCGCCGACGCGGGTCTCACCGAGGCACAGATCGGCCAGAGCGTCGCCGGCCAGTTCCGGTCCGTTCCGGCCGGCTCGATCTCGGTCGACGGCGAGAGCCAGGACGTGGTCATCTCGTTCGGCAGCGCGCCGGCCGACCCGGCCGCGCTCAAGGCCCTGCCGCTGACCACCAGCAAGGGTGTCGTCCCGCTGGACCAGGTCGCCGACGTCAACCAGGTCGACGGCCCGGACCAGATCACCCGGGTCGACGGCAACCGCACCGCGACGGTCACCGGCACGGTCACCGGCTCGAACCTCAGCGCCGTGAACGCGGACCTGACCAAGAAGCTGGACGCGCTCGACCTGCCGCCGGGCGCCGATTACACGGTCGGTGGCGTCAGCGCCGACCAGCAGGAGGCGTTCGCGCAGCTCGGCCTGGCCGTGCTCGCCGCCATCGCGATCGTCTTCATCATCATGGTGGCGACGTTCCGCAGCATCCTGCAGCCGATCATCCTGCTGGTGTCGATCCCGTTCGCGGCGACCGGCGCGATCGGCCTGCTGCTGATCACCGGCACGCCGCTCGGTGTTCCGGCACTGATCGGTGTACTGATGCTGGTCGGCATCGTGGTCACCAACGCGATCGTGCTGATGGACCTGATCAACCACTACCGGGCGGCCGGCATGGGCGTCCAGGAAGCGGTGCTCGAAGGCGGCCGGCACCGTCTGCGGCCGATCCTGATGACGGCGATCGCGACCATCTTCGCGCTGATCCCGATGGCGCTCGGTCTCACCGGTGAGGGTGGCTTCATCTCGCAGCCGCTCGCCATCGTCGTGATCGGTGGTCTGGTCAGCTCCACGCTGCTGACGCTGGTGCTGGTGCCGGCGCTCTACACGCTGGTGGAGAACCGCAAGGAGAAGAGCCGGCAGAAGCGGGCGGCCAAGCGGGCCCGCAAGGCCGGCGTGGTCGAGGCGGACCCGGTGCCGGAGAACACCGCCGGCGACGACGAGACCGGCGCGAAAGAGCCGGTCACCAGCGGCAAGGCGGATTCGTCCGGTGCGCTGCGGGGTTACACCGACCAGTTCGAGGTGCTGAAGATGCCGCGCAAGCCCGGTGAGGCGAAGTAGCAGAACGGTGTGATTCGATGCCCGGCCACCCCACGGTGGCCGGGCATCGGTGCTTATAGGGTCGGACAGTGCCACAAGCCCTTTCGGTCCTTACCCGCAACCGTGACTTCCGGCGTCTCTTCTCGGCCGAGCTCGTGGTCTTCGGCGCGGACTGGTTCGTCATGGTCCCGTTGCTCGTCCTGCTGCCGGAGCTCACCGGCAGCGGTGTCTGGGGCGCGATGGTGCTCGCCGCCGACACCGGGATCAACGCACTGCTGCTGCCGTACACCGGCACGATCGCCGACCGGCTGGACCGGCGGAAGATCCTGATCGCGGCCAACTTCGCCTCGTTCCTCGCGGTGCTGGTGCTCTTCGCGGTACGCACACCGGCCACCGCCTGGCTCGCCATCGTCGCGGTCGGCGCGATGGCGGTGGCGAAGGCCTTCTACTCCCCGGCCGCCTCCGCCGCGCTGCCGAACGTCGTCGACCCGGACGATCTGGCGGCGGCCAACACGGTCGCCGGCTCCGCCTGGGGCACGATGACCGTGGTCGGCGCGTCTCTCGGTGGCGTGGTGAGCACCCTCTTCGGACCGTACGTCTGCTTTGCGGTGACCGCGGCCCTGCTCCTGGCCGGAACCGTGCTGACCAGCCTGATCCGCCGTCCGCTGCAAGCGCCGCGCAGCGGCGGCGAGCGGCCGCGGACGATGCGCGCGCTGGTCGAGGCGCTGCGGTATATCGGGGCGCGGCCGAGGCTCCGCGCGCTCGTCACGGTCAAGTCGGCGGTCGGGCTCGGCAACGGCGTGCTCACCGTCTTCCCGCTGATCGCGGTGGCGCACGGCGCGGGCGCGCTCGGCGCCGGGCTGCTCTTCGCCCTGCGCGGGGCCGGCGCGCTGGTCGGGCCGCTGCTGATGCGCCCGGTGCTGAACCGCCCCTCCTGGCTGCTGCCCGGCCTCGCGCTCTCGATGGGGCTGTACGGGATCGGTTACCTCGGCGTCGCGTTCAGCCCGTGGTTCCCGCTGGTGCTGGTGCTGGTCTTCGTGGCGCACTTCGCCGGCGGCACGAACTGGATCCTCTCCAACTACGCGCTGCAGAGTGAGGTGCCGGACGAGCTGCGCGGCCGGGTGTTCGCCACCGACATGATGCTGGCGACGCTGGCCATCGCGATCAGCCAGCTCGGCGCCGGCGCGGTCATCGACCACGTCGACCAGCGGTTCGTCCTGGCCGGGTGCGCGGCGATCACGCTGATCTACGCGATCGTCTGGCGGATCGCCACGCGCCGGCTCGCCGCGCCTCGACATTCGGGAATACCGGACCGGGACGCCTCGGTTTAAATGATCACGCCCTAGCATGTGGCGATGGGCCTGTCCTTCGTCTCTGAAACGGTCTCCGTCAGCACGCCGGCGACCAGCGCGAACCTCGGTCCCGGCTTCGACTCGCTGGGCCTCGCGCTCACGTTGCACGACGACCTCACCGCGCGCGTGACCGACTCGGGTTTCACCGTCGAGATCAGCGGTCAGGGCGCGGGCGAACTGCCGGTCGACGAATCGCATCTCGTCGTGCGGTCCATGCTCGCCACGTTCGACGAGCTGGGTGAGCGCCCGCCCGGCCTCGCGGTCAGCTGTGTCAACCGGATCCCGCAGGCGCGTGGCCTGGGTAGCTCCTCGGCGGCCATCGTCGGCGGTGTGCAACTCGCCCGTGGCCTGGTCAAGGGTGGTCTCGAGCTGCTCGACGACGCGGACGCGCTGCGGATCGCCGCGCGCATCGAAGGCCACCCGGACAACGTGGCGCCCTGTCTGCTCGGCGGATTCACCGTCGCGTGGACCGAGGGTGTGGCCGGCGCCCGCGCGGTGAGCCTCACTCCGGCGGCGAGCGTACGCCCGACGGTTTTCATCCCCGACGAGCGTGGGTACACAGCGACCGCCCGTGCCGCGTTGCCGGCCGAGGTGCCGCACGCCGACGGCGCGTTCAACGCGGGCCGGGCAGCGTTGCTGACTCATGCCCTCACGAGTGATCCGTCGCTGTTGTTCCCGGCGACCGAGGACCGGTTGCACCAGGGTTACCGGGGACCGGGAATGCCGGGGTCGGCGTCGCTCGTCGCGGCGCTCCGATCGATCGGAGTGGCCGCTGTGATCAGTGGCGCGGGACCGACAGTTCTGGCGTTGACCGAGGTCCCGGCCGATTTCCACCCGGGCTCGCACTGGCGCGGCGAAGTGCTGGGCGTGGATGACGCCGGTGCTCGTGTGAAAGGGGGTATGGTGGAACACGCCGAGCGGGGCCCTGTTGCCGCAGGTCGCACGAGTTGACTACGCTCAAGACCTAGCACAGCCGCGAAGCAAGCGATCTCTGCGGTTCGGCGCACCCCCGAGATTCTGGGCCGATGGCCTGTCTCAAACTCTCATCAAGGCATACGCCGGGCAGCAGTCGATAGATCGCTGCACTCGCCGAGACCTACCCGTCAAGCCCTGACGGGCAGGGACACCGGTCGAGCTGCCGTGCTGCACGAACTCCCGCGCCGCTGTTGCGAAGCGGGCTCCGAGGGCACCCGGCCCAGGCTGCAGTTCCGGGTGGACTCGGGTTTTTTCCGACGGAAGGAATCCATTGAGCGACACCACCGACGTGACGTCGGGTGTTTCTGACGTCGCTGACGGCGCCGGCACCACCGCGACCGCCACGAAGCGCCGCCGTGGCGGCACGGGGCTGTCCGCGATGCTGCTGCCCGAGTTGCAGAGCCTCGCCGCCTCCCTCGGCATCTCCGGCACCGCCCGGATGCGCAAGGGCGAGCTGATCGCCGCGATCACCGAGCGCCAGAGCGGTGCGTCGGCCGCGTCCGCCGAGCCGCCGCGTCCGCGTACCAACGGCTCCGAGGCCGTCGCACCGGCCCAGGCCGCTCCGGTCCAGGCCGCCCCGGCTCAGGCCGCTCCGGTCCAGGCCGCTCCGGTCGAGACCGCGCCGGTCCAGGCCGCTCCGGTCGAGAAGCCGAAGAACGCAGCAGCCCCGGTCGAGCAGGCCGTGGCACAGCCCGAGCAGGCGGCTCCGGCTGCCTCCGAGCGTCCGTCGCGGCGCAGCCGTGAGCGGGCCACCCGTGACACGACCCCCCGCGAGTCGGCGCCGGCTCCGGTCGAGGCTGCTCCGGTCGCCGTGGCGGCCGTGGCCACTCCCGTCGAGGCTCAGGCCGCACCAGCGCCCGCCGCCGAGACCACCGAGCGTGCCGAGCGGGGCGAGCGTCCCGAGCGGGGCGAGCGCAACCGCGACCGGCAGCGCAACCCCCGCGACGGCGAGCGCAACGAGCGCAACCCCCGCGACGGCGAGCGCAACCCGCGTGACGGTGAGCGCAATCCCCGCGATGGCGAGCGCAACCCGCGTGATGGCGAGCGCAATCCCCGCGACGGCGAGCGCGGTGAGCGCAACCCGCGTGACGGCGACCGCAACCAGCGCGACAACGACCGTGATCGCGCACCGCGTGCCGACCAGGGCCACGACGACGACAACGACGATTCCGAGGGTGGCCGCCGGAGCCGGCGTAGCCGGTTCCGTGACCGCCGCCGTGGTCGTGACCGTGACGAAGAGGCGGTGCCGGCCGGCGCCAGCGCCAGCAGCGGTCGTCAGCGTGACGGCGGCAGCCCTCGTGAGGGCCGCGAGCCGCACACCTCCGACGACGAGGTTCTCGTCCCGGTGGCCGGCATCCTCGACGTGCTGGACAACTACGCGTTCGTCCGGACCACCGGTTACCTCTCCGGCCCGAACGACGTGTACGTGTCGATGTCGCAGGTGAAGAAGTACGGCCTGCGCCGCGGTGACGCGGTGACCGGTGCGGTGCGCTCCACCCCGCGCGACACCGGTGACCAGCGCCGGGACAAGTACAACCCGCTGGTCCGTCTGGACACCATCAACGGGATGGAGCCGGACGAGGCTCGCCGTCGTCCCGAGTTCTACAAGCTCACCCCGCTCTACCCGCAGGAGCGCCTGCGGCTGGAGACCGAGCCGCACATCCTCACCACCCGGGTCATCGACCTCGTCATGCCGATCGGCAAGGGTCAGCGCGCGCTGATCGTCTCGCCGCCGAAGGCTGGTAAGACGATGGTGTTGCAGGCGATCGCGAACGCGATCACCCACAACAACCCCGAGTGCCACCTGATGGTCGTGCTCGTGGACGAGCGTCCCGAAGAGGTCACCGACATGCAGCGTTCGGTGAAGGGCGAGGTCGTCGCGGCCACGTTCGACCGTCCGCCGCAGGACCACACCACGGTCGCCGAGCTGGCGATCGAGCGGGCCAAGCGCCTCGTCGAGCTCGGACACGACGTCGTCGTGCTGCTCGACTCGGTGACCCGGCTCGGCCGGTCGTACAACCTGGCGGCGCCGGCTTCCGGCCGCATCATGTCGGGTGGTATCGATTCGACAGCGCTCTACCCGCCGAAGCGGTTCCTCGGCGCCGCGCGCAACATCGAGAACGGTGGCTCGCTCACCATTCTCGCGACCGCGCTCGTCGAGACCGGCTCGATGATGGACACGGTGATCTTCGAGGAGTTCAAGGGCACGGGTAACGCCGAGCTCAAGCTCGACCGCAAGATCGCGGACAAGCGGACCTTCCCGGCCGTGGACGTCTCCGCGTCCGGCACCCGTAAGGAAGAGATCCTGATGGGCAAGGAGGAGCTTGCGATCATCCACAAGCTCCGCAAGGTGCTCAGCTCGCTGGAGTCCGGCGCGGCTCTGGACCTCCTGCTGGACCGGCTCAAGCAGACCCGGACCAACATCGAGTTCCTGATGCAGATCGCCAAGTCGACACCAGGCGAGTAACCGAACAAATCAGGCGCGGCCTACCCAATCGGGTGGGCCGCGCCTCTTTTGTCGCACAAGTTGTCTGATTCGCCCCGCTAGGGGTCGTGCGAACCTCCGGTATCACATCCCTCGATAATCCGGAGGCGCTCGATGATCGTGCCCGGCTACCGGGACCACCCGGCCGAGCAATGGGATCCGAGTGCTCCCGTCGATCCTGGTGAGGCCGAGGACTTTCTACGCCGCTGCTACACCGAGAACCCGCGGCTCGGCCCGGTCGAGCCACGGCTGGCCATCGTCCGGGCGCAGGTCGCGGCCACCGGTAGTTACGTGCACACCACCGACGAGCTGGCGCACGGCGCCCGGATGGCCTGGCGCAACTCCAGCCGGTGCATCGGGCGGTTGTACTGGCGCAGCCTGATGGTGCTGGACCGGCGCCGGGCGCGGACCGCCGACGAGATCTACTCGTTGCTGGTGCAGCATCTCCAGTCGGCCGGCGAAGCCGCGATCCGCCCGGTGATCAGCATCTTCGCGCCGGCGCAGCCCGGGCAGCCGTTCGCCCGGGTCTGGAACGAGCAGCTGATCCGGTACGCCGGTTACCGTACCGAAGCAGGCAAAACGGTCGGGGACGCGCGGCAGCAAGGTCTCACCGACGTGGTCCGCGGTTTCGGCTGGCAGGGCAAGGGTGAGGCGTTCGACGTGCTCCCGCTCGTGATCGAGACGCCGGCCGAGGGCCTGCGCCTGTACGAGCTGCCGGAACGCGCGATCCGCGAGGTGCCGCTGACCCACCCCGAGTACGGCTGGTTCGCCGAGCTGGGGCTGCGCTGGCACGCCGTCCCGGCCATCTCCAACATGCGGCTCACCATCGGTGGCGTGCACTATCCGCTCGCGCCGTTCAACGGCTGGTACATGGGCACCGAGATCGGCGCGCGCAATCTGGCGGACGCCGATCGGTACGACATGATCCCGACGATCGCCGCCCGGATGGAGCTGGACACCAGCCGGGAGTCGACGCTCTGGCGGGACCGGGCGCTGGTCGAGCTGAACCGGGCCGTGCTGCACAGTTTCGAGCAGGCCGGCGTCAAGATGAGCGACCACCACACCGAGTCGCAGCGGTTCATGGCGCACCTGCGCAACGAGGAGAAAGCGGGCCGGCCGACGCCGGCGGACTGGTCGTGGATCGTGCCGCCGATGTCCGGTGGACTGACGCCAGTCTTCCACCGGTATTACGAGGAGATGGATCTGCGGCCGGCGTTCTATCTGGACGACGAGGCGGCGGACCGGGCGCAAGGCTGTCCCGTCAAGCGAACTCATTGAGAGCGAAGTCGTCGCGGTGCCGCCACGATGCCTCGGTACGCACGTGGCCGGCACGCACCCACTTGAGCACCTTGTGATCAAAATCGGACGCCGGTATTCGGCCGGCGGCACGGACCACGTAACCCTCGGAGCTCTTCTCGCTGCGCTGGCAGGACCAGGCGGCGCGGGCCTCGGAGATGCTGCCGCCGCGGTAGAGGACCGGGACGACCGGCAGCTCCAGGCGTTTCGCCCAGTCGACAGTGTCGTCCCAGCCGAGCAACGTGTTCGTCTCGTCCCAGATGCCGAAGACCAGGAAGACACCGGGCAGGTCGGCGTACGCGACGCTGCGGCGGGCCCACATGGACTCGCCGCAGACCCGCCAGTCGTCCGGTATCCGGTGCGCCGTCATGGCCCAGAGCGCTTTCGCCGGGCGGTCCCACGGCTGCGTCCCGGAGTCGAGCGATCGGGCGTACATGGTGTCGCGGGTGAAGGTGAGGTTCCCGCCGTCCATCTTCTCGGTTACCACGAGCTCGCCGTCCAGCCAGGACAAATCGTGCTGAACGCGGTCGTCAGATGTCGCACCCGGTGAGTCGGGCAGATGGAATGTTCTCGGGTACTTCACCCTAGAAATCCCCCTCTGCCACCTGGAAAACGGTCAGGCCCAGCGCCCGCCACATACGTACCACCTGCTGGCGGTCGTCGAAAACCCCGGTGATCCGCCAGCGGTCCCGGATCTCGTCGTCGAAGAACTCCCGCTTCACGATCGCGTCCTTGCGGCTGTCGCCTTCCGGGCGCATGAACAGCGCTTCGTACGGCACACCCACGAAGAGATCGAGCCACGCCTCGGTCTCGTCCCGGCACACCTCGTCGCGGCCCGAGCAGAAGACGATGGCGTGCCCGGCCGCGTGCATCGCCCGGACCGCGGTGATCACCGCCGGGTTGGGCGCGTCCTCGCCGACCCGATGCCAGTCGTACGGGCGGCGGCCGGTCATCAGCGCGACAGTGCCGTCGATGTCGACCAGGACCGCCTCCGGCAGTTCCGGATCGGGCCGGTAGACCACGCCGGGACCGCCGCGTTCCACCCACGGCACCGGCAGCGGCAGATTCTTGCCGGCCAGGTAGCGCTCGTGCATGCGGCGGATCCCGCCCTCGCCGACCCGCTCGCTCTCCGGCCGCCCGGCGTCGCGGCGCAGGCACTCGTCGAGCGGCACGTCGGTGAAGTCGTGCACCTCGAACGACGCCTCGAAGCGGGCGGCCATCTCGGCCCATCGGCGTACCGTCTCGGGTCGCAGGTTGGTGTCGTCGACGATGACGCTGCCGTGCGCCCGCAGCAGCGCCTCGACCGCCGCGCGCTGTGCCTGGCCGACCTGGTCCTCGGCGTGCTGGGTGTAGAGCCGCGCGCCGTGCAGCATCCGGCGCAGGTCGTCGCGGTTGACCCGGACCACGCCCGGTTGGAGTTTGCGCGCGAACGTGGTCTTGCCGGAGGCCGGCAGGCCTCGGGTGATGAGCAGTCGAGTCATGGTCGGATCCCTGGATCGGGGGCGGGAATTAGCCGGGGGGCGCTCACGTTAACGAGGACGTGTCCAGTTCCGCCGCCTGATTTCCGGAAGCTGACCGGGGCATGGCAGACTGGTACATCGGCCAGTAGAGGTTCCGGTTCACGCCTTTCCAGCAGGTGAGGCGACCCGGCGACCTGATCATCGAGAGGGACCGAGTAATCATGAAGAGCGGCATTCACCCCGAGTACACGACGACCGAGGTCGTCTGCTCCTGCGGCAGCACCTTCACCACCCGCAGCACCGCCAAGGGCGGCGAGATCCGCGTCGAGACCTGCAGCGCCTGCCACCCGTTCTACACCGGCAAGCAGCGCGTCCTCGACACCGCGGGCCGGGTCGCGAAGTTCCAGGCGAAGTACGCCAAGGTCACTGCCGCGAAGAAGAAGTAACTGCTTCAACGGCGCCCGTCCCGGTCTTCCGGGACGGGCGCCGTTCGCGTGTGGGTCCGCTCGAAGGCTTGGGAGAGATCGATGAGCAACGACCGTTTGACCATGCTTCTCGATGAGTACGCGGGCCTGGAGAGGCAGATGGAGGACCCCTCCATCCACGCTGACCAGGCGTTGGTGCGCCGGGTCGGCCGCCGCTTCGCCGAGCTGGCCCCGCTGAACACCGCGCACAACGAGCTGGAGGCGGCCCGCGCCGATCTGGCCGCGGCGAAGGAGCTGGCCGCCGAGGACCCGGCGTTCGCCTCCGAGGTCGAAGCGGTCGCCGCCGTGCTCCCGGCGCTGGAGGCGAAGCTCGGCGAGATGCTGATGCCGCGCGACCCGAGCGACGCCAAGGACGTGATCGTCGAGATCAAGGCCGGTGAGGGCGGCCAGGAGTCCGCGCTCTTCGCCAGTGACCTGCTGCGCATGTACACCCGGTACGCGGAACGGCGCGGCTGGATCGTCGAGGTGATCGACTCGCAGGAGTCGGACCTCGGCGGTGTGAAGGACATCTCCGTCGCGGTGAAGACCAAGGGCGTCCCGGCGGGCGGCCACGGCGTCTGGTCCCGGATGAAGTGGGAGGGCGGCGTGCACCGGGTGCAGCGTGTGCCCGTCACCGAGTCCCAGGGCCGGATCCACACCTCGGCGGCCGGCGTGCTGGTGCTGCCCGAGGCCGAGGACGTCGAGGTTCATATCGAGCCCGGTGACCTGCGGATCGACGTGTACCGCTCGTCCGGCCCCGGCGGCCAGTCGGTCAACACCACCGACTCCGCGGTCCGGATCACCCACCTGCCCACCGGCACCGTCGTGAGCTGCCAGAACGAGAAGAGCCAGCTCCAGAACAAGGAGTCCGCGATGCGGATCCTGCGGTCCCGGCTGCTGGTGCAGGCGCAGGAGGCGGCGGACGCGGCGGCCGGCGACGTGCGCAAGTCCCAGGTTCGTACGGTGGACCGCTCGGAGCGGGTCCGCACGTACAACTTCCCGCAGAACCGGATCACCGACCACCGGATCGGGTACACGGCGTACAACCTCGACCTGGTCCTCGGCGGCGAGCTGGACGGTGTGCTGGACGCTCTGGCCCAGGCCGACCGGGACGCCCGCCTGGCCGGCGAAACGGAACTCAGCCGACAGAAGTGACCACCACCTCGCCGGTCCGCTGACAGGCGAGGTAACGGCCGGCCGCGTCGCAGCGTGAGCCCTCGACCTGGTCGGCCGACGACGCCAGCTGGCCGACCCGGGTGATCTCGCCGGTGGTGAGGTCGAGATGGTCGACCGCGTCACGCAGCGGCCCTTCGCCGTAGATCCGGTGCAGCAGCACGATCGAGCCGTCGAACGGCTCGTACCGCACCGGCCAGCCCACGCCGCCGGCGCCGATCTGCTCGCCGGTGGCCGGGTCGACCAGGAACTGGGCCGGCGGGTCGGCGTTGTTCGAGGCGAGAATGTAACCGCCGACCAGCATCAGCCCGCTGGACTCGCCGGTGCGCTCCCAGACCTTGCGGCCGGTGAGCGGGTCGAGGCCCTGCAGGGTCAGGCCGTCGGCGAGACAGAGCGTCGGACCGCACTCCATCAGGTACGAGTACGACGGCGCCTCGATCTCCCACAGCCGTTCCAGGCTGCCGGTGCGATAGGCGGCGAGCCGGGCCTTCGCCGGGTCGTTGCGGCTCACCATCACCAGGTCGTCGGCGATGGTCAGGTACGTGTCGATGCCGCTGTCCGGCTGCGCCGGCGTCCAGGGCAGCTGCTTCTCCTTGATGAGCGAGCCGTCCGCGTACCGCAGCACCGTCGTCCGGCCGGTCGGGTCGGCGAGGACGACCAGGACCGGCGCCGGACCCTCGTTCTTGACGATCATGTGCAGCGTCTCGCTGACCGGGCGGCGCCAGATCTCGGCGCCGGTACGCGCATCCGCGAGCCACACCGACACGAAGTTCCCCTCCGGATTGCGCTCGGCCAGCAGCACCGACCCGGAAGCCGCAGCCTGCACCTCGCCGGTCACCTTCCAGAGTCGTTCCCCGGTGCGCGCGTCCATGGCCGTGGTGGCGCCGCCGTACGCGATCTGGCCGAAGCTGCCGTCGTCGTACTCGAGGTTCGAGAATTTCTCGTCGCCGGGGATCAGCAGCAGCCCGGCTTCCTCGCCCTGGTACATCCAGTTGACGTTGCCCTCGCTGGGCCGCGACCAGAGGACTTTGCCGGTGGCCGGCTCGTAGGCCGTGAGGTCCACCTGGTTGATGCCGGTGTTGCGGAAGACGAAGATGCCGTCGGCGCGGATCGTCATCGAGTCCTGATCGGTGATCGGCGCCGACCAGAGGTCGCGGACGAGCGGCAGCCCGGGCGGCTCACCGGGGCCGACCAGGAACGCGCAGGCCAGGACGATGACGGTGAGGAGCATTCGGCGTACCGAATGGGGGTTGAACTCGGTCTTGATGGTGGGTGTCTCGGGCTCGCTCGGGAGGCTGTTGTTGAACTCGCCCAGGTCGATCACGGTCATCACGGCACCGCGGCGACGATGACCCGGTCCCAGCCGGTGCAGATCAGATAACCCGGTGTGGTCCGGCAGGACTGCTGGTCGGGCAGCGGTTCGAGCGAGCCGAGCAGGGCGGTCCGGCCGGTACGCAGATCGATGCGGGTGACCGAGGTCCGGCCGATCGGCTCGGTGGACGGGCGCAGCAGCAGGACCTCGTCGTCCCAGCGATCGGCCCAGGCCACCCACCCGTGCACGCTGCCGGACAGCGCCCGGCCGGTCCGGCTGTCGAGCAGGGTGTGCTCGCCGCCGGTCTGCTGGTCGGTGAGAAGTCGATCGTCGGTCACCACGGAGGCGATGATCTCAGGGCCGCGCCACAGCTCGCGGCCGTTCCCGGGGTCGAGCGCGACGAATCCGCCCTGCCCCCAGGAACAGATGATCGTGCCGCAGTCGGTGATGTCGTCACGACGACGCGTCTCGGTGAGGGTGTCCAGCCGGTAGACGCCGACGGAGGTAGGCCCGTCATCGGGGGAGACGGCCACCCAGAGACGGCCATCGCGGGCGGTGAAGTCGTTGTAACCGGTCTTGATCGGCGCGACCCGCGCGGCCGCCTCGCGGGTGCCGTCGGCGTGCCGCAGGACCGTGACGTCACCGGCGGTGGTCCTGGTGATCACCCGGTTCATCCGGCCGCCGGCGATCTCGACGATGGCTTCCCGGACCGTGGTGCCCTGGCTGGTCCAGATCGGCTCGCCGTCCTCGATGCGGACCCGGGACACCGCCGCGATGCCGCCTCGGGGATCGAATTCGGTCAGCATCACGTCGGTGCGGTCGATGCCCTGCCAGAGCGGCTCGCCGGCCCGGCGCCACAGCTCCGCACCGGAGCCGGCACGCAGGGCGACGGTGGTCCGGGAGGCCTGTGCGGCCGGGCCGCCCGCGGTTCCGGCCGAGGCCGGGTCGATCGAGACCAGCACCGGCCCGCCGCCCGGCGCGGGGTTCACGCCGATCAGGTGGGCGTCGGTGCCCCAGCGCCACAGCCGCCGCCCGTCGGCCAGCGAGAACGCCTCCAGTTCGGCCCGGTCACCGCCGCTGACCATGTAGAGGATCTCGGCGGAGAGCACGATGCTCTTCTCCGAGTTGTACGGCGTGGTCCACAGCTGGCGAAGGCTCGGTGGCTCCGGCCGGACGGCGCCACCGCAGGCCAGCACCAGCAGCAGCACCGCGAACAGGACGGACTGCCGGATCCGGCGGCGATCGAGTCCGGCGGTGATCGGGCCCGCCGCCGGAGTGGGGCGGGCGTCCGTCATGTCGCCGAGCTCGATCACCGCCATTTACGTCTGTTTCCGGCTCGCTGCCGCGGCGGCCAGGGCGGCGCTGAGCCCACGGCCGTTGCGGCCCACCTCGGACCACCCGGCCGCCAGCCCGATCGGCGAGCCGGGAACCAGGCCCTGCCAGTTCTCCGAGTCGGCGGCCGCGCCGATGCGGCGGGCCACCTCGGCCGCCTGGCTCGGCCCGGCGCCCGGCAGGACCAGCACGAACTCGTCACCGGCGAACCGGGCCACGAAGTCGCCGCGGCGCATCGTCTTGTGCAGCACGCCGGCGATGCGCTGGAGCACCAGGTCGCCGCGATGCCGGCCGTGCCGGGCGTTGACCGCGGTGAACCCGACGATGTCGCAGATCCCGATCGCGGCCCGCTCACCCCGGGCGAGCAAGGTTTCCACGTAACGCTCCAGCTGACGGCGGTTGGGCAGCCCGGTCAGCGGGTCGACCAGGGTCTCGTCACCGTAGCGACCGGAGTCACGGTGGGTCTCCTGCGCGTCCAGGCGGGCGGCCACGCCGTCGAGGTATCCGTCGCGCAGCTGGTCGATGCGCTGGGCGGCGAGGCGGAACGCGTACCGATCGGCGGCGTGCGCGGCCGCGTGGTCGCCGGCGCTGGCGTGGCAGATGCTGCGCAGCCGGGCCGGCTCGGGCGCGCCGAGCACCTCGGCGGAGACCGGCACTGCCTCCAGCATGGACAGAGCCCGCTCCGGTTTGCCGTCCGCGATGGTGAGGCAGACCGCGCCGAGATGCCGCAGGTCCCGGGTCCGCACACTGTCGCCGCCGCCGATCAGCCAGGGCGCGGCGTCGGCGCCGGTCGGCTCACCCAGCGCGGCCCGGCGGGCCAGGGCGTATCCGTAGACCGTCCGGCTGCCGGGGCGCAGCTGGTCGGTCGCGATGTATCGGGAGAGCTCGGCGTCGATGTCGCGCAGCACCCGCAGGCAGCCGTCGGTGTCGCCCTGATGGTCGAGCGCGACGGCGTTGCGCAGCCGGATGCCGGGCGCCGCGAAGATCTCCGGCGCCAGGCCGGCGCTCGCGCCGACCTCGCGGGCCTGCTCGATCGCGGTCAGAGCCTGGCCGTGAAAACCCAGATATGAGTACGCCATGGCGAGGTCGTGCCAGCCCCACGCGGTCTCCGAGTCGCGCTCCGGCACGGCGGCCAGCGCCCGGGCGGCCTGCACGAGATGGGTCACCCCGCGGTCCAGATTGCTCTGCAGGTGCGCGCCGAGGGCGGCGAACGCGTGCATCTGGCCGCGCAGATAGGGATCGGGAACCTCGCGGACGGCCTCGGAGGCGGCGGCCATCGCGGCGGAGAGCTCGGCGACACGGCCGAGATTGATCAGCGCGCCGAACCGCTGCACCAGGGCGTAGGCCCGGGTCAGGGGATCGTCGGACGCGGCCAGAACCGCATCGAGGATCGGAAGTGCCTGCGCGGACCGCCCGTTCTGTTGCAGTTGCCCCGCCCGGCGCAGATCCTCGACATGTTTCGCGAGCTGGTCCAACCAACCCACCCGGCGCCTCCCACGGCCTCGGCGCGCCGTGGGGTCACCCGGCCGACCTCCTGCGTGCGCGACGTCTCATGATTATGCCGTGATGGCGAGCCACGAACACCCCCGCGAGAGCGCGGATCGAACCCGTCTGGCACCGGAACTGGCCGCGGCGACGGCTGAGCTCGCCGCCGCCGGGGTCGAATCACCGCGGGTCGATGCGGAACTACTGGCCGCGCACGTGCTCGATGTGTCCCGCGGAAGACTTCTCATCATCGACTCGATGCGGCCGGGCGAGTCGGCCCGTTTTCGCGAGCTGGTCGCCGAGCGCGCCCGCCGCATCCCGTTGCAGCATCTGCTCGGCACCGCCGCGTTCCGCCATCTGGAACTCGCCGTCGGCGACGGCGTCTTCATTCCCCGCCCGGAGACCGAGCTGCTGGCCGGGTGGGGGATCGAGCAGACCACGCCGGGCGCGACAGTGGTGGATCTGTGCAGCGGCAGCGGCGCGATCGCGCTCTCGGTCGCCGACGAGTCACAAGCCGGCCAGGTGATTGCCGTCGAGCGCTCACCGTCCGCCTTGCGCTGGCTGCGGCGCAACGCCACACCCTTCCCTTCGGTACGCGTAATCGAAGGCGATGTGACCGATCCTGATCTGCTGTCCGATCTGCACGGTCAGGTGGATGTGCTGCTCTGTAACCCGCCGTACGTCCCGGACGGCACTCCTGTGCCCCCCGAGGTGTCCGATCACGACCCTGCCGAGGCGGTCTTCGGCGGCGGTGACGGGCTCACCGTGATCCGCCCGGTGATCGCTCTCGCCGCGAAGCTGCTGCGCCCCGGCGGTGTGCTCGGCATCGAGCACGACGACGTGCACGGCACGGCCGTACCCGGGTTGCTCGATGCCGACGGACGGTTCGCCGAGGTGACGGCCCACGACGACCTCACCGGCCGCCCGCGATATGCGACCGCTCGTCTTCGGTAAAGGCATGGCAGACTGCACGTCGTGATGCTCTACGACTGTGCCACCGTCGCCGACCGGGACCGTGGCATCGCGGCGGCCGTCGAGGCGGTCAAGAGCGGCGAACTCGTGGTTTTCCCCACCGACACGGTCTACGGCGTCGGCGCGGACGCCTTCACCGCCCATGCGGTCACCCAGCTGCACCACGCCCGCGGTTCGGACCGGCGCGTGCCGCCGCCCGTGCTGGTCGGCTCCCGGCACACCCTGGACGGCCTGGTCTACTCGCTGCCCCGGGCCGCCCGTGAGCTGGCCGACGCGTTCTGGCCGGGCGCGCTCACCATCATCGTGGAGCACTCGCCCAGCCTGCAGTGGGACCTCGGCGACACCGGCGGCTCGGTGGCCGTGCGGATGCCGCTGCACCCGGTCGCCCTCGAGGTGCTGCGCGAGGTCGGCCCGATGGCCGTCACCACAGCGAACAAGCTCGGCTCGCCCGCCCCGCTCACCGCCGACGAGGCCCGCGACCAGCTGGAGTACGCGGTTCGCGTCTACCTGGAAGCCGGTCCCGCCCTGGACCCGGCACCCAGCACGATCGTGGACGTCACCGGTGACGTGCCACTGATGCTGCGGGCCGGCGCCATCCCCCTCGAGAAACTGCGTGACGTGGTTCCCGACATCGTTGATGGGCAGGCCTGACGTGGCGCCGTTCACCGTCCTGCACATCTGCATGGGCAACATCTGCCGGTCGCCGATGGCCGAGCGCCTGCTGGCCCGGGCCGTGCGCGACCGGTCCGGTGAGCCCGACCTGCTCCGCAGCGTCAGCGCCGGCACCGGTGGCTGGCACGAAGGCGAGGAGATGAACCCGCCGGCGGCCCGTCAGGTCCGTGCCCGGCGCGGTTCCGACGAGGGTTTCGCCGCCCGCAAGCTGCGCGGCGACTTCATCGACGAGGCCGACCTGATCCTCACCGCCACCTCCGACCAGTACGACTACGTGGTCGCGCTGCGCCCGGACGCCGCCGAGCGGACGTTCGTGCTCGGCGAGTTCGGCCGCCTGCTGGCCGGCATCGACAGGTCCGCCCTGCCGCCGGCCGAGCCGAAACCGGACGCCGTGCACGCCCGGGGTTCGGCGATCGTCGCGGCGGCCGCCCGGCTGCGTGGCGACAGCGACCCGCAGCCCGGCGACGACCTGGACGACCCGTGGGGCCGTGGCGACCAGACGTTCCAGCGCATCGGCGACGAGATCGAGGACACGACGGTCCCGCTCGCCAAGCTTCTCCTTCCGTGATCGTCGCCGCTGATGCGGCCGGGATTCGCCGGGCCGTCGAGATCCTGGCGGCCGACTCGGTGGTCGCGTTTCCCAC
>NZ_QLMJ01000014.1 GCF_003259845.1 Actinoplanes lutulentus
GTACTGCACTCGGGAGGGTGTGGGAGAGTAGGACGCCGCCGGACTCAACTTGTATGAAAGCCCACCCGGGCATCCCGGGTGGGCTTTCTGCATTTCCGGGAAAGATCCAAGCCGACTGGCTCTCACTGCTGTAGTGAGAGCCGGCCGGCTTTTGCTGTTCTCAGGGTTAGCGGAGGGGAAGGGTACGCCAGTCCACGTATTTGAAGTTGGTGCTGACCCGGTCATTGTTGGGGGTGTTCTCGCCGTCGTGCAGGACCAGGAGGCCCTTGGGGTACCCGGGGAGCGGAGTGGCGGTGGCCGCGGCGCCGTCTGAGTGCTGAACGCCGTCTACCCGCGCGCCATCGGTCACCGAGAACGTGGTGATCGGGCGGTTGGTTTTGCGGTCGTAGACGAAGAAGCGGCTGTCGCCCTGGCTGGAGACGATCAGGTAACCGGAGCGCCGGCCCGTGGGGTAGATGGTGGCGCCTTCCACGTCAGCGGTGATCCGGCCGCCGAAGCCTGGGTCGTTTGCCGTGTCCAGGGTGCACTCTTCGGTCTCGGGGTCGTAGCTGGCGGGGACGCCGAACTCTTTCACCCGCTCCACGATTCTGGGGAGACTGCTGAAGGTGCCGCCCTTCAGATCGATGCGCCAGAGGGCCACGTCTTCCTGGGCGGCGTACAGGACGCCGGCTTCCTGGTCCACGACCATTCCCTCCACCTGAGGGTCCTCGCCTGGTTCGCCACAGGGGGTCCAGCTGGTGCCGTCGGGGAGGCGGAAGGTGCGGGGCAGGTCGAGGGTGTCTGTCGTGCGGTAGGTGACTTTTCCGTTCTTCTCCTCCAGGCGGAAGATGCCCAGCCGGGTGCTGTGGCGGCGGCTCACCACGGCGTAACGGTCGTACAGCGCCAGGCCGTAACCGGTGGCCTGTTCCTCCACCTCGGCCTCGTCCTTGGCGAAGAGCAGCGGGACATTCGCCGCGGTGATGTCGGTCAGACCGGTGGGCTCGATCTTGTAGATGCGGAGCTTGTCGAGGCCCCGGTCGGTTACTACGGCTACGTCGACCTTCTTGGTACCCAGCTTGAAGCCGGTGAGGATGTCCACGTTGTTGAAGCGGCCGCCATCCGGCGTCGCGATCGCCTGTACTTCGTGGCCGGCGAGGTTGTAGACGCGCAGGCCGCCGTTCTTGGCGGTGCCGATGATCAGGCTGCGGGCCTTGTCAGGGTGGTTGACCCAGATGGCCGGGTCATCGGCGTCGGCGTCGCCGCCGGCCTCGTCGTCGTAGAGCGACGGGGTCTCGACCGTTGCGGTTATCTCGCGCGGCGGGCGGTGTGCCGCCTGTGCGGGAACGGCGGAGAACGTGGTCAGTGCGACCAGTGCGGCAATACCGGCAGTCCGTTGCATGACAAGAAAGCTATCTCGATCAATCTAGCCGGTGGGTGGCCGGTGCTTTAACAGCGTGCGCGTGGGGCAGGGAGGGTGCAGGATGTCGGACAGGATCGTGGAACGGTAGGCTGACACCCGACGGGCCGCTAGCTCAATGGCAGAGCTGTGGACTTTTAATCCATAGGTTCAGGGTTCGAGTCCCTGGCGGCCCACCACTCACTTTCCCGCCGATCCGGCTCCGCGCGGACACCGCGCCGGGCCGGTTCGTCGTATTTCAATCCGTAACTTAAATGTGAGTAAACCTCTGGTAGATTCCTGCCCCGGAGTCGAGATATCCGGCGCTCTGGCCGCGTTGAGGCCGGGCGCTTCCAGCCGCACTCCTGCAAGCCGATGAGCTCCCGTTTCGAGCCGCGGCGCAGGGCAGGCGCATCAAGAATACGGGGAGTAAGTCGTTGAGCACGGCGCCCTTTACGCTGTCGGTCGTCATACCCATGTACAACGAGGAAGCGGTTCTGCCCCTCCTCGTCGAGCGGTTGCGGCCGGTTCTCGACGGCCTCCGTGAGCCGTACGAGGTGGTTGCCGTCGACGACGGCAGCACCGACCACACCGCGGCCGTGCTGATCGGCCTGCGGCGCAACTGGCCCGAGCTGCGGGTCGTGCGCCTGCGCCGGAACAGCGGGCACCAGGCGGCGCTTTCCGCCGGGCTCTTCAGCGCACGTGGCGAGTACGTCGCCAGCATCGACGCTGACCTCCAGGACCCGCCGGAGAAGATCACCGAGATGCTCGACGTGGCGCGCAAGCACCAGCTCGACATCGTCTACGGGGTCCGCACCGACCGCAGCACCGACACCTTCTTCAAGCGCTGGACCGCGGGCGCGTACTACAACCTGATCCGGCGCCTGGTCGGGAAGAACGTGCCGTCGCAGGCCGGCGACTTCCGGCTGCTGAGCCGCACCACCGTCGAGGCGCTGCGTGAGCTGCCCGAGCGGGCTCCGGTGCTGCGTCTCATCGTGCCGTGGATCGGCTTCCCGAGCGGCCAGGTGGCGTACGTCCGGGAGGAGCGCGCCGCCGGCAGCACGAAGTACCCGCTCGGCAAGATGATCAAGTTGGCGACGGAGAGCATCACCAGCTTCTCCGCGGCGCCGCTGCGGCTGGCGACCTGGCTGGGCCTGATCGGGGTCGGCATCTGCTCGCTGCTGCTGGTGATGGCCCTGGTGGCGTACCTGATGGACGAGACGGTGCCCGGGTGGTCGTCGCAGTTCGTCGCCTCGCTCTTCCTCGGCGCCGTCCAGCTGCTCTGCCTGGGTCTGCTGGGTGAGTACGTCGGTCGCATCTACACCGCCGTGCAGGACCGGCCCACGTTCTACATCGCGTCCGACACGGCAGAGAACTCCGCCAACGCCGGGACCGCCGAGAACACGGAGACGCAGGCTGCCGGAGCGGGTCGGTGACGGTCGGCGCCTCCGCTGCCGAAACGGTCGTTCTGGAGCGGGTGACCGAGCCGGACGCCGAGCAGGTCGAGCCGCAGCAGGTCGCCGCGCTCTGGCGCTGGCTGCCGGCCGCGGTCGGTCTCGCCGCGTTCGTGGTGATCCTGCTGGTCACCGGAACACCAGTGCTGGACGTTCTTCGGTACGCGGGCTACGTCGCGTACGCCGTGGTGCTGCCCGGCACGCTGGTGTACCGCCTGTTGCGCCGGACCCCGCACACGCTGGTCGAGGACCTCGCCTTCGGCGCGGCCGTCGGGCTGGCGATGGAGCTGGTGGCCTGGGCGGTCTACTCCTACCTGGATCTCCGGTCGCTGATCTGGACCTGGCCGCTGCTGGTGGTCGCGGTGTTCGCCGCGGTGCCGCGACTGCGGCGGCACTGGTCGCCGAGCGGTTACCGGATCGTTCCGCTGGGCTGGTCGTGGGCGGTCACCGGGGTGGTCGTCTTCTTCACCGGATACATCTGGGCGACGTTCTTCGCGCAGAACCCGATCATGCCGACCGGCGAGGACACGCTTCAGTTCATCGACCTGCCGTACCAGCTGTCGCTGGCCGGTGAGGCGAAGAACCACTTCCCGATGCACCTGCCGCAGGTGGCCGGCGAGGCGCTGCCGTACCACTGGTTCGCGTTCGTGCACGCCGCGATGATCAGCATGATCGGGCACGTCGACCTCTCGGTCGTGACGATGCGGCTGATGGTTCCCGGCATCGGGGCGTTGATCGCCCTGGTGACCGCGGTGGCCGGCTGGCGGATCACCGGCCGGGCGTGGGCCGGTGCGGCAGCCGCCGCGTTGTTCCTGGTCGTCGGTGAGTTCCAGTTCACCGAGGTGTTCAGCACCACCCTCGGTGTCCAGGTCGCCTGGATCGTCTGGCCCAGCCTTTCCATGACGTACAGCTGGGCCTTGCTTGTCGCTCTTGTCGCCGTGATCGGTGACGCTCTGCGGCGCAAGGATGACGACTCGCCGGTGCCGCGACTGGGTCTGCCCGGTGCGTTCGCGCTCGCCGCGATCCTGGCGTTCGCGTCGAGCGCGGCGAAGGCGAGCTCGCTCCCGGTGACCCTGGCCGGTCTGGCGCTGGCCGGCGTGATGGTGCTGGTGACCACCCGCCGGATCCCCTGGACCCTGGTCGGCATGGGCGTCGTGGTCGCGCTGGCACAGCTCTTCTGTACGGCGGTGATCTTCCGTTTCCAGTCGTACGGTCTCGGTGTTCATCCGTTCGGCGGTCTGATCCCACTCTGGAACGATCCGGAGGGCGAGCGTTCGTTCCTGGCGCAGGGCACGGTCATCGCCGGGGTGAGCATCGCCTGGATCCTCTCGATGCAGATCCGGCTGGCCGGCATCATCCCGCTGGCCTGGGTGAAGCGCGGGCGGCTCGAGCCGGTGCAGTGGTTCCTGCTCGGCGGCGCGCTCGCCGGTCCGGCGCTCTTCATGCTGCTGGGCACTTTCAACGCGAGCTGGTTCTATCGGGCTTCGCTGCCGTTCGGGCTGATCCTCTCGGCGTGGGGTTTCGCTCTGGTCTGGGACCGGGCGAAACTCTCCCGCCGGGCCGTGGTGGTCCTGGGCGCCGGCGCTCTGGTGTTCGCCGAGGCGGTGCTGATCGCGGTGCTGCTCTTCGCGCCGAGGCAGCCGCGCGGTGAGTCGTACTCGGGTGTGCTCCCGATCCTGTGGTGGGCCGGTGTGCTGAGCGCGCTGGCGCTCGTCATCGGGTTCGCCTGGCGACCGGCGGCCCGGCGCTGGCCGGGTCTGGCCGGCCGCGGCGGTGTGGTTCTGCTCGCGGCGATCCTGCTGACCGGAACCCCCGGTCTGATCATGGAGGCGCGGCGTAGCCAGCTCAGCCCCAACGGCGGCGGCAACACGACGGTGCCGATGCCGGAGTCGCGGGTGGAGGCGGCCCGCTGGGTCCGGGCGAACAGCGACCCGAACGACATCATCGCCACGAACGTCCACTGCTCGCACGACGTGCCGCTGGCGAAGTGCCGGGACGCGCGCTCGTTCTGGCTGAGCGCGTACTCGGAGCGGTCCGTCCTGGTCGAGGGCTGGACGTTCGCGCCCCGGCTGGCCGGTGTGCCGGACGCCCGGTGGAAGTTCTGGGATGAGAAGAAGCTGGCCTTCAACGACAACGCCATCTACAAGCCGTCAGCGAAGGCGCTGGACCGCATGCGCGACCGGTACCACGTGCGCTATCTCGTGGTGGACCGCCGGCTGCGGGCCGAGGGTACGAAGCTGAGCCAGCTCGCGACCCTGCGCTTCGACAACGGCCGGATGGCGGTCTACGAGCTGCGATGACCGAGAAACGAATCTCGCGGCGGACCCTGATCGCCGGTTCGGCCGCCGGCGGTGTGCTGATCACCGGCCTCGGCGTCGGGTTGAGCCGCCTGGGTGGTCCCGACGCGCCGTCCGGAACCGACGACGACGCGGTGCCGGTGCCGTCGACGCAGCTTCAGATCGTCGCCCACCCGGACGACGACCTGATGTTCTTCGCCCCCGACTCGTTGCGGGCGATCGACGGCGGCGCGAAGCTGATCACCGTCTGCCTCACCGCGGGTGAGGGCGACGGGCGCAACGTCGACGCGTACACCCCGGCTGTGGCGATCGCGCCGGTCCGGTACGGCGATTACGCGGCCGCCCGGTACGACGGATTGCGGGCGGCGTACGCCAAGCGTGCGACCGGCGACCCGAACAGCGCCTGGCAGCGGGAGGCCCTGCCGGTCGCCGGTGGTGCTGTCGCCGAGCTCTGCACGCTGGAGGCCGCGCCGCAGATCCAGGTGATCCTGCTGAACATGCGGGAGCTGGCGGACGGCTCGACGCTGCGCACCCTCTGGGAAAAGAAGAAGAACTCCCAGCCGGTGCTCCGGATCCCCGGCTCGCCGGTCACCGCGTCGCGAGCCTTCTCCCGCGCCTCGCTGATCCGTTCGCTGGCCGATCTCCTTGAGCGCTATCAGCCCACGCTGGTCCGCACCATGGATCCCGACCCGGATCGTCTCGTGCACAACGAGAGCAACGCGCAGTTCTCCGACTTCGGATACTTCTCCGACCAGACCGACCACACGCCGGCCGGGTTGTTCGCCTGGGCCGCCGTGCAGGAGTGGTGCCGCAAGACTCAGCGCCGGACGGTCGTGCAGAGTTATCGGGGCAACTACAACCGGCGCTGGCCGGCCAACCTCGGCCCGGGGTTGGCTCGCGAAAAAATCGACTATCTGAACGTCTACGGCGAGCACGACCGCAAGAGCGGGCGACAGGTCTCGCTGATCGGTAACGGTCAGAGCACCACCAGCCGGTACGCACTGAGCACCGCCTGGCTGGGCCGCGGTGGCAAGGACAAGCGGCTGGCCGCGTTCGGCGTGCGGGGCGGCCGGGCCGTGCACTGGTCCGAGACCGAGGCGGGTTCGGGTGCCTGGCTGCCGCCGACCGTGCTCAGCGGTGAAGGCCTGCTGCCGCACCTGGCCGCGGCGCAGCTGAAGGACGGCCGGTGGCAGGTGTTCGGCGTACGCGCAGTGCTGGGTGCCACCGAGGCGCAGCAACGGCGTGAGGTCATGACCGCGGTGCAGCGGGCGCCCGGTGAGGCGTTCGGCCCGTGGGCGAACCTCGGCAATCCGGTGCGGGGCAGCAAGATCAGCCCCGAGGGTGCTGTGCCGGTGTGGCCGCGTGGCCTCGGCATGCCCGTGGTGGCGGCTAACAAGGACGGCCGGCTGCAGCTCTTTGTGCGTACCTTCACCGGGGCCGTGCACACCCGGACGCAGACCGCCGCCGGTGACTGGGGCCCGTGGGTGGACCTGCGCGGCAGCCAGACCCAGGACGGGCTGACTGCGATCACCACGGGTGGTGGGCGCATCGAGGTGCTCGCGGCCCGGCAGAACGGGATCGCGCGGTGGCTTCAGCGCAGCCGGAACGTGGAGAGCTTCCGGCGTTCGCTCATCGACGTCCCCGCGCCGGCCGGGCCGCCGACAGTGCTCAAGGTCGGCGACGGGCGGCTGATGATCCTGGTCCGGGAGGCGCTCACCGGGCGCGTTCTCGCGTACCAGCAGCAGGGTGACAACCGGCAGTGGAGCGGTGAGGCCGTCGATCTGGGCGGTCACGGCGGTTTCGGCCCGGTCGCCGGAGTGGGTTATCGCGACAACATGGTCGCGATCAGTCAACGCAACGACGATGGTACGACCAGTTTGACGCTGCGGTACCTCGATGCCCTCCACGAGGGCGATTGGAAGCGGACCGGCCCGGTGCTAGCGTCCCCGCCGGCGCTGTCGGTCGACGCTTCCGGACATCTGGTGCTCGCGGCGATCTGCGCCGATGGACGGCTGCGTGTCACACGCCAGGAGCAGCCGGGCCCGACGATGAGTCTGCGGTCCTGGGTCGCGGTGGAAGGTTAGCGGTGTCGACGACAACGAAGACGACAGAGGCGGCAGCCGAGCGGAAACGCCCGCGCCTGGAGGTCCTGGACGGTCTGCGTCTGGTGGCGGCACTGGTGGTGCTGATCTACCACTACTCGGCTGTCAAGAACAACCACATCTGGTCGGAGCCGCCGAAGGAAGCGTTCCCGACCGCCCACTCGCTCACGTTCTACGGTTGGCTCGGCGTCAACCTGTTCTTCCTGATCAGTGGCTTCGTCATCTGCATGAGCAGCTGGGGTCGCAGCCTTGGTGACTTCTTCACCTCGCGGGCGGCGCGGCTCTATCCGGCGTACTGGTTCGCGGTCATCGCGGCGATCGTCGTGCAGCACTTCTGGCCGGAGCACAACGCGGGGCGCGACTGGCTCACGAACCTGGTGAACTTCACCATGCTTCAGGAGCCGTTCGGGTACGGCGGCGTCTCGGCGGTCTTCTGGACGCTCTGGACCGAACTGCGGTTCTACCTGCTGTTCGCCCTTTTCGTGGTGTGGCGCGGAGTCACGTACAAAAGGGTCGTGGTCTTCTGTTGTGTGTGGACGGTCGCTTCGGTGATGGCGAACGCGGCGGACACCGAGGCACTGGCGCCGCTGCTGCTGATGATCGTGCCGGACTACTCGTTCCTGTTCATCGCCGGCATCGCCTGTTACCTGATGTACCGCTTCGGCCCGAACCTGCTGCTCTGGGGCATCCTGGGCATGTCGTTCATCCTGGGCCTGCCGGTGACCATCCGGAAGCACTACCGGGTCGAGAAGGGCGAGACCGGGCACATGGTGGCCCGCTGGCCCACCGCGGTGATCATGTTCCTGATCTTCGCGCTGATGGTGGCGGTGGCGCTCGGCTGGCTGTCCTGGATCCACGGTCGCTGGCTGACCGTGCTCGGCACCATGACGTACCCGCTGTACCTGCTGCACGAGACCGTCGGCGGAACCCTCCTGCACGAGCTGGAGGGGACGATGAACCGGTGGGTGCTGATCGTGCTGGTGACGCTGAGCCTGCTGGTGATGAGCTGGCTGGTCCATAGATGGATCGAGAAACCGCTGGGGCTGAGGCTCCGGTCGGCGATCAAGAACGGCGTGAAGGAACTCAGCAAGGACGTGGAGAAGCCGGAGCCGGTGGCGCCGAAGCCGGCGGACATGGATCAGACGCAGGAGCTGACCGCGGTTCGCTGAAATAGCGTGGAGTGAAGGGGGCCGGATTCCGGCCCCCTTTACCGTTGGTAGAGAGTGACCGTCGCCCGGTAGACCCGCCAGCTCTGCCGCACGTGGAACCGGCCGTTCTTCAGCATCGACCGGGCCGGCATGTGCAGGCCAACGGCCGGGTTGTCCAGGCAGTCGCCGTAACAGGTCACCCAGATCCGGACCACCCGCGGGTCGACACAGGACGGAGCGTTGATGCACTCCGGGACCTCGAGCCGGCCGGCCTCGACCGCGCTGCCGCTGACCAGGATGTCGTCGGGGCGCTTGTCGGCGGGCAGGTAATATTCGACGCCCTCACGGAACCGGCCACGAGGCGTGTACATGACCGCGTCGCCCGGGATCACGTGGTCCGCGATGATCGCGGCGATCGCCTGGTGGTCGATGTCGTCGTGGCCGTTCACGCCGCGCAGCGTGATCTGCTGCGGCAGGCTGAAGAGCAGCAGCGCGCCCAGGGCGGCGGCCACCGGTACGCGATGGAGCCGGGCCAGCGCGGCACCCGCCAGCAGAGCCCAGCCGGGGATCGTGAACAGGACGTACCGCATCATCCACAGTGGCGACACGGCGATCGACATCACCGCGAGCACCAGCAGCGGCAGCACCGCGATGCCGAGGCAGAGCGCGGTCGCCGACCACTTGCGGTTCACCGCGAGCAGGGCCAGGACGACCACCAGGCCGCCCACCGCGCCGTCCATGAAGAGCTGCTCGTGCCAGACCTGGCCGGTGTCCCAATTCAGCTCGGGGATCCAGGCGACCTGGCCGCTCTGCTTCATCGAGACGTAGGCCAGCGGCGCGATCACGACGATCCCACCGGCCACCGAGGCCGTCCAGGCCGGAACCCGGCTCTCCCGGATCCAGGTCAGGAGCGGACGCTTGCGCTCGGCGAAGAAACCGAAGAGAACGTACGCGGCATGCGCGCTCAGCACGGTCAGCGCGAAGATGTGACCGGCCCCGACGAGGACCACCGATCCGGCGTACGCGACCCAGCGTGTCCACCGGGGCCGCTGGACCGCGCGGATCAGCAGCCACGACGAGAGCAGCGTGAACGCGACGACCGCGGCGTAGACCCGGATCTCCTGGCCGTACCGGGTGACCGCCGGGATCACGGCGAAGATCAGACCGGCGAAGAGGCCGGTCCTGCGGTCGTAGAGGTCCTGGCCGATCCGGGCGACGAGGCCGCCGGCGACCGCCATGGCGAGCACCGACGGCAGGCGCAGCGACAGCATCGAGATGCCGAAGACCTCGGTCCACACGTGCATGAACGCGTAGTAGACGGCGAAGACCGCGTCGAGGTTGTGCTCCATGTGCAGCTGCTCGCTGAACGAGCGCTGCGCGGCGATCAGCGTCGCGAGCTCGTCGCGCCACGGCACCGGCGAACCGGCCCGCAGCAGGCAGACGATCCCGGTCACCAGACCGGCGACGAGCCAGGCCGGTATCGACCGTGGATCCAGACGTGACCGGCGGGCCGGAGGCGGGTCGTCGTGCACGACGACCCGCTCCTCGGCGACGGTGACCGCTGACATCAGATTTCCTGTACCGGCTTCCGGTTGCGGGCGCTGCCGAGCTCGAACTCGCTCGGCACCGGGAAGTAGTTCTCCAGGAAGACCTTCACGACCTGGGCGCGCTCGGCCGGCGACAACACACTGTGGTGCGTGTCGTTGAGGCAGAACACGTCGTTGCCGCGGATCGTCAGGAGCTGGGTGAGCCGCGGGTGCTGGTCCGGGTCGCCGATGTCGACGTACGCGACCCGGATGGAACCGCGCGAGCTGCGCCCGGTGAAGTACGCGTAGTAGTGGTGCAGCGACGACGGGATCGAGATGTCGGTCGCCGACCGGAGACGGCTGTTCGCGGTCCGGTTCACCGCGTCCGCGAACTGCTCCTCCAGCTCGTTGAGCACGCTGGCCCGCAGCGAGTACGGAGCGTGCAGGAACGACTGGGTGATCGTGTGACCGAAGGCCTCTTTGATCAGCACCCGGTTGTTCTTCGCGGCGGCGAAGTTGAAGTCGTCGTCGGCCGAGATCGGGGTCATCGGCACCGGCGTCGGCGACTGGAAGAACTGCGCCACACCGTTCGCGGCGAAGAACATGCTCGGCTGCAACGGGCGACCGATGAAGAAGTCGTCGTTGAAGTAGAGGAAGTGCTCGGCCAGCCCGTCGATGTGGTGCAGCTGGCTCTCGATCGCGTGCGAGTTGAAGGTCGGCAGCGCGCTCGAGTCCTTGAAGATCTCCTTGTGGCTGACCACCTGGATGCCCGGGTGCTCGGCGTCCAGCCAGCTCGGCGTCTGGTCGTCGGTCACCAGCCAGATCTTGCGGACCCAGGGCGCGAACATCGCGATCGAGCGCAGCGAGTATTTGAGCTCGTCGCGGCTGCTGAACCGGGCGTCGCCGTCAGCCGCCGGGATCGGCGGGAGGCCGAGCTGCTCCAGCGTCGCCGACTTCTTCGCCCGCCAGGCCGGGTCGTCGCCGTCCACCCAGGTGTAGACGACGTCGATCGGGAACTGGATGTCCGACACCAGCGTCTCGGTGAACGCGCTGAGCGTCGGGTACTCCCGGTCGCGGATCGTCACCTGGGTCCTCGACTCGAGGACGGCGGTCGGTACGGTCGCGCCGATGAGCGTACGGCGCAGCGGCCGCATGCCGGTGCCGTCCTCCTCGTCGCGCCAGAACTCGACGTCGCACCCGTACGCCGGGCCGAACCGCAGGGTCCGCGACGTGGTCACGATCGGCTGGAAGATGCGCAGGCCACCGGCCCGCTTGCCCTCGTCCGAGGTGCCGGCCAGACCGGCCAGGGTGATGCCGGAGACGGCGGCGCTCGGGCTGATCAGCTCGGTGTAGATCGGCTGCTCGGCCCACTCCTGCGCCAGGGCGGCGAGGGTGGCCGGACGGTTCGACTCGTGGATCGCGACACGGATCCGGACGCCGTGGTCGCGGACGATCCAGTACTCGATGCCGTGCTTCTCCAGCACGTCGACGACGAGCCGCAGGTTACGGTCGGCCGCGTCGTACGGGTTCAGATCGTCCGACAGGATGCAGAGCTGGCCGGCCGAGCGGACCAGGGTCTCGTCGCGTTCCGCGATGAGCGCCTCGATGTCGCGGGCGGTGCGCTGGAACAGCGGCCGGTCCGGGCGCGGCGCCGCCGGGGCGAGGCCCATGCCGCCGGTGCCGGCGATCCAGGCCGCCAGCCGGTCGGCCTTCTTCTCCAGACGGGACGCCTGCTGGCGCTCGTCGACGAGTTTGCCGTACAGCGCCGTCCACTGGCCCATGATCCGGTCGAGGCTGTATGCCTCCGACGCGCGCAGGGCCGCCTCACCGAAGGAGTGCCGCAGCGCCTCGTCCTCGATCAGCTTGCCCAGCGCGTCGGCGAGACCGTCGATGTCGCCGGAACCGATGATGTAGCCGTTCTCCCCGTGGGTGATGATCTCCGCGGGGCCGGTCTGGATGTCGTAGCTGACCGCCGGGACGCCGGCGGTGAACGCCTCGATCAGGACCAGCGGGAGTGCTTCGCCGTCTTTCGAGGTCAGCAGCGCGATGCTGCTCTTCGACCACTCCTCGGCCATGGCCTGCACCGAGCCGAGGAACTGGACGTTGTCGTTGAGGCCGAGGCTCTCGGCGAGCCGGCGCAGGGTGCCGAGCTGCTGCCCGTCACCGAGGACCCGCAGGATCCAGTCCGGGTGCTTCTCGGCGACCTTGGCCCACGCGCGGATGGCGTGGTCGATCTGCTTCTCGGCGACGACCCGGCCGGCCAGGGTGACGGTCCGGGTGGTCCGGCTCGACTTCGGCCGGAAGCCCGGCGGCAGCGCGTTGCCGATGATCTGCAGGTGCGGTGCCGCGCCGCGCAGCGTGTCCTGGAACCAGCTCCGGGTGCGCTCGGTGAGCAGCACCAGCGAGTCGAGCCGCGGGATGAACTGGAACAGCGGGTCACCGGTGGCGCCGCGCAGCTGCGACGGGCGGTGCTCCTGGTGCACCGTGACGACCTCGGGCGGGCTCAGCGTCGTGGTGGCCGCCATCAGAGCCGGCGACGACGAGACCAGCACGTCGGAGTCGAGGTGGCGCAGAGCGTATTCCAGCTCGAGGTCGGCCAGGCGGTGGAAGGTCTTCTCCCACCGCTTGTGGATGATGCGGCTGTCCGCGGCGACCAGGGCCTGGCACTGCGCGTCGTCGAGGCCGCTCTCGCGGACCGGGCGGGGCACCGCGCCGGTGTTGTCGACCAGGTACCGCACGGTGATCCGGGGGTCGATCGTGAAGAAGCGTTCCTTGCTGGTGCGGAAGACGCTGAGTACCTCGACCTCGTGCTCCCGGACCAGGTACTCCGCCTGCGTGTAGATGGCGCGTTCGGTGCCACCCATCGCGTCCGCGGTGTTGAGGAGGAACGTGATCTTCATACGGTGTCTCCAGGGTTGGCACCGGTGCAGGTGAGCGCGAGGCTGCCGGCGGGTGTGTAGTACGGGCGCAGGTGGAAGACCACACCACCGGGCATCAGCATGCGGCGCTCGTAGGTGCGGAGGGTGGCCCGGATGTCCTTGAGGTCGTGCAGGTATCGGCCGACGCGCAGGCGCCGCCCGCCGACCCGGATCCGGATGTCCCAGATGTCTTTCTCACCGGGGACCGGCGCCATCTCGGCCAGCGGTACGCGAATCCGGAAGATGTCGCCGTCCACGTGCACCGGGGTCTCGTGGATCGTGGTGTCCTCGCGCCGGCTGAACTCGGCCACCGCGCCGGAGCCGTCGGCGACGTTCACGAAGCGCCCGAGGATCTCGGCCTTGCCCAGGTCCAGCATGAGCCGGGCCACCTCGGCGCGGATCTGCGGACCGCGCACGATGATCTGGGCGAGGCCGAACGACGTGATGGTGGGCCGGAACCGCATGCCGGTGTCCGCGCAGGGCGGCACCGCCACGGTCGGGGTGGCGCCACGGACCGGACCGGCGTTCATCCGGCGGATCGTGATGTTGCGGGTCTCCCCGGAGCTCAGCTCGACGCGGAGGCCGACCGTCCAGGTGCCCGGGTCCAGCGGGAGGCGACCCGTCGCGGGACCGAACACGGCGGTGGTGTCGGCGTACCAGAAGCCGTCGTACATCTTCGTCAGCGTGGCCGGCACCTGATATTCAGCGCGGTCCTTGCTGAAGACGATCTCGGCCGAGGCCGGGTCGGCGTCTTCCAGAGCGGGCAGCCGGACCTGCAGGTTGAGCGTGTGCCCGTCGAGAACCGCGAAGTACTCAGCGTTCGCGATGTTCTGGTTGGGCCCGAGACGGACCATCCCGAGGGCGATCTTGGTCCAGGTGCGCTGCGCCCGGGACTTGATCGCCGTGTCGACCTTGCGGCGCGCGACCGAGATCGTCTCCGCCGGGCCTCGGCGCAAGGTCCGCTCCACCCGAACAGCTAGCGGGTCCACGCTCATCTGCTGTATTTCCTTCATCCGGCCGTTGGACATGGTCGTGTCACGCCACCGGCCGGTCGGTAAGTGGCGGGAAGGCTAACAATAGTGGGCGCGCCGGGTAAATATTGCCCGCCAAGATCGAGGGGGATCTCTCAGTCGGGCGGCAACCGGAATGGTCACCGCCCGACGAGATCAGTGGATCTCCGAGGTCTGGATCTCTGCCTGGCGCTCGCGGGTGACCTGCCGTGGCAGCGTGGGAGCGCCCTCGCGGGCCGCCAGAGCGAGCTGCGTCGCGCTGAACTGGGCACGCTCGGCGGCCACCTCGTCGGGCAGCTCGAACGGCGAGCGGAACGGGAAGTACTGAGGCAGGAAGTCCGCCATCATCGCCGCCTGCTCGCTCAGGGCCACGGCCGCCGAGTCGGTGTCGTTCAGGCAGAAGACGTCACAGTGCCGGCGGGCCAGCAGGAAGGCCAGCTGCACGGGCGTCGACGGGTGCGCCAGGTCGGCGTACGTGTACTTGATCGAACCGGGCACGGCCCGCTTCGTCAGGTACGACCAGTAGTGCTGCAGCGACGACGGGATCGACAGGTCGCCCGGGTGCCGGAACGGGTGCTCGGCGGTCTGCCGCACCTCGTCCGGCAGCCACTTCTCGATCTCCTCGAGGACGCTCTTCTGCAGCGTGTACGGCACGTGCTGCATCTTCTGCGTGATGCTGCGGTCGAAGCGGTCGGCGACGTGCCGGCGGTTGTTCTTGCCCGCCGCGGTCACCGGTGCGTCGAAGATGGTGGCCGGACCGGCGTCGAGCTGCGCTTTCGACTGGAAGAACTTCGCGATGCCGTTGCCGTGGAAGAACGCGTCCGGTGAGACCGGGCGGCCCAGGAACATGTCGTCGTTGAAGTAGATGAAGTGCTCGGACAGGCCGGGGATCCGGTGCAGCCGGGACTCGATCGCGTGCGAGTTGAACGTCGGCAGCACACCGGTGTCACCGAACAGCTCGCGGTGGCTGACCACGGTGAGCCGCGGGTCCGAGGTGTCCAGCCAGGCCGGGATCTGGTCGTCGGTGACGAGGAAGATCTTCCGGACCCAGGGCGCGTACGACGCGATCGACCGCAGCGAGTACTTCAGCTCGTCGCGGCTGATGAAACGGGACGCGTTCGTCGCGATCGTGTTGATCTGCTCGTGGCCGAAGGCGGCGAGCGAGGTGTTCTTCCGCGCGACCCAGTCGGGGTCGTTGCCGTCGACCCAGGTGTAGACGACGTCGATCGGGAAGCGGACGTCCTCGGCCGGGACCATCGCGAACTCGGAGCGAGTGCGGTACCGCGGCTCGTCGTCCTCGATCGAGAGCATCGGGTTCAGCGCGACCGGCGGGACCTGGACGAACTCCGCCTGGGCGGGCAGTTCGTAGGCCACCGAGTTGCGGCGCGGTCCGACGATCGTGTCGGGGGCGCCACCCTCACCCTTCACGGTTTTCCAGAACTCGATCTCGCAGGCCGAGCCGCTGCCGAGCACTGTGGTGCCGTACGGGCTGGTGACCGGGAAGTAGACCTGGACGCCGTTCTTACCGCGGCCGGACGAGAAGCCGAGGTCGTTGATCTCACCGGTGCGGATCTGGGCGCCGGACAGCTGGTTGTCGGCGCGCAGCGCGGCCAGCGTCCGGTCCCGGTCACGCCGGTTGATCGCGACGGCGCTGTGCAGGTTGTTGATCGGGCGCAGGCTGAAGTAGTCGATGCCGGCGCGCTCGAGCACCGCGACGACCGCGTCCAGGTTCTGCTGCCAGGCGGCGGCCGGCGTCATGTCGGGCACGACGCGCGCCGAGACGGCCTCGCCCGCGTCGCGGACGGAGACCATCGAGCCTGGCGCTGCGGGCTTGGGCAGCGGCCGTTGCCGGGTGAGGCGACGGACCAGCCAGAGTTGCCGGTTGGGCGGAAGGAGTTCCACCAGCTTGAGCCGGTAGTCCTTCGGCAGCAGCCGGTAAAAACGAAGCGCGATCATGCAGCACCCAGCACTGTCGCCGTGGCGAGCAGCGAAGATCGCCGGCTCGCAAGCCCGTCAAAGTCCTTCGAAGACACCTCAGCCTTCCCCCCGTGCACCGCTGTATCGGCCGGAGGTCGACGTAGGGCGCCGATGGTCTTGGCCGTAGCGAGTTGCCAGGGTAGTTGGCTGAGCTTCGCGAAACAAATCCATGTATGGTAGGTGGCCGGTCGGTTACAGAGCGCTGGTGCTAATAGACCCAGACGCGAGTCTTGATCGGGATTTCGTCGTTCGACCATAGCCAGTTCATCGCCGATATCGACACACGGGCACACCCGTGTGATGCCGGATAGGCCGGAACGCTCGGCGCACCGTGCACCGCGATCCCGCCATTGAAGTATTTCGGCCGCCACAGCATGCCCAGTGGGGCGTCGCGCCAGCCGTCGATCTGCCGGCTCACCTTGAACTTGCCGCGAGGGGTGTCCGCGAGATAAGTCTCGCCCTCTTGCTCGTAGTACTCGTTCGAACCGGTCGACGTGTTGAAGATCTGTTCGACCTGACCCTCGTCGACCAGCAGCAGAAGCTGACGCTTCAGGTCGATCTCCACGAACTTTCCGCTGGTCGAGCGCGCTTTCGGGCGGACGCCCGCATCGAGCGCCTGCTGCGTCTTGGGCCCGACGACGCCGTCCCGGCCCATTTTCGCCGCTTTCTGCAGCGCGAACACCGCCTGCTGGGTGGTCGAGCCGAACTTGCCGTCGGCCTTCCCGTTCCAATACCCCAGCTCGGTCAGCCTGTTCTGCAGCGCGAGCACCTCGGCGCCTTTGGCGCCGGACTTCAACTTCTTCGCGCTGGTCGCGGTGGTCGCGCTTGGTGCGGCAGTCGCGCTTGGCGCGGGAGCGGCCAGACCAAGAGACGGCGAGGGTACGGGTGAAGCACTCACGCCGACCGAAGGATCTTCCGTCTCCGGATCGGAGGAGTCGCAACCCGCGACGAGGACCGACGCCGTCATCACGGCGACGGTGAGCGCCAGGATTTTCCGCACCGGCTCCTCCTTCCCGTCACTGCTGGTGGCCGCCAGTGTAGAGACGTGTGTCCACTTGATCCACCGAAGATCACCGATTGATCACTCGCCAGGGTGGATGGCCGGAGATGTTTTCACAAAAGAGCCGAGTAGTCTTTGGCTATGTCATGGAAGGCGAGTTCGCGGCACGGCGTCCGAGAAGCGCCGGGCGGCTTCGCGCTCGTCCAGGAGCTGCTGAACACGCGCGGCACGATGGTGTACGGCGCTGACCTGCTCGGCACGGTCGAGGACGCCCAGTGGTGGGTGACCGACACGCTCGGCAGCTGGTCGCGGGTTTCCGGCCTTCCGGCGCCGACACTGCTGCTCTCCTCCGGTGACCTGCGCTCACTGCGCCGGCTGCGAGCCGCGTTCGAGCAGGTGGTCCTCGCCGGGGCTAACCCGGAGCGCGACGGTGCCCTGCCCCCGGCCGACGTGCAGGTGAGCCTGGTTCCGGACGCCGACGGCTGGGTCCGGATGGTGCCGACCGGCCGGGGCACCCGGTGGCTCGCGTCGGCGCTCTGGGCCGAAGCGCTCGCCGCTCAGCAGAGCGGGCTGTGGCCCCGGTTGAAGCTCTGCCACAACGCGGCCTGCCGCGCGGCGTTCTTCGACACCTCGCGCAACAACAGCGGCGTCTGGCACGACGTCAGCACCTGCGGCAACACGGCTAACCTGCGAGCGTTCCGGGAGCGTCGCCGGCTGCTCGGCCACACCGGCGGCCAGCAGGTGGGTGTGCCCGGCGGCCCGGAAATGGTCTGAACCCGCCGGGAACCGATCGGCCGCGCGGGGCGACTATTGATGTATGGCATGTGAGCGGTGGCGCGAGATGCTTTCCGCGCAGTTGGACGGCGAGGACGACCCGGCCCTGCGGCCGCTGGTCGACGAACACCTGGCCGGGTGCACCGGCTGCCGGGACTGGCTGGACCGGGCGGCGGCGGTGAACCGCTTGACGCGTACTGCTCTGGTGCCCTCGGTGCCGGATCTGAGTGACGCGATCCTGGCCGCCCTGCCTCCGGCGGCTCCGCCTTCGCCGGTCAGGAAAGCAGCGCGCCGGCTGCCGGTGACCACACTGCTTTATATAGCGCTGGCGCTGGTCGGCACGGTGCAGCTGATCCTCGGGCTGACCCAGGTCGGTGGCGGGGTAAGCGCCGGGCACGACCACGCCGGGCTGGACGCGACCCCGGGCCACCTCTGGCACGAGTCCGCCGCCTGGAACGTCGCGGTGGGCGCCGGCTATCTCTTCATCGCGCTGCGCCGGACCCGGCCGACCGGCCTGCTGCCGATGCTGACGGCTTTCGTCGCGATGCTGCTGCTTCTCTCGGTCAACGACCTCACCGGCGGCCGGGTCGACGTGACCCGGCTGGTCGGCCATGGTTTCGTGATCCTCGGTTACCTGCTGGTGATCGCGTTGTCGCGCGGCGCCGGGGAGACCGCCCAGCCGCCTGGCCGGCGGGCCGGCGTGGGCTGGCGGGCCCGGTTCGACACGGTTGCCGAGGCGGGGGCCGAGCCGCAGGTCAGGCCGGGGCTGCGGTTGTTGCCGCCGACCGGCCCGCTCACCGCGCGGCAGGTCTCGCACAACGAGGATCAGGCAGCCTGATCAGCGGACCGGCGGGCGCACCGAGAGCTCGCGCCACTCGTCCGGGCCGTTCAGCAAGGAGCGGACCAGGTCCAGCGCGGCGTCCTCGCTGTTGAACTCGAAGAAGTGCGAAGCGCCGTCGGAGCCACCGGCGCGCTGTTCGACGTACCACTGGTCGCCGCTGACGCGTAAGTAGACATCCTTGCGGGCCAGCCGCCCCCACTTGCCGTTCCACCAGTGCTTACGCTGCTCCATCCCGGCACTGTATCGAACAAATGTTCGAACAGTGCCGGGTGGGGCGATCTTTTTCGGTACGCGTCAGCGCGGGGGCTCCGCGTGACGGCCGAGGACCTCGTCGAGGGCGCTGTTCGGCACCTGGTTGCCCTGGCCACGCAGCAGCGCGTCACGGATCTCGGTGAGCAGCTTGACCTCTTCGCTGGGCGCCTTCGGCGGCGGCTCCTCGCCACGACGGCGACGCTCGGCCAGCTTGTTCAGCGGCATGACCACGAGGAAGTAGAGCACCGCGGCGGTCAGCAGGAAGGTGATCAGGGTGTTGATGAACGCGGCGTAGGTGAATTCCACACCCTCGGCCGGCGACACGGAACCGGCGAGTTCACCGGTCCCGCCGGAGATCCACTTGATAAGAGGCTCAAGGAAAGACTTGGTGAAGCTGCTCACGACGGCGGTGAAGGCAGTGCCGATCACCACGCCGACCGCTAGGTCGACGACGTTGCCGCGCATGATGAAGTCTTTGAAGCCTTGGAACATTTTGCTCACGGGCACTCCCGGGGGGGCTGAAGTTCGTCCGGCGACGGACGTGCCCGCCACCGGTCGGCGACAAACTACGCCGACCGGTCCGGTCGCGGGTATTTCGACGCGCGGTGCGGCGTCAGTCGAGCGCCGGCTCCTCGGCCGAGACCGCCTCATCGACGCTCGGGTAGGTGTGCAGGACCTCGACCAGGCCGCTCACCTCGAGAATGCGCAGAACGCCTCGCTGAGGCGCGGCCAGGCGGACCGTGCCGCCGGCATCGTCGGTGCTGTTCTTCGCCCGGACGAAGACCGAGAGACCGGTGGAGTCGCAGAACGACACCTCGGCCAGGTCGAAGATCAGGCGGGTCCGGCCCTTTTCCAGCAGGTCACTGATCTGATCCTGCAGTTGGGGGGCGGTCGCCATGTCGAGCTCGCCAGCCACCGAGACGACAACCATGTCGCCGCGCTGTTCCGTTTGTACCGTCAGGGACATTCGCCGACCTCCAGTTATTGCTGAACGGTACTCCAGGTACCCGGGGATGCGCAGAACCGGACCGGACTGTCCCGGTCCCTATATTTGGTCTACAGCAAGTAACGGACCTTCTGATGGTAAAGTCCGGCCGTTGTGCACGGTTCATGTGGTTGGGGAGGCAGCGGTGCCGCTGAGTTCGGACGAGGCGAGTCGCTTCGCCGACCTGCTGAAGGAGCACGCGGAGTCACTGACGGCCCGATGGGTCGAGCTGGCCGGCGCGAGCCTGCGTGGCCGGTTGAGCAGTGCTGAGCTGCGGCGACAGCTGGACGATCTCCGGAAAGGTTTCGAGCAGGCCATGCGGTCCGGCTCGGCACACCTGACCGACGAGGGGTCGGCTGAGCTCCGTGCCCAGCTCGCCGAGATCTCCGGCCATCGTGCGCGCCAGGGCTTCAGCGCCACCGAGACAGCGGTCAGCATCTTCGCGCTCAAGGACGCGGTTCTGGAAGCGCTCGGTAACGGTGACGACGCGGGCACGTTGCGCGATTACGTCGCGTTCTCCGCCTTCGTGGACCGGGCCGCGCTCTTCACCTTCGATAGTTACGTCCAGGTCCGTGAGTCGCTCATCGCCGATCAGGCCGAGCAGCTGCTGGAGCTCTCCACCCCGGTGGTGAAACTCTGGGACGGCGTCGTGGCGGTGCCGCTGGTCGGCACGCTCGACTCGGCCCGCGCCCAGGTGGTGATGGAGCGTCTGCTGCAGACCCTGGTGGACACCGGCTCGCCGTACGCGATCATCGACATCACCGGTGTGCCGGCCGTGGACACCCAGGTGGCGCAGCACGTCCTCAAGACCGTGGTGGCCGCCCGGCTGATGGGCGCGGACTGCATCATCTCCGGCATCCGCCCGCAGATCGCGCAGACCATCGTGGCGCTCGGCATCGAGTTCGGCGACATCGCGACGAAGGCCTCGCTCGCCGACGCGCTGCGTTACGTGCTGAACAAGACCAACCGCTCGCTGAACACCAAGCGGACGGAGCGCTGACGTGGAACGTGTGCCGGTCCTGAAGATCGGCGACATCCTCCTCGTCTCGATCCAGATCGACATGGAGGACCAGGTCGCCCTGCAGCTGCAGGAGGACCTGGCGGATCGGATCGTGGCGACCGGCTGCCACGGCGTGATCATCGACATCAGTGCGCTCGACATCGTCGACTCCTTCGTCGGCCGCACGCTCGCCACCATCGCGTCCGTCTCCCGGGTGCTGGACGCCGAGACCGTCGTGGTCGGCATGCGTCCCGCGGTGGCGATCACCCTGGTCGAGCTGGGCCTGTCGCTGCCGGGGATCCGTACGGCTCTGAACGTGGAACTCGGCATCGAGTTGCTCGCCCGCTCACGCCAGGACGAACTGACGGAACTCGACTTCGACGAGGATGAGCCCGACGCGGCAGCGGTAAGCACGTCGTGAGCGACGAGGGTCAGCGGCTTCCGGTCACGACCGATCAGGACGTCGTCCGGGTCCGTCAAGCGGTGCGTACCTTCTCGGTCGCGGTGAAGCTCTCCCTGGTGGACCAGACCAAGCTGGTCACCGCCGCGAGCGAGCTGGCGCGCAACACGCTGGTGTACGGCGGTGGCGGCGAGGTCGTGGTGACCCGTGTGCAGAACGAGCGCCGGGCCGGCATCAAGATTGTTTTTGCTGACGAGGGACCGGGCATCGTCGACCTGACCCTTGCGCTGACCGACGGATACACCACCGGTGGCGGCCTCGGGCTCGGTCTCAGTGGCGCACGTCGCCTGGTCGACGAGTTCGAAATCGACACCGAACCGGGTAAGGGCACCACGATCACCATCACCAAATGGTGCCGATGAGCGGAAGCACGGTGGCGTCGATGCCTGAAGGACTTCTTTCCGAGGGGGTCTGGTTCCGGGTTGACGAGGCCGTGACCGCGGCTTCGGTGCGACGGGCCGCCGAACGGCTCGCCACCGAACTGGGTATGCCACAACGCCGGATCTCGGACCTCTCGATCGTCGCCGCCGAGGCGGCCGGCAACCTCGTCAAGCACGCCGACGAGGGAGTGATGCTGGTCCGGGCGGTCCGCATGGCGGATCAGGCCGGCGTCGAGATTCTGGCGATCGACCGCGGTCCCGGGATCGCCGACATCGACCGGGCGATCGGCGACGGGCACTCCACGGCCGGCACCCTGGGCATCGGGCTCGGGGCGATCCTGCGCCAGGCCAGCCGATGGGACATGCACTCGCTGCCGGGCAAGGGAACCATCCTGGCCGTGCAGGTGTGGCCGGAGGCGACACCACCGGAGGCCTGGGTGGCCGGGCTGACCCGGCCACTGGCCGGCGAGCAGGTCAGCGGTGACGCGTACGCGGTCCGTGAAGAGGGTGACCGGCGGCAGGTGCTGGTGAGCGACGGTCTTGGCCACGGTGGTCTCGCGGCCGCCGCGTCGCAGGAGGCGGTGCGTACCTTCCTCTCCGGGACGTTCACCGGGCCGACCGGTGCCGTGGAGGCCCTGCACCGGGCACTCGGGCACACTCGCGGCGCTGCGCTCGCGGTCGCCGAGCTGGACACTCGTGCCGGCGTGGTCCGGTACGCCGGGCTGGGCAACATCTCCGGCACCGTGCTGGCCCCGGACGGAACCCGGCGCGGAATGGTCTCGATGCCCGGCATCGCGGGTCACCAGCGCCGGCAGGTCCGGGAGTACGACTATCCTCTGGTCCCGGGATCGGTCGTGCTGATGCACACTGATGGCGTGGTGGATCGCTGGACCGCGGCCGACTATCCCGGCCTGCTCACCCGCTCGCCCGCGGTGATCGCGGCGACGGTGCTGCGCGACGCGGGTACGCGCCGGGACGACGCCGGCGTGCTGGTGGCGCGGTCGTCATGACCGGGCCGACCGGCGAGTCGCTGATGAGCATGCGCCTGCGGATCGAGCAGGACATCTTCGCGGTGCGGCAGCTCGGCCGGGAGGTGGCGCGCGCCGTCGGCCTGGAGACACAGGACCAGACCCGGTTCGCCACGGCCATCAGCGAGGTCGGCCGGGTGCTGCTCGCCGAAGGCCCGGACACGGAGGTCGTGTTCAGCGTTCGGGCGTACGGGGTACCTACGCTGCACGTGACGATGGCGCAGCCGGTCTCCGGTGAGGCGGGCCAGGTGGCCGGGCAATTGCACCAGGTCGGCCGGCTGGTCGACACGATGGAGGTCGACGATGGTGATATCGGAACAGTCGTACGGATGGCCCGGCGCCTGCCGGCCGGCGCTCCTGGATTGACATCCGCTCGCATGGACGAGATACGCACCCGGCTGGCGCAGCACGTTCCCGGCACCCCTCTCGACGAGCTGGCGGCGCAGAACCAGCAGCTCATCGCGGCGCTGGACGAGGTACGCGCGCAACGCGACGACCTGGCTCGCCTCAACGCCGAGCTGGAGGAGACCAACCGCGGTGTGATGGCCCTCTACCACCAGCTCTCCGAGGAGCTGGAAGAGACCAACCGCGGTGTCGTGGCGCTCTACGCCGAGCTCGACGAGAAATCGGTGCAGCTACGTGCCGCGAGTGAGGCGAAAAGCCGGTTCCTGGCCAACGTGAGCCACGAGCTGCGCGCGCCGGTCACCGCGATCATCGGGCTGGGCCGGTTGCTCACCGACTCCGGCTCGGACGACCTCACCGAGGAGCAGGACCGCCAGGTCGACCTGATCCGCACCTCGGCGAGTGACCTGCTGACCCTGGTCAACGGCCTGCTGGACCTCGCCAAGGCGGAGGCCGGCCGGATCGAGCCGAACTGGTCGGACGTCGACCTCAAAGCGATGTTCGGCCAGCTCCGCGGCACGCTGCGGCCGCTCGCCACCCGCCCCGAGGTGGATTTCGTGGTCGACGAGCCGTCGGTGCCGACGTTGCGCTGCGATGAGGTGCTGCTCGCCCAGGTGCTGCGCAATCTGCTGACCAACGCGCTGAAGTTCACCGAGTCCGGCTCGGTGCGGCTCAGCGTGCGCCGGGTCGACTCCGACGTCGAGTTCACGGTCGCCGACACCGGCACCGGCATCCCGCCGGAGCTGCACGAACGAATCTTCGAGGAGTTCTTCCAGGTGCCCGGCAGCAAACCGGTGAGCGGCCGGGGCACCGGCCTCGGCCTGCCCTACGCCCGCCGGCTGGCCGGCGTCCTCGGCGGCGGCCTGTGGGTCGACTCGGTCCTCGGCACGGGCAGTACCTTCACGCTGCGGCTCCCCGCCTCATGACCGACATCCCCCGCGCCGGTGTTCAGCCCCGGGTGCAGGCCACGGTCCTGGTCGTCGACGACAGCGCCACGAAGCGATACCTGCTGGTCAGCTGGCTGACCCGGGCCGGTTTCACGGTGCTGGAGGCGGAGACCGGCGGCGAGGCGCTCAGCAAGCTGCTGGAGATCGAGGCCGACCTGGTCGTGCTCGACGTGAAGCTTCCGGACATGAGCGGTTTCGAGGTCTGCGAGCAGATCAAGACCGACAAACGGTACGGGGTTCTGCCGGTCATCCACGTCTCCGCACACGCCGTGGATGTGAACGACCGCACCCAGGGGCTGAACCGGGGCGCTGACGCGTACCTGATCGAGCCGATCGAGCCGGACGAGCTGATCGCGACGTCGCAGGCCGTGCTGCGCTATTACCGCGCGCGGCGCCGCGCCGAGCAGCTCGCCGAGCGGATGGTCCGGCTCGCCGAGACCACCCTGGCGATCAACTCGGCGTCGACCCTGCAGACCCTGCTCGCCGCGGCGGCCGAAGGCGCGTACGACATCTTCGGCGGTTCGGTCGCGGTCGTCGCGGAGACCTCCGAGGGCGAGAGCCTGGTCGCCGCCGGCAAACCCGCGACGGTACGCCCATGGGCGGTACCCGAGCAGAACGTGGCCGTGGGATCGCTGGTCCGCACTGACGAACCGGCGGACTGGGACGTGGTCGACTGGCCGGCCGGCGAGACCGTCGCGGTCGCCGCGGCCCGGCTGCGCCCCGACCGGCCGCCGGTTTACGTCGCCGCCGCGGGTAGCTCGCAGAACCCCGGTTTCCCGGTGCTGCGGCAGCTCTCCCAGGCGGTCGCGGCGGCGGTGGAGGCGCAGCGGTCGTTCGACGAGGAGCACCGGATCGCGGTCACCCTCCAGCGCAGCCTGCTGCAGTCCGAGCTGCCGAAGGTGCCGGGTGTCGAGCTCGCCGTCCGGTACGAGCCGGCCGGCGCGCAGACCGAGGTCGGTGGCGACTTCTACGAGCTGACAATGCTCGGTGGCGAACTGCTGGTGGCGATCGGTGACGTGGCCGGGCACTCGTTGCATGCCGCCACGGTGATGGCCGAGCTGCGGCACGCGGTTCGGGCGTACGCGGTGGAGGGACATCCGCCGGGCGCGGTGCTGGAGCTGGTCAACCGGTTCATGCGTACCGTGCTGCCGCACGATTCGGCGACGCTCTGCCTGCTCACGCTGGACCCGGCCACCGGGCGGATCCGGATGGCCAGCGCCGGCCACCTGCCGCCGCTGGTGCACGTCGACGGCGAGGCGACGTTCCTGGCGCCGCGCGGGCCACTGCTCGGCATCGACGCGCCGCGCCGGGCCGAACTCGAGCTGACCCTGCCGCCCGGCGGGACGCTGGTGCTGTACACCGACGGTCTGATCGAGCGGCGTGACGCCGACATCGACGTCGGTCTGGGAGCGTTGAAGGCGATCGCGAGCGAGGTCGAGCCGGATCTCGACGCGTTCTGTTCCCGGTTGCTGAGCCGGCTTGCCGGCCCTGGTGAGCAGGCTGACGACATCGCTGTAGTGGCGCTGCGTCGCAGCGCCTGATTCTTTTTCGTCCTCCTTCGATGGCTTGACTCTGGCTATTCACTGAGTGAATAGTACCGGACATGTCCACCGCACACGTCCTCCTCGGGCTGCTCGCTCGCGGCCCGCGGCACGGTTACGACCTCAAGCGGGAGCACGACGAGCGGCTGCCGCAGGCCAAGCCCTTGGCATACGGGCAGGTCTACTCGACGCTCGGCCGGCTGGAGCGGGACGGGTTCGTCGAGCAGTCCGGCCAGGACCAGGAGTCCGGCCCGGAGCGTACGTCCTACACGCTGACCGAACTCGGCCGTGACCGGCTCGACGCCTGGCTCGACGAGGTCGAGCCGCCCGCGCCGCACGTGACCAGCGCACTCTTCAACAAAGTCGTCGTCGCGCTGCTCGCCGCCGACGCCGACCGCGCCCGTCTGTACCTGACCGCACAGCGGTCCGCGCACATGACCCGGATGCGCGAGCTGACCGTCTCCAAGACCACGCCCGGCACGACGGTCGGCGACGTGATCGCCGCCGATTACGCCATCGGGCACCTCGACGCCGACCTGCGCTGGTTGCAGACAACCCTGGCCCGCGTCGCCGACCTACAGAAGGAAGTGAGCTCATGAGCGCACCCCTGCTGACCGCCACCGGGGTTCACAAGAACTACGGGAACACGCCGGCCCTGCGCGGCGTCGACTTCAGCATCTCGGCCGGTGAGATCGTCGCGGTGACCGGCCCAAGCGGCTGCGGCAAGTCGACACTGCTGCACTGCCTCGCCGGGATCCTCCCCACCGATGCGGGCGAGGTCCGCTATCGGGACCAGGACATCGGGCTCTGGTCCGAGGCGGCCCGGTCCCGGCTGCGCCGCGCTGACTTCGGCGTGCTGTTCCAGTTCGGGCAGCTGGTGCCCGAGCTGACGGCGGCCGAGAACGTCGCCCTCCCGCTGCTTCTCGCCGGTTCGGGGCGGCGAGAGGCGCGGGAGGCGGCGCTCGGATGGCTCGACAAGTTCGGCGTGGCCGACCTCGCCGACAAGCGGCCCGCCGCGATGTCCGGCGGCCAGCAGCAGCGCTGCGCGGTGGCCCGGGCCCTGGTCACCGAGCCGCAGGTGGTGTTCGCCGACGAGCCGACCGGTGCGCTCGACCAGCTCAACGGCGAGCAGGTGCTGGGCGCGATGGTCCAGGTGGTGCGCGAGCAGGGCACGGCCGTCGTGCTGGTCACCCACGAGGCAGCCATCGCGGCGTACGCGGACCGGGAGATCGTGCTCCGTGACGGCGCTATCGACCCGAGCGGGCTAGGGGTGGCGCCGTGAAGTTCTCCACGCTGGCCCGGCTCAGCCTCGCGGGGAACCGAACCGACCGGCTGCGTACCGTGCTGACCGCGGCCAGCGCCGCGCTCGCCGCGCTGGCCCTGCTCGCGGCCGCGACCGTCGCCTCGATCACCGGCGGCGGCTGGCTCGACTCACCGACCGGCCTGCGGACCCTCGCACCCGGCACCGAGCAGTACGCGAGCCCGCTGCTCTACGAGGCCGGCCTGCGTCCCGGCGTGATCTTCGCGCTGGTGGCGCTGGCACTGCCGATCCTGGCACTTGCCGGGCAGTGCATCCGGCTCGGGGCTCCGGCCCGGGACCGGCGGCTCGCCGCGCTGCGACTGGGCGGCGCGACTCCCGGCCAGGCCGTGCTGATCGCCGGCGCGGAGACCGCGGCGGCCAGCCTGCTCGGTTCGGTCGCCGGCTTCGTGATCTTCCTGGGCCTGCGGGAGCTGCTCGATTTCCGGAGCGCTGACGGGCGGCTCTGGCTGCCGGTCGACCAGATGCCGGACCTGTTCCTGCTGGTCGGGGCGTTGCTGCTGGTCCCGGCGCTGGCCGGTGCGATCGGCGTGCTGCTGATGCGGCGCGTCGTGATCACCCCGCTCGGGGTGGTCCGGCAGGTACGCGAGGACGGCCCCGGGCCGTGGCCCGGCATCCTGATCGGCGTCGGCGTGGTCGGGTTCATCGGCCCCGAGCTGCTGCCGGACGACTGGCGGGTGCCGGAGTGGGCGCCCCTGGCCTTCATGGGCGTCTCCGTGCTGCTCGTGATGACCGGCGTGGTGCTCGGCGTCGGCTGGATCTCGTACACCGCCGGGCGGCTCTTGCGGCGGTTCGGCCGGGGGCCGGCGACCCTGCTCGCCGGTGGGCGGCTGATGGCCGATCCGTGGAACGGCAGCCGGACCCTCGGCGCGCTGCTCGGCGCACTGGTGTTCGGCGCCGGGACGCTCGGGTTCCGGGCCATGCTCGCCGCCGACTTCGAGGCCTCCGAGAAGTACAGCCGGTTGACCGACCCGGGCGGTCTCGGTTCCGGGTACGACACCGAGTTCTACTTCGGCGCGATCCGGCTGGTCATGGTGGCGGTCGCGGTGGCGATGGCGGTCGCGGCGGCCGGCGTGCTGGTCGTGTTCGTCGAGGGGATCGTGGCGCGGCGGCGGGCGTACGCGGCGCTCACCGCGGCCGGGGTGCCGCGCCGGACGCTGAGCGCGGTGCTGCTCTGGCACACGTTCGTGCCGCTGGTGCCGGCCGTGCTGCTGGCGCTCGGCGCCGGTGCTTCGCTGTTCCGGATGGCCGGTACCGAGGCGAGGATGGGCGGGACCACCGAGGTGTGCATCGACCCGGCGGCTGACTTTGCGACCTGCGCGAAGCAGACACTGGTCGAGCCGGGGGTGGTGGTGCCGATTCAGATCCCGTTCGAGGGGCTGGCTCTGCTCGGCGGGGGAGCGTTGCTGGCCATGCTGATCGTGGTCGGTGTTGGTGCGGCGGTGCTGCGGGCCAGCACGGATCTTGAGGAGCTCAGGATCGGTTGATTGCTGGGTCTTTCATGGTTTTTATGGGCGACGGCCTTGCGCCCGCATCCGGGCCGGATGCGGGCGCAACGGCCTTGAGTGGCACCCGAGGTCGCTGGGACTCTCGGGTGCCTTCTCGGTTGCGCGTATCAAAGAAGGTTTTTAAACGGCGTTGACCGAGTCCAAGATCCAGGAGAGCACGAAGGCCTCCTCTTTCCAGGCGTCGTAACGGCCGCTCGGGCCGCCGTGGCCGGCGCCCATCTCGGTCTTGAGCAGGTATTGCCCGTCGGGGGCGACCGAGCGCAGGCGCGCGACCCACTTGGTCGGCTCGTGGTAGAGCACGCGTGTGTCGTTGAGGCTGGTCACCGCGAGGATCTTGGGGTACGCGAGTTTCGCGACGTTCTCGTAGGGGCTGTACGACTTCATGTACGAGTAGACTTCGGGGGATTCGAGGGGATTGCCCCACTCCTCCCACTCGGTGACCGTGAGCGGCAGGCTCGGGTCCAGGATCGAGGTCAGCGGGTCGACGAACGGGACCTCGGCGACGATTCCGGCGAAGGCCTCCGGAGCGAGGTTCGCCACCGCGCCCATTAGCAGGCCACCGGCCGAGCCACCGCGTGCCACCAGGCGCGATGCCGACGTCCAGCGGGCGCGGACCAGGGCCTCGGCGCACGCCACGAAGTCGGTGAAGGTGTTCTTCTTGGCGAGCATCTTGCCGTTTTCGTACCAGTTACGGCCGAGCTCGCCGCCGCCGCGCACGTGCGCGATCGCGAAGACCACGCCCCGGTCGAGCAGGCTCAGACGGGCGATCGAGAAATAGGGGTCGATCGAGTGCTCGTAGGAGCCGTATCCGTAGATCACCGCGGGGTTGTCGCCGTTCTTGACCGTGCCCTTGCGCGCCACGATCGAGATCGGGATCCGGGTGCCGTCCGGGGCGGTGGCCCACTCGCGGAACTGCTCGTAGTCGGCCGGGTCGTAACCGCCCAGCACCGGTTTCTGCTTGCGCAGCGTCATCGCCCGGCTGACCAGGTCGACGTCGAAGACCGACTCCGGGGTGACCAGCGAGGTGTAACTGATCCGCACCGAGCTGGTCTCGTACTCCGGGTTACCGGCCAGGCCGACGCTGTAGATCGGCTCGGGGAAGGGCATGTCGTACGCGTCGGTGCTGCCGTCGGTCATCACCCGCAGGCCGGTCAGGCCGTCGCGGCGCAGCGAGACCACGACGTGCCGGGAGAACGCGTCCACCGACTCGAGCCGGGTGCCCGGGGTGTGCGGGATCAGCTCCACCCACTCGCCGGGGTTGTCCACCGACGTGCAGGCCAGTGCGAAGTCCTCGGCGTCCCGGTTGTGCAGGATCAGGAACCGGTGGCCGTGGTGGTCGACGCTGTATTCGACACCCTGGACACGCTCGGCGATCAGGGCCGGCTCGGCCGTGGGCTGGTCGGCCGGGATCACCCGCACCTCCGAGGTGACCTTGCTCTGGGCGTCGATCACGATGAACTTCTCGCTGCGGGTCAGGTCGACACCGACCCAGAAGCGCTCGTCCGGCTCCTCATAGATGAGGGCGTCCTCCTGCGCGCCGCCGACGATGTGCCGCCAGACCCGGTACGGGCGCCAGGCCTCGTCGACCGTGATGTAGAAGAGTGCGCTGCCGTCGGCGGACCAGGCGCTGCCGTAGAACGCGTCGCTGATCTCGTCGGCCAGGACCTCGCCGTTCTGGAGATTCTTGACCTTGAGGGTGAACCGCTCGTCGCCGGCGAAGTCGGTCGAGTAGGCCAACCAGTTGCCGTCCGGGCTCACGTCGAACGTGCCCAGGGCGAAGAAGTCCTGGCCCTCGGCGAGCGCGTTGCCGTCGAGGAGGATCTCCTCGCCCGGCTTGTCGGCGTCCATCGGCGGGGCGGTCTCACCGGATTTCGCCGGGACGCGGCAGTGGATGCCGTACTGCTTGCCCTCGACCGTGCGCGTGTAGTACCAGAACGCGCCTTTGCGGCTCGGCACCGACAGGTCGGTCTCCTGGGTGCGGCTGCGGATCTCCTGGAAGATCTTCTGCCGGAGATCCTCCAGGTGCGCTGTCGCCCGCTCGGTCCAGGAGTTCTCAGCCTCCAGGTACGCGATGGTCGCCGGGTCGTCCTTTTTCATCAGCCAGGCGAACTCGTCGGTGACCGTGTCGCCGTGGAAAGTCCGCTCGGAGGGCGACTGGTGTGCGGTGGGAGGCGCTTCGATCGTCACCCGAAACACGTTACCGGCCGATTGGTCCGCCATGAGTTTCTTACACAGGCCGACTCCGGTCTTTCGAACATGTGTACGATATGCCAGAGTGGACGATCTTCAGGGGGTCTCTAACTCCGTTAGGGGGAGGCATCGGCGTGAGTGATTCCCTTCTCGATGCACTCGTGGACATCTGCGGGCCGGGCTTCGCGCGCCCGGCTCGTACCGTCGACCAGGTCACCGGTCGCCGTGCGGGGCTGGTCGCGCAGCCTGCCACGGCGCCGTCGCTGGCCGCCGTCCTGCGGCTCGCCGCGGCGCGAGGGCTGTCGTTCCGGCCGCGCGGCGCCGGCACCAAGATTGACTGGGGCGCGCCGCCGGCCGGCCTTGACCTGATCGTGGACACCGCCCGGCTGAACGGGATGTGGGACCACCACGACACGACCGCGGTCGTCGCCGCCGGCACACCGGTCTCCGCCGTGCAGGCCGCGCTCGCCCTGCGCGGTCAGCGGCTCGCCGTCGACCCGCCGTCGGTCGGCGCCACGGTCGGCGGGATGCTCGCGGTCAACGAGTCCGGGCCGCTGCGGCACCGGTTCGGCAGCCCGGCCTCGCAGACCGTCTCGGTCGATTACGTCTCCGCCGTCGGGGTCGAGGGCGAGTCCGACGGTGAGGACGGCCGGCCCGGCATCGCCGAGATCGACGGGGTGATCACCTCAGCGGTGCTCCGGCTCGAGCCGTTGCCGCCGGCCCGCCGCTGGGTCGGCCGCAGCGTGTCCACGCCGGCCGAGGTCGACGAGCTGGTCGCACTCACGCTGGATCTCTCACCCAGCGCGATCGAGGTCGACCTGCCCGGGGCGGGCGGTGGTGTGCTCGCGCTGCTACTGGAGGGCCAGGAGTCCGAGGTGGCCGGCGCGGCCGACAAGATCGCCGGGCTGTGGGGCGGCGGCGCGGTGGTCGCGTCGTCAGCGCCGTCCTGGTGGGGGCGTTATCCCTTCGGCGCCGCTGACGTGGCGCTGCGGATCGCGGTGCATCCCCGGCACCTCCAGGCCGTGGCCTACTCCCTGGGCGACGCGGCCGGGAGAGCCGTGGCCATTCGCGGGTCGGCCGGGGTGGGCACGGTGCATGCCGTGCTGCCGAGCTCACTGGGGCCGATCCGGGTGCGCGAGATCGTCGCGGGCATGGAGCACGTGCTGCTGGCCAGACGCGGCAGGCTGAAGATTGTGTCAGCACCGCCGGAGCTGGCGCCGGACCTTCCAGTGGCGGGCCGCCAGGACCTCTTTTAACCGGAGGCCGGCCGATAGTTGCCGCCTGTCGATTGTTGGCGGGCGGCTTCGTCGTGCCGGTCGTGCCGGTCGTGCCGGTCGTGCCGGTCGTGCCGGTCGTGCCGGTCGTCCCGGTTGTCCCGGTTGTCCCGGTTGTGTCGGTCGTGCCGGTCGTGCCGGTCGTGCCGGTCGTGCCGGTGGTGCTGGTCGCCGGTTGTGTCGTGCTGGTCGTGCCGCAGGGGCGAGCCGTAGCCCAGACCTGTCATGAGGCTGCTTTGACCTGTCTGGTCTACGGCTCGTGCCCCGCAGCCGTAGCTCAGACACCTCATCAGAGTCCGATGACCTATCTGAGCTACGGCTCGCCCCGCGGCTGGGGTGGCCTGCTTGGCGGGCCGAAGGCAACATGCCGCGAGCATCTCGTCAGTGTCGAGCCGTCAGTGTCGAGCCGCCAGTGTGTCGAGTTGGGGTGCGTATTGCGCCTGAAATCGACACGGGCGGGCGGTTCGCGGGGTGCGTGTCGAGTTTGGGGGCGTAGCGAACCCGAAGTCGACACACTCGTCCGGCCCCGCGAGATCTTGGGCTGCTGTTCCCGTCGGGGTGTGGTTCGGGGACCACGATCGCCGCGCGGGAGGCCCGGGGCGGAAGGTGATCAAGCCGAGCGTCCGCTGCCAGCGAGATTTCATTTGGCCGGCAGAGCCAGTGCTGTGAATGCGACCGTGCGGCAGCACTGGAAACCAGCTTGTGTCGTTCGGTTGGCTGTCAGTCCTGCAAACTGCCCGCGGGACAACGCTGACAGCCAGCCAGCCAGCCAGCCAGCCGGACCGGTCGGATCGGCCGGGCGTGGCGTGGATCAGGGCGCACGTAACGCCACCGTGTGCCCGGGGCTACGCCCTGGCCGAGATGAAGGCGCACAGACCGCAACTGTGTGACCCCATCCACGCCAACCCGAGCATCCGTGCGCTCCCAGCCACGTGCGCCCTAGCCCACCGTGTGCCCTTGGCCCGCTTCCAGCCCAGGGAAGGCGGCTGGCCGCTCCTCGGGAGGGGGCGGTCAGTCCAAGCAGGGCGGCTGGCCACCCCTTGGGAAGGAGGTGGTCAGTCCAAGCAGGGCGGCTGGACACCCCCTTGGGAAGGGGGTGGTCAGGCCATGGAGGGTGGCCGGTCGCCCTTGGGAAGGGGCGGCCAGTTCGGGGCGGTGGCTGGTCAGCCTAGGGACGGGATTCGGGTTACTGCTTCGGAGGCTAGGTGGCGGCCCATGCGGGCTACGTCGCCTACCGCGTAGGTCAGGTAGGCGAACTGGCCCACCTCGCGGACCCCGGTCAGGATCAGGTCGTCCATCAGCAGTTTGCTGCGCAGCAGGGGTGCGCCCTCGCCGAGGATGGCCGGTGCGATGCCGAGGATGATCTCGTCGAGCAGGCCCAGGTCGACGAACTGGCTCACCAGGTTGCCGCCTCCGGCCAGCCAGACGTTCTTGCCCTGGGCGGCGACCAGCATGGCCTCGTGGACGCGGCGGACGTCTCCGCTGATCATGAAGACGTTGGCGTCCGGCACGGGCGGTAGGTCCCGGTGGGTGAAGACCCAGCACGGTACGTCGCCGTACATGTCGTGCCAGTTCTCCGGTTCTTCGAGCAGGTTGTCGTTCTTCAAGACCCACTCGTATGTGGTCGCGCCCATGGCGAACGCGCCGATGCCGGCGAAGAACTCGCCGAACGGGTTGGCGGTGCCCTCGTCAACCTCGAAGAGCCAGTCCAGCGAGTTGCTCTTGTCGGCAGTGAAGCCGTCGATGCTGGTGGCGGTGTAGTACTGCGTCTTCGCCATGAGAGACACGATGCCACGATCGGGGCGACAAATAGGGCAGATCGATCAACTGTGGGAAAGCGCGAGGCCGAGCGTTGCCGCGCCCGGCCTCGCGCCGGGTCAGATCGGCTTGTGTACGTCGTAGGTGAGGTAAGCGAACTGGCCGATCGGCCGGGCCCCGGTCAGCGTGAAACGCGACGATGTGATGCGCCGTGGCAGCACCGGCGCGCCCTTGCCCAGGCTCACCGGGGCGACCCCGAGGATGACCTCGTCGAGCAGGCCCTCGTCGGCGAACTGGCCGACCAGGTCACCGCCGCCGACGAGCCAGATGTTCTTGCCGTTCGCCGCGGCGGTCATCTGTTGATGAACGGGTGCGACCTCACCGCGTACGAAATGAAGGTTTGCCCCTGGGACGGCGGGCAGGTCGCGGGAGGTGAAGACCCAGGCCGGGATGTCGCCGTAGGGTTCCAGCCATTTCGATGGGTTGTCCAGCGCTTTCTCCTGGGCGAGGATCCACTCGTAGGTGGTGGAGCCCATGGCGAACGCGCCGACGCCGGCGAAGAACTCGGCGAACGGGTTCTCCCCGCCCTGGTCGACCTCGAAGAGCCACTCCAGCGAGTTGTGCTCGTCGGCGATGAAACCGTCGATCGTGGTCGCGGTGTAGTACTGCGTCTTCATGCCTCGACCCTGCCACGAGGGTCCGACAAATTTCAGGCGTCGTTTCTGAGCACCAGGATCGCGATGTCGTCCCGCGGCTCCTCGACCGAGAAGTTGATCGTGGTGGAGCGCAACCGCGCCGCCATCACATCAGCCGGGTACCCAGCGAGCGGCGCGCACGCCTCACGCAGCCGGTTCGAGCCGAACAGCTCCCGGCCACGGCGGCGCTCGGTCACACCGTCGGTGTAGAAGATCAGTGAGTCGCCCGGGTCCAGCGTGACCACCACGTCCGGCGAGGTGATCGTCTCCAGCAGGCCGAGGGCGGTGCCGCCCTCGCCGACGAACGAGGTCTTGCCATCTGCCCGCACCAGCACCGCGCGATCGTGGCCGGCCAGGTGCAGGCAGACACTGAGCGAGGTGCCCTTGCGGGTCACCGACGCCATCGCGAGCGTGCAGTACCGTCCGCCGCCGCGCTGCACGAGCGTGCGGTTGACCCGCCAGAGGATCTCGCTCATCGCCTTGCCGTCGTCGACCAGGATCCGGATCACGTCACGGACCAGGCCGGTCACGGTCGCGGCCTGCACACCCTTGCCGGAGACGTCGCCGACGACCACGACGTGCTGGTCGTCGCCGAACGGGACCACGTCGTAGAAGTCGCCGCCCACCTCGGAGCCGGTCGGAACGTATTCGGCGGCGAACCCGATGCCTTCCACATGCGGCAGGGCCGGCGGCAGCAGCGAGGCCTGAAGGGTACGCGCAACCGTCCGCCGCTCATCGTGGATGCGAGCGTTGTCGATGGCCAGAGCGGCCCGCCGGGCGACGTCTTCCAGCACGGCCACCTCGTCGGCGTCGTGCCGGTGTTTCGGGTGCCGGCCGACCGCGAGCGTGCCGAGCCGGGCACCCCTGGCGACAAGCGGTACGGCGTAGCCCTCGTAGGGCGTACCGAACATGACCTGGGTGCCAAGGCGTGACGCCTCCTCGAGGCGGGCCAGGATCGACTCCGGGCCGGTCTCGGCCAGCGACGCGTGCAGCTCGGCCAGCTGGGATTCCTCGGCGTGGGTGGCGGCGGCGAGCTGGAGCCGGCCCCACGCGTCAGTGGTGTGCACGGCACACCACTGCCCGAGCCGGGGCACCACGAGCTGCGGGATCAGGGCCATCGTCAGGTTCACGTCGAGGGACTGGGCGAGCAGCTCGCTGGCCTCGGCGAGGAACGTGATCCAGGTCTGCCGGCGGATGTCGGCGCGGCGGAGGCGGTCGTTCTCCAGGTGCAGGGAGAACCGTTCGGCGACCATGGTGGCCAGCGATTGGGCGTACCCGGCGGGGGAAGCGTCGAGTTCGAGCTCGCCGGAGTACGGTCGGTGCACGTCGAGCGGCACCCGGATCGTGTCGGCGTTGTCGCGGGGCGCCCGGCCGTACCGTGCCAGCAGCTGGCGGCCCATGCCGTCGCCGCGGTCGAGCCGCACCACGCCGCCGGCCGCGCCGGTCAGCCGGGCGAGCCGGGAGAGCAGGTCGGTGGCGAGGTCGGCCAGGCCCTCGTCGGTGTGCCGGTCGAGCCCGCTGCGCAGCAGGCCGGTGAGCGCGCCCAGGCTGGGCGTCTCGGTCTGGCTGGGCAGCCGGACCGGTGCGCCGCCGCCCTCGGCGCGCTGGTCGATGCGGAACCAGACACCTTTGCCGTCGCCCTCGTGGACGGTGCCCCAGCGGCTCGCGAAGTGGTCGACCAGGAGCAGGCCGCGGCCGCGCTCGGCGACCTCACCGATGTCCGGGCTCTCGTTACGGGGGCCGACGGCGAGCTGCTCGACCGGACCGGGCGCGAAGTCGGTGACCGTGACGGTGAGCCCGCCGGGGTCGGCGGTCACCTCTATCTCCAGGTCGGTGTTGGCGTGCACCACCGCGTTGGTGGAAAGCTCGGTGGTGAGCAGCAGCGCTTCGTTCAGCAGACCGACGAGGCCGGTCTCCTCCAGCACCGAGCGAACGAGTGCGCGGGCCGCTGCCGGGGTACGACGATCATTGGGCAACCGGGTCCGGCGCACCAACGCATCAGGTGACGCACCTGTAGGAATGGTTCCGACCTCGGCTGGCACCCATGCATCCTCTCCTGCCAGTGGGTGTATGCACAAAGTCGTCTCTCGCATTGACCCGGTCGGGCGAGAGAGGATAGGGAACCCGGCAGTTGGACAGCGAGTGAGGACAGCATGACTACGGCGAACGAAGCCAGCGTCGGCGTGCCCGACGAGACGGTTCTGCTCGGTGAGCTCGCCGACGCGTTGCGCCGTGTGCGCCGCGGCGATCTCAAGGTCCGGCTGCCCCGGCGGGGTGGCACGGCGGGTGCGGTGGCGGAGGCCTTCAACGAGGTCATCTCCCTGCAGGAACGGCAGAACCTCGACCTGCGCCGGATAAGCCGGATCGTCGGCCGGGACGGCCGGCTGACCGAGCGGCTCGACGAGGAGGGCCTGGACGGCGCCTGGGCGGACAGCGTCCGTTCGGTGAACTCGCTGATCGACGACCTGGCCCGGCCGACCACGGAGATCTCCCGGGTCATCGTGGCGGTGGCCGAGGGCGACCTCTCTCAGCACATGGCGCTGGAAATGGACGGCCGGCCGCTGCGCGGTGAATTCTTGCGGATCGGCCGCACGGTGAACACGATGGTGGACCAGCTGTCGTCGTTCGCCGACGAGGTCACGCGGGTGGCGCGCGAGGTGGGGACCGAGGGTGAGCTGGGCGGCCAGGCGGACGTCCGCGGCGTTGCCGGCACCTGGAAGGACCTCACCGACTCGGTGAACACCATGGCGTCGAACCTGACGCACCAGGTGCGCTCGATCTCGCAGGTGGCGACCGCGATGGCTCGCGGCGACCTGTCCCAGAAGATCACGGTGTCGGCGCGCGGCGAGGTGGCCGAGCTGGCCGACACGATGAACGGTCTCACCGACACGCTGCGGCTCTTCGCCGAGCAGGTGACCAGGGTGGCCCGCGAGGTGGGCACCGAGGGCAAGCTGGGCGGTCAGGCCGAGGTGCCGAACGTCGCCGGCACCTGGAAGGACCTCACCGACTCGGTGAACTCGATGGCGTCGAACCTGACGAGCCAGGTGCGAAACATCGCGCAGGTCTCGACGGCGGTGGCCAAGGGCGACCTGTCGCAGAAGATCACGGTGGCCGCGCAGGGCGAGATCCTCGAACTCAAGGACACCGTCAACACGATGGTGGACCAGCTGTCGTCGTTCGCCGACGAGGTGACCCGGGTGGCCCGCGAGGTGGGCACCGAGGGCCGGCTGGGCGGTCAGGCCCAGGTCCGTGGCGTCTCCGGCACCTGGCGCGACCTCACCGAGAACGTGAACCAGCTCGCCGCGAACCTCACCGCCCAGGTCCGCAACATCTCCCAGGTCTCGACCGCTGTCGCCAAGGGCGACCTGTCGCAGAAGATCACGGTCGACGCCCGGGGCGAGATCCTGGAGCTGAAGAACACCGTCAACACGATGGTGGACCAGCTGTCGTCGTTCGCCGACGAGGTCACGCGCGTCGCGCGTGAGGTGGGTTCGGAAGGCAAGCTCGGCGGTCAAGCCCAGGTCAAAGGCGTTTCTGGTACGTGGCGCGACCTCACCGACAACGTGAACTACATGGCGTCCAACCTGACCAGCCAGGTCCGTAACATCGCCTCGGTCACCACCGCCGTGGCGAAGGGCGACCTGTCGCAGAAGATCACGGTTGACGCCCGAGGCGAGATCCTGGAGCTCAAGTCGACGGTCAACACGATGGTCGACCAGCTGTCGTCGTTCGTCGACGAGGTCACGCGGGTGGCCCGTGAGGTGGGCACCGAGGGCAAGCTGGGCGGTCAGGCGCAGGTGCGCGGCGTTGCCGGCACCTGGCGCGACCTCACCGACAACGTGAACTCGATGGCGTCGAACCTGACGAGCCAGGTGCGAAACATCGCCCAGGTCTCGACGGCGGTGGCCAAGGGCGACCTGTCGCAGAAGATCACCGTCGACGCCCAGGGCGAGATCCTGGAGCTGAAGAACATCGTGAACACGATGGTCGACCAGCTGTCGTCGTTCGCCGACGAGGTCACCCGTGTGGCCCGCGAGGTGGGTTCGGAAGGCAAGCTGGGCGGTCAGGCGCAGGTGCGCGGCGTTGCCGGCACCTGGCGCGACCTCACCGACAACGTGAACTACATGGCCTCCAACCTCACCGGCCAGGTCCGCAACATCGCCTCGGTCACCACCGCTGTCGCGCGAGGTGACCTCGGCCAGAAGATCACGGTCGACGCCCGCGGCGAGATCCTGGAGCTGAAGAACACCGTCAACACGATGGTGGACCAGCTCTCGTCGTTCGCCGACGAGGTCACGCGCGTCGCGCGCGAGGTGGGTTCGGAAGGCAAGCTCGGCGGTCAAGCCCAGGTCAAGGGCGTTTCTGGTACGTGGCAGGACCTCACCGGCAACGTGAACCAGCTCGCCTCGACGCTCACCACCCAGCTGCGTGCCATCGCCGAGGTGTCCACCGCCGTGACCCGGGGTGACCTGACCCAGAGCATCGCGGTCGAGGCACAGGGCGAGGTGGCGGAGCTCAAGGACAACATCAACCAGATGATCGTCACGCTCCGCGACACCACGAAGGCGAACGCGGAGCAGGGCTGGCTCGACTCGAACCTGGCTCGCATCGGTGGCCTGCTCCAGGGCCAGCGGGACGTCGGCGAGGTCTGCCGCATGATCATGACCGAGGTGACGCCGCTGGTGGACGCGCAGCTCGGCGCGTTCTTCCTGGTGGACAACGAGGAAGCGGTGATGCGCCTGCGGCTCGGCGCCGCGTACGGATACGTCGCCCGTGACTACGAGGTGACGTTCGGGCCGGGTGAGGGCCTGGTCGGCCAGGCCGCGGTGTCGCGCCGGACCATCCGGGTACGCGCCACCCACGACGGAATACTGACCATGCGCTCCGGGCTGCTCGCCATGCCGCCGAACGATCTCGTGGTGCTGCCGGTCCTCTTCGAGGGCGAGATGCTCGGCGTCATCGAGTTCGCGTCGGTGGCCGCCTTCTCCGGTCTGCACCTGACGTTCCTGGAGCGGCTGGTCGCCACGATCGGCATCGCGCTCAACACCATCCAGGCGAACCGGCGTACCGAGGAGCTGCTGACCCAGTCGCAGCGCCTGGCCCGCGAGATGCAGGACCAGTCGGCCGAGCTCCAGCGCACCAACGCCGAGCTGGAGGACAAGGCGAAACTGCTCAGCGACCAGAAGGCCAACATCGAGCTGAAGAACCGGGAGATCGAACTGGCCCGGCTCGGCCTGGAGGAGAAAGCGCAGCAGCTGTCCCGGGCCAACACGTACAAGTCGGAGTTCCTGGCGAACATGAGCCACGAGCTGCGTACGCCACTGAACTCGCTGCTGCTGCTGGCCCGGCTGCTCGCCGACAACACCGAGCAGAACCTGAGCAGCAAGCAGATCGAGTTCGCCCGGACCATCCACAGCGCCGGCTCGGACCTGCTGTCACTGATCGACGACATCCTGGACCTCTCGAAGATCGAGGCGGGCCGGATGGACGTCGAACCGGACGTGGTCGACTTCTTCGGCATCCGCAGTTACGTCGAGCAGGCGTTCCTGCCGCAGGCCGAGGAGAAGGGCCTCGACTTCCGGGTCGACGTGGCGCCCGAGCTGCCGGAGTCGATCGTCACCGACCCGCAGCGGCTCCAGCAGATCCTGCGCAACCTGCTGTCGAACGCGGTGAAGTTCACCGACAGCGGCTCGGTGACGCTGAGCATCTTCGCGGCCTCACCGGACGTCGACCTGGACATGCCGTCGCTGCTCTCGGCGCGGCAGGTGGTCGGGTTCGCGGTCACCGACACCGGCATCGGTATCTCGGACGAGAAACTGGCGATCATCTTCGAGCCGTTCCAGCAGGCCGACGGCACGACGACCCGTAAGTACGGTGGCACCGGCCTGGGCCTGTCGATCAGCCGTGAGTTCGCGGCGCTGCTCGGCGGCACGATCACGGTTGCCTCGGTGCCGAACGGCGGCTCGACGTTCACCCTTTACATGCCCGAGGCCCTGGTGCCGGACGCCATCCCGATGCCGGCTCTCCCGCCGGCGCCGGCCAGGGCGATCTCGGTACGCCCGGCGACCACGTTCGACATGCCGCTGATGGAGTTGCCGCAGCTCACCTCGCGTCCGATGGAGGAGAAGAAGCCGGCGGTGACCCCGGCCGGCCGGCAGCTGGACGGCGCCACCGTGCTGATCATCGACGACGACGTGCGGAACGTCTTCGCCCTGACCAGCGCCCTGGAGATGCACGGCCTGAACGTCCTGTACTCGGACAACGGCGTGGACGGCGTCCGCATCCTGGCCGAGCACCCCGAGGTCGACATCGTGCTGATGGACGCGATGATGCCGGACCAGGACGGGTACGAGACGACCCGTGGAATCCGGCGCAATCAGCGTTTCCGGGACCTACCGGTAGTGTTCCTGACGGCGAAGGCGATGCCCGGCGACCGGGAGTCCGCGATCGCCGCCGGTGCGAGTGACTACATCACCAAGCCGGTTGATCTGGACGAACTGATCGAGCTGATGGCGCGCTGGGTGAACGCGAAGGGCACGAAGGCACCGGAACACGGCTGACAACTGCCCCTACTACCTGCAGTGAGGTGAATACGCGTGGGTGAGCGCGCCAAGGCTCTTCTGGTCGACGACCGGCGAGACAACCTGCTCGCACTGGAGGCGATCCTGCAAGGGCTGCCGGTGACCGCGGTTGCCGTGGAAAGCGGCGAAGCGGCCCTCAAGCAGCTGCTCACCGACGACTTCGCGGTGATCCTGCTGGACGCGCACATGCCCAACATGGATGGCTTCGAGACGGCCAGCCACATCAAGCGGCGGGAACGTACTCGACACGTACCCATCCTGTTCCTGACCGCGGCCGACCGCGATGCGCAACTCGCTCTGCGGGGTTACGCGGTCGGCGCGGTGGATTACCTCACGAAGCCGTTCGACCCGTGGGTGCTGCGGGCGAAAGTGTCGATCTTCGTCGAGCTGTGGACGAAGAACCAGCAGCTCAAGGCGTCAGCCGAGGCTTCCCGCGAGCGTGAGACGCAATGGCAGCTGCTCACCGAGACGATGGACGAGGCGGCGCGTGTGCTGCGTGCCGGCGGGGACGACGCCGCCAGCGAGGCGCTCGATCTACTGGAGAAAGCTCGATGGGGGAGCTGACCACCGAGCCGACCACCGGGCTGTGACCTGGGTCACGCCGAACAACCTTGCTGGGCATCCGCGCCACTACCGGGACGTGATCGCTTGATCATGCGGTCTTCTTCTTCCTGAGTAGGAGCAACATGCGGCACGCAATGCCTCCCTCTGCCTCGGACCGGCGCCGGCGCCGCCGGCTGGTCACGGGCCTCGGCGCTGCCGGTGCGGCCGGTGCGGTCACCGCGCTGGTCGCCGTTCTCGTCCCCTCGGCCTCGGCTGCCACCGTCTTCTCCGCGGACTTCGAGAGCGGCGCGAGCGGCTGGTCCAAGTCCGGTGGCACCTGGGTGGTCGGCACCGACGGCTCGAAGGTCTACCAGCAGACCAAGGCCGACAGCGAGCTGGCCCGCGTCTTCGCCGGCGAGACCTCCTGGACCGATTACTCGGTGCAGGCGAAGGTCAAGGCGATCAGCCTCGGCAGCGGCCTGGCCGGCATCGCGTCCCGCGCGAGCAGCGCCTCCACGATGTACCGCCTCGCGCTCACCTCGGCCGGCAAGGCCGAGCTGCAGTCGGTCAAGGGCAGCACGGTCAGCGTGATCGGCTCGGCCGCGGTCAGCAACGTCACCGCATGGCACACCCTGCGCATCGACGCGTCCGGCAGCACCGTGACCGGGTACGTGGACGGTGTGAAGGTTGCCTCCGGCACCGGCTCGCTGACCGCCTCCGGCCGGATCGGCCTCGTCACCAGCTTCGCGTCGGCCTCGTTCGACGACGTAGCGGTGAACCCGGTGACCGGTGCGACCGCCACCACCAGCCCGTCCGCGTCGAAGACCGCGACCGCCAGCGCGAGCGCTTCCGCCAGCAAGACCGCGACGGCAAGTGCGAGCGCGTCGGCGAGCAAGACCGCGACCGCCTCCGCCACGCCCAGCGCGTCGAAGACCGCCACGGCGACCGCGACCGCGACGGCCGCGCCCACGACCACCAGCACGACCGGCACCAGCCCGACCGCCGCGTGGCCGACCGCGACCGGCTCCAAGGCCGTGACCGCGACGGTCGCGGTCTCCGGCACGCTGGACGGCGGCAACGTCCGCTACTACGGCAGCGGCGACCTGGGCGGCGACGGGCAGGAAGAGGGTCAGGACCCGCTGTTCAAGCTCGCCGACGGCGCGGTGCTGAAGAACGTCATCCTCGGCGCCCCGGCTGCCGACGGTGTGCACTGCTCCGGTTCCTGCACGCTGATCAACGTGTGGTGGGAGAACGTCGGTGAGGACGCGGCCACCTTCAAGGGCGGCACCTCGGCGACCTACACCGTCGACGGCGGCGGCGCGAAGAGCGCTGACGACAAGGTCTTCCAGCACAACGGTGGCGGCACGCTGACCATCAAGAACTTCCAGGTCTCCGACTTCGGCAAGCTCTACCGGTCCTGCGGCAACTGCTCCACCCAGAACAAGCGGGCCGTCGTGGTGCAGAACGTGATCGCGACCGCCCCTGCGAAGAGCCTGGTCGGCATCAACGCGAACTACGGCGACACCGCCACGCTGTCCAAGGTGACCATCGTCGGTGACAAGGACCTGGACATCTGCGTCCGGTTCACCGGCAACAACACCGGCAAGGAGCCGACCAAGATCGGCACCGGTGCGGACGGCGTGAACTGCAAGTACACCGATTCCGACATCACCTTCAAGTAGTTCGACCGGTGGCTGCCGGACACCCTGGTCCGGCGGCCACCGTCGCCGATGAGCCACCGATGGCTGCTGACGGCAACAGATCCACGGTTGGAGGGCGGCGGCATGAGGCTCATCGAAGACGACGTGCGCGCGGCACTGCGCGCGGAGGCGGTCAAGCACCGTCCGAACCGCGAGGCGATGCTCGACCGGATCACCGAGACGGCGATGCGTAACCAGTTCGCCAAGCATCGGGCCGAGGCGAAGCCCCGGTGGCGGATCAGCGGCGCGGCTGTCGCGGTGGCCGCCGTTCTCGGGGGCGGCGGATTCGCGCAGTGGGCGGTCGCCGGTGACGGCGCGCCTCAACCGGTGCCGCCGGCGCCGAGCATCAGCGTGCCCGTGGTTCCGCCGGTCGCACCGTCGCCGTCTGTCGCACCGTCCCCATCCGATGTACCCAGCACCAGCAGCACCAGTAAGTCCTCGCCGGTGCGGAGTGCCAGCTCCGCGCCGGCGTCCCCCTCATCGGCTCCGGCCAGCAGCGTCCCGCCGGCGAACACCGCGACGGCCGACCCTGCGGTCAGCGGTCCGCTCTGGTCGGACGGCTCGATCGACGCCTCCGACTCTCAGGGCTCCGGCGTCGTGACCGTGAAGACGACTGAGCGGCTCACCGCACTCGACGTGGCGATCCGGGTGACGCGTACCCCGGAGCTCGTCTCACGCGGCGGCAGCCAGCAGGTGCCGGGCGCGAGCGTGAGCAGTTCGGTCACCGAGGAAGCCGACGCGCTGCTCTACCGCTTCGTGCTCTCCTCCGGCGACGTCCTGGAACCGGGGACGTACGTCTTCTTCGCGCGGTACACGTTCGCCTCGGGCGGACGCGACGCGAACGGCGACGTCTACACGGCCACGGCGGTCACCGAGAGCGGCGCCACCGTGAACGTGTCCGGCGCCTTCGGCTGATTGCCAAGGGGAAATCCACAGCCGACCGCGCTCTCAGGAATCACCCAACCGCGATGTGACACCATCGCGGTATGTCGGGTTCAGGCCGTGCTGCTGATCATCAGTGCGCTGCGCAGGCCGGTGATGTCCAGCACCCGCATCAGGAAGTCACCCACGTTGGCGAGGGCGAGCACGGTCTGCGCGTGCTGCGCCTTGCGGCTCAGCACCACCAGCGTGCCAAGACCCTGCGAGTCGCAGAACGTCACTCCGGACATGTCGAGGACGATGCGCGACGACGGCGGCTCGACCAGCAACTCGTTGACGATCGTGGACAGCTCGGTGACGGTGAGCACGTCAATTTCCCCGGCGAGCGCGATAACCACCTCGTCGGGGGCGCGCTGCACCGTGATGGACAGCTCGGGTCGCTCCACGCAGGTCAGCCTATCCTCTCCGGGGCAGTTCGGCCCGTTCGGCACGGTCAGACCGGGCGCATCCGGGCATCCCCCGGTGACGTGAACAACCCTCCAGAGATACTCGCCGTACGCCGCTGACAGAATGGGAACCGCTGTGACCACGACATTTCCCACCGCGGATCTTCCGTACCCGGAGGACGCCCCGGTTTCCCAGGCCCTGTTCGACCGCGCCCAGGCCATCGTGCCGGGCGGGGTCAATTCACCTGTGCGTGCGTTCCGAGCGGTCGGTGGCACGCCCCGATTCATGGTCTCGGGCAGCGGTCCGTGGATGACCGACGCGGACGGACGGCGTTATGTCGACCTGGTCTGCTCGTGGGGTCCACTGATCCACGGGCACGCGCACCCCGAGATCATCGAGGCGGTGCAGCGGGCCGCGTCCCTGGGTACCAGCTTCGGCACCCCGACGGCCGGCGAGGTCGACCTGGCTGAGGAGATCGTCCGGCGTACCGGGATCGACGAGGTGCGCCTGGTCAACTCCGGCACCGAGGCGACGATGACCGCGATCCGGCTGGCCCGGGGTTTCACCGGTCGCTCCAAGATCGTGAAGTTCGCCGGTTGCTACCACGGTCACGTGGACGCGCTGCTCGCCGCGGCCGGCTCCGGCGTCGCGACGCTCGGCCTGCCGGACTCGCCGGGTGTCACCGGTGCGGCCGCCTCCGAGACGATCGTGGTGCCGTACAACGACGTGGCCGCGGTCGAAGAGGCCTTCAAGCTCAACGGGCCGGACATCGCGGCGATCATCACCGAGGCCGCGCCCGGGAACATGGGCGTGATCTTCCCGCGGGACGACTTCAACGGAAAGCTCGCCGAGATCGCCCACCGGTACGGCGCCCTGCTGATCGTCGACGAGGTGATGACCGGATTCCGGATCTCGGCGGGTGGCTGGGCCGGGTTGCATCCGGTCGACGCCGACCTGTTCACCTACGGCAAGGTGATGGGCGGCGGCCTGCCCGCGGCGGCGTTCGGCGGCCGCCGGGAGATCATGTCCCGGCTGGCGCCGGCCGGCCCGGTCTACCAGGCCGGCACGCTCTCCGGTAACCCTCTGGCCTGCGCGGCCGGCCTCGCCTCACTGCGGCTCGCCGACGACGCGGTTTACAAGCGGCTGGACGAGGTGGCCGGCACGGTCGGCTCGCTCGCCTCCGACGCGCTCACCGCAGCGGGTGTGCCGCACCGGCTCTCGTCCGCCGGCAACATGTTCTCGATCTTCTTCACCGATGCGGAGGTCGTCGACTACGACTCCGCGAAGACTCAGAACGCCGCGGCGTTCAAGGCCTTCTTCCACGCGATGTTGTCGAACGGTGTGTACCTTCCGCCGAGCGCCTTCGAGTCGTGGTTCGTCTCCACCGCGCTGGACGACGCGGCGTTGGAACAGATCGCCGCGGCGGTGCAGCCGGCGGCCCGGGCGGCAGCAGGAGCGTCATCTTGAGCGAGTCGACAAAGACCACGGTGCACGTGCTCCGGCACGGCGAGGTCTTCAACCCCGGCAAGATTCTGTACGGCCGGCTGCCTGACTTCCATCTCTCGGAGCTCGGCAACCAGATGGCCAAGGCGGCCGCCGAGGTGCTCGCCGGGCGGGACATCACCCACGTGGTGTCGAGCCCGCTGGAGCGAGCTCAGGAGACCTCCGCGCCGTTCGCCGCGGAGTTCAAGCTGGAGACCGCCACCGACGTCCGGCTGATCGAGAGCGCGAACTACTTCGAGGGCAAGCGGGTCTCGGTCGGTGACGGCGCGTTCAGCAACCCCCGGCACTGGTGGGTGCTGCGTGACCCGATCACCCCGTCCTGGGGTGAGCCGTACCTGGTGATCGCGCAGCGGATGTTCGCCGCGGTGCAGGCGGCCCGGGTCGCGGCCGAGGGGCACGAGGCGGTCTGCGTCTCACACCAGCTTCCGATCTGGACACTGCGCCGGTACGTCGAGGGCAAGCGCCTCTGGCACGACCCGCGCAAGCGCGAATGTGGCCTGGCCAGCCTGACCTCGTTCCGGTTCGAGGGGTCCAAGGTGGTCGGTATCGACTATTCGGAGCCCGCCGCTCACCTGGTGGCCCTCTCCGCGACGGCCAAGACCGCCAAGGGGGCGTGACCATGCGCCGGCTGGTGGCCGTCACCGTCGCGGCGTTCGCCGCTGCCGGGCTCCTGGCCGGCTGCGGTGAAGACCGGAACTGGGCGAAGAACTGCTCCACGACCGAGAACCTGGTGGTGGAGTGCGCCGTGGCGGACCGGCCGCAGGTTTCCGGCGTGACCGGCGAGCTGCTCGACGGCGGCTCGTACGACATCGCGGACGAAGCCGGCAAAGTCGTGGTGGTCAATTTCTGGGGCTCGTGGTGCGCGCCCTGCCGGGCCGAAGCCGATGACCTGGAGAAAACGTACCAGGCCACGAAGGCCAAGGAGGTGTCGTTCATCGGGGTCAACTCGCGGGACGACCGGGACGCGGCGATCAACTTCGAGCGGGGCCGGGTCACGTACCCGAGCATCTTCGACTTCGACGCGAAGGTCGCCCTGCAGTTCGACGTGAGCCAGGTGAGCACTCCCGCCACGCTGATCCTGGACCGCCAGGGCCGGATCGCGGTCGCCATCCGCCGAGCCACCACGCTCGGCGAGCTCCAGCCACTTGTCGAAAAGGTGGCAGCGGAGGACCCTCCAACCACCCCGCCCACCACCCTAAACCGGACTGAAGGCTGAGCTTGATGGGCGACGCATTCCAGAGCACCGCCTTGAACGGGCCGCTGCTGCTCGCGGTCGGCGCGGCCTTGATCGCGGGCCTGGTCAGCATCCTTTCGCCGTGCGTGCTGCCGCTCGTGCCCGGTTACATCTCGTATGTGACGGGTCTGGCCGGCAGCGATCTCGAAGCAGCGATCGGCACCACGCAAGAAGAGGGCGCCACCAAGACCAAGACCGAGACGCTCGCGCTGAAAGGCCGGGTCCTGCTCGGCAGCAGCCTTTTCGTGCTCGGCTTCGCGGTGGTCTTCACCCTGCTCATGACCCTGGTCGCGAACATTGGCTTCACCCTGCTGACCCACCGCGACACTCTCAACATCGTGCTCGGTGTGCTGGTGATCGTGCTGGGTCTCGGTTACCTGGGCCTGATCCCGGGCTTCCAGCGTGAGGCCCGGTTCAAGAAGCTGCCGGCGGCCGGCCTGATCGGTGCGCCGGTCTTCGGCGCGATCTTCGCGGTCTCCTGGATTCCCTGCGTGGGCCCGACCCTCGGCGCGGTCTCCGCGCTCGCCGCCACCAGCGGCAGCACCGACCGGGCGGTGATCCTGGCGCTCGCCTTCAGCCTCGGCCTGGGCATCCCGTTCATCCTGTTCGGGCTCTTCTTCCGGCGGCTGCTCGGCGTCTTCCAAGCGATCCGGCGCAACAGCCGCTGGGTGACCCGGGTCGGCGGTGCACTGATGATCATCATCGGTCTCACCCTGATCACCGGACAGTGGAACTACTTCCTCGCCTGGCTGATGACGACCTTCAACTTCGGCGGGGAGCTCTTGCTGTGACCGTGGTCGAGGATCGCCCGGCAACCGCGGACGCGCCGCCGCCGCGACGGGTCAACCCGCTCTGGGCGCTGCTGCGCAACTCGTGGCGCCAGCTGACCAGCATGCGTACCGCGTTGATCCTGCTCTTCCTGCTCGCCGTGGCCGCGGTGCCGGGCTCGATCTTCCCGCAGCGGTCGGTGAACCGGGAGAACGTCGCTGAGTACTTCGCGGCGCACCCGAAACTCGCGCCGGCCATCGACCGGGCCTTCGCCTTCGACGTCTACTCGTCGCCCTGGTTCGCCGCGATCTACCTGCTGCTCTTCACGTCGCTGATCGGCTGCGTGCTGCCACGGCTTCGTGATCACATTCGGGCGCTGAGGACCGTACCCCCGGAAGCTCCCAAGCGGATGGGTCGCCTGCCGCAGCATGCGGACGGCCTGGAGTCGGCGCAGCCGGCCGGTGAGACGGCCGTGCGGGTCGCAGCGACCTTGCGCCGCAAGTGGTTCCGGGTGCGGGTACGGGAGCAGGAGGATGGCAGCTGGACCGTCTCCGGCGAGAAGGGCTATCTCAAGGAGACCGGGAACCTGCTGTTCCATGTCGCGCTGCTGTCGGTGCTCGTGGGTGTCGGTTTCGGACATTGGTACGGGTGGCACGGCAACCGTCTGCTCGTCACCGGAGCGGACCAGGGGTTCTGCAACTCGCTGACGCAGTTCGACGACGTGTCCCTCGGCCCGCAGGTGGACGCGAGCGACCTGCCGAACTTCTGCCTGAAGCTGACCAAGTTCGACGCTACCTACCAGAGCACCGGCCAGCCGAAGTCCTACGACGCGACGGTCGCGGTGAGCCAGAACGGCGGGGCCAGCGAGAGCCGATCGTTCACGGTCAACGACCCGCTGCGCCTGGACGACGCCAACATCCACCTGCTCGGCCAGGGTTACGCGCCGGAGTTGAAGTACACCGACCGGTACGGCGTCTCGCAGACCAAGGTCGTGCCGTTCCTGCCGGTCGACGGGATGCTGACCAGCGAGGGTGTCGCCCAGTTCCCGGACGTCAACATCGACCCGAAGACCAACAAGCGGGACGACAAGCTGCAGATGGGCTTCGAGGGAGTGTTCCTGCCGACCGGCCCTACCGACGGCACCGCCCGCTCGGAGTTCCCGGAGCTGAACAACCCGGTGCTCTATCTGACCGCGTACCAGGGTGATCTCGGTCTCGACGTCGGTATCCCCGGCTCGGTGTACTCACTGGACCGTGGACAGATCGACACCGGCGCGCTGAAGAAGATCGGCGGCGACCGTCCTTACGCGCTGAAGCAGGGCGAGAAGGTGACCCTGGAGGACGGCACCACGCTGGAGTTCGTCGGTGTCCGCCAGTTCGCGACGCTCTCGATCCGGTACGACCCGACCCAGTTCATGCTGCTGATCGGCGCGGTGCTGGGCCTCATCGGACTGATGCTGTCGCTGTCCGGGCATCGACGCCGGGTCTGGTTCCGGGTGGTACCCACTGCGGGTGACGACGCGCGGAGTAGCGTGATCGAAGCCGGTGGGCTGCCTCGCACCGACTATCCCGGGTTCGGCGACGAATTCACCTCGCTGACCCGAAGTCTCAAGGAAGGGACGCCCTGATGGCGGAGCTGTCGAACCAGTTGATGGCCTTCACCGTTTTTGCCTACCTGATCGCGATGATCTGCTACGCCGGTGAGTACGCGTTCGGCAAACGTAGCGTGATCGGCAAGGCGGCGTCACGGCAGCTGGTGGGCGCGGGAGCGCCGGTCATCAAGCAGCCGACCGCGCCCGACGGGCCGGTGAAGCCCGGCCGCGGCGAGTGGTCCGGCCGGATCGCGGTGGCCTTCACCCTCCTGGGCTTCGTGCTGCACCTCGGCACCACTGTCACTCGTGGCCTCGCGGCCGAGCGGATGCCGTGGGGCAACATGTACGAGTACATCCTCTCCGCGAGCCTGGTCGGCGCCGCGGTCTGGGTGGGTGTGCTGCTGCGCAAGCCGAACCTGCGCCACCTCGGGCTCTTCGCCTCGCTCAGCCTCGTGGTCCTGCTCGGCGCGGCCAGCCTTGTGGCGTACACGCCGGTCGGGCCGCTGGTGCCGGCGCTGAACTCGTACTGGTTCATCTTCCACGTGTCGACGATCATCATCTCGTCGGGCATCTTCCTGATCGGCGCGGTTCCGGCCGCGATGTTCCTGATCAAGAACGGGTACGACGAGGGCAAGCGCTCGTTCCCGTACACACTGGCCAAGCGGTGGCCGGACGCCGGTGCGCTGGAGCGGCTCACGTTCCGCCTGCACGCGTTCGCGTTCCCGCTCTTCACCTTCGGCGCGCTGATCGCCGGTCCGTTGTGGGCCGAGGCGTCCTGGGGCCGGTACTGGGGCTGGGACCCCAAGGAGGTCTGGGCGTTCATCTCCTGGATCGTCTACGCGGCGTACCTGCACGCGCGGGCCACGCCCAGCGTCAAGCGGACCGTCGCCACCTGGATCGCGCTGCTCGGCTTCGTGACGATGCTGATGAACCTGTTCGGCGTGAACCTGTTCTTCGAGGGCCTGCACTCGTACGCGAACGCGGGCGACTGAGAGCCGCTAGCAATCTCCCGCTGTCCAGGTGTCGTACCTGGTCACCCAGTCAAGACAGAAACCGCCTCGGCGCAGCTGCTGCCCCGGGGCGGTTCCCGTTTGAGTGGCCACGTCCTCGCGCCAGTACCGGGCCGGTCCGCCCTCGGCCGGGCGCAGCTGCACGTTGTCCACGGTCACCCGCGGCACGTCGATGCGGACGATCGGCTGCTTCGCGTCGGCGTGCACCTCGACGTACTGCTCCATGTTGGCGGACTTGCCGACCGGCAGCTTCTGGGTGGTGAGCAGGTTCCAGCGGTTGTTCCACCAGAGCCAGGCCTGCCAGATGCCGTCCGCGTCGGTGTGCAGGTCGACCCAGACCGTGTCGCCGGGGCGGATCGGGTACTGGTCGTAGAACTGCCAGGCGTTCGTGTTCGTGTTGAACGTGTAGACCCGCTGCTTGCCGGGGCTGGACCAGCCGGTCTCCGCCCAGCCCGCCTCCAGCCACGAGATCCGGCCGCTGCCCATGTCGCGCTTCGCCATGAACCGGCTCGCCACGAAGTCGTAGGTGTTCGGGCGTACCGAGACGTCCACCACGGAGAGCCGGCCGGAGACGCCGCCCCACTCGCCGCTGGTGCCCGCTCCTAGGTGGTGATAGCCACTGGGGGTGTTCACTCCCGGGCGGGTTACGCGTACCGAAGACTCGAGAATGCGACCGACGGCCCGGCACGCACCGCGGGTTTTCGGTCCTGCCGGCGCAGCCGGGGGCTTGGTCGAGCGCGCGCCCGGCGCGCAGTGAGGCAGCTTGGCTGCCGCGAAGGTCGCCGGAGCGGCCACCGCGAGACCGGCGAACAATCCGGTCAGCGCACACCACCGGGCAACGTTGCGGAGCTTCACGATCCGGTCAACGCGAGTGCCCGATCACTAGTGACGGGACCTGCCAGGCAGTCGGTAGTGATCCGGTGCCAGACTGGGTGGCATGGCGCCGCGTGGATTCCCCTATGCCGATCTGCAGAGCTTCATCGCCGCCCTCGAACAGGCGGGTGAGCTGCGCAGGATCAAAGTTCCGGTGGATCCGACGCTGGAGATCAGCGAGGTGGTGACCCGGACCGTGCGGGCCGATGGGCCGGCATTGTTGTTCGAACGGCCGACCCGGGGCGAGATGCCTTTGGTGATCAACCTGTTCGGGACCGAGAAGCGGATGGCGATGGCCCTCGGCGTCGACCGGCTCGATGAGATCGGCGAGCGGATCGGCGCGCTCGCGAAACCGGAGCTGCCGGTCGGCTGGTCCGGCATCCGTGAGGGAATCGCGAAGGTTCTGCAGCTCAAGAGCGTGCCGCCGAAGCAGGTGAAGAGCGCGCCCTGTCAGGAAGTCGTGCTCAAGGGCGACGACGTCGACCTGAACCTGCTGCCCGGCCTGCAGGTCTGGCCCGGTGACGGCGGCATCTTCCACAACTTCGGGCTGACCCACACGAAGCACCCGGAGACCGGCAAGCGCAACCTCGGCCTCTACCGGCTGCAGCAGCACTCGAAGAACACGCTCGGCATGCACTGGCAGATCCACAAGGACTCCACCGCGCATCACGCGGTCGCCGAGAAGCTCGGCCAGCGTCTGCCGGTCGCCATCGCGATCGGCTGCGACCCGGTGGTGACGTACTCGGCCAGCGCGCCGCTGCCGTCCGACATCGACGAGTACCTGTTCGCCGGCTTCCTCAAGGGCGAGCGGATCGAGATGGTCGACTGCCTGACCGTGCCGCTGCAGGTCCCGGCCTCGGCGCAGATCGTGCTGGAGGGTTACCTGGAGCCCGGCGAGCGGCTGCCGGAGGGCCCGTTCGGTGACCACACCGGTTTCTACACCCCGGTCGAGCCGTTCCCGGTGCTGCACGTCGAGACCATGACGATGCGCAAGAAGCCGATCTACCACTCGATCGTCACGTCGAAGCCGCCGCAGGAGGACCACGGCCTCGGCAAGGCCACCGAGCGGATCTTCCAGCCGCTCCTGAAGATCCTGATCCCGGACATCGTCGATTACGACCTGCCGGCCGCCGGCGTCTTCCACAACTGCCTGCTCGTGTCGATCCGCAAGCGGTACCCGAAGCACGCGCAGAAGGTGATGAACGCGATCTGGGGTGCCCACCTCATGTCGCTCACCAAGCTCATCGTGGTGGTGGACGAGGACTGCGACGTGCACGACTATCAGGAGGTCGCGTTCCGGGCGTTCGGCAACGTCGACTACGCACGGGACCTGCTGCTCACCGAGGGACCGGTCGACCACCTGGACCACGCGTCCTACCAGCAGTTCTGGGGTGGGAAAGCGGGTGTCGACGCCACCCGTAAGCTGCCCGCCGAGGGCTACACCCGGGGCTGGCCGGAAGAGATGGTCATGTCGCCCGAGGTCGTGTCGCTCGTCGACAAGCGGTGGAAGGAATACGGGATATGACGACGGCGGTGGAGAAACCCGGCAAGGTCAAGGCCTTCCTGCGGCTGGTGATGATCGAGCACTCGATCTTCGCGCTGCCGTTCGCCTACCTGTCGGCGCTTGTTGCCATCGACCGGGACGGCACCGGGCGGCACTGGGGTGACCTGGTGCTCGTCACGATCGCGATGGTGTCCGGGCGTACCTTCGCGATGGCCGCCAACCGGATTCTGGACCGCAAGATCGATGCGCAGAACCCGCGTACCGAGAACCGGGAGCTGGTCACCGGCGCGGTCAGCGTCCGTACCGCGTGGACCGGCGCGCTGGTCTCGCTCGTCTTCCTGTTCGTCTCGGCCGGCCTGCTGAACCCGCTCTGCCTGGCGCTCTCGCCGCTCGCCGTGATCCCGCTGGTGGTCTACCCGTACGCGAAGCGGTTCACAAACTTCCCGCATTACGTCCTGGCGCTGGCCCAGGCGGTCGCACCGGTCGGCGCGTGGCTGGCGATCACCGGTACGTTCGCGGGCTCGTGGCCGGCGTGGGTGCTGGGTGTCGCGGTCGGGCTGTGGATCGGTGGCTTCGACATCATCTACGCCTGCCAGGACATCGAGGTGGACCGGAAGATCGGGGTGCACTCGACGCCGGCGCGGTTCGGGGTGCCCACCGCACTGAAGATCTCGACTTTTACCCATATAGCGTGTTTTGCGCTCTTCGTCTGGTTCGGCCAACTGGTCGGCTTGAGCTGGTTCTGGTGGGCAGGCCTCCTGCTGACCGGTGCCGGGCTCGTCTACCAGCACGTCGTGGTCACCCCCACCGACCTTTCCAAGATCAATCGGGCGTTCTTCACCGCGAACGGCTTCATCGCGATCGCCCTGTTCGTCTTCGCCCTCCTCGATCTGATCCTGCTGTAACCCTCCAGGCGTCGACGAGCGTCTAATCCCCGTGAGCGATCGAGAGACCCAGTTCCGGGAGTTCGTCGCCGCGCGGATGGAGTCGTTGCGCGGGCTGGCGTATCTCACCTGTGGTGACTGGCAGCTGGCCGAGGATGCGGTGCTTGCCGCCCTCCCGCGGCTCTATGTCAAGTGGAACCGCATCGACAACCATGACGCCTATGCGCGTACCGCAGTGGTCCGGGCCGCGATCGATGAGACCCGCCGCCCGTGGTGGCGGCGGGAGCGGTCGCACAGCGACGCCCTGCCCGAACGCGCCGAACCCGATGCCACCCACGCCGTGCACGACCGGCTGCACCTGCGAGCCGCGCTGGACCGCCTCCCGGTACGCCAGCGCGCTGTCCTGGTGCTGCGCTTCCTGGAAGGCCTCAGCGTGCAGCAGACCGCCGCCGCGCTGAAGTGCCCGGAAGGCACCGTCAAGGTCTACACCGCGCGGGGTCTCGCAGCATTGCGTCAGATTCTGGAGGCACCCTATGCGAATCGATGAGCTGCTCGAAGAGGCCAAAGCTGACGCGCCGCCGGCACGCCTGGCCGTTGATGACCTGGTGAACGCCGGTCGGCGCCGGCTGCGCCGCAGGAACACCGGATGGGCGCTCGCGGCCGTGCTGGCGGTGGCGGCCACGGTGGGGGTGCCGCAGATCCTCGCCCGGCCGTCGGCTCAGATGCCGGCTCAGGTGCCCGTCGCGCCGTCGCCGACAAAAAGCCCGCCAAAAGCGGAAAAATTCTCTCTTGTCGCACCGTTCCGCGGCTACACCGTCGACGGCTTCACCGTCGCCGACCCGGATGCCATGTCCCTCAGTTGGACATCCGCGATGATCCGCCAGGCCGGAACCGACCCCGACGACCAGGACGGCATCCTCAGCGTGACCCCGCCCGGCGTCAACCCGGAACCCGAGGGCGAGTTCACGACGTTCACGACCGACCCGGTCGACGGCCGCGACGCGTACTTCCTCCGTCAGTCTGGAGGTGGCGAGAGCCTGCTCTGGAAACTCGCGGATGGCGGATTCGCCCGGGTCGGCTCGACCGCGACCATGTCGAGGTCCGACATGCGCCGGATCGCGGAAGCCTTCAAGACCGGCGGCGGCAAGCCGATCCGCACGGCTCTGAGCTCCACCTACATCCCGGACGGCTACCGGATCTACGTGGCGAGCGGCCTCCGCGCCCGGTTCATCACCGCGGCGAAGGCCGAGGAGATTCTGACCAACCCGGGAAAGGAAGCACCGGACCTGGGCGGGAACACGATCTCCATCAAACTGGAGCAGGCCAACGGCGGATTCAGCAACGCCAAGGACCGCTGCTCCGAGGACGAGCCGGAGTGCAAGGTCCGCGTAGGCGGCTATGTGCTCGTGGTTTCCGGAGACGGTGTCAAGCCTGCCGAGCGTCAGAAGATCTTCGAGTCGGTCAGGCCCGCCAACCCCGAGGACCCGTCCACCTGGACTCCTGCGGACGAGGCGTACCCCACGTTCGTACGGCCTGAGGTCAGCTGACGGCACACTGGAGGACATGCGCGAACCTTGGCTCGTCGGTGTCTCCGGCGCTTCCGGCACTCCGTACGCGAAAGCGGTGATCTCCGGCCTCCTGGACGCCGGAGAATCCGTTGATCTCGTGATCTCCCGGGCGGCCCGGCTCACCCTGCTGGACGAGACCGGCGCGACGGTCCGGGACGCGCACTGGAAGGACGACGTGTCCTCGTGGCTCGGCCGGGACCTGGGCGACCTGGCGTACTGGCCGGCCGGTGACCTGGCCGCCGGCCCGAGCAGTGGTTCCTACCCGGTGCGCGGCATGGCCGTTGTTCCGGCGAGCACGGCCGCGTGCGCCGGGATCGCCATCGGTCTTTCCAAAGATCTGTTGCAGCGCGCCGCCGAGGTGAATCTCAAAGAACGACGACGCACGGTAGTGGTGCCCCGGGAGACTCCGGTTACCCGGAGTCACCTGGAGCACCTCATCGCTTTACACGATGCCGGTGCGGTGGTCCTGCCGGCGAGCCCGGGTTTTTACGGGTCCGGGGCAGGTGCCACCGCACAACAATTGATCGACTTTGTTGCCGGTAAGGTGCTGGACGCTTTGGGCGTATCGCATACGCTTTTCCGCAGATGGACCGGCGAGCTGGGCGAAGGACGCGTTTAACGCAATCCGTTGGGCGGGCCGTAACCCGCACCTGGATTTGCTGGGCCGTTGTTACGCGGCTTGTTGGCAGCGTCGTCCTCGCGCATTTCCTCGACCACGCCGTCGCCTTCCAGCAACGCGCGGACCTCGGACTCGCGGAATCGGCGGTGTCCACCGGGAGTACGGATGCTGCCGATGCGCCCGGCTGCTGCCCAGCGCGTTACGGTCTTGGGGTCGACGCGGAAAAGCGCGGCGACTTCGCCCGGCGTCAGCAGACGATCTCCAGTGTCCACAACCCCCTCCTTGTGTGTGTTCTGGAGCGGCCGGTGGTCACGCTGAGTGTCGGCTTGCTCGATCGGGACGTAAAGCCATTAGAGCACCGCCCCTGAACCAAGTCCGTGAAATGCGGAAAAAGCCCCGATTGCGACAACGGTCATTATCCTGGCCCCCTTTCCCCGCTACCGGGCGTGAAGGTGGGAGCGCCACCCGATTAGGGTTTCAGGCATGGACTCCATCGACCTCCGGCTGATCGACCTGCTACGAGAGAACGCACGCTCGTCGTACGCCGAGCTCGCCCGCAAGGTCGGCCTCTCCGCCCCCGCAGTGCACGAGCGTGTGGGTAAGCTCGAGACCGCCGGAACCATACGCGGTTACCGGGCCGACATCGACCACGATGCGATCGGGCTCGGCGTCACCGCGCTGATCGGCATCATCGAGGATTCCGGTGCCGACACCGACGACGTGCTCGCCGCGGTCCGCGCGATGCCCGAAGTGGAGAGCTGCTACTTCATGGCCGGAGTCGAGTCGTACCAGCTCATCGTCCGGGTCGGCACGATCGCCGAGTTGGAGCAGCTGATCGTCCGGATCAACCGGACACCTGGGGTCGCGTCCACGCGTACCGCGATCGCCCTCTCCACCAAGTGGGAAAACCGACCACAGCCGGGGCTGGGCTGAGATGGAAATCACCAGCCTCGATCGCTCAGGCATCGTCGAACGTAACTGGGCCCGCGACGCGATCGCACAGGTCGAGGCGGACGCGAACCGGTCGGCCGACACGCATCTGATCCCGTTCCCGCTGCCCCGGGCCTGGGGGATCGATCTCTACCTCAAGGACGAGTCGTCGCACCCCACCGGCTCGCTCAAGCACCGGCTGGCCCGCTCGCTCTTCCTGTACTCGCTCTGCAACGGCTGGATCGGCCCGCGAACCACCATCGTGGAAGCCTCCTCCGGATCGACAGCGGTGAGTGAGGCGTACTTCGCACGGATGCTCGGCCTGCCGTTCATCGCGGTCATGCCGGCCAGCACCTCGTCAGAAAAGATCTCGCTGATCGAGTTCCAGGGCGGCAAGTGCCACCTGGTGCCGACCGCGACCGAGGTTGTCCCTGAGGCGATCAAGCTCGCGGCCGAGCTCGGCGGGCACTTCATGGACCAGTTCACGCATGCCGAGCGAGCCACCGACTGGCGTGGCAACAACAACATCGCGGAGTCGATCTTCAGCCAGCTCGCTCTGGAACGGCACCGGATCCCGGCCTGGATCGTCGTCGGCGCCGGCACCGGAGGCACCAGCGCGACCATCGGCCGTTTCGCCCGATACCGCCGCTTCGCCACGAAGCTGTGCGTTGTCGACCCGGAAGGCTCGGCGTTCTGGCAGGCTTATCTCGCCGGCGACTGGAGCGTCGTGACCGGCCAGGGTTCCCGCATCGAAGGCATCGGCCGCCCCCGCGTCGAACCGTCGTTCCAGCCGGGCGTCGTCGACCGGATGGTGCACGTCCCGGACGCCGCGTCGCTCGCCACCATGCGAGCCGGCTCGGAAGTGCTGGGCCGCCGCCTCGGCGGATCAACCGGCACCAACCTCTGGGGCTCGTTCCGCCTGATCGCCGAAATGCTCGCTGCCGGCCGCACAGGTTCCCTGGTCAGCCTCATCTGCGACGGCGGCGAACGCTACGCCAACACCTATTACTCCGACGACTGGGTCGCCCGCCAAGGCCTCGACCTCGCCCCGCACACCGCGATCGTCAACCGCTTCCTCTCCGACGGCGAGTGGCGAGACCGCTGAGGGATTCTCACGCTCTTCCTTTGGTACGCGTAACGCAAAGGCTGGCCTGGCACGCCGGACACGCTCTACTGCCCACTCAAGGCCGTCGGCGGCCTCCGGCGGCCCCGGAACGCAGCCTCCAAAGCAAAAGGCCCGGCACGCTGATCGCGTGCCGGGCCTTTCATCATGCTTCTAGCGGTTGTGCACCGCCGGCCTCAGCTCAGTAGCTGCGGGCCGGGCGGGACGAGCCGACGCGACCCTGGGGGCCCTCGCGGCGGTCGCCACGGGGAGCCTCACGGCGCTGGCCGGTCGGACGGTCACCGTAGTGACGCTCGCCGGCCGGACGGTCGGTACGGGCCGGACGGTCGCCACCGGCGAAGCCGCCACGGTCACGGTCGCCGAACGAACGCTGCGGGCGGTCGCCGTAGCCACCACGGTCGCCGGCGGGCCGGTCACCGTACTGGGGGCGGTCGCCACCGGCCGGACGGTCGCTGCCGGCCGGCCGGTCGCCGTACTGCGGGCGGTCGCCGAACGAGCGCTGCGGGCGGTCGCCGTAGCCACCACGGTCACCGGCGGGCCGGTCACCGTACTGCGGGCGGTCGCTGCCGGCCGGACGGTCGCCGAACGAGCGACGCGGACGGTCACTGAAGCCGCCACGCTCGTTGCGGTCGCCGAACGAACGCTGCGGGCGGTCGCCGTACCCACCACGCGACGGACGGTCACCGAAACGACGGGGACGGTCGCCACGCTCGCGGCGCTGCTCCGGCTCCTCGACAACCGGGATGCCGCTCGGCTGGCGAGCGCCGGTGATCTCGGACAGTTTCTCGTCGCCGACCCGGACCCGGGTCTCCTCCGGCGCCACGCCGGCCTTGGTCAGCATCGCCTGAGTGGTGCGGCGCTGCTTCGGCAGGACCAGCGTCACGACCGCGCCGGACTCGCCGGCCCGAGCGGTACGACCGGCCCGGTGCAGGTAGTCCTTCGGGTCCTTCGGCGGGTCAACGTGCATGACCAGCGAGATGCCGTCGACGTGGATGCCACGCGCCGCCACGTCCGTCGCGACCAGGACGTTCGTCCGGCCTTCCTTGAACTCGGCGAGCGTGCGGGTGCGTACCCGCTGGGTCTTGCCACCGTGCAGCGCACCGGCGCGGACGCCCACCGCGGCGAGCTGCTCGACCAGGCGGTCGACGCCCATCTGGGTGCGGGCGAAGACGATGGTCTTGCCCTCCCGGTTGGCGATCCACGAGGTGATCGGGAACTTGTCCGCCGGCGGGATCAGCAGCATGTGGTGATCCATCGTGGACACGCTGGCCTCGGCCGGCGCGGTCGAGTGGGTCACCGGGTCGTGCATGAAGCGCTTGACCAGGCTGTCGACGTCACCGTCCAGAGTGGCCGAGAACAGCAGGCGCTGCGCGTTCTCCGGCGTCTTGGACAGCAGGTCGGTGACCTCGGGCAGGAAGCCCATGTCGGCCATCTGGTCGGCCTCGTCCAGCACGGTGATCTCGACGTCGTCGAGACGGCACGCGCCACGCTCGATCAGGTCGGCGAGCCGGCCCGGCGTAGCGACGATGACCTCGACGCCACGGCGCAGAGCGTCCATCTGACGGTCGTACGGAACGCCGCCGACGGCGGTCTTCAGGAAGACGCCGACCGAACGGCCGAGCGGCATGAGCGAGTCGGCGACCTGCATCGCCAGCTCACGGGTCGGCACCAGGATCAGGGCCTTCGGGTAGTGCGGGCGAGCCTTGCCGCTCAGCGCGATCCGGGCGAGCACCGGAAGGCCGAAGGCGAGAGTCTTGCCGGAGCCGGTCTGGCCACGGCCGAGCACGTCACGGCCGGCAAGCGCGTCCGGAACGGTGGCAGCCTGGATCTCGAACGGGGTGGAGATGCCCTCACGGGTCAGCACCCGGACGAGCTCAACCGGCAGGCCCAGGTCAGCGAAGGTGAGGCTCGGGACCTCAACGGCCTCCGGCACCTCAGCGGCCTCGGGGGCCGCAGCGATCTCGGGAGAGTCAGTCTGCTCAGCGGCGGCCTCAACGGTCGCGCTGGCCTCGGTGGTCTCGGCCGTCTCCGAGGACTCCGGGGCGATGATCTCCGTGGTCGCGGTGGTTTCTTCCGATGTTGCGGGGGTTTCGAGTACGGACGGGAACGTGCTGGGATCAGCGAAAGTGGTCAAGAGAACCTCTCTACGGGGGCGCATGCTCGCGAATGGCCCGCCGCGGATCTCTGAGAACCGCTCGCTGAAATGCCCGCAAGAACGCCCGTGGCGCGCACCGGGTGGGCACGCCGCGTGAATAACTGTCATTAGTGTACGGGTCAACGTTTGCCAGACCGGCCGCATTCCCGGCTGGTAGTGGGCAGGCTCACCCGGAGCACAACCCTGCAAGCTTAGGTCTAGACGCTCCCAGCGGCAAATACTCACCGCATCGGGTTAACCCGTCCGTCCTCGCCGTAACCTCCACCCGGTCCGAATTCAGCCGCTCTCAGCCGCCGATGTTCTTGACCATGTCGGTGAAGGCGTCGCCCGCGGTGAACACGAAGATGAGACTGATCGTGACGAGCAGGCCGAGTACGGCGAGCATCGCGACGACCACCTTGAAGTTGCTCCGCCGCTGGTCGACGGGGCCGTCGTGCCAGCCCTGCGCCAGGATGTGCCCGGTCAGCGAGCCGGAGTTCTCCACCGGGTCGACATTGACCGGCATCGTCATGTCGATGGCCGGGTAGCCGCCGGTGCTGTAAACCGTCCCGCCGGCCTGCGCCCGCTGCTGCGGCACGCCGTTCTGCACCGGCGTGGTGGGCGGGGGAGCGTTGAACCCGTACGAGTTCCCGGTCTGCACCGGTTGAGTCATGTCGCTGGGAACCTGCTGCGTCATGTCGCTGTTCTCCGGTGCGGACGGGAAGCCCGGGTAGGCCTTCGAGACGGGCGTGCCATAGGTCTTCGGCGGTCCGGCAGGCGGCAACCCACCCGGCCCGGCAGCGGGCGGCAAGGTGTAGGCCGGCAGCCCACCCCCCATGACCGGCGGCACCGGCCCAGGCCCAGGCGGCATAGGCCCGGGCCCCGGAGGCACAGGGCTAGGCCCCGGCCCGGGCGGCACAGGGCTAGGCCCGGGACCGGGCGGCACGGGGCTGGGTCCGGGACCGGGCGGCACGGGGCTGGGTCCCGGAGCCGGGGGCACCGGGCTAGGTGTTGGGGCCGGGGGGACCGGGTTAGGTCCTGGGCCGGGAGGGAGCGGCGTCGGGGCCGGCTCCGGCGTGGGCGTCGGGAACGGCACAGACGGCTCCGGAACCGGCACCGGACTGATCGGCTCCGGCCGGATCGGTCCGGGCTCGGGCTCGGGCTCGGGCTCAGAAGGCTTAGGCCGCGCGGGAACAGGCTGCGGCACAGGCGCGGGGTCCGCCGGGTCTGAGGGATCGGCAGGGTCGGCCGGATCTGAGGGGTCGGCGGGGTCCGCCGGGTCCGCTGGGTCGGCCGGGTCTGCTGGGTCGGCGGAGTCTGGGTCGGCTGGTTTGGCGTCGGTCGAGGCAGAGCCGTTGGAGGACTCGGCAGCCTTGAACTCCGCCACCTTGGCCTCGAAGAACGAGGAACCGCTGACCGGCTTGACGGCCTCACTTCCAACAGCCTTGACCGCGGAGCCGTCGGAAGCGGCAGGGCCGGCATCCTCAACCACGCCGGAATCATCGCCAGGCTGGTGCGGAGCTCCATAAACAGCCGGCGTCCCGGACGAGTGCACCTCACCGTCGCCGGGCCGGATCGCGCCCGGCACAGCGGCCCGGGCGGCACCGGCTGCGGGCACAGCTGAAATCGGCCGAACCGACCCACCGGACAAAGGAACCCCCGACACCGGCGCGGAGCCGACAGCCGGAGGCAGTGAAACAGGAGCCGACCCACTCGCAGGTGGGCTGGAAACAGAAGCCGACCCACTCGCAGGTGGGCTGGAAACCGAGGCCGACCCCGAAGCCCACAGGGCTCCAGGCGCAGGTGGGGGCGGTGGTGCGTACCCCTCGGTGTCGGGCGCCGGCGGCCGCGCGGCTGCCGGCGTGCCGAGCTCGCCGTCCCGGGTCGCCTGCTGGTCCTCCATGGGTCCTCCCGACCACCGCTGCCGACGGTTCGGACGTCGCGCGCTGACCTTAACCGTGCCACATCAGCCGGTGTGAACACACCCGGCATCAGGCTCGCCTGCCGGACGCCGGGTGTCCGATGGGCTGATGGCCGTTTCGGATGGAATTTCGGGAGTTTTTATCGACCCAATTCCGACTATTCGCCAGAGGACGATGTGGACTCGGAAGGCGAAACCGACTCCGCGTTCGCGCTCGCCGCGGAAGACTCGGCCGCCGCGTCCGACGACTCGACCGCTGCGGGTGACGTGGAGGTCTCCACCGGGTTCGGCGTGGTCTCCGGCTCGCTGGTCGTGGTGGTCGGCGACGGCGCGGTGGTCGTGGTCGTCGGCGTGCTGGGCGACGTGGTCTTGGTGGGCGACGTCGAAGTGCTCGGCGAGGTCGTCTTGGTCGGCGACGTCGACGGCGAGGTCGTCTTCGTAGGCGTCGTCGACGGGGACGGCGTCTTGGACGGCGTGGTCGGCGAAGTTGGTGAAGTCGGCGAGGTCGACGGTCCCGTCGACCTCGTGGGCGACGCCGACGGTGAGGTCGGTGTGGTCCCGGCCGGTGACGTCGGGGTGGTCCCGGCAGGCTCGTCCGGGTCGGGAGCGCCCAGGTCAGGAGCCTCGGTGTCACCCTCGATCGAGCCGAACACCCGGGTGGCCGCGAAGAGCCGGCTCCACCGGACCGGCGTGAGCCGGACGTTCAGACCGGTGCGGGGGGCTTCCACCATCATGCCCTCGCCCGCGTACATGGCGACGTGGTGAATGCCGGTCCAGCTGTTCGAGGAGCTGAAGAAGAGAAGGTCACCGGGGAGCAGCGAGTACCGCGAGACCGTCTTGTTGCGGGTCTGGCTGAACTGGTCGCGCGACACGCGGTTGAGTGCGTAACCCGCGCCGGACGAGCGGTAGGCCGCGTACATCAGGCCGGAGCAGTCGTACTGATCCGGGCCCTCTTCGGACCACACGTACGGGTCGCCGCGCTGCGCCAGCGCGAACTCGAGCGCCTTGATGGCGCGAGCGTCGGCGCTGCGACCGGCTTCGGTCCCGGCGAGGTAATCGGTGCCGAGGGCCTGGTCGGCCGCGTTCTGCACGGTTTCGGCGGCGCTCAGCTCGGCCGCGTTGTCCAGCTCGAGTTTCTGCTGGGCAGCCTGTTTCTGGGCGAGCTGGGCGCTCAGTTTCGTCCACTCGCCGTTGAGCTTCGTGTACTGGCTGCCGGACAGGGTCTGCTCGTCCAGCGCGAGCTGCGCGGCGGTCTGCGCCGAGTCGAGCAGGCGGGCGGCTGCCTGGTGCACGGTGTCGTCACCGCGCTGGAGCCGGGCCAGCGACTCGAGGTCGATCAGGCCGGAGCCGGTGGCGCCGGGCGGGAGCGCGGCAGCATCGAGGACCGCGGCGTCAGCGGCCTCGACAGCGGCGGTCTGCGCGGATCGGAGTGATTCCTGCGCGGCCAGCACCTTCTGATTCGCGGTGGTGACCTGGGTCTGCACGATGTCGCGGTCCTGGCCGACCCGGATCAGCTCGTCGCCGAGCGTGGCGATCTCAGCGCGGCCCTTTTCCACCTTGGCGACGATGGGGCTGGTCGCGATGCCGGTGATCGAGGTCGCCGGAATGGTCGTGGTGGTGGAGGCCGGGGCGCCGGGAAGAACAAGGGATCCGAGCTGCGTCGGCCGGGAGCCGCTGTCGGGGATCGAGACCGGGGTGGCGGGTGCGGGGTCGGTCGGCGCGGCCATCGCGGGGATCGGCTGGAACAGCGCGGCGATCGCCGCGAGCACCGCCGCCGGGTACACGAACGGACGGAGACGCCAAGGTACGAAGCGTGACGATCCGTACCGCACTGCCTTGGACATGAGCTCCCCGTCCGCGCGGACCTAGACCGCGCTAGTCGTTCCTTAAGGTTCATACCCCAGGGCGAGGACCGGTGTCGATCGAAAGAAGGTGAAAACACGCTGAGAAAATTTCGACTTTCCGGTGTCCGTGAAGATCATCGCAGGTGCCGGAGGTAACGCCCCCGCACGTCCCGTGCTTGTTGTCGGACCCGGCACGTACCCTCGACCACGAGGTTGACGGAAAGGGGCGCACATGGACGCCGGGCTCAAACGCGAACTCGAGGCGAAGGTCTACGCCGGCGAGCGGCTGACCCGTGAGGACGGCATCGCGCTCCACGAGTCGGACGATCTGGCCTGGCTCGGCCGGCTGGCCCATCACCGCCGCACCGAGCTGAACGGTGACCGCGTGTCGTTCACCGTGAACGACCACCCGAACGTACTTGGCGAGCTGACGGCCGCGCTGCCAAACGTGAACCTCGACGAGATGATCGCCGCCGGCGTCGCGACGATGCTCTACGGCCACATCGACGAGCCGGGTGACCGGGTCGACGAGGTGCTGCGCCTGCGCGCGCGTCAGGACGAGACCGGTGGCTTCCGCACTTTCGCCCCGGTGCGCCACGAGTCGGCGATGCCGGCCGAGTCGCTGAAGACGTTCGCCGTCGCCCGCCTGCTCCTCGACAACGTCCCGCACCTCACCGCTCTCTGGGACTCCCACGGCCTGTCCGTCGCCCAGCTCGCACTGAACTTCGGCGCCGACGACCTGGCCAGCGCGGCGCCTGGAGATAAAGACGAAGCGCCGGATGCAAAAGACGACCTGCTCGACCTGATCGGCGACGCCGGTTACCAACCGGTCGAGCGAGACGACAGCTTCGAGATCGTTCACGAGCACGACAAACCCATTTCGTACGCCGAGCGGCGCAGCGAGCCGCAACGGGTCTGGGCCTGACAGGCGGTCCGCGATGACTCAGCAGAGAAACGTGCCCGGTCTGCGGCGTGACGCCGATGGCCGGCTCGCGACCATCAACGATCTGCTGGGCGCGGCGTTCGCCGGGCTCGCGGTCGGCCTCGTCGTGCTGCTGATCTTCGAGGCGGTGATGGCGCTGACCGGACTCGGCGAGTTCGGCGCGTCCAACGGCTGGCTTGTTCTGATCCTGCCGGTCTGGCTTTTCGTCGAGGAGTTCCGGGCCGAGGGCTTCGGCGCGGACCGGGTGATCGTCGCCGCCCTCGCCGGCGGTTTCGGCGTCGCGTGCGGGATGTCGGTGGCCGGCCTTGTCTCGTCAGTGGCACCGGCACTGGTCAGCGGCGTGGCCGGAGCGGCCACCGGTACGGTTCTGTACTGCCTGATCTGGTTCTACGGCCTCCGCTGGCTCGGCCAGCGGTCCGGCTGAGGGAGAGTAAAGATGAGCCCCGCCATCAAATACACGTTCGGCCGGATCGGCCTGTTCGTGATCGTCTTCGTCGCGCTGTCACCCACTCCGCTGAACATCCTGGTCAAAGCGATGGTCGCGTTCGTCGCCTCGGCCGGGCTCTCGTTCCTGCTGCTGCGCAAGTGGCGTGACGAGATGGCCGAGCAGCTCGGCACGATCTCCGCGAAGCGCACAGCGGAAAAGGACCGGCTGCGATCCGCTCTGGCCGGCGACGAGGACGCCGCGGCCGCGGGTGACCGGGTCGTCGCCGCCGACTCGGCCGAGAAAGCACCCGACGCCCGCTCCTGACAAGAGCCGAGAAAGCACCCGGCGCCCGCTCCTGATAAGAGCCGACAAAACGTCCGTCGGTCGCCCCTGATAAGAACAGGTCATGCGACAACGACGTCTGATCAGCACCGCGATAGCCGCGACCGCTCTGCTCCTCGCCGCATCCGGCTGTGGTGGCGAGGAAACCGCGGATCCGACGGTTGCGCCGGCCGGCTCGTCAGTGGCGTACCCGGTCGCGGTTGGTGCCGTGACCCTGGAGGCCCGGCCGGAGAAGATCGTTTCGCTGAGCCCGACCGCCACCGAGATGCTCTTCGCGATCGGCGCCGGGCCGCAGGTCACCGCGGTCGACGACCAGTCCACCTACCCGGCCGACGCGCCCAAGACCGACTTGTCGGGCTTCAAGCCGAACGCCGAGGCGATCGCGGCGAAGGACCCGGACCTCGTGGTGGTCTCCAACGACACCGAGAACATCGTGGCGCAGCTCGACAAGCTGTCCATCCCGGCGTTCGTGGCGCCGGCCGCGACCACGCTGGACGAGACCTACGACCAGATCAGCGACCTGGGCACGCTCACCGGCCACCGGGCCGAGGCGGACAAGGTCGGCACGGACATGGCCGCCAAGATCGACGAGATCGTGAAATCGGTCCCGGCCCGCACCGAGCCGCTCTCCTACTTCTACGAGCTCGGCCCGGAGCTCTACTCGGCCACCTCGAAAACGTTCGTCGGCTCGGTCTTCACCAGGTTCGGCATGACCAACGTGGCCGACTCCGCCGACCCGACCGGTTCCTTGGGCGGATACCCGCAGCTCACCCAGGAGTCGCTGGTCAAGGCGAACCCGGACACGATCTTCCTGGCCGACACCAAGTGCTGCCAGCAGTCCGCCGAGACGGTGAAAGCGCGCGCCGGCTGGGCCGCGGTCACCGCCGTCGAGAAGGGTCAGATCTACGGCCTCGACGACGACATCGCGTCGCGCTGGGGTCCGCGTACCGTCGATCTTGTCCAGGCTGTCGCCGACGCGGTGAGCAAGGTTCCCGCGTGACCGATCGCCGCGTCGTGGCGCGGCCTGCCGGGCTGCGTCCTGCGTGGCTGGTCGCGGGGGTGCTGTCGGTGCTGGTCGCGATGCTTCTCGGCCTCGCCTTCGGCTCCGCCCGGCTGCCTCCCGCAAGCGTCGCGGTGGAGATCTTCAATCAACTTCCTTGGGTACGCGTGGACAGCGGCCTCAGTGATCGTGAAGTCGCGATCCTGATAAAGTTGCGGCTGCCCCGGGTCGTGCTGGGTCTGCTGGTCGGCGCGATGCTGGCCCTGGCCGGTGCCGCCTATCAGGGTGCTTTCCGCAATCCGCTGGCCGACCCGCACCTGCTCGGGGTGGCGGCCGGCGCGGGGCTCGGCGTGACAGCGGTGATCGTGCTCGGTGCCGGCGCCGCCACTGAGCTGCCGGTGGGCGTACCCATGGCTGCTTTTGCCGGTGCGGTGATCGCTGTGGGTCTCACCTGGTTGCTCGGTGCGGCCGGCAGCCGGGATCGATCGCCGGCCGCGCTGATCCTGGCCGGTGTCGCGGTGTCGGCGTTCCTGTCGGCGGCGCAGACCTACTTACTGCAGCGGCATGTCGAGTCGTTGCAGCAGGTGTATTCGTGGCTGCTCGGCCGGCTGTCCACCGCCGGGTGGCACGACGTGCTGGTGATCCTGCCGTACGTCGTGGTGACCGGCGTGATCGTGCTGGCCCAGCGCCGGGAGTTGGACGTTCTGACCGTCGGTGACGCGGAGGCGGCCAGTCTCGGGCTGCATCCGCAGCGCAGCCGGTACCTGTTGATCATCGCAGCGTCGCTGGGTACCGCGGCGGCGGTGTCCGTCTCCGGGCTGATCGGGTTCGTCGGGATCATCGTGCCGCACACCATCCGGTTGCTGACCGGCCCGAGCTATCGGTCGTTGCTGCCGCTGTCGGTGCTGTTCGGTGCCGCGTTCCTGACCCTGACCGACCTGCTGGCCCGGACCGTCGCCGGTGACGCGGAGATCCCGATCGGTGTGGTCACCGCGTTCCTCGGCGCGCCCTTCTTCGTGCTGGTCATGCGCACGATGAAGTCGATGCCGACATGACCGCAGCGATTTCCGTACGCGGCCTGACGGTCCGGCTGGACGGCAACCTGATCGTCGACGGTGTTGATCTCGACGTCGCCGAGGGCGAATGGGTGACCGTGATCGGACCCAACGGCGCCGGTAAGTCCACGGCGCTGCGGGCGATCGGCGGCCTGCTGCCGCACGACGGGGAGATCCATTGGCACGGTACGCCGATCGCCCGGCTGCACCGCCGGGAACGCGCGAAGGCGATCGCCACCGTGATGCAGTCGCCCGTGGTCCCGCCGGCCATGGGGGTCTACGACTACGTGCTGCTCGGGCGTACCCCGTACATCCCGCCGCTGGGCCGTGAGTCGGCCTCGGACCTGGCCGTTGTCGACGAGGTCCTGGCCGCGCTCGACCTGGAGCCGTTCGCCGGGCGCCGCCTCGACACGCTCTCCGGAGGCGAACGGCAGCGGGTCTTCCTGGCCCGCGCGCTCACCCAGGGCGCCGGCATCCTGCTGCTGGACGAGCCGACCAGTGCCCTCGACATCGGCCACCAGCAGGAAGTCCTCGAACTCGTCGACCGGCTGCGCGCCGAACGCGGCCTCACCGTGCTGGCGACCATGCACGACCTGTCGACCGCGGGGGAGTACGCCGACCGCATGATCCTGCTGGCCGGCGGTCGTGTCGTCGCCTCCGGCACACCCGCCGAGGTGCTGACCGAAGCGAACCTGGCCGAGCACTACCGGGTACGCGTACGCGTCATCGACGGTGAGCACGGCCCCCTGGTCGTCGCGGTCCGCGGCAACCCGAATGCAACCGTTTAGCACTCGAAAAACTCTTGATTCGCCCGAACAGTTCGTTATGACGGACACGATGGTGGTGGAACTAGCGCTCCAGGCCATGACCATCTCGGCGAAGCTGGCGGCACCGGTGCTGCTCACCGCGCTCGGGGTCGGCTTCGTGATCTCGCTGTTCCAGTCGGTGACCCAGATCCAGGAGGCGACGCTCTCCTTCGTCCCGAAAGCGATCGCGATCGGGCTCGTCCTGCTGCTCACCGGCAACTGGATGCTCCGCGAGATGATGACGTTCACCGAGCAGCTGTACGCCAAGATCCCGCAGCTGCTGGCCTGAAATCAGGGTGCCAGGATCGCGAAGCGGCCACCCTGCGGGTCTTCCAGCAGTGCGTACCGGCCCGCCGCGATCGTGGTGGGCCCGTGCACGACCCGGCCGCCGAGCTGGTGTGCGTGCTCGGCCGCGGCGTCGCAGTCACCCACCGCGAAATAGACCAGCCAGTGCGGCAACAGGTCATCGGGCCACCCCGCACCGGCCATCAGCTGGAAACCGGCGACCGGCTGCTGGCTGAGCTGGCACAACGCGTACGGCAACCCGCCGATGCTGGTGTCCTGGTACTGCCAGTCGAACACCAGGGCGTAGAAGTTCTTCGCGCCGTCCAGGTCGCGGGTGTTCAACTCGTTCCAGGTGAGGGCGCCCGGTGCGTTGAAGATCTCGGCGCCGCGCATCATCCCCGGCTCCCACACGCTGAACGGCGCGCCGGCCGGGTCGAGGAACGCGGCCATCCGGCCCTGATCCATCACGTCGAACGGCGCGACCAGCACTTTCCCCCCGACCGCCTCCACCCGGGCGGCCACCACGTCGGCGTCGCCGGCGGCGAAGTACGTGCTCCAGGCGGTCTGCTGGCCCTCGCCGAAGAGCGGCCCCGCCCCGGCCACCTGCAGGCCGTTCAGCAGGAACGTCGTGTATCCACCGAAGTCGTCGCCGGAGACCTCAGCGGTCCAGCCGAACATCTCGGTGTAGAAACGGGTCGCGTCTCCCAGGTCGGCGGTGGCCAGATCCACCCAGGTAGGCACGCCCGGCGCTGGAACGGTCATGTTCCGCATGGTCGCATTTACATGCTCCGCTCAGAATGAAACTGTCGTTGTTCCGGCTCACCTGAACCAAATCGGTAACCGGCGACGTAACTATCATGGCGGTCATGATCTTGAGGCCGGTGCGTCGCGACGAGTTGTCCCAGGTCCTGGCGTTCTGGCAGGAGGCGGCGGAAAACGACGTCCGCCCGGTCGACACCCTCGCGGCGGTCGAGGCCCTCGTCGACCGTGACCCGGACGCGCTGATCGTCGCGGTTCTCGACGAGGTCGTCGTCGGCACGATCGTGGCCGGATGGGACGGCTGGCGCTGCCATCTGTACCGGCTCGCGGTCGCGCCGTCGCACCGCAGGGAAGGCATCGGCGGCCGGTTGATCGAGGCGGCCGAGCAGCGGTTCCGCGAGCTGGGCGGTACCCGCGCCGACGCCATGGTCCTCGACCACAACACCAAGGCGCACGGCATCTGGGCAGCGCACGGCTATTACCAGCAGGGCGAGTGGTCCCGCTGGGTGAAGCCGCTCTAGTACAGGTGGGTGCGCTCGTCGAGGAAACGCGACGGGGTGCCGCCGAAGACGCCGATGGCTCCGAATGCGAGGTTCAGCGTGTCGAGGCGGTAGCTCCACTCGCCGTCGCGCAGGTGTGCGATCCGATAGTTGATCTGCCAGCGCAACCACTGCCCGGGCGCGAGCAGCACCATCGACCCGCGGTACCACCGGGACGGATTCATGTCCGGCTCGGGGACGAGTTCCACACTCAGCAGCCGACCGGCCGGGCGCAGCGAGACCCGGGACGGATCCGGCAATTCGCGCCGCAGCGTGAACCGGGGGTCGAAGTCGTCCCACTCCGCCATGTCGATCTCGTGCAGGATCGGCGTGCCGGCCTCCGGGACCGGAAACGCGATCGGCATCGCATTGCGCCGCGCGGCTGCTTCCCCGCCGCGCGACTGTTTCGTCCATGCAGTTCGTACCCACTGGGCGACGATGTCCACATCGGGATCGTCGCCCGAGCCGACCCGGTTCGGCGAGTGGGATTCCCCGTTCAGGGGAGGGAAATCAGCGGCCCAGCGCTGCGAGCGTGGTCCGCACCTGGCCGACCGGGTCCGGGCCGAGGGGTCGCAGCACCAGCGTGCTCATCCCCGCGTCGGTGATCGCCTGCACCTTGGCCGGGATCTGTGCCACCGGGCCGATCAGCGAGAACAGGTCCGACGGGTCGACGCCGAGCCACTCGGACTGGATGCGTACCAAATCGCCTGTGATCTTTTCGGCGTCAGCCGAATCGTCGTTGACGTGCAGGAACACGAAAACGATCGCCTCATGATCGGGTTTGGCGCCGCCCTCGCGCACGTGCGCGAGCGACTCGCTCAGCTGCACCGGGCCGTTGCCCTCGGCGATGATCGTCCCGTCCGCGACCCGGCCGGAGAGCGCCAGCGAGAGCGGCTTGACCACGCCGGTGACGATCGGCGGCACGACCTTGGGCGGGTGCACGAGTTTCACTCCATCGATGTGCACCTCGCGGCCGTGCAGCGTCACCGTCTCGCCGTTCAGCAGGCCGCGGGTCGCGACGATGCTCTCTTCGAGCAGGGCGAGTTTCGACTTGTGATCGGCGCCGACCTGGCGCATCCAGCCCGCGACGCCATGACCGAGGCCGGCGACGACGCGGCCGGGGTAGACCCGGGCGAGCATCGCCAGCTCCATGGCGAACAGCGCCGGGTTGCGGAGCGGCACCGGCGCGATGCCGATGCCGACCCGGATCCGCGAGGTGGCGGCGAGGGCCAGCGCCACCGTGCTGATCGCCCCGGCCCAGCCCAGATCCTCGACGACCCAGAGGTCGTCGACGCCGGCCTCCTCCATCGCCTTGGCGTAGGCGGGCAGTTCCTCGGGGGCACGGTCGCGGTCGAACATCACTCCGATTCGAGACATCAATCGATCCTAAGGGCGTCGGGCAGCGGCTCGGCGTGCAACACCGACAGCCGGGTCACGGCCCGGGTGAGCACCACGTAGAGGCGGTTCAGACCCTTCGGCTCGGCGGCCACGATCGCGGCGGGCTCGTGGACGATGACATGGTCGTACTCAAGGCCTTTGACCAGCGTCGCGGGCACCACCGTGACGCGCGCTTCGGACTCGGTCTCGTCGGGGGTCGCGTGCTCGATGCCCGCCGCGGTGAGGTGACCGCGGAGCCGGTCCACCGCGTCGTCCGCGGCGATGACCGAAACCGATCCCTCATGCCCGAGCGCGGCGGTGACCTCGGCGAGAGTCCGGGCGTCCAGGTCCGCGGGGTCCGGCACGGCGATCACCGCGAGGTCGCCGTCGCGGCGAAGCGACACCGCTTCCGGCACGTTCACCCCGAGCCAGGGCAGCAGGCGATTCGCCAGCGCAACAACTGCCTCGGGTACGCGGAACCCGACGGTCAGCGGCACCACGGCGGCGTCCGGCTTGCCGAGGTGCCCGAGGATCTCCCGCCAGTCCGTGGCCGCCCAGGGTGCCGTGCCCTGCGCGAGATCACCGAGCAGCGTGATCGAGCCGTGCTCGCTGCGCCGGGCGATCACCCGGGCCTGCATGGGCGACATGTCCTGAGCCTCGTCGACGACCACGTGACCGAAACTGTTCTCCCGGTCGAGGAGCCCGGCGGCCTCGTCGAGCAGCACCAGATCGGCCGTCGTGAACTTCGCCGACTTCGCGGTCTTCGGCGGCTTGGCCCAGCGGATCGCGTCCTGTTCGGACTCGGTGAGCAGGTCGCCGGCGATCGACGGGTCGGTCAGCACGCCGGCGACCAGCGTCTCCGCGGTGACGGCCGGCCAGGTCGACTCAAGGAACTCGGTGACCGGCCCGATCTTGCTCATCTTGCGCAGCCAGGTCTCGTTGGGGGAGTTGCCGGTGCGGTACTCCGACTGGCGTTGCAGCAGGCCGACGACGCGGGCGCGGACACGTTCCCGGCCGACCGCGTACGGCAGGCCGTCACGGCGTGCCTCGTCGACGATCCGGCGCAGCGGCTCGGTGTCGATCCGCCAGCGGTACGAACCGTCCGACACCATGATCGGCACGGTGGGCTTGCCCAGGCGGCCCCACAGGGCTTTGCGGAGCACCTGCGCCATGCGTACGTCATGTTTGATCAACGCAGCCGGCGGCGAGTCGACCGCCTTGACCGGCACCCGGCCGATGAGTTCTTCCAGTGTGGACTGCTGAACCTCGACCTCACCGAGGGTCGGCAGGACCGCCGAGATGTACGACAGGAATGCGGTGTTCGGCCCGACGATCAGCACGCCGGAGCGGCGCAACCGTTCCCGGTGCAGGTAGAGCAGGAATGCCGCGCGGTGCAGGCCGACCGCGGTCTTGCCGGTGCCGGGCGCGCCCTGCACGCAGATCGAGTCGCCGAGATCGGCGCGGACCAGCTCGTCCTGCTCCGGCTGAATGGTGGCGACGATGTCCCGCATCGGCCCGACACGTGGGCGCTCGATCTCAGCGGTCAGGATCCGGCTGCTGGTGCCGAGCTCCTCGCCGCGATCAAGATGCTCGTCCTCGAAGCTGGTCAGATCACCTTTGACGAAGCCGAACCGGCGCCGGACGGCGACACCCTGCGGGTCACGGACGCTGGCCCGGTAGAAGCTCCGCGACAGCGGCGCCCGCCAGTCGAGGACCATCGGCTCGCCCAGGTCGTCGGTGACGTGCCGCCGCCCCACGTGATAGGCGGCCTCGTCGATGTCGAGCCGGCCGAAGAAGAGCGGCGTCTCCGGGTCGTCGGCGAGCTCCTTGACCCGCCGGGCCATGTGCCGGCCCAGCTGCTCGGCGGTGTACGCGTCGCCGGCGACCTTGTCACCCGCGGCGAAAAGCGACTGCGCCCGGTCACGCATGCGGCGCAGCGCGGCCCGGGACTCGATGAGATGGGTACGTTCGGCGGCGAGCTCAGTATCCAGATCGGTGGGCACAGATCATCCCCAGAGAATTCGAGGGCTGCTGCTCGCGTATCCGCAGGACAGGTAGGCCGCCGGCGGCGCGGGGACGCCCGCTGCGGTGCATTGTCACCACGGCCGTCAAGCGGCCCTCCACGCTACGCCTTGACAGCCGTCTGTCCACCGAATTAGCGACTGCCAGTCGAGATATCCTGAGATATCAAAGGGGGTGTGGAGATGGATCTATTGATTCGTGACGTTCCCGACGAAGTGGTGGCTGCCATGGACGCCGAGGCCAGGCGCCTCGGCCTCTCCCGCAGCGAGGTCCTGCGGCGAACCTTGGCGCGGGCATTCCCCCAGGAGAACCGCAAGGTGACGATGGCCGATCTGGTGAGCTTCGAAGACCAGTACGCCGGGCTCGCCGACGAGGAGTTGATGACCGAGGCCTGGCGGTGACCGGCTGGCTGATCGACAAGTCGGCCCTGGTGCGCATCTCGAAGAGCGTCGACGCCGAGGGCTGGCTCGAACGGCTCGGGCGGGGGCTGGTCCGGATAACCACCCCGACATTGCTGGAGGTCGGCTTCTCGGCGCGGTCGGGTCCCGAGCATCGCAGGCACTCGAGTCAGCCGCCGCTCTCGTTGATGCCGGTCGAGTTCATGACTCCCGCCGCGGAGCAGCGTGCTGTCGAGGTGCAGGCGCTTCTGGCGGATCAGGGCCGGCATCGGGCGCCGTCCGTTCCTGACCTGCTGGTCGCCGCGGTTGCCGAGCGATCCGGGCTCACCGTGCTGCATCTCGACAAGGACTTCGACATCATCGCTGAGATCACCGGCCAATCTGTGGAGCGCCTCCACGTGACGGGAGATGAGTGATGGCGGAGCAGGAGAGTGGGCTGGCTCAGGTGCGGATCAGCGATGCGCGGACGATGCGGGCGCTGGCGCATCCGGCGCGGATCGAGATCGTCGAGCATCTCACCGTGACCGGGGCCGCGATGACGGCGACCGAGTGTGCCGGGCTCGTCGGCCTCTCGCCGAGCGCTACCAGCTATCACCTGCGTGAGCTGGCGAAATACGACCTCGTCGAGCAGGCGCCGAGCCAGGGTGACGGCCGGGAGCGGCGGTGGCGCAGCAAGGCCGCCAACCTCATGTTCGACGCCGACGCCGAGCATCCCGAGTCGTTCGCGGCGGAGCGGGCGCTCGTCGAGCTCTACCTGGCCCGCGACAAGGACCGCATCCGCGAGTGGATGGAGCGTCAGCCGCAGGAGACGAAGCAGTGGCGTGAGGCGTCGCAGCTGATGGGCCAGCAACTCCTGGTCACCGCCGAGGAGCTGACCCAGCTGAGTGATCAGATTCGGTCGCTGCTGGAGCCCTACAAGCTGCGGACCAGGCAGGACGACGCACCCGAGGACGCCCGCCAGGTGGTGATTCAGTACGCGGCTTTCCCCGTGACTACTTGAGTCGATCAGATGTGAAGGATTACTTTCGAAGTATGTCCTTCACATCTGCCGAGTCGCGCTGGGCTGACGTCCACCTCGCCGCGACCGGACGCGCCATCTCGGTCTGCGGCGATCTGCTGGCGGCGACCACGCTCGCCCTGGTTCTTCAGGACTCCGGGCACGGTGGTCTCGCCGTCTCCGGGCTGCTCCTGGCGGCGAGCCTCCCGATCGCACTGCTCGCCCCGCTCACCGGGCGTCTCGTGGACCGTGCGGACAGTCGTACCCTCCTGGTTTGCGCGGGTCTCGCCCAGGCCGCGCTCTGCGCGGCGCTGATCTTCACCACCCAGCCGGTTTTGATCATCGCGCTGGTGGCGCTGCTCGCGTGCGGCGTCGCGGTCACCCAGCCGACCTTCGCCGCGCTGGTCCCGGGCATGGTGCGCGAGGCCGATCTGGCGCGCGCGAGCGGCCTCGTGCAGACCGCCGGGCAGATCGGGATGCTCGCGGCACCGGCCCTCGCCGGCATCCTGCTCGGTCAGGCCGGCCCGAAACTGCCACTCACGCTCGCTGCCGCGAGCTATCTCGCGCTGGTCGGAATCGGACTTCTCATTCGTACGCGTAGAGGCGCACCCACCGGGGCCACAAAACCGCCGGCCGTGTCTTTTCGGCTGCGCGACGACCGCGTGCTCACCGTGATGACCGTGGCGGTCGCCGCTGTCGTCGGCGGGGTGAGCGCGATCAACGTCTTCGAGGTCTTCTTCATCCGGGACACGCTCGGCGCCTCCACCAGCGTCTACGGCTTCGTGATGGCGTCCTGGACGGTCGGGATGCTGTCCGCGAGCCTGACCTTCGGGCGGGCGCCGCGCCGCTGGATCACCCTGCCGACGGTTCTCGCTCTGCTCGGCTTCACCTGCGCCATGGTGTGCGCCGGCGCGACCGTGTCCAGTGCCGGCTGGCTGATCCCGCTCTGGATCGTCGGCGGGGCGGCGAACGGCGCTCTCAACATCTGCACCACCGTGCTGATCGCGAGCCGGGTCCCGTCGGCGGCGCACGGCCGTGCTTTCGCCGTGACGACCGCAGCCGTGCAGGGCGCCGGGCTGACCGGCCTGCTCGTGGCCGGCCCGCTCGCCGAGGCCTTCGAGCCCCGGATCCTGGTCGCGGCCGCCGGAGCCGCCGGGATCCTGGCCGCGCTGGCGTGCCTGCCGATGGTGCGATCTGAGCCACCCGCCACCCCGGCGACCGGTGGTCGCAGCGAGATCAGGGATAACGTCGCAGCATGAGCGACAGCGTCCGTCGGCCCCGGGTCGGGCACATCCAGTTCCTGAACTGCCTCCCGATCTACTGGGGGCTGATGCGTTCGGGCGCTCTCCTCGACGTCGACCTGCACAAGGACACTCCGGAACGGCTCAGTGCCGCGCTGGTCGCCGGTGATCTGGACATCGGGCCGATCACCCTCGTCGAATACCTGCGGCACGCCGACGAGCTGCTCCTGCTGCCTGACCTGGCGGTCGGCAGCGACGGGCCGGTGCTCTCGGTCAATCTGGTCTCCACCCGGCCTCCGGCCGAGCTCGACGGGCGGCCGGTCGCGCTCGGTTCCACCTCGCGGACCGGCGTCCTGCTCGCGCAGATGCTTCTGGCCGAGAGGTACGGGGTGGAGCCCGAGTACTTCCGCTGCCCGCCCGACCTGTCGCAGATGCTGATGGAGGCCGACGCCGGCGTGCTGATCGGCGACCCGGCCCTGCGCGCCATGTACGAGGCGCCCGCCCTCGGCCTCCAGGTGATCGACCTGGCCGACGCGTGGAAGGAGTGGACCGGGCTGCCGATGGTGTTCGCCGTCTGGGCGGTCCGCAAGGACTTCGCAGCCGCACACCCGGGCCTGGTCAAGGACGTGCACGAGGCGTTCCAGCGGTCCCGCGACCTGGCGCTCAAGGAACTGGACGAGGTCGCCGAGGCCGGCGCCCGGTGGGAGCCGTTCGACGCGGCCACCCTCGCCAACTACTTCCGGGCGCTGGACTTCTCGCTGGGTGAGCGGCAGATCGCCGGGCTGCGCGAGTTCGCCCGGCGTGGAGCGCTGCGTGGCGAGGTGCCGGCGCTTCCCGAGGACGGGCCCCACTTCGCCGACGTCTAGTTTTCGTCTCTCCTTCATCGGAGAGGTTCCCTGGTCCTCCCCGGTCGCCTTTAGGATCCTCGGACTTCCCGCCGTTGATCTCTGAGATCGGTGACCATGCGTCTGCGTACTCTGTTCCATCGTCTTGCCCTGTCCGCACTGGTCAGTGGCCTGGCCGTGACCGGTCTGGCCCTGCCCGCGCAGGCCGCCGAGGAAGAGTTCCCGTTCGTGGCGGTGCTTGGCCCGGAGACGGTCACCGTGATCAGCGGGCAGTCGAAGACGGTCGAGCTCGACATCTACAACCTGACCACCATCGCGGCGAAGGACGTGGTCCTGAGCTTCGGCACCAAGGCCAAGCCGATCGGCGCGGACCTGGGGTTCACCCCGCCGGAAGGCTGTGACCAGACCACCTGCGACCTGGGCGACGTCAAGCCGGGCGAGCGGCGCAAGGTCAAGTTCTCGGTGAAGCCGGTGGCCGGCGCCGGCCCGGCGATTCATGTTCCCGTCGCCACCTGGGTCGGTGGCCTGCCGAGCTTCGAGACCTCGATCGCGGTGGTGCAGACCGCCAAGGGCGGCGTCGACCTGGAAGTCAGCGACATCGCGAACCTGAAGGTCGGCCGGGGCAAGAGCGCGAACGTGCCGTTCGAGGTACGCAACACCGGCAACCGTGATGTCGAGGCGGTCGGCCTGTTCGTCTTTACGGCGTACTCCGACGTGGTCCCGGTGCTGAACTACCGCAACTGCCTCGTCGACGACGAGCTCGGCGGCGTCATCTGTGTCATCGACGAGCCGCTGGCGGGTGGCGGCACGTTCACCCTGCCCGAGTCGGCCCCGCTGCGGATCAAGGTGAAGCCCGACGCGCCAGGCCCGTACGAATACCCGGTCATCGTCGGCGCGGTCGGCCTGAGCGGCGATTACCTCGATGACTTCGCGCGCAAGACCGCGGGCGCGGCCGGCGCGGAGCTGAAGCTTCAGTCGGTGCCCACGGCGTCAGCCGACGAACCGGCCGGGATCGACGACCTCAACCCGGACGACAACCTCGCCGATTTCACGGTGGCGGTGCCGAAGTCGGCGGCGGACAGCAAAGCCATCGGCGGCGTCTTCGAGGGCAGTGCCGGGCAGACCGTGTCGGTCGAGGTCGGCGTACAGAACCTGGGCCCGACCGGGACGGTTCCGGCGAGCTTCCAGTGGTTCCCGTACGTCCACGTCACGATGCCGACCGGCGTCGCGCTGAGCGAGATCGACGAATCGTGCCTGGCCGGGACGTCGCCGACTGAACTCAGTGACATCGAGTCGCTGGACGGCCGGGATTACGTCTGCGCGCTGGACGGCGTGGCCAAGAACGCCAAGGCGACCTTCACCTTCACCGGCGAGATCAGCGAGGGTGAGCACGCGCCGGGGACCGTGACGGTCGACGGCGGAGTGCAGGACGCGAAGAGCGGCAACGACACGGCGGCTCTCACGGTGAAGCTGACCTCGGGCGGCGAGGGTGCCGGTGAGGCGCTGCCGATCACCGGGGCGCCGGCCGGCCTGCTCGCTGGTGGGGGTGTGGCGTTGCTGCTCGCGGGCGTGATCGCGTACCGAATGGCCCGTCGTCGCCGGATCATCACCGTCGTCGAGTGAGAGTTTGCAGGCCGGGAGCAACGCTCCCGGCCTTGCTCGTCAATTGAGGATCGTCTCCAGCGCCACGATGTCGGCCGCGGTGAGTTCCCAGGACCCGGCCGCCGCGTTCGCCTGGACCTGCTCGGCCGTGGTGGCGCCGGCGATCACGCTGGTCACCGCGGGCAGCGCGGCAAGACCGGCGATCGCGACGTCGAGCAGGCTGTGGCCCCGCTCCGCACCGAACGCGGTCAGCGCCTCGATGGTGTCCCAGTCGGCCTCCTCCAGCCAGGGCGTGTAACGGTCCTGGGACAGGCGGGTGCCGGCGGCTGGCGGCTCGCCACGGCGGTACTTGCCGGACAGCAGGCCGGAGTCGAGCGGGAAGAACGGCAGCAGCCCGAGGCCGAACTGCTCGCAGGCCGGGACCACCTCCGCTTCGGCCTCCCGGTGCAGCAGGCTGTACCGGTTCTGCGCGCTGATGAACCGGGTCTGCCCACTGGTCCGCGCGGTCCAGTCGGCGTCGGCGATCTGCCAGCCGGAGAAGTTCGAGTTGCCGAGGTACCGGACCTTGCCGGAGCGGACCAGGTCGTCCAGCGCGGCGAGCGTCTCGTCGATCGGGGTGGCCGGGTCCGGCTCGTGCATCTGGTAGAGGTCGATGTAATCGGTCTCCAGCCGGCGCAGCGACGCCTCGACGGCCCGGGTGATGTACCGCCGGGAGCCACGGGCGCCGAAGTCGCGGCCGTTCAGGCCCTCCATGTTCATACCGAACTTGGTGGCGAGAACCGCTTCCTCGCGCCGGCCCTTGAGAGCGGCGCCGAGCAGCTCTTCCGAGGTGCCGTGCGGGGCGCCGTAGATGTCCGCCGTGTCGAACAGCGTGATGCCGGCGTCGAACGCCGCGTCGACCACCTCGCGGGTGCCCTCGGCGTCCAGCTTGCGGCCGAAGTTGTTGCAGCCGATGCCGACGACGGACACCACGAGGCCCGAGTCGCCCAGCCGGCGGTAGGTCATCTCACTCACGGTCGTTAACTCCAATATTGGTTGTCATCTATTGACACGACATGTCACCTCTCGCAAAGTTGAGGGCACTCCCGGTAACCTCACAGGCCGCCGCGTCCATCGTGGACTCGCCCACGATCGGTTCACGATGGGCGCGGCCCGGGGTGTCATTCCTCAGCTTTGCCCAGGTCTCGGTACGCGGCTCGGAGCGTGTCCACCAGCGGGATGTGCCGCACCTTCACTGGCGGCGGGTCGAGCGCCCGCAACAGCAGCTCCGGCGGCGTGCCACCCCGGGCCGGGCGTTCCCGCAGCCGGCCCAAACTGATCCCGGGCGCGTAGAAGTCGGCCAGCCGGTCGTCCAGCGGCTCCTCCTCGATCGCGAGCGGGTCCGCCATCTCCTCGTCCGGCTCGGGGGTGCCCCGCAGGTCGTCGAGGAGCGTGTCCCGGCCCCGGCCACGCCAGGCGAGCACCAGGAACGGATCGTCGTCGAAGGCCTCGGCCAGCACGTAGAGCGCCGCCGAACCGTGCTTGCACGGGATGCCCCAGTCCGGGCAGGAGCAGGAGATGTCCAGCTCCGAGGGGAACAGCGGCATGCCCAGGTCGGTGAAGAGCTCGACGATCTCGTGCGGCATCTCACCGGCCAGCAGCGCCGCCCGGTACAGCGCCCGGCTGCCGAGCGCCTCGGTGATGTCGGTCCACTGCGCCTCGTCGTAGGCCGGGATCCGGATCTCGACCTGGTAGGGCACCGGGCGCGAGCCTTGCACGCGAGCGGTCACCCGGCCAGGCGCAAGGGCAAAATCCAAGACCTGACCCTTACGAGCGTACGTTCGTCCGCGCGCCAGCCGCCCCGGCTGGCAGACGCCTTCAAGCCAGTCCACGAACCGCCGTGACCACCACTGCTCGCCGATCTTGCCGCGCTGTGCCCGGACCGCGAGCCCGCCGTCCACCTCGATCGGGCGCCCGGCTTCGTAGAACCGCCCGCTCTGGTCGACCGGCATATCAGCTCACCGCCCCGGGGCCGAGGGAGAACAGCTCACGCAGCTGATCGGTGTCCAGGTCGGTGACCCAGTCCTCGCCGGTGCCGACGACCGAGGAGGCGAGCGCCTTTTTCCGCTCGATCATCTGGTCGATCTTCTCCTCCAGCGTGCCGGTGCAGATGAACTTGCGAACCTGCACGTCACGGGACTGCCCGATGCGGTACGCCCGGTCGGTGGCCTGGTCCTCGACCGCCGGGTTCCACCACCGGTCGAAGTGGACGACGTGGTTGGCCGCGGTGAGGTTGAGGCCGGTGCCGGCGGCTTTCAGCGAGAGCAGGAAGATCATCGGCTCGGTGCCGGTCTGGAACCGCTCGACCAGCTCGTCGCGGCGTGCCTTGGTGAGGCCGCCGTGCAGCCAGAGCACCGGCCGGTCGAGCTGAGCCGTGAGGTACGGCTGGAGGAGGGTGCCCCACTCGGCGTACTGAGTGAAGACCAGGGCCTTGTCGCCGTCCTCGACGATCTCCTCGGCGAGTTCTTCGAGGCGGGCCAGCTTGCCCGAGCGGCCGGGCAGGCGGGAGCCGTCCTTGAGCAGGTGGGCGGGGTGGTTGCAGACCTGCTTGAGTTTCATCATCGCGGCGAGCACGTTGCCCCGCCGCTGGATGCCCTCGCTGTTCTCGATCTCGGCCATCATGTCCTCGACAACGGCCTGATAGAGGGTGGCCTGCTCGGGGGTGAGCGAGCACCACACCTTCATCTCGTTCTTCTCCGGGAGGTCCGAGATGATGCTCTTATCGGTTTTGAGGCGACGCAGCACGAACGGGCCGGTCGCCCGCTTCAGCGCGGCGGTGGCGTCCTCGTCCTGCCGGTTCTCGATCGGCTCCTGGAAGCGGCGCCGGAACCGTTTCGCCGGCCCGAGCAGTCCCGGGTTCACGAAATCCATGATGGACCACAGCTCGGCCAGATGGTTCTCCACCGGGGTGCCGGTCAGGGCGAGACGGGTACGCGCCTTGATGGCCCGCACGGCCTGGGACTGCCGGGTCCCGCTGTTCTTGATCGCCTGAGCCTCGTCGCAGGCCACCCGGCCCCAGCTGACCTCACGTAACGCGTCGAGGTCACGCAGCGCGGTGCCGTACGTCGTGAGCACCAGGTCGGCTCCGGCCACCGCCTCGGTGAAATCGTCGCCGCGCAGACGGGTGCCGCCGTGGTGCACGTAGACGCGCAACGAGGGCGCGAACCGGGCCGCCTCTTTCTGCCAGTTGCTGACCAGCGACATCGGGCAGATGAGCAACGTCTTCTGAGAAGGATCGGCCAGGTTTTCGGTGAGCAGCAGGGACAGCGTCTGCGCGGTCTTGCCGAGGCCCATGTCGTCGGCGAGGATCCCGCCCAGCCCGAGCCGGCTGAGGAAGGCCAGCCAGGAGAGGCCGCGTTCCTGATACGGCCGCAGCGTCCCGTGGAAACCGGCCGGTGTGGGCAGCGGAGTCAGGCGTTCCGCGGCCTGCCCGGACAGCAGGTCACCGAGCATGCCGTCGGCGTCGATCTCGACGAGCGGCAGATCCTCGTCGCCACCGTCGACCACCTGCTGGAGCACCTCGCCCGCGGTGAGCTCACCCTCGCGCCGCCGGCTCACCGCCTTGAGCGCCGCTTTGAGCTGGCGATCGTCCAGCTCGACCCACTGGCCGCGGACTCGCACGAGTGGAACCTTGAGCCGGGCCAGCTCGGCCAGCTCCTCGGCGCTCACCGTGCTCTCGCCGATCACCAGGTCGATCCGGAACTCGACCAGCTCGGCCAGGCCGAACCCGGAGTCGGCGACAGCCCGGGACGCGCCGGCCTTGGATTTCGGTTTCGACCGGGTGGTGAGCTTGAGGCCGACACCCTTACGCCCGGCCCAGGACGGCAGCTGCACGCCGAAACCGGCCGCCTGCAACAGCGGAGCCACCTGGCGCAGGAACTCGAACGCCTCCCCGGTGGTCAGCGGCATCGCGGCCGGCCGCTGCTCCAGCAGGGCCATGTGCAGCAGCGGGAAGAGCCGGACCGCCCGGCCCAGCCCGGCCAGCAGCGCCTCGTCGGGACGCCGGGGCAGGCCGGGGAACCGGTCGCCGTCCCATAGCGCGGCGGCCGTGAGATAGAGGCTCGGATCGTCGGCCGACTGGAGCGCGAACTCCAGCGCCCACTCGTCGGACTCGACGCCCGGCTCGATCAGCCGGAAACTGACCCGGATCGGGCCGTTGGCCGCGTTGGCGGCCCGCATCCAGTCGTCGAGCGCCTGACGTAGCTCGCGGACCTCGCCGCTGGGCGCACCGGGCAACGCCGGATCGTCGGTGGTCAGAGCGGAGAGCCAGCGATCGGGCAGCGGCGCTTTCGGCCCGGGCCGCATGCCGGCCAGGATCCGCTCCGGCATGACGTCGCGCGCGGCCACGTCGACCAGCGCTTCGAGCGTCTCCCGCACGATCCGCCCGGCCGGATGACCGGCGGTTTGATCCGCCCCCGGCTTGCCAGCCCCCGGATTTCCGGGCGCCGGCTTTCCGGATGCGGAGGTGACGATCGCGCGGGCCACCGGCGGGATGCCGGTCGCGAAATCGCGGAAGGTCACCGCGTCGGCCCCGGTCAGCACCGGCCGCCAGCGCGCCGCCGGAACACCGGCCTCGACAACCAACTGCGGCAGCATCCGTCCGCGTCGAGCGAGATCGCACGCGTAACCCGCGAGCAGGCAGAGATAACGCAACGACGGCCCGGCGACCCACGAACCGCCCGGGTCGGGCTCGGCGAGGGTCGCGAGCACCGGCGTGGCGGCCTCGGCGGGCACGGTGAGCACCGGGATCGCCCAGGCGGCGAGCCGGAGCCCCCGGGGTGGTCTCCCGGCCTCGGTGTCGATCGCGGCCGCGGCGGCAGCCTCGGGTGAGGGGAGCGGGCCCTGTGCGGTGCCGGGCAACGAGACGGTCGCGGTCTCACCCGCCGCGTCGACCACCGGCTCGCCGAGAGCCGCACGCAGCATGTCGGCGGAGACAGCGAACGGATGCGGACGCGAGCGAGCCCGGGACGCCGAGGTCAGCGGCATCGCCGGGTCCTCGGCCCAGAGCACGAGCCGGCCGGGACCGCCCGCACCCGGAACCCAGCCGCCATGAACGACCAGCACCGCGACCCCCTGCCTGGACCTTTATCTGTACGGCGTACACAATAGCGCCATGGGCGAAGCGCGCCGAACCATCGACCTGCTCTGGTTCCCGGAGCCGGTGGAGAAAAAGCGGGGCCGCCGTCCCGGGCTGAGCGTTGCGCGCATCGTCGATACCGGCATCACTCTGGCCGACGCCGAGGGCCTGGAGTCGGTGACGATGCGGCGTGTCGCGCAGGAGCTGGGCGTCGTCCCGATGACGCTCTACACCTACGTTCCGGACAAATCCACCCTGCTCGACCTCATGCTGGACCGTCTCTACCTGGAGATGCCCCGGACCGAGCTGCTGGGCCGGCCCTGGCGAGAGCGGCTGACCGCCATCGCCGAGGAAAATCACCTTCTCCTCACCGAGCATCCCTGGGCCGCCACCCTGCCGGCCGGGCGGCCGCCGCTCGGACCGGGCCTGACGGCGAAATACGAGCACGAGCTGCGCGCTTTCGACGGCTGCGGCCTCGACGACCCGCAGGCCGACGCCGCGTTGACCTTCCTGATCGGATTCGTGCAGACATCGGCGCGCGCGGCGGCCGAGACACGCGCCGCGGCGTACGCGTTCGGCCTGGGCCGCGTGCTCGACGGACTGGCCGCCCTGATCGATCGGTGACCCGCGCCGCTGACGGGCCAGGCGGACGAGACGTACGCTTCGAGTCGTGACCGCGAATCCGGAGATCGACAGCATCCTGCAACGCGGCGCCGACGGCGGGCGGATCACGCCCGAGGAGGCGCTGCTGCTCTACACGCAGGCCCCCTTCCACGCCCTGGGCGAGGCGGCCGACGCGGTCAGGCGCCGGCGTTACCCGGACGGCATCGTCACGTACCTGATCGACCGCAACATCAACTACACGAACGTCTGTGTGACGGCCTGCAAGTTCTGCGCGTTCTTCCGCGCGCCGAAACACAAGGACGGCTGGTCGCACCCGACCGAGGAGATCCTGCGGCGCTGCGGCGAGGCGGTCGACCTCGGTGCCACCCAGGTGATGCTCCAGGGCGGCCACCACCCGGACTACGGCGTGGCGTACTACGAGGAGCTCTTCTCCTCGGTCAAGCAGGCGTACCCGCAGCTCGCGATCCACTCGATCGGCCCGAGCGAGATCCTGCACATGGCCAAGGTCGACGGCGTCTCGATCGAGGACGCGGTGCTCCGGATCAAGGCGGCCGGGCTGGACTCGATCGCCGGCGCCGGCGCCGAGATGCTGCCCCTGCGGCCCCGCAAGGCGATCGCCCCGCTCAAGGAGAGCGGCGAGCGCTGGCTCGAGGTGATGACCGTGGCACACCGGCACGGGCTTTCCTCGACCGCGACCATGATGATGGGCACCGGCGAGACGAACGCGGAGCGGATCGAGCACATCACGATGATCCGTGGCGTGCAGGACAAGGCCGTGGCTAACGGTTACCGCGACGACGCCGTCGAGCAGACCCACGATGTGGGTGGGTTCCGCGCGTTCATCCCGTGGACGTACCAGCCGGAGAACAACCACCTGAAGGGCCGCACCCAGGCGACCACGGTGGAGTACCTGCGATTCATCGCGGTCTCCCGGCTGTTCTTCGACAACGTCGCGCACCTGCAGGCGTCCTGGCTCACCACCGGCAAGGACATCGGTCAGCTCTCGCTGCACATGGGCGTCGACGACCTGGGTTCGATCATGCTGGAGGAGAACGTGATCTCCTCGGCCGGCGCCAAGCACCGGTCGAACCTCCAGGGCCTGATCTCGATGATCCGCACGGCGGACCGCGTCCCCGCGCAGCGCGACACCTGGTACCGCCACATGGCCGTGCACCGCACGGCGGCGGAGGACCCGACCGACGAGCGCGTGCAGTCGCACTTCTCGTCGATCGCGCTCCCGGGCGGTGGCAAGGGCCGCACTCTGCTGCCTCTCGTGGACGCTTCCTGACCCCTTTGGGGGGTGGTCGTCGGCCGTTCGGCCAGGTTCGGGTCGTCGGACCGGTGAGGGCGGGTTGCTCCTTCGTAACGAGGCCGCTCGTTGCCTGTACCGGGTCGTTCCCGCTGGTTACGTTGCCTGCGTAGGGATTGAACTTCTTATGCGTCGCAGGCCGCGGTCAGGGTCGGTGACGAGCAGTCGGACCCGACCGATGGCGGTCGTATATATAACGCACAAGGCACGGGCGGGATGGGAAACCATCCCGCCCGTTCTGTCTTCCCGGTCTCGGGGCAGTATGGGTTTGTGACGCGCGCAGACCTGGACAAGCAGCCCCATGAGGTCGCCGAGATGTTCGACGGCGTGGCGAGCCGATACGACCTCACCAACACCGTGCTCTCCTTCGGTCAGGACCGAGGCTGGCGCCGCGCCACACGGGCCGCTCTCGCCCTGCGGCCGGGTGAGCGTGTCCTGGACGTGGGCGCGGGCACCGGCGTCTCCACCGAGGAGCTGAGCCTGTCCGGCGCGTTCGCCGTCGGTGCCGATCTCTCGGTCGGGATGCTGCGGGCCGGCCGGGCGACCCGACCGGACGTGCCGCTGCTCGCCGGTGACGCGCTGCGACTGCCGTTCGCCGACGCCACCTTCGACGCGGTGACGATCTCCTTTGCGCTGCGTAACGTCGTGGACACCACCGCTGCGCTGCGTGAGTTCGCCCGGATCACCCGTCCCGGCGGCCGGCTGGTGGTGTGCGAGTTCAGCCACCCGACCAACGCGGCGTTCCGGACGCTCTACATGTCGTACCTGATGCGCTCGTTGCCGACGGTGGCCCGCGGTGTCGCCACCAACCCGGATGCCTACGTCTATCTCGCCGAGTCCATTCGCGCCTGGCCCGATCAGCGGGGCCTGGCCGCGCGAATTGCCGAGTCGGGGCCGTGGGACCGAGTCGGCTGGCGGAACTTGACCGGTGGAATTGCTGCCCTACATCGTGCTACTAGGGTGTAAATCCAGACATTCGGCGTACAAGGCCGCCAATGGCTGTTTAGCTCGGGCCATGACCAATATCGGGCAACTCGAGGACACCGACATCGACATCGCGATCGACGAGGGCGAGGCCGGCGAGCGCCGTGCGACCGAGCTGGCAAACCGTCTTCGCCTGGTCGCGGCCGAAGATCCACTGCTCGCTCAAGACCTGGTTGAAGGCCTGATCGTGGCGTTGGATCGGGCGATGGGCGGAACCATTCGGGATCATCTGGACGGACCCGCTCTCGGCGTGGCGGACAAGGTTCTCTCCGACCCTGAACAGGTTCGGTAGCCACGCCGAAACAATTAGGCAGACCTAAGCGCAAAGATCTTCGATAGTCGGCCTACACTCCGATCGAGGCATGCTTGTGAACTAATTCACGAGCACTGCACGAGATGGAGGTTGGACCGTGAGCGACCACGGAACAGGTTCGATCGTCGCCGATGAGGCGGACGTGATCGTGGTCGGAGCGGGGCCGGGTGGCTCTGCCGCGGCCTACCACCTCGCGAGGCACGGCGTACGCGTGCTGCTGCTGGAGAAGACCGAGTTCCCGCGCGAGAAGGTCTGTGGTGACGGCCTTACGCCGCGCGCGGTTCGCCAGCTGATCCGCATGGGTGTGGACACTTCGGAGAAAGCCGGCTGGCTGCACAACCGCGGCCTGCGGGTGATCGGCGGCGGTGTCCGGATGGAGCTGGACTGGCCGGATCTCGCCAGCTTTCCGAACTACGGCCTGGTCCGTACCCGTCTCGACTTCGACGACCTGCTGGCCCAGCGCGCGGTGGAAGCCGGCGCGCTGTTGCGCACCGGTGTGAACGTCACCGGGCCGGTGTTCGACGAGGACGGCTACGTGATCGGCGTCCAGGCGAAAGCCGACGGCGAACCGGTCGAGTACCGCGCACCGCTGGTGATCGCCGCGGACGGCGTCTCCGGCAAGTTCCCGCTCGCCCTCGGCCTGGCCAAGCGTGACGACCGCCCGCTCGGCGTGGCGGTCCGGCGCTACTACCGCTCGGCCGCCAAGGCCGACGACAACTACCTCGAGTCCTGGTTGGAACTGCGCAGCGCGCAGGACCCGGGCCGGCTGCTCCCTGGGTACGGATGGATCTTCGGGCTCGGCGATGGCCGGGTCAACGTCGGTCTGGGCATCCTCAACTCGTCCGACGCGTTCGGCAAGACGAACTACCGCGCACTGCTCACCGACTGGCTCGGGAGCACCCCGGAGGACTGGGGTCTGCGCGAGGAGGCGAACGCGGACGGACCGACCCTCGGCGCCGCGCTCCCGATGGGCTTCAACCGGGTTCCGCACTACACCCGCGGCGTCCTGCTGGTCGGCGACTCGGGCGGCATGGTCAACCCGATGAACGGCGAGGGCATCGCGTACGCGATGGAGTCCGGCGAGCTCGCAGCCGAGATCGCGGTGCAGGCGCTTGCCCGTCCGGCCGGCCCCGAGCGCGAAAGGGCCCTCCGGGCCTACCCGGCAGAACTCAGTATCCGGTTCGGTGGTTACTACCGGATCGGAGGGATCTTCGTGAAGCTGATCGGCAACCCGCAGATCATGCGGGCCGCGACGAAGTACGGCATGCCGCACCCGACGCTCATGAAGTTCGTCCTCAAACTCCTGGCCAACCTGACCGACCCCCGGGACGGCGACGCCATGGATCGCATCATCAACGGTTTGACGAAGGTGGCGCCCGCCGTCAGGTGACGGAATCGGGCACCCCGAGCAAAGGGATACAAAAGCGCAGGAACTAGTGTGAAGCGGCTAACAGTCGCACGGGAGTGAACATGACGGTCAACCCTTATGTCCCGATCGTCGGGTTGCTGATCCTCGGGGCCCTCTTCGCGTTGTTCTCGGTCTCCGTCGCGCCCATCGTCGGGCCGAAGCGGTACAACCGGGCGAAACTCGATGCTTACGAATGCGGGATCGAGCCTGCGCCACAGCCCATCGGTGGCGGCCGGTTCCCGGTGAAGTTCTATCTGACCGCGATGCTCTTCATCATCTTCGACATCGAGACCATCTTCCTTTACCCGTGGGCCGTCTCGTTCGACGCGCTCGGCCTCTTCGGGTTCGTGGAGATGGTCCTCTTCATCGTCACCGTCTTCATCGCCTACGCGTACGTGTGGCGGCGCGGCGGCCTGAACTGGGACTGATAACCATGGGAATCGAAGAGAAGCTGCCCAGCGGGATCCTGCTCACCTCGGTGGAGAAACTTTCCAACTACGCCCGGAAGTCGTCGTTCTGGGGCGCCACCTTCGGTCTGGCCTGCTGCGCGATCGAGATGATGGCCTCCGGCGGCCCGCATTACGACCTGGGCCGGTGGGGGATGGAAGTCTTCCGGGCCTCGCCCCGGCAGGCCGACCTGATGATCGTTGCAGGGCGTGTCAGCCAGAAGATGGCCCCGGTGGTCAGGCAGATCTACGACCAGATGCCCGAACCGCGCTCGGTGATCTCGATGGGCGTCTGCGCCTCGTCGGGCGGCATGTTCAACAACTACGCCATCGTGCAGGGTGTCGACCACATCATTCCGGTCGACGTCTATCTGCCGGGCTGTCCACCCAGACCGGAAATGCTGATCGACGCGATCCTCAAGATGCGCGAGAAGGTCATGGCCGCGCCACTCGGTCCGAACGGGCGCAAGATGCTGGCCCAGCGTGAAGCCGAGGGCAAACTGCCCGTCGTCGCGCCCGGTGCCATGCCGTCGTCGTACCGCGTGGACAAGACGCGTCGCGCGGAATGGACTCAGGCGGTCAAGGAAGGCCGTGAGGAGCAATTGCGGATCGAGAACTGGATGAAACTCCAGCCGCATTTGCGGGAAGGCGCCAAATGACCATTTCTTCCGACACCCCGTCTTCCGGCACTCAGGGTGGCGTACCGATTACTGCACCGACCGGTGCGAATTTGGGTGCACCAGCTCAGACCCCGGCCAGCCCCGATAAAGGCATGTTCGGAGTCAAAGGGACCGGAGACGTTTCCGGCTTCGGTCGCCTTGTCCGCCCCCGACCTGCTGTTTTTGACAGCCCACGGCCATACGGCGGGTATTTCGACGACGTCTATGACGCGTTGGAGGAAGCTTATCCGGCCTTCTCCGAAGCGATCGAGAAGGTGGTCGTAGATAGGGCGGAACTCACACTTCACATCGGGCCCGAGAGAATCACCGAGGTCTGTCAGGTAATGCGTGACGACGAGTCGTTGCGCTTCGAGCTCTGCTCCTCGGTCGACGCGGTCGATTACCTCGCCACCGACGAGCGCCGGTTCCACGTGACGTACCAGTTGACCTCCATGACGTACCGGCGGCGGGTACGTCTCGAAGTCGCTGTTGCCGACGGTGTGAGCGTTCCCAGTGTCACCGGCGTCTACCCGACGGCCGACTGGCAGGAGCGCGAGGTCTACGACATGTTCGGCGTCGTTTTCGCCGGACACCCCAACCTCACCCGGATCCTGATGCCCGACGACTGGGAAGGGCACCCCCAGCGCAAGGACTACCCGCTCGGCGGCGTACCCGTCGAGTACAAGGGTGCTCAGATTCCGCCGCCGGACCAGCGGAGGGTCTACCAATGACGACATCCGAGTACGCGACCGAGCGCGAGACGACCGAGGGCCGGGTCTTCACGGTCACCGGCGGTGACTGGGACTCCATCGCCGCCGGCGTCGACCCGCTCAGCAACGAGAAGATCGTCGTCAACATGGGCCCGCAGCACCCGTCGACCCACGGCGTGCTCCGGCTGGTGTTGGAGCTTGAGGGCGAGACGGTCACCGAGTGCCGCCCCGTCGTCGGTTACCTGCACACCGGGATCGAGAAGAACCTGGAGTACCGGAACTGGACCCAGGGCGTCACGTTCGTGACGCGGATGGACTACCTCTCCAACATGTCCAACGAGACGGGTTACTGCCTCGCGGTGGAGAAACTGCTCGGGATCACCGATCAGATCACCGAGCGGACGAACACGATCCGGGTCATGTTCATGGAACTGCAGCGGATCGCCTCGCACCTGGTCTGGCTCGCCACGACCGGCATGGAGCTGGGCGCGATCTCGATGATGCTGTACGGGTTCCGGGAGCGGGAGTACATCCTCGACATCTTCGAGGAGACCTCCGGCCTGCGGATGAACAACGCGTACATCCGCCCGGGCGGTCTCGCGCAGGACCTGCCGGACTCCGCGGTTCGCAAGATCCGCGACTTCCTGGTGTACCTGCCGAAACGCCTCAAGGAGTACGAGGCGATGCTCTCCGACCAGGTCATCTGGCAAAAGCGTACCCAAGGTGTCGCTGTTCTTGATGTGACGGGTTGTCTCTCGCTCGGCATCACGGGCCCGGTGCTTCGTGCCACCGGCCTGCCGTGGGACCTGCGCAAGACCATGCCGTACTCCGGTTACGACACGTACGAGTTCGACGTGCCGACCGCGACGACGAGCGACGTCTGGGGCCGTTACCTGGTGCGGCTGGCGGAGATCCGTGAGTCGCTCAAGATCGTTGAGCAGACTCTGGACCGTCTGCGCCCCGGCCCGATCTGGGTCGAGGACAAGAAGATCGCCTGGCCGGCGCAGCTCGCGCTCGGCGTGGACGGTCTCGGCAACTCCCTCGAACACGTCGCCAAGATCATGGGTCAGTCGATGGAGTCGCTGATCCACCACTTCAAGCTCGTGACCGAGGGCTTCCGGGTTCCGCCTGGTCAAGTCTATGTCGCGATCGAGCATCCGCGTGGCGAACTTGGCGTACACGCGGTTTCTGACGGTGGCACCCATCCGTACCGGGTGCATTACCGGGAGCCGAGCTTCGTGAACCTGCAGGCCATCCCCGCGATGGCCGAGGGGGCGCTGCTCGCCGACGTGATCGCCGGCGGCGCCTCCCTGGACCCCGTGATGGGTGGGTGTGACCGCTGATGTCGGAAACCACTGTGGACTTCTCGCCGGCCGCCTCTCCGCTCGCGGAGACGCTGCTCGAGCCGGCACTCGAAATCCTCGCCCGGTACCCGGTCGGCCGGGAGCGTTCCGCGCTCCTGCCGCTGCTGCACCTCGTGCAGACCGAGGAGGGTTTCGTCAGCCCGCGCGGTGTGGCGTTCTGCGCCGAGATCCTGGGCATCAACAAGGCCCAGGTCGGCGCGGTCGCCACGTTCTACACCATGTACAAGCGCCGCCCGACCGGCGAATACCTGGTCAGCGTCTGCACCAACACCCTGTGCAACGTGCTCGGCGGCCAGCAGGTCTACGACGGGCTGGTCGAGCACCTCGGCGTCGGCCATGACCAGACCACGGCCGACGGCAAGATCACGCTGGAGCACGCCGAGTGCCTCGCGGCCTGCGACTACGCGCCGGTGGTGACGGTCAACTACGACTTCACGGTCGACCAGGCCACCCCGGAGTCAGCCGTCGAGCTGGTCGAGCAGCTGCGCCAGGGCGAGCGGCCGACACCGAGCCGGGGCGCCCGGATCTGCTCACTGAAGGACATGCAGTACCAGCTGGCCGGGTTCGCGGACCCGCGCGAGGGCGCGGTCGGCGACGGCGTGGCCGGTGCGCCGACGCTGCGCGGCGTGCGCCTCGCTCAGGAGCACGGTGTCGCGGTGGCCGGATTCGACCCGGACACCCCGATCACCAAGACCAAGCCGTCCCGCGACGAGAGCGCGCTCCCGCCGCGACCGGCGGAGGAGAAGCCCGCGGGCCGTCTCGCGACGCTGGCGAACAAGGCGGCGACGGTGGCCAAGACAGCCGCCGGCACGGTGGCGGAAAAGGTCGGCGAGCACCGCCACGCCGGCCGTACCACCGACACCGGCGACGTCAAGGACCCCGAGGTACGGGCAGCGGAGAGCCGCAACCCGACAGCGGACACGCCGGCTCCATCCGGAACAGCGACGGAAGGCGCGGCCACCGCGCAGGCACCGGAGCCGAGCAATCCGGCCGAGGCCGCTGGTGTGGCCGGCAACGAGCCGGCCGGCGACGGCAAACCCGCTGGTGACGGCACACGTGGCGAGCGGATCGTCGCTCAGCGCACCGTCGGGCCGAAACCGGCCACCAACGTCCCGCGTGGCACCGAGGAGGAGAAGTGACCCAGCCCCGGCCGGAGGTCCTCCAGAAGCTCACCCCCGTCCTCACCAAGCGCTGGCTCTCGCCGGACGCCTGGCAGATCGGCGTCTACGAGCGGCTGGACGGGTACCTGGCGTTGCGCAAGGCGCTCGACGTGCACCCCGACGATCTGATTCAGCTGGTGAAGGACTCCGGCCTGCGCGGCCGGGGCGGCGCCGGCTTCCCGACCGGCCTGAAGTGGGGTTTCATCCCGCAGGGCGACGGCAAGCCGCACTACCTCGTGATCAACGCGGACGAGGGCGAGCCGGGCACCTGCAAGGACCTGCCGCTGATGACGTACGACCCGCACTCGCTGGTGGAGGGCGCGATCATCGCCTCCTACGCCATCCGGGCGAACCGGGCGTTCATCTACATCCGCGGTGAGGCCGTGCACGCGGCCCGCCGGCTGCGGCACGCGGTCGACGAGGCGTACAAGGCCGGGTACCTCGGCAAGAACATCCTCGGGTCCGGCTTCGACCTGGACCTGGTGGTGCACAGCGGCGCCGGGGCGTACATCTGCGGCGAGGAGACAGCGCTGCTGGACTCGCTGGAAGGCTTCCGCGGTCAGCCCCGGCTGCGCCCGCCCTTCCCGGCCATCGCCGGCCTGTACGCGAGCCCGACCGTGGTCAACAACGTCGGCACGATCGCTTCGGTGCCGTACGTGATCCTCGGTGGCGCGGACTGGTGGAAGAGCATGGGCACCGAGAAATCGGCCGGCCCGATGATCTATTCGCTGTCCGGCCGGGTGGTCAACCCGGGCCAGTACGAGTGCGGCCTCGGCATCACCCTGCGCGAGCTGATCGAGCTGGCCGGGGGCATGCAGCCGGGCCACAACCTGAAGTTCTGGACACCCGGCGGATCGTCGACGCCGATGCTGACCGCCGAGCACATCGACACCCCGATGGACTTCGAGGGTGTCGCGGCGGCCGGGTCGATTCTCGGCACCACGGCGATGCAGATCTTCTCGGACCAGGACTGCCCGGTCTACAACACGTGGCGGTGGCTGGAGTTCTACCACCACGAGTCGTGCGGCAAGTGCACCCCGTGCCGCGAGGGCAACTACTGGATGGTCCGCACCTACCGGCGGATCCTGACCGGCCACGGCACCCTCGCCGACCTGGACACCCTGCAGGACACCGCGGACAACATCTTCGGCCGGTCGTTCTGCGGCCTCGGTGACGGCGCCGCGACCCCGGTCGTGTCGACGCTCAAGTGGTTCCGGGACGACTACCTCGGTTACATCGAGGGCCGCACCGCCCCGCGTCTGTCGGAGAAGACCCTGGTGGGAGCTCACTGATGACCGATGTAGCGAAAAAGGCTGACACCGTCACCCTGACCATCGACGGCATCGAGGTGACCGCCCAGAAGGGCGAGCTGGTCATCCGGGTCGCCGAGCGGATGGGTGTCGCCATCCCGCGGTTCTGTGACCACCCGCTGCTCGCACCGGCCGGCGCCTGCCGGCAGTGCCTCGTCGAGGTGGAGGGCCAGCGCAAGCCGGTGGCCTCCTGCACCCAGACGGTGGCCGAGGGCATGGTGGTGAAAACCCAGCTCAGTTCGCCGGTGGCCGCGAAAGCGCAGGCCGGCGTCATGGAGCTGCTCCTGATCAACCACCCGCTCGACTGCCCGACCTGCGACAAGGGCGGCGAGTGCCCCCTGCAGAACCAGGCGATGAGCACCGGCCGGGCCGACTCGCGCTTCGTCGAACCGAAGCGTGAGTACGAGAAGCCGATCCACATCTCCAGCCAGGTGCTGCTGGACCGGGAGCGGTGCATTCTCTGCCAGCGCTGCACCCGGTTCTCCGAGGAGATCGCCGGGGACAAGTTCATCGACTTGATGGACCGCTCCTCCGGCGAGCAGATCAACGTCTACCGGGACGACTTCTTCGGCGGCGAGGGCACCGGGGACGGTCAGGTCGGCGAGGGCGAGGGGGACGTTCCGTTCAACTCCTACTTCTCCGGCAACACCATCCAGATCTGCCCGGTCGGCGCGCTGACCAGCGATCAGTACCGGTTCCGCGCCCGCCCGTTCGACCTGGTCTCCACGCCGACGACGTGTGAGCACTGCGCCGGCGGCTGCTCGTTGCGAGCCGACCACCGGCGCGGCAAGGTGCTGCGCCGGCTGGCCGGCGACGACCCCGCGGTGAACGAGGAATGGAACTGCGACAAGGGCCGCTGGGGCTTCCGCTACACCACGGCCTCCGACCGGATCATGACGCCGCTCGTGCGCGACGCGGTCACCGGTCAGCTGCGCGAGGCCTCCTGGAGCGAGGCCCTGCTCGCGGCGGCGGAGGGACTGAAAGCCGCGCAAGAGCGCGGCGTCGGTGTCCTTCCCGGCGGTCGGCTTACTGTCGAGGATGCGTACGCGTACGCCAAGTTCGCCCGCATCGTCCTCGGCACCAACGACGTCGACTTCCGGGCCCGGCCGATCCGCGCCACGGCATCGCCGGTGACCACGACCGAGGAGGCCGACTTCCTGGCCGCCGCGGTCGCCGGGATCACCGACGTGACGTACGAGGCGGTGGAGAACGCGTCCTCGGTTCTCATCGTCGGGCTCGAGCCGGAGGAGGAGGCGGCGATCCTCTTCCTGCGGCTCCGCAAGGGTCACCTCAAGAAGAAGCTCAAGGTCACGGCCGTTAGCCCGTACCTTTCCCGGGGTTTTGAAAAGCTCGGCGCCGCGCTTGTCGCGGCCGTTCCGGGTGATGAAGCCCGGCTGCTCAACACCGACCCGGCGGTCGCCGGCGCGCTCAGCGCGCCCGGCAGCATCCTGATCGTGGGCGAGCGGCTGGCCACCGTTCCGGGTGGTCTCTCGGCGGCGGCCGCGCTGGCCGAGCGGACCGGCGCTCGCCTTGTGTGGGTGCCGCGCCGGGCCGGTGACCGGGGTGCGCTCGACACCGGTTGCCTGCCGAACCTGCTGCCCGGAGGCCGTCCGGTCACCGACGAGTCGGCTCGTGCCGAGCTCTCGCTGGCCTGGGGGACCGAGCCGGGTGCATTGCCCGGCACGCCCGGACGCGACATCGACCAGATCGTCGCGGCGGCCGCGGACGGCACCCTCGGCGCTCTGCTGGTCGGCGGCGTGGACCCGGCCGACCTGGCCGACCCGGTGCTGGCCGAGCAGGCGCTCGACGCCGTTCCGTTCCTGGTCAGCCTGGAGATGCGGCAGAGCGCGGTGACCCGGCGTGCCGACGTGGTGCTGCCGATCGCCCCGGCGGTCGAGAAGGCCGGCACCTACCTGAACTGGGAGGGACGGCTCCGCTCGTTCGACGCGGTGCTGCCCAGCACGGCGATGACCGACGGACGGGTGCTCGAAGCGATCGCGGCGCTGCTCGACGTCACGCTCGGCACCGGTGACGTCTCGGCGATCCGGCGCGAGCTGGGTGCGCTGCCTGCCGCCGCGGCCCGTCCGGCGGCCCCGGCCACCGCGCCGGTCGAGACGGCCCAGCTCGGTGAGCACGAGGCGGTGCTCGCCACCTGGAACCAGGCGATCGACCTGGGCTCGCTCCAGGACGGTGACGAGGCCCTGGCCGGCACGGCTCGCCCGTCGGTGGCCCGGATCGGCAAGGCCCTGGCCGAGTCGCTCGGTGTGATCGACGGTGACCTGATCACGGTCAGCACCGACCGCGGCGGCGTGACGCTGCCGGCCGCGATCACCGACCTGCCGCCGGCTGTGGTCTGGGTGCCCACCAACTCGCCGGGATCGACGGTGCGCCGCAACCTCGGTGTGACCGCCGGCGCGGTGGTCCGGCTGCAAGCCGGCGTCCCTGGTCCGATCCTTGCCGAAGGGGCTGCTCTGTGAACGCGATTCTGGCGGCGCACGCCGTCGATCCGACACTGGAGACGTTCGAGAACGACATCTGGTGGATCTCGCTGATCAAGCTGTTCGGGTTGTTCGTGCTGCTCCTGCTGCTGACCCTGTTCACGATCAACTATGAGCGCAAGGTCGTGGCCCGGATGGCGGTCCGGCCGGGTCCCAACCAGGTCGGTTTCCGAGGCTATCTCCAGAGCCTCACCGACGGCCTGAAGCTGCCGTTCAAGGAAGAGATCATCCCGAGGACCGCCGACAAGGTGGTCTACTTCATCGCTCCGGTGATCTCCGCGACGGTGGCGTTCACCGCGTTCTCGGTGATCCCGTTCGGTGGCGTCGTCAACATGTTCGGCCAGCAGACCGCGCTTCAGCTCACCGACGTGCCGGTCTCGGTGCTGGTGCTGCTCGCGTGCTCCTCGATGGCGGTGTACGGCGTGGTGCTGGCCGGCTGGGCTTCCGGTTCGACGTACCCGCTGCTCGGTGGCCTGCGGTCGAGCGCGCAGATGATCTCGTACGAGGTCGCGATGGGTCTGTCCATCGTGGCGGTGTTCATGAACGCCGGCACGATGAGCACGTCGCAGATCGTCGCGGCGCAGGCCTCCGGTGAACCGATCAACATCTTCGGCATCGACCTGACCGCACCCGGCTGGTACGCGGTACAGCTGCTGCCGAGCTTCGTGATCTACATGATCGCAGCGGTCGGCGAGACCAACCGGGCGCCGTTCGACCTGCCCGAGGCGGAGTCCGAGCTGGTCGGCGGCTTCCACACGGAGTACTCGTCGTTCAAGTTCGCGCTCTTCTTCCTCGCCGAGTACATCAACATGATCACCGTCTCGGCGTTCTGCACGACGCTCTTCCTCGGCGGCTGGCGCGCTCCCGCGCCGATCACCACCGTCTGGGAAGGAGCCAACTCCGGCTACTGGCCGCTGATCTGGTTCTTCGGCAAGGTGCTGATCCTGCTCTTCGGCTTCATCTGGCTGCGGGCCACGCTGCCGCGCATGCGCTACGACCAGTTCATGCGCTTCGGCTGGAAGGTCCTCATCCCGGTCAACCTGGTGTGGATCCTCTTCCTGGCGTACTTCAAGGTCGCCCGCAGCGGCGAGCTGTCCACCGAGGTCCGGTGGATCTCCACCGGTGCCATCGCGCTGCTCGTGCTGGTGATCGCCTGGCGCTGGCCGTCGCCGAAGAAGCCGAGGCAGATCCCGATCGAGGAGGAACTCGCCCTGAGACCACCGGGCAGCTTCCCGATTCCCCCGATGGATCTCCAGGTGCCGCCGAGCCCACGCGCACGCCGAGCAGTGGCCGAACGTGCCCCGGCCACCGTCGGCGGCGACTCCGAGACGAAGGAGGTGTGACGTGGCTTCACTGACCGGCTCCTTCAAGGGTTTCGGTGTGACCTTCGCGCACATGTTCCGCAAAGTGATCACGACCGACTACCCGTTCTCACCGCCGAAGCCCGCACCTCGGTACCACGGCCGGCACATCCTCAACCGTCACCCGGACGGCCTGGAGAAGTGCATCGGCTGCGAGCTGTGCGCCTGGGCCTGCCCGGCCGACGCGATCTACGTCGAGGGTGGCGACAACACCGACGAGCAGCGCTTCTCGCCCGGCGAGCGGTACGCCAGCGTCTACCAGATCAATTACGCCCGGTGCATCTTCTGCGGGCTCTGCATCGAGGCCTGCCCGACCCGGTCGCTCACCATGAGCAACGAGTACGAGCTGGCCCGGGACAACCGCCAGGACCTGATCTTCACGAAGAAGGAGCTCCTGGCGCCGCTGCTGCCCGGCATGGAGCAGCCGCCCCACCCGATGCGGCTCGGTGAGACCGACAAGGACTACTACCTCGGCGCGCTCACCAACCCGGGCACCTCGGCCGGCGCCGAGCGGGCGCCGTGGTCCGAGAACGAGACCAGGGAGGCCAACTGATGGACGCCGTCTCCACCGGTGAACAGGTCGCCTTCTGGATCCTGGGCCCGCTCTCGGTGATCGGTGCGCTCGGCATGGTGCTGGCCCGCAACGCGGTGCACTCCGCGCTCTGGCTGGTCGTCACGATGCTCTGCCTGGGCTTCCTCTACGTGGTCAACGATGCGCCGTTCCTCGGCATGGTCCAGGTCATCGTCTACACCGGCGCGATCATGATGCTGTTCCTGTTCGTGCTGATGCTCGTCGGCCGGGACGCGTCGGACTCGCTGATCGAGACGTTGCGTGGGCAGCGGATCGCGGCGATCGTGCTCGGCATCGGATTCGCGGCGCTGATCGCGACCGGCCTGGCCCGTTCGCTCGGCGACATCCCGACCGTCGGCCTGACCGAGGCCAACCAGAACGGCAACGTCCAGGGTCTGGCCGCACTGCTGTTCACCAACTACGTCTTCGCGTTCGAGGTGACCTCGGCGCTGCTCATCACGGCCGCGGTCGGCGCCATGGTGCTGGCCCACGTGGAGCGGGCGAAGGAGGACAAGGTCGACCAGGTCACCCGGATGAAGGAGCGCTTCCGGCCGGGCAATTACCCCGGACCGAAGCCCGGGCCGGGCATCTACGCGAACACCATGTCGGTGGCCGCGCCGGCCCGCCTGCCGGACGGCAACGGTGCCGAACGCAGCATCTCGCCGATCCTGCCGGTTCGTGAGCTGACCGACAACGAGGTCGCGCCGAAGGGGACCGAGAAGTGACTCCCGACTACTACATCGTTCTGTCGGTGATCCTGTTCAGCATCGGTGCGACCGGTGTGCTGATCAGGCGCAACGCGATCGTCCTGTTCATGTGCATCGAGCTGATGCTGAACGCGGCGAACCTGGCGCTGGTCACCTTCAGCCGGATCAACGGCGGCCTCGACGGCCAGATCATCTCGTTCTTCGTGATGGTCGTCGCGGCGGCCGAGGTCGTGGTCGGCCTCGCCATCATCATGTCGATCTTCCGTACGCGGCGCTCGGCGAGCGTTGACGACGCGAACCTCCTCAAGTACTGAAGGGCCTTCACGTGGAACAGACTGTGGAGTTCGCCCCAGCGACGGGGGTGCTGAGCAGCATCTGGCTGCTCGTCGCGATCCCGCTCGCCAGTGCGGCCGTTCTGCTGCTGCTCGGCAGACGGGCCGACAAGTGGGGGCACTGGCTCGGCGTCCTCTCGGTCGCCGCCTCGTTCGTGCTCGGCCTGGTCTTCTTCGCGAACCTGGCAGGGCTGGACGCGGAACGGCGCTCGGCCGAACTCAACCTCTGGGACTTCATCGTTGTCGGCGGCCTGCACGTCGACTTCGGTCTTCTCTTCGACCCGCTCAGCGGTGTCTTCGTACTCCTGATCACCGGCGTCGGATCACTGATCCACCTATACGCGGTCGGCTACATGGAGCACGACCCCGGACGCCGGAAATTCTTCGCCTACTTCAACCTCTTCGTCTCGGCGATGTTGCTGCTGGTCCTGGGCAACAACTACGTGATGCTCTACTTCGGCTGGGAGGGCGTCGGTCTGGCGTCGTACCTGCTGATCTCGTTCTGGTACACCCGCCCGTCGGCGGCGACGGCCGGTAAGAAGGCGTTCCTGATGAACCGGGTCGGCGACGCCGGCCTGGCCATCGGCATCTTCCTGATGTTCACCGAGCTGGGCAGCACCCAGTACGACGACGTCTTCAACGGCGCTCCGACACTCGCCGCCGGCACGGTGCTGATCATGGGCATCCTGTTGCTGCTCGGCGCGTGCGGCAAGTCCGGCCAGTTCCCACTCCAGGCCTGGTTGCCGGATGCCATGGAGGGCCCGACCCCGGTGTCGGCGCTCATCCACGCGGCGACGATGGTCACCGCGGGCGTCTACCTGATCGCCCGGTCCAACCCGATCTTCTCGGCGAACACCACGCTCCAGCTGATCGTGGTGAGCGTCGGCGCGCTGACGCTGCTGATCGGTTGCGTCATCGGTTCGGCGAAGGACGACATCAAGCGGATCCTCGCCTGGTCGACGGTTTCGCAGATCGGCTACATGTTCCTGGGCGTCGGGCTCGGTGGCGGGGCGTACGCGCTCGCGATCATCCACCTGCTCGCGCACGGTTTCTTCAAGGCGAACATGTTCCTCGGTGCCGGCTCGGTCATGCACGGGATGCACGACCAGGTCGACATCCGGCGGTTCGGCGGCCTGTCGAAGCACATGAAGATCACCTGGATCACGTTCGCCACCGGCTGGCTCGCGATCATCGGCATCCCGCCGCTCTCCGGATACTTCTCCAAGGAGCCGATCATCGCGGCCGCGTTCGAGCGCGAGGTGGCCTGGGAGGCGTGGGTCTTCGGTCTGGCCGCGCTCATCGGCGCCGGTCTCACCGCGTTCTACATGACCCGGCTCTTCGTGCTGACGTTCCACGGCCCGGCCCGCTGGACCGACGACATCAAGCACCCGCACGAGTCGCCGCCGCTCATGACGATCCCGCTGATCCTGCTCGCGGCCGGCTCGATCGGCGCGGGTTACCTGATGAGCACGAGTGTGGCGGACTGGCTCACGCCGGTCTTCGGCGAGGAGCAGGCTGAGGCGGCGCACGGCGTCCTCTCGCACACCGTGATCACCATCCTCTCGCTGCTGGTCACGGTGCTCGGCGCGGGCCTGGCCTGGTCGCTGTTCCGCAAGGGCACGGCGACCGAGCCGCAGCCCGCCGGAGTCCTGGTCACCGCGGCGCGACGCAACCTTTACACCGACTCGTTCAACGAGGCGGTGTTCGAACGGCCCGGCATCTACCTCACCCGGGCGCTGGTCTACCTCGACAACAAGGGCATCGACGGCGTCGTGAACGGCCTTGCGGCCGGGATCGGCGGAGGCTCCGCGCGCCTGCGGCGGCTTCAGACCGGTTTTGTACGGTCGTACGCGCTATCGATGCTCTCCGGAGCGCTCCTCGTGGTTGGCGCCTTTATCGCGATCCAGTTGGGGTGGTTGGCGTGAGCGAGTTTCCTTTTCTGAGCGTTCTCACGCTCCTTCCCCTGGTCGGCGCGGCGGTGGTGGGGTTCATCCCCCGGGCCAAGGCCGAGCTGGCCAAGATGGTGGCGCTGGTCTGGTCGCTGATCGTTCTCGGACTCAGCGTCGTGATGTGGCTGGCGTTCACCATCGACGGCGACCGGTTCCAGTTCCGTGAGTCGTACGCGTGGATCCCGTCCTGGGACGCCCGCTTCACCTTCGCCGCCGATGGCATCGCGCTCGTCATGCTGATGCTGATCGCCGTGCTGTTCCCGGTCGTCATCCTGGCCTCCTGGAATGACGTCGATCAGAGCCGGCGGTCCGCTCCGGCGTACTTCGCTCTGCTGCTCTCGTTCGAGTTCACGATGATCGGGGTGTTCGCCGCGGCGGACGTCTTCCTCTTCTACGTGTTCTTCGAGGTCATGCTGATCCCGATGTACTTCATCATCGGATCGTTCGGCTCCGGCCAGAAGCAGTACGCGGCGGTGAAGTTCTTCCTCTACAGCCTGGTCGGCGGCCTCTTCATGCTGGCCTCGGTGATCGGGCTCTGGGTGGTCGGCGGGCACACCTTCGACTTCACGAACCTGGTCGAGTCGACCGCCGCGATCGACCAGAACACCGCGCGATGGCTGTTCCTCGGCTTCTTCGTGGCGTTCGCGATCAAGGCGCCGTTCTTCCCGTTCCACACCTGGCTACCGGACTCCGGTGGTGCCGCCCCTGCCGGTGCGGCCGCGCTGCTCGTCGGCGTGATGGACAAGGTCGGCACGTTCGGCATCCTGCGGTACTGCCTCTCGCTCTTCCCGGAGGCGTCCCGCTGGTTCGCTCCGGCGGCGATGGTCCTCGCGGTCATCGGCATCATCTACGCGTCGCTGCTCGCGGTCGGTCAGAACGACCTGAAACGCCTGGTCTCGTACACGTCGATCGCGCACTTCGGCTTCATCGGCATCGGGATCTTCGCGTTCACCACGCAGGCCGGGACCGGCGCGGTGCTCTACATGGTCAACCACGGTCTCGCGACCGGCCTGCTCTTCATCGTGGTCGGCATGTTCGTTGCCCGGCGCGGATCCGCCCTGGTCAGCGACTTCGGCGGTGCGGGCAAGCTGGTTCCGGTGCTGGCCGGCGTCTTCTTCTTCGCCGGCCTCGCCTCGCTGGCGCTGCCCGGCACGGCACCGTTCGTCAGCGAGTTCCTGGTGCTGATCGGCACGTTCAGCACCCACAAGGCGTACGCCGTGGTGGCCACCCTGGGCATCATCCTGGCCGCCGCCTACGTGCTGTGGATGATCCAGCGCACCACACAGGGCACGCTCAACCCGGCGCTGACCGAGGTACCGGCGATGTCCAAGGACCTCACCCTGCGGGAGAAGTTCGTGGTGGCACCGCTGATCGCGCTCCTGCTGGTGCTCGGCTTCTATCCGAAGCCGGTCACCGACGTGATCAACCCGGCGGTGCAGGCGACCCTGCAAGACGTCGGCACGACCGACCCGGCCCCGTCGGTGGTCGCGGATGGAAAGGTGGGCGGCTGAGCCATGGGAGAACTACAACTTCCCGAGATCAACTATGGCGCGCTGCTGCCGATGCTGATCCTCTTCGGAGCGGCGTGCGCCGGCGTGCTGGTCGAGGTGCTCGTACCGCAGAAGATCCGCAACAGTGTCCAGCTGGTGCTGTCACTGACCGCCGTGGTGGCGGCGCTGGCGGCCGTCGTGGTGCAGCGCGACACCCGGATCACCACGATCGGCGGCGCGGTCGCGATCGACGGGCCGTCGCTGTTCCTGCAGGGCGCCATCCTGGTGCTCGGCGCGGTGTCGCTGCTGCTGATCGGTGAGCGCACGATCGAGAAAGGCGGCGCGTTCGTCGCGCAGGCCGCGATCACCGTCGGCTCGCAGAAAGACCTGAGGCAGGCCGGCGGAGCGCCGGGCGCCACCGAGGTCTACCCGCTCACGTCGTTCGCCCTCGGCGGCATGATGCTGTTCGTCGCGGCGAACGACCTGCTCACCATGTTTGTGGCGCTGGAAGTCTTCTCCCTGCCGCTCTACCTGCTCTGCGCGCTGGCTCGTCGCCGGCGGCTGCTCAGCCAGGAAGCGGCGTTGAAGTACTTCCTGCTCGGCTCGTACGCCTCGGCCTTCTTCCTGTTCGGCGTGGCCTTCATCTACGGCTTCGCCGGCGGGATCCAGCTGGAGGCCGTGCAGGCCGCGGTGGCGAACCCGCAGCGCAGCCAGGTGCTGCTCTACGCCGGTTTCGCACTGATCTCTATCGGTCTGCTCTTCAAGGCGGCGCTGGCGCCGTTCCACGTCTGGACGCCCGACGTCTACCAGGGGGCCCCGACACCGATCACCGCGTTCATGGCGGCCTGCACCAAGGTCGCCGCGTTCGGTGCGCTGCTGCGCATCCTGTACGTCGCGTTCGCCGGTGTGCAGTGGGACTTCCAGCCGGTCCTCGGGACGATCGCGGTGCTCACCATGTTCGTCGGCGCGATCCTGGCGGTGACACAGACCGACCTGAAGCGCCTGCTGGCCTACTCGTCGATCGCGAACGCCGGTTACCTGCTGGTCGGCGTGCTGGCGATGAACGAGGCGGGTCTGTCCAGCACGCTGTTCTATCTGGTCGCGTACGGCTTCTCGGTGCTCGCGGCGTTCGCGATCATCAGCCTGGTGCGGGACGCCGACGGCGAGGCCACCCACCTGTCCCGGTGGGCCGGCATCGGCCGGAAGAGCCCGCTGCTTGCTGCCACGTTCACGTTCGTCCTGCTCGCCTTCGCCGGCATTCCGCTGACCAGCGGCTTCATGAGCAAGTTCGCGGTCTTCGGAGCGGCGATCGAAGGCGGACAGACCTGGCTGGTGATCTTCGGTGTCATCTCCAGCATGCTGCTGGCGTTCCCGTACCTGCGGGTCGTCGTGCTGATGTGGCTCTCCGAGCCGGGCGAGACGACGCCGGCGGTCTCCATCCCGGGCTTCCTGACCGCCACGGCGCTGGGGCTCGGCGTGATCGCCACGGTGGCGCTGGGCGTGGCCCCGGCGCCGCTGCTGGAGCTGACCGAGCAGGCGGGCCAGTTCGTCCGCTGAGCGAGCGGGCCGGTTGGTCCGCTGAGCGAGCGGGCCAGTTGGTCCGCTGAGTGAGCGACCCGGTTCGCCCACTGACCGATTCGGACCATGCGAGGCCCCGGCTGGAGAGCCGGGGCCTCGGTGTTTATCGGACGTTTATCGCTTAATGCCTACTATGCGCGCCGTGTCTGACTCGACTGTCCTCATGGCGCCCGGATCCCCGCTCGTGGAGTCCATCGAGGCGTACCGCACCTGCGAGTTCGCGACGCTCACCAAGAGCGGCTCACCGGTCGCCTGGCCCACGTCCGGGCTGGTGAAGGCGGACGGGACGATCCTGCTGACCACGGCGCTGGGATACGCACAAAAGGCGTTCAACGTGCGCCGGGACGGCCGGGTCGCGCTGCTCTTCTCGAACCCCACCGCGAGCGGCCTGAAAAACCCCGGGCAAATCTTGGTACGCGGCCGCGCGACCTGCCCGGACGTCGTGCACACCGAGCCCAGGGGCGACCTGGGGCAGCTCTGGGGCCGGCTCATGGAGCGGCAGCCGAGCTCACAGGCCTACCTCGACTGGCCGATGACGCTGATGACCGATTTCTATTACATGCGTCTGCTCATCACGGTGACGCCGACCGAGGTGATCGAGCGTCCCCTCCCGCAGTCCGCTGGCGAATCCGCAGCACCGGCCGAGAACGGGCTGGCCGACAGTGGGCTGCTGGGTGCGGAGGTGCTCGCGGCGTTCGACTCGGTGGTGCTGACCGCGGTGGACGAGGCCGGCGCGCCGGTGTTGCTGCGGACCACTGTCACTGCGGAGGACGGCGGATACCGGGTCGCCGTACCCAGTGATGTGCTGGTCGCCGCCGGCCAGGCCGGGCTGCTCGTACACCGGCACGACGACAGCCTGTGGAACCTCTACAACGCGAGCGTCCGCGGCGAACTGGTCACCGACGAGCGAGGCTGGCTGCTCCGCCCGGAACGCCTCGTGGAGCCGGGCGCGCGACACGACGCCGGGCCCCTCGACCAGCTGCGAATCCTGCGGGCGACCCGAGCCGCCACAAAGAACTACCTGAACCGCCGCGGCCTGGCCCGCCCGTCAATCCCGTGGGCCGAGTACCGCACGATCCGCTCCCGAATCCGCAACCCCTGACCTCTCCGCCACGGCACTCGCAGAAGCACCCGGTGTGTGTCGAGTTGAGGCGCGCTCCGCACCCAAACTCGACACGCAAGCCGGACCGCCACCGACCGCGCGCCAGCCCGCAAGCTGGACCGCAACACCCGGACGTCCGCCGGAGAAGCGCACGCCGCGAGCATCCCGCCCGGTGTGTGTCGAGTTGAGGCGCGTATCGAACCCATAATCGACACACTCGTCGGGCCCGCGAGATCTTGGGCCGCTGTTCCTGTTGGGGTGTGGTTCGGGGACCACGATCGCCGCGAGAGCGCCACCGCAGCCCGCAGCCCGCAGCCCGCAGCCGACGGGATTTCAATCAACCAGCAGGGGTCCGCCCAGCCCAGCCGGTCCGGCTGGCGCCCAGGGCTGTCACATCGCCCCGAATCCAGGGCCCACCGTGTGCCCCCGACCCGCTTCTGCCCGGCCCGCTTCTGCCCGGCCCGGCCCGCTCCTGCCCGCCCCGCTCCTGCGACGGCGGGGCTCTCGCGTGTCAAATCGGGGTTCGGATTGCGCCTCGACTCGACACGCCAGTGCCTTCGGAGCCGGCCCACCGATCGGCCTGGCTGTAGCTCAAGCACCAACCACCACCCCGTACATTTGCTGTCGGATTTTGGATCTTGTCCCTTGCCACCCTGGGACTGAAACCGTCGGACCGGTATGGCATCGTGAGAAGCGTGGTGAGCACCGGTGATCTGACGCTGTCGTCGCTGGGCCTCGACGTCGATCCCGCGATGGACGCGTCGGTGTCGGCGACGCTGGCCGCTGTGGAGGAAGCGCTGCGCGGCCATGTGGCCAGCGCCGACCCTCTGGTGGCCGAGGCCTCGCGCCATCTCGCCGATGCCGGGGGCAAGCGGTTCCGGCCGTTGCTCGTGGCGCTCGGGGCGCAGTTCGGTGATCCCACCTCACCGCAGATCGTCGATGCGGCCAACGTGGTCGAGCTGACGCACCTCGCGACGCTCTACCACGACGACGTCATGGACGAGGCCGCCGTGCGCCGGGGCGCACCCAGTGCGAATGCGCGCTGGGGCAATTCGGTGGCGATCCTGGTCGGTGACTACCTCTTCGCGCAGGCCGCTGACCTGGCCGCCCAGCTCGGGACGGAGGCGGTGCACCTTCAGGCGCAGACGTTCGCCCGCCTGGTGCACGGCCAGATCGCCGAGACGGTCGGCCCGCGCGGCACCGACCCGATCGAGCACTACCTTGACGTGATCAAGGAGAAGACGGCTTCGCTGATCGCCACCGCGGCGCGGTTCGGCGGGCTCTTCTCCGGCGCCGAGCCGGGGCACGTCGAGGCGCTCGCGCAATACGGCGAGATCATCGGCATCGCTTTCCAGCTCTCCGACGACCTTCTGGACATCGCCTCCGAGTCGGTCCAGTCGGGCAAGACGCCCGGCACCGACCTGCGTGAGGGTGTGCCGACGCTGCCGGTGCTCTACGCGCTGGCCGGCGACGACACCGACGCGTCGGCGGTCCGGCTGCGAGAGCTGCTCTCGGCCGGCCCGATCACCGACGACGCCCTGCACGCCGAGGCGCTCACGCTGCTGCGCGAGTCGGCGGCGATGAAGCAGGCGCGCGAGACGGTCCGCACCTACACCGAGGACGCCCGCGCGAGCCTCGCCCCGCTCCCGACCGGCGAGGCCAAGCGGACCCTCGAAGCCCTCTGCGACTTCATCGCCGACCGCACCAACTGATCGCCGGTCCAGCCGAGCGATTCGCTCACGCTCAACCATTCTTGGGTACGCACTAAGCGCTCGCGTGCCGCCGCAACAACCGGCTTCCGAGCAGCATGAGCCCGGCCGCACTGAGCATCGCGACCGCCCCGGCCGTCCACATGGCCGGATAACCGGCGTAACCAGCGACGGCACCCAGACCGAGCGGCCCCACACAACCACCGGCGTAGACACCGGTCTGCGTGATCGACGTGGCCGCTGCCGGCGCTTGTGGGTGCAGCCGGACCACGGCGAAGTTCATCAGACCCGGCCACGCCCAGCCGAACCCGAAGCCGAGCACGATCCCGGCCACCATCGCCACCGGCCCGGGTGTCGCCAGCAGGGCCAGTCCAACGGCTCCGGCGGCGAGCAGGGCCGCGATCGTGCCGACCTGCCGGTCCGGGCGCCGGTCGGCCTGCCAGCCGCCGGTGATCCGGGCTATCGCGCAGATCGCGCCGCCAAGTGTCAGCGCCAGGCCGGCCGGTCCGGGCGCGATGCCACGGTCCACCGCGGAGGCGACCACGAAGGTGCCGAGCGCGTTCGCTGATCCGGCCGCCAGGGTCGCGGCCAGGCCGATGACGACAAGAGCCGTGGTGGCCTGTCCGGTCTCGGCGGCCCGGCGGCGATGGCCTGAGTCCCGGGGCACCAGCGGAATGGCCGCCGCCGCGGCCAGACCGGCCAGGACGAACGCCCAGCGCCATCCGACGGTCAGGGCCACCACCGGTACGGCCGCGCCGGCCAGCAGCGTGCTGATCGGGATGGCGGCCTGCTTGATGCCGAAGGTCAGCCCTTGCCGCCGGGCCGGAACGTGCCGGGACAGGCTGGTGTTGCTCGCCAGCTGTCCCATGGCATTGGCGGCGGCGCCGAGGGCGAGGATCGCCACGAGCGTCCACAGTGACCGCGCGAAGGCCGCTACCGCGATCAGGGAGACGGCGGCGAGGACGATGCCGGTCCGGGCGATCCGAGTCGCTCCGTAACGCTCGACGAGGGTTCCGGCCGGCACCGAAGCGAGCGCGCTCACTCCGAAGTAGGCGGATACGGCGAGACCGAGGCCGGCCGGGGAGAAATCAAGTTCCTCGCCGACCTGAACGGCGAGACCTCCGACCAGGAAGACGGGTATCGAAACAGCGATGGTCGTGGTAAGCGCCCCGGCCGTGACCCATCCCGCGTTCATGCTGGAGAAACCGGTTCCATTCGGGTTGATCTTCGCCTCTCGCACCCGTCGCAGACTAAGCCAGGATCGGCGTCTCCGGCTGCGCACAGTCCTATTGATCACACCCGCTGTGCAAATCGATCGTGATCCACATGGGTTTGGCATTCCGTCGACGAACGATTCTTCATATGGTGTAAGTCCCTGGGCCTCGGAGGTAGCTGTGCGTGACCCTCTAGCGGAGCCGTCAGATCTCATCCGGAGCGTGTCGCGCGCATTGCGCGTCCTGGAATCGGTCGGGCGGGCGCCGCGTGGACTCACCGTCAAGCAGATCGCTCGACGATGCGAGCTGACCGTCGCGACGACCTATCACCTGGTGCGAACGCTGGCCTACGAGGGATACGTGATCCGGCGTGAGGACGGCACGTACATCGTCGGGCTGGAGATAGCCGATCGATACCGTGAGCTGGTGTCCGCGTTCCGCGGCCCGCCGGCTGTCGGCGAGGCGCTGCGGCGTGCCGCCCTGGACACCGGTTACAGCCACTACCTCGGCCGCTTTGTCGGCGGCCGGATAGCGGTGACCGCTTCCGCCGAGGGTGCCCGCTCACCGTTTCTGGACGACGTCGCGCCCGGCTTCGACGAGGGCGGTCATGCCACCGCGCTCGGCAAGGCGCTGCTCGCCACGCTCACCCCGGACCAGCGGTCGCGATACCTGCGGGATTACGGCATGCGCGGATTCACCCCCACCACACTGACCACCCCGGAAGCCCTCGAGGCCGACCTGGCCGCCGGCGAGCGGCGGGGCATGCAGATCGAAATGGGACAGTTCCGGCAAGGGCTGGCCTCCGCGGCGGTGGTCGTCGTCGCGGATCGAGACATGGAACGCCGCCTTGTCCTGGCGTGCTCGATGCCGGCTGCCGAGATGCTGACCTCGGCGCGGGTGGTCCGGGCGAAACTCACCGCGGCCGCCCGAAATGTGGCCGAGGCGCTCTCCGGCGGCGAGTCCGCAACCGCCTGAATGGGTGGTGGCTCTCCGCGTTCGGGCCGCCACGGCCTGACCGGGGGCGCTAAGGATTCGTTGAACCTTCGTGCCTTTCACCGCGTACCAGAGACCGGGACGGTCGAGCCGGGCTGGAGGCGGTACGCATGCGATGCGAGGACGGGCACGATGACGCCGCCTATGTCCTCGGCGCGCTGTCGCCGGGGGAACGGGCCGCTTACGAGAGCCATCTGGCTTCCTGTTCGTTCTGCCGGGAAGCGGTCGCGGATCTTTCCCGCGTACCGGACATGCTTGATCGCCTTGACGCCGACGAGTTCGCGAAGCTGCTCGATCCCACTCTCGGCGCGCCGGTTCAGCGCCGCCGGCCAGCACCGGCATCCCGGCGCTCGCGCGCCCGGACTCTCTCGATCCGTGTTCTCAGCACCGCGGTGGCGGCCGTCCTGGTCCTGCTGATCGGTGGCGGCGTGGTCGCCTGGGGCCTGAATCAGGAGACTCCGACGACACAGCCGCCCGGACCGGCGCTCGCGATGACACCGGTCGGCGGTGTCTCCCCGATCACCGCCACGGTCCGGCTGAGCAGCACCCCGGGCGGCACCAAGGTCGAGATGCAGTGTTCGTACAGCGAGTCGGCGGATCAGGCGTACACGTTCCGGCTGATCGCGTACGGGCCGGATGAGCAGAAGGAACAGCTCGGGTCGTGGCTGGCGCAGCCCGGCACGGATTTCCGGATGCCCGGCGCGACCCACTTCGGCGAGGGCAGCCTCTCCAAGCTGGAGATCGTGCGGTTCGACGGGAAGGCGATGCTCGCGTACGACCTTCCCGGGTTCGACTGAGACACCTCCCGCAGAGGTCAGCGGGAGGGCAGGGCGGCGGCGGCCGACCCGCCGGCGGTGGCGGCCGTCGCGGCGGCCGCCGCACGTTCCCGCGCCGCGGCCCGGGTGTGCCGGATGCCGTCGAAGGTGAAGACCACCAGCGCGAGCCAGACCAGACCGAACCCGGCAAGTCGGGCCGCCGGCATCGGCTCGTGGTAGATCAGCACACCGCAGGCCAGCTGAAGGATCGGCGCCACGTACTGCAGGATGCCGAGGCCGACGAGCGGCACCCGGTTCGCGGCGCCGGCGAAGAGCAGCAGCGGGATCGCGGTGGCGATGCCGGAGACCAGCATCAGGGCGGTGTGCGTCGCCGACACGTGCCCGAACTCGGCGCCACCGGACAGGTTCAACCAGGTCAGGTACGCGAGAGCGGGCAGAGCCAGCACACCCGACTCGACGAACAGCCCCTCGGCCGGCGGCAGCGACATCCGCTTCTTGATCAGGCCGTAGCAGCCGAACGAGGCGGCCAGGGTCAGCGCGACGTACGGCAGGTGCCCGTAGTCGAGGGTGAGGATCACGACCGCCAGTGCGCCGATCCCGACCGCGACCCACTGCCAGGCTCTGACCCGTTCGCGCAGCACGGTGACGCCGAGCAGGACGCTGACCAGCGGAGTGATGAAGTAACCCAGTGCTGTCTCGACCACCCGTGACGAGTTCACCGCCGCGATGTACGTGCCCCAGTTGATGCCGATCAGGATCGCGGCCAGGGTGATGCCGCCGAGCAGGCGCGGGGTGCGCAGGAGCCGGCCGAGGAACGACCAGTTGCGGGCCACGGTGAGCACCAGCGCCACGAACAGCACGGACCAGACGATCCGGTGCGCGAGGATCTCCAAGGCCGGCGAGGGCTGCAGCAGCTTGAAGTAGATGGGGAAGAAGCCCCAGAGCGTGTACGCCGTCAGGCCGTACAGATAACCGCGCCGCTCTTCGCTCATGCCCTCACCGTAAGGCGCGGGATGGGGAGCGGTCCTTGCTGTTGTGACTCCGGACACCAGGCCAATTCACGGTGCCTGGCCTGTTGATCAGGAGGGCACCGGCAGGGTGCCCTCCTGAATCGCTGTCAGTTGTCGCCGTCCGGAACCAGCATGTTCAGCACCCAGCTCACGACACCGACCAGCAGCGCGCCGAGAAGCGCGGCCGGCCAGAAGCTGTCGACGTGGAAGCCGAGGTCGAGCTCACCGGCGATCCAGCTGGTGAGCAGGAACAGCAGGCCGTTCACGACGAGCGCGACCAGGCCGAGCGTGAGAACGTAGAGGCCGCAGCCGAGAACCTTGATGATCGGCCGCAGGATCGCGTTGACCACACCGAAAATCACCGCGACGGCGATCAGCGTGCCGGCCTTGCCGGCCGCCGTTTCGGAGGTGAGGTCGATTCCGTCGATCACCAGGGTCGCGATCCACAGTGAGACGGCCGTGATCAACAGCCGGATGAGGATGCCCATGGCAGGGGATCGTGCCACGCGCGGGCCAGCGGTGGGAGCGACACCCCGCGATCTTCATCCAGGTGCGACCGGAGAACCCGCTCAGATCGAGATTTGTCGCTTATTTCGCTGTAGGGCGAGGATGCGTGCGGGCTGCCCGATCAGGACTTTCTCGACGGATGTCGGGGTGAGCGCCGCCCAGCGGACCGCCTGCGTCGTGACGACGGCGACCGTGCCGGGACTCATCCGGGTCAGCAGTCCGGCGGTCTCGCCGAGAGCGAGGGCGGGCCCGAGCGACGCGGCCTCGTCCGGGGTGAGCGGCTGAAGCAGCAACAGGTCGGCGGAGGCGGCGAGACCGGCGTCCACCTGTTCGAGAACGGTCAGTGTGGTCACCCACGGAAGCGTCACGCCGATGCCCGGGGCGCCGCTGTCCTGAACGAGGAGAACGGGCCGCAGTGGCGAGCCGGCCGGTGGCTCGCCGGATGTGGAGGAAAGCAGCCTCAGCGACTCGTCGCCGTCCAGGCCGTGCAGCAGGGGTGCCCAGGCCGCCGGCCGGTCCGTGCTGACCAGGACGCGGGCGCCGACGGCCAGCGCGCGGAAGGCGATCAGCTGCGCGCACCGGGTCGTGCCGACCAGGACCATCCGGGTCGGCTCGGGGCGGAACGGACGGATCAGCACCGGGCGGCCCTGACGGCTGCGTCCGAGCATCAGCCCGTGGTTGATCACGGGCAGAGCCAAGCCGTGCGACGACGGTCCGCTTTGATGGGAAGCGGTCGCCAGGGGGAGTGTCGCTGCCAGGCCGGCCAGCTGCTCGCCGTCGTGGTGTTGAGCGGTCATCCGCTCGCTCGCCAGCAGCCGGCCGAGATCTTGGATGGCCGTATCCAGCGTGGGAGCAGCGACCCGGACCAGCAGAGATGGTGGGTCGAAGGTCAGGGCCACCGTTGTTGCGGTCGCGGGCAGGTGCAGCAGCCGGGAGATCAGCCGCGCGGAGATCCCTGCTCCGGGCTCGGGCGTGCATCGAAACGTCACCTGAGCCAGACCGCCGACCGCCAGGCCGGTCCATGTTTCGTGCAGGCCGGCGCCCGCCTCGGCATGTGCCAGCTCGGCGATCACGCGTACCAACGCTGTCTCGGTCAACGGCCCGGCGGCCGAAGTTCCCAGCTCGCGCCGCAGTTTGCGGATCGCGGCCGTCAGGGCGCGACGCAGATCCTCGTCCGACTCGGTGCCCTGGCGCAGCGCCCGGATCGCCAGAATCATCCGGAATCGTGCCAGCGGATCACCGCGGCTCAGCGACCGATAGGAGATCGCGGCCGGGCCGGCGCGGGCGGTCGTCGCCGGAACGCCGGTCAGCACCAGCTGGAGCCGGATCGCCGGATCAAGATCCAGTGAGTCGAAGCGCGGCAGCGTGGGCAGCTCGACGAGCGTGGTCAGGCCGAGATCGTCGATCAGGACGGCGGCCGGCGCGCCGGACAGCCTCGTCGTCGCCAGCCGGGTCCGCGGCGCGACCAGGGCCAGGATCGCGGGCGGATCGCCGAGCGCCCGGATGTGGCGGCGCGCGGCGAATCGCGCCACGAGGCCGAGCCATTCGAACACCCAGCGGCCGCGGACGCGTACCCAAGTGATCGTCAGCAAGCCGGCGGCGGCGCACGCGGCGCAAGTCACCGCGAGGCCGCCGCCTGCGGCGCCGAGAAGCATCAGTACGGCGGCGGCCTGCGTTGCCACCAGCTGATTCATGGGTACGCGCGAAAGCCGTCCACTCCGGACGGAAAGCTGCCCGGTCACCGGCTCATGGTAGGGCTCGGGCAGCGGGCGGACGAGGTTGTCCACAGGCGGTTGGCCCGGTTGTCCACAGGCTGCGAATCGCGCCGTCCTGATGACCTGAATCCGGCTAACGTCGGCTGCGAAATCGCACGTCTAGTGATCTGTGTCGATGGCGTGCGACAGTCCACAACAGATGTTCCGGCGAGGGTCGAGGGGCGGATCCGGAAATGACCGAAACGCAGGCCGAATTGGCGGTGATGACTCGCACCGCGGCGAAGTTCGATCAAGTGAACGATGCGCTGCAAGGCACGTTGCGAGGCTTGATGTCCGAGTTGTCGGTGTTGCAGGGCGCCTGGCGCGGGCTCGGTGCGGAGGCGTTCGAGCGGGCCAGGTCTCAGTACGCGGCCGATCTGCGGCGACTCGGCGGAGCACTCGCCGAAACCGCCGAGGCGATCCGATCGGCGGGCGGCGGATATCAGGCCGCCGACGCGGGCGCGGCAGCCCGGATGGCCCGGTCCGGTGGCTCGATCGAGCTCCCGCTCTGATTGCCGGGGGAAATCGATGAATGACGGTCTTCTCCGGGTCAGCTTCGTAGCGTTGCGGCAGGCCGGCGCGGACATCGACAAGGCGCTGCTCGCCCTGCGCGCTCAGCTCGACCAGCTGGAGCGCGACGCCGGCCCACTCGTGGCGACCTGGTCCGGCACGGCCCGGGAGGCGTACGAGCAACGCCAGGCCACCTGGCGTGCCGCCTCCGAGGATCTCCAGACGATCCTGCGGCAGATCAGGGTTGCTCTGGACGAGTCGGCGGCCGATTATGCGGAGACCGAACGGGTGGCTACCCAGCGGTTCGGGTGACCGCGCCAGGCGGCGATTTGGCATCGCCCGTTCGCGTACTGGCGGCGGCGACTTGCGCAACTACCATCGGTGGTTGGATGATCGCGCCCGGCGATCAATAGTGGTTCGCGGGGTCCGCTGGATCTCGTGCCGGGAACACTGCGAAAACGACTCGGTAGTCAGCATGCCGCCGCCCATTGTGATTGCGGCCTGACCTTGTAGGTTATACGCGTTGAGTTGGCTCGTTCGCGGCGTGGCGCTTCGCAGTGTAGGGAGAGGGTGGACGTGTCCGAGTGGGAACCGGCTACGGACGCCGAGGTCGCGATGCGCGATGCGTTGCGCACCGATGACCAGGAGTCCTACTTCCGCATTCTCTCCGGTGTCGACCTTCTGTTACCAGTTTCTGCCGACGCGTTAGCGGGTCTGGCACCACTGGGCTGGGGGACGTGGAGCACCGGTGGGCGTACGCATGTGCTCGCCTTCACCTCTCAGGCCGCACTGAAGTCGTGCCTCGCCGACTACACCGGTTCGGCACGACGCGTGCCTTATGCGGAGTTGGCCAACACCTGGCCCAACCTCGAGTGGTGGCTCGCCGTCAACCCCGGCCTGCCCGTCGAGGGATACCTTCCGGCCTGGTTCGTGGCCCAGCTCGCCCGTGGCGACCTGCGGCTGCCGACCCGTGGCCCGGGTCGCGAGGTGCAGGGCTCCGCGTCGAAGATCCAGGAGATCGGTGCGGCGGCGCTCGCTGCCAACCGGAGCTCCGAGGCCGTCGGCGGGCCTACTCATGACTCTTCGCCGGTTGCCGTTCCCGCGGCTGCCGGGGCACTCGCTCCCGCTGTTCCGCCGGTTGGCGCTGCTCCGGCCGGGCCTGGTGGCCTGCCGGTCCGCCCGTCGGCCGCGCCCGCTTCCACACCTGGTGGCCTGCCGGTCCGTGGCGCGGAGGCGCCGGTTGGTGCTGCTCCGGCTGGGCCTGGTGGTTTGCCGGTTCGTGCTCCCGAGGCGCCGGCTTCGACGCCTGCGGGCCTGCCTGTGCGGACGCCTGGCACGGCTGCTCCTGGCGGGACCCCGGCTGCCTATCAGCCGCCGGCGGCCTATCAGGCTCCGGCTGTTCCGGCGCCGGCGGCCTATCAGGCTCCGGCTGTCCCGGCGCCGGCGGCCTATCAAGCTCCGGCTGTCCCGGCGGCCGCCCCGAGTGCTTCCCCGTTTGGTGCTCCCGCGTCGGCTGCCCCGCGGGCGACTCCGGCTCCGGCCGGCGCGCCTGCCGCTTATCAGCCGCCTGCGGCTCCGCCGTTGCCCGCTCGTCCGGCCGGTCCGGCCATCGGTGGGCCGACGCCGGGTGCCGGTCTGGCGACGCCGGGCTGGGACAAGCCGTCCGGCCAGTTCAGCCCGGAGCAGGACCCGCGCGGCCCGCTGCAGGACCTGGGCGCTCCGCTGCCGGTCCGGCAGCCGATGGCCAACACGCCGCCGGTTCCGGAGCACGTCGCGCCGTACGACCCGGCCGAGACGGAGTTCGCGCCGAACTGGTCGGGCCAGCGCCCGCCAGGGGCTCCGGCCGGCCCCGCTCCGGCCGGCCCCGCTCCGGCTGGACCCGCTCCGGCTGGACCCGCTCCGGCTGGACCCGCTCCGGCTGGACCCGCTCCGGCTGGACCCGCTCCGGCTGGCCCCGCGTCCGCTGCTCCTGCGTCCGCGCCGCCTGCCTCGCCGTTCGCACGGCCCGCGCCTGCTACTCCTCAGTCCGCACCGCCGGCGCCTGCCGCTCCGGTCTCGGCCGCTCCGGCTTCCGGCGGCGGGCTTTCTTCCGGTGGCGGGCTTTCGGGGGCCGGTGCCGCTCTGCCGCGTCGTCAGCCCGGACAGTCGGCGGGGACCGGACAGGCCGGCAGCAGCGCTGCCGCGTTCACCAGCTTCCCGGGCTTCTCCAAGTCGGGGTCTACACCGGCGGCATCCGCACCGGCAGCGCCGGCCGCTCCGGCTCAGGCGCCGTCGTTCCCGCAGGGACCGGCATCTCCGCTGGCCGCGGCCGCTCAGGGCGTCGCCGGTTCCGGTCAGTCGGATCCGGCGCAGCCTGTCTCGGCTCTGCCGGCCTCAGGTCTACCGGCTTCGGGTCTGCCTGCTTCGGGTCTTCCGGCCTCGGCTCTGCCGGCTTCGGATGGACCCGGAAACGGTCTGCCTCGCCGTCAGGTCACCCCGCCGTCGGAGCGCCCCGCCTCGATGGCGGCCGCCGCACAGGCGCTCGGTAACCGCCAGCCGGCCGCTGAGCAGGCTCAGCCCGGTGCCGACCGCTTCGGTCCGTCCGGGCCGCCGCCGTCGATCCAGACGCTTCCGGCCGGAGCGCCCGCCGGTGCTCCCGGCCTCGCGCCGCCGGTAATCCCGGGACCCCCGGCCGCCCGTCCGGGGCTCGCTGCCGGATATGGCCCGGCAGCACCGGGCAGCCCAGCCGCTCCGGCAGTCCCGGCGGCCTACGCGGCGCCCCAGGCCCCGGCCGCTTCCGCAGCTCCTCAGGCTTACGCGGCTCCTAATGCCTACGCGCAGCCGGCAGCGGCTCCTAACGCCTACGCGCAGCCTGCAGCGGCTCCTGACGCCTACGCGGCTCCGGGATCGCCTGCTGTGCCCGGTGCTTACGCGGTTCCGGCTGTTCCGGCTCCTCCCGCTGCCTACGCCGCCCCGCCGGCGCCGCAGATCCCGGGCATGCCGCCGCAGGGCAGCCCGGCTTCGGCATACGCCGCGCCCGGTTACGGGAACGCGTACCAGACCCAGGTCATCCCGGTGGCACAGGCGAATTACGGGAACAACAACCCGGCCGCCTCCGGTCTCGGTGTGGCCGGTTCGGCAACCGGTGGTCAGTCGCCCGCGGACAGCGTCGACGCCGTCGAGTTCCTGCCTGCCAACGACGTCGAGCGCGACCTTCAGGACGCCGCCGACGCCGGTAACACCGACGTCTTCCTCTCCACGCTGCTGCTGGCGAACGTGCTGGTGCCGGTCGCGAGTCACTCCCGCCCGGGTAGTTCGCCGGGTGAGTCGGGCTTCGCGTTCCTGCCGGAAGAGGTCGACGGCGAGCGGTTCCTGATCGTCTTCACCAGCCGGGACCGGCTCTCCGATCACTTCGGCGAGCCGACCCGGACGGTCGGCGTCCGGTTCTACGACCTGATCCGCAACTGGCCCGACCAGGCCTGGTCGTTCGCGGTCAACCCGGGCACTCCGGTCGGGGCGAAATATCCGGGCGCGCAGATCATCGCGCTGGCGAACTGGGCCACCGAGGCCGGTCTCGGAGCGGAGCCGGTCGACGGCCCGACCGCCGAGGAGACCTTCAGCCCGGTTCCCGCACCGGAGCCGGCCAGTGACGAGGCGCAGTCCGCCACCGTCATGCAGAAGACGATCTCCGCGGCGCAGGTCGACTACTACCTGGACCGTGGGTACGACCGGGTTGCCGGTTTCGTGCACCGCGCCTCCGAGGTCGAGCACCTGCGCACCCCGGCTGAGCTGTTCGGCGCGCTCGGGCTCACCTACGAGGCCTCGCCGTTCCAGCAGGACGTCAAAGAGGCGTTCGTGCTGCGGTGGCCGGCGTACCGGCCGAGCCTGTACCGGATTCCGTACGGCGGTCAGAACGAGCAGGCGCTGCGCGCGATGGACGGCTGGGTGATCGAGCGGCCGCCGTTCCGGGGCAACGGGTTCGCGCCCGGCGAGGGCCGCGACGTGATCGCCGAGTTCAAGGTGGACAGTGTCCGGCTGCCGCACGGCGCCCAGCTGTGGCAGATCGACGCGGACGGCAACGAGCGGATGCTGGCGATCTTCGACACGGACGCCCCGTTGTGGCGCCGGGTGGGTGAGCAGTGATGCGTGACGGTTACGTGGTGACCTGGCAGGGCCGTGAGTACGACGCGGCGCCCGACGGGGACAAGGTGCGCATCTACGCCACCAGTCCCGAGGAGGGCTTCGACGAGGTCAAGCCGGGACGATACGTCCGGATCATCGAGCCTGACGAGTACGACGAGGTCGCGTACGTGCGTACCCTCTGCACCTGGCGCGGTGAGCCGTTTATCGTGCTCGCCGAGGCGGACAGCTGGCTGCGCCTGGAATACACGGGCGGCCGTGCTCCCGTCGCACGCCGGCTCGGCCTCGAAGAGTTCGATTACGGCGTCTACCAGGGCTGGGCTCCGGCCTCAGAGGTCCGCGACCTCTACGAACACAAAGTCTGAGAAGCAGGGTCAGGTCGGCGTCTTCAGCCAGCGGATGATCTCGCCGGTGACCACGTCGGGTGCTTCGCGGTGCAGGAAATGGCCGGTCTCCGGGATGAGACGCCACTCGTACGGCGCGGTCACATAGCGCCCTGAGCCCTGTGCAGTGCGCGGCAGCACCGCGGTGTCGAGCGAACCGTGCAGCTGCAGGGTCGGCACGTTCGACGGACGCTGCATCAGCTTGACGAAGCGATATCCCTGAAGGCGCAGCGCGCTACGCGCGACCCAGCGATATGCCTCCAGGGCGCAGAACGCCGCCTGCGGGATCTGCATGGCCTTACGGCATCGGTACGCGTAATCGCCGAACTCCTCCGAGTCAGCGAATTTCGGACTGCTCCATTTGGACATGAGCTCGCCGACCAGCGCGGCGTCGTCCCGGGTGAGCACGTGCTCGAACCTCGGCACCTGGAACCGGACGATGGCCGAGGACGCCGCGAACTGCCCGCGCGGATCGGCGAAGAGTGCCGCCCGCAGCCGCAACGGGTGTGCCGCGCCGAGCACGACGAGCCGGTTGACCAGTTTCGGGTGGAAGGATGCGGCCGCCCAGCCGACCATGCCGCCCGCCCCGGCGCCGACCACGGTCGCCGACCGCTCGCCGAGGGCGCGGATCAGGCCGGTGACGTCGGCAGCCATCGTGTATCCGTCGTAGCCTCGGGGTGGTTTGTCGCTGGCGCCGTAACCACGCAGGTCGATCGCGGCCGCCCGGAAGCCCGCGTCGGCGACGCTGACCATGATGTCGTGCCAGGCCCACCAGTACTCCGGGAAGCCGTGCAGGAACAGAACCAGCGGGCCGGTGCCGACCTCAGCGACGTGGAAACGGGTGCCGTTGGCGCCGACGAAGCGATGGCTCCACGGCCCATCCGTCAGTACGAACGACTCGTCCATGTGGTCAGACTATGCGGCGCTGTCACGGTAGCCCGCAAGACTCACTTGATCGGTTCGGCATCGGTCATCGCCATCAGGTTGCCGGGCCCGCAGTAGATCCGGATCAGTGTGGTCTCCAGCTGCACCTTCACCCGATCACCCTGGGTCAGCTCTTTTCCGTCGGCGTTGTACAGCGCGTACCGCGTACCGTCGTCGGCGGTGAAGCCGTAGCACGGACCTTGACCACCGCGGGTGACCGATCCGCTCACCCAGCCGGTCACCGGAGGGTTGTCGCCAGGCTCGCGGACAGGCTCCGAAGGAGCCGGAGCGGCCTCCGAGGGTGACGGCACCGCAGAGGTGGCCGACGGTGCGGCCGGCGATTCCGATCCGGTCGCGCAGCCCGCGACGACCGTCCCTGCTGCCATGGCGATGCCGATCCGGAGTGTGGCGTTCGCGCGCATTCCGTCATCCTTCCCGAGCGAGTGTGTCCCGGATGAGACGGAACGCGGCGAGCCGGGGTTCCCGGGGAGCGGACTCCCCGGGAACTCACCTCACTTCGCGGTTACCGTGCCCACCTCCAGCCGCTGGTTCGCGGTGGACGCCATCGGCATCTTCACCTCGACGATGACGTTGTACTCACCCGCCATCGGCACGTTCGTCATGGCCTCGTAAACGCCCGGCCTGCCGGACATCTCGGCCATCACGATCGGACCCTGCTTGTGCGCCGTCGGCATCGCGACCATGTCGGTGTATGCCACCACCTGACCCTTGGTGATCGGGTCGTAACTGGTCGGTGAGCTGACCTTCGCCTCGATCCGTACCTGGAGGTCGCCCAGGTGCTCACTGACGATCGAGATGGCGGCCTGCGGATCGGCGGCGGCGCCATGGTTCTGCTCCGCCGGCGCCTCGGCCACCGGAGCGGCCGTGCGCGGTGTGGTGAGCAGGAAGCTCACCACGCCGACCAGCAGCGCACCGGTCATCCCGATGCAGACGCCCAGGATCAGGCCCTGCCGGAACGGCCGGGACCGCTGCTGCGTCGTCTTTTTTCGCATCCTGGCCGGAGGCCGGTTCTGCTTGCCGTGCCGGAGATTATCCGGCAACCGCCACTTCTCCTTCAGCGCGGTCATCACGTCACCGGCCTGTCCGGCAGCGCGATCAAGCCGGTCTGCTTGGTCGCGTGCACCCGGAAGATCCCCCACTGGCCGCTGTTCAGATGCCGCTGGAGGGTGTTCGACTTGTAGAGGTAGTCCCCAGCCGCGGCGCGACGCCCTCCGGCGCCACCGGTCACCGCAGGATCAAGGACGATGGGGTACGAGATCCCGGGGTTGAACTGCCCCTGGTTCGCCGCCAGCTGTGACTGGGCGTCGTTCGGCGCCCGCCGCCACAGATGGTCGTGCAACGCGAAGCTCGTCGACCGCGCGTCACCGGTCGCCTGTCCGACGTAGAACACCGTCTTGTCCCCGCCGTACGCCTGGAACGTCGGTGTCGACGGGTCCCCGTGCACGTACGAACTGAAGATGTTTGTGATGTTCTGGTCGGTCGCGTACCGATGCGACCAGGGCTCGTTGGCGTAGTTGATCGAGAATTCGCCCTGGTCCTCGGCGTCGTCGGCTTCGTCGCTCGGCGTCTGGACCAGGTCGAGGTTGTCCGGGACCGGCTGGTCGTCGGCGGTGTTGCCGTTGGTGTCCTTGCGGAACAGCGCCAGGTCGCTGTTCATCAGGACGATGTTCTCCCGGAAGTCCGGCACGTTCGGGTTGGCGATCACCGCGCTGGTCCCGCTGGTCAGAGCGGCACCGGTGGCCGGGTTGAGGTACATGGACCCGGTCGGTTCGATGATCAGTGCGCCGTAGAGCCCGTGCGTGGCGTGGTGCATCGGGTCGGCCATGTCACGCAGCATCGCCATGCCCGGCCCGGTGTTCAGGTACCACCGCGAGGTGATCTGCTCGCCGGGGCCGGCCGTCCGGTCGTACCCGTTGATCGTTCCGACGTTGACCCCGGACGAGAAGCTGTAATGCGTGGTCAGCTGCGGCCGGATGGAAACCCGGTTGCTCACCTTGAGCGGCTGGAAGCCCGGGACGTTGACCTCGTTCTTCGGTGGCTGGTCCAGGCAGTCCGGATAGCTGAGATGGCTGTAGCGATAACCCAGCTGCCCGGGTTCGACCCCTTCGAAGCAGGTCGGTTTCATCTTGGCCGGGTCCAGCTTGTTCTTCAGCGTGACCTCGACACAGTCGCCCTGGTTGGCACGGATGACCAGGGGCTCGTTCTTGACCGTGTTGTTCAGCCAGTCGGACTCCAGGGCGTACTGCAGGCCGTTGGGGTCGTGGTCGCCGGCCTTGTTGTAGGTGATGTCCCGGTTGATCGCGACGATGCTGAACGACTTGACCGGTGCGCTGCCGCAGGGCTGGCCCGGCGGCTGCGTGATCGGCTTGGGCGGTGTCGTCGGTTGCTCGTTGATGCAGTTCAGCGCGTTGGCCGTGTTGTCCGGCAGCGGGTACAGGGCAATCTCCGGCGCCGGTGGCGGATCGTCCGGGCCCGGTGATATCGCCGCGCCGTAGGTCTGACATCGGAAGACCCGGAGATGTCCCCACGCCCCGAGGAACAGGTCGTCGTTGCCGCCTAGGTAATACAACTCGTCCCGGTCGATCGGATAGAAGTGGTACCCCTCCGACGTCGTCTTCACCTGCATCTCGAAGTACTCGAGGATTCCGATGTGCTGGGCGGAGACGATGTTCGAGCCGTCGTCCTTCGGCTCATGTCGCCACTTGGCGTCGATGTTGATGCCGTGCGACTCCTCTTGGGAGAGCTGGAATATTCGCCACTTGATCCGGTCACCGCGGAACGCCGCTGGTGTCGGTGTGTAGGGGAGGTTGCCCCAGGCATCGAGTTGGGCGCTGTCCGGCTGGACCGTGAATATTTGGGACGGATCTCGGTCCCGGCGTGCCTCGAATGGCTCCAGCCGATAGTTGATGCCCATCACGCCGTAGTCGTCGTTGCTGGACGGGAACTTCGCCGGGTAGATCGGCACGCCGTCCTTGGTGACGAACTGGTCGTCGTTTGTCGTGGTGGAGTCGGCGGGTTTGAACATCGGCACGTGGTCCTCGATGAAGAGGGAGACGTTCCGGTAGTCGTACCCGTCGGTCTGTGTGCCGTTGTAATCGGTGGTCGCGGTGCAGTGCACCGCGACGATCGTGCCGATCTTCACTTCCTCGTTCGTCCGCCCGTCCCGGAAGACGCAGCCGGCGTCGTGGATCGTCCCGCCACCGAACAGGCCGGCGTCCTGGTGGACGTTCGCGTAGAAGTGGTCGTGGAACGAGTTGGTGGACGTGTTCTCGTGGACGAAGTTGCGGTACGTGATGGTCTGGCCGTTGCCGTTCGCCGCCCCGTCCGCGCCCTCGTCGTAATTCCACCCGTTGGCGGCGCCGTCCGAGGAGAGCACGTCGAACTGCACCATGTGCTGGTGCAGGCCCACCTCGTTGGTCACCTGCTGCCTGTCGAACGTGGTCCCGCCGTAATCGAGCGGTAGCCGGTTCGTCAGCTTGTAGATCACGCAGTCGCCGACGTTGAGCAGCGGTGAGAACGGCTCTGGCTTCTTACCGGCCAGCACCGCGTCCCGCTCGGTATTCAGCACATATATTCGGGATTGTGGATTGGTCCAGTTGACCGTCGGGTTGTAGACCTGCTTGAGCTGGATCGCCGATATCTCGAATTCCTTCACCGGCCGGCCGGTCGGGCATGGGTTCTGGAAGAACCCGCCCGGCACCTGCGCGCCCGGGTCCGCCGCGGCCTGCTCTTTCGCGGTGGGAGGGAAAGCGCCGGTCGAGGTACGGCTGGAGACACCCAGCGGCGGTTTCGGCGCCTTGAACCCGAACTTGCCGGGCACGAAGTGCGGGAAGCCGACCTTGGCCGTGTCCGGGACCGGCGGCTTGTCCAGCGAGGTGCCGGCGGTCGGCTGGTAATCGAAGTCGGCGAGCGGCTCCAGCCTCGGGATCGGCGTACCGTCCGGGTTCGTCCGGGTGCCGTCCTCCAGTTTGTCGAAGGTCCGGTTCAGCCCCCACATGCCTGTGGCGAAGTGTGGGTAGAGGTGGCAGTGGAAGATGATGTCGCCGAACGTCGCCTGTTTGTCCTTGTGCGCCGAACCGGCGCCACCCTGCACGACCAGGTCGTAGTGCGCGCCGGGGGAGACCGACTGCACGTCCAGGATGTTCGTCGTCTTGGTGATGTGGTTGGGGCTGCTGATCGCGTCCAGCCCGCCCTCGTCCAGCGGGTCGTACGCCCACCGGTTCACGTGCCAGTGGAAGGTGTGCGTCTCGTACTCGGCGGCGTGCATGAGGCGGACCTGGGCCGGCTCACCCCGGTAGTTCGGGAAGATCAGGTCACCGCCGCCCGGGTCGCCGTACACCCAGGACGACAGCGAGGTCTCCTCGCCGACGCACTCGTTGGCCGCGTAACCCTGGCCGGACACGCTGGCCGAGGGACAGCCGAGCTCCTCCCGGTTGAAGGTGGGCTCGGAACGGTAGTTGAACGCGAACCACTCGAGCTTGATCGGAATCTGCTCGTGGTACTGCAGGATCGCGTCCGCGTCGCCGCCACCGAGGCCTGGAAGCGTGCCCTTGGTCAGGACCGCTAGCTGCGCCGCGGTGGGCTGGATGCACTCGCCGTTGTCGGCGGCTTCGTCATCGTCGTCGTTCCCGGTGCGGCAGTACCGCGTCAGGATGCCCGGTGCGGCCTCCACCTCGTCGTGCATGAAGAGCACGTTCTCGCGGAAGTCCTTGTTGCCGGGCCGCTTGATGATCGCCCGGGTGCCGGACGCGATCGCCCCACCGGTACGCGAATCGACCCAGGTGGCGTCGGCCGCCTCGACGACGATCGCGCCGAACGCACCGAAGCTGTGCGAACCGATGTACTGCTTAGCGCCGCCTGGCTGGGTCGACACGGACGTGAAGTCCGCGCCGTCCTTGAACTGGAACTCCCCTTCGGCCTGCGCGTGCAGCAGGTACGTGATCGACGCGCCGGGAGCGGCCGTGGAGTCCGGGTTGTTGCCGACGGCCGTACCGTCTCCGGTCTTGACGTCGTAGTCGAGACCTTCGAAGTGCATCGACGCGTTCGGCGCCTTCGCCGGGTCGAAGTCGATCTTCGGTGCGGTGAGTGCGGGTGCGAACTCGCGGGCGCCCAGCGTCGACGCGCCGGCCGCTTTCTTGATCTCGCCGGGCAGGGTGTAGATCGCCGAGTCGCGTACCGTCCGGTCGAGCTGCGGCGCTGCCTCGTTGAGGCGGTTGGTGAAACTGACCGAGACGCAGTCGCCCTTGTTGGCGCGGATGGTGAGCGGCTCGATCAGATCGTTGACGTTCGCCTTGGACGGGTCGGCGGCGTACTTGAAGTTCTGCCGGACCGTCGAGATGTTCGCGTCAAGGATGTACATCCGGCCTTCGGGTACCACATCCCCGAACCGGTTGAGGAAGATCGGCAGATTGATCAGCGAGACGTTGAACGTCTTCGTCGGCGCCCCGGTGACACATGGGCTCACCGCCGCGCCGGCCTTGGGCGGCAGCACTGCCGCCGCGGTCGCCTGGCTGACCATCCACATCGCACCGGCGACCAGACCCATCCACAGGCCTGCTCCGACGGTGAGGGCGACCCGGACCGGGCCGCTGGGCCGCCGCCGCGCGCTGAGCAACACGTACGCGGCGAACGTTGTGACGAGTAGTAGGGGTATTAGGTCAATGGGTGTTGACACGCCACCTCCTGGACGCGGGACACAGGGCTCCGCGCAGGCGTGTCTGCCAGGTGGCGTGGCCCCGTATCCACGACAACTGTCGACCGCAAAGCTAAGTGACTTATTTAGATACGTCTATGAGTTTCCCGTGTTCCGGACATGAGAAGGCCCGCCGGGGCCAACCCCGGCGGGCCTTCGCTGAGCTGCTCCGACTTACTCGGTGACGGCCGTCACAACGACCGAGCCGCGGCCGACGACCGCGCCCTCGTCCGTCACGATCGAGACGTCGCCGAACATCGAACGACCCGCCGGCGGGACCGCGGCAGCGGTGACCGAACCGGTGACCGTCGCGCTCTTGCCGTTGGCGAGAGAGAACGGCGTGCTCTGCGTGGTGATCGCACCCAGAGCCGGGCTGTAGTAGACGTCCAGGTAGTCGTACGCCGTGGAGCCACTCGGCACCGCGTAGCCGTCCACCAGGACCGTGTAGGTGCCGGCGGCCGGGTTGGCGACCGAGACGGCCTCCTCCGAGTCGCCGTCCGCCTGCTGCGCGACGACCGCACCGGCCTCGTTGTAGAGGACCAGGTCCAGGTCGGCGGCAGCGTCACTGGTGTTGCCGATCGACACGCTCAGCCGCTGAACGCCTGCCGGCACCGCGACCTCGTACGTCTGCTGCTCGTGGTCGGCGATCGTCGGCCGCGCCTTGAAGCCGCTGCCGAGCGGGCCACCCTGAGCCGTGAGGTTGAGCGGGCCGAAGTTGTTCGTGACCGTCCAGGTCAGCGGCGACGCCACACCGGCCTTGACGCTGGCGAGCGTCTGGGTGGCCGGGTCGACGGTGACGCCCTGGATCTTCGCGGTCAGCTTGTACGGGTTGTTCAGCGCCGGCGACGTACGACGGGACTCGACTTCGAGCTCCCAGATACCCGGGATCGGGTTCTCGTACGACCGCTCCTGCGGCTTGCAAGCAGCCGCGTCGGAGAAGTTGGTGTAGCAAGCGGTGCTCGCGGTCGCCTCGACCGGAACGCCCCACGGGTTGATCGCGATCCACCGGGTCTGCGAACCGGTGGCGATGCCCGCGAGGTTCACCTGCAGCGCCGTGGCGCCTTCCGGCACAACCACGAAGTACGAGTTGCTGGAGTTGCGGTCGACCGAGCCGGAGAAGGTCTCGGCGTACGCCGGCTTCTTCGTCTCGACGCCGGTGAGCACCGTGTTGAGCACCTCGAAGTCGATGACCGGCGTACGCGGGTCGTCGACCTTGAGGATCGCGCTGCTCGCGCCCTGAGCGGGCTTGACCTTGACCTTGACGCTGACGGTCTTGTTCAGCGGCAGGTCGACCGAGCCGGCGGAGGAGAACACCTTGGTGTCGCCCAGCCAGCGCAGGTTGTGCTTCACGGACTTGCTCGGGCCGCTGGTACGGGTGAGCTTGACCGTGACGGTCTTCTCCTTGCCGACCGTGTAGCCGCCGTCACCAGCCGTGCAGCGGTTGTAGATGCCCAGACCCTGGTTCGGGGTCGCCAGCTGCTCGGAGAGCGGCGTGCAGACCGGAGCCGAGGACGTGTAGTCCCGAGTCTCGGACTCCTTGGTGAGGAGCTTCCAGGCGGCCGGAACGTCCATCTGGCCGTAGCCCTGCGCGTGCACCTTCTCGCCCTTGATCGGGTCCGCGGTGGTGTAGAGCGCACGGCGCAGGCCGGCCGGGGTGACACCCAGGTCGGTCGCCTTCGCGGCAGAGAGCAGCAGAGCCACGCCACCGGTGGTCTGCGGCGCCGACATCGAGGTGCCGTTCTGCATCGAGTAACCCGGCGGCAGGGTGTAGCCGACGGTGTCGAGACCGGCCAGCGTCTCCCAGGTCGGAACCGTGGAGATCGCCGAGCCGGGCGCCGCGATGTTCGGCTTGAAACCGCCGTCCTCACGCGGGCCACGCGACGAGAAGTTGAACAGCTGCAGGTCCCGGCGGGTCACCGAGCCGTAGTTGGCGAGCCAGGTCTCCTTGGAGATGCTGGCCGCCGAGCTGATCACGTCGGTCGCGACCGACGGGTCGCCGATCGTGTTGGTGCCCGGACCGGAGTTGCCGGCCGAGATCACGATCTGCACGCCGTAGGTGTCGATCAGCGTGTCGTAGAGCCGCGCACGGGCGTTGTTGCCGTCGTTCAGCGCGGGCAGGCCACCGATCGACACGTTGATCACGTCGACGTGGCGGTTCACCACGAGGTCGATCATGCCGGTGGTCAGCGAGGCCGCGGTGCAGCCGCCGCCCCACGAGCAGGACCGCGCGGAGACGATCTTCGCGCCCGGGGCCTGTCCGTCGAGGTTGACGTTGCCAAACAGGTCGTTGCCCGCGGCGATACCGGCCACGTGCGTACCGTGCATGCCCTCGACGATGCCGATGTTGACGAAGTCGGTGGTCGCCGGCAGCGTCGGGTCGCCGTACGGCGCGAGGGAGACGTCCTCGCGGTACTCGACCACGAACGGCATCCGCTCGGCGATCGCGGTCGCCGGGTTGTCGGTGCCGAAGTAACCGACGTCGTACTTCTCCTTGTACGGCCGCATCACGGCGTCGTCGGTGAAGTCGAAGTTCTGGTTGGTGTCGACACGGATGTCGTGGCTCACCGGGTCGTAAAGGACGCCGAACTGGTCGGTGGTGTCCCCGTCCCGGTTCACGTCGCCGGCCGGCTCGGAGGCGGCCGTGATGGACTCGATGAAGCGGTTGACCTGGTACGTGCCCGCCGGAGCGGTCCAGGTGACACCGAGGTACGCGAACGTCGGACCGGAGACCGAGCCGAGCATGCGCCGCCAGGTGCCGTCACTCTCGACCACCGGGTCGGTCGCGGTCACCCAGTCGACGATCTTGCGCTCGCCGGTGGTGGTCTTCTGGAGCGCCGGGTGCGCGAGGTCCACACCGGAGTCCATGATGCCGATGGTCACGCCACGGCCGTCGTACTTCGCGTTCTTCTTCTTGAAGTCGACCGAACCCGTTTCCGCTGTGGGCATGTACGGGTTGTCGGCGGGCGTGGTGGCACCCGGACCGGCCGGGAGCGCGGCCTGCTTGGCAGCGTTCTTGCTGGCCGGCAGGTCGGTCTCGGGCAGCTTGATGGTCTCGTCGAGGTCGATGGCCGAGACGCCGGCCAGGTTCGCGGTGTTCAGAACCTTGGCGGTCGGCACGGTCGCCAGAACGTACCCGACCTGGTCGAACTGTCGGTTGATGCTGCCGCCGAGGCTCTTCACCTTGGCCGCTACGTCACCCGTCTTGCCCTTGTCGGTCGCGATGATCACGGTGACCCGCGGCTTCTTCTGGGCCTCGGCGTCCGCCAGCAGATCGGCGTCGTGCGAGCCCAGCGTGTCGGCCGGTGAGTCCTTGGGAGTGGCTGGCTCCTGCGATACGGCGGGAATCGTGCCCGTGCCCGGTTCCGCCGCGGCGGGAAGAGGGCTGCTCAGCGTCGTCACGCCGGCGGCAACGCCGAACGCGAGGACTGAGGTGACGGTTCGCCGGCCCCAGGTGATTTGTTGTGTCACGTACGGGTCCTCCGGAAGGAACAGCGCCCGAGGGGTTGATCGGGCGAATCCCCGTGATCCTGCGATCGATCCGGATGAAAGTCACTACGGTCGATGACGTTGTGACCGGGCCGTGACCTTGCGTTGCAGGGCCGGTAAGAGAACCGGCCCTGCGATGTCGGCGATGTTTCAGTCTTCGGACTTGGCGGTGTTCATCCCCGAGGAGATCAAATCCATGACCGTCGAGTCCTGAAGAGTCGTGACGTCACCCAGCGACCGCTTCTCCGCGACGTCGCGGAGCAGGCGCCGCATGATCTTGCCGGAGCGGGTCTTCGGCAGTTCGGCGACGAGCATGATCTGCCGCGGCTTGGCGATCGGGCCGAGCGTCTTGGACACGTGGTTACGAAGCTCCTGGATCAGCGCCTCGCCGGCCTCGCCCTCGGTCTCGACGTTGCCGCGCGGGATGGTGAACGCGACGATCGCCTGGCCGGTGGTCGGGTCGGTCGCGCCGACCACGGCCGCCTCGGCGACCGACGGGTGCGACACCAGCGCCGACTCGACCTCGGTGGTGGAGATGTTGTGGCCGGAGACGAGCATGACGTCGTCGACCCGGCCGAGCAGCCAGAGCGCGCCGTCCTCGTCCTTCTTGGCGCCGTCGCCGGCGAAGTAGATCCACTCTGTGGAAGAAGAGCCGGACCCGGCGCCGAACCGCGACCAGTACGTCTCCAGGAACCGCTTGTCGTCGCCCCAGATCGTGCGCAGCATCGACGGCCACGGCTCACGCAGCACCAGGAAACCGCCGCCACCGTCCGGAACGGACTGTGCCTGGTCGTCGACCACGTCGGAGCTGATGCCGGGCAGCGCGGTCATCGCCGAGCCGGGCTTGGTCGCGGTGACGCCGGGCAGCGGGGAGATCATGATCGCGCCGGTCTCGGTCTGCCACCAGGTGTCGACGATCGGGGTGCGTTCCCGGCCGACGTGCTCCCGGTACCACATCCAGGCCTCGGGGTTGATCGGCTCACCCACGCTGCCGAGGACCCGCAGCGACGACAGGTCGTACTTGGCGGGGATGTCGTCGCCCCACTTCATCATGGTGCGGATCAGCGTCGGCGCGGTGTAGAGGATCGACACCTTGTACTTGTCGACGATCTGCCAGAAGCGGCCGCGGTCCGGGGTGTCCGGCGTGCCCTCGTACATGACCTGGGTCGCGCCGTTGGAGAGCGGTCCGTACACGATGTACGAGTGGCCGGTGACCCAGCCGATGTCGGCGGTGCACCAGTACACGTCGGTCTCGGGCTTGAGGTCGAAGACCGCGTGATGGGTGTACGAGGTCTGCGTCAGGTACCCACCCGTGGTGTGCAGGATGCCCTTCGGCTTACCGGTCGTGCCCGAGGTGTAGAGGATGAAGAGCGGGTGCTCGGCGTCGAACGGCTGCGCGTCGTGCGTCGTGCCGGCCTGCTCGACGGTCTCGTGCCACCACTTGTCCTTCTCGGTCCAGGCGACGTCCTGGCCGGTGCGGCGCACGACCAGCACGTGCTCGATGCTCTCGGTCCGCGCCACCGCCTCGTCCACTGTCGGCTTGAGGGCGGACGGCTTGCCGCGGCGGTAACCGCCGTCAGCGGTGATCACGACCTTGGCGGCGGCGTCCTGGATCCGGGTGGCCAGCGCGTCCACCGAGAAGCCACCGAAGACGACGCTGTGCGTCGCGCCGATCCGGGCGCAGGCGAGCATCGCCACCGCGGCTTCCGGAATCATCGGCAGGTAGATCATCACGCGGTCGCCGGCGACGACGCCGAGGTCGGTCAGCGTGTTGGCGGCCTGCGAGACCGACGTCAACAGCTCCGAGTACGTGACAGTGCGGCTGTCGCCGGGCTCGCCCTCCCAGTGGATGGCGACCTTGTCACCGTTGCCGGCCTCGACGTGCCGGTCCACGCAGTTGTACGCGATGTTCAGCTCGCCGCCGACGAACCACTTCGCGAACGGCGGGTTGGACCAGTCCAGCACCTGGTCCCACTTCTTGGCCCAGACGAGACGCTCGGCCTGGGTGGCCCAGAAGGCGAGGCGGTCGGCACCTGCCTGTTCGTAGGCCTCAGCCGTGACGTTCGCGTTCGCCGCGAGTTCCGCGGGCGGCGGGAACTGCCGCGTCTCCGAGGACAAGTTCTCCAGGGTCTCGCTCATGAGGGCGGCTCTCCTCTGCCTTGGCCGGGTCTCTTCGTTGCACACTAGTTCTGCCGGATCGTCCGGCGAAGGGTTGCGAGGCGGGACGCGCCCGGCGGTGCCGTTTGCGCGCCAACCGGCCACGCGTTGATCGCTTCTGCGCGAATCTTGCCATTTCCACGCTCATTTGTGCACCCCATGTTTCCGCCGGTTTCGCCGGTTACCGTGTGCGTGTGGATCCACTAGCTCCGTTGCTCGATCTCGCCGACGTCGCGCCCGCCTTCGCGGAAGCCCGTGACACCGTCGACGCCGCGATGCGGCACCGCGCACTGCGCCGCCACGGCGGTCAGGTCGCGGCCGAGTCGAGCCTGCGCGCCGCCGTCGCGAGCGCGGCCCTCGAAGGCAATATCTACGACCTCGAAGAGGTACGCGGCGGGACCGTCACCGACCCGGTCGTGCAGGGCTCCCTGCGGGTCGCCGGGGCGCTCGGAGGTCTCGTCGACCTCTGGCCGCGCGCGCCGCGCCAGGTCCTCGCGAAACTGCACGTGCTCGCCGCCCGTGGTGTCGTGCACGACCACGACCTGGGCCGCCTCACCTCCGGCGCGGAACGTGTCGACGCGCTCGCCGGGCTGGTCGCGGGCAACGAGGAGACGCCACCGCTGCTGCTCGCCGCGATCGTGCACGCCGAGCTGATCACCCTGCGGCCGTTTGCCGGGCCGGCCGGCGTCGTGGCCCGGGCGGCGGCTCGCCTCACTCTGATCGGCCGGGGATTCGATCCGCGCGGCCTGGTCGGCGTCGAGGTGGGGCACCTGGAGCGCGAGCCGGAATATCAGGGCTCGGCCGGCGCCTATGCGACCGGCACGCCGGACGGTGTGCGGTCGTGGCTGCGGCACTATGCCTCGGCGATCACCGTCGGCGGCGAGCAGATCACGGTGATCGGCGACAGCGTCCTGGCGTCGGTCTAACCCCGGACAGTTAAGAGCCGGCGTCCCGCTAGGGGCGCCGGCTGTACACGTCCGGACCGGGTTAACAAGCGTGCACCTGGGTCGTTGTCGACAGTCCTGACACCCTCTCGCGAGGGCGGAGGTCCCGCCGCAACGTGCCTGCCGTGGCTGATCGCGCGTGGGTTCCCGGTGGCCGTGCACGGTTCCCGTTTCCACGGGACCGCGACTTCTTTCTACGCCCTTTGCCGCATGATCGCCAGGTATGCCGGATTACTCAGACCAAACGCATTTGCGCTGGTCATTACGCCACTGCGGCGCGAGTACGCCGGTGGCGCCCATAGATCGCGAAGCCGATCGCGACCCCGACACCGACGCCGAGAGCGGCTGCGGCAACCGGTACCGCGGGGCGGTCGCGGAGGCGTTTGCCCAGCGGCACGGGGTTGCGGAACTCCAGGATCGGCCAGGTCCGCTCGGTGGCGACCCGGCGCAGAGCCCGGTCCGGATTGACGGCGCTCGGATGGCCCACCGCCTCGAGCAACGGCAGGTCGCTGCTGGAGTCCGAGTACGCGAAACACTCGGCCAGGTCGTAACCACGGGACTCGGCGAGCTCCTTGACGCCGACCACCTTGTTGGGCCCGGCCGAGTAGAACTCGACCTCGCCGCTGTAGAGCCCGTCGACGATCGACATCCGGGTCGCGATGATGTCGGTGATGCCGAGCAGCGCGCCGATCGGGCGGACCATCTCGTCACCGGAGGCGGAGACCAGGACCACGTCACGACCGGCCGCCTGGTGCTCGGCGATCAGCACGGCGGCCTCGGCGTAGACGTACGGATTGATGAGGTCGTTCAAGGTCTCGGCGACGATCTGCTGCACCTGCTCGACACGCCAGCCCTTGCTCAGGGCCGCCATGTAGTCGCGTGTGCGTGCCATGGCCTGCTCGTCGGTGCCACCACCGAGGCGGAACATCAGCTGCGCGTAACCGGACTTGACGACGTCACGGCGGCTGATCAGGCCGTCACGATAGAAAGGCCGTCCGAAGGCCAATGCGCTGGACTTGGCGATGACGGTCTTGTCGAGGTCGAAAAAGGCGGCGCTCGGGCCCACGGGCCGAAATTGTAGTCGTACCGCGCCCGCACCGGTTGATCCGGCATCCCTCGGTGACGCGCTGTGAAAACGGTCAGACGGGCAGGGAGCGTCGCATCGGGTCACATTCGGTACTCGACGGATCGGCTGAGTCTGAGGCAGACTTGTGTTCGCCACTGTGAAGCGTGTTGTTACGGACGCGTCCAGTGAGCGGTTCCGCTGGCCCTCGGTGGTTGCGCCCCCCGCGATCACCGAGTTGATTCGGCTCGACCCCCCCGGAGCCGAATCCAAGGACGGCCCCCGTCTCCCCCGACGGGGGTCGTTCCCTTTCCGCTGCTAGGCGCCCTTTGCCTGGCTGCGCTCAGGGATTTCCGCCGAGGTGGCGGTCGCGTCCGCGTCGATCAGGCCGAAGAAGTCGGAGAGGCCGGTCACGCTCAGGACCCGGCGGAAGTTGTCGGTCGGGTTGACCACGGCGAACGAGATCCCTCGATCGGTGGCGTCCCGGTAACCCTCGATCAGGGCGCCGAGGCCGGTCGAGTCGACGAACGTCGCCTGGGCCAGGTCCACCCGCACCGCGGACGGCGACCAGTCGACGAGAGCGTCGCGAATCCCCTGGGCCACGTCGTCGGCGCTGGAGAAGTCGATCTCTCCCAGCACGGTGACGGTGACAGCCCCGTCATCGGCGAGCGTGGTCCGGATCGAGTTGTCCATGCCAGCTCCATCGGTCCGAGTCGGCACCAAAGATACCCAACCCGCTCAGGTTCACACCCTGGGCGGGTACGCGTACCAGATCGCCCAGAGACGACCGGGGTTATCCACAGGATCCGAAGTTATCCACAGGCGGGACGCGGCCGGTTGTCCGGCCCGGACCCGGCCCGCGACGGTGGTCGCCCGAACGCCACCGTCGAAGCTGGAGGCTCGCCATGCCTGGCCCTCGCCGTCCCCTGGTCGTGACCGCCGACCACGAGTTGCTCGACGACCTGCTCCGGCTCGCCGCCGCCGGTGGCACCGACGTCGACGTCGCACCCGATCCGGCCGCCGCCCGCGCCCGATATCCCGGCGCCTCCCTCGTCGTGATCGGCTCCGATCAGGTGGCCGCGTGCATACGCGCCCGGCTGCCGCGCCGCCGGAAGGTGATCGTGGTCGGCCGGCATTCCGCCGTGGACGCCACCACCTGGCAGAACGCCGAACCGCTCGGCGCCGAGCACGTCGCGGTGCTGCCCACGGCCGAGACCTGGGTGGTGGAGCAGTTCAGCGAGCGGCCGGAGCCGGGGCTCGCGTCGCGCACCATCGCGGTGATCGGCGGGCGAGGCGGCGCCGGCGCGAGCATCCTGGCGGCCGGGCTGGCGACCACGGCGGTGCGGTTCGGGCATCGGACCCTGCTCGTCGACGCCGACCCGCTCGGTGGCGGGCTCGACCTGCTGCTCGGCTGGGAGGACATGACCGGTCTGCGCTGGCCCGGTCTCAGCGGCGCCGACGGGCGGGTCGATCCGCCGGCCCTGCTCGGCGCGCTGCCCCGGCGCGGTGACCTGGTGCTGCTCTCGTTCGACCGGGAGCAACTGCCGGGTGTACCGGCCGAGGCGATGGCGGCGACGCTGGACGCGGCTCGGCGTGGCCGCGACGTGATCGTGGCCGACCTGCCCCGGCAACTCGACGACGCCGCGGTACTGGCGTTGCAGGCCGCCGACCGGACGTTGCTGGTCGTGCCGGCGGAGCTGCGGGCTGCTGCTTCGGCCGCGCGTACCGCGGCCACGATCCGGATGCACTGCGAGGACGTCGCGGTGGTGGTGCGTGGCCCGGCGCCGGGCAAGTTGCGCGCCCGGGAGGTCGCCACCGCCCTGGGCCTGCCTCTGGCCGGCACGCTGCGCCCCGAACCCGCCATGTGCCAGGCGGTCGAGAACGGCACCGCGCCATGCGCGGATGGGAAGGGCCCACTCTCCGACCTCTGCCGCCGGCTTGTCGAAGACCTCATGGGTACGCGTACCAGCACGGCGTCGCCCGCATGAGCATCCTGAGCACCCGGGTTCGACGGCAATTCGCCTACGACGGCGTCGAAGCCACCCCGGCAGCCGTGGTCAACGCCGTACGCAGGGAGAACGGTGTCCTCGGCGACACCGCCGTGCTGCGCCTCGCCGACCAGGTCCGGGACGAGCTGCTCGGCGCCGGCCCGCTGGCGCCCCTGCTCGCCGACCCCGAGGTCACCGACGTCCTGGTGAACGAGGCGCAGGTCTGGGTCGACCGGGGCGCCGGCCTGCAACGCGCCGCCATCCGGCTGAGCGGCCCCGACGAGGTACGCCGTCTCGCCCAGCGCCTCGTCGCCGCGTGCGGCCGCAGACTCGACGACGGCCAGCCGTACGCGGACGCCCGCCTCCCGGACGGCACCCGCCTGCACGCGGTGCTCCCGCCGGTCGCGGTCGGTGGGCCGTACCTGTCGCTGCGCACCTTCCGGCAGCGTCCGTTCACCCTCGCCGACCTGGTCCGGCACGGCACGGTCCCGGCGGCCGCCGCGCCGGTGCTGGAGGCGGTGGTCGAGGCGCGTCTGGCGTACCTGGTGACCGGCGGCACCGGCAGCGGCAAGACCACCCTGCTCGCGACGCTGCTGGGCCTGGTACCGCCGTCCGAACGGATCGTCCTGGTCGAGGACGCTGCCGAGCTGCGCCCGGTGCACCCGCACGTGGTCGCGCTACAGGCACGCACCGCCAACGTCGAGGGCGCCGGCGCGGTCGGCCTCACCGACCTGGTACGCCAGGCGCTGCGAATGCGCCCGGACCGTCTGGTGATCGGCGAGTGCCGGGGTGCCGAGGTCGCCGACCTGCTGGCCGCGCTGAACACCGGCCACGACGGCGGCGCCGGCACGCTGCACGCCAACGCGCCCGGCGATGTCCCGGCCAGGCTGGAGGCGCTCGGCATGCTGAGCGGCCTGCCCCGGGCCGCGTTGCACGCGCAGGTGCTGGCGGCGCTCCAGGTGATCCTTCAGGTGCGGCGCACCGCCCGCGGCCGGGTCCTGGAATCGATCAGCGTGCTCGTGCCGTCGGGGGAGTCCCGCCTGATCTCGGTCCTACCGGCCTGGACGGGCACGCTCGCCCCCGGAGCCGCCGTCCTGGCCCGGCTGCTCACCGAACGCGGCGTCCGGGTCCCACCCGTTCTCCAGGGCCGGTCCGGATGAGCGGAATGCTGGCAGCCGCACTTCTGCTCGCCGCAGCCGCCGTGGTCGTGGGTCCGCGACCCGCCGCGCGGGTCAGGCTCGCAGGGCGCCGTCGCGCTCCAACCCTTCCCCGGGTACGCGAGACCGCCGCCCGCCTCGTCACCGGACCACCCTGGAAGGTGGCGCTGATCGCGGCAGCGCTGGCAGCAGCGGCGGGCCTGCTCTTCGGCGGCCCGGTCGGCGCTCTGATAGCGGCTGTCTACGCCGTGCTGGCCGCCGACGAATGGCTGCGCCGCGCCCGCCGCAAGCAGTCGGCCACCGCCCGGGCAGCCGAACTCGACGGCCTGTGCGCCCTGGTAGCCGACCTGCGAGCCGGCCTCCCACCAGCCGCTGTGGCATCCGTCAGTCCGGTTGATGGTGGTGGGCGGGTTCGGGAACTTGTCGCGGCGGTGTGGCGGCTCGCCGAGCAGACCGGGGCGCCGGCCGCCGATCTGCTCGACCGGATCGAGGCGGACGCCCGGGCGGCTGACCGGGCTGTCGCCGGCGCGGCGGCCCAGGCAGCGGGTGCCCAGGCGACGGCGTTTCTGCTGGCCGTGCTGCCGGTGGGCGGGATCGTGCTGGGTTACGTGATCGGGGCGGACCCGCTGAATGTCCTCCTGCACACCCCGATCGGCGCCGGCTGTGCGGTCGCGGCGGTGCTGCTCCAGGCCGGCGGGCTGCGCTGGTCCCAGCGACTCGTCGACGGGCCACCGCCGTGATCGGGGTCGTGGCGGGCTGTGTGCTCCTTGCCGGGGTGCTGCTGGTGCTCCCGAGGCCCGGGGCAGGGCGGCGGCTGCGGCGGGTCAGCGTTGCGGCCGAGAAGCCCGCCGGCGACGGCCGTCGCTCTCGGATGCTGCTGTCAGTGCTGGCCGGGCTGGGGGTCGTGGTGTTCATTGGGAACGCTTGGGGCGTACCCATGGGCCTGCTGGCGGCGCTCGGAGCGGAACGCGCGCTGCGGCGCCGGGAATCTCCCCGCTCGCGGCGTGAGCGGCAGCGAGCGCTCGCGGACCTACCGCTCGGTGCGGATCTGCTGGCCGCGGCCTTGCGTGCCGGCGCTCCGGTGGACCGGGCGGCGGCAGCGGTGGCAGACGCGCTGGGCGGCCCGCTCGGAACCCGGCTGGAACGCGTGTCCCGCTCACTGCGCCTGGGCGCGAGCTCGTCCGAGGCCTGGTCCTGCCTCAGCGACGTGTCCGGCGCGGAACGGCTGGTAGCGGCCGCGATCCGCTCCAGCGCCAGCGGCGGGGCACTGGCCGGAGCGCTGGAACGCCTCGCCGTCGACCTGCGCTCCGACCGCACGGTGGCGGCCGAGGCAGCCGCCCAGCGCGCCGGCGTCCTGATCGTGCTGCCGCTCGGCCTGTGCTTCCTGCCGGCGTTCCTGCTGGCCGGCCTGGTCCCGGTCCTGGTCGCGGTGCTGGGGGACGTGCTCTGAGCACTTTCAAGACTCGGCACGGCAGTCCGCTGTGCCGCCTGTAAACCGGCACGGCAGTCCGCTGTGCCGCTTGTAAACCGGCACGGCAACGGCGCCGTGCCAACTACCCGAGGAGGATCCACGTGCACAACCTCGTCACCCGTTTCCGGCGGCTTCAGGCGGAGGCCGGCGACGCCGGAATGAGCACCGCCGAATACGCCGTAGGCACGTTAGCCGCGGTGGCATTCGCCGGCATCCTGCTCAAGGTGGTCTCAAGCCCGGCAGTGCAACAGGCACTGACCGGCATCATCGGCCGGGCACTGAAGTGAGACGGCGCCGGCGGCCCGCCCGCGATTCCTCAGTGACGCGACACCACGACCGGGGTTCCTTCACCGCCGAACTCGCGGCCGGGCTGCCGGCGCTCCTGCTGCTGTTCTACGCGGGCCTCACCGCGGTGGTCGCGGTGATGGATCAGGCCCGCTGCCTGGACGCAGCCCGAGAGGCAGCGGTGGCAGCCGCCCGAGGCGAGGTGTGGTCCTCGTCCTCGTCTTCGGCTTCGGCGCGCGCCGAGCGGCTAGCGCCGCCAGGCGCAAAGATCCGCGTGTCCAGCGACGCGGAGACGGTCACGGTGGTGGTCACTTCCCGGGTACGCACCCCAGGCGGCCACCTACCAGGCCTGACCGTGCAGGCGAAGTCCCACGCCGCCCGAGAGCCCGCCCAGGTCCAGTGGTGACAACGCAACCCAGCAACGGAGCCGACCGTGGTGTCCGCCGCGGTCGGGCCTTTCAGCATCGCGATCAGGGTGCCGCGTCGATTCTGGTGCTGGCGTTGGGCCTGGTGCTGCTCGCCGCCGGGCTGGCCGCAGCAGCCGTAGGTTCCGCCCAGTTAGCCCGCCGCGAAGCCCGCAACGCCGCTGACCTCGGTGCCCTGGCCGGTGCTCAACAGGCAGTCCTGGGCGCCGACCAGGCATGCCGCGAAGCCGCCCGAATAGTCACGCTCAACCAGGCCCGAATGACCTCGTGCGTCCTGGAAGGCCTGGAAATCGTGATCCACACGGAGGTGACGACCGGCCGCCTCGGCACAGCCAAAGCCGCAGCCCGAGCCGGCCCGGTCTACACCCCAGCCTGAGTCGGCCCGGTCTACACCCAGCCTGAGCAGACAACTCGGAACCGCCCGGCCGCGCGCAGATCGCTCGCGTGTGCGTTCACCGCTCCTGGCCGCTCAGATTGCGGAAAGCATGGGGCACAGTGGCGCACGGCGACCTCTGCCGTCCGCGATCTTGTGAGCTTCCGCCGCCTCGTCGACCGAAAAATCACAAGATCGCGGAGGGCAGGCGCGCGGTGCGGCGCCGCCTGCGGCAACTCGCCGAATCTTGTGAGTTTGTGCCGCCGCGCCAGCCACAAACTCACAAGATCGCCTGCGGGCCGCTCAAACGGGCTTGGTGTTGAGGGCTGTCAGGACTGTGTCCAGGACCTTCACGGCTCCGGCCTTGTCGAGCGGGTTGTTGCCGTTGCCGCACTTGGGGGACTGGACGCAGGCTGGGCAGCCCGCCTCGCAGACGCACGACGCGATCGCTTCGCGGGTGGCTCGCAGCCAGTCCGAGGCGACCGCGTACGCGCGCTCCGCGAACCCCGCCCCGCCAGGATGCCCGTCGTAGACGAAGACCGTCGGGGCCTCCGTGTCCGCATGGCCGGCCGTCGACAGGCCGCCGATGTCCCAGCGGTCGCAGGTGGCGATCAGCGGTAGCAGGCCGATGCCGGCGTGCTCGGCCGCGTGCAGGGCGCCCGGGAAGTCGGACGGTTCCACACCGGCCGCGACCAGCGCTTCCGGTGAGATCGTGAACCAGACCGCCACGGTACGCAGCTCGCGCACCGGCAGATCGAGCGGCCGAGTGTCGATCACTTCGCCGGTGCCGATGCGACGTCTCTGGTAGGACACCACCTGGTTGGTCACGTCCACCTCGCCGAGGAAGAGCCCGACCGGTCCGGCGTCCACGTACGAGCGGACGTTCACCACGGACAGGTTCGTGACGTCCCGGGCATGTGTGGACCAGTCCGGTTCCTCCTGGCGGACCAGGGCGATGGCGTCGTCCAGGTCCAGTTCGTCGACCACGTACGAAACGCCCTGGTGCAGGTGGACCGCGCCGGTGTGCAGCATCGCATGTGAGGAGCCCTGGTCGACAGTGCCGAGCAGGCGGCCGGTCGACGACTCGACGACGGCGACCGGTGCGCCGCCGGTGCCGCGCAGATCCACGTCGGGCCGGCCGCGGTGGGTCCAGTAAAAGCCGGACGGCCGGCGTCGCAGCGCGCCCTCCTCGACCAGCGCCTGGACCGCGGCGGCCGCGGCCGGGCCGCCGAACAGCTCCAGGTCGCTCTCGGTGATCGGCGCCTCGGAGGCCGCGCAGCAGAGTTGCGGACCCAGGACGTAGGGGTTGGCCGGGTCGAGCACTGTCGCTTCGACGGGACGGCCGAAGACCGCTTCCGGGTGGTGCACCAGGTACGTGTCGAGCGGGTCGTCCCGGGCGATCAGCACCGCGAGGGCCTCGCCACCGGCCCGGCCGGCCCGGCCGGCCTGCTGCCAGAGCGACGCCCGGGTGCCGGGATAACCGCAGATCAGCACGGCGTCCAGGCCGACCAGGTCGACGCCGAGTTCGAGGGCGTTCGTCGAGGCCAGCCCGAGCAGCTCGCCGGAGAGCAGCGCCCGCTCGATCGCCCGCCGGTCCTCGCGCAGGTATCCGGCCCGATAGGCGGCGACCCGCTCACCGAGACCGGGCACCGCCTCCTCCAGAGCGCGCCTGGTCATCGAGGCGACAACCTCGGCGCCACGCCGAGAGCGGATGAAAGCGAGGGTACGAGTACCGGCCACGATCGCGTCGGTCAGCAGATCCGCGGTCTCCCGCAGCGCCGACCGCCGAATCGGCGGCAACTCGACGTCGACGAAGAGCGACTCGTCAGCGGCAGAATCCGGCGACGAGTCCGGCAAATCCGATAAGTCCGGCAAGGCATCCGACCCAGGCACAGCCACCGACGACGAGTCCGGCGGTGACGAGACTGGCGAAACTGACTGGATCGGCAGCGACAACGTGGACTGCGGGAGCAGCGGCGGCTCCCAGAGCGCGAACGTCACCCCACCCCGAGGCGACGTGTCCTCTGTGACCTCCGTCACCGGTAGCCCGATCAGCCGGGACGCCGCACCGGCCGGATCGCCCGACGTCGCCGAGGCCAGGACGAACGTGGGAGCGGACCCATAACGCACCGCCGCCCGGCGAAGGCGACGCAGAACATGGGCCACGTGGGAGCCGAAAACACCGCGATAGGTGTGGCACTCGTCGATGACCACGTACGAAAGGCGCCTGAGAAAGACCCCCCACCGAGCGTGACCGGGCAGCAGGGAGTGATGCAGCATGTCGGGGTTGGTCAGCACGAAGCGCGCGTGCTGGCGGACCCATTCGCGTTCCTCGCGCGGTGTGTCGCCGTCGAAGGTCGCGGGGCGCACTCCGTCGAGTCCGAGGCGGGCGACGGCGCGTAATTGGTCCGCTGCGAGCGCTTTGGTAGGTGACAGATAGAGCACGGTCGCCTTAGGGTCCGTGGCGAGCGCGCTGAGAGCCGGCAGCTGGTACGCGAGGGATTTGCCCGACGCGGTGCCGGTGGCCAGCACGACGTGCTTGCCCTCCCAGGCGAGGGTGGCGGCGGTTGCCTGATGCTCCCACGGAGCGTGGATCCCGGCGGCGGCGAACGCGTCGCGCACCGAGGGATCGGTCCAAGTGGGCCACGGCGCCGGTCGTCCGGATCTGGGTGGGACTCGTTCCACGTGTGTGATCGGCGACGCCTCGGCGGTGCCGCGAGCTCGCAGCCGATGCAGCAGCTCAGCGGGACCGAAGGCGGTGGAGGTCACGCATTGCACTGTGACACCGGTATGCCCCGAACCTCAAACGGGTAGGGACGGTGGGTGCCACGCGTCGCCCGCAACCCGTCGGTGGTTAGATTTCGCGGGGGAGATCAGGGAGGAGGACCGATGGAGCTGTCGCTGGCGGACCGTACCGTCGCGGGCCACACCGTGCTCGAGGTCGGTGGCGAGGTCGACGTTTACACCGCTCCTCGGCTGCGTGAGCGGCTGATCGAGCTGGTTGACGCGGGTGCGCGAGACGTGGTCGTCGACTTGGAACGGGTCGAGTTCCTCGATTCGACCGGGCTCGGCGTGCTGGTCGGCGCCTTGAAGAGGCTGCGTACGGCGCACGGGACCTTTGGTCTCGTCTGCGCGAAGGAGCCACTTCTCAAGATTTTCCGGATCACCGCGCTGGATCAGGTTTTCCCGATCTTCCCGACTGTCGAGGCGGCCACCGAGCGCGACGGCAGCGGTCCTGTTTCGTGATGGCGACGGTTCGGCTCTCCTTCTCGCCGGCTCCGGTGCATGTGCGCACCGCGAGGCTGGTCGGTGTCGCGGTCGCACGCCGGGCCGGTGTCGCCGAGGAGTTGCTCGACGAGGTCCGGCTGGCGATCGGTGAGGCGTGCACCCGCGCGGTGACCCTGCACCGCCAGTACGGCCTCACCGAGCTGGTCACCGTGGAGATGTCCGACTCGGACTCGTACACGGTCCGGGTCATCGACCATGCTCCGATCGAGGCGAGTGTGGGGCTGACGAAGCTGCCCCCGGACGAGCTCGCCGACGAGTCGCTGACCGACGACGCCCTGACGACCGGTGTCGGTTTCGCGCTGCTCGCCGGATTTGTGGATGACCTTCAGGTGCGGCCGGTGGACGATGGCCCGGGCACCGAGGTCCGCATGGTCTGGCCCGTCACCCGCCGCTGACCCTAAAAGGCGGCACTACCAGCGGAAAAAGATCAACCGGTCCCAATACACGCTCGCCGCGGCGCTAACACAGCGGCAAACATCATCGCGACACGGCTGTGCGCAGGTGTGACGATCGCCATATCGGCCCTATACAGTACGCGAGTTGTCAGCTACTGCTGGTCCGCGTCCGCGGGCCTGATCGCTCGCTCCCCGCGATCCGGGGAATGCGCCCGGAGGTCTCGTCCACCGTCCGGGTGCGGTCGGTGTGTACAGGAGGACATTGATGTCCGGGACCTCGATAGACCTCGCCGCCGAGGGTGGCGGGGTGTCCCTGAGCGGTGAGAACCTCTCCTATGTCATCGTCGCGCTGGTATTCGCGCTGGTGGCGCTCGGCTTCGCCGCGATGTTCGTTCAATCCGTGCTGCGCCACGGGCGTGGTACCCCGAAGATGCAGGAGATCGCCGGCGCTGTTCAGGAGGGCGCTTCGGCGTACCTGATCCGGCAGTTCCGGACTCTCGCGATCTTTGTGTTGATCGCGGTCGTGCTGCTGTTCCTGCTGCCGGTGCACGCGACCGAGAACGAAACGCTCGTCAAGATCGGCAGATCGCTCTTCTTCATCGTCGGTGCCATTTTCAGCGCGTTCATCGGTGGCGCCGGCATGGCCCTGGCGACGCGGGCGAACCTGCGGGTCGCCGCGGCAGCCGGTGAACCCGGCGGCCGCGAGAAGGCGATGGGCATCGCGTTCCGTACCGGTGGCGTGGTGGGCTTCCTCACCGTGGGCCTCGGCCTGTTCGGAGCGGCCCTGGTCGTTCTGATCTTCAACACCGACGCGCCCACCGTTCTGGAGGGCTTCGGCTTCGGCGCCGCGCTGCTCGCCATGTTCATGCGGGTCGGCGGCGGCATCTTCACCAAGGCCGCGGACGTCGGCGCCGACCTGGTCGGCAAGGTCGAGCAGGGCATCCCGGAAGACGACCCGCGCAACGCCGCCACGATCGCGGACAACGTGGGCGACAACGTCGGTGACTGTGCCGGCATGGCCGCCGACCTCTTCGAGTCGTACGCGGTGACGCTGGTCGCGGCGCTGATCCTGGGCCAGGCCGCGTTCGGCCAGGACGGCCTGATCTTCCCGCTGATCGTCTCCACGATCGGTGTGCTGATCGCGATCGTCGGTGTCTTCATCACCCGGCTGCGGCAGAGCGACCGTAACGGCCTCACCGCGATCAACCGGGCCTTCTACATCTCGGCCGCGATCTCCGCGGTCGCGGTTGCCGTGGTCAGCTTCCTCTACCTGCCGAACACCTTCGCCGGTTTCGGCGACACCGGCATCGACGAGGGGGTCCTGGCGAGCGGCCAGAACCCGCAGCTGATCGCGATCGGCGCGGTAATCATCGGCATCGTGCTGGCCGCCGCCATCCAGGCGCTGACCGGGTACTTCACCGAGACCAACCGCCGCCCGGTGCAGGACATCGGCAAGTCGTCGCAGACCGGTGCGGCCACCGTGATCCTGGCCGGCATCAGCGTCGGCCTGGAGTCGGCGGTCTACTCGGCGCTGCTGCTTGGCGCCGGCGTCTACGGCGCGTTCCTGCTCGGCGGGTCGTCGCTGACGCTGTCGCTGTTCGCGGTGGCGCTGGCCGGTACCGGCCTGCTCACCACGGTCGGCGTGATCGTGGCGATGGACACGTTCGGCCCGATCTCGGACAACGCGCAGGGCATCGCCGAGATGTCCGGTGACGTCGACGAGCGCGGCGCGCAGATCCTCACCGAGCTGGACGCGGTCGGCAACACCACGAAGGCGATCACCAAGGGCATCGCGATCGCGACGGCGGTTCTCGCTGCCACGGCGCTGTTCGGGTCGTACACGAACAGCCTGGCCAGTGCGCTGGCCGACGCCGGGGTGGCCGAGGTGGGCAACGAGATCCTCGGACTGCTCAACATCGCGAACCCGCGCAGCCTGGTCGGTCTGCTGATCGGTTCGGCGGTGGTCTTCCTCTTCTCCGGCCTGGCGATCAACGCGGTCTCCCGCTCGGCGGGCGCCGTCGTGATGGAGGTTCGCCGCCAGTTCCGCGAGTTCCCGGGGATCATGGACGGCACCCAGCGTCCGGAGTACGGCCGCGTGGTCGACATCTGCACCCGGGACGCGCAGCGTGAGCTGCTCACCCCCGGCCTGCTGGCGATCATGGCCCCGATCGCGGTGGGCTTCGGCCTCGGTCCGGGCGCCCTGGCGGCGTACCTGGCCGGTGCGATCGGCACGGGCACGCTGATGGCGGTCTTCCTGTCCAACTCCGGTGGCGCGTGGGACAACGCGAAGAAGCTGGTCGAGGACGGCTCGTACGGCGGCAAGGGCTCCGAGGCGCACGCCGCCACGGTGATCGGTGACACGGTCGGTGACCCGTTCAAGGACACCGCCGGACCGGCGATCAACCCGCTGCTGAAGGTGATGAACCTGGTCTCGCTGCTGATCGCTCCGGCGGTCGTGGCGGTCAGTTACGGCACTGACGCGAGCATCGGCATCCGGATCGGTGTCGCGGTCCTCGCGGTGGCGATCGTGACCGCCGCGGTGGTCTGGAGCAAGCGTAAGCCGATCTCGATGGGTGATGACCCCGCCGAGGCCTCGGCCGCCGGCGCCGCTGACGCCGCGAAGGCCGCTCAGGATGCCCGCGAATCGTCGGCTTCCCGAGTGAAGGACAACGTCTGACCAGGACGAATCGCATCATGAAGGGCACCCGGTCTCCGGGTGCCCTTCGCTATGACTCGATCGAGGCGTGTGGAGTGTCCGCCGGTGGCCGTACTCTGCTCCCATGCGCGCGGTCCGACCGATCTCCCTGGCTCTCGTTCTCGTGCTCGCCGTGCCGCTGAGCGCCTGTTCCGGGCAGCCCGGAGCACAGGCCTGGGCCGCCCTGGTCTGCACCTCGCTGAACCCGTGGCGCAGCGAGATCGACTCGCTGACGACTCGGGCGCAGGCGCAGATGACAGCGGGCACGACACCCGGCCAGGCGAGAGAAAACCTGGCCCGTCTCTTCGACGGCGCGGCTACCGCGAGCGAGCAGGCCAGAGCCGGTGTGGAGCGCGCCGGGGTGCCCGCCGTGGACGACGGCCAGGAGATCGCCGACGGGTTCCTGGGCTCGCTGGCCGGGATCCGCGACGCGTACGGGCAGGCACGCACCGGCGTGGAGGCGCTCGCCACCCGGCCAGCCGACGCTTTCTACGCCGAGGTGAGCAAGGTGCTCGACCGGCTCACCACGGATTACGAGAAGAGCAGCCTCGACACCACGAAACTGGAGTCGGTCGAGCTGAGGCAGGCCTTCGACTCCCTGCCGGAATGCCAATGAGCGCGGAGCTCCGGTGAGATGACCGACGCGGGGTGGCCGCTGATACCGCGCGAGATCCTTCCTCCGCCGGTCCCGGTGGCGAAAAGGATCATCCAGCGCGGTTCGGTGGGCGGGCGGCCGGGCCGCCAGCTGACGATGTTCGGCGCGGAGACCATCGAGCCGTCGCCGGCCGATCTCGCCGGGCTGCTCGCCGGCCCCGGCAAGCTCGGCCGGATGGGTGGCACGGCCCGGGTCTCGGTCCAGGTGGATGCCGCCTGGCGGGTGCATGTGCTGGTCGGCGAATTCGTCGCACGCGGACTCGCCGCGGGCTGGGAGCCGGTCGAGAAACCCGAAGAGCCAGCGGAACCCGCTAGAGAAGAACCCGGCGAAGAAGAACCCAGTGAACAAGAACCCAGTGAAAGTGACGAACACGACGAACTCGCCGACGACCCGGAGCCTGTCCAGCAGCTTTTCGAGGTTCGTACCGCGTACTCCCGAAGGTTGAACGCCCTGGCGAACGGGTGGCCGCAGGCCGCCGCCCAGCTCTTCCTCAGCGGACCTCGGCTACGGCTCTGGGTGGCCGCCGCAGGCGGACCCCAAGCCGGCGGGTACGCGCTGGGCCTCGACCCGGAGAAAGATCCTCTTCCGGTGGAAGCCGCGCTGGTCCGGGCCGGTTTGGCGGGCCGGGTGTCGGATGATGGACGGATCTATCTCGTCACCGGCCGGCGGCGGCTCACGCGACTCGCGGAGTTGGTCGGTGAGCGTCCGTCAGCAGCGCCGCAGGAGGTTTGGCCAGGCAGCGCGGCCGCGTGATCTTCCGGGATTGTGTCCGACACGACACCGGTTTCCCGGTGTACGGTGTCGCGGTCGGACGCATGCGGTGGCCGGACCGTTACCATCCGGCTGCGGGGTTCCCGGGGAATGCAGGCCCGTCCGGCGCGTTACGTTGAACATCTGTGCTCCGCCGGGCAAGAGCGCCGGGCAAGTGGGGGAGCGCCGAGTATCGATAGCTGGGAGTGCCGTGCCGAGTAACGCCAGGACGACCCGTCTGGTCATCGTCGAGTCTCCGTCGAAGGCCAAAACGATCGCCGGTTACCTGGGCCCCGACTACTTCGTCGAGGCCTCCTTCGGTCATGTCCGCGACCTGCCGCGCAACGCCGCCGACGTCCCCGCGAAGTACAAGGACGAGGCGTGGGCCCGGCTCGGTGTCGACGTCGACAACGGCTTCAAGGCGCTCTACGTGGTCTCCCCGGACCGCAAGGCCCAGATCGCCAAACTGGTGAAGCTGTCGAAAGAGGTGGACGAGATCTTCCTCGCCACCGATGAGGACCGCGAGGGCGAGGCCATCGCCTGGCACCTGGTCGAGACGATCAAGCCCAAGGTGCCGGTCAAGCGGATGGTCTTCCACGAGATCACCAAGCCGGCCATCCAGGCCGCGGTGGCGAACCCGCGTGAGATCGACCGTTCCCTGGTGGACGCACAAGAAGCACGCCGCATCCTGGACCGGCTGTACGGGTACGAGGTCAGCCCGGTCCTGTGGAAGAAGGTGATGCCGAAGCTCTCCGCAGGGCGTGTGCAGTCGGTCGCCACCCGGATCGTGGTCGAGCGTGAGCGGCAGCGCATGGCGTTCCGCTCCGCGGAGTACTGGGACATCCTGGCCTCCCTCTCGGTGCAGGGCCAGGTCGAGGGCGCCCGCAGCTTCCAGGCCACGCTGATCGCGCTGGACGGCGACCGGATCGCCACCGGCAAGGACTTCGAGCCGACCACCGGCAAGGTCAAGCCGGGCGCCGGTGTGGTGCATCTGGACGGTGACGGCGCCCGAGGGCTCGCCGCCCGCCTGGAGGACCGGCCGTTCACTGTCACCCGGGTCGAGGAGAAGCCGTACCGGCGCCGGCCCTACGCGCCGTTCATCACCTCGACGCTTCAGCAGGAAGCCGCCCGTAAGATGCGGTTCTCCGCCTCGCAGACGATGCGCACGGCGCAGAAGCTGTACGAGAACGGTTACATCACCTATATGCGTACCGACTCGGTGAACCTCTCCGAGACGGCTCTGACCGCGGCCCGCCGCCAGATCGCCGAGCTGTACGGAGCGAACAACGTTCCGCCGCAGCCGCGCCGCTACACCGGCAAGGTGAAGAACGCGCAGGAAGCGCACGAGGCGATCCGGCCCGCCGGTGACAACTTCCGCACGCCGGGAGAGGTCGCCAAGGAGCTGACCACCGACGAGTTCAAGCTCTACGAGCTGATCTGGCGGCGCACGATCGCCTCGCAGATGACCGACGCGGTCGGCAACTCGGTGAGCGTCCGCATCCGGGCGATCTCCACGGCGAACGAAGAGGTCGACTTCTCGGCCTCCGGCAAGACCATCACCGACCCCGGCTTCCTGCGGGCCTACGTGGAGTCGTCCGACGACGAGACCGCCGAGGCCGAGGACGCCGAGCGCCGCCTGCCGAACCTGGTGAAGGACCAGCCGCTGACCGCCGACGAGCTCGCCGCGGTCGGCCACCACACCTCGCCGCCGGCGCGTTACACCGAGGCCTCGCTGGTCAAGGCGCTGGAAGAGCTGGGCATCGGCCGCCCGTCGACCTACGAGTCGATCATGCGGACCATCCAGGACCGCGGTTACGTGGAGAAGCGCGGCCAGGCGATGATCCCGTCGTTCCTGGCGTTCGCCGTGATCGGCCTGCTCGAAGGCCACTACCCGCGGCTGGTGGACTACAACTTCACCGCCTCGATGGAGACCCAGCTCGACGACATCGCCGGTGGCGACCACGCCGCGCTGGACTTCCTCACCTCCTTCTACTTCGGCAGCCAGACGCCGGGCGCGGACGACGCGATCGCCCGGGCCGGTGGCCTGAAGAGGATGGTCACCGACAACCTGAGCGCGATCGACGCCCGCGCTGTCAACTCGATCCCGCTCTACACCGACGAGCAGGGCCGCGGCATCGTGGTCCGGGTCGGCCGGTACGGGCCTTACCTGCAGCGTGAGTTGCCGGGCGCGGACGACGAGACGCCGGGCGACCGTGCCTCCATCCCGGAGGGTGTCGCGCCGGACGAGCTCACCCCGGAAAAGGTCGACGAGCTCTTCCTCGGTGGCGGCGGCGAGCGCAGCCTCGGCGACGACCCGGCGACCGGCGAGTCGGTCCAGCTCAAGTCCGGCCGCTTCGGGCCGTACGTGCAGAGTGGCGAGCGCAAGGCTTCGCTGCTAAAGACGCAGACGCCGGACTCGCTGACCCTGGAGCAGGCGCTCAAGCTGCTGGAACTGCCGCGGTCGGTGGGCAAGGACCCGGACGGCAACGAGATCCTGGCGAACAACGGGCGCTTCGGGCCGTACGTGAAGCGTGGTGACGACTTCCGGTCGCTGGCCAGCGAGGACCAGCTCTTCACGGTCACACTGGAGGAAGCGCTCGCCCTGCTGGCCGCGCCGAAAACCCGTCAGTCCCGCACGGCCAAGCCGCCGCTGCGCGAGATGGGCAACGACCCGGCGACCGAGAAGCCGATGATCATCAAGGAGGGCCGGTTCGGCCCTTACGTGACCGACGGCGAGTACAACGCGTCGCTGCGGCGCGGTCAGACGCCGGAAGAGCTCACCATCGCGGAAGCGTCCGAGATGCTCGCCGAGAAGCGCGCGAAGGGCCCGGCTCCGAAGAAGAAGGCCGTCGCGAAGAAGGCGCCCGCCAAGAAGGCAGCCGACGGCACGACGGCGGCCAAGAAGGCTCCGGCGAAGAAGGCGACCGCCGCCAAGAAGGCGTCTCCGGCGAAAAAGGCCGCCCCCGCGAAGAAGGCGGCCCCCCGCAAGGCTGCGGCGTCCTCTGAGTGATCAGGCTCCCAGCACCCGGTCCAGGTAATCGTTGGTGAAGACCCGGACCGGGTCCAGGCGGTCGCGAACCGCCACAAAATCATCAAATCTTGGGTACGCCGGACGAAGGTTCGCCGCTTCCCGATAGTGCAGCTTCCCCCAGTGCGGCCGGCCACCCAGCGGCTCGCAGAGCGACTCGACAGCCCGGAAGTACGGCTCGTACTCGCTACCGATGAACTGGTGCACCGCGATGTACGCGGACTCCCGCCCGTACCCGTGCGACAGCCAGACGTCGTCCGGCCCGGTGAACCGCACCTCGACCGGGAACTGCACCTTGAACGGCAGCACGTCGTAGATCCGGGGCAGGGCGTCGAGCACCTCGGGGAGCGCAGCCCGCGGGATCTCGTACTCCATCTCGGTGAACCGCACCCGCCGCGACGAGCAGAAGACGCGGTCGGACCGGTCGGTGTACGACCGAGGGCTCAGCGCGCGGGCCGCGAACGAGTTCACCGACGGAACCGTCCCGGGCAGCCGCTGGCCCAGCTTGCAGACGCCCTCCCAGAGCGTGTTGGACAGGAACTCGTCGTCGAGCCAGCTGCGGAACTTGGAGAGCGGCTTGTCGTGCACGTCCACGATGTTGTTGCGCTTGAGCTGCGCCCGATCGGTGTACGGGTACCAGTAGAACTCGACGTGGTCGTTGCTCCCGATCCACTCCTGGATGCCGGCCAGCACGTCGGCGAGCGCCATCGGCTCCTCGTCGGCACGCAGCACGAATTGGGGCACGCACCGCAGCGTCACCTCGACGAGTACGCCGAGCGCGCCGAGTCCGAGCCGGACCGCCTGGAACTCCGGTGCGTCCGCGGTGAAGTGCTCGACCTTCCCGGCCGCGGTCACCATGGTCACCGCCTCCACGCTGGACGCCAGGGTGGAGTGTGCCGCGCCGGTGCCGTGCGTTCCGGTGGAGATGGCGCCGGCGACCGTCTGCGCGTCGATGTCGCCCAGGTTCGGCATGGCCAGCCCGTTGGCGGCGAGCAGTGCGTTGAGAGTGGACAGGTGCATCCCGGCCTGCACGGTGACGAGCGGGCCGTCGATCGAGACGAGCTGGTTGAGCCGGTGAACGGTCATCCGCTGGTCGTCGGCGACCGCGATCGCAGTGAACGAGTGGCCGCTGCCGACCACTTTCACGCGCCGCCCGTTTGCCGCGGCCTGGTTCACTGAGGCTGCTACCTCGTCGACACTGCCGGGGGTCAGAAGCTCCGCGACGGACTCCTGGTTGCGTCCCCAGTTGGTCCAGCGCCGAGCGTTAACGGGTGTAGTCATTCCGGCTTTTGTCCTCCATCCGAGCGGACACCGGTACACGGCGTCCCGTCGATGCGCCTCGCTCGTTGATCCGAGTAACGTTCTTTTTAATACTGCTGAGAGGGAGTGGCGACGCGTGTCGACACCAACCGTCAGCACCGGACCGCTGCGGCGGGTTCCGGTGCAGGGCAGAAGCGTTGCCCGGGTACAGCGCATGCTCGACGCCTGCGCCGAGCTGGTGGATGAGGTCGGTTATGAAGGACTGACCACCACCCTGCTTGCCGAGCGCGCCGAAGTCGCCATCGGCTCGGTCTATCAGTTCTTCCCCGACAAGAGGGCCATCGTTCAGGCTCTGGCGTTGCGCAACATGGATGCGTACCTCCAGAGTCTTTCCGATCGATTCGCCAGCGAGACGTTCACCCATTGGTGGGACGCCGTCGATGCGGCGATCGATGGGTACATCCACATGCACCGCAGTGTTCCGGGTTTCCGGACGCTGCACTTCGGCGATGTGGTTGATCTTCACCTGCTCGACTCCGACCGTGACAACAACGCGGTCATCGCCGAGCGCCTGGCCGAGCTTCTGGTCGAGCAATTCCAGTTGATCGACCGGGTTCGGCTCCGGTTCGCTCTGCAGATCTCGGTGGAAGCGGCGGACGCGCTGATCAAGCTGGCGTTCCGTCGTGACCCGTCGGGTGACGAAGCGGTGCTCATCGAGGCGAAAGCGTTGATAAGGGAATACCTGCACCGCCACGTCAAAGCCTGAGGTTTCACCCCAGGAAGGCATGACCTTCTCCGCGGTACGTGGGGGCCGGCGTCGCTGTGTCACCGTCGATCAGTTGTACGTGATTGACGCGTTCACACAGCTCGCCGGCCTTGGCGTGCCTGAACCAGACCCGGTCGCCGGGCCGTAACCCGTCGGCGACCGTGCCGAGCAGGGGCGTCTGCACCTCGCCGGCGCCCTCGTCACTCTTGAACTTCAGGCCCTCCGGCAGGTACGGAGTAGGCAGCCGGGACGCCTCGGGCGGACCGGACGCGATCCAGCCGCCGCCCAGCACGGTCGCGATCCGCGGCGCCGGCCGGCGGACCACCGACAGCGCGAAGAACGCGGCCGGTGCCGGCTTCCAGTTGCGGTACGAGTCGAAGAGCGTCGGGCCGTACAGGCCGGAACCGGCGGTCACCTCGGTGACGGACGGGTCGGCGCTGGTCGCGGCGACGCTGCCGGTCCCGCCGCCGTTGACGAACTCCAGGTCGGCGTGCTGCCGGATCGCGTCGACCGCAGCGCCGCGCCGGCTCAGAAGCTCGGGCAGCGCGGTCTTCTGCATGAGGCGGATGGCCCGTGCCCGCAGCGCGCGGCCGGGCGGGTCGTCGCCGACGCCGGCGATGTGCGCTTCGTACGACATCACCCCGACCAGCTTGAAGCCCTGCCGAGCAGCGATCTTGCGGGCCAGCGTGCCGGCCTGAGCTGCCGAGTGCACCGGCGAGCGCCGGACGCCGACGTGCAGGGGCCCCGCGGGCTTCCAGGAGGCGTCCACGTCGATGCAGAGGCGGATCGGCGACCGGGACCCCGGCGCCGAAGTCTGGTCGATCAGGTCCAGCTGAGAGGGGTGGTCGACCATGATGGCGATGGAGGCGGCCAGCGACGGGTCGGCGGCAAGCTCGCGCAGCGCGGTCCGGTCGGCCGTCGGGTACGCCACCAGGACGTCGTCGGTCACACCGGCCCGGACCAGCCAGATCGCCTCGGGCAGCGTGTACGACATGACGCCCCGCCATCCGGGCCGGGCCAGCACTCGTTCGAGCAGCGCCCGGCAGCGCACCGACTTGCTGGCGACGCGGATCGGCTTGCCGGCGGCGCGGCGCGTCAACTCGGCGGCATTGCCGTCGAAGGCGACCAGATCCACCGCGGCGACCGGGGTCTCCAGGTGGTCGGTGGCCTTGTCGAGCCGCTGTCGCAGGGCAATGCGGTCAGTGAGCACGTCAGTACGTTAACCGCTCGAAGGGGTAACGCGAAAGACATTCATCTCTGCGCCACTCGAACGTGCGGATCCGGGCTGGAGCCGCCGGACCCCCGGTGAGCTGCGGCGGCCGGTTACAGTGCTCCGAGCAGTGACCACGGGAGGTAAGGGCCATCAGTACGGAAAACCGCCAGGAGAGTGGCCCCGTCGACCTGTCCGGAGCGGCAGCATTGCGCTCCGTGCTCCGGCTCCGAGGCTTCCGCCGGCTCTGGCTCGTCCTCGCCGCGGCGTCGTTCGGTGACTGGATCGGCATCCTCGCCACCGGCCTGTTCGCCTCGGCCCAGTTCGACAACCCGGCGGCACAGGGCGCCGCGTTCGGCGGCACGATCGCCGTACGCCTGCTGCCCGCGCTGCTGCTCGGCCCGATCGCCGGTGTCATCGCCGACCGCTTCGACCGCCGCTACACGATGGTCATCGTCGACCTGCTGCGGTTCGTGATCTACCTGTCGATCCCGCTCGTCCCGCTGTTCGGCGGGTCACCCGGTCTCACCGTGGCCTGGGCCACGATCGCCACGTTCCTCGGCGAGACGATCACGCTGATCTGGATCCCGGCCAAGGAGGCCGCGGTTCCGAACCTCATCCCGAAATCGCGGATCGAGATCTCCAACCAGCTGACCCTGATCACCACGTACGGGATCACGCCGATCCTGGCGGCGCTGCTGCTCTCCGCGCTCACGGCCGGCCTGCAGCAGTCCGGCGCCTCGCTGCCGGACTGGGCGCAGCCCGTGCAGATCGCGCTCTACATCAACGCGTTCTCCCGGCTGGCCACCGCGATCGTGGTGTTCTTCGGCATCAAGGAGATCGGCGGCAAGAGCGCGGCCCGCGAACAGGCCGCCGAGCAGACCCTGGGCAAGCAGTTCACCGCCGGCTGGAAGTACATCGGCAGCACCCCGATGGTCCGCGGCCTGGTGGTGGGCATCTTCGGCGCGTTCGCGGCCGGCGGCATCGTCATCGGCGCGGCCCGGACCTACGCGGTGTCGCTCGGCGCCGGTGAAGCCGCGTTCTACCTGCTCTTCGGCACGATCTTCATGGGCCTGGCGCTCGGCATCGGCCTCGGCCCGATGATCGTCCGGGATCTCTCCCGGCGTCGCTGGTTCGGCATGAACATCGTGCTCGCCAGCGGCTCGGTGATGTTCCTCGGCCTGGCCTTCCACCTGTCGATGGCGCTGGTCGGCGCCCTGCTCGTCGGCGCCGGCGCCGGCATGGCGTTCCTCGCGGGCACCACCCTTCTGTACGCCGAGATCGCCGACGAACTGCGCGGCCGGGTCTTCGCCGTCGTGCAGATCGGCGTCCGGATGGTCCTGCTGCTGGCGATCACCCTGTCCGGTGTCCTGGTCGGTCTCGGCAGCTCCCGCCGGGTCGACCTGGGCGCGTTCAGCGTCGACGTCTCCGCCACCCGGGTGCTGCTGCTGGTCGGCGGCGCGATCGGCATCTGGGTCGGCATCGGCTCGTTCCGCCAGATGGACGACAAAAAGGGCGTGCCGGTCCTCGCTGACCTGTGGGGTTCGCTGCGCGGGCGCCCGCTCTCACCGGCCGAGTCGTTTGTGCAGGCCGGCGTGTTCGTGGTCTTCGAAGGCGGCGAGGGCGCGGGCAAGTCGACCCAGGTCACGCTCCTCTCGGAGGCGCTGCGCGAACAGGGCCGGGACGTGGTCGTCACCCGCGAACCGGGCGCCACCGACCTCGGCTCCCGGATCCGCGGCCTGGTGCTCAACAAGGTCGAGGACGCGCCTTCAGCGCGAGCCGAGGCACTTCTGTACGCGGCCGACCGGGCACACCACGTCGCCACCGTCGTGCGGCCGGCTCTGTCCCGTGGCGCTGTCGTGGTCAGCGACCGTTACGTCGACTCTTCGCTGGCTTACCAGGGCGCTGGGCGTACCCTCCCTGTCCAGGAAATCTCCTGGCTGTCGTCCTGGGCCACCGGCGGGCTCAAGCCCAACCTCGTGGTGCTGCTGGACGTCGAACCCGGCGTCGGGCTGACCCGGGTCGACTCCCGCGGCGACGGCGCCGACCGCCTGGAGAGCGAGTCACGGGCCTTCCACGAGCGGGTGCGGTACGCGTTCCTCGACCTGGCCGCCGCCGACCCGAAGCGTTACCTGGTGCTGGACGCGTCCCGCCCGGTCGACGAGTTGGCCACTGCGGTGACGACGCGGCTCGCCGGGCTGCTCAGCGAGGTCGATGAGGCGTACCCGGAGAACGCTCCTTCTTGATGGGTCACCCTCGCCAGAGGGTGACCATCATCGCTTCCAGGGCGATGTCCGGTTTGACGTTGCGCTCGATGGCGTCCTGGCAGGCCAGAACGGCTTCCAGGCGCCGCAGCACGCTTTCCGGCGACCAGCGCTCGGCGGCGGCCGCGGACACCTGCTCGATGTCGGCGTGCACGACGGCGACCGGCGCCCGCAGCCCGGTGATCAGCACGTCGCGGTAGAAACCGGCCAGATCCTTCAGCGAACGGTCGAGCGCGTCACGCTGCGACCGGGTCGACCGGGATTTCTGCCGTTTCTCCAGCTCCTTGATCTGGCCGGCCGAACCGCGCATGGCAGTGGTCGCACCCCGCCCGGTGCCGCCCGCGCCGAGCGCCTGCTCCAGCGCGGCCTTTTCCGCCGCGTCGGACTCGGCGACCGCGTCGGCCGCCTCACGCCGTGCCGAGTTCACCATCGCCTGCGCCAGGTCGAAACACGCCCCGATGCTGCTCAGCCTGCGCGGCACCGCGAGCACCTCCTCACGCCGGAGGCGCGCGTGCTCGTCGGTGGCGAGCTGCCGGGCGCGGTCCACGTCACCCTGCGCCGCGGCGGCCGCCCAGGCGGCCCGCTCCGGATCGATCCCGTCCCGGTTGGCCAGCACCTCGGCGACCGCAGCCGCCGGAGCCTGCCGCAGCGGCACCACCCGGCACCGCGAACGGATCGTCACCGAGATGTCGTCCGGATGCACCGACGGCGTGCACAGCAGGAAGACGGTCCGTGGCGACGGCTCCTCGACGGCCTTGAGCAGCGCGTTGCTCGCCCGCTCACCGAGCCGGTCAGCGTCCTCGACGATCACCACTTGCCACCGCCCAGCCGACGGCGAACTCGCCGCCCGCATCACCAGCGCCCGCATGTCACGCACGGCGATCGACAGCCCCTCGGAGACCACGATCCGCACGTCAGCGTGCGTCCCGCCGAGCGTCGTGTGACACCCGTGGCACTCGCCGCAGCCGACCCCGTCCCGCTCACACTGAAGCGCCGCCGCGAACACCCGCGCCGCCGTCGCCCGCCCCGACCCCGGCGGCCCCGTGAAGATCCACGCATGCGTCATGCCCCCGGCGCCGGCGGGGTCACCCGCGATCGCCCGAGCCGCGGCGGCAGCCGCCCGGCGGAGCATCTCGACAGGCTCGTCCTGCCCCACCAGTTCCGCGAAGACATCACCCACCCGACGATGGTATTGCCCCACCCCGACATTCCCCGCACGCCGTGTCACCCCCGGGTCCCTCCAGGCGCCCAGCTGCAGGCTCCAACCCCAGGGGTACGGGGTAATGGCCCGCGCTCGCCCGCCGCCGCCCGCGCTCGCCCGCCGCCGCCCGCGTTCGCCCGTTGCCGCGCGTGCTCGCCTGTTGCCGCCGCCGCTTGTCCGTTGCCGCTCGTGTTTGTCCGTTGCCGCGCGCGTGCCGGGAGCACACGGTGTGCTCGTGGTCGTGCGAGGCCGGTCAGTCGTGTGAGCTGGCTGTGCTCGCGGTGGTGTAGAGGCGGCAACGCGGCCGTGAGCACCCGAATTCTGCCGTTTTGTGGACCTGAGAGTGGGTTCGGTCAGCGCGGCGGCTCTCGTTGCGAGGCGTTTGCTCCAGATCTTGTGCGGTTCGGCCGTCCGATCGACCACAAACTCACAAGATCCCGGGCAGGGGCGGCGTGACGGGTCGTTTTCGTGTGGTCCGCGAGCTTTGTGGTGACGCGCCGTCACCGCAACGGTGGAGAGTGATGGCTTTGCGGAAACCTGTGGGGGTCAGAGCACCCACAGGTTTCCAAGATCAGGCCGACGCCAGCGGCACCCTTCGCCGGGTACGCACCCTCCGTGAGGCCCGGCGGAAAGTGACGCCAAATGGGCCATCCGGCCCACCGTGTGCTCGTGTCTCGCCGAGCTGGCGGCTCACCGTGGGCCCCCGTCTCGCCGAGCTGGCGGCTCACCGTGTGCTCGTGTCTCGCCGAGTCGACGGCTCACCGTGTGCTCGTGGCTCGCCGGGCCGCCGGCCCACCGTGGGCCCTCGTCTCGCCTGACCCGCGGCCCAGCCCCGCCACCCCCGCCACCCCGGCCGCTACTTTCGGTCACCCTGATCGGGATCACGGTTACCCTCGGTCGCTATGCCCAGAGTTATCCACAGGACCCGGTTGCGGCGTAGCGGGACCGTCACCGAAGCGGTACGGTCTGATGCCGGAACGCTACGGCGGCATGACACGCGGTGAGGAGCCGGAATGGCCCGCGAGATCGACGAGGCGTGGATCGACGAGGCGATCGAGCGATACCGGCGCGTCGAAGACCTGCGGTCCGAGTTTGATCGGGCGGTGGCCGCGCATTCCGTCTCGGTGCACTCGCCGGACCGGTCGATCGAGGTCGTGGTCACCGCTGCCGGGGCCATTGTGGATGTACGGCTGCACGGCGAACTGCGCCATCGTGATCCAGCCGAATTCGCGGCGGAGATCAAGGCCGCCGTGGTGAGCGCTGCCGAGGCCGCCCGCTGGGCGAGAGAAAAACTGCACGGCGAAGTTTTCGGATCATTCCGCACGCTGGAGGGGCACTGAGGTGGACCGACTCGCCGACCAGATCGACAATGCCGCGGCTGTTCTGTCGACGATGGACCGACAGATGCCGTTGCTGGCACCCGCCGCGGCCGTTTTCGGGGCTGACGACTCGGGCCGGCCCGGGCGGATCGGCCGCGCGCTCTACGCCGGCTGGACCTCCGTGCTCGCCACGCGGGCACGGGAAGCGGCTGCGGCCTCCGTTTCGCTGTCCGAGATCGCCCAGTCGGTGCGGTCCGGGGCCCGTTCTTATGCCGATACCGACGAGACGGTCCGCCACAGGTTCCAGCGGGGGCTCTAGATGATGGACCGGCTGGATCACCTGCTGGACGCCGCCAGCCCTCTGCTGGACCGGGTGGACCGGGTGCTCTCCACGGTCGGCGCGCCCGAGGGCCATCCGGTCTGGACCGAGCTGCGCCGGGTCCGGCTGCTGCCGGGCGACGCGGCGCGGGCGGTGGGCGCGCTCTACCCGGAGGCGATCCGCGACGCGGTGCCCGAGCTACGTGCCAACGCACGGGCGTACGCGTCGGTCGCCGACGCGTTGCCGCTGGCCGGCGCGTGGGAGGGCGAGGCCGCCGACGCGTACGAACGTGCACGTCGCCGCACCGCCGAACACCTGAACGGCGGCCCGGACAGCCTGGGCCGCCGGATGGAAGCGACGGCCGACTTCGCGGACGCGCTGACGAGCTGGATGGCCCGCTCCCGCGGCGACCTGGCGGCGATGCTGGCCGCCGCGCTGGTCTCCGCGGAAGCGGTAACGCTCACCACGGAGACCCTGCCGCCCGACGAGGAGGCCCGCCTGGCGGCCGCCGTCGCCACCCCGCTTCTGCGAACCGTGGCCGACAGCTACGACCGAGGCGAAACCCTCCTGAACCACTCGGTTTCCCTGCAAAACTGACTGCCGAGGTTCAGAAGGAACCGTCCACAGTGTGCGCTTTCAGACTTCCCGGCGCCGGCGGCTGCTCAGGAGGAAAACGCACACCCCGCCGATCACCAGGGTTGAACCGGCCAGCAGCAACGGGATCGCACCCGGCCCGGTGATCGGCAGCCCGGCCGCGCCGACGCCGGCCGCCTCGGAACCGGACCCTCCGGGAACATCGGAACCATCGGAACCATCGGAGACAGCGCCGCCGCCAGGAGCATCGGCGAGAGGCTTCGGGGCCACGGCCGCCCCTTCAAGCCTGCCCAGCCCTAAATCAGCGACGACCGCCCGGGAATATCCGGACTTATCGCGATCGTCGTTTCCGCGTACCAAAGAGATCTTGACCGCGGTTGCTCGCGCCGCGATGGCCCTGCCCTTCGTCGCCTGCCGCGCCGCACCGAGCGAGATGCGCAGCCTCGCGCCACTGTCGCCACCGGCTGCACCACCCGCTGGAGTGCTTTCCACATCGCCCAGTGCCGGCAATCCGGGGATCGACGGCAGTGGCAGCGGGTCAGCCGCCGTCAACCCGGCCGGCAGCGACTCCAGCGGCACCGCTTCCTCACCCAGGGTGATCTCTTTGTAGTCACCCGGAGTGTTCAGAAGCGTCGGCTTGCCGTCCCTCTGGGTCACCTCGACAACCGGCGGCTGGTAATCGACCTCGCCCCGCCCGCCACTCGACATGCTGACCCGCAGCGTCGCCGCCCTCAGCACCCGGATGCGCACCTCGCCGTCGGCCAGGATCAGCCGCCCGGCGGCCAGCGTCGTGGTCGACACGGACTCCGCCTTGCCGCCGCGTTGCCGCACGCCGGTGGTGCTGGACGCGGTGAACCTGTCCGGCACGCGGACCAGCGACTGGTTTCCGCCGCCGGTCAGCGTGACCTGGTTCAGCTCCGCCGACGACGTCGACGCCTCGCCGGTGGTCGAACCGCAGGCCAGGCCGTCGTTCCAGCGGGCCTGCGCGGACAGGTTCCCGGAACCGGCCCGCAGCGGCCCGAAACGCTTCGCACCCAGCAGCCGCGTGCTCGCCTTGCGGTTTCCCGGCGGCGCCTGCTGCGCCACCAGGTCGTTGCGCGACGCACCGCCCGCGAGCTTGCCGCGCGCCGCGCCGCCCGCGACCCGTCCGTCCAGGGCCCGGGACGCCGCCGCCGACTTGACCGAGCCGTTCGCGATCAACACGCTCCGGGCGTCACCCAGGGCGACTCCGCTCACCGCGGGTGCGCTTTCGTGCGTACGCCCGAAGCCCTTGCCGTGAGATGCAGAAGCGGGACTCGCGGCACCACCGGAAGGCACCGCAGGGGCCGCGGCCGGTGAGGTGGAGCCGGCCCACCCGCCTTGACCACCGCTGTCCGCGGAGCCGCCGGGGGAGGACCGGGTCGCGGGAGTTGCCACCGCCCCGAGCTCGAGCCGATTGATCCGCAGCAGCTGGGCCGACGACTGCGCGGCGTGACTACCGGGCTTGGCACAGGACGAGGCATGGGCGAGCGCTGGCAACGGCACGGTGATCGCGCCCGCGAAACCCAGCGCGACAGCACTGGTGATCACCGACCTGGCGGATGTCATGAAGGGTCCTTTCGAGGCGGCGTCTACGGGACTGGCCAACGAATGTCGATCAGGCCGGTTGCGTAACGTCAATGCGACAACCCTCGCGGGTAGTTCAAAACCGGCATTTGGTACGGCTTGCCGAGGGTCGTAGGGTTGATCGCATGGGCATGCTGTGCGCGGTCAGCTTCAACCGGTACGGCCGCCTCTACTACCTCGATCCGAACGGGTTCACCCCGGCTGTCGGCGACCGCGTTCTGGTGCCGACCGACGACGGTCCCGAGGTGGCGGAGTGCGTCTGGGCGCCGCAATGGGTCAGCGAGGAGACCGACGGTTTCCCCAAGGTCGCCGGGCTCGCGGACGACCGCGACCTGCGCCGCGACGAGCTGCTGCGCAAACGCAAGGCCGAGGCGAAAGTCGCCGCCAAGAAACTGATCAAGGCACATGAGCTGCCGATGAAGGTCGTCGCCGTCGACCACGTCCTGGAGCAGGGCGACTCACCCGGCGGCGCGCGCACGACGATCTACTTCACCGCGCCGCACCGGGTCGACTTCCGATCTTTGGTACGCGACCTCGGCGCCACCCTGCACTGCCGGGTCGAGCTGCGTCAGCTCTCCGCCCGCGACTCCGCCCGGGTGCAGGGCGGCATCGGCTCCTGCGGACGTGACCTGTGCTGCGCCACGTTCCTCACCGACTTCGAGCCGGTCACCATCCGGATGGCGAAGGACCAGGACCTGCCGCTCAATCCGCTGCGGATCTCCGGCGCCTGCGGCCGGCTGATGTGCTGCCTGAAATACGAACACCCGCTGTACGCGAAATTCCAGGCCTCAGCCCCGGCGGTCGGCACCCGGGTGACCACTCCCGAGGGCGACGGCCGTGTGGTCGGGCACAGCGTGCCCAAGGACGCCGTCGTCGTCCGGCTCGACGCCGACGGGTCGCGCTGCTCGTGCAGCCGGGCCTCGGTGTGCGGTCCGCGCCAGGCTCACGACGCCGAATACAACTCTACGGACGAGGCGCCCTCGGCCCAGCAACCTTGATTGGCGGCTCGATCCGGTGCGGGTCGAGCGGGGTTTTCGGCCGAAGCCACGGGCTCGCAGGCGTGCCCGTGGGGTCCGGCACCCACTCGTGGCAGACCTTGCGCAGGCCGATCGGGTGGATGGTCAGCGTCCCGTCCGCGTCGATGTGCATGCGCAGGAAACTCTTGCCGTCCTCGATGCCCTGGCCGGCGTACAGCTCGTTGTGGTTCACCCCGAAGCTGGCCGCGATCAGCAGGTAGACGGCGGTCAGCTGGGTGGCGAGCACCGCGATCAACGGACCGTAGGCGACCGCCGCCACCACCAGCGGGCCCGGCCACTCCCACAGCCGGAACTCCAGCCGCAGCCAGACGTACGTGCCACCGACAGCCAGGGCGATCTGCGCGAAACCGTGCAGGATCCCGAGAATCCAGTGCCGGACGTGTTTCGGTGAGGACGCACCCGGCGGCTGAGCGAACAGGATCGTCGCCGCCATGATGATGACCAGCATCAGGACCAGCGGAATCGTGAACAGCCGCTGAATGCTCCCGCCCTGGCTGGCCGCTCCGGCGCCGGCCATCGCCAGCATCGTCAGCGTCTGGATGATCCCGAGCATCGTGGCGAACCCCGCGTTGCGGCGCGGCAGCCGGTGAAAGACACCCCAGCCCCACTTGCGCGACGTCGCCGCGTCCGGGAAGCGTTCGGCCAGTTGGTACGTCCGGCTGCGGCTCTTGCTGCGCGTCAGCGTTTCCCGCGGCGGCACCGTCAGCTCGTCCGGCAGATTCTGCGTACCCAGCAGGTACGCCCCGCCGCCCCCGCAGGTGATCAGCTCACGGTCCTCGCCGCTGTACCGCGCGTAGTGGTGCAGGTCGCCGGAGACGAGCACCCGGACATGCGCCCGGGTCGGCGCCAGGATCGTCCGGATGAAGTAGTCGACCGCGTCGTACTCCTCCGGGGCGTCCGCCGCCTTCACCCAGGTCGGCGACGGCGTCATCAGGACGACCCGGTCGTCCGGCCCGATCCCCTCGGCGGCCCGCTCGAAATACAGCAGCTGCGGGTCGTCGATGTACGCCCCGAACTGCTCGTCCACCGCGAACAGCCACCAGTTCGCCGGCAGCTTCACCGCGAAATATGACCGGCGCTGCTCGGTGCGCCAGCCGCCGATGTGGCCGTCCTTGCGGCGGGCGAAGAGCCGGAGGAACGCCGTCAGTCCGTCGTACCAGTCGTGGTTGCCCGGCAGCGCGAAAAGCGTGGGCCGCGGCTCGCCGGCCGGCGCCTCCGGCAGGGCCGCGCGGTACGGGCCCTTCATCCGGTTCTCGTAACCGTCGCCGCTGGCCAGCGGATAGACCTGATCGCCGCCCATCAACAGCAGCCGGCCACGGGGGAGAAGGTCACCGTCCACTTCAAGCTCGGGCCGGGCGAGCAGGTGCGCCATCGAATACGTGGCGTCGAACCCGTCGCCGAGATCCGCCACATAGTCCAGCCACAGATCACCGTCGGCCGTCGCCGAGTGATCGAAGACGTCGTCGTCGAGCGCGTTCTGAAGCTCACGCTTGTCCAGGTAGGCCCCGAAGAGGATCGCCAGCAGCGCCCGCAGACCGGTGCTGAGCAGCAGAAGCGGCGCCAGCCAGCCGATCGGCCCTTTAGGCGTGAAGCCGAGCTCCTGAGGGTCCATGCTGCTAGGCCGATCAGGGACGGTCTGCTCGGACTCCGCCGGATCCTGTCGTGGAACGAAGGACATCGACTGATCCTAGTCACGCGCGGGGCATCTGGCGTCCCCCGCTCCGAGCCGCCGGACACATGCCGTACACTGATTTCTCGTTGCCGCCTTAGCTCAGTCGGCTAGAGCGACGCACTCGTAATGCGTAGGTCGACGGTTCGATTCCGTCAGGCGGCTCAGAAGAAGCCCCAGGTCACAGACCTGGGGCTTCGTCATTTCTGGAGCTTGGGTCACGCGCGGCTGCTGGTTGCGGCTCGGGCGAAGGCTGGGGCTCGGCCGTTTGCCAGTTCGCTGGCGAACCAGGCGCCGAAGATCGAGAGAGCGAACGCGAGCAGCTCGACGGCGAAGAGGCCGCCGCCGACCACGCGGTCGGGGGTGTGCACGCGGAGCATCAGGATGACCGCGAAGATCACCAGTACGCCCATGTTGATCAGGCCGCGCAGCACGCCGAGGCGGCGCGTGTCGGGGTTGTGCACGAACATGACGTCGACAGCTCCGGCCAGAGCGGCGAGAAGCCCTCCGACCAGCCCGGCGATGATGTTCCAGTAGGCCAGTGCGCCCAAGATGCTAGGGCCGCCCAGCAAGTCGGCCATATCGAACAATACGGCCATCGCGAATAGGCCCAGCGGGAACATCACCAAGATCGGCTGTACCGCCTGCCCCGCGACACTCAATCGGCTCTCCATTCGGCATTCGCCTTCCCACCTGCGTCAATACAGATTCGTCGCGGCATCCGAGTTTGGGCTACCCGGTCCGCTGAGGGCTGAAACGCCGACGCGGCGAGCGTGGCCGTGCCCACAGAGGGCTTAGCGGCTTGTACGCAATCTGCAACATGGCAGATTGAGTGATGGCGGACAGCGTTGTGGCGTGCTGTACTACGAATACGGCAACAAAGGGGTGGAGTCGGAGGGAGAGACAAACAACGGCACCCGGCGGCAAACGGGTGCCGTTGTCGCTCTTCACGACTGTTATTGATTCACGGCACTGATCTTGCTTCTCGCCTGAAGATCATTTGCGGCACGCGAGGCCGGGGATGTCCTTCGCGCCAATGGTGGTCCGCTCCCCTCCCCCTCGCAAGGGAAAGTGAAGAGGAGTTCGCCATGCGCACACGCACCTATTACTCCGGGCCCGACGCCATGGTGACCGACGATCAATTCGTCTGGATAACCGTCTCGAACCAGCACACCTTCACCGTGCGAGACCTGCGCAATGTCGGCCTGGTCCAGGCGCCCTCGCGCATGCGGCCGTTCGCTCCCGCGCTCGCCGTCGGCGTTCTGTTCGCCGCGGTCGCCGGTTGGAGCCTGATGACGAGCCCAACGTGGTACGTGGCCGGCTTCGTCGCCGTCTCAGCACCCGCTGTAGTCGCCATCTGGCGCAAACCGAGGCATTGGGAGCTTCACGCGCAGTACCGAAACCAGGCTGTCGTGCTCTACTCCTCGGCCGACGCCCGCGTTTTCAACCAGGTGAGCCGGGCACTGCGGCGCGCGATGGAGGACACCGGCCGGACGCCTTGGGGGTACGGGCTAGCCGCCGCGTGACCAGGTATTTCGCGAATACCTCTCGGGTGAGATCTCTATTTGATCAAAACCGCACGTTGCGCCTGTCGTTCTGATAGGACAGTAATAGGATGTCCGCGACCTCGCTGAGTGCCAGTTGGCAATCTGCGAGGTGGCACCTCGCAGGATATTCATTACTTTCAGTTACACCCCGACTTCGACGTTGAAGGACTCATGGCTGAGGGCGATTCGCCTACGATCGCACGCCGGCGGGTGCGCCTCGCGCTCCGCGAAGCGCGCGAGCGAGCAAATCTCACTCAGGGACACGTCGCCGAGGCCATGGAGTGGTCGACGAGCAAGGTGATCAGGATCGAGAACGGGGATGTCAGCATCTCCCCGAACGATCTGCGCCCGTTGCTCGTACTCCTCGGCATCAAGGACAAGGCCACCACCGCGGCGCTTCTCGCGGACACTCGGATCGCCCGCACGCGGCAACGGCAGGCGTGGTACCAGACCCCCGAGTTCCGCGAGAACCTCACCGACCCGATGCGCAAGCTCATCGAGTACGAGATCGAAGCCACCGAGATCCGCTCGTACGCGATCTATTACATCCCGGGCCCGCTGCAGACCACCGCGTACGCCAGCGCACTGATGACCCGGTTCGAGGACGAGCTCTCCGAGGACGAGCGCAACCTGCGCATCGAGGCCCGGACCAAGCGGCGCGAGGCTCTGCTCCCCAGATCCGGCAGCCAGGTCAAGTTCATGTTGATGCTCGACGAGTCCGTGCTGCGACGCACCATCGGCGGCCCGCGGATCTTCGCCGAGCAGCTGCGTTACCTGCTGGAGCACGCGGAAGCGGGCACGATCCGGGTGCGGATGGTGCCGTTCTCCATCGATGCGTCAGTGACCAACAACGCAAGCTTCGACCTCCTCGTTCTGAGCGAGGGCGAGGTCCTCTACCGGGAGACCGGTCTGAGTGACGAAATGATCGAAGACCGCGAAGCGACCGCGAAACACCGCGCTCGTTACGACAAGGTTTGGGAAGAAGTCGCCGATGAGCAAGACACGATCGAATTCATTCAGCGACAGATTGTAATCCTCGAAGGCGGCGGAATTGATCAACCGCCAGGGGAAATCCGATAGCCAAGGCCGGGGCCGTCTTGACAGGTCCGGCATCTAAACGTGAGGTCCACAATGGGAGAGACAACCGTGCCCGCATGGCGGAAGAGCAGCCGTTGCGCCACGTCAACCTGCGTCGAGGTTGCCAAGGTCGACGATCAATACCTGATCCGTGATTCGAAGAATCCCGAGGTCACGCCGCTGAGCTTCACGAAAGCTGAGTGGGAAGCGTTCGTGTCGGGCGTGAACGCGGGCGAGTTCCGCTTCTGAGGTCGTCGACCTGCCCGCCCTGCGTGTGAATGGTAGAAGTCAGGGCGGGCCGGTCTAAAAAATACTCACAAAATTCATATTTCATCCCGAACGAGCGCCGCATACCTCACATTTGAGGTGATAAGCGGCGTCGTTTTGTTTTCACTCATGTACGCAGCCGCCCACGTCCGGTTCATTCGCTTACCGTGGATTCGAGCCGTCATGGAGGTGCGTACAAATGATCAAAAAGGCGGAAGGGCCGCGCTGGCGACGGAGTAGACAATGTGCCAGTGGGGCATGTGTCGAGGTGGCAAAGGCCGGTGATGAGGTCCTGATTCGGGACTCCAAGAACCGTCATGTCACGCCCCTGGCTTTCAGTCGAGCCGAATGGGACGCGTTCGTCGCCGGAGTCAAGGCCGGGGACTTCGGTTTCGAATGAGGCCGCTTCGCCCGAAGCCACTCAGCGCCGCTGGCCGAGAGCGGCATACTGCACTGGTGGACGGCTATCAGCACGCCACCGACTCGGACCGCTTCAAGGTGCTCCACGATGCGGCCGAAATCCTGCTGGACGAACTCTCCGAGCGCTGCCTGGTGGAGCGCCGCGAGACCAAAGAACCGTTCGGGCTCGACGACGCGCTCGTACGGACCGTCCGGCTCATCCCCCGTTCTCCCGCCGGAGCGCCACTGGCGATCCACTTCACCGGGCCGGGTCTGATCCTCCGGCTCGGCCGATGGTGGGAGGAGTCTCTTCCGACCTGCACCTGCGACACCTGCGCCGAAGACCCGAGAGGCCTGGTGGAACGGTTGCGTGCCCATGCCGCCGCACTGATCGAGGGCGGTTTGTGGGAGCGCGTCCGTCGCGGGGTGGGCGGATCGTGGTTCGAGACCAGGTTGATCGGCACCGGAGTCAGTGAGGGCCACGAGGGCCCGCTCTCCGCGGCCGGCGCCCGGGACGCCCGCCGTGGCGGCTTCGCTGCCGCAGTGCAGTGGGCACCCTGGCAGGTCCGGGCATAACGTCCCCAACGATTCAGCCGGGCAGTCCCGGCAGCTGCGGTCATCGGCGGTTCCCGGCAGCTGCTCATCCCCGGCCGAATGCCCCGGACGCACGGCTCGCGGCCGGCCGGTCCTCTCCCGGTCGGCCGCCAATTCCCGCCGCGCCGGTCTTCCTCAGGAGCGGGAGGCGGCGGTGGCGGCCCACTCGTCGTCGGCGGCCTTCTTCAGGGCCATGCCGTCCTTGCCGTTGTAGCGAACCAGCTTGGGGAGTGCCGCGGCCAGGGCGAAGCTGCCGGCCACGCAGAGGACGCCGCCGACCCAGATCGCGCCGCCGATGCCCAGGGATGTGCGGGCCATCAGGCCGGCTCGGAGCTGGCCGGCCAGTGGGCCGGTGGTGTACGAGAGCATCTCGATGCCGGCCAGGCGTCCGCGCAGGTGGTCGGGGATGGTCTGGTTCCACATGATCATGCGGAAGATGCCGGAGATCATGTCGGCGGCGCCGGCGAAGGCCAGGCAGAGCAGGGTCAGCCAGAGGGTGCCGGAGAGGCCTACGCCGATGATGCCGACACCCCAGAAACCGGCCGCGACCAGAACCATGAGGCCGTGCCGGTGCACCCGGGAGGTCCAGCCGGAGCCGAACGTGGCGATCAGCGACCCGACGGCCGGCGCGGCGTAGAGCAGGCCGAGCACGCTGGGGCCGCCGAGCTTGTTCGCCAGGAACGGGTAGAGCGCGGACGGCATCCCGAAGAACATCGCGTTGATGTCGACCAGGTACGTGCCGAGCAGCTCGGGGCGGGACCTGGCATAACGCAGGCCGGTGACGACGCTGGACAGCGACGGGCGGTCGGCGGCCGGCGGCGGCGGGACGGCCTTGACCAGGGTCAGGCAGACCAGCGACACGGCGAACGTGAGCAGGTCGAACGCGTACACCCAGGCCAGGTCGAAGTTGGCGACCAGGATGCCGGCCAGGGGCATGCCGAGGAGCTGCGCGAACTGGGCGCCGAGCGACTGCAGCGACATGGTCGCCGGCAACTGTTCCGGTTTCACCAGGCGCGGAATCATCGACTCCAGGGCAGGCCGCTGCAGGCCGGCCACCGCTGCGGTCAGGAACGCGGCGATGTAGAGCAGCCACAGGTGCGGCTCGTCGGAGAGCGAGTTGATCAGCAGGATGCCGCAGATCGCGGCGAGTGCCAGCTCGGCACCGCGAACCAGCAGCCGCCGGTCGATGTAATCGGCGAGCGCACCACCGACGAACGCCATGATCAGGATCGGTACGAGCTCGCAGACACCGATCAACCCGACCATGAGCGGGTCATCGGTCAGCTTCGCCACCTGGTACGGGATGGTGACGTAGCTGATGAACGAGCCGAAACTCGTCACGACGCCGGCGATGAAGACGAACCGGAAGTCCCGGGACGTGCGTAACGGAGCCAGGTCCAGGAGGCGCTTACGGTCGGTCACGAGGGGCCATCCTGCCCTGGGACACCCCTGTCTCGCACCGCGATTTACGTCATGGCGTTCACTTCATGACGAGCCGGCCGGTCTTGCCGAACTCCTCCAGGTCGGCCAGGGCCTCCTCGATCACCAGAGACTTCTGCCCGGGCAGCTCGTCGAGGGCGAAGAAGCCCGCGTCCACGCTCTCCTCGGTCTCCCGGAGCAGCTCACCCTCCCAGGAGTGGACCACGAAGGTCATCAAAACCTGTTGGTACGTGTGACCGAAATCGTTCGTGTACGTATACGCCGTGTAGAACGCGTACGGCGTGAGCGAGGTGGCCGTCAGCCCGGTCTCCTCCCAGAGCTCACGGACCGCGCACTGCTCCATGCTCTCGCCGAGCTCCATCGCCCCGGCCGGGATCGCCCAGCGGTGGTTGTCGGAGCGCTGGATCAGCAGCAGCCGGTTCTGGTCGTCGAGGAGCACGGTCCGTGCCCCGACGAAGAAGATCGTGTCGGTGTCACCGACGCTCGCGCGCACCCGCCCGAGGTAAGACTCTGCCCACGTCAGCGACACCGGACCACCTCACGACCGAGGATGCCCGGAACCCATGCAAATCCCATGGACCGAGCGTAGTCATGCGGACTTCTTGGCGGGCTTCTCGGCGGCCGTGGATTTTCTCGCAGCGGTGGTCTTCTTGGCCGGGGCGGCCTTCTTCGCCGCGGGGGCGGCCTTTTTCGCGGCCGCGGTCTTCTTGGCCGGCGCCGACTTCGAAGCGGATTCAGCCTTCGCCGCGGATTCAGCCTTCGCCGCGGATTCAGACTTCGAAGCGGATGCTGACGAAGGCGTACCCGAGGAATCGCGCGCCTTGCGCGCGCGTTCGACGGAGGCCTTGAGCGCCGCCATCAGGTCGATCGCCGCCGCCGGCGCCTCCTCGGCCTCTTCCGGCTGCACGACCTCGCGGCCTTCGACCTTGGCGTCGATGACTTCCTGGAGCGCGGCCCGGTAGTTGTCGGTGAAGTCCTCGGCGTTGAAGCTGCCCGCCATCGAGTCGATCAGCGAGCTCGCCATCGCCAGCTCGGCCGGGCGGGTCTCGATGTCGTCGTCGAGGAACCCGAAGTCCGGGGTACGCACCTCGTCGGGCCACATCATGGTGTTCAGGATCAGCACGTCGTCGCGGACCCGCAGGGTGGCGAGCTGCTCCCGCTGCCGGATCGCGATCTTGACGATGGCGACCCGATCGGCGTCGCGCAGCGCGTCACGGAGCAGGATGTAGGGCTTCGCGGCCTGGCCCTCGGGTTCGAGATAGTACGACTTGGCGAAAAGAATCGGGTCGATCTGTTCGGCCGGAACGAATTCCAGGACGTCAATGGCTCGCGACGTGCTGAGCGGGAGCTCGGCGAAGTCCTCGTCCGTCAAGATCACCATTTCGCCGCCGCCGATGTCGTACCCCTTGGCGATGTCGTCGTAGCTGACCACTTCGCCGTCGACCGAGCAGGTGCGCTGGTACTTGATGCGACCACCGTCGGTGCGATGCACCTGGTGGAAGCGGATGTCTTTCTCCTCGGTCGCCGAGTACAGCTTGACGGCGATCGACACCAGGCCGAACGAGACAGCGCCTTTCCAGATCGCTCGCATGTTCTCAGAATCGCATTACTGGGACGCCTGCGTAAGGTGATTGCTTCTGCCTATGGTGATCAGATGCCGGGTCCACCCCTGTCGCCGATGCTCGCGACGGCGGGCCCGCTGCCGGTGGGGCCGGAGTGGAGCTACGAGTTCAAGTGGGACGGCGTTCGCGTCCTGGCCCTGTTCGGTGGCGGCCCGACGGACCTTTTTGCGCGCTCGGGCGCGGTGGTCACCCCGGCATACCCGGAAATAGCCGACTTGCACCTGCCGGAGGGCACCCTTCTCGACGGCGAGATGGTGGTCCTCGACGCGGCCGGCCGGCCGTCGTTCACCGCGCTCGCCGAGCGGATGCACGTCCGGGACAAGCCACGGGCGGCCCGGCTCGCGGCGAGCCTCCCGGTCACGTACATGATCTTTGATCTGCTTTTTCTCGACGGCATGGACCAAACCGGGCTGCCCTATCTGGCTCGCCGGGAGCGGCTCGAGGAGCTCGGGCTGAACGAGGAGCGCTGGATGGTGCCGCCGTCCTTCGGCGACGGGCAGGCGACGGCCGACGCCGCCCGGGAGAACCGGCTCGAAGGCGTCATGGCGAAACGATCAGATTCGGTCTACCTGCCCGGCCGCCGGTCAACCGACTGGATCAAGGTGAAGTTCGACCAGACCGGCGACTACGTGATCGGCGGCTGGCGTCCCGGCGCCCGCAAACTCGGCGGCCTGCTGGTCGGCGTACCCACCGCTGACGGTCTGGCGTTCCGTGGCCGGGTCGGCGGCGGCATCGGCGCGGCCGCCGAGAAAGAGCTTCTGGCCCGGCTCGAGCCGATCGCCTCCGGCGATTCGCCTTTCGCGCCGGGCGCGGTCCCGCGCGAGGATTCGCGAGGAGCCAATTGGGTACGCCCGGAACTGGTGGCCGAGATCAAGTTTGGCAACCGGACTCCCGATCGCCGGCTGAGGTTCCCCCGGTTTCTGCGGCTGCGCGACGACAAGACGCCAGCGGAGTGTGCCGACGATGAAGAGTGAACGGTTCCTGGTGACCATCGAGGGCCGCGACGTCGAGCTGTCCAACCTCGACAAGCTGATGTACCCGGCCGCCGGATTCACCAAAGGCGAAGTGATCGATTACTACACCCGGATCGCACCGGTCATGCTGCCGCACCTGCGCGGCCGGGCGGCCACCCGGATCCGCTTCCCCAACGGCGTCGAGGACATCCACTTCTTCGAGAAGAACAAACCCGGGGGTACGCCCGACTGGGTCCGGCTGGAGACGCTGCCCGTACCCGGGTCGACGAAGAGCCGGGAGACGATCGAGTTCGTGGTCGTCGACGACCTGCCCACCCTTGTCTGGCTGGCGAATCTGGCCGCTATCGAACTGCACACCCCGCAGTGGCGGGTCGGTGCGGAACCGGATCTGCTCGTCGTCGACCTCGACCCGGGTGCGCCCGCTGGGCTGAAGGAGTGCTGCGCCGTCGCGACGCTGATGCGGGATCGGCTCGGGGAGGACGGCATCACCGCCTATCCGAAGACCTCGGGGAAAAAGGGGATGCAACTCTGCTGTCCGATCTCGGGGGCACAGGATGCTGAGGTCGTTTCCGCGTACGCACGAAGGGTTGCGGAAGAGCTGGCGGCGATGGTCCCGAGCTCGATCACCGCGAAGATGGCCAAGGCCGTCAGGCCTGGCAAGATCTTCATCGACTGGAGTCAGAACGCGGCGGCGAAGACGACGGTGACGCCGTACTCGCTGCGAGCTGGCGCGAAACCGACAGCGTCGGCGCCGCTGACCTGGGACGAGGTGATCGCGATGGCGACCGGGGAGTCCGAGGCGCGGCAGTTCGGGGCGGGTGAGGTGCTGGAGCGGGCCGAGGAGCACGGCGATCTGCTGACCGACCTGCTCACACCTGGCCCGGAAGTGCCCATTCGGACATCGACTTAGTTGATCAACAGGAGTTAAGCTCCGCCGCGGATTTCATCGGCGGGGGAGCCACTTTGAAGTTGTTGCGGACCGCGGTCGCCGCGGCGCTTTGCAGTTCACTGATTCTTACTGCGGCCGGCCCAGCGGTCGCCGACGAGATCGTCGACACCACAGCGCCGGTGGTCACCGCCACCGGTGTCAGCGAGGGCCAGCTTCTCGGACACTTTGTCACGCTCCATCCCACCTTCAGCGACGACGTCGGGGTCCTCAGGGTCGACGTCCTGATCAACGGGGAGGGCCAGGGCTCGGCCTGGCCCGACGAGATCGCGACCGGGGGACTTCGATTCTCTCCGAGCACCGCGTTCAACGGCATGGACGTGAATCTCACCGTCCGCGCGACTGACCACGCCCGTAACGTCGGCGTGCTGACGACCCGCGTGCGTATCGACACGGCGCTTCCGGGTGCTGTGTTCACGCCCGATGACGGCGCGAAGCTGCATGGCATGACGTCGATCCAGTTCTCGAAGGTGTCCAGCGATGTCGTTCAGGTCGCGCTGATCTGGGAGGACAAGGAGGTCAGCCGGGCGAATGCCGCACCGTGGACGCTTCCCTGGGACACCCGGAAATTCCCGGGGCAGGTGAGTGGGGAGACCCGGATGACGATCCGGGTGACCGACCGCGCGGGCAACTTTTTCGACTACCGATACGACTATCTCGTCGACAACGCCGGGCCCGAGGTCAGGACATTCGAGTTCCCGGATGTCGTGGGACCGGGCACCACTCATCTCTACGCGCACGGGCGCGACCTGTCCGGTACAGCCCGCCTCGAGTGGTGGGTGGACGGCGTCCGCCGGGCCACCACCGAGAATTACAGTCACGACTTCGGTGGGAAAAGCCGGATCGCCGCTGTGACGATCAAAGCCTGGGACAAGCTCGGCAATGCTTCCTCGATCACCCGGACGGTGACTGTGGACGCGACCGGGCCGACGGTCACTTGGCTCTCACCGAAGTCCGGCACTCTCGTTCGCGGGCGGTCGATTCCGACTTCGATCCGGGTGGCCGACGCTCACCCCGAGACGACTGCTCTGCTGCTCAACAACGCCACCGGCTATCTCGACTGCAAACCGATCTGCGGCTCGAAAGCCCTGTTCACGGCGGATGGTAAGCAGTCCATAGTCTGGGTTGCCTACGACCGTTTCGGTAATGGGACGACCGTTCGGCGGACGGTGATCGTTGACAGCCAGAAGCCGTCTCTGAAGGTGACCAAAGCGCCGAAGAACAAGGCGAAGGTCAAGGGAACCGTGAAGGTCAGGGCCTCGGCGAGCGACAAGAACGGCGTCGCGCGGGTCGAGCTGCTGGTCAACGGCAAGGTGGTCGCTGTCGACAAGAAGGCGGCGTACAAGTTCTCGATCAACACCAAGAAATACGGCAAGAAGATCAAGATCCAACTGCGTGCGTACGACAAGGCGGGCAACGTGACCAAGACATCGATCCGTACCTGGTACCGCTGATGGGGCCGCTGCGTATTGCCGCCGCCGCCGCGATCAGCGGGACTCTGATCCTCGCCGGTGGTACGCCGGCATTCGCTGACGACATCTCGCCGACCGTTGTGGACAGTGGGATCACCGCAGGGCTCATCGGTGTGCAGCCGACCATCACCTCGACGGTCAGCGACGACGTCGCCGTGGTCCGGGTCGAGATCTGGTCCGGGCGGATCCGGTTGGCCGGCACCCCCGACGGAACGTGGACGACCGTCACGCTGCGGCCGTACCTGGCAGGGTTGCGCGGGCCGATGGTGGACCTCACCGTCAAGGCGTTCGACGCGGCCGGCAACGTCGGCACGTCGACCACGTCGGTCTTCCTCGACCAGGATCTGCCGACCGCGACGTTCAGCCCGAAGCTGGGTTCAGCGCTGCGCGGCAAGGCCACGATTACACTCAGCGGTGTGTCGGGTGATGTCACGTCGGCCACGCTGATCGAGCGGGACACCAAGCGTGAGCTGGGCCGATTCGCCGGGACCTCGCCGACGCTCGTCTGGGACACGGCCGGTCAGGCCGATTACCCGGTGATCATGCTGACCGACCAGGCCGGTAACGAGCAGGGCTTCCATACGGTGTACCACGTCGACAACGAGGCGCCGGTGATCGGCGGCCTGCGCTGGGACCGGACGTGGGGCTCGGGAACTCTCCAGGTGCCCAGCGGGCGTGCCGGCGGCTCCGGCCGGTTCGAGGCGTCGATCTCCGACGAGACCTCGATCCGGCGTACCGAGTTCTGGGTGGACGGAAAGCTCGTCTCCACGACCGGGCAGTGGAACAGCGGCAGCCTGAACCGCGCGGCCGCCGTCGAGGTGAAGGCCTGGGATCTGGCCGGCAACACCGCCAGCCGGAAGTACAGCATCGTCGTCGACAACACCGGCCCGAGCATCAAGTCCGTCGCCCCTGCCAACGGCAAGTTGATCCGTGGCAGCAAGCTGACCAGCACCGTCACGGCCACCGACCCGTCCGGCCTGCTGCAGGCGCAGCTGTCCGGCGCGGGCGTGGACCGCTCGGCGCCCTTCAGCTCGACGATCGCGGCCGGCAAGGACGGGAAGCGGACGCTGACCTGGACCGTCTGGGACCGCGCGGGCAACCCGACAGTGGTCCGGCGAACCGTGATCGTCGACAACACCAAGGCCTCGCTGAAGGTGACCAAGGCGCCGAAGAACAAGGCGAAGGTCAAGGGCACCGTGAAGATCACGGCCTCGGCGAGCGACAAGAACGGCGTCGCGCGGGTCGAGCTGCTGGTCAACGGCAAGGTGGTCGCCGTCGACAAGAAGGCGGCGTACAAGTTCTCGGTCAACACCAAGAAATACGGCAAGAAGATCAAGATCCAACTGCGTGCGTACGACAAAACGGGCAACGTGACGACCACGTCGACCCGCACGTGGTACCGCAAATGACGTTCTGAGGTCAGGCTCCCTCGCACCTTGAGCTGCGAGGGAGCCACCTCTGGGCGGGCCTTCTTCGCGGTGCTTTTTGCGGTTTGTTGATGGTCGGCGTGCCCGTCCGGGTTCTGCGGCCGGGGTTCGGGCCTCGGCAGGCGTTTCTGGCGTACCGCGTCGGCAACGCTGTCACGGTGACTCGCCTCGTGATCGCGACCTGAGTGAGTCATTGCCGTGACGCCCGCGCCCGCCCTATCCCGATCTTGTGCGGTTGCGCCGCTCGGCCGACCACAAACTCACAAGGTCCGCGGGGTGTGAGCGGTAGTTGCTCTCGTTGAATGCCTCGGGTTGCTGTGGCCGCCGCGCCTCCTGCAGATCTTGAGCGATTGTTGACGCCCCGCTGTAGAAAATCGCTCAACATCGCGGGCTGCCGCCGGGCCGGGCCGGACGATGCGGCGTGCGGCGCGGGCGTGCGGCGCGGCGTGCGGCGCGGGGGTGCTGCGCGGTGTGGGCGTGCGCGGTGTCGGGGTGCGGTGCGGGGTGGGGGTTTGGTGGTTGCTCTGGGGGCTGCGTTGTGAGACTGTTCTAGAACAGTGGAGTTCTAGAACTGTGGGGGTGGGTTGTGTCGGAACTTGTGTTGCCTTCTGGTGGGGTCATGGTGGAGCCGGGGGAGCTCGGGCGCTTTGGGGACTACGGCGGCCGGTTTGTACCCGAGTCGCTGATTCCGGCCTGTGCTGAGCTTGAGGAAGCGTTCCGGGACGCCTGGGCTGACCCGCGTTTTCGCCGTGATCTGGATCGGCTGCTGACTGTTTATGCCGGTCGGCCTACCGCGCTCACCCCGGCCTGGCGGCTGTCGGCCGAGCTCGGGATCAACGTGCTGCTCAAGCGCGAGGATCTGGCGCATACCGGCTCTCACAAAATCAACAATGTGCTCGGGCAGGCGCTGCTGGCTCAGCGGATGGGTAAGACCCGGCTCCTCGCCGAGACCGGGGCCGGGCAGCACGGTGTGGCTACCGCGACCGCCGGTGCGCTGCTCGGGCTCGGAGTCACGGTCTACATGGGAGAGAAAGACATCGAGCGGCAGGCGCTCAACGTCTATCGGATGAAGATGCTCGGCGCCGAGGTCGTGCCGGTCACCGGTGGCAGCCGCACGCTCAAGGACGCCACCAGCGAGGCTCTGCGGCAGTGGGTCACCTGTGTCGACGAGGCCCACTATTGCCTCGGTTCGGTGATGGGGCCTCACCCGTACCCATGGATGGTTCGTGAATTTCAGCGGGTCATCGGCGATGAGGCTCGGGGGCAGTGCGCGGCCGAGCTGAGCGCCGGGATTCCGGATTTTGTCGTCGCCTGCGTGGGTGGCGGGTCGAATGCGGCGGGGACGTTCGCTGGGTTCGCGGACACGAACGCGCGGCTGATCGGGGTGGAGGCTGCTGGTGGGGCGGCGGTGGCCTCGGGGCAGACCGGTGTGCTGCACGGGTTCCGGTCGTATCTGCTTCAGGACGAGAACGGGCAGGTCAGCGAGGCGCATTCGGTCGCGCCGGGGCTGGATTACCCGGGTGTCGGGCCGGAGCACGCGTACCTCAACGACATCGGGCGGGCCCGGTACGTCATGGTCGGCGACGACGAGGTTATTCCGGCTGTGCACCGGCTTGCGCGTACCGAAGGGATCTTGCCGGCTCTGGAGTCGGCGCATGCGATCGCGTGGGTGATCCGCGCGGCCGAATCCGGTGAGTTGCCGCCGTTCTGCACGGTCCTCGTCACGCTCTCCGGCCGAGGTGACAAGGACGTCGCGACCCTGATGGAGGCGTCATGAGGAAGAAGATGCTGGTCCCCTATCTGACCGGTGGGATCCGGCCGGACTGGACGCGGTACCTGGAGGAGTACGAACGCAGCGGAGCGGACGCGATCGAGATCGGGTTGCCGTTCTCCGATCCGATTCTGGACGGGCCGACGATCCAGGAGGCTTCCGATCTCGCGCTGAGCCGTGGAGCCACTGTCGCCAAGATCCTCGATGATTTGACCGATATAAAGATAAATATCCCGCTGATTGCGATGACCTACTACAACCTTGTCCTCCACAAGGGAGCCGATCGCTTCTGCGCGGAACTCGCCGCGGCCGGCATCAGCGGCCTCATCGTGCCGGACCTTCCCCTCGACGAGGCCGGCACGCTCTCCGAGGCGGCGATCAAGCATGGCGTCGACCTCACCCTGCTGGCCTCGCCGGTCACCGCACCCGACCGGCTCGCCGAGATCGCTTCCCGCAGTCGCGGCTTCGTCTACGCGATCTCCGTCATGGGTACGACCGGCGAACGTGACCAGGTGGCCGACGCCGGCATCAAGCTCGCCGGGGAGCTGCGGAAACTCACCGACCAGCCGATTCTGCTGGCTTTCGGGATCTCCCGGCCGGAGCATGCGGCCGCCGCGGCCGAGGTCAGTGACGGCGTGGTGATCGGTGCCGCCCTGATGCGGAAGATCCTCGACGGTGGGGACCCGGAGGAGATGGGTGCCGTCCTCAGCGAGTTCCGGAGAGCCCTCGATACTGTGACGGTCTGAAAAGGGATCGTGACAGGAGGACCATGGCGGATCGGGTGCCGGCCTATCAGCGGATCGCCGCCGACCTGGCTGAGAAGATCCGCGGCGGCGTTTACCGGCCCGGCGACGCGTTGCCGGCGCAGCGGGAGCTCAGCGCCAGTTACGGCGTGACGCTGATGACGCTGCGCCAGGCCCTCCAGCAGCTCACGAACGAAGGACTGATCGTCCAGCAGGCCGGCCGGGGCACCTTTGTGACCCCGGCGCAGGCCGCTTATCGGGTGGACACGCTGCGCAGTTTCGTCGAGGACCTGCGGGAACAGGGCCACGAGGTGACGACAGTGGTTCTGAACAACGCGGGCGGCGTCCTGGAACGGCTCCGGATCCTGGACGGCCGTCCGGCGATCCACCAGACGTCCAAGATCGCGGCCCCCGTGGACGTTAAAAGGGAAGATTTCCGATATATCTCGCTTTATGAAGCTCTGGACAAGGCGGGCGTGACCATCGCCAGAGCCTCCGAACGGATCGTGCCGGGCCTGCTTCCCGCCGAGAGTGCCGTCCATCTGGAGCGAGAGACCGGCAGCCCGATCTTCGTCAGCGAACGCACCACCTTCGGCATCAACGAGGAGATCCTGGTCGAGGACCGGGCGATCATCCTCGGCGATCTCCTGGAGATCCGTGCGGAGCGGGCCGCCACCCGCCTCTCACTCCAGTGGGGAAGCTCAGTCGACCTGGGGCAGTGACGGGCCCAGGACGTCGTCGGCGTCGACGATCTTGTACGCGTACCCCTGCTCAGCCAGAAACCGCTGCCGGTGCGCCGCGTACTCGGTGTCGATCGTGTCCCGGGAGACGACCGTGTAGAAGTGCGCCTGCCGCCCGTCGCCCTTGGGCCGCAGCACCCGGCCGAGCCGCTGTGCTTCCTCCTGCCGGGAGCCGAACGTGCCGGAGACCTGGATCGCCACTGCCGCCTCGGGCAGGTCGATCGAGAAGTTGCCGACTTTCGACAGGACCAGCGTCCGCAGCGAACCGTCCCGGAACGCGTCGAAGAGGCGTTCCCTCTCCTTGTTCGTCGTGGAGCCCTGCACGATCGGGGCATCCAGGTATTCGCCAAGCTCGTGCAGCTGGTCGAGGAAACCGCCGATGACCAGGATCTGCTCGTCCGGGTGCTTTTCGATCAGGGCTTTCACCACTGGCAGTTTCGTCCGGGCGGACGCCGCCACCCGGTAACGCTCCTCGGCCTCTGTCACCGCGTACGACATGCGCTCCGCGTCGGTGAGGGTGACCCGGACCTCGACGCACTCGGCCGGTGCGATCCAGCCCTGCGACTCGATGTCCTTCCACGGCGCGTCGTAACGCTTGGGGCCGATCAGCGAGAAGACGTCGCCCTCGCGGCCGTCCTCGCGAACCAGCGTGGCGGTGAGGCCGAGCCGGCGGCGGGCCTGCAGGTCAGCGGTGAACCGGAAGATCGGCGCGGGCAGCAGGTGCACCTCGTCGTAGATCACCAGGCCCCAGTCGCGGGCGCCGAAGAGGTCCAGGTGGGTGAAGGCGCCGCCCCGGCGTGACGTCAGCACCTGGTACGTCGCGATGGTGACCGGGCGGATCTCCTTGCGCTCGCCGCTGTACTCGCCGATCTCGTCCTCGGTGAGCGAGGTGCGGGCCACCAGCTCGCGTTTCCACTGCCGGCCGGCGACCGTGTTCGTCACCAGGATCAGCGTGGTGGCCTTCGCGGTCGCCATCGCGGCCGCGCCGACAAGCGTCTTGCCGGCGCCACAGGGCAGCACCACGACCCCGGAGCCACCCGCCCAGAAGCCGTCCACCGCTTCCTGCTGGTAGGACCGCAGCGTCCAGCCGTCCTGTGCCAGGTCGATCTCGTGCGCCTCGCCGTCCACGTAACCGGCCAGGTCCTCCGCCGGCCAGCCGAGCTTGAGCAGCGCCTGCTTGAGGCGGCCGCGCTCGGACCCGTGCACCGCGATCGTCTCGTCGTCGATCCGGTTGCCGAGCATGCCGGCCAGCTTCTTCGATTTCGCCACCTCGACCAGCACGATCCGGTCGAGGCCGCGCAGCACCAGGCCGTGCACCGGGTCGTTGACGAGCTGGAGGCGGCCGTACCGATCCATCGTCTCGGCGATGTCGACAAGCAGCGCGTGCGGCACCGGGTACCGCGAGTATTTGATCAGGGCGTCGACCACGCTCTCAGCGTCGTGGCCGGCTGCCCGGGAGTTCCACAACCCGAGCGGGGTCAGCCGATAGGTGTGCACGTGCTCCGGCGAGCGTTCCAGCTCGGCGAAGGGTGCGATCGCCATCCGGCACGCTTGCGCGTCGGGATGGTCCACCTCCAGAAGCAGGGTCTTGTCCGACTGCACGATCAGTGGTCCGGAGCTCACTCGTACACCTTCCGTACTGCGGAAAAGCCGACCCTCCAGTCTGCCACGGAAATTGAGTGCAACATTCCAGAGCTCTCGAGCGTGTATAGATTGCCGGGCCGTGTGCGAATACGGGGGTGCACGGCCCGGCAGAAACAGCTCACTCCTCGGTGACCGCCGCGGTGATCCGATGCAGGGCGAACGTGTGCAGGCTCTCGCCTCGCTCGTCCTCGGCACGGAGATATCCCGCGCTTATCGAGACGGGTTTGACCAGGCGGGACAGGGTGGCGCCGTGCGAGTCCACGTACCCGACCCAGACCTTGACCTTGTCCCGGACCGCCTGCTGAAGCACCGCCATGGCCTGGCTGTGCTGCTGCACCGCGGTGAGTCCCGGCACTGCCTGGCCCTGCGCCGCGCGGACGGTCACCGGCGCGCGCCGCGCCGCGCGCGTCGCGATGTCGCCGCGGCGGAGTTGTTCAACCACGCCAGCCAGTCGCGGTCCAGCCAGGAGAGGCGGCCCCAGCGGTTCGGCGATTCTTGGGGTACGGCTTGGCGCCCGCCGAGCCTTGGGCCGGGTGAGCACCATCGTGCCCCCGGCGTCCTCGGCGACCGGGGCATAGCCGGCGTCCCGCAGCGCGCCCAGCAGCCGGGCCACCGGACGCGGGCTGACCAGTACGGTCGGCGCGATCCGGCGCAGGTCGACCGGGATCAGCCGCTTGTCGCCGAGCACCTCGGTGAGCAGCGCCTCGTCGTCGCTGCGCAGGTATGACCCGGCGGATCCGCTGCGCAGGCCGCCGTGCTTACGGGCGGTGTCGTCGATCAGGTACGTCAGCGTCTGCGGCACCGGCGTCCGGGACCGGCGGCGGAACAGGGTGTGCAGGTCGTCGGCGCGGTACCCGATGTCGAGGGCACGCCGCACGCTCGCCGGTGTGACCCGGAACACGCTCGCGCCACCGGCTGACTCCGGCTCGGCGACCGCGTCCAGATCGGCGGCGAGCTCCGGTTCCGGCGGCCCGGGCACCACCACTGTCAGGTCGGCCTGGACCAGCAGATGGTCGACCGGCGCGGGCAGCATCACGTCCAGGGCGCGCACGGCGTCGGCCGGGGCCTCCGCCGGGTGCAACCCCAGCGGGTCGGTCTCGTCCGCCTCCGGATCGGCCAGGAGCAGCCGAGAGTACGACGTGACGGCGTTCAGCCCGGTCACACCGAGCAGCGCCGCCCCGAAGTACGCGTCCCGGTGCGCCACCTCCCGGCCCCGCGACCGCCGTGGCGTCTGCCAGGCGAGCAGCGCGAGCAGGTCGTCGACCGAGGGCGCGGCGCCCTGCTCCAGGTCGGCCAGGGCGTCCAGCGCCTCCCGCCGGGCCTGCGGCGCGCCGGCCCGCTCGGCGTCCGGCGCGAGCGGGTTGATCGGGCGGTCCCGCTCGTCGCGGCGGCCGACCAGGCCGGGCTGCCGGGTCATCGCAAGCCAGGACCGGACCAGCGTGGCCCATCGGGTCGCCACGCCGGTGGCCCGCCACAGGTCGTACGCCCCGGTCGGCAGGAACACGTCCTGAGCAGCCCCGTTGGTGCTGCGGGCGTTCACCTCGGACTCGCCGAGCAGGCCGGACGCGTACGCGATCTCGATCAGCAGGGCGGCGCCGGGCTCGTCGACACCGGCGGCCTTGGCGAGCCGTTTCAGGTCGCGTACGCCCAGGCCACCGGCGCGGAGCACCGGAGCGGCTTCGGCGGCGAGCGCTTCGAGGATCGCCTCGGTGGCGCGTACCGCCTCCATCACCTGGCCGGCGCCGGCCGAGTCGGCGGCCTTGCGGTCGCGAACCGGTGCGTCCGGCAGCGGCGGGAACGGGCGCAGCGCGCCGAGCGGCCCGGTGTCGCGGCGCAGCAGCATGCCGACCTCGCGGGGTAGCTCGACCAGCTCGCCGTCCGGGCGCGGCGCGCGGCCGGCCTCCGAGACCGGGACCAGGATGTGCTGGTCGACGAGCCAGCGAACGGGCTCGGCCGTGTCGATCGCGGTCCGGGAAAGTGCCCCGATCGGGGGACCCACGGCCAGTCGGTCGAGCACGGCGCGGGCCGCCGCGGGCGCGGCGAGCACGGTGCGCCGCAGTTTCGCCCGGTCGGCGCAGAGGGCGCCGGCGGCCGGGTCCAGGAAGTCGGCCGGCCGGCCGAGACCGGCCGGGTACGGCGAGGTGACCTCGTCGACCGCTCCGACCACCTGCAGCGCCTCGGGTGGGCCGTGCAGCAGGAATCGGACGCGGAGGCGCTCGATCGCGGCTTTCACGTCCTCGGGATCGACCCCGTCGGTGAGCGTGAGAACCGCGTCGACCGAGGTCAGCGCGGTGTCGGTAGCACGGCTCAAGCGAGCCGCGTCCAGGATCAGCAGGGTGAACTCGTCCAGCCCGTCCAGGCAGCGGGCGACCGAGTTACGCGACTGTGCGCGTACAGCGAGGGCCGAGATGTCGGCGGGCACCGGCACGACGAGGTCGGGGCGCAGCTGGATGAGCGCGCCCAGGGCGTCGTCGGGCAGCGACCGTAGTTGATCGGCGAATGTGGTGGCCATCGTCTTCAACGCTAACGTTCATGGGACGATAGTGGTGGGTCCGGGCGTGGCCGGACCCCGATCTGAGGAGGACTCAAGGTGGCGTCGAAGGCCAAGCCGGGTGCTCAGGTGCCCGTCAAGGAGCACAGCGGCCCTCGTGGTGTGGACATGAAGGGTCAAATGCACGTTTCCGAGCTGATTTCCGACCGGGCCGCGGCCCCGTCGCCGTTCGGTGACGACCAGACCTTCCCGCTGCCGGTGGAGAACCTCACATACCAGCCGCACGTGGCGAAGAACTCCGGGCACTGATCCGGCCCGCCTCCTCGACCTGGACACCGACACTGAACGGCCACTGACCGGAGTCGGACCCTGCTGCTGGGTGAGATTGCAGTTGGGTCCGAGCCCGCGTCTGGATAGCCTTGCCGTGAGCAGTTGTGTCCATTGAGTGAAGTTGAGGTCAGCGGTGCCCACGGGTCGAGTGAAGTGGTACGACGCGGCTAAGGGATTCGGGTTCGTCACCAGTGATGAGGGCGGCGACGTGTTCCTGCCCAAGGGTTCGCTGCCGACCGGGGTCACCGAGCTGAAAACCGGTCAGCGGATCGAGTTCGGCGTGGTCGACAGCCGCAAGGGCGCGCAGGCGCTCGGTGTGACGCTGTTGGAGGCCCCGCCGTCCGTTGCCGAGCTGCGCCGGCGCCCGGCGGACGAGCTTGCCAGCATGATCGAAGACATGATCAAGGTCCTGGAGAGCTCGGTGCAGCCGTCATTGCAGCGCGGCCGGTACCCGGACAAGAAGACCGCGCTGAAGATCGCACAGCTGGTGCACGCGGTCGCACGCGAGTTCGAGGTTTAGACGAACGGCTTCACAGCAGGCGTCAGACCCGCCGCCGCCGCACGCCCGAGCAGGGCGTCAGCGGCGGCGAGTCCGTCTCTGCCCAGATCAAGGGTGAACTCGTTGACGTAGAGCTCGATGTGCTGCCGCACCACGTCCGGCTCCATCTCCTGCGCGTTGGCGAGGATGAAGTCGTAACTGGCGGCCGGGTCGAGCCAGCCCTGGCGCAGCGACGCCCGGATCCACTCGGTGGCCTCCGCCGGGTCGACGGTGCCTTTCTTGGCGAGGATCGCACCGAGCGGGATCGGCAGGCCGGTGTCGGTCTCCCACCACTCGCCGAGGTCGGCCAGGGCGGTCAGACCGAACCGCTGGTAGGTGAAGCGGGCCTCGTGGATGACCAGGCCGGCGTCGAAGCGGCCCTCGGCCACGCCCGGCATGATCTCGTGGAACGGCACGACCTCGATGTGGGCCGGCGGGTGACCCGCGGACCAGAGGCGGAAGAGAAGGTACGCCGTGGTGCGGTCACCGGGCACCGCAACGGTCTTGCCGGTGAGGTCGTCCAGGGGTTCCCGGGCGAGCACGAGCGGGCCGCAGCCACGGCCGAGCGCTCCGCCGCAGTGCAGCAGTTCGTAGTCGTCGAGCAGCCAGGGCAGGGCCGCGTAACTCACCTTGACCAGGTCGAACCGGCCGTCGAGCGCCGCCGTGTTCGTCACGTCGACGTCGGCGAAGGTCAGATTTACCGGCGGTGCGCCGGGCACCTGCCCGTGGATCAGAGCGTGGAACACAAAAGTGTCGTTCGGGCACGGCGAGACCGCCAGAGAAAGCTCCACGAGCCTCACGCTAGCCGCGTCGGCGGCGAAGCGCTCGTTACGGCGCCTGTCTAGCTCCCCACACCCCGGGGTGCACTGAGGAAAAAGATTCGCGTTTACATCTGGATCTAAGCCGTGACAATTCTTACACTCCGCTTTGTTGGATCATTTGATCGATCAAAGGGGGTGTCCCGTGGCCCGGTTCCGCTCCACCGCTGCGGGCGTCCTGGTGCTCGGCCTGGTAGGTGGGCTGCCCGCGCCCGCCGCCATGGCTGCGACCTGGACGTCTGCAACCGATCTCGAGGGTGCGTGTGTCACCCTCCAGACCTCGAACGGTTACGTCTTCAAGGACAGCGTCGGGTACGGGTACACGAGCACCGCGTCGAAGGCGGAGAAGTTCCGCTTCGAGGCCACCCAGCTCGGCCGGTACGCGATCCGGGACTCGACCAGCGCCCCGATCTATCAGAGCGTGGTCAGCTGGATCTGGGCCGGAGCCGATTACGGCGACCGCGCCGACTGGACCGCCACCGTCTCCGAGGGCAAGTACAAGTTCACCTCGACCGCCACCGGTCAGCAGATGGGCGTCTACCTCGGCGGGCTGGGTGCGGGCAGTTCGACGTACACCCTCACCGCGGCGAGTGGTTGTGCCGCTAACCCGGACATCGCCACCGGCGTCACCGGGACACCGGCTGCCGGAGTGGACTCCAGCGGCAAGCTCGTCGGCTGGATCGACGCCCACGCGCACGTCACCGCTGCCGAGGCGTTCGGTGGATCACTGCACTGCGGTGACCCGTACGCATCGGGGGGTGTGACCGTGGCACTGAAGGGCTGTGCGTCGCACGGGACGCTCGGCTGGGGCGCGCTGCTCGAAGCGATCATCGCGGGCACCGACCCGATCAACTCGGCCGAGGACGGCTGGCCGACGTTCGGCGACTGGCCGCAGAACGACACGATGCTGCACGAGGCGTCGTACTTCCGCAGCCTGGAACGGGCCTGGAAGTCCGGCCAGCGGGTGCTCAACGTGCTGCTCGTGGCGAACCGGGTGATCTGCGAGCTGACGCCGGAGCACACCTCCTGCAACGAGATGGACCAGATCCGCGCGCAGGCAACGTACCTGAAGAAGATGCAGGACTATGTGGATGCCCGCAGCGGCGGGCCGGGCAAGGGCTGGTTCCGGCTGGCGAAGACCCCGGCCGAGGTACGCGCGATCGCCGCGACCGGCAAGCTGGCCGTCACGATCGGCGTGGAGAACTCCGAGCTGTTCGGCTGCCGGGAGATCAAGGACGTCCCGCAGTGCACCACCGCCGACATCGACGCCGGGCTGGACGAGCTGGAGGCTCTCGGCGTCAGCGGCATGTACCCGGTGCACAAGTTCGACAACGCGTTCGGCGGCACCCGGTTCGACGAGGGTGTGACCGGCGCCGCGATCAACGTGGGTCAGCTGCTCTCCAGCGGCCACTGGTGGACCGCGACCAGCTGCACCGGCCCGTCCGACAACGAGCAGCCGCTGGTCAGCGATGACATCACCAAGCTCCTCCAGCTCGGCGTCGGCCTGCCGGCCGGAACGATCCTTCCGGTGTATCCGAGCGGCAAGATCTGCAACACCCGTGGCTTGACCTCGCTGGGGTCGTACCTGATCAAGGAAATGATCGAGCGCGGCATGATCATCCACATCGACCACATGGGTGTTAAGACCGCGCAAGCGGTCCTCGACATCGCCACGCAGGCCGGATATCCGGGTGTCACCTCGGTGCACACCTGGTCGGACCCGACCATCGTGAATCGCATCCTCGGCCTCGGTGGCTTCGTCGCCAGCTACGCGTTCGCGGCCAGCGACGACGGCCAGGACACCGGGACCTTCCTCGACGAATGGCGCGCCCACCAGGCGCTCACCAACGCTTCGAAGATCACCGGGTACGGGGTCGGCACTGACGTGAACGGGCTGGGCCCGCAGGCCGCCCCCCGCCTGAACGCCGGGTCCAGCCCGCTCACCTATCCCTTCACCGCGACCAATGGCACTACCGTCGCCAAGCAGGTGTACGGGACACGCACCTTCGACCTGAACACCGACGGTGTCGCCCAGTACGGCCTGTACGCCGACTGGATCACCGACCTGATCAACCAGTCCGGCTCCGACGCCACCAAGCTGCGCAAACAGCTGCTGAGTGGTGCTGAGGCGTACACCGTGATGTGGGAAAAGGCTCGCCTGTGACGCTCGTCGACATACCGGTCCGCCGCCGCTGGATGACCGCCTATGGCTTGGCCATGGTCGGGGTGGCGGCGGGCTGGTTCGGCCCGATCCAGATCCTGCTCCCGGAGCAGGCGGCCCGGCTCGCCGGTGAGGACGGCAAGGAGGCGCTTCTCGCCTTCGTGACCGCCTGGGGCGCCGCCGTGTCGATGGTGGCGAACCCGCTCTGGGGCATCCTCTCCGACCGGATCGGGTCACGGCGTCTGCCGATCTTCCTGGCCGGCACCGTGGTCGGCATCGCCGGCCTGCTGGTGCTGGCCGGGGCGGACACCCGGTCCACCATGGTCATCGGCTGGTGCCTGGTGCAGGCCGGTCTCAACGGGCCGCTCGCCGCGCTGGCCGCGATGATCGGTGACCGGGTGCCGGAACGGCAGCGCGGCACGGTCGGCGCGATCTTCGGGGTGGCGCAGATCGTCGGGGTGGTGCTCGGCACCGCCGTGGCGGTCGCTGTCGGCCAGGGCGCGCCGGGTTACATCGCGGTGGCGATCGCGGTGCCGGCCTTCGGCGCGGCGCTCTTGATCATGCATCGCGACGGCCCGGTCTCGCGGGCCGAAACCAGCAAGATCAAGTGGTCCGTCATTACCAGACCGGGCGGCCAATTCGCCTGGGCCTGGGTCATCCGGTTCCTGCTGAACCTCAGCAACGCGCTGGTCCTGGTCTACCTCTTCTACTACCTGTCGGACTCCGTCGGTGTCGCCGACCCGGCCCTCTGGGTGCTGATCCTGACCGTGGTCAACGTGCTCTTCGCCGGCATCGTCGGCGGTTTCGGCGGCGTCCTCTCCGACAAGTGGGTACGCCGCCGCATCTTCGTCGCCGCCGCCGCGGTGATCATCGCGGCCGGGAGCACGGTGCTGGCCCTGGTACCCCTGACAGCCGTCGTGATCGTTGCTTCGGCGCTGGTCGGGGTGGGCTGGGGTGCGTACATCGCGGTGGACATGGCGGTGATCACGCATGTGCTGCCGGACGCCGAGACCCGCGCCACGATGCTCGGCGTCGCCAACATCGCCGGCACCCTGCCCCAGCTGATCGCTCCGGTGATCGCCGCGCCGATCGTCACCGGGCTCGGCGGTTATCCGGCTCTGTACCTGCTCACCGGGGGCGCCGCGCTGCTCGCGCTGGCGGCGCTGCCGCGATTGAAAGCACTTCCGTAAGAAAGGGATCGTCTTGTACCCACAGTTCCCACCTGGCTTCCGGTTCGGCATGTCGACCTCGGCCTATCAGATCGAGGGCACCCAAGGCCTGCCCCCGAGCATCTGGGACACGTTCGCGGCCCGGCCGGGCACGATCCGGCACGGCGAGGACGCCCGGGTCGCGATCGACCACGTCAACCGGTACGCCGAGGATGTCGGGCACATCGCCGCCGCCGGGACGCACGACTACCGGTTCTCGTTCTCCTGGCCGCGAGTCCTCTCCGGAGGGATCGATTTCTACGACCGGCTCGTCGACGCGCTTCTCGAAGCCGGCGTGCGGCCGGTACCGACGCTGTACCACTGGGACCTGCCGCAGAGCCTGGAGGACGCCGGCGGCTGGATGAACCGGGACACCGCGCACCGGCTCGCTGATTACGCCAGCACGCTGGTCCTGCGCCTCGGCGACCGGGTCCGCGACTGGATCACGCTGAACGAGATGAACGTCCACACCCTGTACGGGTACGCGCTCACCGACCACGCCCCCGCCCGTGGCCTGGGCCTGGAGGCGCTGCCCGCGGCACACCACCAGTTGCTCGCGCATGGCCTGGCGGTGCAGGTGCTCCGGACCCACGGGGCCGCGACGGTCGGTGTGGCGAACCAGCACTTCCCGGTCATCCCGGCCAGCGACGACCCGGCGGACCTGGGCGCGGCAGGCCTTTTCGAGGACCTGACGAACTGGACGTTCTCCGATCCGATCCTGCGCGGCGAGTACCCGAACGAGATGATCGCGGCCGGCATCGGCGTCGGTGGCGCGCAGCTCGACCGGGACCTGGAGCTGATCCGGGCCCGGCTCGACTTCTACGGGGTCAACTACTACGAGCCGACGATGATCGAGGCGCCGCGGGCCGGCAAGGATTACTCCGGCGTGCTGGAGGTGGACATCCCGGACGGCCTGCCGTTCTCACCGGTGCCGGTGAAGAGCGACGAGCGTACCGATTTCGGCTGGTCGATCGTGCCGTCGGCGCTCACCGAGATCTTGGTGAAGCTGAAGGAGCGTTACCCGCAGCTGCCGCCGGTGATCATCACCGAGAACGGCGCGTCCTTCCACGACAGCCCGCCGGACGCGGAGGGCCGGGTACGGGACGAGCGGCGGATCTCCTACCTGGATGCTCACCTGCGTGCGGTTGCGGCCGTCGCTGAAGAAGTCGACGTGCGGGGCTATTACGTGTGGTCCGCGCTGGACAATTTCGAGTGGGCCGCAGGCTATGACGAAAGATTCGGACTCATTTACGTCGACAAATCAGACTTGACGCGAACCCGCAAGGACTCCTGGCACTGGTACAAGGAAGTCATCGCGGCTCAGCGCCGCAGCTGATCCACGAACTGGGTGGCGAGGCGGGACAGGCGCTCGGCGCGGCCCTCCTCGGCCCACCCGTCGACCAGGCTGAGCAGCGTGCTGCCCTCGACCAGGATGATGAAGTCGTCGATCACGGCCTCGTCGTCCACCCCGGCGCGCAGCTCACCCAGCTCCCGCGCCTCGCGCAGACAGTTGATCAGGTGCACCCGGATCTCCTGGTGCGACCGGCGGCGGGACTCGGCGAGCCCGGGATGGGACAGGGCGGCACCGGCGAACGCGACGTTGACGTGGGCGTCGGCGGCCCGCTCCTCATCCAGCGGCAGCACCGCTTCCAGCGCGGCGCGCAGACCGTCGAGTCCGAAGAGGTCGCCACCTATCCGGAAGGCGCGCTCCACGATCCGGTCGTAGACCGCCTTCTGTGCGGCGACCAGGATGTCGTCCTTGCCGCCCAGGAAATGCGCGAGGACGCTCAGCGAGCAACCCGCCTCGTCGGCGATGGCCCTGGTCGTGGTGCCCTCAACACCGCGGACGCGAACCACTCGCCAAGCGGCGGCGAGCAACTCGGCCCTTCTGAGATCGCGGTCGACCAGCCTCGGCACGCGGCAAGCTTAGCCAGCGCTTTTGACAACCGGCTCGTCGACCGCGAGATGACGCAGCCGGCGAGCCAGCGGCAACGTCAGAATTACCGCGACGACCGGGATCAGGAACGCGATCTGAAGGCCGATCGGCTCGGAGAGCGCGCCGAGCAGAACCGCACCGAGAAGCGCGCCGCCGTAGTTGAAGAGGTTCACCTTGGCGATCACCTCGTCGCTGTTCTCGGCCGCTGCCTCGCCGGCCGCGCTGAACGCCAGCGGGACCAGCACACCCACCCCGATGCCGGCGATCGCGAAGCCGGCCACCGCGGCGCCGATCGACGGCAGCGCCGCCACCAGCCCGCAGCCGACGCCACAGACGGCCAGGCCGCCCAGGGCGACCGCGAGACGGCCGGCCCGGGGCATCACGTGGTCGGCGACGAGGCGGCTCACCAGGACGGCCGCCTGGTAGGCCGCGTAACCCAGCGGAGCCACCGCGGAGGCGGCGTTCAGGCTGTCGTGCAGGTAGACCGAGCTCCAGGTGCTGATCGCCGAGTCCACCAGGAAAGCCGTGAAGATCAACATGCCGCAGACCAGCACGATCGGGCGGATCGCACGGCCGCCGTGCGCGTGCACGGCCGCCGCTCGCAGCGTCCGGCCGGGCTCGAAGGCGCGCCAGCCGATCACGCCGATCACCGCGGCGAACACGGCCGCCACGCCGACCGCCAGCTCGGCGCCCGCGCCGATCCGGAGCACACCGGACATCAGCAGCGCCGCCGCGATGGCGGCCGCCGTGTACGCCGCGAAGAGCCTGCTCATCACACTGCGCCCGAGCCGGGCCTGCACCAGCACACCCTGCATGGACAGCGACGCGTCGACCGCGCCGAGACCGACGCCGTAGGTCAGCAGGATCACCGCGAAGACCGCGTTCGGCGTGGTGATGGTCGCGCCGGCCAGCCCCGCCGCGACGACCAGCAGGCCGGAGGCCAGGGCGTAACGGCTGCCCCAGCGGGACGCGATCTTGTCGGCCAGCACCGAACCGCCGGCCGCCGCGACACAGACCAGCAGCAGGATCGCCGAGACGAACGTGTCGTCGATGCCCTGCCGGTCCTTGAACGTGGGCAGAGCGGTCACCACAGCCGCGTAACCGAGGCCCTGAGCCGCGTAACCAGCGCCGATCAACCGGGCTCTCGCCGCGGCCGTCATCCCGGTGCCGCCCACGTCTGTCATCGCGCCTCGCATGGTGAAGGGTGAGCGGCCGTCAATCGGTTGTCAGCGCAGCATGCCGTTCCCAATGTTCAACAGCAATAACTTCCCGGTAAAGGAATCGGACAAGATTCAGAGGAGGGTCGTCAATGCCGGAGCTGCGGCGCGCAGGGCGGCGAACGCGTCGGCCAGGCGCCACGCGGCCCGGTCCCGCGGTCCCACCGGGTTGGAGATCGTCCTCAGCTCGGCGAACGGCACTCCGGCGCCGAGAGCCGCGCTCGCCACGCCGTACCCCTCCATGGCCTCCGCGACCGCCTGCGGGAAGCGCGCCGCAAGCCGGTCCGCGGTCGCCTGCGTGCCGGTGACCGTGCTCAGCGTCAGCACGTCACCGACGAGCGCCGCCGGAAGCGCCTCGCTCAGCGCCTTGACCAGCGCCGGGTCGCACTCCAGCACGCTGCTGCCGAAACCCAGTTCCTCCACCGGCAGGAATCCGTCCGGTGTCTCGGCGCCCAGGTCAGCGGCGATGCTGCGGGTCGCGAGAACGGTCCCGCCGACGGGCGCGCGCCCGGGGAACCCACCGGCGATGCCCGCACTGATCACCGCGCGGTAGTTGCCGGTGGCGAGCAGCCGCGCGGTACCGGCCGCGGCCGCTGCCGGACCGACGCCTACGGCGCCGACCACGATCAGATCACTGTCGAGACCTGGGCGGATCGCTTCGGCCTCGGCGGTCACCGCGGTCACCACCAAGATTTTGTACGCGTTCACGAGTCCTCATCGTTCGCCGGATCGGCGTTCCGGACGGCGTTTCCGGAGCTGGACGGCCGGTAGACGTGGAATCCGGGCGGCGCACCGGCACCGGACGGCCGGGCCTGGGGAGTGCCGCTGCCGTCGCCGCCCCGATAGCGGACCGTCGGCCGCTCGGCCTCGTCGAGATCTGGCCCGTTCGCTTTCACCTGTGGTTCCGGGGCGGGCACGACGACCGGCTCCGGCTTTTTCCGGCCCCGCCGCCATCGGCGCCCGGTGTCGCGCTGTGCGGGCGTCTTGGTGATCGGCGCCGGCTCGGGGTCGGCCCACGGGTCGACGGCCTCCATCACGGGCCCACGGGGTGTGTCCTCATCCCGTACCGAAGGAGAAGGGTGACCCAGCAGGCGCTCGTTGTGCAGGCGGGTTGCCGCCCACGCGGCGCGCGCCGCGGCAAGCACCGCGAGCAGCGCGGCGAGCGCGATCCCCATCCGTCCGGGAAGCGGGATGATGCCGAGGCCGCCGCCGGCCACCCAGGCCAGCATCAACGCGGTCTCGGAGTGCGCGAAGGCGGTGGCCCGCTGCTTCTCCGGCACGCGTTCCTGGATGCTGGCGTCGACAGCGAGTTTCGCGATCCCGCTGAAGATCGCGGTGAGCAGGGCCAGCAGGGTGACCATCGCGAGGTTGTAGAAGATCGTGGTGAGCACCGCGACGCCGGCGGTCACCACCAGGCCGCTGGACTGCAGCGCGAGCGGGCGGCGGATGCGCAGACCGGTCCCGGCGGCGGTGGAGAGGAACGTGCCGATCGCGAGCGCGCCGCCGACCACACCGACCGCGGCGCCCCGGCTCATCTCGAAGCCGATGAACGAGCTGGGCAGGTCGTTCCCCATGATCGCGAAGGTGAGGAAGAGCAGCAGGAATCCGTAGAGAAGGCGCAGGCTGGAACTGCCGATCAGGCTCGCCATCACCAGGCGCTCGGCGAGCGGGCGGCCGGTGCCGGCGGTGCGGAAGACGGCGCGCCAGGGACGCGGCATCTCCTCCGGCGGGTCGGAGTCGGCGCGTGGCGGCAGGCGCAACGCGATCACCACGCCGACCATGAAGATGATCGTGGCGACCCGCAGGGGCCACTGTGGCCCGAACTTGAATGCGAGCAGGCCGATCGGGGCCACCAGAATGCCGGCGAACGTGCCGTAGACGCTGGCCCGGGCGCCCACCTGGGACAGTCCCACCCCGGCCGGGAGAAGGCGTGGCACGGCCGCCGATCTGGCCACGCCGTAAGCCCTGGAGAACGCCAGCACCGCGAACGCGGCCGGGTACAGCCCCCAGCCGAGCAGGTTGTCCGACATCACGTAGGCCAGGAACGCCCGGCCCAGCATCGTGGTGGCCAGGGCGTAACGCCGGCCGTGCCGGAAATGGTCCAGCAGCGGGCCGACCACCGGGGCGAGCAGCGCGAACGGCACCATCGTGATGAGCAGGTAGAGCCCCACCTTGCTGCGGGCCTCGCCGAGCGGGACGCTGAAGATCGTCCCGGCGAGTCCGATCGCGATGAGCGCGTCACCGGCGCAGGAGATCGCGTGCAGGTCGAAGAGCCGGATCATGCCGGTTTCGTTGGCGGCTCCGCGCGCCCGGGCAGTGCCGACCCGGCGGGTGGCCCAGGCACTGCCGCGCACCGAGCCCCGCACCACCAGACGGAGTGCCTTCACGCCGGTGCCGACGGTGCGTCCGAGTGTGGGAAGCAGCGGCATGACAACCATCCTGACTGATGTTCACCCGCGGGTATATGGGGACTCATTGCGGGCCACCCGGTTCGGTAGGCAACAATGGGTCGGTGACCTCCAGGACCGCCGCCCGCAGTGCCCGACTCGACCAGGTCTGTGCCGATGCCGTCGGGGTGGCTCGTGGTGCCATCACCGATGTGGACGCGGACGACGTCGGTGATCACCTTGAGGCGGTCGCCGAGGGCGACCGCGTGGTCACCCATTTCTTCGAAAGTCATCTGGACGGCTACAAGGGCTGGCGGTGGGCCGTCACGGTCACCCGCGTCCCGCGCAGCCGGCACGTGACGATCTGCGAGACGGTTCTGCTGCCCGGCCCCGACGCGCTGCTCGCGCCCGGCTGGGTGCCGTGGAACGAGCGGGTGCAGCCCGGCGACCTCGGTGTCGGCGACCTCATGCCGACCGCGCCCGACGACGACCGCCTCGCTCCGGGCTATGTGCTCAGCGACGACGCCGCTGTCGAGGAGGTCTCCTGGGAGCTCGGCCTCGGCCGGTCCCGGGTGATGTCCCGCGAGGGCCGCATCGAGACCGCCCAGCGGTGGTACGACGGCGACGCCGGCCCGGAAGCGCCGATCTCCACGGCCGCGCCGCGTAACGCGCGCTGCGGCACCTGCGGGTTCTACCTGCCGCTCGCCGGTTCGATGCGCCCGATGTTCGGCGTCTGCGGCAACCTGTACGCGCCGGACGACGGTCGTGCGGTCGCCGCCGATCACGGTTGTGGCGCGCACTCCGAGGCGCTGCTCACGACGGCTGAGCAGCCGGTCGAGGAGCTGCCGACGGTGTACGACGACAGTGAGGTCGAGTCCGTGGCGGTCAGCCGTGGACACGGTTCGGTGGAGTCGGGCGAGCCGGCCGAGGATTACGGCCACAGCTGAGGTTCAGCTGTCTTCGTTCAGCCGGTAACGGTGAATTCCGGGTGCGTGAGCACCCGGCGGTGCTTGCGGCCCCGGTCGTGGACGACCATCGTCAGCGTGCCCGGAATGCCCCAGATGAGCCCGGCGAAAGTGATCTCGACCCAGTGATCGGGCGCGCCTGCCAGCCAGGTGACCAGGAGGGCGACGGCGAAAGCGGCCACGCCGGCCAGGGCGAACGGCAGCATCGGCGGGTCCAGCGGCTCGGGCCGGGGTTTAGTCCCGACGACAGCATCTAGGGTTTTTGCGGTTTTTGTAACGTCCGGGGCTTTCGTGGCGGGCGACAGGTCACTCACTCCGTCAGGGTACGACCATTACGGACCGCAACGGCGCAGCACGTGAGAGTTGTAACATCACTCCGCTTTTGCCGAGGTCAGCAGGTTCTGGCAGCATGCGCGCGTCCCCTCATGAGTGATACCCCCGAAAGGGCCACATATGTCCAGCGCCCCTGAACCTGTCACCGGGTCCCTTAACAAGTTCGACCGGTTCTTCGAGATAACCGCCCGCGGATCGACCCTCAGCCGGGAGATCCGCGGTGGCATCGTCACGTTCTTCACGATGGCGTACATCGTCGTGCTGAACCCGCTGATCCTCGCCGGTGGTGTGGACTCCACCGGTGCGCACCTGCCGATCGCCGCGCTTGCCGCCGGCACCGCGCTGGTCGCCGGCCTGATGACCATCCTGATGGGCGTGGTGGCCCGGTTCCCGCTGGCACTGGCCGCGGGTCTCGGCGTCAACGCGCTGGTGGCGTACGAGATCGCGCCGGAGATGACCTGGGCCGACGCGATGGGCCTGGTCGTCATCGAGGGTGTGCTGATCGCGATCCTGGTGCTGACCGGTCTGCGTACCGCGGTGTTCCGCGCGGTGCCGACCCAGCTGAAGACCGCGATCGGCGTGGGCATCGGCCTCTTCCTGATGATCATCGGCCTGGTCGACGCCGGGTTCGTGCACCGGGTGCCGGACGCCGCCAACACCACCGTCCCGGTCGAGCTCGGCCTCGGCGGCAAGCTGATGACCTGGCCGACGCTGGTCTTCGCGATCGGCCTGCTCTTCACGCTGGTCCTCTTCGTCCGCAAGATCAAGGGCGCCATCCTGATCGGCATCCTCGGCACCACGGTCCTGGCGATCATCGTCGAGGCGATCGCTGGTGTCGGCTCGGTCGTCACCAACCCGCACGGCTGGTCGCTCAACGTCCCGACGCTGCCCGACAAGATCATCGACACGCCGGACCTCTCGCTGATCGGGCAGTTCAACGTGCTCGACTCGTGGTCCACGGCGGGCTGGCTGGTCGTGCTGATGTTCGTCTTCACGCTGCTGATCACGGACTTCTTCGACACGATGGGCACGATGGTCGCGGTCGGGCAGGAGGGTGACCTGCTGGACGCCGAGGGGATGCCGCCGCGTACCCGGGAGATCCTGCTTGTCGACTCGGTCGCCGCCGCTGCCGGTGGTGCCGCCAGCGTCTCCAGTAACACCTCGTACGTGGAGAGTGCCTCCGGTGTCGGCGAGGGTGCGCGTACCGGTGTGGCCAGCCTGGTGACCGGCGTGCTGTTCCTGGTCGCGATGTTCTTCGCGCCGCTGGTCAAGGTCGTGCCGTTCGAAGCCGCGTCGACCGCGCTCGTGGTGGTCGGCTTCCTGATGATCACCACGGTCACGAAGATCGACTGGACCGACTACACGATCGCGGTGCCGGCGTTCCTGACCGTGACGCTGATGCCGTTCACGTACTCGATCTCCAACGGCATCGGGGCCGGGATCATCTCGTACGTCGTACTGAAGGCCTTCACCGGCAAAGCGCGCGAGATCCACCCCATTCTGTACGGGGTCGCCGTCCTGTTCGTCCTGTACTTCGCCCGGGGTCCGCTCGAGGCCTGGGTGCTGTGATTACTGCTGGTTGATGATGCTGTCACCGGTGTGCGCTAGCGTGCCGGTGACAGTAGTCATACGTGTTAACTGATGTCGTTAGCCATGCTCATTAGCTAGGCTAAGTATCGTGATGGAGCGGGTGATGACGACGGAGCGCGCGGCAGCGGAACCGCTGGCGAAAACGCTGCGGGATGCGATCACCCGGCTCGGCCGCCGAGTCCGACAGGCCCGGCCGGTCGGTGACCTCACGTTCAGTCAGCTCTCCGCGCTGACCAGCCTCCAGCTGGCCGGTGCCCTGACTCCCCGTGAGCTCGCCGATGTGGAACGGGTTCAGCCACCGACGATGACCAAGATCGTCGGGAAGCTGGAGGACCGTGGGCTCGTCGCGCGTACGCCACACCCCACCGACGGGCGTCAGGTCATCCTGGCCGCCACCGAGCAGGGCAAAGCGGTGTACGCGCAGTACGAGCAGGCGCGCAACGAATGGCTGGCACAGGCTCTGGACCGTTTGAGCCCGGAAGAACGGGAAACCTTGGCAAGCGCGGCGGACATTCTCCAGCGCGTCGCCCGGGGCTGACTTCTCTGTTCTTGTCGTTCCGCTTCGTCACACGACGATGACGCGTACGACCGAACTCAGGGGGCCCTTTGAGCGCCATATTCCGGTCCTTGCAGGTCCCGAACTACCGCCTCTTCGCCGGCGGGCAACTGGTGAAGCTGATCGGCGTCTGGATGATGTTCACGGCCCAGGACTGGCTGGTGCTGGAACTCTCCGACAACTCCCCGAGCGCTTTGGGGATGGTGACCGCCCTTCAATTCGTACCCGTGATGCTTTTGACCCTGGTGAGCGGACGCCTGGCTGACCGTTACGACAAGCGCAAGTTGCTCGTAGCGGCGAATGCCGCGTTCGCGGTCTTCGCCGTAGCCTTCGCGGTACTGATCACCGCCGGGGTGGTCGAGCTCTGGCATGTGTACGTGTTCGCGCTGCTCCTGGGCATCGCGAACGCTGTGGAGACGCCTGTCCGGCAGTCGTTCGTCTCGGAACTGGTCGAGCTCCGGCTACTGCCGAACGCGCTCGCGTTGTCGGCCGCCACGTTCAACATGGCGCGGATCAGCGGTCCCGCTCTCGCCGGTGTTCTGCTCGCGGTGCTGTCCACGCCAGGGGTTTTCCTGATTTCGACGGTTCTGGCGATCGCGCCGGTCTTCACCTACATCCGGATGCGGCCCGCCGACCTTTACCGGTCGCCGCGGAAAAAGGGCGCGCCGGCCCGGGTCATCGATGGGCTGCGTTATGTGGGTAAGCGGCACGATCTGCTGCTTCCGATCGTGATGATGGCTGCCATCGGGATGATCGGCTTCAATTTCCCGGTCACGCTGGCGGCCCTGGCGAAGATTGACTTCAACGCCGGCCCGTCGACGTTCGGGCTGTTGACCACGTGTCTGGCCATCGGGTCGCTGGGTGGGGCGTTGGCGGGTACTCGGCGGCGGGCTCGGCCTGGGGTCTACCGGGTTATCGGGGCGGCTTTGCTGTTCGGGGTCTTCGAGTTCTTCGTAGGATTTTCCCCTAATTTCGTGACAGCCGCGCTTTTGCTAATCCCGACCGGCTTTTTCTCGATTTATCTGGCGCAAGGGGCGAATCATCGGGTGCAGATGGGGGTGGATCCCGAATTTCGTGGGCGGGTCATGGCCCTCTATGTGCTGGTCTTCCTGGGGACCACGCCGATCGGGGCCACGTTGTCGGGCTGGTGGGGTGAGAGGTTCGGCGTGCCGTCGAGCATCTGGGCCGCCGGCCTGGTGAGTTTCGTGGCGGCGGTGGGCGCGCTGGTGTGGCAGCTGCGGGCCAGCGGCGACCGGCTGGAGTTCCGGGGCCGGCGGGTGCGGCTGGTGCAGTCGGAGTCGTCGCTGGAGGCGTCAGCTTCCGAGGGTCTGCACGATGGTGGCGGGGCCGAGGCGGACAGTGTGATTCGCCCGCGTCAGAGGGCGCGAGCCCACGCCGAGCCGAGCACTCCCTCCGGTCCGGTAGCCCGAGTCTGAGGCTTTCGCGCCTTTTGCGTACTTGTGCAGGGCTTCGACTTTGGCAGTTCCGCTCCACCAAACGGGTATTCCGGCCCGCACCGCCAGCGCCTAGCGTCGAATCGTGGCGACTGTGCACATTGCTGTGCTCTCGGCGGCGCTCTCGGCGTTGCTGATGCTGCCGTGCGCCGCCGCGGTCCTCGACCCGGGCACGCGCCGGGTGCGCCGCCTGCTGACCCGCAGCGGCCGCCAGGAGCTGCGCTCCCTGCGCAACCTGGACCAGACCCTCAAACTCCGCGATCCGGTCACCCCGAGCGGCGCTCCTTCGATAGAGCAGCTTGCGTACGACCTACGCCGCCTCGACAAACAGCGCCGCAGCGGCCCGACGCGCTGCTCAGAGGTGTGGATGGCCGCGGTCTTGAGTGCTTATGACGCTCGGCTTCAGCTGGCTTGCCGCCGTTTGGGCGTACCCGAGCACCTGCAGCCGCTGGAGGGCGTGGACCGCGAACTCGAACGCATGCGCCTCGAGTGCCAACTACACGCAGCCGGCCTGGCCCTGAACCACCACCACGACTGACCCACCCGGAGTCGGCGCCCCCCAACCCGAACCGTGTCGAGTTGAGGCGCAATCCGCACCCAAACTCAACACACACGCCGCGGATCCCCGGCCTGTGTCGACTTCGGGTGCGGTACGCACCTCAACTCAACACACACCGGCCAGGCGTGGTCGCCGACGCGTTGCATCGGACTCCGCCGACCGCGGGGCTCTGCCGGCCGCAGGGCTCCGCGGCCGCAAGGCGGGGCGGCCGCAAGGCGGGGCGGCCGTGGGGCGGGGCGGCCGTGGGGCGGGGCGGCCGTGGGGCGGGGCGGGCTGCGGGGCGAGGCAGCCGTGGGGCGAGCCGTCGCTCAGGTAGGTAACCGGCCGTGGGGTGAGGCGGCCGTGGGCCGAGCCGTCGCTCAGATGGGTAACCGGACTCTCATGAGGTGGCTGGGCTACGGCTGCTGGACATGAGCCGTAGTCCAGCCACGTCAACGCGGCCTCATAACAGGGCTGGGCTACGGCTCGGGTCGCGGAGCCGTAGTCCAGTCACGTCAACGCGGCCTCATGACATGGCTGGGCTACGGCTCGCCTCGCCGCTATGAGAGACCTACGGCGGGAAGAAGGCGCCGTGACCCCGGTGCGCTCTGGCGGGGCTCAAGGCTGCCGTCAGGGGAGTGGATGTTCGGTGAGGCGTACGTAGTTTCCGTTGGTGCTTTGGGTCAGGGAGAATCCGTCTACCTGCCACTCCGGGCCGATATATCCGGATAAGGCGTCTACCGCATCCTGCGAGAAGCGGTAGGAAATCGTCACGTGTGGGTGGAACGGGCGGGGGTCCGATGGGAAGCCGCTCAGTGACTTCAGGACCCGCTCTCGCAGCTCACTCAGCGCCGCCAGATCGCCGTCCACTCCGGCCCAGACCACCGGCCCAAAACGTCCGCTTCCGGCCAGGCGCAGCGTGAACGGCCCGCCGTACGAAGCGCTCGCAAGCCGCGCCGAAACCAGCGAAGCCACCAGCTCCGGAGGCTCCGAAGCCACCAGCCCCGGAGGCTCCGAAACCTCCGGATGCTCCGGGCCCAGGAATGCCAGCGTTATGTGCCACTTCGGGGCTCGGGCCGCGTGGTCAGGGACGAAAGCAGCGAGATCCCGCCGGACGTCGGCCGGCGGGAACAGCGCTACGAACAGGCTCAGGAGGACTCTCGGGCGGCCGGGCCGCCGCCGAACAGCACGTCGTCCCAGCTGGGCAGACGCTTGCGCGGCTTGCTGCTCTCCTCGTTTTCCGAGTTGGACTGCGAGGAGCCCTGGCCGACCGTGCGACGCGGGCGCAGGACCGCCAGCGACGGGACCGCCGGGACCTCTTTCGGCAGGTCGGCGTCGTCGTCGAACGCGGAGCCCGCGCCGCCACCGAGCAGGGCCGCGGCGCCGCCGGCGACCGGGCGCCGGGAGGCGGGTGAGACCGGCTCGAGGCTGCGGCCGGAGCTGGTCTCGAGCGGCCGGTCGAGGGAGGCGAGCAGGGCGTCGCGGCCGGCGCGGATCGGGTCGCGGTTGGAGCGGGGCGACGCGTTCTCCGAGGCCGCGGGCAGGCCGTGGCCGCCGCGGATGGGCTCCGGACTGCGGGCCGGGCCGGGCAGGCCGTGGCCGCCACGCTCCGGGACCGGGTCCTGGCCGAGGATCTGGGTGGGCCGCTCGGCGCAGAGGTATTGCGCCATGTCGTCGTGCGGCGAGACCACCTGACGAGCCTTGTCCATGTCCCAGATGGCCTGGGCGGTGGCTTTGCCGGACGGCCACGTCGCGACGATCCGCCAGGTGCCGTCGTCCTTGCGGAACGCGTCCCAGGAGATTTTCTCGGTGTCGATGCCGTGCTGCGAGAGGCGGCTGTCGACCACCTCGGCGAGCGGCTGACCGGTGTCCGATGTCTTCAACCGGGTGCGGCGGGCGTGCTGCGCCAGCATGGCCCGCTCCTGGAGCACGGGCCCGGCGTAGCGGAGCACACGGTCGACCGGCACCCCGGCGATGCGCGCGACGTCCTCGGCGGACTCGCCGGAACGGATGCGCGACTGAATGTCTCGCGGTGACAGGGAAGGAATCATCTCCGGCGACAGAACCGCCACCGCCGTCCCGGTGCCGGAGGGCTGGCCGCCGTCGGTCAGCACCCCACTCACCCGGTCGTCGATGGGGAGGGCCAGGAGCCGGCCGACTTCATCGGCGAGCACCAGGGCCTGACCGTCCTCGGAGAGGGCGACGAAGCGTACGGGCCGCATGCGTTGCCTCCGTCTCGTCGCGTTGGCCTGGACATCCCGAGAGTCAGCCACCCGGGCGCGTTTCGGAACACGGTACGCGCCTTGGTCACCCTATGGGGGTAAGCCACGCCGTCAAACTGGCTGACCAGGGGAGATGATCTTCAACTTATCCATGACCCCAAACCATTTAAACCCAAAGACCAATTCATTGGTACGGGCTAACGGCCGAGGCGCTCGACGACATAGTCGATGCACTCGGTGAGTGCCGTTACATCGGACGGGTCCACTGTCGGGTACAGCGCGACGCGCAGCTGGTTACGGCCGAGTTTGCGGTACGGCTCGGTGTCCACCACGCCGTTCGCCCGGAGGACCTTGGCGATCGCCGAGGCATCGATGCCCTCGGCGAAGTCGATCGTCGCGACGGCCGCCGACCGCACGGCCGGGTCGGTGATGAAGGGCTGCGCGTAAGCGGACTTCTCGGCCCAGCCGTAGATCGCGGCAGCGCTCTCGGTGCTGCGCCCGGCCGCCCAGGAGAGGCCGCCCTGCGCGTTCATCCAGTCCACCTGTTCGGCGGCGAGGAAGACAGTGGCCAGCGCCGGCGTGTTGTACGTCTGATCGAGCCGGGACTGCTCGATCGCGGTGACCAGGTCGAGGAACTGCGGGATGTACCGGCCGGTCGCCTTGACCTCGAAGGCCCGCTCGATCGCGGCCGGGGACATCAGGGCCAGCCAGATGCCGCCGTCCGAGCCGAGCGCCTTCTGCGGCGCCAGGTAGTAGACGTCGGTCTCGCTGACGTCGACGTCGAGGCTGCCGCCGCCGGACGTGGCGTCGGTGAGCAGCAGCGCGCCCGGGTCGGCACCGGCCACCCGGCGTACCGGGACGGCCACGCCGGTGGAGGTCTCGTTCTGCACCGTCGCGTAGACGTCGACGCCGGCCTCGGCGCTCAGGTAGGCGGCCTGCCCGGCGGGTGCGCGGTGCACGGTCGGCTCGGCCAGGAACGGCGCGTCCGTCACGGCCTGGACGAACTTGGCGCCGAACTCGCCGAACTCGGCGAACTGCGCCTTCTCCTTGACCAGGCCGAACGTGGCGACCTCCCAGAACGCGCTGGTGCCACCGTTGGCGAGGATCACCTCGTACCCGTCGGGGATGGAGAAGAACTCGGCGAGGCCGCGACGCAGACGCGCGACCTGGTCCCGCACCGTTTTCTGCCGGTGTGACGTACCCATGAAGGTGCGGGACACCGCGGAGAGCGCCTCGACGCCTTCCGGGCGGACCTTGCTCGGCCCAGAGCCGAAGCGGCCGTCGACGGGCTTGATCTCGTCAGGGATCCGGATGTCAGTCACGGTCACACATTATGCGTGAGCTGACTCCAGCCCTCGACCTCCTGCGGCTTGCGCGGCTCGGGACCGATATAGCTCAGGCCGGGCCGCAGGATCCGGCTCAGGCGTTTCTGCTCCAGGATGTGCGCGCTCCACCCGGCCACCCGGGCGCAGGTGAACATCGAGGTGAACATGTGCGAGGGCACCTCGGCGAGGTCGAGCACCACGGCCGACCAGAACTCCACGTTCGTGTGCAGGTGCTGCTCCGGCCGGCGCTCGTGCAGCTCGGCGAGCGCGGCCGCTTCGAGCTTCTCCGCCACCTCGAACCGGGGTGCGTTCAGATCCTTCGCGATCCGGCGCAGCACCCGGGCCCGCGGGTCCTCGGCGCGATAGGCCCGATGTCCGAAACCCATCAGGCGCTCACCCCGATCCAAAACCTCTTTCACGTACGCCTCGGCGTCGCCGCTTCGCTCCACCCGTTCCAGCATCTGCAGCACTCGGGTGGGTGCTCCGCCGTGCAGCGGGCCGGAGAGCGCGCCGATCCCGGAGGAGATGCAGGCGGCCGCGTCCGCGCCGGTGGAGGCGACGATCCGGGCGGTGAAGGTGGACGCGTTCAGCCCGTGCTCGGCGGCCGCGATGAAGTACGCGTCGACGGCCTTGATGTGCCGCGGGTCCGGCTCGCCACGCCAGCGGCGCATGAAGCGCTCGACGATCGTCTCGGCCTTGTCGATGTCCTTCTGCGGCACGGCCGGCAGGCCCAGCCCGCGGGCCGCCTGCGCGACGAAGGAGAGCGCGGTCACCGACACCCGGGCCAGGTCGGAGCGGGTCTGCTCGTCGGTGATGTCGAAGAGCTGCGACAAACCCCAGTACGGCGCCAGCATCGCGACGGCCGACTGCACGTCGACCCGGATGTCACCGGAGTGCACCGGCACCGGGAACGGCTCGGCCGGTGGCAGCCCGGGACCGAATTTCCCGTCCACCAGCAGGCCCCAGACGTTGCCGAAGGAGACCTGGCCGATCAGATCCTCGATGTCGACGCCGCGGTACCGCAGCGCGACCCCGGACGGGTCGGGCTCGGCGATCTCGGTCTCGAACGCGATGACGCCCTCGAGTCCCGGCTTGAAGTCGGACACGGCACTCCCTGGGGAACAGGACAGTAAAGCGAGTTTGCGGTGGGTGATTCATCTTGCCCGCCGGGTAACCGCACGGTCGAGGAGTCGCGGTTGTGCTCTCGATGACACCCATCCTGGTTCACCTGACGTTTCGCGGCGGGAGACTTACCGTCGTTTGCGTCTTGGGGTTACCTCAGTATTCGAATCAGCAGTGAACGGAGCGCACGTGGCCGAGGAAGTGCCGTCACCGGCCGGTATGCGCAGGGACTACACCGAGTGGCCGCCCCTGCTGGAGGACGGGCTCGCCGCGGACTGGACCAGCCAGTTCGCCGCGTGGTTCGCCGACGCCACGGCCTTCGGGCTGACCGAGCCGAATGCGATGATCGTCGCAACAGCCGACGCCGAGGGTCACCCGTCGGCACGAACAGTCCTCCTCAAGGGGTACGACGAGGCGGGGTTCGTCTTCTTCACCAACTACGCGAGCCGCAAGGGCGGCGAGCTGGCCGTCAACGCGTACGCAAGCCTGGTTTTTCCCTGGTTTGGCATGCAGCGGCAGGTGATCGTGGCGGGCGCGGTGGAGCGGGTGACGCGCGCGGAGACCGAGGAGTACTTCGGGTCGCGGCCGCGCGGGTCGCAGCTCGGCGCCTGGGCGAGTCCGCAGTCGCAGGTGCTGGACGGCCCGGAAGCGGTGGAGGCGGGGCTCGCGGCGGCGGTCGAGAGATTCGGTGACGGGCCGGTGCCGGCGCCGCCGCACTGGGGTGGGTTCCGGGTGATCCCGGCGACAGTGGAGTTCTGGCAGGGCCGGAGCAGCCGGCTGCACGATCGGCTGCGGTTCCGCCGTTTGGAATCAACCTGGTCCGAGTCCGCCTGGATCGTCGAGCGGCTGGCACCGTGAGTCAGGAAGCCGGGACTCAGGACACCGGCAAGAAGCCGAAATCCTGGATGATCGACACGCGGCCGCTGCGCGTGGTCGCGTACCGAAGGATGTGGATCGGGAACGGGGCCTCGTTCTTCGGGTTCCAGTTCACCGCGGTGGCCGTGCCGGTCCAGATGTGGGCGATCACGCATTCCACGACCTGGGTGGGCCTGCTGGGCGTGGCCGGACTCGTACCGTTGCTGGTTTTCGGTCTGTGGGGTGGTGCCGTCGCCGACGTGGTGGATCGACGGCGGCTGCTGTTACTCAGTTCGCTGCTGACCTGGGTGACCACGCTCGGGCTGCTGGTACAGGCTGTTCTCGGGGTGCGCAGCGGCCATCTGCTGCTGGTGCTGACCGCCGTGCAGTCGGCCGGGTTCGCGATCAGCTCGCCGGCGCGGAACGCGATCGTGCCTCGGATCGTGCCGGCGAGCCTGGTGCCGGCCGCGAACACGCTCAATTACACGACCACGACGGCCGGCGGCGTGCTCGGACCGCTCGCGGCCGGCCTGATCATGGGGATCTGGTCGACGGACGCGGGCGTCGAGGTGGCGTACGCGGTTGACGCTCTGCTTTTCACGATCACCTTCTGGGCCACCTGGCGTCTTCCGGCGATCCCGCCGGTCGAGCGCGAGGAGGGCGAGGAGAAACCGTCGGCGGGTCTGCGCGGCATCGCGGTCGGGCTGAAGTTCCTGGTCACCCAGCCGGTGCTGCTGCTCTCCTTCGCTGTCGACCTGATCGCGATGATCTTCGCGATGCCCCGGGCGCTCTTCCCGGCGGTGGCCGAGAACCAGTTCGGCGGCGGCTCGGCGATCGGCTGGCTCTACAGCGCCATCGCGATCGGTTCGCTGCTCGGCGGCCTCACCTCGGGCTGGATCAGCCGGGTACGCCGGCAAGGGCTGGCACTGGTCGTCGCGGTCGTCGGGTGGGGCTTGGCGATCGGTCTGTCCGGGCTCGCGAAACAGCTGTGGCTGATGGTGCTGCTGCTCGCGGTGGCCGGCGCGGCCGACCTGGTCAGCGCGGTGTACCGGCAATCGATCATGCAGACGTTCGCACCGGACCGGCTGCGCGGCCGGCTGCAAGGCGTATTCACCGTCGTCGTTGCCGGTGGTCCTCGGCTGGGTGACCTGCGAGCCGGCGCCACAGCCGACCTGACCAGCGTGACCACGTCCTGGGCGGGTGGCGGTTTCGTGGCCGCCGGGCTGGCCGTGGTGCTCGCGGCGGTGTCTCCCGCACTGATCCGATACCGGCCCGCCCAGACGAACTCCGACGACCGATAGTGTCGCGGTATGAGCGCAGAGGCACCCGCGAAGTCCGGGATCCAGTGGTCCATCGAGGCGGACGGGCACCGTGCCGTCCTGACTGAGGTCGGCGGCACGCTCCGCTCGTACTCGGTCAACGGCGTCGAGCTGCTCGACGGCTTCGAGACCGACGAGATCGCGCCGGGCTCCGCGGGCCAGATCCTCGCGCCGTGGCCGAACCGGATCCGGGACGGGAAATACGAGTTCGAGGGCCAGTCGTACCAGCTGGCGCTGACCGAGCCGGCCCGGCGTAACGCCATCCACGGCCTGGTCAACTGGTCCCGGTGGCGGCTCGCCGAGCAGTCCGCCGGCGCGGTGACGCTGGAGTACGACCTGCCCGCACAGGTCGGTTACCCGTGGTCGCTGACGCTGCGTACCCACTGGTCGGTCTCGGCCGACGGTCTGCGCTGCGTGCAGGACGTGGTCAACACCGCCGAGGCGAACGCGCCCTGGGGTTACTCGGTTCACCCGTACCTTCGCCTCGCCGGCGTGAGCGTCGACGAGACCGTGCTGCACGTGCCGGCCAAGTCCCGGATCCTCGCGGACAACCGGCTCCTGCCGCTCGGTGCGGTGAAGGTGGCCGGCAGTGAGTTCGACTTCGCCGAGCCCCGGCGGATCGGCGCTCAGGTTCTGGACACCACGTTCGGCGACATCGAGTTCGACGCGGACGGGATCACCGCGGTGACCCTGACCTCCGCGGACTCCACGATCGTTGTCTGGGCCGACGAGAAGTTCAACTACTGGCAGGTCTTCACCGGCGACACGCTGCACGGTGAGCGGCACCGCCGGTCCGTCGCGGTCGAGCCGATGACCTGCCCGCCGGACGCTTTCCGTACCGGCCGGGACCTGGTCGTGCTGGAGCCGGGCCAGACCTGGACCACGTCCTGGGGCATCCGGGCCTGATGGAGTTCGACGAGGTGATCCGGCGGCGCCGGATGGTCCGGGGTTACGACCCCGATCGGCCGGTGCCGGCGGAGCTGGTCGACAAGATCGTCCGGCATGGGCTGCGGGCGCCGTCGGCGGGCTTTTCGCAGGGCTGGAGTTTTCTGGTCCTGACGGCTCCCGCGGACCGCGCGTTGTTCTGGTCGTCGCTGGCCTCGTCGCCGGAGTCGAACAGCTGGCTCGATCGGATGTCGACGGCGCCGCTGGTTGTGGTCGCCTTATCCAACAAGTCGGTATATATCGAGAGATATGCCGAGTCTGACAAGGGCTGGACCGATCGGGACGAGAAGCACTGGCCGGTGCCGTACTGGGACATCGACACCGGGTTCGCGGCGCTGCTCATGCACCTGACCGCCGTAAACGAGGGCCTCGGATCGTGTTTCATCGGTCTGCCCGCGGAGAAAGTGGAGTCATTCAAGGCGTCGTTCGGTGTTCCTGCCGAGTTCACCCCGGTCGGGGCGCTCACGGTCGGTTACCGCGGTGACGACAAGAGGTCTCCGTCACTCAAGCGCGGTCACCGCCCGGTGGCCGACGTGGTGCATCATGGCCGGTGGGCTTCGGCCGGCGAGGTATGAAATCCGCGCGGCTAGGCTGGCATGCGGTGGAACGACATGACGGAAAGGGGCAGCCGCCGTGATCTTCAAAGCGGTCCGGGACGGAGCCCCGTACCCCGATCACCAGACGACGCTGAAAGCCTGGGCGGAAATTCCGCCACGGCCGATTCGGCTCGCTGAGCTGATCACCACGAAACGGGAGCTCGCGCTCGACAAGCTGCTCGCCGAGGACTCCACGTTCTACGGCGACCTCTTCCCGCACGTGGTGGAGTGGCACGGCGCGCTCTATCTGGAGGACGGCCTGCACCGGGCACTGCGCGCGGCCCTGCAGCAGCGCAACCAGATTCACGCCCGGGTGCTGGTGATCGAGGGCTGAGTGTCAGCTCTTTCCCTCCGGATGCGAAATGTCGTACACCCTCCGTACCGTTGAGGCATGGCCAACTCACCGGATGTCGACGAACCGACCAGGGAGTACCCGGCCGTGCCCGATGAGGCCGCGCCGGTCACCCCGCAGCAGCGCAAGAGCGGTTTCGCGCGGCTGCTGATCTTCACGGGATTCGTCTTCGCGCTGATGGTCGCCGGCTGTCTCGGCCTGCGCGCGATCAACGTGCTGCCCACCTTCGACAACCCGTTCTCCGATCAGACCGTCGACCGCAGCCAGCCCGTGCTGCTCCAGTCCATGCGGGACCTCAACCGTTACGTGGCGGCCGACGGCACGTTCCAGGTCATCGTCGACCTCCAGGAGAACAAGGAGAACGTGCCGGACTTCCTGGTCAACCGGCGGACGTTGTTCGTCGGGTCGGGGACCGTCGAGGCGTACGTGGACTTCGGCGCACTCGCCGGCGACGCTCTGAAAATCGACGAGGCGAACAAGTCGATCGAGCTGACGCTGCCGGCGCCCGAGCAGTCAACAGCCGCGCTCGACATGGCGAAGAGTTATGTCGTCGCTGAGGAGCGCGGCCTGCTCGACCGGATCGGTGACGCCTTCGGCGACGAGCCGGGCAAGCAGCAGCGCGTCTATCAGCTGGCTCAGGAGCGGATCACCGAGGCCGCGAAATCCAGCGGGATGGACCAGCGGGCGAAAGAGAACACCCAGCGGATGCTGGAGAGCCTCTTCGCCCGGCTGGGTTACACCACCGTGACTGTCACGTTCGCCAATCCTTGATCATTCGTTGAGCCATGTGGTTGCCCAGCGGGTCACTCGCTGGGCATCACGGCCCAGAGGATCAGGTACGCGATGAACTGCGGGCCGGGCAGCAGGCAGGAGAGCACGAACAGCAGGCGGACGGTACCGGCACCCAGGCCGAAACGCTGGCCCAGGCCGGCGCAGACGCCGGCGATCATGCGGTTGTGGCGGGGGCGGGTCAGAGTGCGGGTCTTGGCGGCGCGTGACACGTTCATCTACTCCTTCTGGTGGCTGTGACGTTCTGCCACAGCCACTTCGACGGTAAGTACGGAAGCTGCTGCGGCCCTCGGTCTACAGGGGGATACCGGTGGTCCAGCTCCCGTAAGGGTGACCCGTACCCGCGTGACGTCCGCTGTTAACCTGAAGCCGATTTCGGGCCGGGTGAACCCCGCGCGGTGACGAGGAGACGAACAAGTGACGTTGGCCCTCCTCTACTCCCCGGCCGGGACCGCGCTCGCGCCGACTGACGCGGCCCAACTCACCGGTGAGCTCGAGGAAGCGCTGCGTAAGGCCGGTGCGTCGGTCGTCGCCTCGGCCAGTCTTGGCGATCTTGTCCGGCAGGCGCGGGACAACGGCGACCAACTGCTTCTCTGCCCGGACAATCTGGTCGCCCACCCCAGCCTCCTGTGGACACTCGCCACCGAGCCGGCCGGCCGCAGCAGCGTCCTGGTGATGGCCGACCCGGCCGGCGACCTCAAGGAGGACCGCGGCCGGATCGTGCCCGCCACGCCCGGCTCCGGGACCACCCGATTCCTCGGCGCGATGTGCATCGCCCCGGCCGACCTGCCGCTGCTGGAGAAGGTCGCCGACCAGCCCGACCTGCTCGCCGCGCTGCTCGACGACGGCCTGGTCCCGATCGCTGTCCGCCCGCGCACGCTGCGCGCCGCGCAGGTGCACACCCCGGCCGAACTCGCGGCCGCCCGCAAATCGGTCGCCGCGGTGGACGAGGACGCGGCTCGCCTGCGGCTCGCCGTCAAGGAGCAGGACGACTTCTTCACCACGTACGCGGTCAGCAGCTGGTCGCCGCTCGTCACCAAAGCGGCTGCCCGGCTCCGCCTGACCCCGACCGGGGTCACCGGCCTCTCGGTGCTCTTCGCCGTCGCCGCCGCGCTCTCGTTCTGGCAGGCGTCGCGCCCACTCATGATCCTTGGCGGGATCCTGCTCTACCTGGGCTTCGTGCTGGACTGCGTGGACGGCCAGCTGGCCCGGTACACCCGCAACTTCGACGCCTTCGGCGGCTGGCTCGACACGATGGCCGACCGCGCCAAGGAATACGCGGTCTACGCCGGCCTCGCGGCCGGGGCGGATCGGATCGGTCTTCCGTACGCGTGGCCGCTGGCGATCACCGCGATCGTCCTGCAGACCGCCCGGCACATGACCGACACGTGGTACGGCGCGTTGCACGACGAAGCCTCCGCCCGGCCGGCGCAGCAGGCCGCGGCCACCGCGGGAGTCGGCGCCCGGCTCACGGCCGCCTCGGTGAAGGCGCAGAGCCAGCGCGGCTCGCTGATCTACTGGGCCAAGAAGATCGTCGTGTTCCCGATCGGCGAACGCTGGGCGCTGATGTCGGTGCTGGCCGCGTTCTTCAACGGCCGGGTGGTGCTCGGCGCGGTGGTCGGCTTCGGGTTGCTGGCGGCGGCGTACACGCTGGCGCTGCGCTCACTGCGGGCGCTCTCGATGCGCGTCGCGGTGCTGAACACGGTCGACACGATGCGCCACCGCGACGACGGCCCGCTGGTTCGTTCGGTGCTGAGCCGCGCCGGGGTGGGCCATCCGCTCCCGTTGGCGGCGCTGTTCGCTGTCTACGCGCTGGCGACCGTCGCGCTCCTCGGAGCCGCGGCGTCAGGCTGGAGCTGGGCCTCAGGCTTGGATTGGGCCGCGGGCTCGGGTTCGGGTGGGGCGTGGCTGCTGGGTCTGGTGGCCGTTCCGGTGGTGCTCTGCGGCCTGGCTGCTCGTTCCCGTCACGGTGGAGCTCTGGACTGGCTGGTGCCGTCGGCTCTGCGTGCCGCGGAATACCTGGTCGTGGTCGCCGCCGGGATCTACGGCTCGGTGCCCCCGCCGGTGACGTTCCTGCTGCTTTTCGTGCTCGCGCTGCGGCACTACGACCTGACCGCCCGGATGGAGAAGGGCGCCCCGGCCAGCGTCGCCGGCGGCGCGATCCTGGGCTGGGACGGCCGGACGCTGCTCCTGGTGGCGGCGGCGTTGCTCGGCTTCGCCACGGCCGGCACAGCGGTGTTGGCGGCCCTGGTCGGCGGGGCGTTCGCCGCCACCGCAATCCGCGACTGGCGAGCCAGCCACCCCAGCTGAGCGGACGCCGCCCCGGCGGACGCCGCCCCGGCGGACGCCGCCCCGGGCGGGTGCCGTCCTGGCGGGTGCTGCCCCGACAAGCGCTGCTCCCGCGGGTGCCGCTTCCGCGGGTGCCGCTCCCGCGGGTGGGCAACCCTCACCGAACTGGCAGTCCGTGAGCGTGACCGGCCTTCTCGCCCAAGCCGCAAGCAACCCGGCTGGCGCTTACGGTCGCCATATCGGACGGCTGGCAGCCGTAAGCGCAAGCCGGCGAGTGAGCGTGGTGTGGCTGGCGCTTATGGTCGCCATACCGGACGGCTGGCGGCCCTGACCCTGCTGGTCAATTGAGATCCAGCTGGCAGTGAACGCTTCGGTGTTGATCGCCTTCCGTCCCGGGTCGCCCGTGGCGATCGTGGTCCCCGAACCACACCCTGATGGGATCAGCGGCCCAAGATCGCGCGGGCCAGGGCGGGTGTGTCGACTTCGGGTTTGCTGCGCCCCCAAATTCGACACGCACGCCGTGGATTGCCTGGCCTGTGTTGATTTCGGGTGCGGTACGCGCCTCAACTCGACACGCACTGGGCGGGATGCTCGTGGCGTGATGGGCGTCGGCTCCCGGCGAGCGGACCGGACCTGGCTGCTGGGAATGCGAAGTGCGGAACGTCTTAGTTCAACTTGAGCTGTGAGGCGCCGGTCGTCGGTCGGCTTGCGCTTGTGGTCGCTCTTTCGGCCTGTGCGCGACCGGGAGCGCAAGCCGGCCGTTTGTGGCTCGCACACCGGCCTGCGCGACGACCGGGAGCGCAAGCCGGCCATTGTGGCTCGCGCGTCGGCCTGTGCGATCGGGAGCGTGAGCCGGCTGTGTGTGGCTTGCGCGCCGGCCGGGAGCGTGAGTTGGCTGTTTGTGGTTTGCGCGCTGGGTTTGGGGTTGGGGTTAGGGAGCGCCGGGGCTGGCGGCGGGGTGCGCCGGGGGGAGGGGCGTCAGGGGCGGAGGGGGCGGGTTGCTGGCGGTTATGCGTACTAAAAAGGGAGCGTGAGTGGAACGCCTGGCTGTGGGGGGATTGTCTTTTCTCACCTCCGGGGTCGTGTGCACGTGCACACTTGATCTCCTCGCGTTCAGATCTCCGTAATCGATTGATCACTATCTGCGAATGGCACTTTCGTCCGATGGCAGGGCATCGACTCCACTCGCAGAGTTAGTGCTCGATTGCCGACCGTCGTGGGATCGGGATCACACGATCGCAGGAGGTTGACGGTGTCCACCGTCGCGCTCAAGGACGTCACCAAGATCTGGCCGGATGGCACTTATGCCGTCGACAACCTCGACCTCGAGGTCAAAGACGGTGAGTTCATGGTCCTGCTCGGGCCCTCCGGCTGCGGAAAATCGACAGTGCTCCGGATGATCGCCGGGCTGGAGGATCCCTCCGAGGGGGAGATCCTGCTGAACGGTGAGGCGGTGCTGGACCTGCCGCCCCGCGAGCGCAGCATCGCGATGGTGTTTCAGGACTTTGCGCTCTATCCGCACATGACCGTGGGTGAGAACATCGGTTTCCCGCTGAAGCTCTCCGGCGTCGAGCCGTCGCCGCGGCAGGAGCGGGTGGATGCGATCGCCGGCGCGCTCGGGATAGGGGAGGTGCTCGGCCGGCGGCCCAGTCAGCTCTCCGGCGGGCAGCGGCAGCGGGTCGCGATGGGGCGCGCGATCGTGCGGCGGCCCGGCCTGTTCCTGATGGACGAGCCGCTCTCCAACCTGGACAGCGGGCTGCGTGCCGAGCTGCGTGCCGAGATCTCCAGCATGACGCGCGAGCTGGGCGTCACCACCATGTACGTGACGCACGACCAGGCCGAGGCGCTCACCATGGCCGACCGGGTCGCGATCATGCGCAAGGGCGTTCTGCAGGACGTCGGTACGCCGACCGAGGTCTACCGCCGACCAGCGACTCTCTATGTCGCGGCGTTCCTCGGCTCGCCCCGGATGAACCTGCTCGAAGCATCCGTCTACGTGCACCTCGACCAGTACATCGTGCTGAATTTCGGCGAGCAGAACCTCTACATGCCGTGGAACGACCCGCGCGCCCGGGCCGTGATGCGTTATCACGGTGAGCGGATCGTGGTGGGCATCCGGGCAGAAGCGCTGACACCGGTCGCGCCGGACACCCAGGGGCACGTGCTTCAGGGCCGGATCCGGTACCTCGAGCACCACGGGCACGAGTCGCTCGCGTTCCTGGACGTCGGCGCCACCGCGATCGTGGTCGACGAGATGAGCAACCCGGTGCACACCCAGCCGCCCGTCGAGGGCGCGCTGAAACGGCTGGGCGGCGCCTTGCAGCGTTTGACCAAGCCTGGCAGCGTGGAGGTCGAGCAGCGCCCATCCGGCCGGGTGAGCGTTCTCAACGACCCGGGACGGCACCACCGCAAGCCCGCCGAGCTCTCCGTTCGGCTCGCCCCTTACCCGGCGGTTGCCCCTGGTCACCCGCTGGCCATCGGCGTCCGCATGGATGCCCTGCACTTCTTCGACGAGAGGGGTGATCGGATCGATGTCGGTTGGCGCTAACAGCCGGGATCTCCGCCACTTCCGAGCGGGATCACCGATGCCCCGTGCCACCAGTCGGCCACAGCGCGTAGGCTACGCGACGGTGGAGGACAGGATCGGCCAGAGCGTGCGTTCGGCTCCGGGCAGGGAGCCGAGCCTTGATGCCGCTCGCCCTTCGATCGCCCCGGTGCTGCTTGATCGCGCTTTCGGGCAGGAAGACATCACGGTTCTGCGGCACGAGGTGACCGCCAGACTCGCGCCACTCGGTCTGAACGCCGACCGCCGGCACGGTTACATCCTCGCCGTGAACGAGGTGATCACCAACGTCGTCCTGCACGCGGGTGGGCAGGGCCGGCTCGTGCTGCGGGCCGAGGGTGGCTCGGTGTGGTGCATGGTGACCGACTCGGGTCCCGGCATCCCCGGCGGTTACCTGGACGAACCCGCGGCCCCTGAGGCGTTCGAGGTCGGGGGACGCGGATTGTGGCTGGCGCACCAGTTGTGCGACGAGGTAACGACCGCCACCGGCCCGATCGGTACTTCGATCGGATTGCGAATCTCATTGGATGCCGCGCCGGATTCTTGATGAAACAGCAGGTTGAACGACCTGTGAACCATCATGGAAATGTGAAGAGGCCCTTCCGCTCTCGTCCCGCTTCCCGTCCGGCTACATTGGGCGCGTGCTCGGACTTCCTTCACAGGTGACCGTTTGTCTATTCGATCTTGATGGCGTGCTGACAGACACCGCGCTGGTGCATGGCGCGGCGTGGAAACAGACGTTCGACTCGTTCTTGGAATCGTGGTCGGAACGTCATGGTCAGCCGTTCGTCCCGTTCGATTCGGGCGTCGATTATCACCGATATGTTGACGGTCGGCAGCGTGCCGACGGTGTCCGTACCTTCCTCGCCTCACGTGGCATCACCCTGCCCGAGGGCGACCCCGACGACGGCGTCGACGCCGAGACCGTGAACGGCGTCGGCAACCGTAAGAACGTGCTCGTGCTCCAAAAGATCAAAGAAGGCGCCGTGCAGGTCTACCCCGGATCGGTGGAGTACCTGAAGGCGGCCAAGGCCGCCGGACTGCGCCGTGCCGTCGTCTCGGCGAGCGCCAACTGCAAGGACGTCCTCGAAGCGGCCGGCATCGCCGACCTGCTGGAGGTCCGGGTGGACGGCGTGGTCGCCCGCGAGCTGGGCCTGCCCGGCAAGCCGGCACCGGACACGTTCCTGTACGCCGCGAAGCTGCTGAACGCCGCGCCGGAGAGCTGCGTGGTGTTCGAGGACGCACAAGCCGGTGTGGCCGCCGGGCGAGCCGGTGGCTTCGGGCACGTCGTCGGCGTTGACCGGGTGGGCCAGGCCGAGGCGTTGCTCGAACATGGTGCCGACGTGGTCGTCACCGACCTTTCCGAGCTCCTCCCGCGGTAACCCCCCTTAACAAGATCTCCTCTTCTCAGTACCGAGAGGCACGACCGTGATCCGTGAACGGGCCTACCCCGTCGACCCATGGCATATCCGGGAGACCCGGCTGGATCTGGACCTCCTGGCCCAGTCCGAGTCGGTGTTCGCGCTCTCCAACGGACACATCGGGATACGCGGAAACTTGGACGAGGGCGAGCCGCACGGCCTGCCCGGCAGCTATCTGAACTCGTTCTACGAGCTGCGGCCGCTGCCGCACGCCGAGGGCGGGTACGGCTTCCCCGAGTCCGGCCAGACGATGGTGAACGTCACCAACGCCAAGCTGATGCGCCTGCTCGTCAACGACGAGCCGTTCGACGTGCGCTACGGCGAGCTGCGGTCCCATGAGCGCTGCCTGGACATGCGCGCCGGCACGCTGGAGCGGGTCGTGGAGTGGATCTCCCCGTCCGGCCAGGGCGTCCGCGTTCGCACCATCCGTCTGGTCTCGTTCACACAGCGGGCCGTCGTCGCGATCCTCTACGAGGTGGAGCCCCTGGAGGGCTCGGCCCGGCTGATCCTGCAGTCCGAGCTGGTGGCGAACGAGCAGCTCCCGCCGATGAGCAAGGACCCGCGCGTCGCCGCGGTCCTGGACCGGCCGCTGCAGGCCGAGGAAATGATGGAGCAGCGCACCGGCGGCATCCTGGTGCACCGCACCAAGGCCAGTGACCTCCGGATGGCCGCGGCCATGGAGCACCTGGTGGACACGCCCGGCCGGCACGCCATCACCACCGAGGGCCACCCGGACTGGCTGCGTACCACGGTCGCCTGCCGGCTGGAGCCGGGTCAGAAGCTGCGTGTGGTCAAGCTGGCGGCGTACGGGTGGTCCAGCATGCGCTCGCTGCCCGCGCTGCGTGACCAGGTCGGTGCGGCCCTCGCCAGCGCCCGCCTGGACGGCTGGGAAGGCCTGGTCCAGCAGCAGCAGGAATACCTGGACGCGTTCTGGGACCACTCGGACGTCAAGGTCGAGGGTGACCCGGAGGTTCAGCAGGCGGTCCGTTTCGGCCTCTTCCACACCCTGCAGGCCGGTGCGCGCGCTGAGAAGCGCCCGATCGGCTCCAAGGGTCTCACCGGGCCCGGTTACGACGGCCACACGTTCTGGGACGCTGAGACGTTCGTTCTGCCCGCTCTGACGTACACCCAGCCGTCCGCGGCGGCCGATGTGCTGCGCTGGCGGCACTCGACGCTCGACCTGGCCCGGGAGCGCGCTCAGACGCTCGGGCTGCAGGGCGCGGCGTTCCCGTGGCGGACGATCCGCGGCCAGGAGTGCTCCGGTTACTGGCCGGCGGGCACGGCGGGCTTCCACATCGCCGCCGACATCGCCGACGCGGTACGCCGGTACGTGCAGGCCACCGGCGATTACGACTTCGAGCGTGAGGTCGGCCTGGAGCTGCTGGTCGAGACGGCCCGGCTGTGGCGCTCGCTGGGCCACCACGACCGGCACGGTCGCTTCCACATCGACGGTGTGACCGGCCCGGACGAGTACACCGCCGTGGTGAACGACAACATCTATACGAACCTGATGGCGCAGCAGAACCTGATGACCGCGGTCGACGCCTGCAAGCGTCACCCGGACCTGGCGCGCAAGTTCGGCGTGGACGACGAAGAGGCTGCCTCGTGGCGTGACGCGGCGGCGGCGGTGCACCTCCCGTACGACAAGGAACTCGGGGTGCACCAGCAGTGCGAGGGCTTCACCCGGCTGCAGGAGTGGGACTTCGAGAACACTCCGCCGGAGGCTTACCCGCTGCTGCTGAACTTCCCGTACTTCGACCTGTACCGCAAGCAGGTCATCAAGCAGGCCGACCTGGTGATGGCGATGTTCCTCCGCGGGGACGCGTTCACGCCGGAGGAGAAGTCGCGCAACTTCGCCTACTACGACGCGCGGACCGTACGGGACTCGTCCCTGTCCGCCTGCGTCCAGGCGGTGCTGGCGGCCGAGACCGGGCACCTGGAGCTGGCGCACGACTATCTGGGCGAGGCCGCCCTGATGGACCTGCATGACCTGCACCAGAACGCCCGGGACGGCGTGCACGTGGCGTCGCTTGCCGGCACCTGGATGTCGCTGGTCGCCGGTCTCGGCGGCATGCGTGACTTCAACGGTCAGCTGAGCTTCGCGCCGCGGCTGCCCAGCCGGATCAACAACCTGGAGTTCTCGCTGCTCTGGCGCGGCCTGCGGCTGCGGGTGGCGGTGACCGCGGACGAGGTCACGTACTCGCTGCGCAACGGTGGCGGCTCGGCCCGGCTCACCCTGATCCACCACGGCAAGGAGCTGGAGGTGACCCAGGTGCAGCCGGTGACCATGCCGATCCCGCCGGCGGTCACGGTCGGCCCGGCGCCGTCCCAGCCGCACGGGCGGGCTCCGGTTCGGCGCGCCGTGCACTGATCCAGGCATGAAAAAGCCCCCGTCCGCAAAGAGGACGGGGGCTTTCCTGTGCTTGAAGCCGCTTAGAGCATCGACACGTGCACGTGGTCGGTGTGGTCGCTGACGCCGTGGTAGGCCTTCCAGCCCGACGCCGGGAACCAGATCTTCTTGTACCAGATGACGTAGTAGATCCCGAGCTTGTCGGCGTTACGCACCAGGAACGCCATCAGGTCGTTGCCGTACTTCATCATCTTGTCGTTGTGCGCCGAGGAGAAGCCGCTCTTCTGCAGTGACCAGTCGCAGGCCCGGCCCTTGGGGTGCTCGAAGGGCCCGCCGTTGCGGTGACAACCGACGAAGAGGTCGAATCCGGCTTTCTTCGTCTCTTTGTACATATGCAGCGTGCGCTTGGTGATGCAGCCGCCGGTCGTCGGGTCGTTCTCGGTGCAGCCCTCCGCCGAGAAGCCGCCGCTGGAGTTACGCGGGGCGGCTGCGGCGGACGGCGATTTCGCCACCACGAAACCGTCGGTGAGCGCGTCGCCGCCGACCAGCTTCAGGGCTTTCTCCGCCGAGTCGCGCTGCTTTTTCATCAGTGCCGAGTTCTGCTTCTGTGCCTTGACCTCGGCATCGAGCTTCGCCTTGCTCTCGGAGACCGTTTCGATCGCCTCGTTGAGCTCGTGCAGCTTCTCGTCGTGCAGCTTGTTGATCTCCTCCAGGGAGATCGCCTTCTTCAGGAAGTCGTTCGACGAGTTGGCGCCGAGCAGGAAGCCGACCGCGCTCAGGTTGCCGGTCACGTACTGCTCGCGGGCGATCGAGTTGACCTCGGGGATCAACTGGTCGCGCCGGGTCTCGGCGGCTTTGATCTCGACGTTGAGCTTCGTCTGCGCCTTAGTGGATTTCGTCACAGCTGCCTTGGCCGTGACGAAGCGCCGGTTGGCGGCCTCGATGACGTCTGAGAGCAGGGCGTCCTCGTCGTCCTCCTCGGCGGTGGCGGACGAGCCGCTCGGTTCTGCCGAGGCAGGGGTCACCGGTGCCACGAACAGTGCCGTGGCCACCAGTGGTGCCAGGGCAAGTGTCAGCCACCGGCGGGGACTTCCGATCATCAACAGTTCCTTCCTTGTCACCGCCGACCGAGTTAGCTGACGGGTTCGGGACGGAAGAGATCCCTACCGCCCGAAGGCGGACTCACCCCACTGACTTGGTTCCCCGGCTCACCTCACGGTGATTAGGCGGCGGCCTGCCGGCTCCTCGGGGGCGGTGCCGTCTGGCAGGACCGGCGACGAGTTTACCTGAGGAATGGCGCGGTATCAGGACCGCGGAACCGGCAAAACTGTTACCGGCCAACGACTTTCCGTAATCAAATCACCTCACGTGGCCAGGCAATCGCGGAACGTACGAGAACTGTCGATCTGTCGATTGAGTGGGTATGGTCGGTTCCGGTTCCCACCCGGGGACCGCCGCCTAATCGCCCCCCATGGCGAGCCGGGGAACCATATTTCCTCGGGGTGAATCCGCAACCGCGGTAGGGATTTCCTTCGTCCCGAACCCGTCAGCTAACTCGGTCGGCGGCCGACGGAAGGAATAACCTGTGCAGCGAAAGACTGCGCGGCGATTAGCGGCTGTCATGGCGCTGCTGCTCGCTGTGTGCGGGATGGCGATTGTGGCGTCACCGGCCACCGCCGCTCCCGGGGACAACGGTGACGACGGTGAGGGCGGCTCCAAGTCACTCGTCGAACAACTGGAGGACGCCTCCAGGGGTTACGTCGAGGCCAAGGCGAAGCTGAAGAGCTCCAAGAAGAAGCAGACCGAGCTGACGGCCACGCTGAAGAAGCTGGACGCCGAGGTCGGGCCGAAGCAGGCGGCGCTCGACGAGATCGCGTCGCAGGCGTACACGTCCGGCCGGCTCGGCGGGATGTCCGCTCTGATCACCGCGAGCGACACGGGCAGCTTCATCGACCGTGCCGAGACCCTGGCGTCCGTCGCGGCCGACCAGAACGACGCCATCGAGGACCTCAAGACCACGCTGGACGGTCAGCGCAAGGCCAAGCTCGCCATCGACGCCACCGTCAAGGACCAGCAGAAGCAGGTCAACGTGATGGCGAAGAAGAAGCTGCAGGTCGAGACGGCGCTGAAGAAGGCCAACCAGGGCGCGGACGCCTCCTCGTCGAGCGACGGCGGCGGCAGCGCCAAGGCCGATCCGGTGCCGAGCGGCTCGGGCTCCGGTTGCAGTGAGCCCGACCCGACCAGTGGCGGCTGCCTGACCCCTCGCACTCTGCACGCGCTCAAGCAGGCGCAGAGCGACGGCTTCAAGCGGTACGTGCATTGCTTCCGCGAGCAGAACAGCGGCGAGCACCCCAAGGGCCGGGCCTGCGACTTCGCCGCCGACAAGAACGGTTTCGGCGGGGATGCGACCGGCGCCAGCAAGACGTACGGCAACAACCTGGCGAACTACTTCATCAACAACGCGGACGCTCTCGACGTCCTGTACGTGATCTGGTACCGCCGGATCTGGCTACCGAGCAGTGGCTGGAAGTCGTACAGCGGGGCGGGTGGAGACCCGTCCAGCGACCACACCAACCACGTGCATCTCTCGGTCCGCTGATCCTGTTGGGGAGTGCGAGGCGCTACTTACGCATGTAGGCCTCGTACTCCCGCATCACCTCGTCGGTCGGGCCGTCGGCCCGGATCTCGCCCGACTCCAGCCAGATGCTCCGGTCGCAGGTGTCCCGGATCGACTGCTCGCTGTGGCTGACCAGGAAGACCGTGCCGGCGTCGGCGCGCAGCTCGCGGACCCGCGCCTCGCTGCGGCGGCGGAACTTGGCGTCACCGGTGGCCAGCGCCTCGTCGATCAGCAGCACGTCGTGCTGTTTCGCGGCGGCGATCGAGAACTTCAGGCGGGCGGCCATGCCGGATGAGTACGTCCGCATCGGCAGCGAGGCGAAATCGCCGCGCTCGTTGATGCCGGAGAACTCGATGATCCCGTCTTTCTTCTCTTTCACCTCGGCCGGCGACATGCCCATCGCGAGGCAGCCCAGCTCGACGTTGCGCGCTCCGGGCAGCTCGTTCATCAGGGCCGCGTTCACACCGAGGAGTGAGGGCTGGCCGGCCGCGTAGATGGCGCCCCGGGCACACGGGAGCAGACCGGCGACCGCGCGCAGCAGCGTCGACTTGCCGGACCCGTTGCTGCCGATCAGACCGATCGCCTCACCACGGTACGCGGTGAAGCTCACGCCCTTGACCGCGTGCACCTCGACGACGTTCGACGCCTTGGCGCTGGTGACCATGCGCTTGAAACTCGCCAGCGGGCTGCCACTGCCCGGCGAGGCCGAGCTGTGCACCTTGTAGATGATGTGGGCGTTGTCCGCGACGACGGTCGGGATGCGCTCGTTCTCAGCCACGGCCGTAACCCTTCTCTCCGCGCCAGAAGTAGACGTAGCCGCCGATGCCGACGACCAGGCTCCAGGCCAGGGCCTCGAGCCACAGGACGGTCGGCGCGCCGGCCAGTGTGACGTTCTCCAGCAGTGCGTGCCGGTACAGCTCGATGAAGATCAGCAGAGGGTTCGCCTCGACCAGCGCGAGCTGCCAGCCGTCCAGCTTGTCCTCGAACAGGGTGACCGGGTAGAGCACCGCGGACCCGTACATCCAGAACCGCATGATGAACGGGATCAGCTGCTTGATGTCCCGGTTCTTCGAGCCGTAGCGGGCCATGAACATGGCCAGGCCGGTGTTGAAGAACGACTGGAGAGCGAGCAGCGGCAGCAGCAGAATCCACTGCGCGGTGATCGGCTCACCGGTGATCAGGACGATGCCCATCAGGACGACCAGGGCGACCACGAAGTTGCGGATCTCGACCAGCGCGGTCGAGAGCGGCAGGCTCGCCCGGGGGAAGTGCAGTGCCCGGATCAGGCCCAGGTTTCCGGTGATCGCGTTGATCCCGGACTGCACGATCGACTGGGAGAACTGGAAGACGAAAACGCCGATACACAGGTACGCCGGGAAGTTTTCGATTCCCTTGCTGGTCCCGATGATCACACCGAAGATCAGGTAGTACACCGCTGCGTTGATGATCGGTGTGAGGACCTGCCACACCGTGCCGAGCTTCGTGCTGCCCAGCGAAGAACTCATCTTGGCGCTGGCGTGCGACTGGATGAAGTGCCGGTATGACAACAGCTGACGTGTGTACTCGGGGAGGCTGGGAAGCCGCCCGGACGCTGTCAGACCGTGCCGCCGGGCGAGCTCCTTGGGCGAGAGCTCGGTGCCGGTCTCGGCGACCGCCGTCTCTGGCATGGGGTGGTGCTCCGATCTAGTCGGCCCGGCGGAGGCGGAAGGCTCCTGTTGCTGCTGCGAGGACACAGCTAGCAAGCATGACAGGCGCTCGCCGCTTCCGTTGGAACGGGTTCGTATCGACGTGGCTCTGAAGGTAGCTGACCAAACGGCGGAACGCAACCGTTACGTCGTAGCGTTATAGTGACTCTGTGGCGACAACAAAGCGCGCACCTGCCGGAGCGGCGGTGCTCCGAGGCGACATCACCGTGGCGATCCGCAACGCGGTCATGAACGAGTTGGCGGAAGTCGGTTATGGCCGATTGTCCATCGAGGCGGTGGCCCGCCGAGCGGGGGTCGGCAAGACCGCGATCTACCGGCGATGGAGCAACAAACTCGAGATGGTCATGGAGATCGTCTCGGACATCGCCGAGCGTAAGGTGCCACTTCCGGACACCGGGAGTTTCGCCGGCGACCTCCAGCTGCTCATGTTCATCGTGAGCAAGGCGTTGCAGCACCGGATCGCGTCGCAGATCATCCCTGATCTGATGGCCGAGGCGGCTCGCAACCCGCAGATCGCCGAGACCCTGCAGGGCGCGCTGCGCACCCAGCAGCAGGCGCTCGCCGAGAAACTGGTCGGCCAGGCGGTCACTCGGGGCGAGCTGCCCGAGGGCACCGATCCGAAGCTCGCCGTCGACCTGATGCTCGGCCCGCTGTACTGGCGGCTCGCGATCTCCCGGGACCCGATCGGCGACGAGTACCTGGAGCAGCTGGCAGCAGCGGTCACCGGGGCACTCAAGGCGGCGCGCCCATAAACCACCGGCTCGCAACCCGGGATTCGCTGGCGATCGCCTGCTGACGGCCGAAGGAAGGGGCTGACCCCGACCGACGCCCGGAAGCGAGACGATGACCACCCCCTGCGAGCCCCATGTCGACTTCACCGTCCTCGACGCCGCCGCCCTGCTGGCCATCGCGATGAAGGGCGCCAGCGAGCTGAGCTCGTACCCGTTGATCGGCACCCCGAAAGTGGTCACGGGTGCCGCCGTCGCCGGCGTCTGGCGCAGCCCTGACGGGGTCGTCCAGCTGCGGCTGCACACCGACGGCACGTTCGCCGGCGAGGTCGCCGGTCGCCGCCGGGCGGCCCATGGGACGTACGACATCAAGGGCACCGAGGTGGTGCTGCACGACGACTCCGGGCTGAACACGGCCGTTGTCGTCTACGACGGGGAGCTGGAGATGGCCGGCCACCGCCTGCTTCCGGTCTGAGGTCCCGCCGGGGATGCTGTCACCATGATCGATTGGTTGAACAGCCCGGCTGTGGTGACGTTCGGCGTGCCGACCTCCTGGGCGGAGGTGCTGGGCTTCATCACCGGACTGGTCAACGTCGGGTTGCTGGTGCGCCGGCACATCCTGAACTGGCCGCTCGGCATCCTCAACGTCCTGTTGCTGATGGTCGTCTTCTGGAGCGTCGGCCTCTACGCCGACGCGAGCCTCCAGATCGTTTACGTGATCCTGGGTTTCTACGGCTGGTGGGCGTGGCTTTACGGAGGGCAGGACCGGTCCCGTCTGGTGGTCCGGACCACCACCCGGCGCGAATGGCTGGGTCTCGCTGTCGCGGGTGTTGTCCTGACCGCGGGGCTCTGGCTCTTCCTGGATCGGCTGACCGGCTCCACGGTTCCCCTCGCCGACGCGCTGACCACAGCGCTCTCCCTGCTGGCGACGTACGGGCAGACGCGCAAACTCGTGGAGAACTGGTGGATCTGGATCGCCGCTGACCTGATCTACATCCCGCTCTACGCGTACAAAGGTCTTTGGTTGACCGCGATCTTGTATGTGGCGTTCCTCACCCTCTGTGTGCTGGGCCTGCGGTCCTGGCGGTCCGCGGTGGCGAGGGTGCCGGCATGAGATATCGGCACGGCCTGATCGTCGGCAAGTTCTACCCGCCGCACGCCGGTCACCACGCGCTCATCGAGGCCGCCGCTGCTGTCTGTGACCGGGTGACAGTGGTGGTCGCGCCGTCGTCCGGCGAGAGCATCCCGCTGTCGCTGCGGCTTGACTGGCTGCGCGAGGCGCACGGTCCGGCCGTCCGATTCGCCGGCGTTTACGACGACCACCCGATCGATTACGCCGACCCGGCGGTCTGGGACCTGCACATGGCACTCTTCCGGGCGGCGGCCGGCACCGACCGGGTCGACGCGGTCTTCTCCTCCGAGGAGTACGGATCGGAGCTCGCCCGGCGGTTCCACGCCGAGGCGGTGCTGGTGGACCCGGAGCGGGTGCGGGTACCGGTCTCCGGAACGGCGATCCGGGAGGACCCCGTCGCGTACTGGGACCGGATCGGCCCGGGCGTTCGCGGCTGGCTGACCCGGCGGGTGATCGTGGTCGGCGCCGAGTCGACGGGCACCACGACGATGGCCAGGGCGATGGCCCGCCACTACCGGTCGCGCGGCGGGGTCTGGTCGGACACCCGCTGGGTTCCCGAGTACGGCCGGGAACTCACCGAGATCAAGTTGCGGGAGCTGCGCCGGGATCGGCCGGCCGCGACAGTGTTCGACGTGACCTGGGACCGGGCCGATTTCGTGACGGTCGCGGCTGAACAGAACGCGGCCGAGGACGCGGCGGCCCGGGCCGGCTCGCCGGTGATCTTCGGGGACACCGACGCGTTCGCCACCACGATCTGGGAGGAGCGCTACCTCGGCAGCACCTCCGCGGCGGTCGCGGCGCTGGTTCGCGAACCGGACCTCTACCTGCTCACCGAGGCGGACGGGGTGCCGTTCGACGACGACGGGCTGCGCGACGGCGAGCATCTGCGGCACTGGATGACCGAGCGGTTCCGCACCGAGCTGGAGAGCCGTGGTGTCGCGTACATCTCACTGGCCGGAAGCTATCCGCAGCGCTTGCGCACCGCGGTTCTCGCCGTCGACGGCCTCCTGGCCGGCGGATGGGATCTGAACGCGCCGATTACCCCTAAGGCCGCGGTGTCCAGGGTCGAACAGTAGGGGACATCGACCTGGGGGATGGATGCGCAACTTCAAGATCGCTTTTGCTCTGACCACGCTGCCGCTGATGCTCGGTGGCTGTGCCGCTCTGGGGTTCGGTGGCTCCGGGTCGGCGACGGCGGTGGAGGACAAGAGCGGGGACTCGTGGATGCGCATGGACCAGGGCAAGGCGACGCCGAGTCCGGCCCCCTCGCGGGGCACCGCCTCCGCGACGCCGGAGCCGTCGGTCTCCACGGCCACGCCCGACCCGAGCTGCGCGAAGGTCTGGCCGCGTACCGAACCGGTGTTCATCCCGGTCGAGGTCACGCCCGGCGCGGGCTCGCTCAAGGTGGAGTGGCCGACGCAGTACGACTCCGATTACCGGGTCGCGGCCGTGCCGCAGGAGCTGGTCAGCGGACTACAGCCGGAGCCGGTGTGGAAGACCGTGGCGGCGGGCACCGAGGCGGCCGGCACCAGCTGTGCGGTCAGCACCACGATCACCGGGCTCACGCCGGGTGCCGCGTACATCGTCTGGCTGGACGCGCCGAACACCGGTTACGACTGGGACGGCACGCGGCACCTGTACAGCGGCCGGTCCGGAGTCGTTTACCCGAAGTGAGTCGTGGGCAGCCCGGCGGCCTGCCAGGCGGCGAATCCGCCGTCCAGGTCGGTCGCCCGGTGCAGCCCCAGGTCCTGCAGTGACGCCGCGGCCAGGCTGCTGGTGTAACCCTCCTGGCAGGTGATCACGACGGCCAGGTCGTAGCTGTTCGCGAACGGCAGGCGTGCGTCCGACCGCGGGTCGAGACGCCACTCCAGGACGTTGCGCTCGATGATCAGCGCACCCGGGATCTCGCCGTGCTCGGCTCGCTGGGCGGCCGGGCGGATGTCCACCAGGATCGCGCCGTCGCTGACCGCTGCCGCGGTCTGCGCGGCGTTCAACCGCTTCAATCGGGTACGCGCATCGGCCAGGATCTCGTCGATGCCCTTAGAGCCGGGCGGCGGGGTCGCCGTCACCACTCGGATCCCGCGCGCTCGACGGTCAGCACCTCAAGGCCGGCCGGGCTGAGCCGGTACTTGGTCATCGTGGTGAGCGCCGGGCCGTACACGTGCACGCTGATCGCCGGCTGCGTCGTGCGGTTGGTCATCCGGTGCACGTGGTGCTCGCCGAACCGCCGGCCCGCGCCCTCGCCGAGCTCACGGGAGACGACCCGCGGAGCGCCGTTTCCGGCGGCGATGGTCTCCTCGGTCAGCGTGCCGCTGAAGACGTGGAACGCGCCGGCCGAGCCGCCGTGGTCGTGGATCTCGGTGCCCTGCCCCGGCAGCCAGGTGAGCAGCCACACCTCGTAGTCATCGGTGACCGCGAGGCGGTGGTACCAGCGCTCGAGCGGGTCGAATCGGGGCGTGACAGGCCAGCGATCGGCCTCGGCGGCATATCGCTGGGCGATGGCGAGATGGTCGTGACGGACACCGGTGACGGTCATGGGCTCCTCCTTGCCATACATACTCTATAGACCTGATAGGTTTTACCACAAGATCAGTGTCGGTGTCTTAGGACTCGCGGAGTTGCTCCGGATAAGGCCGAAGCGTGATCCGAAAGAGGCTTAGTGTTCTTTGCCTCTTTCTCGATCTGGTGCGAAAAACTTCGTTCCGCAACGTTCCCGATACGCTCTGTTGAGACTTCTGGGCGTTCTGTCACCAGAACGGCCTACCCCGTCCGACGTAACGGTGGAATTGCTGCTCAGGGCCATGTCGGCCGTATCGAGATAGCTATATGGTGAGCTGCGCCGCCGCGAGGTGGTTCTCGGAAACCCGCCCCACCAGGCTTTCTTGCCCCCCGATTTACGAGGACGGACACGTGTTGAAGTCACGCCGCGGTCTGCTCGCGGCCGGTCTGACCGCAGCTGTGATCAGCACGATCGGTGTCGTGTCGACGCTGAACGCCGGAGCGGAGCAGATCCCCGGAGCGGCGGAGACCGCAGCGGCGACCGCCGATTCGGCGAGCGCGGAGGCCACCGCGGACGCCACCGAGGCGCCGGCGCTGAAGCCGCCGACCCAACTGCCCTGGGGTGAGCGTCCGCGCGCCATCAAGACCGGGCGGGACGGTGCCAGCAGCAAGTCGCTCAAGGCGGCCGGCCTGATCGCGGCCGAGCCCGACGAGGAGTCCGAGGAGCAGGCCGAGGAACACGCGCCGAAAGGCCGTACCTCGCGGACCACCTTCGTGAAGTCGGAACGGACCAATGTCGTTCCGCCGGAGCCGCCGGCTACCTCGCCGACCAGCGCGCCGGCGACCAAGCCGACGGTCAACTACCTCTACAACGTCGGTTCGCAGGCGGCCGTCTCCGACGGGGCGTACGCGACTCTGACCATCAGCAAGCCCACGCTCGCCAAGAGCGACTATCACTCGCTCGCCGAGCTGGCCGTGCAGTCCGGTGACGGCGCCCAGATCGTCGAGGTCGGCTGGACCGTCGACCGCACGGTCAACGGCGACGACGATCCGCACCTGTTCGTCTACCACTGGGTCGACAAGACGTCGACCTGCTACAACACCTGCGGCTTCGTGCAGTACAGCAGCAACATCGCCCCCGGCGACGTGCTGGCGCAGGACAAGACCGCGCGGTTCGGCATCCAGTACTTCAACAGCGCCTGGTGGATCGCGTTCGACAGCGAATGGGTGGGTTATTTCCCGGGCACCATCTGGGGTGAGAAATTCACCAAGACGGGTCTCGTCCAGGTCTTCGGCGAGGTCGCCGCGGCCACACCGACGCCGTGCACCCAGATGGGCAACGGCAAGCCCTCCGACGACGCCGGAGCGGCGCGGATCAGCAGCTTGTCGTACCTGAACGGGCCGACGGCCGAGATGAACATCCGCGCCACCAGTGACGTTTACCCGGTGTCCAAACTGAGCCTCCGGACCTTCCGTTACGGCGGTCCCGGGGCCTGCTGATCGACAAACCCCATTGATGCCCGGTCCCTCGCAAGAGGACCGGGCATCAATTGTCAGGGCAGCCGGTGAACCGGTCCGCGTGCCAGGATGTACATCCTGGTGGCCGGGCGGAACCCGAGGGGAGCTGGGCGCCGATGAAGCGACGGGTGAACCCCGACGAGCAGCTGATGACCGCGCTTTATACCGAGCACTACGCAGTCCTGATCAACTTTGTGTCCCGATACGTATCGGACCGGCACAAAGCGGAGGACCTGGTGCAGGAGACTCTCCTGCGGGCGTGGAAGCACATCGACCATCTGGACCCGGAACCGGGCCGGACCAGGTCGTACCTGCTGACTATTGCTCGTAACGTGGTGACCAACGCGTGGCGTGCGGAACAGCGCCGGCCGCGTCTGGTCGCTGACGAGAACGCGGTCAATTCGGTGCCGTCGGCGGACAATGTAGATCAAATGGTGGAAGGCTGGCTGGTGGCGGAGGCGCTTGAGCGGCTCTCACCGGAACACAAGGCAGTCATCCAGGCGATGTATTACGAGGGGCAGAGCGTGGCCGACGCCTCTCGAAAACTCTCGGTGCCTGAGGGCACGGTCAAATCGCGCGCGTACTACGCGGTACGGGCGCTGCGCACCGTCTTCGAGGAGATGGGGATGCTGCGATGAGCGACCTGGACGAGCACGGCAGCCTGCACAGGCTGCTGGGCGGATACCTCCTCGGCGGTCTTGACGAGGCCGACACCGATCGCCTCGACGAGCACCTGAGGGATTGCGCGGACTGCCGGGCTGAACTGGACCGGCTGGCTCCGGTCCCCGAAATGCTGCAACACCTGCCGGACGCGCGGCACCTGAGCGGCGGCGCGCCGCTCGCGGTCAGTCCGGCCGCGCGGCCGAGCTCACAGAACATCGAGGGCCTGCTCAGCCGGATGCGGGCCGAGAAACACAAGGAAGTCCGGGTCAACCGGGTGCGCTGGCTGGCCGCCGCTGCGGTCGTGATGATCGCGGCCGCCGCGATCGGGTACGGGATCTTCACGAACGGCCGGGTGCAGCCCGGCACGCCGGAAGCCCTGCCGAGCGTGGAACTGGTCAGCTCCCGGTTCGAGGCGGCGCCCGGTAGCAGCCTGACCGGCTCCGCGGTGATCACTCCGAAGGTCTGGGGTGTCTCGGTGGCGCTGGACGTGAGCCGGATGAAGGGTCAGGCGCCCTTCCTCTGCCTGGTGCGGACCAAGGCCGGCGCGACCGAACAGGCGGCGGTCTGGGGTGATACGCCGGACGGCAACGCCAAGGTGGTCGGCGCCAGCTCGGTGCCGGTGAACGACGTCGAGGCCATCCTGATCACCGACAAGGACGGCAAACTGATCGGCACCGCTCCGGTGGTCTGATCGCCAGCTTCACCTATGCACGGGTGTGGACGCCGGGTCGCAGAAACTGCGGGCCGGCGTTTCGCTCTTCGGGGTCCGGGCCGGGATCGCGAGGAACGCCACCACGGCGCCGGCGGCCATCAGCCCGGCACAGATCAGCATCGCGTCGTGATAAACGGGCTCCAGCGCCACCGGGTCGGTGAGCGAACCCGCGCCGAGCCCGCCCAGCAGCGGAAGAATCGCCACGGCCAGCAGACCGGCGGACCGGGCCACCGCGTTGTTCACCCCGGAGGCGATACCCGCGTACGCGTCGTCGATGGCACTCAGTGCGGTCGCGGTCAGCGGCGCCACCAGCAGCGCCAGCCCGAGCCCGAAGATCACCACGGCCGGCAGGACGTCGGTCAGGTACGACGCGCCCGGGCCGATCGAGGACATCAGCACCAGCGCCGCGGCACAGATCAGCGGGCCGGCGGTCATCGGGATGCGCGGGCCGATCCGCTGACCGAGCGTGCCGGCCGGAGCCGACAGCACCAGCAGCAACAGGGTCAGCGGCAGCAGCGCGAGCCCCGCGGCGATAGCGGGGAAGTCCGCGACCACCTGGAGATTCAGCACGAACAGGAAGAACACGCCGCCGTTGGCGGTGTAGACCAGGAACGTCACCAGGTTCGCGCCGCTGAACGCCCGGTTCTGGAAGATCCGGATCGGCAGCATCGGATCCTTCTCGCGGCGCTCGACCAGGACGAACGCGACCAGCCCGAGCACACCGGCGGCGAGCGAAAGGATCACGACGGCTGAGCCGGGGCCGTTCTCCGGCCAGGCGGTGAATCCGTAGGTGAGACCGCCGAGGCCGATCGCGGCGGTGAGCAGTCCGGCCACGTCGATCCGGCGGGACGCGGTCTCGTTGCGGGACTCGGGCACGTGACGTGCCGTGATCCAGAGGACTAGCGCGGCGACCGGCACGTTGATCAGGAAGAGGATCCGCCAGCTGCCGAGCTCCAGCAGCCAGCCGCCGAGCAGCGGACCGAGCGCGCCACCGATGCCGCCCAGCCCGGACCAGGCGCCGATGGCGCGGGCACGGTCCTGCGCGGCGAACGAGGCCTGGAGGATGGCGAGCGCGCCGGGGGTGAGCAGCGCTCCGCCGATGCCCTGGAGCACCCGGGCGGCGATCAGCAGCTCGACGTTGGGCGCGATGCCGCAGAGCAGCGAAGCCACCGCGAACCAGGCCACGCCTGCCTGGAATGTCCGGCGCCGGCCGAAGCGGTCACCGAGGGATCCGCCTAGCAGGATCAGGGATGCCAGCGATAAGGCGTACCCATTGATCGTCCATTGCAGACCGGAGGCGCTTGCGCCGAGGTTGTCGGCGATCGTGGGGAGAGCGAGGTTGACGATCGTCGAGTCGACGAACGCCATGCTCGAACCGAGAACCATGGCGAGCAGTACCCAGCGGCCTGCCGGGGTGCCGTAACGGACCGAGGACATGCCGGTGAGACTACGGCGTCATTGATCAGGCGATGCGGCGGAGCGGCCGGGAAACCGGCTGTGGCGTGGGAAGACTCTGCCGGGCCGCAAGCACGGCGGCCCGGGCGGCCAGAGCGGAACGCAACGCCGGCTTGGCGCACGGCCGCATCAGGTTGTTGAGCCGCGCGGTCAGCTCGGCCCGGCTGAACGGCTTCGGCAGGAAGTCGTCGGCTCCCGCGTGCAGCGCCGCGGTGATCTGGGTGCGTTGCACGTCCGCGCTGACCATCATGACCGGAATCGATTCGGTACGCGGATCGTCGCGGATCCGCCGGCACAGCTCGACGCCGGACTCGCCGGGCATCCGCACGTCGGTCAGGACGGCGTCGATGCCACCGCCGCACAGAATGGCGAACGCCTCGGCGGCGTTCTCGGCGGCCACCACCTCGTACCCGAGGCGGTGAAGTGCGAGCGTGAGCAACTCCCGATGATCGGCCTCGTCATCTGTGATCAACACGGTGGGCACGGGTGGGACCTCCGGGACGCCTGATTGACCTTGCACCTGATGTTCGGCAGCCCCACCGATCCGCTGAGCCTCAATTTCTTGTGCACGCTCGTGCGCATTTCTGCAATGTGCACGTACGTGCACCAGAGTTAAGATGGGAGCGTACGTGCGCAAGGAGGCGCGGAATGCGAATTTCCCATGCTCGTGACCTTGGTATCTACGTGCGGGAGCAGCGCCGGGCGGCCGGATTGAGCCAGGACGAGCTGGCGACGAGGGCGGGCGTGAGCCGGCGCTGGTTGTCGGCTTTCGAGGGCGGCAAGCCGTCCGCCGAGGTGGGCTTGGTGTTCCACGTGATCGTCGCCCTTGGCATGTTCGTCGACGTGAGCCCGGAGCCACCCCGCGAACTGGACTTGGACGAGTACCTGAAGCGTTTCGACGGTCCCCAGTGAGCAGCCAACTGACCGTGCTCCTGGCCGGCCGGGTTGCGGGAACGCTCGATCAGCAAACCGGTGGACGACTTCGCCTCCGGTACGACGACGACTATCAGCGGTCGCCCGGCCCGCTGCCGATTTCGCTGTCGATGCCGCTGGCACAAGCGGTCCATGAGGGTCCCGTCGTCCGGAACTTCTGCCAAGGTCTGCTGCCGGACAACGAAGCAGTGCTGGAACGGTGGGGGCGGGAATTCGGCGTCTCGGCTGGTAACCCCTTCGCTCTCCTTCGCCACGTGGGAGAGGACTGTGCCGGAGCCGTTCAGTTCGTTCCCGCCGAGCGGGTCGGCAGCCTGCTCAGGGACGAGGGATCTGTCACTCCTCTCAGCGAAGGCGATGTCGCCGATCGGCTGCGAATCCTGCGCCGTGATCCGGCGGCGTGGCATCTCGCCGGGACCGGCCAATTCAGTCTCGCCGGCGCGCAGGCCAAGACCGCGGTGCACTTCGACGCGAGGACCGGTCAATGGGGCGATCCGACAGGTGCTGTGCCGACCACGCACATCATCAAGCCGGCCATTTCCGGGTTCGATGAGCATGATCTCAACGAGCATCTTTGCCTAGCCGCGGCGGACGCGGCCGGGTTGAGGGCTGCTCGGTCCCGGATCGTCGGGTTCGGCGACGAGCGCGCGGTCGTCGTCGAGCGATTCGATCGATTTCCGGGACCGAACGGGACATCGGTGCGGATCCACCAGGAAGACGTGTGTCAGGCGTTGGGTGCTTCGCCGACGATGAAATATCAGGCTGAGGGCGGGCCGTCGCCTGAGCAGATCATCGCGTTGATCCGTGGGTCGGTGGTTCCCGAGCCGGTCGCGGCGATGGAGGTGTGGCGGTTCGTCGACGCGTTGGCGTTCAACTGGCTTGTTGCGGGCACGGATGCTCACGCCAAGAACTACTCACTGCTGGTGCTTCCCGGCCAGATTCGTCTTGCGCCTCTCTACGATCTCGCCAGCAGCCTGCCGTACGACGACATGTACGTGCCTCGTCTGCGCCTCGCCATGCGGATCGGATCCGATTACCGGGTCGCTGCTCTGTCGCGCCGGCACTGGGTCGCCTTTGCCGAGGAAAACGGGCTGCCGGTGCGGCCCACGATCGAACGGGTCGCGGCGCTTGCGGGCCGGCTGCCGGAGGCGTTCCGGGCGGTTGCCTCCTCCTCGGCGGTTGCCGGGCTGGGGTCGGCTCTGCCGGGGATTCTGGTGGAGCGGGTGGCCCGGCACACCGAGCTTTGCCGGGAGGGGCTGGTTCGCGAAATAGAGTGAGGGATATGCGTGCTGCCGTTTTTCTCCAGCCCGGTCCCGCCGCCTCTGTTCTGACGATCGTCGATCGAGATCTGCCGCACGTCGGGGTCGGTGAGGTACGCGTCCGCGTGGTTCTCTCCGCCGTGAATCCGACCGACACCGGGACCAGGGCCGGCCGGGGTGTGCCGGACGGCATCTCGCCACCGCGGGTTCCGAACCAGGACGGCGCCGGGGTGGTGGACGCGCTCGGTGACGGTGTGACCGATCTTGAGCCGGGTGACCGGGTCTGGGTGTGGGACGCCGGGTACGGCCGGGAGAACGGCACCGCCCAGGAATACCTGGTTCTGCCCCGCCACCAGGTCGTCCGGATGAACGACGACGTGCCGTTCGAGATCGGCGCGGCCCTGGGCATCCCGGCGCTCACCGCGCACCGCTGCCTGACCCTGGCCAGCGACGGCCCGGAAAGGCTCGCCCCGGACGCCCTCGCCGGCAAGACCGTGCTGGTGGCCGGTGGCGCTGGAGCGGTCGGCAACGCGGCGATCCAGCTCGCGAAGTGGGCCGGTGCCACCGTGCTGACCACGGTCAGCTCGAAGGAGAAAGCGGAGCTGGCGATCGCGGCCGGCGCCGACGTGGTGATCAACTACCGGGAAGAGGACGTCAAGGCCCGGATCCGCGAGCTCAGCGCGACCGGCCCGCACATCGTCGTCGAGGTGAACACCGACAACCTCGACCTCGATCTTGACGTGATCGCTCCGGGCGGCAACATCGCGATCTACGTGGGCGGCACGGTCAGCGTGCCGAGTTTCAAGGCGATGCTGAAAAACGTCAGCCTCGACTTCGTGCTCACCTACACGACGTCGCCGCAGGAGAAGGAGAACGCGGTCGCGGCAGTCTCCGAAGCGGTCGGCGACGGCGCCTTCACGGTTGGTGAGGACGCCGGTCTGCCGATCATCCGGTTCCCGCTGGAACGGATCGCCGAGGCCCACGAGGCGGTCGAGAACCACGTCGTGGGCAAGGTCGTCATCGAGGTGACGCAGCCCTAGCCAGTAGGGCGTCCGCCACCCTGGAAACGCCGAGGCCATCGACCGCGGACCATCCCCGGGCAGCGACAGCAGTGCGCGCTTCCGGGGAAAGAAGCAGGTCACGCAGCACATCGACGGACGAGGGCCCGAGCGAGCCGAGACGACCGAGCCCTGCGGCGTAACCACGGGCGACCGTCCGTTCGTACCCCTGAATTTGATTGTCGACCACCCAGATCAGGGCCGCGGCGCGGCCCAGGCAGAGCAGTTCCCACGTCGAGGTTCCGCTCGCGCTGATCACCAGGTCGGCGCCGACGAGCAGTTTCGGCAGGTGGTCGGTGGGTCCGATGATCTCGAAACGCTGCCCCGGCCCGGCCTCGACCGCGAGCAACTCGTCGCGCAGGCTCTCATCAGCGGCGATCACGGTCGCGTCAAAACCCACCGCGGTCTCGGTGAGCAGTCGCGCCACCTGCGGCGCCGCGCGGTAAGCGTCGGTCCCTCCGAAAAAGGCCAAGATCTTTGGGGTACGCGTAAAGCCCTGCACCGGCGCCGTAAGAGGCCGAAGCTCGCGAACAGCCGAGCGGAGCAGCGCGTAATCGAGCCCGGCCAGCCGCACGTCCCCGTCGTGCAGGACCGCGTCGAGGTTCTGGTCGACGTAGATGTCGGCGGACTGACCCCGCAGGTCACCGTCCACGATGGCCAGCACCGGAACACCGGCCGACCGCACCGCGGCACTCTGCTGAGGCGGCAACGTGTACGAATCCACCACCAGAGCCGCCAGCTCGAGCCGCTCGACCGCCGCGACCAACCCGACGGTGTCGTACGGCGCCGGATGCCACGGCAGCCCTCGCTGTTCGAGCTGGGACTCGGCCCAGGCCACCCCGCCCAGATCGCTGAGGAAGTGCACGTCGGCACCGCGCGCGGTCAGCTCCTCGGCAAGGGCCACACACCGCACGAGATGCCCCACCCCGGTACGCGGCCCGGCGTCACACCGGATCCCGATATTCACGCCTGGTCCAGCTCCTTCTGCCGCACGTGAGCGTTGAGCGCTGCCAGCTCCGGCTGCTCGTCGAGCCAGGCGGCCACGGCCCGGATCGCGACCGGCTCGTCGCCGAAGTGGTCGATCACCGATTCGATCAGCTTCCAGTCGTCCTCGGTGTCGAGCGTAAGGCGCAGGTACGACAGATCCGGCTGAGCCGTCAGCCCGATCACGTCAAAGTCCGCCGGGTGCGAGTAGATGTACGACGTCACATGCGTCCGGTGATGGTCGTACGCCAGCTTGTCGATCTCCTTGAGCACGCTGGCCCGGACCACCTCGACGTCCAGCCCGCGCGGCAGGGTGCGGGTGATCGAGGTGGTCAGGTAGTCGACGCCGGACGCCTCGAAGACCCGGGCGGCCCGCCTGACCAGGTGCGGGTCGAGCAGCGGGCAGTCCGCGGTGAACCGGAGCACGGTGTCCGGGGAGCGGGTCTCGAGCACACCGAGGAACCGGGTGAGCACGTCGTCGACCGGTCCGCGGTGGCAGGCCACGCCGATCCGCTCGCACTCGGCGACCACGGCGTCGTCGTCGGGTTCGATGGTGGTCGCGACGACCAGGTCGTCGAGGATGCCGCTCTCCCGAGCCGCGTGCACGACCCGGTCGAGGACGCTGCGCCCGCCGAGGCGGCGCAGCACCTTGCCGGGGAGCCGGGTGGAGCCCATCCGGGCCTGAATGATGCCGAGGGTGGTCATGACTGTCCTTTGCGGAGGGAGTTCCGGGCTTTGCGCGCGAGGCCGAGTCCGGCTTTGGCGGCGCGGAAGCCGAGCGAGCCGCTGAACGCGGCGATCTGGACCTTGGCGCGGCCGAGTTCGGCGTCCCGCTTCTCGAGTTCGGCCTCGAAGAAGCGGCTCCGTGCCTCGGCGTCGGCGAGCTGTCGGCGTAGGGCTTCGACCTGCTGTTCCCGCTCGCGGCGGGAGTCGGTGCCCGAAGGAGGGACAACGGCGGGCGTCGAGGAGAGACCGGCCGCCCCGGCGAGGACTTCGAGCAGCCGGGCCACATCGGTGACGGCCGGCCAGGGGTGGTCGTACCCGCCGGTGAACAGGGTGTTCGCGAACCGGGCGAGCGCGTCGGGCTGTTCCGGACGGTTCGGGTCGAGCACTGTGTAACGCTCGCCGTCGACGAGTACGTTCGCGGCGCCGGCCTTCGGCGCGGCTGTCATCCACCCGGTCAGCAGCCGTCGAAGAGCGGGCAGGTCGTGGCCGAGAGCCGCGGTGAGCAGCAACTCCTCCAGCAGCCGCCCGGTCGGGAGAAGATGTCCGGACCCTTCGACGATCGCGCCACCGCTGAGATGGCTGACCGGCGGGATCGGGACGGCGTTCGCCGGGCGGGTGGCGAGCTGGGCGACGGCGATCCAGGCCGGCGCCAGCTCGGCGCCGAGTCCGCGACGAACTGCCGCGGAGGCCAGGCGGCGCGGGTCACTCAGGACCGTTTTCTCTTGGTACGCGTCCGCGACCGCCGCCGAGGCGAGAGCGGCGAGCGCGTCCAGTGGTCCGTAACGCAGGGTCTCCGGGGTGACCAGCAACGTGGGTTCGGTCTGCGACGGCCAAGCGGCGGCGACCCCGGAGACCTGCATTCCTTCGGCGCCGAGCGCGGCGGCGAGCCGGTCCGCGCGGCCCGGTGTCGTGCCGAACTCGCCAAGCGGCCGCCAGTCGGTGGTGCCCGGCGTGGTGGGTGTGCCGGTGTCGACGAGACGGTGCACGCCGAGTTCGTTCTCCACGGTCAGCAGCAGGGTGCCGCCGGGGCGCAGGGCACGCTTCAGGGCGCGGACCGACTCGGTCCAGTCGAGCTGCGGGCCTTCGGGGGAGCAGAGCCGGCCGGTGCCGTCGAGAGCGACCACGGCGTCGAACTGATCCCCGCCGGTCAGCTTCGCGAGCGAGCCGCAGAGGACGGTGATGCCCAAGCCCTGCTCGGCGAGTGCTTCGGCGTCCGGCTGGGAACGGACCAGGCAGGTGACGGTGCGGCCGTCGGCGAGCGCTTCGAGCAGCGCGATGTCGTGCGGGCCGGCCACCAGGATCGCGGCGCCGGCTGGGAGCTTGGTGATCAGGTGCCGGTAGAGGAGCCCTCCGGCCGGTGGGTGCTCCTCGGCGTACTCCGGCATCTCGCCGCCGATCATCCGGATCATGCCGGCACCAGCTTCCGGTCGGCGTTGGTCCAGCCCAGGGTGGCTTTCAACTCGGCAGGGGAGGCCAGGAAGCCCCCGCCGAGCTCGGCCATCGCGGTGGCCCGTGCGGCCGCCAGCTCCGGGTGCGCGCCGTGCAGCTCGGGCCACTCCCGCCGGATGCGTTCGGCGGTCGCCAGGTCTTCCTTGGCGAGACGCATCGGGTTGCCGTAGACAGCGGGCTCACACCCGGCCGCCACCCCGTAGAAGATCGCGCTGCTCAGCCGGTTGGAGGCCACCCGGCGGTGCGCGCGCAGCTCGGCCAGCTGTTTGTGCAGGAACCTGGTGTCGGTCTGGGTTCGCATGTAACCCCGGTAACCGTGGCAGATCACCCGGCCGGCCCGTTCGTAGGACGCCCGGATCCGGGCGTCCTGGTACTCGTGCCAGTACAGGCAGAACGTGATCGGCCCGTCCTCGGTCGACACGATCTCGTCGATCAGCCGCCGATGGTCACCGTCGACGTGCTGTCCCTCCCAGCCGTGGAACGGGTACCAGATGGTCCCTTCCCGTTGCGGTTCCTCTTCAGGCAGTTCAGAGGAGAGCAGATAGAGGAAGGGCGAGCCGATCACCGTGGCGAGCGGACGGCCCATCGAGACGGCCCGGCGCCGGGTGCGCTCGGACCACACGAAGATCGGCCGGCCGGGCGCGTACGGCGTACCGGCGCCCAGCCCGTCCACCACGTTCCAGCCGTGCTGCAGGTACCCGTCGATCCGAGGAGGATCGGCCGGGTCGACACCGCAGTACTCGGCGAGCACGTGGGCGTGACCGTAGAAGTGATTACCGTGGTGCACCCGCTAGCTCCCGAGGATGCCGCGCAGCGTTTCGACCACACGGTCCTGGTCGGCGTCGCTGAGGTCGGCGAAGAGGGGCAGGGAGAGCTCCTCGGCGTAGAAGGCCTCCGCGACCGGGCACATGCCCCGCCGGTAACCGAGGTCTTCGAAGACCGGGTGCCAGTAAACCGGGATGTAGTTCACCTGCACACCGATGCCGGCCGCGCGCAGCCGATCGAAAACCTCGCGGCGCCGGCCGTCGAGGATCCGCACCGGATAGAGGTGCCGCATCGGGTCGGTGTCCGGCCGCTGGGCCGGAAGGCGCAGGCCGGGCACGTCGGCGAGCAGTTCGTCGTAACGCGCCGAGAGGTACGCGCGACGCGCCTTGAACTCCCCGAGTCGGCGCAACTGGGCGCTGCCGAGCGCGCAGAGCACATCCGGCAGGCGGTAGTTCAGGCCGAACTCGGGAACTTCGTACCACCAGGCGCCCTCGTCGGCGTGGCGGAGACCTTCCCGGACCACTCCCACAGTGCGGAAGGATTTCAGGCGCTTGATCAACTCCGGCCGGGTCGATGCGACCGCGCCGCCCTCACCGGTGGTGAAGTTCTTGGTCGGGAAGAACGAGAACGTGGTGAGGTCGGCGAGGGTGCCGACCGGCCGTCCCTTGTAGGTGGATCCGATCGAGTGCGCGGCGTCGCCGACCAGCAGCGCGCCGCTGCTCTCGCCGAGTTTGCGCAGCCGGTCGTAATCGGCCGGAACGCCGGCGTAGTCGACAGCGGCGATCACCTTGGTGCGCTCGGTGAGAGCTGCCTCCACGGCTGCCGGGTCGAGGTTCGCGGTGTCCTCCTCGACGTCGGCGAAGATCACCTTGGCGCCGAGCATCGCCGCGCCGGACGCCGTGGCGACGAACGTCATCGGCGTCGTGATCACCTCGTCGCCACTGGTCACCCCGGCTGCCGCGTACGCCGCGTGCAGCGCCGTGGTGCCGTTGGTGACAGTGACGCAGGGCGCTCCGGCGACCTTCTCCAGGTCGGCTTCGAACTCGGCGACGCGCGGCCCGGTGGTCAGCCAGTCGCTGCCCAGCGCCGCGACGACCGCCTCGACATCGGCGTCGTCGATCGACTGTCTTCCGTAGGGCAGCATCAGTTCTCCGCGAGCAGGGCGCGCATGTCGTCGACCGAGAGCCAGAGGTCGTTGTTGTCGGACCGGTAGTTGAAGCCGTCCGGAACGAGCTCGCCACCCTCGGGCGACTCGTAACCCCAGCTCGCGGCGACCGGCTGGACCACGTAACGGTCCGCGAAGCGCAGCGTGCGACGGCTGTCGTCGGCGGCGATCATCTCTTCGTGCAGCTTCTCGCCGGGACGCATGCCCATCTCGTGGGTGGGTGCGTCCGGCGCGACGGCCTCGACCAGGTCGAGGATGCGCATGCTCGGGATCCGCGGGACGTAGAGCTCGCCGCCGCGCATCACGTCGAACGAGTCGACGACGAACTTCACCGCCTGGTCCAGGCTGATCCAGAAGCGGGTCATCCGCTTGTCGGTGATCGGCAGGCTCTTGCCCTCGGCGGCGAGCTTGCGGAAGAACGGGACGACCGAGCCGCGGCTGCCCATCACGTTGCCGTACCGGACCACGGCGAGCCGGGTCGGGTGGGTGGCGGCGTAGTGGTTGCCCGCGATCACGATCTTGTCGGCGGCCAGTTTGGTGGCGCCGTACAGGTTGATCGGGCTCGACGCCTTGTCGGTGGAGAGCGCGACGAGCTTCTTCACCTCGGCGTTGATGGCGGCGTCGATCACGTTCTGGGTGCCGTTGATGTTGGTGGCGACGAACTCAGAGGGGTTGTACTCCGCGGTGTCGACCTGCTTCAGCGCCGCCGCGTGCACGACGTAGTCGATGCCGTGCATGGCCCGGGCCAGACGGTCCCGGTCACGGATGTCGCCGATGAAGAACCGCAGGCGCGGGTCGTCGCCGAACATCTGGCGGACCTCGTACTGCTTCAGCTCGTCGCGGGAGAACACCACGATGCGAGCCGGGTCGAGGTTGGTCAGCGCGTACTGCAGGAAGGCCTTGCCGAACGAACCGGTTGAGCCGGTGACAAGGATCGAGGAGCCGGCGATTTCAGACACGTTTTTTCTCCGGGGGATTCAGCGATAGGCCGGTACGAGCCGGAAGCATAACCAGAGGATCCCGCATTTCCAGGCGCGCGGAAAAACGCCAATGCGAGTTCATTTTCAGTTAATCCGGGATTGGTCGCGACGTCCGGACTGCTGCGGGAAGGTAGGACTCCTCTAACCATCCCCCATTGGAGACAACCCGTGAGTGAGCTGCAGAGACTACGCGACGCGTTCCGCACCGCGCTTGATCTTCCGGCGGACGCGCCCGTGGACGACCTGCGCTACCAGGACAACGAGAAGTGGGATTCGCTCGCTCACATGTCGTTGGTCGCGGCGATCGAAGATGAATTCTCGGTAATGATTGACACCGACGATGTCATCAATATGTCCAGTTTTGATGAGGCAGTGCGAATCCTTGGTAAATACGGGGTTGACGTCAAGTGAGTGTCGCCCTGGTGACCGGGGCGTCGCGGGGCATCGGGCGGGCCACCGCGCACCGTCTCGCCGAGCAGGGTTACGACCTTGTTCTGCACGGGCACGGCGAAGCGGGAGTGGCCGAGGCGGCCGAGTCGCTGGCCGCCAAGTTCGGTGTCACCGCGGTGTCCGCCGCCGGTGACATCGCCGACCCGCAGACCAGCAAAGCCCTCGTGCGCCTGGCGTTCGAGACCTTCAAGCGCCTCGACGCGCTCGTGATCAACGCGGGTACGCACGCGGCCGGGATGCTCGGCATGACCAGCGACGCCACCATCGAACGGCTCTTCGCGGTGAACGCGGCCGGTGCCGCGTACACGTTGCAGAACGCGGTCCGCCTGCTGGCCCGCGCGCAGAACGCGTCGGTCGTGCTGACCGCCTCGATCACCGGCACGCACGGTGTCGCCGGCCAGGCGGTCTACGCGGCGTCGAAGGCCGCCGTGGTCGGCCTCACCAAGTCGGCGGCCAAGGAGCTCGGTCCCAAGGGCGTACGCGTCAACGCGGTGGCACCCGGCTTCATCGCCACCGACATGCTCGACACCCTGGACGAGGCCGGCCGCACCGAGCGGATCGCCGGCACCGCCCTCGGCCGGCTCGGCACCGCCGAGGACGTCGCCGACGTGATCACCTTCCTCCTCTCCGACCAGGCCCGCTTCGTCACCGGACAGGTGATCGGAGTGGACGGGGGACTGACGCTGTGAACCTGCTGCACCCGGACGCCCGCGTCATCGACGCCGTCACCGGAGAGTCGCTCACGCCTTCGTTGATCGACCGCTTCGGTGAAGAGCTGGCGGACCAGAAACTGGTCTTCCTGCCGATGCCGACGACGATCGAGGCGATCGCGAAATACCTGGCCGCGCTGCGCCTGCACAAGCCGGTCGTGCTGCTCGACCCGGACGCCGACCACGCCGAGCTGATCGCGCGGTACCAGGCCGACGAGGTGCACCCCGACCTGGCGCTGCTGCTCACCACGAGCGGCTCCACCGGCAATCCGAAACTGGTCCGGCTGTCCCGCTCGGCGGTGCTCGCCAACGCCGAGCAGGTCGCCGAGTCGCTCGGTGTGACCAGCGACGACGTGGCGATCACCACGCTGCCGCTGTTCTACTCGTACGGGCTGTCGGTGCTGCACTCGCATCTGCTGCGGGGCGCGACAGTGGTGCTGGAGCGGACCGGGCTGATGCAGCGGGACTTCTGGACGGCCGTCGACGCGTTCGAGGTCACGTCGCTGGCCTTCGTGCCGTACCAGTACGAGATGCTGCGGCGGCTTCGCTTCGATCCGGCCAAGCACCCGTCCGTGCGTACCCTCACCCAAGCCGGCGGCAGGCTGCGCGCCGAGCTGATCACCGAGTTCTCGCAGAAGATGGACGCCGCAGGCGGCCGGTTGTTCGTGATGTACGGACAGACCGAGGCCGCGCCGCGGATGGCCACGCTGCCGCCGGACCGGATCGCCGACAAGATCGGATCGGTCGGTCTCGCGATGCCCGGCGCGAGCTTCGCGATCGAGGACGACGAGGTCGTCTACCGCGGCCCCAACGTCATGATGGGGTACGCGGAAAGCGGCACCGACCTGGCCGCCGGCGACCAGCTCGGTGGGGTTCTCCGCACCGGTGACCTGGGCCGTCTCGACGACGAGGGCTTCCTCTTCATCACCGGCCGGCTCAAGCGGATGGGCAAGGTGTTCGGCGTCCGGATCAACCTGGACGACGTCGAGCGCAACTTCCCGATCACCGCGGTGGCCGGCGACGACAAGCTGCACGTCTTCGCCGAGGACATCTCGGCGGACGATGCCCGGGCGCTGCGCACCAAGATCGCCGAATGGCTCGGCACCCACTTCTCCGGTGTCGACGTGCGGTCGATCGAGGCGCTGCCGCTGCTGCCGAACGGCAAGACCGACTATCGGGCGCTGGAGGCGTCGTTGTGAGTGTCTTCACCCTGTCGCAGGCCGCCAAAGAGGAAGTCCTGCTGAAGGAGCTCTCCTCTCTTACCGCGCATCATCGGCTGAACTGCGAGCCCTATGACCGGATTCTCGCGGCCAGCGGTTACCAGGATGCGGCCTCGGTCGCTGACCTGCCGTGGCTCCCGGTCCGTCTCTTCAAGACTCTCGAGTTGAAGAGCATCCCGGACGACGAGGTCTTCAAAGTCTTGACCTCAAGTGGGACAACAGGCGACGTCAGCCGGATTTATCTGGACAAAGCTGCTGCCGCCGAACAGCAACGACGACTCGCCGCCACCGTGCAGACCATCCTCGGCCCCAAGCGCCTCCCGATGCTGCTCGTCGACACCAAGGCGATGCTGAAGGATCGGCGCTCCTTCAGCGCCCGTGGCGCCGGCGTGCTCGGCATGTCCACTTTCGGTCGTGACCACGTCTGGGCGCTTGATGGCGAAGGCCTCGTCGACCTGGACGCGATCCGCGGCTTCCTGGCCAAGCACGGCGACCAACCGTTCCTGATTTTCGGGTTCACCTTCCTGGTCTGGCTGCACCTGTACGAGGTCGCCCGGGACAACGGGCTCGACCTCAGCAACGGCATCCTGATCCACTCCGGTGGCTGGAAGAAGCTGATCGACCAGGCCGTCTCGCCCGACGAGTTCCGGGCCCGGCTGGCCGGAGTCGGGCTGACCAACGTGCACAACTACTACGGCATGGTCGAACAAATCGGCACGATCTTCCTGGAAGGGCCCTCAGGTGGCTCGCTGTACTGCCCGGACTTCGCGGACGTGGTGGTCCGTGACCCGGAGACCTGGGCGGAGCTTCCGCCCGGCAAACCGGGCCTACTGGAAGTGGTGAGCACGCTGCCGACCTCGTACCCGGGGCACGTGCTGCTCACCGAGGACCTCGGCGTGGTGCACGGCATCGACGACGGGGACTGGCCAGGCAAGCGTTTCTCGGTGCTCGGCCGGCTGCCGCGTGCCGAGGCCCGGGGTTGTTCGGACACGTATCGGAGTGCGGCGTGAGCGTCATCTTCAGGTTCGGCGCGGAGGGCGACCTCACCGCGCCCTCGGAGGACCGGCTGGCCGTCGGCGACCCCCGGGTCGTCGACTTCCTCGGCCGGCTCGCGCGCAAGCTGCTGGCGCCGGCGGTCGCCCGCAAGCACCCTGAGCTGGGTTCGCTCGGCTACTTCCTGCGCCCGGCCGAACTGCACCGGGCGGTGTCCCGGATGCAGCGGGACGACGCGTTGGTCTTCCCCCGGGGCAACGTCTTCCATCTGCCACCGGCCAACGTGGACACCATCTTCGTGTACTCGTGGGCGCTGTCGGCGCTGGCCGGCAACCACAACGTCGTGCGGATCTCCTCGCGGTCGGCGGGTGCTGCCGAGGTCATCCTCGAAGCGCTCAACGCGGTTGCCGCCGAGGCCGATCCGATCATCGCGCGTACCCAGCGGATGGTCACCTACGGTTACGACGACGCGATTACCGGCGCGCTCAGCAAGTGGTGTGACCTGCGGGTCATCTGGGGTGGTGACGCCGCGGTGAACACGATCCGCAAGCTGCCGCTGCGGCCCTCCGCACGGGACCTGACCTTCCCGGACCGCACGTCCTGGGCGATGCTGTCGACCGCCGGCTGGCGGGCCGCCGACCTGGTCGCGCGGCGCAACGCTGTGGTCGGGTTCGCCAACGACGCGTACTGGTTCGACCAGGCCGCCTGCTCCTCGCCGCGGACCGTGTTCCTGGTCGGTGGTGACGGTGACAGCGTGCGCGCCGAGTTCCTGTCGCTGCTGCTGGAAGTCGTCGACGCCCGCGGCTGGACGGTTGATCCGGCGATGGCGGTGGAGAAGCGGGTCAACGCGTACGAGCTGGCCGCGATCGGTGCGGCCGGGGCGCTGGACTTCCCGGACAACCGGGTGACCGCGCTGACCCTGACCGGGACGGATGCCGCACCCCGCCGGTGGATCGGCGCCGGCGCGTTCCCGTTCGCCGAGGCCGGGTCGCTGCTCGACCTGGTGCCGGCGATGAACCGGCAGGACCAGACCGTGAGCCACTTCGGGTTCACCCCGGCCGAGCTGCGGGAGTTCGGCACCGCGCTGGGCGGCCGTGGCGTGGACCGGATCGTGCCGTTCGGGCAGGCGCTGACGTTCGGTGCCATCTGGGACGGGTACGACCTGCCCAGCGAGTTCACCCGCCTGACGGTGCTCCAGCACTGATGACGACTCTGGTGGAACGGGCGCCCACGCCTGCTGTCGCGGCGAAGCCGGACCGGCGCCTCTGGGCGGCCGTGCCCTGGCTGCTGCCGGCGATCTCCGCGTTCTGGGTGCTGCACGTCAACGGCACCCCGGACAAACAGATCCTTCTGTACGCGGTCTACCTTCTGCTCGCGATCGTCGTACCGGGCACGCTGGTGTTCCGTGCGGCGTTCGGCAGCCGGGGAAACCTGCCCGAAGACCTCGGGCTCGGCGCGGCCACCGGTCTGCTGGTCCTGCTCGTCGGCTGGGCGCTCGGTGCCGCCACCGGCCTGCAGCAGCTGCTGCCCGGCTGGCCGGCCCTGGTCATCGTGCTCTTCCTGGCCGTGCCGGGACTGCGCCGGCACTGGCGCACCGGAGTCGGCGAGCCGCTGCCGATCGGCTGGTCCGCCGGGATGGCCGTGGTGCTGTTCCTGGTGACGCTCTGGGGTGCTGTGGTTTTCCGTACCACTCCGCTCCCGCCGTTCACCGTCGAGCTGTATCCGGATCTCTACTACCACCTCGCGCTCGTGCACGAGATGACTCGCACGATGCCGTTCCAGGTGCCGCAGCTGGCCGGCGAGGTGCTGCGCTACCACTACCTGTCGGACGCGGACATCGCGAGCGCCAGCATGATCACCGGAATCGCGCCGCACATGGTGTTCTTCCGGCTCTGGCTCCTGCCGATCGTGGCGATCGGGGTGATGGTCTTCGCGGCTCTCGCTCGGAGCGTCAGCGGCCGGTGGTGGACCGGTCCGGTCGCGGCCACGATCGGATTCGTCGGCCAGTCGGTGACCGTCGGCAACGTCGCCAGCCCGCCGGGCATCGGGCTTCCGATCACGCTGCTCAGCCCGTCGCAGACGTACGCAATGCCGTTGATCGGTCTTTTTGTTGTTGTTGCCGTTGACGCTCTGCGTGGTCGTTCGCTGCGCTGGGGCTGGGCGTTGCTGCCGCTGCTCGCGGTGGCCTGTGCCGGCAGCAAGGCGAGCGTCCTGCCGCCGCTCGCCGCCGGTCTGCTGCTGGCCGGCGTGGTCGCGCTGCTGTTCAAACGGAAGATCCCGTGGACCACCGTCGGTCTGCTCGCCGCTGTCGGTTTCGGCATGGCCGTCGGCCTGAAGCTCTTCGCCGGCGGCGGCGCCGGCACGCTGCAACCCCAGTTCCTCGCCACGCTGCGCTGGTTCCTGCCCTATCAAGAGATCATCGGTACGCCGAACGACGTGCAGTGGGGCGGTCTCGTCCCGGACGGTCTGGAGACGGCCGGCACCGCGGCCCGCTGGTTCGTGGCCTGGTCGCTGATCTGGTGGGTGCTGGTTCAGTCACCCCGGCTGGTCGGGCTGTTCCTGCCACCCGGCATGCGCTGGCACCGCCCGAAACAGTGGGCGGACGACCAGGTCCCGTGGCTGCTCGGCGGCATCGTCGTGGCCGGCGTCCTCGGGATGTGGCTGCTCTGGCACCCGTCGGCCAGCCAGATCTACTTCTTCAACGCGGTCCTTCCGATCTGCGGGGTGCTGACCGCGTGGGCGCTCGCCGATCGGGTCCGCGCCTGGTGGGTGCCGGTGGCCGGCGCGGTCGCCGGGGGGCTGTGGGAATTCTTCGCGCCCGAGGTGACCAAACCGACCGAAACGACCGCCGGTGCCTGGGCGTGGGCCATGGCCGTACCCATGCTGCGCACTGCCGCGCTTGTCGCGGTGGTCTCGCTGATCGCGGTCTTGATCTGGCGAAAGCGCGCGGCGCGAGCTCTGCCGGTCGCGATCATCGCCGCTATCGCCGCCGCGGGTGCGGTGAGCGCGGTGAGCCGGACCGTGGAGACGCTCGCCGAACCGCCGGTGATCAAGGCGAGGGACAACGTCGCGGTCACCGCCGCCGAGATGCGGGCCGCGCTCTGGCTTGAGGACAACGCCGGCGAGAACGACCTGGTCGCGACGAACGTGCACTGCATGCCGATGTCGAACAAGCAGTGCAACGCCCGGGCGTTCTGGGTCGCCGGCCTCGGTGGGCATCGCACTCTCGTGGAGAGCTGGGCGTACACCGACCGGACCGTCGCGGCGAACGGTGTGAACGACCTGAAGTACTTCTTCCAGCCGGCGCCCGACCCCGAAGTCTTCGCCCTGAACCAGCGGGTCTTCGCCAAGGGCGACCCGGCCGACGTGGCGAGGCTGCGTGACGAGTACGGCGTACGCTGGCTTTTCGCCGACGCCCGGGCGAGCAAGGTGGCGATCACCGCGCTGAAGGCGTCTGCCCAGGTCGTGCACCAGCGCGAATCGGTGGTCATCTACCGGATCGACTGATGGTCGGGTTATCCCTACCGTAGATCGGCCGGTCCGCAGGATCGGATGAGGTGGCGTCGATGCCTAACGTCAACGGCATGACAACGACCTATGCCGGCGCCACCGCCGAACCCGCTCCGGCCCGGCGGTACCTGCGCCAGCTGGGCATCGACACGCAGTACGTTCTGCTGGGCTTTCCGCTCGGGTTGATCACGCTGGTCCTCTGCATGACCGGCTTCTTTCTCGGCATCGGCATGGTGATCATCTGGGTCGGCCTGCCGGTCCTGGTGGCCACGTTGCTGATGTCCCGGGGCTTCGCCGTTCTCGAACGCGCCCGCATCGGCCCGGTGCTGGGCCGTTCGATGACGCATCCGGTTTATCGCTCCGCCGCCGGCAGTGGGTGGATGCGCCGCTCGATCGCCCCGCTCGCCGACGGGCAGGCCTGGCTCGATCTGGTGCACGGGATGTTCCGGTTCATCCCCAACACGATCGGCTTCGTCTTCGTCATCACCTGGTGGGCCATCGCGCTCGGCGGTCTCACGTACCCACTCTGGGACTGGTCGCTGCCGCACCCCGAGGCGAACTACGAACTGCCGGAGATTCTTGGGTTCGACGACACCGCAGGCACCCGGATCCTGTTCTACGTCGTGATCGGCCTGATCTTCACGGCGACGCTGTACCCGGTGGTCCGTGCGGCCGCGCTGCTCGAAGCGGCGTTCGGATACAGCCTGCTCAACGGGGTCGACCGGCTCCGCCAGCAGGTCGCCGAGGCGAACGCCGCCCGTGATGTGGCGCAGGAGCAGCGGGCCGCCGCGGTCTCCGCCGAAGCGGTCGCGCTGCGCAAGCTGGAACGCGACATCCACGACGGCCCGCAGCAGCGGCTGGTCCGGCTCGCGATGGACCTGGGCCGCGCCGAGCAGCAGTTCGGCACCGACCCGGAAGCCGCCCGCGCCACCGTCGCCGAAGCCCTTGCCCAGACCCGGGAAACCCTGGACGAGCTGCGTGCACTCTCTCGTGGCATCGCCCCGCCGATCCTGGTCGACCGCGGGCTGCGTGCGGCGCTGACCGCCCTGGCCGGTCGCTGCACGATCCCGGTTGACCTGGACGCGCCACCGATCGAACGGCTCGACCCGGCCATCGAGTCGACGGCGTACTTCGTGGTCGCCGAAGCACTCACCAACGTCGCGAAGCACAGCCACGCCAGCGAGGTGCAGGTCATCGTGCAGCGCAACGCGACCGGCCTGCTCGTCACGGTCGCCGATGACGGGGTGGGCGGCGCCAGCCTCGCGAAGGGGCACGGCCTGGCCGGTCTCGACGACCGGGTACGCGCGGCCGGCGGAGTCCTGGCCGTGGTGAGCGCCGCAGGCGAAGGCACGCGGCTCACGGCGGCGCTGCCCATCTGAAACCATGACCGCATGCGCGTAGTAATCGCCGACGATGCGGTCCTGCTCCGAGAAGGCCTGGTACGGCTCGTCGAAGAGAACGGCCACACCGTGGTGGCGGCCGTCGGCGACGGGCCGTCCCTCGTGGCGGCGGTCAAGGAACACCGTCCGGACGTCTCCATCGTGGACGTCCGGATGCCGCCGTCCCACACCGACGAAGGGCTGCGTGCCGCTGTCGAGGCCCGCGCGGCGATCCCCGGAAGCCCGATTCTGGTGCTCTCCCAATATGTCGAGGTCTCGTACGCCGACGACCTCCTGGCCGACCGCCGCGGTGCGGTCGGCTATCTGTTGAAGGACCGGGTGGCGCTGGTCGCCGACTTCCTGGACGCGCTGGCCCGGGTCGCCGACGGCGGCACCGTGCTCGACCCCGAAGTGGTCGGCCAGCTGCTGGTCCGGCGCCGCCGGGACGACCCGCTGCGCAGCCTCACCCCGCGTGAGCGTGAGGTGCTCGGCGCGATGGCCGAGGGCCTGTCGAACGCCGCGATCGCCCGCAAGATGGTGGTCACCGACGGGGCCGTGGAGAAGCACGTGCGCAACATCTTCACGAAACTCGGCCTGCATCAGGATGAGGAACAGCACCGGCGGGTGCTGGCGGTGCTGACCTACCTGCAGACGTAGGGCTAGCACTACCGTGGACCGGGGTGTCCGCCGGATCGATCGGATCCGCTGTCTTTCATAGCGTTCTCACCATGGAGAACAGGGAAAACGTCAAAGGCATCGCGCCGCGTATCGCGATGTGGAGCGCCCGTCATCGGGTGCTCGCGATCCTCGGATGGATCGCCTTCGTCGCCGCCACGGTGATGCTGAGTGCACAGGTGCCCACCGAGAACGCGAACTACGCGCTGGCCGGGCACGGCGAGTCCGGCAAGGCCGACCGGATCGTCGAGGAGGCCGGGTTCCCGCGCCTGCCGGCCGGCGAGATGGTCCTGGTCCAGAATCGGCCGGGCAGTGACCGGGTGACCGCTGCGGAGGAGGTCACCCGGTCGCTGAAGAAGACCCCCGGTGTCGGTGAGGTACAACCGGCCATCGAGTCGCCGGACGGCCGGTCGACACTGATCACTTTCGACCTCACCGGTGACCCCTCGACCGCCAGTGAGCGGGTCGGGCCGGCCCTCGACGCGGTTGCCGCGGTGCAGGCCGCGCACCCGGATCTCTACGTCGCCCAGGCCGGTGACGCCAGCGGGGACAAGCTGATCGGCGACGAGCTCGACGCGGGGCTGAACCGGCTCGGGATGCTCTCCATCCCGGTCACCCTCGGCATCCTGCTGATCGGCTTCGGCGCCGTGGTCGCCGCGCTGCTCCCGGTCGCGCTGGCGATCATGTCGGTGGTCGCCGCGATCGGCCTCATGGCGGTTGCCAGCCGGTTCGCACCCGCCGTCGACGAGACCACCCACGTGATGCTGCTGATCGGGCTCGCGGTCGGCGTCGACTACTGCCTCTTCTACATCCGCCGGGAACGCGACGAGCGGCGTAAGGGCGCCGACCCGCACCGGGCACTGGTGATCGCGGCGCAGACGTCCGGACGGTCGATCTGGGTCTCCGGGCTCACCGTGATCGTGGCGATGGCCGGCATGTTCTTCACCCAGGACGTCACGTTCGTCAGCTTCGCCGTCGGCACGATCCTGGTGGTCGCGACCGCCGTGCTCGGCTCGCTCACGGTCCTGCCGGCCATGCTGTCGGCGCTCGGCGACCGGGTCGATGCCATCAAGATCCCCGGCCTGTACCGCCGGAACAGCCAGGGCCGGTTCTGGAACGGGCTGCTCAAGGTCGTACTCGCAAAGCCGTTGATCTCTGCTCTTGTCGCTGTGGCGGCGCTTGGTGTGATCGCGGCGCCGGCGCTGGACCTGAAGACCAAGGGGCAGCGGATTCAGGACGTGGCGCCGGATTCGCCAGTGGTGCAGGCTTTCCTGGCGATCGGTGAGGCGTTCCCGAGCAAGACGACGCCGGCCCGGATCGTGGTGTCGGGGACGTCGGTCTCGACGCCTCAGTTTGCTGCGGCGCTTTCAGATTTCCGAAATGTCGCCCAAAACAGCGGTGGCAAACTGGTCGAACCGATCGACGTGGACATCAACCCGGCCGGCAACGTCGCCGTCGTCGCGGTCGGCCTGACCGGCAAGGAGGAGGACGCGGCCTCGGTCGACGCGCTGAACCTGCTGCGTTCCACGGTTGTCCCGGAGACGTTCGGTCAGGTGCCGGGTGCGACCGCGCTGGTCACCGGCAACACCGCGTCCAGCATCGATTACAGCGAGCGGCTCGCGGACAGCCTGCCGTGGATCTTCACCTTCGTCCTCGGGCTGGCGTTCATCCTGCTGCTGGTCTCGTTCCGCTCGGTCGTCGTAGCGCTCACCGGCGTCCTGCTGAACCTGCTGTCGGTCGCTGCCGCGTACGGCATGCTGGTCTTCGTCTTCCAGGACGGCCACTTCGAGAAGCCACTCGACTTCGTCGCCGCCGGCGCCATCACCAACTGGATGCCACTCTTCCTCTTCGTGATCCTTTTCGGACTCTCGATGGACTACCACGTCTTCGTCGTCAGCCGGATCCGCGAGGGTGCCGATCGGGGCCTGCCGATCCGCGAGGCCGTCCGCGAAGGCATCGGCCAGACCGCCGGCGTCATCACCAGCGCCGCAGTGGTGATGGTCGCGGTGTTCTCCCTCTTCGCGACACTTCCGCTGATCGCGACAAAGGAGCTGGGCGTAGGCCTGGCAGCGGCCGTCCTCCTCGACGCAACCTTGATCCGGGCGGTCCTGCTCCCGGCCGTGATGACCATGCTCGGCCGCGCGAACTGGTGGCTGCCCCGCGGCCTCCGCTGGCTCCCCGAGATCGCCCACGAGCCCCCGGCCGCGCCGCCGGCGCAGCCTGCCCGAGAGCTGACCCCCATCGGCTGAGCCAGTCACCCCGCTAACGCTCCCCCTTGGGTACGCCCAAAGCCGCTGGCCAGCCACGCAATCTGGCTGGCCAGCAGCTTTGGGCCACGGCTTGTGTGTCGATTTGCGGCCTCGCAGCTGGACTGAGCGACATCGGCCTACGGCTGGCTCGTGCTTATGGTCGCTATTTCGGCCTGCACGCGACCGTGAGCGCAAGCCGGCCGTGACTTGGCTTGCGCTTGTGGTCGTGTTTTCGGCTCCTGCACGACCGTTAGCGCAAGCCGGCACGGGGCGGCTTGCTCGGGCTGCGCCTTGCTGCGGCGAGCCGTTGGTTGAGGCGAGCCGTCGGTTGAGGCGAGCCGTTGGTCGGGGCGAGCCGTCGTTCAGGCCTGGAATGGCGGGGCTGAAACGTGACTGTTCTACGGCTCGGCGCCGGGAGCCGTCGTTCAGGCGTGGAATGGCGGGGTTGTTACGTGGCTCGGCTACGGCTGAGCCTCTCGGTGCGACGCTGCGGCCACGCTGTTGAGCAGAGCCTGGGCATCCTCGCCGCCCGACATAAGAGCCCCGGCGAGTCCGTGAGTGCTGGGGGTGTTGGCGGTGACCCGCCGCCGGGGGTGGCGGCGGGTCACCGCCGGGGGGAGTTCCGCAGGTGTCGAGGGGCCGCGTGAGCCTGGCGTTGGGCGTACGAAAGGGTCAGTCTGTTTCTGGGGAGCCTTTTGCCTTTTGGGCTTTGCGCCAGCGGCGGGCGGCTGCGGCTGCTGCGCGGCGTTGGCGGCGGCGTTGGCGGGCGGCTCGGAGGTCGCGGCTGATCAGGCGGTATGCGGTTCGGGAGACGGTGAGGAATTTGCCGGCCCAGGAGGCGCGGTAGATCTGGATCTCCCAGTCCATCTTGCTCAGCCAGCGGTCGCGGGACGCGATGATGTCCTCGGTCCACTCGGTCATGTGGAGCAGGTGGCTGGTCTGGTATCGCTGGCGCCAGAGGGCTTCGGTGAGCTCGCGATATCCGACGACGTCGACCGGGACCGTGCCGGGCTGTACCGAGAGCAGGTTCAGCTTGTGGTCGTGCTGTTCGGCGGGGCGCAGGCCAAGCTCGGCGGAGTCGATCGAGACCTGGAGGTCTACGGCGGTACGGAGTTCCGGTTCGGTGACGCCTCGGCCTGCCATGCCGAGCAGGATCGTGGTGAGGTCCATGGCGCTGGACGTGATCGGCCACGGGTGCGGGCGGGCGCCGGTGATCAGGCGGACCGCGAACTGCCAGAGGGACCTGACCAGGGCGGTTTCGACCGGTACCGGGCCGGTGGGCTCCCAGCGGACCGCGAGGACGACCGGGCCGTCCCGGGTGATCAGTACGTCGGAGACGTCGGCGACCGCTACCGGGCCGTGCAGGAAGCCGTCGCGGGCCTGTTCGCGGACCCAGCTGTCGAACTGCATGATCTCCTGGCGGAGGCGGCGCACGTCGTTGGCGGCGCAGAGTTCCAGCAGCCGATCTTCGAGCAGGTAACCGTCGGCCGCGGCGACCGAGGGGACGCCGGTGCGGCGCAGGCCGGCGCGTTCGAGGGGTTCCTCGATCGGTACGAGAAGTTCCGGCTCACTGTCGACATTGACGCCATAGGTGAAGGTGCCATGCACATCACCGACAATTACGTCATGCGGTATAAATCCGGACTTGTCGGCGGCGGAGGCGATCACCAGCCACCCGCCGGCTACCGCGTCCTCGGCACCCGCCCGCAGAGCCCGCGCCGCCAGCTTGCGTGGATCACTGAGCACCGGCCGGCCACGATATGAGGACGTAAAAGCCTGCGCGACAACACTCCCGAGCCAAGGCCGGAGCGTCGACGTGGTGTCCCCAAGGACCCGCTCACCGAGCAGAACCGCAGGCTCAGCCGGATCGGGGAACGCCGCATACGAAGCGTCGATCACCAACCCGCCGTCGGCGAGCCGGGCAACAAGCTCGGCACGTGACGACGGCCGTCCGGCGTCCAGCTCGTCGCTGGGGTACCAGTCAGCGTCGGAGCCGTACCGCCCCTCCGGCCCGAGTGCGACAGTGTGGTGCACGCCGAAGTGGTTGTCGTGCATCAGCAGCAGTACGCCGTCCGCGCCGACCGCGAGCGAGAGCCGGTCCAGCATCGAGCCGACCGGCAGCTGGTCACCTTCGGCCGAGTTCAGCCGGGTGACGCCGTCGGCGGCCACGACCAGGTCGTACTGGTCCGGCGCGAGTTTTCCGAGCGCGCCCGCGAGCACGGTGACCGACGGGTGAGCCGCGGCGGACTCCTCGGCGTCCGGCAGCGAACGCAGCAGCCAGGTCACCTCGGCGCCGGTGCTGACCAGTTCGTTGATCAGCTGGTCCGAGTGCGGGCCGGCGACCAGGACGGTACGCCCGGGTCCGGCCAGCGTGCCGAACAGATAGCGGAACAGTCCGCCGGAGGGCAGCGTGGCCTTCCGATCCGTCCAGGCGAACATCTCGCCGCCGATGCGGTGCAGGTTGTCCAGGGGCGGGGCGGCGACAGCCTCAGCCAGGTCAACCGGATCAGCCGCGACAAGGGCGGGTACGAGAGCGACCGGACGTTCCGGCATCACGCGTGCCTCTCCGTGGCGCGGGGACGCCACTTGATGTCGGCGAGGGCGGAGGTTTCTCCTCGCCATTCGTCGTCCTGATTTTCAAAACGCCAGCCGAGCAGGGCACGAAGCTCAGCGGGGGAAGCCAGCTCGTCGGCGCCCAGCTGCTGCCGGGCGAGGCGGTGACAGGCTTCGTAGTCGGTCTGTTCGCCGTACAGCTCCGGCCACTGCCGGTGCAGCCGGGGCTCGCCGCCGAACATCGGGTCGGCGTTGTCGAGCACCATCGGGTCGCCGTAGACGGCAACCTCACGGCCGGCCAGTGCGGCGTACCAGATGGCGCTGCACAGCCGGTTGGAGATGACCCGCTTGTGCCGGCGGATCTCGTTGAGCTGGCCCATCAGGAAGTCGCGGTTGTGGTCGCGCCACCAGAAGCCGCGGTATCCGTGGCAGATCACCCGGAAGCCGGCCTTCTGATAGAGGCGGCGGACCGAACGCATCTTGTACTCGTTCCAGTACAGGCATGCGGTGATCGGCCCGGTCTCGACGGCTTTGACCTCGTCGATGAGCCGCTGGTGGTCACCGATGATCTGCTGCCCCTCCCAGCCGTGGAAGGGGTAGAAGATGGTGCCCTCGCCTTCGTTACCTTCGGGCTCGGGTTCCATCTCCAGCAGATAGGCGAAGGGCGCGCCGACGACGACCACGTCGCGGCGTCCCTGTGACCAGGAACGGCGGCGGGTCTCTTCGGACCAGACCAGCACCCGGCTGCCGCTGACGTACGGCGTACCCGGTGCGAGCCCGTCCCCGATGTTCCAGCCGTGCTGGAGATATCCCCTTATGCGCGGCGGATGCAGCGGGTCGGGGAGCTGGCAGTATCGGGCGAGGATGTGCGCGTGCCCGTAGTGATAATTGGCGTGATGCATTCCTTTTCCCGTCCCCCGTACGTTGCCGGTCCATTGCCACGGCGCTTCGGACGAGCGATGGTCGATCAACGTGCGAAGCCGCACGCTATCAGCCCTCAAGGTGTCCGATTCATCGCAATTGACGGTTGAATCCGACCGGTTTGGCGCGATTTCTCGCCGCCGTTCACGCCTTGTCAGGCAGCAGTCGACCGGCACGTCACCGCTGACACACCGGCTCGACGCCCAGAATTCAAATGAACTGTCCGGAGGCCGTTCTGCAGGCCTTTTCGACGGCCCGCTCACGGTGTCTTCAAGATCCTCGCCTACAGTGGACATTCGTAGCGCCGGGACCGGACGAATGGTCCCTCGCGCCCGGATACCGGCCGGGGAGGACGCCGCCACGTCCCCCCGGCCGCCTGGGCTAACGTGATCACCGATGGATCTCGTGCGCGTTGCAGCGGTGGCGACGGGAGGCGTTTTAGGCGCACTGACCCGCTTCGCCATTTCGTCCGCTTGGTCCGGTTCGCACTGGGCAACGTGGCTCATCAACGTGACCGGCTGCTTTCTGATCGGGGTTCTCTACACCCTGATCGACCGAAAAATCGTCAGATTGTTCCTGGGCACCGGCTTCCTCGGCGGCTACACGACGTTCTCCACAGCCGCGGTCGACACCCTGCACGCCGGATTGCCGTACCTGGCAGCCACCCTGATCGGCTCCCTGCTGGCAGTCTGGGCAGGCAGCAGCCTTACTGGGATTGTCGCGAAGCGCTCATGACATTCCTGATGGTCGCCCTCGGCGCCGCGATCGGCGCACCCCTGCGCTACCTCGCCGGCCAGCTCTTCCCCGAGCCCTGGGGCACACTCACCGTCAACGTCGTGGGATCGCTGATCCTGGGAGTAGTGCTCGGCCTGCCACTGTCACCGTCGCTGACAGCGCTCCTCGGCACCGGCTTCTGCGGCGCGCTCACCACGTACTCCACCTTCAGCTGGGAAACCCTCGCCATGGCCCGCCGAGGCGAACGCGCGGCAGCCCTCCGCTACGTCACCCTCAGCGTCTCACTAGGCCTGGGTGCAGCCTGGCTAGCCCAAACCCTCACCCATTGGTACGCGTAACCAAAGCCGGACAAACGCACCAATCCCGCCCTCGAAGTCCGAGCCACCTGACGACCCCGGCCCGGCGCGCCCCGCCGCCGGCCCCGGCGCTACTCACGGTCGCGGGGGCAGGGCGTGTTCCCTGAGCTGGCTGGCGGTCCCGGCTTGTGATGGCGGTCGTCCGCAGGCGCGGCTTGTGCTCGTGGTCGTTCGCAGGCCCGTTCTGCGACCACAAGCACAAGCCGAGCCGGGCGCTGGCCGAGCTCAAGATCCTGTCCGGCTGGTCGTCACGGTTGCCGTAGGCCTCGCCGCCGTGGGCGCGAGCCGTAGCTCAGATAGGTCATCGCGGCAGATGACCTATCTGAGCTACGGCTCGTCCAGTGGCTGGCTTCTCCGGTGTGTGTCGAGTTGGGGCGCATATCGAACCCGAAGTCGACACGGCCAGGGTGGTTCGCGGGGTGCGTGTCGAGTTTGGGTGCGGATTGCACCTTTAGCCGACACACACGCGGTTGGCTCGTGCGATTTCGGCCCTGCGGCTCGGCCCTGCGGTTCGGGGTGGTACCTGGGCGTTTACGAAGTTATTGCGATGTTTTGGAGGGTTACGCCCTTGGCCTGTTCGATTAGGACTGGGGACCAGGAGTTGCCGGTTCCGGTGCCTTTCAGGCGGCAGTCCCGAACCACTGAATCCCGATATTTCAGGACCGTCACCCGGCCGTCGATCTCGCTGCGGCCCCAGCCGGCGATGCGTACCGCGTAAAGCGGCCCCGACCACTCCACATCCACATCAGCGATCTCGATCCGGGCGCCGATGTCGGGTGATGACACGAAGCGGTCCGTGTTGTCACCAGGTAGGAGCCGGAAACCCATCTCGACGTCAATCAGCGAGGCGCCGGATACCCGTACGTCGTGGACCGAGCTCAAATAGAAGCCCTCGATCGCCCCCGAAACCCGCAGGCCGGCCACGTCGAGGCGGTGCGGGTGAAAAGTCGGGCCCACCAGCGAAGCGACGTCGGCTCCGACGGCACCCCAGTGCACGGCCAGGCCGGTGAACCCGCCGAGCACTGTCACCTCCCGGATCACCACGTCGCTGACGGCGCCCATCACGCCGATCGCGTTGGCGGTGCGCAGGCTGCCGTGGTCGACCCGGATCCGGCGTACGTCCACACCGGTGATCCACGTGGGTTCGGCGGCGTACAGGTATTCGCCGATGGTGAGGCCGGTGCCGCGGTCGCCGCCGTGTTCGCCCGGGTCGGACGGGGCCGGCTGGAGCCCGAGGTCGCTGATCGAGACGTCGGAGCCGAGTACGTGCAGAACGGGCGCACCGGTGCGTTCGGTGGCGACCAGCCAGGTGTCGGTCTCCGAGGCGCCGCGTACGGTCCAGCCGCCCGGTACCCGCAGCCCGTCGGCGATCTCGTGCCGTCCGGGCGGCAGTTCCAGCTTGCCGGCCGGAGAGCCAGAAAGCAGATCTTGGAGCATCCGGTGGTTCGAGATCGGGTCGGTGCCGAGCACCGGGCGCAACGTCATTTCAGCCGCCAGGCGAGTGTCGGCTGCGCCTGGACCGCACCGAGAAGCACCGGCGTCTCGATCGGCCCCGGCAACCGGAGCTGGTCACCGGAAACCTCGATGTCGATCGGCGCACCGGTCATCACGTCAGCGGCCAGCACACCGGAGAGCGGCCCGGGCCGGGCCGGCATCGCGCGGTACGCGACCCGCCGTGCCGCACGAGCCACCTTGAACGCGGCACGAGCCGGCCGGCGGCGGGTGAAACGGTTACGCGGGGTCAGCGGCAACGGCGGAGCAGCCGGCACCACCTGCGTGGACAGTCGCTGCACCAACGCCGCGCCGGGCTGCAGAACGGCGAAGTCGCACCCGGTCGACCCGGTCGAGACGGTCGCCGGCGCGGAGACGGATGTGGTGTGCACCGCGATGCTGTTGAACCGCAGGCCCACCACCGGACGGGTGGAGAGCCGGCCCGTTGCCCAGGACGGCGGCGGCGTCTCGCCCAGCTCGACCATGAGCAGGCCGTCGCTGTCGAGTTCGCCTTCGGCCAGGTCGAACGAGAGGGTCGCCTCGGCGCTCGCCGCACCGCGCCAGCCCTGCCGGCGGGCCAGCACGACGCTGCCCCGGATCCGGCCCTGCGCGCGCAGCACGACCAGGCGGGGCAGTTCGGGAGTCGTCCGCGACGGGCGGACTCGGTCGGCCCACCAGCGCGTGCTGATCTCGTCGAGACCGATCGAGACGGTTACGCGTACCGGGCCGCCGGTGCCGGCGACCTTGACCGCGACCGCGCCGAAGTCCCCGGTGATCCGGCCGATGATGCCCCGGCCGCGGACCATCTGGTCGACGATCGTCAGCGACGGGTGCATGCCGCTGGTGAGCTCCATCGGGAGCGCGGCGGGGACCGACGGCTCGTCGAAGTCGGTACGGAACCAGGCCCCGACACTCATAGCGGTGTCCGGGTCAGCATCGGCTCGCGACGGGTCCACAGTCGTTCGACGGTTTCGAAGAGCGGGTCGGAGTCGCTCTCGATGTGCCGGAACGTCGCGCGTACCGCCTTGAGCAGGGTGTTCGCCGGCCAGACCTCCCACTGCGGCACATGTGGGGTGACCACGTCGGCGCCACTGCGGTAGAGCCAGAGCCAGAGCCGGGCCCGGCGTACCTGCTCCTCGGTGACGAGCGAGGCGCCGTCGTGCAGGGCCTTGATGTTCTCGTCGAGGGTCTTGAAGTACGCGTCGGTCGAGTCGACGACCGTCGACAGCCCGCAGGAGCTCCACTCCGACCATCCGGCCTGAATAACCGGGATTCCGTACGCCGGAAGCTCGTTGCTGACACTGCCCCGAACCGTGACACCCAGGTCGGTGAGGCTCCACAGCGCGTTCTTGCTGATCGCGGCGCTCGGCTTGAAGACCAGGTGACGGGAGGAACGGTGCTGCTTGGCGAGGTTGCCGAAGAAGCCGCTCGAGTCGTAGAGCGCCTGACTCGGGTGATCCAGGAAGAGCCATTGGGCGTCGTCGCGCGAAGCGGCCCAGGCAGCCGTGTCGGTGAACCAGTCGGCGAGGCTCGGGAAGAGTTCCCGGTTGGTGCCGAGCGCGTCCGAGACGGCGTGGTTGAAGACCGCGACGATCGGCTTGGCCGGGTCGAACCCGAACCGGGCCGCCGTGTGGGTACGCAGAACCGCCCGCTCAGCCGGGTTGTTCAGGTCGACCGAAGCGGCCGCTCCGCCCCGCCACCAGCTCGGCCGGCCCAGGTTCACCTTGGCTCGCCACGCGATCAGCTCGGTCGACCGGCGCAGCTCCTCGCGGCGCGGCCAGAGCTTCGTCTCGAACACCTCGCCGATCTGCCGGGTCAGCTCCTCACGGAACGTGCCGGTGTGCGTGTCGTGCTCGGGGAACAGCGCGTACGCCTTCAGGCAACCGGTCTGCTGGGTGTGCACGACCGGGACAGCGGCCCGGCGCGCCACCTCGACGGCGAGACCCCACTGGTCGTAGTCGACATGGCTGGTGACCAGCGCGAGGACGTTCCGCTGGAACTGTTCCTCGTAGAACGCGGCGAGCGCGTCCCCGTACCGCTGCCTCTCCGAAGGTGGCTGCTCCCGCAGCCGCGGCAGTTTCGCGAGTCGCGCGTCGGTCGCGGCCACGTAATCCGAGGTGTCAAAAGTGGGTTTGCGATCAGAACGACGGACCAGGTCCCAGACGTCGATCGTCTCGCTCGCGCCGTAGGCGTCAGCCAGCTCGCGCACGAGTGACACGTCGAAGCCCTGCCAGAGCGTCTTGTGCCAGGCGTCCTCGACGCCGGTGAAGACGACGAGCTTGGCCGGCCGGATCCGCCGGATCGCGTTCGCGACCGCAAGGTTGCGCAGGGTGACCCGCAGATCCTGGTGGAACGCCTCGACCAGGATGACGGCGTCGTCCTCGGCCGGTGACAGGTTCTTCTGCCAGAAGACTTCCGCTGCTGTGAGGAAGTGTTTCCACTCCTGCTTGTTAGCCGTCAGCCACACGTCAGACCAGATCCCAGGTGAGCGGTGTTCCCTTGGCGGCGTCCGACTGGAAGACGCGTCCGAGCACGGTGCCGATGGCGTCCGGTTCGAGGCCACCGGTCGGGCGGATGGAGCGGACGTTCTCCGCGGTGACCGGCTCGCCCGCGACCACGTCCTTGACGACGTAGAGCGAACGACGGAACCGCAGGCCTTCCTTCTCGGCGTCGGTCGGGCCGATGCTGGTGGTGCCGAGCGACTGCCAGGCCCGTTCCGATTCCACCACGAGGGCGGCGAGTTCGGCGGGTTCGAGGGAGAACGCCGAGTCCACGCCGCCGTCGGACCGGCTCAGCGTGACGTGCTTCTCGATCAGGACGGCGCCGAATGCGACAGCCGCGATCGGTACGCCGATGCCAAGCGTGTGGTCGCTCAGTCCGATCGGCAGCTGAAGCGCCTCGGCCAGCACCGGGATGCGCCGCAGGTTGGTGAACTCCGGCGGAGTGGGGTACGAGGCCGTGCAGCTCAGCACCGTGATGTCGGTGGCGCCGGCGCCCTTGGCCGCGTCGACAGCGGAGGTGATCTCCCGGAGGTTCGCCATGCCGGTGGAGATGATGATCGGCTTGCCGGTGGAGGCGGCGAGGCGGATCAGCGGCAGGTCGGTGATCTCCGAGGATGCGATCTTGTACATCGGCGCGTCCAGCTTCTCCAGCAGGTCGACCGCGGTCGGGTCGAACGGGCTGGAGAAGGCCGCGATCCCACGCTCACGGGCGCGGTCGAAGATCGGCCCGTGCCAGTCCCACGGGGTGTGCGCGCGGGTGTAGAGGTCGTAGAGGTACTCGCCACCCCAGAGCTCGTGCCCTTTCGACAGCTGGAACCGCGGGTGCTTCACATCCACGGTCAGGGTGTCCGCGGTGTACGTCTGGATCTTGATGGCGTCGGCCCCAGCGTCAGCGGCGGCATCTACCAGCTGCAATGCCCGGTCGAGCGAACCGTTGTGGTTGCCCGACATCTCCGCGACGATGTACGGCTTCGAATTGCTCATTTCGCTCTCTCTGTCCAGACGACCGTCTTCGGCACCCCGTCGACGATTCGTTCGTATCTGCGCGTCTCCCGGAAGCCGAAGCGCCGGTGCAGCGCGAGCACCTGCTTGTTCTCCGCGAGCGTTTCGCCACCCAGGGTTGTGAGGCCCAGGGTGCCGAACGCGTACTCGACGGCTTCCTTTTCCAGGCGCATCCAGGCCGGAAGAAGGCGGGACCCGAGCCCCTCGACGTCGAGGTAGAACGACCAGGTGGTCCCGTTGAAGATCACTACTCCGGCGGGCACGTCGTTGTCGTCGACGTAGATCAGGACGTTGCCGCTGCGGGCCGCCCACCAGGCGGCGTGCTCGGCGGGCTGAATCTCGTGGGTGGTGAGGCTGACCGCTCGCACCGATGGGTGGTTGCGCCAGCCCAGCACGAGGTCACGGTCGGAGTCACGGGCGGGACGTAGCACGCCGTCAACGTAGGGATGTGGTTTGGACCCGCTGTGGCGCGGAGGGGAGGTCCTGGGAAACCACAGGTGTCCGTTCGGTGGATCGGCGCCGCAGACCCGCTACGCGGTAACCCGTACGCAGTGCGGAGTACATCGCGTAGCTGTTGATCGCGACCAGCCGGTGCTTGATCCCGGGGGTCCCGACCGGTGGCTGATAGCCCTCGGGGCGGTGCCGGCGGTAGAGCCCGGCGATCCTCCGGAAGAACTGGCGGCGGCGGCGCGGGTGCACCCGGGAGTCGTTACCGGCGACCACCAGCAGGTGACTGATCATCAAGGTGAACAACCGGATTCGCAGGGCCTGGTCGACGCCGGTCGCATCGAGCCACGCGTACAGCCGGTCCCACTGCTCGAAGGCCTCGAAGTGCCGCTCGCTGCGGGTGGCGGTGATCGCACCGAACCGGCCGACCCGGTAGTGGTAACAGACCCGGTCGAGGACCTCGACACGCTCGGCGGCGAGCAGCACCGGGTTGCTGAACGGGACGTCCTCGTACCACCCGGCGGGGAAGCGCAGGTCGTGCTTGGTGAGGAAGTCGCGCCGCATGATCCGGTTCCACGCGGTGTGCTGCACGGCGAGCAGCCGGTCCAGGGTGACGGTCCCGCGCAGCATCGGCGAGCTCGCGTCCGTCTGGAGGCGCCCGTTCTCGTGAACTCGCAGGTGGTCGATGAGCAGCACGTCAGGCTCGGTCTCGCGGAGCTTGTCCAGCACCGCCCGGATCGAGCCGGAGGGCAGCCAGTCGTCGCTGTCCACGAACCACACGTACTTGCCGCGCGCCTCGACCAGGCCGGCGTTGCGGGCCAGACCGAGGCCCACGTTGCTGGTGAGGTGAACAACGCGCAGGTCACCGTGGCGTGTGGCGTACCCGTCCAGCATCAGTCCGCACGAGTCGGGCGAGGCGTCGTCGACAGCGATCACCTCGACCTGCGCGTTTTCCTCGGCCGTCAGGCCGGCGCGGATCGACTCCAGACACTGGTACAGGTAGCCCTCGACCGCGTAGACCGGGACTACGACGGTCAGCAGAACGTCCATGCGGCCAAATTTCGACCCCGGACGTGAAGGGCAGGGTAACCAGACCTTTCGGGGATCTACGTCACAGGCAATTCTGGCGGTCCAAACGGGTAACAGCCGTTACCCGCCGCGCTATCCACCTTGTTGTCCGCCTTGTTGTCCGCCGAACAACAGGTCCTGCATCGCGTCGGCGGTAAGGGGCTCGGCGAAGAAGTAGCCCTGACCGAGTTCGCAGTTGCCGTCGGTGAGCTCACTGAGCTGTTCGGCGTCCTCGATGCCCTCGGCGATCGTGGAGAGTTGCAGCGCCTGGCCCAGCTGGATGATCCCGTGGGTGAGCGCCGCCGCGGCCGGCACGTCGCCGACATCGTCGACGAACGACTTGTCGATCTTGATGATGTCCACCGGGAAACGCCGCAGGTACGCGAGCGACGAGTACCCGGTGCCGAAGTCGTCGATCGCCAGCCGCACACCGAGCGCCTTGATCGCGTGCAGCCGGTTCAGCGTCTCCGGCCGGTGGTCCACGATCAGCGACTCGGTCAGCTCGATCACCAGGCAGTGCGGCGGCAGGCCGCTCTCGTCGAGCGCCGACTGCACCACGTCCGGCAGGTCGGCGCGCTCCAGCTGGACCGCCGAGAGATTCACGCTGACCGTCAGCGGTGCGGTGTCAGCGGGCCGGCGCGCGTTCCACCCGGATGCCTGGCGGCACGCCTCGCGCAGCACCCATTCGCCGATCGGCACGATCATGCCGGTCTCTTCGGCGAGCGGGATGAAGTCCAGCGGCGGGATCATCCCGCGCTCCGGGTGCAGCCAGCGGACCAGCGCCTCCAGGCCGGAGATCTCGCCGGTGCGCAGCCGCACGATCGGCTGGAACCGCAGCTGGAACTCGTGCCGCAGCACGGCCCGGCGCAGGTCGGCCTCCATCTCCAAGTGTTTCTGGAACGACGCCCGCATCTCCGGGTCGAAGACCGTGTACTGGTCCTTGCCCTGCTTCTTCGCCTCGAACATCGCCAGGTCGGCCCGGACCAGCAGCTCCTGGGCGTCCTGCTCGCCGGTCATTCCGTACGCGACGCCGACGCTGCACGTCACGAACGTCTCCCGGCCGTCGAGGTCGAACGGGTCCCGCATCGCCGCGACGATCCGCCGGGCGACGGGCACTGCCGCCTCCACGCCGGTGACGTCCGGCAGCAGCACGGCGAACTCGTCGCCGCCGAGCCGGGCCGCGGTGTCGTCGGTGCGCAGGCACTCCCGGATCCGGTCGGCGACCGCGGCCAGCAGCCGGTCGCCGGCATTCGGCCCGAGTGAGTCGTTGATGACCTTGAACCGGTCCAGGTCGATGAGGAGCGCCGCCGCGCCTCCGGCGCGAGACGTGACAAGAGCGTTTTCGGTACGCGTCATGAACAGCGAACGGCTCGCCATCCCGGTCAGCGCGTCGTGGAACGCGGCGTTCATCTCGCGCAGCGTCCGTGCGTCGGTGATCGCCAGACTGACGTGCTCGGCGAACGCCTTCAGGATGTCCTGGGACGCCTTGTCCCACTCGCGGATCCTGGTGTACGACCCGACGAACATCGCGCCGACGACCACGCCGTTCTCATGCACCGGCAGAGCCATCACGCTCTTGAGCTGGGCACGGACGATCTCGGGTACGGCAATCGGCGAGTTGGCGTAATCGTCGACAGCGATCAGCTCGTCGCCCATGATCGCGAGACCGGCGGCACCGAGCGCGGCGACCGGTACCCGCTGCATGCGGATCACGCCGTCCTCCGGCACCCCGTGCGAGGCGACCAGGCTGGTCTTGCTCTGGTCGTCGGCGTCGAGCACGGTGAGCCCGGCCATCTCGACGTCCATCAGCTCGGCGGCCGACTCGGTGATCATTTCGAGGAGCCGGGGGAGCGGCTCGCGCCGGGCGATCGCCCGTTGCACGGTGCTGAGCTCGTCGAAGAGGCGCTGGCGGCGCTGGAGCGAGTCGATCAGCCGGCCGTTCTCGGCCGCCTGCCGCCGCTCCGCCTCGACCAGCTGGAGTGCCTGAAGGCTCAGTTCGAGCACCTGCGCCATGCCGCGCAGCAGGCAGATCTCCTCGATCGTGAACGCGGCGGCCCGCCGGCCCAGCACCAGCGCGCCGGGGGAGAGGCCGCTGATCGGGGCATGGGCCACCGTGTACGAGTCGTCGCCGATCTCCAGCGTCACACGCCGGCCGGCGGCGATCTCGCCGATGGCGTACGCGGGGACGGCATCGGCGGGCAGCCCGACGACCGCAGCAACGCCCCCGTCGACCATCAGAACCGCGAGGTCGGCACCGAGTGCGCGAACCGCGCACTCCACGGCGGCGTGCTGCGCCGCGGCCTCGTCCGGCCGATCCGCCACGACGGTGAGGAACTCCGTCAGTTGCTCTGTCGCTAGCACGTGGTTGCAGTCGGCGACGGCGATGCCCACCTGAGGAAAAGTTGCGATTCACGTGCCAACCTGGTCACGAACGGTCAGTGAACGGCTACCCCCAGTTGCGTAGGTGGGGCTGGTGCGACTGAATGGAAGCCGTGGGCACGCCTGAGGATGATCCGCCGTACGCGCTGGCCTCCGGTCGCATCGGCGCGGCCTCCGTCTCCTTCTTCGGACTGGCCGCCGCGGCGCCGGCGGTCACCCTGATCACTCTGGTCCCGGTCGCCCTCGCGGCGGGCTCCGGCCCGCTCGTACCTCTCTCCTTCGTCGCGCTCGCCGTGGTGCTGCTGCTCTTCTGCGGCGGGTACGCGGCGATGGCCCGCCGATCGCCGAGCGCCGGTGCCGCGTACACACAGGTCGCTCGCGGTCTGGGCCGCCCCGCGGGCCTGACCACCGCCTGGCTCGCGGTGACCGGATACCAGGCGATCCAGTTCGGTCTGTACGCGCTGGCCGGCGCCGCCGCCACGCCGCTGGCGCAGAGCTGGACCGGTGTGACCGTTCCGTGGTGGGCCGGGGCGGCCGGGTGCTGGGCGCTGGTGGCGCTATTCGGCACCATGCGCATCGAGGTCGCCGCCGGTGTGATCGGCCTGCTCGCGGTCGCCGAGGCCGCGGTTCTCGTCGGGATGGGCGCGAGCAACCTGCTCCAGCCGTTCGGCGGGCGGATCACCCTGGACTCGATCCGCGTCGACGACCCCGGTCTGATCGACCGCCCGGTGCTCGGGCTGCTGCTCGCGGCCGGTGTGCTGGCGTTCGCGGGATTCGAGAGCACCGGCAACTACGCCGAGGAGTCGCTGCGGCCGAAGCGCAGCGCCGGCTTGGGCGGGTACGGGTCCGTGGTGCTCGTCGCGCTGCTGCTCGGCGGCCTCTCCTGGACGATGATCGTGGCGGCCGGACCGTCCCGGATCAGCGCGGTGGCCGACGCCCGCGGCGCTGAGCTGCTCTTCGACCTGGCCGACGAGCGGCTGCTGCCGTGGGCCGTGACGCTGGGCCGGCTGATCCTGATCACCAGCGTGCTGGCCGGCGTGCTGGCGCTGCATCACGCCATGGCGCGTTATCTGTACGCGATGGGCCGGGACGGCGTGCTGCCCGGTGTGCTGGCCGGCACCGGTCGGCGTACCGGTGCGCCGCGAGCCGCCTCGCTGACCCAGTCGCTGATCGCGGGGGCCGCGCTGGCCGGCGCTTACGTTGCCGGCGCCGATCCGGGGCCGGTGACCGCGCGCTGGATGATCCTCGGCGGCGCGCTCAGCATCCTGCTCCTGCTGCTCGCGACGTCACTGGCAGCGCTGCTGCACCTGAACCGGGTGCCGGGTGACGAGGGCGCCTGGACTCGTTTTATTTCGCCCCTTCTGTCCACTGTGTCCCTTGGGAGCCTCGTTTACCTGGCGTTTCGCGATCTGCCGCAGATCCTCGGGTTGCCGGCCGGCTATCCACTGGTCCGGGCGGTGCCGGCGGCGATCGCGGGGTGTGTCCTGCTGGGGCTCGTGCACGCGGCAGTGATCAGGTGGCGATGGCCGGTCCGTTACGCGGGGATCGGCCTGGGCGGAACCGCGGTGGTGGTGACCCCAGAAAAGGAAAAGGCTCCGGAGATCCGGATCCCTCAGCAACGGGATCCCGGCGTTCATCGCCCCGAACGGGCGGCTAACCGAAGAAGTCCTGGACCTGGGTAAGTGTCAGATAACCCTGGTGCTCCAGCTCGCGCGGGATGCTGGGCAGCGACTTCGCGGTGATCGGCACGTCGTCCGGGTTCGCCGGTGTCGCCGACGGCTCCGGGGTCGGCGGCAGATCGGGCAGCGCCATCGCCTCCCGGATCACCGCGAACATCGTCCGGATCTCGGTGGTGGCGCGGCGGGCCAGTTCCTCCGGGCCGGCGCCGGCCGGTGGCAGCTCACAGGTGAAGTTCGCCCGCAGCAGGTCGTCGACCCGGCGGATGTCGGCACTGGGCCGCAGGTGGTCGAGCCGGCCCTCGGTGACGATGCCGAGCTCGCAGCCGTCCAGACCGGAGACCTGCCACCACTGCTGCCAGCTCGGATCCGCGTCGAGGGTCTGCACCGCGTGCTGGAGGGCGACCAGGTAGTGCCACGGGGCCTGGCCGTCCCGAGTTGCCGTCCCCAGCCGTGGGTGGAGCCAGAACTCGTCCATGTTTCGCATGGTGACAGGCCATCCGGCCGGAGGGGGAAATTTCGGGCGCGCGCGTTCGAGTGGAGCTGAAATCAGTAGTCAAGTGGTCAGCTGTCCAGGAGGACCGCTGCCATCTGGCGTGCCAGTGCCGCCGCCTGGGGTCCTCCGTCGAGCCGCGCTCCGGCGTTCGAGCCGTCGTAAAGGATGACCAGCTGCGCGGCGAGCGCCTCCGGATCCCGGGCGCCCGCGTCCCGGGCCAGGTCGACGAAGAGCGCCCTGGTCCAGGCCCGGGTCGTGTCCGCTTCCTCCTGGACGACGCCGGACGGGTCGGACTCGGCGCTGGCGTTGTAGAACGCGCACCCCCGATATCCCGGCCGCGCGGCGGTCTCGGCGAGCAGGTCGAAGACGCCGAGCAGCCGGTCACGCGGATTGCCGAAACGCTCCAGGCCCGTCGTGATCCGGACGCGGCGCGCCTCGTGCCGGCGCTGGAGGTAGGCCCTGACCAGCTCGTCCTTGCTGCCGAACGTGCTGTAGAGGGAGGCCTTGGCCACGCCGGCGCGCTCGATCACGCGGTCGATGCCGACGACGTGCACACCCTCGGCATAAAAGAGTTCGTCGGCGGCGTCCAGCAGGCGATCGCGTGCCGACCTGCGAGGTGATGTGACGGACATGGTTTGACGATAACAGACAGGTCTGTCTAGTCTCAGGAAGTCGCTAGACAGACCTGTCTGTTCAACTGGGGGACCCGTGAGTCTGCTAACCGAAGCGAAACCCGAAATCAGGCAACGACCCGCCGCCTTTGCCGCGGTCGCCGCCATCCTGGTGACCTTCGCGGCGGCGGCCGCCGTGCCGTCCCCGCTGTACGTCGTTTACCAGCACCTCTGGGGCTTCTCCGCGGCGACGCTCACGGTGATCTTCGCGGTCTACGTCGCGGCCCTGATCCTTGCGCTACTGATGCTCGGCGCGCTCTCCGACCACGTCGGCCGCCGTCCGGTGCTGGCCGGTGCGGTCGTGCTGGAAGCGGTCGCTCTGCTCCTGTTCGTGCTGGCCGGTGACGTCACCACGCTGATCGCGGCCCGGATCGTGCAGGGTGTGGCGACCGGCGCGGCGCTGAGCACTCTCGGCGCCACGCTCATCGACCTGAACCCGCGGCACGCTCCCGGCCGAGCCGGCCTGGTCAGCGGCATCGCCCCGGTTGCCGGCCTCGGCGTCGGCGCGCTCGGCTCCGGTGTCCTGGTGGAGTACGCGCCCTTCCCGACCCACCTGGTCTACGCGTTACTACTGGCCGGAATGATCGCGGCCGGTGTCGCCGTCGCCCTGCTCCCGGAGACGGCCGCCGGTCGGCCGGGCGGTGTCGGGTCTCTCGTACCCAAGCTTGGTGTTCCGGCCCGGCTGCGGGCCGACCTGCTGGCGCTCGTCCCGATCATCGTGGCGAGCTGGGCGCTCGGCGGTCTCTATCTGTCGCTCGGTCCCTCGGTGGCCGCCGACACGTTCGGGCTGCACGACCACCTGGTCGGTGGCCTGGTGGTGACGCTGCTCTGCGGCGCCGGCGCGGTGACGTCGTTCCTGCTGCGTGCCGTGCCGACCGCGCGGGTGCTGACGATCGCCGGCACCGGCCTGGCGGTGGGCGGGGTGACAGCTGTCGGCGGCATGGTCGTCGGGGATCTCCGGCTGGCGGTGGCCGGCACGGTCCTGTCCGGCATCGGATTCGGTGCGGCGTCGCTCGCGGCGTTCGGCACCCTGGCCCGGATCGCCGCGCCGCACGAGCGCGGTGAGCTGATGGCGGTGGCGCTGGTGATCTCGTACGCCGCGTTCAGCCTGCCCGCGGTGGTCGCCGGCGTGGTGGCCGGACGGGTCGGGCTGCACGAGACGGCGCTGGGTTACGGCGGAGTGGTGGCGGCGCTGGGAGCGCTGGCCCTGGTGATCCAGGCGCGTCCCCTGGTGATTCAGGCGCGGTCGAAAAAGGCATAAAGACGCGACCGCCCGGCGTGGACTCCCACCCGATGTCCGATTCACCCCACACCATATGGGGTGAATCGGACACAAGGGGCAAACATGAGAAGATTCTGGGCGGCCGCCACCACGGTCGCGCTCTGCGCCACCGGCGCCATGGTGACGGGGGCACAAGCCGGGACGATCGGCGGCGGGCGCAACGCGGCGGCGATCACCTGGGGCCCCTGCACCGAAGCGGCGTTGAAGGCACAGGCTGCCGAGTGCGCGATGCTCGCCGTGCCGATGGACCACGACAAGCCGGCCGGCACCAAGATCCAGCTGGCCGTCTCCCGGATCAAGCACACCGTTCCGGAGGACAAGTACCAGGGCGTCATGCTGGTCAACCCGGGTGGACCGGGCGGTGCCGGGCAGGGCATGGCCACGCTGGGCGCGCACGTGCCGAAGGGCGCCGGGTCCGCGTACGACTGGATCGGCTTCGACCCGCGTGGGGTCGGCGCCAGCACGCCGAAGCTGACCTGTGTCAGTGACTACGCGGGGTACAACCGCCCGGCGTACGTGCCGTCGACGAAGGAGATCGAGAAGGCCTGGCATGCCAAGACCACGGCGTACGCGAAGGCCTGCGCCAAGTCCGGCGGTGAGCTGCTGAACCACATGCGCACCGAGGACGCGGTACGCGACATCGACGCGATCCGGGCCGCCCTGGCCGTCGAAAAGATCAACTTCTACGGCTTCTCGTACGGCACCTACCTGGGCCAGGTCTACGCGACCAAGTTCCCGGAGCGGGTACGCCGGATGGTCCTCGACGGCGTCGTCGACCCGACCCGGGTCTGGTACGACTCGAACCTCGACCAGGACATCGCCTTCGACAAAGCGATCAAGGTGTACTTCGCCTGGCTCGCCAAGTACGACGCGATCTACCACCTGGGCAAGACCGCGAAGGCCGTGGAGAAGCTGTACTACAAGCAGCTCGACGACCTGGCCAAGAAACCGGCCGGTGGGCTGATCGGCCCGGCCGAGTTCACCGACGTCTTCCTCCAGGCGGGTTATTACGTCTTCGGCTGGGAGGCGACCGCGCAGGCGTTCTCCGCGTGGGTGACCAAGAAGGACTCGGCGGCGCTGAAGCGGCTCTACGACGAGAAGAACCCGCAGGACGCCGGCGCGGACAACAGTTACGCGATCTACCTGGCCGTCCAGTGCACCGACAACAAGTGGCCGTCCGACTGGCGCCGCTGGAAGAAGGACAACTGGCGGGTGCACAAGAAGGCGCCGTTCGAGACCTGGGGCAACGCCTGGTACAACGCCCCGTGCCGGCACTGGCCCGCGAAGGCCGGCCACCCGGTGAAGGTGAACGGCGCGAAGTCGCCGCCGTTGCTGATGCTGAGCGAGACCCTGGACGCGGCCACGCCGTTCTCCGGCGCTCTCGAAGCACGACGCCGGTTCCCGACGTCCGCGCTGATCGAAGGGGTCGGCGGGACCACGCACGCCGGGTCGCTCTTCGGTAACCGGTGCATCGACGACACGATCGCGGACTACCTGGCGACGGGTGCGCTCCCGAAGCGGCTGAAGGCCGACCGCTCCGACAAGGAATGTGTGCCGGTCGCGCTGCCGACACCGAATGCGGCCCTGGGGAGGAACGTGACAAAGAACTATGACCGCCTTCGTCTGCAGGACCTGATCACCAGGTGAGCTATGCTCGACCCCGCGAAGGGGAGTAGCTCCCAATGACGCGGTCGACATACTGACGCTCCGGCGTCCGGCCGCGCGGCCTTTCTCTTGAAAGGCGAGCGAGACCTTCGGCCAGGCCGTTTCATTAAGAGCGGCCGGGTCGAGGTCGCCCGTCGCCCTTTCCCCGGTCGCCAGATACCGGGAGTTTCCTGTGGATGGTTTTCTCGTCGCGCTCGGCGTCAGCTTCGCCGTGATCTTCGTGGCCGAGCTGGGCGACAAGTCGCAGCTCATGGCGATGACGTTCGCCACCCGATTCAAGACAATGCCGGTCCTGATCGGCATCACGGTGGCGACCGCCGTCGTGCACCTCGTCTCCGTCGGCATCGGTTACGGCCTCGGCGCAGCCCTCCCGACCGGCTGGATCTCGCTGGTCGCCGGCATCGCGTTCCTCGCTTTCGGCGCGTGGACGCTGCGCGGTGACAAGCTCACCGACGACGAGAAGACCAAGGCGGAACGCTCCACCGGCTCGGCGATCTGGGCCGTCGGTGGAGCGTTCTTCCTGGCTGAGCTCGGTGACAAGACCATGCTCGCCACCATCACGCTCGCCACCCAGCACGGCTGGTTCGGCGTCTGGGTCGGCTCGACGGTCGGCATGGTCGCCGCTGACGCCCTTGCCATCCTGGTCGGCCGCTACCTCGGCAAGCACCTTCCGGAGAAGGTGATCAAATATGGCGCTGCCGCGCTCTTCGCTATCTTCGGCATCTGGTTGATCGCCGAGGGTGTGATCGAAGTCCGCTAGGAGGGCGTCGCGTGACCCGTTCCGTCGAGATGGCCCGGATCCAGCTGGTCCGCGGTGAGCCTCGCGCCGCCGCGGAGTTGCTGGGCCCGGTGCTCGCGTCGGAACCGGACGATGTCACCGCGCTGATCCTGATGACCCACGCGCAGCTCGCGCTCAAGAATCCCGAGCTCGCCGAAGAGGTGGCCCGGCGCGCGGTGCGCAACGCCCCTGAGTGGGCGGACGCGCTCGCCGCGCTCAGCCGGGTGCTCACCGCACTGGACCGGCACGACGAGGCGATCGCCACGGCGCGCGAAGCGGTGCTGCGCCAGCCGGAGAATCCGTACCGGCACAACCGGCTGGCCTGGGCCTTCCTGGAAGAGGGCCGGCATTCGGTGGAGGCCGAGCACGCGGCGCGCGAAGCGGTGCGGCTCGGACCGGACGAGGCCGACTTCCGGATCACGTACGCCATGGTGATGAAACAGCTCGACCTGCGGGACCGTGCTCGGCAGGCGCTGCGCGACGCGCTCGCCCTCGACCCGGACAACGCGGTCGCCCAGCACGAGCTGGCCGCGCTCGACGTGGTCCACCACCACCCGTTCGCGCTGGGCCGCCTTGCCCGAGGCGCATCCGGCCTGGTCGGGGCGTTGCGGGCGGATCCGGGACAGCAGGCGAGCCGGTTCCTGCTGGACGTCGCGTTGCGCCAGTTCCTGGTCTACACGGCGATTCTGCTGACGCTTCTCGCGTACCTGGGCTGGCGTTTCGCCTCCGCCTCGCCCGGTTCCGCGCGGGTGATCGCGGCCGCCGCGGCGCTCGCGCCGGCCGCGTACGCAGGTCTTTTCGTCGCCCGGCTCGACCCCGCGCTGCGTAGTTATCTGCGCAACCTGCTCACGTCCGGCCGGCAGCGGGTCGCGGTGATCGCCGCCGGCGTTGCCGTCGCGCTGCTGCTCTTCGCGATCGTGGCGCCGACCGGCTGGCTCTCCGCGCTGCTCGGCACGGCCGCCGCCACCGGGTTCGGCGTCCGCCTGCTGACCGCTCCGGCAGACCGGCCGGGCGAGGACGGCCGCGGCCTCTCCACCAACTCGCTCTGGCTGATCGTCGGCGTCTGCGCCGCGGCCACGGTGGGCCTCGCGATCACCGACGCGGCGGATCCCGCTTGGCGGCTTGCCGCCTTCCTGGCGGCGCCGGCTGCCGCCGTCGCCTGCCTGCTGGTCATCTTCCGGCGCCGCCGTACGCACTAAGGGCCTTTTGTCTCAGAAAAGGCCCGCGGTTGCCGAAGAAGACCGCGTGACCCCCAGCTACTCCGGCCCCGGAGCGACCCGATGACCGAGCTGGCCCGGACCTCGCCTTCCCTCGGCGTCCCGGCTCCAGACGCCCCGGCGCGTGCCTTCGCCGACCCGGCCGACATGGGTGTTGCCCGTGCCGCCGCGCTCTTCGAACAGATGCAGCCGGAGCAGGCCGCCGCCCAGCTCGAACCGATCCTGGCCGCCAACCCCACGTCGGTGTCCGGCTGGATCCTGATGGGCCGGGTCCGGCTGGCCCTCGACCAGATGGACACCGCTCTCGACGCCGCGAACAAGGCCATCGAGCTGGCACCCGAGGATCCGCGCCCGCTGGCCATCGCGAGCCGCGCGCTCACCCTGCTCGGACGCCATGACGAGGCGCTGTCGATGGCGTACCGGGCGATCGTCGTGGAACCGAAGAACCCGCTCTGGCACGACCGGGTGGCCTGGGCCCTGCTCGCCGCCGACCGGCAGACCGCCGACGCGGAACAGGCCGCCCGCACCGCGATCAGCCTGGACCCGAACGAGGCTCACTACTACTTCACTCACGGGATGGCCCTGGCCGCGCTGGGCCATGTGGATCAGGCCCGCCAGGCGCTGGCGACCTCGCTGCGGATCGAACCGGGCAACCCGGTCGCCAAGACCCGGCTGGACATCCTGAACGGCGCGGCCGAACCGGTCGTCGAGAAGAAGAAACGAAGCTGGAAGCTGTTCGGCCGCAAGGACGAGTGACGTCACTAGGCTCAGGCTCATGACGCAGCGACGTGCCATCTTCAGCGGCTCGGAGTACGAGGAGCGATTCGGATATGCCCGAGCCGTCCTCGACGGCGACCGGGTGCACGTCTCCGGAACGACCGGCTTCGACTATGTGAGAATCGAGATCGAGGCCGAGGCTCACCTCTCCAGCTGACTTGCCGAATTTTCGGGTGCGGCTAAAAGGGCACATCCGATAATCCGGTTATGCGATCATGCTTGTCCGCCGCACTGCTGGTCATCGTGACCGTCGCCGTTCCGGAGCCGGCCGTCGCCAGTTCCCCGGCACCTGACCAGCCGATAGAGCCGATCCCGGTGACCATCGCCCGGTACGACTTCAACGGGCTGCCCTCGTCGATCGTCGATGAGTCGGGCAACGGCCACAATCTGCGCGTGCTCTCCGTCGGCGGCGGCCAGGTACGCCCGGTCGTGCACGGCCCCGGCACCGCCCTGGCCTTCCCCGGCAAGTGCACCAGCCCCGTCTGCCCGCACGTGGCACTGCAGAGCACCACCTCGGCCGACCTGAACCCGGGAACCCGGGACATCTCGTTCGGCGCCGACGTCCTGCTCGCGCCCGGGCAGACCAGCCCCGGGCAGAACGTCCTGCAGAAGGGTTACTCGCGGGCCAACAGCCAGTACAAACTCCAGATCGACGGGACGGGCGGCCATCCCAGCTGCGTGCTGGTGGACGTGAGCCGGCCGACGATCCGGATCGCCCGCAGCGCCGTCGGCACGGCGGACGGCCTGTGGCACAGGCTGCGCTGCGAACGCACCGGCGACCAGCTGGAGATCTACGTCGACGACGTGCGGCACGGCTGGACCACGGTCCCCGCGACCCTGTCGGTCAGCAACGACCGCCCGCTGAGCATCGGGGCGAAGGGCGCGTACCGCGACAACGATCAGTTCAACGGCGTCCTCGACAACGTGTGGGTCAGGATCGGCTGAGCGCTTTCACCAGCGCGGCGTCCGGTGTGTCGCCGGACAGCTCCCAGGCGAACAACCCGCCGAGACCTTGCTGCTGGGCGAAGTCCACCTTCGAGGCGATCGTCTCCGGGGTGTCGTAGGACCACCACTGCGCACCGCATCGGGCGTACGCCTGGCCGCCCGCTGTCCCGGTCGGCGGGCAGCGGTCCGCCAGCACGTGGTAGTCCTCGATGCCTTTGCCGTACTTGCCAGGCGCCGGGCCGGTGGCCGTGGCACCCGGTTCGGCGGCGTCCACCCCGGTCCAGCCGCGGCCGTAGAAACCGACGCCGATCAGCAGTTTCGCCGCCGGCACCCCGAGGGCGATCAGCTCGGTCACGGTCGCCTCGGTGGTCGCCGCCGTGCGCGGGATTCCCGGGTACGGAGTAAGCGCCGAATGCGCCGCCGTCCGCAGATCCTTCGACCCGGAACTCGCGCCGAAGTAGTCGTACGTCATCGCTCCGAGCCAATCCGCGTACCGTGAGGCGCTTGCGTAATCGGTGACCCGCAGCTTTCCGACGTCGCCGGGCACCGCGGCGGTGATCAAGGCGGAGGCGCCGAAAGACGCGCGAAGCGCGGCGAGCGTGGCGGTGAGCGCACTCGGACCGCTGGTGTCGCAGACGACCCCGCACGCGTTCGGGTACTCCCAGTCGACGTCGATGCCGTCGAAGAGCCCGGCCCAGCGCGGGTCGCGGAGCAGGGCGCGGCAGGACTCGGCGAAGGCCTCCGGGTCGCGGGCCGCCGCGGTGAAACCGGCCGATCCGCTCCAGCCGCCGAACGACCAGAGCACCTTCAGATCCGGGTGGGTGGCCTTGAGTTTGCGCAGCTGGCCGAAGCTGCCCTTGAGCACGTCCGCCGGCGCGTCGGCGACGCCGTCCACACTGTCCGCCGCCGTGATCGGCTTGCGGTACGCGGCCCACTGATCACCGACCGAGCACTTGCCGCCGTCGACCTTGCCGAACGCGTACTTCAGATGGGTGAGACGACCGGCCGAGCCGCTGTCCTGGAGGTTCTTGACCCGGAATCCGCGACCGTAGACACCCCACTCGGTGAAATAGCCGGCCACGACCTGAGTACCGGGGGTGGGTGACGGCGACGGCTCTGGATCATCCGTGCAGGACGTGAGTAAAAGGAGCAGGACAACAAGGAACGCCGGGCGACCGCGCATCGGCCCGAACCTAGCCGCCACCCGCGGTCAGCCGCCCCTTATTCCCTCGAAAGGAGTAGGACGATCACGAACGTGTCCTTCGTGACGTCAGCAGGTCAGGAAAGCGTCGCTGTGCGATCGTCAAAGCCGTGGCACTGAGCCGGCATACCGACCCGGACCCGTACGCCCGAGGCTGGCGCACCGAGGTGCGCGACCTGATCGCCTGGCGACGCGTCCTCAAGCGGATGCGTGCCGTTCTGCGCAGCGCGGTGACCACGTTCGTGGTGCTCACGCTCACCCTCTGGCTGATGCCGGGTGTGGCGAGCACCGACCTGCTCGACATCCTCGGCCTGGTGGTGATGGTCGCCGTGGTCGGCGCGGTGCTGCGCCCGCTGCTGCTGCTCGGCATCACCGCGCTGGGCGGCTGGGGCGCGATGCTGCTAGGCGTGGTCGCGCAGGTCGCGGTCATGGTGATCGCCCTCGAACTGGATCCGGCCGAGCAGATCAGCGGTTTCCCGACGCTGGTCGCCGCCGCGATCCTGGCGGTCGTGGTGGCCGCCCTGCTGGACTGGATGGCGGACAGCGGCAGCGACGACACGTTCGTCCGGGAAGCGCGCCGGCTGATGCGCGGCGTTCGCCGCCGCGCCGCGCGCCGGTCCGGTGGACCACTGATCACTTTCCGCCGCCCGCGGCCGGGCGCCGAGCCGGGCCTGCTGATCGTGCAGCTGGACGGTGTCGCCGAGCCGGTGCTGCGCTGGGCGGTCCGGGCCGGCAATCTGCCCACCCTCGGGCACTGGCTGCGGACCGGCAGCCACTCGATGCGCGGCTGGCACACCGGCCTGCCGTCGACCACCCCGGCTTCGCAGGCCGGCATCCTGCACGGCGCGACCCGGCAGATCCCCGGCTTCCGCTGGTTCGAGAAGGAGACCGGCAAGCTGATGGTCTCCAACCGCCCGCGTGACGCGGCGATCATCGAGAAACGGCTCAGCGACGGCCGTGGCCTGCTCCGCGACGGCGGGGTGAGCATCAGCAACGCGTTCAGCGGCGACGCGGCGACGAACCTGCTGACGGTCAGCCACGCGGCACTGCCCGGCCGGTCCGCTCGGGGCTGGGCCGCGTTCATGGCGTCCCCGTACGGCTTCACTCGCGCGCTCGTGCTCGGTGTGGCCGAGGTCTTCACCGAGCTGCACCAGGCCCGCTTGCAGCGGCGACGCAACCTTCAGCCCCGGGTCAGCCGGTCCGGCGCGTTCCTCGCCCTGCGGCCGGCGTCGATGCTGCTGCGCGACGTCAACGTCTCCCTGATGGCCGAGCAGATGGCCCGCGGTGTGCCGGCGATCTACTGCGACCTGGTCGATTACGACGAGGTGGCGCACCACGCCGGACCGGCCCGCCCAGAGTCGATGCGCCAGCTGGAGAGCCTGGACCGGATGCTCGGCGTGCTGGAACGCCTCGCACCGGAGGCGGCCCGCCACTATCACCTGGTGGTTCTCTCCGATCACGGGCAGAGCCAGGGCGCCACGTTCCGCCAGCGGTACGGCGAAACGCTCGACGAAGTGGTCGACCGGCTGGCCGGGGCCGACGAAGCGGCCGGCCCGCAGATGCCGGCCGAGGAGGAGGGCAAGGTCGAGCCGGAGAGCACGCCGACGCCGTCCGCGCCGCTGCTCGTGGTCTCCTCCGGCAACCTGTCGCTGATCTACCTGACGAAGGTCCCGCACCGGCTCAACCGGGCGGCGATCGATCACGCGTACCCACGGCTGGTCGACGGGCTGGCGGCGCACCCGGGCGTCGGCCTGGTCGTGGCGCAGACCGACGAGGGGCCGGTCGCGTACGGAACGGACGGCTCACACCGCCTGCGCGACGGGATGATCACCGGGGCCGACCCGCTGCTGCCGTACGGCCCGGCGGCCTGCCACGACCTGCTGCGGCATCAGAGCTCGGTGCACCTCGGCGACCTCGTGGTGATCAGCTCGGTGGACCCGGTCACGCACGAGGTGGCGGCGTTCGAGGAGCTGGTCGGTTCGCACGGCGGCCTCGGCGGATGGCAGACCGACGCGGTGCTGGTGCACCCGGCCGGCTGGCCGATCGCCCGTGAGCTGGACGGGCCGGACGCGATTCACCGGCAGCTCGTCGAATGGCTGGAGATGCTGGGCCTGCGAAAAGAGCCTTTATATGCCGAGGATCTCGATCCGGCGGGAACGGCGCGACTTTCCCCCAGTCGAGATGGTTAGAGCAATGTGCGTTTTCTTGCTGCTCTGTTCCTCGCGCTGACTCCGGCCCCGCCCCCGGCCGACATCGCCCGCCCGGCACCTACTTTCAACGGTACGGTCCACGCGGTCGCGTACCGGGGTGACACGGTCTATGTCGGAGGCTCGTTCACGAAGGCGACGTGGGAGGGGCGCACCTATCCACGGCAGCGGCTGGCGGCTTTCGACTCGCGTACCGGCAAGCTGATGAAGTGGGCGCCGGACACCGACGGCGTGGTGCACGCGCTCGCCACCACCGCCGACGGGGTGTTCGCCGCCGGCGACTTCCACCGGGTCGCCGGGGTCAAACGGGACGCGATCGCCCACTTCAGCGGGGTCAGCGGCACCCTGGCGCCGTTCAGCCACGAGGTCGACGGGACTCCGTACACGCTGACCACCGGTCACGGGCGCCTCTATCTCGGCGGCAGCTTCTCCTCGGTCGACGGCGAGCCGCGCCGGAACCTCGCCGCGTTCGACCTGAAGACCGGCCGGGTCGACCCGCGCTGGGCGGCGAAGGCCGACGACCGCGTGCACACCCTCGCCGTCAGTGGCCAGCAGGTCTTCCTCGGCGGAGCGTTCCACAAGGTCAACGACGTGAGCAGCACGCTGCGGCTGGCCGCGGTCAGCAGCAGCAACGGAACTCTGGACCGGTATTTCCGGCCGAAGGTGACCGCCGAGGTGAACGCGCTCGCGGTGGACAGCGGCGGGGTCTACGTGGCGACCGGCGGGCAGGGTGGGCGGGCGGTCGCGTACACCCTCGACGGCTCGCTGCGCTGGCAGCGCGTCTTCGACGGCGACGCCGTGGCGATCACCAGGCACAAGGGCGTGACCTATGTTGGCGGCCATTTCGACAAGGCCTGCCTCACCCCGCGCAACGGGCCTCGCGGCACCTGCCTGGACGGCGCCGAACCGCGGATCAAGCTCGCCGCGATCACCGGATCGGGCAAGCTGACCGACTGGGCGCCACAGGCGAACGGTGTCATCGGGGTGCGTGTCCTCGGCGTCGACGAACGAGCGAACGCCATCGACGCGGGCGGCGACTTCACCACGGTGGGTGGATCATCAAGACCGCATTTCGCCCGGTTCTCTACTGAAACCGGCGTGCGACGAGCTCACTGACTTTCCAGTACCGCGCGGGCGCGATCCGGGCCAGCCAGTCACCGGCCCGCGCCTCCCGGGTGATCACCAGGCGTGGCCGGCGGGACTGGATGGCCGCCACGATCTGCCGGGCGGCCTCCTCCGGCGGCATGGTGAGCGCCGCCTCCGCGAACCGGCGAGCCTGCGCTGCCTGCTCACCCTCCGGATCCAGGCCGCTGACCCGGGCGTTCGCCGCGATCTGGGTGCGGATCCCGCCGGGATGCACCACGGTCACCCCGACGTCGCGCGGTTCCAGCTCGTGCCGGAGTGCTTCGGTGAAGCCGCGGACCGCGTACTTGCTTGTCGCGTACGCCACCTGCCCCGGCGGCGCGAGCAGCCCGAACAGGCTGGAGACATTGACGATGTGCGAACCCGGCCGCTCCAGCAACTGCGGCAGGAACGCCTTCGTCGTCCGGATCACCGCATGCAGGTTGATCTCCAGGAGCCACTCGACGTCTTCCAGGCTGTTCTGCTCGAACGTCCCGGTCAGCGTCACCCCCGCGTTGTTGATCAAAAGATCGGCGCGGCCATGGCGGCCCAAGACCGCCGCGGCCAGGTCCCGCCGGTCGCCCCCATCGCTCAGATCGATTTCGTACGTTGAAACGTCCGCTGCCCCAAGCTCGTGGGCGAGTTCCGCGACCCGCCCCAAACCTTGGACGTCCCGATCGACGAGTGCCAGGGCCGCCCGCCGTTTCGCCAGCTCGATCGCCAGCGCCCCGCCGATCCCACCGGCCGCCCCGGTGATCACGCAGGTACGCCCCGCGAAGGTGAACCGCTGCATGTCGTCTCTTTCGTCAGCTCTGATATCCGGTCTTTGTCAGCTCTGATATCCGGCGCCTAACGACCGCACAGGATCCGCATAGCCCGGCTGGTCAGTCTTTCTCCCGGTAGCGCCGCACACAACCGAGGAGCTCCGATGACCCAGCACGATCCGTACGCACCGGGCCGCCCGTCCGGGGCTCATCCCCGCTCGTCCGGGGCTAATCCCCAGACGTCCGCGGCTCATCCCCGCAACCCGCACGGCGAACCGGCGACCTGGCCGGCCGAGGTGCCCGACCCGAGTTCGGTACCTCTCGACTGGTCCCCGTCCGCACCCTCCGGCGAGCCGGGTGGCGCGCACGCCGCCTGGCCTGCTCCCCCGGCGGATCCAGGCGGCGCGCACGCTTCCTGGGAGCGCCCGAACCCGGGTGTTCCCGGCAGCGGCCGGGACTCGTGGGCGGCCGAAGGCGCTACTGCCCCCGGCGCTTGGCCGCCCGCGTCCCCGCCCGTCCCCTCAGCTCAGCCCACGGCGTCTCAGCCGGCCGCGTCTCAGCCCTTCTCTTCGCAGGCCGTTGATCCCGGAGCGGGCTGGAACGACAACACCTCCCTCTCCTGGACCCCGGCCGTCGACAATCGTCCGCAGAGCCCAGCCCCGCAGCCGTGGAACGACGAGGTGGCGGAATCCTGGAACAGCAGCACCTCGCAGTCCTGGTCAAGCCCTGCCGCTCAGCCGTGGAACGGAACCGTGCCCGACTCGGTCCCACCCTCCTGGAGCGGCGTCCCGGAGCAGCCCCAGCCCTGGAATGCGGCCGCCGAGCAACCGACCGCGGCGTGGAACGCGCCCCGGGAGGCCGCCGAACCGAGCACCACCTGGCGAACCCCGGCCCAGGCAGCACCGACCGCCTGGGTGAAGCAGGGCACCCACGCGCCGAACACCCCAGTGGAGATGCCCGCCGCGGCGCCGACCGGCTTCATCCCAGCGGTACCGGCCCAGGCAATGCCGGCCCAGCCGATGCCCGCCCCACCCACCGCGCCACCGGCACACGGTGACCCCTCGTTCCCCGGAGCAGGAGCACACGGTGGGCTTTCGACCTCGGCGCCTGAGCCGTGGGCTCCCGATCTCAGCGACGCCCGCGGCGGCAAGAAGAAGCCGAAGTTGGCCCTGGTCGCGGCCCTTGTGGCGGCCGCTCTCGGCGGTGCCGGTGTCGGCGCCGGTGTGACCGCTGCCCTGAGCGGGGACAGCAGCGCTTCCGTCCCGGCCGCGCCCGCTGGCGGTGCTCCCGGACAGCAGCAGAACGGACAGCAACAGAACGGGCAGCAGCAGAACGGGCAGGCCCCGGCGGACGGACAGGCGCCGACGACCGCGCCCTCGCAGGGGACGTAAAAAGAAAAACTTTGCTCGGGGGATAGGAAACGAGGGCGGTTCCCGCAGTGGGCGGCGGGGACTGCCCTCGTTTACGCGTACCCAAGAAGGTTTTAGGCCTGGCTCTCCTCGACGGAGCCGGCGGCGAGTCGCGCGCGCCGCTTGCGGATGTGGCGAACGTGCCAGAAGGCGTATCCGCCGATCGCGAGAACGAGAACCAGGATGACGGCCCAGGAGTACTTGTGGGCGTGCGCCATGATCTTGACGATGTGCACGCCGAGGAGGTGTGCCACCGTGCACCACCAGCCGACCCAGAGGGCCGCGCCGATCGCGTTGTAGAGAAGGAACGCCCGCCAGGGCATCTTGGTGATTCCGGCGATCACGCCGTTGAGCTGCCGGAGGCCGTCGATGAAGCGGGCCACCACGATGATCCGGTTGCCGCGCCGGGCGAAGAACTGTTCGGCGCGCTCAAGCCGTTCCGGGGTGACGAAGATGTATTTGCCCCAGCGGTGCACGGCCTTGCGCCCGCCGCGGAGGCCGATCCAGTAACCGATGTTGTCGCCGACCACGGCCGCGACGAACGAAATGATCGCGACGAGCCAGATGTTCATCCGGCCGGCGCCCGCGTAGATGGATGCCGCCACCATGATCGTCTGGCCCGGGGCTGGGACACCGAAGCTCTCCACGCCGATCACGCCGCCGATGGCCAGGTAGCCCCAGCGGTCCAGGATCGGGGCAACACTGTCCAGAAACCCGGGGAGATCGGCTGAAGGTGGCATCCGCTACACGGTAGCGCCACTGGGGAGCGTCACCACATGGACCTGTTCTCGAACCGATGTCGGACCTTTGGCGATCCGGGCCATGGTCGGCGGAATCACCCGGCGGAGTAGGGCCGCGATCTCGTTCGGTGGGTACTACTGATCAAGGTTGAGCCCTGGCGAACAGGCGTATATCCGATTCAGACCCTTTTCGTGCGGTAAATGACTCATACTTTCGGCTAGTCTTCTCTCGGCCTGTCAGTTAGAGTCTGCATAACCGAACGGCCAAGTGCGCTCGGATGGCGTTTAGAACCCGCCGTCTGATGGATATGGACCGCCTTTACCGACACCGGGCCTCACGAGGGCCGGCTCTCCGGAAGGGCCAGGGAGGACCACGACATGACCGTGACCGAGACGAAGACGGCGGTGGCGCCGTCGACCGCTGCCAGCGCCAAGGCCCCGGTGGACAGCGCGGCCGAACTGCTCAGTGCCTTCGCCGCCGTTCCCGCCGGACACCCGTCCCGCGCCCAGCTCCGTGACAAGGCGATTGAGGCCTGGCTGCCGCTCGCCCGTCACCTCGCGCACCGTTACTCGGGCCGCGGCGAGCCCACCGACGACCTGATCCAGACCGCGATGGTGGGCCTGATCAAGGCCGTGGACAAGTTCGACCCCGAGCGTGGGGTCGACTTCGCCGGCTACGCGATCCCCACCATCATCGGTGAGATCAAGCGGCACTTCCGGGACCGGACCTGGTCCGTGCGGGTGCCGCGCCGGCTGCAGGAACTGCGCCTGGCGATCACCGAGGCCAACAGCACCCTGACCCACTCGCTGGGCCGTTCCCCGACAGTGCCGGACATCGCGGTGCACCTGGGGATCAGCGAGGAAGACGTTCTGGAAGGACTGGAAGGCGCCCGCGCCTACAACGCCACCAGCCTCTCCACCCCGATCAGCGCCGACGGCAACACCGAGCTCGGTGACACGCTCGGCGGCGAGGACCACGAGTTCGAGATCGCCGAGACCCGGGTCTCCCTGGGCCCGGCGCTCGCGACCCTCGACGAGCGTGAGCAGAAGATCCTGACGCTCCGCTTCTACGGCAACCTCACCCAGTCGCAGATCGCCGACGAGATCGGGATCTCCCAGATGCACGTCTCGCGACTGCTCACCAAGGCGCTGACCAAGCTGCGCGGGCAGCTGTCCGCCGACACGATCTGAGTTTCTCGAATGGTGGCGCCGACCTGGATCTCCGGGTCGGCGCTGCTGTCTGTTTATGAGCTGGTCGTACCAGTGCGAATTTTGGCGCAGCGGGCAAGATGGACGGCATGACCGCGCTGCCCGCCTCGGTGCCTCCCGAAGGTGCCGCCGAGCTGGGCAGCTGGACGATCGAGGACTATCACGGGCTGCGGATCCTCCGGGTGGAGTTGCGCCGGGCTGTCGGTGAACTGGGTCTGGTCGGAGTTTCCGCTGGTCCCGCAGGTTCTGGTGGCCGGCCTTCGGCCGACGACGACGAAGATGACGTCGCCGAGCGAATCGCGGTGGTCGCGACCGAGCTCGCCACTAACGCTTTGCGACACGGTCGCCCTCCAGCTTCGGTACGCCTTTTACGGGTCACCGACCTCCTGATCGTGGACGTGTCGGATCAGGACCCGGACGGGGAGCCGCGGTTCGACCTGGAGCGCCCTCTCGGTCAGGGCGGACTCGGGCTGTTGCTCGCCCGCACCTTCGCCGTCGACGTCGGTTGGTACCGCGCTGGCGCCGGCAAACACGTCTGGGCCAGCTTCCCCGCATGAATTGATCTACGGTGCGTGATCGTTGATGTACCGAGAATGCAATTTCTGCTCAGATATCGACCCTGACCTCGCGCGCCACACCCTTCACGGATGGGGGAGGGGGCCGATTTGGAGGTGCGGGGAGGACCGGGTAAAGTTTTCCAAGCCGGCAGGGAAACGGGCGAGCAAGCAGGGCCGAAGTTGAGGCTCAGCGCAGCGGCCGTCCTGCCAAACCCCAGATTTGATCACGGCCCAGCGTCGTGTAATGTTCTGCGGGTTGCTCGAACGGAGTTTCGAACCGCTTAATTTCGCCGAAACGCGGATTTGACGGGGCGGAAAACGAGAGAGTAAAGTTGAACGAGTGCCCCGGGGAACGGGCCGCCGAAACGGTGGTTCTTTCGATGGTGTGCGGTTGTTCTTTGAGAACTCAACAGGGTGCTTGATAAGCCAGTGCCATTTATGGCATTACCCCGGCCTGTCCTTTTGGGATGGGTAGGGAAATTCCTTTGGCAACTTTTTGTTGCCGGGACGCTTTTCCAAAGATTTTGTTGGAGAGTTTGATCCTGGCTCAGGACGAACGCTGGCGGCGTGCTTAACACATGCAAGTCG
>NZ_QLMJ01000015.1 GCF_003259845.1 Actinoplanes lutulentus
AAGCCGACAGATCGGCTCGAAGACCCGAAGTCAGTAGCTCAGTGGGTCAGACCCCGGGCGGGAGGTGCTCACCACCAATCCTCTCTGTAGCTCAGCAATGTCATCGGGCCGGATGACCTATCTCAGCTACGGCTCGTGGCCCGTGTGCCACGCGGCTCGCGCCGGGTGCCACGCCGATCGCGCCCGAAGCCGACACGAGAGGCGCCGACGCGGGAGGCGGGGTGTGCTCGTCAGCTCGCGCTCTTGTCGAGTTACCCGAGACCAGCCCGGACTTTCCAAGATCTCGCAAAAGCCCGCCTGCCCGCCCGCCTGCCGCCCTGCCGCCCGCTCGCTCGCCGCCAGGCCGCACGTCCGCAGTCAGCCCGTCGGCCCGTCGGCAGCCCGCCGGCAGTCAGTTGGCCCGCCACCCACCCCGCCGACCGACCGGCCGCCCCCTCAACACATCGTCAGTTTGCGATTAGACGATAAATTTTGGCAATGATTATCGTTTCGCTCCTCAGTGACAGGAGCGAAACTCATGAAGCGCACCCCCTGGCTCGCCGGCCTCGCCGCAGCCGTAGCCGCCACCGCCATAACCGGCTGCTCCGCCAACCCCGGCAATGACGCCGCCGCCACCCCGGCCGCCCCGAAGCTCGCCGTGGTCGCCACCACCCCCGAAGTAGCCGACTTCCTGCGCAACATCGGCGGCGACGCCGTCGACGTCACCCAGATCATCAAGCCCAACGTGGACCCGCACGACTACGAGCCGACCCCAGCCGACCTCCAGGCGATCTCCAAGGCGAAACTCGTCGTCAAGAACGGCGTCGGCCTCGAAGAGTGGCTCGACCGCACCATCGAGTCCGCCGGGTTCAGCGGCACGGTCGTCGACTCCAGTCAGGGCGTCACCCTCCGCGAAGGCGGCCACGAACACGAGGAAGGCGAAGAGGAGCACGCCGAAGAAGCGGGAGAAGAGGAGCACGACCCGCACATCTGGCACGACCCCCGCAACGCCAAAATCATGGTGCAGAACATCGAAAAGGCCCTGACCACGGCCGACCCCGCGCAAGCGAGCACGTTCGCCGGCAACGTGAGTGCCTACACCGCGGAACTCGACAAGCTCGACGCCGACAACGAAGCCGCCTTCAAGGCCGTCACCAACCGCAAGCTCGTCACCAACCACGACGCCTTCGGTTACTACATCGCCCGCTACGACCTGGAATTCGTCGGCTCGGTGATCCCCAGCATGGACACCTCCGCCGAACTCTCCGCGAAGCAGCTGAACGACCTGATCGCGAAGATCAAGCAGACCGGCACCAAGGCCATCTTCGCGGAGAGCTCGCTGCCGCCGAAGACCGCCGAGGCGATCGCCCAGCAGGCCGGCGTGAAGGTGGTCGCGGGGGAGGACGCCCTGTTCGGCGACAGCCTCGGCGAGCCCGGATCGCCCGAGGGCACCTACCTCGGCGCCGAGCGCCACAACACCCAGGTCATCGTCGAGGCGCTGGCCGGCTGACGATGGAACTGCGGTACACCGGGGTCAGCCTCGGCTATCAGGGCAAAAAAGCACTCATAGACGTAGAAATCCGTTTAAAAGCGGGACAGCGCCTCGCCCTCGTCGGCCCCAACGGCGCCGGCAAATCCACCCTGATCAAGTCGATGCTCGGCCAATCCGAGATCCTCGGCGGCACCGCGATCATCCCCCCGCGTGACGTCATCGGATACGTACCGCAGTCCGGCGACCTCGACCCCGACTTCCCGGTCAGCGTCCAGCAGGTCGTCATGATGGGCCGCTACCGAAGCCTCGGCTGGTGGCGGCCCGTCCGGAAAGCCGACAGACAAGCAGTGGCAGAGGCACTCGACCAGGTAGGCCTCACCGACAAGGCCCGCAACCGCTTCGGCACCCTCTCCGGCGGCCAGCGCCAGCGCGTCCTGCTGGCCCGTGCGATCGTTGCGCAACCCCAGCTGCTCCTGCTCGACGAACCCTTCAACGGCGTCGACGCGGTCAGCCAGGACGCCATCGTCACCGTCCTGCGCGACCTCTCCGCCGCCGGCACCGCACTCGTGCTCAGCACGCACGATCTCGCGGTGGCCCGCGATCTCGCGGACCTCATCTGCCTGCTCAACGGCCGGCAATTCGCGGTGGGCACGCCAGGCGAGACCCTCACCGCCAGTTCACTGAGACCTGTGTACGCCCACAGAGCCCTCGATCTGGCGGACGGCCGGCTGGTTCTGGTGGACCCGTGATCGAGCCGTTCTCCGTACCCTTCATGGGTCGTGCCCTGGCCGAGATCGCCCTGCTGGCGGTGATCTGCGGCCCGGTGAGCGTCTTCGTGTTCGTGCGCCGCCTGTCGTTCGTCTCGGACGCGCTGACGCACACGGTCTTCCCGGGTGTCGTCATCGGGTTCGCGGCGGCCGGGGTGGAGGGGGTGTTCGCCGGCGCGCTGGTCGCGGGCGTGGTCACCGCGGTGGTGCTCACCCTGCTGACCCGCGGCGCCCGGCTCACCGACGACGCTGCCACGGCGGTCCTGCTCACCGCGATGTTCTCGATCGGTGTCGTGCTGGTGTCACGCCGTTCGTCGTACACATCGGATTTGACGTCTTTTCTTTTCGGTCGCCTGCTGACGGTGACGTCGCGGCAGCTCGCGGAGACGGCCGTGCTCGCGGTGGTGATTCTGGTGGCACTGGCGGTGAGTCACCGGGCGCTGCTGTTCCGCGCGTTCGATCCCGAAGGCGCCGCCGCGGCGGGGTTCCGGGTGGGCCGGCTCGATCTGTGGCTGAACGTGCTGCTCGCCCTCGTCGTGGTTGCCGGTGTCCGCGCGGTCGGGACGATCCTGGTGGTGGCGCTGCTGATCGTGCCGGCGGCGGCCGCGCGAATGGTCTCCGATCGGCTCGCGGTGATGGCGGCGGTCGGCGCCACCCTGGTGTTCCTGTCAGGGTATTGCGGACTGCTACTGAGCTGGACGGCCTCGCTGCGCTACGAGATCGCCCTGACCTCAGCGTCGGCGGTAGTGCTACTCCTCGTCATCTTCTATGTCATATTGATGCCCTTCCGCCGAGTTGCAGCATGATATTCCGGGCAACCATCGAGATCGTCCTCGTCGCCACCCTCGCCGGGATGATCGGCGTGCACATCGTCATGCGCCGCCTCTCGTTCTTCACCATGGCGCTGACCCATGCCACGTTCCCCGGCGTCGTCGCCGCCTCGATCATCGGCGTGAACCTGCTGCTCGGCGGCATCGCCACCGGCGCGGTGATCGCCCTCGGCGTGGCCGCGCTGTCCCGTCGCCGCGGCCAGAACGCGGCGGCCGCCACCGGTGTGCTGCTGTCCGGCGGGTTCGCGCTGGGCGCCGCCCTGATCGCCACCCAGAGTGGATTCAGCCGGGACCTGTCGTCGTTCCTGGTCGGCTCGATCCTCACGGTCAGCGACCAGGACCTGCTGATCACCGCCGGGGTGCTGGTGATCGTCGGCGCGGTCCTGTTGCTCTGCGCCCGGCCGCTGCTGTTCACCGGCTTCGACCCGGCGGGCGCCCGGGCCGCCGGCCTCGCGGTCGGTGCCTGGGACGTCGTGCTGCTGCTGACGATCCAGGTCGTCGTGGTGACCGTGGTTCCCGCGGTAGGCACGATCCTGGCACTGTCGCTGATCGTGGCCCCGGCCGCGGCGGCGAGACTGTGGACCGACCGGCTTCCGCTGCTCACCACCCTGGCGATGCTGCTGGCCGTGGCGAGCGGCCTGGCCGGCCTGGCGGTTTCCGCCCAGTGGAACGTAGCCGCCGGCGCGAGCATCTCCCTGTCGGCGACGCTCGCTCTGCTCGTGTCCTGGGCGCTGCGCAAGGCCGTGTCATGATCGACCCAGCGGACCTGCACCGGGCCGTCGAGGTCCTGCGCGGCATGGCCTACGAACACCGGCTGCACATCCTGGTGGTCCTGCGCGACGGCGAGGCGACACCGGCCACGATCGGCGAAGTGGTCCCGGCCCACCCGACAGCCCTGGCCCACCACCTGCGCCACCTCACCGCCGCCGGCCTGATCAGCCGCCGGCGCGCTGGCCGGCGCGTCCTCTACGCGCTGGCCGAGGGCGCGGTCGGCACCCTCATCCGCGACGTCATGGCGTACGCGATCCGCTCTTGACCTTGTCGTGTTCGCCCAACGGCTTCCGGTCCTGAAGGGTCTCGTATCCGAGTTCGGTGCGGAACACCCGCTCCAGGTTCTGGCGCGCGTCCCGTGCCGTCTCCACCATCTCCTCGGCACCTCTCGCATCCCGGCGCCTGCCACACTCCAGCATGTCGTCGAGCACGTCCCGCAGGCCTCGAACCTCCCGCCACATCGTGCGCGAGGAATCCAGGTTCAGCCGGTGAGCGACCAGCAGTTGTGCGTATGTCTCGCGCAGCGCCTTCCGCTGCTCGTCATCGGCATCACCGTTTCCCCAAAGCTGAGCTCAGCGGCGATCACGTGACCCTCCTCCTCACGGCACGGATGCAACCCCCGCGTGGCTGCCGATCGCCGGCTCGGCAACTGGCGACATTCCAGCCATGCAGAAATCCTGCTCCGCCCTGGTCGAACGGGTGGGGGAGAGTCCGGCATGCGACAGGTGGCCGGCTCGGTTAACCCATTGATCATTGTGGGTATGCGGAACCCCATGACCCGCGCAGGGCTGACCCGGCGAGACACCGTATCGAACGAGTTCATGGACGACCCCGGTTGCGACCCCGAGCGGCTGGAGCGCACCTACCAGCAGTTCAGTACGGTCAACCGGCTCGTCTCGGGCTGGCGGCGCATCTATCGGCAATGGATCCGGCCGCGCCTGGACACCGACCGGCCCACCACGCTGCTGGACATCGGCTTCGGTGGCGGGGACATCTCCCGGGCCCTCGCCGGATGGGCCGGCCGGGACGGGCTCGTGCTCCGGATAACCGCCATCGATCCGGACGAGCGCGCTCTCCGCCATGTGCGCCGGCATCCGGCGGCCGGCGTCCGCTTCGAGCAGGCGTCGAGTGCGGACCTGGTGTCCCGTGGTGACCGGTACGACCTGGTGATCTCGAACCACCTCCTGCACCACCTGGACGCGGCGGCGCTGGCCGCTCTGCTGGCGGACAGCCGGGCGCTGTCGCGTCAGCTGGTCGTCCACAACGATCTGTCCCGGGCGCGTGCGGGTTATGGCCTTTACGCTGTGGCCACACTCCCGTTCGCCCGCCGGTCCTTCATCCACCAGGACGGGCTGCTCTCCATCCGCCGCAGTTACCGGCCCGCGGAGCTGCGAGCGGTCGTTCCGCAGGGATGGCAGGTGAGGCCGATGTTCGCGCAACGTGTCCTGCTCACTCACGAAGGAACCTCCCACGAAGGAGAACATCGATGAGCGACCGCCGGCGGCGCACCCGATGGACCTCGCCCCTGGTCACCGCCGCAGCCGTGAGCTACGTGAGCAACGCCGCCTTCGGCACGGCCGTCGCCGTGGGCGCGGTCGACAACGGGCGCATCCGCTGGGTCCACCACGCACTGTTCATCGTGACCGCCTCGCTGACCACTGCCGCGGTCGCCGCCGGCGCGATCGAACGCCGAGCCGCCGGTCTCGCGCTGCTGCCGGCGGCCGGTCCGCTCATCGCGCTGCCGTACGCCGGTGGACGCCTTCGCCGGCACGCCGCCGTCGCCGGTTCGGCGGCGCCGGTGTTCGCCACCGCCCTTGTTCTGGCCTGGAGGGGTCTCTGATGGAATTTCTTGATGCGGTGCGCCGTCGCCGGACCACCAACGGCGCGTTCCTGCCCGACGCGGTCTCCGAGGAGCACCAGCGGCTTCTGATGGAGGTCGCGGGACGCGCACCCTCGCAGCTGAACAGCCAGCCGTGGCGGTTCGTGATCGTGGAGGAACGCCCGGCGATCGAGGCCATCGCGCGGATCAGCGGGGAAAGCATGACCGAGGCGATGGCCCACGGCACGTTCTTCGAGCGGTACAAGCCGTACTTCCGATTCAGCAAGGAGGAGATGGAACGCCGCCGCGACGGGATGCTGTTCGACCGTCTGCCCGCACCCCTGCGCCCGTTCACCAGTCAGGTGTTCACCGCCCGCGGGCAGAAACTCATGAACGCCATGCGGGTGCCGCAGAGCCTTGGCGAGGAGAACCGCAAACTCGTTGCCGGCTCCCCACTGCTGCTCGGCGTGATGCTCGACCGATCCGAGTACCGGCCGGGGGAGTTGTCCTCCTTCTACTCCGTGTTCAGCATGGGCGCGGCGATGGAGAACGTCTGGCTCACCACCGTCGAGCTCGGCATGGGCATCCAGTTCATCTCCTTCCCGATGGAGGTACCCGGGCGCTGGGACGAGATCGTCCGCCTGCTCGGGGTACCGGACGATCTCGAACTGATGGCCGTGTACCGCCTGGGCTACCTGCCCGCGGAGCAGCGGCGGCCACCCATTGACTGGACCAGCGAGCAGCGCAAGCGGCCCTCGCAGTACGTCTTCCGCGGCACGTGCGCCACCCCGCAGGAAGGCTGGGACTGAGCCGGCGCAATGATGTACCGCGTGCTCGACCTTCTCGCCGAACTCCACGTCCGCCCTGTCAAGCTCGTCTTCGGAGGACGTGAAGGCTTCACGCTGTGGGGCGGCAACGTCGACGGCGACCGGGACTTCTTCCTCACGGGCCGGACAGGCAAGGTCCTGCTCGCCGATTCACCCGCTGACCTGCAGCGTCGCCTGCGTAATGAGGGCGGCGGGCGGCTCACCCTGCTTCCGGGGTTCGAAGCCGTCCTGACCAGCGACGAAACCCTCACCGACGCCGCGATCGACAGGATCGACTTCGTTCGGGCCAGTGCCGCGATCCAGCAGGGACCACAGAGCGCCGCGAACAACGCCGGCACCATCCTCACCTGCCTCAACTCCGCGGCCGATCTGGCACGGCAGCTGCGCGCCGCCACGGTCCTGAACGGTCTGCGCGACACCGGTGCGCCGCTGCGGGACCTCTACCACTTCCTGTGGGACGAGGCCGACGCGATCGCCCCGGTCACGGAGTTCGGCGAGCTCACCGCCTGGTTCACCGCGAACCTCGAGCCGCGTTGAGCCGCGCCGCCTGGCGGGTCAGGTGGTCCCGCTCGGCGAGGTTGGGTGCTTTCACCGCGGCCTCGGCGTAGAGCCGCGCGGCCGCGACCAGATCCCCGTCGCGCTCGCGCAGGTAAGCGGCCACCGCCGTATATCGCGGAACCGACTCATCCACTCCGGCCAATGCCGCCAATCCGGCCCGAGCGCCGTCCGCCTCGCCGACGGCGACCGCCCGATTGAGCCGTACCACCGGACTGTCGGTCAGCCGGAGCAATTCGTCATACCACTCGACGATCTGCACCCAATCGGTCTCGGACGCTTGACGCGCATCCGCGTGCAACGCCGCGATCGCCGTCTGCGCCTGGAATTCCCCGAGCCGGTCCTGCCCCAGCGCCGCCTGCAGAATCGTGACACCCTCAGCGATCACCGTGGTGTCCCACCGCCCGCGATCCTGCGCGGCGAGGGGCACCAGACTCCCGTCCGCCGCGACCCGCGCCGCACGGCGGGCGTGATGCAGCAGCATCAGCGCCAGCAACCCCCGCACCTCCGGGTGATCGATAACGGACGACAGCACCCGGGTCAGCCGGATCGCCTCGGCCGCCAGGTCCACATCGCCCGAATACCCTTCGTTGAACACCAGGTACAGCACCCGGAGCACGGTCCCGACATCACCCGGCTGGTCAAGGCGTACCCCGGACACGATCCGCTTGGCCCGGCTGATCCGCTGCGCCATTGTCGCCTCGGGAACGAGATAGGCCTCAGCGATCTGCCGGGTGGTCAGCCCACCCACGGCCCGCAGCGTCAGCGCGACCGCCGACGCTGCGGTCAGCGACGGATGGGCACACAGGAAGTACAGCTGCAACGTGTCGTCAGCCTCGGGTGCGCGCCCGGCCGGAGGCTCCTCGCTGACACGTTCCTCGCGCTGCCGCCGTGCCGCCTCCGACCGGGTCGCGTCCAGAAATCGCCGCCACGCCACCGTGACGAGCCACCCTTTCGGATCGCGCGGCGGCTCGTCCGGCCAGGCCCGTACCGCTTCGACGAGCGCGTCCTGGACGGCATCCTCGGCCGCCGCGAAGTCAGCTCCGCGGCGGACGAGAATCCCGATCACGCTGGGCGTGAGTTCCCGCAGGTTCACTCAGTGACAGTCGGCGGCATGTGCAGGAACGGTCGCACCTCAAGCCACTCGTGGATCGGCTTCCCACCGGCCCCGGGCGCCGCGGACAGCTCCCCGGCGAGCTCCAGAGCCCGCTCGTAACTGTCCACATCGATGATCATCCACCCGGCGATCAGGTCCTTCGTCTCCGCGAACGGCCCGTCCGTCACCGGCGGCCGCCCCTCACCGTCGTACCGCACGAACGTCCCCTCAGGCGCCAGCGCCTGCCCGTCGACGAACTCCCCGCTCTTCTCCAGCCGCGCGGCAAAATCGTTCATGTACTGAATGTGCGCCGAGATCTCCTCAGGCGCCCATTTCTCCATCGGCACGTCATTGACCGCCGCCGGCGCGCCACGGTAGTGCTTGAGCAGCAAATACTTACCCATGATGGTCTCCCTGAACTCCGGTGCGACCCATTCTGGTCACGCTCCACCCCAGGGACGGAGCCCGCCACTCATTCTCGACACTTTCCCTCACCCTATTTTTCGGTACGCGTTCCGGCCTCCCACAAACGCAGCCGGCACCTCCCGTGGCCACACCGCGACCTCCCCGCCCCGCCCAGGCCGCTGCGCGCCCATCGCGACCGGTGCGCCCTCACCCTCAGCGAACCCCATCCCTTACCTAGCCTCCTAGGATGCCGAAGGGCGGGGTGACCCGGTCACCAGCACCCGCCACTTCAGTCGGCGGTGAACACCGCGATCGTCTGCCCCAGCGGGGTAAGCATGAAGACCGCAAGGGCACACGTGAGCACAGCAGCGACAACGCACCACCGATACAGCCCCGCCGGCAGGCTGCGATGCCGAGCCAGCAGCGCGACCGCAGTAACCGCGACGGCGAGGGCGAACACCGGCCCCAGCAGCGCGACATAGAACCCCGGCACACCCAGCAACCACGCGGGCACGATCCACAACCAGGTAGGCGGGTACTCCCGCGGCGCCCACAGGTAAGGCACGACAGCCCCAGCCAGATAGGCCGCAACGACAAAGAGCTGCACTCCCACCAGCACCCGAGCAACCCCAACCGGGCGCCGCGGCACCACAGAATCGCTGCCCACACCAACAGACGCCACAGCACCCACCCCCAACGCCGCCGAACCCACCACCCACACAGTGCCGCGACTGTAGACCGCCCCCACCAACGCCCCACTCCGCCCGCCCGCCGTGGAAAGTTCGCCCCGAGCGACGCCACCCCAGCGCCGCACAAGGTGCCCAGCCCAGCCCACGTGTCTTCCAAGGAGAACGCATCCCGTTCAAGGAGAACGCATTCCGCGGCCGCAGATCTTGGAGCCCCCGCGGCGAGCCGTAGCTCCGACACCTCATCGGCCCGCGATAACGTGCCCGCACTACGGCTGAGCCCGGCGAGCCGTAGCTCAGATAGGTCATGGGGCCCGGATGAGGTGTCTGAGCTACGGCTCGCGGGGCCGCACGCCTTCACCAGCAGTGGACGGCACACGATCCGCACCACGCACACCACCGAGCAGTGGCGCCAGCCGATCCGGCCACGGCCGGCCAGCGCTCACGGTCGTGCGGGGCGGGTTACGCGACCGTAAGCGCGAGCCGGACACGGTCGGCTAGCGCTTACGGTCGTGCGGGGGCCGGTTACGCGACCGTAAGCGCGAGCCGGGCGGGGTCGGCTCGCGCTTGCGGTCGTGGACAGCGCTCAGGCACGACCGCGAGCGCCAGCTGGTCGGCCGGGGCGGGCAGCCGGAGGGTGGCTGTCGCTCACGGCTGCCGGCTGTCGCGTGTGGCGGCCGTGGTGTGCAGCCGGTTTGGGTTGGCTGTCACTTACGGCCGCCACCAACGACAGCCGGCAGCCGTGAGTGACAGCTGGCCTTGAGGCTCGCGGCGGCTGCTGGCCTTGAGGCTCGCGGCGGCGGCTGCTGGCTGTGAAGTTCGCGGCGGCGGCTGGTCTTGGAAACGCGGGTGACTGTGGATGGGCGGGGTGGCGAAGATAGGGGTGTGGACGAGGTTGAGGTTGTTGTCGCCCATCGGGAGCGTGCCACCCTGCGCGTCGGTGACGTGTTTCTGAAGATCGATGCTGATCAGGACCGGGCCGACGTCGAAGTCGCCGCGATGGCTCTGACGCCGATCCGTACCCCGGAGATTCTGTGGCGCAGGCCGCCCGTGCTCGCGCTCTCCGTCATGCCCGGCACCGAGCGAGGCCGCCTCGGCGAGCCGTCGATCGCGTCGCCGGCCGCGTGGGCCGCCACCGGGGCCGCCGTGCGAACGCCGCACGAGGCGCCACTTCCGCCGTGGCCGGGCCGGAGTCTCGACGAGCTGGCGTCCAGCCTCGACAGTGAATGCGAGTGGCTGAGGAGCCCTGCTCGCCGGATACGGCACCCCGGTCGACCTCGACGTGATCCGCGCCTGGTGGTTGTTGCGGAGCCTTCTGGTGGTCCGCTGGCAGACCGAGCACGGCTTCGACCCGGCCAAGCCCGGCTGTGAAATTGACGTGCTGACGTCGTCACGGGGTTAGCGGAGACCCACGCAGTCGTGGTCCCAGAACGTGTCCGCGTAGACGAAGGTGCCGGTCATCCACGGTTCGTAGGCGGACAGTCTGATCACCTGGAAACCCGCATCCGGAATCCTCAGCGACGGCTTGCGGAACCCCTGCTCCACGGCCGGCTCGAACCCCAGCCGCGAGTAATAGCGAGGGTCGCCCTCCAGGAAGGCGAGCGGAACTCCGCGCTCGTCAAGCCGCCGCAGCCCTTCCCGGACCAGCGCCGACCCCACACCCCGCCGCTGCCAAGCCGGCGCGACGGCCAGTGGACTCAGCGTCCGCACCGCCACGATCCGCTCGGGAGCATCAACGCGAGCCCGGCTGAACAGAACATGCCCGACAACTTCCCCGGCCTCTTCGGCAACTATCGAGAGCGCACCCGGATCATCTCGCCGCAGCGCCTCCACCAGCCCGGCGACCACCTCACCGTGTCCCGCCCCGAACCCGTCCCGGTGCACCGAGCCCACCGCCCCGAAATCACCTGCCCGCTCATCCCGAAGCTCCATGCCCGCAAGCTACCGACCCCCGCCACCCACCCCAACCGATTAACATCGGTGAACGTCGCTGGCCGGCCTAGAGCCCGCGCGGACCCCGTCGCAGCAGGCGCGTTGGTTGAGCACATCGAGGAAGTCCCTGACTGAAGTGATCACGGGGGCGCGCTCCTCGCGGAGCGCCACTATGGTGCTCGCGTGAATTCCCGAAACGTGCAGATTCTCGATCAGATCCGTGCCGAGGCGCTGGAGCGGGGGATTCCGGCCTCCGATGTGGAGCGGTGGCTGGGTCTCGTCCGTCCGTGCGCGCTGCTGACCGAGGGCGGTGACGGGCCGGTCGTGGGTCGCTTCGGTGGTCCCGTGATGCTTCCGGCCGGTGTCGAGGATCCCGTCTATCCGTTACTGGCCACCATCGACTGCGCGGCGTTGCCGGCGGGCGTGACCGACCTTGCGCTGCCGCCCGACGGCCGGTTGCTGTTCTTCGGCTTTCCCGAGGAGAACGGCATGGGCGACGTCGTTCATGTGCCGGAGGGCGCGGCTGTCGAGGAGCGAGCGCGGTACCCCAGGACGTTCCCGCCCGACGAGGACAGTTACGGCCCGGTCTACCGGGAGCTGCCGGAGGGCGACCTCTACCTCACGGCTGACGTCTCGCTGCCCTTCATCGGGGAGATCGAGCTGCCCGGGCCGCCATGGGCCGAACCGCTGCCCGGGCATCCCCATTCCGAGGAAATGGCCGAGGTCTGGGCCGACCAGTGGGGCGGAGCGCCCCTGCTGATCGGTGGCTACGGGACGGACTACAACGGCGGCGATCCGGTGCGGATAGCCGCCCGGTGTGCGGTAAAGGAGGAGAAGGCGGGTCGCCGGCCCGGCCCGGTGTCGCCGCGGGCCGAGGACTGGGTTCTGCTGGCCGAGTGCAGCGTCGACCGGCCGGGCGCTGGCGCGACCATCTTCTGGGTGATCCAGCGCGACGACCTGAGCGCACGACGCTTCGACCGCGCGTATGTGCTGGTGGACTGGAACCCCTGAGGAGAACGGCGCGTGGCCGATACCGGCCACGCGCCGTGCCGTCTCAGACGCGGACGCTGGCCAGTTTCGGCAGCAGGCCGGTCTCGACGCTGCCGGACGCGTCGATGGAGAAGCGCCAGCGGGCCTCGTCGGCCTGGATCACCACGACCGACCACAGCTGGCGGGGCTCGTCGACGAGGCCGTTGACGTATTCGAGGTCGCGGCCGCGCGGGGCGGTGGCGAGCAGGATAACGCCGCCGGTCGAGGCCTCGGCGATCCGGGCCGCGTCGGCGACGGTCGTCGCGTCCATGCCGGTGAACCGCTCGGCCGGGTCGTGGTCGAAGCCGACCCGGACGACCTCGATGTTCGACGCCCACGGGCTGCGGGTGAGGCGGACCGACCAGGCGCGGGCCAGTTCGTACGCACGGTCCCGGTCACCCTCCAGGCTGATCACACCGCCGGACTGGGCCAGGTTGAGCAGCACCTGTCCGGAATCGGTCAGACCGAGCGGCACCAGGCGCGGGAACGGCTCCGGGATGGTGGCGTCGACGGTGGCCTGCTGGACGTAGGCGACAGTGGTCCACCAGGTGCGGCCCTCCTCGCCGACGGTCCAGCCGACCGGGGCGCGCTCGTCCGGCGTGGACAGCCGCACGGTGATCGTCTCCGGGCCGAGGACCAGGGCGATCGTCTCCGGTACGGCGAGGGACTGCTGCTTGCAGGCGGCCGCGAGCACCCGGGTGGCGCGGTCGACGGTCCAGGCGTCCGAGTCGCCCATCACGGCGTTCACCGCGACCGGCGCGGTTTTGCGGCGCCACAGGGGAGCGCGCTTCTTCGGTGTGTTCTTCGCCGCACTCTTCGCGGGTTCGGCCTTCGTGGTTCCCCGGTCCCGGCTGCGCAGGGCGAACCAGCCGCCACCGGCCAGGAGCAGCAGCACCACCACGCTGATCACCGGGATCAGCCACGAGTTCGAGGACTTGCCGGCCGGCTCAGCCGCCGGGGCGGCGGCCTCGGTCGAAGCGGCGGCAGCCGGCTCGGTGGCGGCGGGAGCCTCGGCCGACGAGCCGGCGGCCGGCGGGGTGAAGTCGGGCAGCACGCCGACCTGCACGCCGTCGCCCGCGGCGTCCTCGGGCAGGCGCAGCACCCAGTCCGGTTCGAGCACCTCGGGATCGGTCAGCTGCTGGCCACCGGGCTCCCAGCGACCCTTGTTGAGCTCGAAGATCTCCATCGCACGGTCGCCCGTACCGAGGAAGCGCTGGGCGATCTCGTAGAGATATTCCGGCGCCCCCTGGTAACTGTCGGTGACGATGTAATACGCCACCGTCTGCCCCTGGTCGGCCGGTGCCGGCAGGGGATCCGCGGTGGCGGGCCCGGTGAAAAGGACGGCCGCGACGGCGGCCGCGGTGACCCCGGCCATCAAAAACCGCAGCGCGGCACGGGCCGGTCGGCCGAGCCATGTCATCGTGTGCTCCTCGAAACCTCAGCGGGTCGGTTATCGATCCGGGCCACTGGCGAAGAACGACAGTGGCCCATGATCGCCGCATCTTAAGGCGTCGCCGGGGGAGAGGGGATCGGGAGTGTTTCATCCAACATAGACAAGATCGACCGATCGCCCTATTTTGATCGCGTTGCTGATCGTCGGGCTGGTGCGTGCCATCGCCCGGCACCACCCGAAGGGACGACCGATGGCGAACTTGAACATCACGTACACCGAGATGTCGGACAGCGCGACCCGCATGCGCAACAACAAGAACGACATCGACGCGCGGCTGACCGAGTGCAAGTCCATCGTCGACAACCTGACCGCGTCGGGCTTCGTGACCGACCAGGCATCGGGCAAGTTCGATGAGGTGCACACCGAGTTCGTGACGTCCGCGAACCAGGTCATGGAGACCCTGGAGCAGCTCTCGTCGTGGCTGGACAAGGCCGTCGACGCGATGCGCGACATGGACACCCAGCTCGCGAACTCGCTCAACAAGTAACTGACGGTAATCGAGACGCCGCGCTGTCACGACAGCGCGGCGACAGTCTTTGAAGGGAAGAACGTGCGGGCGCTGATCACCCTGGTGCATCCGTCGGCGTGGTCAGTGGACGTCCTGGTGGACGCCGAGCCCGTCACACCTGTCCGGGACGTCGTGAAAGTGATGCTGGAGGGCCTCGACGCGGCGTACCCATCGCTGTGGCCTGAAATGATCTTTCTCGACGGCCGGCAGCTCGACCTGGACGCGCCGCTCGGCGGCAGCGGGATCCACGACGGGTCGATGCTTCATCTGCACCAGCCGGGACCGCCGCCGCCGGCGATCGGCGGTCTGGTGACGTTGCGGGCCGTGGCCGGCACCGGTGCGGGCCGGATCTGGAGCCTCGGCGCGGGCGAGCACCGGCTCGGTTCCGCGCCGGGCTCCACCGTGGGTCTCGGCCCCGGCCACCCACCCTTGGTCGCGACCGTCGCGGTCGCTGTCGATGCGACGGTACGCCTTCGCGGCGCCGCCGAGGGTGTGCTGCTCGACGGTGAACCGCTGCCCGGCGGCGAGGGCCTCTGGCGCGAAACCGCCCAGCTCACGGTGGGGGAGACCCTCTTCGAGGCGCATCCGGTGCTCCGGCCGGACGCGATGGTCGAGCCGTCCCCGGACAGCGAATACCTGGACTACAACCGGCCGCCGCGGCTGCTACCGCCCCAGCGTCCCGGCAAGTACCGGTTGCCGTCCGAACCGAAGTCCCCCGAGGGCAACGCGATGCCGTGGCTCGCCGCGACCCTGCCCGCCGGGTTCGGTGTCGTGATGGCCGTGGTGATGCGCAACCCGCTGTACCTGATGATGGCGGCGATGTCGCCGGTCATGGTGGTGGCGAACTGGTTCACCGGCCGCAAGCAGGGCAAACGCAGCCACCGCAGCAAAGTGAACGAATACAAGGCGCAGCGCGACAAGGTCGAGGCGGAGATCGACGCCGCCCTCGAACTGGAACGCCGCGACCGGCGGGCCGCCAGCCCCGACCCGGCCGAACTGCTGGTCATCGCGATGGGTCCGCGGGCCCGGCTCTGGGAACGCCGCCGCACCGACCCCGACCACCTGGTGGTCCGGGTCGGCACCGCCGACCTGCGCAGCGACATCGCGATCGAGCTGGAGGGCGAATCCGCCGGGCGCCGCGACTCCCGGCAGGTCACCGACGTGCCGGTCGCCTTCTCCATCACCCAGGCCGGTGTGGTCGGCGTCGCCGGCCGCGGTGACTGGCCGCGCCGCCTCGCCCGCTGGATGACCGGGCAGCTGGCCGTCCTGCAGAGCCCCCGCGACCTGCAGCTCTACGTTCTCACCGACCCGACCGGCGGACCGCTCTGGGACTGGGCGGCCTGGCTGCCGCACACCCGCCCGCTGCTCGGACAGACCACGCTGACCCTGCTCGGCACCGACGCGGAGACGATCGCGCGCCGGGTCGCCGAGCTGATCGAGCTGATCGAGGCCCGCCGCCAGGCCCGCCTCGACGCCGGCGCCAACGCGGTGATCACCGACCCGGACATCGTCGTGGTCTTCGACGGCGCCCGCCGGCTGCGCGCGCTGCCCGGCGTGGTGAACATCCTGCTCGCCGGGCCCGCCGTCGGCGTCTACAGCATCTGCGTGGACAACGACCAGCGCACCCTGCCCGAGGAGTGCACCACCGTCGTCGCCGGTGGCGACGGCCTGCCGACGACGCTGCACCAGCAGCGCGCCGCCCGGATCGAGGACCTGCGCGTCGACGACGTCGTCGACGAGTGGTTCGCCACCACCGGCCGGCGGCTCGCGCCGATCCGCGACGTCAGCGACAACCAGAACGAGTCCGCGCTGCCCGCCTCCGCCCGTCTGCTGGAGGTCCTCCAGCTCGAGGATCCGTCCCCGGCCGCGCTGACCGCGCGCTGGTCGGCGTCCGGCCGCGGCACCCGGGCCGTGATCGGGTACACCCTGGACGGCCCGTTCGCGCTCGACCTGGTCCACCACGGCCCGCACGGCCTGGTCGCCGGCACCACCGGCTCCGGCAAGTCCGAGTTCCTGCAGACCCTGGTCGCCTCCCTGGCGGTGGCGAACCGGCCGGACGCGATGAACTTCGTGCTCGTCGACTACAAGGGCGGCGCCGCGTTCAAGGACTGCGTCGACCTGCCGCACACCGTCGGCATGGTCACCGACCTCGACACCCACCTGGTCGAACGCGCGCTCACCTCGCTCGGCGCCGAACTGACCCACCGCGAGCACCAGCTCGCCGCGGCCGGCGCCAAGGACATCGAGGACTACCTCGACTACGCCGAGCGGCGCGGCGGCCTCGCCCCGATCCCACGGCTGCTCATCGTCATCGACGAGTTCGCGTCGATGGCCCGGGAGCTGCCCGACTTCGTCACCGGCCTGGTCAACATCGCCCAGCGCGGCCGCTCGCTCGGCATCCACCTGATCCTGGCCACCCAGCGGCCGTCCGGCGTGGTCTCGGCGGAGATCCGCGCCAACACCAACCTGCGGATCGCGCTGCGGGTCACCGACGCCGGCGAGAGCAGCGACGTCATCGACGCGCGCGAGGCGGCGACCATCGCCGCCTCAACCCCAGGACGTGGGTACGCGCGACTCGGGCACAGCTCCCTGCTGCCGTTCCAGGCCGGACGCGTCGGCGGCCGCCGCCCCGGACGCAAGAGCGAGGCCACCGTGGCGGCGCCGTTTCTGTACGCGGTCGACTGGCAGCACCTGGGCCGGCCCGTGCCGCAGCGCCCGCGCGGGGTCACCGAGACCGAGGAGGCCACCGACCTGTCGGTGCTGGTCTCGGCGATCCGGCTGGCCAACGACCTGATGGGCCTGCCGCAGCAGCGCCGCCCGTGGCTGCCGGCGCTGCCGACCAACCACGTGGTGGAGCTGGCCGAGCCGTCGACCGGCGAGCCGGTCTTCGCCTGGGCGGTCCAGGACCTGCCGCGCAGCCAGCAGCAGAAGCCGGTGACGATCGACCTCGCCACGTTCGGACACCTGCACATCGCCGGTGCTCCTCGGTCGGGACGGTCGCAGGCCCTGCGTACGATCGCCGCGGCCGGAGCCAGCGCAGCTGGGGTGACCGATCTCCATCTTTATGGTCTTGACTGTGGCAACGGCGCGCTGCTGCCGATGACCAAGCTGCCGCACTGCGGCGCTGTCGTGCAGCGATCGGACACCGAGCGGGCCGTGCGGCTGCTGAACCGGCTGCAGCAGGAGGTGCAGCGCCGGCAGCGGCTGCTCGGCGAGGGCGGGTTCGCGGACCTGACCGAACAGCGTGCTGCCAGCGCCCCTGAGGACCGGCTGCCGCACGTGATGCTGCTGCTCGACCGGTGGGAAGGGTTCATGGGAACCCTCAGCGAGCACGACGGCGGTGCGCTGACCGACCTCGTCTACACACTGCTGCGCGAGGGTGCCAGCGCGGGCGTTCACCTGATCATCACGGGTGACCATTCGCTGCTCAGCGGCCGGATCAGCTCGCTCACCGAGGAGAAGGTCGTGCTGCGGCTCTCGGACCGCACCGACGCCAGCATGGCCGGGCTGAACCCCCGCAAGATCCCGGAGAACCTGCCGCCGGGACGCGGATATCGGGCGGTCAGCTCGGTCGAGATGCAGGTGTCGCTGATCGCCGCGGACCCGTCCGGTCCGGCGCAGGTCGCCGCGATGCACGCCCTCGCGGCCCAGCTCGCCGAGCGGGAGGCTGCAGTGCCGCGTGACCAGCGCCCCAACCGGATCGCCGTGATGCCCACCCAGCTCACCTTCGACCAGGTGTGGGCGGGCGTCGGCAGCCCGGCGCCGGGCTGGGCGCTGATCGGCGTCGGCGGCGACGAGCTCGAACCGATCGGCATGGACCTGGTCAACGACCTGCCGACGTTCCTGATCGCCGGTCCGTCGCGGTCCGGCCGCAGCACCGCGCTGGGCGTGATGGCCGAGTCGCTGCTGCGCGGCGGCGCCGAGTTGGTGATCGGCGCCCCGCTGCGCTCGCCGCTGCGCGACCTCGCCGGCCGGCCCGGTGTCCGCGGGGTGATCACCGACGAGAACCCGCGGGACCCGGACTTCGCCGACCTGCTGGAGCCCGGTGACGGCCCGGTCGTCCTGATGATCGACGACGCCGAGAGCTGGCGCGACATGCTGGCCCGCGACTACGTGCGCCAGCTGATCCGCACGGCGTCCGGCAGCAACCGGGCCGTCGTGATCGCCGGTGAGATCTCCTCGGTCGCGATGGGCTTCTCCGGCTGGCAGGTCGAGGTGAAGAAGAACCGGCGCGGCATCCTGCTCTCCCCGCCGACGCTGAGCGCCGGCGACCTGGTCGGCGTCCGGCTCTCCCGGGCCCACCTGGCCGAACGGGTCGTGCCGGGTTCGGCCCGCGCCCACCTCGGCGACGGCTCGCTGCAGTCCCTCCAGATTCCGCTGCTCGCCACCGGGGAGAAATGATGGCCGACCTCGTAGTCCAGGACCTGGGCGAACTGGTCAACGACCTGAACGCGTTGATCAGCGCCTTCGAAGGCGCGGAGAACCTGCAGAACACCGACTCCGGTCAGTGGGGGCAGAGCAACGCCAACTCGTCGATGGGCGACTTCGCCGACAACTGGAAGATCCACCGCGGAAAGATGGTCGAGGCGATGAAGAAGTTCGCGAAGACGGTCCAGGAGGTCAACGAGGCCTGGACCGACGCGGACCAGCAGCTCAAGAGCACTCTCGACGGGAACGGCCAGTGAGCGACGATCGTCTCATCACGCTCGCCGGCGCCAAGGTCGACCGGGTTCAGGCCGCGCAGCGCGATTACCAGAACATCGCCACCACCCTGAACGACACGGTCGCGAAACTGGCCCGGATCGTCGAGACCGGCAGCGAGGGGCTCAAGGGCGCGTACGTCGAGCCGCTCAAGAAGGACGCCCAGTCGATCAAGGACGATCTCAGCAAGGCGGCGGTGCGCTACAACGACGCCGCCACCGAGATCAACAAGTACATTCCGGAGCTGGAGGACGCCAAGACCGAGACCGCCGCGGCGGTGTCCGCCGAGGAGTCCGCGAAAGGCTCGGTCAGCTCGGCGAACGCCCGCCCGGACGGGCAGAAGGGCGCCGACGGTGTGCTGCCCCCGGAGGAGCAGCAGAAGGACACCGAGAAGCAGCGGGCCGTCGAGGAGGCCAACGCCGCCCTGACCGCCGCGAAGAACCGGCTGACCTCGGCGCTGGACGCCCTGGACACGGCCGGCCGGCGCCTCGGTGACGCGGTCAGCGCCCGCCGGTACGACGACGGGCTCACCGACACCTGGAAGGACAAGGTCAACGCGTTCTTCGCGCAGATCAGCAAGATCTTCGCGATCATCGGCATGGTCCTCGCCGTCCTCTGCCTGATCTTCCCCGGCGTCAACCTGCTGATTCTCGGAACGGTGGTCGCCGGCGTCATCACATTGATCGCCGACAGCGTGCTCTTAGCCGGCGGTGAGGGCAGCGTCCTGGACGTGGTCCTCGGCGCCGTCGGTCTCGGCCTCGCCGGTCTCGGCGCCGCCATCTCGCTGATCGGCAAGAACATGGCGAACGCGGCGCGCACCATGAACAGCATCACCGGCCGGATGAACGCCGTGCCGGGGCGCCCGCCGCGACTCAACCTGACCGGCAGCTGGAACGGCCGTCCCATCCAGCTGGACAACCTGGGACCCGGTGCGGTCCGCCCCGGCAGCCCCAACATCACCGTCACCCAGCAGCTCGGCCCCGGCGACTTCCGGATCCCGTCCAACGCGGCCAGCGGCTGGCAGAACACCTCGGACTGGTTCAACCTGCCCGGCATCAACAATCTGCTCAGCCGGTTCGGGCAGATCACCCCGGAGATCGGGTTCTGGCAGTCGACCCTGATCCAGGGCCGGGGCGCGCTGGGCATGTGGGGCAACCTGTTCCGCAACCCGGGACAGTTCGCCCGGGACTGGTCGGGCGTCATCGGCGGCATGGACGGCTTCCGCAACCTCAACAACGTGATGGGCGCGATCGGCGGCACCATGTCACCGGCCTGGTTCGTCTTCGGCGGTTTCAACGCCCTCTTCACCCTCGGACCCGGACTGATCTACTCGGGCGGGCGCCTGGAGGAATGGATCCCCGATGTCAACTGACGTTCTCACCGACATCCCGTTCTACTGGGAGTTCGTGCCTTCTGCCGGTGGTGACGCCGATGAGCGTGCCGCGTGGACCGACCACATGATCGAGTTCTTCGACACGTGGGCCGGCCGGACCCTGGGCACCGCCCAGGCCGCCTGGACCGCCGGGGAGTTCCCGTTCACCGCCGAGAACATCGGCCGGGAGACCGCGACGATGCTGATGGCGCGCGCCGACGAACTGCCCGGACACGCCCGGCTCGCCTGGGGCACCGCGTTCCACGATGGTCAGGTGCGCTGGTCGCCGATCCCGCTCGTCGCCGAGTTCCACCGGCCCCGCGCCGACGACCCGGAATACCTCATGGAGGTGGTCGGCGTGCACGGGTTCGCCGAGGACGCCCGGGAAGCGGTGGTGCACTACGTCAGCGTGCCCGGCGCGGATGGCGTCCGGGTCTTCGCCATCGGGCGGACATCACAGGGTACGGCGTACGGGCGCCTCGACGCGGCCATGCGTACCGAGAGCGGCATCGACGTCGTTCTGCGTACCCGGGTCTTCGACATGCAGCAGATGGCCGTGATCGGCGCCGGCGTCGAGCAGCTGATGGCCACGATCGCCGCCGACGGAATCGCGGAGCAATCCTGATGATCGACATTGACCTGATCGTGGAGCGCTTCTGATGATCGATTTTGAGCTGATCGTGCCCGACGGCTGGGCGCACATCCCCACCACGCCCGAGTCGGCGCGGCTGCGGTCCCGGACGATCGACGCACTGATCACCTCGCGGCTGCCCGAGTCGCTGCCGCGGGACAAGGCCGTGCCGTTCCGCAAGATGCTGCGCGGCGAACTCGTCAAGGCGACCGACGACGCGGCCCGCAACGGCGCCCGCGCGATCGTGCTGCCGCTGACCGAGTACCACGACGGCTGGCGGGTGCCCGGATCGCTGCTGATCACGGTGGTCGAGGAGTCCGACGACGCCCCCGACCCGCTGACGCTGATCGGCGCGCTGATCGGCGACGCGGGCCCGGGCAACGGCACCCGCCTGGAGATCGGCGGCGGTCCGGCGGCCCGGATCACCGAGGTCCTCGCCAGCGACCCGATCGGTCGTAAGGCGCCGTCGCTGAAGGTCAGTTATTACATCGCGCACCCCGAGGTGACCGGAGTGTGGGCGCTGCTCACGTACACCGTGCTGACCGACGGCGACCTGGAGAGCGAGGTGCTGACCGCGATCTGCCTGCTGTTCGACGCGGTCGTCGCGACGCTGCGCTGGCAGGACCGGATCGACGTGCCGACCGAGGACGAGCTGATCGACATCCTGAACGCCTCACCCACGACGTAGCTCCTCGTCCCACCAGCGCGGCGCCTCGTCGTCCGGCTCGTCCGGGCTCGCGAAGTGGAACGGCACACCCATCCGTTGTGCGACGGCCTGGCCCTGCTCGGTGGCGCGCACCGCTTCCGGCCAGGGCGGGACCTGCCCGTTGAACAGGCGGATGTCCCCGCCGAAGCGCAGCACGCACAGGTCGGCCTCGTCGAAGTCCGGGTGGCGCGGGCCCGGCCGTCGCACGATCGCGACCAGGACGACGAACCAGCCCTGGGTGTCGCCGTCCCAGCATGCCTCGACGGCCGCGAGGGGCTCGCTGATCGCGGTGACCTTCGCGATCAGCTGGTCCGTGGTGGGTGGGGCCGGCGGTGGCTGCAGCAGGCCCTGCCCGGCCAGCTCGTTCTGCCGCGCCACCAGCAGGTCCTGGGCCTGGTAGATCCCTGGCAGGGGCTGGATCTCGCCACTGTCGCGGAGCAGCTTGATGGCCGGGAGCAGCCGTCGGGCGCGCAGATGCTCGTCGAGTCGCTCGCGCAGAGGCGGGGTCAGGCTGGTCCACTGATCCATGACGTCAGTAGTAGTCGCGCATGATCTCGGTGGCCCAGGCGGGCTGGTGGACGGCGCCGCGCGGGCCGAACTCGTCCATGTACGGCTTGATGTCCAGCACCGGCGTGCCGGCCACCGCGTCCAGGCCGCTGACGTGCAGGTCGAGGCCGGAGACCCGGTGCAGGCGGCAGCGGGAGACGCCGATGCGGTTCGGGCGGTTCTTGCCGCGCTGGGCGAAGATGCCGACCAGCGGCCAGCCGGTGTTGCCGCGCGGGTGGCGGGCGCCGGTCTCGATCTTCTCCGGTTTCACCTGGTCGAAGTGGAACACGATCTCCAGGTGCGAGAAGGTGTCCAGGCCGAACAGCGCCTCCTCGCCGAACCGGGAGCCGTCCAGGCGGATGACGGCGTCGACAGCGTCCCAGGCGTCGTCGAAGACCTCCGCGCGGCCGCCGAGGACGTGCCCCACCGGTTCGATGGTCACCAGGTCGTTCCAGCTCACTGGTGGATCTCCTTCACAGCGCGCGTCCATCGAGATCCGGAACTTGCCAAGATCTGGGGAAGAACGTGAACGCTATCCAAGATCTATGACTTTTGGCTGCCCCGGACGCCAGGCAGGCGATACCTGAGGGCCGCACCGCGGTACCTCAGAACGATGTGGTGGCCCCCGCCGATCGGCGATCTTGGCTGCATGATTCTTCTCAGTGATCCCCGGGTGGCGGCGGTGCCGGTGCGGGATGCGGGGACGCCGCTGGTGCGGCTCGGTGCGGAGTTCGGGGCGGCGCGCGCGCTGGTCCGGGCGGATCTCGGTGAGCGGCTCGGCTGGGCGCGGGCCGCGCTGCCCGCCGGGCTGGGTCTGCGGGTCGTCGAGGGGCATCGGCACGTCGCGCGCCAGCGGGAGATCATCGAGGCGTACGCGGGGGAGTTGCTCGCCGCCGACCCGGGACTTGGTGGCACTCGGCTGCGGGAGCTGACCAGCCGGTTCGTCGCTCCGGTCGAGGTGGCGCCGCACGTGGCCGGCGCGGCCGTCGATCTGACGATCAGCGGGCCGGACGGTGACCTGGACATGGGTACGCCGATCGACGCCACCCCGGAACAGTCCGCCGGAGCCTGCTACCTCGCTGCCGCCGGGATCAGTGCGCAAGCCCGGGCCAACCGGATGCTGCTGGCCCGGGTGCTCGGCGGCGCCGGATTGGTGAACTACCCGAGCGAGTGGTGGCACTGGAGTTACGGCGACCGGTACTGGGCACTGATCACCGGAGCACCGGCAGCCCTGCACGGCCCGATCGACGGCCGGGTGCCCGCATGAGCACGGTCATAACCGATCAAACCACCACCGTCGCTGTCGACCTCGACGCCGTCGCGCACAACACCCGGGTGCTCGCGCGCCACACCCGCAGCGCCCTCATGGCCGTCGTCAAAGCTGACGGTTTCGGTCACGGCGCCGTCGACGTGGCCCGGACCGCGCTCGCCTCCGGCGCCACCTGGCTCGGTGTCACCGGACTCGGCGAGGCTCTCGCACTGCGCGCTGCCGGACTCCGCGCACCCATCCTGAGCTGGTTGAACCCGCTTGGCGCCGGCTTTGCTTCCGGCGTACGAAATGATGTTGATCTTGCAGTGCCGAGTGTGGACCATCTTGCGGTGATGCCGACCGGTGCGCGGGTGCATCTGCATCTCGACACCGGGCTGGCGCGGGACGGCGCCGCGCCGAAGGAATGGGCCGATCTGTGCCGGGCGGCCGCCGACGCCGAGCGCGACGGGCGGATCGTGGTGGCCGGTGTGATGAGCCATCTGGCCGGTCCGGACACGCAGGAAGCGCTGCGCCGGTTCCGGCACGGCGTGTCGGTCGCGCTCACCGCGGGGCTTCGCCCGAGGGTACGCCATCTGGCCGCCACAGCCGCGACCCTGACCGCTCCGGACACGCACTTCGACCTGGTCCGCACGGGTGCGGGCCTGGTCGGCATCAACCCGGCGGGCGGGCCCGGCCGGGACAGCGGCTCCGGCGGCCGGCGCGACGAGGCAGGCGGCAACGGACTGCGCGGGGCGATGACGTTCACCGCCCCGGTCGTCGAGGTGCGCCGGGTCACCGCCGGGACGCCGGTCGGCTACGGACACGTCTGGCGCGCGCCGCGGGACACCACCCTCGCGCTGCTGCCGGCCGGGTACGCCGACGGGCTTCCCCGGATCGCCGGCCCGCGCGCCGAGGTGCTGCTCGGCGGGCGTCGCCGCCGGATCGCCGGGCGGATCTCGATGGACCAGATCGTCGTCGAAGCCGGTCCGGACTGCCGGCCCGGCGACACCGCGATCATTTTCGGTCCTGGCGACGACGGTGAACCGACCGTCGCCGACTGGGCCAGGTGGGCGGGCACGCTCCCGCACGAGATCGTCACCGGCCTGGGCGCCCGGCCCCGCCGCGTCGTCACCGGAGGTTTCTGACATGTCCCGTACGAAGGTCGCCGTCATCGGCGGCGGCAGCAACGGCGAACACGACGTCTCGCTCGCCTCGGCGGCGGCGGTGGCGGCCGCGCTCGACCCGGAGAGATACCAGGTCGTCGGGCTGACCATCGGCCGCGACGGCACCTGGCAGGACTCCGGTGGCGATCCCCTCGGACTCGCGGACGCCATCACCACCCTCACCACCTGCGATGTCGTGCTGCCGATCGTGCACGGCCCGCGTGGCGAGGACGGCACTCTTGCCGGGCTGCTGGAGATGGCGGGTATTCCGTACGCAGGAAGTGGGGTTCGTCCGGGAGCGCTCGCGATGGACAAATGGGTGACCAAGCTGATCGCCGAGGATCTCGGCATTCGCACCGCGAAGGGCCGGCTGCTGACCGCGGGAACCGCGAGCGGGTACGCCTGGACCGGCCCCGTCGTGGTGAAACCGGTGTCCGCCGGTTCCAGCCTCGGCGTCACGCTGGTCCGCGACCCCGGTGACCTGCCGGCGGCGCTGACCGAGGCGCTGCGCCACGACGACCGGATCCTCGTCGAAGAGGTGATCACCGGCCGGGAGGTGGACATCGCGGTGCTCGCCGGGACCGTCTCACCGACCCTGGAGATCGTCGCCGAAGGGTTCTTCGATTACCGGGCGAAGTACGGCGGCGGCACGGTCTTCCAGGTGCCCGCGCCGATCGATCCGTCCGAGGTCAAGGCCCTGGAAACCGCCGCGACCAGCCTCTATGAGGCGCTCGGCTGCCGTGGGGTGGCGCGTTTCGACTTCTTCGTCACCGAGGACGGGCCGGTGCTCAACGAAGTGAACACGATGCCCGGGTTCACCGGGCACTCGCAGGTGCCGAGGATGTTCGCCGCTGCCGGAATCAGTTATAGCGCGCTCCTTGACGCCCTCATCAGCGATGCCCTCGCCTAACGTGGGAGAGATGGAGGATCGGGGGACGCTGCTCTGTGCCGTGGCGGCGGTCGCCGTTCTGGTCAGCGGCATGATCGAGCTGGGCACGGAGGTCTGGCAGTTCTACTCCGGCACCCGGCACGTCCTGTTCGCGCTTGTCGTCGCCGGCACGGCTCTCGCGGTCGGCGTGATGCGCCGGCTGCCGTGGCTCGCCCTGGCGCTCGCCTGGCTGATCCCGGTGTGCCAGGTGGTCACCGGCACCCCGCTGGTGATCACCCAGGCGGCGGTCGTGATGATCGCTTTCGGTCTGGCCCGCTGGGGCAGCCCGGTGATCCTGTGGCTGAGCGCCCTGTCGATCCTGGCCGGGGCGGTGACCGCGATGGTCCTGCTCGGTTTCGACGCGCTGCGGATCACCATCCCGTCGGCCTCGTGGTACCTGATCGCCGGCACCGTGAACGAGCTCGGCATCGGCTGGCAGATCGGGACGTTCCTGCTGCTCGGAGCGCTGCTCGGGATGCCGTGGCTTGCCGGGTTCGCGCTGCGGATCTCCGACCGGGCGCGGACCGATCTGGCCCGGGCCGCCCGGGAACGCGCACAGGCGGAGGAGACCGCCCGGATCCGGGACGCGCAGACCCGGCTGGCCCGCGACGTGCACGACGTCGTCGGCCACTCCCTCGCGGTGATCCTGGCCCAGGCCGAGTCCGGGCAGTACCTGGCCGACGACGACCCGGCCGCGCTCAAATCGGCGCTCGCCACGATCGCGACCTCGGCGCGGACGTCGCTGCGGGATGTCCGCGAGGTGCTCACCACCACCCGGGACTCCGCCGACGACCTCGACCAGCTGATCGGTAACCTGCGCGACAGCGGCCACGAGGTGCTGTCCTCGCAGGAGGGCATGCCGCTGCCGCTCGACGAGGCGCGACGGACCACCGCATATCGCGTGCTGCAGGAGATGCTCACCAACGCGATCCGGCACGGCCTGCGAGGAGGGGCTTTGATCGTACGCCGTAACTGGGCTGACGATGCGTTCGAAGTGGAGGTCCGCAACGCGGTCTCCCCGGGCACCGCCGAGTCATCGCCGGGGTCGGGGCTGGACGGCATGCGCGAACGGCTCGTCGCGGTCGGCGGCACCCTGTCGGCCTCCCGCAACGGCGACGTGTTCGTGGCGACGGCCCGGATCCCGCTGTCATGAGCGACGACATCACGATCCTGGTCGTCGACGACCAGGAACTGTTCCGGGCCGGCGTCGCCGTGATCCTCGACGCCCAGCCCGGCCTGCGGGTGGTCGGCGAGGCCGGCGACGGCCGCGACGCGGTACGCCTCGTCGACGAACTGACCCCGGACGTCGTACTGATGGATCTCCGTATGCCCGGGATGGACGGCGTCGAGGCGACCCGGCAGATCTTCGCCGGTGTGCGGAGCCGCCCGGTGCGGGTCCTGGTGCTGACCACGTTCAACCTGGACGACCGCGCGGCGACGGCGATCCGGCACGGCGCGAGCGGTTTCCTGCTGAAGGACACCACACCGGCACAGCTGACCGACGCGGTCCGCAGCGTGTTCGCCGGCAACGCGGTGCTGGCGCCGGGCGATCTGTCCGCGCTGCTGACCAGTCAGTTCCCGGAGCGGACTCCGGTGCCGGACGCCTACCTGACGCTGACCGACAAGGAGCGGGCGGTGTTCCGCGCGGTCGCCCGCGGCCTGTCCAACGCCGAGATAGCGGCGGAGATTTTCGCGGGCGAGTCGACGGTGAAGACCCACGTCGGCGCGATCCTGCGCAAGCTGTCCCTGCGCGACCGGGTGCAGATAGCCGTCTTCGCCCACGAACACGGGCTGCTCACCTGAGCCGTCGATATCCGGGTGCGGTGTGCTGGCCGTGCTCCTATTCTCACCCGGATGCTGACGGTCTGTTTCGATGCGGTGGATCCGCAGCGGGTCGCGCGGTTCTGGTCCGAGCTGCTGAGCCGCGAGGTTGCCGCGGGCCCGCACGGCGGGGTCGCGCTGCCGCCGGCCGGCACCGGGTTCCCGACGGTACGCGCGAAACAGGCCACTTCTGGAGCACAGCCCTGGGGTGGCCGCTGGTCTGGGACCAGGACGAGGAGACCGCGATCCAGTCCCCGGCCGGCGGTACGAAGGTGACCTGGGGCGGTCCGCCGCTGATGCCGCAGACCGGGCAGGTGCACTACGACCTCGCGCTGCCGCCGGGTGACGTGGAGCGGTTGTTGTCCCTCGGGGCGACCAGGACCGCGACCGGCCTGGCCGACCCCGACGGCAACGAATTCCACCTGATCTAGGAAGCGGCGCTCGCGGGTTCTGGCGTGCTCGTTTCCGTTGTCGCGTCCGATTTCGGTGTGGCGCTCTTCTCCGGCGGCACCGGGACCGCGCACACGTCGCCCTCGCACACCATGCTCGCGTCGCCCTCGACAAGCACGAACGACGGCTTCACGGGCCCGGTCATGCGGCCGGCTCCCGCTCGCTGTCGACCTTGGCGAGCACCCCGGCGAACGTGTCCGGGTCCTGCGCGCCGGACACCCCGTACCGGTTGTCGAAGACGAAGAACGGCACGCCGTTGATCCCGTACTCCCTGGCGGTCTGCACGTCGGCCGCCACCGCGTCCGCGTGCTCGCCGCTCTCCAGCGACCGCACCACGTCGTCGCGGTCGAAGCCGAGCTCGGCGCCCAGGTCGGCCAGCTCCTCGACCCGGCCGACGTTCACGCCGTCGGTGAAGTACGCCTTCAGTAGCCGCTCCTTGACCTCCGCCTGACGACCGTGCGCCTTGGCGTAGTGCAGGAGCTCGTGGGCTTTCCGCGTACGCGTGGGCTTGATCGTGTCGTGGTGGAAAGCGAGACCGACGCTCTCAGCGAGACCGACCATCTGCTTCTCCATGCCCTTGACCTGGGCCGGGGTGACGCCGAGCTTGGTGCTGAGGTAGTCGGCGTGGCTACCGTGGTAGTCCTCCGGTGTGTCCGGGGAGAGCTCGAAGGAGTGGTACTCCACCTCGACCGGCAGGCCGGACGCGGCGACGGCGGCCTCGAACTTGCGCTTGCCGACGTAACAGAACGGGCAGGCGATGTCGGACCAGACGTCTACCTTGATCGGGCTGTTCACCGTGATGCCTCGCTAACTTGAGGGTGGGCCTCAAGTTATACTCCATGACACGACGGACAGCGAGGAGGAGCCCATGGTGCTGCGGCGCGACGCACAGCAGAACGTCACGAAGCTCACGGCCGCCGCCGTCACGGTCTTCCGGCAGCAGGGATTCCAGGCCCCGCTCGAAGCCGTCGCGCAGGAAGCCGGCGTGAGCATCGGCACGCTCTACAACCGGATCGGCCGGGACGGCACCCGCGAGACGCTGATCGAGGCGGCCGCGCCGGTGATCGCCGCCGAACGCACCGACCAGCTCGCCGCCGAGGCCCGGTCCCGGCCGGACCCGTGGGCGCGCTTCGAGCACTACGTCACCGCGCTGCTCGACTCGCAGGCCGCGAGCCCGCCGGTCGACGACATCATGGCCCGCCGCCTGCCGGAGTCGTCGCAGCTCACCGAGCAGTGCGAGCACGCGCTGCGGCACGCCGGCCGGTTCATCGCCGAGGCGCAGGCCGACGGCAGCCTGCGTCCGGACTTCCGGGTCGAGGATCTGACCGTGCTGTTCCAGGCGAGCTCCGGCATCCTGCGCGCCTCGGCGCCACCGTGCGCGGACGCCTGGCGCCGTCACCTGCGCTTCGTCCTGGACGGCCTGCGCACACCCGCCTGACGCCGCCACCGAGGATTACGACGAGACGACCCGCCGGCTGGCCCGGCCGCTGTGCAGGAACTGCGACCGCCCCTGCCCGTCGTCACCCAGGAACGTGACCGGCCGGTGCCAGCCGAGCCGGAGGCGGGCCGGCACGAAGACGTCGTCGTCGAGCGGGACGATCTGCTCGGCCGGCTCGGCGCCGCCGAACTCCGCGAAGATCCCGGCCGGCCGCTGCTCCATCCACAGCCGGCCGTGCTCGTCGCCCGACACGACGATCTCGCCGGCCGGCGAGACATAGACACCGGCGTACCGCTCCGGGTCGACCCGCTCCGGGCGGGCCGGTGGCAGTGGCAGCCCCGGCACCTCGACCCCGGCCAGCTCGCGCAGCAGAAAGGCGGTGAGCGCGTGGACCGTGGGGGCCACCTCGCCGCCGTTCTGCACGAAGGCGATCGACACGTCCGCGGCCGGCACGATGCGCAGGTCCGACGACTGGCCGAGGGTGCCGCCGGAGTGCCCGATCACCGTACCGCCGGGCCAGTGGCCGAGGTCCCAGCCGAGCCCCCAGCTGTCGCCGAACCGGCCCGGCGCGGGCAGCGTCACCTGCGGCACGCGCATCGCGGCGACGCTCGCCGGGCTCAGTACGGCGGTGCCGTCCGGGCCGGTGCCGTCGCGCAGGTGCAGCCGGGCGAAGGCGATCAGATCCCGCGGGCGCATCGCGAGCAGCGAGCCGGCCGGGGCGTGGGCGGCCGGGAGATTCCAGACCGGCGCCGGCTTCTCGGGCTCGCCGGGTTCACCACTGACATGGCCGGCCGCGGCCCGGAACATGATCGCTTGCTCCGCGCCGAGCGCGGTGTGGGTCAGCCCGAGCGGTTCGATCACTCCCTCTCGCAGGCATGCGGCGTACGGCCGGCCGCGCAGTGTCTCGATCAGCCGGCCCAGCACGACGTAGGCGGCGTTGTTGTAGGAGAACATCGTCCCGGGCGCGAAGACCTGGTCGACCTCGGCGAGTGCCGCGACGTACCGCTCGATCGCGTCGTCGTTGCGCCCGGTGTCGGTGAAGACGTCGCCGCCGAAGCCAGCGGTGTGCGCGAGCAGGTGGCGCACGGTGATCGCCGCTGACGCGGTCTCGTCGGCCACCCGGAAGTCCGGAAGATAGCGCCGCACCGGCGCGTCGAGCTCGACCCTGCCCTCGTCGGCCAACTGCATGACCAGCGTGGCGGTGATCGGCTTGGTGATCGAGCCGACCTGGAACACCGAGTCGGTCGTGGCCGGTACGCCGGTGGCGGTGTTCAGCACACCGGCCGCGTGTTCGACGATGTCGTCACCGACGGCCACGGCGATGGCGGCGCCGGGCACCCGGTTCGCCGCCAGCACATCGGCGAACCGCGCGGACAGCCACCGGTCGATCTGTGCGAGAGGGGTCATTCCCCGACCCTAGGCCTTGTCCCGCAACCGGTTCGACCCCGCGTTGATCAACGGCAGCCACACCTCGTCGACGATCTCCATGATCGAGGTCGACGGGACCTGGCCCATCGACATCAGCATGTCGTGGCGCAGGAGGTCGAACGGCAGGTTGACCACGCGCGGCGATCTCGGCACGTCGGGCAGTTCCCCGCGTTCGACAGCGCGGGCGACGATCTTCTCGAAACCAGTCGGCTCGCCCGGTGGGCGTACCAAATCTCGCAGTTGATTGAAGTTTGTCCCGGTGTTGCGGAAGTAGTCCATGAACTGGACGCTCATCACGGTCATCATCCGGGACCGGCCGGCGTCGACGTTGCGGAGGAACGCGATCGCGTCGTCGCGCAGGTTGCCGGTGTCCGGGAGGGTGAGCGGGCGCCCGCGCCAGAACCGGGTGATCGCGGCCAGCACCAGGTCGTCACGGTGCGCCCAGCGGCGGTAGAGGACCGGCCGGCTGGTGCCGGCGCGCGCGGCGACCGCCTCGAACGTCACACCGGCGTGTCCCTGCTCGGTCAGCACTTCCCATGCCGCGTCGAGGATGGCGTCCTCGAGGTCGGCGCCGCGTCGTCGTGCCGGGCCTTTAAGAGTCACTTGCGTATCTTAACGCACGCGGCTAGCGTTCCTGGCGTTAGATACATCCGCGTATCTTAAGGCCGTCATCATGTCCAAGATCAGTCCGAATGCCCTGCGGACCGCCATCGCGGTACTCGCCGGCGGCATCACCGTCATCCTCGACTCCACGATCGTCAGCGTCGCGCTGCACGATCTCGCCACCGACCTCGGCGCGGACGTCGCCACGATCCAGTGGGTCAGCACCGCCTATCTGCTGGCACTCGGCGTGGTGATCCCGACCGTCGGCTGGCTGCAGAGCCGGCTCGGCGCGAAACGGCTCTGGATCGCCGCGCTCACCCTGTTCCTGGTCGGCTCGGTGCTCTGTTCGTTTGCCTGGGATGCGCCCAGCCTGATCGCGTTCCGCGTCATCCAGGGTGCCGGCGGCGGCGTGATGATGCCGCTGATGAGCACCATGATCATTCAGGCGGCCACCGGTCCGGACCGCGCCAAGCTGATGTCGGTGGTCGCGCTGCCGGCCGCGCTCGGCCCGATCCTCGGCCCGGTGATCGGCGGCCTGATCCTCGGCGCCGGCGACTGGTGCTGGCTGTTCCTGGTGAACGTCCCGCTCTGCCTGATCGGCCTCGCCCTGGCCTGGCGCCTGCTGCCGGCCGACGTCCCCGGCCGCCGGGTCCGCCTGGACACCGTGGGTCTGCTGCTGCTCTCGCCCGCTCTGGTCCTGCTGCTCTGGGGCCTGTCCGAACGATCCGCCCCGCCGATGCTGCTCGGCGCGGCGATGCTGGCCGGGTTCGTGGGGTGGGCCCTGCGCCGCGGTGGTTCCGCGCTCGTCGACCTGCAGGTGCTGCGCTCCCGCCCGACCTGGGCCGCGACCGCGCTGATGTTCCTCACCGGCGCCTCGCTCTACGGCGCGATGGTGCTGCTCCCGCTGTACTGGCAGCAACACCGCGGCGCCGACGCCCTCGAAGCCGGCCTGCTCCTCATCCCGCAGGGCGTGGGCTCGCTGCTCAGCCGCGCTCTCGCCGCCCGTCTGCAGGACCGCCTGGGTGCACGGGGTGTGGCCCTCGCCGGGTTTGCCCTGGTAGGCGTGGCCACGGTGCCGTTCGCCCTGGCGACCCAGACCTCCCCGACCTGGTTCCTGCTCACAGCCCTTTTTGTACGCGGCCTCGGCCTCGGAATGGTGCTGATCCCCCTGATGACGGTGGCGTTCGTCGGCCTGAACCACGACGAGGTGCCCCACGCGAGCATCGTGACCCGGATATCCCAGCAGATCGGCGGCTCGGCCGGGGTGGCGTTGCTGGCGGTGATCCTGACCAGCACCAACGACTTCGGCACAGCGTTCTGGTGGACGATCGGGTTCACGGGGCTGGCAGTGGCGTTGTCGTTCGCGTTGCCGGCCAGGGTCGATCTGGCCGCCATGCCGGCCGGCCCGTCGTCGGGGAGCGGATCCCCGGCTTCGGCAGGCGCGTCTCCAGGGCAGGCGGGGCCGTCGGCTTCGGCAGCCGTGTCTCCCGGGCCGTCGGAGCCGTCGGCTTCGGTGAGCGAGCCCGTGGCGTCGACGGGCGGGTCTCTGGTGGGCCCGGCTTCGCGGGGGGAGTCGCCTACGAGTCGGTCGAGAACGCCTTCACCAGGAGCGCCGCGATAGCCACCCCCACCACGGCGATGCCGACCTGCACCCCGATCACCGCCCAGTCGAACGTCCGCCCGGTCACGGTGAAGAGCAGGTCACTGTGCACATCCCACCGGTTGGCCGCCCATGTCCCCGCCACCGCCGCACCCATGCCGATCAGCACGGTCGGAATGACCCCGATCTCCTGCCGCCCGGGCAACACGGCCCGGGCAACCACCCCGATCACCGCACCGAAGACGATCGCCACCGCATAGTCCTGCACGTCCACCCCAGGCCTCCCACCACTCGATCCACCCAGCCTGATGCCCATGGTGACGCCCTCGTCAAACGCACCCCCGCCTCGTGGGCCCACAGCTGGCGCGGGGGGCGGCGTTGACCACGCCCTTAGCTTCGTCCATTCTTTCTGGGGCCCCAGATTGTCCCGGTAATGCTGTTGATCCCAGTCGTTCTGTCGGTCGATCACGGCGGTCGGTATTGCTGCGCGAAAAATGGAATTCCTGAACTGGCAGACGCGATAAGAATGTGCCGCCCGAATCTGCACGGGCCGTTGGCAGCAACAGTGAACGGGCGTCGTCGCCGCACGAAGGTGCGACGACGCGCCCTCCCGGGCGTCACACCGTTTCGCTGCTCGGTCTGCTCGGTCTGCTCGACGTGGGCCGCTGTGCCGGGAGCCAGGCGTGGCTCCGCGGTCTGCGTCTCGGTCTGCGTCTTGGACTGCCGGACGTCGTGGTCCTGCTGCCTGATGCCGCCTTGAGCTGCTGCGTTGTCCTGCCTGAGGTGGTCTCCTCCGGGGTCCAGAGCCGAAGTCTCACTTCGGCTCGTCGGGCCGGACGATGCCGCGCGAGGGGTGACACCCGCGTCTGGGGGCGGCTCGACAGGTGTTTCACAACCCTCCTCGCGGTCGCGCAACTGGCGCAGTTTCCGAGCATGGCGCTGCGCCAAGCCCCACGACCGGTGCCGCTCGTGCTCCCGCCGGAACTCCTCAGCCGCCGCCGAATAATTGCGACGCAGCGTCCGATCCCGCAAGTGCCTCGTCGGGAACAATGTAAGCTGCGTCATCCCCCTATTGTCCTCACCCCGGATAGCATCAACCACGCCCGCGGCCGAATTTTCAAATCCAGAAAGGACGGGAATCAAGCTTGATGATCCGCGAATTCACAGCGTCATATTTGCCCCGGTGACGGATCTCGGAGCCTGTCGAATAGCGAATGTTCGGTGTTCGGGGGCGGTCACGGCCGTACCGATGTGCCCAGGTTTTGATCTTTGATGAGGTCGACCCCCGGTGCCGCCGCCAACTCGCCGTGGCTCTTGCCGAGGGATCGGCGGATCTCGTTGATCAGCGTGAGTTGTGCCCGTGCCGCGTCCTGGCTCGCCTCCAGGAATGCTTCCGCGCTGAGTGGGCGTTCGGTGGTGCTGTCGCGGGCTACCCGATCCAGGAACTCGTCCACCGCCACGCCGAACTCGTGGATCCGGGCCGCGACCTCCGGCGGGGCGAGGAGGTTCGCCGAGGTCAGCGTCGCGCTCCAGGCGCCCCAGTCGTAGTCCCAGCCTGACCTGTCGGCATGGGCGCGCTTGAGCACCATCGAGAACTTGGCGTAATGGCCGAGCAGATCGGCGTACGTGGCCAGTTGCTTGTCGAGAAGCCACAGCTGGCGTTGATTCCGGCGGGTGACCCAGCCTCCGACGAGGACACCCACCGTTGCTGACAGCGCGCCCACGGCAGTGGTGACCAGGGTGATCCAGACTGGCATGTGTTCCCCGCCCTCAGCGTCGCCCGGTGACACCTCCCATTCTCACCGGTCGGCCATAGTGATGTCGATCATTGGCTTGCGTACCCCCTAGGGGTATATGGTCGCGTCGTGGAACACGTGCATGAGCAATCTTCGGGGCATGACAAGCACGCCGGGCACGATCCGGAGGTCTTCCGGCGGAAGTTCTGGCTGAGCCTGGCGCTGACCGTGCCGATCGTGGTGACCAGCGAGATGGTCATGGACTGGTTCGGCTACATGCTGGACTTCCCGGGCATCGGCGCGGTCGGTCCGGTCCTCGGCAGCGTGGTCTTCGTCTACGGCGGCTGGCCGTTCCTGGCCGGCGCCGCCGGTGAGATCCGCTCCCGGGCGCCCGGCATGATGTTGCTGATCTCGATGGCGATCACGGTGGCGTACGCCGCCTCGCTCGCCACCAGCCTCGGCCTCTGGGACCTGGACTTCTGGTGGGAGCTCGCCGCCCTGGTCACCGTGATGCTGCTCGGCCACTGGCAGGAGATGAAAGCGATCGGCCAGGCGCAGGGCGCGTTGTCCGCGCTCGCGGCCCTGCTGCCCGACGAAGCCTCCCGGATCGGGGCCGGCGGCGAGATCGAGCAGGTGCCGCTGGACGCGCTGCGTGTCGGCGACCGTGTCCTGGTGCGCTCCGGCGCGCGGGTACCCGCCGACGGCCGGGTCGTCGACGGCGCCGCTGAGGTCGACGAGTCGATGATCACGGGGGAGTTCCGTCCGGTTCCGCGTGGTGTCGGTGACCGGGTGGTGGCCGGTACGGTCGCCACGGACTCGGCGCTGCGGGTCGAGGTCGACGCCGTCGGTGAGAACACGGCACTGGCCGGCATCGGCCGACTGGTCGCGCAGGCCCAGCAGTCACAGGGCCGTGCCCAGGTGCTCGCCGACCGGTTCGCCGGATGGCTGTTCTACATCGCGGCCGGTGCGGGGCTGCTGACGTTCGTGACCTGGTGGGCGATCGGTGACCTGGACCAGGCCGTTGTGCGTACCGTAACGGTTTTGGTCATCGCGTGCCCGCACGCGCTGGGGTTGGCCATTCCGCTGGTGATCGCGTTGTCCACGGCTCTCGCGGCCCGCGCCGGGATTCTGGTGAAGGACCGGCTCGCGCTGGAGCGGATGCGCACTGTCGACGCGGTTCTCTTCGACAAAACCGGCACGCTGACGAAGGGCGCGCACACGCTCACCGCCGTGGCCGCCACCGCCGGGAGTACCGACGCGGAGGTGTTGCGGCTGGCCGCAGCGGTCGAGGCCGACAGCGAGCATCCGCTGGCGAAAGCGCTGGTCAGAGCTGCTGCACCACAGGCCGCCGGTGTTTCGTCCGCTGGCTTGACCGGGGGGAACGCATCCGGCCCGCAGATCCGGGCGACGGGTTTCCGGTCGATGACCGGGCGCGGAGTGCGGGCCGAAGTGGACGGCCGGACCTATGCCATCGGAGGGCCCGCACTGCTGCGGGAGCTCGGTGCGGCCGTCCCCGACGACCTGGCGAAACCGGCTGCGCAGTGGTCCCGGCGCGGTGCGGCCGTCCTGCACCTGCTGGAGATCGGCGACACCACTCGGGTGATCGGCGCGTTCGCACTGGAGGACGAGGTACGCCCGGAAGCCCGGCAGGCCATCGCGCAGCTGCGTGCCCACGGGATCAGCACCATTGTGATGATCACCGGTGACGCCCGGGCGGTGGCCGACGCGGTCGCCGCCGACCTCGGCCTGGACGAGGTCTTCGCGGAGGTGCTGCCCGCCGACAAGGATCATGCGGTCGCCGCCCTGCAGGAACGCGGTCTGACCGTCGCCATGGTCGGCGACGGCGTGAACGACGCCCCGGCGCTGGCCCGCGCCGACGTCGGCATCGCGATCGGCGCCGGCACCGACGTGGCGATCGAGTCAGCCGGAGTGGTCCTGGCCTCGTCCGACCCGCGCGGCGTCACCGGCGTGATCACCCTGTCGGCGGCGTCCTATCGCAAGATGATCCAGAACCTGTCCTGGGCGGCCGGTTACAACGTGATCGCGATTCCGCTGGCCGCGGGTGTTCTGGCCGGTGCCGGCATCACCCTGAGTCCGGCGATCGGAGCGATCCTGATGAGCGCTTCGACGATCGTGGTAGCCCTGAACGCCCAGCTGCTGCGTCGCGTCCACCTACGTCCGTAGTGCGCCGGGCGCCTGTTCCCGCGTGGTTACATCCCGCCGCGGTCCAAGATCTGTCACGGTCGGCTGCCACGGTTGTCTTCCGGCCGTCGAGACAGCCGACCAACCGGCCGGACAGCCGGACCGATCACCCCGCCTGGACGCTCTCCTGGGTGGCGGCCCAGGAAGCCAGCAGCTCCAAGCCATCGCCGGACGGAGTACCCGGTTCGGCGGAGTACGCCACGATCGTCAGCGCGCCGTCGCCGGCCAGCTCCAGCCCCTCATAGGCCAGCTCCAGCTCCCCGATCGCCGGGTGCCGGAAGCGCTTCGTCCCGTTGCGGTGGACGAAGACGTCCTGCGCGGCCCACCACGTACGGAACGCGTCGCTGCGCATCGACAGCTCGCCGATCAGGTTCATCAGCTGCTGGTCGTCCGGATGCTGGGCGGCAACGATGCGCAGCGCGCCGACCGCCGAGCGGGCAATCGACTCCCACTCCGGATAGAACGCCTGCGCCCGAGGGTCAAGAAACGTGAACCGCATGGTGTTCCCCTGCCCACCTGCGAACATCGGCGCATACAGAGCCCTCCCCAGCGCATTAGCAGCCACAACCTCGAACCGGTAATTACGCAGGAGCGCCGGCACCGCCGTCATCGCGTCGAGGACCCGGCGCACCGACGGCCGGATCTCGGTCACCGCATCCCGGCGTCCTCGGGCGCGTGCCGGCTGCGGACCACCGGCCCGGGCCAGCTGGTGCAGATGGGCCGTCTCGGTCTCGTCGAGGCGCAGCGCCCGGGCCACCGCGTCGAGCACGCTTTCCGAGACGCCGGCGAGGTTGCCGCGTTCCAGCCGGGTGTAGTACTCGACGCTCACCCCGGCCAGCACCGCCACCTCGCCGCGGCGCAGGCCGGTGACCCGCCGGTTTCCGTACGAAAGGATCCCGGCCTGATCCGGGCTGATCTTCGCTCGGCGGGAGGTGAGGAATGCCCGGACCTCACCGCGATTGTCGGTACCCATGCCGTAAGGCTAGGCACGCCGCGGGCGGTGAGGGGGTCTCTGTCAGTACCCCTTTCCACCACGCCATGAAGACACGCCATGAAGACACGCCATGAAGAACCGTGAAACAAGCGTCACTGGACGCGCTCACTCCGAGGCCCAGATCCCGATGATCGAGCGCTGAAAACGGTTGCCGTCAACGCGACCCCACACAACCCCGCCAGAGTCAGAAAGCCGGCCTGAAAAGAGCCGGTCGCGTCCTTCACCGCCCCGAGCGCATAAACAAAGGCAAAACTTCCCAGGTTCGCGCAGAAATTACCGAACCCACTGATCAGCCCCGCCCGCGAAGCGCCGAGCACATCCACCGGCACGGCGAACAGCGGACCGAAATAGACCTGCACGAACACCGAGATCAACGCGACCACCCCGAGCACCCCGAGCATGCTCGGCACATAGGTCAGCAGGGTCAGCCCGGTCGCCAGCACACTCAGGGACACCCCGATGACCAGGAGCGGCCGGCCGATCCGGTCGGAGACCCAGCCGCCGAGATAGTTCGCCGGTGCGGTCGCTGCGGAACCGGCCGCCGCGACCAGCCCGGCCGTCATCAGCGACTGCCCGCGATCGGCGACCAGATAGGTCGGCAGCCAGAACGTGAACCCCTGTGCCACGGCCAGCCGGGCGAACTGGATCACCCCGGTCAGCCACATGATCCGGTGGCGCAGCAGGACCGGCAGGTCCCGGATCCGCGCCACCGGGCCACGCGGTGGCTGATCAGGTTCGCTGGTCCGCCAGTACAGAGCCAGCGCCAGCAGCCCGCCACCGGCAAACATCACGAACAGCACCCGCCAGCCGAGCGGCTCGACCAGCAGCGGCCCCAGCGAGCTGAGCAGAATGTTCGACGAGAACCCGCCGGCGACGTACAGCCCCATCGCGGTGGCCCGCCGCTCCGACGGGAACTGCCGGGTCATCAGCAGCATCCCGGGCGCGAACACCAGCGCCCGGAAAAACCCGGTCAAACCCTGATTGATCAAGAGCATTTCGTACGACGTAACGACGGTGAACAGAGCCGCCAGCAGGTTCGTCCCCAGCAGCCCGATCAGGAACAGCCGCCGCGGGCTGAACCGGTCGGCCAGAAACCCGGACGGGATCTGCATCAGCGCGTACGTCAGGTTCGTCGCCGCAGCCAGCGTGCCGGCCTGGGTGAACGTCAGCCCGAGATCGGACCGGATCAGCGGCAGGAACAACGCCAGCCCACCGAAGATCAGCCCCTGAGTGCTCTGGCAGACCACCAGCAGCCCGACGATCGCCTTCCGCATGGTTGATCAACCTAGCGGCTGCTCCACTGGAACGGTGTCGTGGTGGTCAACGCCTCGAACCCCAGTCTCTGCAGGATCGGGCGGCTCTGGTCGGTGGCGTCGACCTGCAGATAGGCGTACCCCAGCTGAAGCGCGAGTCGCGCGCGATGAGCGACCAACGCGCGGTAGATGCCACGCCCGCGCCATTCTTTGACAGTGCCGCCGCCCCAGAGCCCGGCGAACGCGGTGCCCGGCGTGAGATCCATCCGCGCCGAAGAGACGGCCTCGTCGCCGGCGAAGGCCACGAACATCCGCACGTTCCCCGGGGCGTCCTGGAGCTGAGCGAGCAGGCGCGGCCGCAGCCAGGGGATCCCGGCGCCGAACGCCTTCTCGGCCACGGTCACCAGCACGTCGACGCCGGCCGGATCGACGATCTCCTCGAATCGGATCCCGTCCGGGGGAGTGGCGCCGAGGTCGAGCTCGTCGATCGCGGCGACCATCACGGTCTCCACGCCCTCAGGCTCGAACCCGGCTTTCTCGAGGCGCCCGGCGAGGTCGGCGGGCTGATCATGCCCGTAGTGCTTCCACTCGAAGTCGAGGCCACGCTCCCCGAACCAGCGGATCTCGCCGGCGATCGTCTCGTCAGCGGTCGCCGCGTCGAGATCGGACCAGATGACGGCGTTCCAGTCCTGGTCACCGCCGAGATAACGGATGACGCGCCCGGCGTGCTCGATGGTCGTGCCGGCGGTCTCGGGGCGGGCTTCGACGCGCATCTGCCGGTCGAAGAGGGCTAGTACAGCTCGATGATCCACCCCTGGATCCCAGCACACGACGCAACCGATTTATCCATGCCGGTGATGCTTCTTCACGAATGTGTACCCCGGCTCGAGGGGCTGCTCGATCTGATCGGTTTCGATCGCCTTCTGGTGCAGCGACTGCTGGCGTTCCGACGCTTGCGCACCCGGCGGCAGCTTGCGGACGAACCCGCTGACCCAGTGCTCCCGCCGCTCACCGGCCTCCGGATGCGGCGCCGGCTCCACCAGCGGCGCGTAGAACAGCATCTCCACCCCGTCGGCGCCGTCGGCCTGCGGATAGGACGGATACCCAGCATCGTTGACACTCCCGGTCACCCGGGTCACGTAGCCTTCGCGAATCAGCTGGTCAACGGCGTTCTTCAACAGGAACGCCCCCTTGGCGCCGCGACCCAGCCCGCATGCGGCGGCCAGCCCGGCCTCGGCGAACACGGCACTGCCGTCCTCGAACACCCGCCCCTGGCGCAGCACCACGTTGAGCACCTGCCCCCGGTTCGACTTGCCCGGGTCGAACTCGCGGGTCACGACCACCGGGTCGTACTCATGGAAGTAGTCGACCCCATCCACCCGCATCGGTTCGTCGAGCAGCGTCGTGCGCAGGTGGATCTCGTCCTTGGCCGGCTGCCACGACACGGTCACGAGCGTCCCCGGCCGCACATCCTCAGGCCAGCCGATCCCACTGAGCCGATCACCGTCGAGCCGGCTGGCGAAGGTCTCCCCAGCGGGTTCCAGCCCATAGAGCCGATGCTCCAGCACGACACCGACACCGACAGCGTCCGCCTGCGGCAGACGCCGAACGATCTCATCAGGCACCGGACAGACCCCGTCGACAAGATCCACCCGCGCCAGAGCAAGCTGCCGGTTCACCGTCCGCATGAACACCCTCCTGAAAACCGGGATATGCGCAGATCAAGATACCCGCCCACCGATAGTCCTATCTTCCTAGGATGCAGTAGGGGGAGTGCTCGGCGAAGCAGCCTCCCTATTTCCCCGAGATCAAGAACCAAGATCAACCCCATGTCGCAGCGGGGTGGTGGGTACAGACCGCAGCTCCCGCCGAGGGCCCGGCCCGGTATCGCTGGCCGCTACGCGTCCAAAACACTCCCCGCCCCAGGCGACCTGCGTGCCCACTCAAGCCCCCTCCCTATCACCCCCGTCCCCAAAACCCCACCCACCCGACCCACCCCGCCCACTCAGCTGGCCCGCTCATCCGGCCCGCTCGGGAGGCCCACTCACCCGGCCCGCTCAGCCGCCCCACTCGGGAGGCCCAGTTAGCTAACTCACTTAGCTGGCTCGCTCGGGAGGCTCGCTCACCCGGCCCACTCGGGAAGCCCACTCGGCCGTCCTGGGGCGGCCAGCTCGGGCGGCCCGGTGGGCGGGCGACTCCGGGCCGCCCGAGCTGGCGCCAGCCCTACAGGCTCCAGGCCCGCCGTCAGCCCAGACGCCGGCTTGCGCTCGTGGTCGTCCAGGCGACCGAACCGCGACCGTAAGCACAAGCCGGCCGTGGCCCTGAACGGGGACGTTGGCCCCAAACCAGGACGTGGTCGAGAACGAGGACGTGGCCCTGAACGGGGACGTGGCCCTGAACGGGGACGTGGCCCCGAACCAGGACCTGGTCGCGAACCGGCTTGTCCTCGCGGCCGTCTGAACACTCAAATCGCGACCACGAGCGCAAGCCAGGCGCACCCGGCTGGGCTTGTGCCCGTGGTCGCGGCACGGGCTGCGAGGGCGCCGAGGGTCGGGCGCCGGGCGCCGGGCGCCGAGGAGATCTTGTGAGTTTGTGGCGGGCATGGGGGCGCAAACTCACAAGTTCCGGGGTGTCGTCGCGTCTTGTTGCGCTCCGGCGACCTGCTCTCCGCGACTCCACACAGATCTTGTGAGGTTGTGCCGGGCTGCCGACCGCAAACTCACAAGGTCGGCTCGGCTGGGGCGTGAACACACCACTCGAGGGGTGCGCCCCGGCGCCGCTGCGGATGTTTCCGTGATCCTTTGAGGTCTGCGCGCCGACCCGGAAGCGCGAGGCTGAGACGGCGTATCCGAAGCGCCGAATCTGAGCGCGGCAAGCGGACGCATCTAGTTGGATGCGGATCGTCTTGAGCTCGTTTAGCAGTCAAGTTTGGGCTCGGTGGCAGACATGGGCAACGAACTAGCATCCTAGGATGCCTTAGGGGTGGTGCGCTGGGTGACGGGGGACGGGTGCAACCCCTTAAAAACAAAAAGGAATCAACGACATCCCCGCATCAAGATTTGGCTTGGTGGCGTTGAAACGGCGTTAACAGAACTGCCGGGGCCCGGCTGCGTGATGCACCGTGGACTGGTGACCGACAGCAAAGTCATTCTCGGTATCTCGTCGTCTCCGGCTGGGCTCGCCGCGCTCCGGTTCGCCGTCAACGTGGCTCGCGAACGGGACGTCAGCCTGTGGGCGGTTCGCTCTTGGGTGCTGACGTCGAGTCCGCGTTCGCCTCAGATCTGGGCGTGGGAGCAGGCCATGGAAGCGGACGCCCGCCGATTTGTCCATGCCGCGTTCCACGATGCCCTCGGTGCGGTGCCGCGGGACGTCAGCCTGATCGTTCGTACGCCGCCGGGTGGTGCCGGTGCTGCGCTCGCCGGATACGCCACGGACGAGGACGATCTGATTGTTGTCGGTGCGTCCCGGAGCCGCTGGTGGTTGCGTCCGGTGGTGCGGGACGCGCTCTGTCCTGTGGTGACGGTTCCGCCGCCGGTTCTGGCCCGGCTCTCCGGTCGCCGTCTGGCACGCGAGGCGGCGACCGCGCTGTCACGCGGCGCCGCCGGACTTCGCAGCTGATCACGCCGCGGCGCCGGACCTTGCAGCTGATCACGCGGCGCCGCCGGACCTCGCGGCTGATCACGTGGGGGCGCCGGTTCTCGCGGCTGATCCGGGTCGGTCATCTGATCGTGTTGGCCGCGGTTCGGTCAGTCGGTCGTGCCCGGCGTGGGGCCTGCGCCTGCGCCTGCGCTGGCTCCGGATCCGGAGCCGTAGGCCTCTCGGCTCAGCCGGATCAGGTCGTTGAGCTGGGCGGGTGGGTCGTCGCGCCACCAGGTCAGCCAGACTTCGATCGGGGGTACGGCCCGCAGCATCCGGTAGGCCACTCCGGGGCGCGGGTTCTGGTTGGCGGTTGCTTCGGAGGTGATGCCGACGGCCTGGCCGGCGGCGATCAGGGTCAGCCATTCGTCGACGCCGCTGGTGGCTCGGATCGCGGCCGGGCCGTGGCCGGTGGGCCAGAGGTCGGGTGTGGTGGTTCCGGTGCGGGCGTCGATGGCGACGGTGTACCGAGTGAGGTCTTCGACGCGCAGCGTTCGCCGGCGGGCCATGGGGTTGTCGGTGGCGATGGCCGCGCACCGGTTCTCCAGGCCGATCAGCGCCGTGCCGAAGCGCGGGTCGGCGAGCGCCGGATCAACGGGCGCGGCAGCCGAACCGGTGGCGCTGGTGGTGACCGGAGTGGCCGGCGTCGCTGCGGTGGGGAGCGGGGCTGTCGGCGCGGGTAGGCCTCGGCGGATTACGGCGACGTCGACGGCGCCTTCGCTGAGGCCGGCGGTGATCGTGTTGGATTGGACGAACACCAGGGGGGTGCCGGACCAGGCTTTCTGGAGCCGCCGGGTGTGTTTGCCGAGGGCGGCCCAGGCGTAGCCGACTCGTAGTTCGGTGCGGGATTGTTCGGCGATGCGGTGCAGGTGGGCGGTTTCGGCGAGGATGCGGCGGGCGCCGGCCAGGATCTGCATGCCGGTCATCGTCGGGGCGATGTGGCGGGTGGTGCGTTGCAGGATGCGTACGCCGAGGGCTGTTTCCAGGGCGGCGACGCTGCGGGAGACGGCGGCCTGGGAGGTGCCGAGTTCGGTGGCGGCGTCGGTGAAGGTGCCGGTGTCGACGACGGCGACCAGGGCGCGCAGGTGCCGCAGCTGTACATCCATGCGCTGAGCGTATAAGTAGGGTGCGTCGCGTATTTCTCCGCAGGCCAGGGTGCCCGGAGACTGATGGGTGTGACTGCGGAAGTTCTGGAACGGACCGAGGCCGCGCCGCGCTCCACCCGGAGTCTGGCCGCGGGTCTGGCGACGATGATGGGTAGTGCGGCGTCGAATCAGGTCGGCGCGGCGGTGGGGGCGCATGCTTTCGCCGCGATTGGTCCGGCCGGGGTGGTGGCGGTACGCCAGTTCGTGGCGGCCGCGGTGCTGTTGCCGGTGGCGAGGCCGAATCTGCGGCGGTTCACGTGGGCGCAGTGGTGGCCGACGCTGCTGCTCGGGCTGGTGTTCGCGACGATGAACTTGAGTTTGTACACGGCGGTGGACCGGATCGGCCTGGGTCTGGCGGTGACGCTGGAGTTCCTCGGCCCGCTGGCGGTGGCCCTGGCGGGTTCGCGTACCCGGGTGGATCTGTTGTGTGCGGTGGGTGCCGGCGTGGGTGTGTACGTGCTGGTGTTGCCGGGTGGCAGCAGTGACTGGTTCGGGATCGGCTCGGGTGTGCTGGCGGCGGTGTGCTGGGCGGCGTACATCCTGTTGAACAGGCTGCTGGGCGTACGGTTGCCGGGTTTGCAGGCGCCGGCGGCGGCGACTTCGGTGTCGGCGGTGATGTACCTGCCGGTGTTGGTCTTTGTGACCCTGAGCGGTTCGTGGACGTGGCCGGCGGTGCTGTTCGCGGTGGGTGCCGGTGTGTTGAGCTCGGTGATTCCGTACGCGTGTGATCTGGTGGCGTTGCGGACCGTGCCGCCGCGTTTCTTCGGGGTGATCATGAGTATTCATCCGGTGTTCGCGGCCCTGGCGGGTCTGGTGCTGCTGGGTCAGTTCCTCGACGCGCACGAGTGGGTGGGTATCGCGATGGTGGTGGCGGTGAACGTGGTCGCGGTCGTGGCGGCCCAGCGGCGCGGATGAGAAAACAGCAACACGGATGAACGACGCTGGTGAAAAGCTGCTGTACAGCACGGCGAACGAGGTCACCGGCGGGGTGTGGCGGGTCGCGGGCGGGGTGCGCAAGGTGGTGACGCCGCGTCGTGCCGGTGCGGCGGCGCATCTGGCGGCCAGTGATGATCCGGGCCATTTCAACTATTGGCGCCGGGAGCCGTGCGCTTATGAGGCGGCCCTGCCGCAGACGGTGTTCGCGGATGCCGGGATCAGCGCGCCGGCATTGCTGGACGTGACGGCCCGGGCGGACGGTTCGGTGGCGATGCTGCTGGAGGACGTCGCGGGCAGGGCCGGCACGGATTTCACGGCGGCGGAGCTGGGCGATGTCGCGTACCGAATGGGCGTCGCCCAGGCCGGGATGGTCGGGAGGCCGCCGGTTTTCGCCTGGCTGCCGCGGGATTGGCTGCGTGATTACACCCTGGCGCAACCGGTTCCGCCGAGCCCGCGCTGGGATGATCCGGTTGCGGTGGCGGGGTGGCCGCCGGCGCTGCGCGCCGGTCTGGCCGCGGTGTGGGAGCGCCGGCATGTGTTGCTGGCGGCAGCCGATGCGCTGCCGCGCACCTTCTGCCATCACGACGTGTGGCCGCTGAATCTGATCGGTTCCGGCCGCGGGCCGGTTCTGCTTGATTGGGGGTACGCGGGACCGGGCGCGATCGGGGAGGACGCGGCGAACCTGGCGCTGGACTGCTTCCTGGACGGGCTGATCGATGTCGGGCTGCTCGATGAGGTCGTGGACGCGGTGACCGAGGGTTATGTGCGCGGGATGGCCGGGGTGGTGCCGGCGGACACGGTCCGGCGGGCGATCCGGATCACGGGTGCGGCGAAGTATTTCTGGCTGGCGCCGCGGATGCTGAGTTCGACGCGCACGCCCGTCTATGACCGGCGGGCGGCGGCGGATCGGTTCGCGGGGCGGGCGCCGGTGCTGGAGGTTGTCGCGCGGTGGGCGTCGGCGTTGTAGGGTTTCGGTCGTGACTGCCGGGTCGGCCTTGGGCCATTACCGAGTGGGGCACCCGGGCGGCGTTTGATCCGCCGGCGGGCCCCGCCACATTCTCGCTTCACCTTCGTGCCCTTTTCTGGTTCGAGACGAAAGCTTGAGAATGCCGAACGAGTTCAATTTTCCGATCATCGACGAGTTCCGTGCCAACAATGGCGTGGTGGGTGGCATGTTCGCCGGGGCCCGCCTGGTGTTGCTGACGACGGCGGGCGCCCGGTCGGGGCGGCCGCACACGGTGCCGCTGGGTTATCTGCCGGATGGCGGCGAGCGGGTTCTGGTGATCGCTTCGGCGGGTGGTTCGCCGCGGCATCCGGCCTGGTTCCACAATGTGCTCGCGCATCCGCGGGTGACCGTGGAGGACGGCACGTTCACCTATGACGCGGCGGCGACGGTGTTGTCCGGCGCGGAGCGGGACGACGCGTTCGCCCGGGCGGTCGAGCAGGACAGTGGCTGGGCGGATTACGAGCGTCAGTCGGGGCGGACGTTGCCGGTGGTGGCGCTGGCGGCGATTCCGGGGCCGCCGCGGTTCAACGCGTCGACGCCGGGTGGGGCGCTGCGGGTGGTTCATGACGCGTTCCGCCGGGAGTTGCGGCTGATCCGGGCCGAGGTGGCGCGGGCCGACACGACAGTGCTGGGTGCGCAGCTGCGGGTGAACTGCCTGACGTTGTGTGCCGGGCTGCACGGTCACCATGTGCGCGAGGACGACGGCATGTTCTCGGGGCTGGAGGCGGCGCGCCCTGATCTGGCGCCGGTGCTGCAGCGGTTGCGGGCCGAGCATGAGCGGATGGCGGTGCTGCTGGAGCAGTTGCAGGCGGTGCTCGCCGATCCGGTGGGGGACCGGGCGGTCCTGGCGGCCGAGGTGGACCGGCTGGCCGCGCTGGTGGAGGACCACCTGGATTATGAGGAGAAGTCCCTGATCCCGGTCCTGGACGGCTGAGCGGTTCCGGCTTGTTCTCGTGGTCGCCGCGGAGCGCGAAACACGACCGCGAGAACAAGCCGCGCTGCTGACGCAGGGCCGGAACGCCGGACACCGGCGCACCCTTCGTGCAACTATGCGCTGGTTGTCTGATTAGGGAGGTCCGATGGGCCCGCTCCGTCACCGGCTCTGTGTCGCCGCCGGCAGTCTGCTGCTGCTCCCCGCGCTCGCCGCCGCTCCCGCGACGGCCGGTCCGGCGAGCATCGACGGCCCGCTGAACATCCTGCTCGCCGGCATCGACCCGCGGGACGCGCACACGGCGCCGCTGGCCGACACGATCATCGTGGTGCACATTCCGGCGAACCGGTCCGGCGCCTTCCTGTTCTCGCTGCCCCGCGACCTGGTCGTGCGGATCCCCGGGTTCGCGAAGTCTGGCAGCCTGCCGCAGCGCGCGAAGATCAACGCGGCGATGGCGCTGGGCTCACGGGTCGCCGAGGGCCGTTACGATCCGGCGCAGGGTCTCGAGCTGCTGGCCCGCACGGCCGGGCAGGTCACCGGGATCGCCGCGTTCGACGCCGGCGCGGTGATCGACTTCGGGGGTTTCCAGGACGTCGTCGCGGCACTGGGCGGGGTCAAGATGGTCATCGACCAGGATGTCGTCTCCGAGCATCGCAAGCCCGACGGCACCCCGCGCGATCGGCTGCCGCAGTGCCGCAGCAACCACGATTGCGCCCGTCCCTACACCGGAGAGCAGAAGATCTACCCCAAGAGCGACAATCCCGTACGCCTGAAGCCCTGGGAGGCCTTGGATTTCGTCCGGCAGCGTTACGGGCTGCCGCGCTCCGACTATGACCGGCAGCGTCACCAGCGGCAGTTCCTGACGGCCGTGGTGACGAAGCTGAGCAAGGCCGGGCCGAGCAGGCTGCGCCGGGTCCTCGCGGCGGCCGGGGACTCGCTGACGTTCTCCGGTGGACGGCACAGCCTGGCGGCGTGGGCGGACGAGCTGCGCCGGGTGAACGCCGCCGACGTGACCACAGTGGGCCTACCGGGCACCGCGGTGTTCGACGACAGCAGATATCTGGGTGAGAGCGTCGACGCGGCCCCGTTCTTCACGGCGGTGGCCACCGACCGGGTGGCCCCGTTCCTGATCGACCACCCTGGTGCGGTCACCCCGGATCCACAGCGCTGAGAGATCTTGGACACGTCGATGGGCGTACCCAAGGAGTGAGCAGGCGGCGAGCCGCCTGGGGTGAGTGTCGCTGCCGGTTGTGCCGGGTGCGGCCCGGCCGATAAGTTGAGCGAACAGCTGCGGTGTTGTGAGGGAAACCGGTGAGAACCCGGTGCGGTCGCGCCACTGTTAACGGCACCGGAGGGTGCCGTGAGTCAGAACGCTCACGCGCCGCAGGCCCCATCGATCGGGACGCGTCATCCCGCAGGAGGTTTACTCCGCCGTGCCTAACACACAGACCAGTACCCCCGTCGCCGTTCCCGCCGTCTCGCCGCGGCTGCTCGCCACCGCTGCCGGTGTCACCGGTGTGATGCTGCTGCTCGCCTACCTGGTCGCGTTCGACCAGGGTGGCCTGTCGCAGTCCGGCATGTACCTGCACGAGCTCATGCACGACGGCCGTCACCTGCTCGGTGTCCCGTGCCACTGACCGCTGCTCCTGCTCCTGCTCCTGCCTACGGCCGGCTCCTGATCAACGGGCTGCTCGCCGGGCTCATCGCCGGTCTGCTGGCCGGCGGGTTCGCCTTCTTCTTCGGCGAACCCCATGTGGACGCGGCGATCGCGCTCGAAGAGGCCGCTGCCGTGGCCGCCGGGGACACCGGCGGTGGCGAGGAGCCGCTCGTCGAGCGCGACGTGCAGTCCGGGTTCGGGCTGATCCTCGCGACCAGCCTGTACGGGATCGCGCTCGGCGGCATGTTCGCCACCGGGTACACCGTGCTGCGGCGCCGTCTGCGGGCCTCCAGCGACGCGCGGGCCTCGCTCGGGCTCGCCGGCGCGGTGCTGCTCGGGTTCGTGCTGGTGCCGTTCGTGAAGTATCCGCCGAACCCGCCGGCCGTCGGTGATCCGGCCACCATCAACCAACGCACCATCACGTACCTGGCGATGGTCGTCATCGGACTGGTCGCGGTCTGGGCCGGGGTGGTCGCCGCGCGTACCCAAGCTCCCGAGTGGCGCAAGGCGCTCGCCGGCGTGGCCGGTTTCGTGGTCGTCGTGGCGATCGGGTACGCGCTGCTGCCGTCGTTCAACGAGGTGCCCGAGACGTTCCCGGCGACGCTGCTGTGGGACTTCCGGCTGTCGTCGCTCGGCACCCAGGTGGTGCTGTGGACGGTACTGGGTCTGGGGTTCACGGCGCTGCTGGCCCGGAGTCACACCCCGGCGGCAGAGGCCGAGAAGTCCGAGCCGGTCGCCGTCTCGCGCTGACGATTTAAGAAAGGCGGTCTCCCGGTGGGAGGCCGCCTTTCTGCGTCGGTCGGGTGAATCGCTGGCCTGGGGTCGGGGACGTCTCTACCGTGAGACGGATGTCCACTGAGATCAGCGAACTCCTCGGCATCGCCGCACCCGCCACGATCGGCGCGGTTCAGGGTGTGCGCGACGACCAGCTCGACGCGCCCACCCCGTGCACCGAATTCCAGGTCCGGAACCTGGTCAACCACCTGTTGCAGGTGGCGGTGAACTTCCAGGACCTCGCGCACAAGAAGGACGTCGACTGGACGGCCGGCGGCGACCGGCTCACCGGTGACTGGCGGGCGAGCTTCGCCGCCGACGTGCGGGACGTCCGGGCCGCCTGGGCCGACCCGGCCGTGCTCGACGGTGTCTCGCCCGGCATGGGCCTGCCGCAGCGGACCCTCGGGCTGATGCTGACGATCGACCTGCTGGTGCACGGCTGGGACGTGGCCACCGCCACCGGCCAGCCGTACAGTGCGCCGCCACAGCTGGTGGCCGCCGGCCACGAGTTCCTCGACACCATGCTCGACATGGGCCGCAAGATGGGCGCGTTCGGCCCCGAGGCCGAGGCACCCGCCGACGCCGACGAGCTGGAGCGGCTGATCGCGCGTACCGGCCGTGACCCGCGCTGGAGCGCGGCCTAAGCGGTCAGCGCTTTCCGCCGGTCAGCGCTTTCCGCCGGTCAGCGCGTTGCGGCGGTCAGCGCTTTTCGGCGGGCCTGCTGGAAGGCGGGTTCGCCGCCGGCGTAACTCCACGGCCCGTCCTCGAAGTACGCGCCGATCGCCGCGAACACCGGCCGGGCCTGCTGATGCTGCCCGGCCCGGTGCAGGGCGTGCGCCAGACGGTTCAGGTCGTGGAACCACAGGCCGTGCCGGTATGCCGGCCGGGCGAACCACAACTCCAGCGCGGCCCGCACCTCGGCGTGGAACCGGGGGTCCTCGCGCTGGGTGTGGATCACCGACAGGGCCTGTCTCATGGTGCCGCCGTCCGCACCGTGGTGGGTCTCCCACAGTGCCCACTCGTCGGCGGCGTGCAGCGGCAGCACCCGCAGCGGTGACCCGGCCGGGGCGGCGTGCGCGATCTCGCGGGCGAAGGCGAACATCCGCTCGTGCGAGCCCCGCCATCTGCGGCACAGGTAGGTCAGTTTGCAGCCGTGGCCTTCGCGGTGCCACGGGTCGCGGGCGGTCAGCTCGGCCCAGCCGTGCTCGAAGGTGTCGCCGTCGGCGCCGAGCACGGTCATCAGGGTCAGCCGCTGCGCCCACGGTGTCGGGTCGTCCGGGGCGAGGACCGCGGCCTCGTCGCCCAGCAGTACCGCTTTACGCAGCAGCCGGTGAAACTCGTCGCCGCCTGTCCGCCGCCCCCGGACGATCAATGAGCGGGCCCGGACGAGCAGCGCGTCCGGGTTGACCGGGTCGGCGCCGGCCCACCGGTCCGGCCAGGCCGGCTGCCCGTCGCCGGCGGTGGACTCGGCGAGGACCTGCACCACCCGGGCCCGGCGGTCGTAGTCGTGGCGCAGCGCGGTAAGCAGGTCCCGGGCCGGGCCCCAGTCGCCGCCGCACGCTTTCCCGGCGGCCTGCCGCAGCTCCACGTCGTCCTGGGCGGGGTTGACGTCGACGACGATGTCGGGTGGGCGGCGGCCGAAGAATCTCACGGCGACAGAGCCTACGATCATCGATGGAAATTGTCGGCCCCGCCTGTCAACAACCAGCGGCGGTGAACGCGTTTGGTCGTCGTGACGTTCGAAGACTTCATAGCCGCCCGCCTCGGCGCCCTGACCCGGTACGCCACCGTGGTCACCTGGGATCCGCACCTGGCCGAGGACATCATCCAGAACGTCCTGGTCCGGGCGCAGGCCCGCTGGCCGCGGATCAGCCGGATGGACGCGCCGGAGCAGTACGTCAAACGGATGGTCGTCAACGAGTTCCTGTCCTGGCGGCGCCGGCGGGCCGCGCAGTCGATCCCGGTCGCCGGTGACACCCTGGCCGCGGTGCTGCCGGCCGGCCCGGACGTGATCGCCCAGCGCGACGACCGGGACGCCATGATGCGGCTCATCGCAGGCCTGCCGCCGCGGCAGCGGGCGGTGATCGCGCTGCGGTTCTACGAGGACCTCAGCGTCGCCGGGATCCTCGGCTGCCGGGCCGTCACCGTGCGGACTCATCTCATGCGGGCCCTGGCGAGTCTGCAGAACGCCCTGCCCGGCACCCTCGTGACCACTGGAGACCCGACATGATGATCGAAGACCTGATTCGTGCCGCCCAGGACCAGCAGGCCGCCCGGGCCGTACCCGAAGCCCGGATCCTCGCCGGGCTGGCCGTCGCCCGCCGGCGCCGGCGACGGTTCGTCGCGGTCGGTGCCGGGCTGGCCGCGACCGCGGTGGCGGCGGTGCCCGCGGTGATGGTGCCGGCGCTGCTCACCCCGGCGGCGGTGTCACCGGGCGTTGTGTCGCCGACTGTTTCCGGTGGGTCTTCTGCGGCTGCGTCGCCGTCTGTCGTCGCGGATCCGGGGCTGCCGCATCTGCGGCTCGGGTACCGGCCCGGGTGGGTGCCGTCCGGGTTCGCCGAGTACATCCGGCAGGCCGGCGCGGGCGGTGACGACGAGGCCGGGCCGTCACTGGTCCGGTCGTGGAAGAAGAGTGTCGGCACCGGTGATCCTTACGGCGGTCGTAGTGCTCAGCTGGACTTCTATGTGCGGACCGCCGTCGAGGATCCGGCCGGCATGGTCTGGTCCGGCGGCCAGAAGGTCGACATCGGCGGCGCCGACGGCTGGTACACGCCGGCCCAGGGTGATCAGAAGTCGTCGCTGTCCTGGATCGTCGGCGAGCACACGGTGCTGATGCTTGCCACGTCGCGGCTGGACCTGAGCAAGGCTGACATGTTGCGGGTGGCCCGGTCGGTACGCCCGGAGCCCGGTACCAACCCGAACCCGGTGACGCTGGGCTGGCTGCCCACCGGCTGGCAGACCGCTGGGCTGACCGTCAGCGGCCCGTCGGCCGGGTCGTGGCGCGGGTCGCTGTATGTGGTGAAGCAGGGAACCGAGGTCTCGGAGAAGGACAAGAAGACGCCGGTGACGGTCAACTACGGCGATCTGACCGTGACGGTCGGCTCGGAGACCGACGCCCCCGACGGCGGCGCGGAGCTGACGGTCGGCGGGCGGCCCGCGCGCCGGCCCACCCGGGACGATTCGGCGGGGCGGGACACGCTCTACCTGGTGGTGGACCTGGGTGATAACCGGCTGCTGACCCTGGCCGGTGAGGGCGGCGGCCTGGACCTCGCCCAGCTGACGCGGATTGCTGGCGGTATCACCGTCGACCCGTCCGGCCTGACGTGGCTCGGCAGGTAGCACCCCGGGTTTTAGGGGCGGTTTCGCCATGCCTTTGCTGGCGGTGCGGTGAGGACGCTGATGTGGGGGCGGGTGGGGCGTTGGGCGTACCGAATTAGGGTTTTGGGAAGAATGTCAGGGATTGGCCGTGGGAGCGGGTCCAGGCCAGCGGGGTTTCGTCGAGGGCCAGGACGTTGTGCAGGGTCGCGTCCGGGGGTGGGGGGAGGTGGTCGAAAGTGATCACTTCTGGGGATTCCACGGAGATCCAGTGGGCGGGCAGGGAGCGCATCAGGGTGGTGAAGGTCGCGCGGTGGCTCGGTGGGACCTGGTAGAGCACCGAGGTGTGGAAGACGACGAGGGTCGCGTGTGGTGGGGCCTGGGCTGCCAGGGCGGGGAGGTCGTCGACGAGGTCGCCTCGGATGATGGCCGGTGGGTCGGCGGCGGCTATCGCGGCGGCCTGGTGGAGGCGGTCGCGGCGGTGCTGGTGTTCGGGCCAGATCAGGGCGTTCAGCCAGGCCAGGTCGTTGTCGTCGGTGATGTTCAAGGGGTTCAGGTCCAGGCCGGCCCGCCAGATGATCTCGGGTCGGGTGGTGGGTGGCTCGGCGCCGGTGAGGGTGCAGTCCAGGATCGGGGCGGATTCGTCGTCGCCGATGCGGTGGGTGTTGTAGCGGTAGTTGTAGCGATCCGGGAAGAGGCCCAGGCCTGCTGAGGCGCCGACTTCGATCAGGGCCAGCGGCTGCGGCAGGGTGATCAGAATCGGTAGGAGCAGGGCGCAGCGGCCGGGTTCGTTGGTCTGGGTGGTGCGGGTCAGCAGACCGTTTCTGATCGCCGGCCAGTTCGTGAGGGTGAAGTCGTGGAAGGCCTGGGGGTCGGTGACCGGGCCGCCCAGCAGGCGGACGACGGCGAGGAGCAGGTTCGGCTGGCGTTTCGGCTGCGGGACGGTGCCGAGCAGGTCGACCAGGACCGGGTCTGTGGAGATCGCTCGGGTGAGGCGTTCGTAGGTGGGTGAGACGCCGCGGGCCTCGCGGGCCGCAAAATCGGCATAGGTGGATGCGATGGTCACGCTGGTGATCCTCACGGTCGTGGGGTGGTGGCGGGTTTCTTCCGTACGCTCGTCGGGTGCGTATCCGAGCGGTCCGGGAATCCGAGCTGGAGTTGTTGCAGGAGATCGAGCGTGCCGCCGGGCAGGCGTTCCGGGACATCGGCATGCCGGAGATCGCTGAGGATCCGCCGTTGCCGGTCTCGGTTCTCGACGGGTACCGGCGAGCCGGGCGGGCCTGGGTTGCCGATCTGGACGGGCCGGCCGGGTATGTGATCACGGATGTGGTTGATGGGCATCCGCATGTCGAGCAGGTGTCGGTGCATCCGCGGGCCGCGCGGCGGGGTGTTGGCAGAGCGCTGATCGGGCATCTCGCGGCGCCGGTGCTGACGTTGACGACGTTCGCGGAGGTGCCATGGAATGCGCCTTATTACCGGCGGCTGGGGTTTGTGGAGCTCGCTGACGCCGAGCTGACACCGGCGCTGCGGGAGATCCGGGAGCGGGAGGCCGAGCACGGGCTGGACCGGTGGCCGCGGATCTGTATGCGCCGGTGCCTTTAGCGTTTGGGTAGCGGTGTGGCGGCCCAGTCGAGAAGCATGGCGGCAGCTTCTTCGGGGAGTTGCAGGCGGCGGATGAGGCGTTCGGCGCCGTCGGCGTCACCGTTTCGCCGGATCTCCAGCAGGAACTGGCAGCCGGGGTCGTGGATCTCTTTCGAACCTGGTTGCAGCAGGGGCAGCATGAGAGCGAGTGCGACAGCACGCGCTCGGGGTCTCGCGATCTCCATGAGCTGGGGAAAGGACATCGCCCCCAGGACATCGGACCAGCCATCGGTTTCGGTGAGGAAGTCGAACGGGACCGGGCTCATGAACACCGCGGGGTAAAGGTTTTCGAGGTCGTCAATCGCGCCATCTCGAATCGGCCCTGGGAAGACTGACCCCACCAGGTACTCAGCGACGCGGCCGTAGGCGAGGCTACAGGCGTATGTCAGCTTGAACAACGACTCGAACCCATGGCGAGTCAGATCCTCAGCCACCGGATTGGAGATCACCCGCCGCCAGGTCGTTACCTCGCTGGGCAGGGGTTCCAGCGCCTTATAGAGGGCGGCTGCGAAGTCCGATGAGGCTCCAGGTCGGCGCATGATCATCGCCGTGAGGATGGCTCCATCGCCGGTTGAAGCCCCCTCGGCTACCGCCCGCAATGACTCACCGAGTGCTCTGCCGATCCGCGCATCGTCGTCCGACGCTTTCGTATTCACCAGGTGAGTGAGGGGCCGGTCCAGGCTGGAGAATCGCCTGGCCGGCACGTCGAATTGATAGCCGCGTCGAAGGTCGGGGTCGGCGAGGGAGCGGGTGACGCAGGCATCGGTCAGCCGGAGCAGGGTGTCGTTGTCCGGCAGCACGGTCTGCGCGCACAGAACGCCGAAATCCAGCAGGACTCCTTGCATCTCTTCGCCGGCTGGGGCCGCCTCGTCCAGGACGATCTCCAGCAGCTGGGTCGCGCCGTCCTCGCAGTCGCGGTCGAGGATCTGCAGCGCGATCTGCGCGACGACTGTCCAGCTCGCGTCGGCGATGTGCGGTGACAAGCGTTCCCAGACCGCCTCGGGCTGGGGTTTGAGTTTGACCAGCTGGGCGGCGGCGAAGTATTCCAGGAATGTGCGGTGCACGAAGCCGTAGTGCGGCTCGATGCGGTCCGAGCCCAGGTCGGTGAGCACCCAGGCCCGTCCGGCGCAGAAGGTGAGGAACTCGTGGGCGGCCTGGGTCGCCTCGTCGGTGTCGGCGTAGCGTTTCGCCAGGACCTCGTCGGCCAGGAACTTCTCGACCTCGGAGCGGGGGACCGCCTGGCGGGCCTGCGGGTCGGTGAACATTCGCCAGGCGAGCTGCTGCACGGCCGGGCGGACCTGCGCGCGGAAGGTGTGCGGCACGGCGATGCCCCGCGACCGGTCCCAGGTGTCGAAGAGCAGTTCGGCGCAGCGTTCGTAGACAGCGGGCCGGTTGCGCGGGATGTATCCCTCGGAGGAGTAGAGCGCGCACAGCAGTGACAGCATCAGCGGGTTGCTGCGCAGGTCGTCGGAGTCCTGGCTCTCCTGCAGGAAGCTGGCCGCGAGGTCGCGGTCCGGCTGCGCGGCGTCGGCTTCGAGGGCGAACCACGAGGTGGCGTACCGGGTGACCTGGTCCTCGTCGAACGGGACGACCCGGTACGCGGTGAACATGTCCTCACTGACCGGTGCCTCGTCGTAGCCGACCACCCGGGAGGTCACCACGATCCGGGCGGTCGGGTACTGGCTGGCGAAAGCGTCGACCATCTTGGCGAACGTCACCCGGAAATGGCTGTCACCCAGCTCGTCGACGCCGTCGATGATGACCGTTGCCAAGCCGTTGAGCAGCAGGTATTCGAGCGCGTCGGTCGGCGGGGCCTGGTTGTAGGGCTTACGGCAGGCGGCTTCGAGGTAGTGCAGCAGCGTCTGATGGTCGGTGCGCAGGCTGCTGGTGTGGTCCCGGACCACCAGGACGATCGGGACCTGCCCGGTCCAGCCGTCGACCGCGTCGGTGGCGAGATCGTAGGCGAGTTTGCCGGCCAGGGTGGATTTGCCGGCCCCGGGGTCGCCGAGGATCACCAGGCCGGTGCGGTGAGTGAGCAGGCTGCTGAAGTCGGCGGTTTCTCCGTACCCAAGCTGGTGTTTGGTCTGTGGGGTGATCTTTGGTGGAACGTAGAGGCCGGCGTAGTCGACGGGCGGGGTGCGCACCAGGGTGGTCAGGCGAAGGCGGCCGTGCACGGCGACGACGGAGGTACGCAGTTTCGCGGTGAACTCGTCGAACCGCGTCAGGGTCTCGACGCGGCGCAGCAGTTCGGTGTTGCGGGCGGCGGCCGTGGCCATCCGGGTGGCGAGGGCCGCTGAGGTCGCGTCACGGTCGACGGTCTTACCGCCCGCGGACCGCACAGCGTGGACGCTGCCGTGCAGCAGGGCCTCGATCGTGTCGGTCGCCTCGAACAGGGTGTCGTCGGTGAACGCCTGGGTGTGGCGCAGGGACTCCCGCAGCTCGGCGCGGATCGCGGTCCGCAGCTGCTCGTCGTGCCGGGTGACCGCGCAGACCATCGCCTGCTGCATGAGGCCTTCGAACTGGGGTGAGGCGAAGAACTGTTCCAGTTTCGCGGCGTCGCCCGGTGCGAGTGTCGCGACCAACTCCTGGGTCTGGTCCCAGTTACGCACGGCGGTCGAGGCGTTGGCGGCGATCTTCTGCCGCTGATGGTGCTCCAGCGCCATCTTGCCGATGAATGGCAGTGCGCGGGTGGCCGCCTTCAGCAGCGGCGTGAGGTAGTCCATCGTGGTGCCTCCCGTCCGGCGCTCAGGGTATCCGGGACCTGCCAAGCTCAGCTGCGACGGGTTCCGGCTTCGGATCAGCGGCGACGAAATCCCAGGAGAATCGTTCTGACAGAACCGTCCGGGTTGGTGATCAGCCGGGCTGCTGATCAGCTGGGCTGCTGATCAGCTGGGCTGCTGATCAGCTGGGCTGCTGATCAGCTGGGCTGGTGGTCAGCCTGGCTCGGTGTCGCCGAAGCGGCCGGCGAGCAGGTAGGCGCCGTGGTTGTCGAGCTGGTCGCGGCGGCGGTCGTAGCGGCGGGTGGTCCGCGGGTCGGCGTGACCGGCGAAGTCCTGGGCCCGGCGCAGATCACCGCCGGTGGCGTCGAGGATCTCGGTGATCGCGGTGTGCCGCAGCGAGTGCGGGCTCAACGCGCCGGCGGCGGCCAGCCCGGCGCGGCGGGCGAGACGGCGGATGAGCCGGTGCACGTACAGCTCGTAGATCCCCAGCCCGGACGGGGTGACGAACAGCGGCCCCTGCTCCGGTGACCCGCGCTCGGCCAGCATCTCGTCGATGGTGTGGGACAGCGCCGGCGGCAGCGGGACCCGGCGGCGGCGCCCGCCCTTGACGGTCAGGTTGAGCACCCGGTGGCCGCGATCGGTGCCGAGATCCTCGATCTGGGCGTCGATCGCCGAACCGACGCGCAGCCCGGCGACGAGCAGCAGCAGGATCAGGGCGTGGCTGGTCAGCGAGTCGGCGCGGGCCTGCGTGAGCAGCCGGTCGGCCTCCGAGCGGGCCAGGCCGACGGTACTGCTGTCGTCCGGGTCGATGCGCGGGCGGGCGGCGGCCTGCGTCGGGTTGTGCGTGATCAACGGTTCCGGGTCGGCTCCGGTGTTGACGATCAGGTAGTCGTACCAGGACGCCACTGCGGACAGCCGCCGGGCGATGGTGGACTCGGCGGCGGGTTTGCCGCGGGCGCCGGTCGCGCGTTGCTCGACGATCCACGCGTCGAGGTCGGCGGCCCGGGCGGTCAGCGGATTGCGGCCGGTGGCCGCGCACCAGTCACCCCACTGCCACAGATCACGACGGTACGCGGTACGGGTGTGGACGGATCGTTGCCGGCTCAGCCACATGGTGGTCAGCTCGGCGAGCCGGTTCGGTCCAGTGCTCGGGATCGCCGGTGTCCAGTCGGCTTCCGCCACCACGACGAGCTCGTTGTCTGGGTCCTTCATGGATCGCCCCCGTCGTTGCCCGAAATCCTATGTGAAGGATAACGGTCATTATTTTACGCCCTGGCAGCGGGGGATCGTGGTCATGGAAGACGGTATTGGGATTATTGGATTACTGTTAATTGCAATCCAATAATCCCGGGAAATAGCGGCCGTCCTTCCTCCAGCCCGTATGCAGGCCCCGGTACTCCCGAAGCTAAGGCCAGCCGCAAAGTAGGCGATCATCCGAGTTCGCGGATGAATGACGGGTGGTTGGTCGACGCATGCGTCGTGGATCTCGACCAGCGGGCGCTGACTCCGCTGTTCTGGACGCATGTCAACCTGTACGGCCGCTTCGACTTGAACATGGACACCCGCCTCGGTCTCGAGCAGGCTCTGACCACGGTCGGTAGACGGGCGATCGCGCCTGACGCGTGCCAATCAGCGAGAACCCAGACCGGTGATGATCTTGCGGAGTGGGTGAGGCTGGACCCATGCGGCGATATCAGCGATGACCGCGCGATCCACGTGTTGATCGGGCCTGCGACCTCGGCTGTGGAAGAAGAAGTGATCATTGCTCTGGTAAACGCGGAAAGTAACGGACGAGCGACTCGCGAGGGCGCCTCGCCAGCGTGCGAGATCGTCGGCGACGGTGACTTGGTAGTCCCGGCCGCCCTGCAGGATGAGCATCGGTAGGTTCAGCGATGCTGCGGTGGCCACCTGGTCGTAATCGCGGAGATCCAGCCAGTAGGAGGCCGGCCAGCCGAAAGGCAGGTCCGCGGCCGGTACCGCCGGTGACAAGTCCGGGCTGTCGGCGAGAGCGGCTTGGCGACTGATCGCCTCGATGGCTGCCTGGCTGTCAGGGCCGGGCTGCTCGGCGGCGAGATGACGTACCGCGCGGACAACAGCCTGGGGTAATGGTGCCGCGTCGCCGGCAAGGATGATCAACCCTGCGACCGATCCGTCCGCTGCGGCGACCCGAGGCGCTGCTCTGCCGCCGGCGCTATGACCCAGCAGATAGACGCGTTCGGAGGCGACGCCGGGGTGCCGCCGCAGGAGATCGAGGGCAGCGAGCGCTGCTGGAAGATACTCCTCGACCATGGTGAACCCGGACGCTGAGGCAAGGTCGGGATGCGTGTGGGTCACCTTGTCCATCCGCAGCACCGCGACGCCGCGGCTGGCCAGTCCCCAGGCCAGATCCTTCAGCGGCTTGTTCGGCCCGATGCTCTGGTCGCGGTCGAACGGCCCCCCGCCGCCGAGAAGGACGACACCCGCAACAAGGGTGCGCCGGTGCGGCATCGAGACGGTACCTCGTACGGCAAGCGGACCTGACCCGACGATGACATCGTGTTCGTCGAACTTGCCCTGTCTGGCGTATCGGGGCGGCTGCCACGCCGAGGTGGCGGCCGGAGCCAGCCGCAGGCCGTGCAGTATGCCCGCCCGGTCAACGGTCACGATCACCGTGTGCCCGTCGCGCTCGCCGGTCACCGCCACCTCGACACGGACCAGACCCGAACTTGTTGGTTCGCAGCTCGGCGCCCCGATGTCCCAAGTGGAACCGATGCGGGCACGTTCAGCCGCCCAGGCGGTTCGCAATGTGTCGGCAGAGACAGCCGCCCGCAACGGCGGGGCGAAGAGAGCCTCGATCTCCGTGAAGCGTTCCGCCCGGGCCATATCGATGATCGCCAGCGCCACGGCCGCCGACTCAGTCGCCATCATCCACTCCCATTGTTCTCGTATTACGAGAACGTTAGCAGGATATGAGATCGTACGGGAATGGGGACTTTGGAGTTGCTGGGACACCCGGCCCGGCTTCGGATCGTGCACGCATTGCGTGGCGGCCGCACACTGACCACCGCCCAGCTGTGCCTGCTCTTGCCCGACGTGTCCAAGGCCATGGTCTACCGGCATGTCGAGGCACTGGCCAGCGGCGGAGTGCTGCAGGTCGCGGAGGAAAGACGGGTCCGCGGCGCCGTGGAGCGGCGTTACCGGCTTCATGAACATCGAGCCGGGATCGACCCGGACGCCGCTCGATCCCTGTCGAAGGACGACCATCGGCAGGCGTTCGCCACCGCCATGGCCACCATGATCGCCGAGTTCGGCGCCTACCTGGACCGGGACAAGACCGACCCGTCAAGAGACCCTGTCGGCTATCGCCAGCACGCCATCTGGCTCAACGACGACGAACTCAAAACACTGCTCGAAGAACTGAAGAACGTGATCGCACCCCGACTGGCGAACCCCGCAACGCCAGACCGCACCCGCTACCTGCTCAGCCCGGTCCTCTTTCCCAGTGAAGACGCCCCCGGCGATGACGCGGATGACGAGTCGCGGTAACACAGCAACGCACATTGGTGTGTCCAACTACGTCTGCGGCGCCAGGGCCGGCGAGGTCTGCGGCCTCCGCACCGACGACGAACACGTGCGCATCCACGGCAAGGGCGGCACCGTCCGCACCGTGCTGCTCAACGACCGCGGCTACGTCGCCCTACTCAAGCTCTACCTGCAGCGCACCGGCTACCAGAACGGGCCGCTGTTCCGCGCCTCCATCAACGGCAGCGGCAGCCCGTTGTCCTACGACGCCGCCCAGCACCGCCGGCGTCGACATCCACCAGCTACGCCACTCCCACGCCACCGAACTGATCAACGCCGGAGTGTCCATCGAAGCCGTCAGACGCCGGCTCGGGCACGCCTCCACCGCGACCAACCAGCTGTACGCCCTGCTCGACGACAAGGTCGCCGACGACGAAATTCGCGCCCGCGCGCCGCCGCACCCGGGCCAAAAGCTAGACAACAGGACCGCGGGGCAACGCTCACGCCGCGAGGTCTGCGGTCGGCGACTCCATCGCGACACACGATCAAGATCCCCTACCTTGCGGCTCTCCGTAGCTTCGGAAGTCCTGGGCCATGTATGCGGGCAGGTAGGGTGCGGCCGTGGGATGGGAAGCACTCAGGCAGTGGGGTGTGGATGCCACCCGGATCGAGCCGCTCTCCGGTGGTGCCGCCAACGACGTGTGGCGGGTACGCGTCGCCGGGCGGCTCGCGGTCGGCCGTCTCGGTGTCCGAAGTGACGCTGATCTGGCGTGGGAAACCAGACTGTTGCGATACCTCGACCGGGAAGGTCTGGCCGTACCGGTGCCGATCCCCACGGCCGGCGGGCGGCTGTTCGCCGACGGCCTGGTGGTGATGACCTACCTGGAGGGCGGGCCTCCCGAGACGCCGGCCGACTGGGGCCGGGTGGCCGGCACGCTGCGCGAGCTGCATCGGCTGACGCGGGGCTGGCCGCAGCGGCCCGGCTGGCGGTCCTCGACGGATCTGCTGCACGCCACGACCGGCACGAGGATCGACCTCGGCGCGATGCCCGCCGAAGGTGTCGCGCGGTGCCGGGCCGCGTGGGCGCGGCTCGCCGGCCGCGAGACCTGCGTGGTGCACGGTGATCTGAACCCGGGCAACGTCCGGATGACGGCGAACCGGGTCGCGTTGATCGACTGGGACGAGTCGCACGTCGATGTCGCCGATCTCGACCTGGTGCTGCCCGGTAACGCCGCCGGCTTCGACGACGAGGCCTATGACATCGCCGCGCAGGCGTCGGCCGCGTGGGAGGCCGCGGTGTGCTGGGACGACGCGTATTCAGCGAAGCGGCTCGCGGAGGTTCGAGCCGTGGACAGCCTTCTTTAAGCGGATCCCTGACGGAGCTCGCCGCGCCAAGCGCTGTCACGGTGTTTGCCGCAACAAGCCCTGCCACGGTGTTCCCCGCTACAGGCGCTGCCACGGGGTTCGCCGCGACAGGTGCGAATGGCCCGCCGAACCGGGCGGCGGTGGCCCCTTCGCCACCGGGGATCCACCACTGCAGGACGAGCCCGGTGATGGATATGCCACCGCGGGACGAGCTCGGTGAACCCCACCCGAGCGCCCCGCGGTGCCACCGCGTTCAGTCGCGGCCCGGCCTGCTCACCGAGCGGATGGACCTACGCCCCCGGCTCCCAGGCGATGAGCCGGTCGAAGTGGACCGGGTCGCCGTCGACCTTCATCTGCTCCGTCTGCAGCCGGCCGTAGAAGAACAGCACGAGGTCGCTGGCGGTGCCCGACGCGGAGACACCGGGTTCTGAGTCATCGGGACCGGAGATCTGAGCGCCGTCACCGGAGAGCGCCACCCGCCACGACCGGCCCTCCGCCGCGTGGTAGCCGATCACCACGGGCTCGTGCGGCCACGCGAACGGTGTCGCGACGCAGGTGGTCAGGAACTCGTCGACGCCGTCGAGTGCCACCTGCTCCGGCAGCGGCTGCGCGGCGCCGGCGGTGAGCTGGGCGTCGTACGTGTGCACCGCCAGCTCCTGCAGCTGATGCCGGGCGACGGCCCCGGCGGTCTGCGGCGACTGCGAAACACCCCACCACGTCCAGCAGCCCTGGTCCGGGCCGGCCTCGCGGAGCGCGTCCAGCAGCTGCTGCGTGGATGCGGCGACCCAGGTGAGCAGCTCATCGCGGTCCAGCGAGTCGATCGGCGCGGGTTTGACCGGCGGCGCGTCGGCGGGACCTGCGGTGACGATCGCTGCCCAGAACTGGCGGCCCACGCCGATGTGCCGCACCAGATCGAGCAGCGTCCACCCGGGGCAGGTCGGCACCGGCGCGTCGAGGCTGGGTGCGGCGACGATTGCGGCGCGGAAGGCAGTCGATCGGTCGTCGATCAACTGAAGCAGATCGGAATAGGTCATATTCACTGAGGTTGTTTATCACCGCCGTCCTGGATCGGAAAGTGATTTAACGACCGGTCTGATCTTGTTTGGCGAGGGTGGTCATGCGGGCACTGGCGCCCTCGGCGAGAATAGGTATGGACAAGCCCGACCCTGGAAGGACTCTTCTTGAGCGCTGGACTCGCAGCCCTGCTGGACGACGTGGCGGTACTGGCGCGTGCGGCGGCCGCGTCGATCGACGATGTCGGGGCAGCTGCCGCCAAAGCCGGCGCCAAAGCCGCCGGTGTGGTCATCGACGACGCCGCCGTCACCCCTCAGTACGTGCGTGGCTTGGCCGCGGAACGCGAGCTGCCGATCGTACGGCGGATCGCTCTGGGGTCGCTGCGCAACAAGTTCCTGATCATCCTGCCGGTGATCCTGCTGCTCAGTGAGTTCGTGGACTGGCTGCTGACGCCGCTGCTGATGATCGGTGGCGCGTACCTCTGTTATGAAGGCGCCGAGAAAGTGTGGGCGAAGGTCGCTCACCATGACGCGCACGGCGAGGACGAGAAACCGCAGGACGAGAAGACCCTGGTCTCCGGAGCGATCCGCACCGACCTGATCCTGTCGGCCGAGATCATGGTGATCTCGCTGAACGAGGTCGCCGACGAGTCGTTCATCTCCCGGCTGCTGATCCTGTGCGTCGTCGCGATCGTGATGACGGTTCTGGTGTACGGCGTGGTCGGCCTGATCGTGAAGATGGACGACGTCGGCCTGCGCCTGTCGCAGCTCGACAGCAAGGGCGCCGCGAGCTTCGGCCGTGGCCTGGTCAAGGCGATGCCGAAAGTGCTGACCTTCCTGACCGTGGTCGGCACCGCCGCGATGCTGTGGGTCGGCGGCCACATCCTGCTGGTCGGCACCGACGAGCTCGGGTTCCACCCGCTGTATGAGTTCGTGCACCACATGGAGGAAGCAGCGCATGACGCGACCGGCGCTCTCGGCGGCGTGATCGGCTGGACGGTCAACACGATCGCCAGCGCCATCATCGGCCTGATCGTCGGCGCGATCATCGTGGCGGTGCTGAGCGTGACCCTGCACCGCAAGTCCGCCGACAAGCCCGTGGAGTCTGCGAAGCCGGAGTCCACGAAGGCTGAGTCTGCGAAGGCTGAGTCTGCGAAGGCTGGGCACACGCCCGCTGAGCCGGCTGCTCCCGGCAGCGATCCGCAGCCGGCCGGATCCATTGCGGCCACGCAGCCCGCGCGGGACAACGCTGCGAGCACGGTGACAGCAACCGAACCGCCGGCCGAGCCCGACCCGGCCGCCGACGCACCGCAGCCGAAACAGCAGTAAGAACAAAGCAGTGACAGCACGGCCCGGGCCTGACGGTCCGGGCCGTTTCGCTTCTGGCCGTCTCATTTCGGTACGCCCACCGGCCGCCTTTGCCATTCCAGCAACAAACGTTGCCACCAAGCCGTGACTGCGGTCATCGTGGCCGCGGAGGTAATGACGATGACCGCATTCGACGCCGCGACCGAAGCCCGCGTCAGTGACCTGGTGCTCGGCGACCGGCGGCACGGCCTGCCAGCCGATGTGACGGACGCCCGGTTCTGGGACGAGATGTATGACAGCCGTGAGCAGATCTTCAGCGGCAACCCCAACCCGGTGCTGGTCACCGAGATCAGCGGCCTGACACCGGGCCGTGCTCTGGACGTCGGCTGCGGCGAGGGTGCCGACGCGGTGTGGCTGGCCGGCCAAGGCTGGCAGGTGACCGGAGTCGACATCGCTCGGACGGCCATCGACCGCGCCGCCCGCCGGGACTCCCGGGTGACCTGGGTGCACGCCGACTGGACCGTCACGCCACCGCACGCCGAGGCATTCGACCTGGTGACAGTGCACTTCGTGCCGATACCTCGCCGGCACGCCCGCAACTTGATCGACGCGGTGGCACCCGGTGGCACGCTGCTGGTGACCGGCCATGATCTGTCCGATCTGCCGGCCGGGCACATCCCCGGCTTCGACCCCGCCGACTATGTCGAGCCCGCGGCTCTGGCCGAACAGCTCGGCGACGGCTGGACGGTGCTGGTCGACGAGAAACGCCGCCGTGCGCCCGACGCGACGCCGCACACCCACGACAGGGTGCTGCGGGCGACACGCGACCCGATCTAGCGTGTCCGGTTGCCGATCACGCATTGCCGATCACCCCGCCTGGCCGAGAACGATCGAACCGGCGGCGAACAGCACGATCAGCGTGACCGAACGCCACGCCGGCCGCCCGGCGCCGCGCAGCAACCGGATCCCGAGCGGCACGAAGGCCACGACAAGCCCGGTGACCTGCACCGCGGAGGCCCACGTGCTGCCCTTGAGGACCCCGATCATCAGGGCGGACATCAGCGCCAGCGCGACCGCGGGCAGCGGTCGCAGCACGCCGGACAGATAACAGCCGACCGCCAGGACGACCCAGCCGAGCATGACGGAGGCGCTGAGGCTGGCGACGACCCACTCGCGGTATTGGTAATAGGACCCGACAGCCTGGGCCGCGGCCGCGACGCCGGCACTGTCGACCAGGGCGAACGCGAACGTGTCGACACCGTGATGGAAGACCCGGGCGAACAGGCCGAGCATCACCAGGCTGCCACCCCACATCGCCCAGCCCGGCCGGACCGCGCCCACCTGGGCGGCGACCGCGGCAACACCCGGCCACAGCGCGATGAGCCCGGCCAGCACCAGTGCGTACGCGACACCGACCAGTGCGGGATCCCTCTCGTAAGCGGCGAGCTGGTGCGGGAAGAAGAACGGTGTGCCGAGGCGCAGCAGCGTGCCCGCCAGCATCAGGACGGGCCCGACGACGAGCGACACTCCGCCCAGCCACGGCCCGGGGAACGTGAAGGTCATGGCGGAGACTCTGCCCGGCTCGGCCGGGCGGCACATCCGTCCACGGTCGTCATCCCCAGGGCATTCCCTAAGCCCTGGGAATGTCCGACTCAGGTCCGATGACCGGCCCGGCGGCGCTCGATAATCTGGCCGCATGGTCCGAACCCGGGTGCAGGTCGTGGAGGCAATCGCCGTGCTGGCGGTGGCCGGCTTCGCCGCGCAGGAGACCGGGCGCACCTCCTGGTGGCAGTGGCTGCTGATCGGTGCGGTGGCCGCGCCGGTCGCGGTCCGCAGCCGGTGGACGCGGCCTGCCGCCGTGGTGACGGCCGCCGCGGCAGTGGCAGTTCTGCTGACCGGGGTGATCGAGCCCTACGCCGCGCCGGCGCTGTGTGCCGCCGTCGCGCTGACCCAATTTTCAGGCGGAGTCAAAGGAGACGTTCCGGCGCTGGTCGCCGGCCTGGCCGGCGGCGCGGTGCTGATGGTGCAGTTGCCGCAGGCGCCGCTGGTCGCCGTTCCGGCGGTGACCGTCCCGTGGCTGGTGGGCTGGTCGGTGCGCCAACGGCGGCAACGAGCGGAACAACGCACCGCACTCGCTGTGACCGAGGAACGGCTGCGCATCGCCCGCGACATGCACGACACCGTGGCACACAGTCTCAGCATGATCGCTATGAAGGCCAGCATCGCCCGCCACCTCGCCGCGGTCCGGCCCGAGGAGAGTCTCGCCGCTCTGGAGGTCATCGAGACCGCCGGCCGGGAGGCTCTGGTGGAGATGCGCCGGGCGGTGGGGCTGCTGCGTGCCGACGAGGACCCGGCCGTGCCGTCGGGGTCCGACGAGGACCTGCGGGCCCTCGCGCGGAGCACCCAGCAGGCCGGGATCGCGGTGGCGATGACGCTCGCCGGCACAGCGGACCCGCCGCCCGGGGTCCGGCTCGTCGTCTACCGCATGGTCCAGGAGGCGCTGACCAACGTGATCAGGCACGCGGCGGCGACTCGCTGCACGGTGGACGTCGAGGCCGGCGCGGACGCGGTCACCGTGCGGATCAGCGACAACGGCACCGGGCAAAGCAGCGCGGCGACCGCCGGCACCCGCGCCGCGCCGGCCTCGCTGGCGGCCGCTGATAACGGCATACCCGGGGGAGAGGGCTACGGATTACGTGGCATGCGAGAACGGATCAACGCCTACGGCGGCACCCTGCGAACCGGCACCGTGCCAACGGGCACGCCGCAGACCGGTGCCGCACCACCGGACGGTGGCTTCCACGTGAACGCGCGGATCCCCTACCAGCAGGGCGGACCGGCATGATCCGGGTGCTCATCGCCGAAGACCAGACACTGCTGCGCGACAGCTTCCGCGTGCTCCTCGACAGCACACCCGGCTTCACCGTGGTCGGCGAAGCCGGCACCGGCCGCGACACGGTCAGCCTTGCGCTGGCACATCAGCCCGACGTGGTGCTCATGGACATCCGGATGCCCGACATGACCGGGATCGAGGCCACCGAGAAGATCTGCGCCGAGACCAGCGCGATCCGGGTGCTGATCCTCACGACGTTCGACCTGGACGAGTACGTCTACGGCGCGTTGCGGGCCGGCGCCAGCGGCTTCCTGCTCAAGGACACCACCGCCGCCGGCCTGTTGAACGCCCTGCGGGTGGTCGCCGCCGGTGACGCGCTGCTCGCCCCGAGCGTGACGCGCCGTCTCATCGCGGCGTTCGGCGCACAGCCGCATCCGTCGCGGGTGTTCCACCGCACGCTGACCGGGGTGACGGAGCGGGAACGCGAAATTCTCGCCCTGATCGCCCGCGGCCTGTCCAACACCGACATCGCCGGGCACCTCACGCTCAGCCTTGCCACCGTCAAATCCCACATCGGCCGGCTGCTCACCAAACTCAACGCCCGCGACCGAGCCCAACTCGTCGTCGTCGCCTATGAGACCGGCCTCGTCAGAGCCGGACCCCACAACGAATCAACCCGAAACTGAACGGCGCCCCGAAATCGCATGGCGTCACAAGGAGGGGCAGCACCACAACATTGGGCAGCGCCATGAGGGGGCAGCGCCATGAGGGGGCAGCGCCATGAGGGGGCAGCGGCACGACATGGGGTAGTGGCCCGCAAACCGGCAGGTCACGCCGGAAAGCTTCACCGCCGTAACGCACGCCCCGGCCCCGCTACCACGGTCGCCACCAGCACCCATCCCGCCGTCATCACCGCCAGCGTCACTGCCTTGTCCGCCCCGACCGGATCCCACGCCGTGTCATGACCGAAACCGACCAGCGGCACCAGCACATCCACCGTGTAAAGAAAGGGATCCCATGTCGGCGCCTCATCCGCCTTTATCGCCCGCAGCGGTCCCCGACCAGGCGAACCATCCGGTGCTGGCGGCGACCACCGCCACGATCCACATCAGGGCCCGCACCGGCCGATACCCGAAGCCGATGCCCACGTTCTGCACCGCGCCCCACAGCGCGCCGAGCCGGCCCATCGCCCGGTGCCGCAGCTGCTCGCGGACAATCAGAACCTGCCGGGCCTCCTCATTGATCCCCGCATGGTCCGGCACTGTAGCGACACGATGTAATACGGGGCGTGTTCATCAAGGCGGTCCGTCTCGACGACCTGCCCGCGTCCGGCTACCCGTTCGACCTGCCGGTGGTTCGGGCCCTGCACACCCGCGGTGGCCTGCGCCTGCCGACCCCGGTCACGCTGCTGGCCGGCGACAACGGCAGCGGCAAGTCCACCCTGATCGAAGCGATCGCGGTGGCCGCCGGCTTCAATCCCGAAGGCGGCACGACCGCGTTCAACTTCGCGACCCGCGCCACCGAGTCGACTCTCGGCGGTCATCTGACGCTGTCGCGCGTTCCCGGACGCAAACCGCGCACCGGATTCTTCCTGCGGGCCGAGTCCTTCTACAACGTTGCGACCGAAATCGATCAGCTCGGCGCGACCGGTTCCTACGGCGGGACGTCCCTGCACGAGCGCTCACACGGCGAATCGTTCCTCGACCTGGCCACCCACCGGTTCGGGCCGGGTGGCCTCTACCTGCTCGACGAACCCGAGGCGGCACTGTCAGTCAACGGCTGCCTGGCACTGCTGCTGCGCATCGCCGAACTGACCGCGCTGGGCAGCCAATTCGTCATCGCCACACACTCGCCGATCCTGCTGGCCTGCCCGGACTCCGCGATCTTCGAGATCGGCACGGACGGCGCGATCACCGAGGTCAGCTACGACCAGGCCGAGGCGGTAGCGCTGACCCGCACGTTCCTCGCCGACCCCGGCCGAATGCTGCGCTACCTGCTCAACGACTGACCACCCAGACCGAAATCGCACACCAAAGCCCGCGAGAGGCGAGCGGTCCGCGTCGCTCTCCCTGCCGGGTCGAGCTCACCGCCACTGGGGTACGCGCGAAGCACACCGAATCGGGGCAGCCGAAACTATCCGGCTTCGGCGAAACTGGGGCGGATGACAGACTCCCAGAACCTCACCGGCGGACAGGACCACGGCGCGATCCGGGTCGGCGCGACGGTCCGGCGCACCCCAGGCCACTGGACCCCGGCCGTGCACGCCCTGCTGCACCACCTGGAGCAGTCCGGTTTCGATCGTGCACCCCGGCCGCTCGGCATCGACAGTCACGGGCGGGAGAAGCTGAGCTTCCTGCCCGGCGAGACGGTCGGCGCAGTGCGGCCGTGGCCGGCCTGGGTGCACAGCGACGAGGCGTTGACACAGGTGGCGCAGTGGTTGCGCGACTACCACGCGGCCGTCGCGGATTTCGTGCCGCCGGCCGGAGCGACCTGGCGCGAAGGCGGCACCTGGCGACCGGGACTGATCATTGGCCACAACGACGCCGCACCGTACAACGCGGCCTGGCAGCACGGCCGCCTCACCGGCTTCTTCGACTGGGACCTCGCCGCGCCGCTGACCCGCGAGCAGGACCTCGCGGGTGTCGCGTTCAGCTGGGTGCCGCTGCACGCGCGCCACGTGGTCGCGGCCGAAGGCTTCACCGCCTTCTCCGAGCGGCCGCGCCGGCTGCGGGCGTTCCTTCATGGGTACGGGTGGAGCGGCACGTCCACCGCATTCGCCGGCATCGTCACGACCCGGGTGCATGCCTGGGCGCAGACGGTGCGGGACACGGCTGAGGCAGGCGATTCGTCGTACCAAAGAATGGTTTGTAACGGCGTCGACGCGACGCTGGAGCTGGCCGCACGGGAGCTGTCCGAGCTGCGGTTCTGAGATTGTCCCATCCGGGCTGAATGGCGCCGCCAGAACGCCGGAACGGCAAAACGTCCGAACCTTCCGTGATGTGCTGATCCGCGTTCTGACTCCGGCGGACGGAAGAGTGAGATATGGCCAAGGTGAAAGCTCTGGTTCTGGCGGCCACGGGAGTGGTGTCGGGCCTTTCGCTGGGGGTCGGCCCCGCCCACGCGGTGGCGCCGTTCGACGTCGACCTGGTGGCCTACTTAGCGAAACAGGCCGACTGCGACTGGGTGGGCGACACTGGCAAGACTCAGAAACGCTGGCATGAGTTCGACTGCGACCGGCTGGCCGACGGCCCGTACCAGGGCATGTGGCAGCTGCTGGTCCACCGGGCCGGCCATGACGCGATCGCCACTCCGGCAGGCGGCCCGGCCATTGACCTGCCGCCCCCGCTCCTGCCCGGCCCGATGGTGAAACCGGCCCGCCCAGATCTCCCGCCGCCGATGGTGAAACCGATCCGTCCGGATGGGCCGGATGCGAAGCCGGGTGGGCCCGGTGTCGTGTCGGCGGAGGTGCGTCCCGACCGGCCCGTCCTTCCGCAGCCGGTGGTCATCAAGTCGGTGCCGGACAAGCCCGTGATCGTGAAACCGCCCGCCGGCAAGCCGGTAGTCGTGAAGGCCGACAAGCCCGCAGGGGTGAAGGTCAACAAGCCCGCCGGCATGAAACCGCAGGCTGACAAGCCGCCCGCCGGCAAGCCTGTGGTCGTGAAGGCCGATAAGCCCGCCGGCGTGAAACCGGCGGCTGACAAGCCGGACCGGCTCATCAAGCGTCCGCCGTCGCCGGTCGACGTCGGCCCGGAGCCGTTGTCGACAAAGCCCGCGCCGCCGCCCGTGGTACGGCCGAAGCCGGTCTGGACCAAGCCGGTTCCGAAGCCCGACCGCCCGATCGTGCCGAACCCGTCGGTGAACCTTCGCCCACGCCCGGGCGAACCCGGCAACCCGGCGTGGCCGATCATCCCGGCCGAGGCCCCGAACGCCCCGAACGCGCCCGCTGGCCCGGACCGCCCGGTGATCTCCGCCAACGAAGCCCGTCCCGGCGGCCAGGGCCAGCGCCCCGACGACCAGCCGGGTCGCCCACCGTTCTAAAGACCGCGAACTCACTTCGGGGCGACGCCACTACAGGCGCCGCCCCGAATCCGTCCCACCCGAACTCAACACACAGCGGGCAGCGACCCAGCGTGTCGACTTAGGGTGCGATCCGCGCCCAAAATCGACACACTGGAAACGGATCGGCCGTGCGTGTCGACTTGCGGTGCGGATCGCACCCAAAATCGACACGCGACACGCGACACCACAAACTGGAGCCGCAAGCCGCAAGCCGCAAGCCGCAAGCCGCAAGCCGCAAGCCGCAAAACAGGATCTTTCTGGGCATATCGGGTTCGCGCGCAAACAGGGCACGGCGCGGCCGAACTCCACGTAGACACGAACTCGGTGTGGGTGCGAGCTCGGTATAGGTGTGAACCCGGCGTCATCAGGAGCTTGACCCCGCGAACGCTGCGACGCCGTTACTGCGAAGGCGCCGGCTGTGGTGGGAGCTGGTTGACCGCCGTTCTCAGGGCCGACACCAGCTCGGCGATCGCCGGGTTCGCGGCGGTGCCTCGGCGGAACGCGATCCGAGTCCTGCGGCGGGTCGGTGCGGCGATCAACCGCACGCCGCCCGGCAACGAGCCAGTAGCTAGCAAGCCACTCGCCGCCAAACCGGTCGCCAGCGAGCCGGTCGCCAGGGCCGGGACCAGCGATACTCCCTGACCGGCCGCTACCAGCGCCAGCACGGCATCGAAGTCGTCGGCCTGGTGCCGGACACGCGGGGTGAATCCAGCGCCCTGGCACACCCGCATCGTCGCCTCGTGGCACAACGTCCCCGGCGACGCCATGATCCAGTCACGGTCACGCAGGTCGTCCAGATGACGAGCGTCCACTCCGGCCGGAACAGCCAGGTGCACGGCCTCGTCCAGCAACGCCACCGACTCAAGGTCATCAGCCACCCCTCCCGAGCCGGCCCCGCAAGCAACTCCAGCCACCCCGTGCGAGCCAGCCCCGCGAGCAACCCCAACGGCCTCGCGAACGGATGCAGGCCCAGGAGCACCACCCACCCCGGGCGACGGCACATACTCGTGAACCAGACCCGCATCCAGCCGCCGATCGCGCAGCGCCGCCGGTACCCCCGCCGGATCTAATTCGGTCACCATCAGCTCCAGCCGCGGATGCGACCTGCCCAGCGCCACCAGCACCGCCGGCAGGATCGTGCGGACCACGCTCGGGAACGCCCCGATTCGCAGCGGCCCGGCCGGTCCTTCGCGCACAGCGGCCAGCGCCGCCGTAGCCGCCTCCAGCGACGACAAAACTGCCGCCGCGTGCCGCACCAGCACCTCACCGGCCCCGGTCAGCACCACCCGCCGGCCACTGCGTTCGAGCAGCGCCACCCCCGCCTCCCGCTCCAGCGCCGCCAGCTGCTGCGACACCGCCGACGGCGTGTAGGAGTGCACGACCGCCACCGCAGCGATCGTCCCCAGTCGATCAAAATCGTGGAGAAGCCGCAGCCTGCGCACATCAAGCATTAGCTCAGCTTACGGTCACCACCACCAAGCCGAACTTTTGCTTACGCACTACACCGGCCAGAGTCAAGAACATGACCATTCACGTCCCCCTGATCACGCCCTTCGACGCTGACAACGAGATCGCGTACCGCGTACTCACGCAGGTGGCGCAAGAGACGCTCCTGGCCGGCGCCGGGCTGGTTGCGCTCGGAACGACAGCGGAGGCGGCGTCGCTCAGCGCAGCTGAGCGACGCAATGTCCTGGATCTGCTCAGTGACCACAGCGAAGGTGATCTCATCGCCGGCGCGGACACGCCTGATCAATTGCGGTCGTTGAACGGCAAGGCGCGGGCGGCGCTGACGCTGGTGCCGCCGTTCATCAGGCCGGGCGAGGACGGCGTCGTCGAGCACTTCAGGACCCTGGCCGCGAGCAGCCCGGTGCCGATGATCGTTTATCACGTGCCGCAGCGCACCGGGCAGGCGCTGAGCGCGGACGCGATCCGGCGGCTCGCGGCGATCGACGGCGTGATCGGGATCAAGTATGCGACCGGTGCCGTCGACGCCGACCTTGTCGATCTTCTCGCTGATCCGCCGGACGATTTCGACGTGTTCTGCGGCGACGACATCTTCCTCGCGCCGATGCTCGCGATGGGCGCGGCCGGTGCCATCGCCGCCTCGGCACACATCGAAACAGCGGCCTTCGTGGATCTGGCGGCCCACCGCGAACCCACCTTGGCACGCCGGCTCGCGCGCCTGTCGAAAGTGCTGTTTTCGCAGCCCAACCCCATTGTGGTCAAGGCAGCGTTGCACGCTGCGGGTCGCATTCCGACCCCAGGGGTACGCCCACCGCTCTTGCCCGCGGCCGCACCAAGCCTCTATGGTTCGTTACTAGAGTAATGAACCAACGAAGGGCGGGTCCCGTGTTCGACGACCACAGCCCGATCTACCGGCAGATCGCTGAGCAGATCAAGGCGGACGTGCTCAGGGGCGTCCTCGTCGCTGAGGAGCAGGTGATGTCAACAAACCAGTACGCGGCGCACTACCGGATCAATCCGGCCACCGCCGCGAAGGCGTTCCAGCACCTCGTCGACGAGGGCGTGATCTACAAGCGACGCGGCGTCGGCATGTTCGTCAGCGCCGACGCCCCGACCCGGCTGCGCGACGAGAAACGCGAGCGCTTCTTCACCGACGTGCTCGAGCCGCTGGTCGCGCAGGCCCGCACCCTGGGCATCCCGGCCGCCGACGTGGTGACCCACATCCAGCAACTGTTCGAGAACGATGACCTGGGGGAAGGCCGATGACGCTCTCGATTCAGACCACCGACCTGCGGATACGCTACGGCGACACCGAAGCGCTGCACGGTCTCGACCTCGACCTGCCCGGCGGCAAGATCTACGGGCTGCTCGGGCGCAACGGCGCCGGCAAGAGCACACTGCTCAGCGCGCTCGCCGGGTTCCGCAAACCGTCCGCCGGCACGGTGCTGGTCGGCGGCCAGCCGGTCTTCGAGAACGTCACGGCCACCACCAAGATCTGCCTGATCCGCGAGGACGGCTGGGTCGGCGACCCGACCGACAACATCGGCGACATCCTGGAGATGGCGAAATACCTGCGCCCGAGCTGGGACGACACCTACGCGAACGAGCTGCTGGACCGCTTCGCCCTGCCCCGCAAGAAGGCACTCAACGCTCTGTCGCGCGGGCAGCGCTCGGCGTTCGGCGTGGTCGTCGGGCTGGCGTCGCGGGCTCCGCTGACCATGTTCGACGAAGCGCACCTGGGCATGGACGCGCCGACCCGGCAGCTGTTCCTCGACGAACTGCTGCGCGATTACCTGGCCAACCCGCGCACGTTCGTCATCTCCACCCACCTGATCGAGGAGCAGAGCCCGCTCTTCGAAGACGTGCTGATCATCGATCGGGGCCGGGTGCTGCTGCACGAGGAGCTCGACGAGCTGCGTACCCGGGGCGTGTCGGTGACCGGTCCGGCCGAGGTGGTCGAGGACTTTGTCGCCGGCCTGACCGTGCTGGGCCGTCAGCGGCTCGGCCCGACCGTGCAGGCGATGGTCTACGGCACTCTCGACGACGATCAGCGGCGCCGGGCCCGCGGGCGCGGCCTGGAGCTGGGCCCGGTCGGCGTTCAGGACCTGTTCATCCACCTGACCAGCGCGGAGAACGCGACGAACGCGCCGAACCTGACGGGAGCAGACGCATGAGCCGCTGGCCGATCCTTCGTTACCTGCTGGGCAGCCACACGATTTTCCTGCTGTTCATCATGTTCGGCGTCTACCTGTTCATCGGTGTCGTCGTCGCCGTGGTCGCCCAGTTCACCGAGATTCGGCTCAGCGGCGTCGACGCGATCGGGCAGGCACTGCCGTGGGTCGCGCTGGGTTACGGCGCGACCGCGGTGAACCTCGTCGCCACGACGCTGGTGCACGGCCGGACCCGCCGCGAGTTCCTGGCGCAGCACCCGGTGTTCCAGGTGATCACTACGATGCTGATCGCCGCGCTGATCACCGGTGCGTTCGCGATCGAGACTCTCGTCTACCGGTCTCTGGACTGGCAGCAGAAGGTCCAGGAACAGCGCTCCTACGCGTCCGCGAGCGACTACCCGATGATCTTTGCGACGCATTGGGGCATGCTGATGACCTGGCTGATGATCGGCGTGTTCATCGGGGTCGCGTTCTACCGGTGGGAAGCCGTCGGCGGGCTGGCCCTGCTGCCGGCCGCCGTGCTGGTGCTGTTCACCGGGGGGATCAACGGGTTCTTCAGCCTGCCGTTCGCCCGTACCGACCTGCCGCTGCTGCCGGTCACCCTGACCGCGGTAGCCGCCGCCTACGCGCTGCTGTGGGTCAGCGCGCGGGACATGCCGCTGAAAACGCGGGTCGCATAGGGTTCCCCGATGCGCCTTTTGATCACTGGGGGAACCGGTTCGCTCGGCCGTCGCGTGGTGGTTCGCGCGGCGGCCGCCGGCTGGGATGCGACCGGCACCTATCTGTCCGCGCCCACCGCGACCGCCACGCTGCGGCTCGACATCCGCGACCGGGGCGACGTGCGCCGCGTGGTGCGCGAGCTGCGTCCGGACGCGGTGATTCACGCGGCCGCGGGCCGCGACCGCAACGATTGGCCCGCCAATGCGGACGGCGCGGCCCACGTCGCGGTCGCGGCCGCAGAGGCAGGGGTACGCCTGATCCACGTCTCCAGCGACGCCATCTTCTCCGGTCGTGCGGTGTCCTACACCGAGGACGCGCTCCCGGACCCGGTCTACGCCTACGGGGCGGCGAAGGCGGCAGCCGAGACGGCGGTGCGGGCCGCGGTGCCGTCGGCGGCGGTGGTCCGCACGTCGCTGATCCTCGGTGACGGCAACGGGTACCACGAGAAACTCACCCACGACCTGGTGGCCGGCCGGATCACGGGCGCCCTGTTCACCGACGAGATCCGCAAGCCGGTGCACGTCGACGACCTGGCCGACGCGCTGCTGGAACTGGCCGCCGGCGATTACGCGGGCGTGCTCAACGTGGCCGGCGCCGACCCGATCAGCCGGTACGACCTCGGCGTGCTGGTGGCCCGCCGCGACGGCCTGGACGCCTCCGCGATCCCGGCTGCGACCGTCGCCGAGCTGGGCCTGCAACGCCCCACCGACGTACGCCTGGTGACCGACCGGGCCGCGGCGGTGCTGACGACCCGGCTGCGCGGCGCGACCGAATTTATCGGATGAAACGCGGCCGGTGATTGGTGATACTGGCCGGCGTGACCAGTAAACGCACGGTCCGCGTCACCGTTCGCGGATCCTTCGACAACCTCTCCGCCGACCAGAAAGCCGCGCTGCTCGCGGCCGGGCCGGAGCACGCCGACATCCTCGCGGTGACCTACACCGAGGACGGCCATCTCACCTACGACCTGGCGGCGCGGCCGTTCTTCACCTTCCGCTTCGCCGAAGAGGTCGACGACGAGAAGGAGATCCCGAAGGTCACGGCGCGCGCGGAGGCCAAGGCCGCCGACTGGATGACCGCGCGAGGGTACGGCTTCAAACGCATCACCTCGCAGACCGTCGACCTGTCCGAGGTGCCGCTCGGCCCGCGCGGGCGCCGCCTGCAGGGCTAACCGGCCCGTTCGGCGGCGCTGCGCTCGACGCAGAACTCGTTGCCCTCCGGGTCGCGCAGCGTCACCCAGCCGGTGCCGTCGGGTTTGCGGTGGTCAGCGGCGATGGTGGCGCCCAGCGCGACGGCCTTGTCGACGTATTCGTCGCGGGTGCCGGTCGGTGGCTGCAGGTCGAGGTGGAGGCGGTTCTTGGCCGTCTTCGCCTCGGGCACCGCGATGAACAGCAGCCCCGGCACGCATTCGACGAGTGCTTCCTCGTCGTCGGATTCGGCATCGACGGGAAAGCCCGTCAACCGCGACCAGAAATCAGCGATGGCGAGAGGATCACGGGCGTCGAAGGTGAGGTGACGAACGGGACTCGTGGTCATATCCCGTACTCTATGGGGTTTTTCGCAGTCGTCAACCGCAGGTTGACGTCTTGGAGTGCGTCAACCTATGGTTGACGGCATGACCTCTCCGGTACGACTTGACGACCTCATTCTGGCGATCAACCAGAGCCGCCCCGACTCACCGATCGACCGGCTCACCGAAGCCGTGCTGCTCGCCGACCATCTCGGTGAGCTCGCCGACCACCTGATCGGCCACTTCGTCGACCAGGCCCGGCACTCCGGCGCCTCGTGGACCGAGATCGGCGCCGGCCTCGGCGTCTCCAAGCAGGCCGCGCAGAAACGCTTCGTCGGCAAACCCGACCCCTCACAGGGATTCCACCGCTATTCCGACGCAGCCCGCGCCGCCGTGGTCGGCTCGATGAGCCAGGCCAAGATCCACAAGAATCACGAGATCGCGCCCAGCCATCTGCTGCTCGCCCTGATCGAGCAGCCGGACACCCTCGCCATGCACGCGCTCACCGCGCAGAGCATTGACGTGGAGGTGATCCGGGACGCCGCGATCGCGGATCTTCCCGCGCCGGCCGGCGACGCGCCGGAACCGGTGCTGGTGCCGTTCGACGCCCGCGCCAAGAAGGCCCTGGAGCTGACCTTCCGGGAGGCGCTGCGGCTGCAGCACGAGCGGGTCGGCACCGGCCACATCCTGCTGGCTCTGCTGGAGGAGGAGCCGGCGGGCGGCGTGCTCGGCCGCGCCGGCGTCCAGAAGGCCGCGGTGGAGAACACCGTGCTCACAGGCCCGCAGGAGTCCGCCCGCCCGGTCGCCTAAAAGTCGTGCGTGCCCTTGTGGGCCGCAGCGGCGTTACCTCCTCACCGGCGGAAGATCGCCTTCCGGGGTTGTTGAGGGACGGTGGGATCCGCGATGCTGCGTGGTCTGTTAGCCGCTGTTGTCGTGGTTTCCGGTGCCCAGTTCGGCGCTCCGGCATCGGCGGCGCCAGCTTCGATTCGGATCATGCCGCTGGGCGACTCGATCACCGCGGGCGCCGGCGCGCCCGGCCGCGAGGGATACCGGCTCGTGCTGCAGCGCCGGCTGGAGCGCGCCGGTACGGCGTTCGACTTCGTCGGCTCGCAGCGCGGCGGCATCGGCGGCGACCCCGATCATGAGGGGCACGGCGGCTGGACCATCGAGCAGCTGTCCGAGCGGGTGGGCGACTGGCTGGACACCTACGCGCCGGACGTGGTGCTGCTGCACGCCGGCACGAACAACATCACCCGCGGCGACGATCCGGCCGAGGTGGCGCGGAAACTGTCGGCGCTGGTCGACCTGATCCTGGCGACGGCTCCGCGTACCCGGATCTTCGTGTCCACGGTGGTCGGCACCAATGTGCTGTCCGAGATGGCGGCGAATCACGCGTACAACGCCCTGATCCCCGCCGTGGTGGCGGGCAAGGGGCCGCGGGTGCGGCTGGTGGACCAGGCCCCGGTCAGCGGACTGTCGATCTACGACCGGCACCACCCCAACGCCCATGGGTACGCCCGGATGGCGCACAGCTGGTACGAGGCGATGCGTACCGAACTCGGCCCGGCGTGGCCGGACGAGGCCGACCCGGACAGCGCCGACCTGGTCTACCTGTGTCACCACCACGGTTCGGTGCGAGTCTGCCGGTGGTGGCAGCGCAAACCCGCCGGCCGGGGCTCGTTAACCGAGCGGGAAGTCGGTCAGCGTGTGCCATGTGTCGCCGGGCTGCGGGTTTCCCGCGATCAGGCGGACCGAGGTGACCCGCGCCCGGATCGGCAGTGACGCCTCGACCACCGCGGCGGCCGCGTCGAGTTCCGGTCGCGGGTGGTCGTGGCCGATCGTGAGGTGCGGTACAACCTCGGCGAACTCACCGCCGTACGGCTGGGCCTGCGGGAACCGGGTGGCGATGCGGTTGGTGAGTTCCCGGAACGGCTCGGCCGGGTCCGGGGCCAGCCACACCACCCGGTCGTGGAACCAGGCCACCCGGTCGAGGCTCATGAAGAACCGGGGCACACCGGCCACGATGAGGCGTACCGCGGCCAGGACCTGCGGGGTGAGCTGCGATGGCGGCAGGAACGGGTACAGCACGGTGATGTGGGCGGGGATGCCCCGGGAGGCGGCGGTGTCGAGGCGTTCCCTCAACCCGGCGACCGCCGGCTCGGCTTCCGGAATCGGCACGATCAAGGCGCTCTGCGTCGGTTCCACCGCCGCAGTGTCGGTCATGGACGTTTCGTCGGCAACTCGTTACGGCGCGCGCGCAGGGCCCGCAGTTTGTGGCGGTTGCCGCAGCGTTCCATCGCGCACCAGCGCCGGGCGCCGGGCCGTGACGAATCGACGAAGACCAGTGGGCAGGTGTCGCCGGAGCACTCGCCGCCGGTGTGGGCGAAGTCCAGGCAGACGGCCCCGGCGTCGAATCGGAACGATCCCCCGCTCATGACAGATGTCATGGCCCGCGGGTGACGCATAGCGCAGGGACGGCCACGCTCGCGGTAGCAATCTTCTATTCATGACACTCACTACTGTGCCCTCCACGGCGGCCGCGGCCGCCGTGGAGCTTTCGGGCGTGGTCAAACGCTTCGGTACGGTCACCGCCGTCGCCGGGCTCGACCTGCGCATCCGGCCCGGCGAGGTGGTGGCCCTGCTCGGCCCGAACGGCGCCGGCAAGACCACCACGATCGACATGCTGCTAGGTCTCTCCCGGCCCGACGCGGGGACGGTCCGGGTTTACGACCACACGCCACAGGACGCCGTCGCGCTCGGCCTGGTCTCGGCCGTCATGCAGACCGGCGGGCTGCTCAAGGACTACACGGTCGAGGAGACGGTACGCCTGACCGCCGTCCTGTTCGGCAAACCGCGTTCCGCCGTCACTGAAGTGCTCGAACGCGCCGGGATCGCGGACATTGGCTCGCGGCTGGTCGGCAAGTGTTCCGGTGGGCAGCAGCAGCGGCTGCGGTTCGCGATGGCGCTGCTGCCCGATCCGGAGCTGCTGATCCTCGACGAGCCGACCACCGGGATGGACGTCGGCGGGCGCCACGATTTCTGGAATGCGATCCGTGACGATGCGCGCCGGGGCCGGACCGTGGTGTTCGCCACCCACTATCTGGAAGAGGCCGATGCGTACGCGGACCGGGTGGTCTTCGTGCGCCGCGGTCAGATCGTGGCCGACGGAACGGCGTCGGAGGTGAAGGCGCTGGCGTCGGGCCGGACCGTGCGGGCGACGCTGCCGGGTGCTTCGTTGCCGGATCTGTCGGCTATCTCGGGTGTGGAGTCGGCCGAGGTTCGCGGCGACACCGTCTATCTGCACGGGCGTGACACCGACGCGATCGCCCGGCACCTGCTCACCACGACGCCCGCCCGGGACCTGGAGATCACCTCCCGGAACCTGGAAGAGGCGTTCCTGACGTTGACGGCGGATGCGGCATGAGCGTTTCTCCTGTTTCTCCCGTGCGTTCGCTGCCGCGGTTCGGTGGCTTCAGCCTCGGCATGATCGCGCTCGAGCTACGCCGGATGCTGCGCAACAAACGCACGGTGATCTTCACGCTGATCATGCCGGCGGCGTTCTTCCTGCTCTTCGGCAGCAGCGCCGAGTACCGCACCCAGCGGGTCGGCGACGGCAACGTCACCGGGTACATCCTGATCAGCATGGCCGTCTACGGCGCGATGCTCGCCACCACGAGCGGCGGCGCGATGGTCTCCATCGAGCGCGCTGCCGGGTGGAGCCGCCAGCTGCGGCTCACCCCTTTAAAACCTCTTGCGTACGTGGCCGTCAAGCTGGTGATCGCCATGATCATCGGCGCGGTCTCGGTGGCCGTCGCGTTCCTGGTCGGCTCCCTCGCCGGCGCGGAACTGCCCGTGCACGCGTGGATCGGCTGCGGCCTGCTGGCCTGGGTGTGCTCGCTGGTCTTCGCCGCGTTCGGGCTGTTCATGGGATACCTGCTGCCCAGTGAGAACGTGATGCAGATCCTCGGCCCGGTTCTGGCGGTGTTGTCGTTCGCCGGCGGCCTGTTCGTGCCGGTCGACGAACTCGGGTCCACGTTCGCCACGATCGCCACGTTCACCCCGGTGTACGGCGTCGGTGAGATCGCCCGGTACCCGCTGGTCCAGGACGGGAACCTCTGGGTCGCCGTACTGAACGTGGTCTTCTGGACGGCATTGTTCTCGGCCGGCGCGATGTGGCGCTTCCGCCGCGACACCGCCCGCGTCTGAGCTGCTCGGTACCGTGTCGGACATGGTTGACGAACGCCCCGCCCCTCGATACGGCTGGGCGTTCGCCGCCATCTGGCTGTTCTACCTGGGCGAGAACCTCAACGCTCTGGTACGCACCCCGCCGGGCTGGCAGCGCAGCGTCGGCCTGACCGCCCTGGCGGGGTTCGCCGTGGTGTACGTGCTGGTCCTGGCCCGGGTACGGCATTTCCAGGGGCTGACGCATTCTTCCCCGGCTGTTTCGCCCGGGCGCCGGGCCTGGTGGAATCCGTTCGCTGGCTGGTTCACCCCGGGTGACGAGGCTGCCTTCGCCGGGGGTGCCGACCGTCGCGAGCGTCTGGTCATCTGGGTCGCGCTGGCCCTGATGACCGGGCTCGGCGCGCTGCAGATCCCCGGAGCCGGACCGCACGCGCTGACCTGCCTGGTCTACATCGCCGCGACCGCGATGATGGGCCTGCCCCGCCGGCAGGGCATCAGCGTCGCCGTCACGCTGGTGGTCCTGGCCGAGGTGCTGCTGCGCACCCTGCCCAGCTGGAAGACCGCAGGTCACGGTTACAGTCTCGCGATCGTCCTGGCCGCCATCGCCACCGGCGGGATCCGGCTCGCCCTGGACCGGCAGCGGCGCCTGCAGGAAGCCCACCACGAGATCGCCGCCCTCGCCGTCGCCGACGAACGCGCCCGGATCGCCGCCGAGCTGCACGACATCCTCGGCCACTCGCTGACCGTGGTCACCGTGAAAGCCGAGCTGGCCCAGCGCCTGCTCGACGTCGACCTGGACCGGGCCCGCGCCGAACTCCGTGACCTGGAATCCCTCGCCCGCGACGCCCTGGCCGACGTCCGCGCCACCGCCCTGGGTATGCGCGGCATCTCCCTGCCGGGCGAGATCGCGGCCGCCCGCCAGGCGCTGGCCGCGGCGAACGTCGAGGCGGACCTGCCCGGCGCCGCCGACGACGTGCCGACGCGGAATCGGGAGCTGTTCGCCTGGACGATCCGTGAAGCGGTCACCAACATCGTGCGCCACAGCGGCGCCCGGCACGCGTCGGTGCGGCTGACTCCCCACCAGGTGGAGATAGTCGACGACGGAAGCGGTTTCGGTGGTCCTGTTGGGGCTGGCGAGCAGGGCGGCGGGCAGGGGCTCGCTGGTCTGCGGCGGCGCGCTGAAGAGCTGGGCGCGCGCTTCACCGCCGGCGACCGGGAGAACGCGTCGGGTTTCCGGGTGCTGATGGAGGCCCCATCGTGACCGATCGCCCGGCTGCCGGGGTTGAGGTCGAGGCGGCTGCCCCTCCGGCCCGGCACGATGTTGGCGGCTGCACCCCAGGGTTGGACCCGATGTTGACCGAGATCGAGCCCGTGCTGGGAGCTGTCGCATGATCCGTTTGTTGCTCGCTGACGACCAGGCGCTGGTCCGTGGTGCGATGGCCGCCCTGCTCGACCTGGAACCCGACCTGAAGGTGGTGGCCGAGGTCGGCCGGGGTGACGAGGTGGTCGCCGCCGCGAAGGAGCACGAGGCCGACGTGGCGCTGCTCGACGTACAGATGCCGGGCCTCGACGGGATCAGCGCGGCCCGGGTCCTGCAACAGTCGGTGCCGTCGTGCCGGGTGTTGATGGTGACCACGTTCGGCCGGGCCGGGTACCTGAAACAGGCGATGGCGGCCGGCGCGGGCGGGTTCATCGTGAAGGACACTCCGGCGCGGCAGCTGGCCGACGCGGTCCGGCGGGTGCACCAGGGCCTGCGGGTGGTCGACCCGGCGCTGGCCGCGCAGTCGCTGGCGCACGGCGACTCGCCGCTGACCGAACGCGAGACGGACGTGCTGCGGGCGGCCCGGGACGGCGGAACGGTCGCCGACATCGCTCGTGAGCTGCGGCTTTCCGAGGGGACGGTGCGCAATCACCTGTCGTCGGCGATCGGTAAGACCGGTGCGCGTACGCGGGCCGAGGCGGTGCGTCTCGCGGTCGACACGGGCTGGTTGATTCCGTAGCCAGCCGGGCTGTGCAGCTGCTATGAGGTTCAAACCTGCACTTGAGGAAAATCGCGGAGTGCAACCGAGCAGCAACCAAGAGTGGCCACTTCCTGCACCCGAAGCGGCGAAAAGTTCCTTCTGTCAGCCGGCGAGCCGTCACGGCGCCGACACAGGGGGGAACCGAAATGACCGCGACCGTTCAAACTTCCGCCACCCGCGAAGCTGCTTCCCGCGAACCCGTTGCTCACGAGACTGCTACCCCCGAAGCAGTCACCGGCGAGTCGACGGCCCAAGAGTCCGCGGGCCGTGAACCGGCTCGTCGAGAGTCTGCTAACCGCGAGGCTGTCACCCGCGAGGCTGTTAACCGGGAGCCTGTCACCCGGGAGCAGGAGGAGCTGATCCGGGACAACATGGCGCTGGTCGGGCACATGGTCCGCGAGATGCTGTTCAAGGTGCCGCCGCACGTGCACCGTGACGACCTCGCGTCGGCCGGTTACGCCGCGCTGGTGACGGCCGCGCAGTCGTACGACCCGGAGCGTGGCATCCCGTTCGGCCGGTTCGCCGCTGTCCGTGTCCGCGGTGCCCTGCTCGACGAGCTGCGCAGCATGGACTGGGCGAGCCGCTCGGTCCGGGCCCGCGCCCGCCGCGCCGACGTGGCCCGTGAGGAGCTGACCCGCCAGCTCGGCCGTACCCCCACCGCCGAGGAACTGGCCGAACTGCTCGGCGTCGCGGTCAACGAGCTCAGCAGCGTCGACGACGACGTACAGCGCGCCGCCGTGCTGTCGCTGCAGGGTTTCGCCACCGGCACCGCCGAGGACCTGGTCACCGACTCGGCGATGAACCCGGAGGAGCTGCTGCTGCACCGCGAGCGTCTCGGGTACCTGCACGACGCGGTCACCGTGCTGCCGGAGCGGCTGCGGTACGTCGTGGAAGCCTCCTTCCTGCAGGAACGTCCCCTCTCCGAGGTCGCCGCCGAACTCGGCGTGACCGAATCCCGGGTGTCGCAGCTGCGCACCGAGGCCCTGGCGCTGCTGCGCGACGGCCTGATCACCCACATGGAGCAGATGCGCGTCCCGGACGCGAAGGACGGCTGTGTCGCCCGCCGCCGCGCCGCGTACGCCGCCCAGATCGCCGCCCGCAGCACCATGACCACGCGCCTCGGCGTCACCGACGTCCAGGGCCTGCGCGTCTCCGACCTCGCCGCCCCGATGCCAGCAGCCGCGTGACAATGCCGGCGTGACGAGGCCGGCCTGACGAGGCTGGTGTGACGAGACCGGCCGGGTTCAGCCTGTCTGGGTCTACCGGGCTCCGCCGCGAGCACCTGACCGCGCCGCCCAGGTCAGGATCAGCACCGCCGCGGCCAGCCCGAGGCCTGCCACGGCCAGCGCCAGGTTGAGCCACTCGGGGCCGAACGGCCAATACGCTCCCGGGTTCACCGCGCTGTGCACGGTGAAGACCGCGTCGTCGCCGCCGGCGTAGCGGAACGCTCGCATCACGTTGCCGTAGAACGCGACCGCCGGCAGAGTCAGCACCACCACGGTGACGGCGGCCAGTGCCGCGCCCAGACCCGCCCGTGCCGGTGCGGCATGCCGTAGCCACTGAACACCGGCGGCGGCGAACAGCCAACCCACGGTTAGGCCGGCCAGCATGCCGATCACCGTGAACGGCAGCAGGGTCGCGTTGCCCGCGGACCACAGCCTGGTGCCGACCATCCCCGACTGCTCGGTTTGATGGCTGTCGACCTCCAGCACCACGCCGTCTCGTTCGGCACGGAACTCCGTCCTCCTGAGCTCCATCTCGACGTCGTTGCCCTGCTCGTCGGTGGTGGTCGCGCTGCCGGCCGGGTGGGTGGTCGGGCCGAGTCGCCAGCCGTCGGCCGCGAGGCGCTGCCGGGCCTGCTCGGCGTCCCAGCCGTCGAAGCCCAGCACCGACGTGTTGACCATGACCATGCGGCCCCACCAGGGCGACCCGCTGTCGGGCTGCACACTGGTGTCGTCGCCGGGCCGCCCGAGGACTTGCTCGTGCAGGGCGCCGACCGTCGCCTGGCCGGGGATGTCGGCGAAGGTCTGCTCGGCGGTCCAGGAACCCGCGGCGGCCCCGAACCCGCCGCCGATCAGGGCCACCAGCACTGCCGCGACCCAGGCGAGCGGCCATCCGGCCGGTAGGCGGAAACGCTGGCGGATCCCGCTGGCGATCAGATGCCAGCTCTCCGCCCGGGACGGCCGCTGCTGACCCGGCTCGGCCATCTCCAGCAGCGTGGTCATGATCTCCGGCTCGTGCCGCTGCCGGTAGCCGGGTGGATAGGTGCGCAGCAGCCGCTTGTAGGCGCGCTCCAGCCCCGGATCCGCTTGCGGCCAGCCGTCGTCTGCCGGGCCTTCGCCGTCTGAGCCGCCGGCTGGCGAGTCGCTGCGAGTTGACTCGTTGCGAGTTGAATGGGCGCGAGTGGACTGGGCGTGAGTTGACTGGGTGCGGGCTGACACGCGCTGGCCGTCGGTGTGTGGCCATGCTGCGTCGACCCGCGCCCAGTCGTTGCCGGCGCCGGTCCAGTCCCCGGCGGTCATCCGTTGAGACCTGAGTGCAGGCCGGCGAGGCGGGACAGGCCGGGCACCACACCTGGGCGCTGCCGTAGCTGGGTCGCGGCGGTCTCGGCCCGTTTGCGCAGGCGGTCGACCTCGGTGGCAAGGATGGCGGCGCCGTCGTCGCTGAGCCGGTAGTAGCGGCGCAGGCGGCCCTCGACGGCTTCCTCCCGGTCGACGTCGATGAGTCCCTGGTCGGCGAGTCGGTCGAGGGCGCCGTAGAGGGTGCCGGGGCGCAGCTTGACCTCGCCGGCGGAGAGGTCGATCACGGACTGGACGATGCCGTACCCATGCAGCGGCTGCGCCGCGAGCGCGGTGAGGATCAGGAAGGTGGGTTCTTGCATGGCGTGCCTCCTTTCAGATGGTGGTGGCGGGGACGGGCTCGGGCCGGTGCCGCAGGGTGAGGAAGGTGATCAGGGTCAGTGCCAGCCCGGTCGCGGTCAGGGCCGCGTTGAGCCAGGGCGGACCGAACGGCCACCGTGCGCCGATGGACAGCGCGCTGTGCACGGTGACCAGGGTGACCGGGTCGTCGTCGCGGATCAGGACGCCGGTGAGGTTGCCGTAGAGGGCGCTCACCGGCAGCGCGAACGCGGCGACGGTGAGGCACGTCAAGGTGCCGGCGACCAGCGGGAGTTGCGGCGCCCGGTGCCCGGGTGTGGTCTGGGTCAGCGGGCGATCTAGAGCAGCGGCGATGATGACGCGTTCGGCCAGTGAGGGCCGCGGTGCCCGAGGCCTGCGCAGCCTGCGGAAACCGGACGCCGTCAGCAACCAGCCGGCGATCATGCCGGTCACGGCGCCGGCGAGCGACAGCGGCAGCAGGGTGCCGTTGTCCTGCTGCCACAGCATCAGGTTGACGGAGCCACGCCGGTTGTACGCCCAGCCCTGAGTGCGCAGGACCAGGCCGCCACGCTCGGCGGAGAAACGGTACGCCGTGACGCGCACCCTGCTGTCCGCCCCGGTGATCGGATCGGTGAAGCCGACCAGGCCGGTGACCGGCTGGGCCGTCTCCACCGCCCAGCCGGCGGCGGCCAGCTCGTGGCGGGCCCGTTCGCCATCCCAGACGGTGACCGGGATGCCGCTGACATAGCTGGGTGCGAAGTAGGTGGAGTCGTCGTGAAGGCCGGTGAAGTACTCGCTGCCGCCGGGTGCGACCAGCTGGGCGAGCTGCTGCCACCCGGCCCGGTCCGGAAGCGCGGTGAGGCTCTGCTGGGCGGCCCAGGAACCGGCGGCGGCCCCGAACCCGCCGCCGATCAGGGCCGCCAGCAGCGCCACGACCCACGCGAGGGGACGCGCGGCGGGCAGCCGGAACCGCTGACGGATCCCGCTGCCGATCAGATGCCAGGCGTCGGCGGCCGGCGGTCTGCGCCGGCCGGGCTCGGCCATCTCGAGCAGCAGCGTGAGAATCTCCGTGCCGTGGCGTCGCCGGTAGGAGCCCGGATAGGCCAGCAGCAACCGGCGGTAGGCACGCTCCAGCTCGGGAGCGGGTGGCGGCCAGTCGTCGATGCGGTCCATGCCGGTGACAGTACGCCCCTCGTCATATATCGGCAACCGAGCTATTGTCGGAGCCGGCCACGAAAACGGCAGCCAACCGGAGAGGAGCCGGCGAATGCGGTTGCGACAAGGACAGCGGTGGGGCAGGGTTGACCCGGACCTGACGCCTCGGACAAGGAGCACACCCCGGCGATGTGAGAGCGACCCGGCTTCGCTGAACGCCCGTGACCACACCCGGGCGAGCCCATGTCGGTGTCGCACACTCCCGGAGGCAACCGTGTCCAGCACTCACCCCAAAGCACATCTCAAAGCTGTCGGCCTCGGCCAGGCCCACGACGGTGACCTGCTCTTCGCAGGGCTCGACCTGGTCCTGCGCGAAGGCGACCGGATCGGTGTCGTCGGGCCCAACGGCGCCGGCAAGACCACGCTGCTGCGCGTGCTGGCGGGCGAGCTCGCACCCACCGCCGGTGCGGTCACGGTGGCTCCGGGCGCGCGGCTGTCTTACGTACCCCAGCGGATGCCCGGGCAGGACGGGAGCGTGGCCGCGTTCCTGAGCGAGGGTCTCGGTGAGCTCGCGGCAGTGACCGTGGCGCTGCGCGCGCTGGAAGCGCGCCTGGCAGCCGGCGAGGACGTGCTCGACGAGTTCGGGACCGTGCAGGAACGCTGGACGGCATTGGAGGGGTGGACCGCCGAGGCACGGCTCACCGAGATCCGCCAGCGCCTCGACATCGAGCATCTGCCCGACGACCTGCCGGTGGCCGCGGTCAGCGGTGGCGAGCAGGCACGATTGCTGCTGGCCAGGGCGCTGCTCGGCACACCGAGTCTGCTGCTGCTCGACGAGCCGACCAACCACCTCGACGCCGAGGGCGCGCGGTGGCTGCGGCAGTGGCTGCGTGACTTCACCGGCGGGGTGATCGCGGTCAGTCACGACCGGGCGTTCCTCGACGAGTTCGCCACCCGCATCATCGAGCTCGACGGCATCGAGGAGCAGCCGCAGGACTATCCCGGCTGCGGCTACACCGCCTTCCGCGCGGAGAAACAGCGCCGCTGGGAGAAACTGCTGCTCGACTTCGAGGCGCAGGAGAAAGACCGGCTGCGCTGGGAAGCCGACATCGCGAAGACCATGGGGTACGCACGAGGCGTGGAAGCCGCACCGCGGTCCAGCGCCGAGGCCCCGCACCTGCGCCGGGTGGCCCGGCTCGTGGCCCGTAAGGCGAAAGTGCGCGAGCGACGGCTGCGCCGGCAGATGGCGTCGGTGAAATGGATCGCCCAGCCCCGCACCCGGCCACCACTGACCCTGGCGTTCCCCGGCGACGACACCAACGACCGCGAGATCGTGCTCAAGGCCCGCGACGTCACCGTGGCCTACGACGAGCGGGTCCTGCTCGACCACGTCGACCTGGACGTGACCCGCGGCGACCGGATCCTGATCACCGGGCGTAACGGAGCCGGCAAGACCACCCTGCTGCACGCCCTGCGCCAGCAGCACGACGACGTCGCGGTGCTGCCACAGACCGACGAAGGGCTGCGCACCGGCCGCAGCGTGCTCGACTTCTTCCGCGACCGGGTGCCGGTCTACGTCGACGACGCCGAACGGCTGCTGACCGGCCACCAGTTCGAGGCCGAGCAGTGGACCGCACCGGTCCGTGACCTGTCCGCCGGTGAGCTGCGGCGGCTGCTGCTGGCCGTGGTGGTCAACAGCCCGGCCCGGATCCTGCTGCTCGACGAGCCGACCAACTTCCTCGACTTCGAAGCCCTCGACGTCGTCGAGGAAGCACTGCGCCGGTACAAGGGCACGCTGCTGTTCGCCAGCCACGACCGGTACTTCGCCGATGCCGTGGGCCACACCCGGCACTGGCATGTCGCGGACGGACATGTGATCGAGAGCTGAGAAAATACGGCATGGTCCCGGTCCCGCAGCGGTGCTCTCCGCCACCGGGCCGCGCTGACGCCAGGGGACATGCCGACCCGCGGACCGGCGGCCCGTGCCCGGAGGAACCCCGCGTGATCGGCACCCCTATGCTCTCAAGCTGGCTACGGGAAAGCGGGAAACCTTGAGTTCGGATATGAGCATCGTGGAAGCGGTGATCCTCGGCGCGGTCGAGGGCGTCACCGAGTTCCTTCCGGTGTCCAGCACGGGTCATTTGACGATCCTGGAGAAACTGTTCGGGCACACGATCGACGACCCGGACATCACCGCCTTCACCGTGATCATCCAGTCCGGTGCGGTGCTCGCGACCATCCTGTTCCTGCGCAAGGACATCGCCCGGGTGGTCCCGGCGTTCTTCCGCGGCTTGTTCAGCAAGGAACAGCGCGACCACCAGGACTTCCGCTTCGGATGGGCGGTCCTGCTGGGCTCGATCCCGATCGTGATCGCCGCGCTGCTGTTCAAGGACGCGATCGAGACGACACTGCGCAGTCTCTGGTTCGTCGCCGGCGCGCTGATCCTGTGGAGCGGTGTGATGGCGTTCGCCGACCACGCCGCCACCCAGGTCCGCAACGAGAAAGACGTGACCTGGAAAGACACGCTGATCATCGGCGTCGTGCAGTGCATGGCGCTGATCCCGGGCATCTCCCGCTCCGGCGCGACGATGTCCGCCGGCCTGCTGCGTGACCTCGACCGGGTGACCGTCACGAAACTGTCGTTCTTCCTGTCGATCCCCGCGCTGACCGGCGCCTCGATCCTGCAGGGCGTCAGCGAAGCCGACCGGATCTCCAGCGGCGTCGGCTGGACGAACACGATCGTCGCCACCGTGGTCAGCTTCGTCGTCGCGTACCTCTCGGTGACCTGGCTGCTGAAGTTCATCTCCAAGCACTCCTACAGCATCTTCATCTTCTACCGGCTGGCACTCGGCTCCCTGCTGTTGCTGCTGCTGGTGACGGGCACGATCACCGCGAAGTGAGCACGCCGAACAGTGATGACCGGGCCGATGCCCGGTCATTGCTGTCTCTGGCCGCCGTCCGGGCTTTGGCCCACGTCCGCGCCGCCGGGCTGCCCGGCACCGCCCCGCAGGCTCCGATCACCGTGAACTTCCACCCCGACCGGCTGCTCGCCGACGGCCGCCCGGTCTCCGCACATCTCGCCGCCGAGGGCGTCTACCGCAGCCAGTTCGAAACCCGGATCTCCAGCGGCGCCCTTCTCGCGTACCCCGGGGGAGACCGCGACCGGTGGGAGCACCACATGTTCGCCGGCGCCTACACCGGCGTCACCGGCCGCCCGATCTACGGCGCCCTCAACCTCGCCGGGCACCCCGACGGCGCCGCACCCCGCTTCGGCAGCTGCCACCTCGTGCTGCGGCCCAGCGTGGCGGACCGGGCGACGTTCTGCCACGGCGACAGCCACCTGCAACCCACCGCTGTCGGCACCGCCGACCGCTTCGGCGCGATCCGGCAGGCCCTGCTCGACCAGGTCGCCACCACCGGCGCCGCCCTCGGCGTCACCGCACACTCCCCGCAGTCCTGGCAGGCCGGCCTCGCCACCGCGAAACACCACCCGGGACGCACCCTCGACGACTACGTCGAAGCCCAACTGCACGGCGGACTCACCCTGCGCGACCACGTCACCGCCGTCGTCGCCGACCCTTCCTTCATCGGTACGCCCACCGAAGCCGACCTGCGAACCCTGGGCATCCCACTGCACTGGCACACCGGCTTCGCACTACCGGCCGACGCATTCCCCGCCGACCTGCGCGGCCCGGCCGTCCCACCGCTGGCCCGCGACATCGCCGCACGATTCGGCAGTCCCGTCCTTGACGCCGAGGTGATCGGCCGCGCAGCCCGCGCCGGCGACGACCCCCAGCTGATCAAATACTTATGGCACCTCCTGGTCCTGCTCGGCCGGCCACACACCGGGCGCTGACGCCCCGGCGGGCAGCCCTGCACCCCGCACCAACGCCTCCACCAGCCGCTCACCGGCCGGCCACGGCCCGAACCCGGTCTTGGAATCCAGATGCCCGACCGGGCCGGCGTCCCACACCTCGGCACCCCAGCCGGCCGCAAGTGCCGCCGCCTGCGCGAACGTGGCATGCGGATCATCACGACTCGCCACCACCACCGACCGGAACGGCAACCGCTCCCGCGGCATCCAATCCTCAACCCACGGCGGCGTGACCAGCAACGCCGCCCGCACCGGCCCGGTATGCCGCCGCGCCCAGAACCCCACCGTCGCGCAACCCGCACTGTGCGCCACCAGCACCGCCGGCCCGTCACCGGCCGACAGCACCGCCTGCAGATCCGCGACCCGATCCTCCGGCTCGAACGGCGGCCCCGGCGGCTCGGGCGCCCACTGAAAGCCGGCCCGTTCCCGCGCCCACTGCCACGACCAGTGCTCCGGCAACGCCACCCCGCGCCCCGGCACCAGCAGCCGCCGCACGCTCACCAGTCCCGCCACTGGTCGGTCAGCTCACCACGCTCCAGACCGCGCCCGGCCGTCAGCGCCTCGACGTCGACGCCCGCACCGGTGAGCACCCTGTCCAGATATTCCGCCAGGTCCTCACGCTCGCCGGTCTCGATGTGCCCGTCGTCAGCGTCGTTGAGCCCCACCACAGCCCGCTCCACCGCCGCCCACACCTGCTCATCGGTGGGGGAGCCGCTGGTGGGGGAGCCGCCCCACCCGGCGACCTCCTGCTCATAGACCGCCAGCACCGCGTCGATCGCCGCGATGAAACCAGCCGGCCACAGCTGCGCGGCATACGCCTTGTCGGCCGCGAGCTCACCCGCCGCCACCCGCACCCGCTGCTGCTCGACACTGCGGCGCCACCGGGCGCTGGGACGTTCACTCAGATCCGCAACCATGACGCCAACCTAGACGGACCCCCCGACAGTTCCGGACCCGTACAACGAGGCACGTCAATGACAGAATGATCAGCATGGGGGACGAGACACACGAACCATGGGAGCGCGCCAAGATCCGCACCGACGGGGCCGTGCTGGTCGCGCTCGCCTGGTGCATCGTGGTCACCGCCGTCGTCCTGATCGTCGAGTCCGAGATCCTCACCGGCGGACGTGACTGCGCCGAACAGTCCTGGTGCCTCACCTCCGAGTCGATGCTGACCATCGGCCTGATCGCCGGCGCGCCACTCTGGCTCGGCTACATGCTCGTCTCCTGGCTGATCACCATCGGGATGGCCCGGATCGTACCGTCGGCGTTCCTGGCCGGAACCTTCTCCGCGGCCCTGGCCGCGCCCTTGATCTTCCTGGCGATGAACGCGGCGTTCGGCAGCTGACAGGACACCAAAACGCCACGATCCGCATGCGACAAAGCCTGCCGCGCGAACCGTGGCGCCGTGGGAAACCTAGATCCAGACCCGACTCTTGTCAGTCGTCGTCCCCACCATCGTCGTCATCGTCATCATCATCGCCGTCCCCACCACCCGGACACCCGGTCAGCGTCAACAACCCCGCGACCGCACCCGCCACAAACAGGGACCGACGACCCAGACCCAGCAAACGCTCCTCAGGTTCGTCCATGCCCCGCATTCTCGCCTGATTTCCGCCCGCCGAACAGGTCAGGCCAGCTCCCGCAGCACACGATTCGTCCGATTGGCACGCACCGCCGCCCGCTGCTGGTCCGCCGTGACCTCGATATAGCTCTGCGACGTCGCCAACGACGCATGCCCCATCAACCGCATGATCTCCGACGCGTTCGCCCCGTCCTCCGCCAGCCGCGTCGCGAACGTGTGCCGCAACGCATGCAACTGCGCCCCACGCGGCACCCGATCCCCGATACCCGCACGCCGATAACACGACTGCACCAGATACTGCAGACCCCCGCGCTGCAACACCTCACCACGCCGATCCACCAGCAGCGCGGCGGTCGCCGCCGTCCGCCCGAACCGCACCCGCCGCGAATCCAGATAACGCCCCACCGCAGCGTCCAGACCGGAATCGATCGGCACCGACCGCGGCCGCCCACCCTTACCCGACACCTCGACCCGGCGCTCACCGTCACGCCCCGACACCGAACCGACACGCAACGCCAGCATCTCCGACAACCGCAAACCCGCACACAAGGCCAGCGCCAGCACCAGGACGTCGCGCTCCGGCCACGGATCCCGCTGCCGCTCATCCGCCGTACTCACCGTGCGTAACAACATCTCCGGCGTGTCCTCACCCCGCAGCGGTTTGGGGGAGAGGGCCACCTGCCGAGGCTTGTCCACCGCCGACATCGGATTACCGGCCACCACACCCTCAGTCACCAGGAACGTGAAGAACGCATTCCACGACGACCAGGCCCGGGAAACGGAAGCGGGGGCGCGGTCCGCCGCGAAACGCGCGAACGCCGAACGAAGGACGCGAGGGGAGAGGTCACTCACCGTGAGCGGCGCGGGCTCGGCCAGCTGCAACACCAGACCCAGATCACGACGGTACGCCGAAAGCGTGTGCACCGAAGGTTTCCGGGTGGCCCGCGCCGCCAGGAATTCGTCAACATGCGTACCGATTCCAGTGTCATGCATAAGGACCATTATGCATCATTTATCACCGTTTGCGCTGGTAGGCCAACTGTTGATCGCGACACGAGATGAATGATGTGCGGTGTTATCACCCGTTTCCGACGCCTCTGCAGCCCGGCATCGAGCCACCCAGCGCCGCCCTTGGAGTGCTCAAAGAGCCCCGCTCAGGCGGGGTAGGGAGGCGCTTCTGAGCCCCATCGGCAGGAGCCCCGGGCGGGGGCGCCTCGGCGGATCATGCCGGGGGCACGTGACCGATCCGGTTCAGCCGAGATTCCGCTGCGGCCGACGGTGTTCGCGCTGTTTCCGTGCCGCCGGGCCGGCCATCCGCCTTGTCTTGAGCCCGCGAATCGTCTCCGGCCGAGCTGTCGAGGAGGTGGGGCGAGAATCGGCGCGGAGCGCGGAAAACAGCCGTTCCGAACCCTTCTCAGGAGGGCCCTCCTGGAGCCAAGTTGACATAATATACATTATCGACCCAGGAATTATAGGTACGGGGAGGGGTGCCGGACCGGCAGAACAGGCTTTGCCGCGCTGACGCCTGAATCGACAGTTTCGACCAGCACCGGGGCTCGGCGAGAACCGTCACAGCCACGATCGTGCGCATGGGTGTGCCGCCGTCTCAAGTGGGCGACCCATCCCCTCGCCAGCTGGGCTCGCCTCCGGCAGCCGGCACGCGACATGCGGCCAAAGCGTCAAACGCCGGCGACCTCTCCCCTGCCGTGACCCTCGCCCGACCGGTCGGTCACGGTGAGTGACGACCTGGGAGGGTGAAACCGGGTGACATATGGCACCTGCACACCTGTAATGCCCCGTTCGAGGGCTGCCGACGACCCTCTCCGATGATTACGGTGAGTATGTGACAGACGACGGAATCGCTCTCAGGCAGCAGGCGCTCAACAGGATCGCGGAACAGTTGGGCGTGCCGGCTCCGGTCTGGACCGAGGAGGACGAGGCGCGGTTCACGGTGTGGACGCGTGCGGCCGACGCGGCCTGGGAGAAGATCCACGGCCGCCAGCGCAAACGCCGTACCCATCGGGTGACGGCGATCTGACGGAGCATTGTGTACGAACGGCATCGGGAGATCGGATCGGACGCGTCGCCGCTGAGGCGGATGTGCCGCGTTCCGGTGATCTTCTAACGTCTGGCGTGTCGCTGGATGAGCCGTGAAGGAGACCCGCGTGGTCGACATGTTCCAGGTGGGTTCGGCAGCGCAGGCGGCGGCATCGCTTTTCAACACTCACCGGCAGTTGAAGGCTGCCGCGGTGGCCCGTGCGGAGCAGCGTGCGTTCGCCTCCGGTGAGGCGGACCGCAGGTTCGAGCGGGACTTGGCGCTGGACGCGGTGCGGGCGGCGCGGCGTCATGAGGTGGCGGAGCTGGAGAGCCGGCTGCGGCGTAACAACGAGCTGGCGGCGATGAAGGCCCGGGTGGGGCTGGATACGTATCCAGTCGAGGAAGGTCCTGGGCATCTGCGGGAGAGCCTGCAGCTGATCTCGTCGGATCTGTCGGCCCTGCCGCTGGTGGTGTTGTTGCCGCGGGCGCATGGCACTGCGGAGCCGCAGTGGAACGGGTTGCGGCACGCGATCATCGACGCGTTGCGCCGTCAGCTGGTCAGTGACGGTCTGGTGATTCTGCATGATGCGATGCGGACGTTGTCGTGGCCGCATGCGGGTCTGTACTGGAACGACCTGTACGGGATTCCGACGCTGATCGTGCAGACGACGTTTTTCCACGACAAGCTGGATATCGGTTTGGGTGGCTGTCATCTGCGGCCGGGGGCGGATGACGCGGCCGAGATGATTCGCAATGTCTACCGGCATCGGCTGGCCGCGCCGCGGTTCTGGACGCGTGAGGTGGTCACCGAGATGAACGCCGGTCTGCCGGCGAGTCATCAGCTGGAGGTGCCGGAGTCTGATGCGGATCGGGCCCGGGTGAACGTGGATGTGGCGGCGCGGGCGGTGGCCGCGGTGGTGACGGCTGCCGTCGACGCGTATTACCTGGGTAATCGGTTGCGGTATCGGGCTCGGTTCGATGACGCGGCGGCGCTGCTGGGTCCGGCCGCTCCGCGGGAGTTGCCGCTGGATTCGGGTGTCGCGCTGGATCAGGTCGCTGATCCGGCCTTCCATCTTCTGCAGACCGCGGCCCGGCTGGCTCGGCGTGGGGATCCGGCGGCGGCGATCGCTGCGGTACGGCGGTCGCTGGACGTTCTGGTGGATCCGGATCATGCGGTGCTGGATCTGCCGTATTCGGATCGGGAGCGGATCGTGGTGGCGCTGGCCGAGGCGGGCTCTGAGTACGGTGCGGAGTTCGCGGCGGTGCTGGCTGTCCTGCGTGCTGCCGATGAGGATGCGCGGTTCGGTTCGGACATCACGGGTCTGGAGGCGTTGCGTGATGCCTGAGCCGGAGGTGGTGGATCTGGAGGAGCTGCTCGGCCTGGTTTCCGGGTGGATGGTGGAGGTGCGCGGGTCGGCGCCGGGGCTGGTGGCGGCTGTCGCCGCGGCCCGGACGGCGTTCGAGCGCAGTCATCTGTTGATTGCCGGTGGTGAGGCGGCCGGTAAGTCGACGTTGGTGAACGCTCTGCTGGGGGTGGACGTCAGTCCGGTGTCGCGGTATCTGCCGGGCACGGTGGCGCCGTTGCATGTCCGGTACGGCAGGCATCGTGCGCCGTGGTACCGGGTGGTTCTCGCGGGGCCGGACGGTGCTGACGGCGAGGTGATCGATGGGGTGGCCGGTCGGGAGGAGTTCGATCGGTACCTGTTGCAGGAGCACAACGAGGACAACCGGCTCGGGGTGCTGCGTGGTGAGGTCCTGATCGATCATCCGTTGTTGCGGGACGGCGTGCATCTGGTTGATCTGCCCGGGGCGCTGGGTGTCTCCCCCGTTGTTGCCGAGGCGACGCGCCGGTATCTGACGGGGTCGGGTTGCACGCTGGTGCTGGTGATCCCGGGCAGGGCGGGGATGTCGACGGCGGCGCAGGTGCTGCAGGAGGCTCGGGCCGGTCATACCGGGATGCGGCTGGCGACGGTGGTGGTGAACGAGACGAATCCGGCGTGGGTGCAGCCGGACAAGGTGGCGGTGGAGGTGGAGCGCCGCGGGCAGGCGATGCGGCAGCTACTCCCCCTCGACGGTGAGGATCCGGCGGTGTTCGTGCTGCATCTGCTGTCGCTGGCGCCGGGCGGCGATACGCGGGCGGCGGACCAGCGGGTAGCGTGGCAGGCGCTGGTGGGTCATGTGAGTGAGCATGCCCGGCGCAATGGGCGGGTCGCGGCGGCGGGGGCTGCTGCGGCGTTGCTCCGGGAGCTGGATGCCGCCTTGGGTGAGCGGGCGGCGTTGTTCGCTGATCTGCGGGCCGGCCGGTTGGCGGTGGAGCAGCGTGAGGCGTTGCATCGTCGCGCGTTCGGGGCGGCGACGGACGGGCTGTCGTCGGCGTTGCGGGCGGCGGAGGAGTCGAGCCGGGCGGCGGCGTGGAAGCCGGTGGCGGCGGTGGTCCAGGCGCAGGCTCAGCGTGTTCGTGGTGTGGTGGATGACCGGGAGTCGTTGGTGTCGCGCCGGGACACGTTGCCGAAGCAGCGGGCCCGGGAGATCGATCAGGAGATCAATGCGGCGCTGACCGCGGCGAAGGATGCTGTCGAGGAGGCGGTGGCGGCTTCTTTCGCGGCGTACGCGGCGGTGTTGTCGCCGGTTCAGCAGGGCGCGGTGGCGCATTACGATGCCGTTTTCCCGGTTTCGGGTGCCGGTGTGTCGGCGGTTCCGGTGTCGCCGGTGTCGGCGGATGCCGGGAAGTATCGGTTCGAGAACCTCGGTGACGGCTGGGTCCAGCTGTTTGATCAAGGTTTGTGGGGTCCGCTGCTGGCGTTGCTTCCGACGACCTGGATCAGCGTGCCGCTGGTTCATGTCGCTACGGGCGGGAACCGTGGTGAGACGTTGCGGTTGCTGCGGACGCTGCGTGGTGCCGTCAACAGCGGGCTTGACGCGCAGGAGACCGGTGATCTGTACGCCCGCTGGGTGGCGGTGCGGCAGCAGACGGCGCAGGAGACGGCGGACGGTGTCACGGCGTTGCTGCGCGATGCTGCCGGGCAGCTGCCCGATGGCTTGCGGGGGCGGGCGGAGTCCATCGGCCAGGCCCGTTCCGAGATCAGTGGGTGGCTGGCCCGTCTTGGTGAGGCCGGCTAGCGGTTTCGCCGCCGGCTCAGTAGTCCACGGAGCTTCAGTAGTCCACGGAGCCTTCGGTGCCCCAGGTCGACGTCTCGGTGGAGGTGCCGTCGCTGATGCTGGTGCGGTCCTCCTGGAACACGTCGCCGCTGACCGACACTGAGCTGTCGTCGTCGCCGGACGCCCATGAGTCGGGGTAGTCGATGGTGGCGCTGCCGCCGTAGGTGTCGCGTTCGGTGCTGGTGCCGTCGTCGATGGTGTGGGTTTCGGTGTGGTGCACCTCGCCTTGCCAGTCCAGGGAGGTGGAGTCGTAAGCGTCACTCATAAGATCCACTTTCGTGGCTGATGGGGAGTGCCGTCTTCCTCCACATGGTCCATTTTTGCTGGCTCGCGGGTGATGGTCGGTTACGCGTACCCAAGTGTTGCTGGGCAACCGCCCAGCCGGCGGCGAGCAACGGGGTTTCGTCAGGGGTGGCTATGGTCGGGAGCCGGGGAGGTGGGGCTCGTGACGGTGGTTGTCGTCGGGGATGTGGGTGGGTGTTCTGAGCAGCTCAAGCGGGTTGTCGGGCCGCTGGTGGCGGAGCCTGGGACGGTGGTGGTCCAGGTGGGTGATCTTGTTGATCGGGGACCGGACAGCGCGGGGGTGCTGGCGTTTGTCCGGGAGCGGCTTGAGGGTGATCGGCGCCGGTGGGTTCAGCTGATCGGGAATCATGAGGCGCCCTATGTGGGTGGGGAGTCTTTCTGGCCTGAGCCGCTGGGTGAGGCCGAGGCTGGTTTGTTGCGGTCGTGGTGGTTGCGGGAGTGGATGCGGGTGGCGGTGGCGGTGCGCACCGCTGACGGTGAGGAGCTGCTGATCACGCATGCCGGCTTGTCGCGGGATGCGTGGCGGGACCTGGGTGCGCCGGTGACGGCGGGGACGGCGGCGGCGTTGCTGAACACGCGTCCGGAGCCGTTGTTGTTCAGTTATGAGGGGCCGCTGTGGGCGGAGGCGGGGCAGATCTATCCGTCGTGGCTGGGCGGGCTTGAGCGGTTGCCCTTCTCTCAGGTTCACGGGCATTCGACCATTGTGAGTTTTGATCGTCGGACCTGGTTGTGCGAGGAGCGGATCCGGTGGCGGTCGACGGTGGATTGGCAGGCGCGGCATACCGAGACTCAGGTGCCGGGTGGGCGGTTCGTGGGGGTGGATCCGAAGCATGGGCTCGCGGGTGCGCCTGAGTGGGCGCCGCTGGTGTTGCCCGGTGCCGAGGTGATCAGCTGAGGAGGCGGGCGGCGACGGTTTCGCCGTCGCTGAGTTCGCCGGTGGGGTGGAGCCGAGTTTGCGGTAGAAAGGGGCGCAGGCCGCCGGTGCTCCTGGGGCGCGACTTTAGACGGCGGGTAGTCGCGGGGCCACGGATTAATGAGAATGATCGGATGCGTATCGCGGTTCTCTCGGATGTCCATGGCAATCTGCCGGCGCTGGACGCGGTGCTGGCCGCGATCGAGGCCGATGGTGTCGATCTGACGGTCAACTGTGGTGATCTGCTGTCGGGTTATGTGCTGGCGGCGCAGACGGCGGATCGGCTGATCGAGGCCGGTCTGGCGACGGTGGCGGGTAACCATGAGCGGCAGGTGCTGACGTTCTCGGTGGAGAAGATGGGGATGGCGGACCGGGTGACCGGCGAGTTGATCACCGAGCGGCATCGGGAGTGGATGGCGTCGTTGCCGACGACGTTGTCGCCGGTGCCGGGTGTGCTGGCTTTTCACGGGACGCCGACCGATGACCTGCAGTATCTGCTGCACAGCGTGGATCCGGGCTCGGGTGCGCGTGATGCCACCGAGCAGGAGGTGGCGCAGCGTCTGGGTGACGTGTCCGCTTATCAGCTGCTGTTGTGCGGGCATACGCATCTGGCGGGTTCGGTGCGGTTGCCCGGTGGCCCGTTGATCGTGAATCCGGGCAGTGTGGGGTGGCCGGCGTATGAGGACGACGAGCCGTTCGATCATCGGATGGAGGCGGGTTCGCCGCATGCCCGGTACGCGGTCGTGGATGACGCCTCCGGGGTGTGGGAGGTCGAGTTCCGGCAGGTGGCGTACGACTGGGAGCGGGCGGCGGCGCTCGCCGAGGGGTTCGGGCGTGCTGATGTGGCGTTCGCGTTGCGGACCGGGCGGGTGCCGGCGTGATCGTGCGGTGGGTGACGGGTTTCCTGGACACGCCGGCGGAGTCGGCGCCGGTGGCGGAGCGGTTCTGGCTGGCGGTGACGGGGTCGGGGTTGTCGCCGCGGCGGGGGCATTTCGTGACGGTGGTGCCGGAGAAGGGTGACGCCTATCTGCGGTTGCAGGTGGTGGGTGAGGAGCCGGCGCGGGCGCATCTGGATCTCCACGTCGATGATCCTTTCCGGTCGTCGAGGGAGGTGGCGGAGCTGGGTGCCGTGGTGGTCGGCACGCAGGATGACCTGGTGGTCATGCGCTCCCCCTCGGGAATCGTGTTCTGCCTGGTGGCGTGGGAGTACGAGCGTGAGCTGACGCTGCCGCGGCGCTGGGACGGTCCGCAGTCGAGCATCGTGGATCAGTTGTGTCTGGATGTACCGGCGGCGTTCTATGCCCGGGAGCTGGTGTTCTGGTCGCAGGTGACGGGGTGGGAGCGGCGGGCGTCGAGCCTTCCCGAGTTCACCTTCTTATTGCCGCCGGCGCGGATGCCGTTGCAGCTTCTGGTGCAGCGGACCGGCGGTGGCGAGGCCGGGGTGCATGTGGATCTGGCGTGTGACGATGTGGGCGCGGAGGCGGCGCGTCATGTGGCGCTGGGCGCGGCGGTGGTGCGGCGGGTTCCGCGGGACTGGACGACGTTGCGGGATCCGGCGGGCCGGGAGTACTGCATAACGGCTCGGTCCCCATTTAGATGATCTTCCCGGTGTGGTTGCCGGAAGTTGTCGGTGGCTGCTGGTAGAAAGGGACCGCTTCTCATACAGGCGTACGAAGGTGGTTGGGGATGGCGGCGCTGAGCGCGGAAGATCTGACAGGCATCGAGGCCGCGCTGGCGGCGGGGCGTAAGCCCAAGGTGCAGTTCACCGAGTCGGCCGGGCAGATAGCCGGGCAGCTCGGTCAGGTGGTGGCGTTGAACGATCGGTCGTCCGACGAGTTCGTGGTGGTGAAGTTCGGCCGTGATGAGCTGCCCTTCTCCCCCGGTGATCTGCAGATCGCGCCGCGGGGTGCGGTGCCGGTGAAAAAGGTGGCACCGCCGCCCGCGGTGGAGGAGCCGCCGTTGTCCGGCCCGGAGTTCCTGATCGACAAGCCGGTGCCCGCTCCACGCACACCGGTCAAGGAGGTAACTGAGGTGACCGCTCCGGCTCCGCGTAAGGCGGCGGCGAAACCCGCGAAGAGCAAGCCAGGCCCTTCGCTCACGGTCACCTTGGCGTACGGGGACGGCGAGTGGACCGTGGCCGCCGCCCAGGGGGCGAAGGTGCTGGCCCGTCCCTATGTGATCCGCCCGGCGGAGGCGCTGAAGATGGTGTCGCTGATCGACATGCCGGGGGTTCAGGAGGCCGTCGAGCACATCATGACGGCGGAGCGCAGCGAGGCGCAGGCCCAGGCGGAGCGGTTGCGGGCCGAGCTGGCGGAGGTGGAGGCCCGGCTGGCCGAGCTGTCCCAGTGAGGATAAAAGCTCGTTGACGGCCGTCTCTTGATGCCCGGGTCGCTCGATGAAAAGAGCAGAGGGACTCAGGAGGGTGGCAGTCGTGTCGCGGAGGCGGTCGTGGCCGGTGGAGCCGAGGCTGGCGTGTGAGGTGCTGCGGGCCGTGTTGCCGGGCTGGCGGGTCTCGCACGCGAGCGGGCGCTACCGGGCGACGCTGGTGCACGGGGCGGGCCGCTCGACCGTGGAGGCCCGGGAGGCGTCGGTGGTCGCGGTGACGATAGAGGCGCTGTTCGACACCGAGACAGGCGACCCGGCGAGCGCCGACGCGCGAGCGGGCACAGGCATGGCATCATGACCGCCTCATGGACGCGACCGACTCCTGGCAGGCGCCGCGCATCTGGCGGTTCCTGCTCGCCATCTCCCCCTATGTCGTGGCGCCGCTGTGCCGGCTCGAAGTCTCCGGCGACGTGCCGGAGCAGCTGCGTCGCGGTCCGGTGATCCTGGCGGCCAACCACGTCAGCCCGTTCGACCCGGCGGTGCTCGCCGCCGCCTGCCATCGGGTCGGGATCACGCCGCGGTTCATGGCGACCGGTGGCGTGTTCCGGGCCCCGCTGGTCGGTGCGATCATGCGGCGGTGCGGGCACATCCGGGTCGACCGCAACACCACGCGCGCGGCGGACGCGCTGACCGACGCGGCGAAGGCCCTCGGTGAGAACGCGATGGTGCTGGTCTACCCGGAGGGCCGCATCGGTCTGGATCCGATGATGTGGCCGGAGCGGGGCAAGACCGGGGTGGCACGGATGGCGGCGGCGGCGAACGCGCCGGTGCTGCCGGTCGCGCAGTGGGGTACGCACGCCGCCATCCCGTACGAAGCTCCGAAACGGCTGGGCCGGGCCGTGGTCACGGCGATGCTGCGCCGTCCGGTGGTGCGGGTCCGGTTCGGCGTACCGATAGATCTGTCCGCGGAAAGCGGGACCGGACCGGAGACCGGGGGTGCCCGGGCCATGCGGGCCACCCGGCTGATCATGACGGCGATCGACGAGACCCTGGCGCCGCTGCGGGCCGACGAGATGGGGATGCCGAAGGTGATCGACCACAGCCGGCCGCATGACATGTCCCGGGTCAGGCCGCGTCAGCTGCTGCCGTAATCGTTGGCCTTGTCGCGGAAGATGCTGACGTCGCCGAGGACTTCGATCCACACGCGGGGGCCGTCGACACGCAGGTAGGAGTCGGTCCACGCCACCCGGGTCTCTGCATACTCGCTGCGGTATGCGGCGAGCAGCTTGTCGCCAGCCGCTTTGTCGAGGTCGCCGGTGTGTGCGGCGATCAGGGCGGTGACCTTCGACTGGACGGCGTCGCTGAGCTCGGAGACCAGCAGCCCTTCGGCGGCCGGGTAGTCGGTGTCGTCCTGGCCGGGCCCTTTCACCAGGTCGTCGGAGACGCCGCTGGACAGCTGCGCGGCGATCTTCTCCTGGTCGCTGAGCGCGTTGTAGACCTGCTGGGCCGCTTTCGCCCCGATGCTGTCGGTGCCGGTCAGGCTGGGCGTCATGCTGACCTGGTCGCCGTGGTAGGTGAGGTTGCGCGCCAGGTGGCTGCCGCCGAGCTGGATGACGAACGGTTCGGTGGCCGACGGTGTCCCGTACACCGCCAGGTGCGCGTCGGCCGGCATCGTGGCGGTGACCTGGCCGTACCCGTCGTCGCTGAGCGCCGCGTCGAGCACCACCATGACGGCGGCGCGTTGCACACCGCTGAGCTCGTCGTACGCGATCCCCTCCCGCGGCACCTGCGCGGCCGCGTGGTCGGACCAGGTCTGTCGTCCCCGGTCGTCGGTGATGTCGTGGACGACCTCGGCGCGCTGGCCGGCGCCGAGCATCGCGAGCATGTCGATGACGGCGGTGGCGACCACGGCACTGTTGGCGCCGCCCGGCCCGGTGCCGGCGTTGTCGAGCGCCTTGATCGTCGTCACCGCGGCGGCGCTGCTGGACACCGGCTCCTCGGGAGTGGACGCGGCCTCATCGGTGGAGCTGCACCCCGCGGCGGCTACCGCCGCCAGCAGAGTGAGGGTCAGGCTTCTGCGCATCCAGACCTCCGGGACAATTAAGGAACAAAACCCCATTACGGTACGCACAAAGGTCGGACCGTGGTGCCGGGCAGCGCTGTTCCGTGCCTGTCAGAGGGCTTTTCCTCGTTCTCAGAGGGGCTTTTCAAAGGGCTGTTCAGAGGGCTTTTTCGAAGGCGAGCTGGTTGTACGGCGACTCGCTGTAGTTCGCGATCTCGTGGTAGCCGCTGCGCCGGTACAGGCTGATCGCCTCGGTCAGGGCGGTGTGGGTGCCGAGCCGTACCGTGGTGACGCCGTCGGTGGACGCGCCGTCCTCCAGGTGCTGCAGCAGCAGCCGGCCCAGGCCGAGCCCGCGGGCTTCCGGGGCGATCCACAGGTGGCGGATCTCGGCGACGTCGGTCTCCAGGTGGGTCCAGAGCCCGCAGCCGACCGGTCGGCCGTCCTCGTACGCGAGCAGCTGCTCACCGGTCATCTCGGCGGGCGGGGTCAGATTGGCCGCGTCGTAGCCTTCCGGGAATCGGTCGTCGAGTTCGGCCGCGTACCGGCGCAGGCAGTCACGGGCGGGTTCGGCGGCGGCCGGGACGTGCTCGATGCCGACCGTGGCCAGCCGCAGCAGCCGGCGTACCTGGTTCTGCGCGGCGATCAGCTGGTCGCGCTGGTCGCGGGTGAGGCCGTGCAGCAGCCCGGCGATGCGGTCCCGGGAGCGGTCGTCGAGCTCGGCACGTTCCCGGTGTCCCGCGTCGGTGAGCCGGGCCACCCGGACCCGGCCGTCGCCGGGGTGCACGTCGACGGTGACCAGGCCCTGGTCCTCCAGGCCGCGCAGCAGCCGGCTCAGATATCCGGAGTCCAGAGCGAGGCGGGCGCGCAGGTCCCGCAGGTCGCAGCCGTCGCCGATCTCGAACAGCAGCCGGGCCTGGCCGAGCGGGCGGTCCTGGCCGAGGTAGTTGTCGGTGAGCAGGCCGAGCCGGCCGGTGTAGTAGCGGTTGAAGTCACGGACCCGTTCGATCTGGTCGGCCTCCATACCGGTGATGCTAACGCCGGTTCTCTGACTCCGGTCAGAGATGTGTTTTTCCGCGAGTCCGGCCTTGAGTCGTCCCCTGGGGCCGGGTTTAGCGTCGTGGGCATGACGGTGATGGCGGGTACCTTGTCCCTGACGGCCCTCGACGATATGGGGTGCAGTGATGGCGAGGCGTTGGAGCGATCTGAGCGCGTCCCAGCGGCGCACGATCGTCGTGGTCGGCCTGGTGGAGACCGCGCTGAAAACGGCGATGGCGGTCGACCTCAAGCGCCGACCGGCCGAGCAGGTCCGCGGCCCGAAATGGGTGTGGGCCACCGCCACCCTGGTCAACTCAGCCGGGGTGATCCCGGTGGCGTATTTCCTGTTCGGCCGCGTGAGGCGCTGACCTACTCCGGCTGGCGCTGGCGTTGCCGCAGATACGCGAGGACCGCCTCACGGGTGGTCCGGACACCGAAGAGCTGGCGGGCCTCGGCGATGCGCCGGTTGGCGGTGCGCAGCGAGAGGAACTCGGCGGCCGCCGCGGCGGCGATCGTGTCGCCGGAGGCGAGCCGGTCCAGCAGGGCGCGTTGTTCGGGGATCAGGGTGGCGATCACGTCGCCGCTGCTGTCGGCGCTCTGGTTGACCGGGCCGAGCCGGGTCAGGTCGTCGACCAGGGCACGCCCGGCGGAGGACTCGGCGTCGCAGATCGCGACGACACCGGCGCCGCGGGCCGACGCCAGCACCGCCAGCCGCGCCGATTCGAGGTCGTCGTCGCCGATGCGGCCGTGCAGGACCAGGCGGGCGTTGCCGACATCCCACGACGGGTCGGGCAGGGCGAAACCGGAGCGCACCGTCCATCCCTCACGGGCCAAGCGGCGTAGGACCGTGTCGGCCTCGGCCGAGGTCGCGACTACGTGGCGTGGAGCGTCGGTCTGTGGGGTCACCGGCCATCCTCGCTGGTCTCGAAGGGTTCGGGCCGTGCGTCCGGCGCGGTGAAGGCGACGGCGGCGGCCTCGGTGCGGGTGCGGGCGCCGAGTTTGCGCATGCTCGCGCGGATGTGGGTGTCGACGGTCTCGGCGGAGATGCCCAGCTGCCCGGCGATGCGGCGGGTCGGTTCACCGGCGGCGACGAGCTGGAGCACGTCGATCTCGCGCTGGGTGAGCCGGCCGTGCGAGCGGGGGCTGCGGGTGTCGCGGTGGATCTGGTGGCGGCGCAGGCCGCGGCGGGCCCGGCCGGCGAGCACGGTCAGCCCGGCCCGGTCGGCGAGCTGTTCGGCTTCCAGCAGTGCGGTGACCGCCCGGTCCCGGTCGGTCTCGGTCAGCCCGGCGGCGATCAGGCACCGGATCTGCTCACGTAACGCGACCGGCCGCCACCCGTCGGCCGCGGCGGCGAACCCGCTGCCGAGAACCCAGGCGGTGAGGGTGCGCCGGGCGGCCCCGGGCAGGCCGACCGGAATCTGCGCCGACCCGGGTACGCCCAGGTCATGCGCCGCCCACTGCCCGGTGATGGCGTGCAACCCGGCGAGCAGCCCGGCCGGGACGGTGCCGGCCGGCGGATCCGTGCGGTCCGGTTGCCCGTCCAGCCAGGCCGCCTCCCGGGCCACCCAGTCAGCGGCCGGGTGCGGTGCCGCCCGGCCGAGGCGTCCCCGGGCGGCGGCGAGCAGTCCGGTGTCGGCTTCGATGAGAGCGGTGGCGGCGATGGCATAACCGAGAGCTTCATCAGGAACGGCCCGGTCGGTGAGGTTCGCGGCCCGCCGCAGCACGCCTTCAGCACCGTCCCAGTCCAGGCGCTCGTCCGGCAGCGCCCCCGACAGCCCCGGAGAGGAGCCAGCAGCGGCCGGCACGGAGACCAGATCCTCCGGCCGCGCCGAGCCCAGACCTGCCCGCCCAGAGCCGGCGGCAGAGCCAGCGGCGGGGTCAGCGGCGGGGTCAGCGGCAGCGCCCGCAGCCGAGGCGTGCGCCGGTCCAGAGCCGGGAACGGCCTGTCCCGGCAACGAGACCTCCTCGGCCAGCGGCGACCCCGATTCGGCGGATGCCGCGGGAGCGGCGGGCTCCGGCCCGGACCCATCAAGCGGCCCGGACCCATCGAGCGACCCGGAGCCGTCCAGCGACCCGGAGCCGTCCGGCGGCACCGCGTCATGGGGCGGTATGCCTTCGTGGGCCGGTGGGCCTGCGGGCACGAGCGCCCCGAAATCCGGCTGCCCGGACACCGGACGGGCCGGTGCCGCGGCCGCGGCCGCTCCGGCGGGGGTCAACCCCAGGTGGTGGCCGTGCAGAGCCAACGCCCAGTCGGCCGCCGCGAGGAAGCGGGTCTGCCAGCCATAGGCAAGCGCCTCCCCCGCCGTCTCAGCAGCCCTGGTAGCAGCTTGTGCCGACTCCAACAGCCGGCCGTCGGCGGCGAGGTGTTCGACGAGCAGCCAGGCGCTCCACCGGGTAATCAGCGGATCCCCGGCGGGAGCGGTGGGAGCGGTGGGAACGGCGGGCACCACGCGGGGCTCCGCACTGCGGTGCCGCCCACGCTGGCCGTCCACCACGGCCCCTGCCGCCTCCGGAGCGCCAGAAGCGGCCCGCGAGACACCCGCCTTCGCAGAGCCAGAAGCGGCCTTCGGGACAACAGCCTCTGGGCCACCGGCCCCAGGGACGCCGAAAGCGACCTGCGAGACACCGGCCTGCGCAGAACCAGAGCCAGAAGCGGCCTCCGGGACGCCGAAAGCGGCCTCGGACAGCGCCCTCTCCCAGCCCGTCAACCGGTGAGTCGCCTGTACCGCCGCCAGTGCCGCCGCGATGCCGGCCAGGGGTTTCGGGTGGCGGATGGCGATCTTGTCGGCGAGTTCGAGCGCCGCCATCGGTTCCAGTGCCAGCCCGGCCAGCAGCAGCACCCGGTCGCGGGCGGCCACCACCGGCACGGCTGCCGTGTCCGGTACCGGGCGCACCACGTCAGCGGCCGCCACCGGGTCGCCGGCCTGCAGCAGCGCCTCGCCGCGCAACACGGCGGCCTCCAGGGCCAGGGTCGTCGCCGACGGTGGTACCAGCGCCAGCGGCTCCAGCACGGCGGCGGCGTCCAGGGGCCGGCCGGCGGCAAGCGCGGCGTCGGCGGCGGCGATCCGGACCCGGGGGTCCACCGGCACATCCAGACCGCTGGCGAACAGCAGCAGGGCCGCGCGTTCGCCACCGGCGGCGCGGTCGGCCGCGGACAGGGCGCGGCGGTAGGCCCCGGCGAAGTCACCGGCGGCCGCGAGGTGCCGGGCCGCTTCGGCCGGTGGGGTCAGTTCGGCGAGCCGGGCGTGCAGCTCGATCCGGGCGGCGTCGTCGAGCAGGCCGGCCGCGGTCTCGGCGACGTACGCCGACACCGGCAGCAGTGACCCGCCGGGCTCGGCGGTGACCAGGCCGGCGGCGAGCAGATCCGCGGCGCCGGTGCCGAGCAGTTCGGCGCGGGCCGGGCGGCCGAGCAGCCCCAGCGCGGCCAGGGCGGTCCGGGCGGCGCGGGGCAGGTCGGCGAGGGCGGTCGCGATGGCGTACGCAACCTGGTCGATGTCCTCGCCGACGGGAGCGCGACCGGCGGCAGCCTGCCGGGCCAGCGCGATGATCGCCAAGGGGTTGCCGCCGGCCCGGGCGAGGACCGCGGCGAGCGCCGGCTCGTCCAGCCCGGCGGCGGTGGAGCGGGCCAGTGCGCCGGCCGCCGCCGCATCGAGTGGCGGCACGGAGATCCAGGCCGTCGCGGCCTCGCGCAACGCCGCGGACGACGAAGCAGCGAGCCGGTGCGGGGTACGCAGCGCCACCAGCACCCGGATGCTGCGGGCCAGCAGCGGCAGCGCGGCCAGGGTCGCCGGGTCGGCGTGCTGCAGGTCGTCGATGACGAGCAGGCCGCCGCGGACCCGGGATCGCACCGCTTCGGCGAGCAGGTGCACGTCGTCGCCGGGCAGCCGGGCACGGACCGCGCGGGACAGGGCGAGGGCGGGGACTTCGGCGAGCATGGCGAGGCCGCCGCCGACGTGGGCGGGGCCGGGCACGCTGGAGGCGATCTTGCGAAGCAGGGTGCTGCGGCCGGAGCCGGGCGGCCCGGTGAGTACGACCAGCGCCGGCCCCTGGCGCAGAACGGTACGGGCGGCCACCTCTGGCTCGTCCGTCACCTGCGCTCCCCCTTTACGCCGTCGATCCCATCATCAACACCACCGTCACTGGCACGAACTCGGGATCCCGGGTCCGCCACCGGGGTCCGTAGGCTGTCATGCAGGCAGGCGGTCGGTCCTGCCGGTGCTGCGATGAAAGGCCTTTCGTGACGGTGACAGCCCCGGTCCTGCCATTGTCGCCGACGGTGCGGCCGGCTGACGAGTCGTGGTGACCGGACCTCTCACCACCGGCGTCGCGACTCTCTGTCACGAGATCGTCACGAAAATGTCCTCCGATGCTGGTGGCCAGGTACGACAGATCGGAAACCGTCTTAACGATCCGTTACGGGTGGCCATTGCCGGTCGCCTGAAAGCCGGAAAGTCGACACTAGTCAACGCCCTGATCGGTCGTCGAGTGGCCCCTACAGCGGCGGGTGAGTGCACGCGCGTGGTCACCCGGTTCCGTTACGGGCCCGCCGACCGCATCGATGTCGTCACCCGTGACGGTGACCGGCGCAGCCTGCCGCTCGACGAGGACGGCATGGTCCCGGCCCGCCTCGGGGTGCCGGCCGCCCGGATCGCGTACGTCGATGTGACGCTCACCTCCGACCGGCTGCGCGATCTCACCGTCGTCGACACCCCGGGCCTCGCGTCCACCGATGTGGCCAGCAGCGAACGCGCCGAGCAGGCCGTCGGCATCGACCCCGACTCGGCCGGTGAGGTGACCGCCGCTGAAGCCGTCGTCTACGTCTTCACCCAGGCGGTACGCGCCGACGACCGCGCCGCCCTGGAGTCGTTCCACACCGCGTCGGCCCGCCTGGCGACCAGCCCGATCAACGCGATCGGGGTGCTCGGCAAGGCCGACACCCTCGTCGGCGGCGCCGGGGACCCGTGGCCGGTCGCCGGACCCCTGGCCGTACAGCAGGCGGGGCTTCTCGCGCGTACCGTCGGCGATGTCGTGCCGGTGGCCGCCCTGCTGGCCGAGACCGCCGAGGCCGGCCGGTTGACGGCCGCGGACCGTGACGCGCTCGCCCAGCTGGCCGCGCTCCCGGCCGCGTCGCTGACGCTGCTGCTCGCCTCCGCCGACCTGTTCCGCAGCCGGCCGGCGCCGATCAGCGCGAGTGCGCGCGAGCGGCTGCTGACCCGCCTGGATCTGTACGGGATCGGCTTCGCCTGCGCCCAGCTCGCCGCCGACCCGCGCCTGGGCACCGGTGAGCTGGTCCGGCGGCTGTACGCGGCGTCCGGGTTCGCCCGGCTGCGCGACACCGTCGACCGGACGTTCCGGTGGCGCTGCGACGCGATCAAAGCCGGCTGGGCGCTGACCCGGCTGCACCACCTCGCCGGGTTCACCGCCGACCCCCGCGACCGGGCGACGGTGCGCGACGCCCTGGAGTCCGCGCTGCGTGACCCGGCCTATCACCGGCTGCGGCTGCTCGATGCCGCCCAGCGCGCCGCCACCGGCACCGTGCCGCTGCCGCAGCCCTGGGAACAGGAGCTGATCAGGCTGGCCACCTCCGACGATCCCCGGGTGATTCTCGGCCTGCCGGACGCGGACGCGAGCGAGTTGCAGACAGCGGCGATCGCGGCGGCCGGCCGCTGGCGTGCCTACGCGGTCGACGGCGCCGGACCGGCCCAGGCGCGACTGGCTCACGTCGCCTCCCGTGGTTTTCATCTGGTAGCCAACGAGGTGAAGACATGCAAGATCTGACCGTCGTCCTCGACACCGCCGTGCGCGACACCCTCGCCTACCTGCGCACCGCCGACCCGGACGCCGCCGCCGACCTGGCCGAGCTGCGCCGCGCCCATCTGGTACGCCCCAGCGTGGTCGTCGTCGGCGAAACCAAACGCGGCAAGAGCTCCCTGATCAACGCCCTGCTCGGCGTCCCCGGCCTGTCCCCGGTGGACGCGGCCGTGGCCACGGCGGCGTACATCGACTTCGTGCCGGGCGACGACTATCGGGCGACGGCCTGGCTCCCGGACGGCGCGGAGATCGCGATCACCGACCTGTCCGAGTGGGCCACCGGCCGGCAACGGGCCCGCCGCATCGAGGTCACCCATCCGGCGCCGCTGCTGCGTTATCTGAGCCTGCTCGACACCCCCGGCGCCGGCGGGCTGGACCCGGCGCACGCCACGATCGCCCTGGCCGCGGTACGCCGCGCCACCGCCCTGCTGTTCGTCGCCGACGCGTCCGCGCCGCTGTCGAAACCCGAACTCGACTTCCTGGCCGCCGCGACCGAACGGGTCGACGCCGTCGTCTTCGCCCTCACCAAGATCGACGCGTTCGGGCAGTGGCGGACCATCGCCGCCGACAACCGGGAGCTGCTGCAGGCCCACGCGCCGCGGTTCGCCACCGCCCCGTGGTTCCCGGTGTCGTCACGGCTGGCCGAGCTGGCCCTGGCAAGCGGCGAGGAACAGCTGAAAACCGAGTCCCGGATCGAAGGCCTGCAGCTCGCCCTGATCGAGCTGGCCGGGCGTGGCCATCAGCTGCGGCTGTCCAACGTGCTGCGCGCCGCCCGCGGCGACCTGGCCCGGATGCAGGACAACGCCGAGGCCCGGCTGCGCGCGGCCACCACGGATGCGGCCGGGCAGGCGGCGGCCCGCGCCGACCGTAACGCCCTGGCCGCCCGTAAACGCACCGAGTCGCGGCAGGCCACGTTGCGGCTGGCCACCGAGATCCAGCGGGCCCGGGTCGGCACGGTCGGGCATCTGCGTACCCGCATCGGTGAGATCCAGCACGAGCTGTCCGAACGCATCGACAAAGCCGGCACCGACGCTCTGCCCGAGGAGGTCGACACCCGGCTGCAGGCGATCGCCGCGGACGTCTCCGAACGCCTGGAGGACACCTCCCGGCAGATCGCCGAGCAGATCCTGGTCGACACCGACCGGGCCACGATCAGCCTGCGGCACGCCGTGTCGACCGTTCCGCCGCGCGGCGGGACCAGCGACAACGTGCTGATCGCGTTGTCCGCCGGCGGTATCGCCCTGGTCGCCGGCCGCGGTGCGGCACTCGGGATCGCGGCGCTCGGCGGCGCGGGCGGGCTGCTGCTGCCGTTCGCCGGGATCGGTTTGGGCCTGGCCGCCGGCGGCTATGTGCTGTACCGCCGAAAGGTCCACAACGACCGCCGGCAGGCACAGACCTGGCTGCGTGACGTGCTCGCCGAGGCGCGGGCGGCGCTGACCGACGAGATCAGCCAGCGGTTCACCGACCTGCAGTACTCGCTGTCGGTGGCCCTCGACGACACCATCGAGCGGCGGCTGCGCGAGATCGACGCGCAGATCGCCGAGATCGACGCGGCGGCCGCCGAGGACGCCGCCGGACGCGCGAAACGACGAGCGGCGGCGCAGCGGGAACGCGATGCGGCCGCCGCCCGGCTGCGGCAGGCCGACGAGGCGCTGCTGCGGGCCCGGGCTTTGACACCTACGCCGATCGACGAAGACCGGGAGAGCATGCGATGACCGACCACTGGGGCGATTTCGACTTCGACGATCACCACGACGTCCCCGACGTGCCGGACGACCTGCACCACGAAATTGATCATCAAGCCTTCGAGGCAGAGGACCACCACCACTTCGAAGAAGAGCACACCCCGCCGGAGATTCCGGACATTCCCGAAATCGACGAGCCGGTCGTCACCCTGGCAGAAGACCTCTTCCCGCCCACCCTCGACATCGGCGACCTGCCCGAACCCGTCGACGGCTTCCCCTGGATCGACACCACCACCCTGGGCAGCCCCGACACCACCGGCTTCACCGCCCAGGAGGACCCGGTCACCCCGGACGAACTCGCCGCGTACGCCCACACCAGCGGCCCCGCCGACTGGACCGCCCTGGCCGACAGCGATGACCCGGCAACGGCCGCCCTGGCCCGCTGGTGGACTCCGGATGAACAGTGATCCACATCTCCCCATGACGCCCGGTAGGTGACATCATGTGCGCGCACAAATCAACGCCGGGGAGCGCACGTGACCGATACACCGACCATCGCCGCAGCGGGTAGGCGCGAACGTACCGGCTGGTACTTCTACGACTGGGCGAACTCGGCGTTCTCCACCACGGTCATCACCGTGTTCCTGGGGCCGTTCCTGACCACGGTCACCGAACTCGCGGCCGGCTGCGCGATCGACGCCGACGACTGCGACGGCACGGTCCGCCCGTTCGGCATCCCGGTGGCCGCCGGCTCCTACTACGCGTACCTGGTGAGCCTGTCCGTTCTTCTCACCGTGTTCGTGCTGCCGGTGATGGGTGCGATCGCCGACCGCGCCCCGCGCAAGAAGCCGCTGCTGGCCGGCGCCGCGTTCACCGGTGCCGCCGCGACGATCGGCATCGGGTTCGTCACCGGGGACCGTTACCTGCTCGGCGGCCTGCTGTTCCTGATCGCGAACATCTCGTTCGGCGCTGCGATCGTGGTCTACAACTCGTTCCTGCCGCAGCTGGCCGGCCCGGATGAACGCGACAAGATCTCCAGCCGGGGCTGGGCGATCGGCTACCTCGGCGGCGGTGTGCTGCTGATGCTGAACCTGGTCGCGGTGACGATGCTGTCCGAGGACGGCAACCCGCAGCGCACTCTGGACCTGGCCCGCTGGTCGATCGTGTCCGCCGGTGTGTGGTGGGCGGCCTTCACCCTCGTACCCTTGCTCTGGTTGAAGGAGCACCCGGGAGCGCAAGCGACCGGCGAGAAGCGTGGCAACGTCCTGACCGACGGGTTCAAGCAGCTCGGTCACACGATCAAGGCGATGCGCGCCTACCCGCTGACGTTGTTCTTCCTCGGCGCGTATCTGATCTACAACGACGGCATCCAGACCGTGATCGCCCTGGCCAGCCAGTTCGGCACCGAGGAACTCAAGCTCGACCAGTCCACGCTGATCATCACGATCCTGATCGTGCAGTTCCTGGCGTTCGGCGGCGCGCTGCTGCTCGGCGCCCTCGCCACCAAGATCGGCGCGCGGAAGACGATCCTGCTGAGCCTGGCGCTGTGGCTGGTCGTGGTCACCGCCGCCTATTGGCTGCCGGAGGGCGAACCGCTGCCGTTCATGCTGCTCGGCGCCGGCATCGGTCTGGTCATGGGCGGCAGCCAGGCGCTGTCGCGCAGCCTGTTCTCCCAGCTCATCCCGGAAGGCCGCGAAGGCGAGTACTACGGCTTCTACGAGATTTCCGACAAGGGCACCAGCTGGCTCGGCCCGCTGTTCTTCGGCCTGATCTTCCAGCTGACCAACAGCTACCGCGCCGGCATCATCTCCCTGATGATCTTCTTCGTGGTCGGCGGCGTGCTCCTCGCGTTCGTCCCGCTGCGGCGGGCCATCACCGCAGTCGGCAACACACCCCCCAGACTGCTCTGATGAACATCACCATCGACCAGGACTCCCCGGTCCCGCCGTACGAGCAGGTGCGCCTGAGCATCGCCGCTCTGGCGGCGGCCGGGGAGCTCGCGGCCGGCACGAAACTGCCGCCGGTCCGCCAGCTCGCCACCGATCTGGGCCTGGCCGCGAACACCGTCGCCCGCGCCTACCGCGAACTCGAGCACGCCGGCCTGGTCGAGACCCGGGGCCGCGCCGGCACGGTGCTCACCTCCCGCGCCGCGGGCACCTCCCGCTTGGCGCAACAAGCCGCCGCGGCTTACGCCGCACAGACCCGCGCGCTCGGCATCCCGTCCGACCAGGCCTTAGCGCTGGTCCAGGCCGCTTTAAATCAGTAGGTACGCGTAACCGGGCCCGGCCAACCGCACCAATCGCGCTCTCAAGAGTCCCCCGCGACCCGCCTGCCCACGTCCCGGCCGCAGCGCGCCTCTCGCGCCAACCGCTCCCTCACCGCCCCACCGTGTGCCGCGGTCTCGGCTTAACGCCACGGTCCCCGGCTGTCCAGGGTGGCGACCGCGGCGTTAAGCCGAGACCGCCCGCATCTCCTGGCCGCGCGGGGGCAACCGCCGGCCGGCCGGGGCGCTCCGAGGCGTTGTTCAGACGGATCTTGTGTGGTTCGGCCGTCCCGTCCACCACAAACTCACGAGTTTCGGCCGGCTGCCGTCGCGGCCTGGCGTTTGCGGGTAGTCCGCGGGCGCTGTGGTGACGCGCTGCCACCACGATGGTGGAGAGTTCCGGGTTTGTGGAGTCCTATGGGGGTCAGAGCACCCACCGAACTCCAAGATCGGGCCGCGCCCCTTGCCGAAGGATCACCCTCCGTGAGGATTCGGCGAGTCAGGCCGGCCGGCGGCCCGCAAGCCCCCGCGCAGAGTCCACCCCCGTCACTGTCGCGACGAAGCAACCCACGAAATAGCCGCCGAGCAGCGAATGACGGGCCAGTGGGTGAAGCCGGGACGCGTTACGCTGCCGCGATGTCGGCACTCCAGTTCCGGACGCTGTTCCGCGGCTCCTCCGGGCAGATCGACGACGGCCCGCAGGGCGTGTTCCTGATCCGGGACGCCGCTACCTTCACCGCGTATTGGCGGATCCTGACCAGCGGCCACTGCACCGCCGCCGGTGAACCGCTGCTGATCCCGGAGCCGGCCGTCGACCTGAGCACCGAGGCCGTTGTGCTGGTGGCGATCGGCCGCCGCCCGACCACCGGATGCGCCGTGGGCATCGACCGCGTCCTGGTCGACACCGACACCCTGCTCGTCGAGGCGACCGAGACGGCGCCGGACGGGGGATTCGACATGGAGGTCGCCCCGGCACACCTGGTGGCGATCCGGTCGCAGGATGTGGCCACCGGCGCCGTGGTGCTCCGGCTGTCCGTGGTCACACAGTAAAAGCCGGCTCACACAGTAAAAAGCCGGGCTCACACAGTAAAAAAGCCGGGCCGCGTCCTCAAGCACAAAGGACACGACCCGGCAAAGGCTCAGGCGAGGTTGAGCACGACCTCGACGTTGCCACGGGTGGCGTTGGAGTACGGGCACAGCTGGTGAGCCGCGTCCAGGACCCCACGCGCGGTGGTCTCGTCCAGGCCGGGCAGCTCGGCCTCGATGACCACGTTCAGGCCGAAGCCGCCGGTGGGCAGCTGGCCGATGCCGACGTCCACGGTGATCGCGGTGTCCACCAGGGTGATCTTCTGGGTGCTGGCGACCCGCTTGAGCGCGCTGTGGAAACAGGCCGCGTAACCGGCGGCGAACAGCTGCTCGGGGTTGGTCAGGGCGCCGCCGGGGCCGCCCATCTCCTTGGGGATGGCGAGGTCGAAGTCGAGAACGCCGTCGCTGGAGCGGACGTGACCGTTACGTCCGTCGCCGGAGGCGGTGGCCGAGGCGGTGTAGATGGCGCTCATGCGAGGTCCTTTCGAGGGGTTCGTGCCTTGTGGAGCAGCGCGTGCAGCTGGGTGAGCTCGTCGAGGTCGAGCCCGGTGCCGCAGACGAGCTGCTGGGTGAGGTCGCCGATCTGGGTCTCCAGGGCGGCGCCGTCGTCGGTGGTGTGCACGATCACGACGCGTTCGTCGTCGGCGGACCGGGTCCGCTCGACGAAGCCGAGCGTGGCAAGGCGTTTGAGCAGCGGCGACAACGTGCCGCTGTCCAGGGCCAGGACGTGGCCGAGGTCGCGCACGGTGGTCGGGCCGTCGTGCCAGAGCACGCGCAGCACCAGGTATTGCGGGTAGGTCAGGTGGTGCGGTTCGAGCAGCGGCCGGTAGAGCGCGGTCATGCCGCGGCTGGCCGCGTAGAGCTGGAAGCAGATCATGTCGTCCAGGGCCGTGCTCGCTTTCATGGTCGGAACAGTAGTGCCCAATTCAGTTGTGCACAACCGAACCGTGTCGTGGATAACATGCCGGAATGCGCTTTGTGAAGCTCTCCCCCGCCGCCCTGCAGGCGCTCATCGCCGGGGATCTCGACGCCGCGAGTGCCGAGGCCGGGTTCCGGCTGAGCCAGTACCTGGCCGACGAACGCTGGCTCTGGGAGATCCGTCTCGCCGACATCGAGAAGAACCCGGAGAACGCCGAGTGGATCGCCCGCGCGGCCGTCGCGCAGGAAACGGACGGCGAGATCGTCGTCGGGCACGGCGGTTTCCACGGCCCACCGGACGAGGACGGTGTGGTCGAGGTCGCCTATTCGGTCGACCCCGCGTACCGGCGCCGCGGCCACGCCCGCGCGATGCTCACCGAGCTGCTGGCCCGGGTCGACGCCGACGAGAGGGTCAGCGGGGTACGCGCCAGCATCCGCCCGGACAACGCCGGCTCGAAGGCCACCATCGCCGGCTTCGGCTTCTTCAAGATCGGCGAGCAGTGGGACCCGGAGGACGGCCTGGAGGACGTCTACCTGCGGTCGAAGCGGACCACCAGCGGCCGGTGATCACTGACCGGCCCGGCCGGCGTCCGGACCTGCACGACCCGGCCCAGCGCCGCCGCACCCCGCGGATCGACCAGGACGTGATCGAGCTGGGTCTGCGGTGACGGGCTGGGGAACGTCGCCGCCCGGGCCAGGGGCTTCCAGCCGGTGAACGCCCGGGCCGGCCCGGCCGGCATGTTCAGGTCACCGAGCAGCACCCGCGGCGCGGGCAGGGCGCGTAACGCGCGCACTGCCGCGCGCAGCTGCCGCACATTCCACCCCGGTACGAACGACAGGTGCGTCGTGGCGACCGTCACCGGCCCGTCCGGCGTCTCCACGACGGCCGCGAGCAGCACCCGCGGCTCGTCACGCAGCAGCAGCAACCCGCCGCCGGGCACGTACACCGGTGAGCGCATCGGCGCCGCCGGCAACCCGGTGATCTGCCACCGCGACACCGGATAGCGGCTGACCAGCGCAATCCCGTACTGCGGGTGCGCGATGTCCGCGCCGGAATGCCACGGCTCCCAGGTCTGCCCGGGCGTGCCGACCACCGCCGCGGCGAACCGGTGATGCGTCGCGCCCATCGCCGACGCGGCCAGGGCGGTCAGGTCGAGGCTGCCGCTGCGCGGCTGCGCCCGGTCCACCTCCTGCAGGCCCAGCACGTCGGCGTCCAGGTCGGCGACGGCAGCGCTGATCCGGTCGGCGTGTACGGTGCCGTCGGACAAAGATCTGCCGTGCAACAGGTTGAAGGTGGCCAGACGCACGGGGTCGACCCTAACCAACCGGGGGAAGCGGATGTTCACCAAGGCGCTCTGTTGCAGCGCGATGATCTTCGTGGTCGGTGCGTGGCTCGGCATCTGGCTGCAGCGGGCCCGCCGCAAGTGATCGTCACGCTGCTGATCGCCGCCGCCGCGGCCGGCTGGGTCGACGCGGTCGTCGGCGGTGGCGGGCTCCTGCTGCTGCCCGCCCTGCTCGTCGCCGCCCCGCAACTGCCCCTGGCGACCGCGCTGGGCACGAACAAGCTCGCCGCGATCTGCGGCACCAGCACCGCCGCGGTCACCTACGCCCGCCAGACGAAGATCGACTGGGTGGTGGCCGGCCCGGCGGCCGCACTCGCCCTGATCTGCGCCGGCTGCGGCGCCGCCCTGGCCGGGGCGATCCCCGCGAGCGCGTACCGTCCGGTGGTGTTGATCGTGCTCGTGGCTGTTGCCGTGTTCGTGACGGTGCGCCCGCAGATGGGCTTGCACGAGGACGCCACCAAACGCACCCGGATCCGGCGAGGGCTCGCGGTCGCGGTCGCCGGTGGGGGCATCGCCGCCTACGACGGGCTGATCGGGCCCGGCACCGGCACGTTCCTGGTGCTCGCGTTCACCACGCTGATCGGCGCCGACTTCGTGCACGGCTCCGCGATGGCGAAGATCGTCAACACGGCCACGAACCTCGGCGCGCTTGTCGTTTTCGCGTACAACGGGCATGTGGCCTGGCTGCTCGGCGCCGGGATGGCCGTCGCGAACATCGCCGGCGCGGTGCTCGGCGCGCGGATGGCGCTGCGCCGCGGCGCAGGCTTCGTCAGGATCATTCTGCTGACCGTGGTGCTGGCCCTGATCGTCAAGCTCGGCTGGGACCAGTACAGACTCATGGCATGACCGACGACCTCACCACCCTGATCGCCCAGATCGAGGAGCAGGAACAGCGCCTCGTCTTCCCCCGCTTCGACGCAGGCGACGCGTGGGCGCTGGGCTGCCTGCTGGTCAACCTCGCCACCGAACGCAACCTGGCGGTCGCCGTCGACATCCGCCACGGCCAGCAGCAGCTGTTCCACGCGGGCCTGCCCGGCGCCACCGCCGACAACGACGCCTGGATCGAGCGCAAGGTCCGCGTCGTCTACCGCTTCGGCGCGTCCAGCTTCCTGGTAGGCCGCCGCCTGGCCGCCAAAGGCCAGACCCTGGGGGTCGATCTCGGCGTCGATCCTGCGCTTTTCGCCGCTCACGGCGGCGCTTTCCCGGTACGCGTAACCGGCGCTGGCATCATCGGCGTAGTGACCGTTTCGGGGCTACCGCAGGCCGACGACCACGCGTTGGTCGTCGAGGCCATCGAGTCCCTGCTGCTGACTCCGCCGCAGTGATCGATTGATGGCGCCGCCCGCTGAATCTGCCGTCGGCAGATGTTGTCGCGATAACCGAGCCTGTTCGGGCAGGCTCGGCGCATGCGGATTCTCATCCTGGGCGGCAGCGGTTTCGTAGGACGGGCGGTCGCCACCGAGGCGATCGCCCACGGCCACGACGTGACAGTCTTCAACCGAGGCCTGCGTGACCCGGTGGCGGGCGCCCACCTGCTGACCGGCGATCGCACCACTCCGGAGGGCCTGTCAGCACTGACCGGCGGCTCCTGGGACGCGGTGGTCGACACGTGGTCCGCAGACGCCGAAGTGGTGGCCGCAGCAGCCGAAGTCCTGGCGGGGCATGCCGCCCACTACACCTACATCTCCAGCCGCTCGGTCTACCACTTCGACGAGACCGAGCCGGCGCCCATCGCCGAGGACGCCCCGCTCTGCGCCCTCGACGACCCCGGCTACGCGGGCGACAAACTCCGTGGCGAGATTGCCGCCGAACGCTTCGGCGGGCCGCTGCTGCTGGCCCGCGCCGGCCTGATCCTCGGCCCGCACGAAGACATCGGCCGCCTCCCGTGGTGGCTGCGCCGCCTCGAACGCGGCGGCCCCACCCTGGCACCCGGCCCCCGCGACCTCCCGCTGCAGTACGTCGACGCCCGCGACCTGGCGATCTTCGTCCTCGGCGCGGCCGCCGCCGGCCTGACCGGCCCCTACGACGTCGTCAGCGAACCCGGCCACACCACCATGGGCGAACTCCTCGACACCGCCAACGCGGTCACCGGCGGCCACGCCGACCTGCGCTGGACCGACCCGCAGACCATCCTGGACGCCGGCATCGCACCGTGGACCCAGCTGCCGATCTGGCTACCACCGGGCAACCTGCACGCGTTCCTGCACCAGGGCGACACGTCTCGCGCCCGAGCGGCCGGCCTGCGCTGCCGCCCGATCCAGGACACCGTCACCGACACCTGGACCTGGCTGTCGTCGCTACCGGGCGAGGCCCCGCAACGCGCCGACCGCCCGGTGGTGGGCCTGGACCCCGCCCTGGAACAGAAACTCCTCTGACCCCAACCTGATGCGGGCTAAACTCCTTTTACCGGTAGCAAACCGCACCTGCTACCCCCTAAACACAGTTTGGTGGAAGCAGTAATGGGGTTCCCCGCGCTCTACGGCGGCAACACAAGCCTGGATTTCGCCAACACCGTCGACGCCCGTGGCACCACACCCCACGAGGAACACCTGTTCGATTACGCCGATCTGGTGCGCTGGTCCGCGTACGCCGGCCTGCTCGACGAACCCGCGACCCGCCACCTGCTCACCCTCGCCGCCGCGCGGCCGCAGGCCGCGCAGGCGAGCTACACCGCCGCCCTCACCCTGCGCGAAGCGATCTTCCGCATCTTCGCGGGCCGCCACACCGGCACGCCGCCGGCTCCGGCGGACCTCGCCCTCATCCAGCAGGGGTACGCGGCCGCGCTCGCCACCGCCCGCCTCGAACACCGCGGCGACACCTTCGTCTGGAACCTGCCCGCCGACCACCTGCACCGAGCCTGGTGGCCCGCCGCGGTCTCCGCCGCCAAGCTGCTGACCACCGGCCCGCTGGATCGGATAAAGGTGTGCGCGTCCACCGACGGCTGCCAGGGCCTGTTCGTAGACACCAGCAAGAACAACAGCCGCCGCTGGTGCAGCATGGACGACTGCGGCACCACCGCCAAAATCCGCCGCCAAACCACCCGCCGCCGCACCACCAACCCGGTACCGTAGTGCGTCGTCCAGCGGTCGCCAAAAGCGCTCTCACACGACCACAAGGACAAGCCGATTCCGATCGGCTCGTGCTTACGGTCGCGCGAAACCGCTTCCACACGACCTCAAGCACGAGCCGGCCCGGGAGCGGCCACCCGCTCCGTGACGTCGGCACTACAGCTGGCACCGGGCAAGGGCTGTCAGGCGGGTGGGGACAGCAGCGTGGATACGGTGCGCAGATCGTCGCTGGTCAGCGCTCTCGCACTGTGTGGATTTCGGGTGCTGCCGGCGTGGTCGCAGACCCGGACCCCGGCCTCGTCGCGCCACCGGGCCGGCTGGGCGGCGACCAAACGCCCGGCGACCGTCGTGACATCGCCGGCCACCCCAACACAGCGCAGCGCCCGAGCCAGCACGGCCCGTGAAGTCAGCCCCACCGGCCCGGGCCGGTCAGAGAGCCCGGCCGGCTCCGCCGAGGAACTGTGCCCGGGCAGGTGAGCCTGCTCGGTGATCAGCAGTGAGCTGTCACCGAGCAGCGGAGCGAGCAGGAGCAACGTCCTGGCCCGGGTCAGCTCGTCCGGCTGCTGTGTGGCCACGGCCTGCAGCTCGGGCCACGACAGGCCCGGGCCGTCCGGTACGCCCTCGGCGACCCCGAGCGTGATGGTCCCGCCGCCGCCCGTGGACAGGAGATAGTCGACCTCTTCGTTGCGGTAGACGACCGACAGCCCGCCGCCGGCATCGAACACCGGCCAGCCGGCCGTGTCGGTCAGCCGCAGGTAGGTGCCCCGGATCAGCCCGAGGCCGGCGCCGAACAGCGCCGCCAGCGCGTCGTCGAGCTCATCACCGAGAGACAGGCCCAGATGCACCGCCCAGAACGCGGGCCGGTCCAGCAGAGCGCGGGCGTCGAAGAAGGGTGTCACACCTGACGTTCTATCCCACGCCGGCGCGGCCGCAGCGGATAGGGCCGCCCGGCGAGCACCAGCAGGCCGGGGCAGGCGCCGAGCAGTCCGATCACCGCTACCGGCCAGTGGACAGCCGACCCGGCCAGGCCGCCGATCCGCGGCGGCACGCCGAGGGTGAACGTCTCCGCCCATCGGGTGCCCTCGGCCGGGGTGTGGCACAGCAGCGTGTAGTCCCCGGCCGCCGGCACGTCGAACGTGCCGATCCAGTCGAACGATGCGAAGTCGCCGTCACCGTAGCTACCCGGCCGGATCGGCAGCGCGTGCACGGCCCGGGTTGCGCCGGCGCCGGTGACCGTGCAGTCCACCCGGTCCGGCGGGAAGCCGACGGCGAACAGGGCACGCTCACCCGGGACGGTCTCGGTGAAGGAATGCGCCACGCCGGCGTCGAACCAGTCGCCGCCGTAACCGGGGCTGCTGGTCGCGGCTTCGGCGGCCAGCAGCACGGTCACCGGGGCGAGCAGGCCGCCGACGAAGGCGAGCAGCACACCTGCGACCACCACCAGCCCCCGGGGAATGCGCCGGACATGTCGCCGGCGGTGCCCGGCCATAGCACCCAGCAGGCAGCCGGCCACCACCGCGAGCATCCACGGCTGCCACACCGGCGCGCGGGGCACCGGGACCGCCCACACCCATGTCGCCACCGACAGCGCCGCACATCCCGCCCCGGCGGCCAGCGCCCGCCACCACGACCCGGTCCGGGCCGCGATCATCGTCACGAGCAGCGGCAACGCGCCGATCGGCCACGCCAGCACGTCGCCGAGGTCTTCGCGCTCCTCCCAGCGGTGCGATAAGGCGTACCCCAGCAAGGGTGCCGGGAGCAGGAAGAGCAACCACACCGCGACCGCGCCCCTGCACCTGATTCTGGTGCCTGGGCGGCGGCCGGGTGCGTCGATCAGAGGCTGCGGGCGGCGTGCCGGCCCGCGTTGCGGCCGGAGAACAGGCAGCCGCCCAGGAACGTGCCCTCCAGGGCGTTGTACCCGTGCACACCGCCGCCGCCGAACCCGGCGACCTCACCTGCCGCATACAGGCCCGGCAGCGGCGCGCCGGACAGGTCCAGGGCGCGCGAGTCCAGGTCCGTCTGGATGCCACCCAAAGTTTTGCGGGTCAGGATGTGCAGCTTCACGCCGATCAGCGGGCCCGCCGCCGGGTCGAGGATGCGGTGCGGGGTCGCGGTACGCCCGATCTTGTCGCCGATGTACCGCCGCGAGTTGTGGATGCCCTGGATCTGGGCGTCCTTGCTGACCTTGTTCGCGACCTGGCCGTCCCGGGCCACGATCTGCGCCCGCACGGTGGCCGCGTCCAGCAGCGGTTCGTCGGTCAGCTTGTTCATCCCGGCGACCAGTTCCTCCAGGTTGCCGGCGACGACGAAGTCGTCGCCGTGCTGCTTGAACGCCTCCACCGGGGCCGGGGCGCCCTTGCCGAACAGCCGTTCCTTGATGAACGCCTTACGGTCCGAGGCGGTCAGGTCCGGGTTCTGCTCGGAGCCCGACAACGCGAACTCCTTCTCGATGATCCGCTGCGACAGGATGAACCACGAGTGGTCGTAGCCGGCGATCTCCGGGGTGGTCCGCAGATATTTCAAAGTCCCGAGAGTGTCGTAGCTGGGGAAATACGGGGCAGGCAGCCGCCGGCCGAGCGCGTCGAACCACATCGGCGACGGCGCGGACAGGATCCGGATGCCGTGGCTGGGCCAGACCGGGTTCCAGTTCTGCACGCCCTCGGTGTAGTGCCACATCCGGTCCCGGTTGACCAGCCGCGCCCCGGCCTCCTCGGCGATGCCGAGCATCCGGCCGTCGACATACGCGGGAACCCCGGTGATCATTTTCGACGGGGCGGTGCCGAGCCGGGCCGGCCAGTACTGGCGTACCAGATCGTGGTTGGCGCCGATCCCGCCGGTCGTGACGATCACCGCCTGGGCGCGCAGCTCGAAGTCCCCGGTGACGTCCCGGTTCGACGACACACCGCGGGCCGCGTCGTCCGGGGCCAGCAGCGCGCCGCGCACCCCGACGACCGCGCCGCCCTCGACGATCAGCTCGTCGACGCGGTGCCGGTGGTGAAAACTCAGCAGCCCGGCCGAGGAAGCACGATGAGCAGACGCCACGAACGGTGCGACCACCCCGGTGCCCGTACCCCAGGTGATGTGGAACCGGGGCACCGAGTTGCCGTGCCCGTCCGCCCGCAGATCGCCGCGCTCGGCCCAGCCGGCGAACGGCAGCCAGCTCAGCCCCAGCGACGACAGCCACGACCGTTTCTCACCGGCGGCGAACTCGACGTACGCGCGCGCCCACTTCACCGCCTGGGAGTCCTCATCGGCGACCCGGTCGAACCCGGCCGACGCCTGCCAGTCCGACCACGCCAGTTCGATGCTGTCGTTGATCCGGGCGCGTTTCTGCTCGGGGCTGCCGACGAAGAACAGGCCGCCGAACGACCACCAGGCCTGCCCGCCGAGATTCGCCGCGTTCTCCTGGTCGAGCAGCGCCACCTTCTTGCCGGCGGCGGTGAGCTCGTGTGCGGCGGCCAGCCCGGCCAGTCCGGCACCCACGACGATCACATCAGCGTCCACGACCTGTTTCCCCTCACCGGTGACTCACGCCACTCTCAAATACGAGAAGTTATCGGATTTGGCGCCTCAGGGAAAACAGCGAGTGTGTCCTCCCTCGCCCCGCGAAGCCCCACAACGACAACACTGACCCCGATCCGGACAATGAAGGAGTGCCACCACCGACCGCCGGAACCGCGCAGACCCGCGCCGAACTCACCGCGCTGCGCCCCGACCTGGTGGCGGCCTACGACGCCGCCCTGCCCGGCGCGAGAGCGGCGATCCTGGAACGCCTGCGGAAGGCGATCGACCGCGAGCCACTGCCGCCGGCCGCCGGCCACACCAACACCACCGACCCGGTCGAACTGGTCGAAACACGCTGGCCCGGCAGCCGCCTGACGACAGAAATCGACAACAGCGTCGCCAACCTCGCCCTGGCCCGCGCCAACGCGCGCCCCGGCGAGATGAACAAAAACGGCACCCTCGGCGAAATCGAACAGAGCCTCGTCGACGGACACCCCCTGCACCCCTGCTGCCGCACCCGCGCCGGCATGACCGTCGCCGACGTCCTCGCCTACGCCCCCGAACACCGCACCGTCATCCGGCTGCGCCGGCTGCGCGTCCCCGCCGAACGCTGGTACGGCGGCGGCCAGCCCATCCTGTACGCCCACCCGTGGCAAGCCGCCCGCCTGATGGCCCAGTACCCGTGGCTGCAGAGCGCCGGCGTCACCCGCCCGGTACGCCCCCTGATGTCGCTGCGCACCGTCGCACCGATCAGCGGCGGCCCGCACATCAAGACCGCTGTCGACGTCCAGATGACCTCCGCCGTGCGTACCGTCTCCCCGGCCGCCGTCCACAACGGCCCGATCCTCTCCACACTCCTGCAGACGATCACCGCCGACCTGCCCATCGACATCCTCGCCGAGACCGCCGCCGGCGCCGTCATCACCGACGACGGACCCGACCGCCGCGCCGCCCACCTCATCCGCGAAGCCCCGAAACTGGCACCCGGTGAGACAGCCGTCCCCCTGGGCGTCCTGGCCACCTGGAAACGGGCCGGTGACCCGTACCCATGGGTGGAGAAACTGGGCAGAGTGCTGTTCGCGCCGCTGGCGCGCGTGCTGGAACGCGGCGTCGCGCTGGAAGCGCACGGACAGAACACGATCCTGGTCCTTCGCGGAGATGAACCACAACGGGTTCTCTACCGCGACCTCGGCGGCGTCCGCGTGCACGCCGGCCGGCTCCGCGCCGCCGGCCTCGACACCCCCGAGCTCATCGGCGACCTGCCCACCGGCGACGAGACCGCACTGCGCACCAAACTCGCCGCGGCCGCCCTCGGCACCGTCGCCACCCAGATCATCGACGGCCTCGACGCCGACCCCGCCACCCTCTGGCAAACCCTTGCCACGGCCATGCGCGCCGACCCGTCGGCCGACACCGAAGCCCTGCTCAGCGAACCCCTACCGGTCAAAGCGACCACCGCCATGCGACTCGCCGACGACCCGCTCCAAGACATCTGGACCCACCAGCACAACCCGATGGCGGCGTGAGAGGCAACCAATGATCATCCGCAGTGTGAGTACCGGACGACTCGCCGCCGCGGCCTCGCACACCGAGGCCGCACTCGCTGTCCACGCACCCGAGCTCGTGGACGGATTCACCCGCAGCCTGCCGCACGCCGCGGACATCGTCGGACGCCGGCTGCGGGCCGCGCTCGTGCGCGAAGGCCTCACCCCTGCCGTCGTCGGTGGAACCCAGCACGCCTTCAACCGGGTGGAATATCCGGTGGCCGGGGTCAGCGATCCGGTGGACCTGCTGGCCGGGATCGACAACGGGCCGTTCGCCGGGGAGATCCGCAACGCGGTGATCAACCTGGCGGTGGCTCTGTCCAGATTTAAGGCGACAAAGAGCGAAGAAAACCCCGACCTCGACGCCATCCGGCTCGAACGCCTCGCCGTCGCCGGCCACAACCTGCACCCCTGCGGCCGCACCCGCCTCGGCTGGGACACCGGCGACGTCCTGGCCCACGACGTCGAAGCCGGCCACACCGCGATCAAGTTCGTCGCGGTCCGCGACGACCACCACCTCGGCGACGACCTCGGAGCGCTGCTCGGCCTCCCGGCAGGACCCGCCGGATACCGCACCCAGCCCGTGCACGCCTGGCAGTTCGACCTGGTCCGCGACCGCTATCGCGACCTCTTCGACGCCAAGATCCTGCGCATCGTCGACGGAGAACTGCCGGCCGTGCCCACCGCGGCGCTGCGCACGCTCTACATTCCGGAAAAATCGGTATACGTCAAGGTCTCCCTCGACATCCAGGTCACCTCCACCCGCCGCAGCATCAGCGTCGCCTCCACCCGCAACGGCCCCGCCCTCTCCGACCTGCTGCACCGCCTCATCGCCGACGACCCCGACGGCCACCGCCTCATCCTGATGGCCGAAACCGGCGGCGCCGCCGTACCCACCGGCAGCGGCCGCGACCTCGGCGCCATCACCCGCGCCGGCCTGGGCGGCATCCTGGAACCGGGCGAACACGCCGTCCCCGGCGGCGCCCTCCCCGCCCACGACCCCGCCACCGGAACCACCGTCATCGCCGGCCTCGTCACCGCCTCCGGCCTCACCCCAGCCGCCTGGCTCACCGCGTACACCCGGCTGCTCCTGCCACCCTTGCTACGCCTCGCCACCCGAGGCGTAGCGCTCGAAGCCCACCTGCAGAACTGCCTGCCGACATTCGTGGGCGGCCGCCCGCACCGCCTGGCCCTGCGCGACTTCGCCGGCCTGCGCCTGCACCCCCGCCGCCTCGCCGAAACCGGCCACCACCTCGACCTCTGGCCCGGCTCCGTCATCGGCACCGACGACGACGACACGCTGCGCTCCAAACTCGGATACACCGCCCTGCAGGCCCACCTCGGCGAACTCGTCATCCGCCTCCAGCAATCCCACGGCCTGCCCGAAAACCACGCCTGGCGCCTCGTCCGCACCGTCATCGACGACGCCATCGCCGGCCACCCCGACCATGCCTTCTACATCGCCCCGACCATCCCCCACAAAGCCCTCGTCCGGATGCGCCTCACCGCCGGCGGCGACATCTACATCCCGGTCAGCAACCCCCTGCATGGCTGAGCTCCCCGCTCACGTCACCGCGGCGCTGCGCCGCCTGACGGCACCGGCCTGCGCGTACCTCTACGACACCCAGACCTTGGTCACCCGCGCGCGCACGCTGCGCTCAGCGCTCCCCCCAAGAGCCACATTCCTGTACGCCGTAAAAGCCAACGGCCACCCGTCAGTGATCGCCACCCTCGCGCAAGAAGCTGACGGCCTGGAAGTAGCGTCCGGCGGCGAACTGTCCCTGGCGGTCACGGCCGGCGCCGGACGCATCGTCTTCGGCGGCCCCGGCAAAACCGACGCCGAGTTGGCCGCCGCGGTCGAAGCAGGCGCTCTGATCAACGTGGAGAGCGCCTTCGAAATGCGCCGCATGGCCGGCCTGGGCCTCTCCGCCGACATCTGCGTCCGGGTGAACCGGGCCGGCTCCTCGCTGCGGGGAAGCCACAGCATGACCGGCACACCCACCCCGTTCGGCATCGACTCGAGCCAGCTGGGCGCAGTCCTGTCTTCTGTGCCCCCGGGCCTGAACGTCATCGGCTTCCACCTGCACGCCGTCTCCAACAACCTCGACGGCGTCGCCCACGCCGCCTTCCTCACCGAAGCGATCACCTGGTCTCTCACCACGGCCCGTGCGTACGGGATCCCGCTGCGAGTGGTGAACGCAGGAGGCGGCCTGGGCGTCGACTACACCTCCTCGGCGTCGATGGACATATCGGCGTTGTCGGGTGTGTCCGTCCCCCCAGGCGTAGAACTGATCCTGGAACCCGGCCGCTGGCTCACCGCCGACGCCGGCTGGTACGCCGCCGAGGTCCTCGACCTGAAGACCACCCACGGCCGGACGTTCGCCGTGCTGCGAGGCGGCACCCACCACTTCCGGCTGCCGGCAGCCTGGGGTTACAGCCACCCGTTTGTCGTTTTCCCGGTATCCACGTGGGACCGCCCCTACGCACGGCCGTCCGTGAGCAACGTGGAGATCGACGCCGTAGGCGAACTGTGCACCCCCAGAGACGTCCTCACCCGGGGCCAGCATGTGTCGTCCCTGCGAGCAGGCGACCTCCTGGTCTTCCCCCGAACCGGCGCCTACGGCTGGGACATCTCCCACCACGACTTCCTACGCCACGACCCACCAGAGTTCGTAATCCTCTGACCTGGGCTTTCCTGGATTAGTCGGCGAAGCCGTCCTTCTGCCTTGTCTTGAGGTGCGGCTTGCCGCACTACCCTTAAGGCATCCTAGGATTCTAGGTCGGAACGATTCCGACTCATGCGTCGCTACCACCCGGCTGCCAGCCGACCCGCTGCGCCCACCCGTCAGCCCGCCGGATCACTTCCCAGACGAACGACGCCTTGGCATCCGTGTACCCATGCCGATCCTCGCGATACCGCTCTGCCAACTCCCGCTTGAGCAGCGCATATTCCCGCGCCGTCCGCTCATCCACCCTCAGGAAGTCACGGAACAACAGGGCGAACTGCTCGGAGAAACTCCCCGCCTGCCGCACATGAAGATGCGTGCGGGGCCGGCCCGGACCTTCCCGGAAATACCGCTTCGTCCGCTCGGCGTTCTCCGCCCGATACACCCACCCGCACCCCACCAGCGGATCCCGGAAGACCGAGACCGGTTCGAGGCTCGCCACCGACACCTGAATATCCACGATCGGCTTGGCGGCCATCCCCGGCACCGACGTCGACCCGATGTGGTCGATCCGCACGGCCACATCACCGAGCGCCTCCCGCAGCGACGCGCCCACCTCAGCGAAGCGCGCCGCCCACCCCGGGTCGTGATCCACCACGACGACGATCATGCGAGGCCGCCGAAACCGGTCTTGTCCGCCGCGGTGATCGGGCGCAGCACCCGCGCCGGCGACCCCACCGCGATCACGTCGGCGGGCAGCGAACGCGTCACCACACTCCCCGATCGGCCGGTCAGGATGTGGTCGCGCTGCGCGTCAAGAGTCACCCGCCGATCGTCCCAGAGCTATCGACGAGCGCCGCGAACCGTCCGTCGTCCACCCCGGAATCCGCATTGCACCCGGCTTCCGCGCCTCCATCGACAACTGCTTGACCGTCCCCCAGCAGACGAACTCCTTGATCCGCGCACCCATCCGCCCGCCCACGACGAACCTCCGGGCCCGGTCGTCGCGATGCGCGAACTGCACCAGCCCGGCCCGCCGCCCCACACTCAGGCACTGCCCGACGAACCCGATCGCCAGCGGCTCCGGCGCATCGCCGGCGATCCGGCGCAGAACGGTCGCCGCCGCGTGCATCCCGAGCGGCCCGGCCGCCTGGCAACTCATCCGGAACGGCCGATCCGACGGCGCCGCGCAATCCCCGGCCGCCACCACCCGATCATCGTCGATGCTCGTCAGCGTCTCGTCCGTGCGCAGCCGGCCCAGGCCGTCGACACTCAACCCGCTGCGCGCCGCCAGGTCCGGCACCGAGAAACCGGCCGTCCAGACCGTCACCGCGCTCTCCAGCGAACGCCCGTCGGCGAGCCGCACCGCCGCCGGCCCCACCGCGGTCACCGCAACGCCCTGCACCACCCGCACCCCGAGCGCGGCAAGCTGCGCGGTCACCTCACGGCGACCCCTTTCATGAAGGTACGGGTTGACGACCCCCGAACACACCAGAGTGACCGACCGTCCGGCTTCGGCCAGCTCAGCAGCCGTCTCCAGCCCGGTGGCGCCGCCGCCCACGACGGTCACCGGCGCATCGCCCGGCGCCGCCTCGAGGGCGTGGCGCAGCCGCTGCGCGTCGTCCCAGGTGGCGATCGGGTACGCGTGCTCAGGCCCCCCGGCACTGCGGCTGCCCACCGCGTAGATCAGGTAGTCGTAGTCGCGTACCCCACCGCCGGCAAGGGCCACGCTGCGCCGGCCGGTGTCGATGCCGGTGGCCGCGTCGACCACCAGTTCCACCCGCTCGGCCAGGACGGTCCGGTAGTCCACCGCCGCCGCATGGGTCCCGGCGGCCAGCTGATGCAGCCGGATCCGCTCCACGAACGACGACCGAGCATTGATCAGGGTCACCGCCACGTCGTCGCGCTGGGTCAGCCGGTTCGCGGCCATCACACCGGCGTACCCGCCGCCGATCACGATGACCCGGGTTGTGTCGCTCACGGTGCCTCCTCAGGGTTTGCCCATATGACACCGGGCGTCCCGCGGTCGTAACACCGAGTGACCCAGGTCACCGGGTCAGGAGCAGCATCCGATCCTGGCGCACGATGAGGACCCGGCCGTCGTCGGACACCGCCATCACCTCATGCTCGCTGTAGGCGAACCCGAACGTGTCCAGCGGCTGCCGCGTGCAATGCCACTCGCCGCAGCGCCACAGCACCTGCTGCCAGTAGTCCGCCGTCGAGGACTCCGACGACTCCCCCTCGACCCCGGAGTCGCTGGACGACCCACCGATCGTCACGTGGAACCCCGGCTTCGTGGTCTTCTCCACCGCCGTCGCGTAGTAGACCCCGTCCCGGGCCGCCACCGCACCGGTCTCCGGGGCCTGCGGCCCGCCGACCGCGTCCAGGATGTTCTCGCCGACCCGCAGCATGCCCTGCTCCCAGGAGAGCGCCAGCCCACCCAGCGACGCCGGCGCCGCCCACACCGAGCCGGGATCCCCGACCCAGATCTGCACGCTGCGCGGCTTCGCGCAGGTCACCGGCTCACAGGTCACCTGCGACGCCTCCGACCCGGTACGCACAGTCGCCAGCGGCCGCCCGTCCGCACCGACGGTCAGCCGGATCTGCGAGTCGTCAGTGGCATCCTCGTACGCCGTGAGCCGCTCGATCGTGCCTCCGTCGTACCGTTGCGGGGTTTTGCATCCGATCTCCGGGCAGCGGATGAAGCTGATCCGGAAGGTCTTGTCCTGCGCGGCCGCGAGCACGAACCAGAGCGCCTGATCAGGGGCGACGGCCGCGCCGAGCTGCGCCCACTCGAACTTCTCCCGCGCCGACCTGCGCACCGGGACATAGGCTTCCGGGCAGCCGGACCGGGTGCAGCGCGCGTAGTGGATGAACGGCCCGCCGTTCTCCTCGCCGCCGCTGAGCGAGGCCTTCAGGACGGTGTTCCCGTCGGCGCTGATCCCGGCCGCGCCCCGCCCGCTCCACATCGACGGGCCACCGTTCTGGTCGATGAAGCGGTCGCACAGGTCGGTCTCGCAGAACCAGGCACCGGACATCGTGGCGATCACCGGGTGCTTGCCGGCCGGCCAGGCCACCGCGACCGGACCGCTGGTCGAACGATCGTGCGTCCGCAGGACCGGCGCGTCGAACGGGTTCGCCAGGGCAACGCCGCCGGGGGCGAGAACGGCCAGCACCACGGCCGCCACACCCGCCCAGGTCAGCAGCCGACTCGGCGAACCCGGATCCGGATCCGAGTAATCGCCCAGCCGCGCGTCCACCGCCGCCAGATCCACCGAAGCGCCAGGCGAAAGCGAAGGCGTGAGCGAAGCGGGACGTTGCAGCAGGTAGACGTACGCGAGGGTGCCCGCCTGCACCGCCACCACCAGCAGCGACGCGACAACCCCGGTGATCCACGCCGCCCAGGTGCGGCCCACCAGCCCGTCGAAGAGGCTCGACGCCAGCAACGGGATCACGATGCCGCCGAGCAGGAACGCGCCGGCCGTCGGCACCACCCGGCCCCGGGTCAGCGCCCAGTCCGAGCCGCCGAGCTGGTGCGCGGCGAGCCCGATCAGCAGCCGTCCCGCGGTCAGGGCGCCGGCCAGCAGCACCGCGATGACCAGGGCGAGGGTGACGTAGCCGCTCCCGATGCCGGACACCATCCACAGCCCGAGCCCGGTGATGCCCACGATCGCCACGAATCCGGCCGCGACGACCGGGAAGTGTCGCAGGGCGGCCAGGATCGCACGGTGCGGGCGTACCGCGTACCCCCGCTCGTCGCCGATCGCGACAAGTGTCGCGGCAGAGAGAGCGACCAGCCAGAAGGCCGCGATCACGACGCGCCGCCACCAGCCGGCCTCCGGGAGCTGCAGCATCCCGTTCACGATGATCGTGCCGGCGGCGCTGCTGAACCGGCCGACGAGCACGTCGAGCACCGTGAGCGTCAGCAGCGCGGCGGCCAGGATCGGCAGGAGCACGGTCAGCAACTGCCGCGAGGAGGTCAAAGCCGTTCGATATCCGGCCGCGGTGTTGCCGATCAGGGAGAGGAGCACCGCGCGAGGATAACGGAGCTGATCAACTTTTCGCGGCCCCGAGGAACCGGCGGCCGACCAGCACTGATGTGCCGGTGGGCAGGGTCACGTCGTGGCCGGCGGCGAGACGTTCGCACCAGCCCATGACGGTGTCGAAGTCGAGGCCGCCACCGAGGCTGTTGCTGCCGTCCTCGGCGCTGAACCACCGCGCGTGCAGCCGGCAGGATCGGTCACCCGCTGACGTAGATTCCCCGCGCTGCCCGAGCCTACGCGGGGTCACACCCTCTAATGCGTCCTAGGATTCTAGGAAAGAGGCCTCTGCTACCGTCGATCCTGTGACGCAACAGCTGCTCTTCCTCTGATCCGGGATCTGGTCCTACACCCCGACCATTTCCCGTCACCCAGCTGGAGTGCATCCGCATGTCCGTCACCATCACCCTGCCCGCGCGCGCCCGAGCCCAACTGACCGCGACCGGCATCCACGTCACCCGAGGCGGCCACCCCGTCCTGCGCGACCTCGACCTCACCGTCTCCCCCGGCAGCCGCATCGGCGTCGTGGGTGAGAACGGCCGCGGCAAATCCACCCTCCTGCGGATCCTGGCGGCACGGCTGCCCGCCGACTCCGGCGAGATCCGCCTGACCGGCACGATCGGTACCGCCGACCAGGAGATCCCACCGCTCGGCACGGTCGGCGACCTGATCGACCAGGAACTGGCCGTGGTCCACGCGGTACTGCACGCCGTCGAACAGACCGGCTCCCCCGAGGCGATCGACGCCGCCGACATCCTCGACGCCTGGAACGCCGACCGCCGCCTCCGGATCGCCCTGCAGGCCCTGAACGCGATCACCGACCGCACCCGGCCGCTCACCGAACTCTCGGTCGGCCAGCGGTACCGCATCCGCCTGGCCTGCCTGCTGGGCGCCGGCCACGACTTCCTGCTCCTGGACGAACCGACCAACCACCTGGACGCCTCCGGCCTGGAATTCCTGACCGCCAGACTGAATGACCACCCCGGCGGCATCGTCCTGGTCAGCCACGACCGTGCCCTGCTCACCGACGTCGCCACGAGCATCGTCGACCTCGATCCGAGCCGCGACGGCAAACCCCGCGTCTACGGCGGCGGCTACCCGGGATACCTCACCGGCCGCACCGCCGAACGCCGCCGCTGGTCCGACGAGTACGACCGCCAGCAGGCCGAACACCAGCGACTCTCCCGCGACCTGGACACCGCCCGCAGCCGCCTCTCCACCGGATGGCGCCCCGACAAGGGCACCGGCAGACACCAGCGCGCCACCCGCGCACCCGCCCTGGTCCAGGCCGTCCATCGCCGCCGCGAAGACCTCGCGGCGGTCACCCTCGCCGCCCCCTCACCCCCACCGCAATTCAACTTCCCCATGGGTACGCCCAAAGCCTTCCACTTCGCGACCACAGACCTGCACGTCCCCGGCCGCCTCGACCACCCGGGATCGATCAGCCTGACCCCCGGATCCCGCCTGGTGGTGACCGGGCCGAACGGCGCCGGCAAGTCCACCCTGCTGCGCCTGCTGGCCGCCCGAGGCGGCGGCACCCTGCTGGCCCAGGAGTCCCCGCCTCCACCTGCCGGCAAGACGGCCCGTGACCTGCACGGCGACTTCCCCGCTGACCTGGGCCTGCTCACCGAATCCGACTGGGACCGCCCGATCGCCACCCTGTCCACCGGTCAGCAACGACGACTGGACCTGGCGGTGCTGCTCACGAGCCTGCCGGACATCCTGCTGCTGGACGAACCGACCAACCACCTGTCCATCACCCTGGTCGACGAGCTGACCGAAGCCCTCCAGACGACCCGCGCCGCCGTAGTCCTGGCCACCCACGACCGCCAACTGCTGCGCGACACCGTCGGATGGCCGCGCCTAGAGCTCGGCTGACGCCGCCAGGGATCCGAGCAGAGCCAGCGAGCGGGCACTCTCGGATCCCGGTTCGGCGTGGTACATCACCAGCAGCTGCCCGCCGCTGTCGCCTACCGTGAGTTTCTCCCGGCGCAGCGTCAGCGGGCCGACCAGCGGGTGCCGCATCCGCGCCTCGCCACCGGCCGGCAACTTCACGTCGTGGCGGGCCCACAGCCGGCGGAACTCCTCGCTGCCCAGCGACAGCTCCCCGACCAGGCGGGCCAGCGCCGGGTCGTCGGGGTCGGCGGCGACCGACGAGCGGAACGCGGCGACCATGCCGACGATCGCGGTGTCCCAATCCGGGTACAGGTCGCGTTCGGCGTCGTCGAGGAATGTCGAACGCAGCCGGTTCTCGCCGGCCCGGATCGCCGGGGACAGGGCGGTGGCAAGCCGGTTCGCGGCGAGCACGTCATAGCGGCGGTTCTCCACGAACGCCGGCAGGCCGACCACGTCGATCAGCTGGCGGATGCCGGCCGGCACCGCGTCCCGGCGTGACGGCCGCGACGGCCGGGGCCGGGCAACAGCGCCGGTCAGGCCCAGCAGGTAGTGGGTGGCGGCACTGTCCAGGCGCAGCACCCGGGCGATCGCCTCGAGGACCTGCGCCGACGGATTACGATCGCGGCCCTGTTCGAGACGCAGGTAGTAGTCGGCGCTGATGCCGGCGAGGGTGGCGACCTCCTCGCGGCGCAGGCCTGGTGTGCGGCGCACCCCGCCCGGCGGCAGGCCGACGTCGGCGGGATCCACCAGTGCCCGGCGGGCCCGCAGGTACTCCCCGAGCGCGTTCATGACCGCCAGCCTAGGGCGTGCGGCCGCGCCCATCCTGGTCCTGCCACTCCTAGGAAGAGCGCACCTCTGCCTGGACCCGGCGCGGCGCGGCAGAGTCGGGGCATGAGCGAAAACCAGCTTCCCGGCGGCACCTACCGTGTCGGTGACCTCGACCTGACCCGGTTCGGATACGGCGCCATGCAACTGGCCGGCCCGCACGTGTTCGGCCCGCCGGCCGACCGGCCCGGCGCGGTCGACGTGCTGCGCACGGCCGTCGCGGCCGGCATCAACCACATCGACACCTCGGACTTCTATGGCCCGTTCGTCACCAACGAGATCATCAAGGAGGCGCTGTTCCCGTACCCCAGTGATCTTCATCTGGTCACCAAGGTCGGCGCGCGTCGCGATGCGCAAGGCGGCTGGCCGCAGGCGCTGGCGCCGGCGGAGCTGAAGCAGCAGGTGCACGAGAACCTGGACCGGCTCGGCCTGGACGCGCTCGACGTGGTCAACCTGCGCGTCGGTGGCTTGCAGAACGCGGAGCCGGGTTCGATCGCCGAGCCGTTCGGCGCCCTGGCCGAACTGCGCGAGCAGGGCCTGATCCGGCACCTCGGGCTCAGCACGGTCAACGCCGAGCAGATCGCCGAGGCACGGGCGATCGCGCCGGTGGTCTGCGTACAGAACTTCTACAACCTGGCGAACCGGGGCGACGACAAGCTGATCGACGACCTGGCCGCCGACGGCATCGCGTATGTGCCCTACTTCCCGCTCGGCGGTTTCAGCCCACTGCAGTCGAGCACACTGACCGAGGTCGCGGACCGGCTCGGAGCGACGCCGATGGGTGTGGCCCTGGCGTGGCTGCTCCAGCGCTCGCCGAACATCCTGCTGATCCCGGGCACCTCGAAGGTGGCACACCTGCGGGAGAACATCGCCGGCGCCGCGCTGGTTCTCGACGAGGCCACCGTGAAGGAGTTGGATCAGGTCGCTTGACCTTCACACTGTGACAAGGTCTTCACTGGGTGCTGGAGGTGGTTCCCGATGAACCTGACACAGGCCTTGAGCGCCGCCGACTCGTCGATCCGGCTGAAGGCGGCCCTCGCGGCAGGCACGCACGCTGACGCCACCCTGGTCGACGCCCTTATCGCGCGGTGCGCGGTCGAGCCGGACTTCTTCGTCCGGGACATGCTCACCTGGGCGCTGACCCGGCTGCCGCCGGAGATCACGGTGCCCCGGCTCCGGACCGAGCTGGGTTCACCGGTCGCCCAGGCACGCAGCCAGGCCCTGCACACCCTGTCCAAGATCGGCGACAGCAGCGTGTACCCGGCGATCACATCGTCGCTGCTGCACGACACCGACGACGAGGTGGCCCGCAGCGCCTGGCGGGCCGCGGTCATCCTGGCACCTTCGGAGGAGCGGCCGCGGCTGGCCGCCGAGCTGGCTTCGCAGCTGGGCCGCGGCGACCGGACCGTGCGGCTGAGCCTCAGCCGGGCCCTCGTCGCGCTCGGCGACGTGATCGAACCGGCCCTGCGGACAGCGGCGGCAAGTGCGGACCCGGCGGTGAGCACCCACGCCCACGCCACGTCGGTCCTGCTCCATGACCCGGAGGCCGGTTTCGACGCTGCCATCCACGAGGCGACCAGGCTGGTGGCGCTGGAATACCAGAAGGCCACATGCTGATCGGTGAGGTGGCGCGCCGCTCGGGGGTGAGTACCCGGATGCTCCGGCACTACGACTCCCTCGGGCTGGTGCGCCCCACCGGCCGGACCGTCGGCAACTATCGGGAGTACTCCGGCGAGGACATCCGCCGGATCTTCCACGTCGAGAGCCTGCGCACCCTCGGACTCTCGCTGCGCGACATCGGGCGTGCGCTGCAGGATCCGGGATTCGAGCCGTCCGCGCTGGTCGGTGACCTCATCCGGCGTACCGAAGAGCGCATCGCAACCGAGCAGGAGCTCCTCGAACGCCTCCGCACTGTGGACGCGTCAGCCCCGCTCGGCTGGCAGGGCGTGCTGCGGATCGTCGAGCTGCTGCACGGCCTGAACTCCCCCGACGCCGCCCGCCGCCAGCAGGCCGTCCTGGGCCGGGCCGACGACGCGGAGGTCCCCGCCGAACTCCTGGCCGGCGCCGTCCTGGCCGAGTCGGATCCGCACGTCGCCGGCGCCCTGCGCTGGGCCCTCGCCCGAACCGGCGGTGACGCGCTGGCCACCGTGGCAGCCGGCGTTCACTCGGAGCACGCCGCGGTGCGGCTCCGCGCGGTCCAAGCCCTTGCCGAGATGTCCGGCGACCAGGTCACCGCCGTCCTTGCGGACGCTCTCAAAGATCAAGAGCCTGGGGTACGCGGCCACGCCGCCCTGTCCCTCGGCAGACGCGGCGTGTCCACGGCCGTGCCGGAACTCGTCGCCATGATCGTCGACGGCCGCAACGACGTGGACGCCGGCGAGGTCCTGGGTGTCCTGGCCCTCGACCCGGCCCGCGCCGGCGCCATCCTGAGCGCGCTGAGCACCGAGCTGGCCCGCGCCACCGCGACCCCGGCAGAACGCATCCGCCTGACCCTGGCCCTGGCCGAGCTGCCACCACCCTTGGCCGAGCCCGTCCTGCACCGGCTGACCACCGACGCCGACAGGACAGTGGCCCTGATCGCCGCAGCCCTGGTGTGAAACGAGAACGGGCCGGCCACCCGGCCGGCCCGTTCCGCGTCAGAGCTGTCAGGCGGTTGCCGCCGGCGTGACGCCGCCGAGCAGTTCCTCGAGCTCCTTCAGGTCTTCCTCGCTGAGGTCGGTGCCCTCGCCGGCCTTCGCGCCCGGCACCGAGACGTACGGCTGGGTGCCGCCGAGCAGCTGGTCGACATCCAGCTTGGTGGCGCCCTCCGGAGCGGTGATCGCCGCACCGGTCGTCACCTCGAGCCGCAGCGCGACCCGGCCGGTGGCACCGTCGATGAACTGCAGCATGTTGATCTCGGCGGCGGTCAGCTTGCCGTCCTTGATCCACAGGTCGAGGACGATCGGCTTGTCCGCCGGGGCCTCCGCGCCGAACGTGTCGGTGAGCGCCTCGTTGTCCAGCGCCGTGACGAGGCGCTTGACCTCGGCGTACGCCTTGGCCGTCGACGAGGTGACGATCAGGTGGGTGTCGTCGTTCTCGTCGCGGACGATGTCGGCGCCCTCGACCAGGTTCGTCGCGGAGGTGCTGAACTCCTTCAGCGCCTTCTCCTGCTCGACGTCCTTGGCCGGCACGCCCGCGCCGGACTCGGCGAGCTCGGTCAGCTTGGCGACGTCGAGTGACACCCACTTGCCGTCGAAGAACGCGTCGAACCCGCCGGCCGCACCGACCGTCTCCTCGCTGAGCGTCTTGACCTCGTCGGCGCTGGCGCCGAACTTGGTGGCCAGCTCGGTGATCGGCGCCTTGACGTACATCGTCTTGTCGGCGATGCGGATCTCGGTGCCGGCGACGCCGTCGATGGTCGCGCCGAACAGGGCGCGGTCGTCGTCGACGCCCTCGCCCGCCTTGTCGAAGGCGATCGTGAACGACGAGTTGAAGAGCTGACGCAGGATCTTCGCGTCGTCCTCGGTGACCTCGTCGGTCTTCTCGCCGGACTTGGCGGCGTCGAGCTTCGCGGCGGCGACCAGGTCGTCCGCACTGCCGTTGATCTTGATGGTGAATCCGGCCTGCTGCGCCTCGCCGAGCTGCTTGGCCGCGTTACGCAGCTCCAGCTTCGGTTCGAGGGCCTGAAGCTTCTCCCCGGCACAACCGGCGAGAACGGTAAGGGTGGTGACACCGGCCAGAACGCCGGCGGCAAGACGCGAAACGCGCAACGTGAAACTCCCCGTGGTGGTGAATGCCCCGCACACTGTAGTGGCCGGGATCAATCCACCGCCTCGGGATTATGGCCACCCGCATTGACCAGGGCAAACACGATCAACGGGTGAAGACCGCCCGCCAGCGCGAGTGCAGCCGGGTGCCCGGTGCCTCGGTCTGCTCGACCGAGACCTGCCGCAGCCCGCCGGCCGCGAATCCGTCGATCTCGTCGCGGGTCAGCGGCCACGGCGGGCCCTCGCCACCACCGGTGACCGCGGCCGCCGCGAGCACCAGCAGCGTGCCGCCGGGCGCCACGAAGGTACCTGCCGAGGTGATCGCGGCGGCCCGGATCGACTGCGGCAGCGCCTGCACGTTGTTGCTCTCCAGCACCAGGTCGAACCCCTGACGCCACCCGGCCGGCGGATCGAGCAGGTCGGCCACCACGTAGTCGACCGGGCTGTCCGGGTGCCGGGTGCGGGCCAGCTCGATCGCGGTCGGTGCGATGTCGAAGGCCGTGGTCGCGTACCCCCGAGCCGCGATGTGCTCGGCGTCGCGGCCCGGACCGCAACCGACGACCAGCGCGCGTCGCCCCGCGCCGGGCGGCAGCGGGAAGGCGCGCAGGTGCGCGCTGGCTTCGGGTACGTCCCACGGCACCTCGGCGCCGCCCGCCTCCGCCTGCGCGTAGAGCGGCTCGAACCAGCCGGTCGGGTCACCGGCGCTCAGGTATCCGGCAGCCAGCTTCGAGATGTCAGGCACGCGGGACGACCCGGCGCAGCTCGCGCAGCGCCTGGCGGCGGACGTCGCCGGACAGCGTGTCGACGTAGAGGCGGCCGTCGAGGTGGTCGACCTCGTGCTGCAACGCCCGCGCCAGGAAACCCTCGCCGCTGATCACCAGAGGTTCGCCGTACTGATCGAAACCGGTCGCGGTCACCTTCAGCGCGCGGGTGGTGTCGTAGCCGAGGCCGGGCAGCGACAGGCAGCCCTCCTCCTCGGTCTGCTCACCCTCGTGGTCGCTGAGAACCGGGTTGATCAGGTGTCCGACGACGCCGCCGACGTTGTAGGAGAAGATCCGCAGGCTGACGCCGATCTGCGGGCCCGCGACGCCGGCCCGGCCGGGCTCGCGGACGGTGTCCTCCAGGTCGCCGATGATCTCGCGCAGCGAGGCGTCGAAGTCGGTGACCGGGTCGGCGGGCGTGCGCAGGACCGGGTCGCCGAAGATGCGGATGGGCCGAACTGTCATGCGTCAAAGACTAGTCACCCGTTACGCGAACAGGGCGCGCCGGTCGGTGCCGAGCATGTGTCGCAGCTTGATCAGCGAGCGGCGGGTCTGGCTCTTCACCACGTTGATCGGCACACCCAGCTCGGCGGAGACCTGCTCGACGCTGTGGTCGGCGAAGTAGCGCAGCACGACGATGGTCCGGTCCCGGGCGGGCAGCCGGGACAGCGCCCCGAGCAGGTCGAGCCGCAGGTCGGGGCTGATCTCGTAGGCCGGCTCGCGCATCCCGCCCAGGAACACCTCGGTGGAGCTGCGCCGCCGCCGGTGGTCGAGGTAGACCCGGAGCAGGATCTTCTGCGCGTACGCGGGAAGGTTGTCGCTCTCGCAGGCCCGGTCCCAGCTCTGAAAGAGCTTGGTGAGCGTGGTCTGGGTCAGGTCCTGGGCGAGATGCCAGTCGTGGCAGAGCTGGTACGCGGTGCTGTGCAGCCGGGTCAGGGACGTCTGGGCGAACTGCTCGAAGCCGGCGCGGCGGGTCGCGGCCGGCGGGATCATCCGGATCCGGATGCCGGACCGGACGGTCCTACTGACCGCGGCCGGTTTCTCGAGCAGATCAAGCATGGTGTCGCCTCTTCCTGCCGCCACCTATGGACACGGAGCGTGCCAATGTGGACCTTCTCGGTTACGCGCGAAGGTGAAATTACGCGCTCGACCCCCTGTTCCGGGGGCAGACGCCGACAGTGGCACGGAACCGGTAGAGACGGCTCGGAGCAGGCTATGAACGGGCTATGAGCTGAGCGCGGACCGTAACGGGCCGGCCTTCGCGGCGGCCTCGTCGACCTCCGCGATCGCGTCACTGTCCGCAGTGATGCCGCCGCCGGCCCAGGCGTGCACCCGGGTGCCGTCGGCGACCACGGTGCGGATGCTCAGGCCCAGATCGACGTGGTCGTGACCGATCCAGCCCAGGGCGCCCATGCTGACGCCGCGGCCGACCGGTTCGAGGGCGGCGATCTGGGCGAGGGCGGCCAGCTTGGGGGCGCCGGTGACGCTGCCGCCGGGGCAGACGGCGCGGAGCAGGTCGGCGAGCCCGACGTCGCCGTCCAGGGGCGCGGAGACCACGGACTCGGCCTGCCAGAGGCCACTCCACTCGCGGACGGCGAAGAGCTCGTCGACGCGTACCGGGCCGGTGCCGGGCAGCCGGGCCAGGTCGTTGCGCTCCAGGTCGACGATCATGATGTGTTCGGCGCGTTCCTTGGCCGAGGCGAGCAGCTCGCGGCGGCCCTGTGCGGTGGCCGGGCGGGTGCCTTTGATCGGGCGGGTGATGACCCGGCCGTCACGGACCTCGACGAGGGTCTCCGGGGAGGCGGTGGCGAGCGCCCAGGCTTCGTCGCGCAGGACTCCGCCGTAACGGGCGCCGGCGAGGGCCGCCACCCGTCGCAGGGCCGCGGACGGGTCGCCCGTGTACGGCGCGGCGGCGTGGCCGACCACGTTGACCTGGTAGACGTCGCCGCGGGCGATGGCGGCGCGGACCTGCTCGACGGCGTGGGCGTGTTCGGCGCGGGTCCAGCTGTCCTGCCACGCCCCGAGCTTCCACTCGGAGCCGGTCTGGACGGATTTCTCCACTTTTTTTGAGAAATGTTCGTAGACGACGGCATAAACGTCAGGAACGCAGGGAACGGGAGAGGGTGGCCCGAGCTCCGCCCCAGCCATCACGCATCCGGCATCCGCGGACACGTAGAGTGCTGCCCCGCAAATAGTGCCATCGCCGAACGTCTTCTTTTTGTCATCCGTTCGGCCAAGGTTTCGCACCGGCAGTCCGTTGCCGGCCAGAAATCCGGACAGAAGCTCGGCGGGGTCACCGGGATCACCCCGGTGCCATCGAAAGGTACGTAACGCATGGTGACGGGCCTGGCAGGCGGTCGGTGCCGCCGGAGGGGCCCCGAAAGGAGCCGTTACGGGGTGGCCGACAGACCCCGTCCCGTGGACCATCGAAGACGCGAACTCATGAGAAATCGGCGTCACCGGGTTGAACCGCCGTCGTTCCAAGTGAGGTAACGTCCGACACCGACTTTGTGAACCTTCACACAGCCCCCAAACGGAGATCGAGCAAGATGTGCCAGCACCTGATCCCCTGTCCCACGTCCGACGCGACCGACCGTGAGGCCGCGAAGGTCATCGTCACCTTCTGCGAGCAGGGCTGGAGCCTGCTCTGCAACGGAGTCATCGTTTTCGAGGACACCGGTGAACTGCTTCCGGACGGCACCTTGATCGAGCCGCACCGCGGCCCGGCCGTGCACGCCCTGGCAGCCTGAGAAATTACCGTTAAAAAAGCAACTCAGCGTAACCATCCCGAGACGGCGCAGGCCGCGATCCCCTGAAGGACCGCGACCTGCGCAAGCGACGGGAGTCGGCTCAGTCCTCGAACGCCTCCGGCGACGGGCACGAGCAGACCAGGTTACGGTCGCCGAAAGCACCGTCGATACGGCGAACCGGCGGCCAGTACTTCGCCGTACGGTCCACCCCTTCGGGGAAGCCGGCGACCGACCGCGGGTACGGGTGAGCCCACTCGTCAGCGGAGACCGCCGACGCGGTGTGCGGCGCGTTCGACAGCGGGTTGTCGTCCTTCGGCCAGACGCCCGAGGCCACCTGGTCGATCTCACCCTTGATCGAGATCATCGCCGCGATGAATCGGTCCAGCTCGGCGAGGTCCTCGCTCTCGGTCGGCTCCACCATGAGGGTGCCGGCGACCGGGAACGACATGGTCGGCGCGTGGAACCCGTAATCGATGAGCCGCTTCGCGACGTCGTCGACACTCACACCGGTGGCCTTGGTGATCGGCCGCAGGTCGAGGATGCACTCGTGCGCGACCAGGCCGTTGTTGCCGGCGTACAGCACCGGGTAGTGATCGCGCAGCCGCGCCGCCACGTAGTTCGCGGACAGCACCGCCGCCGCTGTCGCCGCGGCCAGCCCGTCCGGGCCCATCATGCGTACGTACGCCCAGCTGATCGGCAGGATGCCGGCGCTGCCGTGCGCGGCCGCCGACACCGCGTGGTGGTCACCGGTCTCCAGCGGGTCGCCGGGCAGGAACGCGGCGAGGTGTTCGCGGACCGCGACCGGGCCGACGCCGGGACCGCCGCCGCCGTGCGGGATGCAGAACGTCTTGTGCAGGTTCAGGTGGGACACGTCCGCGCCGAACTTGCCCGGCTTGGCGAACCCGACGAGCGCGTTGAGGTTCGCACCGTCGACGTAGACCTGGCCGCCGGCGTCGTGCACCTTGCCGCACAGCTCGGCGATGCTGGTCTCGTAGACGCCGTGCGTCGACGGGTAGGTCACCATGATCGCCGAAAGGTTCTCCCGGTGCTTCTCGATCTTGGCGTCCAGGTCGGTCAGGTCGACGTTGCCGTCCGCGTCGCAGGCCACCACGACGACCCGCATGCCGGCCATCACGGCACTGGCCGCGTTGGTGCCGTGCGCGCTCGACGGGATCAGGCAGACGTCACGGTGGCTCTCGCCGCGGTCGCGGTGGTACCCGCGGATGGCGAGCAGCCCGGCCAGCTCACCCTGACTGCCGGCGTTCGGCTGGACGCTGACCGCGTCGTAACCGGTGATCTCGGCGAGCCAGGCCTCCAGCTGGGCGACCAGGTCCTCGTACCCCTGGGTCTGGCTCTTGGGCGCGTAGGGGTGGATGTTGGCGAACTCCGGCCAGGTGACCGCTTCCATCTCGGTGGTGGCGTTCAGCTTCATCGTGCAGGAGCCGAGCGGGATCATGCCACGGTCGAGGGCGTAGTCACGGTCGGAGAGTTTGCGCAGGTAACGCAGCATCGCCGTCTCGGAGTGATGCGTGTTGAAGACCGGGTGGGTCAGGTAGTCCGTGGTCCGGTTCAACGCCGCCGGAATCACGGCTTCGCCGGATTTCTCGGTCTTTGTCGCACCGAATGCCTGGAGAACCGTCGCGACGTGCGCGCTCGTCGTCGTCTCGTCGGTGGAGATCGACACGTGGTCGGCGTCCACCAGCCGCAGATCGACGTTCTGGGTCGCCGCCGCTGCCACGATCGCCGCGGCCTTGCCGGGCACCCGCGCGGTCACGGTGTCGAAGAACGCGGCCTGCGTGATCTCCACGCCCGCTGCGGCGAGTCCCGCTGCGATCTTCTTAGCCTGCCCATGGGTACGCTCAGCGATGGCACGCAGGCCCGCGGGACCGTGGTAGACGGCGTACATGCCGGCCATCACCGCGAGCAGCACCTGCGCCGTGCAGATGTTGCTGGTCGCCTTCTCCCGGCGGATGTGCTGCTCCCGGGTCTGCAGCGCCAGCCGGTAGGCCGGGGCGCCGTCAGCGTCCTTCGACACACCGACCAGGCGGCCGGGAAGCGACCGCTCCAGCCCGGCGCGCACCGCGAGGTAACCGGCGTGCGGTCCACCGAAACCGAGCGGTACGCCGAAGCGCTGGGTGGTGCCGGCCGCGATGTCCACGCCGACCTCGCCCGGCGCGCGCAGCAGCGTCAGCGCGAGCAGGTCGGCGGCGACCGTGACCAGGGCACCCTTGGCGTGCGCGGCCTCGACGAGGGCCTGGTGGTCGCGGATCGCGCCGGACGCGCCCGGGTACTGCAGGTGCAGCCCGAAGAACTCCTCGGGCAGCTCCTCGGTGTCGAGGTCGACCAGGACGACCTGGAGTCCGAGCGGTTCCGCCCGGGTACGCAGAACGGCAAGCGTCTGCGGCAACGTGTCCGCGTCGACGGCGTACACCAGGCTCTTGACCTTGGACGCGCGGCGCGCGAGTGTCATCGCCTCGGCGACCGCCGTGGCCTCGTCGAGCATGCTGGCGTTCGCGGTGGTCAGCCCGGTCAGGTCGGTGACCATGGTCTGGAAGTTCAGCAGCGCCTCGAGCCGCCCCTGGCTGATCTCCGGCTGGTACGGGGTGTACGCCGTGTACCAGGCGGGGCTCTCCAGCACGTTCCGCTTGATCACCGCGGGGGTGTGGGTGCCGTAGTAGCCGAGGCCGATCATCGGGGTGGCGACCGTGTTGCGGCTCGCGATGACACGGAGCTCGGCGATCGCCTCTTCCTCGGAGATGCCGGCCGGCAGGTCGAGCTCACCGTGGAACCGGATGCTCTCCGGGATCGCGGCGTCCATCAGCTCGTCGAGCGAGTTGTGGCCGACGACCTTGAGCATGTGGGTGTGCTCGTCCGAGTCCGAACCGATGTGCCGGGAGACGAAAGGTGACGACATGGGCGACTCCAGAGGCGTGAGAAAGGTCGACTAACAACCTCCCCCTCTGTCATACCCAGACTGCGGCACTTCAGAGTTGCCTACCCGTGGGGTTCTTTTGCCTGAGAGTTTTCCGGGGAGGGTTTGCCCCTTCGGCGCCGTCCGCTAAGACGGTCTCTTCCGCACAGGTGTTGCCGGCACGACCAACCTACCAGCGCACACCCGGTTGGATCACAGTCCTAGGGTGTGGTGTGTGACGTACACCCCTGATTCCGCCCGCTACGACTCGATGACCTACCGGCGCGCCGGTCGCAGCGGCCTCAAGCTCCCCGCCATCTCGCTCGGCCTCTGGCACAACTTCGGCGACACCCGTGGTCTTTCCACGCAGCGTGAGATCGTCCGGCGCGCCTTCGACCTCGGTGTCACCCATTTCGACCTGGCCAACAACTACGGCCCGCCGCCCGGCAGCGCGGAGTCGAACTTCGGCAGGCTGCTGTCGTCCGACCTCGCGCCGTACCGTGACGAGCTGGTCATCTCCACCAAGGCCGGCTACACGATGTGGGACGGGCCGTACGGCGACTGGGGATCACGGAAGTACCTGGTGTCGTCGCTGGACCAGTCGCTGACCCGGCTCGGCCTGGACTACGTCGACATCTTCTACCACCACCGCCCGGACCCGGAGACGCCGCTCTTCGAAACGGCGTCGGCGCTGGACGCGATCGTGCGTTCGGGTAAAGCGCTTTATGTCGGCATTTCCAACTACAAGTCGGAGCAGGCCGCCGAGATCGCCCGGATCCTGCGTGAACTCGGCACGCCGTTGCTGATCCACCAGCCGTCGTACTCGATCCTGAACCGCTGGATCGAGCACGACCACCTGCTGGACACCCTGGAGGAGGCAGGCGCCGGCTGCATCGCGTTCAGCCCGCTGCAGCAGGGTCTGCTGACCGACCGCTACCTCACCGGTATCCCGGACGGCTCGCGGATCCGGACCAGCGTCTTCCTGAACGAGAGCGCGCTGGACAACAAGACGATGGAGCGGCTGCACGCCCTCAACGACATCGCCAAGCGGCGCGGCCAGTCCCTCGCCCAGCTGGCCCTGTCCTGGGCCCTGCGCGACCCGCGGATGACCAGCCTGATCATCGGCGCGTCCAGCGTCGGCCAGCTGGAGAACAACATCGCCGCCCTGAACGGTCCCGAGCTCACCGCCGAGGAGCTCGACGACATCGACGGCACGGTCATCGAACTCTGATGAACGACATCGCACTGTCGGTCGTGGTCGGCTCCCGGGCCTACGGGCTGGACGTAGAGGGCTCCGACCACGACCGGCGGGGCGTGTTCGTGGCGCCCACCCGCGCGTTCTGGAGCCTGGACAAGCCACCGACACACTTCGACGGTCCCCGGGTCGAGGAGTTCAACTGGGAGATCGAGCGGTTCTGCGAGCTGGCACTGCAGGCGAACCCGACGGTGCTGGAGGTGCTCTGGTCTCCGCTGGTGGAGTCGGTGTCACCGGACGGCTCGGCACTGCTGGCGTCGCGGCAGGCGTTCCTGTCCCGGCGGGTCTTCGACACGTACGGCAGTTACGCCCGCGACCAGCTGAAACGGGTCGACGCGCGGCGGGAACGCACCGGCGAGACCAACGGCAAGCAGGCCATGCACATGATCCGCCTGCTGGTGGCGGGCGCACACGTCCTGCGGACCGGCGAGGTGCTGGTCGACGTGGCCCACCTGCGGGACCGCCTGCTGGCGGTGAAGCGGGGCGATACGCCGTGGCCGTCGATCCTGGCGTGGTCGTCGGAGCTGCAGAGCGACCTGGAGGCAGCGGCGGAGAAGTCCCGCTTGCCGGAGAGCCCCAACCGCGCCGCAATCAACAACCTGCTGTCCACAATCAGAGAAGCCAACCTCTCCTGACTCACGCGCCCGCCCGCGGCCCCGCACCGCCCGCGCCGCGCGTCGCCCTCCGCCCAGGGTCAGGCCGCCCGCCCGCCCCACGCCATGGCGCCCCACGCCGCGCCGCGCCGTGCCATGCAGCGCCGAGCCCACGCGGTGACCTCCGGCCAGTGCCGTGCCGCCCGCCCCGCGCCGCGCGGCGACCTCCACCCTGTGCCGTGCCGTGCCATGCGCCCCACGCCGCGCGGTGACCTCGGCCCAGTGCCGTGCCATGCCGCGCCGCGCGGTGACCTCCGCCCAGTGCCGTGCCATGCCGCGCGGTGCGTGGCCGTCCGCGATCTTGAGCGATCCTCCACCTCTCAGGGTCGAAAATCGCTCAAGATCCAGGACTGGCGACCGGCGGCTGGCGGCTGGCGGCTGGCGTTCTTCCGGGCGGTGCGGCGTTCAAAATCCTCGCGGGCTGCGCCTGGGTAGCCGACCGGCGTCACTCGCCGAATCCTCACGGAGGGTGATCGTTCGGCAGGCTTCACCGGCCGCGCCGCCTGATCTTGGAGTCCTGTGGATGCTCTGACCCCCACAAAATCCCACAAACCCAGGACTCTCCACCATCGTGGTGGCACCGCGTCACCGAGGCGCCGCGGACCACACGTAATTGCCAAGCCACGGCGGCAGCCGGCCGAAACTTGTGAGTTTGCGGTCGAGGGGACGGCCGAACCGCACAAGATCTGTGCGAGCCGCAGCTAGGAGCGAGCCGGCGGCCGCCCGAACCCTCGCCCAGCGATGACGAGAGCACACGGTGGGCCCTCGTCCGCCGTGGACAACGGGTTATTCGCTGGTCGCGGGATGACGGTGCGGCATAGCGTTCAGCCATGGCGACCGCCCACCACGGCCGCCCGCCACGGCCGCCTGCCACGGCCACCCGTCTGCCCCGGCCACCTGCCACTGCCACCCGCCACTGCCACCCGCCACGTCCACCCACCTGCCACGGCCACTGCCACCCGCCACGACCGCCCACCTGCTACGGCCTCCTGCCCCGTCCGGCGCAGAACCCCTGCCGCCCCGGGCCCTGACCGAAACCATCGTCACCCGGGGCATCCTTTTGCAAAAATCAGCCTCGCTGACGCGTACCCGAAAGGTCTGGAACTGAGAGTGACCATCGACGTGCCGGAGTGGGCCGGTGAGATCGCCGCCGCGCTGCCCTATCCCCTGATTTTCGCGACCGTGAGTGGCGCGCACCTCTACGGTTTCGCCTCGGTCGACTCCGACCTGGACCTGCGTGCCGCCCATCTGCTGCCGGCCGCCGAGGTCGTCGGGCTGGTCACCGGGCCGGAGACGGTGCAGCACGAGGGTCTGCGCGACGGTGTCGAGCTGGATGTGGTCAGTCACGATCTGCTCAAGTTCGCCCGGATGCTGAACAGTCGTAACGGGTACGTCCTGGAGCAGCTGCTCTCTCCGCTCGTGGTCATCACCACGCCGGTGCACGCCGAGCTGACCGATATCGCCCATGGTCTGATCACCAGGCACCACGCGCATCACTACCTGGGTTTCGCGGCCACCCAGGAGAAGCTCTATCAGCGGACCGGGGAGCTGAAGCCGGCGCTGTACACGCTGCGGGTCCTGCTGACCGGCATCCACCTGATGAAAACCGGTCAGCTGGAGACGGACCTGGGTGTGCTCGGGTCGGATCTGGCCTATGTGCCGGACCTCATAGCGCTGAAGCGGGAAGCCGAACACGGCCCGCTTCCGCACGAAACAATGCCGCGGCTGGCTACTGACATCGCGCGGCTGAGGGCGGCGCTGGAGGAAGCGCGCGATTCATCGGCGCTGCCCGAGCAGCCGGATTCCGCGGCGGTATCCGCATTGCACGACCTGGTGGTCCGGACCCGCCTCGCCGAATAAACCGTTTGTTATAACGCACCAACAGCACACCCCCTAAAGCATCCTAGGAACCTAGGGGCTTGCCTTTCCGGGGTTGTGCCGGTTTACCCTGAGGGCATGTCCGCGAGCGCAACCCCCGTGATGCACCTGGCCCGGCCGCACAGGCCGGTCGTCGTGGCGGGGACTCTGAGCGAGTTGCGCGGCCCGACTTCCGGCCTTGTCGAGTTGCCGCTGCGCCTTTGGTGGCACCCGCAGCGGGCGTTCGATCTGAGCCAGCGCACGATGCTGTTGTGGATGTATGAGAACGTGCTCCGCGAGGCAATTCGCGCCGACGAGCTGCGCAATCATTTGGACGGCCCGACACTGGCCCGGTTGTGGCCCGAGCTCAATCTGCCGCGCGGAGTCCGTGCCGCTTGGGAAGCGCGCCATCCCCGGCTGCGCACTCACGTCGCCGCGTGAGCGTCGACGACTTCTTTTCCGACATCGCGAAAATTGCTCTAGCGGTTGCGGACAAACACGGTTTCGTCCTCGGCGGCGGCGTGGCCTGGCTGGTCAACGGCCTGGTGGCCCGCCCCACCGAGGACATCGACCTGTTCACCGACACGGCCGGCGGCGTGCGGGCGGCCGCGGGTGAGGTGACGGCGGCGCTGACCGCTGCGGGATACCGCGTGGTCCGCGAGGAGGGCGACGAACTGTTCGCCGGCATGGACACCGACATCCAGGAGTTCCTCGTCGCCGGCGACTCCCGCGCGCTGCGCCTCACCCTCTGCCGCCTCGACCGCCACCGCGCCCCGGTGGTCATGGACGTCGGTCCCGTGATGCACCTCGACGACCTGGTAGCCACCAAGGTCGCCGCCCTGGTCAACCGCCGCGAGGTCCGCGACTACATCGATGTGGCGGCGGCTCTGGAACGCTATCCCCTGGAGCAGATCATGCGGCTCGCGCACGCGGCCGACCCCGCTCTGGATCCGGAGGACATCGCGGACGCCGGTCGCTATCTGGATCGACTGGATGACGCGCGGTTCGCCCTGTATGGCCTGGATGCGACCGCGATCTCCGACCTTCGCTCACGCTTGGCCGATTGGCCAAGATCCTGAGGGTACGCCTCAGCGCAGGCCCGTTCCGGCGAGCAGTGTTCCGCACACCGACCGGCTGGTTGACCTCAACTGAACTTCAGGTTCTATCGTTCGCGGCATGAACGATCCCGTGGTGGAGCCGGCCGCTTACTGGGCCGGCAAAGCGCACGCCGCGCTAACAGCGTTCACCCGGGCCCGGCAGGCTGAGCTGGGGCTGACGCACACCCAGTTCTGCCTGCTCTGCGCGCTGACCGACGACGACGGCCAGACGATCTCCGAGCTGGGCCGTGCTTTCGGCGAACAGCGACCCGGAAGCGACGACCTCGCCGCCGAAGCGGAACTCCTGCTCGACCAGAAGCGCATCAAGGTCGATCGCCACGGCCGCCTCTGGATCACCACGGCCGGCCGGGAAGCCTGCGACCACCTCCGCCAGCACCTGCCCGAGATCACCGCCCGGATCCACCACGGCATCCCGGACGCCGACTATCAGCAGGCCCTGTCAGTGCTGCAGCAGATGATCCGCAACGTCTCGTGAGCGCCGCAGCAGCTCGGTGATCTCCGGCGCCCGCTGCGGCCGGGCGAACAGCCAGCCCTGCCCGGTGTCGCAGCCCAGATCACGCAACCGATCCGCCTGCGGCTGCGTCTCCACGGCCTCAGCGGTGACGGATAACCCGATCGCATGGGCCAGCCGCACGATGGTCTCGACGATCTGCTGGTCGACCACGGAAGCCGACGACAGCCCGTCAACGAACTGCCCGGCCAGCTTCAGGATGTGCACCGGCAGCCGGCGCAGGTACGCGAGGTTCGAATATCCCGTACCGAAGTCGTCGATCGCGAGGCGGATGCCGCGATCGGCGAGTGCGCGCAACGGGGCCGAGTCGTTGTCCATCACGGCGCTCTCGGTCAGTTCGAGCACGAGCAGCGACGGATCCAGACCGCTGCTCGCCAGGATCTTGTCGACGTCCGCCGGCAGGGTGGGCTCGTGGACCTGCGAGACGGTCATGTTGACGCTGACCGACAGCTGCGCGTCCGGGAAATCCCGGGCCCAGCAGGCGGCCTGCGCGCACGACTCCTCGAGGACCCAGCGCCCGAGCGCCAGAATGACGCCGGTCTCCTCGGCGAGCGGGATGAACCGATCGGGGCTGAGTTCACCGTGCACCGGATGCTGCCAGCGCACCAGCGCTTCGACACCGCTGAGCCGCCCGTCGGCCAGCGACACCAGCGGCTGGTAGACGAGGCTGAACTCCCGCCGGTCGAGAGCGTCGGGCATGGCGGCGGCGAGTTCGTACCGGGCGGCCTGCCGGGCGTCACGGTCGGCGTCGTAGGTGACGTACCGCCCGCGCCCCTCGGACTTCGCGACATAGAGCGTCAGGTCGGCGGCCTTCATCAGCTCGGCCGGGCTGGTCTCCGCGACAGCGCTCTCCACCACTCCGATGCTGGCCGACAGCCGGGTGCGGTGCTGGCCGAGCTGGTAGGGCCGGGACAGCGACTTCAGCACACTCTCGGCGAGGCTGGTCAGCTCGGCGGGACCGGCCGGGTTCTCGACGAGCAGCACGAACTCGTCGCCGCTCATCCGCCCGGCGATCCGGCGCGGCCCGGACGTGCAGGCAAGAAGGCGGTGCGCGACCGTGACCAGCAATTCGTCGCCGACCTGGTGCCCGAGGGTGTCATTGATCCGTTTGAAGCCGTCGAGGTCGAGGAAGCAGACGCCGACCCTGGCGTCCGGACCGGCATGGTCGAAGATCCGCTGGAGGCGTTCGGCGATCATCGCCCGGTTCGGCAGGCTGGTGAGCGGGTCGTGGGTCGCCTGGTGTTCGAGGCGGTCCTGCAGGCGCAGCCGGTCGGTGATGTCCTGGACCATGGCGATGGTGAACTCGGGCGCGCCGTCCTCGTCCCGGATCAGCGACGACGTCATGTCGGTCCAGACCACCCCGCCATCGGTACGGTAATAAGCCTTCTCCAGCCGCACGAAGTCCCGTTTCCCGGCGATCAGCTCCTCGTAGAGCTGCCACATGTGCGGCGGGTCGCTGGGGTGGCCGAGATCGGGCACCCGCAGGGTGGACATGTGCTCGACGGTGTACCCGAGCAGATCGGCGAAGGCCTGGTTGACCCGGACGATCTGCCCGTCCATCGTGCTGATCCCGATGCCGACGGCAGCGTTCTGGAAGACGGCGCGCATCCGTGACTCGCTGCTGCGCAGGGCACGTTCGGCGGTGGCGTGGGCGGCGAGCACCGCCGCGTTGAGCCGTTCCTGCTCGGCCATGGTGGCGGCGCGCAGGGCCTGAGCGAAGCCGGTGGACACCCGCGCTGCGACCGCTTTATCGTCCAATATCCGAATTGTTGCCGCCAGCACCGACGGGTCGGCCAGATGCGCCTCGACCAGGGCCGCGCCCACCGCCTCGGGAGCGTCGTCAAGCATGGTCGTGAGCATCTCCAGGAACACGTCCAGCGACGCCGAGTCCATGGGCACGAACACCGACCGGGTCAGCTCCTGCCGCCAGCGCCGGGCGAACACCGCGGTGTCAGCCCTTGCGCGCCACGCCGGCGTACGCACCGACCCGCTCCGGATGCTCGTCGACCGGGTCCTGCGCGTCGGGTCGCCACTGCGGGATGAACACCAGACCCGGCTCGACCAGGTCGAAACCACTGAAGTACGCGGTGACCTGCTCGCCGGTCCGCAACGCGATCTCGGTGCCGGTACGCGACGACAAGCGCTGCGCCTCGATCACCTCGGGCGGCTGGCCGTCACCGGTGGCGTGCGAGATGAGCAGAAAGCTGCCCGGCACGAGGGCGTCGCGCAGGGCCGCGACCGCCGCGCCGGGGTCGTCGCTGTCCGGCACGAAGTGCAGCACCCCGGCGAGCAGCACGGCCACCGGCTCGGTGAAGTCGATGAGGCCGAGCTTCTCGCTCTCCGCGATGATCCGGTCGGCGTCGCGGACGTCGGCGCAGATCACCCCGGTGCCGCCGACGCCGGACAGGATGGCCCGGCTGTGCTCGACGGCGACCGGGTCGATGTCGACGTAGACGACAGTGGAGCCGGGGGCCGCCTCCAGGGCGATCTCGTGCACGTTGCCGGCCGTCGGGATGCCGGATCCGATGTCCAGGAACTGCCGGACGCCCTGCCCGGCCAGGAATCGCACGGCGCGGCGCAGGAAAACCCGGTTGGAGCGCATCGTCTCACCGATGTTCGGGGTCATCGACGCGATCTGTTCGGCGAGCGCCCGGTCGACGGCGAAATTGTGCGCACCGCCGAGAAAATAGTCGTAGACGCGGGCGGCACTGGGCCGATTCACGTCGATGCCGGCCGGCACCCAGTCGGTCGTTTCCGTCACGATGGACCCCTCGCATCGACAGATCACACGGTATCGATCAACGACCGTACCCGAAAATCTTTGCGGCGAGGTCGGTCATCACCTCAGTTGCTCCCGCACCGATGCCGAGGATGCGCGTGTCGCGGTAATGCCGCTCCACTTCACTCTCCCGCATATACCCCATTCCGCCGTGCAGCTGCACCGCCTCGTCGACCACGTATTTGCAGGTCTCGACCGCCGCGTTCTTCGCCAGGCACACTTCACCCGCCACGAACTCTCCGGCGGCATGCCGCCGGGCCACTTCCCTGGTGTACGCACGAGAAAGCTCGATGCGCTGCCTCATCTGCACGAGTTTGTGCTGCACCACCTGCCGTGCGATGAGCGGCTTGCCGAATGTCTCGCGCTCGCGGCAATAGGCCAGCGACAGGTCGAGACACCGCTGCGCCACCGAGTACGCGTGCACCGCGGCGATGATCCGCTCCGGCACGAAGACCTGGCCGATCAGCTGGAACCCGCCGTTCTCCGCCCCGACCAGGTTGCGGGCCGGCACCCGGCAGTCGACGAACGACAGCTCCGCGGTGTCCGAGCAGAGCCAGCCCATCTTGTCGAGTTTGCGGGAGACAGTGAATCCGGGCGTGTCCCGCTCGATCACCAGCAGGCTGATGCCGGACGCTCCCGGCCCGCCGGTACGCACGGCCGTCGTCACGAAGTCGGCCCGGATCCCGGAGGTGATGAACATCTTCGCGCCGTTGACGACGTAGTCGTCGCCGTCCCGGACCGCGGTGGTACGCAGATGGGCCACGTCGGAGCCGGCGTCGGGCTCGGTGATGCCGAGCGAGCAGACCCGCTCACCGGCCAGGGCGGGCCGCACGAACCGTTCGATCAGATCCTGGTCGCCGCTGGCGATGATGTGCGGCAGCGCGATGCCGTGGGTGAACAGCGCCGCATGCGCGCCGGAGGAGCCGCCGGCCTCGAGGAACGCCTCGGTGGCGACCACCATGTCGAGGGTGTCGCCGCCGTCGCCGCCGATCTCCTCCGGAAACCCGACGGCGAACAGGCCGGCCTTGGCGATCTCCCGGTGCACCTCGCGCGGGATCTGCCCGTCGCGTTCCCAGCCGGGCAGGTTCGGGAGGATCTCCCGGCTGACGAACTGCTTCATCGCTGCTGCGAGCGCCGTGCGTTCCGCGGTTTCGATCATGCTCAGCTCCTTCGGGGGTTTTCGACCAGGGTGTCCGGGTCACGGCGTCCCAGCAGGATCGCGGCGGCCCGCTTCCAGCGGCGGATCAACATCTCGCGGCTCGCCAGGTCGCCGCTGACGATGCCGGTCATGGCGAGGCCGGTGAGCACCTCGAACGTGAAGTGCACGACCGTGTCGACGCGCGGATCGTCGTCGAGCAGCTCGCGGGCGTGCGCCCGCAGCGTCCCGAAGATCTCTTTCTCGACCGCGACCAGCGCGTCGCGCAGGGCGGCGTCGGTACGGGCGGCGTTCCAGAGTTCGAGCGCCGCCCAGAAGATCGGCGACGAGAAATGCCGCCACACCGCGTCGATGAAGTCGTCCAGCGATCCGGCCCCCGCGGGCATCGCGGCGATCTCGGTGGCCAGCCCGTCGAGGCGGCGGCGTGCCACGTGCTGCACCGCGCCGACCAGCAGGTCCACCTTCGTCGGGAAGTGGTGCAGCAGGGTGCCCCGGGGCACGTCCGCCCTGGCCAGGACCTCGGCCGTGGTGGTTTCGGCGTAGCCGCGCTCGACCAGGCACTGCACGGTCGCGTCCAAGATCTTCGATCTTGTCGCTTCGCTGCGCTGCGCCTGAGTGCGCCGGCCCTGTTCCACAGTCACGCCAAATACCGTACGACTTGACTGTTAGTTCGGTCCACTACGGATTTCCAGCGCGTTAAGACGGGTCTTGTGGTGACCGCCGTCACTCGCTTACCGTCACGCCAGACTGTTAGGGAGTCGTCTATGCCCGCTCGTCAGCGCCTCGCCATGCTCCGCGCGGTCGCCGCGTCGGCGCTGCCCCGGCGCGCACGACCGGCCAGCACGGCAGCGGACCTCACGCCGCCGCCGCGTGAGCTGAAATACCCGTACGCCGCCTCGTCTGAGATCAACGCCTCCCCCGAGGCGGTCTTCGCGGTCCTCGCCGACCCGGCGCGGATGGCGGACTGGCTGATCATGCACACCGGCTGGGTGGGCGAGCCGCCGGCTGCGATCGCCGACGGCGCGCGCTTCGCGCAGCGCGTCAAGCTCATGGGCATGCCCACCGAGGTGCGTTGGACGGCTTCTGGGGTACGCGTACCGAGCACCATCTGGCTCGACGGGACCGGGCCGATGGGGATCGTCGTCGGGCTCTACCTGTCCCTCGGGGCCGTGTCGCTCGGGGCCGGCCGGCCCGGGACGCTGGTGCGCATCGACGGCGGCGTCGAGGGCGGATCGGCCGACGGGCCGCTGGGCCCGATGGTGGCCCGCAACCTGGCCGACGCGATGACCAAGTCCCTGGCACGTCTGGCCACTGCGGTCACCACGGGCACCGGGGCCGGCCGGCGCGGTGCGGCTTCCGATCCTTCTCGGTCACGGGGGCCCTCGCCCGTACCCGATGTGGCCTCCGCAAAGGCGGCGCTCGCGGCAGCGAGGCCGCGCCTTCCCAAGCCCGCGCCGGTTCGCCACGAGCGGACCGGCAGGGAGATCGACGCGTGGACGCCGGTGATCGTCGGCGTGGGTCAGGTGTCCGAGCGGTCCACCGATCCGCTCGGCGCCGACCCGGTCTCCCTCGCCGTTCGTGCGCTGCACGCGGCGGAGCAGGACAGTGGCGCCGCCGGGCTGCTGTCGTCGGCGGATTCGGTCGCCTACGTGCCGAGTGTGTCGTGGCAGTACCCGGACGGCGCCGCCCTGATCGCCGCGGCCGTCGGAGCCCGGCCGGCCGAGACCGTGCGCAGCAGCACGTTCGGCGGCGACGGCGGGCTGCGGCTGGTCAACGACGCGGCCGCGACGATCGCTTCCGGACATGCGTCGATCGTCCTGGTCGGCGGGGCCGAGGCTGCCGCCACCGCCGCGGCCGCCGAGAAGGCCGGGCGCGACCTGGGCTGGCCGGACCAACCGGAGGGCACGGCGGCTAGCCGGGTCGTCGGGGTTGATCGCGAACCCAACAACGAACCCGAGACGACGGCCGGCCTGGTAGCGCCGATCTACCTGTACGCGCTGATCGAGTCGGCGGTGCGCGGCAAGCTCGGCCTGTCCGTTTCTGACCATCAGGAGCGGATCACGTCGCTGTGGTCGCGGTTCTCGCAGGTCGCGGCCGGAAATCCGTTCGCCTGGCTGCCGGAGCAGCGCGATGCGGCGTCGCTGGCGGCGGTTACCGAGGAGAACCGGCCCATTGCGGCGCCCTATCCGAAATTGCTGACCGCGCATCTGCAGGTGAATCAGGCGACCGGCGTCATCCTGTGCAGCGCCGCGGCCGCCGTGGCAGCGGGGATTCCGCAGGATCGGTGGGTCTTCCCGCACGCCGGGGCGCACGCGACGGATGAATGGTTCGTTTCCGAGCGGGCCTCGCTGGCGTCGTCGCCGGCTATTCGTGCCGCCGGCCAGGCTGCCCTGGGCCATGCCGGGCTCGACAATTCCGATATTTCACATGTCGACCTCTACGCCTGCTTCCCGTCGGCTGTGGAGATCGCGGCTGAGGAGCTGGGACTGTCGTTGGAACGGCAGCTGACGGTCACCGGTGGGCTCACCTTTGCCGGGGGGCCGGGTAACAATTACTCGGGGCATTCCATTGCTAATCTCGTACCCTTGTTGCGGTCTGAGCCGGAAGCGTTCGGCCTGGCCAATGCGCTCGGGTGGTATGTGACCAAGCACGCCGTAGGCGTGTTCTCGGCTCGGCCGCCCGCCCAGCTCTATGCGGACATCGATGCTGATGTGCGGATGGATCGTCCGCCGGCGCGCAAAGCGCTGGAGTCCTATGCCGGGCCGGCCGTCCTGGAGGCCTTCACGGTCCCCTATGACCGATCCGGATCACCGTCCGCTGCGGTGATCACGGCGATCGCGCCGGACGGGTCGCGGGTGGTGCGGCGGGTGACCGACCGCGCGCTGATCGACAGGTTGCTGTCCTCGGACCCGCTCGGCTGGGGTCTTGATTTCTCCGCCGGGTCTGTTTCGGTCATCGACACGGCCGGGCTCTATGTTCTCCCTGCTCCCGCTGAGCCTCCGCTGATCGTCGAGCGGCGCGGGCCGGTCACCGTCCTGCGGCTCAACCGGCCCGCGGTGCGCAACGCGATCGACCTGACCACCGCCCGCGCCCTGGAACGCGCCGTCGACGACTTCGAGGCCGACCCGGCCGCCCGCGTCGCCGTGCTGACCGGCAGTGATACCGCCTTCTGCTCCGGGATGGATCTCAAGGCGGCCGCCCGCGGCGAGTACCCGATCACCGAGGGACGCGGCCTGCTCGGCATCACCGCGCGGCCGCCGCGCAAGCCGCTGATCGCCGCGGTCGAGGGCGCCGCACTGGCCGGTGGCTGCGAACTCGCCCTCGCCGCCGACCTGATCGTCGCCGCCGAGGACGCCCAGTTCGGCATCCCCGAGGTGAAGCGGGGCCTGGTGGCGGCGGCCGGCGGTGTGCTCCGGCTGGCCCAGTCGCTGCCCCGCAGCACCGCCCTGGAACTGGCGTTGACCGGCGCGCCCCTGCCGGCCCGGCGCCTGTACGACCTCGGCCTCGTCAACCGGGTGACCTCACCCGGCAAGGCCCTGGAGATCGCGATCGAACTGGCGCAGGAGATCGCCGCCAACGCTCCCCTCGCCGTCCTGCTCTCCAAACGCATCGTCGACGAGCACCGCGACTGGAACACCGCGGAAGCCTTCGACCGTCTCTCCGACATAGCCGGCGAGGTGATCGGTTCCGCGGACGCCCTCGAGGGAATCCGCGCCTACGCCGAAGGCCGAACCCCCCAATGGAAGGGCTTTTGATGAGCACGCTCGAGCACCTGCACGCGGTCCTGCGGATGCACCAGATCGGCATCGTCAACCTGACGCGCCCGAACCGGCTGCTGAAGATGGCCTCCAACAACGGCAAGCTCGGCCCGCAGGCAGCTCTGATCATGAAGGCGGCGTCCGAGCACCCGGACGCGCCGGCGCTGACCGACGAGCGCGGCACGCTCACCTACCGGGAGCTCGACGAGCAGTCCAACGCCCTCGCGCACGCGCTGAAGAGCTTCGGCCTGCCGGACCGGTCCGTCGTCGGCGTCCTGGCCCGCGACCACCGCGGGCTGCTGCTGGCGATCAGCGCGACCGCCCGGGCCACGCTGCGGCTCGCGCTGATGAACACCGGACTGGCACCGCAGCAGCTCGCCCAGGTGGTGGAGCGGGAAAAGGTCAAGATCCTGCTGCACGACGAGGAATTCACCGACCTGACCGCGCAGGTGTCGATCCCGCGCTATCTGACCTGGGGTTCCGCGGGTGGGACCACCATTGAGGAGCTCGCGGCGGGGCGACCGGCGACCCCGCTGCCGTTGCCGGACCGGCCGGGTGGCTTCATCATCCTGACCAGCGGGACCACCGGGCTGCCGAAAGGCGCGCCCCGCACCAAGGTGTCGCCGCTGGCCAGCGCGCTGATCGCGGACCGGATCCCGTTCCCCCGGCAGGGCGCGGCCGTGTTCGCCTCGCCGCTGTTCCACAGCACCGGGTTCGGGGCATGGACCGTCGGGCTGTCGCTGTCCAACCACGCCATCCTGCTGCGCCGCTTTGACGCCGAACGCATCCTCGCGGCCATCGCCGACCACCGCGCCGAGATGCTGGTCGCCGTGCCGACCATGCTCACCCGGATCCTCGCCCTCGGCCCCGACATCATCAACAAGTACGACACCTCGTCGCTGAAGTCCGTCTTCGTGGCCGGCTCAGCCCTCGCACCCGACCTGACCGCCCGCTTCCAGGACCAGTTCGGCGACGTCATCTACAACGTGTACGGCTCGACCGAGGTCGCCGTCGCGACGGTCGCCCAGCCGGCCGAGTCCCGGCGGGCACCGGGAACCGTGGGCAAGCCGCCGGTCACCGTGCACGTGGCGCTGTTCGACGCCGACGGGGTCCGGGTGACGACGCCGGGGACGATCGGGCGGGTGTTCGTGCGTACCGGCATCCCGTTCGAGGGCTACACCGACGGCCAGCACAAACAGGTCATCGACGGCTTCATGTCCACCGGCGACCAGGGCCACTTCGACGCCGAAGGCCTGCTCTTCATCGACGGCCGCGACGACGACATGATCATCTCCGGCGCGGAGAACGTGTATCCGGTGGAGGTGGAGAACCTGCTCGCCGCCCGCGAGGACGTCCTGGAAGCGGCGGTGATCGGGGTCGACGACGCGGAGTTCGGCAAGCGGCTGCGGGCGTTCGTGGTCCCGGTCGAGGGCGCGGTCCTGGAGGCCCAGGACATCAAGGACTACGTACGCGGATCCCTGGCCCGCTACAAGGTCCCCCGCGACGTGGTGTTCCTGCCCGAGCTCCCCCGCAACCCGACAGGCAAACTGATCCGCCGCGACCTCCCAGACGGCCCCCTCTGACCCAGGCCGAGCTGAGCCGATCTTGTTGAGTTCCCCGACCCGTGTGCGGGGAACTCGACAAGATCGAGCGGGACCTGTTTCCGGACGGATTCACGCAGGGCCCCGGTGGGCGGACCTACCACTACGAACCCGGCTGACGCGGTCAGGCGACCTGGCTGGACATCGGGTTCTTGCGGGCCGCGCAGGTCGGGCGGGACTCGTCGTTCTGGCGGTAGAGGCGCTTCATCACCGGGTATCCGATCAGCAGTACCCGGGCCATCACCCACGCCCGGGCGTACGAGCCGCCCCGGCCCAGGTGGTCGGCGTAGCCTCGCTCGGTCATCAGCAGGTACTGCCGGAAACTGCGGTAGTCACTGCGGATGCGGCGCGCGGACGTCTCCGCGACCAGGATCCGGGCGTAGTGCACGGCGTGGCCGCCCCGGTGCAGGTGGATGCCCAGGTCCAGATCCTCGTGCATGTGCTCGGCGACGCACAGGGTCGGCGACACCGCCTGCCACGCGGTCCGGCGGATCACCATGTTGGCGCCGAAGACCCAGTCGAGCCGGCGACTGCGGCCGACACTGCACAGGCCGCGCAGCATCGCGTCGCCTCGGGCCACCACGCCGGGCATCGCCGAGTCGTAGTACCGCACCGGGCCGGTCGCCGCGTCCACCGCCGGATCGGCGAAGAACGCCCGTACCTGGGCCAGATAGTCCGGTGGCAGCCGGGTGTCGGCGTCGATCCGCACGATCAGGTCGCCGGTGGCGGCGTCGAAACCGGTGTTGCGGGCGTGCTGGACGCCCTGCCGCACCTCGTGCAGCACGAGGACACCGCGCAGCCGAGCCTCCGCCACGGTGCCGTCCGCCGAGTTGTTGTCCACGACGATGATCTCGTCAGCCGGTTCGGTCTGAGCGTGCAACGCGTCCAGACAGGGGCCGATCACGCCCTGCTCGTCAAACGCGGGAACGACAACGGTGATCCGAGCCATGACCCACTCCTCGAAACAACCCCGCCGGAAGTTGTGATGAGGATCTCCGGGCCGCGTTCCCCGGTCAACGTCCACCCGGTTAACAGCTCGCTCTCCGGACACGAACAGTGCCCACCCAGCTCAGAGGACCGGTTCCGCAGTGCCGGCGACCAGAGGACCGTCGTGCCGGCGGCCAGCTCAAGGGACCAGACCCGTCGTGCCCGCAGCCAGCTCACGCCACCAGGACCACCGTGCCCGCAGCCGGCTCACGGCACCAGGATCGTCTTGCCGGCCGGCAGGTCACCCGTCTCCGCTTCGGCATGCACCTCCCCCAGCTCGATCAGCGGCCGCACCGCGGCGATGTCGACAGTGACCACGCCGGCGTCGACCAGAGACACCAGTTCGGACAGCTGGCCGGGATCGTCACGCATCACGAAGTGGACATCAGCGCCTGCCCAGGTCTCGCTGCCGGCCGCAGCGCCCGCCCAGGTCTCGCTGCCGGCCGCAGCGCTCGCCCCGATCCCGGCGCCGGCCATGGCTCTGGGAACGGTCGCCGACACCACCACTCCGCCCGGCCGGACCAGAGCGGCCAGGGCCGGGTCCAATGGCTGCGGCACGAAATGCAGCAGCACGTCGACACTCTCCGGCAGCTCCGGCAGCGTCAGATCAGCGCCGGCCGCCACCGCCGCCTCGGCGCTGCGCGACGACGCCACGGCGAACACCTCGGCCCCGGCATGCCGCGCCAGCTGGATCGCCAGCCGGCCGATCGCCCCGGCACCGTTGACCAGGACCCGCTGCCGGGCACCCGCCGCGCCCGTTCCAACTGCGCTGGCACGCACCCGGCCGTGCTCGAACACCGCCTGCCATGCGGTCAGCCCGGCGATCGGCAATGCCGCCGCGTGTGCCAGCGGGATCGTCGCCGGCGCCCGGACCAGCGCGGACGCCGGCGCCACCGCATAGTCCGCCGCGGCGCCGCCGTCGAGACGCCCGATCACCCGGTCACCGACGGCCCAGCCGTGGACGCCCGGCCCCAGCTCGGAGACGGTTCCCGCGACGTCCCAGCCCATCGTGTAAGGAAGGCCGACCTCGACGACCGATCGGAGCAGGCCACGCCGCAACCCCACCTCGGACGGGTTGAACGACGTGCCCGCCACCCGCAGCTGAACCTCGCCGGGACCCGGTGAAGGCCGGTCCATCTCATCGATGGTGATCAGCCTCGATTCCCCGTACCCCTGCAATCGCCAAGCCCGCATGGCAACCACCGTAAGCAAGCCGCGCAGGACGGGGAATGTTCTTTGGTCTCTGATTCATATGCCAAAGTCTTCTTATGGACGTGCTCAGCGACGCGCTAGCGTCGATGCGAACCGGGCGGGTGCGCAGCGCACGGATGGGGTGGGACCGGCCGTGGGCGCAGGCGTTCGCTCCGGTTCCCGGCTCGGCGGGCTTCCACGTCGTGCTGCACGGTGAGTGCTGGATGCTGCGTGACGACGCCGAGCCGCTGCATCTGACCACCGGCGACGTGGTGTTCCGGCCGCACGGCGAGGGGCACGTGCTCGCCGATGCGCCGGGCACCCTGCCGGTCACGCCGGCCTGCGATCCGGGCGGTCCGATCATCGGGCCACCGCCCGGCGGAGAGGAGACGATCACGCTGTGTGGGGCGTACGAACTCGAGCCGGACCTGGTCCATCCGCTGATCAGCAGCCTGCCCGAGGTGATCCATCTGCCGGCGCAGCCCGGTCTGGGTGGCACGGTGGCGCAGCTCGCCGCCGAGCTGAGCACGCCGGGACTGGGCAGCGACGCGCTGGTCCCGGCCCTGCTCGACACGATGCTGGTGCAGGTCCTGCGCACCTGGCTGCACCGCGACCACGGCGAGCATCCGACCGGCTGGTCGGCGGCGCTGCGGGACCCGGTGACCGGTACGGCGCTGCGGGCCATGCACCGCGACCCGGCGCGGGACTGGACGGTGGCGGCCCTCGCCGCGGAGGCGGGTCTGTCACGGGCGCCGTTCGCCCGCCGGTTCACGGCGTTGCTCGGGCTGCCGCCGCTGGGTTATCTGACCTGGTGGCGGATGACCACGGCGGCCGGGCTGCTGCGCCGCGGCGACCAGCCGTTACGGCACATCGCCGAGCGGGTCGGTTACGGCTCGGAGTTCGCCTTCGCCGCCGCCTTCAAACGGCGGTTCGGGGTCGCGCCCGGGCGATATCGCCGGGCACGACCCTCAGCCGAGCGTCACTGATAGTCGCTGGGCGCGTCCGCGTCGCGCAGCTGGCGGTCCACGTGGTCACGCAGGGCCGCCAGATATGTCGACGCCAGCTGACCCAGCTGGCCGATCTCCTGCTCCAGCGCGGCCCGCTCGACCACGATGTTGGACAGCGCGGCACCGTGGTCACGCTGCGCGGCCGACTCGAGGTTCTCCGCGGAGACACGGGCCTCGGCGACGAACTGGTCGGCACGGGCCTGCGCCTCGGCGACCAGGCCGTCGGCCTCGGTCCGCGCCTCGCGCAGGTGATCGTCGGCGGTGCGCTGCGCCATCATGAGCACGCGCAGGTTCCGATCGTCGCCTCCTCCGGCTCCCCCCGCGGGGCCGGAGGCACGTGCCCGTTCCAGCTCCGCCTGCAGGTCACCGGCGTACTGCTCGGCCCGGTCCCGCTCGGCGGCGAGCTGGGCCAGCATGCCGCGCAGCTGGGCGAGGTCCTCGTCAGGCCTATCGGGACGGTCGGGGCGGGTGGTGACCCGGCCGCGCAACGAGCTGTTCTCCTCGATGAGGCGCGACAGCTCTTGTTCGACCTCGTCGAGGAAGGCGTCGACCTCTTCCTCGCCGTAACCGCGCCGACCGGTCGGCGGCGATTTGAAGGCCATGTTCTGTATGTCGGCAGGGGTGAGTGGCATCCTGCTCCTCAGGCGGGGCATCGGTTCGGCAAGGCGCAGCCCAGCCTACGCGCTCGAAGCACTGATGTGGGTCAGCAGTGCCCGCAGAGCACCGGCAGGTGGGACCCGCGGACCGGCCCAGATGGCACGAAGGTCGCGTTCCAGGCGCAGTCCCGTGATCGGCACGTGGCGCAGCCGCCCGGATCGGAGATCGTCACCGGCTGCCAGCCGGCTGACGACGGCCGGGGCCGCGCCGGCGAGCACCGCGGCCCGGACGGCGGCCGCGGTGGACAGTTCGAGGACGGGGGCCGCCTGGCGTACGTCGCCGCCCAGCGCCTCGCGCAGCGCGGCGGTGAGATAATCCCGGGTTCCCGATCCCGGCTCGCGGGTGACCATGGCGGCCGCCGCCAGCTCGGACGCGGTCACCGGCTCCCGGCGCCGGGCCCACGGATGCCCCGGCGGCGCGACCAGCACCAGCTCGTCGTGGCCGACCACCCGGCTGCGCAGGCCGCGCGGCACCTTCGGCCCCTCGATGAAACCCAGGTCAGCGGTGTTCTCCAAGACCTGCTCGATGACGTGGTCGCTGTTCGTGGCGGTCAGCACCACCCGGATCGGCGTCTGCCCACGCCGCGCCGCATCAGCGTGAAGCCCCACGAGCCAGCCCGGCAGCAGATGCTCGGCGACGGTGAGGCTGGCGCTGACCCGCAGCGTGCTCCGGCTGTCCTCGCGCAGCGCCGCCAGCCCGGCGTCCACCTCGGCCGCCAGCTGCAGTAACCGGTCCGCCCACTCGACGACCACAGCGCCCTGCGGGGTGAGCTCGGCGCCGCGCGGGGTCCGGGTGGCGAGCCGCACGCCGGTGCGCGCCTCCAGCGCGGCGAGCCGCGCCGAGACCGCCTGCTGGCTGAGGCCGACCTCGCGGGCGGCAGCGCTGAGACTCCCGGTCCGGGCCACCGCGAGCAGCATCTCCAGGGCGGCGAGGTCCGGCATCCGGGGGCTCAGGGTCACAACCCCCGAGGGTACGGGTCACCAGCGCGAGCTTCGGCGACCTGCGGATCCCCTAGAGTTCGTCAGGTGGCTAACCGTCGTGAGCAGATCATCGCCGAACTCGGCGTGAAGGCGACCATCGACCCCGCGTCGGAGGTCCGCGCCCGGGTCGATTTCCTGAAGGACTACCTGCGGTCCACTCCGGCCACCGGTTACGTGCTGGGCATCAGTGGCGGCCAGGACAGCACCCTGGCCGGCAAGCTGTGCCAGCTCGCGTGCGAGGAACTGCGCGCGGACGGTCGCGAGGCGACGTTCGTGGCGGTCCGGCTGCCGTACGGCGTCCAGGCCGATGAGGACGATGCCCAGGTGTCACTGGGCTTCATCACCCCGGACAGGTCGGTCGCGGTCAACGTGAAACCCGGCGCCGACGCCTCCGCCACCGCCGCCGCGACAGGCCTGGACCTCTACTCGCTGCGCGACTTCGTCCGCGGCAACATCAAGGCCCGCGAGCGGATGCTGCTGTGGTACGCCCTCGCCGGCGAACTCAACGCCCTCGTCGTCGGCACCGACCACGCGGCCGAGGCGGTGACCGGCTTCTTCACGAAATACGGCGACGGCGGCGTCGACGTGACCCCGCTGACCGGGCTGACCAAACGGCAGGGCGCGGCGTTGCTGCGGGAGCTGGGTGCGCCGGAGAGCTGCTGGCGGAAGGTACCGACAGCCGATCTGGAGGACGACCGGCCGGCACTGCCGGACGAGGAGGCGCTCGGCCTGACCTACACCGAGATCGACGATTATCTGGAGGGCAGGGAGGTCACGGCAGCGGTGTCGGAGCGGGTCGAGGGCCTGTTCCTCGCGACCCGCCACAAGCGAACCGTCCCGGTCACCCCGCTCGACGACTGGTGGCGCTGATCGCGGCTCGCGCCGCGCTTCGGGTCACAACCGGATTTGGTACGGGGATACAACCTCAGCTTGTGACTCCACAACATCATGCCTGCTACCGGACGGGCCGGGTCTCCGCGATCGTGTAGTCGTGAGCCCTTACGCCGAACCCCTGCTCCGGCCGACGCCGGCAACGCGCCGCGCGGTCATCCCCGCAACGCCGTCCTCGAAGCCGGCGATCACGCCCAACTGGTTCGCGGCTGTCATGGGTACCGGCATCGTCGCCACCGCCGCGGTGTCGCTGCCGGTCGGCGGGACCTGGCTGCGACCGGCCGCCACCGTGGTCTGGCTACTCGCCGCGGCCCTGCTGGCGGTCCTGCTCACGGCCGCCGCCCGGCGCTGGCGGACCGTTCTGGATCACCGCGCCGACCCGGTGATGGCGCACTTCTACGGCGCCCCGCCGATGGCCCTGCTGACCGTCGGCGCCGGCACGCTGCAGCTCGGCCCGGCCGTCATCGGACCGGCGGCCGCGCTCGCGATCGCCTGGACGCTGTGGTTCGCCGGCACCGCGGCCGGACTGTTCGCCGCGGTGGCCGTGCCCTACCTGCGATTCACCCGCCACGCCGCCGCAGGCCCGAAGACTCAGGACGCGGCCTTCGGTGGCTGGCTCATGCCGGTGGTGGCGCCGATGGTCTCGGCGGCCACCGGGGCGCTGCTGGTCCCGCACGCCCCGGCCGGGCAGACGCGGCTGACCCTGCTGCTCAGCTGTTACGCGATGTTCGGCCTCAGCCTGATCGCCGCCCTCATCACGATCACGATGATCTGGCAGCGGCTCGCCCTGCACGCGGTCGGCCCGGCCCGGATGGTGCCGACGCTCTGGATCGTCCTCGGGCCGATCGGCCAGGCCATCACCGCCGCGAACCTGCTCGGAGGGGTCGCGGGGACGGCGCTTCCGCACGCGTACCAACAGGGGTTTGAAGCGCTCGGGATCGTCCTGGGTGTGCCGCTCTGGGGTTTTGCCTGCCTGTGGGCGAGCCTGGCGGCGGCCGTGACCGTGCGGACCGCGCGCCAGGGGCTGCCGTTCTCGCCGACGTGGTGGTCGTTCACGTTCCCGGTGGGCACCTGCGTGACCGGCACGGCAGCGCTGGCCGCCCACACGGGTTCGGTGATGTTCGAGGTGGTGGCGGTGGTGCTCTACGCCGCCCTGGTCGCCGCCTGGCTCACCGTGGGGGCACGCACGCTGAAGACCCTGGTCAACTAGGCAGGCGGACGATGTCGGCGACGATGGCGCCGTCGTCGGTCATCCGGGCGGCGGCCGGGCTGTCATAGACGACCAGCAGGCGGCCATCCTCGGCCGGACCGATCAGGCCGATGCCCTCGGCGTGGTCGTCGCCCTCGCCGAACGTCAGCTCCAGCTCGCGGCGGATCTTGTCGGCGCGGACGATCTCCGGCATCTCGGCGCGGCAGGCGTCCAGCCAGCGGTAGATGCGGACCGGGCCGTCCAGATCCATCGTCGGACCGGCCAGGATCAGCATGTCCTCGCCGGACGGGCACAGGTCGCGCACACCGAGCCCGTCGAGGTCGAGCACGTGCTTGCGGTACGGCAGACCGTCCTCGAACTCGTGCAGGCGCAGGCGCGTCGGTTCGGCGGGGTTCACGTACGGGCGGATCTCCAGGACGAACGCCCAGCCGCGCAGGACCGGGCCGCGCAGGCCGAGGTAGACCCGGTCGCCCTGGACCGCGATGCCCTCGATGTCGAGGCCGTTGTCCTTGCTCGGGATCGCCAGGAACGCCGACAGGTGCTCGTCGTAGCGCAGCAGCTCACGCAGGTTCTCGTGCGGGGCAAGGACGGCGGCATGATGAACCTCGCCGTCATAGGTAGCCGACGGGACCAGGGTGGGCAGGTCGTCGACGTCGACGACGGGGATGCGTACCAGGATCTGGCGGTTGTCCTGGCCGGTGATCCGGGAGAGGCGCTTGAGCGCTTTCGGTCCGGAGTGCCGGTCCTTGATCTGGCGGCGGCGCAGGCCGTGCGAGCCGACCGCCCAGAGGAACCGGCCGGTACGCGCGATGCCCTCGATGTCGGCTTCCTCGTCCGGGTCCTCGCCGGGCAGCGTCACGAAGTCGGCGAGGCGGAAGGTCCGCTCGTCGCCGTACTCGGTGGGCTTGAGCTCGTCGTTGGCGGTGAGGCGTTCGATGGTGGCGGTCTCGTCACCGGCCAGCCAGATCACCTTGCCGTCGGTACGCACCGCGGAGAGGTTCGTGTGGGTGGCCGCGTCCTGCGAGGCCTGGCCGAACCAGAGGAGAACCGTCCGTTCAACTGTCACAAGGTCACATGGTGGCAGTTGAAGTCACGTCGCAGGATCGGAAGACCGGTCAGCGCGCGGGAACAGTCGGTCCACAGCGGCGACCACAGCGTCCCGGCCCGCCGGGGACATCATTGAGCGACCTCGCCGCGATCAGCGAGATCCTCCCGGCCGGCGGCCACGGCGCCCGCTACGCCGAACGGGGCATGCCCGTCTGGATCTGATCCGCCGCGGGTGACGATCGGCGGGATGCTGGATCGTCATGGTGGTAGGAGAACCCTACGGAAGGATCGGGCCATGCGTTATGCGCTGCTGATGCACCACTTCGAACCGGGCGAGGGCGAGCTCAGCGAAGAGATCATGCTCGAAGGACAAAAAGCCTTTGATGTGTACGGGAAAGCGCTGCACCAGGCCGGCGTTCTCGTCTCCGCGGACGTGCTCGCGCCGTCGCTCGCCACGACGACCGTGAGCCGCCCCGACGGTGAGCTGCGGGTGCAGGACGGTCCGTTCGCCGAGAGCAAGGAGGCGCTGGCCGGGGTGTTCCTGATCGACGTCCCGGACCTCGACGCCGCACTCAGCTGGGCGGAGAAGTGTCCGGGCGCGCAGTGGGGTTCGGTGGAGATCCGGCCGGTCGCGACGAGTTTCATCGACGGTGGATGGACCCGTTAGCCGGCGCCGAGGTGGCCGCCCGGGACAGTTACGGGCGGCTCCTCGCCCTGCTCTGCGCGGCCACCAGCGACGTCGCCGCGGCCGAGGACGCCCTGGCCGACGCGTTCGAGCGGGCCGTGCGTACCTGGCCTGACCAGGGTGTTCCGGCCAACCCGGACGCGTGGCTGCTCGCCGTGGCCCGCAACCGGCTGCGGGACTGGTGGAAGTCAGCGGCGTTCCGCCGGACCGTCGCGCTCGACCCGGAGCGGGACGCGCCGGCGTACCTCGACGCGCTTCTTGATGAGCTTCCCGATCGGCGGCTGGAGCTCATGCTGGTCTGCGCGCACCCGGCGATCGACCGGGCCGTGCACACCCCGCTCATGCTCAACACCGTGCTCGGTTACACCGCCGAGCAGATCGGGCGCGCTTTCTCGCTGCCGGCGGCAACGATGGCCACCCGTTTGGTACGCGCGAAAAAGCGGATCAAAACGGCCGGCATCCCGTTCCGCATCCCCGGGCGGGAGGTCCTGCCGGAACGGATGGCGGCCGTGCTCGAAGCCGTCTACGGCGCCTATGTGATCGATTGGCCGGGCGCGGAACGCGTACCCTCGGAGTCTTTGCACCTGGGTGAGGTTCTCGCTCAGCTCGCGCCCGATGATCCTGAAGTGCGCGGCCTGGCCGCGCTGGTGCTGCTGTCGCAAGCGCGGGCCGGGGCACGGATCGACGACGGCCGGTTCGTGCCGCTGGCTGATCAGGATCCGGCGCGGTGGGATCGGGGTTTGATCGAGCGGGCGCACGAGCATCTGCGGGCCGCGCACGCGCAGGGGCGGGTCGGTCGTTTCCAGCTGGAGGCGGCGATCCAGGCGACGCACTGCGCCGGGGCGGCCGATCCGCGGACACTGCTCGGGTTGCACCGGGCGCTGCACACGCTGGCGCCGTCGCTCGGCGGCGGGGTCGCGCTGGCCGCCGTCACCGCCGAGGTGGAGGGCGCGGCGGCCGGCCTGGAGGTGCTCGACGCGGCGCTGCCTCCCACCGGCGCCCGTTTCCAGCCGGCCCACGCGGTCCGCGCACATCTGCTTTCCCTGGTCGGCCGGCACGCCGAGGCGCTGTCCGAATATGACAGCGCGATAGCCCTGACCCACGACACGGCCGAGCGGCAGTATTTGACGGACGTGCGTAGGTCCTTAACCACGCGTTCGCCCTCTGCTGACGACCGTTAGCCAAAGATCATCCGCGTGACTGACGACGAAATCCTGGCCGCCCTGCGGGAACGGGTCGCGCAGGGCCGGCCGACCGATCTGACCGGCGACTTCCCGCTGGACGAACCCGCGTCACCGGCCGCGATCAGCGAGGCGGAACAGATCATCGGCTATCCGTTGCCACCCCTGCTGAAACGCATCTATCGCGAAATCGCCAACGGCGGCATCGGGCCGGATGGCGGCTTCGAGGGCCTTCGTGACGGCTACGTCAGCGACGAAGACTCCATGCTGGACGTCTGCACCTCGATTCGTGAGGACACCGACGAGCCGCCGATTCTGCCGCCGGGCGTCCTGTTCTTCTGCAATTCCGGATGCGCCATGTGGGACCTTCTCGACTGCCGCGACCCGGAGGGCCGGATGTGGTCGTGGGACTCCGGCGAGCGTCACCGGCTCGACATCACCTTCACGGAATGGATCAGCGCCTGGCTGGAGGACCGTTACAAGGAGGTCGTCGGCGATCCGGCCCGGCGGCTGCCCGACGAGTGACGGATCTGGCGCAGGGCCAGCAGGCCGCCAATTCCGGGGGTGAGGGACAGCAGTTTCGCGCGGGTGCTCGCGGTCTTCTCGGACACGGTCAGGATCACGACCATGAGGTACGCGAAACCGTGCACCGGACCGCCCAGCGAGGTGATCGCCGGGAAATGGGCGGTCGCCAGGTTGAGCAGCAGAATCGAAAGGGACAGTAGTTCGGCGATCGCCGCGATCTCCAGGGCTCGGCGCATTTCAGGCGCCTGTCGTGGAGCCGGGGCGGACGATCATCAGGATCACGACGACGGCCCAGAGCAGGTTGAAGATTCCGGTCAGCATGCCTAGCCGGGCCGGTGGGAAGGGCTCGTCCGCGAGGACCTTGCTCTGACCGGGAAGGATCACCACGCCGAGCAGCACGGCGGCTATCAAGGTCAGGGCGATCGAAACGAGCAGCCACGCGTCGGTCAGCACGCCGAGGCTGCTTGCGGTGGCCAGGCCGAAGACCGGGACGGCGACGCCGAACAGGGCGTACACCCGGCAGATGCGGTGCAGCAGGCGCAACGTGGTCCGGTCGCGATCGGTGCCGGTGGAACGGCGGGCCGCCGCCGGGAACATGCTCGCCGCCACCGTCACCGGGCCGATCGCGATGATCGCCGCGAGGACGTGCAGGCTGAGAAGGAGCTTGGTCACGCCGGGAAACGGTAGTGATCAGCAACGGTCACCGGCAGTGGCTGGATTGCCCACCTCCAACGGGTTCTGGCCAACCTGTTCGATAGCGTGGCCGGCATGCACATCGTGGCGGTCCTGGCGCTGGACACGGTCATCCCGTTCGACCTGTCGACGCCGATCGAAGTGTTCAGCCGAGTCCGGCTCGCCGACGGGACCACGCCCTACGAGGTCCGGGTCTGCGCGATGACCGAAAATGTCGATGCCGGGGCGTTCACCCTGCGGGCGCCATGGGGATTGGACACCCTGCTGGAAGCGGACACGATCATCCTGCCGGGTTGTGCTGAGGTGCTGTCACCCGTACCTCAGGAAGTTGTTGATCATCTGCGCAAAGCCGCCGCCGGCGGCAGCAGGCTGGCCTCCATCTGCGCCGGCGCTTTTGTTCTTGCCGCGACCGGGTTGCTGGACGGGTTGCGGGCCACCACGCATTGGCTCGCGGCGGCGCGGCTGGCCGAGCGTTTTCCGGACATCGACGTGGATCCGGACGTGCTCTACGTGGACAACGGGCAGTTCCTCACGTCGGCGGGAGCGGCAGCCGGGCTCGACCTGTGTCTGCATCTGATCAGGCGCGACCACGGGTCGGCGGTGGCCGCCGACGCGGCGCGGCTGTCGGTGATGCCGCTGGAACGCGACGGCGGGCAGGCGCAGTTCATCGTGCCCGAGCAGCCGCCGACGCCGCGCGGATCCACCCTCGAACCGCTGCTGCAGTGGATGCAGGAGAACACCGACGCCGATCTCACCCTGGGCGAGATCGCCGCGCACGGCGACATGAGCATTCGTACGCTCAATCGGCGGTTTCGCGAGCACACCGGGACGACACCGTTGCAGTGGTTGCTGAGGGCTCGGATTCGCCGGGCGCAGCATTTCCTGGAAGCCACCGATGAGCCTGTTGAGGTGATCGCGGGGCGGGTCGGATTCGGGTCGGCGACCGCTTTCCGCGAGCGATTCCAGCGAGTTGCCGGGACCAGTCCGCAGAATTATCGGGCTGTCTTTCGCCGTCGTCACTGATTCATATGAACAATCTGGATCAGGTTTCCGCAGGTGTCGTCGAGCACGGCGGTGGTGACCGGGCCCATGCTGGCCGGCTCCTGCACGAATCGCACGCCGAGGTCGCGGAGCCGCTCGAATTCGGCCTGTACGTCGGTGACGAGGAATGACGTGAACGGGATGCCGTCGTTCACCAGGGCTTCCTTGAACGGCTTGGCGGCGGGGTGACCGTCCGGCTCGAGCAGCAGCTCGACGCCGTCCGGGTCCTCCGGCGAGACCAGGGTGAGCCAGCGATCGCCGGCCTCGCTGATCGGGACGTCGTTCTTCACCACGAATCCGAGTTTGTCGCTGTAGAACCGCAGCGCCTCTTCTTGATTACTGACGAGAACGCTGGTGACGTGGATCCGCATGTTAAAGCTCCTTGTTTTCGCTCGGTTTCCAACGATCGGTGAGGCGGTCGAGCGGGCGGGTGTCGATGTCGTGGAACTTGTAACGACCCTCGCGGCGACTGGTGACCAGACCGGAATTGATCAGAACGTCGAGGTGCTGGGAGATCGCCTGCCGGGACGAGCCCAGTTGATGCTTCATGGCCAGCCGCGAGCAGATCTCGAACAGCGTCTGCCCACCCCGCTCCGCCAGCTCATCAAGAATCTTCCGGCGCGTGGGATCGGCCAGCGCCTTGAAGACGTCACCGTCGGCCTCCCTCACGCCCCGATGATAGGCAAGTAGCCACTTGCCTATCAAGCCCTTCCGCGGATCTCAGGGACGTGCGTTCGCCACGCCACACGATCGTGTCCGGCTGGCTGACTCCGCTGAACCTGCTGGTCCATGCTGCTGCTCCTGCCGTTCCGGTGGATCGGGGTGAAGGGGTTGAACAGCAGCGGTCAAATTCGGCAACAAACGGCAAATAGCCAGCAACATTGACCGGTTAAGCTCGGGGTGGATCGGTCGCGGAGGGCTTGAGCCGGGTACGCCCGGCGCCGAAGGGGTGACGCCGCCATGCATCACGACATTCTGGACCTGCTCGACGACACCCTGACCCGGCTGCTGCACGTGCGCGGCGAGTTGTCCGCGGCCCGGCGGGTGCTGCCCGGTGAGCGGCAGACCGCGGTGGAGCGCGCGATCGAGGCGGCCGAGGAATTCTCCGCGTCCGCGACCGGCCTGCTCAACGGGATCTCCAAGCCGTAAGCGCATTCCCCGCTGGCGATGGTGAGCCGGCGCCGGTTAACGTCTGCGGATGACCGCGCGCAATCACCGGAGCCTTCCGGTCGTCGTGGTCATGGTCCTGGCGTTGATCGTTCTGGTCGCCGGTGGGGTGATCCACACGTCGCATCGCAGCGGTGGCGTGGCCCTGTCGATCGACGACCACTGCGAGACACATCAGCCGGACGCCGGCCCGGCACATCGGGTCAAGCAGCCCGCGCCGCGGGCCGAGGTGGTGGCCCTCCCCGCCTTTCACGTGACCACTCGACCGGTCACCGTCGTCAGCTCGCTCACCGATCCGCCTCCGGCACCGCTGAACCTGCGGGTGTAGGAGCCCCCCGCGCACCCCCGTGCGCGCCGCTCCCCCATCCCCCGTTCCGCCCGCAGGAGAGCCCGCCATGCACCCCCGCCCGCCGTGCCGGAGCACGCACACGTTCACCATCGCCGGAAGCCGTGTCGCCTACGACCGCTGGTCCGGGCCCGGCCGTCCGGTACTGCTGTTGCACGCCCTGCTGTTCGACCGTACCCAGTGGTGGCCCCTCGCCGCCGACCTGGCCGCGTCGTGCACTGTCGTCGCGCCTGACCTGCCCGGACACGGCGAGTCGCCGATGTGGACGGGCTGCACGCCGGAGCAGGTCGCCGGTGTTCTGGCCCGGCTCGTGGAGAGTCTGGGATTGCGGCGGGCGCCGGTCGTGGTCGGGCACGCCACCTCGGCGCCTCTCGCCACCGCGTTCGCCGATCACTTCGCCGTGCATGGTGTCGTCACGGTCGACGAGCCGGTGGACCTGGCCGGGTCGGGGCCGGCGGCCGTCGTGGCGGCGTCCGGGGTGGACCGGGTGCCCGAGCGGTTCCGGTCGTTCGCGGAGCCCCGGGAGGATCCGGGGCTTGTCGCCGCGTACCGATCCTGGCTGGACCGTCCCTCGACCCTGCGCCCGGTGCCGCACGCCCGTCACCCGGCCGACGACCTCAACCCGCCGCGTTTCACCCCGCTGTCGGATCCGGAATCGCTGGCGTCCCGGATCCAGTACCTGCTCTGACGTACCCGTCGAGCAGGAGCGTTCGCGGCCTTGTCGGATACTAGTGCGGATTGCCACGCGACCAACCGGCTCCTGGCCTCCGGCGACATCGAGGTCGCCGACACGATCCGGGAGGCCGGTCGCCCCGAACGTACCGTCTACTCCCTCACCGACCAGGGCCGGGACCGGCTGCGGCAGTGGGTCGGCGTGTTGCTGCGCGAGCCCGATCCCGACTCGGCCCTGTTCACCGCCGCACTCAACTACGCCGGCTGCCTCACCCCGACCGGCGTCGCCACCGAGCTGCGCGCCCGCCACACCTCGCTCGCCCTCGCGGTCGAGACCGCCGGCCAGTCGCTGGGCCTGGCGCTGCCGCGCCTTCTGCTTCTCGAGATCGAGTACGACCTGGTACGCCTCAGCGCGGAACAGACCTGGGTGAAACAGCTCCTCGCCGACCTCGATGCGGGCCGGCTGACCTGGCCGGCGATTCCCGGCGACATCGCCGACGTCGAAGCGCTCATGAGAGACGAGGGTGCACCGTGAAGAAACTGTTCGAGTCCTCCGCGACCGTGGCCGCACCGGTCGAAGCCGTTCGAAAGCTGATCGACGACGGCTGGGTGACCGGCGCGTTCCTGGGCAGCGACACAGCACGGGATCACGTCGACGTGGACCACCAGCCCGGCACGGCCGGCTTCCAGGGCCACTGGTGGTACCGGGGCGAGATCACCGCCTCCCCGGCCGGCCCGGGGACCACGCTGACCTACCGTGTCTACAACATCGCGGCGAAGGCCGCCTGGGCCGTGCCATTGGCGAACCGGCTCTTCATCGGCTATCAGAAGACCGTCGACGACGGCGTCGCCGGTCTGGCCCGCCGGATCGAGGACCATCTGCGCGCCTGAAAAGGATTGGACGCGGCGATGCCCGGCTGTACCTTGCAGCTGACGTGACGCCGCTTGAGGAGGTGAGACCCATGGATTCTGTATCGATGTGGGTGCTCCCCCTTGCCGTCACGGTCGTGCGACTGACGTAGGTGTCGCCGGGAGCGCCCCACCACTCCCGAAAGGCACCACCCATGTTTGACGTGATCATTGCCGGCTGCGGCCCGACCGGCGCGGTCCTCGCCGCCGAGCTGCGGCTGCACGACGTACGCGTGCTCGTCCTGGAAAAGGAGACCGAGCCCGAGTCGTTCGCCCGCATCGTCGGCCTGCACGTGCGCAGCCTCGAACTGCTGGCCATGCGTGGTCTGCTGGACCGCATCCGCGAACGCGGACGGCAGCGCCCGGCCGGCAGCTACTTCGCCGCCAGCGACAAACCCGCGCCCGAGAGCCTGGATTCCGCGTACGCCTACCTGCTCGGCATCCCGCAGCCGGTCATCGTCCAGCTGCTCGAAGAGCACGCCGCCACGCTGGGCGCCGAGGTCCGGCGCGGTGACGCGGTGACCGGTCTCGATCAGGACGACGACGGTGTCACCGTCGAGCTGGCCGGCGGGGAAAAGCTGCGTGCCCGCTATCTGGTCGGCTGCGACGGCGGGCACAGCACCGTCCGCAAGCTGCTCGGCGTCGGCTTCCCCGGCGAACCCGCGCGCAACGAGACGCTGATGGGCGAGATGGCCGCCGAGAACGTGACCACTGTCGGCGACCGCCGGGTCAGCATCCGGCCGGTCGGCGCCGGGGTCTACCGCGTGGTCGTCCCCGCCGAGGGGATCAGCGACGAACCGCCCACCATCGAGGACTTCCGGGGCCGGTTGCGGGCCCTCGCCGGGACCGACTTCGGCGTGCACTCGCCGCGCTGGATGTCCCGCTTCGGCGACGCCACCCGGCTCGCCGAGCGCTATCGGGTGGGGCGGGTCCTGCTGGCCGGCGACGCGGCGCACATCCACCCGCCGATCGGTGGGCAGGGTCTCAACCTGGGTATTCAGGACGCGTTCAACCTCGGCTGGAAACTGGCCGCGCAGATCCGCGGCTGGGCGCCGGACACGCTGCTCGACACGTACCAGGCCGAACGGCACCCGGTCGCCGAGGACGTCCTCGACAACACCCGCGCCCAGACGGAGTTGCTGGCGGCCGGGCCGGGCCCGCAGGCCGTCCGCAGGCTGTTCACCAGGCTGATGGACTTCGACGAGGTGAACCACTATCTGACCGAGAAGATCACCGCGACCGGCATCCGGTACGACTTCGGCGCCGGCCCCGGCCTGCTCGGCCGCCGCATGCCCGACATCGAGGTGAAGCAGGGCAACCTCTACCGCCTGCTGCACCGCGGCCGCGGTCTGCTGCTCGACCGCACCGAACACCTCACCACCGGCGCCTGGTCGGACCGCGTCGACCAGCTCACCGACCCGGCAGCCGCACTCGACGCCCCCTGCGTCCTGCTGCGCCCCGACGGCCACGTCGCCTGGATCGGCGACGACCAGCGAGACCTCGACGCCCACCTCACCCTCTGGTTCGGCAAGCCCGTGGGTACGCCTTAACCGGCGATAGTAGGGTCCGGCTGTGCCGTCTCATCCGCTTCTCCGTCTCTACCGTGATGCCGCTGACGGGGTCTTCCCACCCGTCGACGGCGGGGTCACCGTGCTGCCGGCGCTGGCCGGCGGCCTGGAGTGCTCGGTCGCGTTCACCGGGCACGCCGTCATCGCGACGTCGCTGGCAGCCGGCGAGGTTCAGGGGCGGAAACCGGACGGGTTCGGCGGGTCGATGGCACCGGACTTCCTGCGCTTTCTCGCCGGTGCCGCGGGGTGGATCGGGGTCATCGACGCGACCCTCGTCAACCGCGGCTCCGGCGGGACCGCACGGCTGGCGCCCCTCGACGACGCGCACGAGCATCCACGGGTGCGGTACGCGCTCGACGTGCGTACCGACGTGAAGGTCTTCGGCGACGAACGAGGGCTCGTCGCCGTCGCGGACGGGCTGGCCGGGCGCACCGAGCTGAGCATCGAGCTGACCGACGTCGGCGAGGGCGGGCGAGGGTACGGGCGCTCGCTGATCGCCGACGCGCTCACGCTGGTGCCGGAGGGTGAGCCGGTCTTCGCGGCGGTCTCCCCCGGCAACGCCCGGTCCCTGCGCGCGTTCCTCGCGTCAGGCTTCATCCCGGTCGGCTCCGAGTGCCTGATCCGGCCCGCCCGGGACCCGCACAACCCCGGCGCATGAGGCGGCCCGCCAACGCTGATCACCTTTAGCGGGCGGGCCGTTGATCTCTCCGCGACGGCGGCAGGCGATCGCATCGTGGAGATCGAGGCGGTGGCGAACCGTGAACCTTCCGCGGGCAGTCGTTTCTGGCTGTCACGTTCGAGTTCCGCGACTGAGCCGGGTCGTACCTATGCTGGCTCGGTGATCACATGCGTCGTGCACTATGTCATCGACCCGGGGCAGATCGAGGCGTTCGAGCGGTTCGCCCGGGAGTGGATGCGGCTCGTGGCGCAGCACGGCGGCGTCCATCACGGATATTTCCTGCCCGCCGAGGGTGCCAGTGATCGGGCCGAGGCGCTGTTCAGCTTCGCGAGTCTGGCCGCCTATGAGCAGTATCGGGCGCGGTTCGGACAGGACCCCGAGTTCGTCGCGGCGGACCGGATCCGCGACGAGTCGGGGTGCGTGCTGCGGTATGAGCGGACGTTCATGCGCCCGCTGCTGCCCGAGTAGAGCTCAGCGCCGGCCGGTGGACAGCGCCACCAGGAACTGGCCGCCGCCCGCATCGACGCTCGCGGTGACCGGCAGGCCGGGCACGAGGCGGGAGAAACGGTCGACCAGCCAGTCCGCCGCTTCCTGGGCGTCCTTCTTGTTCGGGCAGCGGGCCACCAGTTCGCGGCCGCCCTTGCGTTCGAGGCGCTCCGCGACGGTGATCAGCGGGGCGGGTTCGATCACGTGCAGCCGGTCCGGCCAGGCGATGACCACTTTGACCGCACCCTTGCGGGTGTTGCAGGCGCGGTGCGCGAGGCGCTCAGCGATCTTGGCCTTGCGGTCGGCGGTACGGCTGTCGACGCTGGGACCACGCGGGTCGTTGACCGGCATGTCCGCGTCGACCGGCTCGTCACACACCCAGCAGCGCCAGTGGTCACGCTCAGCAACATCCTCAAGAAGACTCACCCGGACAAACTATCCTGCCCGCTCCGCGCCGGGTTGAGCGCGGACACTCCCGGGATCCCAGGATCCTGTCCGGCGGGCTGTCCGGGTTGTCCCGGGCGCCACGCAGCAGCCGCGACAGCCATCCAAGATCCACCAAGCAGCGTGTCGAGTTCGGGTGCGGAGCGCACCCCAAATCGACACGCAGGACCTGCTCCCCCACGCGCGTGTCGAATTCGGGTCCGGAGCGCACCCTAAATCGACACGCGGGGCGGCGGCTGCTCGACGGTCTGCCCGAGATCCGGCTTGAGACGATCCGCCGCACCACGTCACCGGCCGGGTAACTGCTGGCCGGTTACCGTGTCGTCCGCCGTTCGTAGCTCACCGCCACCGCACGGTCCCCCGCAGGCAGGCTCTCCTGTTTGGGCGTACGCATGCGTTGGGCTTGATGGCCGGTGAGGAGCAATGCCGTACACATGCAGACCGCGACCGACGCGGTGAGCGTGAGCAGCGACCCCGCGGGGTGGCGGCGGGACCGGTGGAGCAGGAGCAGGTGCGCGACGAGGACCGCCGCGCCGATTACGAGTGTCACCGGTCAACGGTGGTCCGCGCGCCCGCGAACCGCCGCTGTTTTGACGAGTCGTAGACGCCGGCGGCGGCACCTTTGACGGATCTTTGATACATAGGACGTGATGACTTCGCTGAGCACGCCGCCGTTGTTCGACGCCCTGTCCGACGCTGAGAACGTTCTGATCTCCGGGGCGGGCGGTGGTTTCGACGTCTACGCCGGCCTGCCGCTCGCCCTGGCCCTCCAGGATCGCGGCGCCACCGTTCACCTGGCGAACCTGTCCTTCACCCCGCTGGAACTGATCGCCCTGGAAGCCTGGGCCGCCCCGGACCTGGCCTTGATCCGCCCGGACACCGCCGGCTCCGACGACTATTTCCCCGAGCGGACCCTCGCCCGCTGGCTGGCAGCCAACGCAGCCAACGCAGCCAACGGCCTTCGGGCCGAGGTCTACGCCTTCCCCAAGACCGGTGTGCAACCGCTGCGGGCGGCGTACCAGTACCTGGTCGACAGCCTCGGGATCGACGCGATCGTGCTGGTCGACGGCGGCACCGACATCCTCATGCGCGGCGACGAGGCCGGGCTGGGCACACCGGTCGAGGACGTCACCAGCCTCGCCGCGGTGGCCGGCCTCGACGTCGGGGTCAAGCTGGTGACCTGTCTCGGGTTCGGGATCGACGCGTTCCACGGTGTCGTGCACAGCCAGGTGCTGGAGAACCTCGCCGCCCTCGACCGGGACGGCGCCTACCTGGGCGCGCTGTCGATCCCCAGCACCAGCCGGGAGGCGGCGCTCTACCGGGCCGCGGTGGCGGACGCGCAGGCCGCGACCCCGCTGCGGCCCAGCATCGTGAACGGGCAGATCGCCGCGGCCGTGGGTGGCGAGTTCGGGGACGTGCAGTTCACCCGGCGTACCCAAGGCAGTGCTCTGTTCGTCAATCCGCTGATGGCGGTCTATTTCACGGTCGGGCTGGACGCGCTCGCCGCCCGCTGCCTGTACCTGGACCGCATCGAGAACACCCTCGGCATGCGCCAGGTCGCCTCCCGGATCAGCACGTTCCGGGACGAGATCGCCACCCGCATACCGCAGGCATTCCCGCACTGAAGAACGCGCCGAAAGAACCCACTGAAACGGCGCACTGATCGGCTCCCGGATCGCTACCCGGCTTTCGTGCCAGGCGGCGACCCCCGCGCCGATGGTTGCGGTTGCCTGCCCTGACCCGCGACGAAGGACCGAGGACCATGACGGCACTGCAATCTGTCGACACGCCGTTCCTGGCTGCCGAGCGTTACCGCGCCGCCCTCGCCGAGGTGCCCGAGGTTCTCGAACTCGCCGCCGAAGCCTGTCAGGCCCCGATGGCCGCGCTCAAGGTCATCGGTGGGGGCAGCGCGCACTACGCCGCCACGCTGGGTATCCGTACCCGGGTCGACATCCCGCACAGCATGTCGCTGTGCGAGATCGTGTCCAGCGCCGACCGGCCGATGATCGTGGACGACGCCACCCTGCACCCGCGGCTGTCCTCGCACCCGCTCGTGGCCGGGTCGGAGCACGTACGGTTCGTCGGCGCGGCCCCGCTGCACCACAACGGGCAGATCGTCGGCGCACTGTGTGTCTTCGACGACGCGCCGCGCGGGCGTGACCCGGAGGCGACGAGCCGGCTGCTGTCCCGGATCGCCCGCCGCGTCGACGCCGAGACCGGGCTGCGGCACACGCTGACCCACCAGGCGTTCCCGCTCGCCGTGGACAACGACGACATCGTGTCGGCGATCTCGCACGAGATCCGCACCCCGCTCGCCAACATCCAGGGCAGCCTGGAACTGCTCACCGCCACCCCGGGGGCGATCGCGCCCGGGTTCGCCCGCCGCATCGACGCGATCAACCGGAACGCGGCCCGCCTCTGCCGTACGGTGGACAGCCTGCTGCGCGCCGTCGACCACCAGTCGCAGGAGCCGATCGGCGAACCGCGCGTGTTCGACCTGCGGACCATGCTGACGGCGGTCCACGACGAACGGCTGCGCCTGGACCTGCCGGACGCGCCGGTCTGGGTCACCGCCGACCCGTGCCTGCTGGAGGTCGCGATCGGTCACCTGCTCACCAACGCGCTCTGCTTCGGCGGCCCGGACCAGCCCGTCGAGGTGACCCTCACCGACTTTCCGCGGCCCACGCTGGTCATCCGCGACCACGGTCCGGGTATGCCGGAATCCGAGCTGCAGCTCGCCGGGGTCCCGTTCGCCCGCGGCGACCTGGCGATCCGCGACCAGATGCCCGGCCTCGGCCTCGGCCTGTCGATCAGCCGCCGGATCCTGGAGGCCCAGGGCGGCGTCCTGCACCTGGACAGCGTCGCCGGCGAGGGCGTCACCGCCCGCATCATGCTGTCGGGGGCCTGACACGAGACGAACGCGGGACATCGAAACTGGCCGCGGTCCCCTACTGTCACAGCGTGATGGTCGTCGCCATGGTGGCGTTCTGTGCGGGCGGCATCCTGGTGGGTGGCGCGGTCATCTTCCTGCTGCTCATGCTCGGCGACCTCCGAGCGTTGTGGACGCTGCGCCGCACCCCGGTCGCCCCGCTCGGCACCGCCCGGGGCCGGGTCGCCTGTGAGGGCAGCATCGAGTACGGCCCGGACGGCCCGCAGATCGCCCCGGCCAGCGGCGAGGACTGCGCGTGGTACCGCGTGACGCTGGTCCGCGAACCCAGCCGCGCGTCCTCCGACGACAGCCACGACGTGCTCCTCGAGATCACGTCACCGTCACCGCCGTGCCTCGCTGACCCGTCGGGACGCGTACCCATCGATCCTCGCCTGCTGGACCAGGGACGCACCCTGCACGCTCCGGCGCAGAGTGAGCCAGGCGCCCTGATCACCACAGATCTGGAACACCGCGTCGACCATCCGGTGCGCATGCCGCACATCGTCCCGCCCGACGTCGTGCGCGACCTGCGCCCCAGCGAACGCCTCCGCCTCACCGAGGTCCGCGTCCCGAGCGGCGTGCCGGTGTTCGCCCTGGGCCGCATCACCGCGGCCGGCCTCACACCGAGCCTGGCCGGCCTGTCACTGCTCACCACGGACACCCGCGCGCAGGTGATCACCACCCGCCGCGAGTCGATCGGCATGGGCGGCACGCTGGTGATCTGGTTCGGCCTCGCGGGCCTCATCCTCGCCACCGGCTCCGCCGCCTGGCTCCTCACCACGGCCTGAGCGGTTCGCTCACCCTCCATTCTCGGGTACGCCCTCAGAGCCGCGTGGGTACGCCCTAAGCCCCGCCACGTCGCCACAAGGGTTCACCCTCCTCCACCGCATCGAGCCAGGCTTGAGCATCGGTATCACCGGCGTCGGCGTTCCTTCGCATGAGAGCGGTCGCCTCGTCGAGCCGGCCCTGCTGCCCGAGCAGATTGGCGAGCGGCCAGAGCAGCCCTCCGTTGTCGGCAACCTTCGCCTGCAGCAGTGCCACCGCCTCGTCGGCGCGGCCCGCGGCGACCATCTGATCGATCCGCCAGGATTCCGCGTCCGAGTCGCCGGCATCGGCCAGGGTGTTGATGTCGTCGTCCCGGCCCGCCCGGGCCAGCAGATCCACCAGGTCCCGGCCGCGGAGGAGGGTGATCGCCTCATCGACGCGACCACGATCGAACAGCTCTCGTGTCACCGTCTGCCGGTCGCGGGCGTCCTCCGGGAACTCGCGCACCACCTGGACCGCCTCGTCCAGCTGCCCCTGCCGGACCAGCAGCGCCACCAGCCGGTCGACAGTGTTGCGCCGGCCGGTGGCGACCCGGGATCGCAGGAACGTGATCGCGTCGCCGGCACGGGAACCGGCGACAAGCCGGTCAACGAGATCGTCGACCACATGCGCGGGTACCACGTCCGGCTGGTCGTTCATCACCGCCAGCGCCTCATCGATCCGATCGGCGTCGATCAGCAGCTCCGCCAGGTCGGCGGCGGCGCGCTCGCCGGGCTCCTTCCGCAGCACCGCGACCGCCGCATCGGTGTCACCCTGGCGCGAGAGCACGTGGGCGAGCCATCGACCAGCGCCTTTCGCTCCGCGGCTGTATGCCGCCCGCACACGCCGGAGCGCGGCGTCCTGATGTCCGTATTCCAGCAGCAACGAGTTGAGCTTCTGGGAGCCGTGGTCCGCCTGCCGTCCCAGGGCAGCGAGCCACGCCTCGGCGTCCGCGGTCCGGCCCGCTGCGACCAGGTGGGTCAGGAACGCGTTGATGCTGAAGATCTCGCCGGTCTCCGCGATGGCCCTCAGGTCGTCGAAGCGGCCGCTGCTGACCAGCCGCTCGACAAGAGGCATGTCGGCATCGCCACGGCTGATCGCGCGGCTGACAGCTTCGTCCAGTTCGCCGGCTCCGGTGAGGTGCCGCATCAGCGTCCGCTCGGCGGCCTTGTCACCGCCGTCGGCGCGGGATCGCAGCTCGTCGATCCTGCCGTGCTCGGCGAGGAGCCGGGCCAGGTGCTCGCGGTCGCTTCGCGCCGACTTCCGCTTGTCCGCGCCGGCCTCCCGCAGAATCTCGAGTGCCTGGTCGAGGCGCCCTTGCTCGGCCCAGAGGTCAGCCAGCTGGTTCGCCACGTAACGGTCGCCACCGTCCCAGCGCCGGCGCAGGACGTCGATCACCTCTTCGGTACGCCCGAGCGTGGTCAGCATGGCGGTCAGGCGCCCGGCAGCGGACTCGTCGCCGCGTTCCCAGCGATCGCGGGTGTCCTCGACGGCCTGTTCAAGGGCGAGATGGTCCTGAAGCAACACGTGCCGGAACTGGTAGGTGGTACCGGCCCGCCGGAGCACCGCTCGCCCCCGGTGAGCGTCGTCGAGAAAGCGACCCAGCCTCAACGGCAGCCGACCGGCGAGCACGAGACGCAGCTGGGTGAGCCGGAACTGCAGCCGCCGCCATCCACCAGATGCCACCGCCGCGGTGGTCCCGTAGACGACGACAGTGGTCACGACACCGGCTCTGTCCTGCCTCGTCAGCAATGCGAAAGCAACACCGAACGTGGTTTTCGTGAGTGCGCTGAGCCCGATTGCCAGCCAGCTCATCGACCCGTATGTCAGGCGGCGGAGCATCAGGTCGAGCTCGTTCCGGAGTAGCCCCTTCATCGAGCTCAACAGCACCTGGAACAGCAGCACGCCCAGCGTCGCCACGAGAACGTAGTCCAGGTCCCGGAGGAGAAAGCCCGTCGCGAGGCCACAGGCCACCACCGTCGTGGGAAGAAACGTGGACCTTCTGAACCACCAGCGTGACCACCGATGTGCTCGTGACGTCTCCACCGCCGCCACCCCGAGGACGCCCCAGGCGATCCCCGTGGTGAGCACCAGCGTCACCAGCACCACGTCGGCCAGGCGGCCGATCGCAGCACCGGCCGGCGCCGCGCAGCCCACGATGAGAAGCATTCCGGCAAGCACCGTGCCGGCCCGGGCAACCCGAGGGTGACGAGCGAGCAGGTCCGGTTGGATCTCGAGCCAGTGCAGGTCCCGGGTACCTCGCTCGTACAGGTGGTAGGCGATCGTGGACAACCACCGCCGTGCCTTGGCCGGTAGCTCGCCGCCCTTCGGCTCCTCGTATGCGGCTGTCACGAACACGTCCATGAGCCGCCGGGATACCGCCTCCTGCCTGGTGAATCCGAGCAGCTCACTGGGCTGATGCGGATCGGCGCGATAGGCGCTGCGGGCCAGCGCGATCATCAGCGGACTGGTCAAGGTCCGTGAGACCGGGGCATCGGGGTCCGAGCGCATCTTCTCGAAGACCGGTTCCCACAGCGCCCGGCGCATCTCCGGGTAGGACAGGTACGCCATCGCCATCGGCGCCTCGACCGGCTCGATCTCCACCACGGCGGCGCTGGTCAGGATGGTGCCGCCGGAGCGCACGGCGTCCTCGTACTCGGCTGCCCGGCTCGTGACGACGAGCTGGTGGCCGTGCAGGCCGTAGGCCTCCAGCTGGCGGACCGCCTCGCCGCGCTCACCGGCGGGCAGCTCGTCCAGGCCGTCGAGGACCGGCAGGATGCGCCGGTGCTCGAACAACCAGCGCGCGGCACGGTCCGGATCGCCGGCGTCGGCCAGGACCTTTCGGTACGCGTCAGCAAGCCGCCGTGCCAGGAACCCCTCCAATGAGGCGGAGCGTGCCCGCCACTCGTTCACGGCGATCAGGACCGGCACCGGCTGGCCGTCCTCGGGTTTCTCCAGCATGCCCAGGGCCAGGAGCATGGCGAGCACGCTCTTGCCCGCGCCGGGGTCCCCGAGGATCACCATCTGGCGATTCGGCAGGTCGCGGAACCGGGTGACGATGCCGGCGGCGTCGCCGTCCAGGATCAGGGGCAGGCCGGCGCCGGCTGTGCCGTCGCCGAGGACCGCGTCCCAGCCCGCTGCCGGGCGGCCCGTCGCCGACCAGCGGACCATGATCGGGGCCGGGTTGCGGGCCTGGCGGTAGACCAGTTCGGCGCGCAGGGTGTTGTGGATGGCTGCGGCGAGTTCGGCGGTCAGCCCGGTGGCGTCGTTGACCGTGCTGCGGGACCGGGCGAGCTTCTCGACCAGGACGATGACGACGCCGAGCACACCCACCGGCAGGGCGGCGATGTTGGCCCACCCGGTCCACCTGTCGAAAGCCTCCTTGGCCGCGGCCAGGCCGGCCGGGTCGGCGTCCGGCCCGGACAGACGCGCCACGGCCAGGTCGGCTGCCAGGGCCTGCAGCAGGAAGACCACGCTGCCGATGGACACGGCGACGATGAACAAGATCCACCCGAGCCGTCTCGCACGCCGCCACCAACGCCACACACAGCGCATCATGGCCGATACCGGCCGGTTCGGCGTCCGCCGAACGGGTTTACTGGTTCTGCCGCTCGATGGCTCGCCGGACGAGGGTGCGGATGCCGGGCAGCGTGATCGCTCGCATCGTCACCTCGCTGAGCCACACGTGGAAGCGGGTCGGTGGTGCGAATTGGAGCATGCCGCGCTGGGCGGCCGCCTGGCGTTTCACGACGGTCGGGCGCAGAGTGGCCTCCCATGCGGTGAGGGCTTCCGGAATGGTGTCGTGGCGCTGGAGTGCGTCGCCGAGCTGGTCGGCGCCGGCCAGGGCGAGGGCCGCGCCGTGGCCGGCGAAGAGGGTCACGCACCAGGCGGCGTCGCCGATGAGGACCACGCGGCCGTTGCTCCATCGCGGCATGACGACCTGGCTGACCTTGTCGAAGTAGACGTCGTCGGGAATGCCCTTCTCTGGCCACGCGAAGGCGACGTCCCCGAAGGACGATCGCAGCGCCTCGGCCGGCCCCATCGCCAGTTCGGCGCCCGGGTCGGCGCAGCGATAGGTGAAGAACGCCGACGACCGTTCCGGTCCGAGGTTCACGGTCGCGGCCGTCCGGCCCGGGCCGATGTAGGTGGTCGCGGAACCCTCCGGCGCGTCCTTCAACCCAAAGGCGGCCACTACGTACGGGAAATCGACCCGGAAATCGTCGCCGAACACCGCCGTCCGGGTCTGCGAGTGCACCCCGTCCGCTCCCACGACCAGGTCGGCGTCCTCGGTGGTGCCGTCGGAGAGCTCTACGCGTACGAGATCGGGGTTTTGATCGATGGTTTTGACTGTTGTCGCGAAGCGGAACTCGGTGTTCACGGCGTCGAACAGGGCCGCTTCGAGGTCGCCGCGGAAAACGGTGAGCAGGCGCGGGCCGACCGCGGCCTCGGCGACGGCGGCCGGGACCGTGAATTTGGGACGGCCATCGGCGTGGACGAGCACGGTGGTGAAAACGCCGACCGCTTTTGATCGCAGCGCCGGCAGTAGGCCGAGCGTGTCGGCGGCGTCGTAACCGGGCCCGAGCAGATTGACCATGTACCCGCTGCTGCGCCGGGCCGGGGCGCGCTCCACGACGAGGGTCCGCCAGCCGTCACGCTGGAGCCGCAAGGCTGTGGCCAGGCCGGATATCCCCGCTCCGATGATCAATGCGCGCTTCATGGTGGCACTCTCCCTAGGTATGAGCATTTGCTCAAACCACTATGAGCGTTTGCTCATCCCGGCGCAACGCCTAGGATCGGGGTATGCCACGCGGAGTCGCCGTCCCTGAGCCACGGCAGCATCTGTTCGCCGCGCTGGAGCGCGTGATCGCCGCCGAGGGTCCGCTGACCAGCCGTGCCGTGACGCACGAGGCCGGGGTCGCGACCGGGCTGCTTTTCACGCACTTCCGCAATTTCGACAATTTCCTCGCCGGCTACGGGGTGGATCGCAGCTTTCAGATCGCTGACGCACTCAGCGGGCTGCCGGGGCGGTTCGGGCGCGGGACCGTGGCGGGCAATCTCGCCGAGGCGGTGCTCGGACTGCCGTCGCCGGCGGTGCGGACGCTGGTCCGGCTGACCGCTTTTCATCCTTCGCTGATCGCGGAGATCGAGGGGGTGCTCGGTGCGGGGAGCGCCGGGGTGCGAGCGGTCGAGCGGGTGACCGCGGACTATCTCGCGGCCGAGCAGCAGCTGGGCCGGGTTCCGGCCGGTGCAGACACCGCCGCGCTGGCGTTGGCCGTGGCGGCGGTGGTGGCGTTCACCGACGAGCCCGGCCTGATCGGCCGGGCTGTCGCGGCGTTGATTCCGGTTGTCGCGGTCAGATCCGGGTGAGAGTTTTCCTGCTGTCTCGGTCAGCTCCGGGGGAACAGTGCGTTGAGGTCGGGGTAACTCGCCGCGCCGTCGAGCGAGTCGAACGTGCCCTTGGTCAGCGCCTCCTGCGCGGCGCGCTCGACCAGGCCGTAAGCCGCCTGCGCGATCGACGAGCCGAGGCTCACCCGCCGGACGCCGGCGTCGGCCAGTTCGGCGATCGAGGGGCTGCCCGGGCCGGCCATCGCGTTGACCGGCAGTGGGGAGGCGGCGGTCAGGGCGCGCAACGCCGCCAGATCCAGCAGGCCCGGGACGAACAGGCAGTCCGCGCCGGCCTCGGCATAGGCGGCGGCTCGCGCCAGGACTTCGTCCAGCGCTCCACTGCCGAACAAGAACACGTCGGTACGCGCATTGATCACGAAACCGGAGTCGCCGGCTGCCTGACGGGCGGTTCGGATCAGTGTGGCCTGCTCGTCGATCGGGCGTACCGCGTCCTCGATGTTCGCGCCCACCGCACCCGCGGCGATCGTCGCACGGACGGCGGCGGCGACATCCCCGTAGCCACTCTCTATGTCGGCGGTGACCGGCACGTCGACGGCCGCGCTGATCCGGCGAACCGCCGTCAGCATCTCGTCGAGAGTCAGCCCTTCGCCGTCCGGGCGGCCCAGCGACCAGGCCACGCCGGCGCTGGTGGTGGCGACGGCTTGCGCGCCCGCGCGGACGACGAGGGCGGCGCTGGCCGCGTCCCAGGCGTTCGGCAGCACCAGAACGTCGCCTCGCTGGTGCAGTTCCCGGAGGATGCTCGCCTTGTCAGTCATGCCGGCCAGTCTTCCGGCAGACGGGCGTCGAGGCTGGCGGTTTTCGGCCATCGTCATGGGCAGTCTTTCGGCCATGAGGATTGGGCATAGTGGGAGCATGACCAGTCGCATCGCTGTGATCGCCATCGACGCGCTCGACCCGCACCGCATCGCCGAGTTCTGGATGGCGGTGTTCGGCTGGACGGTCGTCGACGAGGACGACGAAGTGATCAGCATCGGTCCGGCTGACGGCTCCGGGCCGGCGATCGACGTGGCGCGGGTTCGTGAGCGTAAGCAGGTGAAGAACCGCCTCCACCTGGACGTACGCGCGGACGGCACCTCGCAGCAGGACGAAGTGGCGCGGCTGCTGACGCTGGGCGCCCGCCCGGCCGACGTGGGTCAGCCTGCCGACGCGTCCTGGGTGGTGCTCGCCGATCCGGAGGGCAACGAGTTCTGCGTGCTGTCCCGCTCAGTACAGGACGTCACCGGCTCGCCTGGTCCTGCCACCACGTGACCAGGCGTTCCGCGCGGATCTCGTCGTTGACGAGGTCCCGGAGGTCGCCATCGGTGGATAGGCAGACCATCACCGGACCCAGCAACGAGGAACGGTACCGGCGCGTCCGCACGGTCCTCCTCGACCTCGCGCCGGGCCAGTCGCAGCAGCAGATTTAGCGGCATCTGATCCGGATCGGGCAGAGGGACGCTCACGGTTGTCCGGCCGGGGCTCCGCCGAAGCCGATCTCGTTGCCGTCCGGATCGCGGAAGATCGCTTTGCGTACGCCGTTGTCGTAGGTCTCGACCTCGGCCGGCTCCAGCCCTCGCCCGGCGATGCCGGCGATCCGCGCGTCGAAGTCGCTGACGAACACAGTGGTCATGGCGTGCCCGGCGTGGTCGGGCCGCACTTCGATGTAGAGGTAGCGGTTCTCGGCGAGTTCCCACACCGCCTCGACGTCGTTGGGCAGGAACGCCGGCGGTTTGCCGAGAAGGCGCTCATACCAGGCCACCGCCACGGCGTAGTCACGAACCGGAACGCCCGCGAACAGGTCAACGCTCATAGGTCCAGGCTAGAGCCGCTTCGTCGGCGCGGTCCGCGTGGATGAGGTCGCACGCAACCGCACTGTGCGACCTCATCCACGCCAGGGCCGGGACAGGAGCACACGCACGCACTCCGTGCGGCGCTGTCACCGCTGCCGGCCTCGTCCGTGTTCTCGCGCCTCGGCCGTGTTCTCGCGCCTCGGCCGGCGATCCGTGGCTCCGGAAAACGGTGGGCAACCATCGCTCGGGGATCTTGTGAGCTTCCGCCGCCGCACCAGCCACAAACTCACAAGATCCATCGCGACCCCGACAAGTTCCGGCGCGAAGGCAAGCCGGCGCGAAGGCAAGCCGGCGCGAAGGCAAGCCGTCCCAAAGCGAGCCGTCCCAAAGCGAGCCGTCCCAAAGCGAGCCGGCGCACGACAGCGAGACCCCTCCCCCGGGACGCCGCGTCAAACCGCCCCGGTCAGGTAACGCTGGATCGTGGGCGCGAGCCAGCCGACCGCCGCCTCCCGATCGAGCGCGACCACCGGCGGCAACCGCAGCACATAACGACACAACGCGAACCCCAGGATCTGCGTCGCCACCAGCCCGGCCCGGGTCGGCACCTCCGCCGGATCCGGCGCGTGGCGAGCAACGACCGGCCCGACCTGCTCGGCGAAGATCGCCGTGATCCGCGAGACGGCCGCGTCCTGGCTGACCGCGGCACGCAGCAGCGCCACCAGCGTGCCGTCCTCCTCCCACCGCACCAGGAAATGCCCGACGAGGCGTTCACCCAGTGACGACGCCGGCACCTCCCGCAGGTCAGGCAGCCGCAGGTCGAACTCGGCGGCCGCGGCGAACAGGCCCTCCTTGTTGCCGTAGTACCGCATCACCATCGACGGGTCGATGCGGGCGTCGGCCGCGATCGCCCGGATGGTCGCCCGCTCGAACCCGTCAGCGGCGAACCGCGAACGGGCAGCGGCCAGGATCGCGGCGCGGGTGTCGTCAGAGCGGCGAGGCATACCCGCAACCCTATGCCAACACTCGTTTGCCAACAATTGTTGACTTGATCTCGCATCGACTTCTACCGTTGCCAACAAGCGTTGGCATTCGCACACCACGAGGAGAGAATCATGATCGCGATCATCGGCGCCGGCCCCACCGGACTACTGCTCGCCGGCGACCTCGCCCAGGCCGGCGTCCCGGTCACCGTCTACGAGCGCCGCACCGGCACCTCGAACCTCACCCGCGCCTTCGGCGTGCACGCCCGCACCCTGGAACTGCTCGACGCCCGCGGCCTCGCCGACCGGATCGTCGCCGCCGGTGCGAAGGTCGAGCGGCTGCGTCTGTTCGACCGGATCCGCCTCGATTTGTCGAGGCTGCCGTCCCGCTTCCCCTACCTGCTGATCACCCCGCAGTACAACGTGGAGCGGGCTCTCGAAGAACGCGCCGTCAACGAAGGGGCCCGCATCGTCCGCGGCGCCGAGCTCACCACCCTGACCCAGGACGACGACCAGGTCACGCTCACCTTCACTGACGGTCACACCGCCACGGCCGACTACGTCGTCGGTACGGACGGTGTGCACAGTGCCGTACGCAAGGCTCTTGAACTGCCGTTTCCCGGTAAGGCCATTCTCACGTCGATCATGCTCGCCGATGTGCGGCTGACGAACCCGCCGGAAGACGTTCTCGCGGTCAACGCGGTCGGCGACGCGTTCGCGATGGTCGCGCCGTTCGGCGACGGCTGGTACCGGATCTTCGCCTGGGACCGCCGCCACCAGGTCAGCGACGACACCCCGATCACCCTGGGTGAGATCAGTGACGTCACCCGGCGTGTGCACGGCACCGATTTCGGCATCACCGAGGCGCGCTGGCTGTCCCGGTTCCACAGCGACGAGCGGCAGGTCCCGCAGTACCGGATCGGCCGGGTCTTCCTCGCCGGCGACGCCGCCCACGTGCACTCCCCGGCCGGCGGGCAGGGGATGAATACCGGACTTCAGGACGCCGCGAACCTCTCCTGGAAACTCGCCGCGACGGTCACCGGGCACGGCGAGGACGGCTTGCTCGACTCGTACCAAAAGGAGCGTCACCCGGTCGGCGCCATGGTGCTGCGCAGCAGCGGCGCCCTGATCCGGATGGCCATGCTGCGGTCGCGCCCGGCGCGCCTCGCGCGCAACACCGCAGGTCGCGCCCTGCTCGCGCTCCCCGCCGTCGCGCGGCGCGCCACCGGCACGATCTCCGGGATCGGCATCGGCTATCCGGGCGCGCCACGCGCGGAAGATCTGCCGCTACGCGGCGGGGAGCGCCTCTACGAGGCGCTGCGCGAGGGCAGGCACGTGCTGATCACTTCCGGTCCCACCCTGGGGTACGCACCAACCCTGCGCGTGGCAGCCCCGGAGACCGACACCGGCGAGGCGATCCTGGTCCGCCCCGATGGGTACGTGGCGTGGCGCGGTCCGGTCAGTGATCCCGCAACACTTTCACGGCTTGCACCGTGGCGTACCCACGCCACTCCAGAGCGGCAGCCGGGCTGAACGTCTGGAAGCTGACGTCCCAGCCGCCGTCGTCGTGCTGCTGGCCGGCGAGGCGATCCCGGTCGGCGGCGATGGCGTCACCGCTGAAGAAGACCCGCGAAGCCGCGCCGGCCCGCGGGGTGAAGTCGAGCGGATAGAGCACCTCGTCGTCAGCCCCGCCGGCCACCGGCGTCGGCCCGTCCAGGCGCACGAACCCGGTGTAGCGTTCCAGCAGCTTGTGGGCCTGCGGCAGGTCGTCGGCGACCGCGTCGAGGAAGAGCATCGAGAACATCAGCTCGATCGCGTGCGGCGGCTCCTCGACCCCCTCCATGGTGTCCAGGCACCAGGTGGTCGCGGCCGCGAGCCACGGGTGTTTCGCCACGTCGGGCCGGATCTTCGCCAGCTGCTGCGCGTGCGCCGCCAGCTGCGTCGTCATCGTCACCGACGAGGCCGGGTCGGCGGCGACCCAGTGCGGGGCGCAGCCGTACGTGTCGGCGAACGGCAGGCTGAACGCCATCCCACCGTCGTCGTTGGAATGCTCGGCGAGCCAGTCGAGCAGGTGCGGCACCCGGTCGGCGCTGGTGTCACCTACTTCGACGATCACTTCGAGAGCGTGCATGGCACCAACCGGCTGACTCGTGGTGGAGCGCAGGTCCGGTTCGAGCGCCCAGCCGTACCCACCGTCGGTGTTGCGGAAGCCGTCCAGCGCGGCCAGCACCGCGGCCGGCGACCCGTCGCCGTTCAGGTGGTGGAGCCGGCGCCGTTCCAGGGTCCGGGCATGGGTGGCGATGAACGAGACCGCAGCGTCGAGATCGAAGTCCATACGACCATCCTCGCACCGAGCTCTAGCGTTTGCAGCGAGGTGCCACGTGGGACAGCACCCGGGACCACATCGGCGTGAGCAGGTCGTGTCCGCCGTCCGGGTTCATCTCCAGCCGGGCGTGCGGGATCCGCTTCTTCCACAGGCCGGCGTGCCGAGAGCCGGTCAGCGGGTCCTTCGTGCCGAATAACAACAGGGTTTTGGCGGGGACGTTCGTCTCCGCCGGAACATACGGCGTCGCGATCAGGACCACTCGGTCCACAATCCCGGAGTGCCGGGCGGCGAAAGCCAGCGCGGCCAGGCCCCCGTCTGACCAGCCCACGACCCCGACCGGCCCATGGTGATCCAGATCGTTGCCGGTCTCGTCGTCAGCGACAAGGGTGACGCCCCGCGCCCAGGTCAGCTCGGGGTTCGGATCGGTACCGGAGCCGAACAGCACGACGGCCCGGTCGGTGGTTCCCTCCACCAGGAGCTTCATCGGGTCTCGTTGATTTCGATGAGGTGGCCGTCCGGGTCGCGGAGGAAGGCTCGTACCTCGCCGCCCCACTCCGGCTCGAACGGCTCGCCGAGCAGGCCGACGCCCGCCACGACGAGTTCGGCGCACGCCCGGCGGCAGTCCTCGACCTGCACGACGATCGCGGCGGCCACGGTGGGTGAGAGGGCGTCCGGCGCCCGCAGCACCACGTCGGGCCGGTCCGGCGGCGGGTCACCGGGCGTGGCCAGGTGCAGAATCCCGGTGCCGTTGACCAGTTTCGCGTAGGTGGACCACTCGGTGGCCACCTCGAAACCCAGCCGCCGATAGAAGGCGACGCTGGTCGCGACGTCCTTCACCACCAGAAGAGGAGCAACACCCGAAGCCCGCACGCCCGGAACCGTAACATCGGTGAGCGCAAATCTTCCGCCCCTGGCAGACTGCCACGCATGGGATTCACCCTCATGCACCGCGACGGCGACATGGAGGACGGCGACGTGTCCCGGATCCCGGACCTGCTCGCCGAGCTCGACGAACCCCGCGACGACGAGCATCCCGACATCGCCATCTCCGACGACGACACGGCGTGGAGCCTGTCGGCGTTCCAGGGCGGTCTCGTGGTGTGGGAGAACGTCGAGGACTCCGCGGAACCACATCACCTGGCGAACGTCGCGCGAGCGGAACTCCACCGCATCATGCTGCTGGTGGCGGAGGGTCGTCTCGATGAGGTCGGCCGGCTCGACTGGCAGCCGGGTTACCACCCACCGGCACCATAGAGGCCTCGGGCTTGGGCCGGAACAGCAGCGCGAACGGCCACAGCAGCAGCACGAGCACGGCGAGCACCAGATATTCCGCCATCGGGACCCGCAGCACCTCGTGGAGGTGGCTCAAGCCTTTCCACGAATAGACGGCAACCGCTGCCACCAGATAAATCCCGAATATCGCCCAGCGTGCGCCCGCGCCCAGTCCCAGCCCGTGCATCTGGGTGATCACGAAGACCGCGAGGAAGCCGAACAGGAACTTCGGCCACGCGCCGTCCAGGCCGGAGTTCATCACCGCGACAAGCGTCCCGTGCACCACCACGAGCAGTTCCAGCGTCAGCGTCCACCAGCGATTCGTGTGCGCGGTCGTGAAGATCAGGCAGCTCTGCAACAGCAGCAGGAACATGTAGAAGAACCCGATCAGATGGCCACTCGTGCCTTCCATCGGGTGATACCAGAAGGTGTAGATCGCGGCCCAGCTGAAGAGATAGCCATGGTATTTGCGAGCGAAATCCGCCACCACCGCAGGGATCGGCGCGCGTTTGCCCGCCACCAATCCCCGCCGCCGGTTCTCCATCAGCAGGACCACGACCAGCAGCAGCACGACCGAGCCCTGCGAGCTGAAGATGGACACGTCCTGGGCCAGGCCGTCATAGAAGAAATGACTCTGCAGGGCGTGCAGGCCGATAAATGCGAGATTCGCGCCGATCGCGAGGACGTTCAACCCTTTGAGACCGCGTGAATATCGAAAAGCGCGCGTCTGCGCGTACCAAATGAGGCCCCAGGAAACGATCTGGTGGGCGGCATAACCCAGCCAGGCGGAAAGCCTGGTCCAGGCCGTCGGTTCGGGCAGTTTCCAGTAATACCAGCTGGCACCCTGATCGGGCAGCGGTGTCACATCGTGCAACGTCTGCCCGACCAGCCACACCAGGCCGGTGAGCAGGGCGACCGCGGGCACGCCGAGGAGAAGCGCGCGTTCACTCCGGACCGGTGTCTCGTTGACCACGAGAGGCAGTATGGCGGATGCTCAGCAGGCTGAACAATGGGCGTACATCAATGGGAGGCCGCAGTGAGCCGATACCGGTTGCGCGTCAACGGGAAGCGCCGGACCGTCGACGTCCCGGCTGACACGCCATTGCTGTGGGCGCTGCGCGAGGAACTCGGACTGACCGGTCCGCGTTACGGCTGCGGCGTCGGCGCGTGCGGCGCCTGCGTGTCGCTGATCGGCGGAGAGGCCGGGCGGCCGTGCGTCGTCACCGTGAGTGAGTCCGACAAGACCGACATCACCACCATCGAAGGGCTCCAGGACCACCCGGTCCAGCAGGCCTGGCTCGAACTCGACGTCGCCCAGTGTGGTTACTGCCAGCCCGGCCAGATCATGACCACGGTCGCCCTGCTCGCCCGGCACCACGACCCGACCGACGCGCAGATCGACGAAGCCCTCCGGGACAACGTCTGCCGCTGCGGCACCTACCCCCGCATCCGGGCCGCCGTCCACCGCGCCGCCGCCCTCGCCCGAGGCCGGAAATGATCACCCGGCGGCGCCTGCTGGGCGCGACCGGAGCGCTGGTCGTCGCCGCACCCTTGGTGCGGAGCCAGCTTGGGTACGCCGATGAGCTCACGCCGTCCGTCCACGTCCGCATCGACGGCCGGGGCCGCATCATCGCCACCGTCCCGAAGCCGGACACCGGCCAGGGCGTCCGCACGATGGCCGCCATCCTGATCGCCGAAGAACTCGCCGTCGAGGTCGCCGACGTGACCCTGGAACAGGCGCCGGGCGACACGGCCAGGTTCGGCCCGCAGACCATCCAGAACTCGACGTCGAGCCGGCAGCTCGCCCAGCCGCTGCGTACGGCCGCGGCGACCGCCCGCTGCCTGCTGGTCACGGCCGCCGCGAACCGCTGGGGAGTGCCGCCCGGCGAGTGCGCGGCCCGCGCCGGCCGCGTCGAGCATCCCGGTCACCGGGCGCTCCCCTACCGGGCGCTGGTCGCCGACGCGGCGAAACTGGACCCGGCCACCGTTGCGGTCACGCTCATTCCACCGGAGAAGTGGCGGCTGATCGGGCGTACCCGGGCAGGCCGTTCCGACGCGCGCGACATCGTCACCGGCCGTGCGAAATACGGCGCCGAGTCGGCACCGCCGGGCGCCCTGATCGCGGTCGTGGCGAGACCGAAATGGATCGGCGCGCAGGTGGACACCGTCGACGACGCGGCGGCCCTGGCGGTCCCGGGTGTGGTCGCGGTGGTCCGGCTCGTCGCACCGGCCGGCGGTCAGGGCGGCGTCGCCGTGGTGGCCCGGTCGACGGCCGCGGCGCTCCAGGGCCGGGCCGCGCTGACGGTGACCTGGACCGGCGGCACCCCGGCCGCCGACAGCCGCACGTGGATCGCCGATCTGGAAGCGGCGTTACCCCCGGTGACCGGCAAGCCGGACATCCAGCGGATCTTCCGGCTGCCGCTGCTGGCGCACGCCGCGATGGAACCGATGAACGCCACCGCGCACGTCACCGACACCGGCGTCACCGTGTGGGCGCCGACCCAGGACCCCGGCGGCCTGCGCACGATCCTGTCCCGGCAGCTCGCCCTGCCCGAATCCCAGATCACCGTGCATCCGACGCTGGCCGGCGGCGGGTTCGGCCGGCGGATCGAACCGGACCCGGTCTTCGAGGCGCTGACCTGCTCCCGCGCGGTGGGGGCACCGGTCTCGGTGCGGTGGACCCGCGACGACGACACCCGGCACGACTCCTACCGCCCGATGTCGGTGCACCGCCTCGGCGCCACCCTGGACGCGTCCGGCCTGCCGGTCAGCCGGTTCCACCAGGTCGCGACGTGGCCGCTGACCGTCGTACCGATCTTCAACAACCCAATGCTGGTGAAGGCGAGCGGCGACCATTTCCCGTACTCGGTGCCCGGCGACGTCTCGGTGACCCTGCGCCTGGCGCCACTGCGCACCGGTTTCTGGCGGGCCGTCTACGCCGGCCAGTTCGGTTACGCCGAGGAGTGCTTCCTCAGCGAGATCGCGCGACGCGGCGGCCACGACCAGGTCACCGCGCGACGCACGCTTCTGCCCGCCGACTCGCGCCTGCGGCGCGTGCTCGACACTGCCTCGGACCATCATGGGTACGCCGATGGCGCCGCCTGCCATCTCGATTACGGCTCGGCCATCGCGGTCCTCGTCACCGCTGACCCGGTCGCCCGGAAGGTGATCCGGGTGACTGCGGCCGTCGACGTCGGCGTACCGGTGCATCCCTCCGGCGTGATCGCCCAGGTCGAAGGCGGTGTGCTCGACGCCGTGTCCACCGTGCTCGGCGCGCAGATCACGGTCCGCGAGGGCGCGGTGGTCCAGTCGTCGTTCCGTGACTACGCGTGGGCCCGGATCGGCGACTGCCCCGAAATCACCGTGATCGTGGTGCCGTCGGACGCCCCGATCGGCGGCCTCGGCGAGCTGGCCTATCCCCCGGCGGCGGCCGCCATCGCCTCGGCCCTCGCGGCGGGCGGCGACCCGGTCAGCGGGATGCCGTACGGGATCGGAGTAGGTTGATCGGTGTGGAAGACGTCGAGTCGTGGCCGACGGGCCGGCTGCTGTCCGCGGCGGCCCGGATGGTGGAGAGGCGTTTCGACCGCTTCCTGGCCGATCTGGATCTCACTCACGCCGGCATGATCACGCTGCATCATCTGGAGAGCGGTCCCCTGTCGCAGCGGGAGCTCGCCCGGCTCTGCCGGGTCACCGACCAGACGATGAGCCGGACCATCGAGCGCCTGGCCCGTACCGGTCACGCCGACCGGGCCGAGGACACGCAGGATCGCCGCCGCACCCTCGTCCGGATCAGCGTGAAGGGCACCGAGGCGCTGGTCGCGGCCCGTGCCGAGGAGAAGCGCTTCGAGAAGGACCTGGGTTACGACGCGATCCGGCCGCAGCTGATCGCCCTGATCAGGAAACAGCTCTGACAGCGAGGGCGGCGTGCTGGCGGTGGCCGTCCTCGGCCGGGCGCTGCTGACGCTCGATCTCGGCGAAGCCGGCACTCTCCAGGCGGGCCATCATGGTGTCGACCGGCCAGCGATAGGCCGTGGTGACCTTGTGGTCGAACGGTTCGAGATCGTCGCTCTTGAAGAATCCCAGGACAAGCGTGCCGCCCGGTTTGAGGGCGCGACGAAACCCCGTGAAGACGGTGTCGATCTCGGTGGGCGGGTGGTGGATGGTGGAGTACCAGCTCAGGATGCCGTCGACACCCGTGACGTCGAGGTCGTCCATCGAACCCAGCCGGAAGTCGATGCCCGGGTGGGTTGCCCGGGCGTGCTCGACGAACTCCGGCACCAGGTCGACCCCGGACACGTCGGCGCCTCGCTCGTGCAGGTAACCGGTCAGGTGGCCGGGACCGCAGCCCAGGTCGAGGACACGGCCGGAAAGGTGCCGGGCGATCAGGTCCAGGTCGTCGGCGTGGACTTTGTCCGGCGTACCGAAGAGGTTGATGTAAAGGCCGGCGATCGCGCCGTAGGCCTCGCGGACGGTCACCGGTAGGCGCCGTGCAGGAAGAGGTCGACCAGGTCCTCGACGGTGACCGGCGCATCCGAGCCGGTGAGACGCCAGACCCGGCCGTGGAACAAGCCGAGGAACGCTCCGGCGAGCGCCTCGACGGGCAGCCGCAGCTCGGCCTGATCCGGCTCGAACAACGCCACGATCGTCTCCCGGGTCTCGGAGACCGACTCGTCGCGGGTCAGCGCCCGCGCCGCGCTGCTGTCCGGTGCTGGACGGGCGACCGCGCCGCCGATGGCGTGCAGGGCGCCGATGACCGCGCCCATCCGGGTCATGTGCGCGTCGAGGGCGTAGACGGCGTCGGCCAGCCGGGCGGCGAGCGGCTGGTCCAGCGAGATCGACCGCAGCTCTTCGAGGACCTGCGTCGGATCCATCGCGGCGGCCACGCAGGCGCGCAGCACCGCGTTCTTGTCGTCGAAGACCCGGAAGATCGTCGCCTCGCCGATCCCGGCAGCCCGCGCGATCTTCGCGGTGGTCACGGCCGCCCCGAGCTCGGCCACCAGCGGCAGCGCGGCCTGAACAATCGTGTGCCGCCGCTGCTCAGGTGTCATCCCCGGCGCCCGGCGCCGGTCAGTGGTGGTCGCCATGCTCCGGACTCTACGGAGTGAGTATTCACTCCGTCAACGCCGCTTTTGTAATGTCAGTCGCGTGCATGTCATCGAGATCCGCCGTTACCCCGTGAAGTCCATGCTCGGCGAGGAGCTGCCGGCCGCTGAGGTCGGCGAGCGCGGGCTGGCCGGCGATCGGCTGTGGGCGGTACGTGATCCGGACGGGAAGTTCGGCAGCGGCAAGAACACCCGCCGATTCCGCCGGATGCCCGGCCTGTTCGACTTCCGGGCGGCTTCGGGCGCGCCGGCACCGACGGTCACGCTGCCGGATGGGCGGCGGTTCGCTGCTGATGATCCGGCGGGACATCGGGCGATCGGTGCGGCGCTCGGGCGTACCGTCTCGCTCGCTCCGGAGGCCTCGATCCCGCACTATGACGAAGGGCCGGTCAGCCTGATCACCACCGCCTCACTGCGGGCGCTCGCCGCGCTGACCGGCGACGACATCCAGGCGCTACGGTTCCGGGCGAACCTGCTGATCGACCTCTTGGGCAACCGTTTCGCCGAGGACGACTGGCCGGGGCGGACGCTGCGCATCGGTCCGGACGTCGTGCTGCGCATCCTCCGGCCACTCACCCGCTGCGTAATGATCGACATGGCCCAGGACGCCGCCGCCGAACGCAACGACCTGCTCAAACTCCTGGCCGGCCAGCACGAGATGACGTTCGGCGTGGTCGCGGCCGTCGAGCAGACCGGCCAGGTCGCCATCGAGGACTCCTGCACGTGGGTATGACCGGGAGCGCCGGGCCGCCGGCAGGGCTTATGGATACTGGGTTGGTGACGATCAAGGCGTTGGTGTTCGACTTCGACGGGTTGCTCATGGACACCGAGACGACGCTGCTGGACAGCTGGCGGTGGGAGTGGCGGCGGCACGGGCTCGAGCTCGACCAGGCCGGGTTCTTCGCCGACCACGGCGGTGACAACAACGAGGAGCGTTATGTCGCGCTCGCGGCAGCGGTCGGGCAGGCCTATGACCGGGTGAGCAGCCACGATCTCCGGATGGAATATCGGGCCGCGCTGAACGCGGCTCTCCAGCCCTCCCCCGGCATCGTCGACTGGCTGGACCGGGCCGCTGAGCTGGGCTTACGCCTCGCCGTCGCGAGCAGCTCCCCCATCGATCACGTGGGCGCGCTGCTCGACCGGTCCGGGCTCCTCGAACGCTTCGAGGTGCTGGCCACCGGCGAGGAGGTGGCCGCGCACAAGCCTGACCCCGCCGTCTACTTGCTGGCACTGGACCGGCTCGGCCTGCCGGGGTCGGAAGCGGTCGCCTTCGAGGACACCGCCCACGGCGCCACGGCGGCGAAAGCGGCCGGCATGCCGTGCGTGGCGGTGCCCAACCTCTACGCCGACCACGCCCGCTTCACCGCGGCGGACATCGTGCTTCCGAGCGCAGCCGATCTCCCGCTGGACGAGGTTCTCGCCACCCTGGCCGCGAAGCTGCTGTGACCCGGTTGCCGGGCGCTCGGGGCCATAGTTGTCTTCGAGGCTTACACCCACTGCGGGTGTGGTCACATCCACAGTGGGTGTAAGGCTCAAGAAGACACTGAAGGCCGAAGCCGCCGGAAGGGCTGCCATGAAGATGTTCCGCCGCACGGTTGATCACGCGCGGGCGCAGCAGCAGCTGGAGGACGAGGTCCGGCGGCTCGGTGCGCTGATCGGGGCCGGGGACGCCGACCTCGTCGCCTTCGGGAACCGGGACGGCGGTTATCCCTGGGCCAGCGTCGATGAGAGCGGTGTCTACCACTGGATCGTGACCGAGCGCGGGCAGGAGCTGCAGCACCGGAAGACCCGGGACCTCGACGAGATGCTGTTCTGGTGCCTTGAGGCGACGACGTGGTCGATGGGCGGGGACTGGGCGCTGCGTCACCCCGTCGCCGGCGAGGAGCAGCGTGTCACTCGCTGGCGTAAGCAGTTCGCACTGCTCGCGACGATCAACCCGGAGTGGCCGCACCGCGCCCGGCAGCGGCTCATCGAGAGGATCGAACCGGCCAATCTGCCGGAGGGCGGTATCCCTCCGGCAGATGGCTGAGAACGATCAGAGGATCAGTGTCCGGACACCGTGCCGCTGATCTCGTTCGGCACCGCGTCGAGTGTCACCGACGCCTTCACCGCACCGGTCGACAGGTCGACCTGGTGGACCTTCTTGGTGGCCGGCTCGGTCACATAAGCCACCGAGCCCCGTACGAACAGCGCCGGGCGTGGCTGCTGCCAGTCGGTCGGCTCGGTCCACGCGCCGACCACCGGCCACGACGCCGTCAGCGTGCCCGTCGCCGGGTCGGTGACGTGCAGTTTGCCGTCGGTGCCGAGGATCAGCGCCTCACCGTTCGGGCCACGGCCCAGCGAGCGGAAGCTGTAGCTGACGCCGGACGGCATCGGGACCACCTTCAGCGACTTCGCCGCCGTGTCGATCAGGGAGAACTGGGTCGGCGCCTCCCGCTCCGCGTCCGGGTCGATCTTGTAGTCGCCGAGCAGCACCGGTGACGCCTCGGAGCCGGCCTGGTTGCCGATCCGGCTGTAGGCCAGGTCGCTCTTCACCTTCGTGAACGTGCCTGCGGTGAACAGCAGGACACCGTCCTCGCAGCCCAGCGCCACGACCTCGCCCTGCGCGACGGCCTCGCCGTGCACGCCGGGGCATTCCTCGCTGCGGGCGATCTCCTTGCCGTCCTTGTCGAGCGCGAGCGCTCCGGAGCGGGTCTCCTCGGTGCCGAGGGTGACGATCAGGGTGCCGTCGGCGAGTTCGACAGCGACGCCGTGGTGCGGCACCGCCGCCTTGTACTGCCGGCCCTGCGGCTTGCCGTTCGCCAGGTCGGCCGGGTTGAAGCTGTTCACCTCGCCGGTGCCGTCGGTGAACAGGATCGTGCGGTCACCGTGCCGCACGACGTGCCCCGGCTTCGCGCCCGGGTAGGCGATATCGGTCATCTTCCCGGCAACCGCGTCGAGGACCCGGAATCCGTCCGTGGTGGAGACGAAGACGTTGGTGTCATTGCCGGCCGGGTTGACCCGGTTGAAGCCGTCGAGGGCGACGGTGTGCCCGACCGCCAGCGACGAGCCGTCGAGAACGTAGATGCCACCCTCGTAGGTCACCGCCACTGGGTCCGTCACCGCGGGTGCCGCAGGTGCCGCGGCGGGTTCTCCGGACGACGACGCGCAGGCGGTGAGCCCGAGCGCGGCCACGGCGACGAACGCCGCGCCACGGATTCTGGTGCGATTCATGAGATCCTCCCCATTTTGCAACTAACAATCATTTTCAATAAGGAACCGAGACTGGTCCCATGACACATTGGCAAGAACGGTCAGGCCGTCAGGCCACCGATGATCGCTTCGGCGTTGAAGCGCATCATCTCCAGATAGGTGGCGGCCGCACCGCCGGGCTCGCTCAGCGATTCCGAATACAGCCCGACCACCCGCACCCGCAGATCCGCCTCCTCCGCGAGCACCTCGGCGAGGCGCTGCGGCTGCGCGCTGTCCGCGAAGATGGCCGGCACCCGATGCCGCGTCACCGCCGTGACCAGCGACGCCAGGTCGGATGCGCTCGGCGACGCCAGGGTCGTGCCACTCGGGATGATCGCGCCGATCACCGCGAGCTCGTACCGCTGCGCGAGATAACCGAACACGTGGTGATTCGTGACCAGAACCCGGCGTTCCGCCGGAATTCCCGCGAAGCGGTTCGCCATCCAGGCGTCCAGGTCACCCAATTTCCTTCGGTACGCGTCAGCGCGCCGGCGAATCGTGTCGGCGTCCACACCGTCCACGTGTTCGGCGATCGCGTCGGCGAGCAGGCCGACAGCCGTGTCCATCCGTTGCGGATCGGTCCAGAAATGCGGATCCGGCAGTCCGGCGGCGTCGCCGTCGCGGTATTCGAGCGGGTCGATCAGCGCGCCGGTCTCGACGGTGTGCACGCCCTCGTCCCGCGCCGCGCCGACGTGCCGCAGGACGCCCTCCTCCAGGCCGAGCCCGTTGTAGACGACCAGGTCAGCGGTCTGCATGGCGTGCGCCTCGCGGGCCGAGATGCCGAACGAGTGCGGGTCGGCGTTCGGCTTCATCAGCACGGTGACCCGCGCCTGGTCGCCGGTGATCTCGCGGACCACGTCGCCGAGGATGTTCGTGGTCACGACGATCTGGTCGGTGTCGGTCCGCGTGCAGGCAGCGGTGCCGGCGAGCAGCGCCGTCGCAGTGAGCAGGGCCGTCGCCGTGAGCAGGACCCGCAGCGGGGTTCGCAGCAGTCTCATCGGCCGACCTCGACGGCCAAGTCGGGGCGTTGCTCCACCGTGAGCGTGCGGGCCGTCCGCAGGTTGTCCCGGTAGTCGATCTCGTGGATGACCCGTGCGTCCGGGTCTGCCACGTAGGCACGGTTGATGTCGAGGGTCAGGCTCGTGCCCGGCACCTTCGCCTCCGCGAGGACGTCGCCGGTCTTCAGGTCGTAACTCCGCAGGGTTCCGCTCCTGTCGAGCGCCAGCACGGATTTGCCGTCCGCCGGGGACGCCGCCGCGATCAGGTTGGCCGCCGGCACGTGCTGGACGGTGGCTTTCGGGGCGTTCAGCGACCAGATGCCGGTGCTGTCGAACTGGGCGGCCTCGTTGCTGCGGGGCCGGGAACCGAACGGGCTCGACGGCACTTTTCCGCCGGGACCGCGCAGGACTTCTGCCTCGGAACCGGTGGTGGTGTGCTTTACGCGTACCCAATGATCCTGGCAAGCGGTGAGCGTTCCGCCTCGCAGGACCACCGACTCGCCCGGTGTTTCGCAAGGTGCCTGAAAGGCGCCTGCCGGCAGTTCGGTGATGGTGCCGGTCTCCAGGGCCCGGCGGTCGAGGACGGTGAGCCGGCCGCCGGCGGTGGTGATCGTCGTGTGGGCGTCGTTGCCGGCGATCGTGGTGATCTTCGCAGCGAGCGTCAGGGTGCCGAGGGTGCGGGCCGAGGCTCGGTAGTAGTGGACGTGGTCGGTGTGGTCGACGGTCCAGACGCCGGCGTCGGTGATCTCGAGGGTGCGGTCGCCGTCGGTGGTGTAGAGGAAACGTCCGTCTTCGATCAGCGTTTCGACGGGGTGGGTGAGGGTGAGATCGGTGGTTGCGGTGGTGGTCAGGTCGAGCAGGTGCAGGGTTCGGGCGCCGCGGGTGGTGTAGGCGATGGCGGAATGGGGTTCGGAGAGTTCTTCGGCGCCATCGATGAAGCCATGGGGCTCGGCGGCGCTCCCCTCCTCGCCCGATTTATTAGGGTTTAACGGTGAACACGCTGATAGGGCCAGCGCGGCGCTCAGCATGGTCGCGCCGAGAAGCCTGCTGATGATCACGAGGTTCCTTTCGAGGAGAGGGCGGTGGTCAGGCTCCGGGCGATGAGGACGGTGAAGAACAGGAGGACGGCGGTCAAGGCGATGGTGGCGCCGGCCGCCGTCGCGGCGAACCAGGAGATCCACAGGCCGAGGACCACGGCGAGCGCCCCAATGGCGAAGCTGGTCAGCATGACCATGGGCAGCCGGCGGGCCACCAGCATCGCCGCCGCTGACGGGGCGATCAGCATGCCGAAGGCGAGCAGCGTTCCGACGACGCTGAACGCGACCGCCATCGTGACGGTGAGCAGGACGAGCATCATCGCGTTCGCCAGATCCGGGCGCAGGCCGAGCGTCTTCGCCTTGCGGGCGTCGAACGTCAGCGCCAGGAACGGCCGGTAGAAGACCACCGAGATCACGCCGGTCACGACCAGCGCGCCACGGAGCAACAGCAGATCGGGTACGCGGATCGCGAGGACGTCGCCGAACAGGAACGCCGTCAGGTCGGTCGCGAACGAGCGTGAGTGCGACACCACGATGACCCCGGCCGACAGCATCCCGACGAAGAGCAGCCCGATGCTGGTGTCCCGGCCGAACTCCCGGCTGTGCCGCAGGGCGTTCACCCCGAGCGCCATGGCGAGTGCGCTGGCCGCCGCCCCGGCGACGAGGTTGCCGCCGACGATGCCGGCGACCGCCACCCCGGGCAGCATGCCGTGGCTCATCGCCTCGCCGAGGAACGTCATCCCGCGAGCGATCACCCAGGCGCCGGCCAGCGCACACACGGCGGCGAGGAGGACGCCGCCGACGAGGGCGCGGACCACGAAGGACACGGTGAACGGTTCGAGAAGCACATGAGGCAATATAGTGGTAATGAAAACCGTTGTCATTAGGGGGGTTCGGGGTGCTGTCGGCTTCTGAGGTTTGTTACGGGTATGCAGGGGTTTCGGTGCTGCGCGAGGTGAGCGTGGAGGTGGGGGCGGGGTCTCTCGTGGCGGTGACGGGTCCGAACGGGTCGGGCAAGAGCACACTGCTGCACGTTCTGGCGGGGGTGCTTCAGCCCAAGTCCGGATATGTCCGGCGTCAGGCGGGATGTCGGGTGGCGCTTCTCCCCCAGCGGACGCCGGACATCGACGCGCTGCCGCTGACCGTGGGTGAGTGTGTGCGGATCGGCGGGTTCCAGGGGTTCTTTCGCCGCTCCACGGCGTCGTCCACCGACTCGATCATGGAGCGGCTGGGGATCGCCGATCTTCGACGGCGCCGGATGCGGGAGTTGTCCGGCGGGCAGCGTCAGCGGGTGCTGATCGCGCAGGCGCTGGTGCAGCAGGCCGAGGTGTACGTGCTCGACGAGCCGACGGTCGCCCTGGACGCCGCCAGCCGGGCGACGGTCCATGAGCTGCTCGGCGAGAAAGTCCGCGCCGGCGCCGCCGTGGTGCTGTCCAGCCATGACCCGGAGGAGTCGGCCCTGGCCGGCCACACCGTGCACCTGCGGGCGCCGGCGGCGTGACATCCTCATCGGTGATGACTGAGCTGACCGAGGTGTTCTGGCGCGCCCACACCGGCCTGCCCCGTGAAGCCCCCGGATCCGTGGCGACCACCGAGCTGTTGCTGCGGCTGGCCGGGGCGCTGCCCGGCAAGCCGCGGGTACTCGACGCCGGCTGCGGCACCGGGCCGGCCAGCGTGCTTCTCGCCCAGCTGACCGGCGGGCAGGTGACAGCGGTCGACCTGCACGAGCCGTTCCTGGCAGCCGTGACCGCCCGGGCGCAGGCCGCTGGTGTCGCCGACCGGGTCACCGCACTCAACGCGTCGATGGACTCGTTGCCGATCGAGCACGGGAGTGTGGACCTGTTGTGGGCGGAGGGTTCCGCGTACATCATCGGTTTTGACGCGGCGCTGGCCGCGTGGCGACCGCTGCTGGCACCGGGCGGGGTTGTCGTTCTGACCGAGGCGGAATGGCTGACCCCGTCACCGTCGGCCGGGGCGCGGGGGTTCTGGGATCCGGGCTATCCCGCGATGCGCACCACCGCCGGCAATGTGGAGGCGGCGCAGAGGGCGGGCTGGACGGTGCAGGCGGTTTACGTGCTGCCGGACAGCGACTGGGACGAGTACTACGTCCCGCTGGCCGCCCGCATCGAGGAGCTGCGGGCCGAGGGCGTCCCCGAGGAGATGCTCGCCCAGGTGGGCGAGGAGATCACGGTGCGGGCCGAGCATGGTGGGGACTACTCCTACACGGGGTACGTGCTGCGCCCGCGCCCCTGACAACGACGGCATCTGAACGTCGGTATCGGGCTGTATGGTGTGATCCCTTGATCATGCTGACCGCGCGCGGGAGACGATCCGGTTGAGTTTCGACCTTACCGTTGTGGCGTTCGACGGGTGGACCGACGTTTCCGAGGTCGCCGCGATGGTCGCTCGTTGCGAATCATCCGTTCACGTCGACGGCGAGCTCGACGAACGGATCGCCGGCTTCTACGAGCGGTTACGGGCACGATTCCCGGACTACCCTCCGCACTGGGACTCGCCCGACTGTCCGTGGATGTCGATGCCCCTGGACGTGGGCATCGACCACGTGAGCATGTGTATGAGCTTCAGCGAACGAAGCACTCCGGCGATCGCGCTCATCACGGAGTTGGCGACCGAATTCGGACTGACTCTGTGGGATCCGCAGGACGGGTCGGCGCAGAAGATGCTGCCGGCGCCGTCCCGCGAGCAGGTCGCGGCATGGTGGCGTGACCTGCTCGAAGGCCGGTGCGACCACGAGGAAACCTTCGACCGCGTCCGTCAGTGGGTCGAGGACTCACCCGAGGCCATCGACGATCCGATCACCTCCATGGGCCTGCAACAACTGCACGGCTTCGCCCTGACCGCCGAACCGGGTGCGGGACGTCTGCACCACGACCAGGAGGTCCGAGCCGCGTTCGAACAGTGGCTCACCCACGGAACACGATTCGACGCCGACCCCGGCGGCTGGCAACGGGAGCGTTATCGCCAGTCGCTCCAGGCCGTCCTGCGCGATCACGGCCGGCAGCACGCCCAGGCCATCGCAAAGGGCCTGCTCGCAGAAGGCTGGTTGTCCGCCGCGGATGTCCGACAGATCGTGGGCTCGACCGCCGACCTCCCGAATCAAGGTCCTTCGTAGTCCAGAGAGGCCCCCGGGTCGACACGGCCGGGGCACTTGCCGTTTTTCGTCGTACACCCGCAGCGGGTGTACGACGAATCCGCATATCAGGTCCGTGCCCAAGCTGGGACTGTTGTGGGCTCTTCATGGAACGGCATCTGAATTGTTCCGGATGGTGGAGTTACCGTGGTTGATGGAAGATCATGGGGTGAGCAGCTTCGCGGCACCGCTTGAGGGACTCAGCGCACTCGTCATCGGCGGCGGGGGTGATGGGATCGGGCGGGCTGTCACGCGGGCGTTCGCCGCTGCCGGGGCGTCGGTGGCTGTCGCGGACGTAGTCGCTGATCGGGCGCTCGCGGCCAGTCTGGAGCTGACCGGGAACGGGGCGCAGGCTGTTCCGCTGATCGGGAACGTGCGGTCGATGGCCGATCTCGAAGGGTTCGTGGCGCAGACCGTCGAGGCGTTCGGGAAGATCGACGCACTGGTCACCGTGGTCGGCGGGCAGGTGGCGTTCGTGCCGGCCGTGCGGCTGCACGAGATGGTCGACGAGGACTGGGATCTCGCGTACGAAATGAATCTGCGCTGGGTGGCGCGCGCCTCGCGCGCGGTGATCCGTACCTTCCTCGCGCAGGGTTTCGGTGGGTCGATCGTGAGTGTCGGGTCGGTCGCGGGGGTGATGGCGGCGCCGACGCAGGCGGCCTACGGCGCGGCGAAGGCGGGTGTCGCCAGCCTGGCGCGGACGGTGGCGGCGGAATACGCGCGCGACGGGATCCGGATGAACGTGGTCACCTGCGGGGCGATCGCTACGGCCGTGGCCAACGCGGAGCCGGACCCGGACGGCGTGCCGGAGATTCCGATGGGGCGGCTCGGTGTGCCGGACGACGCGGCTTCGGCGGTGGTCTATCTGTCGTCGCCGCTCGCGTCCTATATCACCGGGCAGAGCCTGGTCGTCGACGGTGGTGTCAGCGTGCGCGGTCCGTTCTCATGACGGGGCCTTGCGGGCTCGGTACGCGATCATATTGACCCGGTTTCCGCAGCGCACGCTGCAGAAACGCTTGGAGCCGTTGCGAGACAGGTCGGTGAAGATGCCCTCACAGTCGTCGGCGTCGCAGACCCGCAGCCGGCTCGTCTCGTTGGTGCGGATCACGTCGATCAGAGCGAGAGCGGCCTCCACCCGGATCCGCTCGGCGAGGGGCGCGGTCGGCTCGGTGGCGTGGATGTGCCAGTCCGAGCCGTCGTGCCGGGTCAGATAGGGCAGCGCCCGGGCCTCGCGCAACATCCGGTTCACCGCTTCGACGGCGTCGTCACGGTTCAAGGTCCACACCTTTTGGAGCAGCGTACGCGCATCGCGCACCGCCTCCAGCTCGGCGTGATCGTGGTCGATGCGCCCGGAGTAGGTGTAGCCGCTCAGCAGTGTGCCGAGGTCATCCACCGTGGAGAGCTCGTCGGTGCCGGATCGGGACGCTGCGGGCGCCGTGTTCACGAGCGCCACGACGAACTCCAGCGACTCCTCAGTGTCAGGGGCAAAAAGCAATTTGACTCCTCACAGAACCCGGCCTAGCGTCAGGGGCGAACCTAATTTAGCCCATGACGAAGGATGCCGCCGTGAAGCTTTCGCCGCAGTCCGCCGGACTTGTCGCAGCTGTGACGTCGGCTGCCACCTTCGGCACGTCCGGGGCGTTCATCAAGCCCCTCCTCGAAGCCGGCTGGTCGCCCGCCGCCGCCGTCACCGCCCGCGCGCTGATCGCCGGGACGCTGCTGCTGCCGTTCGTGCTGTTCTCGCTGCGTGGCCGCTGGGACGCGGTGTGGCGGGGCAGGTGGCGGCTGCTCGGCATGGGCGTCATCGCGGTGGCGTTCACGCAGCTGGCGTACTTCGCCGCGATCAGCCGGATCCCGGTGTCGACAGCGCTGCTGGTGGAATATCTGGCCCCGCTGCTGCTGGTGCTGTGGGCGTGGGCGTACACCCGGCGGATGCCGCGGGTCGCCGTGCTGCTCGGGTCGGCTCTGGCTATCGGCGGCCTGGTCCTGGTGATCGGGCCCGGGGCGCTGCAGGCCGTCGACCCGCTCGGCATCCTGCTCGCGTTCGCTGCCGCGATCGGGTGCGCGGTCTACTTCGTCGTGTCGGCACGCCCGTCCGACGGGTTGCCGCCGGTCGCCCTCGCCGGAGTCGGCCTGCTGATCGGCGGGGCGTCGCTCGGGCTGGTGGGGCTGGCCGGTGCGGTGCCGATGACGGTGACGTTCGGTGATGTCGAGATGCTCGGTGCTTCGGCGCCGTGGTGGGTGCCGCTGATGGTGGTGGCGGTGTTCGCCACGGCTATCGCCTATGCGACCGGGATCTTCGGGTCGAGCCGGCTGGGGTCGCGGCTCGCGTCGTTCATCGGGCTGCTGGAAGTGGTGTTCGCGTCGGTGTTCGCGTGGATTGTGGTGGGCGAGGCGCTGACGCCGCTGCAGATGCTGGGCGGGGCGCTGATCCTGGCCGGGATCGCCTCGATCCCCGGCGAGCCGATCGCGCCGGTGACCGCGGCCGACGAGGACCGGGAGCTGTCGCCCTCAGCCGTGTGACCGGATCGCCTGCTCGGCCAGCAGGGATACGCCGATCATGACCATGGCGGCTCCGGAGACGCGGGTGACGGCTCGGGCCGCTGCCGGGCGGGCCTTCAGCACTCGCCGCGAGCCGGTGCTGACCAGGGTGTAGATCACCGCGCAGCTGGCGGTGTGCACCAGGCCGAGCACGGCGATCTGGACCGCGAGAGGCCAGCCCGCGGCCGGCCGGGTGAACTGCGGCAGCAACGCCAGGAAGAGCAGGATCGCCTTCGGGTTGAGCCCGCTGATGCCGAGGCCTTTGATGGCCTGCGCCAGCCACTTCTGCTGCTCACTGCCGGCAGCGACCTGTAGGACAGCCGGGCTGCGCAGCATCCCGGCGCCGAGGAACAACAGATAACCCGCGCCCGCCACGGTCAGCGCGGTCAGCACCGGCGGCTCGCTCGCCACCAGGGCGGCCACTCCGGCGGCGGTCACGGCGGTGACCAGCACATATCCGGCGAGAAGACCGGCTATCGCCGGTAGCACGGTGCGGTGCCTCAGTCCGGCCCCTATTGCGTACGCCCAATCGGCTCCCGGCGTGAGCACGAGGAGGAACGACACCGCCCAGAATGCGGCAACGCTGCTGACTGACATGGGGTGAACGCTATGCGCGCGGGACCGGGAGGTGTTCCCGATTGTGGTGGCGACTGGCCGTACCCATGGAAGGATCTTCTCCATGGACGGCCTGGACCGGAAGATTCTTGCTGAGCTCCAGAACGACGGCCGGCTCACGGTCACCGAGCTGGCCGAGAGGGTAGGGCTGAGCGTGTCGCCGTGCCATCGGCGGCTGCGGGCGCTGGAGCAGTCCGGGGCGATCCGGGCCTATCGCGCGCATCTCGACGCCACGGTGCTGGGGCTGACGTTCGAGGCGCTGGTGTTCGTCACGATGAGCCGCGCCGATCGGGGCACGGTGGCGGAGTTCGAGGCGGCGGTCGCGGCGATTCCGCAGGTGCAGCAGGCCCAGCGGCTGTTCGGCGAGCCGGACTACCTGCTGCGGATCATCACCCGGGATCTGACGGCGTTCCAGAAGCTGTACGACGAACAGCTGGCGACGCTGCCGGGGGTGCAGGTGCTGCGGTCAACGATGGTGATGAAGACGATCGTGGAGAACCAGCCGCTGCAGGTGTGACGTCATCGCCCGGCCACCTGAGTCTTGAGCGCGGCCAGCCCGGCTTGCAGGAAGGCGTACATCGACTGGCGCGCCTCGGCCCCGGCAGCCGGGTCCGGGAGCAGTTCGCACTCCTGGAAAGCGCCGAGGATCGCCCCGAACGCGATGCGGGTGGCGGGGTGGTCGTCAGCGACGCCGATCTCCTGCGCGAGGGCGCTCACCACGACGCGGGCAGCCTCCTCGTTCTGGACGCTGGTCAGAGCGCGCAGCGTAGGGTTGGTTCGGAACATATCGGCCCGGATCTCTCGCTCCCCGGGCGTCAAAGCTTGCGGCTCGGCCTCAAGCCATCGGGCCAGGGCCTCCAGGACCGGCTGTCCAGGAGGCCGGGTCACCAGTGCCTCGCTGAACCTGGCCGACGACTCGCTGGTCGACGCCAGGGCGATGTCCAGCTTCGTGGGGAAATACAGCGAAACGCTGCGATCACCGCGAGCACAGGAGCATCGATCATGGACGCCGCCGGGGAAATCCGAACGGGCCGTACACGCTGGTTCAGGCTCGCCTGGGCGGCTCTGGGGATCGCCCTCCTCGCCATCGCCTGGCTCCAGGGCTACGTCGTCCGGCAGGAGACGCTGCTCGGGATCCTCCTCATCGTCGCGGCCATCGCGGCAGCCGGGATCTCCGTCGCCACTCCCCTGGCCGCGCGGTCGCGTGCCGCCGTACCAGGGCTGGCCGCCCTGGTGGCCCTGGCCCAGCTCACCTGGTTCGCCGCCTCCTGGTACCCCGCGTGGGTGCTGTCCCAGGCGTCGGCGATCGTCCTCGGGTTCCTCGCCTTCGGGGTCGTCTGGACTCTGCGGCCGCGCGGCGTGACGGCGGGGCGCGTCGTCCTGCGCGCCGGGGGCGGGCTTGCTGTCGCCGTGGCGGTCATCGTGTCCGCGGCCCTGATCACCACGTCGATCAGCCCCCGACCGGTTGTCACACTGGTTCAGAACTCCGGGGGTTACGGAAACTCATTCCAGCCCGCCGCGGAGCCGGGTCGCACCGTCGTGCAGGACAACACGCTGCTGATCAACGATCTCAAGACCATGGGAGACCCGAACGCGGGCGCGGCCGCCTTCGCCCTGAGCAACGGACCCATGATCCAGGCCGGTTACAACCTGGTCGCTCTCGACTACGCCCTCGCGCCGGAATACACCTATCCCACGCCCGTCATTCAGCTCTCGCAGGCGATCTCGTTCCTGCAGGATCACGCCGAGGAGTACGGGCTCGACATGAGCCGGGTCGTCATCGGCGGCGGCAGCGCCGGTGGCCACATCGCCGCACAGTTCGCCGTCGTCCAGACGAATCCGGCCTTCGCCACCGAGATCGGCATCAAGCCCGTGCTGGCGGCGAGCGCGCTGAAGGCCGTCGCCCTCGACAGCGCCGCACTCGACGCCTCGCGCGCCGGACGCACCGAGGCAGCCGACGCGTTCAACGACTGGCAGTTCACCCTCGCCGCCAGGGCGTACCTGGAGATGTCCGGCTTCCCCCAGGCCGGTGATGCCGGCGTGGACCAGGCCGACATCATCACCCATGTGTCCGCTCAGTTCCCGCCGGCGTTCATCGCCGATGGCAACTACGGCACGTTCCCCGACCAGGCCCAGGATCTGTCGGACAGGCTCACCGCGTTGAGCGTGACGAATGAGCTCCTCCTGCCGCCGCTCTCCGAGGCGAAGCTCGGGCACGGCTACATGGGGCTCAGCGAGTCGAAGTACGTCGACGACTACAACGCCAAGAAGATCGCCTTCCTCGCCACCGTCGTGGGCTGACGACGTCTCACGCGCGCAGGAAGGTGAGGACGGCCAGGACTCGGCGGTGTTCGCGGTCGTGCTGGATCAGGCCCAGCTTCATGAAGATCGTGGTGACGTGGGCCTCGACCGTTTTGACCGCCAGGTGCAGATCTGCCGCCACCGCCGTGTTGGACAGGCCCTGGGCCATCAGTGCCAGGACGGCCCGCTCCCGGTCGGTCAGGGCGTCCAGCGGGTCGCGCTCGCGGCGGCGGGAGACCAGGCGGGTGACCAGTTCGGGGTCGATGACCGTGTCGCCGCGGGCCACCTTGCGGACGTCGGCGCCGAACGCGGTCAGGTCGGAGACGCGGTCCTTCAGGAGGTAGCCGACGGCGCCGTCGAAGTCGGTCATCAGGCGCAGCGCGTGGTGCACCTCGACGTACTGGGACAGCAGCATCAGGCCCACGCCCGGCGCGGTGGCGCGGATCGCGGCGGCGGCGTCGATGCCCTCGGCCGCGAAGCCGGGTGGCATGCGCAGGTCGATCACCGCGACATCCGGTGGGTCGGCCCGGACCAGGCTCAGCAGGGTGGGACCGTCGGCGGCCTGGCCGGTCACCGTGAAGCCGACGTCGGTGAGGATGCGGGCCAGGCCTTCGCGGAACAGCACGGCGTCGTCGGCGAGCATCACCCGCACGGGATCACCGTCCTGAGCAGGGTGCCGGCCGGACCGCTGTCGATGGTCAGGCGGGCGTCCAGGATGGCCAGGCGGTCGGACAGGCCTTCCAAGCCGCCGCCGGGGCGTACCGAGGCTCCCCCGCACCCGTCGTCAGAGACCTCGACGGTCAACTCGGGGCCGGCGATCTCCACGAAGACCGACACGGACGACGCGCCGGAATACTTCGCGGCGTTGGTCAGGCCTTCGCTGACCACGAAATACGCGGTGGACTCGACCTCGGCGGGCAGGCGGCGGCTCACCGACATGGCCAATCGGACCGGCAGCGAGGCGCGGTCGGCCAGGAACCCGATCGCCGCCTCCAGGCCGTCCTGGGTGAGCACTGCCGGATGCAGGCCCCGGGCCATCTCGCGCAGTTCGGCGGTGGCTTCCAGGAGGTTGCGGCGGACGTCGTCGGCGCGGCCGGCCACCTCGGTGGCGCCGGCGGTGGTGGCCAGCCGGACGACGCCGCCGAGTTCCATCGCGACGGTGACCAGGCGTTGCTGGGCGCCGTCGTGCAGGTCGCGTTCGAGGCGGCGTCGGGCGGCGTCGCCGGCTACGACGAGGCGCTGGGCGGCGGCGCGCAGTTCGAGGACCAGCCCGGCCTGGGCGGCAAGGTCACCGACGAGGCGCTGCTCGGCGGCGGAGAGAGTCCCTGCCGAGATCATGAGTGCGCCACGAAGACGGCCGTCGTGCTTCACCGGCACCACCAGTTGATCAGCGACGCGACCCGAGGCCGGACCGGCATCCAGGTCATCCAGCGAGCGCACTCCCGCCGGGAGAACCGCCGCCGGCGGCCAGGCGGCCACCGCCCTCAACTCCTCCCCCGACCCCGTCCACAACACCACCTCCCGCGCTCCCGCAGCGTCGGCCACCGTCGCGCAGATCCCGTCCAGCAACCCGCCCGCCGGCGCGCTGAAGTGCGCCGACAACCGCGCGAGAGCCTCATAAGGCGTGGCCCGCCGGCCATAAACCACCCGGTCCGCCAGCCTCTGCGCCCGGCTCCGCAGCGGCTCGAAAACCACCGCCACCACGCCGATGGCCAGCAACGACAGCCACGTGCCGTACCCGTCGACGAGCCGGCCCGCGCCGACCACCACCACGGCGTACCCCAGCGTCACGACCCCCGCCATCACGCCGAAGACCAGGGATTTGTTGATCACCGGGTCGATGTCGTAGAGGCGGTACCGCAGGATCGCCGCACCCGCCGCGACGGCCAGCAGTGGCACGGTCAGCGTGCCCGGCACCGGCGAGCCCCACACCGCCAGACCGATGATCATCACCGCTGCGGAGACCGTCGCCGCGTACAGGAACCAGCGCAGCTGCCGCCCCTCGTCCCCATCGGACCGCCGCACCCGCACGATCACGCAGACCACCCAGGTCAGCTGGAACAACAGATAGGCCACCGGCCGCGCCACGTCATAAAAAGCCTGCGCTACCGCCAGACCCGGCAGCGAGAAAGGATGACCCAGGCCGGTGCGGGCGTATTCGACCGGCCACAACGCCGAGACCAGCGACAACACGAAACCCAGAACACACAGGACACCCAGGACCGGCGCCCACGCCCGCGACGGCAGACGGCCCGTCGGGAAGCACATCACCGCTGCGCCGACCAGCACCAGCACAAGCGGCAGCGGCCACACCCCGAGCCAGCCGATCCACGACGCACCGGGCAGTGGGCCGGCATGCAGGCCGTACTCCCGGCCGAAGAACATCACCGCGTGCGCCGCGCCCACCGCGACGAACAGCCGGCCCTCACGGTTGCCGGGACGCCGGTGCAGCAGGAACAACCCGACCCCGGCGAACGACGCGGCGATCAACCCGTTGTGCAGGTTCGCCACGTGTGGCCCGAGCACGAAACCGCCCACGGTCAGCCCGGCGATCACCACACCCAGCATCCCCCGGCCCACGCCACCATCGTGCCAGCGCGCGAACCCGATGTGACCAGGGTTAACCCTGCCATTTGTCGAGGGCCGGCCCCGATGCCCCGGCACCACCACCGCTTCCACGCTGACAGGCATGACTTCAACACCGCTCGACCGCACGCTCACCGCGTCACTCACCGTCGCGCCTGCCGTCTATCTCATTGCCGATCTTCTGTACGCGACCCGAGGCTGGAATGACCCGTCAGCCGCCGTGGTCCACATTCTCGGAGCTGTCGGGTACACCGTCGTGCTGATGCGCCTGGTGACGCTCGGCACCGGCGTCCTGGCCTCCGTCCTGCTCGTGGCCGGGGCGTTCGGCGCGGCCGGCAACGTCGCGTACGGCTTCAACAGCATCCATGTCTCGCTCGGCGACACCGACCTGGTCGACGCCGCCGGTGCCGCCGTACTGATCAAGCCGTTGGGTCTGTTCTTCCCGCTCACGCTGCTGCTCGGCGCCGCTGTCCTGCGCGGGCTGGCGCCGGCCTGGGTCGTCGGGCTGCTCGCGGTGAGCGCCCTGGCCTGGCCGGTCGCGCACATCGCCAACATCGGCTGGCTGGCCGTGCTGGTCAACGTGGTGCTGGTCGTGGTGTTCGGCGTGGTCGCCGCGGGTCGCCGTCGAGGGACCGGCGATGCGACACGCCGAAACCCGGTTGCCAGCGGCAGTACCGTGGCCGGGTGACCATCCGATTTGTTCCCCGCTCCTGGTCCGATCGACGGCGGTCCTGACGTGCGGATCGTGAGTGTGAACGCCTGGGGTGGTGCCCTCGCCGACGAACTGCTCGGCTGGTTGCCCGGCGCCGACGCCGACGTGGTCTGCCTGCAGGAGGTCACCCGGACGCCGGGGCTCGGCGGGTGGACGCGGTTCGACGACGGGGAGCGGGCGCTGCCGCAGCGGGCCGACCTGTTCGACGACGTGCGCGGGGTACTCCCCCGCCATCAGGGCATCTTCGTGGCCAGCGACTCCGGGCCGGTCGTCGACGACGGCGGGACGCGGCATCGGCAGGACTTCGGGGTGGCGACGTTCGCCTCGGAGCGGCTGTCGCTGGTCGGGCTGGACTCGGTGTTCGTGCACGGCGAGTTCACCGATCATGCGGAGTGGACGATCGCCGACCGGCCCCGGGTGGCCTTGGCCGTCCGCACGGCCGATCGGAACACCGGGCGGACCGTCTGGGTGGTGCAGGTGCACGGGCTGCGGGACCCGGCCGGCAAGGGCGACACGCCGGCCCGGGTGCGGCAGGCGGAGGCCCTCGCCGCACTGGTCACCCGGATCCGGCAGCCGGATGACCTGGTCGTTCTCTGCGGTGACCTCAACCTGCTGCCGGACAGCGCGACGTTCGGGATCCTCGCCGATGCGGGACTCACCGATCTGGTCGGCACGGCCGACACCCGGACGTCGCATTACCTCAAGCCGGTACGGCACGCGAGTTATCTGCTCGTCTCCGACGTGGACGCGGTCACGCGCTTCGAGATCGTGTCCGCCCCGGAGGTCTCCGACCATCGAGCGCTGCTTCTCGATATTTGAGATCGGTTACGCGTACCCAAGAAGGAGCGTGAGCGGGCCGGTGGGGTCTCGCCGCAGGGGTTTTGCCGCCAAGAACCACATGTCGGTAACAATGCCATCCTGCGTGATGATATCGGCGAGCATCGACCGAACGGTCCTACTATTCTCGCTGCCGTGCCTACCGATGCTCTTCCCACACCTCCGGAGTTCGAATCGGTCGCGACCTGGGCGGGCGCAGCACGGGTGATACGCGCCGACGAGCGGGAAGTGGCCACCTGGCAGCTCCCTGACCAGCAGAAAGCCGCACTCGTCAACAGTGGCGTGCCGATGATCGACGGCCTGGTGGACGTCGTGGAGTTCCAGACGATGCCGACGATGTTCCAGCTGGGGCACTCCGCCGGGCGGGACCGCGTTTATGGTGCCGCGGCGGCGACCGGTGCGGTGGTCGAGCATTCGCCAGAGGCGGGGATGCGGTTCGTGAACTCGTCGATCGTGCATTGGCTGTGGTCACTGCATCTGGTCGGCAGCTGGGTGACGGGGTCGGTGGCGCTGGCCCGGTGGGATGAGAGCCCGGAGGCGGAGGAGCAGACGTTCGCGGAGATCGCCGCGCTGCTGGAGCAGATCCGGGCGCTGGATCCGCCGGCGGTCGGCGACGGCGGTCACGAGAAGCACTTCTGGCCGGCCGTTCTGGATCGCTGGCTCTATTAGAAGGTTGCTATCGGGTTGACCGGGCTGCCGGAGGTGCCTGCGAAACGAACCGGGGCGACGGCCAGCTGGAAGTCCCATTGGCCCAGCTCGGCGGCGGTTGCCGCGCAGGCCTCCAGGTCGCAGTTGTCGAGCAGCCACAGGCCCATCGCGACCAGGCCCACGGCGTGCACCGGCATCAGCACGGCGTCGTAACCGGACGGCTGCACGTCCTGTGGGGTGTCGGCGCCGATCAGTGCGACGCCGCGGTCGTGCAGCCACGGCAGGCAGGACGCGTGCCAGCCGGCCTGGGTGAAACCGTCGGTGCCGGGCCGGCCGGTGCGCAGCAGGACGGCGTCGCCGGAGCGCACCTGGACGCCTTGGCGGCGCTCGGCCGCCTCAAGATCTTTGGGGAAGACAACAGTCTGTGCCACGTCCAGCAGGACACCCCGGGTGACGATCCCGTCCGCTGCCGCGGTGACGGCCGCCCACCCCGAACCCGTCGTGGCGTCGACCATGTCGTGCGGGCGGCCGTTGTACATCGTGCCGTCCCAATACATGTGACACGGCGAGTCGAGGTGGGTGACGGTGTTGCCGTGGAACGTGATGCCGATCCGTTCCGACGAGAAACCCCAGCGCCGGTCGGCGTGGAAGCGGGCCGGCATGTTCTCGGCGCCGGGCATCTCTGCGGCGCACGGGCAGGTCGTGGTCGACCGTTCCATGTCGGCCGGGACGGCGACCTCCCACCCGCAGGACACACTGCGGCCGTGACGCACGGCCCGGGCTGCCGCGAGCCGGACGTCATCGGTGATCAGGTTCAGGGTGCCGCGCTCGTCGTCGTCGCCCCAGCGTCCCCAGTTCGACAGTGTTGCGAAGTATCCGAGCACGTCGTCCTGGGTCGCGGTCATCGGTGCCTCCGGTCGCGTGGTTCACCAGACCGCGACCAGCGTACGCGTTCAAGGTCGATCCCGACCTCGATGTCGACCCGTGACCGAGCTGGCTGTACTCCGGGATCAGCACCGGCCGCCGGCAGCCGAACGCCCGGCCGGTCGCGCCCGCTTCCGGTCTCAGCAGGCGGCAGAACGCGGTCACCTCCCGAACATATGTCCCGCCTGCTGAGACCGGAAGCGGGCGCGGCTAAGATTCGCCGGTGACGAATGCGTTGGGGCCGCTGAGGCTGTATGCGGGACTGGCCGTGGTCTTCTTCGGCCTGGTCCCGGCCGTGATGGTGTCGCTGCTCGTCGCGGGCGGCAACACGCCGTCGGCGGTGGGGTACACACTGATCGGCGGAATCCCGCTGGTTCTCGCGGCCGTGGTACTGGCCGTGCGCGGGATGACTGGCGCCGATCAGGAGATGGCGGCGCGGCGGTTGTATCTGAGCATGGCGCTGGTGGCGGGTGCCGATGTGCTGATGCTGGGCGGAAACGCGCTGATCAGGATGGGCTCGAACTGAGAAAGCGCTGTGTCCGCTGACGATTCGCGTTTCGCCGATCCGGGTGCGTATTTCGGGCTGCCGCTGTGGCTGCGGGCGAGGTGTTGTGGTGGGCGGGTGTTGTGGGCCTACAACGCGACGCACCTGGATTTGCTCGCCAGTTTCGTCGGTGCTGATCTGCGGGAACGTGGTCGTTACGGCGGGTGTGATCGGAGCCTGATCGAACGGTTGCCGGCCTGGATCAAAGCGGCCGGGCACAGGGCGGAGTTGCTGGCCGCGATCACCCGCATGCGGAACAGCATGGAATCGCCTACCGGTGATCGATACTGACGCCGTGGTGACATACATCCAGTGGTCTTGGCCGGACGAAGACCTCTGGTGCTACGACGAACTCGACGGCGAGCGATGGTCGACGCGGCACATCGAGATACGCGCTCACGACCGGACGTTCCTCGCTGCGGCATCACTCGCCGAGGTCCTCGAAGCACGGGACTCCGGCGAGCCGGGCGCGGTTCAGGCCTATGAACATCGGTACGGCGTCGTCCCCGAAGCACCCTTCCCCACATCGACCGCCGATGGTGAGCCTCCCATCGGGCCGATTTCGGCAGAGGAGTTCGAGCGGCTGTGGCAGCAGGGCCGCCAGGCCCGAGAACAGCGATGACAATCGCTGTCGTCCGGACGGACCGGCATCGGGCCGCTATCCCAGAATGTCGCTGCTTTTCCGGCCGGACGGCTTGGGGGGACGTGCGGGCCGGTTTCTTGGCGGAGTCGCGGACCGGATGCTGCCCGGGGTGGGACAACAGAGGTATGCGCGTTCTGCTGGACGAACCCCAGGTCTTCGTCACCTACCGGACGGCGTCGGTGTACTGCGAGGACGCCGAACTCGACGTCGACGCGGTCTGGCGCGGGCAGCGGAACGGGCTCTGTGGCGCGGCCGTGGCCGGCTGGTTGCAAATGATCACCGGTACGCACACCGGTGGGGTACCGTTCCGCGTCGAGTCGCATGAGGCCGAGCCGCCGCTCGACGATGCCGGCGAGGAGATCGTCGAGGTGTCGTTCACGGCGTCCGGCGCACGCGTCCATCTCGCCGAACTCGATGCCAGTGAGAGCTATCTGCTCGCGTTGCCCGCCGGCGACTTCCGGGTTCGATACCAGGTCAACGGCCTCGACGATCGGGAGCACACCGAGGAACGGGCCGATGCCTGTCTGCTCCAGTTCTGGCCGGCGCCGCCGGAACCTGACCGGATCGTCCGGCAGACCAGTACAGAGGCCGCCTACTGGCATCGGGCGCACTCGCGGCTAAAGTCCGGGACCAAATCCCACAAAGCCGACAACTCTCCCCGGCGCACGAGGACGGCTAAGCCGAGGACGGCCCCATCGCAGGAGCGGCGGCCCAGCCCGCCTCTGCGCGCCGCCATGCGGTGGGCCAACCCATTGATCGAGATGGACCGCGATCTCACGCTCGACCTCGGCGACGCGGACGGCGAGACCGTCCGGTCCGTTGCCGTGTGGGCCGCGGAACGCGCGGCTGATGTCGCCGGCCTCGGTGTGCTCCCATGGACCGGTGCGGCCCTGGCAGCGGTGAAGGCCGGCGATCCACCCCCACCACCCTTCACCCCGAGACGCCGGGACCAGCGCGGTGTGTGGGATCTTCTCGACGACCCTGCGATTCAGCTCACGACGGTGGTTCTCCCGAGGCTCCTTCCCGAGGAGCCCGTCATGGAGATGTCGCAGCAGCACGTCGCCATGCCCGCTCTGTTCGCCGCCGCGGCAGCCAACCCGCTCGTCGGCGCGATCAACGCGGTTTATGCGGCCGCGTGTGCCCATGGGACTGATCACTACCGGTCGTTCCTTGCCGAGCTGCGGGTGCGGTTTCCTTCTTTGGGACCCGTTGTTTCCGAGGCGCCTGGCCGGTGACGTCACCGCCGGCCAGGCGTCCGCGTCTCAATGGTGGTCGGGGCTCAGGACCTCGTGGGCGATCACCGACGCCGAGATCGCCGCGGGGAAACCGCCGTAGAAGGCCGTGTGGGTGATCAACGCGGAGATCTCCTCCAGCGTCAGGCCGTTGTCGACCGCGCGGTGCAGCTGGGCTCGCAACTCATCCGGGCGATACAGAGCCACTATCGCTCCGAGGGTGGCGATGCTGCGGTCGCGGGGGCTGAGGCGTGGGTCGGCCCACACCCGTTCCGAATACAGCGGATCCTCGATCAGCGCCGTCAACTCCGGCGTGAAGTGGCTCGCGGCCTCGCGCGGGGATTCGATTCTCATGCGGTCGCTGCCCGGACGATGCTGGCGGCGAAGAGCGGGGTCTCGCGCTTGTTGTGCGCGCCGGAGGCCTCCTGGCGGGCGGCGGCGGCCTGCTCGAAGGTGCCGCCGTGTTCCGCGACCATCTTCAGCATCTCCTCGGTGGGGTGCGAGGTCACCGTGTTGGTGTACCGCAGGTTGTCGCCGTCGATCTGTTCCATCTTGAGCTCCCAGATCACCTGGACGTTGGTCCAGCCGTTCGGGGTCAGCACGTCCGAGGTGGAGACCATCCTGCAGTAGTGCGGGCCGGCCTGCTCGTACCGGTAGTGCTGGATCACCAGGCCGGTGCCGATCATCTCCACGTTGATCGACATGGGGGTGCCGTCGTCGTCGACGGTGTAGCCGGCGGCCTTGTGGTCGCCGGGGGCGCAGCGCTGGTATTCCTTGTCCGGCAGGGCCTTGAGCCACGCTTCGATGTTCACCTTGTCGAACGGCGCCTGGACCTCGACGACCTCGGCGGAGTGGGACAGGACCAGGTCTTCAAGGATGGTCACGGACATGACGTTCTCCTTCAGCCGCTGCGGTGTTTGCTGTCGGAGTCGATAGTTCCCACGGTTTCCGGCCGCCCGTCCGTCAACTGACTGCTTGCGTCGCTGCTGAGGGGGCGTCAGTCGGACGGTGGGCCGCACCTTCGGCAACGTGGTGCCGTCACCAGGCGAAGGAAGCTCACAGCCCGAAGGCGCCGCCCTCGATCAGGATGAGCAGGCCGATGCCGATCAGCACGATCGGTAGCAGGATGTGGCCCCAGCGGCTGAGAGCCTTCGCGATCACCGGGCGGGTGGCGAAGAAGCGGCCCGCAGCCACCCAGACCGCCACCAACACCAGGAAGACGATCACGTAGACGGCCACGCCCGACGTGGCGAAGACCGGGACGTAGACGCCGATGTTGTCGCCGCCGTTGGCGAACGTCACGGCGGCCACATCGAAGATCCCCGGACCACGCTCGCCGGGCGAGAACTCGTCGTTGCCGTGCCGCCAGGACTGGATCGCGGCCTTGATGCCCAGGGCGAGCGGCAACAGTCCGAGATACGGAATGACCGGCGCGGGAAGGAACGTCGCGCCGAACGCGGCGGCCACCGCGACCACGAGAATGCCGGTGAACCCGAGGTACTGACCTGCGGCGATAGTGCGGGTGGACCTCGGAGCACCGGCGCCCTGAGCGAAGAACAGCGCGAGGATGACGATGTCGTCGATGTTGGTGACGGCGAAGAGGCCCACGGCCTGCCCGATCATGCCCGGGTTCATCGGAGTCCTTGGACGAGATAGACGACGGCCAGTGCGGTGGCGATCGCGCCCAGCAGCAGCCGCAACGCCCGCTCCGGCAGGTAGGGCTGCAGCCGCGCGCCCAGATAACCGCCGATCAGGCCACCCAGCCCGCTGAGCAGGCCGACCGTCCAGTGCGGCGCGATGTCGCCGTCGGTGCCCAGCGACAACACGCCGTAGGTCGCGGCCCCGGCGATGGACGTCACGAACGTGCAGGCCAGGGCCGCCGGGGCGATCTGGCTCATCGGGGTGCCGCGGCCGGCCAGCAGCGGGCCGAGGATCGAGCCGCCGCCGATGCCGTAGATCCCGCCCACCGCGCCGGTCGCGACGCTGAGGCCGAGGACACTGCGGCGGGACAGCGGCGGCCGGTCCGGGACGCCGGCGCGGATGGCTCGCGCGCACAGCCACAGCCCGAGCGGGAGCAGCACCGCCGCCGCGACCAGGCGAAACACCTGCGGGCCGGGGATGGCGAAGACGCGGATGACAGCGCCGGCGACGACGCCGGGCACGGTTCCGGCGATCAGCAGGCGGGCCAGCGGGCCGGTGAGCTGGCCGTTGCGGCGGTATCGCAGCAGTGCGCCCGGGCCCGCCACGACGTTGTAGAGCAGGTTCGTCGGCGTCACCGCCGGGTTGGGTACGTGCAGCACGCTGAGCTGGACCGGAAGCAAAAACACGGCGCCGGAGACCCCGACCGGTGACGTCACGATCGAGATGAGTAGACCGGCGAGGAAGGCGGTCAGCTCAGGCACCGCGCCAGCCTAAATAAGACGTTGAGGCCGGGCCGACGACGACCCGGCCTCAACGAGGATCAAGCAGGCTCAGGAACAGCGTCCGGATCCGGCCCCACCGGCCCCGGGTCCGGCGAGATCGGCTCCGGGACCGCCTCCGGCGGTGGTGGCGGGAGCGGATCGGGGTTGTCCGGCGACAGCTCACCAGGGTCGTCCGGGATCGGCACACCGGGATCGAGCGGCGGGTACTTATCAGGATCGGGCATGAGTGTCTCCTTTCATGATCCCCAGCCGGTTACCCAGGGTGTCCGGACGGCAAACAGTTTTCCGACATTCCGGGCATTTGGTGAAGCCGGCTCGCCTGCCGGGCCACGATGACAAACGTGAAGTCCCTGACCATGGACGAATACAGCGCATGGAACGCCGGCCGGCTCGCTCGTGAACGGGTCAGCCGCCGCTCGCTGCTCCGCGCCGTGATGGCCGGCGCCGGCGGTTACGCGTACGCCCAGTTTCACCTGGCCAGCGCCGCTTTCGCCGCCGGTGGTGGCAGCGCGGGACCGGCCGGTGTCGTCGTTTCCGGCCGCCATCTGTCATTCCTGCCGGGCGCCGACGGCGCCCTGCGCCCGGCCATGGCGGTCACCGCGCAACTGGTCAGCAAAACCGGCTCACTGCCGCGAGATCTGCGAGCATACGTCGAGGTCGGATCAACCCCAGGACAATTCGGTACGCGTATCGAAGCCGATATCCGGCACCTGACCGGACAATATGCGATCCCCGGGGGCCCGATCGGCAGCCAGTTCTATCTGAAGGCGAAAATCGACGGGCTGAGCCCCGGAGCCGTCCATCACTATCGGATCCGGCTCTCCGACGGAACCGTCAGCGGCGAGGCCCACTTCTCGACCGCACCGGCCCGTGGCCCGGCGGTCGCGGCGCCGTTCACGTTCACCGCTTTCGCCGACGTCGGCACCAACACGGCGCCGACCGATCCGGCATTCGCCTGGGGAAAGAATCCGGCGTCGGTGACGGCCGCCAAAGGGACCTGGCCGCCCGGGGTGTTCGACGACAACTCGTACCTGCCCGACGATCCGGTGGCGGGTGTGAACGGCACCGACAAACGGCCGGCCCTCACCCAGACGCTGCTGCTCGCCACCCAGAAGCCGGTGTTCACCCTGCTCGCCGGGGACATCTGTTACGCCAATCCGTCCGGATCCGGGTTGCCCGCCGACGACACCACGGCATTGACGCGCATCGCTCCGAAGGGCAGGAACCTCTTCAACCCGTACGTCTGGGATGTGTTCCTGAATCAGATCGAGCCCCTGGCGGCCTTCTCGCCGTTCATGTTCGCGACCGGCAACCACGACATGGAACCGTTGTACGGCAACACCCGGTTCCTCGGCGACAGCCCGGCCCACGGGTACGCCGGCCTGGTGCAACGCCTCGATTTCCCGTCGAACGGGCCGCACACGTGCCCGTCGGTGTACCGGTTCGTCTACGGCAACGTCGGCGTCATCTCGCTCGACGCCAACGAACTCTCCGGCGAGCTGCAGACGAACACCGGGTACTCCGGCGGCGCCCAGGTGAGCTGGCTGAAACGTACCCTCAAGGAATGGCGCGGTGAGCGCCCGGACATCGATTTCGTCGTCGCGTTCCTGCACCACTGCGCATATGCGACGTCCGACAATCACGCGTCCGACGGCGGGGTCCGCGAGGCGCTGGACCCGTTGTTCAGCCGATTCCAGGTGGACCTGGTCGTGCAGGGGCACAACCACCTGCTCGAACGCACCGATCCGATCCGGAACGGGAAACGGACCCGATCGGCGCCGGACGGTTCCACCATTTCGCCGGCGGCCGACGGGGTCACGTACCTCTGTGTGGGTTCCGGTGGACGGCCGCGTTATCCGTTCCGGCGGGCGCCGGGCCCGGCGGCGCCACCGCCGGCCGGCGTGACGGCGTCGGGGCCGCAATCGTTGCCGGCCGGGCAGCGCTATCGCGGATATCGGCCGCCGGGCGGGGCGAACAAACTGGAGAACAACACCGAGAACATCGTCAACAGCTACCGGTGGTCGGCGGAGAAACAGGTGGTGAAAGCGGCCGGGCACCCGTCCGGGATCCGGATTCCGGAAACGGTCGACTGGTCGCAGGTGCGCTACGACAACTACGCGTTCGCCGCGATCGACGTGGTACCGGCGGCACGCGGGGCACGGACGTCGATGACGGTGCGGTGCCTCGCGGACGCGCTGCCCGGCAGCAGGCAGCCGTTCACCGAGATCGACCGGATCACCCTGGTCCGGACGGCCGGAGCCGGGAAGGTGTCACCCGGCTAGGATCAGCGCGGTTATCGGGGTGAAGACGGAAATAGGTGGTCAAGTGGCACGGGATGACATCTCGCGGGGCCAGGCGGATCGGCTTCGCGGGCTGGACGAGGCGGCCCGCGTGGCCAAGACGTTCGAGATCCTCGCCGGTGAGGGATCACTGTGGGTGTGGGGTGACGAGGACGAGATCCTGTTCACCGAGGACGGCGAGCGGCGCACGCTGCTGCCGGTCTGGCCCTACGCGGCGGTGGCGCGGCTGGAGAACGCGGGTGAGGTCGACGGGGAGCACGCGGTGCGGATCCCGGTCGACGCGTTCCTGACGGAGTGGCTGCCGCAGCTGGAGGAGGACGACGCTCTCATCGCGATCTTCCCGGTCGAGGACCGGATCGCGGCGAAGCTCACCCTGGCGGAGTTCCGCGCGCGGATGACAGCGGCGCTGCGCCTCAACTAGTCATGTTCCGCTGCGCCCAGCTGGCGAACGAGGTCAGCGGGATGCCGAGGGCTCGGGCGAATTCCGGGCGTGCGGGCTGACCGGCGACGTTCATGAGGTCCATCGGGAGGCCCGCATAGGGCGGCATGCCCGCCGCCAGGGCCTCCTCCTCGGTCATGTCGGGCGCGGTGATCGGTGCACCGAGAGTGCGTGACAGCACCTGGGCGATATCGGTCATCGGCAGGTAGTCGCCGGCCAGCTCCAGCTCCACCTCGTGAAACCGCCGCGGGTCACCGATGGCCGCGGCGGCCGTGACGCCGATGTCATGGACCGCGATGAGCGAGAGCCGCGTCGACGGCTTGACGACCGTCGCGATGCCGCCCTCGACGCCACGAGGCAGCAGGTAAGCGGCCGACAGCAGGAAGTTCTCCATGAAGAACGCCGGCTTGATCACGGTCCACTGCGGAAAACCCGCATTCCGTACGCGTTCCTCGATGCCACCCTTTGCCGCGTAGTACGGCTCCAAGGGCTTCCACCGGCCCTGGTCATAACCGGGTGCGGTGGTGAGCCGGTCGGAGCCCGACACGGACGTGTGCACGAACTGCGGCACTCCGGCGGACCGGGCGGCTTCGATCAGGTTGGCCGCCTGCCTCAGTTCGCCGTCGAAGTCGAATACGCCGCCGACCACCTCGGCCATCTGCACCGAGAAGACGGCCCGGGTGCCGGTGGCCGCGCCGACCAGCGAGGCGTTGTCCTTCAGGTCGCCGATGACCAGGTCGGCGCCGAGGGCGGCGACTGCTTTCGCGCGATCGGTGCCGGGGTCGCGGACCAGCGCCCGCACCGGGATGCCGGCCTTCAGCAGAGCTCGGGCGGTCGCACCGCCCTGTTGTCCGGTGGCGCCTACGACGAGAACGGGTGCGGACATGACTCTCCCCTTGCTCAGATAAGTGGCGGGGCCCGCCGCTTCTTCAGCGCTAAGATACGGCGGACCCCGCCACTTAGCAAACCCCCAGGAGACCGGATGGCCGGCCAGCGCGCGGATGCCCGCCGCAACTACGCCCTGCTGCTGGCGGTTGCCGAACAAGCGGTCGCCGACCAGGGCGCCGACGCTTCCCTGGAGCAGATCGCCCGCACGGCGGGAGTCGGTTCCGGCACCGTACGCAGGCATTTCCCGACCCGGCACGCCCTGCTCGAAGCGGTGTTCCGCAAGCGGATGGACACCCTGGCCGACCGGGCACGGGAACTGGCCGGGCGGCCGGACAGCCCGGCCGCGCTGCTGGAGTGGCTCGGTGCCGTGCTGTCGTTCGCGGCCACCACCCGAGGGGTGGCCGAGGCGCTCAACCGGGGGCACCTCGCCGACGCGGGCGAGTTCTGCGCCAGCGCGCGGCTGAGCGAGGCCGGGGGGCCGCTGGTGGCACGCGCGGTGGCCGGCGGCGGACTGGCGCCGGGTGTCACCATCGCCGACCTGCTCGATCTGATCACCGGGATCGCGCTGGCCACCGAGCATCATCCGGACGGCGTGGACCAGGCGAAACGCCTGCTCGACTTGACCATCAACGGCGTGAGCGGGCCGGCTTGACGTTTCTGGCTAACGGCATTAGCTTATAGCTAACGCACTTAGCCAAACTTGGGAGGCTTGTCATGACCTCGTTTCTGACCGTTGACGGCGGAACTATCGCGTACGACGTGACCGGCGCCGGACCCCTCGTCGTCCTCGCGCCCGGGATCGGCAACGGCCGGGACGCGTACCGGTTCGTCGCGCCCCGCCTCGTGGACGCCGGTTACCGGGTCGCCGTCGCTGACCTGCGCGGCTCCGGCGAATCCAGCGCGGAGTGGCCGTCCTACAGCCGCACCGACATGGCCGGTGACCTCCTCGCGCTGATCCGGCACCTCGGTGGGCCGGCCGTGCTGGTCGGTCACTCGATCTCCGGTGGTGCGGCCACCATCGCGGCCGCCCAGGCACCCGAGCTGATCACCGGCATCATCGAGCTGGCGCCGTTCACCAAGGCGCAGTCCTTCAAGCTCGGCGATCTGCGGCACGGGGCGTACCGGAAAGGAACGCTCAAGCTGGCCGGCACCATGCTCGGCAGCCTGTCGTCCTGGAAGGGCTACCTCGACGCCGCGTACCCGGGCAAGAAGCCGGCCGACTGGGCCGCCAACCTGGCCGGCATCGACGCCATGCTGCGCGAGCCCGGCCGGATGAAGGCACTGACGAAGATGACCCAGTCCTCGCCGGCCGACGCCGGAGCCCAGCTCGGCAACGTACGCTGCCCGGCCCTGATCATCGAGGGCTCACTCGACCCGGACTGGGTGGACCCGCGCGCCGAGGGCGAGGCGATCGCGGCGGCCATTCCGGACGGTCTGGCCCGGCTTGAGATGATCGAAGGTGCGGGGCACTACCCGCACGTCCAGTACCCCGACGAGACGGTGGCCCTGATGCTCACGTTCCTGACGGCGCACGCGCGTGCCTAGGGCCGGTCTGGCCCCGGACGCGGTCATCACCGCCGGCGCGGCGCTCGCCGACGAGGTGGGGCTCGCCAACCTGACCATGGCTCTGCTGGCCGAGCGGGTCGGCGTACGGACGCCGTCGCTCTACAAACACGTCGACTCCCTGGACGCGCTGCGCCGCGGCGTCGCCATCCAGGCCACCCGCGAGTTCGGCGAAGCGGTCTCCCGCGCCGCCGTCGGCCAGTCCGGCCCGGACGCGGTACGCGCGTTCGCCACCACCTATCGCCGCTGGGCCCTGGCCCACCCGGGCCGGTACGCCGCCACGGTCCGCGCACCCGGAACCAGCGCCGAGGACGAGGAGCACCGGCGGGTGAACGACGTGGTCATGCAGATCATGTACGACGTCCTCGCCGGCTTCGAGTTACGCGGCACACACGCCGTCGACGCGGCCCGGGTGCTGCGCTCCACGCTTCACGGTTTCGCCACGATCGAGGCAGCCGGCGGTTTCGGGTTGCCCCGCGACGTCGACCGCAGCTTCGATTTCCTCGTCGAGACCCTCATCGCGGGTCTGCGGAGCGGCCCGGCCGAAGGCTCGGAGCGCCAGTTCCATCAGCCACCGGTTGCCTGAGGATGGTGCGCCGCTTCTCCGGCGCGACCTTGCGGGCGTCGCTGAGGTAGATCTCGTGGTGGGTGCCGGTCATCCGCAGTCCCTGTCCGGGAATGACCTCGTCGTGCAGCCGGGCGAGCACACCGGCCTCGTCGTCGAACGATCCGACGTGCAGCGTCTGCACGCACTTCCCCTCGGACAGCGTCTGCAGCCTGACCTTCTCGTCGGCCGGGACCAGGCTCGGGTCGATCCAGTCCGGGACCATCAGCATCAACGTCCAGTCCCACAGCGACTTGTCCCGCGCCGTGGTGAAGGCATCCATGTCACCGGCCCACCACAGACCCTCCAGGGGCGGAACGACATAGTCGCGGCCGAGCTCGCGTTTGCTGAGAAACTTCATTTTGTACGCGAGGGGATACAGCGCTTCGACCGCGGCGGCGAAGTCCGGTGAGGTGTTCGGGTCGCCATGGCCGTCGGCCATCAGATACCGCGTGTCGGGCACGTCGATCAGCCGGAACTGGCCCTGGCGGGCTTTGTAGCCGTCAAGGGTCTTCTTGAAGTCGACCTTGTCAGTCATGGGGCACCTGGGGCTCGGTCGCTGACGCTTCTGCTACTACTCGCGAGCCATTGCCTCTCTGCCTCCAGGAGGCTCAGGGAGTAATCGAACACTTCATGGGCCGCGAACGGCATCCCCGGCTGCCGCGCGGCCCGGACCTGGGCGATCTTCGCCTCGACCTGCTCCAGCCGGGCGTGCAGCGCCGCTCGATATTGCTCCGGCGACAGCAGAGGCAGGTTGGCGACGCCGACCAGCAGCGGCAGCCGCGCGTCGGTGATGAAGGCCAGGGTCTCCTCCGTGGCGACCGCGCGGCCCTCGGCGGTGGCGTGGAAGAAATACAGGAGCTCTGTGCCTCACGTGGCGGGGACGCCGAGCCTCTCCAGCAGGTGCCGCCGCAGGCCGCCGAAGCCCGGGTCGTCCTGGTGGCGCGGCTTCGGCAGGGTCACCTCGAACTCCTCGGCGATGCGGCCGCCCTCCAGAACCAGAGCCCGGTCGGCCAGCAGCAACGCCTCGTCCACGTCGTGCGTCACCAGCAGCGCCGCGAATCCGTGCCGCACCCTCAACCGCTCCAGCAGCTGCTGCATCCGCAACCGGGTCAGCGCGTCCAACGCCCCGAACGGCTCGTCCAACAGCAGCAGCGACGGCTCGCGGACCAGCGCCCGCGCCACCGCGACCCGCTGGGCCTGCCCGCCGGACAACTCGGCCGGCCAGGCGTCGCCCCGATCTTCCAGGCCCACCTCGGCCAGCGCCTCCAGAGCCCGGCGGCGCACGTCAGCGCCTCGCAGTCCCAGCGCCACGTTGTCCACGACCCGCTTCCACGGCAGCAGCCGGTGCTCCTGGAACACCACGCCGAAGTGCGAGGGCACGTCGATGGCGCCGAAAGCCGAGTCGTCCAACCCGGCCAAGGCGCGCAGCAACGTACTCTTGCCGGAGCCGCTGCCACCGAGGAGCGCGACCACTTCGCCGCGCGCGACCGTCAGGTCGGCGCCGTCCAGGACGACAGTGTCGCCAAATGATCGGTGCAGGCCGGTGACCGAGACGATCACGTCGCTTGCAGGCCGCGTCGCCATGCGAGGGTCCTCCGTTCCGCGATCCGGATCAGCACGTCCGAGAGCAGGCCGAGCAGGGCGTAGACGAGCAGTCCGAAAACGACCACGTCGGTCTGGGAGAACTCGCGGGCTTCCATCATCAGGAAGCCGATGCCGGTCTGTGCGTTGACCTGTTCGCCGACCACCAGGCTGAGCCAGGCCGCGCCGATGGCGAGCCGCAGGCCGAGGAAGAGCGACGGCAGCGCGCCGGGCAGCACCACGTGCCGCAGCCGCTGCCACTGGTTGAGGCCACACGTCTTGGCGGCTTCGACCAGGCGCTGGTCGATGTCGCGGATGCCGGAGTAGAAGTTGAAGTACAGCGGGAAGAAGCTGCCCAGCGCCACCAGGCTGATCTTCAGCTCCTCGCCGATGCCGACCCAGATGATCAGCAGCGGGACGAGGCCGAGGTGCGGCAGCATCCGGGCCATCTGGACGGGCGGGTCGATGGCGTTGTCGCCGAGGCGCAGCAGGGCAGCCGCGGCGCCGAGCACGAGGGCCAGGCCGCCGCCGATGGCCAGTCCGATCAGAGCCCGGGTCAGCGAGTCGACCAGGTGGACGGTCAGCGAGCCGTCCGCGGCCAGTCGCCAGCCGGTCTCCGCGACGACGCTGGGCGCGGGCATCTTCTCCGGGGAGAGCAGTCCGGTCCGCGAGGCGACCTCCCACGCCACGAGCAGCACGACCGGGCTGACCAGGCGATACCACCGTCGCTGGCCCCGGATCCGCCGGCGGAGAGGCGCCTGACGAGACACCACCGGCGGCGTAACCGTGGTGGTCACAGGTACGCCTCGTTGAACTGCCCGTCGACCCGCTCCTTGATGTTCACCGCGCCCGGGATCAGCGAAAGCTTGGTGAAGCCGTCCGCGATGACCTGCAGCTCGTCCCCGATCTCCGGAGTGATGGCGGCGAGTGGTTTCGCGCTGCGTGCCAGGGCCCGCGTCGTCGTCGGCTCGTCGATCTTCAGCTCCGGGGCGAGGATCGTGGCGCGTTCGGCCGGGTTGGCGATGCCCCAGTCGGTGGTCGTGCGGTACTTGCCGAGGAAGTCACGGATCAGCTCGGCTTTTCCGGTCACCGCCTCCGGCGTGGCCAGGATGTACTCCCGGTTGTTCGCCAGGCCGGTGGCGTCGGCGAGCACCTGCACACCGGGCTGTTCGGCGAGCGCGAAATACGGGTCCCAGATGATCCACGCGTCGACCTGATCGGAGTCGAAAGCGGGCCGGCCCTCGGCGGGCTTCAGGTACTTGACGTTGATGTCGGTGATCGCCAGACCGGACTGCTCCAGGAGTTTGACGAGCAGCCAGTTGACGTTGGAGCCCTTGTTCAGCGCGACCGTCTTGCCCTTGAGGTCGGCGAAACTCGTGAACCCCTTTGCCGCTTTCACGAGCACGGCCTCGCCCTGAGGGACGGGTTCACTCGTACCAATGATCTTGAAATTGATCTTGCCGGCGGCGGCAAAGATAGGCGGAGCCTCGCCGGTTTGTCCGATATCGATCGCGCCGGCCTTGAGCGCCTCGGTCAGCGCCGGGCCGCTCTCGAAGAGCGACCACTCCGCGTCCGGCGCGTCGCCGCGCACCTTGGACAGGCTCAGACCGCCGAAGCGCTGGTAACCGATGCGCAGCTTGCCGGGCTCGCCGGAGCTCGCGCCGGTCGAGGAGGCGGAGTCGCCGCAGCCGGCGAGAAAGGCGGCACCCAGGGTGCCGATCAGAAGACCGCGCCGGGTTGTCGGCATTTCACGACCCTTTCAACTGTACGGAAACAGACGCCCGAATCCGGATCGGTGAAAGACCAGCGGACCGCCGGTCTGATCGGTGCTGTGCCGCACGGCATGCAACCGCAGCAGCACGATGGTGTGGTCGCCGGCCTCGACCTCGCGGTAGATCGTGCAGTCGAAGCTGGCGAGCCCGTCGTCGACGGTGACCGCGCCGGTCTCGGTGACCGACGCGGTGACGCCGTCGAAGCGGTGTTCGACCGGCCCGGCCAGCTGCCGGCACATCACGTCGTGGTGCGCCGCCATGATCGTCACGCCGAGATGGTTGGCCCGGCGCAGGTCGGGCCAGGTCTTCGAGGTGTTCGCGATGGAGACCGACACCAGCGGCGGGTCCAGGCTGACCGAGGTGAACGAGCTGGCGGCCAGCCCGACCAGGACGCCGTCGACATCCGCGGCGACGGCGACCACACCGCTGGGGAAGACGCCGAACGCCTGCCGCAGCCGGATCGGGTCGAGGTCCTGGTTGGTCCTCATCGGGTGCCCGCGGCAGCGAACGGCACCCGGGCGCTGGTGCGCCGGCGTGGCCGCTCGTCCTTCCACAACCCGCGCTCGGCGAGGATCGGCAGGACACCCTCGCCGAACCAGTACGCGCCCTCCAGGTGCGGGTACGCCGAGAGCACGAACTCCTCGATGCCGAGCGCCGCGTATTCGGCGATCCGGTCGGCGACCTGCTCGTGGCTGCCGACCAGCGCGGTGCCGGCGCCGCCGCGGACCAGGCCGACGCCGGCCCAGACGTTCGGATAGATCTCCAGGTCGCTGGTCGAGCCGTTGTGCAACGCGATCATCCGCTTCTGCCCCTCGGACTCGCTGAGGCGCAGGCCTTTCTGCACGGTCGCGATGGTCTCCGGCGGGATCCCGGCGAGCAGCCTGTCCGCTTCTGCCCAGGCCTCCTCGGCGGTGTCCCGGGTGATGGTGTGCATCCGGATGCCGAAGCGGATCGGCCGGTCCCGCTTCTCGGAAGCGGCCAGCTCCCGGATCCAGGCGATCTTCCTGGCCACCGCGTCCGGCGGCTCACCCCAGGTCAGATAGACGTCGGCGTGCTTGGCGGCGACGATCCCGGCGGCCGGCGACGATCCGCCGAAGTAGATGTCCGGGACCGGGTCCGGGATCTGCCCGAGCGAGGCCGCGTCGACGGACAGGAACTCGCCCGCAAAGTCGACGGTCTCCCCCGTCCACAGCCGCCGGACGATCTCCAGGAACTCGTCACAGCGCCGGTATCGGGCGTCCTTGTCCAGGTAGTCGCCGTACATCCGCTGCTCGTGGCTCTCCCCGCCGGTCACGACGTTGAGCAGCAGGCGGCCGCCGGACATGTTCTGGAAGGTGCCGGCCATCTGCGCGGCAAGGAACGGCGAGACCACGCCGGGACGGAACGCGACCAGGAACTTCAGCCGGTCGGTGGTCTGGCTGAGCATCGCGGTGCTGAGCCAGGCGTCCTCGCACCAGGCGCCGGTCGGGGTGAGCGCGGCGGTGAAGCCGTTGTCCTCCGCGGCGCGGGCGACCTGGGTCAGGTAGGCCACGTCGGCGGGCCGCCCGGAACTGCCGGGAGCCAGGCCGTGACCGCCGCCGACCACGTGCCGGCCGTCACCGCCGTTTGTCGGCAGGAACCAGTGGAATCTCATGCGGCCCCTTTCTCTCTAATGCCTATAGAGTCTCTAGGCTTTAAAGAGAAAAACAAGACCTTCTATGTACGGGTGTGCCGAACGCCCGCCCGGTCAGGCCGATCGCTCATCGGCTTCGGGTTCCCCGGCGGCCAGGCGCTGGATCGTCTGCTCGAAGTCCGCGATGGCCGGCGGCACCCGGTCATAGCGCCGCCGCAGCATCAGCATCAGCACCGGCGGCACCTCCTCGGCCAGCGGACGCACGGTGATCAGCCCGGCGGCGTGCAGCGGATCGCCCACGATGCTGTAATCCGGCAGGATCGTCGGGCCGCTGCCGCTGGCGACCAGGCTCTTGCCCATCTCGGCGCCGTCGGCGGAGAACGTGTCCGGCGGCGGCGCGTCCCCGAACAGCCGCTGGGTGAGCCGGTGCATCAGATACCCGGGACGCATCGCCACGAACGGACGCTGCCGCAGGTCGGCCACGCTGACGCTCTGCTGCGCGGCGAGCGGGTCGTCGGTGCGGCAGCAGACCACAGGCACACCGTTCAGCAGCGCCGTCCGGTGCAGGGCCGCCGGGATGTCGTCACCGGGGAACACGTTGATCAGCCCGACGTCGAGCCGGCCTTCCAGGAGGCTGTCCTGGATGTCGACCTGGAACATGGTGGCGACGTCGACGGTGGTGCTCGGATGCCCGGCGCCGAACTCGCGGACCGCGGGCACCATCAGCGCGGACGTCCCGGCGTTGACGGTACCGACCCGGATGGTCCGGCTGCGATCACCGGCGGCCGTCTTGAGCCGTACGACCCCGGCGAGGATCTCCGCGACGATCGGCAGCAGGTCACGGCCGGCCACGCTCACCCGCGCCCCGGACCGGTGCCGTTCCAGCAGCGGCACGCCGAGTTCCCGTTCGAGGGTGCTGATCGCCTCGCTGAGCGCCGACTGCGACACGTGCAGCTGCTCCCCGGCCCGGCGCAGCGATCCGTGCTGGATGACCGCCATCAGGTACTCCAGCTGCTCCAGTCGCACTCTCGGCGTCTCCTCCCCCGCGATCTCCCCCGCCGCGAGCGTACGCGGCCCGCCCATATGATCTTGCACTTCGACGGGGGCGGGAGATTCCACGGTGCCGAGACGACTGCTCGATCTTCTCTGCGGATGCCTCATGGCGGTCATCGCCGGCGCCTGGCTCGGGTCGGCGGCCGCGCTGATCGCCTGGCACCGGACCGCGCCCGCGCTGCCGGACAAGGCATGGGGCGAGGCGTTCACCAGGGCGCTGATCCCGGACGCCCGCGACGTGGAGATCACCCTGATCCCGCAGATCGCCGAGTACGAGGAACGGTCGGTGCAGGAGGAGAGGTTCGGGTTCGCCTTCTTCGGCGGCGACGACTACTACGCCGGGCAGCTGATCATCGAGGCACACGCCGCGTTCCCCGAGGCGGACCCGGTGCTGGCCCAGTGGGGCTGGGAGAACATCACCCGCCTTCCCGACGGCGATGTGCAGGCCTTCGCGACGGACTGGACGCTGTGGATGACCCGTCTTTACGCCGACGATGAGACGATCGAGATCAGCGTCTATCGGCGTACCCCTGAAGTGGTCGTATGGGTGACCTCCGCGGCCTGGCTGGCCGGCGCGGGTTGGGGTTTCGCTGTCGGCAGGCGCGCCGGTGCCACCACGCTCGGCCGCTGGGGCCTCGGATTGTCGGCGCCCGCGGGAATCCTCTCCACCATGGTGATCGGATTCCAGGCGTTCAACGGCGCCGACGTCATGCCCGCCATCCCGTGGGATCCTTACATGTACTGGGGACCGCGCCCGTTGAGCATCGTCGGACTGGTTCTGCTGTTGTCCGTGGTCGTCAAGTGGGTAGGTAGGTCTGGTGCTCGCATCGATGGAGGCCGTCCGGCGGCTGATGGACCTGCGGCACCGTGGCCGGGCTGAGGACCTGCCGCAGGTGCTCGCCAATGCCGCGCCCCTGCTGGACGCGCAGGCCATCACCGTGCTGCTGATCGATTACGGACAGCTCGCGCTGCACCCGTTCCGCGGAACAACGACCTCACTGCCGGTGGAGGGCAGCCTCGCCGGACAGGCCTTCACCACCGCGCGGCACCAGTGGGACGCCGGTTTCCTGTGGCTGCCGCTGCTGCACGGCGCCGAACGGCTCGGCGTCCTCGAATTCGAGCTGAAAACACCCCCGACGGACGAGGCCCGGCACGACCTCGAAGTGATCGCCGCCCTGGTCGCCGAGCTGATCGCGAGCCGGCGCTTCTACGGTGACGCGGTCGAGCACACCCGGCGGCGGATGCCGATGCAGCTCGCCGCGGAGATCATCTGGAACCAGCTGCCGCCGCTGACGTTCGCTGTCGACGGAACGATGGTCACCGCCGTCCTCGAACCCTGTTACGACGTCGGCGGCGACGCGTTCGACTACGCGGCGAACGGCGACACCCTGCACGTCGCGCTCTTCGACACGGTCGGCCACGGGATCAGTGCGAGTGCGCTGACCACGCTGACGCTGAACACGTACCGCAACGCCCGCCGGTCCGGGCTGTCGCTGGTCGACACCTGCCGGTCGATCGACAAGTGGATCCGCGCGCAGTACCCGGGCGCGTTCGTCACCGCGCTCGTTGCCGAGCTGGACATCGCGACCGGCGTCTATCGGCGGATCAGCGCCGGGCACCCCGCCGAGCTCTTCCTGCGCGACGGCCGGGTCCTGCCCTCGCTGCCCACCCCGAACGCACTGCCGCTCGGCCTCGGCCACATGGTCACCCGGCGCCCGCAGGTGGTGGCGCAGCAGCTCGAACCCGGTGACTCGCTGGTCCTGTACACCGACGGCATCACCGAGGCACGCGACGCGTCCGGCGAGCTGTTCGGCGCCGACCGGCTGGGCGCGTTCATGCTGGACGCCCTGAGCCACGGCAATCCCGCCCCGGAAACGATGCGCCGCCTGATCCAGACGATCGTCTCTTACGAGGACGGCGAATTACGCGACGACGCCACCGCCGCCATGCTCCAATGGCAACGCCACTGAGCCAGGAGCCGCATATCCTATCTCCCAGCAAGGAAAGATAGGAATGAGATCTCTGTCATCAGCAAAAACACCCGCCAGGCGTAGTCTCGCTCCGGTTGTATGCAGCAGTATGCAGACCGACGAGGTACCCCGATCAAGCGGAGCGATGACGATGACAGTGGCAACCTGGAAGGACCCGGCCGTTCGCGAGGGATACGCGCGGATCGCCGAGACCGGCCCCTTCGTGTACGGGCTGACGAACTACATCGCGGCCAACCTCAGCGCCAACGTCCTGCTCGCCGCCGGCGCCGGACCCGCGATCGGCGCCGCGTCGGACTGGACCACCACGTTCCCGGCCGGCGCGAGCGCGGTCTGGATCAACACGGCCTCGCTGATGAGCAGCGACGAGGAATCACTGCGGACCGTGGCACGCACCGCCCATGAGGCGGGCACACCGTGGGTCCTCGACCCGGTAGCCGTCGGCGCCGGCGCGGCCGCGTACGACGACTTCGTGCGTTCGCTGCTGGAGTTCCGTCCCGCCGTGATCCGGGGCAACGCCAGCGAACTGATCGCCCTCGCGGGTGGCGAGGCCACCGGCAAGGGCGTCGAGACGACCGTCAACTCGGCCGACGCGGTCGCCGCCGTCTCCGATTTCGCCGCCCGGATCGGCGCTGTCGTGGCGGTCAGCGGACCGGTCGACTACATCTCGGACGGTCACCGTACCGTCGAGGTCCCCGGCGGTGACGTACGCCTGACCAGGGTGACCGGCGCGGGGTGTGCGCTCGGCTCGCTGACCGCCGCCGCGGTCTTCGCCACCGGTGACGCGTTGCAGGGCGCGGTCGTGGCGCACGCCGCCTACGCCGAGGCCGCCGAGCGGGCCGGCGCCCGGACGAAGGGAACCGGCGCGTTCGCGGTGGCCCTGGTAGACGAGTTGTCCCTGCTGAATGACACCGACGAAAGCAACTGATGATCCACCTCGGCGCCTTCCTCAACGCCGGCGTCCAGGGCACCGCGGGCTGGCGGCATCCCGACGCCTCCCCGCGGTTCCTCACCGCCGCCCACTACGTGCGCATCGCCCAGGTCCTGGAGCAGGGCCTGTTCGACTTCGCGTTCGTGCCGGACGCCCTCGCGGTCCCGCGCAGCCTCGGCGGTTCCTTCGCCCCGGCGGTGAAGTGGGGTTCGGGCACACCACGGCTCGACCCGGTACCGGTCATCTCGCTGATGGCCGCGGTCACCACCCATCTCGGGGTGGCCGCGACCGTGTCGACCGGCTATCACGAGCCGTACAACGTGGCCCGCGAGTTCGCCACGATCGACCACCTCACCGGTGGCCGCTCCGGCTGGAACGTGGTGACCAGCTTCCAGGACGCCGAGGCGCAGAACTTCGGCCAGCCGAAACTGCCGCCACGCCCGCAGCGGTACGCCCGGGCCGAGGAGTTCCTCGAGGTCACCACCCGGCTCTGGGACAGCTGGGCGGACGACGCGATCGTCGCCGACCGGGAGTCCGGTGTCTTCGGCCGCCCCGAGTCGGTCGAGGCGATCGACCACGACGGCGACCACTTCCGGGTGCAGGGCCCGCTCAGCGTGCCCCGGCCGCCGCAGGGATACCCGGTGATCATCCAGGCCGGCGCCAGCGAGCCGGGCCGGGATTTCGCCGCCCGCTGGGCCGACGTGATCTTCTGCAGTCACGAGTCCCTGGAGTCGGCCGTCGCGTTCTACACCGACGTGAAGGCACGCGCCGCCGCGCACGGCCGCGACCCGGACAACCTGGTGATCCTGCCGGCCGCCACCCCGGTGATCGGCCGCGACGTGCAGGACGCGCTCGCCAGGCACGAGGCCTTCGCCGACCTGGTCTCGGTCGAGGCCGGACTGTCCCGCCTGGCGTACCACGTCAACGTGGACCTCACGAAATACGACCCGGACGGTCCGCTGCCCACCCTCGACGAGGTCGGCGTCGAGGGCCACTACCGCGAGGTCGTCGAGTTCGCCGAGCGGGAGAAGCTGACCGTCGCGCAGATCGGCCGCTGGTACGGCGCCCGCACCGAGGGCAGCCTGATCGGCTCGGCAGCCGACATCGCCGACACGATCCAGCAGTGGGTCGACGCCGGTGCCGCCGACGGTTTCGTCATCCAGGCCACCCACGTGCCGGCCGCGTTCGAGGACTTCGTCGCCGAGGTCGTCCCGGAACTCCAGCGCCGAGGCCTCTTCCGCACGTCCTACGAGGGTTCGACGCTGCGGGACAACCTCGGCCTCCCCCGCCCGGCCCGCGGCGAGTGGAAAGCTCGCCGATCATGACGACTCCGCTGGTCAGCCCCGCGTGGCTGCGCGAGCACCGCGACGACATCGTGCTGCTGGACGCGTCCATCGACCGTACCCAAGGCGGTTTTGCTCCTGGCAGTGACGCTTTTGCCGAAGCGCACATTCCCGGCGCCCGCTTCGCGGACCTCTTCACCGGATTCTCCGACCCGGCCGCTGCCCACCCCTTCTCACTGCCGTCACTCGCGCACCTGCGCGAGACAGCCCAGAGCGCAGGGGTACGCGATAACGCCCCCGTGGTCGTGTACGACCGCAACGGTGGCGCGTGGGCCGCCCGGGTGTGGTGGCTGCTGACCATTCACGGCCACCCATCGGTGAGCGTGCTGGACGGTGGGCTGGCGTTGTGGATCGCCTCCGGTCTCCCGGTCGAAAGCGGACATCCGTCGGCTCCGGCCGCGACCGGGACGCTGACCCTGCACGAGCCGGGGCCGGTCACCGCCGACCTTTCCGAGGTCCTTGTGACGTCCCGCCAGGAGTATCCCGGGCAGCTTGTCTGTGCTCTCCGCCGTGAGGTCTACGAAGCCGGTCATATTCCCGGCAGCGGAAGCCTCCCCTATGCCGAGCTGCTCCGCGCCGACGGAACGATCGACCTCGATGCCACTCGGGAGAGGGGCGCCGCGCTCGGCTCGGACGCGATCGTCTACTGCGGCGGCGGCATCAACGCGGCCGGGCTGATCCTGGCCCTGGACGCCGCCGGACTGCCCCGGCCGCGGCTCTACGACGGCTCGCTCACGCAGTGGCGGGCCGACCCGAGCCGCCCGCTTAGCATGGGCCGATGACGGTGAACGCCCGCGACACGGTGTACCGCACGCTGCTCGAACGGCTCACGCACGGCCACTATGCCGCCGGCGATCCGCTCATCCCGCAGACGCTCAGCGAGGAGTTCGCGGTCTCCCGCACCCCGGTTCGGGAGGCGCTCGCGCTGCTCGAACAGGACGGGCTGCTGGTCTCCGGCCGGCGCGGGTTCGAGATCCGCCGCCGCGGCGACGAGGAGATCCTGGAGATCTTCGAGACCCGGGCCATCCTGGAGTCCTCGGCCGCGTACGCCGCGGCCACCCGCGCCACCCCGATCGACCTGGCCCGGCTGCAGGACCTGCACGACCGCTCGCAGGCCACCGACGACCCGGCCGAGGTGCGGCGGCTGTTCAACCACTTCCACGACGCCGTCCGCAACGCCGCGCACAACCGGACCATCACCACGCTGCTGCGCACGATCGAGGCGCAGGTGAAGGTCTCCGCGCCGTGGAACACCCCGGGCGGCGCCCGCGACTTCGGACCCAGCTTCGCCGAGCACGCCGCGCTGCTGGACGCCATCCGCGCCGGTGATGCCGCCGCCGCACGGACCGTCAGCCTGGAACACGCCGCCCACGACCGCGACACCCGGGTCAGCCAGCTCATCGCCCGGATGGCCGCCGACCTGACCGCCCCCGACTCCACCGCGGCCGGCTGGCGCTGAACCAGGTGATTCGGCGCCGCCGCGCCCACGGACTGCTCAGCGTCGTGGATGTGACAGACACCCATCCAGGTCGATGATCCTTGCGAATTCCGTGCCGAGAGTCATTCCTCGGCACGGAAGGATCCACCATGCGTCCCAGAACCCGCCGCCAGCGCGCCTTGGCGGCGCTCGGCATCGGCGCTCTGCTCGCCGGCTCGGTGTACACCCTCGGGCCGGTGACCGCGACCGCGTCCAGCCACCGCGAAGCGCCCCTGATCGCCGCGGACCCGGCGGTCGACAACACCGACCTGTACGCGTTCGTCAGCCCGGACCGCCCCGGATACGTCACCTTCGTCGCCAACTGGCAGCCGTTCTCCGAACCGAACGGCGGTCCCAACTTCTACCCGTTCGCCACCGACGCGACGTACCACATCAAGGTCGACAGCGACGGTGACGCGCGACCCGACGCCGAGTTCCGGTGGAAGTTCCGGAACATCGACAAGCGGGGCAACAACACGTTCCTCTACAACAACGGCCCGGTCACCTCGCTCGACGACGAGAACCTGCTGTTCAAGCAGACGTACAGCCTGGAGTCCTCGTTCGGCGGCGCGCCCTTCAAGACCCGGGTGCAGGACGCACCGGTCGCGCCGTCGCGGGTCGGCACGGCGTCCATGCCGGATTACCAGACCCTGCGTGACCAGGCCACCAAGACACTGCCGGGCGGCTGGAACGTCTTCGCCGGCCAGGCCGACGACCCGTTCTTCCTGGACCTTCAGGTCTTCAACCTGCTGTACGGCGGTGACCTCTCGGACTCCGGGAACGACACCGTCGCCGGCTACAACGTGAACACGATCGCCCTGCAGGTGCCGTTCAACGACGTGGCGCTCAAGGGCGACGCCGGCCGCAACCCGGTCATCGGCGTCTGGACCACAACCGAACGCGACCGGGTACGCATCAGCGGCTCGACGTCCGGCAGCGGCGGCAAGGTCCAGGTCTCCCGTCTCGGCAACCCGCTGATCAACGAGGTGATCGTCCCGGCGGGGCTGAAGGACGCCTTCAACGCCAGCCCGCCCCGCCAGGACGCCAAGACGCCGGCGCTGGTCAAGCGGGTTCTCGAACCCGAGGTGCCGAAGCTCATCGAGTCGATCTACAAGATCCCGGCGCCGAAGACACCCCGCAACGATCTGGCCGAGATCTTCCTGACCGGCATCACCACGAAGGGCGACGGCCCGATCAAGGCCGATCTGAACTCCCAGCTCAACAACAAGGACGTGAAGGCGTCCCGCTTCGTACCGGCCGAGGAGCTGCGGCTGAACCTGTCGGTACCGGTGGCCGGGCAGCCCAATCGCCTCGGTGTGCTCGCCGGCGACCTGCAGGGCTTCCCGAACGGGCGGCGGCTCACCGACGACGTCCTCGACATCGAACTGCAGGCCCTGGTCGGCGCGGCACAGACCGGCAAGCTGGTCGACGCCCTGGCCGCCGGCGACGGCGTCGACACCAACGACCAGGACTTCGCCGCGACGTTCCCCTATGTGGCGCTGCCCAACGGCGTCGCGGTGAACAAAGCCCGTGGTCAGCAGCCCGCCGCGGCCCAGCCGAGCCCGTCGGCCGGCGACGCCGGCGCCGCCGGTCCGGTCGGTGCGGTCGACGGCGTCACCGGCAACACACCTGTCGACACCGCGGCGGACACCGCTGCCGCTCCGGAAGGCACCCAGGTCACCGTGCCCGTCGCCTACGCGACCGGCGCTTCCGGCATCGCGATCCTCATCGTCGCGGCCGGCGTCTTCCTGCTCCTGCGGTGGCGGCGCGCACAGACGCCCCGCCGGCCCTTCCCCGACAACGACCCGACCCTCCGTTTCTGACCGCGTTTCCGGGCGGCTGTGCCAGCCGGCGCGGCCGCCCGCCTCTCCCCCAGGAGCCATCCATGCGACGAGTCCTTGTCCGCCTGGGACTGGCCGCCGCACTAGCGGCCACCCTGCTCACTGTCGCGGCCGTGCTGATCCGGCCGCGTCCCACCCTCCCCGCCGCGCAATCGGCCGCACCGCCCACCGACTCCGTGACCGACCGGATCGCCCGCGCCCAGCAGCGACTCGCCGACGTACCCGGCGACTGGCCGGCGTGGGCAGCGCTCGGCTCCGCATACCTGGAGCAGGCCCGCATCACCGCCGACCCGGCCCTCTACCCCAAGGCCGAACAGGCCGCCCGCACGTCCCTCTCCCTGCGCCGCGACGGCAACAGCGACGCCCTGATCGTCCTGGGCGCCCTGGCCAACGCCCGCCACGACTTCCCCCTGGCCCGCGACCTCGCCGCCCAGGCCATCAAGATCAACACCTTCAATCCCCTGGGGTACGCGGTAAGGGCCGACGCCCTGACCCAGCTCGGCGACGCACCCGGCGCGACGGCCGCCGTGCAACGCATGCTCGACCTGCGCCCGGGGATGGCCGCCTTCACCCGCGCCTCCTACGACCTGGAGCTGCGTGGGCTGCTCACCGAGGCCACCGACCTGATGCGCCTGGCCCTGGCCGGCGCGGTCGACCCGCACGACATCGCCTTCTGCCGCACCCAGCTGGGCGACCTGGCCTTCGGCCGAGGTGACCTGGACACCGCCACAGCCGAATACACAGCAGCGATAGCCGCCAGCGCGGCCACACCCAGCACCCAGCCCGAAGCCGGCGCTCAGCAGGCCGGGAGCGGCACGCCGCAGGCCGTGGGGCCGGCGGCATCCGGTGCGCTGCACGGGATGGCTCGGGTCAAGGCGGCGCGGGGTGACCTGGCTGGGGCCATCGCCGACTACGGCGCTCTCACCGCCCGCCTGCCCGCGACGGCAACGCTGCTCGAATACGCGGACCTGCTGCGCCTCGCCGGCCGCGGCGCCGAGGCCGACGCGCAGCTGGAGCTGGCCGCTGTGACGGAGAGGCTGTTCACCGCGAACGGCGGCACCGACGGCCTGGTCACCGCGGCGCTGGCCCTCGCCCGGAACCGCCCCGCCGACGCGGTGGCCGCCGCCCGCGCCGAGTGGTCCCGCCGCAAACACCCCGACGTCGCGGACACCCTCGCCTGGTCACTGCACGCGGCGGGCCGGGACGCCGAAGCCCTGTCGTACGCCCGTCGGGCCGTGGCCGGCGGCGCACACCCGGCCAGCTACGCGTACCACCTCGGCATGATCCAGCTCAGCCTCGGGCAGCGGGCCGCCGCGCGTACCGAGATCGCGCGTGCGCTGAGCACCAACCCGCACTTCTCCCCGGTGGACGCACCCACCGCCCGCCGCGCCCTGTCCGGCCTGACCAGCACCGGAGGCATCCGATGATCAAGCAGGGCGTGATCGTGGCAGGCGCGACCGCCGCGGGCCTGCTGGCCTGGCCGGCGTCACCGGCACAGGCCCACCCGCTCGGCAACTTCTCGGTCAATCAATACGCCGGCCTGACCCTGCACCCGGACCGCGTCGACGTGTCCGTGGTGGTCGACGCCGCCGAGATCCCGACCTTGCAGGACCGGGCTTCGGACCCGGAGGCTGAATGCGCCCGGGTGGCCGCTCGGTTCACGGTCACGGTGAACGGGCAGCGCCTGACGTGGACGGTCTCGTCACCCGCCTTCGCGTTGACTCCTGGAGCCGGCGGCCTGAACACCAGCAGGCTGAGCTGCCGGCTGAGCGCCCCGGCGGGGTTGGCGGCGCCGGCCACCGTGCGGGTCGACAACGGCTATCGCACCGACCGGATCGGCTGGCGGGAGATGACGGCTGCCGGGGACCACGTGGGTCTCACCGGTTCGGGACTGCCGTCCGAGAGTGTCAGTGGGGTGCTCCGGGCGTACCCAAGGGATTTGCTCTCCTCAGCCCTGGATGTGCGTAGCGCAACCATCACGACAAGCGGGACGGATTTTTCCGCGGTGGGCTCGTCCGGCGCGGCGGGTGCGGGCGACGCGGTGACGCGGGTGAGCGGGCCGGGGTGGCTGGGTGACGCGCAGAGTCGGGTGCAGGAGGTGGTCGGTGGGCGGCTGGCGCCGGCGGTGGTCGGGCTGGCATTCCTGCTGGCGCTGCTGCTCGGTGCGGGGCACGCGGTCCTGCCAGGGCACGGGAAGACCGTGATGGCCGCCTATTTCGCCGGTCGGCGCGGGCGGATCCGGGATGCGGTGACGGTAGGGGCGACGGTGACGCTCGCGCACACGGCGGGGGTGCTGGCGCTCGGGTTGGTGCTGAGCACGTCGACGGCGCTGGCCGGTGAGCGGGTGCTGAGCACGCTCGGTGTGGTGAGTGGGGTGCTGGTGGTGCTGGTAGGGGTGGGGATGCTGGTAGCCGCCCGCCGAAGCCACGGTCCGCACGGACACTCACACAGCCATTCACATGGGCCGCATCATTCGCACGGGCCGGGGCACTCGCACGGTTCGAGGGGTCGCGTGTGGCGGCGGCTTGATCTGGCCGGGATCGGGCTGGCCGGTGGGTTGGTGCCCAGCCCGTCGGCGCTGGTGGTGCTGCTCGGTGCGATCGGTCTCGGTCGCGCGGGGCTCGGGGTGGCGCTGGTGATCGCTTACGGCCTCGGTATGGCCGCGACGCTGACCGCGGTCGGGCTGCTGCTGGTCGTCGCCCAGAACCGCCTGGCCCGCATGATCACCGACGGCGGCCGGGCCGGGCGCGTGGGCGACCGGCTCTCCCGGCTCAGCAGGCGGGTCGCCGCCACCGCACCGACCGCCACCGCGGCCCTGGTAGTCGTCGTAGGCCTCGGCATCGGAGCCCGAGCCGTCGCCTGAGCCAGCGCTGGCGCCTCGCCTCCGCGATCTTGAGCGATTTTCTACCGCTTGGGGTCAGGAATCGCTCAAGATTCGCGCGGGTGACGGCGGCGGCGGTGGGCCCGGTGTGGCGTGGGGCTCCGACCGCGTTGTGGGCAGGGTCGCTGAGGCCAGCAGGGAGAGCTTGTCGGCGCCGGTGCTGGCGGGGTCGGGGTGGTAGACCACGAGCATGATCCCGTCGGTGCCGCTGATCAGGAGTTTCTCGCGGTTCAGGCGTAGTTCGCCCACCTGCGGGTGCAGGAACGGGACGACCATCGCGCCCACCCGGGGGCGGACGTCGTGGCGGGCCCACAGCCGGCGGAACAGGGGGCTCGACAGCGAGAGTTCGCCGACCAGTTCGATGACGCGCGGGTCGTCCGTGTCGGTGCCCACCGCTTGGCGGAACGAAGCGACCAGCGCCGCCGCCGCTGACTCCCAGTCGGGCCACATGGCCTGTTCGCCGGGGTCCAGGAACACGTCGCGCAGCCGGTTTCCTCCGGCGGACAGGCGTGGTGAAAGGGCCGTGGCCAAGGGGTTCGCCACCAGGACGTCCAGGTAGCGGCCCTCCACGAACGCGGGGAACGGAAGCATTGCCACGAACTGGGCGGTGCTCGGTGGCACCACCTCGCGGCGGGGACGGCGCTTCCTGGGCTTGTCGCCGGCTAGTTTCAGCAGGTAGTCCCGGGCCGTATCGTCCAGGTGCAACACCCGGGCCAGCGACTCCAGGACCTGCACCGACGGGCTGCGGTCGCGGCCTCGTTCCAGACGCAGGTAGTAGTCGGCGCTGATGCCGGCCAGCATCGCGACCTCTTCGCGGCGCAGGCCCGGCACCCGCCGTACGCCCGTCACCGGAACACCCGCCTGCTCGGGGCTGACGAGCTCACGGCGGGAGCGCAGGAACGCGCCCAGCAGATTCGATTCCCCGGTCATGCGTTCCACCGTAAGCGCGTGCCCGTCCCGGTGAGGGGGTCCTGTCAGGCCCCCGGCTGATGGGGGCTCTACCTCGGGCGGTGTCGCGGGCGGACAGTTCCCGGCATGGCTCAGAAGCGTGTACTTGTCACCGGTGGCTCCGGGTTCATCGCCGGGCACATCATCGTCCAGCTGCTCGAACAGGGCTTTCAGGTGCGTACGACCGTACGGTCGCTGCAGCGTGAGAATGCGGTGCGTGCCGTTCTGGCGGAGGCCGGGATGGTTCACGGCGAGGCGCTGAGTTTCGCGGCCGCGGATCTGCTCGGCGACGCCGGGTGGGCCGAGGCGGTCGCGGGCTGTGATTACGTGCTGCACGTGGCTTCGCCGGTGCATCCGGGACATGTCGAGGACGAGGACGCGGTCATCGTGCCGGCTCGGGCGGGGACGATGCGGGTGTTGCGGGCCGCGCGGGCCGCCGGTGTCGAGCGGGTGGTGCTGACGTCGGCGTTTCATGCGATCAGCTGGGGTCATCCGCATCGGGACCGGGCGTTCACCGAGGACGACTGGACCGTACTGGATGGGCCGGGCGTTGACGCGTACGCACGAAGCAAGACGCTCGCGGAGCGTGACGCCTGGGATTTCATCGACGCCGAAGGCGGAGGAATGGATCTTGTGGTTCTCTGCCCGGTCGCGGTGGTCGGGCCGGTGATGGGGCGGGGCGTCTCCGGGGCGAATCATGTCGTGCAGCGGATACTCAGCGGCGGTATGCCTGGTTTTCCAGATATGTACATCCCATTCGTCGACGTGCGGGACGTCGCCGCGGCGCACATTCTCGCCATGGTCACGCCGGGTGCGGCCGGTCAGCGATTCCTCATCTCCAACGGGCCGGCGATCGCGCTGAAAAAGGTCGGTGAGCTGCTGAAAAACCATCTCGGCGCGGCGGCCGGAAAGGTGCCGGCCCGCGGCATTCCGCACCTTGTCGTGCGGCTCGGCGCCCTTTTCAAACCGGAGTTCCGGGCGCTGGTTCCGGATCTGGGTTACGTCAAGAAGACGTCGAACGCCAAGGCCGGCCGGATTCTGGGCTGGACGCCGCGCCCGGTCGACGACGCGCTCCTTGACGCCGCCCGATCCATGCTGGCGAAAGGCCTGGTCGCATAAATCGTTGGACACGGCGGCGCGGGCGAAGATAACGTGCCGTCGGCCGTGGCAGTCGTCGAGGAGGTGAGCACCGTGAACGTTGTACCGATGTGGGTGCTCCCCCCGTCGTCACGGTTCGGCGACTGACATAGGTGTCGCCCGGGAGCACATTTCCTGAAAGGCGACACCTCATGACATCAGTCATCACGCAAGTTTCAGAACGGCATTGGCACGCGCTCGGCGACGACCAGGTGGTCGGTCGCGGCGAGGTTTCGCGGCGGCCGGACGGACGCAGTTTCGTCAGCATCGACGCCTGGCACGACACCGTTTTCGACCAGATCGCCGGCGCCATGCTGGCGAATCTGCCGAAGCCGCTCTACACCGTCGTCGACGAGCAGGACCTCGACCTGTTGTCGCGGTGGGAGGGATTCGGTTTCGGTCCGCGGCGGCGCGAGTGGGAGTACGTGGTGCCCACCGATCAGAGCGGCTCGACGCCACCCGGCGTAACCGTTCTGGCCGTCGGCAAACCCGATATCGAACCGCTACGAGAGCTCGACCACGTCATTCGTGACGAGGTCGAGGCAACAATCGGGTGGCACAACATGCCGGCCGAGGTGATGTCCGTGCTGGACCCGTCGCGATACGCCGTCGCCGTTCACGCGGGTGAATATGTGGGCCTGGTCCGGGTCATTCCCCTGCCCCGGCAGCCACGCATCGGCCTGATCGCGGTCCGCGCCTCGCATCGCCGCCGCGGAATCGCCCGGGCACTGCTGACCGGCGTGCTCGGCGCGGCTCACCGGCGCGGCGTCACCACGGCATCCGCCGAAGTGAACCAGTCCAATCAGGCGGCACTCGCCCTTTTCGAAGGCATCGGCGGCCGCCGTGCCGGAAGCAACCTGGAACTGGTGCTGCGATGACGAATGCCGAGGGCTCCATCCAGCTCGAAGGCACCGTGATCGAGTGCCTGCGCAACGCCAATTTCCGGGTGGAACTCCAGAACGGGCATGTCGTTCTGGCGCACATCAGCGGGAAGATGCGCAAGAACTACATCAGGGTCATGCCGTTCGACCGGGTGCTGGTCGAGCTCACCCCCTATGACCTGACCCGGGGACGCATTCTCTTCCGACACCGCAATTGACGAGCACGGGATGACGCCCGGCGAACGGGCGTCATCCCGCGCTGACGGGCGCGTTTCCGCGTACCGAAGGCATGGGGTGAGGCGGGACAGCCGCGCGAAGCGCGAGCGACATCGGGGTTCTCACCGCGGCGAGCGGGACTGCACGGCCAGGACCGGGGCGGGCATCAGGGCCCACACGGTCTTGCTGTCGTCGCGGTGGCGGGTGCCCCAGGCGAGTGACATGGCGTCGATCAGCAGCAGGCCCCGGCCGCCGGCGTGGCGGCTGTCCGGCTGACGCAGGCGTGGTGGGGTGGCGGCCGCGTCGGTGACCTCGATCAGGACGCCGTCCGGGGTCGCGGACACGGTGAGCTCGCCGCCGCTGCCGGTGTGCTGGCCGACGTTCTGCACCAGCTCGCTGACCGTGACCAGCGCGTCGTCGATCCACGCGTCGTCGGCGGCCGCGTCGATCCGCTCGGTGAGGACCGCTTTCACCCTGCGGCGCAGCGGCGACACCGGATCGTCGCGCCCGAAGCTCGCCCGCAGAATGATCACTGCCGTTGTCCCCCATCCGGTCATGACTTGCCTGCAACGACGGTAACGATCGACGACGCTCCCGGGGAAGCGCGGATCAGGTGCATGACAGTTGCCAATTCCCGAGCGGCTCAGCGGGAAGTGCGGTTGTCGCCGTCCGGGAGGGCGCATGCTAGGTCGGTTCCACCCTTACCGCCGTGCTCGCTGGAGCTTGCGATGAACGATCTACTTATTGCCGAAGACGACGAGGACATAGCCGCCGTCCTGGCCCTGATGTTGCAGAAGACGGCGATGCCGATCTCCTGGGTCGCCGATGGCGTCGCGGCGCTGGAGACGATCGTGGCCTCTCCACCGGCGGTGCTGCTCACCGACATCGGGATGCCGGGCATGGGCGGGTGGGAGTTGATCTGGGCGGTTCGCGGGCACGAGCACCTGGCGGAGATCCCGATCGTGGTTCTCACCGGGTACCCGTGGAACGTGCACACCGGCGCTGTCGAGCACGGCGCCTGCGCGGTGCTGCTGAAGCCGTGCCCGGGCCGCGAGTTGACCGACATCGTCGAGAGCCTCGCCGCGCGGGGTTCGCACGCGCACTGCCCGACCTCGACGATCTGTCTCGACCCGTCGAACTTCTCGGTTTAACCGATCTTTGTTCGTTTTCCGGATCCTCGTGATGCAACCCCGGGTGCCGTGACCGGCGTCTACATCGTGTGGACGACGCCTGGGTGATCCTCGAACTGCGCTGGCAGATGCAACACATCGAGCCGGCGCTCGGCCCCTGGCCGCCGGACCGGATCGACGCCGTCATCGCGACCAGCCGCCTGCGCATGCGCCGGCACCGTTTCCGCGCCCTGGGCGTCGAGATCGCACTGGTGATCCTGGCGGCAGCCACCGGTCTGTTCACCGGGCTGAACCTGCACTGACCCTCAGCGGTGCGGGTCCTCGGCGGGGATCCAGACGCCCGGCTCGTCGAGGCAGAGGCGGCCGATCGAGCGGGTCAGCGCTTCGGCGACCGCGCGTACCGATGGGCGTTGTTCGTCGCGGCGGGTGACCAGCGACCAGGTCCAGTACGGTTTCGGGGATTCGATGGGGCGGGCGATCAGGTCGGGCGGGACCGGGGTGGTCTGGCTTTTCGGGTTGTTGACGACCGGGCGGCCGAGGCGGCGCACATGGTCGAAGAACGCCGGGCCGGTGACGCCGCCTTCCGGGACGTGGACGACGTGTGCGCCGGTCTCGGCGGCCATCGCCACCGCCCAGGTGTTCCAGGACGACCAGCTGGTCTCGTCGGCGTCGATCAGCACGACGGTGTCGCGGGCCCGCACCGGAGCGTCGGCGGAACCGGCGCTGACCGCGTAGAGACGGTCGGCGCCGAGCAGCCGGGCTTGCAGGCCGCTCTTGTCCAGGTCGGCGGCCGGCGCCCAGCAGATCGCCAGGTCGAGGCCGCGGTCGGCGACCCGGGCCGCTTGCGCGTGGGAGGGCAGCACCCAGGCGTCGACGAGCAGCTGGGCGATGCCGGCGGCGCGTTCTTCGAGGTCGGCGGGGCGCCAGTTGACGTACCCAAGGCGTACCGTCTCGTTGGCGGACAGGCCGAGTGCGGTACGCCTCAACTGGTCGGCCTGATCGAGCAGAGCGACCGCGCGCGGCAGCAGCGTGGCGCCGTCCGCGGTGAGCGTGACCGAGCGCCGATCCCGGTCGAAAAGCTGCACGCGCAGGTCCCGTTCGAGCGCTTTGATCTGCTGCGACAGCGAGGGCCCGGCGATGCGCAGCCGCACGGCTGCCTTGGCGAAGCTCAACTCCTCGGCGACGGCGACGAAATAGCGCAGCTGGCGAAGCTCCATCGCCCCAGCTTAGGGGTGATAGGCGCAGCCTCTCAGCAGGTAGAAAGATGGACGTGTCAATGACTTAGCGGCGACCGATGCTTGCGACACAACACCGGACCTAGGAGTGGAAATGTCGAAAGTCGCCGTCGTCACCGGAGCCTCGCAGGGCATCGGCGCCGCCACCGTCACCGCGTACCGCAAGCTCGGCTGGAACGTGGTCGCCACCTCCCGTTCGATCACCGCGTCGGACGACCCGGGCGTGCTCGCCGTCGCGGGTGACCTCGCCGACCCGGCGGTCGCCGAGCGGGTGATCAGCGCCGGTCTGGAAGAGTTCGGCCGGATCGACACGCTGGTCAACAACGCGGGGATCTTCATCGCGAAGCCGTTCACCGAGTACACCGGTGCGGACTTCGACGTGATCACCGGCATCAACCTGCGCGGGTTCGTCACGATCACCCAGCAGGCCGTGACGGCCATGCAGGCCCACGGCGATGGCGGGCACGTCGTCACGATCACCACCAGCCTCGTCGATCACGCCAACTCGGCCCTGCAGTCGGCGCTCGCCTCGCTGACCAAGGGCGGTCTCAACGCGGCCACCAGGTCACTGGCGATCGAGTACGCCGGCCGCGGCATCCGATTCAACGCGGTCTCCCCCGGCATCATCCGTACGCCGATGCATCCGGCCGAGACCCACGAGTTCCTGTCCGCGCTGCACCCGGTGGGCCGGATGGGCGAGATCTCGGACGTGACCGACGCGATCGTCTACCTGCAGAACGCGCCGTTCGTCACCGGCGAGATCCTGCACGTCGACGGCGGCCAGAGCGCGGGCCACTGATGAGCTTTTTACGAGGCGTTCTCGACGCCTGGCAGCAGAACATCGGCAAACCGCAGCAGGTGGCCGCCCTCTTCACCGAGGACGCGATCTTCCAGGGCCTGAAGCCGTATGTGACAGGGCGGCAGGGAGTCGCGGACTACTACGCCGGGCAACCGGCCGGGTTGACAGTGGAATACCGGATCAACGAGGTGAGGCTGCTGGCCGAGGATGTCGAGCTCGGCTGGGTGGAAGCCACGTTCCGCTTCGCCGACGGCCGCCCGCCGGTCGAGGTCAACCTGACGATGGTGGTCACCGGCGGCTTGATCAGCCATTACCACGTCAGCCCGCGGCTGTAGAAAGATCAGGTCCGGCCGTCCCGTTCCTGAGCCTCGCGCAGCGAACGCTCATACGGCACCCAATCCGCCAGCCGCACCGGCAACCCGTCCGCCTTCAACCGCTTGACGACCGCCGGATCGTCATCGACGACGACCGCGATGACGCCTTCTTTCGCCAGCCGGCGCAGCTGCCCGCTCTTGTATTCACGAGCCGGCCGCCGATCGTCGTCGGGCCGCATCAGCAGCCGGCCGTCCGGAAGCCCCTGCTCGGCGAACCACCTCAGGGTGACCCGCCGCAGCCGCTCCGGACGGCCGGTCAGCCAGACCAGGTAATGATCGGCCGCGTAGTGGTGGACCAGGTCGATCCCGGCCTGGAGCGGGGCGTCGCGGTCGGCGGCCGCGAAGAACGCCGCCCAGTTCTTGGGCCGTCGCGCGACGTGCCGTAGCCGGTGCCGCACGTCGGCGACCACACCATCCACGTCGAACACGGCCAGCGGAGCATCGATCACGCACCCCATCCTGCCGGGCTCCCGCCGGGCCCGGATCAGCGCCCAGGGACAATAGATCAATGATTGACCCCGGCCGCGATCACCGACGCCCCACCAGCACCGTCTACGGGCGGGGTGGCGTCGACGTCAGCAAGCCCAGCCGGCGTGGCCTTCACCCCGCCGTGATCACTCTGGTGGCTGTCGCCGCGATCGTCGTCGTGGTGGCGGGCGGCTTCTGGCTCGGGCGTTCTCCCACCGGCGATCCTGGGCCGGCCGTGCCGGCCGCGATCGCACCCACATCACCGGTGACGGAGGCGGCGCCGAGCCCCACCCTCGAGAAGTTCGGCGCCGGCTTCTGGACGATCGGCATCGATGGCGGTTACCTGGGTGTCGACGGTGACTTCGCCGCGGTCGTCGGCGACGAGGCGGTGTTCACCGTGGTCGAGGGCCTGGCCGACGACGACTGCTTCTCGTTCCGCGCCAAGAACGGCAAGTACCTGCGCCACTTCGACTACCGCCTGCGGTTCGACAACACCGACGGCTCGGACCTGTTCACGGCCGACGCCACCTTCTGCGCACAGGACGAACAGCCCGCCGGGACCGTGCGGCTGTCCTCGAAGAACTATCCGGACCACCTGCTGCACCGGCGCGGCACCGAGTTCTACATCGACGAACCCAGCGACACCGGCGAGTTCACCGCGGACAGCACGTTCACCGTCCGCAAGTCCTGACACTTCATAAAACCCAGGCATGGGTACGCCTCAAAGCACCCGAGCATCGACTATCCGGTGATCGCGGCCAGCGTCGGAAGGTAACCACCGGCGTACCCGGCATCGTTGGGGTGATAGGTCGCGGTCAGGGCGAGCAGGTTGACCCGGTTGAGCCAGGGCTCGCTCGCGCAGACGCCATGGCCGGCGAAGGCGTCCCGGACGTCACCGAACGTGAAACCGGCCGCGGCGGCCCGGTCCGCGATCACCGCGTCGAGGCGGTCGGCCGCGGTGTTGAGGGCCTGCCGTTTGGTCGCACTCAGTCCGCCGGGGCAGGCGCCGGACTCGAAGAGCCGCGGATATCCGAGGACGACGACCTCGGCGTGCGGGGCGGCCTCGCGGATCGCGGTGTAGACCTCGTCGAGCCGTCCGGGCAGCTCGCCGGTGATCGCCGTGTTCGCGTCGGCGACCGCTTCCAGGCAGCGGGAGTCACCGAACAGGACACAATTGATCGCCGCGCCGACGAAGCCGATGTCATTGCCGCCGACCGTGATGGTGACCAGGTCGGTGCCGGCGTTCAGGGCCGCGATCTGGTCGCTGAGAACGTCGGCGGTAACCGCGTCCGCGCAGGCCACGTGCCGATAGGAGGCAACATCGTGGGTGGCGGCCCAGAGCGCGGGGTACGACTGGGCCCGGCGTCCACAGCCCTCGTTCGTGCCGCTTGCACCACTGCCCGCCGCGTAGGAGTCGCCGAGCGCCACGTAATCCACCGGCCCGGAGACGGGCAGGTTGGCGGAGAGCGCGAGGCCGATGGCTATCAGGGCATGCATGGTCGAGCCTTTCCGCAGCTGGGGATCGAGGGGACAATCATGAACGCCGATCCGAACCGAAAGATCAGGAAGTTGTGACCGTCCGGTGACACGGCTGTTGACCTTGTCTCGGGGTCCACATAAGGTCTGTGCTCGTTCACACATCGCGGTTTCTCTATGGCCGGCGCGGAGGGTGCGTTTCATGCGTTGGGCAGGTGCCGTCCCCCGATGACGGGTTCGAGTTTTCGCGAAGGCGGCTTCCGGGACGGCCTGCGGGACCTGCTGCCGTGGGTGCCGACGATCGCCGGCGTGAGTGTTCTGCTGTGCATGGTCGCTGTGGCGGCGACGCGGCTCGGACCGGGGGCGACCGCGACCTCGGGTGAAGCGGCCGGGCTGGGGCCGACGCAGGCGATGCCGGGTCTCTGGCCGGGTTCCTCATTCAGTTCGTCATCGGGCCTCGAGTCGCCGCCGGTTTCGCCGCCGGTTTTGCCGCCCGTGGACTCGTCCGCGGTGAGCGGCTCGCCGACGGTTCAGTCGTCGTATTCGCCGCGGCAGGTCGCCTGGTCGTCGTCCGCCCCGCCACCGGGGTCGCCGGGGTCGCCGGGGTCGCCGGTCTCATCGGTGTCGTCGGTTTCGTCGCCGCCCGTGTCGTCGCCGTCGTCCTCGCGAAGGCCGTCGCCGACACCGGCACCCGCGCTGCCGTCAGCCGCCGGGCGTTATGGCGTAGTCGGGTCCTACGACGCCGAGTTCATCGGCGAAGTGCTGGTCAGCAACCCGACGAGCGCGGCCACCGACTGGGTGGTCGAGCTCCGCTTCCCGTCAAACGTCGGCGACCTGCGCACCTCATGGGTCGAGTCCGCACCCCAGGCGACGCTGAGCCGCTCCGGGTCGACCTACATCTGGCGTTCGGGTGTGCCGGTGAATCCAGGGTCCAGCGTGGCGCTGCGCTTCCAGTTCGCCCGCACCGGGGCGGGAGACCGCCCGGCTTCTTGCGAGGTCAACAACGCCCCGTGCAGCTGACTCCCGAACGCGGCAGTCCAGCTAGACGGCGGCCGGGTAAATGAGCGGCAGCTCAGAGGCAGGGTTCGCGGGTAGGCGCCGACTGCCCTGAAGCGGGTCGAGGGCCCACGGTGAGTTCGAGACTCGCGGACACCAGGGCACACGGTGAGCTCGAGACTCGCGAATACAGGAGCACACGGTGGGTCCTGGATTGGTTCTGCGCTGGGCGTTAGCCGGTCCGGCCGGTCGGCAGTGCTGCCTCACGGGCCGTTTCACAACACTGGATGTCCGCTGGACCACCCGAGCTGGCTTCCGTTGCTGAACCTGCTGTCCAATTGAGGTGGCCGCTCACCGGGGGATGCGTGACATCGAACGGTGGCCGGGCGCGTTCTGCCACCCCAGGTCCCGTCGCCGCAGGGGCGAGCCGTAGCTCAGATAGGTCATCGAGGCGGATGACCTATCTGAGCTACGGCTCGCGTCGAGCAACCGGGTCGTTCCAGCGGCTGTCTCGCCCCAGTTGCTGTCTCGCCCAGCGGCCGGGTCCGATCCGCTTGGCGAGGCCGACGGCATCACGCCGCGATCATCCCGCCCGGTGTGTGTCGAGTTGAGGTGCGTATCGAACCCGAAATCGACACAGGGCGGGTGGTTCGCGGGGTGCGTGTCGAGTTTGGGGGCGTAGCGAACCCGAAGTCGACACACCCGCCCTGGCCTGCGAGATCTTGGGCCGCCGTTCCCATCAGGGTGTGGTTCGGGGACCACGATCGCCACGGGAGGCCCGGGACGGAAGGCGATCACGACCGAGGCGTCCACTGCCAGCTGGATCTCCATTGACCAGCAGGGTCAGTGCTGTTTCCAAGGCGGTGTGGCAGCCCCGAGCGTCAGGTGGTCCGGCTGGTAACCAAGGCCGCACGGGAGCAGCCCCGAACGCAGCTCGCCAGCCGACGTGGCCAGCGGATCTTGAGCGATCTTCTACCCTCTACGGTGCGAAATCGCTCAAGATCCAGGAGGTCAGCGCCGGCGAACGGCGGCCAGCATCCTGCGGGAACGGCGTCCGGCAACTTGCGGGAGCGGCGGTCGGCCGTGGACGCCTTGCCGAAGCGGCAGCCGCCCGTGGACGCCTTGTTAGAACGCCGCCCGCCCGTGGACGCCTTGCTGGAACACCGCCCGCCCGTCGACGCCCTGCGGGAGTAATGCAGGGCTCAAAGCTGAACGATATGCCCCACCCGCGGCGATGTGCGGCCGTGGAAAACCTCCAGCCACGCATCGCGCAAACCCGAAGGGCCCGCGCCGGCCTCGACGTCGACCCACTGCTCCGCCGCGCCCGCAAACCGCTGCCACGCCTCGGCGAAGCGCTGGTCCAGGCCGTCGCGGCCCCAGTCCTGGCGGCGTTTGCGCATCTGGACCGGGGCGAAGAACACCTCGCCGGCCGCTGCAGCGTTCGGGATCTGGTTGGTCAGGCCCACCGCGATGTCGCGCACCAACCCATCACCCAGGTGAGCACGCAACGCCTCGCGCGTGGACGGCGAGCCGGACAGGTCCAGATAGACCGTCGGCACCGGGGAAAGCGCCGAAACCTCGTCGTAGGTCAGCACCTGGTCGTAACACCCGAGCGCCGACGTGAAGGCCACGTTGCCCGGTGACGTCAGGCCGATCAGGCGGTGGCCTCGGCCGTGCAGTTCGAACGCCGCCGCGTATGCCGTCTTGCTCGACGCCGAGGACAGGATCAGCTGGTCGGCATCGTAGAAGCCGTTGTCGGACACCTGGTCGGCGAGCATGAACGAGGTGAAGAACAGCGGCCGGAACAGCACCAGCAGGTCTTCCTGGTCGGCGCGGTAGGCCGGGTCACCCACCGTCGAGCGGTACGCGTTGTACGGCGAGGGCAGCGAAGCCCGATGTGCGGCGCCGTCGCGGAATCCCGTCTCGTCGACCCGCTCCGGCCGCACCACGAGGTGGCTCGCCGGCGGGAAATAGCCGTAGACCCGCTGTCCGATCGTGACTCCCTCGACGGTGGACTCGACCACCTCGGCGAAGCCCCACACCGGCGGAAGACCCCATTCAAGACCGATTTCGTACGCCGAACCGGGGAAGAATTCCCAGTACCGCATCGCGTCGCCGAGAACCGCGTACGTCACGTTGTTGGCCGTGAGGCCGACCCGGTCGACGCGCAGCAGCGCCTCGCCGTCGGTGAGTACCGGTGTCTTCGTCTCGGCGACGGTGGTCCGGCCGAGGTCGTCCCGAGCGACGGCGAACGTCCAGAATTCAGGCATGTTGCGACGCTAGACAGCCGAACCCCGCCAGACAAGATGCACGGTGAGTGCAAAATCCCACGCGCGGGTCTGCTTGACTGATTTCATGCGGACCGAAGAACCCCCCGACCGGACCGAGGAACCCCGCGACCGGACCGGGGAACTCCGCTGAGCACCGCCCTCGCCCAGGGCCCACCGTCACACCGATCTGGGTGCCGAGGTGGGCAGAGTCGTCGCCCGCGTGTCCCGGGTGAGCTTCGACCGGCCGGGCTTCTTCTCCGGAGGCGGCAACCTCGCCGTCAACGAGGATCCGCCCTGGTCGAGACAGCTCCCCGAATTCGCCGAGAACTGTATGGCCGCGGTTCCGGACGGGCGCCTCGACAGCCGTACCCGGCGCGCGTGGGCGAAGCTGTGCCCACATCACGCGCCCGCTCTGGAAGCGGTCGACGGCCAGTCCCGGCTCGTCCATTCGGATGTCAACCCGAAGAACATACTCGTCGCGACGACGAACAGCGGCTGGATGGCTAATGCGCTGCTCGATTGGGAGTTCAGCTATTCGGGATGCCCTTATGCCGACGCCGCGAACATGACACGGTTCGCCGCCGATCGCCTGGACGGTTTCGCCGCCGGATTCGCCGAGGGACAGGACACCCCGCTCCCCGCGAACTGGGCCTATCTGGGCCGTGTACTGGACATGTTCGCCCTCAGTGACCTGGTCACCCGTCCGCTCGGGCACGCCGTCGCCGATCAGGCCGCCGCGTTGATAGGTCACATCACGACCGTACCGTCAAGAATGAATTTTTAATCGTCAGATAGGAGCGCTCGGGAAATCGCAAGGCAGTGAGAAAACCGTCTCTTTCGCGCCCATGAGCGGACCCATGAGCCTTAACCTTTCGCACATGCGCCGGAATTCTGCACACACTTCACTCGATAACGCGATCGCCGAGGAGCAGCGGTTCCTCGACCAGGCGATCGAGCGGCGCGACCAGCTTGCCGAACACCTGCGGGCCGAACTGGACACCGAAATCTCCGACGCGCTGGAACGGGCCCGGCACCGGATGCTGCGCCGCCAGCACGAGGAGTTGCTACGAGCACAGGACGGTCTGGTGTTCGGCCGCCTCGACGCGCTCGACGGCACTGTGCGGCACGTGGGCCGGATCGGGATCCAGGCCGAGGACCAGGGTGATGAGCCTCTGCTGCTGGACTGGCGTGCGCCGGCGGCCCGGCCGTTCTACACGGCTACGGCGATCGACCCGCAAGGACTCGCTCGCCGCCGGCACATCCGCACGACCGGTTCGGTGGTCGCCGGCGTCGACGACGAACCCCTGGACGGCGCCGCCGCGTCAGCAGAAGACGACGCTGCCCCGTCGGAACTCGTCGGTGAGGGCGCTCTGCTCGCCGCGCTCGACCAGCGACGCACCGGTCGCATGTCGACGGCGATCTCCACGCTTCAGCGCGAGCAGGACGACATCATCCGCGCCGAGGCAACCGGGCCGCTGATCGTCCAGGGTGGTCCCGGCACCGGCAAGACCGTAGTGGCGCTGCACCGGGTCGCCTATCTGCTGTTCACCCACCGGCAGATGGCTGACCAGGCGGTTCTCGTGCTCGGCCCGTCGCCGCGGTTCCTGGAGTACATCGCCCAGGTGCTGCCGGCGCTCGGCGAGACGGCCGTGGTGGCGGCTACCTGCGACACGCTGCTGCCCGGCGTCGAGGTCGGCCGGGACGAGAGCCGGGAGATCGCCGAGATCAAGGGCCGGGCGTTGTGGCAGCCGGCGCTCGAAAAACACGTAGCCTCGCTGCTCCCCCGGGCTCGGGACCTGAAGCTGCGGTGGGAAGGCGAGTTCTACGTCATCCCCGCCGCGACGGTCGCGCAGGCTCTGGCGTCGGCGGTGCCGGGTCGTGCGTACCATCGGGCGCGTTTGATCTTCACCGAGCAGATCCACTCGCTCTTGGCGGAAGCGGTCGCCGAGCAGCGCGCCGCGCTGCTCGAGGAGATGGAGCATGGGTACGAGGACATCCTGGCCCGCTTCGACAGAGGCGCGAAGCCCGGTGTGGCCCACGCGAGCAGCAGTGACGTCGACGGGCTGCTGTCCGAGGAGGAGATCGACGAGCTGCGCGAGCGGATCGCGGAGAACGAGCCGATCGCCCGGTTCATCGAGTCGTGGTGGCCGACCCGCGACGCCGGGCAGACGTTGCGCGACCTGCTGAGCGATCCCGCGCTGCTGGCCGATTTCGCCCCCGCGCTGTCGCCCGAAGAGATCACGACGGCGACGGCGGTCGTGCCCGAGGCGTGGTCGTCGAGTGACATCCCGCTGCTGGACGCGGTCGCCGACCTGCTCGGCTCTGTCGACGCCGGTGTCAAGCAGGGCGAGTTCATCGCCGACCAGGCGCGCGGCCGGCGGGACTGGGTCTACGGTCACGTCGTCGTCGACGAAGCCCAGGAACTGTCCGAGATGCAGTGGCAGATGGTGCTGCGGCGCTGCCCGAGCCGGTCGATCACCGCGGTCGGCGACATCGACCAGGCCGAGGCGGCGCACCGGCACACCACGTGGGCGCAGGCCGTGCGGGCGGCGTTCGGGGAGCGGTGGACCGCCGCTGAGCTGACCATCTGCTACCGGACGCCGCGCGAGGTGATGGAGCTGACCGGACCGGTCCTGGAGAAGGCGGGCAGTCACAACGCGCCACCCCGGGCGGTGCGCTCGTCCGGGATCGAGCCGTGGCAGCGGACCGTGACGCTCGGCGAAGTGGCCGCGCTGGCTCAGGAGATGCAGGGCCGGTGGACCGGCGGCACGGTCGGAGTGGTCGCCCCGGTGGCCCGGGTCGCTGCGCTTCGAGGGGTCCTGGGTGACGTCCCGGTGCTGACCGCGACCCAGGCGAAGGGTCTCGAATGGGACGCCACCCTGCTCGTGGACGCCGAGGGGATCGCCGCGGAGCCGCGTGGCTGGAACGGGCTCTATGTGGCGCTGACCCGGTGCACGCAGGAGCTGGGCCAGCTGATCCTGGTGTGAATCCGGTCAGCCCTCGCTGAAGGACTCCTGATAAACCGCGAGCCACGCCTGCCCGCTGTAGGTAGTCCGAATCTGATCAGTCCCCAGCACCTCACGCAGCTGATCACGGGTCATAAAGTGGTGCGCCGGCGTGGTCAGCAGCCGTGCGTTGATCACGCCGACGACGAGCAGCGGCACGATGACCCGCCACAACGACGCGATCCCGCGTTCCCGGATGTGCTCCCGCAGGATCGGCAGCACTCCGGCACCGGCCTTCGGCGTGGTCACGAGCAGCCGACCTCCGGGCACCAGCCGCTTTTTCAGCAATTCCACGGTCCGGGCGGGATCGGCGAGCGCGTACAGAACGTTCCCGCACAGAATCACATCGAATTCGCCCGGCAATTCCGCCAGATCGCCGTCAAGGTCGGCGGGCAGATGAGTCACCCCGGGATTCTTCCGCCGCGACCGCTCCAACATCACCGGCGACAGGTCGGCAGCGACGAGCTCACCAGGAGACTTACCCCTGACCGCGAGCGTCAGATTCCCGGTCCCACACCCCGCGTCAAGCACCCTGCGAGGCCTTTCAGGAACCACATTCATAAGATCCAAAACCATTTTCCGGTACGGGAAAAGGCCCGCGATGACGTCGTAACACCGAGCGTAGACGTCCCAGAGAAGGGTTTTCATCCGCCGATCCCGTCATCCATGAAATCCGCGACACCGTGCAGGAATTGCCGACGCGGGGCATCAGACTCCCGATCCGCGGACGCCCGGATCCTCGCGGTGAACCCGTCGACGAGCCCCCACGCCGGATAGACGACCACCTCCGGCCGCACCTGCGGATGAACGTCCGCCACCCGAACCACCCGCTGTCCGAAACTGATCCCGCCCGGCGCGACCCGTTCCAGGGTGGCCCGCAACGCCGGGATCACGCTCATGACCCACATCCGCTCGGCGCGACGCACACTGTCCTGATAGATCGCCCGATAGACATGCAGCGTGGCGGCGAGGTCCGCACGATCGGCCTTGGCGACACCGGAGACCTCGACAAGCCCATCCCCCACCGGCGCGGCCGCCGTCAGCGAGACGATTTTCTTGGCGACGGCGAGAAGGCCATCAGCGTCATGGACCCCGAACCACCGCACCCGCCCGGCTTCCACCTGGTCGTGCCAGGGCAACCAGCCGTCCGAGGTCAGCGCTTCCGCCGCCAGGTGCCCGTGCCGGACGTAGGCCTGACCCTGCAATCGCTGGGCCGCGGCGATCTCCTCCGCCCCGGTCAGCAACCGGCACTGATAGGAGGCGCGAGACAAGCCGGCCTGTTCCCCGTGTGCCAGCATGCCTCGCACCCCTTCCCCCGCACCGATGAAATCAAGTCCTGTCAATGCAACACCGATCCCACCCGCCCGTCGAGATCTAGGCAACGCCAGCCCACACGCGCGGACCACAACTCGCGAAGATCGTCGTGGCTGTGAGACGAAGAGAGTCGACCTTGTGAGTTTGTGCCGCCGCATCAGCCACAACCTCACAAGATCCGCAGGGGACGCCCCGGGCACCCGGATGGCCCGGCGCGCTCGGCGCGTTAGCCGTCCAGATCCAGCCGGCAGTGGACGCTTCCGTGTCGATCGCCTTCTCTCCCTGGCCTCCCGTGGCGATCGTGGTCCCCGAACCACACCCCGCGCGATCGGCGGCCCAAGATCGCGCGGGCCAGGGGTGGGCGTGTCGACTTCGGGTTCGCTACGCCCCCAAACTCGACACACACCCCGCGAACCACCCGCCCTGTGTCGATTTCGGGTGCGATACGCACCTCAACTCGACACACACCGGGCTGGATGCTCGCGGCGTGATGCCGTCGGCCTCGCCAAGCAGATCCGACCTGGCCGCTGGGCGAAACAGCCGCTGGGGCGAAACAGCCGCTGGAACGACCCGGGTTGCTCGACGCGAGCCGTAGCTCAGATAGGTCATCGGAGCTGATGACCTATCTGAGCTACGGCTCGCCCCTGCGGCGACGAGGCCTGCAGCGACAGAACGCGCCCGACCACCGTTCGAACGTCACGCATCCCCCGCTGAGCGGCCACCACGATTGGCCAGCAGGGTGAGCAGTAGAGAGCCAGCCGGACCTGACCTTGCGTGCAGGCCGCCGACCCACGAGGGGCCACCCGCTGGAGTCACGCCCGCCGGAGCCACGCCCGCTGGAGTCACACCCGCTGGAGTCACACCCGCTGCGGTCGCACCCGCTGGAGTCACACCCGCTGCGGTCACACCCGCTGCGGTCACACCCGCCGAGGTCACACCCGCTGGAGTCATGCCCGCCGCGGTGTGTCGAGTTCGGGTTCGGATCGCACCTCAAATCGACACAAGCGGACCGCACTCCAGCGTGCGTGTCGAATTTCGGCGCGGATCGCACCCCAACTCGACAGGCTCAGTGGGCGACCGCCACCGCCGGCAGCGACTCGTCGAACTCGAGCTGGTGCGGCCGGACCACCAGGAAACACACCACTGTCGCGGCCAGCATGCCGCCGAACACCACGATCGCCATCGCTACCGCGCCGACGCCGAGGACCCCGACCAGCGGCGCCGCCAGCGCACCCACGCCGAACTGCACCGCACCCAGCAACGCCGCCGCCGTACCCGCAGCCTCGCCGTGGCGGGACAACGCCAGCGCCGGAGCGTTCGGCATCGCCAGGCCAACCATCGTCAGCACCAGCCACAGCGGGATCAGGATCCCGACCAGGCCACCCGTGTCCGTCGCCGCCAGAACGAGCAGCACCAGGCCGAAGAACAGGCCCGCCACCAGCGAACCACCCAGAATCTGCTGCGGCGTGAACCACCGGAGCAGCCGCACGTTGAACTGAGTCGCGCCGATCAGCCCGACCGCGCCACCGGCGAAGACGAGCGCGAACTGCTGCTCGCTCATCCCGTACCCATCCTGAAAAACATAGGAAGAGCCACTGACGTACGCGAAGAGCGCGGCCATCGCCAGCCCAGCCACCAGGATCAGGCCGACGTAGACCCGGTCGGTGAAGAGCCGCCCGTAGTCCCGCAGCGTTCCGGCAACCCCGCCGTTACGACGGCGAGCGACCGGCAGCGTCTCGGGCAGCACCACCGCGGACGCCACCATGATCGCGACACCCACGGCGGTCAGGACCACGAACACGCCCCGCCAGGACGTCCAGCCCAGCACCAGGCCGCCGATGGTCGGGGCCAGGATCGGGGCCACGCCGACGACCAGCATCAACCGGGAGAACAGCCGGGCCGCGGCCATCCCGTCGAACAGGTCCCGCACGATCGCCATCGCCACCACGGCGGCTGCGGCGGCACCCAGGCCCTGCAGGACCCGCAGCGCGCCGAGCAGCGCCAGGTTGGGTGCGATCACGCACAGGATCGACGCGAGCACGTGCACGGCGATGCCGGCGAGCAGCGGCAGGCGCCGGCCGATCGCGTCGGAGAGCGGCCCGACGAGCAGCTGGCCGAACGCCAGGCCGACGAGCGTTCCGGTCAGCGTGAGCTGCACGGCCGCCGCGGTGGTCTGGAGATCGTCGGTGATCGTCGGTAGCGACGGGAGGTACATGTCGATGGTGAGCGGCCCGAGCGCGGTGAGCAGGCCGAGCACGAGCACGATCCGGAAGCGGCGCCCCGCCGGGAGCAGGTCGCCGGGCGAGCCGGTCGGTGTCACGGTTTGAATCTGAGCCACAACTTCGACAAGTTGCCGCACGACGAGGTTCTTCCAAGTGGTGTCAGCGGTCACACACGATCGGGTGCCACCGCCCGCAAGCTGGTATTTCGTTTGCCAAGGCGGAGGATCGCCAGGATAAGAATCGGTACGAGCGTCAGGTGACACACCGCCAGCGCGACAGTGCTGACGGTGTCGAGATCGGCCGGCACCGTCATCACGAAGATCGTGCCGATCGCCAGCAGCGGCCCGATGATCAGCGCGACGCGGGTGACCCACTGCCACACCCGGGCCAGCAGCGCGACCGCGGTCAGTCCGATCAGCAGCGGCACCGCGCTGAACCCGGCGACCGTGACGGCGTCCACCTCGGCCCGCTCCCCCGCCGTGGTGAACTGGAATGTGCCGCCGGCGGCGCGGCCTCCGGCGTACACAAGGAGGTTGATCGTGAGCGCGGCGAGGCCGCTGAGGGTGACCACCGCGGGCCGGGAGAGCTCAGGCATGGGAGCGGACGAGGTACGCCTCGATGCGGTTGAGGGCTCCGGCCCAGACCTCGGCGGTGAAGAAGTCGCGGATCTCGGGGACCGGGAAGCCGCTCTGGACGACGGTCATCAGCGTGCCGGCGTCGTTGGCCTCGAAGGTGATCTCGATGCGGGTCGTCATGGTCATGCCGTCCGGGCTGGAGCCGGTCGAGTCGGTGACCAGGCGGTGCGGGCGGTCGATCTCGATGAAAGTCTGTACCTCGCGGAACAACGCGTCGGGGCTGGGACCCCAGACCGCGGTCTGGGTGCCGCCGATCCGCAGGTCGACCTCGATCTCGACGATGCCGGGTTCCTCGTCGAGGATCGAGAACCAGATCTTCTGCTTCTCGGCGTCGGTGTAGGCGTCGAAGACCTCTTCCGGCGTGGCCGGCAACTGCCGGGTCATCCGCATGTCGAGAGTCACGCGTCGTCTCCTTTTCTCAGTGTGAAGTAGGCGTCCAGGCCGTCGAGCCGGCGCGTCCAGAGCCGCTGGTAGAAGCTGATCCACGCCATCGCCTCGTCGAGCGGCGCCGGAGCGAGGCGGCACTGCCGGGCGCGGCCGATCTTCTCGGTCACGATCAGGCCGGCGTCCTCCAGGATCCGCAGGTGTTTCTTCATGCCGGTCAGCGTCATCTCGGCGGGTCCGGCCAGTTCGCCGACGGTGGCCGGGCCGTCGCCGAGCTTGATCAGGACGCCGCGGCGGACCGGGTCGGCCAGGCAGGCGAACACCCGATCAAGCGCGTCATGCTGAACCATGTGGTTCACTATAGGCATACATCGCGCGGATGACGAGCACCCCGAGTTGCATCCGCAGGCCGACGCCCCGCCACCACGGTCACTCATAGATTTCGATGATGATGACTCGCAGGAACGTGTTGCGCCTCGCCGGAGCGACCGGCTTCATCACCGCGACCGGCAACTTTTCGCAGCGCAAGATCAAAACCGGCGCGCTGCAAGCAGCGCTCGACGACATCACCGCCGGCTCTGCGGTCGGCGCTCTTGCCCGGGTACGCGGAACCGAGGCGACCAGTGGCGTAACCATGCTCGGCTCCGATCAGGCGGTGCACCCGGACAGCCGATTCCGGGCGGGCAGCATCACCAAGCCGTTCATCGCCACCGTCGTCCTGCAACTCGTCGGCGAGGGCCGGCTGGCGCTGGACGACGTCGTGCGAAACCGCCTGCCCGGCCTGCTCCCCGACGGCATCACCGTGCGGCACCTGCTCCAGCACACGAGCGGCCTGCCGAACTACACGAACAGTCCCGCGTTCGGCGCCGTCTTCAGCGGGCCGGCGGATCTGGTGCGGCTGCGGTACCGCACGTGGACACCGCGTGAGCTGCTCGGATTCGTCGACGGCATGCCGCTGCGATTCGAGCCCGGCACTGACTGGTGGTACGCGAACACCAACTACGTCCTGCTGGGCCTGCTGATCGAGCGGGTGACCGGGTCGGCGTACGCCACCGAGATCCGCCGCCGGATCCTGCGCCCGCTCGGGCTGCGCGGCACCGAGCTCCCCGGCACCGATCCGCACCTGCGCGGCCCGCACCCGCACGGTTATGTCCCGGCGCCGGCGCCGGCGCCGGGGCCGGTCGACATCACGGTCTTCAACCCGTCGCTGGCCGGCGCGGCCGGCGAGATCATCTCCACGACGGCGGACCTGAACACGTTCTTCCGCGCGCTGGTCACCGGCCGTTTGCTGCGCCCGGCCGAGCAGCGCGAGCTGCTGACATTCCGGCGCGGCACCCCGGACTACGACTACGGCCTGGGCCTGATGACCAAACTGCTGCCCAGCGGCGTGCGGGTCTGGGGCCACAGCGGCGACTTCCTGGACGCCTACTGGACCGAGTCCTGGACCACCGGCGACCGCTCGCTCACCGTGGCGACCACCCCCTGGTCCGGCCCCCACCCCAAAATCCGCATCCGCTCACTGCTGCCGTCAGTCTTCGAGTGACGACCGCCGGCACCGGGTTCCAACGCACGTCGAGCCGGGCGCGCCCCGGCGCCGGCAACCTGCGGCCGGCAGCGATGCCGTGCTGCCGAGCGACGAACTCTCTTGCTACCAAACGGCAAGGCGGTGCCGCCAAGTGGCGAGCCGTAGCTCTGACACGTCAAACGGCTCCGATGACATGGCTGAGCGACGGCTCGGGCAACGCAGCCGTAGTCCAGCCACGCTTCGAAGGCCCGATAACGTCCCTGGCCGACGGCTCGATGCCGCAGCCTGACCTTGCGGGGGCGGCAGGCGCGCAGGACGGCCAACACGCCGAGCGCGCCGGGCCATCCGGGCGCCCGGGGCGGCCGGGGCGTCCCCCTGCGGATCTTGTGAGGTTGTGGCTGCCTCCGCGGCACAAACTCACAAGGTCGACTCACTTCGTCTCCCGCCGGCGCCCGCGACCTCAGCCACACCGGCAGGACTTCGCCCGGAGCGGCCGCCGCCCACAGATCTTGTGAGTTTGTGGCTGATGCGGCGGCGCAAACTCACAAGGTCAACTGCTCGGCGCGGCCTGGCCGGTTACCAGGTGCGCACCCGGGGCAGGGCTGTCGCGAGCAGGTGCTTCAGCTCGATGATGCGCACCAACCGGCCCGCCACGAGATAGCCCAGCCCGCCTGCCAGCCCCGCCACGACCAGGGTGACCAGCGACTCCGTCCAGCTTGACGCGCCCACGACCCACACCGCGACCGCCGCGCTCGCCGCGCCGGTCGCGGTCGCGACAAAGACCCGGGCATGGGTACGCACCAAGCGCTTGCCGTCGATGTAACCGAGCCGCTTCCGCAGCACCAGCGCCGTCACGTTGAGCCCGGTGAAGTAGGCGACGGCGTACGCGACCGGGATGCCGACCACGATGTCCCGGGCCGGCAGCAGCCACCCGGCCGCCGCGCAGCCGGCCACGCCGACGGCGGCGACCAGGGCCGTGATCAGCGCTGACGTCCGGGTGTCCTGCAACGCGTACAGACCGCGCTGCATGATCATGTAGCTGGTGAACGGGACCAGGGCCAGGCCGTACGCGGACAGGACCCGGCCGAGCACCCGGACCGTGCCGGCGTCGCTGTTGCCGTGGTCGAACAGCACGATCGCGATGTCCGGGCCGAGCAGGATGAACGCGGCCGCGATCGGGGCCATCACCACCAGGGCGGTGCGGACCGCGCGGGACAGGCCGACGGTGACGCGCTGGTGTTCGCCGCGGGCCGCGTACTGGCTCAGCCTCGGCAGCATGGCCGTCATCACCGAGACCGCGATGACGGCGAACGGCACCAGGTAGATCGCGCTGGCGTTCTGGTACGCCGTGATGCCGCCCGGCCCGCCCCACGACGCCGCCCGGGTGGCCGCGGCGGTCAGGATCTGCGCGGTGATCACCGACAGCAGCACCCAGATGCCGAGTCTGCCGATCCGCCGGATCGCGATGCCGCGCGGGTCGAGGTGCAGGCGGATCGGGAAGCCGCTGCGGCGCAGCGCCCACACCACCAGGGTCATCTGGGCGAATACGCCGGCGCTGGTGCCGACGGCGAGCAGCAGCAGGTCGCCGGTGGTCAGGCTGGTGCCGGTGCTGCCGCCGACGATCAGGTAGGTAAGCCCGACCGCGATCACGATGACGCTGTTGACCAGCGGCGCCCAGGCCGGCGTGCCGAAGACGCCACGGATGTTGAGGATCGCGCCGGCGGTGGCGCTGATGCCGTAGAAGAGGATCTGCGGGAAGAAGTACCGGCTGAACACGATCGCCAGGTCACGCTGGCCGGCGGTGAACCCGGGCGCGTAGAGGTCGATCAGCAGCGGTGCGGCGACGATGGCCAGGACCGTGACGATGCCGAGGATGTAGACGATCAGCGACAGCAGGCGTTGGGCGTACACAATGCCGTTGTCGGGCTCGGAGAGCGCGGCGCGGGTGAGAAGCGGGACCACGATGCTGGCCATCGTGCCGCCGACCACGAGTTCGTAGACGGCGTTCGGCAGGGTGTTCGCCACGTTGTAGGTGTCGAGCAGGCGGGTGCCGAGCCCGAGCGCGGCGGCGAGCACCAGGATGCGCAGGAAACCGGCGACACGGGAGGCGAGCGTGGCCACGGCCATCCGCTGGCCGGCCTGCCTGATCGAGGTCACGATACCGGTTCCACCATCGCGAACGGTGCTCCGAGCACGCCCTTCGCGGTCTGGATGTGATAGCGGCTGCGCCCCTGTTTCACGATCGTGCCGGAGAGTCCGTGGTACTTGCCGCCGCCGGTCAGGCGTACCCTCTCGCCCACGCGCAACGGCGCCGGCACCGGCGCGCGTTGCTGGAGGCGCGCGAGTTCCGCCTGGTACGCGGGGAGCATCGGTGCGGGCTCGCCGCGATGGGACCAGGTGTAGACCGCGGTGACGTCGAACGCGGGCGAGCAGTCCGGGCAGGAACGGACCCGCAGCGGCCGGCGGTGCGCGGTGGTGCGGTGACCGGACGGGCAGACGCCTTCCCAGCTGCCGTCGACCTTCGGCGCGTCCTCGGGGACGCATCGGGTGCCGGTGCTGCCGATCCGCACCGCGGTGGCCCGCCACACCCGGTTGTGGCCGTGGCGGGCGCCGACGAGTGCGTGCGCGATCTCGTGCAGGACGGTGTCGGTGACCTGTTCAACGCTGTAGAGGCGGACCAGCGACCGGGACAGGCCGATCCGTTTGTGGGTGTGATGGCAGACCCCGGCCCGGGTTTTGGCGTCGTCAAACGTCAGTTCCCAGCCGGTGAGCCCGTGCCGGTCCATCAGACCGATCGCGAGCTCCCGGGCGTCCGTCAGGTTCAACCGGGCTCCTCAAGGTCGTTCAAGTGCCCGGCTACCGTACTCGGTGGGTCAGCCGACGGTGCGTACCAACTTGCGGTTGATGAACTCCTCGATGCCGTACCGGCCCAGCTCGCGGCCGAAACCGGAGCGCTTCACGCCGCCGAACGGCAGCTCCGGGCCTTCGGCGCCGACACCGTTGATGAAGACCATGCCGGCTTCGATCCGGTCGGCCACCCGCTGCGCCTGCGCCGGGTCGGTGGTGAAGACATACGAGCCGAGACCGTACGGGGTGTCGTTGGCGACCTCGATCGCCTCGTCCTCGTCGCGGACCTTGAACACCATCGCGACCGGGCCGAACAGCTCCTGCTGGTAGGCGCTGGTGCCGGCCTCGATGCCGGTGAGCACGCCGGGCGGGTACCAGGCGCCGTCGCGCTGACCGGCCGTGGCGAGGCTCGCGCCCTCGGACACCGCCGAGGTGACCTGCTCGTCGAGGCGCTCGGCCGCGGCGAGCGAGGACAGCGGCGCCGGCGGGGTGCCGAGGATGCGGTCGGTGAAGCGCGAGAGGAACGCGTCGTACAGGTCCTCGTGCACGATCATCCGCTTGCCGGCGTTGCAGGCCTGGCCGGTGTTGTCGAGCCGGGCGGCCACCGCGGCGTCGACGGTGGCGTCCAGGTCGTCGCTGCTCAGCACGATGAACGGGTCGGAGCCGCCGAGTTCCAGCACGACCTTCTTCAGGTGCCGGCCGGCGATCTCGGCGACCGCGGAACCGGCCCGCTCGGATCCGGTCAGCGAGACACCCTGCACGCGCGGGTCGGCGATCAGGGTCTCGATCTGCTCGTTGGTGGCGTACACGTTGACGTACGCGCCCTCGGGGAACCCGGCGTCGCGGAAGATCTGCTCCAGCGCCGCTGCCGACTCGGGGCACTGCGGCGCGTGCTTGAGCACGATGGTGTTGCCGGCGGCCAGGTTGGGTCCGGCGAACCGGGCGACCTGGTACGCCGGGAAGTTCCACGGCATGATGCCGAGCAGCACGCCGAGGGGACGCCGCTGGATGACCGCGGAACCCTCCCCTTCCAGCAGGGTGATCGGCTCGTCGGCGAGGAACGCCACCGCGTTGTCCGCGTAGTACTCGTAGATCGCCGCGCTGAAGTCGACCTCGCCGAGCGCGTCGCCGAGGGGCTTGCCCATCTCCCGCACGATCGTGGCGGCCAGCTGGTCGCGGCGCTCGGTGTGCAGCTCGGCGACCTTCTTGATCAGCGCGGCCCGCTCGGCCACGGTGGTGCTGCGTGACCAGGTGCGGTACGTCTGGTGTGCCTTCGCGACGGCGGCGGTCGCGTCGGCGTCGCTGATCGTCGGGTAATCCGCGATCTGCTTTCCGGTGGCCGGGTCAACCACGGTGTACATCAGGCCTCCAGAGCCGGTGACAGGTGTTCGTGCACTGCGAGCCATCGTCCACCGTCGCGCTTCTGGAACACGATGGTTTCGCGTTCCTCGGCGGTTTCTTCGACGGCTCCGGTGCGCGCCAGTGTCCGTACCCTATGGGTGAAGATCGCGATGTCCGACGTCAGCATCTGCACGTGCTGGTCGCTCGACTCGCACTGGAGTACGCGGAAGCCGTCGCGCTCCCATGCGTACCAGAGCTGTTCGTAATCGGACCGCGAGCGCAACGGCTGCACGTGGGTGTGGAAGACGAAGGTCGCGTCGGCAGCGAAGCTGGCGAAATAGGCCTCGGTGTCGTGGCGGCCGAACGCATCGATGAGCGTGTTAGCGGCGTCGAGCGGCGTCGTCATGGTTGTTCCTTGCGGGGTGCGAGCGCGGACAGGATCTCGTAGACGGTGTGCGCCGCGGCGATGCCGGTGATCTCGGCGTGGTCGTAGGCCGGTGAGACCTCGACGACGTCGGCGCCGACCAGATTGAGCTCGCTGAAGGAGCGCAGCACGGCGAGCAGCTCGCGGCTGGTCATGCCGCCGGCCTCGGGGGTGCCGGTGCCGGGCGCGAACGCCGGGTCGAGAACATCGATGTCGATCGACAGGTAGACCGGGCGGTCGGCGACGCGTTCGCGGATGCGTTCGGCGATGCCGCGCGCGCCCAGGTCGTCGATCTCGACGCTCGGGACGACATGGAAGCCCAGCTCACGGTCATCGGCGAGGTCCTGGTTCGAGTAGAGCGGGCCGCGGGTACCGACGTGCATGCAGCCGGAGGTATCGATCAGGCCCTCTTCCGAGGCGCGCCGGAACGGGGTTCCGTGGGTGTGCGCCGCACCGAAGTAGGTGTCCCAGGTGTCCAGGTGCGCGTCGAAATGCACCACCGCGACCGGACCGTGCTTGGCGGCCACGGCGCGCAGCAGCGGCAACGCGATGGTGTGGTCGCCGCCGATACTGACGAGGCGGCCGGCGCGCTCGAGCATCGCCCGCGCGCCGGCCTCCACCTGTCCGATCGCCGCTTCGATGTCGAACGGGTTCACCGCGAGGTCACCGGCGTCCACCACCTGCTGGCTGGCGAACGGCGACACGTCGACGGCCGGGTTGTAGGGCCGCAGCAGCCGTGATGATTCTCGGACATGCGCGGGGCCGAACCGGGCGCCGGGCCGGTAGGAGACACCGGCGTCGAACGGCACGCCCATCACGGCGACGTCGACGTCGGACACCTCGTCGATGCGCGGCAGCCGCGCGAACGTGGCGGGACCGGCGAAGCGGGGAACCTGGGTCGCGTCGATCTGACCGACGCGCCCTTCGGTGACGATGCGGGGAACGGACATTGTGCTTTTTTCCTTTATTTCGCTTCGGCGCGTGCCTTGGTGCGGTGGACGGACGCGCCGTGGTCGTCGACGACCTCCGGCATCTCGCCGTCCGCGGCCGGAATTCCGCGCGGCCCTTCCGGGCCGAAGACGTAGCGCGGCTCCGGGAAGATCAAAATCAGAGCCAGGTACGCGGCCGCGGCCGTGCCGATCGACACCAGCAGACTGATGTCGACGCCCCCGGCGGCATTGCGGAACGGGCCCTCGATCAGCGGCGGGTAATTGGCGAACAACAGGCCGAGGATCGCCGACGGGATCCACGCCGCCATGCCCCGCCAGTTGACGCCGTTGCTGAACCAGTACGCCCCGCCGGTCCGGCCCTGGTTGAACACCTGCAGGTCGGCGGAGCGGTAGTAACCACGCCGCACGAAGTAGCCGATGGTCATGATGACCATCCACGGGGTGGTGCAGATGACGATCGCGCCGACGAACGCGTTCACGCTGGCCAGCAGGTCGAACGCGAGCCGGCCGACGAGGATGAAGACGAACGCGAGGGCGCCGATGAACAGCGACGCCTGCACCCGGGACAGCCGCGGGAACACCGAGGAGAAGTCGAGGCCGGTGCCGTACAGCGAGGTGATGCCGGTGGAGAGGCCGCCGAGGAACGCCACGACGATCAGCAGCAGGGCGTACCAGGCGGGCGAGGTGTTGATCAGCGCGACGATGTAGTCGGCCTCGCCGGCCACCAGGGTCGCGGTGAAGACGCCGAAGAAGAACGGCACGAGCGTCGCCAGCTGGGCGCCGAATGTGGCGGCGAGGATCTTCTTGGGCGACGTGTTCGCCGGGATGTACCGCGACCAGTCGCCGAGGAACGCACCGAAGGAGATCGGGTTGCCCATCACGATCAGAGCCGACAGCACGAACGTCGGCCAGAAAGACCCGAGAGCGTACGCGTCAGCGCCCGGGTTGTAACCCAGGTCGAGCTGGCCGCTGTACGCCACCGCGCCGAGCAGGATCAGCAGCGTGTTGCCGAAGACGACGATCTTGTTGACGAGCAGCATGAACGCGTACCCGTAGATGACCACGACGATGACGATCGCGCCGAGGATCGCGTAGACGACCCCGCGCAGCAGGTCGGAGTCCTGTACGCCGGCGAGGCGTACCAGCGCGCCGACCACGGCGTCACCGCTGACCCAGATCGAGATCGAGTAGAACGCGATGGCGGTGAGCAGGGACAGGAACGAGCCGACGATCCGTCCGCGTACGCCGAAGTGGGCGCCGGAGGCGACCGCGTTGTTCGTGCCGGTCAACGGGCCGAACAGGCCCATCGGCGCCAGGAACAGGGAGCCGACCAGGACGCCGACGACAGTGGCGGCGACGGCCTGCCACAGCGAGAGGCCGAGCAGGATCGGGAAGGTGCCGAGGATGACGGTGGCGAACGTGTTCGCCCCGCCGAACTGGATGCGGAACAGGTCCAGCGGCCGGGAGTGCCGGTGCTCCGCCGGAATGGTGTCGATGCCGTGCTGCTCTATGTCGGTGGCCTTGGGCCGCTCGATGGCGGTAGTCATGCGATCTCCTTCGGTCTGCGTCGACCCACTGGAGGGAGAGTAGGGCTAAGTTGCATGTGAGGCAACGGCTGTTGTTTTCCAGAATATTTCGTGGAGGGAACATGCGGGTACGCCGCATCGTCGACCTGTCGGTTCCGATCGGGTCTGACACCCAGACCTATCCTGGCGATCCGGTGCCGCGGCTTTCCGTGCATTCCACGGTTGAGCGGGACGGGTTCAACCTGCTGCACGTGGACATGGGGTCGCAGACCGGGACGCATGTCGACGCGCCGTTCCATTTCCAGGATTCCGGGTTGCGTGTCGATCAACTGGATCTGGGGTTGTTCACCGGGCCGGGGGTGTTGATCGACGTACGGGGGCTGGGTCCGCGGGGACGGGTTGGCTTGTCGGAAATTTCGCGTTATGAGCGGTTCTTACGTCCGGGGGTTATCGCGCTGATCTGCACTGGATGGTTGGATTTTTACGGCACGCCAGCATATTTCGACCACCCATACCTCTCCGCCGACGCCTGCCAGCGAATGCTCGACCTCGGGGTGCGCACGTTCTGCATCGACGCCATCAACATCGACGAGACGCCTTCCGACGATCACCCCGGTGTCGGCTATCCGGTGCACCACCTGATCGCTTCGGCCGGCGGGGTCATCGGCGAGAACTTCCGCAACCTGGAACTCGTCGACTTCCCCGACCCCCTGGTGTCATGCCTGCCGCTCGCCTTGGAGAATGCGGACGGGGCCCCGGTACGCGCGGTCGCCATGCAACTGGAGGTCTGAGTCGTGACGGCGGGCGTTTTTTAATGGCGGGTCAGGTACGGCGCGTTGCCCCAGCCACCACCACGACCGGCCCCGCGATCGGTGGGCGGTTACGATCCGCCCGCCAGGCCCGCAGCCTCACGCTGCAACAGGTATCCGACGCGACCGGCCTGAACAAGGGCTTCATCAGCCGCCTCGAACGCGACGAGGTCTCGCCCTCGGTGGCCTCCCTCGTCGCGATCTGCGACGTGCTCGGCATCCGGGTCGGCGAGCTGTTCGAGCCCCCACCAACGTCCCTGGTCCGCGCGGGCGAGGGCCGCCCGATCAACTTCGGCGGCGTCAACGTGCACGAGCTGCTGCTCACCCCCGGCACCCAGACCCACCTCCAGGTGATCCACTCAACGGTCGAGCCGGGTGGGGGTGGCGGGGACCAGCTCTACACGCTCGATTGCGAGGTCGAGTTCGTCTACGTGGTCCGCGGCCGCCTGAAGGTCACGATCTCCGAGGACTCGGTCCTGCTGGACGCTGGCGACGCGTTCACTTTCCCGGGCCGAGAGCCGCACACGTGGTCGAACGCCCTCCCCGACCAGGAGTGCCAGGTGATCTGGGTCCTGGCCCCAGCCCCGTAAACCGTACGGCTGCCGGCTGTCGCTGGCGGCGACCCTGGCGTGCAGCCAGTCCCCGGCTTAACACCACGGCTGCCAGCTGTCACCCACGGCGACCGTGGCGTGCAGCCAGTCCCCGGCTTAACACCACGGCTGCCAGCTGTCACCCACGGCGACCGTGGCGTGCAGCCAGTCCCCGGCTTAACGCCACGGCTGTCGGCTGTCAGTGGCGGCGACCCTGGTGTTAAGCCGGGATTTCTGGCAACCGGACGGTGACCGATGCGCTCCGGGCCGCTAATCGAGTGGGCGGCGGCAGGGCCGAAGAGAACAGCGCAAGCAACATTGACCTGCCGAAAGGGACCTCTTGCGCAACGCTCTTCGCCGCTTCGCCCTGGCCGCTGCCCTCATCGCCCCGGCCG
>NZ_QLMJ01000016.1 GCF_003259845.1 Actinoplanes lutulentus
CCGTTGCCTCAAACGCTACATAGCACGCGAGATCTACCAAATCATCACCACCAACCACACCCCACCCACCACTTGACATCCATAGGAGCATCGGCCCGTCCCTGCCCCACCCGGCACCAGAACCCGAGCCGTAGCCCAGCCCTGTTACGAAAGGTCGATACCGTTACTGAACTACGGCTGAGCCGAGCCGGCCGTAGCCCAGCCACCGAATGAGCAGCCGATAACCGATCTGAGCTACGGCTCGGCTGGGCTACCGCTCGGCTGGGCTATGCAACGAGGGCTGGCCACGTCAGCTGAGAGGATGGCCCCGCTACGAAGCGTTGCAGGCACCAGTCGTGGGTGTCGGTTTTGGGTGCGGATCACGCCTCAACTCGACACGGGCCAGCGGTTTCCGGGGCGTGTGTCGAGTTCGAGTGTGGAGCGGGTGTGAGCGAACCCGAACTCGACACACCAGCACGCGGACCCTGCACTGTGTTGGATTCAGGTGCGGAGCGAACCCCGACTCGACACACAATCCCGGCGACGCGGGGCTGTCACGGTCCGAGGCCGGCTCCGGTTGTGGCGCTGCCCTGCCAGCATCACGCGGGCGCGCTCCCTGCCGGGATCATGCGGGCCCGGGGGCCCGCTCGCGGAGTTGGGCGGCCAGGCGCGCGGCGGCCACCACCACCGCCACCGCTGCCACAGTCCACAGCGGATAGGCGATCGGGCGAGTGTTCAGCAGGCCGTCGATGATCGGGCTGGGCGGGGCCGTGAGCGCGTAGTGCACCGCCCGCACCGTTACCAACACCCCGGCGATGACGAGAACCGGCCGCTCCTCACGCAGCACCCGCCCGCTCGAAACGAGCACTCGGCCGCCCGCAACGAATGCGCGCCCGCCCGAAACGAGCACCCGGCCGCCCGCAACGAGTGCGCGCCCGCTCGGAACTAGCGCTCGCCTGCCCGCAACTGGCGCCTGCCGGCGAGGGCGCAGCACCCGCCAGGTCAGGGTCAGGGCCGCCACCAGCACGAACACCCAGACCGCCCCGGCGATCGTCAGCACGTCGCGGCCCAGAACGAACTCCGCGAGCCCGTAGGCATAGAAAGCCAGGCCGATGTCCGGCCGGCCGTGGGTCACCACCGTGATCCGGTCCTCGTAATGGCCGACCGCCAGCACCGTGGCGGCCACGTCCACCACGGCGAAGGACATCAACGCGGCGCGCGCGAGCTTCACGAGGACGGACGGTAATCCACAGGAACAAGCTGTTCGCGCCGATAAGGCGTACCCAAGAAGTGGTGTGCCCGCCGACACATAGGTTACGAAACTTGATTCATTCCAGAAAACTGCCCTAAGGTCTTCGCCATGACGGCCGACCTTGAGGCACAGCTTCGGGCGGTTTCGTTGCGCGTCACCCGGCCCCGGCTCGCGGTGCTCGCCGCGCTGCGGGACCACCCTCACATCGACACCGACGCGGTGATCGCACTCGTACGGGCGGATCTTCCTGCCGTCTCTCACCAGGCGGTTTACGATGTGCTACGTGCGCTCACCGATGCCGGACTGGTGCGTCGCATCCAGCCCGCCGGCGCGATCGCCCACTACGAGTCGCGGGTGGGTGACAACCACCACCACGTGGTGTGCCGCTCCTGCGGCGCGATCGCCGATGTCGACTGTGCGGTCGGCCATGCCCCCTGTCTCACCGCCTCCGACGATCACGGGTTCGTGATCGACGAGGCGGAGGTCGTCTATTGGGGTGTTTGCCCCAGCTGCTTGACCCCCAACACCGCCAGTTCGGAAGAAGGAAGCACATGAGCGACACCCAGGACAGCGCAGCGGGCAAGTGCCCGGTGGCGCACGACTCCGTGACCGCGAGCGGAAGCGAGAGCGAGAACCCGGCGATCGACGCGCCGACCCCGAAGACCGGCGGCCGCCCGCGCACCAACCGTGACTGGTGGCCGAATCAGCTCGACCTGTCGGTCCTGCACGCCCACTCGGCGAAGGGCAACCCCCTCGGCGAGAGCTTCGCGTACGCCAAGGAGTTCCAGAAGCTCGACGTCGAGGCCCTCAAGCGCGACATCACCGAGGTTCTGACCAGCTCGCAGGACTGGTGGCCGGCTGACTTCGGCCACTACGGCGGCCTGATGATCCGTCTGAGCTGGCACGCGGCGGGCACGTACCGCATCCAGGACGGTCGCGGTGGCGCCGGTGACGGCGGGCAGCGCTTCGCCCCGCTGAACAGCTGGCCGGACAACGCGAACCTGGACAAGGCGCGCCGCCTGCTCTGGCCGGTCAAGGCCAAGTACGGCCAGAAGGTCTCCTGGGCTGACCTGCTCGTTCTCGCCGGCAACGTCTCCCTGGAGTCGATGGGCTTCACGACCTTCGGCTTCGGCTTCGGCCGCGTCGACGTGTGGGAGCCCGAGGAGATCTTCTGGGGTCCCGAGGACACCTGGCTGGGCGACGCCCGCTACCTCGACGAGAACGCGCTGCCCGAGGGCGTCGGCGCGACCGAGATGGGCCTCATCTACGTGAACCCGGAGGGCCCGCGCGGTAACGCCGACCCGCTCTCCGCGGCGCACGTGATCCGGGAGACCTTCGCCCGGATGGCGATGAACGACGAGGAGACCGTCGCGCTGATCGCCGGTGGTCACACGTTCGGCAAGACCCACGGCGCGGCCCCGGCCGGCGACCACGTCGGCGCCGAGCCCGAGGGCGCGCCGATCGAGGCGCAGGGCCTCGGCTGGCTGAGCACCCACGCCAGCGGCAAGGGCACCGACGCCATCACCTCCGGCCTCGAGGTCACCTGGACCGACAAGCCGACCGAGTGGAGCAACCGCTTCTTCGAGATCCTCTACGGCTACGAGTGGGAACTGACCACGAGCCCGGCCGGCGCGAAGCAGTGGGTCGCCAAGACCACCGACGAGATCATCCCGGACGCGTTCGACGGCGCCAAGAAGCACAAGCCGACGATGCTGACGACCGACCTGTCGCTGCGCGTCGACCCGGCGTACGACAAGATCTCGCGCCGCTTCCTGGCGAACCCGGACGAGTTCGCGCTGGCCTTCGCCAAGGCCTGGTACAAGCTGCTGCACCGTGACATGGGCCCGGTCGACCGCTTCCTCGGCCCGTGGGTGCCCGAGGCTCAGCTGTGGCAGGACCCGACCCCGGCCGTCGACCACGAGCTCGTCGGCGACGCGGACGTCACCGCACTTAAGGCGAAGGTCCTCGACTCCGGCTTCTCGGTCGCGCAGCTGGTCTCCGCCGCCTGGGCGTCGGCCGCCACGTACCGTTCCACCGATAAGCGCGGTGGCGCGAACGGCGCCCGCATCCGCCTCGAGCCGCAGCGCAGCTGGGAGGTCAACCAGCCGGTCATCCCGGTGGTCGACGCCCTCGAGAAGATCCAGCAGGAGTTCAACGCCGCCGGTGGCGCCAAGATCTCCCTCGCTGACCTGATCGTGCTGGCCGGTAACGCCGCCGTCGAGAAGGCCGCGAAGGACGCCGGTGTCGAGGTGACCGTGCCGTTCCGGGCCGGCCGTACCGACGCCAGCCAGGAGCAGACCGACGTCGAGTCGTTCCGCGTTCTGGAGCCCCGCGCCGACGGTTTCCGCAACTACCTGCGCCCGGGCGAGAAGACCCAGCCGGAGATCCTGCTGATCGACCGCGCGTACATGCTGAACCTGACCGCGCCGGAGGCGACGGTCCTGGTCGGTGGCCTGCGCGCGCTCGGCAACAACTTCGCCGGCAGCACGCACGGTGTGCTGACCGACAAGCCGGGTGTCCTCACCAACGACTTCTTCGTCAACCTGCTTTCGCCGGGTACGAAGTGGAAGGCGTCGGACACCGAGCACGTGTACGACATCGAGGACCTCGCCACCGGTGAGGTGAAGTGGACCGCCTCGGTGGTCGACCTCATCTTCGGCTCGAACTCGCAGCTGCGGGCCCTGGCCGAGGTGTACGCCAGCTCCGACGCCACCGAGAAGTTCGTCAACGACTTCGTCAAGGCGTGGACGAAGGTCACCGAGCTGGACCGTTACGACCTGGTCTGAGTGTGACGCAGTGAAGCCCCGGTTGATGGTTGCGGATCAGCCGGGGCTTCGCCCCATAACTACTACTTCACCGCTCCACCGGTGATCCCAGAGATGATCTTGCGCTGGGCGACCGCGAACACCACCACCAGCGGCAGGCTCATCAGGATCACGTACGCGAAGATCAGATGCCAGTTGTTCAGGTAGAGCCCCGCACTGGCCACCCGGAACAGGTTCAGCGGCAACGTGTCGAGCCGCCCGCCGACCACGAAGAACGCGTAGAACACGTCGTTCCAGACGTACAGGCAGATCAGGATCGTGGCGGTGGCGAGCACCGGGCGCAGCAGCGGCAGCACGATCCGCCGGAACACCGCTACCGGCCCGGCGCCGTCGATCTGCGCCGCCTCCTCCAGCGAGGCCGGGATCGTCCGGACGAACCCGGTGACGAAGAAGATCACCGTGGACAGATAGATGCCCAGGTAGACGCCGATCATCCCGATCGCCGTTCCGGCCAGGCCCAGCTGGCGCAGCAGCAGGACCACGGTGACCACGGCCGGCGGGAGGATGATCCCGCTGATTCCCAACGCGTACAAAAGGCCTGTGATCCGTGAAGAACGCCGGGCCAGGACCCACGCCGCCATCGAGCCGAGGATCAGGACGAGAGCCACGGTCGGCACCACGATGAGCAGGCTGCCGAGGAACGCGGCCGGCACGTCGGCGTCGGTCCAGACCTGTTTCATGTTCGCCAGCAGCTGCCAGGACGAGGGCGCGCTGAGGTCGGGGTCGATCGCCTCGCCCTGCGATTTGCCGGCGGTGGCTATGACCAGCCACAACGGAATCCCGATCACCACGGCCGTCAGAAGGACCGTGAAAACCGGCTGCACACCACGCTTCATCACGACATCGACCTCTCTCGCGCGCGCAGCAACCGGATGACCGGGAACGCGAACACCACGACCATCAGGAACAGCACCAGGCTCATCGTGGTGGCCTGCGCGAACAGCCCCTGGCCGAACGTGCGGTAGATGAAGATGTTCAGCAGCTCGGTGGTCCGGGCCGGCCCGCCGCCGGTCGTCGCCTGCACCACGTCGAACCCGTTCATCGACCCGAGCAGCGCGGTCGCCACATTGAACGTCACGGCCGGGGCGAGCAGCGGCGCGCGCACACTCCAGAACGTCCGCCACCGGGAGGCGCCGTCGATCCGGGCCGCCTCCAGCACGTCGAGCGGGATGGTCTTCAGACCGGCCAGGTAGATCAGCATCGCGAGACCCATCCACTTCCACGCGTGGATCAGCGAGACCACCACGATGGTCCAGGTGGTGTCGGCCAGCAGGCCGGTCCCCTTGAACAGCGCCTGGAAGATGTAGCCGACGGCCAGCGCCGACATCAGCACCGGGATCAGGAAGAACGTCCGGGCGATCCGGTTGATCACGGTGTCGCGTTCCAGCAGGACGGCCAGACCGAAACCGAACAGGTTCTGGAAGATCGCGACCAGTACGGCGTAGACGACGGTGATCCGCAGCGCACGGAACAGCGTGCCGTCGGAGGCCAGCTGACCGAAATTGTCCAGGCCGACCGGGTTGATCGAGGCCTTGAACCCGGACCAGTCGGTGAAGGCGTAGATGAATTGGTAGACCGTCGGCAGGACGAAGAACAGGAGCAGCAGGGCGTACGCGGGCAGGAGGAACCACAGCGGATGCGTGCGTCGCGTGATGGTGCCCGGGCTCGGCGCAGGCCGCGCCCGGGTCATCGTCAGAGCCGTGGCGGTCACTTCAGGTAACCAGCAGCCTTCGCGAGCTGTTCGAACTGCTTCTGGGTGGCCTCGGCGACCTGCTCCGGCGTCATCGTCCCGGCGATCATGTCGGCCAGGTTCAGGTACAGGTCAGGGTTGGCGACGGCCAGGGCCTGCATCGACCCGGCCGACGCGCCGACCGCGGCGTGCACGTCGAGCAGCGCCTGCGGTACGCCCGGCGGATTCGACACACCCGTCTGCAGTGACACAGTGTTACGGACGGTGATGAAGTCCTGATAACCCGGACCCATCCAGTAGGAGAGCAGCTGCCGCGCCGCCGCCTCCCGCTTGGCGTCGCCGGTCTTGAAGGCGACGAGGGCGTTCGACTGGTCCGGGATGAACGTGCCGACGTTGCCGGACGGCGCGATCGGGAAGAAGCCGATCTTCTTATCCAGAGTGGCGGTGTCCGCTTTTGCCTGCAGCTGGCCGAAGAACGAGTTGACCTGAACGACCATGGCGGCCTTGCCGTCGAGCAGCGCGGTGCCCTGGTCCTCGAACTTCGCGGTCTTGATGTCGCTATTGAACAGTCCTTCTTTGATCAGGGCGTCGTACCGCTTGACGGTGTCCAGAACGGTGGCGTCGGTGAACTTCTCCTGGCCGGTGTTGATCCGGTCCCAGAGGCCGGCTTTCGCGGCGTCGGCGAGCTGGATCTGAACCCACCATTGGGTGGCCCAGCGGTCGGCGCCCATTTCGTAGAAGGGGGTGATGTTCTTCGCCTTCAAGGAACGGGCCGTTTCCACAAGCTCGTCGAAAGACGTGGGCAACGACGAAATCCCGGCCCCCGCCAAAACCTCTTTGTTGTAATACACCCCCTCCACAGCCGGGCTGGTGACCAGAGCGGCATATCGCGTTTTATCCAGAATACCGGTTATATCGACCAGCGCGGGATCGACTTTCGACAGCCACGGCGCCCCGTCCAGCGACTGCAGGTTCGTCTTCGCGTTCAGCGCGGTCAGCATCGACGCCGTCGGCTGCCAGAATGCCAGATCCGGCTTGTCCCCGGTCGCGACCTTGGTCTGAATACCCTGCTCATAGGGGTCGGGGATGGTCACGACCTCGACACTTGCGCCGGTGGCCGCCTGAAATCCCTTGATCACCGCGGTCGGGACGGTGTTGCTGTTCTGCGCGGCCCAGATGGTCAGCTTCACCCCGTCCAGCTTCGCGGTGGCGTCCGGCCAGGTGATCGAACCCGGATCGGTGGCGCTCTCCTCGGCGCCCGGGTCGGTGCAGGCGGTGAGCCCGACGGTGAGCAGAAGCGCGCTGACGGCGCTGATCCAACGTTTCATCGCCATTCCTTAGAAATGTGAAGTGAGACGGAAGATGCGAGCAGAATAAGAACTGTCGGTGCTCACGCTGAGGGAGCCGTTTTCCCAGGAGTACGCCCACCCCGGCAGCGTTCGCGGATAAAGAACCTCGACGTCGGCGATATCCGGCAGCGGAAGGTCGACCTCGAACGAAGCGCCCGGCCGCCGCCAGACACCGAGATAGGTGGTGCCCCCCACCCGCAGCCCGAGGCTGAGCCACCCGTCGTCCCACCCCGGCAACCCGAGTGGCCAGACCGGAACTGATCGCGGCAACACCGAACGGATCTCCCGGTAGGCATCAACCCCGTCGCGCACCAGAGCCGCCTGAGAAACCGACATGGCGTCCAGCCGCCCGGACAGATACAACCGCCCGAGCATCCCGGTGCACATCGTGAACGCGATCTCCTCGTCGCTCATCTCCGGCTGTGGATACGCCCAGCTGGCCGCCTGCTCCGGCAGCATCGACAGTGGCGCCGCCACCGCGATAGGCGGATAAATCCGGAAATCCTGTTGGTCGCTTGTCGACTGCAGATGCGTCCGCTGCAGCAGCGCCTGATCAGCCCGCATCCCCCCGGACGCACAATTCTCCAAGATCAGCCCGGGATGCCGATCAAGCACACCAACGAGCCACGCCAGATGCGCCCGGTTGTGCCCGAGCAACCCGGCACCAGGGCTCTCCGCGTCAAGATCGGTCCCCACACCGGGATCGATGTTGTAGTCCAGCTTGAAATAGCCCACCCCGAACTGCTCGACCACCCGGTCGACCACCTCGTCAAGATGCGCGACCGCGGCCGGGTGCCGCAGATCCAGGTGGTACCGGCCGTGCTCGACCACCCGCACCCCGCCACGCTGCAGAAACGCTTCGAGGGGAAGCTTGTCGGCCATCGGGCTGCGCACCCCGATCACCTCCGGCTCCAGCCACAGACCGGCGATCATCCCGTGCCCGCGGATCCGGCCGATCACCTCCTCGAGCCCGGAGGGGAACCGGGTCTGCGACGGCTGCCATTCGCCGACGCTGTCCCACCAGTCGGTGCCGTTGTCGTACCAGCCGGCGTCCACACAGAAGACCTCGGCGCCGGCGGCGGCCGCCGCGTCGATCAGCGGCAGCAGCTTCGCCGTGGTCGGATCACCCATCAGCGTGTTCATGTAGTCGTTGAAGATGATCGTGTGATCGGGCGCGGAGCGGCGCAGGGCCCGCCGATGCGCGGTCAAGCCCTCGATGGACGAGGCCACCGACACCGGGACCGTCGTGAACGACTCCCCCGGCGCCAGCCACTGCCGCCACTGGTGGTCCACATCGGTCGGGCCGAGCAACGCCAGGTAGACGCCGTCCCGGCGCTCACCCACCTCGAACCGCCACGGCCCGTTGTGCTCGATCTGCCAGTGGATCTCGGTGTCCGAGCCGATCAGGGCCCCGCCGGGCAGGTGCGTACCGGTCGACCAGGTGCCGGAGCTGATCACACTGTGACAGCCCCGGCCGTCCTGGCCGTGCGCTCGAAGGTGCAGGTCGGGCACCACATCGCGGAGCGGACGCCGGGTCCACCGGCCCTCACCCAGCCACTCGCTGTCACCGGTGAGCAGGTCGAGATCGTCCGGGTTCGCCGGCAGCCCGACCACCAGGGAGGTGACGCCGAGCAGCAGGATCGGCTCGGCGCCGTCGTTGGTCACCGTCGTGCGGGCCTGCACGCCGCCGTCGGTGCGACGCAGCGTCAGCCGCGCGATGAGCCCGGTCCGTTCGTCACGCTGCGTGATCACATCCGGTGTGACCTCGGTGATCCGCAGCCGGCGACCGATCGAGGTCTCCGAGAAGCGCCGGGACACATGATCACGGCCCTCCCCCGCGATCAGGATCTCGACGAGCGGCTGCCCGGTGCCACGCAGCCGCGCCGGTCCGTCCGCGGGCGTGTCGATGACCAGATTTCCCCAACGCACCTTGTGTTTCTCCTTTGGATATCCTCAGCCGAGGACTGCGGCGACCTGAATGCGGTCGATGTTCGGCGCGAAACCGCTGGAGGCATTGCCGAACGTGATGGTGTTGGCACCCGCGACCAGGTCGACATCGACGATCGCGGTCCGATAGGTATTCCACGCCAGGGTGTTGCGGAAGAACGCCTTCTTCACGGCGCCACCATTGACGCTGATCTCGGCGTACCGATCCACGATGTTGTTGTTGTAGGCGTGCTCACCGACCACTTCGGCGTTCGCATAGCTCACGACCAGGCGATATCTCCCGGCCGCAGGCGCGCTCACGCCGTTGAAGCGCAGCGTGTTGCCCGCGCCGGCGCCGATCCAGCCCACATATCGGCCGCCCGAGGCGGCCGTATCACTCACCACCACGCTGGTCCCGCTGAGCGTGTTGCTCACGCTTTCGCTTTCGTACGCGGAAACGACACCCGTGGCAGCCGACAGATCCAGATAATCGAGATTCACGGCATCCCGGTCGTCACCGGCAAAAGCGCGATAGTCGATCCGGTTGATCCCGGCCGGCAGATAGACCTTCGTGGTGACGGTGTTCCAGGTGTTCCAATTCGCGGTGCCGGGCAGGCTCACATCGGTCAGATCAGCGCCGTTGACGCGCAACCGGACCGACCGGTTGGCCGGCGCGCCGGTGTAGGGCCCGGCCGCGTACCGCAGCGCCAGGTTGTAGTAGCCGTCGGCCGGCGCGGTCACCACAAATCCGGTGCTCGCCGTGCTGCTGGCTCCGTAACCCTCGGTGAAATAGGTCCCCGAGTACCCGCTGTTCGTCCCGTACGTGACCTTGGCAGTGCCGCCGAGGGCGGCGTATTCCGCCTCGTAGCGGCTGCTCACGGCCGTCGTCAGGTCCCGGTCCGGCGTCAGAATCACGTGGTACGCGGATTGGCCCTTCAGCCCCGTCAACGGCACCGTCACCTGACCGCCGGAAGCCGTGAAGTCGCCCTCTTTGACCACATAGGGCCCGGCCGACGGGTTGGTTCCCGACGCGTCGACACCCCAGACCGTCGCGTGGACGGTGGACCCGAGAAATGCCGGAATGCCACGGACCACGACGTTCGTGTCGTACACACCTGAAGCGGGATTGTTGCCGCCCAGAATGACCCGCGCCTGCTTCTTGCTCGCGTCCAGGGCCGCCAGGCCCTGCAGCGACCCACTCGGCGACGGCGGCGTGACAGCGACAGTGTTGCCGGTCAGAGCGCCGTACCACTGGTACAGCCACCACGCGCCGGTCGCCTGGTTGTTGCGGGTGACCAGATCGTTCAGGCCACCCGCGGTGGTCCAGTACGCGAGGCAGCCGTCCACCTTGCTGGCCTCGAACTTCGCCACGAACTGCACGAGGTTGCCGGGCACGCCGAGGTCGCCGCTGGACCGGCCGTACTCGTTGATGGTGATCGGGCGCGCGCTGATCGCCAGGCTCGTCTCGATCGCCCGGTAGTCGTCGAAGTGCTGCTGCCAGCTGGTGTAGAAGTCGTCGCCGAGCTCGTGCCAGGCCATCACGTCCGGCAGCACGTTGTTCGCCTTGGCGTAGGTGAGGAACGCCCGCAGATCCGCCGACCGATAGGCCGCGAAACCCGGGCCGGCGATCCGCGCTGACGGGTCGATCGACCTGATCTTCTGGAAGACGCTCTTCCAGTCGGCGAGCAGGCCGTTCAGGTTCCCGGCGTACCAGATCTGGTCGGGCTCGTTGAACGGCACGTAGACGTACGAGCTGCGGTACGGGTCGGCGACCACCTTGCGGGTCATCGTGTCGACCTTGGCGAGATAGTCGGTGATGCCGAGGTTCTCGTACGGCCACTGCTGGTAGACGTCCTGCATGTAGATCTGGATGTCGCGGCCGCCGGCCCGCTTGAACATCGGCGCGATCTTCAGGGCGTCGCCGTTCGGGTGCTGCAGGCCGTCGGGCGCTTTCTGGGCGGTGACCTGAGGTTTCAGGGCGGCGAGCATGGTCTCGGTGGGGATGCCCTCGTCGCCGAGACCGTAGAGGAATCCGGTGGCGCCGTACCGCAGCGCGCCGGTGGAGGCGGCCAGGTCGACAGTGAACTGGGACGGGGCGGCATGGGCCGGTGTGGCGGGGAGGCTGGCCGCCAGGACGGCGGCGGCCAGCGCGGAGGCGGTGATGTGTCTCGATCGCACGGGGGTCTCCTCTTGGAGATGTGACCGGTCACACGAGCGGGTGAGTGGGTCGAGTGTGACCGGTCACACGCATCGGGCGGAAGAGCACGTTACGGTTTTGTTACGTGGAGCGTTCCGTCAGCCGCGCGGTGCGGCGGTCGACTCGCGGATCACCAAACTCGGTGGGTCCAGGCGAACCTGCTCCGCTCCCTCGACCACCGCCGCGACGCACGCCCGGCCCAGGGCCACGAAATCCATCCGGACCGTGGTCAGCGCCGGCGTCCAGTACGCAGCGCCCGGCACGTCGTCGAATCCGACGATGCTCACGTCACCCGGCACGTCACGGCCGGCCTCGTGCAGTGCCCGTCGCACCGCGAGGGCGGTGTCGTCGTTGCCGCACAGGATCGCGGTGACGCTGCTGTCGTTCGCCAGGTACTTCCCGGCCGCGTGGGCGCTCGCCAGGTCCCATCCGGCCGGCAGCACCTCGGGCACCTCAGCATCGGCCTGCTCCAGCGCGAGCCGCCAGCCGCTCTGCCGGGCGCTGTCCCGGACCTCGGACGGGATCGCCACATGATGGACGGTCCGATGGCCGAGGCCGAGCAGGTGCCGGGTGGCGTCCGCGGCGGCCTGCCGCTCGTCCAGGAAGATCATCGGCCGGTCCACTCCGGGCAGCCCGCCGGCCTCGGTCGCGGCCACCATCGGCACGCCGTCCGGCATCGCCCGCAGCACGCCGGAACCGGCCCGGTCGAACGCCACCACGACCACGTTTCCGCAGCTCGGATCGGTGACGTACTCAACGGCGTTACGCACGTCCACGGCCGCGTCGGACGCCACCACGCGGACCCCGACGGTCAGCCCGAGCAGACGGCCCGCCTCTTCGACGCCCTGCAGCACTCCGGCGTACCCATAGAGGGTGGTGTTGGCAGTGACCACGGTGACCGCGCCGGCGCGACCGCGACCCAGCGCGCGGGCCGCGCGATTCGGCCGATACTGCAGCCGCTCCATCGCGTCGAGGACGATCTGCCGGGTGTCCGGCCGCACGTTCGGCGAGTTGTTCAACACCCTCGACACCGTCTGGTACGACACTCCGGCGGCGGCCGCCACGTCACGGATCTGCGGCGTATCCCGCTTCATGACCCGCCGCCCCCTGACCGCACGGTCACCACCCTAGTGCCCGGCCCGATCAGCCGATGGCGGGGCTGCGGCGTTCGATCAGCACCACGTCCCGCCAGACGCCATGATGCCGGCCGACCCGTTCGCGGGTGCCGACGGTACGGAAACCGCAGGCGGCGTGCAGGGCCAGGCTCGCGGTGTTCTCCGGGAAGACACCGGACTGGATGGTCCAGATCCCGGCCGCCTCGGTGGCGGTGATCAGCGTGTCGAGCAACGCCCGGCCGACTCCCCTGCCGCCGGCTCCGGGGTGGACGTACACCGAGTGCTCGACCACACCGGCGTAGACGCGGCGATCCGAGACCGCACCGCAGGCAACCCAGCCGATCACGGTTGCGCCGGCGTCGAGAGCGACGAAGCGCTGCCCGGGCAGCCGGGACGCGATGAACCGCTCCCACGACGGCGGTTCCGTCTCGAAGGTGGCGTTGCCGGTCGCGATCCCCAGCCGATAGATCTCCAGAACGCTCGCGGCATGCTCGCCGGTCATCGGGGCGACGGTCGTGGTCATCGATCTCCTGCGGGGCGCGGGTGCATGGGAGTCAGAGGAACTCGGTGATCCGGGTCAGGATCTGGGTGAGGACGTCCGGGCCGGTGGCGAAGTTGATGCGCACGAACGACGCCGTCTCCGGTGCGAAGTCCGCACCTCGCCCCAGTCTGACCAGCGCCTTCTCCTCCAGCAACCCCGCCGGGTCGGTACCCAGCGGCGCGAAGTCCAGCCACGCCAGATAGGTGCCCGCAGGCTCCCGATAACGGGTGTCCCACGGCAGGGCGGCGGCCCACCGTGTGACCTGGGCACGGTTGGCGGTCAGGACATCCATCAAGCCGGCCAGCCAGTCGTCCGCCTCGCGCCATGCCGCGACCGTGGCCACCCGCCCGTGCGTACTCGGCTGTCCGAAATAGTCCAGCGGGAACCGGTCCAGCGCCGCCCGGATCGACGCCGGACCCACATGCGCCACGGCGCACCGCAACCCGGCGATGTTGAACGCCTTCGTCGCCGACGTCGCGGTCACCGTGCGCGCCGCCGCATCGGCACTGATCGAGGCGAACGGGACGTGCTGATGCCCGGCATACACCAGGTCCGCGTGGATCTCGTCGGACAGCACGATGACGTCGTGCTCCGCCGCCGCGTCAGCCAGCGCGGCCAGCTCGTCGCGACGAAAGACCCGGCCGGTCGGATTGTGCGGATTGACCAGCAACAGCAGCGCGCACCCCGCCAGATCAGCCGGATCAGAAACGGACACGATCTGACGGCCGGCGCGAGCGATGCTGGCCAGGAACGGCGGATAGTTCGGCAGATACACCCCGATCCGGTCCCCCGGCGACGTCGCCACCTCGATGATCACCTGCAGGATCTGGATCAGATCGGTGAACACCCGGGTCCGGCCGGGCGCGGGTTCCCAGCCGAACCGCGCCACCATCCGATCGCGGAACGCCGCCACCACCGGATCACCACCCGGCCAGTGCGGATATCCGTGATCGGTGACCTCGCTCAGCCGCTGCCGGATCACCGGCGCCACCGGGAAGTCCATGTCAGCCACCCACGCGCCGAGTGTGCCCGGCTCCAGCGCGCCCCACTTCACCCCGTGCCCGGACCGTAGCCGCGCAATGTCCACCCGGGAATCGAAAACGGTCATGCCATCGCCCGGATCGCGTCTCGCATGATCTCCATCTGGCCATGGTGCTGCGCCAGCTCCTCATAGACGTGCATCAGCGCCGCACCCCGGTTCAGCTCCCGGTCCGGACCCTGGAAGGACTCCGGCGGCCGCCCTCGCAGCGCCGCCTGCGGCTCCGCGTCACGCACGTCCGATTCAAGACGCTTCCGTACGGCTAAAGCCTCCGTGACCAGCGCGGCAACCGGGCCGGCGGCGACGAATTCGGCATCCCTGTCCCGGATCACGCTGCGCCCGGCGACGAGCGATCCCGACCAGAACTCGATCACGCCGAGGCAGTGGGTGAGCAGGGCATACGGCGTGTTCGCCCCGGGCAGCGGCGGCCGGGTGTTGGCGAGGTCGTCCCCGAGCCCGGCGACGATGCCGGTCATGCCGTCAAGTGCCCGGCCGGCGAAATACAGATAGTCGTCCCTGGATATCAACGCACTCTCCTCCGCAACGTCACCCCCTTAGCCGGTGACGTCGAGAACCTTGCAGGAAGCCTCCGTCACCTGTCAAGGTGGTGACGTGCAATTCGTCTTCGTCAGCGGAAACGCCGCCCTCGACCTGCTCGGCACGCTCAAGTGGCGCCGCACCGAGCCGGAAGAGGGCCTGGACGCGCCGGGTGCGGCCGCCCGCTGGGCCGTCGAGGCGGGGCTGCTCACCGACCCGCCGGCCTCCGGGACCGACGATCTGACCAGGTTGCTGGCACTCCGAGAGGCCACCTATCGGCTCGTACGCGGGGTGCTCGCCGGCGACGACCCGGGCGCGGCCGATCTGCGTACCCTCAATGAAGCCGCAGCCGGAACGCCTGCCGCGCTCACCCTGACCGCTCGGGGCGCGCAGCGCGCCGGCGACCTGGACGCCGCCGCCGCCGAGGTCGCGCGCGCGGCCGTCACGCTGCTGGGCGAGATGTACGGCGAGACGCCACCCCGGGTCCGCGAGTGCGAGAGAGCGGCGTGCACCCGGCTGTTCGTGGACCGCTCACGCGGCGGAACACGCAGCTGGTGCGGCATGAGCGAGTGCGGCAACCGGGTGAAGGCCCGCGAATACCGAGCCCGCAAAGCCGCCCGCCTGGACGGGTGATCGAAACAAGCGCCACACCCGCTGCGGGCGTGCCCACACCCGCAGTGGGTGTGGCGCACCAAACGTGTCGTCCCCGAGCCGGCCCGACGGCGCTCTGTCAGTGACGTCCGCGCGGTGGGGTATCAGATGATCGGCAGGACGGCTCAGCCGTCTCGTCCGACCTGGGCGGACGCTGTGCTGAGCTCGGGTGACATGCCTTCCGGCAGCGCAGGTCGTCAATTTATCGTCGGTTCTCGGTCGCCATCTCCCCCATGATCGAGGAATCACGACTTGTCGCGCTCCGACGAAATCCGTGCGTTCGCCGCCGACCCCTACCGCTCCTATCCGGCCGGTGCGCGCTACACCGACGACGTCCAGCCGGGTGGTCTGCTGGACATCGAGCCGGCACGACAGTGGATGTCACGTATCGACCAGTGCCGGGATGCCAACCTGTACAGCTTCGGCATGCCACTGGACACCGCGGCGAGGCCGCGTGCCGGGTTCGCCGGCGGCGAGCTCCTGCTGTTCTCCACCTACAGCTACCTGGGGCTGAACGGGCACCCGCGCATCGTCGCCGCCGCCACCGAAGCCGCGCACCGGTGGGGCACCACCACCGGCGGAGTGCGCCTGATGACCGGCACCCTCGAACTGCATCTCGACACCGAGCAGGAACTGGCAGCGCACATCGGTGCCGCATCGGCGGCGCTGTACTCCAGCGGTTATGACGCGAACATCGCTGCGATCTCCGCGCTGATCGGCCGGCACGACATCGCGATCATCGACGCCAAAGCACATCGCAGCATCCTGGACGGGTGCCGGCTGTCCGGGGCGAAAACGATCCGATTCCGGCACAACGACACCGGCCACCTCGATGAACTGCTCGCCAAGCATGCCGTCGGCGGAACCCGGGTGCTGGTCGCGGTCGACGGCGTCTACTCGATGGACGGCGACATCGCCCCTCTCGCCGAACTGATCACGGTCAAGGACAGGCACGGCGCGTTCCTGCTGCTCGACGAGTCGCACGCCATCGGCGTGCTCGGGCCGGACGGCGCGGGCACCTGTTCGCACGCCGCGGTGGACCCGGCCACCGTCGACATCATCACCGGCTCGCTCGGCAAAGCGTTCCCGTCCGGCGGTGGATTCGTCGCCGGCAGCCGCGGCCTGATCAACTACCTGCAACACGGATCCGCGCCGTACATGTTCTCCTCCGCGACCACGCCGGCCAGCACCGCGGCGATCCGCGAAACCGTCCGCGTCATCCGCGAGGAGCCCGAGCACCTCGAGAACATGTGGAAGAACACCGCCCGGCTGCGCGGCATCATCGACGATCTCGACCTGGACAGCGGCGGCAGCCGGACGCCGATCGTCCCGGTGATCCTCGGTGAGACCCTCCGCAGTTACGCCTGGGCGCGTCACCTGCTCGACGACGGCATCTACACCTCCGCCGTGCCCGCTCCCGCCGTTCCCGAGGGCCAGTCACGCCTCCGGCTGTGCGCCACCGCTGCTCACCTTCCCGACGACCTGAGCCGTCTGGAAACCGCGCTGCGACGCGTGGTCGCACTCGAGAGCTGACTCCCGTCTCTCTCGGAGGGCTACGCGCCGGCGGTGGCGCCGCCCCAGGCGGCCAGTTCGCCGCCGGGCATGCAGACGATCAGGAAGTCGTCCGGGCCGGTGACGGCCCACGACTCGGCGTCCGCGTCGGCGTCGATGCGCAGCTCGGCGCCGCGGGCGAAGGAGATCCGCAACTCGCCGTCGAAGCCCGCGCGGGCTTCGCGGACCACGTCGCCGAGGAGCACGGCCAGGGCGTCCGAGGCAGCGGAGTCGTCGGAGTCGTAGCCCGGTTCGACGAGCACGTCGTCACCGAGCGGGCCGGCACAGAGGTGGGCTACGGATTCGATGACCACCCGGCGGCCGCCGGAGAAGCCCAGGACGATGGCGTGGCCGAGCTGGACGAACTCCAGTTCCCGCCCGGCGAGCACGTTGATCGGCCGCGCGGCGGCCTCCAGTGAGGACATGGCACACACCTCGATCGGCTCGTCCGGCTGTTACATCTGTTACGGGCAGGACGCTAGTGGCGCGTTCCATAAGAGAGCCTTAAATCAAGGCCACGATCAGGCTCCGGAGTTCTCCTGCGCTCCTGCGGCGCCGGTGGCACGATCAACGGCATGAAAGCGTCGGTGTACTACGAGAACGGTGGACCCGAGGTCCTGCGGTACGAGGACGTCCCCGACCCCGAACCGAAGGCCGGTCAGGTGCTGCTGCGCATCGCCGCCGTCGGCGTGCAGGGCGGCGACACGCTGCACCGGCAGGTCAGCCCGCTCGCCTCGGTCCCGCACATCGTGGGATATCAGGCGGCCGGCACGATCGCGGCCGTCGGCGCCGGGGTCACCAGCGTCAAGGAAGGACAGCGCGCCGTCGCGTTCATGTCCCACGGGTCGCACGCGGAACTCGCAGCCGTCGCCGAACGGGACGTGTACGTCGTACCCGACAGCCTCGACCCACGCCTGGCCGCCGGGATTCCGGTGGAGTTCGGCACGGCCGACGACTGCCTGTTCGAATTCGGTCGTCTACGCGCCGGCGAGACCGTGCTGATCCAGGCCGCCGCCGGTGGGGTGGGCCTGGCCGCCGTGCAGCTCGCCAAGCAGGCCGGCGCGACAGTGCTCGGCACGGCGTCCAGCGACGAGAAACTCGACAGGCTGGCAACATTCGGCCTCGACCACGCGATCAACTACAAGAACGCCGACGTGGTCACCCGGGTCAAGGAGCTCACCGACGGCCGCGGCGTCGACCTGGTTCTCGACCCGGTCGGCGGCACCACGCTCGAAGGCAGCATCAACGCGCTCGCCTACCGCGGCCGGATCAGCTGGGTGGGCCAGGCCGGCCGTGAGGCGACCCCGCCGAAGATCGGCCCGCTGATGTTCAAGAGCGCCACGCTCAACGGCGTCTATTTCGGCGGCGAGATGCAGTTCAACCCGGCGCGTACCCGGGCTCTCATCGAAAAACTGATCGCCCGGGTCGCCGCCGGCGAGCTGACCGTGGTCCTGGATCGCGAGTTCCCGCTCTCCGAGGCCGCCGACGCCCACCGATACATCGAGTCGCGTGCCGCCTTCGGCCGCGTGCTGATCATTCCGTGACGATCAGGCCTGCAGCGACGCCAGCTCCACGATCGTGATGTCCGACGGCGCACCGACGCGCACCGGCGGGCCCCACGCGCCCGCGCCGCGGCTCACGTACAGCTGCGTATCGCCGTATTTCTCCAGCCCGGCGTTTGTCGGGTTGGCCATCTCGGCGATGTAGTTGCCCGGCCACAGCTGCCCGCCGTGGGTGTGCCCGGACAGCTGCAGGTCGACGCCCTGATCCACCGCGTCGTAGATGTTCACCGGCTGATGCGCCATCAGCACCACCGCGCGTGACCGATCCCGATCACCGAGCGCCGCGGCGAAGTCCGGTCCCGCGCCGTCGTCCTCACCGGCGAGGTCGTCGACGCCCGCGAGATCGAAACCGGGCAGCTCGATCCGGCTGTTGCGCAGCGGCCGCATGCCCAGCTCACGAACCTTGGTCACCCACGGTTCGACACCAGAGATGTACTCGTGGTTACCGGTCACGAAGAACGTCCCGAGCTTCGACCGCAGCCCGCGCAGCGGTTCGACCGAGCTCGCCAGGTCCTCCACGTCACCGTCGATCAGGTCACCGACCACCGCGATCAGGTCCGGCTGCGTCCCGTTGATCGTCTCGACGACCCGCCGGCAGAAGCCACTGCCCAGGATCGGCCCGAGGTGCACGTCGCTGACCACCGCGATCCGCAGCCCGTGCGCACTGCGCGGCAACTTCGCCAGCGGCACCGTGATCCGCTTGACGCTCGGACCGTTCAGCACCCCGAACGCGCCCGCTCCGACCGTACCGACAGCAACCGCAGCGGCTGCGCCGCCTACAACCCGTGACACGAAAACTCTGCGCGAGACCCTCACGCTCTCCTCTGATACGCCCAACGGCCCGTCAGTTTCGGACACCGTGTCGACCGCCTCAGCCTCGGAGGGCATGGCATCTCCCTGCGAGGCCGCTGTCGTGTCGCTCGCCGGCGCGGTCAGAGCCGGCGACTTCTCGGCGCGCCGCGCGAGCCACAGCCTCAGCAACGGCCGCACCACCTCGCCCACGACCACCCCGAGGAACAGATAGATGAGCAGAGCCAGCCACAGATAACCCGGCCAGGCGACGACCCGGGCCGCCGCGTGCGGCAGCCCGGCCTGCTCCCCGGCCAGAGCACCGACCGCGAGAATCGGCCCGGCGATGAACACGGCGTTGCCGGCCCGCCGCCACCGCGAACGGACAACGGTGGTGTCACGGACCAGGCGCCGCCAGACGTACCAGTGTGCGGCCCCGAGGATCGCCAGGATGACGACCAGCACGAGCACGAAGACGAGGATCACCGGCCGAGGTTATGCCCCGCCGCGGACGAGCACGAAGCGGCTCTCAGTACACCCACAGCATGATCATCCGTCGGCGCGGCCCGGCGTCCACCCGGACACGTCCCGCAGCCGCCCGCGCCACAGCCGCCCCGGCACCCCGGCGAGCTGCCCGGGCCGCGAGATCCGGGCGTCCCGCAGGTGGATGTACCGGGTCGGCGCGGACAGCGCCTGGTACTGCCGGAACGAGATCTCCTCACCGATGTCACGGCTCTTCACCGCGGCGTGCGCGAGGTCGGACTGCTCCTTCACGTACTCGGCCATACCGACGTAGTACGCGTCCTCGTGGTCGTTGAGCTCACTGAGCTCGGCGAACCACTGCCACTGCGGAATCAGAAAGCCGTCGACGACGAGACCGCCCACGGTCAGCGTGAACGGCGTACCGGGCTCCTGGTGCTCGACGAGCTGATCCGTCAACGAGACGTACTTGGCGAGCACGCTGTCCGGTTCGGCCCAGTCGTTGCGCACGGTCAGCGAGTCCAGCATCGGATCAGACATATGCCCAATTTAGGCCAGAGTGGCCGCTCGCTTCTCGGCTTTCGTGATCAGGTCGCGGACCAGTTCCTCGGAGCCGCCGAGGTTCTCCCAGCCCAGGTCGGCGACCACGACGATGGCGTTGCCGACGCGGGAAGCGGCGGCGTAGTGGCTGACCGTCGACGGGGCTTCGTCGGCGTAGCTGAAGCGCTGGTCGATGCGGACCACCAGCGCGTCGTCGCCGGTGTCCAGGACGACCCACCTGCGTTCGCCGTCACCCAGGCCGCCCGGGCACTCCTTGAGGCCGGACTGGATCGCGGTGAACTGGTCGGCCGCGCCGGTTCCGGTGTGCAGGCCGACGAATTCGGTCACCACGGTCGGGGTGCTGCCGCCCTCGGCGCCCCCGACGGTGTAGCGCATCGCCACCGCTGCCGTCCGGCTCTCGTCACTCGGGTAGCGGCCGTCCCCGCACGGGCGCAGCGGCCGGACGTGCGAGAACTCGCCTTTTTCGAGCGGCTGCGACTCCGCCCCGCGTACATCAGAAGGCTGCAGAAGCGCACCGCCTGGAATGCCCACAGCGGCCGAGGCCGAAGGCGCAGCCGAGGCCGAGCCGGAGGGTGACGGCGGGACGGACGCGGCCGAGGCGGTCGTGTCGGAAGCGGAACTGCACGCCGTCAGGGAGGCGGTCAGCAGCCCGGCGGCGGCGATTCGGAACGCGTTGATCTGCATGCTTCAGGCACATGCCCGGTCCGGCCGCCTCTGACACCCCCTGGGGAGGAATCAGGCGATGACGGACGGAATCGTCGCGGTGAGCGCCCAGTCGTGGCCGATGTCGGCGGCGGTGCGCAGCAGTTTCGGCAGGTGCTCGTCGAGCAGGGTCTCGACCGACGTCTCGGCGGCGTGCACTGTGACATTGACGGCGGCGATCACGGTGCCGTCGCCGTCGCGCACGCCGGTCGCGACCGAGCGGACGCCGGGCGCGAGGTCCTGGTCGGCGAGCGCCCAGCCCTTCGCGCGGATCTCCCGCAGCGACGACTCGAGCTCGGCGGGCGCCGGCTGCCAGCGCGGGGTGATGCCGGACCGGGAGGCCTCGGCGAGAACCACCGGCACCGCTGCCGGCGGCAGAGCCGCCAGCAGCACCTTGCCCATCGAGGTCGCCGCCGCCGGGAAGCGCGTCCCGATGTTCACTGCCAAGGTCACAATCTTGGGTACGGCGACCCGCGCCACGTAGACGATGTCGCTGCCGTCGAGCTGGGCCATCGACGTCGACTCGTTGGTCTGCACGACGAGTTTCTCCATGTGCGGACGGGCGACGTCCCACATGTTCAGCGCGTTGACATAGGCCATCCCGAGGTCGAGGACCCGCGGGGTGAGTGCGTAGCCACGGCCGGCGCCACGCACGTACCCCAGGGTCTCGAGGGTGATCAGAATCCGCCGGACGGTGGGCCGGGCCAGACCGGTCAGCCCGGCTATCTCACTGAGGGTCATCGACGGCGTGCCGGGCCGGAAGGTGCGCACGACGTCGAGGCCGCGGGCCAGCGCCTCGATGAAGTCGGGCCCCGCGCCCCTTCCGGGTTCGGTCATGCGCTCAATGCTTCCATTGAGCGGATCCGGCGTCGTAGTCGGTGTACTGATAGGGGTTGTCGAAGAGGTCGGCCTGGGGAAGGTCGGGGTTCTGCCCGTTGCGCCAGGCCTCCTCGCCGAGGGTTTCGCGAAGGTGATCGACGGTCTTGCCCACTGCGGCGCGCGCCGCTGCCAGGTCCGCGCCGACCAGCTTGCCGTGTTTTTTCACGACTTTTCCGTCGACCAGCACGGTGTGCACGTCGCCGCGCTGGGCCTGGAAGACCACGTGACCGTAAGCGTTCAGGATCGGGAACATCGCCGGCGAGTCATCGTTCTTGATCAGCACGACGTCGGCCTTGCGGCCCGGGGTGAGCGCGCCCAGCTCCGCGTCGAAGCCGAGAGCCTTCGCGCCGCCACGGGTCGCCCAGTCGACGACCTGCTCGGCGCGCAGCGGGTGGTGGGTGACCGTCTCCTGCCGGGCGTGCGCCTCGAAGTGCTCGCGGGACCGGTCGGCGCTCAGCGTGGTGCGCATCGCGGAGAACAGGTCGCCGCTCCACCACACGCTGGTGTCCATCGACAGCGATACCGGCACGCCGTGCCGGCGCAGCGCCCAGGTGGGCGGATATCCCTGCCCGGCACTCTGCTCACTCTCCGTCGAGACCGAGACCGAGCCGCCGGTCGCGGCGATCCGATGGTACGAGTCACTGCTCAGCGTCGCGGCGTGCACGTAGACGGTTCCCGGGGTCATGAAGCCGTTCTCGTACATGAGCCGGATGCCTTCGTCGTTCGTGGCACCCCACACGCCGGCGTGCGTGGTGACCTGCACGCCGAGCTCGCGGGCCACCTCGAACGCCGCCTTCTCCGGGAACGCCGGGTCACCGGTGACGTCGAACGCGAGCTGGAAACCGGCCAGCTTGCCGTTCTCCACGCGCCGCCGGTAGAAGTCGCGGAACCCGTCGGAGGTGGTCCACTCCCACGGTCCCTGCTGGATGTTTCCGTACGCGAGGACGAACCGGGCGGGCACCGCCTCGAGGGCGTCGGCCGCGGCGTCGGCGTGCTGCGGGGTCTGCAGCCCGTGTGACCAGTCGACAGTGGTGGTGACGCCGGCGTCGAGGGCCTCGATCGCGCCGAGCAGGTTGCCGGCGTGGATGTCCTCGGGCCGGAAGTGCCGGCCGGACTCCAGGTAGTACCAGACGAAGTACTGGGTGAGGGTCCAGTCGGTGCCGTACCCCCGCATCGCGGTCTGCCACATGTGCCGGTGCGTGTCGATCATGCCCGGCATGACGATGCCACCGGAGGCGTCGATCTCCTCGGCGTCGTCCGGGGCGCTCAGGTTGTGGCCGATCTCGGCGATGCGGCCGTCGACCACGAGCACGTCGGCGCCGGGTAGCACGGTATGCGCGTCGTCCATGGTCAGAACGAGTCCGTTACGGAATATCACGGGTCTTTCGACGCTCATTCGCAGCTCCTTCGGACTGCTGTCCGCTGGGCGGGCAGCGCTGTGTACGACAGCGTGTTCCGGTGTTTTTGACTTGTCAAGGACATGTTTCCGGGGCGTTGACAAGCGCAGGTCGGATTGGGGAAGCTGCTTCTGCGGACAGGTGTCCGCGGAACGGGCGGTTACTCATGGTTGACCAACCCAAAGGTCCGCTGGACGGCCTGCTCGTCGCCGACTTCTCCCGGATCCTCGCCGGGCCGTACGCGACGATGCTCCTGGCCGACCTCGGCGCGCAGGTGATCAAAGTGGAGGGGCCGGCCGGGGACGACACCCGCACCTGGATGCCGCCGGTGCGGGACGGCGTGTCCACGTACTACCTGGGCATCAACCGGAACAAGCGGTCGATCGCGCTGGACCTGAAGGACCCGGTGGACCGGGAGGCGGCGCAGGAGCTGGCACGGCGGGCGGACGTTCTGATCGAGAACATGCGGCCGGGCGGGCTGGCTAGATTCGGCCTGGATTACGCGTCGGTGGCGGCTTCGAATGCTGGCGTGATTTACGCGAGCATCAGTGGGTTCGGGTCCGGCGCGGGAGCGTCGATGCCGGGATACGACCTGATGGTCCAGGCCATTTCCGGACTTATGAGCTTAACTGGTGATCCTTCTGGTTCGCCGTTCCGCGCCGGCATCTCGGTCTTCGATGTCATGGCCGGGCTGCACGCTTCGCTGGGGATTCTGGCGGCGCTGCACACGCGCTCGGCGACCGGGCGTGGGCAGCATGTCGAGGTCAACCTGTTGAGTTCGGCGTTGTCCGGGCTGGTGAACCACTCCAGTGGTTACGTGGCGGGCGGGACTGTCCCCTATCGGATGGGGAATGCGCATCCGAGCCTGTTCCCGTACGAGCCGCTGCCCACTGCGGACGGCGAGCTGATCATCATCGCCGGAAATGACGGGCAGTTCCGGAAATTGTGCGAAGTAATGGGTTTATCGGCCTTGCCCGACGACCCTCGTTTCGGCCGTAATCAGGACCGTACGGCCAACCGGGAAGAACTGCGTCCCCTGCTGGTCGACCGGCTGAAATCGCGGACCAAGGACGAATGGTTCCGGGACCTGCTCGCCGCCGGGGTGCCGTGCGCGCCGATCAACACGATCGACGGCGGGGTGGCGCTGGCCGAGGAGCTCGGCCTCAACCCCGTCGTGACGGTCGGCGGAGTGCCGAGCGTCCGCAACCCGATCACGTTCTCGGAGACGCCGGCGACCTACGAGCTGCCGCCGCCGGGACTCGACGAACACGGCGAGGAGATCCGCGCGTGGCTGAAGAGCTGAGATTTCCGACGGGCCTCGGCACGTCCGACGCCGACAGCATCTCGCTGCTCGGGCAGGACCTGGCCGCTGACCTGATGGGCAAGGTCGGGTTCGGCGAGCTGGCGTTCTGGCTGGTGGCCGGGCGGCGGCCGAGCCCCGGCGAGGTGCGGCTGTTCGAGGCGGTACTCGTGGCGCTCGCCGATCACGGGTTCACGCCGACAGCGATCGCGGCCCGGCTGACCTATCTGTCGGCGCCGGACTCGCTGCAGGGCGCTCTGGCGGCCGGACTCCTCGGCGGAGGCTCCCGTTTCCTCGGGGTGACCGAGGACTGCGGCCGGTACCTGGCTGACGTTCTGGCGTCGGCCTCAGGTGATGATTTCGACGCCATCGCCCTGGAGGCCGTGCGCACCACGAAAGCCGCCGGCCGATTCGTTCCGGGACTCGGGCATCCGGTCCACAAAGTGCAGGACCCGCGGACTCCGGTGCTGATCCGGATCGCCCAGGAAGAAGGGTTCTATGGCCCTCATCTGCGGCTCTTCGAAGCCATCGGACGCGTACACGAAAAGGTTTTGAACCGGAAGCTGCCGTTGAACGGCGCGGGAGTGTGCGGCGCCGCGCTCGCCGATCTGGGTTTGCCTGTCGATCTGTTGCGCGGATTCGCGCTGCTCGCGCGCGCCGCCGGGCTGCTCGGGCAGATCGCCGAGGAGAAACGCCGCCCGATCGCCAACCAGATCTATCTCACCGTCGACCGGAACGCCGTTTACGAGCCTTAGTTGGAGGATTCGCATGGCCAGCATCGTGGCGGTCATCGCTTCGACGCATCACCCCTTCTATTACCGGGCCAGCACGTCGACCGGCGAGGACCGGCCGCCGTTCGCCGACGAGTGGACCCGCAAGATCCTCGCGTTCCGGGAGACGCTGACCCGCGCGAACCCGGACGTGCTGGTCATGGTCGGCTCTGATCACTTTCACCAGCTGTGGCTGGACAACATGCCGCAGTTCCTGGTCGGCAAGGCACCGGTCTACGACGCGAACTGGTACAACGAGGAACGCGAGTTCGGCCTGCCGCGAATGACGCTGAAGGGCCACGAGGACCTGTCGTCACACATCCTGCGGTCCGGGCTGGATGCCGGCTTCGACCTGGCGTTCAGCAACGAGCTGCGGATCGACCACAGCATCACCTGCCCGATCATCACGCTGCGGCCGGAGGCGGACCTGCCGATCGTGCCGATCTACACGAACATCTTCGCGCCGCCGCTGCCGCAGCCTTCGCGTTTCGTGCAGCTGGGTTCCGCTTTGCGCAAGATCATTGACGAGTGGCCGCCGCACCTGCGGGTCGCGGTGATCGGAACCGGTCACCTCTCGCTGGAGCTCGGTGGGCCCCGGCAGTTCGGCCCGCACGGTCCCGACCCATCCTTCGATGAGAAGGCGGTCAGCTGGATCGCCAACGGTGACCTCGACGGATGCCTGCGCGAGGTCAGCCTGGACAGCCTGCACGCGCCAGGCAACGCCACCCACGGATTCATGGACTTCATGCTGATGATGGGCGTCGCCGGTGCCGGCGTGAAAGCCGATTACGTGGACACCTTCGACCTTTTCCACACGATGGAGGCCTACTTCACCTGGTACCCGAACGGAGTGGCGGCATGAGCAAATATCTCTTGAACAAGTTCCTGTTCACGGTGGATCGGGATCCGGAACTGGTCGAGCGGTATCGCGCGGATCCGCGCGGTCTGGTCGAATGGTGGGAGTCGACGACGGCCAACACTCTGCTGAACTGTCACAGCGGCGAGGCGAGCACCTGGCTCGCCTTCACGGATGAGGAGCGTGAGGCACTGATCGCCCACGATCACGTGAAGCTGTTCTCACTCGGTTCCCACCCCTTTCTCACATTGACCTTGTTCATCGCCATGTTCGAACGGGACAACACGTCACCGCTGGAGTACCAGAAGGCGTACGGTGCCGCGCTGGCCGGGTTCACGCTCCCCTATCCGGACATCACCACGTGATCGACGCGGCGGTGTTGCGGGTGTGCGGGCAGCCGCCGACGATCGCCCGGCGTCCGGTGCCGGTTCCGGCTGACGACGAGGTGCTCGTCCAGGTGGTGGCGGCGCCGATCACGCCGCTGGATGTGCTGTGCGCGTCCGGGGCGAGCTATTTCGGGGCTCCGGCCACGCCGTACGTCCCCGGTGTTCAAGGGGTGGGTTGTCTCCCGGACGGGACGGCGGTGTGGTTCGCGACGTCCGCCGGCATGCGCCCCGGGGACGGGAGCATGGCGTCGATCGTGGCGGTCCGGTCGGACGACGTGGTGCCGCTGCCGCCGGGCGCCCCGCTGGAGCTGATCGCGGCGCTCGGGCTGTCGGCGGTGGCGGCACTGAGCGCGTTGCGGGCAGGCGCTGGTTCTTCTGCGCTTTCTACACCTGGTGGTGACGGTGGGCTGGGTCAGGTCGTGGTGCTCGGCGCCGGTGGTGTCGTCGGGCAGGCCGCCATCCAGCTGGCGCTGCTCGGCGGCGCCCGCCGGGTGATCGCGGTGACCCGCTCCCCCGCATCCCTGGCCCGGGCCGCCGCCCTGGGCGCCGCCGCCACGGTCCCGCTGCTGCCCGACGACTCCGAAACCGGGCTGGCCGACTGCCTGCGCGACGCCGCCGAGGGCCCGGTCGACCTGGTGATCGACCCCGTCTTCGGCATGCCCGCGGCCGCCGCCCTGCGCGTGCTGCGCCCCGGCGGAACCCTGGTCAACCTCGGCTCCGCCGCCGGCGCGACCGCCCCGTTCGACTCGGCGACCCTGCGCAGCGGCTCGTTGCGCATCGTCGGCTACACGAACAACGCGCTCACCACCCTCGAACGCGCGTCCGCCCTCACCGAGATCGCCGCCCACGCGACCGCCGGCGCCCTGACCGTCACCCACGAGGTGGTGCCACTCGCCGCGGTTGCCGAGGCGTGGACACGTCAGGCCATCGGAAAGGCGTACGGAAGGATGGTTCTGTCTATCGTCGACCGGTGACGACAACGGTGACCTATCTAGAGATGACCGCGCCCGATCAGCTCAGCCCGGCGCCTGCGGTGCCGGGTCTGACGCTGGAACCGCTGAGCCCGGACTCCCCGCTGTCCCGGGAGTTGCCCGCCCGGGTCGGTGCGCCGTTCGGGTGGTCGAGCGCCGGCCGCACCCCGGAGCAGTGGGCCGAGATCCGCGCCCAGTACCCGGACCGGCGGCACTGGATGCTGTCGTTCGAGGGCGAACCCGCCGGCATCGTCGCCTACGACCCGCACCCCGGTGACGAGGTGGAGATCAAAACGTTCGGCCTGCTCCCGGAGTTCACCGGCCGGGGCCTGGGCGGATACGCACTGACGCTCGGCCTGTGGAGAGCATGGGACCTGGTGCCCGGCGTGACGAGGGTGTGGCTGCACACGGCGAGCAGCGACCACCCCAACGCCCTGCCGAACTACCGGAGCCGGGGCCTGCGCCCGTTCCGTACCGAAGTCCTTCCTCAGACGCGCTGACGCCGGGCGTCCCACACCACCAGAGCGCAGGAACAGCGAGGCGAACAGCGACGGGATGGAACGAAGCCACCGTCACCGTCCGGAAATCCGTCGACGCCTCGTCCCGGGTTCGCGACAATGCTCGCCGGAGAGGGGGTGGCGCCATGGGTCGACGGCTGGACAGGCTCACCTGGCAGGTCATGGTCAGTGAGGTCCGGCTCGGGCATCGGCAGTACCGGGTCGTGCGACCCGCGAAGCCGCCCGAGTTCGCCGGGCTCCACGAGGGCCGCCTCGGCGCCCAGTTCAACCTCGACAAGGACACGGCGAGGACGTTCGCCCAGGCGTGGGCTCTGGCCGCCCGGTCGCCGTACACGATCGTCTACCTGCCACTACGCCGCGCGAAACTCCCCCCGGGCACCGGCTCGGGGCAGCCGCTCGACCTGGTGATGCTGCACCACCGGCTCGCGTTCCCGCCGTCGCGGTGGAAGCAGGTTCGTGCCCGGCTGGGGACCGGCAGGCCGCACAGCGTCAGCCTGCCCAGCGACGCGTGGCCGTCGAAGCCGATCGCCGACCATCGGCGGGCCTGGCACCGGGACTTCAGTGATCATCTTCGGTGGGAGATAGCCGCCGGCACGCTGATACTCACCGGCAGCCGCGAGGCGTTCGACCTGGAGAGCGATCAGATCCGCGCCCTGGCCGAGGAGGGACCGGCGCATCGTGCGGGCACACCCGATGCGCACTGCTGCGCCGAGATCGGCATGGGCCGGATCCGGTTCCACTCCGACCGGCGCCGGCCGTACGGCGAGCTGCACGCCGAATACGTCCGATAGCACCGGCGTGACCGGATCTTCTTTTCTGCGCGGCCGGTCCCGGCTCGGGTTGGTATGCGCGCTACCGTCTGGTTATCGCGGCGGCCGTTTGACGATCCGCAGCGATCCGTCCGGTCTTTGATCTGCACGAGGAGACACCGATGACCGACACCACCGGCGACGCCGATCCCACCGCTGACGCGGAAACGGGAACCGACGAACCGCAGCCCTTCGAGAACCGGGCTGCCCGCCGCTCCAAGGGCAAGGCGGCCGCCAACCACGCCGACAACGGCTCGGGCCACGTCCATGGCCGTTCCGGCACGGTGCAGAGCCCTCGCCAGTACGGCAACCGCCGCAGCGGCTGATCTTCACCACGCCTGGTGACGGCCGCACCCTGCTGGGTGCGGCCGTTACCGAGGCTCATCGCAGGGCGACCAGCCTCGCGTCCGCCGCACCGGTACGGATGTCGACCGCCCCGGTGAACCGCATTCCCGGCACCAGGTCACGAACCTCCGCGGCGTCGGCCGGCAGCAGGACCACCCGCAGGAATCCGGGAGCGGCGCCCGCCCCGTCCCCGTCGTCGACGCGCGGCACGACCCGCTGCACGGTGGCCTTCACGACGCGATCCAGCCCTTCCGCCTCGAGCCGGGCGACCATGCCCGGGCTGAGCTCCGGCAGTGATTCCACCGGCACGTCGGTCACGAACGTCAGCTCGGCCGGGTCGTACAGCTCGACGAACGGCTGGCCTGGTTGCAGGGTGCTCCCCATGGTCGCCGGCTGGTCGACGACGATGCCGGCCCGGGGCGCCACCAGGGTGAGCTTGCGCAGCACCGGCTCACCGTCCGAGTCGGTCGTGGTGACCTCGACGACGCCGAGTTTCGCACCGGCCTTGACCTGCTGCTCCGCGCGTACCGAAACCTGGGTGATCTGTCCCGGGCGCGGGGTTTCGACGGGGATGGGCTGAGCGGTGAGGGTGACCGTCCCGAGATCGATGCGGGCCGCGTCGGTCACCCGGTCCGCGGTGAGCTTCACGAAGATCAGGACCGCGGCGGCCACCATGAACAGCACGATCAGCCGAGCCCGCCACTTGCGGCCGGTCGTCTTGGCGGGCCGGCGGGTCTCCAGGTAGGAAGCGACTGCGGTATCGGTCATCTCGGTGTCCTCTCAGCGCTCACGTCGGCCATCGCCGAGCTGACCAGTTCGTCGGTCTCCTCCCAGCGGGCCGGCCAGGGCAGCGCCCGGGCCAGCAGGGCGCCGGCCTTGCGTCGTTCCAGCCGTTGTTTGATGGCCCGCGGCGCGACCACCGCCTCGGCGATGATCCGGCCCAGCACGAGCACGTAGATCGAGGCCCAGGCGATCGACAGCCCGACCGCCGCCACGTCGGTGCCGAGCAGCGGCAGGGTGCTGACGCCGACCGCGATGGCCAGCGCGTTCAGCAGGAAGAGGGCCACGTGCGGCAGGACCAGTTCGATCCCGGGGAGCCCGGACGGGCCGGCGTTGGTGACCGTCCACTTCACGTGCCGTTTGAACAGCGACATGACCAGCGCGCGTACGTGGATCGGGGCCGCACCGATGCTGGTGACGATCGCGGAGACCTTGAAGCCGCCGAGCTGCAGAATAGTCACGATCATGATGAGCGCGTAGAACGGGGCGTAGTGCACGAGCCAGGTGCTCAGGTCCGCCTGGATGGGGCTGAGCCCGAACAGCAGGTACACCGCCGGCAGGCACATCAGGATGAGCGCCGCCACCGACAGCAGATAGTTGACGCCGGCGAGCAGGTATTGGAACCGCTGGTCCATGGTCAGCGCGCTGCGGCGGAACAGGCCGCCACGGAACATCACCTCGAAAGCCCCGTACGCCCACCGGAACTGCTGTTTGAAATAGGGCAACAGGCTGTCCGGGGCAAGACCACGAGCCAGGACCTCGGGTACGAAGAACGAGCGCCAGCCCCGCCGATGCAGCTCGATGGACGTCCAGATGTCCTCGGAGTTGCTGGCCGTGTGCATGCCGACGATCTCCCGCAGCGCCGTACGCCGGAAGATCACGTTGGTGCCGACGCAGAAGACCGCGTTGAAGTGGTTGCGGCCCGGCAGCACCAGCTCGTAGAAGATCCGCTGTGACTCGGCCGCCCCCTCGGCGACCAGGCCTTTCGCACTGGGGAAGGCCTGCGGGGTCTGCACGAACGCGACCTTGGCGTCCTGCATGTGCGGCAGGGCGCGCAGCAGGAAGTCCGGACTGGGCACGTGGTCGGCGTCCAGGATCACCACGAACTCGCCGTCGGTCCGGCGCAGTGCCGCGTTGATGTTGCCGGCTTTCGCGTACACATGCTCTGTCCGGCGCAGATAGCCGACGCGTTCGACGGCGCAGGCGTCGCGCAGAGCGTCGCTGTTGCCGTCGTCGAGGACCCAGGTCTGGTGCGCGACCCGCATGTCGCGGGCGGCGCGCACGGTGACCAGAACGATCTCCAGCGGCTCGCCGTAGACGGTGATGAACACGTCGATCGACGGCGCCAGGGCGCCGGTGGTGAGCCGGCGCCGCCAGGCGAAGACCTCCGGCGGGTCGGGCTGGTAGTTGTTGGCCAGCACTGTCCACCACATCGCCAGGGCGTTGAAGATCGTGATTCCTTCGGCGAACAGGACCAGTCCCCAGATCCAGACGTTGCCCCGATATGCCGGGTTCAACAGGAAGATCATGTAGAAGAGCGTCACGCAGAGGGCGACGAACACGACGACGCGGGTGGATCGCTGGATCGGCTGCCAGGACAGCTCGCTGACGGGCCCGATGCTCATCGGTCAGGCACCTTTCTTCGTGGAGACCGCGACACGATCGACGAGCATGGGAACGCCGGGTTTCGTCGCGGCGGTGGCGCCACCACCGAATCCGGCCGGGAAAGCGCCGCCGATGGCGACGTTCAGGATCACGAAGAAGCCGTGATGGTTCGCCTTCTCCCAGGTGGCGGCGTCGACCTTGTCGGCGGACACGGTGAAGGTCTGCTTGTCGTCGACGTACCAGCGCAGCTGTTCGGGTGTCACACTGCGGTCGAACTCGATGGCGTAGGTGTGGAAATCACTGCGGCACCCCGCGCACGGCTGCTCGCCGCTGCCGATCCCGGTCGGTTCCCCGCAGGGCCCGGCGACCGGTTCCCCGCAGTGCAACGTCTGCCACACCGAGTCACGGCCGTTTACGGCTTCCATGACGTCCCACTCGCCGACGTGCGGCCAGTTCGTCGATCCCACCGGCCGGGCGGGTTCGCCGAGCGCCCAGAACGCCGCCCAGTACCCGGCCGCCTCGGCGCCGGTCACATCTGGCTGACGCAGAACGGCCTCGATCCGGACGCTCCCACCGGGCGGCGCGGCGAAGTCGGAACGCTGCGTCTCCACCCTCGCTGACGTCCACGCGCCCGCACCGTCACGCAGCGGCGTGATCGCCAGGTGCCCGTCGCCGTCGAGCTGGACGTTCGCGGGCTTGTCGGTCGACGTCTCGACCTGCCCGGTCCCCCACGCGGGCGCCCCGCCGGGATAACCGGTGCCGGTCGCGGGCAGCCAGTCCGATGCCGGCAGCCCACTACCGGCCGGCCCGTCGAAATCGTCACTCCACACGAGCGTCCAGCCGGACTCAGATTCCGGTGCCGATGGTGTGCAGGCCACACCGGCGGTGGCGACGAGCAGCGCCAGACCGAGGACAGCAGGCCATCGAGAGAGAAGAGGGTGCATCAAATCGGTCAACCTCGGGGGATCGCAGTTCCGCACGCTGGCGGGTTGATCGTGGCCGAGGTCCGGGGCCGCACCATCACGCTAGCGACAACGCCGGAGGTCCGCAGAGCATCGACGCCCGCCTGTCAGATGGCGCACCCTAAAAAGTGACGCAAGTCAATACTTCAGAAGATCAAATTCACATTCATGTGCCCGCCTGAGTGGGTGGTCACCCTGGGGCCCTCCCGGGGAGAACGGCCTGCGTGCGTGGTCACCCTCACCCCATGCGGCTACGCCGCACCCACCCCTGCGGCACGCTCGCCGCCGGTGTGGGCGATTCGGTGCTGTGAAGCCCGACACGCAATGACTCCGACGGATATGTCGCGGATCACAGCGGGACCGCCAACCTTTACCGGGCTTGCGCGTCCTCCCTGGTGACAGTGCACCGACCGACAGTGCTGGAGCTTGAGATGCGCAGATCCACCCGGACCCTCGCGGTCGCCGCCGGAGCCGTGGCCGTCATCGCCATCGGCGGGGTGACCACCGCCATGGCCTTCGCCGACGAAGCGCCGCCCGCGCCGGTGCCGGCCACCTCGACGGCCTCGGCAACGGCGGCGACCGGGACCGTGGAAGCGACCCCAGCGGCCACCACGGCCGAACAGACCGCCTCCACCGCCGTCCCGGATGCCGAGCCGACAACAATGGATTCCGCTCGCGAGGCCACCCCCGCGCCGGAACCCACCGCCGCCGAGCGCACGGTGACCGCCGAGCCGGCGCGCACCGCTTCCACGCGCAGGGCGACCGCCGCACCGGCGCCGACCGTCTCCGCCCGTGAGGTGACCCCGGAGCCGACCCGGATCGCCGAGACCCGGACGCCGGCGCCGACCCGGACCGCTTCCTGAGGGTGTGGCGCGCCGGCCGTACGGTGGCCGGCGCGCCCCCGGTCCGCCCGCCACTCCGACCCACCCCGCGAGGCCCTTTGTGATCTTCGTGTTGCCGATACCCCTCTCGCTGCTGCGCTGGAGGCGAGGGGCCTCGGCCAGCCCCGTCGTGACGGCTGTTCCCGCGGCACCCGCGATCGACGAGCTCTATCGGGAACGGCGCCTGCCACTGGTCCGGCTGGCCGTCCTCATGGTCGACGACCTGCCCACCGCGGAGGACATCGTCCAGGACGTCTTCACCCGGCTCTACCGCCGGCACGGCACCGGTCTCGGCGACATCGCCGATCCGAACGCGTACCTGGTGTCGGCCGTCATGAACGCCGCCCGGTCGGCGCTGCGCTGGCGGCGGATCGCGCGGGCGTACCTGCCGCCACGCCCGGATCCGGCGCCCGCCGCCGAGGACGAGGCCCTGCTCGGCGCCGGCGACCGGGAGGTGATCCGGGCGCTCGGCCGGCTCACCACCCGTCAGCGTCAGGTCATGGTCCTGCGGTACTGGTCGGGCTTCTCCGAACGGGAGATCGCCGGCGCCCTGCGGATCACCACCGGAACCGTCAAGTCGACCGCGCACCGCGCCCTGACGCTGTTACGCGCCCAGCTGGGGGAACAATGACCGACAACGATCTGGAACGCCGCCTGCGGGCGGCACTGTCCGCCCGGGCCACCACCGTCACGAGCCGGGACCTGCGGTACGAGCCGGTGCCCTCCCGGGCCGCCGACCGGAGCACGACGGCCCGCTGGTGGCTGCCGCTGGCCGCGGGCCTCGCCGCCGCGACGGTCTCGATCACAGCGTTCGCGCTGCTCAGGCCGGCGGAGCCGACGCCGATGCCGCCTGCCTCACCCGCGTCCCCTGCCGCCCCCGATTCGTCCGGTTCACCCGCCGCGCCCGCATCACCCACCTCGACGGCGACGTCCGGATCCGCCACCTCACCGGCGCGGCCTGCCCTGCCGACCTCGCGCCTTTCGCCGACCTCCATCCCGGAAAGGGGCCCGTCCGTCACACCGCCCACGCCCGAGCGCTCATCGTCCACGGCCGAGCCGCAGCCGACCGCGTCCGAAGCCGGCCGGACCGTCACACCCACCACGCGCTGAGCCGCTCCGGCCTCGCCGCGTGTCGCGGCGGTCACCCCGGGCACGGACGGGACATCGCCGCGGCGGAACCTGTGGCATCTTATTGATCATGTCGATGCCCGCCGACGATCTGGCTGAATATTCAAGTACCGCAGGGCAGGAACCGTGGGAACCCGACCGGATCGCCCGGTGGATTGACCGGGACCGGGTCCGGGCGGTGGCCCTCGCCCTGATCGTGGTGTCGGTGGCCTGGCGGGCGGTCATCGCCGTCCGGGGTTACTTCTCCCAGGACGAGTTCGTGATCGCCGCCCGGGCGATCGACACCGGGTTGACCCCGGGCTTCCTGTTCGAGGTCTTCAACGGTCACCTGATGCCGGGTGGCCTTCTGCTGGCCTGGCTGCTGGTCCGCGTCGACGGGCTCGCGGGCTGGCCCTGGGCGCTGATGCTCGTGGTCGGACAGGCCGCGGTGAGCGTGGCGTTCTATCTGCTGCTGCGTACGCTCCTGCGGCCCGGGTGGGCCCTGCTGGTGCCGCTGTCGATGTTCCTGTTCAGCACGCTGACCCTGGAGGTCAGCTCGCTGTGGATGGTCGGCCTGCTGATCCTGCCGGTCCAGCTGTCCATGGTTCTCGCCATCGCGGCCCAGATGCGGTACGCCCGCACCGGCCGGCACCGGTACGCGATCCATGTGGTGCTGGCGGTGCTGCTCGGGCTGGCCTTCGACACCAAGGCCCTGCTGACCGTCCCCCTGCTGTTCGTGCTGGCCGCCGCCCTGTTCTGCAGCGGGGGCCTGATCAGCAGCATCGGGGAGGCGATCCGCCGGTTCTGGGTCGGCTGGGTGTCATTGACGGTGCTGTGCCTTGCCTACCTGCCGTTCTACCTGACTCGCCCGGTACCGGAGCTGGAGCAGAACACGGAACCCGGCAACATCGTCAACTTCATACGGGATCTCATCGGGGTCAACCTGGTGCCCGCCCTGGTCGGTGGCCCCTGGCGATGGACGCACGCCGGCGACGGCCCGCCCCTGATCTTCACGCCCACACCGGGTGTCTGGCTCGCCTGGGCGGTACTCCTGGTGGTGGTCGTGGTGACCGTGCGGCGCCGCGCCGTGGCACGCCGGGCGTGGCTGACGCTGCTCTCGTTCGTCGCCATCGTGACCGGGCTGTTCGTCGTGACCCGCCTCGGCACCAGCCTCGGCAGCATCGCCGGCCTGGTTCCCCGCTACCTGTCGGACGTCGCGGTGGTCGCGGCGCTGTGCGTCGGCGTCGCGCTCCTGGGCCTGCGCAACGCCGACGCACAGGGCCGCACCACTGTCGTCCCCCAGGACGAGCCCGGCGCTGTCGTCTCCCAGCACGAGCCCGGTGCGGCGGCGTCGCCACCGCCGGTGCGAGGAACCGTCGCGTACGCGATGAGGGTGGCCGCCGCGGTCGTCGTCGCGATTCTCGCCGCCGGCAATCTGTGGAGCATCGACCGCTTCAACGACGTGTGGGCGACGAAGGACGGGCGCGAGTACCTGTCGACGGCACAGGACGAGCTGGCCGGGGCACCACCCGGCACCGCCATGGTGGACAACATCGTGCCGGACCGGGTCGTCGCCGGTTACTTCCACCCGGACAACCTGCAGTCGCACTTCTTCCGTGCCGCGCGCCTGAAGCCGGTCTTCGTGACCGAGGCCGTGCAGGCGTCGATGTTCGACGACAAGGGCCGGATCCGGCCGGCGATCGTCGACGGCCTGGACATCGTCCCCGGCCCGGTAGCCGACTGCGGCCACCGGATCGCCTCCGGCCGCGCCCTCCGCATCCCCCTGGAGGGAACCGCCCAGGACTGGCCGTGGTGGATCCACATCGGCTACATGAGCTCCGGCGACTCGACCATCACCTTCCGGATGGGCGAGTCAACCCACACGTTCGAGGCGCGACGGGGCCTCAGCCAGATCTTCTTCCAGCTGCAAGCACAGGGCGACGCGGTAGAACTCCGCGCCAACGACCCGAACGTAACCCTCTGCACCCAGCAAATCACCGTCGGCAGAATCGGCCCCATGCCGGAGTAACGCACCGCAACCAGAGCCTCGCCCAGCCCGAACACCGCGCCGCCAGTCACCACCGACCTATAGACAGGTGGTGACTGGCGATCCTATTTCGACCGCGAACGCACGAGTTTCCGGGAAGGCCGCCCACAGCGTGTCGACCTCAGGTGACCCGCGAGCACCCTGATCACGCGCTGCCACCATAAACGGCGAACAGCGCCGAATCTTGGAACCCTGTGGTGTCCAGAACACCCACAGGTCTCCAAGATTCGCCCGGAAACGGCGGCCCCCTTGCCTGGCGCTCACCCTCCGTGACGGCTCCGGGAGGGTGATGGGCACCGCCCGGCGGGACACGCGGTTCCCGTCGAAAGCGTCCCTGAGCCGTGGCCACCCATCACCGCAGAGGCGAAAGTCGAGTACCGCTCAAATCCACAAGATCCGCAAGGGCTCGCCGATCTTGTGGATTTCTGCGCAACCAGTTCGGGGGAAGTCGACAAGACCAGAAACGGGCGCGCGCGAAGACGTGCAGCTGACGATTGCCAGCTAAACCCCGATCGCACAAAAGGTCTCCAGCCGGCCGCCGGGCGCCAGGCAGTCGGGCAGTCGGGCAGTCGGGCGATCAGGCGATCAGGCGATCAGGCGGGGCGGTGACCTCGCCAAGCACCCGGCAGAACGGTGGCCCCGCTAAGCACCGGACAGAACGGTGACGCTATCCAGAACGGGCAATGGCGCCACCGGGACCCAGGCGATTACTCGGTTCCGGCGATGGCGAGCCTCGGCGGGACCGGGGCCAAGAGCTGATCCGGCCACAAGCTGGCCCGATCAGGCGCTAGCCCAGTCAGGCGCGCTGGCCCGATCAGGCGCTGGCCCAGTCAGCCGCGCTGGCCTGGTCACGGGCTGGCCCAAGTCAGCCGCGCTGGCCTGGTCAGGGGCTGGCCCAGTCAGGAGCTGATCGGGGTTAGGTTGGGCTCGGGGTGGTGGGTGGCTGCTCGGATGGCTGCGGCCAGGGATAGGGCGGCTAGCGCTGTGGCGATCAGCACCGCGTAGGCCGGGATCTGGTCGTGGGGGCCGTAGCCGACGTACTGGTTGGAGGCGTGCGGGTCGTAGGTCATCACCTGGTAGAACTCGCAATAGGCCACGGAGGCCGGGACCGCCGTCGCTGTCAGGGCCAGGGCGGACAGGGCGGCCGCTGTCCGGCGGGGGCGGGAGCCGGCCGTGCGCATGCGGTCGGACACCGTGCGCATGCGGTCGGACGCCGTGCCCATGCGGTCGGACGCCGTGCGCATGCGGTAGGAGACGGCCGCGGTCAGCAGCCAGCCGGTGAGGGCGCCTAGCAGCAGGCCCGCGATCGTCAGGGGCACGATCGCACCGGTCACGTCGGTCGTGATGTCCAGGCTCCCGAAGCTGCCGCCGTCCATGTCCGGCCATGGCCCGCCGTCCATGGTCGAGGTGGCGCCCTGGAGAGTCAGGCCGTCTTTCGTCGCGGTGAACTGGGCGGCCCGCTCCGGGGCGACGGTTTCCTCGGGGGTGCCGAACCCGATGGCGATCTTGTTGATCGCCTCGGTGAAGGACGTGATGTGCCAGCCGGCCGCGGTCAGGGCGGTCTTGACCCGATCGGGGTCGTAGGTGCCGGCACCGCGAGTGGTGGCGATGATGCCGGGACCGTTCATCGCGGTCTGCCACTGCTCGATGCTGGGCCCCGGCAAGCCGGCCATGGCCGAGGTGAGCGCGCTCGTCTCGGCGGGTGACGGCACCCGATCGGCGCTCTGCCAGGCCAGCCAGTTGCCGGCGACGGCACCGAACCCGCCCAGCGTCACGGTGGCCAGCAGGGCGGCCAGCACGGTCAGCGGGCGCAGCGGCACCCGGAATCGCTGCCGCAGGCCGGAGGCGACCAGGTGCAGGGTCTGCCCGGCGGTGAGCCGCCCGTTGCCGTCGTCGGCGAGGTCGAACAGCGTCGTGAGGATCTCGTCGCCGTGCCGGCGGCGGTAGGCGCCCGGGTACGCGAAAAGCAACCGCCGGTAGCGCCGCTCGTCCTGAATGCTGATCGTGGTCATCGGGCGACTCCCAGGTTGGGGAAGCGGCGCAGGCCGGCCTCGGCCGCGGCGGCGTTACGGCGCAGGCGCTCGACCTGGGTGGACAGAGCGGCGGCACCGTCGCTGGTGAGCCGGTAGTAGCGCCGGAGGCGGCCGTCGACCGTCTCCTCCCGGTCGACCTCGACGAGCCCCTGCTCGGACAGCCGGTCGAGGGCACCGTAGAGCGTGCCGGGCCGCAGCACCACCTCGCCCTGGGACAGGGTCTGGACGGAGCGGATCACCCCGTAACCATGCGAGGGCTCCTCCGCCAGGGCGGTGAGGATCAAGAAGGTGGGTTCCTGCATGGGCGGTGACGTTACGCTCGACTGAATATAACGTCAACCGTTATATGACCGGCTCGCCGCCCCACGTCTCGGGGGCGACGTCATCGAGGGTCTCGGAGAACGTCCAGTGGTGCCCGGCCAGGTCCTCGGCCTGGTACTGCCGCTCGCCGAACTCGAAGTCGACCGGCTCCAGGAGGATGCGCGCGCCGTGCGCCCGTGCCTTTTCGCAGTGCGCCCGCACGTCGTCCACCCGCACCATCACCGCGTGGGTGACCTCGCCGGGCCGTGGCGGACGGCGGTCCTTCGCCACGTCGGCGACGATCAGGGCGCCGTCGCCGCACCGCATCTGGGCCCGGTGGTTCTCGCCGATGCGGATCCGCTCGGCGAACCCGAACGCCGCCGACAGCCAGGCGACCGCCTCACGGACGTCCGGGTAGGTCAGGATCGGCACCACTGCGGCCGCCGGCATGGAGCGATTGGCCTTCATGGAAACCGAGTATGGCGCGCTGGACACCGAGGATGTCGGACAGTGTGTAGAGGCCCTCCCCCGGGCGGGGCTCCTCGCCAACCGGTCCGTCCGGCTGCCCGGAGGCGATCACCACGACCTGCCCGGCGGGATCGGGTACGTAGGTCATGCCGATCACGGCGAACCGGGCTCTGCCCCGGTCTCGGGCTGACGGCCGGCCCACCAGCTCGGACGGTACCGGAACGCGGTCGAAGACGCCCTGGTAGAACTCGACGATCGGGTACTCGTTGGCGCCGTGCACCTCGCGTACGAAAGCGGCATGAAAGCGTGAGCGGAGCTCAAAGCTGATGACATCGCCGGGGCGGTGGAAGGTCGTGGGCTTCGGCTGCCGGGGCCTGCGGGTCAGCGGCACCGGCGGTGACAGCAGCAGCTCTCTGATCGCCGGGACCTGCCGGGAGAACGCGTCGGACAGCACGACGCCACGTTCGAGTTCGTCGATGGCCGTCAGGGCCTGATCGGTGATGTCCGGTGACGCCATGCCGTACTTGTGCAGCAGGGCGGCGAGCGCGAGCCGGACCTTGGCACTGTCGAGACGGGGTCGCCAGCGCTCCAGAATCGGCCCGGTCACCGCCTCACGGAGCGCGTCCGGGCTCTTCGTGGCGCCGAGCATCTGGTGCCCGATTCCGCGCGCGAGGTCTTCGTCGAGGGCCTTGACCAGGCCGGAAGCCGCCAGTTTGTCCACAATCTGCTGATGCCGCACGTCGTGAGTCTGCCAGTTGACTTGTCTCAAGTGTTGTCTCAAGCTGATGCGACAAGACTTGAGACATCGAGGTGATCGTCATGGCCGATGAGATCGAGCAGGCCGGTGTGTGGCTCGCCCAGCACGGGCTGGCGAGCGAGCGGGCGACACCGCTGATCGCCGCCCGGCTGACGGTCCGGCGGCGAGCGGGCATCGCTGCCAGCGTGCTGCTCGCCCTGTTCCTGATCGTGGTCGCCCTCGTCTACACGCTCACCCTTCGCGACGAGGCACACCCGAGTACGTCTCTGCTGTATCTGAGCGCCGCGGTGATCGCGCTGGTGGCGGGCCTGGCGCTGATCGACAGGCAGGTGCGCCGGGCCGACCGGCGGGCCGCCGCGACGCTGGTGCGGCGGGTGGCCCATCCGGGGCGGCTCGGCTGGCGTACCGTCCTGGGCCTGCCGCGTGCGGTTTTCGCTGTTGTCACGTTCGCCGGGGCGCTGGTGGCGGCGATCTGCGCCCTGCCGGGCATCGAGGCGGCGATCCTGCTCATCGGGCTGTGCGGGGTCGCGGCCGGCATGGGCGTGCAGCTGCGTCACCTGCTCACCCATCCGGCGGTGGCCGACGACGAGGTGTCGCTGACCGCCGACGCCATCATGCGGGTCGAGGACGCCCGCAACCTGGCCGCGCCGACCGTGGTGTGGTGCCTGCCCGTGGTGTCGCTGCTGGCCGCGGTGCCGGGCTGGTGGACGGCCGCCTGGCTCGTCTTCATCGTGCTGGGCACCGTCGCACTCATCGTGATCAACGCGCGGACCCCGTCCAGCGGCACGGTGGCGCGGCTCGCCATGGGTGTGACGGTGAACCCGTGATCGTCATCGACTCGGCGTCGCCGGTTCCGCCGTTCGAGCAGCTCCGGGGGCAGCTGGCCCGGCAGATCCAGGACCGCAGTCTCGCGGTGGGCGCCCGGCTGCCGGCGATCCGCCGTCTCGCCGCCGACCTGGGGCTGGCGGTGAACACGGTCGGCCGGGCGTACCGGGAGCTGGAGGACGCGGGGCTGATCGAGACCCGGGGCGCGGCGGGGTCGTTCGTGTCGGCGGCCGGTGAGCAGGGGCGGGAGCGGGCGTTGCGGGCCGCTGCCGAGTATGCGGCGGTGGTCGCCAGCGTCGGGATCGACACCGACGAAGCCGTCCGGATCATTCGGGCCGCACTGCTCAACGGGTCGGCGGGCTGAGGCCCGCGGCGGGATCGGACGATTGCGCGTTGGCCGGGCCCAGGGAAGCGTCGTGGACGATCGTGCTGTCGTCGGATTTGCGGGTGCCGTCGAGGTCGACGTCGGGATGGGTGGAGCGCAGGTGCGCGGCCATCTCGGCGTCGGGGAAGTCGCGCTCGCCGGGCGGGCACAGGTTGCAGGTCGCCATGACACTCTCTTACCCCGTTGGCACGGTTCCGGTGTTCAAAGGACAGGAACTGACCGCAATCGCGGCCAGGATGGACCTATGACAGCGACGTGGAAGATTGAGCTCATTCCCGTGCCGGTCACTGATGTCGACCGGGCCAAGGCGTTCTACGAGCGGATCGGCTTCATCGCCGACCACGATCACCAGGTGCACGAGGGCCTGCGGTTCGTGCAGCTCACGCCGCCCGGGTCGGCGTGCTCGATCGTGATCGGGGACGGGATCACCGAGAAGGTGCCGGGCAGCCAGGAGATCCAGGTTGTCGTGGCGGACGCCGAGGCGGCTCGGAAACAGCTGCTGGCGGCGGAGGTCGAGGCCGGCGAGGTGGACGTGCAGCCGTGGGGCAACTTCGTGTACTTCCGGGACCCGGACGGCAACAGCTGGTCGTTGCAGGCCATCGAGTACCGGCCCCAGGGCTGACCCGTGAGGTGACGCCGGGGCCGGCGGCGGTGTGAGCCGGCGGAAGGGACGTCAGTCGCCCGGAGGATCACGGGGGCTTTTCGGTACGCGTACCGAAAAGGGAGAGGGACCAAAAACGGAGCGCGCGCGAAAGTGTCGGTGGGGGCTGCTAGGTTTCCGGCGTTGTCGACGGCGGCCGAGGGAGTCCGGTGACCATCAACGAGTTTCTGACGACGTTCGCGGGGCTGCCCGTGGTGGCGGCTGACGCGCCGGAGAGCCCGGGTGATCCGGGGGCGGTGGCGTGGCGGATCGACATGGAGTATGAAGCGAGCGAGGACGATTTCACCGCCGCGTTCTCGCAGCTCCTGGACCGGATCGGGCCGCAAGGGCCGACCGCGCTGATCATCGGTGAGTGGGGCGAGGCGAACGACACGCCGTTCCCGGTGGAGCTGCTGGTCGACAACGCGGAGCGGATGCCGCATCTGAGGGCGCTGTTCATCGGGGAGATGAGCTTCGAGCAGTGTGAGATCTCCTGGATCCAGCAGACCAATCTCACGCCGATCCTGCTCACGTTCCCGCAGCTGGAGAGCCTGTGGGTGCGCGGGTCGCAGGATCTCGCCTTCAAGAAACGCATCCATCATCAGGGGCTGCGGGAGCTGGTGCTGCAGTCCGGCGGGCTGCCCGCGAGCGTGGTGGAGAACGTCGCCGGCTGGGACGTGCCCAACCTGACGCATCTGGAGTTGTGGCTCGGCGTCGACAACTACGGCGGTGACGCGACCATCGACGATCTGGCGCCGATCCTGGCCGGGCGGTCGCTGCCGGCGCTCACCCACCTCGGCCTGCGCAACGCGGAGATCGCCGACCAGATCGCTGAGGCGGTCGCGGCGGCGCCGATCGTCGCCCGGCTGACCAGCCTCGACCTGTCGAAAGGCACGCTCGGTGACGCCGGTGGTGAGGCGCTGCTGGCCGGGCAGCCGCTCACCCATCTGAAAACGCTCGATCTGAGCCACCACTTCCTGTCGCCGGAGCTGGCGCAGCGGATCGTCGAGGAGCTGCCGGGTGTCGCCGTCGACGTGTCCGACCGGCAGCAGGAGGAGGAGTGGGGCCGCTACACAGCGGTCTCGGAGTGATGCCTCTCGCCGTCGTCGGTAATCCGGCCAACCGGCGGGTCACGCTGTTCCTGGACGCGGTGCGGCGGGCCGGGCTGCCCGCGCCTGAGGTCTATCCGTGGCGTGACGTGCTGGTTTCCGGCCGGGTGCCGGGTCCGGACTGTCTCGTGCGCATCGATTCGCCGGGTGAGGACGCCGAGGTTGATCAGCTCTTGCGGTCGGGTTCTCCCGCGTTGGACGGGCAGATCCTCGGGACCGCTGCCGCTTTCGCCGGGCTGCGGGTCGCGCTGGCCCGGGTCGAGGCCGGCGGCGGGACGCTGCTGAACCAGCCCGCCGACATCCTGACGATGACGTCCAAGCCGGACTGTCACGCGCTGCTGTCCGCCGCCGGGATCCCGGTGCCGGACGCGCTTCCGCCGGTCAGCGGCTATGCCGAGTTGCGGGCGTCCGGCTGGAACCGCGTCTTCGTGAAACCCGCCTACGGCTCGTCCGCCTCCGGCGTGCTCGCTCTCGCCGCCTCCGGGCGGCGGGTCATGGCGGTCACCTCGGTCGAGCTCAGCGGTGGGTTGCTCTTCAACAGCCTTCGGGTACGCCGATACGACGACGAATCCACCATCGCCGCGATCGTCGACGGGCTGGCGCCGGACGGGCTGCACGTCGAGCGGTGGTTTCCGAAAGCCTCCCTCGGTGACCGGGTCCTCGACCTGCGGGTGCTGGTCATCGCCGGGGAGCCCCGGCACATCGTGGTCCGGACCAGCCGGTCGCCGATGACGAACCTGCACCTCGGCAACGCGCGCGGTGATGTGGACGCCGTCCGGGCGGCGGCCGGGGAGACGGCGTGGGCGGCGGCGATGGAGACCTGCGCCCGGGTGGGTGCATTGTTTCCGCGTACCCTGCACGTCGGTGTTGATCTCATGTTCCGGGCGGGGTGGCGTGACCATGCGGTGGCCGAGGTGAACGCGTTCGGTGACCTGCTCAACGGCCACGACACCTACGGTGACCAGGTGGCGGCGATATGCGTTCGCTGATCGGCACCCATGATCTGCTGTTCGTCACCTTGGACACGCTGCGGTACGACGTGGCGGCGCGCTGCCTCGACCAGGGCCGGACGCCGCGGCTGGCGGCAGTGCTGCCCGGCGGGGTGTGGCAACGGCGGCACACGCCGGCGAGTTTCACCTACGCGGCACATCACGCGTTCTTCGCCGGATTCCTGCCCACGCCGGTGACGCCGGGGCCGCACGAGCGGTTGTTCGCGGCCCGGTTCGGCGGCAGTGAGTCCAGCGGGCCGGACACGTTCGTCTTCGACGCGGGCGACCTGCCGGCGGGGCTGGCCGCGGCGGGCTATCACACGGTCTGCCTGGGCGGGGTGGGGTTCTTCAACCCGGCGGCGCCGCTCGGGCGGGTGCTGCCGGGGATGTTCGCGGAGTCCCACTGGTACCCGTCGTTCGGGGTGACAGCGGTGGACGGTCTGGGGGCGCAGATCGGGGTTCTGTCAGCGGTTCTCGATCAGGTTGACGCCGGTCAGCCTGTGTTCACGTTTCTCAATGTCGCCGCTCTGCATCAGCCGAACAAGCACTACGTTCCGGGAGCCCCGGCCGACTCCGTGGAGACTCAGGCCGCTGCCCTGGAGTACGTCGACGGCCAGCTCGATCGGCTGTTCGGCCTGGTCGCCGGGCGGGGGCGGCCCTGCCAGGTGATCATCTGCTCGGATCACGGGACGCTGTACGGCGAGGACGGGCACGTGGGGCATCGGGTCGCGCACGAGACGGTGTGGACGGTGCCGTACGCCGACTTCGTTCTGGATCCGGCATGACGTCGCCATATCAGGGCTATCTCTACGCCTATCCGCACAAGACCGCCTATCGGAAACTCGAACCGCGGCCGCTGCTGAGTGACGTGTGGGGAGCCGAACGGCAGGACGCGCTGTTCGGGTACGTGCATCTGCCGTTCTGTGAGATGCGGTGCGGGTTCTGCAACCTGTTCACCCGGGCCAATCCTCCCGAGGAGCAGGTTCGGGCGTACCTCACGCAGCTGCGCCGGCAGGCGCACGAGGTTCGATCCAGCCTCTCCCCCGAGGCGTCGTTCTCGCAGCTGGCGATCGGGGGCGGCACGCCGACCTATCTCACCGCCGCCGAGCTGACGTCGCTTTTCGAGATCGTCTCGTCGGCGTTCGGTGACTCGCTGCCGTTGTCGGTCGAGACGTCGCCGGCCACCGCCACGCCGGATCGGCTCGCGGTGCTCGCGGCGCACGGCACCACCCGGATCAGCATGGGTGTGCAGAGCTTCCTCGACAGTGAGGCGCGGGCCGCCGGGCGGCCGCAACGGCTGACCGAGGTGCACGCCGCGCTGGAAGCGATCCGGGACAGCCGGATTCCGGTGCTCAACGTCGATCTGATCTACGGGATCGACGGGCAGACCGCGCAGACGTGGCAGCACTCGCTGGACGAGGCGCTGCGATGGCGGCCCGAGGAGCTCTATCTGTACCCGTTGTACGTGCGGCCGCTGACCGGGCTCGGGCGGCGGGCCGCCACCCGGGACGATTGGGATCGGGACCGGCTGGCGCTGTACCGGCAGGCCGTGGCGGTGCTGACCGATGCCGGATATGTGCAGCAGTCGATGCGGCAGTTCCGGCGGGCGGACGCGCCTGTCGTGGAGGGGCCGGATTACTGCTGCCAGGACGACGGGATGATCGGGCTGGGGTGTGGCGCGCGGTCGTATACGACGTCGCTGCACTACTCGTTCGACTACGCCGTCGCGGTTTCGGAGGTTCGCGCGGTCATCGATGACTACCTGTCACGGCCGGCCGGGGATTTCCGGTACGCGGAGATCGGGTTCCGGCTCGATGAGATCGAGCAGCGGCGGCGATGGTTGCTGAAGTCGTTGTTGCGCGCCGACGGCGTGGACTCCGCCGCATATCAGGCACGCTTCGGCACACGGCACGACGAGGACTTTCCGCAGCTGTCGACGCTGGTCGACCAGGGCTGGCTGGATTCGTCGCGGACGGTGCTGACCGCGGAAGGACTGGCGTATTCGGACGCCATCGGGCCGTGGCTGGTCTCCGGGCCGGTTCGGGAAGCGATGCGGGCCTATGTCGTTCGGTGACGATCTGTATGTGTTGTATCGGGGGCCGCTCGCCAGTTGTAATTACAACTGCCCCTACTGTCCGTTCGCCAAGCGGGTTGATCCGCCGGAATTGCTTCGCGGTGACAAATCGGATTTAGAGAGATTTGTCGGGTGGGTTCGCGAGACGACGGATCGGCGGCTGTCCGTGCTCTTCACCCCGTGGGGCGAGGGCCTGACCCGATCCTGGTACCGCGACGCCATCGTCGAACTCTCCCACCTCCCGCACGTGGCCCGGGTCGCCATCCAGACGAACCTGGCCGCCCGCACCGGCTGGCTGTCGGCGGCGAATCCGCAGGTGGCGGCGCTGTGGGCGACATTTCACCCCGGACAGGTGACCATCGAACGGTTTCTGTCGCGGTGCCGCGAACTCGACGCCTTGGGCGTCCGGTACTCGGTCGGTGTCGTCGGACTCCCCGCCCACTTCGACGATGCGGTCGCGCTGCGAGCCGCACTGCCACCGTCGGTCTATCTGTGGATCAACGCCGCCGACGGGCACGTCTACACCGCCGACGAGGAACGGCGGTGGACCGCACTGGATCCGCGCTTCGGCGACAGCGTCCGGCCGCACGCGTCGCTCGGCCAGCCCTGCCATGCCGGCGAGACCGCGATCTCGGTGCTCGGCGACGGCACGGTGCGGCGCTGCCATTTCATTCCGGCGCCGATCGGGAACCTCTACGACGGGACATGGCGCGCGGGCCTGCGCCCGCGAGCCTGTGGCAACTCGCTCTGCGACTGCCACATCGGCTACGTGCATCTCAAGCCTTTGCAACTGCGCGATGTGTACGCCGATGGGCTGCTCGAACGCATTCCCGCGGTGTGGCCTTTGGAGGTTGTTTCGTAAAGGCGTTGATGGTTCGTGGTGGCGGGGACGGGCATTCACCCCGGCGCAGGAGACCCGGGCGGGTTCGCGGTGTGCACCGAGCGGGGCCTGCTGTGGGCTGCCGGCGGGCCGCGGTGCTGGTCAGCGACGCGCTGACCAGCACCGGACGCTCAGCGCCGCAGGGCTTTGCGGGCCAGGGCGTTGCCGAGGAACTGACCGGCCTGGACGATCACGATGATCACGGCGACCGTGATGTAGACGACCGGCCAGTTGTAGCGCTGCGAGCCGTAGGTGACCGCGAAGTCGCCCAGGCCGCCGCCACCGAAGAGGCCCGCCTGGGCGGACATGTCGACCACACCGACGAAGATGAAGGTGTAGCCGAGGATGACCGGTCCCAGCGCCTCCGGGACGATCACGGTGAGCAGGATGCTGATCGGGCGGGCGCCGGCGGCCCGGGCCGCCTCGATGACGCCCGGCTCGACCGCGAGCAGGTTCTGCTCGATGATCCGGCTGACCGCGAACGCCGCCGCCAGCGTCAGCGCGAAGGTGACCGCGTTCGTACCGATGGTGGTGCCGATCGTGACCAGCATCAACGGCTGGATCGCGGTCAAGAAGATCACGAACGGGATCGGCCGCACGATGTTGACCAGGATGTTCACCGTGATGAAGACGGCACGGTTGGACATCAGGCTGCCGGGACGGGTCGCGTAGAGCACCAGGCCGAGGCCCAGGCCCAGCAGCCCGCCGGCCACCACCGAGATGGACACGATGTAGAACGTCTGCCAGATCGCCTCGCGGAAGACCGGCAGATTGGTCAGGAACTCGTCCACGTCAGTCCTCCTCGGTCAGCTCGACGCCGTCGGCCCGTAAGGCCGCCAGCGCCTCGTCGATCCCGTCGGCCGGGCCGGTCAGCTCGAAGGTGAGGCTGCCGACCGCCCGTTCCTGCAGCTCGCTGATGCCGCCGAAGATGATGTCGGCGGCAACGTTGTGCGCGAGGAACGTCCGGGCCAGAGCGGTCTGGAACCCGGTGCGGTCGCGGATCGCCACGGTGACGATCCGGCCGCTGTGGCTGCGGCGCAGCCGGGCCAGGGTCTCCGCCGACGGCCGGTCGCGCAGCGCGCCCCGCACGATGTCGGCCGCCGCCTCGCTGCGCGGATGGGCGAACACGTCATAGACGGTCCCGCTCTCCGCGATCCGGCCGCGATCCATCACCGCGACCCGATCAGCCACGGTACGGATCACGTCGAGCTCATGAGTGATCAGCACGACGGTCACGCCCAGCTCGCGGTTGACCCGGCCGAGCAGGGCCAGGACCTCGGTGGTGGTACGCGGGTCGAGCGCGCTGGTCGCCTCGTCCGCGAGCAGCAGCGACGGCTCGGTGGCCAGCGCGCGGGCGATGCCGACCCGCTGTTTCTGCCCGCCGGACAGCTGTTCCGGGTGGTCGTGCGCCCGGTCCAGCAGTCCGACGAAATCCAGCATCCGGGCCACCCGCCGATCCCGTTCGGCCCGGTCCACGCCGGCCACCTTGAGCGGGTAGGCGACGTTGCCGGCGACCGTACGGGACCGGAACAGGTTGAACTGCTGGAAGATCATGCCGATGTCCTGGCGGACACCACGACGGTCCCGTTCGGACAGCGCGGTGATCTCCTGATCGCCGACGTGGACCTGGCCGGAGGTCGGCGACTCCAACCCGTTGATCAGCCGGATCAGCGTGCTCTTGCCGGCGCCGGACTGGCCGATGACGCCGAACACCTCACCCTTGGCGACCTCGAAGCTGACGTCGTCGAGGGCCACCACCTGGGTCCCGTTACGGCCGCGGCTGAACGTCTTGGTGACGTTGGTCAGCCGTACGTGCGGCGGGGTGGTCGTCACTTACTTCTGCGCCGCGACGGCCTGGTCCTGCACCGTCGTGAGCAGCGCCTGCAGCTCCGCGGCGGGCACCGTACGCAGGACCGCGACACCGCTGTTGGCCTCCTGCACGCCCTTCTCCACGGCCGGGTCGTGGTAGAGCTCGGCGAGCTTCAGGTAGGTCTCGTTGTCCTTGTCCTCGGCCCGTGCGGTGAAGATGTTGACGTACGGCGCGGCGCTCGCGCTGGCCGGGTCGTCCTGGAAGACAACGGCCGTCTTGGGCAGCTTCGCGTTCGTGGCGTAGTTGATGTTCACGATCGCCGCCGCGACCGAGCCGCTCTGCAGCGCACCCGCGGTCTGCGACGCGTCCAGGGTCACCACGTCGACCTTCTTGGTCTCGACGTCCGTCGTGCTGGAGAAGGCGGTGCCGCCGTTCTTCAGCGTGACCAGGCCGGCCGCCTGCAGCACCAGCAGGCCACGCGCCTGGTTGATGGCGTCGTTCGGGATCGCCACCTTGGCGTTCGCCGGCAGGTCGGTCACCGCCGTGAACTTCAGCGAGTAGAGCGGGAGCGGGTAGACCGCGGTGGCCCCGATCGGCTGCAGGTCGTCGCCCGCGGTGACGTTGTAGTTCGCGAGGTACTGGATGTGCTGGAACTGGTTGAGCTCCAGCTGCTTCTCCTTCAGCGCCGGGTTCGGCTGGCTGTAGTCGTTGAAGTTCACCAGCGTGACGTTCACGTCGAGGCGTTCCTTGGCCAGGTCCGCGTAGGTCTTCCAGTAGGGCGACGCCGCGTCGGCGACACCGATGCGGACGGTCTGCGCGTCGTCGGCGCCGTCACGGGTGGCCACCACCGCGACGGTCACGCCGACCGCGACGACGACAGCGGCCGCCACGGCGATCCAGGGCCAGCGGCTGCGCTGCCGGGTGGGCAGAACCGGCTGGTCGGACGGGTTCTCAGAAGGTGTCGGCTCGGACACAGATAGCTCCGGTTGTATTCGTGCGGATCAGAAGACGCTCACAATAACCTACCTTTCCCATAGGTAAAATGTAATCTACGTCTACCCGCGGAGGGCCGCCGTCACTGCCAGATGTTGTCGTGCTCCAGATAGAACGCGGTGCGCTGGGCGTCGGTCATCTCGGCGATCTCGGTCAGGCCTTCGAAGTAGCCCTCGCGGGGTGCGCCGGGCGCGAAGTGCAGCAGCATCTTCACCGGGGCGCCGGAGTGGTTCTTGAAGGCGTGGATGCCGCCGGGCGGGACGTGCACCCAGTCGCCGGGCTCGGCGTCGATCCAGCGACTGCCGTCGTAGATCCGCAGCACGCCGTCGAGGATGTAGAACGACTCGGCCAGGCTGTGGTGGAAATGCGGTTCGGGGCCGGTGACGCCGGGGCCGCACTCCCAGCGGTAGAGGCCGAAGAGGCCGTTCGTCGACTCCCCGGTCGAGAGGTAATGAATCCGGGTGCCGTTCGGGTAGACGAGCTCGGGCTCGGTGGCGGCGGGGCGGTACGTGGCGGAGACCTCGCCTTTGTCGCCGTGGTAAAGCGGGGGCGGATACGTCATGGCGTCGATTATGCCGAGCGGCACCACCGGTAGAGCATCCTAGGAACCTAGTTGGATGCCCTACCGGCAAGCGCCACAAAGGGTCAGCGGCGGCCGACCGCCGTCGGGCGGACCACGAAGATCACCCGGTCCGGGGCGTCCTTCGGTGCCTCGGTGCCGAACGGCGCGTCGTAACGCTTCGCCAGCTCCACGTAGAACGCTCCGGTCGGGTCCGGGTCGATGCGCTCGACCACGCCACGCACCTCGATGTAGCGGTACGGGTTCTCCGCGTCGATGATCGAGATCGCGACCGCCGGGTTCGCCGAGATGTTGCGGAACTTGCGGCGGAAGTTGGTGTGCGTGAACCGGATGAACTCGCCGTCCCAGGCGAACCACATGGGATTCACCTGCGGGGTTCCGTCCTCCCGGACCGTCGCCAGATCAGCGATGAGCGGCCGTTCGAGCAGGTCCAGCTGGTCTTCAGGGATGATGGTCGTCGTCATGCTCTCCATGGTGGAGGACGATCGTGAACACGCGTACCCCAGGGGGTTTGCTCGTCACCGGCACCGTGGGTGCCGGAAAGACGGCGGTCGCGGAGGCGCTGGGTGATCTTCTCGCGGAGCGCGGGGTTCCGCATGCGGTGATCGATGTCGACTGGCTGCGGCGGTCGTGGCCGAGTCCGCCCGATGATCCGTTCAACAGCAGGATCACCCTGCGGAACCTGCGGGCCGTCGCCCACAACTTCGTGAACGATGGTGCCCGGCTGCTGGTGCTGGCCGGCGTGGTGGAGAGCCGGGCCGAGCGGGACCGCTACCAGGACGCGATCGGTGTGCCGATGGCGGTGTGCCGCCTCGGCACCAGCCTGGAGATCGTGCGGGAGCGGCTGCGCCGGCGGCATCGTGACGATCCGGCCGGGCTGGCGTGGCATCTCCAGCGGTGCGGCACGCTCGATCGGATCCTGCGGGAAGCGTCCGTCGAGGACGCGGTGGTCGACGGCGGGCACGGGTCGCCTCGCGACGTCGCTGCGGCCATCACCCGGAGCCGATGCATTAATAACCTATCAGTTACATAGGTTAACTAGGTTATAGCGGCCTGCTGTGCCATATTGGATTTCGTGAAGCAGGCATACGTCACCAGCGGAAACGGGCCGAACCGACGCGTCGGGGGCGGTGCCTGATGCTTGATCTGCGACGGATGATGCTCCTCAGCGATCTGGCCGATCTGGGTACGGTGACCGCGGTGGCGGAACGCCGCAGCATCACCAGCTCGGCGGTCTCCCAGCAGTTGCGCGTCCTCGAAAAGGAGACCGGCGCGATCCTGTTCCGGCGCGACGGGCGCACGCTCAGCCTCACCCGCAGCGGCCACGTCCTGGTCGAGCACGTACGGCGGGTGCTGGGCGCGGTCGACGAGGCGATCAGCGCGGTCGCCGCCACCAAGGGGCAGGTCTCCGGGCAGATCGCGATCGCCACGTTCAACATGGGGATCTCCATGCTGGCCGCGCCGATGATGCAGCACATGCGGGTCGCCGAGCCCGACCTGCACATCCAGGTCCAGCAGGCGCCGAGTCCGGCCGCGGCCCGGCTGCTGCGCCAGGGCGAGGTCGACGTCGCCATCACCTGCCGGTACGACTTCGACGCCGACGAACCGCTCAGCGGGCTCGCCGGGGAGTACCTGCTCTACGAACCGCTCGTGCTGATGGCGCCGTCGCATCTGCACCTGCGGATCCGCAGCCGCGGCCTGAGCGCCCTCGCGAACGAACCGTGGGTGAGCGGCCGGCGCGACTCCGGCATCGACACCGCGATCCAGCGCGCCGGCCGCTCCGCCGGATACGTCCCGCAGATCAAGCACCGGATGATCGGCGCGCAGAACATCTGCGACATGGCGGCCACCGAGGTCGCCGCCGCCATCGTCCCCCGGCTGTCCGTGCCCGGGCACCTGCAGGGGCTGATCGTCGACGGCCTGGAGCTGGGCGGACGCACCGTCAGCGCCCTGGTCCGCGAGGGCCGGCAACGCGATCCGAACATCGCGTCGATCCTGCGGGCGCTGCGCACCATCGCGGAGGAGACCGCGCCGGTCGTCCGCGGAAATCGTCTCGGCATTGCCGCCTAACAACCTCAGGAGGGCCATCACATGAGCCGGCCGGGCAACCCCGACCTCGCTGCCAGCGAATCCCTGCGACTGCTCGGGCCGGCACCCGCCGCCTGGGTGCCACACTTCGCCGGAACCGACCATGACGTGGCGGTCATCGGTGCCGGTCAGAGCGGGCTGACCATTGGGTACGCGCTACGGCGTGCCGGCATCGAGCGAGTAACTGTGCTCGACGCCTCCGATGGCGAGCACGTCGGTAGCTGGGCCGCCAAGGCCCGGAACCTGACCCTGCGGACGCCGAAGACGAACCCTGGTCCTGAGCTGGGAAATCCCGCGCTGAGTTTCCGTGCGTGGTTCGAGGCGCGCGAGGGCGCGGAGGCGTATGCCGCGATCGAACGGATCAGCACCGCCGACTGGATCGGCTATCTGGCATGGTTCCAGCGGCAGGTGAAGGTGCCGGTGCGCCGGGGTGTCCGGGTGGCGAAGCTGGAACCAGATATCTCCGGGAACATCCGGATTACCACGAGCGACGGCACCATCGAGGTCGCCCGCAAGGTAATCCTGGCGACCGGCGTCGAAGGCACCGGCGGCCCACGGATCCCCGCCGAGGTGGCCGACCTGTCGCCGTCCGTTTTCGCCCACACCGGACACCAGCTCGACTACCGGACTCTCCAGAACCGGTCCGTCGCCGTTCTCGGCTCCGCCGCCTCCGCGTTCGACGCCGCCGCGACCGCTCTCGAAGCCGGCGCGTCCGAGGTCCATCTCTTCACCCGCCGGCCCGACCTGATCGTCATCCGCCCCGGCGGCAAAGGCCCGAGCCACGCGCAGGTCGAGACGTTCCACCGGCTGCCGGACGCCGAACGCTGGCGCCGCCGCTCCGCGTTCACCAGCAGCGTGCCGCTCGACTCGGTGCTGCGCGCCACCGCCCACCCGAACTTCCGGATCCACCTGGCCGCCCCCTGGACCCGAGCCACCGAGATCGGTGGGCAAGTCAAAATCGAAGCAGCCGACGGTACGCACACCGCGGACTTCGTCATCGCCGGAACCGGATATCAGCACGATCCACGGACCCGGCCGGAGCTGGCCGGCATCGCCGACCGGATCGCGCTGTGGCGGGACGTCTACCAGCCGCCGGCCGCGTACGAGTCGGAGCATCTCGGGGCGTTCCCGTACCTGGGTGCCGGTTATCAGCTGACCGCCCGCGACGCCGCGGACGCCGCGTGGGTGCCGAACATCCACGTCTTCAACGCCGCCGCCAGCCAGAGCTTCGGCCTGCCGGTCGGTGACGTGCTGAGCCTGCGCGGCGGGGTTCCGCGCCTGGTCGAGACGATCGTCGGCGACCTGGTCCTGGCCGACCTGGGCCGGGTCACTCCCCCGGCCGGACCCGCCGCCACGCCGTCCCGCGAGGAGTACGAGCACGCCGTCTGGAATTGACGGTTCAGCGGGCTGCGCGCCGATCCTCCGTCGAGGACACTCTCTCGCATGGCAGACGTGACAGTGCTCGGCGCCGGGGCCGCGGGTCTCGCCGTGGCCGCTCAGCTGACGGCGCGCGGCGTGGACAGCGTCGTGCTGGAACGCGGCCCGGGCGTGGCGTCCAGCTGGCGTGGCCGGTACGACAGGCTGCGGCTGCACACCATCCGCGGCCTGTCCGGCCTGCCCGGCATGCCGATCCCCCGCGAGTACGGCCGATGGGTCAAGAAGGACGACCTGGTGCGCTACCTGGAGGCGTACGCACGGCGTTTCGCTCTCGACGTGCGCACCCAGACGACGGTGACGAGCGTGAAGCCCGGCGCCGACGGCTGGTCGCTGCGGCTGGCGGACGGCTCCGAGCACGCGACCCGGACCCTGGTCGTGGCGACCGGATATCTGCACACGCCGGTCGTGCCGCAATGGCCGGGCCGCGAGGAGTGGACCGGCACGCTGCTGCACTCGTCGCGGTACCGCAACGCCGGCCCGTTCGCCGGCAAGGACGTGCTGGTGGTCGGCCCGGGCAACAGCGGCGCCGAGATCGCCACCGACCTGGCCGAGGGCGGCGCCGCCTCGGTGAGCCTGGCGATCCGCACGCCGCCGCACATCGTGCGCCGCGAGACGGCCGGCTGGCCCGCGCAGATGAACGGCCTGATCCTGGGCCGCCTCCCGGAACGCGTCTTCAACACCCTCGCCGCCACGATGGGCCGGATGGAGATGCCGGACCTGCGACCGTACGGAATCGACCGCCCGGTGACCGGGCTGAAGACCCGGCTGCGCACCGAGCGGTACGTGCCGGTGCAGGACGTCGGCATCGTGCGCGACGTGATCGCCGGCCGGGTCCGCCCGGTCGCCGCGGTGCGAGGTTTCGACGCGACATCGGTGCTGCTCGCGGACGGCACCAGCCTGCGACCGGACGTGGTCGTCGCGGCCACCGGGTACGGCACCGGCCTGGGCGAACTCTTCGACGACCCGTCGCTGTTCGACGAGACCGGGGTCCCGCACGTGCACGGCGGTCCGGCCGCGCGGCCCGGGCTCCACTTCCTCGGGTACGACGTGACACTGGGCGGCATGCTGCGCCAGATCGCGATCGAGTCCCGCCGTGTCGCCCGGGCCGTCACCAGCTAAGCCCGGGCCGTCAAGAGCTGAGCCGGTCGCGGGCCGAGGCGAACCCCAGCCAGGTGTGCCGGTTGCCGGCCCAGCACCAGCCGACCTTCGGCGCCCGCCGCCGGGCCGTGCCGTCACGCCCGGTGCCGCCGCTGATCCAGATGGCCGGCGTCCGGGCGTCGAGGCCGGTTCGGCTGCGTTTGCGGTCGCCGATGGTCATGAAGCAGTGGTTGGGTTCGAGCACCTTCGGGTCCTGCAGCAGCCAGCTGATGCCCTCGTTCACGGTGAGTGGCGTCCGCCCGCGTTCCCGGATCACCGGCAGCGCCTCGGTGGGGCTCCAGTTGCGCATGTCGTCGCCACGGTCGGGCTCGCGGATCAGGTAGAGCGGGCGATCGGGCAGGTCCAGACCTTCGATCGGTACGAATTCCTCCAGGTCGGTCATGTCCTCGACGACGAAGCCGGGTTTGTCGTCGCGGCGCAGCAGCGGCGCCAGTTGACGGGCCGTGGCCAGTGCCGGATGCACGACCAGCACGCTCTGCGGCTCGTCGGGCAGCGCGGCGACGCAGGCGGTGAGTTCTGCCGCGCTGCGGCCGGTGACGTCGGCGACGCCGGCTTCGAGCAGGCGGTGGAGCTGGCGGTTCACGCTCATGCGGTCTCCCGGTGCGAGGTTGATGACGGCAGAACACCGTATAGTGTACGGAGTATTCCCCGCGTATGCTCGCCCGCATGTTCGCGCCGGCTCACGACGACCTCAGCCTCGGCACCTGGCGGCGTGATCCGGGGACGGTGGTCCGCCGGGCCGTGTCGGTGCCGGCCGGCGATCTGGGGCCGCTCGCGATCGTGGCCGAGTCGGAGGTGCCCGGCGCGCCGACCGACTGGCTGCCGCACGCGCACCCGATGCACGAGCTGGTGTGGGTGCGCGGCGGCACGCTGACCTCGCGGATCGGGAACCGGATCTTCACGGTGCCGGCCGGGTTCGGCCTGTGGCTGCCCGCCGGGGTGATCCACGGCGGCCGGCTCACGGCGGCCGCCGAACTGCACGACGCCTTCTTCGACCCTGGGCGCACACCCGTCGAGTTCGCCGGGCCGACGTCGATCACCATGACGCCGCTACTGGAGTCGCTGCTGCTCCGGCTGGCGCGCAGGGACCTCGACGCTGATGCGCGGGCGCGTACCGAAGCTGTTGTCTTTGATGTTCTTGATCCTTCGGAGCGGCAGCTCGCGCTGGAGTTGCCCGGGGATCCGCGGATCGACCCGATCGCCGAGGCGCTCCTCGACGACCCGTCCGACGATCGGGGCCTGCGGGAGTGGGCGGCGCATCTGGGGATGAGTGAGCGGACTATCACCCGGGCGTTCCGGGAAGCGACCGGGCTGTCGTTCGCGCAGTGGCGGCAGGCGCTGCGGGTGCACGAGGCGCTCGCCCTGCTGTCCGCGGGCGCTGACGTCCGGGAGGTCTCCGAGCAGCTCGGATACTCCCAGCCGAGCACGTTCATCGCCGCGTTCCGGCGGGTGATGAAGGTGACGCCGGGGCTACTCGCCAAGGCGTCCTCGTCTCAGGCCTGATGTCCGGATTCCCGTATCGCCTGTCCTGAGTGCGGGATTGCCGACAAGTTGATCATCACCTAGCCTCCGTAAGGCAAGGCAACCCTTACTTATGGAGCCCCTCCCATGTCCCCTGTCTTCCTCCGTGGTGAACAGCTGCTGCTTCGCTACGGGAAGACCGCGGTGGTGCACGGCGTCTCGGTGACCCTGGCGCCCGGCCAGGTCACGGCGCTGGTCGGACCGAACGGCAGCGGCAAGTCCACGCTGCTGCGCGCCCTCGCCCGCCTGCATCGCGTCGACGACGGCGAGGTGCTGCTCGACCAGCGCGCCGTGTCACTGCTCACCGCGCGGGAGTTCGCCCGCGAGGTCACCCTGTTCTCGCAGTCCCGGCAGGCCCCGCACGGCCTGACCGTGAGCGAGGTCGTCGCGTTCGGCCGCCATCCGCACCGGCGCCGTTTCGCCGGGCCGTCCGCCGCGGACCGCGACGCCGTCGATCGTGCGATGGGCGTCACCGGCGTGCGGGACATGGCGCAGCGGGCGGTCGGCGAGCTCTCCGGCGGCGAGATGCAGCGGGTGTGGCTCGCCGCCTGCCTGGCGCAGGAGACCGGCGTCGTGCTGCTCGACGAACCGACCAACCACCTCGACCTGCGCTATCAGATCGAAACCCTCGATCTGGTACGGGATCTCGCCGACGACCACGGCGTTGCCGTCGGCATCGTGCTGCACGACCTCGACCATGCCGCCCGGGTCGCCGACACCCTCGTGCTGCTGCACGCCGGGCGGGTCCACGCGGCCGGCGATCCCGTCGAGGTGCTCACCGCCGAGCATCTCAGCGAGGTCTACGGCCTGCGCGTCGAGGTCGAGGCCGACCCGCGGTCCGGGCGGCTGCGCATCGACCCTGTCGGGCGGCATCCCGCCCGCAATCGGAAATTCGCATCATCTAAAGAAGGACTCTGATGAAATCCCTCATCCGCCTCGCGGCGCTCGCCGCGACGGTCGCCGTGACCGTCACGGCCTGTGGCACCACCGAGGTCGAGGAGCCGGCCGCCGCCGGCTCGGCCGCCCCGACGTCGCAGACCTGTGCCGACGACACCACGACGACCGCGACCGGCCCGGTGTCGATCACCGACGGCGTCGGCCGCACGGTGGAGCTCGCCAAGCCCGCCCAGCGCGTCGCGGTGCTGGAATGGCAGCAGACCGAGGACCTGCTGACGCTGTGCCTCACCCCGGTCGCGGTCGCCGACGCCAAGGGGTACGGCACGTACGTGAAGGCCGAGACCCTGCCGGCCGACGTCGTCGACACCGGCGAGCGCGGTGAGCCCGACCTCGACGCGCTGTACGCGACGAACCCCGACCTGATCGTCGTCGAGGCGTACAAGGCCGACGACGAGATGATCACCAAGCTGGAGAAGCGGGGTGTGCCGGTGCTCGCCACGGTCGGCGCCGACGCGTCCGGCCAGATCGCGAACATGAAGAAGGTCTTCTCGATGATCGGTACGGCCACCGGCCGCACCGAGCGCGCCGACCTGGTGCTCAAGCAGTTCGACGAGCACCTCGCCGAGGCCAAGGCGAAGGTCGCGGCCGCCAAGGTGACCGCCACCGACTTCCTGTTCTTCGACGGCTGGATCGAGGGCGGCAACGTGGTCATCCGCCCGTACGGCAAGGGTGCCCTGTTCACCGAGCTCGGCGAGCAGCTCGGGATGACCGCGGCCTGGACCGACAAGATCAACGCCTCGTACGGCAGCGGCGGCGTCGACCCGTCGTACGGTCTCGCGCAGACCGACATCGAAGGCCTCACCGCGGTCGGCACCGCGACCCTGTTCTACTCCGACGACGAGACGCCGGACAGCTACGTCAAGGAACTCGTGAAGAGCCCGATCTGGACGGCACTGCCGGCCGTGAAGGAGAAGCGCGCGTACTCCTTCCCCGCCGGTGTCTGGGGCGCCGGTGGCCCGCTCTCCAACGAGCAGGCGATCGACGCGTACGTGAAGATCCTGACCCAGGCGTGAGCGACACCCGGGTGCGGCGGGCACTGCCCGCCGTAGGGCTCGGGCGCGGCGCGAGCGGGGCGGCCGTCCTGGCCGCCCTGCTCGTCGTGGTCGTCGCGACCGGTCTGTGGCACGTCACCCAGGGCACCTCCGGTGTCGGATTCTGGGATCTGGTCCGCTTCGTGTTCGGCGCCCGGGAGCAGGTCGGCGGCGTGCCGATCGCCGACGTGGTGACCGGCTCGCGGCTGCCGCGGGTGTTCGCCGGGATCGCCGTCGGAGTGGCGCTCGGCGCGGCCGGGGCGCTGCTGCAGTCGGTCACCCGCAACGCGCTCGCGGCCCCCGACACCCTCGCCGTCACCGCCGGCTCGTACTTCGCGCTGTGCGCGGTCGCCGCGTTCAACCTCACCGTGCCGCTCTGGGCCTCCGGCGCCGTGGCCTTCGCCGGCGGTCTGCTCGCCGCGATCCTCGTGCTCGGCCTCGTCGGCAGCGCCTCGGGCATCGCCTCGACCCGGCTGATCCTGGCCGGCTCGGCGGTCGCGATGGCCCTCGATGCCGCGACAGCGACCCTGCTCATCCTCTTCAAAGAAAACACCACAGGTCTGTACGCCTGGGGCAGCGGTTCCCTGGCACAGCTGAACATCGACGCCGCTCTGCGTGCCGCCCCGGTCATCGCCGTCACGCTCGGCGGGGCCCTGCTGCTGGCCCGCCGCCTCGACGTGCTCGGGCTCGGTGACGACACGGCCGCCTCGCTCGGTGTGCCGATCCGCTCGACCCGGATCCTCGCGATCCTCGGCGCCGTCCTGCTGACCAGCATCTCAGTGACCCTGGCCGGGCCGATCGCCTTCGTCGGGCTGGCCGCGCCGGTCGCCGTACGCCTCGTCGCGAACCGCATCGGCGTACTGAGCCGGCACCTCTTCCTGATCCCCGCCTGCGGGCTGGTCGGGGCGCTGTTCGTGCTGCTCGCCGACGCGGTGCTGCGTGCCGTGATGGGCGCTCAGGCGGCCGCCTCGATCCCGACCGGCATCCCGACATCGCTGCTCGGCGCCGTCGTCATCGTGGTTCTCGCTCTGCGGCTGCGCGACGCCGGATCAACCCGGGAAGCGCCCCGCGCCCGGGTCGCGGTCCGCTCCCGGCGGCGCTTCCTGACGGTCACCGTCGTCGCCGCCGTGCTGCTCGTCGCGGCGGTGACCGCCGGACTGCTGGCCGGCAGCCTGTGGCTGCGGACCGGCGACCTCGCGCTCTGGCTGCAGGGCACCGCGCCGGACCTGATCGGGCGGGCGCTCGACGACCGGGCACCGCGGGTCGCGGCCGCCGTGGTCGCCGGTGCGGCGCTGGCCCTGGCCGGAACCGTCGTGCAGGGCACGGTCCGCAACCCCCTCGCCGAACCGGGCGTCCTCGGCATCACCGCCGGCGCCGGCCTCGGCGCGGTGATCGTGGTGACGTCGGATCTGCCCGGCGGGCGGACCACGCTGATCGTCACGGCTGTCGTGATGGGGCTGGCCACGTTCGGGCTGATCACGCTGCTGGCCTGGCGTGGAGGGTTGCTGCCGGACCGGTTCCTGCTGATCGGCATCGGCTGCGGTTATGCGCTCACCGACATCAGCACGTTCCTACTTCTGCGCGCCGACCCGTGGGACACGCCGCGGATCCTCACCTGGCTGTCCGGTACGACGTACGGCCGGACCTTCGACGACGTGCTGCCCGTCGTCGTCGTGCTGGTCCTGGCCGTGCCCGTGGTCTTCGGGATGCGCCGGGAACTCGATCTGCTGTCGATCGACGAGGACACCCCGCGGATCTTCGGCGTTCGCCGGGAACGGACGCGGTTCGTGCTGCTGACCATCGCGGCACTCGCGGCGGCGGTCAGCGTGACCGCGGTCGGGGTGGTGGGCTTCGTCGGGCTGGTCGCGCCGCACATCGCCCGGAGCCTCGTCGGGGTCGGGCATCGGCGGATCATCCCGGTGGCGATGCTGCTCGGTGGCCTGCTGGTCTGTGTCGCTGACGCTCTCGGGCGTACCGTCATCGCGCCGTCGCAGATCCCGGCCGGGCTGATGATGGCGCTGGTCGGGGCGCCGTATTTCGTGTGGTTGTTACGCCGATCCTGACCTTGGCAGGAAGTCGCGGATCAGCGTGCTGATCAGCTCGGGGCGCTCGGCGACGAGGTTGTGGGTGGTGCCCGGCACGATGCAGAGCTGTGCGCCGGGGATCGACGCGGCCATCAGCAGGCTGTGGCCGGGGCGGATCGTGTCCCGGTCGCCGGAGACGATCAGGGTCGGCGCGGTGATCCGGGCCAGGTCGGCCGGGTCGATGTGCGGTTCGGTGGTCCACAGGCGGAACAGTTTCGCCAGGACTACGTCGGCGTGCTCGGGACCGTCCGGCGAGAGGCGTTCGTAGTGCATCCGCTCGACGTCGGGCTTCTTTTCCGCGGGCTTCGCGTCGGGTTCCTGTTTCGCGGGCTTCGCCGGCCTGGTCAGCACCGGAGCGCCCTCGTCCTCGAACGCCGACGGGTCCAGGTTGGCGCTGATCGCGGTGAGGGATCGGACCCGTTCCGGGTGGTCCAGGGCCAGGAACAGGCCGATGATCGCGCCGTCGCTGTAGCCGACGATGTGCGCTGACTCCAGGCCGGCGGCGTCGAGGTAGGCCAGGGTGTCGGCGATGCCCCGGGCGTAGTCGTACTCCCCCTCGATGTCGGCGGAGCGGCCGTGGCCGGGGCGCTCGAACGCGTACACACGGTGGTCTTTCACGAGGACGTCGGACTGTGCTCGCAGCGATTCCAGGGAGCAGAAGCCGCCGTGCAGCAGGAGGACGGGATCGCCGGCGCCGGCGACCTCCGCGTAGAGGTCGGCATCGCCGATCCGGATGTAGCTCATGCACTCCGCCGTCTGTCTCGCTGGATCGGGAACCGGCACAGCGTACGTGTCCGTTTCAGATCAGGGGTAGCGCCAATAGGTTTGCTGTGGAAACCTATTGGCATGACCACTGATTCGGTATCCACCGGCGATGATCCGCACCGCCTCCTCGCCGACGTGCGCGACCTGACCGGCCGGGTACGCCGTGACCAGCGCCTGACCTGGGTCGCACTGCTGGTGCTGGCCGCGGTGACCCTCGTGGCCATCCCGTTCGACTGGTTCTTCCTGAAGCTGGACTGCGACGACAGCGGCTGCGTGTTCGCCCGCCGCGGCATGCTCTACTACTGGCCGCCCGCGCTCCTGCTCGCCTACGCGGCGATCGCCGTCAGTTACGTGCGGGCCGCCCGGGAACGGGGGCTGGGCGCCCGCGTGCTGCCGTACGCGATCACCGGCGCCGTGACAGCCGTCCTGTTCACCGCCGCGTACACGGCGGCGGCCGCGTACTTCCCGAGCAACCCGCCGTTCGACGGCGGTCCGATGCCGTTCTGGTGGATCGTGCTGGATCGGCTGATCGCGCCGTGGGGCCTGATCGGGCTCGCGCTGCTGGTGCTGTCCCACCTGGAACGCAACGTCCCGCTGCTGGTGTTCACACTGGCGTACCTGGTGCTGGTACTGCTCGTGCTGCCGACGACCGAGGGAATGTCAGCACCGGCTTGGGTGTCCGGGACGAACGCCCAGATCCGCCTGTCGATGGCGCTGCCCCAGCTCATCGTCGGCGTCGTGCTGCTGGCCGGCGGGATCGGCTTCGCCAGGGCACGCCGTTCGTCAAGCCCGGCCGGAGGACGCAGTGCCTGACGGCCACCCGGTCACCGGCCTCGACGAGGTCGTGCACCAGCGGGTGCGGCTGGGCATCCTCGCCATCGCCCACGAGGCGCGGCGTGTCGAGTTCGGGTACCTGCGTACCCAGCTCGACCTGACCGCCGGCAACCTCTCCAAACACCTGTCGGTGCTGGAGACGGCCGGGCTGATCGACATCGAGAAGGGCTACGAGGGCAAGCGTGGCCGCACCTGGATCACGCTCACCCGGGACGGCACCACCGCCCTGGCCGAGGAGATCGGCCGGTTGAAGGTGCTGATCGCCCGCGTCGAGACCCCGGCGGAGGAGACATGAGCCTGACCCGGCGCAGCCTGCTCGCCGCCGGCCTGGCCGTCCCGGTCGCCGTGACCGCCGGCGGCGGGGTGCCGGTGACGGCCGCCGCCGCCCGCCTCACGCTGCCCGCGCCCACCGGTCCGCATCCGGTCGGCACGGTGTCGCTGCATCTCGCCGGCCGGGACACGATGGCCACCCTGTGGTACCCGGCCGCGCCCGGCGCAGGGTGTTATCCGCGGGCACCCTGGCTGCCGGCCGCGCCGCTGCGGGCGCTGCTCACCGACAACGGCTTCGATCCCGGTGCGGCGGCGGGACCGCTCACCGCGAGCCGGGAGGGCGCTCCGGCACGACCCGGCCGTTACCCGGTGATCCTGTTCTCGCACGGCACCGGCGGGCACCGCTCGGAGACGGCCGTGGTGGCGCAGGAGCTGGTCAGCCACGGTTACGTCGTGGCTGCCATCGACCACCCGCACGACTGTTACGTGGAGTTCCCCGACGGCCGGGTCGCCGTCCCCGACGACGAGCCGACCACGCCGTGGACCCATGCCGAGGACATCCTGTTCCTTCTCGGCCGCCTCGAGAAGATCCGCGCCGGCTCTCTGCCCGCCGGCCTGGCCGCCGCGCTCGACCTGCGCAACCTCGGCGTGTACGGCTTCTCCAAGGGCGCCACCGCCGCCGCCCTGGTGATGAACGCCGACAGCCGCGTGCGGGCCGGTCTCAGCTTCGACGGTCAGATGGAGTCGGGGCCACGGCCGGAAGCCCTGGACCGGCCGTTCATGCTGATGAGCGCGGACTTCACCCGAGCCGCCGCGCCACCCGTCGAGGAGTTCTGGCAGCTGCTGCGCGGCTGGCGGCTCAACGTGCACGCCAAGGGCAGCCGGCACGTCGCGTACTGCGACTACGAGACGGTGATCCCGCAGCTGCTGACGCGGATGGGTGCGGACGAGAAAGAGGCCGAGGGCTGGATCGGCACGCTGGACCCGGACCGTGCGATGCGGATCCAGCAGGCCTATCCGCTGGCGTTCTTCGACCGGCATCTGCGCGGCGCCCGCAGCCGGCTGCTCGACGGTCCGAGCCGGGCCTTCCGCGAGGTGCGGTTCATCCCCTGACCCGCGCAGGCTCCCCGGCGAGAATGCCGTAGCCGAAACCGGCCACCACCAGGCCGTCCTCGGTTACGGAGACGCCGCTCGACAGCAGCGCGGTGGCACCGGCGGCCTCGGGGGCGACGAGCGTCGCCGGTTCCCGGCGGGGATTGACGACGATCAGGTGTGACTCGCCGCGGACGTACGCGAACGGGTACCCCTCGCTGATGACGCGCGTCCCCGCCCGGGTTCCGAGGGCGGGGACGGCCCGCCGCAGGGCGATCAGTTCGCGGACCAGGTGGAGCGTCGACGACGTGTCGGTGTCCTGCGCGGCCACCGTGGGCCGCTCCGGCGACGGGTCGACCGGAAGGTAGAGCTGGGAAGCCCCGGCGGTGGAGAAACCGGCGTTCGGACCCGCGTCCCACTGCATCGGCGTGCGGCAGCCCGACCTGTTGTACGCGGGATTGCAGATCGACCCCTCCACGTCCGGCAGATCCGGCAGATATCGCATGCCGATCTCGTCGCCGTAGTAGAGGCAGGGCACGCTGCCCCAGGTGAACAGGAACGTCAGCGCCGCGCCGAGCTGCTCGGCGGTACGCGGCCCGCAGCACAGCCGGTTGAAGTCGTGGTCAGCGGTCGACATCACGATCAGCCGGTCCGGGTCGGCGAGGCGAGCGGTGTCCCAGGCATCGAGGAAGGTCCGGGTGGTGCCCTGCCCCTCGGCGGCGAAGAACGGTTCGCCGGGCTCGTGGAACGGCAGCAGCCCGGCGTAGTGGTTGTCGAACAGGCTGCTGTGCGCCTCGTGAATGACCAGGAAAAAATCGGCGTCGAAAGCGAACGGCCCGCCGGTCCGCGGCTCGGAACCCTCGGGGATCAGGACGGCGTCCGGGTACGCGGTGTTCAGCCACTCGCGGATCTCCCGCCAGAGCTCCACGGTCTGGGCCAGGCCTTCGTCCAGCTGCTCATCCTTGACCAGCGAGAACGCCATGTCGACGCGGAAGCCGGCGACACCGCGGTCGAGCCAGAACGCGAGGATGTCCCGCAGCGCCTGCCGATTGCGGCGCGGGCCGGGCGCGTCGACCGCATCGCGCCACGACTCGTCCCCCGGCCGTCGCACCCATCCGAAGTTCAGCGCCGGCTGCTCGTCGTAGAAGTTCTTCAGGTAGTAGCCCTTACGCCGGCCCGGTGACCGTACCCAGGCCGGCGTGCCCGGGATGTCCCTCGTCCACGCCCGGTCCGGCAGTTCCTCGCACCAGATGTACCGGTCGCCGTCCGGGTCCGGCCCGTCCGCGTTCAGCTCCCGCTGGAACCATGCGTGCTCGATCGAGGTGTGCCCCGCGACGAGGTCGAGCATGACCCGGATGCCGCGCTCCTTCGCCGCGGCGACGAGCGCGACCATGTCGTCGTTGGTGCCGTACCGGGGAGCGATCGCCAGATAGTCGGCGACGTCGTAACCCGCGTCCGCGAACGGCGACGCGAAACACGGGTTGAACCAGATCAGGTTCACGCCCAGGGACGCGATGTGATCCAGCCGCGCGATGACCCCGTGGAGATCCCCGACGCCGTCGGCATTCGCGTCGGCGAACGACTGCGGGTAGATCTCGTACAGAACAGCGTCGGCAAACCAGTCACGGCCCATGACGAGGATGCTACGGATTGTGCTCCTGCTCAGGCAGGCTCGGGGCCTCACCGACCCCCGGGATGAAGACCGGCAGCTCACCGGTCAGCAGGTGCTCGCCGATCAGCCGCTCGCGGTAGATCGCCGGGTTGTGCGAGGACAGGACCCGCGCGTTGCGCCAGTGCCGGTCCAGGCGCAGGTTCTCCTCGACCGCCGACGCGCCGCCCACCTCGAAGATCTCCGTGGTGGCGTGCAGGACCTGGTCGATCACCACGGACTGGGCGCGCAGCACGCCGAGCTCCGCGTGCTTTTCGAGCTCGTGGACGTCGTTCACGCGTACCGAAGTGGGGTTGGTCCGGTGCGCGTAGCGCGCGTTTTTCGCGGCGTCGAGGTCGGCAGCGACCTGGAGGACGATCTGGCGGGAGGTGTGGGCGATCGCGTCGACGCGGCCGAGCACCTGCTGGACCAGGGGGTCGTCGGCGGGCAGGTCGGCGCTGCCCTGGCTGTAGGAACGGCGGCGCCGGCGGACGAATTCGGCGATGTCGTCGACGGCGCGGCGGGCGATGCCGGCCAGGGTCGCCAGGTGCACGAGCTGGACGACGGAGTTGGTGCCGGCCAGGCGCGGCTGGTAGGGGATGATGTCGAAATCATCGACGGCCACATCGGTGAAGACGGATGTGCCGCTGCCGCTGGTGCGCTGGCCGAAGCCGGAGTAATCGTCGATCAGTTCGACGCCGGGTGCGTCGCGGGGAACCAGGACGGTGACCTTCTCGTCGTCGTCGCGGGTGACCGCCACCGAGATCCAGTCGGCGTAGAGGCTTCCGGTGGAGTAATACTTCGTGCCGCTGAGCAGCAGCCGGCCGCCCTCGTGACGCAGCGTGGTGTTGGTGCGGCCGCGCACGTTGCCGGCGCGCTCGCTGCTGGCGTTGCCGACGAACGCGCCGTCACCGATCCTTTTCAGCCAGGCGCGGCCGCGGTCGGTGTCACGCTCCTCCCAGCGGTCGTCGGTGAAGCGGAAGTGCACCCGGAACGCCTGGACCAGGTTCGAGTCGGCCGCACCGAGCTCGATGAGCAGGTCGAAGAGCTGATAGAGGCTGGCGCCGGAGCCGCCGAGCTCTTCCGGGACGCGCAGCGCACCGAAACCGAGAGCGGTGAGCTCGCGGGCCTCGTCCAGAGGCAGAGCGCGGGTCCTGTCCCGGTCCAGCGCGCCGGCGGCGATCTTGTCGAAGAGGGGACGGAAGCGGGTCATGTTTTTCCTCCGGACGATGATCAGAAATAGCCGACGGCGGGCAGCTCGCCGGCATTGACGACGACGTCACCAATCACCCGGGCCTTGAACACGGTCGGGTTGTGACTGAACAGCGTGCGCAGGTTGCGCCAGTGCCGGTCCAGGTGGTGCGACGCGCGCGTCGCGGACGCTCCCCCGGCCCCGAAGATCGCGCCCGCGGCGCGCAACGCGATCTCCTCAACCCCGACTTTCACTTGCGACGCCTGCAACGCGGCCTCTTCCTCGCGTACGCGCGAAGCAGCCCCGTGTTCACGAAGATGCCCGTCGGCCCGATCGAGGGCGTCGGCCGCCGCCAGCACGGCGGCCTCCACCACGAACGCGGCCGACGACAGCTCGCCGACGATCTGCAAGATCTGCGGGTCGTGGCGGGTGTCGTCGTGGTTGCCCCACGAGTAGGAGCGGGTGCGGCCGCGTACCAGATCCGCCGCGTCGGCGGTGAGCTCGCGCAGGATGCCGGCGGCGATGGCGTGCAGCAGCAGCTGCGACTGGGCGCCGTTGCGCCGGTCCGGGTTGGGGATGGTGAACGGCAGCAGCTCGCCCGGGTGGACGACCACGTCGGTGAGCACTGTCGTGCCGCTGCCGGTGTGCTGCTGGCCGATGCCGTCCCAGTCGTCGTCGTGGCTGATGCCGGCACGGTCGGCGGGGATCAGCGCGTTGACCCGGTTCCCCTCGGTGTCGTTCGCGGCGAGGCGCAGGTAGTCGGAGTAGAGCGCGCCGGTGCTGTAGAACTTGCGGCCGTTGAGCCGGTACACGTCTCCGTCCGGGGTGAGCGTGGTGTCGTAGCTGTAGACGCCGGCCCGGTTGCCGAGCTCGGCGGCGGCCCCGCCGAACAGTTTGCCGTCGAGGATCTCGGCGAGCCACGGTCGCTCGGTGCGGGCGAGCAGCTCCTCGACGAAGCCGTAGTGCAGCCGCAGGATGTGCGGGACATCGGGGTCGGCCTCGGCCAGACGGATGAAGAGGGTGAACGCTTCTCGTCTGGTGTATCCGGCGCCGCCGTCGGCTTTCGGGATGCGTATCGCGCCGAGACGGTGGCGGCGGATGAGGTCGAGGGCTCTGTGTGGGTGTTCGCCGGGGGCCTCGGTGCGGCGCCGGCGGGCGTCGGCGGCGATCGCGCTGATGATTTCGGCGAGCTCGGCGGAGTCGAGCGCCGGGGCGACGGGCCTGGTGTCGTCGGGTGCCGGGGTGACGGGTGTGCTGTGGTCGGGTGCCGGCGCGGCCGGTGTGCTGTCGTCGGGTGCCGCGGTGACGGGTGTGGCGGTGTCGGGTGCCGGTGCGGCGGGTGTCGTGGTGCTGGTCAGGGTCATGCGTGCTCCTTGATGCGGTGGCGCGGGACGGGACGGCGGCGGGCGTCGATGTCGGGGCCGAGCCAGGGCGGTGACCAGCCCTCGTCGGCGCGGTTCACCGTCACCCCCGGCGGGACCAGCTCGTCGATGGCGTCGAGGATCGCGTCGTCAAGAACGATCTCGGGTACGCCGAGCAGGCTCTCCAGATGATCCAGAGTGCGCGGCCCGACCAGCACGCTGTCCACCTGCGGGTGACGCAGCACGAACGCGACCGCCAGCTGCGGCAGGGTGATGCCGGCCTTCGCCGCGAGCTCGCCGAGCTTGATCGCGAGGTCCCGCTTGATCTGGTTCTCCGGCACCGCCGGGTCGTGCCGGGCCGGCTGTTTCGCGGCCCGCGCCGACGGCGAGGCGACGCTGCCGGCGACGTGCCGTCCGGACAGCCATCCGCCCGCGAGTGGACTCCAGGTCAGCACGCCGAGGCCGTACTTCGCAGCGACCGGCAGGGTCGCACGTTCCGCACCACGGGCCAGGATCGAGTACGGGACCTGCTCGGTGACCGGCCGGCTCCGCCCGGACCGGCTGGCCGCCCACTGTGCCTCGACGAGCAGGTGCGGCTCGTTCGTAGTGGTCCCGTAGTAGCGGATCTTGCCCTGTTTCACCAGGTCGTCGAGGGCGGCGACGGTCTCGGCGATGTCGGCGTCGGGATCCGGTTTGTGCTGCTGGTACAGGTCGATGTGGTCGATGCCGAGCCGGCGCAGCGAGTTCTCCACGGCCGTGAAGATCCAGCGCCGCGAGCTGCCGCGGGTGTTGACGCCGTCACCCCACTGACTGTGGAACTTGGTCGCCACGATGACGTCGTCGCGGCGCCCTTGGATCGCTTTGCCGACGATCACTTCGCTCTCGCCCTGTGAGTAGGCGTCAGCCGTGTCGATGATGTTGATGCCGGCGTCCAGCGCCCGATGGATGATCGCGATCGCCTCGTGGTGGTCGCCGGTCGCGCGGGCGCCGAAGTTCATCGCCCCCAGCGTCAGCGGGCTGACCTTGACACCGGTCCTGCCGAGCGTGCGGTACGTCAATGCTTTGTCCTTTTCTTGCGGGTGTCTCCAGCATGGAAAGGGCGGGCCGGGCGAACAACGAGGTTGCGCTACGGCCATCGTTAAGCGCAGCTTGCGGGGCCCTGGACGGAGAGGGGCGGTGAGCGAGGTTGCGCAACGACCGTCGACACGCGCAGCTCGCGGGGCCTCGGACGGAGAGGGGCGGTGAGCGAGGTTGCGCAACGACCGTCGACACGCGCAGCTCGCGAGGCCCCAGACGGAGAGCGACGGTGAGCGCACACGAACGGCTGCACATGCGCTGACCTCTAGCTCTGCCGGAGAGCGAGCAGGATCGGCAGGGTGAGCAGGGCTGCTACGACGCCCAGCAGACCGAAGCCGATCGTGGTGAGGATGACGCCGGCGGCTAGGCCGGCGATGCCTCCGGACGCGGCGGTGAGCAGGTCGGCGGTGCCCTGCACCTGTACCCGCACGTCGGCCGGGACGTTGTCGCTGAGCAGGCTGGATCCGGCGATCAGACCCATCGTGGAGCCGATGCCGAGGGCGCCCATCGACAGGAACATGATCAGGACGCTGTGGCCGGCGACCAGCGACAGCACGCTGGAGCCGATCATCACCCAGACGCCGGCGCGCAGGGCGGCACGCGGGCCGAACCGGTCGGCGTAGCGGCCCGCGAGAGGGCTGAACGCGTACATGCCGACCAGGTGGATGGAGAGCACGAACGGGCCGAGGGTCTCGTGGCCCTGATGCTTCATCACGACCGGGGCCATCGCCATCAGCCCGATCATCACGAGCTGGGTGAGCACCATCGCGATCAGGCCCAGCCGGGCGGTCGGGTCGTTGCGGATCGCGGCGAGCGCGACAGGCAGGCTCACCGGCCGGTCGACGCTGGTTGTTCCTGTGGCGGCGCCGGCATTCTCCGTGGCGGCGCCGGCTTTCCCTGTGGTGGCGCTGGTTGCTCCTGTGGTGGCGCTGGTTGCTCCTGCGGTGGCGCTGGTTTTTCCCATTACCACCTGCAGGATCAGCAAGGGGTCGGGTCTCAGCCGGACCGCTACGTTGATCATTGTGGCGGTGAAGAGCAGGGCGCTGAGCAGCCACGGGCCGGAATATTTCGCCAGGCCGAACCAGGACTCGCCCGCCTGCTCGGCCGGGATGATCAGCAGCGGCCCGGCGATGGCGCCGAATGTGGAGGCGAACAGGATCCGGCCCATCGCCGTGCTCCGGTGGCCGGGAGCGGCCAGGTCGGTGGCGGCGTACCGGGCGAGCAGGTTGGTGGCGGTGCCGGCCCCGAAGAGCACCAGGCCGACCAGGAAGATCGGCAGCAGGCCGGTCTCGACGCCGGCGAAGGCGAGCAGGCTGCCGAGCGCCGCCAGTCCGTACCCGAGCTGCATGCCGGCGCGACGCCCGCGCCGGCGCATCACCCGGGACAGCAGTTGCGCCATGATCGCCGCGCCGGCGGTGACGCAGGCGCCGGCGAGCCCGAGCCACGGGGTGTCGACGCCGACGATGTCCTCGACGACGTAGATGCCCACGGTGATCGCCGAACCGAGCGCGGCCGCGCCGACGACCTGCCCGGCGGCGAGCACCCGCAACGCGCGTTTTTGCAGCTCGGCGTAAGTTTCGACGGGGTTCCCGGCGTGGATTTCAACGGGGTTGTCGGCGTGGCCCTCGACGGGGTTCCCGGCGTGGGCTTTAACCGGGCGTCCGGCGAGGCCTTCGGCGCGGTTTCTGGCCAGGTCTTCGGCGCGGTCTTTGGCGCGGTTTTCGGCGTGGCTGTCGGTGTTCGGGTGGGTGCTCGTCATGGTGTGGCCGGTAGGTTCGGGCCGCTCGTCAGGAACGTGGCCACCGACGGGCTCTCCAGCGCGTGGGTGAGCTCCAGCAGACGCGGGTCGCCGGCCAGCCGGGACGGGGCGACCAGCACTGTCGCCCACGGGTTCTTCGGGCCGGGCTCGACGGCGAGGGCGTCCTTCTTCGGGTCGAGGCCGAGGATCGCCGCCTGCCGCGGGCTCAGGACCAGGGCGTCGTACTGCGGATAGATCTCCGTGAGCCGTTCGTCGGAGTGCAGCCCGAGCAGCGACAGGTGCCGCAGCGAATCCTTGACGTTGGCCTCGGTGATGCTCAGGTCCACCGGGGTGACGCCACCGAACGGGCGGTCCAGCTCGACCAGGTGTGCGCTCTGCAGCAGGTATAGGCCCCGCGCGAAGTTCTCGGTGCTGCCCGGCAGGACGATCTTGGAGCCGTGCGGCAGGCTCTGCCCGGTGACCTCGTCCTCGACGACACCCATGTTGACCCAGGACGGGGTCTCCTTCAGGTCCGTCCACTTCGCCGAGTACAGCGCGTAGGGCTCGACGCTGACCTTTGACACCACGCTGAGCGACGGGTAGGACGCCTTGCCCTGCTCGAACGCCGGCGCCTGCTGATAAAAGGCCAGGTCGGCGTCTCCTGCCTCGATCCGCTCGTTGGCATCCGCGGGCGCGTCCACCAGCTGGACCTTCGTGGTCGGCGGGAGCAGGTTGTCGACCGTGTACCGCAGGACGTCGCGGAAGGCGCCGGCGCCGGTGTAGATCAGAAGGGTGCCCTCGTCGGGCCGGTTGTAGCTGACCTCGGCCGTGGAGCCGCAGGCCGCCAGCCCGATCACGGAGGCCGCCAGGACCGCGATCATCCGGATTCGTCGCATCACCGCACCTCTAGAGGACGTCGTAGAAGAAGGAGGCGACCCGCGGGCCGGCCGGAGTGTCGAACGTGATCGTCACCTGCCAGTTGCCGGAGACCGGGACGACCAGGTCACGGCTGCTCCAGCGCACGCCCTCGCCAGTGGGTTCGCCGCCGCCGAAAGTGACCGGCAGGCGCGCCACATTGGCCTCGCGGGAGGACAGGTCGACGGCCGGTGAGGAGTCCGCGCCGGCCGCGGCGGCGACGATCAGCTGCTGCGGGCCGCGACGCGTCGACGGGATCGTGATGTCCAGGACCGCGCCGTTGCCGAAATTCACCGTCGTGCTGACCGGCGGGTCGTAAGTGACAGTCGCCGGAGCCACCGACGACAGCACGCCGGTCGCACCGAACACCGCAGTCACCAGTAGCAGTTCGGCACGCAGGAAGTGGTGGGGCGCGATGCGGCGATGGACCAGCCCCGCCGCGGCCAGGGCCAGCGCCACCAGCGCCACTTTGATCAGCAGCGTTCGCCCGTACCCCGTACCCAAGAAGGCCAGGGGCGAAGGGATGCGCAGCAGCCCCAGCCCGAATCCGGTGCTCACCACCACCGCGGCGTGGGTTGCCGCGAAGCGATGCCACGTCGCCCGCGGGATGTCGCGGCGCAGCAGGAACGCGATCACCGCGACGCCGCCGAGCCAGGCCAGGACCGCGTAGACGTGCGTCAGCGTCAGCACCAGCGGCAACGGAAACAGCTGCGGGTCGGCGCCGTGCCCGCCGTAGGCCACCGCCGTGACCGTGGCCGCGGCAACGACCACCGCCAGGATCCGGTTCCGGCGCACCGATCCCACATCCGGCAGGTTCAGCCGTACGATCGTGACCGCGAGCGCGACCAGCGCCGAGATCCCGAATGCGGGGTTCACCGTTAGCAGGCTGCCCGCCGCTTCGCTGGAGATCCGGGTGACGCCGCCGGCGCGATGACCAGCTTCGATGACCAGGCGGGTCACCAGGCCGGTGATCAGCAAACCGCTCCCCCACCGCACGATGCGCTGCCAGCCGCGGCGTTCCCGCAGGTGCGGCCAGAGCCAGGCGCTGACCAGCAGGACACCGCTGGACAACACCGCGCCGAGGTACACCGCCAGTTTCGCCAGGTAGGAGGCGATCGTGTCGGCGCTGCTGGTGGCCTGGGCGGTGGGCGCGGTCAGCAGGCCGGCGCCGGCGCCGACGGTGAACGCAGCCGACACCGACACGACGTGCGTGTCCACCGAGAGCAGCCGTGCCGTCGCCAGGAACGAGCCGTCCGGCAGGGCTGCGGCGAGACGGATCGTGACCACGGTGCGGTCCGCGTTCAGCTCGGCCGTCGTGACCCGGTGCCGGGTGCCGTCCTGGTCGATGACCTGCGCCGATCCCTCGACCAGGGCGACCGCCTCGTTGAGGGTGAAGACCACCTGGGACGGACCCTGGCCCAGGTGGCTGCCGTCGGTGGGGGTGGTGCCGACCAGGGTCGCGTGGGCCCATGCCGGCGACGGTGCTGTTCCGGCTCCCAGCAGCGCCAGCAGGAATACGACGACCAGTCGGCGGACCATGTCTTACCGGCCCCGCCGAGCCGCGGCGGACGCGGCCAGGATGACGGCGATACCGATCAGGGCCCATTGCGCGAGTTCGGTGCCGTTGCCGTCCGTGTCCTCCTCCGTCTGCTGCTCCGATGCCGCGAGCTGGGTCTCGTGGGTGGTCACCGCGCCGTGGTGGTCGGTCGCCGCCTCACCGAGGGTGACGATCGGGGCGGGATGCTCCGGCTCGGAGACGGCGTCGACCGCGACCTCGTTCCATTCCACCGAGGTGCCGTCGCTGTACCGCTGAGTGGTGGGCAGCGGCACCTCGTCGCGGTCCTTCGGCCACGGTCCGGCAGAGAACGTGAAGAGTCCGAACTCCGCCGGGCCGAGGCCTTTCTTGTCCTCGGCGGTCCAGGTGATGGTGGTGACCCGCTGACCGGTGGTCGATACCGTCGCCGACCAGCCGGGGATCGGCAGCACCCGTGCCGAGCTCAGGGTGACGTCATCGGGGATGGTCACGGTCAGCCCGATCGTCGAGGCGGTGTCGCTCTCGGTCGGGACGGTCAACCGGACCAGGCCGTATCCGCCTTTGCCGGGGCTGGAGCCCTCTACGCGTACATGAGCCTGCGCCGGAGGCGCGATGATCAGCGTGAGTGTCGCGCCCAGCAGGAGCACCGCCGTGAGTCGCGTCCTCATCGGCTTGTCAGCCCTCGCTGCCAGCGGGTGAGGTAGCGCTCGGCGCCGGACATCAGGGCGTTGACCAGGATGCCGAGCAGGCCGAGGGTCAGGATGCCCGCGTAGATCTGCGGGGTCTGGAATCGGTAACTGGCGTTGTTGATGTAGATGCCCAGGCCTTGCGCGCCGCCGACGAGTTCGGCGGCGACCAGGGCGGTGAAGGCGTTCGCGGCGGCGAGCCGGATGCCGGGGAAGAACGACGGGAGCGCCGCCGGCAGCACCACCTGACTGAATATGTACAGCCTGCCGGCGCCCAGCGTGCGGGCCGAGTTGATCAGGATGCGTTCCACGCCGCCGACCGCGCCGACCGCGTTGATGAAGATCGGCCAGAAGCAGGCCCAGACCACGATGGCGACTTTCGACTCCTCGCCGATGCCGAGGAACGCGACGAAGACCGGCAGCAGGGCCAGCAGCGACAGGTTGCGGAAGAAGAGCAGGACCGGCTCGGCGAGCTTGCCGAAGACCGGGACCGAGCCGACCAGGATGCCCAGCACGATCCCGACGACCAGGGCGATCCCGAAGCCGATCACCGCGCGCTGGATGCTCGGCCACGCGTCGGCCGGGATCGAGCCGTCCGCGATGCCGTCGACGAAGGCCTTCAGCGTCTCCTGCGGGGTGGCCAGGTACAGCGAGCTGATCAGTCCGCGATCGATCACCAGCCACCAGACCAGCAGGAAGCCGAGGAGGCCGACCGTGCCGTAGATCAGGCTGTCGTACTTGAGTGCTTTGCGGCGCTGGGGTCTGGTAATCGGCGGCGCGGCCGGCTCCTGTTTCTGAGCCCGCTGCGGCTCAGTGATTGTCGGTGCCAAGGCGCACCTCCTCCTCGAGGATCCGCGCGACCTGCGAACGGATATGGATGAAGTCCTCGGTGTTGCGGGACTCGCTGGTACGCGGACGCGGCAGATCGACGTCGATCAGGGCCTTGACCCGGCCGGGCGCGCGGGTCATCACGGCGATCCGGTCGGACAGGAAGATCGCCTCGTCGATCGAGTGGGTGACGAAGAGGACGGTCTTCTTCGTCGTGCCGTTCTCCCAGATCCGCAGAAGCTCGCCCTGGAGGAACTCGCGGGTCTGTGCGTCCAGGGCGGCGAACGGCTCGTCGAAGAGCAGGACGTCCGGCTCGTAGGCGAGGATCCGGGCGATCGCGACACGCTGGCGCATGCCGCCGGAGAGCTGGTGCGGTAGCCGGTTCGCGGCCGTCTGCAGCCCGACGGTCCTGAGCACCTCGGCGGCGCGGTCCCGGCGTTCCTTGCGGGGCACGCCCCGGATCTTCAGGCCGGCCTCGACGTTCTTCTGCGCGGTGAGCCACGGGAACAGCGCGTAGCTCTGGAAGACGACGCCGACGTCCTTGTTCACACCCTCGACGTGCTTGCCGTCGACCAGGACGTCACCGCCGTCGTAGGTCTCCAGGCCGGCCAGGATGTTCAGGAACGTCGACTTGCCGCAGCCGCTGGGCCCGAGCAGGGAGAGGAACTCGCCGCCCTTGATCTGGAGGTCGAAGTCCTCGAGGACCTTGTTGCCCGGGAACTCTTTCTCGACGCCGTGTGCCGCGATCTTGGCGGTCTGAACGGCCGTCGTCATTTCTGCACCAGCGGGCTGTCCAGGATCCCGGTGTTCTGGGTGTCCCTGATGATCGTCTTGTTCTGGGTCTGCGAGACCAGCAGGTCGGCCGTCTTGGCGTACGGGTTGTAGGCGTTCGTCGCCATCTGCTCGATCGTCACCTCACGCCACGTCGGGGTGACCTCGCCGACCTCCTCGACCAGGTCCCACCAGAGCTGCAGGCTCTCCTTGTCGAGCAGCGCGTTCGGCGCGTAGTGCCAGTTCGTGGTCTGCTCCACCGGGTACCCGGTGGTCTTGCCGGCGATCTCGGCCGACTCCTTCGGGTGCTCGTTGGCCCAGTTCGCCGTCTTGGCGATGATGCCGACGAACTCACGGGCCGCCTCGGGGTTCTTCTTGAGCCAGATGTTGCTCGCCTTGAACGGCGCCTGGCCGCCCAGCTCGCCCCAGTCGTCGAACGACGTGGCGATCTGAGTGAACTTCTCCTTCTGGCTCAGCAGCACGCCGATCAGCGGCGGGTGGAAGACGCCGAGGTCGATCTCGCCCTTGTCCAGCGCCGGCGCGACCAGCTCGTTCTTCAGCTCGACGAACTCGACCTTGTTCAGGTCGACGCCGTTGTCCTTGAGCAGCCGCTTGATCACCAGGTCGGTGCAGCTGTTGAAGCCGGATACGCCGATCTTGCCGCCCTCGATGGCTTTCCAGTTGTTCTTGTTGATCGGCGAGCCGGCCTTGGTGAAGTACGACATGTGCGGCTCTTCCGGCAGGTCGAGCATGCTGGAGGCGATCAGCGTGAACCCCTTGACGCCCTTGGAGTACGCGGTGATGTTGTCGCTCTGCATACCGGTGGCGATGTCCACCTTGCCCTGGTCGAGCAGCTGGGTCGCGGGCACCGTGGTCGCCGGCCCGACGTACTCGGGGCGAACGCCGGCGTCCTTCCAGTAACCGAGCTCGTCGGCGATGCGGACCAGCGACAGCGCGGTCGGCGAGTTGGCGAACCGGAAACTCACGAAGTCACCGCCGGCGTCGTCGCCGCCGCAGCCGGCCAGCAGCGAGGCGACGGTGACGAGCACCGCACCTGCTGCGGTCGCTCTCCACTTTCTACCGGAAGGGCTCATGGCGGTTCCTTTCCTTACGGTGCAGACTCAGGCCTCCGCCAGCGCGTTTGCCCTGGTCGGTACTCGAATCAGTCTCAAGTGGCCGTAGTCGGCTATCAACGCTGCCGGGCTTCACGAATGCTGTAGCTGAGCTTCACGCTTGTGCCGTTCTCACCTGGGGTTCTCCGGGCAGGGCACGGCCTTTCCCGCAGCCATGCCCGGCCTTTTCTGGAGCCGTGCGCGGTCTTCTTGTGGCAGGGCATGGCTGCGGGACAGTGCGCGCGTTCGCGCACCGCCGTGGCGTTGTGTACGGCTGTTGCCCGGTCTCAGACCCGGGCCGGTGTCACCTGTCCGGTGAGCGCGGGCAGGCCCAGGTTGTCGCGCAGGGTCGTGCCTTCGTATTCGGTACGCAGCGATCCGCGCTCCTGCAACAGCGGGACCACGCGATCGACGAACTCGTCGATCCCGGCCGGTGTCAGGTGCGAGCCGATGATGAAGCCGTCGGAGCCGTCGCTCTGCACGAAGGCGTCGAGCCGGTCGGCCACCTGTGTGGGTGTGCCGACGAACTCGGTCCGACCGAACACGTGGATCGCCAGCTCACGCAGGGTGTATTTGTTGGCCTCGGCGATCTCCCGCCACTGCGCGACCGTCTCGGGCGCGTTCTGGTGGATCCGCGCCCGGCCCTGGATGAACGGCGGCGCTTCGGTGTCCGGATCCACGTCGGGCAGCGGACCGTCCGGGTCGAAGGCTGACAGGTCACGGTTCCAGACGGTCTCCAGCAGGACCTGCGCCCCACGGCCGCTGATCTGCGCGTACGTGATCTCGCGGTGCCGTTCGATCGCGTCGGCCTCGGTGTCACCGAGCACGAACGACGCGCCGGGCAGCACCTTCGGACGCCCGGGTACCCCGGAGCGCTGCCGGATGTCGCGGTAGAACGCCTGCGCCTCGGCCAGGGTGTGGTACGGCGAGAAGATCGCGTCCGGTCCCCCGCCTGCGGCGAACTCTCGCCCCTCGGAGGAGACTCCGGCCTGCAGGATGACGGGCTGTCCCTGCGGGCTGCGGGGCACGGTGAACCGGCCACTGATGTCGAACTGCCGGCCGCTGAACGCGAACGACCCGGCGTCCGGTCGCCGCAGGAATTGCCCGCTCTCCTTGTCGGCGACGATGTCGTCGTCGGCCCACGAGTCCCACAGCTGCCGGGCGGCGGCCAGGAATTCCTCGGCGCGGGTGTATCGGTCGGCCCGGTCCAGGAAGCCACCCCGGCGGAAGTTCCCGCCGGTGAACGCGTCCGACGAGGTGACGATGTTCCAACCGGCCCGGCCTCCGGACAGGTGGTCCAGCGTGGCGAGTTGGCGGGCCAGTTCGTACGGCTCGTTGAAGGTGGCGTTGACCGTGGCGATCAGGCCGAGATGCTCGGTGACCGCGGCGAGAGCGGTGAGCACGGTGATCGCGTCCGGGCGGCCGATGACGTCCTGGTCGAAGATCTCGCCCTGGCGTTCCCGCAGCGCGAGGCCTTCGGCGAGGAAGAAGAAGTCGAACTTGCCGCGCTCGGCGGCCTGCGCGGCGTGCCGGAACGTGGCGAAGTCGATCTGGCTGCCGGCGTCCGGGTCCGACCAGACGGTCGAGTGGTTCACCCCGCCCAGGTAGTGACCGAGAATGATCTGTTTCCGGGGTTTGCTCACAGTGACTTCCGTTCGTTCTAAACGGGCTGGTAACGGCTGGTCGGGCGGTCGAGGCCGAGATGGCCGCGCAGTGTGGACGACGTGTACCGCGTCCGGAACAAGCCTCGGCGCTGCAGCTCCGGCACGAGCAGGCCGGTGATCGCGGTCAGGTCGTCCGGCAGCACACCGGGCCGCAGCCGCACCCCGTCGTAACCGAGCTGGTGCAGCTCCTCGATGTGGTCGGCGATCGTGGTGACACTGCCGGCCAGGATCCGCGCGTCGGAGACGTGGTCGCTCGTGGCGGCTTTGTCCGGCCTTGCTTTGTCCGGCCTTGCTTTGTCCGTGTCGAGGTGGACCAGCAGGTCGGCGAAGATCTTCAGCTGGCCGTCGCGGCCCGCCGCGGCCACCTCCCGCAGCACCTCGTCACGGATCCGGATCGCGCCGGCGGTGTCGAGTGGCGTCACGAACAGCACGTCGGCCTGGCGGGCGGCCAGCCGGTACGGCACGGTCGCGTGCCCGAGCGCGGTGACCAGCGGCTGGCCCTGCGGCGGCCGCGGGGTGATCGACGGGCCTCGCACCGAGAACCACCGGCCCTCGAAGTTGATCCGGTGCAACCGGTCGCGGTCGATGAACCGGCCGGTCGTCACGTCGCGGATCTCGGCGTCGTCCTGCCAGCTGTCCCAGAGCCGGCGGACCACCTCGACGTAGTCGGCGGCCTCGTCGAAGCGCTCGGCGACGAACTGCTGGATCTCCGGCGTGTTCAGCAGCCGCAGGTTCAGGTCCGGCAGCTCCCGGCGGCCGAACAGCGCTGCCTCGCCGCCAAAGCCACCGGTCCGGATCTGGACGCCGGCCCGGCCGGTGCTGACGTAGTCGAGGGTGGCGATGTTCTTCGCGGTGTGGAACGGCTCGGTGTGGGTGGTGGTCACGACCGGGACGACACCGATGTACTCGGTCACGGGTGCGACGCGGGCCGCGATCCCCACGGCGTCGAGCCGTCCCCGGACCTGGTCGGTGCGCTCGTCCGGGGCGAAGGGGTCGGCGGATTGGATGGTGAGCGAGTCGTCGATGGTCGCGAAGTCCAGCAATCCGCGCTCGGCCTCGGCTAGCAGGCCGGACCAGTATCCGGCGGTCAGCAGGTCGCGAGGCCGTGCCTGCGGGGTGCGCCAGGCGGCCGGGTGCCAGCCGGCGCCGTCCAGGGCGACGGCGAGATGAAGCTGAGTCACAGAGGTTTCCTTTCCGGCACTCACCGCCGGGACCATTCCTCAGCCAGCAGCTGGTAGGAACGCACCCGGTCGGTGTGATCGTGGGTGATGGTGGTGATCGCCAGCTCATGCGCGCCGGTGGCGTCGCGCAGCTGCTCGAGCCTGTCCGCGACGGTCCGGGGAGAGCCGGTGAGCTGGGTTTCGGTGCGGTCCCGGACGAGTTCGCGATCCTGTTCGCTCCACTCGTGCCGGGCTGCCTGCTCGGGTGTGGGGAACGGGATCGCGCCGGATCCCTTCCGGATGCTGCGTACCCACAGGCCGTACCCGGCGGCCAGCTCGGCCGCGTGCGCATCGGTGTCGCCGACGACCACATCGGCGGAGACCGAGATGTGCGGCTCCGCGAGCTCCGCCGACGGACGGAAGGCTTTTCGGTACGCGCTGACGGCGTCGATGACGGTGCTCGGACTGTGGTGATAGCTGGCGACGAATCGCAGACCTTTCTCCCCGGCCACGCTCGCGCTGGCGCCACCGGAGGCGCCGAGGATCCACACCTGGATCGCGGCGCCCTCGCCGGGGTAGGCGTGCGCTCCGACACCGGCGGGTGAGGTGTAGGTGCCGGCGAGGAAGGCGAGGATGTCGCTGATCTGCGATGTGTAGTCCGGTGTGTAGGCGCCCGGTTGCTGCAGCAACGCCAGCTGGGTGGCGATCTTGGTGGCCGAGGTGGTCAGCAGCCGGGTGAAGTCGTACTGCTTGGGCAGCAGCAGGCCGTTGTCGGCGGTCTCCTCGACGGTGTGCGCGCCGTTCCCTCGTTTGGCGAGGTACGCCGCGACAGCCTCGGCGTTTCCTCCCTCGGCGTCACCTGCTGTTTTCTGTCTGCCGATCGAACGGCCGAGGCCGAGGTCGAGGCGGCCGGGGTAGGCGGCGTCGAGGAGCCCGAACTCCTCGACGATGGCGAGGGGCTGGCGGTGGCCGAGCTGCACCCCGGCGGAGCCGACCCGGATGGTGCTGGTGGCTCCGGCCACCAGCGCGATCGAGACGGCCGGCGAGGCGCCGAGGACACCGGGGTTGAGGTGGTGCTCGGCGAACCAGTACCGCTGGTATCCGAGACGTTCGGTGTGCTGGGCGAGATCGATCGCGTTGCGCACGGCCTCGGCCGGGCCGTCGCCGCTGCTGAGGGGTATGAGGTCGAGAACCGCCAGGGGCGTCGTGGTCATTGATGTCCTCCGTTCCCTGTTTCGGACTCTAGAGACCCGTGAGCGATTAGTCTATTAAAGCTATAGGATTAGAATGTTATGCGTGACGTTCACACGTCCCGCCTTCGATGCACCGCGAGGGCCACGGCCAGGAACACCAGCGGCCAGAGCAGGAACGCGAGCCATGCCGTCGTCGCGCTCGTGTAAAGGTCGCCGACGGCTTCCGGAGCGCCGTACGCCATGGTCAGGCGCTGCCAGCCCGGGAGGATCATCGCGTGGTGGACCGCCCTGACGGCCGGGTCGTCGCCGGTCAGCAGCTGCGGTGCGGCCACCAGCAGCAGGACACCGGTCACATAGACCGCGCCGGCGTGCCGCAAGATCACCGCGATGCCCAGCCCGACCAGGGCGCACACCGGCCCGACCAGAATCGCGGCCACCGTTTCCGGCATGCCGGGCATCCTCGACTGCCCCGCGACAGCGACCGAGCCCGCTGTGGCGCCCACGCCCACCACCGTCCACATCAGGGTGATCACGGCGGCTTTCGCCAGCAGCACTGCCGACCGCGCCGGCACGGCCACGGCCGTCGCCCGGATCAGGCCGCTGCTGTACTCGCCTGCCATGGCGGACGCGCCGGACGCGGTGGCCGCCACGATCAGCACCAGGCAACCCGCCAGAGGAAAGAAGGTGTCCTCGCTGTCGATCGCGGCCGACGCGAGGACGACCACGACGGTCAGCCCGAGCGTCCACCAGGTAGAGCGCAGCGAGCGGGCCTTCAACCACTCCGAAGCGATGAGGGCGGTCATCGGGCACCACCGGCCCGGTAATCGACGCTGCCCGCGGTCAGTGCGAAGAAGGCCTCCTCCAGGGAACCCGATGGGCCGGCCAGGTCCTGGATCGGCCCGGCGGCCAGCAGCCGGCCCTGCCCGATGACGACGATCTCGTCGGCCGTCTCCGCCATCTCACCGATCAGATGGCTGGAGAGGAAGACGGTGCGGCCTTCGGCGGCGAGCCGCCGGAACAGGCTCCGCGCCCAGCGGACACCCTCCGGGTCCATCCCGTTGACCGGCTCGTCGAAAATCAGGACCGGCGGGTCGCCGAGCAGCGCGGTCGCCACGCCGAGGCGCTGGCGCATGCCGAGCGAGAACGCGCCGACCCGGCGGCCGGCGACGCTGGTCAGGCCGGTCTCGCCGAGCACCTCGTCGACCCGGCCGCGGGGAAGTCCGTTGCTGCGGGCGAGGGCCGCCAGGTGAACGGCCGCCGTCCGGCCAGGGTGGGCCTGCTGCGCGTCGAGCAGCGCGCCCGCATGCCGCAAGCCGCGCCGATGGGACCGGAAGGACACCCCGCTGATGGTGGCTCTGCCGCTGGTCGGCGCGTCAAGGCCCAGCAGCACCCGCAGCGTCGTGGTCTTGCCCGCGCCGTTCGGCCCGAGGAAACCGGTGACCCGGCCCGGCCGGGCGATGAAGGACAGTCCCGCCACCGCGGTGGTGGCCCGGTAGCGCTTGACCAGCTCGTCGACTTGAATCATGCCGATTACGGTCTCGCGGGCCGCATCGCCGCGTCATCGGCCCACGGCAGGCATCCACTATCGACCTGGGTAGTCAGACCGTGGTCGGATTCGCATCTCCGCCGGCGTCGATACGATCGGCGGCATGCCTGCCACGTCGCGATTCCGCCCCCTGCCGCTCGCCGGCTGGGCGGCGTTGATTTGGGGCATCGCCGCGTTCGTCACCTTGCGCGGCTATTCCGGATTGCCGGGCATGCCCGGCGGGCTCGCCGACCGGCCGGCCTGGCGCTGGGCCCTGGTCGCGCTCTCGATCGCCGCAGCGGCGGTGGCGTGCTGGCAGATCCGTTCCCGTCCGCTCCCGGCACTGTTCCTTCTGGTGGTCCCGGCGGTCGTGCTGATCCTCGCTGTCGGCGAGCAGGGTCTCGCGAACGCTCCCGAGACCCTGCTCGCTCACTTCCTGCTCGCCGCCGACATCGTCTTCGGCTACCTCGTCGTGTCCCGCCCGCCGTGGACATGGGCGGTCGCCCTGGTCCCGATGCTGACAGCCCCGCCGTTGATGGCTCTGACCGCCGGGCTGCCGATGCGCTGGACCCTCTGGGTGGCATACATGCTGTCGCCACTCGTCGTGGCAGGTCTGCTCAGCTTCTCGATCCGCCAGGCGCGCGGCTACGCCCGCAGACTCAGCGAGCAGGCCGCCGCGCAGGCCGTCGTGGCGGAACGGCTCCGCATCTCTCGCGAGCTGCACGACCATGTCGCGCACAGCGTCGGCGTCATCGCCCTCCAGGCCGGTGCCGCGGCCCGGGTCATCGGTACCCGGCCCGACCGGGCACGCGACGCGCTGGAGGCTATCGAGACGATCAGCCGCGACACCCTTGCGGGCCTGCGCCGGATGCTCGGCGGCCTGCGCCTCCCCCATGACGAGGACGCCGCGCCACTGAGACCGGCTCCGACGCTGGCCGACGTCACCCACCTGGTGAGCACCGCAGCCTCCGGCTCCGGCGTACGGGTCGAGGTGCACTGGGCCGGTCACCGCCGGCCGTTGCCCGCCGACGTGGAGCTCTCCGCCTATCGGATCATCCAGGAGTCGCTCACCAACGTGCTGCGGCACGCGGATGCCGGGACCTGTGACATCTCGGTGTCGTACCTTCCGGCCGATCTGAAGATCGAGGTGGTCGACGACGGCCAGGGCGGGGAGGGCGGGGAGGGCACGGACGGTGGATACGGCCTGCTCGGCCTGCACGAACGCGTCGCGTTGCTGCGCGGCACGATAAGCGCCGGGTTCCGCGCCGAGGGCGGTTTCCGGGTGGCTGCCCGGCTGCCCGTCGACCCGGGTGGAGAGACGACATGACCATGCGGGTACTTCTCGCCGACGATCACGCCATGGTGCGCGACGCACTACAGATGGTGATCACCGACGCCGACGGCATCGAGGTCGTCGGAGAGGCTGCGACGGGGGTGGAGGCTGTCCGGCTCGCCGCCGAGCTCAAGCCGGACGTCATCCTGATGGACATCCGGATGCCGTGCATGGACGGCATCGAGGCGACCCGGCTGATCACCGCCACGGCCGAGCCGCCCAGGATCGTGGTGCTGACGACGTTCCCCGAGGACGCGTACGTTTATGGCGCTCTGCAGGCCGGGGCCTCGGGCTTCCTCGTCAAGGACATGTCTCTCGACGAGATCGTCGCCGCGATCCGGGTGGTCGCTGCCGGCGATGCGCTGATCGCCCCGAGCGTCACCCGCCGCCTCATCCAGATGATCACCAGCCGTCCCGGGCCGGTCACCGAGCTACCCGACCTGTCCGGAGTCACCGACCGCGAGCGCGAGGTCCTCGTCCTGGTCGGCATGGGCGCCACCAATGCCGAGATCGCCGAGCGGCTGCACATCACCACGCCGACGGTGAAGAGCTACGTCGGGCGGCTGATGTCCAAACTCACCGCCCGCGACCGAATCCAGCTGGTCATCCTCGCCTACCGCGCCGGCCTCGTCGCCCCTTGAACCAATGACCACCAGCGACCAACGACCGCCAGCCACGGGCCGCCAGCCACGGGCCACGGGCCGCCAGCCACGGGCCACCGGCCGCCAGCCACGGGCCACCGGCCACCGGCCACCGGCCACCGGCCACCGGCCACCATCGACCACCGCCATCCCCGCCGACCGCCGCCACCCCAGCCACGGGCGCCCTGAGCCTGGCCCGAAACCAACGACCACCAGCCACCCCGCCAACCTCCTCGGCCCGGCCTCAGGCGCGCCCTGATCCGGGAACGCCGGATGCTCGCCACACCCGCACGCGTCGCCGCACCCGCACGCGTCTGCTCAGCTGGCCGCCTCGGCTCAGCTCGCCACCCCCCGACTCAGCTCGCCACCCCCGGCTCGGCACCCCGCCCCCGCTCAGCTCACCACCCCGGCTCGACTGGCCGCGCCACAAGACCCAGCCGAAAATACTCAACCCACCGCCCCTCCTGCCGATCTACTCGGATCGGCAGGAGGGGGTCGGATGGCACGTCGGTGGATCGCGATCGGGGCGGTGGCTGTCGTCTTCACGGTGGCCGGAGTAACCCGCTTCGCCGGGCCGGAACCTACCGGTTCGACAAGCGCAGCGCCGACGCTCACCAAACCGACAAGCACCAAACCGACAGGCACCGAACCAACCAGCACCGAACCAACCAGCACCGGACCCTCGACCTCCCAGTCCGGCGCGCCCCTCTCGATTGCCGCCTGTCAAATCGCCACCGCAACGCGCCCCTACCCCAGATCTGACGCGGTGACCTGCGACTACACCTGGACCAGCACCGCCGGACGATCAAACGAGGACCCCGCCGACCCCGCCGACCCCGAATACGCCGGCGCCGCTCTGCCGACCGGCCTGTCCACTGACGGCCGGGGCTGCGTGACCGGGCCGAACAGGCCGGTCCTGGACACGGTGTTCCCGGTGTTGTCCTCGTCGTTCACGCCAGTGCCCGGCCTTACCGAGATCGCCTCGACCGTTCAGCTGCGCGGCATCAGCGACCGCGCCCACGCTCAGGACCTCGACCAGCCCGGTTACCGCTTCGGTGAGCGTGTCCTGACCGCCGAACTGGATCTCGCCATGCTCGGGACCCGGTTGCGGCAGGGTGAGTCGTACCGCTGGCGGGTGCGCGGCACCCCGCCGTCCGTTCCGGCGGGCGGCTGGTCGCCGTGGTGCGAGTTCACCATCGCCGGCAAGACCCTGGACGACCTCGGTCTGGACGACAGCCGCGGATACGACGTCGTGCTGCCCACCGCGACCTGGCGCAGGATCAGCGACGTGATGGGGCCGGTCGAGACATACGTCGGCGGCGGCACCTCGGCCCACGAGCCGATCGCGATCGCTGCCAGGAGTACGTCATCCCGGGCGCAGGTGACGATGAGCGGTTCGGACTGGGAGGGAATCGTCAACGCCTTGGCGTACCACGCCTCGGAGCAGGGTGAAGTGTCGTATTGGGAGCTCGCCGATCTCGTCTCCGCGGCCCTGGACGGCCCGCCGCACCCGACGATGGGCTTCCCGCGTCCGTAGGCCGGCATCGATCGGCGTTATCGTTGCCGGCATGGACGGGAAGCGCGCCACCCTCGCTGATGTCGCCCGCGTGGCCGGGGTCTCGCGGGCGACCGCATCCCGGGCGATCAACGGCATGTACGGCACGTCGGAGACCATGCGTGACCACGTGCGCGCGGTCGCCGCGCGGCTCGGTTTCGAGCCGCACACGGTGGCCCGCGCGCTGGCCACCGGCAAAGCGAGCGCGGCGCGGCGTGAACGCATCGAGGTGCTGATCGTCGATCCGGATCCGGCAGCGATGAGCGCCAAGCCGTTCTACGGCCGGGTGCTGACCGGCGCCATGCGCGCGCTCGGCGATCAGGACATCTCCCTGGAGGTACGCCGTGTCGCCGAGGCCCCGGCAGCCCCTGGCACCCGAGACGACGACCCACCGTTCGGACGCCTGCTCATCAACGTTTCGGGGCCGGCCGGTGCGGCGTACGCACGACGTTCCCGCACGGTCGCCCTGGGCCGGTCGGCGCCGGGCGTCACATTCGTCGCCCCGGACAACGACAGCGGCGGCTACCAGGCCGCCATGCATCTGGTCAGCACCGGCCGCCAGCGGATCGGCGCGGTCTTCGGCCCGCCCACGCCGTGCGCGCTGGAACGCAGGGCCGGATTCCTGCGGGTGATGGCCGGCGCGGCCCAGACCGTGGTCGCCGCCGACGGCGACTTCACCCGGGCCCGTGCGTACGCGGCGACCGTCGAACTGCTGGCCCGCGAGCCCCGGCTCGACGCGGTCTTCGCGGCCTGCGACGTCACCGCGATGGGTGTGCTCCAGGCGCTGCGCGAGGCCGGCCGCCGGGTGCCGCACGACGTCGCGGTCGTCGGCTTCGACGGCAGCACCCTGGCCGAGGCCGCCGATCTGTCCTCGGTGTACATGCCGGTCGAGGACGAGGCCGCCTCGGCGATCCACCACCTGCTCGACCCGGCCCTGCCGGCACCGGGCCGGCTGCCGACCACCCTGACGGTCCGCGGCTCCAGCTGAAGCTTGACTCGGGGCAGCAAACGCTCCCCGAGCCAATGATCCATAAATCCGCCAGCACACAAGATCAGGCAATGCGCAATGCCACTTTAAATGCGAGTCACACTCGCGAAGTCCGCCTTTTAGATCTTGTTTGCATATCGCTGAGTAAGATCACGTTTACAGTTCCACCAGTAAGTTGCTCCAACATGATCAAATAAACATAATACGGCCCATGGATCGCCAAAGCCTGTGGCACGCGTCGTGGCCTGCCATACGTCTCGCCCGGGGATCTTCAGGGCGACTCTTACCCAAGCGGCTCGTCGGACGGTACCGCCGAGCCGTGAAGGAGAATTTCGCACGTCACCGCCTCGGCTTCGTCAACGAACAGACCGCCACGAGCACGGTCGACGTGATGAAAATATACGTGCCCCTGGAATATCAGGCCGGCGAGGAACGCAAAGACGTCTACGAGTGGCTACGCCGTCAGATGCGGGTGGTCATCCTTGGCCCACCCGGCGCCGGAAAATCCATGCTGCTCAAGCATTCGATGCTCATCTGGGCTGGTGAGAGCACCCCAAGGTCAGCCCGGTTGCCGGTCCTGATCGACCTCCATCGCTGCAATGCCAACAACACCACACTCGATCAGATGATCCATGAGGAGTTGTCCCGCAACGACATCCGCATGAACCCCGCTCTCCTGGACATCTCGCTCCGCGAGGGCAAGCTGGCACTTCTGCTCGACGGCCTGGACGAGGTGAGCCAGGAGGATCAGAATCGCGTGTCGATGCTACTGAGGGACTTCGCGCGAAAGTACTCAGGGTGCCAAATGCTGGTGACCTGTCGTTCCGCCGCTTATTCCGGCCAGCTGCAGACGGAATTCATGGAGCACGTGCAGGTCGCGGATTTCGACGATGCCAACATTCGACGGTTCCTGACGAACTGGCCGAACATGACGGACGCGGATTCGACCAGGCTTTTCTACGACCTTCAGCACAATCAGAATCTGATGCGCCTGGCGGCGAGTCCGTTACTACTGACGATGATCGCCTACATTCACACCGAAGTTCTCGCGAAAAACGGGCGTAGCCTGCCCGGGAATCGACCAGCCTTCTACGAGATGGCCATCGACCACCTCCTCAAACGAGATCATGACCTGGCACGCCACAACGCGATCTCCGTATACGACTGGCAGGAGAAGCTCGCCGTCCTGCAGAAGATCGCGTTGACGTTGCAGGAGACCCCCACGACCCGCCCTGACCGGCGATCGATCGACGGCGCCGAGCTCATCGCCATCACCAAGCGGATCCTGCCGGACCTCAACCTGGGCCCGGAGCACGCGAAGCTGCTGATCGACGAGATCGATCAGCGAAGTCAGCTCCTCGTGAAGCTCGACAGGCGCAGCTCCCGGTACGCCTTTCCGCACCTCACCCTCCAGGAGTACCTGGCCGCGGTCGAGCTGACCGCCCAGCCGGAGACGCTGCTGCAGCGTTACTTCGCCGATCGGCCCGCGTGGCGGGAGACCGTCAAGCTCTGGTGCGGAGCCTCCAGCAGAGACTGCACCGACGTCGTACGCACGATCCTCAACTCGGCAAGTCATGGGGACCAGATCCTCGCCCTGGAGTGCCTGGCGGAGGCCAAACGCATCGACGACACGTTCGCCCGTGAGGTGATCGTCGACTCGATGCGGGCGACGACGTCCCTGAGCTGGGACGAAAGGGCGGTGACGGCCGCTTTCGCAGCCGTCGCCGCGGACGGCAGGCCGCGCGGCGAGTTCACGTTCAACCTTCTCGTCGATCAAGCCAAGGGCGGCGAGGAACCTGGAGCGCGATGGTCGATGGCCGCCCTCGCCGGCACCCGGCTCCCCCGCGCCGCCGCCTTCCTCTCCGAGCTCGCCGCAGCGGGCGATCCGCAGGCACGCGCGGCGCTACGGTCCATGGGAGAGCAAGCCATCACCGCGCTGACGTCCGCGGCCTGGGCAGGTTCGCTGCAAGCCCTCGACGACCTGGCCGTCGTCGGCACACCGGCGGCCAGCGAAGCGCTCACCTCCATGCTCTGGAACGACGACGCCAAAGCAGTACGGTCGGCGTGGCATCTTGCCGCTCTCATGCAGAATTCGGAAATCGAGGCGAATCTGCGTCTCAGTGACGTCAGCGTCCGGACCGAATGCAAAAGGATTGATTGGGTGTGGCAGCCGTTCAGCAACGGGGCCTCCACCAAGTTCGAAATCATCGTCGGCCGTGTCGCCTATCTCGTCGATCGAGGATTCATCCAGGAGATTCCTTCCGAGGTCAAGCAGATCGACCCTCGACTGGCCATTCCGTTAGGAATCATTGCCGCGGTTTCCGAACTGAAGCCCGTGGACACGTCACCGAGCGAGGACCTCATGCGGGAATTCGGCTCTCTCGGTCTCAACGTCCGGCAGTTTCCGCATTGGCTGGCGGGTGAACGCGCCTTGAGTTCCTTTTATCAGACCACGATGCCAGCTCGGGTCGCCTCCGTCTGCGACCACGTCCTGGACGCCCACCACGTCTCGCCGTACCGCAAGCGCATCATCCGGATGATGGACGACCGGACCTACGTCGAGGCGATCGTCCGGGTCTTCTGCCGTTTCCGGCCGAAGGCGTCGAAGGAGCAGTGGCTCACCGTCCAGGACGACCCGGCGAAGCCCCGGCTTCTGAAGTCGTGTGCGTACCTGTCGGTCGGACTCCTGGTCGCCTGCCTCATCGTGCTGGGCATCGGCCGCGCTGTCGGCACCGTCGCCGGCGTCTGGCCCTGGGGTCCGCCCGGCCTCAGCGCGGTTCTCACCATCCTGGTCATTCCGGTTCTGGCTGTCGCGTTCTTCGCGTTCATCAACGACATCTTCGACGCTTTCAATTTCGCCGATCCGCTTGTGGACTTCCTCGAGAAATTCGTCGGCAGGTACCCGTGGGCGGTGGCGCTCTGGGCCGCGGTCTCCGTCAGCGGATTGACAACATTGGCGTTGAGTGCCGTCGCCAGCTGGACGAATTGGCCGGTAGCCGTCGCCGCTCTCGCCTTTCTCGTTGCGCAGTCCTATTTTCTGACACTGCGTTACCGCGATCGGATATCCGCCATTGACAACGCGTTGCGCCCGATCCGTGACCGCGCCCAGCTCAATGCTTCCAACCGCCTGTCGATTATCGGAAACAGCCTTTGATCCAGATCATCTACCCGAGGAATATCCCGTGCCGGAAAGTCCCGAACAGCGTTCCCGCGCCTGCCGCAACAGCCTTCTGCGCTGGTTCTATCAGCAGCGGATCGCCAACGTCTATCTGCCGATCACGGCGGAGTTCGCCAACGACGAAACCGCGGTGTGGGAGAACGTCCCCTTCTCGTCGAGCGAGGTACAGGACGCGGCCGAGTACCTCGCCCACAAGAAGTTGATCGAGGGTGCCGTCGTCCCCCAGATCCGGGGTCCTATCCGGGCGGACATCACCACCGACGGCATAGATTGCGCCACCGATTGGAAGGGCGACGTGGCAGAGTACCTCCGCAACCAGCGTGGTTACGGGCCGACCATCAACCAGGGACCGGTATTTCACGGCAATACCCAGGGAGGCCAATGGGCATGGGGTAATCGCGACGTGACGCAGAACCACACGGTCACGGAGATCGCGCCCGGGTTCGAGCCGCTGGCCCACGCCGTGGCCACGATCCTCGCCGGACTCCCCGCGTACGGCCTGGACCCGGACGACCGGCAGGATGCCGAGGACGCCGCCAATGAGGTCCTCGCCGAGGTCAGCCGGCCTCAGCCGGAGCCACGCCGGGTGCGCCGGGCCGTCGCCGCACTCCGCGGGTTCCTCATGCCCATCGCCGCGACTGCCGCACGGAATGAAGTGCAGGTTCTGGCCCAGCACGGCATCGACCAGCTCAACGCCGCCGTCGGCATGTGAGGTCCGTGCGCGGCCCCGGTACCATCCGGCTTCCGCCGGATGATCGCAGGGAGAGCTCCGTGAAACGCACCCTGCTCCTCCTGCTCGTCCTCGTCACCGGTGGTGGCTGGCTGATCGCCGGTGCCGCTCACGACCTGCGCCGCGAGCACGTCACCTCTGCCGGCGTCCCGCTCGACGTGGTCCACCCGGCCACCACCGGCCGTCACCCCGGAGTCGTCGTCGCGCACGGATTCTCCGGGTCGGCGAAGCTGATGGCGCCGTTCGGCGACACCCTCGCGGCCAGCGGTTACGTGGTCGTCCTGCTCGATTTCACCGGCCACGGCGCCAACACCACACCCCTGCCGGATCAGGCCGCCGGCACCGACGCGTCCACCCGTGCCCTGCAGCACGATCTCGGCGTCGCGCTCGCCCACCTGCGCTCCCTGCCCGACGTCGACCCCGCCCAGGTCGCGCTGGTCGGGCACTCGATGGGCGCCGGCGCCGTCACCCGTTACGCCGCCGCGCACCCCGACGTCACAGCGACCGTGGCGATCTCGCTGCCGGACGACGCCGTCGCCTCCCCCGAAGGACCCGCACGCCTGCTCACCATAGCCGGCGCCCTGGAATTCTCCGGCTTCCGCTGGGTCGCTTCCACGGTCGCCGCGCAGCGCGGCGACCGCGCGGTCCGGATCGTCCCCGGCGTCGAGCACATCTCCATTCTGTACGCCCCGGAGGCGCACCGTGAGACAGTCACGTGGCTCGACTCCAGCTTCGATCGGCACCGCGACACCGCATCGATCCCGTTCCCGGCGCGACGCCTCGCCGGCACGGTTCTGCTGGTGCTGGCCTTCCTGATCGGCTTCTATCCGCTCGTCGCGCTGCTCGCCGACCCGGCCAACGATCCCCGGCCGCGTCTGGGAAACCCGGCGGCCGAACCGCGGCCGATGAAGGCCCGCATCGCGACGACAGCCCGGCTCACAGCGGTGGCGGCCGTCGCGGCAGTGATCGGCGCGGTGATCGCCCGGTTCCTGCCGACGACCCGGCTGCCGCTGGCGATCGCCGGATACGTCATCGGGTACGCGGCCGTCACCGGAGTCCTTCTGTACGCGTACGCGAGGACCCGCCCCGCATCGACGAAAACCGCGATCAGCCGTCCCCGTCTGCTGCTCGCCGTACCGTATGCGGTGCTCGCTATTTCCGTACCCGTGCATGTGGGAATGACCCACGCCTGGCCGGTGGGGAACCGCTGGTGGTTGCTTTTGATCCTCTGGTTGGCTTTTGCCCTGCTCGCCTACGGCGGCGAACGTGTCGCCGGAGGCGACGCGCTGAGCCTGCTCGCGATCGCCGCGGTCTTCGTGATCGTCCTGGCGGCCGCGGCCGTCACCGGGCTGACCCACGGTTTTGTGATCCTGGCGCTGTTCCCTCTGATCGGCCTGATGCTGTGGCAGGCGGTGTGGAGCGCGATCCTGAACCGGTTCGCGGTATCCGCCTGGGTGATCGCGCTGACCGGCTCGATCGTCGTGGCGTGGCCGCTCGCGGTAGCGCTGCCCCTCATCTGAGGCAACCTTTTCGCGTCCGGCGGCCACTTGTCCGGTTGTGACCACACATTCTCGCCGCACGCTGCTGAAGAAAGCCGCGATCACCGCGGCGTCCGTCCTCACCGTGGCGGGCGCCGGCATCGCCGCGATCGGTACGGCCGACGCCGCCACTGCCACCACCTTCTACGTCGCGACGACCGGCAGCGACAGCAACGCCGGCACCCTCGCCGCCCCGTTCGCGACCATCCAGAAAGCGATCGGCGCGGTCGCGGCCGGCGGCACGATCGCGGTACGCGGCGGCACGCATGCGCTGACCAGCAACATTCAGATCACCAAGAGCGGCACGGCCGCCGCACCGATCACGCTGACCGCCTACAACAGCGAGAAGGTGATCATCGACGGTGAGGCGCTGGGATACACCCCGGGCGCCGTGGGCTCCTCGATCCCGGCCGCGCAGCGCGGCGCGATCCACATGGAGGCGTCGTACTGGAAGCTGTCCGGCCTGGAGATCACCCACGGGCCCTACGGCGTGTACTGCAACAAATGCAACAACAACACGTTCGACCGGCTGGTCGTGCACGACAACTACGAGACCGGGTTCCAGCTGCAGGGCGCCTCGGCGAACAACCTAATCCTGAACCTGGACAGCTACCAGAACCGTGATCCGCGCAAGAACGGCGAGAGCGCCGACGGCCTCGGCATCAAGGAGGGCAGCGGCACCGGCAACATCGTGCGCGGCGCCCGGCTGTGGAACAACGTCGACGACGGATTCGACGCCTGGAGCTTCAGCTCACCGATCACGATCCAGAACTCGATCGCGTACGGCAACGGCTACAACCGCTGGAGCATCCCGAACTTCTCCGGCGACGGCAACGGCTTCAAGCTCGGCGGCAGCAGCGGCACCGGGCCGGCCGCGAGCCACGCCGTCAGCAACAGCATGGCGTTCAGCAACGCCGCGCACGGTTTCACCGACAACGGGAACACCGGGGCGATCACGGTGGGGCGGTCCACGGCGTACAAGAACGTCAAGACCGGCTTCGACGTCGACGGCGGCTCGACCTCGAAGCTGACCGCGAACCTCGCGTCCGGTAACGGCACCGCGGTGGCGCTCGGCAAGTCCACCGCCTCGGGGAACTCGTGGAACATCGGCGGGACCTGGACGCTGCTGAGCACCAGCACATCGGTGATCACCGGGGCGCGGGCCGCGGACGGCTCGATCCCGTCGTCGAGCTTCCTCGTCCCGGCGAACGGATCAGCGGTGGGGGCGAAGATCTGATCACCTGCGGGTCTGGCGGAGCCAGGCCTCCTGATCGGCGTCGGGCATGATCTCCCGGACCTCCTGCGCGCAGCGACAGGCGGCGGCGATCTTCGCGGCCCACGCGAGGGCTTCCTCGCGGGTGGCCACGTCGACGACGGCGAACCCGCCGACGGCCACCTTGGCGGCGGGGTCCGGGCCTTCGGCGATCGTCCCGTCGGTGGCCACGATGGTCGCGGTCTGCCGTTCGACGCCACCACCGAGGACCCAGACCCCGGCGTCCATGGCCTCCTGAACCACCGCGTGCGAGGCCTTGCCGACGTCGGGCCAGTCCTCGTCGCGGATGTGGCTCATCGCGCCGTCGTCGAACGAGATCAGGTAGTGGGTCATCGGATGACTCCCTCCGAGTCGCGGTCAGCCGGACCAGTATGCGACCGGACAGCCGGCGGTGCCCGACTCGGGCATGATGTGGCGATGGTCGATACCGCAACGCTGCTGGCCGCCTATGACGCGCAGATGCGCATGCCGCCCGGTGCCGTCCCGGCCGGGGTGACCCACGAGCACGACGGACCGGTCCTGCGGGTGGTCGGCGCGCACGTGGGGCGGGTCCGGGCACCGCGCGACATCGGTGTCACCGGTGCCGCATTGGACCGGCTGATCGCCCGGCAGCGGGACTACTTCCAGGCCCGCGGCGAGGGCGTCGAGTGGAAGGTGCGGGGCCACGACCTGCCCACGGATCTTCCCGAGCGGCTGGTCGCGGCCGGTTTCGTGGCCGGGGAACCGTCGGCGGTGCTCATCGGGATGGCCGAGGAGGTCGCGGCCGAGCCGGTCCTGCCCGACGGTGTGGTGCTGCGCCAGGTCAGCGAGCCCGCGGACATGCGCCGGATCGCCGAGCAGCAGACCGCGGTGTGGGGGTTCGACTGCTCCTGGGTCGAGGACGACCTCACTACCCGGGTGGACGCCGGCCCCGACGAGATGACCATCCTGGTCGCCGAGGCCGGCGGCCGGGTCGTCAGCTCCGCCTGGGTGATCTACCACTCGGGCTCCGACTTTGTCGCGCTGCTCGGCGGCACGACGTTGCCGGAGTGGCGCGGGCGTGGCCTGTACGGCGCACTGCTCGCCGCCCGGGCCCAGGAAACGGCCGCCCGCGGTTTCCGGCTGCTGCACGTCGACGCGTCACCGGAGAGCGCCCCCATCCTGCGCCGCCGCGGCTTCCAGGAAATCACGACATCGAGGCACTACCACTGGAACCCACCGAAGTAGACGTCCCAGCGGGCGCTGGGTGGCCGCCGTTCGTACTCATCGCGCAGCGCAAGGACGGCGGTGACGCCGGACCGGTGACCTGCACCATCACCGTGGACGGCAAGCTGCTCGCCTCCACCACCGCCGAGGGCAGGTACGCCGCACCCCAGTGCAGCGGCTCCGGCTGACCCCACGCAGGAGACCCTCACCAGGCGGGCCGGGCGCCGGGCCGATACGGTCGACACATGTCGGGCAACGCGTTGATCATGTATGAGACCAGCAGTGACGGCATCACCCTGCGCGCCGCGCTGGCCGGGGAGCTGGACCTCGCGGACGCCGACGAGGTCCGCGACAACCTCGCGGCCGCCGCGCAGGCCTCGCAGTGCCGGTTCCTGCAGGTGGACGTCTCCCGCGTCGATCTGATCGATTCGTACGCCCTCGGCGCGCTGATCAGCGCCCGCAACACCGCCGCCGCGGCGGGCGTCACGCTGACCCTGATCCACCCGTCGCCGCCGGTGGCGAAGGCCATCGCGGTGACCGGCCTGTCGGCGGCGTTCGGTCTCGGCGGCTGACCGGCGCCGGCGCTACGATTCGCATCCAAGATCAGAACCCCAGGAGGGCTCCATGACCCAGCCGGTCATCTACGACGTCGCGATCGCCGATCTCCAGGGCAAGCCGCTGGATCTCGCCCAGTTCCGCGGCACCGCCACCCTGGTCGTCAACGTGGCGTCACGCTGCGGGCTCACCCCGCAGTACGCGGTGCTCGAGGAGCTGCACAAACGGTACGCCGACCAGGGCTTCAGCGTGCTCGGCGTGCCGTGCAACCAGTTCGCCGGCCAGGAGCCCGGCACCGCTGAGGAGATCTCCGAGTTCTGCAGCGCGACCTATGGCGTGACTTTCCCGATGACCGAGAAGGTGGAGGTCAACGGCGACGGACGGCACCCGCTGTACGACGCGCTGACCACCGAGCCGGACGCCGACGGGTACACCGGCGACATCCGGTGGAACTTCGAGAAGTTCCTGATCGGTGCGGACGGCAGTGTCGTCGCCCGGTTCGGCCCGCGCACCAGCCCCGACGAGGCCGCCGTGGTCTCCGCCATCGAAGCGGCGCTGCCGGCGGTCAAATAAGCGACGCCCTGACCCCGGGGTGGGTGAGACCGGTCACGGCAGGCGACGACATAGAGTCACCTACAGGATCGTCGAAAAAATGGGGAGCGGATCGTGAGTCAGAACGTGCTGGCGTCGTCGGCGGGGGTTGCCGCACAGGCGGGCCGGAGGCGTACGTTCGCGGTGATCTCGCACCCGGATGCCGGTAAGTCCACGATGACCGAGGCCCTCGCCCTGCACGCCCGGGTGATCGGGCAGGCCGGCGCGGTGCACGGCAAGGGTGACCGCCGGGGCGTCGTGTCCGACTGGATGGCGATGGAGCAGGAGCGTGGCATCTCGGTCACCTCGGCCGCGCTCCAGTTCTCCTACCAGGACGTCGTCATCAACCTGCTGGACACGCCCGGCCACGCCGACTTCTCCGAGGACACCTACCGGGTGCTGACCGCGGTGGACAGCGCGGTCATGCTGCTGGACGCGGCGAAAGGCCTGGAGCCGCAGACGCTGAAGCTGTTCGAGGTGTGCCGGCAGCGCAGCATCCCGGTGATCACGTTCATCAACAAGTGGGACCGGCCCGGCCACGACGCTCTCGCCCTGATGGACGAGATCGAGGAGCGGATCGGGCTGAAGCCGACGCCGCTGACCTGGCCGGTCGGCATCGCCGGGCACTTCCGCGGCGTGATCGACCGCCGCACCGAGGTGTTCACCCGAATGCAGCGCTCCCCCGGTGGCGCCGACCTCGCCATCGAGGAGGAGATGAGCCCCGAGGCGGCGGCCGAGCTCTACGGCGCCGACTGGGAGACCGCGAACGAGGAACTGCAGCTGCTCGCGATGACCGGCGCGGACTTCGACGACAAGGAGTTCCTGGCGGCCCGGAGCACGCCGGTGCTGTTCGGCGCGGCGGTGGCGAACCTCGGCGTACGACAGCTGTTGAATGTTCTTCTGGAGCTGGCGCCGCCGCCGTCGGCGCGACCGACGGTGTCCGGGACCGACAAGCCGGTCGACAGCGCGTTCTCCGGGTTCGTCTTCAAGATCCAGGCGAACATGAACCGCACCCACCGTGACCAGGTCGCTTTCGTACGCGTCTGCTCCGGCCGCTTCGAGCGCGGCATGCTCGTGACGCACGGCGACACCGGTCGGCCGTTCACCACGAAGTACGCCCAGCAGATCTTCGGCCAGGGCCGCGACACGATCGACGAGGCGTTCCCCGGCGACGTGATCGGTCTGGTCAACGCGACCGCGCTCGGCATCGGCGACACCCTCTACGTCAGCGAGCCGGTGAAGTACCCGGCCCTGCCGTCGTTCCCGCCGGAGCACTTCGCGGTGGTGAGCACCTCGGACACCGCGGCGTTCAAGCGTTTCCGGCGCGGCATCGAACAGCTCGACGGCGAGGGCGTGGTCCAGGTGCTGCGCTCCGATCAGCGTGGCGACCAGTCCCCGGTGCTCGCGGCCGTCGGCCCGATGCAGTTCGAGGTGGCCACCCACCGCCTGGAGGCCGAGTTCGGGGTGAAGACCCAGCTCAACCACCTTCCGTACGAAGTGGCGGCGCGCACCGACGAGGCCGGCCGGGAGATCCTGCGGACCGAGTCGAACGTCGAGGTCATGACCCGGGTACGCGACGGCGCCCTGCTCGCGCTCTTCCCGCACCGGTGGCGGATGCGCTCCGTCGCGGGCCGGCACCCCGACCTGCGTCTCGACGACTGACCCTCAGCCGGGCCGGCCGTCGTGCAGTTCCCTCACAAGGGACGACACGACGGCCTTGAGGCTTCCGCCGCTGGCCGCGGCGACCTTCAGCTGCCGCTGATAACTGGCGCCCTGCCGGATGATGTCGTGCACGTGCTCCAGCTCGCCCGCGCAGTCGAGCGCGTCGGCGATCGGGGCGAGGGCCGGCAGCAGGTGGCCGAGGTCCTCGGTGACCAGCCGTTCGTCGCCGGCCGCGTTCTGGATGATGATGGCGTCCATCCCGTACCGGGCGGCGCGCCATTTGTTCTCCCGGACGAACCAGGGCTGCATCTTCGGCACCTCGCGCCCGGCGTCGAGCTCGCGGGAGAAGTGCTCGACCAGGCACTGGGTCAGCGCCGCGATCGCGCCGATCTCGTGGGCGGTCGGGATGCCGTCGAAGGTGCGCACCTCGATCGTGCCCCACTTCGGCGACGGGCGGATGTCCCAGCGCAGCTCGTTGAGCTCCTCGATGACGCCGACGTGTTTCAGGTCGGCGACCAGCGACTCGTACTGTCCCCAGTCGGTGAACTGCGGCGGCAGCCCGGCGGTCGGCAGCTGCTGGAACATCAGGGCGCGGTTGGACGCGTACCCGGTGGTCTCCCCCGCCCAGAACGGGCTCGACGCGCTGAGCGCCTGGAAGTGCGGCAGGTAACTGAGCAGCCCGTCGATGATGGGAAAGACCTTGCGGCGGTCTTCGACCGCCACATGGACGTGGACGCCCCAGATCATCATCTGCCGGCCCCACCATCGGGTACGGTCGATGAGCGTGTCGTATCGCGGATTGTCCGGTGTGACCCGCTGCTGGAACCACTGGCTGAACGGGTGCGTGCCCGACGACAGCAGGTCGACGCCCATCGGCTCGGCGAACCCGCTGACCCGCTCGACGAGCCGGGTGAGGTCGTCGACGGCGTCCCGGGTCCGGTGGTGCGGCGCGCTGACGATCTCGACGGTGTTGGTGAGCAGCTCACCGGTCACGTGCGGGAAGGACTCCGCGGGCCCGAGTTTCGCCAGCAGCTCCGGCGCGGCCGGGGCGAGCTCACCGCTGCGCCGGTCGACGCACGCAATCTCCCACTCGATGCCGAGACGCGACCTCACCGAGGAGCCGAAGTCAATGGTCATGAACCGGCCCCGCCGATGATCATGATTCACATCTTACCCGTCAACTCCGATCGATGCGATGGGCCGTGGCCAGCCCCACTCCTCCCGCCCGCGACGCGGTGGAGGGTGGCTCGCCGCCACCCTCCACCATCTCAGCCCGGCAGCACCGGAGCGGCCGCCAGCTCGTCCATGCCGGGGAACGGGTTCTCCGGTCGCGCCCGGCGGTACGCGGCCTCGACGAACGACAGTGGCGCCCACTTCGACGGCTGGTGATCGATCTGCCGCGCCACCGTCTCGATGAGCCGTTCCCGCAGGTCCAGCCACGGGAACGCGGCATGGGCGGACTCCAGCACGGCCCGATCCACCTCCTCGGCGCCGAACCCGAAGATGTCCGCACCGATGCCGAAGTGCGCCAGCGCGACCTCGGGCCGCTTGTGCGCGGCGATGCCCGGTGACGTGTGCAGCGCGACGGCGTCCCAGATCAGCGTGACAGCCGGTTCCCGCAAGCCGTACTCGCGAGCCAGCTCCGCGGCCCGGAAGGCACCGTCCACCTCGAACCGGTTCGGCCCGTCGCCCTCCCCGGTCAGGCCGATGTCGTGCAGCACGGTGGCGACGAACAACACCTCGTCGTCGTAGTCGGCCCCGGCCACGAGTCCCCGCCCCAGGCCGATGCTGCGCGCGTAGAAGTAGCTGCGCACGCTGTGGTTGAGCAGGAACGCCGGCGAGTGCTCGGTGGCCAGCCGCAGCGCGGCCTCGGCCGCCGCGGTGCGCGGCCAGCTGCCGATCAGCTCCGGAAGAGCGGTCAGGTCCTTCACCGTACGGCTTCCGTCAGCGCCACGTGGTCCGCGATGACCGTCTCGGCGTCGCGCAGTTCGCCGGCGAGGTTCGTCTGCTCGAAGTACGTGTACCAGCCGGACTGCTCGACGCCGGCCAGGAAGGCCGCGGCCAGTTCCCGCGACGGGGCCTGCCAGACGGCGAACCACTGGTGCGGGCTCGCGTAGGCGACGTCCTGATCGGCGGCGCCCCAGCCGAGGGTCACCACGCCGATCCCGGCGAGCTGCTTGATCGCCTCGCGGATACCCGCGAACAGGGCGGAACGGGTGGCTTCGTCCGCGCTGTGGAAGGCCGGCTTCGGTGTCCAGATCTCAACGACGACGTACATGGTCGGTGTCCTCTCTCGGGGTGTGGCACCACGCTACGAGCGGGGCTGGCCCCCGTACGATGGCCTGATGGACATTGATCCCAAGGATCTGGCCAACGTCGCGGTGGTGGTCCAGCCGGGCACGGTCGCGCTGGACCTGGCCGTGCCGATCCAGGTGTTCGGCCGCTGGCCGGAGCACCTGGCCGCGGCCAACCCGTACACGCTGGCCGTGGCCGGCGCGGGCCCGATCGACGGACCGCTGGTGCCCCGTGACCTTCAGCCGCTGGAGCGCATCGCGTCGGCCGGGACGGTGATCGTGCCCGGTGTCGACGATCCGTCGGTGCCCCCGGACCCGGCCCTCGTCGAGCAGTTGCGTGCCGCGTACGCCCGGGGCAGCCGCATGGTGTCCATCTGCACCGGCGCGTTCGCCCTGGCAGCGGCCGGTATCCTGGACGGCCGGGCGGCCACGACGCACTGGCGATGGGCCGGGCTGCTCCGGGACCGCCACCCGGCCGTCCAGGTCCGCGAGGCGGAGCTGTATGTGACGGACACCGGCGTCTACACGTCAGCCGGCGTGCTGGCCGGCACTGATCTGTGCCTGCACCTGCTCCGCACCGATCTGGGCCAGGCGGCGGCCAACGACATGGCCCGGTTTCTGATCAGCCCGCCGCACCGCGACGGCGGCCAGGCACAGTTCATCGAGCCGATGACTCCGCGCGGCGACCCGGACATCGCCCGGCTGCTCGCCTGGATCCAGCTCAACCTGCACGAGCCGCTCACCCTGGAGCTGATCAGCGGTCACAGCCTCCTGAGCTCGCGGACGCTGCGCCGCCGCTTCCGCGAGGCGACCGGGACCAGCGTGCTCAACTGGGTGATCCTGCAGCGGGTGGCCCGCGCTCGCGCTCTGCTGGAGACCACGTCGCTGGGTGTCGACGAGATCGCCCACCGCTGCGGCTTCGGCTCGGCCGAATCCTTGCGGGTGCATTTCCACGCGCACACCCGCACCAGCCCGTCGCATTACCGGCGGACTTTTGGCGTCACGATGCCCGGAGCAACGTCAGGCGGGTCGTGATCTCGGTGACCGTGCGGTCCAGTGGCGGCCAGCCGAACCCGGGCGCGGAGAGCCGCGCGCCGATGACGCCGTGCAGGGCGGCCAGCAGGTGGACCGCGTCGGTGCGCGGGTCGGCCGAGGCTGAGGATCCGTCAGCGGCACAGGCCGCGATCAGCTCCACCATCTTGTCGAGTGCCGCGCCGGCCAGCGCGTCGGAGCCCGGCACGTGCGTGAAGATCAGGGCGTACCGCGCCGGGCGGGCGAGGCCCAGCTCCACATAGGCACGAGCGCGGGCCAGCAGCCGGGCCGCCGGCGACGGCAGACCGTCCTCGGCGGCCGCGGTGACCTGGATGACCTGCGCGAACGTGTCCCGGCGCAGCTCTGCCAGCAGGGCGGGCAGGTCGGCGAAGTGCCGGTAGACGGCCGGTGCGGTGACCCCGGCGGCGCGCGCGACCGCTCGCAGGGTCACGCCCGCCGGACCCTGCTCGTCGAGCACGCCGAAGGCGGCGTCCACCAGCTCCCCGCGCAGTCGCTCGCCCTGCCCCCGGGTGTTCTGAGTCCTCGTCACGCCAACACTTTACACGCGTTTACTGTGACGCCCCACTCAACGGTTTACACCTGTTTACCGATGAGCGTATAAATCTCGGTGAACGGCCCCGAGAGCCCTGGGGCCTCGACGAACGGTGACAGAAATGCGACTTCGCCACTTCCGCAATCCGCGCGTCTGGCGGATTCCGGTCATCATGATCGTGCTGCTGAGCATCGCCCTGCCGGCCTGCTATCTGAGCGGCATCGCGGACCCACAGGGGCATCTGCGCAAGCTGCCGGTCGCTCTGGTGCTCGCCACCCAGGAACCCGGCGGCCCGGCCGGTGCCGCCGAGGCTCTGGCCGACGGCATCCGCGCCGGCGCCGACCCGGACAAACTCGATATGACCACCATGTCGGCCACCGAGATGTCCACCCGGTTCGCCGACGACGACATCTACGGAGCCGTCGTCATCCCCGCCGACTTCGAGCGTTCGCTGTCCACGCTGACCGGCGACGCCGCCATCGTGCGGCCGGTGGTCACCGTGCGTACCAACGCCGGCGACGGCAGCCTGGCGGCCGGCCTGGTGAGCGGCAACCTCGGACCCGTGCTCGCCGCCGCCCAGCGCGCCCTCGGCGACCAGCTGCGAGCCGCCGCCGGCACCGCACTCACCCCCGCGCAGTCACTCGTGCTGCGGGAGCCGTTCACCGTGTCGACGGTGCCGCACGAGGTGCTGCCGGCCAGGTCCGGGTACGGCCTGACGCCGTTCTACCTGGCCCTGGTGGCGATCCTGATCGGCTTCATCGGCGCGTCGACGATCCACCCGTCCCTGGACGCCGCGATCGGCTTCACACCGAGCGAACTCGGCCCGCTGACCAGCCGCCGCCCGTACCAGTGGGCGGGCCGGGTCACCACGCTGCTCGCGAAGTTCGCGGTCCTGGCCGGTGTCGCGCCCCTCGCGGCCGCCCTGCTGCAACTGGTCGCCACGACGGCGATCGGCGTGCCGGTGAGCCACCCGGTCGAGCTGTGGCTGCTGCTCACCGCCACGATCGTCGCCGTCGGCATCGGGGCACTGTCGGTCTTCGCGGCGTTCGGCAGCCCGGGCGCGCTCCTCAACACGTTCTTCTTCGTGGCATTGTCCCTGGCCTCCGGGCCCACCGTTCCGGTGGAGGCGCTGCCCGGCTGGCTGCGCTCGCTCACCACTGTCACCGCGATGCATCCGGTCCTGGACGGTGTCCGCGCGATCCTGTTCTTCGACGCCCGCGGCGCGGCAGGCCTCGGCCACGCCTGGATCCGGCTGGGCATCGGCGCCGTCGCCGGAGCGGCCCTCGGCCTGCTCGCGGCGTGGCTCTACGACCGCAACCCCCGCCTGACCCGGCATCCGGTCACCGCGACGCCGGCGCCGGTCCTCGTACCGCAGCCGTGACCGCGCACCCGCGAGCCACAGCCGGGCACCCGCGAGCCGCGGCCCGTGCATCCGGGAGAGCGGTCACGGCGTCTCGTCCGCCTCCGGGTCCTCGGACTCGGTCGGCTCGGCCGACGGCGTCGCGGACGGTGCGGTGGACGGCGCCGGCGTGGTGGGCGTGACGCTCGGCCGTGGCGTGGGCTTGGCCTTCCCGCTCGCCTGCACCTTCGTAGCGGTGTACGCCGCATCGATCCGGGTGCCGGCCACAGTGATCTTGTTTCCGGCGGCGAGCGCGCTCACCGCGACCTTCTTGCCGTTCAACAGGATCCGCACGCTCGACGGCACACCGATCGTCACGGTCCGGCCTTTCACGTCCTTGGTGCCACCCTTCACCGCGACCGTGACCGTACCCTTCGCCGCATCGACAGCGGTCACCGTGCCCGTCGCCGAGAAGGTCGCCTTCACCTTCTTACCCGAGCTCTTAGTAGGCGTAGCGGTCGGCTTCTTGGCCGCCACCACCTGACCGGTCGAGGGCGACGAACCCGCCTGGGCATAGGCGACCACGCCCGTGCTCACGGCGGGAACCACGACCGCGACGGTCATGGCGACAGCGACAGCGGTACGGCGCATCCGCATGAGAAGACTCCTAGAAGAGGGAGCTCCTACCGTCGGCAACGCGGGGCACGATCTGAACAGTCGTAGGGTTCTCCTATGACACAGCGACTCGTCAGCGTCTGGCAACCGTTCTTCCTCAGCAAGGCCGGTCAGGACGCGGCCATCGACGCCGCGATCGAACTGGAGGAGCTCGGCTACTCGCGGATCTGGTTCTCCGGCGGCTTCGGGGAGAACGTCCACCCACGATTCCGGGAGATCCTGGACGGCACCAAGCGCATCGGGGTCGCCACCGGGATCGTGAGCATCTGGCACTCGTCGCCGGCCGAGGTGGCCGTGTTCGCCCAGGACGCGCAGCACGACCATCCGGGCCGGTTCCTGCTCGGTCTCGGCGCCAGCCACGCGGTGCTGGTGGAGAACGACGGCACCGACTACCGCAAGCCGTACTCGAAGATGGTGGCGTACCTCGACGGTCTCGACGCTGCCGGGCTGCCCGCCGAGGCGCGGATCCTGGCGGCGCTCGGACCTCGGATGCTGGAGCTGTCCCGCGATCGGTCAACCGGCGCGCACCCGTACTTCACCACGGCGGAGCACACCGCCGAGGCCCGCGCCGCGCTCGGACCCGACCGGCTGCTGGCCCCCGAGGTCGCGGTGGTCGTCGACGCGAACCCGGAGACCGCCCGGGCCACCGCCCGGCAGTACACGGCCGGATATCTCACCCTGCCGAACTACACCAACAACCTGCGGCGCTTCGGCTGGACCGACGACGACTTCGCCGGTGGCGGCAGCGACCGCCTGGTCGACGCACTGATCCCCTGGGGTACGCCCGAGAAGGTCGCGGCCGGGCTAGAGAAGCATTACCAGGCCGGTGCGGACGAGGTGGCGATCCAGGTGCTCAACGGCGGCGACGCCCGCAGCTTCCCGGCCGGCGCGTTCCGTACCCTCGCTGGGATCTTGATCTGAGATCAGGATCTTGATCTGAGATCAGGGTGAGCCGGTGCGCCAGCGCAGCACCTCCAGGGCCGCGCCGACGGTGACGATGTCGTCGGCGAGCGGGCGCGGCAGCAGCTCGTCGGCCCGGGCCAGGCGGCGCAGGATGGTGTTGCGGTGGGTGAAGAGCCGTTCGGCGGTGCGGGAGGTGTTGCCGAGCTCCCGCACATACGTCCGGACCGCCTCGTGCAGGGTCGCGTCGGCGTGCAGCAGGTCGCCGAGGGTGTCGGTGAGGAACTCGTCGGCCCGGGCGGGGTCGGCCGTGAGCAGGGCGACGAGCTGGACGTCCCGGTAACGGCCGATCTGCTGGGATGATGCCAGCCGGGTCAGCATGCGCTGGGTGGTGATGGCGTCGAGGTGGCTGCGGCGGAATCCGTCGACGTCGGTGCCGGGACGGCCGACCGCGACCCGGACGCCGGGAGTGCGCGCCAGACGCTCGGTGACCTCGGCGCTGTCACAGGTGGTGGCGGCGGGCAGCCAGACCCAGAGGGCAGCGGCGCTGGCCAGCACGGTCAGCCGGTGTGCCGCGCCGGTGGCCCGCATGACGGCCTCGGCCGCGGCTTCGAGAGGTCCGGTGCCGGTGGCCGCCGGGCTCCAGAGGATGAACGCGGTGTGCGGCCCGGTGAGTCCGTAACCGAGTTGCGCCTCGGCACGGACCCGGCTGATCGGGGCGCCCTCCAGCAGCAGGGTGACAGTGGCGCGGCGTTCGGCGTGGGCGCCCCGGGTCAGTTCGGCGCGCTCGGCCGCCATCCGTTCGGCGATGGCCGCGACCGTGTCGTCGATGAAGGTGCTGATCGACAGCGACGAGATGTCCAGCAGCTCGCGCAGGTCCGCCGGGCTGGGGCCGAGGTCGAAGCAGATCTCCATCCATCGGCGCCAGGCGACGCTCTGCGCGGTGCGGTACGCGTCGAGGCCGCCCTGGTCGAGGCCGCGCCGGACCAGGTCGCGGGCGGCTTCCAGGACTTCCGGGCCGGAGGTCACCGGCACCCGGTCGCCGGGATCACGGACGTTGGCCGCGGCCCAGTGCAGCAGGTTCGCCAGGTTCGCGCGGCGGGTCGCGGCGGCCAGCACCGGGTCGTCGACGACCGCCCGCATCCGGGCGCCGCTCAGCGATGCCCGGTGCAGTTCTTCGATCCAGTCGGCGCGGGGGTTCGCGGCGACCTCCGCGCCGCGCCGGAACAACTCCCGGACTCGCGGGGACACGACCGGCCACTCCGATGCCATCGCAGCAGTATGCACCAGCGGGGCATCTAATCTGGTGCGCGATGTCCTGGTGCCCGGTGGTTCGCGACGCGCATGCTGGCACCCAGCCGTACCGATCCCGTATTTGGAGTGCCGTTATGACCACCGATCAGCCGCCGGTCGAGCACCTCGATGTCCTGATCGTGGGCGCCGGGATCTCCGGGATCGGGGCCGGGCGTTACCTGACGACCGAGCTGCCGTCGAAGACCTTCGCCATCCTGGAGGCCCGCGGCGCCTCCGGTGGCACCTGGGACCTGTTCCGGTACCCCGGCATCCGGTCGGACTCCGACCTGCACACCTTCGGGTACGAGTTCAAGCCCTGGCGCGACGAGGAGTCCATCGCGTCCGCACCGCGCATCCTGCGGTACCTGCGGGAGGCGGCGACCGAGAACGGCCTGGACGACCGCATCCGGTACCACCACAAGCTGGTGGCGGCGGCCTGGTCCAGTGCCGAGGCCCGCTGGCTGGTCGACGTCGAGCGCACCGACACCGGCGAGCGTATTCAGCTGAGCGCCGGCTGGCTGTTCTGCGCCGCCGGCTACTACCGGTACGACGAGGGATTCACGCCGCACTTCGAGGGCCGGGAACGGTTCACCGGCCAGATCGTGCACCCGCAGCACTGGCCCGAGGACCTCGACCACACCGGTAGGCGGGTGCTGGTGATCGGCAGCGGCGCCACCGCGGTCACCCTCGTGCCGGCGATGGCCGGAACCGCCGCGCACGTCACGATGCTGCAGCGCACCCCGTCGTACATCCTGCCGGTCCCGGCCAAGGACGCTCTCGCGAACCGGCTGCGCCGGATCTTCGGCGAACAGCGAGGGTACGCCCTGACGCGCCGCAAGAACATCCTGAAAGGCACCGCGGTCTGGCGGCTCTGCCAGCGCTATCCCAAGGCGGCCCGGCGGCTGATCCGGTGGGTCAACACCCAGCAGTTGCCGGCCGGCTATCCGGTGGACGAGCACTTCAACCCCCCGTACGACCCGTGGGATCAGCGGCTGTGCGCGGTGCCCGGCGGTGATCTGTTCCGGGCGATCCGCAGCGGCGACGCCGAGATCGTCACCGACCGGATCGCGACCTTCACCGAGAAGGGTGTGCTGCTGGAGTCCGGCCGGGAACTCCAGGCCGACGTCATCGTCACGGCCACCGGCCTGAACGTGCACGCCATGGGCGGCGTCGGCTTCACCGTCGACGGCGAGCCCGTCGCGCTGCGGGACACGATCGCGTACAAGGGCATGATGCTGTCGGGCGTACCGAATCTGGCCTTTGCGATCGGTTACACGAACAGTTCGTGGACGCTGAAGATCGGCCTGCTCTGCGAGCACTTCTGCCGCCTGCTGAAGCACATGGACGCGCACGGGTACGACATCTGCCGGCCCGAGCTCGCCGATCCGGACATGCCGACCCGGCCCTTCCTGAACTTCGGCGCCGGGTACATCCGGCGCGCCGTCGACCAGCTGCCGCGTCAGGGCGACCGGATGCCGTGGCTGACCTCGATGAGCTACCACGCCGACGTGAAGCTGCTGCGCGCCGACAGCGTCACCGACCCGGAGCTGCATTTCGCCCACTCCGCCGACCATCGCATCGGAGCACCCTCATGAGCAGCGTCTGCGACAAGGTCGCCGTGGTCACCGGTGCCGGTTCCGGCATCGGCCGGCAGCTGGCCCTCGAACTCGCCCGCCGCGGCGCCCGGCTCGCCGTCTCCGACATCAACGAGAGCGGCCTCGCCGAGACCGCCGGCCAGATCACAGCCATCGGCGCCGAGGTGCACGCCGCGCCACTCGACGTCAGTGACCGGGCCGCCGTGCACGCGTACGCCACCACGGTCGTCACGCAGTTCGGCGTGGTGCACCAGCTCTACAACAACGCTGGCGTCGCCGGGCTCGGGAACACCGTTCTGGAGAACGACGAGGCAGCATACGACCGTACCCTCGGCATCAATCTCTTCGGCGTCATCCACGGCACCACGGCGTTCCTGCCGCACCTGATCGCCTCCGGTGACGGGCACGTCGTCAACCTGTCCAGCCTCAACGGCATCATGGCCCAGGCCCGCAGCAGCGATTACTGCGCCAGCAAGTTCGCCGTCCGCGGCTTCACCGAGAGCCTGCGCGCCGAGATGCTGCTCGACAACCATCCGGTGCGGGTCACCGTCGTCCACCCCGGTGGGGTCAAGACCAACATCGCGACAGCGTCGCTTGCCTACGCCCAGCAGCAGGGCCGCGCGGTCAGTCAAGACCGACAGGCAAGGGTACGGAATTACAACGACAAGCTGCTGAAGATGCCCGCCGACCAGGCCGCGCGGATCGTGGTGAACGGGGTGGAGGCCGGCAAGCCCCGCATCCTGGTCGGCAGCGACGTCAAAGCGGTGGACCTGATGGTCCGGCTGCTGCCCCGGCTCTACCCGCGGCTCACCGTCCTGTTCGAACGCCGAACCCTGTCCGGCTGACCCGGCTGACCCGGCCGCTCGCGGCGCGGGTGTGCGGCAATCAGGCCGGCGGCGAGCAGCAGGGCGACCGCGAGCAGGACGCTGCCACCGGTCAGCGCCGCGCCGAACCGGTCGACGAGCGCCGTCTGCGCGGCGGCACCCGGCGGAACGGCGGTGGCGGCGACCGACGTCAGAATCCCCAGCCCGAGGGCGCTGCCGAGCTGGTGGAAGGTGTTGATCAGCCCCGAGGCGGCGCCCGCGTCAGCAGTGGCGACACCGGCCAGCCCGGCGGAGGTCATCGGCGCGAACGCCAGCCCCTGCCCCGCACCGATGAGGATCATCGGCAGCGCGACCGCGACGAGATAGTCGCTGCCCGCGCCGGCGCGGCTGAGCCAGGCCGTTGTCGAGGATGACCATGAATTGACATCCTCTCCGCCCTAACGGACGGAGATTCCCTCCACGCTGCGCGTGGACCGCGCGGCGTCTGGGTGGGTTACCGTTTCTCTGCGCGCCGCCGGGACGAGTCCTGGTCTTACGTGCGCTCCACGGTCGTTTAGCCTGTCCGCCTGTCCGGCGGCCAGGATGTTGATGGCGGCGTTGACGTCCCGGTCGTGATGGCTGCCGCACGGGCAGTCCCACTCCCGGACGTTGAGCGCCATCTTGTCGTTGATCCGGCCGCAGGCCGAGCACATCCGGGTGGACGGGAACCATCGGTCGATCCTGACGAAGGTGCGCCCGTACCGTTCCGCTTTGTACTGCAACATGGCGGTGAAACTGGCCCACCCCGCATCGCGCACGGACTTCGCGAGCCTGGTCCGGCAGAGACCGGCGACGCACAGATCCTCGACGTACACCGCTTGGTTCTCGCGGATCAACGTCGTGGACAGCTTGTGCTGCCAATCCCGCCGGGTATTCGCCACCCGCGCGTGAGCGCGAGCGACCTGCACGACAGCTTTCTTGCGACGGTTGCTGCCTTTGGTCTTGCGCGCGAGTGCTCGCTGCAACCGCTTGAGCTTGCGGGCCGCGCGGCGCAGAAACCTCGGCGCGGCGATCTTCGTGCCGTCGGACATCACGGCGAAGTGGGTCAGCCCGAGGTCGATCCCGATTTCGGCGTCGACCGCAGGCGACGTCTCGTCCTCGCCGATGGCCACGACGAACGAGGCGAAATACCGGCCTGCCGCGTCCTTGATGATCGTCACGCTGGACGGATCCGACGGCAGGCTACGCGACCAGCGCACCGGCAGGTCGCCGATCTTCGGCAGCCGCAGACGGCCGTTGCCGAGGACCTTGAACTTGCTGTTCTTGGTGAACCGGATCGCCTGCCGGTTGTCCTTACGCGACCGAAACCGCGGCGACCCGATCTTGCGGCCTTGGCGCTTGCCGGCCAGAGAGTTGAAGAAGTTGCGGTACGCGGTGTTCAAATCGGCGAGGGCCTGCTGCAACACCACGGCCGAGACCTCGCCCAGCCAGGCCCGTTGCGGGGTCGCCTTGGCCTCGGTAATGATCCGGCGCGACAACTCGCCGTCCGACACGTACTTCTCACCCGCCTCACTGGCCTGCCGGCGCAGGTGCAGCCCGTCGTTGAAAACCACCCGCGCGCACCCGAACGCCCGCGCCAGATCGATCTGCTGGCCGGGCGTCGGGTAGACACGGAAGTTGTAACGCAGCTGCACGAGAAGCACTGTGCCACTGGGGTATGACAAAACCCGATGCCATCGAGCAGCAGAGCCGTCCTGGTTAAGGCACTGCTCGGGCCTGGCGGCCCTCCCAGCGCGGGCCTTCACCCCCAGCCTGAAGGCCGGAGCACTGGCCCGCATTCCGGTAGCTCAGGCAGATGATCGTCAGGATCACCGCTGGGCCGGCCGGCGTACGCATGAGAGATGGTCCTTGTTCGTTGAGGTTCCGATCCGGCATTCAGCAGATCAGCCGGCTCAACGGTGTGGGAGTCCCTGCCGGACCAGGTACCGGCAGTACCTCCCTGCTCAGCCGACGGCGACCGCCTGGCGGGTGTGCTCACGGTCGGAGTGACCGGCGATCAGCGTGCCCACGTCGAGGATCAGCGCGATCTCGCCGTTACCGAGGATCGTGGACCCGCTGATGCACCGCACCCGGCTGAACAGCACACCGAGCGGCTTGATCACCGTCTGCAGCTCACCCAGCAGGCTGTCCACCACCAGGCCGGTACGCTGCCCGGACTGCTCGACGATGACCACGTTCTGCCGGCGCGCCGGCTCGCCGGGTATCCCGAAGAGCTGCCGCAGCCGGATAAACGGCAGCACCTCGCCGCGCAGGTTCATGCAGTCGCGGCCGAGCGGGCCGGGCGGCAGCTCGACGCACTCGGTGACCCGGTCCAGCGGCACGATGAACGACGACGGCCCGACCCCGACCAGAAACCCGTCGATGATGGCGAGGGTGAGCGGCAGCCGGATCCGGATCGTGGTGCCGATCCCCCGGGTGGTCTCCACCTCGATGCTGCCGCGCAGCGCGGTGACGTTGCGTTTCACCACGTCCATGCCGACGCCACGGCCGGAGAGGTTGGAGACCTTCTCCGCGGTGGAGAACCCCGGCTCGAAGATCAGGTTGTAGACCTCGGCGTCGGTCAGCGCGGTGCCCGGCGCGACCAGCTCGCGTTCGATCGCCTTGCCGAGGATCCGGTCGCGGTCCAGGCCGCAGCCGTCGTCGGCCACCTCGATCACGATGTTGCCGGCGTCGTGATACGCGTTGAGCCGCAGCGTGCCCTGCTGGGTCTTGCCGTGCTTACGGCGTTCGGCGGCCGGCTCGATGCCGTGGTCCAGCGAGTTGCGCACCAGGTGCAGCAGCGGGTCGCTGATCCGTTCGACGAGGGCCTTGTCCATCTCGGCGTCGCCGCCGGTGATCGTCAGCGACACCTCCTTGCCCAGCTCCATGCTGACGTCGCGGACCACCCGCTCGAACCGGCGCAGGGTGGTGCCGATCGGGACCATCCGCAGCGACAGCGCGCTGTGCCGCACCTCGTCGACCAGCCGCATCACCTCGCCCTGAGCCTCGTTGGAGGTCTCCGCCGAGACACCGGGCGTGACACCGGTGCTCGACTGGGCGATCACCAGCTCACCGACCAGGTCGATGAGCTTGTCCAGCCGGGCCGCGTCGATCCGGATGGTCCGGGTGTCCTGGGACCGGGTCTCGGTGGTGCGGCGCTGCCGGGTCAGGGCGGCGTCGACGATGTCGCGCTGGACGATGCCCTGCTCGATCAGGATCTCCCCGATCGGGACCGGCTGGGTGCCCTCGCGGACCGCCCGCTCCTGCTGGACGCGCAGCGCCTCGGCCATCTCCATCTCGGTGACCGCGCCGCTGGTGACCAGCACGTCGCCGATCCGGTCGTTCTCCGGCATCGCCCGGATGGCCCGCACGTACGCGTCGAGCTGGCTCTCCGACGGCGTGATCCGGATGTCGCTGTCCTCGCGGACGAAGTCGAAGACCGCCTCGATCTCGGCTTTCGGCGCGGCGGTGACCAGGTCCACGTCGAAGCTCAGGTAGCAGGACTCCGGGTCCATCTCCTCGGCGTCCGGCAGGCCGCTCGCGTCGGTGACGACGCCGGTCACCGTGCCGATGGTGGACAGGTACCGCAGGAACGACAGCGGGTCCATGCCGTTGCGCAGGCAGTCCGGCCCGAACCGCAGACCGAGCCGCCAGGCCGCCTCGGCCGGCGCCGCCTCGGCCCCGGGCGTGGCGACACTGGCGGCGGGTGCCGCGCCACCGTCGAGGTAGGGCGAGAGCCCGGCCAGCAGCCGGGTGCCGTCGGCGAGCTGCGAGGCGTCCGGTTCGAGGCGTCCCTCGGCGATCCCCTCGATCATCGCGGAGATGTGGTCGGTGCACGGCAGCAGCGCGCTGACCAGCCCGGGTGTGACGTCCAGCTGGCCCTCGCGGACCGAGCCCAGCACGGTTTCGACGACATGGGTGAACTCCACCAGGTGCCGCAGGCCGAACAGCCCGGACGAGCCCTTCAGCGTGTGCGCGGCCCGGAACACCGCGTTGACGGTCTCACCGCCGGCCGGCTGGTCCTCGAGTTCCAGCAGGCCCTCTTCGAGACCCTGCACCAGGTCGCGGGCCTCGGTCACGAACATGTCGAGCGCTTCGCGCATGTCGTCGTCGAGCGACATCACAGCTCCAGGCGGGTCAGCGCCAGCACGTCGGCGACGGCCGGGCTCGGCTCGACGAACTCGACCGGCAGGTGCCGGCGTACGCCCTCGTCACGGGCCAGCAGCAGCACCTGCAGCCCGGCGGTGTCCAGGTCGGTGATGCCGGACAGGTCGACGCGGACGCCGGAGCCGTCCCGGAGGAAGGCCAGCAACCGGTCCCGGTGCTCGGCCGCGGTGACGATGGTCAGCTCGTCGTCGAAGACGAACCGGCGCAGCGCGGCCCCGGTGGCCGCAGCGGTCACGGGGCCACCAGCTTCGACACCGCGCTGAGCATCTGTTCGGGCTGGAACGGCTTGGTCACCCAGGCCTTGGCGCCGGCCGCCTGGGCCTGCTTCTTCTTGTCCTCCTGGGACTCGGTGGTCAGCATGATGATCGGGGTGAACTTGTAGGCCGGCAGCTTCTTGGCCTCGGCCACGAACGTGATGCCGTCCATGTTCGGCATGTTCACATCCGAGATGATCAGGTGGATGCGCTGGCCGCTCAGTTTGGCCAGGGCGTCCTTGCCGTCGTTGGCGGTGATCACCTCGTACCCGGCGCCCTTCAGGGCGATGCTGACGACCTGCCGCACCGAAGCGGAATCGTCCACGATGAGAATCGTCTTGGCCATCGTCGTCTCCTCCTCAGGAGATCAGAACTCAGAAGATCAGAAGAACGTGATCTCGGATTCTTGGACCTTCGCGGGTGCGCCGGACCGGTGCGCGTGGTGCTCCTCGACCATCGTGTAACGCGAGGACAGCTCGTCCAGGAGCACATGCGCGTCGAGCGGGGCCTTCCCGGAGGCCGCGGCGGCGGCCACCTCCGGGAACCGGTCGATGTTGTCGCGCAGGTGCTCCAGCATCTGGTTGACCCGGTCCTGGAACTGCAGGCTGACCAGCGAGTCGCCGATCTCGCCGCGGATGCCGACGGCGGCCTGCTCCAGATCCTGGGACGAGTCCCGCATCCGGGACAGGGTGGTCATCAGGTCGTCCAGGACGGCCTGCACCTCACCGTTGGCGTGGGCGACCGCGGCGCCCTCGTGCTCGGCGCTGGCCTCCGCCGTGGCGAGCACCGAGGTGATCGCGGCGGCCACCCGGTCCACGTTCTCCACCATGCGTGAGCTGGTGGTCTGCGACCGGTCGGCGAGCTGGCGCACCTCCAGGGCGACCACGCCGAACGAGGCGCCGACCGCGCCGGCCCGCTGCGCCTCGATGGCGGCGTTGAGGGCCAGCAGGTTCGTCTGGGCGGCGATCCGGGTCACCTCGCCGGACATCTTGCGCAGCTCCTCGTTGAGGCCGAGCAGTGAGTGCAGCTCGGACAGCGACTCGCGTTTGGCGGTGAGGGCTTCGTCGAGCGTGCCGACCACCTCGCCGAGCCGCTGGCGGCTGCGGTCGAAGGCGCCACCCTGCCCGTCGTCCAGGGCTCCGGAGGACGAGGTCAGCACGGTGTCGAGGTGTTCGACGATGCCGGCGAACTTCTCGGTCAGCTGGCTGATCGCGTCCTCCATCTGGCTCCGCGACGAGTCGATCTGCGCCGACCAGACCGGCGCGACCGCGCCGGCGAAGGTGGTCAGGCTCTCCTGTGCCGGGTCGGCCGCCGGTGTGGGTGCCGCGCCGGCGGCCTTGCGGGCCCGCCACTGATATCCGGCGCCGGCCCCGATGACCAGCGCGATCACGGCGATGAGCAGCTCAGCCATGCTGGTGAATCACCTCCGCTATCTGGGAAAGTGGCGACTCGCGGTCGGCCGCGCCGAGCGCGACCGCCTCCCGTGGCATCCCGTGCACCACGCAGGTCGCCTCGTCCTGGGCCACCGTGAACGCGCCGGCCCGGCGCATCTCCAGCAGCCCGCGTGCCCCGTCGTCGCCCATGCCGGTCATGATCACGCCGACCGCGTCCGGGCCGGCGGCCTTCGCCACCGACCGGAAGAGCACGTCCACCGAGGGCCGGTGCCGGTTGACCGGTGGCCCGTCGAAGACCCGTACCCGAAATCGGGTATCCATCCGGACGACTTCGAGGTGCCGTCCACCGGCCGCGATCAGCACCTCACCGGGCAGCACCGGGTCACCGTCCTGGGCTTCGCGTACGCGTACCCGGCACATCGTGTCGAGCCGGGCCGCGAACGCCGCGGTGAACTTCTCCGGCATGTGCTGCACCACAACGACGCCCGGCCGCCCCGGCAGCAGGGCGGGCAGCACCTTCTCCAGGGCCTGGGTGCCGCCGGTGGACGTGCCGATCGCGATCAGCCGTTCCTCGACTGTCGCCATCGACCGGGGGCGGGGCGCCGACGGCGCGGTCAGCACCGCGGTCCTGGCTCCCGGACGGCCGGCGCCCGCGCCGACCGGCACACCGCGGGCCTTGCGGCGCTGGCCGGCGGCGGCCGCGGCGCGGACGGCCGCCACGATGTCGCCGCTGTCGTCCTCGATGAACTTCTTCAGCCCGGTCTGCGGCTTGGCGATCACCGACACCGCTCCGGCCGACAGCGCCTCCATCGAGATCTCGGCGTTGCGGCTGGTCAGCGTCGAGCAGATGACCACCGGCGTCGGCCGGACCTCCATGATCTTGCGCAGGAACGTGAGCCCGTCCATCCGGGGCATCTCCAGGTCCAGGACCACCACGTCGGGCCAGGACTTGTTCATGTGCTCCATGGCGAAGATCGGATCGGGTACGGCACCGATCACCTCGATGCCCGGATGCTCCCGTAACCGGGCGGAGAGGACCTGGCGGACCACCGCCGAGTCGTCCACGATCAGCACCCCGATGGACGCGGTCATGCGGTGGCCCCGTCCCCGTCGCGGACCCGGTCGAGGGCCCGCAGCCACACCGCGCCGGTGGCGATGTCGAAGACCAGCCGCCGGGCGCCGGTGCCGCCGAGCTCGCGGACGGTCAGCGGGAAGCCGTGCGCCTCCAGCAGGCACATGCCCGCTTCGATGTTGTTCGCCGCGACATCCAGCGACGCCGGGGTACGCAGATGCGGGAACTGCCTGCCGCCACCGAACATCTTCACCTCGTACTGGCCGGGAGTGGTGTTCGTCCGCTTGATGTCGCGCAGGAAGCAGGTGATGGCGCCGTCCGCGTACCGGGCGTCGGACGGCTCGGTGGCCGGGCACCGGCCCGGCAGCATGTAGTGGCACATGCCGCCGATCCGCAGCGCCGCGTGCCAGATGGTGATCGAGACGCAGGAGCCCAGCACCGTGTGGATGCGGGTGTCGGCGCCGCCGAAGTGGTAGTCACCGGGATGCAGGAGGACCTCAGGCACGGCCGTCGCCGTCCAGCCGGTAGATCGACGGCTCCACCATCCGCAGCTTCGACGGGATCGCGTTGAGCGACTCGGAGCTGCCGATGATCAGGTGGCCGCCGGGCACCAGCATGTCCTGCAGCCGCGGGATCAGCGACTTCTTCGTCTCCACGTCGAAGTAGATCATCACGTTGCGCAGCATGATCACGTCGAAGCGGCCGAGCCCGCTGAAGTCCTGGATCAGGTTGCGGCAGTGGAACCGCACCTTGGACCGCAGCTCGCGGTTCACCGTCATCAGGCCCTCGTACTCGTCGCGACCCTTCAGGCAGAACCGGCGCAGCATCTGCCGCGGGATCTTCTCGGCCGCCGCGATCGGATACAGCCCGGTACGCGCACCCTCCACGACCCGGGTGGAGATGTCCGTGCCGACGATCTCCCAGGTCCCGCCGGGCAGCGTGTCGGCCAGGACCATCGCCGCCGTGTACGCCTCCTCGCCGGTCGAGCTGGCCGCACTCCACAGCCGGAACGTGCGCCCGGCGGCCCGTTTCGGCAGCACCTCACGCCGCAGGTACTCGAAGTGCCGGGGCTCGCGGAAGAAGAACGTCTCGTTGGTGGTGAGCAGGTCGACGAGCTGCCGCAGCTCCCGCTCGTCGCGGTGGTCCCGCAGCAGCCGCACGTAGTCGGAGAACCCGGCCAGCCCGAGCGCCCGGACCCGCTTGTCCAGCCGGCTGGAGACCAGCGCCTCCTTGCCCGGCGCGAGACTGATGCCGGTGTGCTCGTGCAGCACACCGGTGATGTAGTCGAAGTCGGCGCGGCTGATCGTGCGCGCGACGGCGTTCGGGGCGGTCACGGCGATCCCGGTTCGACCGGCACGCCACCACTTTCCATCGGCGAGGACGACTGCTGCGCGAGATCGCTGAGCCGGACCATGTCGCTGATGGACAACACATGGCTGATGTCCAGAAGAATGAGGAAATCGTTGTCGCGGCGGGCCATGCCGCTGATGTAATCCGCGCGGATCCCGGCGCCGAACGCGGGCGCCGGCTCGATGTCGTCGGGCTGCAGCGTCACGACCTTGGTCGCCGAATCCACCAGGATGCCGATGTCCTGCCCGTCCGCGGCGCCTCGGTCATCGGAGTCCAGGTCGGCGATCTCGGCCAGCGACGAATCCTGGATGTGCACGATGATGATGCTGGTCCGCCGGGCGATGGTGGTGCTGCCCCGGGCAAACCGGATGGCGATGTCGATGACCGGGACCGCCCGGCCGCGCAGATTGATGACGCCGCGAATGAAGTCCGGCATCATCGGCACCACGGTGAGCGCGCGGTACTCGAGGATCTCCGTCACGTGGAAGATGTCGAGCGCGTAAGCCTCGCCGTTGAGCGTGAACGTCAGGTACCGCCCGGCTTCGGTAACCGTGTTCACTGCGCGTCCCTCCCCCGGTTTTCCCCTCATCGCATTTGATCAGATTCTTCCGGTGCGGCGCGGTGGATCGAGGACTTAGACGTGAATGCCGTTCCCTGTCCGGTTCGCGAATCGGGGTTGAATACGTTTCGCCAAATCGTGATGCCCGCGTCGATAAGCTGGGCCGGTCGTGGCGGGGCCGCCATGCCGGACGGGGGATTCTTTCCATGGCCGAGTCGTCGGAAGCACGCCAACAGCGCGGCAGGGGCGGGTTCCGGGACCTGCCGATCGCCTGGAAACTGCGCGGGCTCGCCGGGATCGTCTGCACTCTGCTGGTCCTGATCGGCGTGGTCGGCATCGTCCAGCTCAGCAACACCCAGGACCGGCTGGCGCACCTCTACAACAGCAACCTGCACGACGTACGTCTGCTCGGCGAGATCGCCACCGATTACAAGGAAGTCAGGTTGCGGCTGCGGGCCGTGGCGCTGGCCACCACCGAGGAGGAGAACACCAATTCCCTCCAGACTCTGGACGCCTCGGTCGCCGCGCTGGACCAGGTGTGGGCCGAGTTCGCCCCGTCGCCGCAGAACGACGTCGATCAGCAGGCGTTTGTCACGGCCTGGTCCGCGTACAAAACGCTCTTGACCGAGAAGTTGCGGCCGCTGGCCGCAGCGAGTCGCATCGCGGAGTTCAACAAGACGGTCAGTGAGAGCGTGACGCCGCTGTCCAACGCCATCAACACGTCGCTCGACAACCTGATCACCAGGGACGATGCGGCGGCGAAGGCGTCGCTGGACGAGTCGGCGGACGCTTACGACACCGCGCGCATCGTGCTGATCGGCCTGATGGTCGCGGCGCTGCTACTGACGTTCACCGTGGTCCAGTTCATCATCCGCGCGGTCGGGCGGCCGCTGCGCGACACCGTCACCGTGCTCACCGCGCTCGCGCAGGGACGCCTCGACCAGCGGGTCGACGTCACCAGCCGCGACGAGGTCGGCCGGATGGGCACCGCGCTCAACAGCGCCCTCGACCGGCTCAGCGACACCGTCAGCACCGTGGTGGAGTCCGCGTCCCAGCTCAACAGCGCGTCGCTGCAGATCAGCGGCGCCTCGCAGAGCCTCTCGCAGGCCGCCACCGAACAGGCCGCCAGCGTCGAGGAGACCACCGCGAGCATGGAGCAGATGACCGCGGGCATCAGCCAGAACAGCGAGAACGCGACCGCCACTGAGGGCATCGCCACCACCACGGCGGCCGAGGCTCAGGAGGGCGGCGACGCCGTGCAGCGCACCGTGGCCGCGATGAAGGAGATCACCAGCAAGATCGGGATCATCGACGACATCGCGTTCCAGACCAACATGCTGGCGCTCAACGCCACCATCGAGGCGGCCCGCGCCGGCGAGCACGGCAAGGGTTTCGCCGTGGTCGCCACCGAGGTCGGCAAGCTGGCCGAACGCAGCCAGGTCGCCGCCCAGGAGATCAGCGAGCTGGCGGCCGGGAGCGTGCAGACCGCGGAACGCGCCGGCGATCTGCTCAACACCATGATCCCGAGCATCATCCGGACGTCCGACCTGGTGCAGGAGATCGCCGCCGCGAGCGGCGAGCAGTCCACCGGGGTACGCCAGATCAACATCGCGATGTCGCAGATCGGCAAGGTCACCGAGCAGACGGCGTCGTCCAGTGAGGAGCTGGCGGCCACCGCCGAGCAGATGTCGGCGCAGACCGCCCAGCTCACCGCCCTGATGGACTTCTTCCACGTCGGCGGTTCGGCCCGCGCGTCGGCCCCGCGCACGTTCGACGGCGGCAGCGGCGGAGCGCGCTGGGGCGCCACCAACAGCCCGTACCGAGCCGGGTGGGACCGCGGCGGCGCCTACAACGAGAACTCGGCGCCGGTGATGAGCGGTGCCGGCACACAGACCCTCGATCTGGAGAACAAGTTCGACCGGTTCTGAGCCCTCAGCGTGCCGCGGTCAGCTGTGCGGCGACGCCGTCGGTGAACCACTGCTGGAACCGCTCGGCCGGCCAGCCCCGCCGGCGCACCAGCCAGTCGTAGTTGCGGACGTCCTGGGCCAGCCACAACACGTCGGCCGCCTGTTCCGTGTCCAGCCGGACCTCGCCGGTCGCGACCAGGTCGGCGGCGAACATCAGCATGCCGCGATGGCGTTCGTCGAGGTTCTTGCGCCAGATCGCGGCGGCGTCGGTGTCCGCGGTCGCCGCGCCGGCCAGCGCCAGCATGACGTCTGCCTGCCGGGCGTGGATCTCGGTGAGGTGCCGGGCGAACCTGTCGAGTTTCGCCCGCAGGCCGGTTGCCGCACGGATCTCCGCGACGAACGCGCGCTCCGGCAGCGGCACCTGCTCGTCGTCGCCGGCCAGGGTGACGTCGACCAGGTCGGAGAGCAGCTGACGTTTGCTGCCGAACACCGCGTACACGGTCTGCACGGCGACACCGGCCTCGGCGGCGACCGCGGTGAGCGGGGTGGCGGCGTACCCGGGAGCGACGAACAGCGTGGCGGCCGCGTCGAGGATCGCGCGGCGGGTCTGCCGGGCCTGCTCCTCGCGGCGCGGCGACACATAACGCCGGTTGACAGTCACCCCGGCAGGGTAGTCCACTATTGGATAGAGCACGGCTCTATCCAATAACAGCGAGGTGGTTCTCATGACCAGCACCGCGGCTTTCTGGGCGCAAGCGGCCCCCGGCTGGATCACCCAGGCCGACCGGCAGGACGAGATCGGCCGGCCATTGGGGGCGGTGGCGCTGGATCAGCTCCGGGCCCGGCCCGGTGAGCGGATCCTCGACGTCGGCTGCGGATGCGGCGGCACCACCGCCGAGATCGCACGCCTGGTCGGGCCGGAGGGCAGTGCGGTGGGGCTCGACTTCGCCGAGGAGATGGTGCGGGCCGCGCGGAAGCGGTTCGGGCTCGGCCCGGAATTCCTGGTCGGCGACATCGAGGCCCTGGAGGTCGTGCCCGGGGCGCCGTTCGACGCGGCGTACTCGCGGATGACGCTGATGCTGCTCAGCGACCCGGTCGCCGGGCTGTCCACGGTCCGGCGGTCACTGCGCGCGGGTGGCCGGCTGGCCGCGACGGTGTTCCGCGACGGCGGGGCGAACCCGTGGCTACCGGCGGCGGTTCGTGGCGCGGCGCCTCATGTGGGGCCGTTGCCGCCGATGCCGGCCGGGGACGAGCCGGGGCCGTTCGCGTTCGCGGATCCGGCGCGCGTGACCCGGATTCTCGGAGCGGCAGGTTTCAACACCATCACGATCGAGCCGCACGACGTCATGCTCGACGCACCGGACGAGCCGGACATTGTGGCCGAATGGCTGATCGAGGTGGGTCCGGCCGGTGGCGCGTACCGCCGGGCCGCACCGGACGCGCAGCGATCCGCCCGCGCCGGGGTGGCGGGATTGCTCGAACCTTTCCGGCGCCACGGCGGATATCGGCTGCCGTCCGGCCTCTGGTCGATCACCGCGATCGCCTGATGAAACGCCGAATGGCGGCCCGCTGAAATTCAGCGAACCGCCATTCGGTCTTAAACCAAGATCAGATGACGCGGATGTCCGACGCCTGCGGGCCCTTGGCGCCCTGGGTGATCTCGAACTCCACCCGCTGGTTCTCCTCGAGGCTGCGGAAGCCACTCGCGGAGATGGCGGAGAAGTGGGCGAAGACGTCAGCGCCGCCGTCGTCCTGGCTGATGAAGCCGAAGCCCTTGTCGGCGTTGAACCACTTCACGGTACCTGTAGCCATGTCTGCTCCTTCGCGAGCTCGGAGACCACACTGTGCGATCTCTCACGCCGCCGCGTTGATTCACCCGCGTCTGAACCGACACGACCAACGAAAAAGCGCCTAAACGGAATCATCAGATGACCCATCAGGCGCCAAAAACGTCTACTGAAATCAAAACTGCAACGAGGGAACCGTATCACAGAACCGGCCGCTGTCTGCCCACAACGAGGGAACCGGCGAGTTCGCGTACGCTGGGTGCAGGACCAGTTCGTCAGCATCATCGGCGGCCCGGCGCTCTCACCGGCGCACTGGTAAAGCCGCGATGACCCACTGGCGCCCCCTTCAGCGATCTCACCCGCCGCTGCGCCGGCGGTGACTCATGGCTGATGAGCACCGGTCCTACTTGGTTCTGCTGAGCGACACCGACACCACAGGAGCACCTCATGACGTTCACGGCCACTCCGTCACCGTTGCGCCAGCCCGCCAAGAAGACCCTCCGGGAGCGAGGCGCGGACAGCTTCCACGCCGCACTCGCCGCCGTCCTGACCGCGGGGCTCGAGGAAGCTCTCGCCACCGGCGACCACGTCAAGGCAGTCAACTTCATCAACCGCGGCTTCGCCGAGGGTACGCCCGAACTGGGCTGCGAAATGCTCTGCCGGGCCATCGCGGTCGTCGGCACCGCCCGCACGTGGACCGTGCAGCTCGCCCCGCTGAACGTGCGTCAGCGGACCGCGGCGCCGGCTGCGGAAGGCGACACCGAGCTCTCTTGATCACGACCGCGTGATCATGGCCGGTTACTGTCGGCGGCATGCCGATCGAGTTCAGTGAAGAGGGCTGGGAGCAGCTGACACCCGAGCAGCGGGAGAGCCTCCGGTTCATCGAGCAGATGACGGGCACCCGGATCAGCGACGGGCCGCCTCCGCCCGGATCACCGCTGGCTCGCGCCACTGCCCTGACGGACGCCCTCCGGGCCGGCCAGATCACCGAGGAAGAACACCGCGCTGCCCTGGGCCGGATCATGGACGAGTCGCTCACCGAGCAGCTCGACGATCCGGCCTGACCGAAGCGCCGGCCTGCCGGATCACCCCATCCGGCAGGCCGTTTCGTTCTCAGCCGCGGCTCAGCCCTGGCGGTGGAGTTTCGCCAGCTCGATGTAGACCTCGGCGTTGGCCGCGATCGAGGCGCGCTCACCCTCGGTGATCGGGCGGCGAACCTTGGCCGGCATCCCGAGAACCAGCGAACCGGCCGGGATCCGGCTCCCCTCCGGAACCAGCGCCCCGGCCGCGACGATCGACCCGGTCCCGATGTGCGCGCCGTTCATGACGATCGCGCCCATGCCGATCAACACGTCATCCTCGATCGTGCAGCCGTGCAGGACGGCCCGGTGTCCGACACTGACGCCGGAGCCGACGCTGACCGGGAACCCGGGATCGGCGTGCACGACGACGCCGTCCTGCAGGTTCGTGCCCGGGCCGATGGCGACATCCTCCAGGTCAGCGCGCACCACCGTCTGGTACCAGACGCTCACGTCGGCCCCGAGCGTGACCCGGCCCGCCACAACGGCGCCCGGTGCCACCCAGGCGGTGGGTGCCACCCGAGGCGCGTGCCCGCCGATCTCGATCATGTTGCCGCCTTTCCGAGAATGCCCCGGGCCACGGTCCCGCGGCCCGCCCTCAGTCTCGTTGACCTCCAGCCCAGCGGGGAGCCCGGTGTCACGCCGATAAGGGGCGTGTTTCGCGGTCGCAGATCTTGGAGATCCGCGGCGAAAGCAGGGCTCGGACGGATAAACCCGTTCGTACCCTGAAAGGGCGAAAGATCTTGAATGTCGGGGTTTCGGCGTGGGATTGTGCGGGCCCGGCCATAGCGTGATCAACCATGCGACTCCTCACCCGTTCCGCGCTCACCCTCGCCATCGCGGCCGTCCTGTCCCCGGCCCTGCCCGCGGCCGCCGCCGCGCCGACCACCAGCCCTTCCGGTACGCCGCAGAGCGGACTGCTGACCGAGAAGGATCTTCCGCAGCGGTACAGACAGGCCACCCAGGATCCGTACGCCCACGTCTTCGCAACGCTCTTCACCAGTGACAAGGCCTGCGGGCTGGCGTTGCCGGAGCAGTCCCGTCGGGCGCTGTTCGTCACGAAGGACAAGTACGCCCTCGATGTCGAGACGCTCACCGAGGTCGTGGCGAAGACCGGCACCGCACGGGATCTCGTCGCCGCGGCCGCCGGCCTGCCGAAGCGGTGCGCAACCTTCGAGACGCCGGAATACACCATCCGCGTCACGCCGGCGGTGATGCCCCGTGTCGGGGACGCGTCGACCGCGCTGCGGGTGGTCTTCTGGATGAAGGCCGCCAGCTCCCCCACCAGCTATGTCGACGTCATGGAGGCCGAGATCTCGGTCGTCGCCCGGCGGGACGTGTCGGTCACCGTGGTCCTGCTCGGGTACTACGAGAAGCACGGTGTCGTGCTGAAGACGGTCACCCGCAAGGCCGTACAGAAGCTCGCGGTGTGAACCGCGAGCTACCGATCAGACCCGGCCGGGGCCCGCGTCGCCGGGTGTGGAGCCGTCCACACAGGCCTCGGCCAGCCAGTCGCCGAGCAGCGGCGCGAACTTGAACAGGTTCTCCCCGTGGACGGCGAGCACCTGACCGCGCCGCACGAACTGGAGGCCGTCGCTGAGGTCCGGGTTGTGCGTGCAGTACAGCCGGCCGACGGCGCGGGGTTCGACGCCGGGCAGTTCCCGGGCGACGTACGCGGTGACCACGTCCAGTGACGCCTGTTCCGCGGCTTCCCGGCCGCCGTCCCACGTCACCAGGGCCGGGTCGACGTCGGCGCCGATCGACCAGGTGCCGGGGGCGGCGACGTGCTGGTAGGTGCCGTCGGTGATCCAGCATTGGAGTGGCGTGTCCACCCTCAGCGGGAAGCTGAAGCGGACGTGGTGCTCCAGCGCGGACGGGGTTTCGATCCCGGCGCCGGCGGCCAGCCCGGACGTGGCGGCTCCGGCACAGATCAGGGCCGCGTCGAAGTCGTTTACGGATTCGCCGGCGGTTACGCGTACCCTCGCGCCCTTGATCTCTTGAATCGTGTCCACGGACGCCTGGCGGATGTGGGGCGCGGCGGCCGCGGTGAGGAAGGCGCGCACCCGGTCGACGCGGATGATGCCGCCCGCCGGATCGATCAAGGCGGGACCGGCGAAATCGGTCGCCGGGAGCCGCAGCAGCGATGATCCGGGATCGACGACCTGGTGATCAGCACCGGACATCGCCATGGCGGAAGCCCAGTCGGCGGCCATGTCGCCGCTGACGACCGTGCCGACGTTGTCGATCAAGGGCTCGCCGGCGCGCTCGCTCCAGCCGGCGAAGAGGCGGCGGGATCGCGCGGCGAGTTCGACCATGTCCGGGTACGCGTGCGCGAGCCGGAAGATCCGGGTGTCGCCGGCCGAGCGCTCGCCCATCGGCGGGCCGGGCTCGTAACAGACGACGTCTACGCCTCGGCGCGCCAGCTCCACGGTCGCCGACAGACCGACGACCCCTCCCCCGATGACCGCGATCTTCACGGTGGTCGACGTTATCAATCCCGGCTATCGTGCCGCCATGCGCTGACGTCTCCCGGTCTGGCTGAGGAGGTCGCCGGCCTGATCAGGCTGTGACCGCGGCAGGCAGCAGGCTGTGGGGGGCGATCACTGGCGTCATAGGATCGCCCGACAGGCAGAGTACTGGAGCGTTGATGACATACCCGCCACATCATCCGTCGTCACCGGGTGACCCGCTTCCGCCGGCCGTTGATCCGTTCGAGACGCCGCAGTACACGCAGGCGCTCTATGAGCAGCCCGATTTCAGTCAGCCGGGTTATCCGATGGCCGCGGCGTTTGCTCCTCCTCCCGCTCCTCCCGCTCCTCCCGCTCCTCCCGCGAAGTCGCGGGCCGTGGCGATCACCCTCCTCTCGGTAGCCATCGCGTTCGTAGTCCTCGTCGGCGGCGGTGTCGTCTTCTATCTGATCGGCGAGAAGCTCTCCGGCGGCACCACCGAAGAGTCCACGATCAGCATCAGCGAACCGGACACCCTCAACGGTCACTCCAAGATCGAGGCCGAGGAGCTGTCGTCGCTCACCACCGACCTGGAGAACGTGGTCTCGGGGTATCCCGGCGCGGCGAACGCGTTCGGGGCCGTCTACGGCTCCCTCGAAGACCAGAAGATGATCGCCGTTCTCGCCTCCGAGGTCGATGTCGACGATCCGCAGCAGATGCTCGACACGCTGTTCCAGTCGTTCAGCGGCGAGAGCCAGCTCACCGGCGTCTCCCCCGCCAGCACCGGTTCGCTCGGCGGTGTGGCGCAGTGCGGCAGCAGCGAGATCGAGAAGGAGGACGTGGCGATCTGCGGCTGGGCCGACGAGGGCAGCGTCGGCATGATCCTGTACTTCTACGAGACCGCGGTGGACGTGAAGGGCGACTTCCCCGGCATGCGCGAGGAGATCGAGACGAAATAGGCCGCCGCGCGAATCGGTCAGCGCGACGGATCCACCATGGTCATGCCGGCCACCGTCGCCTGATCAAAACCGGGCAGCAACGCCGCCGCTTCCTCAAGCCCGACGGTACGTTCGATCAGCCGCTCGGGCCGCAGCAGCCCCTGCTCGATGAGCGCGAGCATCCCCGGATAGTCAGCTGCCGCCATCCCGTGACTGCCCAGCACGTCGATCTCCCACCCGATCACCCGCGCCATCGGCACCCTCGGATGACCGCCGATCGGCGGCAGCAGCCCCACCTGAACGTGCCGCCCCCGCCGCCGAAGACTCAGAATCGCATCGGCGCAGGTCGATTCACTGCCGACGGCGTCCATCGCGACATGGCTGCCACCCCCGGTCAGCGCGGCGACAGCCGCCGGAACATCAGCGCTCCCGGCCAGCAGCGTGTGCTCCGCGCCCAGTTCAGCGGCAACCGCGAGCGCCTCCGGGTTCCGGTCCACGGCGATCACCCGCCCACCCAGCGCCCGCGCGATCATCACCGCGCTCAGACCGACGCCGCCGGCTCCGACGACGGTCACCCACTCGCCTCCGGCGAGCCGAGCACGACCAACCAGCCCACGGTACGCCGTAGCGAACCGGCACCCGAGGCCCGCGGCAGCCGCAAAGCCGACCGTCTCCGGGATGGCGATGAGGTTGGTGTCCGCAGCGTGCAACGCGACATACTCGGCGAACGACCCCCAGTGGGTGAACCCGGGCTGCTGCTGGTCAGGGCACACCTGAGCGTCCCCGGCCAGGCACCACGCACACCGCCCGCACCCGCAGACGAACGGCACGGTCACCCGGTCACCGGCCTTCCAGTGCCGAACCCCGGCACCGACCTCGGCGACGACCCCGGCCAGCTCATGCCCCGGCACGTGCGGGAACACGATGTCGTCGTCATGCCCGGCCCACCCGTGCCAGTCACTACGGCACAGCCCGGTGGCGACGACCCGGACGACCACCCCGCCGGCCGGCGCGACCGGCTCGGCCACCACCCGCACCTGAGGCCGGGCACGAACATCATCAACGACTAGGGCACGCACAGAGCGCATCCTGTCAGCTCTTGCCCGGAAAAGTCATACTGATGGACGACGATATCGGCGGGAGGTCGGCCTTTGCGGGACCATTTTTCGGACTACTGGTTGCTGTACGCCTTCGTCCTCTTCTCCGGTCTGCTCACCGGCGCGCTCTACGTGCAGAACGACTGGGAAAAGAAACGATTCGAGAGCTCGTGCCGTGACCGGGGCGGCCACGTCGAGTCCCAATCTCGCAGCTACCTCGTCAGCGCCTTCGACGGCAACAACAGGTCATACACCTACACCGCGACCAGCACCACGTACTGGTGCCGCAGCGCTGACGGAACGACCCTCGCGACGCGGAAGGATTGACCAGGTGAAACACGACGAACGGCTGTCGTTCGGGGCGGCGGCCGTCGCCTACGCCGAGCACCGGCCCGACTACGCGCCGGCTGCTGTGCGCTGGGCTCTGGAACCCGCTCCCGGGCCGCGGGTGCTTGACCTCGGCGCGGGGACCGGGAAGCTGACCGCCACCTTGGTGGCGGCCGGCGCAGACGTCACCGCGGTCGAGCCCGACCCGGCGATGCTGGCTGAGCTGCGACGCGCGCTGCCCGGCGTCCGGGCGTTGCCGGGCGGTGCTGAGTCGATTCCGCTCGCGGACTCATCCGTCGACGCGGTGGTCGCCGGGAACGCCATGCACTGGTTCGACATGGCCGTCGCCGGGCCGGAGATCGGCCGGGTGCTCAAGCCCGGTGGTGTTCTGGCCGGCCTGTGGAACGTGCTCGACGACCAGGTCGGCTGGGTCGCCGAGCTGGCACGCATCAGTGGCCCCGCCGCGATCGGGCCGCGCGACACGCCCGTGAGCTGGCGCGCCGAGACGGCCGGCCTGCGGTTGCCGGGCACCGCGGTGGCCGAGCAGGCCGGGTTCCCGCACGGCCAGACCCGCACCGCCGCGTCTCTCGTTGCCACTCTCGCTACGCGCGCCGGCATGCTGGTCATGCCGGAGCAGGAACGCCGCGCCGCACTCGGCCGGATCCGCGACTTCCTCGCGAGCCGCCCGGAAACCGCGAACGGCGAATTCACCCTGCCGATGCTGACCTGCGTACTGAGACTCCAAGAAAGCTGAACTCCAAGAAAAGCTCAGAGCCCCGGCGAGCCCAGCGGTAGCGTCAGCGTGAACGTGCTGCCCGCCGGCTTGCCCGGCTGGTAACCCACCGAGCCGTTGTTCGCCTCGGCCAGGCCTTTCACGATGTACAGGCCCAGCCCGTGCCCCTGGATCGTCGGGTCGTTGCCGGACGCCCTGGTGAACCGGTCGAACAAATGCGGCCGCAGCAGCGACGGAATACCCGGCCCGTTGTCGTGCACCGAGATCCGGGCGCGATCGTCCAGCTGCTCCACCGTGATCGCCGTGGCACCACCGGCGTACTTCGCGGCGTTCGTACAGAAGTTCGTGATGATCTGGTGCAGGTGGCTGGGGTGCACCAGGACCGTCATGTCGTCCGGGCAGTGCAGTGCCACGCTGAGATCCAGGCTGCCGGCGATCTCGGTCAGCGCCGCCGCGAGATCAACAGGTTCCGGGGTGGCCTGGAGCTGACCCGCGTCGATCGTGCACATCGTCAGGATCTCGGCGCGCAGCTGGTTGAGGCGCCGGGTCGAGCGGGCGATCACCTCCATCGCCTTGCGGTGCGACGGCACCAGCTGGTCGAGGTCGGCGAGGAGCATGTCGGCGTACCCGCCGATGGTGTTCAGCGGCGTACCGATCTCGTGCGAGAGCATGCCCATCAGGTCGAGCTTCAGCGCGTTCGCGTCGGCGAGCTGGCCGTTGGTGTCCTGGAGCAGGGCGTTGCGTTCGGCGAGCTGGGCCGCGGCGGCGTCGCGTTCCCGCTCGGCGGCCAGGCGTGCGGTGACGTCCTGGACGACGGCGATGAAGCTGACCGGCTGGCCGTCGCTGTCGCGGACCAGGGACATGCCGACCTCGGCGTCGACGACATGGCCGTCGGCGTGCAGCAGGCGCACGTACCGGCCGGTCGGCTGGTCCTCGGTGAACATGTACGCGGCGGTGCGGTGGTTGTCGGCGCGGTCCTCAGGGTGGGTGATGTCGTCGAGGGTGCCGTTCTCCAGGTCCATGACGGTACGCCCGAGAATGTCGGCGAGGGCCGGGTTGACCTGCTGGAACCGGCCTTCCAGCGACAGCGCCGCCTGACCGACGGTGACCAGTGAGAACTGGGTACGCAGGCGTTTCGCGCCGTCGGCGAGCTGCCGTTCGGCGTATTTGCGGGCGGTGACGTCGACGTTGACTTCGAGGATCGCCATCGGCTGGCCGTCGTCGTCGTACTGCACGCCCTGGTGGGAGAGCACGATGATGCGGCTGCCGTCGCTGCGCAGGTGGTCGAGTTCGCCCTGCCACTGGCCGTGGTCGGCGAGCGCCTGGTCGACGATTTCCCGGGACATCGGGTACCGGGTGTCGAGCAACCGATGGGTGCGGCGGCCGAGGACGGCCGCCGAGTTCCAGCCGTACACCGCTTCGGCGCCACGGTTCCAGTACGTGACCTGGTGGTTGAGGTCGCGGACGATCACCGCGGTGGGCGCCAGGTCGAGCAGTTCGGCCTGTTGCCGCAGGCGGGCGTTGTCGCGGTGGCGTTCGGTAACGTCGCTGCACACGCCGTCGACGAAGAGGTTGCCGCCTTCACGGCGCGGGTGCCCGCGGGTCCACACCCACCGGGTCACGCCGTCGCGGCCGATCAGCCGGCTGACGACCTCCGCCGTCTGCCCGGTGACCAGGGATTCGCGGAACTCCAGGAACGTGTCGCGGTCCTCGGGGTGCATCATGCCGGCCATGGCCCGGCCCAGGTCACCGCCGGCCGGCGCGGGGCCGCCGAAGATGCCGGTGTTGTTGGGGCTCGCGTACACCATGCGGACGGCGCCGTCCGGGGTGATGCGTACGGTCCAGAGGAAGTCGCTGAGGTTGCCGACGATCTGGTCGAAGTGCCGCTGGGCACGGCTGAGCTCGAGTTCCAGGTCGACCGCGCGGCGCCGGTGGACGTACTGGCCGATGTGCGCGGCGACCGACTCCAGGGCGGCCACCAGCTCGGGGTCGGCCGGGGTGTCGCGCCGGTCGAAGACGGCGAGGATCCCCACGACGTCGGTGCCGTTGCGCACCGGAACGGCCACGGCGGTGTGCAGTCCGGCGGCGTGCGCGGCCTCGGAGCGGGTGGTGTCGTTGCCGGGCAGCTCGGTGATCCAGCGCGGCGCCGCGTTACGCCAGACCGCGCCGAGAACGCCGTCCTCGCGGCCGAACGCGCGGGTGGTCCGCATCGGCGCGGTCACCGAGGCGTCCCGGGACCAGTCGGCGAGGCGGACGAGCTGCTCGGTGCCGTTGGTCTCCAGGTGCCAGTACTCGACGTACGGCCAGCGCAGGCCTTCGCCGACGCGGGCCACCACGGCCTCGGCGGCGTGTTCGGCGCTCTGCGCGGCGGCGAGGGCACCGGCTACCGCGTACTCCAGTCTGCGCAACTGCTCGCTGCGGCGAGCCGCGCTGATGTCCCTGATGAACGCGTGCATCGCGGTGGGGTCCTGCGGGTCGCGCGCGGTCGCCGACAGCTCGATCGGGAACTGCCGGCCGCCCTCGTGAAGCGCCTGGAACTCGCCACGCAGGCCTTCCGCGCGGGTGCCGACGACCTCGGTCAGCCAGCGGGTGAACGAAGGCCGCTGTCCGGAGACGATCAGCAGCTCGCTGACCGGCCTGCCGAGCGCCTGTGCCTCGCTCCAGCCGAACATCTGCTCGGCCTGCAGGTTCCAGCCGGTCACCCGGCCTGTCGCGTCGGTCGCGACGAACGCCTCCAGGGCGCTGTCCAGAACCCACCTGAGCTGCTGCTTCGCCTCGTGACGCTCCTGCGAGACCGCGATCCGGGCGGCCATCTCACCGGACGCCGCGGCGGCCAGACCTTTGAGCGTGGCCAGGTCCGTCTCCGACCAGGTACGCGTCTCGGTGTCGAAAACGCACAGCGTGCCCAGCACCGAACCGTCCGGTGAACGCACCGGCATCCCGGCATAGGCGACCGCGTGGTACTCGTGCACCGCCGGGTTGTCGCGCAGCAACGGATGCTCGCGGGCGTCGTCGACGACGAGCGGCTCGCCCGATTCGACGACGTGCCGGCAGTACGAGTGCGTGATCGGCAGATGCCGCAGCTCCGGCGCCACCGGGCCGTCGCCCCGGCTGACCGAGCACTGCGACGCGGCGTCCACCAGGTTCAGCAGCGCCACACGGACGTCGAGCAGGCGCATCGTGAGCGCGGTGATCTCGTCGAGGACCGGCGACGGCACGCCGTCGATCAGCCCGGTACCGGCCACGGCGGCCAGCCGGACCGGGTCGGCGATCGCGTCAGGGCGGGCGGGATGCGCGACAGCGGTGGTTTCCATTACCCGCAAAGTCGGCATTTATCCGAGCGACTTGAGCGTGCGGTACTGCTCCAGCAGGAATCGCGCCATCGCGACCCGCTCGTCGAAGGCGTGCCGGGAGCCGTCGTCGCCCACCACGTCGTAGAGGAACCCGTCGAACCCGCTGCGCAGCAGGACCGAGGTGGCGAACCCCTCCCGCACCACCTGATCAAGACCGGTCACTCCCGCAACACCAAGACCATCCAGGTACGCCGGGACGATCGCCGCGCTGATCGCCGGCATGCTCGACGCCGGGGTCTCGCCGGCGTGCACCAGCCCGACAAGCAGCTGACCGAGGTCGAAGCCGAGCGCGTGCGGTGTGCGGAACGACAGGTCGATCACCACGAAGTCGGCGCCGCCGCCGGACGGGACGAGCAGGTTCTGCGGACTGGCGTCGCCGTGCGGCAGCGCCTGCGGGAAACCGTCCAGCCGGTCCAGCAGTTCCGGGATCCGTGCCCCGAGTTCGAGCAGGTCAGCGCGGAGATCACCGTGCTCGCGCAGCCACGGGTGATCCCACAGCTCGTCGCTGCGCAGCGGCCCGAGACCGCGGAAGGTGACCGCGCGCTCCGCGTACATCCGCAGGGCGAAACCGGCCGGGAAATCGCTCACCGCCAGGACTTCCGGCGCCATCGAGCGCGCGTTCCACGAGCCCAGACGGTACGCGGCCAGAGCGTATCGATCGATGTCCCAGCCGACCGGGCTCTGGGCCACGTCCTCCTGCCAGAGCGCGATCCGGTCGTCGCCGAGCTCGACAAGTCTGTGCAGAATCGGACTGCGCAGCCCGTCCGGCAGTGACGCCTGAATACGCGGGTCCCACAGTTCGGTCTCGGTACGCCAGGGCAGCTCGTCAGCGAACGTCGCGGCGATGTGCGGCGGCATGTGTGCCAGACCCGGCCAGTGCCGGACGTGGTGCAGCTGTTTCACGAACATCGACCAGCCGTCGCCGCTCACCCGCCAGAGTCCGCCCGTGGTGGGTGAGCCATACGCGTACGGAAAGGGATTGATCGTGATTGTGGAGGGGTCGATCGGTGTGCCGGCGATGTCGCTCAGGGCGGCGGTGACCTGGTCGGGCGGGACGCCGAGCAGGCCGGACAGGGTCGCGGTGGTCTCCACCGGACTGACGTTATCGTCTCGGGCGCTGGAACTCCTGTCGCGCGATCGTGCGACGGTGAACCGCGTCGGGACCGTCGACGATGCGCAGGACGCGGGCCCAGGCGTAGAAGTAGGCGAGCGGGGTGTCGTCGCTGACGCCGGCGCCGCCGAAGACCTCGATGGCGCGGTCGATGACCCGGGTGGCGACGGCCGGGGCGGCCACCTTGATCGCGGCGATCTCGGTACGCGCACCCTTGGCCCCGTGGTGATCGATCAGCCAGGCGGTCTTCTCGACGAGCAGCCGCACCTGGTCGATCTCAATCCGGGAGTCGGCGATGAGCTGCTGCACAACACCCTGATCAGCGAGGACGGTCCCGAACGCGGTGCGGCTCCGCGCCCGGTCGACCAGCAGCGACAACGCCCGCTCGGACATCCCGATGGCCCGCATCGCGTGGTGGATCCGCCCGGGTCCGAGGCGGGCCTGCGCCAGGGCGAAACCGGCGCCCTCCTCGCCGAGCAGGTTGGCGGCCGGTACGCGTACCGCAGTGAATGTGATCTCGCAGTGCCCATGTTGATCCTGGTAGCCAAAGATCGGCAGCGAGCGGACGACCTCCACGCCCGGGGTGTCCCGAGGCACGATGATCATGGATTGCTGCTGGTGGGGCGGCGCTTCCGGATTGGTCTTGCCCATCACGATGAAGACCTGGCAACGTTCGTCGGCGACGCCGGTGATCCACCATTTGACGCCGTCGATCACGTAGTCGTCGCCGTCGCGGACGATCGACGTCTCGATGTTGGTGGCGTCGGAGGACGCCACCTGCGGTTCGGTCATCGCGTAGGCGGAGCGCAGATCTCCGGCAAGCAGTGGTTCGAGCCAGCGTTTCCGCTGCTCCGGTGTGCCGAACAGGTGCAGAAGCTCCATGTTGCCGGTGTCCGGCGCCTGGCAGTTGATCGCTTCCGGCGCGATCACCGGGGACCAGCCGGTGACCTCGGCGACCGGGGCGTATTCGAGGTTGCTGAGGCCGGAGACGGTGGGCAGGAAGAGGTTCCACAGGCCGCGGTGCCGGGCGTCGCGTTTCAGGTCGGCGAGGACCGGCGGGGTGGCGTGCGGGCCGAGTTCGGCGAGTTGCGCCTTCCAGACGGGTTCGGCGGGGAAGACCCGGTCGTGCATGAACTGCCACATCGCGTCGACCATGTCGGCGGAGAGACGGCTCGGAGCGAAGTCCATGATCAATCCTCCAGGATGTCGAGCCCGGCCGCGGCGATGCGCGCGACCTCGCCGCTCAGGTCGCCGAAGTCCTGGCCGGCCATCGCGCCGTCGCGGACCCGGGCGATGGTGTCCTGGGTGATGACCGCGAACTTGAGGTGCGCGAACGCCAGATAGACCGTCAGGTCGGACAGGTCGGCGCCGGTGGTCGCGGCGTACCGTTCGGCGATCTCGGTCCGGCGGGGGAAACCGGGCGTCGCGGTGATCGCCGGGGCGAGTTTCCAGGGCTGCTCCCCCGGTTCGCGCCAGTAGAAGAGCAGCAACGCCAGGTCCGCCAGGGGGTCGCCGAGGGTGGACATCTCCCAGTCGAGTACCGCGTTGATCACGGCGGGCCGGCGGGCGTCGAGCACGCAGTTGTCCAGCCGGAAGTCGCCGTGCACGAGGGCCCGGGTGGTGTGCCGCGGGACCGTCAGCTTGCTGATCAGCCAGTCGACGGCGGTGACGTCCTCCTTCTTGACGGCCTGCCACTGGGCGCTCCAGCGCCGGATCTGCCGGGCGAGAAACCCCTCGGCCCGGCCGAAGTCGCCCAGGCCGGCCGCCGCGATGTCAACGGTGTGGATTGCGGCGAGGGTGTCGACGAGGTTCCCGGACAGCTCTCGGAAATCTACGGAAAATCCGGGTGGGAACGCGTCCCGCACGACGATGCCCGCTACCGCGGACATCACGTAGCTGGGCACGCCGAGCAGGTCACCCTCGGGATCGGCGAGAAGAACATCAGGCACGGGTACGCCCGAACCGGCGAGAGCCTGCTGCACCCGGCACTCCCGGCCCATGTCGTGGGCGCTGGGCCGCAGCTCACCACTCGGCGGGCGGCGCAGGATCACCTCGCCGGCCGCGGACCGGAGCCGGAACGTCAGGTTGGACTTGCCCCCGGCGATCAGCTCGGCCCGGAAGTCCCGCCAGGCGTTGTCGTGCAGCGCGGCGGCGAGCGCCGGGCCGAGCTTCTCCGGGCGCACCAGCGCGGCGGTCACCGGGTCTCCAGCACGTCACGCGCGATGATCAGCTTCATGATCTCGGTGGTGCCGCCGTAGATGGTGGTGACCCGGGTGTCGGCGTACGCGCGGGCAATCGGATATTCGAGCATGTAGCCGTACCCGCCGTGCAGTTGCAGGCAGCGGTCCACCAGGCGTTTGTGCATCTCGGTGGCCCACCACTTGGCCTTCGCCGCGTCCACCGCGGACAGCTCGTCACGGTTGAAGCGCAGCACCGCGTCGTCGACGTACGCCTGGGTGACCTCCAGTTCGGTGACCATCTCGGCGACGGCGAACTGGGTGTTCTGGAACTCGGCGAGCTGCTTGCCGAACGCCCGGCGGTCCCGGACGTAATCGATCGTCCAGGCGAGGGCGGCGCGGGCTCCGGCGCACGCGGTGACGGCGATGTTGAGCCGTTCCAGGGGCAGGTGGGACATCAGCGCGTGCAGGCCGCGGCCCTCCTCGCCCAGCAGCGCGCCGGCGTCGAGGCGTACGTCGTCGAAGTGCAGTTCCGCGGTGTCCTGTGCTTTCAGGCCGAGTTTGCGCAGCTTGCGGCCCCGGGTGAACCCCGTGGTTCCGTTCTCCACGACGAACAGGCTGAAGGCGCCCTCGCCGGTGCGGGCCACCACGATGACCAGGTCGGCGTTGATGCCGTTCGTGATGAAGGTCTTGGAGCCGTTGAGCAGCCAGCCGTCGCCGTCGCGGACCGCGGTGGCGCGGATGCCCTTCAGGTCGGAGCCGGTACCGGGCTCGGTCATCGCGATCGCGCCGATCCACTCGCCCGAGGCCAGCTTCGGCAGCCAGCGTTTGCGCTGCTCACCGGCGGCCAGGTCGATGAAGTACGGCAGGACGACGTCGGTCTGCGCGGCGAACCCGGCCGCCAGGGAGTTGGCACCGGCCCGGGCCGTCTCCTCGATCATCGCCATCCGGAAGCGATAGTCGGTGATGGCGCTGCCGCCGCAGTCCTCCGGCACCGGCAGCCCGAGATAGCCGAGCTGGCCGGCCAGCAGCCAGATGTCGCGCGGAATGTCGGCGGCCTCCTCCCAGTCGTCCACGTTCGCGGCGACCTCGCGGGCCACGAACGCTTTCACGCTGTCCCGGAACGCCTCGTGCTCGTCGTCGAACAGGGAACGCCGCTCGTACAGGTCGGTCATCACCAGTGCCTCTCAGCGAGATTGACTTAGCGAGCGCTAACTAGAATTCTGGGCGGATCGGGAACCGTCAAGAGGAGTCGTCGATGGATGTCCTGAACGCTTTCCGGCTGGACGGGAAGGTTGCCCTGGTCACCGGGGCCAGTGCCGGGCTGGGTGCGGGGTTTGCGCGTACCCTCGCCGCCGCAGGCGCGGACGTGGCGCTCGTCGCGCGCCGGGCCGGGAGACTCGCGGAGCTCGCGGAGAAGTTGCGGGCCGCAGGCACGCGCGTGATCACCCACGCTGCCGACGTCGGGGACGCGGAGCAGTGCCGGGCGGCGGTGGCGGCGGTCGTGTCCGAGTTCGGCAGGGTCGACGTGCTGATCAACAACGCCGGGATCGGGCATGCGGTGCCCGCGTCGCGGGAGACTCCGGAGGGGTTCGCGGCGGTGCTGCGGGTGAATCTGGGCGGGCCGTTCTGGATGGCGCAGGCCTGCGCGCCGCACATGCCGCACGGTTCGTCGATCGTCAATGTCGCCAGCGTGCTGGGGCACATCGCGCCGCCGTTCCCGCAAGCGGCCTATGCCGCGAGCAAGGCCGGCGTGCTCGGGCTGACCCGCGATCTGGCCCAGGAGTGGTCGGCGCGCAAGGGCATCCGGGTCAACGCTCTGTGCCCCGGCTATTTCGCCAGTGAGATGACCGAGAACGACGATGCCCAGCTGCGCGAGATGGTGGCGCGCAACAGCATGCTCGCGCGGTTCGGGGAACAGGGCGAACTCGACGGGGCGCTGCTGTTCCTGGCGTCGTCCGCGTCGTCCTATGTGACCGGGACCAGCCTGATCGTCGACGGTGGCATGGCCGCCCTCTAGGATTTTCCCAGGGAGGGTTACTTGAGGCAGTGGACGCACTATCCCGCTCTCGATCTGTCGCCGATTCTCGCGGTGTCGCTCGATCAGATCGTCCGGCACGGTTACGACGCCACCAGCGTCCGCAAGATCGCCGCCGAGGTCGGGGTGACCGTGCCCGCGCTGTACTACCACTTCGAGAACAAGCAGGCCATCCTGATGGCGCTGCTCGACCACGCCATGACGACGGTGACCGCGCATGTCGACGCCGCCGTCGCCGAGGCCGGACCCGATCCGGTGGCCCGGCTCAGCGGCGCGGTCGAGGCGATCGTGCTCTACATGGCCCACCACCGTGACCTGGCGTTTCTCGACTCGGAACGCCGGTCGCTGAGCCCGGCGAACCTGGCGCGGTACGTGGAGCACCGCGATCGGATCGAGGGGCTGCTGCGCGACGCGATCGTCTCCGGGTGCCGTGCCGGTGTCTTCCGGACCCCGGCGCCGGCGGTCTGCGGGCGCGCGATCCTCGCGATGTGCCAGGGGGTGGCCGGCTGGTTCGACCCGAGCGGCCCGAAGAAAGCCGAGGAGACCGCGGCGGATTACGTCCGGATCGCGCTGGCCGCTGTGGAGTCAGCGTAGACCGTTATTGTCTGTGTCCATGACGATTACCAGCTCCCGGGCCGACCGCACGCGGGAGTCCCGGTCCCGGATCCTCGACGCCGCGGTCACCTGCCTGCTGCGTGACGGGTACGCCCGGACCAGCACGATCTCCATCCAGGCCGAGGCCGGGATGTCACGGGGCCGGATGCTGCATCAGTTCCCGTCCAAGGAGGAGCTGCTGGTCGCGGCGGCACACCACATCTTCGCGGCGCAGCTGGAGCAGCCGGTGCCGGTCGGGCTGACCGAGCAGATCGCTGACGCCCGCGGGCCGGGTGAGCGGATCGCCGTGGTGGTGGACGTATTGTGGGCGACGTTTCAGGAGCCCAGTTTCTGGGCGGCTACCGAGTTGTGGGTCGCCGCGCGTACCGAACCGGCCCTGGCCGAGGCGATCCGGCCGGCCGAGAAACGCCTGGGCCGGGCGATCTGGACGCGGATGGATGACCTGTTCGGGCCGGACCTGGTGGGGCGGCCGCTGTATCTGCCGGTGCGGCCGGTGCTGTTCACGAGCATGCGGGGGACGGCGCTGAGTTATGCGTTCGACGCCCGTGATCCGGGGTCGGAGCCGTTGCTGGAGCACTGGAAAGAGATCGCGCGGCATGTGCTGCTTTCCTGAAACAGACAGTCTTGACTGTTTCCGCGTTGACGGGTGAGACTCGGGGTCGTCCAGACTTCGAAGGGGATCTCTGTGAGACTCAGTCAGCACGACGTCGCCCTTGTCACCGGCGGCGCCTCCGGTCTCGGCCTCGCCACCGCCCGGGCCCTCGCCGCGACCGGCGCTCAGGTGGTGATCGTCGACCTGCCGTCCTCCGACGGCAAAGCACTCGGTTTTCACTTCCACGCCGGCGACGTGACCAGCGAGGAGTCGGTGAGTGCCGCGCTCGAACTCGCCGCCGGGCTGGGGCAACTGCGGGTCGTGGTGAACTGCGCCGGCATCGGCACGCCGGCCCGGGTGCGCGGCAAGAACGGGCCGTTCCCCCTCGATCTGTTCCGCCGGACCGTCGAGGTCAATCTGATCGGCAGTTTCAACGTGATCCGGCTGGCAGCCGCGCTGCTGGCCGATGCCACTCCCGTCGACGGCGAACGCGGCGTCATCGTCAACACCGCCTCGGTCGCCGCTTTCGAGGGCCAGATCGGCCAGGCGGCCTACTCCGCCTCCAAAGGCGGCATCGTCGGCATGACCCTCCCGATCGCCCGCGAACTCGCCTCGTCGCTGATCCGGGTCGTCACCATCGCGCCGGGGCTGTTCGAGACACCGCTGCTGGGAGGGTTGCCCGAGGAGGCGCGACTCTCGCTCGGCGCGCAGGTCCCGCACCCGGCGCGGCTGGGCAAACCCTCCGAGTACGCCGATCTCGTCAACTTCATCGTCGGCAACCCGATGATCAACGGCGAGACGATCCGGCTCGACGGCGCGATCCGGATGGCACCGCGATGAGCGCTTTGAAGACGCGTTTCACCGAGGCCTTCGGGATCCGCCACCCCATCGTGCAGGGCGGCATGCAGTGGGTCGGCCGCGCCGAACTCGCCGCCGCCGTCTCCCAGGCCGGCGGCCTCGGCATGATCACCGCGTTGACCCAGCCCACGCCCGCCGCTCTGGCGACCGAGATCGAGCGCTGCCGCAAACTCACCGACCAGCCGTTCGGCGTCAACCTGACGATCCTGCCCGCGATCACGCCGCCGCCCTACGACGAATACCGCCGGGTCATCGTCGACTCCGGCGTCACCATCGTGGAGACCGCCGGCTCCAACCCGGAACCCCACATGGAGATGTTCCGCGCCAACAACATCAAGATCATTCACAAATGTACGAGTGTCCGGCACGCCCGGAAAGCCGAGGCCGTCGGCGTCGACGCGGTCAGCATCGACGGGTTCGAGTGCGCCGGCCATCCGGGTGAGGACGACATCCCCGGCCTGGTCCTGATCCCGGCCGCGACCGACCGGCTCAGCATCCCGGTCCTCGCCTCCGGCGGATTCGCCGACGCCCGCGGCCTGGTCGCGGCCCTGGCGCTCGGCGCGGACGGCATCAACATGGGCAGCCGGTTCATGTGCACCGTCGAGTCCCCGATCCACGACAAGGTCAAGCAGGCCATCGTCGACGGCGACGAACGCGGCACCCAGCTGATCTTCCGGCAGCTGCGCAACACCGCCCGGGTGGCCGGCAACGCGGTCAGCCGGGACGTCGTGGAGATCCTGCAGGGCGGCGGTACCTTCCCGGACATCGCACCGCTGGTCGCCGGGTCCCGGGGCCGCAAGGTCTTCGAGGACGGCGACCTGGACGCCGGGATCTGGACCGTGGGCATGGTGCAGGGGTTGATCAACGACATCCCGACGTGTGCCGTCCTGGTGGACCGCATCATCGCGGAGGCGTCTTCGATCATCTCGCGGCGCCTGAGCGAGCTGGTCGCATGAGTGACATCAGCTGCCACCGGGACGGGCCGGTCCTGCGTCTGACCTTCAACCGGCCGCACGTGCTCAACGCCGTGACCCCGGCCGTCCTCGACGACCTGACCGAGCTGCTCACCGAGACCGCCGAGGACCCGTCGGTCCGGGTGATCGTGCTCGCCGGGGCAGGCCGGGCGTTCAGCTCCGGCGCCGATCTCACGGCCGTCTCCGACCTGCCACCGGAAGCGACCCTGCAGGCCGCGAACCGGCTGATCCGCTGCCTGGGCACCCTCCCGCAGCCGGTCGTCGCCGCCGTGCAGGGCCCGGCCGCCGGAGTGGGCGCGTCCATCGCCCTGGCCTGCGACCTGGTGCTGGCCTCGACGACCGCGTTCTTCCAGCTCGCCTTCGTCAACATCGGCCTGATGCCGGACGGCGGCGCGACCCTGCTCGTCCCGGCGAACATCGGCCGCGCCCGAGCCCTGCGCCTGGCGCTGCTGGGCGAACGCCTGCCCGCGGCTCTCGCCGCCGATTGGGGCCTGATCCACCAGGTCGTCGAGCCGCCGGAACTCGCCGGCGCCGTGGACGAGCTCGCCACCCGGCTGTCCCGGGCCGCTCCACTCGCCCTCGCCGCCGCCAAACGGGCGGTCAACGCGGCGACGCTGGGCGGCCTGGAGGACAGCCTGGAGCGCGAGCTGATCGGCCAGTCGGCGCTGCTGGGCAGCGAGGACTTCCAGTCCGCGGTGACGGCCTTCCGGGACAAGCAGACGCCGTACTTCGCGGGCCGATGACCGGAGAGACCCTGATGGACGGTGACGAGGTAGGCGCCCGGCTGCGGCGCTGGCGGCTCCGCCGGGGGCTCACCCAGCGCGTCCTCGGCGAACTCGCCGGTTACACCCAGGGATACATCGCACAGATCGAGAACGGGCTCGCGCCGCTGGACCGCCGGGCCACCCGGGAGTCGCTCGCCCGGGTCCTGCAGATCCCGGTGGGCGAGCTGACCGACCGGCCCGGCGACGATCGGCGCCTGGTCCCGGGCCGTTAGAGGGCGGCCTCGGCCTTGCCGCGCATGATGCAGAACTCGTTGCCCTCCGGGTCGGCGAGCACCGCCCACCCCGCTCCATCCGGCTTGCGCCGGTCGTCCACCACGGTCGCGCCCAGCTCGATGATCCGCGCCAGCTCCTCGTCCCGGGTGCCGTCGGCGGGGCGCAGGTCGAAGTGGAGCCGGTTCTTGCCCTGCTTCGCGTCCGGCACCTCGACGAAGAGCAGCCGGTGCCGCCCGTCCGCGGAGAAGATCAGGCACTCCTCGTGACCCGGCTCGTTCGGGTCCTCCGGGTCCTCCCGGTAATCCAGAACGCCCTGCCACCACCGGGACAGGGCGTACGCGTCGGTGCAGTCCACGTTGGTGTGATCGATATAGGAGACCATCACAAGATCGTCCCATGGACGCGATCGAGCGGCGCCTATCGGCCAGGACGACGCCGCGCGGCCGCGGGATCGACAGAAGATGATCAAGGGCCGTATCCTCGGGCGGCATTCACGACACGGGGGCTACATCATGGGTTCGCTTCATCTTCTCGCGGCGGTATCGCTGCTCGGTCCATCGGTCGCCGCGGCGCCGGACGACATCACACCTCCGGTCGTGACCTCCACCGGTCTCTCCGACGGCCAGTCCGTCGGACGGGGTCAGCGCCTCCACCCGATCTGGACCGACGACTCCGGCGTCACCAAGGTCGACCTGCTGCTGAACGGCGTCGTCGTCCGCACCTACTCGGACGGCAAGCAGAACCAGGGCGTCTACCTGACGGTGCCGGCCAAGCTGCACGGCACCGACGCGGACGTCACGGTCCGGGCCTTCGACGCGGCCGGAAACCACGGCGAGGCCACCAGCCGGGTCCGCGTCGACACCCAGAACCCGCTGGCCACCGTCTCGCCACCGCTGGAGTCGTTCATCGGCGGCGTAACCACCTTCACCGCGACCGGCGTCTCCAGCGACCTCGCGCGGATCTCCCTCTGGGATTACGCGACCGGGCGCGAGGTGGCCTCGGCCACGGCCGCCCCCTGGACGATGACGTGGGACACGGCCGGACGCGACGGTGGGGCCTGGGTGCAGTTCCAACTCACCGACAAGGTGGGAAACGTCGCCCTCATCTCCGGCTTCTACGCCATCGACAACACCGGACCGGCCATCTCCCGGCTTGAATTCCCGCGGCAACCGGACGGCAGCGTCGTGGACGGCCGGATCAGCGGCCGGTCCCGGCTGACCGCCGGGGTCTACGGCCCTTCCCCGCTCGACCGGGTCGAATGGTGGGTGGACGGAACGCTGCGGTCGACGAACCGCACTCCGGAGGACGGCTCGTACCCGGCTCCCTTCTTCGACTGGGACACCCGGGGCCAGAACCGGACGGCCGTGCTCCAGGTCCGCGCCTACGACACGCTCGGCCATCGGGCGACCATCACCCGCCGCATCGCCATCGACAACACCGGACCGGCGATCACCGCGATCACGCCGGGCAACCGGGCCCTCGTGCGCGGTGGCACGATCCGCACCACGGTGCAGGGCGCCGACCCGTCCGGCATCCGTGAGGCGTACCTGCTGGACGCCTACACCGTGACCACGCCGCCATACACGATCCAGGCCTCGGCCGGTAAGGACGGCCTGCGCACGCTGACCTGGACGCTCACCGACCGGCTCGGCAACACGACCACGGCCAGACGGGTCGTCGTCGTGGACAACACCAAGCCGAAGGCGAAGATCACCAAAGCCCCGGCCGGCGGCGCGAAGGTCAAGGGAACTGTCAAGATCGCGGTTTCCGCCACCGACCGCAACGGCATCAACCGGGTCGAACTGCTGATCAACGGCAAGGTCGTCGCGAAGGACGCCAAGGGGCCGTACACCTTCTCCGTCAAGACCAAGAAGTACGGGAAGAAGATCAAGGTCCAGATCCGTGTGTACGACAAGGCAGGCAACGTCACGAAGACCAAAACCCGGACCTGGCGTCGATAAACGGGTGAAGGCGAATCGGGCCCGCGTGTCGTATTGTCGGACGGTGCCCGATCCCGTGACCAGCCGCAGCAGCGCGGCCACCAAGCGTCCTGCCGCCGGCCCGCTGCGCAACAGCGCCCTCAGCCAGCCGCTCAAGACGAAGGCCGAGAAACGCGCCGAGGCCAAGGCCAACAAGGCGCGCGCCCAGGCCCGGCAGAAACGAAACCAGACGCTGACCGTGGTCGGCTCCGCGGTGGTCGTGCTGGCTCTCGTCGTCGGGCTGATCGCGTGGATCAGCAACACGTCGTCGAACTCGACGGTGGCCCCGGCCGCCGCGAGCGCGGAGGCCGCCGCCGCTCCCACTGCGACCGAGCCCGCCGCGACCGAGCCGGCCGCGGCGTTCCCGCCGGTGCCGGACGGCGCCGACCCGGCCCTGAGCACGAAGCCGGCCGCGACAAAGGGCTCCGGCACGCTCAGCAAGCTCACGACGAAGACCCTCATCGAGGGCAAGGGCGCGGCGGTCGAGTCCGGCCAGACGATCAACGTGAACTACGTGGGCGTCACCTACGCCGACGGCAAGGAGTTCGACTCGTCCTGGAGCCGCTCGGAGGCGTTCAGCTTCCAGATCGGCAGCGGCGGCGTCATCCAGGGCTGGGACCAGGGCCTGATCGGGGTCAAGGTCGGCAGCCGGGTCCAGCTCGACATCCCGGCCGACCTGGCGTACGGCGACAACCCGACCGGCGGCCAGCCGGCCGGCGCGCTGCGCTTCATCGTCGACGTCCTGTCAGCCTCCTGATCGGGGCGCTTCGAAGCGCCCCAGCCAGGTGGTCAGCAACGCTTCCAACTGGGCGGCCTCCTCGGGTTTCAACTCCTCGAGGAGCCGCCTCTCGTTGCGCATGTGCTCGGCGAACGCCTGGTCGATCAGCTCGCGCCCGGCCGTCGTCAGGGCCACCACGCGCCCGCGCCCGTCGGTCGAGCTCACCCGGCGGGTGACCAGCCCGTCGCGCTCCAGCCTGTCGATCCGTTTGCTCATCGCCCCGGTGGTGACCATGGTGAACACCGCCAGCTCTCCCGGCGCGCGTTCGAAGGGCTCCCCCGCACGCCGCAGAGCGGCGAGGACGTCGAACTCCCCCTCGCCGAGCCCGTACCGCCGGTAGACCACGCACAGCTGCTCGGTGAGATGGGCGGCGACCCGGTGCAGCCGCCCGATGACGCCCTGTGGCGACACGTCGAGGTCCGGCCGCTCCCGGGCCCACTCACGCTGGATCCGGCCGACGTGGTCAAGGTTCTCGGTCACAGCCCTGACTATATATCTTCCCGGGAAGCTACATTGTCTTCCATGGAAGCTAAACTGCGCTGGACGCTGATCACCGCGCTGGCGCCGATCACCTGGGGCACGACGTACTACGTCACGCACCAGTTCCTGCCCGCCGACCACCCGCTGTACGGCGCGGCCCTGCGAGCCCTCCCGGCCGGCCTGCTGCTCCTGCTGATCAACCGCCGGCTCCCCCGCGGATCCTGGTGGTGGAAATCGCTGGTCCTCGGCACCCTCAACATGGGCGCGTTCTTCGCCCTCATCTATCTGGCCGCGCAGACCCTGCCGACCAGCATCGCGTCGACGATCATGGCGCTTTCTCCGGTCGTACTCATGCTCTTCGCCTGGAGCGCGCTGCGCGAGAAACCGCGACCGGCCCACCTGGCCGGAGCCGCGATCGGCATCGCAGGCGTCAGCCTCATGCTGTTCACCGGTCCGGTGGCCGTCAACGCGACAGGCGTCCTCGCCTCGGTGTCGGCCATGGTGATGTCGTCGTTCGGCTACATCCTGGCGAAAAAATGGAGCGCCGGCACCGACGTCTTCTCCCTGACCTCGTGGCAACTGATCGCCGGCGGCCTGATGCTGACCATCGCCGCCGTCGCCGTCGAGGGCACACCGCCGCGGGTCAGCGGGCAGGAGTTCGCCGCCTTCACCTACGTCACGGTCGTCGCGACAGCCCTGGCGTTCGCGGCGTGGTTCACCGGCCTGCGCCACCTGACCGCCGGCACGGTAGGCCTCATCGGCCTCCTCAACCCGGTCACCGGCGTCCTGCTCGGCGTGGTCCTGGCCGGCGAAACCCTCAGCCCCCGCCAGCTGCTGGGCCTCACGCTGGTCTTCGCCGGCATCCTCCTGGGCCAGGCGGTCAGCTCGCGCTTCCCTTCAACCCCCTCGGGTACGCCCAAAGCCCCGCGAGTCCCCACCCCCGCCCCCGCCGCCCCCAGCAAGTGACCCACCCGCACCCAGCGAACCCCAGACTCCGTGTCGAGTTAAGGCGCGGACCGCACCCAAATTCGACACAAGCCAGCAAACCGCGGAGCGCGTGTCGAGTTTGGGCGCGGATCGGACCCGAAATCGACACACCCGTTGGGCCCGCGCGGTTGTGGCTGGGTCGCTTCGGGTCAGGCGGGGACGACTATGGGGGTGCCGGCTATCGGGTCGGGGATTATGACGCAGGTCAGGCCGAAGACCTTCTCGACCAGTTCGGCAGTGATGACCTCGGACGGCGGGCCCTCGGCCACGATCGCGCCGCCGGACATCGCGATGATGTGGTCGCAGAAGCGGCTGGCCAGGTTCAGGTCGTGCAGGACCGCGACGATCGTCTTGCCGGACTCCTCGTTCAGCGTGCGCAGCAACCGGAGCAGCTCGACCTGGTGGTTGATGTCCAGGAACGTCGTCGGCTCGTCGAGCAGCAGCAGGTCGGTGTCCTGGGCGAGGGCCATCGCCACCCACACCCGCTGGCGCTGGCCGCCGGACAACTGCGCGAGCGGCCGCGACGCCAGATCGGCCGTCCCGGTCGCCTCCAGCGCGGACGCCACTGCCGCGTGGTCGTCGTCGGTCCAGCGCCGGAACCAGCCCTGATGCGGATAACGTCCCCGCGACACCAGGTCGGCGACCGTGACACCGTCCGGCGCCAGAGGGGACTGCGGCAGCAGGCCCAGCACCTTGGCCACGTCGACGGTGCTCATCTCGGTGAGCGCCTTGCCGTCGAGATGGACGGCGCCACCGCGGGGTTTCAGCAGCCGGGCCAGGCCGCGGAGCAGCGTGGACTTGCCGCAGGCGTTGGCGCCGACGATGGCGGTCACCTTGCCGTCGAGCACGTCGAGGGAAAGGTCGTGCACGACCGGTCGGTCGTCGTATCCGAGGGTCAGGTCTCGGGCGTTGAGCCGTGTCACCCTCCGGCTCCCTTCCGGTTCGTGGTGGCGAGCAGCCACAGCAGGTAGGGCGCGCCGACCGCCCCGGTGACCACGCCGGTGGGCAGCGAGACCGGGAGCAGATGGACGGCGACGAGATCAGCGGTGAGCAGCAGTGCCGCGCCGACCAGCGCGGCCGCCAGGATGCCGCCGGTGGCCGGGCCGAGCAGGCGGTTCGCGACCGGGCCGGCGACCAGGGCCACGAAGACGACCGGGCCGGCCACGGCCACGGCGAGGGCCACGAGCAGGACCGCGGTGCCGAGCAGGGCGGCGCGGCTCAGTTCGGTACGCGTACCCAAGGCCCGTGCCGTGTCATCGCCCAGCTCGAGTGCTCTGAGGTGTCGTTGCAGTCCGATGGCGAGCAACAGCAGCGCCGGTAAGGCGTACAGAAGGATCTGAAGTTCTTGATCGCTGGCCTGACCCACGGAGCCGGTGAGCCAGTGCATGGCCTGGCGTGCCTCGGTCAGGCGGGCGCGGCTGAGGACATATCCGACGAGGCCGTCGAAGAACGCGGCGACGCCGATGCCGATCAGGATGAAGCGGTACCCGCTGACGCCGTCGCGCCAGGCGAGCACGTACATCAGCAACGCGGCGAGGAGGGCGCCGCCGAGGGCGAACGCGCAGACGACGAGCCCGGCGGCCTGCAGGAACACGATGCCGCCGGCGGCGGCGAGGCTCGCGCCGGAGGTGACGCCGACGAAGTCCGGTGAGGCGAGCGGGTTGCGCAGCAGCTGCTGGAAGATCGTTCCGGAGGCGCCGAGGGCGAGGCCGACGGTGAGGCCGGCCGTGGCGGTCGGCAGGCGCAGGCCGCGCACCACGAAGTCGACGCCGGGGTTGGCTTCCAGGTGCAGCACCGAGGTGATCACCTGGAGGGCGGTCAGCCGGAAGCTGCCGACCATCATGGTCACCACGAACAGGGCGGCGACCACGCAGGCCAGTGCAATGGTCACGGCGAGCGAGCGGACGGTCCGGCGGCGATGGGTCGCCTTCACCGCGACAAGCGTCAGGGTCATGCCTCCACCAGCCTGGCGTATCGGACGATGCCCACGAACACCGGCGCGCACAGTACGGCGAGGACCACGCCGACCTGGAGTTCGCCGGGTGCGCCGGCGATCCGGCCGAGCACGTCGGCGAGCAGCAGCACGATCGGGGCGAGCAGCATCGAGTACGGCAGAATCCACCGGTAGTCGGGCCCGCAGATGAACCGTGCCAGGTGCGGCACGACCAGGCCGATGAAGACGATCGGCCCGCAGGCGGCGGTGGCGGCGCCGGCCAGGATCGCGACGACGCCGAACGCGGCGGCCCGGGTCAGCCCGACCCGCTGGCCGAGGCCGCGGGCGGTGTCCTCGCCGAGCGCGAGCCCGTTGAGGACCCGGCCCAGACCGAGCGACGCGACGAGTCCGAGCAGGATGAACGGGGCGACACCGACGAGGATCGGCGTGTACCGGCCGGCGAGCGAGCCGACCTGCCAGAACCGCAGCTCGTTCAGGGCGTCGATGTTGGTCATCACGATCGCCGAGGTCACCGAGGTGAGCCCGGCGGTCACGGCCGCGCCGGCCAGGGCCAGCTTGACCGGTGTGGCGCCTTCGCGGCCCATCGACGCGATGGTGTAGACCAGGAACGTGGCAATGATCGCCCCGCCGAACGCGAACCAGACGTAGTAACTCACGCCCTGGATCCCGAGCACCGTGATGGCGAAGACGACACACGCGGCCGCGCCGGAGTTGATGCCCATGATGCCCGCGTCGGCGAGGGGGTTGCGGGTCACGCCCTGCAGGATCGCGCCGGCGACGCCGAGGGCGGCGCCGGCGAGAATCCCGACGAGCGTACGCGGAACCCGCAGTTCGAGGGTGACCGTGCTGGTGATCGTACCGTCGTCGCCGAGATTCCCCAGCGCCCGCAGGACATCCGTGAGGTCGATCGACCGGGATCCCTGGGTGACGCTGAGGAACGCGACGACGGCGAGCAGAGCGACGAGCAGGACGAGCCCGGAGGCTCGGTTAGTTGCCGATGTTCTCATCAGCGCCGTTGATCGCGGTGGTCAGCTTCTCCAGCTCGGTCGCGAAGTCGCCGTAGGTGTGCAGCCAGTACGCCGGCCACGCCGTGACGGCTCCGGCCTTGGCGGCCTTGATCTCGAACCAGGTCGGCTGCTTCTTGCCGAACTCGGCGTTGAGCGTGTCCTTGTACGCGCGACCGTCCCACAGGATCAGGTCGGGCTGGTACTTGTCGGCGTTCTCCCAGCTCAGCGTCTCCCAGTACGGGAAGTCCTTGTCGGGTGCGGCCGGGTCGAGGACCTTGAGGCCCCAGCGCTGGAAGTCGAGCAGCTCGGGGGCGTACTTCGGGTTGGCGACGTACACCTTCTCGTCGGTGGGCGACATGCCCGCGGCGGTCAAGTTCGGCTTCGCGGCGGTCGCGGCCTTGAACGCGGTCACCGCGGTCTCGAAACGCTTCTTGTTCGCCGCGATCTGCGGGTCGTCCACCTTGGCACCGAGGCTCGTGGCGAGCGCTTCGTAGCCTTCCGCCAGGTCGACGATCGACTCACCCTGGGAGACACCCACGATGGGCGCGAGCTCAGCGAGCTTCTTGCTCTTCTCGTCCACTCCCTCTTCCAGGCCGCTGTACGCCTTCTCGGCCGGCCACCAGTCGCCGACGATCAGATCCGGGGCGAGGGAGGCCGCCTTCTCGACGTCGATCTTGCCCCACTCCTCGCCGAGGATGGTGATCCCGGTGAGGTCGAGGTCCTTGAGGTTCAGGTCGGTCTTGACCGGCTCGTCGGCGTAGATGCCGACCGGCTTGATGCCGAACGAGATCAGCGCCGCGGCCTCGCCGGCGTGCGCGATGATCCGGCTCGGGGTCTTGTCGGCCTTGACGACGTCGCCGTTTCCACTGGTGAACGACCACGGCCCGGAGGCGGCGGCGGTTTCGTCGGCGGGGGCGTCGTTGCTGCCGCACCCGGCGAGCACAGCGCCCAGAGTCGCGACGGCCAGTACTGAACGCCAGGTCTGCATATGCGGGTTTTCCATTCAAGGTCGACTCGGTGATTAGGTTAGGCTAACCACAGGTCACAGGTTTTGCATAGGCGGCCCTCCCGGATGCTTCCCGGCCGCGTACTGTCGTGCTTGTCATCGCCCCGGACCCCGGCGCCGCCATCCACGCCGAGGGCCCGCCATGGAAGCGTTTCAGACAATCGTCTCGCCCGACATCGTCGACGTCCTGCGCGCCGAACATCTGCGGATCCGGCAGCTGTGCGACGACGTCCGCGACCAGAAACGGGGCGCGCTCGCCGCCTTACGACACGCCGTCCACCTGCACCAACTCGGTGAGTCCGCAGTGGCTCATCCGGCCGTGCGCAACAGCGGGCCGGCCGGCGACGCCATCGCCCGCGCCTGCCAGGCACAGGGGGCGGAGCTCGAACGGACCGTCACCGAACTCGAACGCCGCGGCTTCGACGACGGACTCGCGGCGGTGAACCGGGCACTGCTCGACCATGTGACGCGCCAGGAGAGGGACGAGTTTCCGCTGCTGCGCCGCCATGTGTCCACGCAACGGCTGCACATGATGTCCGGCACGATGCACGATGTCCGGGTGATGGCCGGCTAGCGCCTGTCGTGCCCTCGCGTTCCCAGCAGCGCGTCGATGAGGTCGGCGAGCGGCTGCCGCAGCTCGTCCTCGCCGGCCGCACTCAGTGGCTGAATGCCGAGAGTGGACCGCAGCAGCACCATGCCGAGAACCGCGGCGAGCAGGATCTGGGCGCGCAGCAGCGTGGACTCGTCGATCGTGTTGCCGGTCTTCACCGCGACCTTCTCGCTCAGGGCGCGCAGGAAGTCGCGGCGCAGGTCGTCGATGCGCTCGTCGCCGGAGGTCCGGACGAGCAGGAGCAGCCCGTCCCGCAACCGATTCTCGCCGGGCTCTATTTTTCCGGGTGTGTCGCTGAGCCGGCGGGCCAGGCGGGCCGCGATCTCACCGTGGCCGAGGTCGTCGGTGCCGCGGCCGACGTCGGTGACCGCGTCGGTCAGGCACGCCTGGAACAGGCCTTCCTTCGACGTGAAATAGCGGCTGATCAGTGCCACGTTGACGCCCGCCTCGTCGGCGATGTGACGGACCGTCGTGGCCGCGTACCCGTCGTGCGCGAACCGGCGGCGCGCCACGTCGAGCAGGTCCAGCCGGGTCTGCGCAGCGTCGCGGCGGCGCCGCGGCAGCGCCCCACTCGTGGTCACGTGACCCTCTCCCCTCGATCGCGGCCGCAATCACGCCGTCACCCGACGGAGTGTGACGTAAACAACCGTTTACTAACGGCCTGAGCTGCCGATAATAAGTCAGCAAGCGTTTACTTCTAGCATCCGAGGACACCATGACCCAATCCATCGAAGAGACCGGATCCTCCGGATCCGCGAAGACCGAAGGCCGGGGTACGGGCGGCAACCTGCTGGTGCTCTACCTGGCACTCGGCGGCCTGGCGTTCGCGGTGCTCCAGTCCCTCGTCTCCCCCGCGCTCTCCACGATCGGCCACGAGCTGAACGCGTCGACCAGCGACGTCAGCTGGGTCGTCACGTCGTACCTGCTCTCGGCGTCGGTGCTCACGCCGATCCTCGGCCGGCTCGGTGACATCGCCGGCAAGCGCAAGGTGCTGATCGGCGTCCTGGCAATCCTCGCCGCCGGCACGGTAGTCGCCGCCCTGGCGCCGAACCTGGCGGTGCTGATCGTCGGACGCATCCTGCAGGGCGCGGCGGGCGCGATCCTCCCGCTGTCGATCGGCATGGTCCGTGACGAACTCCCCCGCGAGAAGGTCGCCACCACGGTCGGCCTGATCTCCGCGATCTTCGGTGTCGGCGCCGGCATCGGCATCGTGGCCGCCGGCCCGATCGTCGAGCACCTCTCCTGGCACTGGCTCTTCTGGCTGCCGCTGGTCCTGGTCGTCATCGCCCTGATCGGCGCGATCTTCGGAATGAAGGAATCCCCGGTACGCACCCCCGGCAAGCTCGACGTCATCGGCGCCTCGATCCTGTCCGTGTCGCTCGTCGCGCTGCTGCTCGCGATCAGCAAGGGCCAGTCGTGGGGCTGGGGCGAGGCCAAGGCCATCGGCCTGCTCGCCCTCGGCGTCGTCGGCCTGATCGTCTTCGTCCTCGTCGAGCTCCGCGTCAAGGAGCCGCTGATCGACATGAAGCTCATGAAGATCCGCGGCGTCTGGGCCACCGACCTGGTCGCCCTGATCCTCGGCTTCGCCATGTTCGGCACGTTCCTGCTGGTCCCGACGCTGCTCCAGCTGCCGGAGGCCACCGGGTACGGCTTCGGCAAGTCGGTCTCCCAGGCCGGCCTGTTCCTGCTGCCGACCGTCGTCATGATGGTCATCTTCGGCCCGATCGCCGGCATCCTGACCCGCAAGTACGGCCCGAAGCTCCCGATGTTCCTCGGCGCCGTCTTCGTGGTCGCCGCGTTCACGCTGCCCGCCCTGGGCCACGGCGCCATCTGGCAGGTCCTCGGGTCCGGCGTTCTGACCGGTGCCGGCATCGGCTTCGCCTTCGCGGCGATGTCCAACGCCATCATCGAGGCCGTCCCGGCCGCCCAGACCGGTGAGGCGACGAGCGTGAACACCATCGCCCGCACCATCGGCAGCAGCATCGGCACCGCGGTCGTGGCCGCCGTGATCACCTCGAACACCACCCCGCAGGGCCTGCCGACGGACGCTGCCTTCACCAACGGGTTCTGGGTGTGCGCGGGTGTCGCGGTGCTGGCCGTGGTGGCGGCGCTGCTGCTGCCGGCCGCCCACAAGCGCCACGAGGAAGCCGTCGAGGCGGGCGTGAGCGACCTCCCGCCCGAGCCCGACGAGATCCACGTGCTGCACCGCACCAACGCCTGACGTTCGCTCTCTTCATGGCTGTGGCCGCCGGGGTCTCCCGGCGGCCACAGCCACTTCCGCAAGATCCCAGCTAGCGCGCGGGATGCGACCACTCGCCGCGTGCCGAGTTCGGGTGCGTATCGAACCCCGCCTTCACACGCACGGACCGTTTCCAGCGCGCGTGTCGAATTTCGGTGCGGCGGTGCTGGCGGGAGCCGGTCTCCGAACCGAGCCGTAGCGCAGCGAGGTAATCGGACCCTCATAACGCGTCTGGACTACGGCTTAGAGGTGCGAGCCGTAGTCCAGACGCGTTATCGGCCCTGGATAACGCGTCCAAGCGACGGCTCGCCCCACGTCAACAAGGTCGACCATGCCGGATCACACCTCGCGCACCGGCCGGCTCGCGCTTACGGTCGCGCAGCGGCCGCAAACACGACCACGAGCACAAGCCACTCCCGGCCGGCTCGCGCATGTGGTCGCGTGGCGCCGGCGAATGCGACCGTGAGCGCGAGCCGGCTGCGGGGTGCGGCGCACCCGGGCTGGTGGGGCGCTTTTCGGGGCGTGGTCGTTCAGGCTGGACGCGGAGGGTCGGACGAAAATTTGGCGGGAGGGCTCGTGGGCGGCATCAGTGAAGGTCAGCCGACGCTTGTGGTGATCCGGGGGAACTCGGGGTCGGGGAAGACCACCACCGCGCGGGAGGTGCGGCGGCGGTTCGGGCGGGGGTGTGCCCTCGTCGAGCAGGACTACCTCCGGCGGGTGATCCTCCGCGAGCACGGCGGCAACCCGGTGGCACCGGCCTTCATCACCGGGACCGTGCGAGCCGCTCTCGACGCCGGCTATCACGTGATCCTCGAAGGCATCCTGGACGCGAAGAGCCACGGCCCGCTCCTGCGCCGGCTCATCGCCGAACACACCGGGCCGAGCGCTGTCTTCTACTTCGACGTGTCGTTCGACGAGACCGTGCGGCGCCACCACACCCGTGCCGAGCCGATCCCGGTGACCGCGGATCAGATGCGCGAGTGGCACCAGCCCCGCGATCTGCTCGGCACCGACGGCGAACACGTCCTTGAGGAAACCACCACCTTCGACGAGGCCGTCGCGACGATCCTGCACCTCAGCGGCTTGGCCAAGGCCGCCGCACTGACACCCTGCCCGACCCGCTGCCCTCGATGCGCCGCCAAATGACCACCCTGCGCGTAGCCGCCTGCCAGACCCCGGAAATCCTCGGCGACCCGGAAGCGGCCCTGACCTACATCGAGGACTTCGCCCGGCGGACCGACGCCGACCTGCTGCTGTTCCCGGAGTGCTTCCTCCAGGGCTACCTCGTCGACCCCGCCCACGTGATCCACCACGCCATCAACCTGGAATCGGCACGGTTCGCCACCATACGAAAGCGCCTCGAACCCATCGGACCGACGCTCGTCTTCGGCATGATCGAGGAGGACGCCGGCGACTACTTCAACAGCGTCGTCGTCGTGACCCGAGGCCGGCTCGAAGGCCGCTATCGCAAGACGTGCCTGATGCCGGGCGAATCCGTGTTCACCCCCGGCACCGAATACCCGACATTCAAGATCAACGGCATTCGGTACGGCATCAGCATCTGCTCCGACACCCAGCACCCCGAGCCGGCCGCCCACGTCGCGGCCCAGGGTGCACGGATGCTGCTCGTCTCGGCGCAGAACATGATGCGCCGCCCCACCGCGGAACGGTGGAAGGACGAACACCACCGGATGCGCATCGAGCGAGCCCGCGAGACCGGGATGTGGCTGGTGTCCTCCGACGTCACCGGCACCCGGGGCGAGGACCGGATCGGGTACGGCCCGACCAGCGTGATCTCCCCGACGGGCGTGGTGGTTACCCAGGTTCCGCTGCTGACCACAGGAACGGCGATAGCCGAGTTATTCGGCGACGACGAAGCCCAGGGTTTCCGGTAGGGCGGCAAGGGCCTTGCGGCGTTCCGGGTCGGGTTCCTCCTCGGCCACCTGCCGGAGTAGCGCGACCAGCTCGCCGGTCTCGCCGTGCGATGGGTCGCGTCAACCTGCTGGCGCACCTCGGTCATCCTGCCGCCACGGCGTATCACTCGGCGAGTCGGGCAAGCAGGAACTGCTCGCGACTGTCGCCGCACGCCGGCTCACCGAGATCCGCCGCAGCTGAGGGTTGAGGCAGCAGCAGGTCGGCGACCGCATAGGCGTCGCCAAAGGCCGCGTCTCCCAGATCGAGCAAGGCAAAGTCTCCGGCCAAGACGTGCTCGCCCGCTACGTCGTCGCCGACGGCGGGCGCCATCACGCGGACTTTGCGCAACTCCCGACTACACTCCGTGACGCCCTCACCTCAGAACGGCTTCTCCACCCGCGAGCCGAGGAGCACACGTTGACGCCCGCCGAGCCCGAGTACGCCATCGACGTTGACGGCCGCCAGGCAGTTCTGGCGGGGCTATCCGGTAGAACAGGGGCGCAGTGTTCGGCGTGAAGCCGGACAGTTTCATGGATGGGGATGCGGCCGAACTCGGCCGGACCGACGAACCGCATCTGTCAGTTGCCCAGCATCCTGTCCTGCCAACGCCTCACGCCCTCAGCCCCGCCGCTCGGAGCAGTCTCGATAGTGTGTCGCAACGTATGCGCCAATCCAAAACATTCATCACTGCCGAAGCATTCGGCCAATGCGCCGGCTTCCTCATCGGACACTGGCCGCCCAATACGATCCAGAAGTTCTCCGGCATGCCTGACAGCCATCTCCAGAACATCATCAGGCTGGAGATCCTCCGATGGAAGAACTCCTAGGGCGATGAAATCGCTAACTTCCGGCCTAATCACTAAAAAGCCCCCACCGCTAAGCCATCCACGACGCCTTCACGACGCCTCCACGTGCCGGAGGGCGAGCCGGGCGCGGAGTTCGTCGTCGGTCACGTGATGCACCCGGTCATCCTGCCGCCGCGGTGTAGCGCTCGGCGAGGGTGGTGAACGCGGCGCGGAGCTCCTCGGGACCGACCACCTCGAGACCGGCGTCGAACCTGCCGAAGGAGGCGGCGAGACCGGTCCACGACCAGGAACCGAGCACGACCCGGCAGCGGTCCGGCCCGAGCTCCTCCACGAGACCGTCGCGCACATAGGTGGCCACGTCGGAAGCCGGACGATCGATGATCACTTCTCCGTGGCAGGGCCATTCACTCGTACCCTCGGAGCCGCGGAACCGGGCCGCGATGAAGGAGGCGACGTCGGGGGCCGGCAGCGCTCGCGCAGCGAAGCGCGGGCCGGCAGGGGTGCGCGGGGTGATCCGGTCGGCGCGGAAGGTGCGCCAGCCGGCGCGGTCGAGGTCCCAGGCCAGGAGGTACCAGCGGCCTTTCCAGGCGACCAGGTGATGGGGTTCGGCCCGGCGTGCCTGATCGTCGTTGTAGAAGAATCGCAGGATCTCCTGGGCGTGAATGGCCGCGCCGATGGCGGTCAGCACACCGCTGCCGACCTCGGACGACGGCCGATCACCCGGCGGTTCCACCGCGGTGATCTGGAGGGCGTCGATGCGGTGCCGCAGCCGGGCAGGCATCACCTGCCGAATCGTGTTCAGGGCTCGGGCCGCACCCTCCTCGATGCCCGCGCCGGAGACGCCGGCGAGCTGCAGTGCCACCGCGATGGACACGGCCTGGTCGTCGTCGAAGAGCAGCGGCGGCATCCGGGTGCCGGCGTCCAGGCGATAGCCGCCGTCCGGACCCTTGACAGTGCGGATCGGATAACCCAGTTCGCGCAGTCGGTCCACGTCACGGCGGACGGTGCGCGCGCTGACCTCCAGCCGTTCGGCGAGCAGGCCACCGGGCCAGTCACGGCGGGCCTGCAGCAGGGACAGCAGCGACAGCAGCCGCGCGGACGTCGTGGGCATGAATCCGATCATGCCGGAAGTAGCGGCCACTCCCTGTCCTCTACCGCTGACATCGTCCTCCTCGTCAGCACGGCAGGATCCAGCAAGGAGCAGTCATGGGCATCAGCACCGTCGCGCACATCAACCTGCGGGGAACCGCGCGGGAAGCGCTCGAGTTCTACCGGACGGTGTTCGGCGGGGACCTGGTCGCGGTCACCTACGCCGACGCGCACAGCGTCCCGTCGCCCGACGAAGCCGACCAGATCATGTGGGGTCAGGTCACCTCGCCCGAGGGATTCCAGATCATGGCGTACGACGTGCCGTCGTCGCGGCCGTGGAGTGCCGGGGACAGCCCGTTCTTCGTCTCGGTCCGGGGCAGCGACGCCGACGAGATCACCGGTTACTGGAAGCGGCTGAGCGAGGGGTCGGCCGTCGTGGTCGAACTCGGGCCGGCGGGGTGGGCGCCGCTGTACGGAATGGTGACCGACCGGTTCGGCGTCACGTGGGTACTCGACGTCGCCATCAATGACAGGTGAGGAGCCTGTGTCGATTAAGGGTTCGATCCGCACCCGAAATCGACACGCACCGGCTTTGGACCAGCCCTGCCGCACGGCCGGCCAGAGCAACAGCCCCGCCCCCTATCGCGGCACCGCGCGGAACCACCCCTCCCGATCCCCCGGGTCCGGCCCGCGCCGCGGCAGCACCGGCGCCCCCTCTCCGACCACCGGCGCGTAGTGGTCGAACTCCGCCGTCAGCACCGCCTCCCCACCCGTCAGATCCGGCAGAGCGGCCACCACCTGCGGCACCTTCGACGACGGCAACACGCCGCTGACCTCCAGATATCCCCCAGCAGCAACGGTCTCCCGGACGACAGCCCCGTGCCGCCCGAGCAACGCCGCCACCGCGTCGAACACATGGTGCGGAATGTTCACCTCGAACCGCTCCACCGGCTGACAAACCCGGCTCCCCGCCCGGCGGAGCGCCGCGGTCACCACCACCGGGGCGAGGTACCGGAAATCCGCCCCGACGCTGGAGAGCGACTTGTCGAACTTCTGGTGCGACCTGCTCTGCCGCGGGCAGTACTGCGACGACACCATGCTGACCACGCAGTCGGTGACCGGCCAGCCGCGCAAACCCTGCCGCAGTGCCGCCCGCACACCCTCCTCGGTCGCCGCGATGAACGCCGGCGGCAGCCGTCCCGGTTCGATGCCGGCGCGGAACTCGATCCCGTGCCCCACCGGCGCCGGCGCGATCCCAAGGCCGATACCGGCAAGATACGGATTGCCGCCCTCCCGCACCCGATCCACCGCCTCACCACTGCCGGCGACACGTTCGATACACGCCGTCAGCGTGCCGGAGAAGCGGACCTTGACGCCGTACCGATCCTCCAGCAGCGACGCGATCACCTCTTTCTGCACCTCGCCGTGCAGCCGGATCACCGCCTGCCCCTCGTGCTCGTCGAGGCGCAGGTCGACCAGCGGGTCCTCGTCGGCGAGTTCGGCGAGGCCGGCGAAGAGCGCGAGCCGCTGGGACGCCTCGATCGGTTCGACGAGTGCCTGCCGGGTCGGTGGCGGGAATCGATAGAGATGCCGGCGCGGCGGGTCACCCACGTGCTGCCCGATCCGGGCCGTCAGCCCGCGCACCGCGACGATCTGCCCCGCGGTCGCCTCCGGGCGCACGAGCACGCCTTCCGGCGCGCTCACCCCGACCTGGGTCACGGTCTGCGGCCGGCTTCCGCCTAGATCCACCCGATCTCGTACGCGTAACCGCCCCGACCACAGCCGTAACCATGCCCGCCGCCCGTGGCTGTCCCGATCGACGGCGAAGACGGTTCCGGCGACCGGGCCGCCGGGTTCGTCGCAGCGCGGCAGCAGGTCGGCGAGGACGTGGCGCAGTTGCCGCACGCCGGCACCGGTGATCGCCGAGCCGCAGACGACCGGGCTGAGCTGACCGCCACGGACACCGGTGCGGATCGCGCGGCGGACGTCGCGGACCCGGACCGGCACACCCGGGTCATCGTCCAGCCAGCGTGCGGCCACGGTGTCGTCGGCCTCCGCCACGGCTTCGACCACGGGGTCGGAGTCCAGCGCGATGGCGCGTACCCTCGCTGTGGTCTGACCTTGACCCGTGACCGCGGTGAGCGGGACGGGGGTTGCCGCGAGCCGCAGGCGAAGCTGGCCGAGCACACGGTCGACGTCGGCGCCGCGGCGGTCGATCTTGTTGAGGAAGAACACGGTGGGTACGCCGATGCGGCGCAGCGCCCGCCAGATGGCGACGGTCTGCGGCTGGACGCCCTCAACGCTGGACACCACGAGCACCGCGGCGTCGAGGACGGCGAGCGAGCGCTCGACCTCGGCGATGAAGTCCGGGTGGCCCGGGGTGTCGAGCAGGTTCACGGTGAGCGCGCCGAGGCGGATGGTGGTGACGGCCGCGCGGATGGTGATGCCGCGGCGGCGTTCCAGATCCATCGAGTCGGTGCGGGTGGTGCCGTCGTCGACGCTGCCGGGCAGGGCGACGGCCCCGGCCTCGAAGAGCAGGCGTTCGGTCAGGCTGGTCTTGCCGGCGTCAACATGCGCGACGATGCCGAGGTTCATCAATGACAAAGCAGAACTCCACGGTAGGACGGAAAGGGGTCCGGAGCGTGGAAGCTGCTCGCATTGGTTTCTCCTTGTCGCAGGCTGTCTGACAACCCACCCTGGCACGGCCGCCGGTGGGACCGCTACCGATTAAATTTCAGCCGGTTTGTCGTACAATAAGGTTTGTGTTCGATTTTGAGCCGGAGCCCGAGGATCAGCCCGCGCAGCAGAGTTCGCTGAGCAGCGCGTTCGTCGCCATGGTGGCGCTGACCATGCTGGCGATGCTGGTCGGCGGCGCGGCCCTGTTCTGGGTCATCCGGGTGGCCGCGCACTGAGGGGTGTACCGGCAGTGCATCGCAGGTCACGGCCGTTCGACGTACCGTCGTGAGCGTGGACAACCGAGCCGAGGTGCGGGATTTCCTCACCACCCGCCGCGCGAAGATCACTCCGGAGCGGGCCGGGCTGCCGGCGTTCGGCCAGCGGCGGGTCGCCGGGCTGCGGCGCAGCGAGGTGGCGTCGCTCGCCGGGATGAGCGTGGAGTACTACGCCAAGCTGGAGCGCGGCCAGCTGGCCGGTGTGTCGGCGAGCGTGCTGGACGCGATCGCCCGCGCGCTGCAGCTCGACGAGGCGGAGCGCGCCCACCTGGTCCGGCTCGCGCAGGAGGCGAACGGCAGCGGCGCACTGCTGCGGCCGGTGCGCCGGCCGAAACAGTGGACCGTGCGGCCCAGCCTGCAGTGGTCGCTCGACGCGATCACCAGCCCGGCAATCCTGGCCAACAACCGGCAGGACCTGGTCGCGTCGAACCTGCTGGGCCGGGCCATGTTCGCCGATCTCTATGCCGGAGCGGGCGGCGCGCCGAACTTCGGCAGGTTCACGTTCCTGGACAGCGCGGCCCGGCGCTTCTATCCCGACTGGGCGCTGGCCGCCGACATGTTTGTCGCCAATCTGCGGACCGCCGCCGGCAAGGATCCGCACGACAAGGGTCTGCAGGACCTGGTCGGTGAGCTGTCGACGCGCAGTGACGAGTTCCGCCGCCGGTGGGGCGCGCACAACGTCCGCACGCATGGCACCGGGGTGAAGACGTTCCATCATCATGTCGTCGGCGGGCTCGAGCTCGCGTACGAAAGCATGGATCTCCGGGCTGAGCCGGACCTGACCCTGACGATCTATGCGGCCGACCCGGGGTCGGCGAGCGCGCACGGGCTGAGCCTGCTGGCGTCCTGGGCGGCCAGCGAGCCGGAGCTGATCGCCCCGGCTCGCTGAGGCTTTGACCTCTTAGCGCAGGGTGTCGATGTCGATGACGAACCGGTAGCGGACGTCGGACTTCAACACCCTTTCGTACGCCTCGTTCACCGCACCGGCGTCGATGACCTCGACCTCGGGGGCGATGCCGCGCTCGGCGCAGAAGTCCAGCATCTCCTGGGTCTCGGCGATGCCGCCGATGCTGGAGCCGGCGAACGAGCGCCGGTTGTTGAACAGCGAGAACACCTGCACGGGCAGCGGCTCCGGCGGGGCGCCGACGCTGACGAAGGTGCCGTCCAGGCGCAGCAGGCCCAGGTACGCGGACATGTCGATCGGCGCGCTGACCGTGTTGATGATCAGGTCGAAGCTGTTCTTCAGCGTCGTGAACGTGGCCGGGTCGCTGGTCGCGTCGTAGTGCTGCGCGCCGAAGGCCTCGCCGTCGGCCTTCTTGCTGAGGGTCTGCGACAGCACAGTCACCTCGGCGCCGAGCGCGACAGCGATCTTGACACCCATGTGGCCGAGGCCGCCCATGCCGACGACTGCCACCTTCTTGCCCGGCCCGGCGTTCCAGTGCGCCAGCGGCGAGTACGTGGTGATGCCGGCGCAGAGCAGCGGCGCGGCCGCTTCCAGCGGGATCGACGTCGGTACGCGCAGCACGAAGTCCTGGTCGACGACGATGTGCGTGGAGTACCCGCCCTGGGTGACGGTGCCGTCCCGGTCGACCGCGGCGTAGGTGCCGGTGTTGCCCTTCAGGCAGTACTGCTCCTGGCCGGCCTGGCAGTTGTCGCACTCCCGGCACGAGTTGACCATGCAGCCGACGCCGACCCGGTCGCCGGTGGCGTGCTTGGTGACCTCGGCACCGACCTCGGTGACATGCCCCACGATCTCGTGGCCGACGGTCTGCGGGTAGGCGATCGTGCCCCATTCGCCGCGAACGGTGTGAATGTCGGAGTGGCAGATGCCGGCGTACGCGATCTCGATGAGAACGTCGTGCGGGCCGAGGTCACGGCGCTCGACCGTGGTGCGGACCAGCGGTTCGGTGGCGGAGACAGCGGCGATGGCGTTGACGGTGAGAATGGTTTTCCTCCGGACTTGAAGCGGTCACCTCTACGAAATCACAGGTCGCGGACGGCTGGGAGTCACTGGTGGTACACCACTCAGGAAGCGTCCCTTCGCTGGAGGCTGATCGCCGCCGCGCCGAGCGCGATGACCAGGTAGCCGGCGGCCACCGCGGCCGCACCGCCTGGGGAGAACACGTACGGGTGCTCGCCACCGGCCAGCTGCGGGGTCAGATTCGGCAGCAGCACCGAGGCGAACCTGAGGTGCCACACGGTGGGCAGGAAGTGCGCGAAGACCGGCGCCACCAGGATCAGGCCACCCAGGGTGACCAGCGTGGTCGCGGTGGACCGCAGGATGGTGCCGAGCCCGGCCGCGACGGCGCTGGTCACCATCACGACCACTGCCGCGCTCAGGACCGTCGGCACCGCGTCCGACCAGTGCGGCCACGGGTTGAGCGGGGCCGGGCGGGCGCCGAGCAGCAGCATCGCCCCGGCCGTGGTGGCCGCCGCGATCAGCAGGCCGGCGCCGAACCCGCCGGTCATCGCCACCGCCACCTTCGCGCGCAGCAGGTCACGCCGCCGCGGGACCGCGAGCAGGCTCGGGCCGATGGTGCCGGTGGCGAATTCACCGGTGATCGACAGGGCGGCGATCGCGGCGAGGAAGAACGTCACGAACGGCATCACCACCACGGTGATGTCGGCGGTCTCGAAGTTCGCCCGGTCGGCGGCCGGCGCCTGGTCGTACGAGCCGATCAGCAGGACCAGGATCAGCATCCCGAGCAGGCCGGCCGCGACAGCGGCGGCCAGGAACGCGTAGGTGGACCGGACGGTACGCAGCTTGAGCCATTCAGCCGGCATCACAACGCTCCCAGGTAGAAGTCTTCGAGGCTGTCGCGGACCTCGTCCATGGCGACGTCCTCGCGCAGCCGCCCGGCACTGATGATCAGGATGTGGTCGGCGGTCACCGCCATCTCGCTCATCAGGTGGCTGGAGAGCAGCACCGTGCGGCCCTGCTCGGCGAGGTCGCGCAGCAGCGAGCGGATCCAGCGGATACCGGTGGCGTCGAGGCCGTTCACCGGCTCGTCGAGCACGATCACGGCCGGGTCGCCGAGCAGTGCCGCCGCGATGCCGAGGCGCTGACGCATGCCGAGCGAGTAGGTGCCCACCCGGCGGTCGGCCACGGTCGCCAGGTCCACCTGGTCGAGGACCGCGTCGACCCGGCCGCTGCCGATGCGGTGCGTGCGGGCCAGGCAGGCGAGGTGGTTGCGGGCGGTCCGGCCGGGATGGGCGGCGTCGGCGTCGAGCACCGCGCCGACCTCGTGCAGCGGGTGTTTGATCTGGTCGTAGCGCCGGCCGCCGATCAGAGCCTCGCCGCTGGTGGCTCGGTGCAGGCCGAGGATGATGCGCAGGGCGGTGGACTTGCCGGCGCCGTTCGGGCCCAGGAAACCGGTCACCTGTCCGGGCCGGACCTGGAACGACAGGCGGTCGAGGGCGGTCACCGGCCCGAACCGCTTGGTCAGCTCGTGTACCTCAATCATGGCTACCACGATCGCCACTCCGCCGCCCCGGGTCGTCCGACCGCGGTCGGACCCGGATGTCCTACCAGGGTCAGACGCGCGACGGCACCGCCTCGATATAGCGTCGGCGGATGGCAAAAGTCAGCGCGGCCACTGTGGACGTCGCGGTCGCCGTCGCGCTGTCCTGGTTCGCGGCGTCGGCGGCGCTGGATCCCCCGGGCCCGGCCTTCACCGGCCCGGCGTGGGTGGCGTGGCTGGCCGGCGCGGCCGTCGGGCTCCCGCTCGCGGCCCGCAGGAGATGGCCGCTGCCGGTCCTCGCCGTGGTCCTGCTCTGCACCGCGGTGGTGACCGCCGCCGGTGTCGCGGGCATCGGTGTGGTCGCGACGATGTGGGCGCCGGTCGCCCTCGCGGCATACACGGTGGCGGCCTCCGCGCGCCTGCCCACCGCCTCGGGCGCGCTCGCCGCCGCCCTCGCGGCACCGGCCGCCACGATTCCCTGGCTCTATCGGCACACCGTGATCACCACGGCGGATCAGCAGGCCAGCGAGGTGCCGCTGTGGTGGCAGGTGGAGCTGGGTGTGGTCGCGGTGATGGTCACGGCGGCCTGGGCGGCGGGCCGGGTGGTGCGGTCCCGGCGGCTGGCCCGGGCGGATGCCGACCAGCGGCTGGCCCGCGACGCGATGATGTCCGAGCGGCTGCGCATCGCCCGGGAACTGCACGACATCGTCGGGCACAGCATGAGCCTGATCGCGGTGAAAGCGACGATCGCCAACCACATCGCCGAGCAGCGGCCGGCCGAGACGCGAGCGGCCCTCGTCACGATCGAGCAGACCAGCCGGGCCGCGCTCACCGAGATCCGCCGGGTGCTCGACGTGCTGCGCGACGACGATCCGGCCGCCGAGCTCGGTCCGGTCGCCCATCTCGCTCCGGTCGCCGGGACGGCCGATCTGGAGAGCCTGGCCGAGCCGCTGCGCTCGGCCGGCCTGCGGGTGGACCTGCGTGCCGACACACCGGACCCGCTGCCATCGTCGGTCGGCCTCACCGTCTACCGGATCGTGCAGGAGTCACTGACCAACGTGCTGCGGCACGCGAATGCCGGACGATGCGAGGTCATCGTCGCCTCACACGATCATGGAGTGCTGGTGGAGATCATCGACGACGGGCGCGGGACTCCCGCCTCGGGCCGGCAACGCACCGGGCGAGGCCTGATCGGGATGCGCGAGCGCGTCGCCGCCTTCGGCGGGACGCTGAGCGCGGGCCCACTCCAGGAGGGCGGCTTCAAGATCAAGGCCCAGATCCCGTACGCCGAGTCTCCGTCCGCTCAGGCGACGGGCGCCGCCGGTGAGTGACGCGGACATCGGGGTGCTCCTCGCCGACGACCAGCAGCTGATGCGGGAGAGTTTCCGGGCCCTGATCGACGTCTCCCCCGGTTTCACTGCCGTGGGTGAGGCCGGCGACGGCGCCGAAGCCGTCCGCCTGGCTCGGCAGCACCGGCCCGACGTGGTGCTGATGGACGTGCGGATGCCACGGATGGACGGCATCGAGGCGACCCGGCAGATCTGCGCCGCCCCGGACACCTCGGCGGTCCGGGTCCTGATCCTCACGACGTTCGACCTGGACGAGTACGTCTACGCCGCTCTGCGGGCCGGCGCCAGCGGGTTCCTGGTCAAGGACGGCAGCGCCGCCGACCTGCTCACCGGGATCCGCGTCGTCGCCGGCGGTGACGCGCTGCTGGCGCCCCGGATCACCCGCCGGCTGATCTCGGCGTTCGCCCGGCAGGCTCAGCCCCAATCGCAGTCGCAGGCGCTGGACACCATCACCGACCGGGAACGGGAGGTGCTGGCCCTGATCGCCCGCGGCCGGTCGAACCAGGAGATCGCGGAGGAGCTGTTCGTCACCGTCGGCACGCTGAAAACCCACATCGGCCGTCTTCTACACAAACTGGGCGCCCGGGACCGGGCCCAGCTGGTCATCACGGCGTACGAGTCCGGGCTGATCACACCGGGGTCAGCGTGAAATGTTCGCGTTCACAATCGCGGAACCGTCTCGCACGCCGGGGGCTTATGGTTCGCGTTAACAAAGTGTGGCCGGCCCCCTCCCGCCGGCCGGGGTGCCTGCGGTAGAACATGACGATGAGCGACACACAAGCACGGCCGGCGGCCGGCATTCGTAACACGATCGAAAGCGGCCGGACGGCGATCGGGATCGAGCTGGGCTCGACCCGGATCAAGGCCGTGCTGACCGGGCCGGACCACGAGGCGATCGCGGTCGGCACCCACGACTGGGAGAACCAGTTCGTCGACCGGGTCTGGACGTACTCCCAGGAGGCCATCTGGTCCGGGCTCCAGGCCTGTTTCGCCTCCCTCGCCGCTGACGTCCGCACCCGGTACGGCACCGAGCTGCGCACCACCGGCGCGCTCGGCGTCTCCGCGATGATGCACGGGTACCTGGCGTTCGACGCCGACGGCGAGCTGCTCACCCCGTTCCGCACCTGGCGCAACACCAACACCGGCGACGCGTCCGAGGCGCTCAGCGAGCTGTTCGGCTACAACATCCCGCACCGCTGGAGCATCGCCCACCTCTACCAGGCCGTTCTCAACGGCGAGGAGCACCTCGGCAGCATCAACCACCTGACGACGCTCGCCGGTTACGTGCACTGGAAGCTCACCGGCCGCCAGGTCCTCGGTGTCGGCGACGCCAGCGGCGTGTTCCCCATCGACATCGCCACCGGCGGTTACGACTCCCGCCGGCTCAGCCAGTTCGACGAGCTGGCCGCCGGGCGCCTCCCGCTGAAGCTGGCCGAGCTGCTCCCTGCCGTGCTGCCCGCCGGCGAGCAGGCCGGCACGCTCACCGAGGCCGGCGCCCTGCTGCTCGACCCGAGCGGCACCCTGCAGCCCGGCGTCGTGCTGTGCCCGCCCGAGGGCGACGCCGGCACCGGCATGGTCGCCACCAACTCGGTCGCCCGGCGTACCGGCAACGTCAGCGCCGGCACCAGCATCTTCGCGATGATCGTCCTGGACGGCGAGCTCAGCCGCGTCCACCCGGAGATCGACCTGGTCACCACCCCGGCCGGCGACCTGGTCGCGATGGTGCACTGCAACAACGGCGCCTCCGAGCTGAACGCGTGGGCCGGCCTGTTCGCCGAGTTCACCGCGGCCCTGGGCGTAGAGGCGGACAGCGGCACCATCTTCGAGACGCTGTTCCGCTCCGCCCTCTCCGGCGCCCCCGACGGCGGCGGCCTGATGGCGTTCAACAACCTCTCCGGCGAGCCGATCACCAAACTGCACGAGGGCCGGCCGCTCTTCTTCCGTACGCCGGGAAGTGCTCTGTCGCTCGCCTCCTTCATGCGCACTCAGCTGTACGCGGCCCTGGCGACCCTGCGCATCGGCATGGACGTGCTGCAGAAGTCCGAGTCGGTCCAGCTGGACCGGATGTTCGCCCACGGCGGCCTGTTCAAGACCGAGGGCGTGGCGCAGAACCTGCTGGCAGCGGCGATCAACACCCCGGTCTCGGTGGGCAACCTGGCCGCCGAGGGCGGAGCGTGGGGCATCGCGGTGCTGGCGGGATTCGTCCGCGACCGCGCTGAGGGTCAGTCCCTGGACGACTTCCTGACCACGGCGGTCTTCGCCGGCGCCGAGCTGGACACCGCCAACCCGGACCCGGCCGACGTGGCCGGCTTCAACGAGTTCATGCAGCGCTACGTGGCCGCCCTGCCGATCCAGCAGGCAGCCGTCGACAACAGCTGACGCGGACAGCGGATGATCCGGCCCGGCCTGGCATGGCCGGGCCGGGCCTCTACTGCTCTGCTCGCTGCCATCAGTGAAATAACCGATCGCCTCCGCAAGGCTGGTAGCAGTCAACTGACCGATGCCCGCTCCCCGGCAGACCTTCATGATCGACTCATGATCAAACCGAAGGTGATAGTGCCCGCAGCGCTGCTGCTGGCCGGGATCGCGGCCGCGGCCGTGCTGGTGCGCCCGTCGGCGGCGGTCCCGTCGCAGACCTTCGTGGCCGGGGTCGCGGTGGGTGGCCTGGGCGATGCCGCCCTGCGCGCGGCCCTCGACGGCCCGGTGCGGCGCCAGGTCGAGCGGCCGGTCCGCGTCCGGGTGGGCAAGACCCACATCGAGGTACGACCGGACACGCTCGGCATCCGATTCGACGCCGACGCCACCCGCCGCGCCCTCGAGCGGTCGTGGCTGCGCTGGCCCACCTCGAAACGACGGGACGTGACCCCGGTCGTCACGGTTGACGCCACCGTGACCCGGGCGGAGCTGGACGAACGGCTGCGCGATTTCCAGCGGCCGGCCCGCAACCGGTCGGTCGTGCTCGCGGCGCCGGAGGTGGTGCTCGACGGCAAACAGGACCTGTCCTACACCGCATCACAACGCGGAGTGACGGTCGACGAGGGCGCGGCGGGGCAGGCCGTCGACACCGCGGCCGCGGCCGACCTGCTGACCACGGCGGTCCGGGCCGGGCACACCACCGTCCAGTTGCCGGTCACCCGGGTGGCTCCGGGCGACGACACCCCGAAACTGGCCGGCGTGGACCAGCTCATCGGGACGTTCACCACGTACCACCCGTGCTGCGCGCCACGGGTCACCAACATCCACCGGATCGCCCGGCTGATCGACGGCACCGTGGTGGCGCCCGGCGCGACGTTCTCGCTCAACGACGCGGCCGGTGAGCGCACCGCGGCGAACGGCTTCGTCGCCGCGCCGGCGATCGTCGACGGCGAACTCGAGGATCAGCTCGGCGGCGGGGTCTCCCAGTTCTCCACCACCCTGTTCAACGCCACCTGGTTCGCCGGGCTGGACCTGCGCCGGCACCAGCCGCACAGCCTGTACATCAGCCGGTACCCGCCCGGCCGGGAGGCCACGCTGGACTGGCGGTCCATCGACCAGGTCTTCGTCAACAACACGGAGGCCCCGATCGTGATCCGCGCCCGGACCACCGACACGTCGGTCACGGTCGGCCTCTACGGCCACACCGGCGACCGGGTGGTCGACTCGGTGACCGGGCCCCGGCAGGCGCAGGCAGGCGACAGCGGTGGCTTCAGCGTGCGGGTACAGCGCACGATCCATCAGGACGGTGCGTCAGCCGGCACCGACACGCTGCGCTGGACCTACCGCGGCCTGGATTGACCGTCACATGAGATCGGGTACGCCGGTCGTGCTGCCCGGCTTCACCGAGTTCAGGCGGCGCTACGGCGCTGCCCTGCCCATGCAGCCGTCGACGAACAGCTGACGCGAGCAGCAGGCCGGGCCGGCTCCCGAGCCGCCCGGCCCGTTGCACAATCATGTGCGTGGACATCCCCGATCCGCTGCGCCAAGCCGCCGTCATGGTTCCGGAGCAGGCCACGAGTGAGAACGGCTCGACCGCGGCCGACGCCATCGACTACCTCGTCCACAACGAGTACGAGATGGCGCTCGGCATCCTCACCGAGCTCGGCGATTCCTGCGCCGCCGAAACGACGCTCTGGAACCTGCTGGCCGCTGCAGCGGCCGAGATGAACCAGCACCCAGGCGACGTTTCCCGCGTAGGCCGCCCGCTGGCCGCCCGAGCAGGACCACGGCAGCAGACGGCAGCCCATCGAGGAGTCAGCCGGGCAGCGGCTCCCGGCGGAAGACGAACAGTGACCAGCGCTGATCGCCGTCAGGCTCGATCGACACGGTGATCGGGCCAGGCCCACCGGTTTCGTCTCTGGGTTGCCAGTGAGGGCGGCCGCAGCTGACCTTCATCGCGACTTCGTCTGCCGGCGCGACGCGGTAGGAGGCGGTGACGAACCCGTCGCCGTCGCAGGTAATGAGGATGTTGAGAGCGGCAGTGTCGGCGATGGTGCCGAATGTCCCGTTCCAGGCGCCGGTTTGATCACTCAGGCGTACGAGGACGGTTCCTGTGACGCCATGAGGGCGGCGGAGTCTTCGCCGGACGAGCTGGTCCCCGCCGCAGTGGGCGCACTCGGATAGGCGCTTGAGGAGATCTGCCCGGGAGTTCCGGCGCAGGCCGCCTGCGAGGCGAGGGCAGCGGCCACCGCCACCAGGGCACCTGCCGCCTGCCACCATGCCGATGCCCTCCGCAACCCGTCACGCGCCGACGGCAACGTGCCGGCTGCCGTGTCAGCAGGTATCGGCAGGCGGGTCGCGGGCTTGAGGAGGGTTACGAGAGGCGGCCGTTCGCATGCAGGGTCAGTAAGGCATCGACGGTCACCCAGCCGCGCCACTCGAAGCGGGTGATCGGGGTCCAGGCCGGGAAGGCGAAGTCCCAGCCGCCGTCGTCCTTCTGCTTCGCCGACAGCGCGTCCAGATGTTGGGCGATCACGTCGGTGGGGAAGGCCGCGCGCGCCAGGCTGCCCGGGAGCGGTGCGAAGTCGAGGGGTCCGTGCACATAGCCCTCGGCCTGCGGATCCAGCTCGGCGACGCTCAGCACCAGCGGGCGAAGCAATGCCCAGGACAAGTCCGCTCGGGGGCGGTCTGGGGCGTTTTCCAGGAACTTCAGGACGGACAGCACGTCGAACGGGTCCGGCGCGCTGAGTCCGTCGATGGCTGTCCAGCAGAACTCGGTGGCGCGGGTAACCCACGGATGTGACACGCCGTGTTTCAGCAGCAGGCCGGCGATGGACGCGGTCGGGTTGAGTGAGCCGGGCAGCCCGTCGACCGGCACCCACCACGGACCGCGCGGGCTCGGCGACGGCAGAACCCACGGAACCCCGCCGTCCGGACGGGTGATCGACTCCAGGTATCGCAGAATCCCGTCGACCATGTCGGCGTCGATCTCGCCGGTCGCGTCCAGCACCTGCAGCGCCATCTCGACCGGGACCGGCTGGCTCTCCGGGCCGCGCAGGTCGGGCTCGAGGGCGTGGCCGAAGCCGCCGTCCGAGTTCTGATAGGGGCGCAGGGCGTCGATCACCCGCCCCGCGGGTCCACCCCGGAAATGATGGTCGAACCGGACCCGGTCGAGCAGACGCCCATTGACCTGGAGAAACGCTTCCGCCCTGCCTGATGCATCATCCACCGGCCCACCATAAACAGCACCTATGACAAAAACAGGGATGGTCGCTCGGCCAGCGCCACCTCGACCCGGGAACCCGTCCGCAGCGATTGGACGCCCGCCTCGCACACCGCCGTGGCCGCGTAGCCATCCCACGCGCTCGGGCCGGTGGGATGCCCGGAGACCCCGAGCGCGTCGATCCACTCCTGCAGCTCGGTGTCGTAAGCCGCCTGGAAACGATCGCGCCAGTCCACAGCGACCGGTCCGCCGAGGGTCAGGGTGCCGTTCTCCCCCACGATCTCGCCGCGGATGTCGTACCCATAGCGGATGTTCACGCTGGTCTCGACGTCGACGATGATCCCGTTCGCCAGCTCCAGGATGATCAGGAGCGGGTCCTGGAGGCCGGCACCGTTGCGGTTGCTGCGCGGCACCAGCACGCGGATCGCGACGATGTCCTCGCCGAACATCCAGCGCACCATGTCGAACTCGTGGACGGCCGTGTCGACGATCGCCATCTCGGTGCGGTAATAGGCGGGTACGTCACGGTTGCGATGGGCGCAATGCATGAGAAGGGGCGCGCCTATCGCGCCGCCGCCGGCTTCGTTCCGGAGCTTTCGGTACGCGTCATCGAACCGCCGCATGAAGCCGACCTGAACAAGCCGGCGACCGCACGCGACCTCGGCGTCGACGATCCGCCGGCACGCTGAAGCGGTCGTGGCCAGGGGTTTCTCACAGAACACGGGTTTGCCGGCGTCGATCGCGGCGAGCACGTACTGCTCGTGACTGGGCCCCCACGAGCAGACCAGCACGGCGTCGCAGGCGGCGATGACGTCCTCGCCGGTGGGATGCACGGCCGCGCCCACGGCAGCGCCGACGCCGGCGGCGAGGGTGGTGTCGACGTCGGTGACGGCGACGACCCGGGCGCCGGACAGCACCGAGGTCAGCCGCCGGATGTGGTCCTGGCCGATCATCCCGGTCCCGATGACTCCGACCCGGAGCATGGTCAGAGGCCCTGGGACTGCAGGTACTGCCGGGTACGCCGGGCGATCGGCAGCGGCACGTCGAAGCCGACCGGGTACATGTCCTGTTCGACGACGACGACCAGATCCGCAGCCCGATCGGAGAGGGTCGCGAGAGCCTCGAGCACCGCGGGAATGTCCGGGCTCCCCGACGGCGGCTCGACACTGACACCCTGCGCGACGGCCTGCCCGAAAGCCAGATCCTCGGCGGCCGCCCGGGCGGCGATAACCGGATCCATCTGCTTGATGTGGACATAGCCCACACGATCCGGATATTTCTGGATCAGCCCCGGCACGTCGGCTGCCCGGTATGCGAGGTGCCCGATGTCCAGGCACAGCGAAACGTACCGCGGATCAGTCTCCTCCAGGAACCGCTCGGTCTGCGCCTGCGTCTCGACCTGATAGTCGGCGTGCGGATGGAACCGCAGAAACAGCCCGTACTCCTCGAAGAGGATCCGGCCCAGAGCATTGCTGTTGTCGATCAAAGCCTGCCACTGCCCGGAATCCAGTGAAGGGGAACCGGTGTACGCCCCGGTGACGTCGTCGCGATACCCCGGCACCGGCACGAAGATCAGATTCGTGGCGCCGACGGCCTGGGTGAGCGCGGCGACCTTCCGCGTCTCGGCCAGGACGAACTCGAAGTCCTTGTGCGGCCCGCCCGCCCCGGCCACCGTCCCGGCGACGATCGACAATCCGCGGGCGGCCGTCTCGTCCAGCAGCCGGCCGGGATCAGTGGGCAGATAGCCGTAGGGCCCCAGTTCCAGCCGCGAATACCCCGCCGCGGCGAGCTCGTCGAGGAACCGATTCCACGGGGTCTGCCGGGGGTCGGACGCGTACCAGACCCCCCACGAATCGGGGCAGCTGCCAAGAAGCATCGGAACATCCCTTCCTAGATCATCAGCCGGCGTACCTCGTCCTCGGTGGGCATGGCATCGGCGCAGGCCAGCCGGGTGGCGACCAGCGCACCGGCCGCGTTGCCGAAGCGCATGACGTCCCGCAGTTCCCAGCCCGCGAGCAGGCCGTGGCAGAGCGCGCCACCGAACGCGTCCCCGGCACCGAGCCCGTTGACGACGTCGACCGGCACCGGCGGCACGGTCACCCGCTCCCCCGTGGACCGTCGCGACGCGAACACACCGTCCGGTCCCTGTTTCACGACGGCCAGGTCCACACCGGCGTCGTGCAGAGCGTCAGCGGCCGCACCCGGCGAGCGAAAACCGACGGCGGTGTCGCACTCGTCGAGGTTCCCGACGGCGACACTCACGTGCGGCAGCGCCTGCCGGTAGAACGACCGGGCCTCATCGCGGGAAGCCCAGAACATCGGCCGGTAGTCGAGGTCGAGAACCGTGATCCCCCGATGAGCGCGCGACACCAGGGCGTGCAGAGTGGCCGCCCGGGACGGCTCGGCGGACAACCCGGTCCCGGTGACCCAGAAGATCCCGGCCGAACCGATGGCGTCCAGGTCCAGTTCCGACGGGGTTATCTCCAGGTCAGGAGCTTTCGGATAGCGGTAGAAGTACAACGGGAAGTCGTCCGGCGGGAAGATCTCGCAGAACGTCACCGGCGTCGGCAACCCCGGCACCGCCGTCACAAAACGATCGTCGACCCCGAACCCGCGCAACGCCTCGTGCAGGTAATCCCCGAACGGATCAGCCCCGGTACGCGTGATCACCGCGGAAGTCCGCCCGAGCCGGGATGCCGCCACGGCCACATTCGTCGGGCTGCCCCCGAGGAACTTGGCGAAGCTGCGGACCGCAGGCAACCGCACCCCGGTCTGCTCGGGGTACAGATCGACGCCGATGCGCCCCATCGTCAGGACTTCGAGCATGGTTCCACCCATGCAACGGGCTGTAACGAGCCCGTGTCAACCCGTAGGGCGGCGCAACTCGTGGGACAACTCGGTCAGCTCGTCCCCACCGGCCATCTGGGTGACCAGCTCGTCGAGATCCACGTCGGAGCGCTGACGGTCGAGCACGGCCCGGCCCAGCTTCAGGATCACGAAGTGGTCGCCGACCAGGTACGCGTGATGCGGATTGTGGGTGATGAAAACGACCCCGAGACCCGCGTCCCGGGCAGCGGCGATGTACTTGAGCACCACCCCGGACTGCTTGACGCCGAGGGCCGCCGTCGGCTCGTCCAGGATGAGCACGCGAGCGCCGAAATACACGGCACGGGCGATCGCCACCGACTGACGCTGGCCGCCACTGAGCGTACCGATGGGCTGGTTTATGTCTTTGATCGTGATGCCCATCTTGCGCAACTCGGCGTCGGCGATCTCCTTCATCTCCCGGATCCGCAGCCGGGCGAGCGGGAAGCGGCCGCGGGTCAGCTCGGAGCCGAGGAAGAAGTTGCGCCAGACCTCCATGAGCGGCACCACCGCGAGATCCTGGTAAACGGTGGCGATGCCCAGGTCGAGGGCTTCGCGCGGCGACGAGAACGACTGTTCGGTGCCTTCGACGCGCAGCGTGCCCTCGTTGTGCGGGTGCAGGCCGGAGATGATTTTGATCAGGGTGGATTTGCCGGCGCCGTTGTCGCCGAGTACGCAGGTCACCTCGCCGGCGTCGACCCGCAGGTTGATGCCGGCGAGCGCGCGGATCGCGCCGTAACTCTTGCCGACGTCGGTCATCTCGATCAGCGCCATGGTCAGCCGGCCCTTCGCGCGGTGAAGATTCGTTTGATGTACAGGTTCACCAGCACGGCGAGTAGCAGCATCACGCCGAGGAAGGCCCTGAACCAGTTCGGATCCCAGCCGGCGTAAACGATGCCGAGGCTGGTCATCCCGAAGATGAACGCGCCGATCGCGACACCGATGACGCTGCCGAAACCGCCGGTGAGCAGGGTGCCGCCGACGACCGCGGCGATGATGTAGAGGAACTCGTTGCCGACGCCGCCACCCGCCTGCAACGTGTTGAAGCGGTAGAGCTGGTGCATGCCGACAAACCAGCCGAGGAACGAAACCCCCATGAAAAGCCCAATTTTCGTACGCACAACGGGCACCCCCGCCGCCCGGGCACTGTCCGCCGCCCCGCCCACCGCGAAGATCCAGTTCCCGGGGCGGGTCCGCTGCAGGATCCAGGTGGCGAGAGCGATGAAGACCAGCCAGAACAGCACGGTCCACCAGACGGTCACCGAACCGACAGTGAAGTTGGACGCGAACACGGCCCGCAGGCTGCTGAACCCGTCGATCGCACTGATGTCGGTGGACGACACCGAGCCGGTGACCATTTTCGTCACGCCGAGGTTGGCGCCCTGCAGCACGAAGAACGTGCCGAGCGTGATCAGGAAGCTGGGGATGCCGGTCCGCATCACCAGCCAGCCGTTGAGCAGGCCGACCGCCAGGCAGAAGATCAGCGAGAGCAGCGCGCCGATCCACAGGTTGACGCCGAGGTACCAGCAGAACATCGAGTTGACCAGGCCGGCGCTGTAGACGATCACACCGGCCGACAGGTCGAACTCGCCGCCGATCATCAGCAGCCCGACGCCGGCCGCCACGATCCCGATCACCGACGACTGGTAGAGCACCGTGAAGAACGAGTCGGCGGACCGCAGCGACGGCGCCACGGCCAGGAAGAACACGAAGATGGCGAGCGCGGCGACGAACGCGCCCACATCAGGCCGGGCGAGGATACGGTTCGACCATGTGACGCTCATGGATGAGCTGTACCGTCTCGCCGGCGTGAAGGTCAAGAGTCCGGGACCAGCAGACGCCGGTGGAAGCCCTCGGCCACGGCTGCCGCGCGGTCCGAGACCCCGAGCTTGGCGTAGATGCTCAGCAGGTGGCTCTTCACTGTCGCCTCGGTGATGAACAGCCGCTTCGCCGCCTCGCGGTTGGTGTTGCCACCGGCCACGAGTTGCAGCACCTCCAGCTCGCGCTGGCTGAGAACCTGGGGTGCGGGCGTACGCACCCGGGTGACCAGCCGCATCGCCACGGCCGGCGACAGGACCGTCTCGCCCCGGGCCGCCGCGCGGGCGCCGCGGATGAGCTCGTCGCGGGGCGCGTCCTTGAGCAGGTACCCGGTCGCGCCGGCTTCGAGGGCGGGCACCACGTTCGCGTCGTTGTCGTACGTGGTCAGCACCAGGACCCGGGCCGGGTTGCCGAGGCGGGCCAGCTCGGTGATCGCGGCGAGGCCGTCGGTGCCGGGCATCCGCAGGTCCATCAGGACGACGTCGGGGTTCAGCGCCTGCGCCATCCGGACCGCTTCCGCGCCGTCGGCGGCCTCACCCACCACGGTGAACCCGGGCACCGAGGCGAACATGCTGCTCAGGCCGTCGCGGACCACGGGATGGTCGTCGGCGATCAGCAGCCGGATCGTGGTCTCGCTCATCAGGGCTGGCTCCCGGTCGGCAGCAGGGGGATCCGGGCCGAGATGCCGGTGCCGGCGCCGGGTTCGGACTCGATCCGCAGCGTGCCGCCGTGCTCCTCGACCCGCTGCCGCATGATCGTAAGGCCGTGCCCCTCGGAACGGCCGCCCACCGCGAAGCCCGAGCCGTCGTCCAGCACGTCCAGGGCCACCTCGTCGCCGAGATAGGACAGCGTGACGCCCGCTCTGGTGGCTTCGGCGTGCTTGGCGATGTTGGCGAGCGCCTCCTGGGCGGTGCGCAGCAGGGCGAACTCGGCGTCCGGCGCGACCGGCCGGGGCGTCCCGGTCGTCGTGACCGTCACCGGCAGCCCGTGCAGCGCCGACCATCGCTCGGCTGCTTCGGAGAGTGCGCCGGTCAGGCGTACCGTCGCCAAGGTCTCCGGACGGAGAGCGTCCACCGACCGCCGGGCTTCGGTGAGGCTCTCCCGGGCCAGCCGGGTGACCGCGTCGAACGGCCGCCGCCACTCCTGCGGAACCTCATGCCGCTGCTCGGCAGCCCGCATCTGCGCGATGATGCCGGTCAGGCCCTGCGCCACGGTGTCGTGGATCTCGCGCGCCATCCGCTGCCGCTCCTGCAGGATCCCGGCCTCGCGAGCCTGGGCGAGCAGCCGGGTGTGCAGCTCGTCGTTCTCCGCGATCGACGCCGTGAGCAGCTCGTTCGCCCGCCCGAGGTCGGCCTGGACGCGTTCCTCGCGGCGCAGCACCGCCGCCATCGCCGTCATGATCAGCATGTTGATCGCGATGATCGTCGCCGTGATCGTCCACCCGGCCGCGTCGCCCTTGTCCACGCTCGACGCCTGCGCGATCCCCGCCACGACCGCGACCGCCGCCACCCCCGGCACCCGCCACGGCCAGGGCAGGAAGGCGAACGCGTAGATGTAGGCCGCGGTCGTGAAGAACCCGAACGCCGGATCCCCCAGCACCAGCAATCCGGTGAGAAGAACCAACCCCACAAACAGCACACTTCGGTACGCGCAACGCCAGGCGAACATGCCCAGCATCCACACGGCGGTCAGTCCGCACAGCAGCAGCGAGGCGACCGTAGCCCGCCCGCTGGCCGCCGTGTAGACGGTCAGCAGGCCCAGCAGCCCGTACGGAACCACTGTCACCAGCAGGCGCGGCGGCTCGCTGCTCACTGTCGCGTCCATCATCGTCACTTTAGGACCAGCGGAAGAATCGGATGGCCGCCGCCGCGCACACCACGGCATAGGCGGTGAGGACCAGCAGGGGCTGGGCGGCCGGGAAGCCACCCGCGTACGCGGCTTCGAAGGCCTGCATGCCGGCGCCGAGCGGGGTGACGTGGGCGATGTCGCGCAGCGTCGGCGGCATCTGGCTGATCGGCACCCAGAGCCCGGCGAAGAACATCAGCGGGAAGTACAGGACCGTGCCGATCGCGGTGGCCTGCGGACGGCCCGGTGCCAGGGCGGTGATGAGCAGCCCGATGGCGAGCATCGCGGCGGCGACCAGGATCCAGGCGACGAGGAACCCGGGTTGCGGCAGCCCTACGCCGAACGCCAGCCGGGCCGTGCCGAGGAAGACGATCGTGGCGACGACGGCGATGCCGAGGTTCGCGACGAGCTGGGCGGCGAGGACCCGGGCCGGGCCGATCGGGGTGGTCCGCAGGCGGCGCAGCACCCCGTTCTCCCGATATCCGGCGAGCACTGTCGGCACCGCGACCAGCGCCAGCATCGCCAGGTTGAACAGGACCAGGACCGGCACGTAGAGGTCGAAGAGGGTCAGCCCGCCGAGCGCCGGGTCGGGTTCGCGCAGCGAGGGGACGTTGCCGAGGACGACGAGCAGGACGAGCGGGAGGCCGACGCCCCAGAGCGGGCCGACCTTGTCCCGCAGCGAGAGGGTGGTCTCGGTCTTGACGAGGCGCCAGATCATGACAGTCCTTTGCGGGTCAGCTGGATGAACGCGTCTTCGAGGCTGGTCTTCTCGCCGCCCACTCGGGCGATCAGGCCTTGCGGGGTGTCGACCGTGACGACGCGGCCCGCGTCGATCAGAGCCAGGCGGTCGCAGAGGCGCTCGGCCTCCTCCATGAAGTGGGTGACCAGCACGATCGTGGTGCCGTTCTCGCGTACCCGCTTGATCAGGGCCCAGGTGTCGCGGCGGGCCTGCGGGTCGAGGCCGGTGGTGAGCTCGTCGAGGATGGCGACCTTCGGGTTGCCGATCAGTGCCAGAGCGATCGAGAGCCGTTGCTTCTGGCCGCCGGAGAGTTTTCCGTACCGTGTCCTGGCCTTGGAAGTGAGATCGAGGTCCGCCATGAGCGAGCGCCAGTCGGCGGGTGACGGATAGAAGGAGCTGTAGAGCTCCAGGGCCTCGGCGACCTGGAGGCGCTCGGGAATCTGGCCCTCCTGCAGCTGAGCGCCGAGCACCCGGGTCAGCTCCTGCCGGTCGCGCATCGGGTCGAGACCCAGGACGCTGATCGAGCCCCGGTCGGCGGCCCGGACGCCCTCGATGCACTCGACCGTGGTGGTCTTGCCGGCGCCGTTCGGGCCGAGGATGCCGAAGATCTCGCCCTCTTCGACGGTGAGCGAGACGTCGTCGACGGCGACGGTGTCCCCGTAACGCTTGTGTAGGTCACGAACTTCGATGACTGCCATGCGAAAGAGCTTTCCGGCAGCGGGCTCCGGCGGGCAGTCACCGGTGGACGGGGCGGATGCGCCATCCGGTGGGTCCGGAGAACCCACCGATCGGTGGGTTGTGGTCCGGACCGATCGGTCCGCGACAGCGGCTCAGCGTCCGGTTCTTCCTGCCGATCATGATTATGTGAACAGTGGGCCGAGCGCGAAGGTGGAGGTCACGGCACGGCGCAACGGGTTGACCGGAGCGCTGGCCGACTTCCGCGTGGGTACGAAGATCTATGCCGCGGTGCTGTGCTGCGCCGTGGTCGCCGCAGTCGTCGGTGTCGTCGGGCTGACCCGGCTGTCCACCCTCAACGACGACATCAAGGCGATGAAGACGCAGCACGTCGACAGCAGCCTCGCGTTGAGCACGCTGCGGGGTGCGGCCGGCGACGGGTTCTCGTCCCTGTTCGTCTGGGCGGTGACACCGGCGGCGCAGCGGACCGACGACACTCGCGAGGCCGTGACCACGACCGACGAGGCGACGACCGCCGCCATCGTGGCGTACCAGAAACTGGCGACCAACTCGGCGAGCCGGGAAGCCGCCGCCGCGGACGTGGCGGAGACGTTCGCCTACTTCCAGAACCTGCGGAACTACGCGCTGTTCCAGGAGACCGCGACCGGGTTCGACCCGCCGGCCGCCGACCAGGTCGTCCCACTCTGGGTCCAGACCCAGTCCGATCTGAAAACGTCGATCGTTGCCCTCCAGGAGGCCGAGGACGCCGAATCGACAGCCATGGCGACTCACGCGGAGGACGCGTACAAGTCCGCCCGTAACCAGGTGATCGGCTTCCTGATCGTCGGCCTGGTGCTCGCCCTCACACTTGGCACGTTCATCTCCCGGCTCATCGGCCGGCAGCTCGGCAGTGTCTCCCGGTCGCTCGCCGCCGTCGCCCGCGGTGATCTGACCGTCGGCGCCGAGGTGCACGCCCGTGACGAACTCGGCGCCATGGCCGTCGCCGTGAACACCGCCCGTGACAGCCTGCGCGCCATGGTCGGCCGGCTCACCACGAGCTCACAGACGCTCGGCACCAGCACCGGACGGCTCAGCCGGGCCACCGAACGCATCGGACAGTCCGCACAGGACGCCGCCACCCAGGCGAACGTGGCAACGATCGCCGCCGGCGACGTGTCCCTGAACGTGCAGACCGTCGCGGCCGGCAGCGAGCAGATGGGCGCGTCGATCCGCGAGATCGCGTCGAACGCCTCCGAGGCGGCCCGGGTCGCCAGCGAGGCCGTCGGTGTCGCCGACAGCGCCAACGCGACGGTGTCGCAGCTGGGCACGTCGAGCGCCGAGATCGGCAACGTCATCAAGACGATCACCGCGATCGCCGAGCAGACGAACCTGCTCGCCCTGAACGCGACGATCGAGGCCGCTCGGGCCGGCGAGATGGGCAAGGGCTTCGCGGTCGTCGCGTCCGAGGTGAAGGACCTGGCCCAGGAGACGGCCCGGGCCACCGAGGACATCGCCCGGCGGGTCGAGGCGATCCAAGCGGACAGTTCGAACGCGGTGGCCGCGATCGGCGAGATCTCGTCGATCATCGCCCGGATCAGCGATTACCAGACGACGATCGCGTCGGCGGTCGAGGAGCAGACGGCGACGACGGGCGAGATGGCCCGCAGCGTCGGCGACGCGGCCCAGGGCACATCAGCGATCGCGGGCAACATCGACGGGGTGGCCACGGCGGCACAGACGACGACGGCAGCCCTGGACGAGGCCAACGAGACAGCAACCGAGCTGGCGGGCATCGCGGCGGAGCTCCAGACGGTGGTCTCCCAGTTCCGCGTGTAATTACGCGGCCGCTCCGAGGCAGCGTGCCGGCTTCGGGTCGGCTCCGCACATGCCGGCTCCGCACATGTCAGCTCCGGACCTGCCAGCTCCGCACCGGTCGGCTCCGGACATGTCGGCTCCGCACCGGTCGGCTCCGGACATGTCGGCTCCGCACCCGAACTCGACACACACGTGCCATCGCCGGAACCGTGTCGAATTCAGGCGCCGAACGAACCGAAAGTCGACACGCACGCAGGGAGCCACCCGCCCGCGTCGACGTGAGGTCCGACTTAGCGGCCCACGACCGTAAGCACAAGCCGCCCCTGACCGGCTCGCGCTTGCGGTCGCGTTTCCGCCCCCTGCACGACCACAAGCACAAGCCGACCGTGACCGGTTCGCGCTTGGGGTCGCATTCTCGGCCCTCGCACGACCACGAGCGCGAGCCGGGCGGGCAGCGATCTCGCTTGACGTGGCTACAACCCGCGCTGCGGGAGGCACGCGGTCGGCCGCTACCAGCCGGCGTCGATAGCTAGTCGACCAGCAGTCGCGCTGTGGGCGCAGCTCGCCTAGATCTTGAGGAGAGATCCGCTCCCGGTTGCCTCGGTCGCCGTGGTCGCCGCGGTCGCCTCGGTTCGACCTTGGTCGGCTGGCTGTTGCGGTTGTTTCAGTGATCGCGAGGCAGCCGTCAGTGCCGGCCAGCCACGATCCGGCGCCCGCAACCCGCGTCGGCCCTGTCGAGGCGTACCCCAGAAAGGGGCCGGCGAGGCGTACCCCGGAAAGGAGCGTGAGCGGAACCGCTCAGGGTGACTCGGTGAGGGTTGCCAGGTTGTCGAGGGCCATCCGGGTGCCGGCCTCGTTGTCGGCGGGCGGGATGGCGTCGGGGACGCCCTCGTGGAGCATGGTCACCTCGGTGTCAGCGCCCGCGTCCACCAGGGTCGTGGTGATCGTCATGATGCCGCGCATCGATTCGTCGCCGGTTTCGAACTCCAGGGTCTCGACCACCTGCTCGTCGGGCACAAGCCTGACAAAGTGCCCGCGGTATGTGTCCGTTGAAAAACCAGATTTCCCGACACCGTCGGAAAAATCGTAAGTGAGCGACACTCGGAAAGCACCGCCCTCCCGCGCGTCGAATTCGTGGACCACACTCGTCATCCCGACCGGGACCCGCCAGCGGGCGATCGCGTCCGCCGAAAGAAGGGCGGAGTAGATCGACGCCCGCGGGGCACTGATACGACGAGACACCTGCGTCGAGTACATGGACGTCAGGATAGTTGTGGTCGCGATCACTCGAATGAGTGGTTTGCGGTACCACTGTGGCTGGGCAGTAGGGGAGCCACGATCACGGGGCACCGTCACTCCCGCCCCGCGACGAAGCCGAACTACGAGGAGACGAGCATGACCGTCGCCGTTGAAACCGCTGCCGTCGTCGAGGCGCCGACAAAAGCTGTCGACTCCTCCGCGAGCACCGACCGTGCCAGCGAACTGATCAACGCGATGGCGGCCCTGCCCGCCGGACACCCTTCGCGCGCCGCTCTGCGGGACCGGGCCATCGAGGCCTGGCTGCCGCTCGCCCGGCACCTGTCCAACCGGTACGCGAACCGGGGCGAGCCCCGCGACGACCTCTACCAGGTTGCCATCGTCGGTCTGATCAAGGCGACCGACCGGTTCGAGCCGGACCGCGGCGTGGACTTCGCCGGCTTCGCGATCCCGACGATCGTCGGCGAGCTGAAGCGGCACTTCCGGGACAAGACCTGGTCGGTACGCGTACCGCGCCGCCTGCAGGAGCTGCGCCTGGCGATCACGGCGGCGAACAGCTCGCTGAGCCACACGCTGGGCCGCTCCCCCACGGTCACCGACATCGCCGAGCACCTGAAGATCACCGAGGACGAGGTTCTCGAGGGTCTTGAGGGCGCCCGGGCGTACAACTCGACAAGCCTCTCCACCCCGGTGGCGGACAGCGGCACCGAGCTGGGCGAGACCCTCGGTGGCCTGGACGCCGAGTTCGAGGTCGCCGAGCTGCGTGTCGCGCTGGGCCCGGCGCTGGCCCGCCTGGACGAGCGCGAGCAGAAGATCGTCAGCCTGCGCTTCTACGGCAACCTCACCCAGACGCAGATCGCCGAGCAGGTCGGTGTCTCGCAGATGCACGTGTCGCGGCTGCTCACCCGGGCGCTGACGAAGCTGCGTCGCGAGCTCGACTCGGTGGCCTGATAAAAGTAAATCGTAAAAAAAACTGACAAAGGCGCCATCCCCACCGGGATGGCGCCTTTGTCGCACATGGATTGATCAACTTCTCGTTCGGGTAGATCAACAACCATGAAATACTGGATAGACGCCGCCTGGGAACGATTACGCCGCGGCGGCCGGCCTGCCCTGATCACCGCCGGCGCCGCCACCGTCGCCTGGCTCCTGGCCGCCGACGTCATCGGCCACCCCGACCCGATCTTCGCCCCGACCGCCGTCCTCGTCGTCCTCGGCGAGTCCCGGGGCCGCCGGCTTCGCCAGACCACCGAGATCGTCCTCGGCGTGGCAGCCGGGATCCTGATCGCCGAGCTCACCGTCCTCGCCCTCGGTCCCGGCGCGCTCACGCTCTTCATCGTCCTGCTGCTCACCATCGGCCCGATGATCGTGGCCGGCGCGAGCAGCACCCTCGTCGGCCAGGCCTCGCTGTCCGCGCTCTACCTGGTCGTCGTCGCGGCACCGCAGGGCCAGTTGATCCCGTTCCGGTTCATCGACGCGCTGATCGGCGGCGCGATCGCGATCGCGGCGAGTCAGCTCACCGTGGCACGCCGGCCGCTCGCGCCGCTGGTGGCCACGGCCCGGCAGACGTACGCCGACGTGGCTGATCTGCTCGGTGACCTCAACGACGCGCTGGAGACCAGCGACGAGCCGGCCGCCGAGGACGTGCTCGAACGGGCGCATCGGCTGCACGACTGTGCGGACCATCTGCGTACCGAAGTGGAAGCCGCCGCCGAGACGGTGAGATTGCGCATCCGCCGCCGCAGGCGGCTCGACCAGCTGCGCGACGTCGAGCAGACCGCGCACCAGCTCGACCACGTGGTCCGCAACGTCGGGATGCTGGCCCGCCACGCGGCGGCGGCGATCCGGCTGAACACCGTCACGCCGCCCGACCTGCGGCGCGCGATCGAGGCGCTGAGCGACGCGGTCCGCGCGGCCGGGGAATCCCTCGCCACCGATCTGACCGGCGGCGATCCGGACCGGCACGCCGGGCAGGCCGACGCCGATGCCCTGGACGCGGTCCGGATCGCCGGGAAGCTTCTCGAATCAGGCCCGTCGCCGACGCTCACTCTCGTCATCGGCCAGATCCGGACGGCAGCCGTCGATCTGCTGCGCGGCGTGGGCCAGGATGACGCCGACGTCCTCAGCAGGGTGGATGAGGCCTTCGGATGGGGTCACGATTAGGCCTGCCTGTTTACTGGGATTTGCCCAGGGCATACTGTTGCCCTCATACAACTGTTTCAAGGAAGGACGGCCCTGGTGCCTGCTATTCGGACGCTGTCGGTTCTCATCGTCGACGATGACGACGCCGATAGCCTGATCATCGAAGAGGCCCTAGAGGCGAGCCCGATGGCTCCGGTGATCCACCGTGTCGCGGACGGCGTCCAGGCCCTCGAATACCTCCGTGGCGCGGGCACGAAGCGCCCCGACCTGATCCTGCTCGACCTCAACATGCCGCGGATGGGCGGCCGCGAGGTCCTCGCCGAGATCAAGAACGACGCGGACCTCAAGACGATCCCGGTCGTGGTCCTGACCACCTCGCAGGCCGAGCTCGACGTGATGGCCAGCTACAACCACCACGCCAACGCCTTCGTCACGAAGCCGCTGGAGCTCGAGGCCTTCGAGAACGCGGTCCGCCAGATCAACCGTTTCTACGGCGACATCGCGGTCCTGCCCTAAGAGCCACTTTCTTGGGTACGCACGAAGCACAGCGATGGCCGGGCTCCTGGAGCCCGGCCATCAGCGTTTTCTGGTCTGTTCCGGTCAGACCGTGGCGAGAACCGGCTGCTCGGCGACAGGCGCCGCGGTCCGGCGGACCCGCTGAGCTCCGATCACGCACAGCACCAGCCCGGCAATGACCCACCCCGCCAGCACGATGATCGAGTGGGCGGCGCCGTTGCCGTCGAAGAACGCTGTCGACCGCAGCAACTGGCCCCCGGCACCCGGCGGCAGCAGCTGGCCGAGGGCACCGGACCAGCCGGGCAGCATCTCCGGCGCCGACGCGCTGCCGGACAGCGGGTTGCCGACCAGCATCATGGTGGCCGCGCCGACGCCGAACCCGACGTACCCGAACAGCGACTCCAGGCCCAGGATCGTCAGCGACGTCGCCGCCACGGTCAGCGCGATGGCACCGGCGTTCGCGAGGTACGTACCGTCGATCGACCCGAACCAGAACTGCAGGATCGCCGCCATCGCCAGGCCACCGGTGACCGCGAAGGCCAGCGCCCCGACGACCCGGCGGGCGCTGCCCCGGACCAGCCGGGTGAGCAGGACGGCGGCGAGCATGCCACCGATGACCAGCGGCAACGCGCCGGCGGCGAGGCCGGCGCCGCGCGGGTCGTCGGCGGGCAGGCTGACGATGTCCCGGACCGCGACGGCCGGGGCGACGCCGTCCGCCTGTGCCTGGCTCAGCGCGGTGCCGACACCCTGCAGGGTCTGCGCGATCGCCACGCCGGCCGCCGAGGCGGTCAGGACCTGCGGTGTGCCGGTGCTGACGTCGATCGCGCCGTACACCTCGCGGTCGCGGATCAGCTGCTCGGCGGCCGCGGTGTCCGCCACCACGGTGATGTCGAACGCGTCCGGCAGCCGCTGCGACAGTGCGGCGCTGACCTGCTGGACCGCGGCGGCGGGACCGGCGATCGCGATCGGCACGTCGTGCACCGACGACCGCACGGACGGCCAGGCGAACGCGGTCAGCAGCACACTGATGATCAGTGTGAGCAGGACGACGGCCCGGGTCACGACCGACCAGGGCGACGAGACCGACGCGTCGTCGGTGAGCGGGGCCTGTGAGACCATGATGAACTCCCTAAGAGAACGACTGTTCGTTTTAAACTGTGCACAGGCTTGGCGCGACTTGTCAAGAATGAACGTTCGCTTTAGATTCGAGACATGCCCCGAGCAGCGACGAAAGATCAGGCGATGGCTTCTCGCGCCGAAACACATGTCGTGACCGCGTCGCTCGACACTCCACGCCCCGCCGGCCGCGCCACCGGCCGCCGCCGCTGGTTCCGGCGCGGTGCGGTGCTCGCGGTGATCGTCCTGTTCGCCGTCGAGCTGGTCATCGGCTGGCCGTCGCTCTCCTCCGCCGTCGGCCAGCTCAAGGCCCCGGACCCGCGCTGGCTCGCCGGCGCGGTCGTCGCCGAGCTGATGGCCATGGGCATGTACGCCCGCATGCAGCACACCCTGCTGCGCTCGGCCGGCCTGCGCGTGCCGCTGTACCGCAGCGTCGCCCTCGCGTACGCCGCGCACTCCCTCAACGAGACCCTGCCCGGCGGCCCGGCGTTCTCCACCAGCTTCAACTACCAGCAGATGCGCCGCTTCGGCGCCACCCCGGCCGTCGCCTCCTGGTGCATCGCCCTGTCCGGCATCCTTTCCACGACGGCCCTCGCGGTGGTCACCGCAGGCGGCGCGCTCGCCTCCGACGGCACACCCCATTGGTACGGCCTGACGGCGCTGGCCGCCGTGATCGTGCTCCTGGTCGTCGGCGCCCAGCGGGTCAGCCGCAACCCGTCCGTACTCGACCCGGCAGCCCGCGCGATCCTGTCCCTGGTCAACCGCCTCCGCCGCCGCCCCGCCGAGGCGGGCCTCGACCACGTACGGAGTTTCGTCGGCCAGCTCGGCGCCGCCCGCCTGACCCCGGGCCGAGGACTCGCGGCCGCCGTCTTCGCCGTCCTGAACTGGGGCCTCGACGCCGTCTGCCTGTGGATGTGCGTCCGCGCCGTCAGCAACGAGGAGATCAACGCCACCCAGCTGCTGCTCGCGTTCTGCGCCGGGATGGCAGCCGGAACGGTGACGATCATCCCCGGCGGCCTCGGCATCATCGACAGCGCGCTGATCCTCGGCCTGGTCACGGGCGGGATCGCCACCTCGACGGCGATCGCCGCGGTGGTCCTCTACCGGATCATCAGCTTCGGCTTCATCATCGGCGTCGGCTGGATCTCCTGGCTGATCATGCGGCGCCGCCACCGCATCTACCTGGCGGCCCGCGCCCAGGTGTCGTGACGGCGACTCACCCCTTGTCCCCGGCGGAGCTTGAGTCGAGCCACATCGTCGCCAGCCGACCGGCCACCGATCCCGGCTCGGGTCCCGGCACGGACCCGGGCTCGAATCCTGGCCCGGGTTCCGGTTCCGGCCCGGACACGGTTCCCGTCCCCGCGCCGGTGACGCCGACCGAGACCGAGCGACTCAGCTCGACCAGCTCCCCAACGGCCTCGCCGCGGCCGCCGTTGCCGAAACACGCCACCATCTCCGTGGGTGGTGTCCGGCTCGACAACAGCATCCCGAGCAGCAACACCTGCGTGACGTTCCTGAACACCGCATTGAATCAGCCGGTGCGTGCCGCCGGCGTCGTGGTCACCGACGGGCCGGACTACATCGTGGTCGACGACAGCGAATGCCGGATCCCCAGCCTGCTCCCGCATCCGTTCCGGTCCTGCGACGACGCGGTGCTGGAGCCCGGCGGCCCCGGCTGTGACACCGGCATCGGACTCGATCCGGACGGCCCGCCGGAGGCCAGCGGTCCGGACGCCGTCCAGCGCGACGCGACGATCCGGCTCACCCTTGAGGCCACCTGCACATCCCGCGAAGGCCCGCCGTGCTCATCGCTGGACGACAGCTTCTCGCCGACGGTGACCGCACCGATCGAGGTCTCCTGGACCGACGGCGGCCGGGAACGCACCGTCTTCGTGCGGGAACAGCAGCCCTCACCGGAGACTCATTCAAGTAGGTGAGTGAACTGTCGGTCCGCTGACTCACGGCTTGTCCTCCGGCCGCACCGCGCGCAGGATGCCGGGTGCCTCGCGCCACACCGGCGCTCCCACCCGGAGGGAACCCCGTCCCATGTGGCGCCCCCAGCTCAAGATCGTGGCATTGGCCGCTCTGCCGGTGCTGCTGCTCACCGGCGGGGTGACCTACCTGCTGCGGATGTCGTCCACGACCGGCGTCGCGATCTCCTCGCCGTCGGCCGCGGCGGTCCTCGGATCCGCCGCCGCATCAAGCGGCGAACCCGGAGAACCCGGCGGGCCTGCCGGAACCGCCGCACCCGTCGGAAGCGCCGGAAGCGCCGGCCCGGGAACCGCTCCCGGCACCAGCGCATCCCCCGGCACGTCCACGAGCCACTCCCCAGGCTCAGCGCCGGGCTCCACTGCGGGCGCGGCTCCGGGCACCACCATCGGCACGTCACCAGGCACGTCACCAGGACAGACTCCCGCCGCACCCGGGCAGTCCCCGTCGCCGGTCAACCCGCCCAAGCCGGAACGCGCCACCATCACCGTCGGCGGTGTCCGCCTCGACAACTCGGTGCCGAACGACGACCGCTGCCTCACCTTCACCAACACCGGATTCGACCAGCCCGTCCGCGTCGTCGGCGCCGATGTGCCGGACGGCCCCGCGTTCATGATCGCGAGCGAGAGCGAACGCTGCCAGGACCCGGACCTGCTCGGCCACTCGTTCCGCTCCTGCGACGGCGCGACGCTGCAGCCCGGCGGCACCGGCTGCGACTCCGGCGTGGGCGTGCGTCCCGGCGGCCCACCGGAATCGGACGGCGGCCTGAAAGCCGTGCTCTACACCGGCACCCTCCAGCTGACGCTGCGGGCCACCTGCACCTCCCGCACCGGCCAGCCGTGCGCGTCGCTGCCGGCCCGGTTCGCGCCGTCGGCGGCGGCGCCGGTCGAGGTCACGTGGACCGATCCGGGGCGTACCCGATCCCTCCTCGTGGACGAGGAACCCCCGAGCCCCTCCCCCAATGGCGGCTGAGCCGCAGCCCACCGGGTTCCTCACGCACGCCCGGGAACTCGCGAACATCGTCGCGCCGGTCACCCTGGTCACCGCGCTCCTGCTTTACTTCGGCTACATCGGTACGCGCGCCCGCCTCGAATACTTCGGCGTCTACCTCGACATGACCGGCCTGTCGAACCAGGACCTGGTGATGTCCGGCCTCGAGGTGGTCTACTTCCCGGCCGCGATGATCTTCCTGGCGCTGCTGGCCGGCGCCCTGATGCACGGCGTCGTCACCTGGCTGCTCTCCGCACCGCAGCGCGACCGGGAGACCCTGGTGTTCGCCGCTGTCGTCGTCACCCTCGGCGTCCTGGCGATCGGCCGCGCGCTGATCGGCCTGTTCAACGTCGAGGTCTCCCGCGTGGAGACGCCCGGCACGACACCCCTGGCCCTGGCACTGGGTCCCCTGCTGCTGGCGTACGGCACCTGGATCGGCTGGCGCGTCGTGCACCGCCAGGCCGCCCCCGGCTCCCGCCTGCTGACCTGGCACGCCAGCCCACCGATGCGTCAGGTCCGCCTGGTGGCCCTGGCCGCGGTGGCCGGCCTGCTGGTGGTCGGCCTGTTCTGGGCCGCGAACAGCTTCGCCTGGGCCTTCGGCACCGGCCGCGCGTACGAGGAAGCCGGCAACCTGGCCAGCCGTCCGGAACTGATCATCGACACGAAGGAACGCCTGACCGAACCCCCGGCCGGCGTGACCGAAACCCCACTCACCAACGAGGGCTTCACGTATCGCTACACCGGCCTGCGCCTGCTCATCGAAGCCGACGGCCGCCTGTACCTGGTCCCGGCGCCGTGGACAGCCACCAGTAAGACCCTCGTCCTCCCCTTCGACGACGAGATCCGCGTCCAGCTGCTCCCCTGAACGCCGGTGGCCGCTATCGGGGCAGCTTCGCGGCCGCCGCCACCCGGTTTCGCCACTCACGCCGGATGGCGAGCAACTCCGAACGGTGCTTCTCTTTCCAGGCGTCGAGTCGCTGGTCGACCAGCCGCATCGCAGCGGTGTACGCGGGGCGCCGGCAGTCCACGTCGGCAGCGAAGATCGCCTTCATCTCGGCCAGCCCGCGCCGCCATTCCGGGCTGTCCGGTACGCCCTCGAACCTCCACGCGAACAGGAAGTCCGAGCGGTCGTCGCCGACGTCATAGCCGTGGCGGCTCCTCATGCAATCGTCGTACCCTCGCCAGGCGTCGACGACCGTCCGGTCCCGATAGACCGGCGCCAGCATGTCCTCGAAGGCGGCGAGCTCATAGGCGCCGGCAGGCGGATCGACATCGAGATATGACCGGTACTCGTACGGGCTCCTGCATCCGTTGAGGACACCCACGTCCTCGGGCCTGACCGGCACGTCATCGGTGACACCCGCCTGCCGCAGATGCACCCCCGCGTACTCGTTCAGCTCAAACCGGCGGGTACCCGCGGTCAAGGAGTCGACGATCGTCGCCCGGCCATTGCCGTAACCAAGATCAGCGTCGGTGAAATCGCGATAGAAATCGGCGTACGGCAGCTTGTTGTAGGGACGGCCGTGAGCACGCATGCACTCCGCGGTGCCGCCTTCGACACGGTGATAGTTCAGCAGCTGCGTGGCCCGCAACTCCGCCAGGTCGCCGGCGATGCTGATGTGCAGAGCGTCAAGACGCGCAGCCGCGGCCACCAGGTCAAACCGCGACTCCCCCGCACCCCGGGGCGGCGCCGCAGGCGCGCTCCCACCAGCAAGCACCAGAATCCACGACACCACCGCCACCAGCCGAGACTTCACGACGGGTCAACGAACCAGAGCGCGCGCCGGATACGTCGCCTCACCGTGCCGGCGGAAGAGGCGACTCGGTATTGTCATTCTTGAAAGCTTTCGGTGTGCGCAGGTTCGCGATCATCGCGTTTATTCCACAACATTTCTTAATGTGAAGATCGGGCAAATGCCGTCGGTGATACCGGCGAGGCCGCGGACAATGGAGGCATGGCGCAGCAGCTTTCCTTGTTCCCGACCAGGCATCTCCGGGATCGGACGCTGCGCCGCAATTATTCGGCATCGGCCGAGGAGTTCCGGCGGGAGCACGAGCGGCACCGGTCCTGGGGTCTCACACAACGGCACGCCCGGCGACTGCACCAGTTACGAGACCAGGGCAACAGCGCTCCCGCGGCGATTTCCGGGCTCCCTTCACCCGTCGGCGATGCTTGTCCACCAGGGCCTCCCGCCGAAACGCCACGTAGCAAGACAGACCAGGGCGTGTCGCCCACGACGGCCCCAACGGTGACGCCCGGGCCGACACCAATGGTGACGCCCGGGCCAGCCCCGTTGATGACACCCGGGCCAGCACCGTTGATGACACCCGGGCCAGCACCGCTGGTGACACCCGGGCCAGCACCGGCCAGGCCCGACAATGTGCCTGCGGCGGGCGAAGGCCCAGGCCACGACGATCCTGACCAGACCGTCCGCGATCCTCTATCCGAGGCGAAGACCGCCGATCCGACATCGACGCTCGGCATGCCACGTCCCGCCGCGCGCTCGCGCCGAGCGAGGAGCCCAGGCCGGCGAGGTCAACACCGCCCGGCACCCGGAAGCCCGCACCGCCGAGACCGGACTACGGCCAGCCACCGGCGAACCCCGAACCCCGGCACTCTGAAACTGCCCGTGCGACAAAACCTCGGACCCACCCGGCCCACCTACCAGAGCGGGCATCCCGAGACACGCGCATCACGGCCCAGCACCACAACTAACCGCCAGCAGAATCAGCACCGAAAACAGCGCATTCAGAAACGCGGTCCACCCGGCTAATAAATTGACGCCGCCTCCACATTCCGCACCTGAATGGGAGTGACTCCGGACGTACTTACATTGGCAGTTCCGCACGCGGGATCAAGGACGCGGGCTCTTGCGAAACGGCCCTGCGCGCGGCGCGGCGCGGCGCGGCGGTCGGCGCGGCGGGTCGCGGAGCTGGCGGGCTGGCGGGCTGGCGGGCTGGCGGGCTGGCGGGCTGGCGGGCTGGCGGCTAGCCGTTCGGGCTCGCGGGGGGCGAGGGTGCTGGTCAGGGTGTCGATCGCGCTGTCGTAGGCGTGCTGCGGCGGCGTGGCGTAGCCGACGACGATGCCCAGTGGCGAGTCCTGGGGGCGGGAATAGAAGCGGCTGAGGCCGTCTACGGCGATGCCGCGGTCGGAGAGGTGTGCCAGGATCTCGCTCTCGGTGCCTGTTGAGGCCGGCAGGTGCAGGACCGCGTGCAGGCCGGCGGCGATCCCCGAGAGCCGGGCGCCGGGCAGGCGCGCCGCCACCGCGTGGCCGAGGTGGTCGCGGCGTTTGCGGTACCGGAGACGGCAGCGCCGCAGGTGCCGGTCGAGATCGCCGCGGCGGATCATGTGGGCCAGGGCCAGCTGATCGATCACGTTGACGTAGGCCTCGTCGTACCGCATCGCCTCGCGCAACGCCGGCACCAGCGCGGTCGGAGCGGCGATCCAGGCGATGCGCAGCGCCGGCGCCACCGTCTTGCTGACCGTTCCGGTGTAGACGACGTGCTCGGGCGCGAGGCCCTGCAGAGCGCCGACGGGCTGCCGGTCGTACCGGAACTCCCCGTCGTAGTCGTCCTCGACGACGACGGCGCCGGTACGCCGCGCCCAGTCGAGCAGCTGGACCCGCCGCTGCGGGCCGAGGGTGACCCCGAGCGGGAACTGATGCGCCGGGGTGAGCACGACGGCCGCCGCATCGCCGAGGTCGTCGACGACCAGGCCATCGGCGTCGACGGGCACCCGGCGAACCCGGTGGCCCAGGTGTCCGGCGAGAGCCGGGTAGTCGAGCAGCGTCGGATCCTCGAAGGCCACCGTCTGCCCGGCCACCATCAGGATCAGGCGCAGGGCGTGCGTGTACCCGGCGCACACGATGATGTTCGACGGTGCGGTGATCACACCCCGGGCCCGGCCGAGATAGTCGGCGAGGGCGGCGCGCAGTTCCCGCGATCCGGTGGGGTCGCCGTAGGCCAGCGCGTCATTCGGCATGGTCTGCAGCACGTGCCGGGTCGCGGCCAGCCACTCGCGGCGCGGGAACATCGACAGATCCGGCAGCCCGGGCCGCAGGTCGAACCCGGGCACCGGCGGCCGGAACGGCCCGGTGGGCGGCAGCTCCGGACGGGGCGCCGGACCGTGCCGGGGCGCGACCAGCATGCCGGATCGCGGTCGGGCGGTCAGATATCCCTCGGCGGCGAGCTGCTCGTAGACCTGGGTGACGGTTCCCCGCGCGAAGCCGAGCTCCTGGGCCAGAGCCCGCGACGAGGGCAGCCGGTCACCGGGCGCGAGCCGTCCACTGCGTACCGCCTCGCGCAGGGCCTGTTCGAGCCCGTGGCGCCGGCCGTGCTCCCGGTCGATGCGCAGGTGAAGATCCCAGCCGGTTCTGGCCCACTGATCCGCCATGCGACTGGACTATATCGATGGTCCAGATGATTCCTACGGTGAAGGCATGAAGCATCTCGCGATGGCCATCGGCCTGACTGCGCACCTGTCCGGGAGCAGGGACGAAAGATATCGGAGGCGGTTCTGGAGGCCGATGAGGCACACTCGCGGGCATGTCCGCGACACCCCGCAGCGTCACTGAACTGCTGACGATCGATACGAAGCTCAAGTACCTCTATTTCTGGGGGCATCAGCCGGAGCGGGACGGCAGTGTCGGTGCCGGGTGTCTGAGTCAGTGGTCGGCGGAGTCGTTCAGCGTGGACGGGCGGCGGTTCTCGACCGCCGAGCACTACATGATGTGGCGCAAGGCGACGCTGTTCGGCGACGAGGCCACGGCCGAGCGGATCCTGGCCGCGCCGCACCCGAAGGCGGCGAAGGACCTCGGCGGGCGGGCGACCGGATTTGATCAGCAGACCTGGAACGAGCACCGGTTCGCGATCGTGGTGGACGGCAACCTCGCCAAGTTCACCCAGCATCCGGCGCTCGGCACCTATCTGCTCGGCACCGGCGGGCGGGTGCTGGTCGAGGCCAGCCCGATGGACCGGATCTGGGGCATCGGCCTGGGCCGCGACGACGAACGCGCCGCCGACCCGCGCCGGTGGCGTGGCCTGAACCTGCTGGGTTTCGCCCTCATGGAGGTCCGCGACCGGCTCGGATAGGCCTCCGGCCGAGGCCCTGTCGCCGTTCCTCGCCGCTCACTCCGGACAGCGATTCAGAGAGAGTCCAGTCGCTGTGCAGTGGGGTTGCCTAGCTTGCTGGCGTGACATCGAACGCAGTGGAAGAGGCCGACGTCGTCGTCATCGGGTCGGGGATGGGTGGGCTGGCCGCGGCGCGGATGCTGGCGCAGTTCGGCGGGCGGCGGGTGGTGGTGCTGGAGCAGCACTACACGCTCGGCGGGATGACTCACGAGTTCTCGCGGGAGGGGCGGTTCCGGTTCGGGACCGGGCTGCATTACATCGCCGCCAACGCCGGGCCGTTCCTGAACTTCATGACCGACGGGCGGGTGCAGCTTCAGCCGCTGCCGGACGACTACGACCTGCTGCACTTCCCGGATTTCGACTTCGCCGTGCCGGCCGGGCGGGAACAGTACGCCGCCCGCCTCAAGGAGCGGTTCCCCGCCGAAGCTCGCGCCATCGACCGCTACTTCCGTACGGTCCGGCGGGCCACGGTCGGTCTGGTCGCTCGCAACATCTTCTCCTCGTTCTCCGCGCCGGTACGCCGGCTCGGGTTCGCCGCCGCCGAACTGCTCTCTCCCGCTACCTATCGCACCTCGCGGGACCAGCTCGAACGCAGCATCCGGGACCCGCGGCTGCGGGCGATCCTGGCCGCGCGCTGGGGCCTCTACGGCACCCCGCCGGAGCGGAGCGCGTTCGGTTATCACGCCGCGGTGCCGACGACGTTCTTCCTGGAGGGCACCGCGCATCCGGTCGGTGGCCCGCACGAGGTGAACCGGATCGTTCTGGAAATCCTCGGGCGGCTCGGTGTCGAGGTACGGGCCCGGCAGCAGGTCACCGCGATCCGCACGGAGAACAACCGGGTGACCGGCGTCGACGTCGAGGACACCGCCACCGGCCGCCGCTATCGGGTGAACGCGCCGACGGTGGTGTCGGCGGCCGGGGTACGCAACACCTACGCGATGCTCGGGCGGGAGCAGCCCGGCCTGCCCTCCGAGCCGTCCGCGGTGATGCTGTTCCTCGGGCTGAACCGGTCACCGGCGGAGCTGGGCCCCCGGGGTGAGAACCACTGGCTCATCGATGACGGCCACACCGTGTACGTCTCGTTCGCCTCGCTGAACAACCCGGCTGCCCGCCACCACACCGTGGAGATCCTCGAACTTGTCGACCCGTCCACCTTCGACCGGTGGCGGGGCACCGACCCGGAGCAGCGGCCGGAGGAGTACCGCAGGCTCAAGGAGGAGCTGACCGAACGTCTGATCGCCCGTCTCGACAAACAGTGGCCCGGCATCCGGGAGATGATCGCGTTCGCCGAGCTCGCCACACCGCTGTCGTTCGAGACGTACCAGCGCAGTGTTCTCGGTTCCTTCTACGGGCTGGCGGCGACTCCGGAACGGTTGCGATCGACGGTGGCCGGTCCGCGTACCGAAGTGAAGGGGTTGGTTGTCGCAGGCCAGGACGCGTGGGGCACGGGGGTGGTGGGCGCGCTGTCCGGCGGATTGATGGCCGCGAACGTGGTGCTCCCGGGCAGGCAGGTCGGCGCGATGTGGCGCGCCCTGCAGAAGGCATCGCCGAAGCCGCTGCCACACAAGGACGGTGAGTGGCAGGGTTATCTGACGGTCGCCGCCGTCGAGGAACTGACCCCGTCGATCCGCCGGATCCGGCTCGCGGCGATGGGCGGCGGGCCGATCCCGTTCACGTTCCGCGCCGGGCAGTACCTGAAGATCGACCTGCCGGTGGCGGTCGAACCGATCGAACGCTCCTATTCGATCTCCAGCGGGCCGGGTGTCACGGACCATGTCGAGATCGCGGTGAAGCGGGAGCCGGACGGTCTCGGCTCCACGTTCCTGCACGACGAGCTGGAGCCGGGCCAGGCGTTGCGGGTGACCGGCCCGGTCGGCGAATTCGTGTGGGAACACGAAGACGGAACGCTGCTGCTGATCGCCGGCGGCATCGGCATCACGCCCCTGATGAGTGTCCTGGCCGCTGCCGCGGACGCCGGCCACACCGGACGCATCGTGCTGCTGGCCGGTTGCCGGACCGAGGAGGAGATCCCGTTCCGGGGTGAGTTGAAGCAGCTCCAGGGCCGGTTGCCGGGTTTGGAGGTCGTCTACTTCCTCTCCCAAGTGGGACACGGCAGCCGCATCGATCTGGAGGCATTGCGCGCCTACCAAGATGTCACCAGGGTTCACCTTTGCGGCCCGGCCGCGATGATGCAGGACGTCATCGGGCATCTGACCAGCCTCGGTGTCCCCCGCGATGCCGTGCACACCGAGGCGTTTGTGTCCGGACGCAGCCGGGAGACCCGCCGGGAACGCGCGCACGTCATCGCTCTGGCCGCCGAGAAAGCGGGTGTGACCCGGTTCAACATCCGCGACGACGACACGACTTTCCCCTGTTCGCCGGGGCAGACCGTGCTCGACGCCGCCAACGCCGCCGGCGAGCCGTTCCCGCAGTCGTGCGGTGAGGGTGCCTGCGGCACGTGCCGGGTGCGGATCGTCGCGGGCGCCTACGAGACCGATCCGCGTGGCATGTTCTCCACCGAGGAGCTGGCCGCCGGGTGGCGACTGGCCTGCCAGACCCTGCCGACCGAGGATCTGACGGTGACGCTCAGCTGACGCTATATCGGCCCGGGCGGTGGTTCATCGCCAGGACCATGTTGAGGACGACGGCGCCCGCCGCGGACAGCAGCGCGGCGCCGATCGGCAGCACGAGCAGCGACAGCAGAATGACGACGCCGTCGAGGGCCATCTGGACGTACCCGGCGCGCCAGCCCCACCGGTCCTGGCTGATCAGGGCGATCACGTTGAAGCCGCCGAGACTCGCGCCATGGCGGAAAATGATCAGGATGCCGATACCGGTCGCCAGGTTGCCGGCGATGGTGGCGTAGACCAGGGTCAGCTGGACCAGTGACATCATCGCCGGGTGCAGCAGGGAGAACAGCGAGACCAGACCGATCCCGGCGGCCGAGCGGACCGTGAACGACCATCCGCGCCGGGTGATCGCCAGCAGCACGAACGGCACGTTCACCACGACGAACACGGCGGCCAGGGGCCATCCGGTGGCCTGTTCGATGAGCAGGCCGAGCCCGGCGGTGCCGCCGGTCGCGATGCCGCCGGACTTCAGCAGGAACAGGCCGAACGACGCCAGGAACGCCCCGGTGACGATGCCGACCGCGTCCTCCACCGGGGTGTGGCGCAGGGTCGTCGGCTGGTGAAGGGTTTCCGTTGTCACCCGATAATGATCAAGGCGGGCGCGCGATCTGCGCTATGTGATGTCTTCTGACTGGACAATCTGTCCAGCCCAAAGATCAACAGCTTGGGTACGCGTCAGCGAAAGAGCATTCTCGTCATCAGCCCGCAATAACCGCGTGCACCGACGAAACAGCGGCCGCGCCCTCGCCGACCGCGGTGGCCACCCGCTTCGTCGAGCCTGATCGCAAGTCGCCGACAGCGAAGACGGCCGGGGCGCTGGTCTGGTACGGCAGAGGTCCCGGGGTGGGTACGAACCCGTCCGGGTCCTTGTCGACACCGGTCAGCCAGTCGGAGACCGGGTCGGCGCCGATGAAGCAGAAGAGCGCCCGGCAATCGAGGCGTTCCCGGGCCGAGCGGGGCCGCTCCACCACGATCGACGTGAGCAACTCATCACCCGCCAGCTCGCACACCGCCGTCCCCACATGCAACCGAATCCCCGGATGCGCCCGGATCCGGTCGGTCAGATAGGACGACATCCGCGCACCCAGATCACTCCCCCGGATGATCAGATCCACGAACGCACCCCGCGCCGCCAGCGACAACGCCGCCTGCCCCGCCGAATTCGCGCCGCCGACGACGGTGACCGGCTGGTTCTCGTACCCTCGGACGTCGAGCTCGCTGGCCGCGTACCGGATGCAACCGGAACTCTCGAAGCGCGACCAGCCGTCGATGTTCAGCCGGCGATAGCCGGCGCCGGTCGCGGCGATCACCGCGGCCGCCGGGATGCGCGAGCCGTCGGCCAGCAGCACCGCGGGCCGGCGCGGTTCGGCCAGGTCGAGGCCGGTGACCGCGCACGGCGCATAGATCCGCACGCCGAACTTCAGGGCCTGGACCATCGCGAGCCGGGCCAGGTCCTCGCCGCTGATGCCCTGCGGGAAGCCGAGGTAGTTCTCGATCCGGGCGCTCTTCGCGGCCTGCCCGCCGATGCCGGCGCGGTCCAGCAGCACGGTGTTCAGGCCTTCGGACGCGGCGTAGACGGCGGCGGCCAGCCCGGCCGGTCCGGCACCGACGACGACCAGGTCAGCCGGTGGGCCGCCGGTCCGGTAGGTGAGGCCGATCGCGTCGGCGACCGTTCCCGGGGTGGCGCGGCGCAGCACCGTGCCCCGGACCAGCGCGGCCGGCAGGTCACCGTCGCCGAGCCCGGCCGACCGCATCAGCGCGAGTCCCGGTGCGGAGGCGGCGTCCACCCACGAGTGCGGCAGCAGCAGCTGGCCAGCGTAGGTCCGCAGCGCCGCCGAGGCGGCGTCGCCGTCCCGGCCGATCATCTCCAGCGCGGCGCCGGCCGCGGTACGGATGACGTCACGCCGCACCCGGAACGCCTCGATCAGCACGTCGGCGATGTCCACCTGCTCGGCCAGCGCCCGGCGCAGCGGGCCGTCCTCGATCCGGATCACCGTGCCCGGGGCGACGACCCGGGCGGTCAAATAGACGTTCTGGCCGGTCAGCAGGCTGAGCTCGCCGAGGAAGTCTCCCGGGACACCCTGGTAGATCACCACCGAGTCCAGGACGATGTCGACGCTCGCGGTCCCGAGCAGGAAGAAGTCGTAGGAGTCGTCGCCGGCCGCGAAGAGATCCTCACCGGCCACCACGGTCTCGGCCGTGCCGTAAACCGCCAGCCGCCGGAACTGGCCGGCGTCCAGCGAGGGCCCGCTCGGCGGCCTGCTCATGCCCGCACCGGAACAGCACGGCGGGCGACCGTCACGACGTACAGCAGAAGGCCCGCCGCGGTGAGCACGAATCCCGCCCAGACCGTGGACAGCGGGCCCCAGCCGGCGTCGATGGTGAACGCACCACCGATCGCGCCGAGCGAGTTCGCCAGGTTCAGCGCTGCCAGGTTGAGTGCGCCCATCAGCGTCGGCGCGTCCGGGGCGAAACCGGTCAGCCGGACCTGGATCGTGGGGATCGCGTACATCATCGTGGCGCCGACGCCGAACAGGCACGGGAACAGCACGACCAGGTTCTCCCCGGCCACGCCGATCAGCACCAGCAGGACCAGGACGCCGGCGTACCCGTGAATCAGGCCCCGGTGCGGGTGCCGGTCGGCGACCCGGCCGCCGAGATAGTTGCCGGCGGCCATGCCGAGACCGAAAACGGCCAGCGCGATCGGAATCAGCGCGGCGTCCCGGCCGGCCGCGTCGGTGACGAACGGGCCGATGAACGTGTAGACCGCGAAGATGCTGGAGATGCCGAGCGCCGCGACCGCGACCATCAGCCACACGCCACCGCGGCGCAGCGCGCTCAGCTCACCGGCGACCGAGCCGCCGCGCAGATCATCGGTCCGCGGCAGCCACGCTACCAACGCGAGTCCGGCGGCGACCCCGATCACCACGACCGTCCAGTACATCGCCCGCCAGCCCGCGTTCTGGCCGATGAACGTGCCGAGCGGCGAGCCGACGATGGTGGCCACGGTCAGCCCGCCCATCACTGTCGCGAACGCCTTGCCGCCGCGCCCCGGACCGTACACATAGGCCGCCACGACCGCGCCGGCGCCGAAGAACGCGCCCTGCACACAGCCCGCGACAAACCGGAAAACCACCAGCGACTCGATGCTGGGAGCCACCGCTGACAGGCCGTTTCCGGCCAGAAAGAGCACGATCAAACCCAGGAGCAGGGTACGCCGATTCACCCGAGCCGCGAGCAGAGTGATCGCCGGCGAGCCGATGACCACGCCGAACGCGTACGCGGTGATCGCATGAGTGGCGACCGGCAGGGACACGCCGAGGTCGGCGGAGAACAGCTGGATGATGCCGTTGCTGCCGAACTCGCCGGTGCCGATCGCGAACGTGCCGAGCGCCAGGGCGAGCAGCGTCAGTCTCGGGTTCCGGATTCCGGTGGTGCGGTGCCGGCTCTCCTCGGCGGCGCACTGGGGTGCGTAGGCATGCTGATGCATCCCCGGATCCTGCGGCCCGGCAGTGAACCGCTTCTTCCTTCGCTCGTGATCGCGGTCCAGTGGCCGTCCACAAGCGGCTCCTAGCGTCGGCGTCCGACAAGCCGACGAGGGGATCTGAGGAAATGTTGCGAGCCATCAAGACCACGGCGGCGTTCGCCGCTGTCGCCGCCATCGGCCTTTTCACCATGCCGGCCGCCGAGGCCGGTGGCCGGCCCGGACCGAAACCAACAATCGTGCTGGTGCACGGCGCGTTCGCGGACAGCAGCGGCTTCAACGCCGTCGCGAAACGGCTGCTCGCCGGCGGGTACCCGGTGGTGTCCGCGCCGAACCCGCTGCGCGGGCTCACCCACGACGCCACCCAGGTACGCGCGCTGCTGGACAGCATCAGCGGCCCGATCGTGCTGGTCGGGCACTCGTACGGCGGTGCGGTGATCTCCACCGCGGCGACCGGGAACGCGAACGTGAAGGCCCTGGTCTACCTGGCCGCGTTCGTCCCGGAGACCGGGGAGTCCGCCGAGCAGCTGGCCGGCAAGTTCCCGGGCAGCACCGTCGGCACGTCGCTGAAGCCGGTGCCGCTGCCGGACGGCCAGGTCGACCTCTACATCAACCCGGCGGTGTTCCACCCCAACTTCGCCGGCGACCTGCCGGCCCGCGACGCCGCCCTGTACGCGATCGCCCAGCGCCCGGCGACCGGGGCGGCGCTCGGCGAACCGGCGTCGGCACCGCAGGCCTGGCACGACATCCCGAGCTACGACCTGATCTCCGGCGCCGACAGAATCATCCCGCCGGCCGCGCAGGAGTTCATGGCGAAGCGGGCCGGCGCGAAGATCCAGGTGGTGCGCGGGGCCTCGCATCTGGTCTTCGTTTCTCAGCCCGACACCACGGTGGCGTTCATCGAGCGGGCGGTGCGCGAGACCGCCCGCTGACGAGGTGGGCGCGGCGGGCTCAGTCCCAGGCGAACGCTGCCTGCCGGGCATCGGAGCGGATGCGGTCCAGGTCGGCCGGGGTGAGGCCGGCCTGGGGTGCGGCCACTGCGTATTCGCCGGACAGGGTGATCGCCGACGTTCTCGGGTCGTCCGTCGACAGGGCCACCGGCACGCCCGCGTCCACCAGGCGTTTCACCGGGTGTTCGGCGTAACTCGGTGCGGTGCTGGTGTGCAGGTTGCTGGTCAGGCTCACTTCCAGGGGGATCCGGTGCGACGCCAGGTGGTCCAGCAGCGCCGGGTCCTCCACGGCACGCACACCGTGGCCGATGCGCTCGGCGCCCAGGTGCCGCACGGCGTCCCAGACACTGGCCGGGCCGGCCGCTTCACCGGCGTGTGCGGTGATCCGCAACCCGGCGTCGCGGGCCTGCCGGAACGGGCCGGCGAACTCGGCGGCCGGCACACCCGCCTCATTACCGGCGATGTCGACGCCACACAGGACGTTCTTCCTGCTCAGGAGGGTGCTCATTTGCGCGTACCCCTGCTCTGGCCCGAGATCGCGCAGGAGGATGCCGATGAGCCCGACCCGCATCGGGGTGTCGCTCGCGGAGCGGGCGCCCTCGGCGACCGCGTCGATGACCGCCTCGGGCGCGAGGCCGGTCTCCTGGTTGATGAACCACGGGCTGAAGCGGATCTCCAGATAGTCGAGGCCGTCGTCCGCGGCGTCCTGCACGCACTCGCGGGCCGCGCGCACCCAGTCGTCGAGGCGCGGGAAGGCCGAGGGCGCCGCGTCGACCTTGTCGAGGTACGGCAGCAGGCCACCGAGCGGCCCCCGCGCGACCAGCAGGTCCTCGGGGTCGGCGGCGGAGGCGAGCGGATGACCGTCGCGGTGGGCGAGTTCCAGAGTGGTCGCCACCCGGAGGGTGCCCTCGAGGTGGCGGTGAAGATCGATGAGCACAGGTCGTCCTTGAGTATCGAGTAACAGAAGCGGTAAGAACAGTCTCGACTTCATGGTGGTCGCATGACACGCTGTCCAGTGTGCAGTTGCGGTATAACTACCGGATCTACCCGGACGCCAGCCAGCGCACCGCGCTGGCACAGGCATTCGGGTGCGCCAGGGTGGTTTTCAACGACGGGCTTCGCGCTCGGCAGGCCGCCCGAGAGCGCGGCGAGACATACATATCCGACGGCGCACTGTCGAAGCAGGTCATCACGCAGGCCAAGGCGACCGAGCAGCGATCATGGCTGGGCGAGGTATTTCGCGTCGTTCGTCGTGCAGACGACCGAGGACGAGAAAATGCCCACGGTCGCATCTGAGGTCGGGATCGACCTGGGACTGACCCACTACGTGGTCCTCTCCGACGGCACGAAGGTGACTGCCCCGAAATTCCTGCGCCGGACAGCTCACAAGCTCAAACGGTTGCAGCAGAGCCTGTCTCGCAAGTCCCCAGGATCGAACCGGCGCAAGAAAGCCGTCATCAAAGTCGCCAAGGCCCATGCCAAGGTGGCCGATACCCGGCGGGACTGGCAGCACAAGCTCTCCACGACGATCATCCGCGACAACCAAGCGGTGTACGTCGAGGACCTGTGCATTGCCGGTCTTGGCCGCACCTGGCTGGCTAAGTCCGTGCACGATGCGGGCTGGGCCAGCTTCACCGCCATGCTGGAATACAAGGCGGCGCGTTACGGGCGCGTCTTTGCTCGGGTCGACCGGTTCCTTCCCTCCACCCGGATGTGCTCCGACTGCGGTCGTGTCGGCGACAAGATGGCACTGAACGTGCGGGCGTGGCAGTGTCCATGTGGTAGCCACCACGACCGGGACGTCAACGCCGCCAGAAATGTATTGGCCGCCGGGCAGGCGGACAACTCAAACGACCGCGGAGCGCAGGTAAGACCAGGACTCGTCCGGGCACCGCGCGATGAAACGGTAACCAGCCTCAGTGCCGTGCGGTCCACGCGCAGCAGCGAGGCAATCGCCGTCCCTCAGAACGGCGAGGATGTCAATGGTAGAAATCCTTGCGGTACGAGTGATCACCGAACACGGACGTGCGACGCCGGGGGCGTAGGCAGCACGTCGTGATCACGACGCCACGATAACATCGCCTGCCGCCTGGGCATCGAACACTGGGAGTGAGTCATGGACCGCAACAGTTCCGCCGCCGCCGGAACGACCGATGCCGCCCGGATCTCGCCGGTCTATCGCGCGGTGATGGCGGCAGCGGTGCCGATCGTCCGCTGGTGGGGCCGCGTGGAGGTGGTCGGGGCGGAGAACGTGCCGACGCACGGCGCGACGATCGTCCCGGCCAACCACGACAGCGCGTGGGACCCGGTGGTGATCGCGTGCGCGGTCCGCAAGCGCCGTCAGATCCAGGCTCTCGCGAAGGCGTCGCTGTGGAAGAACCCGGTGCTCGCGTGGGTTCTCGACGGGATGGGCCAGATCCCGGTCCGGCGCGGCCAGGCCGACATGGACGCGCTCGACGCCGCGGTGGAGTGCCTCAAATCCGGGGGCTGCCTCGGGATCTTCCCGGAGGGCACCCGATCGCAGGGCAAGCAGTTGCGCGCCCGCAGCGGCGCCGGACGCCTCGCCCAGGCGGTGCCGGAGGCCCGCATCGTCTGCGCGGCGGTCACCGGAACGGTCGACATCGCCCGTTTCCCCCGCCGCCCCCGCCTCACGGTGACGTTCTTCGAGCCGACGCCGGCCCCGGTGGGCGAGACCGCCCAGCAGCTGTCGGTACGCCTGACCGAGGAACTCCGCGCGGTGGCCCCGATCGCGACGGCGGGCCGACGCTCCTGACCTCTCCGAAACTTTCGGAGTAGACCGCACCATCGGCGCGCCAGGTTTCGCTTTCTGCGCCGAAATTCGCTGACACCGAAGCCCAGTAAACGGCCGAGAGCTGGCCGGATGCTGGGTTTCGTGCTGACTGGATCAGGCTCGGCATTTCCGTATTGTTTCCGGAAGTTGTTGACAAGCCGGTGACCGGCACGCCACGATCTTGCAGTGACGGACCTCGATGGCCGTCACCGGTCAGCGGAAGGTCTTTCATGACGATCGCCAAGACCGCCGGTTCCACCGTCGTCCCCGTCCCCGGCGACGGCGGAACCGGCCAGCGCATGATCCAGAACCCGGTCCTGCCCGGGTTCCATCCGGACCCGTCGATCCTGCGGGTCGGATCCGAGTACTTCATCGCCACCTCGACGTTCGAGTGGTACCCGGGAGTGCGACTGCACCGGTCGACCGACCTGGTCAGCTGGCAGCCGCTCGGCGGCGCGCTGACCGAACGGCGGCTGCTCGACCTCACCGGGACCGCCGATTCCTGCGGCATCTGGGCACCCAACCTTTCGTACGCCAATGGGCTGTTCCACCTGCTGTACACCGACGTGGCGACGTTCGCGGGCGGCTACTGGGATCCGCAGAACTACCTGGTCACCGCGCCGAGCGTGACCGGACCCTGGTCCGGCCCGGTGGTGCTGCACGGCCGTGGCTTCGACGCGTCGCTGTTCCACGACGAGGACGGCGCCACCTGGATGTTGTCGATGCGCGCCGACTGGCGTCCCGGCCGCAACCGGTTCGCCGGCATCGAGATCCAGCGCTACGACGCCGGCGTTCGCCGCCTCACCGGACCGGCCCATCTGATCTTCGAAGGCACCGGCGCGGGTCTGACCGAAGCACCCAACATCTATCGCAAGGACGGCTGGTACTACCTGCTCACCGCCGAGGGTGGCACCAGCTGGACCCATCAGGTCACCGTGGCCCGGTCCCGGCACCTTCTCGGCGGGTACGAAGCGGACCCGGCCGGGCCGCTCCTGACCTCGTCCGGACGCCCGGATCTGGCTCTGCAGAAGGCCGGGCACGGCAGCCTCGTGCGGACCCCGGCCGGCGAGTGGTACCTGGCACACCTGGTCGCCCGCCCGTACGCGCCGTCCCGCCGGTGCGTGCTCGGACGCGAGACCGCCCTGCAGAAGGTGGACTGGGAGACCGGCGAATGGCCGCGTGTCCACGACGGTGTGCCGGCCGTGCACGTTGAAGCCCCTGCGGGCGACGCCGCACCGGCCCTGCCCACGCCTTCCGAGCAGGTCGACGACTTCGACGCGCCGGTGCTCGGCCCGGACTGGTCGACGCTGCGCCGGCCGGCCACGCCGGACTGGATCGACCTGTCGAGCCGCCCGTCGCACCTGAGGATCGTGGGCGGACAGTCACCGATGGCCCGGCACCGGCCGAGCCTGGTGGCCCGCCGGGTGACGGCATCGCGGTGCGTCTTCGAGGCGACGTGTGAGTTCGAGCCCCGCGATCATCTCCAGCTGGCGGGCGTCACGGCGTACTACAACACCCGCAACTGGTACTACCTGCACATGACCGCGGACGACGACGGCACACCGGTGCTCGGTCTGCTGCGGTGCGACAGCGGCCGTGTCACAGCGGTTCCGGGCACCCGTACACCGCTGGGCGGGACACGCCGGGTGGCGTTGCGGGTCCGGTTCGACGGCCCCGAGCTGACCTTCGCGTACCGGATCGGCCAGCACCCCTGGCACGAGCTCGGCACGACCTTCGACGCCACCACCCTGTCCGACGAGTACGCCGCCACGATGGCGCCCGGCGAGCCCGAGGCCTGGGGCTTCACCGGCGCCTTCGCCGGGCTCTGGGTGCAGGACCTGGGCGCGCAAGGCTGCCACGCCGACTTCGACCGGGCCGTCTACCGCACCGGCTGACACACGGCTCGCCCTGACCTGTGGGCGACGGTCCGGGTCGATCGGCGGCCCGGATCGTCGCTCACAGCCTCTCGCTCACAGCCTCTCGCTCACAGCGTGCCGCTCACGGTTACGAAGGAGTGGGCCGGCAGGTGAACCCGCAGCGTGCCGCCGGAGATCGACACCCCGTCGTGGGGGCGCGGCGCCACTGCCGACGGCGCCTGCGGCGTGTTGTGGTCCTGCAGCGCTTCCGAGGTGAGGATCAGGGCCTCGACCGCCTCGACCACTCCCCCGCGCAGGTCGATCGCCACGTCGGCGGCCTCGGCCGCGTCCAGGTTCGACAGCGAGACGAGCAGCCGGCCGTCCGTGCGGCTGGCCGACATCGACACGGTCGTCAGCGTCGTGTCGCCGACCGGGCGGGCAGGCAACGCGGTACGGAACCCGACCGGCAGCGACGTAGCGTCCTGATGACCACGGTTCATCGCGAACACGTGGTAGGTCGGGGTGAGCACCAGGGCGTTCGTGTCCGGATCGGTGAGGATCATGGCCTGCAGCACGTTCACCGTCTGCGCGATGTTGGCCATCACGAGGCGGCCGGCGTGCCGGTGGAAGACGTCGAAGTGCACACTCGCCACGAGCGCGTCGCGCAGCGTGTTCTGCTGGTACAGGAAGCCGGGGTTGGTGCCGGGCTCGACGTCGAACCAGGTGCCCCACTCGTCCAGAACCAGGCCGACGCCGCGGTTCGGGTCGTAGCAGTCCATCACCGCCGCGTGGCCGGCGAGGATCTCCTCGATGCGGGCCGCGGACACCATCGTGGCGTAGTACTCGCCGGTGTCGAAGACCGTGGCCGATCCCTTGTTCTCCCAGTTCGGCCCGGTGATCGTGTAGTGGTGCACGGACACGGCGTGGTACGTCGTACCGGGGATGTGCCGGCAGCCCAGCGGCCCGAGCTGTTTCATCAGCGTCTCGGTCCAGGCGTAATCGTCGCCGTTGGCTCCCGCGGCGATCTTGTAGAGCGTGTTGTCGCCGTAGTCGCGGCAGTAGGTGCCGTACCGGCGGGCCTCCTGTGCGTACTGCTCGGCGGTCATGGTGCCGCCGCAGCCCCAGGCCTCGTTGCCCAGGCCCCAGAACCGCACCCGCCACGGCTCGTCGCGGCCGTTGGCCTTGCGCAGCCGGGCCATCGGCGAGTCACCGTCGCGGGTCAGGTACTCGACCCACTCGCTCATCTCGCGCACGGTGCCGGATCCGACGTTGCCGCTGATGTACGGCTCGGCGCCGAGCAGTTCGCACAGGGCCATGAACTCGTGGGTGCCGAAGTGGTTGTTCTCCTCGACACCGCCCCAGTGCGTGTTGACCATCGCCGGGCGCGACGGCCGAGGCCCGATGCCGTCCTGCCAGTGGTACTCGTCGGCGAAGCAACCACCCGGCCAGCGCAGGTTCGGGATGTCCAGCGCACGCAGGGCGTCGACGACGTCGAGCCGGATGCCGTCCTGGTTCGGGATCTCGGAGTCCTCGCCGACGTAGAAACCGCCGTAGACGCACCGGCCCAGATGCTCGGCGAAGTGCCCGTAGACGTGCCGGTTGATCCGCGGGCCGCCGAGGTCCAGGTTGATCACGGCTTCGATGGTCATCAGGTGCCTTCCCCGTCGATGAGGCCCTCAGGGTAAGAGCCGGATAGATCCAGGTCCAGCGAAACTTCCGAAAACCTGCTGCCGATTCCAACAGGCGCGGTGCCGACTGAATGCTTTCAAAAGCGCCGGGTCCCGCCACCTACTGTGCCGCGACTGTTACGGGCGTGTGACTTCTGATCACGATGAATGTCTTGACATCCCGGTAACCACTTCATAGCTTTGCCACCATCTTCCGGAATACTTCCGAAACTTTCGCGACCGAAAGGTGGGGCTTCATGGCACCTAGAAGGACCCTCGCAGTGGTTGCCGCGGTGGCGTTGAGCGCCATGAGCGTGACCGCCTGCGGAAGCAGTGACGACGACGACACCGACGCGGGCGGCGCCGTCACCATGCAGTTCTGGCACAACGCCACGACCGGCCCCGGCAAGGCGTTCTGGGAGAAGACCGTCACCGACTTCCAGAACTCGCACGCGAATATCAAGATCAAGATTCAGCAGGTGCAGAACGAGGACCTGGACGGCAAGCTGCAGACCGCGCTGAACTCCGGCTCCGCGCCCGACATCTTCCTGCAGCGCGGCGGCGGCAAGATGGCGGCGATGGTCGAGGCGGGCCAGCTCAAGGACATCACCGCCGACATCACCGCCGAGACCAAGGCGGCGGTCGGTGAGGCCGTGCTCGGGACGGGGCAGGTCGACGGCAAGGCTTATTCCGTACCCGTGTCGATCTTGCCTGGGGGTTTCTGGTATTCGAAGGACGTGTTCCAGAAGGCGGGCGTCACGACGCCGCCGGCCACGCTGGACGATCTCAACCAGGCGGTCACCAAGCTCAAGGCGAACAGCACGCCGATCGCGCTCGGTGGCAAGGACGCGTGGCCGGCCGCGCACTGGTACTACTTCTTCGCACTGCGCGCGTGCAGCAAGGCGGCCCTCGACGCGGCCGCCAAGGACAAGAACTTCGGCGACGCCTGCTGGACCAAGGCCGGTGAGGACCTCAAGGCCTTCGCCGACACCAAGCCGTTCAACGACGGATTCCTGACCACCTCCGCTCAGCAGGGCGCGGGCAGCTCGGCCGGTCTGGTGGCCAACTACAAGGCGAGCATGGAGCTGATGGGCGCCTGGGACCCGGGCGTCATCGCCTCCCTCACGAAGGACGCCAAGCCCCTGCCCGACCTGGGCTTCTTCCCGTTCCCGGCGGTGCCCGGCGGCCAGGGTGACCCGGCGGCGCTGATGGGCGGCGCTGATGGTTACTCCTGCTCGGCGCAGGCGCCCAAACAGTGCGCGGACTTCCTCAACTACATCCTCACGAAGGACGTGCAGGAGGGCTACTACAAGGCCTTCAACGCGCTGCCGGTCAGCAAGGACGCGCAGGGCGCGGTCACCGAGGACTACCTCAAGGCGGTCCTCGACGCCTACAACAAGGCGCCGTACGTCTCGCAGTGGCTCGACACGATCTACGGGCAGAACGTGGGCAACGCGCTGAACGTCGGCGTGGTGAACCTGCTCGCCGGCAAGGGCGACGTCGCCGGGATCATCCAGGCCGTGAACGACGCGGCCAAGAAGGGCTGACGGTGACGGTTACCGAGGTTCGGGCCGGTGGTGGCGTCCAGGCGCCGCCGCCGGTCCGGCCCCGCCGGCGTGGCATCGGCTGGGGCATGCGTCTGGAGATCCTGGCGCTGTCCGGCCCGGCGATCCTGGTCTTCGCCGGTTTCGTGATCTTCCCGGTGCTGATGGCCGCGTACTACGGCTTCTACCGGTGGAAAGGGTTCGGGCCGCCGACCGACTTTGTGGGCCTGGACAACTACGTCACGATCCTGCAGGACACCCTGTTCCACGAGGCCCTGTGGCACAACGGGCAGATCGTCGTGCTGTCGATCGTTCTGCAGGGCCCGATCGCGCTCGGCCTCGCCCTGCTGCTCAACCAGCGGATGCGCGGCCAGTCGCTCATCCGGGTGCTGATCTTCGTTCCGTACGTCATCTCCGAGGTGATCGTCGGGACGGCCTGGAGCCTGATGCTGCAGAGCAGCGGCGCGATCAACGACGTGCTGCGCTCGATCGGCCTCGGCGCGCTGGCCCAGGACTGGCTGTCCGATCCGGCGATCGCCATCTGGACCCTGATGCTCATCCTGACCTGGAAGTACGTCGGGTTCGCGGTGATCCTCTTCCTGGCCGGCATGCAGAACATCCCGGCCGAGCTGTCCGAGGCCGCCGCTGTCGACGGCGCGTCCTACTGGCAGACCCAGCGGAGTATCACCCTGCCGCTGCTCGGGCCGACCATCCGGATCTGGGCCTTCCTGTCGATCATCGGCGCGCTGCAGCTGTTCGACCTGGTCTACATCATCTGGGGTCAGTACGTCGCGTCGACCGCCGGCACCTCGACCATGGCGACGTACATGGTCACCGAGGGCCGCAACGCCGGCAACTACGGGTACGGCAACGCCGTGGCCGTCGTGCTCTTCCTGATCTCCATGCTCATCGCGCTGGTCTACCAGCGTTTCGTTCTGCGCCGGGACACCGAGGGCGCGCTCACCGGAGGCCGATAGACATGTCCAGGAGAGCCAATGCCTGGGGCAACCCGGTCGTGTACGTCGGCGCCCTGATGCTGGTCGGCCTGATGCTCGGGCCGGTCATCTACATCATCATCGGCGGGTTCCGGACCAACTCACAGATCACCTCCGACCCGGCGGCCCTGCCGGACCCGTGGGTGTTCGGCAACTACACCGACGTGCTGACCAGCGACACCTTCTGGCGCCAGGTCGGCAACTCGACGCTCGCGGCCACCGCCACCACCATCGGCGTCGTCGGCCTGGGCGTGATGGCCAGTTACGTCCTGGCCCGCTATCGGTTCCGCGGCCGGGGAGCGATGTACGCGCTGTTCGCCGCCGGCCTGATGTTCCCGGCGACGGTGGCGATCACCCCGCTGTACATTCTGGTCAAGAACCTGGGCCTGGTGAACACGCTGCCCGGCGTCATCCTCCCGCAGATCGCCTTCGGGCTGCCCACCACGATCATCATCCTGGTCCCGTTCCTGCAGGCGATCCCGAAGGAGATCGAGGAGGCCGCCGCGATCGACCGGTGCAGCCGGCTCGGATTCTTCTGGCGGATGGTGCTGCCACTCTCGGTGCCCGGTCTGATCACCACCGGGATCCTGGCGTTCGTGAACAGCTGGAACAGCTATCTGCTGCCGCTGTTCATCCTCAACGACCAGGACGGTTTCACGCTGCCGCTGGGTGTGCAGGCGTTCGCCTCGCAGTACTCGGTCGACACCGCGAAGGTGCTCGCCTTCACCTCACTGTCGATGATTCCGGCTCTGGTGTTCTTCAGCCTGTTCGAACGCCGCATCGTCGGCGGCCTCACCGGCGCGGTCAAAGGATGATCCGAGCGCCGGCCCGGCCCGGCGGGCGGCCCGCAGGCGCAGGTGGCCGCCCAGGCCCGCCGGCAGCGTCAGCCAGAAGGTGATCAGGCGGTACCCGAGGACCACGGCCACCGCCGTCGCGCTCGTGGCACCGGCCGCGACCAGGCCGGCCAGCAGGCTGGCCTCGATCAGGCCGATGCCGCCCGGTGTCAGCGGCACCTGCCGGACCACCTGCACGGTCAGGTAGACACCGGCCAGTCGCGCCCACCCGACATCGGCGCCGAACGCGGCGGCCACCGCCATGAGGCAGGCCAGGTCGAGCACCCACTTCGCGGCGGCGAACCCGGTCACCGCGGCCCACTCCCGGCCGCGGACCGCGCGGGCTGCCCGCAGGGCGTCGAGGAGCTTCGCCGCGGGCGCCCAGCGGGTGAGCGCCCGCCAGTCGAGCCTCCGTCCGTAACGGTGGCCGAGGAACACCACGCCCGCGCCCGCCACGACCACGGCCGCGGTCCTGATGCCGATCGGCTCCCACGAGCGCGCCGACAGGAAGCCGGCGACCAGCGCCCCGGCCCCGTAGAGCAGCACCAGGGTCAGCAGCGAGATGACACCGGACAACACCGTCACCACGGTCGCGACCGCCGAGGTGGCGCCGCGGCGCTGGTAGTGGCGGAACGTGTACGCCGCCGACACCGCCGCGCCGGCCGGGGCGACCATGCTGATCGCGGCACCGCCGTAAGTCAGCGCGATCGCGTCCCGCTGCCCCAGCCGGACACCGAACGCAACCACGAGCGCCCGCTGCTGGTACGCGAAAGCCAGCTGCGAAGCCACCCCCGCGACCAGGGCGAGCAGCGCCCACCACGGGTTCATCGCCCGCACCGCCGCGGACAGCGAGGACAGGTCGGGGAACTGCCGGCGCATCAGCTCGACCGCACCGACGCCGAGCCCAACGGCCGCGACCACCTTCCACGCTTTGGCTGACACGCCTCGACAATTGCCGATCGTGTCAACAACGCACGTCGTCTACCGAAGGCCGTGGCCGGACTGGAAAGCCGCTTCGTACTCGATGAACGCCCGGCGCTGGGAGTCGACCTCGGGCGAACCCTCCGGGTAGACGTGCTCGAACATCTCCACCGGCTGCGGATCGGGCATCGCCAGGACCCGTTCCCGCAGGTCGAGCGCCACCTTGCGGGCCTCTTCGTCGACCTCGCCGAAGAACGCGTCGTCGGCGACCTTCTCCTTGAGCAGGAACGCCTTGACCCGGCTGATCGGGTCCTTGACCTTCCACGACTCGACCTCGCTCGCGATGCGGTACCGCGACGGGTCGTCGGAGCTGGTGTGCGCGCCCATCCGGTACGTGTACGCCTCGATCAGCGTCGGACCCTGCCCCTGCCGCGCGTGATCGAGGGCTTCCCGGGTCACCGCGTAGCTCGCCAGCACGTCGTTGCCGTCGACCCGGATGCCCGGGAAGCCGTACCCTCCGGCCCGCTGATAGAGCGGGGCGCGCGCCTGGCGCTCCAAGGGCAGGGAGATCGCGTACTGGTTGTTCTGGCAGAAGAAGACGATCGGCGCGTTGAAAACCCCGGACCACACGAACGATTCGTTCACCTCACCCTGACTGGTCGCGCCATCACCGAGGTACGCGATGACGGCCTCACCGTCCGAGCCGCCGGTTCTGCCGTCCATGCTGACGCCCATCGCGTACCCGGTCGCGTGCAGCGTCTGCGAGCCGATGACCAGGGTGTAGAGGTGGAACTTGTGCTCGTCGGGGTCCCAGCCGCCCTGGTCGACGCCGCGGAACAGGCCGAACGGCATGATCGGGTCGATACCCCGGCAATAGAGGACGCCGTGTTCGCGGTACGTCGGGAACGCCATGTCCTGCTCGCGCAGCGCCCGGCCGGAGCCGACCTGGGCGGCTTCCTGTCCGAGCAGGCTGGCCCACAGGCCCAGCTCGCCCTGGCGTTGCAGGGCGAGCCCTTCCGCGTCGAGCCGGCGCACGGTGACCAGGTCGCGGTACAGGTCCCGGTACTCCTCGTCGGTGAAGCTGACGCTGTACGTGGTTCCGTCGGCGGTGGTCACGCTGTCGACCCGGGTGCCGTCCGGGGTCAGGAGCTGCACATATCCGCCGGCCGGAGCGTCGGTGCCATCTAGATCCACAGTCGGACGCTAGCCCGTTTGGGAGGCCGCCGCAGGCGCATCAACGCCCAGCTCTGCGGCCAGGTGGCCGACGACCGCGCGGGCGTCGTCCTCGATGCCGCTGATGAACGTCGACCGGCGCCGGCGCAGCACCGGCAGGCCGAGCGCGTAGAGGCCGGGGCTGTCGACGACGCCGCCCTCGTGGCGCAGCCGGCCCTTCTCGTCGACGACCGGGACGTCGAGCCAGCTGTAGTCGGGTCGGAACCCGGTGGCCCAGATGATCGTGCTGATCTCGCCGCTGCCCAGGTCGAGTTTCCAGCGGGCATTGGCGGGCACCCGGGTCGGTTCGATGTCGGTCTTTTCCGCAACACCGCCCCACTGATCGAATCCGGCCAGCAGGCGCTTCATCTTCAGGTCGGCCAGGGAGCAGACGTTGCGCAGACCGCCGGAGAACAGGGCAATGCCGTCGCGGACCGTCGCCAGCCGGCCGACCAGCTCGACGCCGAGGCCGGTGAGCGTGTTGAGGTCGAGGGTGTCCCGCGACGGGGTGCCGACCAGCTGCGGCGACGGGAGCCGGCGGGCCCGGTCCAGGTCGTCGACCTCCTGGTAACTCTGGTCCCACACGCCGGAGGCGTCCATCCACCAGAGCACGTCCTTGCCGTGGTGCAGGCGGGGCATCCGGACGTGCTCGCCGACCGCGAGGGTGACCTGGCGGCCGGAGCGCTGGAGTTCGGCGGCGATCTGCACGCCGGTGGCCGAGGCGCCGACGACAAGCACGCGTTTGTCGCCCTCGACCGAGGCAGGGCCTCGATAGTCGAACGGGGTCAACTGACGTACTTCAGGTGGGATAAATCCGGATAAAGCAGGAACCACCGGTACGTTACAAGCGCCACTCGCCAGCACCACCGAGCGGCAGCTGACATCGCCACCACCGGCGGAGACGAGATAGCCATCATCGGATCGGCGCACCGACGTGACAGCGGAATGGCCACGGACCGGCGCCCCACTGACGGCGGCGAAGTCCGCGATGAACCCCGCCACCTCGCCGCTCGTCATGTAACCGTCCGGATCAGGGCCCGCATAGGCGAACCCCGGCAACCGGCTCAGCCAGTTCGGCGTGAGCAGCCGCAGCGAGTCCCAGCGCTCCCGCCGCCACGAGTTCGCCACCTCGCCGCGTTCCAGAACGACGTGGTCGATCGACCGGGCGGTGAGGAAGTGGCTGGCGGCCAGGCCGGCGTGCCCGGCGCCGACCACCACCGTGGTGAACCGCTCCACGCTCAGGCGACCTCGACGGTCACGCTGGTCGGGTTGGTGAGCGCATCGTAGACGGCGGACCGCTTCTGCGACTGCGCGACCAGGGCCTCGATCTCCTCTTTCGACGCGTCGGCGTCGATGTTGAAGGTGACCTTGATGTCGTTGTATCCGTTGCGGACGTCGCTGTCGGCGCCGAGGATGCCGCGGATGTCGTGGTTGCCCTCGACGGTGGACTCGACCGAGCGCAGCTGGATGCCGCGGTTCTGCGCGACCGAGGCGACGCCGGCGGTGAGGCAGCCGGCCAGGCCGACCAGAAGGTACTCGATCGGGGTGATGCCCTGGTCCTCGGCGGCGAACACCTCGGGGTGGTCGGAGGAGAACGTGGTCTCGTTCTTGTGGGTCTGCTCCTGGCCGAGGCCGAAGAACTTCTCGATGGTCGTGGTGCTGCGCACGCCCTTCTCCCACTTACTGGAGGCCCGCCAGGTGAACTGGGCTGCCTCTGGTGCTCCCTTGAGTACTTCGCGCGCGTCGAGCAGCGCCTTGACGTTGACTCCGTTATCAATGGTGGTCATGAGCTGGAATCCTTCCCTCTGCACCGATGCTTCTACAAGACCCATCGGGATACTAGACAATGATCAAGAACTGGCCTAACTTGCAAGAGATATGAGCACCGGATCGGTCGGCATCGTCGAGACGCGATATCTGGATCTACCTGGGCCGTTGCCTCTCGACTCCGGGCGAACGCTTTCCGGGGTCCGGGTCGCGTACGAGACCTATGGCACCCTCTCCCCCGAGAAGGACAACGTCATCCTGGTCTGCCACGCGCTCAGCGGCGACGCGCACGCGGCCGGCATCGGGGCGGAGAGCGCTCTGGACGGTTTCGGCGCCGCCGCCAGCCCGAAGGGTATCGGCTGGTGGGACGGCATGATCGGGCCCGGCAAGGCGTTCGACACCGACCGGTTCTTCGTGATCTCGACGAACCTGCTCGGCGGCTGCCGGGGCACGACCGGGCCGAGTTCGATCGACCCGGAGACCGGTTTTCCGTACGGGTCGGACTTCCCGGTGATCACGGTGGCCGACATGGTCCGGTGCGAGCGGGCGTTCCTCGACGAGCTCGGCATCGATCGGCTCGCGGCGGTGGCCGGTGGGTCGCTCGGCGGGATGCAGGCGCTGCAGTGGGCGGTGTCGTATCCCGGTCAGGTCGACACGATCGTGGTGATCGCCTCGACGCACGCGCTGCATCCGCAGGGTCTGGCCTGGAACGCCATCGCCCGCGAGTCGATCATGCGGGATCCGGACTGGCAGGGCGGCCACTACTACGGGACCGGGCGCGCGCCGGATGCCGGGATGGGTGTGGCCCGGATGGTCGGGCACATCACCTACCTGTCGGCACCCGCGCTGGAGACCAAGTTCGGGCGGCGCCTGCAGGGGCGTGAGGACGTCGGATACACGATCGGCGAGGCCGAGTTCGAGGTGGAGAGTTACCTGCGCCACCAGGCAGAATCGTTCGTGAAGAGGTTCGACGCGAATACCTATCTCTACACGTCCCGGGCCCTGACCTATTTCGACCTCGGCCGGGAACACGGTTCACTGGAACAGGCTCTCGAGAAGATCCGGGCCCGGACGCTCCTGATCGCCTTCAGTTCCGACTGGCTTTATCCGCCGGTCGCATCACGGCAAATAGCAGATCAACTAGAAAAATCCGGAAAATCAGTCGAGATACACATCATCGACGCCCCTTACGGTCACGACTGCTTCCTCCTTGAAGAGGCCCGCCAGACCCCCATCGTCAGAAAATTCCTAGACGAGAGCCGCACATGAGCGAAGACCACGAATTCGGCTTCGAGACCCGGCAGCTGCACGCCGGTCAGCGTCCCGACCCGAACACCGGCGCCCGCGCGGTGCCGATCTTCCAGACGACCAGTTACGTCTTCGAGGATCCGGAGTCGGCGGCCGCGTACTTCAACCTCCAGGAGTACGGCAACACGTACTCCCGGATCATGAATCCGACCGTGGCGGTCTTCGAGGAGCGGATCGCGAACCTCGAAGGCGGTGCCGGCGGGGTGGCGTTCGCCAGCGGGATCGCCGCGCAGGCGGCCGCCTTCTTCACGCTGCTGCAGCCCGGTGATCACGTGGTGGCGTCGTCGGCGCTCTACGGCGGCACGGTCAACCAGCTCAAACACCTGTTCCGCAAGATGAACGTGGAGCTGACCTGGGTCGACCCGGACGATCCGGAGGCGTGGCGCAAAGCGGTCCAGGCGACCACGAAGGCGTTCTTCGGCGAGACGATCGGCAACCCGGGCGGCAACGTCCTGGACATCGAGACGATCGCGCGGATCGCCCACGAGAACGACCTGCCGCTGATCGTGGACAACACGTTCGCTACGCCGTACCTCTGCCGCCCGATCGAGTGGGGCGCCGACATCGTGATCCACTCGGCGACGAAGTTCATCGGCGGCCACGGCACCAGCATCGGCGGCGTCGTCACCGAGGCCGGCACGTTCAACTGGTCCAACGGGCGCTTCCCGGTCATCGCCGACCCGTCGCCGGCGTACCACGGCCTGCAGTTCCACGAGACGTTCGGCACCTACGGATACCTCATGAAGCTGCGCGCCGAGACGCTGCGCGACCTCGGTGGCGCGCTGTCGCCGTTCAACGCGTTCCTGCTGCTGCAGGGCCTGGAGACGCTGTCGCTGCGGATGGACCGCCATGTCGCGAACGCCCACAAGGTCGCCGCTTTCCTGCAAGATCATCCGCTGGCGTCGAACATCACCTATCCGGGCTTGCCGGATAACAAGTACCAAGCCCAGGTCGAGAAATATCTGCCGCTCGGCCCCGGCGCGGTGTTCTCGTTCGACGTCGCCGGCGGTCGCGACGGCGGTCAGGATCTGATCCGCGGCGTCACCCTCTGGTCGCACCTGGCGAACGTCGGCGACGCGAAAAGCCTGATCATCCACCCGGCCAGCACCACGCACCGCCAGCTCAGCGACGACGAACTGCGCGCCGCAGGCGTCGGACCGGGCACGATCAGACTGTCGGTCGGCACCGAGTCGGTTGAGGACCTGATCTGGGACCTGAAGCAGGCGTTGGAGGCAGCACGATGACCGATCTCGCCCAGTACCAGGACGTCACCACGATCCAGCGTCTCCTGCACACCGCGAAGACCATCGCGATCGTCGGCCTGTCCAGCAACGAGCTGCGGGCCAGCTATTTCGTCGGCTACTACCTCAAGCGCCACGGGTACCAGGTGATCCCGGTCAACCCCCGCGAGACGGAGATCCTCGGCGAACGCAGCTACGCCAGCCTGACCGATCTACCCGGCCCGGTCGACATCGTCAACGTCTTCCGCGCCCCGGCCGCTCTCCCGCAGATCGCCCAGGAGGCGGCCTCGATCGGCGCCGGCGCCCTCTGGTGCCAGTTCGGCGTGATCAACGACGAGGGCAACCGCATCGCCACCGACGCCGGCCTCGACCTGATCGTCGACCGCTGCCTCAAGATCGAGCACGCCCGCTACGTCGGCCGCATGCACTGGCTCGGCTTCAACACCCACCGCATCACCTCGGTCCGCACCGGCCTCCAGTGAGTGGTCCCTCCAGGACGATCACTCCCGCTTCACCTGCTGGGGTACGCGTAGAGCACCAGTGCTTCGTGCGTACCCAAGAAAGAAGCGCGACCAGCGACGGAGAGTGACCGACGCGGGCGAGGTTCTAGCGGGCCGTGTCCCAGCGGGTGAGCAGGTTGCGGGTGCTGACGGTTGCCGGGTCGGCCGGGCCGAGGGCGCGCTCCATGTCGTCGGCGACGGTCGCGAGATCGGTCAGGGCGGCCTGCTCACCGGCCTGGTATCGCAGGATCGCCAGCGAACTGCGGGAGACCAGCGTGATCGAGTGGTCCGCGCCCAGCGCCCGGGTCGCGTCGACGATCAGCGCCTGGTACGCCGAACGCGCCTCGCCGGGGTCATCGCCCTCGCCGATCCAGTCGGCCAGCTGGTAACGCGACGCGAGGGTCTCCTCGTGGTCCGCGCCGAGGACCCGCTGCAGGCGGGTGACCAGCGCGGCCATGTCGGCGACCCGGTCCGGCAGATCACCGCGGTCACCGCGAAGCCGCAGGTGGATGGTGCGCGCGCTGAGGGTGCCGGGATGGTCCGGGCCCAGGACCCGATCGAGGTCCGGGAGCAGGTCGTCGAGCGCGGCGAGCGCGGCGTCGGGCTGATTCCGGGTCAGCAGCGCCAGCGCCTGGCCGAGGCGGGCCTGCAGGACGGCCGGGTCGGTGCGGTACCGCTTCGCCGCCACCGACTCGCGCCACGCGGTCCAGAGCAGGAACACGTCACCCAGGGCAGCGACCGGCAGGAACCACCACAGGTCGTCCTGGGAGATGAAGCACGCACCCACGGCGGTCGCCGCCACGCCGGCAAGTGGCCAGCGCCACGGCCCGAGGGAACTGCCCTTGCCTGCCGACTGCGACGCCATCGAACTCCCTCACGCGACTGCCCGGAAACGGTCCGGTGTGGACAGACCGGTTACCCCGCCCGCGCAACGAACTCAAGACCGCGATCGACGGCTCATCGGATGCGGCAGCAGCGCCGGCACCCGGCGCATGTGCTGTTCGTAATCGGGGCGGCGCGCCAGCGAGCGACGGTCCATCATCGGCACACTGACGAACGCGAACAGCAGCACCATCGCGATCGGCCCGGCGACCGTCCACCACCAGCCGGGATCTGCCGCGAGGCCGAACAGCCACATCCCCCACCAGAAGGTGATCTCCCCGAGATAGTTGGGGTGCCGCGAGTAACGCCACAGCCCCTGGTCGATGATCCGTCCGCGGTTGGCCGGGTCGGCGGCGAAGTGGTGCAGCTGCCGGTCCGCGGTCGCCTCGATGACCACGGCAGCGCCGGTGACGATGATCGCGGCGTCGTCGAGCAGCCCGAACGCCCTGTCCCCCGTCATCGCCGGCCAGACACCGAGCAACCCGGCGAAGACCACCAGCGTCGGCACCAGCTGAATCCCGACCAGGTTGACCAGCCACCACGGCGCTTGTCGCTGCTCGCGCAGCTGGACGTAGCGCCAGTCCTCGTGGCCGAGGCCTCGCCAGGATCGCGCCCAGTTGGCGGTGAGCCGGATCGACCAGGCGAGCACCAGCAGAAGCACCACGGTCTGCCGGGCGCCGTGTCCGGTGGCCCAAACGATCGCGATGACCGCCGGCGCGACACTCCAATAGGGGTCGTAGAGGCTGGCGTTCGCGACCGCCATGCTCGCGGCGAAGACGACGAGGGTGGCGGCGAGGTCGGCATAAAGCGTGAGCAGCAGCGGATGCACGCCAGGCAGCGCGGCGATCACGGCCCAGGCAGCGAGCCCGGCGACCAGATAGGCCAGATCGGCTGGTCGAGGGCGGCGATGAACGCCGCCCACGCCAGATCCAGGGCATTTGATGCAGTGCCTGAGCTAGGCGCTCCAGTAGCCCACGTTGTAGCTGTTGGTCCACGTGTCTTCCGACTTGTCCCAGGTTCGGGCCACGGCCATCACCAGGCTGCCCTCCACGTAGTCGTGGACGCACTTGCCCCACATGCCGTTGCCCAGCGAGTTGACGCAGTAGCCGATGCGGATCGCGCTGCCGCTGTTGACCTCCCAGTCGGCGACCGCCGAGGCGCTGTCCGCCTTGGTGTCCTTCACCCACCAGGTGTCACCGTAAGGCTGGAAGCAGATCAGCGCTCCCGTGGAGGAGACGCACGTGCCCGAGGTGACCGAGGCCGGCGGGGTGCCGGCGACGGCGTTCTTCACCTCTTCGATGGCAGCCGAGGCAGGACTCGGGCTGATCATCAATGCGGCGGCCACGCCGGCCAGTACAGCCAGCGCAGAACTGACAAGTTTGTTTCTTGGCAAAGGGGACTCCCTCATCGCAGCTATGCAAACGATTCGCGGCGCTGAGGTTACTCGATCATGGACAGTCGCCGAAGCCCCAATGTGGACAGTCCATGAAATTCGCCGCCGTCCTGGGCTGGAGATCATCATTGGGGCCGGCCTGCGAGGGCGCCCGCTCACGCCGCGGGAGGCTCGGGCAGCTCCCAGACCCGCGTGAACTCACCGGAGATCTCCGGTGAGTCCCACACCAGCCGGAGCCCGGCCGCCACCGAGTCGATCTCCGCGGCCATTGACCCGGATGATCGGGTCACTCTTCGCTTCCGTGCGTACCCTCGGTGGCGACCTGGCACCGAACGGGAGGGTGACCGAAACGATGTCCTGGCTGAGCAGCCTCGACATGGCCGGCGGCGCGGCAGGCGCCGCGATCTTCGCGCAGGTCGCGGCGCACACGGAAGCCGGACCGCACTCGCCCTGATCCCGGTCCTGCTCCTCGCGGCCGCGGCGATCTCCCCGGCTCACCATCGTCGGCGGCTTCCGTCGTTGGTGGAGGCGCTACCGGGCTGACGGCCGTTCGACGGGATCGGACATCATCGACGGCATGGGCGACCTTTTGATCAATCTGCTGGCGAGTGTCATCGCCGGTACGGCCGTCTGGCTCGCGGGGTTTCTGCTGCGCCGGCGCAAGCTCAGCCGGGAACGCGCCTTCTTCGGCCTCACCGCCGGAGCGAGCTGCCTGCTCGTGGTGTCCCGGCACGCGTCGTCGCCGCGCGAGTTCAGTGTGCACCGCCGGGATGTCGCCGCGCTGGTGGAGCTGGCGACGATCGCCCGGGAGTGTGGCGCGCACGCCGACCGGGTCGGTGAGAACCAGCCGACCGGGGAGATCGGCCGGCTGACCGAGTTCTGCGTCGGCGGCCCCGGCGGCGCCAGCCCGCGCAGCGCCACGCATGTGCGTACGATTCTGCGCGGCGTGCGGTACGAGGTCTTCGACGAGGACAAGCGCCGGATGTCGTTCACTGTCGGCGGCGTCGAGTACGCCCTCAGCCCGGAGACGAGTTACGTCCTGCTCGCCCGGTTCTGGGGTCCGGCCGGCGGGCACCCGGTGTTCCTCCTCGGCGGACTGAGCGCGGGCAGCAATCTCGCGGCGGCCCGTTACCTGGCCCAACGCCACCCTGAGCTGGACCGGCAGTACGGCGCCGACCGGCCGTTCGCGCTCGTGCTGCGCATCGTCGAGCCGGCCGCGTACGGCACCGACTTCACCGAGCTGGCCGCCGACGTGAGCGACGTCGCGTTCCAGGAAATCCCGGCTTCTATGATCGATTCATGACACCGGTGACCCTGCAGGATGTCCGAGATGCTGCTACCCGGATCGAGGGGGTCGCTCACCGTACCCCGGTGATCCGGTCCCGCACGCTGGACGAGATCGTCGGGGCTCAGGTCTTCCTCAAAGCGGAGAATCTCCAGCGGATCGGTGCGTTCAAGTTCCGCGGCGCCTACAACGCCATCGCCCAGCTCTCCCCCGAGCAGCTGGCCCGGGGCATCGTCGCCTACTCGTCGGGAAACCACGCCCAGGCGGTCGCGTTGTCGGCCCGCGAGCTCGGCAGCACCGCGGTCATCGTGATGCCGGCCGACACCCCCAAATCCAAGATGGACGCCGTACGCGGATACGGCGCCGAAGTCATCACGTACGACCGGTACACCGACGACCGGGAGAAGCTCGGCCGTGATCTCGCCGAGGAGCGCGGGCTGGCGCTGATCCCGCCGTACGACCATCCGCACGTCATCGCCGGCCAGGGCACCGCCGCCCTCGAACTCCTCGAGGAGACCGGTCCACTGGACGCCATCGTCGTACCCGTGGGTGGTGGTGGCCTGATCGCGGGGACCGCGATCGCCGCGCAGGGTGTGCAGCCGGGCATCCGGGTGATCGGTGTCGAACCGGAGGCCGGCGACGACACCAAACGCAGTCTGGCGGCCGGCGAGCGGGTCGGCATCGAGGTGCCCCGGACGATCGCCGACGGGCAGGGTGCGCCGATCCCGGGTGAGCTGACGTTCTCCATCAACAAGGACGTGGTGGACGAGATCGTGCTGGTCAGTGACGACGAGCTGCGCGACGCGCTGCGGTTCGCCGTGGACCGGTTGAAGCTGGTTCTGGAGCCGAGCGGGGCGTCGGGTCTGGCCGCGCTGCTGACGGGCCGCGTCCAGCCACTGCCGGCCCGGATCGGCGTGATCCTGTCCGGAGGCAACGTGGGCGCGGCCCGCCTGGCGACTCTGCTCAGCTGACAGGCTCTGCCGGGCAGCTCGCGCCGCGCGCCGGGACGACCAGGTCGATCAGGTAACGGTCGACGGCCGCCGTCGTGCACGCGGTGTCGCGGTACACCCCGTGACCCCAGCCCTCGTAGGTGACCAGCCGGCCGTTGCGGCCCAGTTGACCGGCGACGTGCGTGGCCCACTCGTACCCGGTGCGCGGGTCGTGGCGGGCGTTGAGCAGCAGCACCGGGACCCGGGTGTGCACCCGCGGCCGGTGCGGCGGGTTGTCCACCGGCTGCGGCCAGCCCAGGCACAGCGAGACCGCGAGGAGCCCGGCGCCGTACCGGATGTCCGGGCCGGCCTTCGCGGCGACCCGCAGCAGTTTCGTGTACTCCCGGTAGTCGCGTACCGGCACCGGGAAGTCGGCGCAGAACGCCCCGGTCGGCACCGGCGGCAGGCCTCGCATCGTGTCGGTGCGGCCGGCCGCGAGGCCTTCGATCGCCGCGGCCAGGCCCGGCCAGTTCGGTCCCTGCAGGGTGGCGATCGGCAGGGCGGCCACGTCGAACGCGGTGAACGGCGCGTATTCGCCGTCGTCCGCGCGGGCCAGGACCTCGGTCCAGGTGGCGCGGACGTCGGCCGGGCAGGCGCTGCCGCGCTCGCACCACGCCACGAACTCGTCGAAGGAGTCCTGCACGGCGGTGGCCTGCGTGCGGACGAAATCGGTCAGGTTGAGGCTGTGGTCGAACACGCCCTCGAGGACGGCGGCACGCACCCGGCCGGGGAACATCTCGGCGTACTGCTGCCCCAGCAGCGTGCCGTAGGAACTCCCGTGGAACGTCAGCCGTGACTCCCCGAGAGCGCGGCGCAGCGCGTCCAGGTCGCGCGCGGTGTTCCGCGTGCTGGCGTGATCGAACACCGGGCTGCTCTCCCGGCACTGCTGCCACAGGGCCCGGTTCGCGGCCACGGTGGCGTCGAAGTCGCCCTGGTCACGCAGGATCACCGGCACCGGCTCCCTCGCGCACACGGGAGCGGCACTGCCGGCGACCGTACGCGGATCGAAGCTCACCACGTCGAACGAGTCCAGGATCTCGTCGCTGAACCGCGCACTGCCCCGCACGAGCCGATCAACGCCGGAGTCACCCGGTCCGCCGGGCCCGAACACCAGCGTCCCGACCCGTTGCGCCGGCACCCGGGCAGGCCGCCGAGCCACCGCCAGGTCGAATCCCGGCCCGTCAGAATCGGACCAGTCGACCGGCAGGCGCAACGTCGCGCACTGCACCGCGGCGGTGCCGCCGGCGCACGCGCCCCAATCCAGCGTGGGTCCCGGTGGCGCGGCCCGAGCCACGCCCGGCGGCGCGGCAACCACAAGAGCAAGAACAACAGCGAGGGTACGAATCATCGCGCCATCGTCGACGACCATCGATGCCCGGCACATCGGGTAGCGCCCGTAGGGGCACGATCATCGGTCAGCGCAACCGGCCCATCCCGTGCAGCTGGTCGAAGATGATCTGGTCGACCGGGGAGACGCGGTGGCGGTCGGCGTAGGTGAGCCAGACGATCTCCTCGATCTCGCTGTCCGGCCGCAGCTCGCCGCTGAATCCGGCGGTGTAGCAGGTCATCCGCACCTCGACGCCGTCCGGGTGCCCGTGCGCCTGGGCGTGGAACGTGCCGGCGTGCACCGCTGTCGGGGCGTCGATGGTGACGCTGAGTTCCTCACGGATCTCGCGGATCAGGGTGTCGGCGTCGCTCTCGCCCGGTTCACGTTTGCCGCCCGGGAGGTAGTAGACGTCCTTTCCGGCCGAACGGGTGCTCAGGATCGCGCCGTCCCGCAGCACGATCCACGCGATCTTGTCGATGATGGGCACGGCTCCGACCGTACCCAAGAATGGGCCGAAGGCTGATCACCCAGCTGGGTCCGGCGCGCGGCGGCGGTGACGGGCCGCACGCAGAGTGAGGGTGATGGTGGCCAGCGTGGCCGCGATGCCGGAGGCGAGCAGGACGGCGGCCTTCGCGGATTCGAGCAAATCAAGATCATTTGGGTACGAGAGTTCGGCTATCAGCAACGAGACCGTGAAACCGATCCCGGCCAGCTGCGCGATGCCGAAGATGTCCGGCCAGGTGAGGTCGGGGTGGAGTTCGGCGCGCGTGAAACGCGTGGTGAGCCAGGCACCGCCGGTGATGCCGACGATTTTGCCGACGATCAGGCCGGCGAGGATGCCGAGGGCGGCGGGGTGGGTGAGGAGGTCTCCGGCGCCGCTGATAGTGACGCCGGCCGAGGTCAGCGCGAAGATCGGCAGGATGAGCGCGGTGGTCCAGGGCCGGATCAGGTGTTCGGCGCGGTCGCTCGGGCTGGTGGTTTCGCCGGGGAGGGTGCTGGTGCGCATGAGCAGGCCGAGGGCTACGCCGGCGATGGTGGCGTGGATGCCGCTCTCGTGCATCAGGTACCAGACCAGGACGGCGAGCGGGATGAGCACAATTTTCATCGGCAGTCGGCGTTGCATCGGGCCTCGTTGCATCGGGCCTCGCCGCATCGGGCCTCGTTGCATCGGGCCTCGTTGCAGCCAGCCGAACAGGGCCAGGCCTGCGATGGCGCCGAGTAGGGGTGCCCAGGCGAGGCCGGCCGAGTAGAAGACGGCGATCACGATGATGGCGACCAGGTCGTCGACGATCGCAAGGGTGAGCAGGAAGGTCCGCAACGCCGGCGGCAGGCCCCGGCCGACGACGGCGAGCACCGACACGGCGAACGCGATGTCCGTCGCCATCGGGATGCCCCACCCGGCAGCGGCACCCTCCTGTCCGAAAGTGATCGCGGCAAAGATGAGTGCGGGCACGACCGCGCCGCAGATCGAGGCCACGATCGGCAGGACGGCGCGGCGGGGATGACGCAGTTCGCCGCGGACGAACTCCTGCTTCAGCTCGTTGCCGACGATGAAGAAGAAGATCACGAGCAGTCCGTCAGCGGCCCACGGATGCATCGGCAGAATAAAGGTCTCGTAACCGCCCGCCCACGGCGAGTTCGCCCAGATCAGGGCGACGGCGGCGGCGATGACGAGGAGAGCGCCACCGACGGACTCGCGGCGCAGAAGGGCTTTCACATTTTTGAAGGGCACAGGTGTCCTAGGGCAGGAGAGACGAGACGGCTAGGCGCGCATCTCCCGGCCGGGCGGGCAGCCGGCGATCTCTCCGTGCGCGTTGGTGCCCCAGGAGGACAGCCAGCCGTTAGTGCCCGGGTGCCGTTGCACTCCGGGCGGACTGGTAGGCACCCAAATGGTCATCCCCGCCAGTCTATCCGCGCCACCGGCTCGGGCGCCGCCGGAGCGATGTCGCCGCCGCTCGGGCATCGCCCAGGCTATGTCCTTTACGAACTCCACACCCACTGCGGGTGTGGCCACGCCCGCAGTGGGTGTGACGTCGTTTCGAGTTCAGGTGCTGACGAAGAGCAGCTGGTTGTGGTCCGGGTCGAGCAGGGTGAACGTGACCATGCCCGGGTTGTCGTCCTCGATCGGGCCCAGCGTGGGCTGGCCGTCGAGACTGTGCCACAGCGCTGCGGCGTCCGGCACGCGGATCAGGCAGCCGCCGGGTGAGGCGTTGCTCGTCTCCGACAGGTGGAGTTCGGCGGTGGGGTGGCGCAGAACCGCGTACCCGGAGAGCTCCTCGCCACGAAATCCCAGCGTCGCATAGAACGCCAGCGACCGACGCAGGTCGCGGCACCGCAGGATGGGCACCGCACCGGGCGCCCCCGGCAGCAGCGAGGCCTGCCGGACCTGTTCGGCCTGGATCCGGGCGGTGTGCCGTGGATTCTCCGGCGCGGGCTGCCGCAACGAGGCCGGGATCGGCGGCGGAGGCGTGACCGGCAGCCCGTAGAGCTCCTCGACCGCGGCCCGCGCATATGCGGTCTCCAGCTCCATGTCGTGACACCGATGCAGCTCCCGCTGAACGCGCATATAGGCCGCAACGACATCGCTGCCCGTTTTGTCCGGGGGAACCAGCTGAAACCAGCGAAAGCCGCCCGGCCGCGCCGGGATTCCCCGCTCGGCGAGGAGCTGGTTGATCTCGTTGTCCTCGTCCGCGCGCTCCGCGCTGGTCACCAGCCGCTGGGAGACCTGCCGGTTGCCGGCGGCGTCCTCCTCGATGACCGTCCAGGACTGCTCCCGGTCGTCTGGCCAGCGCCTCAGCGTGGCCGGTCCCGCGAACCAGCCGAGCATCAGATGCCAGTCCGCGGAACCGCACTCCCAGTACGTGCCCTGACCGGTCACCACGACGTCGCCGTGAGCCAGCTCGTCGGGTGGGCGGACGGGCAGCAGGGCAGCGGTTTCCCAGGCCGAAGTCACATCCTTCAGCACATCACACAGGGCGGTACCGCAGGTTCACTTCCGCCGTCGGGTCGTCGCTGTTGACCAGGTGCAGGTGGACCGGCACGCCGCCCGGGTTGTCGTACAGCCTGCGGCCCTGGCCCAGCAGCACCGGAACGATGTGCAGGTCGATCTCGTCGATCAGGCCGCGTTCCAGGAGCTGGCGGCCGATCGTCGGCGAGTGCACCTCGACGTTCTTGCCGGCGGCCGCTTCCAGGACGATCCGTGCGGCCTCGGCGACGTCGCAGTTGAGGAACGTGACCCCGTCGGCCGGCTTCGCGTCGTCGGGGTGGTGGGTGAGCACGAAGATCGGGCCTTCCCACAGCCCGCCGTACGGCCGCTGGTCGTCCGCCGCGAAGTCCCAGCCTTCGCGGCCGCCGAGCACGGCGCCGAGGGTGCTCACGTACTCGTCGACGATGCCGGGCCGCCCGGCGGTGGCCCGGTTCATCCAGTCCATCTCGTGGTCGGGCCCGGCCACGAAGCCGTCCAGGGACATCGAGAAGTGCCAGAGCATCTTCCCGCCGGCGGTCTGCGGTTCGGTGTCGTGCATCGTCGCCACCTCCAGAACCAGTTGTGTTTTGCAATCGGTCTGAGCCCGACGCTAGGCCATCCGCTTGCAACTCGCAACCGGTCCGTCAGATCGCCGGATCGTCAGGTCTGGATCAACGGCTGGTACTCCTCGGCGGTCAGGCCGAACGTCCACGCCACTCCCTCGCGGGCCGTGCGGGTGCTCGGCGGGACTCGTAGCCAGTAGACCCGGCTCGTCCCATCCGGCTCGGGCGTCGAGTTCACCACCTCGACCATGACCAGGGGTTCGTCGCCGGGCAGGTCGAGGTACCACAATGTGCCGGCCTCGTCGGAGCCCATCGTGCGGGCGCCGGCCTCACGCAGATAACGCTCGTATCCGAAGTGCTCCAGCATCACTCGCCGGATCTCCGCGTTCGGCTCGTCGCGGATCCGCTCCACAGTGAGCCGGGGCAGCTCGGCGGCCAGGTCGGCCGGGATCGGCATGCCCCGCCAGGCCCACAGCCCGTACCCGTCGGGGAACTCCATGGCCGCGCCCTCGCCCCGGTGCAGACGGCCGACGTTGTCGCGTTCGAGCAGGGTGGGGCGCTCGGTGAGGATGGCGACGTTCTCATACGCCCACCACCAGCCGGCGTGCCGGGCGACCTCGGCGAGACCGGTGAGCGGTGCCATCAGCCCGGCACCGGGCGCGATCCGATCAGCGGCGTCGAACGTGCTGAGCCAGGTCCCGTCGTGCTGGCCGTAAACGGCGTCGAGCACCATCCGCCGCACGGCCGGCCCGGCGTCGCCCAGGCCACTGGTGAGGTCTTCGCCCAGGCGCAGGCGCAACCGGGCGGCGATCAGGTCCATCACCAGGCCCCAGGAACGCCGGCCGGCCGCCGCGCTGAGCTGGGCCCAGCCGTCAGCGCCGAGCGCCTCCAATGCGGATTTCCGCGCGGCGGCCCACGGCTCGGTGCGGATCTGGCGGCGTAGCGAAGAGCCCAGCCGCTCCCCCGGCGTCCAGCCCTGCCGGCGCAGGTCGGCGTGCACCTCGGCCAGCCAGGCGGTCCCGGCGCTCACGCCGGCGAGCCCGGCCGCGGTCCCAGCGCTCATGCCGGCGAGCCCGGCCGCGGTCCCAGCGCTCACCTCGGCGAGCCCGGCCGCGGTCCCGGCGCTCACGCCGGCGAACCCGGCCGCGGTCTGCGGGCCCAGCTCGGGTGCGACGGCGAGGATGGCCGCGGCCGCGGCGCCGGCCCGTGGGGAGCCGAGCCAGTAGATCTTTTCCGGCTCGGGGAGGCCGGCAAGCGTGTACGCCGCGCGTACCCCAGCCTCTGCCTCATCGCGGACGGCCGCGCCGGTCTGCACTGCCGCGGCCAGCCACTGGTCTTCGATGGCGGAAGCCATCGCCTCGTGCGCATGGGTGAGTTGCATCGATTTTCTCCTCAGTCCGCGACCGGCCGGAACGCGCCCGGGATGTACTCGCGCTGGCGCACCACGCGGTAATGCCCTGCGGGCAGCGAGATCGGCCCGTGCTCCTCGTGGCTGACCCGGCCGTGCGTGGGCACGTCGATGAACATGCTCTCCGGATCGTCGACGTCGGCGATCAGCCGCAGACCGGGACCGCCGACCACATGCGCGTGCCCGGTGGCCTCACCGCGTGCCAGCACCATCCGGCCACGCCGGTCCCGCGGAACCGGCGCACAGGCCGGCACCCGCTCCTGTTTCACGCCAATGATCAGCACATCGCCCTGCCGGTACATAGAGGCCCTCCCACCAGTTCGGCTCGGTGAAGGGCACGCTATCGCCGGGGTACGACATTTTCCGTCTGACCGTTAGTGATCAGGACGCCGCGAGGATGGCCTGCCGCCACGGGCGAATCGCCTTGGGCGGCATCCCGGCCGCGAGCGCGCCGACCACCCGGCTGCCCCTGCGATAGACAGCCAGAAAACGCCGCTCCGCAAGAGCTCCGTCGACGATCTCGACCTCTTCATGACCCCGCAGATATCCGTACGCGTGAATCTTGAGGTCGTACTGATCCGACCAGAAATACGGCACCGGCGCGAACGGCTTGCCCGCCCCGAGCAGATTCCGCGCGGCCGCCATGCCCTGTTCGGCCGCATTGGTGCGGTGCTCGATGCGCATCGACTCCCCGAAGACCGGGTTGTGCCACCGTGCCACGTCCCCGGCCGCATAGATGTCCGGCCCGGCCCGGCAGAACGCGTCACCGACAAGACCGTCGCCGATCTCCAAACCGCTGTCGGCGAGCCATTCGGTATTGGGCACCGACCCCACCGCCACCAGCACCTCATCCGACGCGACGAGCTCTCCACCGGCCAGCACGACTCCCTCGTCGACCACCTCCGAGACGGCGACGCCGGTCCGCAGGTCGACTCCTGCCGACCGATGAATTTCGGACAAGAACCGTCCGACCTCGACCCCGACAGCATGCGCCAGAGGCACCGGCGCGGGCTCCAGAAGCACGACCTCGCATCCGATCCCGCGCGCCACCGCGGCGCTTTCAGCGCCGAGAAACCCGGCCCCGACGATGGTCAATCTCGTGCCGGGCCGCAAGCATTTGCGCAGTTCAAGAGCATCACCCACGGTACGCAGGAAGTGCGCACCCGATCCGGCGAGAGCCCGGGGCCGCACCCCCGTGGCCACGATCAGGCCGTCGTAGGACACGGCGGTTCCGTCGTCGAGCCGGACGGTCCGGGCCGCCACGTCCAGTCCGGTGGCCCGCACGCCGAGACGAAAGTCCAGGTCAAGAGCGGCTAACTGGGCTTCAGTCCGCAACATGAGCCGCTCGGGCTCCCACTGCGACGAGAGGATCTGTTTGGACAGGGGCGGTCGATCGTACGGAAGGGAAAGCTCGTCGCCGATCAGGGTGAGCGTGCCCTCGAAGCCCTCGCGGCGCAAAGTTTCGCAGGCCGTGAGGCCGGCGGCGGAAGCGCCGGCGACGACGATGCGGTTCACTCGCCGGCCAGGCGGATCGCCGCGGCCGGGCAGACCGCGGCGGCCTCACGCACCGCGTCGTGTTCCTCCTCGGGTGGCGTCGCATCGAGGACGATCGCCACGCCGTCTTCGTCCCGCTGATCGAAAACGGCCGGGGCGATCATGGCGCACTGACCGGCCGCCACACATTTCGGTTCGTCGAACTCCACTCGCATGATCGTCTCCCTCACCAGGTGACCGGCAGCGACGTGAGGCCGTAGGCGACGCCTTCCATCGCGAACTCGACCTCCTCGAACGGCACCGCTAGTGCGAGCGTAGGGATTCGGCGGTAGAGGGTGCCATAGATGACCTGCAATTCGACACGGGCCAGAGATTGACCAAGACATTGATGCGAGCCGTAACCGAAAGCGTGATGCTGACGCGCCGGGCGACTCAAATCGAGGCGGTCGGGCTCGGCGAATTCGGCGGGGTCGTAATTGGCGCCGGCCAGGTCGAAGATGACACCGTCGCCGGCCTTGATCGTGGTCCCGTGCAGTTCGATGTCCTCGACGGCGATGCGCCGGATGCCGGAGTGCACGATCGTCAGATACCGCAGCAGCTCCTCGGCGGCGTTCGCCACGAACTTTGGGTCGTCACTGTTCTCCCGCAGTTTCCGCAGCTCATCGGGGTTCCGCAGCAGGGCGAGGGTGCCCAGCGAGATCATGCTGGCGCTGGTCTCGTGCCCGGCGATCAGGATCGCGCTGCCCATCGTGACCGCTTCGGCGAACGTCATCTCGCCGGCGGTGACCCGCGCGCCCATCTCGGAGAGCACGTCGTCGGCCGGCTGCTCGATCTTGGCGGCGAGCAGACCGCCGAGATATTCGCCGAGCCCCTTGCCGGCCTGGGCCGCGTCGTCCGGGTCAGTGTCGTGGCTGATCGCCCGGCGGCTCGCCGCCTGGAAGAACGCATGATCCGCATAGGGCACACCGAGGATCTGGGTGATCACCAGCGTCGGAACCGGCAGCCCGATCTTCTCGACCAGGTCAGCGGGGTTGTCGCCGGCCAGCATGTCGTCCACCAGACCGTCGAAGATCCGCTGGATCCGCGGACGCAACGCCTCCACGCGCTTCACCATGAAAGGCGCATTGACCGTACGCCGCAGCCGGGTGTGCTCGGGCGGATCGGTGTTGGTGATCAGCGACGGGATGTGCGGCGCCATGGCGGCCCGCGCCCGCGTCATGTGCGGATAACCGGGCAGCTTCTCGTCGATGCTCAGCCGGGGATCGTTGAGCAGGGCGCGCTGGTCGGCGTGCCGGGTCACGAACCACGGCGTGCTGCCGTCCCAGATCCGCACCTGGCCGACCGGCGGCATCGCGGCGATCTCCGGCGCGGGCGCGAACGGGCAGCGGGCCTCGCGGTGCATCGGGTAATAGGGGGCGTCGGGCATGAACCCATGCAAACAGGGCTACCTGACACGACCCGGACGCGAACCTGACAAAAGCCGGACGTGACCCAGGTCACCCGAGGCAGTACCCGAACCCGCGCCGCGTGTGGATCAACGCCGGCTGGGTGGCGTCCACCTTCTGCCGCAGCCGGGAGACGAGCCGCTCGATGGCGTTGAGCCCGCGCGCTTCACCCCAGACGCTTTCCGAGAGCTGCTCCTTGGAGAGCACTCTTCCGGCGTTGCAGAGCAGGTGCCGGAGCAGCCGGTACTCGGCCGGGGTCACGTCGAGCGGCCGGTCACCACGCCAGGCCTGAAACACGACCTCGTCGAGGACGAGGTCGCGATGGCGCAGTTCGGGCTGGCGCAGCTGGACGTGCACGCGGGCCAGCAGCTCCGGGATCCGGCAGGGTTTCGTGACGTAGTCCTCGACCTCGGTACCGAGCTCGGGCAGCAGCAGGTCTAGGGCGTCGCAGGTGGTCATACAGATGATCGGCGGCCGGTCGGCGAGGACAGGCCGGGCCCGCGCCAGGTCATGCAGGTCGGGGATCTCGACGTCCACGATGAGCAGGTCGAAGTGCCGCTCGTCGAGGCTGGCCATGGCGTCCGTCCCGGTGGCCACGGCAGTGACGGCGTAACCAGCGGCGGCGAGGCGCCCGGTCAGCGATTCCCGCAGGTCAAGCTCCGGAATGATGACAAGCAGGTGCCCGCGCTGCCGGGTGTGACCGTGATCGCGTCGTTCCAGACCGTGCCGGTCGACAGACATTGACCCTCCCGACTCCCGTAAACCCCACCAACTCTCCCAGCCCACCCCAAGTCCCGCCAGAGCGCCAAGGAGGCCGCAGCCCGGGTGAAGCCGAGACGAGGGCACACGGTGCGTCCGGGTCCAGGGCAAGGACTGCTGCCGATACCGCCTTGATCTTGGAAACCTTTGGGTGCCCTGACCCCCCACGAGGTTCCACAAAGCCCGAACTCTCCGCCATTTGCGGTGGCAGAGCGTCACCACGGCGCCCGCAGACCACTCAAAGTCGACCCGCCATGGCAGCAGCCACCCTGAAATCGTGAGTTTGCGGTCGGCAGTGCGGCCAAACCGCACAAGATCGCCCGACAGGATCGAGTTCTCGCCCAAATCCGCCGCAAGCGACGCCCAGCGCCGGCACCGTGTCGAGTTCAGGTGCGGATCGCACCCCAACTCGACACACACCCACGCATCCCGGCATCCGTGCCGACCTCAGCCGCCGAACGCACCCCAACTCGACACACACCGACGGCTCCCCGCGCCCGTGTCGACTTCGGGTGCGCAGCGCGTCCCGATCCGACCACAGCCACTCCCCGCGAACCGCGAACCGCGAACCGCGAACCGCGAACTCGACATCATCGACGCCGGGCAACCAGAGGACCGTAGAGCCGGCGACCCGGCAGAGTCGCGGGACGGACCACGGTTGCTACGCGTCCGCCGGGGCCAGCACGATGTCGAACCGCACCCGGCTCCACTCCCGCCCACCCAGATCACGACCATCCGGGGTCACCCCGCCAACCGGCTGCGGCACGAAATCCTTCACCAGCGACTCCCGCACCCCGAAAACACTGTCGCTGGACAGCAATTCGTCACCGCGGACGAAAATGTGCGTCACCAGAGTCCGCATCCCGGCCGCCGTCACCATGAAATGCAAATGGGACGCCCGTAACGGCGAACGACCGGTAGCGGCCAGCAACCGCCCCACCGGACCATCATGCGGAATCGGATAAGGCCGGGGAACAAGCGCCCAGAACCGATAACCGCCATCCGACCCGGAAAACAAATGCCCGCGCGCCGCCACCCGATCGTCACCGTATTGCACGTCATAAAAGCCGTCGTCGTCCGCTTCCCACACTTCGATGCGGGCATCCGGAACCGGATTCCCCGACGTGTCAGTGACAACACCCTCTACCCAGCACGGCTGCCCGGCCGCTCCGAAAGAAATGTCACCACCCTGCGGCACCAGCGGCGACCCGTCGACAAAGAACGGCCCGAAAACCGTGGCCTCGGTCGCCGATCCGTAAGCCTCGTTGTTCACCGTGACGGTCTGCATCGAAGCCCCGAGCACGTCCGAGAGCAGGATGAACTCCTGCCGCCGCTCGTCGGTGATGTGCCCGGTCTCGGTGAGGAAACCAATCGCCTCCTGCCATTCGGCGTCGGTCAGCCGCACCTCCCGCACAAAAGCGTGCAGATGCCGGGTCAGCGATTGCATGATTTCCCGAAGACGCGGATCCGGCGTCGAGTCGAACGACGCCACGACCTCGTCGGTCAGTCGTTCTTCGCGTTTCTGCTGTTCGTCGCTCACCGCGGTTCCTCTCCCGCCCAGGCGCGGCGGAGCAGTTCGCTGAGATTCTCGGATGTCACCGTTACCGGATTACTCGGCGGCACGGCCGGAAGTACCGCGCCGACCACGGCGGGAATGTCGCTCTCCCGCAGCCCGAGATCGCGGAGTGCATGCGGTGCGGCCGTTTCCGCGTACAAAAGCTGGAGGCCGGTAATCGCCGAGGCCGCGCCGAACGCTTGCGCCAGGCGGTCGGAGACCGCCGGCAGATCAACGACATTAAAGGCCATGACGTACGGGAGAACGACCGCGTGCGTCTGCGCGTGCGGCAGATTGAACATGCCTCCGAGGGCATGGCAAATCTTGTGATGCAGCCCGGAACCCGCCGAGGCGAACGCGACAGCGGCGAGATGGGCGCCGAAAAGCGTCTGTTCGCGGCCGGCGAGTTCATCAGGATCCCTGACGATCCGGGGCAGGCCGGTACGCAGAGCGCGGATGCTCTCCAGCGCGAGGGCCTGGTTGATCGGGTCGGTGTTCGGCGCCCACATCGCCTCCACGCTGTGCGCGAGCGCGTTGAGCCCGGAGGCGACACTCAGCTCGACCGGAAGTGACAGCGTCAGCCCGGCGTCGTAGACCACCGTGCGAGGCAGTACCCGATGGTCGACACCGGTGGTCTTGCGACCGTTTTCGGTCATCCCCCAGACGGGCGTGGCCTCGGAGCCGGCATAGGTGGTCGGCACCGCGACGATCGGCAGACCGGTGGTGAGCGCGACCGCCTTGGCGAGCCCGGTGGCCGACCCGCCACCCACGCTGACCAGAACGTCGAACCCGTCGGCGGCCTTACGGGCCCGCTCCGCGACCTCGACCGGCACGTGCATGACGACCTCGGAATATCGCGGCGCATCGGGCAGCACGACCGGCGACCGATCAGAAGCGATCACCAGCGGCCGCGAGCCCAGCCGAGCAACCTCAGCAGCGACAACCGAGGCAGCGCCAGACGAAGAAGCGCCAGACGAAGAAGCGCCGAAAACGACCCGCTGCGGCAACGTCTCGTGCGTGAAACTCAGGCTCATGCTGCCACGGTACGGCCGAGAATCGCCGCCAGAGCATCGCGCAGACTCTGGTACGGATCAGCGGGCAACCCCATCGACCGCCAGCCGACGTGCTTGTCCGGCCGGACCAGAATCGCACCCTCCTCGGCGACCTCCCGCACCCGGGCCCAGTCGTAGTAGAGGTCGGTGACCTCCCGCCCCGGCCCGATGACCACGGCTTCCAGCGGCACACCGAGCTCCAGGCCGACCTTCTCCGCAGCCGCCGCCCAGGCCGACCCGGCGATCCCGGTGAGCAGCGTGAACCGGGTCATCGGCGCCAGGTCGAGCGTCGACACCCGCCGCCGCGCGTCACCGACCCAGACGTGCGGCAACCGCGACCCGGGTACGGTCGACGCCTCGAAGTACAACTCCGGATCCCGGCTGGGCGCGGTCCGGACCGAGCCGTCCGGAACCACCGCCGACGACGTGTAGAACTGCCCGAGCTCGACGCCGTGCGCGTTGAACTCGTAGTGCTTCAGCTCCATGGCCGACACCAGCGCGGCCCGCTTCGCCGCACCGGCCGGCGTGTTCTCCTTGCGCTCCTCGATACGTGCCGCCATCTCGGCCTCGTCGCGCGCGTCGAGCAGACCCAGTACCTCGAAGAACTGGACGAACTCCCGGCTCGACTGATTCGCCCGCGTCACGATCTGCCGGGCGACCGGCGCGCGCTCGGCGGTGTACGTGTCCAGCAGCGACGGGCCGGCCTGCCCGCGCAGCACCGCGGCGAGTTTCCACGCCAGGTTGTACGCGTCCTGCACCGACGTGTTCGAGCCGAGCCCGTTCGACGGCGGATGCCGGTGCACCGCGTCGCCGGCACAGAACACCCGCCCGGACTGCAGGTTCGTCGCGTACATCTCGTTGTTGCCCCAGAGCGACGCGCCGGTGATCTCCACGTCGATGTCCGGGATGCCGAGCAGGCTGCGCACGATCGCGACGGCGGCCGCGTCGTCGACGACCGGCGGCGGCTGGGAGATGTCGTATCCCCAGACGATCAGCCACTCGTTCCACGGCCGGACCATCCGGACCAGGCCGGCGCCGATCCCGCCGACGTTGGAGCCGGGCTGGATCACCCAGTAGAGCACCGACGGCCGGTTGCCGACATAGGGCGCCAGATCCGCTTTGAAGGTGATGTTCATCGACCCGGCGATGTCCATCGCGCCTTCCATCGGCAGCCCGATATCAGCGGCGACCATGGACCGGGCACCGTCCGCGCCGATCAGAAAGCGAGCGCGGATCGTGTGCTCCTCCCCCGTGAACCGGTCCAGCACGCGCACGTCAACGCCGTCGTCGTCCTGCGCGTGCGACAGATACTCGGTGGAGAACCTGGCCTGTGTGCCGCGTGAAACAGCGTTGCGGACCAGAATCGGCTCCAGATAGGTCTGCGGGATGTCGACCGGCAGGCACGGTGAGGCGAGCCGGTAATCGCCGTACCGTCCGGGGTGGGTTCCCCACGTCAGGATGCGGCCGATCTCCTCGCCGGCGATCGCCGTGCAGAAGACCGTGTCGCCCATCAGCTCGTGCGGGGTCGCGTCGGCGAGCACCTGCTCCTCGATGCCGGCGTCGCGGAACACCTCCATGGCCCGCTGATTGGTGATGTGCGCCCGGGGCGTGTTCGCCGTCCACCGGTACTTCGTGATCATCACGTTCGGGATGCCGAGCGTGGACAGCAGCAGAGCCGCCGCCGCTCCGGCCGGTCCCGACCCCACGATCACGACATCGGTACTGATCTCCGCCACGCCTGCCTCCGCACTGTGGTCCGGGTCACGTCGCGCCCAGTGTGTGCGCGCCCCGGGCGGTCACGGCAAGCCCCGGGCACCAACTCGGCGGAAACGCGTACCCATGGCGGATTCCCACCGGTCTCCTTTGCGGAGCCACCGCGCCTCAGCGCGCGTGACGTGCGCGTACCTCGGACGCTCGCAAACCGAAACGGGCCCGGAAAGCGTGCGAGAAGTGGGTTGCCGAGCCGAAGCCGCACGCTGCGGCGACCCCCGCGATCGTCGCCCCCGGCGACGCGGTGAGCAGCGCATGGGCCCGCTCCAACCGCCGGGACAGCACGAACCGCGGCAGACTGACGCCCGACGCCGCGAACAACCGGGACAAATGCCGCTCGCTCACGCCGATCGCACCCGCCACCCTCGGAGCGTTGAGACCGATCTCGGTCAGATGGTCATCGATGAAGGCGTGCGCGTTGGCCAGGTGCGCGGCCCCGACCTCGTGACCGGGATTGACCATTGCCGCGAGCAGGCTCAGCAGCGTCGCCTCATCCGCTGCCGGGTCGCGCAGGGCGCGTCCGGCCAGCTTCGCGAGGGTACGCGCGGAGAGGTCCTCCCGAACCAGCGGAGCTCGCAACTCGTCGAGCCCGGACACCTCCCGGAACGTCGCCCGGGGCACCTTGATCGCGATCTCCTCAAGGCCCCGGGAGAAGCCGCGCAGGAACGGCCGGTCCGCGTCGCAGATCAGCACCTGTCCCGGGCGCAGCGTGACCACCCCGTCGTCGTGGTAGAAGAACGCCTCGCCGGCGACGGCCAGGTACACGGCGATCGCGTCGGCAGGATTCCTGCGGATCACCTCGGCCGGCCGTTCGACGACGTGGGCGTTGCCGCGGACCCGGGCCACGTGCATCCGGTCGAGCTGGAGGTTGATCTCGGTGCCGTCGAAGAGGCTCTCGCTGAGCATCCGGCAGCGCAGGCCGATCAGCGCGGAACGGTTGTGGTCCTCCCAGAGCGCGATCCGCTGCTCGGCGGGGAGGCCGGCCGTGCTGAATTCGATCAGCCGGTTCATGGACCACCTCCGATCTACGTGCTCATCCTAACGACGATGTCGGCGACCTGGCGGGTCGCGGGTGAGACGTCGCCGGCTCTGGTGGCGATCGCCAGGTCGACGGTGGCCGGGTCGTCGAGCTCGACGTAGGCCACCCCTTCCAGCGCGAGGCTGCGCACCGGCTCCGGGACCAGCGCGACGCCCATCCCGGCCGCGACGAAGACGACGAGGGTGGCCGTCTCCCCGACCTCGGTGATCGGGTCGGGCCGGAAACCGGCGGCGGCGCAGGCCGCCAGAACGTGCTCGTGCATGGACGAACGATGCCCGGAGAAGTGCATGACGAAGGGGTCGGCGCGCAGCGCAGCGAGGTTGATGCGGTCGCGCCGGGCCAGCGGATGACGATCGGGCAGAACCGCGACCAGCCGCTCACGCCGCAGCACCTGAGACGATATTTCCGGATTCATCGATCCATCCGGACGGAACACCACCAGGTCGTAAACCCCGTCGATCAATCCGCTCAGCAACGCCGGGCTCAGCAGCTCCCCGTGCAGCTCCAGGCGAACCTCCGGCAACCGCGAACGCACCTCCCGCGCCGCCGCCGGCAGCAGGTCATAGGTGGCGGTGCCGATGAACCCCACCGACACCCGCCCCGCCTGACCGGAAGCGACCATCGTCATGTCGGTCGCCGCCCGCTCTGCCGACCCGATCACCGCACGCGCGTGGTCAGCGAACCGGGACCCTGCTGACGTGAGCTCGACCCGCCGCGTGGTGCGCGTGAACAGCGCGACGCCGAACTCCCGCTCAAGCTGCTTGATCTGCTGCGACAGGGCAGGCTGGGCGATGTGCAGCCGATCGGCGGCGCGCCCGAAATGCCGCTCCTCGGCGAGCGCCAGGAACGAACGGAGGTGGCGCAGTTCCATAGCCACAGCTTATCAATCGCTCATTATTGAGTATTGGATTTAATCGTTGCTGGACACATAGGTTGGGACCATGACTTCCGCGTACCTCTACGCCACGGCCCGCACGCCGTTCGGCCGATTCGGCGGCGCCCTCGCCGAGGTCCGCCCGGACGATCTCGCCGCCGTCGCGCTCCGTGGTGTTCTCGACAAGGCCCCGCGATTGGATCCGGAGACGATCGGTGACGTCGTCTGGGGCTGCGCCAATCAGGCCGGCGAGGACAACCGCAACGTCGGCCGGATGGCGGTCCTGCTCGCCGGCCTGCCCACCTCGGTGCCCGCCGCCACGGTGAACCGGCTCTGCGGCTCCTCGCTCGACGCCGCGATCATCGCTTCCCGGACCATCGAGTCCGGTGACGCGGATGTCGTCATCGCCGGTGGCGTGGAGTCGATGACCCGCGCGCCGTGGGTGCTGCCGAAGCCGTCGAAAGCATTCCCGGCCGGCAACGTCACGGCCGTCTCCACCACGCTGGGCTGGCGTTTCGTCAACACCAGCATGCCGGCCGAGTGGACGGTCTCGCTCGGCGAGGCCAACGAGCTCCTCGGGGACAAATTCAAGATCTCTAGGGTACGCCAGGACGAGTTCGCCGCTCGATCCCATGCACTGGCCGCGCAGGCGTGGGACGAGGGCTTCTTCAAGGATCTGGTGGTGCCGGTCCCCGGCGTCGACCTGGCCCGCGACGAGAGCATCCGCGCCTCGTCGGCAGAGAAACTCGCCGGCCTGAAGCCGTCGTTCCGCCCCGACGGCACGATCACGGCCGGCAACGCCTCGCCGCTGAACGACGGCGCGTCGGCCGTTCTGCTGGGCTCCGAGTCCCTTTCCGGACTGATCGGTCTGGACCCGCTCGCCCGGATCGCCGGCCGTGGTGTGCACGCCGTCGACCCGCAGGACTTCGGTTACGCCCCCGTCGAAGCGGCCGCCAAGGCGCTGAAGCGGGCCGGTATCACCTGGTCCGACGTCAGCGCGGTCGAGCTGAACGAGGCCTTCGCCGTCCAGTCCCTGGCCTGCGTCGACGCCTGGGACATCGACCCGTCGATCGTCAACGCCCGCGGCGGCGCGATTGCGATCGGTCACCCGCTCGGCGCGTCCGGCGGCCGGATCCTCGGCACCCTCGCGGCCCGCCTGCGCGAGACCGGCGGCCGATACGGCGTGGCCGCCATCTGCATCGGCGTCGGCCAGGCCCTCGCCGTCGTCCTGGAGAACCAGTCGTGACCGTCACCATCTGCGACACCACGGCCGAGGCCGTGGCCGGCATCCGGGACGGCTCGACCGTGCTGATCGGCGGGTTCGGCATGGCCGGCATGCCGGTGCAGCTCATCGACGCGCTCATCGACCAGGGCGCCTCCGACCTCACTGTCGTCTCCAACAACGCGGGCAACGGCGACACCGGGCTCGCGGCGCTGCTGGCCAAGGGACGCGTACGAAAGATGATCTGCTCTTTTCCCCGGCAGACCGACTCCTGGGTTTTCGACGGGCTGTACCGGGCCGGGAAAATCGAGCTCGAAGTGGTGCCGCAGGGCAATCTCGCCGAGCGGATGCGCGCCGCCGGGGCGGGAATCGGCGCGTTCTACGGCCGGACCGGCGTCGGCACACCATTGGCCGAGGGCAAGGAAACACGGGAGATCGATGGGCGTACCCACGTCCTGGAATTTCCGATCAAGGGTGACGTCGCGCTGATCGGCGCGTTTCGCGCCGACCGGATGGGCAATCTGGTGTATCGCAAAACCGCGCGCAATTTCGGCCCGGTGATGGCGACCGCCGCCGCCGTGACGATCGCCCAGGTCAGCGAGGTGGTCGAGACTGGAACGCTCGATCCCGAAGTGATCGTCACGCCGAGCATCTATGTGGACCGGGTGGTGGCGGTATGAGCCTCGACAAACACGAAATGGCCGCCCTGGTGGCACGCGACATCGCGCCGGGCTCCTATGTGAACCTCGGCATCGGGCAGCCGACGCTGGTGGCCGACCATTTGCCGGCCGGTGCGGGAATCGTGCTGCACACCGAGAACGGCATGCTCAACATGGGCCCGGCGGCCGTCGGCGATCAGATCGACCCGGATCTGACGAATGCCGGCAAGATTCCGGTGACGGAATTGCCGGGGTCGGCCTATTTCCACCATGCCGATTCGTTCGCGATGATGCGCGGCGGCCACCTTGACGTGTGCGTGATGGGCGCTTTCCAGGTGTCGGCGAACGGCGACCTGGCGAACTGGCACACCGGCGACCCGGACGCGATCCCGGCCGTCGGCGGCGCGATGGATCTGGCGGTCGGCGCGAAAAGCGTCTACGTGATGATGACGCTGTTCACCAAGCGCGGCGAGCCCAAGCTGGTGCCGGAGTGCACGTATCCGCTGACGGGCCTGAAGTGCGTCGACCGGGTCTACACGGACCAGGCGACATTCCTCATCACCGATGCGGGCGTGATCGTGCGCGACACCTTCGGCATCACGTTCGAGGAGCTCAGCGACCGGTTGGATGTCCCTCTGCTACGGCCTTGAGCGTCGCCGCGACCTCGCGGGTTTCCGGGTGCTCGTCACCGAGGAGCATCCGCCGCCGCTCATGCGTGTCCGCAAGGATCGCCCTCGCATCATGCAGGTCGCCGCGGGCGAGCAAGGTGAGTCCCATTTGATAGGCACACCTGAGTGTGTCCGGATGATCCGTGCCGAGGGAAGTCAGCGAGCGGCGCAGGGTATCCGCCAGGACCTTTTGAGAACCGTCCGGATCGCCGAGAACCCGCAGGTCGATGCCGACGTTCTTGGCCTGGATCAACGTGCCCAAATGGTTCTCGCCATTGATCCGCTTGCGTCGCTCCCAGACTGCTTCGTGCAGAGCCAGGGCCGATGTGATGTCGCCGGCTGCTCGCAACGCCGACGCCAGATTTCCGGCATACAACACCGTCCTGGCGTCGTCCTCGCCGTGCACTCGCTGCCGGCGCGATAGGAGGTCGCGAAACAGCACGACTCCTTCCTCCACCTCACCGAGCCGCGCGAGGTTGCCTGCCAAGTCGTTGGCGGTGTTCTGGGTGCGCGGGTCGTCCGGGCCGAAGAGGCGAAGCTGGGCCCGATAGGTGCTTTCATCGATGTTTCGCGCCTCCTCCCAGCGGCCCACCGTGTAATAGGCGTAGCCCAGAAGGAACGCGGCCTGCAGGGTGGTGTGCTCCTCCGGGCCGTGCGCCCGGCCCCAGCTCTCGTGGAACTGCTCGGCAAGCGCCAGCCCTTCGCTGAGATTGCCGCGGTGCAGCAGGTACATGGCCCATTGCGTAGCCAGGTATCGAAACTCGGGAGACTCGGACTTCGCCGGGTCGAGAGCGAGGATGTGCGGTGCCAGCGCGGACCAGATCGGCCATTGAGCGGGATCCATCGTGTCCGCCGGTTGCGCCGCGATCAGCAGCCGTTCGACCGTCCTGTGGTTCTCAGCGGCGACCGGCTCCGCGTCGGAGGACTGCAGGATCGCTCGGGTCAGGCGGTGCAGTTGCAGGGAGTCGCCGTCGGCGCGGGCCAGGCCCAGCCGCACCAGCAGCCCGACGCTGCGCCGCATCGCGACCGGCTGATCCGCCACCGCCGACAGCGGCGCAGGCACTGCATCACCGGCGAACAGCCACAGCGGCACCGGCTCCGGTCCGCAGATCGCCGCCAGCCGGAGCAGCTGCGCGGCGGCCGGGTCGGCGGCCTCCGCGCGTTCGGCCGCCGCCGTGACCGTGGCCGTCAGCGGCGCCGGGTATGACGACGGCGACCCTTCGTCGAGCAACAGGTTGGCCCGCTGGTCCAGCCCGGCGAGGTAGTCGCCCGCCGACATGCCGGTCTCCGCCATGAAACCGGCCGCCTGCGCCAGGGCCAGCGGCAGGTCTCCGAGTTCCCGCGCGAGCTTCTCCACGTCCAACTCCGCCGCCGTGGTGCCGCGGCGCAGCATTGCCACCGACTCCGCGCGGGAGAACACGTCGACGGAGATCGGCGAGGCCAGTTCCTGCCAGTCCTTGCGGCGTGAGGTGATCAGCACGTGTCCGTCGCCGTCGGGCAGCCAGCCGCGCAGGATCGCCGGGTCCTCCGCGTTGTCGAAGACGAGCAGCCACCGGGAGCGTTCCCGCAGGAACCGCCGGGCGAGGTTGAGGGCGATCGCCGTGTCGGTCTCCGGCGTCGCCACGCCGACCGCCACCGCCAGCTGGGCGTACTGCTCACCGAGCAACTGCGGCTGCTCCGCCGCGAACCACCAGATGACGTCGTACTCACGGAGGTGCCGGTGTGCGTACTCGATGGACAGCTGGGTCTTGCCGACGCCGCCCCAGCCGTGCAGTGCCTGGATGACCAGGGAGTTGTGCGCGGTCAGGCCGTCCTTGATCTCCTTGAGGACTTCGGCTCGCCCCACGAACGCCGGGTTGCGGGGTGGCAGGTTGCGCGCTTCCGGCGTTTTCGCCTCCACAACAAGCGAAACCGGAGCCGCAGCCGGAGCCGCGCTCTTTCGCGTCGCCAGGATCGCGATCACCAGGCCGGCGAGGGCCGCCAGCCAGCTGATCCGTTCCAGCCAGGTCCACAAAGCTCCCGACTGTTGACCGTCGAGCCAGTCCTGCCGGATCGCTGCCGCGACCAGGACGGCCACCAGAGCGAGCGCGCCGGCGATCCAGGACACCCGAACCCACACCCGCCGCCGCCCGCTCCCCATCGTCCCAGCATGGTCGAGCCGCGCACACCGCTCAATAGGTCCGGTCCGGCAGGGCGTCCTCGGCCGATGCCTTGTCGAACACCGCCTTCTCGGACTCGACCCGCCGCGGCACCGTCCCACCCAGACAGAGATCGACGACCACGTCCATCAGGTCGTCGCCGAACTCCGGGCTGCACTCCACCACATACGTGAGCTTGCCGGCGACCAGAGCCTGCAACCCCGCCTTCGTGGCGTCCACCGTCACGATCCGCGGCTTCTGCCCCGGATCCATCCCAGCGTCCTCCAGCACGCTGACCGCGCCCAGTCCCATCTCGTCGTTCTGCGCGAACACCGCGTCCAGATCGGGGTGGCTGCGCAGCAGTTTGCGCATCGCCGCTTCCCCACCGGCTTTGGTCCAGTCACCCGGTTCCGACCCGACGACCCGGAGCCGTTTCTCCTTCGCCGCCGTCGCCGCGAACCCCTCCGACCGCTGCCGGGTCGGGGTCGAGTCCTTCGTACCCAGGATCTCCACGACCGTGGCTGGTTTCTTCGCCTTGGCGAAGGTGTTGCCGAGATAGAGCGCCGCCAGATTCCCCTCGGAGATGAACTCGGCGCCGATCGAGCAGACATACAGCGACGTATCCGTCGAATCGATCAGCCGGTCGGTCAGCACGACCGGGATTCCGGCGTCGCGCGCACGCCGCAGCACCGCGTCCCAGCCGGATTCCACCACCGGCGAGAACGCGATGACATCAACCCGATCCTCGATGAACGATTCGATGTGAGCGATCTGCTTTTTCTGATCACCGTCGGCGTTCTCGAACGTAAGATCAATTTCTCGCAGCCCGGCCGCTTTCTTGATCGAGCGGGTGTTCGCGAGCCGCCAGCCGCTCTCCGAGCCGACCTGCGAGAAGCCGAGGCGCTGCGGGACGTTGACGTCCTTGCCCAGGTCGAAGCCCTCGTCCTCCTGTCCGCATCCGGTGAGCGCCGAGACCAGCCCGGCCGCTGAAAGCGTGACAAACGCGCGTCTATGCATATTTGATCTCCCCGTTCGATCATCGAGCGGTTGTTAACGATAACTAGATGGAGATCGCTGTCAATCATTGACGCCAATGACGGACGAATAAATGCACATTGTCCCGGGCAGGTCGGGACAACTGCCTCGTGACCGCTGGGACATCTGATTTCTAGCGTGGAAGCATGGAAATCATGACCCGCTCCACCGCGCTGAAGATCGCGGCCGTCCTCTCCGTACTGGTGGCGCTGATCGGCATCACGATGTTCGATCTGCCCAATCTTGCGCTCGGTGCGCAGGACAGCCACGAGCCCTTCGCGATCGTGCTCGGCAGCTTCACGTCGGACGTCCTCGCCCTGGTCGCGGCCTACGGCGCGTGGCGATCCCAGAAATGGGGCGCCGTCCTGCTGATCGCCGTGAACGCGTTCTGGCTGGTCCAGGCGATCGGCTCGCTCCTGTTCGACACCACCGCCGGCGAGACCGCCTTCGCCTCGGTGATGCTCGCGCATCACCTCGTCGTGATCACTCTCTGCCTCTGGCGCGAGCGAGTCGTCAGTGCCGCCTAATCGGTGGTTCCACCAGGCGTTCTTCCCACTCTTGATGATCGGGTACGCCTTCGTCGTGGCCGGACTGACAGCGGTCGTGACCACCTGGACGGCCCGTCCGCTCGACTCGCTCGCCGACATCCCGTGGTGGTCGCACGCCATCGCCCTCGCGATCGTGGTGGCGACCTGGGCCCCGGTCTCCGGCCAGCTCGACCGCAGCGTCCACCAGCTGGTCTACGGCCAGCGCGACGACGCGTACGAGGTAGCCGGCCGTGTCTACCGCCAGCTCTCCGACGATCTGCTGCCCACGTTGGCGGCGGTTTTAGCGCGTACCCTCGCTCTGCCTTTTGTGGAGATCGAAGCCGGCGGCGATGTGGTGACCTCGCACGGCGTGGCGCCGGAAGGCGCCGCCATCGTCACCATCCCGCTGACCCATCAGCAGCTGCGTCTCGGCACGCTGCGGGTCAGCGGGCGCCGTCGCGGCGACCGGCTGTCCGCGACCGACGTGCGCCTGCTCGAAGATCTGGCCCGGCACGTCGCGACCACCCTCGCGGTGCAGCACTCGCGGGAGCAGCTGGTCACGGCCCGTGAGGAGGAACGCCGGCGGATCCGCCGTGACCTGCACGACGGCCTCGGCCCGACCCTCGCGTCGCTGGCGCTGCAACTGGGCGTCGCCCAGCGCACCCTGCGCACCGACCCGCAGGCCGCCGAACACCTCATCGCCGAGCTGCGTGCCGACGTCCGGCAGGCGACCGCCGAGATCAGGCGCCTGGTGTACGAGCTACGCCCCCCGATGCTCGACGAGTTCGGCCTGGTCGACGCGTTGCGTCATCTGCGGCCGGGTGACGGCGTGACGCGTACCGTCTCGGCTCCGGAACCGATGCCCGCGCTTCCCGCCGCGGTGGAGGTGGCGATCTACCGGATCGCGGCCGAGGCGCTGCACAACGCGTCCCGGCACGCCCAGGCCGCGCGCTGCGCGGTGGAGCTGGCGGCGGCCGGCGAGTCGGTGACACTCACCGTCACCGACGACGGCCGGGGCCTGCCGGCCGGATACCTGGCGGGGGTCGGGCACCATTCCATGCGGGAGCGCAGCGCCGAGCTCGGTGGCACGATCGAGATCGGACACGCGCCCGGCGGCGGCACCCGGGTCACCGCCACGTTCCCGGTGAGGACAGATGCCTGAACCGATCACGGTCCTGATCGCCGACGACCACCCGATGTTCCGGCGCGGGCTGCGTGCCCTGCTCGGCACGATGCCCGAGGTCGAGGTGCTCGGCGAGGCCACCGACGGCAACGAGGCGGTACGCCTGGCCGAGGACCTGCACCCCCGGCTGATCCTTCTCGACCTGCACATGCCCGGCGGCGACGGCCTGGCCGCGATCCGCCGGCTGACCGCCGTGACGCCGCAGCCGCGCATTCTCGTGGTGACGATGTTCGAGGACGACGACTCGGTCTTCGCCGCCCTGCGCGCCGGCGCCCGCGGTTACGTCCTGAAGGACACCGACGAGGACGAGATGATGCGCGCCATCCACGCGGTCGGCAACGGCGGTTCGATCTTCAGTCCGGCGATCGCGACCCGGATCATGGCGTTCTTCGCGGAGGCCGGCCGCGCGGCCGCGCCGTTTCCCGATCTGACGCCCAGCGAGCGCGGCGTGCTGCAGCTGATGGCCCGCGGCCTGTCGAACGAGACCATCGCCGCCCAGCTCAGCCTGAGTTCCAAGACGGTACGCAACTACGTCAGCAACGTCTTCAGCAAGCTGCACGTGGTCAGCCGGGCCCAGGCGATCGTCCGCGCCCGCGACGCCGGCCTCGGATGACGGCAAGCCGGCGGGAAGGCACCCGATCGAGCGGGCACCCTTGCCGGAAGCCGCAGCCCGGCCCACGATGAAGCGGTCTGAACGGCTAGCGAAGGCAAACGCATGGATTCCCCCGTGCACGTCGATGTCACCGCACCGGGCATGGTCCGCGTCGTTCTCACCGGATCGGTGTTCCTGGTACAGCCCGATGAGATCCTGACCCTCGTCGATCAGGCGATGACGGCGGATCCCGGCGCCCGGGTCACCGTGGATCTGGGCCAGGCCACCTCGCTGGACTCGTCGGGTGTCGCCCTCCTGCTCCTCGTGCGGCGCCGAGCCCTTCGTGGTGCCGCCACGTTCCACCTGCACGGCGCTCGGCCCGAGGTTCGGCGGCACCTGCACATGGCGGGCCTGACAAAGATCTTCGGCTTGCGAGCGGAGGACGCCGCCGGCGGCGGCCCGAACGTCGGCGGCCACGTCACAGTGCTGGTCCAGATCCTCGACGAGCCGTTCGAGGCGGACACCATCAGGACGGTCCGGGGCCAGCTGTCCAGTGAGCGTCCCCGGCCACATCCCGGCAGCATCGGTTCGTACGGCCTGTGGCTGGTCCGGCGGATCTGCGACGAGGTCGACATCAGCACCGGCCCGGACGGCACCACGGTACGGCTGGCCCTGATCGTGTGAACACGCGAGACGACCTGCTGATGACGGCGTACCGGGTCCTGGGCCGGTCGCTGAGCCTGGACCGCAACGCCGTCACCGCCGTCCAGTTCGTCGTGCCCGTGCCGGCCCGCACCGCGCTGCTCGTGCTCGCCGTCGACCAGCGACGGGCTCAATGGTGGACGGCACGATTCCCGGCCGATCCGATGCCGGATCGCCGGGGCGATGCCGCCACCGGTGACCTGCCCGGCTGGATCCGGGCGGCGCTCACCCCGGCGGACCGGTCCTGGGGATGTGTCGTGCCGGCCGCTCGGCGCGACCTCCCCGGCGGTGCCGAACACCAGGGTCACGGTCTCGTCGTGCGGTTGTCGTGCGCGTACCCGTGCCAGGGCGTGCTGGTACTGCTGCGCGACGAGGACCAGGAGCCGTTCCCGGACGCCGACCGGTCGTTCGCGGTCGAGTTCGCGGCGGCCGTCAGCCGCGCTGTGACGGCATCCCTGCTCTACCGCGATCAGGCCCAGATCGCCGACACGCTGCGGGCGACGCTGCTGCCCGCACCACTGCCCCGCGTGTCCGGCACGCGATGTGGCCCGCATCGGCGGCGACATCGTTCACGTCGAAGCGATCGCCGGCGGGGCGCTCTGTGTCCTCGGTGACGTCTGCGGCAAGGGGATCGAGGCGGCGGTGGCCGGGAACCGGCTGCGGCAGTCCCTCCAGGTCCTGAGCCGCATCACCAGCCGGCCGCTGGACATGCTGAACCTGCTGAACGACGTCACGTTCGACCCGGAAGCCGTGGACGCCACGCAGTTCAGCTGTCTTCGCCGAGACCGTGATCTGGCTCGCCCCCGGGGAGAGCTGTGTGCTCTACACCGATGGGGTCGTCGACGCGCCGGGCGAGCCGCGGGGCGAGCCGTTCGGCCAGAGCCGGCTGGTCACGCTGCTGACCGAATACGCCGGAAGGCCGGCCGCGCTGATCGCGGAACGGATCGGACAACGCACCGGCGACTGGTCGGACTCCGCCGATCAGGACGACCTCGCGGTCCTCATCATCACCGCTCGCCCTTTGCCGGAAGCGTAACCCATCGGTTACGCTTTTCCGATGGACGAGGTGGCCGATGCGATCGCTGATCCCGTGCGGCGGGCGATCCTGCTGATGCTGCGCGACTCCGCGCTCACCGCCGGCCAGATCGCCGACGGGTTCGCCATCAGCCGGCCCGCCGTCAGCCGCCACCTGCGGGTGCTCCGCGAGGCCGGCCTGGTACGCGACACCGCGGACGGCCGCCGCCGCGTCTACACCCTCGACACCACGCCGCTCGACGAGCTGACCGGCTGGCTGGCGGAGCTGCGGCGCCCGTCCGGCTGGCAGCACCGGTTCGACGCGCTGGAGACCGAGGTCTTCCGTACCCGTCGTGAGCGGCGCGCCACCACCACTTCGCAGGAGGAGATCGCATGAGCCCGACCCCGACCGGACGGCTGTTCGGCAACGACCTGGTGCTGACCCGCACGTTCCCCGCGCCGATCGACGACGTGTGGGCGAGCATCACCGAGCCGGACCGGACCGCCCGCTGGTTCGGTCCCTGGCAGGGCGACGCGGCGCCGGGCAGACCCATCAAGGTCCAGATGGTGCAGGAGGAGGGACAGCCGTGGATGGACATGACGATCGACGCCTGCGAGTCGCCACGCCGGCTGGCCCTCTCCGCCGTGGACGACTGGGGTGCCTGGCACCTGGACCTGGTGCTGACCGAGGACGCGGGCGTGACCACGCTGACGTTCACCCAGCACCTGACCGGCAAGGAGAACGTCGGCGAGGTCGGCCCCGGCTGGGAGTACTACCTGGATCTGCTGGTCACCTCCCGCGACGGCGGCCCGAAACCGGACTTCACCGACTACTTCCCCGCCCAGAAGGAGTACTTCGAAGCGCAGCGCGGCTGACCTTCCGCTCGTACATGGCGACGTCGGCCTCGTGCAGCAGGGCGTCGCCGCTCTGGCCGTCGTAGCCGGTGGCGACGCCGACGCTGGCGCCGACCCGGACGTCGTGGCCGCGTACGGTCATCGGCAGTTCGATCTCCGCGGCCAGGTCCGCCGCGCGGGCGCCGGCCTCGGCGACGGTGAGCGCGGCCCCACTGAGCAGGGCGAACTCGTCGCCACCGAGACGCGCGACCAGATCATCCGGGCCGGCGAACGCGCCCAGCCGCAGGGCGACCACGGCCAGCACGGCGTCCCCGGTGGCGTGACCGTACGTGTCGTTGATCGGCTTGAACCCGTCCAGGTCGATCAGCAGCACCGCACGCCCGCCACCGTGATCGTCCAGATGCCGCTGGAAGAGCGCCCGGTTGGCGAGTCCGGTCAGTGCGTCGTGGAACGCCAGGTGCTCCAGCTCGGATGCCAGCCGGTCGCGTTCGGTGAGCGTCCGGTGCAGCTCGGCGACCTTGGTGTCCAGCTGGGTCAGCAGACGGGCGTTGTCGGCGAACGCGGTCACCTGCCGGACCAGCACCAGCGCCGAACTCACCGCGTTGCCGGCCACCACGATCCAGGTCGCGCCCTGCCATCCGTCGACCGCGAGGACGCCGATGAGCAGCAGAAACGTGCCGACCACTGCCGCATAGGGCAGCAGACTGTACGGACGGCGGCCCGGCCGCGGGCTGCGCGCCCCGCCGGACCGCATCTGCAGATGCTGGACCCGGGTCCCCGCGGCCAGCGCGGCCACGGCGATGATCGTGGCGCCCTGCTGCCACGGGATGTGGCCGTGGGCGATCAGCAGCGGCCGGAACCCGGTGGCGGCCCCCTCGATCGTCGCGGAGAGCGACAGCAGCGTGCCGGCCAGCGGATTGAACGGCTTGACCGGCATCAGCAGCAGCTTGACCAGGGCGAACACCGCCACCATGTAGATGGCGGGCCCGAACAGCAGCGAGATCGTACGCCCGGCGCCGGCGATCCCGGCCGCGCCGGCGGTCACCGTGAAATAGCAGCCGAGCGTCGCCGCGAACGCCAGCACGGTGGCCGCGTCCAGGACGAACCGCACCCGCTCCGGCCGGGTGGCGACACCCAGCGGCATGGCGAGCAGCGCCGCGACCAGACACACGGTGCCGGCGAAGATGCCGACGCTGTAGACCGGCCCGCCGATCGCCGCCGCCATGCCCGTGGGGTCCCGCAGGTACACCCCGAACTGCCAGGCGTCACTGACCAGGAACGTCGTCGTGCCGATCCCGACCGCCCCCCACATCCGCCGTTCGGCCACGGTGGCGTGCGGGTTGCGCCGGATCCGGAACCCGCTGGCGGCCGCGACACCGCAGAGCGTGACCAGCGTGGGCCAGATCGCCGCCCCGATCACCCGACCGCCGGTGTCAGCCACGGCGGTCACGAACGCACTCAGCATCACGAGACCCAGCGCGACCAGCACCGGATCCCGGCGCAGCGGCATCGGCGCGGCGGTCACAGAGATTTAATCGGCCCGCCGGGGCCTTCGATGAGCCCGGACAGACCGCGTGACACAGCGGTCACCGTGCTCGCCCACCTCGCCGTGCCGGACGTCGGCGACGAGGGCACCCTGCCGGACAGCCTGCCCGCTCTCGGCATCCCGGACGTGCCGTTCACCCTGGACACCCTGCGGGTCATCGCGCCCTACGCGCTCGGCATCGCCCTGGTCGGGCTGATGGAGTCGCTGATGACCGCCAAGCTCGTCGACGACATCACCGACACCCACTCCGACAAGACCCGCGAGTCCTGGGGCCAGGGCGTCGCCAACATCGTCACCGGCTTCTTCGGCGGCATGGGCGGCTGCGCCATGATCGGACAGACGATGATCAACGTGAAGGCGTCCGGCGCGCGTACCCGGCTCTCCACCTTCCTGGCCGGCGCCTTCCTGCTGATCCTGGTCGTCGCCCTCGGCGACGTGGTCGCCCTGATCCCGATGGCCGTCCTGGTCGCCGTCATGATCATCGTGTCGGTCGGCACCTTCGACTGGCACAGCATCGCGCCCGCCACCCTCAAGCGGATGCCGGCCGGCGAGATCATCGTCATGCTGGTCACCGTGGCCGGCACCCTCGCCACCCACAACCTGGCGATCGGCGTCGTCCTCGGCGTCCTGACCGCCATGGTCGTCTTCGCGCGCCGCGTCGCCCGCTTCGCGTCGGTGGAGAAGATCAACAACACCTATTTCGTACGCGGGGAGCTCTTCTTCGCCTCCAGCAACGATCTCGTCTACCAGTTCGACTACGCGGGCGACCCGGACCACGTGGTGGTGGACATGAGCGGCGCGCACGTCTGGGACGCGTCCTCGGTCGCCGCCCTCGACGCGATCACCACGAAGTACGCCCAGCGTGGCAAGACCGCCGAGATCATCGGCTTGAACGAGGCGAGCGCCCGGATGCACGACAACCTCGCGGGGCAGCTCAAGGTCGGGCGCTGAGGGCCGGGCAGACTACGACGATGACCGCGGGACTCATGCAGATCGGCGAGGCCGCCGAGCGGGTCGGGCTCAGCATCCGCACCATCCGGCACTACGAGGAAGCCGGCCTGGTCCTGCCGTCGGCGCGCAGCGGGGGCGGGTTCCGGCTGTACACCGAACCCGACCTCGACCGGCTGCGCGTCATCAAGCGGATGAAGCCGCTCGGCTTCACCCTCGACGAGATGCGTGACCTGCTGATGATCCTCGACGCCTTGAGCGATGCTCGGTCACCGGCGCCGGTCGCAGCACGCTGCTGGACCGGCTCGCGATGTTCCACACGGCCGCCCGGAACCGGGTCGAGGCGCTGCGCGACCAGCTCGCCATGGCCGAGGGGTTCGCGCAGCAGATCGACGAACAGGTTCAGCGGCACACCGGCGCTGGTCGCTGAATCACACGATCCGCCAGCGCTGGGCGTTGTTGCCGGTGCACGTCCACTGCCGCACTTCAGCGCCCGGGGTCGTACCGAAGTTGAAGTTGTCCAGGCAGAGGCCGCTGTACCGGTTCTGCAGGGTGGAGTACCCGTCGCCGGCCGCGGTGACCTTCCACTGCTGCACGGACAGGCCGTTGCAGGTCCACTGCTGGACGACCGCGCCCGCCGCCGTGGCCCAGTCCTTGTCATCCAGGCACAGGCCGCTGTTGCGATTGCTGATCGTGACATATCCGTCGGTGGCCGGGGTCAGATACCAGTCCTGCACGGTGGCGGTGCCGCACGTCCACTGCCGCACCTCGGCGCCCGGCGTGGTCACCCAGTTGTAGTCGTCGAGGCAGAGGTTGCTGTGCTGGTTGCGGATCTCCACCGGGGTCGCGGTCTCGCCGGACGGCCCGGCCAGCACGGTCGAGGTCGCGACCGGAACGCCCAGGTTGGGCGTGCCATCCGCATTCCAGGAGATCTTCTGTACGCGTGTCGTCCGCGTGGTCCCGCAGCCCTGTGACGCCGACGAGTTCGCGTGATAGGCGATCCAGGTCTCGGTGCCGTCCGGCGAGCTGAAGAACGAGTGGTGGCCGGGCCCGTAGACCCCGGCGGCGTCGTTGCGCTGGAAGATCGGGCTGGCGAACTTGGTCCAGGAACTCTGCGCGAGAGGGTTACTGCCGGTGTATTCGAGCATGCCGAGCTTGTAGTTCGGACCCTGGCAGTGGCTGGCCGAGTAGGTGAGGAACGTCCGCCCATTGCGCTGCAACGCGAACGATCCCTCGTTGACGGCACCGTTCTGCGTCTCCCAGGCGAGGGTCGGCGCGGAGATCCGGCTGCCGAACGCCGACGCGGTGTACGGGTTCGCCATCGGCGCGATGAACAGCGACTGCAGCCCGTCACCGTGAAACGCCGAGAACGTCATGTACAGCGCGTTGTTCAGCTTGAGCGGCGCGGCGTCGATCGCCCAGCCGTTGCTGGGCATCAGGTTGAGGATGCCGCGGATCGTGTACGGCCCGAGCGGGTCGGTTCCGGAGCTCTCCGCGACGTGCGTACGCCGGGCGCCACCGGACTGCTCGATCGAGTAGTACAGGTACCAGCGGTTATTGATCATCTCCAGATGCGGCGCCCACATGGTGGTGCCACCGGTCTGCACGACCACCTGCTCCGGCGCCACCCGCAGCCCGGCGATGGTGGCCGACCGCCGCATCACGACGTTCGAGTTCCAGGTCGTGGCCACGTAGTAGTAGAAGCCGTTGTAGTACGTCAGCGTCGGGTCGGCGCTGTTCGGCACGTCCACCACGGGGTTGGTGAACGTGGGCCCGGGCGCGGCGAGCGCCGGCCCGGACCCGCCGACGACAGCGGCCGCAAGACCGACCAGAGCCGCGGCGAAGAGGGAGAGAACACGGCGCAGAAGCAGAAGCATGGGGGATCACCTTCTGTGCTGTTAGCGCTAACAATTAAGACCGGCCGTCACGACATCGAAGGCGGTGATGTGTTTCGAGAGTGTTACCACTATCGATCGAAACGTCAAGAGCCCCATCGATGCGCCCAGCCGAGGCAGGCCCTTCACCCGATGTGGCACGGCAATGGCATGCTCGCTCGGGTGCTTATCGATCGACGGCGGGCTATCGCCATTTCCGCGGTGCTGGTCCTGGCGGGTTGCGGCGCGCCCTCCCCCGCCCCCGCGCCGGTTTCCACGCCCGCCCAACCGGTGGCGTCCGCCTCAGCGGCGTCCGCCTCGCTACCGGCCTCCACGCTGCCTCCCTCGACGGCGGCACCCATTGTGGAGTCGGCGCCGGCGGTGGTGCCCGGAGCGGTTCCCGCCGGGCAGTTGCCGGCGGTGGTGAATCACGGCCCTCGCAGCGCCAAGAAGGTGGCGCTCACCTTCGACGCCGACATGACCGACGCCATGAAAGCGCGCCTGCGCAGCGGCGAAGTCACCTCCTATGCCAACCGCACCATGCTGAAAACCCTCGAAAAGCAGAAGATCCCGGCGACGTTCTTCGTGACCGGGCAATGGGCCGAGGTCTATCCCGAACTGACCCGCCGCATCGCTGACAACCCGCTTTTCGAAATCGCCAACCACACCTATGAGCATGCGGCTTTCACCGGCGACTGCTACGGCCTTCCCCGGTTACCGGCCGGCGCGATGACCGAGGACGTGGCGAAGACATTCCGGACCCTGGAACCGTTCGGCGGGCGACAGACCCGCTACATGCGCTTCCCCGGCCTCTGCCACGACCAGGCCGCACTGCGAGCCCTGGCCCCGCTCGGTCTCACCGTGATCGACGGCGACGTCGTCAGCGGTGACCCCTTCGCCCGCTCCGCGAAACCAGTGGTCAACGCGGTGTTGTCGCAGGTCAAGCCCGGCTCGATCATCATCATGCACGTAACCGAGGCGAACGCCGAGTTCAGCGACGACGCCCTCCCGGTCATCCTGGCCGGCCTGAAAAAGCGCGGCCTGGAACCGGTCACGCTCTCCGAACTGCTGAACTGAGCTCTGATCCGGATCGGTCAGCGCCCGGCCTCGTCCTCACGAAATATACCGCCGCGAGCACGAAGACGACGACAGTGCTGAACACATTGAGCCGGACTCCCAGAATCGTGTTCGCCTCGTCGATACGCAGCAGCTCGATCCAGAACCGCCCCACCGCATAACCCATCACATAAACCGCGAACGCCCGCCCACGCTCGAACCCGAACCGCCGATCCCATTGCCAAACCAGAAGGGCAACACCCAAGGTCCACCCCATTTCGTACGCGAAAACGGGGTGAAAAAGCCCCGGCAACAGCTCACCGGTGCTCATGTCGTGCACCTCGAGTCCCCACGGCAGCGTGGTGGCCCGCCCGTAGACCTCGTTGTTGAACCAGTTACCGAGCCGCCCGATCGCCTGGCCCACCGGCAGCGCCGGGGCGATCGCGTCGGCGACGACACCGAGCGGCACCCCGGCCTTCCGCGCTCCAATCCAGGCACCGACCGCCCCACCGGCCACCGCGCCCCAGATGCTGAGACCACCCTCCCAGATGGCGAACGCCCGCAACGGGTCGTCGAGATAGCCCTGCGGCGACGTGATCAGGTGGTAGACCCGCGCCCCGAGAATCCCGAACGGCACCGCCCAGGTAGCGATGTCCATCCCTACTCCGGGCGCCACACCCCGCGCCCGCAACCGCCGCTCCATGATCAGGGCGGCGACGACGATGCCGGCGAGAATGCAGAGCGCGTAAGCCCGGATCGGAACAGGCCCCAGGTGCCACACCGCCGTGGCCGGACTAGGAATGGCAGCAACAATCACGGCCCGCACGCTAACGCCACCCACCTGTCAAAGCGCTGAGAACGCCACCGCCAGCGCCCACCACCAACCGCGCGACGCGGGAGCCCGGCGCCCCCGCCCGCGCAACGCAGGAGCCCGGCACCGCCGTTCCCGACCCATCCGGCAGTCCACAAAGGCCTGGAGTGACCGGCATGGCCGGCGAACTCGTGACCGCGTGAATCGCGCGGTGTGGGACGGCGTCCCCGACATGGAAGCCCTCTACCCGGAGCTGGACACCCTCCGCGACGCCTTCCTCTACTCGGTCCGATCCGCCCTGACCTGAATCCCCGAAGATCGCGGCACCAAAGGGGCGAGCCGTAGCCCAGCAGTGTCATCCGGCCCGCATAAGACGCCTGAGCTACGGCCGGCCCGCCCGAGCCGTAGTCCAGCCACGTCACAGCAGCCCGAATACCGCCCTGAGCTACGGTTCGCCCCTCCGAACGGCCGATCTTGGGCCCCTGCACCCACCCGAGTGCGGCCCGAGGACCAAGATCGCGGCCGAACGCCTGCCAGTGACTGGGTCGTCTCCGTTGACGGGTGGTTGCGCCACCTCTTCTCCGGCACGATCACCCCGTGACGGAACAGGTCCAGCAGATGGTCTCCATGACGTTGTCCACCGCTGACTGGCGTCTTATCCAGGAGGCGTTGGACAACGAGTACTACGAAACCGAGCACGGTGAGCCCGGTGGATTGACCGAACACCGTCGAGACCTCAATCGGCAACGGCGTTCGGCTCGATTGGACCGGTTGAAGCAGCTCGACCGTGAGATCGGTGCCGCGACCGGCATGGGCCCCCTGTGACTCGCCAACGAAGGAACGGGGGTGACAGGAAAGGTGGGTGACCGCTTACGCAGGTCGCCCGGGGTGGGGAGCGTTCTGGACGCGTAGCGGCCAGCGATACCGCGCCGGGCCCTCGGCGGGAGCAGCGGTCTGTACCCACCACCCCGCTGCGACCGGCGTTTGATCTTGCTCTTGATGGTGGGGTGGGGTATGTCTTGGCGCATGGGTCGTCGTTTGATTCGTCCTCGCCGATGGATGCCGCCGCGTTTTGATGATCCGGGACCGACCGGGCCGCTGATCGTTTCGCGACGTCTCCCCACTGGCGGGCACGGGCCCGAGGATGTGCGGTTCGACCAGGCCGGGCGGGTGATCACCGGGCTTCGGGACGGGCGGATCGTGTGGCTGGATTCGGTCACCGGGGAGCGCGGGGTGCTCGGTGAGACCGGTGGGCGGCCGCTCGGGGTGTGGCCGCTTGACGACGGCGGGGTGCTGGTCTGTGATCACGACCGGGGGCTGCTGGAGCTCGGCGCTGACGGCATCGTCAGGGTTCTTGCTTATCGAATCGGCGGGGAAAAGATCACGTTTGCCAGCAATGTCGTGCGGGGGCGGGACGGGACCATCTGGTTCACGACGTCGACGAGCCGGTGGGATGTCGACGATCATGTCGGGGACGTGCTGGAGCACAGCTGCACCGGGCGGCTGGTGCGGCGTGATCCGGACGGGACCGTGACGACGCTGCTGTCCGACCTGAAGTTCGGCAACGGCCTGGTGCTGGCGCCCGACGAGTCGTTCCTGCTGATCGCGGAGACGACCGGATACCGAATCCGGCGATACCGGCTCGGCACCAGCACCACCGATACTCTCGTCGAGAACCTGCCGGGCTTTCCGGACAACATGTCGCTGGGCAGCGACGGCCTGCTCTGGGTCGCCATCGCCGCGCCGCGCAACCCGCTCGTCGACCGGCTGCTGCCACTGCCAGGATTCCTGCGGATGCTGGTGTGGAACCTGCCCGACGCGATCCGGCCCAAGGCCGCGCCGATCGCCTGGGTGATGGCCTTTGATCTGGACGGGAAGCGGGTTCACGACCTGCGGGCCACCGACGGTTCCTACGGTTTTGTGACCTCGGTGGCCGAGCGGGACGGCGTCCTGGTGATCGGCAGCCTCACCGAGGACGATGTGGCCGTGCTGGCAACCACTCCCCCGCCGGTGATCTGACCTCCAGTCCGACGACCTCGTCCTCGTCGTGGACGAAGCGCACGTCCGGGCAGCCGTCGACGACGCTCTGCCAGCCGTGGTCCGGGTGGTGCACGGCGTGCCGGCGGCAGTGTTTCTCGTCGACGAAACCCCAGGCCATCAGGACGTCGCGGCCCTGATAGGTGTATCGGCCGACCGAGGCGATCCGGTCGCCGTCGGTGCGGCGGTAGAAGTCGGCGCGCAGCCCGGGCACGGCCGTTCCCTCGAAATCGGCGTCGGGCAACGTGCGATGCGGGGCGTACGCCGCAAGGTCAGGAAGGGACACGCTGGCGATAGTCGCAGCGGAGGCCGGTTCAGTTCCCGGGTTCCGCGAAATGCGCGGATGTTGTCGCCTTACGAGTGACTTCCAGCCATTGATGCGACTTCGGTCGTTTCGGTGTCGGTCCGGCGGGATATCGGTCGTTGCCCCTTGGTAAAGGCGAAGAAATCGCCGGGCGAAGACGAATAGGACAGTGAGCAATGACCTTAGTGAACGAATCGGTGCTGCGCGATCCGGCGCGGCTGGTAGCGGTGGAACAGGCGCGAAGACTTCTGCCTGCCTCACCGCTGCCGGCCGACGCCGTGGCGCGGCTGGCAGCACGGCTGCTGGCGGCGCCGATGGCAGCGGTGACACTCATCGGCGCCGATGAGGAACACTTCGCGGGCGTGCATCACCTGCCCGCGTCGCTTGCCGGGTCCGGGCACGCCGCGCTGTCGTACTCGGTCTGCAAATACGTCGTCAGCCAGGATCATCCGGTCCACTCCGACGACCTGCTCGCCGAGGAGTCGGCCGAGCTGCGGGATCATCTGCTGGTCACCGAGTACGGAATCCGGTCCTTCGCCGGCGTCCCGGTCCGCGACACCGGCGACCAGCCCCTGGGATCGCTGACCGTTTTCGACACGGCGCCCCGGCGCTGGACCGACACGCAGCTGACCACCCTCGTCGAGATCGCCGACCTGGTACGGCCCGCGGCACCCGACTCGCTGGACTCGGCACTGGCCACCACCCTGCTGGACGCCCTTTCCGTCGGGGTGATCGTCGCCGACGACACCGGGCGGATCGTGCTGATGAACGGCGCTCTGCGCGAGGTGATCGGGCATCCGCGGCACGACCCGCTGCCCGACTTCCCCGGCGCTGTCGACGGGGTGCTACGCCGGGCCGACCTGGAACCGCTGAACTGGCACGACACCCCGTTGATGCAGGCGGTTCGCGGTGAGCACGTGAGCGAGGCCGACGTTCTCACGATGGTGCCGGGGCATCGGACCCGGATCTTCTCGACGACCGCGCAGCCGATCGTCGGGGCCGGCGGGCGGCGCCTGGGCGCGGTCTCGGTGGCGCACGAGGTCACCGCGATGCGCCGGGCCCAGAACTTCCGGGACTGCCACCGCCGCGTCGAGCGGGTGCTGCGGGCCTCGGACACCGCCGTGGAGGCGGCGCCCGAGGTGCTCGAATCGGTCGCGACGACGCTGGGCTGGCCGTACGCGGAGCTGTTCTTGATCGACGACACCGACGGTGACCTGCGCTCGGTCGGGTTCTACGAGGACGCCGAGGCGGTCGACGACGGGTTCTTCGGGCACGCCCCGGAATGCGGCAAGGGGATAACCGGACGGGTGTGGGAGACCGGCGAGCCGTTGTGGGTTCCGGACATCGCCGCGACCGAATACGTGCCCAACCCCGTCGAACGCGCGCGCATCGAGATCTGCTTGCGGCGCGGCATTCGTACGGTCCTGGCGGTCCCGGTCCGCGACGGCGGCACGCTGCTCGGGGTGCTGACCTGTTACGCCGGTTCACCGGAGCTCCACGAGGACCTGCTGACCGTGCTGCTCGACGGTGTCGCGTCGCAGATCGGCGTCTTCGTGGCGCTGCGGCATGCCGAGCAGCTGGCCCGTCAGCTGACCCGGGCGCAGAACGACTTCATCGACCTGGTCGGGCACGAGATGCGGACGCCTCTCACGTCGATCACCACGAACGCGGAAGTGCTCGTCGAGGAGGCGGACACCCTCGACACCGAGCAGCAGCAGATGATCCAGACGATCTGCCGTAACACCGGCACCCTGCAGCGGATCATCGACAGTCTGCTGGACCTGGCCGGCCTGGACGCGGGCCACCTCGGTCTGCAGATGAGCGATCTCTGCCTGGCCGCCCTGGTCAGGGGCGCCGTGGAGAACGCCCGCGGCGGCAGCCGGCTGCGGATCGTCCTGGAGGCGCCGCCCCGGCTCCCGATCCGCGGGGACGCCGAGCGGCTGCGCCAGGTCGTCACCGATCTGCTGTCGAACGCCGCCACGTACAGCCCGCCCGACGGCCGGATCGTGGTGACCCTGGACGCCGGCGAGGACGCCGCCGAGCTGCGGATCACCGACACCGGCATCGGTACGCCCGCCGACGAGCGCGCCCGGGTGTTCGACCGGTTCTTCCGCGGCAGCAACGTCCGCCACCAGGGGATTCCCGGCAGCGGGCTGGGTCTGAGCCTGGCCCGGACCATCGTGAACCTGCACGGCGGCAGCATCCGCCTGGACGGCAACGAGCCGACCGGAACCATCGTCTCGGTGAAGCTGCCGATCAGTCAGCCCGAACCTTCGCCACGAATCGCGTGACCTCGGCGCGCAGCACCTCGGCGAGCTGGGACAGGCCGGGCTGACCGGGTTCCCGGTTGCCGTCGACCGCGGAGGCGATGCCGTCGACCAGCTCACTCATCTGGCGGATGCTCTCGGTCACCGACTCCAGCACCCGGATCGCGCCCTTCGCCGAGTCCTGCACCGTCGACACCTGGTTCGTGATGCTCTCGCTCGACGAGGCGGTCTCGGTCGCGAGGGTCTTCACCTCGTTCGCCACCACGCTGAACCCCCGGCCGGCCTCACCGGCCCGCGCCGCCTCGATCGTCGCGTTCAGCGCCAGCAGCCGGGTCTGCGACGCGATCTGCGTGATCAGACTGACGGCCTTGCGGATCTGGTCGGAGGAGTCCCGCAACGCGCCGACCGAGCCGAGACCCCGCTCCGCGTCGGCGACCGCGTCCCGGGCGAACTGGGACAGGCCGTTCGCGGTCGCGCCCATCTCGGTGGCTGCCGTGGCGAGCTGCTCGGAGACGGACTGGACGGCCGACTCCAGCTCGCCGGCGAGGTCGAAGCGGGCGGCCTTGGCGTGCTCGATCTCCTCCACCTTCACCCGCATGGCGTCGGCGGCCCGGTTGATCGTCACGGCGGAGTGCGCGTAAGCGCCCCGCATGCCGCGCGGCAGGAACTGGCGGTGGAACCTGCCGTCCGCGGCGGCGGTGAGCGCCGCGCCGGACTCGCGGACGAACGCATCGGTGACGTCGAGGACCCGGTTGATCGCCTGACGGGTCGCCTCGGCCTGCGGGTCGTCGCCGAGCTTGGGCACCCGGTTCTCGAAGTCGCCGGCCGCCACCCGGGTGCAGACCTTCTCGATGATGGACAGGATGTCGTCGCTCATCGGGTCGCTCCCAGCGTCAGGTCCCAGACGAACTCCTCATAGGTCTGACCGCGGCCGGCCAGCTCGTCCTGGAGCAGCTGCCAGGACGCGTTCAGGTCGTTGCGCCGCTCTTCCTCGCGCAGCCGGGCGTACAGGCGTTTCACCGCGTCGACGGCCGGGCGGTCGGGGCGGCGCCGGCTGGAGTGATAGCCGATCACCCGCCCGCTGGCGTCCCGGGACGGCGTGACGTGCGCGAGAACCCAGTACGCGGCGCCGTCACCGGCCATGTTCACCACGTACGCGAAGATCTCCTCGCCCTGGCCGAGGGTGTCCCAGAGAAGCTTGAAGACCGCACGCGGCATGTCCGGATGCCGGATGATGTTGTGCGGCTTGCCGATGACCTCTTCCTCGCCGAACGCGGACAGGCGCAGGAACACGTCGTTGGCGTACGTGATGATGCCCTTGAGGTCCGTCTTGGTCACGATGATCTCGTGGTCCTCGAACGACCGCTCAACCCCGGTCGGCTGAATTCGCGCAGCTCTCATGTTCCCTCAGCATCGTCGATCGCTGCTGTCATGATCACTGCTGGAGGGTGGATATGCGGCCGATTCAGCTCATTTTCCCCTGGGGGCCAGCACCGTGCGCCAGTGCCGCAGGCGCGTCTCCTCCGGAGTGAGCACACAGTCCCCGCAGGTGCCGCCGCCCGGGATCCGGTAGTAGAGACAGCAGTTGTTGCGCACCAGGAACCACTTCTCCTGCCGCGGATCGGGCCGGGCCAGCGTGGCGGTTCCGGCGAGCGGTCCCTGCGCCAGCATCGCCTCGACGACGGCCGCGGCGCGTCCGGTTCCGATCAGGGTCAGTGCCCCGCCCAGCGCCGACGCCACATTGCCCCACAGCACCTGCGGCGACAGCACGAACCGCTCCTGGAACGCACCGAGCAGCGGCGCGACAAGCCCCTCCACCACGGTCTCGGTCAAGGTCGCCGCGACCGCGCCGGCTTCCTCGCCGGCACACCCCGCAAAACCCACACTTCGGTACGCGATAGGCAGCAGGCCGTTTTCGATCGGACGCCACAGCACCCGGCCCTGGGTCACCAGCGGGATCGCGCCGCCGACAGCCGCTGCCGCGAGCGGGGCCGACACCAGCCGGGCCGCCAGCCCGAGGAAGACGGTCGACGCGACCACCCGCTCGGACAGGTCGTCGCGGTGCAGGCCGCCCATCCGGGCCAGCATGTCCCGGGCCGCGCCGACCCGGGCGGTCAGCCGATCCGGATCGGACAGCTCGGTGATCGGGCGGAACTCCGGGTCACCGTCCCACGGTTCCCAGACGAAGTACGGCCCGATCCGCGCGGCCACCCGCAGTGCGTCGTCCACGACTCACACCGTAGGCGGGCTGATGACGGACAGCTCCAGGACGGCCGGCAGGTCGGCGTTGCCGGGGCCGCCGTCGCGTACCCAGGTGATCAGGTCGTCGAGCACGGTGTCGTCGAGGACCAGTCCGAACCAGACCGGCCGTGCGCCCCGCCGCCGGGCCTCCGGCGCCGGCTGGACGACGATCGCGTTGGACTGCGAGCAGACATCGAGGCAGAGACTCGTCCGGATCCGGTGCTCCGGCTCCAGCTCGGCCCGCAAGCGGTCGATCTGCGCATCGTGGTCAACGGCCGGGTGTTTGGTACGGCTACCGCAACAGCAGTCCCGGCACACCGTCACCGTGCAGCGCTGCGCCATGAGGTCTCCTTGTTTCGCAAAGCCAGTCTTGTCAGGAGCACAACGCCGAGGGCCGCCTCGACAAGGTACGGGCCCGGTTCCAGCGTCCAGTGAATGACATGCCGCCACCCGGGGACGATCCGGGCCCCGTAGATGACGATCGGTTCCAGGATCAGCAGCAGGCCGATCACCAGAAGCGCGGCACGCTTACCCACCCACGCGCCGAACGCGCCCATCACCGGCCCGCTGATCAGGCCCGACCAGAGCCAGAGCCGGTTCTTGCGCAGCACGTGCTCCAGATGTTCCTGCAGCGTGGGCAGCTGGTCATCGGTGCTGATCGCGACGACCAGATAGAAGCCGAGCAGCGCGGTGACGGTGGCCGCCAACCCGACCAGGGCACCGCGCCGCACGCTCGGCGCGGCCAGTGCCGGAAGGAACGCCACCAGCAGCCACGGCGTACTCAGGTTGCCGATCGTGTCGCGCAGTCCCTCATGGTTCCCCTTGACGAGGGCCGCCAGCATCCCGAACGCCAGCGCGGCAGCGAAAATCCTCTTCGGCACGCCCGAACCTTCGCACACCGCCGCGACCCGGGATCCCCGGGTCGCGGCGGTGTGACGACTCAGGCCGAGACCGCCACCTGCTGCGGCTCCAGAGCGGTACGCAGGATGTCGCGCACGTCGGAGACGATGTGCACGGTCAGCGCGGCGAGCACGTCCTCCGGGACCTCGTCGAGGTCGGGCTCGTTGCGCTGCGGCAGGTAGACCTCGGTGAGGCCGGCGCGCTGGGCGGCGAGCAGCTTCTGCTTCACGCCGCCGATCGGCAGGACCCGCCCGGTCAGCGACACCTCACCGGTCATCCCGACCTCGGCGCGCACGTTGCGGCCGAGCAGCAGCGACACCAGCGCGGTCGTCATCGTGACGCCGGCCGACGGCCCGTCCTTCGGCACCGCGCCCGCGGGCACGTGCAGGTGGATCGGGTGGTCGAGCTGCTCCGGCGAGATGCCGAGCTCGCCGGCGTTGGCCCGCACGTAGGAGAGGGCGATCTGCGCCGACTCCTTCATCACGTCACCGAGCTGGCCGGTGACCGACAGCCCGCCCTTGTCGCCGGGCAGCAGCGACGCCTCGATGTAGAGCACGTCACCGCCCATCCCGGTCACGGCCAGGCCGGTGGCGACACCCGGGACCGCCGTACGCTCGGCCGACTCCGGGGTGAACCGCGGCCGTCCGATCAGGTCCTTGAGGTCGTTCGCCTCGACCGTGGCGGGCAGCTCGCCCAGCGCGGCCTTGCGGAACGCCTTGGCGAGCAGCCGCTCGAACGACCGCACGCCGGCTTCCCGGGTGTAGTTCGCCGCGATCTCGCGCAGCGCGCCCTCGGTGACCGTCACCTCGCCGGGCTCCAGAGCGGCCCGCTCCAGCTGCCGGGGCACCAGGAAGTCCCGGGCGATGGCGACCTTGTCGTTCTCGGTGTAGCCGTCGATCGTGATCAGCTCCATCCGGTCGAACAGCGCCTGCGGGATCGTCTCCAGGGTGTTCGCCGTCGCGATGAACAGCACGTCGGACAGGTCCAGGTCCAGGTCGAGGTAGTGGTCGCGGAACGTGTGGTTCTGCGCCGGGTCGAGCACCTCAAGCAGCGCCGCGGCCGGGTCGCCGCGGTAGTCGCTGCCGACCTTGTCCACCTCGTCGAGCAGCACGACCGGGTTCATCGAGCCGGCCTCCTTGATCGCCCGCACGATGCGACCCGGAAGAGCACCGACATAGGTACGCCGGTGTCCACGGATCTCCGCCTCGTCGCGGACGCCGCCCAGGGCGACCCGGACGAACTTCCGGCCGAGGGTACGCGCGACCGACTCACCCAGCGACGTCTTGCCGACCCCGGGCGGGCCGGCCAGCAGGATGACCGCCCCGGATCCCCGGCCGCCGACGAGTTCGAGGCCACGGGACTCGCGGCGGGCACGGACGCCGAGGTACTCGACGATGCGGTCCTTGACCTCGTCCAGGCCGTGGTGGTCCGCGTCGAGCACGGCACGGGCCGCGCTCAGGTCGGTGTTGTCCGTCGTGCGGGCCGCCCAGGGCAGGTCCAGCACGGTGTCGAGCCAGCTGCGGATCCAGCCGGCCTCGGGGTTCTGGTCGCCGGCACGCTCCAGCTTGTCGACCTCGCGGAGCGCGGCTTCGCGTACCGCATCGGGCAGTTGGGCCGCCTCGACCCGGGCGCGGTAGTCGTCGGTGCCGTCGGCCTCGCCCTCGCCGAGTTCCTTGCGGATCGCCTTGAGCTGCTCACGCAGCAGGTACTCGCGGTTGCGCTTCTCGACCGATTCGCGTACGTCGGTCTCGATCTTGTCGTTGACCTCGGATTCCGCCAGGAAGTCCTTGGTCCACTCGATGAGCAGGCGCAGCCGGGCCTCGACGTCCGGGGTCTCCAGGAGCTCGCGCTTGCGGTCGTTGGACAGGTACGGCGCCCAGCCCGCGGTGTCGGCCAGGTCACCGGGGTCGTCGATGGCACTGACCGAGTCGAGCACCTGCCAGGCCTCGCGGTGCTGGAGCACCGAGACGACCAGCTTCTTGTACTCGGCGGCGAGCTCACGGGCCTGCTCGCCGGACGCGGCCACCGGTACCGGCTCGGCCTCGACCCACAGCGCGGCACCGGGGCCGGTCACCCCGCTGCCGATCCGGGCCCGCACACCGGTACGCAGAACGGCGGCCGGTGAGCCGCCGCGCAGCTTGCCGACGCGCTGGACCGTGGCCACCACGCCGTAGGAGGCGTACCGGTCCTCAAGCCTCGGGGCGATCAGCAGCTCGGAGTCGGCGGAGGTCCGGGCGGCGTCGACGGCCGCCTGGGCGTTCTCATCCAGTTCGACCGGCACGACCATGCCCGGGAGCAGGACGATGTCGTCGAGGAACAACACGGGGAGTCGCTTGCTGGACATCGGGTACCTCCGAAAAGTTGAGTACAGGCGGCTCAACCGCGAATGGTCCCGGTCTCTTCCAGCGTTCACTGTCAGCGAAAGCCCACCCCCGGCTTAACGCTGCGGCTGCCGGCTGTCACCCACGGCGACCACCACGTACAGCCGACCAAAAGCGGCTGCACACCAGGGCTGCCGGCTGTCGCTCACGGCGACCGTAACGTTCAGCCGGACCGACAGGGCCGGGCCGACAGGGCCGGGCCGGGAACCCGCAACCCGACGGCGACCGACACGCACCAACTCGCTCATCCAGTCCGCGGCGGCAGGGCCGAAAAGAACAGCGCAAGCAACATTGACCTGCCGAAAGGGACCTCTTGCGCAACGCTCTTCGCCGCTTCGCCCTGGCCGCTGCCCTCATCGCCCCGGCCG
>NZ_QLMJ01000017.1 GCF_003259845.1 Actinoplanes lutulentus
TCGAACTCATCAGCGAACTCCTCGGATCCGACGAGGCTGTCCGGCAATGGTTCGGCGCCGGCATGCTCGAGAACGTCACGCTCGCCCTGGGCCTCACCGACATCGACGAGCCCTGGGCACGCACCCTCAGCGGCGACTGACCCGCGAACCCGGCACCTCCACGATCACGCATCGGGCGTCGTGCCCGGTCAGCGTGAGGCCGTCGTGGTCACCCAGCAGCATCAACTGCCCGGCGGTGGCCCGCTGGTCTGCGACGAGCAGCGTGCCGTCCAGGACGAACACGGCCACGGCGGCCGCGGTCACCCGAGCCGGGCCGTCCATTCGTGCGCGGGTCAGCCGCGCCGGCGTACCCATGGTGGTCATGAGGTTGAGCAGGTGGGTGACCCCGCCGGATGCCGGGCGCGCCGTCACCGGCGCCTCGCCGTCGTAGTCGACGACGACGTCACCGGCGACCGTGATGGCATCACGATCGCCGATGACCATCTCGACGGGCGGTCCGGCGACCGCCGTCGACCATCGCCACAGACCGGGGAACCGGGAGAAGGCGCACGCCGTGGTGATGTCGGCGAGGCTCAGCCGCCAGCCGGTGTTACCGGTGGCGAGTTCTCGTGTGCTGCCGAGACCGTTGCGCCACGGCAGCCGTTCGACATCACCGGCGTCGATCACCGTGGGCGTGGCGGGGTCATTCGTCCGGTTCGTCAGCACCAGGACATGATCTCAGCCGCCCGAAGGCCGGCTCGGCGCCGGTGACATCGCAAACGTGAAACGCGCGGCAGACTTTACAATGAAAATCGTTTCCAACAAGATGAGGGGGTGAGCTCCCATCCGATCGCCTCCGCCCCGCCCGTCCCGGTGGACCACCGGCCCGCCGTCACCGTGCTGTCCGGCTTCTCGCCCGGCGCTGTTCACGCGGCCGCCCGCGCCCTGCTGATCGCCGACGAGCGGCTGATCGCGGTCAGCCACGACCTGACCGGCATCCGCGACGGCGTGCTCCGGCGCACCGTCCGGTCCGCGACCGAACTGATCGAGCAGAGCACCGTCGAGCTCGCGCACGGCTGCGTCTCCTGCACGCTGCGCGAGGACGTGCTGCCCACCCTCGTACGCCTGACAGGCAGCCACCCTGGCAGCGACGTCCTGCTGGTTCTGCCGTCCGCTGTGGAACCCGAGGCGGTCGCCGCCGCCGGCGCGCACAGCGTGCGCTTCGACTCCTTCATCACGGTCGTCGACCCGGAAAGCTTCCTCGACGACCTGGGCAGCACAGCGGATCTGCACATCACCGAGGCCGATCACCGATCGGTCGCCGAGGTGGTGGTCCATCAGGTCGAGTTCTGCGACACCGTGATCCTGTGGAGCCGGCCCGGTACCGACAGCCGTGACCTCGACCGGGTCGGCGCTCTCGTGCACCGCCTCGCGCCATGGGCGGTTCAGGTACCCGTCGGCACGACCAACAGCCTCGACTGCACCGGCCTCTCCCAGTTGGTACGCCGTACCGGCCGCCACGATCCGCGCCGGCCGGGAATGCTCGGTCTCGCCCTGGAAGGGCGGGCCATCGGCATCGAGGGCGAGGACTCCGTCCTGTTCGAAAGCCGTCGCCCGTTCCACCCTCAACGGTTGAGCGACGCCCTCGAGGAGCTGGCCGAGCGAGCCCTGCGCGGTCGCGGCCAGCTGTGGATCGCCAGCCAGCCGGACATCGTCCTCGCCTTCGAATCCGCCGGCGGCGGCGTCAGCCTGGGCAGCCTCGGTTACTGGCTCGACGCCCTGCCGGTCGAGCGCTGGACCGGGACCAGCGACGACCGCCGGATCGCCGCTGACCTCGTCTGGGACCCGTACTACGGCGACCGCCGCACCGCCCTGGCCCTCATCGGCCTGCATCTCGACCAGGCCGCCATCACCGGCCTGCTCACCCGGTGCCTGCTGACCGACGCCGAACTCGCCGACGGCTTCGACAGCTGGCGCGCACTGACCGACCCCTTCGCCGGGATCGCTGACTGAGCTCCCGCCCGGATCGGAGCACGGAACCCCGGTCAGGCGATGTCGATCGCGTCGAGTTCGGCGAAGTTGGCGCCTTTGGCGTACGAAATGGTGTTGGTTCCGGACCGTAAGGTCACGGCCCGTTCGCTGACCTGCCAGTTGTCCCAGCCGGTGAAGGGGTAGTCCACGGTTCCGGCGCTCGCGCCGTTGACGGACAGGGTGTGGGCGGCCGCACCGGCGTCGGAGCCGTTGGCGTACCGGGTGTACAGGCGGTAGGTGCCGGCCCGGGGCACGTAAACGGTGAACGTGACCCGGCTGTCGTCGAAGTCGATCCCGCCGACGACCACACCGTTGCTGGCGCCGCCGGCCGCGTACCGGGCGTTCGCGCGGGTGAAGGTGGCGTCCTCGGCCTCGTACCGGATCTTCGCGCCTTCCACGATGGGCCGGCCGCCCTGCCAGTCGAGCCGCTGGGAGTACATCGCCCGGTAGGTGAAGCCGGGATTCCAGCCGTGGAAGACGATCCGGTCCTTGCCGTCCGGCCCGGTCACCACATCCTGGCCGCCAGGACCACGCACCGTGCCGGCGAAGGCGTCGGTGGTCATCAGCGGCGCCGCCGCCTTCGTGTACGGCCCGCGCAGCTCAGTGGAGGTCGCATAGCTGCTCACGTAGCTGCCGTTGCCGAAGAAGTTGGCGGAGTAGAAGAGCACGTACGTGCTGCCGCGTTTCCACAACGTCGGCGCTTCGACGAGGGTGCCCTCGAACGGCTTATTCTGTTTGATCAGTTCGGTCTCGGCGCCGACCCGGCGCAGCCCGTCGGCGCTGACCTGCTGAAGGTGCAGCCAGGTGTCCTGGGAACAGCAGTTGCCGTCGTTCTTCCACAGGATGTACCGGCGCCCGTTCTCGGCGAACGAGGAAGCGTCGATCGCGCCACCGGTCTCCGGGGTGCAGACCAGGGCGGTGTCACGAGGTACGAACGGTCCGCCGGGCGCGGTCGCGGTGGCGGCGCCGATGCACTGCTTGCCCGAGGCCCTGTCGTGCGCCGTGTACCACATGACGAAGCTGCGCGGTCCGGCCGCGAACACCTCCGGCGCCCAGACCCCGTGATCACCGGACCCGCCGGGTGGGAACGACCAGTCCGGATCGGCCCACGCACCCAGAGCCGGCAGGGCGTCGGTTTCCTGGACCGCCCAGTCCGTCAGGTCGGTGGAGGTGGCCCAGGTGATGTTCCGGCCGTCGCTGTTGGTGGCGTACGCGTAGTAGGTGCGGCCGACCTTCATGATGTCCGGATCGGCGAAGTTCTGATCGATGACCGGCCCGGAGGCAACGGCCGCCGACGGTGTCGCCGAGGCGGTGAGCAGGCCGGCGGCGAGAACCACCGCGGCGGTGGCGGCGGTCGTCAGGCGCCACCTGGATGTCGAGGTCATGAAGGTCTCCACGGGGTCGAGGGAGACTCATCATCGTCATTTCCATCAGATTGCTGTCAAGTGAAGCCCGTCGATCGCCGCATCCTGGCGATCAGGCAATCACGGCGAGCGACCTATCTGGCGCCCGCCGGGGTGAGGTAGGCGAAAGCCTCGTCGACCAGGTCCGGCAGGACCGCCGTGCCGTCGGAGCTGATCCATCGCGCGGTGGCGACCTCGAACGCGGTCAGCGCCGCGCCGGCGAGAAGAGCGGGCCGCGGGTCGGTGCCGTCGCGGGCCTCCAGCCGGTCCGCGACGGCACCGGCGAGCACCCGGCGCCAGCGGGCCTGCTTGTCGAGGCGGGCGCTGGTCAGCGAGGAGCTCTGGTCGACCAGTTTGGCGAGCGAAAGTGCCACGGCCGGCTCGTCACGGTACTGATCGATCAGGGGTTCCAGGCAGCGGCGCAAGGCAGTCCAGAGGTCTTCGCCGGCGGGCCGGGCGGTCAGCGCCGCGGCGACGGTGTCGCCGAGCGGATCGAGGGAGCTGAGCACCGCCTCCTCCTTGGTGGCGAAGTAGCGCAGGAAGGTGCTGCGGGACACGCCGGCCGCCTCCGCGACGTCCGCGGCCGAGACGTTGTCGAAGCCCCGCTCGGTGAACACGGCCAGTGCCACTTTCGCCAGGTCAGCCCGGATCGCCTCGCGTGCGACCGAACGCAGCCGCGTCTTCTCCACCATGCGGCCATCGTACCAAAGTCGGTCTTCGAGGTCGAAGTTGACGTAGTGGTTCGCTGATGACACAGTGTCTCACTGTTGAGATCGCAGCTCACATTCAGGAGACCTCCATGACCCGCACCGACGTCTGGACCAGCGCCGACATGCCCGACCAGGACGGCCGCCGGGTGCTCATCACCGGGGCCAACTCCGGCCTCGGTCTCGCCACCGCCACCGCGTTCGCCCAGCGCGGCGCCACCGTCATCCTCGCCGTCCGTGACACCGCCCGGGGCCAGGACGCGGCCGACCGGATCCTCGCCGGGCACCCTGACGCACGCCTCGAAGTGCAACAAACCGACCTTTCCTCACTGACTTCGGTACGCACGGCCGCGCAGCAGATCCACGACCGCCATGACCGCCTCGACGTGCTGATCAACAACGCCGGCGTGATGTGGACACCGGAAACCCGTACCGACGAAGGTTTTGAACTGCAGTTCGCCACCAACCATCTCGGACACTTCGCGCTGACCGGGCTCCTGCTCGACCTGCTCGAACGGTCGACGGCCGCCCGGATCGTCACCGTCGCCAGCAACGGCCACCGGGCCGGGCGGATCAACTTCGACGACCTGAACGCCACGAGGCGGTACAACGGGCAGACCGCCTACTCGCAGTCCAAGCTGGCCAACCTGCTCTTCACCTATGAGCTCCAGCGCAGGCTGCACAGCACCGGCCGGCCCGTCGAGGCGCTGGCCGCGCACCCCGGCGGCTCCGCCACCGGCCTGACCCGCAACGCGCCGCTGCACATGCGCATGCTCAACACGGTCCTCGGACCGATTGTCACCCAGAGCCCCCGGGACGGCGCGCTGCCCGTCCTGCGGGCCGCCACCGATCCGCGGGCGAAAGGCGGCGAGTACTACGGCCCCGCCGGGCTCGGCGAGATGCGCGGCCGGCCGCGCCGCACGACGTCATCAGCCCGGTCACACGACCAGGCAGACGCGCAGCGACTCTGGGCCGTCTCCGAGACCCTGACCGGCGTCCTCTACCGGTGACCACCCGGTGACATTCCCGCCATGATGACTGCCTCGGTCCCGGACCGGTCCGGCATCAACCTGTGGAGACCACGGCCGGGCGCGAGCTAGAGGACCGACTCGGCCCGCTTCGTCATCGCAAGACCTTCAGGGGTACGGAGGATCGCCCGTACCCCGGTCGCGAAGTCGTCGTGGTGCGGGCCGGTCAGACGGAGCCGGCGCAGTGTCTGGTTCCAGGCCTGATCGTCGCCGGCGGACTCGGCGAGCAGACTCAGGCCGAGCCGGCCGTCGACACGCTGGCTGTGGAGTCGTTGTGCGGCCGGCCAGCGGACGAGGAGTTCGGCGAGCAGCACCAGATGTTCAGCGCGTTCGACGACGTCGTCCTGCTCCGCGAGCGGGTCCACCCGTGCGAAGACGCGCACGTAGAACTGCCAGGTCGTCAGGAATCGTTTGACCTCGCGGGCCGAGAGCTGGGGAAATGCCGCCGCCCGTGCGGCGAGGCTGGCCCGGACCCGCGGGTGATGCTCCAGCGCTTCCAGCTGACGGACGACAACCGAGTCGCCGGCCGAGCCCTGATCGATCAGAGCCGGCGCCGGCGCGCCGGCGGCGGCCGGCTGTTCACTTGCAGCAGGCGAGGGCCGCGTGTCCGGCGCTGATACCGGATCGGGCACATCCGGACGGGATCTCAGCAAGTCGTCCAGGAGGTCTTCGACGCGGCCGGGCGCCATCGCGGTGACCGGGACCAGCAGCTGGACCACCTTGCGCAGGAACGACCAGCCCGGCGTCGGGTCGAGCGGCCTGGCGAATTTGCGCTGACCGCCGAGGGAGGGATAGGCCTCGTCCAGGTGCGCGACCACAACCGTGGCGTCCAGGCAGAGCACGAAGCGGGTCACCGGGAACGACGCGTTGACGAAGACGTTGATCGCCTCGAAGACATCGGCGGTGGTCCGCGGCGAGCAACGGTCGAGGTCGTCGATGTAGACGACCACGTAATGGCCGGCCTTCTCCACGTCGGTCAGGACGTCGAAAACGTCATGCTGACGAAGGTAGAGATAGCCCGAGCGGGCCCGGTAGTACGGGTCGCGCAACGCGGCGTCGGCAGCCGGCTTCTCGGCCGAGGTCGCGTCGGCCGGGATCGGGCCGACGAACAGGTCGGCCGGGAGGAAATCGGCGGCCGGGCGACGGAAGTACCGCCACAGGGTGTGGCCGATGCTGCCCAGCAGAGCCAGCGTGGTGAGGAGCACGGCGATGTTCGAACCGGCGATGGTGAAGACCAGCAGGTTGTAGTCATCGGGTGACCGCGCCATCTGGGCGATGATCGGGACGAGGAGTGCCAGGGCGCTGACCGCGAGCAGCGGGGAGATCGTGGCGCGGCGCAGGGAGCGGCGCAGGGCCATCCGGTCCAGCTTGGAGATGTTGCGCTGGAACCAGTACCGCCTCGTCGACTCCTCGGACTCCGGCAGGAGCTTGTCTTCCACGGCGTCGAGCAGGGCCCGGGTCAGGCCGGCCCAGACCTGTTCGGTGGTCTGGTGCGCCCACGGATCGAAGCGCACGCTGATGATCGGCGGGGTGGTCGTCGCGGCGGGCGCATGGCGCATCATGGCGGGTTCCCAAACCGCCGGGCCTTTGCCGGAGAGTGCCCGGTCGGCGTCGCGGACACGCAGAGGGCCGGGTTTCGTGTCCGGTTGTTCGGCAGCTCGTTCGGTTGCCTCCAGGTGTTGCCGGGCGAGGCCGGCGAGGGACGTCTTGCCGGTGCCCCAAGGTCCGTCGATGACCAGGACGGTGGGGCCGCTGTCCTGGTCATCGGCTGTGGTAGCGGTGGGTTCGATCAGGTCGGCCAGGGACCGCCAGAGGGCTTCACGGCGGAGGTGATCATCGAAGGTGGGACGGTCACCGTATCCGCGTGTCTGTACCTCCCACCGCGCGTTCGGTGACGCCGGGCGGGTGCCCCTGAGGGGAAAGAAGAAGAACTCGTTCGGTCTCAGCAGGTCCAGCCGGGTGTAGCTGATCCGCTGGGGCAGGGCCTGGGCTTCGACGACGAGCCGGTCGAGGACGTCGGCCACCCGGGGCACGAGCGCCGGGTAGCCGATGTACGGATCGCCGGAGTCCGCGGCGAGTTCGCGGAGCGCCTCGATCACGGCAGCGGTGAACCGTCCGCTGAAGGCCGCATGGTCATCGTCGGCTCCGGCGATGACCCAGATGTTGGAGTTCGGAAGCTGCTCGCTCGATCGGACGGCCCGGCCCGCGTGACTGGTGTCAAGGAGCAGGAGCAGGCGCACGTCGTGGTCAGCGGCCAGGTCGACCCAGTACTCCGTTGTTCTGGTCTTTTGTCCATCGGCGCCGATGACCGCCAGTTGACCGGAAACAGTCACGTGGCTGTGCCCGACGAAGTGGACGATCAGGACGCCGTCCTTGGGCGTGGACGTGATCGCGTCCTCGATCTGTTTGCTGACCTCTGACGCTGCCAGGTCAGCCACGAACCTCGGTTCGTATCCGAAGGGCTCCAGTGCGGAGCCGAGCGCGGCGCTGGCGGCGGCAGCGAACGGCAACCGAGGCCAGCTGGCCTCGCTGCCCTCCGGATCGGGTCCTGCCGTAAACCCGACCGAGACCAGGAGAGCGCGGCGGTTCAGGCCGTCGCCGGTTGCGGAGTTCGGCGGCAACGAGGGCCCTCCGTGGGTGAGGTCGCGGGCCTCGCATTATGTCGTGAATCGCGGGAAAGGGGGAGGGTCAGGTCCGGGGCTGCTGACCGCGGCTAACGGAAACGGTGAACAGATCGCCGGGCTGGCACCGCAGCGCGTCGCACAGGGCCGTCAACGTGCTGAACCGCACGGCCCGCACCCGTCCGTTCTTGAGTGCGGAAAGGTTGGCCAGGGTGATGCCGACCCGATCGGCGAGCTCAGTCAGCGTGATGCCGCGCGCCGCGAGCAGTTTGTCGATGTGCACCTCCACGCGGTGCTCGCCCTCAGGTGGCATCACACCACCTCGTCGAGTTCCGCGCGGAGCACCTGACCGCGGCGGACGATCTCGCCGAATGCGAACATGACGAAACCGCTGAGCAGCCACGCTCCGGGAACCGCGAAAGACAGCGGCGCATAGGTGCCATCGGGCGCGACCGTGGCGCTGAGCGCGAAATTGCCGACGAACTCGATCGCCCACACCGCCGGACCGCCGACCACGAGCACCAGTCCGAGCACCCGGAAACGACTGACGATGCCCCCGGTGAAGGGGTCGCCTCGGCGTGCCCGGCCGACCAGGCGCCAGAGCAGCACCAACGCCAGCGTCAGCAGCAGGACACTGGGGAGCGTCGCCAGCAGTTCCCAGGCTCGCTGCGCTCCGGTCGGCTCCTCCACGTGCAGGTGGAGTCCGGAGTCGACGGTGGTTCCGGCCGGCAGGTTGATCAGCGCACCCGCACTGCTCACCTCCACGTCCACCGCCTGACCAGCCAGAATGCCGACAGTCGTCACCACACTTCCGATCCCGGTCAGCGCCACGGCTATCGCCAGCAACCCATGAAGCTCATCCAGCCAGTCCGGCCGGCGCAAGGACGCACGCATGATGACCACACCCCGTCTTATCGACAATCGATACATCGACTATCGATAAGTTTCCGATGCCCGTCAAGACGAGAGCGCCTTACACCTTGCGACGCACAGCGATCCACTCCTCCACATCCGACGTCAGCCACACCTTGCCCTGCGCCAGATCGGCAACCGGCGGCGGGAAGTCGGCACGACTGGTCAGCTGGTAGATGCGCTGACGAGTGAGCCCGCCGAGCCGCACGCGGATCTCGTGAGCACCCATCAGCACACTCGTACACCGTTCCATGCCCATGACTATATGCCCACGACAAGTAGTCCCATGATTCCGGTAACCCGACCGGACCCCTCACTCGCCGAATCCACGACGCCGAAGCTCAGAACGGATATCCGCCGACGACGACCTCAGCCCCGCAATCGGCATGGAGAAGCGCAGTTGATCACCCTTGCACTTACGCAACGGACGACGGCCACCGCGGTCCAGTCGCATCACCCGCGATTCGTCAGCGGAACCGACGACAACGTCGAGCATCGCGACAGGCCACACCCACCGGACACGGGCACTGGTCACGGCCGCACAGGGCACCACGACCACATCGCGCCGCTCAGCAGCCAGATCGACCCAGTCGACGCCGAACCTCAACCAAGCCGGACGCGTGCGAGAGAACAGCAGAGAAAAGATCGCGAAGGAAATCGTATAGATAGTTACCGACCGGACAGCGTTGGCGATGACGAGGTTGCCTGGCCTGCCGGCGGGTGGCGGGAACAGCAGGAACATGGACTCCCACCAGAGAACACCGACGACAGCCCCGAAGAAGCCCATCGCGGCCGCCGCGACCACGTAACGCCACGGCGACCACCCGAACACCACATCACCCGGCACGGGGGCGTCGCCGATCACCATGAGCTGATCATGGCAGCCGCTGCCGCGCCGATGCCAGACCGGATGTCCGACCCAACCGCCACGGCCCACGACGTCAGGACCGACCCCACGCCCAAGGTCATCACCCGCACCGGATCCGCCACACACCCGGCCACGGCTGCTCCGGTCAGCGCCGGATGGCAAGATCATGCTCCATGATCGTTGATGCTGACTTGTCCGGCACGCACCCGGATCTCGTGAAGGCGTGCGCGTGAGGGCGGTCATCGTTGCGGCGGCGGTCGCGTTCATCGTCTCCCTGCTCCTCACACCGGTGGCGATCCGGGTCTTCACCGCGCTCAAGGCCGGACAGCCGATCCGTTCCCTCGGGCTCGCCTCGAACGAGGGCAAGAAGGGCACCCCCGCGATGGGTGGTGTCGTGTTCATCGTGGCGACCCTCATCGCGTACGTCGCCGGGCACGTAGCGCTGACCACGCTGCCCGAGCGGCAGATCGCCCAGGAAAAGCCGACCATGACGGCCCTCGTCCTGCTCGGCCTGCTCGTCTTCTGCGGCGCGGTCGGCTTCGTCGACGACTTCCTCAAGGTCCGCCGGCGCAACTCCGACGGCCTGTCCGCCAAGGGCAAACTGCTCGGCCAGGCGATCATCGGCACCGGGTTCGGCATCGCCGCGCTCTACGTGGCGAGCACCAACGGCCAGACCGTGGTCAGCGAGAACATCTCGTTCATCCGGGACATCAGCTGGCTGAACGTCGGCAAGGTCGGCTCGGTGATCGTGTTCGTCTTCGTGATCACGGCGATGTCGAACGGCGTGAACCTCACCGACGGCCTCGACGGCCTGGCGACCGGCGCGTCGACCCTGGTACTCGGCGCGTACGCCTTGATCGGGTACTGGCAGTACCGGCACTGGTGCGCCGACGAGACGTACGCCCGCGCGAACGAGTACTGCTACCAGGTCCGTGATCCCCTGGAGATCGCCATGATCGCGGCGGCGGCCGCCGGCGCCTGCGTCGGCTTCCTGTGGTGGAACACCTCCCCGGCGCGGATCTTCATGGGTGACGTCGGCGCGCTCGGGCTCGGCGCCCTGATCGGCGGGCTCGCGGTGGTCACCCGCACCACGCTGCTGTCGATCCTGATCGGCGGGCTCTTCTTCATCATCACGATCACCTGGGTGATCCAGATCGTCTCGTACCGGACCACCGGCAGACGTGTCTTCCGGATGGTGCCGCTGCACCACCACTTCGAGCTCGCCGGGTGGAGCGAGGTCAACATCGTGGTCCGGTTCTGGACCATCGCCGGCGTCTGCGTGGCGGCCGGCCTGGGCGTGTTCTACTCCGACTTCCTGGCGGCGGTCGGATAGGCATCGGCGCGGGTCAGCAGCGCCCGCAGGGCCGTCATCGGCCGGCCGGCGCGCTGCCCTTCGGCGGCGAAGTCGCGCAGCACGTCCATGTCCTGCGCCCGGACCTTGCCGCCGTGGTGGAACCGGTTGAACGCGGCGACGTCCAGCGGCCGCATGTCCTTCTCCTGCTTGACGTGGATCGACGCGGTGACCCGCGAGCCCATCACGGCGGCGGCCACCGTGCCGAACCAGCCGTTGCGCGGCAGCCGCAGGATCTCCCGCTGGGCGCGGACCGCCAGCTGCCACAGCTCCCGGTCCGCGACCACGTCGGCGACCGGCGGCCATCCGGCGACGTCACAGGCGGCATAGATGGTGAAGACCGCGCTGCCGACCACGTCGGCCACCTTCGCCGGCAGGAACCCCACGCGGGAGACGCCGCTGCGGTCGTACAGTGCGGCGAACCTCTTCGCGGCAGCCGGGTTGCCGCGCGCGATCGTGAACCCGGTCCGGTTCGGCGGATGCACGAAACAGACGTCAGCGGCGGCGATTGCCGCCCCATCCGCCTGTTGGGGTACGGGCAATCCGGCCGATCCTTGATGTGCCAGCATGCCGAGGAACCCGAGCAGCAGCCGGTCCCCACTGATCCCCATCGTCTCCAGGTAGAACTCGCGCAGCCCGACGCCGATCCCGTCCATCAGCACGACCGCGTCCGAGTCACGGATCAGCTCGCCGACGGCCCGCAGGGTGGCCGCGCCCTGTTCGGTACGGCTGGTGTGCCCGTCCAGCGTGACCAGCACGAACGCGAAACTCCGGCCGACCAGATCCGCGGTGTCGTCGATTACTCCGTACCCATCGAAGGTTTTGATCGTCGCCTCGTTGTAGTCATAGAGGCGCCGCGGAGCGGCGAACGCTGCCGTGCGGCCGGGCCGGACCAGGAAGGTGACGCCCGCGCCGGCCAGCCGCAAGTGATAGCCGAGCGCCATCCCGACCGCGCCCGCACCGACAACCAGCACCGATGTGTCATTCATCAAGATCAAGAGCCTTTCCGGGTACGGAGACCGAGCGCGCGCCGGCCAGTGTCAAGAAGGTGTCCACGCAGGATCGCCGGATCCGCACCGTGACTCCGGGGCCCGGCGGCGCAGGCGATGCCGGACAGCACGACGTCGGCCCGGATGTGCCCGCCCGGACCGGGATCGGGGTCGACCTCGGCGAGCAGATTCGTCAGCCGGCGGGTCAGATCACCCAGGTCGGGGTGCGAACCGAGCAGCTCCGCGGCCCCCGGATCGCCGGTCAGCACCGGCAGCAGTTCCCGGTTGCCCAGCACCACGGCGACGAAGCCGGTGAGAGCCCGCTCGGCCCGGGCGTGCCGGCCCCGCAGCGCCTCAGCGGCCAGCACGGTCTCCCGCAGCCCGACCCGAACCGGCTCGACGACCGCGGCGAGCAGGTCCTCCCGGGACCGGAAGTGATGGTGCACCGCGGCCTTGGTGACCCCGAGCTCGTCACCGATCATCTGCAGCGAGGTGCCGGCGACACTGTGCCGCGCGAACAGCCGGATCGCCGCGTCGAGAAACTTCTGCCTGGCCACGCTGACGGACCTTAGCGGACCTGAGAACTTTACGATCGTAAAGTGCCGCACTTCACGACCGTAAAGCAGAATGATCCTTAGAGACTGGTAATCTGAACGCGTGGGTGAACCGGTGCACCGCGACATTGCCAACGCGATTCGCGCCGGCATCGTGCGCTCGTCACCGGACCGGCTCTCGCGATCCTGGTGGTCCGAGGGGAAGGCGATCCAGGACCACGACACCGGCGGGCGGCTCTGTTCGGTCAACGTGATCGTCGAAGAGGCGCCTGCCTCCGAGGACATCGCGGAAGCGCTCGGCGTGCCGCCAGGCGCAGCGGTGCTGACCCGGGCACGGCGCTTCGCCATCGAAGATCGCATCGTGCAGACCGCGACCAGCTACATCCCGCTCGACGTGGTGGCCGCGGTCCCGGCGGTGGCCTACACCAGCCCGAGGCCCGGCGGCATGTACGCCAGGATGGCCGAGGCCGGTATCGGGCCGGAGACGTTCCGGGAGCGTCGAGTCAACGAGATGGTGCTGGACTCCAGCGCCTACACGCTGGAATACCTCTTCACCGCCTGAAACGGCGCCGCGCCGGTCACGCGCATAATTGTGCGGTGCCGGGTTCTCGTGGTCCTCAGGTTGGTCGGCCATTCCTGAGGCGCTGGTGGCTGCCGATGGGATCCAAGGCTGTTACCGCCGGCTGCCTGCCGGCCCGCGCAAGGTGGAGCGGCAGCTGTTGCACTGGCTGGCCTGGGAAGCCTCGGCGGTGACGACTAGGTCATGACGTTTCGCTGGGCAGCATCGCGGGGATGAGCCGCGCCGGTGGCGGCAGCGGGCCTGCCTCGCTCGCCGCGCGGAACGCCTCCAGCGCCAGCCCCGCGAACCGCCGCGCCGCCGCAAGCCGATCCTCCAACGAGGCGACCGGCAACCCGCGCGCGGCCAGCAGCATCAGGACCAGATCATCGAGGACGAAATCCGGTCGCAGTGCGCCAGCCTCGATCGCACGCCGGCACAGCCCCTCAACCGACCGCAGCAGCACCCGCCGATGGTCCGGCACGCTCACCCCGTCCGGCACCGACGACAGAGCGTCGACGAAACCGCGGCTCCGTGCGTTCAGCTCAGTAGCGCCCTGGACGATCGAGCACAGCCCCCGCCACGGATCCGGATCCGCGCAACCGTCGCGGACCAGCGTGACGCAGGCCTGCATCTCCGCGGCGAACGCGGCGTCGATCAGCGCCTGCTTGGTGGCGAACCGCCGGTACAGCGTCGCGGGACCGACCTGCGCCCGGCGGGCGATCTCGCGCATCGGCACGTCGAGGCCGCGGTCGGCGAAGAGCTCCCGCGCAGCGTCCAGCACACGGTCCCGGTTGTCCCGGGCGTCGGAGCGCAGCATGTGAGGCAAAGAGTCGGCCATGACCTCTCACTTTACCGAAGTGGACGGGGGTGTCCGCTACGGTCGCGGTACGTGTTACGAGAGCGGAGAAAAGCCATGAAAGTCATCAGCATTCGTACGTTCGGAGACCCCAGCGGCATGGCTCTGCTCGACGTGCCGGTTCCCACGCCCACGGCCGGACAGGTGCTGATCGAGGTCGAGACGATCGGGGTGGGCGGTGTCGACGCGGTCATCCGGCGCGGCACGCTCGGCGGGTACGGCTTCCAGGAAGGCTTCGTCCCGGGCAGCGAGGTCGCCGGGCGGGTGATCGCCACCGGTGACGACGTGGACCCGTCGTGGATCGGGCGGCTGGTGTGGGCGTTCACCGGAACCGGCGGCGGATATGCCGAACGCGCGGTGGCCCGCCTCGAGGACGTGACCGCCCTGCCGGAGGGGTTGTCGCCGGTCGACGCGGTGGCACTGGGCAGCGCCGGCCCGGTCGCCCACTTCGCGCTCGCGCACGGCCGCTTCACCGCCGGCGAGTCCGTGCTGATCCGGGGCGCGGCCGGCAGCATCGGCATCACCGCGGTCCAGCTGGCAGCCCTCGGCGGCGCCGCCACGATCGCCGTGACGACCTCCTCCCCCGAACGCGGCGCCCGGCTGCGGGAACTCGGCGCCACAGCCGTGCTGAACCGCGACGGTGAGACCGACAACAACGCGGCACCCGCCGACGAGTTCGACGTCATCCTCGACATCGTCGGCGGGCACGCGACGGCCTCGTTCATCGACCGCCTCGCCGACAACGGCCGGATGGTCGCCGTCGGCGTCGTCGCCGGGCTCCCGCCCGCCGATTTCGGCAAGACCCTCTTGGGTACGTTCCAACGCTCCCGCTCGTTCGCGACCTTCAGCCTGAACACCGTGGCCGTCCACGAGCGCAACCGGATCCGTGCCGAGCAGTTCGCCGCCGCCGCCCGCAAGGAACTGCATGCCGTCGTGCACGACGTGCTGCCCCTGGACGACGCCGCGCAGGCGCACCACCGGATGGACGCCGGCGAGGTGTTCGGCCGCATCGTCCTGACCGTGTGAGCCGGGTCAGTCGTCCTTGCCAGGCTTCTTCTCCGCGTCGCGCTCCAGCGCCAGGTCCAGGGCGAGCACACTGCCGATGATCAGCAGCGGGTCGATCCCGTCGGCGACCTTGACCGCGTAGGTGTCGCGGATCGTCAGCCAGCGCTTGGAGACCGAGGCGACCTCGGTGCCGTCCTGCTCGATCACGTATTCGTGGTCGAGCAGGTCACCTTTCATCTCCAGGTCGTCCGGTCCGGGCACGTCGATGGTGAACTTGTCGCGGAACGGGGTGAAGAGCTTCTTCCGTACCTCAGCAGCTTTTTCACCACCGATCTGGATCTCGTAGGTCGCGCGCAGCGCGATCAGCTGGCGGTGTACGGAGGCGACCTCGTCGCCGTCCGCGTTCTCGATGACGACCTTGTTCCGGACGCTGAGCACCTTGCCGTCGACCCGATAGACCTTCGTGCCGTTCTCGTCCAGCACGTCGAAGTCGTCACCGAGGGCGAAGAGCCGTTCCTTGATCACAAACATGGACCGATTGTCCGCCACCGACGGAAAGCACCGGTTCGGGGGACTCGCTTACTCGAAGGCGACGAGATCCTTGAGGTAGACACCGTCACCGATCAGATCCCCGATTCCCTCTACCTGCTTCTGGTAGGTCTTCGAACCGGTGGTGAAGTCGTAGCAGGTGAGGACGGCGTCCTTGTCGAGGTCATGGCTTTGGTACAGGAAGTACAGGTTGCTGCCCGCCCAATAGGTCACTGCCATGCCGTCCTGGTAGTGCGGAATGTCGAGCACCACGTCCTGCCGCACCCGCCCGGTGGCGAGATCCGTGGAAAATACCCGGCCCTGTCCGTCGAGATAGTGCATAGCCCCGTCGTGCAGATGATCGCTGCGATAGGCGTGCCAGGTCTGGAATTCGATGGCTTCGTCACGACCACTGAACTGGTGCACCATGCGGTCTTCCACCTTGCCGGACCGCAAGTTCGCGGACTTCAGGTAGACGGCCCAGGGGGTGGTGGTGTCGTCGGCCTCAGCCAGCGATTGGTACATGAAATGCGCTGCACCCGCGTGGCAGAACACCTGGCCGACCGGACCGCCGTGGGTCGTCGCTGTCTGCGGCCAACTGGCAACGATCTCCGTGGATGCGGTCGCCGCCATTCGCGTTCTGAGCAACCTCGCCACGGGCGCTTCCTTCGTCACCGCGACGGGAAGATTGGAGCTGCCGACGGTGTACAGAATGCCGTCGCAGATTCCGGCCACCTCCAGGTAATAGGGGATGTTGCCGGTGTGGTGCCCGGCGCTGTCGTACCAGTCCAGGTTGAAGCCGTATCCCCGGGCGTTGTCCTGCGGGCCGCTGTTGAACAGCGACAGATAGCCATTCGATGGAGAAACCCACCCCGAGAAGAACCCAACATCTTCGGTACGCCCACGCGCGGTGCTGCGGCCGCCGGCGCCGATGACCGTGTCGGACTTACGGTCGGCGACCAGCACCGAGTTCCGGCCGTCGTTGGCAAGTCTTCCCACGTCGAGGCCTTCGTGGTTGAAGACTTCGGTCGTACCGTCGCTGTTGATGAATGCGACGCGCCCCCGTTTGAATGTCGCGTCCATCTGGGTGGAGAAGAAGGCGACAGCAATCTTGTCGTTCAGGTACGTCGCGGGGAAATCCTTCTCCGACACGTCTGAGTACTTCAGGTCAGATGCCGAGCAGGCAGCGAGTACCACTACGGCTGCCGCTGCCGCTGTGCGGCCGGCTCGCCGCCTGTATCGGGATTTTTCCGACGTTTCGATCACGCAAGATTATCGTGCGGACACCTGGCAGGACCGCGGTTGAGGCAAGCCGGCTGCCTCAACCGCGGTCCTGCGCCCCCGGAGTCAGCTTGGGATACAGGAGGTGATCTGGGGCCGGGCGCTGCTGTTGCCGTTGGTCATCGTGGTGAAGCCGAAGGTATTGCCACTGCCATTGGGCTTGACGGTCATCGTGTTGCCGCCGTTGCTCCAGGTGAAGGCGCCACTCCAGGTCGTCGAGACCTTCTGCGGCGCGGTGATGTTCACCGTCACGGTCCAGGTGCTCGCGCCGGAGACGGTGACCGAGGTGTTGTAGCGGTCGCCCCAGACCGTGCCCGGGGTGATCGACGCGGTGCAGCTACCACCCGGCGAGGACGGCGAAGGAGACGGGGACGACGGAGAAGGGGACGACGGCACACTCGGCGAGGCGGAGGTGCTGTTGAGGCCGAGGAAGTTGATGGCGTACGCAATCATGCCGTTCTGTGGCAGTGAGTGACCGACCCCCGCGAGGCTGTTGCCCTCCACCGGCGCTGTGACGCTGCTGCTGCCGTACCGGGTACGGGTCCAGCCGGACGCCGGCGAGTCGGTCAGCACCGGTGTCTGGCTGACACCGCGTACGTTGGTCCATTGTTTGATCTCTTCGCCGAAGTTGTTGTAGTTCAGCGTGCTGTCCGTGGTGCCGTGCCACAGCTGCATCCGAGGCTGGGCGCCGCTGTAACCGGGGTTCATCGAACGGGCCAGGTCACCCCACTGCTGGGCGGTTTTCGAGATCTGGCCGTTGGCGCACTGGGAGTTCCAGGTCGAGCCCCCGGTGGTGGCGAAACACCCGGCCGGTACGCCCATGAACGCCGACCCCGCCGCGAACACGTCCGGATATTCGGCCAGCATCACGTTGGTCATCATGGCGCCGGAGGAGACACCGGTGGCGTACACCCGGCTCGGATCCACGTTGTACCGGGACTTGGTGTAGTTGACCATCGAGATGATGCCGACCGGATCGCTGCCGCCGCCACGTTGCAGGGCCTGCGCTGAGTAGACGTCGAAGCAGTTCCCGCTGCGGGTCGCCTCCGGGAACACGATGATGTATCCGTACTGATCGGCGGCCGTCTGGTAGTCACGGAAGTACCCGTTGGCCACGGCTGACGCGCTGCCGCTGCAGTAGTGCATGGCGACCAGGAGCGCGGGCCGGGCGGCCACCCGGTCCGGGACGTAGATGTACATGTTGAGGTTGCTGGGGTTGGTGCCGAACCCGGTCACCTGGACCAGCGACGCCGCCTGCGCCGACTGTCCACCGGCCAGCGCGGCCGTGACGGCCAGCGCCACCGCCGCGACCCCGGCGAGCGCGGCTCTGAGCATGCATTTCATGGGAGTAGCCTTCAACTCGCGGTGCAGGAGGTGATCTGGGGCCAGGCGCTGGAATTGCCGTTGGTCATGGTCGTGAAGCCGAAGGTGGCGCCACTGCCGTTGGGTTTCACGGTCATCGTGTTGCCGCCGTTGCTCCAGGTGAAAGCACCGCTCCAGGTGGTCGAGACCTTCTGCGGTGCGGTGATGTCGATCGTGACGGTCCAGGTGCTGGAGCCGGTCACGGTGACCGAGGTGTTGTACCGGTCGCCCCAGACCGTGCCCGGGGTGATCGAAGCGGTGCAGCCACCACCGGGCGACGACGGCGACGGCGACGCCGGATCACTGGGTGAGGTGCCGTTGTTCAGCGCGGTCAGCACCGCCGTGTACGCCGCCTTCTTCCCGCCGCTGCTGGTGAACAGCAGCGGGCTCTCACCGGAGCGCCACGAGTCGGAGTCGCGGATTCCCCACACCGTGATGGCCCGGCAGCGGGGAACGGCGAGGCAGTCGTTGGTCACGCTGGTGTACGCGGCCGCCGGCGCGTTGGTGATGTCGAGTTCAGTGATGTGCACATCGACGCCGAGAGCCGCGAAGCTGGACAGCGTGGTCCGGAAGTTGCTCGGATAGCTGGAACCGCCGGTGAAGTGCGCCTGGAATCCGACGCAGTCGATCGGCACGCCACGGTTCTTGAAGTCCTGGACCATCCGGTACACGGCCTGGGTCTTCGCGGCACTCCAGTTGTCGGTGTTGTAGTCGTTGTAGCAGAGCTTGGCGCTCGGGTCGGCGGCCCGGGCCGCGGTGAAGGCGGCCTCGATCCAGTCGTTGCCGGTGCGCTGCAGGTTGGAGTCGCGGCGGGCGCCGCTGCTGCCGTCGGCGAAGGCCTCGTTCACCACGTCCCACCAGGCGACCTGGCCCTTGAAATGGGTGGCCACCTGGGTGACGTGGTTGAGCATGGCCGAGCGCAGGGTGCTGCCGGACAGGCTCTGCATCCAGCCGGGCTGCTGCGAGTGCCAGGCCAGGGTGTGACCGCGTACCCGCATGCCCTGTCCACGGGCGTGCGCGACGATCCGGTCCGCGTTGCCGTAACTGAACTGGCCCCGCTGCGGCTCGGTCGCGTCGATCTTCATCTCGTTCTCGGGGGTGACCGCGTTGAACTCGCGGTTGAGGATGGTCGTGTAAGCGGTGTCGCTCAGTTTGCTCGCTGCGACTGCCGTACCGAAGACTCGGCTGTCGCGGGCCGCGGCGGATGCGCCGAGGGTGGTGGCGGCGCCGGCGGCGCCGGGAAGGACGACAGCTCCGGCGACGGCCAGCAGAACGGCGACCGGCAGGGTGAGCGCCGCATGTTTGCGCTTCATGGTTCCTCCTGAGTGCTTACGCCGCGGTGCAGGACGTGATGCGAGGCCGTGCGCTGGAGTTGCCGTTGGTCATGGTGGTGAAGCCGAAGGCGTTGCCGCTGCCGTTGGGTTTGACGGTCATCGTGTTGCCGCCATTGCTCCAGGTGAAAGCGCCGCTCCAGGTGGTGGAGACCTTCTGCGGTGCGGTGATGTCGATCGTGACGGTCCAGGTGCTGGAGCCGGTCACGGTGACCGAGGTGTTGTATCTGTCGCCCCAGACCGTGCCCGGGGTGATCGACGCGGCACAGCTACCACCCGGCGCCGACGGGGACGCGGAGGGAGACGCAGACGGAGATGTCGGCACGCTGGGTGACGGCGACGAAGGCCCGCTGGTCAGCGTGGGAGTCGTCCAGTTCCGCCACTCGGCGAGGTTGCCCTGCGCCTTGCCGGCGATCCTGATCGCGCCCGGGTCGTTGCCGGTCTTCACCAGGAACTTCCTGATGTTCTGCTGCAACGGGGCCGTCCACTCCGACCGGTTCGCACAGTGCGTCCCGCTCGCCACGTCGGACCAGTACGTGATGTTGCTGCCCGCACCGAGCGCCTTGTAGACCTCGGCGCCACCCAGCGCCGCCACACTCGCGGACTTCGGGCCCAGGTTGGCGATGTGCGGGTTGTCCATGATGAACAAACCGCGCGGCGCGACCATTGCCACCATCTCGTGCGTGTCCACCGGCAACCGGCCCGGAGCACTGGTGAACGATCCGAACCCGTCACCGAGCCAGGGCTGTTCGCCGTACGCGCTGCTCAGACTCTGCGCGCCCTCACCGGGGATGCCCCGGAAGATCGGCACACCGGCGCTGCCCGACTCGATCGGCATCGTCAGCGCGATCCGCTGGTCGAACACCCCGGCCACGAACGCGCCCTTGCCGAACCGGGAACATCCCGTCACACCGGTCGCGTCCGCTTTGAGGACGCTGCCGTTCGACTGCTCGATCACGTCGATGATGCGGCTGACGCCCCAGCCCCAGGCCTGCAGCAGCCCGGTCGTGCTGGTCGAGCCGTACAGGGTGTAGAACGCGCCCTGTTTGCTGGCCCGGCCGGTGCCTTCCTTGCCCACCGCGTACGGGTCGTAGTTGATGACCGCGGCGCCGGCTGCCCGGATGGTGGCCGTGTCGGCGATCCCGCCGTAGACGACGACCGCCGGGAACGGCCCGGTGCCGCTCGGCAGCGAGACCGACGCCGAGAAGCTGGCGCTCCGGCCGTTCTCGGTCACGTTCACGGTGATGCTGCTCGTCGAGACCGTGCCGGTGACGGTCGCCGGGCGGGCCGGCTTCGTGCCGTAGACGTACTTCTCGGCCTGCTTCTTGATCTCCTGTCGCCGGCACCGCCAGTCGGCCACGGAGGTGATGCGCGTGCCGTCGATCCGGGTGAAGGGATCGGGGAGTTTCGCGTCGGTGGGCAGCGCGCCGGCGTCGGGGAGCGCCGGCACCGGACAGTCGACACCCTCATCCTCGACGGGGGCAGCGGCCACCAGCACGGAGACATGTGAGGCGGCCGCGAGCGTGGAGCCGGTCTGGGCGATCGCGGTGACCGCGAGCGCGGATGCGACCAGCGCGGCGAGCGCCGCGCGGGAACGGCCCGAGTTGATATTCACCAGGGCTCTCCTTCCGAACGGGGATGGTGATCGGGGAATCACGACGCCTCCGCATGGGAAAGGGCATGCTGAAGGCGCTCTTGAGGGGACTTCTCGCGGAAGACACCGAAACTTTCGGCGTCCTCTCGGACACTTCCGGAGCGATTAAGCGCACGTTACGAGCCCATGTCCGGCGGGTCAAGGGCAGCGACGTATCTCGATGCATGCCGGTGAGAAGCGACGGCCGATCAGCCGCCCGAAAGTTCCGGTCAGACAGGGAACGCGCGGACCTCCCGGACGCGCGCCAGGGTCGACCGCGCCGTCCGGGTGTAGGGATGGTCCGGACCGAGAACCCGGACGTAGTCGTCGAGCACGGCGCGAAGAATCGCTGAGGCCCGTCTGGTACGCCCGCTGACGGCTACCGCCAGTCCGAGATTGCGCCGGGCGTTCAGGGACGCGGTGTGATCGGGCCCGAGCACCTTGCTCCGGTCATCGACCGTCCGCTCGAACAGCCGCACGGCCTCCGCTGTCTTCCCTGCAGTGATCAGCGCCCGCGCGAGCGAGAGACGCATCCGGATGGCCCGCGGATTCCGCTCCGTCAGCGTCTCACCGGCTCGTGCCGCGAGCGCACGCAGTTGCGATATCGCCTCGTCGTGCTGCCCAGCGACCGAGTAGGCGGTGGCGCGGTACTGCGACCACCAGAACTCATCCCAATCCACCGAGGGCGCGTTCTCGATGAACACGCGGTTCTCCTCGTGCAGCCGCAAGCCTTCCTCGGCGCGCCCCGAGCGGACGTAGGCGCGAGCCAGTTCGCCACGCGCGTTGACGCTCGACGGGTCCCCCGGACCATGAACGCGAATGTTCTCTGCCAGGTTCTCCTCGAAGATCGGCACCGCGTCGGCCATCCTGCCCATCGACCGGTATGTGCTCGCCATATTGATCCGCGCTGCCATGGTGGACCGCGCATCAGGACCGCACACGCGAAGACTCTCCGCGAGATTGAGGGCATGAATCTCGATCGCCCGATCCAGTAGTCCCCCGCATTCGCAGAGATAACCCAGTGAATTGCGAGCGGCGATCGTGGTCGAGCTATCCGGTCCCGCCTTTCGGAGGCACTCGGCCAGGTCCTCCTCAACGAAAGGGATTGCTTCGAGGTATCGGTCGGCCAGCACGCTGACGCGTCGGAACGCCTGTCGTGCGTGCTCAAGGTGATCGTCACCGGTCGAGGTGGCAGCCTGCAGGTCAGTCAACGTTCTACCCGCGATCTGCACGGCCCGGTCGAGTTCGTTGACGTCGACAAGGCGATTGATGCTCCACAGCCGCAACTCCACAAGAGCGGCGAAAACCGAGGAGTCGCCAAGCCCCGCCCGCCACACCTCGTCGATGTGGTCCACAACGTCGATGCCGGCCTCCCGAACACGGGTCAGCAGATCGACCGCCTCGGCCACGGCCGCGCGATCCTGCCCCTGCCGCCGAGCACGCTCCACCACGACCTTGCGGGTCAGGCGGTGCATCAGAACGGTCGCGCCCTCAAGATCGAACCCGATGATCGACGCACTCGCCAGCTCCGCGAGTGCGTGATCGACATCCAGCGGACCATCGGGGAGGCGATGCAGAATATGACGGCCGACGCCCGCCTCCGACAGCGTCGCGACCATCAGCAGCAGCCGCCGGACAACCCCGCCGGCATCCCCGTTCTCCACGCCCGCGATCGACAGCAACGTCGCGTCCTCAAGGCTGCTCGGATAGTTCTCACCGGGAACCCGAGGAAGCGACGTGGCCAGCGGCACCGATTCGAATTCCTTGAGGTACTGCGCGAACGACAGACGCCGCCGCCGGATCACCGCCCCGGCCTGGGCCAGCGCGAGCGGCAGGTTCTCCAGTCGCAGCGCGACCTCTCCCGCGCGGGCGACATCGTCGTTGGAGGCCCGTGCGGACAGGAACGCCGCGGCCTGTGCCGGCTCGAACGGCCCGACCGGGACCACACCGCCGAAGACGATGAAGTCCTGATTCGTCGTGGTCACGATGACCTCGACGTTGCCCGTGGTCGGCAGCCAGCCCAAGATCGCATCCGGGTCCGTCGCGTTGTCGAGGACCAGCAGCGTCGGATCGGGTTGCTGCTCCAGCCAGCGCAGCGCGTGGCGCGCGGCCGGCACGGTGTCGGCGATCTCGTCCACGATGCCGCATCGAAGCGCCGTCGCGGCCAGCGCGGTGACGATCGCGGCGGCGTCCTCGGCCACGATCCAGATGACACGACCGATACCGCCACCCAGACGCCCGCGTACGTGGGTAGCCGCGAGGTGCGTCTTGCCGGAACCCTTCCGGCCCACCAGGACGCTGAGTTTTTCCTGTTCCAGAGCTTGCGTCAGCCGAAGCAGCAGATCCTCACGCTCGACGTGGGCGAGCGGCTGACGAGGGATGTCGCCGAGGACCAGCGACACCGGTGTCACCGGCGGCGCGGGACCGGTCTTCCCCTGCGGTGTCCGGCGCAGCTGGAGGTACGCCACGCCGATGCCGACCACGGTGAGGACGGCGCTGATGATCCCGACCGTCACCTCGGCGTCCACAGACACACCGAACCACAGCGAAACCCGCTGAGGAAGTCACCGATCGCTCAGAGCAGGCGCCCGCTGTTCTGCGCGGCCCGAGCCCGCACCGCAGCGGAGAAGACATCGTCGTCGCCGCTCGGGTCCTCGGTGTACTGCGCGTACAGCAACCGGCAAGCGTGAATCCCGATCAGCAGATCCTCCAGCAGATCCCGGGCCGGTCGTGACGGATCCAGCGGCGTCAGCCGCACCGGCGGGTCCTCGGCATCGCCCGACAACTCGTCGTCGTCCTCATCGTCCCCGTCGTCGCCGCCGCTGTCGTCATAGGTCAGCGACCCGTCCGGCGGCGCCAACCCTTCAGCGATCAACATGGCTTCCGAGACAAGATCAACAACAATTTGGTACGGCGTACCCATGATCTCAAAAAGCTCAAGCACCAGCGTTGGCGTGCGGTAAGGCAGCGCCTCGATGTCGTCAGCGGACGCGACGACCAGCTCAGCCGGAATCCCGGACAGCTCGGCCGTGACATCGGCGGCGGCCTTGAGCCAGTGCGCCGCGGCGACGGCCGCGGCGGTCGGTTCGAGCTCCATGAACAGCTCGCGCCCACCCAGCGGATCCTTGTCGAGGATCGCGTCAGCGGCAGCGACCTGCGCCGGACTGGCATCCGCCCGGCTCAGCACGACGGCCTGAACGGCCCGGCCGGCGAGATTGCCCAGCTCAGCCTCTTCAACAGCCCGGATCTCGGCGGCGACGTCAGCCACCACGGCCTCGGTCAGCGGGCTGTCACCGATCTCGTGCAGAGCCCGCCCCAGCCGATGCCCGTACTCCTGCACCGGGTCGTACTCCACGGTCACATAACCCGCGTCATCCACCAGGTTGGGACTCTGAATCGCGGCCACAACGGTCGAGAACCCGTCCCGGGTCTGCTGCCGCCGCCAGCCCTCGGTGTTCACGTCCAGGCTGCCGGCCGCACTCGCCGGATGGGTGTAACAGCGCCACAGCGCCTCGGACAGATTCGACATCGCCGCTGCCAGATGCATCCGCTGGTTCGAGGCGGCCGGTCCCGGCAGCGCGGCAACAATCGCCGCGCGCAACCCGTTCCCCGTCGCCCACGTGCGGATCAGGGTGTTGTTCTCGTCGTCAACGGCGTAGCTGGTCACTTCTTACATTATGGCCCTGCCACCCACCCCGCGCGGCACGCCGCCGGCTTCCTTCCTTGGGTACGGAGTAAACAGGCTGCTCAGCAGGCCCAGGAGACCCGCCGATCACTCAATCGGGAGCAGGTCTGCCCCCTCCTCGCCCGATCTCACAGCCGGTCAGACTCTTGAGCGGATGAGACTCAGGCGATCTCGGCCAGCTGCTCTGGCCCGGTTCCGCAACTCGTCCGCGGAAACGCCGCCCAGCAATGATTCGATGTCCTCGTTCTGACTGCGCTCCTCCCCGCTGAGGAACTGCTGATCGGGAACGAGGCCTTCCAGATGAAAGGCAGCGTTGCGGGCCGCCATCGAACAATCCTCGACATTAGCCGGCGTGGGTTCAGCCAGTACGACGAGACCAGAATGAAGGACCAGCACCGAGCCCAGTCCATAAAGCGGCAGTCCGGTCAACTCATCTGCCATGGCCATCTCATGGGCTTCCTCGAGCCGGGCCATGCGCACCCAGACATCCTGCGAATCGACGGCACCAGGACGCCACAAGAACTCCAGGGCCTCAACATAGATCTCTGCATCACCTGGCCGGCCATCGAGCGCCGCCGCCCACGAGGCGATGTTGATGGCACGCTCCGCGCAGGCCGCGACGAAGACTGTGGCCCGCACGGACGATCCTTCAACGAACAACCTGTCCAGCATCATTTGCAACTACATATCCTCGAGCCGATCCAATAGAAGGATTGGGAGACCGTCATGCCCGCGCCGCAGTTGTGGACGAGGACCGGCTCGTTGCCGGCGAGCGTCGACTCGCCCGGGACCAGGTCGGCCGCGTCGAGCCATTCGCCGACCTTCTGAGGCCGGCCGCCCCGCTGAGGGGCTGGTGGTCGCCCGGCCCGGCCGTCCAGCGCCGCGGGCCACGAGACGCTGGTCAGGTCCCGGGAACGCCACCGGGGCGAATCAACTCGCATCAGAAGAATTCGATCACCTGGCGCATCCGCGTCGCATATCCGTCGCGGAGATGATTTGAAGAGCTCCTCAGGTGATCGATCGCATCATCATCCACTGCGCGGCCGAGGTCGGCGAGGTAACGAATATCCGCCATCTGCTGATCAGCCTCCCCATCGGAATACGGCTGATCGTAAGGCACGTTCAAATCATCCTCGAGATAACCGGCGACACTATAGGAACAGTGAAGCGCGTTGAAGCAGAAGCGTGCCGAATCTCCGTCAGAGAGTCCACCCAGGACCGCATTCAACGCAACCGTCATTACATTTACGGTCCATTCCTCATCCCCCACGAAGGGATCCTCATCGGCTTCATCAGGCAGCAGGGCGCGAAGCGCCGACAACACCGTGCCTGCGTTCCCGGAACCACGCCCCGCAGCCTGCTCGAGTCCGACCCGAACGGCTTCATCCACTACACGACGGGTTTCATCGAGGGTGTCGACTTCCAGATCAACATCGAGAACCACGCGTATCCGGTCAAGCGCAGCGGCCCCTGCCGCACCACGCTGAGCCGGGCTCAGCTGTTGAATGAGCGCCCGCATCGAGTCGTCATCGAATGACACCTGTCACCACCGATCCCACACGAATTGCGATCGTCCGGTCAGCCTTTTGCGGCTCGAATCGCCTTGGATCTTACCTCCGAAGATCGCGATATTCCTGGCTGGGCCGACCAGCCGAGCGGGCCCGACAGCATCACCGAATCTCATTCACCCGCGGCGGGGCTTCTTTTCTTCTTGGGAAGCTTCGGCTTCTTCGGGACCCCTCGAACGTTGGTGGCGAGATCGACGCAGTCCCAGACGCTGCCGCTGATACCGCCGACCCCAGGCGTTAGAAATCCGTGGTGGGCCGCCGTGGTGTTCTGGTACCTGTGTGCCGTGGACATCCTCGATCAGGTCCTCGCCCGCGCGGGCGACGATCCCGGCGTTCGTGGCGTGATCCTGACCGGTTCGCGAGCGCGGGGCACCGCGACCACGCGATCCGACTACGACGTGACGATCGTGGTGGCGACGCAGTCGCAGCCGTGGCAGCACAGCACCCGCACCGAGACGTTGGACGAGGTGGTCTGCACCGTCGATGCTCTCGCTGACACATCCGTGCACTGGCGGCGGTACTCCTATCGCGGTGCGACGGTGCTGCTGGACCGCTTGGACGGGGGCATCACCCATTTGGTCGAACGGCAGGCAACGCTCTCGGCCGAGGAGGCGGCCGTTCACGCACGAGCCACCTTGGACGCCTACATCAACCAGCTCTACCGCTGCGTCAAGAGCCGCCGGGACGGCGCCACCGATGCCGCGCTGCTCGACGAGGCGGAGAGTCTGCCCTGGCTGCTGGAGACGGTGTTCGCCCTGCACGGCAGACTTCGTCCCTACAACAAATACCTGCGGTGGGAGTTGGAGAACTTCCCGCTCCCCGGCCACTGGACCACAGCACTCATGCCGGACCGCATCCGGACCGCGTCGCTGCGCTTCTTCCCCGAGGTTGAAATCTTGGCGAGGCGCAACGGTCACGCCGAGGTGTTCGACGGCTGGGGAAGCGACATCGAGCTCATCCGCACCTTCGCCGAAGCCGCCGCGGCCGACCGCTCCTGACTTCTCTTTCCCTCCCCTTTCAGGCACCGTATGCCCGTGAGGGAGTACTCCGCAGCGGACATCACGGTCCTGGATTTCGACGAGTCGGTCCGGCGGTGGCCGGGCATGTACTTCGGATCCGATCCGCATCTGCCTACCAGCGTCCTGACCGCCGTCGTCATAGCGTCTCTCCACCCTGGCCCGAAAGTAGCGCCCACCGGCCCACTCCGTGATCTCGACGCACGACCTGGCACCGGCTCCACGCTGACGTACCACCTCGACCCGTCCTTCTTCACGCGGTCGCCCCTCAGCGCCCCCACCGCCGATCTCCACGCCGCAGGCTGCTGCGAGCTCCCCGGCCAGTTCCACCTCACATCCTGAATCGGACAGCCGCTGCCAACGACGCTTCCAGAACCGGCAGCACCGATCGGGCCGGTCATGTCGGGATCCGCGTCGCCGCCAGTTCCGACGCCTCAGCAACCGCCGGCCCCGACCGGCGACTCGCCCGCACCGGGATGAAGATCGCGATCACGAAGGCAGCCAGCGCCGTCACCCCCGCCACCCCGAACACGAGCAGGTAAGCGCTCAGCGCCGGCGCCCTCCCACCACCCGGAACCGCCATCGTCACCCCGGCCAGCACCGACGCCACCACCGCACTGCATACCGCCTGCCCGATCGACCGCATCAACGTGTTGATCCCGTTGGCCGCCGCGGTCTCCCGCACCGGCACCGACTGCATGATCAAGCTGGGCAGCGCCGAATACGCCAGCGCCGTCCCCGCCCCGACGAACAGCGTGCCGAGAACGATCGTCCACAGCGCCTGGCTGGTGACGATCCGGGTGGCATAGCCCGCAACCATCACCACACACGCCACCAGCAGCGTGAACCGCGGCCCCCGCCGGTTCGAGATCCGCCCGGACACCGGCGACAGCACGGCCATCGCGAGTCCACCGGGAATCAGACACAGACCGCTCACGATCAGCGAGGCCCCTTGCCCGTACCCGGTGGATCGTGGCTCTTGAACGAGCTGGGCAGTCGAGAGTGAGTTGGCGTAGAAAGCGAAACCCACCAGCAGGCTGGCCACGTTCGTGAACAGCACCGCCGGGCGAGCGGCGGTGCGCAGATCGACGAGGGGTTCGGCGGCGCGCAGCTCATACCAGCCCCAGAGCGGCGTCAGCACGACGGCGACGGCGACGAGCACCAGGGTGACAGGCGACGCCCATCCCCAGGCCGAGCCCTTCGACACGGCGGTGAGCAGGCTGACCAGGATCAGGGTGAGCCCGGCCGCGCCCACGACGTCGAAGCGGCCCGGCGAGCGCTGCGGCGACTCCGGCACGACCAGGCGAACCAGGATCAACAGAACAAAACTCAGCCCGCCGGACACCCAGAACATCGTGTGCCAGTCGGCGAAATGCACGACCGCCGCTGCCGCCGGGATACCGAACGCCGCGCCGACACCGAGCGTCGAACTCATGATGGCCGCCGACGAGATCACCCGTTCCGGCGGCAGTTCGTCGCGCAGGATGCTCATCCCCAGCGGCACCACCGCGAGCGCCGCGCCCTGGAGCGCCCGCCCGGTGATCAGCACGGCCAGATGCGAAGTCACCGCACAGAGCAACGACCCCACGATCAACAGAGCGAGGACCGACAGCAGAATCCGTCTTTTTCCATACATATCACCTGCTCGACCCAGCAGCGGCGTGAAGACAGCGCCGGTCAGCAGCGCGATCGTGACCAGCCAGCTCACATCGGTCGGCTCACTCTGCGTGAGCCTCGGCAGCGACGGCAGCAGCGGCACCACGATCGTCTGCATGATCGACACCACGACGCCGGAGGCCGCGAGCACGGCGAGAATCAGCCCTGGGCGGCGCGAGACAACCTTCAAGATCAAATTCCTTTGGTACGCGTTAACCGGCGCGCGTTTCGAAGCCCACCACGTGATGATCAGGCTGCTCCGCGCCGGCCGGATCCGTACCCCTGATGTGACGCAGGCGACGAAGCGGCGGAACCCGATCGGACCCCGCCGCCTCGTCGTGTCGCCTGGTCAGCCGCGGGTCGGCGGCTGGTCAACGGCCGGTTCAGCGACCGGATCAGTGGCCGCGGCGGGCAGGTCGAGGCTGGTCCGCAGGGTGACCTGCGGCAGCAGCACCGCGGCGATGACACCGACAACGCCGATGACGGCGGAAATCAGGAAGATGTGCCCGGTCGCGTCGCCGTACGCGGCCCGGACGATGTGCAGCACCGGGTCCGGCAGCGCGCTCAGGTTCAGGCTGCTGGTTCCGCCGCTGCTGGACGCCGGCACCCCGGCCGCCGCCAGATCGCTGGTGATCTGGTCGGTGACCCGGCGGGCCAGGACCGCGCCGAGCACCGCGATGCCGATCGTGCCGCCGAGCGATCGGAAGAACGCCACAGTCGCGCTGGCCGCGCCGATGTCCTTGAGCGCCACGGTGTTCTGCACGACCAGCACCAGGTTCTGCATCGACATGCCGACACCGGCGCCGACCAGGAACATGCCCGCGCCGACGTACCAGAGCGCGGTCTCGTGGTCGATGGTGCCGAGAATGCCGAACCCGGCGACCAGCACGATCGAGCCGGCCAGGATGTACGGCTTGATCCGGCCGGTCTTGGTGATCAGCCGGCCGCTGACGATCGAGGAGATCAGTACGCCGGCCATCATCGGGATGGTGAGCAGTCCCGCCTCGGTGGGGCTGTATCCGCGGCCGATCTGGAAGTACTGGCCGAGGAAGACGGCGCCGCCGAACATCGCCATGCCCACGGCGAGGCTGCCGAGGATGGCCAGCGCGGTGGTCCGCTGCCGCACGATGTTCAGCGGGATGACCGGCTCGGCGGCACGCGACTCGACCCAGACGGCGAGCGCGAGCAGCACGACTCCCCCGCCGACCATGGCGGCGCTCTGCCAGGAGATCCAGGCGAACGTGTCGTCAACGAAGGAGATCCAGACGAGCAGGACGCTGACTCCGGCCGCGATCAGCGTGGCGCCTACGTAATCGATCTTGACGTTGTCCCGGCGTACGGTCGGGAGGTTGAGGGTGAGCTGGAGCAGGACCAGCGCGATGAGCGCGACCGGTACGCCCACGAAGAAGCACCAGCGCCAGCCGAGCCATGACGTGTCCACGATGAGACCGCCGAGCAGCGGGCCGCCGACCGTGGCGAGGGCCATCACGCCGCCGAGGTACCCGTTGTAGCGGCCGCGTTCGCGCGGCGGGATCATCGCGGCGATCGCCACCTGGACCAGCGCCTGCAGGCCGCCCACGCCGAGGCCCTGGAAGGCGCGGGCGGCGATGAGCTGCCCGGCGCTCTGCGACAGCCCGGCCATGATGGATCCGGCCAGGAAGATCAGGATGCTGACCTGGATCAGCGTCTTCTTGTTGAACAGGTCGGACAGCTTGCCCCAGATCGGGGTGGTCGCGGTCGCGGTGAGCAGGGTCGCGGTGACGACCCAGGTGTACTGGGTCTGCGAGCCGTTCAGCGATCCGATGATCTTCGGGAGCGCGGTCGAGACGATCGTGCTGCTGAGCAGGGCGATGAAGAGCACCAGCAGCAGGCCGCTGAGCGCTTCGAGAATGCGCCGGTGGGACATCGGCTCGGTGCCGGTGGTGGTAGCTGCGCTCATCGCGCGGTTTCTCCCGGGGTGTGAATGGATGGTGCCGCCAAGCATTCAGCATCGGTGCACAGTGGGCAAGTTTGCGCAGCGAGAACCCCTCGGGTGGCACCGGGTTCGCCGGACTGTGACTTTTTCCTCGCGCTAATGTCCCGGGCTAAGGGTTGCCGGACGATGAGAGCTGACGAAAGGTGAAGCGTGTCGATGGACTTTCCCGCCGCCACCGCCGAGCAGTGGCGGGGCCTCGCCCTCGCGGCGCTGCGCAGGTCCGGTGGCGCGACCGAGGACACCACCCTGGAGCAGGTCGACGACCTGCTGGCCACTGCCACGTACGGCGGGCTGACGGTCGCGGCCCTGCACACCCCCGACACCGCGTCACCGCCGGAGATCGGCCTGCCCGGCCAGCAGCCATTCGTCCGGGGTGCCCGCGCCGCCGGTGCCGTGGCCGGTGGCTGGGACATCCGCCAGCGCTACGCCGAACCGGAGCCCGCAGAGCTCCGCGAGGCGGTCCTCGGCGACCTGGAGAACGGCACCACCTCAGTCTGGCTCGCCGTCGGCAGCGGCGCGCTGCCGACCGACGCCCTGCCGGACGCCCTCGAAGGGGTGTATCTGGACCTGGCCGCGGTGGTCCTCGACCCGGGTGACGCCTTCGTTCCGGCCTCCCGCGCGTGGTTCGACCTGCTCGCCGCCCGCGACGTCGAGCCGGGGAAGGCCTCCGGCGGTTTCGGCGCCGACCCCCTGGGCTGGCGCGCCCGTACGGGTGACACCGCCGGTCTCGCCGGCGCCCTGACCGACGCCGCCGCACTGGCCGGCCGATGTGTCGCCGACGCTCCCGGGCTGCGGGCGATCACCGTGGACGCGACGATCCACCACGACGCCGGCGGCTCCGAGGTGGAGGAAATCGGCTGCGCCGTCGCGGCCGGGGTCGCGTACCTGCGGGCGCTGACCGGCGCCGGCCTTTCGGTACGCGCGGCGCTGAGCCAGATCGAGTTCCGGTACGCGGCAACCGTCGACCAGTTCGCCACCATCGCGAAGCTGCGCGCCGCCCGGCGGCTGTGGGCCCGGGTCGCCGAGTTGTCCGAGGAAGCTGAGAGCGGCGGGCAGCATCAGCACGCGGTGACCTCGGCGGCGATGATGACCGCCCGCGACCCGTGGGTGAACCTGCTGCGCACCACGATCGCCTCCTTCGCCGCCGGGGTCGGCGGTGCGGACGCGGTCACGGTCCTGCCGTTCGACCAACGCCTCGGCCGGCCCGACGCGTTCTCCCGGCGGCTGGCCCGCAACACGCAGATCCTGCTCGTCGAGGAGGCGCACGTCGCCCGGGTCCTCGACCCGGCGGGCGGGTCCTGGTACGTGGAGAGTTACACCGAGCAGCTCGCGCAGGCCGCCTGGCAGTGGTTCACCGAGATCGAACGGGCCGGTGGCCTCGCCGCCGCACTCGACAGCGGCCTCGTCGCCGACCGGCTGGCCGCGGCCTGGGACGCACGGGCGGCCGATCTAGCCCACCGCCGTAACCCGATCACCGGGGTCAGCGAGTTCCCCAACCTGGGCGAGCAGCTCCCAGCGCGCCGGCCCGCTGCCACACCCGTCGGCGGCGGTCTGCCCCAGCACCGGTACGCGGAGGCGTACGAGCGGTTGCGCGACCGCAGTGACGCCTACCTGGCCGCGACCGGCAGCCGTCCGGTCGTGCACCTGGCGACGCTGGGTTCACCGGCGGCGCACGGCCCCCGGGTCACGTTCACCACCAACCTGTTCGCCGCCGGGGGCATCGCCGTCAGCACCGAACCCGGTTCGGCGGTGGCCTGCGTGTGCGGGCCCGACAAGGCGTACCCGGAGCAGGCCGGCCCGCTGGCCGAGCGGCTGCGGGCGGCCGGTGCGAGTCGTGTGCTGCTGGCCGGCCGCGGCGATTACCCGGGCGTCGACGGGTACGTTTTCGCCGGCGGTGACGCCGTCGCGTTGCTGACCACCACACTGGCTGACCTGGGAGTGCCGGAGTGATCCCCGATTTCTCCACCGCGAAACTGACCGCCGCCTCGCCGGCACCGGGCGCCGACAAGGCGTGGCATGCCGCGGTGCTCGCCGAGACCGGCCAGTCCGCCGAGGACCTGCTCTGGCACACCCCGGAGGGCATCGCGGTGCCGCCGCTGTTCACCGGCGCGGACCTGTCCGGCCTGGACTCCTTGAACTCCTATCCGGGTATCGCGCCGTATCTGCGCGGGCCGTACCCGACGATGTACGTGAACCAGCCGTGGACGATCCGGCAGTACGCGGGTTTCTCCACCGCTGAGGAGTCGAACGCGTTCTACCGGCGCAACCTGGCCGCCGGGCAGAAGGGCCTGTCGGTCGCGTTCGACCTGCCCACCCACCGTGGTTACGACTCCGACCACCCGCGGGTCACCGGCGACGTCGGCATGGCCGGGGTGGCGATCGACTCCATCTACGACATGCGGCAACTGTTCGACGGCATCCCGCTGGACAAGATGAGCGTGTCGATGACGATGAACGGCGCGGTGCTGCCGATCCTCGCCCTCTACATCGTCGCCGCCGAGGAACAGGGTGTCGCCCCGGAGCAGCTGTCCGGGACCATTCAGAACGACATCCTCAAAGAGTTCATGGTCCGCAACACCTACATCTACCCGCCCGAGCCGTCGATGCGGATCATCTCCGACATCTTCTCGTTCACCTCGCAGCGGATGCCCCGCTTCAACTCGATCTCCATCTCCGGCTATCACATCCAGGAAGCCGGAGCGACCGCCGACCTGGAGCTGGCGTACACCCTCGCTGACGGCGTGGAGTACCTGCGCGCAGGCCGCAAGGCCGGTCTCGACGTCGACGCGTTCGCCCCGAGGCTGTCGTTCTTCTGGGCCATCGGCATGAACTTCTTCATGGAGGTCGCGAAACTCCGCGCCGGCCGGCTGCTCTGGGCTCGGTTGGTCCGCGAGTTCGAGCCGAAAGACCCACGGTCGCTGAGCCTGCGCGCGCACTGTCAGACCTCCGGCTGGTCGCTGACCGCCCAGGACGTCTACAACAACGTCATGCGTACGTGTATCGAGGCGATGGCCGCGACACAGGGCCACACCCAGTCGCTGCACACCAACGCCCTCGACGAAGCCCTCGCGCTTCCCACGGACTTCTCGGCCCGGATCGCCCGCAACACCCAGCTGCTCATCCAGCAGGAGTCCGGCACCACCCGCGCCATCGACCCGTGGGGCGGCAGCGCCTACGTCGAACGCCTCACCCACGACCTCGCCGCCCGCGCCTGGGAACACATCACCGAAGTCGAAGCCGCCGGTGGCATGGCCCGCGCCATCGACGAAGGCATCCCCAAGATGCGCATCGAAGAGGCCGCCGCCCGCACCCAGGCCCGCATCGACTCCGGCCGCCAGCCCGTCATCGGCGTGAACAAGTACCGGCCGGCCGTCGACCAGCCGATCGACGTCCTGAAGGTCGACAACGCCGCCGTGCGCGCCAGCCAGGTCGAGAAACTGCGCCGGCTGCGCGCCGAACGCGACCAGGACGCCTGCACGTCCGCCCTCGAAGCCCTGACCAGGGCCGCCGCCGGCGAACCGGGAGCGAACCTGCTCGCCCTCGCCGTCGACGCGGCCCGCGCGAAAGCCACCGTCGGCGAGATCTCCGACGCTCTGGAGAAGGTCTACGGACGGCACACCGCCCGCATTCGTACGATCTCCGGGGTCTACCGGCAGGAAGCAGGCACGGTGACCAACATCGAACAGGCCCGGGCCGCAGCCGCCGCGTTCGCCGACGCCGAAGGCCGCCAGCCCCGCATCCTGGTCGCCAAAATGGGCCAGGACGGCCACGACCGAGGGCAGAAAGTGGTCGCGACGGCGTTCGCTGACCTCGGCTTCGACGTCGACGTGGGCCCGCTGTTCGCCACCCCGGCCGAGGTGGCCCGCCAGGCCATCGAAGCCGACGTGCACATCGTCGGCGTCAACTCCCTCGCCGCCGGACACCTCACCCTGATCCCGGCGTTGCGCGACGAGCTCACCGCCCAGGGCCGCCCGGACATCGTGATCATCGCCGGTGGCGTCATCCCGCCCCAGGACTACGACGCGCTGCGCGAAGCCGGCGCCGCCGCGATCTTCGCACCGGGCACGGTCCTCGCCGACGCCGCGATCGAACTGCTCGCCGACCTGGCCGACCGGCTCGGCCACCCCGCCGCGGCGTGATGGCCCGGCCTCCGGTCGACGTCGAGGAGATGGCGGCGGGTGTCCGCGCCGGCACGCCGGCCTGGGTGGCCCGCGCCATCACCCTGGTCGAATCCACCCGCCGCGACCACCAGGTGCTGGCCCAGCAGCTGCTGGCACTGCTCACCCCGGACGCCGGCCGGTCACACCGGATCGGGATCAGCGGTGTGCCCGGCGTCGGCAAGTCGACGTTCATCGACGCGCTCGGCAGCGACCTGACGGCTGCCGGTCATCGGGTTGCGGTGCTGGCCGTCGACCCGTCGTCGACGCGTACCCGAGGCAGCATCCTCGGCGACAAGACCCGGATGTCACGCCTCGCGGCGGACCCGGCCGCTTTCGTACGCCCGTCGCCCACCGCCGGCACCCTGGGCGGCGTCGCCAAGGCCACCCGCGAGGCCATCGTCGTCGTCGAGGCAGCCGGATACGACATCGTCATCGTGGAGACGGTCGGCGTCGGCCAGTCCGAGACGGCGGTGGCCGACATGGTCGACTCATTCCTCTTGCTGGCCCTGGCCCGCACCGGCGACCAGCTCCAGGGCATCAAGAAGGGCATCCTGGAACTCGCCGACGTCATCACCATCAACAAAGCCGACGGCCCGCACGCCACCGAGGCGAAGAGCGCGGCCCGTGAGCTGTCCGGCGCGTTACGCCTGCTGCGCGGCGGCGAGTCATCCTGGGTGACGCCGGTCCTGACCTGCAGCGCGGTCGAAGGCACCGGCGTGAAGGACGTCTGGTCCCAGCTGACCGCCCACCGCGAAAGCCTGGAGCCGGACAACGCCTTCGCCGCGAAGCGCCGCCGCCAGCAGGTCGGCTGGATGTGGGCGATGGCCCGCGAAACCATCCTGACCCGCTTCGACACCAACCCAGCGGTCCGCACCACCGGCAAATCCGTCGAGCAACACATCCTCGACGGCTCCCTCACCCCCGCCCAGGCCGTCGACCAGCTACTCACCGCCTTCGACACCGACGACGCCTAGTTCGGTGCTACACCCCATGCTCGGGAGACGCCTTGGGCGAGGCGTCGATGAGTTTGGTGAGGCCGTGCGGTCTACCTCACGAAACCACTACCCGGGAGAAGCCTCATGACCTCGATCCAGCCCATCGCCGGTACGCCCGACCTGCCCCGGCTCCGCGCCTTCTACGAGACGGTGCTCGGTGCTACGCAGACCTTCCGCGTACCCGAGGACGGCCCTGAGTTCTATGTCGAGCTGCGGATCGGCGCGACCACTCTCGGGCTCGTGCACGAGGCTGACACCACGATCGGCGCGCCGGTGCGGATCATTCTCAGCGCCGACGTCGACGATGTCGACGCGCTGCTCCCCGCTGTCGAGGCGGCCGGTGGCACGGTGCCGGGACAACCCCACGACATGCCGTGGGGGCAGCGCGTCGCGCACGTTCTCGACCCCGACGGCAACATGCTCAACCTGACCAAATGGCTCTAGATCTCGGGCACCGGCCGGCCACTGACGGTCCAGGCCGGCTCCAGGGTGATCACGTCGCCGGTGATGCCGGCGAGGTCGGTGGTCAGCGCCGCTCGATCGCGCAGAGCGCCGAAGTGTTCGTCGAGGTAGTGCTGGTGGTTGGCGGGTGTTCGCCACGCTGACAGGACCAGGAACTCGGTGTCGCCGCTCTGCGCGACCACACCGCCGCACATGCCGGACACCGCGGTCATGCCCGGATTCCAAACCTCTATCTGCGTACGCACGAAGTGGTCTTGACGGCCTGGGCGCACCTGGCAGTGGGCAAGTCGCACCAGGGCGACCGCCGTCAGGTCGGCGGGGAAGCCGCCGCCGATGTCGAGCCGGTGGTCGAAGACGCGGGCGCGCACCTGGTCAAACGTGCCGGACTGGGTGGCCGCGATGCGGTCGTGGTCGCGTTCCATGAATGCCCGGTAGCGGTCGGGGTCGCTCCAGAATCCGAAGATCTGCGCGGTGCCGGTGCCCCAGCCGCCGGCCTGGCCCCGAAATCCTGGAACGCCCTGAAGCTCGGCCCAGGCCTGCTGGCCCTGATCGAAAGCCGCCCTGTCCGATGCCCAGCAGGTGATCCATTTGACGAGCATGGATCGACCATATCCAGTGCCGTCCTCACGACCCGAGCGCGTGGCTGAGCCGCAGGCGGGTGCCGGTGCCGTCGGTGGTGATGTCCAGGCTGGTGCAGGCCTGGTCGATGAGTTCGAGGCCGGTCGGGTGACGCTGCCGGTTTCGGGACCGCGGCGGGTCGGTGGCGCCGCTGCTGGACCGCAGGGTGGTGCCGATGCCGGGGCCGTGGTCGCTCACCTCGCACCAGAGCCGGCCGCCGCGCTGCCACAGCAGCAACTGGCCACGTCCGCCGCCGTGGTGGACGACGTTGATCATCGCCTCGTGCACCGCCAGCACCAATCGGTGAGCGTCCTGACCGGCCAGGCCGTGCACGATGCCGATGGTGTGAATCCGCCGGCGCAACCCGGGCAGCGCGCCGCCGTCGAACCAGCGGACCAGCGGTAACGCGGCGGTCCAGTCACGTACGAGGTCCGCCGGACCGGCGGCGGTCATGGCGGCCTGGCCCATCCGGGCTCGGGCGAACGCTCCGCTCCAGTCCAGGCCGTGCCGTTCCAGGGTGAGCAGTTCGGCGGCCGCGCCGGTGAACGCCGCCGCGACGTCCTGGTCAGCGGCGGGCAACTCCCCCGGGGTGCGCCGGTACAGGTCGACGGCGCCGTCGTACCGAACCCCGCCGGCGTGCAGCGGCAGCGCGAACACCGCTCGCGCGCCCGCGTCCAGGGCGGCGGGGGTGAACCGCGGCCACCGTGCCCGCCACGACGGGTCGTTCAGATCGGCGGCATGAACCGGCTGGCGGGTCGCGGTGGCGTCGCGGCACGGACCGTCGCCGAGCGTTTCCTGCGCGGATTCGAGCCGCGCGCTGGCCCGGTCACTGCTGAACCGGGTCAGCAGAGTCGCGTTGCCGGGCTGAGAGGCGAGGAGCGGGCCTGCTGTCAGCGGGCCCGCCGAGACGCCGATCCCGGTGATGCCCGGCATCAACGCGGTGCCCGCCCGGCACAACTCGACCAGGTCCGGGCCGTAGGCGCCGATCAGATCCCAAACGACGCTCGGCTGTTTCATCGGTGGTGCTCCCTGGACCGGCATCACGAAGAAGCTGAATGCGCCACCAGGGACCGGAGCAGCGAAAACGCTGTGATGTCGACTATAGGCCGTTTCCGCACGCTTGAGCGGTTCGCTCCCGCACCCTTCCGGGTACGCCGGTATCACCTCTTCACCTATCGGCGATGACGAGTATCCTCGGGCGAGCCGGATCTGCTCGTCCCCGAGGAGAGCGCGTGAAATTCCAGGTCCTAGACATCCTGCCGAACCTGACGAACCCGGTGACCGGCCGCGAGGTCCGGCCCGACGAGCGGTTCTCCCAGGCCCTGACCTCGGCCCGGTACGCCGAGGAGTTCGGTTTCGACGCTGTCGCCATCGGCGAGCGGCACGCCGGAGCGTTCCTGTCCAGCGGCGTCGGTGTGCTGCTCGGCGCGGTCGCCGCCACCACCAGCCGGGTCCGGATCATGACCGGGGTCTCGGTCCTGTCGATCCACGATCCGCTGCGGGTCGCCGAGGATTACGCCACGGTCGATCAGCTCTCCCGCGGCCGCCTCGAACTGGTGATCGGCAAGGGCAACGAGCTGCGCCAACTGCCGATGTTCGGCATCACCAACGGCGACCAGTGGGACGCCCTAGCCGAGAAGTACGAGCTGCTGCGCCGGCTGTGGCGCGAGGAGAACGTCACCTGGCAGGGCCGTTTCCGGGACCCGCTGACCGAGGTCACCAGCCTGCCCCGGCCGTACGCCGGCGCCCCACGCGTCTGGCACGGCTCGGCGACCACACGGACCTCGGCGGAGCTCGCCGCGACCTGGGGTGACCCGCTCTTCTCGGCCAACGCGATCCAGCCCCGCGACAACTACACCGTTCTCATCGACCACTACCGGCAGCAGTACGCCGGACACGGTCACGATCCGCGCTTGGCGTACGTCGGCGCGGGCGCCGGATTCCTGTTCCTCGCCGACACCACCCAGCAGGCCCGGGAGGCGTTCGGCCCGACCTACGAGAAGATCGTCGCGTACTTCAACCAGCCCGGGAACCACACACCCGGCAACGCGATGACCTTCGCGACCATCGACGACGCCATCGCCCACGGGCCGGTCCTGGTCGGCTCGCCGCAGCAGATCGCCGAGAAGATCCTCTGGTTCCACGAGGCGTACGGCCACGACCTGCAGTCGTTCAGCCTGCCCACGATGATCCCGCACGAGCAGCAGCTGGCGATGCTCGAAAGACTCGCCGCCGAGGTGCTCCCGGTCGTCCGCAAAGCCGCGCCGACCACCCTGTGGAGCGACCAGGACCCGTACGGCGGCCGCCCGGCCGCCCACGGCCGCACCACCCCGGACGCGGCCGCCGAGATCGAGAAGGCCAGGACCCGATGAAGTTCGGTCTGTACGGCCTGCACCGCGACCGCAACGTGGCGCCCGACGTCCTGGCCCGGCGGGCAGCGCTGGCCGAGCAGTCCGGTTTCGAGTCGCTCTGGGTCGGCGACCACATCGCGCTGCCGCCCGGTGAGGGCAACCCGCCCCGCCTGGAGGCGTTGATCGCCCTGACCTACCTGGCCGCCGTGACCAGCCGGATCCGCCTCGGCGTCGGGCTGATCGTGCTCCCGCAACGCCAGCCGGTGCTGCTCGCCAAACAGCTCACCTCCCTGGACGTGCTGTCCGGCGGCCGGCTGACCGTCGCCGTCGGCGCGGGCTACGTCGAACCGGAACTGCACGCCATGGGCGTCGCACTGTCCGAACGCGGTGCCCGGACCGACGAATACCTGGCGGCGATGCACGCCCTGTGGACCGCCGAGCCCGCGTTCACCGGCCGGTTCGCCTCCTACGCCGGTGTCGTGCAGCATCCGTCGCCGGTCCAGTCACCGCACCCGCCGATCCTGGTCGGCGGCCACTCCCGCGCGGCCTACCGCAGAGCGGCCCGGACCGCGAACGGCTGGTACGGGTGGGGCCTGGACCCCGACGAGACCGCACAGGCGCAGCGCACCCTGGCCGAGGCCACCCGCACCGAGCAGCGACCGGCCGCGCTCGGCGAACTGGAGATCACCCTGACACCGACCGGCCTCCCCGACCTCGACACCGCCCGCCGATATGCCGACACGGGCGTCGACCGGCTCATCATCGAGCTGGAGGGCGTCCCCGACGACCGCGTCGACGACCTGATCACCACGATCGGCGAAACCCTGATCGGCCGGCTCTGACGGTTTCCGTACAGACTGTGCTCATGACGAGCGAGGGAACGGTACGAGCCTTCAACGCCGACGAGGGCTGGGGCATCATCGATGGTCCCGACGTGCCGGGCGGCTGCTGGGTGTCCTTCTCCGCCATCGTCATGGACGGTTATCGCGAGCTGACGCCGGGACAGCGGGTCAGCTTCCGAGCGGAGCCCGCCGACCAGGACGGCTTCGCCTATCGGGCGCTGAAGGTCTGGGCAGGCAGCACCGAACCAGCCGACGAGGCAGCCACCGAGAACAGGTCGGTCGCCTACCGCAGCACGCTGACATTGACCTTCGATCCGCCTCGCCCGGATGGCCCGGCAAGCGCGCAGACGTAGGCATCGCCCGGGTCGTACACCTCGAAATCGCGCCACACCCGTCGTGGGTGTGGCCACACCCGCAACGGGTGTGGCACACAAGTCGCACACATGCCCCGGGCCGGGCACGGCCCCACCTCAGGAGGCTGCGGAGCGGGCGTCGAGCGCGGCGATCCGGCGTGGACCGGCCGTGCGGCGGTAACTGGCGCCGAGCAGCTCGGCGATCTCCTGCCAGTCGCTGTCCTCGGTCAGGTCCACGCCCACCCAGCCGGAAACGCCGAGGTACGCCGGCACGAAACACCGCTCGTCGCCCAGCAGTGCCTCCCGTTCGTCCGGGTCGGGCAGCACCATGACCGACTGCTCGTGCTGGCGATAGACGCCGTCGACCTTCACCGACCCGCCGTAATAGGCGAAGACCTTGGTGGTGAAGAACGCCGGACGCCCGTGCGAAACCTTCTCGGCCGCGTCGGGGAGGGCCAGCGCGAGCACGCGTACCCGGCCCAGGAGCGGATCTGCCTCATCGAACATCCTCGGATGCGCCACACCCCATGCTATGCGCAACTCCGCGCTCATTCCCGGCCCATCCGCGCCGATAGGACCACTACAGGGACGGCACAGCAGCAAACGGCGTTGCGGGATCGATGGGATGAGCCGTGAACATTCGCTCACGGGTGAGACGCACCCTCGGTTTCGCTGCTCTGTATCTGGCCGCCACCTATGCCGGCCGGCTCACCGTCATGGACGACACCAACCTGAGCCTGGTGTGGCCGGCCGCGGGCGTCTCGGCGGTGTGGTTCCTGGCCCAGTGGTCGTCGCCGTGGCGGATCCTCGACGTCATCGCGCTCAGCGCGGTGACCGTGTTCGTGAACGTGGCGACCGGCGCGCCCCTCGTGCTCGCCGAATGGTTCGTGGTGGCGAACCTGGCGCAGGCCTGGCTGTTCGTCTACCTGTTCCGCCGATGGCTGCCGCATCTCTGGGGCGGCGGCGGTGACCGTCCGCTGGCCCGGCTCAGTGACCTGTGGCCCCTCGCGGCGGCGGCGTTTCTGAGCACGGCCTGCGGTGCGCTGATCGGGCCGACCGGGGTCTGGGTGATCAACGGCGACTACTCCTGGCCGGCGACGGCGGTCTGGCTCACCCGCAACACCGTCAGCATCCTGCTGATCGGCGCCACCGGCCTGCGCCTGGGCCATCTGGTACGCGTACGCCTGCCCCAGCTGTCCCGCGCGGACCTGCACGCGGCCTGGTCGACGGTGAGCGCCCCGCGCCGGCTGGAGTACGTGGCCGTGCTGGTCCTGTCGGCCGGCGCCTACTTCGCCGTGTTCGGGGTGAACACGTCCCTGCCGCTGGCGTTCACGGTGATCGCGATGACCGTCTGGGCGGGTTCGCGGCTGCACACCGCCTTCGTGGTGGTGCACGATCTGCTGTTCGGCTCGGTCGCCGTGCTGTTCACCCTCAACGGGTACGGCGTGTTCGCCCAGATCGAGTCGCATGCCGCCCGGGCCCTGGTCGCGCAGGTGTTCGTCGGCATGATCGCCGTGGTGGGCCTGGCCCTGGCGCTGGGCCGCGACGAACGGATCGCCCTGGTCAGCGACCTGCTTACCGCACAGCAGGCCGCGATCGGCCAGGCCAAGCTGATGAACACCATCGTCGACTCGCTGAGCGAAGGGCTCACCGTGGTCGACGAACAGGGTCGCCTGCTGCTGCGCAACCCCGCCGTGCGTCACCTGCTGGGCGGGATGACCAGCGCCTCCGGTGAGGTGGCGCAGCCGGACTACTACGGGCTGTTCCATCCGGACGGCTCGCCGGTGCACCCCGACGAGATGCCGCACCGGCTCGCCCTGACCGGGCGCGAGATCCGCGGCATCGACATCCTGGTCCGCAACCCCGGTGTGCCGGACGGCCGTATCCTCAGCGTCAGCTCCCGGACCCTGCCCGTCGACAAGGACGGCGCCCGCCGCGCGGTGACCGTCTTCCACGACGTCACCGCCGAGCGCCGCCATCGCGGGGAGCTGGCCTCGTTCGCCGGGGTGGTCGCCCACGACCTGCTCAACCCGCTGAGCACGGTCGAGGGCTGGACCGAGGCCCTGGCGGACACGTTCGCCGAATCCGATCATCCCGACGCCGCCGAGGCCCGCGACGGGCTGGCCCGCATCGACCGGGCCGCGGTCCGGATGCGGAACCTGATCAGGGACCTGCTGGCGTACACCACCGCCCGTGACGCCACCGTGGCCTTCGCGCCGATCAACCTGCGCGAGATCGCGGAGGACATCGCCACCGGCCGCATCGACCAGGCCGAGAGCACCGGCAAACCCGCGCCGATCTTTGCGATCGACGAACTGCATCAGGTGTACGCCGATGCGGTCCTGCTCCGGCAGCTGCTCGACAACCTGATCAGCAATGCCGTGAAGTACACCGCGCCCGGTGTCACCCCGGCGCTGCGCATCCACACCGAGCTCGCCGACGGCATGGTCACGGTGATCATCGACGACAACGGCATCGGGATCCCGGCGGGTCAGCACGGCCGGATCTTCGACAACTTCCACCGGGCGCACCCCGGCGCCGCGTACACGGGAACGGGTTTGGGTCTCGGCATCTGCAAACGCATCGTGGAGCGGCACGGCGGCACCATCGCCGCGGCCGACAATCCGAGCGGTGCGGGATCGCGGTTCACGTTCACCCTGCCGGCGGATGCGCGCAAGGCGCCGGTGGCCGGTTCCGACGAGCGTCCGCCGGCCGCCGATGCCGAACCGCGGGCGGAAGCGACACCGCGGCCCGAACCCGCGGCGGACGCCGGTACGGCCGCACCGCTGCCACCCGCCGCGGCTTTCGAGCACGCCGCCCTGCTGGTCCTGGAGTACCTGCACGAGCAGATCCCCCTGGCTTTCTGGTCGGTCACCCGGGTGGAGAACGGCAGGCAGACCTACCTGTACCTCGACGCCGACAACGGGTACGGGCTACGGCAGGGCCAGAGCCATGCCTGGGAAGACAGCTTCTGCGTGCACATGGCCGCCGGAAGCGCGCCGGCGGTCGCCCGCGACGCCCAGGCCGTCCCGCTGTACGCGAATGCCGGTGTCAACAGCACCTTGGAGATCGGCACCTACGCGGGCGCCGCCATCACCGAGCCGGATGGTTCGCTGTTCGGCGCGATCTGCGGGCTCGATCCGCGTACCCACACCGGTGACCTGCGGATGGCGCACGCGGAGCCGCTGCTCGCCCTGCTGGGCCGGTTGCTCACCGGCGCGCTGGCGTCGGACCGCGCGCAGAACCGGTCCACCAACGCGCTGTTGCGCGAGCAGCTCAGCGCCGACACCGACGTGCTGACCGGGCTGCCGAACCGGCGCGCCTGGGAGCGCGGGATCGCCGAGTGGCAGGCCCACTACCAGCGGCTCGCCGACCCGACCGTGATCGTGATGATCGACCTCGACCGGTTGAAGACGATCAACGACACCCTCGGTCACGCGGCCGGCGACACCTACCTGCAGGCCGCGGCCGGCGCCGCGCGAAGCGTCATCCGCGACACCGACCTGATCGCCCGCCTCGGCGGTGACGAGTTCGGCCTGCTGCTGGCCCACTGCGACCGGGCCAGCGCCGACGCCGTCACCACCCGGCTGCATCTCGAACTCGCGGCCGCCGGCGTGACCGCCTCCATCGGCTGGGCCTCGGTCACCCCCGAGCAGGGCTTCACCGCGGCGCTGGAGGAGGCCGACGCGGCCATGTATGCCGCGAAACAGCAGCGGCGCACCGACCCCTCCCCCGCCTCGGCCGGATGAGATACTGCGGTTGATCTTTCCCCGTGACGCCAGGAGCCTCCGCTGAAGCCGAACGACGTCGCTTTCGAGCTCGCGGTCCAGGACACGCACGGTCTGTCGGTCGCCGCCAAGCTCGCGGTGGACCGGATCGAGCTGTGTGTCGCGCTGCCGCTCGGCGGGCTCACACCCTCGCTCGCCTTCATCGAGGCCGCCGTGTCCACCGCCGGCATCCCGCCCGTGCACGTGCTGGTGCGTCCCCGGCCGGGCGGTTTCGACCACACCCCGGACGAGACCGACCTGATCGTGCGCGACGTCCGGCATGCCGTGTCGGCCGGTGCGTCCGGCGTCGTCGTCGGTGGCGTTCGCGCCGGTCAGGTCGACGCCGACCTGGTCAAGCGGGTCATTGACGCCGCCTGCGGCGCCGACGTCACCTTCCATCGCGCGTTCGACACGCTCAGCGACCCGCCGGCGGCTCTCGACGTTCTCGCCCATTTGGGGGTACGCCGAGTGCTCACCTCAGCCGGGGCCGACTCCGTGGCCGACGCCCTGCCGGCGCTGGCGTCCCTGGTCGAGGCCGCCGCCGGCCGCATCGAGATCATGGCGGGTGGTGGCGTGCGTCCCGAGGTCGTCGCCGACCTGGTCCGTGCCGGCGTCCCGGCCGTGCACGCGTCGGCGAAACGCACCGTCGCGGACAACGTCGGCGTGGGCCTGGGCACCGCCGCCCCGGCCGGCGGCTCCGGCCGGGAGACCACCGACGAGGCGCAGGTCGCCGGCATCCTGGCAGCCCTGCGTCCCTAGCCGTTTATCTCCAGGTAGACGGCAGTGGCGTCGTCGTGACGCTTCAGCGGACGGCCGTTGGGCTGTTCGCTGAACTCCGGAAGAGCCTTCTCGGCCGCCCGTACCCGGGCGATGACACTCAGCGGACCGCTCGTCGACAGCTCGTCGAGAAGGTCACGCCACGAGCCCAGCTCGAACCGTTCGACGTACCGGGACACGCCGTCGGTCATCACCGCGGCGCGGCTCACCTCGCTCGCGGGCAGGCTGCCGGCGAGGGCGTTGAGGGCGGCCTCCGGGCACGTCGAGGCGATCCAGAATCCGTCCGGTTGATTGCGGCTGGCGCGGACACCCTGCACGGAGTAGTCGCGCAGCTGGTTGACCCGCTCGTCGACGATCGGAGTGACCTCGCCGCGCACCTCGAGGATGAGGGGGGAGTCACCGAGCACCAGGTAGTCGACGACATCGGCCCGGTGCCTCAGCAGGCTCACGGTGGCCGACGGACTGTCCGGATTGTCGACGTCGCACGACGGTCCGTGACATCGGCGCAGCGCCCGGATGGCCTCGGCGAGGCCGTCGCCGAGCGAACAGTCCGGCTCGTTCATCAACACGGTGGTGGTCAGCGCCGCGAGCCGCCGGGTGACCCACGAAACCCCGTGACGGCAGCCGCTGTCGACTCCCCGGCGTGGCGTGGCCCCGTCGAGGACCAGCACCCAGTCGGCGGACGCGACCACGAAATCCTCGTTCTCCCGTGGGCCGGGTTGGGCACTGGAAACAAAGGTGTACTGCATGTCGAACCACCGTCCGAAATTAGAGTCGTCTGGCCCGTGACAGAACGCCGAACTCAGTCATCTGGTCACCCCGCTCGAGACTATGTGCGATGTCGGTGATGACCTGGAAGCGTGCCCGTTCGTAGGCGAGCAGATCGTTCGTGGCACTGTGCCGGCTGACCAGGTCCGCGGTGGTGTCGAACAGTGTGGTCGCCCGCGCGCTGAGCGCGGCGGCCGCCCGGCCGGGCCGGACCGTGGTGGTGTGCAGCAGCGCCGAGCCGAGGGCGAGCGCCTCGGCCAGCCGGACGGTCGCGCGCAGCTCGGCCGAGATGCCGTCGGCACCGGCTCGCCGGATCTGCTCGACGGCCGTCTGCGAGTGCCGCACCCCGTCGGCCGCCATCTGCCTGGCCCGGTCCAGGTCGAAGGTGCGGTGCGACCGGAGGACCTCACTGAGGGCACGCCGGCGCCACGCCGCCTGCCCGATCGCGAGGAGGCCCGCCGTGAGGGGATCGGTGCCCGCGGACGGCGCGAAGCTGTTCAACGCGTGGGCGGATTCGGCGTACCGACGGCGGGCCGAGTAGGCGACCGAGAGGTTCAGGGCCGCCTCCGCCAGCACCCGGACGGGCGCACCACGGGCTGTCGCGATGTCGAACCAGTTCGAACCCATCGACTGCAGTGCGGGGTGGTCGGCGGCCGCCCTGGTCACCACCGCTGCTGCCCGGCCGCACCACTCGGCGTCCAGCTCGTCGGGGAGGGTCGGCTCCAGCCACGCGACGAGCAGCGCGAGATCCGGGTCGGTCACGCCGCGCAGCCCCTGCTGTTCCAGGCTGACGATGGCCGACCGCGCGGCCTCCACCGGCGAGTCGAGTCCGACGATGTCACTGACGAACCGGCTCGGCACGACGAGCGACGTCAGTGATCCGGTGTTCCGTGCGGCCGTCTCGCGTACCCCCGCCAGCAGATCCCACAGCGCGATGCTCATCCTCGCCTCGGCGCGGGCCAGCCGGACCTGATTGACCGGCCGGTCCGGTCGCCCCAGCGCGACACCCAGACGCGACCGGGCGTTGCGGAACTCCCACCAGTCGAGGTCGAGCCAGAGCTCGTCGCGGATCTCGGGCACTGAGCCGCAGGTGCGGCGGGCCGACCGCAGCGCGTTGAGCACCAGCGCGAACCTGTCCGCCTCGTCCAGCCGGGTGGTGGCGTGCCGGAACCAGGCCGCCTTCGTCGCCGCCGGCTCCACCGCGGGCACCACCGGTTCCGGGCCGGGCTCGGGCGTCCAGACGGCGGCGAGCTTCGCGAGCGCCTTGCTCCGGCAGTGCCGGACGCCGTTGACCCCGAGCAGGTGCGGATCGCTGGTCCGGGGCCGGCCGGTACTCGCCGCCGGCGCGGGCAGCAGCGTTGCCATGCTCGGGCCCGTCTCGTGGGTCGCGGGCATCCGCAGAAGGTGCAGGCCGTAACTCAGCGACACAACGGTGCGTTCGAGGGGCGTCAGATCGAACGCGCGGTCGACCTGGCCGAGAAGCAGCTGCCGTGTCTGCCCCAGCGGCCGGCGAATCCCGGTCTCCGGATCGACGACATGACCGGCCAGCGCCGCGGGGACCGCCTTGGTGCTCGCCGAGCACGTCCCGTCCAGAGTCGACCGGAAGGCATTGAGCAGCCGGTGCACGTCATCGGCCGATGGCTGGCTCACCTCATCCACGCTATCAAGATCATTCCGCATCGACCCTTCTCCATGTTAGATTGCCGATGTCCGCGGTCGGAGCTATTCATGATCTTGTATCTGACGACGTGGGGCGAGGAATGTGAGCGCGACGTTCGCAAGAACACCTGTCTGGATCTGGCTCGACAGTTCGGCGACATGCAATCTCTCCTGCCAACTCTGTTATACGACTCCGATGCGATCCGCCTCTTTCATGCGGATGAATCTGTTTTCCGCGATCGTCGACGCGGTCCGGGCCGCGCCCGTCGAGGTGATGAAGTTCCATCTCAACTGGAGGGGTGAGCCCGCGAGCAATCCCCGTCTCGCGGCGATGCTGTCGGCCCTCACGCGCCACCCCTGGCCGGTCGAGTGGCACACGAACGCCACCATCATCACGGACCGGAACGCACCCGCGATCATCGATTCTCACCCCGGCCAGCGGGTGATGATGTCGCTGGACGGCGGCGATCGCGACTCGTTCGAGAAGAATCGCGGCGCCGGCGCCTGGCCGAAAGCGCTGCGTGGCGCGGAGGCGCTGCTCGACGCGAGAAACGGGCGCGCAACGCCCTTCATCGGCATTTACCAACTCGATCTTGGCGTCGACCCGGAATCGTACGACGAACGATTCGTCAGAATCACCGAACGGGTCGACAGCCACGTGGTGGAGAAACCCGTCGACCTCGACGGCGCGGTCATCGGGCACCAGCCGCTCGCGATACCGCGCGGACCGTGTTTCTGGCTGGGCAACGTGCTCGCCATCGACGTCGACGGCTACGCCTGGACCTGCCTGCTCCGCAAGGGAACGCGGCTCGGCTCGGTCGTGGACGAGGGCGTGATGGCAGTGCTCGACCGGGCGCGCGACCTGCGTCGCCGCGTCACGGCCGAGACCCGCGCGGTCGTGCCGGGCTGTTCGAGCTGCCACAAGAAGGAGGGGCATGCATGGGTGCCGGCGTAACGGCGACAGCCGCGCGCGCCAGGGCCTGCCTCACGCGTCACGGTTACCGCGTCGCCGCCCTGGAGAGCATCCCGTCCGGCGCGGGGACACGGCGCTACCTGCGCGCGTCGACCGATCGCGGGTCGATCATCTGCTGTGTCCTCGATCCGGCCGGCGGCCAGGCCGGGGCGCTGCGCTTCGGCACGATCCGGGACTGGCTCTGCACGGCGGGTCTTCCGGTGCCCGCCGTGCTGGCGTACGACCGGTCAGCCGGAGTGATGCTGCAGTCCGATCTCGGTCGTACCCGGCTCGATGATCTTTTCGCCGCGGGCGAGTGTCCCGGAGTCGCGCGATCGGCCCTGACGATTCTGGCGACGATGAACGCCCTTCCCCTCGGCGCGGCGCCCGATCTCCCCCGCCGGGGCGCGGTGGAGTTGTCCGTCGCGCTGGAACCGTTCCTCGAGTGGTTCCTGCCGTCCGGCGAGCCGGTCGTCAGGGCGCTGGCCGCGGAGCTGGCCGGGCAGCCCGCGTGCTTCCAGCACAACGACTTCCACGCCGGCAACCTGATCGTCGGGCTGGACGGCCGGCTCGGGGTGATCGATTTCCAGGATGCGATGGTCGGGCCGGCCTCGATCGACCTCGCGACGTTCGTGTTCGATCCGGCCGTCCGCAGACCCTCCTCGGCTCGCCGTGCCCTTCTGGACGAGGCCTTCGGCATCTGGCGGCGAGCCGGTCTGACCCCCGATTCGCCGGAGCTCTTCGTCAGCCGGATCCACGTGGCCGCCGCGCATCGGCTGCTGCAGCTCGCCGGTGTCTGCGCGCGGCTGATCCACCGGGACCGGAAGGAGCGCTATCGGCGGGAGCTGCGCAATGCGCTGTGGTACCTCGGTGACCTGCCGGGCACACATCCGGCCACCGCGGCGGTTCGGGAGCTCGTCGGCTCGGCGCCGGCCGGTGTGGCGTGACGGCTCGTGAAGCCGGGGACGGCACCTATTCCGGGCTCTGTGCCTATCTCGGGGTCGACGAGCCGGTGCTGAGAAGGCACGAGCGGGCCTACGCCGAATCGCTCCGCCGGCTCGTCGAGAAGAACGGGATCACGGTCTCCGGCCCGACGACGCGCGACGTCCTGGACGCGGTATCGGTCTTCCAGCGCGGCATCGGCGAGCTTCGCACGGACGGGATCGCCTGCGCGGACACGCTCTGGGAGCTGCACCTGGGTGCAGCGGACGACAGGGACCTGGTGCCGATCGTCCGATCCGAGGTCGACGTCCGTGTCTCGCCGTCCGGCTCGCACGGCCATGACGCGCTCTGGCTCCGCGCCGACGCCGCCCACGCGTTCCGCGCGCTGCGGGACGAGATGGTGTCGGCGGGCGCGATCGTCACGACGGCCGGCGGGGTGCGCCGGCCGGACGCCCCGGTCACCTCAGGCCGGTCCGCGGCGTCCATGCACTACGCGGGCCTGGCCTTCGACCTGTGGATCGCCGACGGGATGCGGGACCCGCACACGGACCCGTACCTCGTGACCGAGCAGCCGGGTGAGTGGCGGGTCTGGGCCAGGACCGCGCGGGGCCGGCCCCGCACCCTCGACGCGGTGGTGCACGAGGGGGCGGCGACCACATCGGTACGGGTCACCGCCCGCGTCGTCGACTTCACGGCTGCGGCGGCGGGGCACGGGTTCGCCCCGATCGGCCCCCGCCCCGGATTCCCGGCGGATTATCTGTGCGCCGAGTGGTGGCATTTCCAGTACCACCGCAGCCTGCACTTCGGGGTCAGCCAGTTCGGCATCGAGATGCTCCGCACCGGACGTTTCGACATGGACACCCTCCGCGCACGGGATCAGCTCTGGGCACATCGGAAGCTGATCTACGGCCGGCGAGGCGGCTGGTCCTGACCGTCGTCGCCGGCCCGGCCCCGCCATCGCCGGGCGGCGGCGGCTACCAGACCGCCGATCCGCCCGGCATTGGCGACGATGCTGAGCACGCCGGCCACAAGAGTGAGAATTTCATCGATGGGCATTTCGCCTCCAGGGGCGCTACAGCGTCGGTGTGACGATGCAGAGCATGGAGGCGGAGACCGCCGCCCTTCGAGTTCCGGCCGAGCCGGAGGGGAAACGCTCACAGAGACCGGCGATGCGGCACAGGATCCGGGAAACTCACGCAGCCTCCACGATGTCCCCGGCCGGCGTCAGTCGCCCTTGACGTTGACGATCTGGCGCAGCGTGTGCCGGATCTCGACGAGCGAGCCGGCGTCGTTCATCACCACGTCGATCGGCTTGTACGCCTGCGGGATCTCGTCGAGGAACGCGTCGGTGTCGCGGTACTCGATGCCCTTCATCGCCTCGCGCAGCTGCTCGCGGGTGAAGGTCTTGCGGGCCTTCGACCGCGAGTAGTTACGCCCGGCGCCGTGCGGCGACGAGTTCAGCGCAACCGGGTCACCCTTGCCGACCACCACGTACGACGCGTCACCCATCGAACCCGGGATCAGGCCCGGCCGGCCCTTCTCCGCGTTGATCGCGCCCTTACGGGAGAGCCACACCTTCTTGCCGAAGTGGGTCTCCTGCTCCGTGTAGTTGTGGTGGCACTGCACCCGCTCGAGCTCGCGGACCGGCCCGCCGACGAACGCGGCGAAGCAGTCGATCACCCGGTCCATCATCTCGTCCCGGTTCGCCAGGGCGAAGTCCTGCGCCCACCGCAGCTCACGGATGTAACGCCAGAACTCCTCGGTACCCTCGGCCAGGTACGCGAGATCCGGGTCTGGCAGGCTGATCCACCAGCGCTTCATCGCCTCCTGCGCCACCTTGATATGATGCGTGGCGATCTTGTTGCCGACGCCGCGCGACCCGGAGTGCAGGAACAGCCACACCGCGCCTTTCTCGTCCGCGGTCACCTCGATGAAGTGGTTACCGCTGCCCAGCGTGCCGAGCTGCAGCGTCCAGTTCCCCGCGTACCGTCCCGGATCAAAACCGGCCTTGTCCGCCTTGACGGTCAGCTCCTCGACCCGGCGCGCGGCCGTCTCGGTGAGCACCGTGTTGTACGAGCCCGCCGAGAGCGGCACGGCCCGCTCGATCGCGGTACGCAGATCGGCCAGCTTCGGCCCGAGATCATCGCGGTGGTACTGGGTCCGCACCGCCGCCATGCCACAGCCGATGTCCACGCCGACCGCCGCCGGGATGATCGCCCCGAGCGTCGGGATGACCGAACCGACGGTCGCGCCCTTACCGAGGTGCGCATCGGGCATCAGTGCGATGTGCGGAAAGATGAACGGCAGCGTCGACGCGGTTCGGGCTTGAGCCAGGGTGCCCTCCTCGATCAGGCTGGCCCAGTTGATCAGACGGTCGTTGACGCGCTCCATGACACTTCCCTCCCCGGTCTCTCCGGTCGCCGCCACGGTAACCGCCAAGATCGCCCCCGCGCCTCTGATTAAAGGCGCGAACCCGTGCGGGCACGCCGGACAGAGTCCACCGTCAACACGATCTTGCCGCGACGGGATCCCTGCTCCGCCAGCTCGTGGGCGTCGGCCGCCTTCGCCAGCGGGAAGGCGGCGTCGATCGGAACGGTGAACCGGCCCCGTGTGAACAGGTCGGCGGCCACCGCCAGGCCGTGTCCGCCGTCGGGCTCACCGGCGAGCTGCCCCATCGACAGACGAACGCCCAGCTCACGAGCGGTGAAGTCGGCCAGGGTGAGCACTGCGCCCGGGTCGCCGGTCAGCCCGATCAGCTCGGGCACCGATCCGGCCCCGGCAACGTCCAGAGCCCGGTCCACCCGCCCGGTGACCCGGCCGGCGAGTCCCGGACCGTAGGTGATCGGCGCCGCCCCGAGCCTCGCCAGGAAGTCGTGGTTGGCCGCACGAGCGGTACCGACGACACGGACGCCGCGAGCCACGGCCAGCTGGACGGCGACGCTGCCGACACCACCCGCGGCACCGTCGATCAGCAGTGTCATCCCCGGCTCCAGATCCAGCAGGTCGAGAGCCCGGGTGGCCGTCTCGACGCTGGAACCGGCCGCACCCGCCTGCTCCCACGGCATGCCGGCCGGCTTGTCGGCCCACAGGTGTAGCACCGCGAACTCCGCGCTGGCGCCGCCGAGCTTCGCCAGATCCACCACGCCGAAGACCTCGTCGCCGGCGGCCACCCCGCCGACGCCGTCACCGATCTCGTCGACGACACCGGCCGCGTCGACACCAGGGATGTGCGGCAGTGTCAGGCGGGCGCTCATCGGCGTACGACCCGACCGGAGGGCCGCATCGGCCGGTGAGACGCCGGCGGCGCGCACGCGTACCCGGATCTGGCCCGGCTCCGGCCGCGGCGCGGGCGCCGTACCGAGCGCAAGGACCCGCGGGTCACCGAATTCCTCGAACCGTACTGCGAACATCGAACGCTCCTTGACGTGGCTGCGTCGTACCGTAAGCCGGAAACGGAGCGGGTGTTCCGCCGAGCGTCGAAGTGAGAAGGACAGCGGCAGCAGATGTCTCAGAACCAGCGTTCCGATGCCCGTTCCAACCGCGAACGGGTCCTTGCCGCGGCGCGCGAGACGTTCGCCGACGCCGGGCTGGACGCACCCATGCGGGAGATCGCCCGGCGGGCGGGAATCGGCGTGGCAACCCTGTACCGGCACTTCCCGTCACGCACCGAGCTGATCACGGCGGTGCTCGCCGAACGCGTCGAGGCCTGCAACCAGCAGGTACGCGCGGCCCTCGACGACCCGGACCCGTGGCGTGCCCTGGCCGGCACGATCCTCACGTTCGCCGACCGGCAGATCCACGACCGGGCGCTCAACGAGGCGCTGCTGGGGTCGGGCGACGCCTTTCCGAAGGAACGTCAGGAACACTCCGAGGCGCTGAACATCCTGGTCAGCCGCGCCCGGTCGGCCGGAGTGCTCCGCGAGGGCGTCGACGCCGACGACGTCCGAGCCGGGCTGCTCGCGCTCGCCTCGCTGCACCGGCTGCCGGCGCCGGGCGGCGCCCGCATCATCGGCAAGCTGGCCGCCCTCGTCCTCGCCGGCCTCCGCGCGCCGGCCGTCCCGGCCTAGGCCTATATGGCTTTTCGGGCCTACACCCACTGTGGATGTGACCACGCCCGCAGCGGGTGTAGGCCCGAATTCGCTATGTCACGCCAGCGGGTTGTCGGTGTCGCGCAGCAACTCCAGCGCCGGGGCGTACATCCGGGCCTTGATCGTGCCGAGCACCGAGCCGGCCTTGCCGGCCTGCGCCGCCGCGATCTCGATCGCGGCCGACCGCACCTCGTCCTCGCCGACCGCCCTGTCGACGATCGCGGCGGCGGCCGCGTCCGACCCCGAGTACCGGCGGGCGGTGACCATCGACTCGTGGGCGGTCGCCGGGGACAGACGGGCCTGGATCAGCGCGGACATCGCCCGGGTGAACGGGATGCCGATGTCCGCCTCCGGCAGGCACCAGAAACCGCGGTCGGCGCGCATCACCCGGAAGTCGTGGGCCAGCGACAGCATCGCTCCGGCCGCGAACGTGTGACCCTGCAGCGCCGCCACGGTCACCACCGGCAGTGCCAGGAACCGGGCGAACAGGTCGTGGACGCTGATCACGTAGGCGTCGTACTGGTCGCCGTTGACACCCAGCCAGGCCAGGTCCAGGCCGTTGGAGAAGAACTTGCCGGTCGCCGCGGTCACCAGGGCGGACGGGTTCGGCGCCTTCTCGACCTCGTCGAGGGCCGCGTTCACCGACGCGATCCAGTCGGGGTGGAACCGGTTCTCGCCGTCCCCGAGGTCGAGGATGAAGACATCGTTCTGACGATCGAGGGTAGGCATCGACGGCTCCGGGGTGTTTGCGCGGGTTGAACCAGCCCGATGCTACTCATGGGTAACTTAAGAGACAAGCGAACGACACGGAGGCCGCGTAAAAACCGGGGGTTCCGGGAAATGCCCTACCGTCACAGGCGAGAAGGTACGGCGTAAGGGGACTGAGTGCAGACGTCTGGTGACCACATCCCCCTGCACGCTCTGCGCCGGACCGGCCTGCAAGCAAAGCCCGACCCCGCGTTCGACCGGTTCGCGAGCATCGTTCAGCGGACTCTCGGCGTCCCCGTCGCGCTGGTGTCGCTGGTCGACGACGTCCAGCAGGTGTTCCCCGGGGCGTGCGGGCTGGCCGAACCCTGGCAGCAGCAACGATGGACGCCGCTGTCGCACTCGTTCTGCCAGCACGTCGTCACCAGCGGCGTACCCCTGGTGATCACCGACGCCCGCACCGACCCGCGCGCCGCCGGGAACCTCGCCGTCACCGAGCTGGGCGTGGTCGGGTACGCCGGCATGCCGCTGACCGACGCCGACGGTCACCTGCTCGGATCCCTGTGCGCCATCGACACCTCGCCGAGGCAGTGGACGACCGGCGAGCTCGACCTGCTCGCCGACCTGGCGGCAACCTGCTCGGACAGTCTGCGGCTGCGCATCGCCACCGTCGCGGCCGGCGACCGGGAAGGCGCCACCGGCGCCGCTTTCGACCGCAGCCAGCTGCTGCTGCGCGCCAGCGTCGCCCTGGCGAACACCACCACGGTCGCCGACGTCGTGGACATCGTCCGTACCCTGGTCACCGGCACCCTGGACCCGGACTACGTCGGGGTTTCCCCGCTCAGCCCGACCGAGGCGACGTACCAGGAGATGGGCTGGCAGGCCGCCGTCAGCGTGCCGCTGCCCGGGCCGGCCGGCCCGATCGGCACGCTCACCTTCGCCTGGAAACAGCCCTATCCCCTCGACGACGCGGAACGCACGGTGCTCGCCGCCCTCGCCGGTTACGTCGCACAGGCCCTGCTGCGCGCCGACTACCTGTTCTCCCGGGAACAGGTCGCCACCCTGCTGCAACAGGCCATGCTCAGCGACCTGCCGGAGGCGGCGCCGTTCGAACTGGCCGCCCGATATGCCCCGGCCACCCGCGGCGAGCACGTCGGCGGCGACTGGTACGACGTCGTCCGCGTGAAGGACGAGCATTTCGCGCTTGTCGTCGGCGACGTCGCCGGACACGACATGCGCGCCGCCGGCCGGATGGGACAGCTGCGCAGCATGCTGCGTGCCTACATCATCGACCGGCAGGAACCGCCGTCCGCGCTGCTGCGCCGCCTCGACAACGCCATGCGGATCCTCGACGACCACTTCCCCACCACCGCGGTGCTCGCGTACGTCGAACCGGACGCCGCCGGGTACCGCCTGCAATGGGCCAACGCCGGGCACCCCACGCCGGTACTGATCGAACTCGACGGCACGGTGACCCCGCTGACCGGCCGCGACATGCTCCTCGGCGTACGCCACCACACCTCACGCAACGATCACACCCGCACGCTTCCACGGGGTTCGACGGTGCTGTTCTACACCGACGGCCTGATCGAGACCCGTACCGATGTCATCGACGTCCGTAAACGCGAACTGCACCGGGTCCTGCGCGGCCTGGCCACCGCGCCACTCCCCGACCTGCTCGACGAGACTCTGACCCGCCTCGCCGGCGACAACCACGAGGACGACGTGGCCCTGCTCGCCCTGCGTGTTCCGCGCTGACGCCGTTTGCACTCGGCCCCGGCAGGGCAAGAAGCAGAGCTGAAGACCCATAGAGCTCCACCAGGCGTCGCGGTGCCAGCAGGCCGAGCGCGTGATCCACGACGTCAGGAACAGCATGGCCGAAACACCCCTGTGGTCGAGCCGTCTGCACGACGAAGGCACCACCCGCATCGTGGCCCTCGGCGGCGAACTCGATCTCGCCGCGGCCGACGAACTCCGCCTCACCCTGATCGATCAACTCGACCAGCCCACCGCCGAAGCCGTCGTCGCCGACCTGTCCGCGGTGATCTTCCTCGACTCCGCGGCTCTGGGCGCGCTCGTCGCCGCCCTCAACCACTGCCATCGCACCGGCAAGTCGTTCACCATCACCGGCGCGAGCCCCAGCGTCCGCCAGGTCCTGGACATCACCGGCGTCTACCAACTGCTGATCGGCAACCCCGATTAAAACCCTTCTGGGTACGCCCAAAGAGCGCCTACCTCGCGCGCACGACATAGGTGAGGTGGGTGACCCGGTCCGACGCCTCCGAGCGAACCTGCTCCAGTGCGACCCTGGACGCGTCCACACCCTCGAACAACCGGACACCCGCGCCGAACAGCACGGGCGACAGCGCGATCGTGAACTCGTCGACCAGCCCGGCGTTCACTGACGAAAGGATCGTCTCGCCGCCACCCGCGATGCGCACGTCGCGGTCGCCGGCGGCCTGGCGGGCCTGGTCGAGTGCGGCCTCGATGCCGTCGTTGACGAAGTGGAAAGTGGTGCCACCCGCGCGTACCCAAGGGTCTCGCTTTGTCTGTGTCACCACGAAGACCGGCGTGTGGAACGGCGCGTCCTCCGGCCAGGCGTGCTCGCCGGCGTCGAACATGCGCTTGCCCATCACGCTCGCGCCGGTGCGCTCGAACGTCTCCCGCAGGATGTCGTTGTCGCGCCCCTCCTCGCCTCCCCCGCCGCCGAACTTCAGGTTTTCCCGGAAGAACCGCTGCGGGAACACCCACCCCTGCAGTTCCATCCACTGCTTGCCCATCAGCTCCTCGGGCGACGACGGCGCGATGAAGCCGTCCAGCGACATCGAGACGCTGAAGAACACCTTGCCGGCCATCAGTTGATCTCCTCGACGTAGGCGGCCAGGTTGCCGAGAGTCTGCTGTCCGCCCTCGATCGCGTGGTATTTCTCGACCGCTTCGTCGCGCAGTTCCTTGGTGGGGAACACCGTGCGCATCACGATCCGGGTCGCCGCGCCCTCCACCTCGAAGGTCAGGACCGACACGAAGGCGTTCGGATCGTCGCGGGACTCACCGTGCAGCAGCGCGATCCGCTCCGGCACGACGATCTCGGTCCAGGTGATCCACTCGGCGTAGTCCGTGCCGTCCGGCCCGTGCATCACGAAGTCCCAGACACCACCGGCGTGGAATGCGAAGGACCGCGTGGTGGTGGAGAATCCCTCCGGACCCCACCACTGAGACAGGTGCCGGACCTCGGTGAACGCTGCGAACACCAGCTCCCGAGGCGCGTCGATGACCCGGGAGATCACCACCTCCCGGTCGGCTGTCCGTGTTTCTGGCATCGCCCTAATCCTCCTGCTGCTGCGTCTGCTTGAGGTCCTGCACGTAGGTTTCCAGGCGGTCGAAACTCCCGTTCCAGAACCGCTCGAACCCGCCGACCCACTCGTGAATCGGCCGCAGCCCCTGGGCGTCCAGGCCGTAGAGGCGCTGCTTGCCCACCTCCCGGACCCGGACCAGCCCGACTTCCCGGAGCACCCGCAGGTGCTTCGACGCCCGGGGCTGGCTCATCCCCAGCTCCTGCGCCAGGTCAGTGACCGGCCACTCACCCGCCCGCAACAGCGCCAGAATGTCCCGCCGCTGAGGCTCGGCGATCGCGTTGAACGCGTCCGAGGTCGTCGCTGCTCGTGCCATGCCAGCCATCATATTCCCATAACGGAATGCGTCAAGGTCGCGTTCAGCGCTCGCGACTCAGATACCGAACCGGCTTGCCGAGCGCCTCCGCGTAGGCGATCTCCCGCCGGGTCGACTCACCGACGTAGCCGCCCGGATCCACGATGTACACCTCGTCAGCCATGCGAATCTTCTGGAAGTGAACGCGGCCAAGGCGCCCCTTCAGGTCCTCGCTGTCGACTGCCCAGTCGTAGCCCGGCAGATCGGGAAGGCTGAACATCCCGAGGCTGATCACGACGCAACCTTCCATCGTGAGCCGCTGATTGACCTGCGCGAACTCAGCCTCAAACTTGATCGATCCGCAGAGCGTGACGACCTTCGCCCCACCCTCGACCGACCGCGGCGCCTGCTGACCCTCCATGAGGTTCATGATCGCGGAACGACAGGACGGGCTAGGTGCGGGCCTCCGTGACCGAACCGGGCGGCAGGTGGCCCGACCAGGACGACGTCATGCGAGTCGCCGCCGCATGGAGCATCGATCCGCACGCGCTCAGCGTGATCTAATCGAGTTCCCGCCCCGGCCTCATCGGCCACCTCACCTGACAAGGCCGCCCACCGGGGGTCGGGACATCGACTACCAGATCCGACCTTGACCCACGAATCCTGCGACCACTCCTGTGTGAACGTAGCCCGACCAAGCCGCTGAACAGCAAAAACGCAGCTTCGGCCTGCTCAGCCGCCGTCGCCCAACGCTACCGAACGCCGTTCAGCGCTGCTCGACGCTGCCGATTTCAACCCCGCCTGCTCCCCGCCCCGATCACCGGTTTGGGAGCAACGCCGCACCGACCACCCCACCAGCGTCGAGGTGGTGATCAGCCTCACGCTGTTCCATCACGCGGGGCCCGCGCCCTCCGCCCTGGTGGCCGACGACGCCGCGTACCGGAAGGCTGGTCCGGTTCGCTGTGGAGCGACCGGGTCGGTGCATCCAGCCCGGCGAGTGAGGGTTCCGCTGCACCACACCGGCGGGTCGTGCGGCGGAACCCTCGTGGGTCAGATCGTGCGTGGAGCCTTCGCCAGGTTCGCTTCGAGCTCGGCCTTGTCCTGCCGGGAGACATACGCCGGACGGTCGCGCTCGACCCGCCACGACTCGCTCAGAGGGCTTACGTCGACCGTATCGAAACCGATCCGGTCGTAGAGGTCAGTGGCGAAGGCGACAGCGTCGGGATGATCCGAGGACACCACGAGTGCGCGCCGTCCGTGCGTACCGGCCGGGGAGCCGGTGGTGGTGATGTCGACGGCGGTGATGTGGTTGAACGCCTTGACCACCTTGGCATCAGGCAGGTGCTGTTGCAGCAGGCCCGAGGTGGTTGCCTCGCCGCGGTCGAGTTCCCCGAAGCGGCCGTCGCGCTCCCAGTAGTAGTTGTTGGTGTCGAGCACGATCTTCCCGGCCAGCGGCTCGACGGGAACGTCCTTGTACTTACCGAAGGGCACGGTGACGACCACCACGTCACCGGCAGCAGCGGCCTCCTGCGCCGTCGCCGCCCGCGCGGACGGGCCGAGGTCGTCGATCAGGGCGGTGAGCGTCTCGGGTCCACGCGAATTCGCGATCACCACGTCGTTTCCCAAAGCGATCACTGCTCGAGCGACCTGGCTCCCGATGTGCCCAGCCCCGATGATTCCGAAAGTCGTCATGGCGAGCAGTAACTCCGGCGTACCCGAGCCTATTCCTTCGAGAACGATCGAGCGGATGGGTTTTAGTGCGCAAGCCCCTGACCCAACAGAGATCAAGGTCCTCGGCCTGATCACATGGGCATGTCCACCGCCGAGGTGGTACGTCTCCGGCTGGAGGGAAGCCCTTGTATTCACAATCTTGATTGGACGGATCTTAGAGTGAGCCGATCGTTGCCGGGTCCTCGGCTGCCCCAGTCGGCTGCCTACGTCCCGTTTCGTTGCTGCTCGCGCACGTGCTCGCGGGTCTCGCGCCAGCGGCGCGCTCGGTCCCGTTCCGGTGGTTGTTCGGGGATCTCGACGTCGGCGAGCTCCGGAAAAGCCTGCCGAACGGCGGGTACGATCTCGGCGATACCGGTGCTGCGGAACCCTGCCAACTGGGACATCAGGATGCAGGTCATCGCGCCCGGGTCGATGCTCCTGCCGGGCTGGAATCGAAGCGACCGGAAGGCCCGCCGGCCGGGGCCCTCACGGCGATCGTCCGGGCTCGACGAGTCGAGGTGCTGTTCGGCCTTTCGTAGTTCCGCCTTGGGGATCGGAGCGCCGCGGTGCAGGGCGTTCCGGACAGGTGCGAACCAGGGTTCGTTCAAGATCCCGGCCTCCGCGAAGGGCTGGTCACGAAGCCATCGGATCAATCGGTGGTGCAGTTCGGGCGAAGCATGAGCGACCGCTCGCAGGAAGGCGGGATCCGCGGTGAACAGTTGGAGGCCGTAGTGCCCGGTCGCTCTGACTCGTTTGTCGGTGACGCCCATCTCGAACCATGCGAAGCGGTCCGGGTTGTTGTGGTCCGCCGGGTCGTCGGCATAATCCGCCAGCAGCTCCCGCAACTCGATCAGAAACGATCCGGCCGCCGACGGATCGAGCGCGCCTGAGCCCCAGCCACTCGGCCCGGGAACGGCGGCACATCGGTAGGCCGTGCTGTCCAACAGCTCGGGCGTGATCCGCACGCCGGTCAGGCACTCCATCAGCGCCAGTGTCCGCTGCCCATACAGGCGGTCATACGGCACGTCGTCGCTTCGTTCCACCGTGAAGCCGAGCTGGGTGAGCGTGTCGTTGAGCTGATCCGGACTGCTGCCCTCCCGTAACGCCGGGGATTCGGGTTCGAGTACGACCAGCATGTCGCCGTCACGCGACCAGGAGAAGCGGGATGTGCCGTGCTCGTGGTAGTCGAAGCAGACCATCTCACCGCTGGTCGACAGCATCCGGGCGACGGCCGGGATGGCGCACAGAGACCCGAGCGGTTCTACGATCAGCGTCCAGGAACCGACGCGAGCGGCCGCGACGAACGTTAGCCCTGTTGTCACGGTGGCGTCGAAGGTATCCGGGTCCGGCAGCGAAATCGCCAGGCCGGCGGCCGGTTCCAGCAACGCCGTTCCGATGATGTCCACCGGGTCCGGGCCGCCCAGTTGAGCGATGACGTCGTCCGGTGCGAGCCCACGCACCAGAGCCAGATTGAAGCTGAAACCGAGCGTCTGAGTCTCCACGAGCCACGAGTAGTCCTCGGCTGCCGGTGCCACTGATCCACCCTGCCCCAGCCGTTCACCGACCGTGTAGAAACGGCCGATCCAGCCCCGCCAGTGATCGCGGGCCTGCGTCGGCCGGTTATGAATAGAAACGACTGAGGACACGGTAAGCCTTCGCACACGCCGCGCCCCCGGGTGGGCAGCTACGTGGTCGCGAGCGGCGCGCCGGTTCTCGTACCCAACAGCGGTTCGCAGCCGCCCGGTTCAGCTCAGGAACGGAGCGACTGCGAAGCGGAGCGCTTCTTGGAAAAGGTGCTCGGGAGTGCCGACTGGTGGAAATTGCCCGCCCCCGAGCGGCGGTCCATCGGCCTACCCTCGATCGCCGCTCGCGCCCACCAACGAAACGAAGCCCACAAGGCTGAGCAGCCGCTGGCCGCAGGGCATCGAACGCCTCCCGCTCGGCGGTCATCGGGCAACGCCCCATTGCGCCACAACCGGCAGGACCCCCATCACGGTCAAGGCCTCGACCGCCTCCCCGAGGGGCACGGTATGAAACCCGCTGGGTCTGCTCAACTTGTGAGGCAGCAGGATCCGCTGCTCCACCCCGAGTGCGGTCCTCCCGATCACGGTCACGTCGCCGCCCCCGCCTCCCGGCTCCGTCTCGATGCTGATGGACCGGCCCTGATCCTCGGGGTCCTGTACCCTCCAGCGAGCTCCGACCGAGTCGCTGGCCGCGGTCGCCGTCCAACCAGGAACCCGCAGCGCGATCAGTGCCCGCAGTTCGGCCTCGATGCTCGACTGCCTCGACGGGAACAGGACGTGTACGGCCGCTGTCGCGGAGAAGCCAGGTGCCGGGATCATCCCGTCCACGTGCAGCTGGCGCACTATCAGCTCACGCGTGTCGGCGTCGAACAGCCGTGGGTCATCAGGGAAGGTCCACGCGGACGTCCACGGAACGTTGCCGCCACCGCGGAACACCTTCAGACGACGGGCCCCGGGTACGACCCACACGTAGCGGCCCGGCGCCTCGTTCTCCGCCGTCGGCTCCTTGACGGCGACGTCCTCCGGCTCGGTGCCCTCCTTCGGCGTCCATGAGGCAGGCGCCGCCGCCCGGATCACTTCGGTGAGCGCGCTCACGGCGTTCATGACGACAGCGTCGTTCCTGAAATTCCATGGTCCGCGTGGGCCGACGCTGCGGGCCACTTCGCGGCGTAGCGGCTCCTCCCCGCTCGGTGGCGACGCCAGGTTGATGCCGAGCGCCACCCGCTTGCCCGCGTAGCAGATCAGACTCTTCTCACCCGGGATCCACTCGTTCTCGACCGCCTCCCGCAACTCGGTGTACTTGGCCCGCACCGCGTTACCGAGGGAGAACAGGTCCAGCGCCTCCGAGCCGCCTTCGACCCCGGCCGCGATCACCTCGGTGAGATTGCTGGTCAACGGGTCGATCTCGCTGCTGAACAGCATGCTCCGCCCGCCCGCCAGCAGCGACACCCGGTCCGGCTCGGTGTCGGCCAGGAGGAGGAAATGCGACGCCGCGGTACTGATGTCCGGGCAGTCCAGCAGCACCACCAGCCGCGTGGCAGCGCTGCCACGCATGATCTCCGCGACCGTCGCCAGCTCGGACTGGTCGCCGACCGGGCCGGTTGCGGCGTAGAAGAACAGCAGGGTGTCGGAGACCTCCGCGGCAGCCCGGCACACCGCCTCGATCACCTCGGCCGGAGGCGAATCACCGACCAGTTCCACGACCCCCGTCATCTCGAAGGCCTGGTGGACCGGCGAGACCAGGACCTGACTGAATCGCTTCGTCCCTACCTCGGCCGACTCCCAGCCACGGCCGAAGCGGTAGTCGGCGTCCGGCTCCGGGACGTCACGGCCGACCAGCACTGCCCGGGAGCCGGCGAGCACGGGCAGGAGCGGGTTCCGCGTCATGCCTCCATGATGGACCAGCTCTGCCAGGCCGCCCGGCAGTGACCCGACGTGAGCCATGGGTGGACACGAACCGCCGCGACCTTCCGCTCTGGCGCTTCGCCCGGCTGAGGCTTCGCGGTGCGCTGATCCCGTACCCAAGCAAGAAGCGCGACGGGCGCGCGGAGCGCGCGCGAGCCGACGTTCTTCTGACCCGCGTCCCCGGCGGTTTCGGCAGCCGCCGGGGTTCAGGGGGCCTGAGTCGTGTGCACTCCGCGGTTCTCGAAGACCTCTTTCGCGGCGAAGGTCGCGTTCAATGCTCGCGGGAATCCCGCGTAGACGGCGGCGTGCAGCATCGCCTCGACGATCTCGTCCGGGCTCAGCCCGACGTTGAGTGCCGCGCCCACGTGCACCTTGAGCTGGGGTTCGCAGCCGCCGAGGGCGGTGAGCACGCCGATGGTCACCAGCTGCCGGGACCGGGGGTCGAGGCCTGGCCGGTCGTAGATGTCGCCGAACGCGAACGCCGCGACGTGATGACCCAGAGCCGGCGAGACGTCGGCCAGCGAGTTGATCACCGAGGTGCCTGCGTCGCCGTCGATGCGGGCGAGGACGTCAAGGCCGTGCCGGCGCCGGTCCAGGTTGTCGGTGCTGGTGACGTCGTGCTGTGCGCTGTTCATGGCTGGGCTGCTGATGGCTGGTTCGCTCATGGTTGGGTTGCTCCCCCGTACGTTGCGATCTTGTATTCGGTGGCCGCCAAGGCCAGTTGCAGCTGCGCGATCTGCGCCCGCAGCGTGTCGCGATGCTCCAGCATCAGGTCGAGGCGATCCGGGATGGTGACGTCGCCACGGTCCACGAGCTCGATGTACTGCCGCAGGTCACTGATCGGCATCCCCGAGGTCCGCATCCGGGTCAGGAACACCAGCCGCCGCACGGCCGCCGCATCGTACGCACGGTGCCCGGCCGGATTGCGGGGAACGGTGACCAGACCGATGCGCTCGTAGTACCGCAGCGTGTGCGGGCTCACGCCGACGCGCTGGGCCGCCGTGGCGATGTCCCACCGCAGGGAGTCGTCGTCGGCGACCAGGTCACGCAGGCCGTCGACCGAGACACCACCCGGTGGGTCGACGGCGAGCCGCAAAGCCTGAGCCAGTTGCTCGTTCGCGTTCATGGCCCGACGGTAGATCTTCGAGCGCGCTCGAACACAAACCCGGATCGCCTCTTCCTCACCGGCCGCCTTCGGAAAAGTGTCGTAGCCGGTCCGTATGATCGCCATCGCTCGATATGAGCGAGGTTCACACGGGGAGGATCCACATGAGAATGGCTCGGCTCGTCATGGCCGTGCTGGCAGCGCTGACGGTCTTCGCGGTCCCGGCGGCGGCACAGGCCGCTTCCGGCCCGGAAATCCAGTACGCAACCAGCGAATACGAGGGAAACACCGGCGTCCTGCTCGTCGGCATCCGGTCCGTCGACGGAGTGTCCGCGGTGCACGCCGACGTCAAGGACGGCACCGGCAACGTCATCGCCTCCAGCGACTCGTTCTGGCGCTACCGCGGTGAGCAGGAGGACGAGACCCAGGTCTGGGCAACCCAGGAACCGTTCATCCTGCCTCAGATGGGTTACTACCCCGTCGACGTCGAGGTGACCGACACCAACGGTGTCACCACCAGCGTGACGGACGCCGGGCAGCTGGCCTACGTGGTCGTGACGTTCATCGACTCGGTCACGGTCAAGCCGGCCACGGCGACCTATGAGAAGCGGTCGGTCAGCGTGACCGGTGTGCTGAAAGGCCGTCAGCCCGGCACCATGGAGATCCGGCGGGTGGCAGACGCACCCGTCTCCCTGTTGAGCAACGACTGGCAGGAAACGACCACCGGCGCTGACGGCAGGTTCACCGCCGCGGTGCCGATCGTCGACGGCGACCGCAACATCGCCATCAACTACTCGTACGACCAGGCCCACCCCTACAACATGTCGTCGTCCTACGACACGCCGGTCGTCACGATCAAACCGCGCGCGACCAAGGTGACCGCGACGGTCTCGGCCAAGAAGGTGAAGGCCGGCGAGCCGATCACCGTCTCCGGGACGGCCACGTGGAACACGCCGGACGGCTGGGTGCCGGTCTCCACCGGCCAGGTCAACCTGCTCGCGTGCGACACCCAGGACAGCTGCGACTACCTCGACGGCGCGCCGGTCGCCGCCGACGGTACCTACACGCTGACCGCGACGCCGTACCAGAGCACGACGGTACGCGTCTCCTACTCCGCACCGGCACGGCCGGACGGCTACCCGGACCCGTACGTGGCCCGCAGCCAGCGCGACGTGACAGTCGTCGTGCTCCAGCCGTCGTCGGTATCGGACTTCACCGCCTCCCGCGAGGCGAGCGGTGCGGTGCACCTGCATGGTCACGTCCAGTTCCCGGGAAGCCTGACGCCGGGGACCATTCCGGTCGAGTTCCAGTTCTCCGAGACCGGCACCGGTGACTGGCTGGCCATCGGCGACGACGACCAGTCGTACTGGGACGGCACCGGCTACGAATTCGAGAGCCGGCTGACCGAGAGCCGATCCGGCTGGTGGCGCGCACGGTACCCGGGCGACCCGGCCAGTTTCCAGGCCGCGGTGAGCAAGAAGATCTTCGTACCGTGACCGGTGCGGTCCCGGGCGGCGTTCTTGCCGCCTGGGCCCGTCGGGCACGGGAGGCATGATCAGGTCATGGCTTTCGCTCTTCAGGATCCGTTGTTCTGGGCTCGCTATACCTTCGCTCATGAGGGCGAAGCAGGCTTTGAGCGGCTCGGCGGTTTAGCCGAGCAACTCGACGACGGCTTCGGTGACATCGGGGACGACGACGAGGACTTTGAGGGTGTCGAGGTCGCGTTCGACGTCGGCGGCGGATGCCGTCTGGTGCTTGATGTCTGCCTCGAACTCGACCACCACGAGCTCGGGATCCTGCTTCCGGGTATGCGCGAGCCCGCCCAACTCGGCTGGGACGATTTAGCGCAGTGGCATCCCCACGTGCTGCGTTGGTGCGAGTTGGCGTCGATCTGTCAGGCCGTGGACCGCGAACGCCATCCCGGCCCAGCACTCGCCCTGCTGTGCCGGTTCGCTGCGGTCTTCGACGACGACGACGTGGATGGGGCCGTCGCCACGGTCGAGGCCGCCTACAGTTCCCTGCGTCCGGCGGGATGGACCGGGTACTGGCCCACTGCCGCCGACTGGCTGGCTCGCGCCGACCTTCGAGGGCAGAACGTCACCTGGTACGCCAACGAGGCCGGCCACCGATGGGCCCGGCAGTCAGGTGACAACAATGCCGACTTCTACAGCATCCGACAGGGCAGTGACAAATTCCCCCACGAGGAGCTGCGTGTTCTGCTGAACGAGACCCGGCATTGATCGCACCCAATGCCAAGGTTGGCGACAACGATCGCATACTCAGGTTCGCGGCTACCGCAGAACCAGATCGGCCCTGCGCGAACCGTACGCTGGGATGTTGACCCTGGTTGCGGACCCGAAGTCGGTGGCGTTGTCGTGCCACCCCTCGGTCCAGGGCACGCTGTCGCCATAGAAGCTCCAGGAGATTCTCACCCGCTGGCCGCCGATCAGCGGCATCGAGTAACCGCCGCCGTCATCGGCGCTGCTGCTGTCGAAGCTCGCCATCTCATCGCCGGTGACGGCGTTCTTCGCGTGGATCCGCCAGGTCGCCCGCGGCGCGGACGGCACGGTGACTGTGCCCCTCAGCCTCGCCGGGATCGCCGTACGGAAGTTGTAGGTCGTATTGCCGCCCGCGACGACCGGCACGAGTTTCGCCTGGAAGCGGTTGCCCTGATGGCCGGACCATTCGCGGGGGTGGCCCGCCGAGCTGAAGAGCAGCGGCCAGCCGTACGGACCGAGTTTGTTGATGCGATAGCGGCCCTGCGCGTCGGTCTCGGTGCTCCAGCTGGTAACGCCGCCGGTCTCCGCCGAGTACGCCACCTCCGCACCGGGCAGCGGTTTGCCGGTCGCGTCGGAGACCACGCCGGTGATCGTGCCGGGCGGGTCGAGCAGCACCTTGGGCGCCGTGACGGTCCGCCCGGCCTTGACCACGATCCGGGCGGCGGCCCGCTGGTCGCCGGTGCCGCTCCGGCTGCCCACCCACTGGTGCCCGTAACCGGTCGGGGCAATGGCGAACAGCTCGTACGTCCCGGCTGCGATCGCCTGGGTGATCGACTTTCCGGCCGCGTCGCTGCAGGCGCCGTAGGAGTCGCCCAGAGAGCCGTCGCCGATCTGTTTGAGGAGGAAACACGTGTCGCGCACGGCCGCGCCGGTGGCCCGGGCGATCGTCGTGATCGCCACGGTGCCGCCCTGCGTGAGCGGCACGGTGACGGTCGTGGTCTTGCCCGGTACGAGCCGCACACGCCGGTGGTACTCCGGGAGGTAGTTGCTGCCGCCGGCCGGGGAGACCGACACCGGGAACTCGCCGGCGGGCTGGTTCTCGACGGTGACCTGGCTGCTGTCGCTGCATCCGCGGCCGTCGCGCGGGGCGAAGACCCACACGCAGATGTTCTTCACGGGAGCGCCGGTGGCGGCGTCCACCGCCTTGACCACCAGGGTCGCGCCCGGCACCCACGTGTCGTCGACGGTCACCGAGGCGCCCGGCGCCACCGTGATCAGGTCGGCGCCGGCCGGGCTGCCCTGCCCGTACGCGTACTGCTCGCGCTGGTAATCCGGCGAGATGAACGCGACGCGGTAGTCACCCGGGTAGACACCGGACAGCCTCCACCGGCCGTCGTCGCCGGTCGTCGTGTAAGTGGGGCTGCCGCTGCCGGCGAGCTCGACCATGACGTGGTAACCGGCCAACGGACTGCTGCCGTCGGTGCCGGCCAGCCGGCCGCTCATCGTCGCGACCTCCAACAGCCGGTCGTCGATGGTGGTGAGCCGGCCGGCCACGATCGTGAACCGCTGGGCCCGCTCGCGGACGGTGGCGCCGGGAACGTACTGCCGGGCGCCGCCGTTCACCGAGAACGACACCGTGTAGTCCGTGCCGGGCAGTACCTCGCCGAAGGAGTAGCTGCCGTCGTCAGCGGTGAACGCGGATCCCACCGGCATGTCGTCACGGCTCAGGCTCACGTATGCCCCGGTCAGCGGCGCCCCGGCCGCGTCGGTGATCCGCCCGCCGGCGGTACCCGTCGCCAGCTTTTGCTCGTCGAGCGAGGTGGTCCGGCCGGCCGTGACCGTCACCGCCTTGGCGTCGGTGTCGCTGGTCTGCCGGACGGCCCACTGCTCGCTGCTGCCCCAGCGGAAGGAGACCTTGTAGCTGCCCGGCAACGCCTCGACACTCCACGCGCCTGCCGCGTCGGTCGACACGCTCTGGCGGCTTGACACCCCCGGATCGTTGCCCACCACGGTCACCTCGGCCTGGGCGCCGGCCCCGGACGCCTCGGCGAAACGCCCCTGGAGCGTGCCGGTGGCCAGCTGCCGCTCGTCGACAGTGAGCGTGCCACCCTCGGCGAGGCTATGCAGGGCGGCAGCTTCGGAGTGACGCGCGCCGGGCGCCCACTGCACGCGTCCCTGGTCGTCGAACTGCAGCCGCACGCCGCCGGCGGTCACCTCGTCCAGCCGGTAACGGCCGGCCGCGTCGGTGACCGTACTGGTGAGCCATTCCTGGTCGGCCGACCAGGCGACCACGCCGGCATTGGCGATCGGCGCATCAGCAGCGGACGTGAAGGTGCCCTGGATCGTGCCCCCGCCGGCGGCCGACGCGGGCGCGCTGAGCGCTGCCGCGGCAAGCAGCCCGGCGGCGATGGCTGATCCGGCGCGAACCAGGCGCGAGCGGCCCATGATTCCCCCGATAGAAGTCCTACGGTTACGAAGTTCTCAAAGCACAACGGATCTGCGGGGGCTCCCCGGGCACGGCGCTGCGTCAGGCCGAAATCTACCGGCGGACCACCCTCGGTCGCCGACGTTCGGCCGAACGTCGTTGCCCCACCGGACCGTCCGGCCGATTCATCAGACCTTTCCGGATCCTAGGCTCAGGGCCTTTGATCGAGAGCTGGAGAGGGTGCATGGCTGACGCCTTCGACATAGTGCGCGGCGCCCAAAGGACCTACGCCTGCGTGCCCGTCACGCCGATCTGGTGCGGCCCGTCAAACGTCAGAGTCAGCGAGCTGTGATAGGCGACTGAGTTGCCGTGGGTTCGCGGCTGATCGGGAGGCTCGATGCCACCTGTCCAGACCTTCACCGCCCGGTAGGCGAACCCGTCTTGGGTCGCGGCTTCGGCACGGAATGAAACCTGCTGCCCCGGGGCCAACTCCCGATGAGAGCGCGCAGTAAACGCGCTGACCCGGCGCTTCTCTCCTGCGGAGGCGCCGGATCTCAGGGGGTCAGCGCTTCCTCGACCATCGCGCACGTCTCCGGTGTGTGGACCGCTCCGGCTCCGGCCGCCGTGAACAACAGGCGGCGGAAGACCGCCCGCTCCGCCTCGCTCAGGGCTCCCAGGGCCACATCCTCCGCCGTCGTCACCTTCTCGCAGAGCGCCGCGAGCACGTCCCGCCCATGGTCGGTGGCCACGATGCGCCGCTGGCGGCGGTCGTCCGGGTTCGGGCGGCGCTCGACCAGGCCCGCTGACACCAAGTCGTCGATCAGGTAGGTCATCGCCGTGCGGTCGATGCCGAGCCGCGCCGCCAGCGCTGCCTGGCTGGGCTGACGCTCGCGCACGACCTCGCACATCGTCTGGTATCCGCGGGCGCCGTGCGGCAGCGCGCCGAGAACCGGGCCGACCGCGTTCGCGTACGACCGCAGCAGGATGCCCAGCGCTGCCCCGAGGTCCTGTTCGCTCACCCGGCCATACTATCGCTTTGCAATACCGTCTTGTCGAGATATCGTCTGCTGGACAGACGATATCTGATCCGGAGGATCACGTGGCGGACGAATGGGGCATCGAGCTGAGCCTGGCCGAGCCCGGAACACTGGCGGCGCTGGCCGAGCGGGCCGAGGCCGGCGGCCTGGACGTCGTGGTTCTCAAAGACGAGGACAACGGGCTCGATCCGTGGACCACGGCAGCCTGGCTGGCCGGCCGCACCGAGAGCATCCAGATCGCCATACCCCGCGAAACCGGCGAGACCCACAAAAAAGTCAGCCCGGCCATGGCCGAGAAAGCCCTCGACAGCCTCGCCCTCCTGGCCGGCACCCGCCTGATCACCACCGCACTCGACGCGGAGATCGCTCCCGCGACGACGCTCGACGACGTCGACCGGCTGATCGAGAAGGCCGGCGACCGCGACCGTTCACGACGGCCCGCAGCGGTACGCGCCCTGCGCCGCGACGGCATCGACTACGACGACATCCCCGCGTCGCTCCGGAAGACAGCGATCGAACCCGGTGACCCCGGTTACCGCGGTGTCCGCTCGACCTACTTGCGTGGCGGCTCCCCCGGCCTGGTGCTGCGCCCGGCAAACCCCGCCGAGGTCGCCGACGCCCTGTCCTTCGCGCGCCGGCACCGGCACGTGCCGCTCGGCATACGCAGTGCCGGCCACGGTGTCAGCGGCCGCTCCACCAACGACGGCGGCCTGGTCATCGACGTCAGTGCGATGAACGAGATCACGGTCCTCGACGAACACCAGCGGCTGGTACGCATCGGCCCCGGCGCCACCTGGAAACAGGTTGCCGCCGCCCTGGACGAGCACGGCTGGGCGCTCGGCTCCGGCGACTACGGCGGCGTCGGTGTCGGCGGGCTGGCCACCGCCGGCGGCATCGGCCTGCTGTCGCGCCAGCACGGGCTCACCATCGACCGCCTGCGGGCCGTCGAGCTCACCACCGCCGACGGCACCCACGTGCGGGCCAGCGCGCAGGAGAACCCGGACCTGTTCTGGGCGGTCCGCGGCGCGGGCGCGAACTTCGGGGTGGCGACCGCCTTCGAGTTCGAGGTCGAAGAAACAGACAAGGTCGGCTGGGCGCAGCTGGTGCTGGTCAGCCCGGACATCGAGCAGACCCTCGTCGAATTCGGTGAGGTGGCCCGCGCCGCCGACCGGGACACCACGGTCTTCCTGGTCACCGGCCCGCCCCGGCAGGGCCAGTCGGTCGTCCAGCTCTACGGCCTGGTCGACAACCCGGACCCGGAGATCGTGGTGGAGCGGCTCACGCCGTTCGCCCAGACCGGCCTGCTCGCCCAGCAGCAGGTGGTGCTGACTTCGTACGCCCAGGTCATGGCCGAGGCCGCCGACGTGGGTCCGAACGGTCACCACGGCCGGGGTGAGCCGGTGACCCGGTCAGCGTTCCTGCCGGTGCTGACGCCGGAGTTCGCGCAAGACGCGGCCCGGCTACTGCGTACCGGACAGGTCTACTTCTTCCAGCTGCGGCACATGGGCGGCGCGATCGCCGACACCCCGGCCGGCGAGACGGCGTTCACGCACCGCACCCCGGAATTCCAGGTCACCGCGATGGGCGGCGACCGGGCCGCGCTGAACAACGCCTGGGACCGCCTCGCCCACCACTTCGACGGGCTGTACCTCAGTTTCGAGACCGACACCCGGCCGGAACGGCTGACCGACGCGTTCCCGCCGCCGGTGCTGGAGCGGCTGCGCGGCCTGAAGAACGACTACGACCCGACCAACCTGTTCCGCGACAATTTCAATGTAAAACCAAGGGAAATCTGATGACCGACTACGGGCACGACCTGCTCTTCGGCTCCTTCGTGACACCCGGCGCGCAAGACCCGCGCAAAGCCGTCGACCTCGCTATCACCGCCGACAAGGCCGGCCTCGACCTGGTCACCTTCCAGGACCACCCCTACCAACCGGGATTCCTGGACACCTGGACCCTGCTGTCCTACGCCGCCGCGCGTACCCAAAGAATTCGGTTGAGCGGGAACGTCCTGAGCCTTCCGCTGCGGCCGCCGGCCGTGCTCGCCCGCGCCGCCGCGTCGCTGGACGTGCTCAGCGGCGGGCGCATCGAGCTCGGACTCGGCGCCGGCGCGTTCTGGGACGGCATCGCCGCGATGGGCGGGCGACGACTCTCGCCAGGTCAGGGAGTTGACGCGCTCGCCGAAGGGATCGGGATCATCCGCGACCTCTGGGATGTGGACGCGCGCGGGCGGGTCGACCACGACGGCGAGTACTACACGGTGAAGGGCGCGAAACGCGGACCGCGGCCGGCGCACGACATCGGCATCTGGATCGGCGCCTACAAGAAGCGGATGCTGGCGCTGACCGGCGCGCTCGGCGACGGATGGCTGCCGTCGATGGACTACCTCCCGAAGGGCCCGGACTCGCTGCCGGAGATGAACGCCCGCATCGACGAGGCCGCCACCGAGGCGGGCCGCCAGCCGTCCGACGTCCGCCGGTTGATGAACTTCATGCGCGCCGGCGAAGACAGCGATCAGTGGGCGGAGTACCTCGCCGGTCTCGCCCTCGACCACGGCATCTCGGCGTTCATCGTCGGCGGCGACGACCACGCGACCACCGAACGCCTCGCCGCCGAGGTCGCCCCCGCGGTCCGCGAGCTCGTCGCCCGCGAGCGCGGCAGAACGGCACCCGCCACATAGGACAACTTTGATACCGTGCGGCCATCCCGAGCAATCGATGGATGGACATGCATGAGATCTTTAAAGGCGCTCGTTGCCATGCTGCTCGCCGCCGGCGGCCTCGCCGTCACCGGAACACCCGCCAGCGCGGCCGTGACCTCGTACATCCGCCTGAATCAGGTCGGTTACCCGGCTGATCAGCCGAAGGTCGCGTACCTGCTGGGCACGTCCGCGCAGGCCGGGGCCGCGTTCACGGTCGTCGCCGCGGGCGGCGGGACGGCGGGCAGCGGCACGGTCGGTGCGAGTCGTGGCGGCTGGAACACCGGTTACACCGGCGTGCTGCCGATCGACTTCTCCACCGTGACCACCCCGGGCCGCTACACGATCCGGATCACCGGCGTCACCGAGTCGCCAACCTTCGAGATCAAACCCAAGGCCGATCTGTACGCACCAGTGGCCGGCACCATGACCCAGTTCTTCCAGACCCAGCGTGACGGCGCGAACGTGATCCCCGGGCTGCTGGGCCGTCAGCCGTCGCACCTCGCCGACGCCTCCGCGACGGTTTACCAGGTGCCCGCGTACGCCGGCACCGAGCCCTGGGACGACACCATCGCCGGAACGCTGACGCCGATCAGCGGTGTCGCACCGGTCGACGTGGCCGGCGGCTGGTTCGACGCCGGCGACTACCTGAAGTTCACCCACACCACGGCGTACGCGGCCGGTGCCCTGCTGGTCGCCCAGCGCTCCGGCAGCGCCGACACCGCCCGCGCCGCCGAGATCGAGCACGCGGTCAGCTGGCTCGACAAGATGTGGGACGAGGACACCGGCGTCCTGTACGCCCAGGTCGGCATCGGTGGCGGCAACGAGGAGGCCGACTTCATCGGCGACCACTGGGCCTGGCGTGAGCCGCAGGCCGACGACGCCGTGCAGGACACGGCCGGGACCGGCAGCTACTACCTGAAGTACCGCCCGGTGCTGCGCGCCAACGCGCCCGGCGCTCCCCTGAGCCCGAACCTGGCCGGCCGGGTCGCCGCCGCGTTCGCCCTGTCCGCGCAGACCCACGCCACCAGCGACCCGGCCCGGGCGCAGACCGAGCTGGACACGGCCGCCACCATCTACGCGAAAGCGCAGACCACCGGCGTTGGCGAGCTCGTCACGTCGTTCCCGAACGGCTACTACCCGGAGACGGTCTGGCAGGACGACATGGCGTTCGGCGCGACCGAGCTGGCCCTGGCCGCCCGGGCACTCGGTGACAGCCGCGCCGGTACCTGGCTGACCCAGGGCGCGACCTGGGCGAAGGCATACCTGGACGCGGGCGCCCGGGACACCCTGAACCTGTACGACGTCAGCGGCGTCGCCCTGACCGACCTGGTCACCGCGATCACCGCGGCCGGTGCCACCGGGCTCGCCGTCACCGCCGACCAGCTGCTCGCCGATCAGCGCACGCAGCTCGACGCGGCGGTCACCCGAGCCGAGGCGGACCGGTTCCGGGCCGCGGCGGACTACACCAATTTCGACGCCACCTCGCACGCGCTCGGCCTCATCGCGCAGGCCGCACGGTACGACGCGGTGGCCGGCACACCCCGGTACGCGCAGTTCGCTCAGTCGCAGGCCAGCTGGGTGCTCGGCGGGAACCCGTGGGGCGTTTCGCTGATCGTCGGGGTCGGTTCCGCGTACCCGAGATGTCCTCATCATCAAGTCGCGAATCTGCGCGGGAGCAACAACGGCGCCGGCGCGATTCTCGCCGGCGCGGCGGTGAACGGGCCGAACAACGAGGCGGTGTTCACCGATCTTGAGGAGGGTGACACGGCGCCGTGCCCGGCGGACGGCAGTGACGCCTATGCGGCGTTCACCGGCAACAGTGCGCGGTTCATGGACGACGCGGACGCGTGGATGAGCGTGGAGCCGGCGATCGACTTCACGTCAACGGGGCTGCTGGCGTTCGCGCTGCTGGGCGTGGGTGGAACGACGCCTCCTGCCCCGGTGGTGAAGCGGGACACCATCGGCGTGTGGCGGCCTTCGAACGCCACCGCCTATCTGCGCAACGATCTCTCCTCCGGCGCTTCGGACATCCCCGGGTTCGTCGTGGGCGGCTCCGGTGACGTGCCGCTGGCCGGTGACTGGGACGGTGACGGCGTCGACGGCTATGGATACTGGCGGCCGTCGACCCGGCAGTTCTGGCTGCGTAACGCGCTGAGCGCGGGGCTGCCGGACTACTCCTACACGGCGGCGTGGGCGACCACCGCCGACGTCCCGCTGGTCGGTGACTGGAACGGTGACGGCAAGGACACCGTCGCCACCTGGCGGCCGGGTGATCAGACCGTGCGGATCCGCGACAGCCTCACCAGCGGTCCCGCCGAGATCGGCGTGAAGTTCGGCGCCTCCACCGACACCATCCTGGTCGGTGACTGGAACGGTGACGGCACCGACAGCCTCGGCTACTACCGGCCGTCGAGCCGGCTGTTCGCGCTGCGGGAGCAGCTCACCGGGACGGCCTCGCCGGAAATCACCGCGGTGTACGGCAGCACCGGCGACAAGCCGCTGATCGGCGACTGGAACGGCGACGGCAGGGACACCATCGGCGTGTTCCGGCCGACCGGCCACCAGTGGCACCTGCGCGACAGCAACACGCCCGGCAACGCGGATCACTCGTTCAACTACGGCCAGGACACCGACCGGCCACTGGTCGGCGACTGGCTGCCGTCCGCTACCGGGTCGTCGGTGGCCCAGCTGGCCGCGGCGAACGGTTTCTATGCCAACCCGGACTTCCCGGCGACCCAGTGGGTGGCCGCCAACCCGGGTGACTCGCGGGCCGCCGGGATCCGCTCGGCCCTGGCCGGCAAGGCGGGCGCGGCCTGGTTCGGTAACTGGAGCGGCGACATCCGCAGCGCGGTCGGCACCTACGTCAGTGGCGCGGCTGCTGCCGGGCAGGTGCCGATCCTGGTCGCGTACAACGTGCCCGGCCGCGACTGCGGCGGCGAGTCCAGCGGCGGGGCCGGCAGCCCGGCGGCCTACCGCCAGTGGATCACCGAGTTCGCCGCCGGGGTGGCCGGACGTCCCGCCGTCGTGATCATCGAACCGGACGGGGTCGCGCTTGTCGACTGCCTCACCGAGGCCGAACGCACCACCCGGTACGGGTTGATCGCGCACGCCGTGGCCGCGTTCAGCGGCCAGACCTGGGCGTACGTCGACGCCGGCAACTCCAGCTGGGTCGACGGCGACACGATGGCCGCCCGGCTGGTCCAGGCCGGGATCGCCGGGGCGCGCGGGTTCGCGGTGAACGTGTCGAACTTCTTCACCACCGCCGAATCGACGGCCTATGCCGGTGCCGTCAACGCCGGGCTGTCCACGCGCGGACAGGCCGCAAAGCCGTACGTGATCGACACGAGCCGTAACGGCAACGGCGGCACAGCCGGTGACTGGTGCAACCCGGCCGGAGTGAAGCTGGGTACCCCCTCAGGGGTGAGCACCAGCGGTGCGGAATTCCTGCTGTGGATCAAGGTTCCGGGCGACTCGGACGGCGATTGCGGCAGGTTGCGCGGGCTGCCGGCCGGGACGTTCAGCCCTGACCTGGCGACCTGGCTGATTAACGGAACCTGAAGTCAGGAATGGAAGCGGCCGGTGCTGGGCACTTGCGGGCGGTGGGTCAACTTCGTACGTCACCGCCGCCGCCGACCGCGCAGGAACTCAATGTCTGGGAGCTCAACACCAGCGCTGATCTGCATACCCTGCGGGCACAGCTGCACGAGGCCCTCACCGGCAATCCCCTCATCGACGGGGAACGCCTCGACGACATCCCGGAACGGATGGTGCTGGTCGCGACCGAGCTGGCCAGCAACACCATCCGGCATGGCCGGCCACCGACGCTGATCAGGCTGTTGTGCAGCGACGACGAGTTCGTCCTCGACGTCGCCGACCACGACCTGGAGAACCTTCCCGAGCTGTCCGACACCCGCCCGATCAACGCGGGCGGGCGCGGCCTGCTGCTGGCCATGTCCTTCTCCATCGACGTCGGCTGGTATGCCACCGACGACACCAAGCACGTGTGGGCGTCGTTCCCGAGGGTCGCGTAACCCTGAGGTACCAGGTCCTCGTAGCTCCGTCGTGTGACGACATCGAGTAACCCCCACGCCTACTTTTCGTCCTCATGACCGCCGCTCTGTGGACCGCCACCGTTGCCGCCGCCACACCGCCAGATCGGGAACGGGCCGTCGACGGGCTCCGCGCCATCGCCATGCTCGGTGTGGTGGCCGGACACTGGCTCGTCACCGGCCTGACCATCGGCTCCGGCGGCGGTCTCCGGCAGGCCAGTCCTCTCACCGCGATGCCCGGCCTCACCCCGCTGACCTGGGTACTGCAGACCCTCGGCCTGTTCTTCTTCGTCTCCGGTTACGCCGCGGCCCGCGGCCTGTCCCGGAGCCCCACGCTCTGCTGGCTTGCCGGTCGGGCACGCCGCCTCCTGCCACCGGTCGCCGTCTTCCTCAGCGTCTGGCTGCTGATCCTCACCGCACTCCGGCACACCGACCCGCGCACGCTCCACACGTTCGCCAAGATCGCGCTCAGCCCGCTGTGGTTCGTGCTGGTCCTCGGCCTGCTGCTGCCGCTCACCCCGCTTGTCGTGCGCGCCGTCGACCGGTTCGGCGCCGCGGCGACTCTGGTCCCTCTCGCCGCGTTACTCACTGTCGATTCCCTTCGGTACGCCATAACGCCGGGTATGCCGGGGTGGCCCGCGTATCTGAACTGCGTGAGTGCCTGGCTGGTTCCGTACACCCTCGGGGTTGCCGTGGCGCGGGGCCGGCTCGCCGGACCGCGCTGGGGTCGTCGCCTGCTGGCGGCGGGTTTGATCAGCGGTGCCCTGCTGATCGCGGCGGGCTATCCGGCGAGCCTGGTCGGGGTGCCGGGCGACGGCCGCTCGAACCTCAACCCGCCGTCGCTGCTCACCGCCGCCCTGTCGGCGGCGCAGATCGGCATCGCGCTGCTGCTGTGGGCGAGGCTGAACCGGTGGCTGCGCCATCCCGGCTGCTGGGCGGTCGTGGCCGGCCTCAACCTGACAGCGATGACGATCTTCTTGTGGCACCAGAGCGCGCTGCTCGGGGTGACCGCGCTCGCCGGTTTGTCCGGCCCACCCGACTCAGCCGGTTGGATCGTGCATCGGATGCTCTGGCTGCCGGCCGTTGCGGTAGCTTTGCTGGTTATTGTCGCTTTCCTGGAGTGGAGTTCCCGGCAAGTCCGCCGACGAAGTCGGTGAACGCCTTGCCGGTCCGGGCCGCATCGCCGGTGGCGTCCAGGTCCATGAGCAGCCCTCGGATCACCGCCAGCACGAGCGTGGCCTGATCCTCACGACCGATACTGCGCAACCCGTCGGCGAGCGGCTCCAGCCAGTCGGTGGTCGCGGCCCGCCGGAACCCGGGCCACAGATGCCGCACCGGACTCTCCCCGTGCTGATTGAACATCCGCAGAAACGGCTTCCCCTCCGACCCGGTCATCGCACCCCAGGCGTTGCGCAGCGTGACGGTGTAGCCCTCCCCCGGCCGAGCCCGCAACAACGCACCGAAGCTGTCGAGCTGCCGCTGCCGCGCATGCCCGAGAACCGCCCTCAGTAGCGCGTCCCGAGTGCCGAAGTGATAGATCAGCATCCGAGCCGACGTCCCGGCAGCCCGCGCGAGGGGTTCGAGCCGATCAGGAAGCCCGTGATCGAGCGCGTAATCGGTGCACGCGTCCAGCAGCCGCTGCTTGATCTCCGGTTGCGATCGCCGTCCCATCGCCCCATTTTTTCGCGTAACGATTGCTACGTCTACCGTCGAACAGATGAGAGTCGTATTCGTGCACGGGGCCTGCGTACAGAACGGTTCGTGGTGGTGGCACCGCACCGCGGCACTGCTCGCCGACCAGGGCGTGGCCAGCGTTTCCCCAGCTCTGCCCAGCTGCGGCGAGACGGGAACACCGCCCGGAACCAGCGGCGCCGGCCTGCCTGAGGACGTCGCCGCCGTGCGCCAGGTCCTCCAGGACAGCGACGAGCCCACCGTCGTGGTGGCCCACAGTTACGGCGGCATCGTGACCGCCGAGGCCGCCGCGGGCATCCCCGCCGTGCGCCACCTGCTGCTCATCTCCAGCTACCTACCCGAGATCGGCCAGAGCCTGTCCGATTTCGGCGACGGCAAGCCGTCCCCGTTCCTCACCGTCGATCTCCAGGCCGGAACATTCGGGGTACGCCCGGAACTGCTCACCGACACGTTCCTGCAGGACTGCGACGCTGCCGTTCAGGAGCAGGCGCCGGCCCACCTGGCGGCGCAGAGCGTCCAGGTGACCGCCCAGCCGGTGAGCGCGGCCGCCTGGCACGACATCCCGTCGACCTACCTGGTGTGCGCCGCCGACAAGGGCACACCGGCGGCGTCACAGCGGTCGTTCGCCCGCAGGGCGGGTTCGGTAGTAGAGCTCGACGCAGGCCACCACCCGTTCCTTTCCCAACCTTCTTGGGTACGGGATCTGCTGCTCAACCTGCCTACGTAGGCGGCCGCCCACCGAGCCGACACCAACTGGCTTTGTGGCCTGGCTTTGTGGCCTGGCTTTGTGGCGGAAAGGCCCGCCGACCGGTCCGGCGACTGAGGCACGGACCGGCCGGCGGAGTCAACAACGATCATGATCGCAGCCACCGATCAACGTCCGCTAACCGGACCTCCCGTCCGTGAATCCCCCACTTCGCCGAAGCTGACACCTCGTGTCGCGGGCACGGGCGTACTCCCCGCAATCCGCCGAGTTCATGGTCGCGGCTTGCGAGACTGCGGTCATGGACCCGGAAGCCTCTGACGTGAACGGGCAATCGGGGTGAGGTGACCGACTCCCCCGCACTCCGCCGACGGGTCCGCCGGATCGCCCTGGTCCTCACCGTTGCCGGCGTCTGCACGCTGCTCGTTCTCGGCATCCAGCGTGCCCGCAGCCACCAGGACCAGCCAGGCCGGTCCGCCATGTCATCACTGCCGGCGGCGTCGCCCGGCGCCGTGAGCGCGGACTATCTGGGCAGCCGCTGGCACCTCATCACGGTGACGGACGGCCACGCCACCACCGCCATCCCCAATTCCATCGATGTCTGGCTCCGGTTGGCAGCCGGCGGCAACCTGACGGCCTCCGACGGCATCAACACCATCTCCGCGCGCTTCACCCGAACCAGCGACGGCTTCGACGTCCGCGATGCCGTCACCTCCCTGGCCGGATACGCCGGCACCGATGCCGGCCAACTCGCCGCCGTCACCGGGATCAGCGCGGTGACCATCAACCCTGGCGATCAGCCGCTGCATGTCACCGTGCTGGCAGCGGATCGCGAACACCTGGACATCCAAGCTGGTGGAGTGCGACTGAAACTCACCCGGAGCGCCCCGGCCGGCACGACGCGCGGCCATTCCTTGAGTACGCCCAGCGCGGCACGACCATCGTCCGCGCTGCCCGAGGCGACGAGGTCCACCAGGAGCGACGCGAGGGTTTCGACCGGCTCCCAGCCACCACGCGAAGCGTCCGCGACAGCCGCCCGAACCGAGTCGAGCACCCATCGGCTCCTCGTGCACGAGCCCCAGCGTGGGAGGCATTCGTTTTCGGCCTGCTGAGTGGAGCCGGCGAAATGTGTGGCCCGTTCCGACACCCATATGAATACTGCATCGATGACCGACTATGGGCTGCCTTCGCTGCTGCGGCCTCGTGCGTTGCGTGCCGGCGATCTTGTTGTCATCGCTTCGCTGTCCGGGCCGCTGCCCGCCGCCTACGAGCCCAACGTCGAGCAGACGGTCGGCGTGCTCACGCGGATGGGATTTCGGGTGCGCCGGGCGCCGCTGCTGGAAGTCGGCCGGCAGCGGTGGCGGAGCGCGGCTACGCCGGCGGAGATCGCCGCGGAGCTCAACGGCCTGCGAGCTCGTCGTGGGAATGCTGGCGCGCTGGGCGTACCCAAGGGAAGTTGATCGGGGGTTTGTTCAATCGCATCGCGCTGGTGCAGGCGACGGCTTTCGCGGTGCCGCTGGAGCAGTTCGACGGCGCTGGGCAATGTCGATTTCGGGCATGCCGGACCGAATCTGCCGATGCCGATCGGCGTTTTGGCCGGGCTTGATGCCGGGCAGGAGACGTTGTCACTGCTCGGATCGGCGGTGCGACCGCACGTGATGACGGTGGCGGCCGGCTGAGCGGCGGGCCGGGCGGGAGCGAACCCACCGCGAACGCCCCGCCAAACGTGTCGATTTAAGGCGCGTATCGAACCCGAAATCGACACACCCGCCTGGCTTGCGCGATCTTAGGCCGAGGGTCATCCGTGCGTGTCAGGTAAACCGGCGGGCATGATGGCGAGGTGCTCGTCGAGATGGAGAACCTGCGCGAATTCGACGGGAGCCCGTTCCCGCTCGCGCAGATCGAAACCCCGGTGGGACGGACGGCAGTGCCGTGGTGCGGCGCGCCGGACGCTCCGCCCGGGCGCTATCACGTCGAGTGGACCATCGACGCCGAGATGCGCTGGGGCGCGAACGCGAAGCCTGCGGCCGAACCCGGACCAGCGATCTCGGCCGGCGGTCACACGGTGATCCTGCGCAGGCGACTGCGGCTGACGCCCGACGGCGCCGGCGAGCTGGATGTGGACGGCTCGATGATCCTGCTGGACTTCGCGGAACGTCCGCCGCCAGACATGGACGGCAGCTGGATACAAATCCATGTCGCTCACGCGGATGTCCGCCTCTACCCGTACGATCTCTGAGGCGCTGCGATCAGGCCACGAAGTGGCCGTTCTCCAGGTAGACCGCGATCCCCTCAGCCCGGGCCCGCACCGCCGCGGCCATCCGCCGAGCCAGCAACTCCGGCAGCCGCTCCCCGGCCTCCTCCTCGCTGCTCCACGCCCAGCTCCGCAGCTCCTCGGCGGGCAATCGGATCCGCGCCGCCTGCTCCGGCGTGACCATCCCGCCGTCGAACAGCAACATCAAGCCTTCGGTACGCCCCACGCGAGGCGGCACCCAATCGGTCACCAGCAACCGGCCCGGCTGAATCGACAGCCCGAGCTCTTCCGTCAATTCCCGCGCCACCGCCGTCAGCGGCGACTCGTCCGCCTCCACCGAGCCACCCGGAATCTCCCAATAATCCTTGTAGGTCGGCTCAACCAGCAGCACCCTGCCCCGATCATCGGTCAGCAGCGCGCCCGCTCCCATCCGCTTGCGCGGTAGCGTGGCGGTGAAATCCTCGGTCACCGCCCCAGGCTAACCGCACGGCGAGTCAACGATCCGCTACCGTTCGAACATGGTCGATTCCTCGCGTTTGGCGGTTGTCTCCGGCGGCGCGACCGGCATCGGCCGCGCGATCGCCCACCGGCTCGCCGAGCAGGGCGACACCGCGGTGATCATCGGCCGCCGAGAGAACCTCCTGCAACAAACCACCACAACCATCAATCAAACCCTTGGGTACGCACGTGTGGTGCCCGTCAACGCCGATCTGACCGACCCGATCCAGGTGCGGCACGCCGCCGACCAGATCACGGCGATGGGCACGGTCGACGTGCTGGTGAACAACGCCGGCGCCATCATCACCCCGCTGGCGGACACCGGCCTCGACGCCCTGGCCGCCTCCTGGCGTCAGGACCTGGACATCAACCTGATCACCGCGGTGCTGCTGACAAACGCGCTGATGGACTCTCTGACGCGACCGGGCGGCCGGCTCATCATGATCAGCTCCGCCGCCGCCCAGAGGGGAGGTTCCGGCGCACACTCGGCCGGGTCGTACGCGGCAGCGAAGGCAGCGCTCCACGGCTGGGCCCTCGGACTGCAACGCCTCCCCCGAGGCCGGCTACCTGACCGGCCAGATCATCGGCCTCAACGGCGGCGCCGTACTCGGCAGATGAGCCGCCCGCAATCCTGACGGAAACTGTCAGGGGGTCGCCGTACTGTGCGAGACATGCGTGCAACCGGAACCTTCGAAGTAGCCGACTTCACCGCGGCCCCCGTGCCGGGCCCCGAGATCAAAACTGGCCTGCCGGTCGGTGTCGCCACGATGCGCAAGGCGTTCACCGGCGAGATCGAGGGACGGGCCGAGACACTGTTCACGGCCGCTTTCGACCCGGCCAGCGGCACGGGGACGTACGTCGCGATGGAGTCCTTCGAGGGCAGCGTCGGCGGCAAGGCGGGCGCCTTCAACTTCGCGCACTCCGCCACCACCACGGGCACGGACCGGCAGGCCCCGTTCCTGACCATCGTCCCCGCCAGCGGCACCGGCGACCTGACCGGCATCCGCGGCACGGGAGGCCTGACCGTCGACGAGGACGGCACCCACCGCATCTGGTTCGACTACGAACTGTCCTGACCCATGGCCTAGCCTTGTGGATCATGGCGTTCAGAACTCGTTCCAGGCTCGCGCTGGTCATGACGACGGTCCTGGCGGCGGCCGGTTTCATGGGTGGCTGCGGGTTCCCGCTACCGGACGCCGAGTCAGGGCAGGCCGAGGACTCCAGCTTCGACTACCCCTTGGAGGGCCGGCCGGAGCGGATCGCCATCGACCAGAACGACTACGAGGCCAAGCACGTCGGGCACACCGCGGACGGCGGGCAATTCTTCCTGACCACGCCGTCCGACTTCGGCGGCCGCGGTTTCGTCGCGCTGTACCTGTTCGACAGTGACGGACGGTTCGTCGAGGCAAAGATCGATCTCTTCGCCGAGGAGCTCTATCAACGCCGGCTCAAGGAATTGGACGGGGTGACGTTCGACCGGATCGTCGTCGAGCCGTTCGAAGTCGAACGGTTCAACCAGACCTTCGGTCTCATCACCGACGAGCCGGAGGCCGGCGACGAGATCTGGTGGGTCACCGCCGAACCCGGCGACTACATGGCCTTCTCACCGCCCTGGGACCTCGGCGAATACGACACCTAGAACGTCGCGCTCGCGCCGACAGGAACACCTTCAATCTTGAGCGGTGCAAGCATCAATACGAATCCATCCGTGACTTCCTCGCCACATCAACCCCGAAACGGGCTACTGAGATAGCCGGCCGGCCGGCTATCGCGCGAAGAATCGCCGGGACGGACCGGTCAGCAGCAGCACGACGGCCGCCACCGCAAGCAGCACTCCGATGGTCACTGCCATGCTGGTCACGCCGCTCGACAGCATCACCCAGGTGTCCAAGCGCGCGGCCAGCGAGCCCAACTCCTCGGCCTCATCGTAGGAGACGTAGCCCCAAGACTGGTGGTACGTCGTGCTGACCCCCAGACCCAGACTGCCCGCCACCACGAGCAACAGCGGAAGAACCAAACCGGCCAGGCTCATTCCGTACGCAAGTCGGCTCTGTCGGCGCAAGCCGACCGCCGCGACCGACAGGAATGCGGCCAGGCCGAGCAGCAGTCCGCCGGTCGTCACCAACTGGGGCGAGGCGACGAGGAACGTCCGCCCGAACAGAAATGCGCCGGAGATGCTCGCCACGGCCACAGCGATGACCAATCCCGCGACACCGAGCTGACACCAGAAAGCCGCGGTCACCTGACGCGGGCGCCCGCTCGCCGCGGGAGTTTCCCCATTCACCAGCAGACTGTACGGACCGAAGCCCGGCCCGTGATCACCACAGTGACGCCGGCGACACCAAGGCTCCTCAGGAGGCGGCGCGATAGCGGAGCGTCGCACTTCCCGGACCGGTGATCTCGTCAGGTTCCACCGGACGGCCCGAGACCGCGAGCAACAACGCCAGAGCGGAACCCCGGACCTCCGGCCCACCCCCGACGTCGACCGCCGCGTCCGAGGCGACGAGCCGCAGCCCGTTCGTCCGCTCCTTGCCGCCGCCCATCTTCACCGATGTGCGCAGCTGCAGCCGCAACGCCTCCACGACCTGATCGACCGGGTAGTCGCCCCGCAGCCCCACCGCCCGCCGGATGTCCTCACCATGGACGAAAGCCTCGACGAGACGTGTGCCGATCGGCGCCGGCGGAGTGCTGGTCAGCGCCACGACAGTCCGCAGCTCAGCGAGGGTCTCCTGCGGATCCGCACGTCGTTCACGCGCGATACCCAGAGCGTTCTGCCGGTCGAAGTCGAAGCGCGCCGCGACCATGTCCCGGACGAAAGCCCACCGCGTCGTCTTCGCGCTGTCCACCAGATGAGCCAGGACATCGTGCACGTCCCACCCCACACAGGCGGTGGGTGCGCTCCACTGATCAGCGCCGAGACCCTCCAGATCCCGGGCGAGAGCCGCGCGTTCACCGTGCACCACGTCCCAAACAGCAGCCTGCGTCACGCCCACGACCGTACCGAACAACTGATCGGTGATGAGTTGTCACGCCCGCGGCCGTCATACCTACGACGGAAGACCACCAGGCGGAAGGATGGCGTGATGCAGAAGCTGGACGAGGTCGACGAGCAGGCCTTCGACCGTCGCCTTCTACCACTGGCAGAAGCAGGAGGGCGTCTACCTGCCGCTGACCCTCGACGTCCTGCGCATCACCGGCGGCGCGATCGCCGGGATCACCACGTTCCACAGCGACCGGTTCCCCCGGCTGGGCCTGCCCGAAAACCTGCCTGCCGAGGGTACGGAGTAATCGCCACGCTCGCGGCTCCTGGCCGGTTGACGGTCTAGCGTTCACCACACAGTGCGTGGTCGATCAGCGCGGCCGACGCCTTGGCCTGGGCGGTGGGGTCCTGGCCCGGATCCAGGGAGCTGGCGATGGCCACCGTGACAGCGCGGCGGCCGTCGGGGGTGACGGCGTTGTCGGTGATCGCGTTCCACCAGCCGCCGCCGTGGAACCAGACCCATCCGCCGCACGGGAGGCGACGCTTCATCAGGCCCAGCCCATATCCCGGTTCGTCCCACACCGCTTCGAAGGGCTCCGCGCGTACCGTAGTTTGCATTTCTGTGAGCTGGAGCGGCGGCAATAGCTTGCCGCCCAGGAGCGCGCGAAGGAAGCGGTTGACGTCGCCCGGCGTGCTGATGATCGACGCGTCGGCGTGGCCGGAGACGCGCGTGGAGACGTCGACCGGCCGGTCACCCGGCCGCAGACGCTGGTACGCGGCGAGGCGCGGCGACGGCAGGTAAACCGAGGTGCCCGGGATGACGGTTCCGGTGAGGCCGAGCGGCTCGATGATGCGTTCGTGCACCGCCTGCTCCCACGGCGCGCCGGTCACCTTCTCAATGATCATCCCGGCCAGGACGTAGTTGGTGTTGGAGTACGACCAGCCTTGCCCGGGCGCGAACACCGGCGGGTGCCGCATCGCCATGGCGACCAGCTGGCCGGGCGAATACGTGCGGAAACGCTCCCTGTCGAACTCCTCGGCCGTGGTGGCCTGCCCCAGCGGCACGTCGTCGGCGTAATCAGGCAGCCCACTGGTGTGTCCGAGCAGCTGCCGGACGGTGACCTCGGTACCCACGAGTCCGGGAAGCCACCGGTCCACGGGATCGTCCAGGCCGACCGTGCCCTCGCCGGCCAGCTGCAGGACGACGGTCGCGACGAACGACTTGGTGGTGCTCTCGATCCGATGCTTCGCGTCCCACGCGATGGGGCGGCGAGTGGCCGGGTCGGCGACACCCGCCCGAGCCGTCACCGGGCGCGGGCCGGCGCTGACTTCGGCGAGCACGCCCGTGGCACCGGTCGCCAGCAGCGCGTTCACGTCACGCTGAAGCGTCACGGCCGCACGGCCGGGTGCGTGCCCGGCCACCGCCGGCGATGGCACGCAGGCCAGGACCAGGGCGCCGGCCACCAGCGTCAGGCCGAACCGCCTCGCCGGCGTACGGGTGGAACGGTCATGAGTCGACATTCCTCCACAGTGGCCGGTTGTGAGCTCCCGGCGATATGGGGTGCTTCCCCGACCGCCCCCTGATCTGACCCCCGGTCACGTCCCGCGCCGATCCGCGGCCAGTTGGGAGAATGCTATTCTCGTAATCCCCGTAGAACGGCGCTGCCCTCGAGGCCCCGCCCCCTGACCGGAAGGCCTCCATGCGCCGACACCGCCTCTCCCGACGGGTGCCCACCGCATGACGCCGGATCACCCTCATGGCCCCGGCCGTCCGCGCGATGAGAACATCGACGGCCGGGTCTTCGCCGCGACGCTGAGCCTGATCGATGCCGAGGAAGAGGTCACCGCGAGCAGGCTCGTCGAGCGCAGCGGCGTCAGCCGGGCCGCGCTGTATCGGCGCTGGCCGTCGTTGACGACGCTGATCGCCGCGGCCCTGGATGCCGAGCGTTCCGGCTTCCCTGAGATCGATCTGGACGGCGACATCCGCTCGGCCGTCTTCGGGTCGATTTTCGGGGACGGCGGGATCGTCGCGGCGACCGGCTATTCCGAGGTGCGGTTCCGGCACCGCATCCGGCTGGTCATGGCCGATCGTGCGCTGCAGAAGGAGTACTGGGAGTCATATGTCTCCCGCCGCCGAGCGCCGATCGAGGAGGTGCTGCGCGCCGGCGTCGAGCGCGGCACCCTGCGCGATGATCTCGACGTCGAGGCGTGCTTCGACGCGATCATCGGGGTGTTCTATTACCAGTTCGTCGCGCGCGGTGACCGGATCGATGATCCGGCGACGCAGCAGCGAGTGCGCAGCGCCTTGGACGTCGTCTGGCGCGGGATGGTCGCCTGATGGGGAGCAACCGCCGCGGAGCGCTCGGGATCGCCATCGGGGCGCTCCTGATTCTCGATGCCGTGATCGTCCTGTTCACCATCAGCATCAATTCCGGCATCATCGCGACGTTCGTGATGGGTGCCCTCTATCTGTTCTCCGGCTTGTACCGCGACCGGATCCGGGACCGGACCCGAAAAGGCCCGCTCAAGTGGGTGAAGATCGTCATCCTGATCGCCAACGCGCTGATGGTCCTCTCCGTCGCATCCATCGCCATTTTCGGCAGGGTGGACACCGTGTCGTACGAGGAGGATGCCCTCGTCGTCCTCGGGACCGGGCTGAATGGCGAGGAGGTGACGCCATCGCTTCGCTCCCGCCTGGAGGTGGCTGTCGAATATGCCGCCGCGAACCCTGGTGCCGTCATCGCCGTCTCCGGCGGGCAAGGTCATGGGGAATCCATCACCGAAGCGCTCGCGATGCGGAGGTACCTGGTCGCACACGGGGTCTCGGAGGACAGGATCCTCCAGGAAAACGAGTCGACCAGCACCCAGGAGAACTTCGTCCTCACCAAGCGCCTTCTGGACGCGCACTTCGATGCCGGGTACACCACGGCCTTCATCACGAGCGACTACCACATCCTCAGGGCGAACGAGATCGCTGAGGAAGCGGGAATCGGCAGCACGCATCTCCACGCGAATACGCCGTGGTACCAGATTCCCGTCGACTACACGAGGGAGCTCCTGGCCTTCATGAAGTTCTACCTGGCGAGGTAGTCGTCGTGGGTAATTCGGAGCGCAGAGAAATGGATTTCATGCTGGACACCCTGGAATGGCTTCAATCGATCAGGACCCCGTTCTTCACCGAGGTGTTCACCGGGGTCACGATTCTGGCGGAAGACTACGTCGCCATCTCGGTGATCTGCTTCGTCTTCTGGTGCCTGAGCAAACGGTGGGGATACCGGATCGGCTTCGCGTACCTGTTATCGGGTGTCGCCAACAACGCGGTCAAGGAGGTGTTCCATGTCGAACGGCCCTTCCTGCGGGACCTCGATCTGGTTCCCATCCGGGCGGAGACCGCTACCGGATATTCGTTCCCGAGCGGGCACACCCAGGCGATCGCGGCCCTGACGACAGCACTTGCGACGATCATTCGCAAGAAGTGGTTCACCGCGCTCAGCATCGTCCTGGTTCTGCTGGTGGCGTTCTCCCGGATGTACCTCGGCGTGCACACGCTTGCTGATGTCCTGGTGGGAGCCGCCCTCGGATTCGCCTGCGCGATCGCCGCGGGCCGGATGTTCACCTACGCCGACGAACGGCAGCGGGCCGAGTTGCTGCTGCTCTGGCTCGTCCCGATCGCCGCCGGGCTGATCTGGTTGCCGTCGGACGACTACGTCAAGGCGGCAGGGGCCATGAGCAGTCTCCTGATCGGATACGTCCTGGATCAGAAGTACGTGAAGTGGGAGGCGCAGGGACCGGCCGGAACGCAGATCGCCAAGTTCGTCCTCGGCATGGCGGTACTCATCGGCATCAAGGTGTCCGGCCCGCTGCTGCTGGGTGAGTCAATGGCCGCCGACTTCGTCCGGTACTTCGTGATCGGAGCCTGGATGACGATCGGAGCGCCACTGCTCTTCCAGGTGATGTTCTCGCGGAACCGGCCGGCGAGCGCCGCCCGGACCATCCGCCGCCAGATCCCGGCGCAGGCGGGGCCACCGGAAATAGCGGCGCCGGCGGCGGTGTTCAACCCATTGCGCGCGGCGGAAGCCAACGCCGGCGCGGAAAGAGGTCAGCGTCATGAAGGTTCGCAACTCCCTGCGCTCGCTCAAGAGCAAGCCGGGCAGCATCGTCACCCGTCGCCGCGGTCGCCAGGTAGTGATCAACACGAAGAATCCCCGCTGGAGCGGCCGCCAGGGCTGACCGGCCCGCTATAGCGTCACACCTTTGAGGAAGGCCGGAGCACCCCGTCACCACGGGGCTCCGGCCTTCCTCATTTCCGCTTGATCGCCGTTACCGCTCCGTGACCACCTGAACTTTCCACAGTGGGCCTCGACGAGCGCGGCCGCCACCCCTACCGTTGACCACTCGACGAAGCACCGGGTAACGGAAGGTGAAAGCGCCATGACCGCTACCACGGTCGATGTCGGGAACCACCCCGACGGCACGCTGGTCATCCAGCCGCACGGCGACCTGGACGCCGACGACGCGGTCGACCTGCGGCGCACCCTGGTCCAGGCCATCCGGCACACCCGCCCACTGCGCCTGGTCCTCGATCTCGGCGACGTCGGCGCGGTCGACCCGATCAACCTGGGCACCCTCGCCGCCGCCTGCCAGCTGGGCGACGACTACAAGGTGGCCGTCTTCCTCGACAGCGCGCGTACCGACATAGCCGCCCGCCTCACCGCCGCCGGCGTGCCCGCCCACCGCCTGCGCCACCCCGCGGCCAACTCCGCCTGACGCCGGCATGCCGATCGCCGTGGTCCGTGACCGCACCGGCGACCGCCACATCGCGATCGTCGAGAGCGTCCAGCGAGGCATGGCGACTCCCGCTTTCGATCAAGGACGGATCGTGTACGACCCCAAGGGCTCAGGCCTTTCCGAACACGGCGTCCACCATTTCCACGGCCTGATCCTGCGTGCGTACGAAGAGGACCCTGGCCGAGGTCATCGCAAGGGTTCCGGAACGTAACCCAGGATCGCCGGGATCCGGCACAGGTTCAGCAGCAGGTCGAGTGCGGATCCCGCCGCGGCGATCCGTACCCGATTGCGCTGCTGGACCTCCGCCGAGCCGAGGGCGTGCAGCGCCCGCAGGCCGCTGAGATCGCAGAACTCCAGACCCGTCAGGTCGAGTTCCAGCGGCTGGCCGGACCGGCCGTCGAGGATCGCGGACAGCAGCCCGTGAAAGATGGCCGTGGTGCCGATGTCGAGCTCTCCGGCGACCTCGACGACAACGGCATCGCAGCGCGACCCGGCCTCCGTGACGGTGAGGCGCAGTTCGACCTCCTCGACATAGGGCTCACTGTCGTATTCCGTGCTCATCGTCGCGGCTCCACTGCGAAAAGGCGTACTCCGGGAATTACGAGGGCGGGTTGAGACGGTGACCCAGCAGCAGGCGGGTGCCGCTGGAATCGGTGGTGATCTCCAAGCTGGTGCAGGCCCGCCGGATCATCTGCAGCCCGATCGACCCGGCGTCCGCCAGGTACGTGTGCTCGGCGGGGATACCCGGCCCGTGGTCGCTGATCTCGCACCACAGCTGGTCGTCGCGGTGCCACAGGAGCAGCTGTCCGCGGCCGCCGGCGTGCCGCACCGCGTTGACCATCGCCTCGTGCACCGCCAGCACGAATCGGCGTGCCTGGCCGTCGCGCAACCCCAGGCCGAGGGCGTGGGCACGGACCCGCGAGCGTACGGCGCTCAGCTTCACCGGTCCGAACCAGCAGGCCATGAGCACGTTGCCGGGAGCCTCCGGCGCGGCGGCGTTCCCCGGCCGGGCACGCTGGAAGGCATCGGTCAGATTCAAGCCGTGGCGCTCGATGGTGAGCAACTCCGCCATCGCGGCGCTGAACGTCGTCGCCGCCAGGTGATCGGCGCCGGTCAGCGGGCCGGGCACCGGCCGGTACAGGTCGATGGCGCCGTCGTGGACGACCCCTCCGGCGTGCAGCGGCAGCGCGAAGACAGCCCGCACCCCGGCGCTCAGCGCGGCCGTGGTGAACCAGGGCCATCGCTCCCGCCAGGAATCGGCGGCCAGATCCTCCACCAGCACCGGCTCACCGGACGCTGTCGCGTCGCGGCACGGACCCTCGTCCAGGGTGAACTGTGCGGACTCCAGCCGTGAGCTGGTCGCATCACTGAAGAACCGGACCCGGGGAACCGTGCCGACCGGACCGGCCGACAGTCCCATGCCGGCGAACCCTGTCATCAGCGCCGCGCTCGCCCGGCACAACCCGTCGACATCCGGCCCGTAACCGCTGACCAGGTCCCACACCCGGGACTCCACTGGGGAGTACCGATCACTCTCGCCGGTCATGATGGACCTCGTGTCCGCCTCGGTGCCGCCGTGACGAGTTCGGACCCGGCATCAGGAACGCCGGCGTCCCACCGAGACAGGGTTTCATCCGTTCCCCACGATACCCCGGGCGCCGGTCCATCAGCCTGCCCGGTGATCCCGGTCGAGGGATGGGCGCCGCTAACGCGCGTTTGCGCAGCGTCGTAGGATGGGGCCGCCACGTAGGCGGAGGGATTCGGAGCATCATGACGCGACCCGCGAAGCGCATCACCAGCGAAGACGTCGCCCGCCTCGCCGGCGTGTCCCGGACCACGGTGAGTTTCGTGCTGAACAACCGCCCGGGCCAGTCCATCCCGGAGGAGACCCGGCGCCGGATCTTCGACGCGGCCAAGACCCTGCAGTACCGCCCGCACGCCTCGGCACGCTCGCTCGCCGCCGGTCGCAGCGACATCGTCCTGCTCTCGATCCCGGACCTGCCGATCGGGTCGGGGATAAGCCGTTACATCGAGGAGCTCGCCGCCGCCCTCGCCGAGAACGGCCTCACCCTCGTGACCCATCTCGAAGGAGCGCACGGCCGTCCGGTCGCCGACGTCTGCGCGACCGTCGCCGCCTCCGCCGTGATCGGCCTGCTGCCGTTCACCCGCGAGGCCGCCGCCGCGCTGCACTCCGCCGGCGCGGTCGCGGTCCTTCCACCGCACGCCGGGGAGGACCTCGAGATCATGGAGCCGGTCGGCCACGCCCAGGCCACCCACCTGATCGATCGCGGTCACACCCAGCTTGGGTACGCCTTACCGGCGCACACCGCCTTGAAACCGATGGGTGACGAACGGCTGCGCGGCGCGAACTCGGCCTGCGCCGCCGCGGGCCTGCCGGCGCCCCTCGCACTCAGCACGTCCCTGGAGATCGCCGATGCCGCCGCCGCGGTCCGGCAGTGGCTCGACCAGGGCGTGACCGGTGTCTGCGCCTTCAACGACGACACCGCGATCGCCGTCCTGGCCGGCCTGCGCGAGCACGGCCTCAGTGCGCCGGGTGACCTGGCCGTGGTCGGCGCCGACGACATCCCCACCGCCCGGCTGGCGTCACCGCCGCTGAGCACCGTCGCCTTCGACCTGCACCAGGCAGGCGCGCGGCAGGCCGCTGCCGTGGTGGCAGCTCTCGCAGGTCAAGACCACGACCTCGGTACGACGGAAGGGTCCCTGCGGGTGATCCAGCGGGCGTCTTCCTGACGACTGCGGCCTGCTGAAGGCGTACCCAAGAATGTGCCGTTGAATGGGAATTGTGACCATGCCGATCCGTGTGCTTCTCGTTGATGATCAGGCGCTGCTGCGGGCGACGTTCCGGCTGCTGCTGGACGCTCAGCCGGACATCGACGTCGTCGGCGAGGCCGCGACCGGCGCCGAGGCGGTGAGCGTGGCGCGCGACGCGCGTCCCGACGTGGTGCTGATGGACATCCGGATGCCGGACATGGACGGCATCGAGGCCACCCGTCTGATCACTTCCGGTGCCGGCCCGGCGGGCACCCGCATTCTGATCCTGACCACGTTCGAGACGGACGAGTTCGTGGTGTCGGCGTTGCGGGCCGGCGCGAGCGGCTTCCTCGGCAAGGGCGTCGACCCCGGCGTGCTGATCCAGGCGATCCGGACGGTGGCGGCCGGCGAGTCCCTGCTCTCCCCCACTGCCACGACGGCGCTGATCGAGCGGTTCCTTACCCAGGAACCGGTGAAGTCCTCGTCCGGCACGGCCGCGCGTCCCGAACTGCTGGCCGAGCTGACCGCCCGGGAACGCGAGATCACCACGCTGGTCGGCGCCGGCCTGTCGAACACCGAGATCGCGGATCGCCTGTTCATCAGCCCCGCGACGGCGAAGACCCACGTCAACCGGGCCATGATGAAGACGGGCGCGCGAGACCGAGCCCAGCTGGTCGTCTTCGCCTACGAGAACGGCCTGGCCGGCGGTGTCTGACAGCGTGGGACGCGCGGCATGGCGCATCTGGGTGCCGCCCCTGGCCGTCACCATGATCATGATGGCGACCCTGTCGTACCCGGGCGCCGACGGCGTCTGGAACAAACCCGACGGCACGCAGCTGATCCTGATCCTGCACGGCTCGCTCGCCCTGCTGTTCCGGCTGCGGTACCCGCTCGCCGTGACGATCGTGACGATCGCCGCGGGCGCGGCTCTCCCGCTGACCGCGCACCACCTGGTCCTGGTCAACGTGGCGAGCGTCGTCGCCCTGTACACCCTGGCCAACCTGCGCAGCCGCCGTACCGCGATGCTCGCCGGTGTCGCCGCCGCCGTGGCGATGACCGCGTCGATCGCCCCGTGGCAGCCCGGCGGGGTGATCGACCTCGCGAACCTGCTACCGATCAACTACATCGCGGCGGCGGTCGCCGCCGGGGACGCCACCCGCAGCCGCCGGGCGCTGCTCGCCGAGATCCGCGACCGGGCCGCCGCGGACACCCGCCGGCAGGTGCAGGAGGAACGGATCCGCATCGCCCGCGACCTGCACGACGTCGTCGCCCACCACATCACCCTGGTCAACGCGCAGGCCGGCGTCGCGCACCACCTGATGCGTACCCACCCGGACCAGGCCACCGCGGCGCTGGCCGGCATCCGCGACACCAGCAGGACCGCCCTCGACGAGCTGCGCGCCACCGTCGGCCTGCTCCGCCAGGACGACGACCCGCCGTCGAGCAGGTCCCCGGCGCCGGCCTTCGACGACCTGGACGGCCTGATCGACGGCTTCACCCGCTCCGGCTTCACCGTCGAGGTCTCCCGGCACGGCACACCCGCGCCGCTGACCGGCCCGGCCGGCCTGGCGGCGTACCGCATCGTGCAGGAGGCCCTGACCAACGCCGGCAAACACGGCACCGCACGCCGCGCGGACCTTGACCTGTCCTATTCCGCCGGCACGTTGCGGATCAGCGTGATCAACGCGGCACGGGCCGGCCACCAGGGCCAGGGCACCGGCCACGGCCTGATCGGCATGCGCGAACGCGCCGACGCCGCCGGCGGCACCCTCACCACCGGGATGCGGCCGGATGGCTTCTATGCGGTGCGGGCCGACCTGCCGCTGCGGGATGTCAGCGCCGGCCCGAGCTGATAGGCCGGCGCAGTCACCAGCGGGGGTAACCGCGGCCGGGCGCGCTGACGTCAGGCGACCTGCTGCCACCAGGCGTCGATCTCCGGCGGGCTGTCCACGTCGACGCGCTGGCCCGGGCGCGGGATGGCCAGGCGGATGTCGCGGGCCTTGGCCTCACGCCAGGTGCGCTCGGCCGGCTCGGACCAGTCGTGGGCCGCCAGGTCGAACGTCGCCCAGTGCACCGGGATCATCAACCCACCATCAACATCACGATGGGTACGCACACCGTCCTCGGGCACCATGTGGATGTCCGCCCAGTCGTCGCCGTACGCACCGACCTGGACCAGCGTGACGTCGAACGGACCGTGCCGCTCACCGATCTCGGCGAACCCGGGGAAATAGCCGGTGTCACCGGAATAGAAGACGCTGCGCGACGGTCCCTTGATCACCCAGCTGGCCCAGAGCGTCTCGTCGCGGCTGAATCCGCGGCCGGAGAAATGCCGGGCCGGCGTCGCGACGAGGTCCAGGCCACCGACGGTGGTGCTCTCGTTCCAGTCGAGTTCGGCGATCCGGTCCGCCGGGACACCCCACCGCTCCAGGTGCGCGCCGACACCGAGCGGCACCACGAAGATCGTCGCATCCGGCCGCCCGGCCAGGGTCTGGATGGACGCCATGTCCAGGTGGTCGTAGTGGTCGTGGGAGATCACCACGGCGTCCACCGGCGGCAGATCGGCCAGCGCGACCGGCGGCTGGTGCAGCCGTTTCGGCCCGGCCAGCTGCGACGGCGAGCAGCGCTCGCTCCACACCGGGTCGAGCAGGACCCGCTGTCCTTCGATCTCGATCAGCGCGGTGGAGTGCCCGTACCAGGTGACGTGCAGGCCTCGCGCGTCCGTGGCGGCCGCGCTGACCAGCGGAACCGGCTGATGCGGGCGGCGGGCGGCGCCGCCGGTGAAGACGGCGGCGGCCACCCGGGGCACGGCGGACAGCGGGATGCCGGTGGCGGTCGGGACGTTGTTGCGGAACTTGCCGTCGGCGAACTGCGGTGAGGCTTCCACCCGGGTGCGGCGCGGCCCGCTCATTTTCCCGCCGATCTGAGCGGCGATGTTCGAGGCGGCAGGAGTCTTCGTCATGCCTCGAATGTAAGCAGTGATAACAATGTAGTCAATGCTCACAATGTGTTCGTCGCTTACATCACGGTAGGCTCAGATCATGAAGACCCGCCCCTACCACCACGGTGACCTGCGAACCACGCTGCTGGCGCTAGCCGAGAACACCCTGCGTGACCGGGGCCCGGCCGAGCTGTCGCTGCGGGAGCTCGCCCGTGAGGCGGGGGTCAGCCCGGCCGCGCCGAGCCGCCACTTCAAGAACAAGCAGGCGCTCCTCGACGCGCTCGCGCTGGAGGGATACCAGCGGCTCACCGCCGCGATGACCGACGACCTGGTACGGGCCGGTGAGACGTTCGCCCGCAGGCTCGCCGCACTAACCCGCACCTACGTGGCCTTCGCGTCCACCCATCCGGCCCTGCTCGAATTGATGTTCACCCGCAAACACGAGCCCGATGCCTCCGACGAACTGATGGCGGCCACCCAGAAACTGCTGACGATGGCGACCGAAGTGATCGAGAACGGACAGCGCCGGGGCGAGGTCCGTGCCGGATCGATGGAGCTTCTCGCCGTACCCTTGATCGCTGTTCTGCAGGGTCTGACCGCGCTCGCTCTCAGCGGCGGATTCACCGACGAACAGGCCGAGCAGGGCCTGGAGGAGACGATCGCGTTCATCCTGCGCGGTTACGCGCCGTGATCCCCTGCCGTCAGTGCACGGCAGCACCAGCCGGCGGAGCCCACTCGAACTGAGCCGCCATCTGTGCCTTCGTGGACCGCATCAGGACGAAAGCCACCGCCGCGCTGATCGCCGTGAGGCCCGCCGCCCACCAGAACACACTGGCGTAACCGTCGACCGCCGCGCCGAGCATGGAGCCCGCCTCCGAGTCGCTGACCGCGTCGGCGAACACGGTGGACAGCAGGGCCGTGCCGATCGAACCGCCGATCTGCGACGCGGTGTTGAGCATCGCGGAGGCGACACCCATGTCACCCCACGACACACCGAGCGTGCCCGTCGCGTAGGTGGTCGTGTAGAGCAGGCCGGCGCAGACCCCAATCAGCAGCAGCGCGGGCAGCACGTCGAGATAGCCGAAACCCTCGTCGATCCGGGCCAGCAGCACCATGCCCACGGCGCCCAGGGTCAGGCCGCCAACAATCAGCGCGCGCGGCCCGAACTTCGGCAGCAGCGCCCGCGCGGCGCCGGCCGAGACCGCGATGATGGTCAGATTCAGCGGCACGAACGCGAACCCTGCCCGCAGCGGTGAATAGCCGAGGTTCTGCTGGAAGTAGAACGTCAGGAACAGCAGCACCCCGAACATCGCGATGCCGAGAGCGGCGATCGCGAAGTACGAACCACCGCGGGTCGCGTGCCGGACCACGTGCAGCGGCAGCAGCGGCGCCGCGGCACGACTCTCGATCAGGACGAACGCGAGCAGCAGCAACGGCCCGGCGACCAGTGAGGCGATCGTCACGGGTGAGTCCCAGCCGCGCGACTCAGCGGACGAGAAACCGAAGACGACGGCGAACAGACCGAGCGTCCCGGTGACCGCGCCGGGCACGTCGACGGCCTGCTTGCGCCGTTCGGTGTCCGCTCCGATGACCACCATTGCCATGATGGCGGCCGGGACCGCGAACACCAGGTTGACGTACATGCACCAGCGCCACGACAGCCACTCGGTCAGCGCGCCGCCGAGCAGCAGGCCCAGACCCGCGCCCGCACCGGCGACCGCGCCGAAGATACCGAACGCCTTGCCCCGCTCCTTCGGGTCGGTGAACGTGGTGGACAGCAGCGCCAGCGCCGCCGGGGCCAGCAGCGCGGCGAACACACCCTGGCCGGCCCGGGCGATCACCAGCAGCGTGAAGCTCCCGGCGGCGCCACCGAGCGCGGAGGCCACCGCGAACCCGGCCAGGCCGGTCACGAACATCTGTTTTCTGCCGTACAGGTCGCCGAGGCGGCCACCGATCAGCAGCAGGGACCCGAACGCCAGGGCGTACGCGGTCACCACCCACTGCCGGTTGTCGTCACTGAAACCCAGGTCCACCTGGGCGGACGGCAACGCGATGTTGACGATGGTGGCGTCGAGAACCACCATCAGCTGTGCGACACCCACGGCTGCCAGGACAAGCCAGCGGGTGGCGGACGGTTGACTCATAACCGGAAAGCTCCTTGGGTCGGGCGTCCGGGGCAGGCAGGAACCCACCCCGTTGGGGGTGGTCTCGCCCTTGCCCTGGCGTCACGACCGAGGAGTCGACGACAAGCCGGGAGAACCCGGAGAAGGCCAGATCGTCGAAACCTCACCGCCGAAGTCCCTGTGGGCCTCCGGCGCGGTGGCGAGGTTAGCAGCTCGATCCGCCCAGTGGGAAACCCGATCGAGAGGCTTGCGGGCGCGGGGCAGGATCGGACCCATGAAGCTGCATGAGCGAATCGACGGGCGGCTGCGGGACTTCATCGAGGCGCAGCCGATGTTCTTCGTGGCCACCGCGCCGAACGGGCCGGGCGGCCACGTCAACGTCTCCCCCAAGGGCATGGGCGGCACATTCGTGGTGCTCGGCGAACACCGGGTGGCGTACCTGGATTACCACGGCAGCGGCGCCGAGACGACCGCCCACCTCAGCGAGAACGGCCGGATCACCATCATGTTCTGCGCCTTCCAGGGCCCGCCCAACATCGTGCGCCTGTACGGTCACGGCCGTGCCGTCCCGATCACCAGCCCTGAGTACGCCGAGCTACTCAGCCTGTTCCCCGCACCCCCGGACACACATGGTGCCCGCTCGGTCATCGACATCGAGGTCGACCGCATCAGCGATTCATGCGGCTATTCGGTGCCCCTGATGGCGTACGAAGGTGATCGTGATCTGTTGATCCGCTCCCACGGACGCCGCAGCGACACGGATCTGACCGAATACCGCCGTGTGAAGAACGCCGTCAGCATCGACGGCCGCCCCATCTTCCCCGAGGGCTGACCGTGTGAGTTCACGGTCGGCGGGGGCGTCAGGCCGGGGCGTGTCGGGTGGTGTGGACGGTGAACGGGTCCAGGCCTGCGGCGGCGCGGCGTTCGTCCATCTGGGCGGGGTCTTCGCAGGGCCACGGGATCGGGGCGCCGTCGGTGACTCCGGCGATCTGGGTGCCGTAGATCTGCGGGTGGCCCTCGTTGACCAGCAGGCGGTCGTGGAGCATCGCCAGCTGGGCCGCGTCGGCGTTGCCCGCGCGCACCGCCTCGGTCATCAGGGTCAGGGCACGCCGTTGTAGATGGAGCTGGCGGTCCGCGTGCTGCGCGATCAGCCACGCCCGGCGGGCTGCCTCCTCGCCGACGAGGTCGCGCGTGGGCCAGCCGTGTTCGTCGAGGATCTCGGCCAGCCGGTCGCCGTTGCGGACGGTGACTCGTCGATGCGCCAGCTGGGCGGTGAAGTCGTCGCTGAGCGCGCCGGGCTGCAGGGCGCGGTCCTCGTTCGTCATGGCGATCAGTTCCTGGGCGAGGGCTTCGTTGACCATGCGCCCACGGTAGGCATCCTGGCATTGACGTCCTCCTACACCCTGGCCGAGGCTAGGCGTCTGACTATCGCGAATACTTGATGAAGCGGCAAAGGGTGGTGGGACGGAATGCGCGCCACCCACACCGACCTGACAGGGTTGGTCCGGGCGGCTCAAGCCGGGGACCGGGTCGCGCTCGAACAGCTCGTGGCGGCGCATCTGCCGGTGGTGTACACGCTGGTGGTCAATGCGCTCGGTGAACATCCCGACGTCGATGACGTGGTACAGGACGTCATGGTCCGGGCCCTGCGACAGCTGGGGTCGCTGCGGTCGGCGGAGAGTTTCCGGCCCTGGCTGGCAGCCATTGCGATGCGGCAGATCAGCACTCATCAGCATCGGGTGAACCGGGCCGCCGACCAGTCGGCGCCGCTCGACGAGGTCTCACGGCTGCCTGACGCCGACGCTTCGTTCGAGGATGTCACTCATCTGCGGGTGGATCTGTCCGGGCAGCGGCGGCAGGTGCGCCGGGCCTCGCGCTGGCTCGATCCGGATGACCAGGCGCTGGCGTCGCTGTGGTGGCTGGAGGTGGCGGGCCAGCTGTCCCGGACCGAACTCGCTGACGCTCTCGGGATCAGCGTGATCCACGCGGGCGTGCGGGTTCAGCGGATGCGCGCCCAGCTCGACATCGGCCGGGCCATCGTGGCGGCGTCGGACGCCCGGCCGAGGTGTCCCCGCTTGACCGGTGAGCTGGCGGGATGGGACGGCGTGCCCGGCTCGCGGTGGCGCAAACGCCTGTCCCGGCACGTCCGGGACTGTCCGCACTGTCAGCGGGCGACCCGCGACATGATGGCGACCGACCGGTTGCTGCCGAGTCTGGTGCTGTTCCCGGTGCCGGCGACACTGACCGCGGCGGTTCTTGCCAAGAGCGCGAGCGACGGCGGCGCTCTCGCCGCCGGCTCGATGGCCGGGGTGTTCAGCCAGCTGGCGCCACTCGCGGCCGCTCATCCGGTGGTGGCGACGGTGGCCGCGGGAGCCCTCGCCGCCGGCGCCACGGTCGGCGTAGCCGAACTGGCGAACCCGGAGCGCCCGGCGACGATCGCCGCGCCCGGCACAGCGGCGGGCGCGGCGCCGGCGCCGGTCGCATCGTCAGCGCCGGTCGCGCCGTCAGCGGAAGCCGGGCCGGCTGACCCGTCGTCCGCCGCGTCGGCCGGCGCCGGGCTTCTGCGAACGGGACCGGCCTCGCTGGAGTCGGCCAACGCCGCCGGCCGCTACGTCACGGCCGCCGCCGACCTCGGGATGCTGACCCAGGTCGGTCCCGGCAATACCGTCACGGCACGCCGCCAGGCGACCTTCGACGTAGTCCGTGGGCTCGCCGACGCGCGGTGCTACTCCTTCCGGGTCACCGGCGGCCGATACCTGCGGCACTCGTCCTGGCGGGTCCGGCTGGACCCCGACGACACCACCGCGCTCTTCCGCGGCGACGCCACCTTCTGCCCCCGGCCCGGCCAGGTCACCGGTTCCGTCACTCTCGAAGCGGCGAACTACCCCGGCTGGTTCCTGCGGCACCGCGCCGACGAGCTCTGGGTCGACCAGTCCGACACCACCGCCGGCTTCCGTGACGACACTTCCTTTTGGGTACGCCCACCGCTGGCTGAATGACCCGACCCTGCCACACGTAAGCGAATAACAGGAATCGCTGAAATTGCTGTTCCCAGTGATTTTCCCAGGAACTGTTATGTGCGGGTCAGCACCCGAGTCGCATCTCGTAAACACGCATTCACCTGCGGAAATACCGCTTGGACATGGACGCCTTGTAACATCGGAAATCATCTGGCAATATCGCCTCACCAAATGTGAGCGCTCCCATTTTTGGTCATCTCGTTCCCACCCCGTTCCCCAGGAGTCCGGCATGACAATGGGCAGTTACCGCGTACCCCCGCAATTAGCTGAAGTGACGCCGAGGGTGACTCGCCGCAGGCGGTGGCGCGGCGCTCTGGCCGCGCTGATCTTGTTGGCCGGAGGCGGAGCCGTCGCGGTGAGCGCGACGCCGGCATCGGCCGCGACGATCGATACCAGCGCTACATATGTGCTGGTCAACCGTGGTAGCGGGAAGGCGCTGGACGTCTACAACCTGGCTACCAGCGACGGCGCGCGAATCACTCAGTGGACGCGCAGTGACCAGGTGCAGCAGCAGTGGCAGTTCGTGGATTCCGGCGGCGGCTACTACCGGCTGAAGTCGAAGCATTCGGGCAAGGTCCTCGACATCTACAACTGGTCCACGACCGACGGCGGATCCGTCGTCCAATGGACTGACACCAATGCCGCAAACCAGCAGTTCAGCGTCCAGGACATTGACGGCTATATCCAGCTGATCAACCGGAACAGTGGGAAGGCCGTCGAAGTCCAGGGCGCCGCGACCAGCGACGGCGCGAACGTTGTTCAGTACGCGGACTGGAACGGCGCCAACCAGCAGTGGCAGCTCGTGCGGCTCGGTGGCAGTACGCCGAGCACATCGCCGACGGCCGGCTGTTCCCTTCCGTCGTCATACCGATGGACCTCGACCGGCTCGCTGGCGAACCCGAAGTCGGGGTGGGTGGCGCTCAAGGACTTCACCACGGTGCCCTACAACGGGCGGCAGCTTGTGTACGCGACCACGCACGACACCGGGACGACCTGGGGTTCGATGAACTTCGGGCTCTTCACGAACTGGTCGGACATGGCCTCGGCCGGCCAGAACACGATGTCGTCGGCCACCGTCGCGCCGTCGCTGTTCTACTTCGCGCCGAAGAGCATCTGGGTGCTCGCGTACCAGTGGGGGCCGACCGCGTTCTCCTACCGGACCTCGACCGATCCGACCAACGCGAACGGGTGGTCGGCCGCGCAGTCGCTCTTCACCGGCAGCATCTCCGGTTCCGGCACCGGGCCGATCGACCAGGCGATCATCGGCGACGGCACGACCATGTACCTGTTCTTCGCCGGCGACAACGGGAAGATCTACCGGGCGAGCATGCCCATCGGTAACTTCCCGGGCAACTTCGGTAGTACGTCCACGGTCGTCATGAGCGATACGACCAACAACCTGTTCGAAGCACCTCAGGTCTACAAGGTTCAGGGCCAGAACCAGTACCTGATGATCGTCGAGGCGATCGGGTCGAACGGGCGGTACTTCCGGTCGTTCACGGCCAGCAGCCTGGGCGGCTCGTGGACTCCGCAGGCGGCGACCGAGGGCAACCCGTTCGCCGGCAAGGCCAACAGCGGCGCCACCTGGACGAACGACATCAGCCACGGTGAGCTGGTCCGGGTCAGCGCCGATCAGACGATGACCATTGACCCGTGCAACCTGCGGCTGCTCTACCAGGGCCGGTCACCCAGTTCCGGCGGTGACTACGGGCTGCTTCCGTACCGTCCGGGTCTGCTGACCCTGCAGCGCTGACGCGATCGATGCGGCCCGGAGGGTTTCCTCCGGGCCGCGTTTTGATCAGGCCTCGGGGATCGGCATGCCGAAGTTGGCGAGGGTGACGGCGGTGGGCTCGGGGCCGCCGCGTTTGCCGGTGTCCAGGGCGTCGATCGCGGCCAGCTCCTCGGCGGTCAGGTCGAAGCCGAAGACGTCGAAGTTCTCGGCGATGCGCTTCGGGTTCGTCGACTTCGGGATGACCGAGCGGCCCTGCTGGAGGTGCCAGCGCAGCATCACCTGCGCCGGCGTCCGGCCGTGCGCCGCCGCGATCTTGCCGATCACCGGGTCCTGCAGGGTGCTGGTGTGCCCGCTGTCGCGGTAGAACGTGATGCCGCCGATCGGGGACCACGCCTGGGTGATGATGCCGTGCTTCTCGCCGAAGGCGCGTACCTCGGCCTGGGTGAAGTACGGGTGGACCTCGATCTGGTTGATCGCCGGCACGACGGTGGCCGTGTCGAGCAGCCGGGTCAGGTGGTCGACCATGAAGTTGCTGACCCCGATCGCGCGGACCTTGCCGTCGGCGAGCAGGGTCTCCAGGGCGCGGTACGCCTCCAGGGTCCGGTCGAACTCCGACGGCAGCGCCTGGTGCAGGATCAGCAGGTCGATCTGGTCGACGCCGAGTTTGGCAGCGCTCTTCTCGAAGCCGTGCAGCGTTTCGGCGTACCCGAAATCGCTGATCCAGATCTTGGTCTCGACGAACACGTCGTCGCGTCCGCGGATCGCCTCGCCGACGCCGCGCTCGTTGCCGTACGCAGCGGCGGTGTCGATGTGCCGGTAGCCGGCCGATAACGCCTCACCGACGGCGATGCGCGTCTCGTCGGGCGGCGTCTGGAAGACGCCGAAGCCGATCTCCGGCATGGTCACGCCGTTGTTCAAAGTCAGCATGGAAGTTCCTTTCAGCTGATGGGAAGCAGGCGGATGGTGACCGCGGCGGCGTCCTGCCCGACGACGGAGCCGACGATCGCGGGCCCGTATCGGTCGTATTTGGCGTGGTAGGCGGCGTCGATGCCGGCGTGCACGCCGGACGCCGGCTGGTCGAAGGTGACCTCGCGTTCGAGACCGCCGGCTCGGATCCGGCCGGTGCCGCTGCGCAGGGCGCGGGCGTACCAGGGATTGGCCGGTCCGCGGGCCGAGCGGACGTAGAGGTCGTCGCCGGCGCGCACCACCCACATGGTCACGTAGGGGCGCAGGGTGCCGTCCGGCCGCCGCGAGGCGAGCCCGAGTTCTTCGGCGCGGCCGATCGCCGTCAGCTCGCCGGTCGTCCAGGTGGTGGTTGTCGCTTCGTGTGCCACGTCTTCCATACAACTCCACCTCACGACACCGAGGGAGCCTCTGCGGAAAGGGGTAACAGCAGAAACCCCCATTGGGTACGCGGTGGCCTGACGGGAACCTGCCCGGGATCGTGTCCGTCGAAGCGTCATGACCGCGAGAACGATGTGGGTTGCTCTGCTCGCCGCAGGCTGTGCGGTGCTCGGCGGGGTCGCCCTTTTCTGGCCCGAAGAAACGCCGGCAGCACGGCCGGGAGCATCGCCGGCTCCGGCGGCTCCGGCGGCTCCGGCGGCTCCGGCGGCTCCGTTCGCGAGCGCGTCCGTCAGTCAGGCCGTCTGGAAGACCATCGCATATCGAGGCGTCCGCGTGGACGTCCCCGAGGCCTGGGAGCAGACGGACATGAGCGCCTGCTCGTTCAACATCCACCAGTGGGCTCCGCCCGGCGCGCCCGCCTGCAGCCCTCAGTCAGGTGTCGTTTTCTATGGTTCCGCCACCTTCGACCCGGCGCACGGGCCCGGCGTCCGGGAGACCAGCTCCGGGACCTGGGCCGGTTACGTGTACGCGGGCGCCTTCGCCGTCTACGCCACCGGCACCGACCGGGACATCGTCCAACGGGTGCTCGACTCAGCGACCTGACGAGTTACCTGGTGTGATGTGCGAGGCGGTGGGTAATGGCACGGGCGTTCGAAGAACCGGATCGGAAGGACGGCGCCATGACTGACCCGAGCAACGCCACGACGGGTGACAACCGGGTGAAGGACCCCGAGGACTGGACGACCGGGGACGAGCCGGCAACCGGGGCGCAGGAGTCCTATCTGCACACCCTGGCCACCGAGGCGCACGAGGAGGTCCCGGACAACCTGACCAAGGCCGAGGCCTCCCAGCACATCGACGACCTGCAGGAGAAGACCGGCCGAGGCCGATGACGATCCGCCGGGCCGGTGACAGGACCTTCACCGGCCCGGCGGGATCAGTGCGGGAATTAGAGTGGCCGCTATGGATTCGCCCGTTGTGCCCGCGACCGCCGATCCCGCCGCTGCCGATGACGCGCTCGCCGCACAGCCCATCGGCTATTGGAGCGGCGCCGTGCACAAGGCCGTCGTGAACCAGCTGCGTGATGCGATGGCAGCGATCGACGTGACGCAGCCGCAGTGGTGGACGCTCACCCGGGTGAGCTCCGGGGACGGCCTCACCCGCGAGGACGTCGCGAGGCAGCTGACCGAGGTCGCCGACACTCCGTACGACGTTCCGAGGGCCATCAACCAGCTGCTGCACCGGCAGTGGATCGCGGCGGACGACGCCGGGCGGCTGGCCCTGACCGACACCGGCCGTACCAAGCAAGCCGAGGTCAGAGAGCTGGTGACAGCCTTGCGGACCACGATCCACGAGGGCATCTCCGACGCGGATTACGTCGCCGCCCTCAAGGTCATGCGGCGAATGATCGCTAACGCCCAGCCCTGATCTGTGACTGGGGCACCAGCGCCTTCTTCAGTACGCGAACCGGCTCACCTTCTCCGGATGGATCACGATGCGCAGCTGGTTGATGGCGAGCATCTCGGTCAGGTCGGCGGCGCGTACCGCGTCGTCCAGATCCCAGTAACGGGCGGCGAGCCGGGCCGCCAGCTCGTTCGCGCCGTCGGCCTCGACCGTGGTACGCCCGGCGATCGACACCCAGCGCTCGCGCTCACCGACCGGGGCCGCCACGACGATCGAGGCGCGCGGGTCACGGCTGAGGCGCCGGACTTTCAGCGAGTCCGGCTCGGTGAACAGCTGGATCGTGCCGTCCGCGGCGGCCTCGAACCAGACCGGCCGCGGCTGAGGTGGCTGCGGGCCGGCCGCCACGGTCAGGAACCCGTGCAGCGGCCGGGCCAGGAACTCCAGGTCCTCGGCGGTCAGCAGTCCTGTCGCAGTGCTCATCTCATCCCCTTCGTGATGGCGTGGTGTAGCGCGCAAGTACCATTTTTGCCGCATGCGATCCACCGAAACGAATCCAGCGAGAATGATCGCGGCATCAGTTCTCGGGCGCGACCCGGGCCCGATGACGACGGCGGACAGCCTCTCGATGGGCTCACGGCGATTGCGGAAACGGCACCCGCACACACCGACGCCCTGGTGCCGGTTCACGCGGACTGTCACTGGGGCAACTGGCTCGCCCGGGACGGCGAGCTGACGGCGCTGCTGGACTTCGAGTGGGCGCGGTTCGGCGAGCCGATGGACGACTGGTTCTTCCTGATCGCGGACAGCGGCGTGCACACCCCCGCAGTCCTACGGACGGTGATCATTGATCGAGTGTGGCGCTCTTAGCGCGTACCCAAGAAGAGCGTGAGCGATGATGGGCAGCGTGAGAGTCGAGGATGTGACCGCGGAGACCGTGCGGCCGGTGCGTCGTCCGGTGCTGGTGCAGCGCTGGTCCGACCTGGCGTTTCTGCATTGGGCGATCGACCCCGCCCTGGTCGCGCCGCTGCTGCCGGCCGGAACCGTCCCCGACACCCTCGACGGGGTGACCTACGTCGGGCTGATCGGTTTCCGGATGGTCGGGCTGGGCTTTCTGCGCGGACCCGGCGTGCCCTATCTGGGTACGTTCTGCGAAACGAACGTCCGCCTCTACAGCGTCGACCACCAGGGCCGGCGCGCCGTGGTGTTCCTGTCGCTGGAGGCCGAACGACTCCTGCCGGTCCTGACCGCGCGGGTGTCGCTGCGGCTGCCGTACATGTGGTCCCGGATGCGGATGACCCGCAGCGGCGACGTGCTGAACTACACGAGCCGCCGCCGCTGGCCGTCGCCCCGGCCCGCCACCAGCAGGATGACCATCCAGGTCGGCGAGCCGGTCGCGACGCCGAGCGCGCTGGAACACTTCGTCACCGCCCGCTGGGGACTGCACACCCACGCCTGGGGACGCTCGCTGCATCTGCCGAACGAGCACCCGCGCTGGCCGCTTCACCAGGCTGACCTGCTCGATCTCGACGACACCCTGGTCGCGGCGGCCGGGCTGCCGGCGCCGCTGCGCGCGCCGGACAGCGTCCTTTACTCCCCCGGCGTACCGGTCACCTTCGGCGCCCCGGACGTCCTGCGCGGCGAGGGTACGCACCAAGCGCCACGGTGATTGCCCAGCACGAACCGGGCAATCACCGGCTGTCGATCAGAAGTTCGTGGTGACGCCGGCCTTCTTGCAGCCCGCGTTGATCTGCTTGCTGGCATTGGTCGTCTCCGCCGAGTCCAGGGCGGAAGCCGGGTCCTTGGCCTGGGCAGCCTTCTCCGACGCGGCGGCCTGCGCCTTGATCGCCGTGGCGACCTCGCTGTCAGCGCCCTCGGAGGCGGTGGTCAGCTGGGCCGCGAAGTCCTCCAGCATCGCCTTCGCGTCGGCGGGCGCGATCTCGCTGGCACCGCTCTGCGCCAGAACGAGAATGGCCTTCTTGAAGGAGTCGGCCGCCTTGTTCGCTTCCTCGCAGAGTTCCTTGTCCGTCTTCGAGGCAATGGCGGTCGCGGTGGGTTCGGCCGCCGGCGTGGTGGCGGCGGCAGTTGCGGTGGTGGCCGGGGCGGCCACCTCGGTGGCGGCCTCGTAACCGCACGCGGCCAGGCCCATAACGGAAACGCCAAGAAGAACGGCGGAAACAATTCGCATAGAAATCACACAGCGAGACGCTAGGTGATCTTGGCATCGAAGATCAACTCAGCATTCGTGCCCCGTCGATGAACAAATGGTGGATAGCGCGTTCAGGCAAGCGCTGATCCCCCGGCGCGACGGGCTCACGCTGACCCCTCAGCCTGGCCCGCCCGGCGCTAATCCCTCGGTGCGACCGGCCCGCGCTGATCCCCCGCCCGGACGGCCGCCACGGACCCTCCGGCGCTGTCAGTCCGCGTTGATCCACCGGCCTGGCCGGCACGCCAGATCCCGCGAGCCCCGTCAACGGCGGCACCCGCCGCGATGCCCAGGACTCCCGTAAAAACGGCGATGCCCCAGCCCGAACTCGGCGGTTCCACGAACCACAAACCACCGAGGCCCGCCAATCCCGCGGCCAGTTCCAGAACAGACCGCCACGGCGCAATCCGCCGCGCCCCCGCCAAACCCATGGACGCAGGGTAATCCCGGCGGCCACCCGGCCCACACCACTCACCGAACCGGCACGGAGAGCGAGCCTCCAACGAAGGTCGCCGCCGATCTTGGTAACCCTTGGGTGCTCTGACCCCCACAGGACTCCACAAAGCCGAAACTCTTCCCTGTTGGTCGTCGCAGCGCGTCACCAGGGAACTCACGGACCACCTGAAATCGACACACCGCGCCCCGCCTTCCCGGAAATTCGTGCGGTTGCGGCTGCTCGGACGGCCGAACCGCACAAGATCGTCGGAACGGCGACATGCAACGAGAGCTATCGCAGGCGCTCAGCCGCGATCCTGGTCCCGGCTCGCCCTCCCATCGGCACAGCGACCCAAGATCGGCCGGGCGCGGAGGCGAGCCGTAGTTCACACCTGCGTTCAGGCTGCGATGACATGGCTGAACTACGGCTCGTCCTCGCGCGGCACCACTATCTCCGGCGAAGCGACCGCGCCGGCTTCAGGTCAGCTTTGTCCACTGTCCTTCGGAGATGACCTCGACCGCGCCGTCGACGACCGCGATGGCTGTCTGCTCGTCGATGGCGTAGGACGGCCCGCCGATCCCCGCGGCCCATCGTTCGGCGTCGGCCAGGGTGTTCGTCGGGAAGGCGTTCAGGTGCGGGAAGATCGAAAAATCGACAACCCCGAGGGTACGGTCGTCCGGCGCGCCCGCCCACTCGACGAAATAGTCGCCGATCCGGGGTGTCATCACCATGCTTCCGGCGCTGACGCCCACCCAGACTTTGCCGGGCAGCGACGGCAGCAGCTCGGCCAGCCCGGACTCGCGCATCCAGTGGTGCAGATAGGTCGCGTCACCGCCGTCGACCAGCAGCACGTCGGCTTCCCGGACCCACGGCACCCATCGCTCCGCGCCGACGGTGGGCAGCGCGGTCAGCTCCAGGACACCGAGCGACGCCCACCCCAGCCCGGAAAAATGGGGAGATCCGGACCCGGCGGCCACGAATCGGCGTACCGAAGAAGGTCCGCACATCGGGTGACCCCACAGCGCCGTCGGTACGCAGAGAGCGTGGCTCTCCGCGATCGGCTTGCCGAGAAGCCGCACGAGCGCGGCCTCGATGCTCGGGTTCGTGACCCCACCTGAGGTGAGCAACAGCTTCACGGTGCCTCCAAAACAATGCGACGTGTCAGCATCATCTCGTGCGCAACGAGCAACGCTTACCCACCCGGACACCGGAGTCACGTGCTTTCGCGGAGCGCGTGCAGCTCGTCATGGGCCTGACGGCACGCCTGAACGCGCTGCCGTTCGACGACCTCGACGGACGCAGGACGGTGCTCACCGCGATCTTCGGCGGCCCGGTCCCCGACTCGCTGACGATCCTGCCGCCGTTCTACTGCGACCACGGGCTCAACGCGTCGTTCGGCGAACGCGTGTTCATCAACCAGGGATGCTATTTCCTCGACTACGGCGGCATCACGATCGGCGATCGTGTGCTCATCGGGCCGCGGGTGACCCTGAGTACGTCGGGGCATCCCGTCGAGGTCGGCGAGCGGTTCGACTACATCACGCACGCGCCGATCGTCATCGAGGACGACGTGTGGATCGGCGCGGCGGCCACGATCGCCCCTGGAGTGACGATCGGTCGCGGCTCGGTCGTCGGCGCGGGCGCAGTGGTCGCGAAGGACGTGCCGTCGCTGACAGTGGTGACAGCGACGAGCATCGTCGAACGGAAACGCCTGAAACCGGAGAACTGAGCTGGATCAGAAGGGTGGTGCGTCCTCGCCCATCAGCGCGAGCACGACGCCACCCTTGCCGCTCTTGAGGCTCTGGACCACGACCTTGCCGGTGCTGCCGTCCGGCAACTCCAGCGTGAAGGTCTTGCCGACCGCGTTCTTAGGGCCGTTGCCGGCGCTGTTGGCGGGCCGGAAGTCGCCCGCCCAGGGCGGGACCCCACCCTTGCGAGCGGGCTCGGCGAAGAGCGCGGCGGTGCCGGGAGTCCGGGTGCCGTCCGAGGAGAGGAGGACTGAGGCGCTGCGAAAGGTAGCCATATGCGGCAAGGCTATCGCGAACAGCGCCCGCGCGGTGCCACGACTTCCGCGCGGAGAGCCCGAAATCACCCGGACAGCACAATGCCCGCCGGTGTGATCCCGGCGGGCATCGACAAAACGGCGATTTCAGCGGCGTCCGCGCGTCCCGGCGACGAGGGCGACACCCACAGCGGCGAGGCCGACCTGGAGCGCGAGCTCGATCCAGTCGACGCCGCGGGTGTCGTCGACACCGAGAGCCGCGGCGAGGAACGTACCGATGATGGCGGCGACGACACCGATCACCAGGGTGAGCCAGATCGGGATGTTCTGCTTACCCGGAACGACGAGCCGGCCGAGCGCGCCGATGATCAGGCCGATGATGATCGCGGTGAGGATTCCGGTGACTTCCACGATGCTCCTTGCCGAGGGGTGATCCGAGCGGTGATTGGTGCCGACCGCTCAGATGCCCACTCCACCGCGTCCGCCAAACCGTGATCTATTTGACGGTCAGCGTCTTCGTCGCCAATTCGTACGCCGGAAGCATCGCCTTGTGCTCGGCGGCGTCGAGTCCGCCCAGGTCCAGCGCGATCACACCGGAGCCGGCGTTCACCGCGAACGCGCGGTGCGGCAGCCACTCCTCGGTCAGGTTCTGGTACTGCTCGAAGCTGACGTCCAGCCCGTCCAGGCCACCGGCCGTGACCGGCGTGTAGACGACCTTGCGGGTCTTCGACTCGGTGAGGAACGGCTTGAGCGCGGCCCGCAGATCCACCTGCTTCGCCGGGCCGGTCCAGACGCGCAGGAAGCCGATGTGCCCGGCCGGCTTGGCGTCGATCTCGCAGGCCAGCCGCAGCGTGCCCTTCTTGGTCAGCTCGGCGAGCGGGTTGTCGTCGTCGACGTCGACCTTCTTGGGGTTCCAGTCGTCGACGAGGTCGAACGTGACCGGCAGGTCGCAGACGGTGCCGACCGGCGTGCCGGCATCAGCTGTCCCCGTGGAGGAACCCGTGCCGGTCGAGGAACCCGTGCCGGTCGAGGAGCCCGTGCCCGCCGATTCCCCGGCGGACGGGCAGAACTGGTCGAGCTTGCCGATCGCGGCCTCGAACTGCGCGGTGTCCGGGTTGTCCGGGGAGGCGGCGACACCGGCGGCCGCGTCGGCGATCCCGGTCAGCACGGCCACGAACGCCGGGTCGGTGGCGCGGGCCGCGTCGGTACGCATCTGCGTACCGAGCTTGCCGAACGTCTCGGTGTAGACCGTGGCGAGAGCCGCTTCCGGATCCGGCTCGTCGGCGACCTCGGCCATCTTGGCGAACAGGTCGACGACCACGTCACGTGCGGCGGTGCCACTGGACGCGCAGATCTCGGCGGTGTTGCTCGCCGGCGTGACGGAAGCGGCGGGCGCCGAGGACGTGGGCGAAGAAGACCCGGCACAACCGGCCAGCAGGGCCGTCACGCCGAGGGCGGCTATCGAAAAGTAGGCATTTCTGATCACGGCCGGTGACTGTACGCGACCCCCGCATCCATCGCAGCCCGCCGATTCCCAGCTGATGTACGCCCAGGAACGGTTGACTGGCTAGTGCACGGTTGAAACGATGTACGACCGGCGAGAGGACACACTGTGCGCGAACGAACCTTGCTGGCGACGGCAGCCGTGGCGCTCGTCGCGGCGTTCTCCCTGCTCGCTGCCGGCCCGCCGCTGCCCGCCGACCACACCGAGGCGGACAGCCTCGAGGTCGTGGTCATCGAACCCACCGAGCCGCTCTGGGACTGCCCGTACCTGTGATGGATGAGCTGCTGCACTGGCGTGCCGGTGGAGTGAGCCTGGTGCTGGACCACACCGGTCCTCGCCTGCCGCGGATCCTGCACTGGGGCGCCGATATCGGCGACCTGGATCCCGCGCCATTGAAGCTCGCCTCGATCCCGCAGCCGGTCTCCAACACCATCGATGAGGCCGTGCCGGTCAGCCTGCTGCCCGAGCAGTCGGCCGGCTGGACCGGGACGCCGGGCCTGACCGGGCACCGGGACGGGCGCGCGTTCTCCACGTTCTTCGAAACCACGCAGGTGAGCCAGGAACCGCGGCGGCTCGCCGTCCACGCCCGCGACGCCGACGCCGGCCTCTCCCTGCTGATCGAGATCGAGATGACCGAGGACGGCCTGCTGCGCCAGCGGGCCACTGTCACCAACGACGACCCCGGCTCGGTGTTCCAGGTCGACAGCCTCACCCCCACGTTCCCGGTACCCACCGAGGCCGGTGAGATCCTCGACTTCACCGGCCGGCACAAGCGGGAACGCATCCCGCAGCGGCAGCCGTTCACCGTCGGCACCCGGCTGCGGGAGAACCGGCGTGGCCGCACCGGCGCGGATTCCTCGTACATTCTCGCGGCCGGCGAGACCGGGTTAGGGTTCCGGTCGGGCGAGGTCTGGGGCGTTCACGTGGCCTGGAGCGGCAACCACCGGACGCTCGCCGAACGCACCTCCACCGGCGTCTCCCTGCTCGGCGGCGGTGAGCTGTTGCTCTCCGGCGAGGTCCGGCTCGCGCCCGGTGCGTCGTACCGCAGCCCGTGGCTCTACGGCTCCTACGGCTCCGGCCTCGACGCGTTGTCGCACCGCTTCCACCGCTATCTGCGATCGCGGCCGCAGCACCCGCGCACGCCGCGGCCGGTCATCCTGAACACCTGGGAGGCGGTCTACTTCGACCACGACCTCACCAAGCTGACCGCGCTGGCCGACGTCGCGGCGCAGGTCGGCGTGGAACGGTTCGTGCTCGACGACGGCTGGTTCCGGCACCGCCGCAACGACCGGGCCGGTCTCGGTGACTGGTACGTCGACGAGACCGTCTGGCCCAAGGGCCTGCACCCGCTCGTCGACCACGTCCGCGCTCTCGGTATGGGGTTCGGGCTCTGGGTCGAACCCGAGATGATCAACGTCGACTCGGATCTGGCCCGCGCCCACCCGGAGTGGATCCTGGCGACCGGCGGCCGGCTCCCACCCGAGGCCCGTCACCAGCAGGTCCTCGATCTGGGGCACGAGCAGGCGTACGCCTATCTGCTGGAGCGCCTCGACGCGCTGCTGACGGAGTACGACATCGAGTACCTCAAGTGGGACCACAACCGGGACCTGATCGACGCCGGCCACTCCCCCGGTGGCGAAGCCGGCGTGCACACGCAGACCCTGCAGGTGTACCGGCTGCTCGACGAACTGCGCGCCCGGCATCCCGGCGTCGAGATCGAGTCCTGCTCGTCCGGCGGCTCCCGGGTCGACCTCGGCATTCTCGAACGCACCGACCGGATCTGGGCCAGCGACTGCAACGACGCCCTGGAACGCCAGGCCATCCAGCGGTGGACCGGCCTGCTCGTGCCGCCCGAGATGGTCGGCGCGCACGTCGGCCCGACCGTCTCGCACACCACCGGCCGGGTACACACTCTCGATTTCCGGGCCGGGACCGCGCTGTTCGGCCACTTCGGCATCGAATGGGACCTCACCAAGGCCGGCCCGGACGACCGGGAACGCCTCGCCGAGTGGATCCGGCTCTACAAACGGCTCCGCGGCCTGCTTCACCACGGCACGGTCGTGCGCTCCGACCACCCGGACCCGTCGCTGTGGGTGCACGGCGTCGTCGCCGACGACCTCTCCGAGGCCGTCTTCACCCTGGCGACCACGGCCACCCCGGTCTGGTCACCCCCGGGTCGGGTACGCCTTCCCGGCCTCGACCCGCACGCCGTCTACCGCCTCGCCCCGCTGGCCCCGGCCGATGAGATCCGCGCACCCGGCGGGAACCGTTTGCCCTGGTGGGACCACGGAGTCGAGCTCAGCGGCCGCACCCTGGCCGTCGCCGGCGTGCAGGCGCCGGTCCTCTTCCCCGAAAGACTCGTTTTAATCCAGGCGATCCGCACCAACTCAGCGACCGCCGGGCAGCGCCGATAAGGGGAGGTGAGTTACCGGCTCGCACTGGCCCGCACCGTGCTGTTCGCCCTGTTCTTCGGGGTGGCGGTGTACATCGGGCGCCGCAGTGCCCTAGACCATGCCGGCACGTCGCTGGTGTGGCCGGCCGCGGGCGTCGGGGCGATCTGGTGGTGCGCGCAGCGCTTTGCGCGTACGAAATGGGTGGATTTTGTGGTGTTGCCGTTGGTCTTGGCCGCGGTGATGCTGGCGACCGACGCTCATCCGGTGCAGGCCGCGGGGTTCGGGGTTGCGGGGATCGTGCAGGCGACCATGTTCGGCGTGCTGCTGTCGCGGTGGAGACCCGGCCTGTGGGGTGGCGGCGGCCGGGAGCCGATGCGCGCGCCGCGTGATCTGTGGGCGCTGCTCGGCGCGGGGTTCGGCGCGAGCGTCTGCGGATGCGCCATCGGATCGCTCGGCGAATGGCTGGACAAGAGCAGCTACCCCCTGGAACTCGCGGTGCTGAGCCTCGCCCGCAACACCGCCAGCATCCTGATCATCGGGTCGGCGGGGATGTTCGCGGGTGCGGCGCTGAGCCATCGAGGTTCATGGCGTGCTTTCTGGCCGCGCACGTCGCGGTGGCGGGTCGTGGAATACGTCGGCATCGTCGCCTGCACCACCGCCGCCTATCTCGCCGGTTTCGCCTACGAGGACCGGCTGCCGCTGTCGTTCGCCCTGCTCGGCTGGACGGTCCTGGTCGCCACCCGGCTGTCGTCGCCGTTCGTGCTGCTGCACAACTCGGTGGTCGGGGCGATCGCCGTGCAGTACACCCTCGGCGGCTCCGGGCCGTTCGCCGACGTCGCGGACTCCGCGGTGCGCGCCGTCATCGTGCAGCTGTTCGTCGCCCTGGTCTGCGTCGTCGGTCTCGCCCTCGCCCTCGGCCGCGACGAACGCCGCCACCTGCACAACCAGCTCGCCCGGGATAAAGACCTGCTCAGAGCCATCATCGACTCGATGGCTGACGGCCTCGCGGTGATCGAACCGGACGGCCGTGTCTCACTGCGAAACCCCGCCGTCAGTACGCTCCTCGGCGGCGTGACCAGCCCCGGAGACCGGATGGCCGGCGCCGAGTTCTACGGGCTCTACCACGTCGACGGCACCCCGTTCCCGGACAACGATCTCGCCTATCTGCAGGCCCTGGCCGGGCAGGACGTGCACGGCGTGGAGATGCTGGTCCGCAACGCCGGCGTGCCGGAAGGCCGGTTCGTCAAGGTCAACGCCACCGCTCTGCCCCGTCCGGACGGCAGCCACCGCGCGGTGGTGCTCTTCCACGACGTCACCGCCGAGCACCGGCACCGCGACGAACTCACGAATTTCGCCGGTGTCGTCGCCCACGACCTGCTCAACCCGCTGGCGGGAGTTGACGGCTGGACCTCGGCGGTGCACGAGTCGGTCGCCGCCGCTCCCCCGCACCCGAGCCTGGAACAGGCCCTGGACGATCTCGACCGGCTCAGCCGGACGTCGGCGCGGATGCGAGGTCTCATCGACGGGTTGCTCGCCTACACGACAGCCCGCCAGGCGACCGCCTCGCCGATCCCGGTGGACACCTTCGAGCTGGTCACCGATGTGACGAGTGCCCGCGCGGATGCGGCGGTCGCGGCGGGCAAGGTGGAACCGAAGTTCTCCATCGGCGCACTTCCCCCGGTCGCGGCCGATCCGGTGCTGCTGCGGCAACTGCTGGACAACCTGATCGGCAACGCGATCAAATACACCGCGCCCGGCGTGACACCGTTCCTGACCATCGACGCCCACCGGGCCGGCGATCTCGTCACGTTCACGATCGCCGACAACGGCATCGGGATCCCGCACGGCCAGCACGCCGCCATCTTCGGAAACTTCCACCGCGCCCACACCTCAAGCAACTTCTTGGGTACGGGATTAGGCCTGGCAATCTGCCAGCGCATCGTGGAGCGGCACGGCGGCACCATCAGCGCGTCGGACAATCCGGGCGGCGGCTCGTGCTTCACGTTCACCCTGCCGGCGGCGACGGTGCCGGTCCTGGCCTCGGCGTGAAGCCGGCCTCAGCCGATCCCGATGCGGTCGGCTTCGTCCGGGCTGTCAGCTTTTCGTCTCGGCCAGGGTGTGTGCCACCAGTGCGTTGGCGTGCCCGTGCCCCAGGCCGTGCTCGGCCTTCAGCCAGGCGACCAGCTCGCTGTGCCGGGCCAGCGGCGACGCCCGGATGAGGTCCTTCCAGTACGGGATCGGCTTCCCGTACTTCTTCTCGATCGACGGAAAGTAGCTGGCCGGGCCCTTCACAGGTTCAGTCACAGTCATAAACGGTAGACCAGCGCCCAACCCAAAACTCATCGCCGAACCAGGCCGAGTTTTAGATCATCCAGATCCGCAAGCTTCACGTCTCATTGCCGGTGGTGGTGCCGTCCTGACGCCGGTAGTCTCCGCGCAGAGGGGTGAGCCCATGCTGAAGCGGGTCGGGCGTACCTGACCCTGTCTGAGGGCGAGCTGATGAACGACCTACCCACCAATCACGCTCGGATTTCCGAGGCTCATCGACTGCTGACCAGCGTGCCGGTCAAGCTCTCTGACGCTGTCAACGAACTCAGTCGTGGCAGCGGCGTTTACGCGTGGTGGGCTGCGCCTTCGGTCTTTCCCGACCTGCCCGGGCCTCCGAACGAGAACGCCCCGTCGCTGCGACTGCTCTATATCGGCCTCGCGACGAATCTGCGGCGCCGGATCCTGAGCAACCACCTGCGACGTTCGGGCACGTCCACGCTGCGTCGTACCCTGGCTGGGCTCCTCGTGTCCGAGGGATACCGGACCATTTAATGCGGTGCCGACCCTATTTTCCCGGCGGCCCGCGTTCGCGAATGCGCGGTTTTCGGTGGCGATTCATTTGCCGATCAACGGCATCAGTCCACAGTGACAGAAGTATGCCGATATAGCCGCGCTGTTGAATACGAACGGCAGGTCCGGGCCTGCCGAGCGCGGGCCGCCGGCCTGAGCGTCGCTGTCCCAAGAACCGTTGAACTGAGCGTTTGATTTGCCCGGGTCGCTCGGCGGTACGTGAGATGCCAGGCCTCGACACCCGACCCCCAGCCTTGCCCTTGCCCTTGCCCTTGCCCTTGCCCTTGCCCTCGCCCTCGCCCTCGCCCTCGCCCTTGCCCTCGCCCTCGCCCTCGCCCTCGCCCTCGCCCTCGCCCTCGCCTAGAGGATCTCGGATGGCCTGGTTAGACCCATCTTGACCTGCCTCTTCTCCCGTCACGGAAAGTGCGGGTCCCACCGGGATAGGCTCAGCCGCCAGCGCCGGCCCCACGGATTCCAGAGCGCAACTCTGATCGGGATCACCCGGCGAAACCGGCGGACAAGCATCGCCGGCAGCCCCCTCGGAACCGCGGTCACCAGGATCCTGCAACTGGCGCAGGCGGCGGGCATGCCGTTGCTCTAAACCCCACGAACGATGACGCTCGTGCTCCCGCCGGAAATCCTCAGCCGCCGCGGAATAATTGCGGCGCAGCGTCCGATCCCGAAGATGCCTCGTCGGAAACAAAGCGAGCTGCTGCGCCATACTCTAATTGTCCGCAGCCAAGCAGTACTCGACGAGCATCCCCGCCCGATTTTCAAATCAAGAAATGATTGCCCATGAGCGTGACAATCCACCAGGGCAATGTCCGCCGGTCTTTGCCCCACGGCGACACCCGGTCTACGGGCTCCAGGACGAACTGGATTTCATTGCCGGGTCACCGACTGGGCTCGGCGGCCAGCAGGTCGGCTGCTTGCTCGACGATCGCTGCGAACTCCGAGGGTCGGATTCTGGTGGTGAAGACCTGGCCCACCTCCTCCGGTACGGGATGGCTCTCCCGCCAGAACCCGAAGACGATCACCAGGTCGCCGTCCCGGTACGCGAAAGCCGTCACGTTGTCGACGATCTCGGTCCACTGCAGGAACCGGAACCGCTCACGAAGCTCAGTCTCATCCTCGTCCAGCAGCCGGAAGACCTCCGTCGGCGAGCGGCCAGGAAAGGGACATGCCGCGACCTCCCGCTGCGCATCGATTCGCATGTAGAGGAGGAGCGACGGAACATAGGCCGCGTTGTCGTCGACGGTCAGCCGCCTGCCCGCGGCCCACAGATCAACGACTCGCATCCCCGGCGTTGCCACCCCGCCGACCTCCACCGCGAACGTCGCTCGGTCGCCGCATCGCTGTGTCATCAGGCAGCGACCCTACCGAATCCCGTACCCCTGGCTCCTAAATCACCCACCGGAACGGTTTCGCTGTGCGGAGGGCTGGGCACGCTTCTGTACGTAGGCAAGACGAAGCAGGCTGAAGGAGAGAACAATCGTGAAGGTTTTCAAGCTTGCCGCCGGTTTCGCCGTGGGCTACGTGCTCGGCACGCGTGCCGGCCGTGAGAAGTTCGAGCAGATCGCCGCGACCGCCCGCCAGGCCAGCGCGAACCCCCGCGTGATCCAGGCGCAGGAAAAGGCGAAGGCGCTGCTCAACACCGGCACCGAGAAGGTCAACGCCAAGCTGAGCGGTGCGAAGCCGGCCACCACCACCCCGGAGCCCACGTACGAGTACGCCACAAAACCCCTGGTCTGAGCAACACGCTGAAGCGCCCGGACACGAAACGCCGGGCGCTTCAGCGTGTGCTGGAAACGTAGAGCCGGTCCCGCCCGGCCCGCTTGGCCGCGTACAACGCCGCGTCCGCCCGCGCCACCAGTTCCTCCGGGGTCTCGCTGCCGTCCCATTGAGCAGCCCCCGCCGAGAACGTCTGCCCCAGCGGCGTCACCGCCTGCAGCCTCTCGATGATCCGGTCAGCATCGGCCAGCCGCGCATGGTCCAGGATCGCCCCGAACTCCTCGCCGCCGTACCGCGCGAGCAGATCCTCCGGCCGCACCTGCGTACGCCAGGCAGCCGCCGCATCGGTCAGCAGCTCGTCCCCACCCTGATGACCGTGTTCGTCGTTGTACCGCTTGAAGTGATCAAGGTCGATGATCGCGACCACGACGGCATTACCGTGCCGGCGTGCGGCGGCGATCCGCCGATACAGCTCCAGATCCCACGCCCGCCGATTGGGCAGTGTGGTGAGCGCGTCGATGTGCGCCACCGCGTCGAGCTGGCGAGCCTTGTCCTGCACCTGTCCCACCAGGTCGACCATCCGCAGCGAGACCAGCGCGAACAGAAGGATGCAGCCGATACCGGCCGCGATCCAGTCGACCTTGCCGTCCTGCAGGAAGCCCTGGGCGAGCAGCAGCGCCGGCGCGGCCATACAGGCCAGATTGACCAGCATCACCCGCCGGGGCGACATCTCGGTGACCGGGCGCAGCGGCCGCCCGGTGAGGATCCGCATCGACGGGTGGATCGCCGCGCCCGCCATCAGGAACGCGGCGAACGAGGTCAGCGGCTGCAGATCAGGCACGGTGACCGCGAAGATCAGCGGAATCAGGGTGGACATGTGTGTCACGGTCTGCAGCAGCACCGAGGCGCTCATCTGCCAGAACGCGGCGTTGCGCTGGCCCCGGGAGGTGAAGAACCGGATCAGTACGCCGAGCAGCAGCACATCACCGAACGGGAACAGCGCGGACAGCACGTCACCGGGCAACGAGTCGTCCAGCCGCATCAGCGGGGTGATCACCAGCAGCCAGCAGGCCAGCCCGAGCCCGACGCAGATCATCGCGGTGTCCAGCATCCCGGCCCGGTCGCGCCGCCAGGAAGCGCCGCGGACGATCAGCAGCAGCGCCACGGCCTCCATCGGATAGACGAGCAGGAACACCGTGAACGCGACGGTGCTCGCGCCGGCCACCCAGAGGCAGTATCCGGCGACGGTGACCAGTCCGGCTGCCGCCAGCATCAGCCAGGGTGCGGACGGTTTCGGCCGGTTCAGGCGTACACCGGCAGCGATCCCCACGGCGAACAGCACCGGCATGGCGAACGCCATGGTGGCGCCGACCGGGTCGGTCAGGGTGGTGAACAGCTGCCCGACGCAGTACACCAGCGCGGCGGCGAGCCACATCCACCACAACCGGATGTGCCGGGCGTGCCGCGCGGCGTCCAGTTCGGTGACGGGTTCGGGCTCACTCGCGCGCAGGACGGCGACATCGACCGGTTCGCCCCGGTCAGGCCGGTTCAGCACCGACTGCGTCACCTACGCCGCCCTCCTCGACACGTCACCGAGTCACGCCACCCAGATACTCATCGGCAGCGACCCGCACCCCGCTAAGCCGTCTGAGTGATCCCGAATCGGACATCATTTGCTGTCTGACAAATAGTCCGCGGCCCCCATGGGCCATACTTCTCCGGCAGCCCGCGGGAAAGGATCACAACATCAACACCATTGAGTACGCGTCAGCGCCCGCCGACGCCACAATGCGGTGACCGGCACGCGGCTGCGGGTCCTGCTCGTCGAGGACGACCCGGGTGACGCCTTCCTCGTCGGCGAGCTGCTCAGTGACAGCGCCGGCGCGTTCGACCTGGCCGTCGCGGCCAGCCTCGCTCAGGCACAGACCTTGCTCGCGAACACCGACTGTGTGCTGCTCGACCTCGGCCTGCCCGACGCCGAGGGCATCGACGGCCTGCGCCGACTGCTCGCGATGGCGGGCAGCGCGGCGGTGTGTGTGCTCACCGGCCGCTCCGACGAGCACCTCGGCATGGTCGCCGTCGCCGAGGGCGCCCAGGACTACCTGATCAAGGGGCAGGTCGACGGGCTGCTGCTCGGCCGCGCCCTGCGGTACGCGGTAGAACGCAAACGCGCCGACGAGAACGCCCACCGGCTGCACGACGTCGAGCTGCTGCAGGCCGAGTCGGCCCGCCTCGAACGCGGCCTGCTCCCGAAACCCCTGATGTCGTCGACGACCGTCCAGGTGCACACCTTCTATCGGTCGGGCCGGGCCGAAGGCCTGCTCGGCGGCGACTTCTACGACGTGGTGCAGACCGGGCAGACCCTGCGCGCCATCGTCGGCGACGTCGGCGGGCACGGCGCCGACGACGCCGCCCTGGGCGCCCGGCTGCGGGTGGCCTGGCGCGCGCTGGTCCTCGCCGGGGTGCCGGACGACCGGGTGATCCCCGCCCTGGAGCAGGTCCTGGTCAGCGAACGCCGCATCCGCGAGGTGTTCACCACGGTCGCCATGACGACCCTGGACCTCGACAACGACCAAGCGACGGTACGCCTCGCCGGCCACCCACCACCGGTCCTGCTGGCCGGCGGCACCGCCACGCTGCTCCCGGCACGCACCGGACTGATGCTGGGCGTCGAGTCGCGGCCTGTCCCCGCGTACCCCATGGCTCTTCCCTCGAAAGACTGGTCTTTGCTGATGTACACCGATGGGCTGATCGGACCCCTCGATCAGGCGGGGCTGTGCCGGCTGCTCGTCGAGGCGGGACAACGAACGCCGCCGGTGCCGGTGCCGGCGCTGCCGGGCTGGCTGGTGGACCGCGCCGAACGCGCCAGCGGTGGTCGCCTGGCCGACGACGTCGCGATGCTGCTGATCACGAGAGGGCAGGGCCGATGACCTGGTTCGAACTACGTACCTGGACCCTGCGGCGACGCGTCGCGGCGCTGGTCGCGGTCGCCGGGGTGTTCATGGCCGTGATCGGCGTGCTCACCGTGGTCACCACCACTCGCAGCAACGACCACCTGGACACCATCCTGGAGAAGACCGGCCCGATGCGGGTCGCCGGCCAGGAGCTCTACTCGGCCTACCTCGATCAAGAGACCGGGGTACGCGGATTCGCCCTCAGCCGCTCCGAGGAGAACCTGCAACCGTACGAACGTGGCCGCGAAGCCGAGGAGAAGCTGCTCGCCGACATCGAGCGGCTCAACGCGGACAACGGCCGCGCCGCGATCGCCGACAGCGTGCGGCAGGTCCGCGAGCTGTCGACCGCCTGGCGGACCACTGTCGCCGAGCCGGTCATCGGCTCCGGCGACACCGGCGGGGCCTCCGACCCGGTCCAGCTCGACGAGGCGGCCCGCACGGCCCGGTTCAACGCGGTACGCACCTCGGTCACCGACCTGCAGGCGAACATCCTGGTCCTGCGCAACGAAGCCGTCGACGCCGCCCGCAGCACCGGGTCGACGCTGGTGGTCCTGGAGATCACCGCCGGGGTCATCGTGGTCGTCGTCGGCATCCTGATGCTGCTGCTGCTCGACCGCCTGGTCAGCCGGCCGGTCACCGACTTCGCCGCCCAGGTGCGGCAGGTCGCGGCCGGCAACTACGACCGCCGGATCACCAGCGACGGCTCGCCTGAGCTGCGCGACCTCGCCGACGACGTCGACGGCATGCGCCTCAAGATCGCCACCGAGTTGTCCGAGGTCCGCGAGGCCCGCGCGCAGGTCGAGGCCGCGAAGGAGATGCTGGAGGCACAGACCGCCGAGCTGACCCGGTCCAATCGCGACCTGGAACAGTTCGCGTACGTCGCCTCGCACGACCTGCAGGAACCGCTACGCAAGGTCGCCAGCTTCTGCCAGCTGCTGCAGCGGCGGTACGCCGGACAGCTCGACGCCCGCGCCGACCAGTACATCGCCTTCGCCACCGACGGCGCCCAGCGCATGCAACGCCTGATCAACGACCTGCTCGCGTTCTCCCGGATCGGGCGCATCACCACCGGATTCACCCCGGTCGACCTGACCGAGGTGGTCACCGCCACGGCCGACGGCGACGCGCACGTCACCTGGTCCGACCTGCCCGTGGTGCACGGCGAGGAGCCGCTGATCAGCACGGTGTTCGCCAACCTGATCGGCAACTCGCTGAAGTTCCAGCGGCCCGGCGTGCCACCGGAGGTGCGGATCAGCGCCGAGCAGGACGGCGACTTCTGGAAGATCAACGTCCGGGACAACGGGATCGGCATCGAGGCCCAGTTCGCCGACAAGGTGTTCGTCATCTTCCAGCGGCTGCACGCCCGCGACGCGTACGAGGGAACCGGCATCGGCCTCGCCATCGTCAAGAAGATCGTCGAGTACCACGGCGGCCACATCTGGCTCGACCTCGACGTCGAGCAGGGCGCCTCGGTCTGGTTCACCCTGCCGGTAACACCGGCCGATTAGGATCACCGCCCGTGCCCCCGGATAACGCCACTGGTCTGCTGGGCCGCGACCAGGAACTGCGCGAGCTCGAGATCCTGATCGGTAACGCCCGCAACGGCCGTGGCGGCTCCACGCTGCTGCTCGGCGATCCCGGCATCGGCAAGACGATGCTGCTGGACACCGCCACGGCCAGGCTGACCGGTGTCCAGCTGATCCGCGTCGACGGGTACGAGGCCGAGTCGACGATGCCGTTCGCGGCGGCCCAGCGGCTGATCCGCCCGCTGCGCGACCACCTGCCGGCGCTGCCCGAACGCCACCGGCAGGCCCTGCTCGTCGCCGCCGGCGAGACCGACGGCCCGCCACCGGACCGGTTCCTCGTCGGCCTCGGCGTGCTCGGCCTGCTCGGCGCGGCCGGCGACACCGTCCCGGTGGTGTGTGCCATCGACGACGCCCATCACCTCGACGCCGAGTCCCTGGACGTGTTCGCGTTCGTCGCCCGCCGCCTCGAAGCCGAGTCGGCGACCCTGCTGCTCGCCGGCCGCGACTCCCCCGCTCTGACGAACCAGGCCGCCGGCATCCCGGCGCGGCACCTGACCGGCCTGCCGCAGGACGCCGCGGTACGCCTTCTGATGCGTACCCTGCCCGAACGGATCGACCCAGCCGTGGCCGTGCAGGTCTTCGCCGCCACCGCGGGCAACCCCCTCGCCCTGGTGGACCTGGCCGGCGAGCTGACTGTCCGGCAGCTCACCGAGTCCAGCTTCGGCGACGAACCGCTGCCGGTCGGCCGCCGCCTGGAACAGCACTACCTGCGCCAGGTCCGCAAGCTCGGCGCCGAGGCCCAGCTGTGGCTGCTGATCGCCGCGGCCGACGCCACCGGCAACCTCGACCTGATCACCGCGGTCGCCGGTGACCTGGGGCTGCCCGCCGACGTCGCGGACACGGCCGAGACCGCCGGACTGGTCGAGCTGGGCCGCTCGGTGCTGTTCCGGCATCCACTGGTCCGCGGTGCCGCGTACAACGCCGCCTTCGGCAAGGACCGCCGCCGCGTGCACCGCGCCCTGTCCGTGCGCGCCGACGAGCTCAACCTGGTCGAGCACGCCGCGTGGCATGCCGCGAAAGCGACCCTCGGCACCGACGAGCAGGTCGCGCAGCGCTTGGAACGGGTTGCCGACCTCGCCGCCGAGCGCGGTGGATTCGCCTCGCGGGCACGCGTACTCATGGAGGCCGCGACCCTGACGCCGGCCGGCGGCGTGCGATATGCGCGGCTGGTCCGCGCGGCCGAGGCCGCGCTCGCGGCCGGTACGAGTCAGCTTGCCAAAGACCTGATCGACGAGATCGACGAAGGGCTGCTCGACCCGGTGTCGCGCGGGCGGCTCACCGTGATCGGCGCGGATTACGCGATGTTCGTGGCCGCGCCCACCCTGACCCGGGCCAGCGCGGACACCCTGGAGGCGGCCCGGCACTTCCACGGCCACGACACCGATCTGGAACAGGCCGCCCTGATCAAGGCGTGGGAGTGGGCGCTGAGCCCGGAACGGCTGACCGCCGGCATCGAGTGGCCCGAGCTGGGCCGCCGGTTCGCCGAGGGCGCCGCGCTGAAGGAGGGCGATCCCGCCGTCATCCTGCGCGCCATCAGCGCGCTGATCCTCAAGCCGTACCCCGACGCGGTGCCGGCGATCCGGGCCGCCCTCGATCTGTACGAGCGGATGGATCCCGCATCGATGCTCAATTACGGTCACGGCGTGGCCGCCCTGGCAACCGCGGTGTGGGACGCGGAGGCCCGGCACCGGCTGCTGGAGAAGTTCGCGGCCGCCGCCCGGGACACCGGCTCGCTGCAGAAGCTGGACAGCGCGCTCTGGGTGCTGTCACTCTCCGAGGCGCTCGGCGGGACACCACGGCAGGCGCTCAAATACATGGAACAGGTCCGCGAGCTGCGCCGCGCCATCGGGTACGACGCCGAACACGTGGTCAACGTGGCAACCCTGGCCTGGTCCGAGGCGGCTCGCCCCCAGGTACTGGCGATGGCCGAGGCGACGTACGCCATGGGTTTCGGCGGCGTGCACTCCACGGCGATGGCGGCGCTCGCCACTGTCGACATCGCCGAAGGACGGTACGCGGAGGCCTATCAGAAGCTGAAGCCGTTCGTCGACGACCCGTTCTTCCACGTCACGCCGGTCACCTGGCCGGACTTCGCCGAGGCCGCAGCGCACTGCGGGTTCACCGCCGAGGCTTTCACGACCGCCGCGCAGCTCACCGAACTCGCGGCCGCCTCGGGGTCACGGTGGGCTCGCGGCGTCGCGCATCGTGTTCAGGCCGTCGTCCACGGAAACGAGCAGGACTTTCTCGACGCGATCGCCGACCTCGACGGGGCCTACGCCGCTATCGACGAAGGTCGGGCCCATCTCGCGTACGGCGAATGGCTGCGACGCGCCAAGCGTCGCCGCGACGCGAGGCCGCACCTCCGCAAGGCCGCGGATCTTTTCGAACGTGCCGGCGCGGACCCGTTCACCGTGCGCGCCACCCGCGAGCTCGAAGCCGCCGGCGAGACCCGGCAGGAATCGGTGCCCGGCCGGCCCGCCCAGCTCACGCCGCAGGAGCTGACCGTCGCCGAGCTGGCCGCCGCGGGCCGCACCAACGCCGAGATCGGCGCGACCATCTTCCTCAGCGTCAACACCGTCGACTATCACCTGCGCAAGGTCTTCCAGAAGCTCGGCATCTCGTCACGTAGGCAGCTCTCGGATCGGCTCGACCACGTGTGACACGTGGTCCGATTTCGGGTGGTAGGCGGCAGGCTGACCGTCATGCCTTTGGTGACAGCCGACGACGGCGCGCAGATCTTCTACCGCGACTGGGGTGATCACGACGGGACACCCGTCATCCTCAGCCACGGCTGGCCGCTGAACTCCGACGCGTGGGAGGCCGCCGCGCTCTTCCTCGCCGAGCACGGCCATCGGGTCATCGCGCACGACCGCCGCGGCCACGGCCGGTCCAGCCAGACCTGGCACGGCAACGAGATGGACACCTACGCCGACGACCTGTCCTGCCTGGTCGAACGCCTGGACCTGACCGGCATCACCCTGGTCGGCCACTCCACCGGCGGCGGCGAGATCGTCCACTACATCGGCCGCTACGGCACCGCGCGGGTCGCGAAGGTGGTGCTGGTCAGCGCGGTCCCGCCGCTGATGCTGCGCACGGCGGACAACCCTTCCGGCATGTCGATTTCGGTCTTCGACGCCCTGCGCGCGAGCGAGAAGGCGAACCGCGCTCAGCTCTACCGCGACCTCGCCGACGGCCCGTTCTTCGGCCGGGGCGATGTCGACCAGGGGTTTCGCGACGCGTTCTGGGCGCAGAGCATGGCATGCGGCCACCGCGCGGCGTTCGAGTGCATAGCCGCGTTCTCGGCGACCGATTTCCGCCCGGATCTCGCGGCGATCGACGTCCCGACACTGGTCATCCACGGTGACGACGACCAGATCGTGCCGCTCGCGGTCGGCGGCGCACGCTCGGCGTCATTGATCGCCGGGGCTTCGCTGAAGGTCTATGCGGGCAGCGGCCATGCGCTGCCGGACACGGATCGTGACCGGCTGCATGCCGATTTGCTGGCTTTTATCGCCTCTTAAACCCGTTTCGGTCGCCGCAGGCGCTTCGCCTGCGGCCCCTGCTCGGGTACGCCCACGGGATAGACACTGATGATCATGAACGCTTACCATCCCGGGAGCGTCCACACAGGACGAATGAGGTCGCACGTCAGTCACGGAGGGCACGACATGCGCACGGCTTTCACGAAGGCAATCACCGGACTGCTGGCAGCGGCATCCGCAACAATTCTGGCGGTCACTCTGGGCGCCGCACCGGCGCACGCGGAGACGAACCTGCGCCTGAAGACCAAGGCTTGGGGCGGCTACGTGGCCAACGCCGGGCAGGTCTACTTCAACGCCACCAGCGAGATCTTCACCCTGTATGACAACGCCTCCGACGGTGCCGGTGTCAGCGTCAGCTGGTCATACGAGGACAACAACGGCAACTTCTACTACCCGCCCGACCTCTACCTGGGCACCGGAGCGGGCACCCAGCAGGACTTCAACAAGAGCATCACGGACGGCTTCGAGGTCACCATCATGGTCTGCGTCATCGACAACGGCAGCGTCAAGGCCAACACGTGCACAGTGGGCACAGCCGTAGCCTGACCGCCAGTGGTCGCGGCCGGCCGGTGAATCCTGGCCAGCCCTGACCATCGCCGTTCCCGGTCCCGTCGTGCGGCTTCCATCAGCCGCCCAAGGTCGCATTCCGGACGGCGCTCGTCACGAGATCGGGGTGCGTCATGACCACGTTGTGCCCGCCCGGCATGTCAACGAGACAACGTCCGGGCGCCGCCGCTACCACCGCAGCGACCTCGGCGCGGCGCGGCGCATAGAAGCCCTGCTCCGGCAGCACGATCGTTATCGGACAGGAGACCTGCTCGTAGACGTCGACGCTCGGGAAGATCGGCGCGTCCGGCGAGGCGGTCGCCGTCACCATGACCTCCTCAAGCGCAGGCCGCCGGACGGCGCCGATGAAGTGGCGTACTGACACCGCCCGCACGAGTTCCGGGTCGGCGCCGGCGTTGAGCCAGTCAGTCGCAATCCCCGCCACCTGCTTCTCAATCCAGGCATCCCGCTGCCCGGCATCTCCCTGGCCCGCATCTCCCTGGCCGGCGTCGAATCGCCGCCCATATCCGAACGCCCGCCGCAACTGCCCAGCCATCTCCGGCGTCCGAATCTCCGCGAGCGCAGCCGCCCCACCTGCCCGATCATCAAGAACAAGTCCATCGACAACACAGATACCGGCCGCCTCGACCAGCCCGGCCGCAACCACAGCCGTAACCGCATAACCCCCAGTCGAGTGCCCCACCAGCAGCGGCCGCTCCCACCCCAGCCCGGCGACAACCACCGCCAGATCACGCCAATACTGCTCAGCGTTCACCGAGTCAGCACTGCTGTGCCCATGCCCGCGCAGATCGACCGCGACTACCCGATGGTCCGCCACCAGCCCTGCGGCAACCGCTTCCCAAGCCGCCGCGTTATGCCCCGTACCGTGCACCAGCAGCACCGGCCGCCCAGCCCCACCGTGATCCAAAGCGGCCAACGAGCCGCCGTCCACATCGAAGAAAATCTCCTTACTCATGGCACCCCCATCACGCAGCGTGCCAACACACCACCGTCCGTGCAAGGATCGCCGGATGCCCGACTCCCTCGCCGACATCCGCGACCAGATCGACGCGCTCGACGCCGAGGTGGTGCGCCACCTCGCTGCCCGCGAGCGCTTGGTGCGGCGAGCAGCGGCCTTCAAGACCAACGACCATGCTGTACGCGCACCCGCCCGCGTAGATCAGGTCATCGCCCGAGTCCGAGCCTTGTCCACGGAGGCCGGAGCATCCCCCGACGTGGCCGAGCAGGTCTACCGGGCGATGATCAGCGCCTTCATCACCCTAGAACTCGCCGAACACCGCGCCACCAACCTCTAGCACGCACCGCCTGGTGCCTCACTCATGCCCGGCGCCCGTCAGCCTCTTGTGCCGGATGTCAAGCACCGCAATGATCCCGAACGCAACACCCGCCACCACGACCGCGGCAATGTAACGCCAGGGCGCATCAAGATAGTTGGCGGCGGTCAACCAGTTCGGATCCCGGTCCAGCAGCGAGAAGACGATCGCCACAGGACCTTCCCAGACCCCGGCAACAAGCACCAGCAGCATCGCCAGCCGATACCAAGCTTCATTCACGGCTCACCCCCGTTGCGATACGAACGTATCAACGAGACCATCCCCCGTATCCACATCACAAGCAGAAATCCGCAGATACGTCACGGATTCCTCACGGCTAACCTGAACAAGTGCGTGATGAAATAACCTGCCCGGTGTGCCGTGGCCCAGTGCGGCCCCCAACACAATCCGAGTTCACGACACCCAGATCCCCTGAACGCCCCCCAACCGCCGACAGCCCGCCCAGCCCTGACCGCATCCCGGGTCCCGACAGCATCCCGGGCCCTGACCGCATCCCGAGCTCCGACCGCATCCCGGGCGGCAGCGTCCCGGGCGCTGACCGCACCTCGCCCTCGCCCTCGCCCTCGCCCTCGCCCTCTGACAGCGTCCCGCGCCCTCCCGCTCGGGGCCGCCGCCCGGTCTACTGCTCACGCGCCTGCCAGGCCCGCGCCTACCGATCCCGCAAGAACCCGCCGCTGCCCGCCGCTCCCACCGAGCGAGAGTCGGAGCCAGGACCAGGACCAGGCCCAGGAGCGGGGCCGGCGCAGGGACCGAGGCCGGGCCAAGCAAAGAGGCCGGGGCCGCGGCAGGAGCCAATGCAGCAACAGATGCCGGCGCCGAACCCAAAGCCGTCCGCCCGCCGGCGTCAGATCGCCGAAGCGGTCTGGCGCATCGCCGCCGGACGAGGCCTGGAAAGTGCCACCATCCGCGAGATCGCCACCGAGGCCGGAGTGTCACCACGAGTGGTGCAATATCACTTCACCGACAAACAACATCTGCTGGTCAGCGCCCTGACCATGCTCCATCGCGACAACGAGCACCGGGCCCGGCAACGGATCACGCCCCTCCGGAACGCCCACGACCCGAGGGTCCTGCTGCGCGCCACCCTCGAAGAGCTGCTTCCGCTCGACGAACACCGCCGCGATAGCCTCGCGGTGATGGCGGCTTATTACGCACGCAGCCTCACCGACCCCGCCCTGGCCGCGGTCTTCCTGCACGAGAACAGCCCGCTGGAGGACCTGATAGTCGGCCTGATCCTGGCAGCCGGCCCGCGCCCGTCAGTGGACCCGGCCCGAGAGGCAGACCTGCTGGTCAGCGGCATCACCGGTCTGGGAATCGACCTCCTCCACCATCGCCGAAGCCACGCCGACGTACGGCGAACCCTCGATTACCACCTGAACCGCATCCTGTCAGACCAGCCCTGACAACCCACCCACGACCAAGCCCGCGCCCCCGACCGCAGGCGCCAAGCGGGACGCTCATCACCCACAGCAAACGATCACAAAAGTGCCCGCCATAGCCATTACCTGCCCATTTCTAGCAGGGGCCGATCTGCATCAGCAACCCGGTTTCCAATCATTTCTGAATGTGAAAATCGGGCAATTGCCGTCGCCGGTCCCGACTCGGCGGCGGACAATGGGGCTATGGCGCAGCAGCTTACTCTATTCCCAACGAGGCATCTCCGTGATCCGACGCTGCGCCGCAATTATTCGGCCGCGGCCGAGGACTTCCGACGTGACCACAAACGGCATCGCTCGTGGGGGTTGACGCAACGGCACGCCCGACGCCTGCGCCAGCTTCAAGACCAAGACACCGCCGCTTCCACGACACCCACCGCGACTCCAAGCCCATCGCCATCGCCATCGCCATCGCCATCGCCATCGCCATCGCCATCGCCATCGCCATCGCCATCGCCATCGCCATCGCCATCGCCATCGCCATCGCCAGTCGTAACATCCCAGAGCCACGTCCTGGCAGCCACGGCAAAAGCGCCGATTCCAGGACCGACCCCACCAGCGTCCATGCCTCCCGCACCAACCTTTCCCGCGACGCACGAAAGCCCAGGCCAAGACGGACCGAAGCAGACCGCCCGAGATCACGGATCCGAGACGAAGGCCGCAGCACAGGCACCGACGCAGGCACCGGCACCGGCACCGGCAATATCACCTCCCACCCAGCGCGCCCAACTCCCCGACCACACAAAGCACCCTGAGCACACAAAACACCCCGATCGCCCCAGGCGCCCAGGCCCCCGGCGCCCAGACGAGCACCGCCCAGACAAGCACAGCCTCGACAAGCACCGCCTCGACAAACGACCCTCAACCCAGCAGCGTCCGGGCCAGCCAGCACACCCGGGAGGCCAATCCACCAACGCCACCCAACCGCCTCAGCTGGTCGGCAGAAGAGTCGCCATCGGAAAAGTCGCTTCCCCGAACGCGCGCCTCCCGAAAAGGGTTCTATCCTCACGCCGTATTAGGCCAATTGATGGGGTTACCCAATGGCGAATACGGACGCAATCCCGCCCACCGCACCGCAGCGAAGCTCGACCCACAACGGCCCGAGCTCAGAAAAACAAGCTCCAGAAAAACCACGCTCAGGAAACCCGAGCTCAAAAGCCAAGCACAGAGACCCAAGCCCAGGAAACCCAAGCCCAGGAAACCTAGCGCAGGAACCCGAGCGCAAGGAAGCGAACTCAAGACCCCCGGCGACCCGGGCTCAGGAAACCCGCACCGGCACCTGCATCTCGGTCACCCACTTGTCGAACTCGCCCGGCGGGCAGTCCAGGTAGACCTCGCGGGCGAACCCCGGCTCAGCAGCCCGATGGCCGTGGGCGTCGATCCAGGCGGCGATTGTTTGGCCTGTGCGGAAGGCCTCGGACATCGGGCCGTGGTGCAGGGCCGTCGCCGCGTGCTCGATCGGCGGCAGCGTGACCACCTCCATGCCCGTGTCCGCGCCCACCTCGGCCTCGCCGATCGGGAACGCCGCGTGCACCGCGATCGTCTCGTCGTCCGGGCCGGAGGGTGCCGGCTCGTACCAAGCGAGCGGCGCCCCCGTCATCGCCACCCCGTGCTCCTCCATCAGCTGCATCAGCCGTGGATAGAGCGGGCTCAGGTTCTCGGTGATCGACGACGGATGGTCGTAACCCGCGGCGATGCCGGACAGCTGCACGACCCGCGTCGCCGGGATGGACTTCAGGATGACGTCTCCGGTGTCCATGTGCCCCTCACTCTCGATCATGTGGAGACGTGCGTCGACCTGGGCCAGGCGTGCGGTGTCCTGCCGCATCCGAGTCTCCAGCTCGACCCGGCGCAGGCGCAGCATGCCGCGCAGCTGGGCGGGGTCGAGCTTCTCGTCGATCAGGGTCTGCACCTCGTGGAGGCTGAACCCCAGATCTTTCAGCGCCAGCACCCGGTTGAGCTGCCGCAGCTGCGCGGCCGTGTAGAACCGGTAACCGCTGTGCGGCTCGACGAACGCAGGACGCACCAGGCCGATGGCGTCGTAGTGGCGCAGCATGCGCACCGACACCCGGCCCAGGCCGGCGAATTCTCCAATACTGAACATGGTCCGCCCATCATCGGCTCTGACACCGTGTCAGGGTCAACGGGCGGCGAGCGTCTCCTTCAGCTTGACCGCGAACTCCTCCGGCTTGCCGGCGTACCCGAACTCGCCGCCCAGGAACCCACCGTGATGACTGGGGAAGACCGTCGCCTCCTGGCCCAGCAGCGCCGCGAGGCCCTGAGCGGTGCGAGCCGTGTATGTCCCCGCCGACTCCTCACCGACCGCGACCACGATCCGGGTGGGTGCGGCGGCCAGCGCGGCAGCGTCGGGAACGTAGTCGCTGATGGCCCAGGAGTTTTTCGACAGCAGCGGGTCGTCGCGGCTGCCGTCGTCGACGGCCGGCATGCCGAACGCGGCCGGGTCGGGCAGCGGCTGGGCGAAGAACTCGTCGGTGAACTCGCCCTGCCAGGAGGTCATCACGATGAACGCGGCCATCCCCGCGCTGCCGCCTTTCTCCTGGTACGCGTCGTGGAAGCGGGCCCGGGCGCGCTCGGCCGCCGCCGCGTCGGGGAGCACCGCGTTGATCGGCGGCTCGTGCGCGACCAGGGTGGTGACGTCACCCGGATAGGCGGCGACGAGCTCGAGCGCGGTGACCGCTCCGCCGCTGCTGGCGAAGACGTCGACAGGGCCGGCGCCCAGCGCCTCGATGAGCCGGTGCAGGTCGAGGGCTTGATCCTGCGGGGTGTGGTCGGTCCGGCCGTCCTTGCGGACACTGCGGCCCAGACCACGCGGGTCGTAGGTGACGACGGTCCGGTCGGTGAAGTGCTCGGCGAGGGCGACGAAGCCCTCCGCCGACATCGGCTGCCCGATCATGAGCAGAATGGGCAGACCACCGGGCCCGCGCACGTCATAAACGAGATCCACGTCCGGGGTGGCCAGGGTGTTCGTCTGCGGCTGCGTCATGAACCGACCCTACGACCGGGGTGTGACGTTTTCACGGACCCACATCGGATCGGGTGACGCTGAGGCAGCATGGCGGACATGAGACGCCGGTGGCTGTTCGCCGACCAGCTGGGCCCGCACTTCCTCGACGAGCCCGGGCAGTCCGTGCTGCTCATCGAGTCGAAGGCGGTGTTCCGGCGCCGCGCCTTCCACCGGCAGAAGGCCCACCTGATCCTGTCCGCGTTGCGGCATCGTGCCGAGGACGACAATGTCCGGCTGATCCGCGCCGACACCTACGCCGAGGCCGTCACCGACGAGGTCACCGTCTGCCATCCCACCTCGCGCGCCGCCCGCGACCTGGTGAAACGTATGAAGAACGTGGAAATGCTGCCACCGCGCGGGTTCGTCACCGACCCGCAGGACTTCGTCGCCTGGGCGCGCGGGCGCGACCACCTGCGCCTCGAGGACTTCTATCGGTACGCCCGCCGCCACCACGACGTGCTGATGGACGGCGACGAGCCGACCGGCAACCGGTGGAACTTCGACGCCGACAACCGGGAACCGCCACCGCAGAGCCTGGACATCCCCACTCCCCCGGCGATCGTCGAGGACGACATCGACGAGCAGGTCCGCGTTGACCTGGACCGCTGGGAACGCGAGGACGGCATCACGTTCGTCGGCAACGACGGCCCGCGGCTGTTCCCGGCCACCCGTAAGGAGGCCCTCGCCCGGCTGCGGCACTTCCTCACCCACCGGCTGCCGACGTTCGGCCCCTATGAGGACGCGATGCTCGCCGGTGACCCGCTGATGGCGCACAGCATGCTCAGCCCGGCGATCAATCTCGGACTGCTCGACCCGGTCGAGGTCATCGAACGCGCCGAGCGCGCCTACCGCGAGAACAAGGCTCCGCTGGCGAGCGTCGAGGGCTTCGTCCGGCAGATCCTCGGCTGGCGCGACTTCGTCTGGCACCTCTACTGGTACTTCGAGCCGGACTACCGCGCCGCGAACGAGCTCACCGCACGACACGAGCTGCCGAAGTGGTTCACCAGCCTGGACGCCGACGCGGTCGAGGCCCGCTGCCTCTCCGACGTCCTCGCCGGTGTCCGCGACCGCGGCTGGGTGCACCACATCCCGCGGCTCATGGTTCTCGGCAACTACGCGATGCAGCGCGGCTGGCGGCCCGGCGCGGTCGCCGACTGGTTCCACCGCTCGTTCGTCGACGGCTACGAATGGGTGATGACCGCCAACGTGATCGGAATGAGTCAGTTCGCCGACGGCGGCCGGATGAGCAGCAAGCCCTACGCGTCCGGTGGCGCCTACATCAACCGGATGAGCGACTACTGCGGCGGCTGCCGTTATGACCCGAAAGTCCGCGTCGGCGACCACGCCTGCCCCTACACGGCCGGCTACTGGAGTTTCCTCGCCCGCAACGAAAGCCGCCTCGAAGGCAACCACCGCATGCGCCAGCCCCTGCAGGGCCTGCATCGCCTCAGCGACCTGGACGCCCTGCTCGACCAGGAGAAATCCCGCGGCTCGCACGCTCCGTGACCCTCACCCCGAGCACCGCGCCGCGGCCTTTCGGCCACAAAGGACCGATGGGGTACGCGTAAAGCACAAGTAGGCGGCCCATATCGACCTTACGGACCATGCCCCGATAGCGATCACCGCCAATATGGTCGTCGGGTGGCCCAACCCGAACCGCCGCTCGGCACGCCCTCGTACACGCCCGCCGACCAGTTCAGTGACACCACGCGCGGCCTGTGCAGCGCGGCTTACGTGGACATCGAGTACGCCAACGCCGTGATCGGCGAGGTGCTCGAGTCGGAACGCAAGGCGGTGCCGCCGTCGTTCGGCTTCGACCTCGACCCGGTGCTGCGGCACTGCCTGCGCGCCCGCCGCCTGCTGATCATCCGGTACGCGATGGTCACCGCGGTCCTGATCATCGGTACCTGCCTGAGTGGCTGGTGGACGCTGTCCTGGCTGGGCCTGTGCTCGGTGATCATGATGGCCCGGGCCGGGCGCGGCGGCCGGCTGCGCGTGCTGCGCTTCGGCCTGTTCACCGCACTGATCATCGGGTTCGTCTGCCTGGTGCTGCTGTTCCTGCTGGTGGTCGGGCTCGGGCTGATGGTGGATGCGGTGCCGGACTGGCTGGCCGAGCGCCTGCTCCAGTTCGCCGAGACACCCACCGCCTCGACCATGATCGAAAGCGGCGTCGGCGGCCTCGCCCTGGTCGCGCCGATCCTGCTGACGATCGCGATGGCCGGGGTTCTCTTCATCTCCCGCTGGTTCGCGTACAACATCATGTTCAGTGAGCTGGCGCCCGGCGTGCAGGCGACGCTGCCGCGGACCGGCATCGAGCGGGTGGAGCGGCGGCTCGCGGCGGTGGCGCGGATGCAGCGCGGCAACATCGCGGTGCACGACCACAACCCGTTCGCCGGGGCCGGTGGGCTCAAGCACGGCTGGTCGTTCGCGATCCGGCTGCGCCCGCGCGACGGTGACCGGGTCGAGCTGGATCCGCACGAGCTGAACCGGCGGGTCAACGCCGCGGTCCTCGGCATGCGTGACACCCGGTTGCGCGACGGCGAGCGGATCCCGAACGTCTACACGGTCCCGTACGTCGCTGCCGACGGCTCACGGCGCAGCGACGACCCGATGATCGACCGGCAGACCCGTACCCCGTTCACCCGGGCGTCCGACGAGACGATCGCCGCGATCGAGGCTTGCCCACAGGGTGGCCTGCGGCATTACCTGCGCGTCGTGGTCCCGGCCAACGGCAAGAAGATCACCACCCCGGCCGGTCACCCCGTCCTGCCCGCGCAGGACAGCGGCGTCTCGGTCACCGCATTCGTTCATCTCGCGGTCGAGGGCGGCCTTCTGTACGCCGAATTCGTGGCCCACGTCCTTCCCCCGCTGCGCACCGAGTACCGGATCGCCGACAACCTGCGTGCCGACCGGGTGCTGTCGCGGTCCTGGTCGGACACGCTGCGGCTGTACGTCCTCGACAATCTGTACGGCCCGTGGCTGCTGCTGCGCGTGGGCTGGGACGCGCTATGGCTCTCGCATCGGATGGCCAAGTCGGCCCGCAACGCCGACGAGTACCGTTTCTACGACTACGGCTCCCTGTTCAGCGTGCGGGACCTGGCCGGCCGCGAGACCGGCAAGTTCATGCAGAAACTGGACTCGTCGAAATACATCAAGCTGCTCGACAAGACGGTCACCGAGGCGGTCATCGGGTACCTGCGGGAGCAGGGCGTCGACACCGGCGAGTTCGAGACCAACGTGGCGAACTACACCTTCGGCGACCTGGTGTTCCACGGCGGCGTGCAGAGCTTCGGCGGCACCAACACGGTGACCCAGCAGAACCGGACCAAGGGTGGTGCGTGACATGCCCGATTCCCACTTCAACTTCGGCGACGTCAACTTCCAGGGCGGCGTCCAGAACTTCGGCGGCGAGAATACCGTCCACCAGACCAACTACTACGACCTGAGCCCGCGCGAGCAGGTCGAGACCCATCTGGCCACGCTGCGCCAGGACCACCCGGACACGGCCCTCGCACAGCGCGAGATCTCGGTCATCGAGGAGGGCCTGACCCGGCCGACGCCGGAGAACCGCCGCCGCCTCGACACCGCTCTGCATCGGCTCGCGGAGAGCACGGGCAATGCGCGTACGGCGGCCGAAGCGATCGTCGCGATCAGCGCGATCGTGGCGGCTAGCTGGCCTTTCTAGATGTTCTTGTTGGTTCGCTTGGCGAAGCCGAGCGGGGTGGCGACCGGGTTCCAGGCCGCGACGAACTGCTTCTTCGCGGCCTGGGCCAGGTCCGACGACGACTGACCACGGGCCCAGGCGGCGCTGCGCGACGACGAATCGGCGCAGTCACCCGCGACGGCCGGCTCGGCCCAGGCGACGAAGTGCTCGTCGGCGTCGAGGGAGTGACCGAGCGCGGTGGTGAGCGCCGAGCGCAGCGTCTCCCCGCCGGCGAGCCCGGACAGATCGGCGGCCTCGACCTCGCTGATCTGCTGGCGGCGCTCCACGCCGACCTCGCGCATGTCGGCGAGCGCACTGGTGATCCGGTCGCAGCCGCCGACGGCTTTGATCGCCGCGTTCAGCTTGCCGCGGCTGGCGACGCTGCGATCCAGGATCGCGTCGATGACCGCGGCCTGTTCCTGCGGGTTCGCGGTGGGCTCGGGCGCCGGGGAGGTCGTCGGTGGCGTGGTCGAGTCGGTGGTCGGATCCGTGGTCGGCACCGGATCGGTCGTCGTCGGCACAGGACCGGGCCCCGGACCGGGACCGGCCACCGGATCGGGGTCGCGACTCGCGATCACCACACCGATGACGACGACCAGGAGCAGCAGCACCACACCCGCCGCGATCAGCGGCAGCGGGGACGAGAAGCGCCGGGGTTGCGCGTACGCAAAGGTGGGTTCTTCGAAAGCCGGCTCCTCGTGAAAAGGAACAGACCGGCTGCCCAGAGTCGCGTTGCAGCGAGCGCAGAAGGTCGCGGACGGGTCGTTGTCGAGGCCACACGACGAGCACACCATGCGGTCAAGGCTATCGATGGATCAGTCCATCAGGGACCCACCGTATATCCGTTGCCACACTCAGTACGGCTGATCGACCATCAACCGATGGCGACCATCGATGCGATCAGCGGCTACTATGACCGGGGCGGCGAGGTGGCGCGGCTGCACGCCGGCCGCGGCCGGCTGGAGTTCCTGCGAACCCAGGACGTCCTGCGGCGACGATTGCCGGCCGCCCCGGCGCGGATCCTCGACGTCGGCGGCGGCGCCGGCGCGCACGCGCGCTGGCTGGCCGCCGACGGATATCCGGTGCGGCTGGTCGACCCGATGCCGCTGCACGTCGAGCACGCCGGGGCGATCGACGGCGTGGACGCGGTCCTCGGCGACGCCCGCCGGCTCGACGAGCCGGACGCCGCCTATCAGGCGACACTGCTGCTCGGGCCGCTCTATCACCTGCCTGACCGCGACGAGCGAGTGACGGCGCTGCGTGAGGCCGCCCGGGTCACCGCGCCGGGCGGGGTCGTCGCCGCCGCCACGATCAGCCGGTACGCCGGGCTCTACGACACCCTGATCCGGGGCCGGTACCCCGAACCGGAGGTTCGCCGGATCACCGACGCGGAGCTGGTCACCGGGGTGCACGAGCCGTTCGACCAGGACCTGTTCACCCTCGCGTACTTCCACCACCCCGACGAGATCGCGGGCGAGTTCGCCGACGCCGGGCTGACCGGGGCGACGACGTACGCGCTGGAGGGCGGCGCCTGGTTGTTCGCGGATCGGGACGGGTGGCTCGAGGGCGATGAGCGTACCCAAGCCTTGCTTGAAGCGCTCCGGAGCGTCGAAGAGGAACCGGCGATGTTCGGGATCAGCTCACATCTGCTGACCGTCGCGGTGCTCGGCGGCGAGTAGCGCGTGCACCGGGGCCACCGGGACGATGTTCTCCGCGATGGCGGCCAGGTCGGCGTCGACAGTGACCAGGGCGTCGGCCTGCAGCCGGGTCACCGCGAGGTACTCGGCGTCGCGCAGGGTGTCCCAGTCCTGCTCCCGGGCGATCCGCCAGGCCGTCGTGCGCGACACCCGGTCGCCGAGCAGCCGCATCTTGAGCTCGGTGATCCGCTCGTGGGTGTCCAGAGCCGACCGATCGGTACGCTCGCCGCGGCGCACGTCGCGCAGCAGCAGCTGCAACGCCTCCGAGCGGATGCTGTTCGGCGCGACCAGCTGATGACCGGGATCGACGGTCAGCGCGTTGTCGACGAGATGCAGCAGGGTGGGTGCGTCGATGACGAATCGGGCCATGTCATCAGCCTGCCAGGAACTCCTGGATGTGCGCGGCCGGCGTCAGCAGGGTGACCGAGGAGGCGTCCGAGAAGATCAGGCGCAGGCGCCCGGCCTCCTCCTCGGTGGCCGCGTCGAGGTCCGTGCGGGGGCACTCCCAGCGCGGGCGCAGCGATGCCGAGCGCCGGGACAGGACGATCAGCCGGCTGCTGGTCAGGGCCAGGACCCGGGGTTCGGTGACCAGGCGGATGTGCGCGTCCAGGCCGACGGCGAGGCTGTGCGCGGTGCCCTGGACGTCCTCGCGGAAACCGGGGCCGCGGCCGCGCCGCCGGAACCGCAGCGGTGACAGCTCGGACCAGGTGAGCTTCATCGGCGTACGCTCCTCGGCGCGGCTCACCCAGATGGCGGCGCGGCATTCCTCGCCGGGTTGCAGATGCTCGCGCACCATGGTCACGATCTCGTCCGTCACCCGGCGAGGATACGGCTACGCGGTACCGAGGGCCCACTCCACGGTGATCGTCACGGTCAGCCCCTGCCGGCCCGGTTCGATCGCCAGCGCGGAGTCGTACGCCGCCAGGTTCTTGTGGCCGCCGCTGGCCCACAGGCTCGGGGCGTCCTCGCTCACCTTGACGACGCGGCCGAGCGGGCGGCCCGCCTCCTTGGCGTAGAGCGCGGCCTTCGCGCGGGCGTTCGCGAACGCCTTCTTGCGGGCCTCGGTGAGCAGCGCCTCGTCGTCCTCGATCGCGAACGACACACCGTTGAGCCGGGCCGCGTCGCCGCCCGCTTTGATGGCGTCGGACATCAGTGTCCCGGCTTTCGCCAGGTTCCGGATCTTCGCGGTGAGGCCCTGGCTCACGCTGTAGCCGGTGATCTTCTCGTGCTCGTCGCGTCGCGCGCTGATGCTGACATCGGCGGTCTGCAGGTCGGCCTTGGTGATCCCGGCGCGGACGAGGGTTTCGCGCATCCGGGTGGCCGCCGTGCTGGCGCGGTCGAGCGCTTCCTTGACCGTTGCGGCGGTGGTTTCCACGGCGAAGTTCGCGGTGAGCAGGTCCGGCACGCCGGAGACCTCGCCGGCGCCGGTCACCACGATGCTCTCCCGGTCCTCGGTGGTGGCGGCGTGAGCGGCGCTGCCACCTCCCGAGACGAACGTGAGAAGGGCGGCGAGGACGACAAGTGATCTCTTCATCGTCCTATTTTGCCGCTTTTATGCTAAAAGTACCGCAATATCGGATTTTAACATTTTAAGAGGTGTCCGTCATGAAGCGGCTAGCCATGCTCTCCGCCCTCACCCTCATCGCCCTGCCCCTGCCCGCCCACGCGGCCGGCACGGACACCGCATTCGGCGTCATCTCCTCGACTCAGGGCCCAAGCGAACCCGACACCTGGCAGAATTTCGTACGCCTCTACGACATCCAGCGCGAGCGATACCAGAGCCCCATCGGGATCCGGCTGTTCAGCGGCGGCAGACTGCCCCTGCCCGGCGAGCCCTCGATGGTCGGCCGGCTGCTCGACTGGGCGATCCGCAAGCACCCCGAGGAAATCATCACGATCTCCCACCGGGTCCGTGACGACGCCCGGCTGCGCCAGTTCCTGGACGTGGTGAAGGATCGCGGGATCCGCGTCTCGGTCATCTACTTCCACGAGGCGCAGGCGGCCTGGTTCAAACACCGCGACCGGGCCGCCGAGCCTTCGGCGTACCAGGCCGCCTATCGCAAGTACCGGGACATCATCGACCGTCACCCCGCGCACGCCCAGGTCACCCTGGAGAAGAACCTGATGTGGTACTGGCAGCGGTTCAACACCAGCGAGTTCCCCACCAGCGACTGGCGACGGTACGTGGGCACCAACGACCCGGCCGACCTGCTGTCCTGGGACACGTACACCTTCCCCGGTGTCCCGCCGAGGATCGAGAGTTACTCCACGCCGGACGAGTTCTTCCGCTACGCCCGCGACGCCTGGCGCGAGTTCCGCATGCAGTGGGGCGTCGGCGAGATCGGCTCCACCGTGCAGGACGGCACCGACGCCGATCGGGCATGGGACCCCGACGGCAAAAAATTCACTTCTTGGGTACGCACCATCGCCGCGGCCGCCGCGAATCCGCAGACGATCGACGGGTCCTATGCCGGAATGCCGCCCGCGAAGTTCGTGAAGTGGTGGTGCGCCCGCGACGCCAAGGACATCGAACTCGGCCTGGAGCAGGTGCCGTCAGCAGTGGATCTGTACCGGCCCCTGATCCAGGCGTATCCGCTGAAGTAGCCGCGTCATCCGGCAGGGATTCAGGCGGCTTTCCGGACCTTTTCCGACAGCTCCGCCCACAGCGCCGGGCCGGCGCCGATCGTCAGCTCGGTCGAGAAGTCCGCATCCCGGCCCCCGAGGACCACGCCGGCCTCCCGGGCGATCAGCGCACCGGCGGCGATGTCCCACAGCTTCGTGTCCAGAGCCACGCCACCGTCAAGCCGGCCACAAGCCAGATAGACCAGATTCAGCGCGGCCGGAAGACGGCGGATGTCCCCGGCGAGCGGCAGCACTTCCCGAATGAGGCGCCCGGCCCGATCCTTCGTCCGAGGATTGGGCTGGAAGCTGACCCCGATCAAGGCCTCAGCCAGCGACCCACCACCCGACGCCGAGATCACCTCGCCGTTGAGCAGCGCTCCCCCACCGTCAACAGCGCTGAAGGTCTCCCCGGCGACAGGCTCGTGCACCACCGCCATCCGAGCCTCGTCACCCTGATAGAGCGCGATGCACACCGACCAGGGCCCGGTACGGCTGATGTAATTCCGCGTCCCGTCCAGCGGATCGATGACCCATTTCCAGCCGCTGGCCCCGTCCCGCCCGTGCCCCTCCTCGGCCTGCACCGCGTCATCCGGCCACGCGGCCCGGATCGCATCGACGATGAGCTGCTCACTGTCGATATCAACATCGGACACGACATCGTTGGCATGCGCCTTGGGCGCGCCAACCCGCAGAGTGTCACGCCGATCGATCTGCAACCGCCCGGCCCGAACCGCCAGCCCGACCGCAAGCTCCCGCGCCGCGCCAAGATCTCTATCCATCACACGAACGCTATCGGAAGCCCACCGAGCCGCATTTCGAGCCGCGCCGAGCTGTACCGAGCCGGGCTGGGTTGGGCTGGGCTGGGTTTGGCTGGGTTTGGCCGCTGAGCCGAACAGGCCCGTGCCGTGCTGAGCCGGGCCGTGCTGAGCAGGGCAGCGCAGGCCCGCGCCGCGCTGAGCTCTCGGTGCGGCGGGGCGAGCCGTAGCTCAGACATGCCATCGGGCAGCGAAAACGTGGCTGGACGACGGCTCGCACCCCCCGGCCGTAGTCCAGACGTCTTATGAGAGTCCGATTACATGGCTGAGCGACGGCTCACCCCGTGCACCGGCCCGCCCGATCTGTCAGATCGGAGCTGGGCCGCCCTATCCGGCGGCCGGCACGCTCTCCTTGCGCCGGGTGACCAGGTAGCCGAAGGCGGCGGCCGTGAAGAACATGACGATGCCGTACACCGCCGCCGGGATCGCCATCTCGGTGTTGTTCAGCAGGGTCGGGCTGACCGCGATCGTGATCGCCAGGGTGCTGTTGTGGATGCCGATCTCCATGCCGACCGCGATCGACTCGCGCCTGCCGACGCCGGCCAGCCTCGGTGCGCCGTACCCAATGGCCAGGCTCACGACGTTGAAGAGCAGGACCGCCAGGCCGACAGCGACGAAGTAGGCGGCGACGTTCTCACGTTCTTTGACGACCGTACCCACGATGACCGCGACCAGAACGATGACCGAGAGAATCTTGACCGGCCGCGCCAGGCGGTCGGCGACCGCCGGGAACCGTGACCGCAACGCCATACCGATGGCGACCGGCACGAGCACGATCGCGAACACCTGCAGCACCTTGTCGAACTGAAGGCCGATGGACCCGGCGTCGGGCAGGAAGTACCCGGCCGAGAGGTTCACGACGATCGGCAGCGTGACGACCGCGAGCACCGAGTTGACCGCGGTGAGGGTGACGTTGAGCGCGACGTGCCCACCGAAGAGATGGCTGTACAGGTTGGCCGTGGTCCCGCCGGGTGACGCCGCGAGCAGCATCATGCCGACGGCGAGCGCGGGCGGCAGATCCAGCGCGACGACAAGTCCGAAACAGAGCACCGGCAGCAACAGCACCTGACAGCCGAGCGCGATCAGAGCCGGCCGCGGATAGCTCACGACGCGGCGAAAATCGGCGACGGTCAAACCCAGTCCGAGGCCGAGCATGATGATGCCGAGTGCGACAGGCAACCCGACAGCCGTCAATGGCGAGTCCATGCCGCCGGATTCTGCCGGAGCAACCTGAAGCGAGGAATCCTCACTTCAGCCGCTCCCGCCAGATCACCACTCTCAGGTATAGAGACGACGGACAATGCGTGGTCAACAGCCCTCTACGACCTCGCGCGCGGTCCCCACATCCCCGTCGCAGACGCCGAAGGCCGCCAAGATCGAGATGCCGGCCGGCGTCGGCTTGGACTATCAGTCAGCCCAAGACCTCTGGCGCGCGGCGACGACTGACCCTCACATGGTGTTCAGCTGCTGGGTGACTCGTTCCAGGCCATCTCTGATCAACTGCCCGTACTCGTCGTCGCCGAGCGCACCCATCCCCTCCCGCGCCCGCTCCAGATACTCCCGGGCAAGCCCCACCTCACCCAGCTTCCGATAACACTCACTGACATTCAGATGCAGCGACGGATACAACCCCGCCACCGTCAACGGCACCCCCGCCTCCCCCACCCGCTCATCGCTGAGCAGGTCAGCCGCCGCCAGCGCCCGCAGATCCCAGACCAGCTCCTCGCCGGCATCGTCCTGCACGTCAGCCATCGCATGCGCGAGAACACAGACGTGCAACGGATCCCCCAGCTCCCCGCCGATCTCGTCCCAGACCTCGGCGAACAACACCCGCGCGGCATCACGCGAACCCTGATGGTGGTGCAGCGACACACCCTGACCGATACGCGCGAGCACCTGATCGGTGACCATCGGCAGATACTCCACCGCTCCTGAGACCGACTCAATGCGTCAGCCGAAATTTCTCGACCCGGCGAACCCTGTGCCGATGATGCGGCCGTGACAGAACAGGCCGACCGCTTCACGCTGACGACCGGCCCCGACGGACGGGGTCTGCTTACCCTGGCGCTCCGCCGCCATCCCCGGGCGAGCGCAGAGGGTTACGCCCGGGCACAACGCTATTGGGCGTGTGGTCCCTCGGGTGCGCAGCCGCGATGGTTCGCGCTCGACGGACGCCTGAGCGATCTGCAACGTCCCCTCGACCACGCCGACGACGCGCGGCAGGCCGTGGAGGCGCACGCCGCCGCACAGGCGTACCTGCCGGGCGTCTCCTGCTCCGGGTGCGGTAACCGTTGCTGGCAGCCGCTGAACCGGGTAGCCGTGACCCGATACGTCCTGACCGGCGCCACCGGCGTCTGCCTGACCTGCCACGACCCGTCGAGCACCGCCGAGCCCGCCGCCACGAAACCCACCCATGCCCCACCGCCTCCGCCTCCCTCGTGGGTGTCACAGCCCGCGCCCGACAGCTGGGCACCCCCACAGGTCGTGGACGCCAGGGTCGTGGGCGGGGAGGTGACAGTCCGCGTGAACGCGGCGACCGCCGCCATGCTGGTCAACGCCACCGGCGGCGACTCCCACGCGATGTCGACGCTGGTCAACGAGCTGGTCTCACGCCACTTCGGCACCCGGCGCGCGATAGGCCAGTTCCTCTAGCCGCCCAGCAAACCCTCGACGGCGTCGGCGAGCGCGACCACATCCCGGTCACCAGCACACGCACCACAGGCAAAACCCTACTTGGGTACGCGCAAAGCACCCCTGTTCGCGGTCAGCGTGACGATCGGGGCGCCGCCACGCGCGGCCGATCGTGCAGGGTAGGCGGATGGAGCCTGTCTTCGTCCTCGTGCACAGCCCATCGGTAGGCCCACTGACCTGGGCGCCCACAGCGCAGGCCCTCGAAGCACGGGGCGTGACCGCGATAGTCCCGTCCTTGCTGGGGATAGCCGACGCCGCCCCACCGTTCTGGCCGGCGGTCGCCTCGACAGTCGCGACAGCCATCGCCCAGTTGCCGGAGAACCGACCGGTAGTGATCGTGGCCCACAGCAACGCCGGCCTGTTCGTCCCGGTGATCGTTGACGCGTCCCCACGCCCGGTGGCCGGCTGCGTGTTCGTGGATGCCGGAATGCCGCCGCCGCACGGCGAGTCCCCGGTGGCCCCGCCCGAGTTCCTCGACTTCCTCCGCTCGAAGGTCGTCGACGACCGCCTGCCCCAGTGGACCGCGTGGTGGGACGAATCAGACGTAGCCCCGATGTTCCCCGACCCGCAGACCCGGGCCGACGTGTCAGCCGAGCAGCCAAGACTCCCCCTGGCTTACTACGAGTCCACGATCCCGTCCCCACCCGGCTGGGACGCCCGCCCGTGCGCCTACATCAAGTTCTGCCCGGCCTACGACGACGAGGCAGCCGAGGCGGAGTCCCGAGGCTGGCCCGTCGCCCACATCCCCGGCGAGCACCTGCACCAGATCGTCGACCCGCACGCCGTAGCCACCCGCATCGCAGCGATGACCTCGCGGTTCGCATAGCTCAACCGCGGACTTTCCGATAGGCCACACCCGCGAGCGGCCACCCGCGAATCCGCGCGCTACCGCCCGCCGCGGACGACGAACCGGAACGAAACGAGGTCGCACGCAACGAACCGATCGGCGTGGATGAGACCGCACGCAACCACAACGTGCGACCTCATAACCGCTGCCAGCCCGGCTGCCCGGTCGGCGGTATCGAGCGCCAGCCACTCCCGTGTCGAGTTTGGGCGCGTATCGCACCCGAAATCGACACACCCCTCCGGCCGCAGAGCTCGGGGGCATCGATATCGACGGGCGCTGACTATCGTACGAACGAAAAAGGGGTTGAATCGTGGGTAGGTTGCTTCTGGTTCGGCATGGGCAGGCGTCGTATGGGGCCGCTGATTACGACGTGCTGTCGGAGCTCGGTGGGGAGCAGTCCCGGGCGCTCGGCAGGTCGTTCGCTGAGCGTGGCATCCGGCCTGGCCTGGTCCTTTGCGGTGAGCTGCGACGCCACGAGCAGACCGTCGCGGGGATCCTCGAAGGACTCGGCGCTTCGATTCCGGTGCAGAAGGACCCCGGCTGGGACGAGTTCGACTTTCACGGTGTCGTCGAGGTGCACGAGCCCCGTTACCGCGACCTGCTGGCCGACGAACGCGTCTTTCAGGAGCTTTTCGAAGCCGCCACCGGCCGATGGACGTCCGGCACCTACGACGCTGAGTACACCGAGTCGTTCGCCGCTTTCCACGCCCGCGTCGCCGGCGTGCTGGACCGGGTCGTCGCGCAGCTCCACGACAACGAGCACCGGGACGTCGTCGTGGTCAGCTCCGGCGGGCCGATCGCCATGGCCGTCGCGCAGCTGACCTGCGGCGCCAAGGCCGACCCGGTCACCCTCGCGACGGTCTGGTCGTCGCTGAGCAAGGTCATCGTGAACACCGGCGTCACGAAAATCATCGCCGGATCCAGCGGTCTGTGGATGTCGACCTACAACGAACACACTCATCTCGAGGGTGATAAACGGATGTTCACATATCGCTGACAACTTGCTGGGAACTTCCGGGGACCGGGCGGCGACTACTGCGATGACCTCCCCAATGTCGTGGGGGTCACACCCCCGGATGCCGGCGCACCCATCGAGCGCCGCCGACACCCCACGAGGACCGCCGAATGGCCGTGACCGAAACCGTTCCTGCGAAAGCCGCGGAACGCCGCACCGCTCCCACCCGAAGCTTCGGCCCTCTGCTGCTGCGCCTGCACTTCTACGCCGGCATCCTGGTCGCGCCGTTCCTGCTGGTCGCGGCCACCACGGGCCTGCTCTTCACGATGGCCCCCACCCTCGACAAGATCGTCTACAGCGCCGAGCTCACGGTCGACGATCCCGGAACCGCGACCCTTCCGCTGGTCCAGCAGATTGCCGCGGCGCGCGCCGCGCACCCCGACGGCGACCTCACTGGGGTACGCGTGACCGAAGCTGATCGCACCACGCAGGTCGACTTCACGTCCCCGGAGCTCAGCGCCGAGTCGGAGCTGGTGCACACCGTCTACGTCGACCCGTACACCGCTGAGGTGACCGGCCAGCTGACCACCTGGTGGACGTCGACGCCGCTGACCACGTGGCTGGACCAGTTCCACCGCGACCTGCACCTCGGCACCACCGGTGAGCTGTACTCCGAACTCGCCGCGAGCTGGCTGTGGATCATCGCGCTGGGCGGCGTGATCCTCTGGTGGCGCCGCACCCGCAGTGCCCGCCGCATGCTCGCCCCCGAGCTGAAGGCCAAGAAGGGTGTCCGCCGTACCCGCAGCTGGCACGGCGCCCTCGGTGTCTGGCTGCTGCTCGGCCTGCTGATCATCTCGGCGACCGGGCTGACCTGGTCGGGCTATGCCGGCGCCAACTTCGGTGCGGCCCTCGACGCGATGGACGGCAACCGGCCCTACGTCGCCACCGAAGCCACCGCCTCGTCCGGCGGTCACCACGGCGGACCCGCGTCCGGCGCCGGCGATCCGGCCGCCATCGACGCGGTGCTGACCGGCGCCCGCGACGCCGGCCTCGACGGCCCGGTGCAGATCTCGCTGCCCGCCGACGCCGCCAGCACGTGGACGGTCACCCAGAACGACAACCTCTGGCCGGTACGCCTCGACAGCGTCGCCCTCGACTCCTCCGGCGCGATCGCCGACCGGGTCGACTTCGCCGACTGGCCGTTCCTGGCGAAGCTCACCTCGTGGGGCGTCAACGCGCACATGGGCCTGCTGTTCGGCGTCTTCAACCAGCTCATCCTGGCCGCGCTCGCCATCGGCCTGATCACCGTGATCATCTGGGGTTACCGGATGTGGTGGCAGCGCCGGCCCACCCGCACCGATCGCCGTGCTCCGGTCGGCACCCCGCCGGCCCGTAGCGCCTGGCAGCAGCTGCCGACCTGGGGCATCGTCGCCGGCGTGCCGGTCGTGTTCGGTCTCGCCTGGGCGCTGCCACTGTTCGGCATCCCCCTCGTGGCGTTCATCGTGATCGACGCCATCGTCGGCGCGGTCCGGGGCAGCACCGAGAGCTGAGGAAATCGGACATGCCGGTAGGCGGCTGAGCACCCGTCCACCGGCATGTCCGATCAGGCGAAGCTTTCCGCTGATCAGGCCAAACAGGTAGCAAATGACCTTTTCGTAACTCACAGTGAAGGTGTGAAGCGGACCGCACCGCCACTCAAGCTGCTGCTCGCCGTCCTGGCCGCCGCCGCGGTGATCGTCGCCCTGTTCGCGGCCGGCGCCACCGCCGAGCAGTACCGGAGTCAGGAACAAGCGGCAGCCGCCGCGGACCCGCAGGCCGGGAAAGCACGGCCCACGGCATCAAAGGCCAAGGCGTCAAAAACCCAACGACCGCCCGGCCCGGGTGACCCGGTACGCGACGGCAAGTTCGAGTTCGTCGTCACCGCCGTCGACTGCTCGCGGACCAGCGTCGGCATTGAGAACCTCGAACGCACCGCCGAGGGCAGGTACTGCGTGGTCTCACTATCCGTCCGCAATATCGCCGACGAGCCGAAATACCTGATCGGCGCCGCGCAGAAGGCCACCGACACCACCGGCGAGTCATACCGCAACGACGAGCTCACCGCCGTTTACCTGAACCGCGACACCCGGACGTTCTTCGAGAAGCTCGAACCCGGCGAGAAAGTCACCGGCAAGCTCGTCTTCGACATCCCGAAGAAGGCAAAGCTGTCCACCCTGGAACTCCACGACTTCCTGCTCTCCGGCGGCGCCACCGTCACCCTCGGCTAGAGGACTCCTGGAAGTCGACGATCGCCTCACCGTTCACCCGCGCCCAGTCGGTGAGCACCTTGATCGGTTCGACCAGGGTGGCGCCGAGTGCGGTGAGGCTGTATTCGACGCGCGGGGGCGATTCGGCGTACGCATGTCGCTCGACCAGGCCGTAGGCCTGCAGTCGCCGCAACGTCTGGGTGAGCACCTTGCGGGAGATGCCGCCGATGAGCTCGGCCAGCTCGCCGGGCCGTTGCGGCTCCAGGCTGAGCGCGAACAGCACGATCACCGCCCATTTCTCCGCGATGATCTCGATGGCCAGGCGGGCAGGGCAGTCAGCGAGGAAGACCTTGTGCACGGGATCAAAAGTTACCAGCGGGTTCCTATCGGCTCCGTAGCGTTTTTCCCGAACCCCCTGGAAACACAAGGAGCCATCAATGCCACGAGTAGTCGTGTTCGACGAGACCGGTGGTCCGGAAGTCCTGCGCATCGTCGACGAGCCGGTCGTCGAACCCGCCGCCGGCGAGGTACGCGTCCGCATCGAGGCCTTCGCCGTGAACCCGCTCGACCAGATGATCCGCGCCGGCCAGTCGCCGCGACCGATCCGGCTGCCGCACGCCCGGCTCGGCGTCGAAGGGACCGGCGTCATCGACGCGCTGGGTGCCGAGGTCACCGGGCTGGCCGTCGGCGACCCGGTCATCCTGGCCGCCCTGCCCGATTTCGAGGACAAGGGCGCCTACGCCGAATACACCACCGTCCTCGCCGGCCGGGTCGTGCCGCGGCCGGCCGGTCTCGGCCCCGTCGACGCGGCTGCGCTCTGGGTCTCGTACTTCACCGCGTACGGCGCGCTCGTCGAGAAGGGCGGGATGCGGCCCGGCGACCGCGTGCTGATCACCGCGGCGTCCGGTGGTGTCGGGCGGGCCGCGATCCAGATCGCCAACCAGATCGGTGCCGTGCCCATCGCGGTCACCCGGCACACCGCGAGAGAGGAGAGCCTGCTCGCCGCCGGTGCCGCCGCGGTGATCGCCACCGACCGTGAGAACGTGGGCGAGGCGACCCGGCGGCACACCGGCGGGGCAGGCGCCGACATCATCCTGGACGCCGTCATGGGCCCGGGCCTGGCCGAGTTGTCGCTGGCCGCGAAGCTCGGCGGCACCCTGGCGACGGTGGGCTGGCTGGACCCGAGGCCCGCGTCGTTCCCGGCGAACCCGTCGCTGACCATCCACCGCTACATGGGCTTCGCCGACATGGTCGACCCGGTGACCGTCCGGCGCGTCGCGGCGTTCCTGGCCGCCGGTGTCCGCAGCGGGGTGCTGCGCCCCACGATCGACCGGGTCTTCGACTTCGACGACATCGTCGAGGCGCACCGGTACCTGGAGAAAGGAACACCGTCCGGAAAGGTCGTCGTAACGGCTTGACCCTGACGCAGCGTCAACCCTTCATGCTGGCGCTCATGAGTACTCCATCGACAGTCGTCGTACAGGGGCTGGAGAAGTCCTTCAAGGACGTGACGGTGCTGCGCGGTGTGGACATCGAGGTCGCCCGCGGCAGCATCGTCGCCCTGCTCGGATCGAACGGTGCCGGCAAGACCACCGTGATCAGGATTCTGTCCACGCTGCTCAAGGCGGACGCCGGCACCGCGACCGTCAACGGTTTCGACGTCGTCTCACAGGCCGCCGACGTCCGCGAGTCGATCAGCCTGACCGGACAGTTCGCGGCCGTCGACGAGATCCTGACCGGCCGGGAGAACCTGGTGATGGTCGCCCGGCTGCGGCACCTCAAGAACGCCGGCACCATCGCCGACGAGCTGCTGCGACGGTTCTCGCTGATCGAGGCGGGCGGCCGGCGGGTGGCGACGTACTCCGGGGGCATGCGCCGCCGGCTGGACATCGCGATGAGCCTGATCGGGAACCCGCCGGTGATCTTCCTGGACGAGCCGACGACCGGCCTCGACCCGGAAGCGCGCCTGGAAGTCTGGCAGGCCGTCAAGGAACTCGCCGCGGGCGGCACGACGGTGCTGCTCACGACGCAGCATCTGGAAGAGGCGGAGCACCTCGCCGACCGGATCGCGATCCTGCACGAGGGCCGGATCATCGTGAACGGCACCCTCGCCGAGCTCAAGCAGTTGCTGCCACCGGCCAAGGTCGAGTACGTCGAGAAGCAGCCCACCCTCGAGGACGTCTTCCTCAAGCTTGTCGGAGGCAAGAAATGATCGGCGACACCAGGGTTCTGCTCGGCCGGTCGCTGCGGCACATCGCGCGCAGCCCGGACACCATCATCACCACCGCGATCATGCCGATCGCCCTGTTGCTGCTGTTCGTCTTCGTATTCGGCGGCGCGATCGAGACCGGCTCCGCCGAGTACGTCGACTATCTGCTGCCGGGCATCCTGATCATCACGATCGCGTCCGGTATCTCGTACACGGCTTATCGTCTTTTTCTTGATCTTCAGGGTGGGATCTTCGAGCGGTTCCAGTCGATGCCGATCGCCCGGTCGGCGGTGCTCTGGGCGCACGTGCTGACCTCGCTGGTCGCCAACCTGATCTCGCTGGTCGTGGTCGTCCTCGTCGCCCTGCTGATGGGGTTCCGGACCAGCGCGGACGTGCTGGGCTGGCTCGCCGTGCTCGGCATCCTGGTGATCTTCACCTTGGCGCTGACCTGGATCGCGGTGATCCCGGGGCTGACCGCGAAGTCGGTGGACGGCGCGAGCGCGTTCGCGTATCCGCTGGTTTTCCTGCCGTTCGTCAGCTCGGCGTTCGTGCCCACCGAGACGATGCCCGCCCCGGTGCGGGCGTTCGCCGAGAACCAGCCGGTCACCTCGATCGTCGACACGCTGCGTAACCTGTTCGCCGGCCAGCCCGTCGGCACCGGCATCTGGACCGCGCTGGCCTGGTGCGTCGGCATCCTCGTGGTCGCGTGGGTGTTCGCCACCATGGTGTACAAGCGCAAGATCTCATAAAGGATCAGAGTCATGCTGACGATCGGGCAACTGGCGTCCTACGCGGGCGTCACCGTGCGCGCGGTACGCCATTACCACCAGATCGGCCTGCTGCCGGAGCCGGAGCGCGACGCCTCCGGTTACCGGCGGTACGGCGCGACCGCCGTCGTCGCCCTCCTGAAGATCCGCACCCTGGCCGACGCCGGGGTGCCGCTCTCCGAGATCACCGCGCTGCTGGACGCCGGCGAGGACGCCTTCGCGGCGGCGATCCACCGCATCGACACCCGGCTGTCCGACGAGATCACCCGGCTGGAGACCAGCCGCAAACAGATCGCCCAGCTGGCCGCCGGCAACAGCGGCGCGCTGCCACCGGAGGTTCTCGCGTACCTCGACCGGCTCCGCGAGATCGGCACGTCGGAGAAGTTGATCGCGGCCGAACGTGACGGCTGGATCCTGGTCGCGGCCCGCTGGCCGGACGAGATCCGCGAGTGGATACCGTCCAAGTTCGCGCAACTCGAGGACCCGCGGATGGTGCGGCTGTACCACGTCCTGTCCGAGCTGCTGGAGTTCGACCCGGACAGCGAGCATGACAGCGACCTGATCGACGAACGGCTTCGGGAGGCCGCCGACATCATGGCCACGCTGTCCGAGGAGGCGTACGCCAGCGGCGAGCTGATGAGCGACGACGACACGAGCGACGACCTGCCGTTCGACCTGCTCGACGCGCTCGCCGACGAGGCCCACCCGGAGGCCTATCGGATGCGCAACCTGATGCGCGAACGTGGCTGGACGAGCTGGACCCGGCAGGAAAGGCTAAACGTCGATATGTGAGCCCATGATGACGGTCCGGTCGCGCGGCAGGCCGAACTGCTCGGCGGCGTCCGCGGTGATGTGCGAGGTCGCGATGAACAGCCGCTTGCGCCACGGCGCCATGGTCCGCTCCGCCGAGCTGAGCAGCTCGATCTTGGACAGGTAATAGGTGGTGTCGTCGGTGTCGAGCGGCCCTTCGGTCTGCTCCGGCGACAGTCCGCGCAGTGCGGCCGGGATGTCCGGCGTCTCCATGTACCCGTAACGAACGGTCACGAAGATGATGCCGTCATCTCCGTACCCAAGATCGTCAATGACCGTGCGCTCCGCCTCCGGGACCCTGGGCAGTGGCTGGATCTCGATGGACATGATCACGACGCGAGCGTGACGGACGTGGTTGTTCTCGACGTTGGCGCGCAGCGCCAGAGGAGCGGTCTGGCCGCCGCGGTTGAGGAAGACGGCGGTGCCGGGGACGGTGACCGTCGTGGTGCTGGCTTGCAGCTGCGAGACGAAGTCGCGCAGTGAGCCCTCGTGGCGCTGCCGGTTCGCGGTGACGATCTCGCGGCCGTGCTGCCAGGTGGTCATCACGGTGAACGCGGTCAGGCCGATCAGCAGCGGCAGCCAGGCGCCGTGCGCGAGTTTGGTGAGGTTCGCGCCGACGAACAGGAGGTCGACCGAGACCAGGATGATCGCTCCGGCGGCGAGGACCCATCGTGGGGTGCCCCAGCGCGACTGGGCGACGTAGAAGAACAGCAGCGTGGTGATGGTGATCGTGCAGATCACGGCCATGCCGAACGCGTACGCCAGCGCTGCCGAACTGCGGAACGCGAAGACCAGCGTGAGCACCGAGACCAGCAGCAGCCAGTTGATCCACGGAACGTAGATCTGACCGATCGTGGACGCCGACGTGTGCGTGATCCGCAGCCGTGGCAGGTAGCCGAGACGCGCGGCCTGCGCGGCGACCGAGTATGCCCCGGTGATCACCGCCTGCGAGGCGATGACCGTCGCCGCGGTGGCCAGCAGCACCATCGGCCAGCGTCCCCAGCCCGGAACCAGCAGGAAGAACGGGCTGCTGATGTTGGCCGGATCCTTGAGGATCAGCGCGCCCTGACCCAGGTAGCTCAGCACACACGCCGGCAGCACCAGCGACAACCAGCCACGGGTGATCGCCCGACGACCGAAATGGCCCATGTCCGCGTAGAGCGCCTCGGCGCCGGTGACGGCCAGGACGATCGCGGCGAGCGCGAAGAACGCGATCCCGAAATTCCCGGCCAGAAACGTCAGCGCATAACTCGGCGACAGCGCCTTGAGGATTCCGGGCTCCTCGACGATACCGGCAACACCGAACCCGCCGATCGCCGCGAACCAGGCGATCATGATCGGCCCGAACAGCCGCCCGATCGCCGCCGTGCCCTGCCGCTGCACCGCGAACAGCACCACGATGATCACCGCGGTGATCGGAACGATCCCCTCTTCCAGCGACGGGGCGACAATCTTCAAACCCTCAACAGCCGAGAGTACGGAGATAGCCGGCGTGATCATGCTGTCCCCGAAGAACAGCGCCGCCCCGAAGATGCCCAGCCCGGCAAGAGCGGCAGCGGTACGCCTGCCCCGAGGCGCCGTCCACCGGCGCAGCAACGTGATCAGGGCCATGATGCCGCCCTCACCGTCGTTGTCGATGCGCATCGCGAGCAGCACGTACGTCAGCGTCACGATGATCATCACGGACCAGAAGATCAGCGAGACGACGCCGTACACGTTGCCGGTGCTGACCGGGACCGGATGCGGGTCGGCGGGGTTGAACACGGTCTGCAACGTGTAGATCGGGCTGGTCCCGATGTCGCCGAACACCACACCGAGCGCCCCGACCACCACCGCCAGGCGCACAGCATCGTGCCCGGTCCCGCCCTCGGCATGGGCAGCGGGCAGCTTCTGGTCGAGCACGATCATCCCCGTTCGGCCGCTGCGCCGATGATCAACGCAGACAGATCCAGTATCGAGCGGATCTCGGCGGACGGCCGTTAATAGCGCGTATTAATCCAGAGCCGGGCGGGCGCTCCCCCGACGCAGGGAGGATGGTGAGGCCATGGTGATTCTCATCGGATTAGCCGTCGCGATCGGCCCGTTCATCGGCGTCGCCCTGGGCGTGGCCGCGTTGCTCTGGACCCCGCTGCTCGACCCTGCCGAGAAGCCCGGTCACCGGCTGAAATAGGCGAGCGTGGCGTGCGTCTTGGTCTCTTGAGGACCGATCGCCTCAACCCGATGTGCCCGCAACACCTCCGCCGTCCGCGCGGCGACCTCAAGGGCCTCCGCGGCCGCGCAGCGAGTGGAGAGTTCGAGGATCCACGAGCCGTCCGGGAACGTCCACCGCTCCACGGTGAGCCGCCGGTCCAGGCCGTCCGGGACAACCTTGATCCGGCGTACGCCCACCGGCCCGTGCGCCACCAGGTCATCGATGGTGAGGCCCGCGGGCGCCTGCGAGGCGAACAGGATTCTTTGTGTGCGGCAGAAGAACGCCGACCACGGGCGGCGGCTCTCGGCCATGCCGTGGCGCAGACGCTTACGGATCGCGGTGGTGCGCACGAGGCGTCCCGGCATCGCGTCAACCTCGACGGTGCAGCGCTTGGCCGCGACCGGACGACCCGGCCGCAGTTTGATCACCGAGTCGTCGCGTCCGTCGCCGATCTGGCGTAGCCGGGCGACGACACCGCTGCGCTCCAGCGCGAGGTCCGGCGTGTCGAGGAACCACACCCGGCGGGTCGCGGCCCAGTCGAGGTCGACGCCGAGCGCCGCGCAGGTGAACGCGTGCGCCTCTTCGGGGACGACGACTTTGAGCTCGACGCTCGTGGCCGGCCCGGCCGGAGCAACCAGGCGGCTCAACTCGTCAGAGGACCATCGCCAGAAATCCGAACGCAGCAAGGATCTTCCCGGAGCAGCCATGACGACAAGTAAAGGCGCCCTTTCATCCGCCGGGATGATCGTTAACGCGATGTCGACACCATCGGGTTCGCCTTTGACGCCCCCGATACACCTCAGCTTGTCGCTGACCTCCGGGTCCAGCGCAGCGCGGCAGCCTCGGCTCTGCCCAGTTGCGGCACCTGATGATCGAGGTCGAACTTCTGCTCACCGAAGCGACGCCCGGCCCTGAGCGTCGCGGGTTGCGACGGCTTCACGCCATGGCTGTGCGCTGTGCCGCCGAGCACGGTGAACTGGTGTTCATCGGAGATTGATCCTGCTTCCCGTCTTGCCCAGAACCCTCGTGAGTGCGCGACTCGCGGCTGACCCGGGGTGGCCGGCGAACTCGGTTGCCGCTCTGTCGATGCCTGTGACACGGTGCAGATCCCCGACCCGCTCCGAGGCCCAGGTGACGATCTACTTCTACGGTGCCGACGAGGTTCCGTACGGCTGCTTCTCCAACTTCTCCGGCCACGGCTTCGACCTCGACGGCCACTGGTGGACGACCTCCGAGCACTACTTCCAAGCCCAGAAGTTCCCCGGAACCCGCCACGCCGACCTCATCCGGCGGGCTGCGACCCCGTTGCGGGCCGCCGAGCTGGGCCGCGACCGGTCCCGGCCGCTGCGCCGTGACTGGGAACGGGTCAAAGACGACGTCATGCGCCGGGCCGTGACGGCCAAGTTCACCGCCCACGCCGACATCCGCGCCACCCTGCTGGACACCGGCGACGAGGAGATCGTCGAGGACACCAGCACCGACGACTACTGGGGACGCGGCCGGAGCGGCACCGGCAAGAACATGCTCGGACGAATCCTGATGCGCACCCGCACCCAGCTACGCGCCGGTGGGCGCGCCCACCTATCTCCGAGGGGTTAACTGACGAAGGCACACTGGCGCATATGATCAGCAGCCGGTTGGATGCCTATGCCCGCCAACGGTTCCCGCCGGACGAGGTCGATCCCATTCTCGGTCTGCTGGCCGAAGCAGCCAGCGATTCCTACTCGCTGTGGCGATGGCTCAAGGCGATTGGCGCGACATCCTGGTCGCAGCAGATCTCGCCCATGAGGGCTGGGCGGAGCTGCTGAACGTTGACCGCAAGCGGACTGCGGCAGATCAGTGCGCAGGCATGCCGCGCGATGACTTCCTGGAGATCTTGAGCGATTTTCCACCTGGAGGGGTGGAGAATCGCTCAAGATTGCCGGTAGCAGGTAGAGGGCGACGTACCGCAAAACGTGGTTACACCCGTTGTGGATGTGACCACATCTGCAGTGGGTGTGGCGCCAAAGTACGTCGTATGGCCTGCAATCCCGGGCTTCACATCGGCTTTCGCCACACGGAGACGTGGCTTTCGGAGTCGTTCGTGAAAGGGCTGCCGTTCCAGTCGGCGAGACGGCGTTCGAGGTGCATCCCGGCGAGCTGAGCCATCAGGTCACATTCGGCCGGCCAGATGTAGCGGAAGTTGCTGGCGCCATAGGTCACCGTGCCGTCTGAGTGGCGGCGATAGTGATGGGACGTGCCCTGTTGGGTGGCCATGTCATAGGTGTCGAAGCCGACGTGGTGCCGGCCGATGTGGAAGGGCACAGCCGCCTGCCCCGGCGGAAAGCGCCGGATGCCCGGGATCCACAGCTCGATGACGAATCGACCTCCGGGGGTGAGATGGCGGGCGGCGTTGCGGAAGCAGGCGACCTGCTCAGCCTGGGTGCGCAGGTTTCCGATGCTGTTCCAGACCACGTATACCAGCGAGAATTCCCCGGGCGCCGTGCTGGTCGCCATGTCGCCGACCACGACAGGGATATCCGCTCGCTTCTTGCGGAGCTGGTCGGCCATCGGTTGCGAGAGTTCGATACCGGCCACGGACACGCCGCGTTCGGCCAAGGGTATGGCCACTCGCCCGGTACCTATCGCGAACTCCAGTACCGGTCCATCGCCTGCCATCTCTGCCAGAAACCGGACCGCAGGCTCCAGCACTTCCGGTGCGAACATGAAAGCGGAACTCTCGTCGTAACGCTCAGCCGTCTCGGCATCCCACAGGTCACTGCTGCTCATCAAGGCAGCCTCGGGCAAAGCGCCAGGGCCTGACCACCGATTTCCTGGCGACGCACTACTCGCGGCAGATCCATGAACCCGAAGAACCCATGCTCAGAGAACGAATGGGAACCGCTCGCCACCAGCGCCCCCGGCACCCAGCAGAAAACCCGCGAAAAGCCCGGCAACCCAGCGTTTCGGTCGCGGCCGCCCTGGTTCCCGTGAACCGTTCGCGTCCTGCGGCCGTACCTGTGCTCGAAGCACCGCGACGAGAAGACCGCCGCCGACCACGTCCGGCACGTCACCCGCCGGCCCCGGGTCGTAGGCGTCACCGACTGGGTGGTCACCGCCGATGCCGCCGACCCGCACAGCCGCCCTCGTTTCGAGGAGCAGCAGGCCCTCACCGATCTGCTCGCCGGCCTGAGCGACGAGCGGCGTGAGGCGTTCGTGGTCACCCAGGTGCTCGGCCTGTCGTACGCCGAGGCGGCTGAGGTCTGTGAATGCCCGGTCGGCACGATCCGCTCGCGGGTGGCCCGTGCCCGCGAAGACCTGGTCACCGCCATGTCGCATCCCGCCGCCCGGGTGAGCTGACCGGTACGGCCCTTTACGCCCTCCCATCCCTTCCGTACCGTTGGTTACCAAAAGCAACGGAGTCGTTACTCTGGGAGGCTGTTCATGCGTCGTGCCGCCGTCATCACCGGTTTTCTCGTCGCCGCCCTGTGGATAGCCTCACCGGCGCAGGCGTTCGCCCACAACCGGGTGCACAACCCCACCCTGCACGCCGTCCTCGACGCATTGACCCTGCTGGTGGCCTCGTCGCCGGTGTGGACGGCTCTGCTCTGGCGCGGCCAGCGCCGCTGGTTGCTCGCCGCCCTGATCGCCGTGGTCCAGATCCCGGTGGCCGTCATCGGCTTCGTCCCGATCGCCGACCCGGCCCTGCACCTGTCGCTGTTCGCCCTGGCCCTCGGCCTGACCGGTGCCTCCCTCTACTTCGTCCGCCGCCGGCCGGCGACCAGTCCCGTTCCGGCCAGGACCCACTGATCCGCGGCCGCGACCTCACCGGTGATCCGGCGGGGTCGCGGCACGGCAAAACCGATCCGTCTTGTTGATCACCCTGTTACGTCCGCCCTAACCGTGCTCATCGGACAGCCCGAATCATGGGATCTCGCCGAGAAAACGGGGGTTTCCGATGCGGACCAGGGCCATGAAGGCCATCGCTGTCATCACCGTGAGCGCGGCCACCACCGCCGCCTGCGGAACAGCACCACCCTCGGCAGCACCGGCGGCGCCTACTCCCGCCATCACGACGGCCACCACCGTCTCCGAGCCGCCGAGCCCGGCACCGACGACAGCGCCCAGCCCACCGGCATCAAGCCCACCGGCGCCGAGCCCGTCCGCATCAGACCCGCCGGCATCAAGCGCACCGGCGTCAAGCGCACCGGCATCCGTCTCCCCGCGCCCCACCGAGGCCACCAGCGCCCCGAGCAGCGCCGGCCCCACCACAACCACGAAGCCACCCGAAGGCAGCGGCCCGGGCGGCAGTTTCATGACCACCGGCAGCAAGGCCATCGCGCTCACCTTTGACGACGGCCCCGACCCGGACACCACCCCGCAGCTGCTGAAACTCCTCGCCAAGTACGACGTGCACGCCACCTTCTGCGTGATCGGCACGAATGTCGCGGACCACCCCGCCCTGATCCGGCAGATCGTCGCCGGCGGCCACAGCCTCTGCAACCACAGCTGGCACCACGACGAACACCTCGGCAAGCTCCCCGCCGACAAGATCAAAAAAGACCTCAAGCGTACGAATGACGCCATCCACAAGGCCGCACCGGACGCGAAGATCGGCTACTTCCGGGCCCCCGCCGGCAACTTCACCACGCCGATGGTGCGGATCGCCGCCGACCTGGGTATGACATCGATCTACTGGCGGGTGGACCCGCGCGACTGGTCGCACCCGGCCGGCGAAACCGACGCCCAGCACGTCCAGCGTGTGGTCAAAGCCGTACAGAAGCAGACCCGCAAGGGCTCGATCATCCTGTCCCACGACGGCGGCCAGCCCGACTCGATCATCGCGTACCGCGAACTGCTCCCCTGGCTCGACCACCGCTTCACCCTCACCGGTAAACCTCAGTAAGCTCCCGACCGGGGGTGAGCGATCAGTGGACGCACGACGCACCTGGCAGCCGCCCCGGCCAGCCGGCCGTGGGCGCGCCGACCACACCGCGATCGTGGGCTGCGACCTGTTCGTCGACGGGACCGTGGTGGAGAGTCCCGGCTCGGCCGCCGACCTGGCGCGGCTGCGGGAGCAGGCCCGAGCGACCGACGGCGCGTTCGTCTGGCTCGGCCTGCACGAGCCCACCGAGGCCGCGCTGAACCGGGTCGCCGAGGTGTTCGGCCTGCACCCGCTCGCCGTCGAGGACGTCCTGCACCGCGAGCAGCGGGTCAAGATCGAGCGGTACGAGGACGTGGTGTTCTTCGTGATGCACGCCGCTCAATATCTCGACCACGAGCGGGTCACCGCCACCAGCGAGATCGTCAGCACCGGTTTCGTCTTCCTGTTCGTCGGCCCGGACTTCGTCATCTCGGTCCGCCAGGGCACCGTCATGGAGCTCGGTTCGCTGCGCGCCGACCTGAGCGCCGACCCGCGGCTGCTGGCCGGCGGCCCGTGGTCGGTAGCGCACGCGGTCCTGGACCGCCTCGTGGACGGGTACGTCGAAATCGCCGCCGCCATGTCGACCGACCTCGACCTGACCGAGGCCGCCGTGTTCGCGCCCGGGACCCCGATCACAGTCGAGCAGATCTACCAGCTGAAACGGCAGCAGATGAAGTTCAAGGCAGCAGTGGTTCCGCTGCACCGCCCGCTCGCCGCGCTGGCCGGTGAGCACTTCACCGACCTGTCGCCGGAGGTCCGCCGGTACTTCAGCGACGTCGCCGATCACCACACCGCCGCGATGGAGCAGGTGGTCGCCTTCGACGACGTCCTGAGCGCCCTGCTCCAGGCCCGCCTCACCCAGCTGACCGTGGATCAGAACAACGACATGCGCAAGATCGCCTCCTGGGCCGCCATCGGCGCGCTGCCCACCGCGATCGCCGGGCTGTACGGCATGAATTTCGCCCACATGCCCGGCCTGGCCAGCCACTACGGATACGCGAGCGTCATGCTGATCATCGTCTCCAGCGCGGCGCTGCTCTACCTGCTGCTGCGCCGCGCCGGCTGGCTGTGACCCAAACCCGTACCAAAAAAAAGCGTCACTGATAGGCGGGGTCGCCCCAGCGACCGATGCTGCGGGAGCGGACCGGCTCGATGTAACGCGGTGCGACGCTCTGCGGGAAGCCCTCGCCCCAGTTGGTGGCGTCGCCGTGCATCTCGACCCGCGCGTTGTCGGTGTACCAGTCGACGAGGTCGGCGTCGGAGCGGATCAGCCAGGTGCACCCGGCCTCGGCGTCCGCGGTGAAGTCGCCGTGCCGGATCAGCGGCGGCCGCCAGAAATAGGTGCCCGGCCACATCTTGCCGAAGTTGTAGTCGAACGCGCCGTCGAGGCAGTACGCCTCCTCCGAGCAGGGGTGATGCGCGAGAGGCTGCTCCCGCCAGCCGGGCTTCGCCTTGATCAGCCGGGTGTAGAAGCCGGTCTTCGGGTCGCGGTACAGCAGCTTGATGTAGAGACCCGGGACCGGCGTGCCGCCGAGGTCGAACCGCATCGGGCTGCCGTCCTTGACGTCGATCCACGGCATCGCCGCGCTGTCGAGCACGACGAGCTCCTTGTCGGAGCCGGCTGACGCGGCGAGATCGAAGTGCCAGTCGCCGTACTCACGGAACAGCAGGACCTCGGTGCCTTCGGTGACCGTGATCGCCGGGGTCCAGACGCCGGCGGGCGCAGCCCAGTACCCCTGCGCGTTCAGCGTGGTGTCGCCGATGACGACCTGGCCGGACAGGACGTACCACTCGGTGTCGGCCTGGTGCACGCCGGCGGGGCGTGACCAGTCGCTGGTGAAGCGCACCTTCAGCGAGGCGGAGCCGTCCTCCTCGTCGTAGCTGAGGTTGCGCTGCTCGGCGTCGCCGGTGGCGTGCTGGAACTCGGCGACGTGCCAGATGAGGTCACGTTCATCAACGATCTCGACGTGCGGACGCATCGGTCCTCCAGGGCTCTGCCGGATGGTTTCCGGTACGGAATGTAGCGGCTATTAGTTTCGCGTACAAGGTGTAGTGTTAACCAGGTGATTCGACCAGGACGTCCTGCCGGGCCGACCAGCGACACCGAGGCAATCGTGCTCACGGCGGCCCTGAAACTGCTGCTCGAAGAGGGCCCGGCCGCGCTGACGGCGCAACGGTTGTTCCAGGTCACCGGCGTCTCCCGGTCGACCATCTACCGGCACTGGCCGACACCGGCCGCCGTGCTGGCCGCACTGATCGACGTCGCCCCGATCCCGCCAGGCCAGCCGAAAGGCGACCTCGCCGAGGATCTGCACGCCGAGGTCGACCTGCTCTGCGACCGCCTGCGCGACCGGCCGGTCGGCGCGTTCCTGCAGGCCCTGGTCGTCGCCGGGATGGCCGAGCTGCGCCACCGCTATGTCAGCGACCTGCTCGCCCCGTTCCACCAGGTGATGCGTGCCGCCGGCGTCGGCGACGGCGACCGCGAGGACGGCGTCGCGATGATCGCCTCGCCGCTGCTGCTGGACGCGCTGCTGCTGGACCGCACCGCCGCGCGCGACCGCGCCCACCGCATCGTCGATACCGTCACGAGATCACTGGGGCAGCCTTGACCAACATCGTCGGACCGCGCGCCGTCTTCGGCGTGATCGTGCCCAGCACCAACACCGTCGTCGAGCACGACTACTGGAGTGCCCGCGTTCCCGGTGTCGCCTTCCGCGCCGGGTCCATGCACATCCCGAACCCGGTGATGAACGACGACGCCGGCTTCGAAGCGCTGCTCGGCCAGATCCGCGCGTCGATCGACACGGCGGTCCGCGACGTGCTCACCGCCGAGCCGGATCGGATGGTCATGGGGATGTCCGCCGAGACGTTCTGGGGCGGTGTCGAGGGCAACGCCGCGTTCGAGCAGCGGCTGCGCAAGCAGACCGGGCTGCCGGTGACCACCGGCGCGAGCTCCTGCCGGGCAGCGCTGCACGAGCTCGGCTGCCGCCGGATCGCGGTCTTCTCGCCGTACCAGCCGATCGCCGACCGCGAGGTCGGCCGCTTCTTCACCGAGGCCGGATTCGACGTCGCGGCCATCACCGGCCTGCGCTGCCCGACCGCGACCGACATCGCCCGGGTGCCGCCCGAGCGGCTGCGCGAGGTGATCGCGGAGCTGGACGGTCCGGGCGTCGAGGCGATCGTCCAGGTCGGCACCAACCTGTCGTTCGTCGGGCTGGCCGAGGAACTGGAGAAGGAGCTGGGCAAACCGGTGATCGCCATCAACACGGCGACGCTCTGGCACGCGCTGCGCGAGCACGGCATCAGCGACCGGGTGAGCGGCGCGGGTTCCCTGCTGCGCGATCATTAACGGACATGCCAAGGGCGCCCCGGCGAGCTGGATCATCGCGGGCCGGGACGCCCTCATGCTGCGGAACGACGGGTCACGGCCACGCAACACCCGTTCCTGTGACCACTATCCCGCAGTTGCAAACTTCTTGCAATAACCTCAGCCGACCGGGTCGAGGACCGGCACCGGCTCCACCCGCTGGCCGGCCTCCGCTCCCCCGTCGAGCCGCGCCGCCACCAGTACCGCGAACGGCGCCACCAGCAACGCCGCACCGGGAACCACCGACAACCCGTCCGCCGGATACCCCGAGCCCTCGATCGCGAAGAGCAGGTTGGGCGCGACCATCCCGAAGTAGATCGAGGCCAGCCACAACGCCAGCGTCCCCGGAACAGCCGCGAGAACCATCAAGGTCCAGATCACCGCGGTACGCCCCCGCGCCCGATCCCGATGCCGCCGCAGCAACGCCACCACGACGACCGCGAACGGCAGCCCGACAAAGCCGCCGAACTGCGCGTAACCGACGTCCTCGGAGCTCACGTCGACAGGCAGAAGCCCGGCCACCACGACGATCGCCGACGGCACCGCGACCAGCAGCACCCGCACCCACACCGCAAGCCGGCGGCGGCTCAGCGAGACCGCAGCGACCGCAGCGAGCAGCACTCCGAGCAGCCCCAGCCCGGTCGTGACCGGCAGCATCGAAGCCGGCAGGAACGGGTGGTTCACCCCCGGCGTGCCCTGGCTGAGCAGCAGCGGCGAACTGGCCGCCGCGATCACCGCGCCCACGGCGACCCGGCGGCGAATCGTGCCGGCCAGCCGCGCCCCCTCGACCGGACCGCCGACGGTCAGCCAGGCGAGCAGCGCCGCGACGCCCCCGACCAGCAGCGCCACCGGCAGCACGTCCGCCTCGATCTGGGTCAGCACGGCGTTGGCCACGAGCAGCAGCACCGCGAGCACGACCGCGCCGACCACCGCGCGTCTGCGGGCGGCCGCGGCGACGAGCAATCCGAGCGCCGCGAGCAGGATCGCTCCCCAGCGCAGCTCGGCCACCCAGAGGTAGATCTCGCCGTCGCCGCCGGGCATCGGCGCGCTGGCCGAGACGCCCGGCATCGCGGGGGTGAGCACCGTGACCGTGTAGGCCCAGCCACTGATGGCGAGCGCGACACAGACGGCGCCGGCCGCGGACACGGCCGCCGGAGCCGACCCGGATTCCTGAGCCTCTTCGGCCCGCAAGACCCTGGGGACCGGTCGCATCGCCCCGCTCTGATAGGAGAGGGCGAGCACCGCGAACGCGACCAGCGTGATCGCCCACGGCCCGAAGCTGTAGAACGCCCGGCTGCTCAGCCCGTCCAGGATCACGAAGAACGACTCCGGAGGAAAGCCGCCGGTCAGCGACGCGACAGCGACCTTCCACCCCTCGTCGCTGGTCACCGCCATCGGCACGGTCGCGGCAACTGCCGCGACACCACACACCATGGGTACGCCGATGAGCCTGGTCAGCACACCGCGCTTACCGAGCAGACCGATCCCCGGCACCCAGACGATCAGCGCCAGGACCAGTGACAGCAGGTGGAACAGGTCGGTCGCGACGGGCGCCAGCAGCGCGGGCGTGAGCAGCAGCGGGGTGTAGAAGGCGAGCCGATCGGTCTCCAGGGGCATCCGCCGGCCCAGCCACCGACCGGCGAGCACGCACCACACCGAGAGCAGCAGGCCGCTGACGATGGCCGGGGTCCAGGTCATCATGTACGCCTCGACGCCGGCGAACCGCAGCCCCACCGAGGCGACCGCGGTGGTCAGCCCGGAGACGCCGAGGGTGAACAGGCCGGCCAGCACGAGCACCGCGGCCGGGGTGAGCGACCCGGTCGTCTCGGCCCAGCCGCGTGGCGCGCCGGTCCGGTCCCGCACGGGAGGCGAGGTCAGCAGACTCAGGGCGTACCCAAGTCGTTGTCCTTGACTCTCGATGGCGGTCAGCTCGGCGTGCCACTCGCGCGCCATCTCCTCGCGGATCTCGGCGGGCCAGCGGCGTGCGGCCGCGTCCAGGGCCCAGCGAGCGAGCCTACTCATGCCGCTCTCCCTGCTCATGCCGGCCTCGGCTTCGCGACGCCGCCGAGCGCCCGGTCGAGCTGCTGCCGCAAGGCGGCGATTTCGGTACGCGCGGCAACCAGGCCGTCCGGGGTGAGCCGGTAATAGCGCCGGGCGGGCCGGCCGGCGGCGACCGGGTCGATCTGCTCCCACTCGGCCGCCACCCAGCCGGCACGCTGGAGCCGGAGCAGGATCGGGTACAGCGTGCCGCTGGGGTGTCCGCTGGCGCGCATCAGGTCGAGGCCGTAACGGTCGGCCTCAGGATCTTCGAGGAACGCCGCGAGCACCTTCGACACGGCGGCCGTCACTCGTACGGGGGACGTCATGGCAGACACCCTAGCCTGGTTTTCTACATAGGGTCTAACCAGGTCTTAGTCCGGCCGCGTGAACAGCAGCGACACGTTCTGCCCGCCGAACCCGAACGAGTTGCAGATCGCCGCCCGGACCGGCTGCCGGCGCGGCTGCCCGGTCACCACATCGAGTTTCACCTCCGGCGCCTTGGACTCCAGGTTCAGCGTCGCCGGGATGATCCCGTCCCGGATCGTCAGCACGGTGATGATGCTTTCCACCGCACCGGCCGCGCCGACCAGGTGCCCGATGCTCGACTTCGGCGCGGTCAGCACCACGTGATCACCGAGCGCCGCCTGGATCGCGTTGGCCTCCCCGATGTCGCCGACCACCGTCGACGTGGCGTGACAGTTGACGTGCTCGACGTCGGCCGGGGTCAGCCCGCCCGACGACAACGCCGCCTGAATGGCCCGGATCTGGCCTTTGCCCTCCGGGTCGGGACCGGTGATGTGGTGGGCGTCGGCGGTGAGCCCGAAACCGGCCAGCTTCGCCAGGACCCGCGCGCCACGGGCGGCCGCGAAATCGGCCCGCTCCAGGATGACCACGCCGGCGCCCTCCCCCAGCACGAACCCGTCCCGGTCCACATCGAAGGGACGCGACGCCCGCTCCGGCTCGTCGTTGCGCCGCGACAGCGTCCGGGCCTGCGCGAACCCGGCGATCGTGAGCGGCGTGATGCAGGCCTCGGCGCCACCGGCGATCACCACGTCCGCCTCACCGGACCGGATCAGCCGGGCGCCCATGCTCAGCGCCTCGGCGCCGGACGCACACGCGGACACCGTCGTATAGGTGCCGGCCCGCGCCCCGAGCTCGATGCTCACCCAGGCGGCCGGCCCGTTGGGCATCATCATCGGGATGGTCAGCGGGGAGACCTTCGACGGACCCTTCTCCTCGATGAGGTCGTCCTGATCGAGGATCGTGGACACTCCCCCGATCCCGGTGCCGATCACCACGGCCAGCCGTTCCGGCTCGAGCTGCGGAGTGCCCGCGTCCTCCCACGCCTGCTTCGCGGCGACCAGGGCGGCCTGCTCGCAGCGGTCCAGCCGGCGTGCCTGCACCCGGGACAGCAGCGTGTCCGGTGAGACCGCCATCGGCGCCGCGATGTGCGCGGGCAGGTCCCGCCAGTGGGCGAACCCCTGGAGCTGCTCGTCGATGCGGCGAACCCCCGAACGGCCGTCCAGCAGGTTGCGCCAGAGGCTGTCCACATCCCCGCCCAGCGGGCTGGTGGCACCCAATCCGGTGATCACGACGTCAGGAACACTCATGCGAATCCTTCCATGGGCTTCCCGTAGTTCTAACGTATCCACGGGGCATGCCGCGCCCTCCGTGCGTTGGAGACAACGACACGGGAGGTGTGTCATGACCCTCGACCTGCGAATCGGCCGCGCTGAGGCGTTGTTCGCCAGCGACCTGCCGCAGAGCCGTGCACTCGGTCACGCCGAGGTCACCGCTGCCATCGCGCTGACGTGGGTCAAGCACGGCGGCATCAGCGGATGCGCCGCCCTGATGGCCGCCGAGTACGGCGACCACCCGGAGACGGCGGCCGCACGGATGCGCTGGGCGTTGGCGACCGTCGCCAGCGTGTACCCGCCGGTGACTACCTGTGCGGGGAGTTCGGCGGCGCGATGAACCCGGTCTTGATGTCCAGCCCTGAAGTGGTGGCGCAGCGCAGCCGGAACGCCGACCGCGGCACCGGGCGGACGGCGAAGAAGCCCATCTCGTCGATCGGCGCCTCGGACTCCGGCCCGATCGACACGTAGATCGTCACGGCTCCGGGCTGCGGCGGCAGGATCTGGCCGAGGACCGCGTCGCCGGTGATCTCCAGTTCGATGGTCAGCTCGGCGGTCGCGTAGGTGAGCGCCCGCAACGACGCGTCCTGCGACCGGACCGCGTCCACCAGCTCGGGCGCGAACAGCTCGGAGTCGTACGTCAGATCGGCGAGCTCCGCGTCGATGGTGGACCAGGCGAAGACCGCCTTGCCGCTCTCCACGAAGGACGGCGGCACGGCCTCGGCCTCGTGGAGCGCTTTCGTCAGCGACGCGAACAGATGGTCGTCGTCATGCCAGGTTTCGTTGCTCACGCGTGCCACCGCCTCCCGTGGAATCGGAACCTTCCTCGATGAACGCGGCCAGCGCGGGGCAGTGCCGGAGCCGGTCCAGGCATCGGGCGCGGATCGGGCCGACGCTACCCCTGGGCATACCCATTCTCGAGCTGATGACGCTGTACGGCGGTGGTGGATCCTGCATCAGCAGCGACAGCAGGTGCTGGCATCGGGTCGGCAGCTCGGTGAAGGCGGCCCGCAGCGCGATCTCCCGTTCGTACGCCAGCAGTTCCTCGTCCACATCGCGCGGATCAGCGTCCGCGGTGAGCTCGCCGAGCGTGTCGTCCGGCCGGGTGCGCTGCCCGATCCGCAGCACGCGCAGGGCTTCCCGGCGCGTCGACGTGAGGATCCAGCCGGGCAGCGCGGCGGGCGTACGGATCTTCGGCAGGTGCTCGATCAGGCTCAGCCAGACGGTCTGCCCCACGTCCTCGGCGTCGGCGGCCTCGAGGCGGTACGCCCGGCAGGTGGACCACACCAGTGGGGCGTACCGCTCGACGAGCGCGTTCCAGGCGCCGGCGTCACCGTCACGGGCGGCCGTGACCAGGGCGATGACTTCCGGGTCGTCGCGCATCACAGACCTCCGGCTCACCTATGAATAGTCCCGGTCGTAAGCGGCCCGCCACCGTGCGGAGAGGGCTCTGGCGGCCGCGACGATGTCCCCGGAGTCCCTGTCGCCGGCCGTCTCGCCGGCCGTCTCACCGGCTGCCAGGCGGCCGGTGAATCGGGCGGCCGCGAACGACGTGCCGCTCCATTGTGCGTACCCGTCGCGCAGATAGGTACTGCGCAGCCGGTCCCCACTGTCCGCGACGTCGATCCACGGCGCCGACAGTGGTTTCGGGGTGAAGTCGGTGAGCTCGCCGCGCGGGCCGGTGGCGCCGACCGCAATGGCCTGGGGCAGCGCGGCCGGGTAACCGGGCGCGTTCTCCGGCACGTCCGGATCGCCGGAGTCGCCGTGGTTGCCGGCCGAGGCGATGATCACGCGGCCGGGCCGGGCCAGTTTGGTGATGGCGGCGGCGAGCACGTACGGCGCTTTGCCGTCGCGGGTGATGCAGCCCCACGGCAGATGCAGGATGTCGGCGTCAAGGCGTCCCTCGCTCTCCAGCCTCATCATCGTCGCGGCGACCGTCCAGAGGTCGGCGCCGCCGTCGGTGCCCAGGACCGGGCAGCTGCGGATGGTGGCCGCCGGCGCCTGGCCGAGGATGACGCCCACGCCGAACGTGCCGTGCCCGGCCATCGGTGGCACCTCGCCGGCCCCGTCGTCCTTCTCCAGGCCCTCGACGGCGTGGCCGTCGAAGGCGGCGTGCTGGTAGACCGGGGTGTCCAGGACACAGATCGTCACGCCGGCCCCCGCGTCCCGCGGGCCGTTGATGACATTGACGTGGCCTTTCAGCACGGTCAGGCCGCCACCGCCGCCGTTGATCTCGCCACCGCCGTTGATCTCGCCGTTGGCGTCGATCTCCGCTTCCCCGACGGGCCCGGACGGCCGGCCGCCGATGATCTCGTCGAAGCCCTCGGCGGTCGTGACGGTGCGGTTCTTGGCGATGACCGGAACCCACCCGCTGTACAGGCGGGCGAAGTCGAACCGAAGCCGGAACAGCAGCAGGTCGAGGTTGTCGACCGGCAGCGGGCCGGCGCCCGGGCGCTCGGCCCGCAGGATCGCTTCGGCGTACTGCGTCAGGTACGCGTCACCGCGGATGCGGTCCACGTTGACCAGTTCGAGCCGCTGCAGGCCGAGTTCACGAATGTCGCTCGACCCGGTGACGCCGATGCCCAGCTCGGTGAGTGCGCTCTGCACCGCGGCGCGATCGCCCTCGGCGACGACTATCTGATCATGCTTGTAGAACATGTCCGGACGGTTGCTCCCTGGCATGGCCGACCTCTTCCCGTACGGTTTAGGCTCATCACTCAGAGGCGCCCGGGCCATCATGGATACGTTTACCGCCGGGCCCATTTCCGCAGACTGCGCTGGACCACAAGTTTATGGCCGAATCGACCATATTGGATGCCCGGGAAGCTCTGCGCCTGGCGGACTCCGAGCCGCAGCGCGCCGCGTCCCTGGGTGCGGCCGTCCTGCGTACGGCCCGCGCCGAGCGAAACCCGGAAGCCGCGGCCGTCGCCGAACGCGCCATCGGCCTCGCCGCGATGCACGTCGCCGACCTCGACGTCGCGTTGCGGCACCTGCGCTCGGCGATCCGGTGGGCGGGCCGCGCCGGCTCCGCACTGCTCGCCGCCGAAGCCCGCATGACCCTCGCGTTCGTCCTCAACCGGCGCGGCCGTTCCCGGGCGGCACTGCGCGAGATCGACACCGCCCTGCTCGACCTGACCGGGGTGCCGCACGCCCGCGCCGAGGCCCAGCGCGGCGCGATCATGCACCAGCTCGGCCGCTTCGACGACGCCCTGGCCAGCTATCGCAGCTCCCTGCCCGCGCTCCGCAAAGGCGACGATCACCTGTGGACGCTGCGGGTGCTGCTCAACCGCGGCCTGCTGCAGGGCCACCGGCAGGACTTCGCCGCCGCCCAGGCCGACCTGGACGAGGCCATGGACCTCAGCGCCCGCCTGGAACTGAAGATGTTCGCCGCCTTCGTGCACCAGAACCTCGCCGAGGTGCACGCCCTGCGCGGCGACGTGCCGGCCGCCCTGCACCACCTCGGCCAGGCCGAAAACCTGGTCCCCGAGCTGAACTTCAAAACCGGCCCGTTACTGGCCGACCGCAGCCGGCTGCTGCTGTCGGTACGCCTGACCGCCGAAGCCCGGGAAGCCGCCGAACAGGCGATCACGGCGTTCGAGGCTGAACACCGCCGCAGCGACATCCCCGAGGTACGCCTGGTCCTGGCCCGGGCCGCGGTCCTGGACGGCGACACCACCACGGCCCTGACGCAGGCGCGGCTCGCCGGCCGCGAGTTCGCCCGGCAGGGCCGCCGCCAGTGGTCCACCGCCGCCCGGCTGATGGTCCTGTCCTGCCGCGCGGCACTGGGCCACCCACCGGCGGTACGCCTGAACGAGGTCGAGCAACTCATTCCCGCCCTGGAGGCAGCGGGCTGGCCGGCCGTGGCCCTGGAAGCCCGGCTGCTGGCCGCCCGGCTGGCACGGGAACGCGGCCACCACGATCGCAGCCACCGCCTGCTGCGCCCCGGCGCCGCCCTGCGCCGGCGTGGCACCGCCGTGCTGCGCGCCCGCGGCTGGTACGCCGAAGCCCAGCTCCGCCTGCTCGACGACAACCGGCGCGGCGCCACCGCGGCGGTCCGCGCCGGCCTGCGCATCCTCGACGAGCACCGCGCCACCCTCGGCGCCACCGACCTGCGCGCCCACGCGTCCGGGCACCGCCTCGAACTGGTCGAGCTGGGCCTGCACATCGCGATGGACGAGCGCCGCCCCGATCGGGTATTCCGGTGGGCCGAGCGCGGCCGTGCCAGCCACCTGCTGCTGAGCCCGGCCCGCCCGCCGGAGGACCCGATCGTGGCCGACGCGGTCGCCGAGCTACGCGCCACCGCCGCCCAGATCCGGTCCGGGCACCTCGCCGGGCGCAACGTCACCCGCCTGGTGCAGCGACAGATCACCCTGGAACGCTGGATCCGCGACTACTGCCGGATGCAGCGCCAGGACGTCGCCGCCGACGGCATCGAACCGGTCGGCTTGCCCGGCCTGGCCGGTACGCTGGGCGACTCCGCCCTGCTGGAGTTCCTCGCCCACGACGGCATGCTGTACGTCCTCGCCGTCTCCGGCGGCCGATGCGTCCTGCGGGCCGTGGCGCCGGTGGCCGCCGCCGGGCACCTGGTCGACCAGGTCACGTTCACCCTGCGCCGGCTGAGTCACCCGACGGCGCGCCCGGCCAGCCGGGAAGCCGCGGCGAGGCTGCTCAGGGCGGCGGCGACCGCCCTGGACGACATGCTGCTCGGCCCGGTCGCCGCCGAGCTCGGCGACCGTGCGCTGGTGGTCATCCCGACCGGCCCGCTGCAGTCGCTGCCCTGGTCGGTCCTGCCGTCCTGCGCGGGCCGCCCGGTGTCGGTAGCACCGTCGGCAACGCTGTGGCACCGAGCCGCCACCGGCCCTGGCCCGGCCGGCGAGAGCCACTCCATAGCGCCACCGGCCGGCGACCGCGATCAAGCGCTCGACAATGCCGGGCGACATATCCGATTTGCCGGTGATATCAGTGCGCCTACCGGGCGACGGGTCATCGTCGGATACGGCCTGCCGGGCGCCGTCGCCGAAGCGGAATCGCTGGCCGCTCTGCACGGCACCCAGCCGATCACCGGCGCCGAGGCCACCGTGGGCGCAGTGACCCGGGCCATGAACGGCGCGAGCCTGGCGCACATCGCCGCGCATGGCCGGGTCCAGCCGAGCAACCCGCTGTTCTCGTCGCTGATGCTCAGCGACGGCCCGCTCACCGTGTACGACATGGAACGCCTCGACCGGGTACCCGCCACGGTGATCCTGGCGGCCTGCGACACCGGCCGCACGGTCGTGCACGCGGGCGACGAGGTGCTGGGCATCAGCGCCACTCTGCTGTCCCGCGGCGCCCGGCAGATCGTCGCCTCCGTCGTACCGGTGCCCGACGTGCAGACCCGGCCCATGATGATCGCCCTGCACGAGCTCCTGCTGACCGGCGTGGCGGTCCCGAACGCCCTCGCCGAGATCCAGAAACGCGTGGCCGGCGAGGACGGCACCGCCGCGGCAGCAGCGGCCGGTTTCGTCTGCGTCGGCGCCGCTGCCCCGATCGCGTAAACCCGTATCCACACCCGATCCGGCGCCTCCCCTTTCATATGCAGGACACGGCCGGTTCGTGCCCGGCCTGGACAACCTCGACACCCCGGGTTAGATCCTGGCCTACGCGATCGTGCTCGGCGTGGCCCAGCACGCGGTCACCACCCTGGTGGACCGCCGCGGCCAGGAACTGCTGTCCGACATCCCCAGCAAACGCGCCCCCGGCGCCGACAGCACCAGCACCCGGCGCTGAACACCGCTCATGGAGGAAGCATTGCTCGCACAGGAACACCTGATCACCCGGGTCAAGGACCTCTGCCGCACCGACGAGCGCCTCGTCGCCGCCCTCGTCTACGGCTCGTTCGTCAACGGTGAGGCGGACCGCCACAGCGACATCGAGTTCTGGCTCTTCGCCGGCGCCGAGGCCACCCTGGACGAACGCGCCTGGCTGGACCAGATCGGCACGATCCAGCACACGGTCGTCAACGAGTTCGGCACCCACGTGGTGTTCTTCCCCCGCCTGCTGCGCGGCGAATTCCACTTCACCACCGAGCAAAACATCCCTTCGGTACGCACATGGCCCGCCCGCAGCGGCCCCACCGACCGGATGATCGTGCTCGACCGCACCGGCGCCCTCCGCGAAGCCCTCGACTCGCTGCCCGCGCAGGCTGCGCTGCCCACCACTCCCGCCGAGATCGACGAGCTCTGCGGCCGGTTCGCCAACTGGCTGCTGCTCGCCCATCACGTGACCCAGCGCGGCGAGTTGCTACGTGCCGTCGATGCCCTGGCGCACACTCAGCGGCACCTGCTGTGGATGGCCCGCCTCGCCGAGAACCGCACCCAGCACTGGCTCACACCGTCCCGCAACGCCGAGTCCGACCTCCCCTCCGAGGTCGTGCACGCCATCCACCGCACGACGGCAACCGCCGACCCGGACTCCCTCGCCGCAGCCCTCACCGCGACGTGGGCGCTCGGCCGCCGCTATTGGCAGCAACTAGGGCATAACGTCCCCGCCGACCTCTTCGCCGACCTCGACGCCTGCCTGTGATCGGGCCCCGGCGTGACAAACACCGACTGCCGCCTCCCGGCCCCCGCTGACACAGACTTCAAGGCCTCACACCCACTGTGGGTGTGACCACGCCCGCAGTGGGTGTGAGGCTTTGCGACACCGTCGCTCCAAAGGCCGGCCTCCGAGCGACAACGTCGCTCCAAGAGCCGGCCTCCGAGAAGTCAGCCGGCCTCAGGCCTATCGAGCTGACCCGCGGTGCGGACCAGATCGGCGAGCAGCCGCGAACGGCTGTGCGGCGGCCAGGCCAGCACCGTCGTGACCCGCGGGGCGTCGACCAGCGGGATCGCCGCGTGGGCGCTCCACAGCCACGTCCGCGACGAAGCACACAGGACCGCCGACGTGTGACCGAGAGCGATCAGCTGCGCCAGCTGGGACAGGTCGTGAATCTCCGGACCCGGGCCGGGCTCGTAGACACCGTCCTGGCCCGGCCAGCGTGCCACCGGCAGATCCGGCACGGCGGCGACCTCGGCCATCGTCAGTGACGAGCGGGCGGCGAGGGGATGCGCGGCGGGCACGATCGCGACCTGCCGCTCGGTCAGCAGATCCTCGGTGTCGAACCCGGCCAGGGCGTCGAACGGCCGCTGCATCAACGCCACGTCGGCGCGGCCGTCGCGCAGCATCAGCGCCTGCTCGCCCATGCCGCAGAGCAGCACCTCGACCTCGGCGCCGTGCGCATCCAGGAGCCGCTGCAACAGTTCGTGGTTGGCGCCGGCTTTCGTCGCCAGCGTCAGGCGGCCGGTGGACGACGCGGCCCGCCGGGTACGCCGAGCGGCCGCCGCCGCACCGTCGAGAACCGCGCGGGCCTCCTCCAGGAGCACCTGGCCGGCGTCGGTGAGCGCCACCCCGCGGCGGTCCCGGTCGAGCAGGGTGACGCCGAGGCGCCGTTCGAGCTGCTGGATCGCCCGGGACAGCGGCGGCTGGGCGATGCCGAGGCGTTCAGCCGCGCGGCTGAAGTGCAGTTCCTCGGCGACGGTCACGAAGTACCGGAGCTCGCGGGTCTCGAGCAGGTCCACGCCCAGCACGATACCCGCCGGGTATCACAGCCCACCGCAACGGTGTAACGGCAGCACGGTCCGCCGAGCCACGATCGGCGTCATGAGCGACATCAAGACCGCGCTGGTCACCGGCGCGAACAAGGGACTGGGATACGAGATCGCGGCCGGACTGGGCGCGAAGGGCTACCGCGTAGCGATCGGCGCCCGCGACGCCGCCCGCGGCGAGGCGGCCGTGAAGAGGCTGCGGGAGAGCGGGATCGACGCGTTCGCGGTGCCGCTCGACGTCACCAGCGACCGCAGCGTCGCCGAGGCCGCAACGTTGATCACCGAGCTGGACGTTCTCGTCAACAACGCCGGCATCTCCGGGCCGACCGGCCCGGGCTGGGCCCAGGACCCGACCACCCTCGACCTCGACGTCGTCCGCGAGGTCGTGGACGTCAACGTCTACGGCGTGATCCGGGTGATCAATACGATGCTGCCGCTGCTGCGCCGGTCGGCGTCGCCGCGCATCGTCAACATCTCCAGCAGCGTCGGCTCGCTGACCTGGCAGTCGGACCCGGCCGTCGAGGTCGGCCCGATCATGGCCGCCTACTCGCCGACGAAGTCGTACCTCAACGCTGTCACCGTGCACTATGCTCGGCAGCTGGCCGGCACGAACATCCTGATCAACGCGGCCTGCCCGGGCCTGGTCGCCACCGACTTCACCGGCTTCCAGGGGCGGTCCCCGCAGGAGGCCGCGGCCACCGCGATCCGGCTCGCGACGCTGCCCGACGACGGACCGACCGGCGCCTTCTACAACGACGAGGGCGTCATCCCCTGGTGAACCGGGGAAAGTGAGACCCAGATCAACAGCGATGGAACCGCGCAAAGAGTACGGTCAGGGACGTGTCGTTGAAAGCGAATCTGACCAGCGCAGACCTTACTGAGCTCCGGGAAACCGTCCTTGGTGCCGCCGACCCGCTCGGCGTCGCCGCCGAGCTGTCGAGCGCCGCCGAGGACGGCAAACTGGCCGACCCGGAGGACGCGGGGCTCGCCCTCACCCTCGCCGCCGAGATCGCGGAGAGCCGCAACAAGCTCGAAGCGGCCCTGCGATACGTGGACAAGGCCCTTGAATCGTACGGAAAAAGGGACGACGCCCAGGTCTCCGCGGCCCGCGCCGTCCGCGCCCGGCTGCTGTTCCGGGCCGGCCGCGAGGACGAGGCGACCGCCGAGCTCGAGCCGCTGCGCCCGCTGCTCACCAAGGAACCGGACGCGGCGGCGTACGTCAGCGCGGCCCTGGCCGTCGGCGGCCGCCACCGGATCGCCGAGCAGTGGCTGACCGAGGCGGTGAAAGAGGCCCTCGCCGAGCGCGGCGCCGGCGAGCCGTCCGACGCGGAGGACGCGGGGACGCTGTTCTTCCTGCTGCAGCAGCGGCACCGCATCCGCCACGCGATCGGCCTCTCGCACGACGCGCACGACAACCTCGCCGAGCGCCTCGAGACCCGGCTCACCAACGCCTCGACCGCCACGACCGCGGCCTCAGCCACCGGTGACCTGGTGTTCTGGCCGCAGGCCGACTTCGAAGCCCTGCCTGCCGACGAGGCCGAGAAGAACGGCGGCACCTGGGACGGGCACCGCGCCCGCCTGGAGCGCGAGCTGGTCCGCCGCGCCGGCGCCGGCCAGACCGACCTGGTGATCAAGCGCCACGGCGGCGGCCAGATCTCCTGGCCCCCGGAGCGCAACGGCGCCTGCTGGTGCGGCTCCGGCCTCAAGTACAAGAAGTGCTGCCTGCCGCGCTCCCGCGGCTGACACCAGCACCAGCCCAGCACCGGCTCCAGGCCGCGGCCCGCACCCAGCGGCCGCGGCCTCACCTTTCCCCAGCGGCCGCGGCCTCACCTTTTCCCGGCGGCCACGGCCCCAGCCTTCCCCGGCGGGTGGGGCCGCGGCATTTCCCGGCGGGTGCGGCCTCAGCTATCGCCGGTGGCTGCGGGCGACCGCCAGCTGTGCTCCGGGGTGTAACCGAGCAGCCGTCGAGCTTTCTCGATGGAGAGCAGTGTCTCGTGCTCACCCAGCTCGCGGGTGACGGGCACGTCCGGGAAGTACTCGGCGGCCAGGTCCGCGGTCCGGCGGCTCATCACCGTGTCAGCGTTCGCGATCACGAAGACCTCCAGGCCGGGCTGGTCGTACCCGAGTGCGAGCCGCACGGCCTGCGCCCCGTCGCGGGCGTCGATGTACCCCCACAGGTTCCAGATCCGCTGCCTCGGGTCGGCGTCGAAACCGGGGAAGGCGGCGTAGTCACCCGGCTCCATCACGTTGGAGAACCGCAGACCGGTCATCGTGAGCTCGGGATCCCACCGGCAGAACTGGGCGGCCATCTGCTCGTCGAGATGCTTGGCCAGTGAGTACGACGTCTCCGGCCGGGCCGCGTACTCCTCGTCGACCGGCAGGTACGGCGGCGGGCTGTCGAACGGCAGGCCGAGCAGGGTCTCGCTGGATGCCCACACGACGCGTTTGATGCCGGCCGTCCGGGCCGCGGCGAACACGTTGTAGCTGGAGGTGATGTTGTTGGCGAACGTGGTCGCGTTCGGCGCCATGCCCGGTCCGGGAATCGCGGCCAGGTGCACGACCGCGTCCACACTGCTGTACCGATCGTCGACACCGGTCAGCGCGCCGAGCACCTGACCGTAATCGGTCAGTTCAACCCGGGTGTACGGGGCGAGGCTCTCCCTGGGCGGCGCCAGGTCGAGGTTGTGCACCTCGAACCCATGCTGGAGCAGTTCTTTCACGACGGCGCGGCCGAGTTTGCCACTGCCGCCGGTCACAGCGATGCGGGGCACGTCACTCCTGAGTTCGTCCGATGGTGCTGCCAGTCTTTCCCACCTGACGATCTTCCGCCCACCGGGCGGCGAGAAGGTACGCCCCGATCACCAGCGCCATCACCACCGCGACGACCGTCAGGTCGCTGACCAGCGCCATCAGCGCCGACGCCGGCCGGTACGCGGGAGCGAAGAACGCACCGGCCGCCGCGGCGAGCAGACCGGCCGACCAGCCGGTCACGACGTGCCGCTGGTCCCAACCGGCGCGGCGCGACCAGGTCACCGCCAGCGCCACGGCCGTCCCGGCTGCCACGATGCTCGCGCCGACCAGGGGCCAGCCGGTGAAGAACCACAGACCCAGCTGGAGGGCGAGCAGCAACAGCCCCCACAGCAGCGGATGCGGGACGAATCCTTCACGTCGCTGCGTCGTGCGCCGCCACCGGGGCAGCATCGCCACCGCGACCAGCCCGATCACCACGCTCACGGCTAGCCACGCCTGCTCGGGGGCGAGCACGAAGCCTTTCCGCCCGTCCTCACTGTCCGAGAAGATCATCAAGCTGCCCAGCAGGTAGAGCACGCCGAAACCCAGCAGTCCCCACCGGCCCAGCCACGGACGATGCCGCCACGACTCGCGCTGCGCCGACTCCACCAGCATGATCGGGGCGCAGATGCTCAACAGGACATGGTTGCCCACATAGTTGAAGGCCTCCTCAGCGCTGAACCCGAACATCGGGATGTCGGTCGCCGTCGATCCCATGCCGGCGAACTCGGTGTCATCGAGAAACCCGGGGTTGAACAACGACTGATCCACCAGCGCTGCCTGCACCACCCCGAACGCCGCCGCGAGCAGCACGATGACCGGCCAGCCACCACCGGAACGACGTGCCGCCTCGCGAATCAGCACCGCGGCGCCACCGTAGAGCGGCCCCAGGAAAAGGATCACCACCGGATAGTCGCCGACGGTGAATCCGCCCCAGGAACACTCGGCCGTCCACGGCGCCAGCACCAGCAGGGCGGCCACCGCCAACCAGCGACGCCATCGCTTGTCCACCTGTTCGTCCTTCCGGCCGGGAAACGCGTGCCTCACACACTCGCGCTTCCCCGCCGCCGGCCGCTGCTGCCGTCGGTCTATTTCTGCCAGACCAAAGTCGATGCCGGTCGCACCGGCGGCCCCGGGTGGCAACTCGTCAATCTTGCGTGTCGGGGACAGTCACCCAATTGTGCGGACGACCGTTGAAGGATTCGGCGCCACCGTATGGTGGTGTTGATCCGCTCTTCAACGGGCGGAGCAAACGCCTAGCCGACCAGGGGAAATCATGATTCGTACGATCGCCTCGCCCGTTTGTCGCATCAGTCCGCTGACCGGCGAAGGCGGAAGCTTTTCCTGAGCACCCGTCTAGGTGAACGCGACCACGGCGATTCCCACCAATGCCGTCACCAGCCCCACCAGGGCCGCCGACAACAGCAGCGCGGCAGCGAGCAGGCCGTTCGGGCCGATGACCGCGGCCAGCCTCGATGACATGTTTCCGCCCTCACCGGTCGATTCCGAGCCCCCTGGGCTGGCGTGGGGACCTTTCGGCCGAGGCCGGGAGAGCGCGAGTCTCACCGACGAGTGGATCGGCATGATGATCCCCTAAGTGATCGACAGAGCACTATGTAGCTCTCCGTAGAATGCAGATGTCGCAGCATCCGGGCAAGGGGTATCGGAAGGTTTCCGCCCACCGCCCCGAACCTGACACGCCAATTAAGCACGAACCGCTCCGCGCCGCACAATCAGCACTCGACAGTGACGGTTCACCCGGTAGAGTATTTGCTTCCCTTGGTCACCTGGGCATCATTGGTGGAATGTCACCGACGCCGCCCGAACCCTCCGGGCCGGCCCGCTGGAGAAAACCGGTCGCAGCAGCAGCGGTGTTCTCGCTGGCAGTGCTCGCGGTGGCGGCGGACGTCGCCCAGCTCAGCGACTTCTCGACCCGGATCCTTCGGGCTCTGCTGGTCGCGGTCCTCGTCACCGGCCTGCTGTACCTCGTGATCAAGGTTTGGCAGTTCTACTTCGTCCAGAAGGTCAAGGAGTTACGCGGCCAGCTGGCCGACGAGGCTCTTCGCGTGAAATCCGCGCGAGCCACCCTGCAGAATTGCCTGGAAGCGATCGAGCGGATCAGTGATCGGGAACGGCCGCTGTTCGCCGAAACCCTTGAGGTGACCGTCGGCATCGGCGAGAACGACAACGCGGACCTCATCGTCGAACGGCGAGTGACAACGGCGAAACCGCTGGTGACGAACCGGACGATGCGTCCCATCGTGCCGGTACACAGCGAGCAGATCGCCAGCCTGGAGTCGATCTGCCTCACCGCGCATCGCAACGACGGCAAGATCACCCTCATCCCGTTACGGGAACAGATCAACAAACTCAAGATCTGGCTGGTCTTCGATCCACCGATCTCCTCAAGGAGCGAATGGCGCGTCGAGTACCACCCCAAGGGCCTCTGGCGACCATTCCGCGAGCGCGGCTTCGACTCGCTCGGCTGGGACGATCGATTGCAGAGCCCCAACGGACGACCATCCGCTTTCACCAGCTTCACCGTGACATTCCGTTTTCCGGCGGGCGACGAAAAGCCGACCCTGAAAGAGCGCAATGAGTACGGTCAATTGATGGCGTGTTCCCAGAATGCCGATCGGACCTGGGAAATCACGTGGCGCGACGACGAGCCGGCCGGCCGCCGCTACGACTGGGATTTCGCCCAATCCCAGCAGAACGCGCAAAATCAATAGTCGCTCAACGCGGTAGGCTCCGGTGTGGCCGTTGAGTGGGATTCCCAGCGAGACCTGTTCGAGGTGCCGGACGAGATCGCGTACTTCAACGCGGCCAGCCTGTCACCGGTCCTCCACGCGGTTCGCGCGGCCGGCGAGGCGGCGCTGCGGCAGCGAGCCCGCCCGTGGGAGATCGGCGAGGATGACTGGTTCGCCGGGGCGGAGAGACTTCGGTCGCTGGCCGGACGACTCTTCGGCAGCGGCAAGGCCGGCAACAACGGCGAAGAGCAAGGCACTGAGGACAGCAGCGCCGAGGGCATCGCGCTGGTTCCGGCGACCAGTTACGGATTCGCCGTCGCCGCGGCCAACCTCAGCATCACGGAACGGCAGCAGATCCTGGTCCTGGCCGACGAATACCCGTCCGGCGTCTACACCTGGCGCCGCCTGGCTGAACGCTCCGGCGCGAGCATTCGCACCGTGACCCGATCACCCGGGCAGACCTGGACCGACGCGATCCTGGCGGAGATCGACGACCGGATCGCGATCGTCTCGGTGCCCAACGTCCACTGGACCGACGGCGGGCTGATCGATATCGAGCAGGTCGCCGCGCGTACCCATGCGGCTGGTTCTCGGCTGGTGATCGACGCGAGCCAGTCCCTGGGCGTGATGCCGCTCGACGTCGCCGCGCTGCGCCCCGACTTCGTGGTCTCGGTCGGATACAAGTGGCTGCTGGGGCCGTTCGGCCGCGGGTATCTCTGGGTCGCCGAGGAGCACCGCGACGGCCGGCCCCTGGAGGAGAACTGGATCGTCCGAGCCGGCTCGGACGACTTCGCCGGGCTCGTGGACTACCGCGACGACTACCTTCCGGGCGCGCGACGGTACGACCAGGGCGCCCGCACACTGTTCGAGCTGACCCCGATGGCCGTGGCAGCTCTGGAACAGGTCCTGGCCTGGGGTCCGTCCCGCATCGCCGGCACCCTTGCCACGATCACCGGCGACATCGCGGCGCGGATCTCGGCCGCCGGGCTCGACGTCACCGTCGCCGAGCTGCACGGGCCACATGTGCTCGGCGTACGCGTACCCGAAGGCGCGACCGACCAGGTCGCCGCCGCTCTCAAGAAGGCGAACTGTTTCGTGGCGCGCCGTGGCGACGCGATCCGGGTGTCGCCGCACCTGCACGTCACACCGGCCGACGTCGACCGCCTCGTCACGACCCTGATCGCGAGCCTCTGACCTCGCGATCCGCCAGAGTGCGCCGTGACAATTGCCGCCTCCCGCAGGACTAGCATCCTGACGAGAAATCTTGATAATAAAGAATCATGATCAGAGAGATAGTTGCCGACGGTCGTCGCCGGGACCTGTCCCCCCGTACCCGCTCGTGAGTGTGACATCGCGCCACCCCGCGCGTACGGATTCACCGCTGGACGTGGCGGACCTGCGCGGCCGGGTTCACCGCACCGTCCACGGTTTCCTGGCCGTGCAGACCGAGCTGCTCGCCGACGTGAGCGCCGACTGCGCCCCGCTGGTGCACTACGTCACGGACCTGATGAACGGCGGGAAACGTCTGCGAGCCGCCTTCTGTTACTGGGCGTGGCGCGCCACCGGTGCCGATGACGACGCGGCCATCGTCACCGCGGCCACCGCGCTGGAGTTCCTGCAGGCCGCAGCGCTGATCCATGACGACGTCATGGATGCCTCCGACACCCGGCGCGGCGCGCCCTCGATGCATCGCCGGTTCGCCGCCCTGCATCACGGCAACGGCTGGGAGAAGGATGCCGGGCACTTCGGCGTCTCCGCGGCCATCCTCGCCGGCGATCTGTGCCTGACCTGGAGCGACGAGCTCTACACCGGCAGTGGCCTGCCCCCGCGGTCACTGGCCCGCGGCCGGGCCGTCTTCAACCCGATGCGCACCCAGCTCATGGGCGGGCAGTACCTGGACCTGCTGGAACAGGCGATCGGCGGTAGCCGCCCGCACGACGCGCTGCACCGGGCCCGCCGCGTCACGCATTACAAGAGCGCCAAGTACACCGTCGAGCACCCGCTGCTGCTCGGTGCGAGCCTTGCCGGCGCCGACGACCAGCTGCTCGCCCGGCTCTCCCGGTTCGGCCTGGCTCTCGGGGAGGCCTTCCAGCTGCGCGACGACGTTCTCGGTGTGTTCGGCGACCCCGCCACGACCGGCAAGCCCGCCGGCGACGACCTGCGCGAAGGCAAACGCACCGTCTTGATCGCGCTCGCCCTGCAACACGGCGACGCCCGGCAGCGCGATGTCGTGGAGACCCTGCTCAGCGGGGAACCGCCCGGCCCCGCCGACATCGACATCCTGCGCACCATCATCGTGGACACCGGCGCGCTGGCCGCCGCCGAACAGATGATCGCCGACCTGCTGGACCGTTCCCGGTCGGCGCTCGACACCGCCACGATCGACGAGACCGCCCGCTCCGTGCTGCTCACGCTCGCCGACGCGGCAGTCACCCGCAGCTCATAAAGCCCGCAGCTCATAAAGAAAGCGCCGACATTGACAGAGCATCCCCGGCGAATCACGCTGGTCGATACGAGGACGCTCTTTCGAGGTGAGCCATGGCGGCCGACGCTCGGGTACCACAACACGTAGCCCCGCTGCGCCCCGAGGACCGCGGTCTGCCCTGGCTCGGCCTGCTCCTCGAATACCAGCGAGATCCGATCGGGCTCTACCGTCGCCACTGGGAGCACTACGGTCCGGTCGCTCCGGCGTACATGCTCGGCAAGCACACCGTCATGCTGCTCGGCCCGGACGCCTGCGGTGAGGCGCTACAGAACAGGGACAAGGCGTTCGCCAACGGGCCGGCCTGGTCACAGCTGGTCGGCCCGTTCTTCCACCGGGGCCTGATGCTCATCGATTTCGACGACCATCTGAGCCACCGGCGGATCATGCAGGAGGCGTTCACCCAGCACCGGCTGGACGGATACACCCGCCGGCTGCACCCGGCGATCGAGCACGGCATGGCGAGCTGGGAGGCCGGCAAACGGTTCCGGGCACACTGGCGGATCAAGCAGCTCACCCTCGACATCGCCGCGGACCTGTTCATGGGCGGCGCCCGGGACACCAGCGACGCCGGGATGGCCCGGGTCAACAAAGCGTTCATCACCTGCGTGCAGGCCGCCGCCGGCATCGTCCGGGCCGACGTGCCGTTCACCCGCTGGGGCCGGGCGTACCGCGCTCGCCGGGTACTGGAGAACTTCCTGCGCGGTTATCTGCCGGCGAAGCGGGCCAGCGCGAGCGACGACATCTTCTCGGTGCTCTGCCACATCGAGACCGAGGACGGCGAGCGGTTCTCCGACGACGACGTCATCAACCACATGATCTTCCTGATGATGGCGGCGCACGACACGTCGACCATCACGACCTCGACGATCCTGCAGTACCTCGGCCAGCATCCCGCGTGGCAGGACCGCTGCCGGGCCGAGGCCCTCACGCTGGGACCGGCACCGGAACGCGCCGAGCTGGAATCACTCGTCTCGATCGACCTGGTCATGCGCGAGGCGTTGCGGCTTCGCGCGCCGGTTCCGGTGCTGGTCCGCTACACCGTCAAGGACACGGTCGTGCAGGGCGTGCGCATCCCGGCCGGCACGATGTGCGCGCTCGGCATCCAGTTCACCCACCTGATGGATCAGTACTGGACCAACCCCACCGCCTTCGATCCGGAGCGGTTCGCACCCGAGCGTCGCGAGGACCGCTCACACCGCTTCGCCTGGGAGCCGTTCGGCGGCGGCGTGCACAAGTGCATCGGCCTCTACTTCGCCGGCCTCGAAATCAAATCAATCCTGCATCGCCTGCTGCGGACCTACCACTGGGACATCGACCCGGGCTATGTCCCGCGCCTCGACCATCACTCGCTGCCCTTCCCGAAGGACGGCCAGCCGGTCGTCCTCCAGAAAAACCGATCAGAGAACTGAGACGGGGACCGGAATGGACTTCGACGACACCCCCGACGAGGCCGCCTGGCGTACCGAAGTGCGCTCTTTCCTGGATCACAATCAAGACCGCCTTTCGGTACGCACCAACGACCGCGCCCGTCAGGCATTGCTCTACGACGCCGGCTTCGTCGGCGTCACCTGGCCCATCGAGGCCGGCGGCCGCGGCGGCACCCCGATGCAGCAGGCGATCGTCGACCAGGAGATGTCCCGGCTCGGCCTGCCCGGCCTGATCAACCTCATCGGCATCGGCATGTGCGGCCCGACAGTGATCCTGCACGGCAGCGACGACCAGAAACAGCGTTATCTCCAACGGCTGCTCCGGGCCGACGACCTCTGGTGCCAGCTGTTCAGCGAGCCGTCCGCCGGCAGCGACCTGGCCGCCCTGCGTACCAGAGCCGTCCGGGAGAACGGCGCCTGGCGGATCACCGGGCAGAAGGTCTGGACGACGCTCGCGCACCTCGCCGACTACGGCATCCTGCTCGCCCGTACCGATCCTGACGTGCCCAAACATCGTGGCCTGACCATGTTCGTGGTGGACATGAAGGCGCCCGGCGTCACCGTGCGGCCGCTGCGGCAGATGAATGGCGACGCGCACTTCAACGAGGTCTTCTTCGACGACGTGGTCATCCCCGACGCCGAACGCCTCGGCGAACCCGGCGACGGCTGGACCGTGGCGCTGACGACGCTGATGAACGAGCGGCTGTCGCTCGGCGGCGGTGGCACCACGATCGGACCCAAACCCGAAACGGTGGCCCGGCACCTCGCCGGACACATCGGCGCGCTGCCCGCCGACCGGCAAGCCCTGGCCCGGCAGGAGCTGGGTCGCGGATACGTCGCCGCGCTCGGCGCCCGCTACACCGGGTACCGCCAGCTGTCGAAACTCAGCCGCGGCGAGTTCCCCGGCCCGGAAGCGTCGGCGGGCAAACTGAGCGGCACCCGCTCAGCGCGTGACCTGACCGACCTGGCCGTCCGCGTCCTCGGCGGCGACGCGCGCGTCGCGGTCTCGCGCGACGGCACCGGCACCTGGCAGACCATGCAGGCGGTGATGCCCGGCATGGCCATCGCCGGCGGCAGTGACCAGGTACTCCGCAACATCATCGGGGAGCGGGTCCTCGGACTGCCCGCCGAGCCCCGCGCCGACAAGGGGGTCCCGCGATGAACTTCGACCTGGATCAGGAACACCGCGACCTGGCCGCCGCGGCCGCCGAATTCCTGGCTACTGCGGAAGCTCCACAGGCGGCTCGCGCAGCGCTGGACGGCGACGCAGCGATCAGGCCCGGACGCGCGGAACTGGTCAAGAGCGGTTTCGCGGCGATCACCATCCCGGAGAGCGCCGGCGGAGGCGGCGGCAGCGTCCTGCACCTCGCCGTCGTCGCCGAACAGGCCGGCCGGGTGCTCGCCGGACCCTCGCTCACCGGATTCGCCCGCGCCGCGGTTCTCCTGGACGGCGACCCGGACCGCCTCGCCGGCCTCGCTGACGGCAGCCTCGCCGTAGCGGTCGCCGACGACACCGGCCCGGTCCTCGACGCGATCGGCGCCGACACCTTCCTCGCCCTGCGATCCGGCGCCCTGACCTGCGGTCCAGGCCAGGTCACCGCCCGCGAACCCATCGACGCCACTCGCGCTCTCGGCGACGTCACCCTGGGCGACAACCCCCCTTTGGTACGCGACGCCGCCGCCCTGTGGCAACGCGCGGAACGTGTCGGCCGCACGATCCTCGCCGCCGAAGGCCTCGGCACCGCCGCCCGCCTGCTGGAGATCGGCGTGGAGTACGCGAAAGAACGGCAGGCGTTCGGCCGCCCGATCGGCTCCTACCAGGCGATCAAGCACATGCTCGTCGACGTGTACGTCGCGGTCGAACAGCTGCGGTCGCTGGTCTGGTGGGCCGCGTGGGCCGCCGACCACTCCCCCGCCGAGCTGCCCCTGGCCGCCGCCGCTGCCAAGGCCGCCGCGGCCACCACCCTGGAACAGGCCGCCGAAACGGTGATCCAGGTGCACGGCGGCATCGGGTTCACCTGGGAACACGACGCCCACCTGTACTGGCGGCGCGCCAAGGTGGACCGATTCCTGCTCGGCGACGACATCGCCGCCTTCGACGAGGTGGCCCGGCTGGCGATGGAGCAGGCGTCATGAGCGCTGTCGGCGACCACCATCTCGCTCTGCTCGCCGAGCAGGCCTACGAACGCCACGGCGACTACGAATCGCTGTTCTTCGAGGGCCGATGGCTGACCTCCCGGGAGATCCACGACCGGTCGGCGCGGGCCGCCACCGGCCTGCGCTCCCACGGGGTTCGGCCGGGCGACCGGGTCGTCGTACTGATGACCAACGCCCCCGAGGTGTTCATCTCCTACCGGGCGATCTGGCGGGCCGGTGCTGTGGTGACCCCGGTGATCTTCCTGCAGAGTGTGCCGGAGCTGCGGCACATCCTCACCGACTCCGGCGCCGTCGCGGCGATCATCAGCCCGGAGCTGGCCGACCTGTTCGCCGCGGCCGCCGAGGGCCTGTCGATCACCACGTTCGTGACCGGTTATTCCGTACCCAAGGGGCTTGTGTCTTTTGAAGATCTTGAGGCCGGCGAGCCGGCCGGGATCGAGCCGCGAGCGGACGACGACCTGGCCGCGCTGCTCTACACCGGGGGGACCACCGGGCGTGCGAAAGGCGTCATGCTCAGCCATCGCGGGTTGTGGGAGGCGGGCCGCGGCCTGGAGCTGGCCTCGCGCACGTCGGCCGCGACCAGGTCGCTGCTGCCGCTGCCGTTGTCGCACGCCTACGGCCTGATCGTCACCATCGCCGGGCTGCACTCGCAGCGCAGGCTGGTCTCGGTGCTGCAGCGCTGGTTCGACCCGGCCGGCTGGCTGGAACTGGTCGCCGAACATCGGCTGGAGTCCAGTCCGGTGGTGCCGACGATGCTGCAGATGCTGCTCGCCCAGCCGCCAGGCGACCACGACCTGTCGTCGCTGCAGACCTTCGGCTCCGGCGGGGCGACCCTGCCGCCCGCGATCCGCAGCGCGGCCGAGAAGGTGTTCGGCGTGACCGTGCTGCAGGGGTACGGCTGCACCGAGTCCAGCGCGGTGATCTCGGCGGAGTCGCTCTCCGAGCACCGGCCCGGCAGCGTCGGCAAGCCGCTCGCGCACGCCGAGGTGGAGATCCGCGACGCTGCCGGGCTCTCCCTGCCGGCCGGTGAGGACGGCGAGATCTGCGTACGCGGCCCCGGCGTGATGCTCGGCTACTGGAACGACCCGGAGCAGACGTCGCGGACGGTCCGCGATGGCTGGCTGCACACCGGCGACATCGGCCACCTCGACGAGGACGGCTACCTGTTCGTGGTGGACCGCTTGAAGGACCTCATCATCCGGGGCGGCTTCAACGTCTTCCCGCGTGACGTGGAGGACGTACTGCTGGAGCACCCGGCGGTGCAGGTGGCGGCGTGCGTGGGCAGGCCGGACGCGGAGAACGGCGAGGAGGTGGTAGCGGTGGTGCAACTCCAGCCGGGGCAGCAGGTGAGCGGCGCGGCGCTGGTCGAGTTCACCAGGGAGAGGTTGGCGCGCTACAAGTATCCGCGCGAGGTGACAGTGCTGGACGCGGTGCCGCTGACCAGCGTCGGAAAGATCAACCGTAAGGCCGTCCGCGACCTGCTCAGCACCAGAGAGTGATCAGGGTAAGCACAGATCTTGTGAGCTTGCGGCTGCGTGGCGGACAGAAACTCACAAGATCCGGACCTGGCCGCCATCGGGGCGAGGTCGTGCACCGCGGCGATGCCCCTGCGCCACCCGCCGAACGTCAGGTGACCCGATACGCCGTGTAGCGCACCCGATCCGCCTCCCGGATCGCGGACGCCACAAAAATCGACTGCTCCAGCGCGCTCAACGATGGATCCGACGTCTCCAGTCGCACGCCCAGCCGGAAGTAGTACTCCGACGCATCGACCGGGTCGCCGCGCAGCAGGGCCTCCAGCACCGAAGGATCGCCACTGCGCACCCCGAACGTACGAATGTAGACATAACCACCACCCGCAACCCGCGCCGAATACCGGGTGTCGATCTCGATCGCGCCGTCAGCGCGGACCAACTGCCAATCCGCCCCGCCGGGCAGGATCTCAGCGGAAAACAGGCCGGTCACCCGGCCGCCGACGATCGGTACGACGCGCCGGTGGCCGGCCCGGGTCACACCGTGGTCCTCCAGCTCGCCGAGCCGGGCCTCCACCTCGAACACCGCCTCCAGGCCGGGAACCGCCGGCGCGCTCATCCGGCCCACACCGGCAGGTCCAGGAACGACGGCCGGAACTCGTCATGCGAGATCTCCTGCTCGGCGCGGTGCAGCGTCACCGCGTCAAAAGCCGGCGAGCCGGAGCCGGGGTTGCGGGCATATCGCGGGTGGGCGCCGGAACTGACCTGCACGCTGATCCGGTGCCCGGCGTCGAACCGGTGGAACGTCGGCCACAGCGAAACGGTCACCTCGTCAAAGCCGTCATCAGAGACGACGCGCCGGATCCCGTCGCACACCGTCATCGACCGGCCGTCCGGGTGCACATCGCAGATCCGGACGAAGACATCGGCACTCGGCTGCGACGAGCGGAACTGAATCCGGGCCACCGGCTCCCCGGCGACCGTGACCGGCTCGGTGAGCACCTCACCCCGGAAAACGGTCACATCGGCACGACTCTCATGGGCGGCGTTGTCGACCGGCCCGGAGTTCGGCAGCAGACTCGGACCACCGACAGCCGGCGTCGGATCAGCCGGGTCATAGACATAAGCGGTCACTCCCCCGGCGGTCGGCTCCGTCGACAGCCGCCCGTCCGCGTGCAGGTTCCACGCCTCGGCAGCGACACCCGGCGGTGGCCAGGCCGGGAGGTCATGCCACTCTTCCTCCCCCGTTCGGTACGCCCGGACAAGCGCCGTCCGCCCGCTGGGAACCCCGGCGAACTGCTCCTTGAGGAACGCGACAGCCTCCCCCACCGCCACGCCGCCCATGCCCCGGGACGTGTGCCCCCACGCGCCGATGGTGAGCCGCGGCGCCCGCCCGGCCGCGGCGAGCTGGGCATGATTGCGCAGCTGCCAGGGCAGGAAGATGTCGTACCAGCCGGTGATCATGTTGACCGGGGCGGTGACGCTCGGGACCGAGGCGGTGTGCGACTGCTGGGTCCAGTACTCGTCGGTCAGCCGCTCGTGGCCGACCCAGTCCTGGTACCAATGGACGGCCCGGCCGGTCGCGGCCGTGTCGCCGTCGCTCAGCGGGAGCACGCCGAACGCCCGGCCCAGCTTCGGATCCGGACGGATCATCGCGAGGCCCAGCGGCAGCATGTCCCGGCGGATCATCCGGTCCATCATCTGCGTCCAGCCGAGCGCGTTGCGCAGCGCGAACGCGCCGTTGTCCCAGGTGATCGCCCCGAAGTCAGGCATCGTCACGAGCAGGCACAACGCGTCCGGTGCCAGCTCCGGGTCGGCGGCCACCGCCCACTGGGTGTATCCCATGTAGCTCGGCCCGAACGTGGCGACCGACCCGGTGAACCAGGGCTGCTCCCGCACCCAGCGATGGGTGGCCAGGCCGTCGCGCTGCTCGTCGACCTGCGGGGTGAAGACACCGCCGGAGCCCCAGGTGCCCCGGCAGCTCTGGAACAGCACCGGGAAACCCTCGCGGGCCAGGGCGCGGGCCTCACCCGCGACCGGACCGCGACGACCGTACGGTCCACGGATCACGATCGTCGGCAGCCGTGGATCGGTCTCGCCGATCGGGGTGATCAGGTCGGCGAGCAGATCGACGCCGTCGTCCATCGGCACCCGCAGGTCCTTGCGGATCGTGATGTCGTGCGGCCCGGGTGTGAGGCCGGTCAGTGTCCGCGATTGCATCCAGCGCGAGAAACGCTGTCCGAGCGTACTCATGGGGTGTCCTTAAAGAGCGTGAGCGCGTCGCGCAGGCGTTCCAGCGCGGGCACCGCGGCGGCGAGGGCTGACCGATCGTTCGCGGACAGAGTGGCCACGGCGTCGGCAACGAGATTTCCGCTGGCGAGGTCGAAGCGGTCGAACAGGTCGAGGGCCTTCGCGGTGGCGAGGACCTCGACGTGGCGGCGGTTGCCGGGGCGGGGGCGGCGCTCGACGAGCCCGTTCGCCTCCATCGTGGTGAGCAGATTGCTGACCGTCGGGCGGCTCAGGCCGAGCCGGTCGGCGAGCTCGCCGGGACCGGCCACCACGCCCCTGGGCAGCACCCGGAGGATTTCGATCTGCGCGTCCGGGATCTCCGGCAGGTGCTCGGCGGCACGGGCCGCGGTGAGCAGGGTCCGGCGCAGCGGCGAGATCACCGCGGCGAGCCGGGCCGCGTCGAGCACCGGCGGCGACAGCGACGGCCGCTCGTTGAGCGCCGACGGGTGGAAGCCGGCCGCCTTCTTGTAACCGGTGGCGATTTCGGTCAGCTCGTCCGGCGCGATCACGTCGTGGATGTGCCCGAACCCGCCCGGCGCGCGCTCGTGGGCGAGCACCATCACCTGCTCGGGCCCCTGCCGCCGGTTGCTCAGCACGAGCGCGGTGGTGGCCGGCCGCCGATCCGCCTCATAGGCGTCCAGCGCCTGGGTCACCGCGGGCGCGGTGGCGAGATGAAAGGCGAGGGTACGCGCGTCGATGATCGCTTGCGACGCCCCGTTGGAGCCGTTCGGATACATCGGGTGCGCCGCGTCGCCGAGCAGCGTCGTCAACCCGGAAGTCCAGCTGCCGATCGGATCGCGGTCCACCATCGGGTACTCGAGGATCTCGTCGGCGGCTTTCAGCAGCCCCGGCACGTCGAGCCACGGAAAACGCCAGTCCTCGAAGAGCGCGATGATCGGCTCCGGATCGACCGCACGGTTCCAGTCCGCGCCGGTCCCGGCGAACCCCGGGCCGCGACGCTCAGCGATGATATTGATCAAATTCGGACCTATGGGGTACGCGACAAACTTCTGCTCCGCGTCCCCCGACATGATCATCGTGCGGCCGTCCAGGAAGCCGGGCGCGCGTACCGTGCCGCGCCAGAGGGTCAGCCCGTTCCCGATCGGTTCGCCCTCGCCGGGATGTCGTTGCCGGCGCAGCGCCGAGTGGATGCCGTCCGCTCCGATGATCAGGTCGGCCGCGACGGTGACCGGCCCGTCCGCGGTCTCGAAGTGTGCTCGCTCGTCGGCATCGACCTCGATCAGGCGGTGGCCGGTGCGCACCGCGTCGGGCCCCAGCCGCTCGCGCACCGCGGCGAGCAGCTCCATCTGGAACCGGCCGCGGTGCACCGACAGCTGCGGCCAGCGATATCCGGCGTCGAGGCCGCGCGGCTCGCTCCAGATCTGCTGGCCGTGCCGGTTGTAGTAGGCGAGGGTGCTGGGCGCCGCGCCGAGTTTCGCCACGCGGTCGCCCAGGCCCAGCTCGGTGAGCTCACGGACGGCGTGCGGGAGCAGGTTGAGCCCGACGCCGAGCGGCCGCAGTGAGGCGGCTCGTTCGTAGACGGTGACGTCACGGAACCCGGCCTGATGCAGGCTGAGCGCGGCGGTGAGGCCACCGATGCCGGCGCCCACGATCACGATCGCCAACTCGCCACTCCCTCTGCCGCCGCGAACTCCGGCACAGTTTTGTGACAAACATGTTGCGCGTCAAGAGCTATCTCACCGCGCTGTCGCGGTTTCCTTCGCGGTGCGGCCCAGGCGGACGGCGGAGATGAGGAAGAAGATCGCGCCGGGGATGGCGTACCCGATGGCGTTGGTCAGTGAGGGGTTCGCGGCGGAGGCGCCGGCGACGAACGAGGCGCCGGCCAGCACCGAGATGCCACCGCTGAGGATCATCGCCCACTGGCCGCCCATCGCCCGGCGCCTGACGGCCACGATCAGCTGGACCAGTCCGGCGACGACCGCCCAGGCACCCCACACCCGCAGGACCGCCGGGATGCCGGACGTACCGGCGACGGCGAGCCCGATCGCGGCGAGCGAGCTGATCCCGATGTTGAGGTAGAGCAGGGCCGACCGGCCGGCTCGGGCGTCGACCACCGCCGCCGCCACGTCGAACAGCGGGTACGCCACCAGCAGGGTGACGACGAGCGGGTTGAGCTCGTCGGCGATCGCGAGCATCACCGCGGCCCAGGTGATGGCGAACGCGAAGCGGACGAAGTAGAGCCGGCGCAGGGTGGCGGTCATCGCGATCCTTTGGGAGAACGAACGTTCTGTCTTGGCAAGAACGATGACGGACGGTGACCCGATTCGTCAAGACCGAACGTTCTATCTCCCAGGGCGGAATCCGGCTAGAGTGAGCCCATGACCGCACCTTCCGAGGCACGCCTGCGACTGCTCACCACCGCGTCGGCGATCTTCTACGCGGAGGGCATCCACTCGGTCGGCGTCGATCGGATCATCGCCGAGGCCAAGGTGACCCGGGCGACGTTCTACCGGCACTTCCCCGGCAAGGAAGACCTCGTCCTGGCCTACCTGAACAGCGCCGACCAGGCGATTCGCGGCCAGGTGACCAGCGCGATGGCCGACCGGAAACCTGAGGACGCGATCCGCGCCGTCGCCGCGTCGATCGCCGAGGGCATCCGGTCCCCCGGCTTCCGCGGCTGCGCGTTCCTGAACGCGGTGGCCGAATACCCGCACCCCGATCACCCCGTGCACCGGGTGGTCATCGCGCACCGGCAGTGGTTCCTGGACACGATCACCACGCTGCTGCCCGAGCCGGACGCGCAGCACTTCGTCATGCTCCGTGACGGCGCCATGGCGGCCGGCTGCCTCTTCGACCCGGCGCTGATCTGCGAGACGTTCCTGCGCGGCGCGGAGGGTCTGACGACGCGTACGCATTGATTTAGATTGATCAAATGAAACGACGAACCCTTCTCCGTCAACCACTGGCCCTCGGTGTCGCCGCCATCGGGGCGGGCACTGTGCTCTCCGGCCCAGGCCGGGCCGCGGCGGTACCGGCCACCATCGATTACGTCATCCTGTGGAACGAGGCGCTGCGGTACGCGTTCACCCGCACCGATCTCGCGCCGGGCCCGCTCACCCGCCGGGCGGCCATCCTCAACGCGGCCCTCTACGACACGGTCGTGTCCCTGTCCGGCAACACCAGGCCGTACCTCGCGCGTGTGCCGCGAGAGCCGAACTTCTCGTACGACCTGGTGCTGAACATCAACGCGGCGGCGCGGACCGTGCTCCCGCAGCTCTTCCCCAGCGTGGACTTCGCGGCGTACTTCACCCAGGCCTCGAAGTACAAGCCGATCGGCTCACCGGGCCCGGAGGGCTTCAGCAACTCGGTCGGCATCACCGCCGCCCAGCGCATCCTGGCCGCCCGCACCGGCGACGGCTCGACCGACACCACGCCGTACGCCGAGAGCCTCGAACCCGGGCAGTGGCGCGAGACCGGATCCGGCCCGGCGACCACGCCGAACTGGGGCCGGGTCACCCCGTTCACGCTGAGCTCCGGCTCTCAGCTGCGGCCGCCGCTGCCCGCGGCGCTGACCAGCCCGGAGTACGCGGCGCAGCTCAACGAGGTGAAATCGCTCGGCGCCGTGGACTCCACGACGCGGACCGCCGAGCAGACCCGGATCGCGTTCTTCTGGGCCAACGACGTGGCCGGCACCTACAAGCCGCCGGGCCAGCTGCTGCGGCACACCGCGATCGTGGCGCAGGCCCAGCAGCTCGAGTCCTCCCAGGCGGCGAAGCTGTACACGCTGGTCAGCCTGGCGATGGCCGACGCCGCCATCGTCGCCTGGGACGCGAAGTACGACACCCCGGCCGACCGGTGGCGTCCGGAGACCGCGATCCGGCTCGCCGGCACGGACGGCAACCCGGACACCGAGGCCGACCCGGGCTGGCAGCCGCTGTCGGTGGACCGGGACGGCACCCGGTTCTCGCCGCCGTCACCGGCGTACATCTCCGCGCACGCCACCCTCGCGGGCGCGTGGGCCGGTGCCATGCGGCGGTACTTCGGCACCGACGACATCGCCTTCCGCGTCGACAGCGCCGACCCGAACGAGCAGCAGTACCGCACGTACACCTCGTTCTCGTCCGCGGCGGCCGAGAACGCCCGCAGCCGGGTGTACCTGGGGGTGAACTACCAGCAAGACGCCGACGCCGGCCTGTCCGCGGGGGATGCGGTCGCCGCGAGCGTCTTCAACCGGCTGAGCTGACACCGGCCGTGGTGACCCGCGCAACCCGCGCGGGTCACCACGTCGCCAGCACTCGCGCTTGGCCCCCCGACCCACCTTCGTACGGAATGAGCCCCACGAAGATCGTCGCCCCGGACCGCGGCAGGTGTTCGAGGTTCGCCAGGTTCTCGATGCCGTACCGGTCGGCGCCGGTCAGCAGCAGGTGCGTATCGAAGGTCTCCGACTCCCCCGGGTCGATGCTCAGCGTGTCGACACCCAGGCTGCTGATCCGCCGGTGGCTCAGCAGCCACTCGCAGGCGTCCGCGCCAAACCCGGGGAAGTGCAGCCCACCGGCCGCGTCGGTGCCGCGGAACGCATCCGGGTCACCAACCCTGCTCCCCCACCCGGAGTGCATCAGCACTGCCGCACGGTCCGGGATCCGGCCGTACCGTCGCTCGAAGGTGCGCAGATCACTCACGGTGACCACCGTGTCGGGCTCGCGCGCCGCGCGAGCCGCGATGTCGATGACCACGGCCGGCACGATCAGCTCGGCCGGCTGCAGCTCGGTCGCGACCCGGCCGCCGGCGGTGAAGTGGGCGGGCGCGTCGACGTGCGTGCCGATGTGCTCGATGACCCGCCACTCCTGCATGAAGTAACCGTCGTCGGCGATCGTCTTGACCGTGCGGCGAACCGCCTCCTCACCCGGCGCGAACCCGGGAAACGTGGTGGTCAGCGGATAGGTGAGATCCCGCAACCCGTGCCGTGGCGCCGCCCGGGCCGGCGCGGGCGCCGCGACAGCAGCGGCCAGCGCGGCGGCGCCACCGAGCAGCGCGCCTCGGCGGGTGAGTTGGTGGTTGCTGGGGCCCGGTTCGGTGCACATAGGGTCGTTTCCCTCGGCTCGACAGCGGTTCCCCACCATCGTGCCCACTCGCCGGCCTCGCCACATCCCTCCACCGAATACTGAGCGCCGATCCCCACTCAGCCGTTCGGTGGACGGTGATCTCAGGCATCGGCGTCGTACCTTCACCAGTCACGGGCGCATTAATGAGCGCCCGATAACCCTCCTGAGCGACGGCTCGGCCCCACGGCGGGGTGTCCAAGATCCTCGCCCACGGTGGCCGGGCGGCGTCACCAAGGCACCCGCGGACACCCTCGGCCCACCCGGAACCGACACGCCACGACGGCTTTCCCGGAAACTCGTGAGTTTGCGGTCGATCGGACGGCCGAACCGCACAAGATCTGTGACAACGCCGCACCGCGCCGCCCGGACACCCCCGCTGCATCGGCAGCCGCCTCGACCGCATGGCATCGTTACCGGTGATCAGGACTCACGAGGGGACGAGGTAAAACCGATGAGTGACTGGAACACCAAGGTCATTGAGGAGTTCCGGGCGAACGAAGGCCGTGTCAGCGGCCCCTTCGACAACGCGCCCATGGTCCTGGTCCATCACCGGGGCCGGAAGAGCGGACGCGAGATGGTCAGCCCGATGATGTACCTGGCGCACGAAAGCGACAAGGACATCGTCTACGTGATCGCCTCCAAGGGCGGAGCGCCGGAAAATCCCGGCTGGTACTACAACCTCGTCTCCGCGGGCCACGGCACCGTCGAGATCGGCACCGAGACGTTCCCGGTCACCGTGCGCGACCTCGGCGGCGACGAGCGCGACCGCCGGTTCGCCGAGCAGGCCGCCCGCTACCCCGGCTTCGCCGGATACGCCGAGAAAACCCGGGGCATCCGTACGATCCCCGTCCTCGAACTCACCCGCTCCAAGCCGTCAGCCCAGTGACCGGACCTGCCCGGCGGTCAACGGCACCCCGGTCAACCGGTGACACGAGCCGGAAAACCTCCACCAACGAAGTACACGGTGTCGCATCACCACTTGCTTGACGCCTATAGTCATGCGCATGGCGAAGCTTCAGTTGATGGGGGCCCACGAGATCCGCGTCCGGCTCGGTGGCATCTCCCGCCAGCGCGTCTACAAACTCACCTCACGCGACGACTTCCCGAGACCGGTCGCCAACCTCGAACAGGGCAAGATCTGGCGAACCCGCGACGTCGAGGCCTGGATCAGAGCCAAACGCCCCCACCTCAACAACCCCGAAACTCAGCCCGCCGACGCCCGGACGAGGCCGTCCAACCAGGCCTGATGCCCGTTGAGCATCGGATTCGGCACCTGTGCCGCCAGCTCCGCGGCCGGCTGACCGATCTGGGTCTCCTGCGTGAGGATCCGCACCCGCCCACCGGGCAGATCCTCGACCAGCCAGGCGTGCAGGACGTCCAATCGTGAAGCCGGTTCCCCGTCCTGACGAGCGGTCCACGACAAACGCCCGGGTGACGCCGGCGACGGCTCCTGGAACTCCACCACTCGCGCGTCAAGCGGCGGGAACCCGAACGTCCCGAAACGGAACGCCACCCCGTCCGCCAGCCACGGCCCGTCACCACCGGGGAACGAGATGTCGGCGACGTTGTCGTAATACGACTCCCACGCCGACGTGTCGGCCAGCCGCGCCCAGACCCGCTCGGCGCTGACACCTCGCACGATGACCTCGTTGGAGACGAAGTTGTCCCCCGTGCCGGGCAGGTATTTCGCCGGCCAGTTGATCGAGTTCTGCATGGTGGCTCCTATCGCGTGAACAACGATCACCACGCTAGGTCGGCCACGCGCCCGGATACCAATAGGTCATCACATATCCGATATAGGCTGGACCGCGTGCACCAGGCCGACCTCAACCTGCTGCGTACCTTCCTGGCGGTGTACCGCACCGGCTCGTTCACCGCCGCCGCACCTCACCTCGGCCTTTCCCAGCCCACGGTGACCACGCAGATCCGTACCCTCGAAAAGCAGATCGAGCGCGACCTCTTCCGCAGGCTTCCCCGAGGCGTCGAGCCGACCCCTCACGCGCACGAGCTGGCCGCCCGTATCGCCGTCCCGCTGGACGCCCTGGCGGCCCTCGACCAGACCACCCCGAAAGTCGTGCACCTGGCCGGTCCTTCAGAGCTTCTTTGTGTACGCGTCCTGCCCGCCCTCGCCCCACTGATAGCCGAAGGGCTGGAGTTACGGATAACCCAAGGGCTACCCGATCAACTCCTCGACGACATGCGCACCGGCCGCCACGACCTGATCATCACCACGCGCCGGCCGACCGGACGCGGTCTGGAGTCGACCCCACTGGCCGACGAGGAATACCTGCTGGTCGCCGCGCCCGCATGGGCGGAGCACGGCGACCTCCACGACATCCCGCTGATCGCGTACGCGGAGGACCTGCCGATCGTGCGCCGCTACTGGCGAACGACCGGCCACAAAGGCGGTCAGGCCGCCGTCACCGTGCCGAACCTGTACGCGGTGCTCTCCGCGGTCACCGCCGGAGCCGGATACAGCGTGTTGCCACGATCCCTCTGCCAGGACCACCTGGCAGAGGGACGGCTGATCCTTCTGCACGATCCCGAGGAACCCCCGCTGAACACGCTCTTCCTGATCCAGCGCCCCGGCGCCGACACCAACCCCGGCGTCACCCAGGTCCGCGAGACCCTGCGACAGGCCGCTAAGCGCTGGTGACCACCCGAGCACGAGCCACGTTGTCGATCCGCCCGAACGGCGTGTGCGGATCGCCGTCGCGCTGAGCGCTCACCCGAACGGCAACGAACGACCCACCGCCATGCGCACGCTCCAGCACGACCCGGCCGGCCGGCTCCACGATCTCGTCCACTTCGAACGAACCATCACCATCAAGATCCCACTGCACGCGTACGATCGGCGCCGCACCCGGCGGCGCCTCGGCAACGGCCTGGACCACACCGTCGGCAACGCGGAGAGTGACAACCGGCTGGACACCGCCACGCTCCGCAGCCGCGGCCGGAACCGTGACCTGCCCGTCGGCGATCGCGTAGGACGTGTCCGGAACAGGCGAAACACCCTTCTCCACCCACGCGGCGACCGCACGCAACGCCTCGTGCAGCACACCCAGATAACTGACCGTGTGCGCGGGGTGTTCCTGCCGCTCGTCGTCGCCGTGCAGCGCGTTGTCGACGAACCAGAGCCGCACATCGTCCGGCGCGTGCGCCGCGACCTTCGCCCGGTACCAGTCCGCCTGCCACGGAAACGCCTCCCGATCGAGCAGGCTCGCCACAATGATCATCTTCCCGGTGATCCGGCCGCTCTGCACGCTGCCCGCCGCACCGGCCGCGAACATCGGCCCGAGCTGCATCGGCCGCTGCGGCAACAGCGGAGCGCCCTCCTCGTCGCGGAACTGGTCCCAGACCGCGAACTCCGCGTCCGGCACCTGGTGACGGTGATAGGTCTGCGCCGCCAAAAAGTTACTGTTGTCGATCTCAACCGTCTCACCGGGCGCGACCTTGACATCCACCAGGTCCGGCATGTCGATCACCGCGAGGTCACCGTGCACGCCTTTCAGGCGTACCCGCGCCCCACCTGCGACGACCAGCTCGGCGCCCTGCGTCGCCACTTCAGGGGTACGCGCCAAGCGCACCGCCACCACGACATCCTGCCCCGAGTGAGCACCCTTGAACGCCTCGTCGACACCGCCCCGCGGCCCGTCCGCATCCTCCGCGAACGGCCCGAGATCCGGCCGGTCAGCGCGCGTCAGCACGGCCACGACCTCGCTGTTCAGGCGTACCCGATCGCGATGCACCGACGACTCCGGATCCGCCCCGAGATAGCCCGGCACGGTCCAGAAATCGGTGAAATAGCCGGGGTCGACCGCCACCACACCGGGATAGATCGTCGAGAACGCGTGCGACCCCATCGTCCGATGCCCGAACCACGATCGAACCGGAAACCCCATCCGCGAGACCTCGGCGAACGCCTCACTCTCCTCCACCGACAGACGTGGGTACGGGTTACCGTCGCCACCCGCCTCGTAGGAATCCACGATGAGATCGAACCTGTCGCGCAGGAGCCGCTGAGCGTGCATCCGCACGGCGAACACGTTCGGGGCCGCGATCGGGCTGCCCGGCACGTAGGGAACGAACCCGTCCCACACCCCGCTGGTGTTCTCCGCACCACCGATCGTCCGGTACGCCCCGCCGCTGCCGCCATACGCGTACCCAAAGGTCTGGTGTTCGCCGTAGACCTGAGCCGCGACCAAGCGCGAGTAAGAAGCGGCGGCCGCGTTGGCGCGGTATCCGGCGATCGTCGGATCGGCGCCCGAACCCGGTCCGCCGGACTGCCCGCCGCCGTTGGTCTCCAGGAAGTATCCGCCGGCGCTGAACGCGAACCCGATCTTGTCTTCCTGCCCGGTCGCGGCCTGCGCGAGGTGCTCACTCTCCGGCACCGGCGTGATGTGCTGGAAGAACCGCCCCTGATAGTCCGAGGCGGGCGGGAAGTAGATCGAGAACCGCGTCTCGGTGCCGGTGAAACCACCGTGCACGTACCGGTGCGGATGCGGCGTCGCACGCTGCTCGTCGACGTCGACGTACGGTTGGTCAAAAGTCATGGTGGTTCCTAAAGTCCGTTGGTCGGGTCGTTCAGGGCGGCCAGGGCGCGCATCCAGTTCTCGCCGGTCAGGCGGCGGATGCCGTCGATCAGTGACTGGCCCACGTCGAAGGTCGGATCGGTCAGGCGCATGAAGGTGAGGCCCTCCCACAGCGCGATGACCTGGCGGGCGGTGTCGCGCGGGTCGAGGCCGGGATGGGCCAGACCGGCGTTCTGCCGACCGGCGATCAGCCGGGCGAAGATCTCCATGGACCGTTCGGTACGCCGGACGAAGTACTCCCCCGCCGGATGCCCGGGTGTCGCCGCCTGGCCCTTGAGCACGACGAACAGGCGCAGCCGGTTCTCGCTGAGGGCGATTGTCGCGTCGGCGTTCGCCCGCAGCGGCTCGTAGTCGAGCATCGCGTCGTCGCCGCTGTCGACCAGGATCTCCGCCTCGAGCTCGTCCATCCGCTCCAGAGCGGCCACGAGCAGGTGGTCCTTCGTCGGATAGTGGTAGAGCACGGTCGGCTCGCTGGACCCGGACCGGGCAGCGACCTGCGCGGTGGTGACGCCGTCGTGGCCGAGCTCATCGACCAGGTCGACGACGGCCAGGACGATCTGCTCGCGGCGCTCCCGGGAGCGCTGGTACGGGCCACGTTTGCGGGACGGTGCGGTGTCCATGCCAACCTCCGACGCGAATGTTGAGTGCAAGCTAGCAATCGCTGATCGATTTCGGCAAGAGTCCGTGAAACATCCTTGACACAGAAGCCAAACCGCCTCTTTACTCAGCTTTCACGTGAGGCAGCTCGCAGCCTCCCTCCTTTCCCCACTGTTTTTCGTGAAGGGGATCTCTGTGATCAGCGATCAAGCGGTTTCCACCGATATGACCGAACCGGCGACGCCCGGCACCTCGATGGCCTACCGCGGTGGCAAGCCGTTCCGCCGCTACCTGCTCTGGTACACCCTCGCGTTCGCCGCGATCACCGCCGTCTGGGGCGGCATGCTCGGCGTCCTGCTGCCCAACCAGGTGCAGATGATCGAGTTCGCGAACTGGTTCACCGGCGCCGACGCGGGTGTCGACCTGGCCGCGCTCAACGACCTGAAGGCCGCCGTCGAGGCCGGCACCGCGACCGCCTCCGCCGAGCAGCAGCGCCTGCTCGACCTGCTCGCCGGATTCGACGCGGCCCGCGCCCAGGCACTGTCCCTGGTCACCGCCGTCGCGGTGATCGCCACGATGCTGGTCCAGCCGGTTGTCGGCGTACTCTCCGACCGCACCCGCAGCCGGTTCGGCCGGCGCGCGCCCTGGATGGTGTTCGGCGCCGTCGTCGGCGCAGGCTTCCTGGTCGCGGTCCGGCACGCACCCACCATCGCGATCCTGGCCCTGCTCTGGACCTGCGCGCAGACCACCCTCAACCTGATCCCCGGGACGCTGCAGACCACCGTCGCCGACCGGGTCCCGGAGGAGAAGGTCGGCACCACCTCCGGCATCGGCGGGCTCGGCAACTTCGCCGGCGGCATCGTCGGCGGTGTGGGCGCCGGCGTGCTGTTGCCGCTGGTCGGCCTGGACATCATCTACGTGTACGCGGCCCTGGTCGTGGCCGGCGTCGCCGGTTTCGTCCTGCTGCTGCGCGACCGGCCCTCGACCGATCTCGTCGTGGCGCCGCACCACTGGGGCACGTTCTTCCGCGGCTTCCTCATCCCGCTGCGCGATCACGACTTCCGCTGGGTCTGGCTGTCGCGCATCCTGCTCAGCTTCGGGTACGCGGCATCGACCACATTCGCGCTGTTCATGCTCCAGAGTTACATCTCCCCGGCGCTGAGCCTCACCGACGCCACCCGGATGGCCCCGCTGCTGACCGTCGCCTCGCTGCCCGGAACCATCGTCGCGCTGCTGCTGGCCGGCAAGATCTCCGACCGGATCGGCCGGCGCAAACCCCTGGTGATCGCCGCTTCGGTGCTGATGGCGATCTCGATGCTGATCCCGCTGCTCTGGCCGGCCCTGCCCGCGCTGTTCGTGCAGAGCATCCTGGCCGGCATCGCGTTCGGCATCTACCTGCCGGTCGACCAGGCACTGTTCATCGACGTGCTGCCGGACCGCGACGCCGCCGGACGCGATCTGGGCATCGCCGGGCTCGGCTCCAACCTCGGCCAGGCCCTCGGCCCGGTCCTGGCCGGCCAGGTCGTCGCCATCACCGGCGGGTACCGCGCGGTCTGGGCGGTCGCCCTGGTCCTAACCGCGATCTCCGCGGTCGGCATCCTCCGAGTACGGAAAGCGAAATGATCAATCCCATCCTTCCCGGTTTCCACCCGGACCCGAGCGTCGTGCTCGTCGACGGCGTCTACTACATCGCCACCTCGACGTTCGAATACCTGCCCGGCCTGCCGATCTTCCGCAGCCACGACCTGGTCACCTGGGAGCAGATCGGCAACGTCGCGACCCGGCCCGAACAGCTCGGCATCGAGCAGGCGGCGTCCGGCATGGGCGTGTGGGCGCCCACCCTGCGCCACCACGACGGCCGGTTCCACCTCATCGTGATCGTCACCGGCGGGCCGCGCGGCTGCGTCGTGTTCACCGCCGAGGACCCGGCCGGGCCGTGGGACGACGGCACCGAGATCGCCGGGATCGAGGGCATCGACCCCGACCTGGCCTGGGACGACGACGGCAACGCCTATGTCACCTACTCAGGTTTCATCACGTCCGGACCGGCCGCCGGCACGCATCACGGCATCCAGCAGGTCCGCGTCGACCTCACCGCCGGCAAGGCTCTGGAAGAGCCGCGCCCGCTCTGGTCCGGCACCGGCCGGCAGTTCCCCGAGGCCCCGCACGTCTTCCGGCGCGGCGAATTCTGGTACCTGCTGATCGCCGAGGGCGGCACCGAACGCGGCCACGCCGTCAGCATCGCCCGCGGCCCGTCGATCACCGGCCCGTTCTCGGGCGCCCCGGCCAACCCGATCGTCACGGCCGCCGGGTACGACAGCCCGGTCCAGTGCGTCGGGCACGCCGACCTTGTCGCCGGTCCGGATGGCGGCGACGACGTGCTGGTCCTGCTCGGCGTCCGTGTACTGGGCCGGACCAAGGCGTTCTCCCCGCTCGGCCGGGAAACCTTCGCCACCACGGTGACCTGGCACGACGGCTGGCCGCAGGCCCGCCCGGTGCGGGTTCTGCCCAGCGCCGGCGCTGTCTCGGAGAGCTTCGACCTCACCTCGCTCGACGATCCCGGATGGCTCGCGATCGGCCGCTCCCCTGAATCGGTCGGCTCTCTGACGGAGGCGCCCGGGCGGCTCACCCTGCACGGCGTGACGGGCGGCATGCGCGCGTTCCGCCCGGCCTTCATCGGTCGCCGCCAACGCCATCTGACCAGCACGTTCACCGCGACCGTCGACGCCAGCCGAGGCGCCGGCGGCCTGGCCTGCCGCTACGACGAACACTTCCACCTGTCCCTGGAGGCGCGGGGCGACGGCCACGGCACCACGGTCACCGCCACCGCCAAGCTGGCCGATCTGGAACAGAGCTGGACCACCCAGATCCCGGCCGCGCACCTCCCGGCCGCCCAGATCCCGGCCGCCCAGATCCCGGCCGCTCGGCCCGAGCTCGCCGGTCAGGTCGAGTTGCGCATCGAGACCAGCCTGCCCGCACCGGGAACCGGCGGCCCCGAGGGCGACGGCGCCGACCGGATCCGCCTGATCGCCGGCGGCATCTGCCTCGCCGAACTCGACGGCCGGTACTGGTCCTCCGAGACCGCCGCCTCCTTCACCGGCCGGGTAACCGGCGTCTTCGCCTCGGAGGGCACGGTCACCGTCAGCCACTTCGCCTACCACGGACAGGAAACACCTTTCTGTTAGTACAGCATTCGCTGTACTGTCGGCGGCATGGAGACGGTCACCCACGGGCAGGTCCTCGCCCGCTTCGGCCACGCCCTGTCCGACGCGACCCGGGCCCGGCTGCTGCTCGCGCTGCGCGACGGCCCGGGCTACCCGGCCGAGCTGGCCGACCTCCTCGGCGTGACCAGGCAAAACCTGTCCAACCACTTGGCCTGCCTACGAGGCTGCGGCCTGGTCGCGGCCTCCCCGGAGGGGCGACGCACCCGCTACGAACTGGCCGACGTCCGCCTGCGCCACGCCCTGGACGACCTGCTGGGCCTGGTCCTGGCGGTCGACCCAGCGGCCTGCCCCGACAGCGAGGCAAAGGGCTGCTGCTGATGAGCCTGGACTCCCCGGCTCGTCGTGCGACGCTCACCCGGCGGATCCGCATCCTCGTGGGCGTGACCATCGCCTACAACGTGGCCGAAGCCGCCGTAGCGATCAGCGCCGGCACCGCCGCCGACTCCACCGCCCTGATCGGATTCGGACTCGACTCCATCATCGAGGTCTCCTCAGCCGCCGCGGTGGCGTGGCAGTTCGCCGGCCACGACCCGCAAGCCCGCGAAAAGGTGGCCCTGCGAGCGATCGCGATCTCGTTCTTCGCCCTGGCAGCGTGGGTGACAGTCTCGTCGTTCCGCTCCCTGACCGGCGGCGCGGAGGCCTCGCATTCCACGGTCGGCTTGAGTCTGGCGGCCCTATCCCTCGCCGTGATGCCGGGCCTTTCCTACGCCCAGCGCCAGGCCGGCCGCGAGCTGAACTCCCGAACAGCGATAGCCGACTCGCAACAAACCCTGCTGTGCACGTACCTGTCCGGCGTCCTGCTGGTGGGCCTGGCCCTGAACTCCCTGTTCGGCTGGACCTGGGCCGACCCGCTGGCCGCCCTGGTGATCGCGGCAGTCGCACTGAAGGAAGGCCGCGACACCTGGCGAGGCGACACGTGCTGCCCACCAATCCCACCAGCGGCAACCACCTGCACAGACGGCTGCTGCCCGAGGTAGCGCCGCAGCTCACCCACAGCCGCAGCGGCCTAGCGGTCACGGGCTGACCCGGCCGGCGCTCACGGTCGCGATGAGTCCTTGCCAACGACCACAAGCGCTGGCCAGTCAATGCTGGCTAGCGACGACTGGCTGCACACCGACGACCGGCGCTGGGTCGAGGCCAGTGGCGTGGAGACCGAGCCGGAGAACGCTTTCAGCGCGCGGGACCTGCCGAGTGCGGCGGGCCTCGCGCGGATCTGCGCCCGGCGTCACACCCCCGGCCCTTCAGTTTTGGCGACAACCCGTCGTAATCTTTGCGACAGGTTGTCGGATAAATTGGAGGCGATTATGGAGCTTGTTGTTGTGACCGGGGCGTCCACCGGGCTGGGTGCGTCGACCGCACGTGCGCTCGCCCACCAGGGATTCCACGTTCTGGCCGGGGTACGGCGCGAGCGGGACGCCGACGCCATCCGAGGAGAGAACATCGAGCCGGTCATTCTCGACATCACCGAGGCCGCACACGTGGCGGCGCTCGCCGCGCGGGTCGCCGCCGACGCCCGGCCGCTGCGTGCGCTCGTCAACAACGCCGGTATCCAGGTGAACGCCCCGGTCGAGGTGATGCCGATGGCGCAGTGGCGGCGGACGTTCGAGGTGAACCTGTTCGGGCACATCGCCGTGACCCAGGCGCTGCTGCCGGCGCTGTTGCGCAGCAAGGGGCGGGTCGTCAACATCAGCTCGATCGGCGGGCGGATCGCGATGCCGACCTATGGGGCGTACGCGGGCGCGAAGTTCGCCCTGGAGGCGGTCAGTGATTCGTTGCGGCGGGAGGTGGCGGCGTTGGGCGTACCCGTGATGGTGATCGAACCCGGCGGCGTGCGCACTCAGATGGCGTCCCGCGGGGTCGCGACGGCGAACCATCTGGCGGCGGCGATGACGCCGGAGCAGGAGAAACGGTACGGCACGCTGGTTCAGGCGATCAACACGCTGATGTCCACCGGCACCGCGTCGGGGGTGACCGCTGATGCCGCCGCGCGGGTGATCGTGAAGGCGGTGACGACGCGCAGGCCGCGCACGAGGTACACGATCGGCCGGGACGCGGCGCTGCTCATCCGCCTGGCCCGGGTGCTGCCCGACCGGATGCTCGACCGGGTCAGTGCCGCGAACCTGCGCCGCCACAACCCGGGAATCCTCGCTACGGCAGGATGATCGGATGCCGCGGATTCGGGGAGCCAGCATCGGGGAGCACCATGAGATGGTGTGGGCCGGCCTCGCCGAGGCGATGCGGCAACTGCTGGCCGAGCGCGACTACGACACGATCAACATGGGTCACATCGCGGCCAGCACCGGGTTGGCCCGCAACACGCTCTACAACTACGGCCGGGACAAGGGTGCCCTGTCCCGGGCACTGATCGAACGGGTGGGCCGGCCGACCGTCGAGCGGGTCGAAGCGATCGCCGCCCGTGCTTCGGATCCGGCCCCGGCCCGGATGAGCGAGATCATCGGGGTGGTCCTGGAGTCGTTCACCGACCCGGTCATGCAGTTGATGTTCCGGTCGGATCCGGAGGCGCCGAAGGGGCCGGGCAGCCCGTTCCACGCGATCGTGGTCGAGGTGGAGAACGTGGTCCGGGCCGGCGTCGCCCGCGGTGAGTTCCGTGCGGTCGACGATGTGCCGCTCACCGTGGAGCTGCTGTCCGGGGTGATGCGCGCCGGCGCCGAGCGGATCGGGCGCGACCCGGCGGCTTTCACCGCCACGGCCGGGTCAGCGCGCGAGATCATCCAGGCGGCGCTGGCCGGCGGTTAGACAGCGACGGATGAGCCGATGGCCGCGCGGAGTTCAGGGTCATTCGCATACTCCTCGATCGCGGCGGCCAGGAACTCCGCGTTCACCCCGGCCGCCGGAATCGACGCCACGCTGAAAATCCGGATGGTGTATCCGGCAGTGGTGCCAAGAACCGCTGCGGGATTGGGCAGAACCGAGAGCGCGCCCGGCCGCGCCACCCGCCCCAGGAGATCGATCATCATCGCCGCAGGGTAGGTGGCGCAGGTTACGAGAAGCCGGCGAACCGCAGTGTTCACAAAGGACGAGAAGCAACTTCAAGGTCAAGAGCCTTCTCGGGTACGCGTGACCGAGCGCCCGTGATGAACAACAGGACCAGCGCGCCGCCGACCGCGTACACGATGGCGCCGAGGCCGTAGCTGAGCCGGAAGGCGTTCTCGGTCGGCAGCGCGACCGTGCCGATCTGCTGGGTCCGCGCCGCGAGGATCGTGATCACCAGGGCACTGCCGATGGTGCCGCCGACGGTCCGCATGATCGAGTTCACCGAGTTGGCGATGCCCGTCTCGTGGGGTTCCACGTGGCTGATCAGCAGGGCCGGCATCGCGGCGTACGCCATGGCGATGCCGCAGCTCACGACCACGAACGCGACGATGACCTCGATCTTGCCGCTGTGCAGGAACGCCAGTGACGTCGAGGCGATCGCTGCCATGCCGCAGGCGATGGCGAGCACGAATCGCGGGCCGATCCGGCCGACGAGGCGCCCGGCGAGCGGGCCGATCACGATGCTGACGATCGCGCCGGGCAGCAGGTACACGATGCTGGTCTCCAGCACCGTGGCGGTGAAACCGAATCCGGTGGCGGCCCGCGGGATCTGCACGAAGTAACTGGTGGCCAGCTGGCCGGCGAACATCGCGAAGCCGACGGCCATCGCCGCCAGGTTGGTGACCAGGATCGGCCGGTGGCGCAGCATCTCCACCGAGACCAGCGGCGCGGCCGTACGGCTCTGCAGGAAGTAGAAACCGACCAGGATGACCACGGCGGCGGCGAACAGGATCAGTACGCGTGGCGAGCTCCAGCCCCAGGTGTGACCCTGCGAGATCGGCAGCAGCAGGCTGACCAGGCCGATCGAGAGGACGGCCGCGCCGACCAGGTCGACCCGTCCGCCGGCGCCGGCCCGGCGGGGCAGGGTGAACGCCAGGGCCAGGGCGATCACGGTGACCAGCACGCACAGCCAGAAGGCCCGGCGGTAATCCGCGCCGTCCTGGGTGAGTAGGCCCGCGGCCACCAGCGCGATGCCGCCGCCGACGCCGAGCGTGGACGCCACCACGGCCATGCCGTTGGTCAGCTTGTGCGCGGGCATCTCGTGGCGCAGCAGACTGATGCCGAGCGGGAAGAGTCCCATGCTGGTGCCCTGCAGGACCCGGGCCACGATGAGCCAGCCGATGTCGTGCACGGTGGCGGCCAGGACGCTGCCGATCAACGTGACGATCAGCGTCGCGATGAACACGGGCTTGATGCCGAATACGTGCCCGAGGCGGCCGAGCAGCGGAGTACAGGCCGAGGCGGCGAGCAGGGTCGCGGTGGTCACCCATCCGACGGTGGTGGCGTCGGCACCGAGTTGCTGCGAGATGAGCGGCAGCACGGGCACCGGGATGGACTGGATCAGCGACAGCAGGAAACTGCTGGCCGCGGCGGCTATGAGCAGCAGCGCCGGGCGTGGGGACGGGTTCACGTCCGCTATGCTAGACCTCGTTTTCGACAGCGTGTCAACTTTTCTGGTCGGGCGTCAAGAATCACATCGGTAGGGTGCGGGAATGACTCAGGCAACGTCCACCCGGCGTCGATCCGGTCCGTCGAAAGGTGACCTGCGCGAGGCCGCGATCCTCGACGCGGCGCGCCGGCTCTTCGGCGAGCAGCCGTACGAGTCGGTCAGCATCGACGATCTCGCACGGGCGGCTGGTCTGTCGCGGACCGGGTTCTACTTCTATTTCCGTACGAAAGGGGCGGTTTTGACCGCGTTGATGTCGCGGTATTGGGAGACGCTGGGCGCGTCGCACGTCTGGTTCGACAGCGACGGACCCTCGCGCGAGTTGTTGCGCGAGCAGTTGCGGTCGTCGGCGTATCTGTGGCGGGAGCACGCCGGCGTGATGAAGTGCGCGCCGACCGCGGTCGCCACCTCGTCCGAGCTGCGCGACTTCATGACCCGGGTGAAGAGCCGCCAGGACGAACGCGCCTCCGACAAGATCAGCCGCGACCAGCGGGACGGAACGGCCACGACCAGCATCGCGGCGCCGCGGCTGGCCGAGATGATCTCCGCGATCCGGGACGCGCGGTACACCCAGCTGGCGAACGCGAGCGACGCCGATCTGGAAGCCGCCGTCGAGGACATCGCCGAGGCGATCCAGCGGCTGGTCTACGGCGGGTAACTCGCTTTCGCCGACGGTCGTCGATGGCCGATGATGCGGGCATGCCCGCCGCCAACGCCGCCTCACTGCAGGCGACGGCCGACGCCATGTCCCGGGTCGCGTCGGCGTCCGCGGTCATCCTCGTCGAGGGCATCACCGACCAGATCGCCCTGGAGACAGCCGCGACCTTTCTTTCCCGGGATCTTGCGGCCGAGCGCGTCGTGATCGTGCCGATCGGCGGCGCGCACGCGATCGGCCGCTTCGTGATGATGCTGCCGGCCGGGATGAGACGCGTCGGCCTGTGCGACCTGCAGGAGCAAGAGCTGTTCCGCGGCGAGCTGACCGATTTTCAGGTCTGCGCCGACGACCTGGAGGACGAGCTGATCCGCGCGGCCGGCACCGGCGCCGTCACCGCCCTCTTCGAGGCGGAGCGCGATCTGCGTTCGTTCCGCTCGTTCCAGAAACAACCGGCCTGGCGCGGCCAGGACCTCCAGGCGCAGATGCACCGCTTCATCCGCAGCAGTTCACGACGCAACCTTCGGTACGCACGACTGCTCACCGAAACGGCGAGCGGCCGAGGCGTCCTGCCCCGGCCACTCGCCGCGATCCTCGAAACCGTCCTCGAAACCGTTTGAGTTCAGAGGGTCGGGTAATCGGTGTAGCCACGGGCGTCCGGCGCGTAGAACGTGCTCGGGTCGGGAGCGTTCTCCGCCGCGTCGCCGGCCCAGCGGGCGACCAGATCGGGGTTGGCCAGAGCGGCGCGGCCGATCGCCACCGCTTCGGCGAGGCCGTCGTCGAGCAGGGCAAGCGCGGACTCCCTGGTGGTCGGCGTACCGAAGCCGGTGTTGACAATCGTCGGGGCAGCGGCCGCGTGCCGGACCTTCTGCACCAGCTCACCGGCCGGGTCGGCGTGCAGGATGTCGACGAACGCCAGGCCCAGCGGCGCGAGACCCTCGGCGAGCGCGGTGTACGTCGCGGCGACGTCGGCCGGGTCGGTCTCCAGCGCACCCTGGATGTTGTGCTCAGGCGAGATCCGCAGCCCGGTCCGGTCGGCGCCGATCGCACCGGCGACGGCGGTCAGGATCTCGACGGCGAGGCGGGCCCGGTTGGCCGGCGAGCCGCCGTACTCGTCGGTGCGGGTGTTCGACGCCGGCGAGAGGAACTGGTGCACGAGGTACCCGTTGGCGCTGTGGATCTCGACGCCGTCCAGGCCGGCCTCGATGGCGTTGCGAGCCGCGGCGACAAATCCGGCGACGATCCCGGGAATCTCGCCGGCGGTCAGCGCGTGCGGGACCGGGTGGTCGGCCTTGCTGTCGTCCGGCAGCCGGACCTCGCCGGGCGCCGCGATGGCGCTGGGCGCGACGATGCGGCCGGTGCCGGTGATCTCCGGGTGCGAGATCCGGCCCCCGTGCATGATCTGCATGACGATGGCGCCACCCTCGGCATGCACCGCGTCGGCGACCCGCCGCCAGCCCTCGACCTGCTCGGCGGTCTCGATGCCGGGCTGGCCGATCCAGGTCCGGCCTTCGCGGATCGGCCAGGTGCCCTCGGTGACGATCAGACCCATCGAGGCGCGCTGCCGGTAGTGCTCGACCAGCAGATCTCCGGGCACACCGTGCGCTCCGGCCCGGAGCCGGGTGAGCGGGGCCATCACCATGCGGTTGCGCAGGTTGACCGCGCCCAGGTTCAGGGGCGTGAACAGCTTCGACATGCGGTTCCTTCTCACAGGCGTTGTCCGGCGTTTTCCGACGGCACTAGGAACGGTAGATCAAAGTGGTACTCAGTCCCACTTTGATACGGGATAAGATCCTGTCGTGAAGGACACAGCGGCGAAGCCGTCCCTGCGCGAACGCACCCGGCAGGCGATGCGTGACGAGGTCAGCGCCATCGCGACGAGGCTCTTCGCCGAGCAGGGCTGCGACAACACCACGGTCGAGCAGATCGCCGCCGAGGCGGGCCTGTCGCGCACCACGTTCTTCCGGTACTTCGGCACCAAGGAGGACGTGGTCCTGACCTGGCTCGAAGACCTCGGGCCAATGCTCGCCGCAGCCTTCGCCGCCCGCCCGGCCACCGAGCATCCCTGGGTGTCGTTGCGGCACACCTTCGACCCGATCATCACGATGAACGCCGAGACGCCGGAGCGCTCCCTGGCCTTCCTCCGGATGATCGAGGGCAGCCCCACGATGAAGGCCCGCCACCGGGAGAAACAGCGCTGCTGGGAGGAGCTGCTGGTCCCCCTGGTAGCCACCCGCCTTTCCGGCGCCGCGGCCGCAGACTTGCCCACCGCCCTACCTACAGGCCCGTCCGCGGGCCCGTCCGACGGTCTGCCCGCCGGTCTGCCCGAGGGCCTGTCTACCGGTCTGCCCGCGAGCCTGTCCGCGGGCTTGTCCGCCGACCGGGATCCGGCGCCGCGCGCCCTGGTCGCCTCAGCGCTGGCCTGCCTGAACGCGGCGATGCAGGTCTGGGAGTCGTGCGACGGCGCTGTCTCCCGAAACGCGCTACTCGACCGCGCCATGAACGTCCTGCACCCCTGACCCCTTCGGACCAAGCAGCCCTGGCCGCCGGAACCCCGGTCGCCCAGCCCAGCCCAGCCCCGGAGTGTGTCGCCGCGCCCGTCTCGCGAGGGGTGTGTCGATTTCGGGTTCGATCCGCACCCGAACTCGACACACACGCCGCAGCCCGGCCACTCGTGTCGACTTGAGGTCCGCCCGGCACCCCACAAGGCCGTTGTCGGGCCTGGGCCGGCGGGGTTCTATCGCGTAGGTCTTCCTCGCCGCAGGACGAGCCGTAGCTCGGACGTGTTATGGCGCTGCGATGACGTGCCTGGTCTACGGCTTGTGTCCCCCAGCCGTAGTTCAGGCACCTTATGAGAGTCCTATGACCTATCTGAGCTACGGCTCGCCCTGCGATCGGCTCGACCTGCAAGCTCCTCGCTCTGTGGGCTGCTCGCTCTGTGGTCAGGTCCGGTATTCCGTGGGCCAAGGCCTAATTCGACACGCCGCGAGCGCCCCGCCGGTGCGTGTCGAATTAGGGCGCGTATCGAACCCGAAATCGACACACCCGCCTGACCCGCGCGACCCGCCGCTGACGAGGTCGTCGTGATTAGCCGGCTGTCGCTCACGGCTGTTGGCTGCACGCCACGGCGACCCTCCCGTACAGCCATCCCGAACCGGCTGGCCCTCACGGCTCCTGGCTGCACACCACGGCGACCCTCCGGTACAGCCAACCCGAACCGGCTGGCGCTCACGGCTGCTGGCTGGACGCCGCGGCGGCCGTGCTGTGCAGCCAGGCTTCGGGACAAACGGCGGCGGCCCCGAGACAGACCGCGGCGGCCCTGGAACAGACAACATCGGCCCCAGGACAGCGACGGCGGCACGGGAGAATGGGACAGACGGCGGCGGCCCCGCGACAGCGGCGGCGGCCTCGTCGAAGACGAACGGTGCCCCCGGGCGAAGACGAACGGTGCTCCCGGCTCATTCGAGCCGGGAGCACCGCGGGTTGACTGGTGTCAGCTGCCGCTGATCACGAACTGCGAGCCCGGCTGGGTGACGATGTTGCCGTCGGCTGAGTTGGTGATTGTGACGTTGGAGAGGACCGCGTTGCCGCGCGCCCCGCTCATCGCCAGGATCCCCGCCCCGTTGACCGACTTGTCGACTTTCACGTTGGTGATGGCGACGTTCGGCATGTTGCCGCCGCCGTTCTTGAACTGGATGCCGTCGTACGTCGAGTCCACGATGTCGGTGTCGCGGATCGTGACGCCGGTGATGTCCTTCGTCGAGGGGAACAGGGTGATCGCCCCGAACTCCTGGTCCTCGTTCCAGAATGCCCCGCCGGTGCGGTACAGACCGTTGTTCGCCAGCAGCGTGGTGCCGCCGAACGCGAGCGGGCTGTGGTCGGTCGCCAGCATGATGCCGGGGTAGTTCATCGTGTCGTAGATCAGGTTGTTCTGCGCGGAGTTGTTCGACCCGCCGTAGATGGCGATGCCGTTGGCCCGCCACGGCAGCTGGATGGTGTTGTTCAGGAAGTGGTTGTCGTGGTTGATGTCCACCGACTGGTCCTTCACGTACGGGTTCGCCCAGCTCGCGAGCGCGTCGTCGCCGTTGGTACGGAATGACGAGTTGAACACCCGTGAATTACGCGTCCCGTTGGAGAAGTTGATCCCGTCGGCGAACGTGTTCCGGATCCGCATACCGGTGAACTCGAGCCCGTCACCCGGGTTCCAGTAAGCAGGGGTGTCCGAGTAATCCCGCCCGACCCAGGCACCGACATTCACGTGCTCGATCCACACGTTACTGATCTTGGTGTTCCGACCGAACCGCCCGTTCAGACCATGACCCCGGTTCGCCCGGTTCTGCGTGTTGCCGAAAATCGCGATGTCCGAGATCTGGGTGTTGTCGTCGATGTCGAAGCCGACGTTGCCCTCGTGCGGGTGGTTGATCCCGCCGGTGGCGTTCTGCGGCTGGGTGTCGGAGTACAGCACCGAGTGCCACATGCCGGCGCCGCGGATCACCACGTTGCGCAGGCCCTTCTGGTTCCACTGTCCACGCGTGGGGTCGACCGACAGGATCTTCTGCTCCTGCCGCCACTGTCCGGCCGGGATCCAGACGCAGCTGATCACGCCGTTCTCGTCGTCGGCGACGGCCCGCTGGATGGCGGCGGTGTCGTCGGCGCCGTCGTTCGGCACCGCGCCGTACGTGGTGATCGAGGTGCAACCGGCCGGCTGCGAGACGGCGGGCGCCACCTGCTCCAGATCGACCAGGTCGATGATGTAGAACGCCGCCGAGTCACCGGCGTCGCGCTGCAGCTTGAAGCGGGTGCCGGCCGGGTACGACGACGCCAGCAGAGCGTGCGACTCGTCGAACAGCCGGCGGGCGTCCGGTCCGGGTGTGTTGGACAGCGACTCGGTGTCGTCGGTGGTGCCGTACAGCCAGCTGTTACGCGACGACAGGGTCAGCTTGCGGCTGAAGACGTCGTTGACGTACAGGCTGATCGTGGCGTCCTGACCGCCGCCGCTCGCGGAGTCCGGCACCGAGTTACGCACCACGATGGAGTTCGCCTGGTTCGTGGAGGTGAACTCGACGAACTGCCCGGTGCTGTTGAGCCGTACCGACTGGCGGCCGGAGGATTCCGTACCGAAGTTGGTGTGGCCGAACGTGCGCAGCTGGTCGGTCTGAACGAGGGTTCCCTGGTAACGAGCGGCCTCGGCTTCGTAAGACGTATACGGCACCGCGGCGCCACGTCCGACGACGATCGACTTGGTCAGGACGTTGTTGTTCTCGTTGGTCTCCGCGACCGTACCCGCGGAGTCGGCCGTCGCGGTGGCGGTGGCTCCGCCGCTGGTGGCCGTCCAGGTGCCGCCGATGGTGACGGTCGTGGTCGCCCCGGCCGCGATCGCCGGAGTCGCGCCGGTCAGCGTGGTGCTGCCGACGACCAGCCGGGTGGTGCTGGCGCCGGCTGCGCTCGTACCCCGGTTGGTGACCGCGACGGTGAAGCTCACCGCGGCGCCGGCCGCCGGGTTCGCCGGGGTGTTGCTGATCGCGGTGACCTGCAGGTCGGGTCCGGGCGCCTGGCTGACCACCAGCTGCGAGGACGCGGTGAACGTGTTGTTGTCGTTGTTCGTCTCGGCGACGGTGTTCGCCGGGTCGACGACCGCCGACACGGTGTAGCTGCCCTGCGCCTTCGTACCGGCACTGGCGGTGACGGTCGCCGCGGCACCCGCGGCCAGGGCCGGGACGTCGGCGGTGCCGGCGACGGTTCCGCCGAGCCGGAAGTCCAGCTTGGTGGCGGCGGACGCGGCCGTGCCGGAGTTGCGGACCACCGCGGACAGCGTGATCGCGCTGGTCTCGCTCGGCGCCGCCGGTGTCCAGGTGGCCGAGGTGACGACCAGGTCCGGGTTCGGCGCCCAGGCGCCGATCACCTGGAAGTCGGCGACCTGCCCACCGGGCGCGCCGGTGTTGCTGAAGAACTGCAGCCGTACGTCCGACGCGCTGCCGCTGACCGGAATCGTGACGGTGTTCTGGTTGGTCGACGGGTTGAAGCCGTAGTCCGCGCGGGCCTTCAGCTCGGTGAAACCGGTGGCGGTTCCGGCCCGGCCGAGGACCTGGATGTTCTGGGTACGCGCACCCCAGGCCGCGTCCGGGTTCAGCTTGACGACGACGCCGGTAAGGGAGGCGTCGGCGCCCAGCTTCACGGTGAGTGTGGACGGGAAGCCGGTGGACTCCCAGTAACTGCTCACGCTGGTGTCGTTGGCGTTCGCTGCCACGAAGTTGAACGTCGACGACGACGCCTCGATCGGCTTGCTCAGCGCCAGATTCGAGCCGGTCGGCGGGTCAGGATCGGGGTCGGGATCGACGGGGCCACTCGGGCCGTACACCTCGAACTCGGCGAGCTGGCCCGCCGGCCAGCCGGTGTTGGCGGTGACGTTGACCCGCACGTACCGGACGCTCGCCGAGGTGAAACCGATGGTGACGGTGTTGCCGGTCGCCGGGTCGAAGACCCGGCCGGCCGAGGCCGAGAGCGTGCTGAAGCTGGATCCGTTCGTGCTGCCCTGCACGCTCAGCGTCTGCGTGCGGGTGGCCCACGCGGTCGCCGGCGGCAGTTTGAGGATCACCTGGTCGACCGTGGCGGTGGCGCCGAGGTCGACCTGCACCCATTGCGGGAATGATCCGTTCGGGCTCTCCCAATAACTCTGCTGGTTACCGTCGGTGACGGCGGAGGCGGGTTGCGCGCCGAGGGATCCGCTGGCGGAGGCGGCTTTGCCGGCGGCCAGGTTGGGTCCGGCGGCGTTCGCTGCCGGCGGCGACATGCCGAGGACGATCATGCCGGCCGCGACGACCGCGGCGAGGAATCTGCTGCGTCTCATGGGTTCCGTCCTGTGCGGGGCGGGAGCGGGGGAAGACGGTGCTGAGATATTGCGACGCTCTTGGAACAAATTTCCGGCTCCTTGCCAAGTTCTTTCAGCAAGGGGCATTCAATGTTTCAGATGCGTCACCAGTTCGTCAACGACTGCGATCGATACTTTGCGAGCCCAAGATCAAGACCCAGATCAAGCCCCTTGGGTACGCACAAAGCAGAGCGGGTCGTCACGACAAGTGCCGTGACGACCCGCTCAGGCGGAGGAGCGTTGCCGCGCCCCTACAACAGAACCGGCAGCAGCGCGCAGTTGGAGATCGCCGGGACGCCCGCGAGCCGCAGGGTGAGCCAGTCGACGGCGGTGCCCTGGTCGGTGAGCAGCGGACCGAAATGGTTCAGCAGCGGGCTGCCCGAGTCGGCGAGCAGGATCGGGTCGTAGACGACCTTTCCACCGCGCCGGCACCAGTCGGCGGCGAGAGTGCGCGCCTGGCCGTGGGCGACCAGGTTGTCGCTCACCCCGGTGGCCACCCGGACCACGCCGACCGGCTTGCGGGTGCCGATCAGCTGATCGCCGATGGCGGCCTTCAGGACGGGTTCGGCCGCGATGATCGACGCCAGCGACTGACCGCTCCTGGTCCACCCGGTGCTGCGCTTGTTCGCGTACCCGAAGAGCGCGTCGCCGACGCACATGGTGGACAGATCCGCGAGCGCGGCCCGGCCGGCGTCGTTGAGGTAGGAGTCGACGAGCGGCTTCAGCGCCGGCACGGTCTGGGTGAACCCGTTGATCGACCAGCCCAGCGCGCCGACCAGCTCGGTGCCGTCGATCGCGGCGACGACGTCGATCAGGTTGGCCGGCGGCGCACCGGCGTACGTCGCGGTGAGCTTGACGTCGGGCGCGTACGTCGGCTGCAGCTCGGCGGCCGACGCGACAGCGCCGCCGCCCTGGCTGTACCCGTAGAGTCCGACGGCCGAGGCCGCGGTGACCGAGGTGCCGGTCAGCTTCTTGGCGGCGCGGGCGGCGTCGAGCACGGCATGCCCGGAGTCGACGCGGCCGACGTAGGTGTGCAGCCGGTCCGTCGTACCGAGTCCCGGGTAGTCGGTCTGCACCACCGCGATGCCCTTGGCGAGCAGCCGGTAGATCGCCAGGATCTCGTACCCGATCGACACCGTCGAACGTTCCTGACCGATGCCGAGGATCAGGCCCTTCTCCAGCGCGAGCGAGGTCGAGCACTGGTCGCCCTGGCCCATGGTCCCGGGCGCGAGCACGACCAGCGGCCGCGATCCGGAACCACGCCAGGCGGCGGCCGGCTCGATGTAGGCACCGGTGACGGCGACCGGGCCGCCGCCCGCGTCGGTCGACTTGTACATGATCCGGGTCGCGCTGCCGGGCAGGGTGCCGGTGATGCCGGGCAAGGAGAGAGCGAGCTTGAGCGGTTGGGTGCGGATCAGCGTGCCGTCGGCCGCGGGCAGGTCTGCCGGCGGGTCGTAGAACGCGGGGATCGTGATCCCCCGGGAAACAGCGGCCTGCGCCGGGACCGCCGCAACCGTCGTGGCGGCGACGGTTGCGGCGAGAATCGCTACGGACATGCGGAAACGACCGGACATGTGCCCTCCACTGACTCGGTTTTCAGTCATCGAAATCGATGGGAAACCGTGCGGTTACCGGAAGGTAACTTCAGGAACCGAGACAAACCAGAGGGATGTTTTCTCACTCTCGCGCGGCGGCCACCCGGTGCGGGACGGGTACGAAGACCAGGTGCCGCGCCGGCTCGACGGCGTCGGCGAGGTCGTCGACACGCTGCTCCACCTGCCGGTCGAACGGCGTGAGCCGGCGCTCGTGCTGATCGAGGTGGTCCGCCCAGGACGCCACCCGGTACCGCTCGGTCAGCAGCGCCGGATCGGCCGCGTCACGCAGCAGCGCCCAGTGCGTCGCGCCGATGCGCAGGCGGCTGGTGCGCAGGTTCTCGATCGCTTCGAGGAAGTCCTCCAGGTGCTCCGGGGACACGTGATAGCGGACGACGATCTCCAGCGGATCGTCGGAGCCGGCACTCTCCTTCGCCGGCGAGGTGTCGTACGGGACAGCGGTCCGGTCGCCGATGTCGGTGCGGTGCAGCGGCAGCCACAACCCGGCCACCGTGGTCGCGAGCAGCAGCAATCCGGCGACGGCGAACGTGGTGCCGAGGCCGATCCAGGTGGTGACGACACCCCAGGCGGCGGCACTGCCGGCGAACGTCGCGAACAGCACCATCTGGTACACCGACAGGGCGCGGGCGCGGACCCAGTCGGGCAGGAACGCCTGGGTGGCGGCGTTCAGGCCGGCGATCACCGCGATCCAGGCCACGCCGACGGGCAGCAGGATGATCGACGCCTCGATCAGGTTGCGGGAGAACGCCAGGGCGATCAGACCGGCGCCGTAGACCACGCCGGCCACGGTGAGCTGCAGCGATGGTGACATCTTGTCGCGTACCAGGGGCAGCAGGAGCGCGCCGGCGACAGCGCCGACACCACCGGCGGCGAGCAGGATGCCGTACCCGGACGCGCCAAGGCCGAGGTGGCGTTCGGCCAGCGGGGCGAGCAGGGCCCAGAGCACGTTGGCGGGCACGGCGAACATCACCAGGCGCAGCAGAATCCGGCGGACCACCGGGGCGTAGGTGACGTAACGGCCACCGGCTTCGAGAGTGGACCAGCTCGTTGCGCGTACCCCTGAAGTGGCTTTTGATCTTTGGGAAGGGGTGGCCGCGAGGGCGGCGCCGAAGAGGACGAAGGAGAGCGCGTTGAGCGCGAAGAGCCAGGGAACGCCCAGGTGGGCGAGGAGAAGACCGGCGATCGCCGGACCGACCGCGCGGGCCAGATTGACGCCGAGCGAGCTGAGCGTCGCGCCCTGACCGACCTCGGTACGAGGCAGCAGATCCGAGACGAAGGACTGGTACGCGGGCAGCTGGACCGCAGCGCCGCAGCCCAGCAGGAACGTGAAGGCCAGCAGCAGCTCCGGTGAGGTGTGCCCGGCCGCGGTGAGCACCGCCAGCAGCCCGGCGAGTACGGCCTGGACGGCCTGCGCCGCGAGCAGCAGCCGCCGCCGGTCGAGGAAGTCGGCCACCACACCGGCCGGGATGACCAGCAGGAGAACCGGCAGGCTGGAGGCGCTCTGCACGAGGGAGACCAGCAGGCTGGAGCTGTGCTGTTCGAGCAGCAGCCATTGGCCGCCGACGGTCTGCATCCAGGTGCCGACATTGGCGATGAAGGCGGCGATCCACACCACGCGGAACACCGGGCGGCGCAGCGGCGCCCACGCACCGGCGGCGCTCATCGGGTTCCGCCTGCCGGCCGCGTCCACAGCCATACGGTCGTCGCCAGGGACACCGCTGCCGGGATGAACCAGGCGGTGTTACCGATCGCGTTGGCGGTCACCCCGGCCAGGACGCAGCCGATGGTGAAGCCGGCGAGCAGCGGCCAGGTGTTGCCGAACGCGGTGGCCGCCGCTTGCCGGTCACCTCTGGCGACAGCGAGCCTGACCAGGGCGATCGTCGCCGAGACGACGTTGCCGGTCATCACCGCCGTGGACGGCGCCGGTGCCACGAGCAGGTGCAGCAGCGAGTTCTGCAGGGCCATCGCGCAGACCGCGAGGAGCAGCGTCGCCAGGTTCGCGCCGGACAGGGCGGCCGCGATCAGCAGCACGGTCTGCCCGCACAGCAGCCACCGCTGGACCGCGAGGTCCTCGTGGAAGCGCAACGCCAGCAGGGTCGCCGCGGCTGTCGCCAGGATGAACACCGGGATGGTGAGCAGCGGGCCGAGATCCGGGGTGCGTCCCCGGGCCACGTCGGCGACGAAGACCACCAGGTTGCCGGTGATGTGTGCGGTGAAGACGCCGTGCAGCAGCAGCCATCCGAGGCAGTCGGAGAGGCCGGCGATGAGGCTGAGCAGGCCGGTGGTCAGTTGTCTGGTGGTCATGACGCGCCCTTGCGGTTGTTGATCAGACGCCAGGCGGTGATCGGCAGCAGCAGGCCGATGACCATGGCAAGGAGGATGACGACGGCGGTCGCGGCGTCCTGCGCACCGGTTACCAGCAGCGCGGCGGCGTCACCCTTGGCGAACGCGAGCTGCGCGAGCGCACTCGCGGCCCGGAAGACATAGACCCCGGGAATCAGGCAGACCACCGCGGCGAAGCCGACGGCTGCGAAGGGTACGCGGTACCGGCGCGCCACCGGGATGAGCAGCACCCCGGCCAGCAGGCAGGCGATTCCGGCGCCGATCGCCAGGTTGACGTGCCAGACGGTGAGGGCGTACCAGCGCACCGCGTGGACCAGCGCGCCGACGGCGGCCGACCAGGCGGCGATCCGCAGCCGCGCCGAATAGAAGATCAGGTAACAGGGCGCGACCACGCCGGCCGCGAGGGCGTCGAGCCACCAGGAGATCTCCCGGCCCGGCGCGGTCGCCGGCAACGACTCGCCACCAAGGGCGAGGCCGATGAGCAGGCCGGCCGAGATGCCCAGCAGGATCAGCCCGGCGTAGATCAGCCGGGTCGTGCCGAGCCGCAGCCGCATGGCCGCGAGGTCGAGGGCGCCGTTGAGCAGGTGCGGGCCGGGTACCAGCACCATGCACGGGCAGACGACGACCAGGCGCAGGTCGGAGCTGAGATTCAGGCGTACCGCGATCGCGCCGATCACCCCGGCGAGCAGGGCGGCCGCGAAGGCCTGGGCGACCGCGCCGGCGCCGTATCTGCCCAGCCCGCGCCGCAGCAGGGCGCCGAGCCCCGCCGCGGCGCAGACGGCGAGCAGAGCCGGCCAGTGCCGGATGCCGAAGATGACGGCCAGCCCGCCCGCGCCGACCACGGCGGCCAGGGTGAACAGCAGTGTTCCGGCGGCGGGCAGGTCGCGGGCCTGGCGTACCCGATCCGCGAAGCCCTCGGGCGTGACCCGCTGGTTTTCCAGATCGTCGATGGCCTGCGTGGTGGCCTCGACCCGGGCCATGTTGATCGACAGCGGCGTTGCCTTGATGCTTTCCACTGGTCTCAGGGCCGCTGTGTCCCAGGTGAACTCCGGGGTCAGCGGGTGGCCGAGCGCCGCGCCGGCCCGTTTCACCGCCGTGATCGAATCCTCGGTCTCGTTGCCGTTGGCGTGCAGCACCGCGGCGGCGGTGAGGAGGCCGTCATCCATGGTGTGCCTAGGCCCCTTCGACGCCGTCGCCGACCATGGCGAGCGGGTTGACGATCTTGTCGAAGGTCTCCTCGTCAACCTTGCCGGAGGCGAGCGCCGCCTCCTTGAGCGTGGTCCCCTCGGCGATGGCCGACTCGGCGATGTGCGCGGAGTTCTGGTACCCGATGACCGGGCTCAGCGCGGTCACCAGCATCACGCTCTCCGCGACGTACTCGGCGACCTTCTTCTCGTTGACCTGCGTTCCCTCGACCGAGAACGTGCGGAACTTCTCGCAGCCGTCGGCGAGGATCCGCGCCGAGTGCAGGAAGTTGTTGATGATCACCGGGCGCATCGCGTTCAGCTCGAAGTTGCCCTGCGAGCCGGCGAACGCGATCGCCGAGTCGTCACCGAGCACCTGGATCGCGATCATCACGATCGCCTCGCACTGTGTCGGGTTCACCTTGCCCGGCATGATCGAGGAGCCCGGCTCGTTCTGCGGCAGCAGCAACTCCGCGAACCCGGTCCGCGGGCCGGACGCCAGCCAGCGCATGTCGTTGGCGATCTTCATGAGGGCGACGGCGAGGCCGCGCAGCCCGGCGCTGGCCCGCACCATCGGGTCGAGCGAGCCCTGCGCCGCGAACTTGTTCGGTGCCGTCACGAACGGCTTCCCGAGCAGCTCAGCGATCTTGGCGGCGACGTCCTTCGAGAAGCCTTTCGGCGCGTTCAGGCCGGTGCCGACCGCGGTGCCGCCGACGGCGAGTTCGAGCAGTCCCTCCCGGACGTGGCGGATCTCGGCGATGCAGGCGCGCAGCTGGGCCGCGTACCCGGACCATTCCTGACCGACGGTCAGCGGGACCGCGTCCTCCAGGTGGGTACGCCCGATCTTGACGATCGAGTCCCACTGCTGCGCCTTCGCCTCGATGGCCTCGGTGAGCGCCTCGACCTTGGGCAGCAGGACGTCGTCGAGCATCCGTACGGCCGCGACGTGCATCGCCGTGGGGAACGTGTCGTTGCTGCTCTGTCCCATGTTGACGTCGTCGTTCGGACCGACCGGGTGCTGGCTGCCGAGGTCACCGCCGAGCAGCTGGATGCTCCGGTTGGAGAGGACCTCGTTGACGTTCATGTTGGACTGGGTGCCGGAGCCGGTCTGCCACACGTACAGCGGGAACTCGGCGTCCAGCTTGCCGTCGATCGTCTCGTCGGCGGCCCGCACGATCGCGGCGGCCTTCCACTCGGGCAGCCGGCCGGCCGCCTCGTTGACCAGGGCACATGCTTTCTTGACGTACCCGTACGCGTGGTAGACCTCGATCGGCATGTGGTCGTCGCCGATCGAGAAGTGGATGAGGGAACGCTGGGTCTGCGCGCCCCAGTAGTGCCCGGCGGGAACGTCGACGTCCCCCATGCTGTCGAATTCGGTCCGGCTACCGGTGGCGCTGATGCCGATCGGCACGTCGCGAAGCTGCGGGTCGGTCATGGCTGTTCCCCTCGTCAAAGTTTCTTGATGAGAGGAGCAGACCAATCGTCAGTGCACGATCAGTGCGTCCGATGTGCACTTGTCGATCTAGCAGGAATTCCTCGGATCAGTGGCAGGCAGGCGAGCATCGCAGCACCGGCCGCAAGCAGCCCGATCCGGTATCCGGCCGCCGCCGCTGTCCCTGCCGCCGGTGCCGCTGTTGTTGCTGCCGCCGCTGTTGCTGCTGCTGCCGCTGTTGCTGCCGCTAGTGCGCCGAGTAGGGCGAGGCCGGTGGCTGCGCCGAGTTCCTGCGCCGAGTTGAGCAGGCCGGACGCCACGCCCTGGCGGTCGCCGGGCACGCCGGTGGTGCCGGCGACGAACATCGGGGCGTAGGACAGACCGCTCCCGAGAGCGACCAGCAGCAGCGGTACGAGGGCATCCCGAAGGTAGCTGCCGTCGGCAGGCAGGCGCGCCAGCAGGAACATCCCGGCGGCCAGCAACAGGAAACCCCAGGTCAGCAGCGCACGGGGACCAAAGCGGCTGACCAGCGCACCGGCCCGCGGCGAGACGATCAGGACGACCAGGGTGACCGGGGCGAACGCCAGCCCGACCAGGACAGCTGGATAGCCCAGGATCTCCTGGAGGTACATCGTCGTGAAGAACAGCGTCGCACCGAGTGCCCCCGCATTGACGGCAAGCAGGAGATTGGCCCGGCCGACGGCGGCGGTACGCAGCAGGGTCGCGTCCAGGATCGGATCCGGATGCCGCCGCTCCGCCACGGCGAACGCTGCCAGAAGAACGACGGCGACGACGGCGAGCCAGGGGCTCACGGTGAGCGCCAGAATCGCCGAGGCCAGACCGCCGGCCAGCAGAACAGCGCCACGCAGGTCAAGCGGTGTTCTGTCACGAGCTCGGCTCTCGGTCAGATGGCAGCGGGCGGCGGCGATCACGGCCACGCCGATCGGCACGTTGATCAGGAAGATCCAGCGCCAGCCGAGCGTGCTGGTGATCAGCCCGCCGAGCAGCTGACCGCCGATCGCGCCGGCCGACCCGACGGCACCCCAGTACCCGAGCGCCCGGTTGCGGCCGGCGCCCTCGGCGAACGCCGTCGTCAGCAGCGCCAGCGCGGCCGGGGCGACCATCGCCGCGCCGACACCCTGCGCGGCCCGGGCGGCGAGCAACTGCCACTCGCTCTGCGCCAGACCCGTGGCGAAAGAGGCGACGGTGAACAGCGACAACCCGTACAGAAAAAGGCGCCGCCGCCCCAAGAGATCCCCGGCCCGTCCGAAAACGATCAGCAAACTGCCGAACGTGAGGGTGTAGGCGATCGCGACGAGCACGATCCGCTCGTCGGGGATGCCGAGGTCGGCGCGGATCGCGGGGACGGCCACGTTCACCACCACGACGTCGATGATCAGCATCGCCTGTGCAGCGCAGAGCAGCAGAAGGGTCACGTCGCCAAATTACTTTATGTACGTTCGTAAAGTAAAGCGGGAACTAGGATGCCCGGTATGACGGGACGCCCACGCATGGTCAGCGACGACGAGGTCTTCCAGGCGGTCGCCGACACCGTCACCGAGGTCGGACCCGCCGGCCTGACGCTGGCCGCCGTCGCCCGCAGAGCAGGGCTGACCCCGCCCGCGCTCACCCAGCGGTACGGCTCCAAGCACGGCCTGCTCGTCGCCTTCGCCACCCGCGAGGCGGGCTCGGTCGGCGCCGCCTTCGAGCAGGCCCGGGCAGGCGGCGCCGGCCCTCTGGATGCCCTGCGCGACGGCCTGATCGCCTTCACCGCCCCGATCACCACCCGCGAGGGCATGGCCAACAACCTGGCGTTCCTCCAGCTGGACCTCACCGACGAGGTCCTGCACACCCACTCGGTGGCCCAGAGCCGAGCGTTACGCGCCCAGCTGGTGGCCCTGATCGAGGAGTCAGCCGTCGCCGGCGAGCTGAAGATCGACGACGCGGCGGACCTGGCCGACACGCTGTACGCGGTCTACTCCGGAGCCCAGCTCACCTGGGCGATCGACGGCACGGGCGAGCTCGGCCCCTGGCTGGCCGACCGCATCAACCGAGTCCTGGCCCCCCACCGCACACCCCACTGACCCGAGGGCAGGTTCCTCACCGGCTCGCGCTTACGGTCGCTCGAACGCCGAAAACACGACCGTAAGCACAAGCCGGCCGGAAGCCGGCTTGCGGGCTCGGGGCTACCGCGTCGTCGTGGCTCGGATGTCATCGGGCTCGTCGCCCGGAGGCCGGCCTGAGCCACCCCGCGGCGGCCACCCCGAGTCCGGAGGCAGCCAACTCGAATCCCGCGAGAAAGAACTCGCCTCCCGCGAAAAGGCACCCAACTCCCTCGGGAACCCCTCCGCGTCACGCGGAACCGGAACACTGGGAACCGACCCAGACCCAGACCCAGGCCCCGGCCCCGACTGCGACAACGACTCCGGCGCCGCCGAGCCGCTCCGCAGCGCCGGCTCCGCCTCGCGGGTCCGCACCGCGCCGGCCGTATGGGCACCCCGCCCGTCAACCGAGAGCGGCTTGCGCGGCAATCCGTCGATCAGGCCGTCGAGGCGCTTCAGCTTCGCGTCCCCCGCGTCGGCGAGGTAGTCGTCCGGGTGGGTCGCGTCGACGCCGGCCGCCACCCCCGACGCCCGCAGGACCAGCGTCAGCCCGACGGCGACCACGAGGTTGACCGCCAGTGCGACCACCCCGACGTACACCGTCGTGCCCGGCCCGAAGCCGAGGAAGCTCACCGACCAACTCGACCCGCCGAAGTGGCCGGTCCCGTCGGCCCGGGGGATGTCGTAGAGCATCCCGACCCCGACACCCAGGCCGGCCAGCAGACCAGCGATCAACCCGACCCGGTGGAACCACCCGGTCAGCAGTCCGATGAAAACCGCCGGGATCGTCTGCAGGATGACCACACCGCCGATGAGCTGGAGCTCCACCGAGTACGCCGGATCCACCGCGAGAATCAGCGCCGCAGCACCGAACTTGACGATCAGCGACACCCACCGGCTCACCCGAGCTTCCGTGGCCGGCGTGGCGTCCGGGCGCAGATAGGGCCGGAACAGGCTGCGGGTGAACGCGTTCGCCGCGGCGATCGACATGACCGCCGCCGGAATCAGCGCGGCCACACTCAGCCCCGCGTACGCGATCCCCGCCGACCAGCTGGGGAAGTATTCGTGGATGAGCCGCGGAATGACGGTGTTCAGGTCACCGTCGACCGGCGTCACCCCTCGTGACAACGCAAAGAAGCCGAGCAGCGCCATCAACGCCAGAGCTATGCAGTAGACGGGGAGCGCCGCGGCGTTCCGGCGTACCGTCGCCCGGTCTTTGGCCGCGAGCATGCCGACCAGCGCGTGGGGATAGGCGAAGACCGCCAGGGCTGAGCCGATGACCAGGGTGAGGAAGCCGAGGTGGCCGACCTGCGGCAGGAGCAGGCCGTCGGCCGGCGACGGAGTCGCGGCGAAGTGTTCGCCGGCGACGCGGAAGGTGCGATCCCAGCCGCCGTACATCGCGACCATGAGCACCGCGGTCAGCAGCATCCACGCCATCAGGATGTCTTTGACGACCGAGAGCAGGGCGGGCGCGCGCAGGCCGGAGCGGAACGTGCAGATCGACACCACGGCGACGGCTGCCAGCATCGGCCATTCGCCGCCGAAGCCGACCGTTCGCAGCACGGCCTGCAGGGCCAGGAGCTGCACGGCCACGTACGGCATGGTGGCGAGGATCCCGGTGACCGCGACCGCGGCACCCAGGCCGGGTGAGCCGAACCTCGCGGACGCGAACTCGCTGTGCGTGACGAATCCGTGCCGGCGCGCCACCGACCAGGCGCGGGTGGTGAACAGGAACGTCAGCGGTGTCGTGACGATCGCGAACGGCACGGCGAAGTATCCGATCGCGCCGACGCCGTAGGTGAGCGCGGGCACGGCGATGAACGTGTACGCGCTGTACATGCTCCCGCCGATCAGGAACCAGGTCACCCAGTTGCCGAACGAGCGTCCGCCGACACCCCACTCCTCCAGCGTCTGCGGATCTTCCGAGGCGCGCCAGCGCGCCGCGCCGAACCCGAGAACCACCACCACGGCCATCAGTGCGAGGAAGACGCCGACCTCGACGTGGCGGTCACTCACGGTTGTCCTCGCGGGTCGCCAGGTAGACCGCCGTGATGATCACGATGGCGAACACCGCGCACGCGATCTGGTACCAGAAGAAGAACGGGACGCCGATCAGCGTCGGTTCGAGCCGGTTCGCGAACGGCGTGAGCAGCGGCGCGACGGTCGGCAGTACCAGCAGCCATTGCCAGTGCCGCGACCGCGGGGCGGGTGTGGGCATCGCCGCACCATATGCAGCCCTCTATGCGTTACACCATGATTAACAACAAAGCTGCGACGGCTGTCTCAACAACCCGTCAGCAGCAGTGTCCTCGCTGCGCGTTCGGCCACGCCAAGATCAGCACTGTGTCCGGAGACCAGCTCCGAGTAGAGCGCCGATTCGATGATGCGCACATACAGGTACGCGAGGTCGGCGCTCGCGTTGTCCAGTCCGACCTCCTTGAAGATTTCCTGCTGGGCCGTGACGACCCGGCCGGTCACCCCACCGGCGTAGGTCAGCAGAATCCGCGCCGCGACGTCCGGCTCGGTCGCGATGAACCGGCGGAACGACTCGTCGGCACGCAGCCACCCGGTGAACCGCTGGGTGACCTCGAGGGCACCGTCCACACCGTCGCAGGTGCGGCGGCGCACGGCCTCGGCGAGCATCCGCTCCGCGAGGCGCCACAGCACATCGCCGAGGAGGCGGTCGCGGCCGTGCGTCACCCGGTACAGCGTGGCGCGGCTGACGCACATGGCGGCCGCCAGATCGTCCATGGTGATGGTGCCGTGCCGCAGGAAGAAGTGGCACCCCGCGCGGGTCACCTCGTCGTCGCTCACCACCCGTTGGCCGGTCACCCCCAGCACCGTACCGGTCACCCGCGCTCATCGATGTCCCCTGTTTCGCCGACCATCACGTGGGCCTCACGGAGGAATCGTGCGTGCTCGTGGCCGTGGCTGATGGCAGCCCCGTAGACCGCCTCGATCGCCGCGGCCAGTGGATCCTGATGACCCAATCCGGTCAGGGCCGGGAACGCCACGGACATCTGCAGGAAGTCGGGCTGCCCGTTCGGCAACGTGATCAGGGTGTGCGGGAGGTCCGGATCGGTGAAGAGCCGCCGGAACGCGGCCTGTCCATAGTCATCGGTGAGCCACGGCGGCAGTGGCTGACCGGTTTCGATCAGGGCGAGGATGTCGGCCACCCAGCCGGCCCGGTCGAGGCCGGCATTCTCGACGGCACGCCGGGCCGCCCACATCGCCACCTCCCTCTGACGAGCGGCAGGCAGCGCGGCCAGGCGATCGAGCAGCGCGCGGTCAAGAACGGCGAGCGGGCGCGCATGCGTCTGCCGGTCCAGCTCCCGCAGCCGCTCGGTGGGTTTGGCGCCACCCCAGGCCCGCGCCTCCCGATCATCGGCGACCTGACGCTGATGCTCGGCCCGCTCACGCGCCTCAGCCGCCGTGGCCTGCAGTTTCGCCTCCCACGGCGCCGGGTCGGCACCGGACTCAAGACAGTCGAGCAGATGATCCCAGACAAGCCCGAGGGTCACGGCAAGACGACCCGGAACCCCTTCATTCCGTACGCCCAAACGGGTCCCATCCGGGCTGACCAGCAAACGGACAATGCTGGTCTCGTCGTCCGGCAGGGTGGTCAGCGGCGCCGGGAAGATCGGCTCGCCGGCGCGGGCCCACGACCAGTTCAAGGTGTGGCCGTCGTCGGCCTGAGTCAGCAGCCCGACCATCAACTCCGCGGCCGCCTCCCCCGGTTTCTGCTCCCAGAACCGCTCCCGGTCATCGATCACCGTGCGCCACCCGGCGTCCTCGTCAACCGGCCACACCAGAACCTCGTGCTGCTCGGGCGGATCCCCTCCCCCCGAACCGTCTCGTGCAGCCGATCCCGCGCATGCACCCGCACCCGGATCAGCCCGCGCGGAACCGCGATCCCGCTCAGCTCAGGCGCCGAACCACCCATCAGCCCGCGCACCGAGAACCGCCCGCTCGGACACCACAGCGTCGCCTCACTGACCGCGTCCCACTCGTCGAGCGGCAGCACCTCGGGCTCGCCGTCGAGCACTCGGGCCCGCGCCTCGATCCAGCCGGTGTGCGTCCCGCAGAACCCGGTGAGCACCGTCGGCCCGCCCGGATGCACCAGGCCGTCGCCGATCTTGTAGATCCCCACGCCGGACGCGTCGCCGGAAGCGTGCACGACGTATTGGCAGTAGTCCACGAAGAGTTTCACGAAGCCGTCCACGACCGAACCTCCCCCGTTCGCCGACAGCATGGCACCGCCCTACGACATTTTTTGGGATGTCGACCGTCGGTCCACACGCGACTAACATCCATGAACATCAAATCGATGGATGTCAGTATGGGGGCTCGGCATTGAATGTACTCAAGCGCTCAATGGTGATCTTCACGGCCGGCGTGACCGTCGTCGGCCTGGCCACGCCCGGTGTCAACGCTCAAGCACCGGCAGATCCGGCAACCAGCGCGTACGCCCAGATCGCCGCACTCCAGCAGCTCAAGAAGTCGATGACCTCGGCGGAGCGCAAACTCGACAGCCGGCTCGCGATCGAGCTGCGCAAACGCAACAACAAGGTGACCACGGGCGCCCTGCCGAGGCTCGACACGGGCGTCGAGGTCACCAAGTCCGGCACCACCGAGATCGAAGTCCACGCCGAGAAGGTGGGCGACGACCTCATCGACAGGCTCCGCGGCGTCGGCGCCGGGATCCGATACCCGTCACCCGAGACCGGAACCGTCCTGGTCGAGGCACCGCTCACCTCGATCACCACCATCGCGGGCTGGAAAGACGTCACCACCGTCAACCTGAAACACGGCCTGATCAGCGGGCATCAACAAGACCCGAAGGCCGTACCCGAACCTGAGTCCAAGGGCGCCAAGGTGGCCCGGATCGAGACCGCCCTGCAGAAAGCGGCCGCACCGAGAGCGGCCGCCGTCAACCAGGGCTCGGTCATCTCCGAGGGCGACCGGACCCACGCCGCCGACACGGCACGGACCCGTTACAAGGTCACCGGAACCGGCGTGAAGGTCTGCGCCCTCTCCGACGGCGTCGACTCCCTCGCCCAGTCCCAGTCCACCGGCGACCTGCCCGCCGACGTCGACGTGCTCACCGGTCAGGAAGGCTCCGGCGACGAGGGCACCGCGATGCTCGAAATCATTCACGACCTCGTACCCAATGCGCAGTTGGGTTTTGCCACCGCCTTCACCAGTGAGGTCAGCTTCGCCGACAACATCCGGGCGCTGCGATTCACCGCCGGGTGCGACATCATCGTCGACGATGTCGTGTACTACCACGAGAGCCCGTTCCAGGACGGTCTTCCGGCGCAGGCGGTCAACGACGTCACCGCCGACGGCGCCTACTACTTCAGCTCGGCCGGCAACGAGGGCAACACCCTCGACGGCACCTCCGGCAACTGGGAGGGCGACTTCGTCGACTCCGGCCGGGGCATCGGCAAGATCGCCGGTGACGCCCACGACTTCGACCCGGGTACGGGCGTGCAGGAGTTCAACGGCCTCACCCCGAACAGCGCCGGACGCGTGACGACCCTGTGGTGGGCCGACCCGCTCGAAGGTTCGGCCAACGACTACGACCTGTACGTGCTCGACCGGGCCGGCAACGTCACCGGGTTCTCCCAGGACGTGCAGGACGGCGACGACGACCCGTTCGAGATCCTCGCCACCGGATCCGGCACCGGCCAGAAACTCGCCGTCGTGAAGTTCGCCGGAGCCGACCGATACCTGCAGCTCAGCATCTTCCGCGGCCGGTTCACCGGCTTCTCGACACCCGGTGTGCTGCGCGGGCACAGCGCCGCCGAGCAGGCCTTCGCGGTCGCCGCCACCCCGGCGGCCGAGCCGCTGCCCTTCGACCTGGAGGCAGGCGACCCGCCCAACCCGGCCGGGCCGTACCCGAACCTGCACACCCGCCAGTCCCAGCCGGAACGGTTCACCTCCGACGGCCCGCGCCGGATCTTCTACAACGCCGACGGCACCCCGATCACCCCGGGCGACTTCTCCTCGACCGGCGGCACCGTCCGCGCCAAGCCGCAGATCACCGCGGCGGACGGCGTGACCACGTCGATCGCCGACTTCGCCCCGTTCTTCGGCACCTCGGCGGCCGCACCGCACGCCGCCGCCATCGCCGCCCTGGCCCTCTCCGGCAACCCGGGCCTGACCAACGCCGAGATCAGGACCGCCCTGACCGGCACCGCGCTGGACCTCGCGCCCACCGGATACGACAACCGCACCGGCTACGGCGTCATCCGCGCCGACCTGCTGCTACGCAACACCGGCGCCACCCCGCAGCCACTCGTCCGAGCCGGCACACCCACGGTCACCCCGACCACCGGCGACAGCGACGCCTACCTCGAACCCGGCGAGACAGCGACGGTCACCCTTCCTGCGGAAAACATCGGAGACGGTACGGCGACCGGCGTGAACGTGGTCGTCGACACCGACGATCCGAGGGCCACGGTGACGCCGCGCAGCCGTTCGTACGGCAACATCGCCGCGGGGGCGTCCAAGACCAGGGACTACACCCTGAAACTGGCCGCCGACTATCCGCTGGGCCGCCCGGTGACCCTGAAGATCAGAACCACGTTCGCCGGCGTGCTGTCCCCGACAACCAGCAACCCGGCCGTACCGACGGGGCAGCCGTCATCGACGGTGCTGGACTTCGCGTACACCGGCGACCCGGTGGCGATCCCGGACAACGACCCCACCGGCGCCGCGGCGACGGTGTCGGTCACCGGCGTCGGGTACGCATCCTCGCTGACGTTCTCCATCGACGGCACCGAGTGCAACACGACAGCGGCCTCACCGACGGTGGGCCTCGACCACACGTTCGTCGGCGACCTGGTGGGCACGCTGACCGCCCCCGGCGGCGGCACGGCCACGCTGTTCGCCCGCAGCGGAGGCGGCGGCAACAACCTGTGCCAGGTGGTCTTCGACGACAGCGCGGCGAACCCGTTCAGCGCGGCACTGTCAGCGAACGCGCCGTACACCGGCAGCTGGAAGCCGAACTCACCGCTGAGTGCGCTGCGGTCGTCGGCGGCCGACGGCACCTGGACATTCCAGGTGGCTGACCGGGCCAACGCCGACACCGGCTCGATCAGAGCATTCTCGTTGCACCTGACCGGCTTCGAACCGGCCTGACAACCATCAGTGGCCGGGCGCACCCGAGTGCGCCCGGCCCAGGCCGGGCGGTCAGATTGAAATGGCCTGTCAATCCACCGGATGAAGGCATCGGCCGCTGCGGAGGCTTCCGACCGGGCCTATCCGCGCCGTTCCTTGGCCCATGCGAGCAAAACGGCGGCTCGCGAGACCTCTGTCGACGCTTGGACGATGAAGCGGCCCAGGCCTCGCTCGGCTCGAGGCACATACAAGTTTTGGTCCCACACCCACTGCGGATGTGGTCACGCCCACAACGGGTGTAACCACTTTCGCAGTACGTCGCCCTCCACCCAATGCCCAGCCTCATCCGCTCACGCGGACCACAGCCCTCACCTCATCAACACTTTCGCTTGACCTGGAGCGCGCTCCAGGTGCCACAGTCGACACCATGGAGAAAGCAACCCACTCCCCACTGGTCCTCGGCGCGATGATGTTCGGAACCACCATCGACGAACACACCTCGTTCGCACTCCTCGACCGATTCGTCGAGCGTGGCGGCACCTGGATCGACACCGCCAACTGCTATTCCTTCTGGGCGAGCGACACCGGCCACGGCGGCGACAGCGAGCAGATCCTGGGCCGCTGGCTGGCCGCCCGCCCCGGCGTCCGCGACCAGGTGAAGATCGCCACGAAACTAGGCGCCGAACCACTGGAACCCGGCTCCTGGCCGGACCGCCGCGAGGGCCTGTCACCCGCCGCGATCAAAGCCGCCTTCGCCCGCAGCCAGGAACGGCTCGGCCTCGACCGGGTCGACCTGTTGTGGCTGCATCAGGAGGACCGGTCGGTGCCCATCGAGGACGTCGTCGAGACTCTCGCCGGCCTCGACGCCGACCGGTTCGGTGTCTCCAACTTCCCGGCCTGGCTGGTCGAGCGCGGCCGCGCCCACGCCACGAAGATCGGAGCCCGGCCGTTCGACGCGCTGCAGCTCAACGCGACGTACCTGCGCCCGCGTCCCGGCATGTTGTCCCCCGGCGTGGTGCACCGCTTCGGAGTGCTGAGCGACGAGCAGGCCGACTACGCCGCCGAGCATCAGTTGGATCTGTGGGCGTACACCCCGCTGATGTCGGGCGCCTACGACAACCCGGCGAAGCCGATCGACGACGTGTACGACCACCCCGGCAACACCGCCCGTCTGAAAGTTCTCGACGAGGTCGCCACCGAGTCCGAGGCGAGCCGGAGCCAGGTGGTCCTGGCGTGGCTGCTGAGCCGGAACATCCGGCCGATGCTGGGCGGCAGCAAGGTCAGCCAGCTCGACACCGCCCTGGACGGCGTCGGCCTGCAGCTGACCGGCGACCAGTTGCAGCGCCTCAACGCGGTGGACCACTCCGCCTGGGCGAACCCGTACGCAAAGAACTGATCACCACCCCGTCGTCCCCGGACCGCCCTTGAACGGGCCGGTGATGTCCGCCGTGATCCAGCCGCCGTAGAAGTCACCGTCCTGCGCCCGGACGAGCTCGCCGCCCACCCGGCACTCGTCCACCCGGCTCGGATAGAAGGCGACGGCGCCAGCGATGTCCGCGTACGCAGGTGTGGGGCGTGCGTAGGACCAGCCGGCCCGCGACACCCGGACGTCTCCGGCGACGAGGTCCCAGTAATCGGCGACGCCCTTGAACTCGCAGTACGACCGCCCCTCGCCCAGCTCCAGCACACCAGCGGCGATGTCCTGACGGGGCACGTAGTAGACGGGCGGGTGCGAAGTCTCCAGCACCCGCCAGCAGCTGTCGCTGTCGACGATCACCTGCCCCGCGTGCACGACCGTCACCCGGGCAGTGGCGCGCTCCAGGCGCGGTGGGCGCGGGTAATCCCAGACCGATTCCATCGTCCCAGCATGGCTCGCTGTCGTTTCTGTACAAGACACCCGTCCTACCATGAAGACCATGCGCGAACTGATCTACACCGGTTTCATGTCCCTCGACGGCGTCGTCGACTCACCCGGCGGGACCGTCGAGGGCCACCGCAGCGGCGGCTGGGTCATCAACGACGTCGAGTTCCTGCCGGAGGCGTTCGCGCTCAAGGGCGAGGAACTCGCCGAGACCACCGCGCTGCTGTTCGGCCGCCGCAGCTACGAGGCGTTCGCACCGATCTGGCGCGACTCCGAGGACCACGCCGCTTACAAGGACCTGCCGAAGTACGTCGTCTCGGAAACCCTCACCGAGGACGCCCTGGTCGACGGCTGGGGCCCGACGACGATTCTGCGTTCCTCCGGCGACATCGCCGCGCTGAAGAAGTCCGACGGCGGCGCCATCTTCATCCACGGCAGCGCCGAACTGGCCCGCCGCCTTTCCGACGACGGCCTGATCGACCGATACCACCTGCTCGTCTTCCCGGTGCTTCTCGGCGCGGGCAAGCGCCTGTTCAGCGAGGCCGACAACGACAAGCGGGTGCTCAAGCTCAAGGACTCCGCCGCGTACCCGAACGGCGTCCTGAAACTGATCTACGAGGTCAGCTGAAGCGCGATCGCCCCGCCACCACCGGTACGCAGCTCACCGGCTGTGCGCCCGACGAATCGCCGCAACGCCCGGGCCAGGTGCGGCTCATCGACATAGGAGCCCGACACGACGACGTCGGCGACCGGCATCCCACCGGCGAGCAGGGTCGCGGACTCCCGGGCCCGGGCGATCTGCCGTACCGCACCCTGGGTGAGCCCGGTCGCCGCCCGGAACCGCCGTTCCACCGTGCGCGCCGAAACCGTCCGCGCCGGCACGTCCAAGGAAGACCCGTCGAGCACCGAGGAAACCAGCGGATCCCGCACGACGGCTCCGGCCCGAACGAGGCGTGACACCAGCGCCTCAGCGTCGTCAGGCCCTGGGATCTCCCAGCGGGAGCCGTCAAGAACGAAAGGCCCAGGCAGTTCCAGGCCCCGGTCAACCAATGACTCGATGGGCACCGACCGCAACGACGTACCCACCGCGAACTCGATCCCGGTGAAATCCGCGCCCTCCGGCACCGGCGCGGTCCCTGCCCTGGTCTCCGGCCCGGTGACGCCCGCGAACGACCGGCCGTCCTGCTGCCAGAACACCAGTCCCCAGTGAGGTGTGGCGACCGAGGTCATCGTGTCCACCCGCGAGCTGCGACAGGTCCACACCGTGTCGATCCACGGCGAGTCAGAATCACGCGTAGTGAACGTCAGTCCCACAGATCCAAGGATACAAATGATCACTCTCTTGGGCGCGACCCCCGTCACAATCGCCCTAATTGCGGCTTAAGACCACCGACTCGGCGATAGCTTTGCAGCAACAGACCAGCCGCAATGCACAGAAAGCCGAGTTCCTTGCTCCACTCGCTCGCCTCCGCCAACCCGACCACCTTCGTCGTCCTGAGCCTCACGCTCTGTGCCGTCGTGGCAGGACTTCTGCGCCGCAAGGTCAGACCCGCAGTCGAGAAGGCGGTCCGCGCGGGAACGAGAAGGTTGCTGCCCCACCTACCCGAGCGAGTCACCGAAACCGCCGGGAAACTCCGGGCCCGGATCGACCCCACCTTCGCCCGCTCCGTCCTGGTCACGGCGGCCTCCGCCGCCATCGCTTGGTCGGCTGCTGAAACGTTGCACCTGCCCGGCGCGATCTTCGCGGCGATCTCGGCGACGCTGTCGGTGCAGATGAGCTCGTTCGCCTCGGTCCGCGAAGGCGCCCAGCGCCTCGTCGGCACCCTCGCCGGCATCGCGGTGACGGTCGGCGTGTGGCACGCGTTCGGTCTCAGCCCGTGGTCGATCGCGATCATCGCCGGGTTCGGCCTGGCCGCCGGCCGCCTGCTGCGCCTCGGCGACGCCTCCGCGACCGTCCCGCTGACCTCGCTCGGCATCATCGTGGGTGGCAGCGCCGTGACCGAGGACTTCGTCTGGCAGCGCGTGGCGGCGACGGCCCTCGGCATCGTCGTCGGCGTGATCCTCTCGCCGCTGGTCGGCGGGATGACACCCCGGGAACGCGCCCGGCACAAGCTGGCGCACCTCTCCTCGGAGATCGCCGACCTGCTCGGCCGCCTCGGCGCCGGCGTCCAGGGCGGTTACACCCGCGACGAGGCCGCGCACTGGCTGGAACGCTCCCGCAACCTGGGCGAGGACCTCGACGACGCGGTCACGGCGGTCGACGAACTCGCCCGCCAGGCCCGCTGGTCACCGACCACGCCGACCACCCGGGTCACCCCGATCCACCAGACCCTGCGCACTCTCGAACACGGCGTCCAGCAGGTCAACTCGGTAGCCCGCTCGATGTTCGACGCCGCCGCCACACCACAGGCCCCGCACGTGCCCGAACCGATCGGCGAGGTCCTCACGGCAGCGTCGGAAGCGTTCACCGCGCACGCCATGCAGGACACCGGCGAACTCCACGGCGTCCTCGACGAACTCCGCGAGGCCCGCAAACAGACCCTGCGCAAGGTTCGCACCGAGGTCGACGACACCGGCGTCCTGGTCCTGACCGGCTCGATCATCACCGACATCGACCGCATGGCCGGCTCCCTGGAACGCTCCGCCCCCGCCCTCTCGGTCGGCCTCCGCGAACCGGGCCCCGGCATCCCCGCGGTCTCCGAAATCCTCCCCGCCGTCCGCCTGGCCTGGGAAAAAGCCCTCACCACCACCGGCAAGCGCTAACCCAAACCCGGCGGCGGGTCACTCACCGCGACCCGCCGCCGGCCCTTCCTTGGGTACGCGCAGAGCACCGCCGAAGTCAGCCCCCGGCAAGCAGCCGCCCCACTTTCTCGGCGCTGTACCGCCCCGACGTGACAGCGCCGTCCATCCAGCCCAGCCAGCCGGCCGCGATGTCCCCGCCGCTGAACAGCACCGGCCCGACGTGCTCCTCCAGCCCTCGCAGCAACGGCAGCTGACCGGGAGCGAACGCCATCCAGGTGCCCAGCGCGTACGGATCAGCGACCCAGTCGGCGGCCAGCCGCTCCCCGGTGACCGAGCCGGTGACCTGCTCGAACTCCACTCTGGCCGCCTCGCTCTCCCGGTCGAGCGAGAAGACCGCGGTAAGCCGTCCACCGTCGCGGGCCGGCACCGAGTAGCACTCCTTGACCGGCCCGTCACCGGCCATCTCGCCCGCGCCGCCGCTGGTTCGATACCAGACCTTGGCAGCTGCACCCGCGTGCGGCAGCACTTTCTTGACCTGCGTCAGCACGTCCGGCTCCGGTGTCACGGTGATGCCGCCGAGCGTGTTGACCGGCACGGCCAGCACGACGGCCCGAGCAGTGACAGTGAGGTCGTGGGCCTCTACGCGTACCCCATCATGCTCGATATGGACGGCCTGGACCGGCGTGCTGGTTTTGATCTCGCCGTGGCCCTCGCGGGCGAGGGCGCGGGCGAGACCGTCGGCGCCGCCGGCGATGCGAACGCCGTGCGCCTCGAACGCGTCGTGATAGCGATGACCGAAACCGGCCACCTCCCGCAGCACCGCGGCCGCGGAGTAGTGGTCGGGGTCGCCGCCCATCAGCGTGAACGCGTGCGACAGCAGCACCGCGCGGGCGTCAGCGGTGAGGTCGAGCCGGGCGACATACCGCGCGAACGGCACATCGAGGTCAACCGGCAGCGCGGCATCACCGAACGCGATCCGCGCGGCATCCCGCTCCACGATCGCCACAACCCCTGCCGAAGTCCCACCGTGTGCCGCCGTCTCGGGCGCGACCACCCCGGCCAGAGTCACACCGTGTGCCGCCATCTCGGTCACCAGTGCGTGGTGATGCTCCGGCGATACCCACTCCGCCCCCAGATCGACAGGCGTCCCGCAGCCCGGAAACCGCTGCGTCCAGGTCCGCCCGCCGACCCGATCCCGAGCCTCGAGAACCAGCGTGGAATACCCCGCCCGCTCCAGTTCCTGGCGTGCGATCAGCCCGGCGATGCCGGCGCCGACAATGACGACATCCATCGGACCTCCTTTGGTATCGCCGTATCATACGGAGATACCACGACGCCCGCTACAGCAGATCCGGGCAGTTCAGAGCCAGTCCCAGCCAGGTACGCACCATCCGCCCGGCGTCCTCCCAGCCGAAGTCCCGATCACTGAGCGACACCTGCACCCCGAGCCCGTCACCCATCCCGAGCGCCGCCACCGCGATGGCGTGCACGTCCTCCCGCGGGGCCACCAGACCGGCATCCACACATTCCGAGATCGCCGAACTGATCATCGCGACCCAGCTGCGGTACGACTCGGTCGACGTGACCCGCAGCCGTTCGTCACGCAGCGATGTCCGCCAATATTCGGTCCAGATCAGCCATTCCAGCCGGGCGGCCTCGTCACCGCCGACGCCGGCCGCCAGATGCGATGCCAGCCAGCGCAGCCGGGCGAGCGGCGACGCCAATTCCGCGCCGCCGGCCTGCATTTCGGCGAGATACCGTCCGGCCCGGTCCTCCAGCGCGGTGGCGACCATGTTCTCCCGGCTGCCGAACGCGTACTGCAGGCTCCCCACCGATGTCCCGGCGCGTTTCGCGACATCGGTGAAGCGGGTGTTCTCGTACCCTCGCTCCGCGATGACCTCGCAGATCGCATCGATGAGCTGCGGCATCTGCGCTTCGGTACGCTTCGGAGAACGAGTACGGGCGGCCGCGTGTCCTGTCACGAGTTCAGCTTCGCACGCACGCCTACCGGAACCCGGACGCCGTCAGCAGCACCCAGCCACCCGCGGTCAGCGGCACCGCCCACGCGCATGTCAGCAGCCGATCCCGCCACGAGCGGGCCAGCAGCACCGTCACCACCAGACCGAGAACGATCACCAGAGCGGCATAGGCAAGCAGGTCCCCGGTCTCATAGTCCGGATTGCCGAGCCGCAGAAGATTGACCGCCCCTTCGGCGAACAGCACCGAACCGGGCAGCGCGAGCGCCGGCAACCGCAGCGGCCCACCCGACCGGGCGAGCACTCCTCCACCACCGAAAACGACTCCCGCGACGACCCCGAACCCCATCCACAGGAACGCGTTGACGTCGTAGAGATTGCGCCAGTCGTCGTTCTGAATGAACGCGGCGGCCAGGTAGTAACTCGGCACCGCCACCACCAGGCAGACGACCGCGCCGAGAATCGCCATCGGCAGCCGCCACCGGCCGAACCAGGTCAGCAGGAACGCCGCGACCGCCCACGTAGCCAGTGAATTGCCCAGGTCAGCCAGCGGGGACGGCAGAAACTTGATCCAGACGAAATCCAGAAACCCCAGCAGAAACCCGGCCACCGGCGCCACCACAGCCACCCGCCGCATGATCATCATGGCCGTTGACCCTAGGCAGCCTCAGGCCGTGCCAGATCCTCTTCGCGGCCGACCTCCCCGCCTGCGGATCGACCGAAAGGCAGACCCCTGCCCGGAGTCGTGAACCTGGATCAGGTCTGTTTCAAGGAAAGCCGGTCGACAAGATCAGCGGCGAGCTGCACCGACGTGTCGATGTGCTTCTTGTCAGCGATTTCCGCGTGCAGGACTCGTGCAGCTTCATACAGCGTGTGCCGGAGCTCTTCCAGCAGCATCTCGCCCGTCGTGACAGAGAAGACGTCATCCGGGTCGCCGTCACAGTTGCCTTCGATGTACACCGTCGGCGGCGACGTGTCGATCCGGCGGTAGTAGAGGAAGTACGGCCCGTCGAAGAAGTAGGAGAATGCCTCAGGCTCGCCGTCACGGATGGACTCGTATGCGGCCGCTGCCGTGCTGAGCGTCGGCAGCGGGTCGTCGTGCCATCCGGTTTCAGGAAAGTCGATTCCGCGCAGGGTGAACCAGACTCTGGAGCTGACGTACTCATCAGTCGGTGTCCGCGGGCCGCCGATATCGGCGACCTGCCACTTCGCCGCGGTCACCAGTTTCGGGGCGCGGGGGCGCCGGAGCCAGACATTTCGGTATTTAACCATGCGGAACGTCTGGGCCGCGCCACAACGGCGGCGGTCGCGCCGGGACCGTCGCCCACGCTCCCTCCTGGCACCCCAGCAATCCACCACGATAATTGAAACGACTCACTAAAAGGGCTGCATTAATGAGTCAATGACCATTTCCCGAAACCACAAATGCGCCGGATCCCGTTCGCGAGAAGCGTGCCACCACAACGCCATGCGAATTTCCCGCGCCCCTTCCGGCGCCGGCAGGATCCGCACCCCGCCGACTGCCCGCATCTGCTCCGCCACCCGCCGCTGCAACAACGCCACGTGCCGCTCCGACCCGGCCAGCAGCAGCGGAATCGCCAGATAACTCGGCACCACCACCTGCACGCGCGGCCGGATCCCCCACGACTCCAGCGTCGTCAGCACCGACGGCCCGTGGAACGAGCTGACCCACTCCATCGCCGACAGCCGCTCCGGCGTGACATCGCCCGCCCGCAGCGCCGACCGCTCCCCGACCACCAGCACGAACTCATCCGACCACAGGTCAGCGGCAGGATGTCCGGCGAAGATCCCGCGCGGCATCACCACCGCGTCGACCGCCCGCAGCGTGGCATCGACGTCATCAAGAACGAGCGGGACGAACTCCAGCCTCAAAAGAGGCAAGGCCGCGAACCGGGGCAGCAGCGCCGCACCGAGCAGCGCGAGTGATCCGTCCGAGGCCATCACGGTGAACGTGCGGTGCGACGCCGCCGGCCGGAATCCGTGCGCGCCGAGGAACACCGACTCGGCGGCGGCCAGAGCCTCCTCGACGGCGCCGAGCAACACGGCTGCCAGCGGCGACAGCTCGTAGACCGTGCCGGTCCGCACCAGCAGCGGATCGTCGAAATGCTGCCGCAGCCGGCGCAGCGCCGCGCTGGTGGCGGGCTGCCCGAGCCCGAGCCGGGCACCGGCCCGGGTGACACCGCGCTCCTGCAGCAGGGCCCGCAGCGCGGTCAGCATGTTGAGGTCGAGCGCGGCCAGATCATCGACGGCAGTGATGGCGGCATCAATCGAGTTCATGGATGCTCCGTCCTTGCCCGGGCCGGGCGAGAAGGCCTACCGTCCGATCAACGGATGATTTCCGTCACGTTAACAGCACCGCCCTCTCCATAGCCACAACGCCGTCAATTTTATGAAACGTTTCAGATAACAACCCCCAGGAGATCACGGTATGCACCTACCCCGACGAACCCTCGCGGTCACCTGCGCCCTGACCGCCACCCTCTCGATCGCGGCAACCGCACAGGCCGGCACCCACCACCCCTCCCGCTTCGTCACCGACTTCACCGCCGCCCGCTCCGACTACAGCGCGATGTTCCGCTGGTGGTGGCCGTCCTCGGTCGACGCCACCACCGCCGTGAAGCAGCTGCGCCAGGTGGCCGCCGCCGGCTACAAAGGCGTCGAGATCGCCATGGTCATGGACGGCACCGACTACGTCGTCGACCCCGACAAACACCAGTACGGCGACGCGAACTGGCGTGCCGCGGTCCGTGCCGTCCTCGCCGAGGGCCAGAAGCTCGGCGTCCAGATCGACCTGACGCTCGGCAGCCGCTGGCCCGCCGCGGTACCCGGCCTGGACGTCTCCACCGACGCCGCCAGCCAGGAGCTGGTCACCGGCAGCGCGGTCGTGGCCGCGAAAACGACCTTCACGGCGGCGGTCCCGGCGCCGGCCGCCCGCACGTACCAGGACCGCACCTCCGAGAACGGCGTGGTCACCACCACGATCAAGACCTCGAAGCCCACGTACGTCACGGCGACCGCCACCCGATGCGTCGCCGCCTGCGCCGAGACCCAGCCGAAGGTCGACCTCACCACGGTCACCGACATCAGCGGCACGGTCCGCAACGGCCAGCTGACCTGGACCGCGCCGGGCGACGGCACCTGGATCGTCACCGGTTACTGGAAGCGTGGCACCGCGCAACGCAACGACGCCCCGTTCGGCAGCACCGTCTCGCCGCTGTCCGACCCGGAGTCGCGCGTCGTCAACCACCTCGACACGGCCGGCACGAAGGCCTTCATCGCGTACTTCGACAAGCTGCTCGACGCCGACACCCGCCGGCTGCTCAAGGCCAACGGCGGCTCGATCTTCGAGGACTCGCTCGAACTGAGCGGCGCTCAGCTGTGGTCCAGCGACTTCCTGCGGACGTTCCGCGCGACCAACGGCTACAGCCTTCAGACGTACCTCCCGGTCCTGGCGAAGACCGCGCCGGCCAGCCCGTTCGCCTCGCCGACCCCGGTGTACACCTACGCCGACGGCCAGGCCGCGAACGCCGAGCGCATCCAGCACGACATCGAAGCCACCATCAACAAGCTCTACCTGGGCAATCACCTCGAACCCATCAAGGCCTGGGCCAACAAGCTGGGACTGAAGTTCCGCGCCCAGCCGTACGGTGAGCCGATCGACCTCGGTGACGCCGCCAAACGTCTCGACATCACCGAGTGCGAGTCGCTCGGCTGCTCCGAGGCCCGGATGCGCACCGCCTCCACCAGCGCCGTCGTCGCCGGCAAGACCGTCGTGAGCAGTGAGATGCTCCCGGGCGGCTTCGGCAACCTCTACGGACTCACGCCCGCGCAGATCGCCGCGCTCGCCAACCGGGAGTACTCCCGCGGCATCAACCAGATGATCTTCCACGGTCTGCCGTACCCGACGATCCCGCCGAGCGCGGACGGCACCATCACCGACAACGCCGCGTACTGGCCCGGTTTCCACGGTTTCGGCAGCAACATCGGTGAGGCGTTCGGCCCCCGCCAGGCCACCTGGACCATGGAACCGGAACTCGCGGACTACTACGCCCGCATGCAGCAGACCCTGCAGACCGGCCAGGCCCGCTACGACGTCGCCGTCCTCAATCAGACCTTCGGCGGCGACACCCCGACCCACGACGGCAGCTTCCTGGCTACCGCGGGCTACACCTACGGCTACGTCACCCCCGGCTCGCTGAGCGGAAAGACCCCCTACCGCGCACTCGTCGTCGACAGCTCACCCATGTCGCTGGAGACCGCGCGGGCTATCGCCCGCAAAACCCAGGACGGACTCCAGCTGATCATCATCGGCGCCGGCCCACAACACACCATTGGGTACGCCCAAACGGCCGCAGCGGCAGCCTCGGATGACAGTGCCCTGCGCGCTGTCTTCACCAAGCTCCGGAAATCACCGAACGTCCGCACCGCCACCGACGACGCCGACGCGCTCACCAAGCTGGCCGTGCGACCTGACGCCCAGGTCGCCAACAAGTCGGTGACCTCGACCCTGCGCACCGACGGCGACACCAGCTACTACGTCCTGGTCAACAGCGCCACCACGGCCGTCACCACGTCGGTGTCCCTCGCCGGCCGGACCACCGCCGTCCCGTACCGTCTGGACGCCTGGACCGGCAAGATCGAAGCCGTCGGCGGCGCGACCCGCAACGGCAACCGCACCACGCTGACCGTCTCGCTGCCCGCCGGCGCGGCCACCATCATCGCCCTGGCCGGCCCGACCTGGACCGGCAAGCGGATCACCGCGCCGACACTGACCACCGGCACCCCGGTCACCCTGGGATCGTGGAATCTCACGCTCGACGAATGGCTCCCCGGAACGAGCACGGACTCGTCATCGACGACCGTCCACCGTACCCACAAGATCTCTGACGTGGCGCTGCGCTCCTGGAGCGAGATTCCCGGCATCGAAGATGCCGTAGGCGTCGGCAGCTACACCACGACGGTGACCTCCCGCGGCGGGAAAGCCCTGCTGGACGTGGGCGCGGTCGGCGGCTCCTATCAGGTGTTCGTCAACGGCCGCCAGGTCGAGCCGGCCGATCAGCTGGACACCGTGATCGACCTCGGCAGCACGCTGCGGCCGGGCGCCAACACGGTGACCGTCACGGTGGCGAGCGTGCTGCTCAACCGCCTGCGGATCACCAGGCCGGCCGAGTTCGCGAGCCGGACCCCGACGAAGAACGGCCTGCTGGGCCCGGTGACGCTGATCCCCTACCAGTGATCTCCCGGTGGCCTGCCCCAGAGCTCGCTGAGGCAGGCCACCGCTTTTCCGATTCTCAATCAAGATCATTTTTGGTACGTTCCCGCGAATGCGCAGCACGTCCCGCCGCCCCGACCGGACCGACGTCATCGCCTGGGTCGTCGTCGGCGGGATCTTCGCCGCGATCGGCGCCGGCGTCGCCCACAGCGTGATCGACCTGGCCCGGGCCGCCCTCGAAGCGCCGCTGCTCATGGCGGCCTGCCTCACCGTGAGCACCGTCGGCTATCTCGTCCTCCGCACGTTCTGGCGAGCACCGGATGCCGACGTGGTTCCGCCGCGGTCACGAGACCGGCTGTTCCTGGTCATGGGCGTGGTGCTCTTCCTCGGCGGCGGGGTCGCGGTGCTGGTGGACGGCATCCGGCACGGCATCGACGGCGCGATACCGATCTTCATGGGCGCACTCGGCGTCTGGCTGGGCAGCCTCTGCGTCCGTGCCCTCCGGGTGCCCGCCCCGGTCAGCGTCGCCGAACCGGCCGGCGGACCGGACTACTTCGCGGCCTGGCCGGTACGCCTCGAACTCGGTCTCGCCCGCCACCTGCTGGACGACTTCATTCCGCTGAAGGACGACGCCGCGCGGGCCGCACTGCGGAAGCTCAGTACCCATCCCTACCTGCTGGACGGCCTCGTCCACCATGCCCGCCGCGGAGACCTGGCCGAACAGCTCCGGCTCTTCGCGGCCGCCGCGGTCCTTCCCGGCGCCCCTCCCCTGGCCTGCGCGCTGGCAAGCCTCGACCGCAACGGGTACGTGCGGGAGCGGGCCGTGCGCGCGATGGGCCGGCAGCCGGCGCCGGAATTCGTGCCGTTCCTCGTCGAACGCGCGGTCGACGCCGTCGAACCGGTCCGCGCCGCCGCCCTGTCACTGCTGCGCGCCCTGATCGACGCCGAACCGGCGGTCTACCAGGAGGCGCTCGCATCAGCGGCCTCCCGCATCGAGCGACGCCGGCACGCCCCGGCGGTGCTGGCGCTCATTTCTATTTCGGGGCGGTAACAAATCGTTCTCACGGCCGTATCCTGAGTTGCCGACGGATAGGGGAATCATGCGGATCACCGTGCTGGGGGCTGGTTCGTGGGGTACCACGGTCGCGTCCGTTCTCACCCGCAGAGATCACGAGTCGCTGATCTGGGCCCGCAGCCCGGAGACCGCGGACGAGATCAACGCCAAGCACACCAACGATCGCTACCTCGCGGGATTCCCGCTGCCGGCCCGGCTCCGCGCCACCTCGGACCTCGCCGAGGCGGCAGCCCACGCGGAACTGTTGGTGGTCGGCGTGCCCACCGGAGCGTTCCGTGCCACCTTGGAACTGGTCCGGCCGGACCTGCACCCGTGGATCCCGGTGGTGAGCCTCAGCAAGGGCCTGGAGCGTGACTCGCTGCTCCGGATGACCGAGGTGATCAAAGATGTGCTGCCGGGACACCCCGCCGCGGCGCTCACCGGTCCGAACCTGGCCAAGGAGATCATGGCCGGCATGGCAGCCGCCACCGTGATCGCCACCGAGGACCTGACCGTCGCCACCGAGATCCAGCGCGTGTTCCGGCGCGGCCTGCTGCGCGTCTACACGAACCACGACGTCATCGGCTGCGAGATCGGCGGCGCCCTGAAGAACGTCGTAGCCATCGCGACAGGCATCGCCCAGGGCCTGGGCGTGGGCGACAACACCCGAGCCGGCGTGATCTCCCGAGGCCTGGCCGAGCTCACCACCCTGGCGGTGACGCTGGGCGGCGAGCCGGCCACCCTGGCAGGCTTGGCCGGCATGGGCGACCTGGTGGCAACCTGCATCAGCCCGCACAGCCGCAACCGCCACGTCGGCGAACAGCTGGGCCGAGGCCGAACCCTCGACGACATCCTCGCCGAGATGGGCCAGGTAGCCGAGGGCGTGAAAACGGTCCACGCCGCCGTCCAGCTGGCCGACCGCCACTCACTGCCGATGCCGATAACCCGCACGATCCACCGCGTCATCACCGGCGAGATCACCGCGGCCCACGCCTACGACGGCCTCCTGCGCACCCACCCCGCCGGCCACGAATCCGAACCCGGCTGAGCCACCCCGAATTCACTGGCCGCCGCCCCCAAGCTGGACGATCATGACCCGGTGGAGAATCCCGAGACGGTGACGTTGTGGCGGCCGACCGGCCCGGAGGAGCTGGCGCTGGTCGAAGCCTCAGACTGGCGCGCCTGGCCCCCGCGCCTCCCGGACCAGCCGATCTTCTACCCGGTCCTGAACGAGGAATACGCCACCATGATCGCCCGAGACTGGAACGTCCCAGCCTCCGGCGCAGGCTACGTGACCCGCTTCGAGGTCCGCCGCTCATTCCTCGACCGATACGAGGTCCACCAGGTAGGCGGCCGCACCATCCTCGAATACTGGATCCCCGCCGAAGACCTGGACACCCTCAACGCCAACATCGTCGGCCCCATCACCGTAGTCACCGAATTCCGCTGACGGGACCACTCGATACGGCGCCGCGGTGCGAGCTCAGCCGGTCACGGTCCATCCAAGACTGTTGCACTTCGGGCAGTACACGAACGATCTGGGTTCCTGTCCGTCCTGCCACGGCACGATCGCCCATTGCGAGACCGCTACCCGGCCACGGCCGCAGCACAGGCTGCACGTAGCCGAATTCGGCGGTTTCGGCGGCTTCAGGTAGGCGAGTTCCGGATACTGCTCAGCGGCTCGGGCGAGCGCGAAGTCGCGCTCGGCGGGCTCGGCCAGTCGCGCCGGCCCGTCATCCTCGTGGTCAATAACGACCTCGCCGTCCGGAGTCAGATACATGACCGGTCCCCAGAGGTTGAAGACAGGGAGGCGTCCCGATGTAGCGCAATTGCCACGCCAGTCAAGGGCGTGAGCTGCCTCCTCGATCAACCGATCGATCAGCTCAGCATTGGTCATTTGCGCCTCCTGGACGCAGGATATGAAGCGCACACAAGCGCAATCGATCGGATCTCCCGCCGAGAATCTAGCGGTCCGAGTCGGGGGCGCTGGGTGATTCGTGGAGCTGGGCAATTCCGTCCAGCAGGTCCTGCCACAAGGATTCCGCGGCTCTGCGGACCCCGGGATCCAGATTGCGGTGTACGACCCACTTGGCCTCGCCCAGGTCCATCCCTGTGGCGTCATGGACAGCCTTGATCACCGAGACCGGCGAATCGGTCCGCCGGAGCAGCTCGCTCGCGATCTGGTCCTCGTCAGCACCAGCTGCCAGCAGAATCCGTGCCATCTCCGTCAAGAGCCGGATCCGCTCCGCTCTCTCGGCCGCCGGGTTCACGGGGCAAGCGTAGCGAGGCAGTGAACGCGACCCGCGACGCTATCGTGTCCAGATGCAAGATCATCTCTCCGTGCCGCGGTACTGGGATCCGATACCGCACATCGATGCGGTGTTCGCGTCTCTGTCGGAGCGTTCCCTCCGGTCAGATCCCGAGGACGTGTTCGGCGGTACATGGGAAGAGTGGATCCTGCGGAAGCAGAAGGACTGGGGCAGCGGCGGCCTGCCCGGCGATGAGGACGTCGGCGCCGGCCTCACCGACTACCTGCGATACCTCGATGGCAGACTCGCCGACGACCTGCGTTGCTACCTCTTCTTTCTCGACAACGGTCGCGGTCCGGCCGGCGAGCGTCTACCCCTGCTGTAAGAGACGCACGATGGCAGAGGGTGAAGAGCAGCGGGCCACCGCCCGCTCATGTCAGAGCCTGGCGCGTCGCGAGGGCGCTCCCTATTAGGGTGTGGGCCGTGGGTACCTGGGGCAGCGGCAACTTTGACAGCGACACGGCTGCGGATCATCTGTCGGTTCTCACCGCGCGGCTGGTGCGTGAGGTTGAGGACGCCATGGGCGGTGATCCGGTCGAGCTGGAGCCCGACGAGTACTGGGGTGTCGCCGTTCCGTGCAACCTCGAGGTCCTGCACGTTCTCGCTAGCAAGGGCTGGGTCGGCGTCGAGCTGCCCGCGGCCGCGACGGTCGAGGCGTGGAAGGCGACCTTCCTGGCCGTGTGGGACGCGCGCATCGATGGGCTGGAGCCGGCTCCGGGGCACAAGGAGCAGCGACGAACGGTGCTGGAGCGCACGTTCGACCAGCTCGCCGAGGCGATCCGCGCCAGGTGACCGAGCCGACCGGCAGAGACGCGCGGTGCGTCCCCGCCGGTCGGGATCATCCGGCTAACAGTGGATGGTGAAGGTGAAGCCGGTGGATGGTTTGGCGGGCAACGGGCGGCTCAGGGCCAGGTTGCCGTCGGCGATCAGTCGGTACACCTCGGATCGGGACGTCTCCAGGCCGGCTGACAGCAGGACTGTCAGTCTGATCGGGATGCGCTCGGTGGAGCCGACCGCTATCTCGATCTTGTCGTCCGCCGGGATCTCCATGTTCGTCCGGTGGAGGGTCCACGCGTCGGACCAGTCGAGGGATACGTCGTTGCGGCGCAGCAACCGTGGATCTGCCAGCAGTTTCGCCGCCAGGGTGATGTCGTTGTCGTGGAATCTGGTCAGCGACCTGGGGTTGATGGTGCGGACGTTGGCTCGTTCCAGAACGGTCAGTTTGATGGTCTTTCCGCATCCGGTGCAGAGTGCCAGCAGCCAGACGTCGAGGAGTTTGTGGTTCGCGTTGACCCGGAACTTTCCGTTCGCTCGATAACGCGCCGAGCTGCAGTTCAGGCATCGGCGGCGGATCAGCGGCAGGGCTTTCGGGCGGACCTGCCAGGTTCGCGCGATACGGCGTACCGTCGTGGGTCTTGACATTGAATTTTGCCGTTCTGCTGCGACATTTCCGTGCGGAGACTGCGCTCCGCGGAGGGTGTCCGCGCATGGTGATGGAGCGAGTGCCGGCACTCGCTTTGCCCATGCGGGATGTCACTGCTCTCAGCGAGCAGGACCCTGCCGCTGTACGCGGCGCGGTGGATGTCTCAGCAGGTGTACAACGGCCCGTCCTTCGTCGGTGATCCGGCGACGCTAACAGCGTGGTGCCGGGCGGCTCCACCGGTTTTCGACAATGAGCTGGCATTGTCGACGATTGTGGAACTGTTTGACGGAATCGACGGAGTGGCTCGGATCGGGCTGGGGCTGGCCGCTGTGGGACGGCCTGGGTACATCAATCTCGGGCGGGAGCGGGATCTGCCGCCGGAACGCACGGCCGAGGTTTTGCGGGAGCGGGCGGAAACCCTTCTGGACCAGGCCTATGCGGCCGGGGTCCGGTATTTCGACGTGGCGCGGTCCTATGGCCGGGCCGAGGAGTTTCTGGCCGGGTGGCTGCCGGGGCATGACGACGCGATCGCCGGGAGCAAGTGGGGTTACACCTATACAGCGAATTGGCAGGTCACGGCAGAAGTCCACGAAGTCAAGGACCACAGTGTGTCCACGTTCGCGCGGCAGCTCGGGGAAACCCGGGCGCTGCTCGGGGAGCGGCTCGGGCTCTATCAGGTTCATTCGGTGACGCCGGACAGCCCGGTGCTGACCGATACGGATCTGCATCGCCGGCTCGCCGGGCAGGGTGCTGTGGTGGGTCTGTCCACCAGCGGGCCCGCGCAGGCCGACACCATCCGGGCCGCCTGCGCGATCGAGGTCGACGGGATGCCGTTGTTTCGCAGCGTGCAGGCGACCTGGAATCTTCTCGAGACCGGAGCCGGGGATGCCCTGGCTGAGGCGCATGCGTCCGGGCGGGCGGTGATCGTCAAGGAAGCCCTGGCCAACGGACGACTTGCCGAGGACGTGGTCGCCCTGGCCGCGGCACTGCATCAGCCATGGGCGACGATCGTGCTCTCCGGTGCTGCCACCAGCGGGCAGCTCGCCTCCAACCTGCAGGCGGCCACTCTCGCGCTGACCGACAGTGATCTGGAGCGACTGTCCGGCCTCGCTGAGCCGAGTGAGCGGTACTGGCGGACGCGCTCGTCGCTGCCGTGGACATAGAGAATCCACTTACGTCTATATTGTGCCGATGGGCGCGCTCCCACCCCCGAGGGGCCGCGCCTCGTTGTTAGCGCTCACAAGACCGAAGGATCCCCCATGTCCACATCCCCGAGACATCCCCGCAGATGGCGGGCCGCTCTGATCGGCGCCGTCGTCCTCCTGCTCGGCGGCGCCGGCGCCGCCATCGGCCTGCAACAGGCCAGTGCCGCAAGCGTCAACACCGCGGCCTGGTACGTCTTCGTCAACCGGCACAGCGGCAAAGCCATGGACGTCTACAACCTGTCCACCGCCGCCGGCGCCGGCATCGCCCAGTTCAGCCGCAACGACGGAAACTGGCAGCAGTGGCAGTTCGTCGACGCCGGCAGCGGCTGGTACAAGATCAAGAGCCGGCACAGCGGGCTCTTCCTCGAGTTGCCGAACGCCACCGACGGCACCCAGCTGATCCAGAACAGCGACAACGGCACGACCCGTCAGCAGTTCACGCTGAAGGACTCCGCAAACGGCGACGTGCGGTTCATCAACCGGCACACCGGCAAGGCCCTTGACCTGTGGGAATGGTCCACCGCCGACGGCGGGATCATCTCCCAGTTCGCCGACGCCGACGGCGCCAACCAGCAATGGACCCTCGCCCAGGTGAGCACCACGGCGGCCTGCGGCACCGGCACGTTCCAGTCCGAGGTGACCGTCAGCGGCAGCACCTGGACCGCCCGCAACGCCTCCGGCACCGCCGTTTACACCGGCACCGACTTCCGCGCCGCCGTCCAGGCCGGCATCGGCAGCCTCACCGCCGGCCGTACCTCCATCCAGCGCGTCGTGGTCCGCGGCAACGGCTCGATGACCGCGGGCAGTCGCATCTCACTCGCCAGCTATACGTCACTCTCCGTCTGCGGCACGATCAACGTCACGGGTACGGGCAGTGGCGACTACGCCCCGATCTATGCCCGTGGCGTCAGCAACATCGAGGTGCCGTACCTGAACCTGACCGGCTCGCCGATCTACGGCATCTTCATGCGCAACGTGTCCAACGTGTGGCTCGGCCAGCTCGACATGCGGCTCAGCGCCGGCCTCGGCGTCCGCATCGACAACCGCGGCAACACCGCCGAGTGGACCCGCAACGTGCGGATCGACAACGTCTACGTGTCGGGTGCCTCGTCACACGCCGTGGAGACCTACGGCGTCGACGGGATCACCATCGGAACCGTCACGGCGCGTAGCGTCGGCGAGTCCGGCCTGCTGCTGAACCAGACGATCAACGCGACGGTCGGAACCGTGGACGCCGACAACGCCGGCGCCGGAACCGGCTACGCCGCCTTCCGGATGGCCAACCGCAACGGACGCGTCGGCGACGCTTACCCCAACAACATCAAAGTCGGTACGGTCAAAGCGCGCGCCGGCGGCCGAGGGATCTTCTGTGTCTCGGAGAGTGGCGGCTTCACCGTCGACCGGGTGGACATCGCGAACACCGGCAACAACGCGATCCTCGTCGAGAACTGCTACAACGGCGTGATCGCCGGGGTGTCCGGCACGGTCAGCGGCGGCGGTGAGATCCGGATCGCGGCGCGCACCGAGTTCGCCCCGTCGTCGGGGATCAGCTTCCGGAACCTGACCGTCGCCAACACCAACATCACGTGGAGCCCGTGCACGGGCAGCAACAACACGATCAGCAACGTCACGCGTACGAACTCGGTTCTGACCTGGTGTTGATCTTTTGGAGGCCCGGCCGCTCGCGCTGAACTCGGCGCGGGCGGCCGCGGGGCGGCGGTCCAAGATCTCGACTGGCTGACTTCGTGATGGCTGCGCGTCACCAGGGCGCTCGCGGACTGAACGAGAGTCGACACGCCCCCGGCCACCGCGGGCGCTGGCCGAAGTGTGTGTCGACTTTAAGCGCGAATCGCACCCCTAATCGACACACACCGGCCGCGGCCCGCGAGCGTGTCGAGTTCGGGTGAGGATTGCGCCCGAAATCGACACGCAGCCCTCGACCACCGCGGGAGCCTCAGGGTTTGCGGCCTACCGCGGTCCAGACGTTGATGTCGGAGCGCTCCGGGATCTCGGCTCCCGGCTCGGGGCGCCACTCGCTGGCCGGCACCACGCCCGGCTCGACCAGCTCCAAGCCGTCGAACAGCGCCGCGAACTCGTCGTGCGGACGGGTCCACACGTCGGACTTACCCTGGGCGATCAGCTGCTGGTAGAGCGCCTGCTGCTCCGGGGTGCCGAAGTCGGACGTCGCGTGGGTGGCCACCAGGTAGCTGCCCGCCGGGAGCGCGTCTAGCAGTGTGCGGACGATCGGCTGAGCAGAGCCGTGGCCGTGGATGAAGTGCAGGACCGCGATCAGCATCAGGCCGACCGGCTGCTTCAGATCCAGCGTCTCGCTCAGCGTCGGGTTCGCGAGGATCGACTCGGGATCGTTCAGGTCGGCCTCGATGTACGCCGTCCGCCCCTCAGGACTGCTGTTCAGCAGCGCCCGGGCGTGCACCATCACGAGCGGATCGTTGTCGACGTAGACCACCCGGCTGTCCGGGGCGTGCCGCTGTGCGACCTCGTGCGTGTTGTCCGCGGTCGGCAGGCCGGTGCCTATGTCGAGGAACTGCCGGATCCCCGCCTCGGCGGTGAGGAATCGGGTGGCCCGCTGGAGCAGGGCCCGGTTCGCGAGGGCGCCGAGGCGCACCTTCGGGAACAGTCGCTGGAGTTCGTCGCCGGACGCGCGGTCGGCGGCGAAGTTGTCCTTGCCGCCCAGCCAGTAGTTGTAGCGGCGTGCGGGGTGCGGCTGGTTCGGATCAATGCCTTGGGGGGCTGCGTTCGTGGGATCCACGCCTGCACAATAGACGATCTTCTTCACTGCTCGGACACGCCCGGGACACGGTGTCGCCGTAGGACTGGCGCCGGCCGACTTCGAGGTCTCCCAGGTCGTCGACCGCACGGTCGGCGTGCACGCGGTGATCCCCAAGAACCACTTCTGACGATCGAAGTTCGCCTATTGGCCGGGCGCCCGGCACTCGGCGGACAACATCAACCCGCTTCCTGGAGGCCCACCCCACAGACATCCAGGAGTACACATGGACCGGCGACAACTGCTGCGCGCCACGATGGCCGGCGCGGGCGGCCTGGCCTTGCCTTTCACCGCCTGGTCGGCCGCTTACGCCGCGCCCGCGCAGAACGCCACCGGCCCCTACGGCGCCCTCCAGGCCGCCGACGCGAACGGCATCCAGTTGCCGGCCGGCTTCACCAGCAAGATCATCGCCCGTTCCCGGCAGGTCGTTCCGGGCACGTCGTACACCTGGCACGACGCCCCGGACGGCGGTGCGGTGATCCCGAACGGCACCGGCTGGATCTACGTCTCCAACTCGGAGGTCTCCTCATCCGCGGGCGGCGGCGCCTCGCGGATCCTGTTCGACGCGAGCGGCACCGTCATCGGCGCGTCGCGGATCCTCTCCGGCACCAACCAGAACTGCGCGGGCGGCAAGACGCCGTGGAACACCTGGCTCTCCTGCGAGGAGGTCACTCTCGGCCGGGTGTGGGAGACCTATCCGCTCGGCGGGACCGCGGTGGTGCGCCCGGCGATGGGCCGGTTCAAGCACGAGGCGGCGGCCGCCGACCCGGTCCGCAAGGTCATCTATTTGACCGAGGATGAGACCAACGGACGCTTCTACCGGTTCGTGCCGACCACCTGGGGCGACCTGTCCGCCGGCGTTCTGCAGGTGTTCGTGGCCGGCAGCGGCACCTCCGGCTCGTTCACCTGGCAGAACGTGCCGGACCCGGACGGATCGCCCACCCAGACTCGCAGTCAGGTGTCCGGATCGAAGTCGTTCAACGGCGGCGAGGGCTGCCACTACGCGAACGACACGGTCTGGTTCACCACGAAGGGCGACAACCGCGTCTGGCAGGTCAACCTCCTGACCAGCACGTATGAGCTCGCTTACGACGACAGCCTGGTCAGCCCCGGCACCGCGCCGCTGACCGGCGTCGACAACGTCACCGGATCCTCGTTCGGCGACCTCTACGTCGCCGAGGACGGCGGCAACATGGAGATCAACCTGATCACCCCGGACGACAAGATCTCGGTGTTCCTGCGGGTCAGCGGCCAGGGCTCGTCGGAGCTGACCGGCCCGGCGTTCACCGCGGCCGGCAACCGCCTCTACTTCTCGTCGCAGCGCGGCACATCCGGCTCGTCGTCGGGCGGCATCACGTACTGCATCACCGGCCCGTTCCGCACCTGAGGCGATAAAGACCATGCGGGGGTCCCTCCAGGACCCCCGCATGCGCTCTTTTCCTGGGTACGCCTAAACGACGCTCACCCGGTTGATCCCGTCCACCGAGCGCACGAACACCCGGGTCCCGATCGGCTCAGCACCGCCGAGCAGATCCGCGTCGGACACCGCGATGAACCGCCGATCGTCCGCTTCCAGCCGCCCGATCACCACCCCGGTCCGCGACCCGTCCCGCCCGTGCTTGACGGTGTACGTCTCGACCACCGCCCACCCGTCCGCGACAAAAGCCTGTTCCGGAGCCGCCCAGGCGTCGATCTCGGCCTGCAGCGCGGCGCTGTCGTCGGCCCGCCACGGCGTCGGCGCGGCCGTGTAGACCCCCGCCGAGTACTTGCTCATCACCCCGCCGTTCGCCCCGACGAACCCGCAGCTCCCGGGCTGCCCCCGGACCAGCGACACCACCGAGGCGATGGCGTGCATCGAGTAGTTGTTGCCGGCGCCACCGAAGAACGGCAGCCCACCGGTCACGGTCAGCCCGCGCCGATCGTCGGCCGTCAGCCCGAACGCGTCGGCGATGGTGAACACCGGAATCGGATAGCAGCTGTACAGATCGACGAACTCCAGCGAGTCGAACCCGATCCCGGCCACCTCCAGGGCGTGCCGCGCCGCCATCACCGACGCCGGCGAGGCGGACAGGTCGGCCCGGTCCATCAGATCACGTTCCCGCAGGTCAGCGTGGCCGGCAAGGTAGACCCACCGTTCGCTGGGCACGCCGAGCCGGGTCGCTGCGGCCACCGACATGAGGACGATCGCCGCGCCCTGATTCACCTTGTCCCGCGCCACCACGTACCGGGTGTACGGGTCGGCGATCGGCCGGTTCGCCTCGGTCGGCGTGACCAGTTCGGCGGCGCTGCGTTCGACCGGCGCGGCCGCGTGCGGGTTGGCGGCGGCCACCCGGGTGAATGGGGCGAACAGTTCACCCATGGCGGTCGCGTAGTCCTCGCGGGACAGTTTGAGCCGGGCCCGGCGGGCGTTGTCGAACAGCGCGTACTGGCTGGTGGTGTCGGTCAGGCCGTGTGCCGCGGTGTGCGGGTCGAGCAGGCCGTCCAGTCCGAAGCCACGGTCCTCGAGATCGCCGTCGACGTGTTCACTGAAGTCGGGGCGGGCAGGGCTTTGTGCGTACCCAAGAATGGTGGAGATGGCCTCCGAACCGCTCAGAAGGACCACCTCGTGGTTGCCGGCGGCGATGGCCGCGGCAAATTCGTTGACCAGGCGCTGCGGGGTGTGGCCGCCGGTGACGTCGAGGACCGCCCGCGCGGGATGCGCACCGAGGCGCTGCGCGACCGAGCGCGGGAAGTTGTCGGAACGGCCGAGCGGGGCCCGCGCGCCGGGCAGCGAGTTCTCGAACTGGCGGGTGGTGGCCACCGTGTCGACGGCAGCGATCACCGCCGCGGGATCGGCGCCGGTGTCGGCGAGCGCGGCTCGTGCGGCATCGGCGGCCAGCTCCACGGGTGAGCGTCGGCGATAGTCCGGGCTGTCGAGCAATTCGGAGGTCTGGCCGACACCCACCAGAATCGGAGTTCGCGGGTCGAGGTGCATCAGACGACAGTAGGCCGCTCATTGCGTTCGATGTCCTCGGAGTTCTGCACGAATGTCTGCTGGGACACCTGGACCAGCATCGCGGTGTCGTGGAAACGGCGTAGCGTCGTCGAGCCGCAGCTGACCATCGTGGAGCGCAGCTTCGCGAGGGTGACCTTGACGTTGTCGTAGAGGCTGCCCGCGAACGGGATGTAGCCGTCGACGCCCTCCTCGAACGCGAGCTCGCTGCCCTGGCCGTACCGGGCGACGTTGCGGGCCCGCGCGCTGCCCTCACCCCAGTACTCCTTCAGCGCCTGGCCACGCACCTTGACCAGCGGCGCCGGGCTCTCGGTGAACCGGGCGAAGTAGCGGCCGAGCATCAGGAAGTCGGCACCGAACGCGAACGCGATCGCCATGTGCGAGTCGTGCAGGACGCCGCCGTCGGAGCAGAGCGGCACGTACATCCCGGTCTCCTCGGCGTAGGCGTCGCGAGCCGTGACGATCTCGGCGAGCGCGGAGGCCTGGCCGCGGCCGATGCCCTTCTGGTCGCGGGTGATGCAGATCGAGCCGCCGCCGATGCCGACCTTCACGAAGTCGGCGCCGGCCTCGGCGAGATAGTCGAACCCGCGGGCGTCGACGACGTTGCCGGCGCCGATCCGGACGTCGTCGCCGTACTCCTTGCGGACGAACTCGATGACGTGCTTCTGCCAGACCGAGTAACCGTCCGAGGAGTCCAGGCACAGCACGTCCGCGCCGGCGTCGACAAGCGCCGGGATCCGCTCCCGGTAGTCGTGGGTGTTGACCCCGGCGCCGACCCGGAACTGCTTGGACGCGTCGACGGTCTCGTTGCTGAACTGTTTGTGCAGCTCGTAATCGCGGCGCTGGACCAGCGCGGTGACCCGGCCGTCGTCGCCGACCAGCGGCAGCACGTCCTGGCGGGAGTCCCAGAGCAGCTCGTTCGCCGTGGTCAGCGACATCCCCGGGGTGCCGGTGACCAGGGCGGCGCCGCGGCGCATCCGGGTCTCGACGGCGTCACCGATCTGGTGCCGGTGGAAGTTGAAGTCCTGCGCGGTGATCATCCCGAGGAACAGCCCGGACGGCGTCCCGTCGTCGGTGACCACGACGACCTGCCGGCCGGTGGACCGGAGCAGCTCGTCGGCCTCACCGAGGGTCGCGGTCGGCTCGATGTTGACGTCGTTGTGCCGGAAGCCGGCCTTGTGCTTCTTGACCGCCGAGACCATGCCGGCCTGCTCGGCGATCGGCTGGTTCTGATGGATGAACGAGAGGCCGCCGACCTGCGCGAGAGCTATCGCCAGCTGCGGCGACGAGACGGCGCCCATGATCGCGCTGACCAGCGGGGTGGCGATCCGGATCGGCGACTCCTGCCCGACCGGATGCCGCACGAGCGGTGTGGACAGATCGACGTTGCCCGGCGTGCAGTCTTCGTCGGTGAGGTTGGGGACGAGAAGGTACTCACCGAAGGTGCGGGAGATCTCGGGAAGGATCCGCACTGCTGCACTCCCTTGTGTGTAATGTCCGTTTCAGGCGGCATGATCGGACGACCGTACCAGCGAAAACGGCATGGACGACGGACACAGCGGGTAAGACTGGCCGGTGCGTTTTGACGGATGGATCGCCGGGGTCGGGACGTCGAGCGGTACCCGACTCGTCCTGGGACATTGGCCGCGCTCCCCGTTCGGCCCGGTCAGCGACGTCATGATCGAACATCCCGGCGGCCGCCGCGAGCTGCTGGCGCCGACCGAGGAACTGGGCCGGTTCATCGCCGAGACGTACTCCTTCGACGACGTGCGCGTGCTCCCGGTCGCCGTCGAGCGGCACGGCCCGCGATGGTCCGTCACCGCCGGCCCGCTCACCCTGCGTTTCACCACCGGCCGCCGCGGCGCGCTGGGCGCGCTCCTGCGCGCGGTCCCGCCACCCTTGGCCCGGCAACCAGCTTGGGTACGCCTTATCGACACGCCCGCCCGCCTGCTGAAAGGCGTCCGCACCTACGGCACCGCCGGCAACGGACGCCGCGAGTGGTACGCCGCCCAGGACCTGCACCCGATCACCTCGGCGTCCGGCGTCCTGGACGGCGTGGACCTCGGCCACCTCACCGACGTCGACCCGCCGGTCCGCTTCGGGTTCGGCTCGACACCCCGCTCCCCGTCCCTGGTCCGCATCACCTCGACGGTCAGATCCGGGTGAGCAGCAGCTTCGCCACCTGCTTCGCGTCGGCGATGTTCTGCTCGTCGGAAGCGCCTCGCGAGTAGACGTCTACCTGCACGGTGCCGTAGAGCACGAACAGGTGACCCGAGTGCGCGTACGCGTCCTCGCCCACCCCGTCGACCCACTGCGCGTCGGCGACGGTCACCTGGAAGTCGGCGGGGGTGGTGCGGCTCAGGAAGACCGCGAGCTGCCCACCCTCCTGCTGCCACTGGCAGAACCGCGCCGACTCGCCGGACTCGACACCGTCCTCGTCGATCTGGCTCACGATCCGGCCGGTCAGACCGGTCACCTCGGCCTCGGAGAGCAGCGTGCAGGGGTCGGGGATGTCGCCGCTGTCCTTGACGCTCGTCTCGGGCTGCTCGGCTTTAGTGGAGGGCGTCGGCTGAGGCTTCGTCGGCTGGGCCTTCGCCGTGGACTTCGTGGCCGGCGCGGCTCCGGCGCTTGCGGACTCCAGCAGACCACAACCGCTGGTCAGCGAGACGGTGGCGAGAACAGCGAGGGCGACGAGGCGACGCTTCATGAGGGCTCTCCTTCGGGCGTACACAAAAGGGGTCTTAAGGGTTTTTAAGGCCTCTGCCGAAAGGATGCGCGACCTCGCCAAAGAAACCCCAAAACTCGGTGTCGGCGCCGGCGTGCGGCCGCTATGAAGGACCGATGAGTGAAGAGGTTCTGCCTGGCGGAAACACTGTCGGAGCCGTGCGGATCGGGGATGTCGTCCACAAGCGGGCGTCGCCGTGGACGCCTACGGTGCACGCGCTGTTGCGGCATCTGGAGAGAGCGGGGTTCGAGGGCGCGCCGCGGGCTCTCGGCTTCGACGAGCAGGGCCGGGAGATGCTGACCTATCTGCCCGGGGAGGTGATCGGTTCGCGGATTCCGTGGCCGGAGTGGGCATTCACCGACCGGACGCTGGTCCAGGTGGGGCAGTGGTTGCGGCGGCTGCACGATGCGACGGCGGACTTCTCTCCGCCGGAGGATCAACGCTGGTTCGCCCTCGGGCCGATGCGGCCCGGGATGGTCGTCGGGCACCAGGACGCGGCGCCCTACAACGCGGTCGTCAACGCCGACGGCCTCGTCGGCTTCTTCGACTGGGACACCGCGGGACCGTCGACCCGCGAGCTCGATCTGGCGTTCTCGGCACTGTCCTGGGTGCCGCTGTACACGCGGGGTGCCGCCCGGCACTTCGGATTCGACGCTTTCGACGACCGTTCCCGCCGCCTGCACCTACTGCTGGACGCCTACGGCTACCAGGGTGATCGGCTCGCGTTCCGCGGCGTGGTGGTGGAACGCGCCCGCCGGCACGCGGCGGCGCTGCGCCGGATGGCCGACGCCGGCGATCCCGTCGGCATCGCGCTGCTGCCGGTCGCGGCCAACATGGAGCAGTCGGCGGCGGAGGTGGCGGCCCTGCCGGACGGATTCTTCACCGCTTGACGGCTAGCTTTGCACATGCCAATAATAGTTGGCATGAGCCAAGGCGAGTTGAGCGGTGACCGGCTGGTCGAGGTCCTTGCCACGCTCGCCAGCCCGCACCGGCTGCGGGTGCTCGCGGCCCTGACCAGCGGACGCACCTACGTCTCGCAGCTCGCCCGCGACCTCGGCATCAGCCGCGCGCTGCTGCAGGTGCACCTCAAGAAGCTGGAAAAGGCCGGCCTGGTCACCGCCCACCTGGAGCTGTCACCCGACGGCAAGGCCCTCAAGTATTACGAGGCCACCCCGTTCTCCCTGCACCTCACGCCCGACGTGGTGGCGGCCGCCGTCGCGACCCTGAGCCATGAAGGAAGCAACTAAGATGGACATCACCGCCTCGGTCTTCCTCGTCGCCGTCGCTGCCCTGCTCATCGCCGCCATCTGGTACGCGGGAGTCCGCAAACGCGCCGGCGTCTCCGACGAGCTGCAACGGCAGTACACCGAAACCCAGCGCCTCCTCACCGACCTGAGCACGCAGCTGGCCGACCTGAACCGGCGCACCGCCGACATACAACGCATCCTCAAAGACGCCGAATGACCACCCTGGTCACCATCCCCAACACCATCACTTCGGTACGCACGATCGCCTCCATCGGTCTCGCCATGGCGGCGCTGACCCACCGCAGTGTTTCCCTGCTCGTCGCTGCGTACCTGACCTACTGGATCGGCGACATCCTCGACGGCACCGCAGCCCGGGCGCTGGGGCAGGAGACGCGTACCGGTGCGGTCTTCGACATCGTCGCGGACCGCGCGTGCACGTCAGCCTGCGCCGCCGCGTTGGTGGTGCTGCAACCCGCCACCGTGTGGCCGATCGCGGTGTTCCTGATCCAGTTCATGGTCATCGACCAGCTGCTGAGCCTGATGTTCCTGCGCTGGCCACTGCTGAGCCCGAACTACTTCGCCCAGGTGGATCGCCGTGTGTACTGGTGGAACTGGTCACCGCCGGCGAAAGCTCTGAACACCGCGGCCGTGGTGATCCTGGCAATCGCCGCACCGGTGGCCGTGGCGGTCACGTTCGCCCTCGCGGTCACCGCGGTGAAGGTAGCCTCCCTGATCCACACCGCCAGACTGCCGGTCGGATCGCCGGCCGTGCCGACCGCCTGCTTGCCGGCGGGGCTACCACTTGCCCGGCCATGATCGCGGTCCTGACGGCTGTGGCCGTCGGGTTCCTGTCGGCTTTCCTGCCGTTCACCCCGGCCGAGCCATACGTGATCACCGCCGTACTGACGACCGAAGCCCCACCCGTGGCGCTCGGCCTCGCCGCCGCCGCGGGCCAGACAGCCGGCAAGGTTCTGATCTTCCTGGCCGCACGCGGCGCGCTCCGATCAGCATGGCTGCGACAACGCCTCGACCGCCACCCACCCACACCACCAGGCCCGCCGGATGCAGCGCCAACCCCGCCAGGCCGACCGGATGCGGTGCCCTCACCACCAGGTCTGCCGGATGCGGTGCCCACGTCACCAGGCCGGCTGGGCACTCTGCTCGCGCGTCCCAAGGCTGCCGGCGCCCGGCTGATCGAGGTGATGGACCGCCCTCGTCAGGCGACGGGCATGCTGCTTCTGAGCGCGATCACCGGGTTTCCACCACTGCTGGCCGCCAGCGTCTACCTGGGCCGCACACCCATGCGCCCGGCCGTGTTCGCAGCGATGTGCATGCTGGGCCGAGCGATCCGCTTCGTCGCCATCGCGCTGGCCGGCTCCTGAGAGCCGACTGGCCCGCTCCCGAGAGCCAGCTGACCCGCTCCCGAGAGTCGCTGATTCCCGTTGCTCGGGTTCCCGCTGCTTCGTCACAGCCGGTCCAGGGTCTCCCGCTGGGCCGTGGTGAGCTGAATACGTTCCGCGGCCAGATTCTCCTCCAGGTGAGCGATCCGCGTAGTACCCGGAATCGGCAGCATCACCGGCGATCGGCCAAGCAGCCAAGCGAGCGAGATCTGGGTGGCCGTCGCTCCGGCCTGAGCCGCCACCGCCGCGATCTCCGCGTTCGCATCCGCGCTACCGGCAGCGACGGGTCGCCAGGGCAGAAAGGCGATCCCGTCCCGGGCGCAGGCCTCCAGCACCGGCTCGTGCTCGCGGTCCAGGATGTTGTACCGGTTCTGCACGCTGGCGATGTCGACGATCCGGCGCGCCTGGTCAAGCTCGGCGACGCTGACCTCGGACAACCCGATCCGCGCGATCTTGCCCTCGTCGCGCAGATCCCGGAGCGTGCCGACCTGATCGGCAAGCGGCGTCTCCGGATCGATCCGGTGCAGCTGAAGCAGCTCGATCCGCTCGACGCGCAGGCGGCGCAGCGCGTTGTCCACCTGGGCACGCAGCGTCGCCGGCCGCCCGTCCAGCCGCCACTCGGCGTCAGGGCCGTGCTGAGCAACACCGATCTTGGTCGTGATGACGAGGTTGTCGGGATACGGGTGAAGCGCCTCGGCCAGCAGCTCCTCGTTGGCTCCGGCACCGTACAGATGAGCGGTGTCAATCAGCGTGACACCCAGCTCAACCGCCCGCCGGAGCAGGGCCATCGCGGCTTCACGAGCGGGTCCGGGTGCGGCCGGAAGGTGCATCGCACCGAACCCGAGCCTGCGCACCACCAGGTCACCACCGATACGGAACGTCGTCTCCATCATCGAAGCAAATCACGCCCGTCGATTACCTCGACAAACATGATCACGTCATCGACCATGTCAAGAACGATCATGCACGGCTGATCGAGGTTCACGTTCCGGTGACCAGGCCCGTAGGCGCCGTCCGGCGGAGGCTGCGTATAGAAGCTCTGACAGAAGTCCTCGCCACACCCACAGTCCTGAAGAGCACGAAGCCCGGCGACCTGCCCCGCCAAGCCGCCTTCGCCGAGGTCGCAAAGGGCGGCCGTGAGCGCCGCGGCAAGGCGAGGCCACTTGTCGCTGACGAGCGGCGATCCGTCAACAGTCATCACCGACGACCGTAGACGGCCCCACCGCTCACGTCGCTTCAAATAACCTGCCACGCATGCGCCCGGGCGGACCGGCGATCATGCCGACGCGGAATCGGCGTTGGCCGGCTCCAATCTTCTTGCCGGGAGGCCCGCGTTCCTGAACACGCCGATTCCAGCGGCGGCCATTCCCGCCGATCCGCCCCGACGGTGGGGAGCAACGCGGGTGTCCCGGAGTGCCCGCTCTGATTGACGCGTGAGGCAGACCCCGGCATGCGCAGCGCGGGTGATGGGAGTGCGCCGGCATAGGCTCCGCAGTCTTCGCCTCGAAAGTGGAACCTCGGATGGCCGGCCCGGGCTCGTCGGACCCTCCGCCGATCGCGGGCGAGCCCGATCCCGCAGGGCGGGAACCGGACTCCGGCGCTGCGATAACGGCTGCCGAGACATCGCTCCGAGACGTTTCGCCAGGCAACGTTGACGGACAGGCGTCGCCGGCAACCGCTGGAGGCCCAGCAACCGCCACGGAACCCTCGTCATCGCGATCCCGCAACTGGCACCCCTCTGTGTCAAGAGGCGGTGAGAAGCGGTGCTCTAAGCTGGTCTTCGGCGGGTCCGGGAAGTGACTTCTCCGAAGTGTCGACC
>NZ_QLMJ01000018.1 GCF_003259845.1 Actinoplanes lutulentus
GCTCCGATGCCGGGCCGGGGTACTACAACCTGACCACAGCAATGAAACAGGGCGGACAAACTGTCGGCGGCGCTTCCATCATCCGCGTGGTCACGCCGGCCGCACGCCACCCCGCGTGACCTGGTTGCTACAGCAAAGCCGCAACCGCACACGTCCGCCCGCAGCGCGGTACGCCCTACGCGCGGCATGAGCGCGTCGACTCTTCAAAAGCTCAGTCCCAGAAATTGAACACCGCTTCGCCCACGCTTGCCGGTCGCCACGAATCAATCTGCAGCCATTCCGCCTTTCCCAGCGCAGCGGTATCCACGCTGCCGAGCGGCGAGCCGAGCACCTGACGACTCATCACGACGAAGCCGATCTCGGCGAAGGCGGCGGCCCAGGCCGGCGGGTCAACGAAGGCTTTCGACTCAAGGTCCCCGGCGCCCGCTCCCGCGAAGGCGATCCACGGGTATACGGCGTTGCAGAGGATCGCGATCCGGTCATTCGGCGCGACGATTGCAGCGGAGTGAAAGTTGCGCGGATAGGCGCTCTCGAAGACCCGTTCGACGGCGCCACCGGCTGCCCGTGCGGCGGCGTAGCAACCGTCGCGGAACGTGCGGACCGGGACCTCCGGGAGTTTCAGCTCCTTGCCAGAGCAGAACCCTGTCACTCCTCGTTCCAGTCGAAACACCGCATCACCCTTCCTGCGCCCGGCGACACGATACGACGGCGCCCGGACGGAGCGACCCGAGGCACTCTCGTCAGCACCACCGGGCCGTAGCTGCGGTGACTCTCAGTAGCGTCCGATGTGCGGCAGAGGAGGACGCCGAACGGCCGTCGTTTCAGGGGTGTCGGCCCGCCGCCTGCCGGCAGTTCGCTTTCGCGGAGCCCAGTCTGATCGATTACCTTGGATGCGTGGACGCCATAACAGCGATCTCACTCATCTCCATCGCCATCTCCGTCGTCTCGCTGATCGTCTCCGGGACGCTCGCGCTCCGGCAGACGCGAACCACGATGGACGGCTACGCCCTGCCAGTCGTGCTCCAAGTCTTCAGCCGGTTCCGAACCCAGGAGTTCTTCGACGCCCAACAGTTCGTCTTCGACGAACTTCCCCGGCAACCGGTCCAACCGTATACGGACCTGTCATTGGAGGTCCGGTCCCACTTGCGCATGGTGGGCGGCCTCTACGACGACCTCGGCAAGCTCGTCGCCCACGGCATCGTCAAGGAGGAGCTGATCATCGGCTCCAACGGCTCACAGGCCCGACGCATCTGGGAGGCGATCGAGCCCTTCGTGCGCGCCGAACGCAACAAGCGCAACAGCAACCTGTGGATCTACCTGGAAGACCTGGCGTACCGCAGTACCCGGACACCGCCGGCCGCCATCCACGAGAAACTCAACCTGCATCCGTACGCTGGACCAACGCACACGTCCCGTCCAGCGCCGCCCGAGTCCTCTGCCACGCCACGACCACGCACGGAGCAGGAGCCGAACTAAAGGGCGGGAGGAGGGGACGAGGGCCGCCCGGCGGAGGCCGAAACACTCTGCGTGCGCGTTATCTGCGGCAAAAGAGGGTGTTGAGTCACTGCAAGGTGCGGAATCCAAGAGCGGCATCACGAATTGTCAAGAACCACGATTCGGTTGTCCGTGACGAACTCAGATACTGCGTATCGCAGTTGAGTCAGAAATTGCTCGGTCGTGCACGCTACCTGCTCGAAATCTCCATCCAAGGATGCGCTGATCGACCGATGCACGCAGCCGGCCCAGTCCATGACGAATTGAATGCCGCCGCCGGTAGATCCGATGAGCAGGCCATGTGGATCATCCGCCCGGGGTAAGAACACGTAGCCGATCTCGTCGCGGAGCGCGAGGGCACTCGCTGCGCTGTGGATGAAGATGCCATTACCGACATCCGGCAGGCTCACCTCGGCGACCACTGTGTAGAAGTCCGCCATCGGCCCTGATGCCAGTGGGTCGCTCCGGTAGCGCTCGGCGTCGACACGGTCGCCGGCGGTTGCCCACCGCACCTCATTGACGCCGGCCGGGTAGCCGTAGTCCGCCTCGAAGGTCGCCATCATGCTGCTCACGGCGGCATCGATGTCGGTGGCCCAATGCCGTACCCAGTCACACCACTGTTCGCCGTTCTCTGCCACAGCCAAAGTGTAGGTGGGGCTCGACATGATCATTGTGCCAGCGGGGCGGGCAAACAGGAGCGAGTCCGGCAACCGGGTGTGAGTAGGTTGGATGTTGCTCAAGAATACGATCGGAGGCCGATTACGCTTTGCTCGATCGCCGCCGTCGGGACCTCAGCGTTTCCCGGTTTCGAGGTGAGCAGAGCGACCATCTCATCTCGAAGGTCGATAGCCGGTTCGCCCAGCACGACATTGCTGAGGACGAGTTCGAGTAGCACTCTGGCATACCGGTGCGAGCCGCGTCTCTGGCGGGACTGTGCCGACTCCACCAGCGCTTCCGAGATGCGCCAGCCGCCCTTGACCGAAGAGAACGTCACCTCGAAAACGGCAAAGCCTGTCCAACTGCGATGCAGGTACGCCACCTGTCCCTCGACGAGGACGTCCCACTTCTCATCCATGCCGCGAGCTGCGTAACCCAGCTTGATCCGCTTCCACTCGTCGTCATCCCAGACACGGGTGGGCAGGTCAGTCAGCGATTGCGGGGCCTCCATGGGCACCAGCTCCTGCAACGACGACCGAGTGACCGGCGAGGATGAGGTCATCAGACGATGCTACTTCTGGTTTGATCCGCTGAATCACCGTGGCGAGTCACAGGTCGGCGAAGCCCCGGCGCGACCCGGAAGACGCTGATCGCGGCAGATCAGTGGGTTCTGGAGCCCGTTCTCGCGAGCGCAGCACCAGATCAGCAGCGTCATGATGTTCTGGTTCAGTTGGCGCGGACATAAGGCAGCGTGACGGTTCAGCGGGAGTCCCGGATGCAAAGTCGCAGAGTGATAGTTGCTCGGGTAGCAGGATTCGAGATTGACGACGCGGATGAAGTGATCGAGGCGGGTTTCGCCGAAGAGCCTGATGGGTCGGGCTTCGCGCTGATGTTTCAACGCACTGACTACGAGCCCGATGAGCAGGACGTGCGACTTAGTTTCGATACCTACTGCCTCACCACAGGCGATGGCCGAACCCATTACGGTGGGCTCCGCTCAGCGAAGTTGGCTGGCTCGGATCTGACCTTGACGATATCGCCAGACGCCTCCGCAACCATCGGACTACCTGAAATCAGTACCATCAAGCTCGACGTTGACGCTGATTCTCTTGCGGCCTTCCGCGATGGACTGCCCCAAGTCGTGAACTGGGGCAGGGATTCAGAGATTCCTGCCCTTAACGGCTTTTAGGCAGTTATCACGGGGACCTTAAGCCAGTTCCTGCCCTTCGCGTCTGTCGCACTCTCATCGGCTAAAGGAGTGCGTCCGCGTTGAGGCCGGCGCAACAGGCCACGTGCCACGCGAAGGCGTGCAGCCATCCTTGTGGTCCCGCCGCCGGGACTACCGCGGACAACCCGAGTCAACTTCCGCAGCTGCCCGCCGGCTCGCACCACGGAACTACAGCGCGGAAGGAACATGGGCTCGGATCTACCGACTCGCGCCACTCTCCCGTTCCACGACAGTCTCCCCACCAGCACGGGGATGCGATACCTCGGGAGCCTCAACCGCCGGCGCCGCCGGTGACCCGAACGGAATGCGGGTGTCGAGCCAGCGCAACGCCGCGGCGATCAACGCCGCCAGCACCACGACCGCGCCGAGATTCATCAGCACGGTCGGATATTTGAGGACCGTCACGTCGGCGAAGGGGTACGGGTACCAGTCGGTGACGGCGCCGTGGGCCAGGGTGTAGCTGATCCAGAACGCCGGCCACACCGCTGCCCAGGCCAGGGTGCGCCCGTCGATGCGGGGGCGGGGGCCGAAGAGGAGCCAGCCGAGCAACGCCGCCCACGGGGCGATGTAGTGGAAGCCGAAGTCGGCCAGCCAGGCGGCGCCGTGCAGTTCCACCTGGCCGGCCAGGATGGTGGCGTAGACGATGCCGGTGATCACGATGCCCAGCAGGGCGTCGAGGCGGATGACCCGCCAGAGCCGGCCGTCTCGGTCCGGGTTCAGGGCCAGGGCGATCGTCGCGATCAGCAGGAGCAGGTTGCTCTGGATCGTGAAGAAGCTGAACAGGCGGACGAAGCGGGTGACGGCCGGTTCGGGGTCCGCCGGTACGGCGTGTGGCGCGGTGTCGGTCGCGGTCAGCACGATCTGGATGATCAGCGAGATGGCGACGATCCCGGCCAGGGTGCCGTGCCAGATCCGTGACTTCATGCCGCGCTCCCGTGAAACCGTGAAACCCGGCCGGAGAAAACCCGGCCGGATGATCTTCGATGCGCGGGCAGCTTAGCCAGGTTCAGGGCGTGGACGGTAGGCGTACCGTGACCCGCAATCCAGGGTGAGCGTCGCCCAGGGTGACCGTACCGCCGTGCCGCCGCACCAATTCGCGGACGATGGCGAGGCCCAGGCCGGAGCCGCCGGCGTCGCGGGCCCGGCCGTCGTCGAGGCGGGTGAAGCGGTGGAAAACCCGGTCGCGGTCGGCGCCCGGGATGCCCGGGCCGTCGTCGTCCACGACGATGAGCAGCGACGGCCCGTCGGCGGTGGCGCGGACGGTCACGACTGATTTGCGGTGCCGGACCGCGTTGTCGAGCAGGTTCGCCACCACTCTGGCCAGGGCGTCCGGCTCGCCGGTGAACGGGAGCGGGCCCTCCGCGTCGATCACCGTGACGTCCGGGAAGCGCTCGGCCGTCTGGGACACCAGGTCGCCGAGGTCCAGGCTCTCCACGCCGCGGCCGGTCGCCCGTACACCCTCGTCCGAGCGGGCGAGCAGCAGCAGGTCGTCGACCAGCCGGGAGAGCCGCTGCACGTCGGCGAGCAGGTCGTCGCTGAGCGCCGGCCAGTCGGTGTCGTCCGGCAGGTGCTGGGCCACTTCCAGTTCGGTACGCATGTTCGTCAGCGGGCTGCGCAGCTCGTGCGCGGCGTCCGCGACGAACGCCCGCTGCCGGGCCCGGCCGGCGTCGAGCCGGTGCAGCATGTCGTTGAGGGTGACCGCGAGCCGGTGTACCTCGTCACGGGAGTCCGGCACCGGCAGGCGGCCGGCCCGGGTGCCGCCGGTGATCTCCTCGGCGCCGGCACGCAGCGCGTCGACCGGGCGCAGCGCCGCGCCGAGCGCTCGCCACAGACCCGCCGCGAGCAGCGCCACGAGCAGCGGGAACAGCACCAACAGGGTGATCTTGAGTAGATGCACACTCTGCTGGAGCTCGTCGGTGGACCGCGCGACGAGCACGGTCAGAGGGTCGGTGGGCGGGCCGGCGCTGACCTTCGCCACGCGCGCCTCGCCGTCGAAACCGATGCGATTGCCGGGGATCTCCACGCTGCTGCCGTCGGCCAGGTCACGCAGCTCGTCGGTGTAGAGGATCGGCACCAGGCGGTCGGCGGTGGCGGATCTGGCGATCACCCGGCCCTGGTCGTCCACAACCTGGACCTGAACGCCCGGGGTGACCGGAATCGGGTCGGTCAGCGAACCCTGGTCCACCAGCCGTTTCACGCCACTCGCCGTTTCCAGGGCCTCGGTGTGGATGGCACGGCCCTGCGCGAACCCGAGGGCGGCGACCAGCAGAACACCTCCCGCCGCAAGGCCGAGCATCAGGCCGGCGGCGGAGACCAGGAGCAGCCGGGCCCGCAGGCTCAGCTCACTCGGGCGACGCATCAGTTCCCTCGGTCGCCGTCTCGCCGGTCGCTGTCTCGCCGGTCGCCGTCTCGCCGGTCGCCGTCTCGCCGGTCGCTATCGCCAGCCGGTAGCCCGCGCCGCGGACCGTCTCCAGCCGGTCCCGGCCGATCTTGCGGCGCAGGTAGCCGACGTAGACCTCGACCGCGTTCGGCGCGGTCTCCAGAGCAGCGTCCCAGACGTGGTCGAGCAGCTCGGTTTTGGAGACCACCTGGCCGGGGCGGCGCATCAGGTATTCGAGGAGGGCGAACTCGCGCGCCGTCAGGGTCACCTCGCTGCCCGCCACCAGCACGCGGCGCTCCGCCGGGTCCAGCTCGACGTCACCGAAGGCGAGGACCACCGGGCGTGCCTGCGCGCCACGGCGCAGCAGGGCACGCAGCCGGGCGAGCAGGACGACGTACGAGAACGGCTTGGTCAGGTAGTCGTCGGCGCCGCAGTCGAGGCCGTCGGCCTGGTCGTACTCGCCGTCCTTCGCGGACAGCATGAGTACGGGCAGCCAGTGCCGTTCGGCGCGCAGCTGCCGCACCACCCGGTAACCGGAGAGGCGCGGCAGCATCACGTCGAGGATCATCGCGTCGTATCCGCCGTGGCGGGCCATCTCCAGGCCGTCCTGGCCGTCGCCGGCCACGTCGACCGCGAAGCCCTCGGCCTGCAGGCCCCGTCGCAGCGCGGCGGCAAGCCGAGCCTCGTCCTCCACCACCAGCAAGCGCACTCACATACCTTGGCACGCTCATGCCATTGCCAGGGAGCGGCTCTCAGCGATCTCACAGCGCCAGCACGGGAGCAGCGCCAGCACGGGAGCAGCGCCAGCACGGGAGCAGCGCCAGCCCAGGAGCAGGACCGGCCCAGGAGCAGGACCGGCCCAGGGGCAGGGCCAAACCCCGCCAGAACTAGCTCGGCGGGGCTCCACTCGGGCGCGGGCCACTCGGCGGCGCCCCACCCGGGCCACCGCCACCGGGACCACCGGACCCCATCGGCGCACCACTCGGCGCGCCGTCACCGGTGTTCTGGCCGCCGGTCGGTGTCGTCCCGGTGTCCACGCCGACCTCCAGCGAGACCGCGTACCCACTGGTCACATCACCGCTGACGGTGGCGAGCTGGCTGGCGCCGGAGTCGTCGCCGAACACGTTGTCGCTGTCCAGGGTGACCTGGGCGAAGTTCGTGACCGAGGCCTCGTACCCGGTGGTGGCGAAGACGAGGTCGCTGGTGTCCTTCGGCATCGCGACCTGGGACGTCGCGATCGCGTTGGTGGACGCGCTGATGCTCGCCTGGTCCGGGTAGACCTCGAAGTGGATGTGCGGCCACCGGCCCGAGTAGCACGCCGGGTAGATGCTGGTGAATTTCACCTGGCCGGCGTCGTCGGCGACCTGCACACCCCGCAGGTAGTTCTCCTCGGTGATGCCGTCGGAGTAGAGCGAGTACTCCCCCGACCGGTTGCAGTGCCAGACGTAGACCGCGACGCCGGCGAAGGCCACGCCGCTGTTCGCCAGGTCCTTGATGGTCAGCGTGAGCGTCATCGGCACGCCCTCGGCGGTGGTGGTCTTGTCGCCGAAGCTGGACCGGATGTCGCTGCGGACGATGCCGTCCTCGGTCAGGACGTTCGGTCCGTTGGAGCCGTCACCGGGGTACGGGCCGGCGGTCTCGTCCGGGATCTCGCTGACCGTGTTCGTCTCCGAGGTGGCCACGGTCGGGGTGTCGCCGTCGCTGTCGCCGCACGCGCCGAGTCCGAGCGCTACCGCACCCAGCCCGAACGCCCGCAGGACCTGCCGCCGCTGAATCGTCCCGATGTCGAAGGCCAGGCCCTGGTCGAACAGGTCTTCCTCCGGGCGGGGCAACGGGCGCCCTTCATACGTACCCATGAAAGCCTTTCGTCTTTTTTGTCTTTTATGAGGACTTTCAAGCTATCTGACCGACCCTTCAGTGGTGCCCCTTAAGGGACTTTCTCAGCCTGGTCACAGCGGCGGCAGCGCACGATGGTGAGCAGAAAAGGGGAGGTGGACATCGTGTCCGTGTTCAGGTCAAGGCCGGCGTTGCGCTGGCTCGTTCCGTCGGCCGCCGCAGTGGCGGTCATCGGGGGCGGCGCGGCGGCCGGAACGATCGTGGCGAGCGCCGACCCGGCCCTGCCGGAGCGCTCCGCCGCGCAGCTTCTGGTGGACCTGCAGAGCGCCGACCCGGAGGGCTTCTCCGGCACCGTCGTACAGAGCACCGACCTCGGACTGCCCGGCATCGCCGGCCTGCTGAAGAACGTCGAAGGCGGCGGCCTCACCAGCCTGGTGTCCGGGAGCAACACGGCCCGCGTCTGGTACGCGGGTGAGGAGAAGGTACGGCTCGCGCTGCTCGGCACCGACGGCGAGACCGACGTGATCCGCAACGACAGCAACGTGTGGATCTGGAAGAGCAGCGAGAACAGCGGCACGCACGTGACGCTGCCCAAGGACGCCACCGAGAAGCAGGCACAGGAGGCGCTTCCCAGCGGCGTTCCGTCAACGCCGCAGGACGCCGCCGACGCTGCACTCGCCGCGATCGACGAGACCACTGCGGTCGCCACCACCGGTGCGGCCGAGGTGGCCGGGCGGGACGCGTACGAACTCGTGCTCAGCCCGCGTGACACCAACTCGCTGGTCGGCCAGGTCCGGCTCGCGATCGACGCGGTCGAGCACATCCCGCTGCGCGTCGACGTCTATGCGAAGAGCGCCTCGAAGCCCGCCGTGCGGGTGGCGTTCGAGCAGGTCAGCTTCGAGGTCCCGGACGCACAGCAGTTCGCCTTCAACCCGCCGCCGAACGCCTCGATCGAAGAGGTCAAGCCGCCGACGGAGAAGGAGCTCGCGGAGAAGCCGGACGCGGTCAAGCCGGAGGCCAACACCCAAGGGGCCGGCAAGCACGAAGCGGGCAAGCCCGGCGCCGAGTCCGACGCTTTCAAGGTCATCGGTGAGGGCTGGACGACGATCATCTCGGCGAAGCTGCCGGAGGACGCGCTTGCCGGCGCCGAATCCTCGGCCAAGCCCGCGCCGTCCGCGTCCTCGTCCTCGCCCCTGGGCGATCTCCAGGTCGAGGGCCTCCTCGAAACGCTGCCGAAGGTGAGCGGCGACTGGGGTAGTGGCCGGCTGCTGAGCGGTTCGCTGTTCAGCGCGCTGATCACGGACGATGGCCGGGTGTTCGCCGGAGCGGTCTCCCCGGAGGCTCTCTACGCGGTCGCCTGACCGATTCCGCCCCACGAAGCCCCGTCGCGTTCCCTACGCGGCGGGGCTTCGTGCCGCCTGCGACAGCCGCTGCCGGATCGCGGTGAGATCCCCGGCCGGCACACCGGCCTCGCGCAGGTAGGCCAGGACGCCACCATGGCGTCGCTCGGCGTGCGTCAGCGTGTCGCGCATCGCGCTCGCTTCACAGCCTGGGGTACGCGCGAAGTCCTCAGCGATCGTGTCCGGATCCACTCCGGCGACGGTGAGGAGCAGCGCCACCAGTAGCCCTGTCCGATCCCGCCCACCGTGGCAGTGCACCACCACCCCACCCGGCGGAGCGGCCGCGACGGTCCGGAGCGCCCGGGCGATCCGCTCACCGTGATGGTCGAGCATCGGCGCGTAGGTGTCGTCCGGCGGCTCGTAGGCCAGCGGGTAGTCCAGCATCGGAACGTTCCGGTAGACGGCCTCACCGGCGAACGGGTTCGGGTCCTGGACGCATTCGTGCGGCCAGCGCAGATCGAGGATCAGAGCGATCCCCTGCCTCTGCGTCTGCCTCTGCCCCTGTGACGCCGGCTCTCGGAGAGTCGCCTCTCGGAGGGTCGCCTGCGTGGTCGGGGTCAGCAGGCCGAGGCTGTCCGCGCGGATCAGCGCGCCGGTACGGATCTCGCCGTCGCCGGTCGTCGGGGTGCCGCCGAGATCGCGGACGTTGCGGCAGTCGGGCCAGTCGAGCTTCACGTCCGTGAGCGTAGAACACGCCGCGACAGCTACTTCACAATGAAAACCATTTCCAGCAAGATGGTCCGTGACATCGGTTCGTTGTCCACGGAAGGAATAATCCATGTCGCTCAACGTTTCTCCCGACCTGCTCGCCAGCGCCGAACGCGGCGAGGTCTCGGACGCCGAGTTCGTCGCGTGCGTACGGGAATCGCTGCCCTACGCCTGGGACGTGGTCAGCACGGTGATGGCCGAGCTGCGGTCCGGCGACGGCGGGTTCGCCGACCACGAGGTTGCGCCGCCTTCGGAGACCGAACGTGGGCAGCTGCTGCGCGCCCTCGCCAGCGATGCGATCCGAGGCGGGCTGGAGCGCCACTTCGGCGCGAAGCTGGCGTTCCAGAACTGCCACCGGGTGGCCGCGTTCGACTTCGGCCAGGTCGGCGGCGAGCGTCACCGGGCATTCCTGTCGCCGAGGGCCAGCTGCTGAACCAGTCCCCCGAACTCCGCAACTGCTGAACCGGGCGCCAGCCGGCGGCCCCGGGGGTCACCGCCCGACGGTGCCGGCTGGCTCTCACGGCTGTTTCCGCCGCGGTGAGACCGCAGTGACCCTGCTGGTCAATGGAGATCCAGCTGGCAGTGGACGCTTCGGTCGTGCTCGCCTTCAGCCCCGGGCCTACCGTGGCGATCGTGGTCCCCGAACCACACCCCGACGGCATCGGCGGCCCAAGATCGCGCAGGCCAGGACGGGTGTGTCGACTTCGGGTTCGCTACGCCCCCAAACTCGACACGCACCCCGCGGATCGCCTGCTGTGTGTCGATTTCGGGTGCGATACGCGCCTCAACTCGACACACCGGGCGGAATGCTCGCGGTGTGATGCCGTCGGCCCCGCCAAGCGGACCCGACCCGGCCGCTAGGCGAGACAGCCGCTGGGCGAGACAGCCGCTGGAACGACCCGGGTGCTCGACGCGAGCCGTAGCTCAGATAGGTCATCGGGGCTGATGACCTATCTGAGCTACGGCTCGCCCACGCCGCCATGAGACTTACGGCGACAGAGCGCGCCCGGCCACCGTTCGACGTCACGCATCCCCCGGGAAAGCGGCCACCTCAGTTGACCAGCTAGGTCAGCGGTGAGAGCAGCCAGAGTTGATCGTGTCGCCGGGGCGCGGGCGGGAGGCCTAGAGGGAGGTGCGGCGCTGGGCCGGGAGTTTCGGTGCCCGGGTGGCTGCCAGCTGGGCCGCGGGGATGGAGGTCGGGCCTTCCGCGGGTGAGGTGGACCGGATCCGGGTGACCGAGACCGAACCGGTTCGCGCCGCGACGGCGAGCGTTGCGGCGCTCGCCGGGGCTACGGCCGATGGACCCGCGGCCCTTGCAAGCGGCGCCGATGCTGTCGTCGCCGCAGAGGGCATAGCGGCAGAGGGCGTGGCTGCTGCGGACGTCGTCGCTGGAGACGTGGCTACTGCGGACGTTGCCGCTGGAGACGATGCCGACGCAGGCGTGTCTGCTGCGGACGTTGCCCCTGCAGACATTGCCGGTGCAGGCGCGGGGGCTGCAGACGTCGCCGCTGCAGACATTGCCGATGCAGGCGCGGGGGCTGCGGACGTCGCCGCTGCGGACCTTGCCGGTGGAGGCGCGGTGGCTGGGGCGGGGGCTGGGGTCGGGGTGGTGAGGGCTGGTGGGTTGGGGTGGTGGTTGCGCAGCAGGGCGTAGGCGGCCGCGGTCAGGGCGGCTGCCGCTATCGCGTCCAGCCAGTAGTGGTTGCCCGTCGCCACGATGACCAGCAGCGTGATGGCCGGGTGCAGGAGCCAGAGGGCTCGGTGGCGGCCGCCAATCGCTGAGATCAGGGCTATCGCCACGACCAGGGCCCAGCCGAAGTGCAGGGACGGCATGGCGGCGTACTGGTTGGAGAAGTGGTCGGTCTCCGGGTTGCCGTAGACGGCCGGGCCGAAGAGGTGGCCCAGGTCCAGCATTCCGGTGTCGGTCAGCATCCTCGGCGGGGCCAGCGGGATCACGAAGTGCACCAGCAGCGCGCCGGAGGTGAGCAGCGTCAGGACGTTGCGGGTCCAGCGATAGTGCGCCGGGCGGTAGAGGTACAGCCAGATCAGGCAGGCCGCGGTCGCCGGGAAGTGCACGTACGCGTAATAGGTGTTGGCGATCTCCACCAGGGTTCGCCAGTCGAGCAGGGTGTGCTGGACCGCGAGTTCGCTGGGCAGGTGCAGCCAGCGTTCGACGTCCCAGACCACGCGCGCGTTGCGGAACGCCTCGTCGACGTGGCCGTCGGCGGCAAGCCGGCCCACCTTGTAGACGCCGAACAGCACCGCCACCAGCGCGATCTCCCGCAGGGCGGAGCGCAGCGCCGCGAGGAAGCCGGGCCGGGCGCTTCCCGGGTCCGACGGTTCGCCGCCCGGCTTGTCCGGGCATTTCGGGAGCGTCAAGGAGGACGGCACACTCACGGCAAGCTCCCCGGGGAATGCGATGAAGGCGGGAATTGCGAGACATCGGCGTTCGGCACCCGGACGCCGGTGGCGTGCGGGTGACGGCCGGTCAAGGTGAGCCTGAATTCGCCATAACTTGTTCCCCCGTCGGTGACGCAAGGAGAAGCATCCGGCGATCTTGCATGTTGGGCAAGATTTAACCGGCAGATAGTGATGTAACGCGCATTGGTAACAACGCCGTTACATTGACGCGGCCCTCGGATCAGGTCCGGTCACTGCGTCCGGTGGCCATGAGCAGGGCAAGTGCTGCGAACGCGGCGATCAACGGCGGCCAGTGGGCGGTTAGCGCGTACCCCAGCAGGAGCGTGACCGTCGCGCCTGCCGCGACCCATCCGGTGCGCACTGCGCGGCGCGTGCGCGCCGGCAGCAGCGTGACGCAGCGCCATGGCAGAAGACCTGCGGGGATCAGTACGCGCAGACCGAAACCGATCATCACGAGCACGACCGTTACGGCTGCGGCGCGGGCGGCGATCTGCCAGGAGGGCCATGGGTACGCCCCAAGCGCCAGCACCGCGACCAGCGGGACGCCCGCTCCGAGGCCCCGGCGGAAGCCGCTGAGCAGGCCACGGACCGGCCAGGTCAGCGCGGTGGTGTCGAGGCGGGCCGGATGATCGGCGGCGAGTTCGCGCAGGCTGCGCATCGACGATCGGACCCGGAGCCGTTCCGCGTCGAGCAGCGCGATCAGCCAGCGGCCGTCCGGGTTGTCGGGGTCCTGGGCGAGGGCTTTTCCGATCGCTTCGCGGGCGGGTTTGCGGCGGCCTGCGTGGCGTTCGATCTCACCGAGGGTGAGGAGGTCGGGGATGGAGCGGGGGTTGAGCGCGAGGGCGCGGTGGGCGGCGTCGCGGGCTCGGGGGAAGTCACGTCGCTGGTCGTGGACGCGGGCCAGGACGCGGTAGGCGGGTGGGTGCGTGGGGTCGAGGCGGACGGCTTCCTCGGCGGCGCGGAGGGCGGCGTCAGAATGCGAGGTGCCGGCTGAGTTTGGGGTGGCGGCTTTTTGGTTTTGGAGACTGGACTTTTCGTGTGCCGGGGCCAGCAGGAGGCACTCGGCCAGCTCGATGTGGGTGCCGGGCAGGTGCGGCGCCACTGCCACCGCTGCCTGGGCCACGGCCAGCGCCTCGGCGGCACGATTCTGACCGGCAATGTTCCGGCCGGCACTGGTCTGGGCGGCACCGGTCTGAGCGGCGCTGGTCTGGAGGCGGAGCAGGCCGGCCAGGAGGGTCAGCAGGTCCGGGTCGGCCGGGGTTTCGGCCAGGGCGCGGCGCACCTCGGACTCGGCGTCCGCGAGGCGGCCGACGTCGGCGAGTGCTCGGGCACGGGTTGCCGGCGTCACCGCACCTTGCGCTTCTTCAGGTACGCCGCCAGGTCGTCGTATTCGCCGCTCTCGTTCGCGAACATCGCCACGTTGCGGGCCGTGGCGAACCACGCGTCCGTCGACGGGCGCAGCTCGCGGGCGGCGGCCAGCATGTCCGCCTGGCCGATCATGCGGATCTCGCCGGTGGTGATCGAGTCGCGCATCGCGTACTCGGCGGCGGTCTCGCACAGGTGCGCCAGGTCGGCGCCGGAGAAGTGCTCGGTGGCCTGCGCGACCTGGTCCAGGTCGATGCCGGCAACCGGGCGGTCCCGCAGGTGGAACTCCAGGATCGCGGCGCGGGCGGCACGGTCCGGCGGCAGCACCAGGACGGTACGGTCCAGGCGCCCCGGACGCCGCAGGGCCGCGTCGACGTCCCAGGGAGCGTTCGTGGCCGCCAGGACGAACACCCCGTCGTTGCCGCCTTCGACACCGTCGAGCTCGGTGAGCAGCTGGTTCACCACGGTACGCATGGACGACTGCAACTGGCTGCGCTTGTGCCCGAGCGCGTCGATCTCGTCGAGGAACAGCACGCACGGGGCGTGACCGCGGGCCGACTCGAACAGGTCGTGCAGGTTCTTCTCCGAGCTGCCGACCCACATGTTCAGCACGTCGGTGATGCTCAGCGAGAGGAACGCGGCGCCCATCTCGCCGGCGACCGCGCGGGCCAGGAACGTCTTGCCGCAGCCGGGCGGACCGTACAGCAGCAGGCCGCCGCGCAGGCTCTTGCCGAACAGGGACCGCAGTTTCGGGTTGCGCAGCGGTCCGAGGAACGAGACCTCGAGGCGTTTCTTCACGTCGGCCATGCCCCCGACGTCGGCCAGAGTGATCGTGGCGCGTTCCACGTCGAAGACACGGTCCTGGTGGCCGCGTACCGCGTCCGGCTCGCCGTCGGCGGAGGAGCGGGCGAACCGGGGCGGCACGGAGTCGCCGAACTGCTCTTCGAGAGCACCCCAGTCAACGCCGGCCGGGCCGGTCGCGGCGGGCTGAGAGGCGGGCGGCACAGCCGGACCAGGCGGCGCGGCAGAAGCGGGCGGCGAGGCGGGGTCGGCCGGCGCCGCGGGAACCGGCGGGGCCGCTGGTGCCAGCGCCTGGGCCATCAGCTGCTGAGCGGTGACGTTGCCCGGCTCACTGGCCAGCACCTGCGCAGCGTGCCCGATCGCCTCGCCGCCACGGCCCGCGGACACCAGCAGTTCCGCCAGGTGCAGGCGCAACGGGAGGTCGTCCGGCCGGGCCCGCACCGCCGCGGTGAGGCTGTCGATCAAGGCGTCGCTCATGACACGCGATTATGCCCCTGCCGGGTAAGTACCTGCTGTGCACCGGGGACTCCGGCCGGCGGCGGACGAGGCGGAACTGTGAGAACCGTCACCGACCGTGTTCACGCGTACCAAAGAAATAGCGTGCGAAACGCAGAAAGGCCGCCCCTCGCGATGAATGCGAGAAACGGCCCTTCTTGGCATTTCTCAGGCTGGCCGGCGATATCCCGCGATGGGGCCACGGTCGATCGTCGCCATCCGCACGTAGTCGCCCGTGTGCGGTGCGTGGACCACCTTGCCGCCGCCGATGTAGATGGCGACATGGTGGATGTCGGAGTAGTAGAAGACGAGGTCACCCGGCTTCAACTCGCTCCGGCTCACTGACTTGGTCGAGCCCCACTGGTCCTTCGTGTAATGCTCGAGGGACACACCGACCGACGCCCATGCCTTCTGCGTCAGACCCGAGCAGTCATAACTGTTCGGGCCATTCGAGCCGAAGACATAAGGCTTGCCGATCAGGTCGCACGCCTTCTGCGCCGCGCGACCACCCTTGTCGTTGGTGTACGTGACCGGGCAGGGCCCGGTGCGCAGCGCACCGTCATCGACGTTCGCCGAACCGTAGGCGGCGATCCGGAGATCCTGGAGGTCCTTGATCTCTTTCTCGATCGCCTTCTTCTTCGACGCCAGGTCCTTGTCCCGGGCGCCGATCTCGGTGGCGAGCTGGTCGACGGTGGCCTTGTCACCTGCGTACTTGTCGCGGAGCTTGGCCACGTTCGCGATCGACTCGGTCTGGTGGACGGCGAGCTGGTCGAGGAGCGAGAGCTTCTCGGTCAGCGACGTCGGCCTGCCACTCATCAGCATCGCGTTGAACGCGTTCGGCGGGCCCTGCATGTAGGCATCGACCGCCATGCCCCGGACCTGGGCCATGGCGACGTCCACTTTCACCTGCAATGGAGTCAGGGTCTTCGCCAGCGAAGTCTGCTGCTTGCGCAGTTTCTTCAGCTTTGTGTGCACCGAGTTGTACTCCTCGATGACCGGCTCGAGCTTGTTCCACTGCTCGTCGATCTGCTTCTCGACGCTCGCCGGCGTGGGCTCGGCGTGGGCAACAGCGGGACCAGTGAGAACGACTCCGGCCGCGGCAATTACGCAGAGCAGACCGCGTAGAACGCCTTTCCGTTTCACTTAGGTGCGTTGTCCTTTCTTCCCACTCGACCACCGACCGGGTTAGCTGACGGGTTCGGGCGGGAAGCTGCCCGGCCGCTCACAGGGAGCGGCTTCACCCCGGAAACACCTGGGTCCCCGGCACGCGTCTGCGTTTAGGCGGCGGTTCGGCAGATCGACCGGTCGGGCGATGGGGGGCTACCGAACCGGGACCACCGTACCGGGATCAGAAGGCTAAATGAAGGAGGGCCGCACGCTGGAACCGTGAGCACCATTGCCATTACCCAGGGTTATTGAAATGGCCATGCATCGAGCGCCCGGCCCAACCAGGGCACTACCAAGATCACCGTGGGTAGCACCAGCAGACCCGCTGCGGCGACGATCGCGGCCACTGAGAGCGACCGGCTCTCCGGAAGATCCAGCCGGTCCAGCCGCCGCCGCCTGGTCTCGCCGGCGGCTCCCTCAGCGAGCGGCAACGCGTCCGCGAGACGCGACAACGCGGCCCGCAGCGGCTCAGGCCCGGTGCGGCGCCGCGCGGCATCGTCCGACACCATCTCCAACAGCAGGTGTACGGCATCAAGCGGCGCCCGGCTCCGCAGAAGCTTCGGCACCGCCTGGTAGAACGCGGTGAACGACTCCATCACCAGCTCGTGCCGGTGCCGCAGGTGGGCGCGCTCGTGAGCGAGGACGGCGTCGACCTGTTCGCGGTCGAGCACCTTGAGGACGGCGTCGCTGAGCACCACCCGGGGATCCCGGCCGGGCACGCAGTACGCCATCGGCAGCGCCCCGTCGAGAACCCGTACCTCACCACCGATCTCGCCGCGCTGCTCGACGTGGTCCAGCAGGTCGACGAGCATCCGGTGCCGGTCGCGGCGGGCCCGGGCCCGCGACGTCACCTGGGCCAGCGAGATGAGCAGCCGGATCACGATCGTCGCGGCCACCGCCAGGGACAGCACCAGCGCGACCACTGTCTCCGGATGCCGGGCACCGGCCGCCCGGGTCAGCTCCTCCGGGGCGGCCAGCACCACGCCGAGCGCGCAGAGCACCGCGGTCAGCGTGAGCGCCTGCCAGAGGACGACGGCGGCGACCGGGGCACGGTCGGGCCAGCGGGCGTTCGCCAGGATGCCGGGCGCGATCAGCGACAGTGTCAGTCCGAGGGCGCCCAGCAGGAGGGCGGTCACTGCTGGCGCGAAGCTTCGATCGCTGCCTTCAAGGCCTCAGGTGGCAACTGCCCCATGAAGTACGCGAGCGCGGCATCCCGGTCCGGCGTGGCGCTGAGCGCGTCGAGCATCACGCCGGCGGTCATCTCCTCGCGCGACTGCACCGGGGCGTACCTGTAGGCGCGGTCCGCTTTCTGCTGGGTGACCAGCTTCTTCTTGGCGAGCCGGTCCAGCACGGTCATCACCGTCGTGTACGCCAGGTCGCGATCACGGCTGAGCAACTCGTGAACCTGCCGGACCGTGAGCGGCTCGCGCGCGTCCCAGAGTTTCGTCATGACCTCGCGTTCGAGGTCCCCCATCGCCATGGTTCCCATCCTACGGGGCTCCTACGTCATCGCGTCGTACTACAAGGCGTAGTATCTACTACGAAGCGTCGTACTTCGTTGGGGGAACCTCGTGGACGTGCTCGATTTGACCCGGCTGCAGTTCGCGGTCGTGACGATCTATCACTATCTTTTCGTCCCGCTGTCGATCTGCCTGGCCTCGGCCGCGGCCGGGCTCCAGTTGGCGTGGATGCGCACGGGTCAGGAGAAATACCTGCATCTGACGAAGTTCGTCGGCAAGCTGCTGATCGTCACGTTCGCGGTCGGTGTGGTCACCGGGCTCGTCCAGGAGTTCCAGTTCGGGCTCGGGTGGAGCGCGTTCGCCCGCTTCTACGGCGACGTCTTCGGACCCACCCTCGCCATCGAGGGGATGCTCGCGTTCTTCCTCGAAGCGACGTTCCTCGCCCTCTGGTACTTCGGGTGGGACCGGCTGCCCCGCCGCCTGCACGCCGCCACGATCGTCATCGTCGCGGTGGGGACGCTGCTGTCGGCGTACATCATCCTGGCGGCCAACTCGTTCATGCAGAACCCGGTCGCGTACGCCCTTGATCCGGAGACCGGCCGGGCGCACCTGACGAGCTTCACCGAGCTGCTGACCAACGAGGTGGTCCTCGCCGCGTTCCCGCACACGATGGCCGGCGCGGCGATGGCCGGCGGCGGGCTGCTCCTGGCGATCGGCGTGTGGCGCTTCACGGCGGATGCCGCCTTCCGGACGCTCTCCCGGCTCGGTGCGTGGATCATGCTGGTCGGCGGGCTCGGAACCGTCATCAGCGGTGACCACATCGGCAAGGTCATGACGGCCGTGCAGCCGATGAAGATGGCCGCCGCCGAGGCGCTCTACGAGACGACCACCGGCGCGCCGTTCTCCGTCTTCGCGATCGGCGAGCTCGGCCACGACCGGCCGTTCTTCAGCATCGAGGTACCGAAGCTGCTGTCCTTCCTCGGCACCGGGTCGTTCAACGGGACCGTGCAGGGCATCGACGACCTGCAGGCCGCCTACGCCGCCCAGTACGGGCCCGGCAGTTACGTGCCGATGATCCCGGTGGCGTTCTGGACGTTCCGGCTGATGATGGGCGCCGGGATCCTCGCCATGGCGGTGGCCGCGTTCCACCTCTGGTCGACGTCGCCTCGCAGGTTCCCCCTGCTCCGGCTCCGGGTGCTGCGGTTCCTGCCGGCGATGCTGCGCCCCGGCAACGGCACGCCGACGATTTTCCTCCGGCTCATCTGGCTCGCCCCGATCCTGCCCGCCGCCGCGAACACCTTCGGCTGGATCTTCACCGAGACGGCACGCCAGCCCTGGCTCGCCTTCGGCATCTCCAAGGTGGCCGACGGGATCTCGCCGGGACTCACCAGCGCCGAGGTGATCACATCATTGGCCGGGTTCACGCTCGTCTACGGAATCCTGGCGGTGGTGTGGACCCGGCTGGTCATGCACCTGTCCCGCCAGCCACTGGAACCCGACCAAGCCGTCGCATCGGCCCCGGAACCCGTCCCGGCCTACTAGGAGCGCGTACTCATGGTCACTTTCTGGTTCGCGATCCTGGTCCTCGCCTGGGTGCTCTACTTCGTCCTCGAAGGATTCGACTTCGGCGTCGGCATGCTCACCCCCGTCCTCGGGCGCGACGAACACGAGCGAGGTGCCGTCATCCGTACCGTCGGGCCTTTCTGGGACGGCAACGAGGTCTGGCTGGTCGCCGCGATCGGCGTCACCTTCGCCGCCTTCCCCGACTGGTACGCCGCCCTGCTCTCCGGCCTCTATCTGCCGATGGTCCTGATCCTGCTGCTGCTCGCGATCCGCGGCGTGGCGCTGGAGTTCCGCGGCAAACACTCGTCGTCGCGCTGGCGCCGGCGCTGCGACGCGCTGCTCGCTCTCTCCTCCGGCGGCATCGTGCTGCTCTGGGGCGCCGTCCTCGGCATCTTCGTGCACGGCCTCGCGCTCGGCGCCGACGGCGAGGTCACCGGCGTCGGCGTCTCCCGCAGCCTCAGCCCGCTGCTCACCCCCGCCGCCGGGCTCGGCGCGCTGGGCGCGCTCCTCGCCGCAATCCTGCTGGGTGCGACGTTCCTCTCGCTGCGCACGACCGGCCCGGTGCGCCGCCGGGCACGCGACCTGGCACGCCACACCGGCATCGGCGGCGCGGTCGCCCTTTTGATCATTGGCATCGGTACGGGATCCCGCATCGCCCTCCTGGCAGCGGTCCTGTGTTTCGGGGCCGGGGTGCTGGCCCGCCGAGCCCGTGAGGCAGCGGCGTTCGTGGCGGTCGCGGCGGGCGTGGCCGCGTCGGTGGTCGCTGTCTTCCTGGTGCACGGCGACGTAGTGCTGCGCAGCACGCTGTCGGGAGCATGGTCGCTGACCAGGGATGGCGCGGCAGCCGGGCCGGAGGCGTTGCGGCTGATCACGGTGGCCGGGGTGATCGTGTTGCCGGGCGTTATGGCGTACCAAATCTGGTCTTATTGGGTTTTCCGCCGTCGGGTCTCGAGCGAGCGGGTCGCGTCGTGAGTCGTGGTCCTGTTGATCCGCGGCTGTTGCGGCATGCTCGGAGCAGCCGGGCCGGGGTAGCGCTTCTCACGCTGATCGGGGCTGGTCAGGCTGCTGCGACGCTCGCGCTCGCGGTCGCTCTGTGCTGGATCGTCGCGGGGGCAGGTGGCTCTGGCTTTGGCGGCGCTGGCTTTGGTGGCGCTGGCTTTGGTGGCTTTGTCGGTGGCGGCTTTGTGGGCGGTGGCTTTGTCGGTGGCTCTGCTGACGGCTCCGGGCGCGGGGCTGTTTCGGCTGGGGTTCTACTGCTGGCCGGGGCGTTCGTGGCGCGGGCCGTGCTCGCCTGGGCCGAGCAGGTGGTCGCCCGGCGCACCGCCGCCCGGGTCACCGACGAACTCCGCCGCTCCATGCTGGACGCGGTCGTCCGGCGCGGGCCGGCGTGGGTGGCGGACTACGGTTCGGGGCGGCTCGCCACGGTTCTCGGAACCGGCCTCGACGCGCTGAAGCCGTGGTTCTCCGGATATCTCCCGGCGGTGGCCCTCGGCGTGATCCTGCCGCCGCTGGTCATCCTGGTCATGTTCGTCGTCGACCCGGCTTCGGCGATCATCGCACTGCTCACGCTGCCGCTGATCCCGCTGCTCGGCGCGCTGATCGGCTGGGCGACACAGGCCCGTGCCCGGCAGCGCTGGGTAGCCGACGCGCGGCTGGCCGGCCACTTCCTCGACGTGGTCCGCGGCCTGGCGACGCTGAAGGTGTTCGGCCGCGCCGAACGCCAGACCGCAGTGATCGCCGACCTCACCGACCAGCACCGGCGCGCGACGATGCGGGTGCTGCGGGTCGCGTTCCTGTCGTCCACGGCGCTGGATCTGGTGGGCACGCTCTCGGTCGGCCTGATCGCGGTCCAGGCGGGATTGCGGGTGGCGGCCGGTTCGATGGAGCTGGCGCCCGCGCTGCTGGTGATCCTGCTGGCCCCGGAGGCGTATCGCCCGCTGCGCGAGATGGCGGCCCGTTATCACGCGGCCACCGATGCCACGGCCGTGATCGCCGACGTGGATGAGATCCTCACCGCTTCGTCGCCTGGGGATGTTCCCGCAGGCCGGGCGCTGGAGGATCAGGCGTTGGAGTATCAGGCGCGGGGAGATCGAGCACCGGAGGACCGGGCGCAGGGAGATCAAGCACTGGGAGATCATGCACTGGGAGATCGGGCGCTGGGAGATCGGGCGCTGGGCGGCGCGGCTTTCTGGGGTGGCTCGGGGCGCTGGGGGGTGCGGGTGAGCGGCCTGCGCGCGCGGTACCCCGGTTCGGTGCGGGACGCGGTGTTCCTGCCGGAGCTCACGGTCCGGGCCGGTGAGGCGGTGGCGCTGCGCGGCCCGTCCGGCGCCGGCAAGACGACGGTGCTGCGGGTACTCGCCGGGCTTCACCCCGCCGAAACGGGTGCTCTTGCCGTGGGGTGCGCCTTCTATCTGCCGCAGCGGCCGTCGCTTCCGCACGCCCGTACCGTCGCGGAGGTCTTCCCCCCGGACTCCTCCCCCGCCGAGATCGCCGATGCGCTGCGAACCGTCGGCCTGAACGGCGAGGTGACCGCCTCCACTCCCCTGAGCGAACACGGCGCTGGCATCTCCTCCGGCCAGCGCCAGCGCCTCGCCCTGGCCGCTCTGCTGCACCGAGCCTCCACCGCGCTCGCGTCCCTCGGGGCGGCCGGGGCGGCCGGTTCCAACGGGACGGACGGCGCCGCCGGTTCCCGCGGGGCCGACGGGGCGGTCAGTTCCAGCGGTTTGCGGGCGCGGCCGGTGGTGACGCTGCTGCTCGACGAGCCGACCGCCCACCTCGACGCCGCCGCCGAGAAGCTGGTGATTGCCCGCCTTCGCGACCTGGCCGGCCAGGGCTGCGCCCTCCTGGTCGTAGCCCACCGCCCGGCCCTGCTGTCCGCCGCCGACCGAGTGGTGACCCTCAACCCCCCGGACGCGGCTGAACAGGGCGGTCGCCGTGACGTACAGCCGGCAGCCCTGAGCGACAGCCGGTCCGCACGCGACAGCCAAACCGGACCGGCCGAACAGCACGGCCGCCATGATGTGCAGCCGGCAGCCCTGAGTGACAGCCGGGCTGCACGCGACAGCCAATCCAGACCGGCCGAACAGGGCGGTCGCCGTGATGTGCAGCCGGCAGCCCTGAGCGACAGCCAGACCGGAACGGCTGAACAGGGCGGTCGCCCTGACGTACAGCCGGCAGCCCTGGGTGACAGCCGGGGTGGGGGTGGCAGTGTGGCTGTGGGGAGCGTGCGCGGGTCGGTGGGAAGCGGTCAGCGGTGGGAGCGGTTGCGGCGGCCCTGGGTTGCGGTGGGGCTCGGGGCCGGGGCCTCGCTTGCCGGGGTGCTGCTCACCGGGGCTGCCGCGTGGCTGCTCGTACGGGCGTCGTCGCTGCCGCCGGTGCTGACGCTGTCAGGGGCTGTCGTCCTGGTACGCGGAAGTGCCGTCGCGCGGCCGCTGCTGCGTTACCTCGAACGGCTCGTCTCGCACGACCTCGCCTTCGCGCGGCTGGGGCGGCGGCGCGCGCGGGTCTACGCCGATCTGATCCCGCGGGTGCCGGGGCGGCGCGCGCATCGGCGGGGTGACCTGCTCACGAAGCTCGTCGACGACGTGGACGCCCAGGTTGACGGGCTGCTGCGCGGGCGGCTCCCGGCCTATGCGACGGCGGCTACCGTCGTGGTCGCGGGACTGGCCGCGCTCGGGACGGCACCCGCTGTTGTGGTGCCGCTCGCCGTCGGTGTGCTGATCGCCGGAGTGCTCGCGCCGGCTGTGGCCGCCTGGCAGGCCGGCCGGCTCGACGCTGCCACCGGCGCCGCACGGGCCTCGCTCCGGGACGCTGTCGTCGAGACCGTGGACGGCATCGAGGAGGTCGGTTCCGGTTCGGCTCGTTCGAGCGTACCCATGGATCGGAGCCGGACCCTCGCTGAGCTGGAGGCGCGCGCGGCGCGTGAGTCAGGCCTGGCTGCGGCGCTCGCCCACCTCGGGTGGGGGGCAGCAGCGGCCGGGACCGCCCTCGTGCTCGCCCGGTCCGGTCTGTCCGCCGAGTGGAGCGCGGTGGTGCTGCTCGGCATGATCACCCTGGGTGAGACGGTGGTGGCGCTGCCGGAGGCAGCGATCGCGCGGCGGCAGGCGGCGGGCGCGGCGCGGCGGGTGGGCACGCTGACGGCGCAACCGCCGGCCTCCGCGATGGTCACCCTGAGTGAGGCCAGTCCCTCTTCAGGTCCCGATCTCCGGGTACGGAATCTGACCGCCGGATGGGATCGCGACCTGCCGCCGGTTCTGGACGGGTTCGACCTCGAACTGCCCGCCGGATCACGGACCGCGGTGACCGGGCGGTCCGGCTCCGGGAAGTCGACGCTGGCCGCGGTGCTCGGCCGGCTCATCGATCCGTGGGCCGGAACGGTCGCGTTCGACGGGAAGACCGTGCTGGTCGGGGACGAGACGGGACATGTGTTCGCGTCGACCGTACGGGAGAATCTGCGTCTCGCGGCGCCGAGCGCGACCGATGCGCAGCTTGTGGCCACGCTGACGCGGGTGGGGCTCGGTGCGTGGGTGGCGGCGCTGCCGGACGGCCTGGACACCTGGCTCGGCACCGGCGGAAGCACGATCTCGGGCGGGCAGCGGCGGCGGCTGGCGACCGCGCGGGCGCTGCTGGCGGAGCCTGACCTGCTGATTCTGGACGAGCCGACGGAGGGGATCGACGAAGCCGGCGCGCAGGAGTTGATGGCGGACCTGTTGGGTGCGGCGTCCGGGCGTACCGTGCTGATCTTCGCGCATCGCGCGGAAGGTCTTGATCTGGTGGACCGGGTGATCGATCTGCAATCCATCCCATATCAGGCTACTTACGCCAGGATGGACTGATCGGTCCGTAAAGTGGGCGTCATGGCACGAACGCCCACCCCGGGCACCCGCGACACGATCCTGACCGCCGCCGCCGGGCTCTTCTACGAGCACGGCGTCCGGGCCGTCGGCATGGCACAGGTCGTCGAGGTGGCCGGGTGCGGCAAGAACCTGCTCTACCGGCACTTCCCCAGCAAGGCCGACCTGGCTGCCGCGTACCTCGACCTGGTCCGCCGCGAACGCGCCCAATCCGCCGGCGAGGCGCTGCGCTGGGCCGGGACTCCGGGTGAACGGCTGATCGCGCTGGTCGCCGAGATCGCTGATTGGGTACGGAGGCCGGGGTACCGGGGATGCGCGTTCCGCAATTATCTGACCGAGTTCCCGGGCGACGACGACGAGCCGGCGCGGGTCGCCAAGGGGTATCTCGCCGACACGCGCGCCGAGGTGGATCGGCTGGTGGGGCAGCTCGCGACGACGTCACCCGACGTCTTCGCCGACCGGGTGTGGCTGGTCGTGAACGGGCTGTACGCCAGCAGCCCGGAGCAGGCCCCGACAGCCGTCGACTGGGTCACCGAACTGGTGGCGTCGGGTCAGCCTGCCGCTCGGAGATCCAGCGAGTAGAGGAGCTTGTCGTAGCGTTCGTCGCCCACCGCTACGAAGGCGTTCAGCGTGCCGTATCGAGTGAAGCCCGCTGACTCGTAGAGGGCTGCCGCTCGGGTGTTGTCGCCTCGTAGGTCCAGGGTCAGTGTCTCGATATTCTGGTGCAGGGCGGCGGCCACCAGTGTGGTCAGCAGGGTGCGGCCCAGGCCCTCGCCCTGCGCTGCCGGGGAGACGGCCAGTTTCTCCAGGTCCGCGTTGACCCGGTGGGTGGGGCGGTCGTAACGGCGCCAGTAGCCCACACCCGTCACCTCGCCGGTCGCGGTCGTCGCCAGGGCCAGGGCGGCGTCGCCGGAAGGTATGCCGGATGCCACTGACTCCAGCAGCCGGTGGACCTCCGGGGGTGATGGTGGTTCCACCCAGCCGAGGGCCGCGCCGGCGGACACCAGGTCGTGCAGCAGGGTGGCGGTCTGTGCCGCTTCGTCGTCGGTGATGCCGTCCGCGCCGATCAGGCGTACCTCGGAGTAACCCACGGGAGGAGTCAAGCAGAGTCGCCGGTCAGCAGGTCCAGCGCCTCCTTCTCGGCTGCGGCCACCTTTTCGTCCGCGAAGTGCTCGGTTACGCGTACCCATGTCCCTGTCTTTGAAGGGTGAGGTGGGTCCGGAGGTCTCACTCGGGGGTCTCACTCGGAGGTCTCACTCGGCAGGGGTGAGGTGCGGGCGGCTCGGGCGGCGCAGGCTCGGGGGATGAACGGTTGGCTCATGTGGGGACTGGTTCTGCCTGTGCTGCTGGTGGTCGCGGGTGTCGTCAACTATCGGCGCAACCGCTCGAATCGCCGGCGTTGAGACCCTGCTCGGGTCCGCTAGCCGGATCTTGGGTGGGCGACAAGCCGGATTCGCGACAGGGTGTCGGTAGAGAAAAGTGTCGTACGGGTGTTCGAGAATGGGGGTGTGCGTGAGGCGGTCGGGAAGTTGCGGGAGGACGTGGTGGCGTTTGCCACCGCGCACCCGGCCGTGGCCGCCGACGAGGTCGCTGCTGACTGCGTCGCCGAGCTTCACGAGGCGATCCAGGCGCTGACGGCGGTTCAGTTACGGCTGGTCAGGCAGCTTGATCGCAACGGTTTCGCAAAGGCGACGTCCTCTCGTGGCACTGCGGCGTGGCTGCGCGACCGGCTCCGGGTGGACTGGCACGTCGCCCGGACGATGGTGGAGCAGGCCACTCTTCTCGATCAGCGGCCCGCGCTCGACGACGCACTCAGCGCCGGTGAGGTCTCCGGCGCCCAGGTGCGGGTGATCGGCGAGGCGCTCCGGTTCCTGCCGGAGGAGGTCGGGCCGGAAACGGTCTCCGCCGCGGAGCTCGCTCTGATCGAGCACGCGGGGCGCTTCGAGCCTGCCCGGCTCCGCAAGCTCGGCGACCGGATCCTGGAGCATGTCGCGCCTGGGGAGGCGACGCGGCTCGAGGGTGAGTCGCTGCGCCGGGCCGAGCAACGCGCCTGGTGGCGTCGTGGGCTCACGCTCTGTGCCCCGGTCAGCGGCAGCGTCCGCATCACCGGATGCCTGACCGTCGAGGATGCGGCCATCGTGCAGGCAGCGCTCGAGCCGCTCTGCGCGCCGGCCTCTCAGCGAGACCGTGCCGGCGACTCCGAGGATGACAGTTCCTCGCCGCGCCGGCGTCGTGCCGACGCGCTGGTCGAGGTCTGCCGGCTAGCCCTGCGATCCGGGACCCTGCCGGACCACGGCGGGCTGCCGCCGCAGCTCTCCGTCACGATCGACTACGAGGCGTTGCTCAGCGGAGTCGGGGCCGCGTCTGTCGACAGCGGCGCCCGGCTGAACGCCGAGACGGCCCGCCGGATGGCGTGCGACGCACGGATCCTGCCGGTCGTTCTCGGTGGGGCCGGCGAGCCCCTCGATCTGGGTCGCGCCCGGCGGCTGTTCACGCCGGCGCAGCGGCAGGCGCTCAACGTTCGCGACGGTGGATGCGCGTTCCCGGACTGCGATCGGCCGCCTCGATGGTGCGAGTCCCACCACATGCTTCCCTGGGATCAAGGCGGGCCGACCGACGTGTCACAGGGGGTTCTCCTGTGCCGCCCCCACCACCGCCTCGTCCATGGAGGAGGCTGGGCTGCGCGAAAGGGCCCGGACGGGCTGCCGGAATTCGTTCCACCGCCGTTCGTCGATCCGCTTCGGCAGCCTCAGCGGAATGTTCTGCGCCGGCCTGAGGTGCGGTTGCGAACGTAGGACGCGGCAGACTTCGTCACAGTTTGTCGCGCAGCTCCTTGGTGAAGAAGTCGAGGAAGCCGTCCGGGTCCGGCCCCGCGTTCATCAGGACGATGTGGTCGTATCCCGCGTCGCGGTACTGCTGGACCGACTCCACGTAGCGTGCCGGGTCGGGTCCGGTGACGAATTGCTGGCGCACGTCGTCCTCGGTGACCGTCGCGGAAGCCGCCTCGAAGTTGACCGGGTTCGGTAGCTCGGACATCACCTTCCAGCCGGTGACCGCCCAGCGGGTGGTCCGGTGAGCCTCCGTGACCGCTTCCTCCTCGGTGGGTGCCCACGCGACCGCGACCTCGGCATATGCCGGGCCTCGACCGCCCGCCGCGGTGAACGTCTCCACAAGGTCGGCGCGCGGCTCGGTCGCGAACAGTCCACCGCCGTGGGTGGCCGCGAGTTCTGCCGCTGACTTGCCGCCGGCCGCTACCGCGATCACCGGGAGCACGTCCGGCAGGTCGAACACCCGGGCGTCCTCAAGTTGCAGGTATTTTCCCTGGTAGGACTGGTATCCGCCCTGCCAGAGCAGGTTGATGATGTCGAGCGCCTCGGCGAGCCGCTCGTGCCGTTCCCGGACGCTGCCGAATCCCTGGCCCACCACGTGCTCGTTGAGCCGCTCCCCCGAGCCGACACCGAGCGTGAACCGGCCGTCCGAGATGATCGCCAGGGTTGCTGCCGCCTGCGCGATGATCGCGGGGTGATAGCGCACCGACGGACAGGTCACGCCGGTCGCTAGCCCGAGAGTGCGGGTCTGGACGGCGATCGCGCTCAGCACGTTCCAGGCGAACGGCGAGTGACCCTGCACGTCCAGCCACGGGTGGTAATGGTCGCTGATCTCGACGAAGTCGAAGCCGGCCTGCTCCGCCCGGATCGCCTGCCGGATGAGTTCCTTGGGGCCGAAGGCCTCGGCCGCGAGCTTGTACCCGAGTTTCATGCTGCTGGCGATTCCCCGGGTCCGTCGCCACAAACGTTCGTCCTGCTCGGGTCGGGCGTCGGGGCCGGGCGTCAGGCGCCGGGCGTCAGGCGCCGGGCGCCGGGCGTCAGGCGCCGGGCGTCAGGCGCCGGGCGTCAGGCGCCGGGCGCCGGGCGTCAGGCGCCGGGCGTCAGGCGCCGGGCGTCAGGCGCCGGGCGTCAGGCGCCGGGGCCGGGTCCGGGGGCAGAGGCCAGGGTCAGGGCGTGACACTGCGTAACGCTAGGCGCAAGTCCAGCCGGCACCGGCCGCATGCCAATCCAGCGTCGAAGTCAAGCACCATGCGGCGCCGGACCCGGGAACTGCGACCCCGGCCCACAGGAAGCGCGGCATCAGCCCCGCGAAGTGCCGCGTCGGACTCAGGGCGGTCAAATTCCCAGATCAGGGGTACGGGAACCGGCCCCGCTCATGCTTGTTAGGGTCCCCAACCGTGAGCGAAACCAGCGGCCCAGCCACCGGAACCCGCGTCATCGGCGGCCGGACCTACGACTTCTCCCGCCGCGTCGTCGTGATGGCGATCGTGAACCGTACGCCGGACTCGTTCCACGACCGGGGCCGCACGTTCGCGCTGGAGAAGGCGACCGAGGCGGTCAAAGCAGCGGCCGATGACGGTGCCGACTGGATCGACATCGGCGGCGTCCCGTTCGCACCGGGCCCGGAGGTCACCGCCGCGGAGGAACTGGACCGGGTGCTCCCGGTCGTCGAAGCGGCCCGAGACCTGGCCGTGGTCTCGGTCGACACGTTCCGCCCGGAGGTCGCCCGCGAAGTGATCAAGGCCGGTGCCGGGGTCATCAACGATACCTCTGGTCTGCGGGACCCTGCGATGGCCGACGCCGTCGCCGGAACCGACGCCCAACTGGTGATTACGCACAGCCTTGCCGCGCCGCGTACCCTCCACCCTCGGCCGCAGTACGGCGACGTCACCGCCGAAGTGGCCGGTTTCCTGCGAGAACGGGTCGGGCTGGCGCTGTCCCGCGGGGTACGCCCGGACCAGATCATCATCGACCCGGGCCATGACCTGAACAAGAACACCCTGCACACGCTGGAGATCACTCGCCGCCTCGAGGAGATCACCTCGATCGGCTACCCGACTCTGGCGGCGCTGAGCAACAAGGACTTCATCGGCGAGACCCTGGACCGGCCGCAGCAGGACCGGCTGGCCGGAACCCTGGCCACGGTGGTCTTCTGTATCCTGCGCGGCGCCCGGATCATGCGGGTGCACGACGTCCGGGCGGCAACCGACGCGGTACGCATGACCGAGGCGATGCTGGGCTGGCGCGAACCGGTCTACCTGCGCCACAACATGGACTGAGGTCCAGCCCCGGCAGCGGTCTCGGTCGACTCAGTCCCGGTCGACTCAGTCCCGGTCGACTCAGTCCCGGTCAGCTCAGTCCCGGTCAGCTCAGTCCCGGTCAGCTCAGTCCCGGTCAGCTCAGTCCCGGTCAGCTCAGTCCCGGTTTGTTTGATCCCGTCTACTCAGTCCGTGTCGGGGCGCGGCAGGGTTCCGAGGATGTCCGCCATCCACGGCTGCGGTTCGACCGCGTCCGGTCCGAGGACCCGCATCGCACCAAGCACGGTGATCAACATGCCCATCGCGAAAAAGTCGCGGGCCTCCTCGGCAGTCGCGCCGGTCAACTCCCGCACGACGGTGTACAGATTGCCGTAACAGGACCGCACCGCCTCGCCGATCGCCGGATCCTCAGCCGCGCCGAAGCCGTGCAGCAGCACGATCAACAGCTCTCGCTCAGCAAGAAGTTCCTTGTATGCGTGGCCGAGCCCGCGCAGCGTCGGCTCCTCCGCGGCGGCTGCCCGCCACTTCATCTCGATCTGGTCGCCGGCGTGCCGCACGGTGGCGAGGAAGAGCTCCTGCTTCGACCCGAAGAGGCGGATCACGTACGGCTGGGAGACGCCCGCGAGTCGTGCCACCTGGTCGGTGGTCGTGCCCGCGTAGCCGCCGAGAGCGAAGGCCTGCAGTGCGGCCGTCACGAGCTGGCCGTGGCGTTCCTGTGCGGTGAAGCGGGTCCGAGTCACGTTGACATGTTATCAGTCAATGCATACTGTGATTAGTTATCAGCGAATAACAACCACGCCTGACAGCACGTCACTGGATAGCGCCTTCAAGGGGGAAAACCGTGACCACGCTTGCACCCACTTCGCCGGAAGCCCAGCCCCGCACCCGGCCCCGGCCGCTCGGCCTGGTGCTCGCCGCCGTCGGCATCCCGACGTTCATGGTTTCGCTCGACAACCTGGTCGTCAGCACGGCGCTGCCGGTCATCCGTACCGAACTGGGCGCCTCGATCACGGACCTGCAGTGGTTCGTCAACGCGTACACACTTCCGTTCGCGGCCTTCCTGCTCACCGCGGCCGCGCTCGGCGACCGGCTCGGTCGCCGGCGGATGTTCCTGGCCGGCATCGTCGTGTTCACCGCCGCGTCCGCCGGGGCAGCCCTCGCCTCCGAGCCGTGGCAGCTCACCGCCACCCGTGCCTTGCAGGGCCTCGGCGGCGCGGCCATCGCACCGCTGTCACTGACACTGCTCGCCCAGGCCGTCCCGGATCGGCTACGTAACGTCGCGGTCGGCATCTGGGGCGGCATCACCGGCCTCGGCGTAGCCCTCGGCCCGGTCGTCGGCGGCGCCGTGGTCGACGGCCTCACCTGGAACTGGATCTTCTGGGTCAACGTGCCGATCGGCGTCGTCGCGCTGGTGCTCGCGGCCACGGTTCTCGGCGAGTCCCGCGGTGGGGCACGGCGGCTCGATCCGCTCGGCCTGGTCCTGTCGGCGAGCGGCATGCTGCTGCTGATCTGGGGCGTCGTCGACGGGCCGGACCGGGGATGGACCACCGGCCGGGTGCCGCTCATGCTGGGCGCGGGCGTCGCGCTCACTGCCGGCTTCCTCTTCTGGCAGACCCGCAACCGTACGCCGATGCTGCCGCTCTCCCTCTTCCGGTCACGCGGGTTCAGCCTGGTCAACGTCGTCACCCTGACGTTCTCGGCCGGCGCGTTCGGCGCGGTCTTCCTGCTCGCCCAGTTCTTCCAGGTGGTGCAGGGGCTCAGCCCGCTGGAGTCCGGCCTGCGCACCCTGCCGTGGACTGCCGCTCCGATGATCGTCGCGCCGCTGGCCGGCATCTTCGGCGCACGGCTCGGCGTCCGTAACCTCATCGTCGCCGGCCAGCTCTTCCTCGCCGCCGGCCTCCTCTGGATCGGGCTCGCCACGACGACCGACGTCACGTACGGACGCCTGGTCGTCGCGTTCGCCCTAGCCGGAATCGGGATGGGCCTGACGTTCGCACCGATCAGCACGATGACCCTCGCCAGCGTCACCGAGCAGCAGCGCGGCGTCGCATCCGGTACGAACAACACGATCCGCGAGTTCGGCGTCGCGGCCGGCGTGGCCGCGTTGTCCTCGATCTTCAGCACGTACGGCGGGTTCGCCAGTCACCAGAATTTCGTGGACGGACTGACTCCGGCCGTCCTGACCGGCGCCGCCGTGATCGCGGCCGGGGCCGTGGTGGCGGCGTTTCTTCCCCGCCGGAGCTGAGGCCCGATCTCAGCGGAGCTGTGGATCAGGGACTTCAGCGGAGCCGTAGATCTGGATTCCGGCGGAGCCGTAGATCAAGAGTCGACGGCGCGAAACATCGATGAACAGAATGCGTTCGAGCTGTTGCACTTCGGCAACATGACTGCAACGATGACCTTCAATTCCAAGCCGTTCGGGTCACCGCGAGGAAACCGGCTACCGTCCTCACCGGTCCGATCCTGCCTCGCTGTGGCTCCGTTCCCCACGGCCCTGGAATCCGGCCGCCGGCCCACCGGCGGTGCGAGAAGCTGTGTGTGCCGGACCTCCGACCGGCACACACATTCCGCCCCGGCGGCCTGCAGCCGTCCGCACCGGCTGCCGGGGCCTCCATTCCAGTTTTCACACCTCGCTCAGCCGACGCGCACCCAGACGTCGTCGAGGGTGCCGTGGAACTGGTCGTTGTTGGCACCGACGCCCTTGCCTCCGACGGTGAACGGGTGGTCGGTATCGACGGACAACCCGGCCGGCACCGCGACGCTCGACTCGAGCCGGTCGTCGACGAGGATGGACAGGGTCGGCCCGGTGCGCCGGCATTCCAGTGAATGCCACTTGCCGTCGGAGACCGAGGTCCGGCTCCGCGCCACGTGGACGGTCGTGCCCACCACGTCGCCGATTCCGCAGCTGGGTTTGCCGGAGAGTCCGTCGACCTGGAGCTTGTACTGCCCGCCGCCCGTCGAATATCCCTTCTGGAGGATGTTCTCGCCGCGGCCCGTCTCCGCCGGGGAGAGCAGCACGCCGGCGCCGTACCGCAGCGGCCGCGTACCCGGGTTGAGGTCACTGGTCTCGCCGGCCTGGAGGATGAGCCGCGGGCAGGTCTCGCCGCCGCACTTGGCCGGGAAGTTCAATGCCTGCCCGTTGCCGTGCGCCACCAGCTTCACCGCACCGCCGTTACGGCTGACCGCGCGCAACAGGTGCCCGTGCCCGGAGCCGTCGTCGAACGTACCGTCGGCGATCGTGGTGTCGAAGTTGTAGGAGGCGACATCCCCGGGAGGAGAAGACGCCGCCGGCAAGGACGCCGCCGGCATAGACCCCGCCGCCGAAGACCCCGCCGCCGAAGCCAACGGCGACGGCAGGGACGGCGACGGCACCGGCGTGGACTCGACGAACGACGCCGGCGACGTCCCGGTGAACTCCGCGTACCGCTTGCGGGTCGCCCCGCCGACCACGGTGAAGTCCCCGACCGCGCTGACCGCGCCGAGTGGCTCGCTGGCCGCCAACTGCCGGGTTCCGGCGACGCCGTTGGCCTGCGGCGACCAGTCGAGCAGGTTGCCCTCGTGGTCCGCGGCAGCCAGTTTGCCCCGCACCACGGACCCGTCGGTGCAGATTCCCTTGACCCCGTTGTTCGTGGTGGTGCACGCCTTGTCGAAATGCCCTCCGACGTAGACGACCCCGTCCAGCAGTGTGATCGCCTGCGCGTCGCCGTCGAAGACCCGGGTCCAGCGGGTCTCCCCGGTCCGGGTGTACGACACCGCCCGTCCACCCTGCCCGCCCAGCGCCGCGAACACCCCGTCCGGGTGCGCGGCGAGCGCGAACACCTGCGACACCGGCTTGGCCCGGAACGCCCGATCCAGCGACCCCGTGGCCGGGTCGACCGCGCTGAGCCGCAGCGTCGTACTCACGTTGTTGGTCCGGTGGAACCGTCCGCCGACGTAGACCCGGTCGCCCGTCACGGCGAGCGCGTTGACCATGTCGTCGGTGGTCGGTGCCCATGCGTCGAGGGCACCGGTGGCGAGGGTGAACGCGGCGAGGTTACCGCGCGTCGCGCCGTCGACCGAGGTGATCCGGCCTCCGACGTAGAGGCGCCCGTTCCCGGCTGCCAGGGCGTTGGGCTGGCCGAGCACGGTGTGCTTGAGCGTGGTCAGCACGCCGCTGACCGCCCCGATCCCGGCGACGGCGTCGCGGCTCACGCCGTTGACGTTGTCGAAGTCGCCGGCGGCGTAGACGGTCTCGCCGTCGACGGCGAGCGCCCGGACGTTGGCGTCGGCGGCGGGCTTCCAGTCCAGCAGGGCACCGGTACGCGCGTTGAACGCGGCGAGCCGGGTCCGAGGCGTGCTCTTGCCGTTCACGACGGCGCTGGTGAAGTTGCCGCCGACGTACACGGTGTCGCCGCGGTAGGCGACCGCGTAGACGGAGCCGTTGAAGGACGGTGAGGTCACCGGTTCGGAGGAGACGATCTCGGCGAACGCGGTGCCACCGACCGCCACCAGCACGGTCGCCACCCCGACGGTCAGCAGCCGCCGCGAAATCTGCAACCGCTGGGCGATCTGCCCCCGCTGGAAGATCAACCCCCGCCGGACCACCGATTTACCTTTTTTCAGCTTATAGGCCACGTTGGGGGCTAACTCCCGACCCCGCCAAAGGTGTCGGACCGGACGTCCGGCGACCGACAGCGGTTATGCTCCGCGCGTACCGTCAATCGACGAAGGGGAATGTCGTGTCGCAACGTCGCCGCACCGCCGTGCCCACCGCGATGATCGCGGCCCTGACCGCGACCCTGACCGCAGCCGCGACCATGTCACTCAGCGCATGCGAGTTCGACGTCGCGCCCGGCTCGATATCGCCCGGTTCGATCCCGGTGCCGTTCAGCGTCGCTCCGGTGCCGTCGGCCTCGGTCGGCCAGCCGGCCTACGTCTGCACGGCCATCTACAAGATTCTCACCGACGGCGCGGTGCGGCTGGCCGGGCACATATCCAGCGACGGCAGCGCGACCGGCGGCGACCAGGACGAGCTGCGCGACACGTTCGCCGCCATGGCCGCGGACATCGAGAAAGCCGGCGCGACCAGCACCGATCCAGCACAACGCGAGAAGATCATGGCGCTCGCCACCTCACTGGATCAAGGCGCGAAGGCAGCGGATCCGCAGGCCTATCTGAGCGGCGAGTTCCCCACCATCGGGCAGGAACTGGACGGCACCTGCACGTAATCTCGGATCATGATCAACCAGAATGTGACCAAGAGGCCGGTTCGGATCGGGCTGCAACTGCAGCCGCAACACATGGATTACGCCACCATTCGCCGCGTCGCGTCGAAGGCCGAGGAGCTGGGCGCCGACATCCTCTTCAACTGGGATCATTTCTACCCGCTCTACGGCGAGAAGGACGGTCTGCACTTCGAGTGCTGGACCATGCTCGCCGCCTGGGCCGAATCGACCTCCCGCGTGGAGATCGGCGCCCTGGTCACCTGTAACAGCTACCGCAACCCGGAGCTGCTCGCCGACATGGCGCGAACCGTCGACCACATCAGCGACGGCCGTCTCATTCTGGGCATCGGCTCCGGCTGGTTCGAGCGCGACTACGCCGAATACGGCTACGAGTTCGGCACGGCAGGTGGCCGGCTGGACGACCTGGCCACCGCCCTCCCCCGCATCGAGTCCCGCTGGGGCAAGCTCAACCCGCCGCCGACCCGCAAGATCCCGGTCCTGATCGGTGGCGGCGGCGAGAAGAAGACGTTGCGCCTGGTCGCGAAGCACGCCGACATCTGGCACAGCTTCGCCGACGCCGACGTTCTGGAACACAAACTCGGCGTCCTGCACGGCCACTGCGAGACCGTCGGCCGCGACCCTGCCGAGATCGAGGTCTCCGTCGAGATCGGCGGCAGCACCGACCCGAAGGACGGCGACCGCTTCCGCGAGCTCGGCGCATCGCTCTTCACCGTCGGCGTCGGCGGCCCCGACCCCGACCTCGGCCCGCTCCGCGAATGGCTGGCCTGGCGCGACGCCACCAACGAGTAACAGGACGCCACCGACAAGCACCAACGGATAGAGCCGGAGTACGGCGGGCGCCACCACAACCCCATCACCGCGCCCGCCGCACAACCCGCCGCCGGTTGCGCCAGGCCCGTCTGTCCCGCTCATTTCATGGGTACGCCCAACCGCATGGGCACGCCCAACCGCATATGCACGCCCAACCGCTTATGCACGCCCCGTGCTAAACGACCAGGCTGAGCAGCATCACGCAGGCGAACCCGACCACCGAGATGATCGTCTCCATCACCGACCACGTCTTGATGGTCTGCCCCACGGTCATTCCGAAGTACTCCTTGACCAGCCAGAACCCCGCGTCGTTCACGTGCGAGAAGAACAGCGACCCGGATCCGATGGCCAGCGCCAGCAACGCCACGGTAGGCGAGTCCAGCGTGGTGGCCAGCGGCGCGACGATGCCCGCCGCCGTGATCGTGGCGACGGTGGCCGATCCGGTCGCGACCCGGATGCCGACCGCGACGAGCCACCCGAGCAGCAGCGCGTTGATGTTGGCGTCCTGCGCCGCGTCGGCGATCACGTTACCCACGCCGGCATCGACGAGGACCTGCTTGAACCCGCCACCGGCCGCGACGATGAGCAGGATGCCGGCGATCGGCGGCAGCGCCCCGCCGAGAACCGCCGAGGTCTCCTTGCGGTCGAATCCGGCGCGGTACCCGAGTGCCCACATCGCCACGAACACGCCGGCGAGCAGCGCCACGATCGGCTCACCGATGACCTCGAAGGCGGTGCGCACCGCGTCGCCCTCGGGCAGAACGACCTCCGCGATGCCCCGCGCCATCATCAGCGCGACCGGAAGCAGAATGGTCAGCACAGCCGCCCAGAAACCGGGGTTGCGCCGCCCGCGGACCTGCTCGTCGACGAGCTCACCGGGCTCACTCGGGTTGGACAGATCAGACCGGTCGACGAAGTCCTGCCCACCGGCCGGCCCGGAAGCGGGCCGATCCGCCCCAGAGTCGGAACGGTCGCCCGCCCGCTCTAGCAGCGCCGGCACCGGCAGCGGCACCCGCTTCGCGATGAAGTTCCCGAACACCGGGCCCGCGATGATCACCGTCGGGATCGCGCACACCAGGCCGAACATCAGGGTCAGGCCGAGATCCGCGTTCAAACTGGAGATCGCCACGAGCGGCCCCGGGTGCGGCGGCACGAGGCCGTGCAGCACCGACAGCCCGGCAAGAGCCGGGATACCGAGCCGCAACAACCCCACGTCGGTACGCCGAGCGACAAGCAGCACGATCGGCACCAGCAACACGACGCCGACCTCGAAGAACAGTGGCAGCCCGATCAGCGCGGCGACACCGGCCATCGCCCAGGGCAGCGCCGCACCGGACACGCCGTTGACGATCCGGTTCACGATGCCGTCAGCGCCACCGGACTCGGCCAGCATCGCGCCGATCATCGAGCCGAGCGCGATCAGCACGCCTACGCTGCCGACCGTGTTGCCGAGTCCGGTGGTGAAGGAGTCGATGGTGGCGCCGGGCGCGGCGCCCGCGACCAGCCCGAGCACCCCGGATCCGGTGATCAGGGCGAGAAACGGATGCCATTTCGCCCAGGCGATCAGCAGCACGACGACAGCGATGCCGAGCACCGCCGCGAGAACGAGCTGACCGGTACCTGCGTCGGTGATGGCTTCGGCAGCGAGCGGTGTCATGCAGCGCCGTTACCCCTGTGAAACACTTTTCAATCTCCCAGGAACGCGACAGCGAACTCTCAGCCCGCGAGCTGGGCCTTCACCCCTCGGGTCAGGTCGTCGCCGAGCACCTCGTGGTCGCCGCGCTCAACAGCGTCCAGCGCGAGTTTCGCGACGATGGCCGGGTCGACCTTCTGCTCCGGAGGCACGGACGCGGCCATGTCGGTGTCCATGTATCCGACGTGCAGCCCGGTGACACTGATCCCGCTCGGCGCCAGCTGGTCCCGCGTCGCGTTGGTCAGCGCCCAGGCTGCGGCCTTCGCCGCCGAGTACGCGCCGAACGGGCCGGGGTGGAACCACGACAGCACGGAGAGCACGTTGAGGAACGCGCCCCCGCCGTTGGCCTCGAGGACCGGCGCGAACGCGCGGGTGACCAGCAGCGTGCCGAAGTAGTTGGTCTCCATGTCGAGCCGTACCCCGTCGAGCTCGCCGCCGATGAGCGGCTGCCCGGCCGCGACACCGGCGTTGTTGACGACAAGGGTGGCGTCGGCGGCGACGGAAGCGGCCTGAGCAACGGACTCCGGGTCGGTGACGTCGAGCCGCAGCGGGATCGCGCCCGGCAGGTCGATGCTCTCCGGGTTGCGGGCGGCGGCGTAGACCTTGGCGCCACGTTCGAGCAGCTGGGCGGCGATGTGACGGCCGAATCCGCGGTTGGCTCCGGTGACGACGGCGACTGCGTTGGTGAGTTCCATGCGACTTAGATTACGAGTGTCATCTAAATACGGCAAGGTAATAGATGACACATCTCATCTATAGTTGCCGGCATGGGACGGGTATCGCAGGCACAGGCACGAGAAAACCGGGAACGCATCGTCGCGACCGCGGCACAACTGTTCCGCGAGCGGGGCATCGCCGGCGTGAGCGTCGCCGACGTGATGGCCGAGGCAGGCCTGACCCATGGTGGCTTCTACAAGCAGTTCGCCTCCAAGGACGCCCTGATGGCCGAGGCCGTGACCGAAGCCTTCGCCGAACAGGCAGCCGCCCTCCAGACGACCCAGACGACCCAGACGACCCAGACGACCCAGCCGCCACAGACGACCCAGACCACCCAGACGACCCAGGCCCAGCCCAATGAGTTCGGCGGCAGCGCTGACACCAGCAACATCGCGGCCCTCCTCGACGCCTACCTCTCCCCGGAGCACCGCGACCACCCCGGCGGCGGATGCCCGTCAGCGGGTTTCGGGGGCGACGTCGCGCGCTCCGGCGGCGGCCAGGAAACCCGGATGGCGTACGCGAAAGGCGTAGAAGCGTTCGCAACCCACCTGGGCCGGCCCGGCGAACCCGATCTGGCCACCTTGAGCACCATGGTCGGCGCCCTGATCCTGGCCCGCGCGACAGCCGGCACAGACCTGTCCGACCAGATCCTCGCGGCCGCCCGTGCCGCTCTCGGCGCGCCGCCCGCACCCGGTTGCGAGGGTGTGTCACGATCTTGGATGGCGATTCCCGGGGAGCGGAGTTCACGATGAAGAAGATCCTCGGCTGGATCCTGCTGTTCCTGCTGGTCTTCTGGATCGGCACGAACCCGGGCCCGGCCGCCGAGGTGGCTCGCAGCCTCGGCGACGGAGTGGCCCAGATCTTCCGCAACATCGGCACGTTCTTCGTCGAGCTGGCAAACGGCTGACCCCAGCCCGAGCCTGACGTGCGGATTCTCTGTGCTGGCCTGGCGACGGTCGACCTCATTCAGCGCGTGGAACGGCTGCCCGGCGTCGACGAGAAGGTCCAGTCAGACTCCGTCGAAATAGCCGCCGGCGGCCCGGCGACGAACGCCGCCGTCACCGCGGCCACGCTAGGCGCCCCATGCGGCATCGAGGTGGTCCTGGTCAGCGCGGTCGGCGCACACCCACTGGGCGACCTGATCCGCGCGGACCTGGCCGCGCACGGCGTGACACTGATCGACACGACTCCCACGAGCACCGACCCGCCGCCGGTCTCCGCCGTAACCGTCCTGTCCGGAACCGGCGAACGCACCATCGTCAGCCGCAACGCCGGAAACCGTGCCGCGGGCGTGCCCCAAGGAGCCGGCCCCGGAACAGCCCTCCCCGACGCCGACCTGACCCTGGTGGACGGCCACCACCCGATCCTGTCCACAGCCGCCGCCCGCACGGCACGCCGCCTGCTCGTGGACGCCGGCAGCTGGCGCCCGGTCTTCGCCGACATCCTCCCGCACGCCGAGGTGGTGGCCTGCTCAGCCGCGTTTCGTCACCCCAGCGCATCCCCTACAGACGGCGAAACGGACCGGGACGCAGCGCTCGCCGAGGCCGTCGGCGCACCGTCCGTAGTGGTAACCCACGGCGCCGCCCCGGTCCGCTGGTTCACCACGCACCCACCGGCGCACGGCGAGATCCTCGTACCACCGGTCCCGGCCGTGGACACCGCAGGAGCCGGCGACGCATTCCACGGCGCCCTGGCGGTGGCACTCGCCCAGAACCAGGATCTCCCAGCCGCCATCACCTACGCGATACGAGTGGCCGGCGTCCGCGTCACGCACGCCGGCCCCCGCACCTGGCTGTCGTTCCTGTAAAAAAAAACCCTCAGACCGTCCGAGCCAACCGATCAGCCAGCAACTTGGCGAACCGCGCCGGATCCTCCAGATCGCCGCCCTCAGCAAGCAGCGCGGTCCCGTACAGAAGCTCCGCGGTATCCGGCAGATTCGCGTCGTCCGCGCCGCGCTCATGCGCCGCCCGAAGCCCAGCGACCAGTGGATGGTTCGGGTTGAGCTCAAGGATCCGCTTGACCCGCGGCCCTTCCTGGCCCATCGCCCGGTACATCTTCTCCAGCGCCGGCGTGACATCGTTCGCGTCACTGACCAGGCACGCCGCCGACGTCGTCAGCCGGTGCGACAGACGAACCTCTTTCACCTGCTCGTCCAGCTTCTCCTTGAGGAAGCCGAGCAACGGGCCGAAGTCACCCTCGGGCTCCGGCTCCGGCTCGTCCTTCTTCAGGTCGACCGAGCCCCGCGCGATCGACCGCAGCTTCTTGCCGTCGAACTCGGGCACCGCGTCGACCCAGATCTCGTCGACCGGGTCGGTGAGGATCAGCACCTCGTAACCCTGCTCGCGGAACGCCTCCATGTGCGGTGAGTTCTCCACCTGGGAGCGGCTCTCACCGGTCAGGAAGTAGATCTCCTCCTGGCCTTCCTTCATCCGCTCCACGTAGGCGGCGAGCGTCGTCGGCTCGGTGCCAGTGGTCGTCAGGAACGAGGCGATCCCGAGGATCGGCTGGTGGTTGTCGGGCTCGCTGAGCAGGCCCTCCTTGACCGCCCGGCCGAACTCGCGCCAGAACGTCGCGTACTTCTCCGGGTCGCTGGTCATCAGATCCTTGATGGTGCTGAGGACCTTCTTGGTGAGCCGGCGCCGGATCATCTGGATGTGCCGGTCCTGCTGCAGGATCTCCCGGGAGATGTTCAGCGACAGGTCGGCCGCGTCCACCACGCCCTTGACGAAGCGCAGGTAGTCGGGGATCAGCTCCTTGCTGTCGTCCATGATGAAGACGCGCTTGACGTAGAGCTGCAGCCCACGCCGAGCCTCCCGCTGGAACAGGTCGAACGGCGCCCGCGCCGGGATGAAGAGCAGCGCCTCGTACTCGAACGTGCCCTCCGCCTTCATGTTGATGATCTCGAGCGGGTCGGTCCAGTCGTGGCTGATGTGCCGGTAGAACTGGTGGTACTCCTCGTCGGTGACCTCGCTGCGCGGCCGAGCCCACAGCGCCTTCATCGAGTTGAGCGTCTCCATCTCCGGCGTCTCAGCGCCCGCGTCCGACGAAGCCTCCGAGGAAGCCTCCGACGAGGCCTCCGAGGAAGCGTCCGGCGAAACAGCCGCGGCCATCCGGATCGGGAACGCGATGAAGTCGGAGTACCGCTTGACGATCTCCTTGATCTTCCAGACGTCGGCGTAGTCGTAAAGCGCGTCGTCCTCGTCCTTCGGCCGCAGCTGCAGCGTCACCGTCGTACCGACCGGAGCGCCCTCGGCATCGTCGATCGTGAACGTGCCCTCGCCCGCCGACTCCCAGCGCGTACCGTGGCCTTCGGTCCCGGCCTTGTGCGTGACCAGGGTGACCGTGTCCGCGACCATGAAGGTCGAGTAGAAACCGACGCCGAACTGGCCGATCAGCTCGGGGCTCTCCTTCGCCTCCTTGAGCTTGGCGAGCAGGTCCGCGGTTCCCGACTTGGCGATCGTGCCGATCAGGTCGACGACCTCCTCGCGGGTCATCCCGATGCCGTTGTCACGGATCGTCAGCGTCCGCTTCTCGGCGTCCACCTCGATCTCGATGTGCAGGTCGGAGGTGTCCGCTTCCAGGCCGTCCTGCAGCTTGGCGAGGCGAAGCTTGTCCAGCGCATCAGACGCATTGGAGATCAGCTCACGCAGGAAGATGTCCTTGTTCGAGTAGATCGAGTGGACCATCAGCTGCAACAGCTGGCGCGCCTCTGCTTGGAACTCCAACGTCTCCATCGTCACCCGTTTCCGTCATGTCCGGTGCTTCAAGCCTCGATCGTATGACGTCCCCTCTCCGGAGCCTCTCAGGAGGCTCGCTACAACCCACAGACAGATCACATTCATGTCGCAGCCAGGTGGTGGGTACCGACCGCTGCTCCCGCCGAGGGCCCCGGGTGGTGAGCTGGCCGCTACGCGTCCAAACCACTCCCCACCCAGGGCGACCTGCGTAAATGGTTGCGCCCAACCCCAAAAAACCGGGAGCCGGACTCAGACTTTGTCCGGCGATTCAGCCGGTTCGGGAGCCTTCTCGGCCGGCGTCTCGGCATCTTCCACGGGCGCCACGGCCGGCTCCGGCCTCGTGACACCGTTGAACAACAGGTTCAGCAGGAAGACGACGATGACCGTCGTGGTGATCGAGCTACCGAAGATGATCTGAAGCTCGTCCGGCATCTTGCCGTAGAAGTTCGGCGCGACGACCGGAACCATGCCGGCGCCGATCGAGATCGCGATGATCAGCAGGTTGTTGTTGCCCTCGAACTCGACCTTGCGCAGGCTCCGGATACCGACAGCGGTGACCGTGGCGAACATGACCAGCGCGGCAGCACCGATGACCGGACCGGGCACCGCCGCGATGATCTCGCCGAGCTTCGGGATCAGGCCGAGCAGGACCAGGATGATGCCGGCCGCGGTGACCACGTACCGGCTGCGCACCCGGGTCACCTGGACGAGGCCGACGTTCTGCGCGAACGCCGTGTCGAGGAACGAGTTGAAGACACCGGCGAGCACACCGGAAAGGCCGTCGGCGGCGAGACCGCGGGCGATGTCGTTCTCGGTGGGGTTCTTGCCGACCGCCTGCCCGACAGCGATCATGTCGGCCGTCGACTCGACGTAGATGATCAGCATGACGATGCACATCGAGATGATCGCGGCGGCCTGGAACTCGGGCGGGCCGAAATAGAACGGCTGGGCCAGACCGAACCAGCTGGCCTCGCCGACGCCGGCGAAGTCGACAAGCCCCATGAAGCTCGCCACGATCACGCCGAAGATCAGGCCGATCAGCACGCTCAGCGAGACCAGGAACCCGCGCGCGAACCGGTTGATCAGCACGATCATCAAAATGATGGCACCGGCCAGCGCCAGGTTGCCGAGGTCGCCGTAACCCGGCGCCTCCTCGTTGTTGCCGGCGATCAGGCCGGCTCCCGCGTCGATCAGCGAGAGACCGATGACGGTGATGACCGTGCCGGTGACGATCGGCGGGAACAGGTGGATGATCTTCGCGAACGGCTTGGCGATGAGCAGGCCGAAGACGCCGGAGACCAGAAACGCGCCGTAGATGGCCGGCATGCCGTACTTACCGCCGATGAGGATCATCGGGTTGAGCGCGGCGAAGGTGGCGCCGGCGACGACCGGCAGGCGCACGCCGAGAATCCTGCCGACTCCCAGGCTCTGCACGATCGTGATCAGACCGGCGACGAACAGGTCGGCGTTGACCAGAATCGCGATGGTGCTCGCGTCGAGCTTCAGGGCACCGCCGACGATCAGCGGGACGGCCACGCAGCCGGCGTACATGACGAGGACGTGCTGAAAGCCGAGCACTGCCAGGCGGCCGTACGGTAAACGCTGGTCGACCGGGTGCTGGGCTGGCGGGTGCGGAGTGGGGGTCGCGACCGCTTCGGACATCGGGAATCCTTCCACGTGGAAGTAAAGTCCCGCGATTCTCGGTCCGCTTTGTTTACAACGATCGATGCAGTGTTACCTGTCGATTAAGGCGCGAACGAGATGTTCAGCAGCCCGGCCCGAACGCCATCCCATTCTTAATGGAATATGCCGAAATATCACCCCGGACCCACTCGCGCAGCTCGCCGATCGTCGTCGGCTGCACCCCGGTGACCGCCTCGTACCCGACGATCGCCGTGTCCACGGTCCGGCAGGTCGCACGGTCCGCAACCACCTGCACGTCGCCCTTCAGTTTCTCCGGGTTGAACACAGCGTAAGAAACGCCGGAAATACTCACGGTAAGCGCTGCCGTCATCGCCATCTCCACTAAACGCACGTCAGCAGGCTAGCCACCATCACGGAGAGTGTCCAACCGTCCGTTCGGCCGAGATCATCAGCCTCCAGTGCCACGGAGAGTGATGATGCGCCGAGGCGAGTGAATCCACGTGAGCCTTTACCCGCACCGGCAGCCTCGGTACCTTGATTACTCGGAGCAACGGTCTAGTAACGCTGGAGGATCCCATGCGTCGTGCCGCTGTCGTTCTCACCCTCGTTCTGGCCGGCCTCTGGATCGCCGCGCCCGCGCAAGCGTTCGCGCACAACAGAGTGCACAGTCCAGCCCTACATGCCCTGCTCGACGGGCTGACCCTGCTGGTCGCCTCGGCGCCGGTGTGGACCGCCCTGCTCTGGACCGGCGGCCGCCGCTGGCTGCTGGCCGCGCTCATCGCCGTGGTGCAGGTGCCCGTCGCGATCATCGGGTTCGTGCCGATCGTCAACCCGTACCTTCATCTGACCCTGTTCGCCGTCGCCCTCGGCCTCACCGCCGTGAGCCTGCGGGTGGTCCGTAGCCAGGCACGGTCTACTGCCGTACCCGCACCCAGTCGCCGCTAGGCGACCGGACGGCCAGGTCGCCCGCCCGCGACCTGGCCGTCCGCTGCGTGTTTCCCGGTCTTCACAGGAAACACTCTGCGATTCGACCCGCGATGTGATGTCCATTTAACGTGGACGCAAGTGAGGATCACCACACTGTTTCCGTGGTGACCGAGACGATGATGCCGGTCAACGGCATTCAGGTGTGTATCGAGACGTTCGGCGAGGCTACCGATCCCCCGCTGCTGCTTCTGGCCGGGGACGCCAGTTCGATGGACTGGTGGGATGACGAGTTCTGCCGGCGCCTCGCAGCCGGCGACCGGTACGTGGTGCGTTACGACCACCGCGACACCGGGCGTTCCACGTGCTTCCCGATCGGGTCGCCCGGGTACTCCGGGCTCGACCTCATGAACGACGCCCTCGGCGTGCTCGACGTCCTCGGAGTGCCGGCCGCCCACCTGGTCGGGTTCTCCCTCGGCGGCGGCATCGCGCAGCGCATCGCGGTCGAACACCCGGACCGGGTGCTGAGCCTGACCCTGATGTCGACCAGCGCGGGCTCCGGCGACGCCGACCCATCACGCCCGGACACCGCTGCGGGTGCGGGTGGGGTTGCGGGCGGGACGGTCTCCGTTGTCACTCGAACGCTGCCGGCAGCCGACATCGACTGGTCGGACCGCAAAGCCGCGATCACCCATCTGATCGAGGAGATCCGCGACCGCGGCGGCCCGTTCACCGCTGCCGAACCGCACCTGCGCCGGCTCGCCGAACGCATTTTCGACCGCAGCGCCGACCTGGCAGCGGGCCGCCTCCATCACCGCTTGGCGGGCTACGGCCCCCCGGTCCGCGACCGCCTGGCAGAGATCGTGGCCCCCACGGTGATCCTGCACGGCACCCTGGACCAGCGATTCCCCGCTCAGCACCCGACCGAGCTCGCCGACACGATCCCCGGCGCCCGGCTGGTCTGGCTCGAAGGAGTCGGCCACGAACTCCCCCCAAGGGCTCTCTGGGACAACGTCCTCCGCGAAATCCTTCTGCCATAGGTGCCGCTCCGGGCGGCCTTCGGTCGTAGGCCGAAAGTTCTACATCGGTGCCGGCGGATACGACTCTGGTCCGATGCGCGGCGGTGCCGGTCAGCGGGATGCTGACGGGCAAAGCCGACGCAGGAGGAAACGATGACCACGGCCCCGCTCGCCCACGCCGACACCCTCGTCCTCGACTACCTCGCCGCGCTCTGGGCCGCCGGCGACGATCTCTCCCCCGAGGCCCGCGACGAGCTGATGAGCACGGTCACCGGCTACATCGCCCTGCGCCGCGACCTGGCCGACGACCCGGCCCGGGTGATCGTCCGGCTGGGGCCGCCGGAGCAGCTGGCCGACGCGGTCCGCCGCGGTGGCATGCCCACTCACCTGCGGCTGCCCGCACCCGGCCCGATGCCGCAGTCCCTCACCGCCCCGGCCAGACCCGCCGGCGGCGGCGCCGAGCACACGGCGATCGCGCTGCTGCTGGCCGGTGCCTTCGTGCTGCCCGTCGTCGGCCCCGGCGCCGGCATGCTGATCGCCACCGGCTCACCGAGCTGGTCCCCGGCACAGAAAGCCGCGGGCTGGGTCCTCACCACCGGCTCGGTGGCCGGCGCCCTGCTGACCGCCCTGGTGGTGGCCGGTTTCAGCAGCCAGCTGGGCCTGCTGGTGCTCTACCTGGGAGCCTGCGCGGGCTCGGTGATCGCAGGCCTGACCCTGCTGGCCGGCCTGAAACGCTACGGCGCCTGAAGCCGTAAGCGGGCTTCGACCGGGAGGTGGTCGCTGCCCGTCCGCGGCAACGTCCGGACCTCGGTCACGGTCATCCCGCCGGCCATCACATGATCGACCCGCGCCAGAGGCATCCGCGCCGGCCAGCTGAAGGCGAACCCGGACGCAGCGGTGCGCACCCGCGACAGGACAGGCGCGAGCACCCGGTCGTCAACGGTGCTGTTCAGATCGCCGAGCAGCAGCACCCGATCACGCGGTTCGGCGTCCAGAGCCGCGGTGAGCTTGCGGGCACTGTCGTCCCGCCGAGCCGAGTCCAGAGCGACGGGGTTGAGCCTCACCGGACTGAGGCCGACCGGATCAGGCCGTACGGAAGGAAGGTGGACAACGTAGACCGCGATCTCCCCGAACGGGGTCTCCGCAACCGCCCGCAGCCCCCGGTTCCAGTCCGAACCCAGCGAATCCGGGCGGATGTCGAGCAGCCGCGCCTCGACGAGCGGGTGCCGTGACCAGAGCGCGACCGTCCCACGCACGCCGAAGTACGGATATCCCGCACCGAACGCCGCCCGGTACGCGGGCAGCGCCTCCGGCGTGACCTCCTCAAGACCGATGAAGTCGGGGCGGGATTCCAGCAGGGTGCGGACAGTCCCGGCCGGGTCCGGGTTCTCGTCGCTGACGTTGTGCTGGACAGCCACCAGCTGGTGCGGGTGGTCCGGCGCGGGCAGAACCCGCTCACCGAAGACCCCGAACCAGACGACCAGCGGCAGGAGCGCCGTGATCAGAGCCCGCAGCGACCGGAACCAGGCGCGGGCCAGCAGAAAGGGGATCGTCAACCCCAGCCACGGAAGGAAGTTCTCCAGCAGCCCGGCGTTCGGCACCACCCGGTGAAAGAGAAGCAGGGCAGCGACGACGATCGGCACCGGGCCATGGTGCCAGGCACGCGCACCCCGCACGCCCACCCGACCCGCCCGCCCAGCCGACCCGCCCACCCGACCCGCCCGCCCGTCTGCCCAGCACGCCCACCCGACCCGCCCACCCTGCACGCCCGTCCAGCACGCCCGTCCAGCACGCCCGTCCAGCACGCTGCGTGGATGGCGCGACACCGAGCGTGGATGACCAGCGCTGAGCCGGGCACCAAGCAGGAAGTCCGAACGAGGAGCAGGATGGGCCGCATGCGCCTCGTATCTCTGTTGCCGTCCGCTACCGAGATCGTCTACGCCCTGGGGCTCGGGGAGGATCTGGTCGGTGTGACGTTCGAGTGTGACGAGCCGGCGGCGGCCCGGTCCACGAAGACCGTCGTCGTCGGTGGGCGCGACACGAAAGCCATGACTCCGGCCGAGATCGACGACTACGTACGAGCGCAGATGGCGGTCGGCGGGGACCTCTACACCCTGCACGCGGACGCGCTCGCCGGCCTGGCGCCGGACCTCATTCTCACGCAGGACCTGTGCCGGGTGTGCGCGCTGCCCTCCGGCCACGTCGATGACGCGCTGGCGCATCTGGGCTGCCGGGCCGACGTGTTGTCACTGGACCCGCACACCCTCGACGACGTGCTCGCCTCTTTCGCCGAGGTGGCGCGCGCGGTGGGCGTACCCGAGAAAGGGCGGGAGCTGACCGCCCGGCTGGAGGAACGCCTCGCGCGGGTGGCCGCGGCGGTCGAAGGCCGCCCGCGTCCGAAAGTGGCGGTGGTGGAGTGGGTGGATCCGCCGTTCGGGGCGGGGCACTGGGTGCCGGACCTGATCACGGCGGCGGGCGGTGAGCCGGTGGCGGGCCGTCCGGGGCAGCGATCGGTGCAGGTGACGTGGGCCGAATTGTCCGCGCCCGGGCCGGACGTTGTGCTGGTCACGCCGTGCGGGTACCACCTGGAGGGTGCCGTGCGACAGGCCGAGTCGGTGAAGCCGCACTTCCCCGGCGCGGCGATCTGGGCGATCGACGGTGACGGCCTGGTCGTCCGCCCGGGCCCGCGCCTGGTCGACGGGGTAGAGGCGATCGCCGCGATCCTGCACCCGGACGCGGTCCCGCAGGCCCCACCCGGCGCGATCCAGCGTGTCGCCTGAGCCGAACCACCACGAGCCGAACCCCGCAAGCCGCGCCACCGCGGGTCGGGCCAACGCGGGTCGGGCCACCGCGAGCCGCGCCACCGCGAGCCAGGCCACCGCGAGCCAGACCACCTCGGAATGGGACGTCGCGGGATGGGCGGTCGCCGACGCGGGATGGGCCGCCGTCGCCGACGCGGGATAAGCCGCCGGCTGCGGGTTCTACTGCGTGACGAGGGTGGCGGACCAGCGCTTGCGGGCCGTCTGGCGCACCCGCGACGCCTGGTAGAGCCAGCCGATGTCCCGGCCGAACGACCAGGTCAGCGACCCGAGCGCCACCACGAGCGCCGCGACCGCGAGCCAGCTCGGCAGCAGTCCGCTCACCACGACAGCCAGCATGATCCCCTGCTGCGCCGCGACGACCTTGCGGCCGAACCGGGGCGGGAGCGCGGCGTTCAGCCAGGGCAGCGCCCAGGACGCGGCGACGAAGGCGTACCGGAACGCGCCGATCGCGAGGGCCCACCAGCCGTGTTCGAGGGCCGCGGACACGCTCAGCACCAGGATCAGGAACGCGTCGACCTCCATGTCGAACCGTGCCCCGAACTCCGTGGTGGTTCCGGTCCGCCGGGCCACCTGCCCGTCCACACCGTCCATCGCCAGCGCGATCGCCGCGATGGTCACCAGCAGCATGGCGGAGACGTCGACACCCGACGCGGCCGAGAAGACCAGGGCGGTCACGCCACCGGTCAGGATCGCGCGTCCGAAAGTGATCAGGTTGGCCCAGCCGAGGGCCGGCAGCGCCGCCCGGTGCAGCAGGCCGCACAGAACCGCGCCGAACACGATGCCCGAAAGCCATCCCCAGCTGCTCAGCCCGGCGAAAATCGCGAGGGTGGCAAGGAGGAGGAGCTGGGCGGCGAAACCCGCCAGCGGAGCCCGGGAAGGACTCGTCGTGGTCGTGGCGGTACTGATGGTCACCATTCCTCCTGGACGTAGGGTTTAGCCGCTGTCCCCGATTGACACGCTCTCCGGGGTGGTTCGGTTCACGGGATGGCTGATCGTTTCTCGTGGAAGTGCCTGATCGTTCTCGTGGAGAGGTGGCCCCTTGTCGAAATCGGCTCGCGCCTTCTGGCTGGTTTGCCCTGGATCCGGGGAGATACGCGCCGAGGATGTGCCCGATCCCGATCCCGGTCCGGGTGAGGTGCTCGTGCGAACCCTCCACTCCGGTGTGAGCCGCGGCACCGAGACGCTGGTCTTCCAGGGCCGGGTGCCGGAGAGCCAGTGGGCGACGATGCGGGCGCCGTTCCAGGCGGGCGACTTCCCAGCACCGGTGAAGTACGGCTACCTCAACGTCGGCGTGGTCGAGGCCGGCGTCCCGGAACTCGTTGGCAAGATCGTCTTCTGCCTCTTCCCGCACCAGACCCGGTACGTGGTGCCGGCCACGAGCGTGACCGTGGTCCCGGACAGCGTGCCGGCGGACCGCGCGGTGCTGGCCGGAACCGTAGAGACCGCGGTGAACGCGGTCTGGGACGCGCACCCGCAGGTCGGTGACCGGATCACCGTGGTCGGCGGCGGCATGGTCGGCCTGTCGGTGGCGGCGGTCCTGGCCGGTTTCCCCGGCACGGACGTCCAGCTGGTCGACACCGACACCACCCGCGAGGCGACCGCGAAGTCCCTGAAGATCGGGTTCGCGACGCCGGCCGCGGCTGCCGAAGGCCGTGACCTGGTCATCCACGCGAGCGCGACCTCGGCCGGCCTGACCCGGTCCCTCGAACTGCTGCGCCCGGAGGGAACCGTGGTCGAGCTGAGCTGGCACGGCGACCGCCCGGTCAACGTCCCGCTCGGCGAGTTCTTCCACTCCCGCCGTCTGACGATCCGCAGCAGCCAGGTGGGCGCGATCCGGCCGGACCGGCACCGGACGTACGCCGACCGCCTCGAACTGGCCCTGAACCTGCTCCAGGACTCACGCTTCGAAACCCTGATCACCGGCCGGTCGAACTTCGACGACCTGCCGACGACCCTGCCCCGCCTGGCCGACGGCTCCCTGCCCGCCCTCTGCCAGGTGATCGACTACCCCAGCGGGAATTGATCTTTCTACGGTGGGTACCCGTAAAACTCAGAACCGAGCGACCCGAGGAGACATTCACTTGTTCAGCGTCACCGTCCGCGACCACATCATGATCGCGCACAGCTTTTCCGGCGAGGTCTTCGGACCGGCGCAGCGCCTGCACGGAGCCACCTTCGTGGTGGACGCGACGTTCCGCCGCCCCGAGCTGGACGACGACAACATCGTGGTGGACATCGGGCGTGCCAGCGAGCAGCTGCACACCATCTGTTCCGGTCTCAGCTACCGCAACCTCGACGACGACCCGGAGTTCACCGGCATCAACACCTCCACCGAGTTCCTGGCGAAGGTCATCGCCGACCGCCTGGCAGTCCGCGCCCACGCCGGCGAACTCGGCGCCGGCGCATCCGGCCTGACGGGCATCACGATCACCCTCCACGAGTCACACATCGCCTGGGCAAGCTACGAGCGCGAGCTGTGATTCTCCACGCGGTGCTGCCGGGTGGTATCGACGACCCGGCAGCCCCGAGTGGCGGCAACCGCTACGACCGCGAGGTACTCCGCCGCCTGTCGACAGTGCTCGCTCCACCACAACCCAACGCAGCGGCCCGCTGCGGCCCAGCCCGGCTCAACACGGCAACAGAACCCAACGCCGCGGCAGATCCGAGCGCGGCAACAGACCTCAGCGCGGCAACAGAACCCACGGCGACAGCAAAACCCAGCGCCGCAACAGACCTCCGCGCGGCAACAGAGCCCACGGCGACAGCAAAACTAAGCGCGGCGCCAGAACCCAGCACGGCAACAGAACCCAGCGCGGCAGCAAAACTAAGCGCCGCAGCAAAACTCAGCGAGGCAGCAGAGCCCACGGCGGCAACAGACCTCGGCGCGGCAGCGGAACTCAGCGCGGCGGCAAAGCCCACGGCGGCAAAGCCCCGCGCGGCGGGCCCCGCGCCCATCTCGGTGCGTGAATCCGCCGTCCCCGGCGACTGGCCCCGCCCCGAAGCCGCCGCCCGGCATGCCGTGGCCGAAATCCTCCGTGCCGTTCCCGACGGCGGGACCGTCCTGCTCGACGGTCTCGTGGCCTGCGGAATCCCGGAGATCCTCGAACCACACTCCGACCGCCTCCGCCTGGCGATCCTGGTGCACCTCCCCCTGTCCGACGAGACCGCGCTTTCTGCCGAGGAAGCCGCGACGCTGGCCGCCCTGGAGAGACGCTCCCTGCATCTGGCCTCGCTCGTGATCGCCACCAGCACCGAGGCAGCCCACCGCATCGAGCGAATGCACGACCTCCCCGATGTGCACGTGGCCCCACCCGGCGTCGACCCCTCCCCCCTTGCCGAGCCGTCTCCGGCCGGCGGACGTCTGCTCACCGTGGCGTCACTGACCCACCGCAAGGGGCAGGACGTCCTGGTAGCCGCCCTGAAGCAGCTCACGGACCTCGAATGGACTTGCACACTCGTCGGAGCAGGCCCGGCCGTCCCCGAGCTCATCCCCAACGTCCACCTGCCCGGCCCGCTGACCGGAGCGGCACTCGACGCCGCTTATGCCGAAGCCGACCTGTTCGTCCTCCCCTCCCGTGCCGAGACGTACGGCATGGTCGTCACAGAAGCCCTGGCCCGGGGCCTCCCGGTGCTAGCAACGGCCGTCGGCGGCGTCCCCGAGGCGCTCGGAACCGCCCCAGCACCCGGCCACCAACAGCCCGGCCAACCGAGCCCTGTCCACCCAGGACCAAGCCTCCTGATGCCCAGCCACCCAGCACCTGGCCATCCGGTGCCCAGCCACTCAGCACCAGACCATCTGGTGCCTGGCCTCCTGATCCCGCCGGATGACCCGGATGCCCTGGCCCGCGCCCTGCGTGACTGGCTGACCGACCCCGGCTTACGCGACCGCTGGCGCGCCGCCGCCCGCGCCCGCCGCGACACCCTCACCGGCTGGGACGAAACCGCCCAGCGTCTCGCCGCCATCCTCAGCGAGCCGGACACCGGTGAAGCCGATCGGCCCGTGCAGCACGCCGACCAGCCCTGAAAGCACCCCTTACAAGCAGGCCCGACGAGCGATCCCTGACGAACGCCTGATGAGCGATCCCTGAGGAATGGCCCGGCAAGCGAGCCCTGACGAGTGACCCGGCAAGCGAGCCCTGACGAATGGCCCGGCAAGCGAGCCCTGACAACGAGAAAGCTACCGAGCCCGGCATGACACCGGCCTAACAAGACCTGACACGCCCCGGTTAGGCCGCCTCCGGTAGACCTGACATGCGACATCAGCACGGCACCACGACGGACGGAGAAACCCATGACCGGAGAGTTCAGCCCCGACTGGCTCGCCCTGCGCGAGCCTGCCGACGCCGAGGCCCGCGATGCCGGCCTGCTGCGCGAGCTACCCGCCGGGATAAGGGTGATCCGTGACCTCGGCTGCGGCACCGGCTCGATGGGCCGTTGGCTGGCCCCCCGCCTGCCGATGCCCCAGCACTGGATCATGACGGACCGCGATCCGGCGCTGCTGACGCTCGCCGCCGACGGCATGCCACCCCAGGTCACGGTCAGCACCCATCTGCGCGACGTCACCGAGCTGACGCCGGCCGACCTGGACGGTGTCGACCTGGTCACCTGTTCGGCGCTGCTCGACGTTCTCACCGCCGCCGAGGTCGAGACCCTCGTCGCGACCTTGGCAGAGGCCCGGGTGAGCGCGCTGTTCACTCTCTCGGTGACCGGCGAGGTGCGGATGGCTCCCGAGGATCCACTGGACCGGGAGGTGGAGGCGGCGTTCAACGAGCATCAGCGGCGGGAGACCGGCGGCCGGCGGCTGCTCGGACCCGATGCGCCTGCGTTCGCGGCGGCCGCCTTTGAGAAAGCGGGTGCCCAGGTGGTGACCGGCGCGAGTCCCTGGCGGCTCGGGGCGGCCCGGTCCGCGCTGACCGCCGAGTGGCTGCGCGGCTGGACCTCAGCGGCCGCCGAGCAGCACTCCGCCCTGCCTGTCAGCCCCTATCTGGATCGCCGAATCGCGGCCGTTCCGAACATCTCGGTCGGGCATCAAGATGTTTTAGCGATCTTCATCTGAACCAGATCCTGTGAATCGGGCGTACTAGTCCTCGAGAGCAACGAGGGGACGAGAACGTGACGCGATCGATCTGGGCCTGGGCCCGCCTGTTGGGTGGGGCCGGCATTCTGGCTCTGGTGATGTGGCGGCTGGGCACCGGCGCGTTCCTGGACGGGCTGCGGGTGCTCGACGCAGGCGCCCTCGCCGTGGCGCTCGGCATCGGCGCGGCGACCACGGTGCTCAGCGCATGGCGCTGGTGCCTGGTCGCCCGGAGTCTCGGTTTGAAGCTCTCGCTGCGGGCCGCGACTGCCGACTACTACCAGGCGCTCTTCCTCAACGCGGCGCTGCCGGGTGGTGTGCTCGGCGACGTCGGGCGCGCCGTCCAGCACGGTCGTGAGGAGGGCGACGTGGGCCGGGGTGTCCGGGCCGTGGTGCTGGAGCGGACGGCGGGACAGTTTGTTCTGCTGTTCGTCGGAGCGCTCGTGCTTCTCCTCGTACCCTCGCCGGTTTTGACTCTGCTGAAGGAGCACGCTGCCGCGACCGCCGCGGTGAGCGCGGGGGTTCTCCTGGCCGGCGGCCTTGCGCTCTTCGGGCTGCGGCGCCTGTCGGCGAAGAAGTCTCACGACTCGGCGAAGAAGGGCCGCGCGGCGAAGGCCGCCCGCACCGGGATCTCCGAGATCCGGGTGGGGCTGCTCTCTCGTCGCAACGGTCCCGGCGTGCTGTTCGCGTCGGCTGCGGTGCTCGCCGGGCACCTCGCGACGTTCGTGATCGCGGCGCGCGCCGCCGGAAGTGCGGCCTCGCTGCTGCAGCTCGCGCCGCTGCTGCTGCTCGCGCTGATCGCGATGGGGCTGCCGGTCAACGTCGGCGGTTGGGGGCCGCGTGAGGGCGTGATGGCCTGGGCGTTCGGCGCGGCCGGCCTGAGTGCGGCGCAGGGCCTGACGATCGCGGTCGCCTACGGCATCCTGGCCTTCGTGGCTGCGGCCCCCGGCGCGGCCATCGTGGTGGTCCGGCTGCTGGCGCGCCGCACGGCACAGCCGGTGGTCACTGCTCCGCAGACCACTTCGGTACGCCACACCGTCCCGGTTCCGCGAACCGTCTCGGCACGTCACACCGCACCCACTTCGCAGACTTCGGTACGCCTGACCGCCCCGGCTCTGCAGACCGCTTCGGCCAGCTCCATCGCCTCGGCTCTGCAGATCGCTTCGGCCCACCTCATCGCCCCGGCTCTGCAGACCGCCTCGGCCCACCTCATCGCGCCGGTTTCGCCGGCACCAGTGATGGCCGCCCGTCCGATCATCGTCCCGGCGCCGATCCCGGTTCGCTCCCTGTCAGCGGTCGTCCGCCCGGCTGCTCTTCTGCCCGCGGATCTTGTCCCCGCCGATCTCGTCCCCGCCAACCTTGGGCACGCCGATCTCGTCGCCGCTGACCTTGGGTCCGCCGATCTTGTGCCCGTTGGCGCCCTGTCGGCTGCTGCGGCTCTGCCTGCGAATACACGGCAGGGTCGTCGCCGGTCCCTGGTTAGGCAGCCCGCATACTCCGGCGGTGTCGCCGCTTGATCCACCCGTCAATGTCCGTTTCACCGCTGCCCGCACAGCCGGAACCCGCACGGCCGGAACCCGCACAGTCAAAGCCTGCACGGCCGGGATTCGGATCGCCGATGCGCGGTCGATGGGGCTTCGTGCGATCACGGTTTGATCGATCCGAGTTCGTGCGATCGCGGCTTGCGCGATCCGAGAACGCGCGATCGGGGATCCCCGTGCCGGGACCCGCACGGTCAGGACCCGCGCAGCGCGAGTCCGTGCAGCCCGGACCCGCGCAGCGTGGGTCAGCGCAGCGTGGGTCAGCGCAGCCTGGGTCAGCGCAGCCCGGACCCGTGCAGCCTGGGCCAGCGCAATCCGGGCCAGCGCAATCCGGGTCACCGCAATCCGGGCCAGCGCAATCCGAGTCAGCGCAGCGTGGGTCAGCGCAGCCCGGGTCGGCGCAACGTCGGGCTGGGCTCGGCTGGGCCGCCTCATCGGGGACCGCTCGGGTGGGCTCTGGCTCGTCCGGGGCCGTCACTTGGCGGCGGCCCCTTGCTTCAGGGTTTGTCGAAGCGGTCGGAGAGGGCGTAGCGGAGCAGGACCACGTCGCCGATCTGGCGGACCTCGGCGAGGCCTGCTCGGTTGGCGGGGCCCCAGGGGAAGGCGCCGTCGTGGACGAAGCGCGGGGCTCGTGCGTCGCCGACGAAGAACGGGGCGATCACCAGCTGGAGCTCGTCGGCGAGGCCCGCGGTGAGGAACTGGGTGTGCATCCGGCCGCCGCCCTCGACCATGAGCCGGCGGATCCCGCGCTCGCCGAGGTCGTCCGCGACGCGGCGCACGTCCACCGGGTCGCCACCGTCCACAACGGTGATCAGCGACCCGCCAGCACCGGCAGTGGCGTCAACACCGACAGTGGCAGTGGCAGTGGCAGTGGCACCAGCCGCGGCCGCAGCACCTGCAGCCCTTGCCTCGCCGGACACCACGTCAGCACGAGAGGCCGGGGCGGTGGCGTTCAGCAGGGTGCGGGCCTCGTTCACCGCCGGGGTCGCGCAGTAGACCAGTTTTTCCGCGTCGCCCGCGGTGAAGAACGAGGCCTGCGGGTCGAGGTGGCAGGTGCTGGTTACGGTGACCTTGACCGGGTTCGGGTGCTCGCCACGGGCTACCCGGGCGGCCCGGCGTTCTGCCGAGCGCACCAGCAGCCGCGGGTTGTCCTGGCGGATCGTCGAGGCGCCGACCAGGATCGCGTCGCAGCCGGCGCGGACCTCGTCGACCCGGTCGAAGTCGGCGTCGTTCGACAGCATCAGCCGCTCGGCGGAGGCGTCGTCCAGATAGCCGTCGATCGACATGCCACAGCTCAGCAGGATGTACGGACGCTCTACCACCATTGCCACCCCGGATCGGAAGATGTTCCCCACGATAATCCGCTGCATGACGTGGCCGATCTCCGGGCAACGTAGAGACCCCGGCATCGATGGAACTGAGCAGGACGGCACGGCGGGAACCAACGAGGAGGACTGATGTTCGAAGCCCCGGCAGCTCTGGCGAAGGCGACCATCCGGCGGCAGGTGAGCGTGCCGTTGCGCTTCCCCGACGGCTACGCCACCAGCGCACGGGTGATGACCTTCGACGGGCTGGCCGACGGGAAGGAGCATCTCGCGCTCGGCCTGGGTGACTGGCAACGGGCCCTGACCAAGTCGGCGGCCGGCGGCCGGGCCCCGCTGGTACGCCCGCACAGCGAGTGCCTCACCGGCGACGTCTTCGGCAGCCAGCGCTGCGACTGCGGCCCGCAGCTGCGGGAGGCCGTCGAGCGGATCGCCGAGCAGGGCGGGTTCCTGCTCTACCTGCGGCAGGAGGGCCGTGGCATCGGGCTGTACGCGAAGCTGGACGCCTACGCACTGCAGGACGACGGCCTCGACACCTACCAGGCGAACGTGGCTCTGGGCCGCGGTGAGGACGAGCGGGACTACACCGCCGCCGCGCAGATGCTGCTCGCGCTCGGTGTGGACCGGCTCCGGCTGCTCAGCAACAACCCGGACAAGGCGACGCAGCTCGAAGGCCTGGGTATCGACGTGACGCAGCGGATCCCGACCGGGGTGCACCTGTCCGCCGCGAACGTGCGGTACCTCAGCGTCAAGGCGTCACACACCGCCCACACGATCGAGCTCCCACTGGCCGAGTGACGACCAGAACAAGAGTGACGACCAGAACAAGAGTGACGACCAGAACAGGAATGACAGCCAGAACCGGAGCGACAACAAGGGGTAGCTGGGCCGAGTGACCCCCGGAGCCTTCTGGCGCGTCCTCCGTCACGATGGGAGGGTGACGGGCGTGAACCTTCCGGGTGCGGGCGATCTCGACGCGATGCTCGGCGCCGTCGACCAGCTTCCCTTCATCGTGGCCGTGTGCGAGGGACCGGAGCTGCTGGTGGTCGCGTGCAACGCCGCGACCCGCGCGGTCCTGCCCGGACGTGACGTGCTGGGCCGGCCGATCCGCGACGTGATCAGCGATCTCTCGGGACAGCAGTTCGTGGACGCGTACTACGAGGTCTACCGGACCGGCGTGCCGATCACCGGCCGGCAGTGGCGGGCGCACATCAAGCAGCCGGACGGTTCCGTGCACGAGATGTTCGCGACGTTCACGATCGTGCCGTGGCTCGACGCCGGCGGGGACCTGCGGGGCGTGATCGGGGCCGCGTTCGACGTCACCGAGCTGGCCCGGTCCGGGCAGGCCGCCGAGGCCGAGGCGGACCGGCTGCGCCGCCGCTTCGAGCAGAGCCGGGACGTGATCACCGCGTTGCAGCGGGAGCTGCTGCCGTCCGGCCTGCCGGTGCTGCCCGGCCTGCAGGTGGCGGCGAGTTACCTGCTGGCGGACGCCGAGACCGCTGCCGGCGGTGACTGGTTCGACGCGGTGTCGCGTCCGGACGGTCAGGTCGCCCTGGTCGTCGGCGACGTGGTCGGGCACGGCGTGACCGCGTCCGGGGTGATGGGCCAGCTCCGCGCGGTGCTGCAGGAACGCCTCGATGCCGGCGTCGGCATCGTCGAGGCCCTCGCGGCGGCCGACCGCCTCGCGCAGCGGGTGCGGGCCGCTCACGCGGCCACCGTCTGTCTCGCTCTTCTCGACCCGGGTACGGGCGAACTGGCGTACTGCACAGCAGGACACCCGCCGCCCCTGCTGATCTCGGCGACCGGCGGGACGCGTTACCTGCCCGGGACCGGTGGGATGCCGCTGGGTGTCGGAGCACGCGAGGGCGGCAACTTCCCGGTCCGCAACGCCCGGCTCGCCGTCGGTGACCTGCTGTTGCTCTACAGCGACGGGGTACTGGAACGGCCGGGAACCGTGGGAGATGCCGCCGAGGAACTCGCTCAGGTCGCCTCGGACACGGCTGCCGGGCGAGCTCTGCACGATCCGAACGCGACCGCCGCCGAACGCGTCTGCACCCAGACCGTCGAGCTGCTGGTCCGGTCCGGCGGGCACGCCGACGACATCACTCTGCTCGCCGCGCAGCGTGTTCCACCCGTACCCGATCTGGTTGTTGATCTGCCGGCCGAGCCGGCGGCGTTGCGGGGAGCGCGCGCACAGCTGGGTGGGTGGCTCGCTGCCGCGGGCGCGGCCGAGACGGACGTCTTCGTGCTGCAGCACTCGCTCGGCGAGCTCGCGACCAACGCGATCGAGCACGCTTTCGGGGGCGACTTCGGCAAGGACATCATCGAGGTACGCGCAACGCTGACCACGAACGGACACGTCGAGGCGACAGTCACCGACCATGGCGGCTGGCGGGTTCCGGAACGGCAGCCGACCCGCGGCCGGGGTCTGGCGCTGACCGCCCAGCTGGTGCAGAGCCTGCGGGTGGAACCGGGCCCGACCGGCACGGTGGCGACAGTGCGGCACCCGCTGACCCGGCCGGCCAGGCTGCTGACCGGTTTCGCCGACGTGGTGACGCCGGTGCCGCCGCCGGCCGAGCTGGTGATCAGCGAGCTGCCCGGCGGCGACGAGGCCCGGGTACGCCTCGACGGCCCGATCGATGCCGCGTCCGCCGCCCAGGTCCGGCAGGATCTGCTGCGCCGCAGCCGGGGCGGGACCGTGCCGATGACCGTGGACCTGTCCGGGGTGACGCATCTGGCCAGCGCGGGTGTCTCCGCCCTGCACCTGGTCGCGGAGAGCCATCACGACGACGCGCCGCTCACGCTGGTGGCGCTGCCGGGCAGCCCGGCACGGCAGATTCTCGACCTGGTGGGGCTGTCCGGGGTCACCCCATAGTTATCCACAGGCATGCGCCGATCTTCTGAGAACCTCTCTACTATCGCGGGGTGACTTCCCCGCACTCCGTGTCAGATGCCACCGACGCCCTCAACCGGATCTTCGGCTACCCCTCGTTCCGGGGGGAGCAGGGCGACATCGTCGACCACGTGATCAACGGCGGCGACGCCCTGGTGCTGATGCCGACCGGTGGCGGGAAGTCGCTCTGTTACCAGATCCCGGCCCTGGTCCGGCCCGGCACCGGCGTGGTGATCTCGCCGCTGATCGCGCTCATGCAGGACCAGGTGGACGCGCTGCGCACCGTCGGCGTGCGGGCGAACTTCCTGAACTCGTCGCAGGACTTCGACGAGCGCCGGATCGTCGAGGCCGAGTTCGTCGCCGGTGAGCTGGACCTGCTCTACGTCGCGCCGGAAGGCCTCGGCACGGCCGGTGTGCAGCGGCTCCTCGACCGCGGCAAGATCTCGCTGTTCGCGATCGACGAGGCACACTGTGTGGCGCAGTGGGGTCACGACTTCCGGCCCGACTACCTGAACCTGTCGATGCTGCACGAGCGCTGGCCGGACGTGCCGCGGATCGCGCTGACCGCGACCGCGACCCCGGCCACCCGCGACGAGATCGCGTCCCGGCTGCGGCTCACCGAGGCACGGCACTTCACGGCCAGCTTCGACCGGCCGAACATCCAGTACCGGATCGTGCCGAAGAACTCGCCGAGCAAGCAGCTCCTCGACCTGCTGAAGACCGAGCACGCCGGGCATTCCGGGATCGTCTACTGCCTGTCCCGGGCGTCGGTGGAGAAGCACGCCCAGTTCCTGTCGGACAACGGGATCCCGGCGCTGCCGTACCACGCGGGGCTGGACGCGCGGACCCGCTTCCAGAACCAGGGCCGCTTCCTGCGCGAGGACGGCCTGGTCATGGTCGCGACGATCGCGTTCGGGATGGGGATCGACAAGCCCGACGTCCGGTTCGTAGCGCACCTGGACCTGCCGAAATCGGTGGAGGGGTACTACCAGGAGACCGGGCGGGCCGGGCGGGACGGGCTGCCGTCGACGGCCTGGCTGGCGTACGGGCTGCAGGACGTGGTGCAGCAGCGGAAGATGATCGAGAGTTCGGACGGGGCCGCCGAGTTCCGGCGGAACGCGAACCGGCACCTGGACGCCATGCTGGCGCTGTGCGAGAGCGTGACGTGCCGCCGGGCGCAGGTGCTGGAGTACTTCGGTCAGGAAACCGCCGCCGAGACGTGTGGCAACTGCGACACCTGCCTCTCGCCGCCGGAGTCGTGGGACGGCACCGTGCCGGCGCAGAAACTGCTCTCCACGGTGTTCCGGCTGCAGAAGGAGCGCGGGCAGAAGTTCGGCGCCGGGCAGTCGATCGACATCCTGCTGGGCAAGCGGACCGAGAAGGTCAGCCAGTTCCGCCACGACGACCTGTCGGTGTTCGGCATCGGCACCGATCTGAAGGAGGCCGAGTGGCGCGGCGTGGTCCGGCAGCTGCTGGCCGGCGGGTTCCTGGCCGTCGAGGGTGAGTACGGCACCCTGGCGCTCACCGACCGCAGCAGCGAGGTCCTGCGCGGCGAACGGAAGCTGATGATGCGCCGTGAGCTCGCGGTGGCGAAGTCCCGTTCCGGGTCCGGGTCGTCGCGTCAGCCGGCCGCCGCGCCGGCGGACTTCCCGGAGTCGGCGGCGCCGCTGTTCGAGAAGCTGCGGACCTGGCGTGGCGCGGTCGCCAAGGAGCAGGGCGTCCCGGCGTACGTGATCTTCCACGACGCGACGTTGCGGGCCATCGCCACGCTCGCGCCGGTCAGCCTGGAGCAGCTCGGCACGGTGACCGGGGTCGGCCAGTCCAAGCTGGCCAAGTTCGGCGACCAGGTCCTGGAAGTGACCCGGGCCGAAGCCTGAAGAGGCCGCTGGACAGCGGCGGCCTCTTCAGAAGCGCTCAGCTCCCCCGGATCGCCTCGCCGGCGATCTCGATGCGGACCTTCTTGCCGACCAGGACGCCGCCGCTCTCCAGCAGTACGTTCCACACCAGGCCGTAGTCCTCACGCTCGAACTCGGCGCTGGCGCTGAACCCGAAGATGTCCCGCCCGTACGGGTCACGGCGCGCCCCGCCGAACTCCATGTGCAGCTTGATCGGCCGGGTCACGTCCTTGATCGTCAGCATGCCGGCGACCACGAACCGCCCGGACGCGCGGGTCGCCGCCGACGGCAGATCCGCCTGGGCGCCCCGGCGGGCGAGCGGGTTGTTGCGCAGCCGCGCCCACTGGAAGATCGGGTCGCTCTCCGCTTCCCAGGTGATCCCGGTGCTGCGGAACTCCAGGGTCCGGTACCGCGCGACGTCCAGGAAGTCGCCGCTGGCGAGATGCGTGTCCCGTTCCGGGTTGTGCGTGTTGATGCTGGAGGCCACGATGCTGGCGCTGACCTGGGACTGGAGCGGGTCCTCGGCCACCAGGATCGAGGCGGAGCCCTGGGCGAACTCGCCACGGATCGGGCTGACCATCATGTGCTGGGCAACGAACCCGATCCGCTTGTGGGCATCGTCCAGTGTGTAGACACCAGGATCCGGAATGATCAGGCCGTTCCACTCCCGGATCGGCCGGTCGACGTTCACGTAACCCTCCCCCTCGGCGTTGTCGCGGCCCCTGCGACGAGGCTCGCGGACGCGGCGGCTCCCGAGCCCACCAGCTCGCAGGAACCACGGATGTGCCGCGAGTCTAGGCTCCACGTTGATCAAACCGCGCCCCCGAGGAATACATTTCGTGTCCGTCGGCACAGGCCCCGCGTCGCCCTTGATCCCGGCTTTGGTCCGATTTGGCCACGTTCCAGATCAGCGCTCAACATTGCCCTGAGCTGGGGTAATGCCGAGGGGGAGAGTTACGCTCACCGATCAGCCGAGCCGACCGCACCGGTGGTGTCGAGCTTCCGACACCCGTCAGGATGGCGACTCTGCGTAGCGAAAAACGTGACCAGCATCTCCTTCAGATTTGCATTAAACTCTCAGGAACGGCCACCCGCAGCATCGAGGCGATCACCCATCGTCCTACTTGGGCTGGACCACGTTCACCATCCAGGGGACGCCGAACCGGTCGACGAGCTGACCGAACTCGTCGCCCCACATCTGCTTCTCCAGGGGCACGTTGACGGTGCCGCCCTCGGCCAGCTTGGCCCAGAAGTCGCGCAGACCGTCCTCACCGTCACCGCTGATGCTCACCGTGATGGTGCCGCCCGGGCTGAACGGCATGCCGGGTGCGGTGTCCGACGCCATCAGCGTGTAACCCTGCGGGGTCTCCAGCTGGGCGTGCATGATCTTGTCCTTGATGGACTCGTCCGGTCCGCCGAACTCGCCGAACGTCGAGATGGCCAGCTCGCCGCCGAAAACGTCGCGGTAGAACTCCACCGCCTCACGCGCGTTGCCGTCGAATGTCAGGTACGGGTTCAGTTTCGAAGTCATGCCCCGCAGGCTAGACCGACCCACCGACACTTTTCCGCACATCGACGCGGCTCCACCCGAGCGATACCACGCCATTTTGCGCGCCAACAGAGCAAAAGGCGTTGATCAATAGGAGAGAGCGAACGGAAAAGCGGGCGGCCCCCATCCGCCGCGTAGTGGAGAGGGCCGCCCGGGTCTATGAAAAGAATTCTCAGCGGTGGTCGGAACCCACCGACTCGACCGCCGCCCGGCCCGCTTCCAGGCGCGCGATCGGCACCCGGAACGGCGAGCACGACACGTAATCCAGCCCGACCTCGTGGAAGAAGTGCACCGAGTCCGGGTCACCGCCGTGCTCACCGCAGACGCCGAGCTTCAGGCCCGGGCGGGCGGCCCGGCCCTCCTCGGCGGCGATCCTGACGAGCCGGCCGACGCCGTCGGCGTCGATCGACTCGAACGGCGAGATACCGAAGATGCCCAGCTCCAGGTACCGCCAGAAGAACGCGCCCTCGACGTCGTCGCGGGAGAAACCCCAGGCCATCTGGGTCAGGTCGTTGGTGCCGAAGGAGAAGAACTCGGCCGCCTCGGCGATCTGGCCCGCCGTGAGAGCGGCACGCGGCACCTCGATCATCGTGCCGATCAGGATCTCGACACCCGAGTCGGCGACGGTCGACGCGATGATCTTCTCGGCCTCCGCGCGTACCGTCTCGAGCTCCTGGACGGCACCGACCAGAGGGACCATGATCTCGGGTCGCGGCTTGCCGCCTTCGGCGGCGAGCGCGACCGCCGCTTCGGCGATGGCACGCACCTGCATCGCGAAAAGACCGGGAATGACCAGGCCCAGACGTACGCCACGCAGGCCCAGCATCGGGTTCTGCTCGTGCATCCGGCGCACTGCCGCGAGCATCAGTTCGTCCTGCTCGACCCGCTGGCCCTGCTCGTGCGCGACGGCCACCTTGACGGCGAGCTCCTCCAGGGACGGCAGGAACTCGTGCAGCGGCGGGTCGATCAGCCGGATGGTGACCGGCAGGCCGTTCATCTCCCGGAAGATGTCCAGGAAGTCGGCGCGCTGCAGCGGCTGCAGCGCGGCCAGCGCGGCGTCACGATCCGTTTCGGTACGCGCGAGAATAAGCCGTTCGACCAGCTCACGCCGATCGCCGAGGAACATGTGCTCGGTGCGGCACAGGCCGATGCCCTGAGCACCGAACCGCCGCGCCCGGGCAGCGTCCGCGCCGGTGTCCGCGTTGGTCCGCACGTAGAGACGGCGCTTGCTGTCGGCGTGCGAGATGATCCGGTGCACCGCGAAGACCAGCGGGTCGTTGGCCTGGGCCGGGTCGAGGTCACCCTCGAAGTACTGCACGACCTCGCTCGGCCGGACCGGCACCTCGCCGAGGTAGACCCGGCCGGTGGTGCCGTCGATCGAGATGACGTCGCCCTCGTTGACGGTGTGCGAGCCGATCGTGAAGGAGGACGAACCCACCTCCATCTCGTCGGCGCCGCAGACGCACGTCTTGCCCATCCCCCGGGCCACCACGGCGGCGTGCGAGGTCTTGCCGCCACGGCTGGTCAGGATGCCCTGCGCGGCGATCATGCCGGGCAGGTCGTCCGGGTTGGTCTCGCGCCGGACCAGGATCACGGACTTGCCGGTGGCGGCCACCTCGACGGCGCGGGCCGCGGTGAAGACCACCTCACCGAAGGCCGCGCCGGGCGACGCGCCGACGCCACGCGTCAACGACGACGGGTCGGAGGCCAGGTCGAACCGCGGGAACATCAGCTGCCCGAGCTGGGCGCCGGTGACCCGGATGAGCGCCTCGTCGAGGTCGATCACGCCCTCGTCGACGAGCTGGCTGGCGATCGTGAACGCGGCGGCCGCGGTGCGCTTGCCGACCCGGGTCTGGAGCATCCAGAGCTTGCCGCGCTCGATGGTGAACTCGATGTCGCAGAGGTCCCGGTAGTGGCCCTCCAGCGTCGCCATGATCTGCATCAGCTCGTCGTAGGACTTCTTGTCGAGCCGTTCCAGATCGCTGAGCGACAGCGTGTTGCGGATGCCGGCGACGACGTCCTCGCCCTGGGCGTTCGACAGGTAATCGCCGTAGACGCCCTGCTCACCGTTGGCGGGGTCGCGGGTGAAGGCGACGCCGGTGCCGGAGTCGGAGCCCAGGTTGCCGAAGACCATGGCGACCACGTTGACCGCGGTGCCGAGCTCGGCCGGGATGCGCTCCTGGCGGCGGTAGAGGACGGCACGGTCGGCGTTCCACGACCGGAAGACGGCCGCGATCGCCAGGTCGAGCTGCTCGCGCGGGTCCTGCGGGAAGTCGTGGCCGGTGTGCTTCGCGAACACCTTCTTGTACGCCGTGACCAGCGCCCGCAGGTCGTCGGCGTCGAGCTGGACGTCGTCCTTGACGCCCTTGGCCACCTTCGCCTCGTGCAGCGCGTCCTCGAACTCGTGGCCGGGCACCTCGCAGACGGTCTTGCCGAACATCTGGATGAGCCGCCGGTACGAGTCCCAGGCGAACCGGTCGTTGCCGCCGGCCTGCCGGGACAGCCCGTCGACGGACTCGTCGTTGAGCCCGACGTTGAGAACGGTCTCCATCATGCCGGGCATCGAGAACTTGGCCCCGGAACGCACCGAGACCAGCAGCGGGTCGGCCGGGTCGCCGAGCCGCCGGCCCATGTCGCGCTCCAGGGTGGCGAGGTGCGCGTCGATCTGGGAATCCAGACCCTCGACGTGGGTGCCCTCGCGCAGGAACTCCTTGCACGCTTCAGTGGTGATCGTGAAACCGGGAGGAACGGGCAGGCCCAGGTTCGTCATCTCCGCGAGATTGGCGCCCTTGCCACCGAGCAGATCTTTGAGGTCCTTGTTTCCCTCATGGAAGTCGTAGACGAACTTCATGCCGCACCCACCTCCGGTTAAGAAATCGCGGCCGAAGTAACTTCCTGCCCCGCGATTCGTAAGGCTAAGCACGAGGCAAGCGAATAGTTAACAGCCCGTGGCTTTTTCCACACCCATACGGAGAACCCTGATCGGATCACGCCATCTCCGCGCAGTTATGCGCACTGGCGGACCCGGGGTAGCGTTTCGGCAATGGGTGGACTCCGGCAGCGCTGCGCCGAACGGCTGCGCGGGCTGAGAGTTCCGGACCCCTTCGACCTCGATCAGTTCTGCGCCGAGGTGTCCGCGTCCCGCGGGAAACCGCTCCAGCGACGCCCGCTGTCCGGCCTCGGCCCGGGAGCGCCCTGCGGGCTCTGGCTCGGGCTGCCCTCGGCCGATTACGTCTTCTACGACCCCGAGACGTCGCCGCTGCACGCCGAGCACATCGTGCTGCACGAGATCGCCCACATGCTGTGTGATCACCAGCCGAAAGGCGATCTGTCGGCGTTGCTCTTCCCGGACCTCGACCCGGCCCTTATCGGTCACGTGCTGGGCCGCGCCGGTTACACCACGGACCAGGAGCGCGAGGCCGAGCTGCTGGCCTCGATGATCCGCAACGCCCGGTTGAGCGCGGGCTCCGAGACCACGCTGACCCGGATCACCGACGCTCTGGGTGCCAATGGTCTGGGTGCCAATAATCTGGGTGCCACGGGCCGGTGATCGCCGCCGCTTCGGTCGCCGCGCTCTTCTGGGTGGCCGTCCTGGCTCGCCTGCCCAGCCTGCTCGATCCCCGCCGGCGCGTCCTCTGTGCGAACCTGCTGGCCTGTGCCCTCGCCATCACCGTCGCGCTGCCGGCGGTCGCCGCCGGCCGGCCCGCACCGGTCGCCGCCCATCTGCTCGCCATCGTCGCCGCGCATCTGCTGCTCCGGTTCGTCTCCCTGATCACCGCGACCGGCCATGGTCGTTTTCAGTCAGCGCTCACCGGCGGGGTCCTCGTCCTCCTGACGATCGAGGCGTCCGGCCGCGTCCTGTCCGCCGCGCCGCGCATCACCGAGAACACCGCCTACTGGGTGACCTTCGAGGCGTACCTCGCCGTCGTGCTCCTTCTCGGTGCCCGCGCCTGCGTGATCATCGGCCGGGCTGCGCCCGCCGGCCTGCTGCGGCGCGGGCTTCTGACCATGGCCGCCGGCATCCTGCTCATTTTTGGGTACGCCTCAACGAAGGCGATCCTGGTGGCGACAGCACCGTGGCAGTCGGCGGCGTGGGAGCCGTGGCTCGTCGGCCTGCGCAGTGCCGGGGCGGTGCTCTACGTGGCCGGTGGAGCGGTTCCGGCCGCCGCACGACTCGGGACCGTGCTTCGTGCGTACCGCATGCTGTTGATCTTGAGGCCCCTCTGGAGCGCGATGCGCGACGCTTTCCCGGAGGTGGTCCTGATGCGGCCGGCGCGTGCGGCGCTGGAGATGACCGGGGAGGCCGGGGTGCGGCTGCGGCTCTATCGCCGGGTGATCGAGATCCGCGACGGGCTGCTGGCGCTGCGTCCCTATCTTGTTCTTCCGGATCTTGTTCTTCCGGACGCTGACGGGTGCACGGACCCGGCGGCGGCGGAGGCTCGGCGGATCGCCGGCGCGCTGCGGCGGCGTGCGGACGGCGAGCCACCCGCAGCCGCGCCCGGGCGATGGGCTCACGTCGGGCCGGAGATGGCTGACGAGATCGCGTGGTTGTCCCGGGTGAGCCAGGCGTTCCGTCACCGGTCCGGGTGTTCGGACTCCCAGACCTGCCGGATCGCCTCGGTGATCGCTTCCCGGCCCTCCGGTGACACGTCGGCGGCGCGCAGCGCTATCTCGGTGACCCCGGCATCGCGCAGCGACCGCAGCAACGCGAGCTGACCGTCGACCCGGCGGGCCATCTCGTCGTCGAGGAAATACGCCACCGGCACACCGAAATATCGGGCCAGGGCCGTCAGATGCGCAACCGTCGGGTTGTCGCGGCGGCCGGTGCGCAGCTGCCAGATGTAGGTGTGCGAGATCGCCACGCCCTGGCCGGCCCGGATCGCCTCGGCGATCACCATGTAGCTCGGCTCCGGGCGGCCGGTGGCGCGGAAGAGCCGGTCCAGCTTCCCGGCGATCGAGAAGGCCCCCTCAGTACCGGACACCCCGCACCACTCCTACTGGGCACCACTCCCACCGGCCCGCTGCTGGACCTGTTACTTCACCTCTGGTCACCATGAGCAGCGACAACGCGCCATGAAGCGACGCGAGACCGATGCACATCCCCCGATGCAGGCCGACCGTAAACTGAGGTTGATGAGAAGCCTAGGCGACTGTCGAACAACGCTCAAGAAAGTTCACCGAGACGGCTGAGTCCGCATCGGACAGTCGGATGAGTCCGCATTGGACCGACCGGCCATGCCCGGAAAATAAGGGCGCCGCTGCGAATTCCACGGGGGAAGAACTCGCAACGGCGCACCGCGAACAATAGACCACTGAGGTCACGCTGTCTATCCCACGCGTTGCACCACGGACCCCACGAGCTTCTGCCAGTCGGCCTCGAAGTTGGGTGACGCGCTGGCGTTGTCCAGCCGATACAGGGCGTACGTGTCGACAAGCACCACGTTGCGGCTGCTCAGCACGGCCACCGCAGTGTCGGCCGTGCCCGGGTGCGCGGTTTCGTACTTCTTGTGGCGCACGATCACGAAACCGGACCAGCCGCCCTCGTCGAGATCACGGACCTCGGTCGTCTCGGCGTACGCCGGCTCGTTGCGGTCGGCCGTGACGGTCGCCGGCACGTCGGACGACGGCGGGCACTGGTCGGCCACCGTGCGCAGCAACGCCAGCCCGGCCGCGGCGGAGGCGGCGTCCGGGTAGACGAGCGCGGTCTGGTGCAGCGTCTGGGCACCGGTCTGCCCCTCGTCGGCGAGCGACGACGACACCAGCTGGCCGCCGGGCGGCACCTCGGGCGGCGCGCCGGCGCCACCACAGAAGCTGACGAGCTGGGTGGGCGCGGCGCTCTCCTCCGGGGCGGCCCAGGTCGGGCCGACCTCGGAGGCCTGGAGGAACGCGCCACGCATGGTGGTCACGCTGACCAGACCGCCGTCGGGCCCCGGGTCCGGCTCGTCCGGCGAGCTGCAGCCGGCCACCACGGCCAGGGCGCAGGTAGCGGCAAGAACAACGCGCAGAGTCGCGAACATCGGGCCATCTTGGCAGACGACCCCGACCTGCGAAAAAGCATCGACAGCGCGTGATAGCCCGGCCACCGAGGGCCATGTTTGATCTCACTGGGCGGGCTCACCCGTCGCGCGTGATGGCGATCACGGTTAGCGTGGCCGTAGGCGGCGTCATCGGTGACCCGCCGCCCCGGGAGGCCCACCATGGGTATCGATGCGCTCGCGGCCCGCCTGCGGGCCGCGATCAGTGCGGATCAGGTGCTCACCGACCGCCAGCAGCTGCGCACCTACGAGTGCGACGGGCTCGCCCACTACAAGGTCATCCCAGCGATCGTGGTTCTCGCCCGCTCGGAGAACGACGTCGTCGCGGCGGTGAAGGCCTGCGCGGACACCCGCACGCCGTTCGTGGCGCGCGGCTCCGGGACCGGGCTCAGCGGTGGCGCGCTCCCGCACGCCGACGGGGTGCTGATCGTGACGTCGCAGCTGCGCGGGATCGTCGCCATGCGGCCCGAGGACGAACGTGCCGTGGTCCAGCCCGGTGTGATCAACCTGCAGGTCACGAAGGCCGCGACACCGCACGGCTACTACTACGCGCCGGACCCGTCCAGCCAGCAGATCTGCTCGATCGGCGGCAACGTGGCGGAGAACTCCGGCGGCGCGCACTGCCTCAAGTACGGCTTCACCACGAACCACGTGACCGGGCTGCGGGTGGTCACCCCGGACGGCGCCGTGGTCCCGCTGGGCGGCGCGGCGCCGGACACCCCCGGGTACGACCTGCTCGGCGCGTTCGTCGGTTCGGAAGGCACGCTCGGGATCGCCACCGAGGTCACGGTGAAGCTGACCCGGCTGCCCGAGACGGTACGTACCCTGCTGGCAGCCTTCGCCTCCACCGATCAGGCCGGTGCCGCCACCTCGGCGATCATCGCGGCCGGCGTCGTGCCGGCGGCGATCGAGATGATGGACGCGCTCTCCATCGAGGCCGCCGAGTCCGCCGTCCACTGCGGTTATCCGGCCGGCGCGGGCGCGGTGCTCGTCGTCGAGCTGGACGGACCGGCCGCCGAGGTCGAGGCGCAGTTCGCCGAGGTCACCCGGCACTGCGAGGAGGCCGCCGCGTTCGAGATCCGGGTGGCCGCCGACGACACCGAGCGGCAGCTCATCTGGCGCGGGCGCAAGTCGGCGTTCGCCGCTGTCGGCCGGATCAGCCCGGATTACATCGTCCAGGACGGGGTGATCCCGCGGACCGCGCTGCCCGAGGTGCTGCGCCGGATCAACGAGGTCGCCGCCGAGCACGGCGTGCGGGTCGCGAACGTCTTCCACGCCGGCGACGGCAACCTGCACCCGCTCGTGCTCTTCGACGACGGCGTACCCGGCGAGGCGGAACGCGCCGAGGCGGTCTCCGGCGCGATCCTCGACCTCTGCATCGAGCACGGCGGGTCGATCACCGGCGAGCACGGCGTCGGCGTGGACAAGGCCCGGTACATGCCGCGCATGTTCAGCGACGTCGACCTGGAGACGATGCACCTGGTCAGGTGCGCGTTCGACCCGGACAACCTGGCGAATCCCGGCAAGGTCTTCCCGACACCACGCCTGTGCGGCGAGCGTCCGGCACGCCGTTCCGATCAGGCTCAGATCACTTTCGAAGGCGCGGAGGTTTTCTGACATGTCCGCTCTGGACGATCTCGCCATCAAAGCGGGTGACGATGACGTGGTCGGCTCCGTGCCGGCCCGGCTGGTCGCGGCACCGGCCAGTGCCGAGGAGGCGGCGGCGCTGATCGCCGCCTCCTCGGGCCTGAACGTGGTGATCCGGGGCGGCGGCACCAAGATTCAGCAGGGGCCGCCGCCCCGCGACCTCGACCTGATCATCGACACGCGCCGGCTCACCGGGGTGGTCGAGCACGCGGCCGGCGACCTGATCACGGTGGTCCGGGCCGGCACGCCGATGGCCGAACTGCACGCCCTGCCCGGTCAGCAGCTCGCCCTGGACGCTCCCCCGGCCGCGACCGCGGGCGGCACCGTCGCGGCGAACGCCAGCGGTCCCCGCCGGCTGCGCTACGGAACGGCCCGGGACCTGCTGATCGGCATCACCGTGGTCCGGCCGGACGGCAAGATCACCCACGCGGGCGGCAAGGTCGTGAAGAACGTCGCCGGCTACGACCTGGGCAAGCTCTACACCGGTTCCTTCGGAACCTTGGGTCTGATCACCGAGTGCGTCTTCCGGCTGCATCCGGCGCCGGCCGCGATCGCTTTCGTACGCGCGAACGCCCCCTCGATCCACGCCGCCCGAGTCCTCGCGGCCCAGGTCGCGCCGAGCGCCGTGGAGGTGCACGCCGCACCCGGCACCGACCCGGAGATCGCGGTACTCCTCGAAGGAACCGCGACCGGGGTGCGGGAACGGGCAGCCGTGGTCGCCCGGTTGCTCGGCTCCTCCGGGGCGGGCTCGTCCGGGGCAGGCTCGTCCGGGGCAGGCGGTTCCGGGGTGGATGTGTCGGACGAGCCGCCGCCCTGGTGGGGTGTGACGCCGCCGGGTGATGTCACGGTGAAGCTCACCGGGTTGCTGTCCCAGGTTCCGGCGATGGTCGCGACGGCTGTCGGGGCGGGCGCGACGGTGACCGGGTCGGCGGGTGCCGGGGTGCTCTACGCGGGTTTCTCCACCGACGGGATCGAGCCGCACGGGCGGGTCGAACTCATGCGGGCGGCCGCGATCCGGGCCGGCGGGCATGCCGTGATCCAGTCGGCGCCGGAGGGCGTGCGGGACACCCTCGACATGTGGGGTCCGGTGCCGGGGCTGGCGCTGATGCGGCGGGTGAAGGACCAGTTCGACCCGGAGCATCGGTTCGCACCGGGCCGTTTCGTGGGCGGGATCTGACGGGTTCTTTGGAGGCTTCTGATGGCCGATGTGGATGCCACGCATGGCACCGGCACTCCCCCGGTGGACGCGTTGCGCGCTGCCGAGAGCGCCGGCACGCCCGCGGGCCAGGCCGCTTTTGACGATCAGAACAAGCCCGCCTTTGATGATCAGAATCGGCCCAGTGCGGATCTTGTCTCGGACTGTGTGCACTGCGGGTTCTGCCTGACCACCTGCCCGACGTACACGCTCTGGGGCGAGGAGATGGACTCACCCCGTGGCCGGATCCACCTGATCGGGCAGGGGCTCTCCGGTGAACCGCTCAGTGACTCGATGGTCGGCCACTTCGACAACTGTCTGGGCTGCATGGCGTGCGTGACCGCGTGCCCGTCCGGCGTGCAGTACGACAGGCTGATCGAGGACACCCGCGCCCAGGTCGAGCGGCGGCACGAACGGACCGGCCGGGACCGCGCTCTCCGGGCGGCGATCTTCGCGCTCTTCCCCTATCCACGGCGACTGCGCTTGCTGCGGGGGCCGCTGTGGGCGTACCAAAGGTCTGGTTTGCAGCGGCTTGTGGGCCGCGCCGGCGTCCTGGAGCGAGTGGCACCCCGGCTCGCGACCTTGGAAAGTCTGGCGCCGCGATTGATGCGTAAGGTTCCGAAGCCGCCGCGGCGCGTCGCCGCGCGCGGCGACCGGCGCGCGGTCGTGGGCATGCTGACCGGGTGCGTGCAGTCCGCGTTCTTTCCCGAGGTCAATGCGGCGACGGTACGCGTTCTCGCGGCTGAAGGCTGTGACGTGCTGATCCCTTCCGGTCAGGGGTGTTGTGGGGCGCTGAGTGTGCACAACGGGCGGCGTGCGGAGGCGCAGCGGTTCGCGCGGAAGCTGATCGCGACGTTCGAGCGGACCGGAATGGATTACTTCGTCGTGAACGCGGCGGGGTGCGGGTCGTCGCTGAAGGAGTACGGCGAACTGCTCGCCGACGATCCGGCATATGCCGCGCGGGCGGCCGCTTTCGCCGCGAAGGTCCGGGATCTGGCCGAGCTACTGGTGGAGCTCGGTCCGGTGGCGGAGCGGCATCCGTTGCAGGTCACGGCGGCTTATCACGACGCGTGCCATCTCGGGCACGCGCAAGGGGTGCGGGCGCAGCCGCGGGCGCTGCTGCGCGGGATTCCGGGTCTTGAGGTGCGGGAGATCGCCGACCCGGAGATCTGCTGCGGGTCGGCCGGGGTGTGGAACGTGCTGAACCCGGTTCCGGCGGCCGAGCTCGGTGACCGGAAAGCATCAGCGGTGGCGGCGACCGGGGCGGCGTTGCTGGTGACGGCGAATCCGGGGTGCCTGATGCAGGTGGCGGCGGCGCTGCGGCGGCGGGGCGGGTCGATCGCGATGGCGCACACGGTGCAGGTGCTGGACGCGTCGATCCGGGGTCTGCCGGTTTCCGCGTTGCTCTGAATTTCTTCGTTGTTCTCTCCAGTCTATTGATGTGGGTTAATGGGAGCGCTCCCAATGTCCCCGATTGGAGATCCCCATGCGCCCACGGTTAGTGGCAGTCCTCGCCGCCGGCCTCGTCACCGTCTCGCTCGCCACCGTCCCGCTCGCGTCCCGGGCCGAGGCCGCCGCCGGATGTTCCGTCTCCTATGCCGTGTCCAGCCAGTGGCCGGGCGGATTCGGCGCCAACGTCACCGTCACGAACCTCGGCGACCCGGTCACGTCGTGGTCGCTGACCTGGTCGTTCGCAGCCGGGCAGACGATCACCCAGCTGTGGAGCGGCGTGGTCGCCCAGGCCGGGACCGCGGTGACCGTCCGCAACGCTGCCTGGAACGGAACCGTCGCCACCGGCGGGACCGCTTCGTTCGGCTTCAACGGGTCGTGGACGGGGTCGAACCCGGCACCGAGCGGGTTCAGTTTGAACGGGGTGGCCTGCACGGGCGGGACTTCCGGCTCACCCTCGGCGTCACCGTCCGTGTCGTCATCCGTGTCACCGTCGGTGTCCCCGTCTGTTTCACCGTCCGTGTCGCCGTCTGTTTCACCTTCGGTGTCCCCGTCTGTTTCGCCGTCGGTGTCCCCTTCTGTTTCGCCCTCGTCGCCGCCTGCCGGGGCGCCGGTCAAGATCATGGCGTTGGGTGACTCGATCACCGGGTCGCCGGGGTGCTGGCGGGCGCTGCTCTGGCAGAAGCTGCCGGCCACCGGGGTCGACTTCGTCGGGACGCTGCCCGGGCAGGGATGCGGCTTCGCCTACGACGGCGAGAACGAAGGTCACGGCGGTTATCTGGCGACCAACGTGGCGAACCAGAACCTGCTGCCGGGCTGGCTCTCGGCCACCGATCCGGACGTCGTGCTGATGCACTTCGGCACGAACGACGCCTGGAGCAACCTGTCGACGACCACGATCCTGGACGCGTACACCAGGATGGTCGGCCAGATGCGGGCGTCCAACCCGAACATGAGGATCCTGGTCGCTCAGATCATCCCGCTGAACCCGTCCACCTGCACGGATTGCGGGCAGCGGGTGGTGGCTCTGAACGCGGCGATCCCGGCCTGGGCGTCGTCGCTGAGCACGGCCGCGTCGCCGATCAGCGTGGTCGACCAGTGGACCGGATTCAACACGGCGACCGACACGTACGACGGCGTCCACCCGAACGACGCCGGCAACGTGAAGATCGCCGACAAGTGGTACCCGGCGTTGGCAGCAGTTCTCTGACGACCTTTGGAAGCCCTCTGAATCCCTTTGAAGCCCTCTGAACGCCTTTTGCCGCCCGGCGCTGTCACGCGCCGGGCGGTTTTTTGGCGGGCGATTTTGGCCGGGAAGCACGCGTTCGGACTGTGACAGCGTCCTGTTCACGGGCTTAGGCTGAGAGCCATGGCCGAGCCGAAGACCGTTCGTACCGAACAAGGCGTCGACGAGTTCCTGGCCGCCGTCGCTGATCCGAAACGCCGCGACGACGCCGTGGCCGCGCTGGCACTGATCCGGGACGCCACCGGGGCCGAGCCCACCATGTGGGGCACGGCGATCGTCGGGTTCGGCGTCTATCACTACCGATATGCCACCGGCACTGAGGGAGACTGGCCGGCCGTCGGCTTGTCGCCCCGGAAACAGGCGCTCACGTTGTATATCTCGGCGGGCTTCGACGCGTACCCTGGCCTGCTTGAACGTCTCGGTCCGCACCGCACCGGGAAGTCCTGTCTGTACCTGAAACGCCTCGCCGATGTGGATCAAGAGGTGCTGCGGGAGCTGGTGAAGGCCGGTTACGAGCACCTGAACGGTAAAACGGTGATCTCTGAGAGGGTGTAGCCGTCCGAACCGGACGGCATAATCATCCGGTGGACAATTGGGAATACGCGCGGCTCGAATACCGCGCCGCGGGCACGCTGGGATCCGACCGGTTCATGGACTGGACGGCGACGTTCCACCATCCCGGTGGCCTTCTGCGCTGGGGCACCGACGAACGTTTCGACGACATCCGGCACCTCAACCGGGCGGGGCTGGCCGGTTGGCAGGCCTACGACCGCGCGGTCATCCATGTGAAGGACGAGCCGCACCGGCTGAGCAGCGTGACGTACTCGATGCGCCGTCCGCTCCCGGTCGACCCGCCGTCCGTTCCCGGGGTTTCGTAAGGCTGTTATGCCGGTGTCATGTGGCTTGGCTTAGGGTTTCTTCGTGGCCAAGGAGACCGGGACCAAGCTGATCGCCTCCAACAAGAAGGCGCGTCACGACTACGCGATCCTCAAGACATATGAGGCGGGCCTGGTGCTGGCCGGGACCGAGGTCAAATCGCTGCGCCTGGGCCGCGTGTCACTCGTGGACACGTTCGCCCAGGAGCACAACGGCGAGCTGATGCTCTACGGCCTGCACATCGCGGAGTACGGCTTCGGCAGCTGGACCAACCATTCCCCGCGCCGGACCCGCAAGCTGCTGCTGCACAAGGACGAGATCATCAAGATCTTGAACAAGCTCAACGAGGGGTCCGGCCTCACCCTGGTGCCGCTGTCGCTCTACTTCAAGGACGGCTGGGCCAAGGTCGAGCTGGGGCTGGCGCGAGGCCTCAAGTCCTACGACAAGCGGCAGGTCATGGCCGAGCGCGACGCGAAAAAAGAGATCGCCAAGGAGTTCGGCCGCCGGCTGAAAGGCCGGTCGGCGACGGGAGGTGGGCGTCGCTGAGACTTCCCGCAGCCGGGTTCCTGACCGCGGCTAGGATCTACGGGTGGAAGATCCAAAAGTAGAATTCGGGCTGGACACGTTCGGCGACGTCACGGTCGGCGACGACGGCAAGGCCATCCCTTACGCGCAGGTCATCCGGAACGTCATCGAGCAGGCGGTCCTCGCGGACCGGGTCGGCGTCGACGCGTTCGGTGTCGGTGAGCACCACCGTGACGACTACGCGGTCTCCGCGCCGGAGATCGTGCTGGCGGCTATCGCCGCGAAGACCGAGCGAATCAAGCTCGGCACGGCGGTCACGGTTCTGAGCTCCGACGATCCGGTACGGGTGTTCGAGCGCTTCGCCACCCTGGACGCGATCTCGGGCGGCCGCTCCGAGATCATCCTGGGCCGGGGTTCGTTCACCGAGTCGTTCCCGCTGTTCGGGTACGACCTGTCGGACTACGAGCAGCTGTTCTCGGAGAAGCTTGACCTGGTCTCGCACCTGCTCACCGAGGGGCCGGTGACCTGGTCCGGTTCGGTGCGGCCGCCGCTGAAGGACCAGCAGGTCTACCCGAAGACCGAGTCGGGCCGGATCCACGCCTCGATCGGCGTGGGCGGCAGCCCCGAGTCGGTGGTGCGGGCCGCACAGTACGGCCTGCCGCTGGTACTGGCGATCATCGGCGGCGAGCCGGCCCGGTTCGCGCCGTACGTCGACCTGTACCACCGCGCGCTCAAGGAGCTCGCGCAGCTGGATCCGGAGCAGCCTGAAGTCACACCTCATGTCGCGGCGCACTGCCCCGGTTTCGTCGCGGAGACCGACGAGGAGGCGATCGAGGTTCTCTGGCCGCACGCCCGGAAGATGCTGGACCGGCTCGGGCGCGAGCGTGGCTGGCCGCGGACGACGAAGGACCGCTTCGTCGCGGACATCACCCAGGGCGCCTGGCACGTCGGGTCCCCGGAGACCGTCGCGCAGAAGATCGCAGCGACGGTGGGTGCGCTGGGGATCCAGCGGTTCGACCTGAAGTACTCGCACGGGACGCTGCCCCACGACCGGCTGATGACGTGCGTGGAGCTGTACGGCACGCAGGTCATCCCGCGGGTACGGGAGCTGCTGGCGGCTTAACGCCGGTTCCCGGCGAGCGCCGGTTTCCGGCCAGCGCCAATTTCGGGAAAGCGAAAGGCCGGCGAGTCGCCTGATGGCGGCCGGCCGGCCTTTCGGTTCAGCTATCTGCTGGTGCGGCGCTGCTTACTTGATGCCGGCCTTTTACTTGATGCCGGCCTTGTTGCAGGCGGTCTTGAACTTCGCGGTGCAGAGCACCTTCGCGGTGACGTAGCCGCCGTCCACGACCGTCTTGACGTTGGCCTTGGTGATGGCTTCCGGCTCCAGCTTCACGAACGGCACATAGGCGCCCGACTCCGGGTCCTTCAGCTTGTCGTCGACCGGCGACTTGACGTTCTTGTACAGGTTGATCGCCAGCTTCGCGGCGGCGTCCGCCTCGAGCTTCACGTTCTTGTACACGGTCATGCACTGGTCGCCGATGAGGATGTTCTGGAGACCCTGCACGGTCGCGTCCTGGCCGGTGACCGGGACGTCCCCGTTCATCTTCTTCTCGCGGAGCACCTCGATGGCCGCGTTGCCGAGGCCGTCGTTGGCGGCGAGGACGCCGCCGATCTTCGGGTACTGCTTCAGCATCTGAGCGAAGATCTCGCGACCCTCGTCGTTGTCCCAGTCCTGCACGAACTGGTCCGGGCCCTTCATGAACGTGGCGTCATCGAAGTGGGTCTGGAGGACCCGGTCGTAACCGTTCTTGAACAGCGTCGCGTTGTTGTCCGTCGGCGAGCCGTTGAGCTCGGCGACGATCGGGGTGTTCACGTTCTTGGCGTTCAGGCAGTTGACCAGTTCCTGTGCCTGGAGCTCGCCGACCCGCTCGTTGTCGAAGCTGACGTAGTAGTCAGCGCCGCCGTTGAGGGTAAGACGGTCGTAATCGATGACGGGGACACTGCGGGAGTGAGCGTCGTCGATCACGGCCTTACCGCTCACCGAGTCCAGGTTCGCGATGATCAGGACCTTCGCGCCCTCGTCCAGCATCTTGTCGGCAAGGCGCTTGAACTGCTCCTTGTCGCCCTCAGCGTTCTCGATCGTGTAGGGCACCTTGCCGGCCTCGAACGCGGCCTTCAGGTACTTCGGGTCGTCCGTTCCCCAGCGCTGCGAGCTCTTGGTGTCGGGCAGGATCACACCGATGCCGCCCGAACCGGTCGACTCGCCGCCGTTGCTGGTCGTTGCCGAGCCGCTGTCGCTGTTGTCACCGGGGTCGGTGCCGTCGTCACAAGCCGTGAGTGTGACCGTGGTCAACAGGCCTGCGGCGACCAGGGCGAGCAGAGACTTGCGCATGGCGATATATGTCCTCTCAGGGGGACCCGAGCTGCGGTGGGGCGCTGAACGGCCCGCCTAGTATCGGCCAGCGCGCCGGGGGAGCAACATCGGGAGGGGGCCAGAGGAACAAGATTATTCATTTCCTGCGGGTTACTGCCAAACAATCACTAGGAGTAACCGCTCCATGATCCTCTGTTCCCAGCGTCAGGGGGTTCGGGCCCCCATACGTCAGGCTTTTTCGGCTCCTGCTGTCAATCCTTCGGTGAGCAGCCGCTCAGCCGCGAAGAATATGATCACAATCGGCAGCGTCAGCACAACGGAACCGGCCATCAGGACGGTCTTGCTGACCTCGATGCCACCGGAGAGCTGCGCCAGGCCGAGCGAGACGGTCCAGTCGGCGCGATCCTCCACCAGGAAGAGCAGGGCGAACAGGAATTCGTTCCACGCGATCATGAAGACGTACAGGGCGTTCGCCATCACGGCCGGAGCTGCCAGCGGAAGGACGATCTTGACCAGCGTCTGGAGCCGGCCGTACCCGTCGACCGCGGCCGCCTCCTCCAAGCTCTCCGGGATCGTGCTGAGGTAATTGCGCAGCATGTAGATCGAGACCGGGACCGTCTGGGCGATGTACACGAACGTCAGCCCGGCCAGCGAGCCGCGCAGCCCGAGCCGGGTGAAGAGCACGAAGAGCGGGATCGCGAGCAGGATCGACGGGAACAGGTAGACCGACAGGAACAGGAAGTGCACCTGACGGCGACCGGTGAACCGCAGACGGCTGACCGCGTACGCGCCGGGGATCGACACCAGCAGCGTCAGGACCGTGGCGGCCACCGAGACGATCGCGGAGTTCGTCAGCAGACGCAGGAAGCCCTGCCCGCCGTCGGCCACCGAGGTCAGCACCTCCTGGTACGTGCTGACGGTCCATGCGGAGGGCGGCGCCCAGAACTGTCCCGGGTTCTGGAGGAGCTGCTCGATCGGGCGTACCGAGAGCAGCAGCATGTAGAGGAACGGGAACAGCGTCGTGACCAGCAGTACGGTGATCACCAGTGGGCGCAGGACGTTGAGCACCCGGGTCTCGATCTGGGCGCGATCTCTCCTGGTCCCTTTCACGGTCTACCCCTCCCCTTCGACGCGGGGCGCCAGGAAGCGCAGATAGATCACCAGCAGCACGACCAGGCCGGCGGCGAGAACCAGGGCCTGCGCGGCCGCGGCACCGATGTCGAAGCGGGCGGTGAGGAACTCGAAGACGCGCACGCTCACCACCTCGGTGCCGGCACCGCCGCCGGTCAGCAGGTAAACGTCGTCGAACTTGTTGAACGTCATGATGAAGCGCAGCACGCAGAGCAGCGCGATCACGGCGGAGAGCTGCGGCAGCAGGATGTGCCGGAAGACCTGGGTGGGCGCGGCGCCGTCGACCCGGGCCGCCTCCTCCAGCTCCTGCGGCACCGCCTGGAGACGGGCGAGCAGGAACAGGAACGCGAACGGGAAGTACCGCCACGACTCGAACGCGATCACGGTGAGCAGAGCGATCGGGATGTCGACGTGCCAGCCCAGGACGTTCAGGGCGTACTCACGCTGGCTGAGGAACGCGATCGGCCGGTCCCAGCCGAGGAACCTCATCCCCCAGTCGTTCAGGAGGCCGAACTGTGGGCTGAGCAGCACGGTCCAGACGAATGTCACGGCCACCACGGGCGCTACGTACGGAAGAAGGACCGAGGCCCGGACCAGTGTCCGGGCCCGGAAGCGGGCCCGGAGAGCCAGAGCCGCGATCAGGCCGATCGTTATCGATCCGAGGGTCGAGCCGACCGTGTAGACCACGGTTGTCCAGAGCGACGACCAGAATCCGGGCGAGGTCAGGACCACCTCGATGTTGGCGAGGCTGTAGTCGCCGAAGACGCCGGCCCGGCGCAGGTTGATCAGCCGGATCCGCTGGAAGGCCAGCATGATCGTCCAGAGGATCGGCAGGATCACCACGACCAGGACCACGACGAGCGTGGGTGAGAGATAGGCGAGGCCCGCACGGTTCTCCTGCTGGCGAAGCGTCCGGGGTTGCTTCACTCTCACTCGAGGGACTTCTGGATCGCCGTGACGTCCTCCGCCGCTCGTTGCGCCGCGCCCGCCGCGTCCAGCTCGCCGGTCGTCAGGCTGTTGATCGCCTTCGGCACCGGCAGTTCGCCGAGGGTGGCGCCGACCAGGGCGCCCTGCTTCTGGGGGAAGCCCCAGCGCTGGAACGTGTCAGGGCTCTTCTGGAGCGCGGTGAGGAAGTCCTCCGGATAGACCTCGGCGAGCGGTTTCTTGGTGTCCACACCGGCCGGCAGGCTGTTCCAGGCCTTGACGAATTTCGTGGCGTCGTCGGCCGTACCCTTGCGCACGGGAATTTTGCCCTCGGGAGCGATACCGAGCCAGTCGGTGTATCCCTCGTTCATCATGTAGCTGACGAAGCGCTTCGCAGACTCGGTCTGGTTTCCTTCGCCCTGGTTTCCTTCGGTCTGGGTGATGGCCCAGCTGGTGATCTCGCCGAACTGGGCGGGTTGTCCCTGCGGGCCGCTCACGGCGGTGACGACACCGGTGTTCTTCGCCAGCCAGGCCGGGTCGTTCTTGCACTCGGCGCAGGTGGGCAGGGCGTCGTTGCGCAGGCCGGCCAGCTCGTCGAGCAGGAACGACGACCAGACGACCATGGCGGCCTTGCCGGCGAAGTACGTGGCGCGGGTGGTGTCGACGTCCTGCGCGCCCGGCACCGACCAGTTCTTCACCAGGTCGGCGTAGAGCTGGAACGTCTCCACGCACTGCGGTGAGTCGAGCAGCACCGTCTTCGCGTCGTCGACGAGCTGGCAGTTGTTGCCGAGCGCGAGGTTCTCGAAGGTCTGCTGGGTGAACGCGTCGTTCCCGACGGTCGCGACAGTGATGCCGGCGACCTGGTTCGTGGTGAGCTTCTCGGCGGCGGCGCGGATCGCGGCATAGGTGTCCGGCGCCGGCAGACCGGCCGCTGCGAACAGGTCCTTACGGTAGAAGAGCAGCTGCGCCCAGCCGTCCGAAGGCACCGCCCACTGCGCTGGTCCGGCTGGCTTGCCGTCCTGGTTGGTCAGCGCCAGTGCCGGGGCGGCGAACGTTGCGGCGCCGAGTTCATCCACGACCGACTTGGCGGCCGCGGTGTCGAGCAGTTCGTTGGTGGCCATCTGCGCCACGGCGGCGAGCGGGAGCGCACCCACCACGTCCGGCAGCGTCCCGGCCGCGGCGGCCGAGGTGATCAGGCTGCTGAACTGGTTCTCGTCGGTGGCCACGATCTTCACCGGGATGCCGGTGGACTTGGTGAACTCGTCGGCGATCTTCTGGGTGGCCTGAACCCGATCGGTCAGGTTCTCCAGGCTCCAGACAGTGAGCGTCCCTCCGGAGTCGCCCTCGTCGCTTCCGCACGCTCCCAGCGCACCCACCAGAGCACCCACCAGGAGGAGTGCGGCAGCCGCTCGTACCCGGACTGCCGGTCTGTCGAAACCCATGATGTCCACCCCGTTACGCATCGATAACGACGAACATTTCCGACGGTAAGCCCGTGCCGGTGCCGGCGCGAATCGAGCGGCCACCACAATGGGATGTCATGAGCCTGCGGATCCGAGTCGCGACCGAAGACGACCTGCCCGCACTGCGGGAGGTGATGGCGGCGTCGATCGCCGAGCTGCAGCGGGGGTTTCTCGACGACGACCAGATCGCCGCGAGCCACGCGATCATGGGGCTGGACACGCAGCTCGTCGTCGACGGGACGTACTTCGTGGTCGAGGAGAACGCGACCATCTGCGGGTGTGGCGGGTGGAGCCGGCGGGCAACGCTGTACGGCGGCGACCACAGCGCCGGGCGGGATGCCGCGCTGCTGGATCCGGGACGGGACCCGGCAAGGGTACGGGCCATGTTCACGCATCCGCGGCACGCACGGCGAGGAGTCGGCCGGATGATCCTGGCCGAGTGCGAACGAGCGGCCGCCGCGGAGGGGTTCACCACCCTGGAACTGATGGGAACTCTCTCGGGACAGCCGCTCTACGCAGCCAACGGTTACGGGGTCGTCGAGGAGCTCACGGACGCTCGTTCGGGCGTACCCGTGCCTCTGGTTCGCATGCGCAAGGAAATCGTCTGAGCGCAACCACAAGCTGGTCTTCTACCAGCTCACGGCGATGTACTTCGACTCGAGGTATTCGAGGAGGCCCTCGTGGCCGCCCTCGCGGCCGATGCCGCTCTGCTTGACGCCGCCGAACGGTGCGGCCGGGTCGCTGACCAGGCCGCGGTTCACGCCGACCATGCCGGCCTCGATCGCCTCGCTCACCCGCAGGCCGCGGGAGAGGTCGCCGGTGTAGACGTAGGCCACGAGGCCGTACTCGGTGTCGTTGGCCAGCGCGATGGCCTCGTCCTCGCTGGTGAACGTCACGATCGGCGCGACCGGGCCGAAGATCTCCTCGCGGAGGATCGCCGAGTCCGGGCCGACGCCGGTCAGCACGGTCGGCGGGTAGTAGAAGCCGGGACCGCCCGGACGGCTGCCGCCGGTGATCGCCTCGGCGCCGGCGTCGAGTGCGGAGCGGACCAGACTGTCCACCTTCGCCACGGTGTCCTCGTTGACGAGCGGGCCCACCTGCGTCTTCTCGTCCGTGCCCGGGCCGACGACCAGCGCGGACATGCGCTGCGCGAGCCGGCGGGAGAAGTCGTCGGCGACCGTCGTCTCGACGAAGAACCGGTTCGCCGCGGTGCACGCCTCGCCGCCGTTGCGCATCTTCGCGATCATCGCGCCGTCGACCGCGGCGTCCAGGTCGGCGTCCGCGAAGACCAGGAACGGCGCGTTGCCGCCCAGCTCCATCGACGTGTTCACCACGTTCTCGGCGGCCTGCGCGAGCAGGATCCGGCCCACCTCGGTCGAGCCGGTGAACGACAGCTTGCGGACCCGCGGGTCGTGCAACATCGCCGACACGACCTTGCCGGAGCTGCGGGACGGCAGCACGTTCACCACTCCCTCGGGCACGCCCGCCTCGGCCAGGATCGCGGCCATCGCGAGCGCGGTCAGCGGGGTGTCACTGGCCGGCTTCAGGATCACCGTGCAGCCGGCCGCGAGCGCCGGACCGATCTTGCGGGTGGCCATGGCGGCCGGGAAGTTCCACGGCGTGACCAGCACACACACGCCGACCGGCTGGCGCACCACGAGAAGCTTGTTGGCGCCGGACGGAGCGGTCGCGATCGAACCCTCGCCGCGGACCGCCTCCTCCGCGAACCAGCGGAAGAACTCGGCCGCGTACGTGACCTCGCCCTTCGCGTCCACGAGAGCCTTGCCGTTCTCCAGGCTGATGAGTTTCGCCAGGTCGGCGGCGCGTTCGGTCATCAGCTCGAACGCTTTGCGCAGCACCTCCGCGCGTACCCTCGGTGGTGTCTTGGCCCAAGCGGGACCCGCGGCAGCAGCCGCGTCCACCGCGGCGATCGCGTCCGTCTCCGTGCCGTCCGCGACCGAGGCGATGGTGTCGCCGGTCGCCGGGTCGAGGACGTCGAAGCGGCTCCCCGAGGAGGCCGGCACCCATTTGCCGCCGATGAACAGTTCGGTTTCCACTGCGCTCCTCATTTCCTCGCGTCGCCGTACTCGGCCTTAGCTTGCTACCGATCGCTGCGCCTCGCCATGCTTCCCTGGACACTTGGTGCGTGGCGGGTGTGTGATGGCGAGACGGCGTCGTCCATCAGGTTTATCCAAGATCATTCTCAGATGCCAACGGGGACGGGATCGGCGGCCTCGCGGGTCTGGGATGCGACGCGCTCTGGCTCACACCGTTCCAGGCCTCACCCCAAAACGATCATGGGTACGACGTGAGCGCCTAGACCCGATCTTCGGTGATCTCGCTGATTTCGACGCTCTGCTCGCGCGGGCGCACGAGCTCGGGCTGCGCGTGATCATCGACATCGTCCCCCATCAGTGCTCCTCGGAGCATCCGATCTTCCAGGCGGCGCGGGCGGGAGGTGAGTCGGCGCGGGAACGCTTTTACTTCAGCTCTACGCCCAACAACTGGCCTAGCGTGTTCGGCGGCCCGGTCGGGGTACCTGCATCTTTACGCGCCGTCACAGCCCGACTGGAACTGGTGTGATCCACGGACCGCGCCGTTCTTCGACAATGTGATCCGGTTCTGGTTCGACCGGGTGTTCCGTCGCTGGCGGGAGATCGCCGACGGGTACGACCCGCCGCGCGTCCTGATCGGCGAGGTCGACATGGAGCCGGCCCGGGCGGCTCGATTCATCGGGCCGGATCGGCTGCATCAGGCGTTCGCGTCCGGGTTCCTGGTCGCTCCGTGGAGTGCCGGCGCGCGGTGAGAGGCGGGTGAGGAGTTGCTGCGGCACCCGCCGGTCACGTGGGTCCTGGAGAACCATGACGTGGTGGAACCCGGGCGTTCCGGAACCCCGCTGCTCTAGAGCCGGTCGATTTTTCTGGGTTGTCGCAAATCCTTGATGGCGTCTCTGGCTGGGCAATGGGAGGGGTTTTTGTCGTACGCATGTTCGAAGATTGTCGTGTGTTGGAGGCGGCGGAGCGGTTGGTGGCGGTGGCGGGTGAGTGCGCCCGCGCACCGATGTTCGGGCTGTCCGAGGCGGACCTCCTGGACTTCCTCGACCAGGTCTTCCACGCTCAGCAGCTGCTCCAGGCAGCGTTGCTGCACGCGGTGCGCGAGGTGGACGGCCGCGGAATTCCCGGGTCGCAACAGGCGGCGACGGCGAACATGTGGTTGCGAGAGCGGCTACGGATCTCCTCGTCGACGGCCGGCATGTGGCTGGCCCAGGCACGAGTCCTGGACACCTATCCCGATCTGGACGCGGCCGCCGTCGCCGGCGCGATCAACGCCGAGCAGATGGCCGTCATCACCACGGAGCTGGCGCAGCTACCCAAAGACCTGGACGCCGAGACCCACGAGCGGGCGCGGCAGGTTCTGATCGAGTGGGCGCAGGTGCTCGACCCGCGAAGGCTGCGGATCGCGGCGCGCCGGATCCTCGAACACGTCGCCCCGGAGGCCGGCGAGGCCGAGGAAGAAGCCCGGCTGCGCCGGGCCGAGCGCGAAGCACGGGAGCAACGGTTCCTCACGCTGACCTCGGCGGGCGACGGACGCGTACGGTTGCGTGGCCTTCTCGACAGCGAGGCCGCCGCCGTGGTGACGGCAGCGCTGGACCCGCTGTGCCGGCCCGCCGCGACCGAATCTGAGCTGGCGGAGACCGGTGAGACCCGGACACCGGGGCAGCGACGCGCGGACGCGCTGGTCGACGTGTGCCGGCTCGTCCTCTCCGGCGGCCGTCTGCCGGAACAGGGCGGCGCGCGGCCACAACTGGCGATCACCGCTTCCTACGACACGCTGCTCCGTGATCTCGGGCCGGGTGTGCTGGCCGACGGGGAGCCGGTCTCGGCCGAGACGGTCCGCCGGATCGCCTGCGACGCCCAGGTGCTGCCGCTGATCTTCAGTGGGGAGAGCCAGGTGCTCGACGCCGGCCGTACCCGGCGGCTGGTCAGCGGCGTGCAGCGGAGGGCGCTGGTGGTGCGGGACCGGGGATGCACGTTCCCCGGCTGTGACCGGCCGGCCCAGTGGTGCGAGGCGCACCACATGAAGCCGTGGTCAGAGGGCGGCAAGACCGATCTGCGCGATCTGGCGTTGCTGTGCGGGTACCACCATCAGGTCATTCACGGGGACTCCGGCTGGCAGATCCGGCCCGGGCCCGATGGAGGCCCCGAGTTCCTGCCACCGGCGTCCCTCGACCCGGACCGGGCACCGCGCCGCAATCTGTACCACCGGCGCGGCTCGGATCATCACCGCGACAAGGGCGGTAGTGGAGGTGAAAAGCGAGTTCAACGGCGCGGGCAGGGGCAACGACACCGGCGAGTTCGGGGGTACGGGAAAGCTCAGCGGTACGGGCAAGCTCGGGGATACAGGCAAGTTCAGGGGGATGGTGGCGAGAGGTACCACCGGCGGACGTGAGTTCCCGTCGACCCGCGTCAACGAGGTCGGGCACTCAACTCGCGGATGACATCGGCGAGGTTCGGGGGTTCGATGCGGTCCGGCAGCGGATTCGGCACCTTTCGGGCGTCGCCCGGCTCCAGTGCGGCCGGGTCGGCCCAGGTGTGGCCGAGGAGTTCGCGTTGCTCGTACTCAAGGAGACCGTCCCGGACCACCACCGGCCGTGACGTCAGGAAGAAGGCCGCGAAGAATTGTTCGGGGCCGGCGAATCGCCGGCCTTTCCACCAGATGTCACGGTGGACGTCGATGAAGTCGGGGAGGATCGCGCTCGCGTCCAGGCCGGTCTCCTCGGTGAGCTCGCGGCGGGCTGCGTCGAGCGGGCTCTCCCCCGGTTCGATGCCGCCGCCGGGCGGCTCCCAGAGGCGGTGTCCGTTGGTCGGATCCTCCCAGTGCAGGAGCAGAATTCGGCCGTCGGCGTCGAAACAGATCACACGGACGGCGGGGCGGTACACGCTCTCCATGATCGGACTCTAGCCAGACTGACCCGCTCAGACTGGCCCGCTCAGACTGGGCCGCTCAAACTGGGCCGCTCAAACTGGGCCGCCCAGACCCGCTTGCCGAGACCGGCCGACCGGAGATTTCGGCCAAGGTCGACGACTAGGGTTGTCGGAGTGGCCAAGTACTTCGACGTGCATCCAGACAACCCGCAGCAGCGCAGCATCCACCAGATCGTCGACGTGATCCGCGGTGACGGGCTGATCGCCTATCCGACCGACTCCTGCTTCGCGCTGGGCTGCCGGATGGGCAACAAGGACGGCCTGGACCGGATCCGATCAATTCGGCATCTGGACGACCGGCACCATTTCACGTTGATGTGCCACGACTTCGCGCAGCTCGGCCAGTTCGTGCAGATCAACAACGCGCTGTTCAGGGCCGTGAAGGCGTCCACGCCGGGGCCGTACACGTTCATCCTGCCCGCGACCAAGGAAGTGCCGCGGCGCCTGCTTCACCCGAAGAAGAAGACCGTCGGGGTACGCATCACCAGCCACGTCACCGCCCAGGCGATCCTTGCCGAACTGGGTGAGCCGCTCGTCTCCAGCACCCTGCTGCTGCCCGGCGAGGCGGAGCCGATGACCCAGGGCTGGGAGATCAAGGAAGCACTGGACCACAGCGTGGACGCGGTCGTCGACTCGGGTGAGTGCGGCACCGAGCCGACCACTGTCGTAGACCTCTCCGAGGGCGTCCCGGAGATCCTGCGGGTCGGCGCCGGCGACCCGAGCAGGTTCTCGGAGTAACCAGCCCCTGGGCCCGGCTCCTATATGACCTGGGCCCGGCTCCTACTTGAAGAGCTCCAGCGGCACAGCCTCGGCCATGGCCGCCATGCCGGCGTCACTCGGATGCAGATGGTCGCCGCAGTCGTAGGCAGCCGCTATCCGGTGCGGGACGGCCGGATCTCGCACGGCCTGGTCGAAGTCGATCACGGCGTCGTACTCGCCTGAGGTACGCACCCACCGGTTGAACGCGTCGCGCTTGGCCCTGCTCACCGTGTTGTTGAGACGTCCGTGGTACTCGCCGAACGGGAGCAACGTCCCGCCGATCATCGTGACGCCGGCGGCCCGGCCCTTGGCGATCAGCTCGCGATGACCGGCGATCAGCTCCTCGGCGGTGGCCGGCGGGTTGAGACCGAGGTCGTTCACGCCGAGCAGGACGATCACGTGGCTGACGCCGGGCTGGGCAAGGACGTCACGGTTGAAACGGCGCAGGCCGGCCTCGCCGACCGCGGCGTTGTTGCCGGCACGCCCGGTACGCCCGATCGGCCCGGTGAGCAGCCGATTGCCGCTGAGGCCGGCGTTGAGCACGCCCCGGTCCAGGTTGTCGGCCCGCATCCGCGCCGCCAGCAGGTCCGGCCAGCGGTGGTTGGCGTTCTCCACCGTGTTGACGCCCCGGGTGATCGAGTCGCCGAACGCGACGATCGTCGAGGTGGAGCGGCGAACGCGGACGCTGACGCCGGAGAGGAACACGTACGTCGCGAACGGCTTGCCGGCCAGGTCGACAGCCTCGGTGAGGTCGCCGGGGCCGACCTGGTTGGTCTGGAAGGCGCGCGGGGTGATCGTGCCGACCTCGGTCTTCTCCGGCAGGTAGACGCTGATCACCAGGTCGGCGCCGGGCGGCACGACCAGGCCGGCGGCGTCGCTGAGCAGGGTGCCACCGGCCGGGATGACCGCTTCGGTGCGGCCGGCGAAGGTGAGCTGCTGCCCGGTGCCGGGCACGATGGAGGCGGTCGCGCCGTTTCCTGCGCGCAACGCGAGACGGGCAACTCCGATGCGTACGGAATGGGTGCCGAACTCGTTACTGAAGCGCACCTGTGGCCGGTCCCCTCCGGCGCTGGTGTGGACGACCTGTCGTACGGTCTGGTCCGCGAGGGTGTAGATGTGACTCACCGGCTGGGCGGTGACCGGGGCAGCCCAGGTGCCGGCCCGGGTCGGCACGCGCACCGTGGGAGCGCGCTGACCTGCCGTTCCGGGGGTGGCCGCGAGAGCCACCGCGCCGGCGCCGCCGAGCAGCAGGGCGCGGCGGCTGGCAGCCCGGGCAGTCCTGCCCAGGGCCGTGTCGAGGAGAAAATTTTTCCGCTTTATGCCGGTAAGCTAAATAACTCCCCAAGGCCTCGTCAAGCTGCCGAACGCGGTACCGCCACCCGGCAGTGCGACAGTTGTCACACCACCGAGTGGCGGTCGTTCAATGAGTCGTCTTTCCGGCAGCGATTCTCAGCCGGCCAACTCTCAGCCGGCAAACAACTCTCAGCTGGCCAACTCTCAGCCGGCTAACTCTCAGGTAGCGGTGGAACAGGTCAAATTCTGTACCTGCGCCGCCGCCGTTCCCGAGGCGAGGAACCCGAACGTGACGTAACCGCTGGCCGGGACCGTGGCGTTCCACGTCTCGTTCGTGACCGATACCAGGGATCCGCTCGACGTGGCCTTTCCACTCCACGTCTGCGCCAGGGTCTGGCTTCCGGGGAACGTCCAGGACACCGTCCAGCCGTTCACCGGCGTGGTGCCGGCGTGCACCATCACCTCACCCTGGAACCCGCCGGTCCAGGCGGACACCACGGAGTACATCGCGGTGCAGCCACCCGTCGAACCCGGCGGGTTGGACGTGCTGGGCGACGTGCTGGGCGAAGCCGGTGTGCTGGGCGAGGGAGATGTACTGGGTGAGGGCGACGTGCTGGGTGACACCGAGGTGCTGGGCGAGGGCGACGGTGTGCCGCCCGTTCCCACGCCGGTGACCTCACCGTTGCCGCCGTCGAAGACCACGTCCGAGCAGCCGTAGAACGTCTCCTGGCTGTCCGAGCGCGCCCACACCGAATAGATCAGGTGCTTGCCGGTCTTCCCCGCGGGAAGGTTGCCGTTCCAGTAGTAGTGGCCGTCGTCGGTGCCCGGCCCACCGTTCGCCGGCGGATTGGTGACCTGGTCGAACGGTGTCGGCTCCAGGTCGCTCCAGGCGAGCGGCTTCGTCGGGTCGTACCCGTCCTTGGTGATGTAGAGGGAGAACGTGCCCGGGTGCTTGGCCCAGTCGTTGTACTTGAACTGCACGTTCGCGCCGGCCGTCAGGTGGGTGAGCGGCCAGTCGTTGCGGGCCAGGTTGAATCCGGTGAAGTTGTACGGCCCACCGGTCCCGCCGCTGCACAGCTGGCCGTCGGGGAGGAACCCGTTGACCCGTCCGGCGCCGTCCGAGCGAAGCACGGCGAACCAGTTGTAGAGCGAGTTGACCCCGCTCTGCGCCACCGCGGCGGCGCAGGCGGCGTTCTTCGGCTCGATCGCGCCGGTCTGCGGGTTGCGGCCGTCCTGGTAGCAGAACCAGGTCCGGCTGCCGGGAACCTGCAGGGCGCCGTGTGCCTGGGCGGCCGTCGCGGGCAGCGCCAGGATCCCGGCCGCGGCGGCGAACACGACCACCGCCGCCATCTTCAGCAATCGGGCCATTCTGGGAAGTCTCATGTCAGCCCTCCGGGAACAACCGGGCGTAATCGGCGTAGCCGGTTGCCACGTCGACCTGAGCCCAGAAACGGTGGTAGTTGAACGTCGGCGCGGGACCGCCGTTCAGGTACGCCTCGACCTTCGGGAAGTCCGGGTCGTTGCGGTAGAAGCTGCGGATGTCCAGGAACGAGACACCCGGCTTGATGACGTCACCGTTCGGCATCTCGCCGGACCAGCCCGGCGGGATGTAGAGGCCCTGGCCGGTGGAGGCGTTGTAGACGTCGTCCATCCGGTTGTAGTCGGCCCGGGTCTCGGTGACCGAGACGCCCTTGCTGTCCTTGAACGCCCAGATCGCGTCGAGCAGCCCCTTGGCCGCGGTCTTCGCCTGCGCGTTGCCGGACTTGGCGGCGTAGTAGGTGAGCAGCTTGGCGTACGAGCCTGCCACGCCGAGGTCCTGTCCCCGGCTGGTGACCGTCACGTGCAGGCCGGTGTTGGCCTGCGGGCTCGACGGGTTCCAGGTGTTGGGCGTACCCGACCAGGCCAGGTCGGACGGGATCGCGAAGGTGTCGTCCTCGATCGTGGTGTTCGCCAGCGCCCACGGCACCCACTTGTCGAGCACCGACTTGGCCTTGGTGTCACCGGTCGCGTAGTAGTACTCGGCCAGCCGTTCCAGCGACCAGGTCTGCATGCCGAACCAGCGGTTGGACGGCGGGTCCTCGTAGACCGGCGCCTCGACGTACGCGAGACCGTAGAAGGTCGGCGTGCCCGCGGGCCGTGCCGAGTAGTTGCCGTTCCAGCTGTTGGTGGCGCCACCGGCGATGGCACCCTCGGACGACTGGAGCCACTGGTAGAACTCCAGCTGGCGGTTCAGGCTGTTCTGCCAGTCCGCCTTGGCCGTCGGCGACTTCGGGTTGAACGCGCTGACGTTGGACAGGATGTAGGCCGCCATCGGGTTCTGGTAACCGAAGTGGCTGGTGCTGGACCCGATCCGCCAGGCCCATCCGGCGTTGGTGTCGTAGGCCCCGCCCCAGGCGTAGTACCACGACATCAGGTTGTTGGAGCTGCTCTTGCCGGTCCCGGCGGTGCACGACGTGGAGGCGCAGCCGGGGTTCTTGAAGTACTTGTCGTAGAACGAGTACCGCAGGTAGTCACCCATCTTGGCGGCTTTCGCCACCGCGTCGGAGATCTGCGAGGCCTTGCCCTGCTCGGTCGCCCATGTGTACGCCCAGTACGCCACCTGCACCGCGCGCGAGTCCGCGTCCGGGGCGTTGGTGTACTTCCACTGCTTGGCGTACGACGCGTCCTTGGTGAACAGGTCGAGGTATCCGTTCGGGCCGCCGTGGGCGAACGTGTCGCAGGACGGCTGCGGCACGGTCTCGAACGTCGACTCCTGCGGGCCGCGCTGGAACGTGTTGATGTACGTGACCCGGCTGGTCCCGTCACCGCAGTGCCCGAATCCGTACGTGTTGTCGACGTCCAGCAGCCAGTGCATGCCGTAGATGTCGTCGGTGCCGTACGCCGCCTTCAGCTCGGCCGCGAGCGGGTCGGTGCCGACCGAGACGCCGGTGTCGAGCTGGGACGGGTACTGCGACGGCAGCGGGTACTCGGCCGCGTACGTGGCCGGCTTCTGCGCGTTGTAGTTCGCGTTCGTCGGCTGGTCGGCGTGCGACGGGATGATGTACTTCTCCATCGTCGCCCAGGCGCTGTTGAACGCCGCCCAGTCACCGGTGACCTGCCCGTGCTCGGCTTCCAGCCACAGCCAGTAGCTGAACGCCTCGCTGGTGGTCTCGTGGCCGTGGTCGGGCGCCTCGTCGATCAGCGTCTCGATCGAGTGGTACGGCACACCCTCCGGGCTGAAATACCCGTTGGCCGGGTTCTTCAGGTCGTTGTAGAGCTGGGTGAACCGGGCGTCGACCGAGCCCTCGTCGACGATCGTGACGGCGACCTGCGCCGCGGTGTGCCCGGAAGCGGTGGCCGAGATCGTGGCGGTGGATCCGGCGGTGGCCGAGGTGGCCGCCGCGATCGTCACGCTCTGGCCGGTGCTCCAGTTCGACGGCGTGAAGGTGAGCGTCGCCGGGGTGGCGGTGACCGCGGTGGTGCCGGCGCTACGGGCCACCGCGACACTGACGTTCGCGGCCGGCGCCTTGCTGAGTGCCAGCTTGAGGCTGCCGCTCGCACCGGCCGCCAGGGTCAGCGAGGTGGCGTCGGCGACGATCGCCGGGGTGGTGGCCGCGTCGACGAAGACCGGCACGTCGGCGGTGGTGCTCCGGGTGCCGGCGCCGTCGAACGCGACGGCTTGCAGATGGTACGCGGCAGCTTGGGCGGGAACCCCGCTCCAGGTGTACGCGTACGGCGCTGTGGTGTCGCTGCCGAGCAGCAGCCCGTCGTGGTAGAACTCGACCCGGCTGATCGTCTGCCCGGCCGCCGCGGTGGCGTTGGCGGTGATCGGGATGGACGCCGGCGCGGTGTACCGGGTGTTCGCCGCCGGGCTGCTGATCTGCACGGTCGGCACGGCCGCGGTCTGGTTGCAGGCGGTCCCGTTCAGGGTGAACGAGGTGGGCACCGGGTTGGCGCTGGTGAACGTGCCGTTGAAGCCGGTACCGACGGTCGCCCCGGTGGCGAGGGAACCGTTCCACGCGGCGTTGGTGACGGTGACGTGCTGGCCGCTCTGGCTGTAGACGCCGCTCCAGCCCTGGCCGGCCTTCTGCCCGGCGTCGGGGAAGTCGAACTGCAGATTCCAGCTGGTCAGCGGGTCGCCGGTGTTCTTGATCTGGATGTCGCCGGTGAAGCCGCCGGTCCATTGGCTCTGCACCTTGTAGACGACGGTGCAGCCGGCCGCGGCGTACGCCGGGGCGCCGGCTGCGAGGACCGCGCCGGCGCCGAGGACGGCGACGCCGGTGACAGCCACTCTGCGACGGAAAGTGCCCGGTGATCCGGGTGGTTTGAACCTCACGGGGATCCTTTCTGCGCCGAGAGCCGTGGCATCCGGAGCCCGGGAAGCGGGAGAGCAGGCCCGGACGCCACGGTCATCCCGGCTACGGGGTGGTGGTGCAGGCGACGGGGGAAGGGACGGGGTTGGTGGTGCCGGTGGTGCTGCCGAGGAATCCGAAGGTCGTGGATGCCCCGGACGAGAGCGCGCCGTTGTATCCGGCGTTGACGACGGTCACGGCGGTCCCGGATTGGGTCGCGGTGCCGCCCCAGCTCTGAGTGACGGCCTGGCCGCCGGTGTAGGCCCACGTGACGGTCCAGCCGTTGGTGGCAGCCGTCCCGTTGTTCTTGACGGTCACCTCACCCTGGAAGCCGCCGGTCCACTGCCCGGTGACCCGATATGTGGCAGTGCAGCCGGACCCGGTCGACGGGGAAGAAGACGGGGAGACCGAAGCCGACGGCGAAACAGAGGCCGATGGAGAGACCGAAACCGACGTGGACGGCGAAGGCGAGGACGACGAGGACGAAGCCGAGGGCGTAGGCGATGAAGGCCCACCGTTACGGTCCGCGTACAAGATCCCGCGCCCGTTCGTCCCCAGATAGACCCGGCCGTAGATCCGCGGATCACCGGCCAGGGCATCCCCGGCGTTGCCGTACTGGTGGGCATCGTCGTTGATCCGCACCCAGGCCGACCCGCTGTTATCGGAGCGGAACACCCCGTCAACCCCGTCAACCGTCCCGACCAGGAACACCGCCGGGGAGACAGCGCCCGGAGCGGCCTTGCCGAACGCCACGTTGATGCCCGACGTCACCGTCGAGACCGCCGTGAACGTCCGCCCCGAGTCGGTGGACCGCAGCAACCCGGTCGAACCGGCCAGCCACACCTCACCGGCGACTCCCGGCACGGCCTTCAGGTTGACCCGGCCCTCGGCAGGCATGGCAGCGGCCGACGTCGTGAACGTCGCCCCTCCGTCCACGCTGAAATAGAACTTTCCGGCCGCGTACCCATAGAAGGTCTTGGGGTTGACCCGGTCGGACTCGACCTTGGCGCCGGCGGGGATGCCGGTCGACGCGGACCAGGTGCTGCCTCGCGTGGTCGAGTAGTGCACGCCGACGCCGGCCGGCGACCAGACCACCGCGTTGGCGTCAGCGCCGACCGCGACCGTGCCGCCGCCGGTGACGCCGGACGGTTCCTGGCCCTGGTACCAGTTCTTGCCGCCGTCGTTGGAGATACCGATGTGCGGTGCGGCGTCAGCATTACCGACCCGCACGAAGAACGACGGGCTGAGCTCGGCGAAATCAAGGCCGGTGTTGCTACCGAGCGACGGGGTGTCGTGGAAGTTCGCCGGCACCGCGTCGAGGTCCGCGTGGTGGAAGCCGCCGACGTCATACAGCGCGCTGACCAGCGGTGCACCGGTCGGCGGGCTGGCCAGGTCCTGGACCGCGGTCTCCTCGATGCCCTTGGCGAACGGCTTGATCGTGAAGGTGGATCCGGCGTCCCAGTTCGTCAGCTGGGTGGTGCCGTACAGCGTCGCGCCGGTGCCGTAGAGCATCCGGCCGGAGTCGAACGGGTCGATCTCCAGGGACTCGTTCATCCAGCCGAGCTTCGGGCTCTCCTCGGGCGCCTGGCTGGTGCTGTTGAAGTCGAGCCACGGGTTCGCGGAGATGTCCAGGGTGTAGCGCTTGGTGCGGCTGGGATAGCTGCTCCAGTCCCAGACGCGCGTCCAGGTGGCGCCGTAATCGGTGCTGCGGAAGAAGATCGCGTCGGGCCACCAGGAGATCTGGGTGGCGACCATCAGGGTTCCGGGCTTCTGCCGGTCGACGGTGAGCCCGGAGTATCCGTAGTACCGGTCGGCGACCGGGGTGGGCGAGATGTCGGTCCAGACGCCGGTCTCGGTGTCGAGCCGGGCGACCTGTCCCGCGCCGCCGTCGTAGGGCCCGCCGGTGTCGCTGGTCGCGATGAACAGGTATTTGCCCTGGACGACGCCCTTGTGCGCGAGATATCCGGTGGGCTGGCCGGCGATCCGTTCCCAGGTGGCGCCGGAGTCCAGCGACCGGTAGACCGGGTTCTCCTTGTCAGCGACCCCGACGTAGACCCTGGTGGAGGCCGGGTCGAACGTCACCCAGCTCAGCCCCTGGTTCTGGCTCTGGTACCCGCTGGTGTCCGACGGGTCGGCCACGTAGTTACCGGCGTTCGGGAAGGCGCTGACCTTGGCCCAGGTCACGCCGTAATCGGTGCTGCGCCACAGCCCGTTGCCGCCTTCGGCCGCGAAGTAGACGTTGCGGTTGTTCCGCGGGTCGACGGCGAGCCGCTCCCCCATGCCCCGGCCGGGCATGTTGCCGCCGACCTTGAACGGCAGGACGGTCTTCTGCCAGGTGGCGCCCTTGTCGGTGGAGCGCAGGATGGCGCCGTTGTTCGGGTCCCAGCTGTTCGTGTACATCCCGGCGGCTGCGTAGACACGGCGGGTGTCGACCGGGTCGGTGGCGATGCTGAGGACACCGTTGTATCCCCAGTCCTTCTGACCGACCCAGTCGAGCAGCGGGGTCCAGCTCTGCGCGGACTGATTCCATCGGTACGCGCCACCGATGTCGGTACGCGCGTAGATGAGGTTCTGCTCGCCAGGGTTGAAGACGATGCCGGGAACGAAGCCACCGCCGTCGATCCGGACGTTCTTCCAGGTGTAAGGCTCGGCGGGAGCCGCAACGGCGGGGGTGAAGGGGGGACCGGACACGACGACGGTGACCGCCGTGGCCACGAGCGCGAGGGCGGCGAGCACTGCTCCGCCGGGGGACCTTCGCATGCGAGACCTTCCATAAGTCGAGAGCCCGCGGGTCAAACAAACCCGTCAGTTAAACCAACCCATCGATGGACGTTCATGTGGGAGCGCTCCCAGCAGCGTCGTTCGATGTCATCCTCGCGTCAAGAGCCGGAAACCTCGCGTTGACATGGCGCGAAAAGACGACAGCGCCGAAAAGCCCGCCGAACGCCTCAGCCAGAGACGTAATCACTACACAGCGTGACCATTGATCTTCATCCAGCGACCACCGCGGGTTGGCCGGACGAACATTCGGGAACTCCCCCGTTCCGGGTCGCACATTCGGTGGGATCTACGGCTCACAAGTGGACAAACCGCCGGGATTTCTCCTGTGTATCATTCGGCGGAACACGCAGGCCGGCACCGTCCAGGACGCCGGCCGGCCCGCCGGATATCCAGACGGCGGGCCACGGCCCGCGTACGTGGCGTAACCGCGGGACGGCCCTGGTCACGGGCCGGCCCCCAATAAGGGCCGGACTCAGCCGCGGCAGGCCGGAGAAGCGGCGGAGGAGATCGCATGAAGGTTTGTGTTGTCGGTACCGGCTATGTCGGCTTGACCACCGGTGTGAGTCTCGCCTTCCTCGGGCACGAGGTGACCTGTGTCGACCTCGACCAGGCCAAGGTCGACATGCTCACCGCCGGCCGGTGCCCGATCTACGAGCCCGGCATGGAGGATCTGCTCGCCGAGGCCGCACAGAACCTGACGTTCACCACCTCCTACGCCGACGGGGTCCCCGGCGCCGACGTGGTCTTCGTGGCGGTGCAGACGCCGTCGGCCGCCGACGGCAGCCCGGACCTGCGGTACCTGCGCAGCGCGGCCGAGAGCGTGGCCCAGGCGCTCGACCACGACTTCACCGTCGTGGTGAACAAGTCGACAGTCCCGATCGGCAGCGGCAACTGGGTCGACGCGATCCTGCGCGACTCGTTCAAGCAGCGCCAAAAAGAGCAGGGCGAGAACCGGCCTGAGGGCACCGAGTTCGCGGTCGCCTCCAACCCGGAGTTCCTCCGCGAGGGCAACGCGATCGCCGACACCCTCTACCCGGACCGGATCGTCATCGGCTCGGACAACCCGCGCAGCCTCGAGGTGCTCAACCGCCTCTACCGCCCGATCATCAACCAGACCTTCACGCCGCCGACGTTCCTGTCCCGCCCCGAGGACGTCAACGCGGTCCCGCTGGTCTCCACCGACCTGGCCTCCGCCGAGCTGATCAAGTACGCCGCCAACGCGTTCCTGGCCCTGAAGATCAGCTACGCGAACGAGATCGGCCAGCTCGCCGCGAAGGTCGGCGCCGACATCACCGAGGTGGCCCGCGGCATGGGCCTCGACCAGCGGATCGGCTCGCGCTTCCTGCAGCCCGGCGTCGGCTGGGGTGGCTCCTGCTTCGGCAAGGACACCAAGGCCCTGATCGCGACCGCCTCCGAGTACAACCTCGAGATGCCGATCGTGAAGGCGGCCCGCGACGTCAACCAGCGGCAGCGCGCCATCGCGGTGGAGCGCCTCCAGGACGAGCTGCGCATCCTGAAGGGCCGCAAGATCGGCCTGCTGGGCCTGGCGTTCAAGCCGAACACCGACGACCTGCGTGACGCGCCGGCGCTGGACATCGCGAACTCGCTGCTGGCCCGCGGCGCCCGGGTGAAGCTGCACGACCCGGTGGCGACCGACCGGTTCCGCGTCGAGCAGCCGGAGCTGGCGCCGTATCTGAGCCCGACGATCGACGAGCTGTTCGCCGACTGCGACGCCGTCGTGCTGGTGACCGAGTGGGCGCAGTACCTCGAACTGGACTGGTCGAAGTTCGTCGGCCTGATGCGCTCCCCGATCCTGCTCGACGGCCGCCACGTGCTCGACGCCGACCGCATGCGCCGCCTCGGTTACAAGTACCTGGCCGTCGCGGGCTGACCCCGACTAAGAACGCCCGAACCGCCGCGGTAGCCGAGAAGGCTCCGCGGCGGTTCTCTTTTGCGGCTTAAGCACCTAGTCCCGAACTCCAACAAAACCGACTCACCGCCGTGTTTGTGGGGTATAAATCAGGGTAAAGGTCCATGTAAGCACCGTCGAGAGATAGGCTCTTCCGCCAATCTTCTTAACCGGTTAAGGTGCCAGGGCGTCGCAGCGATATCGTTACCGACTCGATCACGACGAAATCATTGCGCAACTTGCTGGTTACCTCTTGACTGTTGGTCAAGAAGCGCTTCGGACGGCGGCGTCGCCACCAGAATTGGCCGGTGACGCCGGAGGCGCTATATGACATAGGGAGCGGTATGTTCGGTCAACGTGGGAGTTCGCGATCCCGGGTCGCGCTCGCCGGTGCCCTCAGCGTGGGCCTGGCTTTCAGCCTGGCCGCCTGCGGCGACAGCGACGATTCCGATAGCGGTACCACCGACAGTTCGGCAGCAGCAATCGACTGCTCGCCCTACGCGGCGTTCGGCGACATCAAGGGTAAGACGGTCACGATCTACACGGGCATCGTGACCCCGGAGGACACCCCGCACAAGGAGTCCTACAAGCCCTTCGAGCAGTGCACCGGCGCCACCATCAAGTACGAGGGCGACAAGGCCTTCGAGACTCAGATCCTGGTCCGCGCCAAGGCCGGCAACCCGCCGGACCTCGCGTTCGTGCCCCAGCCGGGTCTGCTCCAGCAGCTCGTCGCCACCGGCAAGGCGGTCGAGGCCCCGGCCGAGACGTCCGCCAACGTCGACAAGTGGTTCGGCGAGGACTGGAAGGCGTACGGCACTGTCGACGGCAAGTTCTACGCCGCGCCGCTGGGTGCCAACGTGAAGTCCCTGGTGTGGTACTCGCCCCAGGAGTTCAAGGACAAGGGCTACACGGTCCCCACCACCCTGGCGGACCTGCAGACCCTGACCGACAAGATCGTCACCGACGGCGGCAAGCCGTGGTGTGCCGGCATCAGCTCGGGTGAGGCGACCGGCTGGCCGCTCACCGACTGGGTTGAGGACTTCGTGCTCCGCACCGCGGGCCCGGAGACCTACGACAAGTGGGTCAAGCACGAGATCCCCTTCAACGACCCGGCGATCGTCACCGCGTTCGACGCGGTCGGCGGTTACCTGAAGAACGACAAGTACGTCAACGGTGGCCTCGGCGACGTCAAGAGCATCGCCAGCACCACCTTCCAGGACGCGGGTCTCCCGATCCTGGACGGCCAGTGCTCCCTGCACCGCCAGGCGAGCTTCTACGCCGCGAACTTCCCGAAGGAGACGACGGTCGCTGAGGACGGCGACGTCTACGCCTTCTACCTCCCGGGTCAGGACGCCTCCTCCAAGCCGGTTCTCGGCGGCGGCGAGTTCGTCCTGGCGTTCGCGGACCGTCCGGAGGTCAAGGCCTTCCAGACGTACCTGGCGAGCGATGTCTGGGCCAACGCCAAGGCGAAGCTTTCGTCCGGCTGGGTCAGCGCCAACAAGGGTCTCGACACGAACAACCTGAAGAACCCGATCGACAAGCTGTCGGCGACCATTCTGCTCGACCCGAACGCGACCTTCCGCTTCGACGGCTCGGACATGATGCCCGCCGCAGTCGGCTCGAACGCGTTCTGGAAGCAGTCGACCAACTGGATCACCGGTCAGGACACCAAGACGACGGTGGACAACATCGAGAAGGCTTGGCCGCAGTAGTGAGTTAGCTGAAATGCACGGGGCCGGTCGGGCATAATCCCGACCGGCCCTAGCAGTCTCGAAATACCGTACATTTCGCTAGCCTCTTATTTGGTTTACCGCCCAAGGAGGAACGGGCCGCGTGTTCACCACCGCCTCCACTACCGCCGACAAGCTGTTCCAGATGTTCGCGGCGATCCTGCTGTTCGCCGCTGTCGTCGGTGTGATCCTGTTCATCGCCAGTCGTGTCGCGGGTAAGCGCGACAGCTTCGTGGCGTACCTGTACCTGGCCCCCGTCGTGCTGATGCTCAGCGTGGGCCTCCTCTACCCCGGTCTTCGCACCATCTACGAGTCGTTCTTCAACGCCGCAGGTGATGCGTTCATCGGGATCGACAACTACAAGCTCATCCTCACCGACTCGGAGCAGCTGGTCGTGCTCCGGAACACGGCGTTCTGGGTTCTCTTCACGCCGTTCCTGGCGACCGGCGTGGGCCTGCTCTACGCCATCCTGGTCGACAAGGCGCGGATCGAGTCGGTCGCCAAGGCGCTGGTCTTCCTGCCGATGTCGATCTCGTTCGTCGCGGCGTCGGTGATCTGGAAGTTCATGTACGAGTACCGCCCCGACCAGGGCAACGTGAAGCAGATCGGCCTGGTCAACCAGGTCATCGTCTGGCTCGGCGGCAAGCCGGTCCAGCTGCTGATCGACTCGCCGCTGAACACGTTCCTGCTCATCCTCGTGATGATCTGGATCCAGGCCGGTTTCGCGATGACGCTGCTCTCGGCGGCCATCAAGGCGATCCCGGACGACATCGTGGAGGCCGCCCGCCTCGACGGCGTCACACCGTGGGGCATGTTCCGCTTCGTCACGCTGCCCGCGATCCGGCCGGCGGTGATCGTCGTCCTGACGACCATCGCGATCGGTACGCTCAAGGTCTTCGACATCGTGCAGACGATGACCGGTGGCCGTTTCGACACGAGCGTGATCGCCAACGAGTTCTACAGCCAGAGTTTCCGCAGCGCCAACCAGGGTCTCGGCGCCGCGCTCGCGGTCGTGCTGTTCATCCTCGTGATCCCGATCATCGTCTACAACATCCGGCAGCTTCGCCGTTCGGAGGCGTGATGAGCACCGTCACTCCAGTCACCACCACGCCACCGCTCACCCCGGAGAAGGTCTCCGCGGCGTCGACGGCGAAGAAGAAGCTCACCTCGCCGTGGGCGTCGCTGGCCGCACTGATCATCGCGGTCCTCTGGACGCTCCCGACGTTCGGTCTGCTGGTCTCCTCGTTCCGCCCGGAGCGCGCGATCAAGACGACCGGCTGGTGGACGTTCTTCTCCGACCCGAAGGTCACGTTCGAGAACTACCAGGCCGTCTTCGACCCGGACAACATCAACCTGGCCGACTTCTTCCTGAACTCGATCGTCATCACCCTGCCGGCGGTCATCATCCCGCTGTGCCTGGCGTCGCTCGCGGCCTACGCGTTCGCGTGGATGAACTTCAAGGGTAAGAACTTCCTGTTCATCGCGATCTTCGCTCTGCAGATCGTGCCGCTGCAGGTCACCCTGATCCCGCTGCTGTCGCTCTACGTCGACATGGGCATCGCGAACACCTTCTGGACGCTCTGGCTGTCCCACTCGGCGTTCGCCCTGCCGCTGGCGATCTACATCCTGCACAACTTCATCAAAGAGGTGCCGTCCAGCCTGATCGAGGCGGCCCGGATGGACGGCGCCGGCCACGTGGCGATCTTCTTCCGGGTGCTGCTGCCGCTGCTCACCCCGGCGCTGGCCGCGTTCGGCATCTTCCAGTTCCTCTGGGTGTGGAACGACCTGCTGGTCTCCCTCACGTTCGCCGGCTCCCCGGAGATCTCCCCGATCACCGTCCAGCTGTCCAACCTGAGCGGCACCCGCGGCACCGCCTGGCACCTGCTCTCCGCAGGCGCCTTCGTCTCCATCATCGTCCCCGTGACGGTGTTCCTGCTGCTCCAGCGCTACTTCGTGCGAGGCCTCCTCGCCGGCAGCGTCAAGGGCTGACAAGACGCAAAACCCCTCGAAGGCCGCGCCCCGTTCCACGGGTCGCGGCCTTCGTCACACCCAGCCCCAGCCAGGCGCGCCCCTCACCCTTCCTCCTTCGGTACGCCTTTTCGCGGCCTCTCCTCATTCGCCATAGCGCCGTACCCGGTGCCCGGAGCCCGGCGCCCGGAGCCCGGAGCCGCCGGGACCAAGATGGCCCTGCTGGCTAGTGGAAATCCCGCTGGCAGTGGCCGCTCGGCCCTGATCGCCTCTTCGCCCCGCCCCCGCGGCGATCGTGGTCCCCGAACCACACCCCGACAGGAACAACGGCCCAAGATCGCGCAGGCCCGACGCGCGTGTCGACTTCGGGTTCACTACGCCCCCAAACTCGACACACACCCAGCGAACCGCCCGCCCGTGTCGATTTCAGGTTCGATACGCACCTCAACTCGACACACACCGGGCGGAGTGCTCACGGCGTGGGTTCAGGCCGTACACAACGCCACCGTGTGCCCCCATCCCCCCTGGATGAACGCTCACCGTGGGCCGTGGTCTGTCCTGGGCTCGGCACTCAGAGATCGTGAGCTGGCGGCGGGGCGCAGGGCGTTACGCCAGGCGACCGTCTCGAAGGGTGATCACGCGGTCGGCCCGGTCCATCAGCGCCGGGTCGTGGGTGGCGACCAGGGCGGTCATGCCACGAGCGTCGACGACGGCCCGGAGCAGATCCATGATGGCGCGGCCGGTGTCCGAGTCGAGCTGGCCGGTGGGTTCGTCGGCGATCAGCAGGTCGGGGTCGTTGGCCAGGGCGCGCGCCACCGCGACCCGCTGCTGCTGACCGCCGGAGAGCTCGCCGGGGCGCTGGGCGGCCTGGCCACCGAGGCCGACGAGTTCGAGGAGGACCGACACCCGCTCGTCGCGTTCGGCGGGGCGGCGTTTGGACAGGCGCATCGGGATGCTGACGTTCTCGGCGGCGGTCAGGATCGGGATCAGGCCGAACGACTGGAAGACGAAACCGATCACGTCGCGGCGCAGTTCGAGCAGTTCCTGCTCGCCGGCGCCGGTGACCGGGCGACCGGCGACCGTGATGGTTCCCGCAGTCGGGCGATCGAGGCCGCCGATCAGGTTCAGCAGGGTGGTCTTGCCGGCGCCGGAGCGGCCGCGGACAGCGATGAGCTCACCCTTCGCGACGGCGAAGGAGACGTCGCTCAAAGCGTGCACGGTCCGGTCACCGGAACCGAAGGCACGGCCGACCCCGGATACTTCGACGACGCTCATCGGTCCTGCTCCCCCGAGGCACTGGGTCTGACTTCGACGTGGTCCGGTTCCAGGTTGAGGCGGACGCGGTCGCGGAGGCTCAGGGCCTCGACGAACGCCGCCGGCAGTTGCAGGCGACCGGCCCGGTCGAGGACGGCGTACTCCTCGGTCACGTGTTCCTCGGTGCCGTCGGCGGCGATCCGGGCCGATCGGCGTACCTCGGAAGCGGTTTTTCCGTCCCGGATGGCGACCGCTCGGCGGACCTGGCCGGCCACGTTCATGTCGTGGGTGACCACCACGACGGTGACGCCGAGTTCGGCGTTGACGGTGCGCAGCGCGCCGAACACCTCGTCGGCGGTGGCCTCGTCGAGCTCACCGGTCGGCTCGTCGGCGAAGAGCACCTCGGGGTCGTTGGCGAGCGCCACCGCGACCGCGCACCGCTGCTGCTCACCACCGCTCATCTGATCGGGACGGCGGCCGGCCTTGTCGGCGAGCCCGACCATGTCGAGCAGTTCGAGAGCGCGGTCCCGCTTGACCGACCCGGCCAGTTTCATCGGCAGCGAGACGTTCTCCTGGGCGGAGAGATACGGCAGCAGGTTGCGCGCGGTCTGCTGCCAGACGAACCCGACGATCTTCCGCCGGTATTCGAGGCGTCGCTTCGCGGAGAGGCCCAGCAGGTCGAATCCGGCAACCCGCGCCACCCCGGCGGTGGGTTCGTCGAGGCCGGACAGGATGTTCAGCATTGTCGACTTCCCGGATCCGGACGCGCCGACGACCGCGAGCAACTCACCCCGGTCGACGACAAGATCCAAACCTTGAAGAGCGACAACCTCAACACCTTCGGTACGGAAGATGCGCACCAGCCCGTCGCAGACGATGTGCCCGCTGAGCCGGTCCTGTCCGCCGGCGCGGGCCGCGGCTTTCTCGGCCGCCTTGATCTCCAGTTCAGCCAGATCCATCAGGCCAGAGTCCATCAGGACTGCTCCTCTCCGAGCCGCAGTACCGTGCCGAGGCGCAGGCGGCGGTTGGCGATGTCCTCGACGACGAGGGCGGCGATCACGGCGAGAACCGTGACGACCAGGACCCCGGCGGCGAGGTACGGGTCGGCGCTGATCTCGGCCGGCACCCCGGCGGTGAAATCGTCGAGGCCGAGCGCGGGTGCGATCAACGCCGGCAGCGCGGCACCGGTGAGTGCGCCGGCGAGCACGGCAACACCGAGCAGGGGTACGAGTTCGAACACCAGCAGTCCGCGGCCCTGGCCCGTGGACAACCCGAGGGTGCGCAGGCGGGACAGGGTCCGGCCGCGGGCCGGAGCGCCGGCGAGGACGGTGAGCGCGACGGCGAGCAGGGCGAGCGCGGCCGAGGCGACCAGCCCGGCGGCGAACGTGAAGCTCAGCACCCCGTCGACACCACGTTCGTCGAGGCTTTCCCGGTACGCGGCCCGGGTCATGACGGTCGCCGGCATGTTCAGCTCGAAGTCCTCCACGGCCTTGCCGGTGGACTTCAGCGTCTGGGCCCGCTGTCCGTCGTCGGCGACCCGTCGCACGGCGGCGGGATCCCAGCCGTCCCCGTCCACCAGGATGCGGTTGGGGACGAGCGGCTGGAAGTCCGGGATCAGCATGGCCTGACTGGGCAGGACCAGGAACTCGCGGACGCCGGTGCCGAGACCCGGGACGGTGTCGCGGACGGCGGCCACCCGGAACACGTACCGCCGGCCCTGGATGTCGATCTTGCCGCCCGCGCCGATCCGCTCGGCGACCTTCGGGGAGGCGACCGCCGGGACGACCTCGGAGGGGCCCGCGTTCACCAGCTCCGCGGGCAGGTCGAGGCCGGAGGTGGCCGCGTCGACCACCATCGCCTGGATCTGCGAGATCAGCGGGCTGGAGTCGCTGCGCACCTCGGCGGCCGACGCGAGCAGCAGCGGCGTGGCCCGGGTGACGCCGTCGATCTCGGCGATCCGTGCCGGGGTGTCCACGGCGAACGAGAAGCCGGTGACCACGGCGTCGGCGGGTACGGCCAGGTCAGCGGCCCGGTCCCGGCCGTGCCCGACGGTGGTGGCGACGGTTCCGGCGAAGATGCCGGTGGCGATCGCGACGACCAGCACGCTGAGCGGCCAGGACCGCATCGGCGCGCCACGGCCGGCGCCGGCCAGGCCGAGGAACGCGATCGCGCCGCGGGCCCGGGCGGTGAGCCGGCCGGCGGCGCGCAACGGGAACGGCACGAGCCGCAGCGCGATCAGGGAGGCCGCGACGGACAGGAGGACGGGCACGGCGATCAGGTACGGGTCGACGCCCGCGCCCGCGTCGATACCGCGGCGGCGTACCAGATAGGCGCCGCCGGCGGCGAGGGCGATCAGGAAGAGCTCGCCGGTGATCCGCCGGGGCGACGGCTTGCTGCCGGCCAGGTCCTGCCGGTGCCCGGTGAAGTCGGGCCGGTGAGCGGCGGCGGCCGCCAGTGCCGCCGGGCTGAGAAGCGCGAGCAGCGTGAACCCGAGAACCAGCAGTGGTTCCTCCGGGTCGGGACGGCCGGATATCAGCAGGCTCGGCACCAGGGCACCGGCCAGCCAGCCGATCGCGGCGGCCGGCAGGACGACGAGGGCGGCCTCGGCGGCGGCGCGGCCGGCGATCGCAGCGACCGAGCCGCCACGGGCCCGGATCAGCGCGTACTCGGTGCGGCGGCGGTCGGCGGCCAGACGCGCGGCGAGCAGGATCAGGCCGGCCACGGTGGCGAGGATGCCGGCCTGGACCACGGCGAGAACGGCCTGGACGGCACGCAGCTGCTTGTCGAAATCGGCGAGGGTGGTGTCGACGCCGCTCTGCAGGGCGGTCTGGACGGGCGGGCGCCGGCGGGCCTCGGCGACGGCCGTGGTGAGGCCGGTGACCTGGTCGGCGGTGAGCAGCTGGTCGTCGAGGCGGTACCGCCAGCGCTGCTTGAACTCGCCGGCCTTCTCGGCGGTCACCTGGGCGCCGATCGGGTCGGTGAGCAGGGTGGCCCGGTACCGGGTGTCCTCGAGGATCGACGGGCAGGCGACCCGGGCGAGTTTCTGGTCGGCCCAGAACGGCGCTGTCGCGTCGACGGGCTCGTAGCGGCCGACGATGCGTACCGTCGCGTCGTCGACCCGGGCGTGCAGGGTGACCGCGTCGCCCACCTTGAGTCCGAGGGCTTTCGCCTCGTCGGTGCCGATCATCGCTTCGGCGTTCGAGCCGGCGGATCGGGGCGCGCGGCCCTCGACGATCCGGGTGGCCTGGTCGGAGCCGGTCTGGCGGCGGATGCCGACCAGCGACGGGCAGGCTCTGAGGTACTCGCCACCCACCGTGGCGTCGACCGGGCCGATCTCGGTGACGAACCAGCTCTGCGTGAGCAGCCCGGGCAGCGGGGCCGGCAGCTGCTCGCGGATCGGGTCGAGCTGCGACGCCCGGTCTTCCGCGGCCACCGACCCGAAGTCACGGGCCAGGGTGAACGTCAGGTCCCGGGAGCTGGACATCAACGCGCCGATGTCGGCGCGCAGGCCCTCGTCGGTGGTGCCGTTGGCGAGACGCCCGGGGCCTGCGGAGAGGAACGCCGCCAGCCCTACCAGCGCCGCCAGCAGGCCTAATTGGCCGGCGAACGCGCGTACCCTCTGCATGATCATCGCTCTGCTCCCAAGCGCAATCGCGCGGCAGGCAGCTTGCGCGCCGCGGCGGCCGCGGTCAGCGCGCTGAGCGCGAGTGCGACGCCCACCAGAAGGGCGACGCTGCCCGCGGTGGGCAGCCAGCCGACCTGCAGAACCGGTTCCGGGACCGGGCGCACCGCGGTCGGGGTGAGTACGAGCAGCGGGGCCATCGCGCCGGCGACCAGGAGTCCGACGGCGAGGCCGGCGAGGGAGCCGACGCCGGCGAGGAATGCCTGTTCGACCACGAGGGATCGGGCGAGCAGGCGCGGGCCGGCGCCGAGGGTGTGCAGGACGGCGAGTTCACCGGCGCGGCGTCCGGCGGTGGCGCGGGAGTCGGCGGCGATGCCCGCGGCGGCGAGCAGGACGGCGCCGAAGGCGGCGAGGAAGAGGGCCACCCGGGCGCCGGCACCGAACGGGTCCCGGGCCGCGGAGCCGGCGATCTCGGCGCGGTCGAGGACGTCCAGGCCGCTGGCGGCGACGGTGGGATTTCCCTTGATCCACCATTCGGTGGTTCGCGGAGCGATGCCGTACGCGGTGAAGAGGGTGGCGTCGAGGGCCGGTCGGTCGGCGAGGATCGCCGGGCCGCCGGTGGTGCCGGGGATGCGGTCGACGACGGCTACGACCGTGACCGGGACGCTGGCGCTGTTGATCGACAGGAACGCGGTGGCGCCCTGGGTGGCGTTGAGGTCGGTCATGGCTTCGCGGGTCATGGCTACCGGGACCGGTTCGCGGATCACCACCGGGGTGACGGCGAAGCGGCTGGTGGCGGTCAGGGTTCCGTCGTCGTCGGGGGCGGCGCCGCCGCCGCTGCGGGTGACCGACTGCCACTCGCCCTCCTGGCCGGTGATGCGCCAGGTGGTGGTGATCGGGTTGCCGAGCAGGTCGGAGGAGGCGAACGGTTCGACGAGGAAGCCGGCGAGGCTCGGGGTGGCCGGGTCGGAGGTGGCCGGGTCAGAGGTGGCCGGGCCGGAGCTCGTTGCGGTGGCTGTGTCGGCGTTGAATGTCGCTGGTTTGCCGTCGTCGCTGGTGCCCAAGTCCACACGGTGGCCGTCGGTGAAGACCGCCAGTGTGCGGACCGGCCCGCCCGTGGTGACGATTTTCCCCGATTTAAGCGTCCTGCCGGTGATTTCCGACTTGCGCTCGGCAGCGAGCCAGGCGAGCACCTCGGCCGGTGGGCCGCCCATCGCGTCGTCGCGGCCCAGCATCACCCCGGCGCCCGCTTTCGTGTCCAGCGCGATCAGCTCCGCCGGGTCGCTGCCCGCGGACAACGGCATCGACTCCCGCCAGCCGGGCACGACCGTACGCACCCCCGGCAACGCGGTCAGCTCGGCGAGGCGGTTGTCCGGCGCGACGCCGCCCTCCTCCACGAGCCGCAGGTCCGCGCCGACGGTCTGCTCGGCCTGATCGTCGATGGAGGCGCGGGCGGTGTCGGCGAGCGCCCACGACACGGTGGCCGCGGCGACCGCGAGAGCCAGCATGACCATCGGGCCGGCGTGCGCACGGCGGCCCGCCTGCCAGGTGCCGAGCAGCGGGGAACGGCTCACGCCCCGGTTCAGCCGGGCCGCGGCGAACCGGGCGATCGGCGGCAACAGCCGGATGGCGAGAACCGCGCCGGTCAGGACTCCGAGGGTGGGTGCGGCGGCAAGAAGCGGGTCGACGCCGGCGATGGCTCCTCCCGTTGTCCCGGTTCCTCCTGTTGTCCCGGTTCCTCCGGCTATCGGGGATGAGTACTGGCGCAGCTGGATCCAGCCGAGGACCGCCAGAGCGACCACGACCAGGTCGATCCCGGCCCGGCGGAAGATCGGCAGCCGGGCACGCCCCGCGGTCTCCGCCACATAGGTACGTGCCTTGCGCAGCGCCGGCACGGTCAGCGCCAGGATGCCGCCGGCCGCCGCGAGCGCCGCGATCAGCCAGACCGACCCGGTCAGCACGGGTTCCAGACGCAGCGCTCCCGGCAGCGGGACGATTCTCACCAGCGCCACCGCGAGGGGCGGCGCGAGCAGAGCGGCCGGCAGAACGAGCACGAACGCCTCGGCCGCCGCGTACCCGGCCAGCTGCCTCCGGGACGCACCCCGCGCCCGCAGCAGCGCGGTCTCCCCACGCCGGGCCTCACCCAGCAGGAGCGCGACCAGGGTCAGGGCATAACCGCCGAGGACGGCGAGCAGGAGGACGGGGGTGACCAGGGCGGATCGGCGTACCAGGTCGGCGCGATCAAGCCGCTCGGCCAGCACCGGAATGCCGGTGGTGATGGTCGCGGACGCGGCCAGACCGGTCACTTCAGGCAGTCGCGCGCCTACAGCCGCGACAATCTCTGCGGTACGCCCAACGCGCTCGATAGTCATGCCAGAGAGAGTCGCGGCGGGGTTTCCGGAGGCCGGGGTTGCGCCGGTCGGGGTTCCAGGGGTTTGAGTTCCGCCGGTTTGGGTTGCGCCGAACAGCTCGGGTTGCACCAGCCAGCCGGCGGAGGCGCCTTCGGCGAAGTCAGCGGCAAACGTCTTCCCGGAGACCACTATCGGACCGTGCGTGGCAGTCTGCGGCAGCCGCCCGGAGAAGACGTCCGGCAACAGCAGCCAGTACGGATCGGTAGCGTCCCGAGGCCGCCACAACCCGGAGACCGTGACCGGAACGATCTCATCAGTACGCCGATCCAGCAGCCGCATCGTATCGCCGGTCGTCAGCCCGAGCAGCTCCGCGACCGGCTCGGCGAGGGCGGCGGTTCGTTTGCCCGGCTGGTCTGCCGGCCAGTCCCCCGAGGCCAGATCAGCATGCTCGGGCAGTTCCTCAAGCACGACCACGTCGGCGTAAACGAGGCCGTTCGAATCCGGGGTAGCCCCAGCCCCAGCCCCGTCAACAGCCCAACCCGACGCGTACGAGGCACTACTGACCCGCCACCCCCCGCCGGCCACACCAGCGGAGCCGGGCTTCCCAGCCGAGCCGGGGCTACCAGCCGAGTTGGCGGAAGGCGTGCCGGCCGAGTCGACGGCGGGCGTGCCAGCGGAGGCGGGCCTGCCGGTCGAGCTGTCGGCCTCGCCGTGGGCGGCCCGTTCCTGGGCCGCACCCTCTTCGTAGGCTGCCCGAATCTTCTCGGCCCGCCCCTCAGCGGCCGCCCCGCGAACCAGCACCGACCGCTCGGCAGGCGCGGCGGCGACAACGGCAGCCTGCACACCGGCCTCCGCAGCGGCACCCGCATAAGCGGTCAAACCGGCCAGCAGCACAGCAGCGATGAACATGACCGCCGCTCCGGCAGCCAGCAGACCTTTGGCGGCGGCAGCGCGCCGAACGATCAACGCCATGGGGAACCGGGGACGAGCATGGGCACGGATCTTGCCATATGGGAAGCGAACCGGTGACCCCACCGGCCCCTGTGATCATTTCCGCGCCCAGCCACTCTCCGCGCAGCCACTCTCCGCGCAGCCACTCTCCGCGCAGCCACTCTCCGCGTAGCCGCTCCGCCAGACCGTCCCCAACGCCAACCACTGCGCGCGAGCGACGGACCCGCACCGCCCCGACGGCCGGCGGCAACGTCAGCGCAAGCCCTCCGTCCGCAATCTTGGCAACGTTCGGCTGCTCGAGTTTCGCCATTCTGTGGATAGGTAGCGCCGGCTCTCGGCGGAAGGTGTTGTTCAGATCTTGTGCAGTTCGGCCGTCCGATCGACCGCGAACGCACGAATAGCCGGGTGGCCGCCACCGTGGCGTGTCGATTTCGGGTGATCCGCGGCCTCTGTAGTCACGCGCTGCCACCACAACAGTGGCGAGATCTGGCTTTGTGGAAACCTGTGGGGGCCAGAGCACCTACAGGTCTCCAAACATCAGGCCGGAACCGGCAGCGCCCCTTGCCAGGCGCTCACCCTCGGTGATCGTTCGGCGAGACGAGTGACACCGGCAGACCACCCGGACACCGCCGGCGAGAAACGTGGGCACCACGTCACCGGGCAGAACCCAAGGGTTCCTGTCGAAAGGGTCCCGACCAGGGCCGCCCACCACAAACATGGCGAAGCCGAGCGGCCGAGATGTGGCTCTTGCACACCACGATCACGACGTTTGGGGCTTGGGCAACGAGAACGGCGCGGCGAACATCGCTATTCGCCGCGCTCGCTCCGCTCTAACGGCTGGCCTGCGCCCTTACCGACTGGCCCGCCCTAAGAGCTGGCCCAGCCCTCCGACTGGCCGGCCCTAAGAGCTGGCCCAGCCTTCCGTCTGGCCCGCTCTAACAGCCGACCTCGCTCTTACGGCTGGCTTCGGGGGCTCTCCGGGGCCAGCGTGTCGATGAACTCGTGCGGGTCGTGCAGCTCGGTGGTGCGTCGCGCCTCGTCGGCCTGTGCCTTCAACGTGCTCGCCACCGACGCCCGGTCCGCGCCCGGAATCGACGACACCGTGTTGTAGGCCTTCTCCGCCAGCGCGTATGCCGCCCGGTACTCATGCGCGGCGAACGCCTTCGACGACAATCCGAGCAGGCCGTCCGCCGTACGCAAGGAGGTCTTGCCCTTGCCGGAAGGCACCGTGGCGGCCAGGCGGTTCGCGGCCTCCCAGTAGGCGGCCGTGAGGAACCGGTCGCTGTTGTCCCGGTCGAACTGGCTGAAGTCCCAGTTCACGTCGATGTAGCTCATCATCGAGTTGTTCTCGTCGCCGGCGTTGACGAAGTAGAACTCCCCGCCCGGGCCGTAATCGACGCCGGTCGTGCTGTCGTAACCGTCGTGCGGGTGGCTCATGCCCAGGTGGTGGCCGACCTCGTGGATCTGGGTGGTGGTGAGGCCGTATCCGCTGGCGACCACCTCCGGGGAGATGAACGAGAAGACATACGACTGGTCACCGGTCGTGTAGTCGTCGTCGGCGAACCCGAGCGCCGGCACCCCGACGCCCTCGGCGACCGCGTAGTTGAACAGCGGAATCTCGTAGTCGACCTTGCCCTGGTCGTCGAGGGCCCGGTCCAGGTTCTCCTTGTTGTAGAGGTACAGGTTTGCGAACGCCGGGTAGCCGCTCTCCGGGTAGCAGGACTCGTCCGTCAGCAGCCCGAGGTAACACTGTTCGGCCTGGGCGTCGTAGGGCAGATCCTGCGAGTCGTAGCTGAGCTTGTTACGCCAGCGCAGCTCGGCCAGCTCCGCCTTGAGCAGGCTCGGCGTCACGTACTGCTCGGAGGCGTCGACACCGGGCCAGCCCTCGTACGTGTTGTCGTCGATGTTCAGCGACTTCGGCAGCTCCGGCGTCGGCAGCTCCACCGGGTAGAGCGGCGACGTGGTGAAGAGCAGGTTCAGCGCCACGTACCGGGTGATCTTGCCGAGGTCGCCGGCGAGCGCGGCCGGGGAGCGGAAGCCGTTGGCCGCGTACTCCCAGGTCGGCGGCATCCGGTAGTCGACGACGCCGTCACCGTCGAGGTCCGGGTTGTCGACGTCGTAGTTGCTGGTCCACGACTCCGGACCGGCCGACAGGTCGTGGAACCAGACCCGCCGGGTCGCGCCCAGGCCGGTCTCCTCGTCGTCGGCCGTCGTGCCACCCCAGGCGATCATCTTGCGGGAGTCACGGTTCGCGCCGAAGTCGTAACCGGTGTCCGGGTCCGGCTCGCCGGCCTTCGTGTAGACGTGGTGCTTGAAGTCGGAACGCCCGTACCAGTTCACGAAGAAGACCGTGTTGCGACGCGTGTCCACGCCCCGGGGCGGGTTGAACGCCAGCCACTTCTCCACGCTGGGCGCGTCGATCGTGGTGTTGTTCGGAATGTCCAGCACGTTGCCGGCCTGATCGTTGTAGGCCTGCTGGTACGCGGTCAGCGGCGCTGCCTTGCCCAGTTTGCTGAGCTGCCCGAAGAACTTGTTCTCGTATGACGTATCGGCGTAGTTAAGTTTGTAGTCGTACTTGTAGGTGATGCCGAGCTTCTCGGTCACCCCGTAGGACAGCCGGGACCGCACCACCGGCTCGTAGGACGGCGCCAGCTCGGCGAGGAAATCGCTCTTGGCGACCTGTGACGGCTCATATCCGACGAAGACCACGTTGACCGGGACCTTCTCGACCAGACGCGCCTGCCCACCGGGGTTCAGGTAGGAAAGGCTCGGCTTCGAGTGGGCGCCGGCGGGTCCCGCCGAGGCCGCCACGAGAGCCGCGACGAGCACTATGACGAACGGGCTTCTCCTTCTCATGTGGACACGCTGCCATCAACCACCACCGATGTGAAGTCCTTGCCCATGCTCACCCCGCGTTGACAACAACACTTAACGTTCGTCGATGTCCGGAAAAATACGGACCGCTCTGCAGGCCGCTCTGCAAACCTGCTCTGTTGGCGGCAATGCTCTGGCGGCAACGTGCCGAGCGAACCGGGGCGTCCCCGCGGCCGCCCGGCAACGCCGCCCGCGCCGATATCGGCGTACTGGTGGGGTCCAGGAGTTGGCGAGTGGTGATCACAACCGGCCGCCGGCCGATCGTCAGGGGTCGTCACACACCCGCATGGCGTCTCGGCGAACGGTCGGATCTGGGCATCCGGGGCTGCTCCCACCGGCCCGCCCGGCGCCGGCGAACGATCAGGGCAAGGACAGCGGGGTACGCGCCAAGCACCAGCAACCCCGCCCACCAGGACAACGGAAAGTACCCTGCCGACGGGGCATAGTGCGCCGTCACCTGCGGGTACTCAACGAGCGTCTGACCAGCCGCGAACCCCGCCGCCGGAGTGACCCGCAGCAGCCACTGAGCGACGGGGTCCGGCAGCAGGGCAACCGTCGTGACGACGTAGGGCACGAAAACCAGCAGCGTCGAGACCACGACGGCCGCCCATCGACGCCCGAAGAGCTCACGAAGCTGGCCGGCAAGGATCGCGCACAGTGCGAACGCCACCCCGAGTCCGATCGCCACTCGTGGCACCGGGACGACGACGCCCACCGCGATCAGTCCGGTAAGGAAACTCGCGGCCGCCATCGCAAGCAGCGGACGACGGCCCACCGCGCCCGTGGCGGACGACGACACCACCGACGTGCCGACCACCAACACGATGATCAGCGCGATCGGCAGCCCCATCAGAGCCAGGCGGGCCGTGATCAGAGGTTCATCGCCGAACGGCCCGATGTCACCTGCTCCGCTGACCGTGACGACACCGGCCTGCTCGACCGCACCGGAAGCATGGCGCAGCCGCTCCCAGTCAGTCCGGTTCATCTCGCCGACCGGGTCACTCGCCCAGGCGCCACCGGGACTCACGTTGTCGAAGACACCGACCGCCTGGGTGAAGCGGACCTCCTCGACGGACCCGCCAAGAGCGACCCGGCGCAGCGTGAGATCGCCGGGTGACGTGGCGAAGAGTCCGATCTGGACGGTGTCCGGGAGCCCGTCGAGGCGCGCAGTCCCCACGGTCTCCCAGATCTTCCCGTCGACCGACTCCGAGCCGGTGACGGTCGCACCTGAGCGGGTCAGCCGAAGCCAGCGCGGTGCCTGCTCGGAAACGCCGCCGGGTCTGCCCGCGACGTCGTGCCGATAGTTGTGCTGGAACCGGACTCCGTGGTCACCGGTCATCATCACGGCCGCGTAAGGCGACCCTTGTCGCAGCCCGTCTTTCAGGATGAGACCCACTTTGGCCCAGGGAACCAGCCCGGACACGATCTCGTCGTGGTCCGGAGGCGGATAGGTGATCGTGCCGGTCATCGCGGTCAGTCGCACCGTGAGGCTTCCCTCGGTGCCGAGATCGCGATGCAGAAACCAGAACTGGTCGGCGACACCGGGGCCGGCGCCTTCTCTACCAGGACTCCCTGGACCGCCAGCAAGCAGCAGACCCGGCACGACGACGGCGAGGACCGCGGCGACCAGTGCGACGATGCTCCTCTTTCTCATGCCGTCGGTTCTACGCACCCCGACATGACACCAGCCGAAGCGAACCTGTCATGCCCCTGTTAGGTCCTCGCAGGCATGCTGTTGCCATGTGCAGGCTTCGCCGCAGGACCGTGAGCGCACGGTTCACCGTTCTTTACGCCAGCGTGTTCCTCGGCTCCGGCGCCACGCTTCTGGCGCTGGCCTTCCTTCTCTCGGGCGTGGAGGTCACCAGCGTTGCACCCACCGGCGCCGGCGGGCCGCTACCGTCCGTCCAGCAGGACCGCCAGCTGATGACCAGCTCGGCGACCGCGCTGCTCATGATGGCGGCGGTCTCTCTGGTGATGGGCCGCATCCTGGCCGGGCGTGTGCTGCGGCCACTGCGTTCCATCACCGTCGCCACGCGCCGCATCACCGCTGACAGCCTCGACCGCCGGCTCGCGGTCGCCGGCCCGGCTGACGAGGTGAAGGACCTCGCCGACACCATCGACGACCTGCTGGAACGCCTCGAGGCCTCCTTCGCCGCGCAGCGCCGGTTCGTCGCCAACGCCTCCCACGAGCTCCGCACTCCCCTCGCGACCATGCGCGCCTCGCTCGACGTCGCCGCAGCCAAGCCCGACCCGCCTCCGGCGACCGTGGCGCTCGCCGCCCGCCTCCGCAGCCAGCTCGACCGGGTCGATCACCTGCTCGACGGTTTCCTCGTGCTCGCGCGGGCACAGCACGGCGTCCTTGCGGACGCCGAAACCGTCGACCTCGGCGAATTGGTCGCGGCCGCGTTGCGCCAGCGAGCTTCAGAGGTACGCGCGAAGCAGCTGATGATCACCATGGAGGTTCCGCCGGAAACAGCCGCACACGGGAGCCCCGCACTACTCGCCCGCCTGGTGGAGAACGTGATCGACAACGCCGTCCGCCACAACGAGGAGCACGGGTGGATCAGGGCCTCCGGGGTGCACGACACCGGCACGGTGACCCTGATCGTCGAGACCGGCGGCCCAGCCCTCGACCAGCGCGACGTCGACCGCCTGGCCCAGCCCTTCGAACGCCTGAGCCCGAACCAAACAGTCCCCCCGCAACCAGCCGCCCACAGCAGAGAAGGCCCCAACCGACAGGGCCCGCACCAAGACGGTCCCGATCAAGAGGTCCCCAACCGGGCAGGCTCCAACCAAGCAGGCTCCAACCGGGCAGGCGGGTCCAACATCCACGCGATCAGGAGCAGCGGCTCCTCCGGCCTCGGTCTGTCCATCGTGGCTGCCGTGGCCGCCGCGCACGGCGGCCGGCTCAACCTGACCGCCCGGCCCACCGGCGGGCTTCGGGTCGCGGTCACTCTGGCGGCGTCATGAGAGTGCTCGTCGTCGAGGACGACCACGCTCTGGCCGAGGTGGTCGTCGAAGGCCTCACCGACAGCGGCATGGCCGTCGACGTGGCGCACGACGGACTGGCCGCCGCGACAAAGGTCGGCCTCGCGCCCTATGACGTCGTCGTCCTGGATCGAGACCTGCCCGGGCTGCACGGCGACACGCTCTGCCTCCAGATCACCGAGCGGGCGGACCGGCCGATGGTGCTGATGCTCACCGCCGCGAGCGCGCCCGGCGACCGGGTCAGTGGGCTCACGCTGGGTGCTGACGACTACCTGTCGAAACCGTTCCACTTCCCCGAGCTGATCCTGCGGATCCAGGCGCTCGCCCGACGCCGGCCGGACGCGCGTCCACGGGTGCTGTGCGTCGCCGGGATCGAGCTGGATCCGGTGCGCCGGACGGCGGTTCGCGACGGGCGGCACCTCGGGTTATCGGTCAAGGAGTTCGCGCTGCTGGAGGAGCTGATGCGGGCCAGCCCCGGGTTCATCAGCGCCGAGACTCTGCTCGAAAAGGTCTGGGACGAGCACGCCGACCAATTCACCAACACGGTCGCCGTGACGATCGGCCGGGTGCGGCGCAAACTCGGCAACCCGCCGCTGATAACCACGCTCCCGGGAGTCGGCTACCGAGTGACCTAAACCCCAGCACCACCAGCCCCAGCCCCAGCCCCAGCCCCAGCCCCAGCACTACTTTCACGTTTTATTAACGCCTGGCGGCGAGCATTACCGCCCTTCCCGATGAAGGATCTTGAGGAGGAAATCGGAAGGACAAACCCATGGCCACGGTGCGCGAATGGTTGCTCAAAGGACTCGACGAGCAGCCACAGAACAACCCGCCGCAAAACGCGCACCCTGAAGCCACGAAAAGCCCCAACGCCACGAGAAGCCGTGACGCCACGCGAAGCCCCGAGGCTCAGAGAAACCCCGAAACCCAGAGCAACCCCGAAAAGCCCCACTCCTGGTGGAAGGTCATGTGTCTGACCGGTGTGGACTACTTCTCCACGCTCGGCTACCAGCCCGGCATCGCCGCTCTGGCAGCCGGAGCGCTCTCGCCACTGGCCACGCTCGTGCTGGTCCTGGTCACGCTGCTCGGCGCGCTGCCCGTCTACCGGCGTGTCGCCGCTGACAGCCCGCACGGTGAAGGCTCGATCGCCATGCTGGTGCGGCTGCTGTCATTCTGGAAGGGCAAGCTGTTCGTCCTGGTGCTGCTCGGTTTCGCGGCCACCGACTTCATCATCACGATCACCCTGTCGGCCGCCGACGCGACCGCGCACATCGACGAGAACCCGTTCTGGCCGGAGTCGCTGCGTGACCAGCACGTTCTCGTCACGCTGCTGCTGATCGCGCTGCTCGGCGCGGTCTTCCTGAAAGGGTTCACCGAGGCGATCGGCATCGCCGTCGCCCTGGTCGGCGTCTACCTCGCGCTCAACGTGGTCGTGATCGGCGACGCGCTGTGGCAGGTGTTCACCCACCCGCACGCGGTCACCGACTGGACGCACGCGCTGACCACGTCGCACGGCAGCCCGCTCGCCATGGTCGGTGTCGCGCTGCTGGTCTTCCCGAAACTCGCGCTCGGCCTGTCCGGGTTCGAGACCGGCGTGGCCGTCATGCCGCACATCAAGGGCACCCTCCCTCAGCGGATCCGGGGCGGGAAACGGCTGCTCACCGTCGCCGCCGGGATCATGAGTGTCTTCCTGCTGACCAGCAGCGTCGCCACGACGATCCTGATCCCGGCGGATGAGTTCGCCCCGGGCGGCGAGGCGAACGGCCGCGCGCTCGCCTACCTCGCGCACCAGAACCTCGGCACCGTCTTCGGCAGCATCTATGACATCTCGACCATCGCGATCCTCTGGTTCGCTGGCGCCTCCGCCATGGCCGGCCTGCTCAACCTGGTCCCCCGCTACCTCCCCAAGTTCGGCATGGCGCCGTCCTGGGCACGCGCGGTCCGGCCGCTGGTGCTGGTCTTCACCGGCGCTGCGTTCCTGATCACGGTGATCTTCAATGCGGACGTGGACGCGCAGGGCGGGGCGTACGCGACGGGTGTGCTCGTTCTGATCACCTCGGCGGCGACGGCCGTGACGCTTTCCGCCCATCACCGGGGGCAGCGCAACCGGGCGTGGGCCTTCGGCGCGATCACTGCGGTGTTCACCTATACGACGGTCGTCAACGTGTTCGAGCGGCCGGACGGTGTGAAGATCGCGGCCTGTTTCATCGCGGCGATCATCGCGGTGTCGCTGCTGTCCCGGGTGTTCCGGGCGTTCGAGCTTCGGGTCACCGCGATCGACGCCGACCCGGTCGCCGAGCGGTTCCTGGCCGAGGTCGGCGGCCGGCAGATCCGGCTGATCGCGAACGAGCCGGAGGACCGCGACGCCCGCGAATACTCCGCGAAACTGACCCAGATCATCGCCGACAACGACATGACCGACCAGCGTGACGTGCTGTTCGTCGAGGTCACGGTCCGGGACGCGTCGGATTTCGAGACGGAGTTGCACGTGCGTGGCGAGCTACGGCACGGCCGCTACCGGGTGCTGACCATGGAGAGTTCGTCGGTGCCGAGCGCTCTGGCAGCGCTGCTGATCTGGATACGCGACACCACGCACCGCCGGCCGCACATCTACTTCGAGTGGACCGAGGGCAACCCGGTCACCAACTTCGCCCGCTACCTGATCTTCGGCCAGGGCGAGGTCGCCCCGGTCACCCGCGAGATCATCCGACAGGCCGAGCCAGACCGAAAACGCCGCCCCCACATCCACGTCGGCTGACCAAAAAAGACCACACCCAAAAGACCAGACCCAAAAAAGACCAGACCCGAGAGAGACCAGACCCGAAAAAATCAGACCCTAGGGAGACCAGACCCGGGAAGAAACCAGACCCAGGAGAAACCAGACGCGCAAAGACCAGAACAGAACGATCAGCGACTCGGCTCAGACGAAGGCGTACCCAGAGAAGCAGTCGCAGGCAGCGGCCCCCGATCGACAAAGCTAAACGTCGTCAGCACGTCCGCATCCCCCACCTCCTGCACGTACAACGACTTCTCGTCCTCATCCCACTGCACAGCCCCATACGTGTCGTTGTAGATCCAATACGTCGGCCGGCCCTGGTCATCAGTCTTCTCACTACGCGCCAGCTCGAAGATCGTCCCCTTGGTCGGCGTGCAGTCGGTCGCCACCACCTCCGACCCCACATCCGGGATGATCCGCACGCCGATGCAGCGTTCGACGGACGGGTCCGCCATCGACCGGATCAGATAGTCGACGCCGAGCGAATCCAGCGCGAACAGCGACTTCGCACCCGTACCGTCGCCCACCTCGACCTCGGCGTTGTGCTTCTCCAGCGAAAGGTCCCGATCAATCTCGGCCACGTGAATCAGCGTCTGGCGGTTCCCCCGCATGATCGCGGCCAGCCGCTCCTCCGGCGTCACCGGCTCACCGGGCGCCGCGACACCGGGCGACACCTGCGCCGGAGCGGACAGAAAAGGACTGGGTCCGGCACCGACCTCGGCACCTCCGGACTCCACCGGCAGATATCGGATCGCAGCCCCCAGACCGCCGGCCAGCAGCACCGCCACGCTCGCTGCCGCGAGCGCCTTCGATCGACGACGCCCCGACGGTACGCCGACCCGCGCCCCCTGATCAGAAACAGCCACAACCGGCCCAGCCCCCACCGGCACCGCAACCGCCGACCCCGCATGCGCCGACCCCGGCACCGCCGACCCCGTGCCCGCCGACCCCGACTTGGTAACCGACGAAGCCAGCAGCAGATCGAGAAGCTCCCGCGCACTCGGCCGCTCCACCGGATCCTTCGCCAGCGCCCGCTCCACCACCGGAACCAGCGACTCCGGCACCCCTCGCAGATCCGGCGGCTGAGTCAGGATCCGCATCGCGGTGGCCGCCGCCGCCTCGGCCGCGAACGGTGTCCGCCCGGTAGCCGCGTACGCGACCACGGCACCCCACGCGAAGATGTCCGCCGCCGCGGTGACCGGCCGCCCGTCCAGCGAGTCGAAACGCTCCGGCGCCATGTACGCGACCGTGCCCACCATCTGGTCGGTCCGGGTGTGCTGGCTGGTCGCCTCGAACGCCCGCGCGATCCCGAAGTCGATCACCTTGATGCCGCCGCGGGCGAAGAGCACGTTGCCCGGCTTCAGATCGCGGTGAATCACTCCGGCGCCGTGGATCGCGGTCAGTGCCGTGGCCACCCCGACCGCCACGCTGTGCAGAGCGGATCCGCTGAGCGGACCCTTGTCCCGGATCTCGGCGGCCAGGCTGGGCCCGTCGACATATTCGACGACCAGGTACGGCGGCTCGTGATCGGGATCGGCGTCGAGAACCTCGGCGGTGGAGAACGGCGGCACCTGCTGTGCCCGGTTCACCTCGCTGCGGAAGCGCCCGCGGAACTCGGTGTCAGCCGCGTACTCGGGCCGCACCGTCTTGATCGCGACAAGCCGCCCATCAGGGTCACGCCCGAGAAAGACGGTTCCCATGCCGCCTTCGCCGAGCCGGCCAACGAGTTCGTACCGGCCGAGCCGGGCCAGATCCCCCGGCCGTAGCGGCATGCTCATCTGACGCTCTCCCCCTTCGCCGCCGCGCAGGCACCGCGACCGGGGATTCTACTCAAGCCGATCTCTACGCCTCACCCCGGCGCAGCCGAAGACGGCACAACACCAGGAGAGAACACAACAGCAGGAGACGACAAGGCCGAGCGACAAAGAGCCAAAGAAAGAGCGGGTCCTCAGTAGACGAACCGCGACACCGCCGCCTGCAGATCGCTCGACATCCGGGACAGTTCAGCAGCCGACCTCTGCGCGTCGCCCACCGACTCCGCCGTGCTCCGGGCGTTGTCGGCCACGCTCGTGATCCCCGAGTTGATCTCGCCGGTGGCGGTCGCGGCCTCCACCACGTTCCGGTTCATCTCGGCTGTCGTGGCGCTCTGCTCCTCCACCGCCGACGCGATCGTCGTCGTGTAGTCGCTGATGTGGCCGATGATCTCGCTGATCTCGGCGATGGCCGACACCGCGTGGTTGCTGTCGCTCTGGATCGCCTCGACCCGCCGGGCGATGTCCTCGGTGGCCCGCGCCGTCTCCTGGGCCAGGTCCTTGACCTCGCCGGCGACGACAGCGAACCCCTTGCCCGTCTCGCCGGCCCGAGCCGCCTCGATGGTCGCGTTCAGAGCGAGCAGGTTCGTCTGCTCGGCGATCGCGGTGATCACCCGGATCACGTCACCGATCTGGCGGCTGGACTCGCCGAGAGTCGCGATCGTCTGATTCGCGGAGGCGGCGACGTTGACGGCTTTGCCGACGACCTCGGCGGCGGCGTTGGCGCTCTGCGCGATCTCGGCGATGGCGGCGCCCATCTCGTCGGATCCGGCAGCGACCGTGGTGACGCTGAGCGACACGTCGGCGGAGGCCGCCGACACTTTGCGTGCCTGTTCGGAAGCGGTCGCGGCGCCCTCGCTGATCTGGTTGGCGATCACCGAGGTCTCCTCGGCGGCGGCCGCGAGGCTCTGCGCGGCGGCGCCGACCGACGCCACCACGTCGCGGGTCTGCGTCTGTGCCCGGGAGAGCATGTGCGCCATCTGCCCGACCTCGTCGCGGCCGGCCACGTCGACGATGTCGGTCAGGTCGCCGTCCGCCATCGAGGTCAGCGTCCGTTTCACCCTCTCCAGGCGTTTGACGATGTACCTCGCGACGGAGAAACCGATGACGATCGCGGCGAGAACCCCGACGATCAGCACACCGATCTGCAGACGTTTGGCCGCCGCCGCGGAGTCGGCGCTCTCCGCGGCCCGGGACGCGGCCTGGTCCATCTGCGCGGTGTTCTCCTCCTCGATCGCATCCGAGGCGGTGATCATTGTCGGCAGAATGGTGTCGCGATAGGCGGCGGCGAACCCCTTGACGTCACCTTTGTCCGCGAGCGGAATCAGAATCTGCTCACTGTCGGTGAGCAGCTTTTGGTACGCCTCAGCGATGGCGTCGACCCGCGCCGTGTCGACCGCACCCGCCCGATAGGTGGACAGCCCGTCGTCGACCTTCGTCTTCCGCTCGTCGATCTCTTCGCGCAGCGTCTCGCGGACGGCGGTGGTGGCCACGCCGTACTCCAGATAGCGCGCCCGGATCCCCTGCAGGTTGCGCTGCACCACGGAAAGCTCCGTCAGCGGCGCGACGTTGTCCGAATACAACATCTGGTTGCGCTCGCCGAGGTTCGAAATGGCGACCAGCCCGGTGACCCCGACCGCGACGGCAGCCACCGCGGCCACCCCGATCCCCGCCTGGATCTTGGCGTTCACTCGCAGGTCGGCGAACCATCCGCCCCGACCTGCCGCTCCACCCTGAGCGTCACTCATTCCGAGCTCCTTGCAAACGATTTGTCCTACCCCCGTTCGGCCACTTCTCACCCCACCTGAGCCACAACGGTCCCCCAAGGGTCACGATCAAAACCCTCCTTGGGTACGCACGAAGCAGCCCGGCCATCGTCACCAGAAAACATGTGGCGGACCGGAAAGGATCAGGCCGCTGCCGGACATGAGCAAGGGTGGACTTCATGAACGCGGACGTGCGGCGAGCGCGGTTCGAGGCGGTGGCGCCCGCGGTGATCGATGCCGTGCGCCGTTACCTCGCACGGCGGACCGATCCGGCGACCGCTGACGACGTGCTCTCCGAGACGCTGCTGACCTGCTGGCGCCGTCTGGAGGACATGCCCGGCGAACCCGTGCTCTGGGCGTACGGAATCGCTCGTCTGACCCTGGCCAACGCGGAGCGTGGGCGGCGCCGCCAAGCGCGCCTGGCCGCCAAGATCGCGGTTTTGGATCCGCCGCCGGCGGTGACCGACGCGCCCGCGGAGACCGACGACGATCTTGCGGCGGCGCTGGCCGCGCTGCGTGCCGAGGACGCCGAGCTGCTGCGGCTGTGGGCGTGGGAGGACCTGTCGCCGGGGCAGATCGCGGTGGTGCTCGACGTCTCGATCAATGCCGTGAACATCCGCCTGCACCGGGCGAAGTCGAGATTGAAGGATCAGCTCGGAAAGCTTCACGGCACGGCCGGACATGAGGAGTCGACGGAAGGGAGACGGCGATGACCGATAACGAACTGCGAGCCCGGATGCGCCAGGCTGATCCGGCAGCGTCGATGGCGGCGGCGTCTCCCGACGAGGTAACGCGACTCCTGGAGCAGACTGTGACAACGACGACCGTGGTGAACAAGCGGCAGCGGCACTACGCGCTCGCCGCGGCGGCCTTGATCCTGATCGTGGCGGGCGTCGCCGGATGGGCCCTGACAAGGCCGGAAGCTGCCACAACGGTGCAGCTCACCGGCCCGGGGGCGATCGCGGCCAAGTGCGTGGAGCCCTCCGCGGAGCGCCTCGCGGCCTCCGCCGACTTCGCCTTCGCGGGTACCGTCACCGCGCTCACCGGCACAACGGTGACCCTCGATGTGACGCGCGTCTATCACGGCACCGCCGCCGACAATGTCGAGGTCGCGCAGACCGGTGAGACGTCCGAGCAGCTGATGGGCACCGGGAAGTTCGAGTCCGGAAAGGATTACCTGGTCGCGTCGTCGGCCGGCGCCGTGATGATCTGCGGTTACAGCGGCGAGGCGAGCACGCCGGGACTGAGCGAGCTCTACGCGCAGGCGTTCCCGGGCTGAGACAACGAACGCTTGACCTCAAGTCCACTTGAGGTTTTAGCGTTCCCTCGTGTTCCGAACCAGCACCGACGTCACCCAGCTGTTCAAGGCGGCCTTCCGCCGGTACCCGACCGGGGTCGCGGTCATCACCGCGACCGGACCGGGCGGACCGGTGGGCCTGACCGCCTCCAGCGTCGCGTCGGTGTCGGTGGAGCCGCCCGCGTTGTCATTTTCGGTCATGGGCACCCGGTCGGCTCGCGCCATCGTGGAAGCGCCGAGCTTCGTGGTGAACATGCTCGGGCCCGGCCATGCCACCCTGGCGCACGACTTCGCCCATGCCGGACGGCCGCGGTTCACGCCCGAGCAGGGCTGGGACGTGCTGCCGACCGGCGAGCCCGTCCTGGCCGGCGCCCTGGCCACGCTGCGCGGCACCCCGTTGCACCTCGTCGAGGTCGGCGATTCGACAGTGGTCGTCGCGGAGGTGCTCGAGGTCGTTCTCGGCACCGGCGGCGGCCGCTTGGTCTATCACGACCGCGAGTTCATTGCTCATCCCTCGTGAAGGACTCACTGATGTTCAGATTCCTGACCCCGTCCACCACGGTCAGCGCGCACTGCGACCTGCCCTGCGGCGTCTACGACCCGGCTCAGGCCCGGATCGAGGCCGAGTCGGTCAAGGCGATCGCGGAGAAGTACCAGGCCAGCTCCGACCCGGAGTTCCGCACCCGTGCGCTGATCATCAAGGAGCAGCGGTCCGAGCTGGTCAAGCACCACCTGTGGGTGCTCTGGACCGATTACTTCAAGGCGCCGCACTTCGAGAAGTACCCGCAGCTGCACGCACTGTTCAACGAGGCGACGAAGCTGGCCGGCGCGAGCGGCGCGAAGGGATCCGCCGACCCTGCGGTCGCCGAGAAGCTGCTTGCCAGGATCGAGGAGATCTCGAAGATCTTCTGGGAGACGAAGCAGGCCTGATCACTCAGGTTCACCCTTTGTTTGACGATTCAGCGTGAGACGAATCGTTTGCGAAGGAGCTGATCCGGTGCGCCGCTCCGGCGATCAAGGCGGGTTCACCCTCGTCGAGGTCATCGTCGCGATCGCCATGGTCAGCGCCGTGCTCGCCGCGACCACGGTCTTCTACGTCCGGAGCCTGTCGCTCGGGCACCACTACGCCGGCCGCGAGGACGCCGTACGCGTCGCCACCTCCGCCCTGGAGGTGGCGACCGGTCTCGGCGGGGAGAACGTGCTCACCCGCCGGGACAAGGCCGCCGTCGCCGGGCAGACCCTGGTCACCGGGGTCGACGCGTACCTGGCCGACTCGGTGCAGGTCTGGGACACCGACGCGACCGCCGGCGCCGGCGCGACCGCCTCGCTGCCCACCACGGCGGCCGCGGTCGTGCTGAACGGCCTCACCTACCTGCAGAACTGGTACGTGGTGAAGTGCTGGCGTGCGACCGGCACCGCCGGCGCCTGCACTGGCAGCGGCACCGGGACCGAGTTCCTGCGGGTGGTCGTCGCCGTGCAGTGGAACGACGTGCAGTGCCCGGGCGGCACCTGCGCCTATTTCCTCGCGACCCTGCTGAACGCGTCCGACGACCCGGTCTTCCCGACCGCGCCGACCGCCGGGGTCACCACCAGCCCCACCCCGTCGGCCTCGGCATCGGCCACCGCGTCGCCGTCCGCCTCGGCGTCGGCGTCGCCGTCCGCGACGGCGTCCCCGTCACCCTCCCCGTCGCCCTCGCCGTCGGCGAGTGCGACCAGCGGCGGCACCGCGATCTGGGCGAACCGCAGCAGCGGGTACACGAACCCGGCCGCGCTCTGGCTCTCCTCGTCGTCGCTGACCGTCACCGGCCTGGTGCACACCAACGCGGACCTGCGCATCGAGGGCTCGTCGGTGACCCTCTCGCCCCGGATCGAGTACGTCTCCGACCAGTACATCTCCGGCGCCACCGCACCCACTCCGGTGCAGGTGAGCGCATCCGTGCCGACCGGCACCCGGGTGGTCGCCGACTACGCCCCCGGCGGCACCGCGGCGACGGCCGCCGGCACCGGGTACTACGCGGTCGCCGCCTCCGCCTGCGCCTCCGGCACCTGGACGTACGCCGCCGGCGCGGTCGCGTCCACCGCCACCGTCGTCTACGTCCCGTGCGCCGTGAACGTCACCACCGACGTGGCGCCGCTGCTGGTCGCCACCGGCACGATCACCGTCGCCACGTCGAAGGTGACCATCGGCAGCAAGACCAGCCCGGCAACGACCGGCCTGCTCAGCGGCTCCACGTCAACCTCGGCGATCACCATCTCGGGCTCGTACGCGACCGTGTACGGCACCGTCCAGGCCCTGAGCGGCGGCGTCGCCCTGCTCGGGTCGTACAGCGTGTTTCAGTGCGGGATCATCGGCGACACCGTGCAGGTGGGCGGCGCCGACATCACGATCACCGGAACATGCGCGTGAAGCCTTTCCCGGAGAACACAGCGGACGACCGCGGCGTCACGCTCATCGAGCTCGTCGTCGCCATGTCGATCATGGGCTTCTTCACGGCGATCGTCGCCACCGCCGTGGCGCAGATGTACACCACCGCCAACAAGGCCGAGGCCACCCAGGCGTTGCAGAGCCGGCTCAACATCGTCTTCGAGCGCCTGGACGCGGAGATCCGGTACGCCTCGGCGATCAGCAAGGCCGGCACCGGCACCGACGGCGCTGACCAGTACGTCGAATACCTCAACGTCAACGGCAGCACCCAGCTCTGCACCGAGCTGCGGCTGCGCGGCGACATCCTGGCACGCCGCACCTGGACCAGCGGCAACACACCGAGCGGCGGCTGGAGCACCCTGGCCGGCGGGCTCTCCAGCACCACGCCGTTCACGGTGACCAGCACGGTCGGCGTACGCCAGCAGCTGAAGCTGAGCCTGACCGCCACGCTCGCCGCGGCGGGCCCGGCCGCCGGGAGCCACACCGCCGAGTTCCTGTTCACGGCGCTCAACTCGGACGCCACCGCGACATCGTCGAACGCGACGGTCTGCTCGGAAGGGCGGGCCGGAACATGACGGCTCCCTCGACAAAAGACCGCGGCTCTCTCCCCATCGCCGTCCTGATCTCCATCCTGGCGCTGTCGATCAGCGGCCTGCTCAGCTCCGCGCTGCTCAGCCAGGTCAAGGACGTACGCCGGGTGGCCGACCGTGGCATGGCCCTCGGATCCGCCGAGGCCGGGCTCCAGGTGGCCATGGGTCAGATCCGGGCGGCCGTGGACGCCGACGGCAAGGGCAAACCGTCGGCGCTGCCCTGCGGTTCGATGCAGGGGACGATCTCGTCGGCGGCGGGGAACGCGTACCGGGTCGACATCACGTACCTGAGCGCGACCGGCGGGCAGCTCACCTGCCCGCCGTTGTACGCCCCGGCGACCGCGACCCTGCGGGCCTGGGACGTCACCGACGGCTCGGCGGGCGGGACCGCGCGGACGTCGACGGTGAAGTCCCGCATCCTGGAGGCGACGTACACGTTCCGGGTGCCGAACGCGCAGGTCCCGATGGGGCTGATCCACAACTATCCGGGCGGCGAGCTCTGCATGGACTCGCTCAAGGATCAGCCGGAGGCCGGCGACGAGGTGTGGATGATGCCGTGCGACTCGCAGCGGCCGCACACCCAGATGTTCGCGTACGTGAAAAGCATGGCCCTGACCCATCCGAAGCCGGCGCTCGCCGCAGGCAGCGACATGTGTCTCGACGCGACGAGACCGTCCACCGGCACATCGGTCGTGGTGACGTTCCAGCCGTGCGTGGTCGCGATCGACGACACCACCACCCAGTCACCACCACGCCAGCTGTGGACGCTGCATGCCAGCCACGCCAGCTTCGCCGGGACCGACGACGCCCTGACCCTCAACGGCTGGTGCATCAACCTGCAGAACCCGGGCGCCAAACAGAGCCGGCTGATCTACGCGAAGTGCCCGAGCACCGTCTACAACTCGACGTCGACGATGCAGCCGGAGCCGAGCGTCGGCGCGGGCGCGGCCGGCGAGAGCACCCAGCAGCTGGTGAACTACCAGCAGTTCGGCCGCTGCATGGACGTCACCGAGGGCAACGTGCTCTACGGCTATCTGATCGCCTGGCCGTGCACCGCGAACCCGGTGCCCGCGAACATCTCCTGGAACCAGCGGTTCACCCTGCCCACGGTCGTCGACAAGACCACCGGCGGCACCGGCCGGGTCACCGCGACGAAGGGCGTCGTCACGTACTGCCTGCGCAGCCCCCGCTCGGCGGCGACCGGCCAGTACGTCATCGTGGTCGCCTGCGCCACCTCGATCGCCGCCGAGGTGACCTGGACCCGGTACGTGGCGCACAAGGACACCACGAAGGCGTACACCGTGGTCGACTCGGCGGGCCTCTGCCTGTACCCGAGCGAGACCGAGCTCTACACCCGCCTCGGCGACAAGATCGGCCGCATCAAGGTCGGCAAATGCGACGGCAGCCTGCTCCAGAAGTGGAACGCCATCGTCGCCCCCTCCACCGGACTGTCCAAGATCCAGGAGAAATAGCCCAGGAGAAATGGCTCAGCCGCCCGGGCACTGCCGCCCACCACTGATCGGGATGCACCGGGTCACCTCCGGCACGGGCTCCACATTCGACGGCGGCACCGCGCTGCTCGCCACGATCATCCACTGCAGGAACAGCAACCCCGCCATCCACCACAGCGACCGCACGAACCGGGCCGTCCACTCCTGGTCGCGCAGCCGCCACGCCACCGCCATCCCGATCAGCGGAACCGCGATGTTCAGCACCAGCGCCGCGATCAGATAGCGCAGGGTCACCTCACCGTAGTGCGCGGCCTGCGCCGGATCACCGAACTCCGGCGACGACGCACGCCGGACCCACCCCACGATCAACAAAAACGGTACGCCGTAGAGCCACCCGTAAAAAAGCGGCCTCATCGGGCCACCAGCGCGACCAGCGCCATCACGATGAACACCACGCTCGCGGCAGCCGCGGCCGCGGTGCCCGCCACCGGCGCGGACAACCCGGACCGGACCATCGGGCGGGAGATCAGCGCACTGATCCCGGTCATCACCGCGATCGCCGGCACCGCGAGAACCGCGCCGATACCCGCCACTGCGGACGGGGTGAAACACCACGACGTCGCGTCGTCGCAGGTGTGCCCGGTGTCGGTCTGCCGCAGCCCGAGGAGCAGGGCACCGATCACCGTGACGTACCAGCCGAGCGACACCAGCACGCTCTCCCCGAACGGCTCAGGCGCGGGCTCAGTCATGGTGATCAGTATGCGACGTGCGTGCAAATCCCCTTTAGCCCCCAAGGAATAGTAGGAAATTGAATCCAGGTGACGCCTGGATGAATCCATTTTCGCAATGCCGCCGGACACTGCTGGCAACGGTCAGAATGTGTCACGCTGTCCGCCCGATCGATCTTGGGAGGCACCATGGCCCGACGCGTGTTCCTGCACGTCGGCGCCCCGAAAACGGGCAGCACCTACATCCAGAATGTGCTCTGGAACAACCAGGAGACATTGCGCGGCGCCGGTATTCTGATGCCCGGCTGGGCCTGGGCGCAGGACCAGGCGATGACCGATCTGCGCGAGGTCGAATGGCGCGATCCGCGGGCCAGTTACACCTGGGAACGACTCGCTGCCGAGGTCCGGAAATGGGACGGCGACGCGATCGTCACCAACGAGGCTCTCGGTGGCGCCACCGCGGAGCAGGCGGCCCGGGGCGTCGCGGCCTTCGGCTCGGCCGAGGTGCACGTCATCGTCACCGGACGGGACCTCTGGCGCACCTTCCCGTCGATGTGGCAGCAGAGCGTCCGGGCCCGCAACAAGTGGACCTTCTCGGAGTTCCTGACCGCTGTCGAGCAGGGCCGGTTCGAGACGTTCTGGGAGATGCACACGCCCAACCGGATGCTGAAGAAGTGGGGCGATCTGGTCCCGCCCGCCCAGCGCCACCTCGTCACGGTTCCCGGTCCGGGAGCGCCGCACGACACGCTGTGGCAGCGCTTCGCCGGCATCGCGGGCATCCCGGACGGCCTCTGTGACCTGGAGGACCCGACCGCGAACCCGTCGCTCGGCGCCGCCGAGATCGAGGTGCTGCGCCGGGTCAACGGCGCGCTCGGCGACCGTTTCCCGCACCGCACGCCGTACCAGCTGGTGGTCCAGCGGCACCTGGTGAACGCCGTTCTCAAGAACAGTGGCAACGAGGTGCGCTTCGGCGTCGGCCTGGACCGCGCCGGCTGGGTCGCCGAGATGGCCGAGCAGCAGATCGCGGAGCTGCGCGACTACCCGTGCCACATCGTCGGTGACCTCGACGAGCTGCGCCCGGTGAACATGAAGGAGTCCTCCAGCCCGGACGACCTCGACGACTCCCGCATCCTGCAGGCCGCCATCGAGACCATCGTCGGCATGCTGGAGCACGCCGACGAGCTGACCCGCCAGCCCAACGTCGACGGCGTCCGCGCGCTCGACCTGCTCAAGATCCGCGCGACCGGCAAGATCCGCCGCACACTCAAGCGGGTGGCATCGTCCCGACGATGACCCGGCGATGATCACGCTCCGGTTCAGTCCAGGTGACACACCTGCCACCTGAATCGGAGCCACATCGATGGAGCACGTCAACCGCCGGACCGTCCTCGGCATGGCGGGCGCGGCGACGATCGCCACGACCATCCCCGCCGGACCAGCCCTTGCCAAACCCCGACCCCAACCCCACTTCCTCAAACCCGGAGACCTTGGGTACGCCGAAGAGCTCCGAGTCTTCAACCTGGTCCAGACCCCGAACCCGGGCCTGGTGGTGGCCGCCAGGACCGCCGGCGACGTCCGCAACGCGGTCCGGTACGCCGCGAGCCACGACGCACCGGTCGCCGTCCTGGCCACCGGCCACCAGCCGTCCGTCCCGATCGGCCGGGACGCGGTCCTGGTCTCCACGCGGGCCATGCGCGGGGTCACCATCGACGCGAAACGCCGGATCGCCCGCGTCGAGGCCGGCGCGCTCTGGCAGGACGTCGTCGACAAGGCGGCCCCGGCCGGGCTGGCCCCGCTCGTCGGCTCCACCGGCATCGTCGGCGTGGTCGGTTACACCCTGGGCGGCGGCCTGAGCCCCACCCTGGGCCGGCAGTACGGCTGGGCCGCCGACCACGTCCGCCGCATCGACGTGGTGACCGCCGACGGCCGGTCGAGCACCGTCACCGCCACGTCCGATCCTGATCTCTTCTTCGGCCTGCGCGGCGGCAAGAGCAACTTCGGCCTGGTGACCGCGATCGAGTTCGACCTGTTCCCGGTCACCACGTTCTACGGCGGATCGATCGTGTTCGCGGGCGCCGACGCGGCGAAGTTGCTTCACGCGTACCGTCGCTGGGTTTTGACCGTGCCGGAGGCGATGTCGTCCTCGGTGGCGCTGATGCACTTCCCGGACCAGGACGGTTTTCCGCCGCCGCTGCGCGGCAAGGCGGTGGCGATGTTGCGCATCGCCTATGTCGGTGACGCGGCGAAGGGCGCCGCGCTGGTGAAGCCGCTGCGGGAGGTGGCGACGCCGATCATGGACGGGGTGTCCCAGCAGCCCTACACGGCGTTCGGGGCGATCCACGCCGATCCGGTCGATCCGGTGACCGCTTTTGAACGCACCGGGCTGCTGTCCGAGCTGACCGCGGAGACCGTCGACGCGCTCGTCGAGATGGCCGGGCCGGGCGCGCCGTTCCCGATCACCCTGACCGAGGTACGCCATCTCGGCGGCGCCCTGGCCCGCGAACCCGAGGTGCCGAACGCGGTCTCCCAGCGGGACGCGGCGTTCACGGTGTTCATGGCGGGCATCACCGGCCCGGACGGTGCTCAGGCGGCCCGGGCGGCGCAGGACGCGATCATCAAGCGGCTACGGCCGTGGAGCACGGGTGGGATGTACCTGAACTTCATGAGCGTGGACGAGGCGAGTACCGACGCGGTGCGGCATGCCTACAAGCCCGGGGTCTACCAGCGGCTGCGCAAGCTCAAGCGCAGGGTGGATCCGTGCAACATGTTCCGGCTGAATCACAACATCCTGCCGTAAGGCACGAAAAAGCCGGCCCGGTGTCCCGGGCCGGCTTTTTACAGCGTCAGACCAGGCCGTTCTCGGTCAGGAAGGCCTTGGCGACGGTCGCCGTGTCCTTCTTGTCCACCTGGACCTGCGCGAGGTAGCTCGTCAGGTTCTCGGTGGTCAGCTTCGCCGAGACGGCGTTGAGGGCGCCGGCCACCGTGTCGTTCTTCGCCTCGGTACGGATCAGCGGGATGATGTTCTCCGCGAGGTACAGGCTCTTCGGGTCCTCCAGCACGACGAACTTGTTCGTCACGATCGACGAGTCGGTGGAGAAGATGTTCGCCACGTCGATCTGGCCGCCCTTGAGCGCGTTCACGGTCAGCGGGCCACCGGCGTCGAGCGGCTTGAACTCCTTGAACTCGACTCCGTAGACCTCCTTGAGACCCTTCAGGCCCTGGTAACGCTCGCCCCACTCGGGACCGGCGCCGATCGTGAGCTGACCCGCGACCGCCTTGAGGTCCTCGATCGTCTTGAGGCTGTGCTTCGCGGCGGTCTCCGCGGTGACCGTCAGGGTGTCCTTGTCCTCGGCGGTGGACTGCTCCAGCACCTCGGTGCCGGCCGGCAGGACCTTCTTGAGCGCGCCGAGCACGTCTTCCGGCTTGCTGACGCCCTCGGGCGCGCCACCGGTGGACAGGGCGGCGAGCAGCGCGCCGTTGTACTCCGGCAGCAGGTCGATCGAGCCGTCGTTGAGCGCCTTCAGGTACAGCTCACGCGCGCCGATGTTGAACGAGCGCTTGACCTCGACGCCCTTGGACTCCAGGGCCTGCGAGTAGATCTCGGCGAGCAGCTCGCTCTCGGCGAAGTTCGCCGAGCCGACGGTGACGGCCCCACCGGAGGACGCGGCCCCGGTCTCCTGGGCGAGCGGGTCCTCGTCCGCGCCACAGGCAGCGAGCGAGAGAGCGAGGGCGATGCCGGTGACGGCGGCGCCGACCATTCTTATGCGGGACATCAGGAACCTTCCATTGGTGGACGTGTTTCAGGTGGTGGTGTTCTTCAGGTGGCGGCTGTGGCGCGCCGGACGCGCCGCCCGGACAGGCCGGGTGAGACGACCCAGCGCTGCACGAGCGCCAGAATCAGATCCAGTGCGACGGCGAGCACGGCGACGACGACGGCGCCGGCCAGGACACGGGAGTAGTCGTTGACGGCCAGGCCGTCGATGAGCAGGCGGCCGAGGCCACCGAGGCCGACCGATGCGGCCACGGTCGCGGTGGCGATCACCTGGAGGGCCGCGCTGCGAAACCCGCCCATGATCACCGGCAGGGCCATCGGGAACTCGACCCGGAACAGCACCTGCAGCGGACGCATGCCCATGCCCTTTGCCGCGTCGACCACACCGTGGTCGACGGCGCGCATCCCGGCGTACGTCGAGGTGAGGATCGGCGGGACGACCAGCACGGTCAGCGCGATCAGCACCGGCAGCAGGCCCAGCCCGAGCAGGGTGACCATCAGCATCAGCAGGCCCAGGGTGGGCAGCGACCGGCCCGCGTTGCCTGCGTTGATCGCCAGGAACGAGCCCCGGCCGGTATGCCCGATGTACAGCCCGACCGGCAGTGCGATGATCACGCCGAGCAGCAGGCCGAGGGCCGAATAGCCCAGGTGGGACAGGATCAGCTGCGGGAAACCGCCCGGCACGCCGAGCTCCCAGTGCTCCGGGTCGAAAAGGTACGAGAAGTTCACGCCGCGCCACCTCGCTGGAACCGGGCCCACGGAGTGACCGCCCGCTGGATGAGCACGATGACCAGGTCGGCGATGCCGGCGAGCAGCACCGACAGGATGATGCCGACCAGGATGGGCTCCAGGTAGAACAGCTGGAATCCGCGGGTGAACAGCTGGCCGAGGCCGCCGACACCGATCAGGGCGCCGACGCTGACCAGGCTGATGTTGGCGACCGTCGCGACCCGCAGGCCGGCCAGGATGACCGGGAGCGCCACCGGCAGCTCGACATTGATCAGCCGGCCGAACCGGCGGTAACCCATCGCCGTCGCGGCCTGGGTGATCAGCGGATCGACCGAGCGCAAGCCGTCCGCGACCGTCCGCGCCAGCAGCGCCACCGTGTAGATGGTCAGCGCCACCACGATGTTGATCGGCGAGAGCACCTTGGTGCCGAGCAGCACCGGCAGGAAGACGAAAAGCGCCAGCGACGGGATCGAGTACAGCACGCCGCACACGTTGACCAGCGGGTGGTAGAGCCAGGTGAAACGCACCGCCAGGTACCCGACCGGCAGCGCGATCGCGAACCCGAGCAGCACCGGCAGCAGCGCCAGCCAGACGTGCTGCTGCAGAGCGGTCAGCACGACCTCGTAGTTGTTCTGCAGGTATTGGATCAACGCCGGCGCTCCAGCAGATGATCCACCAGGTCGTGGTGCCGGACCACGCCGTCCGCCTTGCCCTGCTCGTCGACCCGGACCGCGATTCCGACCGGCGAGCTGATCGCCAGGTCGGTGACGACCCGCAGCGAGTCGGAGGCCGTGAAGACCCCGCCGAGATCGCCGGCCGACCGCCACCGCACCGGCCGCCCGGCGTCGTCGAGCTCGAGGTCGGGCTGCGAGGAGACCGGCTGCACCGGAAGCGAGGCGGCCGAGTCGAACGACAGGCTGCGCAGACCCCGGTCCCGGCCGACGAACTCGGCCACGAAGTCGTCCGCCGGCTTCTCCAGCAGCTCCTGGGGCGTACCGAACTGGGCCAGGATGCCGCCCTGCCGGAAGACCGCGACCTTGTCGCCGAGCTTGATCGCCTCGTCGATGTCGTGGGTGACCATCGCGATGGTCTTGCCGAGGTCGTTCTGCAGGCGGAGGAACTCGGCGTGCAGCTGGCCGCGCACCACCGGGTCGACAGCGCTGAACGGCTCGTCCATCAGCATGATCGGCGGGTCGGCGGCGAGCGCCCGGGCCACGCCGACCCGCTGCTGCTGGCCGCCGGAGAGCTGCGCCGGGTACCGCTTCGCGAACTCCGGGCTCAGCCCGACGCGGTCGAGCAGTTCGAGCGCCGCGGTACGCGCCTCCCGGCGGGTCTTGCCGACCAGCACCGGGACCGTGGCGACGTTGTCCAGCACGGTGCGGTGCGGGAAGAGGCCGGCGCTCTGGATGACGTATCCGATGCCCCGCCGCAGCTTGGCCTCATCCTGCTGCGAGACGTCCTGGCCGTCGATCAGCACGCGGCCGGACGTCGGGTTCACCATGCGGTTGATCATGCGAAGCGACGTGGTCTTGCCGCAGCCGGACGGCCCGACCAGCGCGGTCAGCTTCCCGGTGGGCAGCTCGACAGTCAGGTGGTCGACTGCCGTACTGCCACCGGGATAGACCTTCACGACGTCGTCGAATGTGATCATTACGCTCCTGGCGGTAGCTCTTGAATACTGCTATTCATACTTCCGGTGTAGTGAATAGGATGTCAACGGCAGAGGCCACGCCTTTACCGACCATTAACAGGTGCGTGAGGGCCGCTATGCAGGCAGAAGACGGTGTATCGAGCGTCCCACTCGATGGACACACCCTCTCCATCGAGGGTCTCGTGATGATCGCCACGGGCATGGCGCACGTCACCGTGGACCCGATCGCCCTGGCGCGGGTGGACGCCCGGCACGGGATCCTCCAGGCGGCCCGCGAGCACGGCGCGGTGTACGGCGCGAACACCGGCGTCGGCGCCAACCGGCACGAGAGCGCCGGCCCCGCCTCCGACCACGGCTTGCGGCTGCTGCGCAGCCACTGCGCGGGAGTGGGCCCGGTCGAGGACGACGTCACCGCCCGAGCAGCCATGACGGTACGCCTGAACCAGATCCTGGCCGGCGGATCCGGGGTCTCCCGCCGGATCGCCGAGGCCATCGCCACGGCGGTGCGGGACGGCGCCGTGCCCACCCTGCACCCGTGGGGCGCGATCGGCACGGCCGACCTGTCCGCCCTGGCCGAGCTGGGGCTCACCCTCGCCGGCGAACGCCCCTGGCGCAACGGCCCCGGCCCGACCACCCGGATCGACGCCACCGACGCCCTGCCGATGATCAGCTCCAGCGCGCTGACCGTGGCGACCGCCGCGCTCGCCCTCATCGAGGTGCAGACCCAGCTGCGCGCGTCGATCGTGGTGGCCGCCCTGTCGTTCCTGGCGCTGCGCGGCAACCCCGAGGCATACGACCCGGTCGTGCACCAGGCGCGTGCCCACCCCCAGCAGGCGAAGGTCGCGGCGACGCTGCACGCGCTGGTCACCGGGTGCGGGCCGGCCGTGCGGATCCAGGACCCGTTCGGCCTGCGCGTCGTCCCTCAGGTCACGGCACCGGCGATCCACGCGGCGCGCGAACTGAACGGTGTGCTCACCGCCGAGCTCAACGCTGCCGTCGAGAACCCCCTGGTGACCGACGACGGCGTCCTCCATCACGGGCAGTTCCACACCGCCACCCTAGCCACTGCCCTGGACAGCATGCGTAGCGCTTTCCTACCAGTTCTATCTCTTTCCTCGGCCCGGCTGGGTTTGCTGATGCGTCCCGACCTGACCGGTCTGCGCGCCTTCCTCGCCTCCGGCCCGCCCGGCAGCTCAGGCCTCATGATCAGCGAATACGTGGTCCAGGACCTGCTCACCCAGATCCGTGTCGGCATGCAGCCGACCGCGGCCGGCACCCTGTCGATCTCGCTGGGCCTGGAGGAACATGCGAGCTTCGCCACTCAGGGTGCCCGATCGCTGCGCACCATGACCGAGCTGGCCCCGATGATGCTCGCCGCCGAACTGGTGGCCGCGGTCCGCGCGCTACGGATGGCGCCCGGCCGGCTGACCAGCGGGCTGGCACTGCGGGCGTTCGAGCTGGCCGACAAGTCCATGGACCCGGACGAGGACGATCGCCCCTTGGGCACCAGCCTGGAACGCGCCGCGGCTCTCCTCCCCCAGCTGGCCGATCTCTAGGCGTTGATTCTGCGCCTAGCCGGGGTCCAGCGGTCGCAGTTCGTCCGCATAGCTCACGGCGTGCCGCCGGAGCACCCCGCTGGGACTGATCGAATACTGCCCCATCCGCCACAAAGGCGGCGAATAGGCATGAATCGACACCGAGCCGTCCACGGCCCCGGCCATCCGATGAATGTGGTCCGGTCCGAACGCGAACGCCCGGCCCTCCCCCACGACCCGGGTCACCGGTTCCCCGCCCATCCGCGGATTGGCCTCGGAGACCGCACCCCGGACCACGGCGACCGCGCCGGACGAGATGTCGTGGTCGTGCCAGCCGGTGTCGTCCTCGACGTTCCAGCACAGCACCCAGACGTCGATGTCACTGTCCCGGTACAGCGACGCGTAATGCCGTTTCCCGGTGTCATGGCGTACCAGCGACTCCCAGAGCTCGGGGCGCGCGGCCAGTGAGCTGACCCAGGTCTGCAGCTCTTTCGGGGTGAGGACGCGGCCGGGCAGCTCCGGCAGGTCGGTGACCGCGACGGTGTCAGTCGTCATCGTGACTCTCCGGTCAGCATCTGGTGGGGGTTCGCGGTGAACATGGCGTGGGCGAACGCGTCGCCGAGGCCCGGGTCGCACGGCTGGGCATAGGGCCGGTCCGAGCCGTGCACGATGCCGTCCACACCGACGACGCGGACCATCGCGTCGATCGCGCGGGTGCCGTACGAACTGGTCTCGTAGAAGACGCCCGGGTCGACGACGCCGAACGACCCGCCGCGGGCGGCGAGCCGTTCGTGATGCAGCGGCGCCAGCCCGGCGAGCGCGACGAATCCGATCCGCAACGCCGGGTGCCGCTCCCGGCCGCAGACGTGCCAGGCCAGCCAGGACTGGTGTAGCTGAGCGACATAGGGCACCAGCGCCGGCCACCACGACGGCAGGTCCGGCGGGCAGGCGGGGGCCGGTCCGGGGTGCACCAGCAGCGGTTTCCCGGCGCGCTCCAGCTCGGTGAGCAGCGGCTCCATCGCGGCGATGCCGTCCGGATCGGCGAGCGCCGTAGCGGGCAGCTGAAGCCCGGCGATCCGCTCCTCGGCGAGGATCTTCGCGAGGGCGACCGGATCAGGATCGGTCACCGAGGCGGCCGCCCAGACCCGGAACGGATCCGGCAGCTCCAGCGCGCTCTCGTGCCAGATGTCGATCAGCTCGGCGCCCTCCGGACCCGGCAGATGCTCGATCCCGAGCGGACTCGACAGCGAAACCAGCGCCAGGCCCGTGCCCTCGGCCAGCTCGGTCGCGCGACGCGCGCTCACGTCGTGGTCCTTCGCATTGACCGGGTACGGGTTCTCGCCCGCCAGATGCAACGTCCAGTCCCGCAGGTAGGGGTAGGTGTCGCGGCGCCGCAGCGCGTCGAGGAAGCGCGACGGCCACAGGTGCTGATGGCAGTCGGCCCGACCCTTGCGGGGCTCGGGGGGAAGCGCTTCACTCATGCATGAAGTGAAGCGCTTCCGTGCCCATTCAGCAAGGTGATCTCAGACAACGGGCGGTGTTACTCTCTGTCGATGCCGCGGCGACGAACCCTGCAGGACCTGGCGGACGCCGCCGGTCTCTCGCTCGCCGCCACGTCGTACGCGCTCCGCGGCGTCCGCGGCTCCCCCGGCACGATCCGGCGGGTCCGGCAGCTGGCCGACGAGCTCGGATACACCGTCGACCCGATCGCCCGTGCCCTGGCGAGCGGCCGCACCGGTTCGGTCGGCGTGAGCGGCTCGCTGCGCGACCTGTGGCAGCAGGACCTCTCCGTGATGCTCACCCAGGCCCTGCGCCGCCGCGGCCGGTACGCGACGATCGCCGACGCCGACGCCGACCCCTCCCAGGAACGCCTCATCGTCGAGCAGTTCGTCGCCCAGCGCGTCGACGGCGCCGTGGTCTCCCCGGTCGACCCGTCGGCGGCGTACTGGCGGCTGCTCGACCCGGCCGTGGCGGTGGTGGCGATAGGCGACGCGCTGACCAGCCGGCCCGGCACCGGCAGCGTGCTGTTCGACAACCGGTGGGGCGTGCAGACCGCCCTGGCCCACCTGGCGTCCCTGGGCCACCGGAGGGTCGGCCTGCTGGCCCCGGCCCTGCCGTCGACACCCGGCCGCCCGGCCGAGGTCCTGGCCGTGGAAGTGGCGGCCACCCTCGGCCTGAAACTGGTCCCGTTCTCCGCCCCGGCGGCAACCAACGCGGCGGTGACGGTGGCGGCCGGCCTGCTGTCCGATCCGAACCAGGTGACCGCGGTCTTCTGCCTGAGCGACTCCCTGGCCTTCGCGGTCTACCAGGCAGCCCGCGACCTGGGCGTCCAGGTCCCGGCCGAGCTGTCCGTGATCGGCTACGACGACCACCAGCTGGCCGCCCTGGTGAACCCCGGCCTGACCACCATGGCCTGGGACGAGGACGCGATAGTCGAAGCAGCGGTGAGCCAACTGGTGGGCCTGCTGGAGGACGAGCCCCCACAGACCCCGGTGTTCCGCCCCGAACTGATCCTGAGAGCCTCAACCACCCACCCCTCCTGACCGCGGCCGACGGGCAGCACGGGGCGTCGGGCAGCGCGTGCGACGCCGGCGAGGCGTCCAGATCTTGTGAGCTTGTGGCGGGCATGCCGGCCCAAACTCACAACGTGCGGGGATTCTCGGCGGCCTGGACCTCTCCGCCGAGTGGGCCTCCGCGATCTTGTGAGTTCGTGGCCGGCATGGCGGCACAAGCTCACAAGATCGGCAAGTCTGCGGCCGGCGACCTCGCAAGCGCCGAGCCCAACCGACCATGATCCGCCCGAGTCGATCTTGCATGTGACCGCCGGCCCCGCGAATCTTGAGCGATCCTTGACCTCCCGGGGTCGGAAATCACTCAAGATCGCTGAGGAGGGGCGGCACAGGGTCAGCGGGGGTCGTGCCGGGTCGTTCGAGCGGCCCTCAGGTGCTCGACGATGCGGTCGAGGTCACGGCCGTAGGGGCGGTCCCGGGTCGACTGGGGCAATTCGCCGAATATCTCGCTCAAGTCATGACTCGCGGTCGCCGCGTCACTCGCGGTCGCTGCGCCCGTGGACAGGAGATTGGCCTGGTGGATCGCGAGGATTTCGCAGGACAGGACTTCGCGTAGGCCGTCCAGGGACTCGGACAGGCATTCGGCCGCCTCGAAGCCGAAGCTCTGCACGTCCTCCTGGCCCGCCGACGTCTCCATCGGGCCGATCAGTGCCGGCGCCGCGAACCTCCGCAGCCGGTGCGCTACACCCACCGCACGCTTGTGCACCACGACCATCCCGGCGTCCACCCCGGGCGTGGCGGACAGCTGCCGAGTCAGCCCCGTAACGCCCGCGTCGAGCAGCCGGTGCAGCCGGGACACGCCCAGTTCGGCCAGGTGGATCACGGCGGTGGTCAGGGAACTCGCTGCGGCGACCAGGTCGGTGCCGGCAAACCCGGCGCTGCCGACGAACCGGCCGTCCAGGAACGCGGGCGAGTCGGAGACGCACCTTAGGCTCCGGTCCACGGCCGCTTCCAGCCCCGCGGTCGCGCGTGTCGCGACGGCCAGCGCGGGCGCGCTCACCCGGAACGACACCGGCGCCTGCAGCGCACGCGGTGGTCCTTCGCCGCGGCTCGCCGCCAGCTCGGCCACGTCGGTACGCGGCTCACGGCTCGCCACCGGCTCAGCCACGCCGGAACGCAGCTCGCGGCTCGCCGTCAGCTCGGCCAGGACGGTACGTAGCTCCGGGTCCCCGTCCCCGAACGCCGGGTGCCACGGGTCGAGACTCGCGTGCGCGATCGCGTGTTCCGCCGCCACCACGGCCGTGACCTGTGCGATCAGTGTGCGCGCCGCCTGTGCCGCGAGCACCGCTAGGCCGGTCAGCCCGGGTACGCCCTCCAGGAACGCGACACCCTCCTTCGCCCCGAACGAATACGGCCGCAGCCCCGCCTCGGCGAGCGCCGGCCCGGCATCGACCGCCCGACCGGACGGATCGAGAACCTGTCCGGTTCCGATCAGCGCGGCCCCGGCATGCGCCAGCGGAATGATCTCCCCGGCCGCGCCCGATCCCCGCGCCGGGATCGCCGGCGTCACGCCCGCGTCGAGCAGCGCGGCCACCTGCAGCGCCAGCTCCGGCGAGGCGCCGGCAGCTGGTTGCAGCAACGTTCGCAGGCGTACGCACAAAAGGGCTCGCGCCTCCTCCCGCCCCAGCCACGGCGCCGATCCGACGGACCGCCCCGCCATCAGGTTGTTCTGATGCCGGGCCTGTTCCTCGGCGTCGAGCCGGATCCCGGCGAGCGCACCCATCCCCGTGTTGACGCCGTAGACCGGCCCGCCCCCGGCCAGCGCCGCCAGCATCACGGCCCGGGCCGCATCGACTTCGGCGAGCAGTTCCGGTGCCAGTTCGAGGCGGGCATCCCCCCGGGCAACGGCCGCGATCAGTTCCGGCCCGAGTTCTTCGGCCTTGCCGATCCGATGCACCGCCGGCCCGGTCATCGGTACTTCAGCATCGTGCCCGTGTCGGCGGCCTGGGCCCTGGTCAGGATCAGGTGGCCGAGGGCCACGTCCAGGATCGACAGGCCCCGGTGCCAGAACAGGATGCGTTCGTCCGCGCGTTCCCGGCCCGGCTTGCCGCCGCTGACGATCTCGCCCAGCTGGGCGTACAGAGATTGCTCGGTCAGGCGGCCGGTGTCGACGTGGGCGCGCAGGGCGCCGAACCGGCCAGACTGGGACTCGCGCCAGTCGTCGACGACCACCTTGTCCATGACGTCGAGCAGGTCCAGTTCAACGGCGCTGATCGTTCCGTACGGGACCACGAACGCGCCCGGCTTCACCGCGGCGGTACGCAGCAACGGCTCCGGTTTCTCCAGACGGGACGCCTCGACCAGGATGTCGGCGTTGTCGTACGCCTCATCGGCGGTGGCGACCGCGCGTACCGGCGTGGTGGTGACCTCGCGCAGGCGCGCCGCGAAGGCCTCCCGGGATTCGGGCCGGCGGCTGGTCACCCGGATCTCCTCCAGGGGGAACAGGCTGTCCAGCATGGTCACGTTGGCGAAGGCGGTGCCGCGCGCGCCGACGTGGCCGAGGATCGCGGAGTCCGGGCGGGCCAGGTGTTTCGCGCCGACGGCGGTCATCGCGCCGGTGCGGACCTCGGTGATCAGCGTCGCGTCCAGGATCGCCAGGGGTACGCCGGTGTGCGGGTCGAACAGGGTCAGCATCGCCATCTCGCTGGGCAGGCCCCGCAGGTAGTTCGGGACGAAGTCGCCGACCACCTTGACCCCGCTGACGCCGCGTTCACCGAGCGTGGAGACGTGCCCGCGCAGAATGTTGAAGTGCCCGGTGCCGCCGTTGTCGGGGACCAGATGGGTACGCGGCTCGAAGACGGTCTCGCCCCGCCCGTGCGCGGCCACGACCGACTCGACGGCTTCGATCACCTCGGCGTGCCCGATGTTCAGCTCGTCGATGTCGGCGCCGTTCAGGTACCGCAGCCAGATCGTCATACGACAGCCAACCCCCAGCAGATGCGCTGAATCAACATATGCACCCTATCGGATTTGTGTTCTAGAATATTCAGTCATGGCGCCTGAGGACTGGCTGTTGAATCTGGCGCAGCAACACCGCCTGTCACCCACCCAGCGGCAGATCGTGCAGCGGATGCTCGGCATGTTCCCCGGGGTGGCGTTCCTCTCCACGGTCGAGATCGCCGAGCAGACCGGCGTCAGCCAGCCGACCGTGACCCGGCTCGCCACCGCGCTGGGGTTCGCCGGCTTCCCCGAGTTCCGGACCGCGTTGCGCGAAGCCGTCCTGTCAGGCGTTCCGGAGCAACGGGGTCCCGGGCAGCGGGCGCCGGAGCGGTTCGACGCCGGCGTGGTCGCGATCGAGCAGGAGTGCGCGAACGTCGGCAGCCTGCACCGGGTGGTCACCGGCGACCGGATGGCTGCGGCGGTCCGGCTGCTGGCCGCGTCGCAGCCGCTCGGCGTGGTCGGCCTGCGGGCGTCCGCCGCACTGGCCGAGCACTTCGGCTTCTTCGCCCGGCGGATCCTCCCGTCCGTGACCACCTGCACGAACGCCGGCACCCTGGCCGACACCGTGCTGCAGCTGCGCCAGCAGGACGCGTCCGCGCTGCTGATCTTCGCGATGCCCCGGTACCCGGCGGCCACTGTCGCGGCGATCCGGCGGGCCCGCAAGCTCGGGCTGTCCACCGTGGTGATCGCCGACAGCGCGCTCGCGCCGTTCGCCGGCGAGGCCGACGTGCTGCTGGTGGCGCCGGTCGGCACCGGGCTGGTCTTCGACTCGCACGCGGCGGCCGTGGTGCTGTCGATCAGTCTGCTCGACGCGATCGCCGCCACCGACCCGGAGCGGACCCAGCGGCGGCTCGAAGCCCACGAGTCCCTGGTCGACGACTGGATCCACGAAGCCTGACGATCAGGGTGTCGCGGTGCCTCACCGAGGCTTGCGGGCCGGGCAGGTTTCGTCGTTGCGGGGGCGCTCAATTCCGTACCAAAGAATCTGCCGCAAGCGCGGCAGCTAGCTCGCGCTGGCACTGCCTTGCGGGAAAGGCCTGGTTAAATGGTGTTGTCAACACCGCTGACAACTGCGATGCTTGAGGGGAAGCCGCTGACCTGGCGGCCCGGGAACCGGGGTGGTGTCAGTGCGCGGCGGCCAGTTTTTCGACTCGGTCCAGCAGGGCGCTGATCAGTTCCAGCAGGACCGTCTCGTCCTCGATGCCGGCGAAGAACGGCGCGGCGGCGGCGATGTTCGGGTAGCGGCGGACCGGCAGCGCGCGGTACTCGCGAGCCCACGCCGACTCGTCACCCTCCCGGCTCGACTCGTCCATCGCGGTGTAGGCACTGATCATCGCGGCGTAGGACATCACGGTGTCGTCGAAGACGCGGTGCTGCACGGCCGCGAGCTCGTCGGCGAGGCCGGCCTCCCGCAGAGCACCCAGAATCTCCTCGGCGAGACGGAACTCACCCTGCCGGCGCGTGGTCCGCAACGCCAGGATCGGCGCGATCGCCGGGTGCGCCACGAACGAGCGGACCATCTCCTGGGACAGCCACTCCAGGCGGGACCGCCACGCGAGGTCGTCGGGCAGGCCGTCGACGATCGCGCTCAGCAGGCGGTCGGCGACTTCCAGAACGATCTGGTCCCGGTCCCGGAAATGCCGGTAAACCGCTGTCGGATCCACGCCGAGCTCCTTGCCGAGGGCCCGGATGCTGAGCGCGTCAGCGCCGGCATTCTCGGCCAGTCGCGTCGCCGCGTCGACGATCAGCTCAGGTGTCAGCGCCACTCGGGCTCGCAAATTTCCTCCAGTTCTCGGTCCAAGCAACCGACCAATGCTAGTGCTCCCCCCTCCTTCCGCACCGAGGTGCAACCCATGAACCGACAGTCATTGACCGATGTGAGTTACTCCACCTACTGGTTGTCCGACCCCGGACGGCCCGCCGTTCGCGGACCGCTGACCGGAGAGCTCTCCACCGATCTGGTGGTCATCGGCGGCGGCTACACCGGGTTGTGGACCGCGATCATCGCGAAGGAGCGGGACCCGCAGCGTGACGTCGTCCTGATCGAGGGCGGCCGGATCGGGCACGCCGCCTCCGGGCGCAACGGCGGATTCGTCGCGGCCAGCCTCACCCACGGCTTCGCCAACGGGCACAGCCGCTGGCCGGAGGAGATCGCCACCCTCGAACAGCTCGGCCTGGAAAACCTGCAGGGCATCGAGGACACCATCAATCGGTACGGCATCGACTGCGACTGGGAACGCACCGGCGCCCTGGACGTGGCGACCGAGCCGCACGAGGTCGAGGCGCTGCGCCAGGGTGTCGAGCTGGCCCGCAGTCAGGGCGTCGACGTCGAGTTCATGGACCACGCCGCGGTACAGGCCGAGGTCCGGTCGCCGCGCTTCCTGGCCGGCGCGTGGGACCGCACCGGCACCGCCATGGTCAACCCGGCGAAGCTGGCCTGGGGCCTGGCCGAGGTGGCCGAGCGGCTCGGCGTGCACATCTTCGAGGGCACGTTCGCGAACGGCCTGGCCCGGGACGGCGCCGGCATGCTGGTGGAGACCCCGCTCGGCCGGGTGCGCGCCCGTCACGTGGCCCTTGGCACCAACGTCTACCCGTCGCTGGTGAAGCGGACCCGGCTCTACACGATCCCGGTCTGGGACTACGCGCTGATGACCGAGCCGCTGTCCGCTGCGCAAAGGGATGCCATCGGCTGGCAGAACCGGCAGGGGCTCGGCGACTCCGGCAACCAGTTCCACTACTTCCGGCAGACCGCCGACCACCGCATCCTCTGGGGCGGGTACGACGCGATCTACCACTACGGCGGGAAGATGGATCTCTCGCACGAGCACCGGCAGGAGACGTACCACCGGCTCTCGGACCACTTCTTCGACACGTTCCCGCAGCTCGACGGGCTTCGCTTCACCAACGCGTGGGGCGGGGCGATCGACACGTGCACCCGGTTCTCGGCGTTCTTCGGGTCGGCTTACGGCGGCCGGGTGGCGTACGCCGCGGGGTATACGGGCCTGGGTGTGGCCGCCACGCGGTTCGGCGCCGACGTGATGCTGGACCTGCTGTCCGGGGAGCGGACGAAGCGGACGGCGACCCGGATGGTGCGGTCGAAGCCGCTGCCGTTCCCGCCGGAGCCGGTTCGCTGGGCGGGGGTGGAGCTGACCCGGCGGTCACTGGCCCACGCCGACGCGAATGGCGGGCGGCGAAACCTGTGGCTCAAGGCGATGGACAAGGTCGGCTTCGGCTTCGACAGCTGACAGGTCGGATGACCATCAGCCGATCTTGAGCGATTCTGGCCCCCAGGGGCGGAAAATCGCTCAAGATCGGCGTGAGGGGCTCTTACGCCAGACGCTCCTGCTCGGCGGCGATCGTCGTGTCGTCGCCGTGGCCGGTGTGCACCACGGTCTCCCCCGGGAGCGCGAACAACTTCGCCTTGATCGAGTCCACGATCAGGCCGGCGTCCGAGTACGACCGTCCGGTCGCCCCCGGACCGCCCTGGAACAGCGTGTCACCGGTGAAGACGCTGCCGAGCTCGGGCGCGTACAGACAGACCGCTCCCGGCGCGTGCCCCGGCGTGTGCAGCACGGTCAGCGTGGTGCCGCCGACCGCGATCTCCGCGCCGTCCGCCAGGTCCGCGTCCCAGACCTCGTCCTTACCGTGGGTCAGCTCCCACAGCGGCCGGTCGTCCGGGTGCAGGAAGATCGGCGCGCCGGTGCGCTCCCGCAGCGCCGGCGCGACCCGGACGTGGTCGTCGTGGGCGTGCGTGCAGACGATCGCCACGATCTTGCGGCCGCCGACCACGGCGAGGATCGCGTCCACGTCGTGCGGCGCGTCGATCACCACGCAGTCGTTGTCGTCGCCGACCACCCAGATGTTGTTGTCGACGTCGTACGTCTGCCCGTCCAGGCTGAACGTCCCGGCGACGACGGCATGATCGACCCGGGCCGTCACAGGACTACCACCGAACGCAGCACCGGAGTGCCACCGCCGTGCATCGCGGCGAACGCGGCCTCCACGTCCTCGATGCCGACCTCCTCGGTGACGAAGGCGTCCAGGTCGAGGCGGCCCTGCTTATAGAGATCGACCAGCATCGGGAAGTCACGGCTGGGCAGGCAGTCGCCGTACCAGCTGGACTTCAGCGCGCCACCGCGGCCGAACACGTCGATCAGCGGCAGGTCCGGCACCTTCATGTCCGGCGTCGGCACACCGACCAGCACCAGGACACCGGCCAGGTCACGGGCGTAGAACGCCTGCTTCCACGTCTCCGGCCGGCCGACCGCCTCGATCACCACGTCAGCGCCGTCAGCGCCCGGATACACCGAGGCGGAAATCCGCTTGATCTCCTCGACCGGGTCGGTCTTCGACGAGTCGACCAGATGCGTCGCGCCGAGCTTGCGGGCCGCCTCCAGCTTCAACGGATCGATGTCGACCGCGATGATCGGCGACGCGCCCGCGAGGGCCGCGCCGGCGATCGCCGCGACACCGACGCCGCCGCAGCCGATCACGGCGACCGACTTGCCCCGGGTCACCCCACCGGTGTTGATCGCCGCACCGATGCCGGCCATCACGCCGCAGCCCAGCAGGCCGACGGCGGCGGGCCGAGCCGACGGGTCGACCTTGGTGCACTGACCGGCCGCGACCAGGGTCTTCTCCGCGAACGCGCCGATGCCCAGCGCCGGCGACAGCTCGGTGCCGTCCTCCAGGGTCATCTTCTGCTTGGCGTTGTGTGTGTTGAAGCAGTAGTGCAGGTCACCGCGCTTGCAGGCCCGGCACTCACCGCAGACCGCCCGCCAGTTCAGCACCACGAAATCGCCGGGTGCGACGCCGGTGACGCCCGCGCCGACCGACTCCACGATCCCGGCCGCCTCGTGGCCGAGCAGGAACGGGAACTCGTCGTTGATACCGCCCTCGCGGTAGTGCAGGTCGGTGTGGCACACGCCGCACGACTGGATCTTCACCACGGCCTCGCCGGGCCCGGGATCCGGAACGTTGATCGTCACGAGCTCGACCGGCGCGCCCTTGGACCGTGCGATGACCGCTTTAACCTGCTGCATGGGTGCGAGGTCCCTTCTTTCATCGGTGTGACAAAGCCTGCCACACTGTGGACCATCGATACTTCTAAGAGGTGAGATGCAACGCTGGGTGAGCCTCCCGCTGGTGGGCGCCGCCCTGGCCTTGGTGATCAATCTCGCCACCGACACCATCAGGATCGACGCACCCTGGTGGCCGTGGGCGGTGTGGGCGACCACGATCGCCCTGCTGGTGGCATCGATCCGGCTCGGCCGTCCGCAGCCGGTCGCCGGCTCGCTCACGGATGTGGCCGCCGTCCTCGCCGACCGGGTCACCGAGGACTGGTCGACGGAGGCGGTCCGCCGTGAGATCTCCCACCCCGACCCGATCCTGGTCTCCTGGTCCTCGACGGGCCGCCCCGCCGCCGGCCGATCCACCGTCCTCGGTTCGTCCACCTGGCAGGAGTTCCCGCTTCGCGGGTCGACGGACGCCTTGAACGAGGACATCCTGACGGCCTTCCGGTGCCTGCGGCACCGTCAGCTCGTGGTCCTGGGCGCGCCAGGCTCGGGAAAGTCCGGCTTCGCACTTCTGCTCACTCTCGCCCTCTTGGGTACGCGCGAAGCCGCCGGCCCGGTCCCGCTGCTGCTCGCCATCAGCGAGTGGGATCCGAACGAACCCGTGAACGCGTACGTGTCCCGTCGGCTGGCCGAGGATTACGCAGCGGTGCTGTCGCCGCACGGCAACCCCGGCACGCTCGCCGGCCAGCTGCTCGAACGCGGGCTGATCCTGCCGGTGCTGGACGGCCTCGACGAGCTGCGCGACGTCGACCGCGCGCTGGACGTGCTGGACCGCTACGCCTCCGCCGGACACCCGCTGGTGGTGACCTGCCGGGCGATCGAGTACGAGGAAGCGGTGTCCCGCAGCGCGATCGTGCTCACGAAGGCCGCCGTCGTGGAGCTCGAGCCGGTGACCCCGAAGGCGGCGATCCGCTTCCTGTCGTACCCGGAGACGACACGTGACCGGTGGGCGGAGGTCTTCGATCATCTGCGCGCACATCCCGGCGGCCCGCTGGCCGAGGTGCTCTCCACGCCGCTGATGGTCTCGCTGGCGAGGATCACCTATCGAGGCGCCGGGACGAACCCCGCCGATCTGCTCGCGTCGTCCACCCCTGAGGAGGTCGCCGGCCTGCTGATGAGCCGCTATCTGAGCACCGTCTACGGTCCACGGCCGGGCCGGTGGACGGGCACCATCGCGTACGCGCTGGACCGCCGGCACAGCCGGGACGTGCGCTGGTGGCAGTTCGACGCCGCGCTGCTCGCCGCCCGCCCGCGGCTGACGCGGTTCCTGACGACGACCGCCGCCGCGCTGCTGATCGGTCTCGTGGCGGCCGGTGCCGCTGCCGCCGCGAACCGGGCGGCGCCGGACCTGGTCCTGGCCGCCGCGTTCACCGCCGGATCGGCCGCCGTGGCCGCCGCCGCCCGCGGCGTACTGTGGGCCCGCCGGCCGGTCGGCGCGTGGCCCGACGAGTACTACCTCCCGATGTATCGCCACCCGAGGTTCCTCGCGTCCCGGGCGCTCTCGATCGTGGGCTGCGCGGCCGTGACCGGGATGCTCACCGGAGCATGGGACGCGGCCCTGCTCGCCGGTGTCGCCGGCCTGGGCGCGACCGCCGTGTGGTCGGTGCTGCCGCCGATTCGCTCGTACCGGCCCGTGCCCCTCGACTCACTGACCGACCTGCGCCGGCTCATCGCCGTCCAGTCGCTGGCGCACGCGCTGCCGAACGGCATCCTGTGGGCCGCCGCGGCCGTCATGACCGGCTCGCCCCCACTGATCGCCGGCCTGGCCGGGGCCGTGGTGTACGGCGGCACGGGCGCGCTGTCCAACGGCGGGCTTCGCGCACTGCGATTCCGTCTGACACACCTGCGCCTCGCCGTTCGTGGACGGCTGCCATGGCGGCTGAACCGTTTCCTCGCCGACGCCCACCGACGCGGTGTGCTGCGCCGGGCCGGCGCCGTCTACCAGTTCCGGCACGTGCTGCTTCAGGAGCATCTCGCGGCGAGTGTGAACGCGCCCCGAGGCCGGGCGCCGCGACCACGCGTCAGCCGCCGGGGGCCGCCGTCGAGGCTCGCCGCCTACGAACCCGCCCACGTGGACCGCCGGTGGCCGCACTAGGTCAACGATTGTTTACCTGATCTTGGGGATCGGTAAGCTGGCGGCATGACTTCACCCGTGCGACGCCGGGACGCGGCCGCCACCCGGCAGCTGCTGCTGGAGGCCGCCCGGCGCCGGTTCGCGGCTGATGGGTACGCGGCGACCTCGGTCCGCGACATCGCCACCGACGCCGGGGTGAACGTGGCGCTGATCAGCCGATATTTCGAGTCGAAAGAGGGCCTGTTCCGGGCCTGCCTGCGCGGGACCGTCGACGACCTCAAGCAGAGCGTCTTCGAGAACCTGCCGCTGGAGGACGCGCCACGGATGCTCGCCGAGAAGATGGCGATCTCGCAGCCGAAGGAGGCGAACCAGCTGCTGCTCCTGCTGCGATCGTCCGGCGACGAGACGGCCGAGCGGATCCGGCTGGACACCCTCGGGTCGCTCGCGCGGCGGCTCGCCGCGGCGGCCGGCAGCGAACCGGACGACCCGAAGGTGCTGCTCAACGCGCAGATCGTGCTCGCCACCGCACTGGGCGCGGTGATCCTGCGGTCGGCGGGGCTGCAACCACTCGCCGCCGCCGACTCCGACCAGCTCGCCGAGCCCCTGGAGAAGGTGATCAGCGTTCTCCTGCCTAAGACCTAGGGCCTAGGCCCTAGGTCTTAGGTCTTAGGTCTTAGGGGAAGACGATCGTGTGGTTGCCGTGCCGGATGACCCGGTCCTCGGCGTGCCAGTGCACGGCCCGCGACAGCACCGCCCGCTCCACGTCGGCGCCGTGCCGCTGCAGCTCGGCGACGGTGTGCGCGTGGTTCACCCGGACCACGTCCTGCTCGATGATCGGGCCCTCGTCCAGGTCCTCGGTCACGTAGTGCGCGGTCGCCCCGACCAGCTTCACGCCGCGCTGCTTGGCCTTGGCGTACGGTCCCGCGCCGATGAACGCCGGCAGGAAGCTGTGGTGGATGTTGATGATCGGCACACCGGCGCGCTCGATGAAATCACCGGACAGGATCTGCATGTACCGCGCCAGGATCACGAAGTCGACGTTGCCGGCCAGCAGCCGCAGGTGCTGCGCCTCGGCCGCCGACTTGTCCGGCCCCTGCGACGGCACGTGAAAGAACGGCACACCGAACGAGCGCACCTCGTCAGCCAGGTCCGGGTGGTTGGAGACGACCATCGCCACGTTGATCGGCAGGTCGCCGCGCCGGTGCCGCCAGAGCAGATCCAGCAGACAGTGACCGTCCTTAGAGGCAAAGATCGCAACCCGCTTGGGTACGGAAAGATCCCGCAGCGTGTACTCCAGGTCGAAACCGGCTTCGAGCTGCTCCCGCAGGTCCTCCTCGATCGCCGGCAGGGCCGCCTTGAGACCGGGCTTGCTGAACACCGTCCGCTGGAAGAAGGCGCCGCCGTGCGGGTTGTCCGAGTGCTGGTCCAGCGACACGATGTTCGCGTCGTGCTTGCCGAGCACCGCGCTGATCGCCGCGACGATCCCGGTCCGGTCCTTGCCGTGCACGATCAGGACAGCCTGGTCAGCGGCGGCGGGCACCTCGGCCGGCAGTGCGGGGGCGTGCTGGGTCAAAGACACGATCGTCAGGTCCTTCCGATGTTCACGGGTCGCGACGATCGTGCCTGGTGATCACCCCGGCGGCGTCGCGGGGGTCGGAGTTTCCCAGATCAGGGCGCCGGCAGACGCACGGTGAAGGTGGTGCCGAGGTCCGGGGTGCTCTCCGCCACCAGCGTCCCGCCCTGGTCGGCGACTATCCGGCGGGCGATCGTCAGCCCCAGCCCCGATCCCCCGGTCGCACGCTGCCTCGCCGGATCCGCCCGCCAGAAACGGTCGAAGACCCTGGTCACCTCTTCCGGTGTCATGCCGACGCCGGTATCCCGTACCCAGAGAAATGCGCCATGCGCATCGCGCGCCACCGAGATCTCCACGCGCCCGCCCGCGTCGGTGTAGCGGATCGCGTTGCTGAGCAGGTTGCCGAGCACCTGGCGGGTGCGATCCGGATCGGCGCGGACCTCGACCGGATCGGGTGCGTCCACGACGAGTTCCACGCCGGCGTTGTCGGCGACCGCGCGGTGCACGGTCGCGGCGGTGGCGGCCAGTTCGGACAGGTCGACCGGGACCGGGGTGTAGTCCAGGTCGCCGGCCTCGGCCAGGGCGAGAACCTGCAGGTCGTCGAGGATGCGGCGCTGCAGCAGCGTCTCCTCGTGCAGCGAGGCGAAGATCTCCGGGCTCGGCTCGATCACGCCGTCGGCCAGGCCTTCGAGATATCCGCGCAGGTTGGACAGGGGCGTACGCAGCTCGTGGGCGACATCGGCGATGAGCCGGCGCTGGCGTTCCTCGCTGCGCTGCAGCGCCTCGGCCATCGAGTTGAACGAGGCGGAGAGCCGGTCCAGGTCGTCGCCGCCACCCTGCGGCACCCGCACGTCCAGCCGGCCCGCCGCGAGCTGCAGCGACGCGCCGGTGAGCAGGTGCACCGGGCGGCTCACCCGGCGGGCGATCCACGCGGTTCCGAGCGCCGCGACCACCACGACGCCGGCCACGCCGTACCCGGCCTGCCGGCTCAGCTGCGAGAGGTCCGGATCACCCGGCGCGCCGAAGAAGATCTCCACGGGTACGGCCGACGTGCTCAGCGCGCCCTGGGCGAACCTCTCGGTGAGGCATTCGTCGTACGCGAACATCATCAGCCGGCAGCTGGACAGTTCCGTCCACAGGCTGTCCCGCCAGGCGGTGTCGCCGCGGACCCGGTTGTTTGCCGCGGCCCGGCAGGACGGCTCGGCACTCAGCTGTTCCGGGTCCAGGTACGGCGAGGTGATCGTCGCGAGCGCCGGCGACCAGGCGTCGTGCTCGGCCATGCACCGGACCTTCACCAGCGCGGCCCGGTACTGCGCGAGCTGGTAGAGGGCCTGCGCGTCGGGTTCACCGGGCGGGATCGGCGCGAACAGGTCGGCCGCCAGGACGGGCGCCGCCGGTGTCGCGGCCGGGCGGATCTTGCGGATCACCGGGTCCGGCGCCGCACCGGACAGCACCGCCGCCATCGCCATCTGGTCGGCGGCGCTGACGATCAGCGGGTCCAGCGCCGGCACCGGCTGGACCTGGCGGGACAGCAGCTGGATCGGCCCGGCTGCCCGCCCCAGCAAATTATCGGAATCGGTCAGCACCGTGTCGCTCGTCGTCTCCACCCGGATGTGCAGCCCGGTGCTCTCCGCCAGGTCCGCGACCACCCCGTCGATGCCGGCCCACTGCCCTCGCTGGATGCCGAACCGGCGGATCTCGTCGACGATCGCCGCCTCGTGCCGGTCCCGGGCCCGGTCGACCCGGGCCGCCTCCCGGGTGGTGAGGCTGATCGTCAGCCAGGCCGTCGCGCCGATCGCGGTCACCGCGACGACCAGCACGAGCAGGAAGATCCGGACCCGGAACGTCACTGCTCGGCCATCCGGTAACCCCGGCCGTAGACCGTCTGCACGTACCGGGGATCGGCCGGATCCTTCTCGATCTTGCGCCGGAGGTTGACCACGTGGGCGTCGACCGTGCGGTCGGAGACGTCGTTCTCGAAGCCGAACACCTTGTCCAGGATCTGCGCGCGGGTGAAGACCCGCCCCGGCTCGCGGGCCAGCAGCTCCAGGATCCCGAACTCCTTCGCGGTCAGCCGTACCGGCTCGCCCGCGACGCGGACCTCGAAACGCGGGCCGTCCACCTCCAGGTCACCGGCGCGCAGCACCTCGCTGTCGGTGTTGTTCCTGGCTCGCCGCAACAGCGCCCGGATCCGAGCGGTCAGCTCGCGCGGGCTCACCGGCTTCGCGAGGTAGTCGTCGGCGCCGATGTCGAGGCCGAGCAGCATGTCGTTCTCCGCCGAGCGGGCGGTCACCATGACGATCGCGACGTCCGACTCGGCCCGCAGGATCCGGCACACGTCCAAGCCGTCGACCAGCGGCATCATCACGTCCAGCACGATCAGGTCCGGCTTACGGGCGCGGGCCTGCTCCAGCGCCGCCCGGCCGTCGCCGACCGTCAGCACCTGATGCCCCTCGCGCTCCAGGTAGAGGCGGATCAGCTGGGCGTGCTTCGGGTCGTCGTCGGCAACGAGGATGCGGGCGGTCACGGCTCGCATTCTGGCTGGTCCTCGCAACGATGCCCAAGAAATGTCAGGTTCTGATGAAGAACCACCGCGAGTTCCGGTGCGAACCCGGATCCGGGCCGGAACCGCACAGGTTCTTCACAACCACAGTCCTACGGTCGCCTTCCCTTTACCTGTGGAGGCTTCCATGTGCGGACTGAGTGCTTTCGTCAGCAGCCGGCCCGACGCGGGGCCGCCGGATGCGGGCACCGCCGCCGCCTTCAGCGCCGCACTCGCGACGATGCGGCACCGGGGGCCGGACGACACCCGGATCGAGTACGGCGACGGGTACGCCTTCGGCTTCAACCGCCTCGCGATCATCGACCGTGAGCTGTCGGCGCAGCCGCTGCACTACGCCGGACGCTGGACCGTCGTCTTCAACGGCGAGATCTACAACTACCGGGAGCTGCGCGCCGACCTGATCCGCTCGCACGGCGCCACTTTCGAGACCGACGGCGACTCCGAGGTCCTGGCAGCGGCCTTCCACTACTGGGGTGAGGCCGCGCTGCCCCGGCTGCGCGGGATGTTCGCCTTCGTGGCGTACGACCACCGCACCGGCACGCTGCACGCCGCCCGGGACGCGTTCGGGATCAAGCCGCTCTACCTGCTGGAGACTGCCGACGGCCTGCACCTGGCCAGCGAGCGCAAGGCCCTGGACCCGTTCGCCGCACCGGCCGGCGCGGCACTCGACACCGACGCGCTCGCCCACTATCTGACGTTCCAGTACGTGCCCGACCCGCTCACCCTGCACCGGCACATCCGGCGGCTGCCGCCGGGCCACCGCTTGGTCTGGACCCCGGGCGGCGGGGTACGCGTGCATCGCTGGTTCAAGCCGTCGCTGCGTCCGTTGCATGTTCAGCCACAGGCGGCGTACCAGGCGATCCAGGACGCGCTGACCGCCAGCGTGCGCCGCCACCTGCACGCCGACGTGCCGGTCGGCACGTTCCTCTCCAGCGGCGTGGACTCCTCGGCGATCGTCGCGCTGGCCGCCCGGGAGAAGCCGGACATCCACGCCTTCACCGCCGGCTTCGCCGCCAGTGGATACAGCGAGATCGAGGTCGCTGCCGACACCGCCGGCCAGCTAGGGGTACGCCTGACGCCCACCGTCGTCTCGGATGAGGACGTCCTGGCGGCCCTGCCGCGAATCGTGCAGCTGCTGGACGACCCGATCGCCGACCCGTCGCTGATCCCGCTGTACTTCCTGGCGCAGACCGCGTCGCGGCACGTCACCGTGGTGCTCTCCGGCGAGGGCTCGGACGAGCTCTTCGGCGGGTACCGCATCTACCGGGAGCCGCTGTCGCTGGCCGGCGTGGACAAACTGCCGCCGGGCGTGAAACGCGGCCTGCGGCACCTCGCCGACGTGCTGCCCGAGGGGGTGCGTGGCCGGTCGTTCCTGGAACGCGGAACCACCCCGATCGAGCAGCGATATTACGGAAATGCCAGGATTTTTACCCCCGAGGAGAAGGCCCGCCTGCTCCGCTTCACCGCCCAGCCGCACACCGACATCACCGCCCGCCTGTACGCCGAGACCGCCGACGTCGACGACGTGGCCTCGATGCAGTACGTCGACCTGCACACCTGGCTGCCCGGCGACATCCTGGTCAAGGCCGACCGGATGTCGATGGCACACAGCCTGGAACTCCGGGTCCCGTTCCTCGACCAGCAGGTCTACGCGTCCGCCGCCGGCCTGCCGACGGAGCTGAAACTCCCGGCCGGCTCCCGCTCGACGAAACACGCCTTCCGCGAAGCGATGAAGGGCATCGTCCCGGAGTCGGTCCGCGACCGGGCCAAGCTGGGCTTCCCGACCCCGACGAGGCTGTGGCTGAAAGGCCAGATCGGCGACTGGGCAGACGACCTGATGGCGACGTCCCAGGCCGGTCACCTGCTCGACCTGAACTACGCCCGGGGCCTGCTCGCCGAGCACCGCCGCGGCGAGGCCGACCGCTCCCGCAAGGTCTGGACGGTCGCGATGTTCTGCCTCTGGCACGCCATCACGGTCGAGAAGTCCATCACCGTAACCCCCCAGCGCGACTACGCCGCCCTCTAATCGAACCACCCCGCCGCCCCACAGTGACCGGCCGATCCGCGCTGACAGACTGACCGACCGACTTGCTGGCTGGCCGACTTGCTGGCTGGCCGACTGGCTGACGGGCTGACCGCGCAGCCCCGACGAGTGTGTCGACTTCGGGTTCGCTACGCCCCCAAAATCGACACACACCCGCGACCCGCTCGCCCTGTCAGCGGCTGCGGTCACCGGTCAGTCGACGGCGCGCAGCTGGCTCCGGTGGCTCTCCAGGACCGGGGTGGATTTCTTCGCCAGCTCCTTCAGCGCCGGGTCGTCGCCCTGACTAGCCTGCCCCTCGGCCAGTTTCAGCGCCTCCGCATTGGCGGTGAGCTGGGTGGACACGAACAACGGCTCGAACGCCGCTCCCCCGCTGGCCTGGTACCGCTTCGCCAGCGCCTGCTGCTCGGCACTCGGCGTCGACGGCAGCGCGACGCGCAGGCGCCGGGCCTGTTCGGAGAGGTCGCCGTCGAGCTTGATGTGGTCGCGCATGTAAGAGGCGGCCACGTCCTTCAGCTTCTTGTCGGTGCTCTTGAACCAGGCGATCCGGCCGACCTCGATCGCGGCGAGGTTCACCTGGTGCGCCGTCTTGAGATAGGAGGCGTCGCGGGCCGAGACGTCCGGATCGGCCTGGGCCGCGGTGGCGGGCGCGAGCAGGGCCCCGGCCAGTCCGAGGGTGGTGGCGATGCGCCGGACGAGCATGTCGATCTCCTTCACAGCGGTCCTAGGACAGAGAAATTCAGCCTATAGATCCGGAAAGAGAGTTTTGCCCAGACCGATGAGTTCCGGGTCCGCCGCCGGTCATACCGGTCATGGCGACGATATTCCCGGTCGGCGCGGGGGTCGGCCGCGCGGAGATCCCGTTGCTCTGCGCCGATCTCGCGGCACTGCTGCGCGGCCGGCCGCCGGGAGTGGTGATCTGCGAGGTCACCGGCCCGGAACGGCCCGGCCTCGCGGTGGTCGAGGCCGTCGCCCGGCTGCGGCTCACCACCATCGGGTACGGGTGGCAGCTGCACGTCCGCGACCCCAGCCCCGAACTGCGCCGGCTGATCGGCCTGCTCGGCCTGACCGAGGCCCTGCTGGCCCCGGGCGAAGGCGGTCACCGGTAACGCTCAGTTCAGCCTCGCCGGCAGATGGAAGAGCGGGAACAGACGGGCGGTGTCGAGGAAGTTGTTCACGGCCGCGATCCGCCCGCCGGACAGCTCCAGGACGATCAGCGCCCACGGCTCGTGACCCTCGCCGGACACGGCCGCCCGGTACTGCCCGAACGCCGGCATCCCGTTGGCGACAGTGGGCAGCAGGCGCGAGCCCCGGCAGCCGGAGCCGGTGCCGGACATCCACGCGGTGATGTCGTCGTGGCCGCGCAGCCAGAGCGGCAGCGGCGGCATCGACAGGGTGGCGTCCTCGTGCAGCAGCGACGTCAGCGCCGTCAGGTCGTACGCCTCGAACGCCTGCACGTACCGCGCGAGCAGCGCCCGCTGGTCGGCGTCGAGCGGCTGGTACGCCGACGCCGTCAGGTCGGCCGCGGCGATCGTGGACCGGGCCCGCTGCAGGGCGCTGTTCACGCCGGCGACCGTCGAGTCGAGCAGGTCGGCCACCTCCTGCGCCGACCAGGCGAGCACCTCGCGAAGGATCAGCACCGCCCGCTGCCGTGGTGGCAGGTGTTGCAGTGCCGCCACGAAGGCCAGCCGGATCGACTCTCGTTCGGCGATCAGGTGCGCGGGATCCGTACCCTCGAAGATCCTCTCGTCCGGAACCGGCCCCACCCAGATCTGGTCGGGCCGGGGCTCGCCGGGGTTGGTCGCGGAGCCGGAACCGGCCGGGGTCAGATCCATCGGGCGCACCCGCCGCTGCGCGCTGCCCAGCATGGTGAGGCAGACGTTCGTCGCGATGCGGTAGAGCCAGGAGCGCAGCGCCGAACGGCCCTCGAAGCCGCCGAATCCTTTCCAGGCGCGGATCATCGTGTCCTGCACCGCGTCCTCGGCCTCGAAGGAGGAGCCGAGCATCCGGTAGCAGTACCCGGTGAGCTCGGGCCGGAAGGTCTCGAGCTGCGTCTCGATGTCGGTCACGCTGCCGAACCTAGTCGAATTCCAAATTCTTCCGCCACCTCCGATGAGTTCGCGCCACCCTGGCGGTCTACCCCGGCAACAGAGGAAAACGAAAGGGAACGGTCATGGCTTACGCGGACGTCAACGGCATCAACCTCTACTACGAGATCCACGGCGAGGGACGCCCGCTGGTTCTGCTGCACGGCGGCCTGGGCTCCGGTGAGATGTTCGGCCCGATCCTGGACCTGTTCGCCGCGAACCATCAGGTGATCCTCCCGGACCTGCAGGGGCACGGCCGCACCGCGGACATCGACCGGCCGATCGAGATCCCGGCCATGGGTGACGACATCGCCGCGCTGATCACCCACCTCGGCCTGGAGAACCCGGACGTTGTCGGTTTCTCGCTCGGCGGCGGTGTCGCCCTGCAGGTCGCGATCCGGCACCCGCAGAAGGTGCGCCGGGCCGTCGTCGCCTCGGCCGGGATCCGGCGCAGCGCCACCTATCCGGAGATGCTGGAGCAGCAGGGCCAGGTCACCGGCGCGGCCGCCGAGTTCATGAAGGAGACCCCGATGTACGAGCTGTACCAGCGGGTCGCGCCGCGCCCGGAGGACTTCCCCCGCCTGCTCGACAAGATCGGCGAGTCGATGGCGAAGGACTTCGACTTCACCGAGGAGGTCCGCGGCCTGCAGGTGCCGACACTGATCATGGCGGCCGACGCGGACATGTGCCCGCCGAGCCACTTCGTCGAGGTCTTCGGCCTGCTCGACGGCGGTCTGCGCGACGGCGGCTGGATGGGCGAGGGCCGGCCCAAGGGCGGTCACGCCCTCGCCATTCTGCCGGGCCTGACCCACTACAACCTGGTCGACTCCCCGCTGTTCGCGTCCACCTCGCTGGCCTTCATCGACCAGGCCTGAAAAGACGCGGAACTGGCGTACGCGCGCGGGTGCCGGGCGGTCGGGGTGTCCGTCATCCGGCGCGGCGCCGGGCCCTGCGGGCTGCCAGCTCGTCGTTCCCGCTGGGCTCGGGGATGGCGTCCAGCGGCTGCGGCATCGCCGGCTCGGCCGGCAGGTGCGACAGCGAACCCTGGATCTCCTTGAAGGCGCCGCCGATCGCGATGCCGAACACGCCCTGCCCACCCTGGAGCAGATCGACGACCTCCTCCGGGGAGCGGCACTCGTACACCGTCGTCCCGTCCGAGATCAGGGTGATCTCCGCGAGGTCGTCCACGCCGCGAGAGCGCAGCGTCTCGATCGCCCGGCGGATGTTCTGCAGTGAGACGCCCGCGTCCAGCAGCCGCTTCACGACTTTGAGGACCACCAGGTCCCGGAAGGAGTAGAGCCGCTGAGTGCCGGAGCCGGTGGCGTCCCGCACGCTCGGAACGACCAGTGTGGTCCGAGCCCAGTAGTCGAGTTGCCGGTAACTGATACCCACGGCCTGACAAGCCGTGACCCCGCGGTACCCGACCGAGCCGTCCTCGCCGACGAGAGGGCCTTCAAGGGGCTGCTCGTGCACGCGATTACCTCCCCTGCCCATGAACGAATCTAGGCGATGTGCCAGTTCACCTGGACTTCATGAGCGTATATCTCAGTCACGGCGGAAACATGGAGGTAACCGCACGACACGCCGCGTGCGAGCGAGGGAATCCGTCGGCGAGCTTCGATAGCTGGGCCACGCGGACCACGTCAGCCCGCGAAGTCCTCCGGGCGGACCTGGTCGAGGAACTCGCGGAATTTCTCCACCTCGTCCTCCTGCTCGTCCGGGATGACGATGCCGGCCTCGGTGAGCACCTCGTCCGCACAGCGGATCGGCGCGCCCACGCGCAGCGCCAGGGCGATCGAGTCACTCGGCCGGGCCGACACACGCAGGTCCTCGCCGATCAGCAGATCGGCGTAGAAGACGTTGTCCTTCAGCTCGGTGATCTCGACAGCCTTCAGCGGCGCGTCCAGCGCGGCGAGGATGTCCCGCAGCAGGTCGTGGGTCAGCGGACGAGCCGGCTTGACCCCCTGCTGCTCGTACGCGATAGCGGTCGCCTCGACCGCCCCGATCCAGATCGGAAGGTAACGATCGCCGTCGACCTCCCGCAGCAGAACGATCGGCTGGTTGCTGGGCAGCTCCACCCGGACCCCGACCACGCTCAGCTCGCGCACCGCCCGCCTCCGTGTCGTTGTTTTGTCGCCGCTGTGGTTCCAGCCGCCCCATCATCTGCACGGTACACGCACACCCCTGGTATCCGAGGAGTGCGGGACACCCCGCAAAGGGTAGGCCGAACCGGGTCAACGACCCAGTTCGCCGCGCAGGCCGGAGCGAACGAGAGCCGCGTGCAATCGCTGCGAGAGCGCTTGCAGGTCACGTGCTGTCTCGGCGGCCCGAGCCCGGGCTGCCGGGTCCTGCTGACGCGCCATCGGCGCCAGCAGTTGTGTGAACAGGCCCACTTCCCGGTCCGCGGCGTTGCGGAACGCGCGCAGGTGACGCGCCTCCAGACCGTAGCGGCCGAGCCCGACCACAGCCTCCACGATGATCACCGCGTCGGCGTCGTACCAGCCCGGCGGGCGTGCGGTGACCAGACCGATCTGCTCAAGCTCGGCCAGCACCGCCTCGTCCACACCGGTGCGTTCGATCAGGTCGTCCTTGGGGATGCGGGTGTCCGCCGGGTCGGCCGGGCGCTGGGTGCCCACCGCCACCAGCGTGGGCCGCTGCGGCACCGCCGGTTCCTGCTCCAGACGGTCCAGCTGCTCGCGGATGACGCGCAGCGGGAGGTACTGGTCCCGCTGCGCGGTCAGCACGAAACGCAGCCGGGCCACGTCGTTCCACGAGTACTTGCGGTACCCGGAGGCGGTGCGTTGCGGGTCGACAAGACCCTCCGCCTCCAGGAACCGCAACTTCGAGATCGTGGTGTCGGGGAACTCGGTGCGCAAATGTGCCAGCACCTCCCCGATGCTCATCAGCGCACCCTCACGCCCGCCCGCGGGGCCCGAAGCCCCGGGGTCACGCGCGGCCGCCCCCGACGGGTTCACGCCCGGCCGCCCTCGCCCTCCGGTCGCGGGCCGGCGATGAAGACCAGCCGGAACTTGCCGATCTGGACCTCGTCACCGTTGCTCAGCGTCGCGGCCTCGACGCGCTCCCGGTTCACATACGTACCGTTGAGCGAGCCGACGTCGCGAACGGTGAACGTGCCGCCGTCACGGTGGAACTCGGCGTGGCGGCGCGAAACCGTCACGTCGTCGAGGAAGATGTCACTGTCCGGGTGCCGTCCACTGGTCGTCACGTCGTGATCCAGCAGGAACCGGGCACCCGCGTTCGGGCCACGGCGGACCACCAGCAGCGCCATACCGGGCGGCAGCGAACCGGACATCCGGCTCGGCACCACGTCGGTCTCGGGTCCCTCGAGCACCTCGTCAAGGGCGCCAAGGTTCAGCGTGGACGTGACGTCGAGTGGGGGAAACTCGTCGTCTGGGCGCGTCATCGGACCACCTCACGGATCAGTTGGTCGCCGCGGCCGATTACAGCCCGACGCACGACTATCGGTTTCAAAGGAATAACAGTTCTTCGTGTGCTTCGCGAGCCTAGTCAGCGCCAATATCGCGAGGCAACAAGACTCGCGGAGGCCGATATAGGCTTTATCAGCTCTCGGTGAGCGCCCGGTACGCCGCGGCGTCGAGAAGCGAATCGAGCACCGCCGGGTCATCCGGGGCGATCTCCACCAGCCAGCCCGCCGCGTACGGCTCGCCGTTGATGATTTCCGGCTCGTCGGCGAGGGTCGCATTCTTCGCCACGACGGTTCCCGCTATCGGCGCGTAGATCTCCGAGACGCTCTTCGTCGACTCGATCTCACCGAGCGAGTCACCCGCCTGCACCACCGTGCCCTCGTCGGGCAGCTGCACGAAGACGATGTCACCGAGCGCGTCCTGCGCGAAATGGGTGATGCCCACCCGCACAGGGCCGCTGCCGTCACCGGCGACCCACTCGTGCTCCGCGGTGTACCGCAGATCCTCAGGAATCAACGCTTCCTCCGTTAATCACGAAACCGGACGCGCGTACTGCAAGGCTGTCGCCTTACGCACCTCGGTCACTTCGACCATGGAGCGCGAGTCCATGGTCACGCTACCGCCGTCGTTCTTCACCGACGCCACCACCCCGCCCGGGATCTGCAGCGCGGTACTCATCGTTCCGGCGGGACCGATCACCAGAAGACGGAACGTACCCGTCAGATGCTCGCCATCAGCGAGGATTCCCCCACCCTGGGCGTCCACGAAATAGGTCGCCGCGACGACCCGCACGGCGACGCCGTTATCGCCGCTCAACTGCATCACCTCACCGCCGGAACCCCGCAGCTCCTGAACGGTGTTGAGAATGTCGGACGCCTTCACCTTGGTCAGGGTGATCTCCAGCCCGGCGCCCTGCCCCGGCACGGTTCCGGCCAGCAGACCCAGCTCCTCGCTGCGCTTGCTCGCCTCCGCCAGGGCCGCTTCCCGGCCCTGAACGCCCGACGAGAGCTGTTGCCGGGTCGTCTCCAGGGCCTGGATCTCGGACAGCAGCCGGCTGTCCTGCGCCTCCAGGTCACTGAGGATCCGGACCAGGTCCTCCTGCCGCGCCGTCGCCAGCCCGTGGTCGGCGTCGTTGCTGCGCAGCTGCACCACCAGGCTGAACCCGAGCAGCGCGAGCAACACCCAGATCAGGGTCCCGGCGGGTGCGGGGCGGCGCGAGGATCGCTTCGCTTCTTCCGTACCCAATGGGCCTGGCTCTGGATCTGGCTCTTGATCTTGGTCGTTGGTCGCGCTCGGCGCGACGGTCTCGCTCTCCGAGGGATCAAGATCACTTTTGGGTACGCCGGAAGCAGGCTCGGCTGCTTGCTCCGGAAGGTTCACAGCTTCACCCGATCGAGTCAGGTCAACTGTGGGCTCGGCTGCCAGGGGCTCCGCCGGGTCCTTCACGTCGTCCTCGCGGTCGGTCATCGCAGTCCCATAGTCGTCTCAGCCCACAGTCGTCTCAGGCCCGGAACAGGTGCCGGCGAATTGCCGCGACATTACCGAAGATCCGCACGCCGAGCACGACGACGACGCCGGTGGACAGCTGACCACCCACACCGAGCTGATCACCGACGTAGACGATCAGCGCCGACACCAGCACGTTGGAGATGAACGACACGACGAACTGCTTGTCGTCGAAGATCCCGTCCAGCTTGGCGCGCACCCCGCCGAAGACCGCGTCCAGCGCCGCCACCACCGCGATCGGCAGATAGGGCACCAGCTCCGGAGGCACGGCCGGATGGAAGACGATGCCCAGCAGGACACCGGCGAGCAGGGCAAGTACGGCGATCATCGGCCGCCTTCCGACGCAGAGCCCGACGGCGCGGGCACGGGGGTGCTGGAGGAAGGAGTGCTGGGAGTCGCGACCCGCAGTTTCAGCTCGGTCGCCGCGTCCAGCGTCACGTTTTTCACCCCGGCCGCGTCGAACGACATGCCGTACCGCGCGACCAGGGTCTCGAAGAAGTGCCCGGCGTACCCGGACGTGAAGTCGCCGGCCAGGTCACCCGGACCGATCGCCACCACTTCGTACGGAGTGGCGACCGGCTGCACGTTGACCAGGATCGCCTCGCCGGCCTGACGGATCGTCGACGTGGCGGTGAGCCGCTGACCGTTGATGGAGATCGCCTCGGCGCCGGCACTCCACAGCGCGTTCGTCGCGAGCTGCAGGTCGGTGTCCTTCACCCGGCTCTCGGTGCGGCGCTCGCCGGTCACCGGGTCCACCGTCGTCGGACCGTCCGCCAGGGTGATCTTCGCGCCGTTGCCGTGCACCGCGGCGAAGCCGGTGGCCGCCTCCAGGTCACGCAGCTGCGCCAGGGCCTCACCGCTCAGTTTCTGCTCGCGCAGCGTGGCGACCTTCGCCGCCAGCTCGTCGGCGCGGCCCTGCAGCTCGGCGGTCTCGTCGCGCCGGTTCTCCACCTGCTCGATCAGCTCGTCGCGGGCCACCGTGCGGGCCGGCTCCTCGGCGACCGTCTGCCGATAGGCCACCACCAGCAGGAAACCGATCACCAGCAGCATCAGCGCGGTCGAACCGGAGGCGATCTGCCGGGCCGTGCCGGTGCGGCCACGGCCCTCGGCCTTGCGGGCTGCCGCGTCGGCGTAACCGGGGTCGAGCGGGTTCTGGAACAGCGCGGTCAGGAAGTCGGGGCCGTAGGTGCGCTTGCCGGTGGAAGCGCCGTCCGGGTCCGGAACCGTCACGGCGTCTCCCGGCCGACGTGCGGATTTTCTCGGTCAGCGCGCAGGATTTGGGCCGCCTGGACCAGATAGAGAGCCGCTGCCGCCCAGTACAGCCCGAGTGCCCACCAGGCCAGGCCCCAGCCGGTCGGGTACGCCCAGGACTCCCAGGACGGCACCGCTTTCGCCAGCAGGATGATCGGGAACGCGGCGAGCAGCAGGAACGTGCCGGTCTTGCCGACGTAGTGGACCGGCGGCGGGCCGTACCCATGGCGGCGCAGCACCAGCAGCGCGACGGCGAGCACCACCTCGCGGGCCAGCAGTGCGGCGGTCAGCCACAGCGGGACGACCTCACGAACCGTGAACCCGACGAGCGTGGCCAGGATGTAGAGCCGGTCCGCGAACGGGTCGAGCAGCTCACCGAGGCGGCTCACCGAATTCATCCGGCGGGCCAGGTAACCGTCGACCCAGTCGGTCGAGCCGCCGATCGCCAGCACGATCACCGCGGCGATGTCGTGCTCCGCGACGAGCAGCAGGTAGAGGAAGAGCGGCACGCCGAGCAGCCGCAGGAAGCTGATCACATTGGGCAGCGTGAAAATGCGGTTGGAGGTCTCGATGGACGGCGCAGGCTGCTGCGACATCACAGATTCCCTCCCCCTCGGCCCGGGCCCCCGCTCGGCGCCTGGCGGGTGACCGCGCTTTCACACCCGCTCCCCCGCGGATGGATGCGCCTGATTCCCGGTCACTCGCCGAGCAACTATAACCAGCCGCGTTCCCGCCGCCGACGCGCCGTCACAGTGGCCACACCCTCTAGTTCATCCTAGGAGGCTAGGCCATAGCCGTGGCCAGGCGCTGTTCGGGTGGTCACACGTGTCGGCATTCACAACGACCTGCTTCGATCTACGTTTTCTCAGGCCAGAACCGGCGCGGAGTGATCACGGCCGGCAATCTCCGGTTGGCAAGGCGTCAATTGAAACGTCAAGCTGTACCGCGTGTTACCCGTAACTCACGCGATCCGTGACGTCGACCAGGCCCACCAGGTCTTGAACCATTACTTCTACACATTGGACGTCGACGTACTCACGCCGCGACCAGGCTGGACGGCGTCCTTCGCGGTCGGTGGCGACGACTCCGTCACCGTCGGCGACCTGCGCTTCGGCGTCGACGTCCGGATCCGGGCCGGGGAACTCGGCTACTACCACGTGAACATGCCGCTGCACGGCGACATGGCCTTCCACCAGGGCAACGCCGCGCCGCAGCTGGCCACCGCCGCCTGCGCCGCCGTCTTCGGACCGACCGGGAACACCGTCATCGACAAGTGGGACGGCGACTGCCGGATCATCGCCGTGAAGATCGCGCGCACCGATCTGGAGAACCAGCTGGCCCTGATGCTGGACGCCCCGATCCGCGGCCCGATCGACCTGACACCCATGCTCGACGTCACCGGCGGCGCCGGCGCGGCCTGGGCCCGCCTGGCCCGGATGGTCGCGGCCGACACCAGCGAGGCCGGACTCACCCAGCACCCGGTGATCGGCGCGCGGCTGCGGGAGACCCTGGTCAGCGGGCTGCTGACGGCGAGCGGCCACCGCTATCGCGACGCCATGGAACGCCGCCGGCCGGCCCTGGCCGCCCCGGGCGCGATCCGGCGGGTAGTCGAGGCGATGCGCGCGCAGCCGGGCCGCCCGTTCACGGTGGCCGACCTCGCCACGATCGCCGGCGTCGGCGTGCGGTCACTGCAGCAGAGCTTCCAGCGGTACGTCGGGATGCCACCGATGACCTACCTGCGTCAGCTCCGGCTGGGCCTGGTGCACGAGGAACTACGCCAGGCCCGGCCGGGAACGACGGTCGCCCAGGTCGCCTACCGGTACGGCTTCACCCACCCGAGCCGCTTCGCCGCCGCGTACCGCGAGCGATACGGGGTCTCCCCCTCGGACACCCTGCGAACGTAGACAGCGTGGCGCCGGTTCGCCGGGACGCTGCCCCGATCTTGTGAGGTTGCTCCGCCCAGCAAGCCGAAACCTCACAAGATCCGAACCGCAACCGCAACCGCAACCGGAACCGTGGCGTGGCGTGGGTCGCGGTCGGGTGTCGCGAGCCGTAGCTCAGTGGTGTTATCGGCCCGTCATTCCGGGTCTGGCGTACGGCTCGCGCCGCCGAGCCGTAGCTCAGTGGCGTTATCAGGTGCCGATGACACCACTGAGCTACGGCTCGCGGAACTCGGCCTCGGCGAGTCGAGCCAGGACGGGGAGCGGGCCGTGCGGATCTCACCCCACGTCGACCCGGGGCCGGCGGCGAGCACGCCCGTGGGCGGGGCTGCCGTCCAGATCCAGGCGTGTTCCGGGCGCTATCCAGCCAGAACACGCCTGGATCTCGATGGGAAGCCGGCTGACCCGAACTCGACACGGACACCGGCAGGTCACCCTCGTGCGTGTCGGCTTCGGGTGCGGATCGAACCCGAAGTCGACACGGGACGGGCAGCCCCGCGCCAGGTCAGCCAGGACGAGACGGGCAGCCCCGCGTCAGGGTCGGGGGGCTAGCGGCGGCCTCGGCGGGCTCGGACGTAGTCGTCGATGACGTAGCGGCCGAGCTCGCCCGGTTCCGGGCTGAAGACGCGGCCGCCGTTGCGTTCGGCGACCTTGCCGACGAAGCGTTGCAGGCCCGGGTCTTCACCGAGCATGAAGACGTTCAGCGTGGCGCCGAACCGGGTGAGCAGGTCGACCTCGCGGACCGTGGCCCGCACGGTCTCCGGCATCGGCGGCCACCAGAACGTCGCCTCGCCGTCGTCCTCCAGGTGCGCGGTCGGCTCGCCGTCGGTCACCACCAGCACCACCGGCTCGGCGCCGGGGTGCCGGCGCAGGTGCCGGCCGGCCAGTTTGAGCGCGTGCTGCAGGTTGGTGCCCTTCTCCATGGTCGGCTCGATCGCGGCCAGTTCGCCCTGGCTGAGCGTCTGCGCGTACTTGCCGAAGCCGACGATCTGCAGCGCGTCCTGCGGGTATTTCGTGGCGACCAGGTGGGACAGGGCCAGGGCGGTCTGTTTCATCGGGCCCCAGCGGCCGTCGGCGTACATCGAGTAGGACAGGTCGACGCAGAGGGCCACCACGGCGGACGCGCGCCGTTCGGTCTCGGCCACCTCGAAGTCGTCGGGCTCCAGGCGTACCGGAAGGGTTTTGACGTCTCGGGAGGCGGCCCGGCGGCGGACCGCGTTGCCGAGGGTCCGGACCACGTCGAGCGGCTGGTCGTCGCCGAACTCCCAGCGCCGGGAGGAGCCGATCAGGTCGCCGGCGGCTCCGGCGTCGCGCATGTCGTGCTCGCCGCGTTTGCCGCCCGCGATGTCCTTGAAGATCGCGGAGAGCGCGGTGTGGCCGAGTCGGCGCAGCGCTTTCGGGGAGAGGGTGAGGCCCTCGTCGTCACGCTGCACCCAGCCCTGCCGGCGCAGTTCACGCTCCAGCTCGCGGAGCCGCCGCAGGTCGTCGGCGGCGCCCCGGCCCAGTTGCCGCTCGACGGCTTCGACATCCACGTCGTCGAGGGTCGCGCCCGGGTGTTCCTGGCCGAGCTGGTCGATCAGCTCGTCCAGGTCGGCGATCTCGCCCAGTGCGGACGCCGCGTCGCCGTACCCCAGATCGTTAGGCCCGCGCATCCGCTCGCCGCGACCCCAGTTGAGGCCGGGGCGCAGCGAGCGCAGGTTGTCGGTGAGCTCGGACAACTGGCCCTGCAGAGGACCATCCCCCATGGCCTGGGCCATCAGGTTCTGCAGTTCCTCGCGCTGCTGCGGGCTCAGCGACCGCATCAGACGCTCGGCCGCGGCGGCCTGCCGGGCCAGCGAGTCGATCAGCTCGTCGACGTTGCTCGGGTTGTCCGGGAAGAACTGCCCGTGCTTGTCCATGAAGTCACGGAACTGGTCCTCGGTGTTCTCGCCGCGGGCGTGCCGGTCGAGCAGCCGGTTGAGGTCACCCACCATCTCGGAGACAGCCGAGAGATCGCCCTGCTGCAACGCCTGCTTCATCCCGGCGAAGCGCTGCGACACGACCTCCTGCCGCAAACCCTCAAGGATCTGCTGGTAGATCTGCCGTGCCTCGGACGACGCCCACTCATAGGAGGACAGCTCCGAAACAGCCTGGGAGACCGACCGCGGCAGATTGTCGAGCTGCGCCTCGGCGAACCGCGCGTCCATGTCGTCCCGGGCCGCGAGCGTGTCCCGCTCCGCGGCCAGGGCCTGGTCGAGCTGCTGCCGGGCACGGGTGACCGCGCCGTCCAGATTGCCCCGGCGCAGCGCGTCCCGGCGCAGCCGCTGCGCCCGGGCCCGCAGGTCGTCGAGACCCCGGCCGTCGCGCGGGCCACGCCGGATCAGGTCGCGCAGGGCGTCCCGCAGGCTGTCGCCCTCGAGAACCCGCTCGCCCATCTCGTCGACGGCGGCGCGCACGTCGTACGGCGGGGCGAGCGGATCCGGACCGTCCTGCCATTGCCCGTATCGGAAGACGGACACGGTCAGCTCCCGTACAGGGTGCGGCCGTCGTCGGTCAGCTCCTTGGCCAGCCGCCGGGTCAGGTGCAGGCCCTCCAGGACGAACTCCACACCGGAGGCCGCCTGCCCCGGGCTCGGCGCGTCGCCGAGACCGAGCCGGTCGAGCACCTTGGCCAGGCCCGGCACCGTGGTGATCTGCGCCAGCAGGTCCTCGGCGCTGACCAGGTCACCGGTCTGGATGATCGCGCCGTCGGCGACCAGGTCGGTGAAGCCGGACAGATCGAGGCCGGCGAGCCGGTCCCGGAACGTCTCGGCCGTCGCGACCCGCAGCAGGTGCGCCAGGATCTCGGTCTCCCGGCCCTCCTCGCCGCTCTCGAACTCGACCTTGCCACGCAGCGTGGAGGTCACCGAGGTGGCGTCGCAGATGCGGGCCACCGCCTCCCGCTCGCCGCGCAGGCCGGCCCGGCGCAGCGCGGACGCCGCCACCGTCTCGGCGGCCGCGATCGCGAACCGGGCCGAGACACCGGAGCGGGTGTCCACCGACGGCGACTCGCGCACGCCGCGGGTGTACCGCGCCAGGACGTCGATGAGGTGCTCCGGGACGGACGCGACCAGGGACGCCTCCTGACGGATCAGGGCGGTCTCCAGCTCCAGGTCGACCGGGTAGTGGGTGCGGATCTCCGCGCCGAACCGGTCCTTGAGCGGGGTGATGATCCGGCCCCGGTTGGTGTAGTCCTCCGGGTTGGCGGAGGCCACGAGCAGCAGGTCGAGCGGCAGCCGGAGCTGGTAGCCACGGACCTGGATGTCGCGCTCCTCCAGCACGTTGAGCAGCGACACCTGGATGCGCTCGGCCAGGTCGGGAAGCTCGTTCACCGCGAAGATGCCCCGGTTCGTCCGGGGCACCAGGCCGAAGTGGATCGTCTCCGGGTCACCGAGGGCACGGCCCTCGGCCACCTTTATCGGGTCGACGTCGCCGACCAGGTCACCGACGCTGGTGTCCGGGGTGGCGAGCTTCTCGCCGTACCGCTCGGAGCGGTGCAGCCAGGACACCGGCAACAGGTCGCCGGCCTCGGTGGCGAGCCGGAGGCTGGCCGGGGTGAGCGGAAGGTATGGGTGCTCGTGCAGCTCCGAGCCGGTGATGAACGGGGTCCACTCGTCGAGCAGCCCGGTCAGCGACCGGATCAGACGGGTCTTGCCCTGGCCGCGCTCACCGAGCAGCACCATGTCGTGCCCGGCGAGCAGCGCCCGCTCCACCTCCGGCAGGACGGTGTCGTCATAACCGACGATGCCGGGAAAACGCGGCTGCCCGGAACGGAGACGATCGAGCAGGTTGTCGCGCAACTCCTCTTTCACGGTGCGGAACTCGTGCCCGGTGGCACGCAGCTCGCCCAGGGTGCGCGGCAGGTCGGCGGGAGGAATGGGTGTGATCGCGGAAGGAGCCTTTGTCACCGCAAGAACGCTACTCCTGTCGCCCCGACATGCCAGGACTGTGACGTGGGACGCATCCAGGGCCGCGAGATTGGCTCTCGCTCACCCTCCCTGCCGCGGCGCACGCTTCGTTCATGACAGACATTGCGCGGTACGTGGCATTCAGCTCGGATCCCAGCGGCGGCAACCCGGCCGGTGTGGTCCTCGACGCGGCCGGACTCGACGACGACCAGATGCAGAAGATCGCGGCCGAGGTCGGCTATTCGGAGACCGCCTTCGTGACCGGGCCGGCCGGCGCGGGCCTGCGGGTGCGGTACTTCAGCCCGCTCGCCGAGGTGCCGTTCTGCGGGCACGCCACGGTCGCCACGGCGGTGGCGCTCGGACCGGGCTCGCACCTGTTCGTCACCAATGCGGGCGAGGTTCCGGTCGTCGTCTCCACCGACGGTGTGGCGACGCTGACCAGCGTGGACCCGCACGTCACCGATCTCGCGGCCGACGATCTGGCGGCGCTGCTCGGGGCGCTGCGGTGGGACGCCGCCGATCTGGACGAGCAGTTGCCGGCCCGCGTCGCGTACGCCGGGGCGTATCATCCGATCCTGGCCGTGACCAGCCGGAAGCGCCTCGCCGAGCTGGACTACGACGTGCCGGCGCTGAAAGCGCTGATGACCTCGCGCGGATGGACGACGATCCAGCTGGTGCACCGGACGGCGGAGGATGCGTTCGACGTGCGCAACCCGTTCCCGATCGGCGGCGTCTACGAGGACCCGGCGACCGGCGCGGCGGCAGCGGCCTTCGGCGGTTACCTGCGCGCGCTCGGCCTGGTCGGCGCGGACGCGACAGTGCACCTGCGCCAGGGCGACGACATGGGCCGGCCGAGCCGTCTCACCGTCCGGCTGACCCCGGACGTCACCGGTGTGCGGGTCAGCGGACCCGGCGCCCCGATCCCGGAATAAGCGCTGTCCGGGTGAGGCTGGACCTCTCATGACGGCAACCCTGTTCGACCCGCGCACCCTGCTCGCGGAGAGCCGGATCGGTGTCCTCGCCACGATCAAGGCGGACGGCCGGCCGCAGCTCTCCCCCGTGACGCCCCATTACGACACCGAGGCCGGGGTCATCCTGGTCTCGATGACCGAGGGGCGCGCCAAGACCATCAACCTGCGCCGCGACCCCCGCGCCACCCTCTCGGTCACCAGCGCCGACGGCTGGTCCTGGGCCACCGCCGAGGGGATCGCCACCCTCACCGGGCCGGGCACCGAGCCGGACGGCCCCGAGGTGGAGGCGCTCGTCGACTACTACCGGCGGGCCGCCGGGGAGCATCCGGACTGGGACGAGTACCGGTCGGTGATGGTCGCCGACCGCCGGGTCCTGATGACGATGACGGTCGACCATGTCTATGGGGCCGCGCTGCGCTGACCTGTCCGGTGCGCTGATTTGTCCGGTGGGGGCGGAACCTAGGATGGCGTCTGATGAGCGCCACCATGATCGCCCGGGAACTCGCCGCTGGGCACGGCGACCGCACCCTCTTCGCAGGGCTCGACCTCGTCGTCGCGCCCGGCGACGTGATCGGTCTGGTCGGGGTCAATGGGGCGGGCAAGACGACGCTTCTGCGTACCCTCGCGGGGTTGATCCCCACGGAGAGCGGAAGCGTCTCGCTCAGCCCGCCCACCGCCAATGTCGGATATCTCCCGCAGGAGCGGGAGCGACGCGCGGGTGAGACCGTCCTGGCGTTCCTCGGCCGGCGCACCGGGGTGACCGCTGCTCAGGAAGAGATGGACGCGGCGGCTCTTCTGCTCGCGGACTCGGCCGACGGAGCCGACGATCGGTACGCGGCGGCGCTGGAACGCTGGCTCGACCTCGGCGGGGCCGACCTGGACGAGCGTGCCGCCGCCCTGGACATGGACCTGGACCTGGACGCGTCGATGACGTCGCTGTCCGGTGGCCAGGCGGCCCGGGCCGGGCTGGCGTCGTTGCTGCTCAGCCGCTATGACATCTACCTGCTGGACGAGCCGACGAACGACCTCGACCTGGCGGGTCTCGCGCAGATCGAGGCGTTCGTGGACGGTCTGCGCGCCGGAGCCGTGGTGGTGAGTCACGACCGTGAGTTCCTGATGCGGACCGTCACCAAGGTCCTCGAACTGGACCTCGCGCAGCAGCAGGTCAACCTGTTCGGCGGCGGGTACGAGTCGTATCTGTCCGAGCGTGAGCGGGCCCGGCGGCACGCCCGCGAGGAGTTCGAGGACTACTCCGACAAGAAGGAGGACCTCCTCGAACGCGCCCGGACCCAGCGGGCCTGGATGGACAAGGGCGTGCGCAACGCCCGCCGCAAAGCACCGGACAACGACAAGATCGCGAAGAGTCAGCGCGGCGAGACCAGCGAGAAGCAGGCCGCGAAAGCCCGGCAGACCGAGAAGATGATCGAACGCCTCGACGTCGTCGAAGAGCCCCGCAAGGAGTGGGAACTCCGGATGGAGATCGCGGTGGCGCCCCGGGCCGGTGCGGTCGTGGGGACGCTGCGCGACGCGGTGGTGTCGCACGGGTCGTTCGTTCTCGGGCCGGTGACGCTGCAGATCGACTGGGCCGACCGGGTCGCGATCACCGGCGCGAACGGCGCCGGCAAGTCGACGCTGCTCGCGGCGTTGCTCGGGCGGGTGCCGCTGCAGTCCGGTTCGCAGCACCTCGGCCCGGGCGTGGTGGTCGGCGAGGTCGACCAGGCGCGCGGGCTGTTCCTGTCCGAGACGCCGCTGATGCGGGCGTTCGGCGAGGTGGTTCCCACGTGGAGTGACGCCGACGTGCGGACGCTGCTCGCGAAGTTCGGGCTCCGGTCGGCGCATGTGATGCGGCCGGCCGCGACGTTGTCGCCCGGCGAGCGGACCCGGGCGGCGCTGGCGCTGTTGCAGGCGCGTGGGGTGAACCTGCTGGTGCTCGACGAGCCGACGAACCATCTGGATCTGCCGGCGATCGAGCAGCTGGAGTCGGCGCTGGAGAGTTTCACGGGGACGTTGCTGCTGGTCACGCACGATCGGCGGATGCTGTCCGCGGTGTCGACGAACCGCCACCTCGAGGTGGCCGACGGCAAGGTCTCCGGCTGACGTTCCCCCGGTTGTACGGTCTTAGGCGCCGGGGAACGGGCTTAACGCCACGGTCCCCGGCTGCACAGCATGGTGACCGTGGCGTTCAGCCGGGGACGGGCTTAACGCCACGGTCCCCGGCTGTACTGCGCGGCGACCGTGGCGTTGAGCCGGGGGTCAGCAGGCGAGCTTGAAGCGCTCGTCGGGGCCGATCTTCTTGGCGTCGGAGCGGACCACGTCGGCGCGGCGGCCGCCGCCGCCTACCGCGGTGAGGAAGTTGCCGCTCGGGGTGCGGATCGCGGACCAGCCGTCGGCGGAGAGCGGGACCACGGACAGCTTCTCGTTGGCGCCCACGGTCTTGGCGTTCGAGCGGATCACGTCGGCCTTGCGGCCTCCGCCGCCGACGACGCTGATGTAGCTCTTGTTGGCGGTACGCACGGCGAACGTGGTCGCGCTGAGGGCGATCAGCTGGAAGCGCTCGGTGGCGCCTACCGCCGTGGCGTCGGTGCGCATGGCGTTGGCGGCTTGACCACCGCCGCCGACCGCTGTCACGTAGTGGCCGCTCCGGGTCTGGATGCTGCAGATCATGGCAGCGGGCGGTGCCGCGTGCCCGGCCTGAGCAGCGTGCCCGGCCTCGGCGGCGTTTGTGGAGAGGCCGGTCTGGCCGGTGACGGTGGCTGGGGATACCGGCGTTGCCGGGGAGGCGGCGAGGGCAGCGGCGGCGGGTACGGCCAGGCAGGCTGCTGCGGAGATGGCGGCGATGTACCGGATGCGAGACATCTGGGGGACCCCTTCGAGCGATATGCCGGATTTGTCACGAAACAATATGACTCATCTGGTGTAGAAGCGGGCCGGGAACACGCCGCCGGGCCGGTTCTATTCGTCCGCCGCCGAACAGCGCGGCCGCCAACGAGCGGCGCAGTCATGCCGTGTCGCCGGCCGGCGCTGTTATCCGGGTCGCCAGTGCTCGGCGATAGTCGCGCGGGGAACTGCCGGTCACCCGTTTGAAGGCGGTGCTCAGGGCGCTCTCCGAGCCGTACCCGATGGCGTGCGCGATGGCCGCGACCGTTCCGTCGCCGCGCCGGAGCCGGGCGGCGGCGAGCTCGATCCGCCAGCCGGTGAGGTAGTCGAGCGGTCCCCGGCCCATCGCCTGCCGGAACCGCGCGGCGAGGGTTGACCGGGAGACCGCGGACACCTCGGCCAGATCTGCGACGGTCCAGGCTCGCTCCGGCCGGGCATGGAGCGCCCGCAGCGCCGGCGCCACCACCGGATCGGCGAGCCCGGCGAGAAGACCAGGACCGCCGCCTGCCACGTGCAGCCGGAGGATGTGGATCAGCATGATCATGGCCAGGTGTTCGGTGACCAGGGTGGAGGCCAGGGGGCGGCCTCCCAGCTCCTCGTCGATGCGCGCCAGGGACCAGCGGATGGTCTGTGCCTCGGCGGTGCCGGCCGGCACGTGGATCACCGGCGGCAGAGCGTCCAGCAGCAGCTCCCGGGCGCGGTCGCCGAAGTCGAAGCGGCCGCCGATCACGCGTACCCCAGCGGTCTCACCGACCTGGGCCACCCCCGAAGCCGCCGCCGAGAAGATCGGGCCGGCCGGGACGGGCGGAACGCCCGGGCCGCTGGCCAGGGTGAACGCACGCGGCTGGATCAGCAGGAAGCAGTCGCCCTCGGCCAGCGGGATCGGTCCGGGTACGCCGTCGACGGTCAGCAGGCAGCTGCCCCGGGCGACGGCGTTGAACTTGACGGCGAGGGGCGGTTCGAAGTCGATGGCCCAGTCGCCGCCGGCCACGAGGGCGGTGGAGAGGCTACTGGTCACGCCGGCCAGGGCCAGGACGTCGTCAAGGGGATCACCATGCTGGACGCTCACGCAACTATCTTGGACTCAGAACCATTCATCGTCCAGGGATCGCGACATAGCGTGAAGCACATGATCGTTACTCCCTTCACCGCCCGGTCCACCGCCGCCGACGTTCTCGACGGCCTTGATCTCACCGGCCGGCGTGTTCTGGTCACCGGTGGCGGCTCCGGGCTCGGTCTCGCCACCAGCCAGGCGCTGCGTGATGCCGGCGCCGAGGTGATCGCGACGAGCCGCGCCGATTTCGACCTGGCCGACCCCGCGTCGATCAACACCTTCACCAACGCCTGGACCGGCCCGCTGCACGCGATCGTCGCGAACGCCGGGATCATGGCGCTGCCGGAGCTGACCCGCGCCCGCAACGGCTGGGAGATGCAGCTCGCCACCAACTTCCTCGGCCACTTCGCGCTGATCACCGGCCTGCGCGAGCACCTGACAGCGGACGCCCGGATCGTGCTGGTCAGTTCCGGCGCCCAGCTCAACGCGGGCCTGGACTTCGACGACCCGCAGTTCGAGCGGCGGGCGTACGACCCGTGGGTGGCGTACGCCCAATCGAAGACCGCCGACGTCCTGCTGGCCGTGGCGCTCTCCCGCAAATGGGGTGTGACCGCGAACGCGCTCGCCCCCGGGCGCATCCACACCAGCCTGCAGCGGCACCTCTCGGACGCGACGATGCAGGCGATGGGCGCCATGGATCAGACCGGCGAGCTGATCCACCCGGACAACTTCAAGACTCCCGAGCAGGGTGCGGCGGCGTCCGTGCTGCTCGCCGCGTCACCGCTGATCGACGGGGTGACCGGGCGGTACTTCGACGAGGACGTGCAGATCGCCGGCGTGGTGCCGGGCGGGACCGGCCTGCACGCGGGCGTTGCCCATTGGTCGGTAGACCCCGCGAACGCCGACCGGCTGTGGGATCTGGCTATCGAAGCCCTGCGGCCATCTCGATGAGGTGCCCGAGCACGGCGTCCCCGGAGGTCCGGAGGCCGTCGTGCTCGTACTCATTCGTCACCCAGGTGCGAACATTGCCAACAGTCGACGCGGTCAGCAGTGACAGCTCCGCGTCCACGTACATGTCGTCGGCGTACACCGCCGCCAGCACCGGCACCTCGTTGCCCGCGAGACGATCCACGTCGACGAGATCGGGCCAGTCATCAGCGGCGGCCAGCAGATCGGCGGCGCCGGCGAACGGCCGCAACGCGGCGATCTCGGCGAACATCCAGGGGTACATCATCTCGCCGGTGAACAGCAGCGGGTCCGCCTTCTCCCCGAATTCCGGATATCTCGAGATGAGGCGTGACGCGGCCCAGCCGGAGGCCACTCCCTGCCGCCCGTAGCAGTACTCCTGCAGCGCGAACAACGGCGTGTCGACGAACCCCGTCAACCGCATCACCTCGTGCAGAAACGTGTCCGACAACCACGAACCGTGCCACGCCTCTTCGAAAAGCCAGTGCACCTGCGCGTACCCGGAACTCATCCCGAAAGCGTTCCCGAGAAGCCGCAACCGCCGTGCGGTGAGCCGATCCCCGTCCGGCAACCGCACATCGGCGGACTCCAGGTGATCGGCGACCGCGCGCACTCCCGCCACGTCCTCGGGAAACGCTCGATAGAACTCGGCATTCTTCGCGGCCACCCGCGGATAGGTCCGGGCATAAACATCGTCGGCCGTGGCGGTCAGACCCGGCAGCCCACCGGTCACATAGCAATTCCGCAAACCCTGCGGCGCCGCCGACAGATAGGCCATCGTCACGAAACCGCCGTAACTCTGCCCGAGCGTGTCCCATTTCGAGCCGCCGGCCAGCCGTTCCCGCAGAATCTCCGCGTCCGCGACGATGCTGTCCGCCCGGAACAGCCGGAGAAACGCCGCGAGCCGGTCCGCCGGCATGTCCCGCACGGTCCGCGCGGTGATCGGCGTACTGCGCCCGGTCCCCCGCTGGTCCAGCAACAAAACCCTATGGGTACGCGTAGCGCGCGCCAGCCAGCTGTCCGCCCGCAGCGGCCGCGGCGATTTCCCGCCCGGACCGCCCTGCAGGAACAGCAGCCACGGCAGATCGTCGCCCACCCGATCGGCCGCCACCACCTCGCGCGCGAAGATCTCGATCCCGGCCACACCGGGTTTCCGATGATCAAGCGGCACGGTGACGGTGTGGTCGGTGAAACGCAGTCCCGGGTGAGCGATCACCAACTCACCCTAAATCCTGTGTCAGGAACCCGCGACCGTGAACGGAGCGCTCGCCCGCCCCTCGTTCGCCGACCGGTCCAGCGAGGTCAGGCAGTACGTCCCACCCGCCGACGACGGTTTCGGATCGGTCACCGGTGTCCCGGAGCGTCCGGTGGAGACCAGCGTGGCCTCCTTCTCCCCGGTCCGGTACAGCGCCCAGCTCACCCCGTCGGCGGCAGCCGCGAAGACGAGTTCGCCGTTCGCACCCCGGGTCGCCCCGGTGATCTGCGGCGCCGCCGGTGGCGCGGCCGGCAGGCGGGCCATCCGGGGCAGCAGCGCCGGCGACGCGTAGTGCTTGTCGCGATAGCGGGTCACCGAACCCAGCCGGTTCGCCTTGACCTTTTTGGCGCTGTAGTGCACCTGGCCCTGGACGCCGTACTTGTCGTTGAGCGCCATCTGCCTGTCGAGTTCGGCGGGATCGCTCCAGTCGCCTTTCTCGCCGACCCGGTAATCGGCCATCCCGATGTAGAGCTGCACGCCGGTGCCCTTGACCGTCTTCACCCACCAGGGCAGCGTTTTCGCGTAATCGGCCTTGTCGAAACCGATCGTCCAGTACAGCTGCGGCACGATGTAGTCGAGCCAGCCCTCGCGTACCCATTTACGGGTGTCGGCGTAGATGGCGTCGTAGCTCTCCAGGCCGCTGGTGTCGGAGCCTTCGCCGCCGTTGCGCCAGATGCCGAACGGGCTGATCCCGAACTTCACCCACGGTTTCAGCGCGGCGAGCCGTTCGTGCATTTCCCGGACCAGGGTGTTCACGTTGTCGCGCCGCCAGTCGGCCCGCGATTTCCCGCCACCGTGTTTCGCGAACGAGGCGTTGTCCGGGAAGTCCTGGCCGGCTTCCGGATAGGGGTAGAAGAAGTCGTCGAAGTGGACGCCGTCGAGGTCGTATTTCTCGACCGCCTCCAGCATCGCGTCCTCAACGAAACGGCGGGCCTCGGGCACGCCGGGATCGAAGTACAGCCGGCCGTTCTTACCGGTCGGGTACGAGATCCGCCATTCCGGGTGCTGGAGCAGCGGATGGTTCGGCGCGAGCTTCGTCAGATCGGTCCCGGCGCCGCCGCCCGGCGCCGGCTGGGTTCCCCGGTACGGGTTGAACCAGCCGTGGAACTCCAGGTTGCGGGCGTGCGCCTCGTCGATCATGAACGCCATCGGGTCCCAGCCGGGATCGGTGCCGTCCAGCTTGCCGGTCAGCCAGTTCGACCAGGGCGCGTACGCCGACGGCCAGAACGCGTCACCGCTGGGCCGGACGTGCACGAAGATCGCGTTGTGGTTCTGCGCCTCGGCCAGGTCGAGCCACTTCAGGTACTCCGCCTTCACCTGTGCCTGGGACAGCCCCGGCTTGGACGGGAAGTCGATGTTGTAGACCGTGGTGAGCCACATGCCGCGCAGTTCCCGGGCGGGGGCCCGGACCGGGACGACCCCGCACCGGCCGTCGTTGGCCGCGGCCGGCGCGGCCACCGCCGGCACCGGATCGCCGGTGGCCGCCGCCCGTCCGAGCGGCTGGTGGAACGCCGCGCGAACCAGGCCGACACCGAGAACAGCGACGCCGAACAGAACGACGGCGAGCAGCAGGACGAGACGAATCGGGGGGTTTCGTAACATCAGAGAACCGAGCGATAGACCTCGAGGGTGTCCTCGGCGATCCGGGCCCAGCTGAAGTGTTCGACGGCGCGGCGGCGGCCGGCCTTGCCCATCGTGGCGGCCAGCGCGGGGTCACGCAGCACGCGGGACAGGGTGGCGGACAGGTCGGCCACGAACTTCTCCGGGTTCACCGGTGTTCCCGTACCGTCCTGGACCTGCTCGATCGGCACCAGCAGGCCGGTCTCGCCGTCCTTGACCACCTCGGGGATGCCGCCGGTCGCGGTGGCGACCACCGCGGTCTCGCAGGCCATCGCCTCCAGGTTCACGATGCCCATCGGCTCGTAGATCGACGGGCAGACGAAGACCGTGGCGTGCGTGAGCACCTGGATGACGTCCTGTTTCGGCAGCATCTCCTGCACCCAGATCACGCCCTCCGGGTCACGGGCCTCGCGCAGCTCACGGGCCAGTGCCTCGACCTCGGCGGCGATCTCGGGGGTGTCCGGCGCGCCGGCCAGCAGGATGATCTGCGCCTCGGCGGGCAGGTCGTGACAGGCCCGCATCAGGTACGGCAGACCCTTCTGCCGGGTGATCCGGCCGACGAACACGACGCTGGGCCGGTTGCGGTCGATACCGAGCCGGTCGACGACGTCGGTGCCCTGGTCCGGCGAGTACAGCGCGGTGTCGATCCCGTTGTAGACCACCTGGATCTTGTCAGGGTCCACCGACGGGTACGCCTTGAGCACGTCCCGCCGCATCCCGCCGGAGACCGCGATGATCGCGTCGGCGCTCTCCACGGCGGTCCGCTCGCAGAACGACGACAACGCGTAACCGCCGCCGAGCTGCTCGGCTTTCCACGGGCGCAGCGGTTCGAGGCTGTGCGTGGTCAGCACGTGCGGGATGCCGTGCAGCAGTTTCGCCGTGTGGCCGGCGAAGTTCGCGTACCAGGTGTGGCTGTGCACGATGTCGGCGCCGGCGGCGCCGTGCGCCATCTCGAGATTGACCCCCATGGTGCGCAAGGCCGCGTTCGCGCCCGCCAGCTCCGCGATCTCCGGGTACGCCGTGACGCCCTCCTCGTCGCGGGGAGCACCGAAGCAGTGCACCCGCACGTCGGCGAGACGCCGCAGGTCACGGGTCAGGTATTCCAGATGCACCCCGGCGCCGCCGTAGACCTCCGGCGGATATTCGCGGGTGATCAGGTCGGCGCGCAGTCGTGAGGTCACGGTTCGCAGGATAGCGGGCCGCCGACAGCTCAGCCCGGTCCCGGCCCCGGACGATGGAACTGACGTGAACCGGCTGTGGTCCGTTTACCTGCTGATCGGCGCGGTGCTGGTGGTGAGCGCGGCCGCCACCCGGCAGCCGTGGGGCGAGGTGGTGCTGACCGGCGCGGAGATTTCCGCCGGTCTGGTGGTGATCGTCGCGATCCGCCGGCGCCGGCCGCCCGCCGCCGCGTCCTGGTGGCTGCTCGCCGCCGCGCTGCTCGCCTTCGCCGCCACCCACGTCACCGACCGCATCGGGACCGGCACGACGGCCGACGTGGCCGCCGTCGCCTGCGCGTTCACGCTGTTCACCGCGGCGATGCTGGTCCGGGTCCGTCATCTGAGCCGGCCCGGGCAGCACCGGGCGAACCTGGTCGACGGCCTGATCGTGATGCTCTGCCTGCTGGCCGGCATCTGGGCGTTCATCACCGGTCCGTTCCTGATGGAACGCTGGGGCCATCTGCCGGCCCTGCTGACGTTCATCCTGTTCAACCTGCTCGGCCTGGTGCGTACCGCGGCCGGGGCGGTGCTGCTGCTGGCCGGTGATCCCCGTGACCGGGTCAACCAGCTGCTGATGGCGAGCGTGGCGCTGCAACTGGCCGGCGACACCACGTACGCCAGCGGTCTGGCCGACAACGACGGCACGAAGTCCTGGCAGGTGGCCTGCTGGGTGTTCGGGCACCTGATCGCCGCGGCGGCCGCGCTGCATCCGCACATGGCCCGGATCGAGCCGGGGCGCGACACCCGGACGATCTCGCGTACCCGGCTCTGGCTCTTCTCGGTTCTCACCGCGCTCAACCCGCTGATGACCGGCCTGGCGGCCGCCCTGCGACCGCACGACGGTCCTCCGCCGCAGCCCGAGAACGAGCTGAGCCTGCTGATGGCGCTCAACGCGTTCATGATCCCGCTGCTGCTCAGCGTCGCCGTGAGCGTCCTGCTGCTGTTGCGGATGGGCGGGCTCGGGAACCTGGCGCAGCGCCGGGCGGACGCCCTGGACGCCGCCCTGCGCGAGCAGGACGAGCTGCGCGCCGAGCTGGAACACCGGGCCACCCACGACCCGCTCACCGGGCTCGGTAACCGGGCCGCGTTCACCGACGGGCTGGCCGCCGCGATGGCGACGCCGCACGGTGGCCGGGGCTGGCTGATCCTGGTCGACCTGGACGGCTTCAAGGAGGTCAACGACACCTTCGGGCACCCGGTCGGTGACGAGCTGCTGGTGGCGCTCGGCGGCGAGTTCCGGGCCGCCGTGCCGTCCGCCGCGGTGGCACGCCTCGGCGGCGACGAGTTCGCGGTCCTGATCCCGGGCGAGGCGGACGCGCCGCCGGCCGCCCCCGCCGACGGCGATCTGATCGGCCGGGACGCGGTGGCGGCCGCGAGCGTCCTGCTCGACGTGGCCGCGCGCGAGCGCCTGCTCAGCGGCAACCGGATACGCGTCTCGGCCAGCATCGGCCTGCTCGACCTGAACGACGCGGCCGGGCCCTCGGAGGCCCTTCGCGACGCCGACGTGGCGCTGTACGCGGCGAAGACCGCCGGCCGGGCCTGTTCGGCGATCTACAACCCGGTGGCAACCGGAGCCGCAACCACGGCGCGATGAGATGTGAGCGTGCACATCCCGTCGTTCACCCGCCTCGCGGCCTGGCAGTACACACTGGTCGCCGGCCTTGCGACGGTCTTCGCCGTGCAGCTGGTGGCGGGTGGCGCGGGCGGTCCGGCCTGGCTCCTGCCGCAGGCCGCCGGGGTCGTGGTGACGGTGACGGCGGTGCTCCGGCGCGGTGTGGGCTCGCCGCTCGGCTGGTGGCTGATGGCCGCCGCACAGATCGCCGCGACCGCGGTGAACGGCTGGTGGATGCTCCAGGACGCGCGCGGCGCGCCGGCGCCCGGCAACGCACCGATGGGCATGTCACTGACCGTCGTCTGGACGCTGTACGCGGCCGCCGGTTACGTGGTGACCCGCAAGCCCCGCCGGGGACGCTCGGCGACCGAGAGCGGGGCCGAGTTCGGCACCGTGGTGCTGTTCCTGTCCATGCTCGCCTGGTCGATGGTGATCGTGCCGTACCTCGACGACCCCGGGTACCGCCAGGTCGACGACGCGATGGCGGCGCTGTACGCGGGGCTCGACATCGCGATCCTGATCGTCGTGCTGCGCGGGCTGAACTGCTCCCGCCTGGTCACCGCGGCCGGCGTGACGCTGCTGGCACCGCACCTGGTCTACGCGGCCGCCGGCGGGTCCGGCACCGGGCCGTTCCTGCCGGGCGGTTTCGGCTTCCTGGCGATCGCGGTGTGGAACGTGCTGGTGACCGCGGCCGTGCTGCACCCGAACGCCGGCTGGCAGGGCACCTGCCAGGTCACCGGCGACCGGCTGATCGGCCGGCCCCGGCTGATCGGCCTGGTCGCCATGGCGGTGGCCAGCCCGCTCCTGCCGGTCGCCGGCGGCTATCTGACCGGTTCCGGCAGCCCCGCCGTGGTGATCGTCCCGGCGGCGATCACCGCGGTGCTCTGCGGGCTGCTGCTGGCCCGGATCGCGATCCTGCTCCGGATCGGGGAGGGCCGGGCCGCCCAGCTCGCAGCAGCGCTCGCCGAGCAGCAGGAGCTGCAGCAGCGGCTCGCGTACCGGGCCGGGCACGACGCGCTGACCGGGATCGCCAACCGGGACCTGCTGATGGAGCGGCTCACCGCCACCGCGGCCGGTGACCGGCCGTACGCGCTGCTGCTCTGCGGGCTGGACGGGTTCAAGGCGGTCAATGACACGTACGGCCACCCGGTCGGCGACACCGTGCTGCGCCAGCTGGCCGGGCGGCTGCTGCTGTTCGCCCCGGAGGTGGACCTGGTGGCGCGGCTGAGCGGCGACGAGTTCGGATTCCTGGTCGAGCGGGCGGAGCTCACCGACGACCTGGCTTCGCGTGTCCTGGCCGCCGTGGCGGACCAGCCCTTCGTCGTCGGCGAGCGGCGGATCCATCTGACGATGAGCGCGGGTGCCGCCATCGGCGTACCAAAATCGGAGCCGGCGGCGACGCTCGGAGATGGTGACCTGGCTCTTCGGGCTGCGAAGCAGGCCGGTGGCGCGCGGCTGAGCTGGTTCGACGACTCGCTGCGCGCCGAGCAGAGCGAACGCGCGAGGATCGCGGCGGGCCTGCGGCAGGCGCTGGCCGATCAGACGCTGCTGATGCACTACCAGCCGGTGGTGGACACCGCCACCGGCCGCACGCTCGGGGTGGAGGCGCTGATGCGCTGGCGCCGCGACGGCGAGATGATCCCGCCCGGCGTGTTCATCCCGGTGGCCGAGCAGACCGGCCTGATCGTCGCGCTCGGCATCCGCGCGCTGCGGCTGGCCTGCGCGCAAGCGACCCGGTGGCACGCGGAGTACGGCCTGTACGTGACCGTCAACGTCTCCACCCACCAGCTGCGCGACCCCGGGTTCGCCGGTGACGTCCTGGCGATCCTGGCCGAGACCGGTCTGCCGGCCCGGGCCCTGGTGCTGGAGATCACCGAATCGGTGCTCATCGACGCGGCGGACACCGGTGTGCTGGACGTGCTGCGGGCCGAGGGCATCCGGATCGCGATCGACGACTTCGGTACGGGGTACTCGTCCCTCGCATATCTGCACCAACTGCCCGTCGACATCCTGAAGATCGACCAGTCGTTCATCCGCCGCCTGCAGGACCCGCCGCGCCCGCAGGACGTGAGTCTGACCAGGGCGATCCTGGAGCTGGCCGGCAGTCAGGACCTGATCACCGTGGCCGAGGGCGTGGAGACCGCCGCGCAGGCCGAGCTGTTGCGCGAACTGCGCTGCCCACTGTCGCAGGGCTATCACTTCGGCCGCCCGGTGGAGCCCGGGATGATCGAGGCCCGGATGCGGGAGGCGAATCCCGCGCCGGTAAGCTGAAACGCAAGTCCACAGCAGCTGACGCAAGATATTTCGGACAGCCCTTTCGGGTGGCGAACGAGCGGCCGGAACATTAGCGTCCTTCCCATGGCTGTCAAGGTGCTTGCGATCGTTCTGGCTGGTGGAGAAGGCAAGCGCCTGATGCCCTTGACGGCTGACCGGGCCAAACCCGGCGTGCCATTCGGCGGCATCTATCGCATGATTGATTTCGTTCTGTCGAACCTCGCGAACGCGGGGTACCTCAAGATCGTCGTTCTGACGCAGTACAAATCCCACTCGCTCGACCGGCACATCTCCAAGACGTGGCGCATGTCCACGCTTCTCGGCAATTACGTCACCCCGGTGCCCGCGCAGCAGCGGCTCGGCCCGCGCTGGTTCGCCGGCTCGGCCGACGCGATCTACCAGAGCCTCAACCTGATCAACGACGAGGCTCCGGACTACGTGATCGTCTTCGGCGCCGACCACATCTACCGCATGGACCCGAAGCAGATGGTCAACGACCACATCGCCTCGGGCGCCGCGGTGACCGTCGCCGGCATCCGGCAGCCGCTGTCGCAGGCCGACCAGTTCGGCGTGATCGACGTGGCCGAGGACGGCAAGCGGATCAAGGCGTTCCGGGAGAAGCCGAAAGACGCGGAGGGCCTGCCCGACTCCCCCGACGAGGTCTACGCCTCGATGGGCAACTACGTCTTCACCACCCGGGCGCTCTGCGAGGCGGTCACCCGCGACGCGCAGGACCCGGACAGCAAGCACGACATGGGCGGCAACATCATCCCGATGCTGGTGGAGCGCGGCGAGGCGAACGTCTACGACTTCCGCGACAACGACGTGCCCGGCAGCACCGATCGCGACCGAGGTTACTGGCGCGACGTGGGCACGCTCGACTCGTTCTACGAGGCCCACATGGACCTCAACGCCACCCTGCCGATCTTCAACCTCTACAACCACGACTGGCCGATCTTCACGAACTACGGCTCGTGGCCGCCGGCGAAATTCGTGCACGGTTACGACGACCGCCAGGGCCGCGCCATCGACTCGATGATCTCGCCCGGTGTGGTGATCTCCGGCGCTCTGGTCGAGCGCTCGGTCATCTCTCCGAACGTGCGGGTGAACTCGTGGGCGCACGTGGACGGCGGCGTGATCATGGAGGGCGTCTCGGTGGGCCGCCGCGCGGTGATCCGCAACGCGATCATCGACAAGAACGTGGTGATCCCCGAGGGCGCGCAGATCGGCGTCGACCTGGAGAAGGACCGCAAGCTCTACACGGTCAGCGACAACGGCATCGTGGTGATCGGCAAGGGTCAGCGGATCGAGCTCTAGTCACTCGTTGGACGCATTTACGCAGGCCACTGTGGCTTCGTAATCTGAAGGCGTGTCGCACTCGGAGGATCCCACCACCGCCACGCGACACCTCTGCGCGGGCGCGTACCTCGACGAGGACTTCCGTGACGCCGCGCTGAACGAGGTCTACCGGCAGCCGCACCTGGCCGTGGCGCCGTCGTACGGGTTCACCCTCGGCCCGGTGCTCGGGCACTGCCTGCGAGCCCGGGCCGCCGCTCTGGCCCGCGACGGCGTGATCGTGGCCGCCCTGGCCGGCGCGGTGCTCAGCCGCGCGCTGCCGGTGCTGCTCCTGGTGGCGGGCTGCTCGATCGGCTGGGCGTTCTGGTGCCGCGCTCAGCTGCGACGTTTCCGGCCCGGCCGCGCGCCCACCTCCCCCGCCGACACGCCACGCCTGCGGGAGATCGAAAGACTTCAGTACGGCAACACGGTCATCCACGGGTTCCACCCCTACGTCGGGGCCGGCGAGGTGATCGGCACGTGGGGCTTCGCCCAGCGGCTGCTGCGCCCCGCCGACCCGGCCGGCCCGCCGCGCGCCGAGAGCGAACGCGAGTTCGACCGGCCGCCGTTCGCCGCCGACGACCTCGTCACCCACCTCGGCTGGCACCTCGGCTCGCTGGTCGGCGGCCCGGATGCCGTCTCCGGCCAGTCGATCGCCGGGCTCACCGTCACCGACCGGGTCTTCCTCGCCGGCACCGAGGCACGGCGGCTGCGCCCGATGACGTCACCGCACGAGATCGGCCGGATCATCCGGCATCCCGCCTCGCCGGCCCGGCACCAGCTCGCCTGCCAGGTCGTCTCCGGCGGCGGCGAGGTGGTGACCACGGTCCACGTGCACGTGGCGGTCCAGGGGCGCTCGCTCTATCTGGAGGTCACCACGACGGTGCTGCTGCCGTGCGCTGACGCGTACCGGGCGGTGGACCGGGACACCCCGCCGAGCTGGTGGCAGACGCTCTGCGAGGGTGTGGTGCGGACACCGGCGGTCGCCCTGCGGGCGCCGGCCCGCCTGATCCGGGCGCTGCCCACCGGCCGCGTCCCGGCCGGCCTCGACGAACGGCTCACCCGCGGCTTCGATCACGGCGCCCGGGTCGGGGTACGCGAGCTCGGCGCAGCGCCCGCCGATCTGGACCGGCACCCGGACGTGCGCAAACATCAGCGTCTCATCGAGCACCGGGTGCTCGCCGCGGTCCGTGATTTCCTGGACGCCCACGGCGTCCTCGCCGAGACCCCGTCAGCTCCGGCCACGCAGGGTGTGTGACGGGGAGACCCCGAACCGCTCGCGGTACGCGCCGGCGAACCGGCCCAGGTGGGTGAAACCCCATCGGTACGCGATCTCGCTGACGCTCGACTGCCCCGGGTCGGACCGGGACAGCTCGGCGTGCACCCCGTCGAGGCGCAGCCGCCGCAGATAGGTGAGCGGCGGCATCCCGACGTGCTGCCGGAACGACTCCTGGAGCACCCGGACGCCGACACCGGCCACCGTCGCGAGGTCCCCGATCGTGTACGGCCGCCACGGCTCCGCGTGCATCACGTCGAGGGCCCGTTTCACCGTACGCGGACGGTACGGGCCCTGCAGGCCGGCCGGCTCCTCGCCGTACGGATGCTCGACGCTCAGCGCGAGACCGCTCACCACCATGTCCCGCCACCGGGCCGCCATCCGGGGCCGGGTGGCCAGGGCGTCCGGGCCTCGCAGCTCGCTGAGCAGCAGCCGGACCAGCGCCGCCCAGGTCCGCCCCGGCCCGTCCACCAGGTCGAAACTGGCGCCGAGCGGCAGCGGCGAGATCACCCGCTGGTCGAGCGCCGCGTCCAGCTCGCGCTCCAGCGCGGACCGGTCCACCTTCACGCTGAGCAGCCGGCAGGTGCCCGGCCAGTCCAGCTCGATGTCACCGGTGGGCCGGTAGACCGCGGCGCGGGTCGGGTCGGCGTAGACCACCGTGCCCCGATGCCGCGACCGGAGCATCCCGGTGAGCGGCATCAGCACGTGGTACGACGTCTCCAGGGCAGCGATCGACACCCTGATGTCGGTGCCGTAACCGACCTCGCCGAGCGTGATCGGGCCGAGCAGCACCACGTCCGCGCTGAACAGGAACGTGGACGCGTCGCCGACCGGCTCGATCCGCAGCGGACCGTAGTAGAGCTTGCGGCAGAACGCCCTCGCCTCGTCCACGTCGGTCGTGCGCAACTTGACGTGGACCGGGATGTCCGCCCCGGGCCCCGAGGGGCCCCAGGGCCGGCCGCCTGCCATGCGTCCAGACTAGACCGAAACCAGGGTCCGCCCGGGGACGGCTGCCTCCGGCCAGGTGTACTCGGCGACCGAGCCACCACGCACCTCGACCTCGGCGAGCGCGGTCTCACCCTGCTGCCAGATCAGGTACCGGCCCTGCGGGAGGGCGTCGATGACCACACAGAAGGTGACGCCACCGCGGACGTACCGGGCCCGGACGGCGGCGTGCGTACGCCGATCCGGCTCGTCCGCCGGGCTCACCTCGATCTCGTGGCCGTGCAGGTGGCCCGGCGTCGAGATGATCAGCGCGCCGATGTCGCCACCGATGTTCAGCATCACCGTGCCCTGCCCGGACGGGGCGAGGGTGTGGTGGTGATGCGGGTGACCGTGTGCGTGAGTCACGAGGGGTTTCCGAATCCGTCGAAGGGGGTGCCGAGGAACGGGAACTTCTTCAGCAGGCCGGCGCTGGCGTCCTTGATGCTCAGTCCCTGCTCGACCAGGGCTGCCGCCGCGTCCGGCTCGAAGTCGGCGTTCACCAGCGGCACGGTGACACCGGCGATGGCCCGCAGCGAGATCGAGACGACGTCGTCGGCGATCCGGCGGCCGTTCGGGAAACCGGCCAGGTCACCGCCGACCACGCCGAACTTGTTCTCCTTCTCGGCCGGCGGGATGGCGGTGTTCAGCCGCAGCATGTCGGCCTGCAGCTTGCCGGTGTTGTTCTGGAAGCCGTCGATGATCCCGTCCGGGATGCCGGTCAGCAGGATCGCCAGCAGGTCGGCGCGCGGTTCCTTGGTCTTGTTCAGCGCGTCCAGCTTGTCGAACAGACCCGGGTAGAGCACCGGCAGCAGCGCGCCGAGTTCCGGGGTCGCGACGAACTCGGCGAAGCGCTTGTCCTCGCTCGGCGGCAGGCTGTTCCACTTGTCCTTCTCCGCCATCGGGACGATGACCTCGTTGAACAGCGGGTTGCCGAGCCGGGACACCTGGACCTGCGGGCCGACCACGACGTCAGCGCCCTCTTTGTCACCGCGTACCTCGACCTGGCGGCGGCTGGCCGACGTCCACACGCCGATGACCGCTCCGGCGTCGCGTCCGCGTACCCGCTTCTTGCCTTCCCGGCGGACCATGTGCAGCGGGATCTGGACCGCGATGCTGTGCACGTTGGTCTTGTCGGTGGCGTTGACCGCCTTGCCGGCGTAGTTGAACAGGTTCTGGCCGACCAGGTGCTTGTCCTGGAACGGGCGCAGCGTGCCCAGGTCGAAGATCGAGCCGAGGTCGACGAAGAACGCGTCGGCGCGCTGACCGGCGAAGACCTTCTCGCCGGACTTCAGCTTGTGCACCGCGTCCTCGGCCAGCTTCTCGTAATCGGGGATCGAGAGCGGTCCGACGTTGCAGGGCGGGCAGGGCAGGCTCTTCGCGAGGACCGTGCTCTTGCCGTGCGAGTCGACCTTGGTGACCGAGTAGAACTGCCGCCGGTTCCAGTTCTCGCTGTCGAGAGACTCGATCGGGCCGGTGTTGTACAGGAAGGTCCGGTCGTTGCGCAGCTCGGTACGGAAGCGGAACTGGTACGTGACGTCCGGGCGGGCGTCGCCGTTCGCATCGATGTGGATCTCGTAGAGGACGTCGTCGCCGAACTCGAAGAAGTTCGGTCCGCTCGCCGGGAGCTGCAGCGGGACGTAGTTCGCGATCAGCGTGACCGTGTCGGGGTCGTCAGGGCTGACGAAGGCGTACAGGTCGGAGCTGTCGGCCACCGGGTCTTTGCTGATCTCCGGCGCTTCGCGGTGTGAAGACATGGTCGCGTACTCCTCTCTGCGTTAGCGGCCGGCTGCTTTGAGCAGCTGGGCGGCGAGCTTCTTGTCGGTGATGGTCAGTCGCTTCTCACCGGAGAAGACGTCGAAGGTGCCCTTGTTCGCGTCGCGGAGGGATAGCACCAGTGGCTTACCCTTCTCCTTGTCGTCGCCGTTCTCGCCGGCGAGGCTCAGGCCGGCCACGGACACTGCCGAGACGCCGACGCCGGTCGCGGCGAGGGCGAGGACCCGGCGGCGGGAGAGCCAGGGGCTCCTCTGGGCGCGGTAACGAACACGACTCATGCTGGGCCTTTCATCGTCAATTCGGGGGGCCTGACGGGCGGTGCATTGTCGACGCCCGTCAGTACGAGATCCACACACCGGCGGTTCAACTGTTTTTGCGACGACGTGCTCGGCTGAGTCCCGCACCCGCTGCTACCAGGGCCGCTGCTGTGAGCGCTCCCAAAATCAGCCAGTGACCGATATTCACCATGGTGGTGTCCGCGCTCGCCGGTGCCGCGTCGATCACGGCCGGTTCCGACTCCACGGGCGCCGGCGCCTCTGTGGTCTTCTTCACCACCGGCGCTGCTGTCGTCTTCTTCACCACCGGCGCTGCTGTCGTCTTCTTCACCACCGCCTTCTTCACCACCGGCGCTCCGAACTCCAGGTCGGAACACGAGTAGTAGGTGTCCGGTGTGCTGGACGTCTCCCAGACCACGTAGAGGATCTGCCGCCCGGTCCGCTCCGGCAGCGTCACCTTCATCCGGTACGCGCCATCGGTCAGCGGCGGGTCCTTGATGTCGGCGAGCGGCTTCGACCCGAGGGCGTCCCACGTCAGCTTCGTCGCCGGGTCGTAACCGGCCTTGGTCAGGTAGATCCGGAAGCTGCCCTCGTGCGGGATCGTCCCCCGATAGGAGACGGACAGCCGCTGACCGGATTTCACATCGGTCGACGGGAAGTCGTCCCGGGCCAGATCGAGGCCCTTGTACAGCGCGATCCCGCCGCTGCACAGCTCACCGTCCGGCACCCGCTCCCGGTCGTTGCCGTTCACGTTCGCGAGGCGCAGATTGTCGTACGCCCCCAATCGCCCACCGGTGGCCTTGCGCGCCGCGACGCAGGCCGCCGCGCTGGTCTTGCTGCCGTTGCCGCCGCAGGCGGCGGTCCGGCTGATCGGGGTGACCGGCGAGCCGTGCGCGAGCGCGGCAGCGGGCAGGGCAGGCACGGACGCGAGGGTCAGCAGCCCGGCGGCGGTGAGGAGGCGGACGTACACGAGGACACTCCTGGGCAGACACCGGCCGGGGATTCCCGGCCACCCTGGGGTACGTACTTCGGGCACCGCTCGTTCAGCCGAGGCAAAGCTGTGGTTGCATGGCCGATGTCCGGTAAGAACTCAGGAGGATTCATGAACAAGCCTGACGTCGGCCCCATCCCCGACGCTCCCGCCAGCGAACTGCTGATCGAGGACATCGTCGAGGGCGAGGGCCAGGAGGCGAAGGCCGGCGATTTCGTCAGCGTCCACTACGTCGGCGTCGCCCAGTCCACCGGCAAGGAGTTCGACGCCTCCTACAACCGCGGCGAGGCGTTCGGCTTCCGGGTCGCCGGCCAGCAGGTCATCCAGGGCTGGGACCAGGGCGTGGCCGGCATGAAGGTCGGCGGCCGCCGCAAACTCGTCATCCCGCCGCACCTGGGTTACGGAGCCCGCGGCGCGGCCGGCGCGATCAAGCCGAACGAGACCCTGGTCTTCGTGGTGGACCTGCTCGAGGTCCACTGATCCTCTGCTTCACCCGTGGGGCCCGGCCGGTTCGTCCGACCGGGCCTCGACGCTGTCTGACGAACGTTTTACGCTGGGGGTGTGGGGTACGAGTGGCTGACAGCGGCACTGGCTGCCCTGCGTGACGTCGAGACGTGGGAAGTGACCCAGGTTCTCTCCGCGAAACAGCGGCTTCCGCTGGCCGCGGAGAGCGCCGGAGTCCACTTCCTGACGATCAGCGGCCGGACCGAGACCGGCCGGGCTCTGGTCGTCGCGGTGCGACTTCTCGGCGGGCACCAGCAGCAGATCATCGGCGCCCGCGAGATGACACCGGACGAGTTGGCTCGGTTCGAGGCGTGGGAGGCATCATGACCAGGCAATACACCGACGAACAGCTCAGCGCGGCAGCGGTCGCCTTCGCCGCCGGCACGGTCACCTACGACCCGGCGGCACGAGTGAGCCTGCCCCCGGTCCCGGAGGCCGAGCCGATGGTGCCGCTCGGTGTGCGGGTGCCGCCGGCCCTCGCCCAGCGGGTCCGCGCCGCTGCCGATCAGGCCGGTGTTCCGTACTCGCAGCTGGTCCGCGAATGGATCGAACTGGGCCTCACCGACATGGCCGGCGACCTCACGGTCTCCGTCGCGGTGCTGCGGCGGGCCATCGCACACGCGGCCCAGAGCGGCCAGGCTGCGTAAAAGCGGAAAATCGCAACCGTATGGGTCGACCATGGGCCCATGGCTGAAGAACACCACACCGAGCCGCCCCTGAAGGTTCACGGCGACAAGCTGGCCGAAGCCTTCATCCAGGCACACCTCGTCAACGCGCCGGTCCTGCCCGAGCACCCGAGCGTCAAGCTGCCGGGCCGGCACCCGGCTGCCCCGGCCTCCCAACCGGCCCATAATGCGGTGTGACCCCGGTTCGCACCGTCTCCACCGCTGATCTCTCCGGCCCCGAGCGGTCGGCCGTCCGCGGCCTGCTCGACCTCGCGTTCGGCGGCGCATTCACCGCCGAGGACTGGGACCACGCCCTCGGCGGCCTGCACTTCCTCGTCCTCGGCGGCGGCGGCGAGCCGATCGCGCACGCCTCCGTCGTCCCGCGCCGGTTCCTGCTCGACGACCGTCCGCTGCGCTGCGGGTACGTCGAGGCTGTCGCCGTGCATCCGGCCCACCGCAGGCAGGGCCTGGGCGGCGCCGTCATGGCGCCGGCCGAGCGGGCCATCGACCATGGGTACGACCTGGGGGCGCTCTCCGCCTCCGAGGACGGGCACGGGCTGTACCTGTCACGCGGCTGGCGGCTCTGGGACGGCCCGACGGCGGTGCTGGCGCCCTCCGGGGTGACCCTGACCCCGGAGGACGACGACAGCACTTTCGTACGCGGAATCACCGCGACCGGCACGCTCGTCTGCGACTGGCGTGCCGGCGACGTCTGGTGACCGGTCTTACCGGCGCGGCCTGCGACGGCCGCGGAGCGTGACCGAGCGGCTGCGGCAGCGCCGCCGGGCCGGCGCCGGCTCCGGGCTGCCCGAGTCGAACGCCTCGAACTCGAACGGGTCGTCGAAAGGGCTCACTCAGCGCTCCGCAGGGACTCGCAGCCTGACTCGTCGGGCAGCAGCGGCCGGAACATCACCGACCACTGCTTACCGCCGGACGTCCAGGCGGTCTGCTGGTTGGCCTTGCCGGCGGCCTCCAGGACGGTGTCCTTCTCCGCGCCGCTGACCGCCAGGCAGTGGATCGCCACGGTCTTGTTCAGGAACTCGCCCGGGAGCTGCGCGCCGGGCCAGGCCACCGGCTTGCCGCCGAGGCCGTCACCGGGGTCGGTCCACGGCTGTGCGATCACCGCGACCTCCTCCGGAGTGTAGGGCTGCGACTCGGCGCCGAGGCTGGTGAGCTTGTCGACGAAGGTCTTCAGCGTCTTCCGCGCGGCCTGGTTCGCCGGGGTCAGCGAGCTGTCGTCGGGCTGGGTCTCGTTGAGCGCCACCACGTCGACGCTCTGGGTGCCGTACCCGGTCACCACCGAGACGTGGGTGCTCGGGGCGTCGGCGACGTTGGGCGAACCGAAGTCGGTGCCGGTCTCGACGCCCGCCTCGCCCGCCTCGGCGGCCAGCTGCTTCACCTCCTCCGGCGTGATCCGGGCGACCTGGAGGTTGGGCAGCGCCGGGCCGGGATAGATCAGCGTGGTCGGGCCCTCGGTGATCACCCGGCCGTCGGCGTAGACGCTCACCATCGGGAGCCGGCCCACCAGGAACTGCGGGGGCACGAAGCCGCCCCGGTACTGCACGCGCAGCACCAGGTCGTTGGCGGAGGGCGCGGTGACGCTCTCGGTCACCGGATCGGACTTGCCCGGTGCGCCGGCGTCACCGGCGGCACCGGGCTGGGCGCAGGCGCCCAGCATCAGCATGGGGATGGCGGCAGCGGTCAGGAGGCCGCGAGTTCGGGTCATGCTGGGTACGACGAGACGACCGTCACGCCGGTTCCGTCCCGTTTCGGATTTTCCCCTGAACGAGCCTGGACTTTTTTAGACGGCGACCCTCGCCTCACGTCCCAGGACCTCGACCACGTCGCCGGGGTGGAGCTGGCGGCCGCGGCGGATGTCGACCTCGCCGTTCACCGTCACGTCGCCGGAGGCGATCACGATCTTCGCCTCTCCCCCGGTCTCGATGAGATCGGCCAGTTTGAGGAACTGGCCCAGCCGGATCATGTCGCTACCGATGGAAACGTCTCGCATACGTCCATCATCCTTGACGAGAAACGATCTCGAAAACTTCCGGGCCGTCGTTGAACCATCCTGGCCGGTGATCCGAACTACATGTCGTGAGGCATCTGGGGATCGCCCGCCGTGCGGGCGCGTTGACCGCGGTGACCGCTGCCGCCGTACTCTCGACCGCCGGCCCGGCCGCGGCCGACGTGACGGTGAGTCCGGCGAGTGTGCCGCAGGGAAGCGGACAGAACCTGACCTTCAAGGTCACCAACGAGGGCGCCGCGCCGATCACCGAGGTGACGCTGCGGATCCCGGCGGACACGCCGATCGCGGAGGTCTATCCGCTGTCGGTGGACGACTGGGCGCCCAAGATCGTGTGGCAGAAGCTGAGTCAGCCGCTCACCTCGATCCACAACGGGACGCCGGTCGACGAGGCGCCGAGCGCGATCACCTGGATCGCCGTCGGCGGCACGTCGATCGCTCCGGGTGGCTCGGCCGATCTGACCGTGGCCGTCGGCCCGCTGCCGACGCTGAGCTCGGTGCGTTTCGCCGTGGACGCGAAACTCGCCGACGGCTCGGCCGCCCCGGCGATGCCTCCGGCCTCGCTGACGCTCACCCCGTCCGACGGCACCGCCGCCACGACACACCACGGTGCTGCCCCCACGACCGGAACCGATCAGGCGCTCACCCCGCAGGAGCAGGCGGCGTTCAACGAGATTCTCGAGGAGCAGAACGGCCCCTCGGTGATGTCGATCGCCGGCTGGGTGGTCGCCGCTCTGGCGCTGCTCGGCTGCGGCTGGGTCATGTTCCGCAACCGGCACCGCGCCGAGGAGGAGCCGGACGCACCCTCCGAGCCCGATGAGAACGAGCTCGATGCCGAGGCCGGCAAGGAGCCCGTCGGCGCCGGCACCAGCAAGTGGGCCTTCAAGGGCTAGACAGACTCCGACGCAGGCCGGGTCCTGCGAGCGGGAAACCTCACGCGGGTGGGCGTGAGGGTGTCGTGGGTAAGCGCGTGGGGCGTGAACCACGACCGGCGGGTGGGGCCCCGGGCAAGGCCCGTGATCCGCGCGCAGGGCGGGTGGGGGCAACCCCGCCCGCCCTTCATTCTCAGACGCTGACGACCCGCTCGGTCCGCAGCGCGTCGATGATCTCGCGTTCCACCCGGTCCGACACGTCGTGCGGGACCTGGCAGGTGCCGGCCGCGATGTGCCCGCCGCCGCCGTAACCCAGCATCACCTCGCCGATGTCCACCGGCGAGCTGCGGTCGAGGATCGACTTCCCGCAGGCGAAGACCGTGTTCAGCTTCTGCCGGCCCCAGATGATGTGCACCGAGACCCGGGCCTCCGGGAACAGCGCGTACACCATGAACCGGTTGCCGGCCTCGATCAGCTCCTCGTCACGCAGGTCGACCACGACCACGTCGCCGTCGAGCCGGCAGACCCGGTGCAGCTGCTCCACGAACCGCGCCGAGCAGTCGTGGAAGAGCTGGGCGCGCTCCGCGACGTCCGGCAGGGAAAGAATCTCGTGGACGTCCTGGTGCTCGATGCAGGCGTCGATGAGCTGCATCATCAGCTGGTAGTTCGAGATCCGGAAGTTGCGGAACCGGCCCAGCCCGGTCCGGCTGTCCATCAGGAAGTTGAGCAGCGTCCAGCCGGTCGGGCTGAGGATGTCGGTCAGCGAGTAATCCGCCGAGTCGGCCTGGTCGACGGCGCGCATCAGGTCGTCGGAGACCAGCGGGAAGCGCTGTTTGCCCCCGAAGTGCTCGTAGATCACCCGGGCCGCCGACGGCGCGTCCGCGTCGATGATGTGGTTCGGCAGGTTGCCCTCGTTACGCAGCGTCTCCGAGTGGTGGTGGTCGAAGACCATGTGCGCCCCGGGGGCGTACGGAAGGTTGGTGAGGATGTCCCGGTCACTGATCTCCTCGACGCCGTCCTGCACATCTTTCGGGTGCACGAACTTGATGTCGTCGATGAGGTCCAGCAACCGCAGCAAAACAGCGCAGACCAGACCGTCGAAGTCGCTACGGGTCACGAGCCGGTACTTCACGGGTCCCCCTCGGATGCCAGACCTTTGAGCCCAGTTTGCCACTTTTTTCGCTATGGCCCTGGTCGCATCGCGACATGGATGTGAACCTCGGCCCCGGCAGCGCCGTAAGGTTCAAACGGACGGTAACGACCCGGTCGGAGGACACGCAGACCATGGACCACGCACCTCAGCTCATCCAGGAGCGCAGCGCCCCACCAGCCACGTTGGTGATCTTCGGCGCCTCTGGTGACCTGACCCGCCGTAAGCTGCTCCCGGCCGTCGAGAGCCTTGCCCGGCACAACCGGCTTCCCGATCAGTTCGCCCTGGTCGGCGTCGCCCGGACGCCGATGAGCGACGACCAGTTCGCGGAAAGCGCGCTGGCCGGCCGCAGCCTGGCCGAGAAGCGCCAGCTGCAAGGTGGCATCCGCTATGTCGCGGGTGGCTACGACGACCCGGAGACCTTCAAGCGTCTTTCCGAGACGCTGGACGAATTGGACGCGCAGCGTGGCACGTCCGGGAACCGTTTGTTCTATCTCTCCACCCCGGCCGGCGCGTTCGAGCCGGTGATCAACGGTCTGGCCGGCGCCGGTCTCAACCTGGAGCGGGAGAACACCTTCTCGCGCCTGGTGATCGAGAAGCCGTACGGGCGGGACCTCGCCACGGCTCGCGAGCTCGACGGGGTCGTGCACAGCGCGTTCGACGAGAGCCAGGTCTTCCGCATCGACCACTACCTGGGCAAGGACACCGTCCAGAACGTGCTGGCGCTGCGGTTCGCCAACTCGATCTTCCAGCCGATCTGGGACCGTTCCTGGGTCGACCACGTGCAGATCACGGTCGCCGAGACGCTCGGTGTCGGCACCCGCGGCGGCTTCTACGAGGGCGCCGGCGCGATGCGTGACATCGTGCAGAACCACGTGCTCCAGGTCCTCGCCCTCGCGCTGATGGAGCCGCCGGTCTCGTTCGGCGGTGAGAACCTCCGCAACGAGAAGGTGAAACTGCTCCAGGCGATCCGGCTGCCCACCGACCGCGACATCGCCGACGCGGCGGTCCGGGGTCAGTACACCCGGGGCGGCACCCGCCAGGAGCTGATGGCCGGTTACCGCGAGGAGGTCGGCGTCGACCCGCTGTCGCGGACCGAGACGTTCGCGGCGATGCGGCTGAACGTGGACAACTGGCGCTGGGCCGGTGTGCCGTTCTACGTGCGTACCGGTAAGCGTCTGCCGGCCCGGGTCACCGAGGTGGCGCTGCAGTTCCAGCGGCCGCCGCACCTGCCGATCCCGGCCGACCAGCTCACCGAGCTGGACGCCGACGCGCTGATCCTGCGGATCCAGCCGAACGAGGGCATCTCGCTGCGGTTCGGCGCCAAGGTGCCGGGTCACTCGTTCCGGGTGCGGACCGCGAGCATGGACTTCTCCTACGAGCAGACGTTCCAGGAGGAGTCGCCGGAGGCGTACGAGCGGCTGCTGCTCGACGCTCTGATCGGTGACGCGTCGCTGTTCATCCGCAGTGACGAGGTTCAGCACAGCTGGGGAATCGTCGACCCGATCATCGAGCACTGGGCGAAGGACAACTCGCCGATCCCGACGTACGAGGCCGCTTCGTGGGGTCCGACCGACGCCGACCGGCTGATCGGACGCAACGGGCGTAAGTGGCGCAACGCCGCCTGACAAACGAGCGACACCGGTCGGGCTCGCATAGGGTGGTCATCACCCTCGATCCCCGCGAGCCCGTCCGGTTCCGTTCCAGAAAGTCACTTATATGCAGGTTTCGGTAGCACACCACCCACCGAACACCGCAGTGCTCGTGCTGCGCGGATCTCTCGACATCGACACGGCGCCCGCGCTCAAGGCCAATCTCAGCCGGCTCGTCGAGCGCGCCTCACCGCGCGTCGTCGTCGACGTCGCCGGCCTCGACTTCTGTGACTCGATGGGCGTCGGCGTGCTGGTCACCGCACACGGCCGCGCCTCCGAGCGCGGCGGCTGGGTCCGGCTCGCCGCGCCGTCCGGATTTCTGCGGCGGCTGTTCGACACCCTCGGCCTCAGTGATTACCTGCCGATGTTCCCGGACGTGACGGCCGCCCTGAAGGACGAGACGGCCGCCTGACGGCGTACCGAAAGGTCAGCGTGCGCCCGCGGCGACGGCGTCGAGTGCGGCGACCGCCGCGCCTCGCGCCCCGGCCATGTCCAGGTCCGGGACCAGGGCGAACGTGGCCGCCCGGGCCTGCTCGTCACGCAGCTGGGTGCTCTCCCGCACGGTGTTGAGGAACCACTGGCGGAAGTGCGGCGCGGCCTCGACGACCCCGCCGCCGAGGAAGTAGGCGTCCGGGTCGGTGAAGTTCGCGGCGATGGTGAACAGCTTGCCGATCGCGCGGGCCTGCTGACCGAAAACGGCCAGTGCGAGCGGGTCGTCCTTCTCGCCGTACCCGCGCAGCATCTTGGCGGCTTTCTCGACCGGCTCGGCGGCGAGCGGGTGGTCCGGGAAGCGGGTCAGCCAGTAGGGCAGCAGGTTCTTCTTGATGCCGGTCAGCGACGCGATGCTCTCGACGTCACCCTCGAAGCCGCAGTTGCAGACCGGCACGGGCTGGCCGTCCTCCAGGACGCCGTGCAGCGGGATCTGGACGTGACCGAGTTCGCCCGCCATGCCGGCCGCGCCGCGAATGACCTTGCCGCTCTCCACGACGCCGCCGCCCAGGCCGGTGCCGACGATCGCGGAGACCGAGCTCTTCTCCAGCGCCGAGGTGCCGAAATGCCGGTGATGCGCGTAGAGCGCGGCGGCGTTGGCGTCGTTGTTGTAGACGACGGGCATGCCGAGCCGCGCTTCCAGCGCTCCCCGGATGTCGAATCCGTGCCAGGAGACCTGATTGAAGTTGGTCGCGCCCTTCGAGGAGATCACCCCGTGGGCGCTTGCCGGGCCGGGTGTGTCCAGGCCGACCGCCCGCACCAGCGACAGCGGCGTCTGCGTCAGCTCCAGAATCGCGGTGAACGCGGCCGCCAGGGAATCGACGGCCAGCTCCGGGCCGTCGGTGACCCGGCTCGGGTTCTCCACGAGACTACTGACGAGAAACTGCCCGGTCGCATCGAGCACCGTAGCGTTGTTGCAGGTGCCGCCGTTGTCGAGCCCGACGACGACCCAGGAGGACGGGGTACGTACCGATTCAGCCTGATCCACGCTTTTGAGCCTACGACGACAGGCCTGCCGGGGTCACGGGTGCGCGCGGATTGCGGATCGGTTAGTCCTCGGTTCGCGGGCGCGGAAACCTCAAGTCCGGGCCGAAACGTCTGTCATGACCAGCCGCCGCACCGTCCTCGCCGCTGCCACCGCCGTTGTCGTCTCCACGGGCGTGGTGGCCCCGGCGGTCGCGGAAGCTGCTCCGGCCTCCGGCCCGCTGCTGGACAACGACCCCATCGCTCACCTGCTGCGACGCGCCACCTTCGGCGCCACGCCCGCTGACCTCGCCGCGGCGCGCAAGCTGGGCGTGAACGGCTGGCTGGACCGTCAGTTCAACCCCGCGAAGATCGCGGACTCCGCGTCCGACAGGCTTCTGCAGCGCCTTCCGCTCGCCGGCGCCACTCCTTCTTCGGTACGCGCGAAGCTCCCCGGCCACTCGTACGAGGCGTTCGGTCAGCTGGGCCGTGCCGCGGTCGCCCGTGCCGCCTGGAGCAACCGGCAGCTGTTCGAGTCCACGGTGATGTTCTGGTCGAACCACCTGCACGTGGCGGCACCGTCCAGCGGCGTCTGGGACACCCGCGGCGACTACGACACCCAGGTCATCCGCAAGCACGCCTTCGGCCGGTACGCCGACATGCTCAAGGCCAGCGCCCGCCACCCGGCGATGCTGACCTACCTCGACCAGCGGTCGTCGACGAAGGCCCACCCGAACGAGAACTACGCGCGGGAGCTGATGGAGCTGCACACCGTCGGCCTGGAGTACTCCGAGGCGGACGTGAAGGCGGCGTCCCGACTGCTCACCGGCATGACGGTGGGCGCGGCGGGCGGGTACGCGTACGACGCCTCGAAGCACGCCACCGGGGCCGTGTCGATCCTCGGTTTCAGCCACGCCAACACGAAGGCCGACGGTGAGGCGGCGGTGCTCGCGCTCCTCGACCACCTGGCCCGGCATCGCGCCACGGCGGAGCGGATCGCCGCCAAGCTGTGCGTCCGGTTCGTCGCCGACGTGCCGCCGGCCGCGCTGGTCGACCGGCTCGCCGACGTCTACCTGGCGAACGACACCGCGATCGTCCCGGTGCTGCGCGCCCTCTTCACCTCAGCGGAGTTCGCCGCCTCGGTCGGGCGCAAGACGCGTACCCCGTTCGAGGACATGATCGCGTCGATCCGGGTGCTCGGTCTCGGCCCGTCCTCCGAGGCGCTGGACGCGCTCTACAACCTGATGGTGAACGCCGGGAACGCGCCGTTCCGGTGGGCGCCGCCGAACGGGTACCCCGACGTCGCCGCGGCCTGGTCGTCGCCGGCCGGATTCGTCCAGCGGTGCAACCTGCACCTGAACCTCGCCACCGGGTGGTACCCGACCCAGCTGACCCGCCCCGCCGATCTGCTGAAGTCGCTGGTCCCGGTGCTGCCGGCCACCTGGGGCGCGCTGATCGACGCGCTCGCCGTCGCCCTGATCGGCGCTCGTCTGCCCGCCCCGCACACCGCGGCCGTGCTCAGTGTCGCCGCGAAGCTGCCGAACTCTGTTCTGACCAGCAAGGACAAGTCGCTCGCCGGTGCCGCGCCGTACCTGATCGCGCTCGTCCTGGACTCGCCGTCGTTCCAGCTGAGGTGATCATGCCGTCCTGCGCCGAGCACACTAGTTTGGTCAGCCGCCGATCGGTGCTGGGCGGAGTGACGGCCGGGGTTGCTGGGGCAGCGGGTTTGTCGGTTGATTTCGCCTTTGCCGCCGAGAAATACTCCGGCGATACCCTTGTTGTGATCTCGCTGCACGGCGGCTTCGACGGCCTGTCGGCGATCGCGCCGATCGGCGATCAGGACTACTACCGCGCCCGCCCGACGATCGCGGTCGGAAAGAATCAGGTCATCGCCGGCGACGGCACGTTCGGCCTGCACCCGGCACTGGCCCCGCTGCTGCCGTACTGGAAGACCGGCAAGCTGGCGGCCGTGCACGCGGTCGGCCAGCCCAACCCGACCCGCTCGCACTTCGCCGCGATGGACGCCATGGAGAACGCCGCGCCCGGCACCTCGGTCCGCAGCGGCTGGCTGGATCGGATGCTCGGCGGCACCGGAGCGACCGCTCCCCTGGCCGGCGTCTCGGTGGGTGACGCCATGCCGGCCCGGCTGTTCTCCGGTCCCGGCGGCGACGTCTCGATGCGATCCGTCGACGAGCTGACCCTGGCCGGCGACGGCAAACGCCCGATCGCCGCGGCGCTGCGGGCCATGTACGCCGACGCCCCCGCGCACCTGGCCGCCCCGGCCCGGGCCGCCGACCGGGCCCTCGCCGCGATGGGCAGGCCCCGTGCGGTGGCGGCCGGCACCGGCTATCCGAAGACCGATCTGGGTGGCGCGCTGCGCGACGTCGCCCGGCTGATCAAGTCGAATGCCGGGCTGGTCACCGCAACGGTGGACTGCGGCGACTGGGACATGCACGAGGCGCTCGGCCCCGCGGTCAAGGGCCGGCGCATGTACGACAACCTGGCCGACCTGGCCGCGGCACTCGCCGCCTTCGTCGCCGATCTCGGCGCCACGCTGATGAACCGGGTGACGATCCTGACGATCAGCGAGTTCGGCCGCCGCGTCGCGGAGAACGGCTCCCACGGCGTGGACCACGGCCACGGCAACGCGATGCTCCTGCTGGGCGGCGGCATCCGGGGCGGCAAGGTGTACACCCGCTGGCCGACCCTGGCGACGGCGGCCCTGGTGGACGGCGATCTGGCGGCGACGACGGACTACCGCTCGGTGATCGGCGAGATCCTCCAGAAGCGCTGCGGCTTCGGCGACCTGTCCACGGTCTTCCCCGGCGTCAAACCGTCGTCATTCGGCCTCGCCGCGGCCCGCTGACCGGGCCGGCATTCGATGCCGCTCCTCGCACAAGCTGGTCGTGCCCGGTGGCTGCGGGATGACGGGACGCCGAGGTAACACGCAAGCCCTCGCCAGGCTCCCGTGGCCTGCCGGCCGAGCCGAGGGCGCACGTAAGGCCCCGGGCAGCGGTGATGAGCTCACACGTAACGCCTGTGTGAGCTCCCATCCCGGTCCTGGCGTGGATGCGGTCGCACCGAGTGGTTGTGTGTGACCTCATCAACGCTGTCTCGCCCCGATCGGGTCGGACTTCGCGGCCGGGCGGCCGCTCACAGGACCCCCAGATCGGCGCGGTACCCCTCGGCGTCGTCGCTCTCCATAACACCCAGCCGGCGATGGCCACAACCCGTACAAAAAGGGCCATAGAACCGTAAAAATAGGGCCGGCGCTTCTTGCGAAGCGCCGGCCCTGTTGCGCCGTCCCGCCAAGGCCCTGTCAGGACGGCACGTCTGTTAGCTGGTCAGCGAGTGCTGGCGGTGCGTCGCTTGGACCAGACGTCGAAGGCGACGGCGGCGAGCAGTACCGCGCCCTTGACCAGCATGACCTGCTCGGACTGTGCGCCGAGAAGACCCATGCCGTTGTTGATGACACCCATGATCAGACCGCCGGTGATGGCGCCGACGACCTTGCCGACACCGCCCTGGACGGCCGCGCCGCCGATGAACGCGGCCGCGATGGCGTCCAGCTCGAAGCTGTTACCGGCGGTCGGGTTCGCCTGGTTGAGGCGGCCGGCGAAGATGATGCCGGCGAGCGCGGAGAGCACGCCCATGTTCACGAACAGCCAGAACACGACCGACTTGACCTTGACGCCGGAGAGCGTCGCGGCCTGCAGGTTGCCGCCGACGGCGTAGATCTGGCGGCCGAAGACGGCCCGGTTGGTGACCACGGTGTAGCCGACGACCAGGACCGCGAGGAGCACGAGGACCCAGGGCAGGTTACGGAACCGGGCCAGCTGCACGATCACGAACAGGATCAGGATCGCCGGGACGGCGACCTTCGTGATGAACAGCCACAGCGGGTCGACGACCTGGCTGTACTTGATCCGGGCCGTGCGGGTACGCCACTGCACGAACGCCATCGCCACCACGACGGCCACGCCGACGATGATGGAGAACAGGTCAGCGCCGCCCAGCGGACCGAGCGCGATGTTGCCGAGGAAACCGTCGGTGAAGCCGTTCGCGAGGGTGCGGACCTCTTCGGGGAACGGGCCGATGCCCTTGTTACCCAGGATCATCAGGGTGATCGCCCGGAACAGCAGCATGCCGGCCAGGGTGACGATGAACGCCGGGATGCCGAAGTAGGCGACCCAGTAGCCCTGCCAGGCGCCGATGATCGCGCCGAACACCAGGGTGCCGATGACCGCGATCGGCCAGGGCAGGTCCCAGTTGACCATCATGACCGCGCTGAACGCGCCACACGCGGCCACGACCGAGCCGACCGAGAGGTCGATGTGCCCGGCGATGATGATCAGGATCATGCCGATCGCCAGAACCAGGATGTACGAGTTCTGCACGATGATGTTGCTGATGTTCTGCGGCGCGAGCATGTCGCCGCCGGTCAGAACAGTGAACAGCGCCACGATCAACGCGAACGCGATGTAGATCCCGGACTGCTTCAGGTTGAAATTGAACTTCAAGGGCGCCTTGCCACCAGTGGCTCCGGCCGGCCCCTTGCCAACGGTCAGGTCGGCGTTGGTAGGTGCGACCGTCACGGCGCTACCTCCTGTTCTTCCTTCGTCATGAGGGTCATCAGACCCTCCTGCGTCGCGTCGGCACGGGCCACCTCACCGGTGATCCGCCCAGCGGAGAGGGTGTAGATGCGGTCACAGATACCGAGCAGCTCGGGCAGCTCGGAACTGATGACCAGAACGGCTTTGCCCTCGTCGGCAAGCCGGTTGATGATCGTGTAGATCTCGTACTTCGCACCGACGTCGATGCCACGGGTCGGCTCGTCGAGGATCAGCACGTCCGGGTCAGTGAAGATCCACTTCGACAGGACGACCTTCTGCTGGTTACCACCGGACAGCTTGCCCACGATCGACTCGACGGTCGGGGCCTTGATGTTCATGCTGGCCCGGAACTCGTCGGCGACCTTGTGCTCTTCGTTGCCGTCGACCCAGCCGCCCTTGGCCAGCTTCGACAGGCCCGCCGCGGAGATGTTGCGCTTGATGTCCTCGATCAGGTTCAAGCCGTACCGCTTGCGGTCCTCGGTCGCGTACGCCAGGCCGTTGTCGATCGCCTCGGCGACGTTGCGCGCCCGGATCTCCTTGCCGTCCTTGATCAGCTTGCCGGAGATGTTAACGCCGTACGAGCGGCCGAACACACTCATCGCCAGCTCGGTACGGCCGGCGCCCATCAGCCCGGCCAGGCCGACGATCTCACCACGACGCAGCGTCATGTTGACACCACGAACCAGAGCCCGATCCGCCTGGATGGGACTGTAAACAGTCCAGTCCTCGATCCGCAGAGCCTCCTCGCCGATGTTCGGCGTGTGCTCCGGGTACCGGTGCTCCAGATCGCGGCCCACCATGCCGGAAATGACCTTGTCCTCGGTCAGCTCCGCGGTCTCCTGCGTCCAGATCGTCTTACCGTCTCGCAGAATCGTGACCCGGTCCGAGATGCTCATGACCTCGTTGAGCTTGTGCGAGATGATCACGCAGGTGATGCCCTCGTCACGCAGCCCGCGCAGCAGGCCGAGCAGGTGCTCGGAGTCCTCGTCGTTGAGAGCCGCGGTGGGCTCGTCGAGGATCAGCAGCTTCACCTTCTTGGAGAGCGCCTTCGCGATCTCCACCAGCTGCTGCTTACCGACACCCAGGTCGATGACCGGTGTCACCGCGCTCTCCCCCAGACCGACCCGGCGCAGCAACTCGTCCGCCGCGTGGTTGGTCCGGTTCCAGTCGATGAAACCGCGCTTGGCCTGCTCGTTACCGAGGAAGATGTTCTCGGCGATCGACAGGTTCGACGCGAGCGCCAGCTCCTGGTGGATGATGACGATGCCGCGGTGCTCACTGTCCCGGATACCGGAGAACTCGCAGGCCTCACCGTCGAACTCGATGTCACCCTCATAAGTACCGTGCGGGTAGACGCCGGAGAGCACCTTCATCAGGGTCGACTTACCGGCCCCGTTCTCGCCGCAGATCGAGTGGATCTCACCTCTGCGGACTTCCAGGTTCACATCCTGCAACGCCTTGACGCCCGGGAACGTCTTGGTGATGCCACTCATCCGCAGGATCGTGTCGGTCATGGACCCTCCTATGGGCCGTCTTGCTGGTCAGCCATGGAGACCGCGCCCCGCCCGCTGGGGACGGACAGGGCGCGGAGCCCGGATTACTTCAGCTGGTCGGCCGTGTAGTAACCGGTGTCGACGAGCTGAGCCTGGTAGTTCGACTTGTCGACGATGATCGACTCAAGGAGCTGCGCCGGAACGACCTTGTTGCCGTTGTCGTAGTCCTTGGTGTTGTTGGTGGTCGGGGTCTGGCCCTTGAGCACCGCGTCGGCCATCTCGCCGGCAACCTTCGCCAGCTGGCGGGTGTCCTTGTAGATGGTCGAGTACTGCTCACCAGCAACGATCGACTTCACCGAGGCGACCTCAGCGTCCTGGCCGGTGACGATCGGGTACGCCTGAGCGGCGGTGCCGTAACCGTTCGACTTGAGCGCCGAGAGGATACCGATCGAGATGCCGTCGTACGGCGACAGAACGCCGTCGACCTTCGCGCCACCCTTGTAGGTGGAGGTCAGGACGTTCTCCATGCGCTTCTGCGCGGTGGCCGGGTCCCAGCGAAGGGTCGCGACCGTCTCGAACTTGGTCTGACCGCTCTTGACGGTGATGACCTTCTTGTCGATGTACGGCTGCAGAACGCTCATCGCGCCGTTGAAGAAGAAGGTCGCGTTGTTGTCGTCCGGCGAACCGGCGAACAGCTCGACGTTCAGCGGGCCCTTCGCGCCGGCGTCGCTGCCGTCGGCGTTGAGGACCTTGAGGCCGGTCAGCAGCGAGGTGGCCTGCTGCACGCCGACCTTGAAGTTGTCGAAGGTGGCGTAGTAGTCCACGTTCGGGCTGTTACGGATCAGCCGGTCGTACGCGATGACCGGGATGTTGTTGGCCTTCGCGTTCTCCAGCTGCGTCGTGATCGCGGTGCCGTCGATCGACGCGATGATCAGGACCTTGGCGCCCTTGGTGATCTGGTTGTCCAGCTGCTGCGTCTGCGTCGGGATGTTGTCCTCGGCGTACTGCAGGTCAACCTTGTAACCAAGACCCTCAAGCTGCTTCTTCAGGTTGTCGCCATCGGCGATCCACCGCTCCGAGGAACGGGTCGGCATGGTGATACCGACCAGGGCGCCGGCGTTGTCGCCGCCGCCAGCAGCTTCCTTGTCGACGTCCTTCTCAGCAGAACCGCAGGCGGCCATCGTGGCGACCAGGGTGGCAGCGGTCAGGACCGCCGCGAGCCGGGGGTATTTCACTTTGGATCTCCTCTTTGAGAGCGGTGCGTGTTACAGAGGCCGGTTGAGGCGGTAGTACGCCTGGTTCCAGCGCACCCGGTCTGCGAAGTCGGCCGGGGTCGTGCGGTTGTCGATCAGTAGTAGCTCGGTCTGCGCCATTTCGGCGAAGTCGCGAAGCGTCTCCGCGCCGACCGCCTGGGTCAGGACCGTGTGGTGCGGTCCGCCCGCGGTGATCCAGCACTCGGCCGAAGTGGACAGCGTCGGTGCGGGCTTCCAAACCGCCCGGGCCACGGGCAGGTTCGGCAGCGGCTCGTCCGGCGGAATCACCTCGATCTCGTTCGCGACCAAGCGGAAGCGGTCGCCCATGTCGGCCATGCCCATGACCACGGCGGGCCCGGACGCGGCGTCGAAGACCAGCCGGACCGGGTCCTCACGACCGCCGATGCCCAGCGGGTGGATCTCGGCGCGCGGCTTGGCGGACGCGATGGACGGGCACACCTCGAGCATGTGCGCGCCGAGGATCTTAGGCTCGCCCGGGCCGAAGTGGTAGGTGTAATCCTCCATGAATGAGGTACCACGCCCGGTTCCGGAACCCATCGCCTTCACGGTGGCGACGAGAACCGAGGTCTTCCAGTCACCCTCGCCACCGAAGCCGTAACCGTCGGCCATCAGCCGCTGCACGGCCAGGCCGGGCAGCTGGCGCAGCCCGCCGAGGTCCTCGAAGTTCGACGTGAACGCGCCGAAGCCGCCCTCGGTGAGGAAACGGCGCAGGCCGGCCTCGATCTTGACGGCGTAGCGGAGCGAGTCGTTCCGCTCGGCCAGCAGCTCACTGGAGATCTCGTAGATGTCGGAGATCTCGGCGACCAGCTTGTCGATCTCGGACTCTTCGGTCGCGTCGACGAACTCGACGAGATCGTTCACGCCGTACGTGTTCACCGAGACGCCGAACTTCAGCTCGGCCTCGACCTTGTCACCCTCGGTCACCGCGACGTCGCGCATGTTGTCGCCGAAGCGCGCCACTCGCAGCGTCCGCAGGTGCTGCCAGCCGAGCGCGGCCCGCGTCCACGACTCGACCCGCGCCACCACGACCGGGTCGGAGGCGTGTCCGGCGACGACCTTGCGCGGTACGCCGAGCCGGGCCTGGATGAAACCGAACTCGCGGTCGCCGTGCGCCGCCTGGTTCAGGTTCATGAAGTCCATGTCGATGGTCGACCACGGCAGCGACGCGTTGTGCTGCGTGTGCAGGTGCAGCAGCGGCTTACGCAGCGCGTCAAGACCGCCGATCCACATCTTGGCCGGCGAGAACGTGTGCATCCAGGCGATGATGCCGATGCAGTTCGGGTCGGCGTTCGCCTCCAGCATCGTGCGCTTGATGGCGCCGCTGTCGGTCAGAACCGGCTTGCCGATAATCTCGGCGGGCAGTCCGCCCTGTGCCAGGGTCCGCTGGATCTCGGCGGACTGGTCGGCCACCTGCTGGAGCGTCTCCGGGCCATAGAGGTGCTGGCTGCCGGTGAGAAACCAGATCTGGGGTTTCATCTGGGGGTGTACCTCCGAAGGGGGGCCGGGATGGTGGCGGGGGCCACACTCCGGCGGAGCGAGGCCTAGTGTTATCGCTAACAAAACCCGTGTCAACAGCCCTTGGCAACAACGAGGTAACGGCTGATTAACCGAGCACTAGTAAGGCCCCACATCCCCCACAAAAAATCTCAGGCGGGCGGCCCCACGCTCTGCCGGACGACCAGCTGCGGCGGCACCACGATGTGGTCGGCAGTGCCGGAATCGTCCCGCATCTGCCCCAGGAGCAGGCTCAGCGCTGCCCGGGCCACGTCACCGAAGGCCTGCCGGACGGTGGTCAGCGGCGGAATGAAGTACGCCGCCTCGGGCACGTCGTCGAAACCGACCACGCTCACGTCGTGCGGCACCCGGCGGCCCCGCTCGCTCAGCGCGCGCAGGATGCCGAGCGCCAGGTGATCGTTCGCCGTGAATACCGCCGTGACCTCGGGCATCCGGGCCAGCATCTGACCGGCCCGGTAGCCCTCGGCGGCCGACCAGTCGGCGGAGAGCAGCGGCGGAACCTCGGCGCCGGCCTCCTCCAGGGTCTGCCGCCACCCCTGGATGCGCCCGGCCGAGTCGAACCAGTCGATCGGGCCGGAGACGTGCCAGACCGTCTCGTGCCCGGCGTCGAGCAGATGCTGGGTCGCCGCCCGGGCGCCGGCCACCTGATCCACCGTCACCAGCGGCCGCCCGCTGGCCGGGTCGCCGTCGATGAAGACCACCGGCAGCTCGGACGGGATCTCGGCGAGCGCCTCGGCCGCCGAGGCCACGTTGGCGATGACGACCAGGCCGGCCACCCGCTGGTCCAGGTGCCGTTCCACCACCGAGGAGATCGAGGAGCGGTCCAGCTCGCGGACGCTGCCCACGCTCACCGCGAAACCGGCGTCCGCGGCGGCCTGCTCGAACTCGGTGAGCATCGAGGCCGGGCCGTACAGCGTGCTGTTGCGGGCGACCACGCCGATCAGCTGGGAACGGCCGGTGACCAGGGCTCGCGCCGCCCGGTTCGGCCGGTAGTTGAGCTCGGCGATCGCGGCGCGGACCCGGATCCGGGTCTGCTCCTTGACGTTCGGATGATCGTTGAGGACACGGGACACCGTTTGGTGGGAGACACCGGCCAAGCGGGCCACATCGGTCATCGCCGGGCTACGGGATACCTTGTCCACTTGCGCACCTCGTCCGGTCCGGTTGCAATAAGAGCGTGGCAACTCTTCGCGGCCGCCACGTAACGGGAATGTTATCGATAACACCCGGGATTTAACGAGCCCTGTACACGCCCGATTAACGAGGACGTACCCTCGGCAGCGATGGAAGGGTCACCGACACTGAACGGCCAGGTCGTGCTCGGCAGCGTAAACGACGAGGGCTTCACTTCGCTGCGCCGCGCCGCCGCGCCCCGCGCCGAGCGGTACGAGGTGGGGCGGTCGCTGCGCGATCACTCCCCGCGTTCCGACATGGCGCACTGGCGGCCGCCGGCCGACCGGCCCGATCCGGTCGCCCAGGTTACCGCCTCGCACTTCGGCCGGGTGCCACACCTCATCCCGGTCCGGGTCGGCCGCATGATCGCGTCTCCGTACGCATTCCTGCGCGGCACCTCCCAGCTGATGGCCGACGACTTCGCGATGCTGCCGCTCACCGGGATCACGCCGGTGATCTGCGGCGACGCGCATCTCGGCAACTTCGGCTTCTACGCCTCCCCGGAACGCGAGCTGGTCTTCGACCTCAACGACTTCGACGAGGCGCACCCCGGCCCGTGGGAGTGGGACCTGCGCCGGCTCGTCGTCAGCGTCTACGTCGCCGGCCGGGTCAACGGGTTCCGGGAGAGCGAGTGCGCCGACGCCGTCAAGCACTGCGTCGAGGAGTACCGCGAACAGATCCGGTTCCTCGCCGACCAGCCGCTGCTGGCCCGCTCCTTCGACCAGCTCAACGTCGAGGCGATGCAGTCGGCGACCAGCCGGGACAGCTTCCGCGAGCAGATCGGACGGGCGGCGCGGCGGGCGCGGCGGCGTACCAGTGACCGGGCTCTGCCGCGGTTCACCGAGCGTCACGACGGCACCGCCCGGCTTGTCGAGCAGCCGCCGCTGATCACCCGGATCGAGCCGCAGGAGCGCGAGCAGCTCTCCGAGGCCCTCGACGGGTACCTCAACACCCTCAAACCGCACTGGTCACGGATCCTCGGCGGGTACCGGATCGTCGACATCGCACACAAGGTGGTCGGTGTCGGGTCGGTGGGGCTGCGGGCGTACGTCGCGCTCTGTGAGGGCAGCAGCGCCGACGACGTGCTGTTCCTGCAGATCAAGCAGGCCCGCCGCTCGGTCGTCGCGAAACACCAGCACGGCGCCGTCGCCTGGCACCGGCATCAGGGCCAGCGCGTTGTGGAGTACCAGCAGGCGCTGCAGACCGTGAGCGATCCGCTGCTCGGCTGGACGACCGTCGGTGACCAGCAGTTCTACGTGCGCCAGTTCCGCGACATGAAGGGCGCGATCATCGTCGACGACCTCGACGCGGGCGCGCTCGCCGACTACGCCGGCATCTGCGGCTATCTCACCGCCAAGTCGCACGCCCGGACCAGCGGCGCCTCGATGATCGCCGGTTACGTCGGCAACAGCGACAAGATGGACGAGTCGCTCTCCCGGTTCGCCCGCGCCTACGCCGACCAGGTGGAGAAGGACCACGAGGCGCTGGTCTCCGCGGTCCGGCGCGGCGAGTTGCCGGCCGAGCCGGCCTAAAACCCTTCTAGGGTACGGACCATGAGCGGCACCATTGAGATCCATTCCCCGGCCCTGGGCGAGTTCTGGACCGAGCGTCATCTCTGCACGCTGACCACATTGCGGGCCGACGGCTCGCCGCACGTGGTCGCCGTCGGCGCCACCCTGGACCCGGCGTCCGGCCTCGCCCGGATCATTTCGTCGGCCACCTCGGCGCACGTCCGGCACATCCGCCGGGGCCAGCAGCGGGTCGCGATCTGCCAGGTGGACGGCCCCCGCTGGAGCACCGTCGAGGGCATCGCGACCGTTTCCGATCAGACCGACGCGGTGACCGAGGCGGAGCAGCGGTACGCCCGGCGTTACCGCACGCCCCGGCCCAACCCGGCCCGGGTGGTCATCGAGGTGACGATCACCCGGGTCCTGGGATCCGCGTCGCTCACCAGTACATGACAGCCGTCGTGCCGGCCTGCCAGGCGTGGTACATCCGGGTACGCAGCACGTACCGGCGGCCGGCCTGCAACTCCGCCTCGACCTGCGCGTTGCGGTCCTCGCCGCTGTCGTCGTCGGCGGCGACCTGACGCAGCTCGCCGTCGACGTCCTCGAAGAGCACCAGCACCATGTCGGACGCGCCGAACGAGCCCACCCGGTACTTCCGGGTCTCCTCGGGCAGCACCTCCGCGTCGTACTGCTGGCCGGGCGTGAGGCTCAGGGAGCGCGACTCGAACGCGGTCAGGTGCGGCAGGCGCTCCTCCAGCGGCGGGTACCAGATCAGCACCTGCTCGGCGTCCAGCTTGGAGATCGTGCCGGGCGGGTTGATGCCGCTCCGGTACTCCTCCGGCCGGATCACCAGGCCGGCCGGGAACCGGTACTCCATGATCGAATCCGGGTCCCAGCGGCTGCCCTCGACCTCGGAGGGGTCCAGCTTGCGCAGGATGTTGTGGAAGGTCGTCTCCGGGTCCCAGCGGTTCGGCGGGCCGGCCATGTGCCGGTAGACCGCGTCCTCGTTCCAGACGATGCCGGCGTTCGGGTTCTGGTGCTCGTGCGCCAGGCCGAGCGTGTGCCCGATCTCGTGCAGGGCGGTGGCCCGGCCGTGGTCGTCGCGCAGATCCCAGCCGAGGTTCATGGTCGGCTCGTGGCGCGGGCGGCGCAGCACGTCCCGGCCGATGTAGGACCACGACCGGCCCGGCTCGAACCCGATCCGCACCTGCGCCTCACGCGGGTCCCGGACCTCCCAGAAGTCCAGGCCGATCCCGAGGTCCTTCCACTCGTCGAACGACTCCCGGACGACCTCCTCCTGCACGTGGTTCCGGGTCTGCGGCATGAACGCGTACCGCAGGGGCGTGCCGTTCACCCACTTGCTGCGGCCCACGATGATCGCGTGCTGACGGTCCAGCGGCATCTCGGGCGGCAGAACGGGCGCGGGACTGAGCGGCTGCGAGCAGTAGGGCAACGGGCTCATCAACTCGGCATCGGTCATACCAGGCTCCTTAGTGCGAAACGGGCATGTTTAAGATCGCAGAGCTGGGGTACGCGCGAGGCTCCCTTCACCCCGGCACCACCCGTCAGTGGCACGGCGAACCCACCATCGACACAGTCGGGGATGTTCCCGGCAAGTCCGCGGCTTGGGCACGCCTGGTCCGGCTGGCTGTCAGCGCTGTGTCGCGGGCGGCGTGACAGCACGGACCCTGCTGGTCGCATGAGGTAGCCGCTCACCAGGGGGTACGTCCCGTCGAACGGTGGTCGGGCGTGTTCTGTCGCCGCAGGTCTCGTCGCCGCGGGCGTGAGCCGTAGCTCAGATAGGTCATCGGGGCTGATGACCTATCTGAGCTACGGCTCGCCCCTTGCAACCGGGGCCGGTTCGCCTGGCGGCGCCGCGGCAACGTGCCGCGGGCATTCCCCGCTCGGTGTGTGTCGAGTTCGGGTGCGTATCGGACCCGAAATCGACACAGGGCGGGTGGTTCGCGGGGTGCGTGTCGAGTTTGGGGGCGTAGCGAACCCGAAATCGACACACCCGCCTGGGCCTGCGCGATCTTGGGCTGCGGTTGCCAGCCGGGGTAGAGGATCGCTCAAGATCTGTGGCGGGGCCGTGTGTGCTGGGTGGTGGGGTCTTTAGTGTTGGGGAATGGGCACCGAATATGCGGTCGGCAGTGTGTTGTTGGCTGGGCATGATGTGCCGCTCGGGCGGTATACGACCGTGCGGCGGCTGCTGCCTCACCGGGAACGCCGGATGATCGGGGCCTGGTGCTTTGTCGATCATTTCGGGCCTGATGATGTCCGGGGGCGGCCGGGGATGCAGGTGCCGCCTCATCCGCATACCGGATTGCAGACCGTCACGTGGCTCGTCGACGGGGTCATCGAGCATCGTGACAGTCTTGGCAGTCATCAGTTCATCGCGCCGGGGCAGCTCAATCTGATGACGTCCGGGCGGGGTATCGCGCACTCCGAGTACACCCCGCCCGATCATCCGGACGGGATGCACGGGCTTCAGCTCTGGCTCGCGCTACCCGACTCGGCGCGCAACGGGACGGCGAGCTTCGAACATCACGCCGGGCTGCCGGGTTACACCGCCGATGGGGTGACCGTCACGGTCGTGATCGGACAGCTCGGTGCGCTGCGGTCGCCGGCCACCGTGTTCACGCCGCTGGCCGGGGCTGAGCTGCTCTTCGCCGGGGCCTCGGGGATCACGCTGCCCCTGGAGGCCGGCTTCGAGTACGGGATTCTGGTGATGTCCGGGTCGGCGTCCGTCGACGGGACCCCGCTGGAACCGGGGTCGCTGCTCTACCTCGGCGACGGCCAGGAGACGGTGACCGTCACGAGCGACGGGGAGGCGCGGCTGTTCCTCGTCGGTGGTGAGCCGTTCGACGAGCCACTCGTCATGTGGTGGAACTTCGTCGGCCGGTCGCACGAGGACATCGTCGAGGCGCGTACCCAATGGATGGCGGGTGAGCGGTTCGGGACCGTCGGCGGTTGTGCGGCGGCGCCGCTGCCCGCCCCGGAGCTGCCGACCGTGTGTCTCAAAGCCCGTGACCGGCACGGCCGTACCTTCTGACCCGGGCCCACCGTGTGCCATCATCTCCCGATGATCAACGGCGGTCTGCTCGAAGTCCTGGGTGGTGTGCCGGGGTTGTTCCCGCGGGCCGAGCAACGGGTGCCGCCGATCGTCACCTGGGACGACGGGCCCTGTGGCAGCACCGCCGCGGCCGCGCTGGCCGCCGCCGGCTGGCGGGTGACCGAGCCGTTCTGGGGCGGCGCCCTGGTCGACCTGCGGCACCAAGAACGCGGCACCCCGGCCGGCCTGCCGCACCAGCAACGCAGCGCCCTGGTCAACCTGCCGGACTACGAGCCGTGTGTGTTCCAGCGGGTGCTGCGCCCCGAAACTGCCGCTCTGCTCTATCTGCACGCCGGGGAGTACGACTCCCCCGCCGGTGACGCCCGGGTCGCGCGGCGGGTGTTCGGCACCGACCTGCCGCCCGGCGGGTATCTGCCGTCCACCGGGCTGGATCGGCTCGCCGTGCATCTGCTCACCGGCGAGGTGGGCGCCGGGTGTGACTTCAGCGGGGAGAACGTGTTCGCCACGATGGGTGCGGCGGTGCGGTCCACGTTCGGCGGGCGGGCCGGGCTGTTCACCATCGCTCGCGGCGCGGCCATCTGACATGACCGGCGGGCACTACGGATACATCCAGGCCGTCGCGGAGGCGTTGGAGGAGGCCGGGATTCCGGTGGCTGACTTCCGGGCTGATGACCGGGTGCCGCGGGACGGCTGGATCGCGTTCGACCTGGTCCGGCAGGTCGCGCTGCACGGGCGGCTCGTCTGGGACTGCGAACAGGCGGGCGTCGCGTGGGCCGAGGACCAGGGCTGGGTGCTCGTGACGGTGGGCTTCGCGCGTACCCAAGAAGGGCTGGACGTGGCGTCTGAGGCCGCGCCGCGGGAGGTTGTCCGCGCTGTGGCGCGGAAAGCGGGAATCGGGGATTTCTGAAGGGAACGGCGGCGGGTTGGGGTCCCGCCGCCGTCCCTCGTCCCGGCATCGCGCCGTACTCCGCCCACCCGCGGGGAATCTCTGGGGGGCATCAAAACCCCGCGGGTCGTCTCGGGCGCTCGGCGGCCGCTTGACTGGGGGGCGGCGGCCACCGGCCGGGGAGTACCTGGCGCCCGTCCCGGGGCGCCTCAACAACCGTGCCAGGACGACCCCCCTTGATCCGTGCGAAACGTGAGTGTCTTTCGACACGCCCGGGATTCACCTGATCAGGGTCGCCCGCAAGTCCTTAGGTCTCCTGAAGGGACCCTTAAAACGCGCTTAACTCGTAACCTGCCCCGTGACCTGGAGTCAGTGATCATCGTTGATGGTGTGTACCGGATTCGCGACGGGCTCGGCGGCACCGGATCTACGGCGTTATCACTGCTGAGGAGTTTGAACCGAGAGCGCCCGGCAGACGTATACCCCGATGATCGACGACTCTCGGCGGGCTGCGGCGCGGGGAAGGTCGGTCCCCGTGGGTCTCCCACGGGTTCCATGGCAGAGGTCCGCAGCGCGGTAGCGCACTACGCAAATCCATGATTACCCTTCCACATCCACCACGTGGCAGGCATCAATCCGGGGCGCGAGGGGCGGGCACCGGTGTGCGGAGGTGGGACAGCGTGAGGACGGTGGCGCGAATGCGGCGTGGGGGCAGAGGGACAACCCCGGGCCTGTTCGGGGCCTCCTCATGAGCTACGAAGACGACGAATACTGGGCTGACGAGTACGACGAGTACTCGCTCATGCCGCAGTCAGCGGTCAAGCAGGAGAAGCACTACGCCCGGCGTACCGCGCCCGACCCGGTGATTCCGACCCGGCGTTCGCGCGGTGACGAGACGCCTCAGGCACGGAGCAGCGCGTTCGACGACCAGCGGCCCAGCTGGCTGAACGACCCGGATTTCGTGCCGATCGACACCTCGAAGCCGAATCTCGCGGGTCATGAGTTCGACGATGTCGACTTCAACCGGCCTGAGCTCGGTGTCGATTTCGACAAACCCGACTTCCCGATCCAGGATCCGGATGCGCGCCCGGAGTTCCGGCGCAGCGCTCCGGCTGGTCAGGATCGGTATGCCGCGCGGCAGGTTGGTCGTGAGGACGAGGTTCCGGTTATGCGCCGGGACGAGGTTCCGGTTATGCGTCGCTCTGTCCGGCAGGAGGAGCCGGTCGGGCATTCCGTGCGGCAGGAGGAGCCGGTCGGGCGTGAGGTTCCAGGGCGTGAGGTTCCAGGGCGTGAGGCTCCTGGGCGTCGGCCCCGCCGGGACGAGCGCTGGGATAACGACGATCGCCGTGTCCCGCCGGACGGCCGCACGATCGAGCTGCGCTCCGACGAATACTGGGAGGACGACCGCCGCCGCAACGCCGACGATCGCGTCATCGATCTCGACGCGGCGCGACGCAGGGCCGTCGATCCCGAGCGCCGCGACGCGCGTCGCGCTCCTGCGTTCCAGGACGAGCCCGATGGGTACGCCCGGCGCGGTGGCCGTCACGAGGACGACGACCGTTTCGAGAGTCGTGGCCGTGCCTGGGAGGACGACGACTTCGGTCCGATCCGTCCGGCCGGTGGGCGGCGCCCGCGGCGGGACGAGGTTCCCGGCCCGATCCGGCGCGACGACCTGTCGGTGGCCGGGCGGGCTTCGGTCCCGGATCCGTACGAGACATATCGCCCGGAGACGGACCGGCGCGGCGTGGCCGCGTCCTACGACCGGCGCGAAGGAGTGGTTCCGGCCGAGGGCCGCGTTCCCGTCGAGGGCCGCGTTCCCGTCGAGGGCCGGGTGTCTGAAGGCCGTGTTCCTGTAGAGGGGCGCGTTCCCGTTGAGGGCCGGGTGCCTGTTGAAGGGCGTGCCTCTGTTGACGGGCGTGCCGCTGCTGACGGGCGGGTGCCGGTTGACGGGGCCGCGGTGGACGGGGGTCGTGGGGATCTCCTCGACGGGCCGACTATCGGGGTTCGGCGGCGTGGGGACGTTCCGGAGGCCGGGATTGCTGCCGGTGCGGCCGGTGGTTCGCGGCCGGAGCAGGCCGACGCCGGGCTCGGGCGAGATGCTGACGCTGGGCGTGGGCGGGATGCTGACGCTGGGCGTGGGCGGGATGAGGAGCTCACCCGGCAGCTGGATGGCGAGCGGGATTCGCGCGGATCGGAACAGGTCCGGCCGGCCGCTGACGCCGGCGAGACGGCTGACGCCGCGGCGGGTGTCAAGGACAGCGGGGACGGTGACGGGCCGCGGGTTGTTCGGCGGGCTGAGGCGCCCGTGCCCCCGAAGGTTCTCGGGCGGACCACCCCGCCGCAGGCTCCCCGTGTGATCAAGGCGGACCCGCCGGTGGCGCCGCGGGTTCTGGCCGCGCCGGCGCCGGTACCGCCGGCCCGGGTCATCGGCCCGAACAGCACGCCTGCCGAGAGCATCCGCCCGGCTGCGGCGGCGGACCCGGGTCCGGCTCCGGCCGTCCCGGTGCGGCCGGTTTCGCCCGCTTCTCCGGTTTCGCACGCTTCTGCGGTTTCACCTGCTTCGCCTGCTTCTCCCGTTACTTCTGCTTCTTCTGGTGGGCAGCCGGTGGCCGCGGCTTACGAGCGGCCCGTTTCTCCGTCGGGATCGGTGGCTCCGTTGTCGCCGGGTTCGCCGATGGGGCCGGTTGCGCGGGCCGGGTCGGCTGCTCCGGCGGCACCGTCCGCTGCCGGGCGGCCGACCGTTCCGGCGCCGTACCCGGGTGCGGATGTGGACGTGCCGCAGCAGCGTTCGCGACGGTCGCCGCGGACCGCGCACGTGGTTCTCTCCGATGGGAACGGGCCTTGGTCGATAGTTCCGGACGAGGCGCATCAGCTGCCGAACGGTTCGCGTCCGGTCTCCCCCGCGAGCTGGGGACGTCCGCAGGACGCACCCGCCGCGATGCCCGCTCCCACCACGATGCCTGCGCCTGCCGCGCCTACCGCGACGCCCGCGCCTACCGCGACGCCCGCGCCTACCGCGATGCCTGCGGCGGCCAGCGCGTGGCCGCCGCCGGTTCGTCCGCAGCCCGAGACCACCGCCGCGTCAACTCCGGCACGCCCTGAGGTGCGGCCGGCTCCGGGTGTCATCGGGCAACCGGGACCTGGCGTGCCCGGGCAGCCGGGTGGGGTCGTAGCGCCGGCCGCAGCCGCCTGGCCTCCGGTCGTGCGGCAGCCTGAGGCCGGTCAGCCTCATCAGCCGGCTGGCCAGGGTCAACCGGCTCCGGCTGCGGGGCATCCGCAGCTTGTCGGGCGGCAGGCGCCTGCGGGGCGGCATACGCCTGCTGTCGCGCAGCCGGTTCCGCCGGGTTGGAAGCCGCCGGTTGCTCCGGCGGGGAGTGTTCCGGCTCAGGAGCCGGTCGAGAACGTTCCGGCGCAGGAAACGGCCAGGAACGTTCCGGCTCAAGAGCCGGTCAGGAACATTCCGGTCCAGAGCTCGGGTGCGGATGTTCCGGCTCAGGAAGCGGCGCCTCAGGGTTCGGATGCTCCGGTGGCGGCTTCGCACGGTGTGGCGGCTCATGCTGCTCCGGCTGAGGTCTCGGCGTGGGATTTGGCCGGTAGTGTGCCGGTTCGGGGTGGTTCGGCTTGGGGCTTCGCTGCTCATGGGCAAGCCGGGCCGGATGGGGCTGGGCAGCCGGCTGATGTGGTGCCCGGCTCGGGAAGCGGGAGCATCGCGGCTCAGAGTGGCGCCTGGACGGACGAGCGGCCGGCCAGGGATACGACCGGCGGTATCCCGCAGCAGAGCACCGGCACTCCGCAGCAGAGCGCTGGGATTCCGCAGCAGAGTACTGGGGCGGAACGGCCTGTGGAGGCGTGGCCTGTTGTCGGGCGGCCGCTGGTGCCGCCGCCGGTTGCGCCGGCGGTGGAGGATTCGGGGGCGGACGAGGCCACTGTTTCGCTGAGTAAGCGGCGGATCGCGGTTCCAATTCAGCCTGGGGTTCGGGACAAGCGGCATGCTCGGCCTGAGGACACCACTACGGACGGTGCGGCGGCTCGCGGTGAGCGGCCCGAGGACGGCCCCGTCGATGCGGGGATTGCGATGCCTGACCGGAGCGGTGCGGGCGGAAACCCGGACGATGACGGTTCGGGTGCGTCGGGCGTACCGGAGAAGGGTGATGAGGGGCGTCCTGCGGATCCGGATGCGCCTTACATGGATGCGGAAGGGACCTGGCACAACCTGAAGCCGATCGCGGTGCTGGAGGTCAGTGGGCCGGACCAGGAACCGCGGTCGTATACCGACACGGCATTCGGTGGTGGGTGGTTCGTTGCCAAGACCACGGACGAGGCGGATGAGGCCGAGGGGAAGGAGCCGGAGCCTGAGCTGGCGGCTCACCTTCCGCTGACCGCCGCTGATCTGTCGGCGATCCGGTGGCGGCTCGACGGGGCCTCGCTGCGGGAGGTCGTCGATGACCGGGACGCGCTGCGGGCGCTGGGTGAGCGGCTGGACGGGCCGCTCGCTGACGAGGCTGACAACATCGTCAAGGCGGGGTTGCTCAGTGTCCGGGCCGAGGTCTACCGGCTGCTCGGTGAGCTGGGGATGGCCGCGGCGGCGAGCCGGCTGGCGCTGGCGCACGCGGAGTCGGCGAAGGACCTGCAGTCGATCGTGATCGCGCAGGCCGAGCTGGCGCACGTGTTGCGGCTGCGCGGCGATTTCATGGAGGCGGACCGGCTGTTCCAGCGGGCTGTCGACGCGGACGTGCCGGCGGCGGTACGCAGCGTCGTGCACGAGAACGCCGGGCGGTGCTGCTTCGACCAGGGGCGGCAGATGGAGGCGCTGGACCACTTCGCGCGGGCGGTACGCCTCGGCGCGCCCGAGGACACCGACCTGGTGGAGCGGATCGGGGTGTGCCTCGAGTCGGTCTACATCCACGTGCTGCGCGACGGGTGGGGACCCTTCCCGCGCAACGGCGCCGAGATCGAGAGCGTGCTGAAGAAGAGCGCCGGCCCGGATGCGTTCAACGAGACGACCGCCGAGCAGGCGACCGTCACGCCACGGTGAACGGGTCCGGTTCCGGAACCTGATCGACGTTGTGCCGTGGCGGCCGGCCCTGTGCCAGGGCGCTGCGGCCGCGGCCACCGGCTTTCGCCTGGTAGAGGGCGGTGTCGGCGACGCGCTGGAGTTCCTCGGCCGATCCGGCGTGGTCGGGCAGGACGGCTACGCCGATGCTGAGTTGCGGCGGCCCACCGGGCAGGTCGGTGGTGGTGCCGAGCGTGGTGCGGGCCTTTTCGGCGTACGCGAGAGCCTCACCCGGGCCGGCCCGCAGCAGCACCGCGAACTCGTCGCCTCCGAGGCGGGCCACCATGCTGGTGCCGTCCGGCGCGGCCGAGCGCAGCGCGTCGGCCACGGCACACAGCGCGCGGTCACCGGTGGCGTGACCCCACGTGTCGTTGATCGTCTTGAAGTGGTCGACGTCGACCATGACGAGCGCGATCGTCCCGCCCAACCGCACGGCCTTCGTCAGGGACTCGTCGAAGGCGCGCCGGTTCGCGGCACCGGTCAGCGAGTCCGAGGTCGCCTGGGCTTCCAGGACCTCCCGCAGCCGGTCGTTGCGCTCGCGCAGGTTGGTGACGACGAACGCGGTCATCGCCATCGCCACGGTGAGCGCGATCCAGTCGCTCATGGCCCGGGACGTGTCGGTGAACGAGTACGCCACCAGGGCGTGACCACCGGAGATGGTGACCACGGTCGCGGCGATCACCCAGCGGCTCAGGAACGACGCAGCGAACAGCAGGGGCCAGAGGTAGAAGAGTTGCGCGCCGACAGTGGTGTCCTCGGTCGCGTAGTTCAGCCCGGTCACCGCGAGGGCGGACAGCACCGGCAGGGAGACCCAGAACGCGCGGGGCATCACCCGGGGCCGGCGCAGGCAGATCAGGCCGATGATCAGGAACGCGACGGCGGTGACGGTGACCGCGATCAGCTCGGGAAGGGGATCGCCGAGCTTCATCAGCACGCCGGTGATGATGTTGTACGGGCTGGCAGCCAGCATCAGGTAGGCGACGGCACGGGCGGCGCCGTGCTGATCGCGTATCTGAAACGGCAAGTGGGGCTCCTCCTGGTTCGCTTGTTTCATTCGGCGCGGACGCGGCGGACCTGAGCCGTCACTCGGTGCGCAGGGCCACTACCGGGTCCAGGCGGCCGGCCCGCTGGGCCGGGACCACGCCGAAGACGATGCCGACGACGGCCGACACCCCGAACGCGAGGGCCATCGACCACCAGGTCAGCGCGGCCGGCACCGGGGAGAGCCGGTCGACCAGGATCGCGGCCGAGCCGCCCAGCAGCATGCCGAGGATCCCGCCGGTGGTGGTCAGCAGCACCGCTTCGAGCAGGAACTGGGTGCCGATGTCGCGGGGACGGGCGCCGACCGCCTTGCGCAGGCCGATCTCCTTGGTGCGTTCCCGGACCGACACCAGCATGATGTTGGAGACGCCGACCCCGCCGACCAGCAGGCTGATCCCGGCGATCGCGGCGAGCACCCCGGTCAGCACGCCGAGGATGTCGCCGAGCACGCCGAGGATCTGCTCCTGGGTGACGGCGGAGAAGTCGGTGTCCGGGTGTTCCTTGGTCAGCACGTTCAGGATGTTCGCGCTGAGCTCGTCGATCCGGTCCCGGTCCGGGGCGCGGATCGCGAGGCCGTCGATGCGCTCGGTGCCGAGCAGCCGCTGCGCGGCGGTCACGGGTACGTGCACCTCGCCGTCCCGGTCCACGCCGAGGCTCTGCCCGAGCGGCTCGAACGTGCCGATCACCCGGAACCGGACACCGCCGATGGTGATCTGCCGCCCGATCGGGTCCCGCTCGCCGAACAGGCTCTTCGCGGTGCCGGCGCCGAGTACCGCCACCCGTCGGCCGGTGCTCACGTCGGTCCTGGTCAGGTAGGTGCCCCGGTCGAGCTTGCGGACGAAGACGTCCGGGGTGGTCTCCAGGACGCCCTGCATGCTGGCGAAACCGGTGTTGCGGCCGGCGCGTACCGTCTCGCCGGAGCTGATCGTGACGGCGACCCGGCCGCGGTCGCCCACGATGCGGGTGACCGCCTCGACGTCGTCGAGCGTCAGGGGCGAGGACGTGGGCGCGGCGCCGGCTTCGAGCCTCCCGGGTACGACGATCAGCAGGTTGGAGCCGAGTCCCTCGACCTGCTGCTCGATCTGTTGTTTCGTACCGGTGCCGATGCCGACCAGCGCCACCACGGCGGCCACGCCGATCACGACGCCGAGCATGGTGAGCAGGCTGCGCAGCCGGTTGGCCCGCAACGCTTCGAGGGCGACCCGCCAGGCCTCGGCGAGCCTCACTGTATTTTCCCGTCCTTCATCACGATCTGCCGATCGGCCCGGGCCGCCACCTCCCGGTCGTGGGTGACCAGGACGACCGCAACGCCGTCGTCCTTCAGCGATTCCAGCAGGGCGAGCACCGACTGGCCGGTCGCCGAGTCGAGGTTGCCGGTCGGCTCGTCGGCGAGCAGCACCGACGGGCCGGTGACCAGGGCACGCGCGATCGCCACCCGCTGCTGCTCGCCGCCGGACATCTGGTTGGGGCGGTGCGTCATCCGGTGCGCGAGGCCGACCCGGTCCAGCATCTCGGCGGCCCGGGCCCGGCGCTCCTTACGGCCGGCGCCCCGGTAGACGAGCGGGAGCCCGACGTTGTCCTGCGCGGTGGTCCGGGACAGCAGGTGGAACGACTGGAAGACGAAGCCGATCGTGGTGTTCCGGAGCTCGGCCATCTCGTTCGGGCTCAAGGTGCTCACGTCGCGGCCGCCGATCAGCAGGGTTCCGCTGGTCGGCCGGTCCAGGCCGCCGAGCAGGTGCATCAGGGTCGACTTGCCGGAGCCGGAGGTGCCGACGATCGCCACGTAGTCGCCGGCCTCGACGGTCAGCGAGACGCCGCGCAGCGCCGGGACCTCGAAGCCGTCGAGCTGGTAGGTGCGGCTGACGTTGTCGGCCACGATCGCGCTCACGGTGTCTCTTCACCCTCGATGACCTGATCGGCGCCGGCGACCACGATCCGTTCGCCGGCGCCCACCCCGTCGACCACCTGCACCGAGTCCTCGCCCTGGACGCCGAGGGTGACCGGAACCGATCGGAAGCGGCCGTCCTGGACCGTCCAGACGGTGTCCTTGCCGTCGACGCTGAGCACCGCCGACGCGGGGACGGTCACGGCGTCGTCGGCCTGCCGGACCTTCAGCCGGACGACGGCGCTCATCCCGGGGCGCGGGGCGGGGTCGGCTTTCGCCAGATCAAGGCGGATTTGGTACGACACACCGCCGCGCGCCGAGGTGGTCGGGAGCAGATCGGTGGAGCGGACGGTGGCGGTATAACCGACGCCGGGTGCCGCGTCCAGCTCGACGTCGGCCTCGATACCCGGTTCGACCAGGAGCACGTCGGTCTCGTCGACGTCGGCGGTGAGGCCGAGCGTGCTGGTGTCGACGATGGTCAGCACCGGGGTACCGGCCGAGACGTAGCCACCCTCGCTGATCTCGGTGTCGACACCGGTTGCCGCGGTATTCGCGGTGTTGCTCTGGATCAGCGCCGAGAGATCGGGAGCGGCTGCCGGCTGCGCGGGCCCGCCGGCCTGGATCACCCCGGCGACCGGCGCCCGCAGCGACAACGCCTCCACGGCCGCGTCGGCGAGCTCGTACGCCTGCTCGGCCTGCAGCCGCTGTGCCGCGCTCAGCGCGCCCACCGCCCGGCCGAGCGAGCTCACGCCGCGCTGGACCGAGCGGACCGCTGCGGCGGCCGCGTCGGACGCGGCTTCGTACTGTTCCTCGGCCGCCGCGATCTGGTGCTTCAGCGCCTTCTTCAGTTCCGGGTCGGCAAGCTTGTCGGCGGCGTCGGCGGCCTGCTCGAAGGCCTCGGTGGCCTGGCGGTCGGTGCGTTTACGGACCGCGACGAACTCCGAGGTGCCGCTGTCGACGGACACGTCGCCGGTCTGATCCAGGGCGCGGGCTGCCGACTCCCGGCGGCGTTCCAGCTCGGGAGAGTCGATGACGGCGAGAAGGTCACCCTTGTCGACCCGGTCGCCGGGCTCGACGCGCAGCTCGGCGAGGGTGCCCGCGGCGGGGGCGGTCAGGGTGGCGGCGGCCCGCGCGGTGACCGTGCCGGGAGCCTCGACGATCTCGTCGACAGCGCCGACGGCGGCCGTGCCGACCCGGATCCCGGTGGGTTCGTCGTCGCAGGAAGCGGCGGTCATGGGGAGCAGCACGAGGAGGCCCGCTGCGATGATCACGATCCGTGGTCGTCGAGACACAGAGGCCACTCTATGCCGTTCATGAGAAGCGGGCCGCCCTCCATTGCTGGAGGACGGCCCGTTCCCTGCTTCGGATCAGGTACCGGAACGCCGTCCGTACACCTTCACCGTGGAACCGATCTTGCCGAGGCTGTAGTACTTCTTCGCATCCTGCGGGAGCAGGTTGACGCAGCCGTGCGAACCCCGCCACATGTCGTGGATGTAGGTGGTGGTCTGGTGGAAGCCACGTCCGCCGATGAAACGCTGCCAGTACGGCAACCACACCTCGTACGGGTCCGACCATTCCTTCTTGGTCCGCTTGTTGATCTTGAAGGTGCCGGCCGGGGTCCGGTAGTTCTTCATGCCGGTACGGGTGACCGTCGGCTTGACGAGGACCTTGCCGTTCTTCATCACGTACGTCGTCTGGTTGGTCAGATCGACGCAGAAGGTGATGCCCTTCTTCTTCGCCTTGCAGGCCGACGTCTTCGTCGACGCCAGACGCTTGGCGACGTTGAAGGTGGTCGGGCCGGCGAGACCCTTGGCCGGCTGGATGCCGAACCGCTTCTGGAACTTGACGATCGCGGCGCAGTCGGCGGCTGATTGCTTGCCGTCGACCGTAACCGTTCCGTAGCCGCCCAGTTTCTTGAGGTAGCCCTCGACCTGCTTCTGGTACTTGCCGGTCGCGCACGACGCGGCAGCCGCCTTGGTGACCACCTTGGTGGCCACCGGCACCGCCGCACCAGCGCTCGCCGGCGTCAGCCCGAACGCGCCGAGACCACCGCCCACCAGCACCGCCAAAACGGCACTGGCGAGGCGGGCGGAAACCCGTCTCACTGCCAAATCTGCATCCTCCCCAGGAGTTTCTGTCCGCACATCGAAGCACAGCCGTCCCACTAATGGCGTACGGGGAAGGACCGTGACATGAAACCGGTATGCCATCGGCATTCAGGTTTCGTGCTTGAGACTCCGGGGAGTTATTCCTAGATCAACGGGGCGTGGCGAAGTCCTGGACCCAGTACGGGGTGTCATCGCCGGCGATCGCGAAACCGACACCCATCTGGTCCAGCCGGCAGTCGAGAATGTTCTCCCGGTGGGCCGGCGAATCCATCCAGTCGCTCACCACCTCGAACGGCGACTTCTGGCCGCGGGCGATGTTCTCGCCGTACCGCTTCCACTCGTAACCGGCTCCGGCGACCCGCGAGCCGGCCCGTTCGCCCTGCCGGTCCTCGTGCGCGAAGTAGCCGCGCTTCGCCATGTCGGCGGCGTGCTCGTTCGCGGCCTCGATCAGGCGGCGGTCCGGGGTGAGGGAGTCGCAGCCGTGCGCGCGGCGGTTCTTGTTGACCAGCGCGAGGACCTGTTGCTGGACGGGGGCGGCGGGGCTGTTGGAGATGTCTCGGGCGGTGACTGCCTCACGGGCGCCAGCGATGGCGTCGCGTGCGGGGGCGTCGGGTTGCGGTTGCCGCTGAACTTCCGCTTTATCACGATTTTTCGGACTTTTCGGTTCTGGGGTTTCGGCTTTGTCCTCTTTGGCGGCGGGGCTTTTGCTCACTCTTACCGGGCTCTTGCTCACCGGATCCGGGCCCGGCTCACCCACCCATTTCCCGGCCGGGGCGGACGGCTCCGCAAAGGCCGCATCGTCCGGATCCGGCAGCATCGGCTCGCCGTACAACTGCACGTCCGGCACTTCCGGCACGTCCGGTGACGCCTGCGCGAGCGCGGTCGCGGTGATGCCACCCGCGGCCAGCGCGGCGGCGGCCACACAGGCCAGTACCAGAGGTTTCCGCATGTCGTCGTCGATCCCGTCGGTCTCCGGCGCCCCGGCCTTCTCCGGAGCGCGCACCGTTGACCAACGGCCCCGATCCAGGCCGGACACTGCCCCCAATTTCCCGACCAAAGATCAAAACCCGTCTTTTGTACGCGGTGAGCAGCCTGAACGTCATTTCCCGGAATGCACACGCGTCGCACAATCGCACTGGAAATCCGCCGCATTCCGTCTAATGGGGTAACCCGCTCAGGCGTTTCTGCCGACCGCGCGGCCGGTGCTGTCCACTCCCACCACGTCGCTAAGTTTTCGCGGTGCGAAATCGATACCTGGACCTCCTCCGCGCCGTGGCGATCGTCCGGGTGATCGTCTATCACCACTTCGGATGGCCGTTACTGTCCATCCTGTTCCCCGCCATGGGGATCATGTTCGCGGTCGCCGGTTCGCTGACCGCGGCGTCCCTGGCGAAACGCTCCCCCGGCAACGTCGTCGTCTCCCGGATGCGCCGCCTGCTGCCACCGGTCTGGCTGCTCGGGCTCATCGCGGTGCCGCTCATGCTCTACGCCGGATGGCAGGACGAGACCGACGGCGAACACCCGTTCTCACCGCTGGGCCTGGCCTTCTGGATCGTCCCGCTCGGCGACCCGCCCGGCAGCGATGCGGCGGCGTTCATCTGGGACGCGCTGTGGTACGTCCGGACGTACCTCTGGCTGGTCCTGCTCTCCCCCCTGCTCTATCCGGTATTCCGCAAGGTGGGCTGGCCGCTGCTCGCCGTGCCGCTGCTGCTGATGGTGTTCCTGGAGCACGGCTCGTTCGGCATGCCGGCCCCGGTGGAGTCGGCCTTGTGGGACCTGTCCACGTACGGCGCCTGCTGGCTGGCCGGTTTCGCTCATCGGGACGGGCGGCTCGGGCGTACCAACCCGGTCCTGGTCGTCATCTCGTTCGCCGCGCTCGCCGGCCTGGGAATCCACTGGCTCGTGCAGAACCACGCCGAGACCGGCTGGGACCTGAACGAGGTCTCCGAGGCCCAGGCGGTGTACTCGCTCGCCTTCGTCCTGATCGCCCTGCGCTGGCAGCCGCCGATCGAGAAACTCGTCGCCACGCCGTCGGTGTCGAAAGCGATCAGCCTGCTCAACGCGCGAGCCGTCACGGTCTACCTGTGGCACGGCGTGGCGATCGCCGCGGTCTGGCCGATCCTGGAGTTCGTCGGCATGGAGGACCTCGGCGACTTCGAGCCGCCGGTGACGCTGGGCATCACGTTCGCGGTGACCGCGCTGGCGGTGGTGCTTTTCGGGTGGGCCGAGGATCTCGCCGCCCAGCGCCGGCCGCGCCTGTGGCCGGCTGATGAGGCGCCGAGGCCGGGGCCGGGGCCGGGGTCGGGGCCGGGGTCGGGGCCTTCTCCGGAGCTGGCGACGGCGACGGCGACGGTGGGCCCGGTGCCGTCGGGGTGGCCGGAGGTGCCCCGCGAGGAGGCGGGGGTGGCCCGCGCGGGCACCGATCAGCTGCCGACGCCAGGGCTGAGGTTGTCCGCGGCGGAGAGTCCGGGGTTGCCGGGAGCTTCGAGCCCGTCGTTGCCGGGGGCTTCAGGTCCGTCGTTGCCGGGGGCTTCAGGTCCGTCGTTGCCGGGGGCTTCAGGTCCGTCGTTGTCGGCTGACGAAGGGCCGCGGTTGTCCGGCGCTGAGGGCCCGCGGCTGACGTCCACCGACACGGCGCAGATGTCGGCGCCGGGGCTGAGCTGGGGTGGCCCGGCGAGCGGTGGAGATCCGCGATTCATCGCGGGCAGGGACGGCATGCCGGTGGCCGGGCGGCCCTCGCCGGGATACGCCCTCGAAGGGGCCGATCCGGCGCGGAACGACTACACCGGGATTCATCAGGACGGCTACGGCGCCGAGCCTGACCGTCGTGACGGGGCGTCCGACGGTCATGGCGCGGCGTCCGACGGCTATGGCAGTGCATCCGACGGTCAAGCCGGGACGTCCGACGGTTATGGCGCGGTTCAGCAGGACGGTTATGGCGGGGTGCCGTGGGTGGGCCATGCCGGAGGTGCCCGTGAGCCCTGGCAGCCCGGCCCGCAGCGGGGTCCGCGTGAGCCGGACGAAGCCCCGGCGATGCGGTACGACGGCACCCCCTGATAACTCCGGTCCCGGCGCGCGGAGGGCGGCCAAACGCCGGGACCGGTCGCCCACAGGTCCGGCTTGTGCTTACGGCTGTCTCGGGGGCGTTGAAGCAGCCGTAAGCACAAGCCGGACCTGATGCATGAGCCGCCAAAGCAGGACAGCACGAACGTGGACAGCGGCACACGGTGAGCCCTGGCACGCCCGAGACACCGGCACACGGTGAGCCTCGACGCATCCGGGATGCCGGCACACGGTGAGCCCTGGTCGCGCCACGCTGCGGCGAGGGCTTGGACTGACGTGGCTGGGAGCGCACGGATGCTCGGGTTGGCGTGGATGGGGTCGCACAGTTGCGGTTCGTGTGACTTCATCACGGCCAGGGCGTAGATCGGGGCACACGATGGTGTTACGTGCGACCTGGCCTACGCCCACATCCGGCTGGTCCGGCTGGTTGTCAGCGCTGACCCTGCTGGTTGATGGAAATACCGCTGGCAGTGGACGCTCGGTCTTGATCGCCTTTCCGCCCCGGATCCTCGCGGCGATCGTGGGCCCCGAACCACACCCTGACGGGAACGGCGGCCCAAGATCGCGCAGGCCAGGGCCGGTGTGTCGACTTCGGGTTCGATACGCACCCAAAATCGACACGCACCCCGCGAACTGCCTGCCGTGTGTCGATTACGGGTTTGATACGCACCTCAACTCGACACACACCGGGCGCGGAGGGGTGCTCACGGCGTGACGCACTCGGCCCCGCCTGGCGGACCAAACACGGTCGCCGGCGCGGGCCGACCACTGGGCGAGCCAACCACTGGGTGAGCCGTAGCTCAGATAGGTCATCAGCCCCGATGACCTATCTGAGCTACGGCTCACCCCCGCGGCGACAAGCCCTACCTCGACAGAACACCTCCGGCTGTTGGGTCGCCCGCGCCCGCCCGCTCACCTGCCCGCGCGCTCGCTCAGGCGCGTGCTCGCTCGGCTACCCGTCCGCTCGGGCGGCTGCCTGCTCGCCTGCCTGCTCGCCTGCCTGCTCGGCTGCCTGCTCGCTCGGCTGCCCGTCCGCTCGGGCGGCTGCCCACTCGGCCGGCTGCCCACTCGGCCGGCTGCCCACTCGGCCGGCTGCCCACTCGCCTGCCTGCTCGGCTGCCCGCTCGCTCGGCTGCCCGCTCGCTCGACTGCCCGCCCGGCCGGCCGGCCGCTCGGGTGCTTGCTCGGGCGGGTGGGCGTCGTGGCGGGCGTGGGCCAGGAAAGGGCGGGGCGGGGCTTGGGGGCTTTGGGGGCTTTGGGCGTACCCGGGCTGGTGGGGTTGGGGGATCGCATGGGTGGGGCGCGCGGGGAGGGTGAGGTGGGGCGCGCGGGGAGGGTGAGGTGGGGCGCGCGGGGAGGGTGAGGTGGGCGGCGCGGGCGTGGGTGTGGGGCCGGAGCCGGGTACCCGGGTTTCAGCTGGGGAAACGTCGGGGTTTGCGGGAAGGGGCAAAGCGAGCGAAGCTCGCGAAAGCGCGCGATCTGGTCGCTAGCCTGACCCTGTGGGGGAGGCAGCGGTCGGCGCTCGGGTGATCGCTCTGGTCTTTCAGGCCGGGCCGCTTTTCTGTGCGTTTCCCCTGGAAGAGGTGGTGGAGACGATGCGGCCTTTGCAGACCCGGCCGCTCGCCGGGACGCCGCCCTATGTTCAGGGGCTGACCATTTTGCGCGGGATGCCCTCGCCGGTCATCGATGTTACGCGGCTGCTCACCGGGGAAGTCGGGGAAATTCACCGGTATGTTGCGGTTCGGGCTGGGCGGGGTGTTGTCGCGTGCGCTACCGGGCCGGTGCTGGGTGTGCGGGACATCGATGTCGAACCGCCTGAGGGGCCGTCCGCCGCGCTGAGCGGTGTGGTGTCGCGGGCGTTGATCTCCGGGGTGGGGCGGATCGGGACTGATCCGTTGCTGCTGCTCCGGGGGATCCGGACGGTGCCGGACGACGTGTGGGAGGCCGCTGCCGGTACGGGGGCCGTCGCATGATCCGGGCCAGTGATCTGAGCCGGTTCTGGGAGCTGCTGCAACGGCGGCTCGGGTGGACGCCGACCGATCAGGACGGTACGCAGACCACCGAGGTGCTGTCGGCACGGGCCGCGGCGCACCAGATGAACCCGCGCGATTACCTCAACCAGCTCGCGAAGCCCGGCTGGGAGGCCGAGACCGCGGAGCTCGCCGACGCGCTCAGCATCACCGAGACCTACTTCTTCCGGCACGGTGACCAGTTCCGGATCCTGCGCGACCAGGCCATTCCCGAGCGGATCGCGGAGCGGGAGGGTCAGCGGGTGCTGCGGCTCATCTCGGTGGCGTGTTCGTCGGGTGAGGAGGCGTACTCGCTCGCGATCGAGGCGTACCGGGCCCGGCCGGGCAACGATTGGATCGTTTCGGTCACCGGGGTGGACGCGAACCGGCGGGTGCTCGCCAAGGCGCGCGGCGCGACGTACTCGGCGTGGTCGCTGCGGGAGACGCCGGAGGACATGCAGCAGCGGTGGTTCCGGCCGGAGGGCGACAACTTCCGGGTGGTGCCCGAGGTCACCGCCGTGGTCCAGTTCGTCGAGCAGAACCTGGCCGAGGAGGCGCCGCAGCTGTGGCATCCGGGCCGGTACGACGTGATCTTCTGCCGGAACGTGCTGATGTATCTCACCCCGGCCGTGCAGGCCCGGCTGATCCAGCATCTGACCTCGTCGCTGGCTCCCGGCGGTTATCTCTTCCTGGGGCACACCGACTCGCTGGGCAGCAGCCCGGACGGTCTCGAGGTGGGTCACGACGGCGGGACGGTGTACTACCGGCGCACGTCGTCCACCTCACCGGCGAAGACGACCCCTCCCCCGCTGTCGCCCCGCCGGGTCGAAGCGCCTGCCCCGGTGGTCGAGGACGACGTTTATCCGCGCGCGCTCGGGCTGCTGCGCGACGACCGGTTCGCCGAGGCGCTCGACCTGCTCGGCGACACCACCGAGACCAAGGATCTGCTGCTGCGCGGTGTGCTGCTCGCCCAGTCCGGGCGGCTGGACGAGGCTCGCGACACCGCGCACCGGCTGATGGACGTCGGCGGGCCGCATCCGGACGCCCATCAGCTGCTCGGCGTCTGCCACGAGCTGGACTGCGCCGACCAGGCGGCCGGGCAGTACCGGCTGGCCGCCTATCTGGACGCGACGTTCGCGATGCCCCGGTTGCGGCTCGGCCTGCTGTTCCGGCGCCGTGGCGACGATCGGGGCGCGGTGTCCCACCTGGAGCCCGCCCTGGAATTGCTGGCCCGTGAGGAAGAGGAGCGGATCGTGCTGTTCGGTGGCGGATTCGGACGGCTGGCGCTGACCACGCTGTGCCGTACCGAGCTGGAGGCCTGCGGGGTGCGGCGGTGAGCGGGCCCTCGGTCGCGGACCGGGTGTGCACGCTGCGCGCGGACTTCGACCGCTCGTTCGCCGAGCCGGCCCGGACCCTCGGCGCGGCCAGCGTGGAGCTGCTGGCGATCGGGGTGGGCGGCCGCCCGTACGCGCTACGCCTCTCCCAGGCCTCCGGAGTGCACCCCGACCGGCCGGTGACCGCCCTGCCCACCCCGGTGCCGGCGCTGCTCGGTGTCGCCGGGTTCGCCGGGACCGTGGTGCCCGTCTACGACCTTGCCGCCCTGCTCGGCCACCCGATCCCGGAGCGGCCCCGCTGGCTGGTCCTCACCACCGGGTCGCCACCGCTCGCCCTGGCGTTCCATCAGCTCGACCACCACATGCAGGTCCCGATCACCGACGTGGTCGAGGGTTCGATCGGCGACGCCGGGCCGCACGCGTACCTGAAAGGCCTGGTACGCCTGCCCGACGGCAACCGGCCGATCGTGGACGTGCCGGCAACCCGCGCTCTCGTACATCAGCTGGCCGGACACCAGCCCGTCCCCGAGGAGTCCTCATGATGGCCGGACACACCTACGGCCGGAAGCTGGCGGCCGGCATCGCCGTCACCGTCGTCTTCACCCTGCTGTCGATCGCTGTCGCCGTCGGCGGCCTGAAGTTCGTGGTCGACTCGAAGGACCGGGTGATCGCGGCGGCGACCACGAACCTCGCCGGGGCGGAGGCGCTGGGCCGGCTCTTCGAGACCCGGCTCGCCGACATCCGCGGATACCTGCTGAACGTCACCGACGAGTACTCCGACGCGGCCGCCGCCGATCGTGTCGCCTTCCAGAAGCAGGTCACCGACCTGCGTGGGTCTCTGGAGGACACCACCAGCCTGGCGACCCTGGAACGCATCGAGGACGCCGAGCAGGGCTACAACGACGCGATCTCCAAGGTGATGGCCCAGCGAGGGGCCGGCGCCACCATCGAAGAGATCAGGAAGATGAACGACGGCCAGGCGAAACCGCTGCGCCAGACCATGCAGAGCGAGCTGGCAAGCCTGATCGCCCGGGTCAAGGCCGACGTCGAGGGCAACCGCGAGGAGTCGACGTCCCGCGCCGCCCTGGCGATCGCCGTGATCCTCGGGCTGGGCGCGCTCGCCACCGCCTGCGCGGTCGCTGTCGCCTGGCGGCTGAGCCGAGACCTGCGCCGCGAGGTGGGCGCCGCTGTCGGCCACATCCAGAGCTCGTCGGCGCAGCTGGAGGCGGCCGCCGCGCAGCAGGTCAACGGCGGCCGTGACCAGGCCAGTGCGATGAGCGAGATCACCACGACGATCAGCGAGCTGCTGATCACCTCGCGGCAGATCGCGGAGTCCGCGCAGCGGGTCTCGCAGATCGCCGAGGACACCGAGGCGGCGGCCCGGGCCGGCGACTCGACCATTGATCAGACCCGGGCGTCGATGACGGCGATCCGTACCCAGGTGGACCAGATCGTGCAGCACATGCTGGCGCTCGGCGAGAAGTCGCAGCAGATCGGCTCGGTCGTCGACCTGGTGTCCGAGCTGGCCGAGCAGACGAACATCCTGGCGATCAACGCGACCATCGAGGCGAGCGGCGCCGGCGAGTGGGGCCGGCGGTTCGCCGTGGTGGCCGAGGAGATCCGCAAGCTGGCGGACCGCACCGCGGCGTCGGCCAAGGAGATCCGGGCGCTGATCGAGGACGTCCGGGGCGCGGTCAACACCACGGTGATGGCGACCGAGATCGGGGCCAAGGCGGTGGACTCGGGGGCACGGCAGTTCAACGAGGCCACCAACTCGTTCCGGGAGATCGTGAAGCTGGCATCCACCACGAACGATGCGACCCGGGAGATCGAGCTCTCCACGAAGCAGCAGACCACCGCGGTGGAGCAGGTCAACGTGGCGGCCGGCGACACGGCCCGGGTGTCACGGGAGACCGAGTCGAGCGCCGTGCAGACCAAGCAGACCGCCGCGCATCTGACCGCGCTCTCCGGTGAGCTGCTGGAACTCGTGGGTTCCGGTAAGCACTGATGGGCCGCGATCCCCTCCGCTACTTCCGGCTCGAGGCACGGGAGCTGGTCGACCAGATCAGCGCCGGTGTGCTGGACCTGGATCAGCGGCCCGGGCCGGAACCGGTCGGGCGGCTGCTGCGTGCCGCGCACACGCTCAAGGGCGCGGCACGGGTGGTGAAGCAGAAGGAGATCGCGGACTTCGCGCACGCGTTCGAGGAGATCCTGGTTCCGTACCGATCCGGGGATGCTCCGCTGGCGTCGGAGGAGATGCGGGAACTTCTTCGGCTGAATGACGAAATATCAGCTCAAGTCGTACAGATGGAGGCGCCGCAGGCGGCGGAGCCCGCTCCCGCGCCTGCGCCTGCGCCCGTTTCAGAGTCGGCGCCCTCGCCTCCGCCGGAAAGAAAGACCGACGAACCGGCGGAGATCCCCGCGCCCACCCGGGCCTCGACCAGCGATCTCGACGAGCTGCTGGACGCGATCGGCGAGGCCAACGCCCAGATGACCCCGCTGCGCGACGGCTGCGGCACCATCGAACGCCTGCACCGCGCCGCCGAGGCCCTCTCCGACCAGCTGCGCACCGGTACGCCCGGCGCGGTGCGCGCCGCGGCTGTCCGGCTCGCCGGTGAGCTGGGTACGGCCGGACGCCGCTTCACCGACGCCGTCGACCAGATCGAACGTGAGCTCGACGATGTCCGTGGCAAGGCCGAAGGGCTGCGGCTGGTCCCGGCCGGCAGCATCTTCACCACGCTGCGCCGGGCGGTCCGCGACGCCGCCGACGCCGAAGGCCGCAAGGTGCGGTTCGAGTCGCGCGGCGGCGACATCCGGATGGGTGTGCACCTGCTCGGCCCGGTCAGCGGGGCGTTCCTGCACGTGGTGCGCAACGCGGTCGTGCACGGCATCGAGCCGGAGGCCCAGCGGCTCGGCGCGGGCAAGCCGGCCGAGGGGACAATCACCCTGGAGGTGGAGCGGCGCGGCCGGTTCGCGATCTTCCGGTGCCTCGACGACGGGCGTGGCTTCGATCTGGACGCGTTGCGGCGTACCGCCCGGGAGCGGGGCCTGCTCGGCCCCGGCACCGCCGGTGACCAGGAGATGGTCGATCTCGTCATGCACGGCGGGATCAGCACGACCACGAAGGTCACCGAGGTGTCCGGGCGCGGCATCGGCATGGACGCGGTCCGCGAGGTGGCCGCGCAGCTGCACGGCGAGGTGCGGGTCCGCAGCACGCCGGGCGAAGGCGCCACGGTCGAGCTGATCATCCCGCTCACCCTGCTGAGCATGACCGGCCTGATCGTCGAGGCCGGCGGCTCCAGCGCGACGGTCCCCTTGGACGCGGTGCGCGGATGCCTCCGGCTGAGTGCCGCGGAGGCAGCCACTGCCGCCTCCAGCGGCCGGATTCTGTACGACGGAAGCGCAGCCCCGTTCCTCCCCCTGGCCGAGGTCCTGTACACCGGCGACACGGTTCCCGACGCGGCCGGCACCGGAGCGGCCATCGTGGTGGACTGCTCGGCCGGCATGTTCGCGATCGGCGTGGATCGTCTCCTGGGCACGTCCGCCCTGGTCGCCCGCCCGCTGCCGGAGCTCGCACCCGCGTCGGCGGTGATCAGCAGCGTCTCGGTCGAGGCGGACGGGCGGCCCCGGCTCGTGCTGGACCCGGAAGGGCTGGCCGCCGCCGTGCTGCGCGGCCACGGTCCGGGCGCCCGGTCGGCGTCCGCGTCCACCGCCGAGCCACTCCCGGTCCTGGTCGTGGACGACTCGCTGACCACCCGGATGCTGGAGCGCAGCATCCTGGAGTCCGCCGGGTACGAGGTCCAGCTCGCCGCGTCCGGTGAGGAGGGCCTGGAGAAGGCCCGCGGCGGAGGGTTCGGCCTGATCCTCAGCGACATCGACATGCCCGGCATCGACGGCTTCACGCTGGTCGAGCGGATCCGGGCCGATCCGAAACTGTCCACCACGCCCTGTGTCCTGGTCAGTTCGCGGGCGAGCGCCGCGGACCGGGATCGCGGCAAGGCGGTCGGCGCCGACGCGTACGTGGTCAAGGGCGAGTTCGACCAGGAGGATCTGTTGGCACACATCCGGCGCTTGGTGGTGCGCTCATGATCCGGGTTCTGATCGTCGAGGACTCCATCACGATGCGCCACCACCTGCGGGAGGCGCTCGCACCCGACCCGGACCTGCAGGTGGTCGGGGAGGCCGGGGACGGCGAGCAGGCCGTCGAGCTGGCCGGCCGGCTGCGCCCGGACGTCATCACGATGGACATGATGCTGCCCGGCATCAGCGGTCTGGCCGCCACCGAGCACATCATGGCCGAGCATCCGATACCGATCCTCGTCGTCTCGTCGGCGGACCGGCAGGAGCTGTTCAGCACGTACAACGCCCTCGCCGCCGGCGCCGTCGACGTGATGGAGAAGCCGCGCGGGGACGACTCGGACGCCGACTGGGGGCACCGGCTGCGGTCGACGCTGCGGATCGTCTCCCGGATCCGGGTGATCACCCATCCGCGGGCGCGGCTCGGCGGGCGGGCGCGTACCGCTCCGGCGGCGCCGCCACCGCCGGTCGCGCCGGTCGCCTCGCCGGCGCTGAGCGTCGTCGCGGTCGGCGCGTCCACCGGCGGGCCGGGCGCGCTCACCGAGCTGCTGCGCGAGCTGCCGCCGAACTTCGTCACCCCGGTGCTGGTGGTGCAGCACATCGCGGCCAGCGAGCAGTTCGCCGTCGCGTTCTCCGACTGGCTCGGCGGGCAGACCGGCCGCAACGTGCGGTACGCGACCGACGGCACCCCGGTGAGCCGGGTCGGCGGACAGGTGCTGCTCGCTCCCCCGGACCGGCACCTCTACGTCCGCGACAAGCTGCTGCGCCTCAGCGACGGCCCGCCGCGGCACTCCTGCCGGCCCGCCGTCGACGTGCTGTTCGAGTCGGTGGCGGCCGAGTTCGGCCCGACGGCGGCCGGCTGCCTGCTCACCGGGATGGGCCGGGACGGCGCGGCCGGGCTGCTGCAGATGCGGGGCAAGGGCGCGGTCACGTTCGCCCAGGACGAGGGGAGCTGCATCGTTTACGGCATGCCCCGGGAAGCGGCTCTGCTGGGTGCGGCCGCGTACGTCCTGCCGCCCGGGCGGATGGCCGCCCGGATCGCCGAACTGCACCCCGCGGCGGCCCGGCGATGACACCGACCGTGCTGATCGTCGATGACAGCCTCACCGTGCGGATGGACCTGAACGACGCGTTCACCGACGACGGCTTCACCACCATCCTCTGCGCGACCGGGGCCGAGGCACGGGCCGCGTTCGCGTCGGCGGAGTTCGACGCGGCGGTGCTCGACGTGATCCTGCCCGACGCGGACGGGCTCGAACTGCTCACCGAGCTGCGCGGCACGCACGCCGAGGTGGTCACCATGCTGCTCTCCAGTGAGAGCGAGGTGGCCGATCGGCTGGCGGGGCTGCGCACCGGGGCCGACGAGTACGTGGGGAAGCCCTATGACGCGGGGTATGTGGTCGCGCGTACCCGGCAGTTACTCGGCGAAGCGCCGGACGGTGAGGCCACCGACCGTACCAATGTGCTGGTCATCGACGACAGCGTGACCTTCCGCGAGAAGTTGCGCGAGCTTCTCGAACCCGAGGGGTACGGCGTTCTGACCGCCGCCAGCGGCGAGGAGGGGCTGCGGATGGCGGCCGATCGCCGGCCGCACGCGGTGATCGTGGACGGCGTGATGCCGGGCATCGACGGCGCCACCGTGATCCGGCGGATCCGCCTCGACCCGGGGCTGCGGGACACCCCGTGCATCCTGATGACCGCCGCCGACGACTACGCCACCGAGATGCAGATGCTGGACGCGGGCGCCGACGCCTTCGTCCGCAAGCAGCAGAACCTGGCCGTGGTGCTCGCGAAGCTGGCGGCAGTGCTGCGGCAGAGCGCCGAACAGCTGCCGATCGAGTCGATCGGCAGCCTGCACGGCCCGGGCAAGGTACTGACGATCAGCCCGCACCGCGACGACCTGGACCTGTGGTCGGAGGCGCTGCGCACCGAGGCGTACGACATCGTGCAGGCCACCGACATCGACGACGCGCTGGACCTGCTGGCCGCCCAGCCGGTCGACTGCATCGTGCTGGGCCTCGACGACGACCTGGAGCGGGCCACCGAGAGCTGCCGGCGGGTCCGTGAGGTGCCGCGGGTCGGCGAGTTGCCGATGATCATGACGGGCGAGGAGGAGCGGATGCTCGACTGCCTCGCCGCCGGCGCCGACGACTACGTCCGCGACAGCGACGTGCCGGACGGGCTGCGCATCCACGTCCGGGCGCAGATACGCCGCAAGCAGTCGCACGACGAGTCCCGGCGGATCCGCGAGGAGCTGATGCGGCGTGAGCTGGACGCCGCCGAGGAACGCTCGGCCCGGCACCTCGCCGAGACGCGCGCCGCGCTCGTCGAGGAGCTGGAGTGGCGCAACCGGGAGCTGGAGGCGTTCTCCGGATCGGTCTCGCACGACCTGCGCGGACCGCTGCAGGTGATCAGCAGTTTCGCCGAGCACGTCCTCGACGAGGAGGACGGCGAGGAGCTCGGCGAGCAGACCCGGCACCGGATCAGCCGGATCCACGCGGCCGCGCTGCGGATGGCCGACCTGGTCGAGTCGCTGCTGATCCTGGCCCGGGCCAGCCGGGGCGAGCTGCGCCGGGAGACGTTCGACATGACCACCACGATCCGGCAGGTGATCAGCGACGTGGCCGCCCGCGACCCGAACCGGATCGTCGAGTACGTGGTGACCGAGGGGATGACCGCCGACGGCGACGAGGGCCTGGCCCGGGTGATCCTGGAGAACCTGATCAACAACGCGGTCAAGTTCACCCGCAAGGTCGAGCACCCGGTGATCGAGATCAGCGGCGCCGGCGACCGGTTCTACGTCCGGGACAACGGCGCCGGTTTCCCGGCCGATCAGGCCGGTCAGCTGTTCCGGCCGTTCGCCCGGCTGCACGACGCCCGGGACTTCCCGGGCACCGGCATCGGGCTGACCACCGTGCACCGGGCGGTGGAGCGGCACGGCGGGGAGATCGGGGCGGAGAGCTCCGAGGGCAAGGGTGCGACGTTCTGGTTCACCCTGCCGGCGACCACGGAGCACAACGGGCCGGAGCGACGCGGAAATCCGCGCCGCTCCGGATGAGGGGTCCTAGTTTCCGTAGACCAGACCGTCGGAGATCACGGCCGGCCGGCCCGAGGTGCCGAGCACCTCGATCATGATCTTGTGCTTCCCGCTGGACAGGTTCCGGGTCCAGACCGCCTGCCGGTACGCGTTCTTGCTCGACTTCAGGTCCACCGTGCTGACCTTCTTGCCGTCGACGTAGATCGCCACCTTGCCGGACTTGGCGGTCTTGGTGAACAGCAGCGCCGCGGTACGCCCGGTGAACGTCCAGGTCAGCTTCCGGCCCTTGGCCGACGCGGAGAGCGCCTTGCCCTTCAGGTGCGCGGAGTTCTTCACGGTCGTCCACGTGCCGGTCTTCTTCGCCGACGTCTCCGCGAGCAGCGACACCTTGCGGCTGATCTGCGCGCCCCGGGCGTTGCCGGCGACGTCCCGGGCGGTCACGGTGTAGACCGTGGTGCCCGGCTTGACCGTGGTGCTCCAGCTCTTGGCGGACGCGCCGAGCGCGGCCGAGCGCGGCTTCGTCACGGTGAACCCGGCGAACGCCGCGTTGTCCTTCGCCGACAGAGTCAGCGTGACCGGCGCCGAGGTGGCGCTGTACGTACCGGTCCGCAGGTTGACCGCCATCCCCGCGGTCCACGCCGGCGCGGTGACGTCGCCGAAGACCGTGGTGCCGACCTGGGCGTGGCTGCCGGAGACATGCACGGCCCGGACCACGATGCTGTGCTTGCCGGCGGCCAGGCTCAGCGTCGCCGAGCGGGCGCTCGCGGCCGGCATGCTGAACCGCTTGCTGTCGACGTAGATCTCGAAGCGGGCGATCTTCGCGGTCGGCGTGGTCACCGACCAGGACAGGCCGACGTTCTTCTTCACGTAGTAGACGCCACCGGACGCGGCACCGCCGGTCGGCGCCTTCAGCGCCAGGCCGGTGATCTGCTCGACCGAGAGGGCCCGGATGGCGGGCAGCCGCGCGTACAGGTTCTTGCCGGGGCAGGCGGTCGCGTCGGCGTCGCGGTGACCGGAGACGCGCTGGATGGTGACCTTGGCGCCGGCCGCGTACTTGCCGTTCGCAGAGCCGGCGGTCACCGTGACGCTGCTGGTCGGGTTGTAGTTGTACTTACCGAGGCGGGCCGCGGCGACCTGGCCGATCACCTTCTCGATCGTGGAGTTGGAGGCGGCGGTCTCGAAGTTGCCGATCACCGAGATGGCGGCGTAGTTCGTGTTGAAGCCCTGCGTGTGCGCGCCGACGACCGGGGTCTCGACACCGCCCTTACGGCCCTCGAACAGCTTGCCGCACTTGTCCAGCAGGTAGTTGTACCCGATGTCCGACCAGCCGTTGCTCTTCACGTGGTACGTCTGGATGCTCCGGACGATCGCCGCCGACTCCGAGCACGCGTAATCGTTGGTGGTCGCGGTGTGGTGCACCCAGAGCGCCTTGACCTCGGTGCCGATCGAGATCGACTTCACGATGGTCTCGTCGGCGCTCCAGCCCTTGCGGTTCACGTACGCCGGGAACTGCGCCTTGACCGGCACTGTCGACGTCGGCACCGGTGAGGTGGTCGGCGCGGTGGTCGGTGCGGTCGTCGCGGCCGTGGTGGTCTTGGCCGGCGCCGGCACGGTGGTGGTCGCCGGCGCGGTGGTCGTCGTGGTCACCGCCGGGGTGGTCGTGGCCGCCGTGGCGGCCGGGGCCGTGGTGGTCGTCGCGGTCGTCGGCGCGGTGGTGGTGGCTTCCTCGGTCGGAGCCTCGCTCACCGCCGTGCTCGCGGACGGGTCGGGCGACGCGCTCTCGGTCACCGCGACGCCGCCGCCCTGACCGCCTGTTCCGGTGCTGCTTTCTTCTGCGCTGCCGGCGCCCTGGCCGCCGGTTTCGGTGCCCGGGTCGATCAGGTCGAGGCGCAGGCCCTTCGGCAGGCCGCTGCCGGCGCCGGCGATCCGGGCCGCCACGCCGTCGGACGCGCCGACCCAGAGCGGCTCGGTCCCGCCGCGTCGCGCGGTGTCGGCGGCCTCGGCGCCGTCCGGTCCGATGTCCGAACGCTCCAGGCTCTGCCAGCCGGTCCACTCGCCGGTCTTCACGCTGCGGGTGCGGACCTCGATGGTGCCGTCCGGCGCGGCCACCGGGTCCGACCAGGTGATGCCGAGCAGGCTGAACCGCTTGGTCTCGCGCTCCGGCACGTCCACGTCGCCGCCGCCGGACGACGCGGCGATCTCGACCGTGTTCAGATCTGTCTTGATCTCCGGCTGCTCGGCGGCCGGGTCGGGCGGCAGCACGGTGACCGTCTCCGCCACGACCGTCGGGTCGGCGCTGTCCGGCCAGGCCAGCACGGCTACTCCCCCGCCGGCAGCGAGCACAGCGGCCGCGGCACCCACACCGATGGCCAGACGTCGATTCATCAAACCCGGTCCCCTTGGTCGATCGAAGATCTTGCGGGCGTGAACGCTACCGGATCGTCCGCACGACCATGTGCCCGGATCGACTGTGACGACTGGAATTAACGCGACTTGAGTTGACTCGATATCAAGTCAACTCAAGTCGTCGCGTCACGTCATGACGTGGTCACGTTGACCGCATCCAGCCTGTGCATCACTCACTGCCGAGGGCGTTCACCGGGCTCACTCGTGCGGCCCTGCGGGCCGGCAACACACCGGCCAGCGCGGTCAGCGCCACCAGGGCGACAAACACCGCGGCCAATTGCCACACCGGCAGGGCGAGCGGCGCGTTCACCCCGGTCGCCAGGACGGCAAGCCATGCGTACGGGATACCGAGCACGATCCCGAGAGCCGAGCCGATCACGCCGTACAGTGCGGATTCGGTGGTCAGCATGGTCCGGAGTCCGCCACGGGACATGCCGACCGCGCGGAGCAGACCGGATTCGCGGACCCGTTCGACCACTGACAGCGCGGTGGTCGCGCCGACGCCGACGACAGCGATCAGCACGGTCAGCCCGATCAGGACCAGGGCGATCGCCAGCAGCACAGTCAGCGCCGTGTTCATCTGGTCCCGCTGGTCGGCCAGCACGTCGACCCGGAACCCGGACTGCCCGGCGTACGACTGCCGCATCGCCCGCAGACCGGCGGTACGCCCGTCCTCGCCCTCGCGGGCCGCGTCCGCAAGAATCCCGGTCGCGGCGGCCGGCGCACCGAGCGCGGTCAGATCGGCCGGGTCGACGAGCAGACCGGTGTGCAGCGGCGCCATGTCGGAGAGCACCGCGACCACCCGCAGCCGTACCTCTTTACTGCCGGCCGAGGCCACCACGGTGTCGCCGGTGCTCAGGCCGACGAGGTCCGCGACGAACCGGCCGAGCACGACCGTGCCGGGCTTGAGCTCATCGATCGAGCCGGAGGCCGCGGCAAGGTCAGCGAGTCGCGGCAGCCCCGCGGCCGCCAGATCGGTGGCCGAGACGTCTTCCAGCACCCCGGCCGACCCTGCGGCGGCGGCGACCCTCACCGCGTCCACCCGGCGATACGGCGTGACCCTGGTCAGGTCGGTGCTCGCCTTCGCACGGCCGGCCAGTCCGGCCGGCAGCGGCTTGCCCTCGACCGAGCTGAGTTCGAAGTCCGCCGGGGCGGCCGCGGCCAGTTCCCGGTCGGCGAGGGTACGGATCGACGCGCCGCCGACCAGCACCCCGGCCACCAGCGTGACGCCGAGCGCGACCACGACCGAGACCGCTGCCGCTCGCCGGGCGCTGCCGCCGACACCGCCGACCGCGAGCCGGCCGACCGGCCCGAGCCGGCGCAGCGGCCAGCCGGCGACCGCGAGGACCGGCCGGACCAGGACCGGACCGAGGGCGATCAGCGCGATGAACGCGAGCCCACCGGAGGCGATCACGCCGAGCAGCATCGGCAACGGGTCGTAGTTCTCCGGATCAGGTCCGGGCAGTTTCGTCGCGACGAAGGCGGCGACACCGCCCGCGAGCAGTGCGAACAGCAGACCGATGACCCACCGCAGGGCGCCGATGCCGGTCTTCGCGCCGGTCGTGGCGGCGCTGCGCAGCGCTTCGAGCGGCGCGACCCGGGCCGCGGAGAACGCCGGGGCGAGCACGGCCACCAGGGTGATCACCACGGCCAGCGCGACCGTGCCGAGCGCCGGGAGCAGCGGGAAGCCGGGTGAGGAGACCGTCCAGCCGAAGGCGCCGAGGATCAGGGGGATGGCGTGACAGACCGCGAGGGCGGCCAGCACTCCGGTCAGGCCGGCGACCAGACCGGTGAGGATTCCCTCGGTGGCCAGCGCCCGGGCCAGGGCGGATCGTCCGGCGCCGACCGCACGCAACAGGGCGAGCTGGCGCATCCGCTGGGCGAAGACGATCCGGAACGTGGACGCGGCGATCAGGCCGGCCGCCACCACGGCGACCGCGACGAACGCGCCGACCACGGCGAACACCTGGTCCACCTCGCCGGCGGCCGCCCGGGCCTCGTCCAGCCGGACGTCGGCCCCCGTGGCCACCTCCGTCTGCCCGTTGTCGTCCCCGACCCCGGCCCCGGCCTGCGACGAAGAGTCCGGTGACGCGGAATCCGGCGAACCAGCCCCGGTCAGCGCGGTCACCTCGGCACGCACCGCGTCCCGGTCAGCCCCTCCGTCGAGGCGGATGTCGATCTGGTTCAGGGTGTCGAATCCGGTCAGCTTCACCACGGTGCCCACGGAGGCGTACCCCTGGAAGCCGAAATCGTCGCGCGGGGTGACGATTCCGACGATTGTGATCGGCACCGGCTTGCCGGTGCCGGCGTTCGCGTTCACGGTGGAGCCGAGGGTGAGGCCGAGGCGTTCGACGGTGCGCGGTGTGACCGCTATCTGGCCGGGGCTGTCCGGGAACTTGCCCTCGGCCAGCGTGATCACGCTGAGCGGTCCGGTGCCGGGGTCGGCGATGAGGCCGAGATACTCGCCATTCACGTCGAGGCCGGCCTCGGTGCGCCCGGTCGCCTCGGCGACTCCGGGCAGCTTGCTGATCCGGTCGAGGTGACCGTTATTGATCAGGCCGCCGCGGACCACGAGATCGACCGCCTCGGGGGTGCCGCTGAGGCCGTTCAGCACGCTGCGCTCGGTGATCTGCTGGGCGAGGACCGTCGAGTAGACGACGAACGACGCGACCAGCACGGCCAATCCGGTGAGCAGCATCCGCGCCGGGCGGCGGGTCACCCCGGCCAGCTGGGTACGCAGAATCGCCCTCATCGGCCCGCCGCCAGACTCTGCAGCGCGTCGGTGACCGAGGCGATGTCCGGCCGGTCGATCTCGCCGGCGAGACGGCCGTCGGCGAGCATCACGACCCGGTCCGCGTACGCCGCGGCGCCCGGATCGTGGGTGACCATCACGATGGTCTGGCCCAGGTCACGCACCGAGTCGCGGAGCAGGCGCAGCACCTCGGCGCCGGAGCGCGAGTCGAGGTTGCCGGTCGGCTCGTCGGCGAAGACCACCTCCGGGCGCGACACCAGGGCCCGGGCCAGGGCGACCCGCTGCTGCTGGCCGCCGGAGAGTTCGCTGGGCCGGTGGGTGAGCCGGCCGGCCAGGCCGAGCGTGGTGACGAGGCGGTCGAAGAACTCCGGGTCCGGGTTGAGGCCGGCCAGGTCCAGCGGCAGCGTGATGTTGGCGGCCGCGGTGAGCTGCGGCAACAGGTTGAACGACTGGAAGACGAAGCCGATCCGCTCCCGGCGGGCCTTGGTGAGCACCCGGTCCGGCTGGCGGGTCAGGTCGGTGTCGCCGAGCAGCACCTGACCCGAGGTGGCGGTGTCCAGGCCGGCGAGGCAGTGCATGAGAGTCGACTTGCCGGACCCGGACGGGCCCATGATCGCGGTGAACCGGCCGCGGTCGAAGCCCACCGTGACCCCGTCGAGGGCGCGTACCGCGGTGTCGCCGGCGCCGTACACCTTGACCAGGTCGACGGCTGCGACGGCCGCGTGCTGCTGTACCAACTTCGGTTGCATGTGAACTCCAGATGCGCCGGATGAGGACGATGAGGATCCTGATCGATACGTTCGGCTGCCGCATCGGCCCGTGGACCGGGTTCGGCACGGGCGCGGGTCTGCCTTTCGGCCGATGGGGACGCGCAGTCCACCGCTTACGCTGGGTCACGATGCTCAACGTTTTCCTGCTCCGTGCCGGTCAGGTCGCCGCCCTCGGCGTACTGGCTCTGCTCGGCGTCATCGACCTCAGCAGCGGCCGGTTCGAGGGCCAGTACGTGCCCGCCCAGGTGGCGATCGCGATGGCCGCGGCCGCCGTCTGGCTGCCCCGGCACCGGCACGGCTCCCGCGCGGTGGCGGTCGCGGCCATCGGCGTCTCCGCGATTTCCCTGCTCATCACCCTGCTGGTGTACGCCGACAGCACCCCACCCGGCCTCTGGGGCCTCGCCGAGTCGGCGGCCTTCCTCGGGGTCGCCGCCGTGGTGGCCCGGCATGCCCCGCCGGCCTGGGCGATCGCGGCCTGCGTCGCGGTCGGCCTCGCGGTCGGTCTGATGCCGATGCGCGCCGGCCAGTCCAGCATCTATGTGACGTTCGGGCTGATCCAGGTGCTCGGTATCGCCGGCGCCGTCGGCGCCGGCGTCACCCTGCGGTCCATGGAGGGGAATCGGCGCCGGGTCCTTGATTCGGTACGCGCGGAGCAGCGCGCCGAGTTCGCCCGTGACCTGCACGACTTCATCGCCCACCACGTCACCGGGATCGTCGTGCAGGCACAGGGCGCCCGGTTCATCGCCGAGCAGGATCCGAAACGGGTGCTGATCGCCCTCGAACAGATCGAACAGGCCGGCGCCGAGACGATGGCGTCGATGCGGCGGATGGTCGGCGTGCTCCGCGACCCGGAGTCACGGCCGGACGCGCCGCTCGCGCCGGTCGCCGGGGTCGGTGACCTTGCTGCGCTGGTGGAGCAGTTCACCGCGGCCGGTGGGGCGCCGGCCCGGCTGGACACCGGCGGGGACGACGGCGCCGGGCTGCCGGTGGAGGTGTCGACCTCGGCGTACCGGGTGGTGATGGAGGCGCTCACCAACGCCCGCCAGCACGCGCCGCACGCCGGCGCGATCGACGTGTGGTTGCGGCGTACCGAGCATCAGCTGCTGGTACGGGTCGCGAACGACGGGCCTGCGCCGCGTCCGGCCGGCCCGCGTGATCGTCCGGGGTACGGTCTTGCCGGGCTGACCGAACGGGTCCGCACGGTCGGCGGCCAGATCACGGCCGGCCCAGGCGTCGACGGCGGCTGGGTCGTCGACGTGGCGCTGCCGCTGAACTGGCGAGAGTGACGGTCTCCGCCGCTGAACTGGCGGGAGTGACGGTCTCCGCCGCTGAACGGGAAAGAGTGACAAGTTGATCAGGGTTTTGATCGCCGATGACCAGGCGATGGTTCGTACCGGCTTCGGCATGATCATCGGCGCTCAGCCGGACATGGAGGTCGTCGGCGAGGCGGCCGACGGTGTGGAGGCGGTCGCGGCGGCGCGAAGGCTGCGGCCGGACGTGGCGCTCTTCGACATCCGGATGCCGAAGATGGACGGCCTCCAGGCGCTGAAACTGCTGGCCGGTCCGGGGGTTCCCGACCCGGTGAAGATCGTCGTGGTGACCACGTTCGACCTGGATGAATACGTCCACCAGGCGCTGCGAAACGGCGCGGCAGGGTTCCTGCTGAAGGATTCCGGGCCGGCGCTGCTGGTCGAGGCGGTGCGTGCTGCCGTGTCGGGGGACGCGCTGATCAGCCCGTCGGTCACCGTACGGCTGCTCAAGCACCTCGCGACGCCCGCGCAGCCGGCGGAGGACGGTGGTCTTTCGCCGCGTGAACTGGACGTGGTGCGGCTGACCGCTCGTGGTGCCACCAACGCGGAGATCGCCACCGAGTTGTTCATCTCGGTCGGCACGGTGAAGACGCACCTGGGCAGCGTCCACGCGAAACTCGGCACCCGGAACCGCGTCGAGATCGCCGCGTGGGCATGGGAACGACGCCTGCTGGGTTGAGTTGACTCGACGTGAGTTGACTTGACCGGCGTCAAGTCAACTCACGTCGACGCGAACACCTTCTCAACGGGACAGCTGTCGACTCGTCAAGCGGGCCGCCACCGGATGCTCGTCCTGACCACTACGGACCTGCGTCCACAGATCCCGCGCCGCGTTACGTGCCGGCCCGAGTCGATGCCGGGCGATCAGCTTCGCGTCGGCGCGCATCTTCGCGCTACGCGGCACCGGCAGTGACGGCAGATAGCCGAACTTCGCGAGGCGTTCACCGAACGACGTCTCGCACAGGCGCACCTCGTCCTCGGTCAGCCGTGACTTCCAGCTCGCCACCCGTTCGGTGGTCGGCGCCTTGTGGGTCATCGTGTGCCAGGTCTTGTACTCCGGCACGGCGACCGAGGCCAGCTGGTTCGGCCGGGTCATCGCGTCCTCGAAATCCTCGCCGAGGAACTCGCAGATCGTCCGCAGATGCGGTTCCGGATCGGCGACCAGATCCTCGTACCGGACCAGGTGATACACGTCCCGCGGGTACCGCCGGGCCGCGAGCAGCGACGAGTCGGCGGACTGCGTCCAGTAGTCGATCATCGTGTCGAACTCGGCCGGCTTCCACGGAGTCTCTTTGAGCGACGAGACGCAGTCCCGGCCGTCCCGCATGATGTTGATGATCTGCGCGTCCGGGAAGAGCCGCAGGATCGTCGGCAGATGCCGCAGGTACAGCGGACGCTTGTCGCCCCAGCGTGGCTTGCCGAACCGCGCCGAGTACATCGTGAAGACCGTGCCGAATGCCGAGCCGAGGGTGGGCGGCGCCGCCACGACGGCCTCGACCACCGTGGCCGCGTCCAGACCCAGATCCTCGAACTGCGACAACTCCACGATCCAGCGTCCGAGCGCCCGCCGGTTGGCCTCGTCGGCCAGGTCGCCGAACTCGGCCCGTTTCGTGTAACCCGCCAGCAGGAAACGCGTCTCCGGCGGGATCGCGATCCGGGAGTGCGCGTGCAGCATCAGTTGCAGCATCGTCGTGCCCGACCGTGGGCAGCCGACCACGAAGATCGGACGATCATTGAGAGCCAATGAGTTCCCTTCCCTGCGATCTTGATGACAGGGAAGAGGTTTCGCAACGAGCCTGTGCAGCCGAGGTGCACACGCTGTCCCAGCGCTGAGAATCACCTGTCAATCTTGATCAACAAGGTGAAGAACCTTCCGGTCCGGGTCGGTGACCTGCGGGGACGCCGGTCGGGTGGAGAACCAGCAGCCGATCACGATGAGCGCGAACCCGGCGATCGTCGCGACGCCGATCTCCTCGTTCAGCAGGACCACGCCGAGCAGCAGGGCCACCACCGGGTTGACATAGGTGACCAGCCCGGCCCGGTTGGACCCCGCCAGGACGATCAGGCGGTAGAAGACGAGCAGGGCCAGGGCGGTGCAGAGCACACCGAGGGCCACGAGCGCTCCCCAGGAATCGGCGCCGGCCGGGCCGGACGGCAGGTTCATCAGGGCGAACGGCAGCAGCACCACCGTGGTGATGACCGTGGTGCCGACGGTCAGCGCCTCCGGCGGGATGTCCGCGGCCTTGCGCTGCACCAGCATCATGGCGACCGCGTAACTGATCGCGGCGGCCAGGACCATCCCGGCGCCGAGCAGGCCGTACCGGTCACCGGAGACGTCCAGGCCGACCAGCACCACGACGCCGGCGAAGCCGATCACCAAGCCGGCCACCCGGATCGGCGTGAGCGGTTCGGTACGCGACAACAGCAGCGCGATCGCGACCGGCTCGATAGCGATCAGGATGCCGGTCAGCGACGACGAGATGTGCTGCTCGCCGTACGTGATGAGGGTGAACGGCACGACGATGTGCACCATCGCGATCAGCGCCACCACCGGCAGCTTCCCGCGCAGCGCCCCGAGCGTGCCGCGTGCCAGCGCGATCGGGATCAGCACGGCCGCCGCGATCGCGGTGCGCCCGGCGACCACGAAGACCGGCGACAGGTCAACGATCGCGATCTTGATGAGGAAGTAGGGGATGCCCCAGAGAACGGAGACGAGAGCGAAGAGCAACCAGGCGAGACGATTCACCTCTTCAGCCTCACGGCGTACGGTGATTAGCGGTAGTGACAACTTGCTGTTGGCGTTTTAAGGAAAACTGATGATCGACGCTCGTCGCCTCCAGGTGCTGTCCGAGGTCGCGCGGCACGGCAGCTTCAACCGCGCCGCCGCTGAGCTGCGGCTCACCCCGTCCGCGATCTCCCAGCAGATCAGCGCTCTGGAGCGGACCGTCGGCACACCCGTCGTCCGGCGCAGCACCCGTGGGGTGGAGCTGACCGAGGCCGGCAAGGTCCTGGTCACCACCGCCGAGTCGATCGCCGCCGAGCTGCTCTGCGCCCAGCGTGAGATCGAGCGGCTCGCCGCGGCGCGCACCGAGCGGCTCACCGTCGCCACGTTCACCAGCGGCGGGCAGCGACTGTTGCCGCCGGCGCTGACCCGGTTCACCGCGGAGCACCCCGGCGTCGAGCTCTCCGTGATCGAGAGCGAGCCGGAGGACAGCCTCGGCCTGGTCCGCTCCGGCGCCGCCGACATGGCGTTGTCCTACCACTTCGACGGTCCCCCGCCGTCGCTGCCGGGCCTGGTCTGGACCCCGCTGCTGGAGGACCCGATGTGGATCGTCTTCCCGGCGGGACACAGTCTTGCCGAGCGCACCTCGATCACCATCGCCGAGCTGGCCGCCGAGCGCTGGGTGCACGGCTGCCTCGTGGTCGGCGACATGCTCGACCATTACGCCGCGATGGCCGGGTTCGAGGTGCGCACCTCATGCCGGGGCACCGATTACCAGTTCGCGCAGTCGCTGGTCCGGGCCGGCGTCGGGATCAGCATGATCCCTGAGGTGGCGCTCACCGCCGACCGCAGCGGCCTCACCGCGATCCGGCTCGCCCCGCCCGGCCCGTGCCGGTTCGTCGGCATCGCCACACCCCGCCGCCGCACCACCGACCCGCTGGTCGCCGAGGTCGTCCGGCTGCTCCAGGCGAACACCTATCAGAGCGTGATCCAGTAACGTTTCACGGTGCCGAGGTGGGTGACCCGGATGTCCTCCAGGACCCCGCCGTTGCGCTCGATGGTCCGCGCCGAACCCTCGTTCTCCACGTCACAGCTGATCATCACGCGGTCGATGCCGAGCTTGCCGGCCAGCGTCAGCATCTCGGTCACCGCGAAACTCGCGAGGCCCCGCCGCCGCGCCGTGGGCCGGATCCCATAGCCGATGTGGCCGCCCGCGTTCAGCAGGAAGTCGTTGAGCACGTGCCGCAGCGAGATCGCGCCGAGCATCCGGTCACCCTCGACGACCCAGCGATAGGAGCAGTTCACCCAGCCCGCCTCCGGGGTCACCGCCGGGTCCTCCTCGCTGACCAGCCGGCGCGTCCAGGCCGCGAACCCGGCGTGCGTCTCCGGATCGTCGGTCAGCCGCAGCCCGGAACCCGGCTGGTGCACACCGACACCCCACTCGTCGCGGGACTCCAGCCAGGCCTCGTGCAGGCGCACCGTCGGTGTGATCAGTTCGGGCATGCTCCGACCGTACCCATGCTGTCTGATTTTGACTGTCGGTTTTCAACCGGCGGCCAGCGCCAGCAGGCGCTGGATCTGGCCCTGCCTGGTCGCGGTCATCGTCTCGGCCAAGCTCTTGACCTTTGGGTACGCGCTACCGGCCGTCGCCATCCGCAAGGTCTCCATGGTGTTGTGCAGGTTCCCGAGCAGCAGTGCGACCGCGATCCGATCGAAGTCCGAGCCCTTCGCGGCGCGCAGCCCGTCGATGTCGCCCGGCTGGAGCGCGTGCAGGTCGCCGTGCCCGGCGTGCAGCCCGGTCGCCTTCGCCGCGGTCTCCGGCTGATCCCAATCGGTCAGCCAGCCCCGCATCGTGGCCGATTCGGACTGCCATTGACCACGCAGCTCGGCGGCGAGCGTACGAACGCCGGGGTTGACCGCGGACTGCTCCGCGACGACCGCGACCTGATCACCCTCGGCGATCTGCGCCAGTCCCATCTGCAGGAACATCACGTCGGTCTCGTTGTGCGCCGGGTCGGCGGCGCAGCCGGTGACCAGCAGCGTGAGCAGCAGGAAGGCCAGGGCGGCCCGGCGAACCGGGCCGCCCTTTCCTGCTAGACCGCCGCCCACAGGGCCGCGACGTACGGGGGCTCCCATCCGCTGAGCGCGGTGTGAGCCTGCCGGCACGAGTAGGTCACGCCGTTGTACGTCACCCGGTCGCCGACCTTGTACGACGTCCCGGCCGCCCACGTCGTCGTCCCGGACGTGCTGGTGCTCGTCGGGGTCGGCGTCGCGGTCGGGCTCGCGGTCGGGCTGACCGTCGGGCTGCTCGTGACCGTCGGTGACGGCGTCGGGCTCGACGTCGTGGTGGGTGTCGGCGTCGGGTTCGTGGTGGTGCCGCCGAAGTTCAGGTCCACACACGAGTAGAACGCGTTGATCGTGTCCTTGACGTTCCACCGGGCCAGCACGGTCTGCCGGCCGGAGTAACCGGCGAAGCTCACCGTGTGTGACTTGGTGGCACCCGGCTGCGCGCCGTTGTCGTTGAACGACGCCACCTTGGTGTTGCCGATGAAGTACTCCCACGTCGCGGTCGCGTGCCGCGCCGTGATCACCCAGTTGAAGGTGACGCTGGTGCCGACCGTGGTGGCCGGCCAGGACTTCGCGCTGTCGTTGAGCACAGTGAAACGGCTGCCGCCTCCGTTGCACTGCATGGAACCCTGCGGAGCCTCGACGCTCTGCGGTTCGTAGACGATGTCCCCACAGCCGGCGACCGCGCCGCTCGCGCAGTTGGCCTGCCGGCTGGGCGGGGACGAGATGTAGCCGTGCGCGGACGCCGGGGAGACGGCCACGAAGAGGGATCCGGTGACAGCCGCGACGGTCAGCGCGGGCAGAGCGAACTTACGTTGCATCCAGAAACTCCCATGTAGGAGGTGCGGGGATGTTCATCAACGTAAATTAAGTACGGTTAACAGTAAAGAGTGTTAAGGATTCTTTAGGGTCCTGCCGGGTTCCTCAGGTTTTGTCGTACCGGCGTGGCATGCTGCGCGGGTGCGAGTGGAGTTTTCAGCGGAGTTGTGGATCTGGGACGCGCGCCGCGACGAGACCTGGACGTTCGTGAGCCTGCCGGCCGACAGTTCCGCGCTCCTCCGCGATGTGGCCGGCGGGGTGCGGCGCGGGTTCGGCTCCCTGCGCGTGCGAGCGGCCATCGGCGGCAGCACCTGGACAACGTCGATCTTCCCGGATTCCGCGCGGGGCGCTTACGTGCTCCCGATCAAGCGCGCGATCCGCAAGGCCGAGTCCCTCGACGCAGGCGACACAGCCGCGGTGAGTGTCGAGCTGCTAGACCTCTGACCCCGCTACCAGCCGAACACCACGGCCGCCGCGACGTACAGCCGGCAGCCATACGTGACAGCCGACCGGGCCCACAGTCCAGCGACGCCCGTTGAGCATTCGGGCCGGGCGGGCCAGCGGGCCGGGCGGGCCAGCGGGCCGGGCGGGCCAGCGGGCCGGGCGGGCCAGCGGGCGAGACGCGAGCACACGCAGGAGGCCGGTAGCGGTGATCAGGCCGCACCGAGTGCGGCCGTGAGCTCCTGTCCCGGTCCTGGCGTGGATGAAATCGCACCGAAGCGTTGCGTGCGACCTCACCCATGCGGACCGAGCCTTCCGTGCGACTCCATCCACGCCGGCCGCGCCGTCGCGCCTGACCAAGTCCACCTGCGCCGTTGCGTGCGACCGCGTCCCTCGCGCTGGCCGTGCCGGACTTCGCTGGCTCCCGGTATCACGATCGACCCCGGCCCTTGGCACGCCCAGCCCCTGCCGGCTGAACACCACGGTCACCCTCGCGTACAGCCGGCAGCCATACGCGACAGCCGGCCCGGCCGGCTGGCTCGGGGTGGCGTCAACGGCTGCGGCCTGCCGATCAGCCGACCTGCCGACCCGCCGATCAGCCGACCTGCCGACCTGCCGACCTACCGGTCTGCCGGTCAGCCCGGGCGCTCTCCGGGAGGGTGGCTGGTGCCTGGGGTGGAAACTGGGGTGACAGGAGAAAGGGCGCAACCCCTTACGCAGGTCGCGCGGTGGCTGGGCGCGGTTTGGACGCGTAGCGGCCAGCGGCCGGTGGCGCGCCCTCGGCGGGAGCAGCGGTCCGCACCCACCACCCCGCTGCGACCAGAAGTTGATCTTATTAAGAACCGAAAGCTCTGCGCTCGAGGAAGTCGTAGACGTCGCGGTTGTCGACGCCCGGGAATGTGCCCGGTGGCAGCGCCGCCAGCAGGTGGGAGTGGACGCGGGCGCTCGGCCACGCGTTGCCGGCCCAGCGATCGACGAGCGAGACCGGTGGGCGGCGGCAGCAGTCCGGGTCGGGGCAGTTCGAGACCGTGCGGCCGGTGACGTCACCGCCGCGGAACCAGCGGGCGTGCTCATAAGGCGTCCCGACCGTCACCGAGAAGAGGCCGGACGACGTCGACTCCACGTGAACTGTGCACCAGTATGTCCCGGCACGGGTGTCGGTGAACTGGTAGAACGACGAGTACGGGTCGTCGGCCTCGAACACCGTGCGGGACGCCCATTTGCGGCAGACCGGCTGGCCCTCGATCGCGCCGGTCACGTCGGACGGGAAGCGGACGTTGTCGTTCTCATAGGCTTTGTAGACGATGCCGCTCTCGTGCACCCGGGCGAAATGCACCGGAATGCCGAAGTGGTGGGTCGCCAGGTTGGTGAAGCGGTGCGCCGCTGTCTCGTAGGAGACGCCGAACGCGTCGCGGAAGTCGTCGATAGCCAGGGCACGGTCGGCTTTCGCCTCGGCGAGGAAGTCGGCGGCGAACTTCTCCGGCATGAGCAGCGCGGCCGCGAAGTAGTTGACCTCGACGCGCTGGCGCAGGAAGTCGCCGTAGTCGGCGGGGTCGTTGTGGCCGAGCACGAAGTGGCCGAGCGTCTGCAGCACCACGGCGCGCGGGTCGTGGCCCTTGCCGCTGGCTACCTGCGGAAGGAAGATTCGCCGATTTTTCAGGTCGGTCACCGAGCGGGTCGACGTCGGCAGGTCGTTCACGTAGTGCAGCGTGAAACCGATCTGTGCGGCGATGTCGAGGATGCCGCGCTGTGACAGCGGGCCGGTCGTGTGCCGTACCGACTGCAGCACCTTCGCCGCCGCCTGCTCGATCTCGGCGAAGTAGTTGTTGCGTTTGCGCATCTCGGCGCGCAGCTGCGCGTTCGCCCGGCGGGCCACCTCGGGGGTCGCGCTCTGCTCGGTGAGCACCCGGTTGAGCTCGCGGTGCATCCCGATCAGCGACTCCAGCGCGTCCGCCGGCAGCCGCCGCCCGGCACGCACCGCAGGCAGGCCGAGTGCCTGATAGGCGGGGTTCTGCTGGAAATGGGCCAGCTCGATCTCGAGCCCGGCGCGCCGGCTCGGCGCCTCCGGTCGCAAAAGATCCTGCATGGGTACGCCCAATGCCCCGGCAATGGCCTGCAGGACGGAGAGTTTCGGCTCCCGTTTCCCGTTCTCGATCAGCGACAGCTGGGACGGTGCACGGCCGACAGCGTCGCTGAGCTGGTCGAGCGTCATGCCCTTGGTGCGGCGCAGATGGCGCAGACGCTGGCCCAGCGTCACCAGATCAACAGCGGGCTCAGAAGAAGGTGAAGCGGTCACGGGTTTGACGTTAACAGAATTTCTTCACTTCTTTCCACGGAAACACCCTTCAAGAGGGGTGGTGCGATCCCCGAGAGTGAAGTTCTTCCACACGGAAGAACGTACGGAGAACGCGACAGGGCACGAAAGGGATTTTCTGATGAGCGAGCTGACCGAAAACCGTGGCGGTACCGCAGAGGACCTCACTCGGGAATGGGCCAGTGACCCCCGGTGGGCCGGCGTCAAGCGTGACTACACCGCACAGGACGTCGTGAAGCTGCGGGGCACCCTCCAGGAGCGGCACACCCTCGCCGAGCGCGGCGCCGCCCGCCTCTGGGAGCTGCTCAACACCGAGGACTACATCAACGCGCTCGGCGCGCTGAGCGGCGGCCAGGCGACCCAGATGGTGCGCGCCGGCCTCAAGGCGATCTACCTCTCCGGATGGCAGGTCGCGGCGGACGCGAACCTCTCCGGACACACCTACCCCGACCAGTCGCTCTACCCCGCCAACTCGGTGCCCGCCGTGGTCCGCCGGATCAACAACGCCCTGATCCGCGCCGACCAGATCGACACCTCGGCCGGCCGGTACGAGCGTGACTGGTTCGCCCCGATCGTCGCCGACGCCGAGGCCGGCTTCGGTGGCCCGCTGAACGCGTTCGAGCTGATGAAGGCCATGATCGCGGCCGGCGCGGCGGGCGTGCACTGGGAGGACCAGCTCGCCAGCGAGAAGAAGTGCGGCCACCTCGGCGGCAAGGTGCTGATCCCGACCCAGCAGCACATCCGTACGCTCAACGCCGCCCGCCTCGCCGCGGACGTCGCCGGTGTGCCGACCCTGGTCATCGCGCGTACCGACGCTCTGGCCGCGGACCTGCTCACCACCGACGTGGACGAGCGCGACCAGCCGTTCGTCACCGGCGAGCGCACCTCCGAGGGCTTCTTCCGGGTCACCCCGGGCGACGACGCGGCGATCGCCCGCGGTGTGGCGTACGCCGACTACGCGGACATGCTGTGGGTCGAGACCGGTAAGCCGGACCTCGACTTCGCCCGCAAGTTCGCCGAGGCCGTGCACGCCAAGCACCCGGGCAAGCTGCTCTCCTACAACTGCTCGCCGTCGTTCAACTGGAAGAAGAACCTGGACGACGACACCATCGCCCGCTTCCAGAAGGAGCTCGGCGCGATGGGGTACAAGTTCCAGTTCGTCACCCTGGCCGGCTTCCACGCGCTCAACCACTCGATGTTCGAGCTGGCCCGCGGTTACGCCGAGACCGGCATGAGCGCGTACGTGAAGCTCCAGGAGGCCGAGTTCGCGGCCGAGGCCGACGGTTACACCGCGACCAAGCACCAGGCCGAGGTCGGCACCGGTTACTTCGACGCCGTCTCCACCGCTCTGAACCCCGACAGCAGCACCACCGCGCTGTCGGGTTCCACCGAGGCCGAGCAGTTCTGACCAGTCTGTAAAGGGACAGGAAGATAACCATGGGCGCCGAAGAGATCACCATCACCGGTACGGCCGACGGCCGTTACTCCGAGATCCTGACCACCGAGGGCGTCGAGTTCATCGTGGCACTCGACCGCGAGTTCGGCGCCCGCCGGGTGCAGCTGCTGGAGCGCCGCCGGCGCCGCCGGGCCACCCGGACCACCGACCTGGACTTCCTGACCTCCACCCAGCACGTGCGGGACGACCTGTCATGGCAGGTCGCTCCCGCCGCGCCGGACCTCACCGACCGGCGCGTCGAGATCACCGGCCCGCCGGAACGCAAGATGACGATCAACGCGCTGAACTCGGGCGCTCGCGTGTGGATGGCCGACTTCGAGGACGCGACTGCTCCTACCTGGGAGAACGTGGTCATCGGGCAGCTGAACCTGCGCGACGCGCTGGACGGCACACTGAACTTCACGTCGTCCGAGGGCAAGCGCTATGAAATTGGCGCGACCCTGCCGACGATCATGGTCCGGCCTCGCGGCTGGCACCTGCCGGAATGCCACCTGCGGATCGGTGGCCGTGCGGTCTCCGCTTCGCTCTTCGACTTCGGCATGTACCTGTTCCACTGCGGGCAGAAGCAGATCGACCGGGGCAGCGGACCGTACTTCTACCTGCCGAAGCTGGAGTCGCACCTGGAGGCCCGCCTCTGGAACGACGTCTTCGTCTTCGCCCAGGAATACCTCGGCATCCCGCGCGGCACCATCCGGGCCACCGTCCTGATCGAGACGATCAACGCGGCCTTCGAGATGGAAGAAATCCTGTACGAGCTGCGGGAGCACTCGGCCGGCCTGAACGCGGGCCGCTGGGACTACCTGTTCAGCATGATCAAGAACCGTCCGGACGCGGTTCTGCCGGAGCGGTCGCAGGTCACCATGACGACGCCGTTCATGCGGGCGTACACCGAACTGCTGGTCCGGTCCTGCCACAAGCGCGGCGCCCACGCGATCGGCGGGATGGCCGCTGTCGTCCCGAGCCGTGACCCGGTCGCCGCGAAGCGGGCCCTCAACCAGGTCCGCCAGGACAAGCGGCGCGAGGTCGGCGACGGCTTCGACGGCTCCTGGGTCGCGCACCCCGGCCTCGTCGAGACCTGCCGCGAGGTGTTCGACCAGTGGCTCGGCGACGAGCCGCACCAGATCGTGCGCAAGCGTGAGGACGTCCGGGTCACCGCGTCCGACCTGCTGAACATCAAGTCGTCGGACGTGACGGTCAGCGAGGTCGCGCTGCGTACCAACATCAGCGTCGCGCTGCGCTACATCGCGGCGTGGCTCGGCGGCCGCGGCGCGGTCGCCCTCGGCGGCCTCATGGAGGACGCCGCCACCGCGGAGATCTGCCGGGCCCAGCTCTGGCAGTGGATCTCCACGGGTACTCCCACCGACTACGGCGTGCCGGTCACGGCAGGCCTGGTCACCCGGATGCTCCGCGAGGAGCTGGACGTGCTCAGCGAGACCGGCGCCCTGGACGAGGACGCGGCCCGGTGTTTCGGCCAGGCCCGGACGCTGCTGACCGTTCTGCTCACCGAGCGGACTTGCCCGGAGTTCCTGACCCTGCCGGCCTACCTACGGCACCTGTCCGGCGGGTCAGTCGCTCCGGTCACCGATCAGGCTCCTGTCGCGGCCTAGATCGGTAAGGGGCGAGGCGGGGTGGCTCGGGCCACCCCGCCTCTCTCTGTCTGTTTTGGTGGTTATGTGCGGTCCTGCCAGGTGCACAGGCACACCTTGTTGCCGTCCGGATCTTCGAGGACCCAGAAGCTCGGCGCCTCCGCGTCGCTGACCAGCCTGCCGCCGGCCTTGATCGCGGCGTCGATGCGTTCTTGCACCTCGGAGGGGTCGACCCAGAGGTCGGGATGCCAGCGTTGCCGGGGTTCGTCATTGCCGGACTGCTGAAACCAGAGAGTCGGCAGATCCGGATTTTTCACTTCATCAGTGCCTATTTCGCCCCGGAGAACGGCCGCCCAGAATGGTACTATTTTCCCGCTTTCCGGGCTGTCCAGAGCGAACTCCAGCTTGGCGATCCCCTCGCGCTCCAGCGCGACTCCCGCTTCTTCACAAAGATCAGCGACGGTACGCGCGAAGCGCAGGTCCCGCCCGCTCACCGCCCCGATATCGTGGCTGACCAGGGTGACGTCGACATAGGTGTACCGCAGGTCCAGGTCAGGGTGATGATCGGCGGCCTCGGCCGCCGCCCCGATGGCGTTGACCAGCGCCAGCCCGGTGGCGAAGTCCCCGGTGCGCAGCCGGGTGTGCAATGCCCCGAGCAGATAGACCCAGCCGTCCGGAGCCCGCTCAACGATCTCCCGTGCCGTCAGCTTCGTCATACCCCCATCCTGACCCACCGACCCCCACCCCGCGACCACGCCGCCGCCCCGGGTTCCGGGTTCCGGGCCCGGGTTCCGGGCTCCGGGCTCCGGGTTCCGGCCGGGCTGACGCCCAGGGCTGCCAGCTGCACGCCATGGCGACCACAAGCGCCAGCCAGCCCCAACCGGCTGGCGCTCACGGCTGCCAGCCGCACTCCATGGCGACCACAAGCGCCAGCCAGCCCCGACCGGCTTGCGCTCAGGGCTGCCAGCTGTCACGTATGGCGACCATAAGCGCCAGCCAGTCCCGACCGGCTTGCGCTTGTGGTCGCGTGGAGGCCGAAATAGCGACCATAAGCACCAGCCAATCCCCCGCCGGCTTGCGCTCGCGGCTTCCGGCTGTCACGCATGGCGGCCGTGAGCGACAGCCAGTTCCGACCGGCCGGCGCTCAGGGCTGACCCTGCTGGTCGACCGTCGTTTCCGCAGCTGGAAGCGTCGTCCGAACGACCCTGACTCTGCGCCCGCCCCGCGGCCTCCCGCCGCGATCCTGGTCCCGAACCACAACCCGCCGGGAACCACGCGCGGATCAGGGTGAGTGTGTCGATTCAGGGTTCGCCACGCCCCCAACCTCGACACGCACCGGTGGGAGCGCTCGCACCCTGCCACCTTCAGCTCCATCGGGCGAAAATCCGGGCCCGACAGCCGAACAAGCCGAGCCGCTGAACAAGCCGAGCCGATGCTCCTATGGATGTCAAGTGGTGGGTGGGGTGTGGTTGGTGGTGATGATTTGGTAGATCTCGCGTGCTATGTAGCGTTTGAGGCAACGG
>NZ_QLMJ01000019.1 GCF_003259845.1 Actinoplanes lutulentus
CACAGATGACCAAGTCTCGCCAAAATCTGCCGAGCGCGCGCCGATGTGATCGGAATATTTTGACAAGATCAATCACGCAAGAAGGGACAGAACCCAGTGTCAGCGCCAGATCTATCCGTTCTTGAGCGCCACTAACTTTCGCCGCGAACTCGTGTCGGTGAGTTTCGGCGCCACCGTCATTTCACATTCAGATGAGCCTGGTCCCCGACGGCGCGAGAGCCTCGGCGAGGCCCGTGTGTTAGTCGAAGCCTCGGTAGGTTCCGGTCGCGTCCACAGCGTCAGCGAAGTCGGCGAAATCCATGTTGGCGATCGAAAGGTTCGCCGAGACGTCGGCGTAGAACTGCACCGGAACGCGGAAGCTGCGGCCTGGTTCGGTGTCCAGATCAACTGCGAGAAGCGGGTGCTCGTCATCAGCCAGAGTCTTCGTGTCGACGACAAACAGGTAGAACACCTTGTAGTCGATGTCGGCGGTGGCGTCTGCGTCAACGAGTTGTTGGACCGTCGCGCCGGCATAAACGGTGTCGCTGACGAAGGTGGCCATCCGGTAGTCACCGATCCTGCTCAGATTCTCCATGAAAGCTTCCCAGCGACGATCGTCATCGAAGTTCGTGCGAAGGACTAGCGAGGTCAGGTCATCGGATTGAGGCAACGGCTGCACCGGAAGATCATCTCAGGTGTAGAGCACAGCGCAGGGCGCTGACCTTGTCTGCGAAGACTTCTTCGCCGCCGCTGGACCCGCTGTCCACCACGAGGTCGACGACCTGCTGCAAGCAAAGGCACATCACCGGCGGACCTGGATGGCTGATCGACATGCTCGTACTCACCCGCCAACGCCTCGAGACCTCAGCCGAACCCGACAGATCACCCCGGACAGGCGGCCGGCTCGCGCGAGAGTGGCGCTCGACCTCACCGACATTGATCAAATCGAGCCGCCCAACTTTGCTGCCATCTTGTGCCCTGCGGGCGCCTACTTCCCAGCCGGCAATGATGACGTCGGCGCGATGATGGCGTAGGCCGAAGGGACGTCGGACTGGTCCCCTTGCAAGTAGACAACGATCTGCTCGCCGGGCAGCGTGCCCACGACGTTCACCGTCACCGTTCCGTCGCAGGGGATCTCAGCGGTGGCAATCGGATCATCAGAAGCGCCGGCCCTGCCGCTGCGTACCTCGACTGTCAGCGTCCTACCCGAGGTCGCCGATGTGCAGGCAGCCTGCACCCCGTACTGCTGTCCGGCACGTGCAGTGCGGCGCACGGTGGTCTCGCCGGCAGGGTGTCCGTCCTTCTGCGTGAGCACTCTTCGAGACAGCTCACCGAGGACGGCGGGAGGCGGGTTCAGCCGCGCCAGCGGTGTGGTGCTGGTAGCAGCTGAGGGCATCTGGGACGGTCGGTTCTCATTCTGAGGCGACGTGGACGGCTTCGATCCCGGGGCCGGGCCGTTCGTGCATCCCGCGATGGTGACAGCTGCTGTTACCGCCATAAACAGGGCTACCGTCAGCGAACTCGACATGCGCTCATCACTCCAACCTGACAGCGAACCGGTGACAAACACACTGAACTGCCGCAAGTCGCGTCACGGATCGTGACGGCCATCAGCACCGACCGGTTCACGCTCGTGCCGAGTAGAAGGGCATCGGCTCGGCGACCGTGATATCCCTGGCGTTCACGAACGAGTGGAGAACCAGCCACCAATGGTGCGGGCCGGGTTAATGCGCGGTCGCGCCTATGCGATCATCAGGCCATGACGATCAGAAAGGCCAATGGCCGCTAACCGCCGGCTCGCGCTCCACGCGGCGCTTCCGGATCATTACTCTCATCTCGAGGTCATGGCCTCGACTATCGATCATGGCGGTCGGCTCGTCTCTCTGGTCGCCAATCCAGCGCAGGAATTCGTTGCTGTCCCGTACTTCACTAAGCTGCGCCCACCACCGCGTTACGACGCAACGGCTCTCATATGTCATGGGGCCGAGGTTCGTGAGATCCCGCTGAAGGGTCTCGACCTCTGGTTCAACGGCATCGACTCTCTCGGCGACGGCGTCGTGTTGTCTGCTGCCCGCTGTGCCTCGCCCGGGGTCTCCTACGAACGTTACGGTGAACCGGTGCCGGAAGAGGAGCTGACCCTCACTACGAACGTGCGGGTGGTCGATAGCCGCGGTCAGACACAAGCGGCCTTCTACGCAGGCGACGGCGTTGAAAAACTCATGACTGATGCTCGCGGTCACATTTGGACTAGCTACTTCGATGAGTCGAGCTACTGGTCTCGCAACCCGGACGGCACCCGCTCGTACGGCTTCATGATCGGCTTGGCACGGTGGGACCACAATGGCGGCGAACCGTGGATGGTGTCATCCGATACCCCGGACGTGCCTTGGTGCGACTGCTACGCACTGAATATCGGCTGTGAGCAGATCCATGCTTGTCCGTATCCCGACTTCGCCGTGGTTGAGCTCGATTCGAATGGTGTCCGGGCCGTCATCGATAACACCATCACCCGATGCAATGGGCTCGCCGTCACGAGCACGGAGTTTGCTTTCCTTGACCAGTACAAAGACGGTGACGGATTCCGGTGGGATATTCGTCGAGGCCGCCGAGACGGGGCGATCATCATCGAGTATGACCGCGAGCACCTGGTGTTGCCGGACGGCCGGCAACCATCAGGCTGGGCACGTGGCAAGGTCGGCCGCGACGAAATGCTTTGGTTACAGGTGGATGGAGACCGCCGCCGTTGGTACCGGTACGAGATCGACGCGTAAACTTTTGCCATTGCGACCAGAGATCCTCGGTTGCCGCGATGGAATCAGATCAACAAATCGGAAGCACTTCCGCGTGCCGTGCGCTCAACCGCTGTCAAGGCGTGGCGTGGATGGTATCGAGAGCTTTACTCGCATGGCTTCGACCCAGACGTTCGGTCGGCCTTCGTAATGGTCTGTCAGCCGCGATTCGACGTGTTCCTTCGGCCAACTGGCCTGGCGTTCCAGACCGATGCACTCTTCGCGCGGCACGGACAGGCGTGTGGATACGCCTGGCTCGATGATCGAGCATGTGCCGTTGAAGATGTCTTGGTGGAATACCGTCGGGATGGCAGGCAGGTTCTGTTCCGGAAGTCGCAACAGCACGGTCCCCCAACGTCCGGTGGAGTAGGCGGCGCGGTCGACGCCGATGACGAACAGCGGCCGGCCGGAACACAGGATGGGTAGCTCGGCCTGCTCCGGGTCACGCTCGCATCCGTAGAACGCTATGAAAGGTTCTCTCGCGGTCATGACGGCGAGAGCGCGATGTGCGCCGGCCGGTACCAGCAGAACGGACCCTGGAGTGAATCGAACCCTCATGCGCGCCTTCCTCGGCTCCGCCGCTCCCGCAGCCAAATACGTGCTGCTCATCTTGCCCGTACGTATGCTCAAGCACGTCGACGACGTCTTCCGGATACGTATCGTCGATACCCGACTCGAGGCCGTACATGGGCTGTTCACCCGCAGTGACGAACGGGTAATGCAGCCGTTTCTCGACATCCTGGAGTCACCAGCGGAGCCCTCCAATCCCGGGTTGGTGTCCGAGGCGCTGCGCGCTCTCGCGACTGCCACGGTGAGTCCCCGACTGCGCCCCCATCTGATGGCTGCCTTCTGGACGATCCGATCGATAAGTAGCCCGTCAACATCCAAGACGCCTTGATGAAGTACGGCGAGCAACTACTGCGCTGATCGGCTCTATGTCTCCGCCGCGATCTCGTTCGCAGGCCGTCGCCGGATGACGCTTGGGCCGCCGTAGCTGCAACATCGGGAGCGCCGGGAATGCGGATCAACGCGGTCAGGTGCGCTCTTTCAACCGTGAACCGCTCGACAGGCACGGTGGCGGTCGGCACGCGGCTCGGCTGGTCGGGCCGAATTGAGTACATCCTTGAAGCCCCATGTATAGAAGGCGCTGTGGAAGGCTCGGCAGTACTGCTACTTCTGGCTCGCCAGTAAAGCCATCACAGCCGAACAGATTACGGACCATGTCGGACTCGAACCTAACCGCAGTCATGGGAAGCCGTCGGACGTTGCCACGGGTGGTCCCCGCCAATCATCGGTGGGAGATCTACTATCAGACGCACGGACCGATCGATGAACAAATGTGCGCCGTTCTCGCTCGTATCGCGCCCGCGCCGATCGGGTGCGAGCCCTCGTCGACGGCGGCGACGTCGAGGCGGGCCTGATGCTGGTCCGCTGGTTCGATGATCCAGACAGCAACGCGCTGGGCTGGTGGCTCATCCGCGAGCAGATCCAACTACTCGCACGGATGGGCGCAACCGTCGAATCAGACGAGTATGCGGCCACGCAGGGCGTCACCGGAACCCATACCTCAGGCTAATTCTGATCGTCGGGCATGGCTTCTTCTCCGGCAGGTCACCGCATCCGGTCCGCTCTCTGCCCGCGCAACACCGATTACCGGACCCAGTGGGGTAGATGCTCAGATATCGCTATACCATTCATGAACTATAGTCGACCTTCCTGCACAATGCAGCAAAAGCCGCAAATGCACCTACCAGATGACGCCGATCCCTCGGCTCGGTGACCGACTTCGGTTCTTCAAAATGGTTAATCAGGACTAGTACATCGGCCGGTGATTCAAGCCCTGGGAGGGAATTCACGTGGGAGATGCCCAGAATCTCGTCGAGGTTGTCTACGCGGATGATTCCCGCTCATCTCACTCCGGTTACCACCTCGGTGGCGGGTTGATCTTGACAGTCCCAAATGCCGGGGATGAGGTGGGACACCCGGTCGAAGTGCTCTCGGCGGCCACCGAATCGCTCAGCGGCCGGATTGCCTGGATCGCCGCCGGCCAGATGAATGCCGCCCTGATTCAGCTGGATTCACCTCTGCCACGACTCGGGGATACCCCGGTCCGGTGGGGAATCCTATCCGAAGGCACGATGGCCGTCGAATGCGAAGTGGCGGGAATCTCCTCACCACAGCGAGCCCTGCGACGGATGATTGGCACCGCCATCCCCCTAACCGGCTCTCAGCCGGGCCTGCTGACCATCGCCATCCAGCCGTCCGATGATTCCGCCCAAGCCGGCGAATCGCCTTGGCAGGGATTTTTCGGAGGTCCGGTATGGTCCGGGGATTATTTGATCGGGGTCACCTCGCGGGCGCAAATAACTCCTGAGGGCGAGCGGCTCGCGGCTGTCCCAGTCGCCGCATTCGCCCACAATCAGGCTTTCCTCGACCTGGTCACCGGCGCTACGGGACGACCGCCTCATCTGGAGATCCTGAATGTTTCTGCCGTCCAGGATCAAAAAGATCCGATTACCTTCGACGTTTTTCTCTCCTACGCCAACCGGGACATCCCGCTGGCATCCCGGATGGATTCTCAGCTGTCGCGGGCCGGGCTGAACGTATATTTCGCCGAACGCCTCGTCGAAGAGGGGACCAACCTCGACGAGGAGCTGGCCGAAGGTGTTCGCCAGTCGAAATCCCTGGTCGTTATTGTCAGTGCCGAGTTCGCTCCGGACTCCTGGGTGCTCCGGGAAATCTCGATGGCACAGAAGGCATCCTCGGCACCGTCACTCATCATCCCGGTACGGGTAGGAGGTGCCAAGCTACCGCCGGCGCTCATGCCGTATCTGGGGCTCGATCTTGCCGAACCCACAGACGAAGCGGAGTTCGCCTCGGTCGTCGCACGAATCGTCGCCACGCTGAGGGGCGGCTCGTCAGGAGGTGACGTACCCGCACCTGCAACGGTGACAGCGACCGCTTCGGTCGCAAGCGCCAGCGCGCAAGCGTTCAATCCGACCGTGTTGACATCGGCCGGCACATCAGATTCGGTCGACCAGCCGACCGCACTCGACGATGCGGCCGATATCGCAGGCATTGGCATATGGGGGTTCCGCGATCGGCCCGCCCAGCGGGATGCCCTTCGGCGGGACAAGGTCGTCGAGGTCGTCACGGCGATGTTGTGCGAGGGCGGCCCCGCTGACTCCGACCCCGAGCGACGCGGTCCGACCGTCGTGGCGCTAGAAGGCGCCTGGGGCACCGGCAAGACGACGCTCATGGATCTGATCGAGCAAAAGCTCGGGAAGCAGCGCGATGCCGGACAGTCAGAATCTCCGCAGGCGCCGTCCCGGTTGCGGGCGTGGCGTGCTGACTTGGCACTGAGCAGTTGGCCGAGATGGCGCCAGGTCTGGGAGAAGAGCATGCGGCGGATGCCAGGCGGCGACACCCCGCTGACCGCCCGATTCGAGCCGTGGACCTACCAGACCGGTGAACAGGTATGGGCTGGTCTCGCCGCTACGTTGCTCGAATCGGCGGAGATGACCATCGGCTGGCACGACCACGCCAGGGAACGTTATTGGTTCCAGCGCAACTCCAAACGGCTCGACGCGCAACAGCTACGGCAGTCGCTGCGTCGCCGAGTGGTGTCCCCCCTCTTCAAAGTCGGCGTCTTCGCCCTGATAGTCCCGATCGTGTCCCAATTGGCTCGGGCCACAGACACCGACTACACGCTCGGCGATTGGGTGTTCGCCGGGGTCAACGTCGCTCTCCTGGTACCGACCCTGCTGTTGGCGGGCGCGCTGCTGCACACCGCTGTCCGATGGTTTCGTCCGGTCGCCACCATGTTGCCTACCGAGCTGTTCCACAAGCCGGTGCTCAGCACGGCGCTCAGCCCAGCGACCACCGCCAAGGCGGACCCTGCGATGCGAGACCCTTACTACCGGGCGCATGCCGGCTACCTGTACCTGCTGCAGCATGATGTGTTCCACGTCCTTGGCGACATCGACCATGAGCTGATCGTCTTCATCGACGATCTCGACCGCTGTGGCGCCAAGACCACCGCGGACGTGTTCGAGGCGATCAACATGTTCCTGACCCGGCACTTCCCGACGACGCGGTTCGTGATCGGCCTGGACGCCGCTGCGGTGGTCGCGCACCTCGATGACACTTACAGCGCGCTGGCCAACCAGAAACAGATTCGCACCGACGCGGACCCCACTGTGGGGTGGAGTTATCTTCGCAAGCTGATCCAGTTGCAGATTCCGGTACCGGGCATCCCGGACGACCTGGTGCCGGAGATCCTGGCCGGGCTGCTGACCACGAAAGGTGAGTACGATCAGGCTCGGACGATTCTCGCCCAGACACGGAGCTCAGCCGACGACGACTCAGCGGTTTCTACCCCCTCGTCCGTAGACGTCGGCCTCGTCGTTTCCGTAGCGGAGCCCGCCTCCGGGCAACCGGCCGAGGGCGGTACCTCGGCCACCGAGACGATCATGCCGGCCGTCGTCCGCACCCTGGAACTTGACCGCGAGGTCCGAGCGCTGCTGGTGGAACGACTGACGGCCCAGCCGAATCTGTCCGTCCGCGAGGCCAAACGGTTGCTGACCACGTGGCAGTTCTATGTGCACCTAGTCGAGCTGCTCGCACCAATGACCGGCGCCGGGTCGGTCCAGCGAGCCCGGCATCTCATCATTCTCTCCGAGATTCTCGTTCGCTGGCCCGCGTCGCAGCGGCGCCTGTTAAGCCGCGTCAAGGGCGAACACGGCCTTGTCCTACTGGCCCGATCCACCGGCAGCGAACTGGACTGGGGACGGGCAATCAACGGCCTCGGACTGACTTCCGCTGCCCACCAGAAGGCATGCTCCGGGGTACGTTCACTGCTCCAAACGTACGACGCGACCGCGGTCGCGGAGCTTGCCGCACAACTGACCTGACAGTCGCGACCGGCGCAGCGGGACGTCACCCACCGGCACGACGGGGCAGGCCCAGGCCGGGATCGACACCTACCCGGTCGGCCTGAACCGGGATAGGAGCGGCGGCCGTGTCTACAGTCCCCCACCAGAGGAAGAACACGACTGAAGGGCTGATGCCGTGCTGACGATCCTGCGATCGCACCACGGCATCGCCTTACAACGGCTGTAGCTTTCGCGGGTAGCCCTCGCTTCTAACGCCTGTCCAGCTGATTTCGTGGTTTACCGGCCCGAAGCCGCCAATGGCGTGCGGCCGCCTGGCACCCCCATCAGGCGACACGGCCGGCGGGAGCACGTCGCTCTGCAGTGTTGCGCTCGACTGCTCCGTTAACTCTTCGCCGAGCCAGAGACCCCAGACATGCTCACGTCGCACGATGCGCCCACTACGGAGGCCAAGCACGTCGAGAACCAGAAAACCGAACCAGCGCAGCAAGAGACCTCCGCGACACCCACATCGCTGAGCCCCAGCACGAAGACACCTGCCATCGCAGGCCACCGGAATCTGATCATGGGTCCTCCCCCGTCGGGAGGCCGGGAACAAGCCGCTGCGGAGACATCGAACGCCACAGGCTGTGAAGACACTGTGAAGCACATACCCGGGAGGCGACCACGATGGCAATAGACTGATGTCTATCTTTTTCTGAACGCATATCCATCGACGAACATGATTCCCTCGGCGGGTCGAACTCCTACGGGGGAGGTATGTAGATCGATGTCCAGCCACCGTTTCCCGCGCGCCCGCCACATGGCGGCGTTCTGCGCGAGCCTACTCGTCTTCACCCTGGCGCCACCCGTCTCCATCCCCGCACGAGCGGAACCCGGAGCGGTTCCCCAGGTCACCGAGGGTACCGATCCGCAACAGCGCGGCCTGCCACCCAACGCCGCTTCGACGGCCACCGTCGATGAGAGCTCGCGCCCTCCCGTCGTACCCCCTCTGGTTGAAGCCGGCGGAGAGCCGGAGAAGGCCGGGGCACAGTTGCGCGCGGCGCAGCAGCTGGCTCCCGGTGAAGCCTTCCGTGATCTGCTGCTGCGTCCCGGATTCGTCGTCGGGGACACGTCGCTCGTCGTCTATTTCAACACCGCCGACGAGGGCTTCGAGACCTGGCGGGTCGACCTGTTCGACGTCGAGTCGAACACCAAGCAGGAGTCGATCACGCTCGGCAAGGACGTGCTCGAGGACAGCAAGTGCGAGCAGCCGCGCAAGTACTGCAAGTCGCTCGGCGCGGCCGAGGGCTGGCAGCTCGACCCGCAGAAGCAGTACTTCGTCACGCTCACCGGCATCTACCCGGACGGTGAGGTCCCGTCGGCGGCCTCCGACCAGGCCGCGCCGCGAGCCACCGTCGACCCTCCGGCCGTGCCGGACCGTCAGGCGGCCGGCTGCGGCTGCAGCGTGGCACTCGGGATGACCGACGCGAGCCAGGCCATCCGCGCCAACGGCGTGAGCACCGGAACCGGCGCGTTCACCCGCGCCGAGCAGGACCTGGCGCTCGCCTCGTTCGCGGTCGGCTTCGCCTCCACCCGGACGTACTCGTCGCTCAACACCGGCCCGTCGGCGTTCGGCCCGGGATGGGCGTGGGCGTACGACCTGAAGGTGACAGCGGCCGAAGGCGGCGTGGTGGTACGCGCCGAGGACGGCTCCGACACCCTGTTCGCCGCGAACGGCGACGGTTTCACCCGCCCGCCGGGCGTGCGCTCCACGCTGCGCCGCGCGGGTGACGGCTGGGAGCTGGTCACCCGCAACAACATCGTGTACGCGTTCGACGCGCAGGGCCTGCTCACGTCGATCCTCAACCCGAGGCAGCAGGGCCTGCGGTTCACCCACGGCGTCGACAGCATCACGGTCACCGACGCATCCGGGCACAAGGCGCAGGTCAAGCTGGAGGCCGGCCTGATCCAGTCGATCGGCCTGGAGGACGGCCGCAAGGTCCAGTACTCCTACACCGACGGGCTGCTGACGAAGGTCCGGGACGCGCGCGGCGAGATCTGGCAGTACAAGTACGACACCGCCGCCCGGCTCAACCGGGTGATCGACCCGTTCCATGTCTCCACCGTCGTCAACGAGTACGCGGAGAACGGCCGGGTCACCCGGCAGCTCGACGCGCTCGGCGCGGCCACCACGTTCGGCTGGGACGCCACCAAGCAGGAGTCCAAGACGACCGACGCCGACGATGTGGTCGTCTGGGACGGCTACAAGGGCAACGTGCTGCTCTACACGCAGCGCGGCAACGGCGATACCAACCACCACCGCTACGACGGCACGCTCAACCGCAGCCTGGTCGTCAACGGCAACGCCAACCAGCACGAGACCACGTACGACGCCGCCGGCAACCCGATCGAGCGGTTCGCCCCGCAGCGCCGGTTCAGCGAGAAGGTCTCGTACGACGCCCGCAACAACCCGACCAGCCACGTCGACGCCAACGGCCAGAAGTGGATCGACGAGTACAACGAGTTCGACGAGCTGGTCAAGAGCACCGACCCGGAAGGCCACGTCGTCACGTACGCGTACGACTCCCGCGGCCTGCCGATCAGCGAGACCGACCAGCGGGGCAAGGTCACCACGTACCAGACGATCCCGGCCGGCGAGCGCAACTCCGGTCTGGTCGAGTCGGTGACCACCCCGGAAGGCAGGCGTTCGTCCTCGGTGTACGACAAGTCCGGCCGTGTCGCCGTGTCGTTCGACCCGAGGAACAACGCGACCAAGTTCACCTACGACGACCAGGACCGCGTGATCGCGACCCTGAAGCCGGAACGCCTCACCCCGTCGGTGTCGGTGTACGACGCGACCGGCCGCCTGGTGAAGACGGTGACCGCAGCGGGCGTGACCACCACGCACGCGTACTTCCTGACCGGTCTGCTCAAGACGGTCACCAGCGAGCTGACCACGACCCGGCTGACCTACACGCCGGCCGGGCGGCGACTCACCTCGGCCGTCGACATGAAGGACGAGCCGGACCTGGTGACCAGCTGGACGTACAACCCGAAGGGCCTGGTCGAGACGGTCACCTCGCCGCGCGGCAACGTGCCCGGAGCGACGAAGGCCGACTACACCACCACGTACGTCTACGACCGTGACGACAACCCGATCCAGATCCGCCGCCCGTACCCGGGTGGCAAGGTCGTGGTGAAGGACATCGCTGTCGACGACCTGGACCGGACCACCTCGACGACGAACGGGCTCGGCAAGACGTCGACCTTCGAGCGGTCGAACGCCGGCGAGGTGACGTCGACGACCGACTCGCTGGGCCGCAAGACGTCGCTGGGCTACGACAAGAGCGGGCAGCAGACCTCGATCACCGACTCCGGCGGCAGCCAGACCAAGACCGAGTACGACGCCGCCGGCAACAAGATCAAGGTGACCTCGCCGGTCGGCGGTGTCACCACCTTCGAGTACGACGGCGACGGCCTCCTGATCGCCACGACCGAGCCGCGCGGCAACGTCGAGGGCGCCGACAAGGAGCAGTTCACCACCCACTACGAATACGACGCCGCCGGTAACCAGGTCAAGGTGATCGACGCGCTCGACCACGTGACCAAGTACAAGTACGACGACGCGAACCGCCTCATCGCGACGACCGACGCGAACAGCAACACGACGCGGTACACGTACACCGCCGACGACCAGACCCGGAGCATCACCGAGCCGGACTCGGTGTTCGGCTCCGCCACGGTCTACGACTACGGCAAGGACGGCGTGGTCCAGTCGGTGATCGACCCGCGGGGCAACCGCAGCCGCATCGAGTACGACGAGGCGGGTCGCCCGGTCCGCAGCCTCGACCCGCTGGGCCGCTCGACGAACGTCACCTACGACGCGGAGAGCAACGTCGTCGGCCTGCTGTCGCTGAACACCCTGGAATTCCCGTGGCTGATCAGCGACAAGGAGAAGGCCAAGCGGACCACGGTCGACGAGTACGACATCGTCGGCCGCCGCATCTCCCGCACGCTCGGCACCAGCGGCACCGTCTACCGCTGGGGTTACGACGCCGAGGACCGGACCACCTCCTACGGTGACCCGCTCGGTGTGCGCGATGTGGCGTACGACGACGAGGACCAGATCACGAGCGTGACCCGCAAGGAGGCGGGCCGCTCGGACGAGACGTACACGTACGGCTACGACGTGCGGGGCAACGTCACGTCCCGGCAGTACCCGGACGGCACCGTCGCCGGGTACGGCTACGACGCGGACAGCCAGGTGACCGGGCTGACCACGGGCGACACGAGCTGGTCGTTCGGATACGACGTCGCCGGGCAGCGCACCAGCACCACGCTGCCCTCGGGCGTCGGACTCGTGGAGAACCGCTCCTACGACCAGGCGGGCCGGCTCACCGCGATCGGCACCGAGCGCGTCGGTGACCCGGTGCCCGGTGTGCAGGACCCGGTGTCGCGGTACGACATCAGCCTCGACCCGGTCGGCAACCCGACCCGCGTGATCACCACGCGCGGCGGCGTGGCCGAGTCGGTGGCGTACGCCTACGACGAGAACGACCGGGTCACCTCGGCCTGCTACGCCGTGGCGAGCTGCTCCGGCAAGGACGTGAAACCGGTCGGCCGGATCGACTACACGTACGACCTGGTCGGCAACCGCACGTCGCAGAAGCGGACCGGCACCGCCGGCGAGGACGTGACCACCTACAAGTACGACTCCGCCGACCAGTTGCAGTCCGAGCACCTCGTCGGGCGCGCGAACCTGCGCACCACGACGTACGACTACGACGAGCGTGGCAACCAGGTGAAGGCGGGCGGCGACAAACTCACCTACAACCTAGACAACAGCATCGCCACGGCCGAGGTCAGCGGCGTCAAGACCGCGTACGCGTACGGCGCCGACGGGATGCGGCTGGCCGCCACCACCGACACGTCGGCGCAGCGCTTCTCCTGGGACATGGCGGGCACGCTGCCGCAGATCGGGATCGACACCGTCGAGCAGGGCGGCGCGGTCGTGGAGAAGCGCGCGTTCACCTACGGCCCGGACGACGAGCCGCTCGGACTCATCGATCAGGGTGGAGCCGTTCACTCGTACACCCACGACTGGCTCGGCGGCATCGCGAACATGCTGTCGCCGACCGGGGCGGTCGAGGCCGGCTACGACTACGACCCGTTCGGCAATCCGCGGGTGGGCGAGTCGCTGGCCGGGCAGGAGATCCCGGAGGGTGCGAGCCCGGAGAACCCGATGCGGTTCCACGGCGCCTACCAGGACTCCAGCACCGGTGAGGGCAACTACTTCCTGCGTGCCCGCAACTACGACCCGGGCACCGGCCGGTTCGCCACCCGCGACCCGATGCCGGTGACTCAGGAAGCGACCTCGGCGTACACGTACGCCTCCAACAATCCGCTCGCGTTCTCCGACCCGACCGGTCTGGTCACCGACGCCGGAACCACCGGCGCCACCACCAGCGCGGACGAGGGCACCACGGTCGAGACCGGGCCGTCGCCGGAGGACATCGCCAAGGCCAACCAGCTGCAGTCGAAGAGCACCCTCGACGTCATCCTCGAGGCCGGCGGCCAGGTCCTGATGGAGTTCCTGGGGATCACCGACCTGCTGAACTGTCTCAAGGGTGACCTCGGCGGCTGCGCCATGATGATCGTCGGCGCTCTGCCGTGGGGCAAGATCTTCAAGGCCAAGAAGATCGCCGAGGCGATCTACAAGGCCGGCAAGGCCGTCATCACCTTCTTCCAGGAGATCAAGTGGGCGAAGGCGATCCTGGCCGGAGCCGAGAAGGCGGCCGAGGCGGCCAAGGCGGCAGCGGCAGCAGCGGCCAAGGCAGCGGCGGAGAAGGCGGCCAAGGCGAAAGCCGCGGCCGAGGCAGCCGCCAAGAAGGCAGCCGCCCAGGCACAGGCCCGGGCCAAGGCACAGGCCGCAAAGCTGAAGGCGAAGACGAGGAAGGGCGCGGGCGACGCCAAGTCCGGCCCGAAGGGCTGCAAGGACTCCATGCTGCCCAAGCACAGCTTCACCGGTGAGACCCGGGTGCTGCTCGCCGACGGCTCGTCCGAGACGATCGCCGACCTCAAGCCGGGCGACACCGTCACGGCGACCGATCCAGTGACCGGCGAGACCGGCGCACGCCAGGTCGAACGCACCATCCGCACCGACACCGACAAGGAGTTCGTCGATGTCACGGTCGTCGGCGGCGGCGAGCTCACCACCACCGCGACACACCCGTTCTGGTCGGTGACCAGGAAGGCGTGGGTCGAGGCCGGCGAGCTCAAGGCCGGCGAGCAACTCCGCACCGACGAGGGCGAGAAAATCAAGATCAAGAGCCTTCGAGGGTACGGTGAGAAGCACCGCACGTATGACCTGACAGTGAACGACCTGCACACCTACTACGTGCTGGCCGACAGCAGTCCGGTGCTCGTGCACAACGTCGACGAGCTGGAACTCTGCAAGCAGACGCTGGGCCCCGGCCCCTTCGCCCGCGAGGGCGTCGCCACCACCCGCCGACGGGTCGGCCGCACCCACCCGGAGTACTGGGACAACCAGATCAACGGCATCGCACACGGATGCCACACGTGCGGCGCTCGCCTACCGGGCACCGCCAACGGCGAATGGATCTTCGACCACCAGCCGCCGATCTCCGCCGTCAGCGGGCCCTACCGGGGAACCGGGTACCCGCACTGCGACGGATGCCGGGCGCAACAGGGCGGGATGATGAGTCAGCTCTCCCAGGGGAACTACGACTTCCCGCCGATCCGGCCACTCCTGGACGCCAGGCACCTGAATCTGATCAACCTCGATTAACTACGCGACGAACAGCGCGTGGCCCGTCTGCCTGGCAGGCGGGCCACGCGCCCGGATTGTAGGGTATTGACTGTGGCAGCTGAGTACTCCGGCTTCGTCGGATCCTTCCGCGTTTTCGCCCAGCACGGCCTGCTGATCTTCCGAGACGTGCGGTCCGCGGACACCCACGACGGCTTCGACGGCAAGGTCCCGGTGCACGCCCGACCCGACTCGATCTACCTGAAGGTCCGCACCTACGTGGACGGCCCGGTGTCTGTCGAGGTCTTCGAGGACGAGTCCGACGACCTGACCCTCGACGGCGCCGTCCTGTTCGACGGCACCATCTCCTCCGAGTACGGCGAGTTCACCCTCCACGACCCGGACGAGTGGATCGCCATGAAGGTGATCACCGACAACGCCGGAGCCGCGCGCCTGCGAGTGTCCGCCGACGCCGAGCGCTCACCCTCCGCCCTCCGGCTCCAGATCTGGTACTGAGTGGCCTAACGACTGCTGCCGTTCCCGGCATCCGCTGCGGTAGGAAGCGCCTCTATGGACGCTGTGGATACCCTCGCACAGGGCGGGGCCAGTCTGTGGAGTGTCGTCACGGTCGGCGGCGGCCTCGACCACGCCACCAGCGCGACGCGTTCGATCAAGCTCGTGCTCAAACCAGAGCTGGACGAGCGTATCCGACGGGCGAGCCGCAATGGGTCTTCACAGCAGACCACCAGGCCACCGCACTCGACGTGGACGGCGATTTCGTCTACGTCGCGTTCAACTCGGGGGAACTGGTCATCCTGCGGGCCACAACGGAACTGTGCAGGTGCGCCAGCAGTTGCGGGTGAACGGCCATCGAGTAGTTCCGCTTTCCCTGGCCCGGATAGGGGCGAACCGATCGGCACCATGGACGGCCGGGTACTCGACTGTCGGGTCATGCCTGGTGTTCACGGAGTCAACGCTGCTCCCACTGCTCCTTGGTGATCTCGTATCGGACGCCGCCACGTTCGGAGCCCTCGACCATCTGCATGTCGGGCGGGGTGTCGAGGGTTCCCGCCAGCGTCATACCGGCCTTCTCCATCACCTTGCGGGAGCCGTCGTTCAGCGCCATCGTCGCGGCCCAGACCAGGTTCACGTCAAGCTCGGTGAACCCCTTGGCCAGCAGTGCCCTTGAGCCCTCGGTGGCGTACCCCTTGCCCCACTCTGCCTGGCGCAGCCGGTAGCCGAGTTCGACCTCGTCCAGCGGGCCGTCCACCTCGGGGCGCAGGTGGAACCATCCGACGAAGGCGCCGCTGGCCTTGTCGTGCGCCGCGAACAGCCCGAAGTTGCCGTTCCACCGCTCGTAGCCGGAGAGGATTCTCGGCAGGCCGCGCTCGCGGTAATACTCCGGTGCGGTCGGCTCGCCGCCGGTCAGATAGCGCATGACCGCCGGGTCGCTGTCCAGTTCGGTCAGTAGGTCCGCGTCGTCAAGGGTGAAATGACGCAAGGTCAGGCGTTCGGTGTCCAGGTAGGCGATCACGAGCGCATGGTGGTCCATGCGGGCGAGAATGACCAACGCTTTTCTGGCCGGGTGCTCGGCGAGGCCGCGGAAGTCGAGAATCTGATGGAAGGCTTCCGGGCGCGTGCGCAGCGGCGAGACTCGGCAATATGAGTGTGCGGATCGGTGACGAGATGATGCGGCTGCTCGGTGTGCTGCGGCATGAGCCGACGGGCAAGTGGGTTCGGGCTCGGCTCGGGGGCCGAATCGTGGCCGACAGCCGAGCGGCGAGCGTCACCCGGGAGAACGGATCCCGAGGATGCGAGAACACCGGCTCGTCCTCCTCTGTCCAGTCGAACGCACCGAAGTCGAACACGATGTAACCGGCAAGATCCGGATCCTCTGGCCGGAACGCGGCACGTTCACGGAGATGGTCGCCAACGCGGACGTCGAACGCGGTCTAGCAACCCGGTTCGACAAACTCGGCGTCAACTATCGCGCCACCCTCGACCTGGTCGAACTACTCGACTGGCTGCGCGCAGTCCCCGATGGGCATGATCCGCGGGACAGAACCTAGCCGCCAGCGTCGCGGTGAGCGCAAACCAGCGCCCGGCCCTGATCCTGATCAACGTCTTCGACCTCCCGGGAGACCATCGGCCACACGCCCCGGCTGCTGAGCCGACCGGTGCCGCCCGTCGCGCAGTGTCGCTGCGTGGCGAGGTGACGCGTTGTCATAGCCCCCCATTCACGGTTCGCCCGGTCGAGGTATGCGTGCGAGGTCCGGCAGTGGTTCGACTCCTGAGTACAGAACACCTGACATCGGGCATTAGTGACTAGTTGTCTTGAGTTCTCCGGAGATGCCTCGTAGGCAGCCGGTGGTGTCATCGCCGTTATGGCAGCTCAGACGAACACCGCTCCGAAAGGAGTGCCACAACCCCTAAAGTATCCTAGGAGGCTAGATTGAAGGCCCTTCGCTCCCCTGCTTTCATCACGCCTGACTCCACGGCCATGGCGCCGAGCAGTTCAGCGGCCTGGCGCAGCTCGCCGTCGTCGATCGCGCGGACCGCGTCGCCCCCCAAGTTGATCGCCCGCTCGTGTTCCGCGATGTAGTCCCGGATCAGCGGCGTTTCGCGGCATCCGCAGTAGTGGCACATCAATGACTTCTTTCGCCCTGGGCGGCGTCATTCCCACATGACCCCAGGGCTGCCCACGCCCATCGCAGCTTGGACAAAGCCGATATCTCACGCCTATACCCGTCGTACATACACGTGAAAGTCCCTCCTCGGCTGCGTTGCGCAGCTGTGCTGGTTGGGCAAAACGCAGCGATCAGGGCGACAGTCCGCCGGTTGCCGGTCGAAAATGCAGCACGGACGCCCCTCACGATCTCCGTAGACCGGGAAATTCCACGGCCGCGTCCTGCGATGCGAGCTGACCGCGTCGCCGGGCGGCCACGGTCAAGCCGGCATCCCATCCCGGAGCACGGCCGTGGACCGGTGGGCCGATGGTTTCCATCTGGTGGCCGCTGCCGGCCAGGAGCCAGGCGGTCAGTGAGTTGGAGTTCCACATCTCGCCGGCACGGGCTTCGTCGCGGCCCCAGACCAGTGCAGGGGCCAGCGGTGCCAGGCGTAACACCTCGCGTGCCCGGACGGCGTCCGAGCTGACGGTACGCGGGCCGGCTACCACCTCGGCCACGTCGGAGATGGTGCCGTCGCGCCAGCACCGGATCTCGTACCGGAACAGCGGGGAACGTCGGAGCAGCCGCGAACCGACGGGGCCTTCGCGTACGACGCCGCGGTCGGCAGTGCCGCCACCGAGTACCGGGGTCATCTCGATGACGAAACGTTGCGCATCCAGGCGTACCTGAAGTACGGAGTGGTAGAGGTCGCGGACCGGTCGATGCTCGTGACGTGCTTGGAGGTGTTCGAAGATGCGCCCGTTGAGGCGGATGCAGTGGCCGCCGGCGCCGAGCGGCAGCCAGTAGAGCGTCACGTCGGCAGGCCGCGGTGCCGTGCCTGCCGCGACATCCGGTGTGTTCTCCATAGGTGCCGGCGGCGACGTCATCGGCGCTCGACGACGAGTCGGCGTGCCCCCAGTGCCCGAGACCACCACGGCCGGGAGGTTGTGGTGCCGCTGCGCGTCGGCGGCATGGTCGTTCCTCTGAGGCTGACCCAGCCGCCGGGGCCCATCGTGACCGACCGGATCGCGGGAGGCCGTCGCACTGCTACCGCGATGGCGATCGTAGTCACGGTGAGCGCCGCCGCGGTCAGAGCGGTCACCACGATGCGGGTGACGTCGGTGGCCGGCTGGAAGCGCATCCCTTCTGGTGTCATCACGTACGCGCCGACGGTTCGCCGGCCGTGGCGTATCGGCACGATGCTGACGTGGTCGGCAACCGCGGGCTCGGCTCGAAGGCCGGCGTCGGGAGGGTTCGCAGAGCCCGTCAGGTACGTCATGCGGTGCCTCTCTCCAGGTTGGCGGGCGGGAGGGTGTCCTGATCTGGTGTGCCGAGGCCTGTCGGGCGTCGCCGGAACAGTGGCCGGTAGAGGTAGCAGGTGACCGCTGCCAGCAGCGCCGTCATCAGCGCCGACCCGGCGACGACGGTGGCGGAGGCGTCCGGGTCGTTGCGGGCGGTCATGGTGATCGCCATCCCGGTCACCGAGGCGCCGATCAGGGTGTAGGCGCCGACCAGTGTGTACATCGGTTTGCGGGCCCACTGCTGGTGTCGCAGCGCGCCGATGCCGACGGCGATCGCTGCCGGGACGATGATGCCCAGGTCCATGAACTTGACCAGCCAGAACGCGGTTGGGCTGGACAGGTACTGCATGCTGGTCGGCTGGTCGCGCATCGCGTCGACGAAGTTCGGCAGGTGCAGGCCTATGACGACGAACGCGGCGATGGCCAGCAGCACGGTCCCGGCCGTGCGGTCGGCGCGGGCGGAGGTCGCCGGCAGTCCTTGCGTCGGGGTGCTTTGCCAGGCCCGGATCGCGAGCGCTGCGGCGAGGACGAATACCGCGAGCATCAGTGGGAAGAATCGTTCTATGTTGCCGGGCCAGCGGAGGAACTCGTTGCCGAGGATCAGCTGGGTGTAGGTGTAGACCACGAAAATCGACGGGGCCAGGGCGAGCACGGGCGCGGCCCGGTGCCCGCGCAGTGCCAGGACGCCGACGGCGATCGTGGCCGGGGCGACGACGGCGAGCGCGGCCGCATCGCCGCCGATGATCTGGTTCAGGCTCGTGGGAGAGGTCCGGTAGCGCAGGACGCCCGAGACCAGTGGTCCCAGTACCGCCACGGTCGCCACTGCCGTACCGAGAAGGATCAGTCCCGCGCCGAGCAGGCGGCTTCCCGTTCGGACCACCGCCGGATGGCGCGTCGGCGGCGAAGGATCGTGCGTGACGTGGAAGACCGGATACTGCGCGGCCACGCGGTCGAAGTCGGGCAGTGACGCCTGCGGGTCGATGTCCATGTGCGGCCGGGCTCCGGGAGCGAGAGCGAGATAGCGGCGCAGAATCGGGGCGCGCACGCCGGGGTCGACATCCGTGAGCAGGACGTTCTCAGGTTTCCCGTGATGGATGACGGCATGCCCGCCGGCGGCTCGCACGTTGGCCACCCAGTTCGAGGTGGCCCCCAGCATGGAGACGAGATACCGCTCCCCCTCATGGTCGGCGATGACGAGGGGGAACGTCACGCGCTTGCCGCTACGGCGTCCGGGAACCTCCAGCGTCACCCAGTTGTGCGGCGCCAGCTTCCCGTTGCTGAATTGGAGGGCGGATATCTGGTTCAGGATGCGGGCCAGCCGGTTGGGGCGGCCGTGCTGGTACAGCCACCGGGTGAACTGAACACGGATCGCTGTCACGGGGTTTCTCGATTCTGTGCGACCGGCACGGATCGGCGCCGGGCGACCCAGCGTGCCGCTTCGTCGACACCCCAGACGATGAACGGGAACGGGGCGATGATCGCGAGTTGGGAGGCGCTGAGTGCCGCGGTGCCGAAGATGTCCTGCAGCCACGGTGTGTAGATGACGGCGGCGGTGAAGACCAGTTCGAAGAGGATGCCCCAGAGCAGCAGGGGGTTGCTGAACAGTCCGACGGTGAACAGCGACGCCCGGTCGGTGCGGGCAGCGAACGCGGTGCCGATCTGGCAGGCCACGATCCCGGCGAACGTGATCGTGGTGGCTTGCAGGTAGGCCTGGTGCAGGGCGGTGCCGGGGCCGGTCGGGTCGCCGAGATGCCAGCCGGCACGGGTGAGGGTGTAGAGGTAGCCGCCCATAACCAGCAGCGCGGACACTCCGCCGAGCAGCAGCCAGGCGCGCAGCAGCAGTCTGTGGTCGATGACCCCGGTGTGGCGTGGCCGGGGTGGGCGGTCCATCAGGCCAGGTTCGGCGGGTTCGCGTCCCAGTGCCAGGGCGGGCAGGGTTTCGGTGCCGAGGTCGATCGCGAGGATCTGCAATACCGTCAGCGGCAGCGGGACCGCGCCGCCGGACAGCGCGAAGACCAGGAACGGCACGACCTCGGGTACGGCGTGGGCGAAGATGTAGAGCACGAACTTGCGGACGTTGGCGAAGACCCGCCGGCCGGCGCTGACGGCGGTGACGATGGTGGCGAAGTTGTCGTCGGTGAGGACCGACGTTTGCGACGATCAGGCCGATGGAGAAGCTGATCGCGGCGCTCCAGCCGAGACCGGCCCCGACGCCGATGGGCAGGAACGCCACCCCGACGGCGACCGCCACGACGGCGATGATCCACGTCGCCCGTCGTACCTGGGTCTCCAGCGGGCTGGGCTGCGCGGAACCTCGTTGCGACAGCGCGGCGATGCGGCCGAGTTCGGTGTGCATGCCGGTGCGGGTCACGACGGTGGTGGCTTCGCCGCCGGTGCAGGTGGTGCCGCTGAAGACCAGGTCGTGGGCGTCGAGCAGTGAGCCGGCGATTTCGGTGGACTCGGCACTGCGGTCGGCAGGAACTGACTCGCCGGTCAACGCGGACAGGTCGACAGTGATCGCGCCGTCGATGATGCGGGCGTCGGCGCTGACCCGGTCGCCTTCGGCGATGATCAGAACGTCGCCGGGCACCAGCTCCCGAGCGGGAATCTCGGTGCGGGCGCCGTCGCGGATCACCCGGACAGTGGCGGGCAGGAATGCGGCGAGGGCGTCGACGGCGTGTTCGGCCTGCATCTCCTGGACGAACGCGAAGCCCGCGTTGAGCAGGATCACCGCCACCACGGCAACGGCGAGTGCCGGGGTGCCTCCGGCCCAGGCGAGTCCGGCGGCGACCGCCAGCAGGATGGCAAGGGGCTGGGTGAACTGCGACAGCAACTCGCCGGGCCAGCGCCGGCCGGTGCGCCGGACCAGTTCGTTGGGTCCATGCACGACGGTGCGCCGGGCGGCTTCGCGGCCGGCCAGCCCCTGTGGCGAGGTGCGCAGGTCACGCAGCAGCACGGCGACCGGTTCCCGGGCGTTCACCTCTATATCGGCCAGGTCCGGGTTAATGGTGCGCCCCGGCACGGTCGTTGATGCGGTCATGGTTGAGGCCTCTTCACCTGCCGTTGCCGACAACGCTGGCGTGCTCTGATGCGCCATTCGGGTATCGGTCTGGTACGGGAATGACGACGGTGGGGCAGGTGGCGTGCTGGACGCAGTGCTGACTGACCGAGCCGAGCAGCATGCCGGCGAAGGCGCCGTGGCCGCGGCTGCCGAGGACCATCAGTTCCGCTCCCTTGCCGGCATCCAGCAGGACCTGCGCTGCCGGGCCTCCCAGGACGCGGGTAGTGACGACCACTGGGTTGCCGAACTCGCCCTGCACCTGGGCCACCGTCTCGGCCAGGGATTTCTCGGCGTACCTGATGATGCCGGCATCGTCGATGCCGGTAGGCCGCCATCCGGCGGCGTAGACGTACATGGGCGGCACCTGCCAGGCGGCGACAGCCTCGACGGACCCGCCGGTCAGCCGGGCGTACGCCAGCGCCCAGCGCAGCGCTTCCACTGAGCCGGCAGAGTTGTCGACGCCGACGACGATGCGATGATCCTGTACTGATTCCTGATCGACCATGCCGAACTCCTGACGTGAGGATCCCCGCTCGAAAAGGGCGGGCGCGATGGGCCTGGTTCCAGCGGCCTTATGCCCTGGCGGCCTCGTGCGGTGACGGCCCGCCAGGGCTACCGACGGTGGCCAGCCCCAGCAGCGTCGGTCGGCGGGCGGTGAGCACGGCCTCGGCGAGCGTGCGCGCCCATCGGTACGCCCGCTCCGGCTCGCCGTCGACGAGTGGACCGCTCATGGCCGCCACATGAAAGGACTCGGGAGCGCCGGCCATGTGGCAGCCGAGCACACGTAGCCGCCGGTCGGCCATGCGGGCGGCGGACCCGGGAAGCGATGGCATTTTCATAGAGGTGTCGAACGCCGCCGCGTGCACCCCCGGCAGCCAGGGCGCGTAGTTGAGATAGGCGTGAACTCCGACCCCCGCAGTGCGGGCCTCGGTCGCTTCCTTGCGGGTCGCATGGGCGCGGGTCCGGGGTCGGCTCGGGCTGAACGCATGGGTCGGAGCGCCGACCACGAGCAGATCGATGTCGCCGATTACGGGCATGGTGCGTACGTCGGCGACGGTGACGTCGAAGTCAGCCCGCAAGCCGTCGGCGATGGCGCGGGCGATCACCGCGGTGTTGCCGAATATCGATTCGTACGTGACGAGGGCTTTCATGACGGCCTCCTTACGCCGGTGGATCGCTGCGAATCATCGCGGCGGGCTGGCACACGTGGCGTCGTGCGCCTCCGGGGATCCCGGAAGCGCACGCGGGGTGGTCACGTGAGCCAGGTGTTGCGGCGCACGAGTGAGGTTGCCGCCCATCGGCGGCCGAGTCCCCAGGTGGTGCCGGCGCCGAGTAGCGCGAGCAGGATGAGGACGGCGGCGTAGATGAGGTGGTCGTCCATGAACGGGTTGGTTTCCGGCGGGAGCACCGCCGTCCACATCAAGATCATCAACAGGGCGCCCGCGGCTGCGGCGATGCGCATGCCAATGCCGAGGATCAGCGCGGTGCCGATGCCGAGCAGGGCGATCATGAACAGCGCGTCGACGACGGCGTTGCCGGCCATCGCGTGGTAGATGCCGGCGAAGGGGCCGGTGGCGGCTTTGCCGAGGAATCCGGCGGTGGGGCTGCCGCCGTCGAGCCATGCGTTCGCGGCGGGGGTGCTGCGGCCGAGGCCGAACAGCTTGTCGAGGAACGCCCACAGGAACACCCAGCCCAGCGCGACCCGGATGCCGGCCAGCAGATACCGCGTCACGGCGGTGCGTGTCCCGGTAGCCGATGGTGCGCTCTGCGGGACGGTGGCGGTGCCGGAATAGTTTCTGGCACCGCGTTCTGGCTGTTCAGTGGTCATGATCGGTGAGGATTCGTGATCGTTGGCGATGTTGACCATCGCACTCACATTCCTTCGGAGTGTTCATGGCGCAGGTTCCGCGGCGCGTCGAGCGCGTCCACGGATCGATCGGATAGCGGCACCACCGACTCAGGGCGGCAGCCGTGCTCCTGTGGGACTTCGAGCCGTTCGAGACCACGTCAACAGCGGCAGAATCCACGATCGAGGAGATGTCGACGACGGCGGCGGGCTCATACAGCCACCGGGGGCTCGGGCGACACTTCGACCGTACGCGCATCACGCCGGGACTGCTCGGCCGACCGGCGTCCGCTGCCTGCCGGGGGGGGGAACAGGCGTAGGCTCAGAGTGTCGCCCTGGACCCTGGTGGACTGGTATTTGGCCGCTGCAGGTGTCCCGGCGTTTCTTCGCCCCCGCAGCGATCAGGTGCGTTTCTCACGCGGACTGTTCTCGGGCACAAATATCCGGCTGCGGCCGAAGTCAGGATCTCCACCGTGTGGTACCTGTGGTTAGCCCTCGTCATCCTCCTGCTCCTCGCCTTGGCCGCCCTCGCGGTGAAGGTCGTCAAGCAGTACGAGCAGGGAGTCCTGTTCCGGCTCGGCAAGGTCATCGCCGTCCGCAAGGCTGGCCTCACGGTGATCATCCCGTTCGTGGACGTGCTGAACCGGGTGAGCCTGCGGATCGTCACCATGCCGATCCAGTCGCAGGGCATCATCACCCGCGACAACGTCAGCGTCGACGTATCGGCCGTCGCCTACTACCGGATCGTCGACGCCGAGAAGTCGGTCGTCGCGATCGAGAACGTCGGCGCGGCGATCAACCAGATCGCCCAGACCACCCTGCGCAAGGTCGTCGGCCAGCACACCCTCGACGAGACGCTGTCCGAGACTGACCGGATCAACATAGACATCAAGACGATCCTGGACGTCGCCACCGAGGACTGGGGCGTACAGGTCACCCTGGTCGAGCTCAAGGACATCCAGCTGCCCGACAGCATGAAACGAGCCATGGCCCGGCAGGCCGAAGCCGAACGGGAGAAACGCGCGAAGATCATCGCCGCCGAAGGTGAGGCCCTGGCCGCCGACGCGCTGGGATCGGCCGCGGACATCATGATGGCCCACCCGCTCGCGTTGCAGCTGCGCAACCTGCAAACCCTCGTCGAGCTCGGCGTCGACAAGAACAGCACCGTCGTGTTCCCGGCCCCGCTGATGAGCACGATCGGCGAACTCGGCACCTTCCTGGCCCGCGAGAACAACGCGGCGGCCGCTGTCGCACCGCCCGCGTCCGGCCACGACGTCACGCCACTCATCAACGGCACCCCGCGTGCGACGGCAACCTCTTGAGTACCCCGCACACGACCCCGGCCGTGCCCGCTCCACGCCGATACGAGCAGGAAGGCATCGGTTTCCCGATGACCACGACCGGCACCACACTCTCGGACGACACCCGATCCTTCTCCACTGCGGTGGGTAAGCCGTTGAGTGCTGATGAGCTCCGGCGGATCGACGGGTACTGGCGGGCCGCGAACTATCTGTCCGTCGGGCAGATCTATCTGATGGGCAACCCGCTGCTGCGCGAGCCGCTGCAACCGGCCCAGGTCAAACCGCGGCTGCTCGGGCACTGGGGCACCACCCCCGGTTTGAACCTGCTCTACGCTCACCTGTCACGGATCATCGCGGCCCGCGGCCGGGAGGTCATCTACGTGACCGGGCCCGGCCACGGCGGCCCCGGTCTGGTCGCGAACACCTGGCTGGAAGGCACCTACTCCGAGATCTACCCGCGGATCTCCCAGGACCTCATCGGCATGCAGCGGCTGTTCACCCAGTTCTCGTTCCCCGGCGGCATCCCCTCGCACGTCGCACCCGAGACCCCTGGCTCGATCCACGAGGGCGGCGAACTCGGCTACTCGCTGTCGCACGCCTACGGCGCCGCCCTGGACAACCCGGACCTGGTCGTCGCCTGTGTGATCGGCGACGGTGAGGCCGAGACCGGGCCCCTGGCCGCGTCGTGGCATTCGAACAAGTTCCTCGACCCGGTCGGCGACGGTGCGGTCCTGCCGATCCTGCACCTCAACGGCTACAAGATCGCCAACCCGACGGTCCTCGCGCGCATCGGCGACACCGAGCTCAAGGCTCTTCTCGAGGGGTACGGTCACAAGCCCTACCTGGTCGCCGGCGACGACCCGAATACCGTCCACCAGCTGCTCGCCGCCACCCTCGACACGGTGTTCGACGAGATCACCGAGATTCAGCGGGCCGCCCGCGAGGACGGTGTCACCGACCGGCCGCGCTGGCCGATGATCGTGCTGCGTACCCCGAAGGGCTGGACCGGCCCTAAGGTCGTTGACGGCCTGCAGGTGGAGGGGACCTGGCGTGCCCACCAGGTGCCGCTGACCGCGGCCCGCGACGATGCCGCGCACCTCGACGCCCTGCACACCTGGATGACCTCCTACCGGCCCGAGGAACTGTTCGACACCGGCGGCGCCCCGCAGTCCTGGGTCGTCGACTGGCTGCCGAGCGGTGACCTGCGTATGTCGGCGAATCCGCACGCCAACGGCGGCCGGTTCCCCCGGGATCTGGAGTTACCCGCGTTCCGTGACTACGCGGTCAAGGCCGGCGAGACCGCCGAGGCGACCCGAGTGCTGGGCGGCTGGCTGCGCGACGTGATGACCGCCAACGCCGTACACCGCAATTTCCGGCTGGTCGGGCCCGACGAGACCGAGTCGAACCGGCTCGGCGCGGTCCTCGACACCACCGGTAAAGCCTGGCAGGCGCGGGTCGACGAGGTCGACCTGCATCTGGACCGGCACGGCCGGGTGATGGAGATCCTGTCCGAGACCACCTGTCAGGGCTGGCTGGAGGGCTATCTGCTGACCGGCCGGCACGGCCTGTTCTCCTGCTACGAGGCGTTCGTCCACATCGTCGACTCGATGTTCAACCAACACGCCAAATGGCTGCGAACGACCCGGCAGCTCGGCTGGCGCCACCCCATCCCGTCGCTGAACTACCTGCTCACCTCACACGTGTGGCGCCAAGACCATAACGGCACCTCCCACCAGGACCCCGGCTTTATCGACCACGTCGTCAACAAGAAGGCCGAGGTCGTCCGGGTCTACCTGCCGCCGGACGCCAACACCCTGCTCTCGGTGGCCGACCACTGCTTGCGCAGCCGCGACTACATCAACGTCATCGTCGCCGGCAAACAACCCGCACCGACCTGGCTCGACATGGACAACGCCACCCTGCACTGCGCCCGCGGCCTCGGCATCTGGGACTGGGCGAGCAACGACGACGGCGACCCCGACGTCGTGCTGGCCGCCGCCGGCGACGTACCGACCATGGAGGTCCTCGCCGCGACCGACCTGCTGAGGCGGCATCTGCCCGACCTGAAGGTCCGGGTGGTCAACGTCGTCGACCTGATGCGCCTGCAACCGGTCTCCGAACACCCGCACGGCCTGCCGGACCCCGAGTTCGACGCCATCTTCACCACCGACCGGCCGGTCATCATGGCCTACCACGGCTACCCATGGCTGATCCACCGCCTGACCTACCGGCGCACCAACCACCACAACCTGCACGTGCGCGGCTACAAGGAGGAAGGCACCACGACCACGCCGTTCGACATGCTCGTCGTCAACGACATGGACCGCTTCCACCTCGTCATGGACGTCATCGACCGGGTCCCCGGCCTCGCCCGCAAAGCTGCAGTCCTGCGCCAGCAGATGGTCGACAAACGCGCCGAACACCGCGCATACGTCCGCCGCACCGGCGAAGACCTACCCGAAATCCGCGACTGGACCTGGCCCGCGGGATAGCCGCAGCACGCCCAGTCGCCGCTCAGCTCAGCACAGCACAAGGAGACAACGATGACTTCCACACCGACCGTCGACGCCGGGGCGGTGGCCAGGGCGCTGACAAACGCAGCCACCACGGCGAGCCACGCCCCGTCGATCCACAACACCCAACCGTGGCGGTGGCGGGCACACAGCGATCACCTCGACCTGTTCCTCGACGACAGCCGCGCCTTGCCGGTCACCGACCCGGACCGCCGTCTGGCGATCCTGAGCTGCGGCGCCGCCCTGCATCACGCCCTGATCAGCCTGGCCGCGGACGGCCAGCACACCACCCTGACCCGGCTGCCCGACACTGCCAGACCCGGGCACCTCGCGACCATAAGAGTCGACGCCCAGGTCCCGGTCGAGCCGGCGGCGATCCGGAGCCTGCAAACCGTCGCCCTGCGCCACACCGACCGCCGGACGGTGAGCAGTGTGGCGGTCGACGCGGACAACCTGCGGACAATCGTCGCCGCAGCCGCGTCGCAGCAGACGCTGCTGCACGTGCTGCGCCCACGCCAGGTCCTCGACCTCGCCGCCGCCTCGGACCACGCCCAGCGCATCGAGTCCGACGACGAGGCCTGGCAGGAAGAACTGCATTTCTGGACCGGTGGTACCCGACCTCTGGGCACCGGCATCCCCGCCACGGCCATCCCGGACAAGGCATCGCAGACGACGGTGCCCGGCCGCGACTTCGGCCACCCCGGCGACATGGACATCGCAGACACCCATGACCGGACAGCAGTCTTCGCGATCCTCTACGGCCCCGGAGACGATGACCTCGACTGGCTACGCGCCGGCGAGGCCCTGTCCGCGGCGTGGCTCAAGGCCATCGAACTCGGTGTCTCGGTGCTGCCGTCGAGCGCCACCATCGAGGTCGCCACCACCCGCGAAACCGTCCGGCAACTGCTGTCCGGCCTCGGCCACCCGTACCTCATCCTCCGGTTCGCGGTCCTCGACGCCGACACCGCCGGCCCGGCACACACGCCACGCCTGCCGACGGACAAGACCATCGAACACCGGTGACACGGCAAGGACCGGCTCGGCCCGCCCACCGTTACGGCGAGGCGGCGGACCCGCCCGCTCGCAGGAACGGACGATCAGAATGAGACATACCATCGACCCTGAACGCCACGCCCCGGCGAGCGGCGCCACCAGCGTCGACGCACTGCCACGACCAGCGGAAACACCCGGCGGGCTCTCCTCGGCTCAGGCGGCGGACCGGCTGGTACGCGACGGCGGCAACGTGCTGCCGGCCCGCCGCCCGCCGCCGCTGTGGCGCCGCGTCGTGTCGCAACTGCGTGACCCTCTCGTGCTGGTCCTGCTCGCCGCCGCCGGGTTCACGCTGGCTACCGCCGACTTCACCGACGCGTCGGTGATCCTGTTCGTGATCGTCGTGAACACCACGGTCGGGGTGATCCAGGAGGTCAAAGCCGAGCGGGCGATCTCCGCGCTGTCCGCGCTGACCGCACCCGCCGCCCGGGTGATACGCGACGGCGAACAACGTGAGGTGCCCGCCGCGGACCTGGTTGTCGGTGACCTTCTCGTCCTCGCTGAAGGCGACATCGTGCCCGCCGACGCCCACGTCGTCGAGGCCAGCGCCCTGCTGATCGACGAAGCAGCGCTCACCGGCGAATCCGCGCCCGTCGACAAGACCGCCGGCCCGGACGGCCCGGCGGCGGACGTATCCGCGGGAACCGTGGTCGTCCGCGGGCGCGGACAGGCCCTCATCACCGCGACCGGCGCAGCCAGCGCCATGGGACGCATCGCCGCCATGATGACCGCCGCCCCCGCCATGACCCCCCTGCAACGCCGCCTCGCCGGAGTCGGCCGGCTCCTCGCAGCCGGAGCCCTGGTCCTGTGCGCCGTCGTCCTGGCCTTCGGCGTGTTCCGCGGACAGCCGCTCCAGTTGATGATCGTCACCGCGATCACCCTGGTCGTCGCAGCCGTCCCCGAATCGCTTCCGGCCGTCGTCACGCTCAGCCTCGCGCTCGGCGCCCGCCGGATGACCGCCCGCAACGCCGTCATCCGGCGACTGCCCGCCGTCGAGACCCTCGGCTCGGTCACCGTCCTGGCCACCGACAAGACCGGCACCCTCACCGAAGGTCAGATGGTCCTGCGCCGGCTGTGGACCCCCGCTGGAGAAGCCCAGGTCGACGGGTCCGGCTACGCGCCACACGGCGACATCCGCCGCAACGGCACGGTCGTGGCCGGCGATGACGTCCCCGACCTGTCGCAGCTGCTGCGAGCCGCGGTGCTGTGCAACGACGGCTCCCTGCACGCGCCGGACGGCGACGACCCGGACTGGTTGCCGGTCGGCGACCCCACCGAGGTCGCCCTGCTCACCGCCGCCGCGAAACTCGGCATCGACCGCGAAACCCTGCACGCCCAGCTGCCCCGCATCGGTGAGGAACCGTTCGACAGCGTCCGCAAACGCATGTCCACCACCCACCAGCTCCCTGACGGCGCGACCCGGATCGTCTGCAAAGGCGCACCCGAAGCAATCCTGCAAAAGGCAGTCCTCGCCGACCCCACGGAGCTGATCGACCTCGCGGCGGCTCGCGCGGACGCGCTCGCCGGCGACGGTTACCGGGTCCTCGCGGTGGCCCAGGCCGACCACGCACCATCCGACGCTCCGGGCGCCCCGGAACGAGGCCTGACCCTGCTCGGCCTCGTCGCGATCCTCGACCCGCCCCGAGCGTCGGCCGCCGCGACCATCGCCGCGTGTCAACGTGCGGGCATCACCCCCGTCCTGATCACCGGTGACCACCCGGCCACCGCCGGCGCGATCGCCGTCGAGCTCGGCATCATCGGCGCCGGCGACGACGTGGTCGACTGCCGTACCGCCGAGCCCGGCGCATGCGCCGGACAAGGCGCGCGGGTCTTCGCCCGGGCGACCCCGCAGCAGAAGGTCGCCATCATCGACGCCCTGCGCGCCACCGGGCAGGTCGTCGCGATGACCGGCGACGGCGTCAACGACGGCCCCGCCCTGCACCGCGCCGACATCGGCGTCGCCATGGGCAAACGCGGCACCGAAGTCGCCCGCCAAGCCGCCGACCTGGTCCTGGCCGACGACGAACTCGCCACCGTCGTCGCCGCCGCCGAAGAAGGCCGCCGCGTCTACGCCAACATCCGCCGCTTCCTGCTCTACGCCCTGTCCGGCGGCGCCGCCGAGATCGCCGTCATGCTGGCCGGACCGTTCGTCGGCCTGGCGCTGCCGCTGCTGCCCGCGCAGATCCTCTGGATCAACCTGATCACCCACGGCCTGCCGGGCCTCGCCCTGGGCAGCGAACCCGTCGACCGAGATGTCATGGACAAGCCGCCGCGGCCGCCGTCCGAGACGATCCTCGGCGCCGGACTCTGGCAACGCATCCTGCGCGTCGGCACGGTCATCTCCGCGGTCACCATCGGCGTCGGCGTCTGGGCGCACGCCACCGACCGGCCGTGGCAGACCCTGACCTTCCTGGCCCTCGGCGTCACCCAGCTCGCCGTCGCCCTCGGCTCCCGGGCCCGGCCCGGCACCCGCGCCAACCCGATGCTGCTCGCCGCCGTCGCCGCCGCGCTCGCCCTGCAACTCGCTGGCATCTACCTGCCGCCCCTGCAGTCCCTGCTGGGCACCCAGCCGCTGGCGATCACCGACCTGCTCATCGTCACCGCCCTCGCGAGCCTCGGCTACGCCGCGATCCGCCTCGACCGGCGCGTGCACACCACCGAACGCCCGCCACCCACACCATGACCTCGACACGCACGGCCGACCCGGTCGTGTCCCTTTGAACAGAGCGCAGGAGACAACCATGGCCGGCCCACCGATCCTCGTCGGCGTCGACGGATCCGCCCCCAGCCTCACCGCAGTCGACCTGGCCATCCGCGAAGCAGCCCTCCGCGACCGGGCAGTCCGGCTCGTGTTCGGCGACATCTGGGCCGACCACCCCGCCTGGGCCGGCAACGACCCGGACGCTGATCTCGCCGCCGGGCTGCTGTCCGAACCGCAACAGGCCATCCGGGACGCCACCGACCGTGCTGCCGCCGCGCAGGTCCCGGTAACCGGGGAGATCCTGACCGGTGACCCGGCCACGGTCCTCATCCGCGAATCCGCCCACACCGACCTGCTCGTGATCGGACACCGCGGCCGGGGAGGGTTCGCCGAACTGCTGCTGGGCTCCGTGGCGATCAAGGTCTCCGCGCACGCCGCCTGTCCCGTCACGATCACCCGAGGCCCTGCACCGGATAACGGCGACGTTCTCGTCGGTGTGGACGGCTCCGCCTCCGACGACGCCCCACTCGCCTTCGCCTTTCACGAGGCAGCCCTGCGCGGCGCCAACCTGCGAGCACTGCACGCGTGGGACCGGCCCCATCTGAGCAGCCCTGGGTTGCTGCTTCAGTACGACACCGGTCCGGAGAGCGCCGCACACGCCCAGCTGCTGACCGACGCCGTGCAGGACTGGGCCCGCAAGTACCCCGACGTCACGATGCACCGGGAACTCACTACCGGCCGCCCCGCCGACGCCATCGTCGACGCCAGCCGGAACGCCCAACTCGTCGTCCTCGGTGCCCGCGGACACGCGCAGCTGCCCGGCCGGCGCCTCGGCTCGGTCACTCACACCGTCCTGCACCACACCGCCTGCCCCGTCGTCATCGTCCGATGACCCTCCATCCCACGACGCCGCCACGGACAACCGCTTGCCGACCCGCGACGCCGGATGCCGCCGCAAAGCAGCAGCAACCGGCCTCATAGACCACCGACCGCGTCACCACACCGATCAGGAGCTGGACATGACAGACGAAAACGCCGACCGCACCCACCGCATCGTCGTCGGAGTCGACGGATCACAGGGTTCAAAGACCGCGTTGACATGGGCCATGAACCAGGCCCACCTGACCGGCGCCACCATCGAAGCCATCACCACCTGGCAGGACCCCGCCCAGTTAGGAACGGCCTACGGGTGGACGTCCACCACGTTCGAAGGTGACACCTTCGCCACCACGATGGCCAAGGTCCTCGACGACACCATCGCCGAGGTCACCGCCCAGATGACGCACCCCGTCACGGTGCTCACCCACGTCGTCGAAGGCCACCCCGCCCAGGCCTTGCTGCACGCCGCCGCAGACGCAGACCTACTCGTGGTCGGCAGCCGCGGACACGGCACCTTCGCCGGCATCATGCTCGGTTCGGTCAGCCAACGATGCGTACAACACGCACCCTGCCCCGTCATCGTCGTCCCGTAACCGAATCGAGCAGGATCGCAGCCACATGCGCGGCACGCCGCGAGGCACCAGGCCGAATGTCAGCAGGCGCCGGCCGGTGCGGCCTGCTGAACCCTGACCACCGCAGTCGAGCCCTAACCACCCGAAAGGTGAGCGATGATCACTGAAGCTGGAGCCGCGGTAGTCGTCGGCGCGGACGGATCCGCAAGCAGCCTCGCCGCCATCCGGGCGGCCGCAACTGACGCCGTCGAACGGGGACGACCGCTGCGTATCGTGCACGCCTTCATCTGGGCCGAGCTCACCGGTCCTGACGGCGGCACCGTCTACGGACCGCATGACACACGCATGCGAGCCGACGCCGAACGCATCCTTGCCGCGGCTCTCGTCGAAGCTGAAAAGGCCGCACCGGGTGTCCACGCGACCACAGCCGTCGTGGACGGGAACCCGGCACCAGTGCTGCTCAGCGAGTCCCGCAACGCCGTGCTCCTGGTTATCGGTGACCGGGGGCTGGACGGATTCCGCAGCCTGCTGCTGGGCTCCGTCGCACTACATCTCACGACCTACGCCGCCTGCCCCGTCCTCGTGATCCGCGGCCGGGAACACGCCACCGGGCCCATCATCGTCGGTGTCGACGGCTCAACCGGATCCGAAGCCGCCATCGGATTCGCCATCGAGCAAGCGGCCCGGCGAAAGACCGGCCTGACCGCTGTTCGAGCCTGGGATGCCTTCGACGTCTGGGGCCAGAAGGACACCATGCCGCTCGTGTCGGAGCCTGGCGACCTCGAGGCTGAGGAGCACCGCGTCCTGAGCGAATCGCTCGCCGGCTGGGCGCAGCGATACCCCGAGGTCACCGTCCAGCAGGAAATCGTGCGCGGCCGGGCCGCAACGGTTCTCATCGAACAATCACAGCACGCTCAGCTACTGGTCACCGGCGACCGAGGGCGCGGCGGCTTCGCCGGACTACTCCTTGGATCCGTCACCCAAACCGTGCTCCACCACGCCCACTGCTCCGTGGCCGTCGTGCGGCCGACGCCGGCCACCATTTGACGCCGAAGTGAACGGGACGTTCTCACGAGTGGCTCCTTCGACGCGGCGGCGATGGACGATCGAGTACGCCCTCATCGCGTCGATCGCCTCGCCGATGGCACCCCGCCTGCCCCTTGACGATCCCCTGGGCCTGAACCGATTCGGCGCGGTGCGGCGTCCTCGTGCTGGTCGAGCAACACCGTCATCGTCACCCGTGCGAATACGAGCTCATGACCGATCCGCGATCAGTTGTAAGAGGTACACATGATGAGCGAGCCCGGTCGTGTCGACAGATTCCAGCGTCAACATGCCTGGGCAAGCTTTCCTCTGGCGGTGTTGTACAAATTCTTCGACGACCAGGGCAACTACCTCGCCGCTTTGATCGCCTACTACGCGTTCGTCTCGATGTTCCCCTTGCTGCTGCTCTCCACGACGATCCTGGGTTACGCCCTGTCAGGCAATCCGGACCTGCAGCACCGCATCCTCACCTCGGCGTTGAGCGAGTTCCCGATCGTAGGCAACCAGTTGCAAGAGCCGTCCCGGATCGGCGGCGGTGCGACCGGTCTGGTGATCGGCGTTCTCGGAGCTCTCTACGGCGGCCTCGGGGTGGCTCAGGCGGTGCAATACGCGATGAACACGACCTGGCGGATCCCGCGCAACAATCGCCCTAACCCGATCAAAGCCCGCGGTCGCAGCCTTCTCCTGCTCGGTACGGCCGGGCTGGCCGCCATCGGGACGACCACGCTTTCCGCCTTCGGCAGCGGCAGCGCTGGATCGCTCGGCGGCGTACTGAAGATCTTCCTACTCGGAGCGGCAGTTCTGATCAACGCGATGATTTTCGTTTTCGCCTTCCGTGTCGCGACCGCACGGCACCTTTCGGTGAAGGACGTTGCACCCGGCGCGATCGGCGCCGCGGTGGTCTGGCAATTGCTGCAGACCTTCGGAGTGGCCTACGTCGAGCATGTGGTCAAGGGCGCCAGCGCCACCAACGGCGTGTTCGCGCTGGTACTCGGCCTGCTCGCCTTCTTCTACATCACCGCGGTCGCCGTAGTCCTGTGCGCCGAAATCAACGTCGTCCGCGTCGAGCAGCTCTTTCCCCGCGCGCTGCTCACCCCGTTCACCGACAACGTCGAACTCACCAGCGGCGACACCCGCGCCTACACCGACCAAGCTGTCTCACAACGCAGCAAAGGCTTCGAAAACATTGACGTCACCTTCAACAAGCCCACTTTCACTATCGAGGGCCAAGACAACTCGGCCGCTGAAACGACCCGCCACCAAGAAGCGGCGCCGCAGGTCACGCGCCCGTCGCCACCCGATCCGTCACGGAATTGACGACGCCATCTGGCATCGAGTTGGCACTGACCGTCCAATGTGGCCAGAAAGAGATTGGGGCCTGACCCGCGTCTCCGCAGTCCGACCCGTCTAAATCTTGTGTGCTCGAAGGGACTCAAACCCTAACCGTCTGATCTGTAGGGCCGGTCAGCGTGAACGTAGTGTCCGGCACGACGGCCTGGTGTCTGGCGGTTCGTTCGGGCAGGTCTGTGGTGGTCGAGCGGGAGGATTCGTTGGCGATGTCGACCATCGCACTCAGATTCCTTCACGTTTTTCGTGACGCATGTTCCGCGGCGCGTCCAGCGCGTCAGCGGATCGATCGGATAGCGATACCGCCGGCTCAGGGCGGCCACCGGGGGCTTGGGCGACTCTTCGACCGTACGCGCAATTCGCCGGGCCTGCCGAACTCGCCGTCGACGCTCTGCCGGGTGGTGTTGGCAGGCGTAGGGTCGAGGTGTCGCCTCGGACCTCGGTGGCCGGTAGTTGGCTGCCGCGGACCTTTCGGCGTTTCTTCGTCTCCGCAGCGATCAGGTGCGTTTCTCGCCCGGACTGTTCTCGAGTACGAAGTATCCGGCTGCGGCCGAAGTCAGGAACTCCACCATGTGGTACCTGTGGATCGCCATCATCATCCTGTTGCTCCTCGCCGTGGCCGCCCTCGCTCTGAAGGTCGTCAAGCTGTACGAGCAGGGAGTCCCTTTCCGGCTCGGCAAGGTCGGCGACCGATGACAACGACGCCGGCAGTCATCGACGTACGCGGGCTGGTCAAGCGATTCGGCCGCTTCACCGCCGTCGACGGGCTCAACCTCACCGTTGCGCCCGGTGCCGTGCACGGGTTTCTCGGCCCGAACGGAGCCGGCAAGACCACCACCATCCGGGTGTTGCTCGGGCTTTACCGTGCGGCGGCAGGGAGTGCCCGGGTGCTCGGCATGGACCCCGCCCGCCAGTCGGCCGCGATCAACCGGCGGATCTCGTACGTGCCCGGCGACGTGCATCTCTGGCCGAACCTGACCGGACACCAATGCCTCGACGCGCTGGCCGGGCTCCGCGGCGCCCGTGACGAGTCAGCGGAACGACGGCTCACCGAGGACTTCGCCCTCGACGTCCGCAAGTCCGTCCGTGCCTACTCGAAGGGCAACCGGCAGAAAGTGATCCTGGTGGCCGCGTTCGCAGCCCCCACCGACCTGCTGATCCTCGACGAGCCGACCACCGGCCTCGACCCGCTCATGGAGGAGGTGTTCCGGCGGTGCGTGCGAGACGCGGTCGCCGCCGGCCGTACGGTGCTGCTCTCCAGCCACATCCTCGGCGAGGTCGAACAGCTCTGTGATGCCGTGACGATCGTCAAGGACGGACGGCTGGTCGAGTCGGGCCGCCTCACCGACCTGCGGCACCTCGCCGCCTCACGCATCACCGCACAGCTGACCGGCCCACAGTCGACGACGGTGACCAATGGGCTGCGCGACCTCGGCCTGGTCAACGGCGACGGCGCGGGCACCGACCTGGTCTTGAGCGTGCCGCGCACCCAGGTGCTGCCGGTGCTGGCGCTGCTGGCGCGGGCCGACGCCGGTGACATCACCTGCACCCCGGCCAGTCTGGAAGAACTGTTCCTGCGGCATTACCGGGTCGCCGCGCGATGACCACCGCACGCCTGCTGCTGCACCGCCACCGCATGATGATCGGCTCGTGGCTGCTCCTGCTGCTGACGCTGCTCGGCGGCACGGTCTGGGCGTACCAGGACACGTATCCCACGGCAGGCCAGCGGGACGCGGCGGTCGAGCTGGCCCGCGCGGACACCGCCACCACCCTGCTCTACGGCGAACTGCCGCTACCCGGCACCCCGGCACAGATGTACGCCTGGGAGATCGGCGGCATCACCACCATCCTGGTGTCCGTGTTCGCGGTCTTGCTCGGCGTGGCACTCACCCGGGCAGCCGAGGACGACGGAACTCTCGAGCTGATCCGTAGCTGCGGCGTAGACCGGCGCAATCCGCTGCGCGCTGCCATCGCGGTGATCGCCTGCGTCGCGACGGCCTTGGCCGTCGGCACGGCTGCCGTCACGGGAACCTGGGTGGGCGACGTCGACGGGATCACCGGGCTGGGCGTGGCCGCGTTCGGTGCGGCGCTTGGGCTGACGTTCCTGCTGGTCGGCGTGCTGACCGTGGTACTGGCGCAGCTCACCTCGACCGCGCCGACGGCGCGGCTGCTCGGCCTCACCGCCGTGGCCGCCGGGTTCGGGTTGCGAGCGGTCGCCGACGTCCGCGACATCGGTGCCCTCAACTGGCTGAGCCCGCTGGGCCTGCGGGCCACCGTCCAGCCGTTCACCGCGAATCGCTGGTGGGTCCTCGGGATCTACCTGGCCGCCGCGGTCACCTTGGCGTGGGTGGCCGGGCTGCTGTACGAACGCCGGGAGTACGGCGCCGGCCTGATCACCCGGTCCGAGATCCGCGACGTACGGTTACCGGTCCGTTCTGCTCTCGGACTGCGCATGCGGCTCGCCCGGCGGTCCACGCTGATCTGGGCAGCAGGGGTGGCTGGGCTCGGCGCCCTGTTCACCGCGATGGGCTCCGGGGTGGTCGAGCAGAGCCGTGACGGTGACGTCGGCGGGTTCCTCGGCACCCAGTTGGGCGGCACCGACCCGGTGGCGGCGTACTGCGCCTACACCGCGACGCTGCTCGCGATGGTGGTGTCCGCGTACTCGATCCTTCAGGTCCTTCGTCATCGGGAGGACGAGACGGCCGGCCGGACCGCCCTGATCGTGGCCGGTGGCGTACGCCGCTGGGCACCCCTGCTGGCGCAGGTCGCCACCGCCGTGGCCGGCAGCGCGGTCATCCTGGCCGCTGCCGGCGCCGCGGGTGCGGCGATCGCATCGGTGACGATCGGCGGCGACAGTCCCGCCGTGCGGATGTTCACCTTCGTCACCGGGCAATGGCCGGCGACCGCGGTGATGGCCGCTGGCGCAGCGCTACTGGCCGGGATCTGGCCGCGCGCGGCCGGGCTGGCCTGGCTTCCCCTCGTGGCCGCCGGCACCCTGGCCCTGCTCGGCCCGCTGCTGAACATTCCGCAGCGGATCCGCGATCTCGGCCCCTTCCAGCAGGTCAGCGACCCTGTCGCGGCGACCGCCGAGTGGACCGGGCCGGCCGTTCTGCTGCTCATCGCCGTCACCGCGACCGCATGCGGGCTGGCCGGCATCAACCGCCGAGACCTGCTCGCCGGTTAAGTTCAGAACCCGGTCGCGCTGGTGTCGGCGATCGCTGCAGGATCATCGTCGTCGTGACCTCGGGTCCTTACCCCGCCAGGTTGGCTGTCACGGTGGCCCACACGACCGCCGGCTGTGACGTCGGGAGCCTTATAACGCTCAAGTACACGCGCAGGGCCAAATCCCGGACAGCGAGCGCCGGCTTCGAGATGAGCTGGACATGACCAGACGCCGACTGATCGAAGCCACCGAGCGCATCGAAACTCTTGATTACGGCAACGATGCGCTCGCCCGCATCGTTAGCGTGCTCGCGACCGAGAAGGCACAGGTTCGCGACCGGCTCCACAGCCTCATTCGCGATCGTCCGCCGTCTGCGTGAACAGCCGTTCTAGCGGCGAAGGCCTAGTTGCCTTGGCGGGGCCACCACCAGCTCACGAGAATGACGACGCTGGCGACAGCCGCGCCGACCGCGGTCTCGATCCCGCGGTCCCACAGCAGTGGGCCCACGGGGCGAGGCGCCGCGACCTGGCTCATCAGCAGCGCCATTGGCGTGATCGCGACCATGGCCAGCCCGTAGTGGCGTCCGATCACCAGTTCGGTGATCACTTGGAGCAGCACCAGGATCAGCACGGACGGGTATGGTCCGAAGCCCGGCGCCAGGACCGCGGCGGCGACCACGAGTCCGGCCAGGGTGCCGGCTATCCGGTGCCAGACGCGTACGAGTTGGGCGTTCGTTCCGGGCACGCTGAGTGGGGCGACCGCCGCCAGCGTGGCCCAGTAGGAGTGGCCGATACCGAACGCTGTCGCCGCGGCGCCGGCGAGCAGCGCCGCAATGCCGTACCGGGCGGAGCTGCCCAGGTCCGGCCGCAGGCGGGCGCGTCGCGGGTCGCGGGGTTTGCGCATTTTGGCGGTGGCGTTGCCGAGCAGCAGTGCGAACCCGGCGCTGGCTGCTGCCACGCCGGCCGCCGCCGGCAGGTCGGCGATCCGGTGCGGAGCAGAAGAGACAGCGCCGAAGGCGAAGAGCAGGAAGAGCGGGCCTGGCGGGTGCCAGTCCTCGGCGCTCGCGATCAGGTTTCCGGCACCGGCGACCAAGGCCGCGACCACGACTGCCAGCCAGGCCCGCTGGGGGTGTGCGCCGACCAGGACGCCGAGCACGACGCAGCTGACCAGTGCGGCGCCGGCGCTGGCCTGCATCACCAGCCGCGACAGGTGGACGTGGTTACGTCCGTACAGCGACGTGAACGCTCCGAACGCCGCGTACACCGACCATCGGGGATGCCCGAGCGCCAGGACGACCAAGAGGGGAACGGCAACGCTTACTCCTACCCGCACTGCCGTCGGGCCGGCTGCTGCCAGGAGATTGCGCAGGTCGGTGGGCTTCATGACTGCTTTCGAGGATATGGATCGCCCAGAGGGCGGGCGGTTGTTCAGGCAACTCGGGCGCCGGGGCCAAATGCCCGTGACGACCGACACCTAGCCTAACTGACCGATCGGTCAGTACAGTTGGGGGCATGACGCGCAGAACGAAGGCCGCGGCTCGCCAGGAGATCCTCGAAGCGGCCCGGCGACGGTTCGCCCTGGACGGCTACCGAGGCACCTCGATCGCCGACATCGCCGCCGAGCAGGGCACGTCGAAGGCCTCGATCCTGTACCACTTCGCGTCCAAGGAGGCGATCCTCGCCGACCTCGTCGCCGGCCTCTGGAGCGAGTTCGGGCGGCTGGCGCAAGAGTTGGAGGCCCTGGAGGGCGACGCGGCGCAGCGAGTGGCGATGGAGCGGATGACCGCGATCGCGCTCGAGCACCGGTCCGATCTGGCGGTGTTCTACGGCGAGATCCCTGAGCTGTTGGCCTCCGGCCAGTTCGCCGGCGCCAAAGAGGCTTCCGATCACATTCTCGCCGCGCTGGTGCACCGGGATCCGCGTCCGCAGGCGCAGATCGTCGCGGTGATCGTCGTCGCCGGAATCGCTGCCGCCTGCCACGAGTTCCGGGACGCACCGCGACCGGACCTCGAAGCGGCCGTCGTTCACGTGATGCGCGCCGCGCTGACGAATCGCCTTCCGGACTGACCGCCGGCTGCGCCGGTCATATCGCTCGATCGCCAGACGCCGAAATGTTACGACAAATACCATTCATTTGACCGCGCTCGGGCTCGGCCTTCGCTGGGCATCCGCCGCGCGGCCGACGATCTCTCCAGGAGCGAGTCGTGGAATATCTGCAAGCACTCGGCGCGGGCGCGGTGGTGGGCGTGATGTACGCGGCGCTGCGGGTCAAGTCTCCGGCGCCCCCGCTGATCGCCCTGGTCGGCCTGGCCGGGATGCTCGTCGGTTTCGGTGTCCTGGACGCGCTCGCATGAACCCCGTCGTCATCGCCTATGCGGCCTCGCTGGGCGCGGGAGCCGTCGGCGGAGCGCTGTACTGGCTGATGGACGTGCCCTCGCCGGCGCCGCCGTGGGTGAGCCTTTGCGGACTGCTCGGGATTCTCGGCGGTGAAGCCGCAGGCGGGGTCCTGTTGCGCCGCTGGCGCCGCAAACCCGCGCCCGCCGCTCACCAGAGCGCCACCTGATCACCTATGTCCTGGTCGCTGTAGCAACCCAGTCCCGTCTCGGAGGGTGAAGAGATGCATCTGCCCGTCACGTACTACCCGGTACCGACCCAAGACCTGTTCGAGCACAACGCTCAGCGGATCAAGGACAAGCCGTACGCCAAGTATTTCAATGGCGACCTGTGGCTGCATGACGACGTCATGCCGGCGATCCGGCATGCCCTGCCGCCGTCAGCCGCGTTGTCCTCGCGGCCGGAGGACATCAACCGGCTCCTGGACCCCGGCTACCACGAGTTCGAGACCGGCTTCGGCGTCTCCGAGCAGGGCACCCCGTACGTGGCGAGCCTGACGCGGTTTCCCGGCTGCACGCCGGAGATGTTCACCTGGTGGTTCTGGTGGCACTCGGTCGAGCCCGAGCGCTATTCCCTCTGGTACCCCCACAACCATCTGCAGGCGATCCCCCGCAACCAGGACGTGCTGACCCAGCCGGGTCTGACCGACGAACAGCGCTACATCGGCAACACCCACGACATCGTCGAATACCTCGGCCCGATGCGCGCCGAACTGGTCATCGAATTCGTCGATCCGTCCGCGTTCGGCATGGACACCAGCCGGTTCGCGCAGGCCGGATATCGGGCCCACGCCTGCGGATACATCAGGGACGGTTTGATGCTGCACCTGGTGCGCGAGACGCCTGATGGCTTCGAGCTGCGCAGTCGCTACATCTTCGACCGCGGTGAGAAGCCCACCGGCGACGTCCCGGCAGGCGCCCGCGAGCAGGCCCTGGCGTTCGCGTACGAACTCGTGCTGCACGACCAGATCGAGTTCACCCACCTGTCGACGTTTCTCGCCGACATCTACCACGAGTTCTCCGGCGATCCTGCGGCGTCCTGATCGTCGCCGTGCCCGGCTCGTCACACCGAACCGCCACCGGATCGGTTGGCGCAGCCGGGCCGACAGGGCTCCGCGCCGCGCTCAGCTGTCGACGTCGCCGCTCAGCGGCGACTGCCGCAGCATCGCTTTGATCAGCAGGTCCAGGGCGGCGGTAACGGCGGCCCGATCGTCGGGGGTCAGCGACGACAGCAGCCGGTTCTCGACGGCGAGCCGGCGTGGGAAGACCTCGTCCACCAGCTTCGACCCGGTGTCCGACAGCCGCACCAGGCTGGCGCGGCGGTCCGCGGGATTCGGATCCCGGGTGATCAACCCGCGTTTCTCCAGCTTGCCGAGGATGCCACTCATCGCCGCCCGCGAGCAGCCACGCAGCACCGCCAGGCCGCGGGCGATCATCGGCTCCCCGGCATGCCGCATGATCACCAGCACGTCCAGCTCCGCCGAGCTCAGCGGCGCGCCACCGTGCAGCGAATCCATCTCCAGGTCGTAGAGAGCCTGCAAACGGCGTAGACGGCCGAAGACTTCCATGCCTTCCAGCTCCAGGTCGGGGCGAGCCGCCCGCCACACAGCGGTGATCTCATCGGACGGCGTGACCGGGAACACCCGACCTCCAGATTGTTAAGCAGTGAACCATTGCCGGACTATCTTCAGGGTACGCGGCGGTCTCCCCGGCTTGCCCCACCCATGATCCTCCCCACCCGGAAGGTGCCCGATGCAGCAGCCACCCCACGACCAGGACACCGCCACCATGCGGGCCATCGGCATCACCGCGTTCGGCGGCCCCGAGGTTTTGCAGCCGGTGACCGTGCCGCGGCCCCAGCCACTGCCCGGCGACATCCTCGTGCGGGTCCACGCCGCCGGCGTCAACCCCGTCGACTGGAAGACCCGGGCCGGAGCGCCCACCCCGGCCGCCGCCGCACTGGGCCCGGCACCGCACATCCTGGGCTGGGACGTCTCCGGCGTGGTCGAGCAGGTCGGGCCCGGCGTGCATCTGTTCGCCCCCGGCGACGAGGTGTACGGCCTGCCGTGGTTCCCGCGCCCGGCCGGCGCCTACGCCGAATACGTCATCGCCCCCGCCCGCCAGTTCGCCCCCAAGCCGTCCAGCCTCGACCACGTGCACGCCGCCGCGATCCCCCTAGCAGGACTCACCGCCCTGCACGCGCTCACCGACGCCGGCAACGTCCAGGCCGGCGACCGGGTACTGATCCACGCCGCCGCGGGCGGCGTCGGACACCTCGCAGTCCAGATCGCCAAACACCTCGGCGCCCACGTGATCGGCACCGCCCGCGCCCACCGCCACGACCTGCTACGCCGGCTCGGCGCCGACGAAGTGATCGACTACTCCACCCAGCGATTCGAACAGGTGGTCACCGACGTCGACGTCGTGGTGGACCTGGTCGGCGACGCCGTCGACCAGACCAGCACCCGCTCACTCGCCGTGCTACGCCCCGGCGGCACGTTCATCCAAGTCGCACCGCGCGTGTCACCCGAGCTGCCGCGGCTGGCCGCGGACCGCGAGATCCGGGTAACCCCGGCGATCCTCGTCGACGCCGACGGGCCAGGCCTGCGACGCCTCGGCGCCCTCGCCGACAGCGGAAACCTCTCCGTACTCGTGGAGAAAGTGTTCCCGCTCGAGGACGCGGCCGAGGCACACCGGCTCGGAGAGACCGACCACGTCGCCGGCAAACTCGTCCTGCAGGTGGCCTGACCGGCTTGCCAGCAGTACCGCTGCCGGGCCGGGCACAGTCCCACCGACGAGTAGGCCTTGATTCTGGACGGGGTCCACGGTTCGATCTGGGCCCCGTGCTCACGCAACAGCGGGGGATCTTCGTAGTCAGGTGCGCCGGTCAGAGGTCCGGCGCACCTGACTTCGTGGGCAGGTACGGGCAGTCCCAGGCTTGATCGGGCGCCGCGTGGTGGTCGATCACGACATAGGTCAACGCCTCCGCATTGTCGGTTGCTGGTGGCGTGGCCGGCCCGGCGACGAAGACAGCCACCGCGGCCGCGACGAAGACCAACGAGGCGCCGAGAGCCGTACTCAATCGCAGCAATTCCCAGGTGTCCTTTCCCTCGACCAACGGACTTACGGTCGTCAGTCAGCTGCACGTTAGCCAGCGCGTCCGAGATGAGGGAGTCCCTGCTGATACCCCTCACGCCAGTACTGATCTTTCAGAACGGGCCGAAAGACGCGCGAAAGATCAACCTTCGGCCGTCTTTCGGTGCCGGTTGATGTCATGGGTTTCCTGGGCGGGTGCTCGGTGGTTCCCCCGACGTCCCGGGCGCCCGCCCAGCCATGACGACGGCACCAGGGCATCGAGGGAGATTCATGACTGACATCGCACCCGACGCGGACGTGCGGTTGCTCGAGCAAACCCTGTTCGAGGTCAAGAAGGTCATCGTGGGCCAGGACCGGCTCATCGAACGGCTGCTGACCGCGCTGCTCGCCGGCGGGCACTGCCTGCTCGAGGGTGTGCCCGGGGTGGCCAAGACGCTGGCCGCCGAGACACTCGCTGTCGCGGTCGGCGGCACTTTCCACCGTATCCAGTTCACCCCGGATCTCGTCCCTTCGGACATTCTCGGCACCCGCATCTACCGGCCCAGCCAGGAGAACTTCGACGTCGAGCTCGGCCCGATCATGGCGAATCTGGTGCTGGCCGACGAGATCAACAGGGCGCCGGCGAAGGTGCAGTCGGCGATGCTGGAGGTGATGGCCGAGGGACACGTGTCGCTCGGCGGGCGCACGTACCCCGTACCCCAGCCTTTTCTCGTCCTTGCCACGCAGAACCCGATCGAGAGCGAAGGCGTCTACCAGCTGCCCGAGGCGCAGCGCGACCGGTTCCTGATGCGGGTGATCGTCGGCTACCCGAGCGACGAGGACGAACTCGGCATCCTCTACCGGATGGGCAACCGGCGCCCGGTAGCCCATCCGGTGCTGAGCACCGACCGGCTGCTGGTGTTGCAGCAGCGGGCTCGTGACGTGTTCGTGCACCACGCGTTGGCCGAGTACGTGGTCCGGCTGGTCGCGGCGACCCGTGACCCGGCACGATTCGGTCTGCCGGACGTGGCCGGGCAGCTGGCGTACGGGGCCAGCCCTCGCGCGACACTCGGGCTGGTCGCCGCCGCCCGCGCCCTGGCCCTGCTGCGCGGACGCGACTACGTGCTCCCCGGCGATCTGGTCGACATCGCCCCTGACGTGCTCGCCCACCGGCTCGTGCTCGCGTTCGACGCGGTCGCCGACGGCGTGCAGCCGGAGACGATCGTGCACCGGATCCTCGACGCCGTGACACCGCCGGTCATCGCACCGGCGCAGCAGCAGCCCGCCGAAGGCCTGGGCGTGGCCGCATGAACGAGGGCGCCTCGATCAACGAACTGACCCCGGAACGGCGGCTGCGCCGTCTGGAGCTGGCCGTCACCCGGCGTCTGGACGGCCTGCTGCACGGCTCCTATCTCGGGTTGCTGCCCGGCGCGGGCAGTGAGCCGGCCGGTAGCCGCGAGTACCGGCCCGGCGAGGACGAGGTGCGCCGGATGGACTGGGCGGTCACCGCCCGGACCACGACACCGCACGTGCGCACCGTCGATGCCGACCGGGAGCTGTCGACCTGGGTTCTGGTCGACGCCAGCGCCAGCATGGACTTCGGCACCGCAGACTTCGAAAAACGGGAACTGGCGGTCGCCTCCGTCGCGACGGTCGGGTTCCTCACCGCGGGCGCCGGGAACCGGCTGGGCGCCCACCTGATGACACCGGACGGGATCCGGCGCTTCCCGGCGCGCGGTGGGCGTACACATCTGCTGGGAATGCTGCGCACCCTGCTGGCGGCGCCCCGCAGTGCCCCTGCCACCGACCAGATCGCGCTGGCCGCCGCGATCGACGGCCTGCACCGGGCGGCGCCACGCCGAGGGCTGGTGGTGGTGGTGTCGGACTTCCTGGAGGGCCTGGACGACGATGGTCTCGGGCCGGGCGCACCAGCCTGGGAGCTGCCGCTGCGGCGCCTCGCCGCTCGCCACCAAGTGCTCGCGGTGCGGGTCGGAGACCTGCGGGAACAGGAACTGCCGGACGTCGGCCTGCTGGCACTCGTCGACCCGGAGACCGGCAGACGGCGGGAAGTGCACACCGCCAGCCGCAAACTGCGGCAACGGTACGCGCAGGCGGCCGCCCAGCAGCAGGAGTACGTGTCCGCGGCGATCCGCCGGGCTGGGGCCGCGCATCTGGCGTTGCGCACCGACCGGGACTGGGTCGCCGACATCGTCCGTCACGTGCACGCCCAGCGCCGCCTGGCTCGCGGCGCCCACCGGCCCATGAGCTCCGGAGGTGTCACCGCATGAGTTGGCTCTCGCCCGAGCGGCTGTGGCTGCTGGCCGCGGTCGCCGCACTGGCCGTCGCATACGTGATCACGCAGCGCCGCAGCAGCCGCTACGCCGTCCGGTTCACCAACCTCAGACTGCTCGACCGGGTGGCGCCGAAGCGTCCCGGCTGGCGCCGGCACGTGCCGGCCAGCCTGTTCCTGGCGATGCTGGCACTGCTCGTGGTGGGCTTCGCCCGGCCGCAGGCGGAAGTGCAGGTGCCGAGGGAACGGGCGACCGTGCTGGTCGCCGTGGACGTGTCCCGGTCGATGCTGGCCGGCGATGTCGCGCCCAATCGGCTCAGCGCCGCCAAGGACGCCGCCCGCCAGTTCGTCGCCGACCTGCCGGAGCAGTTCAACGTTGGTCTGGTCGGGTTCGCCGGGTCGGCGTCGGTGTTCGTGCCGCCGGTGCCCGACCGCTTCACGGTGAACGCCGGCATCGACCGGCTCGCCGAAGGCGCGGCCGGGCAGTCCGGGACGGCGATCGGCGACGCCATCACCACGTCCCTGGACGCTATCCGCACCCTGGACACGGAGGCCGGCGAGGACGTTCCCCCGGCCCGGGTGGTCGTGCTCTCCGACGGCGCCAACACTGCCGGACAGGACCCGAACGAGGCCGCCCGGCTCGCCGGCGAACTGGGTGTGCCGGTCGACACGATCTCCTTCGGCACCGCGACCGGTGTCATCGAGGGCGGGCAAGCCGTGCCGGTCGACGGGCAGACCCTGCAAGCTGTCGCCGAGACGACCGGCGGCAACTACTTCGAGGCCGGCAGCGCCGACGAACTGCGCGCGGCCTACGCCGACATCGGCAGCTCGGTCGGTTACCAGACCGAGGTCCAGGACGTTTCGGCCCGCTTCATCGGAATAGGCCTGGTCCTCGCGGTCCTGGCCGCGCTCGCCTCACTGTTCTGGTTCGCCCGCCTGCCCTGATTTCGCTTCTTCGAGAAGGGTTGATCATGTCTGTGACCGGACTGGGCGCGACACCGCGCGGCCCCGCATTTGTCTCCCCCGCCGCTGACCGACACCATGTCACCCCCGCTGCCGGCCTGGATCCGGATACGCCGTCGCCCGCCGGCGGCCCGGCCGCGCGGCGATGGCCGCTGCTCGTTGTCGGAGGCCTCGTCGTCGCTGTGGCGGCCGGCGCCGGGGGCGCGGCAGGTTACGTGAGCGGCGGCGCCAGCAGCAACGACGCCGAGGCGCCCGCGTATGCGGCACCGGTGCCGGCCCCGGCGGGCGTGCCCGCCGACTTGGTCGCCGCGGCCGCCCGTGCTCTGCCCGGCGTAGTGTCCGTGCAGGTCCGTACCGGTTCCGGCGCCGCCTCCGGGTCCGGTTTCGTCTTCGACGACCGGGGCCACATCGTCACGAACGCGCACGTCGTCGCGGGCGGCCGCGGCGGCACGGTCAGCATCGTCGGGGCCGGCGGTCGCCGGCACACCGCAGAGATCGTCGGCACCGACGCGAGCAACGACATCGCCGTGCTGCGGGTCACCGGCGTCAGCGGTCTGCAACGACTGGATCTCGCCGATCCGCGGACCGTGCAGGTCGGCCAGCCGGTGCTGGCCGTCGGCTCGCCGCTCGGCTTGTCGGGCACCGTCACCGCCGGGATCGTCAGCGCCCTCGACCGGCAGGTCCGTCTCGGTGGTGCCACCCGGCAGACCGCGGTGCAGACCGACGCGTCGATCAACCCGGGCAACTCCGGCGGACCGCTGGTCAACGCCCGCGGCGAGGTGGTCGGGGTGAACACCGCCATCGCCACCCTCGAAGGCGGCGGCAGCATCGGCATCGGCTTCGCCGTGCCGATCGAACGCGCTCGCCAGGTGGCCGCCGACCTGATCAGCCGTGGATAGTCGAACCATGCGGCTACTGGTGGTGGAAGACGAGGAAGACCTGGCCGAAGGGCTGCGGGTGGGTTTGACCCGCAGCGGGTACGCCGTGGACGTCGCCGGCGACACCGCCCAGGCGTACGAGCATCTGACCGTCAACGAGTACGACCTGATGCTGCTCGATATCAACCTGCCCGACGGCGACGGGTTCACCCTGTGCCGGGCGGTGCGCGACGGCGAGGTCGTGACACCGGGCGACACCGACCTGCGGGTGCTGATGCTGACCGCCCGGGGCAACCTCGACGACCGGATCCGCGGCCTCGACGGCGGCGCCGACGACTACCTGGTCAAACCATTCCATCTCACCGAACTGCTGGCCCGGATCCGGGCGTTGCTGCGCCGCGACACCAACGGCAGCACCGCCGTGCTCACCGTCGGCGCCCTCTCACTCGACACCGGCGGCCGCACGGCGACGCTGCAGGGGGAACCACTGGCGCTGGCGCCCAAGGAGTTCGGCGTCCTCGAGTACCTGATGCACCGGCCCGGCCGGGTGATCTCCAGCGAAGAGCTGCTGGAGCACGTGTGGGACGCCCACGCCGACCCATTCACACAGACCGTCCGGGTCACCGTCGGCACCCTGCGCCGCAAACTCGGCGAAGGCTGGATCACCACCCTGGTCGGGCAGGGTTACCGGCTGTCCGAGGCGGCGGCGTGAAACGCCCGGAGATCCTGCGCTCGATCCGGTTCCGGCTGACCGTCGTCTACTCGACGCTGCTGTTCGCCCTGGCCGCGCTCACCCTCGCGGTCATCTATCTGGCGGTTGCTCAGTCGACATCACCGCAGCCGGTCACCGAACGCACCGCGAAGGTCTTCAACGACAACCGGCAATACCTGGGCACGATGACCGTCGCCGAGGTCAGCCAGATCGAAGCTGCGGTCAACTACAACACCCTGCAGAACCTGCGCACCTACTCGCTCCTGGCCCTCGGTGGCCTGTTCGTGGCCAGCCTGGGGATCGGCTGGGTGCTGTCCGGGCGGGTGCTGCGGCCGGTCGGCGCGATCGCCCGCACCGCCCGGGAGATCCAGGCCACCGACCTGAACCGGCGCATCCGGTTGCACGGTCCCCGCGACGAATTGCGCGACCTCGCCGACACCATCGACTCCATGCTGGACCGCCTCGACCATGCCTTTCAGGCGCAACGGCAACTCATCGACGACGCCTCCCACGAACTTCGCAGCCCACTCGCGATCATCCGCACCCACCTGGACGCCACCCTGACCGCCGCTGACGCGACCGACGACGAACGCACCCGGGCCGTCGCCGTCGTCGACCGGGCCACCATCCGCATGTCGAGCCTGGTAGAAGACCTACTCGCCACCGCCCGGCGCAACGCCGACGCCCACAACGACACCGAACTCGACCTCACCACTGTCGCCCACGAGGCCGGCGAGGAGTCGTTCCTGCCCGAGCGCCCACTGCACCTGCGCTACCGGACCGCCGGCGGGCTGCCGATGACCGGCGACGCCGACGGATTGCGCCGCGCCGCCGGCAACCTGCTGTCCAACGCCGTACGGCTGGCGCCGACCGGCTCCACCGTCACCCTCGGCACCGGCCGTACCGGCTCCTGGCTATGGCTAGCCGTCACCGACCAAGGACCCGGCATCGCCGCCGACGACCTGCCCCGGGTGTTCGACCGGTTCTGGCGCGGCGCCGACGGCAACGGCTCGGCCCGCCAGCGGCGCACCGGGCTCGGCCTCGCCATCGTCCGGCAGATCGTGGAATCACACGGCGGCCAGGTGAAAGCGTTCTCCGTCCTCGGCGTGGGCAGCACCTTCGTCATGTGGCTGCCCACCCCCGGCCGGACAGGCGGGGAACCGGTGCCTGACGTCAACCCATTGCCGTGACCCGCCACGGTCGAACGCGCTTCGGAATGTGATGACGTGTGAGCGCGTGGCCTGCAACTGCCCGCACTGCTGGAGCAGCAGGTCGGCGACGGCACCGCCGGCCGCCTGCCCGGACAGCCAGGTCTCCCAGAATCGCTCCGGCATGCCGGTCCCAGGGCTGCAGGCGCACCGCGGTGCCGTTGGCCAGCACCACCACCGGGCTCGCATTCGCCCCGGGTCGCCCGCCGAGGTGCCGGGGTAGGTCCATCTTGCCGGGTGCCGCTCGCCCCGGCGCCGACCGTGCGCCAGGTTGATCGATCGCCGGGATTGCAATCGATCAACCTGGCGCGGCGGCTCAGCTGCAGGTGTTGAGCAGTGTCTGCAACGCGGTCCTCTCCGAGGACTGCAGCGTCAGCCCCCAGTAGTACTTCACCGCGATCCACATCCGAGCGTAGGTGCACCGGTACGAGACGACCGACGGCCGCCAGGTGGACGGGTCCTGATCGCCCTTGGCCTGGTTGACGTTGTCGGTGACGGCGATGAGCTGCGGGCGGGTCAGATCGTTGGCGAAGGACTGCCGGCGGCTGGTGGTCCATGTGCTGGCGCCCGATCGCCATGCTTCGGCGAGCGGGACCACGTGGTCGATGTCGACATCGGATGCCGCGGTCCAGGTGGCACCGTCATAAGGGGAGAACCATGTGCCCGATGTTGCCGCGCAGGATGAGTTGGTGACGACGTTGGTGCCGTCGCGTCTGAGCACGGTCTCCCGCGTGTTGCAAGCACCGCTGATGGTGATCCAGTGCGGAAACAGGTCACGATCGTAGGTACCGGCGTTCGCCTCGGCGGCCACGGTCAGCGAGTTCAGGTAGGTTTGCGCGGTTGCTCTGCTGGGGATGCCGGGCGGTGCCGCCTCGGCCGGGGCGCTGAGAAACAGGCCGGCCAACAGGCCGGCAACAATGGCAGGAACTAGAGGGCGAAGAGACAGGCGCATAGCGGGCTCCCATCGATGATCGTCCTTATTGGACCTGCATAGATTTGCCGAATACGAACAGCAATTCAAGTCGGCGGCTGTGAGTTTCTTGTGTCTGAACAAACTAGAACAATAGACGCTCAGACACAGTTCGATGCATCCTGGCTGCACAGATGAGAAGGCGAAGGGAAGAATGGCAACCGATAACCGGGTTGTTTTCTGGGGGACCCTGTCAGTGCCTCCCAGCGCACCAGCAAAGTGCCTACAATCGCGGGCCGATAGAGAGCCTCCCCGCCGCCACCCGGCCTATTCGCCCTCCGCAGCCGGCACCTCGCCGCCCGTCGCCCGAACGGGGACGCCGCTGCGCGGCTGACCTCACGCCTGAAGCCCGTGGCGGAAGAGGAACGTCTGTCAAGATGTCCTCGTCACGGGTGCTGCAAGGCGGGGTCGACCCCGCCTTGCAGCACGGTATTACCGTTCCGCGAACGCCCAACTTTCATCAGATTCGAGGTGATGAGTGGGTCCGATTCGTCGAGCAGTTGGCGCCTGAGTCAGCCGATGCGATTCTTGCAGCTGGCTGAGAGCAGCCGCTGATCCTTTACACCATTTTTCGGACCGCCCTGATGAGCTGGCCTCGGGGCGCTCGCCGTAACCCCTCAACCACCGAGAAGGAGACGGATGCGCACGAATCTGTGGACCGGCACGGCGATCATCGCGTTGGTGGCCGCGACCACCGCGGCGTGCGGTAACGGCGACGATTCCCGGGCCGGCGCCGTAGTGACCAGTACCGCGGCCAGCTCGCCGTCCGCAACGCCCGACCTGGGCACCGCCGAAGAAGTGGCGGGCGGCATCGACGTGCCCTGGGGGCTGGCTTTTCTTCCCGGCGGCGATGCGCTGATCGCCGAGCGGGACGGCGGCCGGATCCTGCGCCTGACACCTGGTAGTGATCCCCGCCCGGTCGCTGAGGTGCCCGGCGTCGCCGCGGTCGGCGAGGGTGGCCTGCTCGGCATCGCCGTCTCTCCCGAGTTCGCCAACGACAACCTGGTCTACGCGTACCTGACCGCCGACGACGACAACCGCATCATCCGGTTCCGGCTCGACGGCGGCGGCGACAGCCCCGAGGTCGTTTTCGACGGCATAGCCAACGCCAGTTACCACAACGGCGGGCGCATCGCCTTCGGGCCCGACGGCATGCTCTACGCCGGCACCGGCGACGCCGGCGACACCACCCGCTCCCAGAACCCGGACAGCCCCAACGGCAAGATCCTGCGCCTGACCCCGGACGGTGGTCCTGCGCCCGGCAACCCCACCGCCGGCTCCCCGGTTTACAGCCTCGGGCACCGCAACGTCCAGGGCCTGGCCTGGGACGCCGACGACCGGCTGTTCGCGACCGAGTTCGGCCAGAACGAACTCGACGAGGTCAACCTCATCCGGCCCGGCAGCAATTACGGCTGGCCCGATGTCGAAGGCGAAGGTGACACGGCCGGTGGGCGCTACACCAATCCGCTGGTCACCTGGCCGGTCCGCGACGCATCCCCTTCCGGCATGGCCATTGCCGGCAACACCGCCTACGTGGCCGGTCTGCGCGGCGAGCGTCTCTGGACCCTGCCACTCAACGGCGACACCATCGGCGAGCCCGTCGCCCAGCTCACCGGGACCTATGGGCGGCTGCGCACGGTGGAGGTCGCCCCGGACGGTGCGCTCTGGGTGACCACGTCGAACACTGACGGCCGCGGCGACGTCCGTGGCGGCGACGACCGGATCCTGCGGTTCCCCGCCCCGGCGACATCAGGGTAGTGACAGAACCCGCAGGTCCGGCTGCTGCGGACGTAGCGTCGAGCAGGCCGGACCGCCGGTCTCCGGCTGGCGCCGCCGGGACGCCGGAGAGGGTTACTGTCGGTACCCCTTTGCGCAGGGCCTCCCTGTTTGCCCGGCGGCCGTCCACGATTACCGGGCTGCCGATGATCGACACGTCAGATCGTCGCCGTGGACGCAGGCCCCCGCGTGAACGGCAGGACGGCAGCCGCGTGAACGCTGGCCGGGTGGCCGGGCGGGCCTGCCCGGCCACCCGGCCAGCTCTGCGCTTACGGCCCGCTGCCGGTGTCTTCTGTTCTCAAGGACGCGCTCACAGTGGTGAGCACCTCGGGGGTGATACCCAAGCGGGGGAACGCGGTCAAGGTGGACAGCGGAAAGTCGCCGATGATAGTCATCAGCTCTGGATCGCCGAGCACGCCCCTCGGGTTGCCGGCGGCGTCGGCTCCGATGGCGCTTCGCAGCGCTGCCGCCGCGGCCGGATCGGCGAGCCACTCCCGCAGTGTCGCCCCGGCGGTCAGCGGCACCGTGGCGGGTGCGGCCGGAATGTGGACGTCGACCGTGAGGCGCAGGTCCCGCGATGACGAGCCGACGCTGATCGGGAAGGTGCCGCCTTCCAGCAGCCACCGCCGATCCCGGGTCGACCAGTACGACAGGTCACGGGCTTGAAGGTGAAACGTCACCGTCACGCCGGCGCCAGGTTCCAGGGTGACCTTGGTGAATGCTCTGAGTTCACGTACCGGCCGCGCGACAGATGACGGTGGGGCGCCGACGTAGAGCTGGACGACTTCCTTACCGAACCGGTCACCGGTGTTGGTTATCCGGCATGTGACGGTCAGGTCGAGGTCATCGCTGTCGGCGCTCCCGATGACGGCGGCGGTGAGGTCGTGGTAGCCGAAGCTGGTGTACGACAAGCCGTGCCCGAACGGGTAGGCGACGTCCCGGCCGGTGGCGTCGTAGCCGCGGTAGCCGACGAAGACGCCTTCACCGTAGCGGACGTGTCCGTGTTCGCCGGGGAAGTTGAGGTACGACGGGTTGTCCTCCAGTCGTACCGGCAGGGTCTCGGCGAGCCGCCCGGACGGATTGACGACGCCGAGGAGCAGGTCGGCGACGGCACCGCCGGCAGCTTGACCGGACAGCCAGGTCTCCAGGATCGCGCCGGCGTACCGGTCCCAGGGCCGCAGATGTACCGCGGATCCGTTACTCAGCACCACCACCAGGTTCGGGTTGACCTCAGCGAGGCGTTTCAGCAGCGTGATCTGGTTGGTGGGCAGATCCATGTGCTGACGGTCGGCGCCCTCGGACTCGTCGCTGGCGGGCAATCCCATCAAGACCACGACGGCGGAGGCCTCAGCGGCCAGGGTCACGGCCGTTTCGCCGCCTTCGGCAGATCTGAGGGGTACGCCCGGAGGCAACGCCGCGCGCAGTTCCATCACAAGGTCGTCGATCCGGGTCGGATTGACTTGAGAGCTACCTGCCCCCTGGTAACGCAAAGGTTCCCCGATGACCACGATCGTGTCGCCAGCAACAGGCCGCAGCGGCAGCAGACCGAGGTCGTTCTTGAGCAGGACGGCGCAGTCGGCGGCGGCGGTGCGCGCGAGTGCGTGGTGGGCGCCGGTGTCGACATCGGCCGGTGCTGGTCGCGGCCCGGCTCGTTCGATCAGCCGCAGGATCCGCGACACCGCGAGATCGAGTAGTTTCTCGTCGAGGCTGCCGTCTCGGACGGCCTCCACGAGCGCCACGTCGCTGACCCCGAGCTTCGGTGGCATCTCCAGATCGAGGCCGGCGGCGAGCGCGGCGACCCGGTCACCGACGGCGCCCCAGTCGGAGACGACGACCCCGTCGAAGCCCCACTCGTCGCGCAGCACGTCGGTGAGCAGCCACCTGTGCTGGCTGGCGTGGACGCCGTTGATCCGGTTGTAGGCGCACATCACCATCCACGGCTTCGCCCGGGTGACGATGCGTTCGAAGTGGGGCAGGTAGATCTCGCGCAGCGTGCGCTCGTCGACGTCGGCGCTGACCCGCAGCCGATCGGTCTCCTGGTTGTTGGCGGCGAAGTGTTTGACGCAGGCGCCGACACCCTGGCTCTGCACGCCGGTGACGTGGGCTTCTCCGAGGACTCCGGACAGCAGGGGGTCCTCGGAGAAGTACTCGAAATTCCGGCCGCCCAGCGGCGAGCGTTTGATGTTGACGCCGGGGCCGAGCAGCACGGCGACTCCTTGGGCACGAGCCTCCGCGCCGATCGCCGCGCCGACCTGCCGGACGAGATCGGGATCCCAGGAGGAGCCGAGCGCGGACGCGGTGGGAAAGCAGGTGGCGGGCAGGCCGCCGGAGATGCCGGCCTGATTGCCGTCCGGCTGGCGGCGCAGCCCGTGTGGGCCGTCCGAGAGCACGATCGCCGGGACGCCGAGTCTCTCGACCGGCGCGGTGTGCCAGAAGGTGGAGCCCAGGCACAGAGCGGCCTTCTCCTGCAGGGTCATTTCCACGGGCTCGCACCTTCCTCGTGTCAGCCGTTCGCCATGGTGCGGACGTCGATGACGAACCGGTATCGGACGTCACCGGCGGCGACGCGGTCGTAGGCGTCGTCGATCTCGTCGGCGCTGATGATCTCGACGTCGGCGTGGATGCCGCGCTCGGCGCAGAAGTCGAGCATCGCCTGGGTCTCGGCGATGCCGCCGACCAGCGTTCCGGCCAGCGAGCGGCGGTTGTAGAGCAGGGAGAAGACGTCGAGGGTGATCGGCTTCTTCGGCACCCCCAGCATCACCATCGTGCCGTCGAGGGCGAGCAGGCCCAGGAAGGCGTCGTAGTCGATCGGGGCCGGCACGGTCGAGACGATCAGGTCGAAGGCGCCGGCGAACTCGGTGAAGATCGCCGGATCGGTGCTCAGCCGATAGTCCTCAGCGCCGCGTTTGAGCGCGTCGGCCTGCTTGTCCATCGTCAGCTCGAACACAGTGGTGTGCGCGCCGAGGGCCGCCGAGATGGATACGCCGACATGCCCGAGACCGCCGAAACCGAGGATCGCGACCTTCTTGCCTGGCCCGGCCTGCCAGTGCCGCAGCGGCGAGTAGAGCGTGATGCCGGCACACAACAGGGGGGCCGCGTTCGCCAGCGGGATCGCATCGGGGATGCGCACGACGTAGGCCTCGTCCACGACGATCTTCTCGCTGTAGCCGCCGAGCGTCTTCTGGCCGTCGCGCCCGATCGAGTTGTAGGTGCGGATGTGGTCGCGCCGGCAGTACGGCTCGAGCCCTGCGCGGCAGTAGTCGCACTGCCGGCACGAGTCGACCAGGCAGCCGACGCCGACCCGGTCGCCGACTGCGAACCGGGTCACCTCCGGGCCGGTCGCCACGATGATCCCGGCGATCTCGTGGCCGGGCACGATCGGGTACATCGTGGTGCCGAACTCGCCGCGGGTCCGGCTCACGTCGGTGTGACAGATCCCGGAGTACGCGATGTCGATGAGCACGTCGGCCGGGCCGGGATCGCGGCGGTCGATGCGGGTGGCCCGGAACCGTTCGGCCGGTCCGGCGCTGGACCGGGCGTTGACGACGATCATCTGGTCAGCCGATCGACTTGTACTCGAGGAATTCCTCGATGCCGTAGCGCCCGAACTCCCGGCCGATGCCGGAGAGCTTGAATCCGCCGTGCGGGGCCCGCGCGTTGACCGGTGAGCCGTTGATGCGGATGCGCCCCGCCCGCAGCCTCTTCGCCAGCTCACGGGCACGGGCCTCGTCGCCGGCCCAGATAGCGCCGGCCAGACCATACTGGGTGTCGTTGGCGATCCGGAAGGCGTCGTCCTCGTCGTCGTATCCAATGATCACGACGACCGGGCCGAAGATCTCCTCGCGGGCGATGCGGGAGTTGTTGTCGCCGGAGAACACCGTCGGGCGTACGAAGAAGCCGCGGTCGAGGCCGTCGGGCGCCTCGACGCCGCCGGTCAGCAGGCGGGCGCCGTCCTCCAGACCAGCGTGGATGTAGTCGCGGATGCGCTGCCGCTGGATGGCGTTGGCCACCGGGCCGAGCGTGGTGGCCGGGTCGAAGGGGTCGCCGAGCACGTAACTCTCCGCCTTGCGGACGGCGATCTGCTCGGCCTCGGCGAGCCGGGCCCGCGGGACCAGCACGCGGGACAGGCCGCCGCAGACCTGGCCGGAGTTGCGGAAGGCGTCCTCGATGCCCACCTCGACGGCCCGCTCGAGGTCGGCGTCCGGGAGGATCACGTTGGCGGACTTGCCGCCGAGCTCCAACGCGACCTTCTTGATCCCCTGGGCGGCCAGTTCCATCACCCGGCGCCCGGCCCGGACCGAACCGGTCAGCGAGACCATGTCGACCAGGGGATGAGTCACGATCGCCTCGCCGATGTCCGGTCCGGTGCCGGACACGAGGTTGAAGACCCCCTCCGGCAGGCCGGCCTCGGCGACCATCTCGGCGAAGATGAACGAGCTCAGCGGTGCGACCTCGGTGCCCTTGAGTACGACGGTGCACCCGGCGGCGAGGGCTGCACCGGCCTTCATGCAGACCATGCGCATCGGCCCGTTCCACGGGGTGATCGCGCCGACGACACCGGCCGCCTCGCGGGCGACGACGGTGTTGCCGACCCTCTCCTCCCAGACCACCTGCGTCAGGCTCTCCGCGAGGCTGCGCAGGTCCCCCACGGCGGCGGCCGCCTGGGACTCCTGGGCGATGCTGTAGGGCTGGCCGATCTCAGCGACGATCGCGCGGGCGATCTCGTCGGACCGCTCGGCGGTGAGCTTCGTGAGCTTGTCGAGCAGCGCCAGCCGCTCCTCGACGGTGGTCCGCGACCAGGCCGGGAACGCCGCCGCGGCGGCCCGAGCGGCCGCGTCGACGTCCTCGGCCGAGCCGGCCGGGATGGAGGCGACCGGTTCCTCGGTCACCGGGTTGATCACGGTCAGGCGATCGGCACCGGTGGACGCGACCCACGTCCCGTTGATGAAGATCTTGTCGCGCTCGATCATCAAACACCTCCTTGATGTCGCATATACGAATAGCTGATCGTATTGACGATTTATTCTCACGCTAGAGCGCCCACCTGATCCCCGTCAACGGAGGCCGGCGCTACGAACCCACGAACTGCGGTGGGCGCCTCTCCCCCGCGGCCGCCACGCCCTCGGTGAAGTCCGCGGTGCCCAGCAACGCCGCCTGCGCGGTGGCTTCGACGTCCAGCGCCGCCGAGACCTCCGGAACCAGACGCCGCCGTAGCGTCGCCCGGATCGCGACCAGCGACAGCGGTGCGGACGACGCGATCCGTTCGGCCAGGGCGAGAGCACCGGCTCGGGGATCCTCCGCGACCTCGTCACAGAGCCCGATCACCGCCGCTTCCTCCCCGCTCACCGACCGGCCGGTGTAGAGCAGCTCGGCGGCGCGCTGCTCGCCGACCACCCGTGGCAGCGTCACCGACAACGCGAACCCCTGATGGAATCCGAGGCGCGCGAAGTTCGCGGTGAGCCGTGCCTTCGGCGCGGCGACCCGGAAGTCGGCCGCCATCGCCAGGCCGAGGCCACCACCGACGGCGGCGCCCTGCACCGCGGCCACGATCGGTTTGCGGCCGGAGAACACCCGGAACGCCTGACGGTAGATCCGGCGGATCCCGGCCTCCCCCATGCCGCGCAGATCGGCGCCCGCGCAGAAGTGCTTGCCCTGCGAGCAGAGCACCACGCATGACACCGCGGCGTCGTGGTCGAGGTCCTGCAGCGCGTCACCGAGCTCGGTGAGCAACTCCTCGTCGAAGAAGTTGTTCGGCGGGCGGCGCAGTTCCAGCAACGCCACCCGGCCGATCCCGGAGATACCGACCAGGCGGCTCATGAGCGGCCTCCGCCGGCCGGCAGCTCCGCGCGGGCCTGCACGGCGACCTGGTTCTTGTCGATCTTCCCGGAGTGGGTGGTGGGCAGCGGCTCGTGGCGTAACCACCATCGGCTGGGCACCGCGAACGAGGCGACCCGGGTACGCAGCCCCTCTCCCAGCTCCTCGGCGGTACGGCCCGGTTCGACGACGACAACGGCCATGACCTCCTCGCCGAACTCCGCGGACGGCACGCCGAAAACGGCCGACTCGATCACGCCGGGCAATGCGGCGAGCGCCTGCTCGACGGCGGCGGGCGCGATGTTCTCCCCACCTCGGATGATCATGTCCTTGGCCCGTCCGGTGACCCAGAGGTACCCGTCGGCGTCCAGGTGGCCCAGGTCGCCGGTGTGCAGCCGGCCCTGTGCGTCGATCGGGGACCCGTCGTGCCCGAAGTACCCGATCATCTGCGTGGGACTGCGGACCAGGATCTCGCCGTCCTCTCCGGCGATCTCCAGCTCCACCAGGGGCAGCGGGCGGCCGCAAGAGCCCGGACGCTCACGGGTGTCACGCCCGGATGCCGCGGTGGCCTGCCCGCCGTTCTCGGTCAGGCCCCACCCCGTCGCCACCCGCGGATCGACACCGGGCAGCCCGCCGCGGAGCTGGGCGAGGAACTCCTGGTGCACCGGCGCCCCGCCGACCGTGACCGACCGCAGTGAGCTCAGGTCGCGACGGAGCCGGTCGGGGTGTTCGAGCACCCGCGAGACCATCGTGGGCACGGCGCTCCACCGGGCGATCCGCCACCGCTCGATGAGGGCCAGCGCCTCGCCCGGCTCGAACTTCCCGGCCGGCATGACCAGGGTGTCGCCGACCACGATGGCGCGCAGCAGGGTCTGGATGCCACCGATGTGGAACATCGGCCCGGTGTGCAGCCCCGCGTCACCGGTCGCGTCGTCCACCAGCTGGGGCAGCCGCTTCGTGACATGCAGCAGCATGTGCAGCCCGGAGAGCAGCGAGCGGTGCGACAGCACCACCGCTTTCGGGCGGCCCGCGGTCCCGGAGGTGAACACGAGCACGGCGGGCTCGTCCTCGTCGTGGTCGATGGCCTCTGCCGGCATCGACTCGCTGGAGATCACGCAGCGCCAGGGCACGACCGCAGCGTCCGCGGGCAGATTCCGCGACGCGCGGGCATCGGCGAGCACGAGAGCGGGACCGACCGTGGTCAGGCAGTCCGCCAGCTCGTGGCGGCTCCACCAGGCGTTGCCGAGCACCGGCACCGCCCCGAGGCTCACCACCGCCCAGAAGTTGATGATCCACTCGGGGCTGTTGAATCCGAGGAGCACGATCCGGTCGCCGCGGCCGGCGCCGTGGCCGGCGAGCTCGGCCGCCTTGGCCAGCGCCGCGTGGCGCAGCTGCTCGAAGCTCAGCACGGTGTCGCCCTGCACGACGTGCGGGCGCTCTCCCCATCGACCGGCCAGATCGAGCAGGCCGGCCACGTCACGTGGCCTGTCGGTGTAGGTGCGCATCGGCACGCCGTGCACCAGCTCGACGCCGATCGCGTCGCCCCAGACCACACCGTGGCTCACGGCTGTACCTCCCGTCGCGGCAGGACGACGGTGGCGGTACCGGGCATGCAGTTCTGATCGCGCTGATTGATCGCCCGCGTCTCCAGGTGGATCACCGCGTCGCCGTCGGCGTCGATCTCCTTGCCCACCACGGCGCCGCCCAGCCGGACGACGTCGGAGAGGTAGACGTGCGCGCGGTACTGCCCGTGGACGGCCTTGACCCGGCCGGCATCGCCGATCCAGTGGGTCAGCGAGTGGATCTGCCAGCAGGTGCGCTGGATGCCCACGTCGTACGCGACCTGCGCTCCTTGAAGCCGGGCGGCGTAGTCGTTGTAGTGCACCGAGTACACCGGTTCGAGGGCATGGGTGTTCGGGTCGCGGAACGCCCACTTCGGGTGCTTGCGGTACCGGCGCAGCGCCACCCCGTGCGCGGACAGCCGCGGGATCGGCGCAGCGCCCGAGGCGACGTAGGCGATCTCGTCGGTGAGCCCGATCGGGCCTTTGGTGATGGTGTCCAGTTCGTCGCCGATCCGCACGTCCTCCCAGTACCGGGGCTGGGCACCGCGCGGCGACTCGGCGAGGATGTCCTCCTCGACGGCGGCGAGCTGCTCCTCGGTCCACGGGTGGGGCAACTCGATCGCCCGGGAGCCGCGGCGTTTCTGCATCTCGCCGCGCTCGAAGCGCATCCGGGAGCAGATGAAGCGCGCGACGAGCTGCCCGTCGCCGTTCCAGTACTCCTGGCGCAGGTAGTCCTTGATCCGGCGTCCGCCGAAGGCGCTCTCGACCGGATCGTCGAAGCCGTCGAACCAGACCCGCGCGGTGATCTTGTCGCCGACCCGGATCGGCGCGTGGAAGGTTATGTCGGTCTCGGCATGGAATCCGCCCAGCCCTCGCCAGCCCACCTGGACCGAGCCGAGGCAGGCGAAGATGAAGCTCGGTGGAGCGACGATCGTTGCGTACGGGCCCGCGGCGGCGTACGCCTCGTCGGTCCAGAGCGGATTGTCGTCGCCGATGCCCTCCGCGAATCGGAGAATGGCGAGCCGGGTCGCGTACTCGTTGTTGACGCAGGCGTCGGTACGCAGCTCGGTGCCGATCAGGTTACGCATGTCGGTGAGCATCTGGTCGGTGAACTTGCCGGTGGCCAGTTCCTTGCCGAAATTCGTGTCGGTGGTCGTCATGGGAGTCCTTCCCCGTGGAATCGGTGTCACCAGGCGGCGTTCAGGAGGGCGTGCACGTCCTCGGCGCCGGGCACGCGCGGCGCGGCGGACAGCGCCCAGTCGTCCATGGCGTGCGTGGCGGCGGCGTGCAGGTCCGGGGCGGAGACGTCGACCTCACGCAGCCGTTGCGGCACCTCGAAGGCGATGAGCAGCCGTTCGATCTCGGCGATCACTGCGTCCGGCTTGTGGTCGGCGAGGCCGAGGTAGCCGGCCATCGCGGTCAGCCGGTCGTCGATCGCGTCCGCGGCGAAGCGCAGCGCGTGCGGCAGCAGCAGCGCCTCGACCACTCCGTTGGCCGCCGATGACCGCGGGCCGATCGCGTGCGACAGCGCCTGGGCCAGGCCGCCTCCGGTGGCGTCGCTGCCCTGCCCGGCCATCAGGGCCGCGAGCATCAGGTGCAGGCGCGGCTGAGCCTGGCCGGGTTGCGTGCGGGTACCGGGCAGCCAGGTCACCACGGTGCGCAGAGCATGGGAGAGCAGCGCGTCGGCGAGCGGGTCGGCGGTCCGTGAGGTCAGCCCTTCTACGGCCATCGCGAACACGTTGAGCGCCGCCGACCAGGTCAGCTCCGCGGGGGCGGTCAGCGCCATCGCCGGGTCCAGGATCACACCCTGAGCGCGGGCCTTCGGGTCGTAGAGCGCCAGCCGCTCCCCCGTGACCGGGTCGCGGACCGCGGCGCCGGCTTTGGCGTAGGCGGTTGTCGGGGTGGTAGCCACCACCCATTGCGGCAGTTTCGGCGCCGACAGCCGGGGGCTGATCAGCCTGCCGTCCGCGGCGCGCCGCGTGCACAGGTCGTGGACGCCGGCCTGCTCGGCCAGCAGGACGGCGGCGGCTCGGGCGGTCACCACCGCGGAGCCGCCGCCGACGGCGACGATCGCGTCGGCGTCGTGGGTGGCCAGCGCGTCGCGGGCTGCCAGCACGGACGGCAGCGGACTGTGTGCCCGTACCTCGGCGAAGAGCGCGGCCAGCCGGTCGCCCAGCACGTCGGTGAGCCGCTGCACGGTGCCGGCCTGCCGCGACAGCGAGGGCCCGCAGACGATGACCGCGCGGCGCGCGCCGACCCGGTCCAGCTCGCGGGGCAGTGCCCGCAGCGCGCCGGCTCCGCAGAAGGTACGGAACGCGGGGGTCACGTGGCGCAGGTCGAGGTCGGCGTCCACGCCGGTCAGAGCTCCACGACCGCGCGGCCGCCGACCCGGCCGGCGTGCAGGTCGGCCACGGCCGTGTTCAGCTCATCGAGGGCGTAGCGGTCGGTGACCAGCGCGGCCGCGTCGAAGCGGCCGCCGGCCGCCCAGCCGGCGAAGGTCGCGAAGTCCCGGACCGGGTCGCAGCTGCCGCCGACGCAGCCGATCAGGCTCTTCTCCCCGTTGAGCAGGTCGAAGCTGTCCAGGAGGAACGGTGTACGCGGGATGCCGACGAGGATGTCGGCACCGCCGCGGATGCCGGTACCGCGAATACCCGGCCGGACCGCGGCGAGGCTGATCGGGATGTTCGCGCCGCGGCCGGTGCAGTCCAGGGCGACGTCGACGCCGCGGGTGCCGTCCGGGTGGGCGGTCAGTGCGCGGATCGTCTCGACCGGATCACCGGTCACCGCGTTGATGACGTCGGTGGCACCGAAGCTGCGGGCCAGTTTCAGTTTGTCGTCGTCGATGTCGACGGCGATGACCGGGTTCGCGCCGAGGATCGACGCGGCAGCCAGGGCGCAGAGCCCGACGCCGCCGGCGCCCCAGACTGCCACGCTCTGGCCGGGTTCGACAGCGGCGGTGTTCATCACCGCGCCGGCGCCGGTCATCAGCGCGCAGCCGATGATCGCGCCGAGGTCTCGCGACAGACCGGCCGCCTTCACCACGTACTGCTCGTCGACCAGCGCATGGGTTCCCCAGGTGAAGGTGTTGTGGGTGGTCGCCTTCGTACCGTCGGCGAGGATCACCGCGGTGGGCGCCGGTGCCCGGCCCAGCAGCGGCGTCCGCGGAATCCAGGTGGTCACCACCTCGTCGCCCGGCTGTACGTAGGTGACCTCGTCACCCACCGCGGCGACCGTGCCGATCGACTCGTGCCCGAGGACCATGGCCGCGCTCCGGCCGGGGTCGAAGATCCGGTCGAGCTGGCTGTGGCAGACACCGAAGGCCCGCTGCTCGACGACGACCTCGTACGGGCCGGCGGCCAGGTCCACGTCGTGCAGTTCGAGGGTGTGCCCGTGCGGCGGGAGGACGGCGATCCGGGCGTGCACTGTCATGGTTCGGCTCCTTGTGCTCGGGCTCAGACGACGCCGGTCTCGTGCAGCTTGGCGATCTCGTCGGTGCTCAGGCCGAGTTCGTCGCGCAGCACCTGGTCGGTGTGTTCACCGAGCCGCCCGGCGCGCACCGGTTCGACCATCGGCGAGCCGGACAGCACCAGCGGGCTGCCCAGCGTGGTGAACGTGCCCCGCTCGTCGCTGACCTCGTGCAGCACGCCGCGGGCCCGCACGTGCGGATCGTCCAGCAGCTCGGAGAGGGTCACGACCGGCGCGTACGGAATCCTCGCGGCCTTCAGCACCGCCTCGATCTCCGCCTTGCTCAGCCCCGAGGTCCACGCACCGACCAGGGTGTCGACGGCATCCATGTGTTCGCAGCGTCCGGCCATGTCCGCGAACCGCGGATCCGCGGTTTCCGGATCACCGATCAGGCCGCACAGCCGCCGCCAATGAGCGTCGGTCGGACAGAGGATCGTGACCCAGCCATCAGCCGCCGGGTACGCGTTGTACGGCGCCACCGACATGCCACCGTGCCGGTTGCCGGTGCGCTCCCGGCTCACCACACCCGGACTGAGCAACCCGGCGATGTTGGACGTCAGCGACGGCAGCATCGCATCCTGCAACGACACCTCGACGTGCTGGCCGCGGCCGGTGCGGGTGCGCTGGAACAACGCCGCCAGCACGCCGGCGATCAGATGCGTGCCACCCATGAAATCAACCACCGACGGGCCGGTACGCACCGGCGCGCCGTCCTCGAAACCTGTCGTGCTCATGATCGCCGTCCGGGCCTGGATCGTCAGATCCATCGCCGGCTCACCAGCGTACGGACCGAACGACCCGAACCCCGTGCCCGACGCCATCACCAACCCCGGATTGATCGCACTGAGCTGGTCGTAGCCCAGTCCGAACCGCTCCATCGCGCCCGGCGAGAGGTTCTGGACCAGCACATCCGCCGTGCTGACCAGCTTGCGCAGTACCTCCTGGCCCTCGAGGGCTTTGAGGTTGAGGCGCATGGTGCGCTTACCGGAGTTGAGGAACCGGAACTGCAGTGGCTCTCCGTCGGCGGCGAGGGTGGGCAGCCGCCGGTACGGGTCACCCTCCGGCGACTCGATCTTGATGACGTCGGCGCCGAGACGCGCCATCAGCATGCTGCAGTACGGCGCGAAGTAGAACTGGCCGAGGCAGATCACCTTCACACCTTCAAGGGCGGTCATCTCAGCCTCCGTAGTCGCGCAACCCTTTTGACCGTTCGTAAATACGAACCACAGTACGCATTTACAACCACGACCCTAGGTTGACGCCGCCAGGACTGTCAACGCCCGCCGGCCGGGGCGCCACCCACCCCGACCGGCGGGTCGTTGACACGGTGTTTTCCGGGTGTAAGCATGTCGATATAGCGATCACTAGTTCGTAATAAAGAACTTGACGGAAGGTGTGGTCGACTCTGATGTCCTCGCGCACGAGTGCCCCGCTCCCACCGTTCAGCCCGGGTGGCGATCCCATCGGCATGCTCATCGACGGAGACTGGACGACACCGGCGTCTGCCATCCCGGTGTTCGACCCCAGCACGGGATCCGTCATCGCCTCGGTGGCCGACGGCGACGCGAAATCCGTCGACGCGGCGGTCACCGCGGCCCGGCAGTCCTTCGACCAGGGGCGCTGGCGATCCTTGTCCGGCACCGATCGCGGTGCGATTCTCTGGCGCGCCGGTGAGCTCATGCGCGAGCGTGCCGACGGCCTGGCCCGACTGGAGAGCCTCAACCTCGGCCTGCCGGTCGCACAGGCCAGGAGCATGGTCCTGGAGGCCGCCGCACAGTTCCGGTACTACGCCGGATGGGCCGACAAGATCCACGGGCGCACGATCGACCTCGGCCCCGCCGACCGCCGGATCCAGGGATACACGTTGCGGGAGCCGATCGGCGTCGCCGGGCTGATCACCCCGTGGAACGCCCCGCTGAGCATGGCCGCCAAGAAGCTGGCCCCGGCCCTGGCCACCGGGTGCTCGTGCGTGCTCAAACCCGCCGAGGAGACTCCGCTGACCTCGCTGTGGCTGGGACAGATCCTGCACGAGGCCGGGGTTCCGGCCGGCGTGGTCAACGTCGTCACCGGCATCGGTGAGCGCGCAGGGGCCGCGCTGGCCGAACACCCCGGCGTCGACCTCATCTCGTTCACCGGGTCGACCGAGGTGGGGCGGGCCATCGTGCACGCCGCCACCGGCAACATGAAGAAGCTGACGCTGGAGCTCGGCGGCAAGTCCCCGGTCATCGTGTTCGCCGACGCCGACCTGACGGCCGCGATCCCCGGCGCCGCCTCGGCGGTCTTCTGGAACTCCGGCCAGGTGTGCGCGGCCGGAACCCGGTTGTTCGTGCACGAATCCGTGTACGAGCAGGTCGTTACCGGTGTGGCGGAAGCCGGCCGGGCGATGCGGCTCGGCCCCGGCTCGGATCCCGACGCCGAGCTCGGCCCGCTGATCTCGCAGAAACAGCTCGACCGGGTGTCGGGATACGTCGGTCAAGGCGTGCGCGACGGCGCCCGGGTGGTCAGCGGCGGCGCCCGCACCGGCGAGCAGGGCTACTTCTTCGAGCCCACCGTCCTGGTGGACGTCGACCAGTCCATGACGGTGATGCGGGAGGAGGTCTTCGGGCCGGTGCTGGGCGTCATGCCCTTCGCCGACACCGACCAGGCCGTCGCGCTGGCCAACGACAGCTCGTACGGTCTGGCCTCCAGTGTCTGGACCCGGGACGGCGCCCTGGCGCACTCGGTCGCCCGACGGCTGCGTGCCGGGCGGGTGGGCATCAACGTGCACCGCGCCGGCGGCGCTCACATGCCCGCCGGTGGGTACCGGCAGTCCGGCTGGGGCCGCGAGAGCGGACCGGAGGCACTGGAGAACTACCTCGAGACCAAATCCGTCGTCTCCCAGCTGGACTGAGATCGCACGCCCCGGATGCCGGGACGGACCGACAGCCACCCGGCTGCGGTCGCGTCCCGGCATTCTGCTGTCCGCTACTTGCCGAAGCCGGCGGTCAGGCCGCTGAGCAACTGCCGCCGGCCTACGGCGTACAGAAGAATGATGGGGATGGTGGTGAGGGTGACCGACGCGGCGATGGCCGGGACGTTGACGCCGAACTGCCCCTGGAAGGTCCACAGTGCGAGCGGCATGGTGCGCTGGTCGGGGCTCTGGGTGAGCACGAGCGGCAGCAGGAAGCCGTTCCAGATCGCCAGCGCGTTGTAGATGGTCACGGTGACCAGTGCGGGACGGGTGAGTGGGAACGCGAGCCGCCACATCGTGAGCCATTCGGTCGCGCCGTCCATCCGCATCGACTCGAAGAGCTCACGCGGCACGTCACGGATGAAGTTGGACAGCACCAGGACGGACAGCGGGATGGCGAACGCGATGGACGGCAGGATGATCGCCATCAGCGTGTCGTACATCTGCAGGCGGATGATGATCAGGTAGACCGGGATGATGACCGCTTGCAGCGGGATGGCCAGGCCGGTCAGGAACAGCGAGTTGATCGCCCGGAGCCAGCGGTTGCGGGCGCCGCGGACGATCGCGTACGCCGCCATGAACGAGATGACGACGGCCGGGACCACCGCGCCGACCGAGACCACCACGCTGTTGGCGAAGTATCGGACGAAGTCGTTCTCGATCGCCGTCCGGTAGTTCTCCAGAGTCGGCTCGGACGGTGGGGCGAACGTGTTGGTGACGAAGTAGTTCGCCTGGGTCTTGAAGCTCGTGATGACGATCCAGTAGATCGGCAGCATCACGATGAACAGCCAGACCCAGCCGGAGGCACCGCCCACCCAGTTCCATCGCAGGATCCGGGCGGCCGGTCCGATCCGCTTCGGTACGCCGGCGTCGAGGGCCGTCACGTCACGCTCCTTCCATCTGGCTCTCGTCGCCGCGGCCGCCGAGTCGCCGCAGCAGCTGGGCCAGGACCACTCCGACCAGGACGAGAATCACGGCGATACAGCTGGCCGGGCCCATGAGGTTGGCCATGAAGCCCTTCTGGTACATCTCCAGCGCCAGGGTCCGGGTGGCGTCGCCCGGTCCCCCCGCGGTGAGCACGAAGATCAGGTCGAAGAAGGTCAGGGAGCCGACGACCATCAGCGTCGAGGACGTGATGATCGTGTACTTGATCTGCGGCAACGTGATCGAGAAGAACTGGCGTACCCGGCCGGCGCCGTCGATCTGCGATGCCTCGTAGAGCGCGTCCGGGATCTGCCGGACGGCGTTCTGATAGATCAACGAGTGGAACGGGACGAACTGCCAGGACACCACGAAGATCAGAACGCCGATGGCGAGGGTGGAATCGCCCAGCCAGTCCTGGTTGAGCGCGCTGATCCCGAGGCCGGAGCCGATGCCGAAGTTGGGGTCGAGCAGCGCTTTGAAGGTGATCGAGATGGCCGCCGAGCTCAACAGCAACGGAACGAAGTAGAAGACCGCGAGCACGCCCCGATAGCGTTTACGCGCGGCGAGGAAGACGCCGATCAGGATGGAGATCGGGGTCTGTGCCAGCCACGAGAGGATCATGATCTCGAAGGTGACCCCGAGCGCGTGCGGCAGGCCGGGGTCGCTGAGCGCCGCTTTCCAGCTGGTCAGCCCGGTGTAGCGAATGGGACTGATGTTGTCCCAGGTGGTGAAGCTGAGGGCGAGCGCGCCGAGCAGCGGGACGAGCCCGAATGCCAGGAACATCACCAACGCGGGCAGTGCCATCCAGACGATGGAGCGGCCCCGCTCGCGACTGGCGGCCGGCAACGCGGTGACGCGTGCCGCGGGCGGAGCGAGCATCGTCATTTGCCGATGACCCCGTTCATGCTGTCGACCCACTGCTGCGGGCTGACCTGCAGCTGGAACAGCTTGGCGATGTTGTCCAGCAGGTTCTCGGCCGCGGTCGGGCTCAGCGCCTGGTCCCACGACTGCGCGAAGACCTTTGCCTGCGACACCGTGCCGGAGACGAACTTGATGAAGTCGGCGTTCGGTGCGGCGGCGAACTGGGCGTCGGTTCCCTTGAGCACCGGTACGTATCCCGCGCCGACCCAGCTCGCGAACTCGGCGTCCTCGGCCAGTGTGGTGGAAAAGAACTTCTTGGCGACGTCTTTCTGCGCGTCGGTGGCCTTCGACGAGATCGACAGGTACAGGCCGGGGTTGCCGACCACGTTGCTCGAGTCGCCCTTGCCGCCGTCGACCGGCGGGAAGTTCATGTAGCCGAGGGCGCCGCTCGGGACGAAGTCGCCGCCGGTGGCCTTCTGGATGCCGTACGACCAGGAGCCGTGCAGCAGCATGGCGGCCTTGCCGGTGTAGAGCAGAGCCTGGTCGGCGTTGGAGTCGGCGGTGATCGAGGAGAAGCCCTTAATGAACCCGTCGGCCCGTACCAGGTCCTGGATCTTCGTGAGGGTGTTCAGCACCGCCGGGTCGGACCACGCGTTCGCCTCACCCGCGAAGACCCGGTCGAACACCTCCGAGCCGGCCGTGCGGTCGAGCAGGAACTCGACCCACATCATGTTGGTCCAGCGGGACTGGCCGGCGAGCGAGAACGGCGCGATGCCCTTGGCGTTGAACTTCGGCACCAGATCGAGGATCTCGCCGTACGTCTGCGGAGGCTGCGCGCCGATCTGGTCGAAGAGCTTCTTGTTGTAGAACAGGACGATCGGCGACATGCTCTCGACCGGCCGCGCGTAGATCTTGCCGTTCACCGTCGCGGCGCCGAACGACGCCGGGATGATCTTGTCTTTGACCGCTGCGTTCTGGGCGAACCAGTCGGTCAGATCGTCGACCTGCCCGGCTTCGACGTATGTCTTGAGTCCCCCGCCGCCCCAGTTGAAGACCATCGACGGGCCTTCGCCAGCACCCAGCGAGGTCTTGATCTTCTGCTTGTAGGCGTCGTTCTGGAAGTAGAGCGCGTCAATCCGGGTGTCCGGGTTGGCCGCGTTGAACCGGTCGATGGCTGCGCGCCGCAGCGGCTCGCTGGGCGGCCCGCTCAGCCCCCAGTAGGTGGCGGCGCCGGCGGTGTTGCCACCGCCGCCGTTGGACGGGCCCGAGCTGCCGCATGCCGCGAGGGCTGCCGCCGCGCCCGCGCCGACGCTCAAGCCAAGCAAGTCACGACGTTTCATCACTGTCTCCGTTTCGACAGCGGCGAGAAAGTTGCCGCAGATGATCCGGTCACCGGGGCGTCCGAAGGTCAGGCAGCACGCTCGTGGGCGCGCTGTCGCTGGGGTCGGTATCGACGCGCCGACCGGCAGGGGTCGCGGGACGGGCTGTCGAATTTCGTGCCGGGGATACGCAGGTTTCAGGCCTGCTTTACCGGGGTTAAGGCACGACGCTAGGCGAAGGCTCGATCACCAGGGAGGACGCCGATTGGCCGGGAATATGTTTCCGGGGTATTTCACACCCCCCATCCGGCCTGTCAGCGGTCGAGCAGGACCAGCGCCTCGTGGTCGGGCGTGCCCGGGTCGGCGAAGTACGTCACCAGCCGGCTCCCCGCGCCGCCCTCGATCTGCATGGCCTGCACCCGCAAGGTGATGGTGCCGACCTCCGGGTGGTGCAGGGTCTTGGACGGCAGGGCGAACGGGCGCACTTCGTAGCGCTCCCAGAGGCGCGCGAAGTCCGCGCTCTGCGCCGTCAGCTCGGCGACGAGTGCGGCCAGGTCCGGGGCGTGCGGCTCGAGGCCGGACAGGGCGCGCAGGCGGGCGACGCAGCCGCTCATGACATCGTCCCAGTCGGCGAACAGCTTGCGGGCGTCCGGGTGCAGGAACACGTATCGCGCTAGGTTGCGCTGCCCGGCCGGCCAGTCCTCGATGCCGGGCAGGGTACGCAGCCCGCCGCGGTTGCCGGCCAGCAGGTCCATGGTGCGGCTCAGCACCCGGGCGGGATAGGGCCGCAGGTTCTCCAGCATCAGCGCGAGATCCGCCGACGGCGCCGAACCATGCCGCGCCGTCCTCGGCGCGGGCGGCATGGTGGCCGCCCTGGTGGCGAGGTCGAGCAGATGCCCGTGCTCGGCCGGGCCCAGCCGCAGGGCCGCGGCCAGGGCGCCGACGACGGCGGCGCTCGGCCGGTGCTCCCGGCCCCGCTCCAGCCGGGTGTAGTAGTCCACACTCACCCCCGCCAGCGCGGCGAGCTCCTCCCGGCGCAGGCCGGGGATGCGGCGCCATCCCGGGCCGGTGCTGATGCCCACGCGCTCGGGAGTGACCTGGGCACGGCGCGCCCGCAGGAACCGCCCCAGCTCGGTGCCGCCGTTGCCGTCCTGCTGCTCTCGCGCCATACGCATCAGTCTGCCAGCGCCGGCCATGCGGCCTTCCGATGGACAGCGATTCGTTGGCCGAGGGGGATTTACCAATCCCTATCCCTCGGCGTAACGTCACATATACGCAATGAAGTTCGTATATATGAACTCAATGAAGGAGGAGAGGATGCCGGGAGCACCCATCCGCGCCTTGCTCTGCATGAGCGCCGCCGTCGGCCTGCTCGCAGGCTGCGGTTCCCCACCGGCTCACGGTGTGCCACCCGCCGGGCTCGCTCAGCACGCCGGCCCGGACGTGGTGCGCACCGCTGCCGGTGCCGTGCGCGGGGTGACGAGCGCGGGAGTGCAGAGCTTCAAGGGCATCCCCTATGCCGCGCCGCCGGTCGGCGCCTACCGCTGGCGACCGCCTCGGCCGGCCACGCCGTGGAGCGGCGAGCGCGACGCCGGCCAGTTCGGCGCGGACTGCGCGCAGGCGGGTTTCGGTGCGGCGCCGCCGCAGGGCAGATCGGAGGACTGCCTATTCGTCAACGTCTGGCGCCCGGAAGGGGTCTCCGCGCGCGCCAAGCTGCCGGTGATGGTGTGGATCCACGGCGGAGGCTTCGTCGCCGGCAGCGGCGCGCAACCGGACTACTCCGGTGAGCAGTTCGCGCGCCAGGGCGTCGTGCTGGTCACCATCAACTATCGGCTGGGCAGATTCGGTTTCTTCGCCTTCCCGGGCCTGACCGCCGAGCAACCCGGCGAGGTCAAGGGCAACTACGGCTATCTCGACCAGATCGCCGCGCTGCAGTGGGTCCGGCGCAACATCGCCGCGTTCGGCGGCAACGCCGGCAACGTCACGATCTTCGGGGAGTCGGCGGGCGGCGTGTCGGTGCACACGCACCTGACTTCACCGCTGTCGCGCCGCGTCTTCGACAAGGCCATCATCGAGTCCGGTGGCGGGCGCGACGGCGTGCTCACCGGCCGGCCGCTGAGTGCCGAAGGGGCCGATCCGTTCTATCCGGTCTCGGCCGAGACAGTCGGCGTCAACTTCGCACGGCGTTACGCCATCGAGGGCACCGGCGCCGCGGCGGTCGCCCAGCTGCGCGCGCTCGACACCGCGCAGGTGGTCGACGGCGGTCAGGAGACCGCGGGGCCGGGTGGCCCGACGACGTATCCGGGGCCGATCCTCGACGGCCGGCTCGTTGTCGAGACCCCGGAGAGCGCCTACCGTGCCGGCCACCAGAAACGCGCGCCGCTGCTGATCGGCACGAACAGCAACGACTTCATCGGCTTCGTCTCCGCCGACAGCAAGGACGCGCTGTTCGCCCAGTTCGGCAGGCACGCGGAGTGGGCCCGTGCGGTCTACGACCCGGACGGCACCGCCACCCTGCAGCAGGTGCTGACAAAGGTCGGTGTCGATCGCGCGCAGGCCGAGCCGGCCCGATTCACCGCCCGAGCCTTCGCGCGTGCCGGGGTTCCCACCTATCTGTATCGCTTCTCGTACGTCCCCACGGCGCGTCGCGCACAGTGGGTGGACGGGGTACCGCACGCCGCGGAGATCCCCTTCGTCTTCGACACGCTCGCCGCCCGCGGCACGCAGCCGTCGGAGCAGGACAGCGCTGTCGCACGGGTCACCAACACCTACTGGGCCAACTTCGCGCGCACCGGTGACCCGAACGGCAGCACGGTGCCGTTCTGGCCGCGCCAGGTCATCGGCCGTGACTCGATCACGGACTTCCGGCCGGACGGGTCGGTCATTGCCGGGCCCGATCCCCGCAAGGCACGGATGGACGTCTCCGAGGCAGCGGGCGGCCTGCCCCGCCCGAGTTGACTCAGCAGCCCGGACGCCGCGTCGGTCGCGGCGTCCGGGCCGGTCAGCGCTGCGCGCTGACCTTCCGCGTCACCCGTGCTTACCGGTGGGCACGCAGCGCCGGCGTGATGGCGGGCAGAACCCGGCCCTTGGCGATCTTCTCGAACGCGTAGGCGTACCCAAGAAGTTCGGGGTCTTGGAACTGTTTGCCCTGCAGCTGGAAGCCGACCGGCTGGCCGTGGGCGTTGACCCCGGCCGGGAAGATCACCGTCGGTACGCCGGAAGCCGACGACTGCGGGTCACGGCGGCCGAAGCTGTTGCCGCTCGAGTCGTTGAGGTGGATGTCGCTGAGCTCGGTCGGGTAGAGCACCGTGTCGACGCCCTGCTCGTCCATCCAGTCCGCGAGGACCTGACGGTACGAGGCCCGCCACGTCTGCATCGCCGCGAGATTCTCCGGCGTCATCGCGCCGGTACCGGTGTAGCTGCTGCGGACGTTGTACGGCAGCCGCAGCGGACTGGTGATGATCTGCTCGGCCGTCGGGTACGGGTTGTCCGGGTGCGCGGCGACCCACTGCCGCCACCCCTCATATCCGGTGTCACCGGTGTAGGTCCGCGCCGGAGCGGCCGGGGCCGCGGTGATCTCCTTGATCGTCGCGCCTGCCTTGCGGAAGGCGGCGAACTTGGCGCGCAGCGCGGCACTGGTCTCGGTGGTGCCGAACGGGTCGGTGAACGCATCCGCCGGGACACCGATCACCACGCCCTTGAGCGCCTTGCCGTCCAGATAGCGCGTCCAGTCGCGGGGGCGCTGACCGTCGGCCACGTCGTCGAGCGCGTCTTCGGGGTTGCCGACGGCGACCGCGTTGAGCAGCAACGCCTGGTCGGCCGGGGACTGCGAGATGACGCCCACGTAGTCCTGGACCACGGTCAGCGGCATGGCGCCGTCGCTGCTCTGCATGCCGTCGGTGCCGCGCAGCGAGACGAGGCTGGCCGCACCCGAGGGACCCCACAGCGAGTCACCGGTCTGGCTGCCGAGCGACGCCGCCGCGAAACTCGACGCGACCGCCACAGCGGATCCGCCGCTGGAACCGATCGGGCTGCGCGACGGGTCGAAGGCGTTCCAGACCTGCCCGTACGCACTCTCACTGAAGTAGCCGCTGTTGGCGAACTCGGACAGGTTCGCCTTGCCGAGGATGATCGCACCGGCTTCGCGCAGCTTGGCGACCTGCCAGGCGTCCTTGGTGGGACGGTAACCGTCGAAGACCAGAGAACCGCCGGTGGTCGGCATGTCCTTGGTGTCGATGATGTCCTTCACCATGATCGGGATACCGAGCAGCGGACGCTTGTCACCGGTCTTGCGGGCCCGGTCGGCGGCCTTGGCCTGCGCCATCGCGTCCGGGGCGACGGCCAGCACCGAGTGCAGCCCGAGCGGTCCCTGGTCGTAAGCGGCGATGCGGTCCAGATAGGCCCGCACGACCTGCTGCGTGGTGGTCCGGCCGGCGGCCATGTCGGCCTTGAGCTGGACGATCGTCTTACCGACCACATCGTACGAGGACGTGGTCTTCACTGTCGGCTGGGTCACCGGGGCTGTCACGGCACCGGGCAGGCGCTTCGCACGGGAGGCGGCACAGACGTTTCCGCGGACTCCGGCGGCCTTCGCCAGCGCCGACGGGTCGTAGTTCTCCAGTGAGCAGATCTCCGCGGCCGACAGGCCGCCGAAGTCCGGTTTCGCGGTGAGCGCCGCGGCCGTGGCCTGCACCGCGGCGACCTGAGAACCCGCGGCGGGTGCGCTGGTACCCCCGGGGACGTTGCGCGTCTCGGACAGGCCGGTGACGACGAAGTGCGCCACGGACCGGCTCTGCCCCGGCTGCAGAACCATCCGGTTGAGCAGGGCGGGGTGGTTGGCCTCGTCACCGGAGGTGGGCAGCGGGTTGGCGAACGGATCCCGCAGGAAGTTGCCCGTCCGCTCCAAGCTGCCGGCGTAACCCGGCGTGCCGATGGTGGTCGCGGACGGCCCGTTGGTGCTGGCCGATCCGGCGCCGGCCGACGGCGTGTACCAGCTCGCCCAGCCGTCCACGCGGTTGATGCGCGTGTCGCCCGAGGATGTCGTGGCGATGGCGCTCTGGTTGGTGCCGGTGTTGTATCCGAGCTGCCCGCCGAAAGCCACGCTCACGCTGATGGGCTTGCGGGTGGTATTGGTGAACGTGTCGAAGAACCGGCCGTAACTGTCGGCACGGTCGATGGTGAGTTCACGCTGGACTGCCACGCCGTTGATGACGACCGCATGCTTGCTGGAGAAGGTCTCGGCGCCGTCGTACGTCAGCCCGAACCCACGCAGCAGAGCGCCGTTGAGAAGGCCGGACCCGCCGGCGACTCGCAGTCTGATACCGCCGTAACCGAGCAGGGCGTTGGCGGTGGTGCTGCGCACGCTGCCGGTGTCCAGGCCCGGGATGGCGGCGTCGTTGACGTTCCACTGGTCGCTCTGACCGGTGCTGACGCTGCTGTACGCGGAGGCCGGTGCTGTGGAGAGGCCGACCGCGACAAGTGAGGCAGCGACGGCGACGGGTACTACTTTTCGAAGCTTTTGCGTCAAGAGGGATTCCTCGGTACGAATGCCGGGCGGCGAGCCATCGGAAACGGGCTCGTCGCCGGGCGTCTGATGGGGGCGGCGAGCCACATCGATCGCACCGGAAACGTAAAGTCGTTTTGTTTCACGACCATTTCGAATTCGGGTCTAAAAACAATCCCAGAAATGCCACGAATGCAATTCAGAAAGGTCCCTACGCAGCCTATGCGAATGCGCATGAGAGAAGGGAGGCACTGTCAGGAACCCCCACGGGCATTGCGCTTTCGAACTGGTGTTGATCACACGGTCGCGGCCGAAGCTGTTTTCAGTGCCTTGTACCGGTATGCCCGCGAACAGCGGCGCGGAAGACGATCGGCGACGTTGCGGTGCGCTGGTGAAAGAATTTGCTGAAATTGGTGGCGCTGGAGAAGCCGAGATTCGCCGCGATCCTGGACGCGGGCTGCTCGCCGTGCGCGAGCATCCGCTTGGCCTCCAGGAGCACCCGGCCGTCGATGAACTCCTTGGCACCGATGCCCGCGTCAGCGAGACAAGCTCGCGAGAGGGTACGCGCCGAGTACCCGAGCATCTTCGCGTAGTCGTCGAGCCGGCGGGTGCGGGCGAAGTTCCGCTCCACGGCTGCACGGAACCGCACGAACGCCTCACCGGGCTCGGGCACGGGGTTGCCGGCCGCATTCGTCAGATGCGCGAGGTTGAGCACGACGACGGCGAGCAGGTGACGCAGGACCGCGAGGTGAGCGTCCAGCGGCAGCCGGCCGAGAGACAGGAAATGCCGCTCCACCTGCGCGGCAGCCGTGTCCAACGCCTCGCGATCCGCACCGGCCGGGATCTGGACGACCCCGGCGTGCGGGTCGTCGACGCGGGCGGCGGCAGCGGTCGCCGGGTCCAGGAAACCCTGCTCGAACAGCAGGAGGGTGCCCTCCACCCCGGTGAGGTCGCCCCACTGGTGCACCTGGCCCGGCCGCACCCAGAGCCACGCGCCGGGCTCGAGCGCGTATTCGGTGAAGTCGACGGTGTGCCGCAGAGTGCCCTGGGTGAGGGTCATCAGGTGATGGAAGGTCGGGCGGTGCGGCCGGGTGAACGCGCCGTCGCCCATCCGGATCCGGGCCCGCTCGCGCAGGCTGCCCATGGGGATCACTTCAAGTCCCGGTGGTGTGCCGGCCGGAGCGGCGAAACCGACCTGCGGAATGCCGGCCCCGGCATCCTGTCGGTTTTTGACCATCATCGGTCGTCAGGATACCCGGGCCGGCGCCGTCGAAGACCATAGCTTTGACCTGGTAAGACCGATCCCCGGAGAAAGAAGCAACCATGTCCACCATCGTCGTCCTCGGCGTCACCGGTTACGCCGGCGGCAACATCACCAGCGAGCTGCTCGACCGTGGCCACACCGTTGTCGGTGTCGCCCGCGACACCAGCAAGGTCACCCCGCGGGAACGCCTCGACGTGCGCGGCGGCTCCCTCTACGACCCGGCGTTCCTCACCGAGACGGTGCAGGGCGCGGACGTCATCGTGGTCGCCATCCACGCCCGCAACGCCGACGAGCCGGACCTCGAGTCGGCCGTACCCGCGCTGCTGGACGCGGCGGCGGCAGCGGGCGCCCGTCTCGGTGTGGTCGGCGGCGCGGGCAGCCTGCTCGTCGCCGAGGGCGGCCCGCGTGTGCTCGACGCCGGCTTCCCGGACGAGTACCGGCCCGAGGCCGAGGCCCACGCCCGGGTCCTCGACGCGCTGAAGAGTTCAGGTACCGCGGTCGACTGGTTCTACGTCAGCCCGGCCGGCGCCTTCGGCTCCTACAACCCGGGCGAGCGCACCGGCACCTACCGGCTCGGCGGCGACGTCCTGGTCACCGACGCCGCCGGCAAGTCCGACATCTCCGGGGCGGACTACGCCATCGCGTTCGCCGACGAGATCGAGAAGCCGGCACACCACCGGGCCCGTTTCACCGTGGGTTACTGATCGCTTTTCTTGGGGTGCCCTGCCATTACCCCTTTCAGCCTCAACTCCCTCGCCGCGCCGATTTCGGGTTTCCTGAACCGGAACACGACCTCGGTAGGGAGAACCTGTGATGAGACCGCGGACGTTGCTGACACTGGGCGTCGTCGTCGTGGCGGGCCTGCTGGTCGCCATTCCACTGGCCCGTGACGGCGATGAGAAACCCGTCAGCGCTCCGGAAGCCGACGTGCTCAGCCGTTTCCAGAGCACGTCGGCACAGGAGCAGGGGGAAGTGGTCCGCGTCGATTACAAGACGCGGTACGACAACGCGACGATCGACAAACGCGCTCTCGTCTATCTGCCGGCCGGGTACGACGAGCAGGACCAGGCCACCCGGTACGACATCCTGTACCTGATGCACGGCGCGGGCATGGGCGCCGAGAGCTTCTTCGGCGGCGCCGGTGAGTCGTCAGCGTTGAAGAACATCCTCGACCACATGATCGAGGAGCGGCAGATGCGGCCCACGATCGTCGTGACCCCGACGTTCTACCCGGACGGCAACGCCAGCCTCGACCTGCACTATGCCGGGGAACTGGACCGGGCGTTCCCCGTCGAACTGGAGAACGACCTGATGCCGGCTGTCGAGGGCCGTTATCGCACATACGCGCCGACGACCGACGCCGCGGGCTTCACCGCCTCGCGGGAGCATCGTGCCTTCGGCGGGTTCTCGATGGGCGCCGTGACGACCTGGTACGCCTTCATCGACAGCCTCGACTACGTCAAGTACTTCATGCCGATGGCCGGCGACAGCTGGGTGATCCAGGACTCTGGCGGGGCCTCCGCTCCGGAGGAGACCGCCGCCCACCTCGACAAGGTCGCCCGCGGCTCCGGCTATCAGCGCGACGACTATCTGATCGCGGCGTCCGTCGGATCGAACGATGGCACGAAATATCAGATGGAGCCGCAGATCCGCGAGATGAGAGAGCTGCCGGACAGCTTCGACGACGGCAACCTGCGCTACACCGAAGATCCCGACGGCGGCCACGATCTGGAGTCGGTGTACCGGCAGTTCTTCCGCTCGATCCCATTGTTCTTTTAGATCTGAGGAGCCTGCGGGCGGCCGGTCCACCAGGACCGTCCGCCCGCGTGGGTTCAGCGTTCGATCATCTGCATCTGTTCGTCGGTGTGGTGGCCGCCCTCGGCCACCGGCAGCGCGTCGAGGGTGGCGATCTGCGCAGGTGTGAGAGTGACCGCGTCCGCCCCGGAGTTTTCCTCCACGCGGCTCACCCGCTTGGTGCCGGGAATGGGCACGATGTCGTCGCCCTTGGTCAGCAGCCAGGCCAGGCCCACCTGGGCGGGGGTGGCGCCGGCTTCGTCGGCGACGGCCTTCACCTCGTCGGCGATGCGTACGTTGCGCTGGAAGTTCTCGCCGATGAAGCGCGGGCTGGTCTTGCGGAAGTCGCTGTCGTCGAGGGCTTCGATGTCGGCCGGGGTGCGCAGCGCGCCGGTGAGGAAGCCTTTGCCGAGCGGCGAGTACGCCACCAGGCCGATGCCGAGCTCGCGCAGTACCGGCAGGATCTCCTCCTGGTCGCGGGTCCACAGTGAGTACTCCGACTGCAGCGCGGTGACCGGGTGCACGGCGTGCGCGCGGCGGACGGTGTCGATCCAGGCCTCGGAGAGCCCGATGTACCGGATCTTGCCCTGTTTCACCAGGTCGGCGAGGGCGCCCATGGTGTCCTCGATCGGGGTGCCCGGGTCGACGCGGTGCTGGTAGTACAGGTCGATGTGGTCGGTACCGAGACGTTTCAGTGACCCTTCGACGGCGGTGCGGATGTTGTCCGGGCTGCTGTCGACGTTCCACGGGCCGTCGCCGGCATGGGAGACGAGGCCGAACTTGGTGGCCAGGACGACCTGGTCGCGGCGGCCCTGTAACGCTTTGCCGACGAGCTCCTCGTTGATGTAGGGGCCGTAGATCTCCGCGGTGTCGATCAGGGTGACCCCGAGTTCGAGGGCACGGTGGATGGTGCGGATCGACTCGGCGTCATCACTGCCGGAGCCGGTGTATCCGTGGGACATCCCCATCGCGCCGAGTCCGATGCGGGAAACCTCGAGGTCGCCGAGTGTGGCCGTACGCATGATTGGTCCTCCGGTTTGGTGGTTTTCGCGTGGGAGACGGATCAGGCTTCGGGGATCGCCCGGCCGAACGTCTCCAGGGTGATGGCCTCGGGCTCGGGGCCGCCGCGCTTGCCGGTGTCCAGGCTGTCGATTGCGGCGAGCTGCTCGATGGTCAGGTCGAAGTCGAAGACGTCGAAGTTCTCGGCGATGCGTGCCGGCTTGGTCGACTTCGGGATGACCTGGCGGCCCTGCTGCAGGTGCCAGCGCAGCATCACCTGCGCCGGGCTCTTGCCGTGCGCGGTGGCGATCTCGCCGATCACCGGGTCCTGCAGGGTGCTGGTGTGCTCGCTGTCGCGGTAGAAGGTGATGCCGCCGATCGGCGACCACGCCTGGGTGAGGATGTTGTGCTTGGCACCGAGTTCCTGCACCTCACGCTGGGCGAAGTACGGGTGCACCTCGATCTGGTTGACCGCCGGCACCACGGTGGCCGTGTTGAGCAGGGCGGTGAGGTGCTCCACCATGAAGTTGCTGACCCCGATGGCCCGGACCTTGCCGTCTTTGAGGAGCGTCTCCAGGGCCCGGTACGCCTGCAGGGTCTTGTCGAAGTCCGACGGCAGGGCCTGGTGCAGGATCAGCAGGTCGAGCTGGTCGACGCCGAGCTTCGCGGTGCTCTTCTCGAAGCCGTGCAGCGTCTCGTCGTATCCGTAGTCGCTGATCCAGATCTTGGTCTCGATGAAGATCTCGGAGCGGTCGATGCCGGACTTGGCGATCGCCTCGCCCACTTCCCGCTCGTTGCCGTAAGCGGCGGCGGTGTCGATGTGCCGGTACCCGGTCGACAGGGCGGCCAGGACGGCGTCTCGGGTCTCGTCGGGCGGGGTCTGGAAGACCCCGAGGCCGATGGCCGGGATCGGGAGGCCATTGTTCAGAGTCAGGGTGTGCACGGCTTTTCCTCTCGCTGTGGAGAAATCACGGTCGGGGGAGCAATCAGATGGTGACCTTGTGCGCTTCATGCCCCACGACGGAGCCCTCTCCGGCTTCGGTCTTTGCCTTCGACTACCCGGTCACATGCCGGCAAACGTCGGGGCGCGGCGTCAGGCCCGGTGTGGTCGGTGCTGATGCTCACATCGCGCCCTGCACACCGGCGCCGACCCGGACGAGCGACTTGGTGGCGCGCCGTTCCAGCATCGCGGCGTACGCGTCGCCGATGCCGTCCAGATCGGTCTCGTAGTCCAGGACCAGGCCGGGATTGATCCGCCCGGCCAGGACGTCGTCGAGCAGTTCGGGGATGTAACGACGGGCCGGGGCGATCCCGCCGCGCAGGCCGACGTTGCGGAAGATGACGGTCTGCAACGGAACCAGCGAATCGTGCGGCACACCGACCGCGCCGACGACAGCGCCGACCCGGGCCACGCCGAACGCAGTCGCCATGGACTCGCCGGTGCCCACGCACTCCAGGGCGGCGTCGACGCCGATGCCCCCGGTCATCTCCATGATCAGTTTGATGGCGTCGTCGCCGCGTTCGGTGAGCACGTCGGTCGCCCCGAACTCACGCGCGAGGGCCTGCCGGACCGGGTTGCGGCTCAACGAGATGATCCGCTCGGCACCGAGTCGCTTGGCGGCGATCACCCCGCACAGCCCGACCGCGCCGTCCCCGACGACCGCGACGGTGTCACCAGGCTTGACTCCGGCACTGACAGCGGCGTGGTGGCCGGTGCACATCACGTCGGAGAGTGCCACCAGGGATTTCATCACCGCGTCGGAGTGGCCGCTGCCGGGCACCTTGACCAGAGTCGCGTCGGCGAACGGCACGCGGACGTACTCGCCCTGGCCACCGTCGACGCCGTGGTTGCCGAACGAGCCGCCGTTCAGGCAGTTCCCGGTCCATCCGGCGGCGCAGTTGGCACAGGTGCCGTCGCAGAAGGTGAACGGCGCGACGACCAGGTCTCCGGGTTTCAAGCCGGTGACGTCGGCGCCGGCCTGCTCGATCACGCCGATGAACTCGTGGCCGATCGGGCCCAGCGCATGCGGGTTGACGCCGCGGTAGTACCAGAGGTCGGAGCCGCAGACACAGCCGAGGGTGACGCGCACGATCGCGTCGCCGGGTGTCCGCAGCCGTGGGTCGGGGCGTTCGCCGACGGTGATGTCGCCGGGGCCGCCGTAGAGGGTGGCGCGCATTAGCTTTCCTTCCGAGTCAGGAGCGTGCTCGCCGCAGCGGTGAGTGCGATGAGGACGGCGGTGACGGTGAGGCTGATGTGCAGGCCGGACCGGAAGGTGGCCTGTCCGGCCACGACGGCGCCGAAGGCAGCGACGCCGAGCGAGCCGCCCATCTGGCGGAACGTGTTGAAGACGCCACTGGCGGTTCCGGCACGGTGTGACGGGACGCTGTCGAGGATCAGCGCGGTCGTCGGCGGCACGGTGAACGAACCACCGACTCCGACCGGCACCATGACGGTGGCGACCAGCCAGATCGGGGCGTCGACGGGCAGGAGCACCAGGCCGAGCAGCCCGGTGACCATCACCAGCTGACCGCCGATGATCGTCGCGGCGGCGCCGAACCGGTGGGCGGTGCGGGCCGCAAGGGGGTTGAAGAGCGCGACCAGGCCGGTCATCGGCAGGAACAACAGGCCGGTGAGCAGCGGTGACGCACCCCGTTGCTGCTGGAAGTAGAGGCTTTGCAAGAACACGACGCCGTAGAAGCCGACCATGTTGATGAATCCGACCGCGAGAGCGACGCTGACGGTCCGGGAGCGGAACAGGTCCAGCGGCACCATCGGGTGCCGGCCGCGGGCCTGGGCGATCAGGAACACCGCGGCGGCGCCGAGGGCGACCACGAACCCGGCGATGATCGCAGGGCTGGCGTACCCGAGTTCGCCGCCCTCGATGACCGCGAAGGTCAACCCGCCGAGCGCGAGCACCGCAGCGATCTGCCCGGTCACATCAAACGGCACGACGGTACGGGGTGAGTCCGCGGCGCGGCGTAGCACCAGCACCGCGGCCACACCGACCGGCAGGTTGAGGAAGAAGATCAGCCGCCAGTCGAGCTCGGCGAGCGCTCCACCGAGCACCGGACCGGCAGCCGCCGCGATCGATCCGCCCATGGCCCAGTAGGCGATCGCGCGGGCCCGGGCGGCGGGTTCCTGATAAGCGGCCCGGATCAGGGCCAGCGATGTCGGTGTGACCAGCGCGGCGCCGATGCCCTGCACCACGCGCGCCGCCACCAGCCAGCCCAGGCTCGGCGCGAATCCGCAGACCACGGAGGCCACCACGAAAACCATCATGCCGATTCCGTACGCACGACGCGCCCCGATCCGGTCGGAGAACGTCCCGGCGAACAGCAGCAGCGCGGAGAACATCAGCGTGTACCCGGTGACGACCCACTGCAGCCCGGACAGGGCGCCACCGAGGTCGGCGCTGATGTCGGGCAGCGCGACGTTGACGACCTGCGTGTCGAGGGTGACGACGGCGAAGCCGAGCATCGCCACCGCCAGTGATGCGCGGGGCCGCTGTGCCGGTGCTGTGCCCGCGGCGGCGGGGCTGGTGAGCGTGTCGAACATGGTTTCAGCAAACCCTCAGCGACGGCTGGTAGGGAGGCACGGTTCTAAGGGGTACCGGCAGGGACCCCCTCCTGCCGGATGGAATGCCTAACCTGGGTTCATGGACAACCGCGAAGAGGTACGGGCGTTCCTCACCTCCCGCCGGGCGAAGGTCAGCCCGGAGCAGGCCGGGATCCCCGCGTACGGCAGCCGCCGTGTCTCCGGGCTGCGCCGCGGTGAGGTCGCCGCCCTCGCCGGGGTCAGCGTCGAGTACTACACCCGGATGGAACGCGGCAACCTCGCCGGAGCCTCCGACAGCGTCCTGGAAGCCATCGCCCGTGCGCTGCGGCTCGACGACACCGAGACCACGCACCTGCACCACCTCGCCCGCGCATCCGGGCCTACGCCGGCCCGCGCCCGGGTCCGCCGCGACAAGGTGCCCGGGATCCGCCCGGCCGTGCGCCGGGTGCTCGACTCGATGACCGGGGTGCCCGCGTTCCTGCGCAACCACCGGTTCGACATCCTGGCCGCGAACCCGCTGGGTCTGGCGCTGTACGCGCCGATGTTCACCGCCGGCACGGCAGGGCCGGTGAACTCGATGCGGTTCAGTTTCCTGAACCCGCACGCCCAGGCGTTCTATCCGGACTGGGCTCAGGTCGCCCAGTCGGCCGTCGCCGCGCTGCGCATCGCCGCCGCGCAGAACCCCGACGATCAGCAGCTGATCAACCTGATCGGTGAGCTGTCGATGCGCAGCGTGCCGTTCCGCGGCTGGTGGGCCTCACAGGACGTCTACGTGCACCGGCACGGCACGAAGCGGTTCCGGCACCCGGCCATCGGTGAACTGGAGCTGACCTACGAGGGGTTCGCGATGGCCGGCGACGAGGAACTGACCCTCCTGACCTATTCCGCCGAGGCGGGCACCCCGTCCGGCGACGGCCTGGAACTGCTGGCCACGTGGGCGGCAACCCAGGCCGGCGTCACGATCCCGGCGACCTGAGCGCACACCTGCGCCGGCTGCTCGTCCCGTCCGCCGCGCTGCTGTGGGGCCTCCAGTTCGCCCTGCTCAACCCGGTGCTGGCGGTGCTGCTCGTCGGCGTCTTCGACGCCACCGCGGCTCAGGTCGGCGGCGCGCTCGCGGTCTACAACGCCAGCGGCTTCGCCGCTTCGCTCCTGCTTCCCGGGTACGCCGACCGGCGGCAGGAGTACGTGCGTCCGATGCTCGCCTGCGCGATCCTCACCCTGGCGCTGGCCGGTGCGCTGGCGCTGACCACGTCGTTGCCGGTCGCGGTATGTGCTCTAGTGGTGCTCGGCGGGCCCGCAGGCGTCGGCACCTCGTTGCTGTTCGCGCACCTCAAGCACAGCGGGGCCGCCGCCGGCGAGGTGGTGCGTACCCGGGCCGTCGTCTCGGTCGCCTGGGTGGCCGGGCCACCGCTGGCCGCCTTTGTCCTCACCGGATCCGGGCCCCGGGCGGTCCTGGTGCTGCTCGCGGCGGTCGCCGTTCTCACCATCGCCGCGACGACAGCGATGCTCCGCACCGACGGGCCGCCGCCGGCACCCGAGGTCGGCGGGGACGATCGGACGCAGGTCTCCCGCGGCCGGGTTGCCACGATCATGGTCGTCTTCGTCGCTCTGCAGGCCACCAACGGCGCGGTCGTCTCGATCATGACGTTGTTCGTCACCGACCGGATGCGGCTCGACGTGGCGTGGGCCGGCATCGCGCTGGGCGCCGCCGCGGCTCTGGAGATCCCCGCGCTGCTGATCATCGGACGGCTGAGCAGCCGGATTCCGGCGTTGCGGCTCATCGCGTCCGGCTGTCTGGCCGGCATCGTCTATTACCTCGCCATGGCGTACGCCCAGGGCCCGGTGACGCTGCTCGGGCTGCAGGTACTCAACGCCTGGTTCTTCGCCGCGATAGCGGGCGTCGGCTTGACCCTGTTCCAGGACATCGTCGCCCGCCCGGGCCTTGCCTCCGGCCTGTACGTCAACACTCGCCGGATCGGCGCGATCGTCGCCGGAGCGATCATCAGTGCCGGCTCCGCCACCAGCCTCGGATACAGCGGCGTCTTTCTCACCTGCGCAGCGATCGCGGCCGGCGCGCTGCTCATCCTCGGCGCGGTGAGCCGGGCGTCCGTCGCCGAACAGCGAAACGACCCGGCCACCCGGGCGCCCAACGGGATTCAGGCCGCGCGCCCGCAGGGGTTCAGCTGAGGCGGAAGGCAGCGCGGGTTCCTAGCCGTCAGCATGGTCGAGTTCAGTGGGCTGCTCGCCCTGGGCCGCTGCCCAGCCGGCGAGCAGCCGCAGGCCGTCGGCTGAGGCGCTGCCCGGCTCGGCGCCGTAGACGACCAGTGCCTGGTCGTCGTCGGCGGCCGGCGTCAGCACCTCGAAGGTCAGCTCGAGCGGGCCTGCCACGGGGTGGTTCACGCGTTTGGTGCCGGTGGTGTGTGCGCGCACGTCGTGCCGCGCCCAGCGGGTGCGAAACGGGCCGCTGCGCGTGCTCAACTCCCCCACCAACGCGGTCAAGGCCTTGTCATACGGATGCCGGGCGGCCTGCACGTGCAGCAGGGCCACACTGTCGTCGGCGACCCGCTCCCAGTCGGTCCAGAACTGCCCGGATCGGGGATCGAGGAACACGAAGCGAGCATGGTTGGGGGTCTCGGCACGCTCGTACAGCGGGGCGAACAAGGCCCGGCCGAGGGTGTTGGCAGCCACCAGGTCCGAGCGTCCGTTGAGCACGAATCCGGGTGCGCCGTGGAGCGCGTCGAGCATGCGCTGCAGGTTCGGGCGTACCCCATGGTGGTTTTTCGGACGCCGGTGGCGGGCCGCCGGGCCGTTGTTGCGAGCGAGTTCGGCCAGGTGGGCGCGTTCGACGTCGTCGAGGCGCAACGCCCGGGCGACAGCGTTGAGAACGCTGTCGGAGACTCCGGTGAGGTTGCCGCGTTCCAAGCGGGTGTAGTACTCGATGCTGACGCCGGCAAGCCTGGCCACCTCGGAGCGCCGCAGCCCGGGAACCCGGCGGATACCGTCCGCCGGCAGGTCCACCGCCTGCGGGGTGATCCGCGCCCGGCGGGAGACCATGAAATCCCGGATCTCGCTGCGATTGTCCACGAATCCCAGGCTAGGGAGCCGGCGAGGCAGGAGGGGGCCCCTGTCATTACCCCCCTCCCGCCTGCTGACGATCAGGGCATCGGCGCCTCGACGCCGGTGCCGGCCAGAACCTGAGCCGGAAGCCGCTCCCCCGCGATGGTGATGGCGTTCAGGGCAGTGGTGAACTCCTGCAGCTCGTCACCGGCGAAGGTGACCTCTTCGGCACCGATGTTCTCCAACAGGTGCAGGGTCCGGGTGGCGCTCGGGATCGGCACGATCCACGGCTTCTGCGCCTGCAGCCAGGCCAGCGACAGCTGTGCCGGGGTGACGCCCTTGCGCACACCCCAGTCCTGCAGCAGCTGCACCACGGCCATGTTGGACGTCATGTTCTCGCGGGAGAACTGCGGCACACCGGTCCGGAAATCGCCCTGGGTGAACCGGGTGTAGGGGTTGATGGCGCCGGTGGTGAACCCGTACGACAACGGCGCCCACGGCACGAATCCGATCCCGAGTTCCTCGCACAACGGCAGGACCTGCTTCTCCGGGTCACGGGCGAGGAGGTTGTACTGGTTCTGGATCGCGGTCAGTGGCTGCACCGCGTGGGCCCGGCGGATCGTCTGCAGGCCCGGCTCGGACAGACCCCAGTGCCGGACCTTCCCCGCGGTGATCAGTTCCTTGACCGCTCCGGCGACGTCCTCGATCGGCACCGACGGGTCGACGCGGTGCTGGTAGAGCAGGTCGATGTGGTCGGTGCGCAGGCGCTGCAGCATGCCGTCGACGGACTGCTTGATGTGCTCGGGCCGGCTGTTGATGCCGCCGCGCTCGCCGGTGTCCGGGTTGACCTCGAAGCCGAATTTCGTGGCGATCACGACCTGGTCGCGGACGGCCTCCAGCGCCTCCCCGACGATGCGTTCGGATTCCAGCGGCCCGTAGACCTCGGCGGTGTCGAAGAGGGTGACGCCCTGGTCGACGGCGGTGCGGATGATCGTGATCATGTCAGCGCGGCTGCTGACCGGCCCGTAGAGGGCTCCCGGCATGGTCTGGCAGCCGAGGCCGAGGCTGGACACCTCCAGCTCGCCGAGCCGGCGACGGCTCGACAGCGTGACCGCCGCGGTGGCGGTGCCCCCGCCCGCGCCGCCTGCTGCGGGCGAGGCACTGCGGTCGGCCGCTGACGCCTGTTCGTCGGAGGAGCAGCCTGCCATCCCGGCGATCAGCGGGGTCGCGGCGAGTCCGGCACTACCCAGCAGGAAACGGCGACGACTGTTGTTGTTCGACATTGAATGCGCCATCTTTTAATCCAATCCGTTTTCCGGGCCGTCAGGGAGTCACTGCTGAAAGGAGTAAGAGCAGTGACCCTTCAGCAGGTTTAGAAATCACATCGTCAGTCTTTCCTGATGAATGCGTCGCGATGAGACACCGATTCGCCGGAGCAGCCGCTGGTTCGCCAGAACGGCGGGATTGGGGCCGACGATGAAGAAGGCCCCGTTGCTGACCGCCGCTGCCGGGAGCAGGTCGGTGAGGTCACCGCGCCGGAACCGTCCTACCTGGGTGGTCACCCGCATGCGGCCACCCGAGGACTCCTGGTACCGGGCGAGGACGTCGCGGTAGTACGCGTCCTGCTGGTCGCGCACCGCCCAGAGCACGTGGATCTCGCGGGTCGTGTGGTGGGCGGCCGCCAAGCTCAGCAGCGGTGCGACACCCGCGCCCATCCCGAGGAACACCAGGGGTGCGTTCGCGTCCTGTTTCCGGACAATCGATTCGAAGCGGCCGAACGGCCCTTCCAGCCGTACCCGGGTCCCCGGGGCGACGCCGGTGAGGCTGCCGGTGAAATCGCCGTGCTGCCGGATCGTGAAGCTCAAGGTCTTCTGATCGTCGTCGGTCACCGAGAACGGATGCCATTCCCGGCGTACGGCGGGCGTGCCCTCGAAGCGCAGGAAGAAGAAGTCGCCGGGCCGGATGCCGACGCTGGGGTGATCGAGATCCATCGACAGTCGACGCGTCGATGCGCCGCGTGCCTCGTTGCTGACCACCGTCGCCGTCAGGTAGGTGTCCGGGGCGATCCACTTCTTCCACGCGTAGATGCTCAGGACCGCGACCGTGTACAGGTCGAGCAGCATCATGAACGCGAAGTACTGGTTCACCCGCACCAACAGGTGCGCGTGGAGCCAGATCATCGCGACGATCACCAGGTTCAGCCGGTGCACCCATACCGACAGCTGGTGGCGGAACACCCTCTCCAGCAGCCGTTTGGCGGTCAGCAGCAGCCGTACCCGGTCGACCAGCCAGCCGCTGAGGAAGAACACCGAGAAACAGAACACGCCGACGGCGGCGTAGAAACTCCAGTCGCCCAGCAGGATCGCCAGCCGGCTGCCCGAGTACGAGTTGTCCCGGTGCACGTAGGCCAGCACGATCGCGAAGATTCCGAGCATGCCGTGCAACCCGTAGATCGACGGCAGCCCGACCAGACGCTCCAGCCACGGCGGCCGGACGCTGAGCAGGATCGCCAGCAGCCACCAGGCATAAGCGGTGAATCCCAGGGTGATGTAGAACCGCAGTTGCTCGGGTTCGCGCGCCAGCGCGTCATAGGTCAACACCAGCGGCAGCGGGAACATGAACGCCACCGACCAGAACAGCAGTTTGCGCAGCACCTCTACATCGCTCTCTGAATCGCATGCTGCAGGTTGACGTAGGCCAGTGCCGCCAGCACCGCCACCGCGACGGTGACCAGCACGATCGCTTTCACCCTGGCGGTCATGCGGCGCCGAGGCTGTCGAGCCAGGTGCCGACCTCGTCCGGGGCACTGTCCATGTCGTCGCGCGAGATCGTGAACGCGTTGCCGGAGACCGTCGACTTGGCGAGCTTCTCGGCGATTCTCTCGACCGTCCCGGACAGCCGGCTGCCGCCGTGCGTGGTGAACGGGATGATCGTCTTCCCGTTGAAGTCGTGTCCTTCCAGGAACGTGTAGAGCGGCATCGGCAGGTCGTACCAGTAGATCGGGTAGCCGACGAACACCGTGTCGTAGTCGCCGAGATTCGGGATCAGGGCCTTGAGCTCGGGCCGGGTGCCGGATTCCTGCTCCTGCAGCGCCTGCTTCTCCAGGACACCGAAGTCGAGCGGAAGGGGCTGCGCCGTCTCGATCCGGAACAGCTCGGCACCGGTACGGGCCCCGATGAGCTGCGCGACGTACTGCGTGTTGCCGAGAACCTTGCCATCGACGACGTGCGTGCTGTTCTCCTCGTCGGAGTTCATCCCGTCCGGGTTGTCGGTCAGCGGCAACGAGAAGTACGCGACCAGGGTGCGCGCACCGTCCAGCGGCCGGCCGAGCGCCTCCCCAGACCCGGCCGCGTCGCCGCCCAGTCCGGGAATCCGGGAGCAACCGGCGAGGCCGGCGCCGGCCGCCGCGAGTGTGGTGAGGGCAAGAAGATCTCTGCGGGTGATAGCTGCCATCAAGGTCTCCTGCTGTCGATCTGTGGAAAAGGGGGTTCAGCTCTGCAGCGAGGCGAGCTCCACGACGGTGATGTCCGAGGGCGCGCCGACGCGCACCGGCGGCCCCCAGACACCGGCGCCGCGGCTGACGTAGAGCTGGGTGTCGTCGTATCGCTCCAGGCCGGCCACGGTGGGGTTGGCCAGACCGGCAAGCAGCGGCCCTGGCCAGAGCTGGCCGCCGTGGGTGTGCCCGGACAACTGCAGGTCGACGCCGTGTGCCACGGCCTCGTCGATGACGACGGGCTGATGAGCGAGCAGCACCGCCGCGCGGCTGCGGTCACGATCGCCGAGTGCCCTGCCGAAATCGGGGCCCTGGCCGCTCTGCTCACCCAGCACGTCGTTCACACCGGCAAGATCAAAACCCGGCATTTCAGTACGCGTGTTCTCCAGCGGAACCAGACCGAGCTCACGAACCTTGGTGATCCACTCGGCAGGGTCGTTGAAGTACTCGTGGTTGCCGGTGACGAAGAAGCTGCCGTTACGGGCACGCAGACCACGCAGCGGCTCGACCGCATCACTGAGGTCGGCGACGCTGCCGTCGACCAGGTCACCGACGACCGCGATCAGGTCCGGCTGGGTGCTGTTGATGGTGTCGACGACCCGCTGGGAGAAGCGGCGGCCGAGCAGCGGGCCGAGGTGGATGTCGCTGACCACCGCGATCCGGAAGCCGTGTGCGCTGCGCGGCAGCTTGGCCAGCGGGATGGTCAGCCGCTTGATCTGCGGTCCGCGCATGACGCCATAGGTGCCGTACCCGACGGTGCCGGCGGCGGCCACTGCGGCGGCGCCGCCCACCACCCGGGAGACGAAAACCCTTCGAGACACGATCACAGGCGATTCGGTACGGGGTTCCGGCGCCGCCGGGGCGTCGGCAGGGGTGTCGCGCCGGGCCAGCCAGCGCGACAGCAGCGGCCGGACCAGCTCGCCCACGGCCAGGGCGAACAACAGGTACAGGAACAGCGCCAGCCACATGAACCCGGGCCAGTCGACCGCCCCTTCCCAGGCGAACGGAATACCCGGCATGTCGTCGCGGACCGCGGCCAGCCCTAGAACCGGCCCGGCCACGAACACGGCGGTGCCGATGCGGCGTGGCACGGAACGGCGCGTGGTCGTGTCGCGGATCAGCCGCCGCCACGCGTACCAATGCAGGGCCGCGAATGCGGCCAGGAAGACGACCGCGATCACCAGGAAGAGGACGATCATGTGGAGCGGATCTCCTATGAGAGGTCAGGGCAGTGGGGCTTCGACGCCGGACAGGGCGAGAACCGGCGCCGGCAGCCGCTCGCCCCGGATCGGGATCGCGTCCAGCGCGGTGGTGAACTCGCGCAGCTCGTCGGCGGTGAAGGCGAACTCCTCGGTGCCGATGTTCTCCAGCAGGTGCGCGGTCCGGGTCGCGCTCGGGATCGGCACGATCCACGGCTTCTGGGCCTGCAGCCAGGCCAGCGACAGCTGTCCGGGCGTCGCGCCCTTGCGCACGGCCCATTGTGAGAGCAGCTGCACCACCGCCATGTTGGCGGCCATGTTCTCCGCCGAGTGCCGCGGCACCCACGCCCGGAAGTCACCCTCGGTGAAGCGGGTGTACGGGTTGATCGTGCCGGTGGTGAAGCCGTACGACAGCGGCGCCCAGCAGACGAACCCGATGCCGAGCTCCTCGCAGAGCGACAGGATCTGCTGCTCAGGGCCGCGCCACAGCAGGTTGTACTCGTTCTGGATCGCGGTCAGCGGCTGCACGGCGTGAGCGCGGCGTACCGTCTGCGGGCCCGGCTCGGACAATCCCCAGTGCCGGACCTTGCCGGCCCTGATCAGGTCTTTGATCGCGCCGGCGACGTACTCGATCGGCACGGCCGGGTCGACGCGGTGCTGATACAGCAGGTCGATGTGGTCGGTGCGCAGCCGCTTCAGCATCCCGTCGACGGCCCGCTTGATGTGCGCGGGCCGGCTGTTGAGGCCGGGCAGCTGCTCGCCGGTGTCCGGGTCGATGTTCCAGCCGAACTTCGACGCGATCACCACGTCGTCGCGGACCTTGCGCAGCGCGTCACCGACAATGCGCTCGGACTCGAACGGCCCGTACGCCTCGGCGGTGTCGAAGAACGTGACGCCCTGGTCGACAGCGGTCCGAATGATCTTGACCATGTCGGCGCGGCTGCTGACCGGCCCATACAACGCGCCCGGCATGGTCTGGCAGCCCAGCCCGATGCTGGAAACCTTGAGGTTGCCCAGCCGGCGGCGGCTGGTCAGCGTGGTGGCGGTGCGCGCCGGAGCACCGTTGCCGGCGGGCCGGCCGGATGCCTGCGCGGCTGCGGCGGGGCCGGCCAGGGACGCCACCGCAGGAGCCGCCGCTACGGCGGCCGCCCCTGCCAGGAACCGGCGCCGGCTGCTGTTGTCTGACATTGAGCACCTTCTCGTTGTCGCGACGGGACGAATGCGGTGCCCATGCAACACGCGATGGCGGCGATCAGGGAGTCCCTGCGGAAAGGGGTAAAAGCAGCAACCCCATGATTTCGACGAATTTCGCTTGGTTTTCAGCGCGACCTGATAAGGGATGCTCCGCTAATCCAGCAAGTATCCAGGGAATCGGTACCCGAACGTATCGCTATTCTGGGTTTAGCAGAACCGATGACGTTTTGAGGGGCCCTGCCATGCCCCCTAACGCGGTTCCCTGGCACACCACGGTCTGCCGGGAACGCTGCCACGCGGCAAGGCTGACTGGGCGATTGGCGCGGCTTGCACCCAAAGTTCGCCGTTGCTCCGTCCCGTCCGCCTGTGAACCGAGAGAGTGGGAGCATGCCCATCGAGTCTCCAGTGCCGGCCGCCGGCGAAGAGTACCCGGCGGGCCTGTCCCGGCGTACGTTCATCGCGGCGACCGCCGCCGCTGGCGGCGCCACCGCGAGCGGCCTGCTCGCGGAACCGGCTGAGGCCGCAGAGGCGGCCGAGAACGGCCGCGTCTCACTCACCGTCAACGGGGCGCGGCACGCGACCACTGTCGACAACCGGACCTCCCTGTTGGACCTGCTGCGCGAGCATCTCGGCCTGACCGGTTCCAAGAAGGGCTGCAACGCCGGCGCCTGTGGAGCCTGCACGGTGCTCGTCGACGGGCGGCGGGTGGTCTCGTGCCTGACGCTCGCGGTTCGCTTGAACGGCGCCGACGTCACCACGGTCGAGGGCCTGGCCGACGGTGATCTGCTGCATCCGTTGCAGCAGGCCTTCATCGACCAGGACGCGTTGCAGTGCGGGTTCTGCACCCCCGGTCAGATCGTCAGCGGCGTCGGATGCATCCGGGAGGGCCACACCGGCTCGCGGGAGGAGATCCGCGAGTGGATGAGCGGCAACATCTGCCGCTGCGGCTGCTATCCGAAGATCGTGCGAGCGGTCGAGCAGGCCGCAGGCCGGAAATGAGGGCCTGACCATGTACCCCTTCACGTTCACCACGGCACGCGACACCCGGGCAGCGCTCGAGGCCGGCCGGAACGGCGGCCGGTACATCGCGGGCGGCACGACCCTCGTCGACCTGATGCGCGAGACCGTCGAGCGTCCCGGCACCCTCGTCGACATCAGCCCGCTGCCGCTGCGCTTCGTCACGGTCACCGCCCGCGGAGGCGTACGGATCGGCGCCCTGGTGACCATGACCGACGCCGCCGCGCATCCCGCGATCCGCCGGCTCTACCCGGTGGTCTCCGCGGCCCTGGAGCTCAGCGCGTCCGCCCAGTTGCGCAACATGGCCACGATCGGCGGCAACATCATGCAGCGGACCCGCTGCACATACTTCCGGGACGTCACGGCCGCCTGCAACAAACGTGATCCCGGCTCGGGCTGCGCCGCCATCGGCGGCTTCAACCGCACCCACGCCATCCTCGGCACCTCCGACGCGTGTGTGGCAACCCACCCCTCCGACCTCGCCGTCGCCCTCACCGCGCTGGACGCCAAGGTTCGCCTGGCCGGCTCGTCCGGAACCCGCAGCGTGGCGATCGCCGACTTCCTGCTGTTACCCGGTGCCACGCCGGACCGGGAACAGGCCCTGCGACCCGGCGAGCTGATCACGGCCGTGGACATCCCGGCACATCCGCGCCCGTTGCGTTCGGGCTACCTCAAGGTCCGGGACCGGCAGTCGTACGAGTTCGCCCTCGCCGCCGCGGCGGTGGCACTGCATTCCAGCGGCGGCGTCATCCGTACGGCGAAGGTGGCCGCCGGAGGTGTGGGCACGGTTCCCTGGCGCCTGTCCGCGGTCGAACGCCACCTGATCGGCAGGCGCCCCTCGACCCGGCTCTGGTCCTCCGCCGCCGAACTCGCCGCCGAGGGCGCAAAGCCGCTGACCCACAACCGATTCAAAATCGAATTACTCCAGCGCACCGTCGAGCGCGAGCTGCGCATCGTGGGAGGTACCGCATGAGCCCGCAGCCACAGGCTGCCGTCGGCCGGCCAGTGTCCCGGGTCGAGGGCCGGTTGAAGGTGACCGGCCAGGCGAAGTACGCCGCCGACCAGACCGCGTCCGGCACAGCGCACGCCGCCGTCGTCGACAGCTCCATCGCCCGGGGCCGGATAACCGGCCTCGACACCGCCGCCGCCGAAGCCTGCCCCGGCGTCCTGCGGGTGATCAGCCATCGCAACGCGCCCACCCTGCCCTACCTGCCGAACCGGGGCTCGCTCAACCTGCCGGGTGAGCGGCTGCACGTCTTCCAGGACGACCGGGTCCTCTTCCACGGTCAGCCGGTCGCCGTGGTCGTCGCCACCACGCTGGAGGCGGCTCAGCACGCCGCGAGCCTGGTGCACGTGCAGTACACCGCCGAGCCGTCTGCCACCGACCTGACCAGCGCCCCGGCGGACGAGCCCACGACGTACGCGCGTGGTGACGCGGCCGCCGCGCTGGCCTCGGCGGCCGTGCGCCTGGATCTGACCTATCGTCTGTCCCGCATGCACCACAACCCGATGGAACCGCACGCCATCGTCACCCGCTGGGACGGTGCCGAGCTCACCGTCTGGGACAAGACCCAGTGGGTGCAAAGCACCCGCGACGAACTCGCCGCCGTCTTCGGCATAAACCCCGCTTCGGTACGCGTCATCTCGCCGTACGTCGGCGGCGCGTTCGGCAACGCGGCGCGGTGCTGGCCGCATGCCACGATTGCGGCGCTGGCGGCACGGGAGGCCGGCCGGCCGGTCAAACTCGTCCTGACCCGCCGGCAGCTCTACTTCGGGGTGGGTTACCGGCCCGCGTACGAATATCGGCTGAGCATCGGCAGCGACCTGCAGGGACGGCTGACCGCATCGGTCCACGACCTGCGCTCGGAGACCTCCCGCTATGAGACCTTCGCCGAACGCGGCGTTCTGGTGCCCGGCCGGATGCTCTACACTACCCCGAACGTCACGCAGTCGCACCGCACCGTGCCCCTCGACGTGAACACACCTACCCCGATGCGCGGGCCGGGATATTCGACAGCCGCGTTCCCGATCGAGAGCGCCGTCGACGAGCTCGCCCATGAACTCGGCATCGACCCGATCGAGCTGCGGCGGCGCAACGAGCCGGAGAACGACCAGGCGAGCGGCCTGCCGTTCTCCACCCGGCGGTTGCGCGAGTGCTACACCGTCGGCGCCCGTGAGTTCGGCTGGAACCGGCGCAACCCGAAACCGCGCACGACCCGCGACGGCGACTGGCTGATCGGGATGGGTGTCGCCACCGCCGTCTACGACACCCTGCGCGCGCCGGCACAGGCGCACGTCCGGCTGGACGCGAGGGGCACCGCTGTCGTCGAGTCCGCGACCAGTGACATGGGCCCGGGCACGTACACCTCGATGTCTCAGGTCGCCGCGGACGCCCTGGGCATCGACGTGCCCCAGGTGACGTTCCGGCTCGGTGACACCACCCTGCCGCAGGCACCGGTACATGGCGGCTCGCTCACGATGGCCAGCATCGGCTCCACCGTCCAGGACGGCTGCGACCGGGTACGCCAGCAAGCGATCGCCCTCGCCGTCGGCGATGAGCGCTCGCCGCTGTACGGAGCCGACCCGGCCGCCGTGGTCGTCTACGACGGGCGGCTGCATGTCAAGGGCGACCCCGCGCGCGGCGAGACCTACCGGCAGCTGCTCACCCGCAACGACCGGACCCATCTGGAAGCGACCGGCTCCTACACCCCGGCACAGTCCCGGGCGTCGATGCACGCCTACGGGGCGGTGTTCGCCGAGGTCGCCGTCGACGCCCGGCTCGGCATGGTGCGGGTACGCCGGATGCTCGGTGTCTACGACGCAGGCCGCATCATCAGCCCCAAGCTCGCCGACAGCCAGGCCATCGGCGGGATGGTGGGCGGCATCGGCGCGGCCCTGATGGAACACACGGTCACCGACCATCGCGACGGGCGCATCGTCAACGCCAACCTCGCCGAGTACCTGGTGCCGGTCAACGCGGACGTCCCGGCGCTGAAGGCTATCTATCTCAACGGCCGTGACGACCAGGCCGACCCGATCGGCGTCAAGGGACTCGGCGAGGTGGTTCTGGTCGGCGTGGCCCCGGCCGTCGCGAACGCCGTCTTCCACGCCACCGGACGCCGGGTACGGCACCTTCCGATCGCCCCGGAGGACCTTCTCTGAGCGTCGCTCCGAGGGCAGGGTGCCGGTTTTGCTGGCACACTGTCCGATATGGGCAGCGCCAGCAGTATCGAGCTTGGTCTGTTCCTGCGGGCTCGTCGGGTGCAGGTTAACCCGCAGGACGCCGGCATCACCGTCGGCCCTGGCATGCGCCGCACGCCGGGGCTGCGCCGGGAGGAACTGGCCGCCCGCGCCGGCGTGAGTGTGGACTACTACACCCGGCTCGAGCGCGGTCGCGAGCACCGGCCGAGCCCTGCCGTCGTCGATGCGCTGGCGGCGGCTCTGGACCTCGACGACGCTGAGCACGACCACCTCATCGGCCTGGCCGCCCGGGCGGCCAGCCTGACGCCGCCACGGCGTTCCGCGCTGGACCAGAAGCCCTCGTCCGGCACCGAGATGCTGCTGGAGCGCTTGCGTCCGTACCCCGCCCGGCTGCTCAGCCGCACCATGGACCTGCTTGCCTGCAATCCCGGCGGGATCCGGACACTGCCCGGCATCGAGGACTGGCCCGCCGAGCGGCACAACATCGCCCGTTACCTCTTTCTGCACCCGGCCGGCCGGGACCTGTTCCCCGACCACGATGCCGTCGTCAGCGGCTGTGTCGCCCGCCTGCGCGCCCTGGCCGGCACCGAGCCGGACGCCCCCGACCTGACCGCACTCGTCGAGGAGCTCCTGGCGAGCAGCAAGGACTTCGCCCGGTTGTGGGAGCGGTACGACGTGCGGCCCTACACCCGGACGACCAAGACGATGAACCACCCGGCGGTCGGCACCTTCACCCTCAGCTTCCAGGTGATGCAGATCGATGGCACACCGGGCCACTGCCTCGTCACCTACTACGCCGAACCGGGCACACCCGACCACGACGCGATCGTCCGCCTCGACCGGGCCGGCCTCGACCGCTGACCGGCGCCGCTCGCGCCACGGGCCGGTCATACTCATCCCGGCCCGGTGTCCGCCGAAGAGAATGGGCGTGGATCGTCTGCACCGTCCAGCCGCATGGCTGTCGTGGGTAGCCGCTGGGTGCCTGATCGTTCCCGTCCTGCTGGCCCTGCCAATGGGACCGTGGCGCGGCATGCTCGCGACGGGCTACGGCTTCGCTGCCGCCATGATGATCGTTATCGGGGTCCGGCTGCATGCCCCGCGGAATAAGGCACCGTGGTACTCGTTCGCTGCCGCTCTCACGCTGTGGGCGACCGGTGACCTGTGCTACGCGTGGCAGCCGAGTTCTCCCGGCTGGCCGCTGACGCAGGCGGCCGACGTGCCATATCTGCTGTCGTATCCCGCTTTCATATTCGGTGCCCAGAGCCTGCTGCGAACTCGTTCCGCGAGTCGCGGACGTGCGGAAACCCTCGACGCCGCGATCGTCTCCACCGGTTTCACCCTGCTGACCTGGGCCTTCGTGATACGCCCGATCATGGACGACAGTACGTTGACGACGGCACAACGGCTGCTGGAGCTCGCTTATCCCGCCGGTGACGTCCTGCTGTTCATCATGACCGTTCGCCTGCTCACCGCATCCGAGGAACGCACCACCAGCCACCGGCTCCTGATCGGCGCCATCCTCGCCCAGTCGTTCTACGACCTCTGGTACACCGCCACCAGCAACCTAGACGTCAACATCGACGCCGTGGTCGACGTTGCCGGCATCCCCACCTACACACTGTGGGCGGCGGCTGCTCTTCACCGCTCGATGAACGTTCCCGCCGCGCCCGCGCAGACCCGGGTCGAAGGGCACTCCCCGCGGCGTCTGGTGCTGCTCGCGGTCGCTACCTTGCTGGCGCCCGCCGTTCTGGCCGCGCAGGGTATGTCCGGCGGCGGCGTGGTCGTCGATTGGCCCGCCATCACCATCTCCTCGGTCGTGCTCTTCCTGCTGGTCGTGTGGCGGATGTCGGGACTGGTCACCCAGCTGCAGACGCAGGCGGCACAGCTACGCACGATGGCTCACAACGATGCGCTGACCGGGATCCCGAACCGGCGTGCCTGGGACCTGGAGCTGAGCAACCGCATGGCGTCCGCCCGGCGCAGCGGCGACTCGTTGACGGTGGCGCTGCTCGACATCGACCACTTCAAGCGGTACAACGACGCGTTCGGCCACCCTGCCGGGGATCAGCTGCTGCGCGACGGCGCGGCAGCCTGGCGCGCGCACCTGGGCGCGGGTGGCCTGCTGGCCCGGTACGGGGGCGAGGAGTTCGCTGTGCTGTTCACCGGGTGCCACCTGGACGAGGCGATCGCCGTCCTGGACCGGATGCGTCGAGCAACGCCGTCGGGTCAGTCCTTCTCCGCGGGGTTGGCGGTGTGGGGCGGCCAGGAGAGCCCAGAGGCTCTGATCTCACGAGCGGACGAGGCGCTGTACGGGGCCAAGGAAGCTGGCCGGAACCGCGTGGAGGTGTCCACCACGCTTCCGGCGGCCGCCTGACAGCCCACGTCGTCAGCGCGTCGAGCATCGCGGCCTCGATGCTCAGGCCAGACCGATACGCGACAGCCAGTCGCGGACGGCGGGAGAGCTGTCCACGGCTTCCTCGCCCCGGATCGCCAGAGCCTCACCGAAGCGGGCGTTGCGGCACGTCTGCTGGTAGACCCCCTCGGTGCGGCCGAGCTGGCTCACCGCGTACGTGACGAAGGGAAAGACCGTCGTGCCGCTGAAGTCGAACGCCTCGGTGAACGTGTTCATGATCATCGGTGGGCGCACGTTCCAGATCGGGCTGCCGATCAGCACGACGTCGTATCCGGCGAGGTCAGGCAGCGGATCAGCGATGCGTGGCCGCTCGTCGTCGTCCTGCTCACGCACGTTGCGAGCCACGGTGTCACGGTAACTGTCGGAATAGGCGTCGGCGGCGTTGATCTCGTAGACGTCGCAGCCGATCGCATCACGAATCATGCCGGCGACGACCTCGGTGTTACCGACCTCGAGGGTGCGGCGCCCGCCGTTGTAGTAGTTCTCCCCCGCCCGGGAGAAGTACGCCAGCAGCACCCGCCCGCCCGGCTCGGATGACGCCCGGCCCGACGGCGGCGAGGTGGTCACGGCTGGGGCTCCCTGGGTCTCGGACGACGGTGAGTCGCATGCTGCGGCGCCCCCTGCCGCCAGGCCGGCCAGACCCAGCAGCAGGGATCGGCGACGCACCGGCATGTGGTCGTCAGTCGACACGACGCCCGCCGAGCCAGGTCACCATCGCGGGGTCCCGGTGGTCGAAGAACGCCGACGCGCCGGTGTCCAGGGCTGCGATCGCGGTCATGTCGTCACCGGCGAGCTCGAAGTCGAAGACGTCGAGGTTCTGAGCCATCCGCTCCGGGCGTACCGACTTGGGGATCACCACGATGTCGCGCTGGATCAGCCACCGCAGCACCACCTGAGCCACCGACTTGCCGTAGCCTTCACCGATCTTGGTGAGCGTCGGGTTGGTGAACAGCTCGTTCTTGCCTTCGGCGAACGGACCCCACGACTCGATCTGCACACCGTGCTCGCGCAGCAGCGGCTGATAGTCGGCACGCTGGAAGAACGGGTGGGCCTCGATCTGGTTGACCGCCGGGGTGATGTCGTTGTGCTGGATCAGGTCGACGAGACGGTCCGGGTAGAAGTTGGAGACGCCGATCGCCTTGGCCAGGCCCTCGCCGTACAGCTTCTCCATCGCGTGCCAGGAGCTGTAGTAGTCGCCCAGCGGCTGGTGGATCAGGTACAGGTCGAGGTAGTCCAGGCCGAGCTTCCGCAGCGACTTGTCGAACTCCCGCCGCGCGGTGGCCTCACCGGTGTGCTGAATCCACATCTTGGTGGTGATGAAGAGTTCCTCGCGCGGGATGCCGCTCTTGGCGATCGCCCGACCGACGGCCTCCTCGTTACCGTACGAGGCCGCCGTGTCGATCGCCCGGTAACCGGCGGCGAGCGCATCGGTGACGACCTGCTCGGTCTGCTCGTCAGGAACCTGGAAGACACCGAACCCGAGGATCGGCATGCGGACACCGTTGTTGAGCGTGACGTACGCGTTCTGTGCTGGCATGTTTCCAGGAAACACCGCCGCGGCCGGGGAAAGGAGCCACTGCTGAAAGGGGTACCAGCAGGGACCCCTTCGCCTGTTTCGTGCGGTCAGAGGGCTTCGCGCGGCGCCACGTCGTGCTGGGACCACGACGTCACGTGCTTGAGCAACAGTCTGCGCAGCCGCGTCTCCCGCGGCTCGGCCTCGGCCGTCGGCCCGACCAGAACGGCGACGGCCACCGCCTTGCCGCCGCGGTCGCGCACGACGCTGGCGAGTGCCAGCTGGGCACCGTGGTGCCGGAAGTTCTTGGCGACGCCGGTCTTGACGATGCCGGGGAACTGCGCCAGGAACGTCGAGACCAGTTCGTCGTCCTGTCGCCGCAGGTAGGCCTCCCGCGTGCCCTCTGCCTCGGCCGCGAGCAGCGCTTTGCCGCCGGCGGTGTCGATGAGGATCCGGCGGATGTTGCTGCGGGCGGCGAAGCCGGTCATCGCGTCGGTGCCGGACTCGCCGATGTAGATGAGGTGGTCGCCGGCTCGTACGCCGAGGAACACGGTCATCTTCGTTTCCTTGTGCAGGGCGTCGAGGTCGGCCTGGGTGACCTGCCCGGCCCGGATGTTGCCGCTGGCCAGTGTCAGCGCGTAGACGGCCGGTCCGAGGTAGAAGCGCTTGTCGGCCTCGTAGAGCCAGCCCTTGGCCAGCAGGCCGCGGATGAAGCCGTGTACCGAGCTCTTCGGAGCGTCGAGCGCCCGGGCGAGCTCGGCGAAGCCCATGCCCGGTTTGTAGACGACCTCCTCGAGGATCTGCGTGACACGGTCGATGGTGCGGTGGCTCTTCGCGGCCTCGGCGTCGGCTTGCTCGCTCACGGGCAGACCATACCGCATGACGGCCCTGAGTTCGTAGCTACGAACCGAGGAACCCGAACCCCCGTTGACACCCGGCGCCCGCAGACCCTACGTTCTCGTTTCACAGACGTTTCGCATATAGAGTCTTCAGTTCGTAAATATGAACGCGAGCGAAGGGCACCGGACATGAAGGTGGGATTCATCGGCCTCGGCACCATGGGCACCGGCATGGCGCTGAATCTGCGAAAAGCCGGCCATGACCTGGTCGTCCATGACCTCGACCGGGCCCGCGCCGAGCCGCACGAGCAGGCCGGATCCGTCTGGGCCGACGGAATCGCCGAGGTAGGAGCGACGGCCGAGGTCGTCTTCACCTCGCTTCCCGGGCCGACCGAGATGCGCGCGGCCGGCCATGATCTGCTCGGCACCATGCGCCGGGGCACCGCCTGGTTCGACCTGACGACCAATTCACCGACGGTCGTGCGCGACGTTCACGCCGACTGCCGCGAAGCCGGCGTGGAGCTGTTCGACGCACCGGTCAGCGGCGGGCCGAAAGGTGCGGCCTCGGGCAAGCTCGCCATCTACGTCGGCGGCGATCCGGAGGTGTTCGCGCGGTACGAGACGCTGCTCGCCGCCATCGGCGACCAGGTGCTGCTCGTCGGCGACATCGGCGCGGGCAACACCGCCAAGCTGGTGCACAACTGCGCGAGCATCACGATCCGCGCGGCCATCGCCGAGGTCTTCACCCTCGGTGTCAAAGCCGGCGTCGAGCCCACGGCGCTCTGGCACGCCATGCGGCAGGGCGCGATCGGGCGCGCTCGCACCTTCGACCGCATCGGTGATCGCTACCTGCAGGGCCGCTTCGATCCGCCGTCGTTCGCGCTCGCCCTGGCCAACAAGGATCTACGGCTCGCGCTGGAGCTCGCCGAGCAGTTCGAGGTACCGATGCGTTGCGCCGAGGTCGTGTCCTCCGACTTTCAGGAAGCTCTGGACCGGGGCTGGGGCAGCCGTGACTCGCAGTCACCGATGGCGCTGCAGAACGAGCGGGCCGGCGTGACGGTCACGCTCTCCGCCGCCGAGGTCCAGACCGTTCTCGACCGGGGCTGACCCGGCAGACGACAAGGAGATCCCGTGAGTGACAGCATTGCCCCCACCAGCGAGAACGTCGGCCGCCGGATTCTCGGTGAGCTGATGGGCGAGGACTATCTCGTCAAGAAGGACCAGGCACGCAACGACTTCAACGCGGTCCTGCAGGACTACTCCGAAGAGGTCTGCTTCGGCCGGATCTGGGCACGCGACGGCCTCGACCGCAAACAACGCAGCATCATCAACATCGCCATGCTGACCGCTCTGAACCGGCCGGCCCAGCTGGCGCACCACGTCGAAGGCGCGCTCACCAACGGGTGCACCGTCACCGAGATCCAGGAGATCCTGCTGCAGGCCGCGGTCTACTGCGGCCTGCCCGCGGCGGGCGAGGCCTTCCGCGTCGCCGAGGGTGTTCTGCGCGAGCAGGGACACCTCGACTGAGGTTTCCCGCGCGGCCCGGGCGACCACAGCTGGCGCCTCGCCCGGGCCGTGCTAATCAGCGTGCGGGGGTCAGGCGGTAGACCAGGCCGGCCGCATCGTCGGTCACGTAGATCGCGCCGTCCGGTCCCGGTATCGCATCGACGCTGCGGCCCCATCGCGTGCCGTCCGCGTTCTGGAACCCGGTGACGAGCACCTGGGGCGGGGTGAGGGTGCGCTTGCGGTGGTCCCAGGCGCTGTAGACGACGGAGGGCTCGCGCGGCGGCTGCCGGTTCCACGATCCGTGCGCGGTGATCAACGCGCCCCGAGCCAGGGACTTGGGCAGCGCCGAGCCCTGGGTGAAGGCGAAACCCAGCGGAGCGCTGTGCGCGGGCAGGCCGAGCGCCGTCCGCCGCACGGTGGAACAGTCGAGCGCCGCGCCGTCCGGGTTGGTCACCGGCTGGTTGACATAGCCCAGATCGGTGAGGTCCGGATGCCCGGTGGTGTCCGGCAGGCAGTACGGCCACCCCAGCTCCGTACCGGGGGTGATCCTGGCGACCTGATCGACCGGGTTCTCGTTGATGTACGACGGGACCCGCTGGCCGTACTGCCCGGTCTCGTCGCGGAACGGATAGGGCTGGTTGTCGGCCTGGTTGACCGCGGTGAACAGGGTGCCGTCCGGGGCGAAGGACAGCCCTGAGCCGTTGCGGACCCCGGTGGCGATGGTCCGGTTGCCGGTGCCGTCGATCCTGACCTGGGCGATGGTGGCCCGCTGCGGCGTGGAGGTGCGGTCGATCGGGTCGCTGTTGGTCAGTGATCCGACGTTGTAGAAGACCTGGTCACCGCGGACCACCACGGTCTTGCTGCCATGACCTCCGCCGGGGAGCCCGTCGATGATCACCCGTTCGTTCGCCACGGCACCGCCGGTGTAGTCCCATGCGGCGATCCGGGTCTGCTCGCCGACCACGAGGACGTGGCGGCCACGCTGCTTGGCGAAGGCGAGCCCTTGCGGGTTGTCCAAGCCGTCGAGCAGGGTTGTCACCGTCGGCCCCTGGCCGCCGGACGCCGGGGTGAGCAGCACGACCGTTCCGGCGCTGCCGGTGGAGACCAGCAGCCGGCCGTCCGGCGTCCACGCCACGCGACGCGCTCGTGGAATGTTCGCCCAGACCTCGGCGGACCAGCCCGCGCGCAGGTTCAGCGATCGGCCGGCCGCGGCGCCGGGGTCGACACCGCCCGCCGCCGTCAGCGCCACCGGCGACAGGGTGCCGGGTTCCGCCGCCGACGGTGCGGCGGCGAAGGCCACGTCACTGCTGGCGCGGGCTGCCGTGTAAGCGCCGAGCGTCACTGCCACTGCGAGTGACAGCACCGCCGCGGCGCCGGACCGGAGTCTCGGCGTGACACGAGTGCCAGGCGGTGCGGCAGCCGAGGATGACAACGGCATGGCTATACCTCTCGTCGTAGAAATCCGGCCTGCTGATCGCCGGTGTTTCATCGACGTTAATAAATATAGGGGTCGCCGTGGGAGACCCTGCCAGGGACCCCATCAGATCCGTACCAGGATCGCGACGAGGTCGCCGGTGTCGTCGATCGTCTCCAACGTCCGGCAGGCCCGGTAGAACTCGTCGGTGCGCTGTGCGCCGATGCGCGAGATGAGCAGCTCGTTCCACTTCTGCTGCAGATCGCCCCACCCCGGCTGGGGATCCCGGAAGCGGTGGCCCTTGGGGTGCTCGACCCGTTGCTCGACCGTGGTGCCGTCCGTGAGGTGGATGGTGATGACAGCGCCTCGGGGCTGACTGACCTCGAAGTCCGGGTCGCCGGTGAGTGTCACCAGTGACTTGAGGCGCAGGACCTCGGGATCGGACTGCAGGGCCGCCGAGTGGGCCTCGTCGAAGCCGAGTCGGCCGGCGACGAGCGCCACCCCGAGCATGTGCTGCAGGCTGATGGTCGGCATGCCGCGGTCGTCGACCACGCCGGCCGGATGCTCCGGTAGCCGGGCGTGGATGCCGGCGATGGCCGCGAGGTCGATGCCGTAACGTTCCTTGAGCATGAGCGCGGCCTCGACGGCGGCATGGATGGGATATCCGGCCGAGTAGAACTTGAAGTTGGCCCCCATGACGGCGAACTCGCGGCCGAGGTCGCGCACGAGTTCGCCCTCCCGCCCGGGCTGCCCCCAAGAGGGGAGGATGCCGCCGCGGCCCTCGAAAACGTCGTCGGTGCCCTCGAATCCCAGCGACGCGAGCATCGCGCCACTCACCCCCGCGGCCGCGGCCTGACCGGCGGTGAACAGCGCCTTGCTCATGTGGCGCCGTTCGGCGAAGAAGGAGTACCCGCTCATCCCCTGATTCAGGGCCAGGGCGGCCGCGTACAGGGTATGGCGCTGGTCGAGACCGAGCAGCCGGGATGCGGCGAACGCCGCACCGACGCAGTACAGCGATCCGGCGTACAGCCCGTAATTCGCCTGCATCGGTGCGGAACCACCGGTCGCCGAAACGACTCGCGCCCCGGTGTCGTAGCCGAGTGCCACCGCGTTCACCAGTTCGGCGCCGGTGGCGGACTGCCGCTCGGCCACGGCGACGGCGGCGGGGACGATCACCGGGGCCGGATGGCCCGTGGCGATGAAGTCCGGCGTCGAGTGGACGCTGTCGAACTCGTCCGCATGACCACAGGTGCCGTTCGCCAGGGCCGCGAGCGCAGCGGGCGCGCGGCAGCCCGCTAGGCCGAAGACCGCGGCCTCCCTCACCCCTCGATGAGCGTCGGCAAAGCGTGCGATGACCTTGCCGGCCGGCAGATCACCACCGACAAAACCACAGGCCAGCTGGTCGTAGATCAACATCTTCGTACGCTCGGCCACGCCCTCCGGCAGTGCGGAGTACATGGTGGCGACCGCGTACCGGCTCAACGCGGCCGCCGCCTTCGTGCTTGCCACGGATGTGATACCTCTCAGCGGGCCGACTTCAGATTGCGGGGCTTCCAGCGCAGCAGTCGCTTCTCGAGCACCGTCACCAGCGCGTTGATGACGACCGACACCAGGACGAGCACCACGATCCCGGCGAAGACCCCCGCGGTGTTGAAGGTCCCGGCCGACCGCTGGATCAGGTACCCGATCCCGGTGTTCGAGCCGATGATCTCGGCGGTCACGGCGGCCACCAGCGCGTACGGGATCGAGACCTGCAGGCCCTGGATGATCCAGGCCATGGCGGACGGGATCCGCACCTTCATCTGCAGGGTGAGTCGGGACGCGTCCATCACCTTGAGGACGTCCAGCAGCCGCTGCTCGACGTCGCGCACTCCCTCGTAGGTCGCGTAGAAGACCAGGAAGAAGACGATGAGGGCCACGAGAGCGACCTTCATCTGGAGCCCGAACCCGAACCACAGGATGAACAGCGGCACGAGCGCCAGGCGGGGAATGGAGTTCAGCGAGACGAGGAACGGGCGGAAGATGCCGCTCAGCACCGGACTGCTGCCCAGGACGATGCCCACCACGATGCCGAGAACAGCGCCGACGGCGAATCCGACGATCGTCGCCTGGAGGGTGGACCAGATCGCCTCGATCAGGACACCCTCCTGCGCCCAGCCCTGCAGCGCCGACCAGATCTGCGACGGCGTGCTGACGTAGAAGTCGTCGATCAACGCCCCGTCGTCGGGGTCGCCGGAGGCGAACTCCCAGAGCACCAGCACCGCGATGGGCAGCAGGATCCGCAGGACGTTGACGACGATCCGCTTGACGTCCCTGCCCCGGTGGTCATCGTGATCCTCCACGGTCACCGGAGCGGATCTCTGTGGTGGTGCCGCGACATCCGCCACGGCGGGGCCAGGGCTCACCTTGTGGATGCTGGTCATGACTTCTCCTCGGCCGGCGACGAGTGGTCCAGCAGTTTCCAGAGCCGTTCCCAGATCTCGCCGTACGCCGGGTCGAGGCGAAGCTCCGCGAGATCTCGAGGCCGGGCGAGCGGGACGTCCTCGACGTGGACAACCCGGCCGGGACGGGTGCCGAACACGACGATCCGGTCCGCGAGCAGGATCGCCTCGTCGAGGTCGTGAGTGACGAAAATGATCGTCTTACGGTCCCGCTCCCAGATCCGTAGAAGCTCGTTCTGCATGTTGAGACGCAGCTGGGCATCGAGCGCACCGAACGGCTCGTCCATGAGCAGGGTCGAGGGCTCGTAGACCAGGCCGCGGGCGAGTGACGCGCGTTTCTGCATGCCGCCCGACAGCTGCGACGGGAACCGCTGGGCGAAACCGGTCAGCCCCACCAGGTCGATCACTTCGGCGACGCGCCGGCGACGTTCCTTTCGGGGTACCTTCTGGATCTCCAGTGCGATACCGATGTTCTTCTCGACGGTTCGCCACGGCAGCAGGTTGTCGTGCTGGGTGATGAACCCGACGCTGGTGTTGACCTTCTTCAGTTTCTCGCCCCGGAAGTGGATCGACCCGCCGCTGGCCGGCAGCAGACCGGCGGACATGTTCAGCAGCGTGGTCTTCCCGCAGCCACTCGGCCCGATGAAGCAGACGAACGACCCGCTCTCGATCTCGAGGTCGACGTCATTGAGCGCGACGAACTCCTGGTCGGCCTCGGACCGGAACCGGCGGGTGACACGCCGGTAGGCGAACTCCGGGACCACGTCCGGCTCGCTGGCCTGCACTGTCGAGGGCCCCGTCATGGTTGGGCCGCCGTGACCGGAGCGAGGTCGTAGAGGTCCCCGAATCCGAAGGTGATCGGCTTCTCCCGGCCGTAGTTCACGAGATCCTTCTGATTGTCGAACATCTCCTGCGTCGTGAGCGGCGTCCCGTCCTTGTACGCCCCGAGCGACAGCTCCCAGCCGGCGTCGAAGCCCTCCGGATTGAGCCCCTGGAAGCCCTCCAGAGCCTTGATCTTGTCGCGCAACTCGTCAGTCGGGTTCTGCAGGTCCGCGTAGGCGAGCCAGAGAGCCTTCATAAGCCGCTTCGCGGCTTCGGGGTTCTTCTCCAGCCACGAACGCGTCGTGTAGTACTCATGGGATGCCAGCGGCAGGATGGACGGCAGATCCACAGCCCAGTTGAGCCAGAGGACGCCCCAGCCGTCGGCGCCCGGAAGGTTGACATTGGGGAAGGAGTTCGCGAAGCCGTTCACCCGCTTCTCGCGCGCCGCCGCCAGCTGCGCGGCGTTGTCCGCGTTCGGCACCAGCGTGACGTCGCGGTCCGGGTCGACCCCGTGCTCGGTGAGCATGATCCGCAGGTACTTCTGCCCGGTCGAGCCCTCGGGAGAGGATGCGAGCGACGTGCCGGCCAGCGCCTTCACGCGCTGATCGACGGGCGAGTCCGGCGTGACGCCCTTCGCCGCGAACTGCGCCGCCGTCTCGTTGTTGATCGCCAGCCCGAACGTCACGGCGGGATTGGCCGTTCCCAGACTGACGAGCTCGGTCCGGCCCTCGGCGTACGCGTTGTAGAGCGATCCCGCCCCGCCCGAGGCGACGTCCATCTCACCGGCGATCAGGCCCTGCGTGGCGGTCGCGGCATTGCTGGCGAGGATGAACTCGAAGTCGGCGTCCAGGCCCACCTCGGTGAAGTAGTCCTGCGCGATGATGACCAGCGTGATCAGGTCGGTGAAGGTCGGCCCCGTCGACCTGATGGTGACGGCGATGCCGTCCCCCGACGACCCGTCGCTCCCGTTGTCCTCGCCGCCGCCACATCCGGCAACCACGAGCGTGGCCGCGGCCAGGCCGGCGAGCCATGCCCTGCGTGCACGTCGTGTCGCGATGCGCTTTGTTCGCCAGGTCAGCATTCGGACTCTCCCTTCGTGTGCGATGCGCCGCCACGAGCCGCCGGTCTGCGGCCACCCTCGGCGCCTGTCTGAACGTGGATGCCGTACGGGCACCGCGATGCGCGTCCACGTGCCGTTCTGACGAGCAACCCAGCTACGGGACACCTCTAAGGCTCATCTAAAGTTCGTATATACGACCGTGTGATCGAACTAACGAATTGCAGGAAAGGTAAGACGGCATTTCACTCGTGTCAACGGGCTCACACATCCCGAGTGAGCACGGACCCGCGCCGGGTGTGGCCGCACCCGGGCGGAGGCTGCTCCAATGAAGATCCAAATGTGGACACCCCGCCGCCGAGTGACCTAGTCTGATTACATATACGAAACAAAGTTCGTCTTTACGAACTGTGCGAGTCGCGGCAACCGTGGTCGGCCGCATCGGGGACCCCCTCGAGCACCAGGCTGTGCACGACCGATGCCGGCCGCAGGAAAGGAGTGCCGGTGACCGGCAAACCCCCGTTCGTCCTCGTCCACGGTGGCCGGCACGGCGGATGGGCCTGGCGCCGGGTCGCCACACCGCTGCGCCGGGCCGGGCACGACGTCCACACCCCCACGCTGACCGGCCTGGGCGAACGGGCGCATCTGCTCGGCCCCGCGATCGGCCTCGACACCCACATCGCCGACCTCGTCGCGGTCTTCGAGTACGAGGACCTCGCGGATGTGGTGCTCGTCGCGCACAGCTACGGCGGGGCCGTCGCCTGCGGTGCGATGGAGCAGGTGGCCGACCGGGTTCGCAGTCTCGTTCTCGTCGACGCGCACATGCCGGAGTCGGGACAGTCGGTCCTGGATCTGGTCGGGCCCGAGCGAGCCGCGGCGTTGCGCCAGCGGGTGAAGGAGCAGGGCGAGGGCTGGTTCGTCCCGGTGTCCGACGCCTCGTGGTGGGGCCTGACCGATCCCGGCGACATCGCCTGGGTCAACACCAAGATCACTGCCCAGCCGATGAAGACGTACGAGGACCCGGCGCCCTCGACCGAGCGTGCCCGGGCGTCCGCGTACACCTTCATCGAGTGCTCGCGGTCCCGGCTGCCGGCAGACGAACGTGCCTGGCAACGGTCCCGTTGCCAGGACTCGGCCACGCGGCGGTACCGCGTGGTCGAGGGCTCGCACGACGTCATGGTCGACGCGCCGGAGGCCCTGGTGGCACTCCTGCTCGAGGCCCAGGACCCGCCGGGCGCCGGTTAGTCGCGCATCTCGTCGATGCGTGCGGCCAGGTATTCGTCGTCGGTCACCGCGTCCGCCCAGTCGACACCGGCCAGCGAGATGCCGGTGTGCACCATGTACCGGCCGGCCGAAGCACCGTGCCAGTGCCGGACGCCGGGCGGTGTCCAGATCTTGTCGCCGGCCGACACGGTCACGACGCCGTCGTCGGAGCCGACCAGCCCTTCTCCCGACAGGATGATGAGGAGTTGCCCGCCTTCGTGGACGTGCCAGTGCGTACGTGCACCGGGCATGAAGAACACGTCGGCGACGCCGATCCCGTCACGACGCGGCAGCGCGCTGTCGACCCACACCTCCCCGGTGAACGTGCCCTGCGCCCGGTTCGACGGCACCGACTTCTGTGCTCGGACCACGGTGATCATGAGGTACTCCTTCTCGACAGCGTCACGGGAACAGGTTTCGCGTACTCAAGCCGCCGTCGCTTTCTCACGTCATCGCCGCCCACCGGCGGGACGCAGCAGCCACAGCACGACAAGCCCGCCGATCAGGGCGCAGACTCCCCCGAGGACGAGCGCGAGCCGAGTCCCGAACGTCTCCGCGACGAAACCGCTCAGCGGAGCTCCGAGACCGACACCGCCCAGCACAGCCACGGTGAACAGGCCCATCATGCGTCCGCGCATGCCCTTGTCCACGCGCAGTTGAAGGCCGGCTGCTCCGCCGTTGACGAGCACCGTGGTGCCCAGCCCGAGCAGCACCGCCGTCGCCGCTGCCAGCCCCACCGACGGGGACGCCGCCAGACATAGCTGGGCCGCCCCGTACACGCAGGAGCCGCCGGCCAGCAGCTGCCCGCCCACGTTGGTGCGACGCGCCAGCCAGAAGGCGCCCACGATCGAACCGACAGCCATCGCGGCCATCAGCAAAGCGAACGTCACGCTGGTCCCTCGCAGGTCACGGACCGCGAACAGCGGAAAGAGGACGTTCCAATTGAAGGCGAGCGTCGACGTCCCGAAGAGCAGAAGCAGGACGACGCGCAGATATCGATCACTCCAAGCCAGCCGAAGCCCTTCCCGAAGCGTTCCCCGAACCGGCCCGGCGGGACTGCGGAAGACCTCCCCGGCCCGGCCGATGATCACCAACGCGAGCAGGGACAGCGACGTGCAGACGCCGGTGGCGACGAAGCCCCAGCCGAAGCCGAAGGAGCTGATCACGACGGCGGCGAGCGCCGGTCCGACCATCCTGGCGAGTTGCAGCAGGACCCCGTTGAGGCTCAGCGCGTTGGTCACCGCCTCTTCGGGCACCAGCTCAGCGGCGAACGTCCGCCGGGCCGGCTGGTCGAATGCCCAGGCCACGCCCGTGACGGTGGCGAACACCAGCACCCACACCACGGAGGCCAGGTGGGCGAGCACCAGCAGGCCGAGCAGCAGCGAACTGACCGTGGTCACCGCCTGGGTGGCGAGGATGAGCCGCCGTGTGTCGACGCGGTCGGTCAGCGCTCCGGCGTACGGCGCCACCAGGAACAGCGGAATGTTCTGTACGGCGGTGACGATCCCGACCATGGTCCCGCTGTCCGTCAGCTCGAGCACCAGCAGCGACTGCGTGACGACGTAGAACCAGAAGCCGGTCTGTGAGATCGACTGACCGGCGAACCACAGGCGGTAGGACCCGTAGCGGAACGAGGCGAAGGTACGGGAACGAGGCCCGGCCGCTCCCGGGGTGTCCGTTCTCATGGGCGTGAACTCGCCGGGACCCCGACGACGTCCACGCATTCCAGAAGCAGCCTCGTCAGGGCATCGGGCGCGGTCACCATGGCGTCGTGGACCGCGTCGAGCCGGCGGTAGTGGAAGCGGTCGTCACGGACACTGCGCTCGCGGGCGCGCTCCAGCAGCTTCGGCCACGTCGGCGACCGCACGCACTCGATGTACATGCCCGGCGCCGCCCATGCCCGGTCGGTGCACCCGGTGGGATCCCGGTACGTCTTCAACGGTTGGGCGGTCGTCCTGCTGTTCACCCAGGCGATGTCCGCCGGATCGGATACGCCGTATGCCGAGGCGTCGGACGGCGGCAGGAACCAGCCCTCGCCGTGCGCGTCGGCGAGGGCCACCATCTGGGTGGCACGCTCGGAACCGATCAGGTCGAACACCGACTCCCCGGTTCTCGGCATGTGCGCATCGAGGTGGACGAGGCCGCGCACGCGAGGGCCGATGCACTCCATCGCGGCGCAGGCGACGGCCCCTCCGTAGCTGTGGGCGACCAGCACCGCCTGCTCGGTGTCCTCGCATGCGAAGACGCCGACGAGATCCTGGACGTGGACGTCGAGACCGATGTCCGGTCGCAGCAGGTGCGACCGCTCCCCCAGCCCCGTCAGCGTCGGGGTGTGCACCGCGTGGCCGGCCGCGCGGAGCCGTCGCGCCACACGGCGCCAGCACCAGCCTCCGTGCCGTCCCCCGTGCAGCAGCACGAAGGGCGGGCGGGCCGTGGCTATTTCTCCGCCTTGTACGTGTCGCCGGCCCAGAAACCGCCCGCGAACTCAGGGTTGCGGTAGTTGATGAAGCGCGGCACGAGTGCCGGGTCGATGCGGGTGGCGCGGGAGTTCAGGTCAGCGGGCGCTGTGCTCGGCCAGACGCCGGTGCGTACCCGCTCGTTCATGATCTCGATGGCCGCCACCGACTCGTTGGCCCGGAACGAGCAGTGGCCGGCGCCGTTGACGTGGATCAGCCGCACGAAGCGCCCTTTGCCGTGCTTTCGCGCCTCCTGGAGATATCCGAAGTTCGCGGCCGGCTGCACCAGCGGGTCACCGATCAGGTTGTTCATCAGGAAGGGCCGCTGCGGCCTTGTCGTGTAGTCGCCGTGCAGGTGGATCTCGTTGACCGCGGCCGGATCGGCCTCGATCCGGGAGGCCTTGTTGATCGTCTTCAGGTCGGCTGCCAGATCCAGTCCGGCCGCACGGTAGAACTTGCGGACCGCCGCCTGCTGTTCGGGCAGGGTCATCGTGAAGAAGATCTTCCGGTAGTCGAATCCGGTGGTCCAGGTGAAGGATTGGCCGCCGACCTGCTGCTCCTGGTTGCGACGCGTGTTGACATCGAAGGCGTAGAGGTTGCGCAGCGTGTCGTACATGTATGCCTGTACCTGGTCGAGATCGGTGACGTCCGGCGGCGGCAGGGCTGCGTTGGTCCAGGTGTTCATCTGACCCAGGGTCAGCGCCAACGCGATACGCGCCCTGCCCGCGGGGGTGGCTTGCGCCGCGTCGATCGCGGCCCGCCAGCTGTCGGCGTCGAGCGCGAAGTTCGTCCCGGGATGCTGAACGATCGGCAGGTCGATGCCGAGGAAGACCTTCGCCGCGAACAGGGAACTCAACCGGGGCATGAGGTACGGGATGTACCCGGGCACGGTGCAGTTCGCCACGGCGCCGTCGATCCGGTCGGGGTACCGCTCCATCGTGTACCCGGCTACCACGCCGCCGCTCGATCCGCCGTTGGTGATCACGTACCGCGGCTCGCCGTAGCGTTCCGTGAAGACGTCGATGACCTGGATGAGCTGCGCCGCCGACACCCGCGCGTCGCGGCCGCCCTGGTCGAACGGGATGCGCCGGACGCCGGCCGCCGCGTAGCCGCGGCCGTGCAGGGTGGTGTAGGCGGCGTTGACGCCCCCGGTGACGAAGTCCAGGTCCAGAAGCAGCGTGCCGTTCCACCCCCGGTCCGGCATGGTGATCCGCCAGTCCATGCCGTCAGGGAGCAGTCCGTTGGTCGTCGTGACCGGGACATCCGCCGCGGCCGCCGCCGGCGTTGTAGGTGCGACGTGCAGCGCAACGATAACGACGGCGGCCACCGCGGCCCGAACCACGCGAATCAGCGCCAAGCGTCTGGGCATCATGACGACCTTTCGTATATACGAACAACCGGACGGATATACGAGATTCATGTAACGAGCCCGAGACGAGAAAGTCAACTGTCAATGTCACGCGATCGCGGACGACGGCGTACAGGATGGGGAAGGCGGGGTGGGGCGAGCCTTTCAGGATTCGCTGGTCGTGAGCGGCGCCGCAGGCCCCGGCTTCGATGCGACGCGGGCGGTGGGCGTCCACCCGGGCCGCGGGATCGCGGCGAGCAACTGCCGCGTGTAATCGCTGCGAGGGTCCTCAAGGATGGCCTCGATCGGTCCGGTCTCCTCGACGTGGCCGTCGCACATCACGACACATTCGTCGGCGATCTGCCGGACAACGGCGAGGTCGTGGGAGACGAACAGGTAGGTGAGCCCGAGTTCCTCACGCAAGTCGGTGAGCAGGTTGAGGACGTGGGCCTGGACGCTAACGTCCAGCGCGGAGACGGCTTCGTCGAGGACCAGAACGGTCGGTTCGACGGCGAGCGCCCGGGCGATCGCCACCCGCTGGCGTTCTCCGCCGGACAGCCGGCGGGGATGCACGCTCACGTGGCGTTCCTGTAGGCCGACGTGCGCGAGCAGGTCACGGATCCGGTCGGCGCGCCAGGCGGCGTCACGGTCGAAGTGGATTCGCAGAACCTCGTCGAGACTCGCCGCGACGGTCTGCGCCGGATCGAGCGAGGAGTTGGGGTCCTGGAAAACCATCTGGACCTGACGGGCCAGGACCCGTCGCTGGCGACGGGGCCAGGGCAGGCGGGGACGGTTCACCCCGTGCACGAGTACGGACCCGGCGGTGGGTTGCTCAAGTCCGGCGATCATCCGAGCGGTCGTGGTCTTGCCGGAGCCGGACTCGCCGACCAGTGCCAGCGATCCACCAGAGGGCAGGTCGAACGAGATACCTTCGACGGCGACGAAGTCCCCGCCGCTGCCGGAGAAGACTTTACGCAGGTCACGCACCTGCAGGGCGTCGCTCATGGTGTGGCCGCCTTCCGGGCTCGGACGACCGCGTCGTCGAATTCGCTGTCCCCGACGCGGTGGCAGGCGGCGAGCCGGCCGCCGTGGTCGGCCAGGGCGGGCCGTTCGGTGCGGCATCGATCGGTGGCCAGCGGGCATCGGGTGGCGAACACGCAGCCGGTACCGGTCTCGTAGGCGGCGACCGGCCGGCCGGGGATGGTCTGCAGACGGGTACGGCGGTCGAGCCTGGGCCGGGAGGCGAGCAGCGCCGCAGTGTACGGGTGCAGCGGTCTGTCCTGGATCCGCGCGGTGGGGCCGTATTCGACGATGACGCCGGCGTACATGACGGCGAGGGTGTCGGTGACGGCGGCGGCCAGGTCGAGGTCGTGGGTGACGAAGACGAGGCCCAGGTGCCGTTCGGCCTGCAGGCGGGCGAGCACCGCGACGACATCGGCCTGCGAGGTCATGTCCAGGGCGGTGGTCGGTTCGTCGGCGAGGACCAGTTTCGGGTGATGGATCAGCGATCCGGCGATCATGACGCGTTGTAGCAGACCACCGGAGAGCTGGTGCGGGTACTGGGCGAAACGCCGGCGGGCGTCGCGGATACCGACCTCGGCCAGCGCGGACGCGGCACGGTCCCACGCGTCGGAGCCGCGGCCGATGCCTTCGGTCATGAAGTCGCCGATCGTCCGGACCGGGTTGATCGCGGTACGCGGATCCTGGTGAACCATGGCGACGTGCTCGGCGCGCAACGTGCGCAGGGCTCGTTTCCGCAACGTCAGAACGGACTGTGCCTGATAGACGATCTCGCCGCGGACACGCGCCTGCACCGGAAGCAGCCGCATGATCGACTTCAGGGTCACCGATTTGCCGGAGCCGGACTCGCCGACCAGCCCCAGGGCGGCGCCCGGCGCCAGCGAGAACGTGACCCCCTGAAGAATTCGCCGGTATTGGCCACTGACCGGCAGGTCGACCTGGAGGTCGTTGAGTTCCAACAGACTCATGTCAGCTCCTTGCGGCTGTCGAGGCGCTCGCCGACGACGTTGAACGCCAGGACGGTCAGCACAATCAGCGCTCCGGCCGACAGTGACTGCCAGCCGTTGCCGTTGATGAGTGCGGCGTTGCCGGCCGAGACCATCAGGCCCCATTCCGCGTCCGGAGCCTGGACACCCAGGCCAAGGAAGGAGATGGCGGCCAGGTCCACCAGCGCCGTGGCGAACGTCAGGATGGCCTGGGCGGCGACCAGGGGAAGAATGTTGCAGCCAAGGTGCCGGACAGCGATACGCCAGGGTGAGAAGCCGAGCAACTGCCCGGCCTCGATGTACGGCAGATGCCGCTGGCGCACCGCCTCGGCCCGCACGACGCGGGCGACGAACGGGATGTAGGCGATCGACAAGGCGATGATCGGCCCGGTGAGCCCGGCGCCGGTGACGGCTACGGCGAGGATCGCGATGAGCACCGATGGGAAGGCGAAAAGGATGTCCAAAGCCCGGGTGATCACTTGATCCCAGAGGCCGCTTTTCCAAGCGGCGAGGACTGCCAGGCCGGAGCCGAGCACGGTGGCGCCGAGGGTCACTATCGCCGGTCCGAAAAGGCTCAGGCGTGCGCCGTACAGTAGCCGGGACACGATGTCGCGGCCGAGATCGTCGGTGCCGAGAAGGTGCGCGGCACTCGGTCCTTGGCCGATCGCCAGCACATCGGTCTGCCCGGGTGGATACGGCGCGAGCAACGGAGCGAACAGTGCGGCCAGCACGATCACAAAGATCACGGTGAGCGCGCCGATCAGAACCGGGTGCAGGCCGCGGGCGCGGCGGCGGACCGTTGCGCCCGGCACCGGCTCCGCGAGGTCCAGTGATGTCATCAGACCTGCTTTCTCGTGCGAAGGCGAGGGTCGAGCGCTGCTTGCAGAACGTCGACCGTCGTGGTGGTGACGACGAAGACCACCAGCAGGATCAGGCTCACTGCCAGCACGGCGTTCTGATCCTTCGCGGCGACACTCTGGACCAGCAGAGATCCGAGGCCGCCAAGCCCGAACGCGGACTCGACCACTACGGCTGAGGCGAACAGGCCCGCGACGGCCAGTGCGGACACGGTGGTGATCGGGATCGCGGCGTTACGCAGGATGTGCCGGCGTAGGACGGCACCGGCCGACAGACCGCGGCCGCGCGCTGCTTCCACGTGCGGGCTGCGGCTCTCCGCCGCGACCGACGCGCGGGTCACCTGCGCCACGTACGCCGACCACCCGATGGCCAGCGCGACAGCCGGGAGAGTGAGCTGGCGGATCGTGGCGGTGAACGATCCGCCGTCGCCGGCCAGGACCGGGAACCAGCCGAGGCGTACGGCGAGGACCGCCACCAGCGTCTGCGCCGCGACGAACGACGGCACGGCGATACCGGCGGCGGTCAGGGCGGTGACGGGCAGCCGAGCCCACCGAGCGGTGCCGCCGAGCGTGCCCACGGCGATACCCACCACGATGATCAGGACGCCGGCGTAGGCCGCGAGCTCCAGGGTCACCGCGAGGCGAGACCCGAGGAGCGCGGACACCGGCTGCTTGTAGGTCAGCGACGAGCCGAAGTCACCGTGCAGCGCGTTCCACAGCCAGTCGCCGTATTGCACCGGCATCGGGCGGTCGAGCCCGAGGGAGTGACGCAGCGCCGCGTACTGTTCCGCCGTGGCGCGGGGACCCAGAATCTGCACCGCCGGGTCTCCCGGGGCCAGCAGCAGGGCCGCGTACACGACGAAACTGGCGACGAGCACAGTGATCAACGGCGAGGTCAGCCATCGGCTCATCCGCCAGATGCTGGTGAGGGTACGGCGCCGGGTCCGGACTGGTGCCCCTGTCTCGAGCCCTGTCATCCGGCTGAGCCGAGTGACGCGAAGGACGGCATGTTCAGGTACGCGAACGAGGTGACGGCGCCGCCGAGGCGCTTGTTGACGAACGCGATCTCGCCGAGCTGGGCCAGCGCCACCGTGCTGTAGTCCTGTTCCAGGATCGTTTGGGCCGCGATGAGCAGTCTGGCCTGCTCGACCGGGTCGGTGGTGGCCCGGGCCTTGGTGATCGCGCTGGTCACCTCGGCGTTGTCGTAACCGGTGTAGTTGTAGAAGCTACCGGGCAGTGCGAGGAACGACATGAGTTCCAGCGGCGCGGGGGCGGCGTTGAAGCCTCCGCCCAGGATGAGATCGATGCCATCGCGTTTGGCCGGGTCGACGGCGGCCTGCTCGAACTCCATCGGCTGGAGCGCGTTGATCTCGATGTCGAAACCCGCTGCCCCGGCTTGCGCCTGGATCAGCTGCGCGGTACGCGACAGCGTGGCATCGCCGGCGAGAACCGCGAGCACGATCGGTTGCCCGGCGTATCCGGCCGAGCGGGCCAGCTGCTGGGCCTCGGTGACCGCCTGTGCCGAGCCGTAGGATCCGCGTTCCGCCTCGAAGCCGGCGTAGGCGTCGCGCCACAATTGGCGGGCCCGCGGGGAGACCGCGCCGTTGTCCCATACGTCTTTGTTGAGGGCGGTGTAGTTCGGGGTGGCACTGCCGGCGTACCCGACCTGGGTGATGGTTTTGACGTCCAGGCTCATGTAGAGCGCTCTGCGGACGTCGCGGTCGGCGAGCGGACCGGCGGACCGTGCTGCGGACAGCGCCAGATACAGCTGACTCGGTGTGCCGAACACCAGATTGCCGCTCGTGGTCTTCTGCAGCGTCGGGATCATCGCGGCGGGAACCTCGTAGGCGCCGTCCAGCTCTCCGGTCGCCAGTGCCTGTGCGAGGCTGGTCGAGTCGGTAATGAAACGCAGCCGTACCGTCTGAACCTTGGGTTTGCGGGTGCTGTCCCAATACGTCGGGTTCGCGGCCAGGGTGATCGACTGGCCGGACTCCCAGGACCGCACCCGGTACGGTCCGGTGCACATCACGCCCTCGGCAGCGTTGCCAAGACCGGTTCCGGCCTTCTCCGAGAACGCCTTCTGCTGGATCGCACCGGCGAAGGTCGCCAGCTCGACCGGCAGAAGCGCGTCGGGCGCGGAAAGCTTGACCGTGACGCGCTGCGGCGTGGTCGCGGTGATCGACGCGATGCCGGCGAGCGTGCTGCTGACAACGCTGGTAGGTGCCGCGGCGTGCTCCAGGCTCCAGACCACGTCGGCGGCGGTCAGCGGTGCACCGTCCCAGAAGGTGATGCCGGGCTTGAGGTCGTAGACCAGTGTCAACGGGTCGGGCTGGCTGGCGGTGGCGAGATTGGGGCTGATCGAGTAATCCGCTTCCATCCGGACCAGCGGTTCGCAGAGGTTCATCGCGACCAGGGAGCTGCTGTAGTTGGCGGTGTTGGGCGGGTCGATGGTGGTCGGCTCGCCGTACGGCAGTCCCCAGGTGATGGAGTCGACGTCGCCGTTCGCGGTGCCGAAGGTGCTGACTGCCGAGGGCAGGGCGGCCGGCGTCGCGGTGCCGGAGGAGGCGGAACTGCAGGCGGCGAGAGTGAGCACGGCAGCGAGACCGGCGGTCATCAACCGGCCGGGCCGGAAACCTGAACTGGTCATGTGGGGTCCATCCCGTATGAAGTCAAATGTGGGGGTGCCGGGTGTGCCAGGGGGTTGCCGCCTCGTAGGCGGCGGCCATGCGCAGAACCTGAGCGTCGGCGTGCGCCGCTCCGATGAACTGCAGCCCGACCGGCAGACCGGAGCTGAACCCGCAGGGCAGTGTCAGCGCTGGCAGCCCGGCGTGGCTGGGAGGTTCGGTGAGCCGGTGGAAGTCCAGGGCGGGGCGGCGCACCGGTTGACCGTCGACGTCCGCGTTGCCAGCGAGCGCGCCGGGGTGGTCGAAGGCGACAAGCGGCATGGTCGGGGTCACCAGCAGGTCGCGGCCGTTCAGAGCCGCGTTGAATCCGGCAGCGATCTTGCTTCGGGTCTCGGTCGCGGTCCGCCAGTAGTCGATCGCCGACATGCCACGGGCATGGTCGGCGATCTCCAGCATGATCGGGTGCAGGAGACCGTCGTCCCAGCCGGCCTGGGCGCGAAGCTGGTCGACGAAGTCCGCCGCGCTGGGGCTCCAGAACGCCAGGAAGTAGTCGATCGGATCCGGCAGCTGCATCTCGACCTCGGTGACGACGGCCCCGAGGTCGCGTAGTCGATCCAGCGCCTCGCGGAAGGTGCGTTCGACGTCGGCGGCGATCGGCCCGAGGCCGAAGTGGGTGGCTGCGGCGATCCGTGCCCCGGTGAGGTCCGGGTGCCCGACCGCGTCGAGGAAGAGCCGGGGATCCGCAGCCGGCAGGCTGAGTGGATCGCCCGGGTGCGGGCCGGCCGTGACCGACAGCAGCAGCGCCGCGTCAGCGACCGAGCGGGTCAATGGTCCGCTGGAGCTCACACCGTCGTAGGCGGCCTCGCTCGAGGGGATTCGCCCGGCGGACGGTTTGAGGCCGACCGTGCCGCAGCAGGACGCCGGAACGCGGATCGACCCGCCGCCGTCATTTCCCCAGGCCAGCGGTGCGACACCGGCGGCGACGCTGGCCGCGGCGCCGCCGCTCGAGCCCCCGGCGGTCTTCGCGAGGTTCCACGGGTTGTTGGTGACGCCGGTGAGCCGACTGTCGGTGACACCGAGCATCCCGAATTCGGGGGTGGTGGTCTTCCCGACCAGGATCGCGCCGGCAGCTTTTAAGCGTGCCCAGTCGGCGGAGTCGTGGCCGGGCACGTGGTCGCTGAAGGTGACGGTGCCGTACGTGGTCCGGACGCCGGCGGTGTCGATCAAGTCCTTGACCGTGATCGGCAGCCCGGTCAGCGGCGGAAGTTCGTCGAAGGGGGTATTGGCCATCCGGCGCTCGGCTTGCACGGCCTGGTCGCGAGCCTGCTCCGCGGTGATGGTGACGAAGGCGTTGAGCGCCGGTTCGGTAGCTTCCAGACGGTCCAGGACGGCGTCCATGAGTTCGACCGGGGACAATTCCTTCCGGGCGTACAGCTCACGTACTTCGGTCGCGGTGAGCCAGTGCAGGTCGGTCATGATTCCTCCGTGATATCCCAGTGAACCCACCACTGGGCTACCATTGCGGGCTTGTCGCGGCCCTGGATTTCGATGGCGCAGTCGAGCAGCAGGCGGTATGCGCCACCCGGACGTGGGACGACCTGCGCGACGGTGCCGACCAGGCGGATCGCTTCGGTGACACGTACCGGGCTGACGAACCTGATCCGGTCGAAGCCGTAGTTCCATCCGCCCACCGAGGCGCCAGTGAGGCGAATCAGGGGGTTGGACAGGTGATCCAGCAGGGCCAGCAGGTGGAAGCCCTCCACCAGGCCGTCGGGATAGACGTCAGCGAACTGATGCGTGTTCTGGTCGGTGTAGGTGGCGTGGTCGAATTCGTCGAGTACGGCGGGGTCGAGGGTGAACCAGTCGCCTTCGAAGTGGCGCCCGGCGAGGCTGACGGCCTCATCGAAGGGGACGGCGAGGGAGCTGGTCACTTCGACTCCTCGGGTTCGCAGGTGATGAACAGGGCGTCAACGAGCACCGGAAGTCCCGTGCCGGGATGCACTATCACCGGGTTGAGGTCGCCTTCGGCGAGGACTCCTGCGAAGTCGTTCGCCAGCCAGGCGAGGCGGTCGACGACGTCGAGCAGCGGTTGTACGTCGGTGGCCGGAAGCAGGTTGCGGTAGCCGGCCAGCAGCTTGCCCAGCTGGGTCTCGGCGAGCAGTGCTGCCGCTTCGCCGGCGAGCAGGGGTGCCAGTCCGATGGCGACGTCGGGTTCGAGTTCGACGAGGGTGCCGCCGCGGCCGACCAGCACGGTCGGGCCGAACACCGGGTCGGTGGCGAATCCGACGACCACTTCGACGCCTGCCTCGACCTGCTGCTGGATCTCGAAGCCATCGATGACCGCGTCGGGGTGTGTCTGGCGGACCGCGTTCTCGATCCGGGTGATCGACGTACGCAGCGACTGCTCGTCGCGGATGTCCAGTTCCACGGCGCCGATATCGGATCGGTGGGCGACATCCGGCGACGCCACCTTCACGACGACCGGGTACCGCTGGCAGGCCCACTGCGCGGCGGCGTCGGCATCCGGGGCGATCGTGGCGTCGACGACAGGCAACCCGTAGGCGTCCAGCAGGGCGCGAACCAGGTCCACCGGCAGCGGGCCGTTCACCCGGGAGCGCAGCGCGGCGATCTCCTCCGCGGAGGGCAGGTATGACGGTCGCGAGGGCGCGTCAGGAACCGGCCGGCTGTTGCCGGCCAGGGCGCTCAGGGCCGCGAACCCGTTGCCGATGCCCCGAAGCAGCGGCACCTGGGAGCCGAGCCGCTCGCGAACGACCGGGTGGGTCGCGTACGAGGAACTGGAGACCGCGACCAGCGGCTTGCCGTAACCCTCATCGGCGAGGTTGCGCAGCAGTTCGCAGACATCGTCGAAGTAGTCGGCCTCGCCTTTGGTGAGTCCCTGATGCGCTTCCATAATCAGCATGACGGAGCCGACCTCGGGATCGCGGCCGAGAGCCCGCAACGCCACCTCATAGGCGTCGTCGTCGGCCAATGGACTGGCACCGGCGTCGAGGGGATTGTTGATCGCTGCCCCCGGAAGCGCCTCTCCGAGAACGACCTGCACGTCGGGGCTGAACGACGGCAGGGTCACGCCGTGCCGGGTGCTCAGATCGGCGGCCAGGCCGGCCTCCCCACCGGAGTCGGTGACCACGGCGACCTGCCGCGAGGCCGGGCGAGGAAGGTCGGGGGTGGACAGGCACGCCAGCGCGGAGGCGAGTTCGTCGTAGTCGTCGACGAGCGGCACGTCCAGCCGCGTGAACAGGGCGCGGTAGGCGGCGTCCTGGCCGGCGAGCGCTCCGGTGTGTGCCTTGGCCGCGGTCGATCCGAGCGCGGTACGGCCCACCTTCAACGCGACGAGCGGCTTTCCGGCCTGCCGCAGCGCGCGGGCGGCGCTGACGAAGGCGGGCAGGTCACGGATCGACTCGAGGACCAGGCCAACGGCGGTCGTCGCGTCGTCGAAGGCGAGCCAGTGCAGATAGTCGGCGCAGGTCAGGTCGATCTCGTTGCCGGTAGACACGATCTTGGAGAAGCCGACCGCCTCGGTGGCGCGGGTGAGAAACGTCGCCGATCCGGACTGGGACACCAGCGCCACGCCGCCACGTTCCTGGCTCACCAGGGTGTCCTCGTAGAACCACAGCGCCACGTCGTCGGTGACGTTGATCGTTCCCATGCAGTTGGGGCCGTGGATGACCATGTCAGCGGTGGCGGCGAAGGCGTACAACTCGGCGAGTTGAGTCTCGGTGAACCCGGCGGAGGGGATCATCGCGGCTTTGCAGCCTCGGCTCTGCAACGTGTGCAGGATGGGCAGGACGGCCGCGGCGGGCAGCGACAGCAGCGCTACGTCAAGATCCGCGGGCGGTTCGCTGACGGCGGTGAGACCCTCGACCACGTCCGCTCGGGGATGCACCACCACCACGTCGTCGCTGCGGGATCCGCTGCGCAGGTTGCCGAGCGCGAAGTTGCCGCTCTTGCCGCCGACGGCGGAGGCGCCCAGGACCGCGACGCGGCGCGGTCGCAGGATCGCCTCCACTCCCCGGAGGCGTCGATCGTTGATGGTCAGCACGGGACTCCCTTGAGCGCGGCGGTACAAGACGAGCTATGTACAACACGTGATGTACACAGCCCTTTGTATAGTGGCCTCGTTCACCGCAAAGCAAGAGTCGTAACAGATCATTTACGGAGAGCGGCCGGTTGCCAGCGGGCGCTCGACCCCGGATCGCGGCCCTGCTGACCAGGACGGAGGCCGTGATTCCCGCACCGATCGACCGAAGCGTCCGGATCCGCGAGATCCGTGACGCCAGTTTCCGGATCTTGAGTGCGCACGGCCCGAAGGCGCTCACGTTGCGGCGCCTCGCCGAAGAACTCGGCGGATCGAGCACCCTCGTGACGCACATCTTCGGCACCAGATCAGCGCTGCTGCGCGGGATCACCGAGAGCGCGATCGAGGATTACGACGAGGAGATCGCCCAGCTCGAGCAGGGCGCGGACGCCCGGCAGCGGCTACGGATCCTGCTGGAGTGGATGCTGCCGCTCGACGAGGAGCAGGCACGGGCCGAACGGGGACGGATCATGCTGGTCGGCCACTCGGACCGACACCTCGGCGTCACCGATTTCTCGCTGCGCATGGAGCACAAGATGCGCCAGCTACTGCGTACGCACCTTCGTGAGCTGGTGAACGACGGCGAGGTCGAGGACACGGTGGAGTACGTCCGCGTGTTCACCAACGGTGTGGTCCTGTCCGCTGCGGAACGCCCCTCATCATGGAGCGCCGACCGTCAGCAGCGGGTCGTCGATCAGCTGTTACGCAGGCTCGGGATCAGCTGATGACTCTTCGCGTCCCGGCTCACGCGACGCCGAGAAGCTCCAAAGTGTGCTGCAACAGCTTCTGCTGCCGTTTCGTATCCCACAGCGTCGGATGCTCCGCCACGGACAGGACGACCCCGTTGGTGAACACCCGCAGGAACTCGACCGTCTCGTCGACGTCCTCCTCGTCGACCAGCCCGGTCAGATGCGAACGCAGCAGCTCCCGCATCTTGCGGTCCATCGCCACGAAGAACTCACCGACGTTGAGATCGGATTCGGCGTGGCCGATCAGCATCACCCGGCCGCGCTCGGCGCGTACCTGTTCCTCGTCGAGCGGCAGCATCCACTCCAGCAGGATCCGCAGCCGCTGCCGGGCGTCCGCGCCCTGCTCGAGCTGGGCGATCTCCTCGTCGTAGTCCTCGATCGCGCTCTCGGTGATCCCCTTGAGTAGCTCCGCGCGGTTGGCGAAGAAGTGGGTGACCAGAGTGCTGGACCCGCCGAGCTCGGTGGCCAGGCCTCGGATGGTCAAGGCGGCTGGGCCCCGCTCGCTGAGCAACCGGAAGGCGGCATCCCGAATCTCCCGGACGCGGACATCACGGTCGATCGGCGCGGGCATCGAGAGCCTCCTTGCAGCGAAGCATGCCTTGACCTTAGTCAGAGATCCCGGAACGTTCCGCGGGCGGTGTCCGGCAATGGGCACGGATCCGCCGCCGGAGAGCACGGATCCGAGTCGGAGCTCGGCGACTGTTCGCAGTTGTCCCCAGCGACGTCTGCACACCCGGATCGGTCGCCTCGTATCGCCGGTCCGGCTGAACCCCTCGGGTCATCAGCGGCAAGACCGAACACGCCCTATCGCTGGCGGTTGTGAATTGCGGAATCGCCCAGCAGTTGCGAACTTGACGGCGGGTGACGACACATCCCCAAAAGCGTCCTAGGACAAGGGAGATCCCCGGTAGTTGTCAGAGGACATAACTGCGGTTCGAGCTGCGCGAGCGGCGCCAGCCACCGGAGCACTTCGTCGATATCCTCCTCGGCGTACTTGAGGTTGAAACGTCACCGCGGTAATCCGTAGCCGCGATGATCGGCGTGAAGCGCTCGGATCCGCGCGAGGAACTGCTCGTCGTCCGCGGCTCGGTGCTACCGGGCGGTTTCGGTGGCCAGGGGACACCCGCCGGGAGGAACTCGCCTCACCTTCACAGTGAATGTCCGCGCTGACGGTGGGCAGCGCCCTTCGAGCCGTAGTTGCCTGGAAGCAGGAACCGGATGGTGCGAGGTGGACGGTGGGTGACGAGGTGCAGACGCCGAACACGCTGCAACAGTGGTGCGACACCCTCGTGCTGCCCCGGCAGCGTGGCCATCGCGAACGAGAGCCGTCAGGGCTGCTGAGGTTCGCGTTCTACGGCCGCTTCTCCACCCTGCGCCATCAGCACCTCGAGACGTCACACCGCTGGCAACGGAACTGCGCTACCGGCGTGATCGACGGCCACGGCGTCATCGTCAACGAGTATCTCGATGTCGGTGTAACCGCCGCCGGTCCTGGTACGCGAGGTCGCCCGCGACCGGCACCGCGCCCTGGAAGCGATGCGCGCCCAAGCCCAGCACCAGGGCCGCTACCTCGGCGGGCGGCCGCCGTACGGCTACCGGCTAGCTGACGCCGGCCCTCACCCGAACCCCGACCACGCCCGCTGGGGCCGGCAGCGACAATGCTTGGAACCGGACCCGGTAACCGCGCCACACGTGCAGTGGATTTTCACGCAGCGGCTCGCCGGCCGCTCCATGACCAGCATCGCCCGCGCCCTCAATGACCGTGCTGTCCCGTCGCCGTCTGCGCACGACCGTGCCCGCAACGCCCACCGGCCTGGCTCGACGTGGCATGTCACCACCGTCGCGGCGATCCTCGCCAACCCCCGTTACACCGGTCGGCAGGTATGGAACCGCCAGCCCCGTCACTACCGTGACCACACCGAGGCCGGAGCCACCGCCCTGCAACGCCGCCGCGCGTCCCGCAACGACTGGGTCATCTCCGACCGGCCCGCACACCCGGCGCTGGTCAGCGAACCCCGCTTCGTCGCGGCCCAGAGCATCAGCGCTGTTCCCCGCCCCGCGGCCGGCAACCGTCGCCACTACCAGCTGGTTGGCGTCGTGCGCTGTGAGTGCTGCGATCGCCGCCTGGAGTCCCATTGGGCGCACGACCGTCCCAGCTACCGGTGCCGCCACGGTCGGGCCGGTGCTACCGCACCAACGGCGGACCGGCCGGCAACCCTCTACCTTCGCGAAGATCTACTGCTGTCACAGATCGCTCGTGCTCTTCTGGAGCCCGGGCTCGCTGACGACGGTGATGTGGGCGTCGCAGCGGCCCTGCGCCGCTCCGGTCTGATGGCGGTCTGCGACAAGACTGCTGTTCGTCTGCGGGCCGTATGACAAACGTCGGTCTCCGCGGGCCGGGTGTAGGCCGCACGAGGTGCCGGCGGTGGCCATCGCTTGGAGAGAACCTCACGACTGGGGCACCACCGCCCGGCACCGCTGACAGGATAGGCACCTCCTCTCGGCCTCCCCCGCCCCAAGGCGGTCATGGCCGACGAACCCAACCGTCACCGCGATCAGCACCCCCCATAACGGCATACCAGCGCGGACACTGACCGCCCGTCTGACGCAACGCCACGAATGCAGCACGCTGCCGGAAGAGACGTCGGGGGCGCGGGCAACCCTGCCCATCGGCCAACGCCAATAGGGCGATACGGTGTCTTGCGCACCAGTACGGACGGAAGGCAACAAATACATCGTGGTCGTAGTGGATGGCGACGGCGGATTCACCCGATGGCTGCAGGACCGGCCACAGCCGCGCCGCCGTGGCTTCACACCACCCGCGCCGTCGCGCAGGACCCTCCGGTTCGCCTTCTACGGCCGTGTCTCCACCGCCGACCGCCAAGACCCCGCCGCCTCCCGGCAGTGGCAACGCGAAGTCGCCACGCAAACCGCTGCCGCCACCGGCAACATTGTTCGCGACTTCTTTGACATCGGCTGCTCCCGCAACGTCCCCTGGGCTGACCGGCCTCAGGCCCGTGCGCTCCTGCATGCCCTCACCGACCCGAATCGCGACTTCGACGCGATCATCGTCGGCGAGTCCGACCGCGCCTTCAGCGGCACCCAACTTCAGCAGATCCTGCCCACCCTGCAACACCACGGCGTCGCCCTCTGGCTCCCTGAACTCGAGGGACCTCTCAACCCGCACAACACCATCCACCAGGCCCTCGTCCTCATGCTCGGCCATGACGCCCGCCGCGAGGTCCTGCGCGCCCGGCACCGCACCCTCACCGCCATGCGCGTGCTCGCCCGTGAGGGCAGGCTCCTCGGCGGCCGGCCGCCCTATGGCTACCGACTCGTCGACGCTGGCCCACACCCCAACCCGGTGCACGGTCAGTGGGGCCGGCGTCTCAACCGCCTCGATCTGGACCCGGCCACCGCCGGTCACGCCCGCTGGATCTTCGCCCAGCGTCTCGCTGGCCTCAGCGCAGCCACCATCGCCGACATGCTGACCCAGCGAAGTATCCCGTGCCCGTCCGCAGCCAATCCCGACCGCAATCGGCACCGTCGTGGCATCGCCTGGAGCACCAGGGCTGTCGACGCGATCTTGAGTAATCCGCGTTACACCGGCCGCCAGGTCTACGGCCGGAGCAGCAGCGTGCACGACGAGACCAGCGCTGATGCTCCGACCACCGGTCGACCCGCCACACGGCGCGCGGTTGCCCGTGACCAGTGGGTTGTCTCCAATACCCTCGCGCATCCGCCGTTGATCAGCGAAGCGACGTTCGTGGCCGTGCAGCAGATATCGTCACTTGCGCGACCAGCGGATGGGCAGCCACGCAGCTATCTGCTACGCGGGCTGGTGATCTGCGGCATCTGTGAACGTCGCCCGGAATCGGAATGGGTGCACGGCCGGGCCGCCTACCGGTGCCGGCACGGGCAACCCCGGAAGCGGCCCGCCGAATCGGCGTTACCGTTCTACGCCCGGGAAGACACGCTGCTGGCTGCGGCCGCTAACGAGTTGCACGCACGAACCGGCGGCGGGCAGACGCTGTGGAGCCCCGCGCTCGTGGCGGAACATCTCCGTTCACAGAACTTCACGCTGCGCTGTACTCGCGAGCGCGTCCAGCTACTGGGGGAGATTTCGAAGCAGCTGACTCTAGCCATTCCCGGGATCGGCTATGACAGTTTCGGTGAAGTCATCCAAGAACAAGCAAAAACGTTCCGCAAAGGCGACGTGCATTTCTCGAGGCAAAAAGAAAGCCTCGCCGAATAACGGCGAGGCTCATTCACTAAACGATTAATAATCCCTGTGGGGGTTTACGTGTCCGAGGGGGGACTTGAACCCCCACGTCCGATAAAGGACACTAGCACCTCAAGCTAGCGCGTCTGCCATTCCGCCACCCGGACCAGGTGTAATGCATCTCCGCCCCGGGGTTTCCCCCGCAGCGGCACAGGTCAGAACTTTACACGGTCCCGGCACCCGCCCAAATCAGGGGTGGCCGCCGCGCCACGAACCGGGCAGCATGGAGGTCGTGCCCCCGCTGTCGCACGCTGTGGAGCGGGCCCGTCTCCTCGTCGCCGCCGGCGATCTGGGTGCGGCGCGCCTGCTGCTGGAGCGTGCCAGTGAGCTGGGGCGGGTCAGGCTTGGTGACGATCATCCTGAGGTGCTCACCACGCAGCTTCACCTGGCCGCGATCTGCCGCCGCGTCGATGATCCGGGCGCGGCTCGCCGGGTGCTTGAGCAAGCCTACGCCGCCGGCCAGCGCCGTCACGGTGACGCGAGTCTGCTGATCTTGCGGATCTGCTACGACCTGGGCCAGGTCGCCGAGGAGCTGGGCAACCGCCACGAGGCCCGCAAGGCGTTCGCCCAGCTCACCCTCCATGGCCCGGCGGCTCTCGGCGCGCAGCACCAGGCAGTCGCCCGCGCGCGGGCTTATCTGGCGCAAGATCAAAACCTTCCTTCGGTACGCGTGAAAGCCCCCCGATCACCCGAGGAACCACAGCCGGCACCAGGTCCGGGTCGGCGAGTGCACGGCCCTCCCCCGTCGGGACTTGGTTCCATCGGCCGGCAAGCCCCGATCCAGCCCGCCTGGAACTCGGGCATGGACGGCCTCGGCACACCTCCCCGAAAAGCAGGCCCCGCCACGGACGACAGGGCTGAGCTTCTGCGGTCGGCGGCGGGCATGCTTGAGGCGTACCCCTCAATGAGCCTGACCCGGCAACCAGCGCAAGGGAAAGGCCGGGGTTTGGCGTTTGTGCTCATGGTGATCGCCGCGGTGGCGGCAATCGTCGCCGCGGGCGCCTTGGCGATCGTGCTGGTCGACCGGGTCGCGGAAACGCCGGGCGCGGCAGACGTGGGCAGCGGGCAGAGCGGCTGACCAGCCACGACAGGAGCAGCCGGCGCGGAACCCGGCGGCGCGGAACTCCGGCTAGTTCGACGTGGTGATGGCTACCGTCGCGGCTGTTGTGGCGCTGGCGACGGCTATCGCTGCGGCCGCGGTGATCACCGCTGTGTTCACCTCGGCGGCGCCCCAGTGGCCTTCTTCCAGGCGCTTCGCGCGTTTGATGACCTCGGAGGACCAGGCGATCGGCGGACGCACGGCCGGCAGGGAGCCGCTCGCGGACAGCAGGGCGATCACGGCGGCGGTGCGGGGGTCCGGCTCGGCGCCGTCCACCAGCACGGCACGCACCTTGTCGCGCAAACCCTGCTCATAGGCCGGGTCCGCGGACGGGAGGCGGGTCGTCTTGAAGACGCGCAGCAGCCGCTTCGTCTCCCTGCGGATCTGACCCTTTTCGATCAGGCGCTCGATCAGTGGATCCCAGAGACGGGTGCCGACCTCGATGATCAGGGTCTGCGCTCGGCGGGGTTTCGCGGCCGCTTTGTCCCAGGCCTCCTGGAGGATCGGGTCCGGCAAAGCACCCTCACCCACGGCGATGACTTTGCCGTCCGCGTGTTCGACCCGGCCTAGCAGCGCCAGCTCCACCAGGACGGCGCCGCCCAGCGGGTAGTACAGAGTGCCGGCACCTGCCGGAATCCCGGTTTCGTCGTCCAGCAGGAGCAGTAGCAGGTCTTCGACGAGCAGCATGGTCACAGCCAATCGTGTTCGCGGGCGTATCGGGCGGCGTCGTGCCTGGTCTGGGTCTGTGTTTTCTGCATGGCGTTGGAGAGGTAGTTGCGGACGGTTCCCTGTGCGAGGTGCAGTCGTGCGGCGATGTCCGCTACGGAATAGCCGTCGCTGGCCACGCGCAGCACGTCGAGTTCGCGGTCGGTGAGTGGGCAGTCGTCGATGACGGCGAGGGCGGAGACGTCCGGGTCGATCCAGCGGCGGCCCTCGTGCAGTTTCGCGACGACGTCGGCGATGTGTGAGGGTTCGGCGGACTTGGTGACGAAGCCCTGGACGCCGAGCTTCAGCGCCTTGCGCAGCACACCGGGCCGCGCGTGCCGGGTCAGCATGAGGATCACCTGGCCGGGCAGCGTGCGGCGGATCTCGGCGACCGCGCCGAGGCCGTCGACGCCGGGCATCTCCAGGTCGATGACCAGGACGTCCGGCCTGTGGCGCAGCGTCGCGTCGATCGCCGTGGCGCCGTCGGAGGCTTCGGCCAGCACGGTGATGTCGCCCTCCAGCGGCAGCAGCGCCGCGAGGGCTTTGCGGAGCAGTGCCTCGTCGTCGGCAAGCACCACGCTGGTCATCGGCCGGACTCCGCCGCTGCTGAAAAGACGCCGAACCTCGCCGCCGTCGTGAACTCACCGTTCGAGACCGACACCAGCAGCTCTCCCCCGTCGCCCGCTACCTTCTGCCGCAGCGCGGAGAGGCCGCGCAGCTCAGGCACGGTGTCGCCGGTCGCGCCGTCGTTGACGATGGTGATGCCCTGGGCGCTCAGGGTTATCCGTACCTGACTGGCTTGGGCGTGGCGCAGGATGTTCGTGGTCGTCTCGCGCAGGACCTGACCGAACAACTCCCCACGACCGGGATCACCGTCGCGGCTGATCCGGACCCGGATGCCGGCCGCTTCGAACAGGTTCTTCGCGTTCTCCAGTTCGGCGTTGAGATTCAGCCTGCGCTGGGCGTACGCAAGCTCTTTGGTCTGTGTGATGGTGTCGCTGACCAGAGCGTGGATCTCGCGGAGCTCTTCCTCGGCGCGGGCCGGGTCGCTGCGCACGAGCTTGCGCGCGAGGGTGGTTTTCAGTTTCACGACGTGCAGCGTGTGGCCCTGGATGTCGTGCAGGTCGCCGGCGAAGCGGACGCGCTCGCGGATGACGGCGAGTTCGGCCTCGCGGGCCTTGGATTGTTCGAGTTCTTCGACGACGGCGTAGAACCGTTCGCCGAGGAACGAGGAGCCGATGGCGATCGCGGTGATCCCGACCGGGATCAGGAGGTATTTGACCAGGCCGTCGCCGAGCAGACCCACTGCCGCGATGTAGACGAGCAGCCCGGCGATCACCGTGCGCGTGTGCCGCCGCAGCCGGGGGATGCCGAGTGATCCGACGACGCAGATGCCCCAGTAACCGTTCCCGCTGTCGGTAAGCATGACCGAAAGCGGCCACACGATGATCGCGACGGCCAGGCAGGGCCAGAAGACGCGGCCGAGGTCGTTGGCGGTCCAGCGCTCGAAGGCCACCAACGCCGCGACCATGCCGGAGGCGAGGATGGCGATCTGCCACCAGCCGTCGGTGTCCTTGACCGACAGGAGCGCCGCCGTGACGACCAGCGGCGGCGTCGCCGTCAGCAGGTTGAGCCGGCGCAGCCTCCCCTGTGTGGTGGCGGTGATGCGCAGCGATCTCGCGGTCATCCACCCAGTATTCGACGCGGCGGCCACACCCGGCAGTGACACCACGTCACAAGATGCCGGTGACACGGCAGCACTGATCGTTAACCGCCGAGCACGGTTCAGTAAGTGGCATGACCACCACGCCAGTCATCGAAGTCGAAAACTTGAATGTCCGATACGGCGACTTCCACGCGGTCAAGGACCTGTCGTTCCAGGTCCGGCGCGGCGAGCTCTACGCCCTGCTGGGCACGAACGGAGCAGGGAAAACCTCGACTTTGGAGACCATCGAGGGCCACCGCCAGGCCACTTCAGGGAGGGTACGCGTATTCGGCACCAGTCCCGGGGATCGCCAAGCCGTCCGGCCCCGGATGGGCATCATGCTGCAGGAGAGCGGCTTCTCCCCCGACCTGACCGTCCGTGAGTCGGTACGTCTGATCGGGGGCCTGACCCGGCGTACCGACGACGCAGACCGGGTGCTGGACGTGGTCGGGCTGACCCGCAAGGCCGGCACCCTCGTCGGCCAGCTCTCCGGTGGCGAGAAGCGGCGGCTGGACTTCGCCACGGCCGTCTACGGCACCCCGGAACTGATCTTCCTGGACGAGCCGACGACCGGCCTGGACATCCAGTCCCGCGACGCCCTGTGGGAGTCGGTGGACCGGCTCCGGGAGAACGGCTCGACGGTCGTGCTGACCACCCACTACCTGGAGGAGGCGCAGGAGCGCGCCGACCGGATCGGCCTGATGCACCAGGGCGTCTTCCATCGGGAGGGCACTGTCGCCGAGCTGACCCGGACGCTGCCGGCGGTGATCCGGTTCTCGCTGCCACCGGACGCGCCGGCGGTGCCGCTGACCGTCATCAATCACGACGGGGCGCTGCACATCGAGACCTTCGACCTGCAGAAGGACATGTTCCAGCTGCTCGGCTGGGCGCACGACCACGGTGTCGAGCTCAGCGACCTGTCGGCCGGTCCGACCCGGCTCGACGACGTGTTCCGCGCCATCGACCGCACCTTCAACGGAGGCTGACCATGTTCGCCATCGCTTACACCGAGCTGATCCAGCTCTTCCGCAACCGGCTCCTGCTCGTCACCAGCCTGATCATGCCGGCCGTGGTCAGCGGGTTCTTCATCTACCGGCACGACGCGTTCGCGACGCTCGGCAGCCTCGGTTACATCGCCGCCGTCGTGATGTTCACCATCGGCGCGTTCGGGCTGTACACCACGGCGGTGACCACCCTCGCGGCCCGGCGGCAGAACCTCTTCCTGAAACGCCTGCGTTCCACGGCCGTCTCGGACCGCGGCATCCTCGCCGGCCTGCTGCTGCCGGTCACCCTGCTGGCCGTCGTCCAGCTGACCGTCGTGCTCACCGCCCTGGCGACAGTGGCCGGCGGCCCGTCGAACGTGTTCCTGCTGGTCGTGGCGGTCCTCGCGACGGTCGCCATGATGGTCGGCCTCGGCTTGGCCACCGCCGGCATGACGAACTCACCGGAACACGCTCAGGTCACCACCCTGCCGATCAGCCTCGGCGTGATCGCGGTGACGAGCTGGGTGGGGCTGAGCGGCACCGAGGAACTCACCCTGCTGAAGCGCCTGCTCCCCGGCGGCTCAGCGACCGAGCTGGTCCTGAACGCCTGGAACGGCGGCGTCGCGGTGTCCGAGTCGCTGCTGTTGCTGGCGCCGACGCTGAGCTGGGTGGTGGTCGCGGTGGCCCTGGCCATGCGGATGTTCCGCTGGGAACCACGCCGCTGAACGACCGTTAGGATCAAGCGTGAGCTCTGATCTTTCCGTCACCGCCGGTGACGCGGTAGCCGTCCTGGAAATCCGCCGCCCGCCCGCCAACCACTTCGACGAAGCGCTGATCGGCCAGGTCGTGGAGGCCGCCCGGGAGTTCGACAATGATCGCGACATCCGGGCGATCATCCTGGCGTCGCAGGGCAAGCACTTCTGCGGTGGCGCGGACTTCGGCAGTGGTGACTTCGCCGCGGACCACGTGGCGGCGGCTGAACGGCTCTATCGGCGGGCCGCTGAGCTGTTCGATCTCCGTACCCCACTGATCGCGGCCGTGCAGGGCACGGCGGTGGGTGGAGGTTTGGGGCTGGCGTGCGCCGCTGATTTTCGGGTCGCGGAGGCGTCCAGCCGGTTCGTGGCGAACTTCGCCCGGCTCGGGTTTCACCAGGGGTTCGGGATCAGCGTGACGCTGCCGGAGATCGTCGGGAAGCAGGCCGCCACCGACATGCTGCTGACCGGACGCCGGATCGGGGGCGAGGAAGCGGTTCGCCTGCGGCTCGCCGATCGCCTGGCCGAGCCGGGACGGGTACGCGAAACCGCCATGGAGCTCGCCCTGCAGATCGCCGGAGCCGCGCCGCTGGCGGTGCGCTCGATCCGGTCGACGCTGCGTGCCGGCCTGGCGGCCCGGGTGCGAGAAGCGCTGGACCACGAGCTGGCCGAGCAGAAGGTGCACTGGGCGACCAAGGACAGCGCCGAGGGGATCCGAGCCAGTCTGGAGCGCCGCACGCCGGTCTTCACCGGCGAATAAGGCCCGCGGAATAAGGTGAGGTCATGAGCACGTTCCGGCAGGCCCGTGAGTTCCTCCTCGCGCACCGCGACGACTACGACACCGCCTACCGGGACTTCCGATGGCCTGACCTGGACACGTTCAACTGGGCGATCGACTGGTTCGACGCCGAGGCGGCCGGTGAGGCCGGACCGCGGACCGCGCTCTGGATCGTCGAGGAGGACGGCTCGGAGCAGCGGTTCACGTTCGCCGAGCTGTCCGAGCGATCCAGCCGGGTGGCGAACTGGCTGCGGCAGCGCGGGGTCGGCCGCGGCGACCGGGTGATCCTGATGCTCGGCAACCAGGTCGAGCTCTGGGAGTGCCTGCTCGCCACGATGAAGCTGGGCGCCGTGGTGATCCCGGCGACGCCGCTGCTGGGCCCGGCTGACCTGCGCGATCGCCTGGACCGGGGCAACGCGGCGCACGTCATCATCGGCTCGAACGACACCGGCAAGTTCGCGGCGATCGACGGCGATTACACCCGGATCGCGGTGGGCCGGCCGGTGGACGACTGGCACGTGTTCAGCGAGGCCTATGCCGCGGACGCCGGTTTTGAACCCGACGGCGTGACCCGGGCGAGCGACTCTCTCCTTCTCTACTTCACCTCGGGCACCACCGCGTTGCCGAAACTGGTCGAGCACACCCACGCGTCGTACCCGGTCGGGCACCTGTCGACCATGTACTGGATCGGGCTGCGCCCCGGCGACGTGCACCTCAACATCTCGTCCCCGGGCTGGGCGAAACACGCGTGGAGCAACGTCTTCGCGCCGTGGAACGCTCTGGCCTGCGTGTTCATCTACAACTACCGGCGCTTCGACGCGTCCGCCCTGCTGGCGCAGATGGACCGGTGCGGTGTCACCAGTTTCTGCGCGCCGCCGACGGTGTGGCGGATGCTGGTGCAGGCCGACCTGACCCAGCTGAAGAACCCGCCGGAGATCGTGGTCGGCGCCGGCGAGCCGCTGAACCCGGAGGTCATCGAGCAGGTGCAGCGCGCCTGGGGTGTGACGATCCGGGACGGGTTCGGCCAGACCGAGACGACCGTGCAGATCGCCAACACACCCGGTCAGCACGTGAAGCCGGGTTCGATGGGGCGGCCGACGCCGGGTTACACGGTGGTTCTGCTGGACCCGGTCAACGGCGATGGGGAGATCTGCCTGGACCTCTCGGAACGGCCGCTCGGGTTGATGGTCGGCTATCACGGCGACGCGGAGCGCAACGCCGAGGCGATGGCCGGCGGTTACTACCACACCGGCGACATCGGATCCCGGGACGCGGACGGCTACATCACCTATGTGGGCCGGACCGACGACGTGTTCAAGGCCTCCGATTACCGGATCTCGCCGTTCGAGCTGGAGAGTGTGCTGATCGAGCACGAGGCGGTGGCCGAGGCCGCTGTGGTCCCGGCGCCCGACCCGGTGCGGCTGGCCGTGCCGAAGGCGTACGTGGTGCTCGCCGAGGGCTGGGCGCCGACGGCGGAGACGGCCCGGGCGATCCTGGCGCACTGCCGGGAGAATCTGGCGCCGTACAAGCGGATCCGGCGCATCGAGTTCACCGAGCTGCCGAAGACCATCTCCGGCAAGATCCGCCGGGTGGAGCTGCGGGCCCGCGAGGAGGCCGGTCCCCGCGATCGGGAGTTCCGGGAAGACGCCTGATTTGCGAATATCTCTCGCTAATCTGACTCTTGGTCAGGTAAACGGGGGGTTCGACAGTGTTCGGGCGGTTAAAACGCTGGCGTCGTAAGCGGCAGGCGCGCGACTCGGAGCACGGCGCCATCATGATCATCGTTGCGCTGTTCCTCAGCAACGCGGTGATCATCGGGATGGCCGCCATCGTGATCGACGTCGGGCTCGCCTGGCAGGAGCGCGAGCAGCTGATCAGCGGCGCCGACGCGGCCTCGATGAAGATCGCCCTGAACTGCGTGGCCGACCCGACCAAATGCACCCGCACGCTGCAGGCACCGGTGGCGGTCACCTACGCCAAGAAGAACGCGAAGGACAACGCGGCCGACGCCCAGATCTGCTTCAGCTTCGAGGCGAGTTGCCCGGCGTGGAAGACCGCGAAGAGCTGCCCACCGGTGCCGACACCAGCGGCCGGCGAGACCGTGGGCACCTGGGTCGAGGTACGCACCACCACCGTCACCGCCTCCGGCACGACGTTCCTGCCCCCGGCGTTCGCCAAGGCAGCGACCGGCGGCCAGTACACCGGCAAGTCGGTGGGTGCGTGCGCCCGGGTGGCGTGGGGTCCGCCGGTGGTGAAGAAGGTCCTGGCGCTGGGCATCTCGCTCTGCGACTGGAAGCGGATGACCGGCAACGGCTCGACGTTCTACGGCCCGCTGGACAACCTGGTCGGCGCGCTCGGCCTGCTCCCGATGCTCGGCCTCGACCCTCCGAAGCCCGGCCAGGACGGCGCGATCGCCGCCGTGCTGCCGGTCCAGCTCCTCGGCATCCCGATTCCGACCTGCACGTTGGTCGACGGGTCTCCGCGCGGATACACCTGGCTGCAGGGCGAGGACATCTGGAACCCGATCATGCCGGACGCCAACTGCGAGATGGAGCTGAAGATCGGCGACTACCCCCGGTCGTTCCTGCTCGGTGGGCTCACCGTCGGCAGCACCAACCGCTGCGCGGCTCGGATCCAAGCGCTGGTCGCGTCGAAGCAACCGGTTCTCGTGCCGATCTACGACACGATCAAGCAACAGCTGCTCAGCATTGCCCCGCAGTACCACATCGTCGGGTTCGCGCCGTTCCAGATCACCGGCTTCTCCGGGCTGCTCGGCGGTCTGCTCGGCGGGGTGAGCAGCATCCTCAGCGGCAACCTGCTCGACGCCCTCGTCAAGATCCTCTGCGACGTCGCGAGCGGCTGCATCTACGGATACTTCATGAAGACCCTCGTGCCGACGTACCAGCCACATTTCGGTTCCGGCACCAACACGTACGGCTCGACGATCATCGGGCGTACCGGTTAGGGCCGCCCGTTTCCGCGCCGATCAACAAATCGTCATGCGCCGATGTTCTGTCGGCCAGGAGGACCACCGAGACTGAGGGCTCGTTCAGGTGACCGGCAAGTAACTTGCCGGTCACCTCGGCGTTCACCGTTCGCGCCCGTCGCCACCGGCGGGCCGTCCGACAGGAGCCCCGCATGAGCTCATCGGTCCGCATCCTCCTCGCCACCTCCCTCGCCGCGATACTCACCGTGTTCGGTCTGGCCGCCCCGGCGTACGCCGTGACCGCCGCCCAGAAGGCCGCAGTACTCGCCTCGTTCACCCAGACCAGCGCGAGCAGCTACAACAGCTGGAATTCCGCACGGCAGAACCAGGGTTCCTGGTCCGCGTACGGATTCGACTGGAGCACCGATTACTGCTCGTCCAGCCCGGACAACCCCCTCGGATTCGACTTCAAGCTCGCCTGTCACCGGCACGACTTCGGGTACCGCAACCACAAGGCGATCGGCACGTTCCCGGCGAACAAGAGCCGGGTGGACTCGGCGTTCTACGAGGACTTGAAGCGCAAGTGCGCCACGTACAACTCGGTGGTCCGGCCGGCCTGCACCAGCCTGGCGTGGACGTACTACCAGGCCGTTTCGCTGTTCGGTTCGCTCGCGTCGGTGGACTCGGCGGATCTGCGCAAGGCCGCCGACATCAAGGCCGACGCGCTGGCCGCAGCAGCCTGATCAGGTATTTCCTGAGTGCCCAGGGCACAGGGCGAGCCGCCGGGGATGTGTCCTCGGCGGCGCGCACCTCCCGGGCGCCGCGCTCGCCGACGATCAGCGTGAGCCGCAGGTCGGTGGGAGCCCGGTCGCTCCTGCCCAGGCCGACAGCGATCCGGTACCGGCCCGCCGGCAGCCTCGTGAGCGCGGCCTCCAGGACGCAGCCACCGGGCACGGGCGTGAGCACCGCGTCGACCTCGACCTCGTGGGTCTTCGCCCTGGTCAGCCGGATCCGCCCGGTCGTGACGGCGTCCACGTGGACCGGCAGCGACACGGCGATCCGGTCGCCCGAGACGGACACCTGCTCGGGGCGTACCGGAAGCAGGTCGTACCGCAGCCGGTTGGTGCTCTCCCGCACGTCGAGCGACAGGTTCTGGTGCGGGTCGGTCCAGTACGGCAGCACGGATCGCCCGCCGATGACCCCGAGACGGCGGCCGGCGTCGGCGTCGGGTCCACGGAGCGCACCGAGGCGGGTCTCCTTGTTCCAGCCGGCCAGCGCGTACCGGATGTAGACATCCCAGATGCCGTCGCCGACGGCCGGACCCGGGGTGATCAACGCCGTGGCCCGGAGCCGAAGCCGGACCATCGCGGGGTCGGTGGCCGGCACACGCTCACGCTCGAAGGTGATCGGCTGGTAGAACTCCGCGGCGGTGGCGCGCTCGCGGATGACGAGGTCGACCTTGGACGCCTCGAAGCGAGCCGGGACACTCTCCGGGATCGGCAGTCGCAGAGTGCCGTCGTCGAGGGCCGTGACACCGCGGTACTCGACGGTGAAGGTCACCTGCAGGACGCCGTCCCTCCAGGCGAGTTTGCGCAGGTCACCGCTGGGCGTGACGGTGACCTCCCAGGCGGCCAGCGTCTCCAGGTCGGTGAGCCGGCCCTCGCTCAGCAGCCCGGCGACGACCCGCTGCAGCGGCGCGAGGCCGGCGGCGACACCGGGGCCGAACCGCTCGGTGACCGCGCGCATCTCGCGGAACATCTCCTGCCGGTACTCCGGGTCCATCGCCAGCAGCCGGCGCCCGCGCAGCCGCTCGACGATCTCGTTGCGCAGCCAGCGACGGAAAAGGCCGTCGCGTAGCGGGCCGGGTTCGGTGTATTTCTCGACCACGTCGAGGGCTTCGCGAAGATTGCCGAAATAGCCGGCCGGTTCGATCGGCCGGAAACCGGCATTCGAGGCGTCATCGCGTTTCACGTGGTAGTAGCAGACGTAATCGCTGAGCACCGCGACGTTCTCGGCACGCAGGTACGCCTCAGCGACGAAGACGTGGTCCTCCAGCCGGCGCCGGCCTTCGCGGAAACGCAGGCCGATCCGGTCCAGGAACTCGCGTCGCACCATTTTGTGCGGGGTGAGACTGTCGATGAGCGGCGCGTTGCGCACCGAGGCGTACGGGCGGTTCTCCCGGAAGAGCTCCAGCGGGACCGGCCGGCCCTTGCCCGCCATCTTGCCGACGATCACGTCGGCGTGGTGGGCGACGCCGTACTCGTACATCCGCTCCAGGGCCTCCGGCCCGAGGTAGTCGTCGTTGTCGACGAACATGATGTATTCGCCGGTGGTGGCCTCGATGCCGACGTTGCGCGGCCGGCCGGACCAGCCGGACGGCTCCTGGTGGATCACCCGCACGTTGGCGTGCTCGCCGGCCAGCTTGTCGAGCCGCGCCGGCGTCTCGTCGGTCGAGCCGTCGTCGACGAAGCAGATCTCGTACTCGTCGGCCGGCAGGCTCTGATGAACGAGCGAATTGATGCAGTCCTCGACATAAGGGCCCGGGTTGTAGACCGGAATGACCACGCTGACCTTCATCGGCGACACATTAACGGGAAATCATTGTTTTCGCTTCACAGGACATTCATTGCCACCTGACAGGCAATTCAAAAACATAGCCTCCGCCCAGGCGTCTGACAGAGATATCAAATTGTTGAATTCCCCTTTCCCTGCTGTTAACGTCGCCCGGCATCAACGGTATCCCGCTCTCTGCAGAAGGCCCGGATGAACAATAAATCGAGTGTGTTGCCGGCCGTCGCCATCGTTCTCGCCGGCGGTGTCGGTGAGCGACTCGGGCTCCAGATGCCCAAACAACTCGTCAAGATCGCCGGCCGGCCGGTCATCGAGCACACCCTGGCCACCTTCGAGCAGTCCCCCGTCATCGACAGCGTGCTGGTCCTGATGACTCCGGACCACGTGGCCGAGGTCGAGGCGATCGTCGCGCGCGGCGGGTTCACCAAGGTGCTCGGCGTGATCGCCGGCGGCCGGACCCGCAGCGAGACGACCCAGCGGGCCATCGCGGCGATGCACGGAACCGAATGCAAGATGATCATTCACGACGCGGTACGCCCGCTCGTATCGCAGCGGATCATCGCGGACAGCGTGCACGCCCTCGACCGGTACGAAGCGATCGACGTGGCGACCCCGTCGGCCGACACGATCATCGCGGTGGACGAGGTCGACGGCGAGGAGATCATCACCGACATCCCGCAGCGCAGCCGGTTACGCCGCGGGCAGACGCCACAGGGCTTCCACCTGTCGATCCTGCGCAAGGCGTACGAACTGGCCGCGGCCGACCCCGAGTTCACCGCCACCGACGACTGCGGTGTGGTCCGGCGTTACCTGCCCGACGTGCCGATCTACGTGGTCCCCGGCGACGAGAACAACCTGAAGATCACGCACCCGATCGACATCCACCTCGCCGACAAGCTGTTCCAGCTCAACTCCAACCCGCGGGTGCTGGAGACCTCGGCCGCGGACCGGACCAGGCTGCTCACCGGCAAGACGGTCGTCGTCTTCGGCGGCAGTTACGGCATCGGCAAGGCCACCGGCGACCTGGCCGCCGCGGCCGGCGCCACCGTGCTGCCGTTCAGCCGCTCCACCACCGGCACCCATGTGGAGAACCCGGAACAGGTCGCCGACGCGCTCCGGCAGGCATACGCCCGGACCGGCCGGATCGACTACGTCGTCAACACCGCCGGCGTGCTGCGGGTCGGCAAACTGGCCGACGCAGAGGACACCGACATCGAAGAGGCTCTGCGGGTCAACTACCTCGCGCCGGTCTACATCGCCCGGGCCGCCGCCGACTACCTCGCCGAGACCCGCGGCGCACTGCTGCTCTACACCTCCAGCTCGTACACCCGGGGCCGCGCCGGTTACAGCCTCTACTCCTCGACCAAGGCGGCCACCGTCAACCTGACCCAAGCCCTCGCCGACGAGTGGTCGGAACGCGGCATCCGGGTCAACTGCATCAACCCGGAACGCACCGGCACCCCGATGCGGCGGCAGGCGTTCGGCGACGAGCCCGCCGCGTCGATGCTGACCGCCGAAGAGGTGGCCGGCACCTCGGTCGATGTGATTATCTCCGACTGGACCGGTCACATCGTCGACGTCCGGCGGGCCTCGTGATCCTCGCCCTTTACGCACTGTCACTGCTCGCCCTTTACGCGGGCGCGCTCCTCCCCCACACCGCGCTCTTTCTGATCGCCCTGGCCGCCGTCGTGGTCGTCGAACGCTGGGGCGTCAAACGCACCGCCCTCGCCAGCCTGATGCGCCGCGCCCAGCTCAGCGGCGTGACACGGTCGCTCCTGCGCGACGGCGCGATCCTGACGATGGTCGCGCACAGCTCCCTCGCTCTCGCTCTCATTCTTTTGTACGCCCTACGCGCCCTCATCAACGTGGAACTACGCCGGGTGACCGAGCTGCGCCAACTCCCCCACCCGACGCGCAACCTGGACCTCTCCGGGCTGGGCATCCCGGACGCGCCGCCGACCTGGCTGACCGCCCGGGCGCCGGCTTGGCTGCTGCACCTGGCCCTGCCGGTCGCCGTGGGCGCGGCGATCAGCGACTCCGCTGCCACCGCCGGGCTCGTCGTCTCGGCGGTGTGTGTGCTCACCGTGCTCGGGGCCGCGGCGATCCACCATCACCGGAACCTGGTGCTCGCCGACAAGGAGGCACTGCAGGCCGCGGCACTCACACAACTGCGCGAGTACCGGCCGGAGGTGCTGCTCTACTTCAGCCTCAGCGAGGCCAGCGGTACGACGTACCAGGTGGACTCCTGGTTGGAGGTCCTCGCCGGGCTGCGGCACCGGGCGGCGATCCTGGTCCGCGAGCGCAAGCACCTCACCCGGATCGCCCCGACCACACTGCCGATCATCTGCGTGCCGCGCGGCCCCGACGTCATGGACCTCGACCTGCCCGATCTCAAAGCCGTTCTGTACGTCGGCAACACCGGCAACAACATCCAGATGCTGCGTACGAACGGGGTCCGGCACGTCTTCGTCGGCCATGGCGACAGTGACAAGGTGGCCAGCACGAACCCCTTCAGCCGGGTCTACGACGAGGTGTGGGTGGCCGGGAGGGCGGGCCGCGACCGGTATCGCCGGGCCGGCTCGGCGGTGGCCGACTCGTCGATCGTGGAGGTCGGCCGGCCGCAGCTCGCGGCGGTGGAGCCGGCGCGCACGGATCGGCGGGTGTTCACCGTGCTCTACGCGCCGACGTGGGAGGGCTGGAGCACGGATCTGGCGGTCAGCTCGGTGCCGATCATGGGGCTGGCCATCGTGAAGACGCTGCTGGCGCTCTCGCCGGACATCCGGATCATCTACAAGCCGCACCCGCTGACCGGCTATCAGGACCCGGTCACCAAACGGATCAACCAGAAGATCATCGATCTGTTGGGCGACGCCGGCCATACTTCGGAGCGACTCGCCGAGCTGGACCGGCTCATCGCCGAGCTGGCCGGGCCGGAGTCCCCCGACGACGCCCAGGCGACCCGGGACCACGGCACACCCTCTCCGGAGCGGCACGCCCGGCTGGTCGAGGCCGAGCGGGAGTGGCAGCGCCTCAGCTGGGAGGGAACGGCACATCGGACGGTCACCGGGCCTCGGCCCGACCTCTACTCCTGTTTCAACCAGGCGGACCTGATGATCGCCGACATCTCCGCGGTCGTCTCCGACTTCGTGGCCAGCGGAAAGCCGTACGTCGTCACGAACGTGCGGGATCAGGACGAGGACGAGTTCCGGGCCGCGCAGACGGTGGCCGGTGGGGCGTACCTGCTCGGGTCCGGCGCCGCCGGGCTGGCCGATCTGGTGCGGGCGTTGCGGCAGCCGGTGCCGGACGATCCGATGGCCGAGCGCCGGGAGCGACTGCGGCATTACCTGCTCGGGCCGACCACGCCGGCGCCGATGGACCGGTTCAACGACGCGGTGGACGCGGTGATCGCCAAGCCGTACCCGGCCGCACTCCCGGTGCTGACTTCCTGAACCCTGGATGTTGATCGTGACGGCGGTCACACGTACCGATGAATATATTTTATATTGGCCCTTCGAGCTTTCTTCGCCGAAGCAGGAGGCCAGCATCGTGACCCCTGAACAGATTCGGACACTTCACCTACTCTGCGACACCGTCGTACCGTCCCTCGACCGCCCCGATGACACCGACGGATTCTGGGCGCGCCGCGCCTCCGACGTCGGCACCGACCACGCTGTGCTCGCCATGATCACGGCGATGCCGGCCGAGCAGCAGGCCGGTCTCGGTTCGCTGCTCGACGCGCTCGCCGCCAACGGGTTCCACGACGCGCCCGAGGCGGTGCTCGCCGCCGTGCGGCAGGCTTCCCCGGAAGCCGCCGCCGGCATCGGCGCACTCACCAGCCTGACCCTGCTGGTGACCTACGGGATCACCGACGAGAGCGGTCACAATCCGTTCTGGACGAGATTCGGATATCCGGGCCCGGTCGCCACCGAGCCGCCCGCCGACGACCGGAAGATCACACCGCTGCCCGTCACCGGCGACCTCGACCTGGAAGCCGACGTCGTGGTCATCGGATCCGGCGCGGGCGGCGGCCTGATCGCCGGCCGGCTCGCCGCCGGTGGCGCCGACGTGATCGTGCTGGAGGCCGGCCGGTACCGCACCGAGTCCGACTTCGATCAGCACGAAATCGCCGCCTACCAGGGCTCCTACTGGCGTGGCGGCCCGACGCCGACCGTCGACGGCAACATCACGCTGATGGCGGGCGCGGGCCTCGGCGGCGGCACCGTGATCAACTGGACGAACTGCATCCGCACCCGCGACGACGTACGCCGGCAGTGGGCCGAACACGGCCTTACCGACGTGGCGACGCCCGAATTCGATCGGCACCTGGACGCGGTCTGGCGGGAACTCTCGGTGAACGACCGCTGCTCCGAGTTCAACCGCATCCACGAGGCGATGCGGCGCGGATCGGAGACGCTCGGCTGGTCCTTCAAGACCGTGAACCGGAACTGGGACGAGAAACGCCACGACGCCGCAATCGCCGGCCACCTGGGCTTCGGCGACGTCTCCGGGGCGAAGCAGTCCTCGCTCAAGGTCTACCTGGAGCCGGCGGTCCTGGACCACAACGCCCGGGTCGTGGACGGCTGCCAGGTGGAGAAGATCCTGGTCGCCGGCGGCCGGGCGGCAGGAGTGACCGGAAAAGTCGGTGAATATCGCGTCAACGTCCGCGCGCCGATCGTGGTGCTCGCGGCCGGTGCCCTCGAATCCCCCGGCGTGCTCCTGCGCTCCGGCATCGGCGGCCCGGCCGTCGGGCAATACCTGCGCCTGCACCCGTGCACGGTCACGATGGGTGATTACGGCACCGACATGCGCGGCTGGTGGGGCGCACCGCAGGCCGCGCTGATCGACGAGTTCGCCACGATCGAAAACGGTCACGGCTTCCTCATGGAGAGCATTCAGTACGCACCCGCGCTCGGCGCTTCCGCGGTGCCGTTCACGACGCCGGCCGAGCACAAGCAGACGATGGCCGATTTCCGCAACACCGGCTCGTTCATCGGCCTGATCCGAGATCGAGGTCACGGCCGGATAAGTCTGGATCCCGCCGGAAATAGCGTGGCTTCCTACGAACTGACCGACGAACTGGACGTCCGCAACACCCAGCGCGCCCTGGAAGCCGAGATCCGCCTGCACCACGCCGCCGGAGCCGGCCGCATCCAGGTCCTGGCCCAGGGCCTGCCGGCGTGGCAGGCAGGCGACAACCTGGACGCCTACATCGCCCAGGCCCAGCAACTGCACCTGGGAGCCGGCGGCGCAACGATCTTCTCCGCCCACCAGATGGGCAGCTGCCGCATGGGCACCGACCCCGCCACCAGCGTCGCCAACCCGCACGGCGAACTCCACGACACCCCCGGCGTCTGGATCGGCGACGCCTCCGCCTTCCCCACCCCCTCAGGCACCAACCCGATGATCTCCATCATGGCGCTGGCCTCCCGCACAGCAACCTTCATCGGGTACGCGTAACCCCACCAACCCGGCCCGTGCCGACTTTGGGCGCAAAGCAAACCCGAACTCGACACACACGAGCGACCCCCCACGTGCGTGTCGAGTTTGGGCGCGGAGCGGACCCGAACTCGACACGCACGCCCCTGGTTGCGCGGTCTTGGGCCGGGGTCCCCCGCTGAGCCGCGCTCCGGGAGCAGGGTCGCAGCGGAGCCGTAGTCCAGACGTGGAATGCGGGCCCGATTCCATGTCTGACCGACGGCTCGCGTCCCTGAGCCGTAGCCCAGACACCTCATGGATGTGCCGATACCCGTCTGAGCTACGGCTCGGCCCGGGAGAGCGGGCCAACGACGGGCTAATCGTCGGTGAGTTGTCTGACGAGGCGGCGTTCGCCGTTTTTTACGTTTGACGTGCGGGTCCAGCCGGCTCGTTCGTAGACCGCTATCGCCCGCTCGTTGCCGGCGATCACCCATAGCTCCAGCTCGCTGAACCCGGCGACGCGAGCCTCGGCGTCCACATGCGCCAGCAACGCGCTGCCCACGCCGCTTCCCCACGAATGAGGGTCGACGGCGAGATAGACCAGTTCGGCGCCGACCACGACGGTGAAACCGACCGCCTCCGAACCGCGGTAAGCGATGTGCAGGACACCGCCCTGGTCCATCCGACGCTGCACGCCGGGAAGCCGCGCCTCCACAGAAGCCGCAAAAGCCGCAGCACTCGCAGAACCCGTAGCACCGGCACCACCCGCAGGCGCCCCGTCTCTACGGGCCGTGGCGGCGGCCCAGATCGTGGCCGCTGTGCGTACCGAATTGGATCTTTCGATGCGCAAGATGACCCCCTTCATTCATTCGCGATCTTGATGTTAGGTTGTTGCCCATCTTTTGCAATAGCCAGGATGGGGGCATTGGTGGTCACCGAGGTGCTCGGCGTGCAGCGGCGCCGGACCACGACCTGGCTGGTGGTGCTGACCGCCGCGCTGGTCGTGACCGGGCTGATCGCCGTCGGCACGGGGGCGGTCGGCATCAGTCCGGTCACCGTCGCCCGGATCATCGGTCACCAGCTGCTGCACATCGGCGACGTCACCTGGACGCCGCCCGAAGAGGCGATCGTCTGGCAGGTACGCCTGCCCCGCGTCCTGCTCGGCATCCTGGTCGGCGCCGGCCTCGCGGTCTGCGGCGTGGCGCTGCAGGCGATGGTCCGCAACGTGCTGGCCGACCCCTACCTGCTCGGGATCAACTCGGGCGCGTCCAGTGGCGCGGCGGCGGCGATCCTGTTCGGAGCGGGCGCCGGGTTCGGGCAGTACGCCCTCTCCACCAGCGCGTTCCTCGGCGCGCTCGCCGCATCGTTGCTGGTCTTCCTGATCGCCCGCTCCGGCGGCCGCGTCACGTCGATCCGGCTGCTGCTGGCCGGCGTCGCGGTCGGTTACGCGCTGTACGCCACGACGAGCTTCCTGATCTTCGCGTCCGGATCTGCCGAAGGCGCCCGGTCGGTGATGTTCTGGCTGCTCGGCTCGCTCGGCCTGGCCCGCTGGGACGCCCTGCTCGCGGTCGCCGCTGTCGTCATCGGCGGCACGATCGCGTACCTCACGGTCATCGGCCGCAGCCTGGACGCCCTCGCCGTCGGTGACGAGACCGCGCACACGCTGGGCATCGCACCGGACCGGCTGCGACTGCGGCTGCTCGTAGTGGTCTCGCTCTGCGTCGGCGTGCTGGTCTCCGCGTCCGGGAGCATCGGGTTCGTCGGATTGGTCGTACCCCATCTGGCGCGCCGCATCGTCGGCGCCCCGCACGTCCGGGTGGTCCCGGTGGCCGCGCTGCTCGGCGCGATCCTGCTGGTCGGCGCCGATGTGATCGCACGGGTGCTGCTGGCGCCGCAGGAGATTCCGATCGGCATCATCACGGCCCTCGTCGGCACCCCGTTCCTCCTGGTCCTGATCAAACGCCTGCACGGAGTGTCCCAGTGAAAATGAGAATCGCGACCGCCTCGCTGCTCCTCGTCGCCGGCTGCGGCGCTCCCGAAGCAGACACCAGCAACTCAGCGGCGGGCCACGGCAACTATCCGGTGACGCTCACCAACTGCGGCGCCGAGGTCACCTTCGACCAGGCGCCCGAACGGGTCGTGCTGCTCAAGAGCGCAGCCGTGCCGTACCTGCATGCGCTCGGCGTGATGGACCGGGTCACGGCACGCGCCGGCCAGTACCCGAAGGAGTACTACGACGCCGCCACCCAGGCCGAGATCGCCAAGATCCCGCTGCTCACCGATAAGACCGACACGAGCGGCCACCTGCAGATCTCCAAGGAGGTCGTGATCAGCCAGCAGCCGGACCTGGTGCTCGGCGAGGTGGACAACCTGTCCCGGGACACGCTGTCCGCGGTGGACATCCCGCTGCTGGAGGAGCCGGCTCTGTGCCAGGGCGCCACGGCTGTGCCGTCCTTCGACGACATCTACCGGCAGATGGACGCCTACGGCGAGGTCTTCGACCAACGACCCGAGGCCCTCGCCGCCGTCACCTCACTCAAGGAGCGGATGGCAAAGATCCCGGCGCCGACAGAAAAGCGCACCGCAGCGGTCCTGTACCCGACCGTCGGAGGCGGGGTCACCTATGCGTACGGGTCGGCCAGCATGGCGCATCCGCAGCTGGAGGCGGCCGGGTTCACCAACGTCTTCGGTGACAACAAGGAGCGCGTCTTCGAGGTAACCTTGGAGGAGCTGCTCGGCCGCAACCCGGACGTGCTGATCCTGCTCTACGGCGACGGCGACCCGAAGGCCGTCGAGCAGGCCGTCACCAGTCTGCCCGGGGCGGAGAAGCTCAAGGCCGTGGCAAACGGCGACGTGCTGCCGCAGCTGTTCAACTTCACCGAGCCGCCGTCGCCGCTCTCCATCGACGGCCTCGAGAAGATCGTGCAGCGCTTCTCGTGATCGAGGCGTCCGGCGTCTCGTGGCGGTACGGCGGCACCCCGGTCATCGATGGTGTCGCCGTGACGGCGCGGCCGGGACGCGTACTCGGGCTGATCGGTCCCAATGGCAGTGGAAAGACCACCCTCTTGCGTCTTCTGTACGGAGCGCTGCGCAGCAGCGCGGGAAGCGTGCGTGTGGACGGTGACCGGCTGTCCTCGCTGAGCCCGCGCGACGCCGCCCGGCGGATGGCCGTCGTGGTGCAGGAGTCCGGCGGTGAGACCGCGCTGACCGTGGCCGAGATGGTGCTGCTCGGCCGTGGCCCGCACCTGTCGACGTTCCAGCGGGCCGGAGCATCCGATCATGAGGTCGCGGCCCGCTGCCTGGCAAGGGTCGGCGCGACCCATCTGGCCGCGCGGTCGTTCGCCGGGCTCTCCGGCGGTGAACGGCAGCGGGTGCTGATCGCCCGGGCCCTCGCCCAGGAAGCCACCCACCTGCTGCTCGACGAGCCGACCAACCACCTGGACATCCGGTATCAGCATGAGATCCTGCGCCTGGTCCGGTCGTTGAGCACCTGCTCGGTGGTGGTGCTGCACGATCTGAACCTGGCCGCCCGGTACTGCGACGATCTGGTGCTGCTCGGTTCCGGCGGGGTAGTGGCCGCCGGTGAGACCCCGGAAGTGCTCGATCCGCAGATCCTCCAACCGATATATGGCATTGGAATCCGCCGTCTGGATATAGAGGATTCCTTACACCTGTTGTTCGAACCACTATCGGAGGAGAACCCGGCGTGACCGCGCAGGACCGCATCAACGAGTACTGGACCGGCCGTGCCCCCGCCTATGACGCGTACCAGCAGCGCCCCGAACGGCTCGACGCCGATCGTGCGGCCTGGTCGGAAATCTGGGAGAAGGCGCTGCCGCCCGCGCCACTGGACGTTCTCGACGTCGGCACCGGGAGTGGATATGTCGCGCTGACGCTGGCCGGGCTCGGTCACCGGGTGACCGGTATCGACCTGTCCGAGGGGATGCTCACCGAGGCCCGGAGGCACGGGGCTGAGCTTTCATCCGGCCCGGTCTTTCGCCTGGGTGATGCTGTGGCTCCGGAGTTCCCGGACGGTAGCTTCGACGCGATCGTCGGCCGTTATGTGGCATGGACGCTGCGGACGCCCGGGGAAGCCGTCGCCAACTGGATCCGTCTGCTGCGACCGGGCGGGCTGGTCGCCATGGTCGACAGCACCTGGTTCGCGGACGGGCTGGACGCCGCCGGTTTCTACGACGCCGAGGTCCAGTCGCTGCTGCCGCTGGCCGCCGCCAAGTCGATCGACGAGACCGCGCTGGCGCTCGCGAACGGCGGGCTGGAGGACGTCTCCGTCACCCCGCTGACCACGATCTTCGAACTGGACAACCGGTACGGAGTGTCCCCCGGCCACGAGGTGCAGATGCAGTTCATGGTCACCGGACGGCGGGTCTGATCACCACGGGGTGTGGTTGCGCCACTTGCGGTTCGCTTTCTCACTGCAGTTGCGCAGGCGTACCGTACCGACGCCGGTCCGGTCGATGGCGATCTCGGTGGCACAGCGCCCGTTCTCCCCGGCCCGCAGGGTGCCGGTGAACCACCACTCCTGGTCCGCGGTGTAGGTGCAGGCCGCCACCCGGACCCGCGCGCCGGACTCGTCACTCTCCGGCTGCACGCAGTTGCCGTCGTTGGTGAAGTGGCCTTCGCTGGTCTGGTAGAACTCCTGCGCGTCATTGCCGGACTTGCACGCTGCGGTGGTGAGCACCGTACCGACCGGGCCGCCGGTCAGGCAGCGGGCCGGGTTACGCTCAGTGACGATCCAGCCCTGCAGCAACGGCGGCGGTCCGGGAACGGCCGCCGCCGGGCCAGCGGTGCCACCCAGAAACGCGGCGGCCACAAGCGGGACGATCAGACGACGGGTCAGCACCGCCCCACTGTAGGTATCCGCCGAGTCCCAGGCGGCAGGATCGCCAGGATTGTCGCCCCGAGAGGGAGCATCGTTCCGCGCGAGGGGACGGCGCACATTCAGCGCGCAGGAGATGGTCACAGGTCACCGTTCCCTTCTCGCCGCTCCATGCTCTGCCCGCCGCTCGCCACTCTGCTCGCTGCTCGTCGTTGCCACGAGCCCACCGTGTGCTTCCGACTAGGTGGTTCACGACGCTCGCCAGCCCGGACGGGGGCCCACAGTGTGCTGCCGGCCGGGGTGATCGCCACGATTTCCAGCGCCCACCGTGTGCTTTCATCATCGCTGGCGCGCCCTCAACAAAGTCCCGCCGAATCCGGTGGGCTACCGGTGCGGGCTACCGGCCCCGGTCGGCGGCGCGGGCTACCGGCTCGGGCCGGCCGAGATGCGAGCACACGTAAGAGGCCAGCAGCAGTGATCAGGCCGCACCGAGTACCTGTGTGAGCTCCTGTCTCGGCCCTGGCGTGGATGAAATCGCACCGTGTCATTGCGTGCGGCCTCATCCACGCCAGCCGCCCGTTAGGTGCGCCTTCATCCACGCTGATCGGTGCTTGCGTGTGACTTCGTTCCCGTTGACGGTGCCCGACTTCCAGAACCCGGCACCTCGATCGGCCAACTCCGGGCGGCGTACACACGCAAAGGCTCGCGGAGGCGGCCCTGCCCGCCACGCCAGCGACCGCAAGCACCCGAGATCTGCGAAGGCGGGCCACAGCCGCTCACCGAAACCCGTGAATTCGCCCCGCCATGCCGGGCCACAAACTCACAAGATCTCGCTCGTGGGCGGTCAGCGGGAGCCCTGCGCTGGGCACCAGCTGGTCCAGCCAGCGCTCAGCGTTGTCACGCCGGCCCCGAAACAACACTGACCCCGCTGGTTAATCGAAATCCCGCAAGCAGCGGACCCCAAGTCTTGATCGCCTTTCCGCCCCGGTCCTCCCGCGGCACTCTTGGTCCCCGAACCACAGCCCCCCAACGGGAACGGCGGCCCAAGATCGCGCAGGCCAGAGCGGGTGTGTCGATTTCGGGTTCGCCACGCACCTCAACTCGACACACACCGGGCGCGGGGGGGGCACTCGCGGCACGTTGCCTTCGGCCCCGCCGAGCGGAAATCCGGCCCGGGCCGCCGGCGACGAGCCGACAACCAGGACGCGCCGACAACCGAGACGAGCCGTAGCTCAGATAGGTCATCGGACTACATGACCTATCTGAGCTACGGCTCGCCCCGTGATAACGAGGCCTACGGCAAACAGAACACGCCCGACCACAGTCAGACGTCACGCATCCCCCGGGTATGCGGCTACCTCAGGATCAGCCCTAACAGCAGCCCGCACTCCCCCACCCCACCCAGACTCCTTGAACCCCCATCCCACAATCGGAACCATGCGACTCTGGGGACCTCCACAGTGCCCGGTACGCCCGGCCGAGCAAAACTGGATCGACACCTCACTGACCTGGCTGCTCGCCCAGTTCGGCCACGCCACCCTGACAAAACCCGTCTGGCTGCCGACCGACGAGTTCTTCCCCGGTGACTACCACGGCACCCGCGACGACATCCGCACCACCACCATGCGCCTCTGCGCCCACATGGGTGTCGACCCGGCGCGGATCGAGCTGGAGCACTTCGGCGACGACCACGATCCCGGGCTCGCCGCGCTCATCCCGCTGAACTGGCAGTCGTCCGGCGCGGCCGGCCACCACCGGATCCGCGACGGCCGGTCGGTCATCGGGATCAAGGATGAGCAGGCCGCGGCGCCGATGGCCCTGGTCGCGACGGTCGCGCACGAGCTGGGTCACGTCCTGTTGCTCGCCGACGGCCGGATCACGGCGGACCGTGCGGATCATGAGCCGCTGACCGACCTGCTCACCGTCTTCTTCGGGATGGGTGTCTTCGCGGCGAACTCGGCGTTCGACTTCTCCCGGGACACGACCAGTTATCGCACGTCGCGGCTGGGATATATGACCGAGCCGATGTTCGGGTACGCCCTGGCCCGCTACGCCTGGATGCGCGGCGAGCGCAGCCCGGCATGGGCGACATATCTCGACACCAACCCGCGGACGTTCCTCAAGCGCGGGCTGCGATTTCTCGACGCGTCCGGCCGCTAGAGCCCACCACTCCGGCAACCCCTGCCACCACGACACCGCACCCCGCGACCAGCACCCATCCCGCCACCGGATCGCCGCTGCCGGCGATGCCACCGGCGAGGGCGATGCCGAGTGCCGTACCGATCTGCCGGGCTGTCGACGCGAGCCCACCGGCCATCCCGGAACGCGCGGGCGGCAGACCGCTGACCGCGGTGTTGGTGATCGGCGCGTTCGCGAAGCCGAGGCCCGCGCCCAGCAGCAGATAGGCGAACCAGTTACCGGAAACGATCATCAGGATGCCACCGGCGGCGGTGCACAGCCCGGCGATCCGCAGGGGCATTCGCGGACCGATACGTCCAGTGATAAATCCGGAAATAGTCGGGCAGATCGTCGCGCCCACCGCCATCGGCAGCGTCACCAGCCCCGCGTCCAGAGGGCTGAGACCCCGCTCCTGCTGCAAATACAGACTACTGACCAGCAACGTCACACTGAAAGCGACAAATACCAGCACCGCACTACCGATAGCGGCGACAAACGCCGGCCGCCGGAACAGCGACAAATCCATCAATGGATCCGCAGCCATCAACGAATAGCGCACGAAAACCGCCACGGACACCACCGTGCCAACCCCGAACACCGGATGCTCGATCAACGCCGCCACCGCCGACCCCACCATCACGATCAACAGCAGCTGACCGAAAAGGTCCAGCCCACGCGGCGCCGGCGACCGCGACTCCGGCACGAAGAACACCGTCAGCACCAGCACCACCGCGATGATCGGCAGGTTCACCCAGAACACCGTCCGCCACCCCGGCCCACCGGTCAGCAGCCCGCCGACCACCGGCCCGGCCGCCATGCTCAGCCCAAAGACCGACGCCCACACCCCGATCGCCTGCGCCCGCCGCCGCGGATCGGTGATCGCGCTGACCACGATGGCAAGCGCGACCGGGCTCAGCATCGATCCGCCGGCACCCTGCACCACCCTCGCGGCCACCAGCGCACCGGCGGTCGGCGCCAGCGCGCACGCGGCCGAGCCGATCGCGAACAGCACCAGCCCGATCCGGAAAACCCTGCGCCGGCCGACCTTGTCGGCCAGCGCACCCGAAGTGATCAGCAAGCTCGCGAGGACCAGTGTGTACGCGTCAACGACCCACTGCAGTCCGCTCGTGGCGAGGCCCAGGTCGTGCCCGATCGACGGCAGTGCGATGTTGACGACGGTCGTGTCCATCCCGACCAGGAAGATGCTGGTGCAGCAGATCGCGAGCACCAGCCAGGGACGTGTTCTCTCCATGGCCGGGATCGTCACGCGCTCGCGCCCCGCCGGACCAGGAGATTTGCGAAGACCGCAAACTGATCGCGTGGATCCGACACTTCAGGAGTTGCTCGACGGCATCGGCCCGCGGCTGCGCCGGATCCGCCAGGACCGCCGGCTGCGCCTGGAGGACGTGGCGGAGGCGACCGGCCTGTCGGTCAGCACACTGTCCCGCCTGGAGTCCGGCAAGCGCCGGCCCACCCTGGACCTGCTGCTCCCCCTGGCCGGCGTTTATCGTCTCGCGCTGGACCACCTGATCGGAGCCCCACCGACCGGCGATCCACGGGCACATCTGACACCGCACCGGGCGGATACGCGTACCCGATTGGACGCGGTCGTGGTCCCGCTGACCACCTATCCCGGCCGCCTGCAGGTCTTCAAGCAGATCCTCGGCCCGACGTCCGAGCCGCCGGTGCTGGTCACCCACCACGGCCACGCCTGGTTCTACGTGCTGGCCGGCCGGGTCCGCCTGCTGCTGGGCGACACCGAGCGCCTGCTGCAGCCGGGCGACACCGCCGACTTCGACGCGGGCGAGCCCCACTGGTTCGGCCCCGCCAACGACCGCCCCGCCGAGATCCTGCACCTCTTCGGCCCACACGGGGACCGCTTCACCCAGCCGGACTGACGAGCAAGCCGCTCACCGGTTGGTTCAGCCCGCAGCGGAGTTGGGCAGCAACATTTTCACGTACCGCTCCTGATAGCGATCGAGTAGGTCGCCGACATCGGCCCGTGCAACCTGCTCCAAGGCCTCGAAGACACGACGGTAGGTGCGGACCCCCTGGCGACCACCCGACCGGAGGCTGGCGCTGAAGAGGTCGACGCTGACCCAGCGATCGTCGGCCACAACGAAGCCGTGGTAAGGCGCGATGGGCAGCATGACGTCGTCGGCGACAATCCTCAGCCGGACGTTCGGCTGGGTCGCCACCTCGCGCATCCGGCTGATCTGCGAAATCATCTCGGCCGGCCGGCAGACCTGGTTGCGCAACACCTGCTCGGTGATCAGGAAATGGAACTCGCGGCCCGGCTCGTGCAGGATCTGGTTCCGTTGCATCCGCGCATTGACCGCCTCGGACACCGCCGAAGCGCAGGTCGAGCGCCTCCGCGATCGCCCGCACATCGACAGGCTCGGCGGCGACCGCGCCGTTCTCCAAGCGGGAGACTGGTCATCTGAGATCGACCTCCCTCGTCCGAAGATAACCGGCTTATTCGCCCTACTGCATCGCTGCCCGGATGGCACGGCCGGGAAGGGCCATCGTGACCGGACGAGGTACGCGATCGGATCGATCGCGGACCAGGGCGCGGGCACGCGCCGGACTGGCGGCACGTCGCGGGGTGCGGTGCCACAGTGGGTAGGCGCACGTCGTCGAGCGGAAGTGAACTAACGAGGACAGTGAGTCAGGCGTCCTGCTCCTGGATCCGGCGGGCCGCCTCGAGCAGCAGTTCGCGTGGGATCTTCACGAGCAGCTCACCTTTGGGAACGGCGACGCCGGTGGCAGCGTAGCCCTGTACCAGCACGTGGTCGGTGTCGTCGTCGGTACGGTAGACCGTGGGGCAGGTGCCCGACCCGCACAGCGAGGCGACCACGCGCGGGACGGACTCCGGGGTGACCGGTGGTCCGTGCGATGCGGCGTCCTGGTTCGTCGTCATTACCCCAAGGTAGGAAACATTGACGACTTCCGACAAGTGTACGAGGTATTACCGCGCGACCGACTTCGGCTGCAGCGCCCCCACATACCTCGCCTGATAATGATCAAGAAGATCATCGATATCGGACCGGGCGGCTGATTCAAGTTGATCGAATAATTCACGGTAATCGCGCACGATCGTTCGGCCGGTCGCCCGGAGCAGGGCGGTGAACAGGTCGACGCTGACCCAGCGATCGTCGGCGACGAAGAACCCGTGATAGATCGGGATCGGCAGCTCGGCTTCGTCGGTGATCACGCTGAGGCGGACGTTCGGAAAACCGGCTACCTCACGCATCCGATCGATCTGCGAGATCATCACGGCCGGCCCGCCCACCCCGACACGGAGAACCTGCTCGGTGATCAGAAAGTGGAACTCGCGCGCCGGGCTGTGCAGGATCCGATTCCGCTCCTGCCGGGCGATGACCGCCTCGGTGACCGCTGCATCGTTGCTCCCGGTGGCGGCCCGGCCTTCATGAGCGGACAGAACGGCGCGGGCGTACTCGCTCGTCTGGAGCAGACCGGGAACCACCGCAGGTTGCAGGATCCGGATCTCTTTCGCGGCGGCTTCCGCCCGCCCGATCTCGCGCTGGCGTTCGGCCTGGTCGCGGCCAGCCGGGACCCACTCGATGAGCCGCTCACCAGCGTGCTCGGCCAACTCGATGGCCAACTCCGCTTCACCGGGCGGGACCCCGAGAGCCTCGGCCAGCAGCCTGACGTCGCCAGGCTCGGCCGCCACCGCGCCGGTCTCCAGGCGGGAGATCTTGGCTTGGCTCATCCCGACGCGCTTGCCCAGCTGCAACCCGGTCAGTTTCTGGCGCTTGCGCCAGCGGAACAGGATCGCGCCCACCGGCTCCATTGAACCGTCGTCAGGGTCGGGCGAGTTCGTCAACGACTTCCCGCCCCCCTTCCGTCCGCCTGAGGTCCAGTCTATTCGGCCGCCCGCATAGCCGCCGCAAGGAGATCGGCCGGGATCTCCACCAGTTGCTCACCCGCCGGAACGTTGATCCCCGCACTCTCGGGAGCGATCGAGTATCCCTGAACGACCACCGTGCCGCGGTCGGTCCGATAGACCGTCGGGCAACTTCCAGTGCCGCAGAGCGAGGTGAGGAGAGTCAGCCGGGGGGCGCCAGCGCCGTGGGCGGCATCTGCGACGCCCATATTGTCGTGGTTCACGAGGGACCAACCTACACCGAATATTCGGCATCCCGCATCACCTAACCACAGTTGGCGTGGCGCACAAGCCCCACGGACGGCCAGAAGTGACTCAACGGCACAGAATCAACGGTCAGACTTATACCTTCCGTGACCACCGTGAACTCTGGGATTCATTCATGAGAATGAGGATTGCCCTGCGGCGCATAGCAGTGCATATTCTTAGGTGAGGGTTACGGAGACGCAACGAAACCCATCGCTCGGGTCACCGATGGTGAGGTTTTGCTCCAGACACTGTGGTCGCGACCCTTACCGGCGCATATGCGCGGCGATCCCGCGCAACCGGCGGATCGGAGGCATCATGACCTTCCTCTTCCCCACCACTTCCCCCGCGACCGTGGACGCTCTCGATGCTCGCTGGATGCATGAGCCGCTCGTCTACCTCGCCGTCGCCGCGATCTGCCTGCTGATCGCTCTGCGCTTTTTGAAGCAGGCTCTCGCCCCGATCGGCGCCCTGATCCAGGCCGTCGCAGCAGCGGCCGTCGTCGCCTTCACCGCCGTCATCGCCCTCGCGATGCTCGTTCTCGCAGCGGTCACGACAGCGCACTGAAACCACAAGACGGGAAGGACTCTCATGACCGGCTATCTCGTGATCGTCGCCGTGGTAGTGCTGGCGGCCATCGTCATCACCGAACTGATCGCGGCCGCTCTCCCCGTGATCGTCATCATCACCATGGTCCCGCCGCACGAGCGGGACGGGCTCGCCCGCCTCCTCGCCGCCGCCGACAGCTCCCGCCGGCTACGCCTGCTGCCGGCGCTGCGCGCGGCCGTCCAGGCCCGGCGGGCGGAGTGCAACCACACCGTGCCCGTCGCCGCCGAGCACCGCGTCAGGTCGTGACAACCCGGTCGAGCCAGGCACCGATCAAGGCTGCCAGCTCACCGGGGTGGCTGAAGTTCATGGCGTGCGCCGCGCTCTCGATCACGGCCACCTCCAGGTGCGGTGGCGCGAGGCGGGCGACCTCCTCGCGGCGCCATGGTGGCGGCATCAGCGGGTCGCGGCCGCCCAGCACCGCGAGGGTCGGCACCGGTGTGCGCAGCATGCGTTCCAGCGACGGGAAACGGGTCAGCTCGCTGAACAGCTGCACCGCCTTGAGCGGGCCGAAGCGCAGATAGTCAGGCAGCACGGTCCGGGCCAGCCGCGGGCTCTCCCGGGGCACGTCCCGGGCCAGCTGGGTGACAGCGCGCAGCAGCGGCTGGTTGTGCACCCCGCCGGCCGGGGAGGCGAGCACGATGCCGGCCACCCGCTGCGGCTCGCTGTGCGCCACCTCCAGGCACACCGGTCCGCCCATCGAGTTGCCGACCAGCACCGCGCGATCGATGCCGAGCCCGTCCAGGACGCCGAGCAGCGCCCAGGCCAGCGACGAGATGCCCAGCGGATGACCCCAGTCCGGGCTGCGACCATATCCGGGCAGGTCCGGGACGTATGTCGTGGCGCGGTGGGCCAGTGCCCGTGCGGTCGGCAGCAGGTAACTGCCGGAGACCGCGAAGCCGTGCACGTGGACGATCGGCGTCGCGCCGGGTACCGCCGGGCCGCGACGGACGAAGACCGGCCGTCCCTGTACCTCCACGCGCAGCTGCCGCCAGCCGGGGAGAGGCCGCACGACCTCAGGCGGTCGCCACGGCGGCGACGTCCTTCTCCACCTCGGCCGGGTCGGCGTTCAGTTCGCGGACGGCGGTCTTCTCGGCCCGGGCCATCGCCTTCTCCACCTTCGCACCGATGTCCGACACCGCCACGACCACCAGGCCGGCCTGGCCCTCGTCGAGGTACTCGCCGAGTTCCTTGAGGTCGTGGCGGCTCAGCCCGGCCGCGGCGTGGCCGGCGAGAGCGCCGAGGGCTGCTCCGCCGCCGGTGGTGGCCGCCAGCAGTCCGCCACCGAGCGCCGCGAACGGGAACAGGGCGACCACCACACCGGCCGCCAGACCGAGGCCGCCACCGGCGAGGGCGCCGGCCCGGGTCGGTGTCTCGTGCTTCTTGACGATCTCCGTCTTGCCGTGGGGCCGGCGTTCCAGCACGGCCGCGTCGTAGGCGTCGATCAGGTTCGCGTTCCGGTACAGGTCCTTGACCAGGTCGTAGTCGGCCTTCGCGGCGGCCACCGTGGGATAGACCCCCACGTAGACCAGAAAAGTATCGATGGGCATACGACGAGGGTGCCGATGGGCGGACACGGGCGCCTCATCCCCGGAAGATGAGCGCCGCACAGATGCTCAGTGCTGACCGGAAATGTGCCGAAAGGCACGACGTGAGGTCTGACCGTGCCGAGGAACTGCTGTATGACAGCGACCGCACCCGGGTCGTCCGGATAAGCACGGCGGACGGAACGCGGCTGGTGCGCAAGCAGCCGCTCGGCCCCGGTGCCGCGGAGCGCCTGAGCAACGAACTCGAGGTGCTCCGCCGTCTCGGCGGCGTCGAGGGGACGCCTCAGCTTGCGAACGAGCAGGTGAACGGGTCCTTGACGTTGCTGGACGCGAATGCGCGTACCCTCTCGGAGATGGACGCCCCCTGGGCGTCCGCCGCGCTGATCGATCTCGCGCACGGCCTCGCGTTGCTCCTCGCCGACGTGCACCGGCACGGTGTGATCCACCGTGACGTGAGCCCAGCGAACATCCTGATCTCCCACACTCCGGGTCAGACGCCGACGCTGATCGACTATGAGCTGTCGACGCTCGCGGCGCAGGATCTGAATCCGGTGCCGGAGGACGGGCTGGCGGGGACGCTGCCCTATCTCGCGCCGGAGCAGACCGGGCGCACCGGACGGCCGGTCGATCATCGCAGTGATCTGTACGCGCTCGGCGCCACGCTGTACGAACTGGCGACCGGCGCGCCGCCGTTCGGCCGTGACCGGGAACCGCTGAAGCTGATCCACGACCACCTGGCCGGTCTGCCGGTGCCGCCGGCCGAGGTCAATCCGGAGGTGCCGGCGGCGCTGTCCGGCATCATCCTTCGGCTGCTGCGCAAGGAGCCTGACCTGCGCTATCAGAGCGGTGAGGGCCTCGCTTACGACCTGGCGCTGCTGCGGGCGAAGTTCGCGGCCGGGCTGCCCGCCGAGATCGAGCTCGGCGCCCGGGACTTCCCGATGCGGCTGGCCCCGCCGAGCCGGTTGATCGGCCGCGAAAGCCAGCTGGCCGCGCTGCGGAGCCTGCTCGACGAGACGGTGGCCGGGCACAGCACGTTCACCCTGATCACCGGGCCGCCAGGGGTGGGCAAGACCGCGCTGGTCGCCGCCCTGCGACCGGCGATCGCGGCGGCCGGGGGCAGGTTCGTCGCCGGGAAGTTCGACCAGTACCGGCACGACCTCGGCGGCGACGCGGTCCGGGAGGCGTTCGACGTGCTCGGCAGCCAGCTGCTGACCGAACCCGACGAGGTGGTGGCCGAGCTGCGGGTACGCCTGCGTGAGGCACTCGGCTCGAACAGCGGCCTGGCCTCGATGATGATGCCGCCGTTCCGGACACTGCTCGGCGTCGAACCGGAGGAACCCGGCGACGCCGACCCGAGGCAGCTGTTCGCCCGGCTGCGGGCAGCGGTCCTCGCCGTGCTGCGGACCGTGGCGAGCGGGACGAACCCGGTGGTGTTCTTCCTCGACGACCTGCAGTGGGCGGCGGGCGCGGCGTTCCGGTTCCTCGACGACGTGCTGGACCAGCAGGACCTGCCGGGACTGCTGGTGCTGGGCGCGTACCGGGAGGAGGAGGTCGACGAGACCCACCCCCTGGCCGCGGTCCGGTCCCGGCTGCGGCGCGAACGCGAGGACGCCGCCGAGGTACGCCTGGAGAACCTGGCGCCGCACGACCTGGTCGTGATGATCGCCGAGATGCTGCGGCTGCCCGAGGCCGCCGCCGCGCCGCTGGCCGTGGTGCTGGCCGAACGCACCGGCGGGAACCCGTTCGACACGGTCGAGCTGCTCAACGCGCTGCGCCGGGAGGGTGTGCTGGTCCCGGACGGTGACGGCTGGCGGTGGGACGAGGACACGGTCCGCCGTTTCGTCGGCCACGGTGACGTCGTCGACCTGCTCGGCAGCCGGATCGAGGCCCTGCCCGAACCGACCCGCGGGCTGATCGAGGTGATGGCCTGCCTCGGCGGCGAGGTGGGCCTGGAGATGCTGAGCCTCGCGTCCGGGCACACCGCCGGGCACATCGTCGGCGAGCTGCGCCCGGCCGCGCAGGACGGCCTCGTGGTGATCGACGAGACAGCCGTTCGCTTCCGCCACGACCGGGTCCAGCAGGCCGCGTTCGGCAAGCTCGACCCCGCCGGCCGCGGGCGGCTGAGCCTGACCCTCGCTCGCCGGCTCACGGACGACCCGCTCGGCGCACCAGCGGCGGCTCCGCTGTACCTCGCCGGGGTCGACGCTCTTCTCGTACCCAAGATGGCCCTGCCCGGTGAGAAGCCGGCGGCGGCGGCGCAGCTGGTCAAGGCCGCCTCAGCGGCCAAAATGGTCGCCAACCACGCGGCGCGCGAGGTTTATCTCGCGGCCGCGCTGCGCCTGTTGGACAAAACCGATCTTGGGTACGCCGATGTGCGCGCCGAGTGGCACTCCGCGCTGTGCGGCCTGGCCCGGTTCGACGAGGCGGACCAGGTCTTCGCCGAGCTCGCCGCGATGGGCCGCGATCCGGTGTGGATGACCGGTCCGGTGGCCGAGCAGCTCGGCGCGCTGACCAACCGCCGCATGCTCGGCGACGCGCTGCCGCTGGGGCTGGGCCTGCTCGCCGACCTCGGCGTGGACGTGCCGGGACCGGAGCAGCTGGGTCAGCGGATCGGCGCCGGGATGGCCGCCTTCTACGGCTGGCTGCCCACCGCCGGTGACCCCGGCAGCCGGCCGGAGATGACCGATCCGCGCTTGCTCGCCGTCTCCCATCTGATCAACAAGCTGGTCCCGGCGGCGTTCTTCGCCGACCAGCACACGATGGCGTGGCTGGTCGCCGAGGCCGGCCAGCTGTGGGCCGGGCACGGGCCGTGCGCGTCGCTCACCGGCGTGCTCGGCAACATCGGCGTGGTCACCATCGCCGGCGGCGGCGAGCACCGGGCCGCGTACCAGGCACTGCTGCACATCCTGGCGACCGGCGAACACCATGGGTACGAGCCGGAGACCTCACAGGCCAAGTTCCTGCACGCCCTGGCGACGCTGCCGTGGTTCGAGCCGCTGGAGAACGGCGTGCGGATGGCCCATGAGGCCCGCGACGGCCTGCTGCGGGGCGGTGACCTGCGCAACGCGCTCTACACCTATTACACGTCGGTGCCGCAGATGCTCGGCAGCGCCGCCAACCTGGACACGTTCAGCCGGGAGGCGCAGGACGCGTGGGAGTTCGGCGAGCGGATCGGCGCCGGCGCGGACATCGCCATGTTCGTGGTGGCCGGCGGACTGGTCCGGGCGATGCGCGGCGAGACGTCGCCGCCGGGGGCGCTCGGCTTCGACGAGGACACCTATCTGGAAAGCCTGGCCGGCAACGACGCGGCGCTGGCCTTCTACACGGCGTGCCGGTCGCTCACCGCCATGGTCTTCCGCGACGACGACGCCCTGATCCGGCACAGCAAGGTCGCGGTGGCGCTTCTCCCGTCGATCCCCGGCACCTACATCCACATCCCGTCGCACATCTTCCACGCCCTGGGCGCGGCCGTCCGGCTTCGTCGCGGGCATGACGACGCTCTCGGCGATCTTGATACCAGCCTCGCCTTCCTGACCGCTCGCGCCGCCGACCAGCCCGGCAACTTCCGGCACCTGCAGCGGTTCGTCGAAGCGGTCCGCGCCGCCGCGCTCGGTGCATTCCGCGAGGCCGCTGCCGCGTTCGACGCCGCGATGACCGACGCCGCGACCGCCGGCCGGTCCTGGCACTCCGCCGTGATCACCGAGCGGGCCGCCCTGTTCTATCTCGACAACGGCCTCGACCACGTCGGTGAGCGGCTGCTCGCCGAGTCGGTCCAGGCGTACGCCCGCTGGGGCGCCCCCGGCAAGGTGCACGAGCTGAAGCGGGCCTACCCGTCGCTCGGATCAGCGCTCGCCGGCGGCGCCGTACCCCGGGCCACCACGCTCAGCAGCACACACAGCATCAACCTCTCCACCGAGGTCATCGACCTGATGGCGGTCCTCGAAGCGGCCCGGGTGCTCAGCTCGGAGACCGAGTTGGAACGGCTGCGCATCCGGGTGCAGGACGTGCTGCGCGCCATGACCGGCGCCACCGCCGTGCACGTGCTGCTCTGGGACTCGCTCCCGCTGCTGCACACACCCGGCTGGTTCCTGCCCGCCGACGGCGACCGGCCGATGCTCAGCCTCGCCGAAGCCGGCGGCCAGGGCCTGCTGCCGCTCACCGCGATCCGGTACGCCGAACGCACCCGCGAGCCGATGCTCGTCGACGACGTGACCCTGGACGGCCGGGTGGGCCGGGACCCGTACCTGACCGGGCTGGACCACTGCTCGCTGCTGGTGGTCCCGGTGCTCAGCCAGGGTCAGCCGCGGGCCATGCTGGTGCTGGAGAACCGGCTGAACCGGCGCGCGTTCTCGATCGGCCGGCTCGACGCCGTGCAGCTGATCGCCGGGCAGCTCGCCGTCTCCCTGGAGAACGCCCAGATCTACGCGTCCCTGGAACGCAAGGTCGCCGAGCGCACCGAAGAGCTGGCCGAGGCGAACCTGCGCCTGGAGCTGCTCACCGTCACCGACCCGCTGACCGGGCTGCCGAACCGGCGCAAGCTCACCACGTTCCTCGACGACGAGTGGCTGCGCTCGCAGCGCACCGACGTGCCGATCGGCGTCGCGATGATCGACATCGACAACTTCAAGAAGTACAACGACCACTACGGCCACCAGGGCGGCGACGAATGCCTGCGGCTGGTCGCCGCCGCGATCCGGGACAGCGTACGCGTCACCGACCTCGTCGCCCGGTACGGCGGCGAGGAGTTCTGCGTCGTGATGCCGGGCACCAGCGCGGAGCACGCGCTGCTCGTCGCCGACCGGGCCTGCAAGGCGGTGAGCAGGTTGCGTCAGCCGCACGCGCTCGCCGACAACGGCATCGTCACGATCAGCGTCGGCGTCACATCCGGCTCGCCGTCGACCGCCGGTGACGCGGAGCAGCTCACGAAACTCGCCGACGAGGCGCTCTACGAGGCGAAGCGCGGCGGCCGCAACCGGGTCGTGAGCGGATGAACCTCGGCGCGGCGACATCACGGGCCCGGCGCTGGACCATCGCGCTGCTGGTCCTGCTGCTGGCCCTGCTCGCCGGGTACTCGCTGCTGGACAGCCGCCGGCACGCCCAGATCGTCGAACAGATCATCGACATCGGCGACCAGGTGTCGATCTATCAGCAGGCGGCGTACCTGTCGGCGTGGGAGATGACGCTGATCGAGGCCACGATGAACAACCCGCAGGGGCCGGAACGTCAGCAGCTGCTGGCGGTGGACGAGCAGGCGTACAGGGCGACCATCGCGATCGCGGACACCGACCACGAGGACGACGACGTCCAGGAGGCCGGCACGATCGCGCAGCGCCAGCTGAACCTGCGCCAGCAGATCATCTGGTTCCTGTCGACACTCGACCGCGGCGAAGAGGCAAAGGCCAAGAGCACCCTGGAGACGATCATCGAGCCGGCGTACCGGCGCAACATGACCCGTCTCCTGCAACTGCGCGACGTCCACCAGCAGCGCTACGACGAGTACGAGGCGGCGGCCCGGAAGGACTCGGACCGGCTGGTCTGGGGCAGCCTGATCAGCGCCGGGATGAGTTTCATCGTCCTCGCGCTCTTCGTGCTGAACACCCGGGCGCACCGCAAACAGGTGGAGTCGCTGGCCGCCACCGACACGCTCACCGGCCTGCCCAACCGGGCCGCGTTCACCGCGCACACCCAGCAGGCCCTGACCGGGACCGCACCGGCGCTCACCATCCTGACCGTCAACATCAACGGCTTCCGGCACGTCAACGACCAGCTCGGCCCGCACATCGGCGACCGGCTGCTCGCCGAGGCCGGATGGCGGATGTCCGGGGTGGTCCGCGACACCGACCTGGTCGCCCGGGTCGGCGGCGACGAGTTCGCGATCCTGCTGCGCGACACCGGTCCGGACCACGCCGAAGCCGTGGCGGTCCGGCTCCTCGAAGCATTCGACCAGCCGTTCCAGCTCGACGAGCTGACCGTCGACCTGGAGGTCAGCATCGGCGCGGCGACAGCGGCGGCCGACGACGACGTGAGCACGCTGCTCGGGCACGCCGACAGCGCCATGCACGAGGCGAAACAGCAGCACCACGGGTTCCGCCGGTTCAGCCCGGACACCGCCATGGAGAGCGCCGACCGGCTCACCCTGCTCGGTGACCTGCGCCGCGCGCTCACCGACACCGAGCAGTTCACCTTGCACTACCAGGCGAAGATCCGCCTCGACACCGGCGAACTCGTCGGCGTCGAGGCCCTCGCCCGCTGGTCGCACCCCACGAAGGGCCCGATCCCGCCCGGCCAGTTCATCCCGGTGCTGGAGACCACCAGCCTGATCCACCCGTTCACTGAGCGGGTGCTCACCATCGCCCTGCAGCAGGCCCGGGGCTGGCTGAACAGCGGCCACCGGGTGCCGGTCGCGGTGAACCTCTCCACCCGCAGCCTGCTCGACGAGACCTTCCCGGACCGGCTGGCCACGCTGCTCGACGCCACCGGCGTGCCCGGCGACCTGCTCTGCATCGAGATCACCGAGCACACCGTGCTGGCCGACCCCAGCACCACCATCGAAGCGCTCAACCAGGTACGCGCCCTCGGCGTGAAGACCTCGATCGACGACTTCGGCACCGGGTACTCGTCGATGACGTACCTGAAGCTGCTCCCCGTCGACGAGCTGAAGATCGACCGCTCGTTCGTGGCCGACATGGTCACCGACCCGAGCAGTCACGCCCTGGTCGCGGCCGCCGTCGACCTGGCGCACAACCTGGGCCTGACCGTGGTCGCCGAGGGCGTCGAGGACGCGGCCACGGCGGACGCGCTGAACAAGCTGAGCTGCGACACCGCGCAGGGATACCACTTCGCCCGCCCGGTGCCGGCGCCGGAGCTCGCTCAGCGCTTCCTGGCCGTCCTGAGCTGATTTCTCAGCCGTCGACTCTGTCAGTCCTCTACCCGGAAGCCGATCTTCAGGCGCACCTGGAAGTGGGCGACGTCCCCGTCGACGACCTGGCCGCGGATCTCCTTCGTCTCGAACCACTCGATGTTGCGCACCGTGCGGGACGCCTTCGAGATGGCGGTACGGATGGCGTCCTCGACACTGTCCGGGCTGCTGCCGACGATTTCACTGAGCCGGTACACGTGGTTGGTCATGCCCTCAGCCTCGCCCACCGAGCCGCTCCAGGCGAGGCATTCGCTCCCTCTTCCGGGTGTGCGGCCCGCCGATCATGAGCGAAGGCCGCTACATTCAGACACCCATGTCGAGCCGAGCGAAGCTCGTCGCCGTCGACGTCGTCGTCACCGCTGTGGCCGGCCTCGTCGCCAACGCGGCAAGCACCCACATCCCCGCACCACTCGACAGACCGTGGGTGCTGTGGCCGTTTCTGATCGTTCTGGTCCCGGTCCTGATCGCCACCGCCGTCCGGATCGGCCGGGCGGCCGACGTCCAGGTGCGCGCCGCGCCGGAACGGCAGCGCCGCGAGTTCCTCGCCCAGGTCAAGTACCGCCTCGTTCAGCAGGATCTCGCCGCGATCTATGCGACTTCCCCGCGGATCACTCCGGCCGTCTCGGTCCACTCCAGCAGCTCGGTCCACTCCGGCGGCTCGATCGACTCTCGGACGATCACCCGGGTCTTCGCGGAGGCGCGTACCGTCCTGATCCTCGGACCGGCCGGCGCCGGGAAGACGGTGGCCCTGCTGGAACTGGCCCGCGACCTCATCCGCGACGCGGAACGTGATCGGGAGGAGCCGGTGCCGGTCCTGCTCTCGCTGTCATCGTGGGCCACGAAACGCCCGCCGTTCCCGGAATGGCTCGCCGGCGAACTGGCCCGCTCGTACCGGATGCCTACCGCCATGGCCACCGCGTGGATCGAGGAAGCCCGGGTGCTGCCCCTGCTCGACGGTCTGGACACCGTGCCGGACCGGCATCGGGGCGAGTTGGTCCGGGCCATCAACGAATACCTGGTCAGCGGCTTCACCCGGCTGGCGGTGACCAGCCGGATCGAGGACTACCGGCGCTGCCGCGAACAGCTGCTGGTCGCCGAGCAACTGGAGATCGCCTGCCCGGATGAGCCTCAGGTCCGCGCCTATCTCCGGGCCGCCGGCATGAAGCGTCCGGAGGTGAACCGGTTCCTGCCGGTGTGGCGCGACGAGCCCCTGCTCGCCACACCGTTGATGCTTCAGCTCTCGCTGCGGGTGGGACCCGGTGCTGTCGAACAGGCTCTCGGTGCCTCCGGGCAAGAGGCTCAGCGCCGGGTTCTCTTCGACGCGTACCTGGCTCAGGCACTGAACCGGCTCGGCGGACGGCGGGACACCCTCGCGTCGTTGTCCACGATCGCGCGATGGATGACGGACAACACGCTCACCGTCTTCCAGGCCGACCGTCTGCAGCCCGCGATCCTCGGCGCTCCCGCGCTCTGGACGTCACTCATGGCCGTGACCTGGTTCCTCATCGGTTTCGTCCCGTTCATCCCGGTGCTCGCGCTCGGCGTGGCTGTCGGCGGAAACTGGATCAGCACCGGGCTGATCCTGGCCGCCTCGGCCGGGATCTGGACGATGCTGCTGGGCCTGCTGATGCGGCATGACCGGGTCATCCGCCGCTCCTATCACCGGATCCTGGACAGCGCGCCGCGACGCGGACTGCACTGGGTGATCCTTCCGGTCGAGTCGTGGCGATGGTCATGGATCACCGCTCGCGCTCGGGCGCCGCTGTTCGGCTCCCTCTTCGCCTTACAGGTCCCCCTCGTGCTCCTCGCCGACCTGCCCGCCGGGCGTCAGGTCGCGGCGATGGCGCTTCCGGCTCTGACGTTGATCAACGGCGTCGGCCGGACCCCGGCACTCCTGGCCCACCGGCCACGGTTCAACGAGGGCATCATCAGGACGGCGCGACGGATCGTCCCGACGTCGGTGCTGGTCGCGGTCCTCGGCGGCGGCAGCATGGGCCTGCTGTCGGGTCCCGCGAGCGGTCTGCTGTTCAGCATCACGATGGTTCCGCTGCTCGCGATGTTCGTCGGCTATCCCGTGGTCCAGCACTACCTGCTCAGGGCGCTCCTGGCCCGGCGCCAGGCCCTCCCGTTCCGCCTGGAAGCGTTCCTGGAGGCCTGCGCGACCGCCAACCTGCTCAGATTCACCGGCGATGGATACACCTTCGTCCACCCGCTGCTGCAGGACCATCTCACGCCGGATTCGGCACCAGCAGCTCCCGGCTCACCTCGGACAGATTTTTTACGCCCGTCAGCGCCATCGTCAGATCCAGCTCGGCGATGACGTTCGCGATGACCTCCTCGATGCCTCGCTGACCGGCGATCGCCAGCCCGTACATGTACGGCCTCCCCAGCAGCACCGCGTCCGCGCCGAGCGCGACCGCCACGAACACGTCAGCGCCGGTGCGAATCCCACTGTCCATCAAAATCTTGGGTACGGGACCAACCGCGTCCCGAATCCGAACCAGCGCGTCCAGAGAGGCGATGGCGTTGTCGACCTGGCGGCCGCCGTGGTTGGAGACGACGATCGCGTCGATGCCCTCGTCGAAGGCCCGCTTGGCGTCGTCGGGGTGCAGAATGCCCTTCAGCACGATCGGCAGGCGGGTCCGTTCCCGGAGCGTGGCGATGTGATCCCAGCTCAGCCGCGGGTTGGAGTAGATGTCGAGGAACGTCTCGACGGACGCGCGGGGCTTCGGCGATCGGAGGTTGGCCCAGAATCGGCCGGGGTGGTTCCGGGTGATTTCGATCAGTGCCTGGATAGCTTTTATCGTCACTTCAGTTTTGCCGGATTTGTTCGGCTTGCGGGAGGCGACCAGCTCCTGGAAGCGCGGATCCGACGTGTACTGCGCGATCCCCAGACCTTTCGCGAACGGCAGCGAACCCAGGTTCAGATCCTGCGGCCGCCACCCCAGCACTGTCGTGTCCAGCGTGACCACCAACGCACCGGCGTCGATCGCCTCGGCACGGTGGATCAGGCTGTCCACCAGCGCTTCGTCCGTACTCCAGTAAAGCTGGACCCACCGCGGCGCCGCGCCCATCGCGGCCGCGGTCTCCTCCATGGCCGTGCCGCCCTGGTTGGTGAAGATGTAGGGCACGCCGGCCGCGGCAGCGGCCCGTGCCGTGTGCAGGTCGGCGTCCGCGGCGATGAGCTGCCCGGCACCCACCGGCGCGAGCAGCACCGGAGCGGTCAGACGCGTGCCGAGCAGGTCCTGCCCCAGGTCGCGTTCCGCCACGTCGCGCAGCATCCGCGGCACGATCGCCCACCGGTCGAACGCCGCCCGGTTGGCGCGCATCGTGCGCCCCTCACCGGCCCCGCCCGCGACATAGGCCCACCCGGTGGTGCTGCTGGCCTTTTTCGCCCGGCGCTCCAGCTCTGCGAAATCGGTAGGAACCGCCGGCCGCCGCCCGAGCACACCGGCCCGATAGATCGCGTTCTGCCGCCGCCGCCCAGCACCCTCCATGGAACGCCCCCTCGCGCGAAAAGCTCACCTTAGGCGGATCGAGACCTCCACGACGACATCCTTCAGCTCGGGTTTGCGGGCCGGCACTCGCACGAAGAAGCTCCGCGCCTGGCCCTCACGCAGCGTCAACATCCAGCGGCCGTCGGAACTCTGGTCGGCGTATCCGGTCAGCGCCTCCGGCACGGGCACCGGCATTCCGGACTGCCGGCAGCGCTCCTGGACCGCCCGCACGGCGAGATCCATGGCGACGTCCTGCGTCACCGGCCGCGGGGGCGGCTGCCGGAACCAGCTCAGAACACGTTTCAGCCCGTCGTAACCGGCGTTCCCGACGATTCCCGAGGCCAGCGTGAGAGCGACCCACTCCACGGTCTCCGGCGGGATGGCACCCGTCGGGGCTTGGTACGGCGGGGCCCAGGGCGGCACCGGCAGCGGGGCCGCCGGCGCTGGTGGTGGGGGCTGCTCGTCCCGAATCATGATCCGCAAAATGCTGGGAAGCCGACTCGCGTCCGGAAGGTCGAGCCCGTCGGCCCAGCGGCGCACGTCCGCCACGGTGACGCCGGCTTCCGCACAGAAGCGGTCCAGGTCGGCGGCGTCCGCGAGCAACTCGCCCGCGCGTAACCGGAACACCGCGTTGGTGTCCCATCCCATCCGCTCAGCAGCGTCCGATCTCATCGACAAGCATCGTAGTCAGCCCTGGCGAGGCCGGCGTGGCCTGACGTCAAATCGCCCCCACCGGCAGATCCCCGGACGCCGTCATCCGACGATCACCGCCGGGTCGGCCGCGAACAGGCCGGGCAGGCCTCCGGTGTGCAGGAAGACCACGCGGCTTCCCGGTTCGGCGGCAGCTGCCAGGCCGGCCATCGCCCGGCCGGTGTAGGTCGGGTCGAGGAACAACCCCTCCTTCGCGGCGGCCAGCCTCAGCGCGGCCCGCACCTGATCAGTGACGGTGGCGTACCCGGCGCCCACCTGCCCACGGTCGATCAACAGCTCGCCGGTGTCGTCCGGCAGCAGCGCCCGTACGGTGGCGTCCGGATCCGCGACCGCACCCACGTCGACACCACGTACCCGGGCCGCCCCGAGTCCCGCGACCAGCCCGGCCATCGTCGCGCCGGACCCGACGGCGACGACCACGTGATCGAAGGAGGCCTGCTCGGTGAGTTCGCGGGCGCATTCGACATAGGCCCGGACCGCCGTCCGCGACGAGCCGCCGAACGGAATCAGGAACGCCCCCGGCCGCGCCGCGACCTGCTCGGCGGCGACCTCGCCGGGCGTGCGGTCACCGGACCAGACGACTTCCGCGCCGACGAGTTCGTCGAGAAGAAGGTTCCCGGCTGTCCGAGCCGGTGCCGACCCCGCCAGGACGAGCACGCACGGCAACCCGAGACGCGCGGCGGCAGCAGCGGTGGCTCGCGCGTGATTGGACTGCGGCGCACCCGTGGTGACCAGCGCCGTCGCACCGGCCGCCAGCGCTTCCGCACAGGTGAACCGCAGCTTGCGCGCCTTGTTACCACCACCGCCGAGCCCGATCAGATCGTCCCGCTTGATCCACAACTGCCCGAGCCCGAGCGCGTCAGCCAGACGAGGCGCACTCTCCAGCGGCGTCGGAAACGTCCCCAGTGCAAGAGGCTCCACCACACCCAGAACCCTATCCGCGAGCCCAGCCCCACATCAGCGCGCCTGCCCAACGTCCGGACGACTCGACCCGCGCGATCGTGGAGCCCGCGGCGGACACCCGGGTCAGTGACCTCGGAAGGCTTCCTCCAGCCACCAGGACGGGCGGCCGGCGGCGATCTTGGCGTCCACGACCATGGGCACCTCCCGGGGACCGGACAACCAATCACGAACAAGATCAAGATCAGAGGCCTTGTGTACGGTGACCGCCTGGCACCCATGGCCCCGGGCGATCGCGGCCAGATCCGTCTCCGGGAAGACCACCGTGTCGAGGGGGTGGCCGCCCGGGCCGAAGTGGTGGACCTCAGCGCCGTACGCCTCGTCGTTGTAGACCACGATCAGCATGCCCAGGCCGAGCCGGCGGATCGTGTCGAGTTCGGCGATGCCCATCAGGAAGCCGCCGTCGCCGCACGCCGCCACGGGCAGCCGGTCCGGGCGGGCCAGGGCCGCGCCCAGCGCCGTCGCCAGGCCGAGACCGATCGACTGAAATGCTTGGGTGAAGCAGAACCCGCGGTGATCCGGAACGGACAGGAACATCGACGGGTACCCCATGAAGTTGCCCGAGTCGACGGCCACCACGCGCTCGGCGGGGAGCAGGTCGTCGAGGGCGATGCTGAGGGTTCGCGGATCGATGTGCGTCTCATCGCCGTCGTCGGTGAACGGTACGTCGCGCCATCGGCCGGTTTCGCTGAGCTTCGTGCGTACCGAAGGGGTCCGGAAACCGGAAGTGGCGCGCGGGAGCGCGGCGGTGAGCGCAACGGCGCTGAGCCTCGCGTCGCCGACAATGCCCAGGTCGACAGGGCGATGGGCACCCAGAGCGGAGGGGTCGATGTCGATCTGGGCGACGGTGGTGGCGGCGCTGATCAGCTTGTTGTGGCGGGTGGTCCACATGTTCAGGGTGGCGCCCCAGGCGACGATCACGTCGGCGGAGGAGATCAGTTCGGCGGCCAGGGGTGTGGCGAAACCTCCGGATACGTCCAGGTTCCAGGGGTTGCCGGCGAACAGCCCTTTCGCCACCGCCGACGTAGCCAGCAGCGCACCGCACCGCTCGGCCAGATCCTCGATCGCGGCGCGGGCGTGCAGCGCTCCCCTGCCGGCGATGAAAATCGGTCGTTGCGCGGTGGTGAGCAGGTCCGCCAGGGCCGCGATCGCCTCATCGGAAGCCCGCGGCGGCAGGGTCGCGGGCGCGGATATATCGAATGTAATGGATGCAACGGGTGCGGCCTGGACGTCCAGGGGGAGGTTGAGGACCACGGTCCGGCGTTCGGTCACGGCGAGGTGCCACGCGCGGACCGTGTCGGCGACCGCTGTCGCCGGGCTGTGCACGCGCGCGCTCGCCGCGCCCACCGCGTGCGCGAGCGCGTCCTGATCGACGCGGAAATTCGAGAGCGGTGCGCTCGCCGCCGGCTCGGCGGCGAGGACGATCATCGGGGTACGGCTCTTCGCCGCCTCCGCGATCCCGGTCATGGCATTGGTGAGGCCGCAGCCCTGGTGCACCGAGACGATCGCCGGGCGCCCGGTGAGCCGGGTGTACGCGTCGGCGGCCGTCGCGGCACCGCCCTCATGCCGGGTAGCGACGAAGCGGGCACCGTTCGCCACCAGGGCGTTCGTCACGTGGAAGTTCCCGCTGCCGACCACCCCGAAGACGTGATCGGCGCCGAGCCCCGCAAGAGTCGCACCGACGACGTCCGCAACGGTGTCGCCTTTGATCCCGGCGGCGCTGTCGGGGATCTCGCCGGCGCTTGTTCCGACGTTGCTGGTGGTCATTTTTCGATGAGGGCCAGGACTCGGACCGGGCTGCCGGAGCCGCCGACGATTGGCAGCGGCGGGGCGATCACGACGGCGCCGGTCGGGGGCAGCCGGTCGAGGTTGCGCAGCTGGGTGAGGCCGTATTTACCGGCGCCGAGAAGGTACGCATGACACGGGAACGCCGGGTCGAACGAGTGCGCGGCCCCGGCGTCGGTGCCGACCGTCTCCACGCCGATGCCGATGATCGGGGCTTCCTCGGCCAGCCATTTCGCGCACTCCACCGAGACGCCGGGGGTGTGCGGGCCGGTCTCGTTCGCGTTGAGGAACGCCTCCTGGTCGCCTGAACGCGCGTCCCAGCCGGTACGCAGCAGCAGCCAGCCGCCGACGGGAAGCGGACCGTGCTCCCCTTCCCAGGCCCGAACATGCTCGACTTCCAGCAAAAAATCCGGATTTTTCGTGGCTTCTTGTGAAACGTCGATCACCGCGGCAGGAGCGATCAGCCGCTGCGCCGGAACCTGCGAGACGTCCTCGCCGTCGCGGCCGGTCGCCCAGTGCACCGGCGCGTCGAAGTGGGTGCCGGTGTGCTCGCCGGTGTGGATGTCGTTCCAGTACCAGCCGGGCCCCCGGTCGTCGTAACGGCTGATCTCCTCCAGCCGGAACGGAATCGTGTTGGCGAACGGCGGCGGCAACTGAAGGATCGGCGTACCGGACGAGAGCGGCGCGGTGAGGTCGACGACCTCGATCGAACCGCCGCTGATTCCGGAGACGAGGCTGTGCAGGATGCTCATGTGGATCTCCACAACGCGAGGCCGGGGGCGACCTCCTGGACTGTAGTGGGTGGATCAGGCACATGGCAGCACGGCCGCGCGCCCGCCGGGCACGCGGCCGTACCGAAGTGGATCAGGTCGCCAGGAAGGACCTGATCTGGGTGAGCGTTCCGGTGTCGGTCAGGAACCCGAGGTGCGTCTGGCAGACCACGTAATTGTTCGTGGCGCCGCTGAGCGTGGTGCTGGTGTACGGAACGATGACGCCGTCACACGGTGAGTACCAGGTTCCGTACCTGGTGCTGCCCGGGGTTTCGTCGCCGCTGCTCAGCGTGTTGATGAACGACGAGCCGGGGTACATCTGCTGGCACGTGACGTAGATCAGGCAGGCGCCCGCAGCCGTGGTGCCGTGGTTGGCGCCGGCGATCGACGCGAGGTGCCGGACGTACTGGTTGCCGCCCAGCTGCTTGAGGTACCACTGGCTGACCAGGCCACCCATCGAGTGGTTGACGATGTCGACCTGTGCCGCGCCGGTGCGCGCCCGAACCTGGCTGACGTACGTGGCCAGGCCCTGAGCGTTGGTGATGTTGTTGCCGTACGAGTTGTACTCGTACGCGAACAGCTCGCTGCTCGCGTACCCGCCGGCCCGGAACACCGAGATGGCGGTGGTCCAGTTCGAGGCGCTACCGGTGTAACCGTGCACGAAGACCACCGGAGTGCCGGGGGCGGCGGTCGCGGGCAGGGCCGGGCTGAGCGCGAGCGCGGCCAGCACGGCGGTGAGGAGGACGACGAGACGACGCATGAAACCTCCAGGTAGTTCGGGGTCTCTGCATCGTCAGTGCAACAAACTCGAAACACATCGGCAAAATCGCCAGCCCCAACCAGCACAAGCCGCACCCCCGAACAACAGCCCACCAGGAACAGCGACCCAAGAACACGCAGCCCAGGGGCGAGTGTGTCGACTTCAGGTTCACTACGCCCCCCAACTCGACACGCACGCGGCGGCTCGCGTGTTCCGTGTCGATTTCGGGCCCGATACGCACCCCAACTCGACACGCACCCTGCGAACCGCCTGCCCGTGTCGGCTTTGGGTTCGATACGCGCCTCAACTCGACACGCACCGGGCCGGGATGCTCGCGGCGCCGCGTTGTGCCGGCTGCGGCCGCCGAGGATCATCAGGGCGACGTCGACGATCACGGTGGCCGAGAGTTCTGCGGTCGTCCACGAGTGCGGCGGCCAGCGAGTAACCGGCGGCGGCCGCTGACCGGATCGCCCGGTGCCGATCGGCTCACCTCGGCCGTCTCGGTGACCTCTTCGGCCAGCCTCATAGAAGTCCGATGACCTATCTGAGTTACGGCTCGCCTCAGCAGCCGGCTCACTCCAGCGGCCGCCTCGCTCCAGCAAACAGGGCCGGTCCGCCCGGCGAAGCCAACGGCATCACGCCGCGAGCGCCCTGCCCGGTGCGTGTCGAGTTGCGGCGCAAACCGAACCCCAAATCGACACGGAACACGCGAACCGCCGGGTGCGTGTCGAGTTTGGGGGCGTAGTGAACCCGAAGTCGACACACCCGCCCTGGGCTGTGCGATCTTGGGCCGCTGTTCCCGTCTGGGTGTGGTTGGGGGACCACTATCGCCACGGGAGAGCCCCAGCAGAGAACCGATCAAGACCTAGCGTCCGCGGCTTGCGCTTGCGGCTGCATTTGTGGCGCCGCGACTGCCACGAGGACGAGCCGGGGTGGGGTTTCTTACGGGAGGGGCAGTAGGTGGGCTGGGGTGTTGGGGGTCCAGGTGGCGGGGAGGACTGCCAGGGCGTCGGCGGTGGCTGCGGCGTGCAGGCCGGCCGGGGTGGAGCCCTGGATGATGTGGGCTGACACGCCGGCCCAGGTCACCGGGACTATTCGGGCGGTTTCTGGGGTCAGCTTCGCGGTTCCGGTGACCGGGGCTGTCAGGGACGGCTTGGTGGGGCGGCCTGCCAGCGTCTCCAGGAGCGGCTCTAGCAGGGTCAGGGCTGCTACCAGGCCGGCGAACGGGTTGCCGGGCAGGCTTACCACCCAGCGGCCGTCCGGTAATTCGGCCAGGGCCTGGGGGTGGCCCGGGCGGCAGGCTACGCCTCGCACGTGCCAGGTCGCGGAGCGTTCGGTCAGCAGGGTGTGCAGGTGGTCGGCGGCGCCCGCTGAAGAAGAGCCGCTCACCACGATCACGTCGGTGGCGGTACGGTCCAGCGCGGCGGCCAGGGTTGACGGGTCGTCCGGTTGGTGGTGGCTCGCGGTCAGGACTCCCCCGGCTCGGGTGGTGATCGCGGTGACCAGGCCGGTGAACGAGTCGCGGACCTGGCCCGGTCCGGGTGTGCCCTCGGAGATGACCTCGTCGCCGGTGACCAGCAGGGTGACGGTCGGCGGGCGGTGGGTGATCACGTCGTCGACGCCGGCCTGGACGGCGGCCGCGGCCAGGGTCGCGGTGACGATGCGGCCGGGAGGCGACACGAGAGCGCCGACGGCCAGGGTCTCCCCGGTGCGCCGGATGTGCGTGCGCCCCCGGACCACCCCGGAAACCGTCCGGCCCGGCTGAAAACGATCAGACCGAGAGAGCGGCCGCCCTAGCTGCGAACTATCAGACCGAGAAAGCGGCCCGTCTACCTGCGAACTATCAGACCGAGAAATCGGCCGGCCCTCGACCGCCGACTCCTCGTAAGGGAGGACGGCTGTTGTGCCCGGCGGGACCGGAGCGCCTGTCGCGATCTCCATCGCCTCGCCCGGGGAGAGCGACGGCAAGGTGTCAAACCCCCCGGCCAGCAGCAGGCCGGTGATCGACCACGGGGGCTCGCCGGACACCGCGAACCCGTCCATCGCTGCGTTGTCGAAGGCGGGCACTGGGCGTACGCAAGCAATGGGCGAGGCCAGGACCTGGCCGCCTGCCTGGACCACCGGGGTTTTCCGGCCGGGCAGCGGGCGGGCGATCTCGCGAGCGAGGGCGTGTGCGTGCGGCCACGGCATCATCGGGTCAGTGGACCGGGCGGTCGTGTCGGGCTCGTGCCGGCCGTGCTGCGGGGACGCGACCAAGATCTCTCCCCGCGAACCATCCGATTGTGCCGACTCGCCATGGTAACCGGCCGGAAACGGACGCCACGCCCGGCGAAAAACTGGTCGGTCAGCTGCGGATGCTGCTCTGTTAACCTTCTCGTCTCATGCTCGCATAGCCTACAAAAACTATAGGCTTTATGGTTTGCTGAGAGCAGCGCAGAGTGGCGCCGGACCATGGGAGGACAACATGCCAAGCGTCTGTACCAAGCGGCCATCGAACCGGGTGGATGCACGGTGACCAGCACCGTTGTCCGCGGGAGGGTGACCGAGCCCCATCCCGGGACCCGCACGGAGGTGGTCGCGATCGTCGGCGGCGGCGCGAGTGGAGCGCTTGCCGTCCGCTCCGTCCTGACAAATACCACATGGCGGGCAGTCCTCGTCGCGCCTGAGGCGCAGCCCGGCCGGGGTGTCGCCTACGGCGCCGCCGAGCCGTGGCACGTGCTCAACTCCCGGGCCGCCGCGATGAGCGTCGACTCCGCCGACCCGCTGCACCTTGTCCGCTGGCGACACGAGCGCGGCATGGCCGCCGAGCCCACCGACTTCCTGCCCCGGGCTGACTTCGGCGACTATCTCGCCGACCAGTTCGTCGAGGCCACGAAGGCAGCCGGTGACCGATTCCAGCACCACCTCGCCACCGCCACGTCGATCCGGCGGCACGAGGGCGGCTTCCTGGTCTCCGACGACTCGGGCTGCCACACCTATGCCGACCAGGTGATCCTCGCGGTCGGCAACCCCACGCTGACCAGGCCCGCGGCCATCGGCGACGAGGCGTTCCGCAGCTTCGAGTACATCAACGACCCCTGGGCGTTCGGCGCCCTCGACGCGGTGCCCGCCGACCAGCCGGTGCTGCTGATCGGAACCGGTCTGACCGCGATCGACGTGGCCCTCACGCTCACCGCGAACGGCCGCCGCACCCCCGTCGAGGCCCTGTCCCGGCGCGGCCTGGTGCCTCGCGAGCACCCCGAGCTTCCGCCCACGGCGACCGCTTTTGATCTGCCGGCTTCAGCGACCTTGCGGCCGCTGCTGCGCCGGGTGCGCCAGGAGATCGCCGCCGGCTCCGACTGGGTCGCCGTGATGGATTTCGTACGCACGAAAGCTGACGAGCTCTGGGCCGCCCTGGACACGGCCGCTCAGGAGCGGTTCCTGCGCCATTGTCACCGGTTCTGGGAGGTCCACCGGCACCGCATGGCCCCGCCGGTCGCGGCGCGCATCGCCGAGCTGCGCCAGGAGGGCACCCTGCAGGCCCGCGCCGGCCGGCTCACTTCGGTCGTCCCGCACCCGGACGGCGGTCTGACCGTCCAGGTCGAGGGCGAGGAGCCACGACGGTACGGCGCGGTCGTCAACTGCACCGGCCCGGGATCGCTGCCGGGCGCGGCCGGACCGCTGGCCGCCGGACTGCTGCGCGACGGCCTGCTGCGTCCCGGCCCGCACGGCCTCGGCATCGACACCGATGACGACGGCCGGACCATCGGCGCCGACGGCGAGGTCGAGCAGGGCTTGTGGCTGGTCGGGCCGCTGCGGCGTGGCCGGCGGTGGGAGGCCACGGCCGTTCCGGAGATCCGGGGTCAGGTCGAACAATTGACCGCCAGCATGCAGATGCAATAGCGGAAGCCGACACCGAACTGGTGTCTGCGATCACGGTGACGCACTTACGGCCGCATCTGCGGAGCCGTTACAGTGATCGCCGTGAAAACGCTTCGTTTCGCCGTGGCCGGGCTCGCTGTGCTTCTCACCGCGAGCCTGGCCGCCTGCGGCGGTAAGACCGACAACTCGGCCGGCTCAGCGGCAACGCCGTCCAAAGGCGGGGCGGTCATCGTCTTCGCGGCCGCCTCACTGACCGAGTCGTTCACCACACTCGGCAAGCAGTTCGAGTCGGCGAACCCGGGCAGCACGGTGACGTTCAACTTCGGCGGCAGCTCGGCGCTCGCCACCCAGATCAACGAGGGCGCGCCGGCCGACGTCTTCGCCTCGGCCTCGCCGAAGAACATGCAGGTCGTCACGGACGCCGGCACCCCCACCACGTTCGTGAAGAACCAGCTGGTCATCGCGGTCAGCAAGGGCAACACGAAAGGCATCACCGGGCTGGCCGACCTGACCAAGGCCGACCTGAAGGTGGCGCTCTGCGCCGAGACGGTTCCGTGCGGCGCCGCTGCGAAGACCGCCATCGAGGCGGCCGGCGTGAAGGTCACCCCGGTGACCCTGGAGCAGGACGTGAAAGCGGCCCTCTCCAAGGTGAAGCTCGGTGAGGTCGACGCCGCGCTGGTCTACCGCACCGACGCGAAGGCCTCGGCCACCGACGTCGACGCGGTCGAGTTCCCGGAGTCGGCCAAGGCGATCAACGACTACCCGATCACCGTGCTGAAAAGCGCTGAGAACGCGGCCGGTGGGCAGGCGTTCGTCGACTACGTGTTGTCCGCCGAGGGCACGAAGGTTCTCACCGAAGCCGGTTTCCAGGCACCCTGATCATCGTGAGAAACCGGCGTCTCGGCGTACCCCTGCCGTTGCTCCTGCCGGCAGCACTGGGACTCGTCTTCCTGGTGCTGCCACTGGTGGGGTTGTTAGCGCGTACCCCATGGTCGTCGCTCGTGGAACGGCTCGCAGAGCCCGGAGTGCTGATGGCCTTGCGCCTTTCGCTGTTGACCGCGAGTGTCGCGACCCTGGTGTGTCTCGTGCTCGGCGTGCCGCTCGCGTGGTTGCTGGCACGCGTCGAGTTTCCCGGGCGGCGCGTGGTGCGCGCGCTGATCACCGTGCCGCTGGTGCTGCCGCCGGTGGTCGGTGGCATCGCGCTGCTGCTCGCTCTCGGGCGGCGCGGGCTGGTCGGATCGTGGCTGGATGAGACGTTCGGGATCACGCTGCCGTTCACGACGGCCGGGGTGGTGATCGCCGAGGCGTTCGTGGCGCTGCCGTTCCTGGTGATCTCGGTGGAGGGCGCGCTGCGCGGAGCTGACTCCCGCTATGAAGAAGCCGCCGCTACGCTCGGCGCGACGCCCTGGGTGAGGTTCACGCATGTGACGTTGCCGCTGGTCGCGCCGGGGATCGCGGCGGGGGCGGTGCTCTGCTGGGCGCGGGCGCTCGGTGAGTTCGGGGCGACGATCACGTTCGCCGGGAACTATCCGGGGATCACGCAGACGATGCCGCTCGCCGTTTATCAGACGATGGAGAGCGGTGATCTGGAGGGAGCTGTGGTGCTGAGCCTGATCCTGCTCACGGTGTCGGTGACGATCCTGGCGGCGTTGCGTGACAAGTGGCTGACGGCGCCGTGAGCCTTGTCGACGCCCATGTGGTGGCCTCGCGGGGTTCGTTCGAGCTCGACATCCGGCTGACGATTGCAGCCGGCGAGACCGTGGCGCTACTGGGGCCGAACGGCGCCGGAAAAACCACGACTTTGCGCGCCCTGGCGGGTTTATCCGATTTGTCGGGTGGGTTTGTGCGACTGGACGGCAGGGATCTGACCTCCGCCCCACCCGAGAACCGGCCGATCGGCGTCGTCTTCCAGGACTACCTGCTGTTTCCGCACCTCAGCGCCCGGGACAACGTGGCTTTCGGCCCGCGGCGGCATGGTGTTGATCGCCGGCCCGCGCACGAGATCGCCGACCGCTGGCTGGACCGGGTCGGACTCGCCTCCTTCTCCCGGCGCAAACCGCGGCAGCTCTCCGGCGGGCAGGCGCAGCGGGTGGCCCTGGCGCGGGCGCTCGCCGTCGACCCGCTGCTGCTCCTGCTCGACGAGCCGCTCGCCGCGCTGGATGCTCGGACCCGCCTGGAGACCCGGGGTGAGCTGCGGCGACACCTGGCGGCACACCCCGGTGCCACGCTGCTGGTCACGCACGATCCGCTGGACGCGCTGGTCCTCGCCGACCGGCTTGTCGTGATCGAGAACGGCCGGGTCGTGCAGGAGGGCGACGCCGCCACGATCACCTCGCAGCCGCGGACTGATTACGTGGCGCGGCTCGTCGGACTGAACCTGTATCAGGGGCGGGGTGACGGGCACACGGTGGTTCTCGGGGGTGGGTTCGCGCTGTCCACCACGGATGTCGTCAACGGTGACGCGTTCGTGGCGTTCCCGCCGTCCGCGGTGGCCCTGCACCTGTCGGCGCCGGACGGGAGCCCCCGCAACACGTGGCAGGCCGTGCTGAGCGACATCCAGCGGCACGGCGACAGCCTGCGGGTCACCCTGGACGGGCCGATCACCGTGGCCGCCGACATCACACCGGCGGCCGCGGCCCAGCTGCACCTCGAACCGGGGATGCAGATCTGGGTGGCCGTGAAGGCCACCGAGACCCGGGCTTACCCCGCCGACTGACGGATCCGGCGGAATGCGAGGGCGGCCAACAGCAGGCTGAGTCCGACGAAAATGCCCAGCTCGATCCACTGGAACGACCAGTACCGGTCGGCCGGGTGGTAGCTGTGGGTGAAGTACAGCTTCTTCTTCGCCTGGCAGTCCTGCTCGGCTCGCATGTCGTCCTCGCCCATGCACGTCTTCGCGTCCGCAACCGTGAACGGTGACCCGTCCGGCTTGTACAGATCGTTCTCCTCGGACATCGACCAGGAACCGGGGATCGTGTATCCGAAGATCCGGCCCCGGACGTCGTTCATCCCCATGCCCTGGATGTTGCGCATCGCCTCCTGGTCCAGGATCACGGTGGCGGTGACCGGCGGCATGAAGTGCGACCGGATCACGGTGCCCATCAGGACCTGAACCACGGCGAAAACAGCGAGGGTGACGGCCATCGCCAGGACCGTACGCCTCAGCAGCAGCCCGACGACCGCGCCGAGCAGCACGGCGAACAGCGCGTATCCGAGCGGCGCCACGTTGCGCGAGGCGAACAGCAGCGCGCCGAACCGGTCGCCGTTCACCTGGTCGAACCGGCTCGCCGACCAGGTCAGCAGGACGCTGAACAGGCCCGTGACAACCACCGCGAACAGGGTGACCAGGCCCAGCTTGACCGCCAGCCAGTGGGTACGGGTGACACTCTGGTTCCAGACCAGCCGGTGGGTGTTTTCCTCCAGTTCACGGGCGATCAGCGGCGCACCCCAGAACACCCCGGCCAACGCCGGCACGGCGATCAGCAACGCCCCGGACAGCCCGACCTGCTCGGCATAGGTGTTGAGGAAGAGCCGCCTCGCCTGATCACAAACGGCCGGCTGGCAGCCGACGAGATCGTTCTGGTAGGAGCTGCGGATGCTCAGGCCGAGCACCACGAAGTAGATCGCCAGCACCGTCAGCCCGATCAGCGCCGTCAGAGCCGAGCCACGGAACTGCCGCCAGGTCAGCCAGATCACGACCGCACCTCCGCCCGCATCAGGTAATCGAGGACGAGCTTCTCCAGGCTGGTCTCGTGATGCGCGGCCAGCAGGTCGTCGACGTCGCCGGCCAGTCGTACCCGCCCGTCGACCAGCACGATCAGGTGGTCGCAGACCTGTTCCAGGTCACCGAGCAGGTGCGAGGAGAGCACCACGCTGACGTCGACCTCGGCGACCAGCTCCGACAGATCCAGCAGGAACGTGTGCCGGGCCAGCGGATCCAGGGCGGCGACCGGCTCGTCCAGGATGATCAGTTCGGCGCGTTTGGCGGCCGCGATGGTCAGCGCGAGCTGGGCCCGCTGGCCGCCGGAGAGCCGGCCGGCTTTCTGATCCGGGTCGAGCCCGAGTTTGCGGATCCGGTTCTGCGCCAGCTGAGCGTCCCAGCTCCGATTCAGCCGGGCACCGAGACGCAGATGATCCGCAACGGACAGTGTTCGGTAGACCGGCGCGTCCTGGGCGACGAAACCAACCCGCGGGAGTTGCGACCCCGGACGCTTGCCCAGTACCTCGATGCTGCCGCTCGTCGGTGCGATCAACCCGCAGGTCAGGCCCAGCAACGTCGACTTGCCGGCGCCGTTCGGGCCGACCAGCCCGGCGACCCGGCCGGCCGGGATGTCGATGCTGCAGTCCTCCAGCGCCGGATGGCGCCCGTACCGTTTGCCGAGTCCCTCGGCGTGGATTACCGATGTCATGCCGCAGTTCTAGAGATCGGACGGTCACGGCACGGTCCGCGAATCTGTGACCGCCGTGTGACCGCTGTGCCGATACGGTCGGACGCATGAGGGTGCTGGTGGCCGAGGATCAACGCGAACTCGCCGACTCGGTGGCACGGGTGCTGCGCCGCGAAGGCATGGCGGTCGACGTGGCCTACGACGGCACGTCAGCGCTGGAACGCACCACGGTCACCGATTACGACGTCATCGTCCTCGACCGGGACCTGCCCGGGACACACGGTGACGACGTCTGCCGCACGCTGGTCGCCGGGGACGCGACCGCACGGATCCTGATGCTCACCGCGTCCGGCACGATCGCCGAGCGGGTCGAGGGCCTCGGTCTCGGCGCCGACGATTACCTGCCCAAGCCTTTCGCGTACGCGGAACTGGTCGCCCGCATCCGCGCGGTGTCCCGCCGAGCGGGACCGACGACTCCCCCGATTTTGATCCACCGTGACCTGCGGCTCGACCCGGCGCTGCGGATCGCCACCCGGGCCGGTGAGCGGCTCGCGCTGACGCCCAAGGAGTTCGCCGTGCTGGAGCATCTGCTGGCCGGCCACGGCCGGGTCGTCTCCGCCGAGGAGCTGCTGGAACGGGTCTGGGACGAGGCTGCCGACCCGTTCACCACCACGGTGAAGGCGACGGTGAACCGGCTCCGGGCGAAACTCGGCGATCCCCCGCTGATCGAGACGGTCCCCCGCGCCGGATACCGGATCTGACGTGGTCTCGCACCGGCTCCGCCTGCGCCTGGCCCTGCTGCTCTGCCTCATGTCGGTGTTCTCCGGCACGGTTCTGCTGGTCCTCATGTGGGCGCTGCCCCGCACCTCGTCGATCGGCCGGCAGACGACGGTCGTGGGCGAATTCCATCCTGAGATGGCGGTCCCGATCGGCGACCCGGATCCCGATCTGACCCTGCCCGCCGTCGCTCTCGCGCTGCTCGCGGTGATCACGCTCGCCCTCGGCTGGGCCGTCGCCGGGCGGCTGCTGCACCCGGTCCGGACCATGACCGACCGGCTGCGGCACATCTCCGAACGCAACGTGCACGAACGCCTCTCGGTCACCGGCCCGCGCGACGAACTCAAGGACCTCGCGGACACCGTCGACGGCCTGCTCGGCCGGCTGGACCGGGCCTTCGACTCACAGAAACGGTTCGTCGCCAACGCCGCGCACGAGCTGCGCACCCCGCTCACGGTCGAGCACGCCCTGCTGGAAGAGCCACTGATCGACGCCAATGCGACAGTGGAGTCTTACCGGGAGAACTTCGAACGGCTCCTCGCCATCAGCGACCAGCGTGCCCGCCTGCTGGAGTCGCTGCTCACGCTCGCGAGCAGCGAGAACGGCCGGATCGCGGGCACACCGATCGATCTCGGCACTGTCCTCACGACGGTTCTCAACGACCGCGACACCTCAGGATTGCGGGTCACCACCAAGATCGCGCCGGCCTGGATCATCGGCGATCCCGCGCTGATCGAGCGTCTGGTCGCCAACCTGTGCGACAACGCCATCCATTACAACGTGCCGGGCGGCGCGATCGAGGCCGAAACCCGCCGCGGCTCGCTCGCCATCGCCAACACCGGCCCGTCCGTTCCGGCCGAGCAGGTGGACCGGCTCTTCGAGCCGTTCCACCGGTTGCATCGGGTCGCGGACGACGGCCACCAGGGCTTAGGGCTTTCGATCGTACGCGCGATCGCCACCGCCCACGAAGCGAAGACAACCGCTCGTCCCCGCCCGGACGGTGGCCTCAGCATCACCGTCACATTCCCCGTGGATTGACCGCCACCGGGTCGCTTGGTTCACGCTGGGCGCGACGATTTTCGGGGCGGTGGGCGTACCCATGGCATCGTGGAAGCTGGCACAGGCACATCGCCGGCGCAGGGCGACGGCCTGAACCATCATTTCCAGATGACCGGCTTGCCGACCGCGCCGCAGGTTCGGCCAAGCGCCCCGGTGAAGCGGATCTGCAGCTTCACGATCCCGGAGATGTCGAAATCCTTCAGCGTGTACGCCTCACCGAACACCAGCTCCTTCTCCACCAGCGTCTCGTCGGTCGCCACGTTGATCAGCTCAAGGGTGAGCGGGTGGTCCGGGCTGGTCGAGTTCTCGATGCCGAGGGTGGCGTCGAGCCGGGAGTACTGACCGTTGAGCACGAGGTTCACCCCGACCCATTCGTCGGCCGCGCAGCCGATCGTGCACTCGATCTTCCAGCCGGTGGTGAACGTCTTGTCGCCGATCGCGACCTTCTCGGCGAGGAACGTGCAGCGGCCCATCGAGCAGGCGTCCGGGCTGGCGACGATGTCGGTGTCCCGGCTGGAGCCGGAGAGCGCGACGGGTCGCGGGGTGGCTTTTGTCGCCTTCTTGGTGGTCGGGGCGGCCGCAGGCTCGTCCTCGGCCTCTGTTTCCTCGGGCGCTTTCGGGGTCGGGCTCTTACGCGGCTTCTTCGTCGAGGTGGCCGTCGGTTCGGCGTTTTCTCGGGGCTCGTCGGCTTCGCCCTGGTTTCCGGATTCTCCCTGATTTCCGGCTTCATCCCGGTCATCGGGGTCGGCCGACGGGTCCTGGCTGCTGGGCCACCAGCCGTGCTCGTTCGCGTAGGCGTGCAGGCTGGTGACGTCCGCGGTGAACCCGATGACCCCCGCGAGCAGGACCACGATCGCCCCGGCCGTCCACTTCTTCGCTGATTTGTCCGCCACCACAGCCCCTTGCGCCGGCCAGAAATCCGGGTGCCGAGTCTATGAGCAATGTGGACCCACCCCAGGTCACCCAAACGGCTGCTGATTACAGGGAGAACGGCCGGGCATGGCTCAAGCCGCACGCGTGCCGAACCAAAATCGAAACGGGCGGGCGGGCGGTTCGCGGTGTGCCGGGAAAATGCTGACATGGGTGAGTGGCGCGGTCGTGGACCTTGGAGTTGCCAGGGCGGGGCCGGCCAGCGCTTACTGTCGCTGACAGGACTCAAACACGACCACGAGCACCAGCCGAAAAATCCGTGGCGTTCAGCCGGGCACCGGCTGCACCCCACGGCTGCCGGCTGTCGCTTATGGCCACCACGGTGTACAGCCGGCCTGGAGGACTCGCGCTTGTGGCGGTGGCCGGTGAAGTCGCGAACCGCCGAGGCAGCCCTGGCGACACGCCCGACTGGAGTAGATCCTGGAGAGGGCGGGCCTGATCAGGTGAGGGTTATCAGGTAGGCGGAGAGCAGAGCCGCCGCCAGCACCGGCAGGATCGTGCCGAGGAGGCCGTCGCCGGAGAGCAGGTGCATCGCAGTCGCGCCGGTCATCAGGAGCAGCAGCACGATGGCCGACGCCACGCCGATTCCCGTGACGAACAGCCCGGCCAGCACGCCCAGCACCCCGAGCAGCTCCAGCGCCCCGATGGCGCGGAACTCCCCCGGCGAGAATCCCAGGCGGACCGCGGTGCTGCGGGTGTCGGGTACCGAGGTGACCTTGGCCGTTCCGGACACGCCGAACGCGCCCATCGTGAGTACCGCGAACGTGACCATCATGCGACCACCCCCATCACCACTAACCTGCACAGCTGCGTGCACGTTAGCTGTGACGGACAGCGATCACAATGCGCGTGCCTGCTGGATCACACCGTCGGCCTCGGTCGCCGGCACGCCCGCGGCGATCAGCACGGCTCGGGCGGCCCGGTCGCCGTCGTCGGTCCAGAGTTCGTCATTGACCGCCTGGAGCAGCGACAACGTGACCGCCTGGAGTGCGGCACTGAGCACCGGCAGCGGCAGATGGGTGGCGAACCGGCCCTCGTCGCGGCCCCGGATCAGCAGTTCGAGGCCCTGCTCGCGGATCGGCGCGAGCAGGTCACGCAGCCGGGCGCTGCCGAACTCGCTCTCCGCGAGGGAGATCAGCAGGCGGTACTGGTCGCCCGCGGTCCAGATCGTCAGCGAAAAATCCGCCATCGCGACGGCAGGATCAAGAGCAGATCTATCGGTACGCCGCAACGCGTCCAGCATGTCCGTCGCTGCCCGATCGCCGAGGCCGGTCAGCAGCTCGTCCCGATTGGGGAAGTGCGCGTAGACCGTGCGGCGCACGACACCTGCCGCGTGCGCGACGTCGTCCATGCTCGCGTTCGGGTTCGTGACCAGCAGGTTCCGAGCCGCAAGCAGGATGCGGTCCCGGTTCTCCGCAGCGTCCCGGCGCTGGCCACGCCGCTGCGGACCAGAAACAGCCGGCACCGCTTCGGTCGTCATGACGAGTCCTTCCTGAACAAACGGCCACCATACCGCCGCGGCTCAGTCACTGCCCGGCAGCAGGGCTGTCGCGCCCGCGAGATAAGCATCGGCACTCGTCTCCTCAAGCAGGAGCCGCTGCAACACGAAACCCTGCACCAGGCCGAGCATCGCCGTGCCCACCTGCTCCGGCAACACGTCGGGCGGCAGGTGACCGGCGGCCTGCCAGCGCCGGGCCACCTCGGCACAGTGCCCCCGCAGGCTGCGATAGACATCGCCGACCCGCTGATGCACCTCGGGATTACTCAGCGCCTCACCCCAGACCTGAACCGCCAGCCTGGTCAGATCGGTCTTCGTGATCGTGTCGTCGGCGGCTCGGGCGACGACCCCGCGCACCATCGCACTGACCGCCTCGGCGGGCGACGGCGACGCCCCGTCGACAAGAAGGCCGTCGAAGACCTCCTTGGCCTTCGACAACGCGATCTCGGCAACTGCCGAGATCAGCTCTTCCTTGCTGCGGAAGTACCGATAGACCGCTCCGGCGGACAGCCCGGACTCACTGATGATCCCGGCCATCGAGGTGGCGTGGAAGCCGTCGGCAGCGAACCGCCGCGCGGAGGCGGCCAGAATCTCGGCACGGCGACCGGCCAGGTACTCCTCGGTGACTCGGGGCATGCGCCAAATATAAAGCGAACGTTCGTTCGTGACAACAACCGCACACGTCACGGCGCCGGCGGGATCCGGCGACGGACGTCCGGAACCTCGGCCGGGCCGGCCTGCCACGCCGCCACCCACGCGTCAGACGACGGCGGAGAGACCACACCCTCCTCGACGAAGGCGTACCGCCCGCCGATGACCCGCGAAGCCGCCTCCGCATCAAGGCGATCCGTGTTGTCCCACAGCGCCGCGAACAACGCGTCCGCCCGCAACCGCGACTGCCGGCAGAACAGGTCCGCCAGCTCACGGCCCTCCGGGCGCCCCTCGGCACGCGCGCGGGCACACACCGCCGACATCGCGTAGAGCTCGGCGCCGATGTCCACGATCCGCCCGAGGAACGCCTGCTTGCGCTCCAGCCTGCCCTGCCACCGGGACATCGCGTAGAAGGTGGACCGGGCGAGTTTGCGCGAGGCACGTTCCGCGTACCGAAGATGGGCCGCAAGAGGGCCGAATTGCGCGTACCCATGGGGGTTCTGGCCCTGACCGACCGTGAGTGTCGGCAACCAGCGTGCGTAGAACGCGCCTGCTCGCGCCCCGGCGCGGGCCTTGCGGCCGAGGCCGGCTTCGGCGTCGATGATGTCGCCCGCGACGGCGAGATGCGCGTCGACGGCCTCGCGAGCGATCAGCAGGTGCATGATCTCGGTGGAGCCTTCGAAGATGCGGTTGATGCGCAGGTCACGGAGGATCTGTTCGGCTTCGGCGGTGCGTTCGCCGCGGGCCGCGAGGGAGTCGTTGGTCTCGTAACCGCGGCCGCCGCGGATCTGGATCAGCTCGTCGGCGACCTGCCAGGCCATCTCGCTGGCGAAGAGTTTGACGAGCGCGGCCTCGATCCGGATGTCGTTGCGGGCGTCATCGGCGATCACGCAGGAGAGATCCAGCATGGACTCCATGGCGTATGTCGTCGCCGCGATGAAGGCGATCTTCTTGGCGACCGCCTCGTGCTGCCCGACCGGCCGGCCCCATTGCACCCTTTCCGCCGACCATTCGCGGGCGATGGTGAGCGCGCGTTTCCCGGCGCCGACGCATATCGCCGGCAGCGACAGGCGACCGGTGTTCAGCGTGGTGAGCGCGATTTTCAGACCTTTTCCGGGCCCGCCGATCACGTTCTCCGACGGGACGAAGACGTCGTGGAACCGGGTGACGCTGTTCTCCAGACCGCGCAGGCCGAGGAATTCGTTGCGGCGCTCGACCGTGATGCCCGGCGCGTCACCTTCGACGACGAAAGCGGTGATGCCTTTCTCCGGCACCCGGGCCATCACCACGAGAAGCGTCGCGAGGGTGCCGTTTGTCGCCCACAGTTTCAGGCCGTTGAGGCGGAAACCGCCGTCGACCGGCTCGGCAACGGTACCGAGGCGCGCCGGGTCGGAACCCACGTCCGGCTCGGTGAGCAGGAACGCCGATACCTCGCCGGCCGCGAGCCGCGGCAGGAAGGCCTTTTTCTGCTCGGCACTGCCGAACATCTTCAACGGCTGCGGCACACCGATCGACTGATGCGCGGAAAGCAGCGCGGCCAGCGACGCGTTGACCGATCCGATCAGCGTGAGCGCCTTGCAGTAATGCAGATTCGACAGCCCGAGCCCGCCGTACTCCTTGTCGATTTTCATGCCGAAAGCACCAAGACGCGCGAGCCCGTGAAAAACCTCATCCGGGATGCGCGCGTCGCGCTCTATTTGTTGTCCATCCACTTGGGTACGCACGAACTCCCCAAGTCTCGCCAGGAACTCCTCGGCTTCCGGACTGGGTGGCGCATCCGGCCGGGGATCGATCAGGTCGAGCCGCAACCGGCCCAGAAACAGCTCTTTGCCGAAACTGGGCTGGCGCCACTCGGACTCGCGGGCGGCTTCAGCGGTCTGCCGCGCCTGCTTCTCGGAGACGTGCGTCGTGGACATGATGTGCCCTCCTGACCCCTTCGTCTCCGGCCACGGTACCGAGAATCGTTACCGCGAGGTAGCCACTCGACCGGCCCCGGGCTTGTTGTGGAGGGTCGTGCGGGCCCAGGGCATGCTGTCCTTGTTCAGATGGCGCACGTCTACCGGTTTCGTGCCAGCTGCCGTTTTCCCGCGAACCGAGAGCACTCGCGTCGCATCACAACTGAGGACTGACCCTCGGTGAACGAAAGGCAATGCGATGCGACGTACGATCTCGGTTTTCGGTATGGCGGCGGCGGTTCTCCTCGCGTCCGGGTGCACCTCTTCCCCGGAGCGGCTGGACGGCCAGGCCGCGCCGGTCGGAGCGGGTGGTTCCTCCCCTGCCTCCTCCCCCACTTCTGCGCCGTCGTCCCCGTCCCCGTCGTCGTCTTCGTCTTCGTCTCCGTCTCCTTCGTCTCCGTCTCCGTCTCCTTCGTCTTCGTCCTCGTCTTCGCGGCTCGTGTTCGGGCCGGCCGGGCTGGGCAAGCTCACGATCGGGATGACGGTCGCTCAGGCGAAGGCGACCGGGCTGATCACGAATTACGAAGGTGGATCATCGCCCGGTTGCGGCGCGTCGGTGCTCAAGGCTTCGCCGGACGCGGGTTCCGTCGTGCACTCGCCGGACCTCGGTGTCATCTCGATCCCTGCCTACGGCCGGCTCGCCACCCCGGAGGGCATCCGCATCGGCAGCACGCTGAAGCAGGTGAAGAGCGCCTACGACGACCTCCTCGCAGGCGGCGTCGACGACACACTGGACAGCGGCAACGGCCGCGCCTGGGCCACCGGGGACGATGGCGACAAGGTCCACTACCGCTTCCACTTCACCGACAGCAAGGTCGCCGAGCTGTTCCTAGAACACGACAACCAAAACTGCTACGAGTAACCGAACCGCCCACGCCCGGCCGCACCGGCCGCGATCTTGAGCGATTCTCCACCGCGGAGGGTAGAAAGTCGCTCAAGATCCGGCGGGGCCCAGCGGCCTGTGTCGAGTTCGGGCGCGGATCGGACCCCAATTCGACACGCAAGGACGACGTCCGGCACGCGTGTCGAGTAAGGGCCCACGCCGTCGCCGAGACCCCGTTGTCCCGGGCCGAGCCGTAGCTCAGATAGGTCATCGGGCCGGATGACCTATCTGTGCTACGGCTCGGCCAACACGGCCAACTCGGTCGACGTTGCGGTACATCCGGCGCAGCGCATCGTGCGTTCTGCTCATGCTTCCAGCATCGACCGCTATCACCCCCCGGCTTCCAGGTCGCCCCCTGTTCAGAGCAGGGCGCGCAGGCGATTCAGGATCTCGGTCTGGATCTCGGGGAAGGGGCGCTCCTCGCCGTCGGCGATCCAGGCCGCGAACGCCGTACGGAACACCGCCACCCCCGCCTCGGCTGCCAGCGCCGCGTCGACGGGGTCGATGCCGCGTTCGGTCAGCGCGCGGGTCAGCGCCACCGCGAGCAGCGACATCTTGAGCAGCTCGCGCTCCTGCAGGGCCACGTTGCCGACGATCACCGCTTGCCGGGCGCGGGACCACGGGCGGCGTTCGTCGGGAAAGAGCGACGCGGCACCGGCGAGCACCGCCGTGACCAGCTCCATCGGGGCGCCGGACGCCGGCAGGGCGGCCAGGAACACCCCTTCGAACGCGTTCTGGTCGAAGAACAGCACCTCACGCTTGTCCGCGAAGTGGCGGAAGAACGTGCGCTCGGTGACCCCGGCCGCTGCCGCGATCTCAGCGACCGTCGTTCCGTCGTACCCATGGCTCTGAAAAAGGGTGAGTGCCGCCTCCTTGAGGCGTTCCGCCGCGCCGCCCTGCCATCTCGCCATGATGCGCATCATAGTGATGTCAGAAGCTGACATCAGGGTGTAGCGTCATGTCAGTCACTGACATCATGGGTAAGGGAGGCACGCCATGCGCGTGTTCGTCACCGGAGCAAGCGGTTGGATCGGCTCGCACACCGTCGACGAGTTGCTGAGGGCAGGCCACGACGTGACCGGCCTGGCGCGGTCGGATGCCGCCGCGGCGGCTCTGCGGGGCAAGGGCGCCGCCGTGCTGCGCGGCGACCTCGACGATCTGGACGCCCTGCGGCGCGGCGCCACCGAGGCCGACGCCGTCGTCAACCTCGCCAACAAGCACGACTGGGCCAACCCGGCCGAGTCGAACCGGGCCGAGCGTGCCTCGGTCGAAGCCATCGCCGAAGCTCTCGCCGGCACGGACAAGCCGTTCGTTTTCGCGTCCGGGCTGGCCGCGCTCGCTCAGGGACGGCCGTCCACCGAGAACGACCCGTCGCCGTTCAGCGGGCTGGACTCGCCGCGCGGCGGTGCCGAGAACCGGGCGTTCGAGCTGGGTGTGCACGCGATCGCGGCACGCTTCGCGCCGACCGTGCACGGCACCGGCGACCACGGGTTCATCGCCATTCTGGTGGCCGCCGCCAAGCGCACCGGGTTCGCCGGTTACGTCGGCGACGGGTCGTCGGCGTGGTCCGCGGTGCACGTCGACGACGCGGCGCGGCTGGTCAGAATCGGTCTGGAGCAGGCACCGGCCGGCACCCGTCTGCACGCGGTCGCCGAGGAGGCGGTGCCGAGCCGGCAGATCGCCGAGGCGATCGGGCGGTCACTGGATCTGCCGGTGAAATCGGTCGCGCCTGACGACGCGGTGGAGCACTTCGGGTTCCTCGGGCGGTTCTTCGCCCTGGACATGAGCGCGTCGAGTGAGATCACCCGGGCGGCGTTCGGCTGGGAGCCGACCGGGCCGACGCTGGTCGAGGACATCATTGCGGGTGCTTATAAGAACGCGTAGCACGCCGGTAAGGCAGCACGAACAGATACAACCCCGAGAAGAAGAGCAGGGCCAGCGGCAGCAACGGCACATAGGAGATCCAGAGGATCGGATCCTCCTGCGCCAGAGCGACCGAAGTGATGACGACCGTCACCGTGAAGGCGATCGCGAGCCAGCGGTGAGCCTGCCGAATCCATTTGTTCATGCCGGTCACGCTATGAGAACCAGCGTGACCGGCGCTTCTCCGAAACTGACCGATCAGCCGAGGTATGTCAGCACCGCCAGGACCCGCCGGTTGTCATCGTCCGACGGCGGCATTCCGAGCTTCGTGAAAATGCTGTTGATGTGCTTGCTGACCGCTTTCTCGGTGATGAAGATGCGGCTCGCGATCGCCGCGTTCGACCGGCCCTCGGCCATCAGTCCGAGCACTTCCTGCTCCCGCGCCGTCAAACCATTGAGTGGCTGCCGGGCCAGGAGCTGGGCCACGACCTCGGGGTCCATCACGGTGCCGCCGGCGGCGACTCGGCGTACCGCGTCGACGAACTGCTCGACGTCCGCGATCCGGTCCTTGAGCAGATATCCGACGCCGCCGCTGCGATCGCCGAGCAGTTCACGGGCATAGAGCTGCTCGACATATTGAGAGAGCACCAGAACCGGCAGTCCGGGCAGTTCGGCGCGGGCCGCGATCGCCGCGCGCAGGCCCTCGTCGGTGAAGGTGGGCGGCAGCCGCACGTCGACGATGGCGACGTCGGGGCGGTTCGCGAGCAGAGCCGGGAGCAACGCGGGCCCGTTGTCGACCGCGGCCACCACCTCGCAGCCGAACGCGGTGAGCAGCCGGGTCAGTCCGTCGCGGAGGAGCGCGAGGTCTTCGGCGAGGACAACACGCACGGCAGCTCCATGTTCACGACGGTTGGTCCGCCCGGCGGGCTGGTGACCGACATTGTTCCATCGAAGGCGGCCAGCCTTCGTTGCACGCCGCGCATCCCCGAGCCGCCTTCCGGGTCGGCGCCGCCGTCGCCGTCGTCGCGGACGACCATGCTGATCAGGTCGTTCTCAAAACGCATCCCGACGCCGACATGCCGGGCGCCGCTGTGTTTGACCACGTTGGCCAGCATCTCGGCGACCGAGAAATAGGCGGCCGACTCGACCGGCGCGGGCATCCGGCAGGGCAGGTCCGCCTCCACGTCGACCGGCATCGGGAGGGTCAGCGCCAGCGCCGACACCGCGCCTTCGAGGCCGCGTTCGGACAGCACGGGCGGCAGGATGCCGCGTACCACCTGGCGCAGCTCGCCGAGGGCCTGCCCGCTCGCCTCCCTGGCCTCCACGAGCAGCCGATGCGCGGCGACCGGATCACGGTGGATCAGCGCCTCGGCCAGGCCGATGTTCATGCCGAGCGCGACGAGCCGGGCCTGCGCGCCGTCGTGCAGGTCGCGTTCGATCCGGCGCAGCTCGGCAGCCTGCGCGTCGACGGTGTCGGCGCGACTCACGGTCAGCGTCTCCACCCGCCGCCGCAACGCGGCCGCGGCGGTCGGTCCGAGCAGCAGCCGCGAGAAACGGAAGGCGATTCTTATCGGGTACGGCCCAGCGGCCAGCCCGACGATCCCCAGGACGCCCGTGATGATCGCCCCGGGCAGCAGCCACGAGAAGTCCCGCCAGGTCGCCGGATCGGCGATCACCATCCGGAACCGCCGCCACGAACCGAGCGGCGCGTCGACCGGAATTGATCGGTACGGCACGGCGATCGGCACACCGAACCGGGCACTGAACCGCCGCTCCAGATCGGCCCGGAACCGCACCGCGACGACAACGTGGGGCATCACCACAATCCCGATGCCGAGCACCGGGATGAGCAGCACCGACACGAGGCTCGCCACGAAGAGCGTGAGGTTGGCGGCGAGCGCCAGCACCGCGATCAGCAGGCCCGCGACGGTCTTCCGGATCCCTTCCACGGCCTCATTCTGGACAGGCCGCGCCAGCGGGGCCACCGCCGATCCGATTGGTGAGGGTGACCGGAGCGCCGGCGGCCAGATCGAGTTCGAGCCGGACCTCGTCACCCGGCCGCGGAAAACGGCCCATCTCCAGACCGCAGAGCCCCGGAATGGTCCCGCTGCCGAGCACATCACCGGGCAACAGCTGCTCACCGCTGGCCGCGTATTTGACCACCGCGCCCAGATCGAACATCGGACCTTTCGTCGTGCCTTCTCCCCAGGTCTCGCCGTTCACGACGACCCTTCCGGTGAGTTCACGCCAGCGCGGCAACACCTCGTCCGCGGTCACCACCACGGCCGACATCGCATTGGCGAACGTCTTCGCCTTGACCACCCCGCCGAACGTCCCGCGCCGCGTGTCGTCCCACTGCGTATCCCGCGCGGTCCAATCGTTGAGAACCACGAACCCACCGATCGCCGCCCGCCCCTGCGCGGCGTCGCAGTCCTTGACCGGCTTCGCGATGACGATCCCGAGCTCCAGCTCGAAATCAAGAACCCTCGCGAACGAAGGCCACTCCAGCGTCGCGCCGTCCGGGATCACCGACCGGTGATTTCCCATGTAGAACTGCGGATCCCGGTAATAGTTCGCCTTCGGCCGCATGGCCGGCAGCACATTGCCGGTAACCGATTCGAAGACCTTGGCGACCCGTCGCACCCCGGGCGACCCGAAAGCGGCGACCAGCCCCCGAGCCCCATTGACCATGTGCGATTCCCAAAGACCAAAACACCGCAGCGAAGCTGCTTCCATCGGCAGCCCGGCGGGTCCGCTCACGCTCTCTCTTCGGTACGGGTCAGCAAAGGCACCCTCAGCCTCCCGGACGGCCGCGCTCCCGCCCCCGAGAAAGCCCAGCAGATCCTTCCCGACAACCACCCAAGCCCCGGTCGCCGAATCCCACCCCACCACCCGCCCGTCCGCCACCCCAACCCGCACACGCAGCCCCTTCCCCTCACCAGATCAACGCACGAGTGGCGAGAAGGGCATCTCGCCTAGAGTGCCAGGAGAGACACTCTGTAGGCGCCATAAGCTTCGGGGATACGAGTAACGATCACGGCGCTCATGGCGGTCGCCTCGGCGACCATCTGGCCCACCATCAGTGGGCCGATCAGCGCGGGCTGCATCGGATGGTGTTCCAGGCGTGGTGCGGCGATCTCGCCGGCTTCGACCGCCCCGTTCCAGGTCAACTGCTGCTCGTGGATACCAGGGAAGCCGAACAGGTGATACCAGGTGCTGAGCGGAAGGCGCAATGCGGCCTGCGCCTCGGCGACCGCGAGAGCCGGCAGGGTCAGCATCACCTCACCGGCTGCCGCCACCTCCAGCAACATGGTCAGCGTTGGATCTCCGGCGAAGAACTCGACGACGGCCGACGCATCGAGAATATGCGGCGGCTGTGGTCCGGTCACGCGGATCGCTGCGAACGGTGAGCGATGATCTCCGCGAGGTCTCGGGCGGCGCGGGCCTGCTTCTCACGGAACTCGGCCACCTGTTCCCTCGTCCATGGGCCTGGTTTGGGGAGACCGAGTGCCTCGGCCAGGCGCACAACTTCGGGATGCGGCTCGATGAGGGCTTCCTCGTCCATGCGGCCCAGGTTAGCGAAGCGTCACCGAGTAGCGACACACACGAATGGGTGAGCGGCGGCACCGGGCTGGTGCCGCCGCTCGTTGGTGCTGGTCAGCTCACGAACGTGCGCCTGCGGCGGCGGGTCCAGAAGAGCAGGCCCGCGCCCATCGCGATCAGCAGGATCGCCACCGAGATCAGCACCGGCACCGGCACGCTGGAGCCGGTGATCGGCAGGCCGCCGGCGTTGTTGTCGCCGCCGGGAGTCGGCGTCGCGGTCGCGTCGCCATCGTCGTCGCCGTCACCGTCACCGGAACCCGAACCGGAACCGTCGTCGTCACCGGAACCGGACCCGGGGGCGGAGGACGGCGGGACCGTCGGCTTCGCGTCCGTGTTGCCGCCGAGCAGCAGGATCTCGTCGCTCTCGGCGTCGTCGGTCATCGTCTTCACCGACGTCTCCGTGCCGCGCGGCAGGTACTGGTGCTTCGCCGTGAACACCTGCTTGGTGACGTTCTTCTTCGGTGCCTTGGAGAAGTCGACGCCGCCCATCGTGTAGATGTAGACCTTGCCGCCGGCCTCCCACTCGAACTCGTAGTCACCCTCCTTGTACGACTTCAGGTACCGCTGCCAGGTCTCGTTGAAGTCCCACTTCTCGCCGCGGATCGGCCACTTCGCCACGTTGTCGCTGTTGATGATCGACCGGTAGTCGGTGGCCTTCTTCGCGTCCTGCAGGCGGATCCACTCGGCCGCGACCCGGGACGTGTAGACGCGGCGCAGGTCGGCGTACGCCGGATCGTTGTTGATGAGGCGCTCGACCTCGGGAACGATGAGTTCCTCGACCACTTCCTGGTTCTTCTTGATCTGCGCCTCGGTCGGCTTGCAGACGTCACCGGGCGGCTGCACGGTGAACTCCTGCGGCACCGAGCTGAGCTTCAGCGGCGCGTCCAGGATGTAGATGCCGCCGTCCTGCTCACGGACCTGCGCGGGCGCCGGCTCGATCCAGTTGCGGATGCTGTGCAGGCAGGGCAGCCCGTCGGTCAGCTGGGTGGCGTTCCAGAACTTCTTGCCGAGCGGCTTCGCCGGGTTCATCGCCTGCGCGAAGTCCTGCTTCATCTTCAGGTCGGCTTCGAGCAGCACCCGTCCGGCGTCGGTCTTGCCGAACTTGGTGTCCATGATCCGGTTGGGCTCGTCCGGGTTGAGGTTCACCCAGAACTTCTCCGGGGTGAGCGCGAGCCAGGTGAAGAACGAGTCGGAGATCAGCTGAGCTTTCTCCTCGCCGCCGTAACCCGGGTTCTCGTCGGGGTCGGGCATCTTCTTGGCGGAGAACGAGTAGTTCAGGCCTTCGCCCTTGGCGGGCGCGCCGACGAACCGCAGTTCCAGGGTGGAGAAGTCGACGCCGCCGGGGCCGCGCAGCCGCTGGCCGGTCGGGTCACCCTGCCGGATGCGCTCCATCTGCTGGCGCATCGTCTCGGGCGTCGGCTTCGACTGGTTGAGCATGTCGTTCAGGCCGCCGCGGGCGCCCTGGCCGGCCGACGAGGTCGGGTTCAGGAGCGGGTCGAACTTGGTGTACTGCCCGGGCGTGAACCGTGCGACCGGGGTGGACCGGTGCTCGTACGCCGTAACCCGGGACAGCCCTTCCGGAGTGTTGCCGACGGCCTTGCCGAGGTTCCGCAGCGCCGTTGTCGTCTTCTTCTCCTGCTCCTGGCCGAAGACGTACCGCAGCTTGTACTCGGCGAACCGGCTGTCCTTGAGCACCGTGCGGTCACCGGGGATCTGTCCACCCGAGTGCGCCCCACCGGACTTGAACTCGATGAACTCCTTGGTCTTCGTGTTCACCGCGTCGTACGTACGAATGACCTTGCCGTTGGTGTCTTTGATCTGGACTTCGCAGAGCCAGTGGTCGCCGACCATGTTGAAGTCGCGGGCGACCTTCTCGCCGAACGCGGCGCCGCGGGAGTTGCGGGCGGCGTTCTCGATGTAGGCGTCGTTGAGCCAGTCCTTGAACGTGCCGGTGTACGGGTTCGTGCTGCTCTGCCGCCGGTTGTAGCTGGCGTAGACCTTGCGCTTGTCGCCCTCTTGCCAGATGCCGGGGTCTTCACCGGCGTCCGCGATGTCCTTGGCCGTGGGCGCGGGCAGGTTGTCCATCGCCTGCCGCTGGTTCGTGTAGTCGTACGTGTCCCAGTCCGCCTTGACCCGGCTCGCGTCACCGACCGGAATCGTGTTCGGCTTCGACGGCGGCCCGGAGAGGTCGAATTTCTTGTCGCATCGCTGCCCGGTGAACGGCAGAGGCGCGGGAGCTGCGGCGACCGGCACGGCGCCGAACGCCAGCACGGCCGCGCAGACGGCGGCGGCCAGGCTGCGCATCAGCAGGCGCGCGCGCATCGCGGGTCTGGGGTTGCTCATGAGGATCCCCGTCCAGGGAGGCCCAGAAGACTTCGAAAGGCGAGCGAAACGCCGGATGCCTCCCCGTTTGTAGTCGTCTGGTTCCCGGCGCCTGTGGCACCATATGGAACGGGACCGTATCGGCGCAGCCCGATACGGTCAATCGACTTCTATGGATATCATTTCGTTACCGAGAAGAACCGGGGCACGACATGAACTGGGCAGACAACCCCAGGCTGAACACCTGGCTGGCGAGCCAGGAGGCTGCTTTCCCGGCCTGGTCCAGTGAGACCGGGCAGCAGTGGGACTTCTCGGTCGACTCGCTGGACCGCCTCGAACAGCTGCTCCGGGAGCGCTTTGCCGGCTGGGACGAGTTGCTCGCCGCCGAGGACGAGCCGGTGGTGACCGTCCCGGCCTGGTACCTCGGCGAGGTGCAGAACCGGAACTGCGGCACGTCGTGGTACCGCAACCCGGTCGTGCCCACCCACCCGGACCAGCCGAAGACCCCGTTCGTCCAGCTCCCCGAGGACCCCGAGGCGGGGTACGAGGACGACGTCCCGCCGGGTAGCAACCCGTTCACCGAGATTCGCGGTCTGTTCGTCCGCGAAGACGGCCGACGGCTACGGGACGTCGTCTCTCGTTACCCCTGACAAGAGGTTCAGCTCTTCCAGAACTCGAGCAGGTCCTTGTCCAGCTCCTGCTGGTACGCGCCCGCGATGCCGTGCGGGCCACCCGGGTACAGCTTCAGGGTGCCGTTCTTGACCAGCTTGATGGCTTTCTCCGAGGCGGCGGCCGGCGGCACGATCTGGTCGTCGTCGCCCTGCGCGATGAAGATCGGGACGTCGAGCTTCTGCAGGTCGGCGGTGAAGTCGGTCTCGGAGAACTGCTTCACGCAGTCGTAGACCGCGGCGAAGCCGGCCTGCATGCCGAGCCGCCAGAACTGGTCACGCTGACCCTGGGAGATCGTCGAGCCGGGCCGGTTCGTACCGAAGAAGGGCTCGGAAAGGTCCTTGAAGAACTGCGAGCGGTCGGCGAGGACGCCGGCGCGGATCCCGTCGAACGCCTCGATCGGCGTTCCTTCCGGGTTGCTCTCCGACTTCACCATGATCGGCGGAACCGCGCCGGCCGTGGCGATCTTCACAACCCGTCCGACGCCGTGCGTCGCGGCGAACCGGACCACCTCGCCACCACCGGTCGAGTGGCCGACCAGGATGATGTCGCGCAGGTCCAGGGCACGCACCAGGGCGTCCAGGTCCGCGGCGTACGTGTCCATGTCGTTGCCGAAGTAGGTCTGCGTCGACCGGCCGTGTCCACGGCGGTCGTGGGCGATGGCCCGGAACCCGTTGTCGGCGGCGAGCTTCATCTCGACGTCCCACGCGTCACTGCTCAGCGGCCAGCCGTGGCTGAAGATGATCGGCTGGGCGTCCTTGTTGCCCCAGTCCTTGTAGAAGATCTCGGTGCCGTCGTCAGTGGTGATGAAAGGCATGGCTGGCTCCTCGCCGGATGTCGCTGCGGCCGTCCCGCATCGCTCGAATACCAAACTGCCCGCCCGGCCGGGTGATGCCATCCGTCGAATGACTGCTCACGTACGAACAGCGACGGGCGTCACGCAGAACCTTGAGACTTCATGCTTTCTGCCTGGCGTATCTCACATTCGGGTAGTGGACTGTTCCTTCACACAGGGAGCAGGCAGAAAATGGGCGGCGTGGAACTGATCGGCCGGGCACGGGAGCTGGCCGACCTCACCGCGGCCGTCGGCGCCGCCGGGCACGGGCCGGCGTCGTTGCTGCTCCGCGGCGCGGCCGGCGTGGGAAAGACCGCACTGCTGGAGGCGGCAGCGGACGACGCGCGCCACCGCGGTTACCTGGTCCGGCACGTCACGACGTCCGCACCACAGCCGTACGCACTGCTGTGCCAGATCCTAAAAGACGATAAATCCGACTTGCCGTTTCACCTACGCCAGCACCCGTCACAGCTCGACGAACCAGCGCTGGTAACCGCGTTGCTTCTCACCTTCGACCTGCTGACCAGGGACGGTCCAGCCTTGATCGTGGCCGACGACATCCACCGCTGCGACGAGGCGTCGACCCGAGCCCTCGCCACCGCGCTGAGCAACACCTCCACCGAGCGGATCGCCATCCTGCTCGCGGCCCGCGACAACACCCCGCCGATCCCGGGCATACCGCGATACGACATCGGCCCGCTCCCCGAGGAAGCAGCGGCCCGCCTGCTCGACACCCTGACGCGGCCAGCCGGGCGCCAGAACCGTGCCGAGATCCTGCGCAGGGCAGAGGGCAACCCGCTCTCACTCCGGATATTGACCGGCGAACAGCTGCCCCCGGAGTTCCCGGACGCGATCCGCGCACTGCCTCCGGCCACCCGCTGGCTGTTGCTGCACGCGGCTCTGGCCGGCGACCCCGAGCACATCGGCACCCTGACCCGGGCCGCCGGCATGTCCCTGGACCTGCGTCACTGGGCGCCGGCCGAGCAGGCCGGGCTGATCGCCGTACGCGACGGGCAATCCCACTTCCGGCACCCGCTGTACCGGGCCGCCTGCACCGTCGTCGAGACCCCGGGCGACGTGGCACGGGCGCACCGCAACCTGGCGGCCGCGACCGACGACCCGTACCACCGGGCCCGGCACCTGGCCGAGGGCAACCCGGGCCGCGACGAGGAAGTGGCCGCCGCCCTGGAAACGGCCGCCGCCGGCTCCCTGGCCCGCAGCGATTACCTGGCCGCCGCCGGGGCGTTGCAGTCCGCTGCCGAGCGCAGCGGCGACGACGAGGCGGCCGCCCGGCGATATGCCCGAGCCGTCTTCGCCGCCCACCGCAGCGGCGATCCGGAGTGGACGATCCGGCTCTACGAGAAATCCGTCGCCCTGACCACCGATCCGGACGTGACCGGCATGGCCGCCACCGGCGCCGGTTTCGCGCTGGTCCACCTGTGCCGGCCGTGGCAGGCCTTCGACATAGCCGCCCAGGCCGCCCGCGGCAGCGCCCGCACGAACCAGATCGCCCTGGCCGCGGCCGCGGCGGCTCTGCACTCCGGCGATCCCGCTCACCGCGAGCAGCTGCCGAGCCTGCTGCCGGCCGACACCAGGCCCGAGGACCAGCTCACCCGGGACGCCATCCTCGCGATCGCCGACCCGGCCACCTTCACGGCCCGCCCGATCACCGATCGGAGCACCACACCGGGGATCACCCGCACGCTGCTCACCGGCACGATCGCGTTCCTGATCGACGACTCCGCGAAAGCGGCCGCCGAGCTCCGCTCACTCTGGGACATGGGTACGCAGTACGGCGCTCACGGCGCCGTCCTCGGTTCGTTCCCCCTGCTGATCATCGCGCTGATCGACGCCGGAAAATGGGCCGAGGCCGACCGCCTGATGACCGACGCCGAGCAGTCCGCCGAGATCCGCGTCCCGGTCCTGGGTTCGGTCCTGCCGGCCCTCCGGTCCGTCCTTCACTCACTGCGCCACGTGGGTACGCCCACCGAGGCCCCGAACGATCCGCCGAACACCACACTGCTCGGCAACATCCAGCAGCGGGCGTCCGCACTCACCGCCCTGTCCGCCGGCGACTACCCGCTGGCCTACCAGCGTTTCCGCGCCCTGTGGGACACCGACGGCACGCCCCGGCACTACGTCCTCGCCCCCCGCAGCCTGCCGCAGCTCGCCCTGACCGCCGCGATCACCGGCAACCGCGCCGACGCCGTGACAGTCCTGCGGCTCGCCGAATCGTCCGCGGGGACCACCACCAGCCGGATGACCATGCTCCTGGCCCACGCCGAAGCCCTGCTCGACGAGACCGACGGCGCCGAGGACCACTTCCAGCGCGCCCTCGCCGACCCGCAGCGCGCCTTGCAATGGCCTCTTGAGTACGCCGAAGCCCAGCTCAACCTCGGTCTCTGGCTGCGCGGCCGGCGGCGCCTGCACGACGCCCGCCCGCATCTGCTCTCGGCCCGGGACACGTTCCTGCGGCTCGGCGCCGAGGGCCACGCCGAGCAGGCCCGCCGCGGTCTGCCGGTCGGCCTGCGCGCCGCCGGCGAGCCGGAACCCGAGGCGGACGCGTTCGCCGCCCTCACCGCACAGAAGCAGATGATCGCCCGGATGGCCGCCGCCGGGATGAGCAACCGGCAGATCGCCGAGAAGCTGTTCCTCTCACCCCGCACGGTCGGCTCCCACCTGTACCGGATCTACGCGGAACTGGGCGTCGGCAGCCGCCATCAGCTCCGCACCCTGATCGAAAGTTGACGGATGCCGTTCTCACTGCTGATCGGCCGGGATGCCGAGCTGTCCCGGATCAGCCACCTCACGGGCTCGCTCTTCCTCTCCGGCCCTCGCGGTGCGGGTAAGTCCGCGCTGCTCGCCGCGGCGGCCGCCGCCGCGCGTGACGCCGGCCGGCGGGTCCTCGTGCTGCGCGGCGGTCCCGGTCCGTGGCCGCTGCGGCAGCTGCTGCTCGGCATCCGCCACGACCTCGCCGGCCTGCCGGCCCGGACGAGCGGTCCGGCGCTCGCCTTCCTCGGCCTGGAAACAGGCCCGAACACGGACCTGGAAAAGGACCTGTCACCACCGGACCCCGGCGATCTGCCGGCCGTGGTCCGCGCGGCGTTGACCGCGGTAGCCGCGAAGACGCCGATCCTGATCGTCGCCGACGACGTGCACGACCTCGGCGAGGACGCCCTGGCCACCCTCGCGGCCCTGGCCGCCCAGCCGGAAGGCTCGAACGTCGCCGTCCTGGCCGCCGGCCGAACCCCGCCGCCGGACGCCCTGGCCGCGCTGCCGCTGCTCACCCTGCCCCCACTCGGCCCGGAGGACGCGGCCCGGCTGCTCGACGAACGCGACCGCTCCCCCTCGGCCCGCGACCGGGCCACGATCCTGCACCGGTCCGCCGGCAATCCGGCCGCGCTCATCGAGTTCGGCAGCACCGCGTCCCCGGCGGGCGGCCTGCTCGCCGAGTTCACCGATGCCCTGGCCGGGCTACCGACCCCGGTACGCACCCTGCTCCTCTACGCCGCCGCGGCCGGCTTCCCCACCGACGCTCCCCGTCTGGCCCGGGCAGCCGCGAACAGCACCTCGCCACAGCCGAGTCCCGCGAGTCACGCTGCCGGGGACGGTGACGCCGCGCAGACCGACTGGGCACCCGCCGAGCATGCCGGTCTCATCACCCGCTCCGGCACGCTGATCCGTTTCACTCACCCGCTGGCCGCCGAAGCCGCCTACCGCTACGCCTCCGCGCACCTGCGACGCCGCGTCCACCACGATCTCGCCGCGGCCTTCACCGACCGCCCCGAACACCAGGCGATCCAGCTCGCCGCCACCGGCTCCGGCCCGGACGAACAGGTCGCCACCGCCCTCGAAGAGGCCGCCGCGATCTTCCGCCGGCACGGGCAGCGCTACGAGGCCACCGCCGCGATGCAGCAGTCCGCCGACCGTTCCCCGTCACCACAGGCCGCGGCCCGGCGCCTCACCCAGGCCGTCGCCGACGCCCGCGACCTGCGCGACACCGCATGGACGGCCGAACTGCACGCCCAGGTCTGGCGGCTCACCGACGATCCGGACGTGCTCGCCGCCGCGGCCCGGCCGGCTGCCATGGCGATGCACTGGGCCGGCCGGCCACACGAGGCGTACGGAATCATCATGGCCGCGCTGCGTGCGGGCCCGCCGGCGAACCCGGCCGATGTCGCGCGTCTCGCCGTGATCGCCGCTCAGATCGCGTGGGTCACCTGTGACGAGGAGCATCGGCGTGGCCTCGTCCAGCTGCTGGCGGTGGCCGGAGACGAGCCGGATCGGGCCATCGCCGCGTACGCCCAGCAGGTGATCGACCCGGCCGGGCACACCGCGCGGGATCTGCTCGGCACGGCCGTCGTGCCGGCGCCGGGCACCACGCTGACCTCGGCCGACCGGCAGCGGCTCGCTCTGCTCGGCGCGATCGCCGTGCTGGAGGATCAGGTCACGCTGGCGGCCGGGTTGCTGCGCAGTTCGTTCGCCGACGATCCGGCCGCGTCGCCGGGCTTCGGGACGCTGCCGTCGCTGATCAGCGCGATGATCGACGCCGGCGAGTGGGAGGCGGCCGACTGGTACGCCGAACCCCGCCAGGCCGTCGGACTGCCGGCCATGCGGGTCACCCTGGCCGCGCTGCGGGCTCTGCTGCACGCTCTGCGCGGCGACAGTGAGGCGGCGCTGACGATGGCCCGGGAGACCTGGGAACGGCTCGACATCCAGGCCAACCGGGCCTCGCACGTGCGGCTGCTGCGCGCCGCCGGATTGGCCTCGGCGGACGGCGGCGACCAGGAGAACGGCTACCGATACCTGCGGTCGATGTTCGATGTGGACGGGCGGCCGCTGCACCCGTATCTGTCGTCGCGCGGTGTGGCCGAGCTGGCCGTCACCGCGGTCCGTTGCGGGCAGCAGGCCGACGCCCGCACGGTGGTGGCGCGGGTCCGTGAGGCGGCCGGCGCCGAGCCGAGCGCCCGGATGACGATCCTGCTCGATCTCAGCGAAGCAGTGCTGTCCGAAAATGACAGTGAGGAACTGTTCAAAAAAGCCACCGCCAACAGCGAATATCCCTACGAGCACGCGCTCGCACATCTGCACTACGGCTTCTGGCTCCGCCGGCACCGAAGCCCGCGGGAGGCTCGGGTCGTTCTCGCGTACGCGGGAAAGGTCTTTGCCGAACTAGGCGCGAGAGGCGCCGCCGAGCTTGCCGCCCGGGAGATCGCGGTGGGCGCGACCTCGATGAACGACGGCCCGGCGGCGCTGACGCCGCAGGAGAAGCAGGTGGCCGCGCTGGCCGCGCAGGGGTTGAGCAACCGCGCGATCGCCGAGCAGCTGTTCATCTCGGCGCGGACCGTCGGCACCCACCTGTCCCGGGTCTACCGCAAGACCGGAATCAGTCGTCGGCACCAGCTCGGAAACCTGTCGTGACCGAAAGCGCCTCACGGATGATGTCCGCGACCTCCTTCGGGTGCGAGAGCATCACCAGGTGCGAGGAGTCGATCTCGGTGACCTTCGCGCCGGCGCGCTGGTAACCGAAGCGCTCGACGTCCGGGTTGATGGTGTGATCCGAACTGGACACGACGCCCCAGGACGGCTTGGTCTTCCAGGCCGCGAACGGAGCCGGCTCACCGAAGGCGAACGCGGCGAGCGGACGCTGCGACACCGCGAGCACGCGGGCCAGCTCCGGGTCGACGTCGTGGGCGAAAACGGACGGGAACTTCGCGATGTCGACCGACACGTCAGTGCCGTCTTCCTCGCCCGGTACCGGGAACTTCGTGTAGACCAGCGCCGCCGCCAGGTCCGAGTCGGGGAAGCCGCCCTGCAGCTCACCGAGGCTCTCACCCTGGGCGAGGGCATAACCGGACAGGTAGACGAGGCCGGCCACGTTCTCCTCGGCACCGGCCACGGTGATCACCGCGCCGCCGTAGGAGTGTCCGACGAGCAGGACCGGGCCGTCGATCTGCCGGACCACCGAGGAGATGTAGGCGGCGTCACCGGTCAGGCTGCGGTTCGGCACGGCCGGGGCGACGACCTTGACGCCGCTGTCGAGCAGTTCCGGGATGAGCTTCGCGTAGCTGGACGCGTCGGCGAACGCGCCGTGCACGAGCACGACGGTGGGAGTGGTCGACATGGGATTTTCCTCCGGTTTATCGTTCCTGTGCTTCTGATCCTGCTCCGCCGCGACCGCGCCGTCGTCCGTCAGTCGACTGCTCGTTACTCTCTCTTCCGCAAGATCCAATGCTGTGGAGGAGCCGGCACGATGTGGCGCAAGCGGCTGATCGACGAGCACATTCGTCCCGATTTCCGCCGGGCGGTGATATTCGGCCTGGGCGCGCTGGTCGCGCTCATCTTCGGTACGCAGACCGGCACGCTGACGATCCGATACGGATGCGCGCTGCTGGTGGCACTTTTCGGGGTGCTCGCGACCCGTTCGGCCGCCCGTGAGGTGCACCGCATCGCGGTGGCCCGGGCCGGCAACGAGGCCGGCACACCGCTGCGACTGCTGGTGCAGCTGGCCGGATACGTCCTGGTGATCAGCACGGTCTGCGACATGCTCGGTGTCGGCCTGGAACATCTGCTGGTCGGCGGCGCGGTCACCGGCATCATCGTCGGCCTGGCCGCCCAGCCGGTGCTCGGCAACCTCTTCGCCGGACTGGTCCTGCTCTTCGCCCGCCCCTATGTGCCCGGCCGCCGGATCCGGGTGATGTCGGGCGCGCTGAACGGCCCGCACGTCGGCGTGATCGTCTCGGCGGGGCTGCTCTACACCGTGCTGGACACCGACGACGGGCCGCTGAACATCCCGAACTCGCAGCTCATGGCGTCAGCGGTAGGCCCGTTCGACGGAGAATGGCCCCCACCGGAGACCTCCCCTTCCGCCCCCTCACCTCATCAAGCCGGCGAAGACCTCGCCGTCGTCGTCGCCGGCGCTGCGAGCACCCGCCGCTCTCAGGACCAGGACGGTGTGTGAGGGTCATGGTCATGTTCCAAGCTGTGCTCTTCGACTGTGACGGTGTCCTCGTCGACTCCGAGCGGATCACCAACCGTGTGCTCCGCGCGATGCTCCGCGACCTGGGCTGGGAGCTCACCGAAGCGGAGGGCTTCACGCTTTTCGTCGGCCGCTCCCTCATCGACGAAGCGGGTGTGATCGCCGCCAACACCGGGTTCGTCGTGACCGACGAGTGGATCGGCGAGTTCCGCCGCCGCCGCAACGAGGCCCTCGCCCTCGACCTGGAGGCGATCCCCGGTGCGGTGTCCGCCGTCCACGAGATCAGCCGGATCTTCGACGGCAAGGTGGCCTGCGCGAGCGGCGCCGACCGCCCCAAGATCGACCTTCAGCTGACCAAGGTGGGCCTGGCCGACGCGTTCGCCGGCAAGATCTTCAGTGGCATGGAGATGCCGCGCAGCAAGCCGGCCCCCGACGTCTACCTGGCTGCCGCGGCCGCCCTCGGCGTCGACCCGGCACGCACGGCCGTCATCGAGGACACCCCCGCGGGCGTCCGCGCCGGGGTAGCCGCCGGCGCGACCGTGTACGGGTACTGCCCGCCCGACAGCCTCGCCCACCACGAGCCGCAGGCGCTGATCGCCGTCGGCGCCACCCACATCTTCACCAGCATGGCCGAGCTGCCGAAGCTGCTGTAGTCCTGCCCGGTCGATACAGGCCTAGGCTGCCGCGTCGAGCTCGGCCAAGGTCCGCCGGGCCAGCTCCTCGTTGTTCCGGAACGACCCCGCGGCGAGCAGCTCGACGGCCCGCGTCAGGTCCGGCCGGGCCAGCTCGGCCGGGCCGAGTGCGGCCCGCGCCCGGCCCATCGTGAGGTGCAGTTCACCCAGGTACCCGGCGTACCCGAACTCGGCGGCCATCGGCAGCGCCTGCTCGGCCTCGCGCAGCGCCTCCGCCCAGCGGCCGGCATCGGCCAGGGCGCGGGCGCCGATCGCGTACGCACAGGTCCGGGCACTCAGAGCGGGCCGTGGCGCGACCGGCCGCGCCTCGATCTCGCGCAGCGCGGCCGCCGCCTCGGCGATCGCCTCGTCGTGCCGCCCCATCACGCTGAGCAGCATCGCTATCCCGGGACGCAGCTGAACGTACGCATCATGGTCGTCGATCGAATCGGCAAGCCGGCACGCCTCCCGGTACGCGTCCAGAGCCCGGGGATACTGACCGTCGTTGCGCCAGGCGTCCCCGGCGTACCGCAGAGCCCAGCCCTGCTCCTTCACGTCGCCGAGATCGCCGGCGATCCGGTGGCCCTCCATCGCGATGTCGCCGCCGAGGTCGGGCCGGCGCAGGCAGTGGGTGGCCGCCCAGGACAGATAGTTGATGTGGGTGACCTCCTGATGCCGGTCCGGCAGGTGCGCCGCGGCGGCCCGGGACAGGCTGTACACCTCGAACCAGTGCGCGTGCCGCACGGTCCGGTCGGAGTACCAGTGCATCGCCTCGGCCACGTCGACGACCAGCTGGTGCCGGCCGTCAGCGGCGACGATCCGCAGCGCGCCGATCCAGTTGCCGGTCTCGTCGCGCAGCCAGTCACCGGCCTCGTCCAGGGTGGCGAGCGGGATCAGACCGGTCCAGCCTTCGGGCAGACTTCCGTACGCCGGCTCGAACCACCGCCCCGCCACGATCGCCGTCTCCAGCAACCAGTCGACCATGCTCTTCGCGGTGGCCACCCGGATCCCGGCCGCTTCCTCGGTGCGCAGCCGCTGCTCGGCGAAGAGCCGGATGAGGTCGTGAAAACGGTACCGGTCGAACCCTTCCGTCTGCAGAAGCCCCAGCTCGACAAGCTCATCCAGCCCGTCGACAACGTCGCTTTCTCCGGTGAGCACCGCTGCGATCGGCGGCGCGAAGTCCACCCCCGGCACATGCGCGAGCCGCCGGAACAACGCCCGGGCGCCATTCGACAGCTGAGCGTGCGACAACGCGAACGCCGCCGCCACCCCGAGATCCCCGGCCTCCAGAACAGCGAGGCGCCGATCAGCGTCGGCAAGCCGTTCCTTCAAATGCTCAGCCGACCAGTTCGGCCGGGTGGCGAGCCGGGTTCCGGCGATCCGCAACGCCAGCGGAAGGTGCCCGCACAACCGCGCGACGGCATCAACAGCCTGCCCGGCCTCAGGCAACGCGGCCTGCTCGGCGATGCCACGCAACAAGGCAGCCGACTCCCCCGGCGCCAGCGGTTCCAGAGCGATCCGCTGCACGCCTTCCAGCCCACCGAGCACCCGCCGGCTGGTGATCACCGTGAACCCGGAACCGTCCCCCGGCAGAATCGGCCGCAACTGCGCCTCATTACCCGCGTTGTCCAGCACCAGCAGACACCGCCGATCCCGCAGCACCGCCCGCAGCTGACTGGACCGTTCCTCATCACTCTCCGCGATCCGCCGAGGACTGACCTCCATGGCCTTGAGCAGCCGCAACAGCGCCTCCCCCACCGCCATCGGCTCCGGATCCGTGCCGCGCAGATCGAGATAGAAGCGCCCGTCCGGAAACTCCCCCGCCAACTCGTCAGCGATCCGCACGGCCAGCGACGTCTTGCCAAGCCCCGCCTGCCCATGCACCACCACGACGGGCGCAGGCCCATCCGGCTCGCCGCCGGCCATCTGCCGCAAAAATTCCAATTCCTGGGTACGCCCGACGAAGTCCCCCACCAGCCTCGGAAGCTCGCAGGTCCGTGGCCGCCCCGCCCCACTGTTCCGCTGCCCCTGAGCGACCTCCCGCAGCATTCCCGCGTCAACCCCGAGCCCACCGGCAAGAGCGTTAAGAGTGCGCGTCTGAGGCGCCCGGCTGTGCCCCCGCTCCATGTCACTGATAGCCCGGGCACTGACCCCCGACAGCTCAGCAAGCTGCTCCATGGTCAGCCCAGCCCCCACCCGAGCCGCCCGCAGATAATCCCCGAACCCCGCCACGTTCCCACCCCTGCCCGAGCAGGTAGCAGAACACATCCACCCCCATCCCCCACCCAACCCACCACCCCAAGTGACCCCCACCCCACCCAAAGCTGGGGCAACGATGACTGTGTCGAGTTCAGGTGTGCTGCGCGCCCAAAGTCGACACGCACCGGCGGGAGCGTTTGCGGCCTGTCGACTTCGCCTCCGCCGGCCGAGAACCGGGCCCGACCACTGAGCAAGCCGAGCCCGTGAGCGAGCCGAGCCGCCGAGCGAGCCGAGCCGCGCCGCTGAGCGGACCGAGCCGCTGAGCGAGCCGAGCCGCGCCGCTGAGCGAGCCGAGCCGCGCCGCTGAGCGAGCCGAGCCGAGCCGCTGAGCGAGCCGAGCCGTAGCTCAGACATGGAATCGGGCCCTCATAAGGTGCCTGAACGACGGCCGAGGTCCGCAAGCCGTAGCTCAGCCATGTCATCGCGGCCTCATGACATGGCTGAGCTACGGCTCGCCCCTCGGCACCGAGTGACACCGCACCCGCAACGATCGCCCCCACCCCCTGGGGGCAGTAATCGCTCAAGATCCCGGCGGGGCGGCCAGCGCGGGCCGGCGAGGCGGCGGGGCGGCCAGCGCGGGCCGGCGAGGCGGCGGGGCGGGGGGCGGGCGGGGCGGGTATTCGGGTGACTGGCTTTGGGTTGTGGGGCAGGCTTCGGGGGTGGAGCCGACGTTTGTGGGCGGGGCGGAGTTGTCGGGGCGGCTGTACGCGGAGGGCGTACGCCCGCTGTTGTCGCGGCAGATGCCGGCGGTGGTGCACTCAGCCTGTTTGATCGGGGGTGGGTCTGAGGTTCTGGGGTTTGACACGGCGCGGTCCACGGATCACGACTGGGGGCCGCGACTTCAGCTCTTTCTGACGCCGGCGGATCTGGTGGCGTCGGGTGAGCGGGTTCGGGAGTTGCTGGCGGCGGGGTTGCCTGGGGAGATCGCCGGTTATCCGACCAATCTGGTGCCGGTCGGGGAACGCGGGACGCGGCACATGGTGGCCGGTGACGGTGGGCCTGTTCAGCATGGGGTTGAGGTCACGTCGCTGGATGCGTGGCTGGGCGAGCACCTCGGTTTCGATCCGCGGGCCGGGGTGAGTACGCACCACTGGCTGTCCACGCCCACTCAGCGTCTGGCGGAGGTGACCGGTGGCGCGGTGCATCACGACGGGCTGGGGCAGGTGCATGAGGTCAGGCGGGCGCTGGCGTGGTATCCCGACGACATATCGCGCTATATCGTTGCTTGTCAGTGGCAGCGCGTCGGGCAGGAGGAGGCGTTCGTCGGGCGCTGCGGTGAGGTCGGCGACGAATTGGGGTCGGCTGTCGTGGCGGCGAGGCTGGTACGCGATCTGATGCGGTTGTGTCTGCTGATCCATCGGCGCTATCCGCCGTACAGCAAATGGCTGGGCAGCGCATTCGCCCGGCTGCCGGTCGCGGCTGAGCTCATCGGGCCGATGGTCGCGGCGCTGGCGGCTACCGACTGGCGGGAGCGCGAGCGGCATCTGGTGATCGTTTATGAGGCGGTGGCCGGGCTGCACGACGATCTGGGGCTGGATCCGCGGGTGCGGTTCTTCCACGATCGGCCGTTCCGGGTGCTGGGCGCCGAGCGTTACACGCAGGCGCTGATCGCCGCCATCGATGATCCGGCGATCCGGGCGCTGCCGCTGACCGGCGCCATCGACCAGTACGCCGACAACACCGACCTGCTAACCGACCGGCGCGTGGTGATGCCGCCGCAGTTCGGCCAGCAGCGCTGACGGTCCCGGGGTCATCAGGCCGATGTCGACGAGGTACGGCTTCGCCCCGACCGGCTTGATGCTCAGCCTGGTGAGCGGGCCGGCGCCGCGCCGGTCGACGGATTCGATCGCGGACCACGGCAGGGATCCGGGCGTACGGAAGGTGCCTTTGAACTCGATCCCGGCCTCGGTCACCCGAATCCAGGCGAGCGACGGCTAGATCAGGAGGGCGTATCCGGAGCTGACGCTCAGCGCCAGGAGCAACGGCACCAGGAGCGCCGGCCGGCCACCACTGAGCAGCAGCGCCACGTTCAGCGCGATCAGCAGAGAACCGGCCAGCAGCAACACGTGGGTCAGCCAGAAACGGAACCATCGCACCCGGAACAACATGGCCGCAGATTAAGCGATCAAGCGCCGGCCCGGGGTACGCGATCCCAGCCCTTGACCGATCCGTCGAAGGCGACGCCGAGCGTTATAGTCGACTCCAGGCGGTACGCCCGCCGGAGCCTTTGGTCGGCCGCCCACGTCTGGCTGCCCGTTCGGGCCAAGAGTCGCCGACTCAGCGTGCTGATCCTTGCTGCCGTCGGTGTGCAGGGCGTGGGGCTGCCACGGAGGCGATCATGAACGACACCCATCCCCGGCGCCGTAACCCACGGCCCGGCCGCGCACGCAAACGAGCCATCCGTGAGCAGGCCGCGCGGACCGGCGTTCCCTACTCGGTTGCCGCCCGCGCGATCGCTGAGCTCGGGCTGCAGCCCGGTGAGTCGATCGCTTCGCACGGGCGCACCATCTATCCCTGCGACTCGTTCCGGCAGAGCGTCGTCGAGCAGCGCGAGCGGCGCACGTTCGCCGAGCGGCAGGCCGACACCCGCCGGGCGGCGGTGCTGCCCGCGGGGCGCGCCCAGCATCTGGTCGACCGGTTCCCGCCGGGGCGCGGCCTGACCGGCAGCGGTGTCTGCCAGCTCTACCACGGTGAGGGCCGCGCCGAGCTGCTCACGATGCTCTATTTGACGGTCGCGGTCGAGTCGCCGCCGCTCGTGCCGGACGCCGCCGGCCTGGCGTGGGCCGCCGAGCTGGGCGAGGACACCGCCCTCGACCTGGAGTGCGCCGAGCTGGACCGAGCCGCTCGCGCGCTACTGGAGAACAACATCGCCGAGCTGGACCGGGCCGCTCGCCCGCCGCTGGAGAACAGCAGCACCGCCCTGTGGCCGCGGCTCGCGGCGGCTCTGAGCTCGGCGGCCTCCGGCTCAGACCATCACCTCCGCCTGGTCGCGGAGCGCCTGACGACCACCCAGCCCGCGTGGGAGCGTGCGGACGTCGCGCTGCCGTTCGTCACAACTCCTCCGTACGACGGTGTCCGCCAGATCCTCGACGCTCTGCTGATGGTCGCCGAGGACGGCCACGCGCCCGGCACTCGCGTCCGGGTCCTGGCCGGGCCAGAATCGGGCCGACCGGCCACGATCGTCGGCGCGGTCTGGGGTGTGCTGGGGCCGCCGATCGCGTACCGCATCCAGCTCGACGGCTCGGCCGGGACCCTCGGCATGGCCGCCGGCGAGCTGATCGTCCTGGCCGGGCAGGAGTCCCTGCCCGGCTGAGAACAAAGGCGGAACGGTCAGAGGCTGACCGGCACGCTGTCGGTGGCGGCGCGGAAGGTCAGGTGGTCGTCCTCGCGGTCGACCACCACCGTCTGCCCCGGGCGCAGCTCGTTGAAAAGGATCTGCTCCGACAGCGTGTCCTCCAGGTCCCGCTGGATGGTCCGCCGCAGCGGGCGAGCACCGAAAACCGGGTCGAAGCCTTTCGCCGCCAGGTACTTTTTCGCCTCGTCGGTCAGGACCAGACCCATGTCCTTGTTCTTCAGCTGGCCCACGATGCGGGCGATGAAGATGTCCACGATCCGCAGGATCTCGTCCTCGGTCAGCTGGTGGAAGACGATGGTGTCGTCGATGCGGTTCAGGAACTCGGGGCGGAAGTTCTGCTTCAGCTCGTCGTTGACCTTCAGCTTCATCCGCTCGTAGGAGCTCGCTGACGCCTCGGACGCCTGGAAACCGATCGACACCGCTTTCGTCGCGTCACGCGTACCGAGGTTGGTCGTCAGGATGATGACCGTGTTCTTGAAGTCGACGATCCGGCCCTGCCCGTCGGTCAGGCGGCCCTCCTCCAAGATCTGCAGCAGCGTGTTGAAGACGTCCGGATGCGCTTTCTCGATCTCGTCGAAGAGGACCACCGAGAACGGCTTGCGACGAACCTTTTCGGTCAGCTGGCCGCCCTCGTCGTAACCCACGTAGCCCGGTGGCGCGCCGACCAGCCGGGACACCGTCGACCGGTCGTGGAACTCGGACATGTCCAGCTGGATCAACGCGTCCTCGGACCCGAAGAGGAACTCGGCCAGCGCTTTGGACAACTCGGTCTTACCGACACCGGACGGGCCCGCGAAAATGAACGACCCGGACGGCCGCTTCGGATCTTTCAACCCCGCTCGGGTACGCCGAATCGCCTTCGCCACCGACTGCACAGCATCGTCCTGACCGATGACCCGCTGATGCAACTCGTCCTCCATCCGCAGCAGACGGGTGGTCTCCTCCTCGGTCAGCTTGTGCACCGGGATGCCGGTCCAGTTGCCCAGGACCTCGGCGATCTGCTCCTCGCCGACATCGCTGCCGACCTCGGCACTCGTCATCCGCTGGATGCGCATCCGTGCGCCGGCCTCGTCGATCAGGTCGATCGCCTTGTCCGGCAGGAACCTCGCCGAGATGTAGCGATCCGCCAGCGTCGCGGCCGCCACGAGGGCCGCGTCGTTGATGGTGATCCCGTGGTGCTCCTCGTAACGCGTACGCAAGCCTTTGAGAATTTCGATGGTCATCACGACGGTGGGTTCCTCGACCCGGACCGGCTGGAACCGGCGTTCCAGAGCGCCGTCCTTCTCGATGCTCTTGCGGTACTCATCCCCCGTCGTGGCGCCGATCGCCTGCACCTCGCCGCGGGCCAGCACCGGCTTGAGGATCGACGACGCGTCGATCGCACCCTCGGCCGCCCCTGCGCCGACCAGGGTGTGGATCTCGTCGATGAACAGGATGATGTCGCCGCGGGTGCGGATCTCCTTGAGCACCTTTTTCAGGCGCTCCTCGAAGTCACCGCGATAGCGCGAGCCGGCCACCAGGGCGCCGAGGTCCAAGGTGTACAGCTGCTTGTCTTTCAGCGTCTCGGGCACGTCGCCCTTGACGATCGCCTGGGACAGGCCCTCGACCACGGCGGTCTTGCCGACACCGGGCTCGCCGATCAGGACCGGATTGTTCTTCAACCGGCGGGACATCACCTGCATGACCCGCTCGATCTCTTTCTCCCGGCCGATGACCGGGTCGAGCCGGCCCTCCCGGGCGGCCTGCGTCAGGTTGCGGCCGAACTGGTCCAGCACCGGTGAGGCCGACGGGACCGGCGCCGTCGCCGTGCCGGTCACGGTGCCGGTGGGATCTTTCTCCGGGTAACCGCTGAGCAGCTGGATCACCCGCTGCCGGATCTTGTTGAGGTCGGAGTCCAGGCGGAGCAGCACCTGCGCGGCGACACCCTCGCCCTCACGGATGAGGCCGAGCAGGATGTGTTCCGTACCGATGTAGTTGTGGCCGAGCTGGAGCGCCTCGCGCAGAGACATCTCCAGGATCTTCTTGGCCCGCGGGGTGAACGGGATGTGCCCGCTCGGCACCTGCTGGCCCTGCCCGATGATCTCCTCGACCTGCGTCCGCACCCGGTCGAGGGAAAGGCCGAGACTTTCCAGAGCGCGGGCGGCGACGCCCTCGCCCTCGCGGACCAGCCCGAGCAGCAGGTGCTCGGTGCCGATGTAGTTGTGGTTGAGCAACCGCGCTTCTTCTTGCGCCAGCACGACGACTCGCCGCGCCCGATCGGTGAACCGCTCGAACATGCCATCACGTCCCTCATCAGCGCAGTGATTCAAGGAACGCGCTGAGTCGGAGACTCTTGGCCGATGACGGGCTCGGGCGGGCGCTCCACCCACGACTGAGCTTACTACCCGGTGAAACAGCTCAATCTCATCCTTCGTGGGTCATGTCAACGGCCTGCACCCGGGGAGGCGTAGTCTGTGGTCAAGCTGCCGGCACGGTGCGGCCAACAGGCCGGAGGGCACCGTCATGACTGGCTTCGCAGATGATTCATCCGGCCGTGGCCGTTTTGCCTAGTGCCGGCCATCGCACGCGGGTGGCGCAGATGGTGGCAAGTCACGGTCCTGATGTCGCTCAGCTGTGCGAGGCCTGCGTGGCCGGGCTGCCGGGTGTGGGCGGCGCCGGGCTTGCCCTGATGAGCTCGCTTCCGGCGCAGCAGGTCAGGTTCACCAGTGACCTGGTGAGCGCCCGGGTCGAGGAGCTGCAGTTGACGCTCGGCGAAGGCCCGTGCAAGGACGCCTATTCATCGCGGCGCCCGGTGCTGGTCTCCGACCTTGACGACGCCTTCTGGACCCGGCAGTGGCCGATGTTCGCCCCGGCCGCGGTGAGCGCCGGCGCCCGCGCCGTGTTCGCGCTGCCGCTGCTGGTCGGCGCGATCTGCCTCGGCGTGATCGACCTGTACCGGCGGAGCCCGGGCGCGCTGGTCGGTGACGATCTCACCGAGGCGCTGGCGTTCGCCGACGCGGCCACCGAGCTGTTGCTCGCCGAGTCGCTGCCCGGCGGACGGCTGCCCGGGACCGAGCTGGCGGCAGCCAACCGGACCGTGGTCCATCAGGCCACCGGCATGATCAGCGCCCAGTTGGACGTACCGATAGCGGAGGCGTTCCTGCGTCTGCGTGCCCACGCCTTCGTCGGCGGGCTGCCCCTCGACGAAGTGGCAGCCGACGTGGTGGCACGGCGGCTGAGGTTCACCGTTACCGGACGCAATGATGCATCACAGTGAACACGACGACCGGGAGCAGGAGGCGGCCGTGAGCACGTCACGCGAATACGATTTCGCGCAGGCCTTCGTCGAGCTGTCCGACACCCTGGTGGCGGACTTCGACGTGGTCGATTTCCTGCACGTGCTGGCCGGACGCTGCGTGGAGCTGCTCGCCGTCCAGGCCGCCGGCATCATGATCGGCGACCAGCGCGGTGCGCTGCGGGTGATGGCCTCCTCCTCGGAGAAGGCCCGTCTGCTGGAGCTTTTCGAGGTGGAGACGTCGTCCGGGCCGTGCGTCGACTGCTACCGGCGCGGGACGCCGGTGGCGGATATCGATCTGGACGAGCCCGACAGCCGCTGGCGGGAGTTCGCCGGGCGGGCCCGGGCCGACGGTTTCCGCGCGGTTCATGCCGTCCCGGTCCGTTTGCGGGGCGAAACCATCGGGGTTCTCAACCTCTTCTCGACAGCACGTGGCCCGCTCGACGACACGGTGACGCACGCCGCCAAGGCTCTCGCCAACGTCACGGCACTCGGGCTGCTGCAACATCGCGCTGTCGAATACCGGCAGATCCTTGCTGAACAGGTGCAGCACGCGATGAACAGCAGGGTCACCATCGAGCAGGCGAAAGGCGTCCTCGCCGAACGCCTCGACATGGACATGGAAGCGGCCTTCACCGAGCTGCGACGCTACGCGGCCCGCACCGGTGACCGCCTCGGTGACATCGCCACCGCCGTCACCACGGCCGATTACGGCCCGCTGGAGAACCGGACGAGGATCCTGGTGGTCCGCCGGTTCGACATCACCTCCCTGGCCGGGCTGCGCCACAAGGTGGACGCCGTCGTCGCCGGGCACGGTCTCGCCGGGGAGAAGCGGGCCGGATTCGTGCTGGCCGTGCACGAGGCGGCCGCCAACGCGGTCGAGCACGGCGGCGGCGCCGGGCAGCTGTTGCTCTGGCTGCGCGCCGGCACCTTCTACGCCGAGATCAGCGACCAGGGCGCCGGACTGCCGGCCGATTATCGGGTGGCCCTGCCAACACCGGTCGACAGCCTCGAACAGGGTCGCGGCCTCTGGCTCATCAACACCCTTTATCCGGACATGGAGCTCAACACCGGGCCAACCGGCACCCGGCTGATGGTGCGGCACCCCGGCGCTTAACGAATCCGGCAAACCGGAAGGTCGGGACCCAAGGGGGCTCCGGCCTCCCTACCTGCCCGGATTCCGTCGTAGACTCCGCGCCCATGGAGGAACGTGTGCTGCTCGGCGAGATCACCTGCCCGTCCGGTGAGCTCGTGCTGATGGATGGCGGCTATCTCGATCTGTGGTCCGGCGACCGGTCCCCGGACGACACCGCCGAGCCAGGCACCGTGGCGGCCGCCGACTTCGAGATCGCTGGTCTGCACGCCGCGGCGGCGGCCCGCTCGTTCGCCCGGCAGTCGGGGCTGTACCTCTACGACATCCCGCAGCACGGCGTCGCGAAGATCCACGCGTCGTTCGCCGAGCACTGCCGGGAGCGAAACTTCCAGGCTCAGCTGCGACTGTTCCCGCGCCGGGTGCCGCACCGCGACCGGTTCCGGCGGGCGATCAAGGGCGGCGACCCGGACTTCCTGATCACCGGGGTTCCGGTGGTGCCGGTCGGCAAGGTGCCGTCCGACCGCCCGCTTCCGGTGATCGCGATCCGCGGCGCGAACAGCTGGCGCGAGATCCAGGTCCTGTTCGGCGGCGGCGCCCCGGTGAAGACCCGGCAACTGGGCAGCATCTTCGTGGACCATGCGCGGTTCGTGTTCGCCGACGTGGACGCGCTCGGGCAGTGGGTGCACGAGGAGACCCTGGACGGGCTGGCCGACCTGGTGTTCTGGGGGCGCGACGAGGAGCAGGTGGCGGCGGAGTTCCACGCGAAGCGCACCGGCACGCCGGGTGACGACAACTTCGGCTGGCTGAACCTGCCGGACGAGAAGGCGTACCAGCAGGCGGTCCGGTTGCAGCACCGGCAACACGCCGAGCCGGAGGTGAAGTTCGCGTTCGATTTCCGGCCGCACTCGCATCACTGGCAGGTGATGGCCGGCGTCCGCGCGTCCGCCCACGACGCCGCCGCGGTCACCGTCGGCAACGCCGAGGTCATGATGGCGATGACGTCGGTGGGTGACGGCGTCTTCCCCGTACAGCTGGATCTTGATGCCGCCGGCAAGCCGGCGGCGATCCGGATCGCTGTGGGTAACGGGGATTAGAGAGCGGGAGGAGCGACCGGCCGGCGGCCGGGGGTGATTCCCCGTGCCACGCCGGTCGCCTCCAGCCGGCCCGCGATCACCAGGCCGAGCCAGGTGAAGACGATCGCGCTCACGCCCATCAGCACGAAGAACACGCCCTGCACGGCCGGGGTCATGTCGTCGATGTTGAAGAAGGTGTAGGCGCTGATCGCGTAGAAGGTCTCGAAGACCAGGGCGGTCACGTAGAACAGCCACGGCTTCCAGATCCGGTACAGCGTCAGCAGGAAACCGAGCTCCATCGCGACGCCGACCATCAGGTTTGTGATGATCGCGGACGGGCCGGCCGGCGTCGGGATGTTGATGATGCCGGCGATCAGCATGGTGAGCAGGGCCGCGCCGGGACGCCGGAGCACGGCGAGCGCCACGACCGGGCCGATCAGCCAGATGCCGACCATCGCCGCGTAGACGAGCGGCACCGCCGCGGAGATGGCCGCGGCGACGAAGTTGGCCGGCAGCAGCAGCACGCCGGTGGCCGCGCCGATCGCCGCGCACGCCATCAGGAACCGGGTGGTCAATCTCTTCATCGAATTACTCCAGAAAGGTACGGAACCAGGTAACACAGGGAGATCAACCAGGCGGCGAGTACCGCGTCGCGAGCGCGCAGCGGCACCTGCCGCCGCTCGGTGCGGGTGCGATGAGCCCCGAAACCCCGCGCTTCCATCGCGAGCGAGACCCGGTCACCGTGCCGGATCGCACCGGCCAGCAGGGGTACGGCATAACCCGCCCACCGCCGCCCGGCCGGAACCACCCCGCGCCCGCCGTCGACACCACGCACCCGATGCGCCAGCCGGATCACCTCGAGATCGCTGCGGAACCGGGGCACGAAGCGGATCGCGGCGAACCCGGCGTACCCGATCCGGTACGGCATCCGCAGGTGGGTGATCATCGATCGGACCAGGTCGGGGCCGTCCGTGGTGAGCCCGGCGAGCAGTGCCAGCAGCATCACCGACGTCACCCGCAGCCCGGTCGCGAGCCCGGTCTCCAGCGCGCCGGACCAGAGGGTGAACGGCCCGAGGGTGAACAGCGCGCTGGTGTCGTCCACCTTGGCCGGGTCGGTCCACACGCCGAACGACACGGTCATCACGGCGACCAGCGCGATCGGGCCGAGCAGCACCCCGAGCAGCGGCCGGCCGGACAAGCGCCCGAACGCGAGCAGCATGACCAGGGCGACCGCGGCGAAAATCGCCGGGGTCAGCAGGTCGCGGGAGCCGATCGACACGACCATAGCCGGCACCGGCGCCAGCACCTTGACCACCGGGTTGTAGCTCCGCAGCGAGAACAGGCTCACGACGACGTCTCCACGGCGGGCAGGTCGGCCAGCCGGGTCAGCCCGTGCCACCCGGGATGGTGGGTCAGCGCCCGGACGGCCTGAGCGATCGGCGGCGGGCGCAGGTCGGCGGTGGCGAGCAGCTCCGCGTCGGCGTAGATCTCCTCCGGCGGCCCGTCGGCGATCACCCGGCCGCCGCCGAGGACCACGACCCGGGTGGCGTGCTCGGCGACCAGGGTCATGTCGTGGCTGACCACGACGACAGTGGTGCCGTCGGCGTGCAGGGCGTCGAGCAGGGTGAGCAGCTCGGCGGCGCGCTCCCGGTCCTGGCCGAACGTCGGCTCGTCGAGCACCAGCACCCGGGGCCGGGTGACCAGCGCCGTGCCGACCGAGAGCCGCCGTTTCTGGCCGCCGGAGAGCAGGAACGGGTGCACGGCGCTCAGCTCGCGCAGACCGAGGCGGTCGAGCAGCTCACCGACCCGGGCCTCGATCTCCTCGGCCGGGACGCCACGGACCCGCAGACCGTATGCCAGCTCGTCGTCCACCCGGCTGGTGATGAACTGGTGCTCCGGGTTCTGGAAGACGAAACCGACCCGCTCGGCGAGCAGCCGCGGGTCGGCGGTGGCCGGGTCGAGGCCGTCGACGGTGACCGCGCCGCGTCTCGCCGTGATGACGCCGGCCAGGGCCTGGGCCAGGGTGGTCTTGCCGGCGCCGTTGGAGCCGACGACCGCCACGAACTCCCCGGCGCCGATGTCGAGATCAGCGATGTCGAGAACCTTTGCCGGGCCTCGGAGCACGCTCAATCCGCGTACCGAAATGGCGGTCTGTGACACCGGCGCGCGGGAGGCGCGCTGCAGGGGCGCGGGGAGCGCGGGGGTCGCGTCGAGAGCCGCAGCCAGCTCGCGCGGGGTGAGTGGCAGGGGGTCGAGAACGATGCCGGCGGTGCGCAGACGCAGCGCGGCGAGCGCGGCCGCCGGAAGCCAGACGCCCAGCTCGACGAGCTTGTCAGCGTTGTCCGCGAGGGTGGAGCGGGCCGGGCCGTCGAGCACGACCCGGCCGTCGGCGTCGAGAACGATCACCCGGTCGACCAGGTCGATCGCGGCGTCCAGATTGTGCTCGACGAGCAGCACCGCACGGTCGCGACCGGCGGTGACCTCACGCAGGGTGCGGAAGACCTCGTCGACGCCGGCCGGATCGAGGTTTGCCGTGGGCTCGTCGAGGACCAGCACCGGGGTGCGCAGGGCGAGGGCGCAGGCGATCGCGAGACGCTGCCGGCCGCCGCCGGAGAGGTGCTCGGGCGCGTCGTGGCGGCGGTCCCAGAGACCGACCTGACGCAGTGCTTGCTCAGCCATGCTTATAACGTCGCTGGCGGGCCGCAAAAGGTTCTCGGGGCCGAAGCAGACTTCGTCGAGGACGGTCCCGGTGACGATCTGCGCGTCCGGGTCCTGGAAGACCATGGCGACCTCGGCGGCCAGGCGCGGCACCGGCGTGGTCCGGGTGTCGTGGCCGCCGACGGTGACCGTTCCGTCCATGTGCGAGCCGATGACCTGCGGAATCAGGCCGTTGACGGTCAGCGTCAGGGTGGATTTGCCGCAGCCGGACGGGCCGAGCAGCAGGACCACCTCACCGGCGTGCAGCGCCGCGGTGACCTGCCGCGGCCGGGCCGGCCCCCAGCCCACGTCGTGGATCTCGTGACGGACCGAGATCCCATCGAGGCTGAGCAGCGCGCGCATGGCCTAAGGATAGGCATACCTTAATTCGAGCAATCACGATGGTTGCTTTGTTCACATGTGCGTTCCTGTGCGCCGAAAGTTGACGCAGCCGCCCACTCGGCGTTGAATTCCGTCTGGATGTGTTTGATTGGGATCGCTTCCGAGGGGACGACATGCGGACGACCACCACAGCGGACCTTCGCGTCGACCACATCCCGGGCCGCTCGGTCACCGTCATCGCCGGCGACGTCACGCTCCTGACCTACACCTATACCTCCGCGCCGGCCCTCCACCCGATCCGCACTCTCGCCGGTGACCAGCTCCCGGCGGTCTCCTGGCTCCCGCCGCACGTCGACGAGCACCCGCGCCTGCGCCCCGCCTCCGACGACATGCTGAGCGAGCTGACCGATACCGGGGTGACCGCGGCGGCCGCCCACCGTCTGATCTGGACCGGACACGACGGCGCGCCGGTGCTGTCCGAGTGGCGGTCGCTCACGGCCCATTTGACCGGCGACGACAGCTGGGTGCTCCTCTTCGAGAACACGCTGACGAACGTCTCCGGCACGGCTCTGACCTTCGGCGCGGCGGGTGCGGCGAGCGGTGGCCTGCGCTGGCGAGGCGCCCTCTCCTTCACCGGCGACGGCCCCTCGGAGGTACGCCCGGACCAGCACCACCCGGCCCGCGTGATCCTGATCGACGACGACGCCAACCCGCACCACCCGCCGCTGACCTGCATGGACGGTGCGACGGTCGCCTTCCGGCACGCCGCGGTGATCGCCTCCGACATCCACGACACCGGCGCGCTGGCCGATCTAGGCCGGACCACTCTCGCCGGTTGGTGACGCGCTCGTCCCCCGGACCACCAGTCTCGGTTCGATGACGACTTCGCGGTGCTCGACGTCCGTACCCTCGATGCGCGCGACCGCGCGACGCACCGCGCCCCCGGCCAGAGCGTCCACGTCCTGTGCGACGGTGGTCAGATCAATATGCGCCAGCCGGCTGAAGCTGCTGTCGTCATAACCGACGACGCTGATGTCGCCAGGCACCCGGTGGCCGTGCCCGCGCAGGACGTCGAGCAGGCCGGTGGCGCTGAGGTCGTTGAACATGGCGACGGCGCTGGGCGGGTCGTTGCGCATTTCCTCAGCCGCGCGTGCCCCGTCGCCTTCACCGGGACCACCCGGATAAATCCGAATATATTCGTTTAAATCGTGCCGGGTCATCGCCGTGACATACCCCTGACGACGCTCCGAAGACCCCGGCATCGTCCCGCCGTCGACATGCACGATCCGGCGATGCCCCAGCGAAACCAGATGATCGACAGCCAGCTCCGACCCGCGGGCGTCATCAGTGCGCACCACGTCGACATCGCGCTGCCGCACCGGACGCATCATCGCCACGACCGGCATCCTCGCGGCCAACACCCCAAGATCAGCAACTTTGGTACGCGGACTGAACAACACCAGCGCCTCGCACCGGTCCTGCAACAACCCGTCGATCGCCGTCCGCTCGTCCCGGCGGGGTGTCACGGCGCTGAGCGTCAGCTCATAACCCACCGCACCCGCCGCGTCATAGAGCCCGGTCAGCAGATCGGTGTGAAACGGATGCCGCACGTCGAAGACGACCCCGATCAGGCGGCTGCGCCCACTACGCAACAGACGCGCACGACTGTCCGGCTGATAACCCAGACGCTGCGCGACCTCGAGAACACGCGCCCGAGTCGCGGCGCCGGCCCCGGATGCACCCCGCATCACGATCGACGCGAGCGCCACCGAAACACCCGCCTCGGCCGCGACGTCGGCAAGGGTAGTGCGCCGCTCCCCTGACTGCATAGCCGCCATCGTACGTTGTGACGACTAGAACGTTCTATACCGCCATCCCACTAGAACGTTCTAGAGTTTCCTCCCGTGGACAACCTGACAGCCGGCCGCCGCTGGGCCGCCCTGCTCGCCCTCGCCCTGGGCGGTTTCGGACTCGGCCTGACCGAATTCGTCGCCATGGGACTGCTCCCGGAGATCGCGAGCGACCTGCTTCCCGCCGAATACGCCCGCTCGCACGAGGCCGCGGTGGCGTCCGCCGGCTGGATGATCACCATCTACGCGCTCGGCGTGGTCATCGGCGCGCCCACGATCGCCGCGCTCACCGCCCGGATCGCCCGGCGCCGACTGGTGATCAGCCTGCTCGCGCTGATGGTCGTCGGCACCGCGGCGTCCGCGCTGGCGCCGACGTTCGAGCTGGTGCTGGCCGGCCGTTTCGTGGCGGCTCTCGCCCACGGCGCGTACTTCGGCGCCGCCGGCATCCTCGCCGCCAGCATTCTCGGCCCGGGCAACCAGGGCAAAGGCGTCGCCATGGTGATCGGCGGCCTGACCGCGGCGAACCTGCTCGGCGTACCCCTGATCACCGCCCTCGGCCAGGCGCAGGGCTGGCGCGCCGGTTACCTCGCGGTCGCCGCCGTCTTCGCGCTGACCCTGGTCGCGGTGGCGGTCACCGTACCCGCGGTCGCCGCCGCCCCGGGCGGCTCACCCGCCGCCGAGCTGCGCGCTTTCCGCTCCCCGCAGGTCTGGCTGGTCGCGGCGACGGTCGCGGTCGGCACCAGCGGATTCTTCGCGGTGAACAGCTACGTAGCCCCGGTCACCACCCAGATCACCGGACTCTCCTCCGGCATGGTCCCGTGGGTGATGGCCGTGATGGGCCTCGGCATGACCGCCGGCATCGCGATCGGTGGCATCGCCGCCGACTGGAACCTGCGCACCACCGTCCTGATCGGCTTCGTCGCGATGCTCATCTCGGTGATCGTTTTCGCACTGACCGCAGCCCACCCGGCAGGCCTCTTCATCGGCGCTTTCCTCACGGGCGCGGCCAGCCTCTTCATCGTCCCGGCGCTGCAGGCCCTGCTCATCGCGGCCGCCCCCGACGCTCAGCTGATGGGCGCCGCGGTCAACCAGTCCTCCCTCAACATCGCCAACAGCATCGGCGCGGCCCTGGGCGGCGCGGCCATCGCAGCGGGCTGGGGATACCTCTCCTCAGCCTGGCTGGGCGTAGCCCTCACGGTCGCCGGCCTGGTCCTTGCCGTGATCAGCTTCCGCACCAAAACCCCCACCCACCAAGACCACCGCGAGCCGGTCACCGTCTAACCCCTTCTTGGGTACGCGCAACCGCCCGCCCGGTCCGCTCGCCGGCCGCCGGCCCGTCCGTCCGCTCGCCGCCCCGCCCGCTCGCCGGCCGCCCTGGGCCGATCTTGTGAGTTTGCGGCTGCCGGCGCGGCACAAACTCACAAGTTTCGCGGGCTACCGGGTTTCCGAAGCCGTCAGCCGCTCGGTCACCGGAACCACGGTGCCAAAGCCTCATCCGTCGCCGCCTGCACCGCCCGCTGGACCGCCGCCGGATCATCCGCATCCGGCGAGTCCTCCAGCAGCACCTGCAGCGCCCCGGTCACCGCCCCCACGAAAGCACCCGTCAACGCCGCCGCCCCCATCTCCCCCAGCTCCGGGAACGCCGCCGCCAGATGCCGGGCGATCTCCCTCTGCGCGTCCATCTGGATCTGCAGGGCACGACCGCGCACAACCGGCACCGTACGGATCAATTTCAGTCGCAGCGCCGCAAGCCGCCCACTCAGATCGTCGCTGTCCTCACCCACCGCCCGCAGCGCGCGCAGCAGCACAGCCGGCGGCTGATCATCCGGCCCACGCGCGGCGATCGCGTCGGCGGCAGCCCGCACGCGCAGGTCACTCTCGGGAAACAGCAGGTCTTCCTTGGCGGCGAAATAGCTGAAGAACGTCCGCGTACCGATCTCAGCCGCCGCGGCGATCTGAGCGACCGTCGTCGCCTCATAACCCTGCCGTTCGAACAACTCGGCCGCGGCGGCGACCAGCGCTGACCGGGTCCGCGCACGCTTGCGATCACGAAGGGACACCACGGCAGTATAAGCACCCACTGCAAAACAGCACTCGTTGCAATATTGCACTGAGTGCGATTAGCCTTCGGCCATGACTTCACCCACCGCACTGATCTCCGGCGCCGGCGTCGCCGGTCCGACCCTCGCCTTCTGGCTGGCGCGAGCCGGGTGGCGGGTCACCCTGGTCGAGCGCGCCGCGGCCGAGCGTTCCAGCGGAAACCCCGTTGATGTACGCGGACCGGCCTTCACCGTGGCAGCAAAGATGGGCTTGACGTCCCGCCTACGCGACCGGGCCACCCACGCCACCGCCATGCGCGTGATCGACGGCAACGGCCGCCGGATCGCCCGCATCCCGATGCCAGCAGCAAAGGGCCAGGAGGTCGAAATCGGTCGCAGCGACCTTGCGTCCGTTCTCCTGGACGCGACCCGCGACGACGTCGAACTCCTCCTCGACGACACGATCACAACGCTGACCCAGGACCCGGCCGGCGTCGACGTGACGTTCGCGCACGCCCAACCCCGTCGTCTCGACGTGGTGATCGGCGCCGACGGCCTGCACTCGACAACCCGCCGGCTCGCCTTCGGCCCGGAGTTCGCCTTCGTCGAGAAGCTGGGCCTGCACGTGGCGACGATGCGCCTGGGCGGCCCGGCCGAGGACCCCGACGAGGTGCTCCTCTACAACACTCCGGGCCGTCTGGTCTCGATCCACCCGGCCCGTGGCGAAGCCATCGCCGCCTTCATCTTTCGTACGCCGACCAGCGCGGACAGTTCGAAGCAGCTGGTCATCGACGCGTACGCGGGCGCCGGCTGGCGAGTCCCCGAGCTGCTGGAACGCCTGAAAGAGTCCGACGACGTCTGGTCGGACGCGGTCAGCCGGGTCCGCCTCCCGTCCTGGAGCAACGGCCGCATCACCCTGCTCGGCGACGCCGCGTCCTGCGTCTCCCTGTTCGGCGACGGCTCGACCCTGGCGATGGCCGGCGCGCACACCCTCGCCGAGGCACTCACCGAGCTGCCGCCGCAGGCCGCGTTCCAGCGATACGAGTCCCGGCACCGCACCCTGGTCACCCCGAAACAGCGCACCCTCCGCCGCACCTCGGCCCTGCTGGTCCCGGCCACCCGTACCGGCCTGGCCGCCCGCAACACCGTGGCCCGCTGCCTCACCAGATTCCACGCCACCGCGTAAAAGTGATATGCGAATACACCGGAAATGACCGGCATTGACCGAGCGCTAAAACCGTACCTATTCTCGGCCGCGACGCCGCGCTTTCCGCAATGCCGAAAAAGCGCGGCACCTCTATGTCTCAGGGAGTGCGGCACGTGAAAACCCGGCTGTGGCTCAGCGCGGCGGCGACCGCCGCCGGCATCGCATTGATCGGTACGGGAATCGCGGTGGCCCGCCCCGCAACCACGGGCGTGTCCACGGCCCTGCCCGAGCCACCGCCCGCCGCGATCAGCCAGGCCGGCAGCCCCGCAGCCGGCACAAATGCCAGCCCTGACGTCAGCACCACAGCCAGCAACAGCACCGACGCCTCGGCCTCGACAAGCCCCGGCCCGAGCGAGAGTCCCGGCGCCTCGGTCAGCGCGAGCGCCGCCGCCGCGAATCCATCGAAGGCGCCCTCGACGACAACAACCAGCGACTGCGGCACCGGCGCCTTCCAGGCCGAAGCCGTGAAGAACGGCACCACCTGGACCGTACGAAACGGCGAATCCACGCTCATCACCACACCGGACATGAACACCGCCGTTCAAGCCGCCATCGACAGCCTCACCCCGAACCGCACCACGAAGGAACGCGTCGTCGTCCGCGGCTCCGGCGACATCCCGGCGGCCGGCCGGATCACCATGCGCAGCTTCACCACGCTCGACGTCTGCGGCACGATCAACGCGACCGGCGCGACGGCCACCGACCGCGGCCCGATCTTCGCGCGCGGCGTCACCGACATCGAGGTGCAACACGTCACGGTCACCGGCGCACCTTTGTACGGCATCTTCATGCGCGACGTGGCGAACGTGAAACTCGGCCAGATCACCATGCGGCTCTCCGGCGGTCTGGGCGTCCGCATCGACAACGGCAACACCGGCGACTACACCAAGAACGTCAAGATCGACGATGTGTACGTGTCCGGAGCAGGCTCGCACGCCGTGGAGACGTTCGGCGTGGACGGCCTGACGATCGGCACGGTGACGGCCCGTAATGTCGGCGAGTCCGGCCTGCTGCTCAACAAGACGATCAACGCGACGATCGGCACGGTGGACGCGGTCGACGCCGGCAACGGAACCGGGTACGCCGCTTTCCGGATGGCGAACCGCAACGGCCGGGTCGGTGACGCGTACCCGTCCAACATCACTGTCGGCCTGGTCAAGGCCCGCGGCGGTGCGCGGGGCATCTTCTGCGTCTCGGAGAGCGGCGGTGCCACGATCGGCCGGGTCGACATCGCGGGCACCGGCAACAACGCCATCCTGATCGAGAACTGCTACAACATGACGATCGGGACCAAGGGCGGCACCGTCACCGGCGGCGGCGAGGTCCGGCTGGCCGCCCGCGCCGAGTTCCCGAACAACAAGGACATCACTTTGCGCGGCTTCACCCTGAAGAACAACACCATCCGCGAGACCCCGTGCGCTGACGGCTTCACCCTGACCGGCGTCACCCTGACGAACGCGACCGTCGACCGCTGCTGACCGGCGTGTTGTGAGCTGGGCCGCTGGTTTTCACGGCGACGGCGGCCCACGATAAGGGACATGACGGATCTCGACGAGGCTGCGGCGGTTTTCACGAGTGTGCGGCCGCGGCTGTTCGGTATCGCGTACCGAATGTTGAGCTCTGCCTCGGAGGCCGAGGATCTGGTCCAGGACGTGTGGCTGCGGTGGCAGGCCTACGACCGGTCGGTCGTGGAGAACCCGGGCGCATTTCTGGCGACGACCACCACCCGGCTCGCGATCAACGCGTTGCAGTCGGCGCGGGCGCGGCGGGAGACCTACATCGGGCCGTGGCTTCCGGAGCCGGTGGACACGTCCGCCGACCCGTACCTGGGTGCCGAGCGCGGTGAGGCGCTGGAGTTCGCCGCGCTGCTGCTGATGGAGAAGCTGACGCCGAACGAACGCGCCGCCTATGTGCTGCGGGAGGCGTTCGACTATCCGTACGCCCAGATCGCCGACATCCTGCACTCCACCGAGCCGGCGGTGCGGCAGCTGGTGAGCCGGGCGAAGAAGCATGTGACCGGTGAACGCAAGGCACCGGTGAACGCGGAGGCGCAGCGGGAACTGCTGACGAACTTCCTGGCGGCGGCCCGGTCCGGTGACATGGCGGCGCTGGAGAAGATGTTCACGGTCGACGTGACCAGCCTCTCCGACGGCAACGGCGCCCACCAGGTGTCGCGGTACCCGGTCGACGGCGCTTCGAAGATCGCTCGTTTTCTCACCACCATCTCGTCCTGGTACTGGGAGGGTCTCACCATCCGCTGGGCCGAGACGAACGGCCGGACCGCGGCCGTTCTGGAGAAGGACGGGGCCGTGCAGGCGGTCCTCACGGTCAGCGGCACCGACGACGGCATCGATCAGGTGCTGTGGATGATGAACCCGGAGAAACTGGCCGCGGTCTGACATGGGCAGGACGAAGGAGGAGATCCTTCTCGCGGCGGAGCGGATGTTCGCGGGGCAGGGGTTCGAGGTGTCGCTGCGCGAGATCGGCGCCGCCGCCGGCCAGCGCAACCACTCCGCCGTGCAGTACCACTTCGGCGACAAGGCCGGGCTGGTCAAGGCCCTCTACGAGTACCGGATGGTCCCGCTCAACGCGCACCGCCGCACGCTGCTCGACGACCTGCACGCCACCGGATCGAGCGGCGATCTGCCGTCCATCGTGCGGGTCTGGCTGACCCCGCTCGCCGACCACGTCGTCAGCCGTCGCGGTCACAGCTGGTATGTCCGGTTCATCAGCCGGTTCGTACTCTCCGGCAGCTATCAGGAGATGCCGTTCTCCGGCGATTACTTCGCCCCGATGATCGAGGTGTTCGGCCTGCTCGCACGCCGCCTGCCGAACCTCACCGAGGAACGCCTGCGCACCACCAACCTGCACACCGTGATCGTGCTGGCCGACCTCGAACAACGCCTCGACGACCCGGATTTCACCGAGTCCGAGGCCACCGCCGTCGTGGACGAGCTGCTCCTGACCACCCTCGCCGTACTCAACGCCTGAGCCAGTCGTCCCGCCAGTTCGGCGCGGCCCGGGGCCTCACTCGGCCCAGAGCACATGCAAAATTTGGCTCTACACCCACTGCAGATGTGGTCACATCCACAACGGGTGTAACCACGTTTCGCAGTAGTTCGCCCGCTACCGGCAATCTTGAGCGACTCTCCACCCTTCCAGGTGGACACTCGCTCAAGATCTACAGAACGTCATCGCGCGGCATGCCTGCGCACTGATCCTGCATCACACGGGCGCGCTACTGATGAAGGCCTCCGGCCGGCACAGTACGGTGATTCGATACGACAGGCCGACGTTGGACCAGATCTGGCCCCGCAGCGTGAGGCAGATGCCGACCCGGTCCTCGTGCTCCGGGTGCTCGAAGAAATCCGCACTGGGGTCCGCGATGGCGCCGACCAGCCCTTGTGTGCCCTGCTTCGTGCCCGCCACCTGAAGCAGGCCGACGGCAATCTGAATCTCGGCGTCGTCAAGCTCGCCGACGGTGTACCAGTGCGTGTCAGGAAGAAACAACTGCGAGTCGACAACGCGCCGCTGGTAGTTCGGCCCCATCATCCCGGATGCCGGGTCGGGGACGTCACCGATCCACGCCACCCCCGCGAAGTCGGTGCGCAGCCGCTGAGCGTCGGAGCGGAACTCCGTCACAAGCGTGTCAAAACGAGGCTGGGCGGCGAGGTGCACGGATGCGTCGGTCATGATCGCACTCTAATCCGGGCCGGTGACCCCCAACGTGGCCCGGTGTCCATCCCGATCGCCGCCCACCACGCCGAGCAACACGCCTTCAACCGCGACGCAAGGTGCAACGAACGCCGGTGACATCCTCTTGCGATGCCCAGACTCACTGACGAGGAGCTTCAAGGCCACGAGCGCACCAGAAAAGGAGCGCGTCGGCCCACGCACAACGTTCAACTGCCGATGAGAGGGCGTCCAACTCAGTTTGCCCGATCCGAAGCGCATGGCACGGTAGATACGTGATCGTGAAGCCCACGCTGTACCTGACGGTTGGTCTGCCCGGCGCTGGAAAGACGACGCTGGCGAGGCGGCTCGCAGAAGAGCGATGCGCGCTTCGACTTACCCCAGACGAATGGATGGCCCCTCTCTTTGGGGACGGTGAAGCTGACGGCCGGCGGGACATCCTTGAAGGGCGGATGATCTGGACCGCGCACCAAGTGCTGCAAAGCGGCGCCCCTGTCATCCTGGACTTCGGATGCTGGGCAAGTGACGAGCGGTACGCGATCCGGGCGATCGCAGAGTCCACGGGCGCTGGTTTTGAGCTGCGATACGTTGCCGTCGACGAATCGGAACGTCGGACGCGAGCGCAGCGCCGCTGGCGCGAGAGTCCCGAGTCAACGTTCTTGATGGTCGACTCCGATCATGACCAATCTCTGGCTCAATTTCAGCCCCCAACAGCGGACGAGCTTGCTCTTACACCGCTTCCGGCACCACCGTCAGGATCAGAGAACTGGCAACACTGGGCGAGCGAGCGCTGGCCAACGCTGCCTCGCCTAGATCTGGACATCGCAACTGAACAGTCGCCGTGATCAGTGGTCGAGCTGCGCCATCTCCGGCTCAAGATCGAAGCTCGAGAAATTGTGCAGGAGTTCCGAACTGCCGATGAAAGGGCGTCCAGTGAATGGCGGCTCGTATTGCAACTAGTTCTATAGTGGCAACTCAAGTTCCCACGGGGCGAAAGGTGGCTCCGCTCGGTACGTGTTGTCACAGACTCGTCGAATCCATTGGGCAGCGCGATACTCCGCGTCGTCATAGTTAGTCACCTCGCCTGTTTCATCGACATCGAGGACGTTGGCGAAGATGGCGAACGCCTGCTCGAGGCCTGACCCGTGCGACATCAAGATGGGGCGATAGTCGAAATCCTCCAGCAGGTCCATGACGAGCGTGCCGTTCGCCAGATAAAAGGCGAAGAAGCGAATCGCGGACCTGACGTCCTCGGATAGGTGTGCCACCGGGAGATCATCTCTTAAGGTCGATGCTGAAGGACCAACGCGCTCAACTGGCACCCCTCTGTGTCAAGAGGCGGTGAGAAGCGGTGCTCTAAGCTGGTCTTCGGCGGGTCCGGGAAGTGACTTCTCCGAAGTGTCGACC
>NZ_QLMJ01000020.1 GCF_003259845.1 Actinoplanes lutulentus
CTCTCCTTCTGATCTAGACAATCCGAAGGATCTGCGGTGGCCGCCTCTTTCGTCCCGGAAAGTCCGGGTCATACACCACTTCGGTGGACGTGACCGTAGCGCCCCCGGGCGGTGGGTGCAGGCCGCAGGTGGTGCAGGCCTCGGGTGGTGCAGGCCGCGGGTTCATGCAGCGGCAGGGACGGAGGCACAAACGATGAACTCAAGCGACGACCGCAGATGGAGGGCGCAGGCGGTGGGTCGAGGACGGCAAAGGGAGCCCACCAAGCGCTGTCCCCGCGAACCTGGGCGGATGAGTCGCCTCGGCCGCCAAGAGGTGATCAGCGGAACACCGGCTGCCTGCCTATCCGCTTGACCTGGACAAACGCACAAGCGATCACCTTGTGATCATCTGGATGGTGCCTGATTGACCGCTGAGGAGGGGCTGCATGACACCTGGGCACTGCGGGAAACCAGGGGCGCGGGTTACCGTAGTTGATCATGAGTGCGGAGCATGCGTTACCTGGCGGCCGGACGGGGGGTGCGGTTCGCGTCGGGGATACCGTGCGCCGGCCGGCCGGATCGTGGACACCCGCGGTTCATTCCCTGCTTCAGCACCTCGAGGATGCCGGATTCGATGGGGCGCCCGCGCCTCGTGGCATTGACGGCGTCGGCCGGGAGATCCTCACCCTTCTTCCCGGCGAGACGGTCGGTGAGGGCCGGCCCTATCCGGAGTGGGCGCACAGCGACGAGACGTTGTGGCAGGTCGCGCAGTGGTTGCGGGAGTATCACGCGGTTGTCGCCGGCTTCGTTCCGCCGGCCGGGGCGCAGTGGCGCAAGGGTGGCGCCTGGGAGCCGGGGCTGATCATCGGACACAACGACGCCGCGCCGTGCAACGCGGTCTGGTCGGGGGAGCGGATCACCGGGTTCTTCGGGTGGGACTTCGCCGGCCCGGTCACCGCCGCGGCGGATCTGGCGTTCACCGTGTTCGCGTGGGTCCCGCTCAGCGCGCGGGCGGTGGCGACATCGGAGGGCTTCATCGCCTTCGGCGATCGCCAGCGCAGGCTCCGGCTCATGCTTGACGCTTACGGTTGGCGAGGCGAGAGCACCGAGATGGTACGCGAGACGCGGGACCGGATCAGCGCGTCCATTCACGACATCCGGCGACTCGCAGCGGCGGGCGATCCGGGATGCCGGCAGCTCGTCGAAGCCGGCTACGACCTGGAGCTGGCAGCCGCGGTGAAGGAACTCGCCACCTTCCCCCGCTGACCGGCAGCCGAACGGCGGCGATTCCAGGGCAGGGCGCCGGCAAGGGGCCAGCAAGGACCAGAGCGCACCGTGGGCTCATGAACCAGCAGACACTTCGTCAGACATCGATCAGCGCTCTCGGCACCATCCTCGGGATCTGGGCTCACCCGGACGACGAGGCGTACCTGTCCGGTGGGCTCATGGCTCTGGCCCGCGACGCCGGGTCCCGGGTCGTCTGTGTGACCGCTACTCGTGGGGAACTCGGCACCGCCGAGCCCGACCGTTGGCCGCCCGGCCCGTTGGCGGCCCGGCGAACCGAGGAGTTGCGGGACTGCCTCGGCATTCTCGGGGTGACCGAGCACCACTGGCTCGGGTACCGCGACGGGCAGTGTGACCGGGTTCCACCGAGCGGAGCGATCGCCCGGCTCGGTGACCTGATCGACGAGGTACGCCCGGACACGGTGGTGACGTTCGGCCCGGACGGCAACACCGGGCACCCCGACCATCGGGCCGTGGGTCGCTGGGCGGCAGCCGCCGTCTCCTGGGCTGCTCCGGCGGGTACGCGGCTGCTGCAAGCTGCCGTCACCACCGACTGGGCGCATCGTTGGCGCCCGACAAATCAGCGGTTCAGTGTCTTCATGCCAGGATTCCCGGTGACCCACGCCGAGTCATCCCTCGCTCTGCACCTGGCGCTCGACCCGGTGACGCTGGACCGCAAGGTACGTGCACTGACCGCCCAGGCCACCCAGACCGCAGGCCTGATCGGGGTGATGGGATCCGGCGAATACGCGGCATGGGTCGCCGACGAGGCCTTCGTCGAAGCCTGGCCCGAACCGGACCCGACGACCTGCGACCGCTGCTGGTGGAACCACGAGTCAGCCTCCTGGCACTGCGCCACCCACCCCTGACCGCTCAAGCCATCCACCCCACCCACCAACCGCTCAAGCCACCCCACCCACCAACCGCTCAAACCACTCGCCACCAACCGGGCCCAAGCAGCATCGAAACAACAGCCACAGCCAGCCACGAAGACCCAGCCGCGAAGGTCCAGGACCGGGCTTGGCTTGACCTGAAGGCGGCTTGAAGTTGCACGCTCGGACGCATGGCTGATTCGGGAATTTCGGTGATCGGGACAGGGGCCATCGGCAGTGCGGTGGCCCGCCGCCTTCTAGCGGCAGGCCGGCCCGTGACCGTCTGGAACCGCACTGCCCGCCGCACGGCCGGCCTGGTCAGCGACGGCGCACATCAAGCAAACTCCCTCGCCGACGCCTTCCAAAGACACGACCTCATCGTGCTCACCGTGACCGACTACGAAGCGGCCCGCCACTGCCTAGCCGGCGCGGCAGCCCAAGACGCCACCCAAAACGCCACCCAAAACGCCACCCAAAACGCCACCCAAAACCCCACCCCAGACCTCACCGGCCGGACCGTAGTCGTGATGTGCACCGGCACACCCGACGACGCACGCGCCACCGCCAACCTGGTAACCCGTCTAAACGGCGACTACCTCGACGCAGGCGTGCAGACCCCTCCCGATGCGATCACCACCGCCTCCGCGACCATCCTCTACAGCGGTCCGAGAGAACTCTTCGAGCGGCACACCCCGACATTCGAGCTGTTCGGCGAACCCCGGTTCGCCGGACCCACCCCGGAAGCAGCCGCAACCTGGGATCTGGCGCTCTTCGGGGTCTGGTACGACGCTCAGCTCGGCCTGCTCCGGGCGCTGAAGACAGCCCAGGACGCGGGAATCGACGTCACCGAGTTCGCGGAGACCGCCGACAAAACGCTCGGATACCTCCAAGCGAAAACAACAGCAAGCGAGGTGAAGAACCGGGTGTATCCGGCTGGGCCCGCCAACCTCCACGAGCACCTGACCGTCATCAACCAGCTCATCGAGACCCGCGAGAACACCAGCCTGAAAGACCTGCCCACCATCAGGACCAGGATCGAAGAGCTGATCGCCGACAAGCGCGGAGACGACGGGCTGACGGCGATAACCGCCGGGCCGGTCACGCCTGAAGCATGACCGGCCCGGAGAGTTTTAGAACGTCTCGCCTGCCGCGGCCTTCGTGACCAGCAGCGGCGGCGGGGTGAAGCGCGCCCCGTAACGCGCCGCGAGTTCCTCGGCGCGCGCGATGAAACCGGGGAGGCCGCCGGCGTACTGGTTGATGTACTGCAGGACGCCACCGGTCCAGCCCGGATATCCGATGCCGAAAATCGAGCCGATGTTGGCTTCGGCGACCGAGAGGAGGACGCCCTCGTCGAGGCACTTGACCGTTTCGATCGCCTCGATGAAGAGCATCCGCTCCTTCATGTCCTCGAACGGGATCTCGCGTCCGGCCGGGGTGCCGAAAGCGGAGAGCCCCGGCCAGAGGCCGGCCCGCTTGCCGTCGACATAGGAGTAGAAGCCGGCGCCGCCGGACCGGCCGGGCCGCTCGAACTCGTCGATCATCCGGTCGATGACCGCGTCGGCGGGGTGTGAGACATAGGAGGAACCTGCCGCGGCCTGATATTCCTTACGGATCTTGCGGGGCAGGGTCAGCGTCAGCTCGTCCATCAGCTGCAGCACCGGCGCCGGATATCCGGCCTGGCTGCTGGCCTGCTCGATGCTGGACGGCGGGGCGCCCTCGGCGAGCAGGGCGAGGCCCTCGTTGGTGAACGTGCCGATGACCCGGCTGGTGAAGAAGCCCCGGCTGTCGTTGACCACGATCGGGGTCTTGCGGAACAGCTTCACCACGGCCAGCGCGCGCCGGACGGCGAGATCGCCGGTCTGCGAACCCTTGATGATCTCGACGAGCGGCATCTTGTCGACCGGCGAGAAGAAGTGCAGGCCGATGAAGTCGGCCTGGCGGCGGACCCCCTCGGCGAGCAGCGTGATCGGCAGCGTCGAGGTGTTGGAGCAGAGCAGCGCGTCCGGCGCCACGACGTCCTCGATCTCGGCGAAGACCTTGTGCTTGAGCGCCGGGTCTTCGAAGACCGCCTCGATCACCACGTCGGCGCCGGCCAGGTCGGCCACGTCAGCGGTCGCGGTGATCCGGTCGAGCAGGGCCTGCCCCTTGGCGTCGGTGAGCCGGCCGCGGGCGATGTCCTTGGCGACCAGCTTCTCCGAGTAGCCCTTGCCGCGCTCGGCAGACGAGAGAGACACATCCCGCAGGACCACGGAGACGCCCGCGCGAGCTGCCACGTAGGCGATCGCCGCGCCCATCATCCCGGCGCCCAGCACCGCGATCTTCTTGATCGGCGGCACGTCGCCCACCGACCGGCCGTTCACCTCGTTCAGGTCGAAGAAGAACGCCTTGATCATGTTCTTGGCGACCGGGCCGGTGACCAGCTCGACGAAGTACCGCGTCTCGATGACGAACGCGGTGTCCACATCGACCTGAGCGCCCTCGACGGCGGCGGACAGGATGTTGCGCGGCGCCGGGTAGGGCGCGCCCTTGAGCTGCTTGCGCAGGTTGGCCGGGAACGCCGGCAGCTGCGCGGCAAGCGCCGGGGTGGACGGCGTGCCACCGGGGATCTTGTAGCCCTTGACATCCCACGGCTGGACAGCGGCCGGGTTCGCCAGGATCCACGCACGCGCCGCGGCGAGCAGCTCCTCCGGAGTGTCCACCAGCTCGTCGATCAGGCCGAGCTCCTTGGCGGCCGCCGCGCGGTGCCGGGTGCCCTGGAGCAGCACCTTCGTCAGGGCGACGAACAAACCCAAGAGCCTTACGGTACGCACGACGCCGCCACCGGCCGGCAGCAGACCGAGGGTGACCTCGGGCAGGCCGACCTCCAGCCGCGGATTGTTCAGCGCGATCCGGCGGTGGGTGGCGAGCGCCAGTTCCAGGCCGCCGCCGAGCGCGGAGCCGTTGAGTGCGGCGACGACCGGCTTGCCGAGCGTCTCCAGCCGGCGCAGCTGGCCCTTGACCCGGGTGCCGAGCTCGTAGACCTCGGCGCCGCGGTCGGCCGGCACCGAACCGAGCTGGTCGAGGTCGCCACCGGCGAACCAGGAGTTCTTCGCCGAGGTGATGATGACGCCGGTGATCGAATCCTTCTCGGCTTCCAGCCGATCAACAATCGAACCCATGCTGCGGACGTACGCGTCGTTCATGGTGTTGGCGCCGCGCGCCGGATCGTCGAGGGTGAGCACGACGATGCCGTCATCACCGCGGTCCCAGCGGATGGTCTCAGTCATGATGAAGAAAGCCCCTCAGAGTCGCTCGACGATGGTGGCGATGCCCATGCCGCCGCCGATGCAGAGGGTGGCCAGGCCGTACCGGCCGCCTCGCCGCTCCAGCTCGTCGACGAGGGTGCCGAGGATCATGGCGCCGGTGGCGCCCAGCGGGTGACCCATGGCGATCGCGCCGCCGTTGACGTTCACGATCTCGGGGTCGAGTTTGAGGTCCTCGATGAAGTGCAGGACCACGGCGGCGAACGCCTCGTTGATCTCGACGAGGTCGAGGTCGTCGACGGTGAGGCCGGCCTTGTCGAGGGCCTTGCGGGCGGCCGGGGCCGGACCGGTCAGCATGATCGTCGGGTCGGCGCCGCTGAGTGCGGCGGCGACGATGCGGGCGCGGGGCGTGACCCCGGCGCGCACGCCGGCGGCTTCCGAGCCGACCATCACGAGGGCGGCGCCGTCGACGATGCCCGACGAGTTGCCGGCCGAGTGGACGTGGTTGATCTTCTCGACCCAGTGGTATTTCTGCAGGGCCACCGCGTCGAAGCCGCCCTGGTCGCCGATCACGGCGAACGACGCCGGCAGCTTGCCGAGGCTCTCGACCGTCGACTCGGCACGGATGTGCTCGTCGTGGTCGAGGATCAGCAGGCCGTTGCGGTCGTGGACCGGCACCACGGACTTCGCGAAGTACCCGTTCTGCCAGGCCTTGGCGGCTTTCTGCTGTGAGCCCACCGCGAACGCGTCGACGGCCTCACGGTTGTAGCCGTCGAGGGTCGCGATCAGGTCGGCGCTGATGCCCTGCGGGATGAAGTCGGTGTTGAGACTGGTCTCCGGGTCGAGCGCCCAGGCGCCGCCGTCGGAGCCCATCGGCACCCGCGACATGGACTCGACGCCGCCGGCGAGGACCAGGTCCTCCCAGCCGGAGCGGATCTTCTGTGCGGCGATGTTCACCGCTTCCAGCCCCGAACCGCAGAAGCGGTTGAGCTGGACGCCGGCCGTCGTGTACGGCAGACCGGCCGCGATCGCCGCTGTCTTGGCGATGTCGGAACCCTGGTCGCCGAGTGGGGAAACGACGCCGAGCACGACGTCGTCGATCTCGGCCGGGTCCACGTCGGGGAAGCGCCGGCGCAGTTCGTCGATGAGACCGACGACCAGCGAGATGGGCTTCACCCCGTGCAGCGAACCGGTCTTCTTGCCGCGCCCGCGCGGTGTGCGCACGGCGTCGTAGATGAAGGCCTCGGTAGTCATCGCCTGCTCCTTCGGATGCGAATTGCGGCTAACTTTTGCCGATGTTTCCGCTTGATGTCAAGGCTATGAGACGCAACCTGCCGCGAACTGGAAATCACGGCTAGGCTGATCGCGTGCAGATCGCGGCGGTACCCGGGGAGCCTGCGCCCGAGGTGCGTAAACGCCCCAAGGATCGTAAGGCGCAGCTCGCGCTGGCCGCCGCCGAACTCTTCTGCGACCGCGGTTACCACGGCGTCAGCCTCGACGAGATCGCCACCGCGGTCGGCATCAGCGGGCCGGCGATCTACCGCCACTTCCCGAACAAGTACGCCATGCTCGTCTTCGCCACCCGCAAGCTCACCGACAACGTGCTGGCCGCGACCGAGCTGGCCGATCTCGACGAGCTGCTGCAGGCGCTGGCCCGGCTCGCCGTTCAGGGGCGCAAGGTCGCCGGCCTCTATCAGTGGGAGTGGCGTTATCTGGACGCCGAGCACCGCGACGAGTTCCGGGGCGATCTCGAGATCCTGGTGCGGCGATTGGCCGTACCCTTGCTGGCTCTGCGTCCTTCAATGAGTGAGAACGATGCGGAAGCGCTGGTCCGGGCCGTGCTCAGTGTGTTCGGCAGTCTCGGCACGCATCGCGCGGCAATCGCGAAAGGGCGCGGTGAGGCCGCGCTGCACCGGATGGCGTGGGCGGTGCTGCGTGAGGAGCCGCCGACGCCGGCTCCGGTCCCTGCGGGAGGAATGGAAGAGCAGACCCTGCGGGTGGGCGCGCGCCGCGAGATCCTCCTGGCCGAGGCGATCAAGCTCTTCCATCGGTACGGGTACCACGCTGTCGGTGTCGAAGAGATCGGCCGGGCCGCGGGGATCAACGCGTCCAGCGTCTACCGATACTTCCCCGGCAAGGCGGACCTGCTGGCCGCGGCGTTCTATCGCGCCTCCGAGCGGGTCGCCGAGGCCACGGCGGTCGCGCTGACCGGAGCGCAGAGCGACGAGGACGCGCTGCGCCGGATGGCGCAGTCCTATGTCGACCTGACGTTCGAGCGCAGCGCCCTGGTCTCGGTCTACCTCGCGGAGAACAACAACCTGCCCGAGGCCGACCGGCACGAGCTGCGCAAGGTGCAGCGGCTGCACGTGGAGGAGTGGGTACGCCTTCTCGTCCGGCTGCGGCCCGAGCTGCCCGTCGCCGAGGCGCGGGTCCTGGTGCACGCCGCGCTGAACGTGGTGACCGACCTGAGCCGCTGGGTGCGTTTCGACCGGCGCACCGGGATGGACAAGCACCTGGTGCGACTGGCGCTGAGCGTCCTCAAGGCGTGACGCCGTTCGAAAAGCCTGAAGTTAAGCAGAATTCGCCAACTGGTGATGGCTTTACCTGCGGCCTCTTCACAACAAGTTAATCGGGTTTTACAGTGCCGCCATGGATTCCTCCCTAGTCCAGCACTGTGCCGACACCGCCCGCGGCCTGACTATTCCTGCTCTGCTGCACCGCAACGCCACCGAGTTCGCCGACCTGCCGGCGCTCAGCCTTCTCGGATCCGACCGCACCCGCACCTGGCGGGAGCTGCGCGACGAGATCGCGGTGCTCTCCCGGGGCCTCGCCGACCTGGGCCTGAAATCCGGCGACCGTCTGCTGATCACCATGTCCAGCCGGCCCGAGCACTGGCTGGTCGACCTGGCCGCCGTGCACCTCGGCGCGGTGCCGTCCACTGTCTACTCCACGCTGTCGCCGGACCAGCTGGGTTATCTGGCCCGGCACAGCGGCGCCGAGATCCTCGTCGTCGAGGGCGCCGCGGAGCTCGCCCGCTGGGCGCCGCACCTGCAGGCGTTCCGGCACGTCGTGGTCGTCGACGGTGAGGGCGGCATCCCGCTGCGCGACGTCGCCGCCCGAGGGGAGGCCCTCCACCAGGCCGATCCGGGCGCTTTCGAGAAGGCGTGGCGCGAGGTCCGCCCCGACCAGGGCGTCACCCTGCTCTACACCTCCGGCACCACCGGTGATCCGAAAGGTGTGGTGCTCACCCACAGCAACGTGATCTACCAGTCGGTGGTCCTGGAGGCGGTGGTGCCGGACGTGCCGGACCACGCCGCGTCGCTGGCCTATCTGCCGCTCGCACACATCGCCGAGCGCGTCCTCGGCGTCTACAACCCGATCTACCGGACCGGGCACGTCACCATCTGCCCCGATCCCACGAAGCTGCTCGCCGGCCTGGTCACGATCCGGCCGGTCTCGTTCTTCGGGGTGCCGCGCATCTGGGAGAAGATGGTGGCCGGCGTGCAGGCCCAGCTGGCCGCCGCCGAACCGCAGGTCAAAGCGGCCGTCGACATGGCACGTGAGGTCGCGCTCGACGTCTACAAACTGCGCGGCGCCGAGCAGGAGGTCCCGCCGGAACTGGCCGCCACGCACGCCGCCTTCGACGAGAAGGTGCTCAAGCCGCTGCGCGCCAGACTCGGCCTGGACAACATGCTCTGGGCCGGCAGCGGCGCCGCGCCGATCCCGGTCGAGGTGCTGCTCTACCTGGCCAGCCTGGGCGTCGACGTGCTCGAGGTCTGGGGGATGACCGAGACCACCGGCACCGCCACCATCAACACCCCGGACCACTTCCGCACCGGGACGGTCGGCCGGATCAACGCCGGCATGGAGCTCAAGCTCGCCGAGGACGGCGAGATCCTGGTCCGCGGCCCGCTCGTCGCCGCCGGATACCTGCGCGCCGACGGCGGCATCGACCCGATCACCGACGCCGACGGCTGGCTCGCCACCGGCGACGTCGGCACCCTCGACGCCGACGGATACCTCACGATCACCGACCGCAAGAAGGAACTGATCATCAACTCCAGCGGGAAGAACATCTCGCCGGCCCAGATCGAGAACCTGCTGCGCGCCCACCCGCTGATCGCCCAGGCCGTCGCGATCGGCGACCGCCGTCCGTACGTCACCGCGCTGATCGTCCTCGACGAGGAGTCCGTCCCGGTCTGGGCGAAGGCCCGCGGCCTGACCGGCGACTCCCTGGCAGATCTCGCCGCCGACCCGGCCGTCCTCGCCGAGATCACCGCGACGGTCGAGGCCGCCAACACGAAACTGGCCCGCCCCGAACAGATCAAGACGTTCCGCATCCTCCCGGCCGGCTGGACCCCGGAGACCGGCGAGCTGACCCCGACGCTGAAGCTGCGCCGCCGCATCATCACCGACCGCTACGACGGCGAGATCAGCCAGATGTACGGCGGCTGACCAGCCCGTCCAACGCCGCGTACAGGCGCTCCGCGTCGGCCGGGCCGGTGGTCACGCTCACCGGTTTGCCCCTGCGGAGCGCCGTCAGCTTCGCTGCCGTCAGCTCATCGATGGCTCGCTCCAGGCGGTCCGCCGACGCATCAGGCGACTGCCCGAGTACGGAGGCAGCGGCGCCCACGATCGTGCGCAGCGGCTGGTCGAGTTGCCGGTGCATGCCGGAGTTCACGAAGAGCGGGTTGTAGAGCACGTAGCGGACCGGGCTCTCCGGATGACGATCGGCGAAACCGGTGCCGAGTAGGTCGAGGATGCGTGCGCCCTGCATGGTGGACGTGAACAGCGAGAAGTCGCGGGTCAGCTGGAGATCGTCCCAGCGGATCCGGCCGGCCGGGATGCCGCCGACACCGCAGAGGCTCACCACGACCGGATCGGTGCCCCGGGCCAGAGCCGGAAGCAGGCGCTCCACCAGCAGGAATCGGGACAGCACGCTGACCGCGAACGTGTGTTCCAGGCCCTCGGCGGTTTCCCGGCGCCGGGTGCTGAAGCTGCCGGCCGCCAGGACCAGCAGGTCGATGCGGTCGGGCAGCTTGGACACGAGGTCCTCGGTTTCGCGTACCGAAGAAAGGTCGGCGTCCGCGCTGCCGAGCGCGACCACCCGGTCGCCTCGCGCCGTGAGCCGGGAGGCGAGCGCACCGCCGATGCCGCGGGTGCCGCCGGTGATAACCACGGTTCTGATGGCTGCTGTTCGCATGCTTTCATCGTGGGAGACGGTCCCGATGCCCGAAAGAAGGCACATTCATGTCACCGGTCATCCAGGTTCCCGTGACCCGCGCCGACCGGGACACCTGCGACGTCTCCGGCGTGCTGAGCCGCGTCGGCGAGAAGTGGAGCGTGCTGATCCTGGCGCTGCTCGCCGAACGGCCGTACGGCTTCAACGAGCTGGACCGGGCCGTCGAGGGCCTCAGCCGGCGGATTCTCACCCGCACCCTGCGGCTGCTGGAGGCCGACGGGCTGATCGAGCGGGAGGTGACCGAGACACCGGCCCGGGTGGAATACCGGATCACCGGACTGGGCCGGTCGCTGCTGCCCCTGGTGCTGGCGATCGGCAGGTGGGCCGTCGAGCACGCCGGCGAGATCGCGGCGGCGCAGGCCCGTTTCACTGATGCAGGGCGCGCCAGTCACGAGGGGTGAGGCCGTACCGCGTACGAAAGGCCTTGCTGAAGTGGGCCGCGTCGCGCAACCCCCATCGGCGTGCGATCGCAGCGACCGTCGCCGCGCGCAGCGCGGGGTCGGCGAGATCGCGCCGCGTCCCCTCCAGCCGCCGGTGCCGGACCCAGTCGCCGAACCGCACGCCCTCGCCCTGCAGGACGCGGTGCAGGTAGCGCACCGAGATGTGCTGGCGGGCCGCCACCGCCGCCGGTGACAGATCAGAATCGGACAGATGCTGGCGGATGTCGGCGAGGATCCGGGTCGCGAGGGTGTTGCCGAGCGGTGCTCTGCTCAGCCGGTCGTCGCCGAGCTGGACGGTGACCGCGGCGCGGATCAGCTCGACCGTCGGCGTCGCGAGGACGCCGGCCGAGTCCAGCAGGTCCGGTTCGTCGGCGAGCCGGGTCAGATAGTCCGAGGTCAGCGCCGCGACCCGGTTGCCGCGATCGAACCGGACCGCGCTCGCCTCCCGCAGCCGCGCCTCCGGCAGGGCCAGCGCGGCCCGCGGGATCCGGAAGAACGTCGCGTCGATGCCGCCGGCGAAGAGCAGCGAGTACGGCGAGGCGGTGTCGTAGATCGCGAAGTCGCCGGGCCGCAGCACCGCTTCCCGGCCGTGCTGAACGACGATGCTGCTCCCGGAGCGTTGCAGGCCGAGGAAGACGACCGGCTCGGCGTCCTCGCGGGCCAGGCGCGGCGTACGCCGTACCGTCGTGGGGGTGGCCCTGGTGTGGCAGACGCCGAGGTCGCCGCACTGACCGAGACCGAGCGACACCGACATGTCAGTTTCGGACACGTGGTGTTCGATCTCGACGCGGACGACGCTGTCCCAGACGAGGGAGCGCACGGCTTCCTCGCGGTCCCGCGGGGCCAGCGCGGTGGTGGTCATCGTCGGCTGCACGGTTCTTACCGTCGCATGCTCGTGGCTTTTGTGACAGTGACCGGTCCCGCAGACACGACAGGTGTGCGCTCAGGGCCAACTTCGCAGGTCCCGGCGCTGCCTACGCTCCCGGCATGACCATCGCATCCGACCTGGAACAGATCGAAGCGGCCAACGCCAGCGGGAAACCGCCGGTCGTCTTCGTGCACGGACTGTGGCTGCTGCCGTCGAGCTGGCAGCGCTGGGCCGAGGTGTTCGCGGCTGCCGGGTACGCGCCGGTGCTGCCCGGCTGGCCCGACGACCCGGACACCGTCGAAGAGGCGAACGCGCACCCCGAGGTGTTCGCCGGCAAGAGCGTGGGCCAGGTGGCCGATCACGTCGCCTCGCTCGTCGCCAAACTGGACCGTAAGCCCGCGGTGATCGGGCACTCGTTCGGCGGGCTGATCACCCAGATCACGGCCGGGCGGGGGCTGTCGGCGGTCTCGGTCGCGATCGACCCGGCGCCGTTCCGCGGGGTGCTGCCGCTGCCGATCTCGGCGCTGCGGGTGGCCAGCGCGGTCATCGGCAACCCGGCGAACTACCACCGGGCGGTTCCGCTGACCTACGACCAGTTCCGGTACGGGTTCGCCAACGCGGTCAGCGAGGAGGAGGCCCGTGAGCTGTACGCGACGTTCGCGGTGCCGGCCTCCGGCGAGCCGCTGTTCCAGGCGGCGACCGCGAACGTCAACCCGTGGACCGAGGCGAAGGTGGACACCGGCAACCCGTCGCGGGGCCCGCTGCTGATCATCTCGGGGGAGAAGGACCACACGGTGCCGTGGTCGATCGCGAACGCGTCGTACAAGCAGCAGAGCGACAACCCGGGCGTCACCGAGATCGTGGAGATCCCGGAGCGGGGGCACTCGCTGACCATCGACAGTGGCTGGCGCGTTGTCGCCGACACGGCGCTGGAGTTCGTGAAGCGGTTCTCGTGATGCGTTTCTCGTGATCGTGGGGAGAGGGCCGGCGTGCCGGCCCTCTCCGTCGCTTTACGGCAGTCGCTCGCAGGCGGTGGCCACGTCGAGCTTGCTGACCCAGCACAGGTCGCCGATCAGCTCGCTGTTGGCACCGCCGTCGACCGTGTCGGCAGCGTCCTGGTAGTAGTCGCTGCCGTGGATCTTGTCGTCGCCGGCGTTTCCGTAGAGCTTGTTCGCGCCGGCGTTGCCGCGGATGTCGTCGTCGCCGCCACCGCCGTGGATGACGTCGTCACCCGCGGCGCCCCACAGCAGGTTGTCGGCGTTGTTGCCGGTGAAGGTGTAATCGCCGGCGCCGTTGCCGGCGAGGTTCTCCACGTCGGTGCCGAGGGTGTCGCCCTCGCCGGGCGCGCCGTCGTCACCCTTGACGCCGTCGAGGTCGGCGGTCGCCTGGGGCCGGTCGTAGTTGACGGTGTCGTTGTCCGGGCCGCCGAGGATCACGTCGGCGCCGATCACGGCCGGCGCGTTCTTGACGTCGCCCCAGAGGATGTCGCTGCCGGCGCCACCGTTGACGTAGTCGTTGCCGGCGCCGCCTTCGAGCTTGTCGTAGTGCCGCTCGCCGTACAGCTTGTCGTTGCCGGCGCCGCCGAAGATCTTGTCGTCACCCTCACCGCCGTACAGGGCGTCGTCGTTCTCGTCGCCGTACAGGTAGTCGCCGCCACCGTCCTGGCCGTACAGCTTGTCGTTGCCGGTGCCGCCGTACAGGACGTCGTTGTTGTCGCCGCCGTAGAGCTTGTCGGCGCCGGACCCACCGAACAACCGGTCCAGGTTGGACCCGCCGACCAGGATGTCGTTGCCGGAGCCGCCCTCCAGCGTCACCCGGATCCCGGTCTTGTTCACAACCGTGTCGTTCTTGCTGCCGGCCTGGACGTGGACCCGGGTCGGGTTCTTCGTGAGCTTGCAGCGGACCTTGGTCTTGTCGCCCTTGACGGTCTTGCAGCCTTTGCCGGCCTTGATCTTGACCTTGTCGTCGATCGTGACGGTCCTGCCGGAGCGGGTGATGACGACCTTGTTGGCCTTGCCGGAGCCGGCCGTGTACTTGACCTGGGTCGTCTTGGAGACCGAGACGACGCCGGTGGACGCGGCCTGCGCCGGCGCGGCGAGGACACCGACGCCGATCGTGGTGAGCAGGACCATGCCGATGCGGGAGATCATCATGATCAGTCCAGCCTCTCGCAGTTGGTGACGACGTCGATCGGGCTCACGTGGCAGAGATCGCCGGTTGCGGTGTTCGCCCCGCCGTCGACAACGTCGCCGTCGAGCGTGTGCGGGGAATCGAAGGCGTACCGGGCGGAGATCTCGTCGTCACCGTCGCCGCCGTACAGGGCGTTCGCACCGTAGCTTCCGTAGAGCTTGTCGTTGCCGCCGCCACCGCGGAAGACGTCGTCGCCCTCGCCGCCGTAGAAGACGTTCGCGGCGTTGTTGCCGGTGAAGATGTTGTCACCGTCGCCGCCGGACAGGTTCTCCACGTCGGCACCGACGGTGTCGCGCTCACCCGGTTCGCCGTCGTCGCCGGCCGAGCCGTCGAGATCGACGATCGCCTTGCCGCGGTAGTAGTCCGCGGAGTCGACACCCGGTCCACCGAGGATGACGTCGGAGCCGTGCTCGTTCCCGGAGTCCTCCGGGTTGACGTCGCCTTCGAGCCGGTCGTCGCCGGTGCCGCCTTCGAGCCGGTCGTTGCCGTAACCGCCTTCGAGCATGTCGTTGCCGGACTCGCCGTAGAGCTTGTCGTGGCCCCGGTCGGCGTAATAGAAGCTGTCGCCGAGCAGCCGGTCCGCGCCGCTGCCGGCGTAGAGCGTGTCGTTGCCGTGCTCGCCGGCGAGGCTGTCGTCACCGGTCTGGCCGTACAGCTTGTCATGACCGCTGCCGCCGCCGAGGTAATCGGCGCTCGAGCCGCCGAAGAGGGTGTCGTTGCCGGTTCCGCCGTACAGTTTGTCGGCGCCGGTGCCACCGTCGAGGACGGACGCGATGCCGGTCTTGTTGGTGACCTTGTCGTTCTTGCTGCCGGTGTAGACCAGGACCTTGGTCGGGTTCTTGGTCAGCTTGCAGCGGACCTTGGTCTTGTCGCCCTTGACGGCTTTGCAGCCCTTGCCGGCTTTGATCTTGTATTTGTCGTCGATGGTGACGGTTTTTCCGGACCGGGTGATGACGACCTTGTTGGCCTTGCCGGAGCCGGCCGTGTACTTGACCTGGCTGGTCTTGACGACCGAGACCACGCCGGTGGACGCGGCCTGGGCGGGCGACGCGAGAACGCCGGCGCCGATCGTGGTGAGAAGAATGATCCCTATGCGGGCAGCATGCGATGAACGCGTCATGAAACTCCCCCGTGCGAGACGCGATGTCGTGAGAAAGGGTGGGGCCGGCTCCCGGAAAGGAGCCGGCCCCGAGGCTGATCAGCCCAGCCGCTCGCAGCCGGTGACCGTGTCGACCGGGCTGACGTAGCAGAGGTCGCCGGCCGCGGTGTTCGCTCCGCCGTCGACCTTGTCGCCGTCGTACGTGTGCGGCGGGTCGACGGGGGACCGGCTGTAGATCTTGTCGTCGCCGGCCTCGCCGTAGAGGGCGTTCGCGCCGTAGTTCCCGGCGAGGGTGTCGTTGCCGCCACCGCCGCGGAAGACGTCGTCGCCCTCGCCGCCGGAGAGGACGTTGGCGGCGTTGTTGCCGGTGAAGATGTTGTCACCGTCGCCGCCGGACAGGTTCTCCACGTCGGAACGGACGGTGTCGCCCTCACCGACCTGGCCGTCGTTGCCCTTTGACCCGCTCAGGTCGGCGACCACGCGGCCGCGGCCGCCGTAGCTGACCGTGTCGGTGCCGGCGCCGCCGGAGAACACGTCCGCGCCGAAGACGCTGGTCGTGTCCTCCGGGTTGACGTCGCCGTCGAGGTTGTCGTTGCCGGTGCCGCCGGAGAGGTAGTCGTTGCCGAGCCCACCCTCGAGCCAGTCGTTGCCGGACTCGCCGTACAGCTTGTCGTTGCCCGCCTTGCCGTGGACCTCGTAGTCGCCGTAGAGCCAGTCGTTGCCGCCACCGCCGTACAGCGTGTCGGCGCCCGCGTTGCCGTCCAGGTCGTCGTTGCCGGCCTGACCGTAGATCTTGTCGTTGCCGGCGCCGCCGGGCAGGTAGTCGTTGCCCGCGCCACCGTAGATCTTGTCGGTGCCCGAACCGCCGCCGAGGATGTCGGCGCCGGTGCCGCCGATCAGGACGTCGTTGCCACTGCCGCCTTCGACCAGCGACGGAATGCCGGTCTTGTTGGTGACCTTGTCGTTCTTGCTGCCGGTGTAGACCAGGACCTTGGTCGGGTTCTTGGTGAGCTTGCAGCGGACCTTGGTCTTGTCGCCCTTGACGGCTTTGCAGCCCTTGCCGGCTTTGATCTTGTATTTGTCGTCGATCGTGACGGTCTTTCCGGACCGGGTGATGACGACCTTGTTGGCCTTGCCGGAGCCGGCCGTGTACTTGACCTGGCTGGTCTTGACGACCGAGACCACGCCGGTGGACGCGGCCTGGGCGGGCGACGCGAGAACGCCGGCGCCGATCGTGGTGAGAAGAATGATCCCTATGCGGGCAGCATGCGATGAACGCGTCATGAAACTCCCCCGTGCTGAACGCGTCGAAATGGTGAGCGCAGCATAGATGAACCTGTCCATTCGGGAGAATCACTTCCTAGCCCTTGCCGCAGCTGTCCATGATGTCCGGGTGACGACGCTGATCGACCTGGACGAACAACCCGGCGCGGAGAAGACGCCACCGGCCGGGCGTATCCGGACGATTCTCGCGGCGGTGGCCCTGCTGGCGGTCGGCGCCGCACTCGGCGGGCTGGGGATGCACCGCTGGCAGGAACGCGCCGACGCGTCCACGGTTTCCCTGATCATGGTGCCGGATCTGAGCGGCTGGCAGGGCGACGGTGTGAGCCCGGCCGCTGTCGCCGACCGCGTGGTGTACTCGGTACACGTGATCGGGCACATGACCGTCATCAACGCCGGGCCGTCGCCGGTCCGGGTGGAAGGGCTGTCGGCACGGGCGGCCGGGTTCACTCTGGACGACAGCGGGTGGCCCAGTCAGATCGCCTCGCACGGCAGCGCCGCCTTCGGCGTCCGGGTGATGACCGAGTGCTCGTTCACGTCCGAGCAGGTGGTGGCCACGGTTCGGCTCACCGACGCAGCCGGTGACGACCGCGGCGTCCCGGTCACCGTGAACGTGGCGCCCTGGCTGAAACAGGCCAAGGAATGGTGCTGAACCCTCAGATCTCGGCGGTCCGGTACCTCGGGAACCGCCGGGCGGTGATCACCTCGAAGTCCTCGGGCGACCTCGCGTACCGGGCCTCGAACGCCTGGCGGATCGTGGAGTCGCCGGGCACCAGTTCGTAGTACGCGGCGTCGACCCGCCGCTCCGCGTCCTCGCTCGCGGTCGCGGCCGGCAGATCCCCGACGATCAGGTCGAGGCCGTCCAGCCCGAGGTATCGGCAGGCCAGCGCGGCGGCGGTGAGCTCGTCGGGTTCGCAGCTGGTGGCGGCGTGCGCCGGGCCGCAGTTGGTGACGATGCCGTGGACCAGCAGCAGCGCCCGGAGGTGCCGGTCGCCGGGGCCGTCGCCGAGGTCGGCGTACGCCCGGCTCCAAACCACCTCGGCAGCTGCCGGAGCGAGGGTTTGCGTCATGCGGTCAGTGTGCCCTCATTCGCGGGGCGAAGAATGCCGATCTCACCAAGACGGGGGCAACCTCGACTCCCCGGACTGACGAGGGCTTGCCGGAACCACCCGCCGTGTGAGATTCACAGGGTTTCCCAAGCAGTGCGCTGACCTGCGTGTTTGTGCGGCCTCCAGAGACGGCTGCGATTTCGGGTTGAACCGCTCGCCCGTTGTGGCCCGTATGTGCCCCCGACCGGGGTGACATCGACGTCCACGACGAGGAGTGATCATGAGGTCTCGCGCTTACCGACGCAACGACGGTAACCGGCGAAAGACGATCGGAGCGGTGATCGTCGCCGGAGTACTGGTCGCCACCGGTATCGGCGGAGTCCAGCTGGCCTCGGCCGGAACCGAGACGAAAGCCGCCGATCTGGTGAGTGTGGACGGCCAGCAGTTCGACGTGTCGCAGTGCACCGAACTACAGGTCAATGCCGGATCAGTGATCTGTGACGGCGAGGAGCTGGCGCCGGTCGAGGCGCAGGCGCCGGAGGAAGCGGCCGCCGACTCGGCGGTGGCCCTCGAAGCCGCCTGCGACACGTTCGCCGCTGATGTGGCAGCCGCTGAGGCCGGTGCGGCCGAGGAAGCGGGCGCCGCTGAAGAGGGTGCTGCTGAGGAAGCCGGCGCCGCCGAGGAGGCCGGCGCTGCTGAGGACGCCGCCGCGGCGAAGGCCGAGAACAAGGCCCAGGCGAAGAAGTGGGCCAAGGTCCTGAAGAAGGCCGCCGCCAAGGAGAAGGAGAAGGCCGGCGCGGCGGAAGAAGCCGGTGCCGCCGAGGAAGAGGCCGGTGCTGCTGAGGAAGAGGCCGGTGCTGCCGAGGAAGCCGGAGCTGCCGAGGATGTAGCCGCCGCTGCGGCCGCTGTCGCCTCCGCCCAGCGCACCTTGCTCCAGGCCTGCCTCGCCCTGGCCGACGCCAAGGTAGTCGCCGGTGCCGGCGCTGCCGACGAGGGCGCTGCCGAGGAAGGCGCCGCTGAAGAGGGCGCCGAGGAAGCCGGCGCTGCTGAGGAAGGCGCTGCTGAGGAAGGCGCTGCTGAGGAAGGTGCCGACGAAGCCGGTGCCGCCGAGGAAGCCGGTGCCGCCGACGAGGGTGCCGCCGACGAGGCTGCGGAGCCCGCGGCCAAGAAGTAAGGACAGCGAGCGAGAGATGCGGGGGCGCCCACGAGGCCCCCGCATCTCGCTCACCGCAGACGACGCGGCCGGCCGCCCTCCAGGACGGCGACCTTTCCGGCCAGCGCATCGTTGGCGATCATCTCGACCACCGCGTCAGCCACCTCCTCCGGGGGGATCAGCGGCGGCAGCGCGGCTTGTTCCGCCGGACTCAGAGCGGCGACCTGGGCATGCGCCCGGTCCAGGCCGATCCATCCCGGGACGAGGCAGTTGACCCGTACCCCCTGGGTCTGAGCGACCGACGTGCTGAAGCGAATCAACCCGGCTTTCGCCGCGGCGTATTCGGGCGAGCCGTAAGGCTCGTCGCCGAGAGCGGCCTCGGACGCGATGTTGACCACCGCGCCGCCGCCCAGCCGGGCCATGATCGGCAGGCACAGCTGGGTCAGCGCCATCGGGGCGCCGAGGTTGAGTTCCAGGGCCGTGCGCCAGTCGTGCGGGGAGGCGTCGGGAAAGCCGAGGCCCGACGGGCTCCAGCCGCCCGCGTTGTTGACCAGGATGTGTGGTCCGCCGGCGCGCGAGGCGGAGTCCAGGATCTCGGCACGGCCGGCGTCGGTGGTGACGTCCGTGCCGTCGGCGATGTCGGCGACGATCACGGTGGCGCCGAGATCGGACAGGCGGGAAGCGATCACCCGGCCGGTTCCGGAAGCGCCGCCGGTCACGATCGCCACGCGATGACGAATGTCCATGTGACCGGGTTGCCCGGGTCAGCCGTCCAGAAACTCGGTGACGGTGGAGAGGTAGGCGGCCGGTTCGGCCGCGTGGACCAGATGACCGGCTTCGATCGTGACGAGGCGGGCGTCCGCCAGGCGTGACGCCAGCTCGGCCACGTGCTGCTGCGGTACCGGGCTCGACGCGCCGCCCGCGACCACCAGCGTCGGCGCGGTGATCGTGTCGAAGACGGTCGGCCAGGCCGGGTCCGGGTTGTCGATCTGGGGCCTGACCTGCTCGACCATCCGCCAGTCGAACGGCAGCTCGCCCTCCGGCCGCTCCGGCAACCCGGGCGTTCGCGGGTGCGGCACGCCGATGTCCTCCAGGACCAGCCGGCGGATCAGATCCGGTCGCGACGACGCGACGAGGCAGGCCACGAGGCCGCCGAGGGAGTGCCCGAACAGGTCGACGCGCCCGAGGGCAAGATGGTCGAGGATGCCGATGACGTCCGAGGCGAGCAGGTCCAGGCCGTACTCTCCGGGCCAGGAGCTCGCGCCGTGCCCGCGCAGATCGACCGCGATGACCGCCCGCCCGGCCGCGAGGCCGGCGGCGACCTGATCCCAATCGGACGAGGTTTTGCCCGTAGCGGGAAGTAGCACCGCGGGTGGGTGGCCGCTCTCGGCGGCCCGCCACACCCGCAGTGCCAGTTCCAGCTCTTTCAACGGTACGGTCCTCAGCTCCGGCATTTCCCGATCATGTCTCGGTGTCTGCCGGCCACCAAGGGCTCGTCAGCCGCCGAGGCTCGTCGCGGCCGACCGGATCGCCGAGGAGAAGTAGCTGACCTGGGTGTACACGCCCGGCTTGTTCGGGCGGGCACATCCGTCGCCCCAGCTCACGATGCCGACCTGGATCCAGGCGTTGGCGGCGTCGCGGCGGAACATCGGGCCACCGGAGTCGCCCTGGCAGGTGTCGACGCCACCGGCGGTGTACCCGGCGCAGATCTCCTCGGCCGCGATCACCTCGCCGCCGTACATCGCGCTGGAGTTGCAGGTGGTGTCGCTGACGAACGGGACAGTGGCCTTGAGCAGGTAGCGCTGCTGCGCACCGCTCTCACTGGCGGCGCCCCAGCCGGCGATCGTGAAGGTGCCCGAGTCGTACGCGGTCGACGTGGCGATCGGCAGGGTGGCGATCCCGGTGACCGGGCTGGCGAGGCGGATGAACGCCCAGTCGTCACCGGCGCCGGTGTATCCGGGCGCCCGGTAGACGTAGTTCGACTTGCGGGTGACCCGGGTGCTCGACTGCAGGTCGATGGCGCCGAGGGTGGCGGTGATCGACGTGTTGGCGCCGGTACGGCTGACGCAGTGCGCGGCCGTGAGCACCAGCGTCGAGCTGTAGAGCGCGCCGCCGCAGCCCATCGAGAGCCGCACCATGAACGGGAACTCGCCCAAGGTGGCGCGGGTGCCACCGACGACGTACGGGGTGACGTCGTCCGCCACGGCTGACGTGGGTGCGACCAGCACGCCCATGGTGGCCGCGGTGAACGCTGCCGCCACCGTCGCCAGAAGGGTTCGCCATCTGCGCATCTGGGGGTCCTCCTCAGTCAGGGCGCGCCCTGTGGGTAGCGCCGCTGAGAGGATCCTGTCATTCATATGTGCAAATGTTTAAATCTCAGGTCGCTCATATCGCCGAGCGTGGGTTCGGTAGTCTCGGGCGGCGTGAGCACCGATTACTCGCCGGTTCCCGACCTCAACGCGCTCAAGGCCTTCCAGGACCGCTTCGGGTACGAGTCGTACTCCGAGTGCTTCGGCCTGGACGACTGGAACGACCCCGGCTCGGGCCTGGCCTCCGGCTGGTCCAAGGACCCGGCATTCCTGGCCGCGCTGCTGCCGTTCGCCCGTGCCACCGGCGGCGGCTCCTTCTACGCGCTGTGGAGGATCGACGACCGCGCCGACCTCGCCACCCTGCCGGTGATCGTCTTCGGCGACGAGGGCGGCGAGCACGTGATCGCCCGCACCGTGCGCGAGCTGTTCCAGCTGCTCGCGTTCGACAGCGAGCCGAGCGTCGACCACGAACAGGTCTACTTCTACCGCGACGAGGACGACGACCACACCGAGCACCACGACGCCTACGTCGCCTGGCTGGACGAGACGTTCGGCCTCGCCCCGGCCGGCGAGCCGGACGACATCGTCGCCGCGGCCCAGGAGGAGTTCGGCGAACACTTCGCCGTCTGGAAGAGCCAATATCTGAGCTGGTGAGTCAGACCGCGGGGTCGGCCAGGATGCGGTCCAGGGTCCGCCGGCCGATCCCGCTCATCACCGGATTCGTGTGCTCGTAGAACCAGACCAGACCCATCGACTGCTCGAACGCCCACGCCTGCCCGCGCGCCCACTCCGCGTCGTCGCAGTTCAGGCCCTCGCGCACGATCTTGCGGGGCCCGGCTTCGAGCAGATGCCAGGCGCCGATCAGCTCCAGCGCCGGTTCGGCCGGCCCGAACCCGCCGACATCCAGCACGCCGTCCAGGCGACCTTCGGTCACCAGGACATTGCCCGGCATCAGGTCACTGTGCGTCATCACATCGGGGTCACTGCCGCGAGGCAACTCCCGCATGGCGTCCCACAAGGTCCGCAGCTTGGGTACGCGCAAAAGCCGCTCGCTGGCGGTCAGATTCGCCTGGACGCCGGCGTCGTGATCGGCCAGCACGCCACCACGACCCGGCCCGTGGAACGTGTCGCCCTCGGTGCCGGCCGCCCGTAGTTCGGTGATCAGCTCGACCAGGTCGTGCGCGAACTCCACCGAGTCACCCGGATCGGCGTCGGTGGCGACGGTGCCCGGCAACCAGGTCTGCACGGTCCACGGCAGTGCGAATCCGGGACCCGGTTCGCCGAGGGCCACCGGAGCGGGTGTGGCGAATCTGGTCCGGCCGAGCAGCCGCTTGGAGGCGTACACCTCGCTCTGAAGACCGATCCGGATCTCCTGGATCTCGGCAGGGGAGGGGTTGTTTCCCCCGGTGAGGGGGAAACGGGCGGTGAGGCCGTCGCCGATGCGGAAGATGGCGTTGACCGTTCCGTGTGAGGGCACCTGGCGCACGTCCAGATGGGCCCACTCGGGGAACTGGGTCCTCACCAGCTTCCGCACCGTGGCGACGTCGATGCTCATGACTTCATTATCAGCAGTACGTCGACTGCTTTCCGATCACCTTGTACGGGCAGTCCGCGACCTCGGCGACTCGCAGCGCGGCCTCGCGGTTGCGGGCGGTCTCGGTCGGGATGACGCTGGCCGGCGGGTAGAAGCCGCCGCCCGACGCGCTGCCCGGGTAGAGCTCGAACGTGTACGCGAAGATCTTGTGGACGCCCCACAGCCAGTCGAGCGAGTCACCGTCGGTGATGTAGAGATCGCTGGACTGCTGCGGTGTGTAACCGTTGGTGGCGGCCAGCTGGCGGCCGAACGTGGCGAACACGTTGTTCTGGTCGGCGGTCATGCCGGTGGCCGTGTCCGCGGTGGTGTGACCGTAGGGCCAGAGCACCAGCTTCGAGTACGAGTGGAAGTCGATCACGGTCTTGACCTGCTGGACGCCGCCGACGACCCGGCTGTTGTAGAAGTCGCGGATCACCTTGGTCTCTGGGGCGGAGAACGCCGACGGGCCGCGGTAGGTGGCCGACGAGGTGCTGCCGGACGAGCCGCCGCAGCAACCCCAATTGTAGGAGTAGTTGCGGTTCAGGTCGGTGCCGACGTAGCTGGAACCGCTGTTCGGCTGCCGGTTCTTGCGCCACGAGCGGTAACTGCCGGTGGCGACGTCGTACTCGGAGCCGTCCGGGTTGACCGACGGGATGATCCAGATCTCGCGGCTGTCCACGATCGTCTTGATCCGGCTGTCGGTGGCGTACCCGCTGGTGAACTGGGCCAGCAGGTAGACCGCCTGCTCGACGGTGAGGTGCTCGCGGGCGTGGTGGTTGGCCTGGTAGACCACCTCGGGCTCGGACTCGTCGGTGGCGACGTTGTCGGAGATCTTCACGGCCACGATGTCGCGGCCCTCGTACGACTTGCCCAGAACCTTCTTGCTGGCGATCGCCGGGTAGTTCGCGACGGCCGCGTTCACCTTGGCGATCATCTCGGCGTAGTTGTGGTACGCCGAGTCCGCGGACGGGAAGTCGAGGGTGCCGATGTCGCCCTCGGCCGCGGCTTCCTCGACGGTGAAGCCGAGTTTGCGCAGCTTGCTGACCTCGGCGCCGGTCGCGGTGACGGCCGCGACGCCGTGCTCGATGTCCTCGATGGCGGCGCCGGCGCGGGCGATCTTGTTACGTTGCGCTTCGGTGCGCACGTCATAGATCTCGTATTCGGCGGCGGGGTCAGGAACCGGCCCCGCCCCGGCGGGGGCGGACGCGGTGAGCGCAGCAGTCGCGCAGAGCGTGACCGCTGCGAAGGCCGCGAGGGAACGTCGTCGCATGAACGACCTCCGAGATCAGGGGGATGGTGCACCTACCCCACCACCCGGGATCGACACTCGGCAATATAGATGGCCATGCCAAAGCGGTACCTACCCCGGGGTGATGTAATCCGTCAGTTTCCGGAGGGAGCTGGTGCCCTGCATAGTTCGAGGTCACCGGCTCCGTGGGGCCGTCCGTGGCCGCGAGGTCGTCGAGGAAGCGTCGATCGCCCGCCGGATGTACCCATGATGGGCACACGTTCATTGGCGCCGATGCGCCGCGACGGATTCTTGATCAGGTGTGCAGCGAGCGAGGAGGAAGAGTAACTGATCATCACCGCCTACTGCCCTCCCGGCTGACATGCTCGAACGCGAGGACATGCAGCGCGCTATTGGCGATCATGATTCCGGAACTGTCTTCGCGCTCACCGAAAATGGGCCGGCATCAGCTACTCGCAGATCGCGGAAGCACGCGGGATAAAGCCCGAACGGGTAGGTATTCTTGCCAAAGGCGAGGGAGGTATCTCAACGTACGCAAAGATCACCCAGATTGCGGACGCGCTGCGTATCCCAGGAAGCCTGCTGGGCCTGGCTCCCCGGGCCCGGAGCAGCTACTCGGAGAGGGTGCGAAAGGAACTGCTCTCCGTTCTTCCGGAGCAGGCCCTGCAGGCTGGCTGGGCCGCCTTCGACGCGGGCGATCGTCAGCAGTCGCGCAAGCTCTACCAAACGAGTCGTCACGCAGCCGAGGAGGCCGGAGACTCCGCCCTAGCGGGAAACGCCCTTGCGTATCTTGCTCACCAGCAGCGTCCGGATGGCAAGGCGGCTGCCGTAGCAACCCGCCAGAGCGTCGAGGCTGGCCGCAGGAGACGTTACCCCACCTGGGCTGCGCGCTGCTGGGCGAGCGATTGCGTGGTTGCACGCGGTTGCTGGCAATGCCGTCGAGGCAGAGCGGGCACTCGCGGTGGCACGGGACGCACTTGGCGAGACGTCTGATGAGGACCAGCCTGACTAGATTTGGGTTGATCACAGTGAGCTCCAGGTTGTGACTGGTCGATGCGGGAACGCCTCTGCCCCGTTTCGGGGCTTGTGGACAGCACTGTCGATGTTCCACAGTAGCCACAGGAGGCTGAGAGAGCCTTTGAGGTGCTTTGAACCGGATCGACATGTTGGAGAGTAATGCTGACTGGACTAGAACCCATCCTCATTAAGACTGTCGGTCCGGCACTTGGGAAAATCGTCGGCTCTTCCTGCGCCAAGGCGGCATCATTAGGCTTTTCCTCGTGGCAAGAACGGTCTCGCTTAAAGAAGACGCGCGCAAACTCTAGCGTGGCCAAAACCCTGATTCCCAGCTTGACTACTATTCCTGACCTAGACCCCGAGGCGGCGAAGGAGTTAGCCGAATACTTGGATTCGGCAGATTTCGCCGACATTTGCGCACGACTAGCTCTGGAAATAACGCCTCACTCGGCCCGAAGGAAGGGGCAGATCGTAGAGGCGTCAGTAATCAAGTCAGAATTGAAGCAAAGTATATTGTTGCACGTTTCGTCGGTGGGCGCACAGGATTGTTCAGCAATCGGTGACATTATATTCGGCGTTGTAAGTCAATCTATAATCTCGCACCCAGCGGTGCAGGGTGATCTCATCTCGGGTAAGCCGGAATTGCGCGCTCTCGCCGTCGCTTCGTCGGCTGCAGCCGGCGAAGCTTCTGTTCGGAATACAGACCTTCTGAAAAATCTCGGTTCCCTGAAAAATGTGCACGCATTTGAGCAGCAACTTAGAGAGCAAATTCGCAGCGCGCATTCCAGTATGAAACTGCCCCATGCAGGCACCACCCGAAAAGTTCCCTATCGGCAACTATTCGTGGACCCACTATTAAGCCCAGTAGTTTTGGATTCGAAGGATCATGTCAATAATCAAGTCGCAGTAAAAGAAGCGATAGGTTCTGCCCCTCGGGCCGTTATCCTTGGTAACCCTGGCGGCGGGAAATCAACTTTGGCGTTGAAATTTACTTGGGATCTAGCACGCCTCTCAGCGAAACCCGGAAGTCCCACTGTGCCTTTGCTCGTGGTCTTGAGGGATTACAGCGAGGTAATTCAGGAGGGGCAGCAAACTATCGCGTCCTACCTAGAAGCGGTATGTCGTGCGAATTACAATATCGAACCACCACCTGGCGGAGTAGAGTATCTACTCCTGAACGGGAAAGCTCATGTTATATTCGATGGCCTTGATGAATTGATCGATATTTCCGTTCGCCAGCAACTCGTTGCGAGTGTCGAGAGCTTCGCGAGGCGCTACCCGACAGTTCCGATACTCGTGACGACACGTGAGGTTGGCTATGAGCAAGCGCCTCTAGACGAGATGATGTTTCAAGCCTTCACTCTTGCTCCGCTAGGGCCAGCGCAGGTTTCCGAATACGCACGGAAGTGGTTCGCCCTTGACGACTCAGTCAACAAAATGAACCGAGAGGATCTCGCACGCGCATTCATAGCAGACAGTGAGTATGTCGCTGACCTTAGGACTAACCCACTGATGCTCTCCCTTATGTGCGGCATCTACTCAAGTGAGCATTACATCCCGGCGAATCGCCCTGAAGTTTATAGAAAGTGCGCAGAGCTTCTTTTTGAGCGATGGGACAAGCAGCGGGGAATAGTCTCCCCTTTGCCATTTGACGCGCACGTTAGATTCGCGCTCAACGCGCTCGCGCTGTGGATGTTCGCTAATCCGAAGTACGATATGGGATTGAAGCGGTCAGAACTGGTAAAGTTTATGACCGATTATCTACACGAGAAGCGTTTTTCTGATGAGGCGGATGCGGAAAACGCCGCTATTCAATTTATTGAATTCTGCACCGGTCGCGCATGGGTTCTTACGGATGTCGGGAGCGATCGCCAGCAGGAACTTTACGGCTTCACTCATAGGACTTTCTTAGAATTCTTCGCCGCAAATCAACTCGTTCGCCTTAACTCCTCAGCAGACGCATTGTTTGCCTCCCTTCTGCCTAAGATTGAGAATGAGCAGTGGGACATGGTGGCGCAACTGGCATTGCAGCTTCTTGGCAATAATGTGGAGGACGGAAGCGATGACTTTCTCACGCGCTTGCTAGATGCCTATTATCAATTTGTATCGGCTAAGGATACTGCGCGCGAGGGCCGAAAGTTTTCGACCGATACGAACATTATTTCTTTCGCGGCCCGGAGTTTAGCCTTCGTTGTTCCTCGGCCGTCAGTCGTAAGCAGCACGGTAAGCGCGGTGATAGAGCACGATCGAATTTCGGTGATGGATGAGCGTCGAAGCGTGCAGGCTGCCTGGAGCGGTCTAATGAGCTGCGCTAGTGAGAATCGTGCGATGGTCAGCAAGGCAGTTCGAGAGTATTTCGAGGCTAAATCTCATTTCGATGAAATCGATCTGAAGTGCATCGTCTTTCTGGGGGAGCTTGACTTACGCATCCCTACGAGTCTCTCAAGAGAAGAGACTCTGTACTGGAGGGCCCTGCAAAAAAGCCTGTTTGAGGACTTTCAGCCCGAATTCGAGCGGGCAGCGACAAGGCATGCATGGGTCGATGTACTTCGAGCGACGGCTGGCCGCATGGATATTGCCAACGTAATCTCAACTAGGGGTTACGGAGGCCTCATCGCGTATAGGGTTGCCAGCCGTGCGGGTCGAGCGCCTTTGTTGTACCGCTGGCTTACCGCAGATTATGACACTTGGCGAGATGGCTACATTGAGGAATGCATTAAAAGCGCGGTACCTGCATTGCTCAATTCAAAGGTTCCATGGCTCAACTCCGACGAAGACGACGCCAGAATGATGGCTGATGCGTGTCGCAATTCGAAAGCAACTGGGGGAATCAGGGCATGGAATGAGGAATTTGGAGCGTTCACCGCAACGCTCATTCTGCCCGTGGCGGAGGATATCTTAGCCCGATTCGGCGAGAGGGAAGCCTTCAATGGGAGGCTGTCGCACATGAAGCGCGGATCAATTCTTCATCAACTGATGCATGCGCGCCTAGGTCGGTCACCGGCTAGGCGAAGTGTCCTTGACTTCTTAGGGTCTAGAAACGCGGACTCGCAAGTTACAGATCTCGTGACGCAGTGGTGTGACGGGGGGATTTCGCTAGCTAGTCCCCTCGCCCCACTCCCACGGAGACGCAGCTAGTCCACCATTCTTCCCGTCACACATCGACAGCAGGCCAGACCACGCCTGCCGGGCCCAGGTCGTTCGTCCGGTGGGGCGCTCCAACTGGACCCGGCAGGCGAAGCCCCGTCCAGTGGGGCGTGCGCGACGAGATTCCAGCCAAGCCTGGCGGGGAGGACGGTTGAGGTCAGTGGTCTCGTCACTGGTCGCGCCGAGCCTCGGGTCGTCCCCGTCGTCCGGACAGTAGCTGGGCCGTCAAACGGCGATCTGCGTCGACCATCGTCGGCTAGTGCCTCGTCATGCGGCTTTGAAGGGGTAATCCGGGTGGCGGATCTTGGAGTCGGTCGCGTATCCGGTTTTCGGTCGGGCTCGCTGGTTGTGCCATCGGATGTAGTCGCCGATCGCGGCTGATCTTGTTCGGTGTGCCCCCTCTCCATTTTGGGTTCAGCGCGTCGAACCCCCTGTCGTTGAACGCGTGGATCACGTCGCGGACGTAGTCGTCGGTGGCCTTGAGCAGGTACGCGATGTCCGCTGCCGGCTGGCCTTGGGCAGACATCAGCACGACGATCGCCCGGCGCAGCTTGACCGGGTCCTTCGCGGTACGCGTGATCCTCTGCAGCCGCTGGCCTTCAGACATCGACAGAGCCCGCACGAATACTTCCGGGCGTCGGCCCACCTGGCATCACCTCCCACAAACAGCAAGAGGAACAGCCTGCCCGACACCCGACCAAAACCGACGGATTACACGGCCAACGTCCAAAGACGGGGCACTAGCCGACGTTCTAAGTTCCGACTCGGCTATCGCACCCAGTCGTCGGCCAGCGCCGCCCGGCGACGGGCCTATGTAACACGTCATTTTGTTGCGGAACCGGGGGATTGCATTGACCAATATCTGTTAATCTTCTTAACATTTACGCGCCCCTGGTCATCCCCCATGAAGGGTCGCGTTCCCCATGAACATCAGAAGATCGGTCGCCGCGGCGCTCGCGGTTGTCCTGGCCGGTACCGGCCTTGCGGTCGCCGGCGGTGGTGCCGCGCAGGCTGTGGTGCTGCCCAACGGGTTCAAGAGCGTCGGGTACATGCCGTCGTGGGCCGGCAACGTCACCAGCATTCAGTTCGGCAAGCTGACCCACATCAACTACTCGTTCGCCCTGCCCAACGCCAACGGCACGCTGCAGCCCATCGAGAACACCGCGAAGCTTCAGCAGCTCGTCACCCTCGGGCATCAGAACAACGTCAAGATCTCGTTGGCGATCGGTGGCTGGAACGACGGCAACGACTCCGCTTTCGAGTCGCTCGCCGCGAACTCCGGCACCCGCACCACGTTCGTCAACACGGTGATGAGCACGGTCCGTCAGTACGGCCTGGACGGTGTCGACATGGACTGGGAGTACCCGGACCCGGGCACGTCGGGCAACAACTACACCGCGCTGATGGGCCAGCTCAGCACCGCCCTGCACAACGAGGGCAAGCTGCTGACCGCGGCCGTGGTCAGCGAGGGCGGCACCGCCAACGGGGTGCAGCCGGCCGTGTTCGGGTACGTCGACTGGCTCAACATCATGGCGTACGACGGTGGGAGCCCGCACGCCAACTACGACTGGTCGATCAACGCGGCCAACTTCTGGAAGAACCGTGGCCTGCCCAAGGCCAAGACCGTGCTGGGTGTGCCGTTCTACAGCCGGCCCGGCTACCTCACGTACGCCCAGCTGGTCGCCCAGGACCCGGCCAACGCGAACCGGGACTGCACCCCGTCCGGTGAGTGCTACAACGGCCTGCCGACCGTCCGGCGTAAGACCCAGTGGGCTCTGGCGAACGCCGGCGGCATCATGAACTGGGAGCTGTCGCAGGACGCCACCGGGTCGAATTCGCTGGTCAGCGCGATCTACGAGACCGTGATGGGCAGCAACCCGCCGCCGACCGGCCGGACCGGACGGATCACCGGGATCGGCGGCAAGTGCGTCGACGTCGCCTCGGCCAGCAGCGCCAACGGCACGGCCGTGCAGATCTACGACTGCAACGGCACGAGTGCGCAGACCTGGACCGTCGGCACCGACGGCACCATCCGGGCGCTCGGCAAGTGCCTGGACGTCAACGCCGCCGGTGTCGCGAACGGCTCGCTCGTGCAGATCTACGACTGCAACGGCACCGGGGCGCAGGCGTGGCAGGCCGCTTCCGACGGCACCCTGCGCAACCCGGTGAGCGGACGATGCCTGGACGCGCAGAACAACAGCTCGGCGAACGGAACCCGCCTGCAGATCTGGGACTGCTTCGCCGGCGCGAACCAGCGCTGGACCCTGCCCTGATTCGCTGATGCCCTGATCCGCTGATGCTCTGGGTGGTGCCGGTTCACGGGGCCGGCACCGCTCAGGGCATCGCGATCACCAACTTTCCCACGCTGTGCCGATGGGCCAGGTCGCGGTAGGCCTCCGGCCCCTCGGCCAGTGCATAGGTGTGCGCGATCGTCGCCCTCAGCTCGGTCAGCTCCGCCGCCCCGCCCAGGGTGCCCTCGCTGTCCAGGATCAGGCGGAACTCGACGTCGTCGCGGGCGATCCACTCCTGCCGTGGGAACGGGAAGGTGATCGTGAACAGGCGACCGCCCGGTCTGATCACCCGCGCGACATCGGCCAGCTGGTCGCTCGGCAGGGCCAGGTTCAGTGCCACGTCGATGTTCGGGGGATATTGCGCGTACCCCATGGTCTCGGTGGCGCCGAGCTTGCGCAGCAAGGTCTCGTCCGCGGGGTGGCCGGTGGCGATCGCGTGCGCGTGGCTGAGCAGGGGGAGCAGTGTGGTGCCGACGCCGCCGGTCGCGCCGATCACCAGGACTCGCTCGCCGGGTGTGACGGCGGCGGTGATCGCGACGGCGCGGGCGGTGAGGCCGGCGGTGCCCAGGGCGGCGGCCTCGGCGGCCGGCAGCGATGGTGGCCGGTGGGCGATGAACGGGGTGTCCGCCTCGACCACGACGAACTCCGCGAGGGTGCCGGTGCCGAGTGAGGGTTTGCCCCGCCCGGCGATGGCGCGCAGCGCTCGTGGCATGGCATGCCCGAAGACTTCGTCGCCCGGCTTGAAACCGCCTTGCTGGAAGCCGGTGACGCCGGGGCCGATCGCGGTGACCGTGCCGGCGAAGTCGTTGCCGAGCACGTGCGGGAACGTCAGCTCGGCCAGCCCGCCGGCGACGACGGTGAGGTCGACCGGGTTGAGGGCGGCGGCTCGCACCTTGACCTGTATCTGCCCCGGCCCGGGAAGCGGCGTCTCGACGTCGGCGAGCGTGAAGCCCTCCGGTGGCCCGTAATCCGATGCGACAACAGCCTTCACGACATGCCCCCCTTAAGCGGACCGCCCGGTCAGGTTACGAGGCTAACCCTAAGCGGACCGGCCGGTCAACTTACTTAGAATGGTGGGCATGACCTCCGACCGGCCGCTGCGCGCCGACGCCGCCCGCAACCGTGCGTTGCTGCTCGCGGCGGCGGAGCGGGAGTTCGCCGCGCGGGGCCTGGACGCCTCGGTCGCCGACATCGCAGCCCGTGCCGGGATCGGCAAGGGGACCGTGTTCCGGCACTTCCCGACCAAGGACGACCTGCTCTCCGAGGTGATGCTCGACCGGATCGGCGCGCTCACGGCGGCGGGCGAGCGGCTGACCGGATCCGGCGATCCCGGCGCGGCGCTGCTGGAGTTCCTCACTCTGGCCGCCGACCGGCAGCAGAACGCCGACATGTCGGTTCTCCAGGAGGCCCACGCGGTCAACGAGCGGCTCACCGAGGCCCGGGGCCGGATGTTCACCCTGATCGAGACGCTGGTGACGCGGGCCCGGGAGTCCGGGGCGATCCGTGCCGACATCACCGGCACCGACGTGGTCCTGCTGATGTGCGCGCCCGGCCACGTGGCCGGTTTCGCCCCTCCGGGCAGCAGTCCGGACCTGTGGCGCCGATACCTCGCCATCATCTTCGACGGCCTGCGCCCGGCAGGCGCGAGCCCGCTGCCGGTGGACCCGCCCCGGATGAGCTAGCCCGGCGCCACCGTCGCCCAGACGACCTTGCCGCCCCGGGCCGGCATCGCTCCCCAGGCGGTGGCGATGCCGTGGACCAGGCGCAGGCCTCGCCCACCGGCGGCGGTCAGATCCGGGTCCGGAGCGGCGAGGCGAGGAAACCTGCTGTCGCCGTCGCGGACGGCCAGATGCAGGCAGTCACCGGCCCTGATGACGGTCGCGACCATTTCGGTACGGGCGTGCTGCACCGCGTTGGTCGCCAGCTCGGACATGATCAGGGCGGCGTTCGGCCGCAGCTGCGGGATATGCCAGGCGTGACAAGCCTGCGCGACCAGCTCACGGGCGGTCCGCACCGCGGAAGCCCGCCCGGGGAGCCGGGCCTGCAGCCGTCGATGCGTCGGCGACATCCGGCCGGCGATCGCCACCCGCGCCTGCGGAACAGTGGGGAACACCAGCGGCTGACGCCCGTCGGACTGCCGCAGCCGGTAGCTCAGCATCGTCGCCGTGGGCAGGCACAACGCCAGCAGCAGAACGGAACCGAGACGGCCCGATCGCGCCGCGTGCGTCCAGAACGGCAGGCTCACCCCGTGCAGATCACCCATGTTCTGCAGGTCGATGATGATTCCCGTGGTCGGCCCGGCCTCACACATCCGCAGGGTGTCGGCCACCTGGTCTCTGAGTTCGGGTGACCATCGGCCGTGCACCGTCATCTCGACCACCGTGCTGCTCGCGTCCGCGGCGACGCCGACCGACACTCCACGGTGGGCGGTGCCGGTGGTCAGCAGGTACGGAGGCAACTCCACGGCGGTCACCGCTCGCCTGCTGATCCGGTCTCGTCCCGCTGCGGCCGTACGCCGGCGAGGCGGCGGAGGAGTTCGGCTGTGCGGTGCTTGCCGCTGGCGTGGTGGGCCGCGTTCGCCGGACGGTGACCGTTGGCGGGTCCGCGCGGCGACTCGGTGATGTGGCAGCCGACCCATCCGGCACCGGTCTCTTCCGGCGGGTCCAGGGTCGGGCGGACAGGGTGCGTTCGAATGGGCATGACAGCTCCAGGGACGCCAGAGATGGCGATCCGCTACCGGGGTCTGGAGCAGCGAACGACGGTGAGGTAAGGGTATATCAACACATAACAGGGAGGGCTGACCGTCAGCCGGCGTGCTCGATGCCGGCGAGCAGCTCGGGTGCGTGCCTCCGATCCGTGCCGTCGGCCGCGGCGGCCAGCGTGGAGCCGGCCGATGCCGGGGTCGCGTCGACCGGGACCACCATCAGGTCGAAACGATCGCGCCCGAACTCGCTCATGACGGTGACCAGTCCGGCCGGCTGGGAGGCGTACCAGCAGAGCCGCACCGCGTCGCGGCCCTCGCCGGCCCGCGGCGGATGCGGCTGGTCCCACTCGGCGTTGTTGAGCAGCACGTGGGTGATCTCGCCGCGAAGGCCGGTCAAGGCCTTCACCAGCGAGGGGAGCTCGGCGATCACGTCCGTGGAGCGGGGCCACCAGGCACCGTCGAGCAGGGTCGTCCGGGACGGATGCGGGTCGAGCTGGAGCCGGATGGACTCCGGTGCTGCCCGGGGAGCGGTTGTCTGGGTCATCGGAATGCCCTTCTGCGGTCATTGATGTGCCCGCTCGATCAGCGGGACGAAGACCTATGGGGCTCCCAGTCACGCCGACGACGGCGTTGACCATCGGTGTACCCGTCCGGGCGTGGCACAAACCAGTGATCGACTGGCTCAGCCCGCGTTGACCCGTGCCTCGACGGCGGCGACCGTGCTGGCCAGGGCCTTGCTCAGGAAGCCCGGCCCGGCGAAGCGGAACAGGAAACCGAGCGTGTGGCCCTTGAGGTTCTTGCCGTCGCGGACCACCACGACGTCGATGTCGGTGGTCCCGTCGGCCAGCGGCGTCAGCGTGTACGTGTGACCGGAGCGTCCACCCCAGACGTTGGAGTCGGTCGTCCGCATCGTCACCCGGCGCACATCCGACCAGTCGTAGCTGAGCCGTTCCCAGATCCCGCCGGAGCCCTCGGTGACGTCGGCGGAGGTCGGCCCCTGTGCGTGCACCCGTAGGTCGGCGTCGGCGCTGTTGCCGAAGATCTTCTCGCGGCCCGGCCCGAAGTCGGTGATCGCGGCGACGAACTGCTCCGGGGTGACGGTGGTGTGCTGGTGCAGGCGGATCGTGGACATCGTGAGCGCTCCTTGTTTTCGGCTGCGCTCAGATTGCCCGCGACGGCACCCCGGCCGAGCCAGGGAAGGACCCTGGTCGTGATCCCTGGCCCACTGGCCGAGTGCCCGGTCGGGGTGCCGGCATGGTGACTAGTACATCGTGGCCGAGGTCTCGCAGCCGACCAGGGTGTCCTTCGTGGCGAACCGGCAGTTGTCGGTGCCGATGCCACCGTCGAGAAGGCTGCCCTTGTTGTCGGACCAGCTGTCGAGGGTGTCGTTGCCGGCCTCGCCGTAGAGCTTGTTGCGTCCTTCGGTGCCGTCGAGCTGGTCGTTGCCGCCGCCGCCGAAGATGACGTCGTCACCGGCCGCGCCGTCGATGGCGTTGGCCGCGTTGTTGCCGGTGAGCCGGTCGTTACGGCTGCCGCCGTAGATGTTCTCGATGTCGGCGCCGACAAGATCGCGTTCGCCGGCCAAGCCGTCGTCGGCGACGCCGTCCAGATCGACCGTGACCGGCTTGGCGTAGCCGCTGTAGCTCACCTCGTCGGTCCCGGGGCCGCCGAGCAGCACGTCCGCGACGGCTGTTGCGGCGTTGTGGTCGCCGACGAACTCGTCGTTGCCGGCGCCGCCTTCGAGGCGGTCCCGTCCGGCCAACCCGAGCAGGATGTCGTGGCCATGACCGCCGTAGATCTTGTCATTGCCGGCCATGCCGACCAGGAAGTCGTTTCCGCGGCCGCCGTAGATCACGTCGTTGCCGGGCCGGTGCGGGCCGTAACACTCGCAGACCGCGTCGCCGTGGACCGTGTCGTTACCCTCGCCGGCGTTGACGTAATCGGCGCCCTCACCGGCGTAGATCTCGTCGTCGCCGCCACCGCCGTAGATCTTGTCGTTGCCGTTGTCGTAGCGGGTGAAGATGTTGTCGCCGGTGAGGAAGTCATCCTTCGGGCCGCCGGTCAGCTTGTCGTTGCCGTCGCCGCCGTCCGCCTCCATCCGCAGGTCGCTCTTGTTGACCACGGAGTCGTTGCGGTCACGCAGCTCGACGTACACCTTGGTGGGTGTCTTCTTGGTCGTGCAGCGGACCTTTGTCTTGTCGCCTTTGACCTTCTTGCAGCCCTTGCCGGGCCTGATCGCGACCCGGTCGTCGATCGTGACGGTCCGCCCGGAGCGGGTGACCACGACCTTGTTCGTGGCGGTGCCCGCCTCGAACGTGACGGTCGAGGTCCCGGCCTTGGCGGAACCCGAAACGGTCGCGGCGGCCTGCGCCGGACCGGCGACGGTTCCGGCAGCCACCGTGAGGACCAGTGCGATGCCGGCTCGTGCCGCCCACTTCTGACGTGGCATCACCACACCTGCCGCGTCTCGCAGCCGACCACGGTGTCCTCCGGTTTCGCGACGCATACGTCGGTGTTCAGGCCGCCGTCGAGACGACTGACGCCGTAGGCGGTGCGCAGCAGATCGTTGCCCGCCTCGCCGTAGATCTTGTTGCGCCCGTCGCCGCCGTACAGCTGGTCGTCGCCGGCGCCACCGAGGATGACGTCGTCGCCGGCCAGGCCGTTGATGTCGTTGGCCGCGTTGTTACCGATCAGGCGGTCGTTGCCGGCTCCGCCGACGAGGTTCTCCACGTCGGCGCCGACGGTGTCGCGCTCGCCGGGCAGCCCGTCGTCGCCGGAAACGCCGTCGAGGTCGACGGAGACCGCCTTGGCGTACTGGTAATCGACGGTGTCCCTGCCGGATCCGCCGAGCACCACGTCGGCGGCGAACGGGCCGCTGTTCAGGTCACCGAGGAGCTGGTCGTCGCCCGCCCCGCCTTCGAGGCGGTCACGGCCGATGGCGCCGTTCAGGAAGTCGTTGCCGTTGCCGCCGTACAGCTTGTCGTGGCCGTACATGCCGGCGAGAACGTCGTTGCCGTTGCCGCCGCGCAGCTCGTCGTTGCCGGCACGGTTACGGCCGGTGAGGCAGTCGCAGTCGCCGGCGATCCGGTCGTTGCCGTCGCCCGCGGACACGTAGTCGGATCCGTCGCCCGCGTCGATGTCGTCGTTGCCGGCGCCGCCGTAGATCTTGTCGTTGCCGCTGCCGGAGCGGTAGGCGAAGTCGTCGCCGTCGAGGACGTCGGCCTTGGGGCCACCGGTGAGCTTGTCGTTACCGCTGCCCCCGTTGGCGATCAGGCGCAGGTTGCTCTTGTTGACCACCGAGTCGTTGCGGTCACGCAGCTCGACGTACACCTTGGTGGGTGTCTTCGTGGTCGTGCAGCGGACCTTGGTCTTGTCGCCCTTGACCCGCTTGCAGCCCTTGCCCGGCTTGATCTCCAAGCGGTCGTCGATCGTGACGGTCCGGCCGGACCGGGTGATCACGACCTTGTTCGTTGCTTTCCAGTCCGCGTCGAACTTCACGTTCGTGCTGCCGGCGGTCGCATAGCCCCACGACGCTGCCTCGGCCGGAACGGCCACGGCAGCGACGGCGATCGTGGTGAGCAGGGTGAGGCCGGCGCGCATCGGCCACTTCGTGATTCTCACTTATGTACATCCCCCGATGTCGAGTGTGCGCGCATCATAGAGGGGTGGCGATCTTGCCCGGGATCGGTTATCGCGTCATTCTTCGTCCTCGACGAATTCGAGCAGGTCGCCGGGCTGGCAGTCGAGGACGCGGCACATCGCCTCCAGGGTGCTGAAGCGCACGGCTTTGGCCCGGCCGTTCTTGAGCACCGCCACGTTCGCCGGGGTCAGACCGACCAGCTCGGCGAACTCGCCGACGCTCATCTTGCGCTTGGCGAGTTGCACGTCGATGCGACCTATCGAAAGTCAATAGATTTCACGGCGTCGCGTTCATCAGGGCCAGGCCGGTTGCCGGGTCGAAGGGGACTGACTCGTGGTCGTGGGTGATCAGCCAGCGGCCGTTCTCGCGTACGCAGCCCAGCGTCGCCCGGACCCACATGTCGACCTCCGCGCCGTTCTTCAGCGTGCCGGACACGTGATAGAGGAACGAGCAGAAGCCGACGTCGCCGTTCGCGGTGACTTGCAGGTCCTGTACCTCGTACCCGATGTCGGAGGCGTAACCGTCGAACCAGGACCGGGTCGCGGCCTCGACCGCCTCGTTGCCCTTCGCGTGCAGCGGCGGCAGCACGTTGAAGGTGACCACGTCCGGGTGCTGCCGGGCCGCGAGGGTCTTCGCGTCCTTTGTCGCGACGGCCGCTACACGTTCCGCCACGAGTTCCCGTAGTTCCTTGTCAGCGTCCATGTCTGACGGCTTACCCTCTGCCGACCGCAGAACTCCTTGGATCGCCCGGCCGGTTCGTGCCAGCGTGAACCGGGTGACCGTCTTCTCCCTGCAGGCCCAGCCCACCGACGCCAGTTCCTGGCTCGCTCTCGCTCGCCGCGCCGAGGAGCTCGGCTTCGGCAGCCTGCTCGCCGCGGACCATCCCGGGTCGAGCGCGGCGCCATTTGTCGCCCTCGCTGCCGCTGCCGCCGTCACCTCACGGCTCCGGCTGGGTTCCAACGTCACCAACACTGGGGTACGCGAGGCGGCCCACATCGCCACCGACGCGGCCACGCTCGACGTGGTGTCCGGTGGCCGGGCGATCGTCGGACTCGGCGCCGGGCACACCCCGGCGGAGTGGCAGGCCATCGGCAGGGAACGCCCGGACGTGCGCGGCCGGGTCGACCGCTGCCTGGAGGTGGCGCGGGCCGTCCGCGAGCTGCTCGACGGTGGGCTGGCGAGTCCACGGCCGGTTCAGGAGCGGGTTCCGATGACGATCGGCACGGCGAACTCACGGCTGCTGCACTGGGCCGGAGGCCACGCGGACATCGTGGGGCTGAGCGGCTTGGGTCGTACCCTCGAAGACGGCCATCGCCATGAGGCCCGGTGGCGGACCGCCCAGATCGACCACCAGGTGGAGCGGGTCGTGGCCGGCGCAGCCGGACGGTCTTCGCCTTTCGCTGTGGAAGCGCTCGTGCAGATCGTCGAGGTCACCGACGACGCCGAGAAAGCCGCCGCGCCGCACGCGGAACTCCTCGGGATGCCGGTCGCGGAGCTGCTGGACGCGCCGTTCGTGATGATCGGGACGGTGGGGGAGATCCGCGGCGCGCTGCAGCGGCACGAGAAGCGGTGGGGGATCACCCGCTACGTGATCCGCGAGCCGGGCATGGAGGCGGTCGCCGCCCTGATCGAGTGACCGTCACTCCTCCCAGACGTCGACGCGGGGGAGTCCGCGCAGGTCCCGGGCGGTGTCGACCATGCGCTGGACCAGCGGGGTCTTGCGCCGGGTGTAGGTCTCCGCGTCGAGGTCGGCGAGCTCGCGTTTGAGGCCGGCGTATTCGTCCCGGTCGCCGGGCGTCTGCAGCAGGTGGTCGCGCAGCAGCCGTTCGTTGCGGGTCTCCCACGAGTCGGCGCCGACCACGTGCAGGTGGTAGGCGACCGGCGTTCCCTCGCGGCGATAGAACAGCCGATCCGGCATCCCGGTGTCGAGCCGCCGGTAGCCGATCTCTTCGAGGTGCGCCTCCCCGGCGAGGACCATGTCGAGCGAGCTGGTGGCCGCCATCAGGTCGATCACCGGTTTGGCGGCGAGCCCAGGAACGGCGGTGCTGCCGACGTGCTCCACCTCGGAGACCCGCCCCGGCAGCGCGACGATCACCTCACCGATGGCGTGCCGCGCCAGCTCGGCCCACGCCGGGTCGTAATCCAAGATCTCGATAGTCACGCAGCACCCCATACCCAAACCAAAAGGACAAAAATCCCTTGGGTACGCCTCAGCGACCTCAACCCTGACCCGCAACGGGTGTGACGCGAAGTCCTGTCTTCCCGGGGGCTGAGCGAGGGCCGGTGAAGGGATATGTCGATGGCGTGGTGATCGACACCCTTGAAGTTTCAACATCGCGGGCGGATGCTCTTGGTGAAACTTCAACAAGTTGGGGGACGCCATGACGGTCACGCTGGGTTTGCCAGCCACGCGGGTGCGGACCCGGGTGTCGGTGCCACTGCGGTTCCCGGACGGGTACGCGACCACGGCGGACGTCTTCACCTTCACCGGCCTGGTCGACGGCCGTGAGCACCTCGCCCTGGGGCTCGGCCCCTGGCGGGACGCGCTCACCGCGGATGAAGCGCCTCTGGTGCGCCCGCACAGTGAATGCCTCACCGGCGACGTCTTCGGCAGCGAGCGCTGCGACTGCGGGCCGCAGTTGCGCGAGGCTGTCGAGCGGATCGCCGAGCAGGGTGGATTCCTGCTCTACCTGCGGCAGGAGGGCCGTGGCATCGGGCTCTACGCCAAGCTGGACGCGTACGCCCTGCAGGACACCGGCCTCGACACCTACCAGGCCAACCTCGCGCTCGGGCACGCCGAGGACGAGCGGGATTACACGCCGGCCGCGCAGATGCTGACCACGCTCGGCGCTGACCGGATCCGGCTGCTCAGCAACAACCCGGACAAGGCGGCGCAGCTCGAAGGCCTGGGCATCGAGGTGACCGGGCGGATCCCGACCGGTGTGCACCTGACCGGGGCGAACGCCCGGTACCTGACGGCGAAGCGGGACCACACCGCGCACACGCTCGACCTGCCGCTGGCCGGCTGACATGACCGTCACCCGCGTCGAATCCCTGGCGACCCATCACGACTGGATGCAGGCCGCGCTGACGTTCTCCCGGCTCGCGCCGCCGGTCGACTCCCGGTATGCGGTCGGCGCGATCGTCGTCGACTACGACGGCAGCATCCTGGCCACCGGGTACACCGGCGAGAACGACCCGCACGAGCACGCCGAGGAGGCCGCGCTCTCCAAGATCCTGCCGGGCACCGACCTGTCCCGGGCCACGATCTACACGACGATGGAGCCCTGCACTAGCCGCCGCTCCCGGCCCGCGTCCTGCACCCAGCTGGTGATCGCCGCCGGGTTCGGGCGGGTCGTGCTCGCCCTGCGCGAACCGCTGCTGTTCGCCGACTGCGACGGCGTCGACACGCTGCGCCTGGCCGGCGTCGACGTCATCGAGCTGTCCGATCTGGCCCACCACGTCCGCGCCGTCAACGCGCACGTCCTCGCGCCCGGCCAGGCAGGATGACAACCGTGACCGAGGCCGAACCGCGCTGGCTCACCGACTCCGAGATGCGTACCTGGCTCAACCTCGCCCAGGTCCTGATCCTGTTGCCGGCCACCCTGGATCGGCAGCTGCGCGAGGACACCGGGATACCGCACGCCTACTACCAGATCCTGGCGAACCTCAGCGACTCCCCGGGCCGATCGATGCGGATGACCGATCTGGCCCGCATGGTCGGCACCACGCCGAGTCGCCTGTCGCACGCGGTCGCGAGCCTGGAACAGCGTGGCTGGGTCCAGCGCCAGGCCTGCCCGAACGACAAACGCGGACAGATCGCCTGCCTCACCGAACTGGGCGTCGCGACCCTGCGCGATGCCGCACCGGGCCACGTCGCCGAGGTGCGCCGCCTGGTCTTCGACAACCTGACCCCGGACGAGATCGCACAGTTGGGCGAGATCACCTCGAAATTGCTCCCGCGCCTCGCTGCCGGCTGACGCCCGGTGGGCGTACCCATCAAGGGTTTTGATCTTGATCTTGGTCTGCACTCTTGGTAGAGCCCGGGTTCGCCGCTGTCTGCGTGAGCGGGCACAATGGGAGGGTTGGTTGGCGTGGGGACTTCAGGAGGAACGGTGGCGCTTCAGGAACGGCCGGAAACGTGCGTGATTGCCGTCGACGGCCCGTCCGGTTCGGGCAAATCCACCGTTTCCCGGCGGCTAGCCGTCGCGGTCGAGGGTGTGTACCTCGACACCGGGGCGATGTACCGGGCGCTGACCTGGGCCGTGCTTCAGGGCGGCGCTGACCTCGCGGACCCCGAGGCGATCGCCAAGATCGCGCTGGAGACCGAGTTGTCGATCGGCACCGACCCGTCGGCGCCACACTTCGCGGCGAACGGCACCAACGTCGACGCGCCCATTCGCGGCCCGGAGGTGACCGGTGCTGTCTCCGCCGTCGCCGCCGTTCCCGCCGTGCGAAAGCACCTGGTCGCGCTGCAGCAGGCGATCATCGCCGCACACCCGCGCATCATCGTCGAGGGCCGCGACATCGCGTCCGTGGTCGCCCCCGACGCCGATCTGAAGGTCTACCTGACCGCGTCCGCCGCCGCACGCGCCGCCCGGCGCAGCGCCGAGGACGCCACCGACGTCGCCGCCACCGAGGCCGACCTGGCCCGCCGCGACAAGCTCGACTCCAGCCGCGCGGTCGACCCGCTGCGCCAGGCCTCCGACGCCATCGAGGTGGACACCACCGGGATGGGCATCGACGAGGTTGTGGCGCATCTGCTCGATCTGCTCAACAGCAAGGTAAGTAAGTGACTGATCTCCCCGCCGACCTCGATCTCAATGATTTCGAGGGTGGGCTCGTATTTTCCGATACCGACGGTTCCGATGACTCATCGGAATTTTCCGGACCTGTCCCGGTTGTCGCCGTGGTCGGCCGCCCGAACGTGGGCAAGTCCACCCTGGTGAACCGCATCATCGGCCGCCGTCAGGCAGTCGTCGAGGACGTCGCCGGCGTGACCCGTGACCGGGTCCCCTACGACGCCCAGTGGAACGGCCGGCGGTTCACCGTCGTCGACACCGGCGGCTGGGAACCCGACGCCCGCGACCGTGCCGCGGCCATCGCCAACCAGGCCGAGATCGCCGTGCAGACCGCCGACGTGGTCATCTTCGTCGTCGACGTCACCGTCGGCGCCACGGACGTGGACGAAGCCGCGGTCAAGATGCTGCGCCGCAGCCACAAACCGGTCATCCTGGTCGCCAACAAGGCCGACAACCAGAACCTCGAACTCGAAGCCGTGTCGCTCTGGCAGCTCGGCCTCGGCGAACCGTTCCCGATCTCGGCGCTGCACGGCCGCGGATCCGGCGACCTGCTCGACAGCATCCTGGCCGCGCTGCCGCCGACCCCGCCGGTGATCGAGGGCACCCCCCGCGGCCCGCGCCGTGTCGCCCTGGTCGGCCGGCCCAACGTCGGCAAGTCCAGTCTGCTCAACCGCCTCGCCAAAGAGGAACGCGCCGTCGTCGACTCGGTCGCCGGCACCACCGTCGACCCGGTCGACAGCCTGGTCGAGATGGATGGCGACATCTGGCAGTTCGTCGACACGGCGGGCCTGCGCAAGCGCGTCAACCAGGCCTCGGGTACGGAGTACTACGCGTCCCTGCGTACCGCAGGCGCCGTCGAGGCCGCCGAGGTCGCGGTCGTGCTGCTCGACTCCGGCGACGTGATCAGCGAGCAGGACCAGCGGGTCATCTCCCAGGTCGTCGAGGCCGGGCGGGCGCTCGTGGTCGCCTACAACAAGTGGGACCTGGTCGACCCCGACCGGCGGATCTTCCTGGACAAGGAGATCGACCGCGACATGAAGCGGGTCGCCTGGTCCATCCGGGTGAACATCTCCGCGAAGACGGGGCGTGCCGTCGACAAGCTGGCACCCGCACTGCGCAAGGCGCTGGCGTCGTGGGAACAGCGGGTCGCCACGGGTGCCCTGAACCAGTGGATCACCGCGTTGACGCAGGGCACGCCGCACCCGGTTCGTGGTGGCCGGGCTCCTCGGGTTTTGTTCGCTACGCAGGCTGGGGTGGCTCCGCCGCGGTTCGTGCTGTTCACGACTGGGCCGTTCGATGCCGGGTATATCCGGTTCATCGAGCGGAAGCTGCGTGAGGAGTTCGGGTTTGAAGGGTCGCCGATCGAGATCTCGGTGAAACCCCGGAAGAAGCTGGGGCCGGGGGGTCGCGGTAAGGCTCATGGGTAGTGGTTGGTAAGCTTTAGGAGATGTCGCGCCGGGCTGTGGTTCGGGGCGGGATCGGGCTGTAGCGCAGCTTGGTAGCGCACTTGACTGGGGGTCAAGGGGTCGCAGGTTCAAATCCTGTCAGCCCGACCATTGAAAAGCCCTGACCAGCATAAACGCTGGTCAGGGCTTTTGTTTTGCCCTATTCGATTTTGAACCGCCCCCCGAAAACCCCTGATTTACCCGAACCGGCGGGCAGGTTCGTCATAAGTGATCAGCGGTGACGGCCGCTGATCATTCGGCCCGTTGTTCGCGATTTCGGGCCGGGCTTTTGGCGGCCGTTCTGTCCGCGCCTAGCCGTTCGAGGATTTCGGAGTTGTCCGGAGCGATCGCAGGCTTGGCGATGTAGTAGGTGGCGGTGACCTCTTCACTGCCATGGCCCAGCTGGGCTGCGGCGCTCTTGGTGTTGGCCTCCTCGTCGATGAGGGTCGCGACGGTCTTGCGGAAGGTGTGCGGAGTAACCCAGGTGAGGTCGGTGTCCGCTCGGGCCTGACGCCACTGGCGGCGAACGTTGTTGGGCTGAAGCCAGGTGCCGTTCCTGGAGGCGAACACGGCATCATGCTCGTTCTCGGCGGCGGTGAGTTTGCGGGCCAGGAGCATGCCGACGGCGAATCCAGGCAAGACGATCGTTCGGTAGCCGGCCTCGCTTTTGGTCCAGCCCTGGCGGAAGACGCCTCTGCCTTTGACGTAGACCAGCGTGCCGCTGATAGTCAGAACGGGACGGCTCTTGGACAGGTCGAGGTCCGACCACCGAACGGCGAGGATCTCGCCGATGCGGGCACCGGTCGCGAGCATGAGATCGATGATGTCGGCAAGGTCGCCGGTGTGCCGAGGTCCAGGTTTGCCGGGGACGGGCTCTTGCCAAGTCCGAATCGCTGTTCGGACGGTTTCGAGCTGCTTGGTCTCAAGGGCGGTTACTTCGCGGCGCGGCTTGCGGAGTCGTCCGGTGTCGCGGACGGGGTTGGTGGGGATAGCGCCGTGGCGTACCGCGAGCGCGAACATCTGGCTCAGGGCGACCTTTGCGCCCTTGGCCTTGGACGGGTGGTTCTTGGCGATCTCCCGAAGGAAACGGTCGAGACGCCCCACCGTCACCTCCCTGATCCGAAGCTCGCCGAGGGCCGGCAGGATGGCAGTGCGCAGCGTGCCACGGTAGCGATCGATGGTTTGCGGGGCGATCCGTTCCTCGTCGGTGAGCTCTTCGATCCACTTCTCGCTCAGGGAGGAGGCGCGGGTGTCGCGACTGATCTCGTCGTCGTTGGGGATGGCGCGGTCACGCAGCTTGACCTTCAACGCTCGGATGGCTGCTGGACTGCTGACATCCGTTGCCTCCACGTCGCGGGTCTTGCCGTCGTAGTCGCGGAAACGTGTTCGGGCGCGGAATCGGTTGGGGCCGACCTGTTCGGTGCGGATCGCGCCGTACGTGCCGATGGGTAGTGGAGGTCGCGCCAAGGCTCAGCGCTCCGGGTCGGTGTGGGCGTCGAGCCATTGTTCGACCTCGCTGCGTCGGTAGCGCAGGGTGTTGCCGACGCGGATGGCGCGTGGTCCCTTGCCTCGGCTGTGCCAGGCGTAGAGGGTGTTCTTCGGCTTGCCCAGCCATGCCGCGACGTCGTCGACGGTCAGGAGCGGATCGGGCTGCCAGCCGCTTGTAGCAGGCGCGGTCATTGGTGAACTGCCTCGGAGGCGCCAGGATCGGCGAGCCACCTGCGGCCGGTGGAGTGTGGATTGGGCGGGCACGGATGAGATGTCCTTTCAGCGTCCCAGCCGGGGTACGACCAGGGATCGGTGGCGCCACCGCCGCTATCGACGGTCGCGGCGCGCATCGCGCGTGCCCGTTGATCCATCCGGAATGGGCTGAAAGCATCAAGCCGCAGGTCAGTGCCGGTTTCTGGCAGCCCGACGTAGGTCATCCAGTTACCGCCCCGGAGGCACAGAAGATGATCACGTCTTCGTGCTGGGGGAGCCATTGCGGGTCGCCTTTGGCGATGGCGTCGCGGACGTTCTTCTGTTGAAAGAAGGACGCGCGAGGTACAAGAACGCCGTCGCGGACGCCGGCCATCAGGGCGACGCATTCCTCAGCCAGTTCGAGCCCGGCGGTTACTCCGGCGGCGACGACCATGCCGGGGATATCGACGAGCTCGCCGTGGCGGCGGTACGGCCTCGCCGTGACGACGACGTGCCCGCCGGGCCGCAGGATAGTCCGGCAACCGGTGAGGATCGCGGTGAAGCCTTCGGCGAGCTCGTCATGGTCGCGGTAGGCGAGGTTGTCGCTGCCGCCGTACCGGTGGTGTAGCTTGCGGACTTTGCCGTGCTGGCGGCCGGGACTGCGGACCTGGCCGTGTGTGGACGAGCCGTACGGCGGTGAAGTGATCACGAGCGCGACCTGCCCGCGGATCTGCGGAGGCAACAGCGTGGGCAGCAGCCGGGAGTCGCCGGTGTAGATCTCCCCGGTGCCGGGCGCGCCATTCTTGGTGGCGAGGGCAATGTTGACGGCGGCCAGGGCCGCCCAGCGGTCTTCGTACTCGACGCCGATGCCGCGTCGGTCTAGGTGCATGGCTTCGACGATGGTGGTGCCGATGCCGGCCATCGGGTCGGCGACGAGGTCGCCGGGGTCGGTGTAGGTGTTGATGGCGTAGCGAGCGATGGTGGGCAGCATCTTGCCCGGGTGGGTGATCGACTCGGCGTCGTACCGGCCCTTGCGGAGTTCCCGGGAGGGTTGCTGTCCGGTGAGCCAGACGGAGCCGGGGTAGCCCTGGGCGAGAAGTGCGGCGACTGCGGCGTTGCCGCGACTCGGGGTACTCGGGGTTTCATGCATCGGCGGCCTCCGGGATGGTCGAGGCGAACGCGAGCAGGTCGTGGTGAGCGCGGACGTGCCTGCCGTCGAGCAGCGGCGGCCGGCAGGCCGGACTGAGTTCGGCGCGGGGCTCGGTCGGCGGCAGTGGCACGAGGACCGCCGGGATGTGCTGGTGGTAGATCAGGCCGGCGGTGCGGGCCGCGGCGATGACGCTCGATCGGTGCCCGATCGCCTCGGTTCCTGGCCCGGCGGTGAGCAGCGTGAGCAGGAACCCGCCGGGACGAAGCTCTGCCTGCCATGCGTCGATGGCGCGGCTGAGGCTCGAGACGTCGCGGCTGTCGACGTCGAGGCGAGGCAAGGTGACCACGATTAGTCCAGCAGGCGGCGCAGTGGGCTGAGCGGTGGATCCGTCGCTTTCCTCGGGCGACACCTCACGCTGGGCGATACCACCTGACGGGTGGCGGTGGAGATGACGCGCGGCCGCGGCGATGGTCGGGTGGGCGTCGAGGTCGAGCACGGCGTCGCCGTCGCGGGTGTATCGGGCGATCAGGTGCGCGACATGCTGCGGGTGGATGCCGTACCAGTCGGGCAAGCTCGCACCGGACTGCTGGCGCGGACGGTGGGCGTGCGGCGGGACGAGGAACAACCCGACGGGGGCGCGAGGCGGGCGGTCATCGGTGGGGTGAGTCTGCGGCATAGGCATGGTGGGCCATGTCCGCCGACGAACGCTGACATCTAGAGATACAGATTGCGGCCCGATTTTCGACATCGGCCCGTCGCGTCAGCTCCGACGCCGGTCGCTTCAATGCCGGCAGCGCGTCTCCTTGAACAAGATCAAGGCAGAGATTGAACACGCAGCTCAAGACCGGGATCGTGCGCGGGCCACTGGGACGATGTGGAGTCAACGGGGCCCGTCCGGCGGCAACCTGATCACCACTCCATTGCCAAGGGAGTCACGGTGTCATTCGGTCAGTTCCGAGCAGGATTCTCGCCTTCGCAGTCTGTCCGCGGGGCGCCCGACACTGTGGGCAAACTCCAGCAGGGCCGCTGAGGTGGCTGATGAGCGGAGGGGTGATCATGGCATCGCGCTTGACGATGTCGCCAGGATGAGTACGGGGGAGTGCACATGGATGATCTCGTGATGTCGGCCAGGGCTATGGTCGATGCTGCCGATGCGAGCGATCATCGGGCCTACAACGTTGCGGCCCGAGACTTCGTTGAGCGAGTTACTTTCGCGACAGCCGATGACATCACGGGCATGCTGCGCGAGGTCTTTGCGGCGGACTGGATGGCCATGCCGCCATGGGCGCGGAATCTGTCCTACCGCCTCGCGTGCCTGCAACGGCCAGACGATGCCCAACTGTTGCAGGCAGCCGCAGTGGATCTCTACTCATTCGGCCCAGACTGGGATGAGCACGCAGAACGGCTCAGTGCCGAGGCCGGCAGGATTCAGCAGGAGCATTAGCGGCGCGCACCTGCCGCAGACCGCGCGGCGCAGCGTCACCCCGTATCGGTCGGTGCGCGCCCGTGCCCAAGAGCGGACACGTGGTCATGCAGCCGCGACTCACCCAATCTGGGCCAGCTCGGGATTGGGGCTGCCCGGCTCTGATTCGAGCCGATGAAGTCTCCGCCGGGCATGAACGTCAGTCACGGCGAGCTCGGCCAAGTCTTTCAGCCGGCCAGCTTTGGCGAGCAGATCGATGTGCCATAGGTGAGCGTTATGCCGGTGGTGATCCTTGCTATAGCACTCGGCGTACGCGCTTACCAGGAAAATCGCGGTAGACCAGTCTTCGGCAGCCTCTGCCGCTTCAGCTGTCGCTTGGTCAAACGGAGCGTTCACGGTCACGAGTATGACCCGCTCAGCCGAGCATCGCGTGATCGCCGGTCACGAAGCGGTGCGCTTCGGCAATCGACCTGAGGCCGAGAACTCAATGAACTGCCGAGTTGAGTGCGTTCAACGATGTATAGGGGAGCTCGGTCCAAGAATCCTACGCCCCCAGTACTTCAGGGCTCAACACATTCCTTGAAGTCACCCAGGACCTGGAGAATTATGAAAAAATCGCGGCTATGGAAAAAGTAAGCCCGGAGCTCATCTATCACTACACGAGCAACGAGGCGTTAGTCAAGATCGTTACATCGAGCAGTATTCGTGCGTCCGACGCTGAGTATCTTAATGACGCCCAAGAAATGCTATTTGGTCGAAACCGGCTCCGAGATGAACTGAAAGAACTGGACTCTCTCTTAACCGGCAAGAACGAGGCGCGCGCACGTTTTGTGCGTGCCTCGCTGGACAGCTTAGAACGCCGGATGACAATGTTCACAGCGGTTGAGTATTATGCGACGTTTGTTTCCTGCTTCTGCGACAACGGTGACCTTTTGAGCCAATGGCGCGGCTACGGCGCCGGCGGCGGCGTAGCAATTGGCTTCAATCGCAAGACTCTGCGCAAAGCTAGGCACAGCGGTGGCTCCACCCAGCTGGTGCGGGTGCGGTACGGCAAGTCGGCAATCAAGCGCATGATTGACGGAATTCTCCCGGAGTTTGGGGCTTTAGCCACCGAGGACTCTCAGGGCGACGAGGATGATGACGCTAGTAATCCGTATGCGCGCGCTACGGCAGACGGATATTTTGCAACAGCGCATCAACTATTTCCAGCCCTCGCCAGGATTAAGGACGCCGCTTTCAGTGAGGAACGGGAGTGGCGCCTATTGACGGTGGCCAGAACCAAAGGTGAACAATATCGATCTGGAAAACATGGCTTAGTTCCATTCATCGATTTAAGTTTCCCGAAGCATGCAATATCTGAAGTGGTGATCGGTCCTGGTGGGAATAGTGACCTTCGTATGAGGGGCGTCCGGCGACTCCTTGGTAATCACGGGCCCTTAGCGCCTCGTGTACGGCTTTCTACTGCCCCTTTCCGGGGTTAATGCGTGTCGGGATAATTCACTCTCATGCCGCCGAGCGTGCGCGCAGGCCCGCAGCGAGGCGTCACGCTCAGTGGTGCCTCACCCGCGCCGACCTCTTGATCTGCCGATGAGCAGAAGGCGTACGAAAATAGGGGGATGAATGATCATGAACTTGTTGGTTACCTACGCCGATGCAACGAGGCAGACAACCATCGGTACGCCGAGGTGGCGGGTCGCTTCGGTGGGGACGCCCTGCTAGACAGCCACCTGCCTTTGCTCGACCTTGTCGACCAGCTTGCACGGGACTGGCAAGTTATGGACTCCACCGACGAGCGCTATCCCGGCCTCACTTACGCGTTGAGGGTCCTCATTCAGGCTTACCAGAGTGACTCTGCTTAACAGACGCACTGATCTGCCGCCGTCCGCGTGCGGAAGCGGGTCGGCGTACACGGTCGGGCCGGGCGCCGGTACGGTTCGGCGGTGTCTGCCGAGCCCGAGCGCTATGACCGCCTCCTCGCGCTGTACAGCAACCGCGTCGCCGGCTATGAAGGCGTGGCTGACGATTATCCGCAGCGCTGGAGCCGGTGGTGCCGACATCTGTTGCAGTACGGTGGCGAACTCGTGGTTCCTCACCGGCATCCGGAACACCATCTTGACGAACTTCTTGCCTGTGCCGCCGTCCAGCCGACGGCCGGCCGGTTCGTGCTGACGGGGCGGTCGCGGCAATCGGCACCGGCTACGCCCTGTCTGACGACGGGTTGTGGCGGCAGCATTTTTGGGGTGTCGACGCCGGTGGAGCCCCAGTCGAGACCACGGACGCTCGAATCAGCTACGTCGGTATCACCCTGACCGCGGTACGCGCACTTCAGTTCGCCGTCGGCAATGCCGGTGATCACGTCACGTCCGTGCTCAGGGCCAACGGACCGCGCTCCCGGGAGCTGACCGCCGTCCTGATCGAAGCCCGCGGCCCGCGCATTGAGCTCGCGGCGCGAACCGGATCTGGGCGCCGGAACTTTGGCGGCGGCTGTGGTGGGTCGTTCCGGCTCCGCTCGTGGACGGACGGGCCGGCGTGCGCCCGGCTGACCGCCTTGGCGCACGCTCGGGTTATCCGCGGGCCTGCTTGAACAGCGTGGCGAGCGTGTCGTCCATCCAGTACACGGCCGATTCGCCGGCGGTCTCCCATCGCCAGCACACCTTGCGGCCCACGGCGAGGCAGTGCCGGCTCGGCCAGGCCAGTACCCCCGCAACGCCGTATCGGCCGTTCGGGACGTCGTGCATCGAGGCGAGCTCGTCAGCCGAGATTTTCTTGTTCGGTGCGTCGATCAGGGTGGAGAAGACGGCGGTAGCGCGAGGGCTGAACTTGTTCCACACCTTGGTGGCCAGATCCTCGTCGGAGCTGCTCCATGCTTCAGCGGGTGTGGCTGCCTCGAGTTGCCCCGCGGCCGCCTCCGGCGGGCCCGCCATCCACTGCCCGAACATTACGTAGAACTCGGGGAGCCGGTCCTTCGGCACACTCACTGTGACGTCCATGAATTCGCTCATTATCTACCTCCTAGGCGACTGTTGGGGGGTAAATCCCTCGGCTAGACGGTAGATACCGGGTACGTAATCGGTCAAGAGGGGGTCAAGAGCGATGTTAGCGATGTCAGCGAGTTGGACAAGAAGACCGGGCGCCACCGTCGGCCGCGAGGGACTGAACGCGCTGCGCGCGTACGCCCCCGTCCGGGCGACACGAACGCGGGTTTGAGAGAAGCGGGCCGCGGTGACCGGCCCGGTGTCTCGCGCACCGGGCCGCCGGTGACGCCTGACCGCGTAGTCCACATGGGGGATCTTGGGTCGCGCCGACCGGCCCCTGAAATCTGTCCCAAGTCCCGGCGGTCTTCTTCTCCAGTCCAGGCGACGTTGATAACCCGGCCGAGCCGGTCCGGCCGCCGCAACCGAAGGCGCAGCAATCCGGCTCAGTGCGGCGTGGCCGTGGGGCGCAGCACCACCGAGGTAAAGGGCGGAGCCCTCCGGATACGCCGCGTAGAGCGATGTTCGATGGGAGAAGATGCCCGCATAGCGGGGCGGCCACTTCTTTTAGGAGGAGGGGCGCGGGAACTACAAGGAACTGGGGGGGGGGGGGGGGGGGGGGGGTACGTCGGAAAGCGTCACATCCGATGAGTGACGCTTTCCGACGTACCCCCTTCCGATTCTGATCACCCATGGGTTGTCCAGAGTGCCCATACCTGTTCCATACCCCGCCCATGCACGAGTAAGGGTGAGGTGCGGGGACTCATCTACTTTATTGCGCGACTGACAAGCGAGTACATCGCTAGAGTGCCCGCAGTAAGCCCAAGGCCGAGAGGGATCGGTCCGAGTTGGTCAAATACAGGATCGTGGTTGATGAAAGCTAAAGCGATCATGGATACGCTGCCAAACAGGTTGATAAAAAGGGCGACTTTAAGTACGGGTCGGAATCGCCAAAGCCCGGTAGCCGCCACCTTCCCACCATTGCCTCCGGCGAATATAAAGATTGAATAAAAAATATAAATGCCTAATACGGTTGGCCAGAATCCAATCATGCCGTAGATGAATCCGAAGAATAAATTTCCCACAGTTGACATTGACCTTCTAGCACCTTTTCTGGGGACAGTTATTTAGCTCTTGACCCTTGATGCGTTCGCTGACAATTTCGTTTGACGTCAGGGGTGCCGTCGGTATGAGTTGTGGCGGGCGAAAGTGCCACAGAGCTGCAGTGACCTGCCGGTTGCACCCCTGAGGGGGGAGCAGCTACGCATGATCCATAAGATCTGCAATAGCGGGTCCTGTGGTTAATCAGTGGGGGTGACTAGAGTGCCCGCAGAGATCAGGATGATCAGCATCGTGAGCACAGCAGCAAGCGCAACCGAGAAACGGCGGATCTTCCCTGTCCGGCGCAGGCCCGGGAGCACGGCCGCTATCAAGGCTGCGGCCAGTCCCGCGACGGCGAGGGGAACAATTACGATGGCGTTACCAGCGCGAAGCGGTAGGACTGCGGTGGCATCGTATAAAGCCAGCACTAAGGCGGGGATGCCGAACATGACAGCACCGACTGAGGCGACCATGTTGAACGTCTCTTGCGCTTTGGCTTCGCGTGTAACCGCAATCGTGGACGCGGCATTCAGGAGGCTATGCAGCATGGGAGCCTCCTCGCCTGCTTCGGTCTGCAGGGCGCGGCATTGGCGTACGCCTGCGTCCAGAATCACGAACCACGCGGTTCTGGCTGCCCGTCGGGCGCCAGGGCGAGGGGGCAGGGCGGCATCCTGCAGGCGGCGCTGGGCGTGATAAGCCGCTGGGTCGGTGACCCAGGCGCCCATTCCTTCTCGGGCGGCCTGTCTGGCTTCGTCAGCGACGCGACCCACGAGTGTGGACATTTCAATCACGTCAGCAAGAACGTTTTCCAGCATGCTGGTCTCGCCGCGCAGATTGGCGCTGAGCAGGTGTTCCAGGCCGTACCGGAAGACCTTTATCTCACGAATGCGGTCGCGTGACTGTTCGGCCTGTGCCTTCGCGATCTCGGTCGCCAACCCTTCAGGGTCCGGCTGCCCGCTGTAGGGCACCGCCTTAATTACGTTTGCGAGAAGCTCAGCTAGACGGGAATCGTTGGGTTCGATTCGCCAATTCGTGGCGGTCGGCCCGGCCGGGCTCTCTCCGGCCTCAGTCACCCACAGGCCGCGCACCACAGCGGTCAGCTTCGTGCGCAGATCATGATGGACCATGATCCGGAGGTCGCCGACGCCGATCAGTCGTTCGGTGCCGGTATTCATGATCGCTAGCAGAGGCACCGCACGGACTGCGGCACCGTCAGGAGCCGACACGTCATGCCAGGCCGGAACCGCACCCGCCAGTTCCGGAGCAATGACGTCGACCGTAACGCTGAAGGCAGCGACCGGTTGACGACGAGATCTCTTCATCATTGCTGTGCGAATGAGCGCCATGAGCGCCAGAGTATGCCCTCGTGTCAGGTTGACCACATAGAGTTACATCGATTATCTTGATCGATTCGTTCCGCCCGTTTCACTTCCGGGGGAGGGGTAGGACGTCCCTAACCCTTGCGGGGCAGGATCCCGCTGCCCCTCGATGCCCAGCTACCCGTCCGTGCGAACACGTCCATGATCGACAGAACTGGCCCTGACCTGCACTGTCAGGAATCCGTGAGATCCGTGTCAGATCGGCGAGTGTTCGCCAGCGCTGACAGGCGCCCGGTTTGGGGGTGCGCTATCCCAGGCCCGGGATGTGGGTGCTCGGTGCTGCGGGCGTGTCGTTGACGTTTTAGCTGAAAGGTGTCGCCGTCGGTGGGGTGCCGATGGCGGTGGTGAGCCGGGCGGTGTAGTTGCGGTCGGCCGGCGTGGCGCTGTCGGCGCCGAGCGCGGCCGCGGCTGCCCGCAGCGCCTTGCGGACTTCGGGCAGGGCGGCGACGTGCAGGCTGTAGCCCTGGCCGCGGCCGCCGCGCAGAGCGTCGCGTTCCGCCTCACCCAGGGCGTCGACGCTGGCGAGGTGATCGGCGCCCCTTGCCGGGGATCTCCACCCGCACCGGTACGACGGCGGCGGCCGTGGTGGCGGGCCGTTCGGGCTGGCTGGGCATCAGGTCGGCGATCGCGATCGCGGCCGGGATCGCGGCGCGGCCGACATGGTGCTGGGGGTTCAGGACGGCTGCGGGGTTTCGAAGGCCGAACCTACGGACTCGGGAACGGTAAAGGCGAAGGCCGAAAGGGCGTGGGCGCCCGAGGTGCTACTGCAGCCGGGCCGACGCCGCGGTGGTGGCGGCGCGCTGATCGCCGACGCGGTGCTGCGCTACGAGCGCGCCGTCGACACCGGCGTGTGGCTGGCCACCGTGCTGATCGAGGTGGATCGCGGCACGTACCCGGTCGCCCGACCGTATACGAGGTGTGAACGTCGGGAGCCGAGGAGCTGGGCGTCCCTGCGCTATTTCCTGGCGGCTGGACCTCACGGAGGTGGGGTCGGGTGGACCTTCCCGAGTGAAGGACCAGTGACGGGCTTCCATGGAAGGAAAGCATTCATGAGCGGTACCGCTATCGAGCCTCCCGCCGACAACAGTTCTCCGGCGCCGGCGGGCAGGAGGTCGGGATCACTCGTGCTGTTGATCGAGAGTGCTGCCGCGGCAGTGGTGGCAGCGTTCTTGGCTTCGGGCTCCGTGCCGGTGGCGGGCATTGTCGCAGCACTCGTCGCTGTCGTGAGTGCGGTCGCTCTACTCTGTAACCGCTTGTGAGCGGCTGCCCGGAAGGCCGCCAGAAAATCTTGGCGGTGTCACCTCACGCTGGCTGCCGCCCGCGGACCTACGTAGGTGACGCGGCAAACCGATGAGCCGCCGCGAGCCTGATGACAGGAGGCAGGCCGGAGTGGAAGCCGACAACGCCGTGGTTCAGGCCACCGCCGCGCCGCCCGAAGCCTCACGGATGCATCCGCCGGCTGGATTCACCGCGTTCTTCCGGGATCACTACCCGTCTTTGATCCAGACTGCGATGTATGCCGGCGCGACTCAACCCGAGGCCCGGCTGGCTGCGCAGGACGCCATGACGGACGTCTTGAAACGTTGGAACGCCATCGCCAACCCGGTGGCCTACGCGCGGCAAGCCGTGCTCAGCTGTTTCTTCAAGGCCAGAAGGGACGGTCTCGACCGGGTCCGGATCAAGCAGGTCAGGCATGGTGCCGGTACGCCGGAGGCCCGGCTCGACCAGAACCTCACCGCCTGGGAGGACAAGCAGTGGGTGCGCCAGCTGTTGGACTCGCTGCCGGCCAAGCAGCGTGAAGTGATGGCGCTGGTGGTGGACGGGTTCGAGCCGACCGAGATCGCCGCTCTGCTGGGGCGCTCTGCCGAAGCGGTCCGGCAGAACCTGCGGGAAGCCCGCACCCGGCTCAAGCAAGCCCTCGAAGAGGACCAGGTGGCCCACCAGGTCGCCGCGTCCATGAGGAAGGAGTCCTGATGACCAATCCCGACCCGACCTCGCCGCAGGAACGGACGCCTCCCGGTGAGGACCTTCGCGAGTACCTCGAACTCGTTGACCAGGCCGTCGATGCCATCACCGACGCGGACGTCGACGTCGATCTCGCCGCCATGCTCACCCGGGCTGGCTACGACCCGCCGCCTGTAATCGCGCAGTCGGACCTGCGGATGGCCGAGTTCGAGCTCGCCGCGCTGTCGGACACCATCGAGGCCGCGGACCTCGAGTGTGAGCTTCGCGCGACCAGCGCCGAGCTGGACAGGCTGCGGGTCGAGGTGGCGGCCGCCCGCCGAGCTCGCCATCGTGAGGTCGGCCGGCTACACGAAGCCGTCAATGCCGCGGCCGCGGCCGGACTTCGCGCGGCTGAAGCTCAGGAACGGGCACAGGGCGCTGCCGTCGGCGCCGAAGCTTATGTCGATACCGCGTTGGACCGGGCGCAGGAGATCTTCGACCGGGCGCGGGCGGACGCCGAGCCGAAGGAACCCGAGCGCACGGACCCGGCTACCCACCGCACCTCGCGGCCCGAGGAGGTGGAAGAGCCCACGCGTGTGCGTTCCTCCAGCCGCAGCTCACGCATCGTGCCGAAGGAACCCGAGCGCACGGACCCGGCTACCCACCGCACCTCGCGGCCCGAGGAGGTGGAAGAGCCCACGCGTGTGCGTTCCTCCAGCCGCAGCTCACGCATCGTGCCGAAGGAACCCGAGCGCACGGACCCGGCTACCCACCGCACCTCGCGGCCCGAGGAGGTGGAAGAGCCCACGCGTGTGCGTTCCTCCAGCCGCAGCTCGCACTCTGAGCAGCATGAGGAGGATGGCCGCGGATATGGGGGCAGAACAAGGTGACCAGGTGCTTGCCACCGGACCCCAATCGCCATCGCCCGCACCGTCGCCGGCGTCCATGTCCTGCCCGGTCGTGCTCGCCGCCCGGATGCTTGGCAGGCCGGTCCGGCGTTCAGGACCTCGCGGCGGGCCTGCCCTGGGCTACGGACGGGGTACCGGCTCGCTCGCAGGGGTAGCAGAAGCCGCAGAAGGCGCAGTGCAGGATCGTCTCGTCTCAGTCCTCGATAGACTGCCTGGAAGCCGCTATTGCCCCGGCCCACTCCAACCACGGCAGTGGAAAGATCGACCGGGATCGGTAGCATTCCGCCATGGAGCCGACACCGCCTGCCGATGCCCGAGTACCGGGACGGCCACCACCGCGGGATCGGCTCCGGCAACGGCTACGAAACAGACTCCTGGCGTTAGGCGCACTTCCCGGTCTGGGGCACTGGCTACTGGTCCGAGGAACGGTGCTGGTGCTCGCGTTCGCCGCGTTATACGTGGCCAACGGGTTGGTGATCGGGTGGAAGACGGCCTACGACGTCACGATTGGCATCACGTCGCCCGGGGACAAGGACGTCTCCGCTCCGTTGTTGGCGTGGTTCCTATCGGCGGCGGGATGGCTGGCTGCTCCTGCTCTCGCCGGCGCAGTGGCAGGAACGATCGTCGGCAGCGCGGTCACAGATCGTCGACAGCGGTCAGTCGCGGAGGCTCTTCCAAAGGAAGATCCGGCATGAGTATCTGGCAGCGTCGGCGCTCAAGATCCCGGCTACCCATGGCGATTCCGCCACTGAAGGATCTCCAGTACGCAGAGTGCGGATACAAGGTTCAGGCCCTGTTCACCACAGACTTTGTAGAACTGCATAACGACGACTGGGAGCTCGCCGAGCGAGACTGGGCACGAATCGTCGCAGAGGTCCTCAACAGCGTCGGTGTCGAACGACGGGCCACCGGCGGTAGGGCGATCAAACAAGCGGTGGAGGTCGCCGCAGCCTTTCTCAGCGATGACAGGGACTGGCCCTGGTGCCCAATATGTAAACGCGGGACTGACGCGGAACGGAAGGAGTCGACCGATGGACACTGAACTCACCCCGCCGCCGACAGGTTTCCGCGAGCTGGGCGAACGCTACCTACGGAATGCCTTCCCCACCAGGGACGCCGAGGAAGTGAACCGCTACCTCGACGGAGCCGCGGAGCGCTTCCGTCAGGCGTCAGACACTCGGCCGCTGCCGTCGATGTCAGCCATTCAGCATGGCCGCTTTGCGCCTGGCGACCTGCTCTACGCGGACCTTGCCAGGACGCTTCTCACGGCCGCGAACCTCATCCGGGCAGACCTCACCGGAGCGAACCTCACCGACGCGAACCTCACCAGGGCGAACCTCGCTGGGGCGAACCTCACGGGGACGCACCTCATCAGGGCGAACCTCACCGACGCGAACCTCACCAAGGCGAACCTGACTAGGGCGAACCTCACCGACGCGTCCCTCCGCCGTGCGACCCTCACCGACGCGACCCTCACCGGCGCGCACCTCACCAGGGCGAACCTCGCTGGAGCGAACCTTGTCGCCGCGACCCTTACCAGGACGCGCCTCACCGGGGCGGCCCTCATCGGGGCGAACCTCACCAGGACGGCCCTCACCGGGGCGGACCTTACCGACGCGGCCCTCACTTGGGCGGATCTGGCCCAGGCGCACCTCGTAAGGGCGAACCTCACTGGGGCGGACCTCGCCACGGCGGACCTCGCCAGGGCGGACCTCACCGGAGCGAACCTCACCGGAGCGAACCTCACCGGGGCGGGCCTCGCCGGGGCTGGCCTCGCTCAAGCGATACTCGTCGACGCGAACCTCACCAGGGCGAACCTCATCCGGGCAGACCTCACCGGAGCGAACCTCACTGGAGCGAACCTCACCAGGGCGGACCTCACCGACGCGAATCTCAGCGGGACGCACCTCATCAGGGCGGACCTCACCGGGGCGGACCTCACCGGGGCGGACCTCAGCGCCGCAATCCTCATCGCGGCGGACCTCTCCGCTGCGACTTGGAATACATCAACCCACTGGCCTGCCGGGATGTCCGAGGGCATCGTGTCTCGCTCGGACCCGATGCCCTCGGGCGGATACAGAATCCGAGGTGGCGCTACTGGGACAGACCACCACGGCATACCGGTAGGCAGTTGATCGAACTTGGTTCGGCACGCGGTGGGGCGGTGTTCTCCAACCGGTTGGCCGCGCGGCATGCAAGCCCTTATTCAGCTGCGCCCCGGCCGGAAACCGCCCCGGCCGGAAACCGCCCCGGGCGGCAGGTCAATCGAGTGCACGACAAGGTTATGGCCACCGTAGGCCTCCGGAATCATGTAGCTGCTGCGCCAGCAGATCGACACGGCGGCTCACCAACTGACCGAGTGTTCGGCAGAGCTGACAGGCGACGGTCAGCGATCGCCGCAAATGAGACCCCATGACAGGCGCCGGTTGGACCGATGAATCTTGCCGTTTGCCGTTGACCCGAACGGCAAGATTCACCAACCGCTGTTGCTAGCTGAACAGGCAGGTCAGGCCGCATCATCGGCCTTACGCCGGGTCGCGTAGCAGCACGGCGACTGCGGCACTGGTGGCTGACCGCCGCCGGCGCCCGCCTGGTGACCGGTGTCGCGCCGGCCGAGGGCCGAGCACCCAGCGCGATGTTCGCCGCCCACGCCAGCCTGATCGCCGAGGCCTATCTCGCCGTCTGTGAGCACGGGCCGGCGGCCGGGATCGAGGTATCGGGCTGGTGGCCGGACCGGCAGGCGTGGCTGACCTGGCGGCCGACGGGCGGGCAGGACGTGACGCTGTCGCCGGACGCGATTGTCACCGCGAACCTGACCACCGGCGAGACGGCCGGGCCGGCGGCCGCGTTCGTGGAGATCGACCTGGCGACGATGACCCAGACCCGGCTGCGGGACAAGGTGCGCCGCTACCTCGCGTATGCCGAGGACCAGGTATGGGCGGGCCGGTGGCCGCACTGCCCGCCGTTGCTGCTGCTGATGACCACCGAGGCCCGCGCGGTCACGTTCCTGGCCGCCGCGGCCGCCGAACTCGAGCGACACCGCCGGCAGCAGGGCGCGGTCTTCCGGTATCGGGGCACCGGCGCCGCCCGCCAAGACCTGAGCACCTCTACCCGAAGAACGGTGGCGTCGTTCCAGTCGCTGATCAGGCCACGCTGAGGGTCGTACGGGATCACCCCGACGACGACTGGCTCCTTAGACGGCTCGTCGAAGCCGTTGATTGCTGGCATATGCGACATGGTGCCCTCCCTTTCGGCTACCACACGAGACATGCGAGCAGCCATCATCTCGTCCGGACTGTTGCATATCTCGGCCCCTAGCGCTGAGGCGGTGTGAGGAACTCCGGGTCAGCCACGCGTAATCTGCCACTTTCACAGGGGCGGCTCGGTCAGCGCACTGATCTGCCGCGATCCACGCGCTATCAGCCGTAACGGAACGCAGAGTCGGCAGATGCGCGAATCAGCCGAGGATCCAGCGAGGGGTGGGCAAGCGGATCAAGCAAACTTGATGTGAAGCAGGTCCGGCGATGGGAATTCGTCTGGATCCGGCTCCTCGTGGCCAACCCACTCGATGCCGCCGAGGACTTCCCCCCGTTGCGGGTCCCCGACCGTGTAGAGGAACAGACCGGCGTAGGAGCCTCGAACGCTCGCATCGGCTCGCATCCTCATTCCGAGGCCATGATGGAAATCGATGGACGGGCACCCGCAACCGCACGTGTCGACGACGACTACTTCTGTCGCCTGCCAGCGCAGCGTTTCAACGTCAGGGAAATCAACGGCCAGTAGCGCGTCAAGTACAGCTCGCTCTCGCTGTGTCAGCGGCCTTGCGTCCATGCCGAGATCATCCCAGCAGCGCCAGGTGGTCAGCATCCGCAATTGCCGCGATCCGCGCATCCGTCCGCGTCTGCGAGTGACACAGGGCAGGTGCAGGTTGCGAGCCTAGCGTTGCGGACGCGCCGAAAATGGGTCGGTCGTGATCGGCCTGTCTCGTTCGTGAGGGGCCGTCGGTAGTGCCATCACCCGTCCGGCGTGCTGGCGGGGGCAGGATTCAGCAGCGTTGAGACGGGCCTCGTTGGCTGCGGGAATTCACCTTCTTTCAGTAGTGCTTGAACAAGATCATCCGAGCGTTGTACAAGATCGGGCCGCAGCGTGAACAAGATCGAAGTGGCGTTGAACAGGATCAACCTAGAATCAATCTCGGCTCCCGAGGCTTGAACGCGAAGCATGGCACGCCAATCCAGGGGTTTTCTTACCCCGTTCTGCAAGTTGGCTTCGCATCGATGTTCACCGTCGTTATTGCGGTCTGGGCTACGCGGGTTCGCCATCACGGCGACGGCGTTGAACTGTGAGCGCGATGAGGTGTAGCGGCGGGTCGGCATAGGCCGCGACTGGATCGCCCATCGTGGCACCAGGCCGTTATCAAGCGCGCAGGGAGGCTCCTTGAGCAAGATCTACTTGTTCAAGATCTGTGTAACCCGAGTGGCGGGATGGGTGCCGCACCCGCCAGGCGACCTACGAGCCGCCGGGCACTCGTCACCCACATCTCGGGGGAATCCTCATGTCTCAGTCTGTTCGTTCTGTCGTGCCCGCCGGCTTCGATGCTCCGCGTCTGGTGCTCGGTGAGCAGCCCTTCGACGTGGCCGCGACGGCGTTGCGGCTTCTCACCGCCGGCCCCGGGCCGCTATCGGTGGATGGTGCGGTCCTCGGCGGTGGCCTGCCCCGTCGCCGGATCGTGCTGTCGGAACTGGCTTCGGTCCTGATGCATCCCTCGTGCGGCCACACAACGAGTGACGAGGTGTGGCGGCTGCTGATCGAGCGTTCCCGTACGGACGGCCCGGCTTGGGTGGTCGGTGCCGTCGGGGTGGCGCTGCCGGGTCTGCGGCAGGCGGCCTACCGGCTGCGTCGCTACTCCGGTGACGTGCAGGCCGAGCTGCTGACCGGCTTCGTCGCGGCGCTGCGTACGGTCAACCCGGCCGGTTCCCGGGTTGTACAGCGCCTGCTCAGCGCCGCATTCACCGCTGCCCGTACAGAGTTGCGGGCCAGTGAGTCGCACCGGGAAGCCGGCTACCTCGACACCACAGCGTCGTGGCCGAAGGCTGGACACCCGGATGTGGTGCTGACCCGTGCGGTCACCGCCGGTGTCATTACCGCCGCCGACGCAGAGCTGATCGGCGCGACTCGCCTGGCCGGGACCTCAGTCGCCGACTACGCCGCGAGTACCAGCAAGGGTGCCAAGGCGATCTACAAAGCGCGGGACCGGGCCGAGGCCCAGCTAGTGGCGGCCCTGCACGCCGGACTGCTGTCCGATCAGGATGCCGAGGTCATCGCCGAGGCAACGATGACACTCCGTGCTGATCCTCCGCACCGGTTCTGACCTCGGGTCTGTCGAAAACTGGGCCGAAATCGGTATCTCTTGATGCGGGACTTTTCCGCACCTGGTGACCCCGCTTCGACCGGCCCCGCTGACGGCGCTGACACCCCGTGACGGCTTGCCCCTTCCTGATGAGGAGGACGGCCATCCGCGCCGGTCGTATCTGGGTTTGCCGCATCTATCACCCGTGACGCCCGGCCCCGCGCCCTTCGATGGCGTGAGGCCGGGCCACCCGGAGGTGCCCACGTCTCATGAACCGCCAACCTCTGAAATGGCCCACTCCGCAGCCGCATTACGCCATCCGCATTGCCCGGTTTGCCGCCACGATTGCCGTGGTGGTGTTGCTTGTTGCGGCACCGGAAGCGGCATTCGCCGCTGCACCGGCCGGTACGGTGCTCGCCGCCGAATCCATCGGTGCAGTCCTGGGCAACATCCGGGCCTGGGTGATGGGGTTCCTCGCCGCCTGGGCCACGCTGTGCGCCACCGTCGGTTTCCTGCGCTACACCAGCGGTGAGCCGGGCGAGGTGGAACGCGGCAAGACGGCGCTGCGAAGCGCCGCCATCGGCTATGCCGGAGCATTGCTCATACCGCTGCTGCTCACCATCGTCACGGCGTGGACCAAGTGACGGCCCGCCGTAGCACCACGCGTCGACTCGTCCCGCCCGTGCTCGTACTCTTTGCGATTCTCATCGGGCTGGCTGCCGCCGAGGCGGCGTGGGCGGACCCGTCCCCGGCTCCCGCGCCTACGCCGGGGACGCCGTCCCCGATTCCTGTACCTCCGCCAGACGGGCCGAGCCCCTCTCCGACGTCGTCCCCACAGGTGCCGCAGCCATCTCCTCAACCGTCTCCGGCTCTGGGAACTGGGGACGAAGACGACCCGGGCCTCTTCGACATCCCCGGGCAGATCCGGAAGGCGATCAATGACTTTCTGATCTGGCTGGCCAAGAAGGTCCTGGACCCGGTCTTGGAGGTCCTCGGTTCCACGGTGCTGTCCACGCCAGACCTCACCGGGAACCCGGCGGTGAAGGCTGTATGGACCATGAGCATGGTCACCGCGAACGCCTTCTATGGGCTGCTCATGCTGGCTGGCTGCTTCATCGTCATGTCCCGCGAGACCGTGCAGACCCAGTACGGGCTCAAGGAGATCGCACCTCGGGTGGCCGCCGGCGCGGTGCTCTCGAACCTGAGCCTGATCATCTGCGGCAAGGTCATTGAGGTTGCCAACGCGCTGACCGCCGGCGTGATGGGTGAAGGCGTCGACCCGCAGGACAGCGCTGACGCGATCGGTGAGTACCTGATGTCGGCGCTGACCGGCCCCTCGGCCAACATCATGTTCGGCCTGCTCGGGATCGCCGTAGCGGCGCTAGGCATCGTCGCGGTGATTACCTTCGTGATGCGGGTCGGGCTGTTCTTCGCGCTGATCGGGATCGGCCCGATCGTGCTGGTCATGCACGCCACACCCCAGACCGAAGGCATCGCCTACACCTGGTGGCGAGCCGTCGGGGCGTGCGCGGGCCTCCAGGTCGGGCAGGCCGTGATCATGCTGGCCACGGTCAAGGTGTTCCTGACCCCCAAAGGCATGCAGGTGCTGGGCATCCCGGCCAACGCGAAGGGCTTGATCGGGGTGCTGGTCTGCATCACGATGCTTTGGCTGTTGATCAAGCTCCCCGGACTCATGAAACAGTTCGTGCTCGCCCCGATCGGCTTGCAGAGCCAGGGCCGAGGGCTGATCGGGCAACTACTCCAGGCGTATGTCACGTTCAAAACTCTCGGCGCTGCCGCCGGGGTACTCAGCGCGGGCCGCAACGCGCTACCGACCCGGCCGCCGAGCCCGAACCGAGCGACCGGGGCGGGGATGGCAACACGGGCCGTCCCCGCTCGGCGAGTATTGCCGGCCCCAGGCCGGTCGCGGCCGTCCCCGGCCGTCCCGGTCCAGTTCAGTCACGCTCCGGCCACGCAAACCCCGCTCGCGGCACCGGCAGGCGTCAACGGGCCACCGGCATTCAGCAACCCGCCGCAGCCTGCGGCACCCGTTCCGGCCTCGACCGGCACGCCAGCATTGCCGTTCTCTCATCCACCCACCACCGGACCGGCCACCGCGCGGCCGAGCACTCCAGCGGCGAACCCGGCCTTCAGCAACAGCACACCCGCACCGCCGATCCCATCAACGACCGGGCCGCCACCTGCGGCAGCCTTCTCCTCGCCGCCGGCGCGACAGAGCGCACCGCGTCGTCCGCCGGCTCCAGTCGCACCGGTGTTCTCCAATCCGCCGGTAGTCCCGCCGAGTCCTTCGGCTCCGGCGCCAGACCGAACAGCCACGAGAACGAGAACCGCCGGGCGGCCGACCGCGGCGCGGCGAGCCGCTGATCCGCCGGCCCCGGCGAGTCCTCGACACGCCACTGGCGGCCGGCGGCAGACACCTCCGCCTGCCTCGTCAGCGGAGCTGCCTCCGCGCCCTGGGCCGCGCGGCACCACGGCACCGGTCTTTCGTCCCGCTTCAACGCCGCCGCCTTCCCCGGACGCGGACACCGGGGCGGAGCCGTCTCCGCCTGCGTCCCCTCTGCCTGTGCGGCGCTGTCCCGGAAGAGGTGCTCAGTGAGCCGCCGTACCGACGAGGCACCCATGCGCGCTCGCATCCCTGCTGATGTGGAGCGCCCGGATCGGGTCGCGTTCGGCATGACCTGGCGGCAGCTGGTCACCCTGACTATCACCGGCCTGCTGCTGTACGCCGCCTGGACCTCCGTCGCCACGGTCGTGCCGCCGCTGGTGTTCCTCCTGGTCGCAGTCCCGATCGCCGGAGCGGCATTCTTCGTCGCGGTTGGCCGTCGCGATGGCATCAGCCTCGACCTGTGGTTGCTCAACGCGATCCGGCATCGTCATGCCCCGCACCAGCTCGTCCCGGTCAACGGCCCGATTACCCCAGCCCCCGCCTGGGTCGCGACCACGCACGGGCCAGGTGACCGGCTCCCGCTACCTGCACCGCTGCGGCTCCCGGCCCGGGGCATCACCGGCGACGGGCTGATCGATCTCGGCCCGGACGGCACCACCGGCCTGGTCAGCGCCTCGACCGTTGCGTTCGGGCTGCGCACATCCGCCGAGCAAAACGGGCTGGTAGCCGCGTTCGCCCGCTGGCTGCACAGCCTCGACGGCCCCGCGCAGATCCACGTGCGGGCTCAGCGCGTCGATCTGACCTATCTGGCTGACCGGCTCCTTGCCGAAGCACCCGGCCTGCCGGACCCGTCTCTCGAAGCAGCCGCACGCTCGCACGCCGCATTCCTCAAGGACCTCGCCGCCCGCCGGGAGCTGCTACACCGGCAGGTCACCGTCGCGGTCCGCAGCACTCGCAGCCCCGGCCACACGATCCACCAGGCCACCGAGACGGTTCGAGCGCTGTCCGGCTGCGAGGTCGCCGCTCGAACGCTCGGCCCCGAGGACACGTCTGCCGTTCTGGCCGACGCACTCAAACCGTCCACCCATGGCGCCCTCGTCGTTCGTACGCAGGTGGCCGACTTCGATGAAAGTGAGCCGCTGTGAGCTTCCTGTCGCGTCGCCGTTCCGGCGCTGTCCCCGAGCCGGGGACGGTCGTCCCCGGTGCGCCGGACGCGGTTGAGGTCGGGGCACGGTCGGTACGGGTGGGGGACGGCTGTTCGACGACCCTGGCCGTGACCGGCTACCCGGCCGAGGTCGGTCCTGGCTGGCTCGAACCGCTGCTGTCCTACCCCGGCAGGGTCGATGTGTCGCTGCACATCGAACCCGTCCCGCCGGTCATCGCCTCCCAACGGCTGCGCAAGCAGCGCTCCCGGTTCGAGGCATCGCGCCGCCACGACGCCGGCAAGGGCCGCCTCGATGATCCGGAGCTGGACGCCGCCGCGGCCGACGCCGCCGATCTGGCCTCCCGCCTGGCCCGCGGCGAATCCCGCCTGTTCCGCTTCGGCCTCTACTTGACCGTTCATGCCGACAGCGAGCCGGAGTTGGCCGACCGGGTCACCGAGGTCCGCGCCCTCGCGGCATCGCTGCTGCTGGATGTCGCCCCGGCCACCTGGCGGCAGCTGCAAGGCTGGATCACCAGCCTGCCCCTGGCGTTCGATGCCCTCGGGATGAAGCGGGTGTTCGACACCGACGCGCTCGCTGCCGTGTTCCCTTTCACCAGCCCAGACCTGCCCAGCACCACCGGAGCGGGGGTCTTGTACGGGTTGAACCTGCACTCGCCCGGCGTGGTGGTCTGGGACCGGTGGGCGCAGCCGAATTACAACTCCGTCATCCTCGCCCGCTCCGGTGAAGGTAAGTCCTACCTGGCCAAACTCGACCTGCTGCGCAACCTCTACCAAGGCGTCGAAGCGTTCGTTATCGACCCCGAAGACGAATATGTGCGACTTGCCGAGGCGGTCGGCGGGACGATCATCCGGCCCGGCGTCCCCGGAGTACGCATCAACCCCCTCGACCTGTCACCCGGGGACGGGGACGACGCGCTGGTGCGGCGGGCGCTATTTATGCAGACATTCGTCTCGGTGCTGACTGGCAGGGCTGGGGTATCGCCTGAGGAAGCCGCCGCGCTCGACGTGGCGGTTCTTGCCGCATACCGGGCCAAAGGCATCACCACTGACAGGCGCACCTGGCGGCGGCCCGCGCCACTGCTGGCCGACGTCGCTGCCGCCCTGGACAAATCCGGTGACGCGGGCCGAGTCCTGGCCGCTCGGCTTTACCCGTATGTCGCGGGCTCGTTCAAGGGCCTGTTCGACGGCCCGACCAGCAACGCCGCGACCGGGCACCTCGTTGTGTACGCGATCAAGGACCTGCCGGAGGAACTGAAACCGATCGGCACCTTGCTGATCCTGGACGCCATCTGGCGTACCGTCAGCACCTCTCACCACGCCGGCACGCGCCGCAAGCGCCTCGTCCTGGTCGACGAGGCATGGCTGATGCTGCGCGCCGGACTCGGCGCACAGTTCCTGTTCCGGCTGGCGAAATCGGCGCGTAAGTACGAGGCCGGCCTGGGTGTGATCACGCAGGACGCCGCCGATGTTCTGGCCACCGATGTCGGCCGGGCGGTCGTGTCGAACGCGGCTACGCAGGTGCTGTTGCGGCAGGCGCCGCAGGCCATCGACGCGGTCACCGAGGCGTTCGGGCTCACTGACGGCGAACGCGCGTTCCTGCTGTGCTGCTCACGCGGTGACGCCTTGCTCGCGGCCGGCACGTCCCGGGTGGCGTTCCGCAGCATCGCCTCTGACGACGTCGAACACGACCTGGTCATCACAGGTTCTGTCCAGGCCCGCAGCTAATTCCTTCAGGATCGGAGACCCGTCATGTTAGTGCCCGTTCTCTCGTCCCCGGTCGTGTGCGTCCCGGGGCAGGGCGGCGTTCCCGGCTCGGTGATCGGTGACTTGATGTGCGGATCATGGGGGCAGGCAGCGCCGGAGGCGTTGTGGCACAGCCTCCAAGCTTCGTGGCCTCTTTGGACGGCCGGCATCGCCGTCACCGTCGGGCTTACGGTGACGTGGCGCGTCTGGCAGCGTAGGGCTTGGCGCAGGCACGCCCGGTCGGCGCGGTGGCTGGAGATCACCCCTCCGGTATCCGCGACCTCGGCCGCCACCGTCGGGCTGTGGAGATTGCTCGCCACCGCCCTGCCGGTCCCTGGTCGGTGGTCGCTGCGCCCGGCTCGTCTGGTCTGGGAGATCCGCGCGGATGCGTACGCAATGCGGTGCGGTCTCTGGCTCTCACCGGGGATCACCCCGACGGCCGTCCGCCGCATCCTCGAAAGTGCCTGGCCCGGCGTCCGCGTCGAACAAACCGCCGCACCGAACGTCGCCGCCACCGGCACGACGACCACGCTGGCAGTACGCCCTACCCAGCCCGACTGGCTCCCCATCGTGGATGACCCGCCGACCGCGACACCCCGAGCGTGGGGGAACGCCCAGCCGGACGAAGATCAGCTCCGCGCGGTGTACGAGGGCCTGGCGGCGGCGGGGCGCACCGGCGGCGGCCTGTTGCAGGTTCACGTCAGCCGCGCCCCCGCCTTCCGGCTCCGGGTGCTGTATCGGGCGATGACCCATCCCGAGCGTGCCCGCCGCCCCAGCGGAGCGCTTCGTGTGGCGCTACTGCTGACCGACGGTCTTCGTCAAGTCCTACTCGGGGTGGCCGGCGTGTTCATGCCCGGTTCGTCGAGAACCAGCTATCAGCGGAACACTGCAACTGATCCATACCTGACGGAGCTGGCACGCCGCGCACGTACGAAGTACAGCGCCGGGCCGCATTTCTTGGTCGCGGTCTTCGCCACCGCCGGCGGTCCGACGAAGCCTGCCGCGCGCTCGGCCGCCGCCGCTATTACGGGCGGATACAGCCTGCTGTCGGCGCATTTCACGCGACGGCGCCTTCGCCGAGGTGCGAGCGCGGCGGCCGACCGGTGGGTCCGGCCGCAGCGGATGAGCCTCGCCGGGGTGCAGGAGCTTGCCGCCCTGGCCGGGCTGCCGATCGAACCGGCCCTGCACGGGCTTCCGGCTGCCGCGTCCCGGCGGCGGCCCGGTGGCCGCGACGTCTTCCGTGCCGGGCCGGTCCCTGAGCGTCGGACTCGACCTGAGCAGCAGCGGGGCGATGGCGGCAGAGAGCCGACGGTGTGGAGCACCCCGTGACCACCACCGCGGCGAACCCGGAGCGGCGGCTCACTCTCGTACCGGTCGACCAACGGCACGGGCTGGGTGGCAAGGTGATCGGAGTTGCCAACGCCGGCCCGCGTACGAGGATCGGCATCTCGTTGCCCGACTGCCGCTACCACCTCCATGCGCTCGGGCCGACCGGCACCGGCAAGACCACCCTGCTGCAACGCCTGATACTCGACGACGTCGAGGCCGGGCGCGGGGTAGCCGCGTTCGACCCCGCCAAAGGCGACCTGATCCGGGACCTTCTCGACCGGATGCCCGCCGACGCCGGACAACGCCTCGTCTTAATCGACCCGGACGAGAAACGTGCACCTCCGGCTATCAACCTGCTCGACCCACGTGTGCACGGCGGCACCCCGCACGATGTCGCCGCCAACGTCACCGCCGTGATGTCGAAAGTTTTCGCACGCTGGTGGGGGCCACGCCAGGCCGATCTCTGCTACCACGGGCTGCTCACCCTCGCCCACCTCGACGGCTCCACCCTCCCGCAACTGCCGCGCCTGCTGTCCGACGCGAAATGGCGCGCCGCCCGGGTCAAGGCCGTCGTACGCGGACTGAAAGCCTGGGAGGGCAACACCCTCGGCGAGTTCTGGGAGGGCTTCAACTCCCTTTCCGTCGGGCAGCGGGCCGGACTCGCCGCGCCGCTGCTGTCGCGGCTCCGGCTGGTGTTGGCACACCCGTTCGCCATGGAACTGTTCGGGGTCCCGGCCACCACCTTCTCGTTCGCCGAGATCCTCGACGGCGGCGTTCTACTGGCCCGCCTACCCAAAGGCGTGATCGGGGAAGACGGAGCCCGGCTGATCGGGTCATTGCTGCTGGCCGGACTGTGGCAGGCCACCACCGCACGCGCGCGCATCCCCGAGCATCAGCGGCCGGACGCCAGCGTCGTGCTGGACGAGTGTCACAACTTCCTGCACCTGCCGATCGGCATCGATGACGCCCTCGCCGAATCCCGCGGCCTGCACGTCTCCTGGCTGCTCGCCCACCAGTTCAAAGGCCAGCTGTCCGGCGAAATGCAAGAGGCGATCGACGCCAACGCTCGCAACAAGGTGTACTTCGCGCTCGCCCCACGCGACGCCATCGACCAGGCCCGCCATCTGCGCCCGTACCTCGATGACGGCGACTTGATCCGGCTCGGCGGCTACGAAGTCGTTCTCCGCCCGATCGCCGGCGGCCGCGCGCTGCCGCCGGTCACCGCCGACACCTTGCCGCCGCCGGCCGTGATCAAAGGCCGAGCCGCCGAGCTACGCCAAGCGGCACGCGAGCTCACCGGTCTACCTCGGGCCGAGCGCAAGCGGCTGCTCGGTACGGCAACGGTGGCGGCCGGCGCCGACCCGGAGCCGAACGAAGAGCATTCGCCGCTGCCGCTGGTCGGACGCAATACCTTCGCTGGTCAAACCTTCGCTGTTCAGGGCGAGGGGTCTAACGAGACCTCTAACGAGCGGTCCAACGAGGAATCCAACGAGGCCGAACACTCGCCTGAACAGGCCCCCATGAACACGCCACCTGCACAGGTGGATGACGGTGCGGAGGACTGGTGGACCGGAACCGACTGATAAGAGATATCCCTCCTACTAGCGCCGCCGGCGCCGCCTCATCGGCAGGCCGGCTCACCGCCTCCGTCGTGGCCGGCGAACTTACGAGACTCACTCCCCGAGACCGACTCCTGCTCGACCTGCTCGACCAGCACAAGACCTTCACCACCGAGCAATTTGTCGATCTCGCTTTCGGGTCCATCGGCCGAGCCCGCAACCGGCTCAACACCCTTCACACACGAGACATTCTCGACCGGTTCCGGCACTACCAGCGCCCCGGCTCGCAGTCGTGGAGGTGGACACTCGGCCCGGTCGGCGCGGCCATCATTGCCGCCACCAGCGGGGCCACGCTGCCGCGCCCGTCCGCCGTACGCGACGCCACGGCCCGGCTCGCGATGTCCCCGACGCTGGCCCACCTGCTGACCGCCAACGGGTTCTTCGTCGCGCTGACCGGGCACGCTCGCACGCACTACGGCGTACGCCTGGCCCGGTGGTGGAACGAGGCGCGGTGCCGTGAGGCGGTCGGCGCGGTCGTGCGGCCTGATGGTCACGGCGTGTGGCAGGTGGCCGGGCGGGCGGTGCCGTTCTGGGTGGAGGCCGACCTCGGCACCGAGACGCTGTCGCGGGTCGCTGGCAAACTCGACGGGTACGGAGCGTTACCACCCGCGCGGGCGTACCCGGTGCTGTTCTGGCTGGCCACCGGTGCGCGTGAGTTGAACCTGCACGCCTATCTGACCCGTGCCGGGGTGCCCGATGGTCTGACCGTGGCGACTGCCGCCGCCGACGACGCGGCCGAGCTGGGTGGTCCGGCCGGGCCGGTGTGGCGGGTCGCCGGACGCGGTGGGCGGGTGAACCTGGCTGACCTGATCCCGTCGGGGGACGGTGCCCGTTGGGACGCCTAGCGGCCGGTGCCGCAGTGGCATTCCTGGTCTTCGTCGTGTTGATCGGGGCTACTGCCGCCGGGGTGATCGGCGCTGTTTTCGGCGGGGACGGCACTGGCTGCGCCGCGACCGTGACCACGCCGGGCGCGAGTCCGCCGGGCCTGACCGCCGAACAGGCCCGTAACGCCGGGGTGATCGTTGCTGAGGGTGAGCGGATGCGGGTACCGGTGCGCGGGTGGGTGATCGCCGTCGCGACCGCACTTCAGGAATCCAACCTGATCAACCTCCGTACGCCCAGCGATCACGACTCGTTGGGACTGTTCCAGCAGCGGCCGTCGCAGGGCTGGGGGACACCGGCACAGATCATGTCGCCTGACTACGCGGCCGGGAAGTTCTACGAGCGCCTTCTCGTGGTGCCGGGGTGGCAATCGTTGCCGCTCACCGTGGCCGCACAGAAGGTGCAACGGTCGGCGTACCCGGATGCCTACGCCAAACACGAGCCGCGTGCCTCGGTGATCGTGGCGGCGTTCACCGGCGGAACGATGCCTGTATGCGACAACCTGGGCGTGAGCCCGGCCGGGTGGGCTCGCCCTGTGGCCGGTGACGTCGGATCGGGGTTTCGTACGCCCGAACGGCCCGGCCATGACGGGACCGACATCATGGCTGACAGGGGAACAGTGATCCGGGCGGCGTCCGCCGGTGTGGTCGTACGGGTGCGGTGCAATGCGGGCGGCGGGTCGTGGGACGCCCCGTTCAGCGCCTCCATGCCGTGCGACACCGACGGATATCCGGGCCTCGGTGGGTGCGGGTGGTACGTGGAAGTCCGGCACGCAGGCGACATCGTGTCGCGGTACTGCCACATGGTGCGCCAACCCATCGTGCAGGTCAGCCAATCCGTGACCGCCGGTCAGCCGATCGGCTATGTCGGCACCTCCGGCAACTCTTCCGGACCGCACCTGCATTACGAAGTCCACCAAGGCTATCCAGCCACGGAAAGTAACGCCACCGATCCAGTCTCATTCATGATCAGTAAAGGCGTTCGGCTGTAGGTCGGTAAAGTGATTCTTCACACAATCATGGACTTGACTTCATGGCCGTTTCGAGGGTTTATGAAAACCTAGAAATTACCGCCGGAAAACGAAATGACGAACACCGCCGGATGCGCCGTTGCTATCAATTCTGTTCAAGTCACCGTGAAAGCCGTAGCGCCCACATGTCGCGCCCCCGGCACGCGGGCTGACCGGCGATGTTTGGGCCTTCACGGGCGAAACGGCGGCCGTCCGGAGGCCCGATGAGCGGACACCCAAACCTCCCACCCGCGCGCCCGGCCGATGGCCGGGCGCGCGTCGCGTTACCGCCAATTCCCGATCCGGTCACAACGCGATACGCGCGCCTGTGCTGGCGGTCCTGACCCACCTACCAATGCGTCGTGAAAACCGGCATGCGGCCACGGTGGGCCGTTTAAATGCGTTGTGTGTCATGCGTAGCCATCATGGGCCTGAGCTGAATGAGGATTAGTGCCCGGGGTCGCAAAGAGTCTTGGAAATGCGGGTTGACATTCGCCCGGCGCAGAGGGTCCATGGACGTGGGCAATAAAACGCCCCGCCAAACAAAAGCGCACCGCGTATTGCGGGAACGCTATTCCCATCCCTTTTCCGGAGGTTTCCGCGCCATGACCACAACCACCGCCCCGACCGCCACAGAGTCCGTCACCGCCGCCCTGACCACCAACCCGGACGGCATGACAACCCGCAGCCTCGCCGACGCCACCGGCCTCACCGTCGCCGTGGTTTCGAAGGCACTGACCAGCATGGAGGCCGACGGCACCGCCCGCCGCGATGCCAACCCGAACGGCCGTAAGTCCGCCGATACCTGGCACTCCGCCACCCCGGTCGACGCGGCCCCCGCCGCCGACACCACCCCGGGGACCGAGACCACCGAGGACGCGGATGCCCCCGCCGCCGTGACCCTGGCAGACGAGCCCGGCGACACCCCGGCACCGGCCGACGAGGCGACCCTGCCGGAGGCCCCGGTGTCCGCCCCGCCGGTCGTGCCGCGCAAGACCGACCTGAAAGTCATGATTATGGCCGGGGTGCTCGGTGACCACCCGGACGGCATTACCGCCGACGAGGCAATTGACGAGAGCGGCCTCGCGCTCACCGTGGGCGAGGTCATCCTGGCCGCGATGGAGGCCGCCGCCGCTGCTCACCGTTTGCCGATTGCCGCTGACGGCACCGAGTTGTGGGTGCCCGGCGACAACACCGACCTCGCCACCGTGGACCTGGACAACGCCCCGACCAGCCCCGCATGCCCGACCTGTGGCCAGGAGCGCAAGATCCGCCGCGTGGCGATGATGGCGCGTCGCACCACGACGGCCCCGGCCCGCCCCGCCGTCACGACCGCCAGCGAGATCAACACCGACGGATCGACGAAGCTCGCAAAGGGTGAGCTGGAGCGCATCGTCGAGGCGTTCCACCGCGACCTCGGTACCGGCCACGAGCTGACCCCCGGCACGATCGCAAAGGCGATCGGGCGTAGCCCCGGCGCGATCGTGAACTCCCAGCGCAAACTCAGCGCGCACGGCGTGCTGGTCATGACCCGCCCGGCCCCGGAGACGTACGCCATGGCGGACAACGCCCCGGCCCCGGCCGCCGATGTCCGCGCCCTCATGGCCCCGCCGGTGACCGTCCCGGCGGCCGACTCCGGCGACACCGCCACGAACGACGAGGCCGGTAACGACACGCCCGGCACGGACACCACCGACACGACACCCGCCGCCGCCGCGGCCTGACACGCACCCCTACCGGGGCCGGGCATCACGCCCGGCCCCGGTCTTTCGCACCCGACCCGGAAGGCGCATTGATGACCGCCCCACCGAACGATCCCGCTCACGGCACCCCGCCATGCCCTGTCCCCGGCTCGCAACCGGCAGACCCGATCACCGGTCCGGCCGCGCTGTTGGCGGAGGGGTTCGTGTACCTCGTCGCGGGCGGCGACATGGTCGCCGTGTTCGACTACGCCGACAGTGCCGCGACGCAACGGGCCGTCATGGAGGCCGCCGGACTCGACACCGCTTCCGCCCGGCTCGCCCCGGCGCAGTGGGACGCGGCCCGTGAACTGATCCTCGACGTGAACCCGGGCCTCGTCATCACCGAAGTCCGGCGCGGCACCGAGGAAAGCGGCCCGGCATGACCGTCCCCGCCGAACCCGCACCGCCGGACATGCCCGCATCGCTGGCTGCCCGTCCCCGCGACGAACGACGTAACCTGCCGATCCCGCCGGTCAACATCCATCCGGCCCTGGGCGGCAGCACCTTCGCCCGCGTCGACTTCACCACGATCAACACGGTGTCCTCGACGGAACTCGCTGCCGCACGCTCGTGCTCGCTGTGCGCCGAGCCGATGGGGTATTGGGTCGCCTTTCTCGGCAGGCCTCGCACGGCGGAGCTGATGCGGTTCACTGACCCGCCGGGCCACCCCGGCTGCATGCGCTCGGCATTGACGCTGTGCCCGCACATCGCGATTGCCCGGCACCGGCGCGCCCGCGCCGACCGGCCCGGCGCTGGCGTCATCCCGGCCGGGTCGCACGGCGACAAACCCACCGGATGGACCCTGGGCATCACCCGTCAATACCGCATAGTGCCCGCCCAGGGATTCACCGTGTACCTACCGGCCCCGTTCCGCACCACGCAGACCTATCTGTACGGCCCGGACGGGCACCTGTCCGACCGGGCCGCCGCCGGGTAGGGCGGCACCGGTGCACGGCGTCAGATTCGCCCTAGAAACCTCGATCGACTCCAGCCGGCGGCCTTGATGCACTTGCGCAGGTAGGAAACATTGACATTGACGGCTTATCGCCGGGGTGCAACCCACCGGCGACATGCCGCACCCCATCCCACCAGTACGAGAAGGAATTGCAAGCCATGGCACACGAGCCGCCGAGACTCAACGAACGCAGCATTCACCTCGCCCCGGCCACGAGCGCAGAGGACCGCGGGACTCGAACGCCGACCTCGGCAGACACCGACGTCAAGGCCCGCATGTACGGGCTCCGCGCCGTCTAACGAGCCGCCGCAGGTACCGGGGCCGACACCACACGGCACCGGCTTGCCCGGCAGCCGCACCGCCGCCGGTTCCCTCACCCCTGACTCGAACGATCTAGCCTTCGAGGGAGAGCCCCACCATGACCAACCGAGACGACATTCTCGCCGCTATCAATAGCCTGTGCATAACGTACGCGGACTCGCTGGTAGCGCACGAGCGCTCTCGTACCGCCACCACCGCCGAGGCTCATGCCGACCAGTACGCCCGCTCGCTGCGCGCCCATGAGGTGACACAGGAGAACTACGCCGCACTCCTGGAAATGCTCGTCGACACCGTGCCCTACGACGTGAGCGCCGAGGAGTTCCTGCCGGTACAGCCACTGCCGACCGGCGAGGTAGCCCTCCACGCACGCGACGACCACGCGAACTCCGTACGGCTCAAGCTCACCGGGGCGCAGGCCCTCACCGTGGGTACGCACCTGACCGCGTACGCCGCGATCAGCCTCGACCGCTCCGGCGTCAGAGTCGCCGAGGCGCTGCCGTCGCTCACGGCGGGTCCGGAGACTCCGATGTACCCGGCACCCACTCCTTCCCCGATGCGGGCCACAGGCTCGGCCCCGGTGGTGCCGGGCGCACCGCCGCCCGCCGCTATGCCGCACGCGGCGACCCGCTGATCCGCCGTCGGCGCGGCCGGGACGATGGCACCGGTCGCGCCGCTACCTCCCTCAATGGAGATCGCGCATGCCTCAGATCGAAATAGCCGCCACCACCTTCACGACGCTTTCACGCCGGGCCGAGACCGATGGCTGCACCCCAGCCGAAGTCCTGGACAACCTCGTGCTCGCTCTTACTCGCGAGGCCAGCGACGGCTCCGGAGCGGCGCCGGCCGTCATCGAAGTCGATCACGCCTCGAACCCCTCAACCCGTCGGCCGCAGCATCTGAGCGGTGTGGCCACCACTACCGACGGACTCGCCCCGTACAACGAAAAGGGCGGCGTCGTCATCGACATTTACCTGCAACCCGAGTTGCCCAACGGCGACCGATACCGAGTCGAGTTCCGGTACGGAGCCACCCTCATCAACTGGAACAGCAAACCGATCACCGAGCCGTTGCCGGTCGACCAGCAGGCAGCGGTCTATGGACTCGCTGCCGCTCGCACGCTGCTCGATTTCGTCTTCGCCGAGCGCCGGCCCGAGGACGTCCTCCAGATGAAGGTCAGCGCGGTACTCGATCACCTCACACACATCGCCGCGACTCACCTGGACCTTGACTGGGGCAGGGAGGAGAGGTGCACGTGATACCCGCCTGGACACACGGCCGATCCACCCGGCACTCCGGCGCGGTCTGTGGAGCCGACAACGGACCGCATACCCGCGTCACCGCCGAACCGAGCCTCGTCACCTGCCCGGACTGCCCCGACGCTGCCGAGACTGAACTCATCCCGGACGACGCCAGCACCGGCGATCCGCACCTCATCGAGATGCTCCGGGAGGCGAGCGCCGGGCATACCCGCAAGATCGATGGAGTCGTGGTGGACGGCACCACCGCCTCAGCAATCCTCACCGTCTACGACGCTGCGACTCCCAAGACACAGGCAAAGATCGCGACCCTGCCGTTGACACTCATGGCGTCGTTGGCCTGGAACATCCTGGCCAGCGAGCGCGAAGGGGCGGCAGAATGACCCTCACTCCCGCGTGGACGGCGCCGACGCCCGACGAGGTGCCGTTCCACTGCCGTACCTGTCGCCGCGCTCTGCACCGCCACCAGGCTCCCAGCGGAGCGGTGACCTTCCTACACCCGGCCGAGGTCCGCGGCGGCGAAGTCGAGCATCCGGCTCGGCCGGCGCCGGTAACCGAGATCCCGGATCCGATCATCGAGTGCGACTTCTGCTCGGGCCCGAACGCCTCCTGGGTATACGTGTGCGCCGACCAGGAGTCCGACGTCCGGATTGTCACCCGGCGCACCGTAAACCTCGGGGACTACCAGCGCCGCCACCATGCCGCACGGACTCGCGCTGTCGAGACCGCTCCCGGCCCGGTGCAGATTTGGGGTGAACGGTGGAGCGCCTGCGACGGCTGCGCCGAACTGATCGAGAATCGTGACCTCTACGGCCTGATCGCCCGGGTCACCGATGCCATGCCCGCCAAACTGACGCGCGGCAAACGGCTCATGAGCGTGCGCGGGCACCTCCACGGTACTTTCAGCACCGTGCTCGACACGCTCCAACCCGGCCGATTCCAGATCACCCAGCACCACCCGCTCGGCGTGTGGCAGGAACCGCAACAAGGGTCGGGACGCGAAACAGACCGCTGAAACGACTACGCTGCCCGAGTAACCCGCCTCGCGGCGTAACGAGTTTTTCGGACCGTCGGCAGCCGGTCGGGGCACACCCTCGAAAGGGCGTGCGCAACCCCCGACCGGTTACCTCGCTGCCTGAGCCACCCCTCGGCCCATCAGCCGCACCAGAGTCGAGCAGCGTGTCGCCGATGCTAATCCGGCCGCCAAAGGCGGCTCTCACGTTGCCAGCTCGCTCGCACCCCGAAGACCCGCGACAATGACCACCGTGGCTCGCCGCTCCTTTCACGACCGTGTCGCCCTCGACCGCGACGGCGTCGCCGCGCACACCGGCGCGGCACGCACCACAGTCATCAACTGGATCCAGAATCGAGCTCGGTTTGGTTTTCCGAACGCCTTCACAGACGGCTCCGGCCGCGAGTGGTTCTGGGTCGATGACATCGACGCCTTTCGTGTCGCGCACAAGGCCGCGAAGCTGGCCGAGCTAACGAAGGTCGACCGCACTGGCGACCCCAACGAACTAGTGACCTCCGGAGAAGCCGCGCGGATCCTCGGTTACAGCTCGTATCGGAACCTGCCCGACGAGTTGACCGGGCACCCGGACGACATCGAGATTCTTTCTGACGGGCGCAGACGGCGGTTCTGGTACCGGCGCACCGTATGGGCGCACGCCGACGCCCGCACCGGCCGCCGATCCACCGGCCACGCACCCCGCACCACCGGCCCCCGCAAGGCTTACTCCTACTCCGACGACCCTCGTCTCCAAGTAGCCGCCGACCTGCTCGCCGAGGTAAAGGCCGCCGGACGCGACCGGCGCGGCCTCGGCGCGGAACTCGCTCGCCGCCTGGGCATTCGACCGCGCACCGCGCAGCGATTGCTGGCCGCTGTCGAGGGAGATCAGCCCAATTGACATTAAGGACATGGGGCGCCGCCAGGCATGGCTATGGCGATACCTGGCGGCGAGCCGTTACTCCCCGTCGAGGGCTGGCTTCCGGCCTGTGCGGCCGGAAGCTTCCGGGAGACAGAGGCGGGCGGTAGGCGGGACGACGGACGCCTTAAGCTCAACCACTGGCATGAATCTCTTGAAATGGTGGGGGTGTCAATCGCTCACGGTTCGTCTAGTGCCTGAGCGGCCACCTCATTGATGTCGCGAGCTTCGCGGAGAAGTCCTCCGATCTCCGCTACCTCGCCCGACCATCCGAAGAGAGTATTCGCGTGCTCGAGAAGCTCCAGCATGGCTATCGCGGCTGCACTACTGACGAGGTCGATCAGCGGGCGCGTCTCGACAGCCACCCGGAATCTTCGGTGCTCATCGTCAACGCGCTGGACATGCCAGGTCGCCGTAGAGTACGCCGCATTGGCCGCAGCGTGGGCCATCTGCATCTCCGAGCCGAGACTCATGTACACCCGGGACGTCTCCGGCGTGGCGAGAACATCCGGGACCACGATGTTTCGCTGGTGTGCCATGGCCGCTAAGTCTGCTCTGCGTGATCTCACTAGCTCCGCATCCACCCCCTGGCCTGATGCGAAAGCATCGATCTCGTCATAGACGAGGCGGAGGGCGACGCCGACACCTGGGCTGCCGATGTCCGTCATTTGCTCAAAGCGTGCTGCCAAGATCACCAGGCAATGCAACCCGGGTAGCGCCTCGACCGGTTGATGGGCGTCAAGCAGAACGGTGATGCTCTTGAAGTACGCAACGGCCTGACCGAACAGGTTGAACGCGATCATCGTTGCCTCGTCGTGCCCGATCCCCTCGCCGGTGGCAGCTGCTCCATCAACGAGCGGCATGACTGCGTCAAGAACCCGTGCCGATGGGGCGAGCGTCTCGTGCTCGACGTCGACATCCTGCTCGGCAATCTCCACGACGGCTTGGCCATGCTGGAGCCGCCCGCGCACCTCAAGGCGTTCTGGCTGGAAGCCCACCCCTGGTCGGGCACGCACCGTGAACCGATCCTTCCGGTGGACGGCAATGGTGGTGCCGTTGCGTGTGATCGATCCGACGCCGGCGTGCCACTCCAGCGAGGGGTACAACTGTCCCTCGGGGGCAGGGTCCGCGGCGTCGCCGACCAGCCGTCCTCGCATTATCGTGCGGGTCGATTGGACGTCTCGGAGCTCGATGGTCATCAGTTCGTCTGCCGTTTGCTGATCGAGCGCGAGGAGATCGGTGAGGGACAACCGGATATAGCGAAACGTCTTGTCGGCGCACTTGAGCGCGTTCGACGTGATCTTATTTATCTCCCATATGCCGTGCTCGATTCCGTCGCTGGCGTTTTTCGCTAGCTGGTAGGTGTCGGTGTCGCCAGCGAAAATGATCTCTTGTCGGACTCGTGCACCGAGTAGGTCCTTCCAACGCGGTCGGCTCGGGTCATTGGTAACCAGCTGGAAGCTGCGGGCTAGTTCTTCCTCGGTGATCCCGCGCGCTTCGGCGGTCTTGCGGACAACCGCTTTGGTGAGGTTCTCGCTGGCGATCCACAAGTGGTTGAGTGCGAGCCATTCTCCGCCAATGTGCCAGTTCCGTAAGGCGAGTTCGTAGTGACGCAGGGCACGGGTTATCCGGGCGCCGTCGGGTGTTTCGGCGAATATCGCCTTCCAGAGGGCCTCCAGGAGATGCGGTCGCACACGCTGCCCCTCCGAGACCGGACCGCGTTCGTCGGGGATGAAGACCTCGGCGAATTCTCGGCTCTGTTGCGTTGGCGTTGCGTCGTATGCGAGGTGGACCTCGAGGGCACCGACTCTAACGTTTGCCGCGAAGCCAACGATGGTGGCGACTGGTCGCGCGATCCTGGAGAAGGAGTCGATCGCATCATCCAGCGAGGCAGCGCGGCCTCGGACTTCGACGATTAGTTCGCGTGGAACCCCCGTGCCGCCCTCGTCGACCCAGCGTGTGAAGATCCGAATTCGGACGCCATGCGGCGCCAGTTTGGGCTCGTGCACAGTGGTCTCGCAGCCCTCCTCCGGCCAGAAACGAGCGGCGCTGGTGGCGCGAAGGACAACGACGTACAACGAGGTGGCTGCATCAGCATTGGCGCTTCGCTCGATGTTCACGGCAGAACCGTATGCCCGCCGTTTGAGTCGCGGTAGTGGCTTGAGGTGCGGCTCCACCGCAGCTCAGCTTGCCGTCTACGTGCCCTTTCGGGACGTGAAGCCGAGTGCACTGCCTAGTTGATGAGCGTGCATCGGGGCGACGAGGAGACCAGCCCGGCTTAAGTCCGACAATTAGTACCGGAGTAACCCTCCCCGCGGCGTTCCTGCCCATGTCTGCGACCATGCTGCTCGTGTTGAAGCGACCAAGAATCCGTTGGCGCCGGGCATCGGTCTCGGTGGACGGCGAGCTAGTGCCAGGCCAGCAGATCAGCGGCGCCGGGACAGAGTCAGGCGGCAGCGGGTACAGCCCACCCCGGCCCAGCTTCTTGTCAAACACAGGGATTCTGCTGGCAAGCTTCGGGGTTGCTGGCCTCGGCGTCGCTGCATTCGCTTTCATGTGGATCATCGCGAATGGCGCCGCCAGCGCGGAGCAGCCCTCCCTGCACATCTCCTCTGTCAAGTACGGCCTCGGATGCTTCGCCGCCGCTGCCGCCGTGGCCGCTCTTCTCCTGAACTTCCGCCGCCAACTGGTCACGGAATATGCGCACGATCTCGAACTGCGAAAGCAGTCCCATGTCGAGGCCGACGCGGCAGAGCGGAGGGTGACGGAACTCTACGTGAAAGCGGTCGAGCAACTGGGCCACGCCGATGGCGTGGTCCGTCTTGGCGGGCTATATGCCCTGGAACGGGTAGCCCAGAAGAACGTCGACCAGCGGCAGACCGTTGTCGATGTCATCTGCGGTTACCTTCGCATGCCGTACGAGCCGCCTGCTTCACGATATTCCTCGGACGAAGAGAAGCAGATGCTATCCAAGGCGTCTGCCGACCCTGCCGACGGAGCCGCTATGGGCGGCGGCCGGGATGAGCGCCAAGAGCTCCAGGTACGCGTGACCGCCCAAAGAATCCTGCGAAACCACCTTCGGATACCGGAGGGGGGCAATGTCGACGACCTGATTCGGCGGGGCGGGTCGCCTGATCGCGCCTTCTGGCCGGACATCGACGTCGACCTGAGCGAGGCCACTCTCTTGGGCTTCGACTTCCGCAGCTGTGTCGTGCGTGTGGCCAAATTTGGACGCGCTTCGTTCTATGGCTCGGTCGGCTTCGGTGAAGCCACCTTCCTCGAAGACGTCCAATTCGGCAGTGCCGAGTTTCTGGGCGACGCATACTTCAGCGGCGCCACCTTTCGTAAGGACGCCTACTTCGGCAGGGCGAGTTTTCACAGGTCGGCGACCTTCGGCGAGGTAGAGTTCCTCGCGCACGCGATGTTTGGAGCGGTCCGCTTCTCCGGGGATGCGATGTTCCATTCGTCGGTGTTTACCGCAGCTGCCTGGTTCACGCGCGCTACGTTCGGCGACTTCACCATTTTCAGCCATGCGCGATTTCTCAACGGCTGCACCTTCATCGAATCAGTTTTCCGAGGCGAAACCTACTTCGGCACGGTGATGTTCTCCGGGGACGACGTGAGTTTCGCCAAATCGGCTTTCGACGGGGATGTGAGGTTCGATAACAGTCGTGTTGTGAACCGAAGCGACAGCCAAGACTGCTGGCCCGCGGGGTGGGACCTCGTGCCCGGCGCCGATTTTGCGAGTCTAGTCGAGCGGAAACCAGACGAGGAAGTCTAATTAGCGCTGCGGGTTGACATCCGTTTGGCTCTGAGCCGTCCAGTCACCCTCCGCAGGTCCGGCCGAGTCCGTCACGCAACAAATTGACCAGACGCTGGGCCAAGCGGCCCAAGCCCTTCGGCGTATGCGCCCCGCCGGCTGATTACGGGAGTAGCGGGTCGAAGTGGCGCTCGACTATCGCGGGGACGACCGTCGAGCCGTTGCTCGGGTTCCGGTCATCGGTGGCCTCCGCTGGTGATGGGCCGCAACTGCCGGTCAGCGACGCGGCGAGTGGCTTCCGACGGCTCGGCGTCGAGATCAGCCAAGCGTTCCTCCAAACGACGCAGCGTCTGCCGGACTGCGTCCGGGTGCTGGACGCGACCCTGGATGCGCATGATCCGCTGGTAGAGCTCCTCGTTAATCGGGTCGAGGTCGACGGCTCGCTGTAGCGCGGCGATGGCCTGCTCCGGGAAGTCGACCTCGATGATCTCGGCGATCCGCGCGTACGCGACGAGGATTTGATGGCGGTAGCTGCCCGCGTAGTCGGTGACCCAGGCTCGGTCCTGGCCTTCGGCGAAGTCCCCGTTGTACAGGTCGGCGGCTTCGCGCAGCATGACGAGCGCAACGGCGTCGTCGGAAGCCTTGTTGGCGTGGTCGAGCGCGGTCAGCATCTGCCAGAGGTCGACGGTGAATAGTCGCGCGTCGATTTGGTAGCGGCCGATGCCCGGGTCGTAAACGACGAACATTTCGCCGGTTCTTCCGGTGGCGTTACGCAGCACGCGGCGTGCGGTGTTGATGTCGGTACGGATGCGTTTGGCGGCGGTGGCAGGGTCGGTATCGGGGTGTAGGTCAGCGGCAAGCTGTTCCAGGCTGCGTCCCGCCGAGTATGCGGCGAGTGAGGCGAGCACGGTGTACGAGCCGCTGCGCATCCCGGTTGTAACCGGTCCGGTGTCGGTGGTGATCCGAACCGGCCCGAGCACGTGCAGCCGCACCGGAGCGGTGACTTCGGCCGTCTGTGCAGGTGCCGGTTCGGAGGCCTCATTGGGTGAAGGGCCGGATGCCGTGGTGACCTGCTTGTTGGCTTGTGCGGGGGTGTCGATGTCATGGCCAGGCGCGGGCCGCGGTGTCGTATCGGCCAGCGCGGCGAGCACTGCGGCGAGGCCGGTGGCGGCGAGGGTGGACAGCCGGCGTAAGCCAAGAGGCTGCTCGTCGATGGTGCCGTCGGCGGTGACCTCGAAGGCGATCAAGCCCTCCACCTCGCCGAAGACGACCGGGTGCAGGTGCAAGGCGGTGCGATGCGCGCCGACAGCAAGAAGCCGGGGTACGTGCCGAGGGCTCGCCTCGATTAGTAGTACGTACGCCGGTTGAGTTTCGGCGTGATCTGTGCGGGCGTTGAGGGCGGTGATGCTGTCCGCGTCGAAGGTGTCCAGCAGCCTGCGCCGCAGGATCATCTCCTCTTCGGCGTGGGTGACGGCCGCCGCAGTGTCGGAGAGCACGATGAGCCGTTCGCCGTCGTAACTGGTTCCATCAGGGTCAAGACCGAGCAATGGGGCGCCGTCGGGCAAGAGGCGAGTGAGTACCTCGGTGGTGGTGACCACGATCGGGCGGGCCTCGAAACTCTGGATGGCGCCGCTAGCGAGGACAGCGGCGAGCAGCGCGCGAGTCGCTGCCTCGGCTCCGTCGCCGTGCAGGGCGAGGCCAGAACCGGGCAGGTCGAACAAGCTCACCTCCCTAGCGTTGGCGTCCACGCCAATGGGCGCGGCGACCGCCGGGACGGAAGGCTGCTGCTGGCCGGGGTCGGAACGCAAGCGGCGATCTGCGGCGGCCTCGATCGGTGTCAGGGATTCGGGTAACGGTGCTGGTTGTGGCTCGAGCCGGGCGGGAACGGGGAAGGTCAGCCGGGCACGGCGGCGGCGTTGCAGTCGTACCAGCGAAGCGACGGCGGCCAGTAGTGCGGCCAGGCCGAGGCTCACCCACCCCTGAGTCGGCAACGCGATCCCGGCTTCGTCACGATCGTGCCCATTGTCATTTGGTGCCGTTGCGCTGGTCGCCTCCGATCCGGCGGTCATGGAACTGCTAGCCGCTGGCTGGGCGCTGGAGATCGCGCCTGGCGGCCTCGGGAAGGTTGCGGCCGGGCTGGAGTCGACCGGCGCCGGGCTCACCGTCCCATTCGGCGCGGGAATCACCGGCAGCGGTGAGGCCGTCCGGGGTGGTGCATCGGTGCTGGGCTTCTCTTCGGTTGCCGAGTCGGGTTCGGTGGAGGCTCCGGACGGCGTGGCGGGTTTCTGACGGGCTGGCGAGTCGCCGTGGGTGGGCAGCGCTAACACCCAGCCGACGTGGATCTCGTCCGGATCCCTGAGAGCGTGCCCGTTGACCTGCTCGTGACCCCGGTTGAGTTTGTAGATCTCACGCCACCGATGGGCGTCGCCGAGCTTATGCTCGGCGATATCCCACAGGTTGTCGTGCTCGACGACGTGGTGCACGCCGCCCGGTGCGTCGCGCGCCCAGGCAGGTATGTCGTTGTCCCTGTGCGCGGACAACGGCCGGGCAGTGGCGGCGGCAACGACGATCGCCGAGTGAGTGCGGGGAACGGTCATTGACACTGAAACGGCCTGTGCCGGGGCTACGGCGATAGCGGGCCGGTGCGCGGCGGCATCAGCGGCGGCGCTGCCCCCGCCGATCGAGGCGGTACGGCCGACGTCGAACAGCAGGCCGCCGAGGATCGCGCCGACGAGCATGGCCGCGACCCACCGGATCGGGCCACGACCGGCGACCGGCGGCCGAAGCCTGCCGTGACGGGCGGCTGCTGCGGTGGCCGATGCCTCGATGACTTCGATGACGGTGTCGCGGACGAACTGCACCCACAGCACCCAGCCAATCGAGGCGAGCAGCGCCACGATCATTTGATCCGACCAGGGACTCGTGATCGTCACAACCAGGTCGGACACCCCGGGCGGTACGCCGAGCTTTACCCAGCCGATCCAGTCCAAAGGCCATCCGGCCGAGGCGATCAGAAGCCAGGGCACCCCGGCGGCGAAGCCGAGCAGCATGGCGGCGGCGACCAGAGCGCGTACCAGGCGACCCAGGGTGACGAAGGCGCGGACCATACCCGGTTTCTCCTCGAAGGCTCAGGTGTTGGGGCCGGTGATGCCTTGCACCGCGACCGCGGTCGCGGAGGCGGAGACGCGAAGGCTTCGCACTCCGACCAGTTGCAGAAGCTGGGTGCGGCTCGTACGCCGCACGGTCACAGAGACGGTCGTGGTGGTCGCGGTCGCCTCGCCGGTGACGCCGGCGCGGGCGAGCCAGGACCGAGCCGCCGATGCGGCCCGGTCCGGATCGAGCTGAGCGCGGCCCTGCGTGCGGTATAGGTACAGGTCGAGTTCTTGTGCTCCGGCGCGGGCGGCGGCCTGCGCGGTGTCGAGCGCGGACACCTTGACCGACAGCGCCAGCCCGGCATCCAGGACGAGCCCGGCGACGGCGAACAGGGCCACGCTGAACAACACCGCGAACGGAGTGATCTGTCCGGCGTCCCGGCCGCCGGTGCGGCGGCGCATCCACGCTGCCACGGCATGCACTCTGCGGATCACGGTCCCGCCCACCTATCTACCGGCGAGGTCGCGCTCGCCTCCACCGTCCGGCTGCCGGGAACACCGAGCAGGAGCAGATCCGACAGGGCGACCCGGCACGAGACCCGCACCGTCACCGAGCCGCCGGGCTGCGGGTTGCCGGAGACCGTGACGCTGGCTGAGCGGCAGGTCCCGGTGTGCGCGGCCAACGTCGCCAGGGCGTTACGTTCAGCCTCCGCGACGCCGCCGCCGTGGCCGAGTAACGACGCCGTTCGAGCGCCGCTGCTGGCTGCGGCCTCCACGTCGATCTGTGCCGAGACGAGACGACCGCACATCACCACGAATAGCAGGATCGCGACCAGTAAAGGTGTCAACAGGGCCATCTCGGCGGTGCTGGCTCCAGCATCCGGTGTCGCGGCCACCTTCCGGATGCGGGCGACGATAGCCCGGCGAAGGCGCGTCATGAAATGCCTCCACCGGTGACCCAGCGTTCTACCGGGCGGACCACTACGGCTCGGACATCCCATGCCATCCCGGGCACGACTGTCCCGGCGTGGCCCCGGATCTCTACGCGGACCTCGGTGGCGGTGCGGGTCACCGACACCGACGGATTCTTGAGTACTCCGCTGCCGATCGCCGAGAGCGTGTCGCGACCTGTACGCCGGCCGACACCGGCACTCGACTCGTATGCGGCGGCGGTGGTCGCGGCCCGGCTTGCGGCGGCCTGCGCGACGTGGGTGGCGTGCATCCATACTCCGGCCTGGATGACCATCATGATGATGAGCAGCAGCAACGGCATGGCGATGACCAGCTCGGCCGTCGCCGCGCCCGTGTCGGAATGGGCAGCGGCCCGACGCCACCGGGCTCGCAGCTGCCCAGCCCCGACGAGCGCCGCCTTCGGTGGGCGGTCGGCATGGGGAACGCATATGCCGGTCATCAGCACGGTCTTAGCCGAGGTTGATGCTGTTGGCCTTGCCTGACACCTTGGAGTAGATGATCCCGATGGCGAGGATCGCCAGGGTGACCAGCACCGCTGTCGCCACGACGGCTTCCGTGGTGTAGCCGCCGTCCTTGGTGTCGCGTACCGCCTGCCAGCGGTGTCGCATCTCGGCGGCGATGAGGTTCAGCAGGGCGTTCATTCCCTGTCCCTTCTCTGTGGGTGACGGTCAATGTGCCGCTGGAGCGGCCTTCGGCGTGTGCGACCTCTCGCCGGTTCGGAAGTTCTAGAGGCCGTTCATCACGGCCGCCATTGCCGGATAGCCGAGAAAGATCAGGAATCCGGCGAAGAGGAACACGATGGGCAGCGCCATGCGTTCGGTCGCGGCGTTCGCCTCGCCTTCGGCATCGGTGAGCTGCCGATCCCTCAAGGCCACCGCCCGCGAACGCAGTGACGCCCGTACGCGCGCGCCCTCGGTGCCCGCGAGACCTACGGTCGCGGCGAGCTGCTGCAATTCCGCGACGGTGACGCGACGCCCCAGCGCCCCGAGCACGTCCCACGGCGGCACCCGGGCTAGCCGCGCCTCCGCGAGGGCGTACCGCAGCTCCGTGTATGCCGGCCCGGATCCGACCTTCGCGGCATCGTCGAGGGCTTGGTCCACGCCGGCGCCGGACGCGAGGCTGATCACCACCAGGTCCAGGAACGAGCTCAAGGCGTCCCGGAACGCCGCCCGGTACGTGGCCGCGTCCGCCCTTACGGATAGCTCGGGAGCCAGGAAGCCGGCCGCGCCGAGAACCAGCGACGCGAAGACGGGCGTGCTCACGCCGATAGAGATCCCGGCGAAGCTGAGCATTGCCGCGGCTGCCGGAGGGAGTAGTAACCCGACCACGGCGGCGGTCGCTTGCTCGGCCAGGTGCACGTCGACCGGCTTGTCCAGCGCGGCGAGATCCCGGCGGGTACTGGTGACCGGGAGCCCGGCGGCACGGAGCCACCGTACGGCCGGGCGGCCCCACCGTCCGGTCCACCCAGAAGGCGCGCCGTGCGCTTCGGCAGCGAGGTACATCTGCTGCGGGGCGTCGAGGGCCTTGTCCAGGCGCGGCGGCCGGGGAAACCACCCGACGACGATCAGCCAGAGTCCGAGCCCGGTGCCGAGTCCGGCCAGCAGCACCATCCCGGTCACGACCGCACCGCTGTCAGCTCGGCTGGGGCGGCCACGCCCGCGAGGACGCGGGCATTGTCGCGGTCACGCATCAGCTTCGCGAGCCACCAGAACGCGAACGCGAAACACGCCCCGGCCGCCAGCAGCACGAGTTGGCCAAAGGAGGTGTCAAACGGCACCAGATAGCCTCGGTTGAGCAAGGTCAGCACGCCGGCCATGGCTAGAGTCGCGCCGACGATCACCCGTGCGGAGGTGCGGTTGCGTTTACGTCCGGCTGCGATGCGTTGCCGGGAGGCGACTTTCGCCCGTGCGGATTCCGCTAGCTCGCCCAGCACTTCGCCGAGCTGCCCGGCGCTGCCGCGTGCCGCCATCAGCAGCCCGGCGACGACGAGGTCAGCGGTCGGGTCGGCTAGCTCGGCGGCAAATCCGCGCAGCGCATCGGTCAGTTGCCAGCTGCGGCGGAGCCGGGTCGCTAGGCGGGTCACCTCGTCCCGGATCGGTTCCGGGGCTTCGATGGCGCTGGCGGCGATGGCCTGTTCCAGACCGGCCGCACCGCCCAGGTTGTCGCGTAGCGACTCGGTCCAGGTGGCGATGGCCTCGATCCGTGAGACCCGGCGGGCATGATCGCGGTCCGGGCCGATGACCGCCGGAAGCATCCACGCGCCCACCGCCGCGAGCCCGGCGGCGACCGGCCAGCGGGTCACCACGGCAACGACCATCGCCACAGCCACGCACAGCCCTACCCGCCGCCGGTCGACGGGATCACGGGTCGAGGCAAGCCTCGACCACCATGAAGGCGCGTCGAGTTTGGCGGGCCCATCCTGACGGCCGGACAGCCCGACACCAACCAGCACCAGCCCGAACGCCGTTCCTAGCCCCAGCAGCGCGGCTAGGGGCACCGTCATGGTCATGACGGCCACCCGCCACCCGGCGCCGACCGGGCCTGATCGAGCAGCCCAGGATCGAACCCGGCCGCCGCCAGCACGTGCACCAGAGCCGTCGAGGCCGGAGCACCAGGTACCGCCCAGCCGTCCGGGCCAGGCCGGAAGATCTCGTTGGAGGAGACGGCGGTGCTGTCGCTGTCGACCACCTCACGGACCGAAGTAACCACCCGGCGGCCGGTGTCAGTCAACGCGAGATGGACGATCAGGTGCACCGACTCGGCGACAAGCAGGTTCGTGGTGGCCGGATCCAACCCGGCCTGCGCCGCGTATAGCACCAGCTTCTTGAACACGCCGGCCGACGAGGAGGCGTGGATGGTGCCCAACGAGCCGTCGTTGCCTTGACTCATCGCGTTGAGCATCGGGATGACCTCGGCACCGCGTACCTCGCCGACGATGACCCGGTCCGGTGACATCCGCAGACCCGACCGGAACAGCTGCGAGACGGTAAAGGCCCCAGCGCCTTCGACGTTGGCCTCCCGCGCCTGCATCGGCACCACATCGGGGTGAAGATCCTCGTCCGCGTCCAAGGCCAGTTCGTAGGTGTCCTCGATCGTCACGATCCGCTCGTCCGGTGCGATCGCCGAGGCCAGCGCTCGGAGCATGGTGGTCTTACCCGCGTTGGTCTGCCCGGCGACGAGTACGTTGAGCCTGGCCCGCACCGCGGCCGTCAGCAGCTCGCGCAGCGCTGGGTTGAGGGTGGCGAGCTGCTCCAACTCCGTTAGCGTGACCTTGACGTAGCGGTGCCGGCGGATCGAGAGCGCCGGGCGCCGGGTTACCGACATAATCGCGTGCAGACGCGACCCGTCCGGCAGCTGAAGATTCAACTCAGGCGAGGCCCGGTCCCAGCGCCGCTCTTCCGCGCCTTCCCCATCCGCTTCAGCGCGGCCGGCGTCAGCGGCGAGTCGGCGGATTAGCGCCACCATCTCCGCATCAGAGTCGGCGATCGGGCCGACCCGTTTACGAGTGCCGTCGGCATAGCGCACGAAGACCCGGTCACAGCCGTTCGCGGTGATCCCCTCGATGCCTTCGTCAGCTAGTAGTGGTTGTAGGCCGCCTGCTCCCAACAACATGTCCGTCACCGCGCGGGACACTCGCGACTCCACGTCTGGACGCAGCGGCGGCCGGCCGGCGCGCATCTCCTCCGTGGCGAACACATCTAACGCCTCGACGACCAGGCTTTTGGTGGTCTCCTGCTGCTGGGCGGCAGACATCGGCACACCGGTCTCGGCTTCGTGTGTGCGGGTGGCGCGGGTCAGCCGCTCGGCGACGTCCCGGCGGATCCGCCGGACCACCGTGATCTCGCTGGCCTGCGCCACCGGTTGCGGGAAACTGCCAGGACGATGGCCGTTCAACGGCAGGGCAAGCGGTGAACTCATCCTTTCGCCCCTTCACGAGTGGCCGGGTCGAATCCGGCAGGCGGCGTGACCGTCAGATCTGTGTTGAGGTCGTCGAGCAGGGCGGCGTACGCACGCATCAACGGCAGGTGCCGCCACCGTTTCCCTGCCAGCAGCTCCCCGCCGAGCAACGCCGCCGTCTTCCGGTCGTCCGGCAACGGTCCAAGCACCTCCACCGCACTGGGATGGCGCGCCAACTCCTCCGCGACGTAGGTTTGCAGGACCTGGGCCACCTCGGCGGCCGGGTACACGCCTCCGGCGGCGAGCAGCACCACGAGCCGACCCCCGCACACGTCCACCAGCTCCGCCAGGGACTCACGTACGTGAGCGAGCTCGTCCGCGCGGGCACGCGCCATCACCAGCACCACGTCGGCAAGCCCCAGCAACGGCCACGCCGCCGCCCCGGCCGACAGCCGCCCGCAATCGGCCACTACGAGCCGATCTGGGGCCGTCAGCGCCGCCCGGCCGGTACCGGTCAGCTCCGGCAACGCGGCTCGGGTCTGACCGCCACCGGCCGGAGCCGCCACCACCGACACCACGACATTCCCCACGGTCACCGGCTGGACTCCAGCGGCGAACGCCGTATCCGCATCGGTGGCACCGCGTGCGGCGGCAGCCACATCCACCAGGCTCGGCGTGGCTGCCAGATGGAGACGGCGCATTACATCCCCGCCGGCTGGGTCGCACTCCACCACGGTCGCCCGCGCCTCGACCGGGGCGGCAATCGCCAGCCCGAGCGCGGTCGTGGTCACACCAGGACGGCCCTTGAGATAGGTCACGGCCAGCAACGGCATTTTCAGCGACCTCCCGGCGCGGTCTGCATCAGCACCACCGCGCCCTCCGGAGCAGCGGCCAGCCGCGGCCCGTCCGAGGCGTTCAACAACAGCGTGATCACCGTGGAACCCTGACCATCACCAGCGAGGTCCACGCCGAGGACCACCGCCTGTATTCGGGTCGGTGCCGCCGTAGCCCTGTCGGCCGCCGTATTCGAGACATCTGTGCCCGTGCCGCCCGTCGAGACGAAAGCCGCCACCTGTGCCCCGTTGGGGAGACCCTGCGGGTATTGGCCGGGTTTGAGCGCCAGCGACGCCGTCACCTTCCCCACAGGAGGGAAGGCTGCCTCACCGATCAGCGCGGGAGTCAACAGGGTGCCGGCCACCAAAGGCACCACCGCCGTACGCCCAATCACCTCGTCAACCTGGGCGACCGGAATGAGCAACACTCCGGGGTCCTCAGCGGCCGAAACCTGGATGAGGTCCGCAGCGGTGATGCTCTGCCCGGCCGCGACCGGCCGCGCCACCGAGAGCACCTGGATCCGATCACCGAGCCGGACCGCACCCCAGGCGTACGCCAACACACACACGATGACCAACAACGACCCCAACGCGACGAACGGCAGTCGGCGGCGACGCCGGGCCGCCCGCCACGGACCGCGTCCAGCACGCGGAGGGGCAGCGGCCGAACGGTCGTCCGAACCTGTTTTCGGGCGCACGGAACCAAGCGCCATGACCGACGTCCTCCTTGATGTGGCGCTGCTACGACTGACGAAATCGCTGGTTAACGGCTGATGAGGGTCTTCGACTCCTGAACCTGGGCCTCAACCTGACCGGACGTGGCAAGCCCTGCCGCGGTGCCCGACTGGCCCGCCCCAGCCCAGGTCACTTCCCACTCCACCGTCGCGAGCACAGTGAAGACACCAGGCGATTGATAGGTGTGCCCGCAATCAGGTGAAGGCTTTTCCGGATCGACGTCCGGAGTCCACGGCGTCCCCGGCCCGGCACACGTCACGCCCGAGCCGTCGCCCATCGACCATGTCGCCTTCACCGGCCGGGCGGTCGCCGTCACGCTTACTCCCGGAACAGAAGCTGTCGCTGACTCCGTAGCCCAGGAACCCTGGTCAAGCGCCATCCAGACCGGCAGGTAACGGAGCTGGTTACCCGGCGGATTCAACTCGATCACAACGTCGGGCAGTTGCAACTTGGCCCGAGCCTGCCGCGCCAGCACCTCCGGTGATACCACCGGTGGAGCGCCCGCGATCCAGATCGGCCCGACGTACCCCTCGGTGTCACCACAGTCCCGGTAATACCAGCCACCTTCCCCGGCGGGCTGACCGCCGAGGACCTCGATGATGGCTGGACTCAGGCCGGTGGCGGCCTTGTAGTAGCAGCCATCCGCTCCGACCTTGCCGCCATCCCGTTCACAGGGAATCACGGTGCCTCCGGGATTACGGCACTTGCCGTCGTTCCCTTCCCCGTCCTTGACACCTTCACCGGTGCCATTGTTGGGCTGCTGCGGAGTTCCGACCGTGACGTTGCATGCAGGGCGGGGATCGTTCTCCGTGCACTTCACCGTGCCCGTGCCACCGCCCGCGTGGCCGGTGGAGGGCGAAAAAAGAACGGAGGAGATGCACATAAGTACGAGCAGCGCACTCTGAATCGCCAGCCTCAGCACGACGCATCCTCGATGGTGAAACCGCTGACCCTCCACCCGTCGTCGGTACGGATGACCTTGGCAGTAGTGCGGCTCGCGCTACCTGGGACGTCATCGACGAGCCCGCCAGATTTCTTGTGGAGCAGCCACTTCTCATCGTTGACGCAATCGAGGATGTTGATCTCTTTCGGCGCATCCGCCGGTGTCATGGCTTTCACCTTCGGATCAATCTTCAACTCGCCGAGAATCACTCGATCTTCTTCCCGGTTGGTCAGGAGGGCGCCGGTGATCAACTTCAAGGCGTCACCTGTGGCGTACTCACGCAACTCCGGTGCCTCTGGGTCGGAAGTCTTCGCCGCTTCGACGAAGGAGTCCCACATGCCGCGGTACGCGCTCACGGCTTCCTCTTTGGCAGCGGCACCCGGCTCAAGAATTGGTGCCGCCGGCACCGCCGAGGAGGGCAACTTGGTTGGGAGTTCCGTCGGTTGCTCAGCGCTGCATCCGCTCGCGAGTAGCGTGACCGTCGTGATCAGGCCGACGATGACCGATCGGGTGAGCACGGCAGAACCTCCCAGTGAGTGACCAGCACGCTCATAGTCGTGGCGTGTCGGCGGAACAACCACCACAGTGGACCAGCGCCCCAAGGTCACTGGTCGTGTCTACACCATCACCCCCTAATGATCACAAGGTCCTTACCTACATGCACGCACCTCTGTTGCGGCAAAGTCACGTACCTTCAGGTACGTACTTCGCTGTCGCCGTTGGCGGCAGCACTGGAGGGCGGCGATCCTGTCGCTCAGCTGACACATTCCGGAGTGTCAGTTACGGGCTACGCTCACCGCAGTTCGAGCGGTCGCAGGGGAGGCGGCGCGAAGGCATGGGGGACCACGACCGCGTCGACCACGCGCTAAAGCTGCTCGCGCATCCCGCGGCGTACGCGATCCTGCTGACCCTGCACGAGCGGGGTGGGGCAGCGACTTTCGTGTCCATATCGGCCCAGGTGTCGACTCCAGCTCGGCTCCTTCGCGCGATGGTGGCCGCAGAGCTCGTCGCCTGCCAGCAGGGCGGCACTCTGGATGTCGAGCCGGTGGCGGACGCTCAGTTCTGTTTCACGGCGAAGGGCGAGGCTATATTCGGCCACCTCATGCGGCTGCGGCAATGGCTCGACGCGCAGCCTGCAAGAGCTGAACAAGATCGCCGAATTCGCTAGCGCCTCCGAGCCTGCGGGTGTTCCGCAGTGCCCTTCAAAGCTGTCCAGACACTGTGTGATTTTATGATCACAATAAGGTAGTCATCTATTGGTTTGATCCAATAGACTGTCGCCCGCCTCGGAGTCGCGTGCTCACGTCGGGGAGGGCAGTCACGCTGACACATGAACCCAACGACCTCGCAGATGTGCTTGCGATAGGTCGGCGAAAGCTAGCAATCCTGATCTTGAGGATCCTCCGAGATGGCTCGATGCGTTACTCCCGGCTGCAACATGCCGTATCGCGCGCCAGCCCTGATGTCGTGCACCCCAAGACGCTTACGAACACCTTGAACTTTTTGCGCGATGCAAGGTTGATCGAGCGACACCAAGATCGGCACGGCACCGACTACCGCCTCACCGTAGGCGGCGCCGAGCTGACAGAGCTGATTGGCGAGCTTGAGCGCTGGATCAGGGAGTACCGCACTGGCGAAGATAAGTAGGCGTCACGAGACGTGACCTCGTCCCTGGCTGTTGTTGCTGGCCTGGCCGCCGCGGCAGCGGGCATCCCTGCGGCGGCCGTCGCCTGCTCTGTTGGCTCCGAGGGGCCGGTGCGCTTTCCGCGGCGCTGGTGGAAGGGCCGACCGGCGACTCGTGGGATCATTGTCGCGGTATCTGCCATCGCTGGCCTGAGCGCTGGCCTCGTATGGGTGCGTGTGCCCCCTTCACCAGCGCGCCTGGCGTTCTGGCTCTTCGCCGTTGTTGGCGTCGTCCTCGCCATTATCGATCTACGCCGCCGGCGTCTTCCGCATTCTCTGACGGGCTCGCTTTGGATAGCTTGTCTCGGCTCTTTCGTCGTTGACGCGTTGGTCACCGGCGAGGCACACCGCCTTGTAGTGGCTGTCGTGACCGGGGTGTTCGTAGCCGTACTGATGCTGGGCGTGGCCTTGGGATTTCCCGGACAGCTCGGCTTGGGCGACGTTGGTCTCGCCGGAACGATTGCGACGTCGCTGGGTTGGCTGAGTCCAGCAACAGCAGCGTTGGGGTTCGCAGCAGGTTGTGCCGTTCAGATGATGGTCGTCATCGGTATGACCTGGCGGGCGAGAGGGCAGGGGGTCAAGCTGCCTCTCGGCCCTGCGTTGTTGGCCGGGTGGCTTCTGGCGATCACCACCTCTGGCGCGCTGGGCTTGTCTTGACTACCCGCTGAACCGTCCGAGCCTCGACGGCGTAGACCTCTTCAGGCGGCAAGAAATTGAGCGGCACTGATGTTGACCAGGTGCCGTCGGACTTGCGGTGACGGTGCGGGGGTGTCGTGGAACAGCTGTACGTGGACGTCAACGGGATCAACCGGCTGTATAACCAGCTCCTGCGAGCAAGTGACGACGCGACCGACACTCTCAGCTACGTGAAACAGCACTGCAACCTGGACTTTCTTGAGGTCGGCATGCTATCCCAGCTGTTCTCCCCGCACGAGAAGGCCTATACCGAGCTCACCGCGGCGCTGACGCGTCTGAGCAGTCTCGCCCAGGCCGCCGGGAGCCAGGTCAACCGTGCGCAGATCGACTACCAGCGGACGGATCAGGAAGCAGCCGCAGCGCTCGATGCCGCCTACCCCGGCGCCAAAGATCCCGTTGCCCTCAACAGCGCACTGACAGAGCAGCGGGAGGACTTGCAAGCGAGCCACCCTGCCTTCGCCGATGTCAGCGAGCCGACCCGTTTGCTGCGTAATCCCGAGTACGCCATCGGGATCGAGATGTGGTCGATCAATCCGATGGCGGACCTGGTCAGCCCTTCCGCTTGGCTGCGGCAGACGATCATCTGGGTATTCGGTCACGACCCGTTTGAAGGATGGGCCAGCCAATTCAGTGGGGACTGGAAAGGGTACGTGCACTGCGGCAACGCGATGGGTCAGGCCGGGGGAGTGGCCGCTGCCATCGGGCGCAACCTGCTCGCAGGCGTAGCCGACGTACCGGAGGCGTGGCGAGGTAACGCCGCCGACGGATTCCGCGAGTTCGAGCTCACGCTCGCCACGGCGGCCGTGAGCCTCGAGCAGGTGTGCCAGGACTACAACCGCCTCTACGACCAGGCCGCGGAAGCGATCAAGAAGCTGTACGACGTCGCCGCCAGCGCCATCGGCGACCTGCTCGACATGCTGCTGGTGATCAGTGGCTGCCTTGCCGCCGGCACCGCCACGATCGAGACCATCCTCGGCCCGATCGCCGGCTACTCGATCGCCGCGTACTACGCCTGGCAGGCCTACGACCTCTACAAACAGATCTCCACGTTCTTCGGCGCGGCGGAAGACACGATCAAGCTGATCAGCGGGTCGTTGATGACCCTTGACGCCTCGCTGTCCGTGAAGGACATTCCCGAGGTGCAGCCGTACGCACACCCTGCCGGCTACCGATAGGACGGGACTTCGATGAACGGCGGCATCATGAACGAGCCCCTTGCCCAGGCGGTCATGCGCCATCTCGCCGACACCCGCGGTAAGGACGACCCGCTCGGCTCGCTCGCCCGAAGCGTGTTAAGCGGGGAGTCGACGCTTCGCGGCGCCGTTCGCTCGTCGTGGTACGGCGAAGGGCTCGCCACGGCCGCAGCCGACGGGCTACGAGCACAGGACTCGTTCTCCTTCGACCAGCGCGCTGCCGTTGAGCGTGACGCCGCCCGGCTGCGCTCTCGTTCGGACACAGCAGACCCAACGTCGGGCGGTGACCAGTGAGAACCCTGACCCGATGGCGTCTCGCTATCCCGCTCACGTTCCTGTCCGTGATGCCGCTGATCGCGACCGTCTTCGGCGCGGTGGCGTTCTGGAACGACTGGAGTACGCCCCGCAAGGCGATCACCGTGTTCCTCGGCATCATGTTCGCGATGTGCGTGGGCATCAGCCTGTCGATCGGTTTCGACCGGCGCATCCAGAACCCGCCGTGGCTGCGGATCGGCACCGTCCTCGTGTTCATCCTGCTCGGCTGCGGTGTCACGTGGGTCCGCGGCAAGGTCTAATAAGCGGCTGGGGAGAGCCTGAGGGCTACCCGGCGGTGTTAAAGCTGAAGGATTCGGTCAATTTCCCCTGGATGAATCCCTTGGGTTGATAGGTCTCGCCGACAGCCGGGCAGGGATTGTCGTCATTCGCAGCGGATGCGGCGCGGCACCGAAGTGCCGCGCCGCACTGGTCTATGTCATGGGCTGTCACCCCCGCTCGCGGGGCTGCCAGCCGGTCCGACGTCAGGATTCGACTCGGGTGGCTGTACTTCGGCCGCCCCAGCACTGGGCGGGCTTTCCGGCGTGAACGAAATCTTGAAGTAGAAACCCACGACCTTCAACGCAACTTCGACGTAGCCGCGGGCCTCCTGGAGCCGTCTTGCCAGCCACGGCACAAGCAGTACCGTGGTCAGCGTCACCAGGATGATCATCGCGGGTAGCGCGATCGCGTTGGGAGAAGCCGTCGGGTTCCATTCCGCGGCTGCTCCCACAGTGGGCTTCTTACCTCGTGTCGCTGCGCGTCATGTGCAGCCTTCCTGGGTCTTGTGGTGGCGGACGACGTGGGGGCTTGAAAGTAGAAATCATATTTGTAGTGCCCCATTTTGAAACGTGCTCTGGTAGCGATGAGGGACGGCGGAGACGGACTGCCGATCTTTCCTCGTCACTTCCAAAGCCCTCCAGCTGCTGCTGACTCGCAGCTGGACGGGCCGGGCCGACTTGTGTATTGAAAGCTTTTTCTGCGGCCCTGGACCTCTTATAGAGCGGTCTTACCCAACGTCACGGCAATGCCGGTGACGCGGCACCCAGCTCCGGTGAAGCACCTGAGGCTGAGGGGGTCGTCCCGCATCTATCTTGGAGTGCCGTCGCCATGATCGGTAGACGGGTGCGGCCGAGTTACGCTATCCGGGTTACCCCGATGCTGGCTGCTGGCCGGTCGGAGAGATCCCTTCCATGCGGAGGAACACCGGTCGCATCGAGTTTCCGGAGCCCAGACGGCTTCGTCCTGGACACCCCGGCGCAGTTGGAGCGCGACGTCGTGGAAGCTCGGCGGTCACCGGACACAATCCGGTCGGACAACTAGGCTCAACCGGGTATGCCGCCGGAGCCGGTACGGAGAGTGAGCGCAGGGCTCGCCGGTCGAAGCCGAGAATGGGTAGATCGCCTCAGATTGCATGGGTGACGGCCAGCGGACGGTATCTGCACTGGCCGATGGGTATAGCGGGGTTACGGCATGCCAAGGAACGAGGTGCTCCGTGTCAGCTCGATAGGTCCTCGGCTCGAATTCCGAGCGCCGGAATCGCCTCAACAATATCTGGGGTGAGGTCGGATCGGACTAGACCAGTCGGTCGCCGGCGCGGGGAGCACGGGATCACTTCGTCGGGTGTGACAATGAGATCCACGCTGAAATCGTGATCTGTCTCCGGGATCTGATCCTCAATAACTTGGAGGTGATGAACCGGGGCCACGATAATGGTGCTGTCGGTAATAAGGCCGGCCTCAATGAGGAGAGCTACCTCAAGATCGGAGTAGCCGGCTCCCTTGCCAATTCGAGTACCCGACCGATTGACTGCCACGCTGCCGCAGATGACGATGTCAATCGGACTCATCTCACTTACGGCGACGCGCGGTGCAGCGCTTTGAGCTCCACGCTTATCGGCCGCTTCTTCGGGCGGCACTTTTAATTCCTCGGGGCTAAGCTTGTAGAATGGTTTAAGAGTGGCCATTCTTGGAACGGCCATGTAAACAAGCTTGCCGTCTTTGAGTGCACGGACTCGGACCGGAAGCTGAGCGTGGTCGGGGTTGGCCTTGACGGTGCGGGCTTGCTGCCAAATGTCGAGGTCTCCCAGCAGTGCCGCGGTTCGCTCGGCGCCTTCGAAGCTGGGGATCTTCCCGTGCGAACCCGACGGCACTGCCTGCTCTCGCTCCAAGAGTCCCCAGACCTTGTCGCGGATGGCTTGCTTGTCGTCGCCGATGCTCATGATGTCGATGTTAGTTCGGAGCCATCAGTGCGAGTAGACGGTCGTAGAGGTCCTGAGCCCAAGGCTCGTCCCGCCATGGCCGGAGCTCTCGACCGGCGGCGAACGCCAGATTGAGCCCTCCGCCGCCACGGGTCAGCTCTACGGCGTCGATGGTCCGGTGCATGGTGTCGGCTGCTTCATCCAACTTGGTCTGGCGAAGGAGGGCCAAGGTCAGGTTTCCTAACGCGATGGCCTGACTCTTTCGGCCGGCCAAGGACTTCGATGCTGTTTCAAGGATCGGCTGGGCCTCTTCCGGAAGTCCGAGAAATAGGTAACACGAGCCTGCGAGCCGGTTGTATTCGTTGATTGAGTAAGAGCCGGCTGCCACGTCGACATCATTCACCTCTCCGATCTGAGAGCCGGCCTCAGACAGGGCTGTCTCGCAGAGGGTACGGTTGCCGCTCATGGCGTGCCCTTCTGCCACATGCAGCATCGCTAATCCGGTCAATGAGGGGCTGCATGAACGAGCGACGTCGGCCGCCTCAGTTGCGAGCGCGCGGCCCTTGTCCGGGTCCTTCTCGCCATACAGGGCAACAAAGCTCTTGCGGAGCAGCGCGTAGGATTCATTGCACGGCTCGCGTGCCTGCCGGGCTGCATGAATGGCTTGATCTAGATACGTGACTGGCTCTAGATGATTGCGTCTCTGGCTAACGTCCCAGACGAGTTGGCCCATGAAGATTGCTGATTCGGCCTCGACTTCGAACAGCGCCCGGCGTACACGTGCGGTGGGCGCCTGTTTCCGGAGGTTGACCACCCGGCCGTGCAGCTGGCCGGCGGGACCGAGCAACGTGGTCGACGGCGACTCGTCGTAGCGATCATTGAGATTGCGCACTTCTTCATGAAGAAGTGCGACAGAGACTAGATCCAAACTGGCGGGGCGGTCCTCGATGCGTTCACTCGCCGAGTCCTGTGTCTGGACGACGTCGTCGAGCGCCGACCTCAGTTCGTCATCGCTGATTCTCAAGGCGCGCGCGAGCCTGGGCCGCATCCACGGCTGCGGTTCCGTCCCGCCAGCTTCCCAGCGGACCACTGTCGACCGTTCGACACCGAGTTCTTGGGCAAGGGTCTCCTGGGTGTGACCAGCTGTCTTGCGGAACTTGACGAGGCGCAATCGTTTGGTCGCCATCGCGGCTGCCTCCAGGGGCGGGCGTGCGAGACACGATAGTCGATGTGTGCGCTTAGGCCCAGGTCAGAGCCATGCTTTGCCTCATTCGTGCTTCTATTTTGCCTCTTACGTGCTCTGGAGATCGAGGGCAAACAAGCCTTTGCTAGATCTACACCGGCTTCACCGGACGTCATCGCATGTAGACCGTGAGCGGCGTTCGGATCGTGACCTTGGCGAAGAAGGGACGAGCTTCAGATGGCGGATTTGAGCCGTCCGGCGAACACTTACTACGCGACAACAGCCGACGCGCAGCTCGGCGTGGCTCAGGCGATCCTCAACGAGCATGTGACATCAAGCGCGACTGGGCGCTGTCTATCCTGCGACTCGTTCGGACCGTGTTGGCGGCGAGAGAACGCCGTCGTGATCTTTTCCCGGACGCTGCGTCTGCCGCTCCGTAGTCCGGGGGCCAGTCGACCGGAGCTGATCGGCGCGAGGCATGTCGGACGCCCGAGCGGTTTCGCTCAGGATGCCGTCGATGCTCGGAGCTGGCCACAATGAGCCACCTCGCTGCTCCGCCGACGGAGATGGTTGAGCACATCCCGGTACGGCCAAGCTGGGACTGTCGTGCTTGCGGTGAGCCGTGGCCCTGCAATGCAGCGCGCTCGGCTCTCAGCTCGGAGTACCGCGCTTTCCCTTCGCTGCTGAAGATGTACCTGTCGACGCAGATGTACGAAGCGATCGGCGATCTCTTCGGCGTTAACTCGATCTCGCCCATCGATTTCTACCAGCGATTTCTCTCCTGGATCAGGTCACCGCCGACGGACGACAGCGCCGTTCATGCCGAGGTCCCCACCAATGGAGCAACAGTGAGCACGCCGCCTTCGAATGATCCCGACAAGCTTCGAGCAGCCATGGTCCGGACTCTGATCGAGGAAGGCACGATTCTTTCCGGGGACGTGGCGGCGGCCTTTGCCGCCGTCCCTCGCCACCTCTTCGTTCCCGGAGAGGCCCTATGGCGGGCGTATGATCCTCAGCTCGCCCTTCTGCCGAAGACCGCTGCTAACGGCACGGACACGAGCGTCGTGTCCGCCGCCGAGGTGCAGGCCGCCATGTTGGAACAAGCGCAGGTCGAGCGCGGTATGAACGTCCTGGAGGTTGGCTCCGGCGGCTACAACGCCGCGCTGCTCGCAGAACTTGTTGGCCCGTCGGGTCAGGTCACGAGCGTCGACATTGACTCCGGCATCACGGCCCGTGCTGGCGCCTGCCTCCACAAGACCGGTTACGACCAGGTCCGGGTGATTACTGCCGATGCGACGAAGCTCTTGCCCGGACAATCACCCTTCGACCGCATCATCGTCACGACCGCGGCGTGCGACATCGCACCCGCCTGGATTGACGAACTCACGCCCTTTGGCCGGATTGTTGTCCCGCTGAGGTTCGCCGGCATCACCAGAGTCATCGCCTTCGACCGCAATCGCGGTAGCCGGGCGCTGTTCGCTCATAGTTATCGGCTCGGCTCGTTCGTCACAATGCAGGGTTGTGCCGAGGAACGGCTGATCCCGCTCACCCGTGATGTGGCGTTGCGAGTCGATTCCCAGCACACGCCGGAATTTCACCTGCCAGCGCTCCGGCATGCCATACACGAGCCGCCCATCGAACAGTGGGCCGGTACGGCTCACGACCTGCCCGACGAGCTACAACTGTTTCTACTCACCAACGCGCAACCGCAGATGCCGATCCTCCAGGCCAGCCAAGAACTGGTCGACCAGGGAGTCTTCCCGACAAGCGCCCGCTACGGCGTGCCTGTCCTCATCGATGGCGGCAGCTTCGCCTACCGCACTTCGCGTCCTAATCCGGACATCATCACCGGCTACGAGACTGGCGTCGTCGCACATGGGCCGGCGGCGGCCAAGGTCGCCGATACGCTGCTGGCCCTAATCCGAGAGTGGGCCAACAACCACTTCAAACGGGATGCCGCCCGCATCGAATATCACCCTAAAACCATGGACACGAGCGACCTTCTCGGCTGGCGCGTCATCACGCAGAACGGCGTGCTGACCGTCAGCTGGCCGTGAATCACCCGGCCGAGGGTCGGGCTGCACCGGTGCAATGGCTCGAAGCACCGCTTGCTCCATATGCCGTTATTCAGAACAAGGTCAAGATGAAAGGAAGTCGCTGATGACTGACGCAGCAGCCGACGCTCGCCTCCGGCAACCCGAGAACGGCGCTCCGGGGCCAGCGAGCGGGAGTCAAGCTGAGCGTGGAGCCGAGCTGCGGGCTGCGCTGGTGGATCAGCTCCGCACGGAAGGCAAGATCACCAGCGCCCTAGTTAAGGCGGCATTCCTCACGGTGCGCCGGGAGCATTTCCTTCCAGAGGAGACGCCGTTGGAAACGGCGTACGGCTTCGACAGCTCGGTCGTGACCAAGCGTGACGAAGGCGGCGGGGCTCTCTCTTCAGTATCGGCCGCATACATTCAGGCTCGAATGCTGGAGCAGGCAGGGCTTTCGCCAGGCATGAGTGTGCTGGAGATCGGATCCGGTGGGCTGAACGCGGCCTTGATCGCCGAGATCGTAGGCGAACAGGGCCACGTGGTAACCGTGGATATCGACCCAGAGGTCACGGACCGCGCCACAAAGCTGCTCGACGAGGCGGGTTACGGCAGCCGGGTGCGGGTCGTGGCCGCAGACGCCGAGAACGGCGTACCCGGTAGAGCAGAGTTCAACGCGATCATCGTGACGGTCGGCGCGTGGGACATCGCCCCGGCCTGGTTGCGGCAGCTGGCCCAGAACGGCACGTTGGTTCTTCCGCTGGTCATGAACGGCGTTACCCGTACGGTCGGGCTGCGCCGCGACGGTGAACATCTGACGAGTACGTCGATCGAGGTAGCCGGGTTCGTCCCCATGCAAGGTATCGGCCGCCATGACGAGCGACTGTTCGTCCTGGCCGGCCCGGACGGTAAGAAGATCACGCTGCGCTTCGACGACGGCGCGCCGGTCACCCCCGCTGAGCTCGATGATGTGCTCGCCTCTGGTCCGGTCGAGAACTGGTCCGGAGTGGTGTTCCCGCCCGCGACGTCGTGGGCGGATCTCTACCTCTGGCTCGCCTGGTACCTGCCGGGATTCTGTCGGCTGGTGGCGGAGGACAGCAGCGCACTGGAAAAGCACGGCACATGGTTCCCGTTCGGTGTTGTGAGCGGAGCCGGCTTCGCGTTCTTCGTAACGCGAACGGCGCCGAACGGGAAGGGCGTGGAATTCGGCGCCACTGCCTACGGCCGTGACGGTGAACTGGCCGCCGCGACTCTGGTCGAGCAGATCCGGGCATGGGACCGCGACGGCCGTCCGGTCGCTGGGCCGTCGATCGGTTACTGGCCGACCGGCAGCGACCTTTCCAAGATTCCTTCCGACGCCGCGGTCATGGAAAAGACCCATGGAGTCGTCACGATTTCCTGGCCCCCGAAGGGCTGAGCAGCGCGCGGCTCAGCCTGGGACAGGCCAGGTGGCATCACCCCTTCCCGCCGTTTGGAGAATGAAGTCAATGGCACCCACGGCCACGACCCTCGACCGGCCGCGGAGCCCGTCACCGACGATTTCGAGCTGGACATGCGGGTTGTCGAGCTGACCACGACCCTGGTCCAGGGCCGATGCAACACCAGCGACGGCTGCGGCGAGACCTGTAGCGGCAGCGCATGCAGCACCGCTCCTACGACCCGGCCTGACGCAAAACGCACCAACCCTGACGTTGCCGGAGTCCACGCCCCCCGCTGGGCTCCGGCAACACCCCAACCCTCTTGTGTACGGGAGGTGCGCCATGCTGTTCGCTCATCCCCGGTTTCATCCCGCTGGCCCGGTAATGGTCCGCGCCAGCACTTTTCCGGATCAGCCCGGTGGGCCAGCGTTGCCTGACCCCACCGCCTCCGTCGCGGAGTCGGTTCGATGGCTGGCGACCGTATGGGACCACCCAGGTTTCGCCGAGGCCCTCACATTCGCCAATCCCGGCCTCGCCGCGCACGTCGCCGGCGTCGTCGATGCCGGGGATGAGGTCCTTATAAAGGCGATCGGGCGGGCCACCTCGGCGGTGTCGTCCTACCTGGTTCGATGGCAGCGCCGCGCCACACCGTTCGGGCTCTTCGCCGGGGTGACAACCGCAACGCTCGGGCCTGCCGGTCGCGCGATTCGGCGAGCGACACCGGGTGGTGGTCCGCGCTGACGCTGACTGGCTTGCTCGCATCATCGACCGGTGGTGGCAGGGCCGAGATGACGGGTTCATCCGGGGATGCCTGGACGCGAGCCCGCACACGGCGACAGTCGTAGCGCAAATCGAATAGTCATGTGTGTGGTGTGCCCGTAAACGAGATTATGATCAAGCGACCGCGACGCCCGTCGCACCTTTGCGTCGGAGTCGCGTTCATAGCAGCCATCTTCGATGTAACAGACCGACTACGCTGGATGCCCACCCTCTTTCAAGGTGTAGAGCGAGGGTGGTCCATATTGCTCTAGCTTTGCCTGGTTCGCGGCGATGCCGCCCTCCTGGACAAAAGGCGAGAATTCTCGGATCGGGCGGAACATCGTAGGTTTATAATAGGCGGCATTTCGCGTCTCCCGCGGCCTGACATCTACAGAAAGGAATTTATCTTCCATGGACCAAAGGTCTGCCCACCATAGTCCGACTCCCCGATATATCTCAGTAGGAGGGTTTGCTCGCCCGATGATCTGCGCATGGACAAGGTAGATGGGGAAACTTTCACGATCCACCACAGTCAGTATGTCGTCACAGTCGGTGGTGTCCAACTGGAAACGTGACATGGGATCGCCGACTCCGTCACCTCTAGCGGCAGCCTTCTTGCCGCTTTTCAGTTCGAATCCAGCGACCGGAACATCATTCTGGTCGTACAAGGTGAAGTCAGGATTGCTGACGCGGTCCAGGTCGGTCCGGCGTCCCCGCGGTCGCAATTGTGGGGGATCCGTTTCGCGGAGACGAAGGCCCGTCTGTTCCTCGATATTTTCTGCTTTCCAGGTTTCGAGGACGTATTTGGCTGATGCGAGACCTCGTCCTATCGAACGAAGCACACGCTCGCAAACGCCGCACAGGAACCACTGGGTCAATCGTAAATCGCGGTATGATTCGTTACAGTGACCACAGTTGCCCTCTATATCCTCGCGCGATACCCATTCCGGATCTTTCCCACCAAAAGCCCTAACGGAGTACTCGTTACGGCATGTGTCGCAGAGAAAAAAACCCGCCAGGCCGGCGTCGCTGGCGGGCTTGCTGTCGCGCGCGCACGTGTACGCACCCCATGCATCCGGAGCGAGCCGCATCCCTGCCCCGTCAAGGACTGCCATGAGCTGCGTTGCGGTTTTCCCGCCTACGCCACGCAATGCGCGCAGTTCACGCTCGCTTAGGCGCAGAAGGCCCGCAGTCGACGTGATGCCGGCTCGCCTTAGCGCAGCCGCCACTCGTGGCGGCATGGAGATGTCAAGGTCCAGCGCAAACAGGCCATCGGGCGTATCCCCCAGGGTCACCGGAATACTCTAGCTGCTTCGTCGAGTCTGCCCGCGAGCAGTCAGTCCCCTAGTGGTGGCTGCGCGTTACGCGGCGGGAGCTTCGGCCGCGCTCGGCGCGGGACTGTCGATGACCAAAGGGGATCGAGGAATCACTCAGCGTGCGTGCGCCAGCGCGCGCACGCTGAGTCCAGTGCGAGAGAATCACGTGCCGATAGTCAGCGTGACGTTCTTGGATGGATGTCGAGCCGCTGACTATTAATTGGTTTCGGTAGTATTACTGTTGCACTCGACAAGTGGGAGGCGAATAAACGCGGCAGGGCCGCGAAATGTTACCGGGGGCATGCATGGGGGTTGCAAGTTTGACACGCATGAGAAGAGAAAATCCATCCGGGAAGTTGATCATGTGAAATCGGAATCAGACCCGCGGGCTTGCTAGCTTGTCGCTTATGGTATAACTTGTCATCCGCATTCGGATATCAGTGGCCCTCGTCCGCCTCCTGGACACGGCAACTGTGCTGGGATGCTGATCGGTCCGACGGCGCTGCACCAAAGGTGCGTGCCGGCTGTGCCGAGCAATTACAGGTGCCATTTTCGAATGACGAATGACGCTGCCGAGTGAGTGGAACGGTAAATAGGATGCTTGAACAGGGTGGCGCAATCTCTGAAGTTGCACGGCAAATGCTGAAGCGCGCAGAGGTTCATCGCGTTGCTGCCCTACGGAACATACCTCAGGATCAGCAATCTAGTCTAGGGCAGTTCTTCACTCCGAATCGTGCAGCCCAGTTAGTTGCCTCAATTCCCCGTCTCCCCAAAAGCGGGCAGCTCCGCGTACTTGACCCAGGGGCTGGATCAGGAATGCTCCTTGCTGCGTTGGCAGCTCGAGCATTGGAAGAGTGCCTGGACGTCTCGCTAAGCCTCGTGGCAGTCGAACTAGATTCCCATGTGATGCCGTACTTAAAGGCGACACTTGCGGATCTCAAATCTACGGTATCTGATTGTGGAATTAAGCTTGATTACGAAATCAAGCCGGGAGACTACGTCGAGCTACGTACTGGAGTGGTCGATGTGCTTAGCCAGGCGGAGCAGTTCGATCTTGTGATTATGAACCCGCCCTACCGAAAGCTCAGCGTTAGCTCGGCCCATCGCAAGGCACTGTCTCGGCTGGGAGCCGATTGCCCCAATATTTACGCCGGCTTCCTTGCGCTCGGAGCATTGGGACTTCGCGATGGTGGGCAATTGGTAGCTATTACGCCGAGATCCTTCGCAAATGGTCCATATTTTGACCAATTCCGAAACTTCCTGCTGGACCGGGTAAATCTCGATAGGATTCACGTCTTCGAGTCGCGCTCGACGGTGTTTTCCGACACCGGAGTCCTTCAAGAGAATATTATTTTCTCAGCGACTCGCGCGGCCAGCCCTGGTTCCGTCGTGCTATCCGTTAGCCATGGACATACGGATGAGATTGTCATGCGCCGGGTGGAGTACGCGGATGTCGTCAAACCTGGGGATTCTCATCGGTTCATTCGACTTCTTGTCGACGACGAAGATACCGTCACTGCCGAGACGATGGCTGCGATGCCAGCCACACTCGGCGACATCAAGGTAGAAGTATCTACGGGACGAGTCGTGGACTTTAGATCCCGCGAGTGCTTGCTATCGCAACCTGATAACGAAAGCTATCCTTTAATTTATCCCGGTAATGTGCGGAATGGTCTTATTGAGTGGCCTCGGAAGCTCAAGAAGCCTCAAGCGTTTGCGGCGCGTGAACCCAAGGACCAAAATTTCCTGCTGCCGCAGGGCTATTATGTCGTTGTTAAGCGATTTTCCGCAAAGGAAGAACGTCGGCGAGTCGTCGCTTCCGTATGGGACCCTTCAATCAACTCTGGCCCAGTCGCATTCGAGAACCATCTCAACATCTTCCACAGAGGTGGTGAGGGGTTGCCCCGAAATCTTGCCGTAGGGCTGAGCTACTGGCTTAACGGCTCTGTCGTAGATCGGTTCTTTCGGACCTTCTCTGGCCACACGCAAGTTAATGCGACTGATCTACGGTCATTGCGTTACCCCTCGCTCGAAGTGCTGGAGCAGTGGGGCGGCATGCTTGAAATTGCACTACCTGAGCAAAAGGAAATTGACGCTAAGGTAGCCGCCATGTTTGAACTGCTAGGGGGCCAGGCCGGTGAGTGATCCTGAGGACCTTCGCATCGAAGAAGCGCGGGGCATTTTGGCCCGACTTGGCTTTGACCGCGAGCGAGCCAACGAGAGGTCCGCGCTGGTATTGCTTGCTCTCCTGGGGATGACCCGAGAGTCCCCATGGTCGAGCGCGACCAGCCCGCTCGTCGGGACGCGTGCGATCATGGATTGGATCAGAGATCAGTACGGTCGTAACTATGCGCCCAACACACGTGAGACGATCCGCCGCTTCACGCTCCACCAGTTCGCAGACGCGTTGCTCGTGGAACAGAACCCCGACAACCCAAGCCGCCCGGTCAACTCTCCCAAGTGGTGCTACCGGATTCACCCTCGCGCCCTGGAATTACTCCAGCATGTCGGTGAATCTGATTTTCAGGACTTGCTTGTCGAGTACCTAGATGAAGTTCCGGGTCTCCGGTCAATGTATGCCGCCGCGCGTGAACTCCGCCGCATCCCTGTCACACTCCCTGGGGGAGGAGCGGTAAGTCTAAGCCCGGGTGGGCAGAATGTGTTAATTAAAAGTATGGTCGAAGAATTTTGCGAGTACTTCACCCCCGGCGGCGAAGTGCTCTACATCGGCGATGCCGATGCAAAATGGGCGGTTCTTGTGCGCGAGTCGCTCGCAGCGCTGGGCGTCACCCTCGATCAGCACGGAAAAATGCCGGATTTGGTAATCTATTTGCGCGAACGCAACTGGCTTGTGCTTTTGGAAGCAGCCTCGTCCCATGGGCCAGTTGACGCAAAACGCCATCGCGAGCTAGCCAAATTGTTCGAGGGTTCGACCGCCGGCCTGGTGTATGTGTCGTGCTTCCCTGATCGGCGTGAAATGCGGAAGTACTTGGCAGATATCGCTTGGGAAACAGAGGTGTGGTGTGCGGAAAATCCTACGCATCTCATCCACTTCAATGGCGAAAGATTCCTCGGCCCATACGGCAAAACATAGGCGTCTGCATGGAAACTCGGCCGCCTGGGACGGCATTATAAGGGCAGTAACCGTGAAACAGCAATGCAGTTCCAGGAAGGGGGTTGACATGCGCAATCAGGAACGCCCCGGCACGTCTGTGTGGGGCTGAGGGATAGAGTTCGTGGCAATGAGCGTCACGCTCTAAGAGGGCATCTTATTCTCTTAAGGCCACGAATGTTAGGCGCCAGTTCGTTGTCGCTTGCATTTCCCATAATTCGTGGCGGTGCTGAAGTATATCCGGGTGCCTTGGTCGGTCGATCCCGAACGCGGGTGCGCTCGGGCCGGGTGCCGGCGGACAAGGCGTACAGGCCGGCTAACTGCCACTACCTGCGTCGATCGTCATTGGATAAAAACGACCGTCCCATGACAAACTCTATGGTGTTGTAAATGCTGCGGAGCTATCCGGCGGCGATCTCGATGTATAGGTCTCCGTCGGCGCCGCCGTTCCTCCCCGGAATGGCCAAGCCCTTTAAGCGGACTCTCATGCCTGGCTCGACGCCTGGCGGGATTTGGGCGGTGACGAATTCTCCCACCGTTCCCCGGTGATCCATCGCGATGACCTGGTTACAACCGTTAGCCATCTCTTCTGCGCTGAGCGCGATAACGATGATGGCGTCGTTTCCGTCCTGTGGCCGTGACTGAATCATCTCCGCAAACTTGGTCCAGTTGCCTTTCACGAACGCCCAGGTCTTGACGTACTCCTCGTTCAGGTTCCGTAGACTTCTCGATGAGTTGCGATCAAGCTCGGGCAGGGGCAGGTTGTAGCGCCATGGTTCAGCGTCAACCCCGCCCACCAGCCACTGCTTCGTCTGGTCGACAGTTGCGCAAAGCCACAAGTTGGCCGACCAGTAAGGCAGAAGGTAGATATGCAGGGCTTCGGCTGTTCCGTGGGGAAACAGCAAGACCTCGTCGGGCCGCTCCGGGTTGCCGTTGGCGATCTCGTCCGGCGTTAGCCGCTTCCAGCGTTCGTAGCCCTCGTTCTGCGACTTCGACTCGGTGTACTCGAAAAGCCCTGACCCCTTGCCTTGTGTCTGCGACGTGGTCTGCATGGGCATGAGGTAGTCGCCGCCGAGCTCGGAGAAGGTGTTGATGGTCGCGGTGTCGCGCGTTCCAGGAAATACGAGGACATTCTGGAAGAGGCTAAGCAACGCCATGCCTTGCTCGCCCCATCGCTGGCGGGCCTGCCCCATGTCCTGGAGCACTCCAAGGGTCACGATGCCTTCTCCACCGATGGCGAGGATTTCAGGCAATTGGGGGATCGGTGCCATGGTGGCCATCTCGTCGAGGGCGAACAGCACGCGATGCCGACTGTCCACTCCCAGGCGTGCCTTCTCACCTCGCACCTTCGCTACTGCGGCGCGAATCGAGGTCAGGAAAGCAACAACGATCGGCGCCAGTTCCACTTGACTCTTCGCCGAGATGTAGATCGTGTCGAACCAGCCGCTCGCGTAGTTCGGGAACACACCCAGTTGTGCGGCTCGGGCCTGAGGGCTGTCGTCGCTTTCATATAGGAGGTCCCAGTTGCCTTCGACGGGGACGCCGCGGACGAAGCCTTCCATGTCGAAGTTCGGGTTGTCGGTTGAATCGAGCACGCCGGACCGCTCGAAGACCCGGAGTGTCACCGCTGCGGTGGAGAACACGCTCGCCCGCTCACGATCAGGCGCTTTGTAGATGCCACCGAGGATGTCAAGCTGCAGTCGGTGGCCGTCCTGATTGAGCTGCTTCAGCAAGGGCACGATTTCGTCCGTCAGGCGCTGGCCCGTGATCACGCTGAACACCCACCGCATGTCGTGGCCGTAGCGGGCGGCGCTCCAGAGCAGGACGCCGAGGAGAGATTGGGCTCGGCCCTCAAAGTGCAGGCCGGCATCTGATTGGCGAGCGTCGGACTTCTTTGAAGCGCTCACCATGGCGCTGGACATATCGAGCGCCGTGTCCCAATCGGCTGATTCGGCCACAGGGGACCACCGAAGCTGGTTGCAACCGGGTACCGTCGGTTCCGCGTCGGGTGTCCAGTGCCAGAGAGTGCCCCAGCTCGACCGAATTGCTGCAGTTGCACGTAGCACGTCGATCTTAGTGCTCGTCGAAACAACTGGGCCTGGCCAGGTCATGACGTTGGGAACGACGACCGAGGCGGTCTTGCCAATCGCGTGGCGCGCGGGCGCGATGGCCAGCAGGTTGGTGTCTGGGTTGCAGAAAATCGGACCGGAAACTCCGCTGATGCCGATCCACAGGCGCCGGTCGTTCTCGGGAGCGGCCGAGCGGCGTTGCTTATTGAAGGCGCGAAAAGTGTTGTTCTCTCGCATCATGTCCCAGTGCCAGTTTTGGGGAATTTGCGGCGGTTTTGGCTTGCCGAAGAGCGGCATGAGCACCCCCAGTGATCAGGTCGGTACAGATACAGACCACATCACACTGGGAATGGGGTCGCATTCGGTAGAACGGCTAAGTGATATTAGTCACGTGACGGGGTGTGATGCAGGGTGGTCGCTTTATGAGCCGCCCTATTAGTTCAGCGCAAGCGGCTGAACGACCTCGCCGGGTCGACCGCGGTCCGCCAGGTGATCTCGCCGCCATCGATCTTTCTGATCAAATCGCAGCTAGGAGTTATCAGCGTAAGTCACCCGCAGGGCTCATGGATAGTGCGCAGGGTATTGAGCCGCAGCAAGAAGGGCTGGGGGAATAGAGGCACCCAAGCGGTCACTCGAGGTCGGCAGCGCCGCCTCCGGGGTGTGGCGATGGTGATGCACAGTATTATGGTCATCTTCTGGACATCCAACAGTACCGATGTAATTCACCGGTCGAGTCGACCTGGCCAAAATCCCAGACTAGCCAAGAGGGCGGCCACGACCCGGACATGACCAACAAGGTGCGAGCCGTGATCAAGCGAGCGGAGAGTGCCCCGCTGCCATCGCAATGCTTACTGGCCCGAAAGCTGGGAATTTTCCTCAACGCACCGCACGATGGACCCTGCGAGGTTCATGTCGCATCTTGAGCTGAGGGAGACCGCATGGCTGGCGAGTACCACTCGGGTTTGCGGGCAAAGTCCCTGGCGTGGAACAAGGTCAACAAAGCCATGGAGGACGCCAAGACCATCTACGGCAAGGACTCAGCTGAGTACGTCACCGCACGCGAGGAGGCCATCGACGCCCAGCTAGACTTCGTTGAGTACGCAAGCAAGCACGTTGACGACCTCCACCGCGAATTTAGCGATGCTCAGATGAAGATTGACGAGCTGGAGCAGGCGCAGCAGCGCGAGGTGTTCGAACGCGCGGACCTCGACCCGGACTTGGAGCGCAGGGTCCAGGACGACTTGGAGCGCAACCGCGGAGACGAGTGGGAACGATGAACGAGCCGTACTGACCATCGAGCAGTGCGGCCGTCGATGGTAACGCGATGCGCTGACCAATCTGTTCGACGAGCAGCGAACTGTTCCGCCCCGGGTTTGATGGAGACATCCAAACCTGGCAGAGAATTCAGTTAGATCGGCACCGAAGAATTACCCCGATGAGTTGCGTGAGCGGGCGACCCGGTTGGCGGTCGAGGCCCGCCGGGATCCGGCGTCGAGCGTGGGGGCGATCCGGCGGAACGCCGATCAACTCGGGATCCATCCGGAGGCGCTGCTTGGCTGGGTGAAGAAGGCCGAGACCGATGACGGCGTGCGGCCAGGCACGACCAGCAGCGACGCGGAACGCCTCGCCGCTCTCGAGCGGGAGAATCGGGAGTTGCGGCGGGCGAACCAGGTCCTGAAGTCCGCGGCGAGCTTCTTCGCGGCGGAGCTGGACCGTCCGTCGCGCTGAAGGTCGGCTTCGTCGACTCCCAGAAGGCCGAATACGGTGTCCAGCCTGTCCTGCAGGCGCTTGAAGGCACGCCGGCACAGATCGCACCGTCGACCTACTACGCCGCCAAGACCCGCCCCGCCAGCGCCCGAGCGAGGCGTGACGACGAGCTGACCGTCATGATCGAGCAGATCCACACGGCTAACTACGGCGTCTAAGGGGCCCGCAAGATCTGGCACGGAGCTGCACCGCCACGGGATGCCGGTGGCCCGGTGCACCGTCGAACGTTTGATGCGTGCGGTCGGGCTGCGTGGGCTGCTACGCGACCGACCGGGCGCCGTCCCGACACATAGAGATCCACTGCGCCGCGCCGAGGTTCCCCCCCCACGGCAGGTACGCCAGAAGGCCTGAACATCCGACGAGGTCCCGGATCGGAGAACGTCGTAGGGGCCGGGTATCTTCCCCGCGTGTCGACCGTCCCACCAGCCTCTGCGTTCGGTGCACCTGCCCCGCCCGCCGGTGACGTTCACGCTGCGTTCCTGCGCCGCGGCGATGCCCACCAAGTCTACGCCCGCGACATCACCGCACCGGAAGCACCGCTCTTCTACCTCGGCCGCGGCCGCGCCGACGAGGTACGCGCCTACACCCGCGCGTACCTGCAATGTCCGTACCCGGACTGCCCGGCGCCGGAGTTGACTACCGCCGGCGGAAGTGCTGTGCGCGACCATTTCCGGCACCTGCCCGGCAGCAACGTCCGGCACCAGCGCGAGGGCATAAACCACTTCACCGCGAAACACCAACTTGCCCGCTGGGTTCGTACGCAGGCACCAGACGCGGTCGTACACGTCGATGACATCGTCCTCGAGAACGGCCGGCACCCGGACGTCTATGCCATCGTCGGCGGGAACCGGATCGTGTTCGAGATCCAGTACTCGCCGCTGAAGTGGCCGGAAATGCGGAAGAGACGCGCAGCCTACGACCGGATCGGCGTCACGTTCGTCTGGGTTTTCGGGCACACCGGCGCCTTCTGCCAGCCGGTCGCCGCCACTAGCCCGGAGCAGCAGGCCACCGCCCTCACCATCGACCGTGCATTGTGGGAAGCGGCATACAACGCGATGCCGCTCCTCTGGATCAACCCGTTCGAAGAACTAATCGCCACCGCCGCGTTCACCCCGTCGGAAGTGCGCAAGCTAATGGCCTGGGGACAGGGGCTGCGTCAGGTAAACATCGACATCTGCACACTCGACGAATGCCGCCTGGAGTTCCGGGACCGCACCGATATCTCGGCGTCGTGGGCCTGGAACGCGGAGCACGGCTGGCCGACAGCCGGCGACATCGCTCCGTACCTGACGGGACTGATCACCCCGGCGGCAAGAAAGGTCAGCGCTGAGGCGGACGCTCGGCTGACCGCGATCCGGCAGCAGCGCGCAGACGAGGCCGCCGCTGAAGCCGCCGCCGAAGATGCCGCCCGCAGGCAAGAGCTTCCGTACCAGAACTGGCTGGGAGAGAAGGCGAAACTCGAGGAGAGGTACGGACCGTTGCCTGCAATGGTCCTGGACAATGCTTCCCGGAGGTTCACGGTCCGTGGAGTGGCGAAGGAGCACTGGATGGCCGCTCTGCTCGAGATCTTCGATCAGGTGGTAGGTGACCAGGTTTCGGAAACCTGGATTCGGTCGCAGCTGGGCAGTCGCTTCGGTTGGCCGGCAGGGATGGTCACCGTCACGGATTGGTACCCGCTCATCCAGTACCTTCGCGATCTTCGCGATGACGGTTGGGTCGATCTCCCTTCTACTACCTCGCTCTTGGACGGTGACCACATCACCGTCCTCGCCAGCCTCCGAAGGCCGCCCTCCCCGCCCACCAACTCCGACCCGAGCCAGGTAGAGCGACAGCGCACGCCGCCGGCATGACGTGAGGAGCCGGGGATGATAGCGAGACCGCCACTCGACTGGTCCGCGCTGCAGGCGCACGTCTCGACATACTCGTTGAAGCTCTGGCGCGCGACTATCCCAGGCGCCGCGAACTCATCCTCGACGCCGGTCGTGCTCTGACACGCCCGGGGTAGCAGTGATGCCGGATGTCGTAGGCGTGCGCTACAGTCACCGGCGTCGAGATCCACCAAGGACTCGGCCGCGCACCGCTTCGGTGGTCCGTACGTCTGGACGCCCCGGCACTTTGAGCCGTGGCGAGCGCGAGACCGGCAACCATCCGCGAGGATGGGAACCCGTACCCGCAACCCCGAAGTCTCGGGGGAGCGGCGGGCCGACCGGGATCGCCCTGGACACGCGGCAACTCCGACCCGGCCCGCACGAGTGCAGCATCGTGAGCTGTACCCGGACGGGAAGGATGCCTGCCTACGTACTCAGTACGTCGGGCGGCGGCGGGGTCGAGATCGTCTCGGCCCGCGGTCATCCCGCGTGTGCGTTAGGCCTGAGGAGGCCACGCACGATGAGTTCCACACCTGCCACGTCGCCGGACAACGTGTTCCCGGCGGTCAAGCACCGACCCCGCCCGGCCGTCGCGCCGGCCGTGACGCGATCACTCGCCCCGGCCCGCAAGGCGCTGCTCGGCAACTCGGACGTAAACCTGTGCGAGCACGGCGCCGGCGCCGTCACCGGCGGGCTCGTCGACCCGCACCGGTTCAGCATGCTCGTCCAGGCGTACCAGGCCGCGAACGGCAACGCCTCCCTGCTGGTCGAGAAGCGAGTCAGTGAAGGCGTTGTCTTCGTCACCCAGCAGCACGACCGTTTCCTGGATTTGGGCATCCTGCCGGACATCGCCGGCGCCCGCTGGCTGCACCAGGTCAAGAGCCGCCTGCAGCTCGACGCGGGCCGGCCGGTGGCGACGCTCGGCACCTCCACCGAGAACGGCCGCCCCTGGGCGGTGATCGAGCTGACGGTCACCGACCACGCCGAGTTCGCCGACCGGATCCGGGAGGCTTTCCGGCGCACCGCCCCCGACGGGCAGGCCGTCAAGAACGACTACACCAACAGCATCCTGCAGTCTGGGGTCAAGGAGCCGCTGACGCTGGTCGTGATGCGGGTCGTTTTCGCCGACGGCTCCGAACCGGAGTACTACCTCGTCGCTATCGACGGGAACTCCCGGCTCGTGTCGACGTGGAAGGCCCGCGTCGGCGGTGACGCGGAGCAGGCCGCGACGGCGTGTATCGAAGCGGTCGTCGGCACCGCGTCGGGTAAGACGTTCCGGCACGTGACGCAGCGCGCCGCCCGTGACGCTATCTCCGCGCAGGTCAATCTGATCAATCGTGGGCTGCAGGACGAGCAGCTGACCGAGACCACGATCCGGCTCGGGCAGACGCTGACGGTCCCGTCGGTCGTGGTCGTCGGCGGCTGGGCCGACGGGGCGACCGGTAACCCGCTGACTGACCTGCCGGCCGCGCGCGAGGACCTGATCGCCTCCATTCATACCGAGGCGGCACCGTGGGATGAGGAGGCCAAGGCCGAGCAGACCATGACCCGGATGCTGCGCCGCGCGGTGCTGGAGACCGGGGCGATCGACGCGGACACCCGTCAGGCGATCGAAGGTCGGCTGACCGTCGACGAGATGCACGCGCGTCTCGGCCTTCCGCCTAACCGGCTGTGGGCGACCGCGCTGACGTTGCAGGCGATCCTCAACGGCTGGGACAAGGGCGTCTCCACCCTGTTCGCTGAGGAGTTCGCCAACCGGCGCCCGACCCGGATGGTGATCGGCAAGCAGCTGTCCACGACCGCGCTGGCGGCGTACAAGACCGATCCTCAGTACGCGGTGGCGAAAAACGCGTTCGCGGACGGCGGACCGATCACCGACCGGGTCTGGAAGTCGCCGTGGACGCTGACCACCGGCGACAGCGCCCAGAAGGTCCTCGACGACATCCTGGACCGGGCGCTGGCCGGGGAGTCCAGCGCGATCGCGGAGCTGTCGGTGCTCGGCGGGACCGCGGCGATGCTGCAAGCCCTGCTGACCCGCGACCGCGGGTCGAAGCTGACCGAGTCCGGTGAACGCGTCGACCGTAAGGTTCCATACCGCACCCGGCCGGACAAGGTGATCGCCAAGCTGACCGAGTCCGCCGGTGGCCTGCGGATGCTGCACTCGCTGGCCACGGCGTTCGTCGGCACGGGCAACCCGAAGATGTTCCACACCGAGGACGACCCCGCGGGCACGTTCACCGCCGGTGACCCGGTCACCGACAACGCCGGCGCGCAGGTCAACATCGACTACGAGTGGGACTTGTTCGCCGCGGCGGACCCGGCAGGCACCCGCGAAGCGCTGGCGGAGATCGCGGCGCACGTGCCCGTCGACCAGCAGGAGAAGGAGCCGCCGGCCGTGACGGCCCGCAACCTGCTGCGCGACTCGGCGAAGAACGCGGTCGCGGCCGTCGACACCCTCGTGGTGCTCTCCGCCAGCCAGGGCCGCGACGTGTTCGGCGACCCGGTGAAAATCGAGGAAATCAAGAGCAAGCTGCAGAAGGCCCGCGACAAGCTCAACCAGAACGCCCCGGAGCCGTCGACCGATCCGTTCCAGGAGGAGTACGACGACGAGGATGGTGACGGCTGATGCGTCCCAGCGCGCCTATGTCCGCGCAGATCCACCGGGTGCGCCGCCTGATCGGAGAGCACCTCGCAGAGCCGGGCCCGGCGACGGTGCCTGTTGCGGCGCTGACCGCGGCGGTGCGTACGCCCCGCTCGGCCGTGTACGTGACGTGGGACAGCCGCGGCCGGTGCCGCTACGTCGGCAGTGTGCACCGGCCCGCGGCGCGTGCTGCGGTCGCTGACCGGCTAGCCGAGCACGCCAGGATCCCGGCGCGGCGCAGGACCTGGTACGCCGTCACGGTGTTCCCGTTGCTCGACGGCGTGACCGTCGACTTGGTGCGCCACCACGAAGGCTGGGCCGCGTACGCCCTCGACCCGCTCGACGGGTCCGCGCACCCGGCAGCCGGCATGCAGGTGCCCGGGTTGAACTGACCGGCCGGCCGGCGCCGTGGGCTTCAGTTTCACGGCGCCGGTCGCCCGGGTGGGGACTGTGCCACGAAAGGCTCTGGCATAGAAACCTTGGTCGAGGTGGCCGCCGTCCTATGGTCCAAGACGTGCGTGATCATGATGCCCGTAGCCGGCTGGCGGAAGCGAGTATCAGGCCGCCGTGGAACCGAACCGGCCCTCCAGCCCTCGAATGATCTCCAGCGCCTCGCGGAGCACCTCGTCCCGGCTGCCCGAACCCTTCCCAGCAGACGCAGGCGCCGGCTGCCGGACCGGATGCGGGTCCACCGTGTCGATGCGGACCGCTACCTGCATACTTCGGCCCAGCAGACGCGACAGGGACTCCGCCAGCGAGGGCCGCAGCCGAGACTCGACGACGTCGCGGGTGAAGGAGTCCGGAACGGCCAGCAGCACCGTGTCCCCGACGATCGTCTCGATCCGGGACCGTTCGATGTAGGCGCGCTGCTGCGCCGACGCGATCATCATGGACAGGTCGGTGACCACGTCCGCCCACAACTGGTCGGGATCCAACGCGGGTGCGCAGACGACATCACGCACTAGCCGGGCTGCGTACACCCAGTCCCGAGTCCCGGTTCGTTCGGCTTCCCTGTCCAGTGCTGCGGAGGTCTGCGCGTCGACGGGAACGAACAGGATCCGGGACCTGGGCTGAGCTGATGTGACCGCGTCGATGAGGGCCTGCTGTCGGCCAACGGAGGCGAGCCAATCGGCGACGGGAACCCCGGCGCCGGCGGCGGGTGCAGTGAACGTTTCGAGGTCGGCAGTGCTGATCTTCACCTTCGGCATGGCGGCCATTCAACCTGGGCGCGCAACGACACGCGAGACCTGGAACGAGTCGACACCAGTGGCCAATGTCGCTCCCGCCAAACCCGCCTAACGAAGGTCCCAGCGGGTGGAACACGCGTGAAGATTTTGGTGATCACGTGCTGAAACGTCGGGAGTGTTCCCGGCGCTTTTCCGGCTCCGGCAACACTGCCGGTGTCGAGGTGCTGGTCGCCGTCAACGGTCTGGCCCTCCGACAGATGCGGCTCCTCGACCCAGGCACCACCAGCGGAGCACGCCCAGCCCGCGAGGCCGATAAGCAGGTCGGTCAGGTGACGGCAGAGCAGGTCATCGAACCGGGTCGAGGTCCCGGCAAGGTAGGCGTGGATGACCGTCTCCTCACCGGGGTGCACCGGCTGTGCTGCCGGTCCGGTAACCGGCAGTGATCTGCGTTGAGCTGATTGCGCGCAAGGCACTCCGGTGGCGCTCAAATTTGGCTCTGGCGCAGATTTGGTGATCGATCACCATATGCCTGCTGGCGCCGACTCCGGATGTGGTTCGCGCAGATTCCACGGTTCGACCTGAGCTGTAAGCGGTCCATCGCCGGACTACTGAAACCGCAACGTCGGCGGCTTGTCGGCCCGGGTCGGTCAGGGGATGCCTGGGCCGGCGTCAACGGCTCGGATTAGGGGGACACCGCAGTCTGCGATTATCGGGCGTGCTGCTCGCGGTGGTAGGCCAGCTGGACGGCGTCGATCCGGTGCTCCGGGACTTGGTGCAGCACGCCCACCGGCGCGTGGTCATCGGTATCGCGGACCGTCCCGTCGTCGTCGATGTAGATCGCACCGGTATCGAACATCACGTGGTGGTTCGGGCAGAGGCAGAGGATGTTGGCCTTGGCGTCGGGGCCGTTGTGCGGTCGGCCCAGAGCGCGGATGTGCGCCGCCTCGGCGTACCGGCCGGCGGGGGTGACAATCTGCAGGCCGCACACCTGGCAGGCGTACTGGTGCAGATCCTTGACCCGGCGGGCCTTCTCGGTGCTGCGGACGATGCGCTGCACAGTCGTCCGGATCCGCGGCGCTTCGGTCCCGGTGGCTGCCTCGTCCTCTTCATAGCAGTACCAGAGCATGAAAACCATGGAGACGATCGCGAGGTGTCGCATCTCTTGACCGATTTCGTACCCGAAATAATCCAACTCGTCCGCCCTGACATGCCGTGATATCGCCGCCCCGGGTGACGCTTTCTCCAACCATTCATCCAGGTCCGCCAGATCATTTTCGCGGCCTAATCCGTATTTCGGGAGTAACCTCCTGAGTCCTTCACGGTCGTATCCTGGGAGCGTTCTGAGCCGTTCCTGCAGGGGCGATGGTGCCACCCCGGCCCCTATTCGCAGCATCAGATCAACGCCTTCGGCCGATACCGCCAGCGCGATGTGCAAGCCGAGATCCGGGTTCTTCGCCTCGGCGGGGAAAACGCAACACCACATAGCGTCGACCGGCTTGGCACCCTGCGGAACATCGCTGGTGAAGACCGCCATCGACGGCTCCCTGCCGATGTACTGCTCAACGACGTCATGACCGATACCGGCCAGCCTTTCCCGCAACGCCTTGAAATGCTTCGCATCCTTCGCGGAGATCTTGCCACCACGCGAGCAACGCGCGATGAGGTCGCAATCCTCGCTGCCCACCAATCGCACTAGTTCCCGAAGGATGTGATCCTCGTCGAATGCCGTCATATGCTCCAACCTAGGTCGGCGACAGACGCCGCGTCCCTCGATCGCCGCCCCCAGCTAGCCGAACGATGGAGAGCGGATCGGGTGAACGGGTGGAGTGCACGCCGCATACGCGCTGTTGCGCGCCGGGCGTCCCAATCCGCCGAGGGTTCTTGTCGGACCCCGTCCGTACGGTCCGGCGCATGGCATCGGAGATTTTGGAACACTTGACCGGCGCGGCTGATGCCGCCGGCGAAAAGCTGACCGAAGCGGAGGTCAGCCAGGTGAACGTCGACCGGCTGCTGGCAGATCTTGCCACGGCCCGCACGAGCACGGTCCGTACCTTGCCTCCCGACCCGTTCGCCCCTGTGCCGCGGCGCTGGGTCGACGCGAACGGCCGCACGATGGTCGACATCGAGATCGAGGTCGACGACGCCTTCGGGGCACATCTTGACTCACTGCCCGACGCCAACGCGTTCATATTGGACGCCGCCCTGCGCGAGGTGAATCGATCCACCCTCGGCCGACACGCCTACTACCGCCGGTTGACAGCCGCCGCGCAGGAGCTCGGCCTCCGTGTCGGCTGGGGCGCCGACCTTGACCAGTGGATGGACCACTACCCCGAACCGCCCGCCCACCTCACCGCCGACGTGCTCGCCGCGCACGCCGAGTGGCTGAAGCAGCGCACCACCCGACGGTAAGGAGCAAGAAAAAGAACGGCCAGACCAATGAGGCACGCGTACGCAACCTGGAAGCGCACGTCTTCCGGACCGACTGCCGCCTCCGCGACTTGGAAGCCCTGGTGGCCGAACTGACCGGCACCGACGAACCGTCGCCGGGCGGCCACCGCAATCGCCTGGACCGCCTCGAACGGGAACTGCAGAGGCTCAGTCAGTTGGTCTCGGCTGCCCGGCGCACGGGCAACGACGCCGAAACGAACACCGGCACGCCGAAGTGAGCCTGGACACCGGGGCCCCGCACCGAGCATGTGGGGCTCCGGGCAATCGGCGAGGCTGGGCCACACACCGAACGGCGTCGTCGCTCAGCCGCGGTGGAGCTAAAGTTCTGGCCGACGTCGCGGGCATGGCAGGCTCTTCGTCTGAGCGCCAGCGAAGGAGGACCTTACGGCGATGGACGACTTCCAGCCCGGCTACCCAATCGACCTGCGCTCCGATGGCATGCGGGGGCGCGACGCTCGCAGGTATGAGGGCGACTTCGAGTACCTGGCCGCGCGTGTCATTGCTCGGCTGACGGGTGAGCGCGTGGTAATCCAGGACGACAACAGCATTCAGAGCATGGCGGACGTTCGTATCGAGTATGGGGACCGTCCAACCGCGTTCGTGGAGATCGTGTCTGACGTCGACCCCGATTATGCCCAGCTGCATCAGTTGGTCTTCCGGGGCCAAGAGATGGGCTCCCCTTCGCTTGGCCGGATCTGGTACGTCACGGTCTCGAAGTTGGCCAAACTCAAATCACTTAAGCCCGCCCTGGAGGCGTTCCTCCGACGGCTGGAGGACGCGGGCGTGTTTCTGGAGCTCGTGCAGCCCGACGGCAGCCTTGCCCAATCCCCGGTGGAAGAACTACGCCAACTCAATGGCCTCGGCGTCGTACAGCTCTGCTCTCGGCTACCGCAGCCGGACGAGGAGCCGAAGATCCTTCTCTACCCTCAGGGCGTAGGCGGTCTAGCAGAGCAGGACTGGCAGACGTTCATCACCTGGTTGGCAGGCTTCCTGAGTGCACCCGGTCAAGCCGACGTGCGCAAGAAGCTTGAGCAGACGGGAGCCGTCGAGCGCCACGCCTTTGTCGGTGAGTCCCCACGTGTTCCGTAAGACCGTCGCCACCGTCTTGAGTGGACAGGGCCTAGTCACCGAAGCCGCCGGCCAGCTCGGGCACGTCGACGAGAGCATCACCAAGAAGTTCTACATCCAGAAACCAGCGACCGCCCCGACGTCAGCCACGCCCTGGAACTGCTGATCGGCGGCGGAAATCGTCAATGAGATGACCGTCGGGCGGATAGCTAAACGTGGACCATGCGGGATGCGGGCGGTGCCCGCCGACGTCGTCCACCACTGCGGCAGGACCAGTAACGGCTGAGTTTCCTAAGCCTCGTCGTCGGCGCCGTGCGCGGCCGCGGCCAGCCGCACGTGCTCGCCGGTCAGCGTCCCGGCCGCGCACAGCTGCAGCAGCCGTGCCACCGTAGCCGCTCCGCTGCTGTGCGGGATCTGCCGCCCTACGAGTGCGCCGCTACCGGTTCCGTGGCGTGCGGCGGTTTTTCAACGCCCAGAACAGGTTGCCCGCGCAGACCAGAGCGCAGGCGCCGAACGTGACCGGCGGCCACCACGCCCCGCCCGGGGTCCACCAAGAGGCAAGCGCCAGCCACGCGAACACGATCAGCAGCACCGTCCAGCCGATTACGAACCACGGCACTCGTCGACCGGCCACACGCCCTCCCCAGCGCTCGTCACAGCGGCCCAGCAAAGGCGGGTCGTCCGGACACATTTCACAGTCAACTACACCCAGAGATCCGCAGGCAACGATGCCGTGCGTCACTCGACGGGTGGAGGCGCGGGTTGTCTGACCCTTATGCGACGTCCCACCCGATGTTTCTCAGGAGGACCTTCGCGGACGCGACCAGGTACAGCGCGAGCTGGTTCTCGCCCTCGGCGAGGATCCGGTTCAGGTTCCGGTTAAACACCGCCCGGACTATCCCTTTCGACTCCGGCGTCTGCTGCTGCAGTTCCCCCTCAATGATCTCGGAATCCCGGCGAATTGCCTCCACGTCGTCATCCGGTAGCCCGAGCACGGGAAGCGCCAGCACAATCGCCTGCACCAGCTGGCGCAGCTCGTCACCGACAAGCCCGGACGAGGTGGTGGCGTTCTGGGTGACGTGGTCGCCCCAGTTGAGGTTGCTGCCGCTGATAGTGCCGATGTGAAAGACGTGGCCCGGCTGTGTCTGCCTTTGTTTGTTCAGGAACTCTTCCACGCTCACCCCTGACTCGATGCACCTCTGGCCCAGTCCTGTCAGCCGTACTGTGAGCGGACCTTCCAGCTCTGCGACATAGCTGCCGCCTTCGATGAGGCCAGCTTCCTTGAGCTGCTCGGCGACGCGCCCGACGAGATTGTCCGGCAGTGTTGATCCTTCAAGGACGATCTTCAGGCCGTCATCACCCCGAAGCTGCGTCCACTCCGTCCCGTTGGGACTTTCCTGGTAGAGGTACTGAAGAATGCCTCGTTCTGTGGCGCTGCGCATCTCCGCTGGGTTCGTACGCCGACGGCGACGTTCCTCCACCTCAGCCCTGCCGGTATCGGTCAGGTAAGCAGCGGTTCCACCGAAACCCATCGTCTCGGCGAGCTTGATCAACCCTTGGTTGTGAAGGAGACGCAGCGTGCCTCGCCAAAGATCCTCGGCGTGGTCGTCAGGAGTGTCACTGAGGAGATCAACAAAACTCGGAATCTCGCCGGCGTTCTCCGGTACGTGGTCGTAGAGAAGTTCGAGTGCTCGGATGCGACGGCTATGAGAGTCGGACACCAGGTCCTCCAACGCGTTCGGTGAGCATGCATTCAATCAGGGCCGCGCCCACGGACCGCCGCATGGATTACGGCATGTCCGAGCCGTACGGACATAGAGGCCTGCGACGTGAGTGCCGACGAACGTCCGCGGCAAGGGCAGCACCAGCCGCACCGTATTCCTCGGCGCCGACGGCCGCACCGCCCTGGCCGACTACCCGGAACACGAGCGTCCCGCCGACACCGAACCGGCCGCGCTGTTCCTGTCCGCCGCCTCCATCGGCTCCCGCCGCCGCGACGGCCGGCTCTCCCCGCGCTCGATCAACCTGATCTGCGAGCAGATCCGGCCTTTGGCACGACGCCGAGCACACCGGCCCGGCCCGGCACATCAGCCCGCTGCGACCCACGACCTGCGCCACTCGTTCGCCTTCGCGCTCGCCGCGGCCACCGGCAGCGACGCCTACAAGCTCGAACCCCAGCTCGGCCGCCAGTCCCAGCGCTATATCCACCGCTACCCGAACCCACCCGAAGACATAGCGGCCCGGCTACGTCGAACAGATGTGATCACCGCCGTTTGCGGTTGGTGACACGGTTCTTACCGGTGACCGCGTGATCCGGGTACGGATCGTCGCCGACGACATCGACGAGCTGTACGCCGCGGCCGCCGCCTTTAAGGCGGCGCTCGCCGTCACCCGCACCAGCCAGCCGGTCGCCGCCGCTCCGAGGACGGCGTCTCGCTCTACCTCAAGGCCCAACTGCCCGCCTCGGCCGACGCCGCGGCGGGCGCGGCGTCGGCCGAGCACGGACCCCACCGCGGTGCCTGACTACGGAGTTGCTCGATGCAGCGAGCCGCCTACGCCCCCGACCAGCTCGCCGCCGAGCTCGGCTGGAATGGCCCCCGACGGGTGATCTTGCGAAACTAGCGGTAGGGCTGGGTCAACCACCACGAGGCCCGGACCCCCACGGCCCTGGGCCTCACCCGTATCTGCCGTGCGGCCGTACCCGCAACCGGACACGGCCAACTACCATCCCGGGTCGGAACGGCCGAACCCGTCGGCCAGCAGCGGAACGGACACAGCATGCCTGACCTGGGGAACGTGCCCGAATGGGGCGCAATCGTTGTCGCCCTCGTGGCAGGCGTGTACGCGGCCTGGTCCCGTCACGAGGCGAAGCGGTCAGCCAACGCCGCCGAGGAATCCCTGCGCCACCAGCAGGCCCCACAGTTCACCGCTGAGGTCGAAAACCCCGGCGGCGACTCCGAAGGCAGGCACGGCACGCACCAGCTCACCGTCCGCCTCATCGCTTCGTCCGCCGGCCCCATCGACCGGCTGCAGGCCGACATGCTCACCGAAGGGGTGGCCTTCCCCCGCTGGCAGAACGGCGTCGAGGCAACGATCCGGCCACCCGAGGCGGGTTGGGACGCGGGCGGTTACCACAAGTTCAGAGCGGTACACGCCTACGAAGACACGACCCCAGCCAGCCTCGAGGTCGGCGATCGCGCCTCGTGGCGGATCGAGTTCGAGGACGAAGACGAAGGCCTGCCGAAGCTGGAAGAGATCGAGGTCCGGGTGACCGCCGTGCAGGGCGAACGGTCTCCATGGGTGTGCGTGGTGCACGCCCCGCTCGTCGCGCACCGCACCCACAAGAAGTACCTGGAGCAGCTGAACCGGATCCGCGACCACATGTTCAAACCGCCTGGCGAGCGCGGCTCGGCTCGGAGCCCGTACAGCTCGTGACAGCCCCCAACTGGTGATCTTGCGGAAAGCTAATGGTAAGGCTGGAAAGGGCCATTTGGGGAGGCTGCTCACCACGTGAGAGTGCCCATCTCCGGATGTACGGACAGGTCGTCGCGGATCCGGCGGATGTGTGCGACCGCCTGGTCTATTAGGTGATCAACGACGGTGCCCTCCGCGACGTTTAGGCGCACCTCCAGCGCACGCGCGATCCCGAGCTCGTCAAGGTGACGCCTTCGCCTCTCGGTGACGATGTCGCCGGTTCGGCTGGGCATTGAGCGGTTGATCCAGAATGGGCTCGGCCAGGCGACAGGCGCTCGGGCCGTCAAACGGGTACCTTGGTCGCCGGGGATGAGTGCCCAGTAGTCAACGTCGTACCCGACCCAGAACTCGTGGTCAAACACGGTTACCCGACGTAAACCTGATCGCCCCGGTCTCGAATGGTGCTGACCTTGTGGGAAACGCCGGCGTTTGTTAGACGGCCCGAGAGTCGCTCGCACATCCGGCGAGCGATCCGCACAACCTGAGCAGTGGTCCGGCCGACTGCCGCATCACGCACCATCTCGGTGAACGGCACGAACTCGGTGACCTCCTCTACCTCCGCGGCTAAAGCAACCAGCTCATCGAACCGCTTGCCGTCGTCGTCGGCGACATCGTTCAGGAATCGGTTCCACGCCACCAGCAGGACAGCCTTCCCGCCGGCCGTTCCATGCCACACCCCGCCGCGTTCAGTGATCGGCACCCCAAGCTGGTGCTGCACTTCGGCCGCGAGGGCAGCGGGTAACGGGTCTCGCGTCACAAACACCAACAATCCGTCGCCCGCCGCCGCATCCAGGCGACGCTGAGCCTGATCCTCCGACGTCAACGCGGAGTCGACCTTCGTCTCGATCACCGCGAGGTGCTGGCCGTTCCGAGACACCTTGAAATCGAAGAACGACCGTTTGCCGGTCACCGGATCGGCCAGGTACGCCTCGCGCTCGATGAATGATCCGCTCAGACCACGATCGCCGAGTCGCCCCAAGGTCTTCAGAAACGCTGCAGCGATCGCATGGTCCCCGTCGAGCACAGACTGGAGTGCGTTGTTGGTGGAGATCTCCGGAGCACCGGACGACCGGATCAGATGACGAAGGGCTTGGTATTTCGGCCATCTTGCTCAGTTGCAATGGCAAGCGGTCCAGAGGACGCTGCTAGTACTCCGGCAGGAGATCCGTTCTGAGCTGTGGTGACGGTGTGGTTTGTCCGTGGACAGCAAGCAGCCACCGTCGAGTCTCAGCGGTTGTGTGGACTACCGAAAACGCGGCGGTGGCTGCCGCCTACAGAGTAGACGCTTAGCGATGGTCTGAGCTGTTCAGCGACCTGATGGACACGATCGAGGCACGCTTCACCCGGCCTGAGCCCCGGCGCCGGGTCCGCGATTTCGTCGCCGGTTTGTTGGCGCCGCTGCCGGTCAAGAACTGCTGGACGCTCGCCGAGCACGCCGGCGACGACGGCCCCGGCGGGATGCAGGACCTGATCGGCCGCGCCAGCTGGGACGACGCCTTGGTCCGTGCTGACGTCCGGGACTTCGTGACGGCCCGGCTCGGGCATCCGGACGGGGTGTTGCTGGTTGACGAGACCGGCGATCTGAAGAAGGGCACCCAGGCTGTCGGGGTGCAACGGCAGTACTCCGGAACGGCCGGGAAGATCGAGAACTGCCAGCTCGCAGTACATCTGTCCTATGCCTCACCACTCGGGCACACTCTGGTCGACGTCGCGCTCTACCTGCCGAAATCCTGGACCGATGACCCGCAAAGACGTACGCAAGCAGGGGTCCCTGATTCCGCCGCCTCTTACTCGTGTCCGGAGCGCTCTGCCGAGCGTTCGGACGCCGGCTGACCTCGCCCCAGTTTCAGGAGTTGTCTTGGGCTCGCCTTGTCGGTGGGTCGGTATCCGTGGTTGGAACTGGCGAGCAGCTCGACGGGCTGATCTCCGCGAGGCGGGTCCCACTGCTTAGCAGTGCCGCACAGTGCTGAGCGCTCGAAGGTGCCGACCACTGCCTAGCGGTTCAACCGGGGAGCTTGGGCATTCCACCCTTACGGTGGCCTTCCTTGTGCTTGCCTAAGAGGTGAATAAGTGCACGACGACGGCGAAGGCTGAAGACTGTGGCCGAGTCCTTCCGGGATGTCTTGGGGCAGCTTTTTAAAGCTCGTTTCCCTCTGCTTTACATCGAATCTTTCGAGGAGCAGCGGGTTATCGCGGAAGTTACTGCCGTCGCGTCCGATTCGGCGCAGGTGCGGACTCCGCGGCGTATCGTCACGTGGTCACGGACAGAGGGACTGCGCCCAGCCGAAGGCGCCGACAAATCGGCGACGACCGAGGCCGCGCGCGCCCTCGACGTGATCGTGCGACGCGACGAGCCGACGGTGTACATCTTTCGGGACTTGCATGCCGATCTTGGAGATGGGCATCGTCCACCAAACTCCGACGTTGTGCGCAAGCTGCGTGACGTTGCGGCGGCATTTCGTGTTGGCTCGGTTGCCCGTGTCCTTATCCTGGTGTCCCCGGTACTGCGGATTCCCCGTGAGCTGGAGAAGGACCTCACTCTGGTGGACTTTCCCCTTCCTGGCGAACGTGACGTCCGGGCGCTGCTGGACCGTATGATCGAAGCCAACGCAGGCAGTGGGCGAATCAGAATCGACGTCGATGACCTGGGCAAAGAAAAGCTTGCCAAGGCCGCGTGCGGGCTCACTGTCAGCGAGGCGGAGAATGCCTTCGCGCGAGCTATGGTGAACGATGGCGTACTGAATGACGACGACCTCGACGTCATCTTGGAAGAGAAGCGGCAGACGATCCGCAAGTCCGGATTACTTGAGTTCGTTCATGTCGACACGAATTTGTCCTTTGTCGGCGGGCTTGAGAATTTGAAGCGGTGGCTGGACCGGCGCAAAAATTCGTGGCTGGCGGAGGCTGCAGCGTACGGACTGCCGGCTCCGAAGGGAGTCCTAATTACCGGCATCCCTGGCTGCGGGAAGTCGCTGACCGCAAAGGCGGTCGCTGCCGCTTGGGGTCTTCCGTTGCTCAGGATGGACATTGGCCGGATGTTCGCAGGAATTGTGGGATCGAGCGAGGAGAACATGCGGGCTGGCATCCGCATCGCGGAGGCCACTGCGCCATGTGTGCTCTGGATCGACGAGATTGAGAAGGGCTTCGCAGGGGCTGTGAGCGGCGGGGGAGACTCCGGCACATCGGCAAGGGTCTTCGGCTCCTTTTTGACTTGGATGCAGGAGAAGACCCAGCCGGTTTTCGTGATCGCCACGGCTAATAACATCGATCGCCTGCCGCCTGAGTTCCTGCGCAAGGGCAGGTTCGACGAAATCTTCTTCGTCGATTTGCCGACGCTGCTGGAGCGCGTACCGATCTGGCGGATGCAGCTTCAACGTCGCGCTGCTCATCTGGTTTCCGACGAGGAATTCGTCACCCGGTTGGGCCAGCTGAGCGAGGGATACTCGGGCGCCGAGATCGAGCAGGCAGTCATCGGGGCATTGTTCGACGCGTACGCGGAGCGCCGCGCTCTGCAACCCGAAGATCTCTTTCGGGCGCTGACCACGATGGTTCCGCTGAGCGTGACTCAGTCCGAACAGATCACGGCAATACGGGAGTGGGCCGACGTCCGGGCGGTAGCCGCGACAGCGCCGGAAGACCGGGCTGGGTACACCGCAACCGGCGACGGATTCCTGCCAGGAACGCCGATAGATACCAGCAATTGGCCTGCCGGGACCGACCCGTCGATCGCGGCTGCACGCGGGGGCCGCACCGTTGACTTTTGAGGGCGTATGAGCATTTCGATCATTCTGGTCCCGCTTGCTGTTGCCGCAGTAGCCGCGTGGGAGGGCACCCGACGCGACGGCAGTGTTACGGGGCAACGGGCATGCCAGGTGGGTACCCGGATGCGGGACGCAGAACTACTGCTCGCCGCTCTGCAAGACACATCCGCCAACACCAGCCGCCACGAGTTGGACTTGGTCGCCGACTGGCAAGGTGTCCGAGCCGTCTTCAGTCGAGGGGAGGACGGCATTTGGACCGCTCATCTGACCGGGCAAGTGGACGAGGAGCGGGCTCTTGGGATCGTGCGCGAGGTGGACCGGGCGTACGGAAGGCAAGTGCAGCAGACAATCATCCGTCGGCTCCATGACCAGGCGCCCGCCGCCGGGATGCGTCTGGAGTCGCAAACAGTTGAGGAAGACATGAGTGTCACCATGGTCCTCGCCGTCGGCAACGGCAGGTGACCATGATCCGGCGAATTGTCGTCAATGTACGCCCGGACGGCACCGTCAGCGCCGAAACCCAGGGGATTACCGGTGTCGACTGCCTGGAATACATCGAAATGTTGGAAAAGCTGCTGCTAGCCAAGACTGTTGAGAGTCACTACACCAGTGATTTTCATCAGACGGAAGAATCTGATTATCACAGCCAGACGGCGCAGGGAATCGAAGGTGTCTGACCGTCCGTCCTCGCCGAGTCCGCTCGCCAGTAGCCGCTGGCGGTGGCGTAATAGCCTCTGGCTGCTCCCCACCCTTGTTTGCTTCGGTCTTATGACATGGTCGGCATTCCTCTATATCGGCGTCCGAGCACGCAAGGCCTACTGGATCGGCGTGGGGGCCGTGTATCTTCTAGCGACGGTCGCCTACTTCGTGCTTATCGAGACGACGAAAAACGAGGAGGGGAAGTCGTCGGAATGGGTCGGCGGGTTGGCCGCTGCAATCTGGATCGCCGGCATGGTGCATGCGATCCTGGTCAATCGGAGTTGGTTGCGGTGGCTCGCCGTCAACAACTCACCGTGGTATGTCCGGCCGCTGCAATCAATGCCGGTGCATGCCCCGCTCCCGGACCAGATCCACGATATGGGCGTCGGACAGCAGCAGTTCTACGGCTCGAGCCACCCGACCGCGCCGCCGCCGACCGCCGTATCGTTGGACGTGGCGCGGGCTAGTGCCGAGCAGCTCAGCGTGCTACCCGGATTTGACCTCGCCCGAGGCCGACGTGTCGTGGCCGAACGGAGTTCTCAAGGTGGCTTCCGGACGGTGGAGGACTTCATAGCCGCTGCAAGCCTGGCACCGCATGAATACGTCCGTATCCGTGGATTGGTTACCTGCTCTCCCCCCGAGCAGAAGCCAGGCGGAAACACAACTGACCGGATCCTCGACTTCTAGGAGCAACCTCGTGTCCGCGACCGTCGTCATCGGACGGGTTTTGGCCTCGACCGACGCCGAGGGGCCTGGCTGCCGAACCGCAATCTGGGTTCAGGGCTGCAGCATCCGCTGTTCCGGCTGCTTCAATCCTCATTTCTGGTCGCTCAGCGGTGGAGCCACGACAACGGTGCGGGAGCTCCTTGGCATCGTCAAAAAGGCAGGCACCGAGGGCATCACCCTCCTCGGCGGGGAGCCGTTCGATCAGGCGGAGCCACTCAGCGAGTTTGCCGCCGGCGTTCGGGCAGCCGGTGGGTCGGTCATGACCTTCACGGGTTACACGCTGGCTCACTTGCGGGCTGCGGGCGATGACTCTATACCGGGGGCAGCAGCTTTGCTCGCCGCGACGGACCTCCTGCTCGACGGGCCGTTCCTTCGCCACCAGATCGACCGGTCCCGGCCATGGCTGGGCTCAACGAACCAAGGCGTTCATTTCCTTACCGACCGGTACGCATACCTTCGCAATCAACTTGCGAGCGAGCGGGACCGCATTGAAGTAAGGATTGGCCCACAGGGAAGCGTGGAGATCAACGGATGGACGGACATCGAAGCGCTTGACACACTCCTGGCCGGTGTGGTAGAGCGTGTCACGCCGGGCCGGTAACGGACAGGTACGCCAGCATTCCGACGGTGCTGGCGATGAACGGAGTGCCTAGAGGCAGCCGGCTCCGGCCGGAGCCGGAGATACGCAGGACGACGGCGTTAATGACCGCCAGAATCCCGCCCAGAAGTAGCGTGGTGACCATTACACCCCAACCCCGCCAACCAATCAAACCGCCAACGCTTAACACAAGTTTTATGGAACCTCCGCCGATTTTTAGGCGTAGAACACGATCAAGGCTGAGAAACAGTAGGTAAGCAGCAGCTGCTGCGAGCAGGGATCTGATCCACGCCCTCCAATCGCCACTCACGGCGGCGGCGCCTCCGAGTAGGACGAATACGCCACCGGCCGCAGCGTGGGTCAACTGGTTTGGGAGGCGCCCCGTACTCAGATTGATGAACGCCAGCGGAATGGCGCAGAGAACCCACCACACGGCAGCCGCGGCCCCGAGAAAATGCGGACTCGCCTCTGCGGCGGCCAGCGCTGCGGGCACGTGCAGACCTCGACGATGCCAGCAGCGGCACCAAGGCGATGACCGCACTGGCCACACCGGCCGACCGGGGACAACGCCCTCCATGCCGCGCCGCCCGGGGCCACATGTTCGCCACAGCCTACGCATTTGCCCCCGGGTGAAGTGAACCTGATGATCAGATAGCGGATGGTCGGAGTGACCAGCAACAGCCACAGCCACCGCAAGGACGAGTTTTTCGGCGCCGCATGCGAGGCGTTAGCATCGATCGTCATCGTACCCTCTCGCAGTGCATGGCTGGCAGTAAAGGCCGTCTCTGGCTAAGCTAGTAAGCATTTCCGACCGCAGTTGAGTCTGCCTCCAATTTGGTGTTGGCATCAGATGCGTTTGCGTCGAGGAATTGGAGGGCTCGCACCACATCTGCGGTTATAATATTGTGGAGCCATCGACTACTCATCACGTCTTCAACGGAGACCGGTGGAGGCCTGGCCCATGCCTCGGACTACCTATAGTCTCACTCCATCGCTGACGCCTACCTAGTGTAGTCGTATCTTACGTTAGCCGCAGCGAATGCGAGACTTCCGGAGTGGGTTGGCTCTGGTCTTATTACGCATCAATTTCAGATGCGATCGACATCGCCGGAACACAAAACAACTGCTCGCACCCATTGCCAGAGCGCGGTTATGGCGTGCGGACCGGTCCCAATGTAGTCGGCAGATTTCTATATCCGATTTTGCAATGGTTGGCTCCGGGCGTTCCTAAAGTGACGGGGTATGGGCCGGCGCGCTGACGATTGGGGGCACTGCGTGGGGTAAACCGGCATGGTTCGGTGTTGGTGGGCGGCATGAGTGCTGCCCGTGGTCGTAGTCGCCCGCCGCCAGCGGGCCCAGCCCGGCAGCCCGTCGATCGTCGATCGTCGACGAGCACTACCCACCGCAGACCGGTCCGCGGCCGTTTCACCGGTGAGCGGAGGATCGGCGCCGAGTATGCGCCGACGGTGACGGGTGCTGGTGTTCGGGCTCCGCAACCTCCGCATCCGTTCGGGCGGCGTTGTCCGGCGATACTGAGGGTGTGCCGAGAGCGCGTGACACCAATGTGCGGATCCCTCAGGCTGCACGCGACGCCCTCGTGAGAATCGCCGGACGATGGCGGCAGTCCTTGGACGAGACGATGCGGCGGCTACTCAACGAACATCTTGCTGCGCAGGAGTCCATCGACGACGAGCGGGAGCGACTGACGCACGTCTCAACCGTGATGCGGTATCCGCTGCCACTGCCCGGACGTAACCAGCCGCGGCAGGGTGTCCAACTACGGTTGCGCCTTGACGAAGGCGTCGCTGATCGGGCTCGGGCGGTCTCATTACAGCTGCCTGGGCAGTACCTACGCGCCCATCGGGACTATCAAGCACGTCTGCTGACTGATGCGGTGATGACTGCTATCGCCAGGCAGGAGCTGATCACGGATGAGGTTCTCGACGGGGTGATGCCGCTGCTGCGACACGGCGCTGCCCTTGGGTTGTGGCGACTGACGACGGCAGCGATCAGCACACGCTCGGAGCTGGACGTGTACAGGCGTGCGGACCTCAGCCACAGCCAGCGCATAGCGGGGATCGCCTCAGGCCCGGCACCGCGGATCGAATACGTGGCGGCGGCGCTCCGTGAGGAGGACGTTGCCTGGCATGCGACATACCGCAGCGAAGCCGTTCAGTTCCTAGCGCGGAAACTACTCCCTGCTAGTGCCGAGGACGTAGAAGACATCCTGTTCGGGCAGGACACACCCGAATGGGACGACTTTCTGCTGGCCATGATCTACCGCAGCGAGTTCGACGATCCGATGTCCGGGTTCCGACCGCCGATGCACGACTTCGAAGGTCGCGGCGGTTCGGCGGTGTGGCGAGCCAAACGCTGTCTGGAACGTCACGACACCTTGTTGTGGCTGAGGCGATCACGTAAGCGTGGCGCGCCCACGACAAGGGTGGTTCATCCACCCGGGTGGCCATTGCGTTCGCCCGACCGGTGGCAGTCGACCGTCTGTCCTCTGGGCCCGTTATTGCCGCCGATCTGGAGTTCGCATCTGGACGCCGGACGCGTGCTCGACATCGGTGCGGTCGGTCGACCTGTGCTGTGGCCAACCATCGAAGGGCCCAGTGGGGAGGCAATCCCGGTACCGCGGTTCGACGTCGTGACCGCCGCGGCACGAGGTGTGCATCTTGACGAGCTGATAGAGATGCTTCTTGTAGACGTGGCCGATCCGGCCTCGTCCGGCGACGCGGAAGCTGAGTTGAAGTCGGAGCCTGATGGGGATCGTGTCCCGGCGGACAGTGATGCCGATATCGACTTGGACGATGGGGTCCGGCTTGACGGGTATATCGACGAGTGGGAAAGCCAGCCGCTCTCCATGACCGCTCACCGGGCGTTCAACCTCGGACTGATCGACGCGGCTGAACGGGATGCTGCCGTCGATCATGCCCGAATCGCCACGCAGGAACACATGCAGCACGTGATCGCATCGCTCGTCGGAGAGGACGATCAACTCTGCTCAGACCTCCGGGCCGCGACGGACGCGCCGTACCTCTTCGCCGCGCTGGCCCGTCGTGGGCGGCGGCGTTTGTCGATCACGACCTCGAGTTGGACGTGGCCGGTCACCTCACTCGCTGCGGTGATCGCTGACTCGTCGGTCCCCGTAAGGGCGGTGGAGTACCTGGCGCAGCTGATGCGGTTGCGCTGCAAACGGCGGTTGGAGAGGTCGATGGAGCAGGCCGCGCGTGCCGCGTTCGATCGCTTCGGTTACGACCCGAACTCGATCTTGTGACACCGACCGTCAGTAAGCGCCTGTTCCGAAGCTCGATTCTGGGTCTCGATCCATTCAGAACAGCCGGATCCCTAGCGGGGCCGGCGTAAGGAATCGAGGAAACGTGGGAGCGATCGATGAAGCCGACAGCGCGGTCATCGCTGCTAGAAGTAGAGGTAGAGGTAGAGGTAGAGGCCGGGAGCCGTGGCGCCGGGTACGTAGGGCGATGACGGTGTTGGCGCAGGTCGCCTTGGGTCAGCTCATGGCCTGGCTGCTGCGTAGCTGGCTCGGGTAGACAACCGACCGCTGGGCGGCGCACGGGCCCTCGAAGAGCACGACAACATTCCAGGCTTCCGGGACCACGACTTGCACATCGCCTGCGCCAAGTGCAGCGTGTAGTGGCGCTACCCGACTGCAGGAGCCTGCAGGGCAGGGATCATATGCCCACAGCCGTGAACGCCAAGGTCTGACGGAAGACTTGCGAGCTTGTATACGGCACCGGGCCGGATCGTTCCGGTGCCGCATACGCGAGAACCGACGGGGCGTCGAACGACGCGCAGGGGCTGTAGTAACCGTGCGTCACTACAGCCCGTTACATAAAACGTCCGTTGACTGTCAGCCGCCGTTCCGCAGAACGATCCGTTGACCCCCGCTTATCAACTCGGCCCAACGCGTGAGCTGAGGCTCGGGGATCGGCTTCCCTCCGCCAGCCGTCCAGTGACGGGCGAGGACCGGCTTCACCTCACCGACCGGGCGGCCGGAACATTCTTCGAAGACCTCGTCCATGACCGGTTGCATCTTGGCGTTGAACTGTTCCACCGCCTGCCGGCCGATCCGCTCCAGAGCACCCGGCTTGAACGTGATCTTTGTGCGTGCCACAGACTCTCCCCCGTTGTTCGCATTACTGCATCTAGATCAGCGTATGCGCGATCTTCGTACCTGCCAGCACACGATCGGGCGACTGTTATTGCCGCCGCGAGCGGAAATGTCGCCAGGGGATTTCAGTGCGGCCGGCAGCTCGTCTGGCGGGACACTGAAGATCGCCACAAGGCGAGGACGAGCCGGAAGCGATGTAGATCGCCGGGAGGTTGAGCAGCGCCCACGGGCTTGTGGTTTGTCCGCGAAACGAACGTCTCGTGCACAGGACTCGAACAAGGCCAACCCGCATGTCCGTGCCATCGCTTGAAAGTTGAGCGCACTCACCTCGGCTATGACAGTAAGAGTGGTGTTTCGGCGTAGCCGGAACGTCCGCTTTCGTGACCTCGGGGTCCTGGCCCATGGGGAGCGCGTTGGGAGCACTGCTCTGACCCGACCACGTCGCTGGGCTCGACAGAGGTGACGGCGGCAGGGGGAGCACGTGCTCCTCGCCGGCCGCGATGTTTGCCCTGTTCGGAGGTCGTCCTCAGTGATGCTCGGGAGCACCGCCACGATGAAATTGGGTTATTCGGGGTGGGCGGTGCTGCGCTGCTCCCAAATCCGACAATCAGACGGGGAGCAGGCGGGGTTGAAATCAGCAGCGTTGAACAGCGCCGAGCTGCGTTCAGTGGCGTCGGGCGACGGCGGCTGAGCAGGGCTGATCTGTGTTTGTTCTGTTCAGGGGCTTGATCGGGCTACGTTCACACAGGAGTGGTCTCTGGGGAAAGCGTTCGGCGGGCGGACTGTTGCAGAGCGGTACGCCGACCTGATCGCGTCGGGGCCGGCGGAGCAAGGCAGGAGACCGTAGTCCAGCGTTGTCGGGGTTGGTCGTCTGATGCCCGATCGGCTGTCGCGCTGGCGCCCGCGGCAGCAGCTGCCCCCGTTTACCCCCCGAAAACCCCGGCCGGTGGTTCAAAATCAGTGACAAGCGGTGATCATTTGTGTCCTACGTTTGTGCAGCTTATTGCCAGTGCGCGACAACCAATGACAAGCTCGGAATGGTCCGGGTCAGCGACAAGGGGTCGCAGGTTCAAATCCTGTCAGCCCGACAGCGAAGGGGTTTCCACAGGTCAGCGACTTGCGGAAGCCCCTTTTTCGTGTCTGACGACGTCACCGGGATCGAGCACGCCGCTTGTAGACCCCTTGACTCGGCAGGTGACGAGACATGCCCCTACTGAACCTCGACCGACTGTGCGAAGGCCTGGAGAAAGGCGACTGGGCCGGCTTTCTCCGCGACTGGGACCGCACCCTTCGGGCTGCGAATCACCCGGAAACGACCCGCTACAACTACCTGCTGGCGGCCGCCCAGTTAGCCAAATACCTGGGCGACGAATCACCGGATCCTGACGCCGACGACGCCGCCCAGGACCCGACGATGGTCACGAAGGCGCACTGCGAATTCTTCCAGGCGTGGATGATCGAAACCCGCTCCGCGTCGACCGCGCTGAACAAGCACAAAGGTCTCCAGCAGTTCTTCAAGTACCTCCTCGAGGAAGAGGAGATCGACAAGTCGCCGATGGCCCGGGTGAAGCAGCCGATCGTCGAGCAGAGACTCGTTCCGATCATGGGTGACGACGACACGAAGAAGCTGCTCGACTCCACCAAAGGTAAAACGTTCCTGGCGTTGCGCGACGAGGCGATCATCCGGCTGTACTACAACACCGGCGCCCGCCTGTCCGAGATCGGGAATCTGCTGTTGACCGATCTGGACATGAACACCGAGTCGGTCCTGCTGCACGGCAAAGGCTCCAAAGACCGCCGGGTCCGATTCGGTCCGAAGACCTCACGGGCCATCGCCCGCTATCTGCGGGCTCGCGCGAAGCGGAAAGGCGCCGCCGAGGTGCCGCAGTTGTGGCTGGCCGAACGCGGCGCAAAGGCCCTTGCGCCGAACGGCATCAAAATCATGCTTAAGCGACGCGGTGCCACGGCCGGCGTGCAGGGCACGCACGCGCACCGGTGGCGGCACAACTTCGCTCATGAGTGGCACAAGAAGGGCGGCAACACCGGCGATCTGATGCTGCTGCTCGGCTGGGCGTCGGAGGACATGCCGCGCCGGTACGGGGCGAGCGCGGCCGCGGAGCGGGCGCAGGAACTCCAGACGCAGATGGGCATCGGCGAGAAGGTCTGAGCCGCCCGCCTGGCCGACTCTTGAAGGAGGACTACCGGAGACAACCGGGGACAACTTCCGCTGAGGTGGATCGTGGCCTGAAGATGAGGTCACGGTTCGATGGAGGGCGACTACGTGCCCTTTCATGTAGTCAAGGAGTCCAACACCGTAAGCGGGCGAGGCCGGCCCACTCGAAAGAGTGGCTGCACGGCCTCGCCCGCAGGTGATTCGGGCAAGCTACGGACAGCGGCCGAAGTGGAGGTGGTGAGAACTTATGGAGCGCTCGCGAGCGGTGGCGTTGGTCGAGGAGGTGCTGGGGCGTCTCGTGGATGGCCACGGGGAGTGGCCGTTGAGCCTCGTCCGCGAGGTGTATGTCTTCGGTTCGTTCGCACGCGGCGCTCTGCAGCCGGGCGACGTCGACCTCAATGTGGAGATCGATAGGGACGATCGGTGGAGGGCCTGGTTCATTGACGCGATGACAGCGGGGCACGACCCGTATGTGCGGTTCCGCCAGGCGTTCGTGGGGCGCAAACGCTTGGTGCAGTTTATGTTCAGCGGCCTCGATGGCGCTGACTTCCCGATGACGCTGCTCTGGCGTCGCGGTGATGACCTGAACACAGCGCTGGGCCGGCTTGCCGAAATCAAGGCCGATCCGGACGCGGGCAGGGCTGAACGGCACGCGATGCTGCCGCAGTTCGAGGGACTAGACCACTGGGTGTCTCGCTTCCATCGGGAGCATTTTGTTGCGGCGATCGATTCGGGTGCGATCACAGTGGAGCGGGTGACGCTTGCGGAGGCGGAGCCACGTCACCTCGCTCACCCGGTGGTCGAGGACCACCTGTGGGATCGTTGGCCGACGACCAGCCCGCTGTATCGGGCAGCCGGCGCCGTCTTCGCGTACCTGATTGATCGGGGAGTGGACCCTGCGAAGTTGCATCTACACGGAAAGGATGTTCGTGCTGGGAAGACGCCGTACTACGCCGGATTCTCGCTGCGGTACCTGCGAGCGATGCAGTGGTGCTTCACGGACTATGGTGGCCGCGAGTGGATCGAGGTCGTCCACCCAACTAAGCGCGGCGACATACACGCGCTCCGGGTACTCCCCGCGTCGGTGGAAAAGCTGAAGGAGCTAGAATGGTTACGCAGCTGAGCTCGACCCCAAAAAGGTGGCCTGAGCTGCGGAAACTCTTCAGGTAATAGCACCCGCAACCCGGCAGGTTATTGGTTCGCGTCCGACCTCATTCCCAGCTTATATCGGAATTCCGGAATCGTCCAGTGATTCTCGCTCAATTGTGTAGGTGATCCGGATTGCGTTATGGGGATTTCTTTATTGTCGTTTGTTGGCGCGCATCAGTGCTCGATGTCGATCGTCTCGGATGTGGCGGGAAGCGGGTTTGTTGTTCTTAGCCTTGTCGACTCGCGGGTTCTGTCGGTTCGGTTTGTGCGCGCCGGTTCGTTGCAGAGGTAAGCGGGACTACTGTGGACAACCCCGGACATCTTCCCCGGTGCAGATCTCCGGCACGAGGATGAGAGAACCGGCTGCTGACATGGCTGGCGCCCTAGTTGAGGGCTGGCTGGAGATGCTCGGGGGTGGCGGTGCTGGATCTGCAAAGGGTCTGCCACGGGCTCACGCCGGCTTGGTTCGACTACCTGCGGGACTGGGACCGCACGCTGCGCGGCGGGAACTATCCGGAGACGACGCGTTACAACTATCTGCTCGCGGGTGCGCAGTTGGGCCGGTATCTGATCGAGAATGCCGGGGATCTGGGTGCGGGGGAGGCCTCGCAGGATCCGACTGAGGTGGCGCGGGGTCACGTTGAGGAGTTTCAGGCGTGGATGGTGCGGACGCGGTCGGCGTCGACGGCGTTGAACAAGCACAAGGGGTTGCAGCAGTTCTTTAAGTGGTTGGTCGAGGAGGAGGATCTGGAGCGGTCGCCGCTGGCTCGTGTGAAGCAGCCGAAAACCGCTCAGGTGTTGATTCCGATTCTCGGCGACGAGGACACTGCCAAGATTTTGGCGACCTGCAAGGACAAGACTTTCCTGTCGTTGCGGGATGAGGCGATCATCCGGGTCTTCTACAACACCGGCGCCCGGCTCTCGGAGGTCGCTGGGCTTGAGCTCGACGACGTGGATCTGGACCATGACACGTTGCTGTTTCACGGCAAGGGCATGAAGGACCGCCGGGTGCGGTTCGGTGGCAGGTCCGGCCGGGCATTGAGCCGCTATCTGCGCGTGCGAGCCCGCCGCCGTTCTACGGGCTCGGCGGCGTTGTGGCTGCCCAAGGCGGGTGAGACGCCGCTGGCGGCAAACGGCATCAAGATCATGCTGCGGCGCCGGGGTGAGCTGGCCGGGGTGGCGAACGTGCATGCGCATCGATGGCGGCACAACTTCGCGCACGAGTGGAAGCTGGCCGGCGGTGACACCGGGGATCTGATGCTGGTTCTCGGCTGGGCCTCGGATGACATGCCGCGCCGGTACGGGGCGAGCGCGGCGGCGGAGCGGGCGCAGCAGGTGCACGCTCGGCTGCGTATCGGTGACCGGGTTTGACCTCGGGGGAGGGATTGACTGTGGCGTTGACGGAGCGGCAGCGGGTGCGGCGGGCGCGGATCGCGGCGCACGCGTCGTGGGCAAATACCGCTGATCGCAAGGGCCGGACGACGCCGGCGACGTCGGCGTTTCTGGCCCGGTTCGAGAAGCAGGTGGACCCGCTCGGGGTGTTGGAACCGGAGGTACGGGCGCAGATGGCCGCCCATGCGCGCCGGGCGTACATGCTGCAGTTGGCGGAACGGTCGGCGAAAGCCCGTGCGCGCCGGGCTGCTGGTGGCTAAAGGTGGTGTCGATCGGGTTGTTTGCCTTTATGACGGATCGTGGCAGGTTGTTCTGGGATACGGGTCGTTCATGAGCTGCGTGGAACGGGGTGCGTCGTGACTAGTTATGCCGCTGACATCGAGGGCAGCGCCTTGATCCGGACGTGGCCGGGCGGTGCAGGCCTGCGCGCGGCGGTCGTCAGCGTTCTGCCGCCTTCCGCAGGCGTAGAGCAGGCACTGGTGTTGGCGTCGGAGCTGACGGACCTGTCTGCGGTGTTGTGGAGGTGCTACACGCATCCCGCCAGTTCGGCAGCCAGCCTGGAGGAGAACTCGGAAGGATGGCGGCGGCAGCGAGAACGCGACAGTTTCAGCACGGTCGCCCGCAATGTAGCGAACCCGAACCTGCCGGATGAGCAGGGATTGCTGCTCGTCAGCTACGACCCGGTCGTGGAGTCTGCTCATCGGGTCGGCCGGGCTTTGCACGCGATCAGTGACCAGCAGCTGCGTGACGCTGTGGTTGCCGACGTCGAGGCCGAGGTCGGGGCTGTTGAGATGGCAGAGGGAGGCGACCTGACGGGCCGGGCGTTGCAGGCTGTGGTGCTGAGCCGGGCCGGTGCGAACCCGCTGCACGTCTCCGCCGCGCATGCCGCACTGCTGGAAGACCCGATAGGCGGGCATCGGCTGTTGGGCGCTTTCGATCCGACCGCGGCGTCGGTGGCGGCCGCGCACTGGCTAAAGGCCGCGGTGGACGTGGTTGCGACCGTGGCCGAGATCGACCCGGCAGGGGTGCTCTCCGCCGCTGATGATCTGGAGGCTCTGCCGCTTGACAGCCCGTCCGAGGTGCTGGAACTGATCGAGTTCAGCAACACGATGTACCGGGTCGTTGTCGAGATGGTCGGCGACGCCATGCTGGTCGCTGAGGGCGTTGTCTCGGACCTGGACGATCTTCTGATCCAACGAGGACTCGAAGACGGTGGCGATCCAGAGGACGACGATGAGCCCACGGCCACGCGGCTGACCCTGCTCGATCCGAGCAGGCCTGCCCCAGATCTTCTTGAGGACCTGGTGTCGGCGATTCGCGGCTGCCGGCTGCTGTATGAGGGGTACGTCCACGGTGAGGCTGCGGACGTCGACGCCCAGTTCTGCGCCGCTGTGCGCGCTGAAGCCGAAAAGAGTATCGACCGGCTCCTGTGACTCAGGCGCTGAGGTATGGGCTCAAGAAGCCGCAGAAGGACGTCTGCGAGGTCAGGCCCGTTCCGTTGACGCCGGCGGCGTGTCACACACTGGCAGTGTGGGGGTCGTTACCGCGCCTGAGCAGCAAGTATAGCCCAGCATCGATGCATGCCTTATGCTGACAGTCAAGGGCTCCAAACGGATTGAATCGAGTTCGCGAAGAGTGCCTAGCTATTTGAACTTCGGCGGCAGGCTGACGTTCTAACCGAGACGCTGTTGCGTTGTTCGATCGGGAGACGCGTTCGGCCTGGCCTGGCTGTTGGGTCCGATCGCCTTGGCGAGTTCGGCGAACGCGGCGACGAGCCGAAGCCTGGTTGGCGTGTCGGTCGCGATCTCGTAGTGTCCGCGGCGTAGGTTTTGAGCGAAGGCGTGGCCGGAGATGACGGCCTGGGCGGTGCTGTCGGTCCGTAGTCCGCGCATCGGCCGGAGCCGGTGTTTGAGCCGGCGTGATCGGCTTCGACAGGGTTGTTCGCATACCGTTCGACGTGATGCCAGGCCGCCGGGACTAGGTCGGCGACCACGGCCGGGTAGACCGCTGCGGCATCGGTCACCACCTCGACGGCACTACCTTCAACGCCTTCAAGGCGCGGGTGAAGAACCGGCGTGCCGCGACCGCATCCCGCCGGGCGGACAGCAGTACGTCGATGACCTGCCTGTACTGGTCGATCGCCCGGTACACGTACCGCCAGACGCCGTTGACCTTGACGTAGGTCTCATCAACGAACCAGCGGTCACCCGGCGAGAGCCGGGCGAACCGAGCTGCGTCGGCCCGCAACGAAGTAAACCGCTGCACCCACCGGTAGACGGTGACATGGTCCACGTCGTTACCACGCTCGGCGAGCAACTCCTCGACGTCGCGGTACTACAGGTTGTAACGCAGGTACCAGAGCACCGCCACCAGGATCGCCTCCGGCGGCAATCGGAATCCCGAGAACGCCGATGAAGGAGCAGACCAGGAACGGCATGCGGACCTCACCGGTCAGCTGTGCCTGACCATCCAGCCGAGCCGGCACCGCAGCACCCGATCCCTCAATGCAACAGCGCCATCTGCGCACCGTCGTCGCCGCGGCCTGGGCGTCTGACGGTGATGACTAGCATCAGGAGGTGTCTCGAACCGGTCAGTACGCCAAAGGTGTAGCCAAGCGCGAGGAGATCCTTGAGGTCGCTCTGGAGATCATTGCTCGGGAGGGCTACCACGGCTTGACGATCCGCCACCTCGCCGACACGGTGGGGCTCAGCAAGACGGGGCTGCTGCACTATTTCGGCAGCAAGGAGGACCTGTTCGTCGAAGTTCTGCGCCGTCGCGACGCGGTGCCCCGGGACGTGGTCGCGCGGGGCGGCTCGGAACACTTCATGGAGACGCTGATGGCCGCGCTCCGTCAGAACATGGAGGCTGCTGGTCTCATCCAGCTCTATGTCCGGTTCAGCGCCGAGGCGACCGACCCAGGTCACCCCGCTCACGAATATTTCGCCGAGCGCTACCGACGTTTGCAGGATTCCGGATCCGACGCGATGCAAGCCCTGAGCGCCGACGGCCGGTTGGCGCCGTCCGTCGACCCCGGCAAACTCACCGTGCTGCTGGCGGCCCTACTCGACGGGATGCAGCTGCGGTCGCTGTTCTCCCCGGAGCTCGACGTGGCCGGGCATGTCGAGCACTTCATGCACTTGATGGGTCTTCACGCGGAGCATGACTCCTCGAAATCCGAGTGATCTCACGGAGGCGGTTCGCCGCGACGCGGATGTCCACGTCCATGGGATCGGGTTCGACCACCACGCTGGGGCTGAGCAGGCCTTCCGGGCCGAACTCAGCCGGCGTTTGAAGGTCCGCTGTGCTCGTCATGCCATGCTGACGGCGATCTTGTATTGCCCGTGTCGAGGGCTGCTTGCCGCGTCGAACGCGGCCTGGATGTCACCGACGTGGTAGACGTCGGACACATAGGCGTCGCGCAGGCCGGGGTTGGCGGCCAGGTAGGTGCCGGCGTCCTCGAGGACCCGTCGCCGTTCCAGGGTCACGCCTGCGCGGAGGGTGAGGTTCTTCCGTAGCAGGGTCATCATGTCGAAAGGGTAGACATGGTCGTCGGGGACGCCGAAGTAGAAGATCTCGCCGCCGAAGGCGACGCTGTCGAGACAGTTCTTCATCGTCGACACCTGGTGGCCGACCGCCTCGACGACGACGTGGGGCCGGTCGGCGTCGGTGAGGCCGGCTGCCCAGAGGGCCGCGCTGGCGGTGACGGCCTCATCGACCCCGAACGTCGACGCGAGTTCGCTGCGGTCGATCCGATCAACGCCGGTGACGTGCCGGGCGCCCCGGTTTTTGAGTATGTGGCTGAAGAGCAGGCCGATCGGTCCCTGCCCGATGACCGCGACGGTCTTGCCGCGCAGGTCACCGAGTTGTTCGGCGGCGTAGAGAACGCAGGCGAGCGGTTGCAGCATGACGGCAGTGGTGGCTGGCAGGCTGGTGTCGTATCGGGCCAATCCCTCGCCGTCACTGACGACCAGTTCGGCGATCGCGTCGAAGCCGGAAGCCCAGCCGACGACGAGGTCGCCCGTCTCGTGGGCCGGGTGCCGGCTGGCGACGACCTGACCGACAACCTCGTGCATGGGAAAGCCGGGCACCCGGGTGACGCGGCCACCGAGATTTCTGGGGTGCGGGAAAGGCGCACCGCGGAAGTTCGGCAGATCGCTGCCACAGATGGCGCCGGCCGTGGTGGCCAGTAACACCTGGCCGGGTTGGAGGTCGGCCGGGTCGGGCGCTTCGACCTCCAACTTCTCGAAGGTGAACGGGGCGCTCAGTGTCTGGGTCCACATGTCAGTGATCTCCTGGTCGAGTCGATGCTGGTCCGGCGCCGGAGGCCGCGTACGCGAGAGCGTCGTTCCACCGCACCGGGCGGGCGAGCAGCCGCCGGTAGCGGGTCACGAGCCGGGCGTTGTTGAAACCGACTGCGGCGACCAGGTGCTCACCACGGCGGTAGAGGGCAACGAAGCGCTGCTCGGCGGTAGTGCCGTGGGCTACGACGACCTCGGCGAAGTCAACGGTGGAACCGACCACTTGCAGTTTGTTGGCGTACTGGTCGGACCACACCCAGGGAACGGTGGTGAAGTCCTGTTTCTCGGCGTAGCCGTGTTCGGCGAGAAGCCGCAGCGCCGCGTGCCGTCCCTGGCGGATGGCGTTGTCCCAGTGCTCGACCCTGCGGAACTCGCCGAAGCGGTGGTTGGGCCACCGGGCGACGTCACCGGCCGCGACGATCCGGGGCGCGGCGGCCAGGGAAGCGTCGCAGACGACGCCGTTGTCGATGGTCAGCCCGCTGCCGGTCAGCCACTCGACGCACGGGGTGACGCCGAGACCCAGAACGACCACGTCGGCAGGCAGGTGGCTTCCGTCGGCGAGTTCGACGGATTCGACCCGGCCCGGCCCGTGCAGCGCGGCGACCGCCGCCGCGGTACGGATCTGGACGCCGCGGGCCCGGTGTTCGGCCATGACGGCCTCGCCGACCTCGGCGCCGAGCACCCGCTCGAACGGCGCGTCCTGGGCTTCGAGCACCGTGACGTTCAGACCTCGTTCGACACAGGCGGCAGCGACCTCGGCGCCGATGAAGCCGCCTCCGGCCACGACGACCCGGCCGGGAAGCCGGTCCAGGTCAGCGTTCAGGCCGAGGGCATCGTCAAGCGATCGCAGGACGTGTACGCCGTCCAGGTCGGCGCCCGCGATTGTCCTCGGGGTGGCGCCGGTGGCGATCAGAACTCCGCCCGGAAAACTCTCGGCGGTGCCGCCGGCCAGCCTTAGACGGGGACCGTCCTGGTCCAGGCCGGTTACGGTGACCCCTGTCCGCCACGTCACCCGCGGGTCCTCGACGGGTTTCAGGGCGCACCGGCCCACGTCCCAGACACCGCGCAGCACCTCCTTGGACAGCGGTGGCCGGTCGTAGGGCGGGTGCGGCTCGTCGCCGAAGACGGTGACGGCGGTGACGGCGGGTGACTCGGTCAGGGCCTGCACCGCCGTGAGTCCGGCCAGTGAGGCGCCGACGACGGCGATCGGTGCGACTTTCATGCCATGAGCCCGGCGAACAGCGAAGCCGGCACCGTGACCAGCATGCTCTCGATGTTCTTGTCGGTGACACCGCGTTCGCGCAGCGCGGGCAGGACCACGTCGGAGATGTGCGTGGGCACCCAGGTCGGGAAGTACTGAGCGGCCCGCCCCGGCGGCCCCCAGTCGGAGAACATCACGCTGTCGTGTGATAGCGCGATGCGGTCGGCGTAGCCCTCGTCGCACAGTGTGGCGATGACGTCGACTCGTTCTTCGAGGGTTGCCGTTCCCGGCAGGTAGAGCCCGAAACGGTCCGACCCGATCACCGAGCCGTTGTCCATGAGGGTCCGCAGGTAGTCCAGGTCGGTCTTGTCGCCGCTATGTCCCATGACGACGGTGCGCAGGTCGACGCCGCCGTCACGGAATATCTCCTGGATCCGAGTGCCGATGCCGTCGGCCGGATGGGTGTGAGCGGTGATCGGCACGCCGGTTTCGGCGGAGGCGAAGGCAGCCGCGCGCAGGATGCGCTCGTTGTTCGCGGTGATGCCCTCGACGTCGGTGGCGACCTTGATCGACTGGGCTTTGATGCCGGAGTCGCCGATGCCCACGGTGATGTCGCGCAGAAACATCCTGGTCAGCATGTCGTCGGCGACCGGCGATGACGGCCGGTGCGCCACGTGGTAGGGGAGGAAGTCGAAGGTGTAGATACCCGTCGACACGATGATGTTGATGTCGACGCGGTCGTTGACCTCTCGGACGAAGTCCATGTCCCGGCCGTGGAAGAACGCGGTGCAATCGAGGATGGTGGTGATCCCGCGGTCGCGGACCGCCTGGACCTGGGCGGTCACGCGATCCACCACGTCCTCGCGGGGCCCGGCCCAGCTGAGCTCTGGATAGAACTTCGCGAATTCGGTGGAGATGGAGATGAGGTGCTCGTGTACCAGTGTGGGCCCGAGTTCCGTGATCGGAACGGGGCCGCGGACGGTTTCCACCGTAGGCATCGGTTGTCTCCCGGTTCAGGGGTGCAGGGACAGTGCCCGCTTGGGGCACACGCGGATCGCGGCGTCTACCTGCGGGCGTTCCTCTTCTTCGATGTCCTCCTTGAGGACATGGAGTTCGTCGTCGTCATCCATCTCGAACACGCCCGGTGCCTCGATCGCGCATACGCCGTTCCCGTCGCACAGATCCCAGTCGACATCGATCTTCATCATCGGTTCCTTCCTCGAAAACTCGGCAAGGGTGGGTCAGCCGGAGGTGGTCGTGCCGGGGCGGGCGAATCGGGCGGCCCATTGCTCGGCGCGTTCCCGGTCACCGGCCAGCCCTTTGGTGACATATCCGAGGTCGCTGCCCACCGTGACCAGACGGGCCCCCGCCGACAGCAGCGACTCGGCATGTTCAGGGCTTAGGCCGGCGACGCCGGCGATGATGCCGTGGCGGGTGGCCGCCTCCACGACCTGGCTGATGGCCTCGTCGACCACACCGCCGGCTGTCAGCCGCAGCCCCGCGCCGAGGGCGAGGCCGAGGTCGACCGGCCCGACGAACAGGCCGTCGACCCCGGGGGTCGCGGCGATCTCATCGACGTTCGCCAAGCCCTCCGCCGTCTCGATCATGACCAGGCAGGTGGTCGAGGCTTCGGCGCGATCGAGGCCGTAGAAGTTGCGGATCGGGCCGAAGGAGCGGTTCCCGGCCGGCGGGTACCGGGTCGCCTCTGCGGCAGCCCTTGCCTGCGCGGCTGTCGAGACCATCGGCACGATCACGCCGATCGCCCCGAGGTCCAGCGCCCGCATGATCAGTGAGGCGTCGTTCGCCGGGACACGAACCAGCGCATGCGAGCCGCCGAGTTCGATCGCCTGGATGAGGGGCAGCAGGTCGGCAGCGTTCGCCGAGCCGTGCTGCATGTCCACGAGGATCCAGTCGAGGCCACTGCGGCCCAGGATCTCGGCCGACGCGGCGGACGGTCCGGCCGCCCACAGTCCGACCGACGGGCGGCCTTCGGCCATGGCTTGCTGAATGACGTTCACGCCCCGAGTCTGTGGCCCCCACCACAGGCTGATCCAATGCCGGTTAGCATTCCGAGCAGTTATGACGACATCTTGGCGTGACGCCGCCGATATCTCGCCGTCATCCGTGTCGATCCAGGCCGAGGGCAGCTGGAGGGCAGATGTTCCACACTCGCGATCTTCGGTACTTCGTCGCGGTCGCCGAGCATCTGCACATCACGCGCGCCGCCGCGAGCTTGTTCGTCACCCAGCCGGCTCTGAGTAAACAGATCGCCAGCCTCGAACGGTCCCTCGGCGCGCCGTTGTTCATCCGCCTGCACGAAGGGGTGGCTCTGACACCCGCGGGCGAGGCACTTCTTCCGTACGCCCGACAGATCGTCGAGCTTGAGGAGCAGGCGACCAACGACGTCCTGCAAGCGGCACGATCCGCCGACAAGATGACGATCGGGTTCTGGGTGTCGCCGGCCAACGAGGTGCTGTCACCGGCGATCTCCGCGTTCTGCGCCCGTCAGCCCAGCGTCCGGCTGCGACTCAGGCGCGCTGACTGGTCGGAACCCGGGGCCGGGGTAGTCGGGCGCCGCGCGGATGTCGGCCTCCTCGAGACTCCCCACGACCGTCCTGTCCGGGGTCTGCGCAGCCATCGGGTGGCCGTGGAGGACGTCGTGGTCGCCATGGCGTCCACGCACCACCTGGCACAACGCCAGCAACTCGCGCCCGCCGACCTGACGGATGAGACGGTTTTCGTCCTCCCCAAGGAGGCGAAGATGCTGTCCGGGTTCCGCTTCGCTCCCACCGGCGCGCACCGGCTTGCGAATCTCGAGTATGTGACGACCATCGACGAGACGGTCGAGGGCATCGTCACCGGGCTGGGCGTCTGCATCGTCACGCCGTCGCTTGCCGCCGCCCATCCGCACCCGGGCATGGTCACGGTCCCGCTGTCCGACGCCGAGCCCGGCGACTACTGGGTGGTCTGGCGGCCCGAGGACGAGCGCAAACCCGAAATCCAAGATCTCGTCGCGTGCCTGATAAGCAGCGCCGAGACGTGGTTCGTGTCGCTGCGCTGAGGCGGTCGCAGGTCATAACCATTGGTAGTTGACCGAGTTGTTGGACCAGTACGTGGCCGTCGTCACACAGTGGTAACACGTTCCTGCCGGAGCGATACCGCGAGTGTGCGAGGAGACGAACCGATGCGGCCGAAGGACTCGAACGTCCACGAAGAGCAGACCCGGGCCGCGAATATCGATCGGTGGGGCTTGCGATGCCGCTGTGGGCTCGAGCTCACCGGCTCCGGTGAGGACGGGCTTGTCGGCGCTGTCAACGCGCACCTCACGGATCGGCACCCGTCGGTCGCCGGGGCATACAACGCGGACGACATCCTCGCGCTCGCATACCGGCTACCCACTTCTTCGTTCTCCGTCGCTGTTGCCAAGGAGTCAGTGTGAGCGTCGCCCTCGACGATTTCGTCTACGACCCGTTCGCCCCGGAGGTGATGAGCAACCCGCTCCCCTTCTACGAAGTGCTCCGCGACCGCTTCCCGGTGTACTACGCCGAGAAGTACGACACCTTCTTTCTGTCGCGCTTCCAGGACGCCTGGGACTTCCTCTCCCTCGCCGACAACATGTTCGTCACCAACGAGGGCAGCGTCTTCACCCAGGCCGCTGTGCTGCGGCACAACACTGAGGCGCCCCAGGACAAGCCGACCACGCCATTTGGCTCACACCTCAACTACGGCTCGCCGGTCTACGAACTCGTCCGGCAGGCCCACGGCCGCCAGCTCCGGCCGGGCAACGTACGCAAACTCGAGCCCTTCATCCGGTCCCTCGTCCGACGTCGTCTCGATCAGCTGATACCGGCCGGCCGATTCGATCTGGTCCACGAGTTCGCCGGCATCATCTCCGCCTCTACGATCTGCCACCTGTTCCACATCCCGGTCGAGGATGCCGGCGAGGTCCTTGACACGATCAATGTGCTGACCCGCACCGACAACGACGAACCGGGTTTCAAGGACGTCCAGGAACATCAGGTCAAACTCATCGAGTTCATCCGGCCACGCGTCGCCACCCGGCGGGCAGACGGCCCGGACGGCAGCTGGCCGCTGGTTGACGGGATGCTGGAGTTTCGGCTCGACGGCCGTGAACTCACCGACGTCGAGATCGCCGCCAACCTCACCTGTGTGCTCGTCGGCGGCACCGAGACGTTGCCGAAGGTGGTCGGGCACGGTCTGTGGGAACTGAACCGGCGCCCCGACCAACTTGCCGAGGTCCGTTCGGACTTGGCGGCGAACAGCGCCGCAGCCGCTGAGGAGATGAATCGGTTCTGCGGGCCAGCTCAATGGTTCGGGCGCACGGCCCGGGAGCCGGTCACCATCGCCGGCCAGTCGGTGCGGCCTGGCCAGCGCGTTGCCTATCTCACCCAGTCGGCCAACCGGGATCCGCGCGAGTTCGAGAACCCGAACCGGTTCCAGTGGAATCGGTCGATCCCGAGGACTCTTGCCTTCGGTCGTGGCCAGCACTTCTGCGTCGGCATCCATCTGGCCCGCCTCGAGGAACGGATCATCCTCGAGGAGTTCCTCGGCCGGGTCACCGGATACGAGATCGACGAGGACGCCGCCGTACGGCATCCGTCCAGCTTCCAGTGGGGCTACAGCCACCTGCCGGTGACCATCACGAGCACCGCCTTGCCTGGAGATTGAAAACAGACCGGTGTACGGTTTTGAAGCGACACTCCTGAGAGGCGGGATAAATGCCCCGAGTGAAATCCGAGAACCGATACGCCCGGGTGCGGGAAATCGAGACCCTCGACCCTGAGAAGGATCACCTTCGCATCACGCAACTCTTCTACCAGGACTTCCGCTCGATCTCGGTGCTCCAGTCAGTGACCGGGAACCTGATGACGTTCGCCGTGCCCCGCATGTCACGCATCCTCAGCGCGACTAGGCAGTTCGAACATCACACGGCTAAACGGGTGCTCGACACCGCGCTGCTGGTGTCGACGGTTCTGCACCACGGTCTCGAACCGGGTCCGGGCCGCGAGGCGGCGCGGCGGGTCAACGGCATGCACCGGCACTACGACATCCACCCCGACGACTTCGTCGCCGTCGGCTGCGATGTGCCCCTGATGTCGCTGGAGATCGCGGACCGGTTCGGCTGGCGGCCGGTCACCGATGCCGAGCGCGAGTCGCTGCGCATCCACTACAGCAAGGAAGCCAGGGCATTCGGATCCCACCGGCCGCTGCCGGCCACGCTTGCCGAGATGCGCGCCTTCTGGGAGCACTACTTGGATACCCAGACCGCGTACGAACCACAGAACCAACGGCTTGCCGAAGCGTTCCTGGCCTACCTTCCCACCCTCGCGCCGGCACCACTGCGCCGACTGATCACCCCGATCCTGCTCGCCCAGGTCGACCCTCGCATCCTGCGGGCATGTGGCCTTCCGCTGCCCTCGGCGCTGAAGAAGCGTGCCTCGACGGCTGCGATGCGGGCGTTGGGCCGAAAGGATCCCGTACCCACGCCGGCGCCCGGCGAGCCGAGCGGTCTCGACAAGCAGATCAGCGCCATCTACCCGCACGGCTGGACCGTCGACACGGTCGGCACCCACTTACCGTCCGCCACCGTGCCGGACGAGACGGCCGCACAGCACAATGGAAAGGGCAACGATGAACTTCCCTGAATACCGCGGTCAGCGGGTCATCGTCACCGGATGCACCTCCGGCATCGGGCGGGCCACCGCTCAGGCTCTCATCGCACTCGGAGCCGAGGTGCACGGCATGGATCTGCGTACGCCCGACGGCCTGGACCTGGCCTCATTCGTTCAGATCGACCTGTCCGAGCCCGCCTCCATCGAGAGTGGCGCAGCGCAGACCCCCGGCCCGGTCCGTGCCCTGTTCAACTGCTCCGGAGCATCACCGCTGGTACCGCCGCTCGACATCCTGAAGGTCAACTTCCTGGGAACACGTCTGCTCACCGAGCGGATCGCCCCTCTGATGCCCGCCGGCGGGGCGATCGTGAGCGTGTCGTCGGACGGCGGCGGCGCCTGGCGGCGCTCACGGGAACTGATCCAGGAATTCGTCGCCAGCGCCACGTTCGACGAGGGCCTCGCCTGGTACGAGAAACACAAGGAACAGGTCGGGCACCCGTACGCCTTCGGCAAGGAGGCGCTCAACGTCTGGACGATGATCGAGTCGGCGAAGCTGATCCAGCGCGGCATCCGGATCAACACGTCCAGTCCCGGCGCGGTGCAGACGCCGATGCTCGAACAGATCGAAGCGGCCTTCCCGGTCGACCTCATCACCGCGACCGAGCAGCCGATCGGGCGGCGTTCATCAGCGCTGGAGCAGGTCGGTCCGCTGCTGTTCCTGAACAGCGACAGCGCCTCCTACGTCAATGGCGCGGACCTGCCGGTCGACGGCGGCTACTGGGCGTTGCGGTCGGTCTCGGGGCAACTCGACTGACACCTGTCGGCATGATGAGGCAGCGGCGCGAGCGAGTACCCGGTCGAGTGTCTCGGCCGAACAGTTTCTCGCCGCGCTGTGCCGAGGCGCAGAGGCACGTAAGGGCTAGGAACGCAGCAACACTGCCGCATTCGCGGTATACCGTACGAAGGCGTCCAGCTCGTCGGCTGGATCGTCGCGTGATACAAGGTCGTACAACTGCTGCTCGAGAAGAATCACGAGCATCCGGGAGCGTACGGCTGCTTCCTCCGGCTCCAGGTGGCTCCAGCCGGCCGAGTGCCCCAGTACGGTGCTGATGAGCCCGTCGAGCCGGTCAAGGCCTATCGGGCTGGACAGGAATGCCCGCGCCGCCCCCAGCACCGATCGGTAGCGTGGCGCGAGCCTGATGCGGTCGGTCGCGACGTCACGCAGCCAGCCCTCGATTGACGGATGCGACCAGTCAGGCAGGGCCGCGAACGCGTCGTACTGCTGCTGTGCGGCGTCGAACATGCGCTCAGCCACACCGATGAGCAGGCCTTCCTTGCCTGTGAAGTGCGCGTACAGGGTTGCGCGGCTCACTCCGGAAGACTCGAGGATGTCGTCGATCGACGTTTGCGCGAACCCCTTCTCGCCGAACAGCGCTTCCGCTGAGTCGAGCAACTGGCTGCGCGTCATCACCTTGAGGCGTTCGCGCGGGGACTTGGGGTTCGGCGTCATGAAGCGAGTATATAAACCGTACTTCAGTATGATCATTGGAGTCGGATATGGAAAGTGGATGTAGTATGGTGGTCGAACTCAAGTTCAGTCATCCGGGTCCGCCGAGACCGGCGGGGAGGATGGCGAGTCGGAAGGAACAAGAACATGAGCAACCGGCTGAAGGGTCGCGTAGCGCTGGTTACCGGCGCGGGCAACGGCATCGGCAAGTCGATCGCGTTGCAACTCGCATCCGAAGGGGCCTCGGTCGTCGTCAACGACCTCGGCACCAGCGTCGACGGCCAGGGGCGAGACACCGGCGCCGCTGACGGCACGGTCGCGCAGATCGCCGAGGCGGGTGGCGTGGCCGTCGCCAACTATGACTCCATCGCGGAGTCCGAGGGCTGCCGGCGCGCGGTGGCGACAGCGGTCGAGACCTATGGCTCCTGTGACATCGTGATCGCCAACGCGGGCGCCCTGACGAAGGCCGGTCACCTGGGGATGCGCAGCGATGACCAGAGCTGGCAGCAACTGCTGGACCTCTACCTGGGCCAGAAGTTCTGGCTCACCCGGGAGGCGCTCCCGTCGATGCTCGAACGCGGCTGGGGACGGGTCATCTTCGCCACCTCCGAGATCGCACGCGGAACGCAGAACACACCGCTCGGCGCCACGGTCCTGAGCGGGGGCATCGGCATGATGCGCGACCTGGCCAACACCCACGCGACCAGCGGCGTGACCTTCAACGCCTACGCGCCCGGAGCCGCGACCCGCACCTACGACCTCTACAAGGAGCAGGTCGAAGCCGGTCTGCTGGCAAGTGGCATTCCTGAGGAAGAGCTCGCGTCACACCTCCTGCCGGGGCCGGAGTTCGTGGCGCCGATGATCACGTGGCTCTGCACCGACGCCGCCGCCGGGGTGACCGGTGAGGTCTTCAGTCTCAATGGCGGGAAGATCAACCGCTGGACCCGCTTCGAGGACTCCGCCAGCCTTTTCAAGGCGGACGGTGGTGGACAGGGCCTCTGGACCCTGAACGAGCTGGACAAGGTCGTCCCCCAGCATCTGCTGGCGAGCTAGGCCTGTTGCGAAACGCTGGGGCGGCCTCGGCGCCACCCAGCGTTTCGCCTCGTAGCCCGGCCTCGACCTGCGCACCCTAGATCCGCCACCGTGCCGGCAACTAGGCGACCTTGTTTCCGCCTCCGCGGAGCCCGGCAGACATGCCACCGCCGCCTGGCCATTGGTGCTACAACCCCGCGGCGGCTACCTGATGATCCCGGGGCTGAAAGACAACGATCGTCTCCTTTGCGGGGCTTCGCCTACCTGGTCTTGACGACGGAGCGGGAGGAAGCCATGGCGACACGTGTCCTGGAACAGGTGGCTTCTGCCACCGCACGTTCCACCCACATCGTCAGACCCCGAAGCCGCGACCGCGGGTGACCTCCTCGAGGATTTCCAGGATGTGACGGTACGGCTGTCCGGTGGCACGGGTCATGCCTAGCTCGCAGGTGCGGTTCACCGAGGCGTATGCGCTCGCCGGGGGTTCGCGGCGGATGGCCGAGGCTTCGGCGGCGGTGGCCGATGCGGTGAGTTCGGGGTGCAGCAGGCCGCGGTCTCCGGCGAAGGCGCAGCATCCCCAGTCCTCGGGTTCGATGACCTGCTCGGTGGTGGCCGCGGCGATCCGTAGCAGCGCGGGGTTGAGGCCCAGCTGTGTGGACGAGCAGGTGGGGTGCACGACCACGGACGCCAGTCGCCGGGCGGGTGGCAGGTGTGGCAGTACCTCGCTGTCGACGAACGCGACCGCGTCGATGATGGTCAGGTCGTGGTCGAGCAGTTTGATCAGGCCTTCGGTGCAGGAGGCGGCGTCGACGATGATCGGTAGCCGGCCGTTGTCGGTGGCTTCCCGCAGGGCTGGGATGACCTGGGCGCGCATGGCGGCGTACCCGTCGGTCAGGCCTTTGGATTTCCAGGGGGTGGCGCAGCACAGCGAGCCGATCCGGTCCGGGATGCGGACGGCGACGCCGGCCCGGTCGCAGAGCGCGAGCACGGCGTCGCGGACGCCGGGCCCGGCGCCGGCCGGGCCGAACATGGTGGAGACGCAGGCGGGGAAGTACACCGCGGCCGGGTCGGCGGCGGAGCGGGAACGGCGGCGGGTGCCGCCGCGCGGGAGTTCCGGCGACCAGGAGGGCACGGTGCCGGGATTCAGGACCCGGCGACCGGCGGTGGTGGCGCCGGCCGGAAGAGCCGGGGGTACGGCCTTGGCCACGGTCAGCGCCGTTGCGGCGGCGCGGGTGGTGGCGTCCCAGTGCCGGGCGGCGGTGGTCCAGCCTCGTTGCGCGAGGCGGCCGTTGCTCTCGGCGCGCAGGCGCCGGGTCAGGTCGCCGGTATCGATCAGTACAGGGCAGGCGGTCTGGCACATGCCGTCGACGGCGCAGGTGTCGACCGCGTCGTACTGGTAGTCGGTCTCCAGTTCGCGTTGCAGAGCGGTGTCGCCGGCGTCGCGGGCGCGGGCGATCTCGCGGCGCAGGACGATGCGACGGCGGGGTGTGGTGGTGAGGTCCTTGCTCGGACAGACCGGTTCGCAGTAGCCGCACTCCACGCACCGGTCGACTTCGGTCTCGACGGTCGGGGTGGATTTGAGGTGCCGGATGTGGGTGTCCGGGTCGTCGGTGAGCAGGATGCCGGGATTGAGCAGACCAGCCGGGTCGAGCAGTCGCTTGACCTCGCGCATCACGGCGTAGATCTCGTCGCCGTACTGACGGCGCACGAACGGGGCCATGATGCGTCCGGTGCCGTGTTCGGCTTTGAGGGTGCCGCCGTGACCGAGGACCAGGTCGACCAGGTCGTCGGTGAAGGCCAGGTAGCGCTCCACGAGTTCGGGTTTGTCGAAGTCCTCGTTGAGCAGGAAGTGGATGTTGCCGTCCTTGGCGTGGCCGAAGATGACACTGCCGGTGTAGCCGTGCTTGTCGAACAGTTCGATCAGTGACTGGCAGGTGGGCAGCAGTCGTTCGACCGGGACGGCGATGTCCTCCAGCAGTGCGGTGGTGCCGGACGGGCGGGCGCCGGCGACAGCGGTGTAGAGGCCTTTGCGGATGTGCCACAGCGCGGCTCGCTCGGCAGGGTCGCAGCTGAAGACGGCTTCGCTGAGTGGGCCGGTGGTGCCGGTCAGGCGGGTGGTGAGCGCGTCGGCGGTCGGTTCCTGGAACTCGATGAGCAGTGCGGCGTGCTGGTCCACGGCCAGGGCGAGCAGCTCCGCGCCGGCCTGGGGGTCTCGTTGGGCGACGCGCAGGCTGGTGGCGTCCAGCAGCTCGATGGTGGCCAGGCCGGCGGCGACCAGGTCGGGCAGCGCAGCGGTCGCCGCCGCGAGGTCGGGGAACACCAGCAGGGCGGTGGCCGCGTGCGGGCGGATCGGCACCGTGCGGAAGGTGGCCTCGGCGACGAACGCCAGGGTTCCCTCGCTGCCGACGACCAGGTGGGTGAGGATGTCGACGGGACGGGTGTGGTCCAGGAACGCGTTGACCCCGTACCCCATGGTGTTTTTGATCGTGAAAAGCCGCTGGATGGTCGCTGTTGACGCCGGGTCGGCGCGGATGCGGTCGCGGAGCTGGGTCAGGCCTTCGTGCAGGCCGGGCTCCAGGACGCGCAGCCGTTCGTCGGCGTCGGGGGCGCCGGTGTCGATGACAGTGCCGCTGGGCAGGACCAGCACGGCGGATTCGAGGGTGCGGTAGGTGTTGAACTCGACGCCGCAGGCCATGCCGCTGGAGTTGTTGGCGACGACGCCGCCGATGGTGCACGCCGACTCGCTGGCCGGGTCGGGTCCGAGTTTGCGGCGGTGCCGGGCGAGCCGGTTGTTGACCGCGCGGACCGTGGCGCCGGGCTGTACGCGCACCCGGGCGCCGTCGTCGAGGACCTCGATGGACCGGAAGTGCCGGCGGGTGTCGACCAGCACACCGTCGGCGCTGGCCTGCCCGGACAGGCTGGTGCCGCCGGAGCGGAAGGTCAGCGGGATGCGCTGGTCGGCGGCGGCGCGCAACAGGCCGGCGATCTGCCGGGCGTCGTGGGGTGTCACGACGGCCTGCGGGGTGAGCAGGTAGTGCGAGGCGTCGTGGGCGAAGGCGAGCCGGTCGGAGGCGCGGGCGGTGACCGCGCCGGGTGCGGCCTGTTCCAGTGCCGCGAGGAGGTCAGTGGGACTCACGGCTCACCGCCGAGCCGCTGGAGCCGGTCAGGAAGTCCAGGTCGGCGCCGGTGTCGGCCTGCAGCACGTGGTCGACGTAGAGGCGTTCCCAGCCGCGTTTCGGGTCGGCGAACCCGGCGGCGGTGGCGTCGTCGACCCTGCGCCCGGCGAGTTCGTCGGCGGGGACTTCCAGGTCGAGGCGGCGGTTGGCGACGTCGAGGGAGATGATGTCGCCGGTGCGGACCAGGGCGAGCGGGCCGCCGGCGGCGGCCTCCGGGGCGACATGCAGAACCACGGTTCCGTACGCGGTGCCGCTCATCCGACCGTCGCAGATCCGCACCATGTCGCGGACGCCTTGTTCGAGCAGTTTGCGGGGCAGCGGCATGTTGGCGACCTCGGGCATGCCGGGATAGCCCTTGGGGCCGCAGCCGCGCAGCACCATGATCGAGTCGGCGTCCACGTCCAGGTCGGGGTCGTCGATGCGGTGGTGGAAGTCCTCGATCGAGTCGAAGACCAGCGCGCGGCCGCGGTGCTGCAGCAGGTGCGGTGAGGCGGCGGCGGGTTTGATCAGCGCGCCGTTCGGGGCGAGCGAGCCGCGCAGCACGGCGATGCCGGCCTCGGCGATCAGCGGCTCCTTGCGGGTGCGGATGACCTCCGGGTCCCAGATCGGCGCGTCGTCGAGGTAGTCGACCAGGGGCCGGCCGGTGACGGTGAGCGCGTCCGGGTCGAGCAGGTCGCGGACCTCGCGCAGCACGGCGAGCAGGCCGCCGGCGCGGTGGAAGTCCTCCATCAGGAACCGCCCGGCGGGCTGAAGATCGACAAGCAGGGGTACGTGGGAGCCGATCCGGTCGAAGTCGTCGAGGGTCAGCTCGATCCCGGCCCGTCCGGCGATGGCGAGCAGGTGCACGACGGCGTTGGTGGATCCGCCGATGGCGGCCAGGGCGACGATCGCGTTGTGGAAGGAGCCCTTGGTCAGCGTGCTGCTGGGCCGGCGGTCGGCGGCGACCAGCTCCACGGCGAGGCGGCCGGTGTTGTGGGCTGCTTCGAGCAGCCGGCTGTCGGGGGCGGGGGTACCGGCCAGGCCGGGGACGATGGTGCCGAGTGCTTCGGCGACCAGGGCCATCGTGGAGGCGGTGCCCATGGTGTTGCAGTGCCCGCGGCTGCGGATCATCGCGGACTCGGACTTGACGAACGCTTCCTGCGACAGGGTGCCGGCGCGGACCTCCTCGGAAAGCCGCCATACGTCGGTGCCGCAGCCCAGCGGCACACCGCGGAAGGTGCCGGTGAGCATCGGGCCGCCGGGGACCACGACGGCGGGCAGGTCGACCGAGGCGGCGGCCATCAGCAGCGACGGGATGGTCTTGTCACAGCCGCCGAGCAACACGACGCCGTCGATCGGGTTGGCCCGCAGCATCTCCTCGGTCGCCATCGCGGCCATGTTGCGCCACAGCATCGCGGTGGGGCGCACCTGTGTCTCGCCGAGGGAGACGACCGGCAGTTCCAAGGGGATGCCGCCGGCCTCGTAGATGCCGTTCTTCACCGATTGGGCCACCTCGGTCAGGTGGGCGTTGCAGGGTGTGAGGTCGGAGGCGGTGTTCGCGATGGCGATCTGCGGGCGCCCGGTGAACGCGGAGTCCGGCACGCCGCGGCGCATCCAGGCGCGATGGATGTAGGCGTTGCGGTCGTCGCCGGCGTACCACTGGCTGCTGCGAAGCTCGGCCACGAGATCACTTCCAATAATCGGAACGATGGACTAACTTTTGGAATATGTCGAAGCCTACGGGAGACGCGGCCGCTGCGTCACTACCTGATGTCGCCGATGTTTCCTCCCTGGAAGACGCGCGACTCGTCGGGTCGGACCGGGTCCTCGCCGTGCTCAAGGAATTGGCCCGGCATCCCGACGGGATCGGCCTCGAAGAACTCACCCGGGTGATCGGCAGCCCGAAACCGACCGTGCACCGCGGCCTGGTGTCGCTGCGCCGGGCCGGTCTCGCCGACCAGAACGCCCGCGGCCACTACGTGCTCGGCGACGAGTTCCTGCGGATGGCCTTCGCCCACCACGAGGCACGGCCGGAACACGTACGGATCAGGCCCGTCATCGAAGCCCTCGCAGCGCGTTACGGCGAGACCGTGCACTATGCCGTGCTCGACGGCCACGAGGTCGTCTACCGGGCCAAGACCGATCCGCCGCGTGGCGCCGTCCGGCTCACCTCCACTGTCGGGGGCCGTAATCCCGCCCATGCCACCGCCGTCGGAAAGCTGTTGCTCGCCCCTCAGCTCACCACGGTCGACGCGGTCGCGGCGTGGATCGGTGACACCGATCTGGAACGGCGAACCCCGAAGACCCGCTGCACCGCGCAGGAACTGCACGAAGACCTGCGGGTGATCCGCGAACGCGGCTTCGCCGTGGACGACCAGGAGAACGAGATCGGCGTGAACTGCCTCGCCGTCCCGGTGTATCTGACCTCCCCGGCTGTGCCGTCCGGCGCGGTCAGCGTCAGCGCTCTGACCTACCGGATGCCCCTGGAATCATTGATCGCCGCGGTCGGCGGCATCGTCGAACAACTCGGCGAGATGGGACGTGCCCGATGACCACTCGCACTCTGCTGCCTGCCACCGAGCAGACGTTCCGGCTCGGGGAAGGCCCCGTCTGGGACGCCCACAGCGGCCGGCTGCTGTGGGTCGACATCCTCGGCCGCGCCGTGTACCGCGGCGTTTTCGACGACGATCGACTGGTGGTCGAGCAGCGTGTCGGGTTCGCTGACATGGTCGGCGCGGTCACCGCCGCAGCCGATGGCACTCTGCTCGTCGCCGAGCAGGAACACCTGGTGCTGGTACGCCCCGACGGCACCCGGCGTGTCGGACCCCGGATCGTGCCGTCCGACCAGCGGCGCCGCCTCAACGACGGCAAGACCGACCCGGCCGGACGGTTCCTGGTCGGCAGCCTCGCCCTCGACGGGAACTCGCAGCACGAGATCCTGGTCCGCCTGGAGCCTGACGGCACGGTCACCAGCATCGACGACGACCTGACACTGTCCAACGGACTCGCCTGGTCCACCGACGGCCGTCGCCTGTTCAGCGTCGACACGTTCCGACGCACCGTCTTCGTCCGCGACTACGACCCACTCGGGGCACGGCGCAGCTTCGTGACCCTGGACGACGGTTATCCCGACGGCATCGCGATGGACGCCGCCGATCACCTGTGGGTGGCGGTCTGGGGCGCCGGCGAGGTCCGCCGATACGACCCGCAGGGCACCTGCGTCGAACGGATCGCCGTCCCGGCCCCGCACACCTCCAGCGTCGCGTTCGCCGGCGACGACCTGCGCCGTCTGGTGATCACCACCGCCACCGACGAACTCACCGTCGATCAGCGTCTTCAATTTCCCGACTCCGGGCGGGTCTTCACGGTCCGTGTCGACATCCCCGGCCATCCGGTACCAGCCTGGTCCGGCCGTCCCACCTTCTAGTTTCTGGAGCTCCACTCGTGTACCTGATGCGCATCGGCGCCCCCGGCGCCGAAAAGCCGGTCGCTCGTGTCGACGACACCACCTACGTCGACCTGTCCGACATCGTCGACGACTTCGACGAGGCGTTCTTCGGCAGCGGCGGGCTCGCCCGCATCGCCCCGGTCGTCGCCGAACGCACCGAGGCCGGGCAGGTGACCCCGTTTTCCGGTGAGCGCATCGGCGCGCCGATCGCCCGGCCGCACCAGATCCTGTGCATCGGGCTGAACTACCGCGACCACGCCGCCGAGACCGGCCAGGCCGTGCCGGACGAGCCGATCCTGTTCACCAAGTCGCCGAACACCCTGGTCGGACCGAACGACGACGTACGCATCCCGCGCGGCTCGACCAAACCGGACTGGGAGATCGAGCTGGGCATCGTCATCGGCCGGCGCACCAGTTATCTCGACTCCGTCGAGCAGGCCCGCGACGCCATCGCCGGATACGTCGTGGTCAACGACGTCAGCGAACGCTACTTCCAGATGGAACGCGGCGGCCAGTGGAGCAAGGGCAAGTCCGCCGAAACGTTCAACCCGGCCGGGCCGTGGCTGGCCACCACCGACGAGATCAGCGACGTGCTCAACCTGGACATGTGGCTGGACCTCAACGGTGAACGCCGGCAGACCGGCAACACCAAGACGATGATCTTCGACCCGTACTTCATCGTCCATCACCTGAGCCAGTTCATGGTCCTGGAGCCCGGCGACCTGATCAACACCGGCACCCCGCCCGGCGTGGGCATGGGCTTCCGCCCGCAGGTCTGGCTGCAGCCCGGCGACGTCATCGAACTCGGCATCGACGGCCTCGGCTCCCAGCGGCAGAACGTGATCGGCCCCCGATGAGAGCGTCCGTGCTCAGCGCGCCGGGTGTCTGCTCGGTGCAGGATGTGCCGGCGCCGGTGGCGGCCGCCGGAGAAGTCGTCGTCGACGTGGAACGCGTCGGCGTCTGCGGCACCGACGTCGAGTTTTTCACCGGCGAGATGGCCTACCTGCACGACGGGCACGCGCACTTCCCGATGCAACTCGGCCACGAATGGGCCGGCACCGTCTCCGCCGTCGGTGACGGCGTCGACCCGGGTTGGATCGGCCGGCGGGTCATGGGCGACACCATGCTCGGCGACGGCACCTGCCGTCGCTGCCGTCGCGGACACCAGCACGTCTGCGAACACCGCACCGAGGTCGGCATCCGCGGCGGCCGGCCCGGCGCACTCGCCGAGCAACTCGCCGTCCCGGCCACCTCGCTGCACGCACTGCCCGACTCCGTCGACGCGGTCCTGGGCGCGCTGGTGGAACCAGGCGGCAACTCCTGGCGAGCCGCGCAGGCCGCCGACCTGCAGCCCGGAGACCGGGCACTGATCCTCGGGCCCGGCACGATCGGGCTGCTGACGGCTATGTTCGCCCAGGCTGCGGGAGCCGAGGTGCACCTGATGGGCCGCTCCGAGTCGTCGCTGGCCTTCGCCCGTTCGATCGGCTTCACCAACGCGTGGACCGAGGACCACCTGCCCACCCTGCCGTACGACGCCGTGATCGACGCCTCGAACGCGGCGCCGTTGCCGGCCAAGGCGCTCAGCCTCGTCGAACCGGCCGGCCGGGTCGTGTACATCGGCCTCGCCGGTAGTCCTAGCGAGATCGACACCCGCCGGCTGGCGCTCAAGGACGTCACCGCCGTCGGGATCCTCTCCGCGTCCCCGGGGCTGGACCCGACGATCGCGGCGTACGCGAGCGGCGCCGTCGACCCTCGGCCGCTGGTCGCTGCGACCGTCGGCCTCGATCAGGTCGGCGCCGTCCTGGCCGGCAAACCCCTGCCCGGAGCCGGTCCCGGTCCGAAGATCCACATTGATCCCCGCCTGTGAGGACCACGACATGAGCGAATTCCAGGGCCTGGTCGCCCTCGTCACCGGCGGCGCCAGCGGCATCGGCGCGGCCACTGCAGCGATGCTTCAGCAGCGTGGCGCCCGGGTCGCCGTCCTCGACCTGGACGTCACGAGCGCGCCGGCGGGAACCGTGGCCTTCGGGTGCGATGTCACCGACGCCGCGTCTGTCGACCGGGCCGTCGCGGAAGCCGCCGCGCAACTCGGTGGCATCGACATCGTGGTGAACAATGCCGGGATCGGTGCGGCCGGCGACGTCAGCGAGAACGACGACACCGAGTGGGCCCGCGTTCTGGACGTCAACGTCACCGGAATCGCCCGGGTGTCCCGCGCCGCCCTTCCGCACCTGCGGCAGTCGGCGCATCCGGTGATCATCAACATGTGCTCGGCCGTCGCGTACGTCGGCGTCCGGCAACGAGCCCTCTACAGCGCGAGCAAGGGCGCGGTCCTCGCGCTCACCCTCGCCATGGCCGCCGACCACGTCGCCGACGGCATCCGGGTCAACGCCGTCGCCCCCGGCACCGCCGACACGCCATGGGTCGGCCGGCTGCTCGACTCGGCCCCCGATCCGGCCGCGGCTGCCGAGGCACTGCGTGCCCGCCAGCCCCTCGGCCGCCTGGTGACCGCCGACGAAATCGCCCACACGGTGGCGTCGCTCGCCTCACCGCTGGCGGCGTCCACCACCGCCAGCATCGTGCGCGTCGACGGCGGCATGACCTCCCTGAGAGTGTGAGGCCCTGATGAGTGCTTCCCGGACGGCGGTGGTCACCGGTGGCATGAGCGGATTCGGTGCCGGCATGGCCGCACGCCTGGCTGCCGACGGCGTCCGCGTGATCACCCTCGACATCGCCGAGGGCGCGGACCTGGCCGTCGATGTCACCGACGAGGCGGCGGTCCACGCGGCCGCCCGCCCGCGTCGGGCCGGTTGGTGATGCTGTCGCCGAGGAAGACGATGCGCCCGGGCGGCACACTGTGCCTCGAACTGTGAGGCGTGGTGCGCTACACGGTCCGCAGCAGGGCGTGACCGCGAGGCCGAATAATCTTCCGAGGGGATGGCGGTGCTGGCGTGGCACGGCGGGCGTGCGGTTCGTCGTGTGATCACTCCGTGGTCGTTCGTCGTGGCTGGTCAGATGGGTGACTTCCAGGTCAGCTGGTGGTCCCCGGAACCGACATGGACGGGACCGTCCGGAGTGTGAATCTCGGCGACGGCACCCGCCGGAACGCTCACTTCCAGGTCGATCTGACCGTCGCGGCGGTGCCATGCGCTGCGGGCGGTACCGAACGGGGTGTCGACCGTCGCGGCCGTGGACGACAACTGCTCGATGACCAGCGGGGCGATCCGGATGGTGCGCCAGCCCGGTTTGGCGGGCGATAACCCGGCCAGGCGTTCGGTGAGCCAGCCGGCCACGCTGCCCAGCGCGTAGTGGTTGTGGGACTCCTTGCCGCGCCCGTCGGCGTGATAGCCCTCCCAGGTCTCCCAGACCGTCGTGGCGCCCCGCTCGACCTGGTACAGCCAGGACGGGTTGGTGCTCTGGAACAACAGCCGGGTCGCCAGATCCAGACGGCCGTTGTCGACGAGGACACCGAGCAGCAGCGGAGTGGACAGGAAACCGGTGTCGAGGTGGTCGCCGGCGGCCTCGATCAGAGCGGCCAGGCGGTCGACCGCAGCGGGGCGCTGCTCGGGCAGCAGCAGGTCGAACGCGAGGGCACGGACGTAGTCGTCCTGCCGGCCGTAGCCGATGCGCCCGTCCGGATGGACGAACGCGGCCCGCCATGCGGCACGCACCTTGATGGAGTGCTGCTCGAACCGTTCCGCGTCCTGTTGGTTGCCCAGCACCGCGGCGGTGCGGGCCAGCAGCCGCGAGGAGTGCGCGAAGTAGGCGGTGGCGATGGCCGCGGGCGGACGCGCAACGTTGCGCAGGGCGGAGAGGACGACGTTCTCGCCGGGACGCAGCCACTCACCGAAGTGGAAGCCGGTGTCGAGGATGTAGCGTTCCTGCTTGCGCAGGTCACTCCGGTGGAGAGCCGCGAGCGGGAAACCGCGGCCGGGGTTACGGGCCGCCCGGGCCATCTGGACGACCCAGGCACGCATGCTGTCGTATTGACGTTCGAGCACATGGCGGTCGCCATAGTATTCGTACAGCGTCCAGGGCAGCATGACGGCGGCGTCGGCCCATCCGGCCGATCGCGACATTCCGTGCAGCAGACGCCGGCCCAGGCCACGCCCGGTGGTCGGCTGTTCGGACGGGATGAACAGTGGAACCGCGCCGTCGGGGTGTTGTTCCAGCGCCAGGTTGCGCAGGTACCGGCGTAGATAGGCCTGAGAGTCGGCGAGCATGGTGGCGGTCGGGCCGAAGACCTGGATGTCGCCGGTCCAGCCGGAACGCTCCCGGGTGGGGCAGTCGGTCGGGGTGTCGGTGAAGTTCGACCGCATGCTCCACACGACGTTGGAGTGCAACTGGTTCAGCCGCGGGTCCGAGCAGGTGAAGGTGCCGGAATACGGCAGGTCGGAGGAGAGCACGACGCCTTCGACATCGGCGGGGTCGATGTCGGCGTCGAGGCCGGTGACCTCGACGTAGCGGAAGCCGTGAATCGTGAACCACGGCTCGTACCATTCGTCGCGGCCACCGAGCACCACGGTTTCGCGTTGATACCACTTCTTCGGGCTGCTGGCGAGGTTGTAGTCGGTGTCCAGCTCGCCGTCGGGGGTGAGTAGTTCGCTGTGGGTCAGCCGAACGGTCCGGCCGGTGGGGCCGCTGAGCTTGATCCGGGTGACTCCGGCGAAGTTCTGGCCGAAGTCGAGGATCTGCGCGCCGGACGGTGCCCGGCTCACGGTCGCCCGTAGCCGTGCGACGTCATGGACGCGGGGGACCTCTTCGGCGATCAGCGGGTGCGCCTGATCGGCCAGGATGTGGGCGGGCCGGAAACGGGCGGGTGCGGCCGGGCCGGTGAGCCAATCGTCGTCGGTGATGCGTAGGTCGGCGCGTTCGCCGTTCTTCGGGTCGGAGCCGGTGATCCGCCCGGGGCCGGCGTGCCAGTTCTTGTCGCTGCCGGCGGTGACCGTGGTGCCGTCGGCGAGTTCGGCGACGACCTGGGCGTAGGCGACGACCTGGGTGCCGTAGTTGTTCCGTTTCCCGGCCAGGCCGAGTCCGCCCCGGTATCGGCCGTCACCGACGGCGAGGGCCAGGACGTTGCTTCCCCGGCTCAAGGCTTCGGTGACGTCGTAGGTCTGATATTCCACCGCCTGGTCGAACGGCGTCCAGCGGGGGACCAGAGCATGCCCGGTCAGATCAGTTCCGTTGACGAAGAGCCGGTACCAACCGAGCGCGCTGACGTAGGCCCGGGCGCGAACCACCTCCGCGCCGAGGTCAAGGAGTCCGCGAAGATAGACGACGGCGTCGTCCTGCTTGGACGCGGGTGTGGCGCCGCCGATCCAGCTCGCCTGCCACAGGTTCGGGTCGAGGATGGCCGTTTCGAACCAGGCGGGTTCGCTCCAGTCACCTTCCGACTCGGGTGCATCACCGGTGGTGTGCCAGACACGCACCCGCCACCAGTATCGGTGCATCGACTGCAGGGCACGGCCGGCGTAACGGACGCCGAACGGTTCGGCGGAGTCGGTGCGCCCGCTGTCCCACACCACGTCGCCGAAGCTGCTGTCGGCGGAGACTTGAATGGCGTACCCGGTCTGCCGCACGTCGTCCTGCCGGGTGGTCAACATCCAGGCGAACTCGGGGCTCGGGGCGTCCACGCCCAGGGGCTGTTCGAGGGCGTTGGTGCGCAGTCGTGTGCAGTTCATCGGCGCTGGTCCTTGTCGTGCGGTGGTGCCGGGGTCAGCGAACGGATTTGATTTTGAAGATGCTGACGGCGCCGATGATGATGATGGTGAGCGAGAGGATGAATACCGGTCGGTAGCCGAGCCCGGCGGAGATGATGCTTGAGGTGATTAGGGGTGCGAGTACGGCGGGCACGGTGTTGGCGGTGTTGAGGATGCCGAGGTCTTTTCCGCGGGCGTTTTGGGAGGGGAGTACTTCGGTCATGAGGGCGGCGTCGACGGAGAGGAATGCGCCGAGGCCGAGGCCGGATACTGCGGAGAAGATGATCATTGAGGTTGGTGTCGGCCAGAACAGTGGTAGGGCTACGGCGAGGCCGAAGAGCATGGAGGAGATGAAGATGGGCATCTTGCGGCGTCCGATGCGGTCGGAGACTGGGCCGGCGACGACGGTGCCGATCACGATGGTGATGAGGCTTGCGGCTCCGGCGATCGCGACGGTGTCGCCGGCTTGTGAGTCGGTTAGGCCGATGTAGTCGGTGAGTAGGTAGAGCATGAAGTTTTGCACCATGTAGAGGCCGAGCAGGAGCAGGAAGCGGCCGGCGAAGGCCCAGTAGAAGTCGGGTGCGCCGGTCGGGAACCGGAAGGTGTCGGCAAGCCCGCGGAGGTCGAGTTTTGTGCGTGGCTGGTCGGTGCTGGGGTAGTCGGGTGCGAGGAACACGAACGACAGCGGCAGGGTCAGCATGACTGCTGCCAGGATTGGGAACAGGGCGTCGGGGTCGCTGATGAAGCGTGATGCGGCGATTGATCCGGCAGCGCCGGCGAAGACTTGGGCGCCGCCGTAGATGGCGGAGGCGGTGCCTCGCTTGTCGGTGGGGATCCGGTCGGGGAAGACTGCGAGGACGGCGGCGGGGAGTGCGTTGAAGAACAGTGAGTAGCCGATCCAGACTGCGAAGAAGCTGCTGATGGTCTGTGTGAGTGGCACTAGGAGCAGGAATCCGGCGCCGGTGGCCGCGCCGAAGACGATCCAGGGTGTGCGGCGTCCCCATCGGCTGCGGGTGAGGTCTGAGATCGCGCCCCACGCGAACAGGGCGATCGTGGTGGCGACCGCGCTGAGCGCGGTTCCGGCACCGAGGTAGAACACTTTGTCGTCGGGTTCCAGGACGGCGATCTTCGCGGCGGCCAGGACGCCGACAAAAGCGCTGTTGGCGAAGAGCCAGCCGAATCCGATGAGGAACAGGCCGGTGCCGAGGCGGCGCTGGCTGACCCGGGACCGGACGGTGGTGTCCGGCACCGGCGGATCGTCGAGGGCGCGGGGTTCAGGTAGTTCAGTGGACATATGCGTCAACTCTCTGAACAGGGCAGTGGTCTAGTAGGGGGTGACCTGCTTGAGCTGGATCGAGGCGGTGCCGTGAGTGCGGCTCACCGCTGTGACGACGATGTCGCCGGCGTCGTGGCCGGCGCGGACCACGGCGAGGGCGCGGCCGCGGTAAGTGCTGTGTTCGTGGTCGGCGAAGGATTCTGCGGTCGCCGGTGCCGCGCTGCCGAAGCCAGCCAGGGTCGCCGGCCCTTCTACGGTGATGTGGATCTGGTCCTCGTCGAGCATGTCGACTACGTCGTTCGCGTCCGCGAGTTCGACGCGTACGAAAGCAAGGTCTTGATCGTCTGCCCTTAGCTCGACGGTCTCGGCGGTCAGCCGCAACCGGGCCCGGCCGGCGGTGCGCAGCGATGAGCGCCCGCTCTCGGCGCCGTCACGGTAGGCGACGGCGGTGACCTCGCCCGGCTGGTAGCGGGTCCGGAATCGGGCGACGAAGCCATGGACGGGCTCACGCCCGATGGACTGTCCGTTGACCAGCAGTTCCACCTCGTCGCCGGCGCTGTAGATCTCGATCTCCGTCGGTTTTCCGGCGCATCCGCACCACGACCAGCTGGCGACGGCGTCGGTCGAACGCCACGCCGTCCGGCTGACAGGCCGGCCGACGACGTCCGGTGGCCGGACGGTGATCACGGGCGCGTCGAGCAGCCCCCAGACGGTTTGGGCGAGGAATGCCGGAGCGCCGGGCTCGCCGGTGATGTCGATGGCGCCGCAGCCGCCGGTGAGGTGGGGGTACGGCTTGTGCAGGCCGCCGCGGCGGGTGCCGTAGGTCCAGGTGCCGATGCCGGCCTCGCCGAGATAGTCCCAGCCGGTCCACATGAAGTCGCCGATCACGTTCGGCAGCCGCTCGACCAGCGCCCAGTTGGCGGCGATGTCGCCGGGCATCGTCTCGGTGCCGACGATCACCCGGTCCGGGTGCAGCCGGGAGTCAGTCTCGTACCGCACGGTGCCGTAGTTGTATCCGGCGACATCGAGGATGTCGAAGATCGCGCGGGTCGCCTTGTCGGCGCGCTTGAGGCGCGGCACGGTCTTCATCAGGCGGCCGAACTGGTTGGTCAGGACATTGACCATGGTGCTGTTCATGGGTGGGGCGGACTTGCTCGACGGCTGCTCGGCAGGGCTGCCCTTGAGCGTTGTCGGCCAGCTCAGCGTCGCCGCCATCAGGTTGACACCCATGGTGACCGGGCGGCCGGGATCGAGGGCGCGGACGTGGTCGGACATCCGGCGGGCCGTCGCCACACCGTACGGCGTGGCCGGTTCGCTGTTCTCGTTACCGATCGAGTACATGATCACGCTGGGATGGTTGCGGTCCCTGATGATCATCGCGTCGGCGTCGGCCTGCCAGGTCGCGGCGAAATGCGGGGCGTCGTCGTGCTCGGTCTTGTGGTCGTACCAGCCGTCGTAGAGCTCGTCCATGACGTACATGCCGAGCTCGTCGCAGGCGTCGAGCAGGTCGCGGGAAGCCGGGTTGTGCGCGCTGCGGATCGCGTTGAACCCGTTGTCCTTGAGGATGCGGACCCGCCGGAACTCGGCGGCGCGGAAGGTGGCCGCGCCCAGCACCCCGCTGTCGTGGTGCACATTCGCGCCGCGCAGCAGCGTCGGCACGCCGTTGACCCGGAGCCCGTGGCGCCCGTCGAGGTCGATCGTGCGCAGCCCGATCTTCGTCGTCTGCTCGTCACGGACCTGGCCGTGGGTGCTGATCCGGATCGTGGCGTCGTACAGGTTCGGCTGCTCGGCCGACCAGAGCAGGGGAGCGGGGAGGGTCAGTGTCACCTGGGCTGTCGAGCCGGCTGTGCGGGTGGTCGCGACGAGGCCACCGATCGCGACGTACACGTCGATCGGTTCGCTGTCCGGATTGGCGAGGTCCAGCGTGACGTCGACCTGGGCGGCGCCGTCGCCGGCGACGGTGCGGAATCGGGCGCTGCCGGGCACGATGTGCACGGCGTCCTGGACTCGCACCCACACGGGGCGATAGATGCCGGAGCCCGTGTACCAGCGGGAGTTGGGCACCTGCGTGTTGTCGACGGTCACCTCGACCAGGTTGTCCGCGCCCAGGTTGAGTTCCGGGTCGATGCGGACCTCGAATTCGGTGTAACCGCTGACCGTGCTGCCGACCGTCTGACCGTTGACGAACACCTGGCTGTGCCGGTAGACGCCTTCGAACAGCAGGCTGACCCGCTTGCCCGCGAGGTCCCGTGGCGCGTGCCAAGTCTTCTGGTAGCGGTAGGCGCCGCCGAGGAAATAGGCACCGTGCCCGCCCGACGGGCTGTCAGCTCGACGGCCTTCACCGAGCATCGCGTCGTGCGGGAGCGTCACCGGCGTGGAGGAGCCGTCCGGCAGCCGCTGCGCCTGCCAATCCGAGTTGAACAGCGACAGGCTCATGTCATGCCGCCGCGAGGTGGACGGGTTGTCCGCGGGTGATGCCGTTCTCGTTGAAGGAGTCGACGGCGATCCAGTAGTCGTGGTCCGCGTTGAGGGCGCTCAGGTCGAGGTCGGTGCGGTCGTAGAGCAGCCAGCTCTGGTAGAGCTTGTCGGCGGCCAGACCGTATCGGACGTTGTATCCCGGGGCAGTCGGCGCGCCATTCCAGGTGACGGCGGCGTTGAGAGGACTGGTATGGCGAGCACGAGGGGTCACTGCCGCGGGTGCGGCACCGGCGCCGTGGCCGAAGACCCGCAGACCGCTGACGGCCAGTTTTGATCCGTACGGCTGGGCGTACCCGGTCAGGCGGATGTGCCGGTAGGCGCGCGGCTCGTCGAGTTCGACGAACAGGTGGGTGCGGCTGACCTTCGCCCCTCGCGTGTCGTACAGCGGTTCCCAGGTCACACCGTCGGCGGAGCCTTCGAGCAGCACTTCCACGGCAGGCTCGGCCATGTCGATGCGCCGGCGCCAGACCAGGGTCTGCTGGGTCTCGGCCCACTTCGGTTTCGGCGGGCGGATCTCGTGGTCGGCGAGGTTGATCTGTACGGACGAGACGGTGGCGCCTTCGGGAATGTCGACAGAGATCCAGTGGCCCGGCGTGGCGTCGGCGGGCACCCACCAGGTTCGGGCGTCTTCGTTCACCGCGAGCTCGGCCGCATGTGCGGGGTCGGCGGAGGAGACGGTGACGGGCCGCCGGTCGGACAGCAGCATCGCTTTGGCCGACAGCGACCACGGGTCCGCGGGGCCGTTCGGCACGGTCATCGGGTAGTCGGCGAACTCCTGGTTGCAGAAGAGCACGCCGTCGGCGTCGAAGCCGGCCGGGAACAGGCCGATGCGTCGTTCGAACATGTGCTGCACGGAGATCCGCATGGTGGCCATGTGCCACCAGTTGCCGTGCCGGTCCTGGATGGTCGATCCGTGGCCTGCGGCGGTCATGAAGCCGCCGGGCTTGGAGGAGAACGGTGACTGCGGGGAGTAGATGAACGGGCCGAGCGGCGATGGCGCGGTGTAATAGCCGTCCGCGTAGGTGTTGAGCTGGGTGCCGGGAGCCGCGTACTGCAGGTAGTAGACGCCGTCGTATTTGGTCATCCAGGCGCCCTCGAAGTACGGATCGGTTCCGGCGATCTTCTCCATGAGGACACCCATGCCGTTGGACTGGCGGTGGTCGTGGTTCTCGCCGGGGCGTTCCCAGCCGTGGGCGCGTACATCGCCGCTGATGATCGGCACGGGCTGCCCGATGCGCTCGAACGTCGTACGGTCGAGTTCTTGGCCTTGAATGGGTTTTTTGTTCGAGGTTCCCCAGTAGAGGTAGACGCGGCCGTCGTCGTCCTGGAAGAGGTTGGGGTCGAAGAAGGCGAACGTGCCCGGGATCTCCTGCCACTGGCCGCTCAGAGGGTCGGTGGTGCGGAAGAACGAGCAGGGCTTGACGCTGCGTGACGCGCACACGACGAGGTGGCCGTCGATCTCGCGGACATCCGGTGCGTAGTCGTAGGTCGGCAGGGTCGGGGTGGCCGCGAATTCCCAGGTGGCCAGATCGTCGGAGTGCCAGAACCCGCCGGACATCGAGGGGAAGAGGTAGTAGCGGTCCTTGTAGAGGATCACGGACGGGTCGGCTGCCTCCCGGAACACACCACGCCAGAACGGGCCGACCGACATGTCCGAGAACCGGTAGGCGATGTCGAGGGGATTGCAGGTGAAGCTGCTCATGGCGGGTGACGGCCTTTCTAGTGACTATCTGCCGATCGGTAGATGAAGTTACGGCCAGGTTGCGATCGGGTCAACGGGATGACGAAAAATATCTACCGTATGGAAGATGAGATTGGGGGCGTCCGAACGGGCGCCCCCAATCGTGGGCGTTATGCGTAGAACGCCCCGCCGCCGTCGACGGACAGCGTCGTCCCGGTGATGTACGAGGCGTCCGGCCCGGCCAGGAAGACCGCTGCCCGGCCGACATCGCCCTCGGCGTCGCCGAACCGCGGGATCGACATCGTCGCTACGACGGCCTTGTAGTCATCCGGGTTGGCCTTGAAGTGCGCCTCGGCGCCCGGGGTCATGACACCCGGTGCGATGCAGTTGACCGTGATGCCGAGCGCACCCCACTCCCGTGCCGCCGAGCGGGTCAGAGCGCCGATCGCGCCCTTGGTCGATACATAGGTCGCGTACCCTGCCATGCCGAGCAGCTCGGAGGCTGAGCGCAGGTTGATCACGCGACCGTAGCCGTCCTTCAGGTACGGGAAGCAGGCGCGCATGAAGTAGAAGCAGGCCCGCGGCCCGGTGCCGAACGCCAGGTCGAGGTCGGCGTCGGTGACCTCGGCCAGCGGCACGCCGGAGCGAGACGCCTGCGCGTTGTTGACCAGGATGTCCACCGTGCCGAAGCGGTCGACCACGTCGGCCACGGCCGAGTCGACGGCTGCGGAGTCGCTGATGTCGGCGGTGATGGCCAGGCCGGTCGCGCTGGCGGCCTCGATCAGGCCTACGGTCTGCTTCGCGCCGTCGCCGTTGATGTCGATGACGGCAACGGCGGTGCCCTCTTTGGCGAGGGCGGTCGCGATGCCGCGGCCGACTCCGCCGCCGGCGCCGGTGATGATGGCGACTTTCCCGTCGAGCGTTCCCATGATCATTTCCGTTCGTGTGGTGGTGCGGATGCCCGATGGCCCGCCGACATCACTGCTCCTTGGTGATGAGCGGCTGAATGTCGTCGAAGGTGCTCGGGCTGTGGGCTGCGGCAGCGATTCCCCACGTCCCCGGCCGGCGTGACCAGGCCCGGGTCTGCGGATCGCGTTGCCGGGTCGGGGTCAGATCGAGGGTGACCTCGACGGTGGCCTCGGCTCCTGCGGCAAGTTCGACGCGGCGGAAACCGATCAGCTGCGGGATCGGCCGGGCGGCCGAGGTGTCCGCGGCATAGATCTGGACCACAGTCGATCCGGCACGCTTGCCGGAGTTGCGGACCCGTACGGTCGCGGTGCCGGTGGTCTCGGTGGCTTCGTGCCCGAGGAGGTCCTGTTCGAAGGTGGTGTAGCCGAGCCCGAAACCGAACGGGAAGGCTGCGGCGTTCCCGTCGCGGTCGAGTTTGCGCTGTCCCCACCAGGCGTCGTAGACGATCGAGCGCGCCTCCGCGTCGAAGAACGGCAGGTGCTCGGCACTGGTGGGGATGGACACCGGCAGGCGGCCGCCGGGTTCGGCGGCGCCGGTCAGCACGTCGGCCAGAGCCCGCCCGCCCTCCATCCCGGGGTACCAGGCGTGCAGGATCGCGGGAACCTGTTCCCTCCACGCCTCGATGATGATGGCGCTGCCGCCGATCAGCACGGCCACGGTCCGCGGGTTCGCGGCGGCGACCGCGGCGACCAGCCGCTCGTCGTCGTCGTGCAGGGTCAGTGACTCCCGGTCTCCGCCCTGGCCGAACTGGCTGCTCTTCCTCGCCAGCTTCTCCATCGCCCACTTGACCGGGCTGAAGTTGAACGGGAAACCGAAGATGTCGAGGTTGGCGTCACCGTTCTCGATACGTTCGCCCTCGTCGTCGTGGTCCATGCCGACGACCAGGATCGCCGCGTCCGCGGCGGTGGCCGCGGCGACGGCCGCCGTGATGTCGGCACCGTCGGCGTGCACGATCTCGACGCCGGGCAGGGCCTCGCGCAGCCCGTCCAGCGGTGAGCTGGTGCTCGGCGGGTGCACCAGCGACGAACCGTGGTCACCGGTGTTGGCTTGCGCGGCGAGTTTGCCGATCACCGCGAGCCGTTTGATTTCCGGTGCGAGCGGCAGCACCGGGGTGTCGTCGACAGGGTCGTTCTTGAGCAGCACCATCGCCTGCGTGGCGACGCGCCGGGCCAGCGCGCGGTGGGCCGGTGAGGCGATCACGTCAGTGGCGGGTTCGGCCGGGTCGCGGGTCGCAGCGTGCCGCAGGGTGGTGCGCAGGATGCGGTGCGCCGATTGGATGACGGTGTCCCGGGCGAGGCGTCCGTCCTTGAGCGCGCCGGGCAGTTCCCGTGCCCGCAGCAGGCGCAACGGCATCTCGACGTCCATGCCGGCTTCCAGGCTTTCGAGCCCGGCGTGAGTGCCGAACACCCAGTCGCTGGTGACGAAGCCGTCGAAGCCCCACTCGTCGCGCAGGATGTCGGTGAGCAGTGCCTTGTTGACGTCCATGAACTTGCCGTTGACCGAGTTGTAGGCGCTCATCACCGACTCGGCCCCGGCGTCCACGACCGCCTTGAAGTGCGGCAGGTACACCTCGTGCAGGGCGTGATCGTCGACGGTGACGTCGACCCGGAAGCGGGCGTTCTCCATCGAGTTGAGGGCGAAATGTTTCACGCAGGCCATCACGTTCGGGCGCAGCCCGCGGGTGAGCCCGGCGCCCATCCGGCCGATCAGGACCGGATCCTCGCCGTAGGTCTCCTGGGCCCTGCCCCAGGCGGGGTGCCGCAGCAGGTTGATGCAGACGGCCCCGGAATAGTTGGCGCCGCGGGCGCGGGCCTCCAGGCCCATGGCCGTCCCGACCTGCTGTTCGAGGTCGGGATCCCACGTCGCACCGCGTGCCATGCTCACCGGGAACGCGGTCGACCCTTCGATGACCACGCCGCGGGGCCCGTCGGTGAACCGGACGCCGGGGATGCCGAGGCGGGCGACGGCTCCGCCGGTGATCGGCCCGGATTTGATCTTTCCGGGAAGCGCGATCATCGACCGGGGCAGAACGTCCCCGTCGAGCAGCCACAGCAGCTCGTCGTCGGTCATTTCGGCGATGAGCAGGTCAGCAGCATCAGCGGCGTCGAGTTCGCCCGCGCGGACTCGACGAACGCTGTCGCCGAAAGTGTTCTGTGGTGCCACCTCAGTCGTTCCCTTCATGTCACAGGTACCGGTACAGCTGGATCTCGACGATGCCGGTGCTGCGCATGTCGAACGGGATGGGGAAGACGGCGGGTGTCGCCGCGGTCAGCGCCGGGAACCGGACCATCTGACCCGAACCGGTCTCGTCGCCGCCAAGCCGCCGGACGACCTCCTCCGCCTCAGGGCCTGCGAGCTCGGTGGCGCCGAGAATCCCCACCCGGGACCCGTCCGTCGGGGCGAAGGTGACGGAGAAGCCGCGGCCGATGACGACGAATTCGTCGTGGCCTGTCTCGACCAGAGCTCCGTAGGCGGGGTAGACGGGCGGGAACAGCCCGGACGGGTCGGCGCTATCGATCTGAAGGGTCACACCGTCGAACTCGAAGCGGGCGGAGGGCTGCTCGGCACTGAGAAGGAAACCGCGGGAAGAACCCGACGGCACACGCTTGCGAACGCTCGCGAAGGCCCGGAGCAGCCGGTACCCGTCGCTCAGATCGTCGTAGCCGGCGGCGCCCGGAAGCAGGGAATCGACGCCGAACGGGGCGACGCCCAGAGCCCGGTGCTCACCGAGTGCCAGGAACATGTGGCCGACGCCTCGGGGTGAGCGCCGCATCTCGGGGATGAACAGGCGCCCGCCGGACGCATCGGAGTAGCGGCGGCAGAGCTCGTCGAAATCGCCGAAGTAGATGTCCGGGGCCAGAAAGTCCAGGCTCGGGGCGAGGGCACGCCAGATCGGCGCCAGGTGGGACAGCGGGCCGCCACTCGGGTAGAAACCGGCGCTCTCGCCGCCGGCCATCTCCGCCCAGGCCGGCATGTCCGGCAGATCCAGTTCGACGGGGGTGTCGAGCCAGGCGTTGGCGAACAACGGAAGGTCCCACTCGGCGCGGCCGGCGGCGGCCACCGCCTCGATGTAGGTCGCGAAAGCAGCAGCCATGAACCCCTCGTCGGCTGCTGAGCCCAGCACCGATTCCCAGGTGCCGCCGGTGGGGGAACCGGCGGCGAGCCAGGCCTCGTGCAGTCGCCCGGCGCCGCTGCCGGAGATCGCCGCAATGACGGCGTCGGGCACCTGCTGAGCCCAGGCCTGTTCGGCGAGAGGGCTGCGGTCGCGGGCGTCACCGAGGATGCCCACCTCGTTCTCGACCTGCACCATGAGCACGACACGCTCGGTGTCGACGTCACGGATGCGGCCCAGCAGTGCCCGGAACGCGGCGGCGTCGGCGGCGCGGGACTCGGCACCGAAGGGGGACAGCACCTCGACCGGGCCGGCGTGCCGCAGTTCAGCGCGGGGGAATCGCGCGGTATCCCGCTTCACCCAGGACGGCGCGTAGGACGACATGCCGTTCTTCCACGATCCGAACCAAAGCGGGATCACCGCGAGACCCTCGGCCGCTGCGGTCGCGATCAGGGCGTCGACGAGGGTGAAGTCGTAGACGCCCTCCTGAGGTTCGAACAGATCCCAGGCCACCGGTGCGAGGACGGTGTTGGCTCCGATCTCGCGCATCGCCCGCAACGACCGGGTGATCGCGGAAACCGAGCTGGAACTGGAATTGTGCAGCTCGGCTCCGACGACCAGGAACGGTCGTCCGTCGCGTTCGAGGAGTGCATCGGTGAGGCGGACCTCGGGCGTCATAGGTTTTGATCCTCTCGGCGACCGCCTTAACTGCCATTTGGTAGATAAAAGTTACGGCCGCGTTGCGCCCCGGTCAACAGGGGTCGGCGCAATATCTACCGTGTGGAAGATAAAAATACGAAGACTGCTGCCCAAACGCGCCGCCACCGGCGGCATGTGCTCGGCCTGACCGGATCGCTCTGGTCACGATGACGGTAGATGCGCCCCGTCGAGGGTGTTGACGAACACAGAACCCGCCGCGGCGGAAAGGATCACGGCGTGACGCCGGGCCGTTTCCGGAACTCCGCTCCGGCGCGGGCGCCACCGTCCACCAGGATGTCGACGCCGGTCAGGTAGCCCGGAGCCGAACCGGCGCAGAAGGCGAGCACGGCGGCGATCTCCTCGGGTTTGCCGAACCGTTTGATGGCCGAGACCTTCAGGAACTCGGCGGCGCCGTGATTCTCTTCGAGCCGGCCCATTGCGGTGTCGAAACTCCCGGGTGAGACGGACACGATGCGGGCTCCGCGCTTGCCGAAGGCGACGGCCTGGGAGCGGGTGTACCAGAGGACGAAGGCCTTGCTGATCCCGTAGGCGATCCCGGAATGCAGCTTGCGGCCCGCGACACGGGCACGCCGAACGATCGCGCGTTCGAACGCTGCCGGATCGGTCTCCGCCAGCCGGAAGGAGCCGAACGGGATCAGGATCTTGGGGAGCCCGTGGCCCGCGGTCGAGGCGACGTTGACGAGGACGTCGCCCTCGGCCGCGCGGGCGAGGAACGCCCGGGTGACGTTGACGGTGCCGGTGCCGTTGATGCGGGCGACGCGTTCGGCCGACCCCATCTGCGGGCTGATGCCGGCGGCGTGCACGACCGCGCGAACGTGATGGCCTCCGCGCTCCGCCTCGTCGAGCAGCCGCTCGACGGAGGCGCGGTCGGTGATGTCACACACCGCTGATGCCGCTTCGATGCCGCCGGCTGCGAGTTCGGCGACCGCGGTGTCGAGACGCTGCTGGTCAAGGTCGGCGATCACCACGCGGTGATCACTTCCGAGGATCTTCGCGGTGGCCAAACCCATGCCACCGGCTCCTCCGGTGATGATGGCGGTCTGTGTCATGGCTGAGGTGCCTTTCGCTTCGTGCTTTCGCTGTGAACTGAGGTTCGTGCTTTCGCTGTGAACTGAGGAGAGGGCACCGTGTGCCGCACACGTCAGGACGTGGAGCAGCCGAGCAGGGTGCGGATGACCGCGGAGGTCGGCGCCGGGCGCGCGCCGGGCGTGAGGGCGCGAAACAGTACCGTCCCGATCAGCGCGTCGGCGATCGCCGTGGTGTCCGCGTGCGGACCCACCTGGCCGGCTGCAGCACCCTGAGTGAGTCGCGCGACGAGCGCCCGGTGGAACGGGCCGGTGCTCATCTCGTAGAGCAGACGCGCGTCGGCCTCGTTGTCGGACGCCGCGGTGACCAGGGCGAGCATCAGCCCTCCGGCCTGTGGATCCTCCAGTGAGTGCACGATCGTGTCGAGCCAGGCGATCAGATCCGGCTCCAGATGTCCGGTGTCGGGTATCGGCACCGCGGGCAACGTCAGCTCACCACTTGTCACGAGCTCAGCGACGATGAGCTCTTTCGATCGCCACCAGCGGTAAACGGTCTGACGCCCGCTGCCGGCACGCGCGGCGATCGCCTGCACCGTCAACTGTTCGTAGCCGGCTTCGGCGATCAGGTCGCGGGCGGCCGCCAGGATCGCGTGCCTCGCCTGTTCGCTGCGAGGGCGTCCGCGTCCGCGCCCGCTCTCAGCCATGCTCTCGATCTCGGGTCACGTAATTACGATACACCTGACTCGTATATCGGGCGGTGCGGCCCTGGTCGGCTCGGATGACCTCAGCGAGCATCGATCACGCTGCGAGTCCGGTGGTGCGCTGCATTTGTGTGTCGTAGCGGTGAAAGGTGTTCTTGCCGGATGCCTTAGCGGTATACAACGCGTCGTCCGCTTCGCGGAGCAGGGTCCTCAGGTCATGCCCTTTGCCGGTTGCGAGGCTGATGCCGATGCTGGCGCTCACCCGCGCGGTGGCATCGCCTATCGGGATGGGCTCGGCAATGTGCCGCAGAAGGCGCTGTGCGAGAGCCTCGGCGTGGTGAGTGTCAGCGATCCTGGGGAGCAGGACGACGAATTCGTCGCCGCCGAGTCGCGCCGCGACGTCGCCAGGGCGGATCGCTTCGGTCATACGGCTGCCGACCTCGATGAGTACGGCGTCGCCGGCGGCGTGGCCGAGGGTGTCGTTCACCGGTTTGAAGCCGTCAAGGTCGATCAGCAGGACGGCCGCCTGCTGGTGTGGCTGGACTGAGTCAAGAATCTGCTCGGCGTGTGCGTGGCACGCTGCCCGGTTGTACAGGCCGGTGAGGGAGTCATGGTGCGCCTGCCGATCGAGGAGCTCACGCTGACGGTCGATCTGGTGTGCTTGGTCGCGGATGACGAGAAGGCTGAGGAACTGGCGGATCATTGCCATCGCGGTGGTGGCGAGCAGGACGCAGATCAGCATGGGGTTAGCGCCGTCGGGCTGCAGTGACAGGGCTGCGACCGCGACGAATGTCAGGGACATGGGGACGTACGGCAGGAGCATCCAGACGACGCTGAACGAGGGGTTGTGGGGTTGATGGGCTCCGCCGGCGATGTCCCTGCTCACCAGGACCAGCAGCAACGCGATGGTGACCACTGCCGTGTCGGCGAGCGCGGCGTACGGCGAGTCCTCGTTGCCGTAATCGAGGAGGCCGAGCAAGACGTTGACGGCGTAGAGCGTGAGTATCGTGCCGAGCAGATGGGCGGCGTGGCCGGATCGGCCCGGCGCGGTGTTGACGATCGACACGAGAGCCCATGCCGCTCCGAAGATCGCGCAGCCTTCCAAGAGCCCCATCACGCTCGAGGCGCCGTACGGCAGGGCGCCGATCGCCGGTTCGATGGCGAACCGCCAGACGAGACTGAAGACGGCGGCACTGCCGGCGGCGACGTCCAACACTCGGGTGACCAGGGCCAGGCCCGTGGTTTCGGAGCGGATCAGTAGGCCGAGTTGCAGAACCATCATCGCGACCAGGCTGAGAGCGAGGGTGACCTGGACAGGCGGTGGCACTGACGCCGGGCCCTGTGGCAGAAGGTAGAGAAGCCCGAGGAAGCCGGAGGCCGCGGCCCCGGCGAGGCAGGCGCCACGTGTCCGTCCGTGGGTGGATCGGGCCGATCGGATGAATCCTGCGGCTGCGTAGGCAGCGAGAGCCGCGACCAGAGCCGCGATGATCGTCGCCGTCATGTCGTCGCGCAACAGCGAGGCCGCCGACTGCACCAGAACGCCCGCCGCCACCGCGGCACTGACCGATATGCCGAACTGATGCCTCACAGGGAATCATTCGGCTTGTCCGGCGCCCGGATGAGAAATTGCTCGACGGCGGCGCGTTCCACCCATGAAACCACGATGGGGGCGCCCATCCGGACGCTCCCATCGTCGTACGTCGGTTTTCGGGCCAGGTCAACGGCGGTGGTGAGGTTCCTCGGCGGCGGGGCTCCGCGTCGCGTCGGTGTGATCGAGTCCGATGGTGCGGTTGGCCTCGGCCACGTCCCTGATATCACCGGCATGGTGATGCACCGGGGTGCCGCCATCCGGCGTGGGGCGCACCAGTTGCGTGCCCTCGATGTCGACGTTCGGCAGGACTCGTTGCAGCCATTGCGGCATCCACCATGCGCTGCGGCCGAGTAGGTGCAGCACTGCCGGGACCAGGGTCATCCGGACGATGAAGGCGTCGACGGCGACGCCGACAGCCAGGGCGAAGCCGATGGCCATGATGGTGGCGTCGCCGCCGAAGATGAAGGCCGCGAACACCGCTGTCATGATCAGGCCGGCGGCGGTGACGACCCGGGCGCTGTCGCGCATGCCGTCGGTGATGGCCTGGCGAGCGTCGTCGTGGTGGGTGAAGGCCTCCTTGATCCGGGAGACTAGGAAGACCTCGTAGTCCATCGCCAGGCCGAACAGGATGCCGATCACCAGTACGGGCAGGAAGCTCAGGATCGGTCCTGTGGCCTCGATGCCGAACAAGCCACCGAGGTGTCCTTCCTGGAATACGAGAGTGACCATGCCCATCGACGCGCCCAGCGAGAACAGGAAGCCCACAGCGGCTTTGACCGGGACCAGGATCGACCGGAACACCAGCAGAAGCAGGACCAGGGCGAGTACGACGATCAGGATCAGGAACGGGGCGAGGGCACTGCTGAGTTTGTCGGAGACGTCGTTGTTGAACGCGGTCGTGCCGGTGACGTACGTGGTGATCCCGGCCTGCCGTGCCTCTGCTTGTGCGCCGGCGGTGCGGATCCGGGTGACCAGTTCCTTGGTCTGTTCGGAGTCCGGACCGGATTTGGGGATGATCGCCAGCAGCGACACGTCGCCGGCCTCGTTGGTGGCGGCGGGGGCCGCGACAGCGATGTCCGCGTCGTCCTTCAGTGCCGTTGCCGCCGCGGTGGCGATGTCCGCCATGTCGGTGCGGCCGGACCCGGACAGCACCAGCGTGAGGGGCGCGTTGAAACCATCGCCGAACCCCTCGGCGAGCAGGTCGTAGGCCCGGCGTTCGGTGGTGTCGGTGGATTTGGTGCCGTCGGAGGGCAGCCCGAGGCGCATGTCCAGGACCGGGAACGCCATGGCGCCGACGACTGCCAGACAGGCGATCACCGTCAGCCACGGCTGGGCGGTCACGATGCGCGCCCACCGCTGGCCGAACGGGTTCGGCTTCGGCTCGGCGCGCCGGTTCAGGAAGGCGATGCGCCCCTTGGCGATCCGGCCACCGGCGAACCCGAGGATCGCCGGCACGAGAGTGACCGCGAGCAACACGGTGATAGTGACGGTAGCGGCGGCGCACAGGCCCATGACGGTCAGGAACGGAATGTTCGCCACGGCCAGACCGCACAGCGCGATCACCACCGTCACGCCGGCGAAGACCACAGCGCTGCCGGCGGTGGCGGTTGCCGTGGCGATCGACTCGTGAACGGGCATGCCGTCGTGGACCTGCTGGCGGTGCCGGGCGACGATGAACAGGGCGTAGTCGATGCCGACGGCCAGGCCCAGCATCGTGGCCAGCGCGGGTGCGGTCGAGTTGAGGGTGACGAATCCGGTGACCACCTGGATGCCGAGCATCCCGACGCCGACGCCGACCAGGGCGTTGATCAGGGGCATGCCGGCGATCATCAAACCGCCGAGGGTCACCGCCAGCACGAGATAGGCGATGATGATGCCGTACAGTTCGGCGCTGGCTCCGGCTTCCTCGGTGGTGGAGATGACGCCGCCGGAGAACTCGACCTGCAGGCCGGCCGCCCGGGCCGGCGCGACGATCGTCTCGAGTGCCTCTTTGGCCTCGTCGGTGATGTCGGCGACCGCCACGGCGTAGCTGACGTCCGCGTACGCGATGCGTTTGTCCGTGCTCAGCGTGGACTCGATGAATCCGCTGACCGCGATGACCTGCGGCGCCTTGGACAGAGCCGCCAGCGCGTCGGAGGCCAGTTCGGTGTAGGTGGATTCGGTCAGGGTGTGCCCGTCCGGGGCGGCGACCACGATCCTGGCACTGGCGCCGCCGGTGCCGGGGAACTTCTCGGCGAGCAACTCGATGGCGCGCTGCGATTCGGTGCCGGGAATCGTGATCGACGAGCTGGTGGGCTTGGACAGCGTTGCCGCACCGATGCCGACGGCAGCCAGCACGGCTACCCACGCTGCCAGGACGATCCAGCGACGCCTGGCCGCGGCGGCACCGAGCCGATAGAGAAGGTTTGCCACAGGACTCCGCCCCTTGGATTTACCGCGTGCGCACTCGAACGTCGATGAACGCTGGTGACAGAGATGCGCTCAGCCCATTCTTTGCGGGACCGGGGAACCGCCGGAGCCAAAACAGTCAAAGACCGGACGAATCCTGTGGCCAAAGCGACGTCGTACCTCTGCTGTTACCTGCGGTGCCGATGCGAGGCCAGATCCACATGGACGGCCGGGCCATCGGGGCGCTGGGAGCGGTCGTGCGAGTCAGGATCGCTGTGCCGGCTCCGGCAGGGCGTCACCCGGCCTGACCAGGTCATTCTGGTAGGCGATGACCACCAGTTGTGCCCGGTCCCGGGCATTCAGTTTGATCATCGTCCGGTTGACGTGGGTCTTCACCGTCAGCGGTGAGAGGTGCAGCCGGGCCGCGATCTCGTCGTTGGATAGCCCGTGCGCTACAAACACCAGGATCTCGTGCTCCCGCTCGGTGACCAGGTCGAGCGCTGCCAGGCGCGGGGTGGCAGGGCGGGTCTGGTGGATGAAGCGGCTGACCAGGCTCCGGGTGGCGCGCGGGGAGAGCAGGGCCTCACCGTCAGCGACCACCCGGATCGCGGTGACCAGTTCGGCCGGTGCGACGTTCTTGCCAAGGAAGCCGCTGGCGCCGGCCTGCAGGGCGAGGATCACGTTGTCGTCGTTGTCGAAGGTGGTGAGCACCAGCACGCGTACCCCGGCAAGGCGTTCGTCGGCGCAGATCCGCCGGGTCGCCTCGATGCCGTCCATGTGCGGCATCCGGATGTCCATCAGCACGACGTCGACCCGGGCGGTGTGCGTCAGGTCGACGGCCTCACGCCCGTCAGCGGCCTCGCCGGCCACTTCGAACCCGGGCTCGGCATCGATGATCATTTTGAAGCCGGCCCGGATCAGGGCCTGATCGTCGGCGAGCAGGACACGGATCGTCACGTTCACGCTCTTTCAGTGATAGTCGGAAGAACCTGGGTCGGGGCATTGAGACGGCTGACTGCCTGTTCGTCGGCCGGCAGCATCGCCTCGACCCGGAACGCGCCGCCGGGCAGCAGGCCGGTGGTGATGGTGCCATGTGCGGCGGCGGCGCGTTCGCGCATGCCGAGCAGGCCGAACCCGGAGCCGGCACGGTTCGGTCGTGGCCAGGCGATGCGGTTGGTGACCGTGATGGTGACCGTGTCGGAGGTGAATTCGACGTCGAGCACGGCGATGCCGTCGCCGTACTTGTGGGCGTTGGTGAGGGCTTCCTGCGTGATCCGGTACGCGGCCAGGTCGACCATGGCGGGCAGCGGCCGGGGCGTGCCCCGCTGCTGGTGGCGGACCTGAAAACCCGTGACGCGCAAGCTGTCGAGCAGGTCCGGCAGTCGATCCATTCCGGGGGTGGGCTCGGTGCTGTTCACCTCGTCGGGGTCGCGGAGCACACTGATCACCGCTTTGATCTCCTCGAGAACGGTGTCAGCCGCCGTACGGATGTGCCCGAGCACCGGCCACACCTTGTCCGGCTGGTTGCGCAATACATGGTCAGCGGCGCCGGCGTGCACGCTGATCACCGCGATGTGATGGGCGACGACATCGTGCAGTTCCCGGGCGATGCGCAGCCGTTCGTCCATCACCCGGCGCCGGGCCTCCTGCTCCCGGCTCTGCTCGGCCTGCCGGGCCCGTTCGGTCACCTCGTCGATGTACGCGCGGCGCATCCGTACCGAGTCGCCTGCCCCGGAACCGCCGAAGATGAACGCGACCAGCGCGAACTGGTCCGGCCCCCACCACTGAGAGAAGTAGGCCAGCGAGCCCGCGAGCGCGAGCGCGGTCCACACGAGCGTGGCATGAACCCATGGCCGGCGACGGCGGCTGTAGAGGGCGGCGGAACACGTGAGCACTGCCAAGGTGACGAACAGGCCCGCCGCCGGCGGTCCCGAGAAGATCGAGATCACCGTGACGACGGTGGCGGCGGCGAGCAGCCGCTCCGGGTAGCGGCGGCGCAACAGCGTCGCCACCGCGGCGAACACTGCCAGCCCGATGATCCGTCCGGTGGACGAACCCTGATCCATTTGCAGCACCAGCACGAACAGCCCGGCGGCGAGCAGCGCATCGCTCACCTTGGCCTGGTGCCGGTGCAGCCAGGGCGGCATCCATCGTGCGGTCACGTCGTACATGGTCATGACGGTAAGTCGCTCGGCGAGGCGGCAGCGTCCTGTTTCCGCGGTATCGGCCGTCCGCGGGCATACCGCGTTTGCAGTACACGCTCGCCTGCGCTGACAGGACGACGCCGGCGCCGATTCCCGTGATCGTTGGACGGTCACTCACAGTGTGATCGACGATCGACGGAGGACTTACGTGGCGACCCTGTTGTACCGGCTTGGCCGGTTCTCGTTCCGGCGCCGCCGGCTGACGCTCGCGGTGTGGGTCATCGTGCTGGCACTCCTGGGTCTGGGCGCGAACAAGCTCTCCGGCCCGACCACCGACGCCTTCTCGATTCCCGGCACCGAGTCGTCGAGGGCCATGGACGTCCTCGCGGAGAAGTTCGGCGGCAGTTCGGAGGTCGCCTCGGCGAAAGTCGTGTTCACCGTCACCGGTGACACGAAGCTGACCGGCGCCGCGCAGAAGGCGGCGATCGAGAACGCCATCGCCCGCCTCGAGACGGTTCCCGACGTCGCGGCGGTGACCGACCCGTTCGACGCCAAGACGGTCTCGCAGGATCTGCAGACCGGGTACGCGACGGTCACCTATTCGGTGGCCGCGACCGACGTCAGCACCGCGGACCGGGAGGCCTTACTGGCCGCAGGTGACACCGCGAAATCCGCCGGCATCGCCGTGGAATACAGCGGCGAGGTCACCAACACCGCCGAGGAGAGCCACGCCGCCGAGGCGATCGGCATCGTCGTCGCCGCCCTGGTCCTGCTGATCACCTTCGGGTCGCTGGTGGCGGCCGGTTTGCCGCTGCTGACCGCGCTGGTCGGGGTTGGTATCGGGATGCTGGGCATCCAGATCGCCACCGGCTTTCTCGACCTGTCGTCGTCGACGTCCGCGCTGGCGACGATGCTCGGCCTCGCCGTCGGCATCGACTACGCCCTGTTCGTGGTCTCCCGCTACCGCGGCGAGATCGCGGCCGGCCGCGACGGAGAAGAGGCGGCCGGACGGGCCGCAGGCACTGCCGGCTCCGCGGTCGTCTTCGCCGGCCTCACCGTGATCATCGCGCTCGCCGCTCTGTCAGTCACCGGCATCCCCTTCCTCACCGCAATGGGTGTTGCCGCCGCCGGCACCGTCGCGTTCGCCGTCCTGGTCACTCTGAGCCTGGTGCCGGCGGTCCTCGGTTTCGCAGGCCGCAAGATCCTGCCGAAGAAGCAGCGCAACGCCGGCCAGCACGAAAAGCACACTGCCAAGACGCCGTTCGGTGAGCGATGGGCGCGCGGGGTGCTGCGGCACCGGGTGCTCGCGCTTCTGCTTCCCCTCGGCGTGATCGCCGTGGTCGCACTGCCGGCCTTGGACCTGCGTCTGGCGTTGCCGGACGACAGCACCGCCGCCGTCGACTCCACCCAGCGCAAGGCCTACGACCAGCTCGCCGAAGGCTTCGGCGCAGGGTTCAACGGCCCGCTCATCGTCGTGGTCGAAGCCGGCACCGGCAATGCGAAGACCGCCGCCGAGCAGGCGCAGAAGACCATCGCCGCACTCGATGACGTCGCGACGGTCGTGCCGGCCACGGCCAACCAGGCCGGCGACACCGCGATCCTCACCGTCATCCCGGCCAGCGCCCCCACCAGCGAGGCCACTAAGGACCTCGTCCACGACATCCGCGACCACGCCACCACCCTGACCGGCGTGACCCTCGCGGTCACCGGCACGACCGCGATCAATATCGACATCTCGGAAAAACTCAGCGCCGCCCTGGTGCCCTACCTGGCGATCGTGGTCGGACTGGCGTTCATCCTGCTGATGCTGGTGTTCCGCAGCATCCTGGTGCCGCTCAAGGCCACCGTAGGATTCCTGCTCAGCGTGGCCGCCGCGTTCGGCGCTCTGGTCTTCATCTTCCAGCAGGGCCACCTCGCCGACCTGATCGGTCTGGAATCGACCGGACCGATCGTGAGCGTGATGCCGATCTTCCTGATCGGCATCCTGTTCGGCCTGGCCATGGACTACGAGGTCTTCCTCGTCACCCGCACTCGCGAGGAGTTCGTGCACGGCGCCGCACCCAATGACGCGGTCGTCACCGGCATGAGCCACGGAGCCCGGGTCGTCACCGCCGCCGCCCTGATCATGATGAGCGTCTTCTCCGGGTTCATCCTCGCCGACGACACCATCATCAAATCGCTCGGCTTCGCCCTCGCGTTCGGCGTCGCCGTCGACGCCTTCCTCGTCCGGATGACCATCGTGCCCACCGTGCTCTCGTTGCTGGGTAAGGCCGCCTGGTGGCTGCCCCGCTGGCTCGACAAGATCCTGCCCAACGTCGACGTCGAGGGCGAACAGCTCACCAAGCAACTCGCCGCCGCTGACCGCGAGCACCAGGAGAAGCACCTGGTCACCACTACTGGCTGACGGCGCACGTGCCGCAGGCGGGGCACCAGACCCGTCTGCGGCCCGCAACCGTGCTCCCACCGCTGTCAGCTTCCGGCCGAGACGAGGGCCTGTGCGATCAGACACCGCCATACCGGCCAGGCGGCCGAAACATCTTCCCGCCCGCCGGACCGGTGAGCTGGGTGCCGCAGCCGGGGAACTCCTGCTCGTCACGGCATTGTTCCTCGCCTACAAGGCCGGCCGGATCGCCGCGACCGGCAGGGTCACCGAGGCCACCACCAACGCCGAAACCCTCTGGAACCTGGAACGGTTGCTGCACCTGCCGGACGAAGCCGCCCTGCAGCATTTCCTGCTCGACCATCACACGCTGCTGCTACTGGCCAACCGGTACTACGCCTACGTGCACTTCCCGGCGATCGCCCTCTGCCTGATTTGGCTCTACTGGCGGCATCGGACCCACTACCGGTGGACGCGAACCACACTCGCCTGCCTCACCGCGGCCGGCCTTGTCCTGCACGTGCTCATCCCGCTCGCCCCACCCCGGCTGACCCCGGGCAACGGCCTGATCGACACCCTCACCCGGTACGGCCCAAGCGTCTACGGCCCACCCGACACCGACACGCTGAGTAACCAATACGCGGCCATGCCCTCGCTGCACGTCGGCTGGGCACTCGTCGTGGCCGTCGCCCTCGCCACGGTCACCGGCGGACGCCGGCGCTGGATCTGGTTCGCGCACCCGCTGATCACCGGTCTGGTCGTCGTCGCCACCGGCAACCACTACTGGCTCGACGCCATCGTCGCCATTGCCCTGCTCGTGATAATTCTGCTGGTGCATCCGGTCTCGAACCCGACGACCGTTCCCGCTCACCCGCGGCCGCTCGTTCACAGCCAACCGATCACCACGCCATCGCGACCGGAGACCGGCACCGCCACCAGGACCACAGGATGATGAACGACGACGACTCGCGTGACGGCCGCAGTCAGCCACCACGGCGGTGGAAACGCGTCGTCGTGCCGGCCCTGGCCTGTGGAGTTGCGGCGGTCGCGCTGCGCGACCGCCTCCCCGACCCCGCCGAGATCCTCACGGCTCTGCGCGGGGCGGATGTGCGATGGCTGGCAGCTGCCGTGGTGGCCCAGTTCCTCTCCCAGGTGGCATTCGCCTACCAGCAACACACATTGCTGGCCGCGTTTGCCGTACGGGTACCGATCAGGGAACTGCTGGCGATCACCTACAGCCGCTCGGCGATCAGCATGGCGCTACCCGGCGGCTCGGCGGTGTCGGCGGCATTCGCATTGCAGCAATACCGCCGCCATGGCGCCGCCACAGCGACCGCGACAGCCGCGATGCTGTTGTCCGCAGCCGCGTCGTTCGCCGGTCTCTGCTTGCTCTATACCACCAGCAGCATCACCGGCATCGTTCTGACACTGCTGGTAGCCGCGACCGGCGCCGGCGTGCTGATCGTCGGAAGCCGCCGTAAGGATCGGCCCGGACGGCAGCGCCGGATTTCTCCGCGCGCCCGGGCGCGGCCGTACGACCGGATCCTCGACCAGGTCCGGCGTGCCGCCCGCGAAGCCCGCACCATCCGGATCCGTGACGGTGCCGTCACGACGGCGTTCGCCGCCCTCAACTGGCTGCTCGACCTGACCTGTCTGATCACCGTTTCCTGGGCCTTCGAGCTCCCGCTGACATGGCACCAGACCGCCACCGTCTACCTGGCGGTGCAGGTCGTCCGGCAGCTGCCGCTGACCCCGGGCGGGATAGGCCTGATCGAGGCCGGCCTGCTGGCCGGATTCGTCGCTGCGGGAGCACTTGAGTCGGCCGCGGCCGCGGTGGTGCTGTGCTACCGCATCGTGTCGTTCTGGCTGATGATCCCGGCCGGCTTGGCCGCCTACCTCCACCTCACTCGCGGCGGCACTCGAGGACGACGACCCACCGGAGCAACCGACTCCGAACCCGGCCCCTGCTCAGCCGGACAGGACGGAAGCTTTGCGACGGCACAGGTGGCTGTCGCGAAGCGGCCGCTTGCGCCGTCTGGCCAGCCACGGGCCGAGGACCATCAGGATCGCGCCGATGACGGCTGCGCCGATCGGCAGGTAGCGGCTGATCAGCAGGAGCTGGTTTCTGGCGTCGGTGGCTGAGCTGATGCTGTTGCGCAGTGTCTCGGGGGTGGAGGTGAAGGTGGCGTCGAGCAGTGCGATGGGTGTGCCGGTCGACGGTACGAGGGTCTTGCGCTGCTGCTCCTGGACCTTCACGAACAGGCCGCTGGCCGGTTCCACCCAGAGGGTGCGGGTGTTGGTGTAGGTGATCCGGCCTGCCGTGGCGCCCGGCGTGAACCGGTTGAGCAGGGCGGTCAGCTGGTCGGTGGAAACGGTCAGCGTGGTTTCCGGAATGGTCTGCTGGAAGCGGTAGGTCTCCAGGCCGTCGATCCGCTCGGTGTCCTGGAAGGTGATGGGCAGGGCCCGGCGCAGGTTGCTGTCGAAGTACTGATAGTCCTGCCGCTGGGTGCCGAACGGGAACTTGTAGAGCTGGCCTTCGAAGTCGATGTCCGACGGCCGGTCCTTGCCGGCGTCCTCGAAGAACTGGTTCGGCCAGTCGGCGGCTGCCGCGGTGTCGCGATCCAGGGCCACCCCGGTGATGGACTGGCTGACCATCTCGTTGGTCTCGACCCAGGAGACCGTGCTGTAGACGTGCCAGATCACCGCGTCGCCGGTCATCTCGGCGGCGGTCTGAGCGTGCTGTGGCGAGATCTCGGTGGTCGAGCGCAGGGTGCCGGTGCGGATCTCGACGCTCGGGGCGGCGCCGCCCTTGGTTTGCAAGAATTGGGCTCCGGGCGCCTCGGCCACGCTGGCGCGCAGGCAGTCCTCGGTCACGGTGGCGGTGCACATGGTGAGGTCGTACGGAAGGCGGGCGACCGCCGGCGTGACGTAGAAGGCGCAGCCCGCGCCCAGTACGACGGCGAAGACGCCGATGCCGAAGATGACCGCGCCGAGGCGTGCTGTCATGGCGCTCCTCATAGTGAGCGAAGGGAGAGAAGGTCTTCAGGCGGAGGCTGCGCCGAGAACGCTTGCGGAGACCCACCGGATCATCGGCTCGCGAAGGGCGCGCAGGTCCGGCTCGGCGTGTTCGTCGAGCAGGTCGCAGGCCAGCTGGCGCAGCGTGTAGACGAAGCCCAGGAATGCCTCGGCCGGTAGCGGGCCGAGAGTGTCGTCCTTGGCGATCCAGAACGTGTGGCGGTCGTGGAGGAACTGCGCGATCACGGCGAGCGCCTGCCGGCGGCGGTCGCGTGCGCTGCGGCCGGCCGAGTCCATTTCGAGCATCATGGCGCGGGTCACGACGAGGTCGGCGGCGACGGTGTCGAGATAGGCGTCGATGACCGAGGGGATCAGGGCGGGCCAGTCGTGCGACGCGGTGGCGGCTGCCGAGACCCGGTCCAGGAGGACCTCGATGAATCGCTGGTAGGCGGCGTCGGCGCAGGAGGGCAGGTCGCCGAAGAGTCCGTAGAAGGCGGTTCTCGACACCGCCGCTCGTTTGACCACGTCGGCCACGGTGACGCTCGTCAGGCCGTGTTCGGCGACCAGTTCGGCGAAGGCGGCCATGATGCGTTCGCGGTGGGCGGCCTGCACCGCCGCGGGTTGCAGGGCATGCCGTCCGCGGGGCAGGTCTCTGCCCTGAGGGCTGAAGAACACCCCGTGCGTGATGGTCGCCTGGCTCACGACGGCATCGTCGCATGATCCCCCTTCCACTTCATAAGTACGTTGGCGTACTTTAGAAACGCGGCGTTAACAGAGTCAATACCTGCTCGGGAGTTCCGGATGAGTGCACATGATCGCCAGCATCGGCTCAGCGCTCCGGCCACGGAGGTCGCAGCCTGGGAACGGTTGTGGCAGACGGCGCCGGCATCGCTGGGCGCGCTGCTGGCCGAGCGAGTCGCCCGCACACCGGACGCCGAGGCGTACCGATGGCCGGATCCGGACGGCGAGTGGCGATCGCAGACCTGGGCACAGGCAGGCCTGGTGGCTAGGGAGATCGCGGCCGGCCTGCTCGCCCTGGGACTGCGCCCGCAGGACCGGGTCGCCGTCATGTCCGGGACACGGGTCGAGTGGATCCACGCCGACCTGGGCGTGATGTGCGCCGGCGGCGCGACGACCACCGTGTACCCGACGTCGACGGCCGAGGACGTGTCGTACATCCTCGCCGACTCGGACAGCCGCATCGCCGTGGTGGAGAACGCCGGGTACCTGGACAAGGTCCTCGCTGCCGGCTCGCCGGTCGAGCACGCTGTCCTGATCGACGGCGCCGACCCGCGCGCTCTCACTCTCGCTGAACTGCGTGGGCGCGGCCGGGCGCTGCTGGAAGCCGCCCCTGACGCTGTCACCGCGGCGACCTCGGCCGTCGGTTCCGATCAGCTGGCCACGCTCATCTACACGTCCGGGACGACCGGCCGGCCCAAGGGGGTCCGGCTGCCGCATCGATGCTGGATCTACGAGGGCCTGGCCGGGCAGGCGATCGAGCTGGCCGGTCCGGACGACCTCGGATACCTGTGGTTGCCGCTGGCCCATGCGTTCGGCAAGGCGCTGATCGCCACCCAGATCGCGATCGGCTATCCCTGCGCTGTGGACGGCGACCTCACCAGGATCATCGGCAATCTGCCCTTGGTCCGCCCGACGGTGATGCCCGCCGTACCCCGGATCTTTGAAAAGGTCCATGCCGGCGTGCTCGCCGCCGCTCACCGCGACGGCGGGCTGAAAGCCCGCCTGTTCGATTGGGCCGTCGATGCCGGCCGGCAGGCCGCCCGCACCCGCCGCGCCGGACAGCGGCCCGCGGCCTGGCCGGCGGTGCGGCACCGGATCGCCGACCGGCTGGTCCTCGCCCGGATCCGGGCCCGTTTCGGAGGGAGGATGCGCTACTTCATTTCCGGTGCCGCCGCGTTGTCGGCGGACATCGCCGAGTTCTTCGACGCCCTCGGCCTGCCCGTTCTGGAAGGGTACGGGCTCACCGAGTCGTCCGCGGCCACCGTCGTCAACCGCCTCGGCACCGTCGAGTACGGAACGGTCGGCGTGCCGTTCCCCGGAACCGTCATCGCCATCGCCGATGACGGCGAAATCCTGATCAAGGGTCCCGGCGTGATGACCGGCTACCACGGCGGCGACGAGGTCGACGGATGGCTGTCCACCGGCGACATCGGCGAGATCACCGCACGCGGCTCCCTGAAGATCACCGACCGGAAGAAAGACCTGATCAAAACCTCCGGCGGGAAGTATGTGGCACCGCAGTCGATCGAAACCCGGTTCGCCGCGATCTGCCCGCTGAGCGCCCAGATCGTGGTGCACGGCGAGGGTCGCAAGTACATCACCGCACTGATCGATCTCGATCCGCAGGCCGTCCGATCCTGGGCGAAGGAGCACGACGTGCCCGGCGCCGACCATGCCGAGCTCGTCCGTTCACCGCAGCTGGTCGCGGTCGTCGAGAGATACATCGCTGAGCTGAACGCCGGGCTCGGCCGGTGGGAGACGATCAAACAGTTCGCGATCCTGGGCACGAACCTCACGGTCGAGAACGGCGACCTAACCCCGTCGCTGAAGGTGCGCCGCCGGGTTGTCGAGCAGCGTCATGGCGACCTGCTCGACACGCTCTATCCGGGATGAGCGGTTCAGCGGACCGTCCTGATCGGCATGATGAGCACCGCGCCGAGCGCGCAGGCGAGCATGCTGGCGAGGAAGAGTGGGGTGAACCCGAACCCGAGGGCGACCATGGCGGTGCTGGCGACCGGGGCGAGGACCTGTCCTCCGCTGTTGGCGATGTTGAGGAAGCCGAGGTCCTTGGCCCGGGAGTGAGCGCTGGGCAGTACTTCGGTCATCAACGCGGTGTCCACGCTGTAGTAGCTGCCGAAGGCGAGTCCGCCGATGACGGCGAAGGCGGTCATTCCGGCGATGGTCGGGGACAGTAGCGGTGCGATGCCGGCGGCGACCGCGATCAGGGACGCGGCGATGACGAACGGTTTGCGGCGGCGTATCCGGTCCGACCAGGGGCCGGCGGCCAGGGTGCCGGCGATGGCGGCGGCCAGGAACAGCACCGAGTTGATGGCGAGGACCCCGGCGGCTCGGCTCTCGGTCAGGCCGACGTAGTCGGTGAGCAGGTACAGCTGGAAGGTCTGGATCATGAAGTAGCCGAGCACCAGCAGCAGGCGGCCCCAGAGCGCCCAGTAGAAGTCTGGCATCCGCCGTGGCGGCGCCAGGCTACGCAGGAAAGTCGCGGCGGTGCGGTCCGGTCGTGGCACATCGAGGTTGGGCTGGTCCGGGGCGATCAGGACGGCCGCGAGCGGGAAGAGTACGGCGATCGCGGCCAGGACCGCGAAACCCGCGCTGTGCCGTTCGACGAAGGGCGCGCCGAGCAGGACGCCGATGGCGTTGCCGAGCAGGATGGCCAGCCCGACGACGGCGGAGATGCCGGCCCGTCGGCCGGCCGGGACCCGGTCGGGGACGACGGCGGTCAGTGCCGCGACGGTGGCGTTGAGCGCGGTGATCGCGAGGCACCAGCACAGGGTCAGGGTCAGGATCCGGCCGGCGTGCGGTGCCGCGAGCATCATCGCGGCGGTGCCGATGCCGCCGCCGACGACCCAGGGGGTACGCGCGCCCCACCGTGAGCGGGTGAGGTCGGAGCATGCGCCGAAGGCGATGTTGGCGAGCAGCCCGACCACGGCGCCGGTCGCGGTCAGCACGGCGAACAGGTGCAGCTTGTCCGCCGGTGCGAGGTCGGCGATGGTGGCGGGCAGCAGCACCTGTGTGGCGGCGCTGAAGGGAATGTTCCAGCCGAGGGTGCCGATCAGCAGGGCCGCCGCTAGTCGTCGGGTCGTGGCCGGAGCATCGGTCTGTGCCGGGGGCAGGCTCATGGCAGGGGTCCTCGGGTCGCGGGTACGCGGTCGTCGATCCAGGTCAGGACCAGGTCGAGGATCCGCTCGGCGGGAAGGTCGTTGAGCAGTTCGTGGCGGCCGCCGTCGACCAGGTGCAGGGTCTTGTCGCCGGTGCCGAGGGCGTCGACGAGACGGCGGCTCTGCCGGTGGTCGGTGGCGGTGTCGTCGGTGCCGTGCAGGACGAGGCAGGGGGCCTGCCAGCGTGGGGCGTGACGCCACAGCCGGGCGGACACGTCGAGGGCGGTCGCGCCGACGAGCAGTGGCACCCGGCCGGGATGCATGAGCGGGTCGCGGCGAGCCCGCTCGACGACGTCCGGTCGCCGGGTCAGCTCGTCGATCGGAGCGTTGCGGCCGGGCACCGGCGTCCTCGGGAGCAGCCGTGCCAGCAGCATCGCCGCCGCTCGCGCCGGTGCCGGCACCGGCGGCACCAGGACCGGGGCGGACAGGACCACTCCGGCGGTCCCGGCCGGATCGGTAGCGACGCTGCCGGCCGTCACCAGGCCACCGAGGGAGTGGCCGAACAGCAGGACCGGCAGGCCCTCGCCGTGCAGCCGGGCCCGGACGCGGACGTGATCGGCGACAGCGGCGCGGATATCGGTGAGCCGGCGCGGCCCCGGCGAGCGGCCGTGCCCGATCATGTCCATCGCCCAGACGCCATACCCGCGGTCCAGCAGGTGCGGGATCAGCTGGGCGTGCTCGTCGGTGTAGCGCTGCGCGTGCTCGGCGAAGCCGTGCTGCAGCTGGACGATGGCGCGGGCCTGCCCGGCTGGGTTCCAGACATGGACCCGGGCGCCGGAGTCGAGGTCCCATGAGGTCGGATGGTCACTCATCGGCCGCGGGGATCTCGCGGCGCAGTTGCTCGCCGGGGGTCGCGGCCAGGGTGAGCAGAGCACGGGTGAAAGCGATCGCCTGCCGGCGCAGCGAGTCGATGTCGATGAGCTCGAGGACAGGTTCGACGTTGAGCAGATGGTTCGGGCCGGTGATGAAGTTCAGGGCGGGCAGGCCGGCCCGGTGCCAGAACGCGCCGCCGTCGCCGGGCCAGGTCATGCCGTCGGGGGAGTCGCCGGTCGGGTCGGGCACCATCGGGCGTACCACGCGCGCCTCGGTCACTGCCGCCTCTTCCAGGGCGGTGCGGGCGGCGTCGATCACGGCGCGGTGCCGGGTGGCGAAGCAGCAGCCGAACTCGTACGTCTGGCCTTCAGCGTGGCCGGCGTGCCCGGCCGGTGCCTGCAGAGCGCCCAGGTGTTCCAGACACATCGCGGCGGCGATCCGGGGCACCAGGTCGTCGCGGTGCGCGGTGAGGAAGGCGTCGAGTCCCCACGCCTCCTCGAGGGCGAAGTGGCCGGTGGTCAGCAGGACCAGCACGCCGCGGGGCAGATCGGCCCGAGGGATCCGGGACAGGTACTCGGCCATCGCGAGGATCGCCTCGGGGCCGTTGTCCTCCAGCCCGTTGGTGCCGTCGGTGTGTGACTGCAACGCGATCAGCTCGTCGCTCGCGCCCGGGATCAGGCCGATCAGGTTGCGGGTGACGGCGTCCTCTACGTCGGCTTCCAGGACGAGGTTCGCCTGGCCGCCCTGGTCGAGAACCTCCCGCAGCAGGGCCGCGGTCTCCCGGCCGACGAAGACGGCGGGCAGGTTGCGGTGCACGCCGTCGTAGAGCAGGTAGCCGTCGCGGATCTCGGCCTCGGGCAGGTCGACCGCGAGGACGAGGCCGGCGGCGTCGGCCGCCTCGAAGCGGGCCAGCTCCGCGCGCATCGCGTCCTGGCTCAGCCAGACCCGTTCGTACGCGTCCTGCGGGTCGTATCCCTCGGCGTGCACCGGCTGGGCGGGCGCGTCCCAGTCCAGCATGTCGAACAGTTCGGCCTGCAGCGGCGGCAGCCCGATGTGCACCAGCCCGATCACGCCTGGCGCCGGCTCGGCGGCCAGCGGCCCGGTCACCCCCGCCGCATCGGTGTGACCCGAGTAGGCCACCGGCGAGACGACCGGGACCTCCCGGTCGGTGCGCAGGCTCCAGCGGCGCGGGGTCCAGCGGCGCATCGGAATGCTCTCCAGCCACACCTCCTGCACCCCTGCGGCGCAGAGCCGCGCGGCCAGGTCGTCGATGTACTCCTCGTGGGCGGGGGAGCCGGTCGCGCGCAGGCCACGCTCGTCCAGTGCTGCCTGCCATTGACGCAGCGTCGCAGCGTCCAGGAACGTGTCGTTGATGCCGGGTTTCATAGGGATGTCCTGTCGCGCGGCCGCCGGCTTTGTGTCGAGCGGGTTTCACAGCGACGTTAGGTAAGTTCCGTCACAAGCAAAATCCGCTCCCGTCCGGGAAATGGCATCCTGTTTTTGTGAGATCTCCAAAAGGCGCTATGGCTGGATCGCTCACCATCGAGGGCACGCCCGCTCCGGAATGGGTCCGCGCGCACCGCCGGACGCTGTCCACGCACGCGTTGCAGGCGCTGAGCGACCATGGCGCCGAGGCTTCGCGCCCGGCGGCGCCTCGGCGGGATCCGGAGTTGCGCTGGATCGTCGAGCACAACGTCGACCTGTTCATGCTGCTGCTGGACCGGGGACCGGGCGGCGAACTGACTGACGAGGAGGCAGCGGACCTGATCGCCTCGGCGGCCCGCCGTGCCAGCGACGGCGAACCCGTCGAGCATCTGCTGATCGACTACCAGATCGGCGCCGACGCGATGTGGCAGGTGATCGCGCCGCGGTGCCGTGCCGGTGAGCGGGACGGTCTGCTGCGAATCACCGAGGCCGTGCACCGCTACCTTCGCCAGGTCACCGGCTTCGTGGTGCGCGGCTTCCAGCACGAGGCGGCGCGGATGCGCCTGGGGGAACGTGACGCCCGGTACGGCCTGTTCAGCGCCCTGCTGTCCGGGCAGAGCCCGCAGGCAGCGGCGGAACTGGCCGGCATCGCGCTGCCGCCGGGATACCTCGTGCTCAGCCTCCACCTGGGCCCGGACCCCACACCGCCGGCCGCTCCGCCGCCTGGGCGCAGCCCGCGCGTGAGCGCGCACCGGCGGTCCAACACCGTCCAGCGGGTTCTGGACCAGTACGGCACCGATGTGCTGGCGCTGGTCCGAGACCCGGTCGCGACCGCCCTGATTCCCGTTGCGCCCGACGCCGGCACGGCGGAGGCGAGACTGGTGGTCGATCGCCTTACCGAGGCCCTCGGCGTCCCGGTCCACGCCGGCGCCGCTTTCGGCCCGCCGGACACGGTGCACCTTGTCCACCAGCAGGGCAACGATGTTCTGGAGATCGCCCTGGCCGCCGGACACGGCCCGGGGGCATACACCCTCGACGACGTGCTCGTCGCCTACCAGTTGACCCGGCCCGGCCCCGGCACCGACCGGCTGCGCGAACGCCTACGACCGCTCGACGGGCACCCGGACTGGGAGCAGACCCTGCGGACCTTCCTGCGCAACGGGTTCGATCGGCAGCGCACCGCCGCCGATCTGCACGTGCATCCCAACACCGTCGACTACCGGCTGACCCGGATCGCCGTCCTCGTCGGCTTCGATCCCACCGAACCGGCACAACGACTCACCGCGTTCGCCGCCCTGTATCTGCGTGACCTCGACCGCTACCGCCGGCGATCAGGACGTGCACTGGTCACGTCGTCATGGGCAACGCCGGCGTGAGGCTGCCACCCGGCGCACGCAGCGACCTGTGCACGTAAGATGACCTCCTGCCGGGACGAACGGCTATTACGGCGGCGACCTGCGGAGGTGAACGTGCCGAGTCGCGGGCAGCTCCGGGGACAGAGCGCGACCGAAGAGGTTCACCGGCTTCTGCGTGAGGACATCCTCAACGGCCGTTTCACCTCCGGCGAGGTGCTCGAGCAGGACAAGATCGGCCGGCTTCTCGGGGTGAGCGCCACGCCGATCCGTGAGGCCCTGCGGCGGCTTCAGGAGGAGGGCCTGGTCGTCGCCCCGCCCCAGCGGCGGGCGCGCGTGGTCGGGTTCGATCCTGCTCAGGTCGAGGCCCTCTATGCCGAACGCATCTGTATCGAGGCGATGGGTGCGGCGCTGACCGCCCGGGTCGTGACGGACGAATCTCTCATGGCGATGCGGGATGCGTTTCAGAGGATGCAATCCGCGAGCACGGGAGCGGGTGGACCTGACGCCGCCTGGCATGCGGCCCATTTCGATTTCCACATGCTCGCCACCGACTCGCTGGGGCAGGCCATGCAATCGCGCGTGGCCATCAACTTCGACCGCAGCCGGCATTACGTTCAGATGCAGCGGCCCGAAGCGCTGGACGGGTGGCGTGCGCCGAACCGCTGGCACGGCGCCATCCTGGCCGCGTTCGAGGCGCGCGATCCGGACGCAGCGGGTGCGGCGATGGCCAGCGACCTGGCGAACGCCGCGGTCGCCCTGATCGGCTACATGACGCCGGATCACGAACCCACGCTCATCACGAGCGTGGTCGAGCGGTTCCACCAGGCGACGTGACAGCGCCCCATGCGGGCGACCAGTCCACCGATGGGGCGCTGCCAGGTGTGCCGGGAGTGGTCAGATCGCCGTCCAGCCACCGTCGATGACGATGTCCGCGCCGGTCATGAACCGCGCCTCGTCGGAGGCGAGAAACACCGCCGCGTGCGCGATGTCGACCGGCTCGGCCTGGATGCGTGTCTCGTCGTCGGGGAAGACCAGCGGTGTCGCGGCGCGGAAGGCGGCCTGCAGGCCCGGGTTTGCCCGCACCGCGGACGACATGTCGGTGTTGGTCGAGCCGGGGCTCAGCACGTTGACGGTCACCCCGTAGGCGCCGTATTCGACGGCCAGGGCTTTCGCCAGGTTCGTGATGCCGGCCTTGGCCATGCAGTACGCGGCGAATCCATTCACTCCGACCCGGTCGAAGTTGGAGCTGACCAGGACGGCGCGGCCCGACTTCTGCGCGGCGAACGTCCGCAGGGCGGTGCGTACCGCGACGAACGTGCCCAGCATGTTGACCTGCAGGCTCTGCAGCACCTCCTCTGCGGAGACCTCGCGGGAGTCGCCGAGCGGGCCGGAGGTCCCGGCGGAGGTGGCGATGATGTCCAGCCCGCCGAGTTGCTCGGTCGCGGCCTCGACAGCGGATTCGAGGGCGGTGGCGTCGGCGACGTCGACCGGGATGTGCGTGGCAACGCCGCCGGCCGCGGTGATCAGCTCGTGGGTGGGGGTGCCGCCTTCACGGGGCAGTGGACTGCGGCTGAGGATCGCGACGTTCGCTCCTTCTTCCGCGTACCGCAGGGCGATGGCCCGTCCGATGCCGGACGATCCTCCGGTGACGATCGCCTTCTTGCCGGCGAGACGGCCTGTTGTCGGTGACATGGAACGTGTTCTCCTCAGGCGTTCGTTGCGGGTTTGCGGATCACCACGGCGCCGACCTCGAGCTCGAATCCCTCGATCCACAGCCCGGTCGAGCCGACGATGGACAGGGGAGGCGCGACGCCGAACTTCTCCGTGACGACGTCTCGTAGCGCCCGCGCGTAGCGGGGGTCCTTCACGTAGACGGTCAGCTCACGCACCTCGTCGCGGGTGAGCCCGTATCCGTCGAGTGATTCGGTGAGGCTGTCGAGGACGAACCCGAGCTGCCGGACCGGGTCACCGGGGAAAGCGATCTCTCCCTGCGGGGTCGCGGGCACGTGTCCCGCGATCCCGATGAACGACCCGTGGGGCTTGGCCGAGACGGCCGCCAGCGGATACGCGTTCCTCCAGAAGATCGACTCGGGGCAGTATCCGACGCGCTGTCCCGAGGTGAGGTCGGCCGTCGCGAGATAGGCGCCGACGAAGCCGGGCCGGATCAACCCGGTCACCCCGACATGGGTGGTGGTAGCGGCAGCTTCGATCTGCGATACGCGCAGCACGTCGGGCATGTAGACCTCGCGGAACGTGGCGTCCCCGCCGCGAAGGTCGACCATGAAGTGGGTGAAGTCCAGCACGTCGTCGAAGGTGCCGCCGAACTCCGACAGCGCCTCAGCGACGTGGGCGTACGCGACGTGCGCCTGGGCGACAGCGTCCGTTCCCCGCACGTCGCCTGCCGCGTTCGTCGCGAGTTGACCCGATACGAAAACCAGGTCTCCGGTACGGCAGGCGCTCGCGATCGGGAGGCCCTGGAGCCAGCTGTGTGACTCGGACCGGAACGACTGCTTGGCGACGCCGATGTTCGCGATGGCGCGGATGGCGATAGTCGCCCCGGGCACCTCGCAGCCGTGGAAGCCGACGGCGGTCCAGGCCGGTGGCTGGTCGCCGAACATGTCGCCGACGCTGCGCAGGTCCTGCTCGATCGACCAGACGTCCTGGTGGAACGACGTGACCTGGACGACGTCGTTCAACGTCGCGCCCCGTGATGCCAGCTCGCCCGCCAGCTGTTCCAGCGCGGCTCGCAACGGGGAGGCGGAAGGGTCCGCAGCGATCAGACCGCTGAAGTACAGCGACTCCCAAAGGTGCGGATTTTCGTGTGCCGCGGAGGCGGGCGAGGTGATCATGCGGCGATGCTACGCAGCTGTGACCAGGCACGTCAACGAAATCTATAGATTTTGAGGTACGGTGACCCGGCCGCGAAAAGCGACGTAACGCCACTGTTTCCGAGGAGTTTTGAAATGCCCCCCGAGTTCCGCAAAACAGACCACAACCACAACGGCGGATGGAGCCGGAGCTTCTTCACCGACGTCGTCACCGTCGAAGGCCCGAAGAAGCTCATCTACATTTCCGGCATCGGTTCGGAGGATCCGAGCGCGGCAACGCCGCAGGAGATGGTGACCCAGGCCCCCGGTGACTTCGCCGAGCAGACGCGGATCGCGTACGCGAAGATCAAGGACATCCTGGCCGCCCACGGAGCCACCTTCGCCGACATCGTACGCATGACGACCTACGTGACCGACGCCAAGAACGTGTTCCTCTACCACGAGGTCCAGGCGCAGGCGCTGCAGGGAACCCCGCCGCCCCCGCACACCTTCCTGCAGGTGGCCGGCCTCGCGATGCCGGAGATGCTCGTCGAGGTCGAAGTCACGGCCGCCGTGGCCGACGCCTAGCCCATACGCAGAGACCCTGGGTCTCGGCAGCAGCCGAGACCCAGGGCCGACGTCACTCGTCGTTCTGGGTGCCGTAACGACTGATCAGCGCGATGCTGACGAAGACAGCGGCGGACAGGGCCAGGTCGATGCTGAGCACCAGAGCGTAGCCGGCGGTGACGAGACTTCCGGCAGCCCACCAGATCGCCACGGCAGCGCTGGCGAAGGCGGCCGCGACAGCGAGCATCGCGTAGTCAGCCCGGGTAAATCGGCGTTCGAGGCTGCTGCTCACGAGTTGTCCTGTCCGTGGCCGGGCAACGCGGCGGGATCCGCACCCCCAGTGTCGGCGCCTCGCGGTGCCTGCGGCCGGGCAACGGGGAAATGCGCAGTGCTCAGGCCGCGGCGCCGTCGATGACCGCGATGACCTCGTACGGATGCGGGTCCGCCGTCGCGATACGCCGCACGTTCTCCATGTGCTCGAGGTACTCCGGGTTCGCCTTCAGCGTCTCGTGCGCGTTGCGCCAAGCGTCGCTGTCGGCCCAGTGGATGTAGTTCACCAGGCGGGTTCCGTCGAGGCTGCGGTGGATGCTGCCGCGGACGAACCCGGGCACTTTGCTCGCGATGCCGGTCATGCCGGTGACCTCGAGTCGCACGAGTTCGGCCTGGTCGCCGGGCTCGACCGTGAACACGTTGATCATCGTGGTGGCGCCGTCGGCGCCGACGCGGATGCTGATGGTGCTGTCGCTCATGGTGTGGTGCTCCTTGTGACGGTCGGTGAGCCCGCGCCGCTGCCGGGCGGCGCGGGCGTCGCCGGGGGTGTTTCGGTTCAGCGAGTGGTGTTGCGGGGTGCGACGGCGAAGAGCCAGGCCGCGCCGGCCGCGACGTGCATCAGCGCGAGGGCGACGGCGGTGCCGGTGTCCTCGGCGACGGTGAACGGCATGGCTGCGGTGACCAGCGCGAAGGCGGCGCCGCCCCAGGCGAGCCAGCGGTGTGCGGCCGGGAAGCGGGGGATCAGGACGTAGAGGGCGACGGCGCTGGCGAGCAGCAGCGGCACCGCGGTGGAGAGGATCACCGCGAAGGCGTTGAGGTCGTACGGCGCGTCGATCTCCAGGGAGGCGCCGGCGGCGTCGCCGATCCAGAAGATGACCAGGTTGGCGACGACGGCCGCGACGGTGGCCACGCCGATCCGCAAGGGGTCGGAGGCCGTGCTGCGTTTGGCGTGTGCGGCGGCCTGCGGGGTGCTGCTCATTTATCAGAGTCCTTCGTAGATGACGTACTGCTCGACAGTGGTGGGCTGGATCTGGGGGTATCGGTCGTTCATCACCGGGTCGATCTTGGCGGTGCCGTTGAGCTGGGCCCGGTAGTACATGAGCGGCAGGAACTTGAGGAAGTTCGCGGGTCCGCCGCTCTGTAGTTCGGCGATGTGGGCGTCCAGGTCGGCCAGGGAGCCGAGGCGCTCCACGCGCAGGGTGCTGCCGGAGGCCTTCTCGTAGGCGCTCACGATCTCTGCGAAGGTGAGGCTGTCGCCGGCGACGCCGAGGACCTTGCCGATCGGGTTGTCGTCGACGGCAGCGGCGGCGGTGTAGCGGGCGGTGTCGGCGTAGGTGGTGAAGTCCATCGGGTGTTCGCCGTCGCCCCACACGTACGCGACCTTGGCCTCGGGGTCGACGACCCGGATGAAGCCGAACATGACGCGGCGGTCGAGGAACTGGCCGTTGAGCACGTGGACCACCTCGACGTCGCCGCGTTCGGCGGCGGCGTGGCCGGCGAACGCGCGGCGGATGTCGGAGTTCGTGATCTGCCCGGGTGCGACCTTGAACATGTCCAGGGAGAAGTCGGACGGGATGAAGCGGCGCACCCCGGCGTTGCGGGCGGCGCGCAGCAGGGCTGCCTGCCCGTCGACGATGATGTCCGGGCCGCCCTGCACGGCGGAGATGACGGTGGTGGCGCCGGCGGTGAACGCGGCCAGGGGGCCGACCGCGCCGGGTTCGATCGCGCCTTCCACGATCTGGGCGCCGCGGCGTTCGAGGTCGGCCACCTTGTCGCGGCTGCCGGGACGCACGAGCAGGCGCAGCCGGGTGTCCGGCAGCGCGAGAACCTCGTCGGCGATGAGCTTGCCGAGCTGGCCGCTTCCGCCGACCAGGGCGATGACTTTGGTGTCCATGACGTTCTTCTTCCGATGGGTTCAGGCGAGGGCGAAGTTTCCGGCCAGGGCTTCGTCGATCTGGCGGGGAGAGGCCAGCTGGATGGTGCGGTTGTGGACGTGGGTGCCGCCGGCGGCCAGCGCCGCCACGAAGTCACCGACCTGCTCGCCACGCAGCGGCGACCCGGGCCGGGTGCCGTTCGGCCCGAGGAAGGCCTTCATCACGACGTCGTTGACCCGCGGGGTTCCGGCGGTCTCGGCGGCGATGGCTTCGATGAGCTTGTTCTGCGCGGCCGCCGCGACGGCGATCGCGCCGATGCCGGGCGGCGGCGGGCTGATGAAGCCCGCCGGGCCGTTGATCGTGGTGTACGAGCCGCCCAGGGCGATCAGCGGCAGCAGCGCCTCGGCGGCCAGGAAGTGCGGGTAGAGCCGGGTTTCGATGACGTGCTTGAACTCGGCGAATCCGGCCTGGAGCATCGAGTGGCTCTGGTGCCAGCTCGCCGGGGCGGACGCGACCGCGAAGAGCTCGCTGGACAGGTCCCGCACCTGTGCCTGGACCTGCACCGCGCCTTCAGCGGTACCGATGTCGCCGTTGACCGGCACGAGGCGGTCGGCTGCGGCCCCGAGGCGTGACCGGAGCCGTTCGAGGTTCTGCGGGGAGCGTGACGGGACAAGGACGCGAGCGCCGGCCCGCAGGAAGCCGTCGACCAGGAAGAAGCCGACGTTGCCGGTGCCACCGACGACGAGCGTGTCGTGCCCCTTGAGTTCGGTGCCGTTGAGAGTGGTCATGATGTGCCTTCTTCCGATGGTGTGAGACGGATGATCGGCAGCTCGCGGTCGGTCTTCGTCTGGTACTCCGAGAAGCGCGGCGCCTTCGTGGTGATCTGCCGCCACGCCTCGTCGCGCTCGGTTCCGGAGAGTTGCTCGGCGATGACGGGCACCGACTGGCTGCCGATCTCCACCCGGACCCGGTCGGGGTGGGCGGCGAGGTTGTAGTACCAGGCCGGGTTGCCGGCCGCGCCGGCCGCCGAGGCCACGATCAGCCAGCTGCCGTCCGGGCCGGGGAACCAGCCCACCGGGGTTTCACGTTCGACGCCGCTCTTGCGGCCGACGGTGACCAGTACCAGCACGTTCATGCCCATGGCGTTGCCGCCTTTACGGCGGATCCGGCCCGTCATCACCCGGTTCATCAAGCGCATCAGCCGCCCGTTCGGCTGACGGGCGCCCCGGGTGCCGTTGCGCGTATCGAAGCCCATGGCATCTCCTTCTTCACCGCAAGAACTTCGCGTCACGAATCAAGTTACTTCGCGATGCGAAGTTACGCAAGGTAAGATCGGCACGTCACATCGATGAGGGGATGGAACCGTGTCGCACAACCCGGGTATCTCGGCGGCGCTGGTCCGGCTGTCGTTCCTGGTGCAGCGCCGCTACGCGCGCGTCTGCGCGGGGCACGACCTCAGCCCGGCGCAGGCGCAACTGATGTGTGTCATCAAGGACCAGGCGCGCGGCATGACCGAGCTCACCCACATGCTCGGCCTGGAGCGGCCCGGGCTCACCGGGCTGGTCGACCGGATCGAACGACGGGGCCTGCTGCGCCGCGAGTCGTCGCAGCAGGACCGGCGCGCGGTGACGGTCGCCCTTACCCCGCGGGGTAAGGAGGTCACCGAGGCGTTCTTCGCCGAGGTGACCGCCAGTCTTCAAGACGCCGTGGCGCACCTTCCGGAGACCGACCGCCAGCAGTTCGAGGCGATTGCCTTCGGCATCATCGCGGCCGAGAGTGTGCCGGCCATCTTCGGCGACGCCGAACTGCCCGGCGGCGTCCCGGAGACTCTTTGAAGGGTCAGTCCGCCGGGGCGATGACGGCGCGGATCGCGGGCTCGGCCAGCCGCAGGACGTCATCGAGGTCGGCGTCGGCGATGTGAGGCATCCGCAGCAGGTAACGCTGGGCGGCGATGCCCATCATCATGGCGCCGGCCACCGAAGCGCGCAGATGGGCTTCGGGGTCGTCGACGGTGGCGGCGATGGCGTCGACGACCTCGGTGGTGATGTGATGCCGCAGCAGTTCAGCGGCGTCCTCGCTGGTCATGCTCGCGCGTACCAGGACCGCCATCGGGCTGTTCGGGTCGGCGGCCCAGCTGCTCAGCATGCCGTGCATGAAGTTGTGCACGGTCTGAACGGGGTCGTCGGTGGTCATCTCCGCGATCGGGATGTGCCAGTGCACGGCGGCCCGGAAGAGCTGCTGCTTGCTGCCGAAGTACTGCAGGATCGACGACTTGTCGACCTCGGCCGCCGCGGCGATGCCGCGGATGGTGGTGCGTTCGTAGCCGAGTTCGGCGAACAGCCGCCGGGCGGTCTCCAGGATGCGCCGGCGGGTGCGCTCGCCCTTGCGCTCGCCGGCCGACGCCGACGTGGCGGCCTGGGTCATCTCTACGCCCTCCCTGCTTGGCGCCCCTGATCGTACCGGCTCAAAAAGTAGACACCTGTTGAGTTATTGTCGTGCCGATCGTGAGAACTCAACGCTTGTCCACGTTTTCTTGGAGCGCCGATGCAGAAGCAACATCCCGCACTCGCCTTGGTCGTCATCGCGGCCGCGCAACTGATGGTGGTGCTGGACAGCACGATCACGAACATCGCGCTGCCGAGCATCCAGAAGGACCTGGAGGTGTCCGCCTCGGGCCTGTCCTGGATCGTCAACTCCTACGTGCTCGCGTTCGGCGGGCTGCTGCTGCTCGGTGGCCGCGCCGGTGACCTCTACGGCAAACGGCGCATGTTCCGCCTCGGCTTGATGGTGTTCTCCGCTGCCTCGCTGCTCGGCGGCCTGGCGCCGAACGCCGAACTGCTCATCGCCGCCCGGGTGTTGCAGGGTATGGGCGCCGCCGTGATCGCACCGACCGCGCTGTCACTGATCGCCACGACCTTCGCCGAAGGCCCGGCGCGGAACCGGGCGATGGGCGTCTACGCCGCGATGGCCGGACTCGGCTCGACGGCCGGCCTGCTGCTCGGTGGTGTGCTCACCGACTACCTGAGCTGGCGCTGGGTCATGTTCGTCAACGTCCCGATCGGCCTGGCCGTGCTGGTCGGCACCCGGCTGCTGGCCAGCGGTGAGAAGCTGCGCGGCGAGCTGGACGTGCGCGGCGCGATCACCGGCACCGGCGGCCTGACCGCTCTGGTCTACGCCATCACCCAGGGCGGCGACCGGGGCTGGACCGACAGCGTCACCCTCGGCATGTTCACCATCGCCGCGGTCCTGCTGATCACCTTCCTGCGTACCCAAGGCCGCACCAAGCACCCGCTGATGCCGTTGCGGCTGCTGCGCAACCGCAACCGGGCCGGCTCCTACGCCACCATGCTGTTCATCGGTGCGGCCATGTTCGCCACCTTCTACTTCCTGTCGCTCTACATGCAGCAGGTCAAGGGGTACAGCCCGGTCCGCACCGGCTTCGCCTACCTGCCGTTCAGCGTCGGCATGGGCGTCTCGGCCGGACTCGGTTCCCGCCTGGCCGGCCGGTTCCCGCCCCGCATGCTGGCCGGTCCCGGCCTGGTGGTCGCCGCCGGCGGCATGCTCTGGTTCAGCCAGCTGGAACCGTCCTCGTCGTACCTCACCCACCTGATGCCGGCGATGTTCCTCACCGCGCTGGGCCTCGGGGCGGGCTTCCTGCCGATGACCCTCGGTGCGGTCGCGGGTGTCGACCGCAACGACACCGGCATCGCCTCCGCGCTGCTCAACACCGCCCAGCAGATCGGCGGCGCGGTGGGCCTGGCCGTTCTGGCCACGGTGTCCACCGCCGCCGCCGACGATCAGCTGCCGCATGCCGACGCCGTGTTCTTCCAGGGCTTGGCGACCGGCGACATGTCCCTGGTCCAGCAGGCCGCTGACGCGCTCACCCACGGCTACACCGTCGCTTTCACCTGCGCTGCCGGGCTTCTGCTCACCGCCCTGGTCATCGTCGTCACCGCGGTCAACGCCGGCCGTCAGCAGCCCGCCCAGGACGCGGCTCCCGCACACGTCGGCTGAAACGCTCGTGGGGCGCGGCCGGCAGCCGGCCGCGCCCCACGCAGAGCCAGGTAGAGCACGACCGCCAGATGGATAAACTGGCGATCCACTGCTCGGACAGCCAGGAGGACGCGTGTCAGCCGGAGAACTGCCGGATTACCAGGGACCGGCCGCTGACATCCCGGTCCCGGTCTCCGCTGCGGCCGGCCCGGTCAGCCACGCGATCTTCCGCGTCGCCCGGCTGCACAAAATGCACGTCGGCCAGTTGCTGCGCCGCGTCGGCCTGCACCCCGGCCAGGAACTGGTCATGATGCAGCTGTGGGACAAGGGCCCGCAGCGCCAGGCCGACCTGGTGCGGCTCCTGGACTCGGACGCCGCCACCATGACCCGCACCGTCCAGCGCCTGGAGCACGCGGGTTTCGTGCGCCGCTCGCCGTGCGCCTCCGACAAGCGGGTCACCATCGTCGAACCCACCGCAGCCAGCCTCGCCCTGCGCCGCGAAGTCGAGAACATCTGGACCGAGCTGGAGGACCGCACGTTCGGCGAGCAGAGCGCCGCCGAACGCGCCGAAGCCCTCCGCGTCCTCGAACGCATCGAGGACAACCTGGCACGTGCGGCCACCCAGAAAGACTGAGTCAGCGGCTGGCCTCGTCGAGCCGCACCGGCCCCTGGCCGCGTCTGCCGAGGTCGTCGTCGGGATTGAGCAGGCCGCAGGACTTCATCGAGAGGCATCCGCAGCCGATGCAGCCGACGAGCTGGTGTTCGAGATTCTCGATGAAGCGCCGGCGTCCTTCCAGCTCCCGTTTCCAGGACCGCGAGACGCGCTCCCAGTCCGCCTGCGTCGGCGCCCGGTCGACGGGCAGCGTCGCGAAGATCTCGGCGACCGCGGCGAGATCGATGCCGAGCCGCCGGGCGATCTGGATGAACGAGACCCGGCGCAGCATGTGCCGCCGGTAACGCCGTTGATTGCCCCCGCTGCGCTCGGCGAAGATGAGCCCCTTGCTCTCGTAGAAGCGCAGAGCGGACGCCGGCATCCCGGTCCGGGCGGTGACCTCACCGAGAGTGAGCCGATCGTCGGGACTCGCCGACTCCATCCGCATCACAGCTCCTCAAACCCCAAAGATCAAGATCAAATTCTGGTACGGGGATCCGGGGCGTCAGTAGGTCAGGGTGGGCATGCGCTTGCTCCACTGAGCGTCGGCTAGTTGATCGAGCAGGAAGTTCGCCAGGTCGGCGCGATTCAGCCGTGAGCCGCCGCGCGGGTTCGTGCCGTCGCCGACCCGGAAGGCCCCGGTGGCCGGCTTGTCGCCGAGATACCCGGCGCGGACCAGCGTCCAGTCGAGCCGGCTGGACTGCACGATGTCCTCCATCACGGCCATGTCCTTGTACAGCTCGCTCAGGAACAGCGGGATCGCCAGCCGGAACCACCAGGGCAGCCCGGGATCCTTGGGCTGCACCCCGCCGGAGGAGACCACGATCAGCCGTGGCACCTGGGCGCCCTGCAGCGCGGTGACGATGGCGTCGGCGCCCCGCGAGTAGATGCCGTTCGGGTGCCGGGCCGTGCTGCCGATCGCGGAGATCGCCGCGTCGTGCCCGACAGCGATCTCCCGCAGCCGGCGCTGGTCGCCGAGCACGTCAGCGGGGCTCAGGGTCAGCCAGGGGCTGGCCGGCAGGCCGTCCAGGTGACGTGCCACGGCGGTCACCTGGTGCCCGCGCTCAAGCGCACCGGATACGACGAGACGCCCGGTGCCGCCGCTGGCCCCGAAGACGATCAGCTTCATGCGAGTTCCTCAGCCTGTTGGTGGTGGGCCGCTGCGAGTTCAGTCCGGCCGCCCATCTAAAATGTAGACAAGCGTTGAGAATCCTATGCATGCGGGTCACGGTCAGCAACATCAGCGGTCGCGGCGACATTGGCAAACCCGGCCCGCCGCCACGCCGGCCTTGCTCCACTGAAACGACACCACCCGCAGTCGAGGAGGACCCATGACACTGCCTCTGGTCTTCGGCGCCAACGTCGACCCGACCTGGCGTCCGGCTCAGGAACCGTTGCGGCGCGCTCTTGACGCCGAGCAGCTGGGCTTCGACCTGATCACCGTCCAGGACCACCCGTACCAGGCCGCCTTCTACGACACCTGGACGCTGCTGACCTACCTCGCCGCCCGCACCGAACGCATCACGCTCGTGCCCACGGTGGCTCCGCTGCCGCTGCGGCCGCCCGCCATCCTGGCCAAGTCGGCGGCCAGCCTCGACGTGCTCACCGGCGGCCGGGTCCAGCTCGGGCTCGGCACCGGCGCGTTCTGGGATGCCATCGCCGCGATGGACGGCCCGCGCCGCAGCCCGAAGGAGGCGGTCGACGCCCTCGAGGAAGCCATCGCGGTCATCCGAGCGATGTGGAGCGGCCAGCGCAGCGCCCGGGTCGCCGGCGACTACCACCAGCTCGCCGGCATTCATCCGGGGCCGCCGCCCGGCCCCGGACTCGGGATCTGGCTGGGCGCCTACGGCCCCCGCATGCTCACCTTGACGGGCGCGAAAGCGGATGGCTGGCTGCCCTCACACGCCTACCTCGGCCTCGACAAACTCGCCGCCGCGTCCCGCCGCGTCGACGATGCCGCCACCGAGGCCGGCCGCGACCCCGCCGCGATCCGCAAGATCTACAACATCGCCGGTGTGATCGGCGACGAGAGCGGCGAACCCTTCGGGGGCTCGGCTCAGCAGTGGATCGACCAGCTCGTCACGGTCGTCGGCGACAACGCGATGAACGGCTTCGTGTTCTGGCCCGCGGCCGACCACGACCGGCAACTGCGCCGGTTCGCCGAGGACGTCGTACCGGGCGTCCGCGCCGCCCTGGCCCGATGATCGGGCGACACGACAGGGCATGCTCAATCCGCCGCACGCGAGAACACCGGCGTCCCCGACAGCAGGACCCGCATGCCGGCGAGATAGCCGCCGGTGTCCGTGTCGGTGACCAGCAGGCGTTGCAGGATGAATCCCTGCACGAGGCTCAGCATGGCGGCGCCCACCTGTTCCGGATCGGCGTCGGCGGGCAGGGTGCCGGCTGCCTGCCTGCGGCGGACCACCTCGGCGAAATTGCCGCGCAGCCGCCGGTAGACCTCGTTGGCGCGGGCGGAGAGTTCCGGGTTGCGCAGCGCTTCCGACCACACCTGCATCCCGATCCGGGTCAGGTCGATCCCCGTCACCGGGTCGCACACGATGCGGTCGGTGATCGCGGTGATCATCGCGGTCACGGCCTGCTCGGGTGACGGTGTCGCGCCGTCGGCGAGCAAATCCGCGAACGCCTCGTCCGCGGTCGACAGCGCCGTCTCCGCCACCGAGCCGATCAGCTCCTCCTTGCTGCGGAAGTACCGGTACACCGCGCCGGCGGACAACCCGGACTCGCTGATGATGTCGGCCATCGACGTGGCATGGAAGCCGTTGGTGGCGACGAGCCGCGCGGCTGCGGCCACGATCTCCGCTCGACGATCGGCCCGGTACTGCTCAGTGACGCGTGGCATATGCCGACGGTAAAACGAACGACCGTTCTTGACAACGAGAACCGGCACTCCCACACTTGAAAAAAAGCGAACAATCGTTCTTTTAAGGAGTCGACATGGCTGCCCAGGCCCCGCAGACAGCTACTGAACCCTCACCCTGGCCCAAGGTCGCTGGAGCCGTCGCGCTGCTGACCGTCATCATCAGCGTGCTGCTCACCGCCTTCGCCTGGCCCTCGGTGCGGTCCTCGGTCCACGACATACCGATCGCCGTCGCCGGCCCGGCTGCCGCGGCCGACCAGGTCACCGCGGCCCTGCAGCAACGCCTGCCGGACGCCTTCGACATCACCCGGGTCACCGACACCGCCGCCGCCGAACAGCTGATCCGCGATCGGGACGTCTACGGCGCGATCGACGTCACCACCGGCACCCCGCAGGTCATCACCGCGACCGCCGCCAGCGCCTCGGTCGCACAGACCCTCCAGTCCGTCGCCACCGCGCTCGGGCAGACGCAGGCACAGGGAAGCAGCGCGGCGATCGCCGTCCGCGACATCGTCGCGTTGCCCGCCGACGACCCGCGCGGCGCCGGCCTGGCCGCCGGAGCCCTGCCCCTGGTCATGGGTGGACTGCTCGCCGCGGTCCTGCTCACCAACCTGGTCCGCGGCATCGCCCGCCGCGTCGCCGGCGCGCTCGCCTTCGCGATCACCGGCGGTCTGGCCATGGCGGCGATCCTGCAATTCTGGCTCGGTTCCCTCGACGGCTCCTACCTGGCCAACACCGGCGCCATCGCACTGACCATCGCCGCCACCTCGATGACCATCCTCGGCTTGGAATCCCTGCTCGGAACCCCCGGTCTCGGCATCGGCGCGGCCACCATGATGCTGCTCGGCAACCCGCTCTCCGGCACCGCCACCGCCCCGGAGATGCTGCCCGGTTGGGCCGGCGCTCTCGGCCAGCTGCTCCCGCCCGGCGCCGGCGGCCAGCTGCTGCGCTCCACCGCCTACTTCGACGGCAACGGCGCCGCCCATTCCGTCATCGTCCTGTCCGGCTGGCTGCTGCTCGGCATCGTCCTCACCGTAGCCAGCGGCCTGCGTGCCCGCCGTCCCGGCGCTGCGACCGCCGACGCCACCACGCGGCCGAAGGTCAGCACTGCCGTCTGAGTACTACTCCATGCCCCAGTGAGGTGGCCGTCCCTTCGTCGGCCGCCTCACCATCCTCCCGACTTCACCACCGACAGGAAACGCTCGTGAGCTGCGAGAACCTGACAAGAGCACCAGAGCATCGGCCTGCCAAGGCGGTATCGGCCGACGGCAGGAACAGGGCGAGCAGCCGCGGAGTTCTTCGGGCCCTGACGCTTGGCTCGCTGGCCGCTCTGTTCATCACGGAACTGGTCCTCGCCTGGCCCCGCTTGGCTGAAGCGGTCTCCCACCTGCAAGCCCCACACCCGGGCTGGCTGGCCGCGGCGGTGGCCATGGCCCTGGGATCGATGGCGAACTACGGTCGCATGCAACGCAGCCTGCTGCGCTCCGCCGACGTCCGCCTCTCCCTGCACCAGCACATCGGCATGGCCTACGCCGCCCACTCACTCAACGAAACCCTGCCCGGCGGCCCGGCCTTCTCCACCCGCTTCAACTACCAGCAACTACGCCGCTACGGTGTCAGCCCCGCGATCGCCTCCTGGTCCATCGCCCTGTCGGGCATCTTCTCCGCCGCCGCACTGGCGGCCATCAGCGCGGGCGCCGCTGTCGCGGCCAACAGCAAACCCTCCTGGGGTACGTTGTCCGCACTCTGCTTCACGGGGCTGCTGCTCAGCTACGCGATCCGCCAGCTGACCCGCTACCCGCACACGGTTCAACCGATCATCCGCAGCGTCCTGGCGAGCGTGAACCGCTTGCTGAGCCGCCCCGCCGACCACGGCCTCGACCGCCTGCGTGACCTGGTGAACCAGCTGCGCGCCGCCCGTCTGACCCCGGGACACGCCGTTTCCGCCGCTATGTTCGCGCTGCTCAACTGGCTGCTCGACGCGCTGTGTCTCTGGCTTTCCTTCCGCGCGGTCGGTGGCGGGTCCGTCAGCGCCACCGCACTGATCCTGGCCTACTGCGCCGGCATGGCCGCCGCCACCATCACCATCGTGCCCGGCGGACTCGGCATCATCGACAGCGCACTGATCCTGGGCCTGGTCGCCGGCGGCGTCGACACCGCTACCGCGATCGCCGCCACCGTGCTGTACCGCCTCATCAGCTTCGGCTTCATCGTCGGCGCCGGCTGGATCGTCTGGCTGGCGATGCGCCGCCATCGGTGATCACCGGACAACGGCAGACGCCCGGCTGACGCGGTGAAGCGCCGGCCGGGCGTTCTCAGTGATCTCTTGGTGATCACACGGTCGTGGACAGGGCGGCGAGCCGGGCGGTCTCGGCGTCGTCGCGCCAGCCGGCCGTGGCGCCGCCGTCGATGACGAAGTTTTGCCCGGTGACCCAGCTCGACTCGTCGGAGGCGAGGTACAGGGCCATGTGAGCGATGTCGTCAGGCCGGCCCGCCCGCTGGATGAGGGCGTTGCCGATCTGCCACGCCCGGCCTTCCGGGTCGACGGCCTTGTCCGTGGCAGGGGTGCTGATGAAGCCGGGCGAGATGGCGTTGGCGCGAACGCCGCGCGAGGCGCCTTCGGCCGCGAGGGCCAGTGTCATGGAGATGACGCCGCCCTTGGCGGCGGCGTGGGCGACCTGGGCGAGGGGCTCGATGCCGCGCAGCGCGGAGTACGAGCCGACGTTGATCAGCGAGCCACCGCCGTCGAGCAGCAGCGGCCAGGCCGCGCTGGTGGTGTGGAAGACCAGGTCGAGCTCGACGGTCATCACGTGACGCCAGAGGGCGAAGTCCATCTGCGCGAAGGGTGCGAAGCCGAAGCCGGAGGCGTTGTTGTAGAGCACGTCGAGCCCGCCCAGGCGCTGGGCGCCGTCGCGTACCCACCCACCGGCGGCCTCGGGATCGCTGAGGTCGACGGTGGAGCCGGTGACCTCGAAGCCCTCGGCACGAAGCTTCTCGGCGCTGGCCTCGGCGGCGCCGTCACGAAGGTCGCAGCCGACGACGGTGGCGCCCGCGGCGGCGAACAGTCGCTGCGCGGCCTCGCCTTGGCCACCACCGGTGCCGGTGATCAGGACGCGCTTGCCGGCCAGCCGGCCGGATGTGTGCGAAGACATGACCTGTTCCTTCTTCCTCGTCAGGGCAGGGTGGGGTAGTCGATGTAGCCGCGGTGGTCGCCGCCGAACGCCGCCGAGAAATCGGGGGTGTTGAACGGCCCGCCGGCCGCGAGACGCGCGGGCAGGTCGGGGTTGGACAGGAACATCGCGCCGAAGGCGATGATGTCGGCGGTACCGTCCTCGATGAGCGTGAGCTCCTGCGGCCCGGTCGGTGTGGTGCCGGTGAACGGATTGAGGATGAGCGTGGAAGGCCATTCCTTGCGCAGCTGGTTGGTCAGCTCGCGGTGGTCGCTCTCCATCACGTGCAGGTAGGCCAGATCGAGCGGGGCGAGCCGGGCGATCAGCGCGCCGTACATCTGCTCGACGTCGTGCTCGGTGATGTCGTTGTGGGTGTTGTGCGGGGAGATCCGGAAGCCGACCCGGTTGCCGCCGATCGCGTCGGCCACCGCGGTGGCGACCTCCACGCCGAAGCGGATGCGACCCTCGATGGAGCCGCCCCAGCCGTCGGTGCGCTGGTTGGCGTTGGTGGAGAGGAACTGCTGGATCAGGTAGCCGTTGGCACCGTGGATCTCCACACCGTCGAACCCGGCGGCGATCGCGTTGCGGGCCGCGTCGGCGAAGTCGCGGATCGTCTCGAGGATCTCCGCCTCGGTCAGCTCCTTGGGCGGGGTGAAGTCCTGCATGCCCTCGTAGGTGAAGATCTGCCCGGCGGCGGCAGCCGCGGACGGGGCGACCGGAACGAGGCCGTCCGGCAGCACGCCGGCGTGGCCGATACGTCCGACGTGCATCAGCTGCGCGAAGATCACGCCGCCCTCGGCGTGCACGGCGTCGGTGACTGTCCGCCAGGCCGCTACCTGCTCGTCCGAGTGCAGGCCCGGGGTGTTGGTGTAACCCTGGCCCACCACCGACGGCTGGATGCCCTCCGTGATGATCAGACCAGCGCTGGCCCGCTGCGCGTAGTACGTGGCCGTCATGTCGGTCGGGGTCGCGCCGGGAACGGTCGCCCGGCTGCGCGTCATGGGCGACATCGCGATCCGGTTGGACAGTCGCTTGCCGGCCAGATCGTAAGGGTCGAATGCCGAAGTCATAATCGTTTCCTTTGATGTTCGGAGAGTTACCTGTCTGAACAGTAAATTAAGTCAGAGTGAGCCACTAAGGCGAAGTTAGCGAGGTCACCCTTCGTCTAGGCTGATTTATCTGTCCGGACAACTTTGCTGCAGGGTGTTCAGCGTGGCGGGCCGAGGATGACCTGTCCGTGCTGCTCGGCGGCCTCGGCCAGCGTCACCGGGTCGATGGCGAAGCCTTCCGGCCGAGGGGCGGTGACATCGCGTCCGGCCTGCCGGAACATGCCCTCGATGCCGGCCGGCGTGGCGATCATCAAGAGGTCCGCGGTGTCCGAGGTGATCCGGTAGCCATGCGGGATGTTCTTCGGCAGGTAGACGATGCCGCCCTCGGACAGCTCCATCTGCTCCTCGCCGAGCCACAGCAGCGCTGTGCCCTTGATCAGCATGAAGATCTCATCCTCGCGGGTGTGCAGATGAAACCGGCTGGCACGGCAACATCCAAGCCCTACATCGGGAGATCACCGAGCAAGGATTCACCGGTAGCTACTCCACCGTCCGCGACTTCCTACAGGCCTGCCCCGCCCCTGAACTGCCGAAACGGTTGTCTCCGCCGTCCGTCCGGCGGGTCACGGGGTGGATCTGCCGACGCCCCGACAACCTGGCCGACGACGACCGGCTGGCTCTGGCCGCACTGCTCGACCGGTGTCCCGAACTACGCCAGGCCCACCAACTCGTCCGTGAGTTCGCCGCGATGATGGCCCACCGCACCGGCAGCACGGACCTCACCGACTGGATCACCACCGCCGTCGACACCGGGCTGCCCGGCATCAGCACCTTCGCCCGGCACCTCGCTACCGACCTCGCAGCGGTCACCGCCGGTCTCACCCTGCACTGGAGCTCCGGCCCCGTCGAAGGCAACGTTAACCGGATCAAAATGCTGAAGCGGCAGACCTACGGCCGGGCCAACTTCGACCTGCTCAGGAAGCGAGTCCTCCTCGCGTGAGCGAGTGCCGGGGCCGACTCAGCTCCCGGAAAGTGGGCCAGAACCTCCTTAGGAGACGTCGACCCGTCGTCGCCACACGCGCGGCGAGATGGCAGCGGCGAGGTGATGGCGCCGATGCTGATCCGGCACGAGTTCGCTGCGCTCAGGTCCGGGGCGCGACGCTGGAGGCGCCCTCCAGGTCATTCTTGCGAACGACAGCCCTCGTCATCGGGAGAACAGCTAGACCTGGAGGTCTCCGATGGGGTGCTTGTCTCTGGTGTGACCACATCCACCTGGAGGGATCACCTTTGGGCGGCGCGGGGCATCGCGGGCCACCCGGGCGCCATCTCGGGACCGGCTCAGAAAACGGGTTCGAATCAGTGCGCGCGGACGCCGGCATGTGCACCGTCGCTGACCTGGGTGCCGGGCCTGGCCCGTACCTGCCTACCTCAGACGTCTTTGCGGGGCGACGTGGGTCAGGCGAAGAATCGGTGGCAGAACGCCGCCCATACAGCGAGAGGATCGAGGTCGGGGTTGCGCAGCCACTCGATCTCCAGCCCCTGCCAGAACGCGAGTAGCTCGACTGCGGCGACACCCGGGTCGGCCTTCCAGGCGAGAGCCATTTCCAGCTCGGCCGTTGCCTGCCGGGATCGCTGGGTGAAGTAGTCGTGCGCGGGATGCGTCGGTGACAGTGCCTCGGCGCCGAGGATGTAGTAGAGCCGGATGATTTCTCGTTGATTGATGTTGCGCTCGAAGATGCGGGTGAAGTATTGGCGTGCTGCGGCCGGGGTGGGCTCCGGCATCGGTTCCTCGCCGGCCGTCACGAAGTCCTGGGCGTCGCGGTGTTCGAGCACCGCGAGCAGCAGTTGATTCATCGACGGGAAGTAGTGCAGCACGGATTGCTTACGGATGCCGCAGGCCTCGCCGACGTCGGCCAGTGACACCGCGTTGAAACCTGACCCGCTGATCAGCCGGGTAGCCTGCCGGATGATCTGCTCGCGGCGGACTTCCGGGCTGAGCCGTACCTTCCGGCGGGCCTCGGTCTCGTCGGTGGACGTCATGGTGGCTCCTCACCCGGCGGATCCAGAACTTTACCACTCGGTAGATAGCGGGTCGTGGAGCGTGGGTGGCCCGGTCGCTGATCTCCGGGCACCGTGGTGGTGAGGGCAACGCCCGGCTCGGGCGTGCGGTCCATCGGTGCGCAGGTGCTCGCCGCCGACTGTCAGCGTTCGCTGTCGGCGGCGAGCGGCACGACCATCTGGCCGGCGGGTCCCGGGACTCAGCGCACTGATTTGATCTTGAAGATGCTGACGGCGCCGACGCTGATGATGACCAGCGATATCACGAACACCGGCCGATAACCGAGTCCAGCCGAGACGATGCCTGAGGTGATCAGAGGCGCGAGCACCTGCGGCACGGTGTTGGCGGTGTTGAGGATCCCGAGGTCCTTGCCGCGAGCGTCCTCCGACGGCAGGACCTCCGTCATGAGGGCGGCGTCGACCGAGAGAAACGCCCCGAGCCCAAGGCCGGACACCGCGGAGAAGATCACCATCGAGGTCGCCGTCGGCCAGGCCAGCGGGAGCACCACGGCGATCCCGAAGAGAGCCGAGGCGAGGAAGATCGGGATTTTGCGCCGCCCGATCCGGTCCGAGACCGGTCCGGCGACCAGCGTCCCGACCGTGATCGTCACCAGGCTTCCAAGCCCGGCGTACGCCACGATGTCGCCGGCATCGTGGTCGGACAGCCCGATGTAGTCGGTGAGCAGGTAGAGCATGAAGCTCTGCACTATGAACAAGCCGAGCAGCAGCAGGAAGCGCCCGGCGAAGGCCCAGTAGAAGTCCGGTGCGCCGGACGGGAACCGGAAGGCATCGAGCAGACCGCGCAGATCCAGTTTCGCCCGCGGCTGGTCCGTGCTCGGGTGATCGGGCGCGATGAACACGAAGGGGAGCGTCAGAACGAGCAGGGACACGGCCAGCACCGGAAGGAGCGGGTCGGGGTCACTGATGAAGCGTGACGCGACGATCGACCCGATGGCGCCGGCGATGACCTGGGCGCCACCGTAGACCGCGGAGGCGGTGCCCCTGCTGTCGCTGGGTATCCGGTCCGGGAAGACCGCCAGGGCTGCGGCCGGAAGCGCGTTGAACAGCAGCGAGTAGCCGACCCAGGCTGCGAAGAAGGTGCCGAGGGACTGTGCCAGGGCCATGAGGATCAGCATCGCGGCGCCGGTGACCGCACCGAAGACGATCCAGGGGGTGCGGCGTCCCCAGCGGCTGCGGGTCAGGTCCGACACCGCTCCCCAGGCGAAGAGCGCGATCGTGGTCGCCACCGCGGTGAGGGCGGTGCCGACGCCGAGGACGAACACTTTGTCGTCAGGGGCCAGAACGGCGATCTTGGCGGCAGCCACGACGGTGGTCAGCGCGCCGTTCGCGAACACCCAGCCGAATCCGAGGAGGAAGAGGCCGTAGCCGAGGCGACGCTGGCTGACCCGGGAGCGCACGACGGTCTCCGTGCCGGGATGAGGAGGAGATTCAGGCAGATCGGTGGACATCTGGACCAACTCTCGGGTTCGGGGGCGGGCGGTGCGGTGGCTCGTGCGAAGCAATGGCCTACACAGCGAGCGGCTGGACGTCGTCGATGGCGCTCGGGCTGTGGGCGGCGGCGAGGATCCCCCACGTTCCGGGCCGGCGAGACCAGGAGTGGGTCCGTGGGTCGCGCTGCCGGGTGGGGGTGAGGTCGAGCGCGACTTCGACCGTGCTTTCAGCTCCCGGTGCGAGGTCGACGCGGCGGAAGCCGATCAGCTGAGGTACGGGCCGCGCGGCCGAGGTGTCGGCGGCGTAGATCTGCACCACGGTCGATCCGGTGCGCGGCCCGGTGTTGCGCACCCGTACCGTCGCCGTGCCGTCCGTCTCGGTGACCCGGTGGTCGACGAGTTCGTGCTCGAAGGTGGTGTAGCCGAGCCCGAAGCCGAACGGGAAGGCCGCGGTGTTTCCGTCGTGGTCGAGTTTTCGCTGTCCCCACGATGCGTCGTAGACGATGGTGCGCGCTTCGGCGTCGAAGGGCGGCAGGTGCTCGGCACTGGTGGGGATGGACACCGGCAGCCGGCCGCCGGGCTCGGCGGCGCCGGTGAGTACGTCGGCGAGGGCCCGGCCGCCCTCCATGCCGGGGTACCAGGCGTGCAGGATGGCGGGGACCTTCGTACGCCAGGCCTCGACGATGATGGCGCTGCCGCCGATCAGCACCACCGCGGTCCGGGGGTTCGCGTCGGCGACCGCGGCGACCAGCCGCTCGTCGCCGGGGTGCAGGGTCAGCGCGTCGCGGTCGCCGCCACGGCCGAATTGGCTGCGCTTTTTCGCCAGCTTGTTCATCGCCCACTTGAACGGGCCGAAGGTGAACGGGAAGCCGAAGACGTCGAGGTTGATGTCGTCGTTCTCGACACGTTCGCCCTCGTCGTCGTGGTCCATGCCGACGACCAGGATGGCTGCGTCGGCTGCGGTGGCCGCGGCGACGGCCGCCGTGACGTCGGTGCCGTCGGCGTGCACGATCTCGACACCGGGCAGCGCCTCACGCAGCCCGTCCAACGGCGAGCTGGTGGCCGGCGGGTGCACCAGCGACGAGCCGTGGTCGCCGGTGTTCGCCTGCCCGGCGAGTTTGCCGATCACCGCGAGCCGTTTGATCGCCGGGTCGAGCGGGAGGATGGGTGCGTTGCCGACCGTGTCGTTCTTGAGCAGCACCATCGCTCTCGTGGCGACGGTCCGGGCGAGAGCGCGGTGGACGGGGCCGGCGATCACGTCGGCCGAGGGCTCCTCCAGGTCACGGGTTGCGGCGTGGCCGAGAGTGGTGCGCAGGATGCGGTGCGCTGAGCGGATCACGGTGTCGCGGGACAGACGGCCGTCCTTCAACGCCGCCGGCAGCTCCCGGGCGCGCAGCAGCCGCAGCGGCATCTCGACGTCCAGGCCGGCTTCGAGGCTTTCGAGTCCGTCGTGGGTGCCGAAGACCCAGTCGCTGGTGACGAACCCGTCGAAGCCCCACTCGTCGCGCAGGATGTCGGTCAGCAGCACCTTGTTGACGTCCATGAACTGGCCGTTGACGGAGTTGTAGGCGCTCATCACGGATTCGGCGCCGGCGTCGATCACCGCCTTGAAGTGCGGCAGGTACACCTCGTGCAGGGCGTGCTCGTCGACGGTGACGTCGACGCGGAAGCGGGCGTTCTCCATCGAGTTGAGGGCGAAGTGTTTGACGCAGGCCATCACGTTGGGCCGCAGCCCATGGGTGAGCCCGGCGCCCATCGCGCCGATGAGGACCGGATCCTCGCCGTACGTCTCCTGGGCGCGTCCCCAGGCGGGGTGCCGCAGCAGGTTGATGCAGACGGCGCCGGAGTAGTTGGCACCGTGGGCGCGGGCCTCCAGGCCCATCGCGGTGCCGACCTGTTGTTCGAGGTCGGGATCCCAGGTCGCGCCGCGCGCCATGCTGACCGGGAACGCGGTCGACCCGTCGATGACCACGCCGCGAGGCCCGTCGGTGAACCGGATGCCGGGGATTCCGAGGCGTTCGATCGCCCCGCCGACGATCGGCCCCGCTTTGATCTTTCCTGGGAGCTGGGCCATCGACCGGGGTGCAACGTCACCGTCGAGCACCCAGAGCAACTCGTCGTCGGTCATCTCGGCGATGAGTAGATGGGCGGCCTCGGCGGCGGTGAGCTCACCCGAGCGGATCCGCCGAGCGAGGTCGCCGAAGGTGTTGATGCCGGTGCGTGCCATGTCGGTACTCCCGTTCGGCGGGTGCGGCGGTCACGTGGACCGTCGCCCGCGGTTGTTGTCGGTTTGTTGAAGGAAGTCGTGGTCCGGTACGCCGATAGCCGGAGCCGGGAACCCGCTCTGTTCGATTCCGTGGTTCGAGTGCCGAGACGGCGGGGCAGCCGCGCTCCGCGGACGATTTACCTGCCGACCGGTAGATAGAAATTACGGCGACGTTGCGCTCAGGTCAACGGGCGGCACAAAGATATCTACCGGTAGGAAGATAGGGGCCTGGACGGGCGCGCGCTCACGGCGCAATCTACCGATCGGTAGGCCGATTTGCGCAGAAGATAGGCGCGACCCGCGTACCCCGTTCATGTGGGCGCGCCCCGGCAATCAGGCGATCTGGCCACAGCCCGAGCCCGGTCCCCGGTACCCCGGCCAATGAGCAGCGTCCAAGGAGATCGGCAATGAAGAACCCACACGATGTCGCGCCCGAACTGCTTCCGGCGTTGCGCCGCTTCCCGACAGTCGCGCTGGACCGGCGGCCGGTGCTGCTGTTCGCCCGTGCCGCGACACGGCTTTCCCGCACCCGTCGGTATGACGGTGTGACGATCGATATCGTCGCCGACGGTGACGTGAAGGTCCGTCTGTACAGCCCCACCGGCACCGCGAGCGGCGCCGGGATGCTGTGGATCCACGGCGGAGGGACGGTGGCCGGCGAGCCGGTGATGGACGATCTCATGCTCGCCGACGTGGTTCGTGATCTCGGCATCGTCGTCGCCTCGATCGAATACCGCCGTGCGCCGGAGCACCCGTACCCCGCGCCCCTGGACGATTGCGCGGCCGGCTGGCTGTGGCTGCGCCGTAATGCCGAGCGTCTCGGCGTGGACCCCACGCGGTTGGCGATCGGTGGTGAGAGCGCCGGCGGTGGCCTGGCGGCGTCGCTCACCCAGCGGCTGCACGACGAGGGGCTTCCCGAGCCGTGCGCGCAATGGTTGATGTGCCCGATGCTCGATGACCGCACCGTCATCCGCGCCGACATCGACGAACGCGCACACCCGGTGTGGAACAACCGCAACAACAGGTTCGGCTGGCGCAGTTACCTGGGCACGGAACCCGGCTCTGAGATCGTGTCGCACGGTGCGGTACCCGCACGCCGCTCCGATCTGAGCGGGCTCCCACCGGCGTGGATCGGTGTCGGGGGCGTCGACCTGTTCGCCGACGAAGACCTCGAATACGCTCGCCGGCTCCGTGAGGCGGGTGTACCGGTCACGGTCGACCTGGTCGACGGCGCGCCGCACGGTTTCCAGTCCTGGGGAGCCGGTACCCGGCTCGCCCTCGCCTACCTCGCGCGAGCGCGTGAATGGCTGGGGCAGGCCCTCGGAACGGGCCGAGCATCGTCACGACAGAAGGCATGAGCGGCATGACGACTACGACATTCAACGACGGCTGGCAGTTCGGCCGTGAGGGCGACGACGAGTACACGACGGTCGACCTTCCCCATGACGCCATGATCCACGAGACGCGCCGGGCCGACGCGCCCGCCTGGGCACACGGCGCCTACTTCCCCGGCGGCGGCTACCGGTACCGCAAGAGCTGGACCGCGCCCACCGACCTCGACGGCAAACAGATCAGCCTCTTCTTCGAGGGCGTCTACCGGCACAGCCGGGTCCTGCTCGACGGACACGACATCGGCGGATCGCTGAGCGGCTACGCCGAGTTCGAGGTGCGACTCGACCCGTACCTCCGGCCGGGAGCGCAGCACCTGATCGAGGTCACCGTCGACAACGCCGTGACGCCCAACTCGCGCTGGTACACCGGGTCGGGCATCTACCGGCCCGTCTGGCTCGACGTCCGTGACACCGTGCACATCGACCGCGACGGCGTCACCTTCCAGACCATCGACACCGCTGCTGACGCGCACGCCATCGTGCAGGTGCGGCTGGTCAATCCGAAGGGCGAGCCCCTCGACGTCACGGTCGTCCTCAGCCGGGACGGCGCCGAGGTGACGAGCGCCTCAGCGAGCACCTCCGGACATGACGCCGCATTGCCCCTCACCGTCACATCGCCGGAGCTGTGGTCCGCCGAAAACCCCGCCCGGTACGACCTCGAGGTGCTGGTCAGCCGTGCGCAGGAGACCCTCGACCGGCGAACCTTGCGGGTCGGGCTGCGCACGATCGACCTGGATGCCACCCACGGCCTCCGGATCAACGGGACGCCGGTGCTGCTCAGGGGCGCCAACGTGCACCACGACAGCGGCGTGCTCGGCGCGGCGACCTTCGCGGCGGCCGAACTTCGCCGGGTCAGGATCCTCAAGGAGAACGGCTACAACGCGATCCGCAGCGCCCACAACCCCGCCGCACGAGCCCTGCTCGATGCCTGCGACGAACTCGGCATGTACGTCATGGACGAACTCTTCGACGGCTGGTACGACCACAAGACCGACCACGACGACGCCGAGCACTTCGACCCGACCTGGCGCCGGGAGGCCGCCGCGCTCGTGGCCAAGGACCGCAACCGCCCCAGCGTTCTGATGTACTCCATCGGCAACGAGAACGGCGAGGCACTCACACCGCGCGGGCGTCTCGTCGCAGCAGAACTCGCCGCGGAACTGCACACCCTTGATCCCACCCGCGCGGTCACCATCGGCGTCAACATGGTCGCCGCGACCTTCGCCGGTCTCGCCGGCTCCGGCAAACAGGAGGAACCGGCCGCCGCGGCGAAGGCCGCACCGGACATGACCAGCACCACGCTCAACGTCATCTCGAACCGGTTCGGGATGCTCGCGAAGGTGTTCCCCCGTCTCCGCGCCGCCGACCGCGCCACCCGGGAACTGTTCGAACACGTCGACGTCGCCGGATACAACTACGGCACACCGCGCTACCCGATCGATGCCAAGCTGCACCCTCGGCGGGTGATGGTGGGCACCGAGTCGATGCCGGGCGACATCGCCCGGATCTGGCCGCTGGTCGAGCAGCTACCCGCGCTGATCGGCGACTTCATGTGGGCCGGCTGGGACTACCTCGGTGAAGCCGGTGGCGGATCCTGGATCTACGGCACCCGGCGCGCCCCCTATCTCAAGGCTTACCCGCAGCTGACCTCCGGAACCGGCGCCATCGACATCACCGGCGAACCGGGTGCGCCGATCCTGCTCGCCCGCGCGGCGTGGGGTCTGCTCACCGAACCGGCGATCGCGGTCCGCCCGCTGGACGTCCCCGCAGGACCCGTCGCCCGAACCACCTGGCGCTCCACCGACGCAGTACCCAGCTGGTCCTGGTACGGGCACGGAGGGCGCCCCGCCGAAGTTGAGGTCTACACCGCGGACGACGAGATCGAGCTCCTGGTCAACGGCCGTTCGATCGGCCGTCGGCCGGCAGGTGGGAAATACGGCTTCGTGGCCCGGTTCCGTACCCCCTACCGCCCGGGAACCATCGAGGCGGTCGCCTATCGGGCCGGCCGCGAGACCGGGCGGTCATCGCTGCGTTCGGCCGGCCCGGTCCGGCTGCGGGTCGTGGCCGAAACACAGCGGCTGGCAGCGGCCGTCCAGGAACTCGCCTTCCTACGGCTGGAACTCGCCGACGACGAAGGGGTGGTCGACTCGGCCGTCGCGGACCTCATCACCGTGCAGGTCGAGGGCCCGGCGACGCTCGCCGGGTTCGGCAGCGGAGCCACGGCCACCGAGGAGTCGTTCACCGATGCCGAGCACACCACCTTCCGTGGACGCGCGCTTGCCGTGATCCGTGCCGGCGGGTCACCGGGCCACATCCGCGTCACCGCGACGAGCCGTAACCACGGCACCGCCGTGGCGAACATCGAAGTGACCGACTGATCGCGGGAACCGTGTGCACGTCGAACCGGGTGATAAGTGGCCGGCGCCCCCCACTCCTGGACCGTGGTGCGTGATCCATCAGTGAGAAAAGACAGTCGTCGACGCTCTCAGTCGGTCTCGACCCAGCGCCCGAGACCGTCCAGCAGGATCTTCACGTAGTAGTCGACGATGTCCGACCTGCTCAGGTCCGGTCGTGAGAGCCACCAGTGGCCCAAGCGCTCACCCACGCCGGACATCGCGTGACCGGATGCCTCGAGCAGATCCGCAGGAGCCCCCGGCGCCGCCGCCCTCAGCAGGACGATGATCGACTCGATGTGCTGCAAGCGCAGCGACGCCAACTCGCTCGCATACTCGCCGCGCAGTACCGAAGCGCTGGTGAAGAGCAGAACCCAGCGGTCCCTGTCGACCTCGACCGTGGAGAAGAAGAAGTCCGCCCCTGCCCGGAGCCGATCGACGGCTCCTTCGGCCCGGTCGACCGCCGCACCGAGAGCATCGTTGTAGCGCTCATACACACGCTTCACGCAGGCGATGTACGCGCCTTCCTTCGTCTGGAAGTGGTTGTAGACGACCGGCCTGGTCACATCAGCCGCGCGGGCGATGTCGTCCATGGAGACCGAGCCGAAACCTTGCTCCACGAAGAGTCGCTCGGCCACGTCCAGCAGTTGCGAATATCGCCGGCTGCTGGACATGCGCCGGCGAACCGGCGGCTTCGCGACGCTATCGGTGGTCATGGCAAGCCCTACCCTCTCGGCCTTGAGTGAGGCCCCGTATCGAGTGACGCCACGCAGGGGTCGCCCGCGCCGTCACCCTAGGATGCCCGTACGAAGCCCGACTCGGCCGCCGCGGCCTCCAACACCGGTAGACCGAAGGCGGAGACAGGCGCCAGCGCACCAGTGTCCAAGAGTCCGCCGTCGGCGATCCGGGTGGCGGCCCAGGCAAGGATGTCGCCGGTGAAGGTGTACCCGTTGACGCCCTCCAGTCGGCAACGCTGAAGCAGCTCATCCGACTCCGAGAACGCCTCAGCGATGACCACTGAACTGCTCTCGGCCCGGCTTTCGGCACTTGGGCCGCCCGAAGAGCCGAGAACACGACGGTGAACGGCGGACTCGAGTGCATTACGGACGGGACCTATCCCGGTTATCCCCGTGAGAAGCAGCGACAGCACCGGCATCGCGCGGATCATCGGAGCTGCCAGGGCGGGAAGGAAAACCCCGACATCGCGTACGGCGGGGAACTCCGCGGGCAGACCGAAGTGCTCGGTCCCACCCACGCTCAACCCATAGCGACTTTCCTGCGGCCCGATCCGGAAGCTGCGCACGCGCGCCCCCGTCCGCTCTGCACGCAGACGGCCGCCGCGGAAGGCGAACGATCGGTCCAGTACGGCACCGGCGAGGCTCGCGCGGGTTCCGCCGCTGACGCCACCGGCCCGGCGACTGAAGTAGCCGATCTCGACGCGCCGCGCGCCGGGACCGGCATCACTCAAGGCGAGTGCTCCGGCCAGATTCCCGGGCAGCCAGTCGTAGCCGAAAGCGGGTAGCAACGCGACGTGCGCGCTCGCCGCTTGCGGTCCGTAGCGGTCGAACACCGCGCGAATGAACGCGGGTTCGCCGGTCGAGTCGAGGTAGTGCGCTCCGGCGTCGATCGCGGCCTCGACGGCGGGTCCTCCCCAGCGTGCGAACGGGCCGACCGTGGCGATCAGGACGTCGCCCGCTTCCACTAGCGCGCGCACGCTCTTTGGCCGGTCGACATCGGCGATCTGGGTTTCGAGGTTCCCGAGTTGGGCCGCGAGTCGTTCGAGTTTCTCGGCGGAACGGCCCGCGAGTACCGGTTTCACGCCTCGTGCGACCAACGCGCGCGAGACGAGTTCACCGGTGTATCCGCTGGCGCCGAAGACGACGATGCGTGGTGTCACGACTGCCGCGCCGGGTTCATTCGGTGAACGTCGCAGGCTGCGAGCGCAGATTCGGTACGGAAGACCGCGGGGCGGCCGTGTCGCTGCCTCAGCCCTGGGCCGGCGCCGGTCGGGTTCATCTTCATGCTCACGGGAAGTCTTCCTCGTCTTTGAATGGTGAGCGGTCGGACTTCGAACGCTGCGAACGGCTCGATCACCCGCACAGCGAGACCGCCGGGCGGGATGTCGCTCACGGCCCCCATTTGTCGCTAAATTACGGTACGTAAGTTATCGGGTCAATGATCGGTGGCGGGTGTGAGGTGTTGCCCTACGAGCCGAACAGGGGATGCCGGGCGATATACGAGTCACATGTATCGTAATTCCGTGAGCCGAGATCAAGAGCATGGCTGAGGCCGGCCGAGGACGGCCCCGCAGCGAGCAGTCGCGACGCGCAATCCTCGCCGCCACCCGTGATCTGATCGCCGAATCCGGGTACGAGCAGCTGACCGTCCAGGCGATCGCGGCGCGCGCCGGCAGCGGGCGTCAAACGGTGTACCGCTGGTGGGCGTCGAAGGAGCTCATAGTCGCTGAGCTGGTGGTGAACGGCGAACTGACCTTGCCTCCGGTGCCAATCCCGGACACCGGACACCTCCAGCACGACCTGACCGCCTGGCTCGACGAGATCATGCTCTCCCTGAACGATCCGCAGGCCGGAGCGCTGATGCTCGCACTGGTGACCGCGGCCTCCGACAACGAGGCCGACGCCCGTCTGCTCTACGAGATGAGCACCGGCCCATATCACGCAGCGCTCGTCGACCGGCTCGCCCAGGGCGTGTCGGCCGGACAGGTCGGCCCGCACGGTGACACCACCGCGATCGCGGACGCCCTGATCGGGACCGTCCTCTTCCGCGCCCTCACGCCCGGCGCCCGCCCCGCACCGACCTCCGTGGTCATCCGCACCCTGCTCGGCCGCTCCGAGTCCTGACCCCCACCCTCACCCCGGTACGAAGCGAAAGGCACAACACATGACGTACACCGCCATCATCACCGGAGGGGCCGGTGGCATGGGTTTGGCCACCGCGAAGATCCTGGGAAACGACCACCGTGTAGTGATCGCCGACCTTGATCAGCAGCGTCTCGATGCCGCAGTCGCCGAACTCACCGCCGGTGGGATCGAAGCAAGCTCAGCGGTGTGCGACATCACCGACCGGGCCTCCGTCGAGCGGCTGCTCGACGAGGCGGCCCGCGGCGGCCACCACGTCCGCGCCGTCGTGCACGCCGCAGGTATCAGTCCGCAGATGGGAACGGCCGACCGCGTCGCCCGCATCAACGGCACGGGAACGGTCAACGTGACACAGGCGTTCCTCGCCCGCGCAGGAGACGGCGACGTCCTCGTCAACGTCGCCTCGACGGCAGGCCACGGGCTGCCCAAGATCCTGATCCCGTTCGGTTCCTTCCGGCTGGCGGAGACGAATCCGGCGGCGTTCGAACAGGCGATCGTCCGACGTGCGCGTATCGGGGGCCGCAAGCTGCACTCCGGGATCGCCTACGGCATCAGCAAGGCCTTCGTCCTTTGGTACACCCGCGCGCAGGCGGTCGCATTCGGCAAACGGGGCGCCCGCATCGTGTCGGTCTCGCCCGGAAGCTTCGACACCGCGATGGGCCGGCTCGAGGAGAATCACGGTGCCGCCGAATTCCTGAAGGTCTCAGCCATCAAGCGGTTCGGCAAGCCGGAAGAGATCGCTGCCGTGCTTGCCTTCTGCGCCGGCACGGCGCCGGGCTACCTGACCGGCGTGGACATCCTGGTCGACGGCGGCACCCGTGCCGGATCAGAGTTCCGGAAGCGTCGCGGAGCCCAACCGTGACCCGTATCGCCACCACCATGTCGCCCTGACAGAACACCTCGCAACGACCGGCCAAGAAGAGCAACTGCGACAACGAGCCGTCAGCGGCGACCACGCCGCCCTGCTGCGATACAGCCTCCTCCTCGCCGACCGCGGCAAAACCCCGCCGACGCCTAGTACTGCAACGGCACTCATCAGGCGATACGTATCGATGATCGGCTCGTTGAGTGGTTCGTGACGGCGATCGAGGTCGATCAGTGGTCTGGAGAGCTGGACCGGTTGCATGCCCGGTTCGCGGATCGTTTCACCAGGTCGGAACCGCGGCGACGGGCCCGGCAGTATTTGTCCGGGCTGGTCGCCGGCCTCGATCGTAAGAATGGCTGGACCCTGGCGGAGCAGGCCGGTGACCTGTCGCCGGACGGGATGCAGCGGCTGTTGCGGTGGGCCGACTGGGACATCGACGCCGTCCGCGACGAGGTGCGCGACTACGTGATCGGGCACCTAGGCGACCAGAACGGTGTGCTGATCATCGATGACACCGGCTTCCTGAAGAAGGGCGTGAAGTCCGCCGGGGTGGCCCGGCAGTACTCCGGGACAGCCGGGCGGATCGAGAACTGCCAGATCGGGGTCTTCCTGGCCTACCGGTCGACGCGGGGACACGCGCTGATCGACCGGCAGCTGTATCTGCCGGCGGCGTGGACCGATGACCGTGACCGCTGCCGGGCGGCCGGGGTCCCGGACGAGGTCGGCTTCGCGACCAAGGTGCAGATGGCGAGGGAGATGCTGCAACGGGCGTTCGCCGCTGGGGTTGCGGCGGCGTGGGTGACGATGGACGAGGCGTATGGGCAGTCGAAGTCGTTGCGGGTCTGGCTCGAGGACCACGACCAGGCCCATGTGGTGGCGACGCGGTGCAACGACGACGTGGTTACCACCAGCATGGGCCGAGCCCGCGTCGACGAACTGATCGCATCGCTGCCGGGCCGTGCCTGGTCACGGATCTCTGCTGGTCTCGGTGCTCACGGACCGCGGGAGTATTGGTGGGCGCGGGTGCCGATCCGGGTGTTCTGGCGGCCCGGCCGTGGGCACTGGCTGCTGGCCAGGCGCAACATGAGCACCGGCGAGCTGGCCTACTACGTCTGTTACGGCCCGCGCAAGACCCGGCTGATGGACCTGGCCCGGATCGCCGGTACCCGCTGGGCGGTCGAGGAATGCTTCCAGCAGGCCAAAGGCCAAGCCGGCCTCGACGAGTACCAGGTCCGGGACTGGCGGGCGTGGTACGCCCACATCACCTTGTCGATGGCCGCTTACGCCTGGCTCGTCGTCGCCCGGACTCTGACCGGGCAACAGCAAACAGCAGCGGGAACGACATGATGATCGGCTACACGGTACCGGAGATCCGGCGCCTGCTGGCCGCACTGTTCGTCCGCCGCCACCAGCCCAAACACATCTGGTGGTGGTCACGCTGGCGACGACGACGTCAACACCAAGCCCGCCTCAGCCACTACAAACGCCGCGGCTATCCACTGAGATGAAGTGCCGTTGCAGTACTAGGTTCTGTCCCGCGGATCATGCGTGGCGATCATGGATGACGATCGTTGAACCGGTGTGGCACGTGGTGATCTGAGCAGCGAGGAATGGGCTGTGCTGGAGCCGTTGTTGCCGGCGCAGCCCGTCCGTGGCGGGCAGTGGCGTGATCATCGGCAGGTCATCAACGCAATCTGCTGGGTCAAGCGGACCGGCTCGCCGTGGCGTGACCTGCCCGAACGTTA
>NZ_QLMJ01000021.1 GCF_003259845.1 Actinoplanes lutulentus
GTAGCTAAGCCCTCCAGCGCCGATGGTACTGCACTCGGGAGGGTGTGGGAGAGTAGGACGCCGCCGGACTCAACTTGTATGAAAGCCCACCCGGGTATCCGGGTGGGCTTTCTGCATTTCCAGGCCGTTTTTTGCTGCCGGCTGGGACGGTTGTGGGGCGGGGATGGGCCACGCAGGGCGGTCAGGCTTGATCCCTGCGTGACCCATCCCCGCCCCACAACCTTGCTCACCTGGCCGACTTTCTCTCACGCCTGGTGGTCGAGGAAACTCCTCAACCTTTGGCCGGTCCGCGCCGGCCACGTCGCTGCCTGCGCTAGTTCAGCGCGATGCGACTCCTGCACGCTGCGTCTCGCCACTCAGCCTTTGCTGGCGTTCTTACCCTTGTCGGTCCTCTCGCCGTTGCGGCTCGGTCATTTTGCCGTCTCGCTCGCGAGCCGTTGCGGCCACGCTGCGGCGCGTGGGGTGGTTGGTGTGGGGCCTGCTCCGGGGGTGCTGCTTCTTCCTGGCTGGTTGGTGGGTTCACGTTTGGCTGGCTTGTGGAGGGCGGCTGCTTTGGGTGGGCTGGGGGCTGGGCCTGGGGATTTGGGCTTGTTGGGGCGTACGGAATTGGGGTTCTGAAATTTGGGGTTCTTGACAGGGAGGTGGGGGTTCGGCATAGAGGTGGGTACGGTGCCGACCCAGTGCAGGGAGGGACGACGATGCGGATCAGCGACATTCTTCGAGTCAAGGGTGATCAGGTGGTCACTGTGCCGCCGGAGACTACGGTGGCGCGGCTGGTTGAGGTTCTCGCACACCATCGGATCGGTGCGGTGGTGGTGTCGCGGGAAGGTTCGGCGGTTGAGGGCATCGTCAGTGAGCGGGACATCGTGCGGGCTCTTGCCGCGCGGGGTGCGGCGGTGCTGACGGAGCAGGTGAGCGCGATTCAAACGACGCAGGTGCGGACGGTGGTTCCGGACGCGCAGCTGGAGGATGTCGAGCGGTTGATGACCGAGCATCGATTCCGGCATGTGCCGGTGGTCGCCGACGGGCTGCTGCGGGGGGTTGTCAGCATCGGGGACGTGGTGAAGAACCGGATCGACGAGTTGGAGTCCGAGCGGAGCACGCTCGCCGACTACATCACCGGAGAGCGCACCTGACGCAGATCGCGCCGGCCAGGTAAGACGGGGCCGGCCAGGTAAGCGACGAGAACCAGAAAGCCGAACCGCCGCTGCCCGGGCAATCCGGGCAGCGGCGGTCGGTCGAACAGTCGGCTCAGCGGTTCAGCAGGGCCGCGAGTTTGCTCCGTGGTGCCGCCTTGGCGGCGGTTCGGCGGCGGCCCAGGACGACAGCGGCGACTGCCGCGCCGGCCAGGGCCAGGAGGGCCGCGGTTGTCGACTTCGGATTGCTGCGGGCGGTGGAGGTCGCTTTCGTGCTCGCGGCCGACACCGCCTGGCGCGTACGGGAGTGGGTCGCCGGCAGGGTGTTGAGCTGGTCAGTCGTGGTGGTCATCGCTCACCTCTCAGAAATCGGGGTTATCCCGGCTTATGCCCCTCGTCCTCCGTACTTCAACCTCACGTAGCGGTTCATTCACGCTCTGGAACCGACGCTAATCGGACAGTGAGCGTGGGCGTGTCGGAGACCCGACTCAGCGCACGACCGACAGGCCGCCTCGCTGGGGCTCCTTGCTCAGCCGGTACTGCCGGACCGCCCACACCACCAGCATGATCAGCGCGGTGTCGCGAATCGTGACGAACACGGATCCACCGAACGTCAGTGCCTCCGGGTCGACGACCGTCTGGAGCACCACGCCCGAGAACGCTGCCGCCCCGGCCGAGGCAGCGAGCCGGGCGAACACCGCGTTACGCTGCCGGAATCGGTCACCGTGGCCGAGCCAGTACCCGGGCAGCATCCGGTTCAGCATCATTACGAACAGCACACCGGGGATGGTCGCGACCACCGCGTACGTGAGTGCCAGCAGTAGACCCGCGCCGTTCAGCGTGGCCGCGACCGCGGCCGCCGTGGCGAGCATGATGACGTCGAGGCGGTGCCGGCCGTACTTGTTCTGGGCCACCAGCCAGAGGGCGGCGACCGCCACCGCCGGCAGCATGATCGGACTCAGCGACAGCGGCCCTGCCACGGCCCAGGCGATGAGGAGATAGCCGGCGGCGAACGCGCCGGAACGGACCGGATAACTGTTGATGCTCATCGGCCTGCCTGAGGGGTCGGGAACCGTCGGGCCGGTCCGATCGGCCTCACACCGCATCACTTGAGTGTTCCAGCAGGAGCAGAGCAAGTGTTCCAGCAAGAACAGAACGAGTGTTCCAGCATGAGCAGAGCAGGAATCGAGAAGCGAGCACAACCAGCGTTGACTACCGTTGACGGCGCTGCCGACAGAGGGGACACGATGAGCACGGAAACGCACGTCGCGGACAGCCACGATCTGATCCGGGTGCAGGGCGCGCGGGTGAACAACCTCAAGGACGTGACCGTCGAGATCCTGAAACGGCGTCTGACCGTTTTCACCGGTGTCTCCGGTTCGGGCAAGAGCTCCCTGGTGTTCGGCACCATCGCCGCCGAGTCGCAGCGGATGATCAACGAGACGTACAGCGCGTTCGTGCAGGGGTTCATGCCCACCCTTGCCCGGCCGGACGTGGACGTGCTCGACGGGCTGACCACCGCGATCATCGTGGACCAGGAGCGGATGGGCTCCGACCCCCGGTCGACGGTCGGCACGGCCACCGACGCGAACGCGATGCTGCGCATCCTGTTCAGCCGGCTCGGGCAGCCGCACATCGGGTCGCCGCAGGCGTTCTCGTTCAACGTGGCGTCGATCTCCGGCGCCGGCGCGGTCACCCTGGAAAAGGGTGGGGTCACCACCAAGGAACGGCGCAGCTTCAGCATCGTGGGCGGCATGTGCCCGCGCTGCGAGGGCCGCGGCTCGGTGACCGACTTCGACCTCACCGCGCTCTACGACGACAGCAAGTCGCTGAACGGCGGCGCGCTGACCATTCCCGGTTACAGCATGGACGGCTGGTCCGGCCGCATCTTCCGGGGCTGTGGCTTCTTCGACCCGGACAAGCCGATCCGCGAGTTCACCAAGAAGGAACTGAACGACCTCCTCTACAAGGAGGCCACGAAGATCAAGGTCGACGGGATCAACCTGACCTATCTCGGTCTGATCCTGCAGATCCAGAAGTCCTTCCTGTCGAAGGACGTGGACGCGATGCAGCCGCACATCCGGGCCTTCGTGGAACGGGCGATCACGTTCACCGCCTGCCCCGAGTGCGGCGGCACCCGGCTGAGCGAGGCGGCCCGATCGTCCAAGGTCAACGGGATCAGCATCGCGGACGCCTGCCAGATGCAGATCAGTGACCTGGCCGCCTGGGTGAAAGAGCTCAAGGAGTCCAGCGTGGCGCCGCTGCTCGGCAAGCTCCAGCACACGCTGGACTCGTTCGTCGAGATCGGGCTCGGATACCTCTCCCTGGACCGGCCCTCGGGCACGCTCTCCGGCGGCGAGGCCCAGCGTACGAAAATGATCCGGCATCTCGGCTCGGCGCTCACCGATGTCACCTATGTCTTCGACGAGCCGACGATCGGGCTGCACCCGCACGACATCCAGCGGATGAACGAGCTGCTGCTGCGGCTGCGCGACAAGGGCAACACGGTCCTCGTGGTCGAGCACAAGCCGGAGGCGATCGCGATCGCCGACCGGGTGATCGATCTCGGTCCCGGCGCCGGCACCGCCGGCGGCTCCATCTGCTTCGAGGGTACGGTCGAAGAGCTGCGCAAGAGTGACACGCTGACCGGTCGTCATCTCGACGACCGCGCCCGGCTCAAGGAGAAGGTCCGCGCCGCCACGGGCCAGCTGCAGATCCGTGGCGCCGGCCGGCACAACCTCCAGGACGTGGACGTCGACGTTCCGCTCGGTGTGCTATGCGTGGTCACCGGAGTGGCCGGGTCCGGCAAGAGCTCCTTGATCCACGGTTCGATCCCCGCGGAGTCCGGCGTCGTGTCGGTCGATCAGGTGCCGATCCGCGGTTCACGACGCAGCAATCCGGCCACGTACACAAGCATGCTGGAACCGATCCGCAAAGCGTTCGCAAAGGTCAATGGGGTTAAGCCCGCGCTGTTCAGCGCGAATTCGGAGGGCGCGTGCCCGACGTGCAACGGCAACGGCGTGATCTACACCGACCTGGCGATGATGGCCGGTGTGGCGACGCCGTGCGAGGAGTGCGAGGGCAAGCGGTTCCAGGCGGCGGTGCTGGAGTACAAGTTCGGCGGCAAGGACATCAGTGAGGTCCTGGGTCTGTCGGTGACCGATGCTGAACAGTTCTTCGGCGAGGGCGAGGCGCGCATCCCGGCCGCGCACGCGATCCTGAAGCGGCTCGTCGACGTCGGCCTCGGCTATCTGAGCCTGGGTCAGCCGCTCACCACGCTCTCCGGCGGCGAGCGGCAGCGGCTGAAACTGGCCACGCACATGGGCGACAAGGGTGGCGTCTACGTGCTTGACGAGCCGACCACCGGCCTGCACCTGGCCGATGTGGAACAGCTGCTCGCGCTGCTGGACCGGCTCGTCGACTCCGGCAAGTCGGTGATCGTCATCGAGCACCACCAGGCGGTGATGGCGCACGCGGACTGGATCATCGATCTGGGTCCGGGCGCGGGCCATGACGGTGGCCGGATCGTTTTCGAGGGGACGCCGGCCGACCTGGTGGCTGACCGGTCGACGCTGACCGGTCAGCACCTGGCGACTTACGTCAGCGCCTGATCAACGCGGCCTGGGTCAGGAACCGCAGCAGAGGACGTAACTCGGGTGGCACGGTCGGTTCTGCGACCGTGCCACGCCAATGTCGCCCGCCACATTGGAGGGCGAGGTCGTATCGGACCAGGTCGGCATCGCAGGGTGCCACGATCTTCGCGCCGAGGCGGGTCAGATCGAGACCGCGGACGAGTTGAGTGAGTCGGCGGGCATCGGGCTCGGGCAGGGTCGGGGAGTCCATGACGACGTGCAGGGATCGGCCGGCATAACCACCCGATCGTCGTAGTTCGGCGCGGACGGGTTCGGTCACTGTTCCTCCTCAGGCGGCAACCATCGGATACCTGGAACATTGGCACCTACCTGACTCCAGCGCTGTCAGTTCTTGAACACTTCCGGATTCCCTACAAGTTCCATAGGTCATATAGACAGGTTGAGACAATCCGCTTAATCTCACGACCATGAATCTCTTGATCCGGTCGGCCGGCGCGGCTGTCGCGCTCACCCTGGCGTTCGGCGTGGTGCCCGCGCCGGCGTTCGCGGCCGCCGTGGCATCCGGCCCCGCCGCTCCGCAGAACCCCTACACCGCACCGGCCGGCGGTGCCTCCACACACGGCGACAGCGCGTCGGCGAAGACGTTCACCGGTCGTGGGCCGGCCGGAAGCTCGGTCAAGGTGACCCGGTCGACGCTGCTGTCGGCCTGCCCGACGCTGCTGCACGGCGCCGACGGCCAGCTGCTCGGCCTCTGCACCGAATACATCGGACAGGCGCCGGCCCTGCATCTGCTCGACAAGACGAACGGCAGCTCACTGGCCAAGCTGTCGATCGCCAAGGGGACGCTGCTGGGCGGGGTCTACGCGTACGTCGACAACCTGGATCGGGTGGTGATCGTCGACGGGAACCGGGACCTGCTGCGGATCGCGCACACCGGTGGCACGCTGACCGTCGTCGAGAAGACTCCGCTCAGTGGTGTGATCGACGCGAGTGACGCCGTCGTCGGGGTGATCCCGGCGTACGACGGGCGGGTGTGGTTCGTCACGGCGGCCGGCAAGGTCGGCGCGGTCGACACGTCCACCGGTGCGGCGGTGACCTATCAACTGCCGGCCGGGGAGAAGATCGCCAACAGCATCTCCACGGTGCCGGGGCGGTTCGCGGTCACCAGTGACCGGGCTGTCTACGTCTTCAACACCGCGGATGTCACGCTGCGCTGGCGTTATGCGTACGACCGTGGGGCTGCTCGCAAGCCGGGGCAGCTGTCCTGGGGCAGTGGGGCGACGCCGGTGTTCTTCGGGCCGTCGACCGGTTATGAGTATGTGGCCATCACGGACAACGCGAACCCCCACCTGAACCTTGTGGTGCTGCGTACCGATGGGACGGGGGCGCCGGTGTGTGTGCAGCCGCTCTTCACGAACCGTGCCGCGAGCGGTACGGAGAACGCGCCGGTCGCTGTGGGCCGCAGTGTCTTCATCACCAATACGTACGGGTACGACTACCCGGCTCTGCCGGACGATGCCGGTGAGAGTGTGCCGTCGGACGCGAGCTTCGACGGCGGCGTGGCCCGCATCGACGTGAACGCGGCGGGAACCGGTTGTGCCGTGACGTGGCAGATCAACACGCGCAGCGCCGCGCTGCCCCGGCTGTCGGTGACCGACGGCAAGGTCTACACGGCGATCCAGGACGGGATCCTGGGTGACGCCGACCCGTTCTACTTCGCGGCAATCGACTCGGGCACCGGGGCGGTCAGTGACAAGACGCTGCTCGGGTTCGGTCTGGTCAACCCGTTGCAGACCGCCGGCACGGCGATCAACCGTAGCTATTACCAGGGAACGGTCACCGGCCTGTTGACCATCACGCCGTCAAGTTGAGTCAAGGCGTCCCGGTGTGTTGAGTGCTCAATATTGACGGCGTCAATATTGAGCACTCCTCAACTCAACCCGATCTCAACGCCTCGCGGTGCGACACGACGAGGCGCGACACGGCACGACACGTCGCGACACGACGCGCGGAACCTCAGAACATGACCGGGATCAGCTGCGTCACCCGGGCCATCAGCTCGGCCGTGCTGAACGGCTTCACCAGATAACCCTCGGCGCCGACCACACGACCGAGCTCCATGTCCGACGGCTCACCGTTCCCCGAGATGATGACCGGGATCTGCGCGGTCTCCGGCGACGAGTGCAGCTCGTAGCAGAACCCGAGGCCGTTCAGCTTCCGCGTCGTCACGTCGAGAACGATCAGGCTCGGCTGCTCGTTGACCGCCAGCGACATCGCGGTGATCCCGTTGTCGGTGACCAGCGTGCGATAGCCCGCCATCTGCAACTCCTGCTCGATCAGCGAGCGGATCTCCTCGTCGTCCTCGACGACCAGGACGGTCGGCGGCTCGAGGGCGGCCGCCCAGTCCTCAACCCGCCAGAGGCCGTTCGCGTTCGCGTCGCTGAACGTGATCGTGGTGGTGGGGGACTGAGGCATCTCAACTCCTTCAACGCTGGGACACCTTTGATCGGTCTTACGTTCTCGACCTGCAGAAAAGTGTGTGTTGCAGTAGGGGAGCAGGGGTGGTGGTGACAGGGTCCGGAGCAACGGTTAGGTTAGGGTTACCTAAACCGTGATGCCTGGGGAGGCGACCGTGACCCAGACCGCCGTGCCTACGGAGGCGCCTCCGTTCCGCTTCTTCGAAGTCGAGGTCGTCCGGATCAACCGGCTCAGCCCGAACTTCGTGCGGGTGACGTTCACCGGCGACGACCTCGACCGGTTCGCCGACAACGGGTTCGACCAGCGGATCAAACTGATCCCGCCGCTCGACGACTCCGGCTTCGCGTACCTGCCGCAGGGCCTGGACTGGTACACCCAGTGGCGGCTGCTCCCCGACGAGCGGCGCAACCCGATCCGCACGTACACGGTCCGCGCCGTGCGTCAGCACCTGCGCGAGGTCGACGTCGACATGGTGTTGCACGGGGTGAGCGGCCCGGCGTCGCGGTGGGCGGTCAGCGCCGGTCCCGGTACCCAGGCCCGCCTCATGGGCCCGAACGCGGAGTTCGGCGGCCCGTCCGGCGGCATCGACTTCCACCCGCCGGCGAACACCCGGCACATCCTGCTCGGCGGTGACGAGACCGCGGTCCCGGCGATCGCCTCGATCATCGAGCGGCTGCCCGCGAACGCGACCGGCGAGGCCGTACTCGAGGTCCCGGAGCACGCCGACCGGCTGGAGATCGCCGCCCCGGAAGGTTTCCGGGTCACCTGGCTGTCCCGCGACGGCGCCGCGCACGGCACCTACCTGGTCCCCGCGATCGAAGCCGCCGCGGAACGCCTGCTCGGCGACTGCACCAGCGCGGTGAAGGCCGACCTCGAGGACATCGACGTCGACACCGACATGCTCTGGGAGGTTCCGGACGGCTCGGCGACCACGATCGACGGCTTCTACGCCTGGCTGGCCGGCGAGTCCGCGGTGATCAAGACGCTGCGCCGCCACCTGGTGACCGGCTGCGGCGTCGACCGGCGAGCGGTCGCCTTCATGGGCTACTGGCGCCTCGGCAAGGCCGAATGCTGAAAACCCGAGCTCACCCTCGGGACTGAGGTCACCCTCGGGCCCGAGCTCACGCTCGGCGCGGCTCGCTCTTGGCGCGGATCACGAGGGTACGCACGGACGACCACACCAGGCCGTTCCGGCGTACCCAAGAAGCTCTTAGATCCGGAAGCCCGCCACCACCTCGCGCAGCTCGCCGGCGACCGTGGTCAGCTCGCTGACCGACACCTCCGCCTCGCCCAGCGCCGAGGTCGTGGCGTGCGCCGCGCTGGCGACCGCGTTGATGCTGCCGGCGATGTTGGAGCTGCCGTTGGCCGCTTCGCCGATGCTGCGGCTCATCTCGTTCGTCGTGGCGGTCTGTTCCTCGACGGCCGACGCGATCGTCACCTGGTAGTCGTTGATCTCGGAGATGATCCGCGAGATCTCCTGGATCGCGACGACCGCACTCGACGTGTCGGCCTGGATCGCCTCGACGCGGCGGGCAATGTCCTCGGTGGCCCGCGCGGTCTCCTGAGCGAGATCCTTGACCTCGCTGGCGACCACCGCGAACCCCTTGCCGGCCTCGCCGGCGCGGGCGGCCTCGATCGTCGCGTTCAGGGCGAGCAGGTTGGTCTGCTCGGCGATCGCGGTGATCGCCTTGACCACGTTGCCGATCTCCTCGGACGACGTGCCCAGCTTGGCGACGGTGTCGTTGGTGGTCTGCGCGACGCCGACCGCGCTGGAGGCGACCTGCGCGGCGCTGTTCGCGTTCTGCGAGATCTCCCGGATCGACGCGCCCATCTGGTCGCTGCCGGCGGCCACCGACTGCACGCTCGCGGAGACCTCGCCGGCCGTGCCGGCAACCAGGTTGGCTTGCTCGGAGGCTTCCCGGGACTCGGCGTCCAGGCGGGTGGTGATCATGCCGAGCCGCTGGGTCACGTCGCCGAGCACCTCGGCGCCGTGGTTGAGCTTGCGCACGCTGACGATCAGGCCGTCCCGGGCCCGGTTGGTGGCCTCGGCCATCTGGCCCAGCTCGTCGCGGGAGCGGACCTCGGCGGGGATGGTGAGATCGCCGTCGGCGACCGCGCTGAGCGCCCGGGAGACGGTGGCGAGCTGCCGTTTGATCAGCTGCATCACGCCGAACCCGACGAACGCCGCGATGACGAACCCGATCACCAGCCCGGCGATCACGATCGTGCGGGCGCGCTGGTACGAGGCGGTGCCGTCGGCGGCCATCGCGTCGGCGTCGGACTCCTCGGTCGTCTGCAGGTCGTCCATCGTCGTGGTGATGGTGGTGTCCGAGGTGTTGAAGGCCGCGAGAATGTCGGCGGCGGCCGGCATCTCGAACCCGGAGGGCGGCGCCTGACCGAAGATGACCACGGTGCTCAGCCCGCGGTGGTAGAGCACCGCCTCGGAGAACGCCTGGAGCTTTTCGAGGCGGTCGGTGGCGCCGGACTTCGTGGCGATCGCCTCGTACGTCGCGACCGCGTCGTCGATCTTGGCGGAGGCTTCCTCGGCGCCGTCCAGGCCGGCCTGCATCAGCGCCTCGTTACCGGCCTTGCCGGCGTTGTACTTCAGGGCGCTGCGGAAGTACTCGGTCAGGCCGCCGCGCATGTCGGCGATCTGTTCCATGCTGTCGACGTGCTGGCTCTTCATGGCCTGCAGGTCGTCGCGAAGCTCGGCGAGGCGGGTCAGGGCCACCACGGTCACGCCCAGCGCGACGACCGCGACGCACATCGCGGCCACCGTGCTCTTGATCAGCAGACTGCGGTCGCCGAGCAGCCGATCCAGCAACCCGCGACCCGAAGTAGTGATCTCCGCCTGCATGACGTCCACCATAGAGGCGGTTCCGTCGCATTTCGGCGAATTGCTCAACCTCCTGATGTATTGCCCTGAACTAGGGCGATGCTGCACCTCGCGCGGTGCAACAGGTGCCGGCCGATCGACGGGCGCAGGGCCATCCGGAGCGCTCGGCGTACCCTCGCGCCGGCCACCACCAGCTGGGCGCCGGCGGCGGCCTGGGCCAGGACCTCGCCGGGCGGGCCGACCAGGACCTCGGTGGTGACCGGGACCGACGGGAAACGCCGCCGCCAGCAGGCGACGATCTCGTCGAGGCGGCGGCGCTCGGCGGCGACCGCTGCCAGGTTGCGCTCGCAGAGCAGGTCGCGGCCGCCGTCCGGCATCGGCCAGCCGTGCACCGCGCGCAGCGCCACACCCCGCACCGCGGCCTGCTCGAACGCGAAACCGAGCACGGTCGCCGCGGTGGGGGAGTCGTCGATGCCGGCCAGCACCGGGTCGGTGGCCCGGGGCTCGCCGCGGACCACCACCACCGGGCAGCGGGCGTGGGTGCTGACCGAGGCGGCCGTCGAGCCGAGCAGCGCGCGCACCGCGGAGTGCCGCGGGCCGCCGACCACGAGCAGCGCCGCCTCGGCGCCGCGCTGGGTGAGCGCCACCGCGGCGGTGCCGTGCTCGACACGGGCGCGCACCCGGACACAGGGATGGGTCTCGGCCGCGGCGGCGATGGCCCGGCCCAGCATGTCGCCGACCGCGTCGTCGGTCTCGGCGTCCGGGTAGACCGCGGCGGCGGGCATCATCGCCGCCGCCGGGACATAGGTGGGCCATTCGTACGCGTAAAGCAGCTCGACAGGCGCGTCCGTGCGCTGCGCCTCGTCGAGTGCCCACCGGGCTGCCTTACGGGCGTCCGGAGAGCCGTCGTAACCCACCACGATCCGCTGGTCGGGCACCGTGCCCACCTCCTCGGCGTTGCTACCCACGATCGTCGTGTCTGGACGCCCGCGCGGCAAGACCGAAAGGCTCAGTGGCGCAGGACCTTAACAACTGCTTCAGCGACACCGGTCGACGACGCGGGGTTCTGGCCGGTCACCAGATTGCCGTCGGTGACCACGTGCGGTTGCCAGTCAGCGGCGCCGGTGTGCTTGCCACCCTGCTTCTCCAGGGTGCTCTGCAGCAGGAAAGGCACCACATCGGTCAGACCGACGGCGGCCTCCTCGGAGTCGGTGAACGCGGCGATGTTCTTACCGGCCACGATCGGCGAGCCGTCCGACAGTGTGATGCCGACGAGGGCGGCCGGGCCGTGGCAGACCGCGGAGACGACGCCGCCGCGCTCGTAGAGGTCACGGGCGACGGTGGCGAGGTCGGGGTCGTCCGGGAAGTCGAAGACGGCGCCGTGGCCGCCGGCGAAGAGGATGGCGTCGTAATCGGCCTGGTCGACCTCGGCGAACGTCGGCGTCACCGCGAGCTGGGCCTGGACGGTGGTGTCCTCGGTGAACGCCTTCTGGATCGGGTCGGTCAGGTCGGCGCCGTCGATCGGCGGCTCGCCGCCCGCGACGCTGACGAAGTCGACCGTGTAACCCGCCTCGGTGAACACGTGCCACGGGTGCGCGGCCTCGGCCAGGTAGTAGCCGGTCGGGCGCAGTCCGGCCAGGTCACCGTGGCTGGTCAGGGCGATAAGGATCTTGCGAGTTGCTCTCATATTTCAATACTTGCCCACCTCAGCCATCGGCAACCAAGAGGTTTCCCTCACCGAGCCATAGGATTCCTGATGTGTCCGGACGTGTCTCGCTCGATCTGCTGCATTCCTTCCTCGCCGTCCACCGCGCCGGCACGCTGACCCACGCCGCTGAGGTGCTCGGGCTCTCCCAGCCGACCGTCACGGCCCAGCTGCGTACCCTGGAGACGCAGCTCGGCCAGGCCCTGTTCGTCCGGGGCGCCCGCGGTGTCACCCCGACGCCGGCCGCCGACGATCTGGCCCGCCGTCTCGACGGGCCGCTCGACGCCCTCGCCGGTGTCGCCGGATCGCTGGGCAGCACTCCCGATCACACCCTTCATCTGGGCGGCCCGGCCGAGCTGATGACCGCCCGGGTGCTGCCGGCCCTGAAGACCACGATCGCTGCCGGGATCAGCGTCCGGGTGCGGCTCGGGCTCGCCGACGGCCTGCTTGCCGACCTCGCCGAGGGCCGGCTCGACGTGGTGGTCAGCGCGGTCCGGCTCCGCCGGGCGGGTGTGTACGCCGAACCGCTCTACGACGAGGAGTTCACCCTGGTCGGAGCGCCGGGGACAGGAAAGGAGCAGCCGCTGCTGTCCTATGCCGAGGACATGCCGATCATCCGGCGCTGGTGGCGGCACGTGCTCGGTGCACCGCCGCCGAGACGGGCGGCGCTGGTCGTACCCGATCTGCGCGCGCTGCGAGCCGCCGCGCTCGCCGGAATCGGGGTGACGGTGTTGCCGCGTTATCTGATCGCCGGGGATCTGCGGGCCGGGACCCTGGTCGAGCTGCACCCGACCGACGATCCGCCGATCAACACGCTGTACCTGGCTACCCGGGTGGCGGTGCTGCACGCGCCGCACGTGGCGGCGACCCGGACGGCGCTGCTGGCGGCTGCCCGGTCCTGGTGACCTCGGCCAGCCACGGCTCGACCACCTCGCCGAGCAGCGTGGCCAGGGTGTTCCGGGATTCCTGGTCGAGTGGGGCGAACGCGTCCCGGATCGCGCCGCGGGCCACCTCGATCTTGCTGTGCACGAGCGCTCTGCCCTGGTCGGTCGGGCAGAGCCACACCTTGCGGCGGTCGTTCTCGTCGCGGGAGCGCTCGATCAGGCCGCCCGTCTCCAGGCGGTCGGCGAGCGGGGTGATCGAGGACTGCTGCACGTGCAGGAGCCGGGCGAGCGCGCCGCCGGTGAGGCCCTCGTGCTGGCCGAGCATGTAGAGCGCGAGCAGATCCATCGCCGGCATCCCGGCGTCGACGGCGGCCTCCTCGACCGCGTTCTGGACCAGGCGGCCGGCGTGGAGCGTGAGGTAGCCGAGTTCGAGCCCGCCGGGTGAACGGCCCAAAGACTGCGTCACGAAAGCTTCATCGGCCGAAACATTCGGGGCCTGAAAGGTTACCGGGATCACGTGTCCGAGGTGCGGGATCGGAAACGTGGATTTGATCTTCGCTGGATAGCATTCCCGCGCCGCGTCAGGGTTGTCCGGCATCGATGCATTCCAGTCGATGTTCCGGATTTTTTACTTTTTGGGAGACTGAGAATGGCTGTCAAGGCCGAATACATCTGGGTCGACGGAACCCAGCCCACCGCCAAGCTGCGCTCCAAGACCAAGATCCTGGCTGACGGCGAAAAGCCCGGCATCTGGGGCTTCGACGGCTCCAGCACGAACCAGGCGCCCGGCGACAAGTCGGACTGTGTGCTCCAGCCGGTCTTCACCTGTCCGGACCCGATCCGTGGCGGTAGCCACATCCTGGTCCTGTGCGAGGTCGAGCTGATCGACGGCACCCCGCACCCGACCAACACCCGCGCCCCGCTCCGCGCGGTCGCCGAGAAGTTCGCCGACCAGGAGGCGATCTTCGGCATCGAGCAGGAGTACACCTTCTTCAAGGACGGCCGTCCGCTCGGCTTCCCGGTCGGCGGCGGCTACCCCGCCCCGCAGGGTGGCTACTACTGCGGCGTCGGCTCCGACGAGGTCTTCGGCCGTGAGATCGTCGAGGCGCACATGGACGCCTGCCTCGAGGCCGGCCTGAACCTCTCCGGCATCAACGCCGAGGTCATGCCGGGTCAGTGGGAGTTCCAGATCGGCGCGGTCGCCGCTCCGCAGGTCGCCGACGAGCTCTGGATCGCCCGCTGGCTGCTTTACCGCATCGCCGAGGACTACGGCGTGTCCGCGACCCTCGACCCGAAGCCGGTCAAGGGCGACTGGAACGGCGCCGGCGCGCACACCAACTTCTCCACGAAGGCGATGCGCGAGGGTTACGACGCGATCATCGCGGCCGCCGAGTCGCTGGGCAAGAAGCGCCAGGAGCACGTCGACGGTTACGGCGCCGGCATCGACCAGCGTCTCACCGGTCTGCACGAGACCGCCCCGTGGACCGAGTACAGCTACGGCGTCTCCGACCGTGGCGCCTCGGTGCGCATCCCGTGGCAGGTCGAGAAGGACGGCAAGGGTTACATCGAGGACCGCCGCCCGAACGCGAACGTCGACCCCTACGTCGTCACCCGCCTGCTGATCGACACCATCTGCACCGCTCTCGCCTGATCTGGTGCTTAACGTGCGGGAGCTCCGGCTCCCGCACGTTATAACCTTCCTGCGATGACCTTCGACCTCGTGCCCGGCGATCCGGATTCCCCGGTGATCCTGCACGTCCCGCACGCCTCCCGGGAGATCGTTTCCTCCGATCTGGTGATCGGCCCCGGCGAGATCGCCGAGGAGCTCGACCACCTCACCGACGCGTGGACGGACGTGATCGCGGCCCGGGCTTTTTCGGTCGCGGCCCGCCGGCCCTGGATGCTGATCAACCGGCTGTCCCGGCTCGTCGTCGACCCGGAACGCTTTCCCGGCGACACCGAGGAGATGCTCGCCTCCGGCATGGGCCCGGTCTACACGCACGGTCACTCCGGGCGGCGCTTGCGCACCGACGATCCGTCACGCGACGCGACACTTCTCCACGATCACTTCATTCCGTACGCGTCAGCAATGACGACCCTGGTGGCAGGACGCCTGTCCTCAACCGGCCGAGCGGTGATTCTCGACGTGCACTCGTACTCGACGGTGGCGCTGGCGTACGAACTGCACCGGGACGGGCCCCGCCCGCCGGTCTGCCTCGGCACCGACGAGTTCCACACGCCGGGCTGGCTGCTCGACGCGGCCCGTTCGGCGTTCGACGGCACCGGCCTGAACAGCCCCTTCGCCGGCTGTTACGTCCCGCTGGACCACTGGCGGCGTGACCCGGCCGTCTCCGCACTGATGATCGAGATCCGACGTGACCAGTACATGCGCGAACCCGGCGGCGCCATCCTCGCCGGACCGGACGGCACAGCCGGGCTGGACACCCTCGCCCGGGCGCTCGCCACGCTCGTCGACGCGGTCCCCTGAAGGGTTGACGGCGGTAGGCGCTTTCCGCCATGACGGGTGACATGATGGGCCGGGCAACGTTACCGGGGTCGGGGAGGTGCGGCAGTCGATGGGTATTTTCGAGGCACGGACGTCCGCCGGACCCGGCCGGATCATCGTGACACTCACCGGCGAGTGCGACCTCTCCGCCCGTGAGCACCTCACCGCCATCCTGCTCGACGCGCTCACCCGGGCCAAGGCGGTCTTCGTCGACCTGGCCCCGCTGACCTTCCTGGACTCCAGCGGCGTGCACAGCCTGATCACCGCCCATCACGCCGCGAAACACACCGGAGGCCGGATCTACGTGGTGAACGCCGCCGGCCCGGTCGCCGCCGTCCTCGACCTCACCGGCGTCGGCGCCCTGCTGCGCGCCCCCGCCGACGAGCACCGCCATGTCTGAGGCCACGATGTCCGAGACCGACGGCGACGGCGACGGGATGTCGTACTCGGTGCCCGACGACCTGCGCGCCGTCCGGGTCTTCGTGACCGAGCGGGCGCTGGCACTGGGCATGCCGGAGAACCGGATAGACCTGCTGACCCTCGCGGTCAGCGAGCTGACCACCAACACCCTGCAGCACACGTCCGGCGGCGGGCACATCCGGATCTGGGCGGAGAACGGCCGCTTGGTCTGCGACGTCGTCGACCGTGGCGCCGAGCGCCCCTTCGGCCGTGCGATGCCGGCCGCGGAAGCGGTTCGAGGCCGAGGCCTCGCCATCGTCGAGCGCGTCTGCGACGAGGTCTACACAACGGCCGTCCCCGAGGGAACCCTCGTGCGGATCTGCCTCGACCTCTGACCCGCGACGCGGCGCGGCTCAGCGCGGCTTGGCGCGGCTCGGCGTGGCTCGGCTCGGCGCGACGCAGCTCGGCGCGACGCGACGCGGCTCGGTGGAGGCGGCGAGCACACCGAAGGTCACAGGCCCCGACTCCGCGCCCGTCCCCACCGCGATCGTGGTCCCCGAACCACATCCCGCCGGGGAAACCACGGCCGAACACCGCGCGGACCAGAAGGGCCGTGTCGATTAGGGGTTCGCTACGCCCCCAAACTCGACACGCACGCCGCCCGCCGCTTGACCGTGTCGACTTCAGGTCCGATGCGCACCCCAAGTCGACACGTACGCCGCCTGTCGCTTGACCGTGTCGACTTTGGGTCTGCTGGGCGCCCAAAGTCGACACGCACCGGCGGGAGCGTTTGCGGCCTGTCGACTTCGGCTCCGCCGGGCGAAAGCCGGGCCGAGCCGGTGAGCAAGCCGAGCTGCTGGACAAGCCGGGCCGCTGCGCAAGCTGAGCCGGTGAGCGGGCCGAGCCGTAGCTCAGACGCGGAATCGGGCCCTCATAAGGTGTCTGAACGACGGCCGAGGGGCGCGAGCCGTAGCTCAGACACGGCATCGCGGCCTTATGACATGTCTGAGCTACGGCTCGCGCCTCTCGGCGCTGAGTAGCGCCGCGCCCGGACACGTCGCGAGGTAACGCCGCGCCCGGATATGCCGTGAGGTAACGCCGCACTCGGATACGCCGTGAGGTGGCGCTGACGGCTGGGCGGTGCGGTGCGATCTTGAGTGACTTTCTCCAGCGGGGGTCTGGGAATCGCTCGACGTCTGCGCTGGGGCTGCTGGCGGAGTGCCGGGTTCCGCGGATGGCTGGGTGGGTGGGGGTGGGACTCGGGTCAGATGACGCGCACGGTCAGGGTGCAGGTGTCGTCGTCGGGGCTGGGGGTGTGCAGCAGGGTGTGGATGCGGGTCAGCGGGTTGGGGCCCGGCTTCGCGGACACCGCTGAGAGGTGGCCGCGGACCTCTGCCGAGCGGGCGGTGGTGCCGGCGGATCGGCGTTCGACCAGGCCGTCGGTGTAGAAGAGGATCAGGTCGCCGGGTTCCAGGCGGGCGCTTGCCACCGGGAAGTCCTCGTCCGGTTCGGCGCCGAGCAGCAGGCCCGGTGGGCGGGTCAGTTCGGCGCTCTCGCCGTCCCGGGCCAGCAGCGGGGCCATGTGGCCGGCTCGGGCCCAGGGGAGGGTGCGGGTCCGAGGGTCGTAGACCGAGATCAGGGCGGTGCCGGTGATGCCGAGCTGGGTGCAGAGGCGGTTCATGTGCTGCAGCAGCGTGCCCGGTTCGCGGATGCCGATCGAGAGCCAGGCCATCAGGGCGAAGCGCAGGTGGGCCATGCCGTTGGCCGCTTCCAGGCCGTGGCCGGCCACGTCGCCGATCGCCAGGACGACCAGGCCGTCCGGGAGGGTCTGCGCGTGGTACCAGTCGCCGCCGACCTGGATCGTGCTCTCGGCCGGCAGGTAGCTGACCATCGCCTCCATACCGTCCAGCTTGAACGGGGTGGCGGGCACCGGCTGGATCATGCGTTGCAGCTGGCCGGCCAGGCGGTGCTCGGCCAGCGCCGTCAGTTCGCGGGTCCGCAACTTGTCGCTGAGCTGCTCGATCTCGGTACGCGTATCCACCCGGGCCGTGACGTCCTGCACGACCGCGTAGATCTTCACCGGGGTCCCGGCGGCGTCGTGGGCGATGTCGGACAGGATGCGCAGGTGCTTCACCGCGTCGCCGACCTGGAAGCGGACCGTCACGTCCGAGGTGGAGCCGGTGTCCAGGGTCTGCCACGCGGCCTCGGCCAGCCCGCGGTCCTCGGGCAGCAGCGCGGCGGCCTGGGCGGTGCGGGTGAGTGGCTCGAGACGGGGGTCGCGCTCGAAGATCCGGTACATCCCCGGTGACCAGTCGGTGCGGCCGGTGGCCAGGTCGAACTCGGACCAGCCGAGGCTGCCGAGCAGTTCGGTACGCTCCAGACGGCGCTGATGTTCGTCGACCCGTTCCCACCAGACCAGCAGGCCGCCCAGCACGCGATGGACGCTGATCTCGAAGCGGGACTCGGCGACGACACCGGGCTGGCGCTCCTCGTAACGGAACTCGTCGAGCCGGCCGGGTTCGCCGGTGCGCAGGACGTCGCCGTACAGATGCCAGAGCGGTCCGCCCACCATGGACGGATAGAGGACGCTGATCAGTTCGTTGATCCGCTGGGTGCCGCGGTTCTGGATGTCGGAGACCTGGGCGCTGGTCGCGGCGACGCGGTAATCCACGAGCTCGTCGTCGTCGTGGACCGGCAGCAGCCAGGTGCAGCCCACCGGGATCACGGCGAGCAGCTCGCGGACCACGTCCTCGACGGCCATCAGCGAAGCCTAGCGGTGAGCGCGGGAAACCAGGGGGACAAGGGTGTCGCCATGCCTTTGCGGGCGGGCGGCGTGGATGCCGCCGACGCTGACCGGTGGGGCTCGGTTACGCGTACGCCATGGTGGCCTTGACGCGGTGCAGAAAGGCGGCGTTTGTCGGGGTTGTGCGCAGCTGCTTCAGCAGCTGTTGCATGCCTTCGCGGCGATCCTGGCCGGTGAGGGCGCGGCGGACCTGGGCAATCACGGCGAGTTCGGCGGGTGGGAGGAGGGCCTCGTCGTGGCGCGTGCCGGAGGCGGCGATGTCGATCGCGGGGTAGATGCGGGCCTCGGCGAGGGAGCGGTCGAGTTTGAGGTCGGCATTGCCGGTGCTCTTGAACTCCTCGAAGATCAGGCCGTCCATCGCGGAGCCGGTTTCGGTCAGGGCGGTGGCGATGATCGTGAGGGAGCCGCCGTTCTCGATGTTGCGGGCGGCGCCGAGCAGTTGTTTCGGCGGGTGCAGGGCGGATGCGTCCAGGCCGCCCGAGAGGGTACGCCCCTTGCCGGGTGCGATGAGGTTGTAGGCCCTGCCCAGGCGGGTGATGGAATCGATGAGCATGACGACGTCGCGGCCCTGTTCGACGAGGCGTTTGGCGCGTTCGATGGCCTGTTCGGCGATGTCGGTGTGCTCTTTCGGTGCGCGGTCGAAGGTCGCGGCGATCACCTCGCCATGGATGGTGCGGCGCATGTCGGTGACCTCTTCCGGTCGTTCGCCGATCAGCAGGACCATCAGGTGGCACTCGGGGTGGTTGCGGGTGATGCCGTCGGCGATGTGGCGCAGGACGGTGGTTTTGCCGGCTTTGGGTGGGGCGACGATGAGGGCGCGCTGACCCTTGCCGATCGGCATGACCAGGTCGATCACGCGGGTGGTGAGGTTGTCGGTCTCCAGGCGGAGGCGTTCGGTGGGATGGATGGGTGTTAGTTGGTAGAAATTGGTAGTTTTCGCCCTTGGCGGGCGCACGGCGGTTTGTGTCATGGGGTTCCTCGAAAAAAGGATGGTGGTGCTCGCGTGTGACAGAAACGCGAGGAAAAGAAAGGCTGATCAACGGGGGCTGGAACGCCCGCACCGGGATCTGCTGTGAGCAACGGTAGCACCGATGGGCGATGATGGCACTCCACGGCGTGGTCACGGAGGAGACGAACATGGCACTGCTACGCAGAGTGATCGGATCCGTGTTGCGGAGAGTGCGCCAGGCGCAGGGCCGCACGCTGCGTGACGTCGCCGAGGCCGCAGGCGTTTCGCTGCCCTACCTCTCCGAGGTGGAACGCGGCACCAAGGAGGCGTCGTCCGAGGTGCTGGCCGCGATCTGCCGTGCGCTCGGGCTGCCGCTGCCGGAACTGCTCGACGAGGCGCGCAAGGAGCTGCAGCGCAGTGCGCCGGGCCCGCGAGCCCGGGTGCGTTCTTACGCGACGACCAGGACCGGGGTGCCGGGGTCGACCTTGCCGAGGAGTGCTCGCTGTGCGGCGGCCGGCATCCGGACGCAGCCGTTGGACACGCTGCGGCCGAAGGCGCTCGTGCGGGACCACGCGTGGATGGCGGTGTGCGCGCCCCGCAGCGACGCCGCGAGGTTCTCCTTCTTCTCCGGCACGGTGCCGAGCACCAGCGCGTCGAGTCCTTCGTAAACCGCGCCGTTCGTGGTGGTCGTCCCCATCACGAAGGTGCGGCCGAGCGGCGTGGGCGTGGCCTTCGACCCGACGGAGACCTCCCACGACTGCTCCTCCTCGCCCTCGCGCAGCCAGGTGAGGCGGTGTTCGCTGAGGTCGACGACGATGTGGTCACCCAGCGGTTCGGGGGTCCAGCCGTCCTCGGGAACCCAGCCGATCCGCCGGTTCGACGACGGGGCGAGCACCGCGACCCAGCCGTTGTCGCGGGCCACGATCGGTGCGACCGTCGGCAGGCCGCTGATCTTCGGCGGGAGGTACGCGCGGGGTTTGCCGCCGGGCTCGTCGTAGAGCGCCATCTTCTTGGTCGGCCGCAGTGCTTCGGTCGGCACGTCGAGGCTGGTGGCGCCGGGGTCCTCGGGCAGGCCCTCGGGGCCTTCCGCGTAGGTGATCACGTGGAGGTCCTTCGGCGGTTCGGACGCCTCCAGCGGCTCTTCTTCCGGCTCGGGCAGCGCCGAAGCGGGCGCCGCCGACGGGCTCACCCAGGTGCCGGTCGTTTCGTTGCCCCGGGCGACCGCGACCGCCGCGCCGAGGGCCAGGAGCAGCGCGACAACCGTCAGGATCAACAGGTACGCGCGGGTCCGGCTCCGCGGCTGGACAGTGTGCGGGGCGCTGGGCATCCGCCCAGGGTAGCGGGAGCTGTTCCGGCCGATGTGAGGAACATTCCGCATCAGTGGTCTTCGTAACTCCTATCTGACGGGCGGGGATTGCCGGCGATAGGGTGAGAATCATGCTGCGCAAGCTGGGATTTCTCACGATCGGGCTGTTCGACGAGGCGGACCCGGGCCGGGGCCACGAGTCCACGCTGGAGATCATCGAGCTGGGGGAGCGCCTCGGATTCGACAGTGCCTGGCTGCGGCATCGCCATCTGCAGTTCGGCATCTCGTCACCGGTCGCCGTGCTCGCCGCCGCGACCCAGCGGACCAGCCGGATCGAGCTGGGCACCGCGGTCACGCCGCTCGGCTGGGAAAATCCGCTGCGCCTCGCCGAGGACCTGGCCACCGTCGACATCCTGTCCGGTGGGCGGCTCAATCCGGGGATCAGCGTGGGCCCGCCGATGCAGTACGAGCAGGTGAAGGACGCGCTCTACCCGGACTCCGGCTCGGTGGAGGACTTCAGTTACACCCGGGTCGAGCGCTTCCTGGCCGCCGTCCGCGGCGAGGCGGTGACCGATTTTGAGGGCTCGGTCGGGTTCGAGCAGTTCTCTCAGCGGGTTCAGCCGCACTCGCCCGGGCTCGCGTCCCGCCTGTGGTACGGCGGCGGCAGCCTGCGGTCGGCGCAGTGGGCCGGTGAGCACGGGATGAACTTCCTGACCAGCAGCGTGGTGAAAGCCGAGGAGTCGGAGGACTTCGAGCAGATCCAGCTGTCGCACGTGCGGGCGTTCCGGGCCGCGCATCCGGCGGGCCGGGTCTCGCAGGGGCTGGTCGTGATTCCGACCGACAGCGCGACGGCCTCGCAGAAGGCGAAATACGCGGCGTACGCGGAGAAACGCTTGCCGCGGACCCGGGCACCGCAGGGGCCGGCCCGGATGATGTTCGCGCCCGACCTGGTCGGATCATCCGCGGAGCTGGCGGAGCGGTTGGCGGCGCATGCCGCCTTCCAGGAGATCGACGAGGTGGCGTTCGCGCTGCCGTTCACATTCGAGCACGAGGATTACGTGCAGATCCTGACCGATATGGCCCAGTCACTGGGTCCGGCGCTCGGCTGGAAGCCCGCCGTTTAGAGACGGGACAATCGCGCGGCGAGGCCGTCGACGAACATGGTGAGGGCGAACTCGAAGCTGTCCCGGTCGACGGCGTCGGCGTGCTCGCGCAGCCGGTGCGCGTCGCCGAGCGCGGGGTAACGGTCCAGGTACACCTGCACGTCGTCGACGAAACCCCGGGAGAACGAGCCCATCGCGGCACCCACCACCAGGTATTTCGTGGAGGCGCCGATCATCGTGGCCTCCCGGGGCGGCCAGCCGGCGGCGACCAGGCCGCCGTGGATCGCGTCGGCGCGGCGCAGTGAGGCGTCGCGCTGGCCGGGGCCGCGCGCCAGGAACGGCACGATGTTCGGATGCCCGGCGAGTGCCGCGCGATAGGACCGCGCCCAGCCGAGCAGGCCCTCGCGCCAGCCCTGGGTGAAGGCGCTGACGTCGACCTTCTCCATGATTTCGCTGGCAACGTCGTCGAGCAGTTGCTCCTTGGTCGGATAGTGGAAGTAGAGCGCCGGCGCGCTGACACCGAGCGCGGTGGCGAGTTTGCGCATGCTGAGCCCGTCGAGGCCGTCCCGGTCGATGATCTCGAGCGCCGCCGCGCGGATGCCGGCCTGGCTCAGCAACGGGGTGGTCGGCCGCGCCATGTGGCTCCTTCCGTTGTTTTATCTAACGGTGTTAAGTTAGCATCCGACTTGAAACCTGACAGCGTTAGTTTTACTTCTTCCGGGAGGCGCCGTGGACCTCGGCCTGACGGACGAGCAGGAGCAGTTCCGCTCCCTGGCCCGAGACTGGGTTGACCGTGAGGTCGTCCCGCACGTGACCGATTGGGATCGTGCCGAGCAGGTCGACCTGAAGATCGTCGGCAAGCTCGGCGAACTGGGCTTTCTCGGACTCGGCATCACTGAGGAGTTCGGCGGCTCGGGCGGCGACTTCCTCTCCTACATCCTGATGATGGAGGAGCTGGGTCGCGGCGACACGTCGGTGCGCGGCATCGTCTCGGTCTCGCTGGGCCTGGTCGCGAAGAACATCCAGGCTTATGGCACGACCGCTCAGAAACAGCGGTGGCTGCCGGGGCTGTGCTCCGGCGAGATGCTGGGCTGTTTCGGTCTCACTGAGCCGGGCACCGGATCCGACGCCGGCAATCTGACCACCCGGGCCGTCCCCGACGGCGACGGCTGGCTGATCAGCGGCGAGAAGATCTTCATCACGAACGGGACCTGGGCTCAGGTCGTGCTGGTCTTTGCGCGTACCGGAGGGCCTGGACCGAAAGGGATCAGCGCCTTCCTGGTGCCCACCGACGCGCCGGGCGTTGCCCGGCGCGAGATCAAGGGGAAACTCGGCCTGCGCGGTCAGGCGACAGCCGAGATCAACTTCGATGGGGTACGCGTCACCGAGGCTGATCTGCTCGGCGAAGAAGGTGGCGGCTTCAAGATCGCCATGTCGGCCCTCGACAAGGGCCGGATCGCCGTCGCGTCCGGTTCCGTCGGCCTGGCCCGCGGTTGCCTCGAAGCCTCCGTCGCCTACGCGAAGGAGCGCGTCCAGTTCGGCAAGCCGATCGCCTCGTACCAGCTGGTGCAGGAGATGCTTGCCGACATGGCGGTCGAGACCGACGCCGCCCGGCTGATGGTCTGGCGGGCCGCTGACCTGGTCGACCGGGGTCTGCCGTTCCGCACCGAGGCCTCGATGGCGAAGCTGTTCGCCACCGAGTCCGCCGTGAAGGCCGCCAACCAGGCGATCCAGGTGTTCGGCGGGTACGGGTACGTCGACGAGTTCCCGGTCGGCAAGGCCATGCGCGACGCCCGCGTCACCACGCTCTACGAAGGCACCAGTCAGATCCAGAAACTGCTCATCGGCCGTGCGCTGACCGGGATCAGCGCGTTCTGAGGAGGTACGTGTTGAGTCGGGTAGCCATCGTCACCGGAGCCGCGCGGGGTATCGGCGCGGCAACCGCCGTCAAGCTCGCGTCCGACGGCGCGGCGGTCGCCGTGCTGGATCTGTCCTCGGACGCCTGCGCTCCTCTCGTTGACCAAATTCGCTCGGCCGGTGGCACGGCGGTTGCCTTCTCCTGCGATGTCGCCGACGAGGCGCAGGTCGACGCGGTCTTCGACAAGGTCGCCGGTGAGCTCGGCAGCGTCGACGTGCTGGTCAACAACGCCGGGGTGCTGCGGGACAACCTGCTGCACAAGATGTCCTCGTCGGACTGGGACATCGTGATGAACGTGCACCTGCGCGGCGCCTTCCTGTGCAGCCGGGCGGCGCAGCGGCACATGGTGCCCCAGCGCTCCGGGAAGATCGTCAACACGTCCAGCGTCTCCGCGCTGGGCAACCGGGGGCAGGCCAACTACGCCGCCGCGAAGGCCGGGATCCAGGGTTTGACGCGTACGCTCGCGATGGAGCTCGGGCCGTTCGGCATCAACGTGAACGCTGTGGCGCCCGGCTTCATCGTGACCGAGATGACCGACGCGACCGCGGCCCGGGTCGGCATCGCCGCCGAGGACATGCAGGCCAAGGCCGCCGAGATCACCCCGCTTCGCCGGGTGGGTCAGCCTTCCGACATCGCGAATGTTGTCGCGTTTCTGGCGAGTGACGCGGCTTCCTTCATCACCGGACAGACCATTTATGTCGACGGCGGACGCCGACTTTAATAGGGGATCTTTTCTATGCGTCGCTCAGTTTTCAACGAAGACCACGAGGCGTTCCGGCAGACGCTGCGGACGTTCATCGAGGCCGAGGTGGTACCGAACTACGACGAGTGGTTCGTGGCCGGCGAGGTGCCGCGCGACTTCTACAAGAAGCTCGCCGAGCTGGGCCTGTTCGGCATCGAGGTGCCCGAGGAGTACGGCGGCGCCGGCATCGACTCGTTCAAGTTCGCCGCCATCCAGACCGAGGAGACCACCCGGGCCGGTGTGTCGTTCGGTGCCTCCGGGGCGCACGTCGCGCTCTGCCTTCCGTACCTTCTGCAGCTCGCCACCGAGGAGCAGAAGCGCCGCTGGCTGCCCGACTTCGTCTCCGGCGAGGCGATGTACGCGATCGCGATGACCGAACCGGGCACCGGCAGTGACCTGGCCGGCATGAGCACCACGGCGCGTCTCTCCGAGGACGGCACGCATTACGTGCTGAACGGCGCGAAGACCTTCATCACCGGCGGTGTGCACGCCGACAAGGTGATCGTCTGTGCGCGGACCGCCGCGTCGCTGCCCGAGGACCGCCGGCACGGCATCACGCTGCTGGTCGTCGACACGAAGCTGCCGGGTTACTCGGTCGGCCGCAAGCTGGACAAGCTGGGTCTGCGTACCTCGGACACCGCCGAGCTGGCGTTCGTCGACGTGAAGGTGCCGGTCGAGGACCTGCTCGGCGAGGAGAACAAGGGCTTTTCCTACCTGGGCAAGAACCTGCCCAAGGAGCGGCTGTCGATCGCGTACGGCGCGTACGCGCAGGCCGCGGCGGCGGTGCGGTTCGCCAAGCAGTACACCCAGGAGCGCAAGGTCTTCGGCCAGGCCGTGGCGTCGTTCCAGAACACCAAGTTCGAGCTGGCCGCGTGTCAGGCCGAGGTTGACGCCGCGCAGGCGGTGGCCGACCGGGCCCTGGAGGCGCTCGACGACGGTGAGCTGACCGCTGCCGAGGCCGCGTCGGCGAAGCTGTTCTGCACCGAGGTGGCGCACCGGGTGATCGACCGGTGCCTGCAGCTGCACGGCGGCTACGGGTTCATCAACGAGTACCCGATCGCTCGCCTCTACGCCGACAACCGGGTCAACCGGATCTACGGCGGCACGTCCGAGGTGATGAAGATGATCATTGCGAAGGACATGGGTCTGTAGTTCTTGTCATCTCGGGGCGGGGCCATCCTTCTGCGATAGGCCCCGCCTGGGATGTATCGACGTTCGTCACTTTCTGGCTACGGTCGGGCCGGGCAGCAGCCCGTTCCCCCGTCAGGCAGAAAGGACGAACGCATGCGCTCCGTTCCCCGGATGCTCCTCGCTGTCGCCGTTGCCGTCGCCGGGTTGTTCGCGCCGGCCACCGCGGCCCTCGCGAACCCCTCCGACGTCGGTCCACTGGTCGTCGGCGGCCAGCCCGCCAGCGAGAACTACTCGTTCATGGTCTACGTCTCCGGCTGCACCGGCTCGCTCATCAAGGCGAACTGGGCGGTCACCGCGGCACACTGCCCGACACCCTCGACGGTGCGGGTCGGCAGCATCAACCGCAGCAGTGGCGGCACCGTGGTGTCGGTCCGGCGGGCCGTCACCCACCCGCGGATCGACGTGAAGCTGCTCGAACTGGCGTCCTCGGTGACCCACGCGCCCGCCTCGATCCCCACGGCGTCCGGCGCGGTCGGCACCGCCACCCGGATTATCGGCTGGGGACAGACCTGCCCGCAGCGCGGCTGCGGCTCGGCCCCGACGGTCGCCAACGAGCTGAACACGTCGATCGTGGCGGACAGCCGCTGCTCCGGCATCGACGCCGCGTACGAGATCTGCACCAACAACACCAACGGCAACGCCGGCGCCTGTTACGGCGACTCCGGCGGGCCGCAGGTCCGTCAGGTCAGCGGCCGCTGGGCGCTGATCGGCGTCACCAGCCGGGCCGGCAACAACAGCTCGACCTGCGCGACCGCGCCGTCGATCTACGGTGACCTGCCGTCCATCCGCGCCTGGGTGAACACGCAGGTCGGCGGTCTGCCTGCCTGACCTTTTCGCGCACGTCATTCGACGACCGGGTCGGTGCGCCGCGGCGCACCGACCCGGTCCGTCCTGACTAGGCTCTCGGTATGGCTCTCCTCCACAAGGCACAGATCACCCCGAGCAAGCTGGAATTGCTCGCCGCCTGGCTACCGACCCGCCCTTGGTACGACGGTGAGGGCCCACTGTCCCGGGTGGCAGCCGCGCGGTTCGACGACCCGGCCGGCGAGGTCGGCGTCGAGACCATGCTGGTCCGTGCCGGGGACGGTCCGGTGCTGCACGTCCCGCTGACCTACCGGGGCGCGCCGCTGGACGGTGCCGAGGAGCATCTGATCGGCGTGACCGAGCATTCGGTGCTGGGCAAGCGGTGGGTCTACGACGGCACCGGCGACCCGGTCTATGTCGCCACGCTGGTCGAGGTGATCCGCTCGGCCGGTAGTGAGGCCGTCGAGGAGATCGAGTCGGACGGCGCCCGGGTCACCCGCGAGGTGGACCTCACGCTGACCGGCAGCGGGGCGGAGGTCGCACCGGCCACCGCGATCACCGGCCACGCCGACGGCGACCCGACCGTGATCGCCACGGACGCTCTGACGCTGAACGTGAACCGGGTTCCGCTGATCGCCGTCGATCCCGCGGACAGGGGTGTTCTGAGTGGTTGCTGGAGTGGGCAGGAGACCCCGGCGGTCCTGGTCCACCTCCGCTGACTAGTACAGGGGTAGCTCGACGGGGCATTCGGCCCAGGCGTGGCGCCGGAGCTGGTACGGCGGCGTGAGGCCGGCGCCCCATTTGCCAGCGCGGCGGTTCGCCTTCGCGAGATTCGCCGAACACGCGAGGGTGTAGGGGTGGCCGGCGCCGCGTACCAGCACGGACGTGTCGTACGTCTGCTTCAGCATGCGGCAGGACGTCGCGTGGTCTCCGGCGATCGCATGGTTGATCGCCCGGCCGTTCCCGGCGCACAGGGTCACCCAATGCTGGACGCCGAAGACGTTCTCCACGGCCCCGGCCGCCTGTTCGTCATGGTGGGCGGCGGCCGCGTACTCGCCGTTGCGCCGCTCGGTCACCGCCGTGTTGACCAGGGCTGCCAGCGTCGCCGGGTGGTCGTCGCCGTACACCTTCTGATGCAGTGCCAGTGTGGCGCGAACAAGCGTGAGGGACTCTGCGGGGTGGCCGGCCCGGAGTGCGTTCACCGTGGTCATCGCGATCGCAATGGTATCGGGATGGTCCACGCCGCGGACGGTACGGTACGCATCGAGCAGCGGCCGGCTCAGTGCCGCGGCCTTCGCGTGCTCGCCGGCCGCGGTCAGGGCGATCACCTGAATGCGCAGGCCCGGGGAGAAGTACATGTCCGGTGATTCCACCAGTGGCTTCATCAGCGGGATGACGGTCTCGGCGATGTCGAGGCACTCCTGGTACCGGCCGAGGTAGTAGAGGTCGAGGGCACACGCCGCCTGTGAGAAGAGGGTGGTGAGGTGACCGGGCCCCAGGGTCCGCAGGCGCAGGGCGTGGGTCTCCTCGTTCTGCGCGAGCGCCTCGGCGAACCGCCCGAGATTGCGCAGGTCGATCGCGAGGTTGTTGGAGACCGCCGCAGTCCAGAAGCCCGTTGGCCCGTAGGTGACCCGGCATCTCTCGAGCGTCAGCAGGTCTGACTGGTAGGCCCGGCGGTAGTCACCGGCGAGCCGCAGATTGGCTCCGTAGCTGTTCGCGGCCCGCAGGGTGACCGGGTGGTCATTACCCAGCGAGCGGCGGGCGCGTCCGAGAATCTCCTCCAGTAGCACTTTCGACAGGCCGATGTCGCCGAGTCCGCGTGCCGCCCCGGCCAACCAGAATGCCGCGAAGAGCGTGTTCTCATCGTCCGGCCCGGCCCGCTCGCTCCACCGGTCTCTGGCTTCCTCGGCAAAGTCCCGGCAGCTCTTCATGTCCCCACGGTTGTGCAGGTAGCTCAGCTGCCGCAGCACCAATTCCTGAATCTGCCGGTTGGTGCTGCTCAGACAGCCGGTGAATCGCAGATGCGGCGTGATCCTGCCGTGCATCGCCCACGTCTGGGGATCGGTCTCATCGCCTGCGGCACCTTCCGCGGTCGCCAGCAGCGACTGTGCCGCCGCGCGCAACTCATCGACCCGGTCCGGGCTTACCTGGGCCTGGACGACGGCTCGCATGAGCCTATGCAGCTGGATGGTTCCCCGGCCGGCGTCGAGCTTGGCGAGAGACAACCGGCCGATGTGCGCCATGGCCTGGTCGAGGCGGAGGGGATCGGTGAGGACCTCCTTCAGCGCCGTGGGCGATACACCGCCGCCGCCGAGGCGAAGCATGCCGCGGTCGACCGGTTCCGGTGCGAGAAAGGCGGTCAGTTCGAGCAACCGCACCGCCGCGCTGTCAGTGGTGGACAGGCGTTCCAGCGCCACACCCCAGGTAGCGGCGACAGACGCCGGGTAATCGGCGGGCCGGTTGGCGTCCAGCAGATCCCGGGTTCGTTCGGAGAGCAGACGCAGATAGTGCGGGAGCGTGGTGCCGGAAGCGTCGATCCACGCGGACGCCTGCTCCAGTGCCAGCGGCAGATCACCCAGTTGTTCGGCTAGACGAACCGCGTCCGCCTCGTCGACAACGGGATTACGCTTGCGTAGCAGGGCCACGCTCTCGTCGCGGTGCAGCACCTCGACCTCGATGGTGTCGGCCACACCGGACCAGCCTCGATCGCGTGATGTGATCAGCACCTGGCCGGTTGAGTGTGGTGGCGCCGGTTCGGGAAGGTAGGCCTGTAGCGTCGCCGGCCCCTCGGCGTTGTCGAAGATCATCAGCCAGCGCCGAAACGGCACCCCTCGGCGCAGGCCGTCACGCACCAGGGCCAGGGTACGTTCCACGTCGTCCGACTCGGGCAGACCCATAGCCGCCGCGACACGTAGATAGGCGGATCGCAGCGCCGCCGGCTGCTCCGCGGGGATCCACGCCACCAGATCGAACTGATGGTGCCGGCGGTGTGCGTACTCGACCGCGAGGTGCGTCTTGCCTACACCGCCGAGGCCGTACAGCGCGTGGGGGACGATGGCGGTCACGCCGTGGCTCTCCGCCGGGCGATGTGCGAGCAGTGTGAGCAGTTCCTGCCGGCCGGTGAAGTGTCGGCTTCGCGGCGGGACATCCACCCAGGCCGGCGGGGCGCCGGCTGGTGCCGGCACGGCCGGGACGGGCGCCGGGAGACTGTAGTTCCGCTCCGCCGCGACGGTCAGCACCGCCGACACCGTGACCACGCCGGCAAGCGCGGCGAACAGCCAGGGGTCCCAGCCGGACGTCAGAACGTTGGTGAGCCAGCTTCCGATGGCCACGACGACGGGGACTGCTCCCACGAGCAGCGCGGTGCGGAGACGGCGGGGATTGCGGGCTTCCAGCAAACTGCGCCACCTCCGGTCGGTGCCGAGGGTGGTCAATCTACAACGCTCTGTCACCGGAAGCGATCCTCTTATCCGGTACTCCGCGCCGGCGCGGCCGCGTCTGGTCAGCTGGTCGTCAGGCCGAAGAACTCCGCGATGGCCGTTGCCGCGTGCAGGTCCGTCGCGGTGCGGCCCATCAGGGCGGGGGAGGGCTTCGGGCCCGGGATGGTGTGGCCGCCGCCGTGCACGGTGAACAGGGTGACCGGCGGGTGGCCGTCCTGGGCGTAGCCGGTCCGGCTCACTGTCGTCCGGCCGCCCCGATGCGGCAGGTCGGTGCTGGTCGGCGGGGTGGTTATCCCGTTGCGCCGGGCGAAGTAGGCGGCCGTCTCCGGAGCGGACAGCAGGGCCCCGCCGGACTTGAACGCGAGCCTGGCCCACGCTGCCATCCGCCCGCCCGCGTACGGAACGATCCGGTCCTTGGTTCCGTGGATCAGGAGCACAGGCTTCGGTACGACCGGCAGAGCCGGCGTTCCGGACAACAGGAAGTTGTCCGGGGCCGGCTGCTGGGCCGCGATGATCGCGCCGCCGGCGAGCAGGTCGGGGCGCTCGTGGAGGAGCCGGATCACCATGCCGCCGCCGTTGGAGTACCCGGCGGCGACGGTCTCCCGGCCGTCGCCGAACCGTTTCACGATCGCCTCGGTGAACGCCACGTCGTCGACGCCGGCGAGCCGGGCCGGTGTGCTGCTGAGCTTGCGGGCGTCGTTCCAGTTGCCCCGGTGCCCGTCGAGGTAGGCGACGGCGGTCCGGTCCAGGCGGTCGAACGCGTTGCCGGTGAAGCGGCGGAAGATCCCGGCGTTCTGGGTGGAGCCGTGGAAGACGATCAGCAGGCGGTCGTAGTCGCCGCCGTCCGGGGTGACCAGCGTGAAGGTGCGGGGCCGTCCGGCCACGTCGATGGTTTCCATGGGGGCTCCCGTTGAAGCGGATGGCTTATCCGTTTCAACGTAACATGATGTGGATGGAGTATCCGGTTATCCTTCTCACGTGACTTCCGTACCGCTGCGCAAGGACGCCGCCCGTAACTGGCAGCAGATCGTCGAGGTGGGCCGGCGTTTTGTGGACGAGGGCGTGCCGCTGCGGCTCAACGACGTCGCCCGTGAGGCGTCGATCGGGGTGGCCACGGTCTACCGGCATTTCCCCACGACGGAGACGCTGCTGGAGACCGTCGCCCGGCCGGGCCTCGAGAACCTGGTGACCGAGGCGAACCGTGCCCTGGGCGCGGACGATGCCTGGGACGCGTTCGCCGGGTTTCTCCTGGCCGGCATCGACATCCAGCTGGCCGACGCGTCCGTGCAGCCGGTCTTCGCCGCGAGTACGCACGCGCTGCCGGAGACGGCCGAGCTGGTCGGCCGTCTCCACGCCGCCTCCGGGGAGTTGCTCGGCCGGGCGCAGGCGAGCGGCGTGGTCCGGCCGGATCTGACCAGCCAGGACGTCGTCCGGCTGATGTGCGGCGTGGTCTTCGCGGCCACCGTGCACGCGAGCCCGGGGGAGCGGGCCGGCCTGACCCGCCGTTACCTCGACATGGTCCTGGCCGGCCTCCGCGCCTCCGCTCAGAGCGCCTCGTCCGTAGCGCCTCGTCCGTAGCGCCTCGTCAGTAGAACCTCGTTCTTAAAGCGCCTCGTCCGCCTTGCGTGCGGCGATCAGCACCGGGTCCCACACCGGGGCGAAAGGTGGTGCGTAGCCCAGATCCAAAGCGGTCATCTCGGTGACCGTCATCCGGTTCCACACGGCCACCGCGAACGCGTCTATCCGTTTCGCGGCCTCGGCCTTGCCGACGATCTGGGCGCCGAGGAGCAGGCCGCTCTCTTTCTCGGCGATGACCTTCACGGTCATCGGATCGGCGCCGGGCATGTAGCCGGCGCGGTTCGTCGACGAGACCGTGGCGGTCACGTATCGGTAGCCGGCCGTGTCGGCCTCTTTCGACGACAGGCCGGTCCGGGCCACCTCCAGGTCGCAGATCTTGGTGATGCCGGTGCCGATGATGCCGGGGAACGTGGCGTACCCGCCGCCGAGGTTGATGCCGGCGACCCGGCCCTGCTTGTTCGCGTGGGTGCCGAGCGGGACGTGCACCTGCCGCCCGCTGACCCGGTTCAGCACCTGGGTGCAGTCGCCGGCCGCCCAGACGCCCTCGACCAGGCCGGACGGGCCGGTCACCCGTTGCCGCAGGTCGGTGGCGAGACCACCGGTGGCGCCGAGCGGGATCCCGGCGGCCTTGGCCAGCTCGGTGTTGGGCCGGACGCCCAGTCCCAGGATCACCAGGTCGGCCGGCAGCGTCCCGGCATCGGTCACCACCGCCCCGATCCGATCACTTCCGGACGCGGAAGACCCGGACGCCAAAGACCCGGATGCTGAAGATCCGGACGCCGAAGACCCGGACGCCGGCGACCGGGACTCCAGGGATTGGACGGTGACACCCGTCCGCAGCGTTATCCCCATGCCCTCGATGGACTTCGCGACCAGCGCACCCATGTCCGGGTCGATCGTGGACATCGGCTGCGGCGACTGCTCGACCAGGGTGACCGACAGGCCGCGCCGCAGCAGCGCCTCGGCCATTTCCACGCCGATGTACCCGGCGCCGATCACCACGGCGTTCTTCGGCGACGTCTCGGCGATCCAGGCCTCCACGGCCGCGCCGTCGCCCAGGGTCTGCATCCCGAAGACGCCGCGCATCGGTCCCGCGGCCCATTTCGGCCGCACCGGGACAGCGCCGGCGGCGTAAACCAGCTCGTCGAAGCCCTCGCTGAACTCCCGGTCGGCCGAGCGCACCGTCACGGTCCGCGCGGACAGATCAATTCCGGTCACCTCGTGCCCGGTGTGGACGGTGATGCCACTCTCGGCGAACGCCGCCGGATTTCGGGCTATCAACGCGTCCGGCCCGTCGACGAGGCCGCCGATCCAGTACGGGATCCCGCACGCCGAGTAGGACGTGAACTCGCCCCGCTCGAACGCGATGACCTCCAGGTCGTCCGCCTTGCGCCGTTTCCGAGCCTGCGCGGCCGCTGACATTCCGGCCGCGTCGCCGCCGATCACGATGATTCGCACCGTCCCATTGTCCTCCAGCCCCGATCTCTGTTACCGCGGCATTTCCGGAAAGCTGCGGGCGATGGTTGCCTGTCGCATCAGCCGGGATCTATGGTGACCCCACCGCGTCCCACCCCACCGTCCCCTGACACCGCTGATCGTCGAAGCGCTTCGACAGCCCACCTCGGAGCGCCATTTCGCCATGCCTTTCTCATGATGGAGACCACCATGCGCAAACGCGGTCTGGCCGTCCTCGCCACCGCTCTGCTGGTCGTGCCTCTCGCGCCCGGCGCAGCAGTAGCCGCCGATCCCGCCTATCCGTTCCGTGATCCGAGCCTGCCCCTTGTCACCCGGATTGACGACCTGGTCGGCCGGCTCACGCTCGACGAGAAGATCTCCCTGCTGCACCAGTACCAGCCGGCCATCCCGCGTCTCGGCCTCGGTGTGTTCAAGTCCGGCACCGAGGCGCTGCACGGTGTGGCCTGGTCGAACAGTTACGCGCAGAACGGCGCGAAGATCGACGCCACCGCGACGGTCTTCCCGCAGGCCGTCGGCCTTGCCAGCACCTGGGACCCGGAGCTGCTGAAGCGGGTCGGCTCGGCGGTCGGCGACGAACTGCGCGGTTTCCACGCGCAGGACCCGGCGATCTGGGGCCTGAACACCTGGGCGCCGGTGGTCAACCTGCTGCGTGACCCGCGCTGGGGCCGCAACGAGGAGGGTTACTCGGAGGATCCGCTGCTCTCCGGGGAGATCGCCACCGCGTACGGACAGGGTCTGCAGGGCGACGACCCGGACCATTTGAAGACCGCGCCGACGCTGAAGCATTACGCCGCGTACAACAACGAGACGAAACGCGATGTGACCTCGTCGAACGTCCCGCAGCGGGTGCTCAACGAATATGACCGGGCGCCGTTCAAAGCGGCGCTGGAGAACGGCGCCGCCACCGGCGTGATGGCTTCCTACAATCTGATCAACGGCCGCCCCGCGACGGTTGACCCTGATCTGGGAACGCTGGTCCGCGGTTGGAGTGACCAGCGCCTTTTCAATGTCAGTGATGCCTGGGCGCCGACGAACCTGACCGGTTCGCAGGCTTATTTCGCGACCCAGGCCGCGGCGAACGCCGCCCTGCTGAAGGCCGGCCTGGACAGTTTCACGGTCAACGACACGAACGCCGTCCCGACGGTGACCGCGATCAACGAAGCCCTCCAGCAGGGGCTGCTCACCGAAGCGACGATCAACGAGTCGGCCGGCAACGCCCTGAGCATCCGGTTCCGGCTCGGCGAGTTCGACCCGGACGGCGGCCCGCACGCGGACATCACCGCCGCCGTGATCGACAGCCCGGCACACCGCGCCCTCGCCCGGGAGACCGCCGCCGAAGCTGCTGTCCTGTTGAAGAACGACAACAGCCTGCTGCCCCTCAAGCCGGGCGGTGACGTCGCGGTCGTCGGTCCTCTCGCCGACAAGCTTTACACCGATTGGTACGGCGGACAGCTCCCGTACGAAGTCACGACCCTCGACGGGATCAAGGAACGGGCGAAGAACGTCACCACGAGTTTCGGCGCCGACCGGATCGCGTTGAAGGAGGTCACCACCGGCCGCTATCTCAACGCCACCGACGGCCCGGCCGGCCTCGGCGAGAAGACCACGGCGTCGGAGTTCGACAGCGTGGACTGGGGTGACGGCGTCTCCACCCTGCGCAGCGTCGCCAACGGCAAGCTGCTCGGTTACGGCTGGGGGCCGTTCGTCACCGTCGAGGAGAACCCGACCGGCTGGTTCGTCCAGCAGCAGTTCAAGGTCGAGGAACAGAGCGACGGCACGGTCGTGCTGCACTACGCCGGTTACGAGACGCAGGAGCCGTGGTTCGGCACGAACACGTACGTCACCGTGGGCGCCGACGGCAACCTGGCGCTCGGGGCGTCCAGCGCGGCGACGGCGGCACGGTTCAGCAAGGAGTTGCTGGTCGACGGGGTAAAGCAGGCCGCTGCCACGGCGAAGAACGCGAAGACCGCCGTCGTGGTCGTCGGCACCGACCCGTTCGTCGCCGGCCGCGAAGCACACGACCGGACCGGCCTCGGCCTCGGCGCCCGCCAGGAAGCCCTGATCAGAGCGGTACGCCAAGCGAACCCGAATACCGTCGTCGTCCTGCAGAGCAGTTATCCCCAGTCGATCACCTGGGCGCAGCAGCACGTGCCCGGCATCCTCTGGACCACCCACGCCGGCGCCGAGACCGGGCACGCGATCGCCGACGTGCTGTACGGCAGCGTCAACCCGTCGGGCCGGCTGACACAGACCTGGCCCCGCTCGGAGGCGCAACTGCCGGCCGACCTCAACCAGTACGACATCATCACGACCGGCCAGACGTACCTGTACAGCGACGCGAAGCCGCTCTATCCGTTCGGCCACGGGTTGTCGTACACGAAATTCCGCTACAGCAACGTAAAGATCAGGAACGGCACGGTCAGCGTGACCGTCACCAACACCGGCGATAGAGCCGGTGACGAGGTGGTCCAGCTGTACACGCATCAGCGCACCTCGCGCGACGTCACGCCGACGAAGCAGCTGCGCGGGTTCACCAAGGTCCACCTGGCACCCGGGAAATCGACGACGGTCACGCTCAAGCTCGACCGGGAAGACCTGGCCAGGTGGGACGTCACCCGGCAGCGCTGGGTGGTCGAGAGCTCGGTGCACGACATCCTCCTCGGCTCGTCGTCGAGCGACATCCGGCAGCGGGCGACCCTCGCCGTCCGGGGCGAGACGATCCCCGCACGGGACCTCACTGAAGAGACGAGGGCGGAGACCTTCGACGTGTACACCGGCGTCAAACTTCTCGACGAGACCAAGGAACGCGGCACGGTGGTCGGCGCGAGCAGGGCCGGCGACTGGATCGGTTTCCGCGACGCCGCGCTCCGCGGCGGCACAACCCTCACGGTCCGTGCGTCCGGCGCCGGCTCCGTCGAGGTCAGGCTCGGTTCGCCCTCCGGGCGCCTGCTCGGTACGGCCACGCTGAGCGACACCGGCGGCATCTATGAGTACGCCTCAACGACCGCGAAGTTGCGGCTCGTGAGCGGCCGCCACGACGTCTACCTGGTGCCGAGCCCCGGCCTGCGCCTGGCGACGTTCACCATCCGCTGACCCCGGTCCGCGTGTCGATCCGGGGCGCGATGCGAACCCCGGATCGGCACGCGGTGAGGGACCACGGCCAGTGCGGCGAGCAGGACTGATCGACGGGATCAGTAGGATCGACGAGGGGAGCGGTCTTGGCAAAGGACCGGGCGACTTGGGGAGGCGCAGTGCCGACGATCAACGACGTCGCCCGGGCGGCCGGGGTTTCGCCCAGCACGGTGTCGTACGTTCTGAGCGGCCGCCGCCCGATCTCGGCCGAGACCCGCGCTCGGGTCCAGGCCGCCATCGCCGAGCTCGGGTTCCATCCGCACGCGGGTGCTCGCGCCCTGGCCAGCAGCAAGACCAACGTGCTCGCCCTGGTCGCGCCGCTGCGGGTGGACGTCAACGTGCCGGTCATCATGCAGTTCGCGACAGCCGTGGTGACCGCGGCCCGGGCGTACAACCATGATGTTCTGCTGCTGACCAAGGACGAGGGCACCGCCGGGCTGGAACGCGTCGCGCACAGCACCATGGTGGACGCGTTGATACTGATGGATCTGGAACGGGACGACCTGCGCATCCCGGCGTTGCGCCGGCTCAAGCAGCCGTCGGTGCTGATCGGGCTGCCGTCCGACCACACCGGCATCGCCTGCGTCGACCTGGACTTCGCGGCGGCCGCCCGGCTGGCGCTGGAGCATCTCGCCGGGCACGGCCACCGGCGGATCGGCCTGGTCGGCCCGTCGCCGGCCGTCTACCGGCGGCAGACCACGTACGCGGACCGGTTCCTCGCGGGCTTCCTCGAAGCCTCCGCCGAACTGGACCTGCGCACGGTCACGCACCCGTGCGAGCCGGGCGCGGCCGGGGTCCGCGACGCGATGGCCGACATCGACGCCCAGCTGTCCGATCTGACCGCGCTCGTGGTGCACAACGAGGAAGCGCTGCGGCCCCTGCTCGACCTGTTGCACGCGACAGGTCGCAAGGTGCCGGACGACGTCTCGATCGTCGCGATCTGCCCGCAGGACGTGGCTACCAGCATGCCGGTCGGCCTCACATCGATCGACATCCCTGCCCATGATGTCGGGACTCTGGCCGTGGAGACCGCGATGCGGCTGCTCGACGGCCGGACCGTGGAATACACCCGGTTGCTGGCGCCGGCTCTGGTCGAGCGGAACAGCTGCACGGAAATCTCTCCGTCACACCGTTGACATGAACGGCGCTCGTTCCCTAGCGTCTCCCGCAAGGCCATCGTCGAAGCGTTTCGACAGATACCCGTCGAAGCGCTTCGACGATCGGCGCACCCGCTCTCCCCGAATCCGAAATCTGAAACCCAGTCCCCCTGGGAGGACCCCGTGTTCAGAACACGTGCCGCTGCCGCGATCCTGCTGGCGACGTCTCTGGCCCTGACCGCCTGCGGCGGCGGAGGCGACGACGCCGATGAAGGCGCCGACGCGAAGACCCTGACCCTCTGGCACTACGAGGGTCCGAACAGCGCCATGGGCATCGCCTGGAACAAGTCGATCGAGATCTTCAAGAAGGACCACCCCGGCGTCGAGGTGAAGTTCGAGGAGAAGGGCTTCGAGCAGATCCAGCAGAACGCCCAGATGATCCTCAACTCGGACAGTGCGCCCGACCTGATGGAGTACAACAAGGGCAACGCGACGGCCGGCCTGCTCTCCAAGCAGGGCCTGCTCACCGACCTCAGCGAGCAGGCCACCAAGCGCGGGTGGGACACCAAGCTGAGCCCGAGCCTGCAGACCACCGCCAAGTACGACGAAGACGGCATCATGGGCAGCGGCAAGTTCTACGGCGTGCCCAACTACGGCGAATACGTCATGGTCTATTACAACAAGGCCCTCTTCGACAAGTACAAGCTCGCCGTACCCACCACCTTCGAAGAGTTCACCAAGGTCATGGACACCTTCGTCCAGAACAAGGTGACCCCCCTGGCCGTCGGCGGCGCCGAGTACCCGGCTCAGCAGATCTTCTACGAGCTCGCGCTCTCCAAGTCCGACCGCGCTTTCGTCGACGACTACCAGCTCTACAAGAACAAGGTGGACTTCAAGGGCCCGCAGCTCACCTACGGCGCCCAGACGTTCGCCGACTGGGTGAGCAAGGGCTACATCTCCAAGGACTCGGCCGGCATCAAGGCCGAGGACATGGGCGTCTCGTTCACCCAGGGCAAGTTCCCGATCCTCTTCTCCGGCAGCTGGTGGTACGGCCGGTTCGCCGAGGAGATCAAGGACTTCGAGTGGGGCACCTTCCTCTTCCCCGGCAACAACCTGCACCCGGGCTCCAGCGGCAACCTCTGGGTCGTGCCGGAGAAGAGCAAGGCCAAGGCTCTCGCGTACGACTTCATCGACATCACCATGTCGCCGGAGATCCAAGCGCTGCTCGGCAACTCCGGTGGTGTCCCGGTCGCGGCGGACGTCTCGCAGATCACCGATCCGAAGAACAAGGAACTGGTCGAGACGTTCAACAAGATTTCGGGCAGTGACGGCCTCGCGTTCTACCCGGACTGGCCGGCGCCCGGTTACTACGACGTCCTCGTCGCCGGCGTGCAGGGCCTGATCAACGGGTCGAAGACGCCCGATGCGTTCCTCGATGAGATCGCCAAGCCGTACAACGAGAATCTGGCCGATCTCGGCAAGTGAGCGAACTTTTTCAACGTGACGAGGGCCGTCGCCGCCGGCGCCGGCGGACGGCCCGGAAGCTTCGGCCCGATGTCAGGTTGAAAAAAGTTCGGAGTCGCGGGCGGCAGGGTGACCCGCCGCCCGCCTCGCGGAAGGAATCGGCCATGAAGAAGAATCGCGGCTACGCGATCTACCTGATCCCCGGAGTGCTCGCCTCGCTCGCCGTGATCGTCGTTCCGCTGGTGATGACGGTCTATGTCAGTTTCACCAAATGGACCGGCGTCGGCACGCCCCGCTGGGTCGGTTTCGACAACTACACCAGGCTTTTCCAGGACACGCTCTTCTGGCAGTCGTTCTCCAACATCGGGCTGCTGGTCCTCGCGATGGCCGTGGTGCCGACGCTGCTCGGGCTGTTCCTGGCCGCGGTGCTCTTCGACTACGTGGCCAAGAAGTTCGGTGACCGCTGGGCCGGCACGCTGCGTAGCGGGTACTACATCCCGCAGGTGCTGCCGGTCGCGGTGACCGGCATCGTCTGGGGCTGGATCCTGCACCCCGATTACGGCGCGCTCAACAAGATCATGGAGTCGATCGGCCTCGGCGGGCTCACCCGGAACTGGCTCGGCGACCCGGATTACGCGCTGTACAGCGTGATGGCCGTGATGATCTGGTTCCAGCTCGGCTATCCGGTCGTCATGTTCATGGCCGGGCTGTCCCGGGTCGACCCGGAGCTTTACGAGGCGGCCGACCTGGACGGCGCGAGCTGGTGGCAGCGGTTCCGCAAGATCACCGTCTACATGATCCGGCCGGAGTTCTACGTCGTGCTGGTGACCACCACGATCGCCGCACTGAAGATCTTCGGGCAGGTCTTCGTGCTCACCGGCGGCGGGCCGAGCAACGCCACCCTGGTCCCGTCGTATTTCGCCTACAAGAACTTCTTCGAGAAAGCCCAGGTCGGGTACGGCTCAGCGATCTCCACGGTGCTGACCGTGCTGATCGTCCTGCTGGCGTTCCTGTTCCTGCGCCTGCAGCACCGTGCGGAGGAGACCCGATGACCGTCGTGGACACGGAGGCCTCTACGCGTACCCTCGAAGATCCGTCGCCGAAGGCGGCGAAGCATCGCAACCCGGTGCGATTCGCCGTGCTGTTCGCCCTCGTGGTTTTGCTTCTCCTGCTGGTCGGACCGCTGCTGGTGGTCGCGGTCAACGCGGTGAAGAGCCCGGCGGATTACGCCGCGAGCGGGCCGCTGTCGATTCCCACGCACCTGTACTGGGACGGGATCGTCGATTTCTGGAACCGGGTCAATTTCGGTCAGAAGCTCTGGAACAGCTTCATCACCAGCCTGGTCGTCGCGGTGCTCGGCGTGGTCCTGAGCATTCTGAACGCCTACGCGCTCGGCATCGGCAAGGTGAAAGGCCGCGTCTGGTTCCTGGTGTTCTTCCTGGTCGCGAACCTGCTGCCGCAGGAGGTGCTGGTCTACCCGCTGTATTACATCGGCAAGGAGATCGGTCTCTACGACAACCTGATATCGATCATCATCATCTTCACGGTGATTCAGAGCGCGTTCGGCACCTACCTGTTGACCTCGGTCTACGCCGAGTTCCCCAAGGAATTGCTGGAAGCCGCCTCGATCGACGGCGCCGGCAAATGGCGCGCGCTGTGGCAGGTGGTGGTGCCGGTCAGCCGGCCGACCCTCGCGGTGCTGTTCACGTTCTTCTTCATCTGGACGTGGAACGAGTTCTTCCTGCCGCTGATCTTCCTGATCTCGAACGACAACCAGACCGTTCCGGTCGCACTCGGTGTGCTGCAGGGCGATCGCATGATGGATGCCACGACGACGAGCGCCTCCGCGCTGATCGGCATTCTCCCCGCGATGCTCTTCTTCCTCCTTTTCCAGCGGACCCTCACGCGCGGCATCGCCGCCGGTGCCATCAAATGATCGTTTGTAAAGGACACTCATGAAGTTCACCGACGGCTATTGGCGTAAGCGGGACGGGGTCACCGCGCTGCACCCGGCGCATGTTGTGGACAGTTCGACGGCGCCGGACTCGCTGACTGTCTATGCCGCCACCAAGCCGGTGCGAGGCCGTGGCGACACGCTGAACGCGCCGCTGATCACGGTCACGCTGGCCGCGCCGGCACCGGACGTCATCCGGGTGACGATCGACCATTTCCAAGGATCAGTCGCGAAATTTCCGAATTTTTCGGTTAGCTCCTCGCCGGTCGACGTCGCCGTCGACGCCGTCTCGCTCACCTCGGGCGCGCTGACCGCCCGTTTCAACGACGGCGAGCACTGGGGACTCGACTTCCTCGTCGACGGCAAGCGGATCACCGGCAGCGGCTGGAAGGGCATGGGCATCGTCGACACCGCCGACGGTTCCTCGTTCGTCCACGAGCAGCTGGATCTTGGCGTCGGTGAGGCCGTCTACGGTCTCGGCGAGCGCTTCGGCCCACTGGTCAAGAACGGTCAGAGCATCGACGTCTGGAACGAGGACGGCGGGACCAGCAGCGAGCAGGCGTACAAGAACGTCCCGTTCTACTTCACCACCGGCGGTTACGGCGTCCTCGTCGACCACCCCGGCAAGGTGTCCTTCGAGGTCGCCTCGGAGATGGTGTCGCGCACCCAGTTCAGCGTCGCCGGGCAGAGCCTGTCGTACCTGATCATTCACGGTCCCACGCCGGCCGACGTGATCCGTAAGTACACCGCGCTGACCGGCCGGCCCGCACTGCCGCCGGCCTGGTCGTTCGGGCTCTGGCTGACCACGTCGTTCACCACGTCCTATGACGAGGACACGGTGAACAAGTTCATCGACGGGATGGCCGAGCGGGACCTGCCATTGAGCGTGTTCCATTTCGACACGTTCTGGATGCGCGAGTTCTCGTGGTGCGACTTCGAGTGGGATACGCGTACCTTCCCGGACCCGCCGGGCATGCTGAAGCGCCTCGCCGGGCGGGGTCTGAAGGTCTGCCTCTGGATCAACCCCTATATCGCGCAGCGGTCGGCGCTCTTCGCCGAAGGCCGGGAGAAGGGTTACCTGGTCAAACGCGCCAACGGCGACGTCTTCCAATGGGACCTCTGGCAGGCCGGCATGGGCCTCGTCGACTTCACCAACCCGGCGGCCCGGGAATGGTATGCCGGCAAATTGCGGGTGCTCGTCGAGATGGGCGTGGATGCCTTCAAGTCCGACTTCGGCGAACGCGTGCCGACCGATGTGGTCTGGCACGACGGCTCCGACCCCGAGCGCATGCACAACTACTACACGCAGATCTACAACCAGGTCGTCTTCGACGTTCTGAAAGAGGCGAAAGGCGACGGCGAGGCGGTCCTCTTCGCCCGCTCGGCCACCGTCGGCGGCCAGCAATTCCCGGTGCACTGGGGCGGCGACAACTCCAGCACCTACGAATCCATGGCGGAAAGCCTGCGCGGCGGCCTCTCCCTGATGTCCTCCGGCTTCGGATTCTGGAGCCACGACATCGGCGGCTTCGAAGGCATGCCCGACCCGGCGGTCTTCAAGCGGTGGATCGCTTTCGGTCTGCTGTCCTCGCACAGCCGGTTGCACGGCAGCACGTCATACCGCGTCCCGTGGAACTTCGACGACGAATCCTCCGACATCCTGCGGTCGTTCACCCATCTCAAATACCGCCTGATGCCGTACCTTTTCGGCGCGGCCCGCGAAGCGCATCTCACCGGCCTGCCGGTAATGCGCCCGATGGTCGTCGGTTTCCCGGACGACCCGGCAGCGACCTACCTGGACCGCCAATACCTGCTGGGCGGCGACCTCCTGGTAGCCCCGGTCTTCAGCACCGCCGGAAACGTCCGCTATTACGTCCCCGACGGCCGTTGGACCAATTTCCTGACCGGCAATGTAATCGAAGGCCCTAAATGGGTCGACGAGGTGCACGGCTTCGACAGCGTCCCTCTGCTGGTCCGCCCGGGCGCGGCCATCCCGGTCGGCGCCCGAACCGACCGCCCCGACTACGACTACCGCGAGGGCGTCACCCTCCGGCTCTTCGAGCCGCCCTCCAACGGTACGGAAACAGTCACGGTCCCCGGCCCAGCAGAAGCCGGCACCACCTTCAGCGTGCAATGGCATGGCAACACCGTGCGAGTCGAGCGCTCCGGCGCCGAACTCCCCTGGAAGGTCCAGCTTGGTGATGCGGTGACCGAGGTTCCTGCCGACGAGGACAGCTGCACTCTCACCGTCGAGTAGCAGCGAACGACTACCGGCGGCGCCCACAAGACGCCGCCGGTAGTCGGCATCAGCAGTGCCGGCCGCGGGCCGGCGCCTTTGTCGGTAGACCCGATTCTCAAGAGTTCGGCCGCCAGATCGTGGCCGTGACCTCCCAGGCCAAGTGCTCGTCGGGGCCGTCGTGGCCCGGCGGCGGGCGGTCCATTCTGGACGCGTACCCAAGAAGGGCCCGGACAGGAAGTCCTGGCCGGGCCGATCTCGGGGTGGGGTTTGAGGGTCAGGCCAGGGACGGCTCGTCGGTGCGCAGTTGCGGGACCGCCGCGGCCGGGCCGGTGGGCGGCGGGGTGAGGCCGCGGAGGGTGAGCAGGCTGGCGAAGAGGCCGGAGAAGGTGACCGTGAAGCCGAGGGCGATGGCGGCGACCGACGGCAGGACCAGGCGGATGGTGCCGCGGGGGTCGAGGTCGCCGAAGCCGGCCAGGCCCCAGTCGGAGAGGGCGACCACGGTGCCGGCCAGGCCTACGACGATCAGGCTGAGGCCGATGACGACGCAGCGTTCGAAGCTGAGCCAGCGCACCCAGCGGGTCAGCTGACGGTCCCGCACGATGCCTTCGACGCGTCCGTAGATCTGGGCGAAGCCGCCGAACAGGAACAGCTGGGCGCCGACCAGCAGGGTGGCGCAGGCGTACGCCAGGGCGTTCACGTCGAAGGTCACGCCGGCCACCTTCACCGGGGTGAGCGCCAGCGTGACGGTGCCGACCAGGCTGAGTGCGAAGAGTGCCAGGCCCGGCCAGACCAGTGTCCGGTTCGGTGCGAAGACCAGCAGGAAGCGCAGGTGACGCCAGCCGTCGCGCCAGGTACGCAGGTGCGGCGGGCGGCTGCGGCCGTCCTTGCGCAGCGTGGTCGGCACCTCGGTCATGCGGTACCCGGCGAGTGCCGCGCGCACCACCACCTCGGAGGCGAACTCCATGCCCGGCATGCAGAGGCCGAGCTTGCGGATCCGGTCCCGGCTGAAGCCGCGGATGCCGCAGTGGAAGTCGCGGACACCGTCCAGTTTGAACAGTGCCCGGCCGAGCCAGGAGAGCACCGGGTTGCCGAGGTACTTGTGCAGCACCGGCATGGCGCCCGGCTCGATGCCGCCGCGGAACCGGTTGCCCATCACCAGGTCGTACCCGGCGCGCAGCTGCTCGATGAACGGGCCCAGGTTCGCCAGGTCGTAGGAGTCGTCGGCGTCCGCCATGATGATGTACTTGCCGCGCGCCTGGTCGATGCCGTTGAGCAGGGCGCCGCCGTAACCGCGGATCGGGGCGTGCACCACGCGGGCGCCGGCCGCCTCGGCGATCGCCTGCGAGCCGTCGGTGGATCCGTTGTCGCTGACCAGCACCTCGCCCGCGACACCCAGCTCGGCGAGGCTGGCGAGGGCCTTGCGGACGCAGACCTCCAGGGTCTCCGCCTCGTTGAGGCAGGGCAGCAGGACGGTTATCTCGAGTTCGTCGGACATTCTTAACTCCCCGTGGATGTGTCGGCGTCGGTGCGGGTCAGCGCCAAGGCGGCGCCGATCGGCAGGAAGAACAGCGCCGGTACGGCGTACCGGGGCTCGTACATGGAGGTGGCGACCGAGGCCATGATCAGGCCGAGGCCGGCGGCACCGAACAGCAGCGCGTTCCAGCGCGGCCGCCACCCGCCCCGCAGCGGCCAGACCACCCCGGCCAGCAGGGCGAGCAGCATCACGGCGAGGAACGGGCCCATCAGGTACGTGGTCACCAGCGACCAGCCCCAGAGCGCCTTCCGCAGCGGCGTGGCCGCGAGCGTGCTGCCTTCCGGTACCACGTTCTGCTCGGTGATCGCGGTGTAGTTACGCATCGCGCAGTTGGTGCCCGGCTCGGCCGGCAGGTCGTACTTGCCGAAGATGTCGCAGTCGTACGCGGCCGAGACCGGCGGGTGCCGGTCGAAGTGCCAGGACGTCTCGCGGACCAGCATGGTGAGGAAGTCACCGGGCTGGGCCAGGATCGCCTTCGTCGCGAACGAGCTGAGCAGCGGGTCGTCCTGGAGGCGTCCGGCGTGCACCATGCCGGGCTGGGTCTTCACCCACACGTAGTAGTCCGGGCGCTCCGGCCGCTTGCTGACCGGCGTGGGGTCGCAGAGCAGTCGTTCCTGATCGGTCAGCGAGGTGATCCGGTCGCAGTCGGCGAACGTCTGCACCCGGCCGTAGAGGAACCGGCCCTGGAACTGCCCGAACGAGTAGACGCCGTGGTAGTCGTGGTACCAGACCAGGTACCCGCTGAGCGGCAGCACCAGGGCCACCACAAAACCGGCGAGCGGTTTCCACCCCGGCCAGCGCACCAGCAGGAACGCGACGCAGAGCGCGGCCAGCGGCAGGCCGACCGATCGGGTCAGCGTTGCCGCGCCGATCAGCAGGCCGGCCAGCGCCGCCGCCCACGCCGGGGTGCGTTTCCGCCAGGCCAGCAGGATCAGCGCGACGCCGGCCAGGACCACGAACACCGTCTCGGCGAGGACCGCGTGTTCGAGGGTGATGGCCCGGCCGATCAGGGCGAACGGCGCGATGGCGAGGCCGGCCAGCCACGGCCGGACACCGCGGCGCAGCAGGAAGGCGTACGTGAGGACGAGCAGCCCGAGCACCAGCAGGTGCTGGACGATCGCCACCACGATCAGCGGCCAGGACATGAACGGGATCAGGAACGCGGAGTATCCGTACGGGCGGATCGGGCTCGGGTGGTCCAGCGTGGCGAACTCGGTGTAGGCCAGGCTGTCGGCGAGCCAGAACGCGTACGGGTACGCCCGCAGTACGAGTAGGCGCAGGGTGATCGCGGCCACGAGGACCACGAGGAGAACGGCGTGCCGCCTCATCCATGCCGGAAGTCCGGTGAATCGCCCCCGCGGTTCGGACATTATGGACGGTGAGTCGTCGATCAAGTGGGGTTTCAGCCGTTCCTGTCAGATGTTCGTCGATGCCGTGACGGCCCGAGTTCATCCGGGCGTCATCACGGGAGCGCCGAAACTAACAGCAAGCTGAATAATTTGTGGTCCCGTTGCTATCCGGTTTGATCTATCCCACACAGACTTGTGGACGTAACAGACGGCTGGGTGGTCACGTCCGGGGGTGCCGCCAGACGGCTTCCAGGCGGGTGACGAGATCGGGGCGCCGGGTGGCGACCTCGCTGATCAGTTCGTCGAAGGCAGCCCGGTCGTGGAGCTCGCGGATGGCGGGTACTTCGAGATCGAGCTCGTGCAACCGGCACACGGCCTCCGCGGTGAGCACTCTGTCGAGAGCGTGGGCGTTGAGGGCGAAACCGCAGCGAACGTAGCCGGCCAGGACCACGTCGATGTCCCGGCCGCCACGGCCGAGAAATGCCAGAGCACAACGGCACATCCGAGAGGCCAGCTCCCTGCGCTGGCAGCTTCCGATCACGTGGGTCGCCAGGTGCGGGCTCACGTCGGGATCGGTGGCGAGCCGGTCCAGCAACAAGGCGCCGAAGCGGGAATCCCGCTGTGTGTTGTGCTCAGCGAGGGTCAGGTAGGCGCCCGGCGACGGGGAGACCCAGAGTTGTTGCAACAGATGTGCTGGAGATTGGGCGTGCTGGTCGGCAGGCCGGACGAAGAAGCCGCCGACGCTTCCCGGAAGAGCGTCCAGGACCGGCGTCAGCGCGTGGTGCATGATGTCGGCGTTCGGATCACACTGCAGGTAGGCGGCCCGGCGGAACTGGTCCTCGCGGTACTCCCAGTGACCCGCCTGCCGGTCGCCGACCACGGATTCGAAGGTCCAGGCCAGATCGGTCTCCTGTGCCGACCATCCGGCGCCGAGAGTGAGCCGGACATCGCGCCGGCCGTCGGTGTGCACCCGCTCCAGCTTGAGGGCCAGAACCAGGGTGCTCCAACTGTCCGAGGAGAGCTGTGACCGCCACAGGGTGACCTTCCTACGCCAGGCCTCGACGCGATTCTGCTCGGTGAACAGGTCGCTCGCCCGGATCTCGCCGGCGGTGGCGAGGATCAGCAACAGCAGGTTGGCGCCGTACGCGGCGTAGCGTGCCGGCTCGCCCGGTGACTGCGGCCGATAATCGGCGAACCGGTGCCCCGGCGGCGTGTGGTCGAGGTCGCGGAACAGCCGGATCAGCAGTTCCGAGCCGTCCGGCACCGGCATCGCGGACAGGAACTCAAGGATCGGTGTGCGGGCGGTCAGAGGCTGGAACGACAACAGGGCGCGTAGCAGGTCGTCCTCGGCCGGGCCGCCGCTGAACGACATTGTCGATGCCTGTTCCTTCGCGACCATGTCGAGCAGCACCTGGTGGACGAGCCGGGCGACCAGGAACTCGCCGAACGTCGCGTGCAGGAACTCGTACGTCTGAAGTCTGGTCTTGTCGCGCAGAGCCCGCGCCTGGTGGATGAAGAAGAATCGGCCGAGCGTCAGATCGGCGCTGGTCAGCGGTGTCCGTGAGCCGGTGCCGGAGGGTGAGCCCTGCGGGCCGCGGATGGGCAGGGCGGTGAAGTCGGCGTCGAGATCGGTTTCGGTCACCCACTGGGCGGCTCGGTTGAACATCGCGAACGCCACGACGGAGAGGCGACGCAGCTCGTTCTCGACGGCGGCGGTCAGGTCGCGCTCGGTGAGGCCGGGCCGGTGCTTGGCGATCTCGCGGATCGCGAAGCTGCGCAGCAACTGCTCGTAGAGTTCGTGGGCGCTCAGATGAGTCCCCTGGCGTCGCAGTGCGTTGCCGTCGGCGTCATACAGCGCGAGCATCAGCAGGAGCAGCGGCTGCTCGGCGAGGGCGCGATGGACCAGAACGGTCTCGGCGGTCAGCGGCTGGAGCCGGCGGGTGGCGAAGTCGCCGGCGTTGACGGTGTTCCAGATGTCCAGCCACGTGGTGACCTGGTCGTCGGCGAAGGGTTCCAGGCGCAGCGCGACGGTTCCGGCCGGCGGACGGGCGCGGTCGGCCACCGCGGTCCGGCTGGTCACGACCACCGCGACCGGGCGGTGCTGTTCGGCTTCGCGGCGCTGGAATCTGGCGACCCGGTCCAGGTAGTCGGTCTGGCTCACCCCGGCGGCCTGCAGCAGCTCGTCGAAGCCGTCGAGGAGGATCACCGGCATGGCGTCGCCGGCCGAGCGGGACAGGGCCGGCCATTCGACGCGTTCGCCGGTGGCGGAGCGGATCGCGTACTCGATCTGGTCTTGAAGGTCGTCGCTCGTGGGGGTGTCACGCAGCACGACCCGGATCGGGAGGAAATCCGCGGCCGGCAGGCGGGCGGCGAAGACCTTGGTGAGCACGGACTTGCCGGAGCCGGGCTGGCCGAGCACGAGCAGGGGAGCGCGGATCGCCTGCGGCGACGTGAGGTGCCCGATCAGGAATTCCTGCAGATCGTCACGGACCGTGAGGGTGGACCACCAGGCTTCCTCGCTCACCTGCCCGGACGCCGGGACGTCGGCGACCCGGAACCGGTGCGGGAGATAGGCGTCCTCCAGCCACGGTACGGCGATCCCGTCGGGCACGTCGCCGGACTCGACAACGGGCCGGCGCAGCTCCGCGCGGTACGCCAGAGCGAGGCTCTCCCGGCGCTGGTCCGGCGCCCGGCCGGTGGAGATCGCCCGGAGCTGTTCCTCCAGGCCGGCGAGCGCCGCGCGGGTGGCGAGATGTTCCTGCTTGTTCGCCCAGAAACCCACCTCGGGGAAGTCGGCCATCAGCTGCCGGAACAGTTCCTGGTAGCGGTCGAGCGCATCCGACGGCAGCCGGGACAGCCCGTCGAGAGCCCGCCGGACCTCGATCTCGTCGGCCTCGTCCTCCGTGACGGTCTCCAGGATGATCAGCCGTGTCAGCTCGGCGAGCTCGGTGTAGACGTCCAGCATCCGGGCGTCGAAGGCGCCGGGCGAGTCCTGCGGCAGCGGCAGCACCCCGCCGAGCGCGATCAGCTGCTGTTGCAGGTTCTTCGCGAAGTACGCGGCATCCGCACGTTTACCCATGACCCGGGCGACCTGCTCGGATCTCTCCCGTGCCAGTCCGTTGATGTGATCCGGCAGCAGGTTGTCCAGGACCTCGAAATAGGCGGCCACCGCGATCACCGCGTGGGCGGCCTCGAGCCGTTCGGTCCGGCTGTGGCGGGACAGCCCGCTGCGTTACTCGGCGAGGGAGCGGATCAGGTCGTTGCTCAGCCGGACGAATTCGGACTTCGCGTCGAACCAGCTCAGGAAGGCCGGAATGACCGGAGCGCCGCCGAGGAGCACGCCGCCGACGATTTTCTCGACGGCGCTGACGATCTTGCTGTCCGTGCCGCCGAGCAATCTGACGGCGTCCGTGTAGCTGAGCGACCGCGACATGCCGTCCATCATGGCCGGTCTCCGCCAGAGAGTGTCATTCGTCCGGGGTGACCCGGGCACCGCCGGACCCTGGTAGGTCTTTTACGGGACCTTCATTTCCCGGTCGGCGCATCCGATGCCGAAGCGTGGGTAACGTGCCCTGCAGAAGCGGGACCAAAGACCCGTGTTCAGTGAATCTCGGATCGATACGTTGATCGGGACATCAGTCAGGACTCTGGCAGATCAATCGAGGGGAATGACCGTGACCGCCGTTTCGGAGAACCGGGCCAGCGCGCTCGACCACAACGAGCTCGTGCGTAGTCTGGCGGAACCCGACGAGAACGAGGTCGCGGGCCTCGACGCCTGGTGGCGGGCGAACAATTATCTGACCATCGGCCAGATCTACCTCCAGGGCAACGCGCTGCTGAAGGAGCCGCTCGTCACCGAGCACATCAAGCCCCGCCTGCTCGGGCACTGGGGGACCAGCCCCGGCCTCTCCTTCATCTACGCGCACGTCTCCCGCCTGATCAAGAAGACCGGCCAGCAGGCCATCTATCTGGCCGGGCCCGGTCACGGCGGTCCCGCGCTGGTCGCGGCCGGATATCTCGAAGGCACCTACTCGGAGATCTACCCGAAGATCAGCCAGGATGCAGGCGGCGTGCTGCGCCTGTTCCGGCAGTTCTCCAGCCCGGGCGGCATCCCGTCGCACGTGTCGGTGACGACGCCCGGCTCGATCCACGAGGGCGGCGAGCTCGGGTACGTGCTGGTGCACGCCTTCGGCTCGGTGATGGACAACCCCGACCTGCTCACGATCGCGGTGGTCGGCGACGGTGAGGCCGAGACCGGCCCGCTCGAAGGCTCCTGGAAGGGCATCTCGTTCATCAACCCGGCGCACGACGGCGCTGTCCTGCCGATCCTGCACCTCAACGGCGCCAAGATCGCCGGACCGACCGTGCTGGCCCGCAAGGACCCCGCCGAGGTGCGCAAACTTCTCGAAGGCCATGGGTACGAGATCATCGAGGTGGGCGGCGACGACCTGCCCGGCATGCATCACCGCTTCGCGGAGGGTCTCGCCAAGGCCTGGGGTCGCATCAAGGAGATCCAGGACGCGGCTCGCGGCGGCGACTGGGACGGTGCGCGGCCGCACTGGCCACTGATCATCTTGCGTACGCCGAAAGGCTGGACCGGTCCGGAGAAGATCGACGGGATCACGGTGACCGGCACGTGGCGCTCGCACCAGGTGCCGCTCTCCGGTGTGCGGGGCAACCCGGAGCACCTCAAGGACCTGGAGACCTGGCTCAAGTCGTACCGTCCGGAGGAGCTGTTCGACGAGGCCGGCGCGCCGGTGCAGATCATCAAGGACCAGGCGCCCGACGGTGACCTGCGGATGAGCGCCAGCCCGCACGCCAACGGCGGGGTGCTCACCCGCGACCTGGACCTGCCGGACTACCGCGACTACGCGGTCGACGTGAAGCAGCCGGCCCAGGGCCGGGCCGAGTCGACCCGCAAGCTCGGCGAGATGATGCGTGACATCTACACGCGCAACCCCGACCGGTTCCGGCTGTTCTGCCCGGACGAGACGAACAGCAACCGCCTCGGCGCGGTCTTCGAGGTCTCCGACCGCGGCTTCATGGAGTCGGTCAACGCCGACGACGTGAAGATCAGCAAAGAGGGCCGGGTCATGGAGGTGCTCTCCGAGCACAACTGCCACGGCTGGCTGGAGGGGTACAACCTGACCGGCCGGCACGGCATGTTCGCCACGTACGAGGCGTTTGCCATGGTCAGCGCGTCGCAGACGATCCAGCACGGCAAGTGGCTGCAGGAGGCTTCGCATCTGCCGTGGCGGGCCAAGGTTCCCAGCCTGAACATCCTGCTGACCTCGACGGCCTGGCGCAACGACCACAACGGCTTCTCGCACCAGGGTCCCGGCCTGATCCAGAACGTGCTGACCCAGCGTGGCGACGTGGCCCGGGTGTACCTGCCGCCGGACGCGAACACGCTGCTCTCGGTCGCGAACCACTGCTTCCGGTCGCGGTCGTACATCAACCTCATCGTGATCGACAAGCAGCCGCAGCTGCAGTGGCTCGACATGGACGCCGCGATCGAGCACTGCCGCAAGGGCGCCGGGGTCTGGGATTGGGCCGGCACCGACGAGGGCGCCAGCGACCCGGACATCGTCCTGGCGTGCGCCGGCGACGTGGTGACCATGGAGACCGTGGCGGCCGCGCAGATCCTCAAGGAGAAACTGCCTCGTTTGAACGTGCGCGTCGTCAACGTCGTCGACCTGATGACGCTGCCGCGGCCGAAGGACCACCCGCATGGCATGAGCGAGACGGAGTTCCGGGAGCTGTTCACCGATCACGTCGACGTGGTGTTCGCCTTCCACGGATACCCGGGCGCCATTCACCAGCTGGTGCACGGCCGGCCGGACGCGGACCGGTTCCGGGTACGCGGCTTCATCGAGCAGGGCACCACGACCACGCCGTTCGACATGACGGTCCGCAACCGGGCGTCCCGGTACCACCTGGTGATCGACGCGATCAACAACGCGCGGCGGCTGCCGGCCGGCGCCACCGAGCTGAAGGCCTGGTGCGAGTCGCAGCTCGAACGGCACGAGAAGTACGTCGTCGAGCACCTGGAGGACATGCCCGAGGTGCGCGACTGGTCGCTGGGGGACTGGGCGGAGAGCTGATCCGCTGATCTTGTGAGGTGGGATATTCCACTCCGGAGTGCGCGACTCTGCGCGTTTCCGGGGTGGAATTCTCACATTCACGCGCGTTAGCACACGATGATGGGTGCGAATCGGTCAGTCGACCGAAATTCTTTCCGAAGAATCTGTGGCCGAGACATGTCTCACCCTTTTAATCAACGGCATGGTTAAGCGAAAGTGAGGGGAGCACAACACCCGTCGCTCGACGATGAGGAAGGGGACCCCTCTATGGCCGCCACGCGGAGCCCTTGGCCGACGACCCGGCAGGGCGCGAAGGACCACTCGGTTACCACCCTGCAATTCCTGTTGCTGGCCCACGGCCAGACGGTCACGGTGGACGGCGTCTTCGGCGCCCAGACCGGCGACGCGGTACGCGCGTTCCAGTGGGCCAAGAGCCTTCCGGACAACGGCGTGGTCTGCCCGGTGACGTGGGAGGCGCTGATCGTCGAGGTACGCCCCGGCGCCCAGGGCAACGCGGTCCGCGGCGTGCAGCGGGAGTTCCCCACGTCCGTCGACGGGGTTTACGGTCCCGCGACCGAGCGGGCGGTGCGCGCGTTCCAGCAGAGCGCCGCGATCCCCGCCGACGGTGTCGTCGGACGTGCGACGTGGCAGGCCCTCATCAGCCGTGAGCAGGCCGCCGAGCTCCAGCAGGCCGCGTAGTCCCCGCACGTCCCGTACGCCCCGCACCTCCCCGGATCTTGGTGAGTTTCGCCCACACGGCGACCCGAACTTGCCAAGATCGCGGGGAGGTTGGCGTCAGAGCGGCCGGGGCGCCGGCCGGTCCGGCTGGCGCTCAGTGCTGTCCCGGTGCTTGCGGGCAGGGCTCGTGGGCAGGGCTTGCGGGCAGGGCTCGCGGGCAGGGCTTGCGGACAACGCTCGCGGGCAGCGCTTGCGGACAGTGCTCGCGAACAACGCTCGCGGATAGCGTGGGCGGCTCGTCGTGCGACGTCTCGCTTGCGGGCGGAGACGCCTGGCGGTTTGCGTCGCCTACCTCGCGAGCGGAGCGCCTATCAGTGCGGCGATCGAGCTCGCGGCGAGGTTAAGACGGCGGGTTATCACGGTGAGTAGGGAATTTCCGGGGCGACCCGCTGATCTTGGAATGCCGCGGGTGCTCTGACCCCCGAAGAATTCCACGAATGCGCGACGGGCGCCGTCGATGATCACTCGCAGGCCACGCTGTGTGATCGTTGCGCTCGGATGGCTGATTGCGGGGTGGCAGGAGGCTGTCCAGATCGCGGCGAGGTCAGCGAGAGGGCGATCGCGGGCTCGGGGAGTGCCGCTCCCTGCCTCAGCCGCTCCCCGCCTCAGCCGATCTTGGCGAGTTTCGCCCAGATGGGCGGCCCGAACTTGTCAAGATCGCGGCAGAGGCGCGGGCGGGGAGCCTACCCGGGGGATGCGTGACGTCGAATTGCGGTCGGGTGTGTTCTGTCGCCGTAGGTCTCGTCGTTGCGGGGGCCAGCCGTAGCTCAGATAGGTCATCGCACCCTCATGACCTATCTGAGCTACGGCTCGCGCCGACCAGCCGTAGGCCAGACACCTCATAGCGGCCCGATGACCTATCTGAGCTACGGCTCGCCCCCAACGGTCGGCTCGCCCCCAACGGTCGGCTCGCCCCCAACGGTCGGCTCGCCCTCGGCGGACGGCTCGCCAGTTGGCGGGCGGCACGCGCCGGCGGACGGGTTCGGTTCGTCTAGCGGGGCCGGCGGCGACACCCCGTGAGCACTCCGCCTGGTGTGTGTCGAGTTGAGGCGCGTATCGAACCTGAAATCGACACAGCCGTCGGGAACGCGCTGCGGTTGCCGTCGGGGCTGTGGTTCGGGGACCACTATCGTCGCGACCACTATCGCCGCGACCACTATCGCCGCGGGAAAGCCCCGGGGCGCAGAGGCGATCACGAACGAACGTCCCCTGCCAGCGGGACTTCAACGAGTCAGCAGGGAGAGCCCGCCGGGCGGATGCCGGGGCTCAGGACGGGCTGCGGCGGGAGGCCAGTGCCGCCACCGGGTCGAAGCCGAACGGGAGCTCCAAGCGGTGGGCGCTCATCAGCGAACGGTCGGCCAGCAGGTCGACCGTCGGGCCGTCGGCTACCAGGCGGCCCTCGTCGAGGATCACCGCGCGGGGGCACAGCTCCAGGGCGTACGGGAGATCGTGGGTCACCATCAGGACGGTGACCGGTAACGATTCCAGGATTTCGGCCAGTTCGCGGCGGCTGGCCGGGTCCAGGTTGGAGGACGGTTCGTCCAGGACCAGGATCTCGGGGCGCATCGCCAGGACGGTCGCCACCGCCACCCGGCGGCGCTGGCCGAACGAGAGGTGGTGCGGGATCTGGTCGCGGTGCGCCGACATGCCCACGGCGGACAGGGCTTCGTCGACGCGATTATCGAGCTCGGTTCCGCGTACCCCGAGGTTTGCCGGACCGAAAGCGACGTCTTCCGCGACCGTCGGCATGAAGAGCTGGTCGTCGGGGTCCTGGAAGACGATGCCGACCCGGCGGCGGATCTCGGCGATCGCGGCGCGATCGCTCGGCGTGACCGGGAGACCGGAGATCTCCACCCGGCCGGGACCGCCGTGCAGGATGCCGTTGAGGTGCAGGACCAGCGTGGTCTTGCCGGCGCCGTTCGGGCCCAGCAGCGCGACCCGCTCACCCTGGGCGAGGGTCAGGTCAACCCCGCGAAGCGCTTCGCGCCCATCCGGGTACGCGAAATGCAGCCCGGAGATGGTCAGCGCAGGTTCAGTCACGTTGATCATGTTAGAACGAGGCCGGCGACCGCGATCCCGGCGGCCGCCACCGGCAGCATGGCCGAAAAAGCCCACTCCCGGACCGGCGCCGAGCCGGAGGTGGTCTGCGGCAGGCGGCCGGTGTAACCGCGGGACAGCATCGCGAGGTAGACCCGCTCGCCGCGCTCGTAGGAGCGCAGGAACAGCGCGCCGATGCCGACCGCGAACGCTTTGACCTGCCAGAGGAAGCGCGGGTCGTAACCGCGGGAGAGGCGGGCGATGCGCATCCGGCGCGCGTCGTCGGCGAGTACGTCGATGTAGCGCAGCATGAACGTCATGATCTGGGTGAAGACCGACGGGCAGCGCAGCCGGTCGAGGCCGAGGACCAGGTCACGCATCGTGGTGGTGGCGGCCAGCAGCAGCGAGGCGAGGACGCCGAGGGTGCCTTTCGCAAAGATGTTCCACGCGCCGTAGAGGCCGTCGATCGACAGGGACAGGCCGTGCCAGTCGACGCGCTCGCCGTGCCCGGCCAGCGGCAGGGCCACCGCGAGCAGCACGAACGGCAGCTCGATGGTGGCGCGTTTGGCCAGCCAGAGAGCCGGCACCCGGGCCAGGACCGCGACCGCGGCGATCAGCAGCGCGTAACCGCCGAACGCCGCGAACTCGGTGCGGGGCGTGACCACCACGACCACGGTGAACAGGACCACCGCGGCGATCTTCACCTCGGGGGAGAGCCGGTGCAGCGGGCTCTCCCGATCGAGATAGAGCGGAGTGCTCATGGAGCCGGCGTCGAGGAACGGCGGCGCAGCAGCCAGAACAGGCCGCCGCCGATGCCGAACGTCACCAGCACCCCGAGGATGCCGGACAGCCCGGTGGAGAGGTACTCGTTGTTGATGCCCTTGATGCCGTAGTCCGCGAGCGGGCTGTCGCCGAGCTGGTGCTCGCCCTCCTGCTGGGCCATGCAGGTGCCGCCGGTGATCTCACCCTCGGCGTTGACGGTGCAGCCCTCACGGGCGGCGTAGTCGAGGCCGTCCGGGCTGCCGGAGGCGAAGCTGGAGACGACGCCGGCGAGGAGCAGGGCGACGAGGAGCCCACCCACGATGAAAAGCTTCTTGCTCATGCGGTCACCGCCTGCGTCGAAGCCGTCCGGAAGTGGCGCAGCGCGTAGACCAGGTCGGGCCGGACCCGGGCGACGGTCATCACCGTGGTGGCCGCGATCAGGCCCTCACCGATGCCGATCAGCACGTGCACACCGGCCATCGTGCCGGCGATCGCGCCGAGGGAGAGCTCGGTGGTGCCGCCGAGGGAGTACTCCAGGACGAAGCCCATCGAGGCGACGACCACGCCGACGATCGAGGCGATGAACGCGGTGGCGCCCAGCCCGCCGACGTTGCGCGGGAGGATCCGCAGCAGGGCGGCGACCAGCAGGTACGCCGCGGCGGTGCCGATCAGGGCCATGTTCGTGACGTTCAGCCCGATGGCGGTGAGGCCGCCGTCGGCGAACAGCAGGCACTGCACGATCAGCACGGTCGCGACGCAGAGCGCGCCGACCCACGGGCCGACCAGGATGACGGCGAGGGTGCCGCCGAGCAGGTGGCCGGAGACACCCGGCAGCACCTGGAAGTTGAGCATCTGAACGGCGAAGATGAACGCCGCGACGAGGCCGGCCATCGGCGCCAGCCGGTCGTCGAGGTCGGTCTTGGCCTTGGTGACGCAGACCGCCAGGCCCGCGACCGCAATGACTATGAAGGCCGCCGAGACGGGACCGCTGATGATCCCGTTGGCGATGTGCATCGCCTGTGTGTCCATGCCGCGAGCATATTAGGAACACTCTGCTGTTGCATATACCTGGCAATTAGGGGAGTGGTGATCTTCACTCGATGATGACGTCCCCGACATCTCGGCGCGGCGAGGGGTGCCCGGCACGGCCGTAACCGACCCGGACCGCCATCTGCGGGAAGCCCGTCCTGCCCAGCGAGCGGCGCAGCTGGTCGCGAGCGGGCGGCACCTCGATCGGCTGGGAGATCAGCGACGCGGCCAGCCCGGCGTCGGTGAGGGTGAGCAGCACGTTCTGCAGCGCCTGCCCGGCGATCACCTGATCGAGCCGGCGGTCGCCGGGTGTGCCGAGGATGCCGATCAGCGGCTCCGGCTCGTAATCGCGGCCCGGCCCGCGCCGGCGCCCGGCGAACGAGCGCTGCGGGATCAGGTCCTGCGGTTCGCCGACCGGCGCGCCGACGGAGACCGGCATGCCGTCCGGCGCCTCCTCGGTGCCGGTCCAGGTGATCAGCTCGGCCTGGTACCGGTCGTCGCGGCGCAGCACCCGGTCGGCACTGTGCGCGACCTCGGAGAACCCGGTCAGCGCGGTCATCCCGACGAGCAGGTCCAGCCAGGCGTTCTCGGCCTGGGCCGCCTCGATCAGCCGGATCCGGACGTCGGCGGCCACCGGATCGGGCCAGAACGGGTCGCGGTGGCTGTGCCGGCGGCCGATCGCGGTGTAGCGGTCGCGTTCGGCGTACGTCGGCGGCCGGTGCCGTCCCGGGGTGAGGCGGGCGATCACCTCGGGGTCGTCCGGGGGCAGCAGCCGGACCTCGGCCGGCGTGCCCGCCCAGGCCAGCGCGAGGCGCGCGTTGAACGTGGCCGCGCCGCACGCCAGGCGCAGGGCCCAGCCGCCATGGTCGGCCACCGGCAGCTGCCGGCGCGCGTCGGCGAGGATCTCGATCCCGCCGTCCCGCAGGCGGAACGCCCACGGCTGGGTGTTGTGCATCGAAGGCGCCTGGATCGCGGCCGCTGCGGCGCGCCGCAGGTCCGACTCGTCGTAGCGGTTCATCCTTCAACGGTGGCCCTCCGGGCCACCGTTTCTTAAGAGTCGAAGGTCCCGAGAGGCACGCGCCAGGTGACCAGGGTCCCGCTTCCGTCGGTACGCGGACCGGCCTCGAACGTGCCACCGAGATCACCCGCCCGCTCGGCCATGTTGACCACACCGCCGCGGGCCAGGGCCGGATCCATCCCGGTGCCGTTGTCCTCCACCATCAGGATCAGCTCGCCGCCGGCGACCCGGACCGAGACACGGACGTCGGTGGCGTGCGCGTGCCGGGCCACGTTCGACAGCGCCTCGCGCAGCACGGCGGTCAGCTCCGGGACGATGTCGTCCGGCACCGCGCTCTCCACCGGCCCGGACGTCTCCAGATCGGGCCGGAACCCGAGCGTGGCGGCGGCGTCGTCGACGGTGTCCCGCAGCTCGTTGCGGAACGTGGCGCCGATCGGCGCGCGCAGCTCGAAGATCGAGCGGCGGATGTCGCGGATCGTGGCGTCCAGCTCGTCGACGGCCGCGTTGATCCGCTTGGCGACGTCCGGCCGGACGGCCTGCGGCGCGGCGGCCGCCTGCAGTTGCATGCCGGTGGCGAACAGCCGCTGGATCACCACGTCGTGCAGGTCCCGGGCGATCCGCTCGCGGTCCTCCAGGACGGCGAGCAGCTCGCGTTCCTCCTGGGCGCGGGCCCGTTCCAGCGCGAGCGCGGCCTGGCCGGCGAAGGTGGAGAGCAGGATGGCGTCGTCCGCGATCAGGTCGGACCGCTGGCTGACGATCAGGACGCCCTGCGGCATGTCCCGCCCGGCGAGCGGCGCGGCCAGCGCCGGTCCGGCCGGCACCGGGCCCGGCCACTCGGCGGCGGACCGCAGGTCGTCGAGCACCTGGTACGGCGGACCGCCCAGCAGAACACTGAAATCGCCACCCACGATGCGCCCGGCCATCCCGGCACAGGACGGGTCGGCGCCGTCGGCCACCTCGATGGTGAACCGGGCGTTCTCCTCGTCGTGCAGCAGGACCAGGACGAGCTCGGCGCCGGCCACCTCGCGGGCCCGGCGCGCGATCAGGCGCAGCGCCTCGGTACGCCGGACCGTACCGAGCAGCACCCCGGTGATCTCGGCGGCCGCCTCCAGCCAGCGTTGCCGCCGCTGGGCCACCTCGTAGAGCCGCGCGTTGTCGATCGCGACGCCGGCCGCGGCGGCGAGCGCCACCACGATCTCCTCGTCGTCCTCGCTGAACTCGGCGGCGCCCTTCTTCTCGGCCAGGTAGAGGTTGCCGAAGATCTGCTCCCGGGTGCGGACCGGTACGCCGAGGAAGCTGTGCATCGGCGGGTGGTTCGGCGGGAAGCCGTACGAATGGGGGTGCCTGGTGATGTCCGGGAGCCGGACCGGGTACGGGTCGGTGATCAGCAGGCCGAGCACACCGCGGCCGTGCGGCAGGTCGCCGATCCTCGCGTGCGCCGCGGGCGGGATGCCGTGGGTCACGAAGTCGGAGAGATGATCATGGCCGGGGGCGAGCACGCCGAGCGCACCGAACCGGGCACCGGCCAGCGCGCACGCCGCCTCCACGATCCGCTGCAGGGTGCTGCGCAGGTCGAGGTCGGTGCCGATGCCGACGACCGCGTCGAGCAGGGCGCGCAGGCGCTCCCGGCTGGTCACGATGTCGCCGACCCGGTTCTGCATCTCCTGGAGCAACTCGTCGAGACGGACCCGGGAGAGCGGGCTCAGGCCGAGTGAGGGGGTCGGTGCGTCGGACACGAGCCGAGGCTACCTCCGGGACCAATGGCCCTAGGTGCGCGGGCCGATCGGAGAGCAGGATGGATGCATGATCCGAGTCTTTCTCCTCGACGACCACGAAGTCGTCCGCCGTGGCCTCATCGACCTGCTCCAGGCGGGTGGCGACATCGAGGTGATCGGCGAGTCCGGGTCCGCCCGGGAGGCGGCAGCGCGGATCCCGGCGCTGCGCCCCGACGTGGCGGTGCTCGACGCCCGGCTCCCGGACGGCAACGGCATCGACGTCTGCCGTGACGTCCGGGCCGTCGACTCGACGATCAAAGGACTGATCCTCACGTCGTACGAGGACGACGAGGCGCTGTTCGCCGCGATCATGGCGGGCGCGTCCGGTTATGTGCTGAAGCAGATCCGCGGCACCGACCTGGTCGACGCGGTCCGCCGGGTCGCGGCCGGACAGTCCCTGCTGGACCCGCAGGTCACCCAGCGGGTCCTCGAACGGATCCGCAACGGCGTGGAGCAGCCCCGCGAGCTGGCGTCGCTGACCGACCAGGAGCGGCGGATCCTGGAGCACGTGGCGGAGGGCCTGACCAACCGGGAGATCGCGGCGCGGATGTTCCTGGCCGAGAAGACCGTGAAGAACTATGTGTCCAGCCTGCTCGCGAAGCTGGGGCTGGAACGGCGTACCCAGGCGGCGGTGCTCGCCACGAAGCTGCTCGGCGACCACAGTCATTAGTTTTGACTTATCTCCGGCGGGGGTAAGGAATCGGGCGCACATCGCGCGTAGACCCGGGGTTTGTGAATTGAGTGCGTTGACCGCCCACCTTGATGTTCCGCTGGACACCGGCGCGCCCGGCGTGGCCCGCCGGGCCGTGGTCGCCATGCTCACCGGCTGGGGTTTTCGCGACCCCGACTGGCTGGACAGCGCGTCCGTCGTGGTCAGTGAGCTGGTCAGCAACGCGGTACGGCACGGCGGCGGCTGCGTCGAGCTGCAGCTGGAGGCGCACGACGGCCGGGTGGTTGTCGCGGTGGCCGACGGTTCCGTGGCGGTGCCGCGCCGCCGTGACCCGGACGGTGCGGGCGGCCGGGGGATCGCGCTGATCGAGGCTCTGGCGGCCGGCTGGTCGGTCCAGGACTACCGGGGCGGCAAACGGGTGTGCGTCGAACTGTCCGCGAACGATCAGACGGTGAATCGCTGAGCGGCGTCGCGTAGCCGGTCCGCCAGCTGCTGCACGTCCTCGGCCGTCCGGGCGGCCAGGGTGACCGCCTCCCGGCTGGACGCGGTGCTCCGCGCGACACTGGAGATGTTGTTCGCGATGTCGGTGACGCCGGTCGCGGCCTCGCCGACACCCCGGTTCATCTCGGCCGTGGTGGCGCTCTGCTCCTCGACCGCCGACGCGATCGTGGTCTGGAACTCGCTGATCTGCTCGATGATCCGGCTGATCCCGTCGATCGCGGTGACCGCCTGCCCGGTGTCGCTCTGGATCGCCTCGACCCGGTTCGCGATGTCCTCGGTGGCCCGGGCGGTCTCCTGGGCGAGGTCCTTGACCTCGCTGGCGACCACGGCGAAGCCCTTGCCCATCTCGCCGGCGCGGGCCGCCTCGATCGTGGCGTTCAGCGCCAGCAGGTTGGTCTGCTGGGCGATCGCGGTGATCGTCTTGATCACGTCGCCGATCTGCGCGGACGACTCGCCGAGGCGGTTGATGGTCGCGCTGGTCGACTGGGCCGCGCCGACCGCGTCCGAGGCGACCTGGGCGGCCTCCGCCGCGTTGCGGGAGATCTCGCCGATCGCCGCGCCCATCTCGGTGGAACCGGCGGCGACCGTGTTGACGTTGCCGGAGACCCCGGCGGCGCTCGCGGCGGCCAGCCCGGCCTGCTGGTCGGCCTCCGCGATGGACGTGTCGATCCGGGTGCTGACCTGGCGCATCGTCTGCGAGGCCTCGGTCAGCCGGCTGCCGTTCTCGATGATCTCCACGACGGTGGCCCGGACCCCGGTGATCGCCTCGTCGACGGCTCGGCCCATGTCGGCCATCTCGTCGGTGCCGGAGGTGTCGACGCGTACCGTGAGGTCGCCTTTCGCCATCCCGCGCAGCGCGTGGACCAGCCGGGTCGCCGGCACGACCACGCTGCGGGTCACCGCGATCGAGAAGAGCAACGCCGTGACCAGGGCAAGAACAGAGACCACGATCATTACGGTACGCAAGGACGACGCCTCCGCCCGAGCGTCCTCCGCCGCGGCGCCGGCCCGTGCGGTGACCGACCCGACCAGGGCGTCGGTGTCCTCCACGATCTTGAAGTAGATCTCGTAGCCGGAGCCCAGGATGATCGCGTTGCCCTCGGCGATCTGTCCGGCCGTGTAGAGCGCGATCAGCTGGTCGTCGGCATCCCAGTACTTCTCCCACTGCCCGGTGATCTCGTCGAAGTACGCGCGCTCGGCGTCGTTCATGGCGCCGGTGTCGACCTCGGTGAGCAGCTTCTTCAGCGTGGCGGCGCTGGCCAGGAACCCGGCCCGGTTCACCTCGTCGGGATCGACGGCCTTCTTATACCCGATCCGATACGCGTCCCAGGCGACCGCGAGCTGCCAGCCGGAGACGTCGGCGTTGTAGAACTTCTGCTCGTCGACCTGGCGCATCAGCCCCTGGAGCCGGTGCAGCTCCTCGGTGGCGTGCTGCTGGCGGGTCAGCCCGACGGCGCCGATGCCGACCGCGACGCCGAGGAGCACGAGCACCACCAGGAACGAGGTGCCGAGCCGCCCGGCCAGCCGGAGCCGTCGCAAGATCGCCATGCAAACTCCCGCCTCGAACCGCCCGTCCTAGGGAAATTCGGCAGGATCGGTACGGGACTGAGCGTCAACGGGATCAGACGGGCAGAACCATCCGGACCGTCGTTCCCTTGCCCTCACCGGGCGAGGTGATCTCGAACGTGCCGTCGTGCGCCCGCATGATCCGTTCGACGATGGCGAGGCCCAGGCCGACGCCGGGAACGGCCTGCTCCTGGGCGTGCCGGCCACGGTAGAAGCGCTCGGTCACGTGCGGCAGCTCCTCCGCCGCGATGCCGGCGCCCTCGTCGCTGACCTCGAGGCCGTGCGGCAGCACCCGGACTGTCACCGTCGTACCGGTCACGCTGAACAGGACAGCGTTCTTGATCAGCTGCTCGGCGGCCTGGCTGAGCCGGGTGAAGTCGCCGGTTACGCGTACCCTCTCGTCCTTGGTCTCGATCTCGATGCGCACGTCGCGCTGCGCGGCCTGAGCCCGGCAGGAGGCCGCGCTCGCCTCGGCGATCGCCACCAGGTCGACGCCGCCGCGCAGCAGCGGCAGCGGCGTCGCCTCCGGACGGGTGCCGGCGAGCAGGTGATCGACCATCCGGACCAGGCGGTCGCCGTTGCGCTGGATCGGGTCGATCAGGCGGCGGTACGGGATGAGCTCCTTGTTGTCGGCCAGCAGCTCCAGGTAGCCCTGGATCGTGGTGACCGGGGTACGCAGCTCGTGCGAGACGGTCGCGACGAAGTCCTCCTCGCGGCTGATCGCCCGGGAGAGCTCGTCGCCGACCTCGGCGAGCAGCAGCCGGTTGCGGACCGCGGAGAGGTGGCCGGCGGCCTGGCCGGCCATCGTGGTGAGCAGGTCCATCTGGCGGTCGCCGGCCGAGCGCGGCCGGTCGTCGAGCACGCACATGGTGCCGAGGATGTGGCCGTCCTCGTCGCGCAGCGGGACGCCGGCGTAGAACCGGATGTTCGGGGCGCCGATCACGTTTTCCCAGGTCCGGTAGACCGGGTGGTCCAGCGCGTCCTGCACGATCAGGGACATCCGGCGGTCGACGACGCGGTAGCAGAAGGACGTGTCCAGCGGGCCGCCGTCCGAGGGCATGCCGGTCTTGCCGGCGAACCACTGGCGGTCGCGGTCGATCAGCGTGACGGTGGACATCGAGGTCTCGAAGACCGAGCTGGCGAGCCGGGTCAGCTCGTCGAGCACCACCGGGCGAGGGGCGTCGAGCAGGCGGTAACTGTGTACCGCAGCGAGACGGGCGTCTTCCCCTACTGCGCTCACGTTTGTCATCCGTTTCTCCAGGGCCGCGATGGCGGCACTCCGCCGGGACGTGAGACGCATTTCGGCCGGTCGGGGCCTCCGCTTGAGGAGATCCGGCGGAAATTACACCTTCGCCAGACGCTTATGTGAGCGTTGTGGGTGGCGATATGACCATGCGTAACAACCGCTATACACGAGGTGAGGGACCACGGATGGGGACCGAGCTGTTCCGGTCGGCCGGCGCCGACAAGGGTAAGCCTGTCGTACTTCTCGTCGACGACGAGGACACCGTGCTGCAAGCGCTCGCGCTGCAGCTCGGCCGTGATCACAAGCTGCTGACCGCCTCCGACGGCGTCGAGGCCCTGCAGGTCCTGGCCGAGTACGGTCCGGTCGCCGCCGTGATCAGCGACATGCGGATGCCGAACATGGACGGCATCGAGCTGATGCGCCGGATCGCGGTGGAGTACCCGGACACCACCCGGGTGCTGCACACCGGGCACGGCGACATCGAGACCGCGATCGCCGCGATCAACTCCGGCGGGGTCTACCGGTACGTGCCGAAGCCGGCCGGCACCGACGAGCTGCGCAGCGTCGTCGGCGACGCGGTGGCCCGGCACGGCGAGGCGATGCGCGACCGGGAACTGCTCGACACCACGCTGCGCGCCAGCATGCAGGCCCTGTTCGGCTGCCTCGAACTGGCCAGCCCGGTGGCGTTCGCCCGGGCCGGCCGGATCCGCTCGCTGGTCGTCGAGATCTGCCACGAGCTGCAGCTCGACGGGCTCTGGGAGATCGAGGTCGCGGCCATGGCGTCGCAGCTCGGCGCGGTGACCGTGCCGCCGGCGGTGCTCAAGAAGCTCGACCGCGGCCAGCAGCTCGGCCCGGACGAGCAGGCCATGGTCAACGGCATGCCGCGCGCCGCGGTCCGCCTGCTGCGCGACATCCCGATGCTGCACGACGTCGTCGCGATCGCGTCCGGGCTGGCCGGCGACCCGCCGCCCGAGGAGGGCCGGTCGGCGCTGGTCGAGGCCGGGATCAACGTGGTGCGTACCGCGATCGATTACGAGATCGTCGAGTCCCGGTCGCCGACCAACGCGATGGCCATCGCCGCTCTGGAGGAGCGGGGTGACGGCGCGGCGCACGTGCTCGCCGCGCTGCGCAAGGTCAAGGGCGTCCGGGCGCACCAGGAAGTGGTGAAGTCCGTCCGGATCATGGAGCTCGAGGTCGGCATGCGCCTGGCCGAGGACGTCGTCGCGGTCAACGGCCTGGTGCTGATCGGCCGGGGCACCGTGGCGACCGAGGTGATGCTCGACCGGCTCACCAACTTCGCCCGGGTCGTCGACATCGTCGAGCCGGTCCTCGCGGCCGTGCCCGATTACCACAAGTACCTGGTCCGCAAGGAGAAGCGCTGACCAGCGGTCACGCTTGAAAGTCATCGGCCACCTCGGTGACCGCCCGCAGCGCCTGAGCGACCTCGTCGCGCAGGCGCTGCGCCGTCGTGGCGGGGTCGGAGCGGATCCCCTCGCGGGCGTCCTTCTCGACAGCCGCGCAGAGCGCTGAGAGGGCGCTCGCGCCGATGTTGGCGGCCGAGCCCTTGAACGCGTGCGCCCGCTCCCGGATGTCGCCGGTGCCGCCGTTCTCCAGCACGAAGATCAACTCGTCGGTGGCGACCGGCGCCTTCGCCGCGAAGGCCCGCAGCAGTTTCACCAGCAGGGCGCGCTCGTCCGGGCCTGGTTCGCCGCCGGTGATGTCGTCCAAGCGGGTGCGGACCGCTGCGACCCGGGCATCATGTTCCGCCGGAGGCGCGACGCTTGCCATGCTGTCATGGTGCGCCGCGCCTACCGGGGCTCGCCGGGTTTTTACCGGCTTTTACGCTCCCCAGCTTGCCTGGACGCCACCGGCGCGCTCGGTTGCCGCTGTTTGTGCGTACCCGGAGAGCTGGAAAGCCGCCACCGGATCGCGGGGAAGGCCACGCGCCTCGCGCCGGTCCGCAAGGACCGCGCGGACATCGGTCTCGTAAGCGTCCATCAGCACCGCGTTGGCACCCAGCACGTCGCCGTCACGCTGCGCGGTGGCGAGCGCCGCCTGGTCGATGAGCAGCGCTTTCGCGAGGGCCTGCTCGACGTTGAGCACCGAGCGGATCTGGCCGGGGATCTTCTCCTCGATGTTGTGGCACTGGTCCAGCATGAAGTTGACCTTGGATTCGGGCCGGTGCGCGCCGGCCGCCACGATCTCCGACATGATCCGGAAGAGCTGGAACGGGTCGGCCGCGCCCACGATCAGGTCGTCGTCGGCGTAGAAGCGCGAGTTGAAGTCGAACGCGCCGAGCCGGTTCTGCCGCAGCAGCTGCATCACGATGAACTCGATGTTCGTGCCCGGCGCGTGGTGACCGGTATCGAGCACGACCGTGGCCTGCTCGCCGAGGGCCAGGCAGTGCAGCAGCGAGGTGCCCCAGTCCGGGATGTCCATGCTGTAGAAGGCCGGTTCGAACAGCTTGTACTCCAGGAGCATCCGCTGGTCGGGGTCCATCGCGGCGTAGATCTGCTGGAGCGAGTCGGCGAGCCGGTCCTGCCGGCCGCGCAGCGAGTCCTGACCGGGATAGTTCAGGCCGTCCGGCAGCCAGATCTTGATGTCGGTGGAGCCGGTCTGTCGCATCACGTCCAGGCACGCCAGGTGATGGTCGACGGCTTTGCGGCGGATCGCCGGGTCCGGGTTGCAGAGCGAACCGAGCCGGTAGTCGTCCTCCTGGAAGAGGTTGGAGTTGATCGCGCCGATCTCTATTTTTAAAGAGTCGGCGTGCGCTTTGAGGTCCGACCAGTCGTCGACCACGTCCCACGGGATGTGCAGCGAGACCCGGTTGGCGAGCCCGGTGAGCTTGTTGACCTGCGCGGCATCCGAGATCTTTTCGTACGGGTTCCGGGGCACACCCTTGGTCGTGAAGACCTTGAATCGGGTGCCCGAGTTGCCGTATGCCCAGCTCGGAACCTCGATGGTGAAGTCGTCGAGATCGGCGAGAGTCATTGGGCGCCTCCATACTTGCGGTTCGTGAGCCCGTTGAGCAGCGCCGCGAAGACGAGCACCGCCCCGAGGGCGAGGAGCTGGTACTGCGAGCCCTCGTTGCCGACGAAGGCGAGCAGGATGCCGGCGTTGAGCCAGACGATGAGCAGGGTGGCGAGCACCACGCCGGCGACCCGGCCGATGCCGCCGGTGATCGCCACGCCGCCGAGGACGGCGATGGTGATCGCGGGCAGAGCCATGCCGTTGCCGGAGACACCGGCGTCCGGGCGCGCCGAGGCGAACTGCGCCACCGTCACGACCGCGACAAGACCCGAGATCAAACCCGCATAGACGTACGCCTTGAAGCGCGTGTCGCGGACCGGAAGGCCGGACCAGCGGGCGGCCACGTCGTTGGTGCCGATCGCGTAGAGCCGTCGGCCGTACGCGGTCCGCGCCATCAGCAGCCAGACCGCCACGACCGTGGGCAGCAGGAACGTGAAGATGCCCAGCGGGATGTCCGGGATGTACTGCCCGATGATCGGGATCTCGACCGACTTGCTCAGCGAGAAGAGCTGCTGGATCGGCTCGGTGCTGATCGGCTGCTGGTTGTTGATCACGATGGCCAGGGACTTGAACGCGTAGAACGTCGCCAGGGTCGCGATCAGCGCCGGGAATCCGATGTAGGAGACCAGGAAGCCGTTGACCGCCCCGCACAGCGCGCCGAACGCGGCCGTCGCGATGATCGCCAGCCAGAGCGGCCAGCCCCACATGCCGTACGCGAAACCGAAGACCATGCCGGCCAGGCTCACGATCGCGCCGACACTCAGGTCGATGCCGCCGCGGCCGGAGAGGATGACCAGCATCTCGGCGAGGCCGAGCATGGCGAGGGGCACCGCGTTGATCAGCGACGCCGACATGTAGTCGAAGTCGTAGGGTGCCGTCAGGTATCCACCGGCGTCGTTGATGAAGAAGGTGACGACGACGAGGACGATGAGCACCGCGAGGAGCGGGATCCGCTGGGTAAGGAAAAGTCGTACAAAGTCGGTTTTTTCTTTGGGGGGTGCTTCCGCGACCGTCATCGGTTCCTCCTCGCCCTGGCACGCAGCAGGTCAGCGCCGACCGCCACGATGATGAAGATGCCGACGAACAGGTCGGACAGCTGCGAGCGCCAGCCCAGCTGGGTCACCCCGGACGACACGGTCTGCACCAGCAGCGCACCCAGCATGGTGCCGAGCACCGATCCCCGGCCGCCCATGATCGACGTGCCGCCGATGACGACCGCCGCGATCACCGCCAGCTCCTTGCCGGAGCCGACCGACTGGTCCAGCGTGGACGTGCCCTGCGCGATCACGAAGCAGGACGCCAGGCCGACGAGCACACCCGTGATCACATAGGCCAGCAGGACCCGGCGCTGCACGCGGACACCGGCCAGCCGGGCCGCCTGGGCGTCGCCGCCGATCGCGAAGAAGTGCCGTCCACCGGCGGTGTGCCGCAGGTACCACCAGGCCGCCGCCGTGATCAGCACGGTCGCCAGGAAGGCGTGCGGAACACCGAGGGTACGGCCGTCCGGCCCGCGCCCGAAGAAGCCGAGCGTGCCCGGGATCCCGTTCACCGTGCCGGACCCGAAGATCCGCAGGCCGAGGAACATGAACAGGTTCGCCGTACCGAACGTGATGATGATGGCGTGCACCCGGCCGTACGCGATCAGCACGCCGTTGACCAGGCCCAGCACCGCGCCGGCGATGATCGAGATGAGCACCGCGACGCCGAGGTTCACGCCCGAGCCGACAAGGGTCTTCGCCGTGATGACCGAGCAGACCATGATGGCGCCGCCGACCGACACGTCGATGCCGCCCGTGATGATCACGATGGTCATGCCGACGCCGACCAGGGCGATCGGCGCGGTCGCGACCAGCAGTGGCTGGATCGAGCCGGCGGTGAGGAAGGCCGGGGTGCTGACGGCGAGAGCGGCCCAGAGGATCACGATCACGCCGACCAGCACGAGTTCCTGGCCGGTGATCGGGCTGGGCAGGTTTTTGATCTTGGAGGTTCTCGGTGCCTTCGGCTCCGCGACGGTCGTCATTCGCTTCCTCCCGCGGCCGCGGCCAGCAGGTCGACCTGCTTGGCGTCCGGGCCGAACTCCACCGTCGTCGTGCCGCCGCGGACCACCTGGATGCGGTCCGCGATGCGTAGCGCCTCCGGCAGGTCGGAGGTCACCACGAGCACCGCGGTGCCCTCCTCGGCCAGCTCGGTGATCAATCGGTGGATCTCCTCCTTGGCGCCGACGTCGACACCCTGGGTCGGCTCGGCCAGGATCAGCACTTTCGGCCGTTCCACCAGCTGGCGGGCGAGGACGACCTTCTGGGCGTTGCCGCCGGACATCGCGCTGATCGGCTGGCGCTCGTGCGGTGTGCGTACCGAAAGGCGTTTGATCATGTCGAGGGCCAGGGCCTTCTCGCGGGCGCGGTCGACGAACACGCCGAGCTTGGAGAGCAGCGTGAGGTGGCCCGCGGAGATGTTGAAGGCGATCGACTGGAAGCCGAACATGCCCTCGACCTTGCGGTTGGCCGGCAGAAGCGCGATCCCTTTTCTTTTTGCTTCTTCCGGATTTTTCGGACTAGCCGGTTCTCCGCCGATTTTGAGTGTTCCGCCGGTGGCCCGCTCGATGCCGTAACAGCAGGCCGCGATCTCCGAGACGCCACTGCCGACCAGGCCGTAGAGCGCGACGATCTCGCCCTTTTTCACCTGCACATTGACGTTCTTGAACTTGTTCGTCCGGCTGAGGTCGATCAGCTCCAGCACGGGCGGTCCCTGCGGGACCTCCCGCTGCGGCCGCGTGTCAGAAAGCTCCTCACCCACCATCAGGTGAGCGATCTGGCGCACGCTCAGATCACCGATCGGGTACGTCCCAATGGTTCGCCCGTCCCGCATGACCGTCACCTCGTCGGCGATGCGGAACAACTCGTCGAGCCGGTGCGAGATGTAGATGACGCTGACGCCCGAGGCGGTCAGCCGCCGCACCACGCCGAACAGGGTCTCGATCTCGGCGTCGGTCAGGATCGCCGACGGCTCGTCGAGGATCAGCACCTTTGCGTCGCCGGACAGCGCCTTCGCGATCGAGACCTGCTGCTGCTCGGCGATCGAGAGGTCGCCGACGGTTGCCGTGGCGTACCGGGCCGGGAGGCCGAGCAGCGCGAGCAGCTCGACCACCTTGGTGTTCTGGCCGGCCCAGTCGACTCTTCCCTGTTTCTTGAGCTCCTTGCCGAGGAAGATGTTCTCCGCGACGGTCAGCTCCGGGAAGAGCTGCGGCTCCTGATAGACGGTCGCGATGCCGAGCGCGATCGCGTCGGTGGTCGACCCGATCCTGACTTTCTCGCCGGCCCACTCGATCTCGCCGGTGTCCGCCGTCTCGGCCCCGGCGACGATTTTGATCATCGTGGACTTGCCGGCGCCGTTCTCGCCGACCAGGGCGTGCACCTGGCCGGCCTGGACGGTGAGGTCGGCATGCTGAATGGCCCGAACCGCGCCGAACCGCTTGGAAACAGCGGTCAGGCGCAGCCGGGGCTGTACTTTTTCCTGGGTCATTCGTTTTTCCCGGGTCGTCGGCTCAGTAGTTGAACTGGTCGACGTTCTGGTCGGTGATCGCGAGCGCCGGGCCGAGGAGCAGCATCTTGTCGGCCTCGGTGTAGGCGACCGCGGACAGGTCACTCGACACGTTGTTGCTCGCCGTGAACGGCTTGCCCTGTGCGAGCTGCGCGCCGGCCCAGGCGGTCAGGTAGCCCAGGTTCTCCACGTCCCAGAGGATCGCGGCGGTCGACGACTTGTCGGTCAGGTACGGCTTCATCGACTGCGGCGTACCGAGGCCCACCGTGAAGACCTTGCCGATCTTGCCGGCGTCCTTCACGGCCTGCGCCACACCCGGCGCGGAGCTCGTGCACTCGCCGACCAGGCCGGTCAGGTCCGGGTGAGCGTTCATCAGGTCGGTCGCCATCTGGGTGGCCTTGGCCTGGTCCTCACCGGCGTAGACGATGTCCACGATCTCGGCGTCCGGGTACTTCGTCTTCGTGTACGCCTTCTGCACCTCGATCCAGGAGTTCAGGTTCTCGGCGGTCTGGCCGCAGGAGACGATCGCGTACTTACCCTTGCCGCCCATCGCGGTCAGCAGCGAGTCGGTGAGGCCCTCGCCGATGCCCTGAGCCGTCGCCTGGTTCACGAAGACCTCGCGAACGCTGCTCGGCGCGTCGGTGTCGGCGGTCGCCACGTGGATGCCGGCGTCCTTGGCCTGCTGCAGCAGCGGGGCCATGCTGTCCGGGTCGTTCGGGGCGACGATGAGGGCGTCGACCTTCTGCTGGATGTAGGAACGGACGATGTCGGCCTGCGCGGCGGCATCAGCCTGGGTCGGACCCTGGTAGAGCCACTCGACGTTGCCGAGCGCGGCGGCGGCTTCCTTGCCGCCGGCATTCATCGCCTCGAAGTAGGGCACGCCCTGCAGTTTCGGGACGAAGGCCACCTTGTATGTCTTGTCGCCGGTCGCGTCACCGCTTGCGGCAGTGTCGTCGTTTTTCTTGGTGCATCCGGTGAGAGCCAGAGCAGCAGTCGCGGTGAGTGCGACGGCAGCGGCGAACCGAGGACGCATGACGCCTCCAGATAAGGACAACTTGAAACGTTCTAGCGGGGGTGTGACTCACGTTACGATCCTGTTAGGGCTGGGTCAAGAGTTGAGCCCGGATGCGCTTGAGGATCGTTGTCAGCCTGGGCGAGCGCGCGGGGCGAAGCGGGGTGAGACGTTTCAATGGGTGGGCGCGCAGCAACGAGCCCCGGCCGGTTTCGTCCGGCCGGGGCTCAGGTGCCTAGGGCCCATGCGCGTCGGGAGCTCACCGTGTGCCCGGGTCCACGCCCCGGGCAGCAAGCGCTGGAGGTCAGCGCGCTCGGCGGATCAAGACCACTCCTATGGCGGCGATGGCGACGGCCGCGCCTAGCAACGCGTAGCGGCGTGGCTCCTCGACGAACCGGCGCGGAACCGAGCCGATCGCCGCCGTAGCCTGCTCCGCTGCCTCAGCGGCGGCCTCCACCACGTGCGCGCCGGTCTCCGCCGCCGATTGGCGGACGAGTCCGGGAGCGCCGGCCTCCGCAGCCGGGGCCGCGGCGGTGTCGCCTGTACCGGTCCGGGCCGCCGCATCAGTCTTCTCGACGCTCGCGGGTGCGGAAGTGCCGGTCGCGGTCGTCTGACCGCCCACCGCAGCGGGCTGGCCTTTGACCTCGGTCGGCTTCCCCGCGTCCGCATCCGCGTCCGTGGAGGGCTTGGCCGCAGGTGCTGGCGTGGGCACGGCCGGTGCCGGCATGGCCTTTGGCGCCGCGGGTGCTGGTGTTGGTGCGCCCTTGGGTACCGCGGGTGCTGGTGCTGGTGTGGCCTTGGGCGCGGCGGGTGTTGGTGTTGGCGTGGCCTTTGGCGCCGCGGGTGTGGGTGTTGGTGCGGTCTTGGGTGCGGCGGGTGCTGGTGTGCTCTTCGGTGTCCCGGCTGTTGATGTCGTTCCTGGCTTGGGCGCCGGTGCCGGCTTGCGGCCGGGAGTCGGTGGGGCCTCGCCGCGGGCTGGTTTGGCGGGGCCGGGGCCGGTTCGGTTTTGATTGGGTGGAGGCGCCGGTTTGGGGCCTCCCGGTTTTGAGCTGTTCTGTTTCCGCTCCGGTCCGCCGCGTCCCTGCGCGGGCCTGGCTGTGGCGTTGACCCCGGAAGCCGGGCCGGGTCGCGGGGATCGCTCACCGGGCGTGGGTGACTCGCCGGTGTTCGACGAGGCGCCATGGGTGGGCGTGTGCGCTCCCGGGTTGTGCTGCCGCGAACCCGCGGATCCGTCCGCCTCCTCTGACCGCGACCGGGACCCTGAGCTGGGGCTCTCCGAGTTGGTCATGAGTGCCTCCCGGTCCGGGCGGCGGTCATCAGGGTGTCGACGTCGCGGCGGCCGCTTGCCATCGCCGCTTCGGGTGACGGGGGCACCGCCTGCTGGACCTCGTTCTTGCCGGCCGCAGCGGCGATGCCGGCCGCGGCGAAGAGCACCACGGTCACGATCAGGGCGGCCGCCCACACGGGCAGAACCAGCGCCAGCGCGGCGCCGGCCGTGACGAACAGGGCGCCGAGGCCGTACCAGGCGATCACCCCGGCACCGCCCAGCAAGCCTGCGCCCTTGCCGGCCTTCTTGCCCTTCTCCACCATCTCGATACGGGCGAGTGCCAGCTCGTCGCGTACCAGCGTCGTCACCTGTTCGCTGAGCCGGCCGACCAGTTCAGCGGTAGACGCCTGATCGGCGCGTGCGTCTGTGTGGGTCATCGTCCCCTCCGTCCTGCACGGATATCCGGGACATGTCGTACCCCTGCGAATCCCGACTAATCGCTCCAACCCCTGGTCCGGGCCACCCGAAGTCGACACGGCGTCTCCAGGGCGACCCACATGGCGCGGCCGGCGGGGGAGCACCACCGATCTTGAGCGATTCTCGACACTCGGCGGTGGAAAGTCGCTCAAGATCCGCCAAGGCGACCGCCCGGGACGCGAGCCGTAGCCCAGAGAGGTCATCGGGGCGGATGACCTCTCTGAGCTACGGCTCGCCTAGCGGTCGGCTCGCTCGGTGGTTGGCTTGCCTGGCGGTTGGCTTGCCCGGCGGTCGGCTCGCTCAGTGGCCGGGTTCGGTCCGGTTGGCAGGGCCGGCACCATCACGCCGCGAGTGCCCCGCCCGGTGCGTGTCGAGTTGAGGTGCGTGTCGAACCCGGAATCGACACAGCGCAGGTGGTCGCGCGGTGTGTGTCGAGTTGAGGTGCGTATCGAACCCCTAATCGACACGGGACAGGTGTTTCGCGGGGTGTGTGTCGAGTTTGGGGGCGTAGCGAACCTGAAGTCGACACACTCGCCGCGCCGCGCCGCGCCGAGCCGAGTGGGGCGGGGCGGGGCCTGGAGCGGGCTTGGGCTGAGCTGGAGCTGGGCGGCCGGGCTGAGGATTGGGGCGGGGCTTCAGGGGGTGGGGGACCAGGCTGAGGTGATCAGGGTGCGTAGTTCGGTGTGGGTGGGGGTGTCCGCTGCTGCCAGCAGGCCGCCTTCGCCGGTGTGCAGGGGCTGGCCCTTGATGCCGGTGACCGTGCAGCCCGCGGCCTGGCAGATCGCGATGCCGGCGGAGAAGTGGACGCTGTCCAGGACCGGGCCGTATGTCACGTAGGCCGCTCGCCGGCCGGCGGCCACCCACAGCAGGGCGAGGGTGGTGGAGAGCACGCGGGGGCGGAACCGGCCGGTGAAGCCGGGTTCGGACAGCAGGAGCGCGGGGTGGCTGGGGAACGGCGGGTCCAGGTTCACGTCGACGAGGTCGGACGTGGCGGAGGGGTGCAGGGGGTGGTCGGCGCCGTCATGGCGTACCCATGCGGTGTGTCCGTCGGTCCAGAAGGTCTCGCCGCTGAAAGGATCTGTGGCGGCGGCCGCGCCGATCGCGCCGGAAGGGAGTCGCAGGGCGACGTTGACCGCGACCAGGGGGTTGCGGACCGCGTAGTTGAGCGTTCCGCAGAGGGGGTCGACCAGCCAGCGGCGGGTGGCGCCGGCGGGCCCGGACGAACCACTTTCCTCGCCGGTGACCGCGTCGTCCGGGCGTTGGGTGCGCAGCACTGCGAGAATGGCGCGTTCGGCGGCGATGTCGGCTTCGGTCGCGAAGTCGCCGGCGGTTTTCTCGACACGGCCCAGCTCGGTGCCGTATCGGGAGCGGACGACGGCAGCGCCGGCTTCCGCGGCGGCTATGGCAGTCTCATGATCGTCAAACGGCACGCGGACCAGCCTAGGTCCGACCGGCAAACGCGCCCCGGGACAGGCATCAACCTAGATTCCTAGGATGCCTTAGCGGGTGTGCGGAGTGGCACGAACGGGAACGACGGCACGCAGTTATACGGGCTGGAAAGTACGACACGGACTAGCGAGCCGACCACGGCTCGGTGCGGGCGACACGCGTGGCAGGCACGGCCTACGTTGGGGAAGCTCGCGGAGAGGGTATGACGGAACCTATGCCCGATGCGCCGACGATCCTTGCCGGGCGGTACCGGCTGGGCGAGCTGCTGGGCCGCGGCGGGATGGGTGCTGTGCACCTGGCCCGCGACGAGACCTTGCAACGCGATGTCGCGGTCAAGGAGATCGACCAGCCTCCGGGTGAGGACGGCAGCGCCGCTGCGCGCCGCACCCTGCGGGAGGCACGCGCGGCGGCTCGGCTCAGCCATCCGAACGTGGTCCAGGTGTACGACGTTCTGCAGCTGGACGGGCGTACCTGGATCGTCATGGAGTACGTGCCGTCCCGGTCGCTGCGCCAGGTCATCGCGGAGGAGGGTCCGCTGGATCCGGCCCGGGTCGCGCGGATCGGCATGGAGCTGCTCGGCGCGCTGCGTGCCGCGCACCGGGGCGGTGTCGAGCATCGGGACGTGAAACCGGCGAACGTGCTGCTCGCCGACGACGGCCGGGTGCTGCTGACCGACTTCGGCATCGCGGCCATGGACGACGACTCGGTGATCAGCCGGTCCGACGTGGTGGTGGGTTCGCCGCACTTCATGGCGCCGGAACGGGCCCGGCTCGGTGTCAGCGGGCCGGAGGCCGACCTGTGGTCGCTGGGCGCGACGCTGTACGCCGCCGTTGAGGGGCGTTCGCCGTACGAGCGGGGCTCGACGATGGCGACGCTGACCGCGCTGGCCACCGAGGAGCCGGAGCCGCCGGTTCATGCCGGACCGCTGCGGCCGGTGCTCGACGGGCTGCTGCAGAAGGATCCGGAACGACGGATCGGGATCGAGGACGCCGAACGACTGATTCGTCAGGCGTTGGACGAGACCGGTGCTATTTCCGTACCCGGGAATGATGAGGAAGAGGCCGCGGCCTCGCGCATTCCCGCTCAGCGCACCGAGGTGCTGCCTGGGGATGACCGCGGAGAGGGAGCGGGCAAAAATCGCCGGCGTCTCGCGGTGCTCGGTGCCGCTGTCGTGGTGTTGCTGACCGGTGGGCTGGCGTGGGCTGTCGCCGGGCGGGACAGTGGCGATTCTGATCAGCAGGCGACGCCGCCGGCGGCGACCGCGCAGGTGACGAGTCCGGCGGCGCCGAGTCCGCCGGCCAGTTCTCCGACGAGCGCTCCCGCCACATCGGCGAGTGCGGCGCCGTCGGTGTCGCCGTCGGTCAGTGCGAGCGCTGCGGGTGAGCGTCCTGTTCTTCCGGCGGGGTGGGAAGAATATAAAGACAAGAGCGGATATTCCGTGTACGTCCCCAAGGGCTGGAAACACACGCAGGAGGGGACGCTGGATTACTTCCGGGGCGACGGCAAGGTGCTCGGCATCGACCAGACCGATACGCCGCGGTCGAACCCGGTCGCGGACTGGCGCAATCAGCGTGACGCGCGGGTGTCGGCGGGTGACTTCCCGAAGTACGACGAAGTGAAGATCGCGTCGGTGAAGTACTTCCAGAAGGCGGCGGACTGGGAGTTCACGTTCACCAGGAACGGCACCCGTCAGCACGTGAACAACCGTGGTGTCGTAGTGAGTTCGAAGAAGGCCTACGGCTTTTACTGGCAGACCAAGGACTCGGAGTGGGACGACTCCCGGGCCGACCTGCAGCTGGTCTTCGACAGCTTCGTCCCGAAGAAGTAGGTCAACGGGCGACGCCCAGGGTTGCTGCCTGGGCGGCCCTGGCCAGCTGGGCGGACACCTCGTCGTGGTCGGCGGCGACCAGGCCGACCGTCACCCGCAGGTGGGGCTCCATGCCGGGGCCGACCGCGAACGCGGTGCCCGCCGCGGCGCCGATGCCGGCGCTGGCCAGGCTCAGCAGCGCGGCCTGTTCGTCCTCCACCGGCAGCCAGATGTTGAGGCCCTCGCCCGGTGGTAGCGCGATGCCCGATGCCGCCAGGCCGGAGGTGATCAGGCGGCGGCGCAGGGCGTACTCGTCGCGGGCGGAGCGGACCGCTTTGACCGAGGCCGGGTCGGTCAGCAGCGTGAGCAGCAGGTGTTGCAGCAGGCGGCTGGTCCAGCCCTGGCCGAGCAGGCGGCGTTCCAGGATCGGGTCGAGGACGGTGGCCGGGCCGCTGACCGCGGCGAGCCGCAGGTCGGGGCCGTGCGACTTGGAGAAGCTGCGGACGTGGATCACCTGGCGGGGCAGGTGGGTGCCGAGTGAACAGAGCGGACCGGCGGCCAGGTCGCCGGCGGAGTCGTCCTCCACCACGTACACCTGCGGGTGTGGCGCGAGGACCGCGGCGAGTGCGCTCGCCCGGGAGCCGGACCACGACGCGCCTGTGGGGTTGAGAGCGCGCGGTTGCAGGAAGACGGCGGCGGGCCGCCGGGCGAGGGCCGCGGCGAGCTGGTCCGGCAGCATGCCGGAGGCGTCCGTGCCGACGCCGATGACCGGTACGCCGAGCACTTCGAGCAGGTCCAGCAGTGGCGGGAAACAGGGGTTCTCCACGACGGCGAGGTCGCCGAGGCGCAGCAGGGCCGAGGCGACCTGGTCGATCGCGTCCATGGCGCCGTCGAAGATCGCGAGGCGTTCCGCCGGGTAGGGCCACTGATCGCGCAGCAGTGCCCCGAGGGCAGGCAGCACCGGTTCGTCGAGATATGACGAGGGTGCGGGGGAGAGTCCGTGCAGAGCCGGGATCGGCGGCAGCAGCGCGGGGTCGGGCACGCCGGTGGAGAGGTCGAGGCCGAATCCGGAGGTGCGGCGCAGCGCCGCGCGGTAGCGGCCGGGACCGCCGGTGCCGGCGGTGGCGACGACAGTGCCGCGCCTGCCGTCCGTCCGGATGGTGCCGGCCCGGCGCAGCAGCTGCCACGCTGCGTTGACGGTGCTGGGGGAGAGGTGCAGCTCGGCGGCGACCGTGCGGACCGGTGGGAGTTTGGCGCCGGGGGCGAGCGCGCCGTCGCCGACGGCGCGGCTGACCGCTTCGGCGAGGCCGCGGGCACTGGGATCGATGAGCCGTTCCATCACCGCGTTGAGCATTTTGTGACAGTACAGATGAGGCATTGTTCGGTCCAGGGTCGTCACATAACCTCAGGCCATGAATCACATTGCGCACTGGATCGGTGGCGCCGAGCGCGCCGGTGTAAGCGGCCGGGTCGGACCGGTCTTCAACCCCGCCACGGGTTCGCAGATCGCTGAAGTTGATCTTGCTTCCAAAAAAGAGGTCGATGACGCGATCGCGGTCGCGAAGGAAGCCGCCAAGGCGTGGCGGTCGGCGTCGCTGTCCAAGCGCTCCGCGGTGTTGTTCAAGTTCCGCGAGCTTTTGCATGAAAAATCCGGCGAACTCGCAAAAATCGTCACCACTGAGCACGGCAAGGTGCTCGCCGACGCGGCCGGTGAGATCGCCCGGGGCCTGGAGAACGTCGAGTTCGCCACCGGCATCCCGCACCTGATGAAGGGCAACTTCTCGGAGCAGGCCGCCACCGGCGTCGACGTGTACTCGATCCGGCAGCCGCTCGGTGTGGTCGCCGGCATCACCCCGTTCAACTTCCCGGCGATGGTGCCGCTCTGGATGTGTGCCACCGCGATCGCGGCCGGCAACGCGTTCGTGCTCAAGCCGAGCGAGAAGGACCCGTCGGCGTCGCTCTTCCTGGCCCAGCTGTGGAAGGAAGCCGGCCTGCCGGAGGGCGTCTTCAACGTCGTGCACGGTGACAAGGAGGCGGTCGACGCCATCCTGGTGAACCCGGACGTCGCCGCGGTCAGCTTCGTCGGCTCCACCCCGATCGCGAAGTACATCTACGAGACCGGTACGTCGCACGGCAAGCGCGTACAGGCCCTCGGTGGCGCGAAGAACCACATGATCGTGCTGCCGGACGCCGAGCTCGACGCGGCCGCCGACGCGGCGATCAGCGCGGGTTACGGCGCGGCCGGCGAGCGCTGCATGGCGATCTCGGTCGTGGTGGCCGTCGGTGACATCGCCGACCCGCTGGTCGAGGCGATCGCGGCGCGCCTGCCGAAGATCAAGATCGGTGACGGGTCTGACCCGTCGTCCGAGATGGGGCCGCTGATCAGTGCTCAGCACCGGGACAAGGTCGTCGGTTACATCGCGGCCGGCGAGTCCGAGGGCGCGACGCTGGTTGCCGATGGTCGCGATATTTCCGACATCTCGGAAAAGGGCTTCTTCCTGGGTGCCACTCTTCTCGACAACGTGACCCCGAGCATGACCGTCTACACCGACGAGATCTTCGGCCCGGTGCTCAGCGTCGTCCGCGTCGAGACCTACGCCGAGGCCGTCGAGCTGGTCAACAACAACGAGTTCGGCAACGGCACCGCGATCTTCACGCGGGACGGTGGCGCCGCCCGGCAGTTCCAGTTCGACGTGAACGCGGGCATGGTCGGCGTGAACGTGCCGATCCCGGTGCCGGTGGCGTACTACTCGTTCGGCGGCTGGAAGGCGTCGCTCTTCGGCGACAGCCACATGTACGGCCCGGACGGCATCCACTTCTTCACCCGCGGCAAGGTCGTCACGTCCCGCTGGCCGGACCCGGGAACCTCGGCGATCGACCTCGGCTTCCCGCAGACTCGTTAAGGATGTCGCATATGTCCACTGAATCTCAGGTGCGCGCGGACGACCGCGCCCATGTCTTTCACTCGTGGTCTGCTCAAGGGCTGATCGACCCGCTGCCGATTGAAAAAGCTTTGGGTAGCCACTTCTGGGATTACTCAGGTCGTAAATATCTCGACTTTTCTTCCCAGTTGGTGAACATCAACATCGGGCACCAGCACCCGCGCCTGGTGGCCGCGATCCAGGAGCAGGCCGCCAAGCTCTGCACCATCCAGCCGGCGTTCGCCAACGACAAGCGCGGCGAAGCGGCCCGGATGATCGCCGAGGTGGCCCCGGCCAACCTGAACAAGGTGTTCTTCACCAACGGCGGCGCCGAGGCGAACGAGAACGCCATCCGGATGGCCCGGCTGCACACCGGCCGGCACAAGGTGCTCTCCACGTACCGCAGTTACCACGGCTCGACCGCCACCGCGATCACCGCGACCGGCGACCCGCGCCGCTGGCCCAACGAGCCGGTCGCGATCGGCGTCGTGCACTTCTGGGGTCCGTACCCCTACCGCTCGCCGTTCTACTCGGAGAACGAGCAGCAGGAGTCCGAGCGCGCTCTGCAGCACCTGCGCGACACCATCGTCTTCGAGGGCGCCGGCACGATCGCGGCGATCCTGATCGAGACGGTCGTCGGCACCAACGGCATCCTGGTGCCGCCGCCCGGTTACCTGGCCGGCGTGCGGGCGCTCTGTGACGAGTTCGGCATCGTCTTCATCGCCGACGAGGTGATGGCGGGCTTCGGCCGGTGCGGCGAGTGGTTCGCAGTCGACAAGTGGGGTGTCAGCCCCGACCTGATCACCTTCGCCAAGGGCGTGAACTCCGGTTACCTGCCGCTCGGTGGCGTGGTCATCTCCGACGAGATCGCCGAGACGTTCCGGGAGCGGCCGTTCCCGGGCGGGCTGACCTACTCCGGGCACCCGCTGGCGGTGGCGTCCGCGGTGGCGAGCATGCAGATCTTCAAGGAGGAGGGGATCATCGAGCACGCCCGGATGCTGGGCGACGACGTGATCGGCCCTGAACTCGCCAAGATCGCGGCTAAGCACCCCAGCGTGGGCGATGTTCGGGGCCTGGGCGTTTTCTGGGCGGTCGAGCTCGTGAAAGATAACGAAAAATCGCCACTTGTCCCTTATAACGCGGCAGGGAAAGACGCGGCCCCGATGAACGCCGTCGCCGCCGCATGCAAGGAAAAGGGGCTTTGGCCCTTCGTCCACTTCAACCGGATCCACGTGGTGCCGCCGTGCACGATCAGCGTGGACGACCTCAAACAGGGCCTCGCGATCCTGGACGAGGCGCTGACCGTGGCTGACAGCTACACCACAGGCTGAACCCCGGATTACGTCGTCTGAACCGGGGTCAAAGTTCTGATTCCGTTTCAGGCTTGGAAATTACTTCGGATTCCCTTGCCCCTCAATGCATCGGTGTGGAATGGTCTCGCCAGTCCCGGTGAGATCCCCGGCACACCAAGACCGGAAGGCCTTTCTTTCGTGAGCACCGTGCTGCGCAACTTCGTCGCCGGGTCGTACACCGACACCGTCGACGGGGTTACCTCCCCGATCGTCGACCCCAGCACCGGGGAGGTCTACGCGCAGGCGCCGATCTCCTCCGCGCAGGACGTCGAGAGGGCGGTGGCCTCGGCCGCCGACGGGTTCGAGGTGTGGCGCGACAGCACGCCGAGCGAGCGGCAGCGGGCGCTGTTGCGCATCGCCGACGCCGTCGAGGCGCGCGCCGAGGAGATCATCGCGGCCGAGTGCCGCAACACCGGCAAGCCCGTCGAGGCGACGCGCCAGGAAGAGATGGCGCCGATCCTCGACGAGCTGCGGTTCTTCGCCGGTGCGGCGCGGATGCTGGAGGGCAAGTCCGCGGGGGAGTACCTCCGCGACCACACCTCTTTCGTACGCCGTGAGCCGATCGGCGTGGTCGCCCAGATCGCGCCGTGGAACTACCCGATGGTGATGGCCGTCTGGAAGTTCGCACCGGCCATCGCGGCCGGCAACGCGGTCGTGCTCAAGCCGTCCGACACCACCCCGGTGAGCACCCTGCTGCTCGCCGAGATCGCCGCGGAGTTCCTGCCGGCGGGTGTGCTCAACGTGGTCTGCGGCGACCGGGACACCGGCCGCTCGCTGGTGTCGCACCCGACGCCGCAGCTCGTGTCGATCACCGGTTCGACCCGGGCCGGCATGGAGGTCGCGGCGTCGGCGGCGCCGGATCTGAAGAAGGTGCACCTCGAGCTCGGCGGCAAGGCGCCGGTCGTGGTCTTCGACGACGTCGACATCGAGGCCACCGCGGCCGCGATCGCCGGCGCCGGTTTCTTCAACGCCGGTCAGGACTGCACCGCGGCCACCCGGGTGCTGGTGCACGAGCGGATCGCCGCCGACTTCACCGCTGCCCTCGCGGCCGCGGCGAAGAGCACGAGGGTCGGCGCCCCGTCGGACACCGAGGCGTACTTCGGGCCGGTCAACAACGCGAGCCAGCTGGAGCGGGTGTCCGGTTTCCTGGACCGGACCCCGGATCACGCGGAGGTGGTGGCCGGTGGCAAGCGGATCGGTGACCGAGGGTATTTCCTGGAGCCGACCGTCGTGACCGGACTGCGACAGCGAGATGAGATGATCCAGGACGAGATCTTCGGACCGGTCATCACCGTGCAGAGTTTCACTGACGAGGAGCAGGCGGTCCGCTGGGCCAACGACGTCCGTTTCGGTCTCAGTGCCAGTGTCTGGACGCAGAACCACGGCCGGGCGATGCGCGTCTCCCGGCGACTTGACTTCGGCGCGGTGTGGATCAACACGCACCTGCCGTTCGTTTCCGAGATGCCGCACGGCGGCTACGGTCACTCCGGTTACGGCAAGGACCTTTCCATGTACGGCTTCGAGGAGTACACCCGGATCAAGCACGTGATGAGCTACAACGGCTGATCCGGTCGTAAAAGAACGCGGTCGTAAACAAACGTCAGCAATTCCGCCCCGCCTGAGGTGATAGATGACCACTTCTCCCCCGCATCACGCCACGAGCGCGCCGACCGGTCACGGTCAGCGCGCCGGGCACCCGGCGATCGAGTTCGTCGGCGTGCGCAAGGACTACCTGTCGCACGGTGAGTCGGTGCCGGCCGTCAAGAGCCTGGATCTGGCGATCGGACAGGGGGAGTTCTTCTCGCTGCTCGGCCCCTCCGGCTGCGGCAAGACCACCACCATGCGGATGATCGCCGGCTTCGAGGAGCCCACCGAGGGCAAGGTGTACCTGGACGGCCAGGACGTCACCGATGTCGCGCCGAACAAGCGCGACGTCAACATGGTCTTCCAGTCGTACGCGCTCTTCCCGCACCTCAACGTGCTGCAGAACGTGTCGTTCGGCCTGGAGCGCAAGAAGGTGTCGAAGGCCGAGATCCGGCGCCGGGTCGGCGAGATCCTCGAGATCGTCTCGCTGACCGGGATGGAGAAGCGCCAGCCCAAGGAGATGTCCGGCGGCCAGCAGCAGCGTGTCGCGCTGGCCCGGGCCCTGGTGAACCACCCGCGCGCCCTGCTGCTCGACGAGCCGCTCGGCGCGCTCGACCTCAAGCTGCGCCAGCAGATGCAGGTGGAGCTCAAGCGCATCCAGCGTGAGGTCAACATCACCTTCGTCTACGTCACGCACGACCAGGGCGAAGCGCTGACCATGTCGGACCGCATCGCGGTCATGAACGGCGGCAACATCGAGCAGCTCGGTTCGCCGCGCGCCATCTACGAGCGCCCGGCGAGCCGGTTCGTGGCCGGCTTCATCGGTACTTCCAACATCCTCGACGGCCAGGTCAGCTGGGTCGAGAACGGCCTCGGGGTGATCGACCTCGGGTCCGGCGAACGGGTTCTGGCGCCACTGCCCGCCACCGTCCAGGCTGGCCGCAACATCGAAGTCTCGGTTCGCCCGGAGAAGATCGACCTGCACCGCACGGCTCCGCACGCGCCGGGGCTCAGCGTCGTCTCGGGCACCGTCTCCGAGGTTGTGTATCACGGCACATCGACGAACTACACAGTGGCGACCACCGCTGGATCAGACTTCGTGGTGTTCGATCAGAATGCACACGATGCCGAGGACGTCGCCTCGCGCGGCGAGCGCGTCTTCCTCACGTGGGCCCCGCAGCACTCGTACCCGATCGGAGTCTGAAGTTGTTCCCCACCAATAAGCCGGACCCCTCCGTCCTCCGGGGCATGACGTCTCGGCGGTTCGGCCGCCGTGACGCTCTGCGCCTCGGCGGGATGTCGGCGATGGGCGCCTTCCTCGCCGCCTGTGGCGTGGAAGGCCAGGGCAAGCCGCAGGCCAGCGTCGCGCCTGACGCCGTCGAGAAGTTCTGGAGCGGCAAGGTCAAGAACGGCAAGCTCGACTTTGCCAACTGGCCGCTCTACATGGACCCGAAGCACCCCGAGCTCAAGAAGTTCACCAAGGAGACCGGGATCGCGATCTCGTCGTACGACGAGGTCATCCAGGAAATGGGACCCTGGTTCGCCAAGGTCCAGCCGCAGCTGTCCGCCGGGCAGTCGATCGGTTACGACCTCATGGTCATCACCAACTCGATTCAGTTCGGCCAGTTCCGGGACGCGGGCTTCCTCGCCCCCCTGGACCACTCGAAGCTGCCGAACTACGTGGCGAACGCCGCCAAGTCGTACTCGCAGTCGTCGTACGACCTCGGCAACGTCTTCAGCATCCCGTACGCGTCCGGTATCACCGGTATCGCGTACGACCCGGAGAAGACCGGTCGCGAGATCACCTCCCTCGCCGACCTGTGGGACCCGGCGTTCAAGGGCAAGGTCGGCATGTTCCGCGACCTGCAGGAGCTGGGCAACTTCGGCCTGCTCGCCGCTGGCCTCACCCCGGCCAAGTCGGGCGAGGCCGAGTGGAAGAAGGCCGCCGCCAAGCTGCGCGAGCAGAAGGACGCCGGCATCGTCCGCCAGTACTACGACCAGAGCTACGTCGACGCGCTCGGCAAGGGCGAGGTTTGGATCACCCAGGCCTGGTCCGGTGACATCTTCCAGAAGAACGTCTCGGACGGCACGAACTTCAAGTTCGTGGTCCCGTCGGAGGGCGGCACGATCTGGACCGACAACATGAGCATCCCGGTCACGGCGGCGAACCCGGTCGACGCGATCACGCTGATGGACTTCTTCTACGAGGTGGAGAACGCCGCCACCCTCGCCGAGTACATCAACTACGTGTGTCCGGTACCGGCCGCCCAGGCCGCGATGAAGAAGCACGCCGCCGCGCTCACCGGCGAGGACAAGGAATACCTCGACTCGGTGGCGACCAGCCCGCTCGTCTTCCCGAGTGAGGCCGACTACGAGAAGCTCCACTACTACGTGGACTTCAACACGGCCGAAGAGCAGCAGGACTTCACGAAGATCTTCGACCCGATCGTGCTGGGCTGATCATGGGCCGGGTAAAACGTACACTCGCGCCTTATCTGCTCGTGCTCCCCGGCGGGCTGTGGCTCCTGATGTTCTTCGCGGTGCCGATGGCGACCATGCTGTCGTTGTCGCTGCAGGAGGGCGACATCGTCAACGGGTACGTCTTCACGGGTCACTGGCAGACCTATATCGAGGCGATCTCGGACTACGAGACCCAGTTGATCCGCTCGCTGGTGTACGGCGTCATCGCCACGATCATCCTGATCGTGCTGGCGTTCCCGGCCGCCTACTGGATCGCGTTCTACGGCGGCAGGCGCAAGTCGACGTACCTGTTCCTGCTGCTGTTGCCGTTCTTCGTGTCGTTCGTGCTGCGCACCATCTCGTGGCGGCTGATCCTCACCGACGACGGCTTCCTGCTGCATCCGCTGAAGCAGGCGGGTCTGCTGCCGGAGAATTTCCACATCCTGGGTACGTCGGCCGCGGTGATCGGCGGCCTGGTGTACAACTTCCTGCCCTTCATGGTGCTGCCGATCTACGTGGCCCTGGAGCGCATCGACCCCCGTGTGGTCGAGGCGGCGCGGGATCTGTACGCCTCGCCGGTCACCGCGTTCCGTAAGGTGATCCTGCCGCTCGCTCTGCCCGGCGTCTTCGCCGGCGTGCTGATGACGTTCATCCCGGTCAGCTCGGACTACGTCAACTCCGAGGTGCTGGGCAGCTCGTCAACCACGATGATCGGGCAGGTCATCCAGAGCCAGTACCTGTCGAGTTCCAACTACCCGACCGCCTCGGCGCTGTCCTTCACCCTGATGGCGGTCCTGCTGGTCGGCGTCTTCTCCTATGCGAAGGCGCTCGGCACCGAGGACGTCATGAAGGTGGCGGCCCGATGACCACGACGCTGGAAAGGCCGGCCACCACACCGGCCAAGGCGCCCCGCAAGAAGTTCGGCGGCGTGCAGCTCATGCACGTCTACACCTGGCTGATCATCCTCTGGCTGGTGCTGCCGATCTTCGTGATGATCCTGTTCGGGTTCAACAACCCGAGCGGGCGGTACAACCAGACCTGGCAGGGCTTCACGCTCAAGTGGTACACCCAGCTCTTCGCGCTGGACGACCTCACCTCGGCGCTGATCCTGTCGCTGGTCATCGCGATCGCCAGCTCGGTGATCTCGGCGGCGCTGGGTACCGGCATCGGGTACGCGCTGGGCCGGTACCGCTTCCGCGGCTCCGGCTCACTGAACCTGATCATGTTCGCCACGATGAGCTCACCGGAGCTGGTGATGGGCGCGTCGCTGCTGACGCTGTTCGTCTCACTCGGCATCGGCCTGGGCCCCATGACGATCACGATCGCGCACGTCATGTTCTCCATCTCGTTCGTCGCCACGGTGGTCCGGGCCCGGGTGCTCACCCTGGACCGGTCCATCGAGGAAGCCGCCGCCGACCTCGGCGCCAACGGCTGGACGACGTTCTGGAAGGTCACGTTCCCGATCATCGTGCCGGCGGTTCTGTCCGGTTTCATGCTCGCGTTCGCGCTCTCCGTGGACGACTTCGTGGTCACCAACTTCACCGCGGGCACCAGCGTCACGTTCCCGCTGTGGATCTGGGGCGCCACCCGGGTCGGCCTTCCGCCGCAGGTCAACGTGATGGGCACGCTCATCTTCGCGGCCGGCATCCTGATCGCCGTGGTCACGAACCTCCGGTCGCGGCCGAAGAAGACCGCGGACTGATCGGCCCACGCTCTTCCCGAGGCGCCACCCGGCTTCTGCCGGGTGGCGCTTCTTGCGTGGGTACGCGTTTGTTCTGGAGCGTTCCAGTGCCGAAATGGCGCGGAAATAGTGGTCAATAGACTTGTGCACGACGGATTCCGTAGGCAGGATCACGTGGAACAGTAGTTACCAGTGGCGCTCAGGAGAACCAACGTGACAGACCAACCAGCTGATGTGGACGCACTCTCCGCGACCGCCCGTGACCACCTGTGGATGCACTTCACCCGTCTCTCCGCGTACCGGGACGCCCCGGTACCGGTGATCACCCGCGGTGACGGCTGTTACGTCTGGGACGCCAGCGGCCGCCGCTATCTCGACGGCCTCTCCGCGCTGTTCGTGGTGCAGACCGGCCACGGCCGCCAGGAGCTCGCCGACGCCGCCGCCAAGCAGGCCGCCGAGCTGGCGTACTTCCCGATCTGGTCGTACGGCCACCCCAAGGCGATCGAGCTGGCCGGCCGCCTCGCCGACCTCGCCCCCGGCGACCTGAACCGGGTCTTCTTCACCACCGGCGGGTCCGAGGCCGTCGAGAGCTCGTGGAAACTGGCCCGCTCCTACTTCAAGCGCGTCGGCAAGCCGCTCAAGACCAAGGTGATCTCCCGCGCCATCGCGTACCACGGCAGCTCGATGGGCGCCCTGTCGATCACCGGCATCCCGCCGTTCAAGCAGGACTTCGAGCCGCTCGTGCCGGGCGCCTTCCGGGTGCCGAACACCAACTACTACCGCCGCCCCGACGAGAACATGACGCCGGAGCAGTTCGGCGTCTGGGCCGCCGACCGCATCGCCGAGGCCATCGAGTTCGAGGGCCCGGACACCGTCGCCGCCGTGTACCTCGAGCCGGTGCAGAACGCCGGCGGCTGCTTCCCGCCGCCGCCCGGATACTTCCAGCGGGTCCGCGAGATCTGCGACCGGTACGACGTGCTGCTCGTCTCCGACGAGGTCATCTGCGCGTTCGGCCGGCTCGGCGAGTACTTCGGTGCCGACAGGTACGGGTACCAGCCCGACATCATCACCGTTGCCAAGGGCCTGACCTCGGGTTACGTGCCGCTCGGTGCGATGATCGCGTCGGACCGGCTGGCCGAGCCGTTCCTCTCCGGCGACAACATGTTCGCGCACGGCATCACCTACGGCGGCCACCCGGTCGGCGCCGCGGTGGCCCTGGCCAACCTGGACATCATGGCCCGGGAGGACCTCATCGGCCACGTCCGCGACAACAGCCCGCTGTTCCGGTCGTACCTGGAGAAGCTGCTCGACCTGCCGATCGTCGGCGACGTCCGCGGGGACGGCTACTTCTTCGGCATCGAGCTGGTCAAGGACAAGGCCACCAAGGAGACGTTCAACGCCGAGGAGTCCGAGCGGCTGCTGCGCGGCTTCCTGTCCACCGCGCTGTTCGAGGCCGGCCTGTACTGCCGCGCCGACGACCGTGGCGACCCGGTCATCCAGCTGGCGCCGCCGCTGACCGCGACCGAGACCCAGTTCGCGGAGATCGAGCAGATCATCCGCGGCGTCCTCGTCGAGGCGCAGAAGCTGCTCTGACCTTTGGGTAAAGAGCTCGTGAGGCCTTTTGGTAAAAGCTCGTGAGGCTGGCCGGGGACCCCTAGTCGGACCCGGCCAGCTCCTTCAGGATCCGCTCGACGTCGCCGCGCAGCGCGTCCTGCATCTCCTGCTCGGTGGCCGGCCAGCCCTTCGGCTCGGACACGAAGCCCGAGTAGTGGTACGACAGGACCAGCCCGCCGTCACGGACCACGAACTTGAACACGCTCAGATCCTGCGGCGTCCACGGCTTGCTGTCGTCGTGCCAGCGCCGCAGATAGGCGGCGCTGCCCAGATCCTTCAGCTCGACGACCGTACCGTCGGCGGTTTTGAACTGGTCGAATTTCGCCGTTGCCGCCGCCTCGTCGGGAAACACCTCGGCGAACAGCAGCAGCGTGATGCTGCCGTTGGCGTACGCCAGCTCGCACTGACCGTTCGCCGGATCCGACCGTTTCGACGGCGGCTCGGTGATCCGCGCCTGCACCTGGTTCTCCGCGATCAGATCGCAGACGTCACCGTCGATCCGGTAATCCGGTGGATCGTCCGAACACCCGGCCAGCAGCGTGGACGCGAGCACGAGCGATAACACGGCACGTCGGGCGATCGAGGGCATGCCCGCGATCGTGGCACATGATCACCAGTCTCGCGGTCCCGCACACGCCGGTCCGCCCCAGGACGGATCATCCCCCGGATGGACGGGAAATCCGGTATAGCGGCCCGGCGGCTCCCGCGCAGGGGCATCCTGAGGAAGAGACCGTTTGATGGAGCTGAGATGCCCGTTTTGCTGATCGCCGAGGACGACGAGGACATCGCGCTGGTGCTCACCAGGGTGTTCAAGCGTGCCAAGATGACGGTGCTGCGTGCCGAGGACGGCCAGGCCGCGCTCGACCTCATCGTCCAGGAGCACCCGGACGTGATCGTCACCGACCTGGGCATGCCGCGGATGGACGGCTGGGAGCTGATCACCGCGGTCCGCGCGCATCCGGACGTGTCCCTGACCCCGATCGTGATCCTCAGCGGCCATCTGCGCCCGGGTGACCCCCGGGCCGGCTCCGCACAGTGCTGCGCCATCCTGCTGAAGCCGTGCCCGAACGACCAGCTGCTGGCGACCGTCCAGGAACTGCTGGACATCGGGCCGCACGAGCACGACAGCAGCGACTCGCCCTGTCCGGCCGAGATGCCGGTCTCGGTGTAGATGGTGCTGCTGGACGAGGCGGTGCTCGGCAACCCGATCCGGCTGGAGGCGGTGGAACGGGCCCTGCGCACCCTGCCCGGCCGCACCACCGACCCGGACGACGTCGCCACGCTCGCCGCCCGGCTGCTCGACGCGCCGCTGGCCGCGGTCACCCTGGTCGGCGGCGATGTGGAGCACATCCTCGGCATGCACGGCCTGCCGGAGCCGTTCCGCAGCACCCGCCGGGTGCCGATGGCGTACTCGGTCTGCAAGTACGCCGTCTCCACCGATCACGTGGTGCGCTGCGGTGACATGGCCGCCGAGACCGACGCGGAGTTCCGCGATCACCCGATAGTGCGTGAGTACGGGCTCCGCGCCTTCGTCACCGTGCCGATCCGCAACGAGGACGACCGCCCGATCGGCTCGCTGACCGTGCTCGACACCCGGCCCCGCGACTGGACCGGCGAGCAGGCCGACACCCTGGTCACCATCGCCGGCACTCTGCTCGGTCCCTCCGCCGACCCCGAGGTGACCGCGCTCGACGACGGCGCGTTCCTCGGCGCACTGCTGCAGAGCCTCGACGCCGGGGTGATCGCCTGCAACGCCACCGGCCGGGTCGTGTTCGTCAACCGGGCCATGCGCGAGGCCCGTGGCCTGCCACCGGACGGGCCCATCCCGCAGGACTACGAGGACCAGACCATCGGCGTGCTCACCGGCCCGGACGAGCGGCCGCTGCCCTGGGAGCAGACCCCGCTGATCCGGGCGCTGCACGGCGAGCAGGTCCTCTCCGAGGACGTGCACGCGCACCTGGCCGGGCACCGGTGCCGGATCTTCGCGACCACCGCGCGGCCGATCGTCGGCGCCGGCGGGCGGCTGCTCGGCGCGGTGGCGGTCGCGCACGAGGCCACCGCGCTGCGCCGGGCCGAACGCTTCCGGGCCTGCCACCTCGCCGTCGAACACGTCCTGAAACGGGCCGGCACCGTCGCCGAGGCCGCCCCCGAGGCGCTGCGGGCGGTCACCGGCACCCTGGGCTGGCCGGCCGCCGAGCTGTTCCTCGTCGACGACACGACCGGCTCGCTGGAAGCCGTCGGGCACTGGGACTCCTCCGGTTTCGACCCGGACGGCTTCTTCGGGCACACCCCGATCCCGGGGGAGGGGATCACCGGGCGGGCCTGGCAGAACGGCCGGGCCATCTGGGTGCCGGACATCGCACTGAGCCAGGATCTGCGTACCGCCCACGAGCGCGAGCGGGTGGAGATCTGCCTGCGCCGCGGGGTACGCACCGCGCTGGCCGTGCCGGTCCGCGACGGCGGCACCCTGCTCGGGGTGATGACCTGCTACGCCGGCACCCAGGAGTACGAGCCGGACCTGCTCACCGTGCTGCTCGACGGGGTGGCCGCGCAGATCGGGGTGTTCGTCTCCCGGCGCCGCGCCGAGGAGATCGGCCGGCAGCTGAACCGGGCGCAGAACGACTTCGTCGACCTGGTCGGCCACGAGTTGCGGACCCCGCTCACCTCGATCACCGCGAACGCCACCATCCTCGCCGAGGAGATGGCCGGCCTCGACGACGACTGCCGGCAGATGGCCCGGGTGATCGCCCGCAACGCCGAGGTGCTGCAGCGCATCGCCGGCACCCTGCTGGACCTGGCCGGCCTCGACGCCGGCCACCTCGTCCTCGACGTGCACCCGGTCGACCTGGCGTCGCTGGTCGCCGACGCGGTCACCACGGCCCGGCACGGCGCCGACCGGCTCACCCTGGTCACCGAGGTGCCGGCCGAGCTGATCCTGCCGGCCGACGCGGCCCGGCTGCGCCAGGTCGTCCTCGACCTGCTCTCCAACGCGATCCGGTACAGCCCGCCCGGCGCCCCCGTGCACGTCATGCTGCGGGCCGAGGGCGCCACCGCCGACCTGCGCATCGCCGACATGGGCATCGGCACCCCGGCCGCCGAGCGGGCCCGGCTCTTCGACCGCTTCTTCCGCGGCAGCAACGTGCGCCACCAGGGCACCTCCGGCAGCGGCCTGGGACTGAGCCTGGCCAGGGCGATCGTGCTGCTGCACGGCGGCACGATCCGCCTGGAGGAGAACCGCCCGTCCGGCACGGTGGTCAGCGTCCGCCTGCCCCTGACCGGCCCGCCGGTCAGCTGAGCCCGGTGTCAGGCCGCGGTGCGGCGGTCCCAGGCGTCCAGCAGCGCGGTCGCGCGCAACCCCACGTTGATGCCGAGCCAGCGCGCCGGCTCCGGCTCCCAGCGCCGCGAGCGATGATTCACCCAGGGCAGCGCGGTCAGCTCACTCTGGTTGCCACGGATCAGATCCGCGAGCGTACGCCCACCGAGGTTGGCCGCCGCGACACCGTCACCGACATAACCGCCGGCCCAGGCGACCCCGTCGCGCAGCCCGGCCGACGGCATCCAGTCGCGGGGGATGCCGAGCGGCCCACCCCACCGGTACGCGATCGGCGCCTCAATGCCGAACAGTTCGGTGATCGTGCTGCGCAGCGCCTCGAAGACCTCCGGCACCCGCTCGTACTCCGGGCGGACCCGTGAGCCGAAGTGGTACGGCGCGCCCCGCCCGCCGAAGGCGAGCCGGTCGTCGGCGGTCCGCTGCCCGTAGATGACCATGCGGCGCTCGTCGGTGAACGTCTCGCGGCGCTTGAGCCCGACCCGGTCCCAGAACTCCGCCGGCAGCGGCTCGGTCGCGATCATCAGCGAGTACACCGGCGCCAGGTTGCGGCGGTGCCCGGCTAGCCCGGCGGTGTAACCCTCCAGCGCCCGGACCACCGTCTCGGCCCGCACGGTGCCGTGGTCGGTGACCACGACGCCGCGGCCGATCCGCAGCGCCCGGGTGCCCTCGAAGATGGTGACGCCGAGGCGCTCGACCGTCTCGGCCAGGCCGCGGACCAGCTTGGCCGGGTGCAGCGCCGCGCAGTGCTCGCTGTAGATGCCGCCGAGCACGTCGTTCGCCCCGCAGAGCGCGAGGGTCTGCTCGGCGTCGAGGAACCCCGGGTCGGTCCGGGCCCGGCGCAGCTGGGCCGGGCTGCGCACCAGCGACAACGTGCCGCCCTTGGTGTAATCGCAGTCGATGCCCTCGGCGGCGGTCGCCCGGCCCACCTCGTCGACGGTGCCGGCGAGCGCGGCGGTCATGGCGGCCGCTTTCGCCGCACCGAACCGGCGGGTCAGTTTCGCCTCGGAGACCGGGAACTGCCCGGACACCCAGCCGCCGTTGCGGCCGGAGGCGCCGAAGCCGCAGTACTCCGCCTCCACGATCACGATCCGCAGGCCGGGGTCGGCCTTGGCGAGGTAGTACGCGGTCCACAGACCGGTGTACCCGCCGCCGACGATCACCACATCGGCGTCGCGGTCACCGGGCAGGGCGGCGCGACGCTCGATGCTGCCGAGGGAGTCGAGCCAGAAATAGGGGTTGTTGCTCAATTTAACGGGTTCCCCAGGCGTAGGTCTGTTTGGCGAGTTTCAGGTACATGAAGGTGTCGGCGGAGGTGACACCCTTGACCGTCCGGATCTTCTCGTTGAGGAGGTCCAGCAGGTGGGCGTCGTCGGTGCAGACCAGTTCGACGAGCAGGTCGTACCGCCCCGCGCAGATCACCACGTAGTCGACTTCGGGTATTTCGGCGATCTCGTCGGCGATCGCGCGCAGATCGCCGGTGACGCGCAGACCGACCATGGCCTGCCGGGCGAAGCCCAGCGTCAGCGGGTCGGTCACCGCCACGATCTGCATCAGGTCGTTGTCGAGCAGGCGCTGCACCCGCTGACGCACCGCTGCCTCGGAAAGCCCGATCGTCTTCGCGAGAGTCGCGTACGACATCCGGCCGTCTCGTTGCAGGTGCTCGATGATCTGCTTGTTGATCTCGTCCAGAGCCACGTCGGTCACTACGCGATTCTTGCCTGCGGAGATTGGCGAGAGCAAAGAGACCGAGCCTTTCGAGGGAGTCGGCATCAACGCAGTGCGCCCCGCAAGATCTCGATACCCCGGCGCAGGTCCTCATCGGAGATCACCAGCGGGGGCAGGAACCGCAGCACGTTGCCGTAGGTGCCGCAGGTCAGCGTGAGCAGGCCCGCCTCGTGGCAGGCCTTCGACACCGCGGCCGTGCGGACCGGGTCCGGCTCCAGGCCACCGGGTACGACCAGCTCGATCGCGATCATCGCGCCGCGGCCGCGGACCTCGGCGATGCCGGGATCGGCTTCCTGGAGGGCCAGCAGCTCGGGGACCAGCACCGACTCGATCCGGCGCGCCTCGGCGGCCAGGTCGAACTCGCGCATCGTCTCGATCGCGGCGAGCGCGGCGGCGCAGGCCACCGGGTTGCCGCCGTACGTGCCGCCGAGACCGCCGGCGTGCACCGCGTCCATCAGCTCGGCCCGGCCGGTGACCCCGGCGATCGGCAGCCCGCCGCCCATCCCCTTGGCCGTGGTGATCAAATCCGGTTCGACGCCCTCGTCCTCGCAGGCGAACCAGGCACCGGTACGCGCGAACCCGGTCTGGATCTCGTCGGCGATGAAGACGGCCCCGGTCTGCTTGGCCCACGCCGCGATCGCCGGCAGGAACCCGGGCGCCGGGACGACGAAACCGCCCTCGCCCTGGATCGGCTCGATCAGCACGGCCGCCACGTTGTCCGCGCCGACCTGCTTCTCGATGACGTCGATGGCCTTACGGGCCGCCTCGGCGCCGTCCAGGCCGCCGTCGCGCAGCGGGTACGACATCGGCGCCCGGTACACCTCCGGCGCGAACGGCCCGAACCGGTGCTTGTACGGCATGTTCTTCGCGGTCAGCGCCATCGTCAGGTTGGTCCGGCCGTGGTACGCGTGATCGAACACCACGACCGCCTGCCGCCCGGTGGCGTGCCGTGCGATCTTGACGGCGTTCTCCACCGCCTCGGCGCCGGAGTTGAACAGCGCGGCCCGCTTGTCGAACGTGCCCGGCGTCAGCGCGATCAGCTGCTCGCAGACGGCCACGTACGACTCGTACGGCGCGACCATGAAGCAGGTGTGGGTGAACCGCTCGACCTGTTCCCGGACGGCGGCGACCACGCGGGGCGCGGCGTTGCCGACGTTGGTGACCGCGATGCCGGAGGCGAAGTCGATCCACTCCCGGCCGTCCACGTCGGTCAGCGTGCCGCCGGCGGCACGCTCGACGTACGCCGAGATGGTCGACCCGACACCCTTGGCCACGGCGGCGAGGCGGCGCTTGTGCAGTTCTTCAGAGGACGACGACGATGACACGGTTCAGGCTCCTACGTTGTGCATGACGTGCTTGATCCGGGTGTAGTCCTCGAGGCCGTATACCGAGAGGTCCTTGCCGTGCCCGGAGTGCTTGAAGCCGCCGTGCGGCATCTCGGCCACCAGCGGGATGTGGCAGTTGACCCAGACACAGCCGAAGTCGAGGTTCTGCGTCATCCGCATGGCCCGGCCGTGGTCCTTGGTCCAGACGCTGGAGGCCAGGGCGTACTCGACGCCGTTGGCGTAGCGCACCGCCTCGTCCTCGTCGGTGAACTTCTGCACGGTGATGACCGGGCCGAACACCTCGTTCTGGATGATCTCGTCGTCCTGGCGCAGCCCGGACACGACGGTCGGTGACCAGAAGTAGCCGCGGTCGCCGACCCGCGCGCCACCGGCCTGCAGCACCGCGTGGTCGGGCAGCCGGTCGATGAACCCGGCGACCCGGGCGAGCTGGCCGGCGTTGTTGACCGGGCCGTAGAGCACGTCCTCGTCGTCCGGGCGCCCGGTCTTGATGGCCTTGGCCTGCTCGGCTAGGGCCGCGACGAAGTCGTCGTAGGCGCCGGCGGCGACCATCACCCGGGTGGCGGCGGTGCAGTCCTGGCCGGCGTTGAAATAGCCGGCCTCGGCGATCGCGGCGGCGGCGGCCTCGATGTCGGCGTCGTCGAAGACCACGACCGGGGCCTTGCCGCCGAGTTCGAGGTGGGTGCGCTTGAGGTCGGCGGCGGCGGAGCCGGCCACCTCCATGCCGGCCCGGACCGAGCCGGTGATCGACACCATCTGCGGGGTCTTGTGCTCGACCAGCGCGCGGCCGGTGTCCCGGTCGCCGAGGACCACGTTGAAGACGCCGGCCGGGAAGAACTCGGCGGCGATCTCGGCCAGTCGCACCGAGGTGACCGGGGTGGTGTCGGACGGCTTGAGCACCACGGCGTTACCGGCGGCGAGCGCCGGAGCGATCTTCCAGACGGCCATCAGCAGCGGGTAGTTCCACGGCGTGACCTGGGCGCAGACGCCGATCGGCTCGCGGCGCACGTAGCTTTCGAAGCCGTTCATGTACTGCCCGGCGGAGCGGCCTTCGAGCAGGCGGGCGGCGCCGGCGAAGAACCGGATCTGGTCGATCGCGGGCGGCAGTTCCTCGCTGGCGGTCAGGCCGAGCGGCTTGCCGGTGTTCTGCGACTCGAGCGCGACCAGCTCGTCGGCGCGGGACTCGATCGCGTCGGCGAACTTCAGCAGCGCCCGCTGCCGGTCACTCGGGGTGGTGGTGCGCCATTCCGCGAACCCGGTCGCGGCGGCCTGCATGGCCCGGTCGACGTCGGCGGCGCTGGAGACGGGCGCCGAGGCGAACACCTCGCCGGTCGACGGGTCGATCAGGTCCTCGTAACGGCCCTCGGCGGGCGCGACGGCCTCGCCACCGACGAAGTTGTGCAGAACCGTCTTGGCGCTCATCCGGCCTCCAGCTGTGGTATCAGTGCATGCGGCCCCATCTTTTCCGCTGAATCCGTGGCGAACAAGAGGGTTAAGGAATTTTTCCGTACCGGAAACACGATGGCCTCAAACGTGGCGGCGTAGCGCGAGGACAGCGACATCGTCGGTCGGCTGTTCCACCCCGGCCTCGGCCATGACGGTAGCGCACACCACGTCGGCGGGGCCCGCGAGAACGGTCTCCACCAGCCGTCCCAGACCGATGTCGATCACCTGCTGGCGTCGCTCGACGAGCCCGTCGGTGTAACAGAACAGCACCGTGCCCGGCTCCAGCGCGAGGGTGGTGCTGCGCCGCGGCCGCAGCCGCCGGCCGGCGCCGAGGGGCGGGTCCACCACGATGCCGGCGAGCGCGGCGGCCCGGCCCGGCTCGGCCAGCACCGGCCGCAGGTGACCGGCCGAGGAGATGACCAGGCGGTCCCGCTCCGGGCTCACCATCACGTAGAGCGCGGTGGTCAGGCTCCCCGCCTCGAAATGCTGGACCTTGCGGTCCAGCAGCGTCAGCGCCTGCGCCGGATCGTCACAGATCATTGCGTACGCACGAAGAGCACTCCGGACCCGTCCCATCACCACCGCCGAGGCCAGGCCGTGGCCGGACACGTCACCGATCACCACACCGACCCAGCCGGTGGGCAGCTCGAAGACGTCGTACCAGTCGCCGCCGACGCCGGTCGCGTGCCCGGGAACGTACCGGGCGGCCAGCTCGATGCCGGGCACCTCGGGCAGCCGGGCCGGCAGCAGGCTGCGCTGCAACGCGAGCGCGGCCTGCTGGTCGAGCTTGGCCGACCGGATCCGCCCGGCCACCCCGGCCCGGTCGGCGACCAGCTCCAGCAGGGCCACGTCGTCGTCGCCGAACACCCGCCGGCTCAGCGAGCCGACGTGCAGCACCCCGACCAGGTCGGTGCCGTTCACGATCGGTACGCCGAGCAGCGACCGGATCCCCTTCTCCAGCAGTATCGGGTTGATGACGTCGTCGGCGGTGACGTCGTCGATCCGCACCGGGCGCCGGGTCGCCGCGATCCGGCCGGCGAACCCGCGGCCGACCGCGACCCGGAATCCGGTGCGGACCTCGTCCTCCAGGCCTTTCGCCGCGGTCGCGACGAGCTGCTGGGCGTGCACGTCGAGCAGCAGGATCGCGGCGGTGTCGACGTCCAGGAGATCGCGGACCCGGTCCAGCAACTCGTCGAGGAGATCCGAGACGTCGAGCCGGGACAGCGTCGCATCGGTGACCGCCTCGAGCCGCCGCAGCCGCTCATCGTTCCTGATGCGTCGGGGCACGATTCAAAGCCTAGTGTTTAGCGCTGGTCGCGGGCCGTAACCGGGAGTCACGAATCGGCGGGCCGCACCTCCACCGGGGTGACCAGCCGGCGGCCCGGGCCGGCCTCCCGCAGGTCGCCGGTGAGCTCCACCGAGCCTTCGCACGGCAGGTCCCCGGCCGAGACGCCGACGAGAACGCGCAGCTCACCGGGTTCCACGATGCGCCGCATACGTCGTCCGGTGAACGCGGTCCGGTCGGTGTGCACGGCGAACACCACGTCGGCGGCCGCACCCGGCGCGAGCTCGACGCGCTGGAACCCGACAAGCTGTTTCACCGGACGGGTGACCTCGGCGACCGGATCGGCCAGATAGAGCTGCACCACCTCGGCGCCGGCCCGCTCGCCGGTGTTGGTGACCCGCACGGTGACGGTGAACTCCGCGTCGGTCGGCACCCGGTCCGCGCTGATCCGCAGCTCGTCCACGGCGAACGTGGTGTACGAGCGGCCGTGGCCGAACGCGTACAGCGGGGTGGGGTCGAGGTTGCTGGGGCCCAGGTGCTCCGCGCCGAGCTTGGGCTGCAGGTAGGTGCCGGGCTGGCCGCCCGGGTGCCGGGGGATCTGCACCGGGAGCTTGCCGCTGGGCTGGACCCGGCCGGAGAGCACGCCGGCGATCGCGGCGCCGCCCTCCTCACCCGGCATGAACGCCTGCACCAGCCCGGCGGCGCGGCCGGCCACGTCACCGAGCGCGTACGGGCGGCCGGAGACCACCACCACGACCACCGGTTTGCCGGTCGCCAGCAGCGCGTCGACGAGGTCGGCCTGCACGCCGGGAAGCCGCAGGTCCTCGGCGTCGCAGCCCTCGCCGGAGGTGCCCTTGCCGAACAGGCCGGCCAGGTCACCGACGAACACCACTGTCACGTCGGCGGCCTGCGCGGCCCCGACGGCTTCGGCGAAACCGGACCGGTCATCACCACTGACCGCGCAGCCGGCCGCGTACACAATCTCGCTGGTGTTGAACTCGACCTTGAGCGCCTCCCAGGCGCTGGGAAGCGCGATGCCGGCGTCCACGCCCGGATAGCGCGGGAGGACGTGGTTGGGGAAGGCATAACAGCCCAGGAAGGTACGCGCGTCGTCGGCGCACGGCCCGACCACCGCGATCGTGCCGGGGTTGGCGAGAGGCAGTGCGGTGCCCGGGTCGAGCAGGACGATCGAGCGTTCCGCCAGCTCGCGGGCGAGCGTGCGGTTGGCGGGGGAGTCGAGGTCCAGGTCCGTCGCGCCGGTCACCGAGGCCTCCGGTGTCCACTCCGGATCGAGCAGGCCGAGGGCCGCTTTCTGGGTGAGCAGCCGGCGGGCGGCGCGGTCGACGAGGTCCTCGGAGATCTCGCCGCTGCGGACCCGGGCGACCAGCTCGTCGCCGTACCCGATGGTGTCCGGAAGCTCGACGTCGATGCCGGCGATCAGCGCGCGGACGCCGGCGCCGCCGTTGTCCGCGGCGATGCCGTGCATGCTCGCCAGGAACGGCACCGACCAGTAATCGGAGACCACAGTGCCGGTGAAGCCCCACTCGTCGCGGAGCAGGTCGGTGAGCAGCCACTCGTCGGCGCCGGCCGGGACACCGTCGACGTCGGAGTACGAGTTCATCACCGAGCCGGCGCCGGCACCGCCACCGGCGACCGGGGCGATCGCGGTCTCGAACGGCGGCAGGATCACGTCGAGCAGCTCGCGGCGGCCCATCGGCACCGGGCCGTGGTTGCGGGCGCCGCGGGCGGCGGAGTACCCGGCGAAGTGCTTGAGAGTGGCGATCACACCGGCGCTCTGCAGCCCGCGCACGTAGGCGGCGCCGACCTGCGACACCAGGTACGGGTCCTCGCCGATCGCCTCCTCGACCCGGCCCCACCGGTAGTCGCGGACCACGTCGAGCACCGGAGACAGGCCCTGGTGCACGCCGAGCGCGGCCATGTCCCGCCCGATCGCGGCGGCCATCCGCTCGATCAGGTCCGGGTCGAACGTCGCACCCCACGCGGTGGCGGAGGGATAGACACTCGCCCCGTACGCGGTGAAGCCGGTCAGGCACTCCTCGTGCACGATGGCCGGGATGCCCAGGCGCGAGGAGCCCATCACGATCCGCTGCTGGCGGACCAGCTCGGCGGCGCCCTCGGCGACGGTGAGCGGATAGCTGCCGTAGACCCGGGTGAGGTGGCCGAGGCCGTGCCGGCTGGCGTCCTCCAGCGCGGCGCCGGCGGCGAACTCGTCCTCCATCGGCGCGACGTTGTGGCTCTCCTCGGGTTCCGGACCGGCCGCGCCGGTGGCGCCCTTGTCCTTGCCGAGCCAGCGGCTGCCGAGTTGCGCAACCTTCTCTTCCAGGCTCATGACGGCCAGCAACGCCTCGACACGGTCGGCCACCGGCAGGCCAGGGTCCTGCCAGGGTTGAGTCGGCTGATCTGTTGTCAAGGAAAACCTCCGAAACTTTCGGTGTCCGCCGATCAGCGGCGAACTGCTCTTGCCGCAGCCTTCCGGCGCGAGCCCACGTTGCCTACTCTCGCGCTGTGAGCACTGTTACGGCAAGGGTCTTGACACTTGTGTCGACGAAACCCTACGTTAACGAAACCTCGCGTTAAATTGCGGCGGGCATTCGAAACTTTCGAAACTTAACCGGTTCGGGAAACCGGTAGTTCCGGAAATCGGGTGCCGGCCATTGCCATATCGCCAGCCGTGCCCCGACGCGGCTTCTTCGAATACGGAGACCAGCGTGAAGCGCAGGAATTTCTTGACCCTTTCCGCCGGAGCCGCCGCGGGCGCAGCCCTCGCCGCATGTGGCAGTTCCGGTCCCTCCGAAAGCACCGGCACCGGTTCCGGCGCCGAGGCCGGTTACTGGTTCCTCAGTGGCCCGCCCGGTGAGCCCATCCGTCAGGGCGCGGTCGACCGGTTCAACAAGGCCAACACCGGCGGCCAGATCAAGGTCACCACGTTCCAGAACGACGCGTACAAGGACAAGCTCAAGACCGCGCTCGGCGCGGGCCAGGCGCCCAGCATCATCTGGGGCTGGGGTGGCGGTGGCCTCAAGAGCTACGTCGACAACGACCAGGTCGACGACCTGACCGACTGGTTCGGTCAGAACGCCGCGGTCAAGGACCGGCTCTTCCCGGCCTCGTTCGGCCCGGCCACCATCAACGGCAAGATCTACGCGATGCCGTGCGAGACCGTGCAGCCGATCGTCCTCTTCTACAACAAAGAGGTCTTCGACAAGCTCAAGCTCTCGCCCCCGACCACCTGGGGCGAGGTCATGGACATCGTCCCGAAGATCAACGCGGCGAACATCGCGCCGTTCTCGCTGGGCGGCCAGTCCCGCTGGACCAACATGATGTGGCTGGAGTTCCTTTTCGACCGCATCGGCGGCCCCGAGGTCTTCCAGTCCGTCTTCGACGGCCAGGCCAACGCGTGGAACAACCCGGCCTCGCTCAAGGGCCTCACCGAGATCCAGAACCTGATCAAGGCGAACGGCTTCGTCAAGGGCTTCTCCTCGATCACCGCCGACTCCAACGCCGACCAGGCGCTGCTCTACCGGGGCAAGGCGGCCATGATGCTGCACGGCTCCTGGTCCTACGGCATCATCTCGGCCGAGGGCGGCAGCTTCATCAAGGACGGCAAGCTCGGGTACGTGAACTTCCCGACCGTCGAGGGCGGCACCGGAGACCCGTCGAACACCGTCGGTAACGCCGGCCAGTTCCTCTCGATCTACTCGAAGGCCAGCGACGCGCAGAAGGACACGGCGAAGAAGTTCTTCACCAGCCTGCTCGACGACACCGAGCAGCAGGGCTGGATCGAGACCGGCGGTGTGCCCATCGTCAAGGGCGCCGACGCCAAGCTCGCCGCCTCGCCGGACAAGGACTTCCTGAACTTCATCTACCAGGTGTCCAGCAGCGCGAAGTACTTCGGACAGTCCTGGGACCAGGCGCTGAGCCCGACGGCCGCCGAGACGCTGCTGGACAACATCGCCAAGCTGTTCCAGCTGCAGATCGCGCCCCAGCAGTTCGCCGACAGCATGAACCAGGTCATCGGCAAATGACGATTGCTCCGCCGGCTCCAAAAATCGCTCCGCCTGCCGCGAACAGCGGCGGGCGGGGCGGTTCCGTCACCTGGATGGCCTGGCCGGCGCTGGTCGCGTTCCTCACGTTCGGCATCGTGCCGCTCATCGGCGTGCTGCTGCTGAGCTTCACCTCGTGGAACAGGCTCAGCACGGACATCCCGTTCACCGGCCTGGACAGCTGGCGTTCGGTGCTGAGCGACCCCGGGCTGCCGCACGCGCTCTGGGTCACCTTCCTGATCATGGCGTTGTCCTGGCTGTTCCAGACACCGATCTCGCTGCTGCTCGGCGTCTTCATCGCCGCCCACAAGCGGTACCGCTCGGTGCTCGCGGTGCTCTTCTTCGTCCCGCTGCTGCTCAGCCAGGCGGCCATCTCGATCACGTTCAAGGCGCTGCTGGACCCGAACTTCGGTCTCGGCGCCGGCCTCGGCTTCGAGTTCCTCCAGCAGGACTGGCTCGGCAACAGCACCCTGGCCATGGGCGTCGTGGTGTTCGTGGTGTCCTGGCAGTTCATCCCGTTCCACACCCTGATCTACCAGGGCGGCATCCGGCAGATCCCGGCCTCGATGTACGAAGCCGCCCAGATCGACGGCGCCGGCCGGGTCCGGCAGTTCTTCAGCATCACGCTGCCGCAGCTCAAGTACACGGTCATCACGTCGTCGACCCTGATGGTGGTCGGCTCGCTGACGTTCTTCGACCTGATCTGGGTGCTCACCGCCGGCGGCCCCGGCGACGCGACCCGGGCCCTGGCCGTCGACATGTACCAGCGCGGTTTCAAGGCCGACCTGATGGGCCCGGCCAGCGCGATCGCGGTGATCCTGGTGCTCGTCGGCCTGGCGCTCGCCCTGGGGCTGCGCCGGCTCGGCGGCCGCGACGCCACGGCGAGTCAGTTGGAAGGGCTCTGAGATGACCACGATGCTCGACAATGTCTCGCAGGCAGCGGTCGTCCCGCCGCCGGTCGCCCGCAGGCGCCGCCCGCGGCTGCTGCAGTACAACTGGCTCGGTGGCCTGGCCGGCTGGATCTGGCTGTTCGTCGTCCTGCTGCCGATCTACTGGATCGTCATCACCAGCTTCAAGCTGCAGGAGGACTACTACGCCACCAACCCGCTCGTCCCGCCGTCCAGCCCGACCCTGGAGAACTACCGGTTCGTGCTGGAGAGCGACTTCGTCAGCTACTTCATCAACAGCGTCATCGTCACCGTCGGTGCGGTCGGTCCTGCGGTGCTGGTGTCGTTCATGGCGGCGTACGCGATCGTCCGCGGCAGTGCCGCGAGCCGGTTCCTGCGCGGGGTGAACGGGCTGTTCCTGATGGGTCTGGCCATCCCGCTCCAAGCGGTGATCATCCCGATCTACCTGCTCATCATCAAGCTCCAGATGTACGACACGCTCGGCGCGATCATCCTGCCGTCGCTGGCGTTCGCCATCCCGCTGTCCGTGCTGGTGCTGTCGAACTTCGTCCGCGACGTGCCGAAGGAGCTCTTCGAGTCGATGCGGATGGACGGCGCCACCGAGTGGGGCACGCTGTGGCGGCTCGCGTTCCCGCTGACCCGCCCGGCCATCGTGACCGTGCTGATCTACCAGGGACTCACGGTGTGGAACGGCTTCATCCTGCCGCTGATCCTCACCCAGAGCCCCGAGCAGCGCACCCTGCCGCTCGCGCTCTGGAGTTTCCAGGGTCAGTACAGCGTCAACATCCCGGCCGTGCTCGCCTCGGTCGTGCTGACCACGCTGCCGATCCTGACGCTGTACGTCCTCGGCCGCCGGCAGCTGCTCAGCGGTCTAACGGCCGGATTCGGGAAGTGAGCTCGTACTCTCGCGCACCATCAGCTTGGTGACCAGCTCGACCCGGGGAGTCTCGATGGTCTCGCCGCGCGACAACCGCAGGACGGTACGCGCGGCGAGCGCCCCCATCTCGGCGAGCGGCTGCCGGACCGTGGTGAGCGGGGGAGAGGCCCACCGCGACTCGGGCAGGTCGTCGAACCCGACCACGCTGAGCTGATCGGGCACCCGCAGCCCGCGCCGCCGCGCCGCCTCGCAGGCACCGAGCGCCATCAGGTCGCTGGACGCGAAGATCGCGGTCGGCGGGTTGTCCACACTGAGCAGCTTGTTCGCCGCCGCGAACCCGGACTCGTGCCGGAAGTCGCCGGTCTCGATCAGCTCGTCGTCGGCCTGCAACCCGGCCGCTTCCAGAGCCGCGCGGTAACCGTCGAGCCGGGCCCGGCTGCACAGCAGATCCTTCGGACCGGCGACGAAACCGATCCGCCGGTGCCCCAGCGACAGCAGATGGTCGGTGGCGGTCCGGCCACCCGACCAGTTGGTCGCGCCGATCGTCGGTACGTCCGCGGCAGCGCCACCGGCCGGATCGATGATCACCACGGGCACCTTGAGCCGGTGCAGCTCGGCGTGGATCGGCTCGGCGACGTCCGAGGTCACGAAGATGACGCCGTCGGACGCGCGGGCCCGCAGGTTCTGCAGCCACTGCCGCGCCACGGTGGTCCGGTGGTGCACCTGGGACACGACAGTGCCCACCCCGGCCGCGTGGCTGACGTCCTCGACACCGCGGATCAGCTCCAGCGCCCACGGGCTGTCCAGGTCGTTGAAGACCAGGTCGACCAGCCGCGCCCGGCCCGAATGCCGAGAGTTGCGAGGCCGGTAGTCGTGCTCCCGGAGAAGCCTCTCGATCAGTTCCCGGGTCTGCGGCGACACGTCGGAGCGCCCGTTGAGCACTCGCGACACCGTCGGCACCGAGACACCGGCGGCTTCCGCGATGGCCGCGATGGTCACACGTTGCCTGGCCACAGCCATGGGAGCGCTCCTTACGGCCGGGCGATGCCCGCTGCAACTTCCGGTCCCGGCATCGAAATCATGCCACGCCGCGTTCCCGCACTCCACAGGCCCTCACGGCACTCCACCGCGATCGGCTCCCGGCGGGTCACACAGTCGCTACGGTCAGGGTGTGGACGACACAACCGACCGCTACCTGTTCACCGGCGAGCAGATGGGCTGGCGGCAGCTTTCCGGTGAGGACCGGACTGCCTATTACCCGCTCGTCGGCCCGGAGCTCATCCACGTCCATCGCGTCGGCACGCTGACCGCGCTGACCGTCAGCGTCGACGGCAAGCAGGCGCCGGACGTGCTCGCCGACGTGCCCTGGGCGCCGGGGGACGACCGGATCGAGCTGGCCGAGCACGTCGAGGAGTCACTCCGGCGGCGAGAGACGACGGGCGAGATCCTCGACGAGCCGCTGCGGGAGTTGCTGGAGCAGATCGCGGGGTGGCGCAGGCTGCAGGAGCCCGCCGCCGGGTAGGCCGCCCGGTTCAGCCGGCCAGCGGGACTCGGATACCAGCGGTGTACATCGACTCATGCAGTACCACTGACGTCAGCTTCGTACCTTCCGGCACGTCGAACACCAGCTTTCCCTTCACGGTGTTACCGGGGTTCAGCGACTCCAGGAACGTCGAGTGATCCTTGTTGGCCCAGGTGCCCGCACCCGAATCCACCTGATACTCGCCACCGGCCGCGTCGTAGGCGTACTGCGACATGTCCGAGAACACCTCCGCTGAGGCACCGACGTTCTTCACCGTCACATCGAGCAGGCAGAACTCGCCCTGCGCCTTCTCCCCGAACTCGGCTGGCCCGACGCGGTCGACCCCGCACTTCAGCTTGGTCACCGTGAACTGGAACTTGCCGTCGGTGGCCGCGGTACCCACCTTCCCCGCTACAGCGTTCTCGCCCTTACGGTTGGCGTCCATCTCCCCGGCCGCATCCCCCACCACTTTTGCGGTGCCGCCGAGAACCAGCGTGAACAAGCCGACACAGCCCAGGACGCCGGCAAGGAGAACGCCGGCGACAATCCACGGCCACCGCTTCTTCTTCGGCGCGGGCGGGGGAGCACCCCACTGAACCTGACCGGGAACACCCTGCACAGGCTGGGCAGGCGGATATTGGGGTGGCTGGTAGGTCATGAGAACGCGCTCCACACGGACCAGGGGCCAAGGACCGATGTGCGGTCGAACCCCGGTCCCGAACCCGGCCGCAACCGTCCAACCCGCCGGCAGCGCATCGAGCGATGGGCCGATCATCCAAGCGCCGACGTCGATCGGCTATGGCCGGCGGTCAATCGGGAAACCAGATTCCGACCCGCCGTTTCGTCGTTGATCCACTGTCTCAGCTGGTCCGGACGGTGATGTAGGTGATGCCCCGCACCGGGACGTACGTGGTGCCGTAATCGTCGTTGAAGGTGACGACCGAATTCGGATCGGTCAGCTGCGCGACGATTCCTTCGGCCGTGCCGGCGTCGACCTGGAAGTCGCGATACTTGTCGGCTCCGACGAACCTGACGCGGATCGTGGTCATGGTGTGTCCTTCCGGCGTTGGGTGGGCTGTGTGAATACCCAATTGGCCGCTGGTCGTCTCCCGCCGACTAGAACGTCGATCTCGCTGCGGGGACCGGTGCCCGCGATGACCTCGTCAGCCACGCCACTCAGCTCGTTCCTCGATCTCGCGAAGCCGCGTCAGAACAACATCGTGGGTGACGTCGTATGCCCGTGCGCTACTCAGGAATCGGACATTCTCCACGCTGATCTGAATCGGCTGCCGGAGGATCGCGAGGAATCGCTCATGCGCGCCCTCGGTCCGGGTACGCCCGACCGCCGGGAAGGGCTGCTTCCGCGTGAAGCCCACGAGACACTCCAGGTACTCCCGCACATCGCTGTACAAATTCACGGCGAAGCCGGTCCCCGGCTCCGCGGAACGCAACAGATAACAAGCCGCGTCGGCGAGCTCAGCGATACGCAGATCCGCGGCGACCGCCCTGTTCCAATCCGATCTGGTCTGCTCGTCCATGTAGTCCTCCTGCTCGGCGCTCGTGGACATTTGTAGTTGTCGACCCGGTGCGACAGCCAGTCCGGGCGGGCACAGCACCCCGAACCAGGAGCGCCGTCGAGGGCGAAGATCGGCCGGGTCGCCACTGGTCGACCACGGCGGATGGGTACGTTGATCTCATGAGCATGCGTTTCGGGGTTTTCGTGCCGCAGGGGTGGCGTAACGATCTTGACGAGATCGCTGACCCGGTTGAGCAGTACGAGGCGATGACCCAGGTCGCGAGGCTGGCCGACGCCGGTTCGTGGGACAGCGTCTGGGTGTACGACCACTTTCACACGTTCCCCGAGCCCACCATGAACACCACCTTCGAGGCGTGGACGGTCAGCGCCACCCTGGCCCGGGACACCAGCCGGGTCAACATCGGGCAGATGGTCGGCTGCAACGGTTACCGTCACCCGGCCCTCTACGCGAAGATGGCGTCCACGGTCGACGTCGCCAGCCGCGGCCGTCTCTACGCCGGGCTCGGCGCCGGGTGGTACGAGCAGGAGTGGAAGGCCTACGGGTACGAGTGGGCCGAGGTTCCCGAGCGGATGGCCGCCTTCCGCGAGGCCGTGCAGATCGTGCACAAGATGTGGACCGAGGAACGGCCGGTCTTCACCGGCAAGCACTACCGCATCGATCAGCCGATCAACGAGCCCAAGGGCGTACGCAAGCCGCACCCGTCGTTCTGGCTCGGCGGTGGCGGCGAGAAGGTGACGCTCAAGCTGGTCGCGCAGTACGCCGACGGTTCCAACCTCGGCAACGGCGACCCGGAGATCATCAAGCAGAAGCTCGCCGTGCTGCGGGAGCACTGCGACCGGCTGGGCCGTGACTACGACCGGATCACCAAATCCACCAGCCTCAACATCCAGGCCGGCGATACCACCGCGGACCTGGTCGCCAAGGTGGAGCGGATCCGCGAGGCCGGCGCCGATTACCTCATCACCTACTTCCCGCGGGTGGCCTACGACCACGAGCAGATGCTGCGCTTCGCCGACGAGGTGATCCCACAGTTCAGCTGAGGTTACCGAATCCCGAAATCTTGTCCGGGTAGGCTCGAACATTGCGTGTTCAGCGGTTCGGGTGAGGATGGGTTGATTTTGGGTAGGCGACGCCGATGCGGATAGGTGTGCTCGACGTCGGATCGCAGGCGGTCAACCTGGTCGTCACCGAGACCGGGGCCCGCCCCGATCGGAAAAAGGCGTTCCCGGCTCGGTCGTGGAAGGTCCGGACCTACGTCGCCAAACGCATCGCTTCCGACGGCACGATCGACGGCCGGGGCCGGGACCTGGTCACCTCGGCCGTCGCCTCGGCCATGGACCGGGCCCGGCGTGCCGGCGTCGACGAGATCTTCGCGTACGGCACCGCGGCGATCCGGGACTGTCCGAACCGCGACCAGATGCTCGGCGCGATCGAGGACCGTGCCGGCATCAGGCTGGGCGCGTTGTCCGGCATCGAGGAAGCCGAGCTGACGTTCCTGGCGGCCCGCAGCTGGCTGGGCCGTGACGCCGGGCAGATGCTGCTGCTCGACATCGGCGGCGGGACCCTGGAGGTCGCGTCCGGCGAGGGCCAGGTGCCGCTGCGCGCGCTGTCACTGCCGATGGGCGCCGGGCGGCTCACCCGGGAGTTCCTCGACGACGGCGACCCGCCGTCGAACGCGGCGGTGCGGCGGCTGCACCGGCACGTGCGCGGCCAGCTGCGCGAGGTCGTCCAGCCGTCCGACTGGCCGGTGCCGCGCAGCGTCGTCGCCGCGTCGCGGACGTTTTACCAGCTGTCCCGGCTGACCGGCGCCGTGCCGATGCGCCACGGGCAGCACCGGCCGCGGTTTGTGCAGCGCAAAGCCCTGCGCAAGTGGATCGAGCGGCTGTCCCGGTTGCCCACCGACAAGCGGCAGCACCTGCCCGGCGTGTCCGCACATCGCGCCCACCAGATTTTGGCCGGGGCGATCGTGGCCTATGAGCTGCTGGAGGCGTTCGGCGAGGACAGCGCGCGGATCTGCCCGTGGGGCCTGCGCGAGGGCATCCTGCTGCGGCGCCTGGCCGAGGAGGCAGTGCCGGTCGAGGACCGCTGGTCGGCCGCTCGCGCGTTGTGGACGCCGAGCCCCTGGTCGCAGCGCTGTCTCGCACCCGTCTGAAGCAGGCGGCAAAAGCCTACCTATCCTATCGGTCATGGATTGTTGCACGCCGTCCGCGGACCGGCCGCTCACCTCGGTTCCGGCGCCGGTTCCCGGCACCGGAAACCATCGGATCGAGCAGATCTCGGTGCCTTCCCAGACCTTCGCGATGGGCGACGCTCACGACGATGGGGTACGCGCGGACGGCGAGCAACCGGTCCATCCGGTACGCGTACCGGCCTTCAGCATCGACGCCACCTCCGTGACGGTCGCCGACTTCCGGGCCTTCGCGACGGAGACGGGTTATCGCACCGACGCCGAGCAGTACGGCTGGTCCGCCGTCTTCCACCTGGCCCTGACCGATCCTGATCACGTAGCGGGCCAGATGCAGGGCACACCGTGGTGGCTCGGTGTCGAGGGCGCGAACTGGGCACACCCCGGCGGCCCGTCCGACGTGGCGGCCGACGATCACCCGGCCGTGCACGTGAGCTGGAACGACGCACAGGCGTACTGCGCCTGGGCGGGCCGCCGCCTGCCGTCGGAGGCGGAGTGGGAGTGCGCGGCGAGGGCGGGCCTGCCGTCGCTGCGCTATCCCTGGGGCGACGAGCTTCCGTCGGACGGCCACGCCCTGAACATCTGGCAGGGCAGCTTCCCGACGACGAACCTCGGCTCGGACGGCTTCATCACGACAGCGCCGGTCCGCACGTTCACGCCGAACGCGTACGGCCTGTGGCAGCCGGTCGGCAACGTCTGGGAGTGGGTGGCCGACTGGTTCTCACCCACCTACTACGCCGAATCCCCGGCCGGCGACCCCCGCGGTCCGGCCGACGGCACCGCCAAGGTCATCCGAGGCGGCTCGTACCTCTGCCACGACTCCTACTGCAACCGCTACCGCAACGCCGCTCGCTCCTCCAACACCCCCGACTCCTCAACCGGCAACATGGGCTTCCGCACCGCAGCGAACCGGTGATCGGGCCGGCGATGCGCCGGCCCGATCGGCGTCCGTCTGTCTCGGAGACGTAACGGTCTGGCCCGGCGGGCGTGCCTTTCCGGGCGCTCGGCGTGAGGCTGTCGGGACAACGTCGACGCGGGGGAGAGCGGCCACGTGTTCAGGATCGTCGCGGGCGCCGTGCGGTTTCGGGCCGCGCAGGCGCTGACCCTGCTCATCCTCACCGCGCTGCCGGCCACCGTGGCCGCCGCCGCACCCTGGTACGTCCTGATCGCCGACGCCCGCTCCTCCACACAGGCCACCGGCGCCGTTCCGGCCGGGGACCGGATGATCACCGTGCATCAGGCCGGGAGCGGGCCCGGGGATGACCAGTTCGGGGCCGAGGTCGCGAAAGTGCTCCCGCTTCCCGGCGCCACGCCGATTCTCGGGCTGGCGCTGCGGACGACCATCGACATCCCCGGTGGTGGCGCCGATCAGGTCGCGGTGGTCGCCCGGGACGGTTTCTGCGACCAGGTCCGCCTGGCCGGGCGTTGCCCGTCACAGGCGGGCGAGGCGGCACTCACCGCGGAATCGTCACGCCGCTTGCGGGTACGCCTCAACGACCGCATCACCGTCCGCGCCAACCCTGAGGCCGATCCGGTGCCCCTGACGGTGACCGGCACCTATGAGCCGCGAGACCCGTCGGCAGGTTACTGGGCGGACGAACTGTTCCGGGCGGAGAGCGGCCTCGACCCGATCTTCACGGTCCCCGAGACGGCAGCGGGCGGCGCGCTCGGCTCGCCGACGCTGGCCTGGGCCGCCGAGGTACCGCTCCCGCTGCTGCGCGGCGACGACGGCTTCGACCTGGGTGAGGTGGTCGCCTCGGCGGGCGCGTTCACGGTGTCGGACCCGACCGGTCCGCTGCGGGCCGCCCTCGCCGGCGAGCGGGACCGCCTGGTCCGGGGCGTGCTGCTCGCCGTGGTCCCGGCGCTGCTGCTGGCCTGGTTCGCCATCGGCCTGGCCGGCCGTTACACCGCCCGGGACCGCCGCCGCGACGCCGCCCTGCTCAAACTCCGCGGCATCACCCGCCTGCGCCTGCACCTCCTGCTCGCCGGCCAGGAACTCCCCGCCCTGCTGGGCGGCGCGGTTCTCGGCCTGCTCGCGGGCCCTCTCTCAGCGATCCTGCTGGCCGGTCCACCCTTCAAAGACGCCTTCTTGGGTACGCACGTGAGCACCACAGCCCTGCTATCGACAGCCTCCGCCGCCGCTGTGGTCCTGATCGCCCTGGCAACCCTGCTCGTCGCCGATCTGGTGATGGCCCGCACCCCGGTTTCCGCCCTGCTCCGCCGGGTCGTGCCCGCCCGGCGTACCTGGATGGCCGGCCTCATCGACGTCGTCCTGGTCACGATCGCGGTGGCCGCCGCGTACCAGGCCCGCTCGGCCAGCCCGGACGCCGGCGTCGGCGCCCTCGCGCCGGCCGCCGTAGCGGTCGCCGTTGCCGTGCTGCTGGCCCGCCTCCTGGCCCGGGCCGCGGATGCCGGCGGCGGGGCTGCGCTGCGGTCCGGGCGGCTGGGATTCGGGCTCACCCTGGTCCGGATGTCCCGGCAACCCGGCGCGGACCGGTTGTTCGCGCTGACCGCCGCCGCCGTGGCGCTGCTAGCGGTGGCCCTTGGCGCGGCCGGCGCCTCCCGGGAAGCCCGCCTCGAACGGGCCGAGTCCGAGCTGGGCGCCGACCGCGTCCTCACCGTCCGCGCCGCCACCTGGACCGCCCTGACCCACGCCGTCGCGGCCGCCGACCCGGACGGCCGGTACGCGGCCGCGGCCGTCGTCGACCGCACGAGCAATCCGCCGCTGCTCGCCGTCGACGCGTCCCGGGCCGCCGCGGCCGCGGCCTGGCGGCCGGTTTACGGGCCCCGGCCCGTCCCGCAGCCGGCGACGACTCCGTCGTTGCTGGTGAACGGCCGGGCGCTGACGGTCCGCGTGGACAACGGCCGGGCCATCGCCGCCTCGCTCGACGCGGTGCTGCGCAACGAGGTGACCGGCGCCGCGGTCCGGGCCGGCTTCGGCCGGATCCCGCGCGGCGAGCACACCGTCAGCGCCGAGGTGCCGGGCTGCGCGGACGGCTGCCGGCTGGTCCGCTGGGAGCTGCCCACCCTGCCCGGACCGGACGGCAACCCGGACCGCGGACCGGTCACGCTGCATACCCTCACTCAGAGCGGACCGGACCGGGAACTGCTCGGTCAGGCCGAGTTCGCCGACAGCACCCGGTGGCGTACCTCGATGGGCGGGTCCGGTCTGGAACTGGCCGGCGGCGCGGACGGCCTGACGCTCGCGGCCGGTCCCGGCGAGGGCGGCGGCACCAGCCGCGACCAGGTGTTCACCGCCGACACCGCGCTTCCGGTCGCCGTGGCGCTGGCCGGTCCGGCCCCGGCGACCTGGCGTTTCGAGGAGTCCCGCCTGGAACCGGCCGGGATAGGCGCCATCCCGGTACGCGTCACCGCAACCCCCGCCGTCCTGCCGGTGCTCGGCACCACCGGTGTCCTGCTCGACCTGACCGCGCTGCGGCAGCTGGCCGGCGACGCGGCCACGTCCGGCGTGACCCAGGTCTGGCTGGCCCCCGGGACCCCGGAGTCCGTCGTGGACGCTCTGCGCACGGCCGGCCTGACCGTGCTCGCCGACGACTCGGTGACCGCCCGCGCCACCCGGCTACCGGCCCGGGGCGCCACCGCTGCCGGAGCGTTCGCCCTGTTCGCGGCCGTGATGGCGGTGCTGGTCGCGGCGGCGGTGAACGCGGTGGCCGCGGCCGTGGACCGTGAGCCGCGCCGGGCGATGCTGCGCGCTCTGCGTACCCAAGGGTTGTCGTCGCGGACGGCCGCGACCACCCGGCGGACCGGTGTCGGCGCGGTCGCGATCTCCGGTGCGGGCGGTGGCCTGCTCGCCGCGGTGCTGGCCCGGGAAGCGGCCGGTGCTCCGGACTCGCTCTTCGCGGACGGCTGGCGGCTCCTGGCCGTACCCGAGGTCCTCGGTTTTCTGCCGCTGCTGACCGCCGGCTTGACCGCGCTCCTGGTCCTGACCGCCACCAACTGGCTGGCCGGAAGAGGAACCCGGGAGGTCGCCGCGTGATCGCGCTCGTTCTGCGGATGGTCTGGGCCCGGCGCGGGCAGGCCGTCGTCCTCGCCTTGCTCGCCGCGCTCGCGGTCATCCCGGCGGTGGCGGCGCCGGCTTTCGTACGCGCGGCCGACCGGGTCGTCGCCGCCGGTGAGGTCGCCTCGGCGGACCTGCCGGAACGCACGGTCTCGATCGGCCTGCACGAGAGCGCCGGCCCGGTCGGCGACGCGGTCCCCGGCGACGCGGTTGCGCTCAGCCTGCCGTCGACCGGCGGCGCGCTGGTCGCGATCCCCGGCTTCGAGTACGTGTACGCCGCTGAGTACCCGACCGTCGGCATCGAGCCGGACAACCGGTTCCGGACGCGGATGGTGTACCGCCAGGACGCCTGCGCCCACCTGACGATGGTGACCGGGCGCTGCCTCATCGGCGCCGGGGACATCGTGCTCGGCGAGCAGACCGCGCACCGGCTCGGCCTGGTGGCCGGTGACTCGGTGAGCCTGAGCTACGCGGTCTACCGCTCCGACCCGGACTTCATGATGTACGTGGCCGCCGGCGAGCCGAAACGGTTCTTCGTGGCCGGCGTCTACCGGCCGGCGGACCCGGGCGACTTCTACTGGGGGCGGCAGGGCTATTTCGCCGAGGACCCGGGCGACCGGCCCGGCGAGCCCGCGTTCATCGGCCTCGGGTCGATGACCACGATGGACCGCGGCGACGTGCAGATCACCATCGACGGCTCGGCCGGCCCGGGTGCCATGGACGTGGACCGGCTGCCCGAGGTGCGAGCCGCCCTGGGCCGGCTCCAGCATGACGTCACCGAGCTCGGCGGCGGCCTGACCCTGACGACGTCGATGCCGCTGCTGATGGAACGGATCGACAGTGGCCGCGCCGCCGTACGGGAGATGGTTCCCGTACCTGCTCTGGCCCTGATCCTGCTCGCCTGCCTGACCCTGTTCCTGGCTGTCGGATACAGCGCCGAGGGCCGCCGGCCGGAGGCCGCGGTGATCGCGCTGCGCGGCACCCGCTGGTGGCATCGCTGGTGGCTGGCGACCGGGGAGAGCCTGGTCGCGGTGCTGGCCGGCGCAATGACCGGCACCCTCGGCGGCCAGCTGATCGTCAACGCGCTGGTGGCGGTCCGTTTCCCGGGCGTGGGCGCCGACCCGGACCCGGCGTCCCTGCGCTGGGCGCCGCTGGCCCTGCTCGCGGCCGCGCTCACCATCGTCCTGGCGCAGCGCCGGCCGCTGCTGCGCCCGGTCGCCGAACTGCTGCGCCGCGCGCCCCGGCCCGGACGGGCCGCCGGGCTGGTCACCGACGTGCTGGTCGTCGCGCTCGCCGCCGCGGCCACCGCGCAGCTGCTGACCAGCGGTGACCTGCGCGGCGCCGGCGCGACCGCCCCGGCCCTGGTGCTGATCGCGCTGTCGCTGCTGCTGGCCCGGGTGCTCGGCCCGCTGGTGGCCTGGTACGGGCACCGGGCGATCACGCGTGGCCGTCTCGGCACCGGGCTCGCCGGTTTCCAGCTGTCCCGGCGGCCCCGGTCCGCGACCGTCTTCGCGGTGCTGGTCGCCTCGGTCGCGGTCAGCTGTTACGCCGCGTGCGCCGCCGACGTGGCGGCCCGGGGCCGGGAACTGCAGGCCGGCCTCGGCACCGGAGCGGATCGGGTGCTGACTGTGGAGCCGATCGGGCGTACCCGGCTCATGGAGGCGGTCCGGGCCGTCGACCCGGCCGGCACCGAGGCGATGGCCGTGGTCCGGATCGTCACGCCGGACGGCGAACGGCCCGCCCTCGCCGTGGACACCACCCGGCTCGCTGCCGTCGCGACCTGGCCGGCCGGCACCGACCCGGCGCGGATCGCGGGCCTGCTGCACCCGGCCGCGCCGGAACCGCTCGTGCTGCGCGGCGCGGACGTGAACCTCGACCTGAGCGCCACCGAGTTCCGTGAGGGCAAAGCGGTCAGCCTTGACGTGGTGCTCACCCCGCTCAACGGCGAGCCGGACATCGTCACGCCGATGGGTGTGCTGCGCGAGGGACGGCACGTCTACCGGCAGAAACTGGCCGCGTGCGCGGACGGCTGCCGGGTCAACGCCCTGAAGATCGCCGGCGGATCCGCGGTCCTCGACGTCACCGGGGTGATCACCCTGCACGGGCTGGGCAGCGCCGATCCGCAGGGGTGGCGGGTCTCCCGGGGTGGTTCGCTCGCCACCGGCCCGGACGGGCTGCGGATCGCGGTGACCGGCCTGGACGGCCTGCCCGAGGGCCTGATCGTGCAGCCGGTCAGCACCCCCTATCCGCTGCCGGCAGCGATCGCCGGCGGCGGCATCCCGGGTACGGTCACCGGCCTCGACTATCGCAACGTGCCCGTGACGGTCGCGGCCCGGGTGCCCGCCATTCCGGCGGCCGGGCGTCCGGCCGTGCTGGTCGACCTGGAGTACGCCGACCGGCTCACCGTCGACGGGGCACCGGCCACCGGCGCGCAGGTGTGGCTGGCGGCCGGCGCACCGGACGACATCGTGGCCCGGCTGACCGACGAGGGCGTGAAGGTCGTCGGCGACATCCGCGCCGAGCAGCTGAGCCGGCGTCTCGATCGCCAGGGCCCGGCTGTGGCGATCGGGTACTTCGGGCTGGTCGCGCTGCTCGCGGCCGGCCTCGCGGCGGGGGTCCTCGTACTGACCGCGGCCGTCGATCGCCACCGCCGGGCCGAGGATCTGTCGGCGCTGAGACTGCAGGGGCTCGGGCGCCGGGAAGCCAGGGGAGCGGTGCTGTGGGCGTACCCATGGCTCGTGATCTTGGGGGTGACCGCCGGGATGGCGGTCGCGCTCGCGGGGTGGGCACTGACCGGCTGGGCGCTGCCGCTCGCCGGGCTGAACCCGCCGCCGCTGCCGTTCCCCGGACGCCCCGGCGTGGTCCCGCTTCTGCTGACCGGCGGCGCGCTGCTGGCGGCACTGCTCGGAGCCGCGATCCCGGCCGCACGGGGCGTGTTGCGGAAGATCCCCTGAGGGACCGCTCCGAGGACCTTGGGGGTTATTAGGGTTGATCCCATGGACGCTGTCAGCTTTTCGAGTGGTGCCGGCGGACCGCAGTTACTCTCCGCGTGGGCCGGGCACTGGACCGGCGACGGCACCGGCGTCACCGTGATCCTGCCGCCGCCCGGCACCGTCGGCTCCGGAGAAGTACGCGGCGGCGCCCCCGCGACCAGGGAATTCGCCCTGCTGGAACCCTCCCGCCTGGTCGACCGGGTAGACGCCGTGGTGCTCTCGGGCGGATCAGCGTTCGGCCTCTCCGCCGCCGACGGCGTGATGCGGCTGCTGCGATCGCGCGGCCTCGGATTCCCCACCCCGCTCGGCCCGGTCCCGATCGTCGTCGGCATGTCGATCTTCGACGCCTCGGTAGCGGGCACGCCACCCTCATCGGCGGCCGGCCAAGATGCCGCCCTCGCGGCCCTGCGCGGAGACCCTTTCACCGAGGGTACGGTCGGAGCCGGCACCGGAGCAGCCACCGGCAGATGGCGCGGCAGCGAGTCCCCAGGCGGCCTGGGCGTAGCCCGCGGCATGTCAGGCAACGCGTCGATAGTGGCGGTAGCCGTCGTAAACGCCTGGGGCGACGTGATCGGCCCAGACGGCACCCCAGTGTTCAGCCAGCCCGAGGCAGCTTCCGGCTCAGAGGCAGCAGCCTCCGGCTCAACGGCAGCCTCTGACTCGGCGGCGGCAGTCTCTGACTCGGCGGCGGCAGTCTCCGGCTCGGCGGCGGCAGCCTCCGGTTCGGCGGCAGCCTCCACGGGGCGTGGCGGTGAGGCGGTGGTCAAGCCGTTCGGGATGACCAACACGACGATCGCCGTGGTCCTCACCGACGCGAAGCTCACCAAGGCGGACTGTTACCTCCTGGCCCAGAGCGGGCACACGGGTTTTGCCCGGGCGCTGAACCCCGCCCACTCCCGGTTCGACGGAGACGCCGTGGTGGCCCTGGCGACCGGCGACGTCGAGGCGGACCTGGACCTGCTGAGAACCGTAGCCGCAAACGTGACAGCCGAGGCGATCCGATCCGCGGTGTCGCACTGATCGCGTCAAGACCAGACGGCGACGCGGGTGGACAATTTCGGAGAGCGCGAGAACTCGCGCCTCCGTGAACCCAATCCTCACGGCGATTTTGTATTTCTTGAGCGAATTTCTTCCGCACTCTTCCCCGTGAATGCGGCGCGTGTGAATCGACTCTTTGGAAAGTGGCGCGGTGTTTCGCATTCATTGGCCGTCGCCTGCTGGCAAGCGCCGGTTGCGCCACGCAATCCGGAGAGCCGCCGCGCCCAGGATCGACGGCTACGACCGGCAGGGAATCGTCCGGTTCGGAGCCGCCTGGCCCGGGGCCGGCTGGTTCAGGAGCAGCCAAGGCCGGGCCGGTCAAGGCCGGGCCAGCCGAAACGGGGCCAGCCAAGGCCGGGCCGGTCAAGGCCGGGCCAGCCGAAGCCGGGCCAGCCAAAGCCGGGCCGGCAAGAGCTGGGCCTACCGATGGAGGGCTAGCCGGTTGAGGTGCGGCGACTTGGTCGCCTGCGGGTTCTGGGCTTTGGCTTGCGGGCTGGGTTGTGGTCGGCGGGTCGGTGGGGGCGGCCTCGGGGTGGTCGCGCGCCTCGTGGATTTGTCGTAAGCGTTCGGCATGCCGGCGCTTGAGTCCCCACGCGCGGTGGCGCTCATGGCGGCGGCGGAATTCCTCAGCCTCGGCCGAATAATTGCGCCTCGCGGTACGGTCGCGCCACGATGCCAAATCGGCCCTGCTGAACAATCCCAACTGCCCCATACCCGCAATTGTTCCAGCCCTCGGAAGCGACAGATAAGCGTTCGATCACGCCAATCCGAAGCCCGAAATTTCAGCAGGTGAAGAAAAGAACTTGCCGACATTCTCCCTCGGCGAGGAACTCACGGGCGGGGCACCGGCCCCGACCGCGAAGGCCCGCGCACCCCGAGGCGGCAAGCAACCCGGACGGTGGGCACAAACAGGCGGGGGCGGCCTAGGCAAGCGGGGTGGCGCAGGCAGGGCAGGGTGGCGCAGGCAGGGCAGGGTGGCGCAGGCAGGGCGGCGAGGTGGCACAGACAAGCGGGGTGGCATAGGCAGGCGGTGGGTAGGGGCGGTGACCCGCCGCCGGAGCCGGCGGCGGGTCGCGCCGGGCCGGGATCGGCAGGGGCGGAGCAGGCGCCGGCGTTTTAGTTGTGGTTGGGGCGGCCTCGTGCGTACCCATGGTGGTAGTCATTAATGATGTTGGTTGACTTCGCCGCGCCGGTCGCGGCCTCACCGGCCGAGGCTGAAACCGCGGCCGTGTCGGCGGAGCAGGTCGGATATGACGGATTTCTGGCCGCTGAGACCCGGCATGACGTCTTCACCACGCTCGCCCTCGTCGCGCGCGCGACCTCGCAGATCAGTCTGCAGAGTGCGATCGCGGTGGCTTTCGCGCGGAACCCGATGAATGTCGCGATTCTCGCCAACGACCTTCAGCTGATCAGCGAGGGACGGTTCCGACTGGGGCTCGGGTCGCAGGTCAAGCCGCATATCGAGCGGCGGTTCGCGATGCCGTGGGGGCAGCCCGCGAAGCGGATGGAGGAGTTCGTCACCGCGATCCGCAAGATCTGGCAAACCTGGGCGACCGGGGAGCGGCTGATGTTTCGCGGGGAGTTCTACAAGCACACGCTGATGACCGATTTCTTCAACCCGGGGCCGAACCCGTTCGGCAATCCGCCGGTGGAGCTCGCGGCGGTCGGCGAGCGGATGATCGCGGTGGCCGGGCGGGCGGCGGACGGGCTGCTGGTGCACCCGCTGACCAGCGCGGATTATCTGCGCGAGCGGATCCTGCCGACTCTGATGACCGAACGAGGCAACCTCGACGGTTTCACCCTGCAGATGAGCGCCATGGTGGTGCTCGGCGCGGACCCGGCACAGCGGGCCCGCGCCGAACAGGCAGTGCGTGGTCAGATCGCCTTCTACGCGTCCACTCCCGCCTATCGACCCGTCCTTGACCTGCACGGATGGGGCGATCTGGCGGATCGGCTCAACGTGTTGTCGCGCCGGCAGCAGTGGACCGAGATGGCCGCGGAGATCACCGACGACGTGCTCGGTGCGTTCGCGGTCGCGGGAGACCCAGCGGCGGTCGCCGCCGGCTTGAAAGACCGATTCGGTACGGCAATCGACCGCATCTCGCTGTATGCGCCCTACGAGGCCGACCGCTATCAGCTGGCCGCCGTCCGATCCGCCTTGCGCACCTGACAAAGCGCGGGCAAAGCGGGCAAATCGCGGACAAAGCGCGGGCAAAGCACGGACGGCACCAGGATCAGGCGAGCGTGACCTCGATCGAATCCACCCGGTCCGGATAGAACGCGACATGGTTCACGATCGGAGCGACCGCGTCAAAGGGCGCGGTGTACTCCCAGAGCGCGTCGACCGATTTGTCCCCGCCGACCGGGATCGAGTAATACCCGGCGTCGCCCTTGTACGGGCAGTAGGACGACGTCTCGGAGCGAGACAGCAACGACTCGTCCACGTCGGTCAGCGGCAGATACCGCACCGGCGGATAGTTCGCCTCCTGCAGGACCAGCGCGTTGCGGGTGTCGGCGACCACCTTGCCGGCGACGGTCACGACAACCCGGTCGGTGCTGGCCTTGATCGTGATCGGGTGCTCCGGCCCCGGCAGCAGCCGTGGTTTCTCGGCCATGGAAAGGCCCCTCTCGTCGATATCCGCGAAGCTTATTACGCTGATCTTGTGACGACCCCAGCGATCGACGCGGTGACCGAGGCCGGAATCTCCTACGACGTTATCCGGCACGGGCCGGTCAGCAGCGTCGAAGAGGCGGCCCAGGTGCAGGGCGTCGAGGTTCGTGACCTGGTGAAGAGCCTGGTGGTACGCCGGGCCGAGGGCGAGTACCTGTTCGTGCTCGTCCCCGGCGACCGGTCGATCTCGTGGCCGAAGCTGCGTGCCCTGCTCGGGGTGAGCCGGCTGTCCATGCCGGACGCGGCCACCGCGAAGGAGGCCACCGGTTACGAGCGGGGGACGATCACCCCGTTCGGCTCGGCCACGGCCTGGCCGGTGATCGCCGACGAACGTACCCGGGGGCGGACCATCAGCCTGGGCGCGGGGGAGCGCGGCGTGGGCCTGAGGGTCGCGGCCGATGCCGCGGTCGCGGCCCTTAAGGGTACGTTCGCCGACGTCACTGATTAACCCTTCAAAACCGCCGCGACAGCGGAGGTCAGCGGCGTCACCGGCCGGCCGATCAGCTTCGCCAGAACCGCGCTGTCCGTGTCCAGGTGCCCGTCGACGATCTTGGCGTCGGTGTCGGCGAGCAGCCCCGCGTACCCCTCCGGCAGACCGACGCCGACCAGCACCTGCTGGTAATCGGCGACCGGCAGATCCGTGTACGCGACGTCCTTTCCGGACTGCTTGGCCACCTCGGCGGCCAGCTCGGCCATGGTGAACGCCTCGCCGCCCAGCTCGTAGACGCCGGCCTCGCCGGACAGCAGCACGGCGGCCGCGGCCTCGGCGTAATCGGCCCGGGCGGCGGCCGCGATCTTGCCCTCGCCGGCGCTGCCCGCGATCGCGCCGGTGTGCAGCGCGCCCGCGATGCTGCCGGCGTAGTTCTCGGTGTACCAGCCGTTGCGCAGCAGCGCGTGCGGGATCTCGGTCGCGGCGATGACCTGCTCGGTGGCGAGGTGCTCGGGCGCGAGGCCGATCGGCGTGCTGTCGGCGCGCAGGATGCTCGTGTACGCGATGAAGCCCACGCCGGCCGCCTTAGCGGCCTCGATCACGGCGGTGTGCTGGGGGAGACGCTTGCCGACCTCGTTGCCGGAGACCAGCAGGAGACGGTCGACGCCGGCGAAAGCAGCGGCCAGCGTCTCCGGGTGGTTGTAGTCGGCAACCCGGACCTGTACGCCGAGCGCCGCGAGGTCGGCGGCCTTCGCGGAGTCGCGGACCGTGGCGACGATCTCGCCGGGTGCGGCGCCCCGCGCGATCAGCGCGTCGACGACGAGGCGGCCCAGCTGGCCGGTGGCACCGGTGACGGCGATGGTGGTCATGATTCGGCTCCTGACGATGCGATGCAGTGAAGTGCTGCCCAGAAGACTGCACTAACTTTTCGAAAGTGCCAACCCCGAAGTGAGTGCCATCACGAAGCTCAGCGCTGTCAGGCTGGGTATTCTTCGATCCATGACGGAACCGGACGACGACCTGATACCGAGCGTCTTCGCCCGTGACTGCGCGTCCCGGGGCGTGCTCACCGACGTGACCGGCCGCTGGGGCACCCTCGCCCTGGCCGCGCTGCACGAGGGGTCGTTCCGGTTCAACGCGTTGCGCCGCAAGGTCGACGGGGTCAGCGAGAAGATGCTGGCCCAGACGCTGCAGTCGCTGGAGCGTGACGGCCTGGTCCGCCGCGAGGTGCAGGCGACGATCCCGCCCCGGGTGGAGTACAGCCTCACCGATCTCGGCCAGCGAGTCGCGACCCAGCTGGTAAACCTGATCGAACTCCTGGAGGGTGAGATCAACACCATGCGCGCGGCGCAGGAGGCGTACGACGACCTGAGATAGGTTTCGAGGCGTGACTGAGCCGATCCAGCCCGACGTCCCGCCCTCCGGCACCGGATGCGCCGAATGCCTCGAGACCAGCGGATGGTGGTTCCACTTGCGCCGGTGTGCCGAGTGCGGCCACATCGGATGCTGCGACACCTCCCCGTCGCAGCACGCGACCGCCCACTACAAGAGCACCGGCCACCCGGTCATCCAGTCGTTCGAGCCCGGTGAGGACTGGTTCTGGGACTTCTCGACCGAGCAGGCCGGCAACGGTCCGGAGCTGGCGCCGCCGTCCAGCCGGCCGGAGAGCCAGCCGGTTCCGGGTCCGTCGGGTGCGGTTCCGCCGGATTGGCGCAACAAGATCCACCGCTGACATAAACTCGATAGGTCAAACCGGAAGCGGATAATCCGCTTCCGGACTTCCTGTTGACTGAAACTTCAGTCCTCAGATGCATTCGTGTACGGCCGATGAAACGTGCGTCGGACCACGGATGGAGGGCAGGATGCGCGGCTTACAGAACATCGGCACAGCCAAGAGGCTGGGTGCCATCGTCGCTACGGGCGCCATCGCCCTCAGCGCGATGGCGGCTATCACGCTGACCGGGCAGGACAGCCTGGCGGACCAGGCGGAGGAGATCCGGCGCCTGGAAGCGGGGCTCGCCGCGCTCAACCACCTGAACAACCGCCAGAGCGAGCTCAAGGTCGACGCGTACCGGTCGGCTCTCGGGCACGACGTGAGCGGTGACGTCGTGGACGACGTCCAGTCGTCGGTCGACGCGGCGGACGCCGTGGTGTCCTCGGGCCTGCCGGCCTCGATCATCACCGAGTTCAACGGTTATCGGCCGGACTTCGAGGACTTCAACACCTTCATCACCGCGTTCGTCACGGCCGGTGTCGCCGACCCCTCCTCGGTGGTGAACCGCACCGACGAGATCTCGGAGCGCAACGACACCACTGATGGCGAGCTGGATACCCTCACCGAGACGGTGGAGTCCCAGATCGTGACGCAGAAGGCCGAGATGGCCAGCACCGTCACGTCGGTCCGCAACACCGCCATCGCGGTTGTACTGGCCGCGCTGGCGCTGCTGATCGGCATGGCGATCCCGATGGTCCGCTCGATCCTCGGCCCGATCCGCAAACTGGGCGTGGTGATCGACGCGCTGGACCGCGGCGACCTCACCGTGCGCAGCGGCATCACCAGCCGCGACGAGCTCGGCACGATGGCCGCCGGCCTGGACCGCTCGCTCGACAAGGTCCGCGCCTCGATGGAGACCATCGCGGCCGACGCCGACAAGCTGGCCGCCGCGTCGACCGAACTCGCCGCCGTCTCCAGCGAGATCGCCAACGCGGTCGACAACACCGACCGGCAGAGCAGCTCGGCCTCGATCGAGGCCGACGAGATCTCCCGCAACGTGCAGACCGTCGCGGCCGGCTCCGAGGAGATGGGCCTGTCGATCCGGGAGATCTCCCGCAACGCGGCCGACGCCGCGCAGGTCGCCTCGATCGCGGTCTCCGAGGCCGCCCGCGCCACCGACACCATCCGTCAGCTCGGCGAGTCGTCCGCCGAGATCGGCAACGTGATCAAGCTGATCACCAGCATTGCCGAGCAGACCAACCTGCTCGCCCTGAACGCCACCATCGAGGCTGCTCGGGCCGGCGACGCCGGCAAGGGCTTCGCCGTGGTCGCCAGCGAGGTCAAGGACCTCGCCCAGGAGACCGCCCGTGCCACCGAGGACATCGGCGCCCGGGTCAACGCGATCCAGCAGGACACCGGCGGCGCGGTCGAGGTCATCAACCGCATCTCCGAGGTCATCGCCCAGATCAACGACTTCCAGACCACCATCGCCTCGGCGGTGGAGGAGCAGACCGCCACCACCGGTGAGATGTCGCGCAGCATCGCCGAGGTCGCCGCCGGCTCCAGCCGGATCGCCACCAACATCAACGACGTCTCGTCGGCGAGCGCTTCCACGGTCAGCGGTGTCAACCAGACCCGCGAGGCCAGCGAAGAGGTCTCGCGTACCGCCGAGGAGCTGCGCAACCTGGTCGGCGCCTTCAAGTTCTGAGTTCTGCCAACAGGAAAGGCCGGTCGCCGATGGCGATCGGCCTTTCCTCATACCCGGGGCCGGCGTGCCGATGGTGAGCGTATGCAAACGGTGATCGACGACTCCCTGATGTCGCGTCGCCGTTCCATCGAGACGGCCGGGTTGATCTCCCGCAGCATCGGGATCCTCTCCACCGGGATCTATGCCAGTGGGCTCACCGATTACGCGCCGCACGACCTCAGCGCCGGCATGGAGCTGGCCTGCTGGTACGGCATCGTGGCGATGTTCCTGTCGAACCTGGTCGCCTACTTCGCCCGCCGCCGGCCCGGTTCCCGCTGGTACACCCCGTTCAGCGCCCTGCAGGTCGCCCTCGACACCGCGACCATCGTGGGGTTCGTGGTGATCTCATCGCTGGAGTACCCGCAGACGACCTGGCCGCTGCTCATCCTGACCATCGCGATCGCCGCGCTGCGGCACCGGCTCGTCGGCGCCCTCGCCGCGTTCACGCTGACCTCGACGGCTTTCCTGCTGATGGTGCCGGACTCACCCGATCACTCCTTCGTGATCGGGATCGGCTTCATGATCGCGGTGATCACCGGCGCCCAGTCGGCCGCGTACTCCAAGCAGCTGCTCACCCTCCAGGAAGCCCGTCAGGCGCTGCACCACCAGGCCAACCACGATTCGCTCACCGGCCTGCCCAACCGCGCTCAGCTGGCCGAATACGCCGCCGAGCGCACCGGCTCCACCCTGGCCGTGCTGCTGCTCGACCTCAACGGGTTCAAGCAGGTCAACGACGTCCACGGGCACGCCGCCGGCGACCTGCTGCTGCACGAGATGGGTGTCCGTCTCAACGGCGTGCTCAACCCCGGTGATCTTGCCGGGCGGCTCGGCGGTGACGAGTTCCTGGTCCTGCTGCCGGAGGCGGACGCCGCGAAGGCCGCGCAGATCGGCGACCGGATCCGCGACGTGATCCGCCGCCCGGTCGACATCGGCGACGGGCGGCAGGTCACTGTCGGTGTCAGCGTCGGCGTCGCCCTGCGCGCCGCCGGGTCCGATGCCACCCTCGACGCGCTCACCGCCGAGGCCGACACCGCGATGTACCAGGACAAACGCGCGCCCAAGCTCGCCGCCTGACGGTTCTTACTTCCAGAGAGCCAGGACTTCGGTCACGGTGGTCGCCTCAGGCGCGCTCGGCGCGCTTGCGGGGGTACGCGTGAAGCGAGGCGCCGGCCCCGGCTGACGTACCCCGCCGACCTCGACGAACGTCCCGCGGGCCCGGTTGTGCGGGTGCTCGGCCGCCTCGGCGGGGGAGAGCACCGGGCTCACGCAGGCGTCCAGCTCCGCGAACACGGCGGCCCACTCGTCCCGGGTCCGGCTGGCGAACCGCTCGGTGAAGATCCGCCGCAGTTCCGGCCACTCGGACCGGTTCATCTGGCCCGGCAGGCCGGCCGGGTCGAGGTCGAGACCCTGCAGCAGCGCCGCGTAGAACTGCGGCTCCAGGGAACCGACCGCCAGGTAGCCGCCGTCCTTGGCCCGGTAGGTGTCGTAGAACGGCGCCCCGCCGTCGAGCAGGTTCTCGCCGCGGCCACCCCGCCACATGCCGGCCGCGACCATGCCGTGCAGGAACGTCATGAGCAGCGCCGACCCGTCCACCATCGCGGCGTCGACGACCTGGCCGAGGCCGGAACGCTCCCGCTCGTGCAGCGCGGCGAGCACCCCGACGGCGAGCAGCATCCCGCCACCGGCGAAGTCGGCGAGCAGATTGATCGGGGCGTGCGGTGGCTGGCCGGGCCGGCCCAGCGGTTCCAGGGCTCCGGCGATCGCCAGGTAGTCGATGTCGTGACCGGCGGCGGCGGACAGCGGTCCTTCCTGACCCCAGCCGGTCATTCGTGCGTACACAAGCCTGGGGTTGATCTCCATGCAGGGAGCCGGACCGAAGCCGAGGCGCTCGGCCACGCCCGGGCGATAGCCCTCGACCAGGACGTCGGCCTGCGCCGTGAGGCGCAGCAGATCGCTGATGCCGTCCTCGGTCTTCAGATCGAGGGTGACCACCCGGCGGTTGCGTTGCAGCGGACCGGCCAGTCCGGTGCCGCCGGGGCGCTCGACGAGGATCACGTCGGCGCCGAGGTCGGCCAGGACCATGCAGCCGAACGGTCCCGGGGCGAGGCCGGCCAGTTCGACGACCTTGACGCCGGTCAGGGGCCCGCTCTTAGAGGACACGCGCGATCAGCTCCTTCATGATCTCGTTCGTGCCGCCGTAGATCTTCTGGACACGAGCGTCGGCGTACATCCGGGCGATCGGGTACTCGGTGGTGTAGCCGTAACCGCCGAAGATCTGCAGGCAGCGGTCGACGACCTCGCACTGACCCTCGGTGAGGTAGAGCTTCGCCATCGCCGCGGTCGCCACGTCCAGCTCACCACGGGTGTGCCGCTCGATGCAGTCATCCAGGAAGATCCGGGACACCCGGGCGCGGGTGGCGCACTCGGCGAGGACCATCCGGGTGTTCTGGTGGCCGATCAGCGGCTTGCCGAATGCGTGGCGCTCCTTCGCGTACGCGGTGGCGAGCTCGACCGCGCGTTGCATGGCGGCGACCGCGCCCACGCCGATGACCAGGCGTTCCTGGGGCAGCGACTGCATCATCTGGATGAAGCCGAGGTTCTCCGCGCCGCCGAGCAGGTTCTCTTTGCTCACCCGGAACTCGTCGAAGAACAGTTCCGCGGTGTCGTTGGAGTGCAGTCCGATCTTCTCGAGGTTGCGGCCCCGGTTGAAGCCCTCGGGGTTGTCCCGCAGGTCGCAGATCAGCAGGGAGATGCCGCGGGCTTTGGCCGAGAGGTCGGTCTTCACGGCCAGGATGATCAGGTCGGCGACGTAGCCGTTCGTGATGAAGGTCTTCGAGCCGCTGACCAGGTAGTCATCCCCATCCAGGATCGCTTTCGTCCGGATGGCCTGGACGTCCGAGCCGCCGTCCGGCTCGGTCATGCCGATCGCGCCGACCAGCTCGCCGGTGACCAGGCCGGGCAGCCATCGCTGCTTCTGCTCCTCGGTGCCGTAGTCGTTGATGTACCCGGTGACGATGCCGCTGTGCACCGCGAGGCCGAGGCTGCCCTCGCCGGTCAGGGTCTGCTCGTGCAGCAGCACGGCCTCGTGGGTGAAGTCACCGCCTCCGCCGCCGTACTGCTCCGGCACGGAGAGGCCGAGCAGGCCCAGCTCGCCGGCGCGCAGGTAGTGCTCGCGGTCGGGATGGCCCTGTTTCTCCAGGCGGGCGGCGTGCGGCAGCACCTCCTTGGTGAAGAAGGTGCGGGCCAGCTCGGCAAGATCGTCGTGTTCAGGCTTGCGCCACGGCTCGGCGTAGCCGTCCAGTCCAGGCGTTGGCATCGACACACTCTCGATCGCTATTGGCGATGTGTCAATAAGCGCCGTATGAATTTCCGCTATTCATCTGTACGGCTTATGTGTCCATCGATGCGACCCCGATCGCGGCTGCCGATAGATCGACGTGACGTAGGGTCACCATGTGCATGTCGAGGCGAGCCGCAGGCGGCGGATGGAACCGGACAGCCGGCGGGGTGAGATCCTCACGGTTGCTGTCCGGCTGTTCAGCCGGCGTCCGTACTCGGAGGTGTCGACCACGGACGTGGCGCACGCTGCCGGAGTGGCGCGGGGCCTGGTCAACCACTACTTCGGGACCAAGAAGGATCTATACCTGGAAGTGGTCCGGGTGATGCTGACCGTGCCGCGCGACGCCCTTGAGGGCATGCCGGCCGACGAGCCGCTCGAACGCCGGGTGGACGCCATCGTCAGCTGGTTCCTCGACGTGGTCTCCCGGCACAGCACGTCCTGGCTGGCGGCGATCAACGCCGGCGGGATGGCCGGTGACGCCCAGGTCGACGGAGTGATCGCCGAGGCGATCGACGTGGCCGCGGACAGCGTGCTGGACGCGGTCGGGCTGGGCGTCGAGCCGTCCGAGGCGCTGCGCGGGATGGCCCGGTCCTACGTTGGCCTGGCGGTCTTCACCGGCCGCGAGTGGCTGCAACGGGGTGTGCTGAGCCGCGAGCAGGTGCACGCCCTGCTGGCGGCGTCGCTGCTGGCGCTGGTGAGTGACGTCTTTCCGCAGGCGGGATAGAGCGTTTCGAACGGTGTGCGGCGCCGGTGATGACCGGGGCCGGCGCCGCACACCGGGTCAGTGGTTGGTGCCGTTCGGGCCGTACGCGTTCAGGAACTTGTCGCGGAAGTCGCTCATCGGCCAGACCGGGGCGTCGGTGGCCGGCTTGAGGCCGTCGGTCCAGCCCCAGCTCTTGATCTTGTCCAGCACCGCCGGGTCCTTGGCGATCACGGTGATCGGCACGTCGTGGCTGGCGTTCTCACCGGAGACCACCTTCGACGGCTGGTGGTCGCCGAGGTAGACCAGCACCAGGTTGTCGTCGCCGTACTTCTGCACCCACTCGATCAGCGAGGTGAGGGTGTACTGGATCGACTTGCCGTACTCGGCCCGGACCTTCGAGGTGCTGCCCCAGATGTCGGACTTCTTCGGGGCGTCCTTGACGATGTCGTTGTAGACCGATCCGTCACCGACCGCGTCCCAGTCCAGCATTGACGGGATCGGCGCCCACGGGGTGTGGCTGGAGACCAGGGGCATCTCCACCATGAGCGGCTGGCGGCCGGCCTTGCCGTACTCGACCTCGTTGAACTTCTTCAGCGTGTACTGGTCGGGCATCGGCGCCCAGCTGAACTTGGGACCCTGATAGCCGAGGTTGCGGCTGTCCCAGACCCGGTTGTACCCGTAGAACTTGCCTTCCGGCCAGGCCCGGGTGGCGCCCGGCATCACGCTGACGGTGTCCCACTGTGCGCGCTTGAACGCGCTGGTCAGGGTGAGCCGGTCGCTGGCCGTGAGGTTGCGGTACCGGCTCTGGTTGTTGATCCACAGCCCGGACAGCAGCGTCGAGTGCGCCAGCCAGCTGTTGCCGCCGAACGTCGGCGAGGTGAGCCAGCCGCTGCGTGCCGCGAACCCGGCCTGTGTCAGCGACGTGGTGCCCTTGTCCAGCACGGCGTCGACGCCGGGAGCGAGCTCGGGGGCCTCGACGGCGTTGCGGCCGTAACTCTCGACGAAGCTGAAGATCACGTCCTTACCGGCCAGCCCGGTCAGCAGCTGATCGCCGGGGGTGTCGGCGAACGGGTCGTTCTTGATCTCCTTCTTGAAGTTGATGTTGTTCCCGATGCCGGCTTTGGCCTGCCGGGCCCGGTCGTACGCGTAGGTGGCGCTGCTGCGCGCCGCGACCGGGATCTTCGGAACGACCTGGATGCCGGTCAGCAGGGCGACGAGCCAGAGCGCGGTGATGCCACCGGCGGTGTACGCCGAGACCCGCCGATGCCGCCCGATCAGCGAGCTGAGCCGCAGGACGGCCCAGGTGGTGAGGGCGAGGGCGGCGACCGCGAGCAGCACCGCACCGGCGGCGACGGCGTACGCCGAGGCCTGCCCGTACGACTCCCGGATGAATCCGTAGGTGTCGTCGAAGAGGATCCAGTCGAGAACCGGGTCGAACGGGCGGTTCAGGGTCTCGAACCAGCCCATGTCCAGGGACTTCTCGACGAGCAGCCAGCCGAGGCCCATCCCGGCGATGATCGCGACGACCTTGCGGGGGCGGCGCGGCAGCAGGATGAACACGGCGATCGCGACGGCCGCCTCGATCGGGATCCGGGCGAAGCCGCCGAGGGTCAGGCGCTTGAGCACGTTCGGGTAGACCAGCGCGGCGAAGACTATCACGCCGGCCAGGATGGTCAGGCCCAGCTGGAAACGCGGGTGCGAGACGAATCGGCGTACCCTGCCCGGCTCTTTCGGCGGCGACGCCGCCGCGACCTCGTCCTCGGGGGTCTCGTCGGGCTTCTCCTCGGTGGTCTCCGCAGGAGTGTCGACGGTTTCGTCGGCGGGCGGATCGGCAAGGTCTGTCGGCTGCACGACATGGGGAACGGACGTCCCGCCGAGATGGTTCACCTCCGCGTCAGATAGCTGCCCTACGGTGTAGATCCATGGGGGATCTAGTGCACGTGGTGGTCGCGGCGGGTGCGGTGGATCACTTGCGGGTGCCGCCGCTGTCGATCGTCGACGGCAGCCCGGACGTCGAGTGGGTGGGCCTGCCGAGCGGCTGGTGGCGTTACGCGCGGCGGCCGCTGCTGCGTCTGCCGCTGGATCCGGCCAGCGCCGCCCGGGAACGCCGGGCGGCGCGATTCTTCCCGGTCACCGTTCTCGTCGCCGTGGTGTGGATGCTGGCAGCCCTGGAGGGTTTCGTCTGGGCCGACCCCTTCCTCGGTATCAGCAGGGGCACCTGGATATGGATCCGGCTCGCCGCGTTGCTGGTCTTCTTCGCGTGGATGCAGGTCTACTTCCGGTGGCGCGTTGTTCAGCGGCCGGTCCGGGCGGCCGGTCATCTGATCAGGATCTCCGGGGTGCCCAGGGCGGTGGCGCAGCAGTGGGCCGAGCTCAACCCGGAATCGGTCCGGGTTGTCGAGCAGTGGGTGGCGGTGCGCCGGTTCCGCCCGCGCGTCTATGCGGCTTGGGGCTCGGCGTGCCTGGGCGGCGGCGCCGCGATGTTCATCGTCGGCGGGGATTCGCTCTGGTTTGTGTTCATCGGCCTCGGGCTGCTGGTCGCCGGCGTGGTCCTGCTGTTCAAGACGTTGCCGCCGCGATACATACGCTTCGAACCCGTTGAGTAACAGACGTCACCGGGCTCTTGCGCATCTCCTATCTGAACTATAGGAATGGTGGTAGAGGAGGTCGCCACCCATGCGCCGTACCCGTCTCGCCGCCGCCGTCGCCACCCTCGCCCTTCTGGGCGCCTGTTCGACCGGTTCCGCGAACGACACCGCCGACGCCGGTCAGCCGGTCTCGGGAGGCTCGCTGACCTGGGCCGTCGAGACCGAGCCGATCACCTTCAACCCCCATCTGTACGCGCAGGCCAAGGCCCGCCTGCTGGTCTGGAACACGTTCGAGTCGCTGCTCACCCACGACTCGCAGGGCGGTTACGTCCCCTGGCTGGCGACCGGTTACGAGGTCTCGCCGGACGGCAGGACGTACACGTTCAAACTCCGTACCGACGTGACGTTCTCCGACGGCACGAAGTTCGACGCCGCCGCGGTGAAGGCCAATGTGGACCAGCTGCTGGTGCCGAACTACGCGCCCGCTGTCGCCGCGGTCCAGCTGCGCAACCTGGACGCGGTCGAGGTCGTCGACGACGCCACCGTCGCGTTCAAGCTCAAGGCGCCGGACGTGCTGATCCTCGACTTCGCCTCCTCGCCGCAGGGTGCCCAGGTCTCGCCCAAGTCCCTGAAAGAGGCGAAGAACCTCAAGGCCGGCGGTCCGGAACTGGCCGGCACCGGCCCGTTCGTCCTGGACCGTTACATCCAGGGCCAGGAGGTGCACTTCGTCAAGAACCCCGCGTACAACTGGGCGCCCGCCAACGCCGGACACACCGGACCCGCCTACCTCGATGAGATCACCTACCGCTTTCTCAAAGAGTCTTCGGTACGCGTAGGCGCACTCACCTCCAACCAGGTGCACGTGATCGAGGGTGTGCCGGCCACCGACGAGGCCCTGATCACCGGCAACCCGGCGCTGTCGTTGCAGCGCGGGCTGAACTCCGGTTCGGCGTACTCGTACTACCTCAACGTCGCGAACGCTCCGTTCGACGACCTCAAGGTGCGCCAGGCGTTCCGCGCGGCGGTCGACGTGGACGCCGTCCTGACCGGCGTCTACCGCGGCACCGCCACCCGGGCCTGGAGCGTCGTCGGACCGACCAGCCCGTTCTACGACAAAACCCTCGAGGGTACGTTCGGCGGCGACCCTGAGCTGGCGAACAAACTGCTCGACGAGGCAGGCTGGACCACCCGCGACGCCGAGGGATATCGCACCAAGGCCGGCAAGCGCCTGACGGTACGCCTCGTGCAGAACGCCCCGTTCGTCCGTGACCGCCGCGACGTCCTGGCCCAGGCCGTGCAGGCCGCCGTGAAGCAGAGCGCCGGCATCGACCTGAACGTGGCCCTGGTCGACCAGGGCACCGCCACCAAGGCCCTCGCCGACGGCGAGTACGAGGTGTTCGACAACTCCCGCGCCGACACCGACGCGGGCGCCGCCCTCAACCTGCTGCTGCACTCGGCCGGCGCGATCAACCGGACCGGGTTCACCGACGCCGGCCTGGACGGGCTGCTCGACGACGCGCAGGCCAGCACCGACACGGCGGCCCGCACCGAGGCGTACCGGCAGGTGCAGAAACTCGTCAACGACCAGGCCCTGGTCCTGCCGCTGTACGCACCGGCCGACCAGATCGCGGCGTCGACGTCGGTCGGCGGGCTCGGGTTCGAACCGACCGCCGGGGTCCCGGTGAGCGCCTACCACCTCTGGCTGAGCAAGTGAGTGTGGCTTCTGCGGTGCTGCGCCGGGTCGCGGCCGGGATCGTCGTCCTCTGGGCGGCGGCCACGGCCGCGTACCTGGCGCTGCTCGCCGCCCCGGGTGACATGGTCGACAGCATCATCGGCGACGGCGCTGACACCCCGCAGATCCGCGCCGAGGTGATCGCCGAATGGCGCCTCGACCGGCCGGCGCTGGTGCAGTACCTCGACTATCTCTGGCGGGCCGTCCAGGGCGACCTGGGCCGCTCCTACCTCTTGCAGCGGCCGGTCGCCGACGTGGTCGGCGCGCAGGTCTGGCCGACGCTGAAACTGGCGATCGCCGCGGCCGTCTTCGGCAGCCTGCTCGCCGTGATCCTTGCCGTCGCCATCCGGCGGCCGTGGGCGCGGCGGTTCAGCTCCACCGCCGAGCTGGTGATGGTCTCCACGCCGCCGTTCCTGATCGGGATCGTGCTGCTGAGCGTCTTCTCGTTCCAATTCGGACTGTTCCCGGTCTCCGGCGACCGAGGCTTCGCCGCCTTGGTGCTGCCGGCGGTCACCCTGGGCCTGCCGATCGCCGGGCTGCTCGCCCAAGTGCTGCGCGACGGCCTGGACCGGGCTCTGGACGAGCCGTTCGCGGTCACCGCCCGGGCCCGGGGCCTGCGGGAACGCTCGGTGCTGGCCCGGCACGCGCTCCGGCACGCCCTGCTGCCGGCGGTCGCCCTGGCCGGCTGGACCTTCGGGGTGCTGATCGGCGGCTCGGTGATCATCGAGCAGGTGTTCGGCCGGCCCGGCCTCGGCCAGGTCGCCCTGCAGGCGGTCAGCGCCGGCGACATGCCCGTGGTGATCGCCGTCGTGGTCCTCGCCGCCACCGTCTTCGTCGTCGTCAACACCCTCGCCGACCTGGCCGGCCTGCTCATCGACCCGCGCCTGCGAAGGAGCTGAGCCCGATGCCGATCCGCCCGATGCCGATCCGCTCGATCCGCTCGATCTGCTCGATCTGCTCGATCTGCTCGATCTGCTCCCGCGAAAGGGCAGCGTCATGACCCTCGCGCTGACCCGGCCGGTCACCGGCCGGCTGCGGCTGCGAACCCGGCCCCGGCCCGGGCTCGCCGTGGCCGCCGTCTTCCTGGCGCTGATCCTGACCGCGGTGGCGTGGCCGTCGCTGTTCGGCGGCGACCCTCTCGCCGCCGATCCGCTCAACGTGCTGCAGGCCCCGTCGGCGCGGCACTGGTTCGGCACCGATCAGCTCGGCCGTGACGTCTTCGACCGGGTGGTGCACGGCGCCCGGCACAGCCTGAGCATCGGCGTGGCCGCCACCCTGATCGCCACCAGCACCGGCATCCTGCTCGGCCTGCTCGCCGGCCTCGGCCACCGGTACGCCGACGAGGCCTTCAGCCGCACGTTCGACGCCCTGTCGGCGTTCCCGATCGTGCTGCTCGCCCTGCTGTTCATCGCAGTCGCCGGCACCGGGACCACCAGCCTGATCGTGGCGATCGGGGTGGCGCTCACCCCGCACTACGCCCGGGTGGTGCGGGCACAGACGTTCGTGGTGCGCCGGGCCGCGTACGTGACCCACGCGGTCGCGTTCGGCGCCTCCCGTCCCCGGCTCGTCGTCCGGCATGTGCTGCCGAACGTGCTCGGCCCGATCCCGGTCATCGCGGTGATCGGGCTCGGCGAGGCGGTGCTGATCGCGGCCGGCCTCAGCTTCCTCGGCCTCGGGCCGCAACCTCCCTCACCCGAATGGGGCGCGATGCTCTCCGAAGGACGCGGCTACCTGCACATCGCCTGGTGGGCGTCGGTGCTGCCGGGCCTCGTGGTGACCGCCACGATCATCTCGCTGACGGCGCTCGGCCGGCACTTCCAGCGCCGCTTCGAAGGACGAACCGCATGATCGAGGTGGAAAACCTGCGGGTCAGTTTCAAGCTGCCCGGAAGGGTGGTCGAGGCGGTTCGTGGCGTCGACCTGCGCATCGCCGCCGGTGAGTGTGTGGCGATCGTGGGGGAGAGCGGCTCCGGTAAGAGCGTCACCGCCCGCAGCCTGGTCGGACTGGCCGGTCCGTCATCCACCGTCACCGCCGACAAGCTGGAGATCGACGGCGCCGACGCCCGCGGATACACGTCCCGGGACTGGCGCCGGGTGCGCGGCCGGTTCGCCGGGCTGATCCTGCAGGACGCCCTCGTCTCGCTCGACCCGCTGCGCACCGTCGGCGCCGAGATCGGCGAGGTGCTGCGGGTGCACGGCATCGGCGACCGCAGGGACCGGCCGCAGCGCATCCAGCAACTGCTCACCGACGTGCACCTGCCGGAACCGGAACGACGGGTCCGCCAGCACCCGCACCAGCTCTCCGGTGGGCTGCGGCAGCGGGCGCTGATCGCCTCCGCCATCGCCGGCGAGCCCCGGCTGCTGATCGCCGACGAGCCGACCACCGCCCTGGACACCACGGTCCAGGCGCAGATCCTCAAGCTGCTCGCCGAGCGCCGTACCGCCGGCGAGGCGCTCCTGCTGATCAGTCACGACCTGGCCGTCGTGTCCCGGCTCGCCGACCGGATCCTGGTGATGAAGGACGGCCGGGTTGTCGAGACCGGCACGACACGTCGGCTCCTGACCGCTTCTGGTCACCCGTACACCAAGGAGTTGATCGCGGCCGCGAGCGGCCGCAGAAGGGTGAGCGACACCGAGCCGGGCCCGGTGGTGGCCGAGGCCAGTGCGCTGCGCAAGGTGTACGCCGACCGCACCGTGGTCCGCGGCGTCGACCTGACGATCCACCGCGGCGAGATCGTCGGCCTGGTCGGCGAGTCCGGGTCGGGCAAGACGACGGTGGCGCAGCTGCTGTTCGGGCTGATCGAGCCGACATCCGGGCACGTCCGGTTCGAGGGGCAGCAGTTCAGCGGCGTCCCGGAGCGCGCCCGGCGGCCGCTGCGGCGCCGGCTGCAGTTCATCGCCCAGGACCCGCTGTCCGCTTTCGATCCGAGATGGACGGTACGCCGTATCGTCGGCGAAGCCCTCGGCCGAGGCGAACCGGTCGAACCCGTGCTGATCAGAGTCGGACTCGACCCGGACCTGCTCGACCGATACCCGCGGCAGCTCTCCGGCGGACAGCGGCAACGCGTCGCCATCGCCCGCGCTGTGGCACCGCGACCGAGTCTGATCATCTGCGACGAGCCGGTCAGCGCGCTCGACGTGTCGGTGCAGGCGCAGGTGCTCGACCTGCTCGCCGAGATCCGCCGGGACGACGGCACCGCGCTGCTGTTCATCTCCCACGACCTCGGCGTGATCCGTGACCTCGCCGATCGGGTGCTGGTCATGCACGACGGCCGGGTTGTCGAACAGGGCCCGGTCCAGGCCGTTTTTGATCACGCCGGCCATCACTACACGCGCACGCTGCTCGCGGCCGTGCCAAAACTGGAGGTACCCGCATGACACTACGGTTGGCCGTGGCCCTCGACTCGGCGTCGTTCGACGCCGGGGAGTGGGCCGGCTGGGTTCGCCGGGCCGACGAGGCGCGGCTGGATTTCGTCACCTTCGACGACCGGTTCGGTAAGCGCGGGCCGGATGCGGTGCTGACCGCTGCCCGGGTGGCGCCGCTGACCCGGCACGTCGGCCTGGTCCCGGTCGCCACCACCACGCACACCGAGCCGTTCCACCTGTCCACCGCCCTGGCGACGCTCGACTACGTGAGCAAGGGCCGGGCCGGGTGGCAGGTACGGGTCTCCGCTGACCCGGCCGAGGCCGCGTTGCTGGGCCGCCGCGATCCGCTGCAGGTGCCGGCTCTCTTCGAGGAAGCCGCCGACGCCGTTGAGGTGGTTCGGCGGCTCTGGGACAGCTGGCAGGACGACGCGATCATCAAGGACGTGCCGACCGGGCGATACATCGACCGGGATCGGTTGCATTACGTCGCTTTCGACGGGAAGTATTTCTCGGTGAAGGGCCCGTCGATCGTGCCCCGGCCGCCGCAGGGGCAGCCGGTGGTGGCGGCCCTGGCGCACTCGCCCGAGGCGCTGGTGTTCGCCGGGAAGTCCGCTGACCTGGTGTTCATTACGCCGTCCGACGTCTACTCCGCCGAGAAGATCAAGTCCAAGCTGGACCCGGCCCTGAAGGTCTATGCCGATATAGCGGTATTTATTGGTGATGACGCTTTGGTGAGACGCGGCTCAGCCACCTCGGACGCCGCCGTTTTCGCCGGCACCGCGGCCCAGCTCGCCGACCTGATCGCCGCGTGGGCGGCCTCCGGCATCGACGGCATCCGTCTGCGCCCCGGCGACCTGACCGAGGACCTGACGCGGATCACCGACGACCTGGTGCCCGAGCTGCGCCGCCGCGGCCTGTTCGAGCCGTCGTCCGCCACCACCCTGCGCGAGCGGCTGGGCCTGCCGGTCGCGGTGAACCGTTACGAAGGGGCCGTCCGTGCCTAAGCAGATCATCCTCGCCGCGCACTTCCCGGGCGTGAACAACACGACGGTCTGGAGCGACCCACGCGCCGGCAGCCAGATCGACTTCGACTCCTTCGAATACCTGGCCCGGACCGCCGAGCGTGGCCTGTTCGACTTCTTCTTCCTGGCCGAGGGGCTGCGGCTGCGCGAGCAGCGCGGCCTGATCCACGACCTCGACGTGGTCGGGCGGCCGGACACACTGACCGTGCTGGCCGCCCTGGCCGCGATCACCACGAACCTGGGGCTGGCCGGGACGCTCAACGCGACCTACCACGAGCCCTACGAGCTGGCCCGGCAGCTCGCCACCCTCGACCACTTCTCCGGTGGCCGGGCCGCGTGGAACGTGGTGACATCACCGGGGGCGTTCTTCGGCGAGAACTTCCGGCGGGGCGGGTTCCTGAACCACGAGGATCGGTACGTCCGGGCGGCCGAGTTCATCCAGGCCTCGCGGACACTGTGGGACAGCGACGGTAATGATTTTTCCGTTAAATCGTCGCAATTCGCCATCGAGGGTCGGTTCGGGGTGCCGAGGAGCCCGCAGGGCCACCCCGTCGTCCTCCAGGCCGGCGACTCCGTGGGCGGGCGCGAGCTCGCCTCCCAGCACGCTGACGCGATCTTCTCCCGGCACCACCAGCTGGAGGACGCCCAGGAGTTCTACCAGGACGTCAAACAGCGCGTGATCAAGCACGGCCGCGACCCGGGCAGCCTGAAGATCATCCCCGGCGTCTCGTACGTGCTCGGCGACAGCGACGCCGACGCGCAGGAGAAAGCGCACTACATCCGCCGGCAGCAGGTCAGCCCGCAGACCGCGATCCTGCTCCTCGAACAGCTGTGGAACACCGACCTGTCCGGCTACGACGCCGACGGGCCGCTCCCCGCGACCGACCCGGTCCTCGACGAGGACGACACGATCATCAAGGGCCGCGCCGGCATGTACCCGGACCGGCTCAGGACCGCGGCTGAGTGGCGGGCGACAGCCGAGGCCAAGAACCTGTCGATCCGCGACCTGATCATCGAGGTGACCGGGCGGCAGAACTTCATCGGCACCCCGTCGCGGATCGCCGAACAGCTCAACGAATACGTGCAGACCGACGCCTGCGACGGCTTCATCCTGGTCCCGCACCTGACCCCGGCCGGCCTCGACGACTTCGTGGACCAGGTGGTCCCGTTGCTGCAGGAACGCGGCGTCTTCCGGACCGAGTATTCCGGCGGGACCCTGCGCCAGAACCTGGGCCTGCGATGAAGTTCCTGCTGCTCAGCCTGATTACCTGGATCGACAAATCGAAGTCGCAGCAGCAGCGTCTGCGCGAGGTCGTCGACACCGCGGTGCTCGGCGAGGAGCTGGGATTCGACGGGTTCGCCGTGGGGGAGCGCCATGAGCGGCCGTTCCTGTCGTCGTCCCCGCCGGTGGTGCTCAGCCACATCGCCGCCAAGACCACGAAGATCCGGCTGTGGACCGGGGTGACCACGCTCAGCCTGCTCGACCCGGTACGCGCCTTCGAGGACTACAGCACCCTCGACAACCTGGCCGACGGGCGCCTCGAACTGATCATCGGGAAGGGCAACGGCGCCGCCCAGGCCCAACTCTTCCACGTGACCGTTGACGATCAATGGGATCGCCTGCGGGAGAGTTACGACCTATTCCGCCGGCTGTGGCGAGAAGAGAAGGTCACCTGGGAGGGCCGATATCGCCCGTCGCTGACCGAGGCCGAGACCTGGCCCCGGCCGGTGCAGCAGCCGATCACGGTCTGGCACGGCAGCGCCACGAGCAAGGCATCAGTGGATCTCGCGGCGTCGTACGGCGATCCGCTCTTCTCCGCCAACGTCACCAATCCGATCGACCCCTATGCCGAATTGATCGACTATTACCGGGAGCGGTGGGCTTTCTACGGCCACGATCCGGCGGATATTCGCATCGGAGCGGGGAGTGCCGGTTTTTATGCGGCGCCGACTTCACAAGAGGCGGTGAACGCCTACCGGCCGATTTATGAAGCGCGTTTGCAAGCCTTCCGCAACGTCGGCGTTCAACCCGTCTTCCCCACGATCGAAGACGCCGTCGAACGTAGCTCCATTCTCGTCGGCAGCCCGCAGCAGATCATCGACAAGGTCCACCGCTATCACGAGCGGTTCGGCCACGAGATCACCCACCTGAGCGCCGACACCGAAGGACTCACCGAGAAACAGAACCGGTCCAGTCTCGAACTGTTCGCCAGCGACATCGCCCCCGTGTTACGCCAGCTGAAAGGGCGGTAAACCACCATGTCCGTTCCCCTCTCCATCCTCGACCTCTCGCCGCTCGTCACCGGTGGCAGCGTTCAGGACGCGTTGCGCCGCACTCTGGACCTGGCCAGGAACGCCGAGCATTTCGGATACCACAGGTACTGGGTCGCCGAGCACCACTTCACCCCCGGTGTCGCCAGCTCCCAGCCGGCGCTGCTGCTCGGCCAGATCGCCGCCGTCACCGAGAACATCCGGCTCGGCTCCGGCGCCGTGCAGACCGGCCACCAGACAGCGCTGACCATCGTGGAACAGTTCGGTCTGCTCGACGCGCTTTATCCGGGCCGTTTCGACCTGGGAATCGGTCGTTCCGGCCAGGCCAAGAAAGAGGTCCTCCGTGAGGCGGCCAAGGTCGCTGAACCTCAGGAGGAACGTGTCGTCGACGGCCTGCTCATCCCGAAACCCTTCTCCTGGGCGCCGATCTTCGCCTCCAAGCGCACCGCCCTGGCCTCCAGTTACCTCACCCAGCCCGGCGCCGAACCGCTGCCGCTGAACGAGGTCCTCGACCAGATCTCCGGCCTGCTCGCCGGCCCGGTCAGCGACGGCGAAGGCAACGAGGTCGTCGCGGTTCCCGGCGCCGGCGCCGACCTCGAAGTCTGGCTGCTCGGCTCCAGCGGCGGCGAGAGCGCTCACACCGCGGGCGCACGAGGCCTGCCCTTCGCGGCCAACTATCACGTCGCTCCTGCGAAGATTCTCGAGGCCGTTTCCGCGTACCGGGAAAGCTTTGTGCCCTCAGCGACGCTGAGCGCGCCGCGCGTGATGGTCTCGGCCGACGTCCTGGTCGCGGAGGACGATGAGACGGCTCGGCGCCTGGCGGCGCCATTCGCCCTGTGGGTGCACAGCATCCGGACCGGGCTCGGCGCAGTGCCGTTCCCCAGCATCGAGCAGGCCCTTGGGTACGCGTGGACGGACGAAGCACGAGCGCTCGTGAAGGACCGGGTCGACACACAGTTCGTGGGCTCGCCGGCAACGGTGGCCGAGCGCTTGCGCACCCTGCAGAGGGTGACCGGTGCTGACGAGCTGCTGATCACGACGATCGCGTACGACCACGCGGATCGGGTCCGCTCCTACGAACTGCTGTCCAAGGAGTGGCACAGCTAAGCCCGCAGCGTGCGCGCCGCCCGGTCGCCGTCCTGCTTCCCGTGAATCTTGAGCGATTTTCAACCTCAGGAGGTGGAGAATCGCTCAAGATCGCGGAGTGCCGGGCCGGGGCCGCGCCGACTGATCTCCAAAGCCAGACAACGGTTCGTGCCGTGGCGACGCCAGCTTCGCAGTTCCGAGGGCCCACGGTGTGCCGCCATCCCGCCGGTTCAGGGGCTCACGGTGTGCCGCCGTCCATGCTGAGGCGAGACGGGAGCACACTGAATCGTTGCGTGTTCCCGGGTCAACGCTATGGCGTTGATGAGGTCACACGGAACGCTTACGTGCGTCCTGATCACCGCTTTCGGGGTTGACCGTGCGCCCCGATCACTGCGACAGGCGCTTTACGTGCGCCCGTGTCACTGTGGGCGCTGCCGACGGCATGATTCCGTCAGGACCGGCCACGGTCGGCAGTTGCTGTGAGCGAACACTCAAGCACTCCGCGTGCACTCGCGGCCACTACGGCGGCGGGTCAGCGCACACGCAACCAATCCGCGTGCGCTCGCCCACTCAACCCCATCGCGACCGCGGCAAGCGGCGTCAACATCCGGGGCCGAACTCGCCAATTTCACCAGCGATGGGCTCGCCTTCCGGGTCTCCTCGTGGATCTTGAGTGATTTCCGACCTCAGGAGGTGGAAAGTCGCTCAAGATCGCGGAATGCTTCCGCACCGGGCCCGCCTGAGCTGCCGGGCCCGCCTGAGCTGCCGGCCCCGCCGGGCTTGCCGGGATCGCCGGAGCCGCCGGAGCCGCCGGGATCGCCGGGATCTGACACGTCGGGGTGGTTGGGTCGCCCCGGCCGGCCGGCCATCTCCACCAGGTGGTGGCGGCAGGACTGCGCGGCCGGGCTCAGTGGCCGTTCGCGCGAATGCATGACACCGATCGGCGGGTGCACCGGCGCCGGATGCAGGGCACGAGCGGCGATCGCCGGGCCTCCGGGCACCTCCGCGACCGATTTTGACAGCAACCCCACGCCGAGCCCGGCAGCCACCAGATCCCGGATGCCGCCCGGGCCGGCCGTCTCGAACTCCACCCTCGGCGTGAACCCGGCCGACCGCGCCGCGTCCTCCAGAATCCATCGCAACCCGGTACCGGGCGCCGTCGACACAAACGCCTCGTCCCGGGCCTCACCCAACGTCAGCCGCCCGGCCCGAACCAGCGCGTGACCGATAGGGATCGCCAGCAGCAGGTGCTCGTCGGCCAGCGGCAGCGCATCGAACCGCGCCGGCAGATCCGCGTGCACCGGACCCACCACCAGATCGAGCTCACCCGTGTCGAGCGCGCCCAGCAGTCCGGTCACCACACCGCTGCGCAAGCGCAGCGCGATACCCGGGAATCGGTCACGGAAGCGGGCCATCGCCTGCGGGAGATCGTACGATCCCAGCGCGCTCGTGGCCCCGATGCTGACCCGTCCGCTGACCACCGCCGTGATCTCATGAATTTCGATACGAGCACCGTCGATCTCTGCCAGCACCCGCCGAGCCCGCGCGACGAACAACTCCCCGGCCGGCGTCAACGCCACCCGCCGCGTGGTCCGCGCGAACAACGCCAGCCCCAGCTCGTTCTCCAGCGCGCGAATCTGCGCGGAGACAGCCGACTGCGCCACGTGCAGGCGCTCGGCAGCCCGGGTGAACCCGCCGTACCGCGCCACCGCCTCGACATAGCTGAGCTGCCGCAACTCCACAAACCCCATCGTGAGGCACCACGATGGCCCGGCATGTCAGGATCCGGAACCGTCAATCCTCCGGGGGAAGGATCAGACCCGCGCCTCGTCCACATGCTCCTCGACCCACTGGCGCAGCGCCTTCAGCGGCACCGTGAGACTCCAGCCGACCTCGGTCAGCTCGTATTCGACGTGCAGCGGAACCGCCGGGTACACCGTCCGGCTGATCAGGTTGGCGTCCTCCAGGCGCCGCAGGGTCTGGGTGAGCACTTTCGGACTGACCCCCTCCAACTGGCGTTGCAGGGCGCCGAACCGCTGCGGCCCGGCCGCCAGTGCGCCCACCGCGAGGGCCGTCCACTTGTTGGCGATCAGTTCGAGGAGCCCGCGGCACGGGCACTGCTGGGCGTAGACGTCGTGGTGGTCGTGCTGGCCGGTCGCGCATACGGAGGTCACTTCCCAAAGGGTAGTAGTAACCCTTGCGGGTAACTAGGGCCCTGGAGATAGCGTCGCGGCGTTCCCAGAAGTCAGAGGAGAGTTGTGATGCGCGCGATCACCCAGCAGCGGTTCGGCGGCCCCGAGGTCCTGGAGGTGGCCGACGTGCCGCGTCCGGAACCGCTGCCCACCGAGGTTCTCGTCCGGGTCGTCGCGGCCGGTATCAATCCGGTCGACGCCAAGACCCGCGAGGGCTCAGGGATGGCCGGAGTACTCGGTGCGCCGCCGTTCATCCTCGGCTGGGACGTGTCCGGCGTGGTGGAGAAGACCGGCCACGGCGTGCACACACTCCAGCCCGGCGACGAGGTGTACGGCATGCCGTGGTTCCCCCGTCAGGCCGGCGCCTACGCCGAATACGTGACAGCCCCGTCCCGCCAGTTCGCCCGCCGACCGGTTTCGATCAGCCATGAGGCAGCCGCCGCGGTGCCGCTCGCCGGGCTGACGGCGTGGCAGTCGCTGACCGCCGCCACCACGATCAAGCCCGGTCAGCGGGTGCTGATCCACGCGGCGGCCGGCGGGGTCGGCCACTTCGCGGTGCAGATCGCCAAGCACCTGGGCGCGTACGTGATCGGGACCGCCCGGTCCGCCAAGCACGACTGGCTGCGCTCGCTCGGCGCGGACGAGCTGATCGACTACAGCACTGTCGCTTTCGACTCCGCGGTCAAAGACGTGGATGTCGTGCTCGACCTGGTCGGTGACGAGCAGACCGGGCTGCGGTCGCTGAGCACGCTGACACCGGGCGGATTGCTGATCGCGGTGCCGTCGGGTGTCGCACCGAGCGTCTTCGATGCCGCGCAACGGGACGGCAAGCGGGCCGTCGGGTTCCTGGTCGAGCCGGACGGCACCGCGCTGACCGAGATCGCCCAGCTGATCGACGCGGGCGCGGTGCACGTCGAGGTGGCCGAGGCGTTCCCGTTGGAGCGGGCCGCCGACGCCCACCGAGCCCTGGAGACGGGCCGGACCCGCGGCAAGCTCGTCCTGACGATCTAGAAAACCCCGAGAAACCCCGAGAAATCGTGAAATGACCGGTCACCGGTACGGCGCGGGTTCCGTCCGGTGACCGGCCACGTCTTCAGGCCAGCCTGCGATAGGCCGTGAAATCGGTCCTTTTACGAAGCTCGAACCCGATCGACTCGTACAGTCTGATCGCGTTCACGTTCGCCGCCGACGTGTGCAGGAACGGTGTCTCGCCGCGTTCCCGGATACCCGCCGCCACGGCCCGGACCAGCCGGGTGGCCAGCCCTTGACCGCGATGTGCCGGATCCGTGCAGACCGCGCTGATCTCGGTCCACCCCGCCGGATGCAACCGCTCACCAGCCATCGCGATCAGCGCGCCGGACGCGGAGCGCAGCCCCAGATAGGTGCCCAGCTCCACGGTCCGTTGCAGGAACGGGCCGGGCCGAGTCCGCTCGATCAGATCGAGGATCTCCGGCACGTCCGCCGCACCGAGACGCAGGGCCTCCGGATAAAAAGACGCGGCCAGCGACACGTCGACGAACTGCACGCCCGCGATGCTGCCGACGACCTCCCAGCCAGGAAAAGCAACGGCCCCCGCGCCGGCAATCGTCACGGACTCTCCCGGCGCCACCAACACGGCGAGGTCGTTCCACGCACCCGGGTCGGTGGGATCCTCGAGCGCGTGGAACGGCGCCACGTCGCTCTGATACCGGGCAGCCCGGCCGTGCCGGACCGCGAAACGCGCGTGCGCGCCCCGCAGTGCCGACCAGGCCGGGTTGTCCAGCACCGTCTCCGAGGTGAGTGAGCGGGTCACTTGCCCTCGATGGGCAGGCCCGGCGGGTTCACCTCAGCCTTGTCGACGGCCTCGTTGGTGAGGTTCCATCGCTCCAAGATCTTGGTGTAGTCACCGGAGGCGATCAGCTTGTCGAGCGCTGCGGCGTACGCCTTCACCAGGCCGTTGTCCTTCTTGGTGGTGAGCGCGATCAGGCCCTGCAGGGTGGCGCCGGCGCCGGAGTAGGTGCCGACGATCTCGGTCTGCCCGGTGGTGGCGACGTGGTAGGCCGCGGACGGGTTGGGCCCGAGGTGCACGTCGATCTGGCCCGAGCCGAGAGCCAGGTAGGTCGCCTGGTTGGTCTGGTAGTACTTGATCTCGACCGGGGCGAGACCCTGCTTCTTGACCTCTTCGGCCCACTCGACCAGGATCTTCTCCTGGTTCGTACCGGAGCTCACCGAGACCTTCTTGCCCGCGATGTCGGCCGGCTTGGTGATCGTGAGGCCGGAGCCCTTCTTCGCGAGCCAGCCCAGGTCGTCCTTGCGGTAACTGACGAAGTCGTACTTGAGCTTGCGCTCCTCGGTCACGGTGATGTTCGAGGCGCCGAGGTCGAACTTGCCCGAGTCCAGGCCGATGAACAGGTTCTCCCAGGAGGTGTTCTCCAGGACCGGTTCGAGGCCGAGCGTGCTGGCGATGGCGGCGGCGATGTCCGGCTCGTTGCCGATCAGCGTCTTGTTGTCGGTCGCGGCGAACGCGAGCGGCGGGAACCCGGAACCGGCCGCGCCGACGCCGATGACCAGCTTGCCCTTGGCGGCGATCGCGGGGGGAAGCAGCGCCGCGGCGGCGTCGTCCTTGGGCGGCAGGATCCGGTTCTGGTCCGGGCTGTCGTTGAACTTCACCGCGGCCGCGGAGGCGTCACCGGCCGCGGGTACCGCGGCGGCTTCTTCCTCCGGCGCCGCGCATGCGGTCAGGCTCAAGGTCACCGCGGCAAGAGCTAAGACCCATTTGGTACGCATGAAAGGCTCCGTTTCTTAAATGAGGACCTTGGACAGGAACGCCCGGGTCCGGTCGTGCTGGGGGTTGTCGAGGACTTGTGCGGGCGGTCCCTGCTCGACGATCTGGCCCTCGTCCATGAAGATCACGTTGTCGGCCGCCTCCCGGGCGAAGCCGATCTCGTGAGTCACCACGATCATCGTGGTGCCGGCCGCGGCCAGGTCACGAAGGACGTCGAGGACCTCACCGACGAGCTCCGGGTCGAGCGCGGAGGTCGGCTCGTCGAAGAGGATGAGCTGCGGTTCCAGCGCCAGGGCGCGGGCGATCGCGACCCGCTGCTGCTGACCGCCGGAGAGCTGACGGGGGTACGCGTCAGCCTTGTCGGACAGTCCGACGCGGTCGAGCAGCTCGCGCGCACGTTCGTACACCTGGGCCTTGGATTTTCGCTGCGCCGAGATCGGCGCTTCGGTGACGTTCTCGAGGGCCGTGAGGTGCGGGAAGAGGTTGAAGTTCTGGAAGACGAAGCCGATGCCGGCCCGCTGCTTGAGGATCTGGCGCTCGCTGAGCTCGTGCAGCTTGTTGCCGGCCTGGCGGTAACCGATCAGGTCGCCGCCGACGCGGACCAGGCCACGGTCGACCTTCTCCAGGTGGTTGAGCGAGCGCAGCAGGGTGGACTTGCCGGATCCGGACGGTCCGAGGATCACGGTGACCGTGCCGGCGTGGGCGACGAGATCGACGCCGCGCAGCACGTGCAATGCGCCGAACGACTTGTGGACGCCGGTCACCTCGACGACGGGAGTGCTCACTTCCTCAACACCGCCTTGAGCTTCTGGAACGGGGTGGGCGGCAGGGTGCGCACGGCGCCGCGGGCGAAGTAACGCTCGGTGTAGTACTGCAGGATCGACAGGGCGGCCGTGAGGATCACGTACCAGACGGTGGCGACCATCAGCAGCGGGACGACCCGGCCACTGCGCCCATAGATCACCTGGACCTGGTAGAACAGCTCGCCGATCGCCAGGACGTACACAATGGACGTGCTCTTCAAGAGATTGACCAGCAGGTTCGCGGCGTTCGGCAGGATCGCCCGCATCGCCTGCGGCACCACGATCTTGAAGAACTGCCGGTGGCGGGGGATGCCGAGCGCGGCGGCGGCCTCGTGCTGACCCTGGTCCACGGAGAGCAGGCCGGCCCGGATGATTTCGCCGGCGAACGCGGCCTCGTGCAGAGCGAGACCGAGCAGCGCCGCACCGAACGGGCTGACCAGGTCGGCGGTCGCGAACGACCAGCCCGGCCCGAACGGCACGCCGACCTGAAGGCGGTCGTAGAGGTATCCGAGGTTCGCCCAGAACAGCAGCTGCACGATGAGCGGCACACTGCGGAACACCCAGATGTACGCCCAGCTGACCGTGGAGAGTACCGGGTTCTTCGACAGCCGCATCGCCGCGAGCGGGATGCCACCGAGGAAGCCGAGGATGGCGCCGGCGACCGTGAGCTGCAACGTCGTCCCGAGCGCCTCGACGACCGACTTCTCCAGGAAGTAGCCGAAGAAGGTGTTCCAGTCCCAGCCCGGATTGGTGGCCAGGCCGTGCACGAACTGCGCGAGCAGCACGAGGACCAGCGCGGTTCCAGCCCAGCGCCACGGATGCCGGGCCGGGACCACGACCAGTTCTTCCGGTGGATCCGCGGTGGCGGATCGGGGTGGGGACAGGACGCTCACGAGACCTCCAAGCTCAGTGCCAAAACGCTAGGCAGCGTCCACCATCGCCCACAAGTCCTACCAGGAATATATGTTTAAACACATCGTTGCGAGTGGGACGGGGATTGCCAGTAACCCCATAGATGCGATAGGAATACCGGGTATTGACGCGTACCCCTGCCAGGGAGACCTCTCTTGACCACCTCCGTCGCACCCGCGCCGCCGACCGGGCGCCCCACCGAGGCCGCTTCCACGCGGCCCGGGGCGCTCGCGCCGAGCGGCGGCCTGCGCCGCCGCCTCGCGCTTCGCCTGCTGGCGCTGCTCGCGCTCTATCTCCTCTGGGAGATCACCGCGCGCGCCATGCGCAACCCGACCTTCATCCCCTCACCCGCAGCGGTCTGGCACCAGCTGGTCGTCACCTCGTCCGTGCACGATGGGGTACGCGGATACAGCGGCCACCTGCTCATCGAGCACCTGGGTGTCAGCCTGCGGCGCATCGTGATCGGATCGGCGATCGGCATCGCCGGCGGCCTGGTCCTCGGCCTGCTGATGGGCACGATCTCCTGGCTGCGAGTGATCACCGAGCCGGTGGTCACGTTCGTCCGGGCGCTGCCGCCGCTGGCGTACTTCAGCCTGTTCATCATCTGGTTCGGCATCGACGAGACCCCGAAGCTGTGGCTGCTCTCGATCGCCGCGCTGCCGCCCGTCGCGGTGGCCACCGCCGCTGCCGTGCACGGCGCGCCCACCGGCCTGGTCGAAGCGGCTCGTGCGCTCGGCGCCGGGAAGTGGCAGACGACCCGGGACGTGGTGCTGCCCAGCGCGTTGCCGGAGATCTTCACCGGTATCCGGCTCGCGGTCGGTGTCGCGTACTCGTCGGTGGTCGCCGCCGAGACGATCAACGGTGTGCCCGGCATCGGCGGCATGATCCGCGACGCCCAGCGTTACTCACAGACCGACGTGGTCGTCCTCGGCCTGTTCGCCATCGGCCTCTCCGGCCTGCTCATCGACGCCTTGCTGCGGGTAGCCGAAAACCGGCTGATCCCGTGGCGTGGCCGAATCTGATCCGCACTTTCAAAGGGATATCTGATGAAGAAGATTCTTGCCGTCGCCTCCGCCCTGCTGGTCGGTGCGAGCCTTGCCGCCTGCGGTGACGGCGCTGCCAGCGGTGGTGGCGACGCGTCCGAGAAGTCGATCCGGATCGCCTACCAGGCGTTCCCCAGTGGCGACCTGATCGTCAAGAACCAGGGGCTGCTGGAGAAGGCGCTGCCCGATTACAAGATCACGTGGACCAAGTTCGACTCCGGCGCCAGCATCAACACCGCGTTCGTCGCGAAGAGCCTGGACATCGCCGCGATCGGCTCCAGCCCGGTCGCGCGTGGACTGTCGGCGCCGTTGAATATCCCGTACCAGGTGGCCTTTGTTCTTGATGTTGCCGGTGACAACGAGGCGCTGGTGGCGCGCAACGGCAGTGGGGTCACGGACGTCGCGTCGCTGCGCGGCAAGAAGGTGGCCACCCCGTTCGCGTCGACCGCTCACTACAGCCTGCTCGCCGCGCTGAACGCCGCCGGCGTGAAGGAGTCCGAGCTGACCATCGTGGACCTGGAGCCGCAGGACATCCTGGCGGCCTGGACGCGGGGCGACATCGACGGTGCCTACAGCTGGCTGCCCTCGCTCGACGAGCTGAAGAAGACCGGCAAGGTCCTGATCACCAGCCGTGAGCTGGCCGCCGATGGCAAGCCCACCCTCGACCTGGGCGTCGTCTCCACCGACTTCGCGACCGCGCACCCGGAAGCGGTGGACGCGTGGCGCAAGGTCGAGGCCCAGGCGCTGGACATCATCGCGTCCGACCCCGACGCCGCCGGGAAGGCCGTCGGCGCCGAGCTGAACCTCACCCCTGAGGAGGCGAAGGCTCAGCTGTCGCAGGGCGTCTTCCTGAAGCCGGCCGAGCTCTCCTCGCCGGAGTGGCTGGGCACCGAGGCCGCCGTCGGCAAGCTGGCTGACAACCTGGTCAGCGCCGCCGAGTTCCTCAAGTCCCAGCAGAAGATCGACGCCGTCCCGACGCTGGCCGACGTCCAGAAGTCGATCTACGTGAAGGGTCTCCCCGGTGTCCTCGGCTGAACCCGCGGTACTCATCGACGACGTTTCGCACGCCTACGGCGACGTCACCGCGGTCGGGCCGGTCGACCTGACCGTGCCGGCCGGGGAGTTCCTGGTGCTGGTCGGGGCGTCCGGCTGCGGCAAGAGCACGCTGCTGCGCCTGATCGCCGGCTTCGAGCAGCCGACGTCGGGGAGTGTGCGGGTCGCGGGTGCGGCCCCGGTTCCCGGGCGTGGCGCCGGGCTGGTGTTCCAGCAGCCACGGCTGTTCCCGTGGAAGACGGTCGGCGGCAACGTCGCGCTGGCGCTCAAATATGCCGGCCTGCCGGTCACGGCTGAGCGAGTCGACGAGCTGCTCGCCCAGGTCGGTCTGCACGATGTCGCGAAGCGGCGGATCTGGCAGATCTCGGGTGGACAGCAACAGCGGGTCGCGATCGCTCGTGCTCTTGCGGTGGACAACCCGTTGCTGCTGCTGGACGAGCCGTTCGCGGCGCTCGACGCGCTGACCCGGGAACGGTTGCAGGAGGACCTGCGGCGGGTGAGCGCGGAGACCGGGCGTACGTCGATCTTCGTGACGCACAGCGTCGACGAGGCGGTGTTCCTGGGCAGCCGGGTGGTCGTGCTGACACCGCGGCCGGGCCAGATCGCCCTCGACCTGAAGATCGACCTGCCCCGGACCGGAATCGCCGCGGACGAGCTGCGGGGTTTGCCGGAGTTCGCAGCCCTGCGGGCCGAGGTGGGCCACGCGATCCGCGACCGGGCGCACGTGTAGCAGGAAAGCCGCACGCCGCTCAGTTCGCGCGGCGTGCGGCTTTCCTCGGTGCGCGTCAGGCCTTCTTGACGTTCACCTTCTTGCCGGAGGCCTTCACCGTGTAGGTGACTGTCGCCTTGGTCCACGGGTTCGTGGCGCTGATCTTCACGCCGCCGGTGACGTTCTTGACGGTGACCTTCACCGGGGAGGACTTGTTCCACGCGGTGACCTCGGTGCGGGCGGCCTTGCGCAGGTTCGCGACCTTCACCGTTTTGCCCTTGGCGCCCGAGCGGGTGTCGGCAGCCGCCGAGTTCGCGAGCATCTTCACCGAGGCCGGCATCTCGATGTACGCGACGCCCTTGGCCAGTGCGGCCGGCGTGATGGTCTCGGCGACGGACGGCAGGGTGACCGTCTGCGGGCCGTACGCGAACGTCATGTCGAGCGTGACCGAGCCGTCCTTCACGGCCAGGTCGGCGCCGGTGAGCACGCCGGTCGTACCGACGTGCAGGACGATGTTCGTGTTGTCCTCGTCGGTGGCCGTGATGTCCGCGCTGCCGTCGTCGTGGGTGACCTTCGTGCCGCCGCCATCGAAACCGGTGGTCAGCGCGACCGGGCTCGGCGCGCTCTCCTCGATGTACTCGTCGAGGTCGAACGAGGTGTCGGCGGCGAACTGGTACTTCACCGCGGATTTGCCCATCATCTTCAGGGCTTTCCGCTCGGTGGACTCCTGCACCTCGTCGTAGATGCCCTTGTGGTCCGCAGCGAAGACGTTCGCCGTGCCGAGGCCGGTGGCGCTGAACCGGTCCGAGTACAGCCCGTGCACCAGGTCGGCGGTGGTCGTGCCGTCCCCGTCGATCACCGTGCTGGTGCTGCTGAACGTGAACCTGTAGTCCGAGGTCGTCTTCCAGCCCTGTGCGCCGGCCGTTGCTGACTTGCTCGCGATCGCCTTCAGTTCGGCGGCCATCTGCGCGGCGGTCAGTGTCGTCGTGGTGTCGGCGGCGTACGCGGCGCCGGGTGCGACTAACAGACCGGCGGCGACCGACGCGGCGGCGAGCAGAACGGCGGGCCGGGTGAGAACGGACATGCGGCACCTTTGAGAGCGGCGGGATCAGGTGCCGTAGTGATCGGACGCCGGGTGGCCGGGTTAAGGCTTTCTCAGTCGCCTCCGCCGCCGCCGCCGCCGCCGTCGGAGCCGCCGCCGAATCCGGGGCTGTGGTAGCCGGCGTAGCCGGTGTTGCTGCCCGACCCGAGGTGGTCAGCCCGGGACGGCTTGCGTGACGCGCTGCGGCGCAGCCCCTGCCCGGCGGATCGGGCAGCAGCGAGTCGTTCGTCCCGGCTCAGCGGCCGGGCGGCGCGACGGCGCCGGGTGAGTGTCAGGAGGTAGACGAGGACGGACGCTACGGCCGCGATTCCAGCGGCCAGAAGAAACCACTGCATGTCAACGACCGTAGAAGACCACCGCCACCACGGATCAGGGCTTGCGGCCGACCGCGCCGTACTCATCGACCGGGCGGGACTCGTCGCCGGTCGCGCCGTCGGCCGGGCGCCACTGGGCGCACGGGACCAGGCCGGGCTCCAGGACCTCGAGGCCCTCCAGGAAACGGCTGATCTCGTCCGGGTGGCGCAGGTGGTAGCTGAGCGGCGCGTTCGCGTTCCACACGCCGATGGCGTCCTCGAAGGCCGGCCCGTCGATCACGTTGGTGCCGTCGGCGGTGACCAGGTAGCTGCCGGGCGCGAGCTTGCCGAGCAACGTCTGGACGATCTTCACGGCGTCGTCGAGGTTCGGCACGTGACCGAGAATGTTCATCAGGATCAGGCCGACCGGCTTGTCCAGGTCGAGCGTGCCCTTGGCCGCCTCGAGGATGGACAGCGGCTCGTGCAGGTTGGCGTCGACGTACTCGGTGCGGCCCTCGGGAGTGCCGGTCAGCAGCGCCCGGGCGTGCACGAGCACGAGCGGGTCGTTGTCCACGTACACGATCTTGGAGTCCGGCGCGGCGGCCTGCGCGACCTGGTGGGTGTTCTCCGCGGTCGGCATGCCGGTGCCGATGTCGAGGAACTGCCGGATGCCGGCGTCGGTGGCCAGGTGCGTGACGGCCCGCTTGAGGAAGGCGCGGGACTGACGGGCGACGACCGCGATGTCCGGGTACAGGTTCGCGAAGTCGTCGCCGACCGCGCGGTCCACCTGGTAGTTGTCCTTGCCGCCCAGCCAGTAGTTCCAGACCCTGGCGGAGTGCGGCACGGAGGTGTCGAGCTTGGCGTCGCTGTCGGTCATCGGGGGCTCCTGACGTTCGCGGTGACGCAGAGCATACGCGCGTCCGATGAGGACAGTGCCAGCACGGTCGGGTGAAGAAAGCCGGAATAGAGAGCGGGCGTGACACGTCCCCCCGTACGCGTCACGCCCGCTTCAACGACCCGCCCACCCCCACCGTCCTGGGGTGGCCGGGAAGGTCAATTCCTCAGATCGACCACCAGACGCAGGTGTCCGGGGGCAGCACCACGTTGTCCGGGGTGCCGTCCAGCGAGCCGCTGGTCAGCAGCAGCTCACCGGGACGGCCGATCGCGACCGGCTGGTCGCTCATGTTGACCGTGCAGCGGAACACCTGCTCGCCGGCCACCTCACGCTCGAAGGCGAGGACACCCTCGGACGCCGGCACCCAGCGCAGGTTGTCGGTCGGCGCCAGCGCCGGGTGGCTGCGGCGCACGGCGAGGGCCGCGCGGTACAGCTCCAGCGTCGAGCCTGGCACCCGCTCCTGGGCGGCCACGCTGAGCTGCGCCCACGAGTCCGGCTGCGGCAGCCAGCTGCCGCCGCCGTCCGGACCGAATCCGTACGGCGCCTCGGTGCCACTCCACGGGATCGGCACCCGGCAGCCGTCGCGGTAACCGTCCTGACCGGTGGCGCGGTGGAACGCCGGGTCCTGGCGTGCCTCCGGCGGCAGGTCGACGACCTCGGGCAGGCCGAGCTCCTCGCCCTGGTAGATGTAGGCCGAGCCGGGCAGCGCCAGCATCAGCGCGGACGCGGCGCGGGCGCGCTGCAGACCGGCGACCGGGTCGACCTCGGTGGGCCGGCGACCGGCCACCTCGCCGTCGCCGGACTGGAGAAGCCGGTTGGTGTGCCGGACCACGTCGTGGTTGGAGAGCGTCCAGGTGGTCGGCGCTCCGACCGCACGCATCGCGGCCAGCGACTCGTCGATCATCTGGCGCTGGGCGGCCACGTTCCACGCGGTGCCCAGGTAGCTGAAGTTGAACGCCTGGTGCAGCTCGTCACCACGGACGTAGTCGGCGACCCGGGACAGGTTCGGCGCCCATGCCTCGGCCACCGCGATCCGCTCACCCGGGTACTCGTCGAGGATCTTGCGCCACTCGCGGTAGATCTCGTGCACGCCGTCACGGTCGAAGCAGGGGCTCTCGCCGACACCGAGCAGGTGCCATTCGGCGTCGCCGCCGACGTCCGGCAGGCCGTCCTCCTTGACCAGGCCGTGCGCCACGTCGACACGGAAGCCGTCGACGCCGAGGTCGAGCCAGAACCGCAGGATCGTCTTGAACTCGTCGCGGACCGCCGGGTGCTCCCAGTTGAAGTCCGGCTGCTCGGAGGCGAAGAGGTGCAGGTACCAGTCGCCGAGCGTGCCATCCGGATCGGTGACCCGCGTCCAGGCCGGTCCGCCGAAGATCGACGGCCAGTCGTTGGGCGGCAGTTCGCCGTTCTCACCCTTGCCGGGGCGGAAGTGGTACCGGTCGCGGAACGGCGAGCCCGGGCCCTCGGCGAGCGCCCGCTTGAACCAGTCGTGCTGGTCGGAGGAGTGGTTCGGGACGAGGTCCACGATGATCCGCAGCCCGTGCTCGTGCGCGCCGGCGATCAGCTTCTCGGCGTCCGCGACGGTGCCGAAGATCGGGTCGACGGTCCGGTAGTCGGACACGTCGTAACCGGCGTCGGCCTGCGGCGAGGAATAGAACGGGGAGAGCCAGACCGCGTCGATGCCCAGGTCTCGCAGATATGGCAGACGACTCAGGATGCCGGGGATGTCGCCGATGCCATCACCGTTCGAGTCGGCGAAGCTGCGGGGATAGATCTGGTAGATGACCGCGTTGCGCCACCAGGATGCGGGCGGCGCCTCCACGGCGGGCGGTGCGATCAGTTGATCAGTCATGACAGCGAACGCTAGCAGGTGACTAACACGTGTTACATAGCCAAACGGTTGCTTTCTTGCAGCAAGTTCTTGCAGGCCTGTGATTTGCCGGATTTGTGGGCGTTACCCAGCGGTAAAGTTCGGCTTCCCGGTCGAGTCCCGAATGATCAACGAGGTGCCGAGCATCTGATGCGGGTGCTGGTCCTCGCCCCGGATCGCGGAGATCAGGAAGTCCGCCGCCATCCGTCCCTTGGTCACGATCGGTTGTCGCACGGTGGTCAGCCGGGGACGGAACCAGGCCGACTCGGCGAGGTCGTCGAACCCGGTCACGGAGACCTCTGAGGGCACATCGATCGCAAGTTCTTGCAAAGCATCCACGGCGCCGTAGGCGAGCACGTCGGAGAGCGCGATGATGGCCGTCGGCGGGTCCGGCAATGCCATCAATTCGACAGTGGCGCGGTATCCGTCGGTGCGGGTCACGGGCGCCTCGGCAAGGCGTACATCAGAGAGGGCGAGACCGAAATCGCCCAGCGCATCCCCGATCCCGGCCCATCGCCGGGCCAAAGGCCCGCGATAGCCGCGCTCCGCCGCGTCCGGACCGGGGTCGATGCTCAGCACCGCGAGCCGGCGATGACCGAGTTCGAGCAGGTAGCGCGCCACTTCGGCGGCGCCACCCCGGTCGTCGACCTCGACGCTGGGCGCACCCTCGTGCCGATCACTGTCGATCAGCACGAACGGAATCCCGCGCCGATCCAATTCGGCCACCTCGCCACGATCAACTTCGAGGCCGCAGACGATGAACCCGTCCACAGCGGCGTACGGAATCGCCTTGAGCACCGAATCCCGCAGCGGCGGCGTCAGCAGCAGCGTGTAACCCTCCTGGTCGCAGACCTGCCCGGCGCCCATCAGAAACCGCGAGTAATAAGGGTTCTCCAGCACCTGCGCCAGCCGCTGCGGCAGCAGCACCCCGATCGAATTCGTCGTGCCGGCCTGCAGCATCCGCCCCAGCGTGTTCGGCGTGTAACCGAGCTCCTCGGCCGCGTCCAGAATCCGCTGCCGCGTCGCCGCCGCGATCCGCTGCGGATTGTTGAACGCGAACGACACCGCCGATCGCGACACACCCGCGGCCGCCGCCACATCACTGGACGTCGGCTTCCTCGACCGCATGCGAGCTCCCTGGGTTGGGAGCCCACGATAACCGAGCGTGTCGCGCGATCCGGGCAGGCCCCGCCCGTGTAGCGGCCGGAACCTGCCTGGATCGCGAAAATCCGCGACAGCTACGCGGCGGTGACGGGCACCTTCACGACGGCATCGAAGAGGTAGCCGAGGGTGTTGTGGACCGTGACGTCGGGCTGGGTGTTGCCGTGGATGTCGGTGGCGCGGGCCAGCAGGGTGTGGGCGCCGGCCTCCGGCTTCCAGGTCAGCTCCCAGCGCTGCCACACACCGCCCGGTGTTGCGCCGTAGAACCGGGCGCGCTTCCAGGTGGCGCCGCCGTCGACGCTGACCTCGACCTTGCGGATCGGGCCGTGCGCCGACCAGGAACGGCCGGTCAGCGTCGTGCGTACGCCGGCTTCGAAGACCGTGCCGGCGTCCAGCTCGAACGCGCTCTTGACCACCTGTGTGTCGAACGGCTGCCCCTCGGCGGGGTAGGACGGGCCGAACAGCCGGTAGAACTGGGTGTTCCAGGGCGAGAACAGGGGAGTGGCAGACACCTCGATGCTGCCGACCCATTTGATCGACGCGATGCCGATCCAGCCCGGGACGATCACCCGTACCGGGTAGCCGTGGTCGGCCGGCAGCTCCTCGCCGTTCATCTCGTAGGCGAGGATGACGTCGTCGAAGGCCTTCTCGACCGGGAACGGGCGGCGGACCTGGCCGAGGTCGACGCCGCCGCTGACGAAGTTCGCGTCGAGGCCGGCCGGCTGCACGTCGACGGCGTGCCGGCTGATCCCGGCGCGGCGCAGCACGGTCGACAGCTTGACCCCGCGCCAGCGGGCCACGCCCACCGCGCCGAGGGTCCACGCGGTGCCGGAGACGGTCTGGCCCTGCTGCGAGGTGAAGAAGCTGCGGCCGTTGCCGGCGCACTCGACCGCGGCGGAAACCGTCACCGACGGGAGCTTGCGCAGGTCGGCCAGGCTGAACTGGACCGGGCCGCCCCGCAGCCCGGACCCGAACACCGACAGGCTCCAGGTGGCGCCGTCGATGATCGGCGTCGTCGTGTGGTTACGCACGAAGAACCGGTCGATCGGTACGTAGTAACCCTGGTCCTTCAGCGACGACCAGCGGGTCTCCGCGTTGGTGCCGAGCGCCCGGAACAGCTCCGGCGGAAGTGGCTTGACGATCGGGGTGGCCGCGGCGGCGGGGCTGGCGGAGATCCCGGCGAGGGCCGTGCCGACACCGGCGGCGGCGCTCAGGCGCAGCAGGTCACGGCGGGAGAAGCCGCGCGCCCGGCCGGCCACGAAGTCCTGCAATCGACGCTCATCGTATTCAACCTCGTTCATGTCTGGGGATCCTATCGATTAGATAGGACATGTGGGTAGCCTGATGCCCATGGACTTCCACTGGTTTCTTCCCACCAACGGCGACAGCCGCGACATCGTCGGTGGCGGCCACGGTGTGCCGGTCGGTGCGGCCGGCGGTGTGCGGCCGCTGACCATCGGATACCTCGGTCAGATCGCCCGCAGCGCCGAGCAGCTCGGCTTCGTCGGCGCGCTCACGCCGACCGGCGCCTGGTGTGAAGACGCGTGGCTGACCACCGCCATGCTGACCGAGGTGACCGAGCGGCTGAAGTTCCTCGTCGCGTTCCGCCCGGGGCTGATCTCGCCGACCCTGGCGGCGCAGATGTCGTCGACGTTCCAGCGGCTGTCCGGCGGCCGGCTGCTGCTCAACGTGGTGACCGGCGGCGAGTCGCACGAGCAGCGCCAGTTCGGCGACTTCCTGGACAAGGAGTCGCGCTATGCCCGGACCGGCGAGTTCCTGAGCATCATCAACCGGCTGCTCCGGGGTGAGACGGTCACCCATGAGGGCGAACACCTGCACGTGGAGAACGCCGCTCTGTCCCGGGTGCCCGAGCTGAAGCCGGCCATCTACTTCGGCGGCTCGTCCAAGGCCGCCGGACCGGTCGCCGCCGAGCACGCGGACGTCTACCTCACTTGGGGTGAGCCGCCGGCCCAGGTCGCCGAGAAACTGGCCTGGATCCGGACGCTCAAGCCGGACATGCGGTTCGGTATCCGGTTGCACGTGATCACCCGGGACACCGCGGAGCAGGCCTGGGCGGAGGCGGCCCGGCTGCTGCAGAACGTGTCGGAATCGGACATCGCCAAGGTTCAGGCCGGGCTCAAGAACAGCGAGTCCGAGGGCCAGAAGCGGATGCTGGACCTGCACGGCGGCAACCGCGACGGCCTGGTCGTCTCGCCGAACCTGTGGGCCGGCGTCGGCCTGGTCCGCGGCGGCGCCGGCACCGCGCTGGTCGGCAGCCACACCGAGGTCGCCGACCGGCTCGAGGAGTACGCCGCTCTCGGCATCGACGAGTTCATCCTCTCCGGGTACCCGCACCTGGAGGAGGCGTACTGGTTCGGCGAGGGAGTGCTGCCCGAGCTGCGCCGCCGTGGGCTGTGGCGTCACCCGGCCGGCGAGCGTGGCACCGCCCCGGCCGCCATCCCCTTCGCGGGCGTCCCGTTGGAGACTTCGCGGCCGTCTTGACGTACCCAAGAAGGAAGCGCAAGCAGCGACGGCCCGGACCAGAAGGTCCGGGCCGTCGCTCTTGAGAATGTCAGCTGTCGGCGGGCGTGGTGAGCTTGCTGCGGTTCACCGAGTCCCAGTCGGTGCGCTCGCGGGAGCCACCCGCATCGACCGGCGGCGTCTTGGCCTGCGGCTTGCCCGGCCACCAGAATCGGTCACCGGTCAGGGTCGCCAGAGCGGGGACCAGGACGGTACGCACGAGCAGGGTGTCGAGCAGCACCCCGATGCCGACGATGATGCCGATCTGGGTGAGCGTGACGACCGGCAGTACGCCGAGGACCGCGAAGACCGCCGCGAGCAGGATGCCCGCGCTCGTGATCACGGCGCCGGTGACGGCGAGTGCGTGCACCATGCCGTCCCGGGTGCCGCGCGCCGGCGTCTCCTCCTTGGCCCGGGTGACCAGGAAGATGTTGTAGTCGACGCCGAGTGCCACCAGGAACAGGAACGCGAACAGTGGCACCGAGTTGTCCAGCGCGGGGTAGTCGAACACGTGCCGGAACAGCCACGAGCCGGCGCCGAGCGAGGCCATGAAGCTGAGGACCACGGTCAGCATCAGCAGCACCGGAGCGACAAGGGCCCGCAGCAGCAGGACCAGCACCAGGAAGACCACACCGAGGATGACCGGAACGATCATCTTGAGGTCGTGGCGGGCGGCGTCGCGGGTGTCGAGGGCGGTCGCGACGGTTCCGCCGACCAGGGCTTCGCCGTTGAGGTTGTCGCGCATCGCGCGGATCGTGTCGAACGCCTCGGCGGTGTCCGGCGCGGCCTGCATGACGGCGCTGATGCTGGCCAGGTCGGTGTTCTGCTCGGCGATCCGGACCTGGACCACGCCGGGCGTGTCTTCCAGGATCTTGACGACCTGGTCGGCCTTGGCCGGTTCGGTGAGCACGGTGGCCGGTCCGGCGGCGCCGGCCGGGAAGTACTTGCTGAGCGTCTCCAGGCCGGCGACCGACTCGGCCTCGACGCGGAACTGCTCGGTCTGCGACAGGCCGACCTTGGTACCCAGCGCGCCGAGCGACAGGATGCCCAGCACGACCACGGCGAACGCGGTCACGGCGACCGGGCGGCGGACGACCGTGCGGCCGACCTTGCCCCAGAACCCGCGCTCGCTCTCCGCGCCGTCCTGGCCCACCTTCGGGATGAACGGCCAGAACAGCTTGCGGCCGCAGATGACCAGCGCGGCCGGGAGCACGACCAGCGCGAACAGCGAGGCGATCGCCACGCCGACGGCAGCGGTCACGCCGAGTGCGGCGTTGCTCTTCAGGCTGGCCAGCAGCAGGGTGAGCAGTGCCAGGACGACGGTGCCGGAGCTCGCCAGGATCGCCGGGCCGGCGCCGCGCAGCGCCTTGCGCATGGCTTCGAAGCGGTCCTCGTGCTTGTGCAGCTCCTCGCGGTACCGGGAGATCAGCAGCAGCGCGTAGTTGGTGCCGGCGCCGAAGACCAGGACCGTGACGATGCCCGTCGTGGAGCCGTTGATGGCCAGGTCGGTGTGCTGCGAGAAGATCGCGATGGCCTTCGCCGCGAGCTGGTCGGCGAGACCGACCACGAACAGCGGGACGATCCAGAGAATCGGGCTGCGGTACGTGATGAGCAGCAGCACGGTCACCACGATGACGGTGACGAGCAGCAGCCGGGTGTTGGCCCCGCTGAAGCTGTCGGAGAGGTCGGCGCTGAATCCGGCGCCGCCGGTGACCTGCGCGGTCACGCCGGCAGGTAGATCGGTCTTCAGCTGGTCGCGCAGTTCCTGGACCTTGGTGATCGTCTCGTCCGCGTTGCCGGTGGCGGCCAGCGGGACCGTGATGATCGCGGCCTTGCGGTCCTCGGACAGAATCGGCTCGCCCAGCTTCGTGACGCCGGCCAGGTCGGCGTCGGTGAGAGCCTCGCCACCCTTCGCGATCACGATCAGGGCCGGGTTGGTCCGTCCGGACGGCAGCTCTTTCTGCAGCTGGGCCACCTTGGTCGACTCAGCCGAGGACGGCAGCGACGCGGTGGGGTCGTTGTCCGTGGTCGTCGACCCGGCGAAGGCCAGAATGGCCCCGCCGATGACGAGGGCCAGCAACAGTGTTGCCCATGCCCTTCTCATGAAACCTCCAAGACTGAGAATCTTTACAATCGAGATTGTTCACGAGTGGGGCCGGATCTGCAACACTTACCCCCGTGGAGGGAACTGAGACCGCCGAACGCCAGCGGTTACGCAGGGCGCTTGTCGACCTGCTGAACACGTACAGCAGCGAGGCGCAACACATCGGGCACGCATTCGCCAACCGCAACCATCTGCACGCTACCGACATGCACGCGCTGCTGGCCGTGATGCACGCCGAACGTCACGGCTCGCCGCTGACCCCGGGAAAGCTGGGGGAGGCGATAGGTCTCTCCTCGGGCGCGACCACTGCTCTGATCGACCGGTTGGAGAAGGGCGGCCACCTGCGCCGCTCCCGGGAGAGCACCGACCGCCGGGTGGTGCATCTGCGGTACGGCGACGCCGGCATGCACCTGGCGATGTCGTTCTTCGCGCCGCTGCGCCCGCACACCGACGCGGTGATGGAGGACTTCACCGTCGACGAACTTCTCGCCATCGAGAAGTTCCTGCGGGGGATGACCGGCGCGCTGGTGGAGTACCGCGACGAATTACGAGGGCGTTAGCTGGACAGGGCCGCATAGCGGCCGCCCTTGTCGAGCAACGACTCGTGGGTTCCCGACTCCAGGATCCGGCCGTGGTCTATCACCGCGATCTGGTCCGCGTTGCGCACCGTGGACAGGCGGTGCGCGATGGTCACCGTGGTGCGGCCGGCCGACAGCTCGTCGAAAGCGCGCTGTACGGCCCGCTCGGTGTCGTTGTCCAGAGCGCTCGTGGCCTCGTCCAGCACCAGGATCCGGGGATCGCGTAACAGGGTTCGGGCAATGGCGATCCGCTGTTTCTCACCACCGGAGAAACGGTGTCCCCGGGAGCCGACCATCGTGTCGTAACCGTCCGGCAGGCCCGCGATCAGATCGTGAATCTGCGCGGCACGGGCCGCCGCGACGATCTGCTCGTCGGTGGCGTCCGGTTTGGCGTACCGCAGGTTCTCCCGGATCGTCGTGTGCAGCAGATAGGTCTCCTGGCTGACGACGCCGACGATTTCCGCGAGCTGGGTGAGCGACAGGTCCTTGATGTCGACACCGTCGATGGTCACCCGGCCCGATGTCGCGTCGTGCAGACGGGCGATCAGCGAGGCGATCGTGCTCTTTCCCGACCCTGTCTCGCCGACGAGCGCCAATGACGAACCGGCCGGGACGTCCAGGCTCACTCCTGCCAATGCGGCGGTCTCGCTGTCTCCGTACACGAATGTCACGTCCTCGAAGCGCAAGTGGCCTCGCGGGTGATCGAGTCGCACGGGCGTCGCCGGTTCCTGAACCTCGACCGGCAGGTCGAGATATTCGAAGATGCGCTGGAAAAGCGCGAGCGACGCGGTCAGGGTGACGCCGACGTCGAGCAGGCTCATCAGCGGGCGGAACAGTCCGGCCTGCAAGCCGGTGAAGGCGACCAGGGTTCCGATGCTCATGGTGCTGAACGGCAGCCCGGCCGCCAGGTAAATGGTCGCCGGAATGGCTGCGAAGATGATGTTCATGGTGGCCATCCGCCAGCGTCCGGCCAGCTCGGAGCGGAGCTCCAGGTCGATGAGCCGGTGCGACGAATCGGTGAAACGCTCGATCTGCGCGTCGCCGGCGCCCATCGTCTTGCTCAGCTGAATGCCGCTGATCGAGAGGCCTTCGTCGATGATGACGTTGAGTTCCGCCAATTCGCGCTGGCGCTGGGCGGTGATGGCCTGCCGCATCCGCGCGACGCGCCTGGTCCAGTAGATGGCCGGCGGCAACGCCACCAGCGAGACCAGGGTCAGCTGCCAGGAAAGGGCGGCCATCGCGACGAGCGTGGCGATGACGGTGGTGAAATTCGAGGCGACCGAACTGGCGGTCGAGGTGACCACCTGCTGCATGCCGCCGATGTCGTTGGTGATGCGTGATTGCACTTCGCCGGTGCGGGTGCGGGTGAAGAAACCGACCGACTGGCGTTGCAGATGAGCGAAGACGTCGGTGCGCAGCCGGTGCATGACCCGCTGGCCGACTCGGGTGGAAATCCACGTCTGAATCACGCCGAGCGCGGAGGTGGCAGCGGCGACCGCGACCATTCCGGCGACCAGCCAGATCAGGAGCGTGAGATTACTGTCCGGCAGCGCGACGTCGATGACCTCACGCAGCAGGAATGGTGACACCATCGCGAGAATCGACGAGACCACGATGACGCCGACAACGACGGACAGATGCCGCCGGTGCCCGATGAACAGTGCGCCGATCCGGCGCAGGGAGACCGCGCGTGCTTGCGCCTTCTCCGCGGGGGTCACGGTCCGTGCCGAGCCCCGGCCTGGGCGTTCCGCCAAATTACGACCTTCTCTCATGCGACGTTTTACTGAGGTTACCTCAACATGAGGGTACAACCGCAACCGCTGCTACCTTGTTCCCGTGGATCGTGAGCCTCATGCGGCTGAGGAAGAAAGCCTGCTCGAAGCGTTCTGGGCGGTTGCCCGGCGGCTGCGGCACCGCACCCGGGTCGCGCTGGAACCGTGGAACGTCACACCGTCGCAGTCCCGCGCAATCGGCGTGCTGTCCCGGCACGGTGAGATGCGGCTCAGTGCGCTCGCCGAGCATCTGCGGATCGCGCCGCGCTCGGCCACCGAGGTCGTCGACGATCTGCAGCAGCAGGGTCTCGCGTTACGCAGCCCCGATCCGGCGGACCGGCGGGCCACGCTGGTGGCGCTGAGCGAGCAGGGTGTGGCCACGGCATCGGCGATCCATGCGGCTCGGACGGCCGAGGGGGAGCGGTTGTTCGCCGTGCTGGAGCCGGCCGACCGCGCTGAGCTGACGCGGTTGCTCCGGGTTCTGCGGGACTAGCTTTTCCGGAGACGCGAAGAGACCGCGAGGCGGGGGCCTCGCGGTCTCTTTTCCGGGGGGTGTCAGGAAAGTTTGGGTTTGGCGAGCCTCGCCACGATCGCGAATATGCCGGAGGCGCAGAGCAGCGTCATGTAGAGCCCGTCCGGCACCGTCACCAGACCCATCAGGTCGAACGCCCCGACGCCCAGCAACGCGGTGAAGAACCAGACGAACGAAACCCTCATCGCGTACGCGAAAGCGTCCCTGTTCTGGCTCTTCGGGGTTGCCGGACGCACCCGCAGCGACTCGGCGAACTCGTCGGCCGCCTGCGCCAGGGTCGGCGCGTCGACGACGGCACGCATCAGGTTCTCGAACCGGGACAGTGCCGCCTGCGCGCCGGCGTGCCGTGGGTCAAGGGTCAGCGCGCGGCCCAACTCCTCACGGGCGGTCAGTGGACGGCCCGCCGCGAACAGCGCGTGGGCGTAGGTGACGCGCAGGTCGGCGTCGTACCCGGCCAGCTCGACCGCGACCTGGAGGTTCGCGATCGCATCACCGATCCGGCCGTCGGCCAGCTGCGCCTCGCCGAGACGGTTGTGCAGGCGCGGGTTGCCCGGGTCCTGGCGGCAGGCCGAGGCGGCCGTCTCGATCGCCTCGGTGTGGTCGCCGGCCGCGGAGCAGGAACGGCTGATCCAGAACAGCGACTCGGGACCGTCCGGGTCCTGCTGCCATGCCGCCCACGCGGCGCGCATCGCGCCCTGCGGGTCACCGAGTTCGAGGCGGGCCTGTGCCATCCGGTGCCAGGCGCCGACGTGCTCCGGCTCCCGCCCGACGTGGGGTGCGAGCAGGTCCACGACGTCACCGGCCCGGCCACGGGCCAGGAGGGTGTCGGCCTGGTCCAGGATCGGGTGGCCGGCGGGCGGGGCGAGAAGAGGCTGCTGCGTCACGCCGGTTAGATCGGGCCCACCGGCGGCAACTTGCGAAGATGCCGGGTTGCGCGCCGGTAGCTGTTTTCCCTACCCGATTCCGTTTACCTCGTGCACCGTCGCAGTCTTCGGATAAGCGCCGGACGGTGCGGCGACCTCGAAGAGGTCGATCAGCAGGAACAGCGGATAGTCCGGGGACTGCGCGAGGCTGCGGACCACCTCGCCCGCGCAGCTGATGACAGTTCCGGACGGTCCCCACTCGGCCGTCCAGGTGTGCGGCGCGGCAGCGGAGAACGGCAGAGTCACCTCCGCCATGTCCGTTGTCAGACGGTCGTCGTGATGCGCCTTGATGCCGGTACGCGCCACCGTCGTCTCGGGGCCGATCGCGGCCGCGTCGATCTCGAACACACAGATCTCGCCGGAGTCACGCGGCGAAAGGTGTTCGGTGCCGACGAGCCAGACGGCCAGCATGCAGTTCTCGTCCACGCTGGCACTGACCGTCACGTCGACCCGGCCGGACGACGGCGCCCAGAACAACTCCGTCGCCACCGGATTGCGGATTTCCAGACCGTCCGGCCGGTGCCGATGGGTGCCCGCGTGATTGCCGGTCTGGATGTTGGACACCCGCAGCGGAGCGTCCTCCGGCCGCCAATCCAGCTGGTCAGCATCGATGCGCAGGCGCAGCCCGCCGGCACCGAAGTCGTACCGGGCCCGGGACCGCTCCGGAGTCGTCCAGTGCGGCAGATAGTGGTCGACCCAGAGGCCGGCGTTCAGCGCCGGCCCACGGAAGTCGTCCCTCACTGCTGGAAGCGCTCGAAGTGGACGACCTCGTCGAGCGGGCGGCGCTTCGGCTCGGCCCAGCGGCCCTTCGCCGGGTAACCGAGCGGGATCAGTGCCATCGTGAGCGCGTCCTCGGGAAGGCCGAGCAATTCACGGACGTCGGCCTCGTGACCGATGTGCAGGGTGGTCAGAGTCGCGCCGAGACCGTACGCGCGGGCCGCCAGGATCAGGTGCTGAATGGCACCGTAGATCGACGAGCCGAGACGCGGATTCTGCGACTTCGCGGCACCCAGCATCACCGGGAAAATCCAGACCGGAGCCTCTTCGAGGTGGTTCGCCAAATGGTCGGCGGCGAGGAAGCTGGCCTTGCTCATCGGGCCGTCCGACGCGTTCAGGATCTGCTCGCGGCGCGACCCGTAATGGCGCTCCCAGCCCTCGCGGTACCAGTCGGCGATCTGCCGCTTCGTGTCCGCGTCGCGGACCACGATCCACGTCCAGAACTGCCCGTTGCCGGCCGAAGGGCCGCGGATCGCCGCGTCGAGAATCGCGCGGATCACATCGTCGGCGATCGGCTCGGTGGAGAGGTAACGGCGGGCCGGCGTGGAGTGCAGGGCCTCCAGCAGTGACAGTTCTTCGGGCTTCGTCATGTCTCGAAGCCTACGATCTCGTGTTGCGGACCACGCGGTAGGCCGCGATCCCGGTGAGCCAGCCCAGCCCGGCCGCGAAGAACGGCGGCCAGAAGAACGTGCCGAACACGTAGAACACCACCATCGCCAACGGAATCCACGCGAGCCGCACCGGCCACCACGGCAACCACGGAATGAGCAGAAACAGCACCGCGGCGGTTGCGGCGGGTATGCCGTGCTTGACGCATTCGTGCACCAGAATCACGGCCAGGAAGAGCCCGAGCACTGCCCACCCGACCCGTGGCGCCTCCACCCTTCCGACGGTACCGACGTGCGCCGACCCCGCAGGTCACGTGGGCGTTTCGCCCGCGTATCGACCACTCGGACGGTACCGCAGTGGACGGTCCTCGTACTCCTCCAGCGCATGCGCGAGCCACCCCGCCGTCCGCGCCACCGCGAAGATCGCCTCGCCGGCGTCCGCCGGCATCCCGCAACTCAAGCTGAGTGCCGCGAGCGCAAGGTCGATGTTGGGTTCAACCCCCGATCGGGTACGCACAATCGACGCCAGTCGTTCCGCGGACTCCAGCACCGGACCGTCGAGCAGCTTGAACAGTGCGATAGCCCGCGGATCGCCACCGGGGTAGAGGTGGTGTCCGAACCCAGGAATCGTGCCGCTGCTCCCCGCCGTGCGCAGGCGATCGGAGACCGCGGCGAGCGGGTCCTCTCCGGACTTGGCCAACAGTGAGTAGGCAAGCGCGCTGGCCGCACCGTGCAACGGCCCGTCGAGCGCGGCGAGGCCGGCGCTGACCACGGCGTAGGGGTGCGCCCGGGTGGACGCCGCGACCCGTGCTGCCAGGGTGGACGCGGCGATGTCATGGTCGGCGAGCAGGATCAGTGCCGCGTTCAGCGCCCGTAGTGAGGCGTCGGTGGGTGGTTCCGCGGTGAGCCGAGACCAGAGGGACTCGGCAAGCGACACCGGCGTGACAGGCAGCGTGGTCCGCGGCGGCTGCGCGTCCGTGGTTCGCGCCGATCGTGCATTTGTGGTGCGTGCCGGGCGTGGGTTCTTCGTCCGCGTCGACCGGGCGTTGGTGGTTCGGGTGGGCAGGGCGTGCACCATCGTGGACAGCAGCTGCCGGCCGGTTGCGACGACCGCGGCCGGGCTGGTGTCGAACCGCATCGGATCGGCGGCGGCCACCGCGGCGACGGTGACCCGCAACCGGTCGGTGAGCCGCGCGGTGTCCGGCAACGGCTCGGTGACCTGCTCGGCCAGGCCGATGAGGTCCCGGTTGATCGGGAACGCGGTGCCGTCGAGCTCGTTGGTCCAGAGCAGCGACGCGACAGCCTCGAACTCCTCGGTGACGGCCAGAACGACAGCGTCTCGCCCCCGATAATAGAGATCGCCATCCTTGATCAAGGTAATGCCGGTCTGGATGGTCGGTGTCGTGGTGCGCCGCCTGCCGGCCTCGAACGCGTCGACGTCCGCCTTGGCGAACAGACTGTTCTTGCCGTCCGCGTTACGCAGACTGCGGAGCAACCCACGACTGACGTACGCATAAATGGTGGCCGGCTTGACACCGAGCCGCTCAGCGACCTGTTCGGTGGTGAGCAGTGGGCGGGACATGTTCATGGACGCAGGTTCTCTCGTCTCGTGGTGCCGCTGCCAGCCAAATCATCTGCCTGTGGATAGCCCATCCACAGGCTTGTGCGGATCCTCTCATGTTGACTGGATCAACATTGACATCAAGTCGTGTTGATTTCAGATTGATGTCATGTTGACTGTCAATCCAGGGCTTGCCGGTGTCGTTGCGTTCGACACTGAAATCGCTGAACCGGACCGTGATGGCGGCTCGCTGCGGTATCGCGGCGTCGACATCCAGTCGCTCGCCGGTCATGTCTCCTACGGCGACGTGTGGGGGCTGCTCGTTGACGGCGACGTCGAGCGCGGACTGCCGTCCGCCGAACCGTTGCCGATCCCGGTGCACACCGGCGACCTGCGTGTCGACGTGCAGGCTGCCGTCTCGATGCTGGCGCCGTACTGGCGTAACGGTCAGCTGATCGACATCACGGACGTGCAGGCGCGGGACGACTTGGCGCGTACGTCGGCAGCCGTTCTGTCGTACGTATCGCAAGCCGCGCGCGGCGGTGACCGTCCCGCGGTGCCGCAGCACGTCGTCGACGCGGGGCGCACCGCGACCGAACAGTTCTTGATCCGCTGGCAGGGCGACCCCGATCCGCGGCACGTCACCGCGATCGACCGGTACTGGATCTGTGCGGCCGAGCATGGAATGAACGCGTCCACGTTCACCGCTCGGGTCGTCGCCAGCACCGGCGCCGACGCCCCGGCCTGCCTGTCCGCCGCGGTCGCCGCACTCTCCGGCCCGCTGCACGGCGGCGCGCCGTCCCGCGCCCTCGGCATGATCGAGGCGGTCGAGAACGGAATCGACGCGCGCAAGTACGTGAAGCAGGTGCTCGACAGCGGGCAGCGCCTGATGGGATTCGGTCACGCGATCTACCGGGCCGAGGACCCACGCGCCCGGATCCTGCGTGATGCGGCCCGCGAGCTGAGCGCACCCCGGTACGAGGTAGCCCGCGAACTGGAACTCGCCGCCCTGGCCGAGCTGCGCGAACGCAAACCGGACCGGGTGCTGGAGACGAACGTCGAGTTCTGGGCCGCCGTCGTGCTCGACTTCGCGGGTGTGCCCGCCGAGATGTTCACCGCTATGTTCGCCTGCGCACGAACGGCCGGCTGGAGCGCCCACATCCTGGAGCAGAAGTCCCTCGCCAAAATCATCCGCCCGTCAGCGGACTACGTCGGCCCGGGGAAGCGCGAAGCCTCCACGGTCCAAGGGTGGCCCGAGGCCCTGCACCGCAACACAAACCGGACCCCGGCACGGTAATTCGTTCCCCCGGTGCGCCGGCTGACCCGAGGTGCTGCACCGCAGCGCAAACGCCAGCCCCGGTGACCAGCGTTCTCGGGCCGGCCTGGAAGCAGTACCGGTGAGGAGCGTGGCGAGGCGGCCAACGTCGTGAGTTTGTGGCTGCCATGGTGGCCGAACCTCACAAGATCTGTGGGAGGGCCTCGCCTTGCGTGATGCGTTCGCCGTCTCGCTTCCTCGACCTTGTGAGTTTCGGGCTGCTCGGCCGGCTGAAGCTCACAAGATCGCCACTCGGCTGCTCGGCTCGGCTCGGCTCGGCTCGGCTCGGGCTCGGGCTCGGCCGGGCTCGGCTCGGCTCGGCTCGGCTCGCAGATCTTGTGAGGTTGTTGCTGGTGGGGCGGTGCAACGTCACAAGGTCGCTGAGCTGCCGAAAGGCATCGTGTGGGGTGCGCACCTCTTCTGTGATCTTGAGAGGGCTCCGCGGTTGGCCACCGATAACGGTTGTGCGACATTTTGTCCGACATCGGCGTTTTGTGCCGCATCTTCAGTGGAGGCGGTTCGGTTATCGGGTGAAAGAAGCTGAATAGTCGCTCCGAGCGAGCGACCACGCGGAAGGCACTCGATGGCCGGCAAACCGCGGGTACCTCACGACCCGCAATCGACAATGGACGACGCTACCCGGCAGATTTCCTACGGAGATCTCGCCCTCGAAGCACAGCGGCAGGAGACACCGGCGGTGCCCGCTGAGCCGGACGTGCTGCCGGCGCACGCCGGGCAGACCCGCGGCGGGGCGGGGCATGCCGGGCCGTCACGCACTGGACAAGAGCCGCTTGACGCCACGCTGGTGATGCCCCGCCGGGAGCGGCCCGCCTGGCGCGCCACCGAGCCCGGTGAGACAGCGCGGCTCGCCAAAAGCACCAAAAACACCAGGAGCAACAAGAGCGGAAACGCCAGGAGCAACGAGAGCCTGAAGAAGACGCTCAGCATGGTGGCCGCTGCCACCAGTCTCGTTGCTGTCGTTTCGCTCGCCTGGACAGTGCTGGGATCGGAGCCCGGTGATCCCACGTTTGCCGGCGCCGTTCCGCCTATGCCCGCCGCCGTGACCAGCGCCGATGCGGGCGGCGTCGCGCCCCTGACCGAGCTTCCGGGCGACCCGATCGTGACTTCGCAGACCGATGGCGTCACGCCTACCGCAAGCCGGACGACTGGCGCGCCCCGCCAACGGGCGAGTGCCCAGGCCAGCGTGGACCCGGACCCGGTCAAGACTCGAGCCCGCGCGACGGTGAAGGTCACCACCGAGGCGCCGGAGACGACGACGAAGACGAAGACCACAACGAAGAAGAAGTCGGCGGCAGCCGCTGAGGAAGCCTCGGTCAGCATCGGCAGCCCGCAGAACGGCGAGTCCGTCGAGGAGAGCGTCACGGTCAGCGGCGAGGCCGATATTCCTGCCGGCAAGCAGGTCGTGCTCCGGATGCGGGCGACCGAGGGCGAGGACTACCGGACGGTGGGCACCTGCCAGGGCACCCGGAGCTTCGTCTGCGACCCGGTTTATCTGGACGCCGACGAGGAGTCTTATCAACTGGCGGTGATCGTCGCCGACGGTCTGGCCAGCGACGAGGTCACGGTTCACCGCGAAACCAGCTGAGCGCGGCGGCCAGGAGGGCGAGCCGTAGCTCAGCTACGTCATCGGACCCTCATAAGGCGCCTGGACGACGGCTGCGGGGCACGAGCCGTAGCTCAGACGTGTCATCGCAGCCCTATGACGTGTCTGAGCTACGGCTCGGCTCGACCGGATCCAAGATCTCCGGCGGGAGGCGGGAGGCGGGAGGCGGGAGGCGGGAGGCGGAAGGCGGAAGGAGTGCTGCGGGCGCCGGCTTGATCATGGAGAGATGTGGGCGCGAGCAGAGAAATGACGACAACCGGCCCGGGCGACACCCCCTCGATCCCGCCCGGGCCGAAAACCGCACTGCCAGCCGAGACCACGTCCCCACCCGAACGCCGCGCGCCTCAAGCTGAGGCCGCGCCACAAGCTGAGACCGTGACGCAAACTGCGACCGCGCCACCGCCCGGGAACCCGCGCCGTCACGCCAAGGAATCGCGCCCTCAGACCGACACCCGGGCCAGCACCGGCCGTACCAGCCTCGCGAACTCCTCGGCCCGCTCGATCTGCGGCATGTGCCCCGTACCGCCAAACAAATGCGACTGCGCGTGCGGGAACGCCACCCTGGCCGCCGCCAGATGCGCGCTCGGCAGGATCACATCGCGGTCGCCCCACACGAGCATTGTCGGCTTGGTGTGCCCGGACACTCGCTGCAGCAGCGCCGACCGCCACGGCGCCGCGATACCCCGGAACCCGCCCAGCTCCTTGGCGATCTCCAGGTAGACCGCGGCGAAATCCGGCTGCCGCGCGATCCTGATCGCCATCTCGACCCGCTCCGGCGTGACCAGCGCGCGATCGGCGAAGATCTGCCGCTCCATCCGGGGTGCCGTGCGCGCGTCCACCCGGGCCAGCAAGCGCCGGCCCAGCCCCGGAACGGCGAGCAGCCGCAGCGCGATCGTCACTTCCTTGCCGAATCCGGCACTGTTCACCAGCGTCAGCGTCGACACCCGATCAGGCTGCGAAGCCAGCATCGTCATCGAAACGGCGCCACCCAGCGAGTTGCCCATCAGGTGCACCGCGTTTAGGCCGAGCTCGGACAGAGCCGCCCACACCCCGTCGGCGAGGCCGTCGAGCGTGGTCGGGGCGGGCAGCCGCTGGGAAAGCCCGAATCCCGGCATGTCCAGGCTGATAACCCGGTATTCGTCGTCGAGCAACGAATGCTGCAACGACCAGTCCTCGAGGCTGCGCCCGATCCCGTGCAAAAGGACAACCGCGGGAGCCGAAACAGAACCGCTCTCGTGAACGCGAATGCGAATGCGCGTACCGCGTACCTCAATGAATTTCATCGGGTGACCGCCGGGGAGCGTGACGCTGACGCGGTGGTGAGCGCGCGCACGATCCGTGCGTGACCGACAGGAAAAAGCCTGGCCAGGATGTCCGGCGCCTTGGCGCTGGACGAGATCAGCAGTCGCGCCTGTCGCTTCGCGACGGCGCGCAGAATCAAGGCCGCGGCCTTGTCGGCGGGATAGCTCAGCAGCGCGGCGAAGAGCTTGCGATTGGGCTCGATCTCGCTCTCCGGTACGGAAATACCGACCAGCGCGCTCTCCGCGATCCGGGTACGAATACCGCCGGGATGAACCGTGGTGACACCGATCCCGTTCTCGGCGAGTTCCGCCCGCAACGCCTCGCTGAGACCGCGCAGTGCGAACTTGCTGGCGCTGTAGGCGGACTGGCCGGGCGGCGCGATCAGCCCGAACAGGCTTGACACATTGACCAGATGCGATCCGGACGACAATGCCGGCAACAGGGCGTGCGTGAGCAGCATCGGGGCGCGAAAATTCACGTTCATCACGGTTTCGAACTGCTCGACGGAGACCTGGTCGAAGCGGCCGCCCAGCGCGATGCCGGCGTTGTTGATCAGCAGGCCGATCGCGGGGTGCTCGGCGAGGATCCGGGCGCCGAGGCCTTCCACAGCGGACCGATCGGCGAGGTCGGCGATCACGGTCGTCACGGTGATGCCGGGATGGGAACCGCGGATCCGGTCGGCGACCGGCTTGAGCCGCGCCTCGTCGATGTCGACCAGGACGAGGTCGCTGCCGCGCTCGGCGAGTCCGTACGCGAGATGTTCGCCGATGCCGCTTGCCGCGCCGGTGAGCACCGCGGTCTGTCCGGCGAACCGATAGGGACTGCTCATGAGGCCACCTTCGAGGTCGTCAAAGCGGGAGTGAAGGTCATGTCGCGGGTGACGTCCGCGCGCGGGGTGCTGAACAGGTCACGCAGGTAGTTCTGCCGGACGACCCACGGATCCTTGTCGCCCTGGCGGGGGAACGTGTCGAGGGCGCGCTGGACATATCCGGACGAGAGGTCGATCAGCGGGCGCCCGGTGCGGGCCGGAGCGGTGGGGGTGGCGGTCGCGTACCCGTGCCGGGCCATGTGGTCGAGCAGCTTCAGCACGTACCGATGGGACAGGTCGGCCCGCAGCGTCCAGGACGCGTTGGTGTAGCCGATGCAGTAGGCGAGGTTGGGCACGCCACTGAGCATCAGACCTCGGTAGGCCGAGCGCTGTCCGATATCGATCGGGTCCCCGTCGACCGTGAGGGTGATGCCGCCGACCGGGAGCAGCTTCAGCCCGGTCGCCGAGACCACCACGTCGGCCTCGAGGATCTCGCCGGATTTCAGCCGGATGCCCTCCGGCACGAATGTGTCGATGTGGTCGGTCACCACCGACGCCCGGCCCTCGGCGATGACGGTGAACAGGTCGCCCGACGGGATCACGCAGAGCCGTTGATCCCACGGTTCGTAGCGGGGTTTGAAGTGCTCGTCGACGTACTCCGGGCTCTTCAGGTATCGCACGGCCATGCCGCGCAGCGCGCGCCGGACCAGCTTTGGCCGGCGCCGCGCCAGCTGGTAGAACGTCTGGGTCAGCGCGATGTTCTTGGCGCGGGCGACGCGGTTCGCCGCCGTCGGCGGCAGGAATCGGCGGGCCAGGTCGGCGATCACGTCACGGTTCGGCAGTGCGGTGACGTACGTGGGGGAGCGCTGCAGCATCGTGACATGCGACGCGTCGGCGGCCATCGCGGGGACGAGGGTGACCGCGGTGGCGCCGCTGCCGATGACGACGACGCGTCTGCCGGTGTAGTCGAGGGTTTCCGGCCAGAACTGCGGGTGGACGAGCGTGCCGGTGAAGTCAGAAATTCCGGGAAAATCCGGCTGGTGGCCCTCGGTGTAGCTGTAGTAGCCGGCGCAGCCATAAAGGAAATCGCAGGTCAAGACGGTGCCGTCGGCGGTGCGCACGGTCCACCGGGAGTCTGACGAAGACCAGTCGGCACGCATCACCCGCTGCCCAAACCGGATATTTCCCGTTATGCCAGCTTCCTCCGCCGTCTCTTCGATATACCGGCGGATCTTGTCGCCGGACGCCAGCGACTCCGGCTCACGCCACGGCCGGAACGGATAGCTCAGCGTGTACATGTCCGAATCAGATCGCACCCCGGGATAGCGGAAAAGATCCCACGTGCCGCCGATCGCGTCGCGCGCCTCCAGGATCGCGAAGGTGTCGCCGGGTCGCTGCTTGCGTAGCCGCCAGGCCGCCCCGATGCCGGACATGCCGGCGCCGACGATCAGGACGTCGAAGTGCTCGGTCATGCGGTCCTCCCGAACCAGGGCGGTGTGCCGGTGCCGGAGATCCGTACCCCGCCCCAGGGGTCGGGTTCGCTCAGCTTGACCGGGGTCTCGATGTCGGCGTCGTCACGGGTGATGACGATGGCGGCCTTGCGCAGCCCACCGCCGACGCGTTCGCGCAGCGTGTCGTCCGGTCCGGTGCGGCCGGCCCAGCGGAACCGGCCCTCGACCGGCTCGAAGTGGGCCGACATCCGGACCTCGACAGCGATCGGGCCGTCGTCCAGCCGCAGCGTGGCCGGGCCCCGGTATTCCTCTTCGTCGGTGCTCATTCACCCTCCGCTTTTTTAAGATCAAACGCGGCCAGCCCGCCCGGGATGTCCGCGGCGCGTTGCATGCCGGAGATGCCGCTCCAGAGGAACGTCGTCAGGTAGTCGCAGAGTGCGTCGCGGCTGATCGGCTGCTGCTGGCGGAGCCACCAGTCACCGACCGACTGGACGTAACCGACCACTCCGTACGCCCACGGCAGGGCGGCGCCGGAGTCGAGTCCTCGGGCCCGCAGCCGGTCGCCGAAGATCCGGGCGAGGCCGCTGGCCACGGTGTCCATCACGTCGGCGACCACGTCGCGGTGCCGGGCGATGTCGGGCTGATGCACGACGAACCGGTACAGGTTCAGGTCGGCCTCGATCTGTGCCAGGTAGACGTCGATGACCGCGGCCACGACGGCCCGTTCCTCCCGGACGCCGGCCACGGCCGGGACCATCGCCTCCAGGATGATCTGGCCGGCCGACTGCCCGACCGCGAGCCAGAGCTCGGACTTGTCGGCGAAGTACCGGTAGAGGACCGGCTTGCTCACGCCGGCGTGCGCGGCGATCGCCTCCATGCCGATGTCCGGGCCGTGCAGGCGGATCGCCTCGATGGCCGCGGCAGTCAACTCCGCACGTCGTTGCTCGCGGTGGTTGTCCCAGCGGCCTTTACGGCCGTCATTTTTGCCGGGATTGACGGGAGGAGTGACCGGGCTCATAGTACAAGAAGTAACTGTTACCGCCGGTAACGTCAAGGCCGTCCGACGGAAGGCAAGAAAATGACGACCGATCGCGACCGCACCGCCACTCGGCTTCTCCGCTCGTCCGCCGAGCATTCGTACGATCCGGAGATCGAGATTGACTGGGAGGCGCCGTTCGTCGAGGGCAAGTACTTCGTGCCGCCGCACCGGTCCAGCCTGTACGGCACCGCCCTCTGGGATCGGCTCACCGAACAGCAGCGCATCGAGCTCACCAAGCACGAGGTGGCGAGCATCGCCGGCCTCGGCGTCTGGTTCGAGACGATCCTGATGCAGCTGCTCATCCGGGACTACTTCAAGCAGGACCCGACCGCACCCCACGCGCAGTACGCGCTCACCGAGGTCGGCGACGAGTGCCGCCACTCGGTGATGTTCGGCCGGATGATCGGCCGCCTCGGCGCCCCGGTCTACCAGCCGGACGGCGTCAACCAGTGGCTCGGCCGCTGGATCGCGCACACCGGCACCGGTCCGCGGATGTTCGCCGCCATCCTGATCGCCGAGGAGATCCTGGACACCCTGCAGCGGGAGGCGATGGCCGACGAGACCGTGCAGCCCCTGGTCCGGATGGTGTCGCGGATCCACGTCGTCGAGGAGGCCCGGCACGTCCGGTTCGCCCGCGAGGAACTGGCCCGGCAGATCAAGCTGGCCGGCAAGGGGCGGCTCGCCTTCGACAAGCTGGTGATCGCCCGGGCCGCCTATCTGACCGGCACCCGGCTGATCGACCCTCGGGTCTACAAGTCCGTCGGCATCTCGCCCGAGGAGGGGATGCGGGCGGCCCGGGCCAACCCGTACTTCCGGGAGACCATGCGGTGGGCCGGCGAGCGCGTTGTCGCGTACCTCAGTGATCTTGATCTGATCGGTGGTCCGGGCCTGGCGCTGTGGCGCAAGTCGGGGTTGATCTCCCGCTGAAAGCGGGATCGCGCCATCTCCCATCGAAGGGCTAGGGTATGGCGCATGGGAATCGCGGATCAGGCGGTGGTGCGTTCCGGCCGGCGGCTCGACACGAGCCGATGGTGGGAGATCGCCTATCACGCGCCGACCGCGCTGTTCTGGATCGTGCTGACCGGTCTCTACGCGGTGGTCCCGGCGATCGTGGCCGGCGTGCTGTTCCTGGGCGTGGCGGCGGTCTGTTTCGTGGTCGTGGCGGCCGCCGAGGACTACCCCCGCCGGCAGCGCGGCCTCGCCGTCGCCTGCGGGATCCTGCTGGCCGCCTCCCTGGCGATCGGCCTCGCGCTGTGATCGAAGTCGCCCGGGTGCGAGACGGTTTCGGGTCGGTTGCGGGTGGACGGACGCCGACCGGCTGATCAAGACGTCGGCCTGGCGGACCCGAACCGGACGCTCGGCCGGTGGGCGGCCACTTCTTCCCATGCGAGATTGTCGCGACGGTTTCGCAGGGAGCACGCGGGGAGAAGGTTCGATGGACGAGGCTCTGGTCGCCTACAACGCCGGCCGGGTGGACGGGGCCGCGGGTTACCGGGACCCGCAGATCGCCGAGGACCCCGAGCTGGGCGCCGATTACCGGGTCGGGCTGCTCGACGGCCGGATCGCGGCGTTCCACCTGATCGCCGAGATCCGCAAGGTCTTGGGCGTCGAGGGCTCGATGTACGAGGGCCCCGACGAACCCTGAACCGGACACATGATCAAATCCTCACAACGGCGATCACCTGCGAAGTGACCCGCCGTTATCATCACGGAAACATGAGATGGCCGGTCCCGAAATCAGGTCTTAGGACTCTTGCGGCGGGGTGGTTCACGACCTGGTCGTGAGCGCCCGCCGACGGCGGCACAGGATGGGGACCGGATGACAGAGGGCGCACTGGCCGGTTTCACCGTGGCGGTGACCGCGGAAAGACGCCGGAGCGAGATGGCGGCGTTGCTGGAGCGGCGAGGCGCCCGCGTGATCACGGCTCCCGCGATCACCATCATCCCGCTGGTCGACGACGACGCTCTGAAAGCGGCGACCCTGGCCTGCATCGGTTTGGAACCGCACCTGGTCGTGGCGACCACCGGATTCGGGTTCCGCGGCTGGCTGGAAGCGGCCGAGGGCTGGGACCTGGCCGACGCGCTGCGTGTCTCGCTGGGTAACGCGAAAATCATCGCCCGGGGACCGAAACCGTGCGGCGCGATCCGCGCGGCCGGGCTCACCGAGGACTGGGCGGCCAAGACCGAGGCGTCCGAAGAGGTCCTCGAACGGCTGCTCGCCGACGGCGTCTCCGGCAAGCGGATCGTGGTGCAGGAGCACGGTGAGCCACAGACCGAGTTCGTGAACGCGCTGCGCCTCGCCGGCGCGGCCGTCGTCGAGGTGCCGGTCTACCGCTGGGCGATGCCGCCCGACATCGCGCCGGTGCGGCGGCTCGCCGACCAGGTCGCGGCCGGGCTGATCGACGCGGTCACGTTCACCAGCGCGCCCGCGGTCAAGGCGTTCATGCAGGTCGCCGAGGACTCCGGCGCCGACGTGACCGCCGCCTTCCAGTGCTCCACGCTCGCCGCGTGCGTCGGACCGGTGACGGCGGCGCCGCTGGTCGAGCGCGGCATCCCGGTGGTCACCCCGGAGCGGTACCGGCTGGGCGCGCTGATCAAGACGGTCACCGACGAGCTGCCCCGGCGGGCGGTACGGTTGCGCGTGGCGGGTTCCACCCTGGAGGTACGCGGACACGCCGTCCTCATCGACGAGGCGTTCCACGCGCTCGCGCCGGCCGCGATGGCGATCCTCGCGTCGCTGGCCCGCCGCCCGGGCGTGGTGGTGTCGAAGGAGCAGCTCGCCGAAGCGCTGCCCCGGGGCAACGACGGGCACGCCGTGGACGTGGCAGTGGCCCGTCTCCGGGCGGCGCTCGGGTCCGGAAAACACATCGAGACGGTCATCAAACGCGGCTACCGGCTGCGGGTCGACGAAGCCGCGTAACACCCAGCACCACCCCGCGTGCCTGATGCCTTGCCGGGCCGCTCCACCGCGCCCTTAACCGAGCACGAGGAGATCCCGTGACCACTCTCATCGCTGTCGCGCACGGCACCCGCTCGCCCGCGGGCCGCCGGCAGATCCAGGAACTGGCCTCCGCGGTCGCCCACCGCCGGCCCGGCCTCGACGTCCGGCTCTGCTACGTCGACGTGCAGGAACCCAAGGTCGCCGACGTCGTCCCGGCCGTGGACGACGCGGTCGTCGTGCCGCTGCTGCTGGCCTGCGGTTACCACGTCCGGGTCGACATCGCCGAGGCGGTCACCGAGAAGCAATTCCCGGTGGCCGCGCCGCTCGGACCGGATCCGATGCTGCTGGACAGCATGATCCGCAACCTCCCGGACGCCGACGCCGTGGTGCTCGCCGCGGCCGGCTCCTCGGACCCGCTGTGGCGCGCCGACGTCGAGGGTGTCGCGGCCCAGCTACCCGGCAGCGCCCGGATCGGCTACACCTCCGGCGCGGGACCGCAGGTCAAGGACGTCGTCGCCGGGCTGCGGGCCGACGGCGCCCAGCGGATCGCGATCGCCGCCTACCTGCTGGCCGAGGGTGTTTTCTACCGTTCATTGCACAGCGCGGGCGCCGATGCGGTGACGCCGCCGCTCTGTCACGACCCGGCGATCGCCGACCTCGTATTGCGGCGCTTCGATGCCGCGCGCCTCACATCGGCCGGTCGGGCGTTGTAGGGATTTCCTGACAACAGCGTCACGGTTATGCGTCTGCCGGGTTAACGGGCCGCCGAGAGGCTTCCTCTTGTGACGGCGACCCAGACGCATAACCCGTTCTCCTCCTTCAGGGAATGCGCGATCGCGCTGAGCAGAGCCGAGCGTCGCGAGGCTCAACTTGAGGGGAGTTCCTGACATGCACTCCACACCCCGCTTCCTGCAGGGCGTCTTCGCTTTCGAGGGCAAGGGCCTGGACCGGCCGTCCCTGCTGGACGCCGCGCTGAGCTGGACCGTTCCGGCCGGCTCGAACGGGCAGGCCGTCTACTTCCGTGGCGGCAACGCGGCCGCCGAGCTGATCTGCGTCGTCCTGGTACGCGACGGCGAGCCGATGCGCTACTTCCCGGTCGGCGCCAAGGGCGATGTCCACGTGCCACTGCGGGTTCTGGAGGACCTGCCCGGCGGCACCACCGTCGAGCTCTGGCTCGCCGCCCCGGCCGGCGTCTCCGGAACCGCGATCGTCGACCTCGGACTGGTGGAGATCTGATGACCGAACGCCTGGTAGTGATCGGCAACGGGATGGCCGGCGCCCGTACCGTCGAGGAGATCCTCGCCCGCGACGGCGACTTCACCGTGACGATGTTCGGCGACGAGCCGTACGGCAACTACAACCGGATCATGCTCTCCAACCTGCTGGCCGGGGTGGAGACCGAGGATGGCATCTTCCTCAACGACCTGGCCTGGTACGCCGACAACGGCATCACCCTGCACGCCGGCACCAAGATCGAACGGATCGACCGGTTCGCCAAGGTGGTCTACGCGACCGACGGCACGGCCACCCCGTACGACAAGCTGATCATCGCGACCGGCAGCAGCGCCTGGGTCCCGCCGATCAAGGGCATCAACAACCCGCACCGCGGTTACCACCAGGGCGTTTTCGCCTTCCGTACGCTCGACGACACCCGCGGCATGATCCGTTATGCCCGGGACCACGAGCGGGCCGTGGTGATCGGTGGTGGCCTGCTCGGTCTGGAGGCGGCCCGCGGCCTGCAGAACCACGTCAGCCACGTGACGCTGCTGCACGCCATGGGCCACCTGATGAACACCCAGCTGGACGAGAAGGCCGGCGCGATGCTGCGCGACAGCGTCGAGAACAAGCTCGGCATCGACGTCATCGTCAACGCGATGACCAGCGAGATCCTCGGCAAGGACCGGGTCACCGGGGTGAAGCTCGGCGACGGCACGGTCATCGACTGCGACGTCGTGGTGGTCGCCGCCGGCATCCGGCCGAACACCCAGGTGGCGGCGAACAGCGACCTCACCGTCGAGCGCGGCATCGTGGTCGACGACCACATGCGCGCCGAGGGCGAGGAGGACATCTACGTCGTCGGCGAGTGCGCCCAGCACCGCGGGTCGCTGTACGGCCTGGTCGCCCCGCTGTGGGACCAGGCGAAAGTCCTCGCCGACCACATCACCGGCCGCGACCTCACCGCCGCCTATCACGGGTCGAAGCTGTCCACGAAGCTCAAGGTCGCCGGCATCGACGTCGCCTCGATGGGTCTCAAGGAACCGGAGACCGACGACGACGAGGTGATCGTCTACAACGAACCCCGCAAGGGCGTCTACAAGCAGATCATCATCCGCGACGGGATCCTGGTCGGCGCGACGCTGGTCGGCGACAACCGCAAGGCGGCCGGCCTGATCCAGGCGTTCGACCGGGGTACGCCGCTGCCGGACGAGCGCGCCGAACTGCTCTTCGACATCGGCGGACCGGCCGGGGAGATCACGCCGGAGGAGATGCCGGACGACGCCCAGGTCTGCAACTGCAACGGCGTCAGCAAGGGCGCGATCTGCGGTGTGGTCAGCGACGGCTGCAAGACCGTCGGCGGTGTCATGGAGAAGACCCGGGCCGGCAAGGGCTGCGGCACCTGCAAGCCGCTGGTCCAGCGGATCGTCGAGTGGGCGGCCGGTGGCGAGGTCGAGGAGGACCCGGCGGCGTCGTGGTACGTCCCGGGCGTACCGATGCCGAAGCCGGAGCTGATGGCCGCGATCCGGAAGTACGAGCTCAAGAGCGTCTCGTCGGTCTTCATGAAGCTGGTACCCGGCGGCGAGCACGACGCCAAGAGCAAGATGGGCCTCGCCTCCCTGCTCAAGATGATGTGGGCCGACGAGTACGTCGACGAGCGCGACGCCCGCTTCATCAACGACCGGGTGCACGGCAACATCCAGCGTGACGGCACGTTCTCGGTGGTGCCGCAGATGAAGGGCGGCGTCACCACCCCGGCCCAGCTGCGACGGATCGCCGAGGTGGCCGAGAAGCACCAGGTCCCGATGGTCAAGCTCACCGGCGGCCAGCGCATCGACCTGCTCGGCATCCCGAAGGAGAAGCTGCCGGAGATCTGGGCCGACCTGGACATGCCCTCCGGGTACGCGTACGCGAAGAGCTTCCGCACGGTGAAGACCTGTGTCGGCTCGGACTTCTGCCGGTTCGGTGTCGGTGACTCGACCGCCCTCGGCATCGCCCTGGAGGAGCGCTATCAGGGCCTCGAAGGCCCCGGCAAGATGAAACTGGCGGTGACGGGCTGCCCGCGGAACTGCGCTGAGGCGTACGTAAAAGATCTTGGTGTTGTCGCGATCGACGGTGGCAAGTGGGAGATCTACGTGGGCGGCGCCGCAGGCGCGCACATCCGCAAGGGTGACCTGCTCACCACGGTCGAGACGGCCGAAGAGGTGATCCGGCTGACCGGGCGGTTCCTGCAGTACTACCGGGAGAACGCGAACTGGCTGGAACGGACGTACACGTTCGTTCCGCGGATCGGCGTCGACCGGATCCGGGAGATCGTGGTCGACGACGCGGACGGTATCGCTGCTGCTCTCGACGCCGCTGTCGAAGAGGCCGTGCAGGCCTACAAGGACCCCTGGAAGGAGCGGGCCGAGCCGGCCACGCCCGGCCAGTTCCGCACCTCGCTTCCGCTGATCGTCCTCCCTCAGGTTCCGGTGCGCTCATGACCGTCTCCGTCTTCAAGATCCTCGGCCCGGTCAGCGACATCCCGCTCGGCGAAGGACGGTCCTACACCGTCGACGGGCACATGATCGCCGTCTTCCGGCTGCGCGACGGCTCCCTGCGCGCGGTCGACGCGGTCTGCCCGCACAAGGGTGGCCCGCTCGCCGACGGGCAGATCGACAACAAGGTCGTCGTCTGCCCCTTGCACCTCAACGCGTGGAACCTCGCCACCGGGTGTTCCCAGTCCGGCCAGCCCCCGTTAGCTGTCTACCCGGTGCGGGTCGACGGCGACCAGATCGTACTGGGAGATTGACATGACAACTGTTCTTGAGCGGCCGTCGGCGAGAAGTATCAGCGGCCACTGGATCGACGACTGGCGCCCCGAGGACCGCGAGTTCTGGGACAACGGCGGCTCCGCGATCGCGAAACGCAACCTGATCTTCTCGATCTTCTCCGAGCACATCGGCTTCTCCGTCTGGACACTCTGGTCGGTGCTGGTGCTGTTCCTCGGCCCCGCCTATGGCATCGATCCGGCTCAGAAGTTCCTGCTCACGGCCGTACCCACGCTGTTCGGCGCCGGGTTGCGGATCCCGTACACCTTCGCGGTGGCCCGCTTCGGTGGCCGCAACTGGACCATCATCAGCGCATCCTTGCTGCTCATCCCGTCGATCGCGGCCGCCTTCCTGATCAAGCCGGGCGTCTCGTTCTCCACCTTGCTGATCTTGGCGGCTTTGGCGGGCGTCGGCGGCGGCAACTTCGCCTCCTCGATGGCGAACATCAACGCCTTCTACCCGGACCGTCTCAAGGGCTGGGCGCTCGGCATCAACGCCGGTGGCGGCAACCTCGGCGTGGCAGCGGTCCAGCTGGTCGGCCTCTTCGTCCTCGCCACGTTCGGCGCCGGCTCGCCCGGCATCGTCGCCGGCATCTACATCCCGCTGATCGTGATCGCGGCGGCCGGCTCGGCGATCTACATGGACAACCTCTCCCAGGCCCGTAACGAGAAGCGCGGCATGCGCGACGCCGCGAAAGAGGGCCACGCCTGGGTCATGTCACTGCTCTACATCGGCACGTTCGGCTCGTTCATCGGCTTCGGCTTCGCGTTCGGCCAGGTGCTTCAGGTGCAGTTCGCCGAGCAGTTCAACACCCCGATCAAGGCCGCGTACCTCACCTTCCTCGGCCCGCTGCTCGGCTCCCTGATCCGCCCGCTCGGCGGCGCGCTCGCCGACAGACTCGGCGGCGCCCGCGTGACGTTCGTGAACTTCATCGCGATGGCGATCGGCGCCTCGATCGTCCTCATCGCGGCCCAGCAACGATCCCTGCCGCTCTACATCGTCGGATTCATTACGCTGTTCGTCCTGAGCGGCCTCGGCAACGGCTCCACGTACAAAATGATCCCCGGCATCTTCCGCCAGAAATACGCCGGCGACGAACACCAGGCCCGCCGCATCTCCGGCGCCGTCATCGGCATCGCCGGCGCGGTAGGCGCGGTAGGCGGCGTCCTGGTCAACCTGGCCTTCCGCCAGTCGTTCCTGACATACAAGGACGCCGATGCCGCCTACGTGGCATTCATCGCCTTCTACCTGCTCTGCGTAGCGGTCACCTGGGCGGTCTACCTCCGCCCCGCCGCCCGCACCACCATCGCGGTCTAAAACCTTCTTCGGTACGCCCAACGGCCTCCCGCTTCCACCACAGCGGGAGGCCGCACCGCATGCAAGGGCATCGCAAGATCCCCCGATCGTGGCAGCGCGTCGCCGTGATCGTTTTGGACTAGATCATATGATTCTCTTTGTCCGAAAAAGCCCTTTCTTGTGGAAAGGTGATTCGCATGAAGAAATTGACGCGCGCACTCGCCATGTCGGGTGTGGCAGTCGCCGCCGGCGTGACCATGGCCGCCGGCCCGGCGGCCGCGTCCACCGGCTCCGCCGCTTCGCAGTCGGGCCCGTCCGCCGACACCGCGAAGTCCGCGGCGAAGACGGATGCCCGTCCGCGCCGCGAGCGTATCTACGACTACTACCGCAGCCCGCGGACCTGCCACAAGGTAGGCCGCTCCGGGGTGTGGGAGGACCGCTGGGAGCGGTACTCCTGCTTCCCGGTCAACGGCTTCCACCGAGGCGGCTGGGCCCTGAAGGTCTACTACGGCTGGGGCGGCGGCCACGGCCACGGAGGCCCCGGCGGTCACGGCCCGCACGGCCATGGCGGTCCGGGCGGTCCGGGCGGTCCGGGCGGCTTCGATGGCCCGGGCGGCTGGAAGAAGAACTGACCCACCACACATGAACGACCGAGGGCCGCACCTTCGCTTCAGGGTGCGGCCCTCGGCCTGTATCCAGGTGCCCAGGCCCACGGTGTGCTCCCATCCGCCCGAGTCATTGGCTCATCGTGCGCGTTCAGCCAGCCTGGAGGACCGCGCCAGTCGGCTCCGGCCGGCGGGTCAGTCGGGTGTGTCGACTTCGGGTTCGATAGGCCCCCAAAGTCGACACGCACACCGCGATGTGCCTGTCCGTGTCGACTTCGGGTTGGATGCGCGCCCAAAGTCGACACGCATCGGCGGGGCACTTAGGGCGTGTTCCCTCCGGCCTTGCCGGGCGAAAGCCGAAACTGGCCGTCGGGTGGGCCGACATCCTGGGCGAGCCGTAGCTCGGATAGGTCATCGGACTCCTATCAGGTGTCTGAGCTACGGCTGCCGGGCCCGAGCCGTAGGCCAGCTAGGTAATCGCAGCCTCATGACATGTCTGAGCTACGGCTCACATCGGCGTCCACGTGATCTTGTGAGTTTGAGGCTGACGCGACGGCACAAACTCACAAGATTGATGGGCGCGGCCTCGCGACGCGGCAATCTCGTGAGCTTGCGGCACCCGGCCCGGCACCCGGCCCAGCGCCCGCAAGGCCATGCGGCGAACGGTGCGCTTTCGGCGGCCGATCGTGGCGGGTGCAGGCTGCCATACGGGCAGAAGTCGCCACGATTGCGTCAAAGTGCAGAGCGATGGCGGCGGGCGAGGACGCAGCGAGCGGCGGCGACGGTGGGGGCGCGGGGAAGCAGCGGCCGCGGCGACGTTGGGGGCGCGGGGAAGCAGCGGCCGCGCCGACGTTGGGGCGAGGTGGCGGCGACAGCGGGGGACTTTGGGGGTGGACAGCGGTTACACAGCGTATGCAAAAAATGCGGTCATAACTTGACGCTGCGGTTCGTCCGGGCCGCCGGGGGAGCCGGTCGGTCGACGCCTCCGTGTGTATTCATGCCCCTGGAGGCGTCATGGCCGAAACCAGACCGGCTGGTCGCGACCGGTACTTCGATCTGCTGAGAGTGCTCGCGATCGCCCGTGTCTCGGTCTTCCACATGTTCCCGTATGCCGTACTCGAACTCGCCTTTCCATCGATGGGCGTGATGTTCGCTCTGGCGGGCTCGCTCATGGCGAATTCGCTCGATCGGTCACCCTCCGCGTTCAAGGTCCTGCGCGGCCGCCTGCGGCGGCTGCTTCCCGCGTTGTGGGTTCTGGGAGCGGTTCTGGTTCCGGCGATGTTTTTGTACGGGTGGCCGGAGCGCCCGCCGCTGTGGCACCTGATCGCCTGGATCGTGCCGTTCGTCGACCCGCCGTCCAGTGCTTTCGGCACGCAGGCCACCGAGGTTCTGTGGTACCTCGTGACGTACCTGTGGCTGGTTGCGCTCTCGCCGGTGATGCTGTGGCTGTACCGCAAGGCCCGGCTGGCGTCGATCGTCGCGCCGATCGTGGTCCTCGCGGTGCTCGCGATCCACCCGATCTGGCCCTCGAACGACAACGTCGAGGAGGTCGCGACCAACATTCTGATGTACGCGGCCTGCTGGATGCTCGGTTTCGCCCACCGCGACGGCTCGCTGCGCAAGATCCCGGGTCTGCTCGTGACGGTGCTCGGCGCGACCCTGGTGACGGCCGGGCTGGCGTGGAGCTGGGCGCACCCGGACGCCGGCGGGATCAAGGAGATCCCGGTCGCGTACGCGGTCTACAGCGCCGGTTTCGTGATGTTCCTGCTGCGCTGGAAGCCGAACATGGCGTGGCTGACGAAGCGGCGCGGCCTGGACAAGTGGGTCACGATGATCAACGCCCGCGCGGTGACGATCTACCTGTGGAACAACGTCGCGATCGCGCTCTGCTACCCGGTCGGTGACGCCCTGGAGGTGTGGCGTTTCGGGAAGTTCTTCGAGGTCGGATACGTCGTGATCGCCCTCGCGCTGCTCGTCAACGCGGTGCTGATCTTCGGCTGGGTGGAGGACCTGGCAGCCCGCAAGAAGCTGCGTTTCCTGCCCTGGCCGGCGAGCCCCGCGCCGGCCGAGACGACAACGGCCGTCAAGCAGGAGCCGGCGAGCTCGAAGCCTGACCTGACCGCGACTGTGGTGGCACCGATGCCGCTGCAGCCGGTGCCGGCGCGGCAGACCCGCCCGGGGGCGCCCAGCGGGCGGGCCGCGGTAATGCAACGTCAGTAGAAAGGGCATCGATCGTCCAGCAGTGACGAATACCGTGCCGCACCAGGGCACGGTGGCAACGGGCCACGGACCGGCGGTTTCCCAGCGCGATCGGGAAGCCGCCGGTCCGGTCCGCGTACAGGGCCAGCAGGATGGCGTGCGCCGGGTCGACGCCGGGCAGCGACTGCCAGATCGCCGAGACCGTCGAGTCGAGGGTGTGGTCGCGGTCGCCGCCGAGAATCACGGCGTGCTCACCGCCGTCGTCCAGCGGGTACGGCGGTGGCGCGTCCAGGTCCCGCTGGAGCAGCGGCCACAGGCCGCTGACGAGTTTCGGCACGTCGAAGTGAGGGCGGAAGTCGATGCCTCCGGGTCGATGAGATACACCTGCGGGGGAGTCGGTGCCGGAGAACAGGTAGCCCATCTGGCGGTCCAGCTCGCTGAGGCTCTCGGCGGCGTGGACCACGTTGGCGAACATGCCGAGGGCGTGCCGGGACCGCAGGCGGCGCTTGATCCGGCGTACCTTCTCGAAAGCGTCGTCACCGCTGACCAGGACCGCCTCGGCGTCGTCGGTGGTGAGGTATCGGTCGAGGAAGGCGCGGGCCAGGACGTGTCCGTCGTCGGTGTACTCCGACCAGAGGTACCGCACGTCGGCGGGTGTGAGCCGGATCCGCCGCCGTTCCTCGACGCGCAGGCCGGCCTCGCTGATCAGCCGCAACGCCTCCGCGGTGATGCCCAGGCGCAGGCAGTCGGGCTTGAGCAGGAGAAAGGCCGTTATCGCGAGCTCCTCGGTCCATGGTTTCGAAATCCCATGGTAGAGACCGTGGTTGTCAACGAGGTGCCGGCGCGGTGGTGGCTCGGGTGACGAGGTGCGTCGGCAGGCGCACACCCGCCGAGCGGGCGCCGGTCAGCACCTCGACGGCGAGGACGCCCTTGTCGGCGAGCGGCTGCCGGACCGTGGTGAGCGGGGGATCGGTGCGGCTCGCCTCGGGGATGTCGTCGAACCCGATGACCGACAGGTCCCGGGGCACCGCGACGCCCATGGTCGCGGCCGTCCGCAGCACACCCCGGGCCAGCTCGTCGGTCATCGCGAGCACCCCGGTCACGCCGCTTGCCAGCAGGGCGCGGGTCGCCGGTACGGCATGCTCGGGCGTGCCGCCGCCGCACTCCCAGATCCACGGGTGCTCGGGCAGCGGCGCGAGATATCCGGTGAGGCGTTCCCGGGCGACCTGATAGGTGGTGGCGGCGAGGCGTTCCGGGTCGGCCGGGCCCTGCCGGTCGCCCGGGGTGAGCCGGTCGACGAGCACGCCGATCCGGCGGTGGCCCAGCTCCAGCAGGTGCCGGGCGGCCAGTTCGGCGCCGCCCCGGTCGTCGACGCCGAGGAACATCCAGTCGTCGCCGTTCGGCGGCGCCGGCTCGTCCACGACGACCAGGGGGATGTCGCGGCGGAGGGCGGCCAGGAACCCGGGGTTGCCGGCGGCGACCGAGTAGACGAGGAAACCGTCGACCAGGGCGCTGCGCGCCGCGAGGTCCTCGGTGGTGCGCGGTGCCGGGAGCAGCGTCAGCCCGAGCGCGGACGCCTGCCCGGCACGGGCCACGCCCTGCAGGAACAGCAGCGCGGCCGGGTCGGTCAGCGCGTGGGCGAGGTCCTCGTCGAAGAGCACGCCGAGCGCCCCGGCCTGCCGCCGCACGAGCCCGGCGGCGAGTGGATCGGGACCCTGGTAACCCATCTCGGCCGCCGTGTCGAGGATCCGCCGGCGCAGCTGCTCACTGAGCTTGGCGGGCCGGTTGTACGCGTTCGACACCGTCGTGTGCGAGACGCCGAGGGCGTGTGCCACGTCTCGCAGGGTCACTGCCATCCGGCTAGTTTACCGGTAAACTCGATGTTTACCGGTAAACCATGGGAGGCGCGATGCGACAGGCTCGACTCGCGGTGACGCTGGCGTTCATCACGAACGGCCTGCTCTTCGGCACGTGGACACCACGAATACCGGCGGTTCAGGACACGCTGGGCCTCGGCGAGGGCCTGCTCGGCCTGGCGTTGCTCGCGCCCGCGCTGGGATCGGTCGGATCGATGATGATGACCGGCCTGCTCGTGCAGCGGTTCGGCGCCGGCCGGGTGATGACCTGCGCGCTGACCGGGTTCTCGGTCACCCTGCCGCTGATCGGATTCGCCCCGTCATTGCCGTGGTTGTTCGCCGCGCTCCTGGTCTGGGGAGCGGCGATGGGATCGCTCGATGTCGCGATGAACGCCGCCGGCCTGGGAGTGCAGCGAGGGTACGGAAGACCGGTGCTCTCCGGGTTCCACGCGGCCTTCAGCGCCGGCGGGCTGATCGGCGCGCTACTGGGCTCGGTGGCCGCCGGTGCGGACGTGCCGGTGGCGAAGCACCTGGTCATCGCCGGAGTACTCGGCCTGCTGGTGACGCTCGCCGTGGCGCGAACCCCGGTGCCAAACCCCGGCGGCCCCGGCGACCCCGGCGGCCCTGGTGACTCCGGCGATTCCAGAGAACCCGGCGCCGGGCGGCTGCTCCGCAACCCCGCGCTCGCCCTGCTCAGCCTGCTCGCCTTCGCCGGCCTGCTGGCCGAGGGCGCCACCGCTGACTGGAGCGCGGTCTACCTCAGCGACTCCCTCGGGGCCTCGCCCGGACTCGCGGGCGCCGGCTTCGTCGCGTTCAGCGTGACCATGACCGTCGGCCGGCTCGTCGGCGATCGGGTGGTGGCCGCGTTCGGCCCGGTCACGACCGTACGATGGGCTGCCTCGACGGCTGCCCTGGCTCTCGCCGCCGCACTTCTGGCAGGGAGCACCTGGGCCGCGCTCGCGGGTTTCGCCCTGCTCGGCGCCGGCCTGGCGACGCTGGTGCCGGTGATCTTCACGGCGGCGGCGCAGCGGACGCCGACGCCGGCCACCGCTGTCGCCGCCGTCTCCACCTGTGGTTATCTCGGGTTCATCGCGGGGCCGCCGTTGATCGGCGGGTTCGCCTCGCTGACCAGCCTCAGCGGCGCGCTCTGGCTGGTGGTGGCGCTGACCGCGGTCGTCGCCGTGCTCGCGCCGGTCACCGCGGTCCGGTCAGGCGAACGTGTGGCCGACCGTGCGTAACGCCTCGTCCCAGGCCTTGTCGTCCTCGGCGGTGACCATCTTGATCTCCAGAGCGAGGATCCAGCGATGGTGGTCCGGCCATCCGTACGCGTACCGCCAGTGCACGCCGCCGCCGCAGGTCCACTCGCCCTGGGTGCCGGTCAGGCCGAGCCGGTCGAGGCGGAACTCGCTGCGGCCGGCGGCGGTGCAGCCCTTCGGGCCGAAGTACTGCGCCATGTAGTCCGGTGTGAACTTCCCCTGTGCGACGACCTTGCTGGAGATGCCGGCGAAGAGGCCGGGTACGGCGGCGTCGGTGAACCAGTCGGAGACGTTGGGCGAGGCGTTCATGCCGGGGCCGACGTTGACCTCGTTGAAGAACGGGTTCTGGCCGGGGTGCCAGCCGTTGCCCCAGTGCTGGCTCCAGGTGGCGGGCACGTCGACAGAGAGCTTGCCGGTGTCGTCGGTGATCCGCACGAAAGCGACAGCGGCCTCAGCCGCGGCCGCCGGCGCCTTCTTCTCCGGCGTGGTGATGATCAAACCGATGCCGAGTGAGGCGATGAGGACGGCCATCGCCACGCCGAGCACCGCCGCTCGTCTGCGGCGTCGGGCCGGGCGGACGCCGGTGCTGTCGGCGGCCACCGCCTTGTCCAGGCTGACCAGCCAATCACCGGCGGACGGCTGCCGGCTGGCCGGCTGCGGATCGAGTCCGGAAAGGATCGTCGCGCGGACCGCGGGTCCCACCGGCAACGAATGCGCCGAACCGGCACCCGGCGGGCGGCCGGTCAGGATGCGGGTGAGCAGGGCGCTGCACGCGTACACATCGGCACGTTCGTCGACGGCGGCCGCCGCGTCCGACTGCTCCGGCGCCATGTACCCGGGTGTGCCGGCCGGCAGGCTGATCCCACTGGCCCGGATCGTCAGGTCCTTGGCCAGGCCGAAATCGCCGAGGACCAGGCGCTCGTCGGCCGCGATGAGAGGCTCGGCGCCACCGAGCGACGAATCCGCCTCGGAGAAGATCAGCAGGTTGCCCGGCTTCACGTCGCGGTGCACCACCCCGGCCTCGTGCACCCGGCGCAGGGCCAGTGCCACATCACGGGCCACGGCGTACGCGGCCGAGGCCGGAATCTGCTCGCCGGCCAGCGCCGCGAGCCGGTCCTCCAGGGTGCCCCGGTCGGCGTACGGCATCACGAAGTACGGCCGCCCGTCCGGCAGCTCGCCGATGTCGTGCACCGCGACCAGCCGCGCCCCGCCGAGCCGGCGCAGCAGCCGGGCCTCGTTGAGGAAGCGTTCCCGCACGTCCTCGTCGTCCGACCAGCGCCGCGCCAGCACCTTGATCGCGACCGGTGACTCCAGCTCCTCGTCGATCGCGAGGAACACCTCGGCGAAGGCACCCTCGCCGAGCCGGCGGCCCACCCGGTATCGGCCGATGAATTCGATCTCCATCATGGAATCGGGCCTCTCATTCTCGGGTAGGCGCCTTGTATACCATTCCGGAATGTCGTCTCCCCCCGACCGATCACCCGATCGGAGCGACCTTCAGGAATTGGCGCTGCGGGCGGCAGCCGGTTCCCGCCAAGATCTGCAGGAGTTGCTTTCCGAAATCCATTCGCGTCGTCTCGCGTACCCGGGCGCCCGCCGGGTTCTGGCCGACCCGGCCGACGTCGACGACGCCGTGCAGGAGACCCTGATCGCTGTGGCGCGGGGGATCGGCACGTTCCAGGCGCGGGCGCGTTTCACCACGTGGCTGCACCGGATCGCGTACCACGCGGCCCTGGAGGTGCTGCGCCGCAAGACCCGCGTGGGTACGCCGAGCGAGGACGTTCCGGAGCCGGCCGGAACGCTGCGCCGGATGAGCTCGGTGGCGGCCACCAGGATGGACGTGGAGAACGCGCTGCGCCGATTACCGGCCGAATATCAAGAGGCGTTACGGCTGCGCGAGTGGGACCAGCAATCGTACGAAGAGATCGCCGAACGGCTGAACCTCCCGATCGGCACGGTCCGCTCCCGAATTTCCCGGGCCCGCCGCCTCGTCGCCGTTTACCTGAACCTCATTCCGAAATAGAGCACGGCGGACATGGACACTGGGAGGGTGACTACTTCGCGCGTACCCACGTGGTTTGTTGTTGCCTCGCGCCTGCGTGGGCTGGGGCTCGCTGTCGGGCCGGGGCTGATCGTCGGTGCGTTTCTGCTCAATCTGGTGGCTGATCCGCCGCCGGCGCTGATTGTCGGGCTCACCTTCGGCGGGGCGGTGCCGCTCGCTCTCGGGCTGGCGGCCGCCTATTGGCCCGGGGTTCCGCGGATCGAGCCGATCGAGGTGGGCTCGCCGGTGCGCGGGCGGTGGGTGGCGATCAACAGTCCGGCGTCCAAAAAGCCCAGTCACGGCACCAACGGGTACGGGCAGACCTTCGCGATCGATCTGATCCACGAGCCGGAGCCGGGTGGGCGGCCGGTGTTCGGGGAGGGTGATGGTTTTCGGTCACCGGGGGGCTATCCGGGGTTCGGGCAGCCGGTGTACGCGCCGTCCGAGGGGACCGTGGTCCGGGTGCATGACAGCGCCCGTGACCACCGGAGTCGTAACTCGTGGGCGGCCTATTTCTATCTGATCGCCGAGGGGATGGTCCGGGAGTTCGGCGGGCCGAAGCTGCTGCTCGGCAATCACGTGATCCTGGATACCGGCGACGGGATCCACGCGGTGCTCGCTCACCTCAAAATAGGCTCTATATCCGTTAAAGTCGGGCAGGAAGTCACCGCGGGGCAGGAGATTGGACAGTGTGGGAACTCCGGCAACTCCAGCGAGCCACATCTGCACTTCCAGCTCATGGACTCGCCACGCCCGATGTTCGCCGCAGGACTGCCCTTCCACATGAAAAACGAACAGATGAAAGACGACACCCCGGCCACCGGCGAAGCCCGGATATTCCACTAGACCCGGATTGGGTTAGGCTCGCCTAACTCGAAGAAACAGGGTGAAGATGGCGCAGCCGGAATCGCTGGCGGAGTTGCTCAACGGGCGGCGGGCGGCCGTCGACGCGTCGCTGCCGCCGGTCGGATTCGTGGCCGGCTACCTGATCAGTGACGGGTCGATCTGGGCCGGGACCGGCGCCGCCGTGGTCTTCGCCCTCGCGCTGTCGGCGTGGCGGGTCCGGCGTGGTGACAAGCCCCGCGCTGTCGTGATCGGTCTGCTCGGCGTCTGTGTGGCGGCGCTGATCGCGCTCTACACCGGCCGGGCCGAGGACTTCTTCCTGATCCAGCTGTTCAGCAACACGGCGAGTGCGCTCGTGTGGATCGTCAGCATTCTGGTCCGGTGGCCGCTGCTCGGACTCGTGGTCGGCGGCGTGCTCAAGCAGCGGACACGGTGGCGGCGCGATCCGGCCCTCGTTCGGGCGTACCAAAGAGGCAGTTGGGTCTGGGTTTTGCAGTATGTGATCCGGGTTGCGGTTTTTCTCCCGCTCTATCAGGCCGGGCGGGCCGCTGAGCTGGGGATCGCGCGGGTGGCGCTGAGCTGGCCGCTGGTGGCCGCGTGCCTCGCGGTGAGCTGGTGGGTCATCCAGCGCAACCTGCCGGAGGGGCATCCCGGCTTGCGTCATCCGCAGGATCAGGAGACCGTGAAGGCCTGATGGCAAACGACAACTCCGCCAAGCTGGCCGTTCTGATCGACGCCGACAACGCGCAGGCGGCGATCGTCGACGGTCTGCTCGCGGAGGTCGCGAAGTACGGCACGGCGCACGTGAAACGCGCGTTCGGCGACTGGACCGGCACGAGCCTGCGCAGCTGGAAAGAGCAGCTGCTGGCGCAGTCGATCCAGCCGATCCAGCAGTTCTCCTACACGGTCGGCAAGAACGCCACCGACTCCGCGATGATCATCGACGCGATGGACCTGCTCTACAGCGGCCGGTTCGACGGCTTCTGCATCGTCTCCAGCGACAGCGACTTCACCCGGCTCGCGTCGCGGATCCGTGAGTCGGGGCTGACGGTGTACGGGTTCGGCGAGCGCAAGACCCCGAAGCCGTTCGTGGCGGCCTGCGACAAGTTCATCTACACCGAGAACCTGGTGGAGCCCGCCGAGGTGACGCCGGTGATCGGTGAGCCGGCCGCCGCGCCGGCACCGAGCACGGCCCAGCTGCGCGGCGACACCAGCCTGATGAACCTGATCCGCGCCGCCGTCGAGGCCGCCTCCGGTGACGACGGCTGGGCGCCGCTCGCCGCGGTCGGGCAGATCGTCACGAAACAGCGCTCCGACTTCGACCCGCGCAGTTATGGGTACGCGAAACTGGGCGGCCTGATCGGCGCGATCGGCCTGTTCGAGGTGGAGCGGCGCGAGCATGGCGACGGCAAGGCCGCGGTGATCTGGGTCAAAGACCGGCGGCGGCGCTATAAGACGCCGGCCGAGTGAGTTTCTGCTGGTAGAGGCGGGCGTCGGCGACCGCGTAGAGACTGTCGAACCCGTCTCCGTCGCGGCCCGCGATCGCCACGCCGATGCTGGCGCCGGTGCGTTCGGCGAGGGCGTCGCGCAACTCGGTCGCCACGGTGTCGGCGTTGCCGCTGACCAGCAGGACGAACTCGTCGCCTCCTAGTCTGCCGACGAGGTCGTCCGGGCGTACCGAAGTGCGCAGCGTCTGGGCCACCCAGCGTAGGAGATCGTCGCCGGCCGCATGGCCGTGCGCGTCGTTGAGCTGCTTGAACTTGTCCAGGTCGACGACGAGCAGCCCGGTGCCGGGATCGGCGGTGAACCGTTCCGCGAAGCCGCGCCGGTTCAGCACGCCGGTGAGCACGTCGACGCGGGCGAGGCGGGTCAGCATCCGGCGCTGGCGGGCGGCGGCGCGACCCTGGACCGCACAGGCGAACGAGGTCGCGGCGGTCCCGAACAGGTTCAGCGCGACATACCACGGGTTCGGGTCGCCGACCGTTGTGGCGACCAGCGTGTAAAGGCCCGCCGCCAGGACCGCGACCGGCACCGCGACGCTGGTCCGCATGCCGAACACGAGCAGCGGGATGGACAGCAGCATGCCGACGCCGAGCGGGCCGTCCACGCCTCCGTCGAGGGCGGCGATCGCGGCGCAACTCAGGAACGAGCTGGTCGCGAACGCGAGCATCAGCGGACGCGCGGCCCTGGCCCGGCTCAGCCAATCGGCACTGGCGACCACCGCGAGGCCCGCGGCGAAACCCCAGACGCAGATCGCGGCCATCACCGCGCGATGATCATGATGCTCGGTGAAGAACCCGACGTAGACCAGCGCGATCAGGGTCTGCGCCATCGCCATCCAGCCGGGGTCAGCGATCGAATGGCGGCGGCGCTCACCCTTGGCGACTGTCGCCGCCGGGCCGTTTTCACTCATGTGGGTACGCGCGAACTCGACCTGTTGTTCGGTGGCCGCCTGCCGGACGTGAGCGGATTTATCCGCATAAAGTTTCGAATCAGCGGCGATCGACAGGCTGTCGGCATCGTCCGCGTCCGCCGGGAACGTTGCGAAACCCAGGCTCGACGGCGTGGCACCGGCCAGCCGCGCGCGGACCCGGGTGACGATCTCGGCGGCCTCGGCGGCATCCGTGCCGGGCAGCAGGATCGCGAACTCGTCGCCGCCCAGCCGGCCGACCGCGTCGGTGGCGCGTACCTCGGCCAGCAGCTCGTGACCCGCCCAGGCGAGCAGATCGTCGCCGGCCTGGTGACCGTAGGTGTCGTTCACGCTCTTGAAGTGGTCGAGGTCGAGCAGGACCAGCGTGGTCGTCCGGCCCTTTGCCAGCTCGGCGGCGACACGCTCGTCGAAACCCCGCCGATTGAGGCAGCCGGTCAGCGGGTCTGTCCGGGACGCGTGCGACAGGCGGCGGCGCAGCGACGCCAGAATGGTCGAGTGACGCAGGCACAGGACCGCCGCGGCGCCATAGGCGAGAAGGTGCACCATCGCATAGCCCGGCGGGGGCGGATCACCGAAAAAGACCAGGATTCCGTACGCGAGAACGCTCAGCACCGAGAACCCGAGGAACGCCCGGGGCGGCACGGTGATCGCCAGGAACACCGCCGAGGCGGGCAGGAGCGTGCCCAGCGGACCGGCCGCGCCGCCGTCGAGCAGCCCGAGGGCGGTGTCGCCGGCCAGGTTGATCAGGGCGCCGGTGAGCAACGGAACCCGCCACCAGATCCTGGACTCGCTCAGCCGGTTCGCGGCCAGCCATCCGCCGGTCGCGAAGAGCATCATGACCAGCACCACAACCAGCATCGGGGCACGGTTGGGGCCGTCCCAGGTACCCGCGAGATAGGCGCCACAGAGCAGCGCCGGAATGAAGCCATAGGCGGCGGCGACACGGATCGCGCGCCGGCGCCACTGGTTCATAGCGCTCCGATCGGCCGACCCTGGGTCGGGTTGAGGGTTCTGCACAGAGTTGCGGGGGCCCTGTACCGTCTGCTCCGCGCCAGGCGCATTGGAGATCATGTTTGGCCGGGTTCATGCCGGCTCAGGGGATGAGGGACCGTGAAAATATCCGTACTTGCCCGTGCGGGGGCGGTGACAGCGGCAGCAGTGCTGCTCCTCACCGGCTGCACGTCTGAGGACGAGACGGCCCCGACGCCCGGTCTCGAGGAGCGCGGCACCGTATTGACCACTGTCAAAGCGGAGCGGCAGGACCTGACCAACAAGATCAGCCTGGCCGGCAAGGTCGCCATCAACCCGGTCTTCGGTGTCGTCGCGCCGCTCGCCGGCGAGGTGCGGTACGTGTCGCGCCAGCCGTCGACGCTGCCGGCGAGCAAGCCGGTCTGGGTCGCGACGATCTGGAACAGCGGCCAGCCCCGTGAGGTGACCATCCCGAAGGGCTCGGTGATGGCGGGCCGGCTCATGGACGACCGCTCCGAGGTCTCCAAGGGGATGCCGATCATCTCGGCACGGCACGGCGGGTACGGCATCGTGGCCGACATCGACAGCGCTCAGGCGTACCGGATCTCCGGCGCCGTCTCCAGCGTGACCGGCCAGATCAAGAACGGTCCCGGCCCGTTCAAGTGCAAGCCCAAGGGCACCATCGCGGCCCTGCCGGCCGGTGTGATCCCGGCGGCGCCGCTGCCGACCACGGCCGCGCCCAACGCGTCCGGCGGCCCGGTGCCGAACCCGGTCGAGACCGAGGCGCCGTCGACCGAGTCGCGCGGCGGCGGGTCCGAGCCGACCGGCCTGCAGCTGGTCTGCACCCCGCCGGACACCGTCCAGCTGATCAACGGCGCCGAGGTGACGCTCGACGTGGTCACCGGCAAGGCCAAGGACGTGCTGGTCCTGCCGGTCGAGGCGGTCGCCGGCAGCCAGGGCAAGGGCAAGGTCGACATCGTCGACGAGAACCGCAACCGCAAGACCGTCGACGTCACCCTCGGCATGACCGACGGCAAGGTCATCGAGATCAAGAAGGGTCTGACCGGTGACGAGACGATCGCCATCCCGGGTCCGAACCTGCCGACCGCCGAGGCGCAGCCGCAGCCGGGGCAGGGCGGATGAACCAGCCCCTGATCGAGCTGACCGGCATCACCAAGATCCTCAAGGGTCAGGAAGAGCCCCGGACCATCCTCGACGGGGTCGGCCTGACCGTGCACGCCGGCGAGAGCGTGGCCATCGTCGGCCGTTCCGGCTCCGGCAAGAGCACGCTGCTCAGCATCCTCGGCCTGTTCGACCGGCCGGACTCGGGCAGTTACCTGCTCGACGGCCAGGAGATCAGCCGGCTGCCCGAGCGCAAGGCCGCCAAGCTGCGCAGCTCGCACTACGGTTTCGTCTTCCAGCGGTTCTTCCTGCTCAAGCACCTGACCGCCGCGCAGAACGTGGCGATGGCGCTGGTCAACGGCCAGGGCTGGCTGCCCCGCCGGCAGCGCCGGGTCCGGGTCATGGAAGCGCTCGACCTGGTCGGCATCGCGCACCTGGCGAAGAACCGGCCGACCAAGATGTCCGGCGGCGAGCAGCAGCGGGTGGCCATCGCCCGGGCACTCGTACGCGACCCGCGGGTGCTGCTGGCCGACGAGCCGACCGGCGCCCTCGACACCGAGACCGGAGCCGCCGTGATCGACGCGCTCTCCGCGGCGACCCACCGCGGCTGCGGCCTGATCCTGGTCACCCACGACCGCGACCACGCCGCCCGGATGGGCCGCACGCTCAGCCTGGCCAACGGGGTGCTGACGGAGACCGGGAGGGTGCACGCATGATGCGCCTGTCGGGCCGGTTCCGGTCCTCCCTGATCATCGGCCTGCAAGGCATCCGGGCCCGCAAGCTGCGCACTCTGCTCTCGATGATCAGCCTGTTCCTCGGTGTGCTGGCCGTGGTCACCGTGCAGGCCGGCGCCAGCATCGCCGAACGCGCCCTGATGTCCGACGTCGAGCTCCAGTCCGGGTACGACGGCACTGTCGTCATCGACGTGATGCCGCACGAGAAGTCCCCGTCGATCGTCTCCGAGACGGTGGCCGGCCGTAACGACGCGGTCAGCCTGATCGGCACCTCGGCGATCATCGGTGAGCCCGGCGTCAGCCCGATCAACCCGGGTGGGGCGCCGTTCGACCAGGGTGCCTGGGGTTCGACCGAGATCTGCGACAACGTCGGGAACTGCGTACCCGGTCCGCCGACCGGCGAGGCCATCGAAGTGGTGCTCACCGCGGTCGCCGGCGACCTGCTGACGTTCCGCCCGCTGCGCCCGGTCTCCGGCGACTGGCTCGCCTTCGACACCGTCCCGTCGCTGGCCCCGAAGATCGTGATCAACGAGGAGGCCGCGAAGGGCTTCCGCGATCACCAGGTGCCGGCCGAGATGCGGGTCCGTGGCGCCAAGGCGAACATGACCCCGCAGATCGTCGGTGTCGTGCACGACGGGGACTACCAGCCTCGGGCGTACGTCCGGCAGGACGAACTGACCAACTGGATGCCGACGAGCAGCCTGATCGACCCGAACTTCGGCGGCCAGATCACGGTCATGACGTCCTCCGGCAGCCCGGTCGAGCAGGTGCTGCAGTCCCGGCTGCGCGGCGCCGGAGCCGAGTCCTACGTCAACGTCGTCCAGAACCGCAAGGAGATGGAGAAGCAGCTCATGCTGATGCGGCTGATCTTCCTCTCGATGGCCGGGCTGGTCCTGCTGATCGGCGTCGCCGGCATCCTCAACGTCGGCCTCGCCACGGTCGGCGAACGGGTCGAGGAGTTCGCACTGCGCCGCGCGGTCGGCACACCACGCACGCTGCTGGCCGGCATCGTGCTCGCCGAGACGATGCTGACCGGCCTGCTCACCGCGGCCGCCGCGATCGGCGCCGGCATCGCCGGCCTCAAGATCGTCTCGATGGTGCTGGGCGGCTCGGAACCGCTGCTGGCGAACGTCCAGTTCCCGTGGGACGCCGGCGTGGCCGGCATCCTCGCCGGGATCATCGCGGGCGTGCTGGGCGGTTTCATCCCGGCGCTGCGCGCGGCGGGCATCCCGATCGCCACCGTGATGCGCGCATAGATCTGGTTATTGGACGCCGAGCACGCGGTGGCCGACGGCGATGGACTCGCCGGTGATCGCCGCCGCGTGGATCGACGCGAGGTACACGACGAGTCCGGCCACCTGCTGCGGCGTTGAATCGCCGCCGGTGGCCGGCTCGATCCCGTCCCGGGGCTCCGCCGTCACGATCGCCGGATTGACCACGTTGATCGTGACCCCGGACGCGACGTAGGCGTCGGCCAAGGCCTTCGACGCGGTGATCACCGCGCTGTTGCGGACAGACCCCACGACGGTACGCGTCGTGAAAGCGTTCTGGCCGCTGATGTTGACGACCCGGCCGAAGCCGTTCGCCCGCATCCGCGGCAGGACGGCGTCCATGGTGCGCAGATAGCCGATGGTCTTCGCGTCGACCGCCGCCAGGATCTGCTCCGGGTTGTGGTCGAGCGACGGGTCCAGGGTGTGCGCCGGCGGAGCCGCCGAGTTGACCAGGATGTCGATCTCGCTGATCTCGTTGACGGCCGCGTTGACCGACGCCTGGTCCCGGTTGTCGAGGGTGACAGTGCCCGGCGCACCACCGAGCTCCTTCGCGACCGCCGCGAGCCGCGCCGCGTCCCGGCCGGCGAGCACGACCTTCACATCCTCGCTGAGCAGGGCGGACGCCACCGCCCGGCCGATCAGTCCACTGCCGCCGACGATGAGGGCGGTACGCCCCGCGATCCCGAGATCCATAACGGACATGAGATCACACCGACTTGGGTAAGTGAGGCTTCACGCTGTGCAGTGGTGACGTTTTCCCGGCGTACGCCGCTGAACAGAATGGATCGACGACGCTCACTTTTTCGGGAGAAGCCGATGACTGTGCAGACCTCACAGGCCCCCGCGCCTGTCCGCCGGATCGCGACCGGCCTGCTCTGGGTTTCACTGGCGATGATCCTCTTCGTCGCCGGCCGCAACGCCTGGGCCTCCCTGGCCTCCGGCAACCACCTGCTGGCCCTGGCGGCCGCGGTGGCAGGCATCGCGCCCGTCCTGCTCGCGTTCCTGGTGACCCGCTCGGATCACTGACCCTTCGCCGGGCCGGTAATCGGTATGGTGCTCCGATGACCCGGACCGCATTGATCACTGGAGCCTCGTCGGGGATCGGGCTCGCGACCGCGGCGGCCCTGGCCGGCCGTGGATACCGGGTGATCGGCACCAGCCGTGATCCCGACGCGCTCAAGCCCGAGCAGCGTGCCGCCGGGGTGGAGTACGTCGCCCTCGACCTCACCTCGGACGACTCGATCGAGCAGCTCGCGGACGTCCTCGCCGGCGTCGACGTGCTGGTCAACAACGCGGGGGAGAGCCAGTCCGGTCCCCTTGAGGAGTTGCCCACCGAGGCGTTGCGGCGGCTCTTCCAGGTCAACGTGCTCGGCCCGGTGCGGCTCGCGCAGCTGACGCTGCCCGGGATGCGCGAGCGAGGGTACGGCCGGGTCGTCATGGTCGGCTCGATGCTGGCGTCGTTCCCGCTGGCGTACCGGTCGTCCTATGTCGCCACGAAAGCCGCGATCAAGGGTTTCAGCAACGGCGCCCGGCACGAGTACTCGCCGTTCGGCGTCTGGCTGACCACTGTCGAACCCGGCTCGATCAACACCGGCATCAGCGAGCGCCGCACCAAATACGTCGCAGCGGACTCCCCGCACCGCGGCGACTTCGACCGGATGCTGACCGCGCTGGACCGCAACGAGAGCACCGGCATCACCGCCGAGCGCGTGGCGCGGACCGTGGTGACCGCGATCGAGGCGCGGCGGCCGCGGCAGCGGTACGCGGTAGGCAGCAACGCCCCGTTCGTCTTCGCGCTGCGGCGGCTGCTCCCGGCCTCCCTCGTCGAGAAGGTGACCCACCGCAAGCACAACCTGCCACGCTGACTCCGTACCGTCCGCTGTGATCGATCCGGCTAGGATCGCAGCCATGTCCATCGATCAACCTGATGTGGCGACCGATCCGGCTCTGCCCGTTAAGCAGCGCCGGGAACGGGACATCGTGGGCTGGCTGCTCACACCGATCGCCACGTTCGTGCTGGCACCGCCGCTCACGATGATCCTCGGGTTCGTCCTGCTGACCGGCGACTCGTCGCCGGCGATCTGCCGCGGTGTCGCCACGGCGAACGGCTGCGAGGAACTCACGCTCGGCCTGATCGGCGAGCACGTGGTGATCTTCGCGGCGCTGTGGCTGATTCTCTGGGCCCTGCCGTGGTGGCGCTCCCTGCGCAGGGCCCGGATCGTGCTCGCCGTGATCGCGTCAGTGGTCCTGCTGGCCGTGCCGATCCGGATGGCCGCGGCCGACACCGGCTCCGGCGCCGACGACCAGCAACCGGGAAACACGTACCAGCAGAACTAGAGGGTCGCGCGGAACTCCGGCCAGGTTCCCCAGAAGCGCTCGACCTCTTCGATGATCGGCTGCAGCCGGGTCACGATGTCGCGCGGGACCGGCGTGCCGTCGTCCCAGCGCGGCGCCGATGGCAGGTAGTACAGCCCGCCGCGCACCCCTGGCTCGACACCGAGCGTGATCACGTGCCCGTCGAGCTCGAACTGCCGAGCGAACCGCCCGTGGCTCCGCAAGATCGCGCCCGTGTGATGTTGTGCCTCTTGGCGGTGCAGTTCCCGGACCGTCATGATGCCCTCCTCCGTCGGCGATGTGACCCTCGCAACAGTGGATACGCCCCGCCGTCGTCAGCCGTTCACTACACAGCGTAAACATTCCACAGTAGAGATCATTTGCTTTCCGTAACCGTCTGAAGCTGTGGCGGTCGATCGCCCCGGTGCTCCGACCAGAGTGGTGACTCATTGCCTCCCGGCCCCTACCCTGGGATCGTGACGGCCCGCGTACTCAAAGTGATCGTGGCGGTTGTGGCGGCAGGGCTTGCGGTCGCTGTCGCTACGACGATCCTTGCTGGTCAAGGTCTGGACCGTGCCGAGAAGTGGGTTTCGATCTCCGGCGTGGTGATCGGAGCGATCGGCACGACGCTGGCCTGGCTGGCCTGGCGTCGCCCCGTGCACGGCTCTCGTTCGGCCCGCCGGACTGGCGACGCCACGGCGACAGGTGCCGGAAGCCTGGCCAACACAGGGCTGCTTGGTGATACCGATGCGACAGCGACGGCTACGGGCGATGCGAAGGCCGAGCGGGGCGGGCACGCCAACACCGGGGCCGGCGAGTGAGCGCGTACCGGCGAGACGAGACGGTACGCGACACGGGCCATTCCACCGCGAGTCACGGCGGGGTCGCCAACACCGGCCGGATCGACAACCTCACGGTGAATCAGGTTCCGGGCACGCGGGTCCGGTCCGCGTACCGTGAAAGAGTCCGTGCCATCGCGCCCGACGAGTTGATCGAGCGGGAAGCTGAGTACGCCCGTCTCGTGACGTTTTGCACTGCGCCTGGTCCCGGCTATCTGTGGCTGCGCGCTCCGGCCTGGGCTGGCAAGTCCGCGCTGATGTCATGGTTCGTTCTGCATCCGCCGGACGGCGTCGCGGTGGTCTCGTTCTTCGTGACCGCGCGCTTCGCCGGGCAGAACGACCGGATTGCCTTCGCTGAGGTCCTTATCGAGCAGTTGGCCGAACTTCTCGCAGAACCGCTGCCTCCGCTGCTCACCGAGTCCACGCGGGAGGCGCATCTGGCTGGGATGCTGTCTCGAGCCGCTGAAGGGCGTCGGCTGGTGCTTGTTGTCGATGGTCTGGATGAGGATCGCGGCGTCACGGCTGGAGCAGACGCGTACAGCATCGCTGCACTCCTGCCCGCCGACCCGCCGGAGGGCCTACGGGTGGTCGTCGCCAGTCGACCTCACCCGCCGGTGCCTGTTGACGTGTCACAGCGGCATCCGTTGCGTGACCCCGGAATCGTTCAAGACTTGGCGCGGTCACCGCATGCCGAGGTGGTCCGGCAGGACGCCGAGCGGGAATTGAAACAGCTGATCCACGGCAGCGCCGAAGATCAGAAGTTGCTTGGTCTGTTGACTGCTTCAGGTGGAGGGCTGAGCGTCACGGATCTGGCTGAATTGTCCAATATTGAGGTATGGGATGTGGAGGAACACCTGGAACAGGTGTCGGCCCGAACTTTCGCCACGCAAGCCGGACGCTGGCGGCCTGAGCTCACCAAGTACGGACTCGCCCACGAAGAACTTCAGCGGCTGTCGGTACGGCGATTGGGTGAGGCCCGGCTTAGCGCGCACCGGGATCGACTGCACGCATGGGCGGATGGCTATCGGCAACGGGGATGGCCGCCGGGAACTCCTGGCTATCTGCTGGCCGGCTACTTCGTCCTGCTCCAGTCGACCGGCGACCAAGCGAGAATGCTTGAATGCGCAACTGATGCGCAACGGCACGCCCGCATGCAGGAGACCACGGGCGGGGACTACGTGGCTCTTGCCGAGATCTCGGCAACCAGCAGTTCGTTTGCCGTCAGTGAACCTGTCGATCTGCCTGCGATCGCAAGCCTCGCCGTCCACCGCCACGAACTCGAGGTTCGTGCCGGCAATGTTCCGGTGGCGTTGCCGGGCGCGTGGGGCCGGGCCGGCAATCTCAGCCGCGCCGAGATCCTTGCTCGCTGTCTCCGGGACTCTTCGGAGCGAAGCAGGGCGATGGCGGAGGTTGCCGAAGCGGCCGTTGCCGCCGGCGACCTCGATTTTGCGGAACGGGTGGCTGATGGGATTCCGGATCCGAGACGGCGGAGCTGGGCTGTCAGCGCATTGATGCTGGCCGCGTCCCGCGCTGGCGACCGGCTAAGAGTGGACAGGCTGGTGAATCTGGAGTGGGACAACGCCGTCCGCAACACATTGCCGGGCGTCGCGGTATTGCTGGCAGCTGGTGAGCTGGCGGCGGCAGAGAATGCGGCACGAGCAATTCAGGGTAACGAGGAGAGGGTTTCGGCGTTGACCGGCGTGGTGCTTGCCGCCGCAGGGGCGGGGCAACTGGACATCGTCCGGCGTCTGGCCGAGCAGGCCACAGCGTTGATTCCGGCCATCGGGAGCGAGATCCGCAGGGCGGCCCGGATGAATGACTTGGTCCGGGCGTCGGCCTCGGCCGACGGCTTCCGGGTCGAGGCCTTGGTGGCACTGGCGGTCGACCTGTCCCGCGCCATCCGACAGGTCGATCGGCGGGCGGTGGCATTGGCCGATGCGGGCCGAGTGGCCGTCGCCGCCCGTGTGAGCGGGCTTGCTGCCGCACTCTTCGAATCGGCGAAGGTGGCGGCTCAGGCGCCGGCCGATGGCTATCTCCGGGTGCGCGCCTGTGTCCAGGTTCTGCAGGCTATGGCACGAACAGGTCGGGCGGACAGTGCCCGTGACCTTGTCGTCCAGGCCGGAAAGTCGGTGGAGGGTATCGCTGACCCGAGCCAGCGTGTCCGTGGATACGCTCTTCTGGCCCAGGCGTATGCGGTCCTCGACGAAGATGATTTGGTCATGGACACGTGTGAGCTGGCGGAGGCGGCAGCGAAGTCCGTTACCGATGCGGACCAGCAGATGTGGTCACTGCTCAGCATCGTCGCGCCGCTCGATACAGTCGACCGGCGCAAGGCCGCCGCAGTTCTCGAGCGAATCGAAGTGTTGGCCCGCGACGTGTGGGACGTCGAGGACCAGGTCTCACTCCTCGTGCTGACCGCCGAGGCGGTCGCGGTGACCGGTGACAGGCAACGGGCAGGTGCGATGCTGGAGAGCGCCGAAAACCTCGCGCGTACCTTGGCCCAGCCGATCCGGCAGGAGGTCACGCTCGGGCGAGTGTCCAGAACTGCCGCCGCGAGTGGTCACCTGGTGACAGCTGAGCGGATCGCGAGGTCTGTGGCCGCGTCCCAGTGGGCGTCACCGGGCGGCCCGCCTTTGGGCAGGGTGGCAAGCGCGTTCGTGGACGCTGCCAAGGAATCTGACGCCGGATCGGCCGGCAAACTGCTGGACCATGCAGAGGCGCTGGTTGCCGAGCTTGGCGAGGAGCAGCACGACGCCCGGCAGGGCTGGCACGCTCACGCACTGGCACACCTGGCCGAGCGGGTGGCCGGAATCGATCAGGACCGCGCTTACGCACTGGCGCGCCATGCGTACCGTCTCGTGTTGTTGATGCCGCGGTCGGACTGGCAACACGAGGTGCAGATCGCGGTGGCGTGTGCCATGGCTGCGTCCGGGCAAGTCGATCGAGCCGAGCAGATCTCTGTCGAGCTCACCTCGATCGAGCATCAGGCGCGTGCCAAGGCCGGCATTGCGGTTGCGCTGGCGGGCATCGACCCTGACCGCGCCGCGCAGTTCACGGCGCAGGCTGAGGCGTCGTGCGCCATGATTCACGACCAGCATTCGCGTTCCGCAGTGCAGGTCGCGATAGGCGCTGCCCTGATCGCGGCGGGCGCGGGGGCTGCCGCGTACTCGTTGGCGCAGACCATCGTGGTGCCGGATTCCCGGGCCGAGGCCCTGGCCGCAGTGGCGGCTGCAAGAGCAGTCCCTGAAGCCGAGGACCTATTGGTCGAACTACTTCAGGGGCCGCACTGGCATCTATCGCTGCTCGCTCTCGGCCAGGTGTGCCCCCAGGCTGTGATTGCGATCGCGGACCATCTGACCGGTGCCACCTCCTGACGCCACAGCGGATGGAAAGGTTGACGCTTCAAGTTTCTGGGGTTAGGTTGTTGACGTGGCAACTATTGATGCGCCCGTTGTGGCTACTGCCGGATCGGACGATCCTGAGGCTCCGCTCGTTGTGCTGCTGCACGGGCGCGGGTCGCACGAGCGCGAGATTCTTGCGCTCTCCGCGCACCTTCCGGCCGGTCTTGGGTACGCGGCCGTGCGCGCCCCGATCAGCGAAGGCGCTGGTTTCGCGTGGTTCGCCAACCGGGGGATCGGGCGGCCCGTCGCGTCGTCGTTGCGGACCGGGATGGACTGGTTCCGGGGCTGGCTCGACGCCGCCGTGCCGGTCGGGCGGCCGGTGGTGCTGGTCGGGTTCAGCGGGGGAGCGGCTTTTGCCGGTGGGCTCCTGCTCGACGATCCGGGGCGTTATGCCGGGGCGGCCATCCTTTACGGCACCCTGCCGTTTGATGCCGGGGTTCCGGTTGACGGTGGGCGGCTTGCCGGTGTCCCGGTCTTCGTCGCGCAGGGTGATCAGGACACCGTGATTCCGCGGGAGCTGCTCGACCGCACGTGGCAGTACCTGCACGACGAGTCGGGGGCGGACGTGACCGGGCGTCGCGATCCTGTCGGGCACGGGCTGACGGCGCCGGTTACGCGTACCCTCGCTGGTTGGTTGGAGGAGCGCTCCGCGCTCGGGTTGCGCTCTTGACCTGAGCAGGCACACTCTGTCGGGTGTGGAAAAAGATCTTGATCGGCGTGGCGGTCGTCGGGCTTGCCGCCGCCGGCGTGGCGCGGCCCTGGCGTGACGCGCCCGGTGACGTGGTGCCCAGCGGCCTCGAACTGCCCTGGATGTGGCAGGCCACCGTCGACATGGATCCGCCCGGGCGTGCGTCCATGCTGGTCGGTGGCGACACCATCGGCTTCAACGGCACCGACATCTTCGACTCCGAAGGCAAGATCGCCGTGGTGGGGCGCGGCGGGGATTACCGCACGCTGCTGAACGGCGGGTGGGACTCGATCGTCGCGGGCGAGGACGTGCTGCTCTCGCCGGACGGCAGGCGCGTCGTGCGGCCGGCGGTCGACCAGGACGGCCTCGAAGTGATCGACCTGGAGAGCGGTGCCAGCAGGGTGTATCCGGCGCCTGATCTGGCGGTCGCGGCGGCTCCGACGCAGGCGCCGGGGTGGTCCGGACCGGTCGCGTGGGCGCCGGACGGGCGATCCGTGCTCGCCGAGGTCTACGCCGGCGACGACACCCATCTCGCGCTGCTCGACCTGGAGACCAGCGCCGTCGCGCCGATCGGTGACCGGATTCTGGGCTGGACCCGGCGTAGTGCGTCGCGGGCGGCGTTCGCGCCGGACGTCCGTCACATCGCGGTCAGTTCGGGCACGTCGGTGATGCTTGTCGACCGTGCCGGGGAAGCGGCCTGGACCACCGATCTGGGCGACCGGGCCTATCTGGGTGGGACGGGCGCGTTCAGTCCCGACGGGAAACTGATCGCTATCAGTCAGCTGGAGGGTTGTCTCGATCGTTGTGACCGGGATGCCCTGGCGGCTCGGCGCTGGACGATCACGTATCTCGACGCTGTCACCGGTGCTGTTGTCGCCGGGCCGGCGTTTCCGGCGGTGACCGGGAGTGCCGTCCGGGTGCTCGGCTGGAGTCGGGGCCGGGACCTGGTCGTTCTGCGGTACTCGCCGGAGGACGGCGCGTACCGGGAGGCCATCGATGACGGGTCGGTCCAGGGATGGAACGACACCGGTTGGTATGAGACCGGACATGTCACGCTGCAGTCGCTGAGTCCGGGTGGCGAGGCGCGCACGCTGCTGGATCCGCCGGACGGGGTGCTGACCATGGATGTCGCCCAGGATCTGCTGCAGGCGGGAGCGTTCGGTGGCGCGGTGCCGGCGGCGAATCCGTTCCCGGCCCGGCCGATCATCTTCTGGGCCTTGGTGCCGATCGCGTGCCTGGGTGTGATCCTGGTTCCGCTGGTGTTCTGGGGTGTCACGGTGATCCGGCGGCGCCGAGCTTTGTAGCGTCTCCATAATGCGGCGATGAGTTCCATCATCACGTTCTTTGTCGTGGCCGATGACGCCGTCGCTGCCGCCCTCGCCGGCTCCGGCCCGGGCGCTGACCTGGCGATCGCGGAGTACGGCAACTTCGACGTCTGGACCACGCTGACCGAGTGGGAGAGCCTCGCCACCGGCCGGGACCTGGACGAGGTCGAGGACGACGGCGGCGCGGACATGGTCAGCGACGCCGACGAGCCGGTGGTCCTGGCGTTTCCGCCGGCGCTCACCGAGGCCCTGGCCGCAGCCGATGCTCCCGCGCTGAACAGGCTTGCCTCGCGGTGGATCGAGCTGCGCGCCGAAGAGGGCGAAGAAATCGACGAGGAGCTGGCGAACGACCTGCTGGGCGAGGTGGCAGGCCTGGCCGCCGAGGCGGTGAAGGCCGGGGCGTCCCTCTACGTCTGGATCTGCTGACCTCTTGACAGTTCACAGTGAACACTTGTTAATGGAAACACTGTTTCGGAGAGTGTTACGGCTGACCACTGGAGGTCCCGTGTCTCTGTCCCTGCGCCGCGTTCTCGCTGCGCTCGCTCTAACCGCTGCCACCCTCGTCGCCACCCCGCAGGCCGCCCAGGCCGCCGCGGTGGAGGTCGACGGGGAGATCTCCGTCCCCTGCTGGATCTACAACTACACACCGGACGCCGACTGGTACTTCCCCGCCACGACCAGCCCGAAGGCGCTCGTCTACCTGCAGCACGGTTTCTCCCGCGCCAACGACAACGTCGCTGACCTGGCTCGCAAATATCAGGCCGCCGGCTTCCTCGTCTTCGCGCCGGCGCTGTCGTCAGCCGACATCTACGGCTGCACGGTCAACAACCTCGGCAACAACACCGTCTTCCTCAACAGCGTGGCCGGCTGGATCGGCAACGCCACAAACGCCGGCGGTGCGCTCGCGAAGAGTTACGCCACGGCGGCCAAAATTGCCGGTCGCGCCGGCAGCACGCTGCCGGCAAAATACGTTCTCGCCGGTCACTCCGCCGGCGGCGAAGCGGTCACCTACCTTGCCAACAGCTTGCGTACGAGCTACCCGAGCGCGTTCGCGAACCTGAAGTACGTGCAGCTGCTCGACCCGGTGAAGTCCATCTTCGGCAACAACCTGGCGACCGGCCTGGCCGGGATCGCGGGCACATCCCTGCCGATCCGCACCATTTCGTCCCCGCCGTACCTGGCGAACAGCGACGCCAGCGGCACCGTACAGCTGACCACCGACCTGGACCGCGACTTCCTCGGAGTCCGGCTCACGACGGGCTCACACTGTGACGCCGAGGGCTCCAGCACGAACATCCTCTGCACCCTGACCGCCGGCACGTCCAAGGCAGCGAACGTAACCGCCTTGCAGACGCTGGCGGTCAACTGGACGATCGACGCGGTCGACGGCACGACAACCGCGACGTATTACCCGGGCGGCGCTTATTACCAGGGCCTGCTCACCGGCGGCGTCATCCAGACGCTGAGCGGCAGCTGACCCAAAGCCCGGCCGGCAGCCCCGACGGCATCCGGCCGGGCACCAGTCATGCGCCGCCCGCAGCCAGCCGCCTGTCACGCGGTGTGTGCGGGCGGCCGCCTGTCACGCGACGTGCACGGGCGGCCGCCTGTCACGCGACGTGCACGGCCGGCCGCCTGTCACGCGCCACCGGCCATGCGCCGCCCGCCACCAGCGACGTTGCCCGTGGGCGCCAACCGCTTGCCTGCGTTCGTTTGCTGGCCGCTCGCCTACCGCCTCCTGCCTGCCGTCGCAGGACCTTTTTACCCCGTTTTTGGCGGCCTCCCGCCCACATGCTGACCGCTCGAGTTTCGCCATTGTTGGGGCGAGGTGGTCGGCGACGTCACTCGCCGAACCCTCACGGAGGGTGATCATTCGGCAAGGGACGCCGCTGGCGCAGGCCGATCTTGGAATTCTGTGGGTGCTCTGACCCCCACGGGACTCCACAAACCCGAAACTCTCCAACATCGTGGTGGCAGCGCGTAGTAGCGGCGCAGCCGGCCCTCGACGGCTTCCTCCCGGCACCAAGGCGCCGCAGACCACTCCGCAATCGACAGGCCACGGCGGCAGCCATCCTGAACTCGTGAGTTTGTGGTCGATGGGACGGCCGAACCGCACAAGATCTGTCTGAACAACGCCTTGGAGCGAGCCGGCGCGCCGCCCGAACCCGCCACCGGTCGTCTACGGAATGGCGAAACTCGACTGACCACGAATCGCCAAGATCTCGCACGGTCGGCAAGCGGCCCCGACCGGCCAGCCCCGAAGGAACGGTCACGCACGCGGGATGCTTGCGCTGGGGCGATGAGCGCACGCGGACCCGTTTGGGCGGTCCGCCAGCGCACGCCGAACGTTCGGGCAGCGGCGGTGAGCGCGCGCGGACTGGTTGGGCGGGGCGGTTAGTGCACGCGGACTGGTTGGGCGGGGCGGTTAGTGCACGCGGACCGGTTGGGCGGTGAGCGCGCGGAACTTGTTCGCGTGCGTTCACCGGTGTCCTTGGGGCGGTCAGCGCGCGCAGGCCGCTTGTGCGTGAGCTCACCGGCGCCAACATTTCGGTCTTCCCGCGCCGGCCTTAGCTCGCGGTGGGATTGGGTCCTGGTCGGCTCGGGAGGGTCTTGGCTGCTTCCACTTGGGCATGGGCTTGAGCTTGGTGGGTGGGGCCTAACACCGGCGTGACAGGGGCGCTTCGGCTGTTGTTACGCCGGAGCCCATAACGTCGGTCATGCGGTCTGGCGAGGGACCAGCGTGGGTTCGTAGATGATGGAGGTGACTCGGGTGGTGGGGTCGTCGAGGCGGGTCAGGAGTAGGCGGGCTGCCTCCGCCGACATGTCCTCCAGCGGGTGGCGGACCGTTGTCAGGGCCGGCCGGGCTGCCAAGGCGGCGCTGGAGTCGTCGAAGCCGATCACCGCTACGTCCTCCGGCACCCGGCGGCCCGCGTCGCGCAGGACCAGGAGGGCGCCCAGGGCCATCAGGTCGTTCGCCACGAAGACGCCGTCGATTGCCGGGTGGGATGACAGCAGCGAGCGCATCGCCTCGGCGCCGCTCTCCTGGGTGAAGTTGCCGCTGGCCGAAGGTAGCCAGGCGTGGCCGTGGCGGGCCATCGTGTGGCGGAAGCCGGAGATGCGGTCGACGCTGGCGGGTACGTCGGGTGGGCCGGAGATGACGGCCGGGCAGGTGCAGCCGCGGGCGGCCAGGCGGTCGGCGGCCAGGGCGGCGCCGGCTGAGTTGTCCAGGTCGACGTAACTGATCGGGACCGGCTCGGGTGGGCGTCCGATCAGGACGGCCGGGATGCCGTTGTCGGCGAGCATGCCCGGCAGCGGGTCGTGCGCCGGGAGGGACAGCACCACGGCGCCGTCGGCCTGGCCGTTGCGCAGGTCGCCGACCAGGCGTTTGTGGCCGTCGGCGCCGACCATCTGCAACGCCAGCTGAACGCCGGCCGGGCGGAGCACGCTCATCAGGCCGCCGACGACGCGACCGAAGTACGGGTCGGAGAAGAACCGGCTCATGAACGGGTCGTCGTCGTGCGTCTCGGAGTCGGAGACGACCAGGGCCACCGTCCCGGTACGCCGGGTGACCAGCGATCGGGCCAGCTTGTTCGGCACATAGCCGGTCTGGTCGACGGCGCTCCACACCAGCTCGTGCAGTTGCGGGTCGACGTTGCGGATGCCGTTGATCACGCGGGACACGGTCGCGCGGGAGACACCCGCCACGCGCGCCACGTCTTCGAGCGTGGGCAGCCGCTGGCTCTGCATGCCCGAATTTATAGCACGCGGAGAGCGCTTTCCGCCGACCCCTCAGACCGAGGGCAAGGGCCAGTTCCGGAACCTCAAATCATTGACGTACGTGATAACGAGGCCGATGCTGGGAAAGCGCTCTCCAAGTCTCCGAACGTCCTCAACCCCCAGGAGACACCGTGCGAAAACGGTTCATGGCGCCCCTCGGCGTCACCCTCCTCGCCGCCGCCCTGCTGGTCGCCGGCAACCAGTCCGCCCAGGCCGCGGACACCCTCCTCTCCCAGGGCCGCCCCGCCCTGGCCTCGTCGCTGGAGAACGGCGAATCCCCGGCCATCGCGGCCTTCGACGGCCGCGCCGACACCCGCTGGGGCAGCCAGTGGGCCGATCCCCAATGGCTCCGCGTCGACCTGGGCGCCACCGCCACGGTCAGCCGGGTCGTGCTCGACTGGGAGGCCGCGTACGCGAAGGCCTTCCAGATTCAGACGTCGCCGGACGGCAACGCCTGGACCACGATCTACAGCACCACCACCGGCGCCGGCGGCAAGCAGAACCTGTCGGTCACCGGTTCCGGGCGATACGTCCGGATGTACGGCACCCAGCGCGGCACCGGCTACGGATATTCGCTGCTGGAGTTCCAGGTCTACGGAACGTCATCGTCGACGCCGCCGCCGACCGGGGGCAGCGGGTACGTCTACGCGAACCCGCCGGTGACCGGAGTCGTACCGTCCACGGCCGTTCCGCCCACCCAGAACCCGCCGGTGACGCACCGCGAGTTCCAGGCGAACTGCTCGGTGAGCAGGACGAACCTGAACGACGACCCGATCGTGTTCCCCGGCTTGCCAGGGGCGTCGCACTCGCACACGTTCATGGGCAACCGCACCACGAACGCGAATTCGACGCTGGCTTCCCTGCAGGCGGGCGGCACGTCGTGCATCACGCCCGGTGACAAGACCGGGTACTGGATGCCGACGCTGCTCAACGGCGACCAGGCGGTGCAGCCGGATGGGCCGCAGGTCATCTACTACAAGAGCGGCGTGATCGACTACCGCAGCGTGCGGCCGTTCCCGCCGGGCCTGCGGTACGTGGTCGGCAGCCCGTCGGCCACGCAGGACGAGTTCCGGTACTCGCCGGGCGCGGTCGAGGGGTTCGAGTGCGGTAACAGCGCGTTCAACTGGGACATCCCGGCGAACTGCCCGGCCGGTACCCAGCTCAACGCCCGCTATCAGGCGCCGAGCTGCTGGGACGGCCTCCACCTGGATACGCCGGACCACAAGAGCCACATGGCGTACCCGATCGTCGGGGTCTGCCCGGCGTCACACCCGGTGGCCGTGCCGATGATCGAGTTCAAGATGGCGTGGCCGGTCAGCGGGAACATGTCCGCCGTGCGGTTCTCCAGTGGGCGCGGGTACTCGTTCCACTACGACGTCTACAACGTGTGGGACACGCGGACCCTTGCGGCGCTGGTGACGCACTGCATCAACGGTGGGCTCCAGTGCAACCCGCGTGGCTTCGACCAGTACAAGCCGGAGCGTGGCGCGGCGCTGAACGAGAACTACGAACTGCCCTGATAAAGCACGGGAAGCCCGGGGCGACGTGCCCCGGGCTTCTCCGATAACAGTTTTCGCCGAATTAATTCTCGGGAATGTCGGCCAATGTGTACCGGATGTAATCACGGTTGGATTTCATGCGGATCGCGAGGTCGACGATGGGCTGTGGGCTGTCCAATTTCATCAGGCTGCCGAGCAGCATCTCGCTCTGTGTCCAGTGTTCCTTGACGTGCTGGCGGAGCAGGACGTCGAACGGTGCGCCGGTCTTCGCGGCCGCCTCGGTGACCTGATCGGGCGTCACCATGCCGGGCATCGGCATGCCCAGGTGCGGGTTCTCGGTGGGCAGTCCGGCCTCACCGTGCAGCCGCCGCAGGTCGTCGAGCTCGGTCCCGAACCGTTTCGTCAGGTCTGCCGCGAGCGCCTTGAGCTGCGGATTCGACCCGTGCGCAGGTGCCAGGTCGAGCAGCGGCAGGATCTGCTCGTTCATCGCGATGTTCACCTCGATCCAGGCGTTGTCGGTCGCCGAGAAGCCGCCGGCGCCGGCGTTGCCGGCGGTGAGGCCCGCGGTGGGGGAGAGGCCGGGAGCGGCCGACGTGGCCGGTGGCGCTGCCGCTGGACCGGCGCAACCAGCTGTGAGACCGGCCGTGCCGGACAAGAGGCCGGCGCTCAGCGCGACCGCGAGAAATACCCGGTGATTGGCGAACACCCGGGCAGTCTCCAGTTCCGGAACCGGCGATGTCAATGCTGTCTATTGACGGTCGGCAACATGGGCGAAACAATCGCCTCGCTTGGAGAGCGCTTTCCCTGCCCCTTCTCGAATGGTGCGATCATGAGAAAACGGCTGACCTTACTTCTCGCGTTCATCGCCACCGTGCTCGGCCTGACCGGTGTCGTCCCGGCACACATGGCCGCCGCCGCCGAAGTCCTGCTGTCCCAAGGGAAGCCGGTCACCGCCTCGTCCCAGGAGGGCGACGCCTGGGCCGCTGCCAACGCGGTCGACGGCAATGCGGGCACCCGATGGTCGAGTGCGTTCGCCGATCCGGCCACCGCCGACAGTCAGTGGATCCGGGTCGATCTCGGCACGACCACCACGATCAGCCGCGTCGTCCTGCAGTGGGAGGGCGCGTTCGGTAAGGCGTACCAAATCCAGACCTCGAGCGATGGCAGTGCCTGGACCACGATCTTGGCTAGAAGCAATGGTGCCGGAGGCACCGAGACGCTCGATGTGAGCGGGAGCGGGCGATATGTCCGGGTGAACGGGGTGCAGCGGGGGACCGGTTACGGCTACTCGCTGTGGGAGTTCCAGGTGTTCGGCGAGACGACGCCGACCACGCCGCCGACGACCCCGACGACGCCGGACACCTTCACCACGATCTGGACGGACACCTTCGACGGCGCCGCGAACACGAGCCCGAGCACGGCGAACTGGCTCAAGCGGACCGGCACGCAATATCCGGGCGGCGCGGCGAACTGGGGCACCGGCTCGGTGGAGACGGCGAGTGACTCGACCGCGAACGTCTATCTGGACGGCGCCGGCAAGCTCAACCTCAAGGCGATCCGCGGCGGGGACGGCAAGTGGACCTCCGGGCGGATCGAGACGCAACGCAGCGACTTCACTCCGAACCGCGGTGAGCAGCTGAAATTCACCGCCGTGATCAAGCAGCCGAGTGTGGCGAACGGCCTGGGTTATTGGCCGGGCTTCCGGGCGACCGGCGCCGCATATCGCGGTAACTTCACGAACTGGCCGGGTGTCGGCGAGACCGACATCATGACCGACGTGAACGGGCGCGGGCAGCTCGCGCAGACGCTGCACTGCGGGACCGCGCCCGACGGGGTGTGCGCCGAGTACACCGGGCGGTCCTCCGGGTTCGCGACCTGCGAGGGGTGCCAGAGCGGGTACCACGAGTACACGCAGGTCATCGACCGGACGAAGACCGACGAGGAGATCCGCTTCTACCTTGACGGGCGGCAGACCTGGGTGGTCCGTGAGTCGCAGGTCGGCGTGGCCGCGTGGCAGGCCGCCGTGCACCACGGCTTCTACCTGCGGTTCGATCTGGCGATCGGTGGGTCGCTGCCGAACGCGGTGAACAACGGCCGGACGACGCCGACCGCCGAGACCACGTCGGGTGGCGTGCTCAGCATCGACTCGGTCACCGTGGCGCGGAGCACCGGGACGACAGCGACGGCGATGATCGATCCCGCCGTCCCGGCCGGGCCGAGCATCGTCAAGGTCACCGGCAGCCAGGGGAACTGGCAGCTGACCGTGAACGGCACGCCGTGGCAGGTCAAGGGCATGACGTACGGTCCGCCGCAGGGCGCCGCCGACGGATACATGCGGGACCTGGCGAACATGGGTGTCAACACGATCCGCATCTGGGGACCGGATGCGAACACGCCGTTGCTGCTCGACACCGCGGCCCGCTATGGGATCAAGGTGGTCGTCGGGTTGTGGCTCAACCACGGCACGGACTACGTGAACGACACCGCGTACAAAAACGCGGTAAAAGCGGAAATAGTTGCCAAGGTCAACGAGCTCAAGGGCCGCCAGGGCGTTCTGCTCTGGGATGTCGGCAACGAGGTCATCCTGGAGATGCAGAACTACGGGCTCGCCGCCGACGTGGTCGAGGCGCGCCGGGTGGCCTACGCGAAATTCGTCAACGAGGTCACCGAGGCGATCCACGCGGCCGACCCGAACCATCCGGTCACGTCGACCGATGCGTACACCCACGCGTGGACGTACTACAAGCCGCACGCCCCGGCACTGGACCTGCTCGCCGTGAACTCCTACGGCGCGATCGACACCGTGAAACGGGACTGGATCGCGGGCGGCTACACGAAGCCGTACATCCTCACCGAGGGTGGTCCGGCCGGGGAGTGGGAGGTGCCCAACGACGTCAACGGAGTGCCGAACGAGCCCTCTGACCTGGCGAAAAAGGCCGGATACACGTACTCGTGGAACGCGATCAAGGGGCATCCGGGCGTCGCTCTCGGTGCGACCCTGTTCCACTACGGCCTGGAGAACGACTTCGGCGGCGTCTGGCTGAACACCACGACCGGTGGCTGGCGGCGGCTCGGTTACCACGCGGTCCGCGAGGCGTACACCGGGCAGAAGGCACCGAACACCTCGCCGGAGATCACCGCGATGACGGTCGGCAACCAGACCAGCGTGCCGGCCGGGGGAACATTCTCGGTCACCGTGACCGCGAATGATCCGCAGGGCGACCTCATCCGCTACCACCTGATGGCGAGCGACAAACACATCACCGCCAACCGCGGCCTCAGCCATCTGGCTTTCAGCCAGACCGGGCAAGGATCATTTTCGGTACGCGCACCGGAGGCGCTCGGCGTCTGGAAGATCTATGTGTACGCGTACGACGGCCACGGCAACGTCGGCATCGAACAGCGGTCGTTCCGGGTGGTGCCGCCGGCCGTACCCGGCATCGACCTGTCCCGTGGCAAGCCGGTGACCGCGTCCAGTTACCAGCCGACCGGCACGAACGGACCGCAGCTGCCGGCGTACGCGGTCGACGGTGACTACGGCACACGGTGGGCCAGCGAATGGACCGACACGGCGTGGTTGCAGGTGGACCTGGGTTCGGTGCAGTCGTTCAACCGGGTGCGGCTCGCCTGGGAGGCCGCGTACGCGACCGGTTACACCGTGCAGACCTCGAACGACGGCTCGAACTGGTCCACGATTCACACGACCACCGCGGGCGACGGCGGCTTCGACGAGCTGACCGTCGCCGGATCGGGCCGATACGTCCGGGTCAACGGGACCGGGCGGGCGACCGGGTGGGGCTACTCGCTCTACGAGTTCGGCGTGTACCGCGTCTAAGCGCAGTCGAAGGCGCCCGTAGGTTCCGGAACCTACGGGCGCCTCTCCGTATCGATACCCCACTGAGCTGCGTCTATGCATGCCGGAACGGTTGTGAAAGCGCTTCCCCGGCGTTTCCCGAGCATTGACAGCCCTCAACGGCCCGTTCACAGTCTTGGCAAGAGAGCGCTTTCACAGCTCCGTCCTCGCTGTGAAACAACTCCGAAACGTTCCCCCGAGGAGTCCCCGCCCATGAATCGACGCCTTTTATCCGTCGCCGCCCTCGGCGGCCTGCTCGCCGCGTTCCTCGCGGTACCCGCCGGCCCCGCCGCGGCGGCCGAGGTCCTCGTCTCCCAGAACAAGCCGGCCACCGCCTCGTCCAGCGAGTGGGCCGGCACCCCCGCCGCCTCCGGTGTCGACGGTGACAACGGCACACGGTGGTCCAGCGCCTTCGCCGCCGCGCAGTGGTTCCAGGTCGACCTCGGCGCCGCCACCGCGGTCAGCCGGGTCGCGATCAACTGGGAGGCGGCGTATGCCCGCGCCTTCCAGGTCCAGCTCTCCAGCAACGGCAGCACCTGGACGAACGCGTACTCCACCACCACGGCCACCGGCGGCCAGCAGAGCATCCCGGTGAGTGGCACCGCGCGATATGTCCGGCTCAACCTGACCCAGCGCGCGCTGGAGGCCTACGGCTACTCCTTCTGGGAGTTCCAGGTCTTCTCCGAGAGCGGCACCACGAACCCGACGAACGGATTGCTCTCTTACGCCAAACCGGCGAGAGCGTCCACTGAGCAGAACGACCCGCAGTGCAACCCGTGCACCGCCGACAAGGCGTTCGACAACGACCCGGCCAGCCGCTGGGCCACCAACGCGACCACGGGCTGGGTCGACCCCGGCTGGATCCAGGTCGATCTCGGCGCCACCGCCCAGATCAGCCAGGTCGTGCTGCAGTGGGACCCGGCTTACGCTCGGGCGTACCAGATCCAGGTCTCCGCGGACGCCGCCACCTGGTCGACCATCTACTCGACCACCACAGGCGACGGACTCAAGGACGTCATCAACGCCAGCGGCACCGGCCGGTACGTCCGGATGTACGGCACCGCCCGCAGCAGCACCTATGGGTACTCGCTCTGGGAGTTCAGCGTGTACGGCACCGGCGGCAACCCGACCCCGCCGCCAGCGAAGCCCGCCGACCCGGTCTTCCCCGCGTCCCGCCTGGTCTTCGCCGACGAGTTCAACGGCGGAGCCGGCAGCAAGCCGGACACCAGTAAGTGGACGTACGACCCGGGCTTCCCGCAGAACGGCGAGGTCCAGTACTACACCCCGGACAGCGCCAACGCCGCGATGAACGGCACCGGCGCGCTCGTGATCGAGGCCCGCAAGGAAGCCTCCAACGGCCGCGACTACACCTCGCACCGGATGAACACCAGCAACAAGTTCAGCGTCCAGTACGGCCGGATCGAAGCCCGGGTCAAGGTGCCGAAGGGCAACGGGCTGTGGCCGGCGTTCTGGCTGATGGGCGACGACTTCCTGCAGGGCCGCCCGTGGCCGTACAACGGCGAGATCGACATCATGGAGGTCCTCGGCCGCAACACCAGCGAGGCTTACTCCACGTTGCACGCGCCGGCTTACAACGGCGCCGGAGGGTACGGCCAGAAGTACGCGACCGTCGACCTGTCCCAGGACTTCCACGTGTGGGCGGCCGAGTGGGACAGCAAGGGCATCCGCTTCTTCCTGGACAACACCCTGGTCTTCACGGCGAGCAAGGACACCGTCGAGAACACCCGTGGCCCGTGGATCTTCGACCACAAGTTCTACCTGATCCTCAACCTGGCCGTCGGCGGCGACTTCCCCGGACCGATCGACGCCACCACCCCGTTCCCCGCCCGGATGCTCGTCGACTACGTGAGGGTCTACCAATGAGACGCTTGTTCGCTCTTGTCGCGGCCGCCGCTCTCACCACATATCTGCTGGTCAGCACTTCGTCAGCGTCAGCAGCCGACACCCTTCTCTCCCAGGGGAAGACGGCCACCGCCTCGTCGACCGAGTCGGCCGCCTTCCCCGCGTCGAACGCCGTCGACGGTAACGGCGGCACACGGTGGTCCAGCGCTTTCAGTGACCCGCAGTGGTTGCAGGTCGACCTGGGCGCCAGTGCCACGATCACTTCGGTCGTGCTGGATTGGGAGTCCGCGTACGCTCGCGGGTTTGCTCTGAAGACCTCGAGTAATGCGCAGAGCTGGACCACCATCTATTCGACGGCCGCCGGGACCGGCGGTCGCCAGACGGTGAACGTGACCGGGACCGGTCGTTATGTGCGGCTCGAGACGACCGTGCGGGCGACGCAGTGGGGTGTGTCGCTGACCGAGTTCCAGGTGTTCGGCAGCGGCGGCGGGACCACCCCGACCATTCCGCCGGGCGCGGTCCGGGTTGCGGAGTTCTTGGCCGACTGCCCGTTCAGCCATCGGCTGCCGGACGACCCGATCATCTTCCCGAACCTGCCGGGCGCGTCGCACATGCACAGCTTCTTCGGCAGCACCGTGACGAACGCGTTCTCGACGGCCGACCAGCTACTCAACGCGAACAGCAACTGCAACCCGTCGATCGACAAGTCGTCGTACTGGATCCCCACGCTCTACCAGGACAACGCACCCGTCGAACCGGTCACCGGGATCTTCTACTACCTCGGTGAAGGCGTACGCGACGACCTGATCGCGCAGACCCAGCCGTTGCCGTTCGGACTGCGGATCGTGGCCGGCAACGCCAAGGCGACCGGGCCGGCCGACAACACCATCTCCCGGTGGTCATGCCTGCACGCCGGGGACGCCGGGTCGTCGCCGGACTTCGTGACCTGCCCGGCCGGCACGATGCTGGAGTCGTACCTCGATTTCCCGCACTGCTGGGACGGGCGCAATCTGGACTCGACGGATCACAAGAGTCATATGGCGTACCCGGTCAACAACGCCTGCCCGGCCACCCACCCGGTCGTGGTGCCGAAGATGCGGCAGGTCATGCGGTACCCGGTCAGCGGTGACCCGGCTCGGCTGAGGCTGGCGTCGGGTGGCGGTTACACCATGCACGGCGACTTCTTCAACGCGTGGCCGGTCGAGGAGATGGCACGGCGGGTGAACGACTGCATTCGCCCGATCATCAAGTGCGGGGCCGACGGACGGCCTTGAGATCGTGGCCCCTCCTCCGGGAGGGGCCACGTATGCTGATAACCGGTGCAAACGGGGCCTTTTCGACTGTTAGGAACCGGGCCGCGTGAGGCGGCCCGGCAAGCCGGCGTGCTCCTCGCTGTCGCGGGCTGGCTCGCGCTGCTCGGCATCCTCAACGACCCCGATCGATCCGGGCGGCTCTCCCTCGTGGCGGCCTGCGACTTCATCGTCGCCTCCTTCGGCCTGTTGCTTCCGTGGGGGCGGTTCAACGTTCACGCGCCGGCCCTGCTCGGGCTGGTGGCCTTCGGCGTGCTCGGCCTGTCCACCTGGTCGTTCGGCGGCGTCGCCACCGGCACCGGGCCGTTCCTCGTACTGCTCTACGCGTGGGCGGCGCTGCACTTTCCGCGCTGGATCCTGCTGCTCTATCTGGTGCCGTCCACTCTCGCGTACCTGGTGCCGCTGATCATCACCGATCAGCCGCAGGCGATCCTCGGCAGCGCTGTCGTCCTGATGCCGATCGCGCTCTCGGTCGCCCTGCTCATCGAGGCACAGGCGCGCCACCTGCGCGACGACCGGGCCCGGCTGGCCCGCATCGAGCAGTGGCGGGCCGGCATGGTCAGCACCCTCGCGCACGACGTCCGGGCGCCGCTCAGCACCGTCCGAGGCGTCCTCGAAGAGTTGGAGGACGCCGCCGGTGGCCACGAGCGGAAGATGATCGAAGCCGCGTTACGGCAGACCGCCCGCATCGCCCGGCTCGCCGACGGGCTGCTTGACCTGGACCGGATCGACAGCTCAGGGCACCTCAAGCTGGATCTTGGATCCCATCCGGCGCACAGCCTGGTGAAAGAGGCCCTGCTGTACGTGCGTGCCGATGCCGACATCCAGGTCGAGATAGACGAGAGCCTCGCGGTGTGGGTCGACAAGATGCGATTCGAGCAGATCCTGCTCAATCTGGTCACCAACGCGATGCGGTACGGCGCGCCGCCGATCATCGTCCGGATCACCCGCGAGGGCGGGTTCGACCGTCTCGAAGTGCGTGACCACGGTCCCGGGATTCCGGACGAGCTGCGGAACCGCCTGTTCGGCCAGTTCGCGGTCGGTGGGGCGCAGGGCGTGGGGCTCGGGCTCTGGATCGTCCGGCAGTTGGCCGTCGCCCACGGCGGCAACGCGGTCGCCGAAGCACGCGAGCCCGGGGTGGCGATGGTGGTCACCTTTCCGATACACCAGTCTCCATGATCTCGCGACCCAGGCAGCCTCTATGATCTCGCGTCCTCGGCAACCGACCATGGACCAGGTTGCCGAGGTGGCCGGCGTCTCGCGCGCCACGGTCTCCCGGGTGATCAACAACGCGGCCTCGGTGGCGCCCTCGATCCGGGAGGCGGTCCAGCGAGCGATCACCGCGACCGGGTACGTCCCGAACGTCGCCGCCCGCAGCCTGGTGACCCGCCGATCCAACTCGGTGGCCCTGGTGATCAGCGAGCCGGACCGGCCGGACGACCACTCCTTCCTGAACCGGATCTTCACCGACCCGTACTTCGGCCGGGTGACCGCCGGCGCGACCGGAGCGCTCCGCCCGCACGACGTGCACCTGGTGGTCGTGCCCACCGACGCCGCCGACCAGCACCAGGTGATCCGGTACCTGCGGCAGGGTCACGTCGACGGCGTCCTGCTGATCAGTAGCAACGAGCACGATCCGCTGCCCGCCCAGGTCCACGCGCTGGGCATCCCGGCCGTGCTGTCGTCCCGGCCGTCCGGGCCGCTGCCGGTCAGCTACGTCGACGTCGACCAGCGGGCCGGCGCCGCCCTCGCCGCGGCTCACCTGCTGTCCCGGGGGTGCCGGGAGCTCGCCACGATCAACGGGCCGCTGGACATTCCCGCTGGTCAGGAGCGGTTGGACGGCTTCCGGTCGTACCTCGGCCAGTCGTCGGCCTTGAGCATCGCCTCGAACGCGTTGCCCCGGCATGTGCCGGCGGTGACCGGCGATTTCACCCGGGCCGGTGGTGAGGCCGCCGCCCGAGCGCTGCTGGAGGCGCATCCGGCGATCGACGGCCTGTTCGTCGCCAGCGATCTGATGGCCGAGGGCGCCCTGCGCGCCGTGCAGGACCGGGGCCGGCGGGTACCGCAGGACGTGGCGGTCGTCGGATTCGACGACTCCAGCGTCGCGCTGGAGTGCCGGCCACCGCTGACGACGGTCCGCCAGCCGGTCGAGGAGATGGCGGCCGAGATGGCCGAGCTGCTGATGGCCCACATCGACATGCCGGGCCGATCACCCCGCTCAGTGATCTTCCAACCGACGCTGGTCCTGCGCGAATCCGCCTGAAGCCACATCCCGGCGCAGCGATCGTGGTCCCCGAACCACAGCTCGACGGGAGTCCCGGCCCAAGTTCACGCAGGTCAGGGCGAGCGTGTCGATTCGGGGTTCGCCACGGCGCCCTGCCGCTGAGCCCTGTCGCCACGCCCAGTTGCTACGCCCAGTTGCTACGCCCTGTTGCTACGCCCTGTTGCCACGCCCCCAAACGCGACACGCTCGCCGCAGGCCGCCCGCCTGTGTCGATTTCGGGTTTGGTGCGCGCCCGAATTCGACACGCGCGGGTGGGGCGCTCGCAGTGTGTCGACTTCGGCACCCGTTGGGCGGTGACCGAACCCCCGACCTCTGCGCGAGCCGAGCGCTGGCGAGCCGAGCCGATGCTCCTATGGATGTCAAGTGGTGGGTGGGGTGTGGTTGGTGGTGATGATTTGGTAGATCTCGCGTGCTATGTAGCGTTTGAGGCAACGG
>NZ_QLMJ01000022.1 GCF_003259845.1 Actinoplanes lutulentus
CCGTTGCCTCAAACGCTACATAGCACGCGAGATCTACCAAATCATCACCACCAACCACACCCCACCCACCACTTGACATCCATAGGAGCATCGGCTCGCCCCTCGGCACCGAAAATTGCCGCACCCGAACACGCCGCGATCGCGATAGGCCGGCGGCGCCCTGGCACCACACCGGCCATCTGGCAAACAGGCCTCGGTCGGAGGCCGGAGATCGAACGGCCTGATCCTGACGGCTCGACATCGCACTTCCCCGAGGGTGTGGCTTCCTCGATTGACCAGCAGCGTCGGCACTGGCCTCCAGCCGGGCGGCTCGAGCTGGCGTCCGGTGCTGTTTCGCGAGCGGCGTGACGGACCCTGAGCGCCAGCCGGACCAGCTGGCGCTCAGCGCCACCGGAGCGTGTCGACTAACGGTTCTATTTGCACCCGAAGTCGACACGCGCCCCGTGAGTCGTTCGCTTGTGTCGATTTGGGGCGCGTATCGCACCCGAACTCGACACGCTCGGCGTGGGCATCGCGGTTGGCCTGCGGTGGGTGCGTCCTCCGGTGTGCGAAACGGGCCCTCGCTCCGGTTGTGGAGAGAGGGCCCGTTTCGGTGGTGGGGTGTTACTTCTTCTTGGTTAGGGTCAGCTTGGTGGGCTGGCTTGTTGTGGTGCCGGTGGCGTTCTCGAAGGTGACCGTTACCGTCACGTCGAGGCGGCCGGCCTTGTTCAGCTGGTCGCGGCCGGCGGGCGTCAGCGTGACGGGCAGGGTTACCGTGTCCGCCTTGCTGGGCTTCTTGACCGCCGTGATCACCTTGTCGCCGCTGAGGGTGACGACACCGGCGGAGTTGACCGCCGCCGTGACCGAGGCGTCCTTGGCGTTCACCTTGGTGATCGTCACGGTCGGGGCCGGGATGACCGGCTTGACGCTGACCGTCACGTCGTCGGAGACCTTGACGTTGCCGGACGAGTCGACGACCAGGGCTTCGAGGGAGACCTTCTTGCCGGCGTACTTGGCCGTCGGGGTCCACTCCAGCTGGTACGGCGTGGTGCTGACGGTGCCCGCTTTGGATCCGTTGACGAGCAGGGTCACCGACTTGATGCCGAAGTCGTCGGTTGCGCGTACCAAAGGTTTGATGGTCTCACCGACGGTGAGGTCCGTCTTGCGGCCTGGATCGGCGATGGTGGCGGACGGCTTCTTGTCGGTGACGCGGCCGGCGGTGGTCGGCACCGAGTGCGGCGCCGACGAGAGCGGCTTGCTGACGATCACCGAGGAACCCTCGGAGACGGCCGGCTTGCCCTTGCCGAAGTACGACTTCGACACGGTGACCGGGGCATCCGTCCGGACCGTCGTGCCGGTGGCGTCGGCGTTGTAGACCGCGTAGCCGTTGCCGCTGAGCACGTCGCCGGTCGCGGTGACCGTGCCCGAGTCGGCCAGCAGCAGGCCGACCGCGGTACCGCTGATCCGGCTGGAGTCGACGTATCCGTCGGTGCCGCCGGTGTAGCGAACGCCCACCGACGTTGCCGAACTCGAACCCGTGACAACGGTGTCCTCGACGTATCCGTGGTAGCGGATGCCGCTGCGGACCAGGTTCTCCGCGGCGCCGTCCTTGCCCCGGGCGCCGTCGAACAGGATGCCGCCGGACTGGAAGCCGGTGACCAGGCTGTCCGAGACGGTGAGTTCACTCTCGACGGTGCCGGTACCCGTACCCTGGATGTTTCCGGTCTTGATGATTCCCCAGCCGTGCGGATGCGCTGAGGTCTCCTCCGGGGTTGTCGCGGTCTTGAGCGGGCCCACGACGCTGTCGGAGATGCTGCCGGCCGCGCCGAAGTACGCGATACCGGCCTCGGCCCAGACGTCGCCGGAGGTGATCGTGACGCCGGAGATGTCGACGAACATCTCGTTGGTGTCGGTGGAGCCGAGCGACTGCCGCGACACGGTGATCACGTTGCCGCCGCCGTCGCGCAGGTACGGCTCGGTGCCGGCCAGGGTGCCGAGGCTCTGGTCGGGTTCGATGGTCACCTTGTCGGCGCCGGTGCCCTTGATGGTGAGCGGCTTGGTGATGGTCAGGCCGTTCTTGGCGCCGGACTGCACCGGGTTGGAGTTGTGGTTCAGCGGGGTCGACGACTCCTGGTAGAGGCCGTCGCAGACCACGATGGTGTCCCAGGGCGAGGCGAAGGTGACGGCCGTCTGGATCGACGTGAACTGCGCGGCCGGGCACTGGACCTTGTCGTCGTCGACGGTCCAGACGTTGCCGGTCGCCTCCGCAGAAGAAGCGCGAACGGAGTAGTCGAACCTGCCGTAACCCGCACCGTTGGCCTTGGTGACGCCGTCCGACTGGATCTGCTTGCCGGAGGCGCTCTCCTGGAACCGCACGTCGGCCATCTGGATCGAGCCGGACTGCGGCAGGTCACCGGTACCGAAGCGGAACTCCAGCTTCGCGAGCGAGCTGACGTCCACACCCTGCGAGGCGAACTCGCTGAGCGGCACCCGGATCTGGTCGAGCACGATGTGCGTGTTCGGGGTGTTCGTGCCGGTCGACATGTGCAGGGCGTTGCCCCAGCGCGGGTCGCCGGCCTGGACGCTCGCCTCGTTGCCGTCCGTGTCGGACAGCACGATCTCGAAGTTCTGGGTGGTCGAGGCGGGGTTGTAGGAAGTCGGCTTCTCGTTCGGCCACGACGGACCGGCGGGATCACGGGTGTTGTCACCGCGGTTGTCGGCGCCCGGGTTGCGGGTGTCGAAGAAGTTCACCGCGGCGCTCAGCGCGAGAGCCTCCAGCGACTTCATGTTCTTCGCGTCGTCCGGGATCCGCGCGGTCAGCGTGGCGTCCGAGCCCTGCTCCCACGCGAGGGTGAGCTGCGGGCCGTACGAGTGGTTGATCGGCGCGTTCTCCCGGGTGCCGTTCTGTCCGCCGAGCGCGGTGGCCGCCGGAAGCGGGCACTGCTTGGCGGCGAGCGGGACACCGGTCTTGCCGAGCTGGGCGGGCGCGAAGTCCTGCGGCTCGGGGTTGCACCAGTCGTATCCACCGATGGTCGTCGCCGGCTTGGGCGTGACGCCGGCGGCCTGGGCGTACGGGTCGGCGAAGCCGCTGCCGCTCAGCGAACCGCCGAGGGCGTTGAGACCGAGCGGGTTCTCCACTTCGGGGGTGATCAGGTCGACGCGCGTACCCGAGCCCGCGTAGTAGTTGGTGTTGACCCGCTCTTCGCAGCCGATCCGGGTGCCGGACTCGCTGGTCGGGCACGCCGACGCCGGGACCTGCAGGTGGTCGGCGGTGTTGGCGAGCTCGCCGGTCATGTACGCCTCGAACGCGCCCTCACCACCGATGTAGCGCCGGAAGAACGCGGCCATCGTGGCGAGGCCGAGCTTCTCCTGGTCACCCATCCGCGCGACGTCCCCGGAGATCTTCGTGTTCACGAGAGGGTTCAGCGGGTCGGTGTTGTTGATCTTGTAATTCAGGGCGTCGTCGGTGGAACTGGCCGCACCGGAGAGCCGCAGGTTGTTCGGGTGCACGTTGTTCGTCGCGAACGGCGCCGAGTTGCCACAGGCAGCGTCGTTGTTGGCCTGGCCGTCCGCGCCACCGTCGGCGTACCAGACGGAGTTGTACCAGTTGTGGATCGCGCCGAGCTGCTCGACCTGGATCTTCGGGTACGGGTCGTCGGAATTCACCGTCTGGCCCCGCTCGAACTGGCGGGCGCCCATCAGGTTCGACACGTCGCCGTCACACATCGGCAAAATCGTCATGTACGGCATTCCGTACGGTGCCTTGCGCTCGTAATCGGTGGGCGCGAGCGAGATGACACCGCTGATCGGGTACCGCGGTCCGTCGGTGCGGATCCGGTTGTAATCGATGAAGTTGGTGACCGCGTCACCACCGCGCGAGTGGCCCATCATGCCGATGCGGCTCATGTCGAGGTGACCGGAAAGGACCGTGCCGATCGTGGTGTGCTCGTCGATCGGCAGACCGGTCTTCTTGGAGGCCGCGGTGATCGCGTCGAGAGCGGCGGCCAGCAGCATGCGGCGGTTGTGCATGCCTTTGCCCTTGTTGCTGTCCTGCCGCATCATCAGCTGGTCCTGCGAGATGGAGAACGTCGTGTATCCCCAGGTCGCGAGGTTCTCGGCGAGGTAGGCGTACCCGCTCTCGTTGTGCTTGAACTCCGCACACGTGATGGTCGCCGAGACCTGCCCGGAGTCGCAGGAGCCGTGGTTGCCGTGCACCAGGACGATCAGCGGCGACGGCTTCGTGCGCAGCGACCAGTCCGGCATGTAGAGCTGACCACGGATCTCGACCTGCTCGGACGCCTGAGAGGTGCCCGCGGTGGGGGCGGCGCCGTCCGAGTTCGGTTCCTGGATCGTGGCGAGACCGAATTTGGCCTCTTGGATCACCTGATGGCCGTAGGGACCACGCGCCGTCGGATCAGGCAGCGTCGTCGTGGGGGTGGTCTTCGATGCGGTCGGCGCTGCGCTCGCCGGCGAGGATATTCCTACCGGGATCGCGAGCGTGAGGACTACTGAGAGGAGTAATCCGCCTATTTTCATACAATGCTCCTAAGGAACAGGAGTTGAATGATCAACTAGGCGGGGACGCTAAACAGCAGAGATTTCTCAGCTGTTTCTAATCCGATTCAAAGGCCCGCGAGCCCCTGCCGCGTGATGTGACGGCCGCGACGCGGCCTTTTCCCGTTATTTCCGGCGTACGCACTAAAAGGCGCTCCATTGTGGTGACAGTGCAGAATAGTGGCGTGCGCCCCCATCCCCGTGCCGATCTTCTGGTCGTCGGCGTCGCCGTCACGATCGTCGTGCTGATCGTCGTCACTATGCCCTACGTGCCCTGCTCGGCCGTGACCTGCGGGCCGGAGCCGCTGACCTCGGTCGGGATCAGCCTCCTCGCCGCCGTCCCGGTGATGTCCTACCTGCACCGCTGGTCCGCCGTGGTCGCGGCGGTTGTCTGCGCGGTGCTGTGGCCGATCGCCGACCGCATCGAGGACGTGGGGATGGGCTGGCATGTGGCGCTGCCCCTCGTCCTGCTCGCGGTCACGGTCGCGGTGGCCCGGCTGCGGTATCCGGCGGTCGTGGCCGGGGCGGGGCATTCGACTGGCGATCTTGGCGATGTGCGGCGTGAGCGGCCGCCCGAGTTGGAGCGCCTGCCGTCGATCACCCGGCCGGTGCTGGTCGGGACGTTCCTCGTGGGCGCCGCGCTCGCCGGGATCACCGCGACGCTGTGGCATCAGGCCGCGGTCACCGCGCAGGAGGCGTCATCTTCGGTTATCGGCGCGGTGGTGCGTGAGCACCACGAGACCCGGATCGGCGTGGACCTGGACAACGGCGACTCGTATTACCTGGAGGTGTTCGAACCCGCCGACTATCCGGTGGGCAGCCGGGTCGAGGTGCTCGTCGACGACGCCGGGCTGCGGCAGCTGAGCAGCGAGCCGTACGACATCACCGTTCTGCTTCTGCCGCTCGTGACAGTGGCCGGTGCCGGTGTCGCGCTGCTGGTCAGGGCCGGGAGCCGGCGGCGGGTACTGCGCCGGTTCCTGGCCGAGCCGCAGCCGGTCCGGGCTGTTCAGGCGATCGACAGTGGCGTCGAGATCGTGGTGATGCTGACCGAACCGGCGACCGCGGCCCGGCAGTTCACCGTCCGGGTCGAGCCCGTACCGCGAGCCGCAGAGGCGGGACCGGCCACGCTTTACGGGGACCCACGGCCGGGGGAGTGGTGTGTGGTGGTGATCGGCCGCCAGGTGCGGGTGCCCCGGCGGCCGATCGGCAAGGTGTCGAAGATTCCGTATGAGCTGGCCCTGCTGATGCGAGCGTCGTGAGCGCCACGCTGCGCATATCTTCGGAATAGTTCCTATTCGCCCATTTCACCGTGTTCTGCGCCATTAGATCCAGATAGCGCTGGGCCCGCGCGAAATTGTTGCCGCCACCCCGATGAATTCGGTGAGCCGGGCGGAAAACCCCTCTTGGGTACGCCCAAAGCCCACCCGTAGTCACCCGCGAGATCCAATCCAGCTGGTTCTCACGGCTGCCTCAGACCCCGCGAAACAACTGTGAGAACCAGCCGGCCAAGGTCACCCCCTGGCGAGCCAACCGTCCCCGCCGAGGCGCATCCGGGCCCGGGCCGGCCGTCCGTGCTCGGGCTGGCCGTCCGGGCTCGGGCCGGGCTCCAGGTGCGTGCTGGTCGTCCGAGCCGGCGAACTGGCCGCCGCGCCGGCCTCGGAGCGGCCCCTGCGCTGATGCGTGTCGAGTTAGGGCGCGTATCGAACCCCAAGTCGACACAGGCGCGCGCTTTCCGGCACGCGTGTCGAGTTTGGGCGCGAATCGCACCTTAAATCGACACGGACGGGCGCTTCTGGCGGTGCGTTTCCGGCCGTGCGTGTCGGATGCCGCAGGCGAGCCGTAGCTCAGATATGTCATGCGGGTCGGATAACAGGTCTGAGCTACGGCTCGTGCCTCGGAGCCGTAGGTCAGCCACGTTATGCGGGTCCGATAACGTCTCCCAGCTACGGCTCAGCTCCCGCCCCGGCCCCACGCCGTCGCGCCGGGGTTCCGCGCCCCCGGGCCCCGGGATTCCGCGCCCCCGGGCTCCCGGCTCCGGCTGCCGGCCACTGGCTCCCGCAGCCCGCAGCCCGGCTCCCGCTGCCCGCAGCCCGGCTCCCGCAGCCCGGCTCCCGCCGGCCGTCTGCTCGGCGGCGAGGGGCTGGCTCTGTGGGCCTGGGAAATTGCGCGCGGATTGGGGGCGGGTTGGGCAGAGTGTCAGGGGTGACTGTGCTTACTGCTCCTGACGGCCGGGTTGAGATGCGCCGATGGTTTCCGGCTTACCTGGCGCTCGCCGCTATCTGGGGCACCAGCTTCCTGTTCATCAAGGTCGGCGTACGGGAGCTGCATCCACTGTGGCTTACGTTCGGACGGGTCGCCGCCGGCGCGCTCGTCCTGGTCGTCGCGCTTGCGATCACCCGCGACCGGCTCCCGCGTGACTGGCGGCTCTGGGGACATCTTCAAGTGGTCGCGCTGCTCGGGGTCGTGGTGCCGTTCACCCTGTTCGGGTTCGGTGAGCAGCGCGTGTCGTCCGTGCTCGCCGGGATCTGGAACGCGGCCACGCCCCTGGTCGCGCTGCCGCTCGCGGCGCTGGTGTTCCGCACCGAGCGGCTGACTGCGCGAAAGGTCGCCGGCATCGGCATCGGGTTCGCCGGTGTCCTCGTGGTGCTCGGCGTGTGGCAGGGTGTCGGCGGCTCCCAGTTCACCGGGCAGCTCATGTGCTTCGCCGCGGCGATGTGTTACGCCGTCGCCATTCCGTACCAGAAGAAGTTCATCGCCGGCCGGGCCGGCAGCGGGGTCTCGATGGCCGGGGCGCAGTTGCTGTCCGCTCTTGCCCAGCTTGCGATCGTCGCGCCGCTGTTCGCCGGCGCGCCGCCGAACCCGCTCGATCTCTCCACCGACGTGATCCTCTGCGTGCTGGCGCTCGGCGCGCTCGGCACCGGGCTGGCGTTCGTGCTGAACTTCCACGTGATCCGGGTGGCGGGCGTCAGCACGTCGTCGTCGGTGACCTACCTTATGCCGGTGGTCGCCACCGTGGTCGGCGTGCTGATCCTGCGCGAGCACCTGCACTGGAACCAGCCGGTCGGCGCACTGATCGTCCTCATCGGCGTCGCGGTCACGCAGGACCTGGTACGACGTCTTTCAAGGAAGCCGGCTGCCACCGCGGACGCCGATCCTTATCGATGATCTGCGCGCGGATGCCCTCGGCCAGATCCGGCAGCCGCAGCATCACCGCGGACAGCCGCAGTTCGGCGTCGAGGGCTGCCCGCAGGTTCGGCAGACCGGCCGCCGCGCGCAACGACCGCAGCGTCAGAACCAGCGACGTCGGTGACTTCGTGGCGATCTCCTTGGCGGCGGCCTGCGCGGCAGGATGCGCGTGGTTCGTGAGCCGGTCGAGGATCACGGCGACGTCGTCACCGGCATAACACTCGTCGATCCATGTCCGATCCAGATCAGCCGGCGGCGGCCCGGTCTCCGTCGACAGCAAAGCGGAGTGCGGATCACTTTCGGACAGCGCGGCCAACAACTCCGGCAGCCGGGCGGACGGCACGAAATGGTCGGCCAGTCCCGCCGCGATCCCGTCGCCCGCGCCGATCGCCGAGCCGGTCAGGGCCAGATGCGTACCGATCTCGCCGGGCGCGTGGCTGAGCAGCCACGATCCGCCCACATCGGGGTGGAATCCGATACCGACCTCCGGCATCGCCAGCCGGGACCGCTCGGTCACCACCCGCACCGACGCGTGCCCGGAGATCCCGATCCCGCCGCCCATCACCACGCCGTCCATCAGCGCGATGATCGGTTTCGGATACTCGTTGATGGTCGCGTTGAGCTGGTACTCCTCCGCCCAGAACCCCAGCGACGCCGTCCCGCCCGACACGGCGTCCGCGTGGATGGCCCGGATCTCGCCTCCGGCGCACAACCCGCGCTCCCCAGCGCCGTCGATCGCGACAGCTCGGACGCGGTCTTCGACCGACCAACCAGCGAGGGTACGCGTAATGAGCTCGACCATTTCCGCGGTGAGAGCGTTGATGGCAGCAGGCCGGTTCAGCGTGATATGACCAAGGTGCCCGGTCACCCGGGTGATCACCGGAGGTTCGCTCATCCCGTGATCTTCCCGTCTCGGCGGCGAGCGGGCCAGGGTTTCTCGGCGAGCAGTAAGTTTACCGATGGCTTCGCGCTCGATATGCCGCACGATGTTCGCATGATGCGTGAGTGGTTCCGTCGCCTCGGCTGGGTGGCTGTCCTTGTCATCGGCCTGGCGCTCTATCTACTGGTGCTGCGCACCCTGGTCAAAACTCAGAACCCGAACCTCGTACCGGCGTTGATCCTGCTCGGAGCGAGCACGGTGCCGGCGGCGTTCCTGACATTCGCGCAGGCACGGACCGGGCAGTGGCAGGTGCCGGCGTCGGTCCTGCTGCTCACCGCGTTCTTCGGCGGCGTTGTCGGCCTGATCGTGGCCGGCACTCTGGAATTCGACGCGCTGCACGACCTGGGCACCCTGCCGATGCTGTTCGTCGCGCTCATCGAGGAGACGGCGAAACTGATCGTCCCGGTGCTCGTGCTGCTCACGGTGATCGTCCGGCACAAGCGCCGCCTGCCGTCGGACGGCCTGGTCATCGGCGTCGCCAGCGGCATGGGCTTCGCGGCCTTGGAAACCATGGGGTACGCCTTCACGGCGCTGCTGTCCTCGAACGGCAACGTCGGCGCCCTGGAGGAGACACTGCTGGTCCGCGGACTGACCTCGCCGGCCGGGCACACCGCGTGGACCGGGCTGACCTGCGGAGCGCTGTGGATGCTGGCGAGCGCGCCGAGCGTACGCAATGGTCTGATCTTCGTCGGTACGTTCGCCGGGGCGGTCGCCCTGCACACGGCGTGGGACTCGTTCGGCTCGGTCGTGGCGTACGTGATCCTGGCGATCCTCAGTCTCGGATGGCTGGTGCTGCGGCTGCGCAAGTACCGGGCCTTCCACCCGGCCGGCCGAGTTCCGGAACCTGCCTTCGGATAAATCGGTGGCGCGGTTGCGTACGCTTGTACACATGACGTCGACCACCGCGCCGCCGCCGGCAACGGTCCGTGCCGCCACCACGGCTACCTATGCCGCGTTCATCGGCTCGGGCTTTGCGTTCGCCAGCTGGGCGTCGCGGATCCCCCAGGTCCGCGACCATCTCGAACTCGACCCGGCGGCACTCGGCCTGGTGCTGCTCGCCATTGCCGCCGGTTCGCTGCTGGCCCTGCCGCTGTCCGGGCCGGTGGTCACCCGGGTCGGCTCGTCCCGGACGGTCATCGGGATGGCGGCCCTGCTCGGCGTCGGCCTGGCGACGGCGGCGTTCGGCTCGGCCGTCGGCATCGTGCCGGTGGTGATCGGCCTGTTCCTGCTCGGGTTCGCCAACGGCGCCTGGGACGTGGCGATGAACGTCCAGGGCACCGTCGTGGAACGCCACCTCGGCCGGTCGATCATGTCGCGTTTCCACGCCGGGTTCAGCTTCGGCACCGTCGCCGGCGCGCTGCTCGGCGCGGTCATGGTCGCCGTGCACGTGTCGGTCGCCGCGCACCTGGCCGTCGTCGCGGTGGTCGTGGTGGCCGGGGTGGTCTGGCAGGCCCGCAAGTTCGTTCCGGATCACGACGAGACGGAACCGGGTGCCGAGGAACTGCCACGGGTCAGTGCGCTTACCGCCTGGCGCGAGCCGCGTACGCTGCTCATCGGCCTTTTTGTTCTGACCTTCGCCTTCGCGGAGGGTGTCGGCAACGACTGGATCAGCGTCGCCGCGATCGACGGCTATGGCGTGTCCCCGGCGCTCGGGACGCTCGCCTTCGCCGGATTCTTGACCGCCATGACGATCGGGCGGTGGTTCGGGCCTGGACTGCTCGACCGCTTTGGGCGTACCCAAGTGGTCCGGGTTTTGACCGTGATCGGGATTGTCGGGGTTGTTCTGTTTGTTTATGGGCCGTCGCCGGTGTTCATGTATGCCGGCACGCTGCTCTGGGGCCTCGGCGCGTCGCTCGGTTTCCCGGTGGGGATGAGTGCCGGCGGTGACGATCCGCGGCGCGCGGCTGCCCGGGTGAGTGTCATCGCGTCGATTGGATATTGCGCGTTCCTGGCCGGGCCGCCCACGATCGGTTTCCTCGGCGACCGGATCACGGTTTTGCGGGCGCTGATCGTGATCGCTGTGCTGTTCGGGCTGGCGGCGATGATCGCCGGAACGGTGCGGCCGCCGCGGGAACTCGTCGACGATCCTGACCTCGTCGGCCGGCCTGACCTCGTCAAGGGTCCCGAGTGATCTTCGCCTTGGTTCTCCAGGTTTCCAGGGCCTGCTGGTCGCCGGTCGTGTCGAGCCGGTCGAGGCCGGTGCGGTTCCAGAGCAGCAGGTAGAGGTCGGAGGCGGTGCCTTCGATCGTCAGAGTGGCGGGGTGGAAACCGTCCTGGACGCGAAGGCCGGTGTGGTCGAGCATGAGTGTCCAGGCGACCCCGGCGTCTCTCGCGGAGAGCGCGATGCTGGTCGGAGGGTTCGTGGCGAGGCGTTGGGAGCCGGCGAACAGGTCTTTGACCAGCTCGTTGACGCCGTCCACGGCGAAGGCCGGCGTCCATGACGAGACCGCGCAGGTAGTGGCCTCGACGTCGGCGCGGTGGATGGCGGTCTCGTGGGCCTGGCGGCGAGCCCAGAACGCCAGTGGCGATCGGGTGGGCAGGAAGGTCCAGCAGTGCATCGCTGGGTTGGCTGCTTTCAGGGTTTCGACGAGGTCGTGGTGTCCGGTGCGGAACCATTCCAGCACGGTGGTGTCGTCGGCCGGCGCCGTGAAGAATTCGTTGTCGGGCAGGGGTTCGGGGCTCTGGGTTCTGAGGTGTGCGGCGGCCCAGCGGTGAACTCCGCCGAGGTGCGTCAGTAGGTCGCGGACCAGCCACCCGGGACAGCCGGCGATCGGTGCGGTGAGCCCGGCGTGCTGGGCGGCTGCGGCCAGGGAGAGGCCGTCCACCCTCAAGGTCTCCACGTATTCATCGACACGCATTAGTGGATCCTGGCACGGCGAGTTGAACCCGGGGCAACCTGCACTTTCCTTACTGGCTCGCTGGGCGGGGTGTGCGGTGAGCGCCGGCCGGTCTGGTTGGTGCTCAGCGCTGGGGTGACCTGTCGAAGACGACACTGCGAGCCGGTCTCGTGTCGTTCGGCTGGCTGGCTGTGTTGACCACTGCTGGTCAATCGAGGGAGCGGTTTGCCGGGGGATGCGTGACGTTTGAACTGTGGCGGGGTGTGTCTTGGCGCCGTAGGTGTCGTCCTGGCAGGGGCGAGCCGTAGCTCAGACAGGTCATGAGGCTGCGATGACCTATCTGGGCTACGGCTCGCCTTGGGTGGCTGCTCGCCCTGGGCGGCTGCTCGTGCGGGCGGCCGGGTCCGGTTCGCCTTGCCGGGGCATTCCGCGAGCACTCGCCCTGTTGTGTGTCGAGTTGAGGTGCGTATCGAACCTGAAATCGACACGGGCGGGCGTTTCGCGGGGTGTGTGTCGAGTTTGGGGGCGTAGCGAACCTGAAGTCGACACGCTCGTTGGGGTCTGCGCGATCTTGGGCCTTGGTTCACCTCGGGGTGTGGTTCGGGGACCACGATCGCTGCGGGTCCGGAGGTGATCACGGCCGGGCGTCCGCTGCCAGCGGGCTTTCCATCAACCGGCAGTGTTGTAAAGCTGCCCGCGAGGCGGCGCGGGGCGCCCCGGTGTCCACGTGGGCCCGAACCCACCGTGTGCCCTCGATTCGGTTCCGCGTAGCTGGGTCACGGTCGCTGACTTTGATCAGGCGGCTCTCCCGGCGCTGCGTCTATGTGCTGGATTCGCGGCATTTGAGCGGTCGGACTGGCGTGCGCCGACCGCGGAGCCGTTCTTCGGGGCGACCCACGCGCAGGGTGGGCCGTGCTCGCCAACATCGCGGGGGAGCGGGCGCCGGGGCCAGGCAGGCCCGACCTGGCTGGGCCGGGCCGGGCCGGGCCGGGCTGGGCCGGTCTGGGCTGGGCTGGGTGGAGCTGGGCTGGGCTGGGCTGGGTGGAGCTGGGCCGCGTCGGTGGGGTTAGAACATCACTGTTACGCCGGCGGTTTTGCAGGCTTCGGTTAGGTCGGTGCCCAGCCTGGCGAAGTTGGAGTCGGCGGCGCTGCTGATCGGGTCGGTGGCTTTCGCGGCCTTGTCCAGCTCGTCGGCGATGGCCTTGGCCGCTGTGCTGACGTCGCTGGTCTCGGCGAAGGCCAGGGCTTCGGTCACCGTCGTGTGGAACTTGATGAAGGTTCGCTTCGCGTCGGCGGCCTTGACGCCGCCGCCTTCCTGCTGGGCTTCGGTGATGCCGGTTCGCAGGGCTGTCGCCGCCGTGTTCAGCGTTTTGCACAGTGCCTTGTCCGCCACCACGGTGGTGACCGCGGCACCGGCCGGGGAAGCGCCTGCCGAGGAAGCGCCGGCACTGGAAGCGGCGGCCGCGGTCGGCTCGGCGGGGGAGGAGCTGCACGCCGCGAGCACGGACAGGCAGGCGCAGAACAGGGCGGCGGGCAAGAACCGGAAACGCGTCACGGGCACGGAGAGTAGCCGAACTTCCTGAGCGCCCGATGTCAGCCCGCCTCTCACGGTGCCGGGGTTACTCGGACTCGGAGGTGCTTCATCAGGGGCTGGCCGCTCTGCTCGCTGTAGTCGCCGGCCGGGCAGAGGATGTTCATCTCCGGCATGTAGCCGGCCGCGTTGCCCGCCGGGATGTCGTAACCGACCGCCCGATAGCCGTAGACCGACCGCTCGCTGCCGTCCTTCGCGACGCTGGTGATGTCGACGTGATCGAACTCGGACAGCCCCAGACGGCCCATGTCATCCCGGTTCATGAAGATCACGGTGCGCAGGTTGCGGAGGCCCCGGTAGCGGTCGTTGTCCGAGTAGATCGTGGTGTTCCACTGGTCGTGCGATCGCATCGTCCCGAGCATCAGCAGTCCGCCTGACAGGTCAACCGACGGCAGCGGCGCGGAGGACAGCTCGGCCAGGCCGCTCGGGGTCAGGAACACCCGCTCGCGGGCGGGTTGCCGCAGGCGGAAGCCGTGTGGCTGGCGGGCGAGGCGGTTGACGTCCTCGAAACCGTCGAGCACCTGCCCCATCGTGTCCCGGATCCGATCGTAGTTTTCCACGTAGGCCTGCCAGGGCGTACCCGAGGAAGGCAGTGACGCGCGCGCCAGGCCGGCGATGATCGCGGGTTCGGAGAGCAGGCTCGGCGCAGCCGGCCTACGACGGCCACGGGAGGCGTGGACCATGCTCATCGAGTCCTCGACGGTGATCACTTGCGGTCCGGAGGCCTGGATGTCGGTCTCGGTGCGGCCGATGCAGGGCAGGATCAGCGCGTCGGTGCCGTGAACGAGATGGCTGCGGTTCAGCTTCGTGCTCACCTGCACGGTGAGTGCGCATTTGCGCAGAGCGGCGAATGTGTACGACGTATCGGGCGCCGCCATAGCGAAATTGCCGCCCATGCCGACGAAAACGCGCACGCTGCCCTCGGTCATGGCTTTCAGGACGCCGACGGTGTCGAGGCCGTGTTCGCGCGGCGGGTTGATGCCGCAGGCCGCGGCGAGACGGTCGAGGAATTCCGGTTTCGGGCGGTGGTCGATGCCGCAGGTGCGGTTTCCCTGCACGTTGCTGTGGCCGCGGATCGGGCTCGGGCCGGCGCCGGGTTTGCCGATGTTGCCGCGCAGGAGCAGCAGGTTGGTGATCTCGCGGATCGTGTCGACGGCGTGTTCCTGCTGGGTGACGCCGAGGCACCAGCTGATGATCGTGCGCTCGGAGGCGATGTAGACGTCGGCCAGCCGGCGGATCGTGTCCTCGTCGACGCCGGAGGAAGCGGTGATCTCGTCCCAGCTGGTCGCCGCACAAACGGCGCGATAATCGTCGAGGCCGGTGGCGTACCGATTCAGGAATTCGTGGTCGACGGCGTCCTTTTCGAGAACCACTTTGGCGACGCCGCGCATCAATGCCAGATCGCCGCCGATGCGCGGCTGAATGTCCATGGTGCCGGTCGGCGTCGACCGGAAAGTGCCCATCGCCACGAATTCGTGCGGCACGATCGTGCGCCGTGACGCCACCTCGATCAGCGGATTGATGTGGACAATCCCACACCCTCTTTTGTACGCGTCGGAAAGCGCCGTGAGCATCCGAGGAGCGTTCGACGCGGCATTCACGCCCATCACCCAGATGCTGTCCGCCTGCTCCCAATCGGTGATCGTCACGGTGCCCTTGCCGGTGCCGATCGACGCCTGCAGGGCCCGGCCGCTCGCCTCGTGGCACATGTTGGAGCAGTCCGGCAGGTTGTTGGTGCCGAGCTCGCGCGCCCAGAGCTGGTAGAGGAACGTGGCCTCGTTGCTGAGCCGGCCCGAGGTGTAGAAAGCCGCCTGGTTCGGGCTGTCGAGAGCCTGGACATGCCGTCCGGCCAGGGCGAACGCCTCGTCCCAGCTGACCGGGACATAGTGGTCCGACGTGGCGTCGTACCGCATCGGCTCGGTGAGGCGGCCGGCGTTCTCCAGGTCGAAGTCGCTCCAGCCGGACAGCTCGGTGACCGTGTGCGCGGCGAAGAAGGCCGGGTCCGCCCGCTTGCCGGTCATCTCCCAGGTGACGTGCTTGATGCCGTTCTCGCAGAGGTCCAGGTGCAGCCCGTTCGGGTCGTCCGGCCACGCGCAGCCGGGGCAGTCGAATCCGTTGCGTTCCTGGTTCATCCGCAGCATCGCCCGCGCGCCGGCGATCGGTTCGCGGCTGCGCATCAGCACCTGACCGACGCTGCGGGCCGCACCCCATCCGGCGGAGGGGTGGGTGTAGTCCTGCTGGGACGGCTCGCCGGGCATGCCGGGCCCGCAGCCCCGCGCCGGACTGCCGGGTGATCCCTGTCCGCGCAGCTCTTCGTCGGTCATGGACTCCAGTCTCGGCGGGGCCGGCCGTACTGCCATCCGTCAACCGACTCACGAAGAGCGGGCAGTCATTTGACGGATGTAGCCGCAGGCCCGCGCCGTCAGGATCTGCCGGTATGACGGACGCGACATCGCTACGGCGCCACTGGGGCAGCGCGGAGGACGTCGGCATCCAGGCGACACGTACGCCGGATGTCGCGATCGAGACCTTCGACATCGACGGACAGATCCGGATCCGGGTGGTACGTCCGGCCGGTGAGCCCGAAGTGCTGCCGGTCGTGCTCTTCACCCACGGCGCCGGCTGGATCCTCGGCGACGACTTCACCTACGACGGGCTGACCCGCGAGCTGGCGTTGCGGGCGCGCGCCGCCGTGGTGTTCGTCGACTATCGGCACTCCGGGGAGAACCGTTTCCCGGCCGCCGTCCAGGAGTGCCGCGCCGCGCTGGAGTGGGTGATCGCGCACGCGGCGCGGCTCACCGTGGACGCCACCCGGATCGCGGTGGCCGGTGACGCTGCGGGCGCGGCCATCGCCGTGGCGGTCGCGATGTCCGCGAAGGACCGTCTCGTGGGGCAGGTGCTGCTCTACCCGATGATCGACGGCTTCGACACGGTCTCCTATCACCGGCGGGCCACCGAGCACTGGATCATGCGGCAGTCCGGGATGTGGCGTCAGGTGCGGCGCAGCGAGCCTGCCGTGGTGACGCGCCGGGCCGACGAACGGCTCACCGGCATGCCGCCGGCGCTGGTCGTGGTGGCGGAGGCGGACGTGCTGCGGGAGCAGGGCGAAGGGTACGCGGCCGGCCTGCGCGCGGCCGGCGTCTCCGCCGTGACGGAGCGGTACGAGGGGCTGATCCACGATTTCGTCATGGTCGACACGCTGGGCGAGACCGCCGCGGCGAAGGTGGCGACGGAGCACGCTTCCGCTTATCTGCGGTACGTCCTGCGTTAAGGCGTACGAAAGAAGAAGCGCCAAGGCTTGGGATGATCTCCGCGGGGTGAGTGACACGGGTTGCCTGGTCTGTGATGCTCCGGTGACATTAAGTGCGACGGGCTCTGTGTTTTTGGCGCGCGAACCCCTAGCCTCTCCCTACTGACGAGTAACAAGCGTTGAACCAACGACCCGCGCCCCACGTTGTCTTGGTCAACTTCAAACCGGGAGTCAATGATGATCATCGGTGTACCGCGTGACCCTCATCCGGGTGAGCGGCGGGTGTCAGCCACGCCTGCCACTGTGGCGCAGCTGGTCAAGCTCGGATACGACGTGGTCGTGGAGTCCGGAGCCGGAGCCGGTTCATCGTTCTCGGACGATGCCTATGCCCAGTCCGGAGCGACCATCGGCGACCCCCTGGCCGCGGACATCGTCTTCGCGATCAACCCGCCACCCGCCGAGCAGCTCGACCGGCTCGCCCCCGGCACCACCGTGATCGGGATGCTGAACCCGCGCCTCGACCCCGATCTGGTCGCCGATCTCGCCCGGCGGCCGATCACGGCGCTGTCGATGGACGCGGTTCCACGCATCTCCCGGGCGCAGTCGCTAGACGTGCTGTCGTCGATGGCGAACATCGCCGGGTACCGCGCGGTCGTCGAGTCGGCGCACGCTTTCGGACGGTTCTTCACCGGTCAGGTCACCGCCGCGGGCAAGGTCGCCCCGGCGAAAGTCCTGGTCGCAGGCGCGGGAGTGGCCGGCCTTGCGGCCATCGGCGCGGCCGGCAGCCTGGGAGCTATCGTACGCGCGACCGACCCCCGCCCCGAAGTAGCCGACCAGGTCCGCTCCCTCGGCGGCGAATACCTGTCCGTGGAGGCAGCCGACGTCGAGGTGTCGTCGACCGGGTACGCCAAGGAGATGTCCGACGACTACACCGAGCGGGCCGCGCGTCTCTATGCGACGCAGGCCGGCGACGTCGACATCATCATCACGACGGCACTGATCCCCGGACGGCCGGCGCCGAAACTGATCACCGCGCCGATGGTCGCGAGCATGAAGCCGGGAAGCGTCATCGTGGACATGGCCGCCGCCAACGGTGGCAATGTCGAAGGGACCGTGCCCGGTGAGGTGGTGGTGACCGCCAACGGGGTGACGATCATTGGGTACACGGATCTGCCGGGGCGGTTGCCGGCGCAGGCTTCTCAGTTGTATGGCACCAACCTGGTCAATCTGATGAAGCTGATGACTCCGGAGAAGGACGGTCAGCTGGTCGTTGACTTCGAGGATGTGGTGCAGCGGTCGATCGCTGTGGTGCATGAGGGTGAGTTGACGTGGCCGCCGCCGGTGGTGGCGGTGTCCGCGGCTGCTCCGGCTGCCGTGGCAGTCGCGCCTCCGGTTAAAGCGGTAAAAAAGCCGATAAATCCCCTCGCTATCGTTGGCGGGGGAGCCGCTGCGCTCTTCCTGCTCACCGCCCTCGCCCCGGCCGCACTCCGGGGGCACCTGACCGTTTTCGCCCTGGCGATCGTCATCGGCTACTACGTGATCGGGCACGTGCACCACGCCCTGCACACCCCGCTCATGTCGGTCACCAACGCGATCTCCGGGATCATCGTGGTCGGCGCGCTGCTCCAGATCGGCCACGGCGACGCCGTCGTCACCGGGCTCGCCTTCGTCGCGACCCTGCTGGCCAGCATCAACATCTTCGGTGGCTTCGCGGTGACACGCCGCATGCTCGCCATGTTCTCGAGGAGCTGATCCGATGACCGTGGAGACCTCGGCGCAGGCGGCCTACATCGTTGCCGCGCTGCTCTTCATCCTCGCGCTGGCGGGGTTGTCCAAACACGAGACCGCGAAGGCCGGCAACAGCTTCGGTGTCGCCGGCATGGCGGTGGCGCTGGTGGCGACGGTCGCGCTGGCGATCACGAGTGACATCAGCGGCGTTGGTCTGGCACTGCTGCTGGTGGCGACGCTGGCCGGTGCCGCTATCGGACTCTATCGCGCGAAAAAAGTGGAAATGACGGGGATGCCGGAGCTGATCGCTCTGCTGCACAGCTTCGTCGGCCTGGCCGCGGTGCTGGTCGGGTGGAACGGTTACCTGCACGTCGAGGCCTCTCCGGGCGGTGCTGAGAGCGCCTTGCTCCAGGTGGAAGGCATGCTCGGCATCCACAGCGCCGAAGTCGTGATCGGCGTCTTCATCGGCGCGGTCACCTTCACCGGCTCGATCGTGGCGTTCCTCAAACTCTCCGCGCGGATCAAGTCGAGCCCGCTGATGCTGCCCGGCAAGAACCTGATCAACGTCGGGGTACTTGTCGCCTTCGTCGCGCTGACCGCCTGGTTCGTCATCGCGCCGAGCCTGTGGCTGCTGATTGTGGTCACGATCCTGGCGCTGCTGCTCGGCTGGCACCTGGTGGCCTCGATCGGCGGCGGCGACATGCCGGTCGTGGTGTCGATGCTGAACAGCTACTCCGGCTGGGCCGCCGCGGCCGCCGGGTTCCTGCTGGAGAACGACCTGCTCATCGTGACCGGCGCGCTCGTCGGATCGTCCGGTGCGTACCTGTCGTACATCATGTGCAAGGCCATGAACCGGTCGTTCCTCTCGGTGATCGCCGGCGGTTTCGGCATCGAGGCCGGTCCGGCCGGCGACAAGGACTACGGCGAGCACCGCGAGATCAACGCGGAAGGCGTGGCCGACCTGCTGACCTCGGCGGACTCAGTGATCATCACACCGGGGTACGGCATGGCGGTGGCACAGGCCCAGCACGGTGTGGCCGAGCTGACCCGGGTGCTGCGCGACCGCGGGATCACCGTGCGCTTCGGCATTCACCCGGTGGCCGGCCGGCTGCCCGGGCACATGAACGTGCTGCTGGCCGAGGCGCGCGTTCCGTACGACATCGTCCTGGAAATGGACGAGATCAACGACGACTTCGCCGGCACCTCGGTGGTCCTGGTGATCGGCGCCAACGACACGGTCAACCCGGCGGCGATGGACGATCCGACCAGCCCGATCGCCGGCATGCCGGTCCTGAAGGTCTGGGAAGCCGACCAGGTCATCGTCTTCAAACGCTCGATGGCGTCGGGGTATGCGGGCGTCCAGAACCCGCTGTTCTTCCGCGACAACTGCGCCATGCTCTTCGGCGACGCGAAGGACCGCGTCGACGACATCCTGCGCGCGGTGTCCGCTTCCGCGCCTGCCGGCGCGGGTCGCTGAGCCCTTGGCCCCGGCGGGTCCATCACCTGCCGGGGCTCACGCTCTTTCTTGGGTACGCCCTAAGCACGCTCGATGTCGATGAGATAGCTGCTGATGTCCCGGGTGTGCACGATGGCGTTGACCGGTTCCCGCACGCCGTCGGGCCGCAGCCGCACGATCCGGTGGACCAGCCAGCTCCTGGTCAGGTCGAGATCCCAGCCCTGCCGGACCTCGTCGATGATGTAGTCGTCGGCGAGCGAGATCGAGCCGTTCAGGCGTACCGAAGGCTCGTTCTTTTGATCGTTGATCCTGGATTCCTGGTCGGTCGAATCCGCTGTCACGTGGAACGGGACGTCGCCGGCCACGAGCACGCAGCCGCCGTAGAAACTGTCTCGAACGGCCGGTACCACCCGGCCCACGATCTCCGGAAAATCGGGCGTGGCCAGGTAAAGACTGAGCCCGAACGTGACCTGCTGGCCGACGCGGGCGCGAAAGCCCGAACTGCCGACCTGATCGGTGGAGACCGTAACCCCGTGAAGCATCATCCTGGCATGATCCACTTTGTCGAGCGGGTTAGCTTGCCTTTTTAGACCGCGGCTCGAACTCGGCGTCTCAAGACCGGCAGCGAGCGGTCCATTCTGGCTAAAAGTCCCAGATCTCGTCGGAAAAGGCGGTGCCGTTGCCATTGCCGCCGTAGTTCGAGCAGCCGCGCCTCTCGGTGGCCGGCTGGAGCGCCACTGTCAGCATCGTGAGCAGGACGCCGCCCACCAGCAGCGCCCAGCGGGGATCGCCGCTTCGCGAGCCCAGCACGCTCGCCTTCGAAGAAGAAGACCCAGGGGCAGGAGCGAGTCGTGCTGTACGCGATCGAGCTTTTTCTCGACGAGCGGGCGGACGCTGATGTTCGCCGGATGTGGGCCGCGCTCGACGAGCGGGGTGTTCGGTCGTTGGGCGGAATTCCCGGTGCTGATCACCACCCGCATGTCACGTTGTCGGTGTTCTCCGGCGGGGATCTCGTGCGGATCGCTGATGTCCTGCGGCCGGTGCTGGCGGAGGCCGTCGGGCTGCCGTTGACGCTGGGCAGTCTCGGGTTCTTCCTGACCGGGGAGGCTCCCGCGTTTCTCGGTGTCGTGCCGTCGTCACGTCTGCTGGAGGTGCACCGGCGGGTTCACTCGGCGTTGGAGCCGCTTGTCGATGGGATCTGGCCCTACTACCGGCCGGACGCTCTGGTGCCGCACTGCACACTCGCGGTCGGCGTCACCGATAAGGCGCAGGTGATCGAGGTGGTGTCGGCGTTCCCCATGCCGGTCCAGGCGACGGTGGCCGCCGTCTATCTCGTCGAGTTGCCGGGCGGACAGGCCCGAACCTGCCTGACACAGCCGGCAGCGGGCTTGCCGTAGCCCGGCGGCGGGCTTGCCGTAGCTCAGGCCTGGAATGGCGGGGCGTTTCCGTGCCTGGACGACGGCCGGCCGGGCTCAGCCGTAGGCGAGCCACGGAATGACGGGCGGATTCCGTGGCGGAGCTACGGCTCGCCCGTCCACGCCCGCTTGCGTCCGGCCTCGTCCATGCCGCTCGCGGCTGGCTCGTCCATGCCTGCGTGCGTCCGGCCTCGCGTGTGCCCTCCCGCGTCCGGCCTGCGTCTGGCCCCGCGTGTGCCCGCCCGCTGGTGTGTGTTGAGTTGGGGCGTGATTCGGACCTGAATTCGACACGCAGGGCGTGGCCTGTGTGTCGAATTCAGGTGGGCTCACCACCGCTTCTCGGGCGACGAACGACTCAGGGCGTGATGGCTTCGCGCAGGCGGCTGATCAACGCGTCGCCCACCCGTGCGGTCTCGCGCTTGTACGGCGTATCGGACAGCACGAAATGGCTGATCCCCAGTTCGGCGTACTTGAGCAGCGCCGCACTCACCTCATCCGCCGACCCGACCAGCCACGTCGTTCCCGCACCGCCGCCGCCGTAGCGGCCCGGTGCCGTGTACAGGCACGAGTCCAGCACGTCGCCACGCTCGGCCAGATCGTGCAGACGTTGCTGGCCGACTGCCGGTCCACGGTGCTGGTCCAGCGTGCGGTCATGCGATGCCGACGACTGGGCCGCCATCTCGGCGACCCTGGCCTCGGCGTCACGCCACGCCTCCTCGGTCGTGTCCCGCACGACAGTGGTGATGCGTAGACCGAATTCCAGCTCCGGCAAATCCCGGTCCAGGTCATTGGTGAGCTTGCGGAGGCGTTCGACACGGTCGGCGATGCCGTCGAGCGGCTCACCCCAGAACAGCTGGACGTCGGCTTCGGTGGCGGCTACCCGTTCGGCAGCGGGGGAGGCTCCGCCGAAATACAGTCGGGGCCCGCTACCGAGCGGACGCGGCGCCACCGTCGAGTTCGTCACCTGGAAATGCTCACCCTCGAACGTCACGTTCTCCTCGGTCCACAGGCGGCGGACGAGGCGCATGAACTCTTTCGTTCGGGCGTACCGCTGGGCTTGATCTCCTTCGACGTCGCCGTAGGCGGCGAGGTTGTCCTGGCCGCTCACGATGTTGACGAGCAGGCGGCCGCCGCTGAGATGATCGAGCGTCGCGGCCGCGCCGGCGAAGTGCGCGGGCCGCCAATAGCCGGGCCGGATCGCCGCCAAGGGGCGGAACCTCGTCGTCCGGGCGGCGATCGCGGTGGCCACGGTGAATGTGTCCGGCCGGCCCCAGCCGGTGCCGATCAGCGCGCCCTCCCAGCCGTGTTTCTCGGCGGTCAGTGCCAGGTCGGTCGAGTGGTCCAGACTGCCGTAACCGGCGACGGCGTCGTCACCGCGATGCCCCGCCTGCACGGTGTTCGGGATGTACCAGAGAAACGTCGGCCGGCTCATGCCCGACCGCCGAGCGCCGCGCCGCCGAGCGCTGTGCCGCCGCCCTTGAGTGGCTGGTAGCCACGGTCCCTGTCCGACAGCGTCACCCCGGGCGGGACGATTTTGTCGATCTCGGCCAGGACGTCCGGGCTCAACACCACCGACGCCGCGCCCAGCTGGTCCTCCAGCTGCGACAACGTACGCGGCCCGATGATCGGTGCGGTCACCGCCGGGTGGGCCAGCACGAAACCGAGGGCCAGCTCGATCAGCGACAACCCGGACTGCGCGGCCAGCTCGGCGAGCGCCGAGACCGCCTCCAGCTTGGCCGCGTTCTCCGGTGCGTCGATCTCGAAGCGCCCCGGCTGCCGGGTGAGACGACTCGACGGCGGCTGCGACGCGCCCTTGCGGAACTTGCCGGTCAGCCAGCCGCCGGCCAGCGGGCTCCACGGGATCACCGCGAGGCCGTAGCGCGCCGCGACCGGCAGCACTTCACGCTCGACGCCGCGGGCCAGCAGAGAGTACGGCGGTTGCTCGGCCACGACCCGTTCCCGGCCACGCTTCTCGGCGATCCACTGGCCCTCGACGATCGCCGACGGCGGGAACGTCGACGTGCCGATGTACCGGATCTTGCCGTGGTGGACCAGGTCGGACAGGGCGCCGAGCGTCTCGTCGAAGTCGGTGTCCTCCTCGGGCCGATGCACCTGGTAGAGATCGATGTGGTCGGTCCGCAGGCGGCGCAGGCTGTCCTCGACCGCGCGGATGATCCAGCGGCGGGAGTTGCCGAAGTGGTTCGGGTCGTCGCCGATCTGGCCGTGGAACTTGGTGGCGAGGAAGACGTCGTCGCGGCGGCCCAGCAGCGCCTTGCCGACGATCTCCTCGGATTCGCCCTGGCTGTACACGTCGGCGGTGTCGACCAGGTTGATCCCGGCGTCCAGCGCGCGGTGGATGATCCGGATGCTGTCGTCGTGGTCGGGGTTGCCCCGCGAGCCGAACATCATGGTGCCCAGCGCGAGGGCGCTGACTTTCACGCCGGTACGGCCGAACGGGCGCAGGGGGATGGTCATCGGACTCCGATCGGATCAAGAACATTCGAGGGGCGCGGCAACCCGTAGTGCTGTCGCAGGGTGGTGCCTTCGTAGTCGGTGCGGAACAGCCCGCGCTCCTGGAGGATCGGTACGACCTTCGTGGCGAACGCCTCGATACCGGACGGCAGCACAGCGGGCATGATGTTGAACCCGTCGGCGGCCCCGTTCTCGAAGTACTCCTGGATCGTGTCGGCGACCTCGCTGGGCGTACCCGTGAATGTGCGGTGGCCGCGGCCGCCGCCGAGCTTGCCGATGAGCTGGCGCACCGTCAGGTTTTCTCGTCGCGCCCAATCCACGATGAGCGTGCGGCGGCTCTTCGCGCCCTCGATCTCGGCCTCGTCCGGCAGGTCAGCCGGCAGCGGCTCGTCCAGCACCAGGCGAGCGGGGTCGACCCGCAGCGTGTAGGCCAGCGTCGCGACGGCGTATTGCGGCGCGATCAGCCGTTCCAGCTCGGCTTCCAGCTCCCGGGCCTCGGCGGAAGTGTCGCCGATGACCGGAACGATGCCGGGCAGGATCACCACGTGATCGGGGTCGCGACCGGCGGCCGCGGCCCGGCGTTTCAGGTCGGCGTAGAAGGCCTGGCTCTCGGCGAGCGTCGGCTGGGCGGTGAAGACCGCTTCGGCCCACTTCGCCGCGAACTCCTTGCCGTCCTCCGACGACCCGGCCTGCACGAGCAGCGGCCAGGCCTGCGGCGAGCGCGGCACGTTGAGCGGCCCGTCCACCCGGAAGAATTCGCCGTGATGATCCACGCTCCGGACGTGCGAGGAACGAGCGTGCACCCCGGCCTGCTTGTCCGCCACGATCGCGTCGTCGGCCCAGCTGTCCCAGAGCTTCGTGGACACTTCGAGGAACTCGTCGGCACGTTCGTACCGTGCCCGGTGCAGCGGCTGGTCGTCGAGGCCGAAGTTGCGGGCGGCCGCGTCGCCGGCGGTGGTGACGATGTTCCAGCCGGCCCGGCCCTGGCTCAGATGGTCGAGCGAGGCGAATCGGCGTGCCAGGTTGTAGGGCTCGTTGTACGAGGTCGACGCGGTGGCGATCAGCCCGATCCGGCTGGTGCTGCCGATCAGCGCGGCCAGCAGCAGCGTCGGTTCCAGCTTGCCGGACGGCCGCCGGCCCGGATCACTCCAGAGCACCGGGCTGTCGGCGAGGAAGACCGAGTCGAACTTGGCGTCCTCCGCGATGCGAGCCAGGCGCTGATGCGCCTGCAACGACAGATTGGCGTACGGGTCGGACTCGGGCAGTCTCCAGGACGCCTCGTGATGTCCGGTGTCGTGCAGGAACAGGTTGAAATGCAGCTGACGGGTCATCGGTTCTCCTCCTCGACACCCAGTTCGTCCAGCAGGAACGTGCGCAGCTCGGCGAATCCGGCGCTGGATCGGGAGCGGTCCGGCAGGTCCACGCGTACGTCGGTGCGCACCACGCCGTCGTCGAGCAGGATCACCCGGTCGGCGAGCACGATCGCCTCGTCGACGTCGTGGGTGACCAGCAGCACGGCCGGCCGGTGGGCCTCGCAGAGTTTGCGGAGCAGGACGTGCATCCGGATCCGGGTCAGTGCGTCGAGCGCGCCGAACGGCTCGTCGGCGAGCAGCAGCTGCGGTTCGCGGACCAGCGAGCGGGCCAGCGCGGCGCGTTGCTGCTCGCCGCCGGAGAGCTGGTACGGCCAGGCCGTCTCCCGTCCGGCCAGGCCGACCTCGGCGAGGGCCTGCCGTCCGCGCGCACCGGCGTCGCTGCCCCGCAGGCCGAAGACGACGTTGTCCAGGATGCGTTTCCAGGGCAGCAGCCGGGAGTCCTGGAAGACCACCGACACGCTCTCCGGTACCGCGATCTGGCCGTGCCCGGCGACGCCGCGGTCGAGGCCGGCGAGTGCTCGCAGCAGGGTGCTCTTGCCGGTTCCGGAGCGGCCGATCAGCGCGACGAATTCACCGGCGGCGATGTCCAGGTCGAGGCCGTTGAGCACGCCGCCGTTCTTGCTGAAGCTGCGGTGCAGGTTCCTGACCCGCACAGCAGTTTGGGTTAGTCCTCCAACGTGCGACGCCATGCCAGCACCTTCCTTCCGGTCAGTCGGACGGCGCTGTCGGCGCAGTACCCGAACACGCCGTAGATGACCAGGCCGACCACGATGACGTCGGTCTGGCCGTACTGCTCGGCGAGGGTGATCATGTGGCCGATGCCGGCGACCGCGTTGTACTGCTCGACGACGACGAGGCCGAGCATCGACGAGGTGACCGCGAACCGCATGCCGAGCAGGAACCCGGGCAGCGCGCCGGGCAGCACGATGTGCCGGATGAATTCACCGCGTCCGATGCCGATGGTCTCGGCGAGTTCGGCGTACTTGCCGTCGATGCTGCGCAGGCCGTTGTGGGTGTGCACATAGATCGGCACGAGGGTGATCAGGGCGATGGTCACGATCTTCATCTCCTGGCCGATGCCGAACCAGGCGATGAACAGCGGGATCAGCGCGAGCGTCGGCACCGACCGCTTGATCTGGATCGGCCCGTCGATCAGCGACTCGCCGATCCGGGACAGGCCGGAGAGCACCGCGAGCACCGCGCCGGTGATCACGCCGAGGGCCAGGCCGATCACGGCGCGCTGCAGCGAGGAGAGGATGTTGCCGAGCAGGTCGTGGTTGACCCACTGGTCCTGGAACGCGATCGCGACATCCCACGGCGCGGTCAGGATGGCGGGGGAGATGACCCCGGTCGCCGAGCCTGCCGCCCAGACGGCGAGGAAAAGCGCCGGGCCGATCCAGAACGCGAACGGGATCCGCTTACCAGGACCAAGCCTCTTGCGTACGACTCGGCGATCGTCAGTCGACTTCTCCAGGTCCGGAGGCGCGTGGACTGTCGTGGTCATGCCGCATCACCGGTGACCACCTGGGCGCCGGCCGCCTCGGCCTGCACCTTCTCGAACCGCCGGTCGACCAGGGTGTTCACATCGAGCTTCTCGTGGTTCTGTTCGGTGGCGAGCAGGTCGGCGGTCTCCTGCAGGCGTTTGATCGCGTTGTCCCAGGTGGCCGGGACGCCCTTGTTGCCGTCGGTCGCGACGACATCCTTCGCGTCGGCCTCGTTGAGACCTTGGACGTCCTGGTAATAGGCCTTCGCGTATTCGTCCGGGTGCTCGTTCGCCCAGAGCAAGGCTTTGGTACGCACAGCGACATACGCCTTCAACGCCGCCGCCTTGTCCGCGTCCTCGACGGACTTGGTGAGGCAGTACAGCGTGGAGGCGTCGTCCCGGATGCCCGTGTTGATCGCGGTGGCGCCCGGGTACTTCGCGTTGTAGATCTTCACGTTGGCCGCGGCGATCGGCGCCACGTCGACAGCCTTGCTGCCCAGCGCGGTCACGTACGAGTCACCGTTGCTGGTCAGCTCGACCAGGGTCACGTCCTTCTGGCTGAGCCCGGCCTTCTGCAGAACCCGCAGCACCAGCGCACCCTGTGCCTGTCCGGCGCTGTAGGCGATCTTCTTGCCCCGCAGGTCGGCGAGGGAGGTGACGCTCACGCCCGGCGCGACGCCGAGCTGGTAGATCGGGAACTTCAGCGGGTCGATCGTGACGGCCTGGAACACGATCTTCGTGGCGGTACCGGTCCAGGCGGCGAAGAGCGACGGGATGTCGGCGACGGCGCTGCAGTCGAGCTTGTCGGCGCGGAACGCCTGGATGCTCTTCGGGCCGCCGCTGATGTTGGCCCACTCGACCGTGACACCGGCGTCGGTCAGCTCCTTGTCGAGGCCGGACGCCTGGATGACGGACTGCAGTTGCGGGTCGCCGAGCCGAAGCTCGGTGCCGCTCGGCACCGAGTCGGGCAGAGCCGAGGTCAGTTCCAGGCTCGCGCCGGCCTCGTCCTTCGCGCAGGCGCTGAGCAGGCTCAGGGTCAGCAGGGCGGCGGCAGCGACCACGGCTTTCCGGGGTGGCGTGTTCATCGATGGTCCTCCGAACAGGAGTGAAGGAGGGCAGGGGGAATTCGCAGGTCAGCGTGTGCACCGCCGTCCTGAACTCATACTATGCATATAGGATTAAGAGGCAAGCATGCACCGCATTGAATTAAGTAACGGCTGGTTACAGCGGTGCCGCGTAGACGTGATCGAGGGCGACCGCTCCTCCGGCGGTGGCCAGCACGTGCGCCGGGAAACTCGATGCCCGGACGGTGCCGGCGACGCCGGGGCGCATCTGCGCGCGTACCGTCTCGAGGGGTTCCGGAAGGCGGTTGGCGCCGCCCTCGGCGACGAACAGGACCTCCGGATCGAAAAGGTCGTGCAGCAGCGCGGCGGCCCGGCCGACCAGGCGGGCACGTTCGTCCAGCAGCGCGAAGGCCTCAGCACTGCCGTCCCGGGCCGCGTCGACGATCCCGTGGATGTCCGGCCGCGCGATCAGATTCGCCGCCAGAGCCCGCCGGACCAGAACCCGCTCGGACACCGCGGCCTGCAGGCAGCCGGTACGCCCGCACGAGCAGACCTCGTCGCACCCCTCGACCGGAAGATGCGCCACCGCACCGGCCGCCGATCGCGGACCCTGGTGGATCACGCCGCCGCTGGAGAACGCCACGTCGACCACGTTGCCGACGAACAGCAGCACCGCACTGCCGCGGGCCTGCGCGGCCGCCGCGCCGAACAGCTGCTCGGCGCGCAGCAGGGCCCGGGAATTGCTGTCGATGCGCACCGGCAGCCCGGTCGCGCCGGCCAGCGCCGCGCCGATCGGGACGTCGTTCCAGCCCAGGGCCGGGTGCTCGACGACCGTACCCTGGGAGGAATCGACCCAGCCGCCGGTCGCGAGACCGAGAGCGAGCACCCGCCGCCTCGCGCCGTGATCGTGACGCAGGGCGGCGATGCGCTCGATCAGCGCCGCGATCACGGAGTCGGGATGCTTGTCCCGGTGCAGGTCCTGACGTTGCGCGAGGATCCGGCCGCGCAGATCGAGCAACGCCACCGTGGTCCGCGGCACTGCGATGTGCACGCCGATCACCGCGACCGCGTCACCGTCGATGTCGAGCGGGACGTGCGGACGGCCGATCCCCGGCGGCCCGGCCGCCTCCGGAACCTCCCGGATCAACCGGTGCTCCAGAAGGGACCCGGCCAGGCCGCTCACCGAGGCCGCGGAGAGCCGGGTGGCGCGGGCGATCGAGCTGCGGGCGATCGGGCCGTGATCGAGGACCGCGCGCAGCACCGCGCCCGCGGAGTCACTCGGCCGGCGCTGACCGGGAACCGGCAGGTCACCGCGCCGGGTGGTGCGCGCGGCAGGTTGGATCATTTCAGCAGGCTAGCGCGGGTTCCGCGCCGATCCGGGCGAGGTTACCGGACGTTATACGGTCGGTAACACGTGAGCGGGCTGCTGCTCCCGCATCGCCCACGGCGAGCCGTACGCGGTCAGCAGGTCGAGGAACGGCTTCGGCGGGAACGCCTCCGGCCCGAGCACGCCGGCGCCGGTCCACGTTCCGCCGGCGACGAGTTCCAGAGCCACCACCGGGTTGATCGCGGTTTGCCAGACGACGGCCTGGCAGCCGTATTCGGCCATCGTCCACTCGTTGTCGACGACGTGGTAGAGGTAGACCTCGCGGGGTTTGCCCTGGTGGATCCCGCTGACCCAGGTGCCCGCGCAGGTCTTGCCGCGCATCCGGGCACCGAGGCTCGCCGGGTCCGGCAGACCGGCGGCGACGACGTCACGCGGCGAGACGCTCACCGGGCCGGCCGGTCCGGGAACGATCACCCCTTCGGTACGGTCCAGGCCGAGCGCGTGCAGCGTCTGCAGAGTGCGGATGAAGTCCTCACCCAGGCCGTACTTGAAGGTGACCCGCTTCGCACCCACCCAGCGGGGGATCAGCAGCACCTCCTCGTGCTCCACGTTGACGCATTGCACCGGCCCGATGCCCTCGGGGAAGTCGAACACCTCGGGCTCGCTGAACGGCGCCGTGGTGAACCAGCCCCGGTCCTTCTCCCAGACGATCGGCGGGTTCAGACACTCCTCGATCGTCGTCCAGATGTTGAAGCTGGGCGCGAACTCCAGGCCGTCGACGGTCAGGTTCGACCCGTCCCGGATGCCGATCTCATCGATCTCGTCGAACAGCTCGTCGGCGGCATAGCGGGCGAAGACGTCCGAGAGCCCTGGCTCGACACCCATGCCGACCAGCGCGAGCCTGCCGTTGCGCTCCCACTGCCGGGCCTGCGCGAACTGCTCGTCGCCGAGCATCACGCCGACCTGCTCATAGGGACGCTCGGGGTGCGGCCGGGACAGCGACATCGCCATGTCGAGGTAACCGGTTTTCTCGGCCTGGGCGGCGGCGAAGAGCGTCATCACGAAGCGCGGGTCGGTCGCGTTGAGCAGGAAGTCCGCTCCAACCTCGCGGATCAGCTTCTTGACGGCCTCGACGTCGCTCGCGTCAATCCGTTCGGCACGGAACCGCGGGTCGTTCGTCGCTGCCGCGGCGGCCTGCGCCCGCGACAGGTCGTAGTCGGCGACCACCATCTCGTCGAAGAACGGGCGCCTGGCGGCGATCCGTGTGATGGCTGTGCCGACGCCGCCGGCACCCACCAGCAGGATACGCATGGGAAGTTCCTTTCCTCGGGTTGCTTCCCTGATCAAACGTCGTTGTCATCACTATGGTCAACTGCGTTGGCATAAGAGCTATCGTGGTCGCATGCCGAAGATCGTCGTTCCCGAGGACCGCCGCCGCCGTCGCCGGCCCACCCGCAGCGGCACCGTCCTGTCCGAGGAACTGATCGTCACGACGGCCCTGCGCATGCTCCGCGAGCACGGCAGCACCGGCCTCACCGCCCGCCGCCTCGGCCTCGCCCTCGACTGCGATCCGAGCACGCTCTACCGCTACTTCCGCGGCATGGACGAGCTCACGCTCGCCATCGGCAACACCCTCATCGGTCAAGCTCTCGACGGTTGGTCACCCTCCGGATCATGGCGAGACGACCTGGGTACGCTCGGACGGCGCATCCATGCCGCGTACGTCTCGCATCCCCAGGCGGCGGTGCTGACCACGAGCCGGGTGACCGGCCGGGCGAACGAGCTGGCAGCGGACGAGGCTGTCCTGGGAGTGCTGCGCGGAGCGGGTTTATCGGTGACCGAGGCGGTGCCGATCTATCACGCCTTCATCGACCAGACGCTGGCGTTCGCGGCGTTGGACGCGGCGTCATTGGCGTTGCCGAACGCGGCACTGCACTCGGACGAGGAGATGTGGCAGTCGACATATCGCCGGCTGCCGGCCGCGACCCATCCGCATCTGGCGGAGGCGGCGCCGCTGCTGGCAGCCGAAATGGTGGCCAGCGCCTATCCGGCAGCGCTCACCCTGCTGCTGGACGGCATAGCGTCCCGGCTCCCTCAGAACAGCCGCTCGAGCTGAGCGTCGAGGGCCGCCAACGCCTCGGCGTCGGTGTACTGACCGCCGAGCAGGTACATCCCCAGCCCTTCCATCAGCGCCAGCAACCCCGCCGCGGCTTTCTCGTCGCCGTCCGGCAGCAGCCCCGCCATGAAGGACACCATCTGGGCGGTCTCCTCCCGCAGCGCGGGCGCCGACGCCGGGCGGACCGCTTTGTACGCCAGGAACGCCAGCGCCACCCGCCCGTCCGCCCGGGACTCGTCGCCGAGCGGCAGCACCGTCACCAGAAAAGTCCGCAGCAGATCCCGAGGCTCCGGCGCCGGGCCGAGCGCGCCGAGCGCCGCCGTGATCCGAGCCTCGTTGCGGTCACGGACCACGTCCATCGCGAACGTCATCATCTCGTCCTTGGTGCGAAAATAGTGCTGCACCATGCCCGCCGACACTCCGGCCTCGGCGGCGACGTGACGCAGGCTGACCGCTTCCAGACCCTGCTGGGCAGCGACCCGCATCAGCGCGTCGGCGATCTGCGTGCGCCGCTCCTGACGGTCCACCTTCTTCGGCATGCCAGCGATGCTTTCACGAGCCCCCGACAGAACCAGCCGGAGTGTCCGCAGCGCGTGGCTGGCCGTCCGGAGCGCCTGGTTCGCCGTCCGCGGCATCTGGCTCGCCGTCCGCGGCGCTCAATCCGGCCGTGCTTGCGACGCTCACCGTTCCAGCGGCCCCGTCCACGGTGATCAGCTCGCCCTCGGTGATCAACGAGGTGGCTCCGGGGACGCTGATCACCGCCGGGATTCCGTACTCCCGCGCCACCGTCGGCCCGTGCGCCATCACCGCGCCGGTCTCGCTCACCAGGCCACCCGCGGTCAGGAACAACGGCGTCCACGCCGGATCAGTCGTCGACACCACCAGGATGTCGCCGGGCTCGATCCGCGCCACCGCCGGATCATGCACGATCCGCGCCCGCCCCGTCACCCGCCCGGGCGACGCACCCACCCCCTGCCACCCGTCGCCCGCCACGGACGCGGGCAGCGTCGTCTCCACATCGGTCCCGTCCGACAGCAACGCCACCGGCACGTGCCGCCGCCGCGACTCGGCCCGATAGGTCGCCCGCCGCGCGTCCACCAGACCCCGGTGATCCGCACCGGAACGCACCGCCGCCTCCGCCTCGTCCAGCGTCAAAAACATGATGTCACCAGCCACCGACAAAACCCCGAGCCCAACAAGATCAGAGCCAATCAACATCAATTGCTTTCGTACGCTGGAAAGGCGGTACAACCCGGCGAACTTGCCGTATTCGCGGAGCCCCGACAACGCCCGTGCACGACGCAGAAGGAACACGGCGAGCCGGCCCCGAACCGGGCGCTGCCGACGGACACGGCGGGCCAGATCTGCCAGGGCGGCCTCCCCGGCCGCCGCCGCGGAGGCGAACCGGGCCTCCGGCGACTGGTCCATATCGGTCACGCGTAAGTAGTTGGCGATCGCGGCGAACAGCCCCGCCGGGTCTTCGGACCAGCGCGGCACGCCCAGGTCGGCCTCGGCCGGACCGCGATGTCCGTAGTTCTCCAGGAACCCGGACAGGCCGATCTCCGGCAGCGAGCCGTCGAGATACCGCGCGGCCAGGTCCGTCGGGGGCGTCTCCAGCAGCAGGTCACGGTGGGCGGCAGCACCCTGCGCCAGCCGCCACAACGCCAGGTCCATCTCGATCGTCACGTTGTACGGCATCCCGCCGAGCACGGTCTGGATCTCGTCGGCGGCGGCGATGCCTTTCAGCAGTTCACCGGGTACCGCGCCGGCGAGCAGTCCGGCGACGATCGGCCAGGTCAGGTCGCCGGCGATGGTGTCGTCGGGGTCGTCCGCGCGTACGAAAGCAAGCCTGTCCGCGAGCGTGGTCACGCCGGCCGGAGCGGGCGCGCTCAGCCGGAGCCGCTCCACCGCCGCCAGGACGCGCAGCCGCGCCGACTCGGGGCTGGCGAGCGCGCGGAGGATTCCGGTGACCGCGCGAAAAGCCGTACCCAAGGCCGATTTTGATCTGTCGGCTTTTGATTTTTCGGCTTTCGGGGCGGGAGCGAATCGCGGGTCGGCGAGGACGTGTTCCATGACCGCCTGTGCGCGGGGGCCGAAGTCGACGGCCATCAGCTTGACCAGCCGCTTGCGGGCTGACGGGCTCCGGGCCAGGTCGGACAGGTCGCCATAGAGTCGCCCACCGATGTCGACGACCTCCGCGTGTACGCCGAGAGCCGCCAGCATCCCAGTGATCATCCGCTGAAGGCTGGACATGCCCATCGGCGTGACCGGGCGCAGCATGCCCTGAACGTGACCGAATTCGACATAGATCCGCGGCAGCGGCCCGTCGTGCGCCGGCGGTGCGGGGAAGAGCGTGGTGATCGGCCGCGACTGCAGCAGCCAGAACTCACCGGCGTGATCGATCGCCCATTCGACGTCCTGCGGTGTCGCGAAGAGTGCCTGCAGCCGCTCGCCGGCCTGACGCAGAGGGCTCGTTTCGGCGGGGACCGATCGGACGACCGGCGCGGTGCCGTCGACAACACCGGTGCCGGGCCCGTTCGCGGCCTCCACCAGCATCGACGTGCGGCAACCGGTGACCGGGTCGGCGGTGAAGAGCACGCCGGCCGTCGATGCCTGAACCATCCGCTGCACGATGACGGCCATCAGGGGTTCGTCGACGTCGTGCGTCTCGCGGTACGCCACGGCGCGCGGCGTCCGCACCGAGTCCCAGCACTTGGCGATCGCGGCCAGCAGGTTGTCAATATCGGTCACGTCGAGAAACGTGTCGTGCTGCCCGGCGAAGCTGGCGCCGGGAAGATCCTCAGCGGTGGCACTGGACCGCACCGCCACAGCGCCGCCGCCGAGCTCGTTGTAGGCGGCGTCGATCGCGTCCCGGGGAATCGTCCCCTGCCGGTGGGCGTCGGTGGTGACGACAAATCCGTCGGGAACGTTCTCCCCGGCCCGAATCATCTCCCCGAGCGCCGCGGCCTTGCCGCCGACGAGCCCGGCATCCGCGGCCTGAGCAAGAGAAACGACGAGCATGGGAGCCTCCAGAGAAAGCAATACAACTGCATTGCCAACGATGCTAACCCGCGTTGCAATGCAGTTGCAATGCTTCCGGGCGCGCGGGCGGCCAGCCCACCCGGAACCGCAGCCTCAACCCGGATCCGGACCTGCTGACCGAGGGCCGCCAGACCGAAAGGGGCCAGGGGTGACAGGGGCACACGGTGGTCTCCCGTAACGGCGTTGAGCGCACACGGTGGGTTGGCTGGACCAGGGCCCGAGCCCGTGACGGGGCGTGGACTCGCCCGGTGCGTGTCGAGTTCGGGTGCGGATTGCACCCCATTTCGACACGCATCAGTTCGCGGCCTGGGTTGTGTCGAATTGGGGCGTGGATTGGACCCGAAGTCGACACGCTTTCTGGGCGGCTGGCGGATTCGAAGCGTGTGTGTGGCCGGGTAGCCGGTCGGCGTTACTCGTCTCGCCGGACCGTCACGGAGGGCGAGCGCCGGGTAGAGGTGCCGCCGTTGCCGGCCGGATCGTGGAAACCCGTGGGTGTTCTGGGCACCATAGGTTTCCAAGGTTTGGCGCTCTCCACCGTTTGTGGTGGCAGTGCGTGACCAGGATGCTCGCGGAGAACCTGAAATCGACGTGTCACGGGCGGCAGCCCTGGAAACTCGTGCGTTTGTGGTCGATCGGACGGCCGGGGCGCACAAGATCCGAACGGCACCTCGCAACGAGAGCCGCCGCGCCGCCCAGACCCGCTGATCATCCACAGAATTGCTGCGGATTGCACCCCAAAGTCGACACGCACCAGAGCCCGGCCCGGGGCGTGTCGACTTCGGGCGCGAATTGAACCTGAAGTCGACACGCTTCCGGCCGATCCCGGGCGCGACCTGCGGGCACGGATGGGCGGCGGGCCGGTGGGTGGGTGGGTCAGAGGTGGGCGTTGCAGCGGCGGGCCGTGAGCACGGCCAGGGTTCGGGTGGTGCGGATCAGCTCGTTGATGTCGACCAGTTCGCGCGGGGCATGCGCCAAGCGGACGTCGCCCGGGCCGTAGTGCAGCGTCGGAATGCCGCCCAAGCCCGTGTAAAGCCGCAAATCACTGCCGTAAGGCGCGGCGCTCGTTGCGGCCGAGCGGCCCTCCACCGCCTGGATCGAACCAAGGACCTCGCCGATCAGCGGATGGCCGGCCGCGATGTGACCGCTGGCGAACTGACCGCCGGGCCAGGTCACCGAGACCGGATGGTCGCGCAGCCACGGGTCGCGGCGGCAGACGTCCGCGATCGCCGTTTCGAGCGCGGCCCGCGCTGACGCCGGCGGCTCGCCCAGCTGGACACCGAGGCGGCCCTCGGCGATCAGCAGGTCGGGGACGCTGCTGGCCCAGTCGCCGGCGCGGATCGTGCCGATCGAGATCGGGTACGGCAGCGTGTTGCCGTCGAAGATCGGATCCGGCGACGCGTTCCGAGCACGTTCGAGCGAACCGAGCGCCGCGTGCACCGGCAGGAACGCGTCGATCGCGCTGTGCCCGGCCAGCCGGGTGCTGCCGTGTGCCGCGCGGCCCGGTACCCGCAGTTCGAAGGTCAGCGCGCCGGCGTTCGCCACCACCACGTTGCCGCTGGTCGGTTCGGTGATGACGGCCGCTTCGGCGCGGTGGCCGCGCAGCATCGTGGCGAACGCGCCGAGGCCGCCGTCCTCCTCGCTGACCACGGTGTGCAGCGCGAACGGGCGTTCCAGGGTGACGCCGGAGGCGACCAGGGCGCGGGCCACGGCCAGGTTCGCGGCCGCGCCCGCTTTCATGTCGCAGGCGCCCCGGCCGTGCACCGCGTTCTGCCGGATCGACCCGCTCCACGGGTCACCGTCGTCCCATTTGCCGAGGTCACCAGTGGGTACGACGTCGACGTGGCCCTGCAGCACGAGGGCCGGCACACCGGACGGGCCGAGGGTGCCGGCAACGCCGTACCCCTCGGTGCGCGGTGCCTCGGTGCCCGGGTGATCGGGATGGGCGGCGAGTTCGCGCAGGTCCAGTTTCCAGGTGTCGACGTCGAACCCGAGTGCCGTCAGCTGGCCGGCGTGCCAGTGCTGCAGGTCGGATTCGGCGTCGGTGCCGGTCACGCTGGGGACGCGGATCAGCGCGACGAGCTCGTCGACCAGGGTCTGCTCGTTGATGGCGTCGAGCACACGGACCTCGGCCCGGGACAGTTCGGTTCCAGTCACACGCGCTGTTATACCTGGCCCTTGGCGTCGTCGTAACCGGCCGGTGCGGGCGGCTCGGCCGGAACGTAGATCACCCGGATCACGCCGGTCGGGAAGGCCTCGGTGGCGGACACCTTGAGGTGATAGGCGACGTCGCCCTCGTCGAAGAGCTTCCGGCCTTTGCGGGCGGCCACCGGGTGGACGAGCAGACGCAGCTCGTCGACCAGCCCCGCGGCGAGCAGCTGCTGCACCACGGAGATCGAGCCGGGGATGAGGATGCCCTTGACGGACGCGTCAGCCTTGAGCGCGCGGACGGCGTCGGTCAGCTCGCCGTCGATCACCTCGGAGTTGCGCCAGGTGAATTCGAGTTTCTGCCGGGAGGCGACGACCTTGCGCATGTCGCCGATCTGCTTGGCGAACGGGGCGTCCTCGCCGCCGGCGTTCTCCCGGTCGGGCCACGCGCCGGCGAAGCTGTCGAACGTCGAACGGCCGATCAGCAGCACGTCGGCCGCTTCGTAGTCCTCGGTGACGGCCCGGCCCATGTTCTCGTCGAAGTACGGGAAGTGCCAGTCCGGGTCGATCTCGGCGACGCCGTCGGCGGAGATGAAGAGTGTGGAGATTACCTTTGCCATCGCGGTGGTCCCTTCAGTCAACGTGTTCACAAACGGGTAGACCGGCGCCAGGACCGAAACTCATCGGATCGGTTCTCTACGGTCGGGCGCGGGCGGTACGCCCCCGGCCAGGCTAGTGCTCGAAGGGAGGCCGAGATGATCGCAGCGCTCAACCGGATCGTCGACCTGGTCGAGGACGGCGAGTTCGACCTCACCACGCTGGCCCGGTCGGCCGGCACCACCGAGTACCACCTGCGCCGGATGTTCTCGTCGCTGGCCGCTATGCCGCTGTCGGAGTACGTGCGCCGCCGCCGGATGACCGTAGCGGCCGCCGCCGTGATCCGCGGCGAGGAGGACCTGCTCAGCATCGCGGTGCGGCATGGGTACGCGTCAACCGAGGCATTCGGCCGCGCGTTCCGAGCCGTGCACGGCGCCGGCCCCGGTGACGTACGCCGCGACGGTGGCCCCCTTCGTTCACAACCGCAGCTCAGGTTCCGCCTGACCGTTGAAGGGAGCACCCCCATGGACGTCCGCATCGCCGACCAACCCGCGTACCGGCTGATCGGGCACGCCGTCCGCGTTCCGCTGATCTATCGCGGGATCAACCCACACATCCAGCAGCACATCGCGTCGTTGCCGGTGTCCGAGCACGGCCGGCTCAAGGCGCTGAGCGACACCGAGCCGGCCGGTCTACTGCAGGTCACCGACGGTGTCGACCCGGACGCCGCCGAGGGCAGCGAGCTGACCTATCTGCATGGAGTCGCGGTCACGAGTGCGACGGAGGTGCCGGACGACCTCGACGTGATCGAGGTGCTGGCCGGCCGGTGGGCGGTGTTCCGCACGAGCGGGCCGCACCCGGACGCGCTCCAGACGGCGTGGGCGGCCACCGCCACCGAGTGGTTCCCGTCGAACCCGTGGCGGCTGCGGCCCGGCCCGTCGATCGTGGCGATCCTGGACCTCTCAGCCGATTTCAGCACCGCCACCTGCGAGCTGTGGCTCCCGGTCGAGCCTGCCTGACCCCGACAAAGAATGACAGAGCCCGGCGAACCCGCCGGGCTCTCAAAACCGAAAACCACTTTGGTTACCAACTGTGACGAATTCCGCTTGAGCTGCGTAGTGGCGATCTTGGTGGTTAGCCTGGTTGGGGTGACTGCCCGCAACAAACCTCATCCGCTCCGCAGCGCCGGCGTCCTGGTCATGTGTGGCCTGCTCGCCGCGCTCGTGGTCTCCGCCGCCTCACTTCCGGCCGTCGCGATCGCCGGACTGGCCGCCAAGGCCGGCAGCGACGAGCTGGGTGAGCTGCCGGCCGAACTGATCACGCAGGCCTCACCGCAGGTGTCGCGGGTCTACGCCTCGGACGGCAAGACACAGCTCGCCGTCATGTACGACGAGTTCCGCAGCGACGTCGCGCTCGCCAAGGTCTCGCAGAACATGCAGGACGCCATCGTCGCGGCCGAGGACCACAAGTTCTACGAGCACAACGGCGTCGACGTCAAGGGTGTCGCCCGCGCGTTCGTCAACAACAACCAGGGCGGCGGCCGGCAGGGCGCCTCCACGCTGACCATGCAATACGTGCGGATGGCACTCGCGTATTCGGCGACCGATCCGCAGGAGGTCGTGAACGCGACCAAGGACACCGCGTCGCGCAAGCTCAGCGAGATGAAATACGCCATCCAGGTCGAGAAGGAACTGACGAAACAGCAGATCCTGGAGCGTTATCTGAACATGGCGCCGTTCGGCAACGGCGCCTATGGCATCAACGCCGCCTCGCAGGTGTATTTCAGCAAGAAACCGGCCGATCTCACGGTGGCCGAATCCGCGCTGCTGGCCGGCATGGTGAAGGCGCCGACCGCGTTCGACCCGACGACCGACAGCGGATATCCGCAGGCCCTGACCCGGCGCGACTACATCATCGACAACATGGTGAGCATGAAGCAGATCACCGCCGACGAGGCCGCCAAGGCCAAGAAGGTGAAGATCAGCCGCACCACGAAACGGCCGAGCAGCGGCTGCGTCAATGTGGCGAAAAACCAGTGGGGCTTCTTCTGCGACTATTTCTATCGCTGGTGGCTGGGCCAGAGCGCCTTCGGCGAGACATCGTACGATCGTGAGCGCCTGCTGAAGAGCGGCGGATACCGCATCGTCACGACTCTCGACATCGATGCACAGGCCGATGCGCGTAAGGAAATCGTCGCTCAGACGAACGACACCAATCGCAACGCGCTGATGCTGGCGGCCGTCGAGCCCGGCACCGGAGCGGTCCGTGCCCTGTCCGCCAACCGTAAATACAAGATCGACGACGCGGACGATCCGCAGAATCCACTGTCGTCGAACCCGGCGCTGGCCAGGCAGGGTGTGCGGGCGACCTACCCGAACACCACGAACCCGATCATCACCGGTAGCTCGGACATCGCCGGTTATCAGGCGGGCTCGGTGTTCAAGATGTTCACCATGGTCGCGGCTCTGGAAGCGGGCATGGGGCTGGACACCACGATCAACTCGCCGGCGAAGTACAAGTCGCAGTACCGGGACAACTCCTCGTCGTCCTGCGGTGGCTACTGGTGCCCGAGCAACGCCTCGGCCAGCGAGGCCGGCAACTTCAACATGTGGACCGGGTTCGGCAAGTCGGTGAACACGTACTTCGTGCCGCTGCAGGAACGGGTCGGCGCGGACAAGGTGGTCGACGTGGCGCAGAAGTTCGGCATCACGTTCCGCAACTCCGACGACGCCGACCTGGCGAAGAACTCCGCGGCGGACTGGGGCTCGTTCACCCTGGGCACCTCGGCGTCGACGCCACTGGACATCGCCAACGCGTACGCCACCCTGGCCGCGGACGGCAAGTACTGCACGCCGACCCCGATCGCGTCGATCACCACCTCCGAGGGGGAGAAGATCGACACCGGCAAGTCGAAGTGCACCCAGGCGACCACGGCCTCGGTGGCCCGCAAGGCTCTCGACGCGGCCCGCTGCCCGGTCGGCGACCGCGCCCAGCTGGGCAACTGCGCCGGCTCGACGGCGCCGCAGGTGCGCAGCGTGGTCGGCCATCCGGTGTTCGGCAAGACCGGCACCACCGACAACGACAAGACGGCCGCGCTGGTGGTCGGCACCCGGTCGCTGGTGGTGGCCGGTTACCTGGCGAACCCGGACTGGGCCAACCACACCGACCGCATGTCCCACGACATCGTGAACCCGGCGGTCTATCGGACCCTCGCGGATTACATGGAGGGCAAGGCGGTCGAGGAGTTCCCGACGCCGTGACTGAAGGGGGCCCGGAAGGGCCCCCTTCAGCGTCTAGAGGTCGAGGAGAGTTTCCGCCGAGCGGTTGCCGGCCTTGTCGACGGTGACGATCCTCAACTGCTGGACATCAGCGGCCGGCCGGAATCGGCCGGTGCCGAGGTGCGCCGGGACGCTGGTCCAGGTCGTCGCCGAATCCGCTGCGTACTCGAAGTGGTCGACGCCGGAGTGCTGGTCGAACGAGCGCACGTTGACGTATCCGTCCGAGACAGCGCCGGCCGGATAGAGGCGGGTGCTGCCGTCGCTCCACTTCACGACGATGTCGCCGCCACCAAAGGGGAGAATCGAGGCCGCCGCGTTCACCGCGCCGATCGGCCAGTGCTCGGACGAGCCGCCGATGCCACCATTCCCGTCGCCCTGATAGAGGAATCCGCGACCGGACGTCCAGCGGACCACGATGTCGTCCTTGCCGTCGGCGCTGAAGTCGCCGACCGTCATGCTGAGCGCTCCGAGCCAGTTGTTCGTGGTCGGCCGCAGCACGGTCCCGGCACCGAAGCCGCCGGTTCCGGTGCCCGGATAGAGGGTGACCACTCCGTCCGCACGCCGCCGGACGACAAGGTCGTCGCCGGCGTCACCGGTGAACTCGCCGCCGACGATCTCCTCGGCGTCGTTCCAGACGGTGCCGGCCGGCGGCGCCACGGCGACTCCCGTACCGATGCCGCCGGTCCCGGTCCCGGGGTGCAGGGTGACAGTGCCGGTTCCCTCCGGCCGGCGCAGCAGCACGTCGTCCCTGCCGTCACCGGTGTAGTCCCCGATCACCACGTTCACGACCGAGCGCCATCGGTACGCCGACTCGAGCATCGCGCCCTTCGCGAACGTGCCGTCACCCCGGTTGAGGAACGGCTCGGCGTTGCCCCACGACCAGCGGGCCACCAGGTCGGTCCGGCCGTCGCCGTTCAGGTCACCGGCGGACAGCTGAGTCGCGCCGAAGAATCCGGTGCCGTGGCTCGCCACCGCCAGATCGGCGCCGAGCGCCGGGTCGATGCCGGTGGCCGGTGACGGGTAGACCTTGAACTTGCCGGTGTCGCTGCTCCAGCGGACCGCCAGGTCGTCCGTGCCGTCACCGGAGAGGTCGCCGACGACCTCGAAGAGCGGGCGCACGGCAGACGCGGCCTTCAGCGTCACTTCCGCTCCCAGGAGCGGCTTGCCGGTCGCGTCGACACTTCCCGGGTACGAGATCAGCGAGCCGTCCAGCCGGCGCAGCACCAGATCGGTCCGGCCGTCGCGGTCGATGTCGCCGGCCATCATCCCGTTCGGTGCGCCGGTGGACAGGAAACCCGCGTCGCTCATGTTGATCGAGCCGCCCAGCGTGCCGTCGGCCTGGCCCGGGTAGATGAACAGGCGGCCGCTCGTCCACTGGACCGCCAGGTCGGCGATGGCGTCGCCGGTGAAATCCCCGGCCGTGATGTCGGCGGCGCCGACGAAGAAGTCCTCGGTCTTCAGCGTCCGGGCCGCGCCGAGATGGCCGGCGTTGTCGCCGGGGAACAGCGAGACCGTCCCGGTCGTGCCGAGCAGCACCAGATCGTCGCTGCCGTCGCCGGTGAAGTCACCGGAGACCACCCGTTTGCCGTCCACCCCGGTCCGCAGCAGCGCCGGGGCGTCCAGTCCGCTGCTGCCCAGGTTGCGGTAGAGCTGGAGGTCGCCGTTCCAGCGCCGCACGATCAGGTCGTCGAGAGTGTCGCCGCCGGCGAACCGGCCGGTCGTCGCGTCCCGTACGCCGGTCCAGTTGAAGCTGTCCACCACGCCGTACCCGCCGACGCCGGTGCTCGGCGGCTCGACGTAGGGCGCGCCGGGCCGGACCTTCTCGTCCGCCCAGATCCCGTCGCCGCGCAGGGCGTAGTGGTCTGGCACGTGGGTGAGCGTCCCGGCCTTCGGTGTGATCGCCTTGCTCGCGGTCCAGGTGATCCGGTTCGACGAGGCGAACAGGTAGTCGAATTTGCGGTCCGCGGTGGTCAGAGCGCCCGACCGGCAGGCGAACAGCGCGGCACACCGTGGGTCGAAGAACGGCTCGTTGCCCTGGTCCACCTCGGTGAACGGGCCGGCGCCGCCCTCGATGCCGTAGTACGTGTTCAGGTTGGGGTCGGTCGGGTCCGCGTTCAGGTCACCGCCGAAGATGATCGGCCGTGTCCCGGCCCACCGGGTCATCGCGGCCATCGCCTGCGGGGCGCCCTCGTCGATGTTCGCCCCGTCGGTGTGCAGGTCGCAGATCAGCGAGTCGCGTCCGCCGACACCGGCGGTGGTGCAGAGCAGGTGCCGCCGCAGCGTGGCCGGCGTCGTGGGATCGAGCGGCTTGAGCTCTTCGGTGAGCACCGGCAGGGTGGCCGCGCCGTTGCGGACGAAGATCGCGGTGCCGAAGGCGTACTGGCCGGCGGCCCAGCCGCCGCACACGCCGTGGTTGCGGTTGCTGGTCCAGGCCACGCCGTAGGTGCCGAGGGTCGCGAGCTGCGCCTTGACCAGGTCACGTTGCCCGGCGCACATCTCCTGGAACATCACCACGTCGGGCGCCTGGTTGCCGCCGTCGAGCAGGATCTGGCTCTTCATCTGGGTCGCCCAGGCGGTGAGGCTCGATCCGGTGTTCAGGTAGGAGCAGGACGTGTTCGACGGGCTCGGCGCCGTGGCGCCGATGTTGGCGCCGCAGGCGTTGTAGGTGATCACCCGGAACGCGGTGTCGGCCGCGGACGCCGGGGCCGGCGCCAGCGCGACGGCGACCACTGTCGCGACCGCGAGCGCCAGCCATCTCTTCAGTTGGGACATGCACTTTCCTCCCCGTGCGCGACGGGCATCGACGCCCATCGTGATTCGCCCGGGATCCTCTCATGATCGATTGATGGGGGTGCCCCGGCCTGTAACGGAACGCGTGGCTTCCTGTAACAGAGATTCTGTTCACTCTTGCGAAACAGAGTTTCTTGTGAAGAATCATCTTCAGGGAGGTCACGTGGCACAAGCATCGGAACTCGCACGGCTTGCTGAGGCGGCCGATGTGCGGTTCATCCTGGCGCTCTTCGTCGACCTGCGCGGCAAGCCCTGCGCCAAGCTCGTGCCGGTCGAGGCCGTGGAGACCCTGGCGAGCGAGGGTGTCGGCTTCGCCGGGTACGCCGTCGGCGCCATCGGCCAGCAGCCGAAGGACCCGGACCTGATGGCGATCCCGGACCCGTCGTCGTTCACCCCGGTGCCGTTCCTGAAGCCCGGCCTCGCGATCGTGCACTGCGACCCGCACGTCAACGGCGTGCCGTGGAAGTACGCGCCCCGGGTGATCCTCAAAGCGATGCTGGCCCGTGCCGCCGAGGCCGGTTTCACCCCGTGGGTCGGTGCCGAGGTCGAATACTTCCTGGTGGAGCGGGACGGCAAGGGTGGACTGCGGCCGGCCGACACGCTCGACACCGCGGCGCAGCCCTGTTACGACGCGCGCGGCGTGACCCGGATGTACGACCACCTCACCGAGATCTCCCGGGCCATGAACGAGCTGGGCTGGGGCAACTACGCCAACGACCACGAGGACGGCAACGGCCAGTTCGAGCAGAACTTCGAGTACGCCGAAGCGCTGACCACCGCCGACCGGGTGATCACGCTGCGGTACCTGCTGACGATGCTGGCCGAGCAGCGGGGGATGACGGCGACGTTCATGCCGAAGCCGTTCGCCGACCGCACCGGCAACGGACTGCACCTGCACATGTCGCTGACATCAGATGGTAAGCCGATATTTCCGGCAGAAACCGACGAAAAAGGCCTCGGCCTCTCCGCCACCGCCTACGCCTTCGTCGCGGGCGTTCTCGAACACGCCTGCGCCCTCCAAGCCCTGCTCGCCCCGACGGTCAACTCCTACAAGCGGACCGGCGCCGTCGCCACCACGTCCGGCGCGTCCTGGTCACCCCGGCACGCCACCTACGGCGGTAACGACCGGACCCATTACATCCGCGTCCCCGACGACCAGCGTGTCGAACTGCGCGGCGGCGACGGGTCGGCGAACCCGTACCTGGCGATCGCCGGCGCTCTCGGCGCGGGCCTGGACGGGATCAACCGCTCGCTCGACCCGGGGCAGCCCGGCGCCGGCGAGACCAAGAGCGATCCGCTGCCGCTGACCCTGCTCGACGCCATCCAGGCCTTCGAGGCCGACGACCTGCTCACCGGGGTGCTGGACGCGGCCGGTGGGGGAGTGGCCGCGTACTTCGCCGAGATCAAACGCAACGAGTTCTTCGCCTGGCACAGCGCCGTGTCGCCCTGGGAGATCAACCAGTACCTGCAAGCGTTCTGAAGGGGGTTCCGACCCATGTGTGGAATCGTCGGTCTCCATCTGCGAGACCCCGATCTGTACCCGCGACTCGGCGAGTTGCTGACCGGGATGCTCTGCGAGATGGAGGAACGCGGCGCCGACTCGGCCGGTGTCGCGGTGTACGGCGACCCGGTGTGGTCGCCGCCGGGTCACGCCACGGTGACGGTGCTCGACGCGAAGATCGACAAGATCGCGGGCATCGCCGACGCCACCGTCATCGAACTCGGCACCACCACGGTGATCAACGCGCCGGTGCCCGTGGAAACGCTGGTCAATGCAATCCGCAGCGAATACCCCGATGCACTCATCGCTGGTTTCGGCGCTGATGTGACCGTACTCAAAGGGGTTGGGCATCCGCGCGTGCTCGCCGAGAGTTTCCAACTCCCACAGGCGCAAGGGTGGCAGGGTGTGGGACACACCCGGATGGCGACCGAGTCGGCGGTGACGTCGTCCGGAGCGCATCCGTACGCGGTCGGCCCGGACCAGTGCCTCGTGCACAACGGATCGTTCGCCAACCACGCCACGATCCGCCGGCACCTCGTGGCACAGGGCGTGGTGTTCGACAGCGACAACGACACCGAGGTCGGCGCGCGGTACGTCGCCCAGCAGCTCGCCGACGGCCGGGACGTGGAGTCGGCGCTGAAGAGCCTGTGTGCCGAGTTCGACGGCTTCTACACGCTGCTCGTCTCCAACCGCGACTCGTTCGCCGTGGTCCGCGACGCCATCGCCTGCAAGCCCGCGGTGATCGCCGAAACCGATGCGTGGGTGGCGATGGCCTCGGAATATCGCGCCCTGGTCGGCCTGCCCGGCATCGAGAACGCCCGCATCTTCGAACCCGAGCCGGAACGGATCTACGCATGGACGCGATGACCTTTGATCTTGGTGCGGAGCGCCTGCGGGACGTCAACCGGACGCTGCACCGCCTCAAGAACGGCCGCGCCCGGCTGAAGAATCCGAACGGCAAGCACAGCGTCGCGGCCGGACTCCGGAGCCCGCTGTCCGTGGTCGTCAACGGACACTGCGGCTACTACGCGGCCGGGATGAACCAGCTCGCCGACGTGATCATCGAGGGCAACGCGGGTGTCGGCGTCGCCGAGAACATGATGAGCGGATCGGTACGCGTGCACGGCAACGCCTCCCAGTCGGCCGGCGCCACCGCACACGGCGGCCTGCTCGTGATCACCGGCGACGCGGCCGCCCGCTGCGGCATCTCGATGAAGGGCGCCGACATCGTGGTCGGCGGCAGCATCGGGCACATGAGCGCGTTCATGGCGCAGGCCGGCCGCCTCGTGGTCCGCGGTGACGCGGGGGAGGCCCTCGGCGACTCGATCTACGAGGCGCGGCTCTACGTCCGCGGCAAGGTCGCCTCGCTGGGCGCGGATTGCATCGCCAAGGACATGCTGGCGGAGCATCACACCGAGTTGCGGGACCTGCTGGATCGGGCCGGCTTCCCCGACGACGACACCGCTGACTACACGCGATACGGCTCCGCCCGGCAGCTCTACCACTTCAACGCGGGGAACGAATACTGATGAGGGAATCCGCCACTTTCAACCGGAACGCGATCGCAGAGATCCAGCGGGCGGCCCGGACCGGCGTCTACGACATCCGTGGCTGGGGCGCGAAGCGGCCACTGCCGCACTTCGACGACCTGCTGTTCCTCGGCGCCAGCATGTCCCGCTATCCCCTGGAGGGTTATCGGGAGTCGTGCGGCACCGACGTGGTCCTCGGCGGCCGCAACGCCTCGTCGCCCATCCACATCGACATCCCCGTCACGATCGCGGGCATGAGCTTCGGCGCGCTGTCCGCGCAGGCCAAGGAGGCGCTCGGCCGGGGCGCGTCGGCGATGGGCACGTCCACCACGACCGGTGACGGCGGCATGACGCCGGAGGAGCGCGGCCAGTCCCAGCACCTCGTCTACCAGTACCTGCCGTCGCGCTACGGCATGAACCCGGACGACCTGCGCCGGGCCGACGCCATCGAGATCGTTCTCGGTCAGGGCGCGAAGCCGGGCGGCGGCGGCATGCTGCTCGGCCAGAAGATCAACTCGCGGGTCGCGAAGATGCGGACGCTGCCCGAGGGCATCGACCAGCGCAGCGCCTGCCGGCACCCGGACTGGACCGGCCCGGACGACCTCACCATCAAGATCCAGGAGCTCCGGGAGATCACCGACTGGGAGAAGCCGATCTACGTGAAGGTCGGCGCCTCCCGCACGTACTACGACGTGAAGCTGGCCGTGCACGCCGGCGCCGACGTGGTCGTGGTCGACGGCATGCAGGGCGGAACCGCCGCCACCCAGGACGTCTTCATCGAGAACGTCGGCATCCCCACCCTCGCCGCGATCCCGCAGGCGGTCCAGGCGCTGCAGGAGCTCGGCGTGCACCGCCAGGGCGCCACGGGCGTCCAGCTGATCGTCTCCGGCGGCATCCGTACCGGCGCCGACGTGGCGAAAGCCCTGGCCCTGGGCGCGGACGCGGTCGCGATCGGCACCGCCGCGCTCATCGCGCTCGGTGACAACGACCCGCGCTGGAACGCCGAATACGAGGCGCTCGGCTCGGCCGCCGGCTTCTACGACGACTTCCAGGACGGCCGCGACCCGGCCGGCATCACCACCCAGGACCCCGCGCTTGCGGCGCGCCTCGACCCGATCGAGGGCGGTCGCCGTCTCGCCAACTACCTGCGGGTTCTCACCATGGAGGCGCAGACGATCGCCCGCGCCTGCGGCAAGGCCCACGTCACGCACCTGGAGCCGGAGGACCTGGTCGCGATCACGATCGAGGCAGCCGCGATGGCCCGGGTTCCTCTCGCCGGCACGTCCTGGATCCCTGGTTCATGAGCCGTTCTTTCGTCGTCGTCGGCGCCGGGCTCACCGGCGCCGCCACCGCCTGGCGGCTGGCTCAGCGCGGCGAGTCGGTCACGCTCCTCGAGCGGGCTACGCCCGCCAACCCGCAGGGCAGCTCGCACGGTTCGGCCCGCATCTTTCGGTACGCGTACCCGGCCGCTTTTTATACGAATCTTGTCGTCGCGGCCCGCTCGCAATGGCATTGCCTCACCGAAGCCGCGGGGGTCGAGTTGATCCGTCGCACCGGATCGCTGGACTTCGGATCGCTGCGGGATCCGGTCGCGCTTGCGGCGATCCTGGAGTCGGCGGGGGTCTCGCATCAGCTGCTGGCCGCTCAGGAGGCCGCTGCACGGTGGCCCGGGATCAACTTCGACGGGCCGGTGCTGTGGCACCCGGATGCCGGGGTTCTTGATGCGTCGGCGGCGGTGCACGCGATGACGTCGCTGGCCGTGGAAGCGGGGGCTACCGTGGTGACGGATTGGCCTGTTGAGCGGATTTTTCGGGACAATGATGGGTTTGTGCTCTCCGCTGCGAACGGCGACTCGCTGGCCGCCGATCACGTCGTCCTTGCCGCCGGTGGGTGGCTGCCGACGCTGCTGGACGAGTTGCCGTCGCTGCGGGCGCTGATGCCGCCGTTGCGGATTCGCCAGGAGCAGGCATATCACTTCCCCTACCGCGATCACGGCGTGGACTGGCCGACCTTCATTCACAAGCGGGACGACATCATGACCTACAGCCTGCCGGGCGGGCGGGACGCCGGCTTCCGGGGGCAGAAGCTCGCCGAGTACAACGGCGGTTCCGGCATCGCGTCGTCCGCCTTCAACGACGGCGTTGTCGATCCGCGGAACCGGAAGCGGGTGATCAGCTATGTCGAACGGTTCCTGCCCGGCCTCGATCCCACGCCGTACGCCGAGACGACCTGCGTGTTCACGATGACGCCGGACGAGGACTTCGTGATCGACACGGTTGACGGGATCACGGTGGCGTCACCCTGTTCCGGGCACGGGGCCAAGTTCGCGCCGCTGCTCGGTTCTCTCATCGCCGACACGGCGACCGGGGCGGCGCCGGCACCGGACCGATTCCGATTCCGTTCCCGGGGCGTCTCGTGATCACCTCGGTACCGTCACTGATGTCTGATATTTCCGGAGTAGGGCGCGATCGGGCCCGTGGCGGATATAGCCGGTTCGTGTTGACCCCGGCCGAGCTGGAGCTGCGGGAATGGTTCGGCGGCGAGGCGGCGCGGCGCTCCCTCGACGTCGAGGTCGACCGGAACGGGGTGCTGTGGGCCTGGCACTCCGCAGGCTCTTCTACGGGCGCTGTCGTCACGGGCAGTCATCTCGACTCGGTTCCCGGTGGGGGCGCGTTTGACGGTCCTCTGGGAATCGCTACGGCTTTTTGTGCGTACGATCGGCTCTTGAATGAGGGCGCCTTGGGCGACCGGCCTTTCGCCATCGCGGCGTTTCCCGAGGAAGAAGGCGCGCGTTTCGGTGTGGCCTGTCTCGGCTCGCGGCTGATGACCGGGGCGATCGACCCGGACCGGGCCCGTGGGCTGACCGATGCTGACGGTGTCAGCTACGCCGAGGCCCTGGCCGGCGCCGGCATCGACCCGCGCCACATCGGACCGGACCCGGACCGGCTGAAGTCGCTGTCCGCCTTCGTGGAGCTCCACGTCGAACAGGGTCGCGGGCTGATCGATCTCGGTCAGCCGGTGGCGGTCGGCGATGCGATCCTCGGGCACGGGCGGTGGCGGATCACCGTGCGGGGGCAGGGCAACCACGCCGGGACGACGCTGATGGACGACCGGCGCGACCCGATGGTGGCGGCCGCGGCGATCGTCGTGGCGGTGCGTGACCTGGCGCGGCAGCAACCGGACGCGCGGGCGACCGTCGGCCGGATCCAGCCGGTACCGGGCGGCACCAACGTGATCGCCTCCCGGGTGGAGGTGTGGCTGGACGTGCGGCATCCGTCCGACGAGGTCACGGCGTCGCTGGTGGCGCGGATCGCGGCTTCCGCGTCGTCGCTTGCCGCGTCGGAGGGGTGCACGGCGTCGGTGACCGAGGAATCGCTCAGCCCGACCGTCCATTTCGACGCGTCGCTGCGTTCTTCTCTCTGTGCTGCTTTGCCCGGCGCGCCTGTCCTCGGCACCGGCGCCGGGCACGATGCGGGAGTTCTCGGTAGTCATGTGCCGACCGGGATGCTGTTCGTGCGCAACCCGACCGGGATCTCGCACGCTCCCGAGGAGCATGTGGAGGACGACGATGCGGATGCGGGAGCCGACGCCCTGGCACGATGCCTGGCGCCGCTGCTTAGGGTTGCTGGGTGACGCTACTTCGCAACAATGCCGGAACCGCGCGGGAACGAGCCGCCGGTGAGCCGGTCGACGGGGTCGAGCTGGAGGTGGCGATCGGGCGCAACGTCCGTGAGCTGCGCAATCAGTACGGCCTGACGGTCGCCGAGCTCGCCACCCGGATCGGCATCTCCAAAGCGATGCTCTCGAAGATCGAGAACGCGCAGACCTCGTGCAGCCTCAGCACCCTCGCGGCTCTGGCCGGGGGTCTGGACGTGCCGGTCACCAGCCTGTTCCGCGGCGCCGAGACCGAACGGCCGTCGTCGTTCGTGCCGGCCGGCGGCGGCACCGCGATCGTCCGGGACGGCTCCCAGGCCGGCCACGAGTACCAGCTGCTCGGCTCACTGCGCGGCGAGCACCGCCGTCTCGAATGCCTGTACGTCACGCTGACCGTGAAGAGCCAGACGTACCCGCTGTTCCAGCATCCCGGCACCGAGTTCATCTACATGCTCGAAGGCGTCATGGATTACGCCCACGGCCGGGCGATCCACCGGTTGACGCCGGGCGACTCGCTGCAGATGGACGGCGAAGGCGCGCACGGCCCTGCTGACCTGGTCGAACTGCCGATCCGGTTCCTGTCGGTGATCGCTTTCCCGGACGCGGTAGCGCCGCATCGCTGAAACTTCGCAGCAACAACCTTCACGTTTACTCTCGGTGTCTTTTGTTTTATGACAGTAGACGGAAGGGTCGCCTCCTCTTGGACGTCGGAAGTACCGCCTTTATCCTCGCGGCCAGCATGGCCGTCGCGCTGATGATTCCTGGCCTCGCCCTGTTCTACGGCGGCATGGTCAGCTCTCGTTCCGTACTCAATATGATCATGATGGTCTTCGGAGCCGTCGCCGTCGTCGGCGTGCTCTGGACCTTCTTCGGATATTCGATGGTCTTCGGTGACTCGTACGGCGGCCTCGGCCTGCTGGGCAACATCACCGAATACGCCGGCCTCGGCAGTTTCGTTGCCGGTGACGAAGCGGCGACCCTGCCGCCCGCGCTCGTCGCGATCTTCCAGGCGCTGTTCGCCGTCATCACCACCGCGCTGATCGCCGGCGCCGTCTCCGACCGGGTCAAGTTCGGCCCGTGGCTGCTCTTCGCCGGCCTCTGGGGCGCGCTCGTCTACTTCCCGGTCGCGCACTGGGTGTTCGCGTTCGACTCCGCCGACGGCAGCGTCATCGGCGGCTGGATCGCCAACAAGCTCGGCGCCGTCGACTTCGCCGGTGGAACCGCCGTGCACATGAACGCCGGTGTCGCCGCGCTCGCCGTGGTCCTGATCGTCGGCAAGCGCACCGGCTGGCCCAAGCAGGCCCGCCCGAACAGCCTGCCGTTCGTCGCGCTCGGCGCCGGCATGCTCTGGTTCGGCTGGTTCGGCTTCAACGGTGGCTCCGCCCTCGCGGCCGGCAACAGCGCCTCGATCGTCATGCTGACCACGTTCAACGCGACCTGCGCCGCGATCCTGTCGTGGCTGCTGGTCGAGCGTCTGCGCAACGGTCACGCCACCACCCTCGGCGGCATGTCCGGCGCGATCGCCGGCCTCGTCGCGATCACCCCGGCCTGCGGTGCGGTCAGCCCGCTCGGCGCCCTCGCGATCGGTGCCATCGCCGGTGCCATCTGCCCGCTCGCGGTATCGCTGAAGTACAAGTTCGGGTACGACGACTCGCTCGACGTGGTCGGCGTCCACCTGATCGGCGGCCTCGCCGGCACGCTGCTCATCGGCCTCTTCGGTGTCGAGGACGCCCCGAGCGGCCAGGCCGGTCTGTTCTACGGCGGTGGCTTCACGCTGCTGGGCAAGCAGGCGGTGGCGGCGGCTGCGGTTCTGGCGTACTCCTTCGTGGTGACGCTGCTGATCGCCTTCGTCATCCAGAAGACGATCGGTTTCCGGTTGTCCGCCGAGAAGGAAGCAGCCGGCATCGACATCGTCGAGCACGCCGAGCTGGCGTACGACCTCGAGGGCAAGCCGCACGCCCCCGGAACCGCCCCGACCCCGGCCGGGGTCATCGCGTCAGCCGAGCGGCTGACCGCCGAGGCGGTGCCGAGCACGACGACGTCCTGAGCGGTTAGCCGCTCAGGTTGTGAGCAGGGCGCAGGCTAGGTCGACCCTCCTTGACCAGCCTGCGCCCACCTCTTTCTTCTTTCTTCTTTCTTCTTTCTTCAGAGCTTGATCCAGTACCGGCGCTTGGGTCCGATGACAGTCTCGCGGACGTCCTCGAGGATCCCGCCGGCTTTCTCGATGATGTGTGCCGACGCGGTGTTCTCCGGTGAGCAGGTCAGCAGCACCCGGTCCATGCTCCTGTCCCTGGCCTGGTCAAGGGCATTGTTCAACGCCCACGTCGCGATCCCACGCCCGCGGTAGTCGGGGCGCACGCTGTATCCGATGTGCCCGCCCGCATCGAGCAGCAGTGGGTGGTCGATGTCGTGCCGCAGCTCGACCGAACCCAGAACCGCATCGTCCTCGGTGATCCACGAGTAGGTGGAGCGCGCGACCTGCCTGGTGGGAGAGCTTGGTGCGGGTCCGCGCACGCCAGCAACTTGGCGACCCAGACGGCGAAGCCCTGTTCACTGCGGGGGTCATCCCCGTCCCGCAGCCCGGCAGCGTCCAGGTGAGCCCCGGCGGGCCACGCCGCGTAGTGAGCGAGCCAGGCCTCCCGCAGTCTGACGTCCGGCGGGCCCAGCTTCATTCAGTCCTCCAGGCTCACGGGTGACCGGCGGCCTTGCCGCGCGCGACCAGGTCGGCTGCGGCCTTGCCGCGGGCGACCAGGTCGGCGAACCAGGCGGCCTCGGTGATGGGCACCATGTCGGTCTCGCTCCAGAACTTCTGCGCCCGGTCCGTCTCCGGGTCGCCGGCCCGTGGCGTGGTGCTGACGTTGCCAGTGAAGTAGACCGTCAGGTGCCGCAGCGCCGGCGCGTCGAGGTCTCCATCCCGCACACACATCCCCAGCGATTGCTCGGCACGGATGCTCGCGCAGGTCTCGGTCGGTTGCTCGGACAGCTCCACGAGGGCGTGCAACCACTGCTCGCCGAACTGATAGGAATCCACCACGGAGTCGGTCCCATCGGAGCCGGTCCCATCGGAGGCGGTCCGATTGGAGCCGCTGCCCATCCTGAGCAGGTCAGGGGGCCGGCTCGCCGGGACCATGGCGAAGTGCCGCGATTCGCCCGACTGCCTGTCCATGTCGATGCGCAAGGCGTCCTGCAGCAGCTTGTGTTCGGGCACTGACGCGTCGATGGTCAGGTCGCTGGGCTGCGAGGCCGCAGCCTGGTGGCTCACTCTGCCGGACAGCACGGCAACCGCTACCAGACCGCCGACGATGACCACCGCCGCCGCGGCGAGCGCCCCCCGCTTACGCCTCATGTCTCGACCCGTCTCGTAGGCACCGAGCAAAATCATAAATATAGACGAATCCCTCGCGGCCCCTCGCCGGGGCCGCGGCGTCCTTTATAGCGCGACCTCGTGGCGGGCGGGGATAGCTTTGGCGTGACTTTATTTTCGTCTGCTGAATTTCTGGGCTGGAATTGGCGTGATCGAATACTGATATGGCGCTGCCGGGGCCTGAAATAATGGTGCCATGCGGGGGCAGCAGGGATTGTTCAGCAGGGCCGAATTGGCGACGTGGCGTGATCGGACGGCACGCCGCAACTATTCGCGCGAGGCTGAGGAATTCCGCCGCCAGCATGAGCGGCACCGCGCTTGGGGCCTTGAGCGCCGTCATGCCGAGAAGCTGCGGCGCCTTCGTGAGGTGGCCGGTGATACCGGCTCTGGCCTCGCGGTCGAGCGGTCAGAGCAGAGTTCGGTGGAGTGGCCAGGGCAGAGCCCGGTGGAGTGGCCAGGGCAGAGCCCGGTGGAGCGCACAGGGCAGAGCCCGGTGGAGCGGCCAGGGCGGAATTTGGTGGAGCGTCCGGAGGGGAGCCCGGTGGAGCGCCAGGCTGCGGACGGCCGACCGGGCAGCGCCGATGATCGGCCTGGCGTTGAGGCTGGCAGCGGGCAAGTCAGTGCCGTAACGCCACCGGCGTCCGCATCTGAGCCCGTGCCGTCCGTGCCCGTGCCGTCCGTGCCCGTGCCGTCCGTGCCCGTGCCGTCCGTGCCCATGTCTGGGCCGTCCGCATTTGAGCCAGAGCCGTCCCCGCCCGTGCCCGCGTCTGGGCAGGCCGTTCTAGTGCCGTTCGTTGTGCCTGGGGCTGCGGAGTCGGTGGTTGAGGGTGTCGCGTTGGAGGAGTCGGAGGGCTTTGTTTCCGCTGCTCTTGAGCCTGATGCTGTCGCGTTTGCGGATTCGGAGTCCGCGCGTTCGGGCTTGGTTGGGCGAGAACCTGTTGGCTCAGCACTTGGTGGTCGGGGTCCGCCGGCTGGGTGGGTTCGGTCGGCCTGCTTGGGGGCGCGGGCTCTTCGGGGTTCTATTGCGGTTGATTGGTGGGTTTGGTTCGCGCTTTGGTGGCTTTTACTGCGGCGTCCAAGCGGTTGTGGATTTGGGCTGTGGTTAGGGGGTCCAGGTAATCGCGGGATTCGACTATCTGGCCGTTTCGGATTCGGAGGACGAAGATGGCCGGCTGGGTGAAGGGGATTTGGTCGGCGGTGCCTTCGTAGGTGAACTCGGCGACTAATACCTCGGGGTCGGTTGTCTCGTGGATGGTGATGTTGGTGGCTTGGCGTCTGATGTCGGGGCCTTCGCCTGTGGGGTGGAAGTGTTCGCGTAGCTCATCCCGGGTTCGCAGGGCGGGGGAGCGGTGCGGGTCGAAGGGGTGGGACACGTCGGTGTGTTCGGCGTACAGATCGGGGAGGGCTTGCCAGTTGCCCTCTGACACGCCGTTGACCAGGGATTTGAAGACTTCGCTCGGGGTTCTCAACGGGGCTCCTGTCGTGGGAACATCTTGATCCGAAGTGGAGACTCCGATTTTATGGAGTGGTGACTTCGGAAAACAAGGCTCTTCGTGTTGATGCTCAGGCCAATCGGGTTCGGATCCTGGATGTGGCGGAGGAGGTGTTCGGGGCGGGTGGGGCTTCGGCCTCTACTGAGGAGGTGGCTCGGCTGGCCGGGGTTGGGGTCGCCACGGTTTTTCGGCACTTTCCGACCAAGGCGGAGCTGTTGCGGGCTGTGCTGGTGCGGCGGTTCGACCGGTTGCGGGAGGAGGCTTCGGTTCAGCTCGGGGCTGCGGATGCTGGTGCTGCGTTCTTCGGGGTCTTCCGGCGGCTTGTCGCGGATGCGCCTACAAAGATTGCGATAGGGACCGCGCTGTTCGACGCCGATCAGGAGAGTCCCGGCCAGACGAAGACCGGGAAGGAGGACGCGGCTTTTCGGGCGTCCAACGAGCTGCGCAAGGTGGTGGGGGCGCTGCTGCGGAACGCTCAGGAGGCTGGGGCTGTTCGGGACGATGTCGAGTTGCCTGAGGTTTATGCGCTGCTGGTCGCCATGTCGCGAGCCGCTCATCGGGACGCCGAGGTCAGGGAGCGGGCGTTGACGATCGTCTTCGACGGGCTCGCGCCGCACCGGAGCCTCTGACGTCAGGCGTACCCAGGGATGGGCCTGACGTCAGGCGTACCCAGGGAAGGGGGTGAGTGGGCGCGCTTGGCGCGACCGTCGCGGTTTTTCAGGGGTACGGGGCGGTGGTGGCCAGGAAAGTGTGGAAGCGGGCCGCGGCCGGGGTCAACGGGCGGTCGTTGCGCCAGGTCAGGCCGACGACGCGTTCGGCGGTGGGGGCGGTCAGGGTGATTTTTATGGTTCCGGTGGCGCCGGCGAAGCGCTCGGGGACCAGTGCCATGCCCAGGCCCGCACCCACTAGGCCTTCGACGGTAGCCAGGTCGCCGATCTCGAAGGCTATGCGCGGGGTCACGCCTGCCGTGGTCAGGAGGTCGTCGACCAGGGCTCGGAAGCCGAAGCCCGGGGGGATCGTCACGAAGTCCTCGCCGGCCACTTCGGAGAGGCGGCATTCGCGGCGGGTGGCGAGGCGGTGGCCCGGTGGGACGATCAGGGCGAGGGTCTGCGTCTGCAAGGGGAGCCAGCCGTACGGGCCGGGTGGGCGCGGTGACGTCAGCGCCAGCTCGGAGACGCCGGCGTCCAGGTCGGCGAGGATTTCGTGGCCGGGTTCCTGGCGCAGCTCGACGCGCAGGCGCGGGGCGTGTTCGCGGACGTCGTGCAGGATGCGCGGGACCAGGGATGTGGCCATCGAATCGAGGAACGCGAGCCGGACCGTGCCGGACTCCGGGTCGAACAGGCCGGCCAGGTCCATCCGCAGACGGTCGTAACGGTCGACGAGGTCCTGCGCCGCGACGAGGGCGAGGTCGCCGAGCGGGTTGGGGTGGACGCCTTTCGCATCGCGTTCGAAAAGGCGGGCTCCTAGTTCGGACTCCAGGCGGGAGAGCAGACGGGACAGCGTCGGCTGGGTGGTGCCGAGCGCGGCGGCCGCCTCGGTGACGTGGCGATGCTCACCCAGGGCGATCAGGCCGCGGAGGTCGTCGATCTGCACGACGCTCATCATACGTTCAGCGCATGACAGCCATGAATTCTATGCATTGGACGTATCCGGACGAGCGGCGAACAGTGGCCTGGTGAGCACCTACCGCCGGATCTCCATCGCGCTGTTCGCCGCGGGCGTGGCGACGTTCGCGCTGCTCTACAGCACTCAGGCACTGCTGCCGGAGCTGTCCGCCGCGTTCGGCGTCACCCCGGCGCGGAGCGCGTGGTCGCTGTCGTTCGCCACGATCGGGCTCGGGGTGGCGCTGCTGATCACCGGGCCGCTGTCGGAGAAGGTCGGCCGGACCCCGCTGATCCACCTGTCGCTGATCCTTTCCGGACTGATCGGGCTGGCGTGTGCGGCGGCGCCGGGCTGGCACGCGCTGCTCGGGCTGCGCCTCGCTCAAGGAGTGGCGCTCGCCGGACTGCCCGCCGTGGCGACCGCGTACCTGCGGGAGGAGTTGCCGGCCTCGTTCCAGGCGCGGGCCGCCGGGCTGTACATCGGCGGGACCGCGCTCGGCGGCATGGTGGGCCGGCTCGCGAGCGGAACGGTTGCCTCGGCGTTCGGCTGGCGGTGGGCCCTGGCCGCCGTCGCGGTGATCGGGTTGGTCTGCGCCGGGCTGGTGCTGGCGCTGCTGCCGGCGTCCCGCAACTTCGTGCCCCGCCGGCAAGCGGCGATGACCTGGCGGGCGCTCACCGATCCGGCGCTGCTGAGCCTGTACGCCATCGGCGCCTGCTCGATGGGCGCGTTCGTGGCCGTCTACAACGCGCTCGGATTCCGGCTGACCAGCGCACCGTTCGGGCTGAGCGCGGCCGCCGCCGGTGCGGTGTTCCTGATCTATCCGGTGGGCACGCTCAGTTCCACGGTCGCCGGGCGGCTCGCCGATCGGTACGGGCGGCGGGCGGTCATGCCGTTCGGCTGCCTGCTCACGGCGGCCGGGCTGCTGCTCACGCTGCCGGACAACCTGCCGGTCATGATCGTCGGGCTGGCGTTGCTGACCGGCGGATTCTTCTGCGTGCACGGCCTCGCCAGCGGGTGGGTCCCGGTGCGGGCGCACGCCGGGGATGTGCCCGCCGGGCAGGCCGCGTCGCTGTATCTGTTCGCGTACTACGCCGGATCGTCGGTCTTCGGCAGCCTGTCGGGTGCGGCCTGGTCGGGCGGGGGATGGGTCGCGGTGGTCGCCTTGGCCGCGGTCTTCGTGACGGTCAGTGGCGTGCTGGCGGGAGCGCTGCGACGCGTACCGATCCTGGCCGCCAGATGAGATCACTCAGACCTTTTGGGTACGGGGTGGCAGGCTGGCGTTCATGAGCAACGTCAGCATCGGAAGTGACATCGACGTATTTCCGCTTGCACTGGGCGGGAACACCTTCGGCTGGACCAGCGATGAGAGCACCTCGTTCCAGGTGCTCGACGCATATCTGGCGGCGGGCGGGAACTTCCTGGACACGGCGGACGGGTACTCGGCGTGGGTTCCCGGGAACTCCGGCGGCGAGTCGGAGACCATCATCGGCGCCTGGCTGAAGGCCCGCGGCACCCGGGATCAGGTCGTCATCGGTACCAAGGTCAGCCAGCACCCGCAGTTCCGCGGGCTCGCGGCGGCGAACATCGCGGCCGCGGCGGACGCGTCGCTCGGGCGGCTCGGCACCGACCGCATCGACCTGTACTGGGCGCACTACGACGACGCGAACACCCCGCTCGAAGAGACCGCAGGCGCCTTCGACGCCCTGGTCAAGAGCGGGAAGGTACGCACGATCGGCGTCTCCAACTACACCGGTGACCGGATCCGCGAGTGGTTCACCATCGCCCGCCGTGAGGGGTTCACGCTGCCGGTGGCCGTGCAGCCGCACTACAACCTGGTGGAGCGGGCCGGGTACGAGCGGGACATCGCGCCTGTTGCCGCGGCCGAGCATCTTGCCGTGGTGCCGTACTACGCGCTGGCCAGCGGGTTCCTGACCGGCAAGTACCGGTCGGCGGATGACCTCGGTGCCTCGCCCCGTGGGCACGGGGCCGGGAAGTATCTCAATGACGCGGGGCTGGCCGTGGTGAAGGTTCTCGCCGACATCGCGCATGCACGGGGTTCTGAGCCGTCGACGGTGGCGCTGTCGTGGTTGCGGGGGCGGCCGGACGTGGTCGCGCCGATCGCCAGCGCGCGGACCGTTGAGCAGCTGCCGGCGCTGGTGGCGTCGGCGGCGTTCGAGCTCACGGCGGAGGAACGGGCTGCGCTGGACGAGGTTTCGGGTTCCTGAGCGACGTCCCGGGTTGAGCGGCGTCACGGGTTCTGAGCGGCATCACGGGTTGCTGAGCTGCGTCATGGGTTGCGGCGCAGGCTTCTGAGGGTGAGGGCCAGCTGGGTGCGGAGCAGGCCGTGCGGGTTGCGGACGCTCCAGCCCAGCAGGTTTTCGGCGTGGATCACCCGGTCCTGGAGGGTCGAGTGGTGCAGGCGGAGTTTGGCCGCCGCGGCTCGCAGGCTGATCGTGGTGGACACCGCGTGCAGGGTCGGTAGTAGCCAGGCGGCGGTTGTCGCGGCGTGATCCAGGGTGATGACGTCGGGCACCGCGCCGGGGTCGGGGATGGTGGCCAGTGCTGCCAGGGCACCCAGGTCGGCGTAGTGGATGACCGGTTCGCCGGGGTCGTCGTCGGTGCCGGCGGCGGTGAAGCGCAGGGCTGTGCGGGCGGCTCGGTGCGAGGCCGGGAGTTCGAGGATGGGCACGGCGGGGCCGATGCCGGCACGGTGTGGGTGCCCCGTCGAAGCGGTGTTTGCCATGCCGTTCGAAGGTTGGTGGCCGGATGAGTTGGCGTTCTCAGTGGCGGCGTGGACGCGTACCGAACCGGTGTGAAGGACCACCGCGAAAGCCGGCGCGTCAGGTGGGAGGCCCAGGTGGCGCGCGGCTCGCTGGCGCGCGTCGGGAGGGGCGGCGGCGTCGGTGAGGAGCTCGATGAGGGCGATCTCGTCGGCTGCGGGAGCGCGGCCGCGGGTGCGATCGAGGACGGTGCGGGCGGCGGTGGCGGCTCGTTCCAGGACCATCGGGTCGACCGGGCCGGGAGGGCCGTTACGTTCCAGGCGCAGGGTCGCGGAGCCGGCGGTTGCGTGCGGCCAATGATTTTCGACCTGATCAGGATCGGTCGCGGACGTGCCGTCGGGGAGGACTCTAATATGGACTCGGCGGGTGGGGTCGTCGAGGCGGGCCGGGCAGCCGGCGAGGACGGCCGCGCCGCGGACGATGCTCTGGAGCCCGGCGCCGGCCTCGGCGAGGCCGTCGAAGTACGCGATGACCTGGACGGCGGCGCTCGCGTCCGCGTCGAGGGCGGCGAGGCGGACGGCCAGGTCTTTCATGGTTGTTCAGGCTAGGCGCTGAGCAGGCGGTTCAGCCAGCGGACCCGGGCCTGGCGGGCGTCCTGGGCGAGCGCCGCGCTCGGCACCATGGTGTCGAAGCCGTGGAAACCGCCTGGCCAGACGTGCAGTTCGGCCTGGCCGCCGGCCTGCCAGATCCGGCTCGCGTACGCGACGTCCTCGTCGCGGAACGTCTCCGCGCTGCCGACGTCGATGAACGCGGGCGGCAGATTCGCCAGATCGGCTGCCCGGGCCGGCGCGGCGTAGGGGGAGACGTCCGGCCCGCCGGCGGCGTCACCGAGCAGCGCGCCCCAGCCGGTCTGATTGGCGGTGCGGTCCCAGATGCCGAGACCGGCCATCTGCAGAGCGGACGGGGTGTTGTTGCGGTCGTCGAGCATCGGGCAGATCAGCATCTGGCCGAGCAGTGACGGTCCGCCCAGGTCCCGGGCCATCAGCGCGAGTGCCGCCGCGAGGCCGCCGCCGGCGCTGCCGCCCGCGACGATCAGCCGGTCCGGGTCGATGCCGAGCTCGGCGGCGTTCTTGGCGGTCCAGACCAGTCCGGCGTAACAGTCGTCGACCGGGCCGGGGTGCGGGGTCTCCGGGGCGAGCCGGTACTCGACCGAGATGACGGTGAGGCCGAACGGCTCGGCCAGTTCGAGCATGCCGGGTACGCCGGTCCGTTTGTCGCCGAGGATCATTCCGCCACCGTGGGTGTGGTAGATGCAGCCGGTATGCCCTGTCGAACCGGTAGGCCTGCAGATCAGGAGGGATATGCCGAGGTCGTCGAGGGTGCGTTCCTCGATCTCGAAGGCGCCGCCGCGCCGCAGCTCGTCGTCGCTGATCGGGGCCAGCGGGGTGCCCTTCCGGATCAGCGGGATCATCTCGGGCGTGAGGGCCGGGGGAAGCTGTTCGCTGATGACGGCCAGGGCGGCGGCGAGTTCCGGGTCGAACGGCGGGGCGGTGGTCATGGGCGGTGCTCCTTGCGTGTGATCGGTGTCACCACAGGATGGCCCGTCGGCGGAGTCCGTTCGAGCGCCATGCGGCGGAATCTACCCGCCAGCTGGCGGGCTCACGGTGGAGGCGCGGATGACCAGGTCGCAGGGGTGCCGGTGCACGCCGTGTGCCGGGGTGCCGTCGAGCAGGATGCGGACCGCTGTCGCGCCGAGCCCGCGCAGGTTCAGGTCGACGCTGGTCAGCGGCGGCCGGCAGTCGGCGGCGAACTCGGTCCAGTTGTCGTAACCGACCAGCGCCACGTCGCCGGGGATGCGGCGGCCCAGCTCGTGCAGGGTCTGTGCGACGCCGGCCGCGATCTGGTCGTTGCCGCAGAACACCGCGTCGGTGTCCGGGTGCGCGGCGAGCAGATCGGCGGCGGCGTGCCGGCCCCAGCGCTGTGACCACTCGCCGTACCGTGGCTGGCCGCCGGCCGCGCGCAGGCCGTGGCCGGTCAGGATCGCGTCGAACCCGGCGGCCCGTTCGCGCGCCGCGCGGAAGGACCACGGCCCGGTGATGTGCGCGATCCGGCGCCGTCCGAGAGTGATCAGATGCTCGGTGGCCAGCCGGGCGCCGCCCTCGTCGTCGGCGATGACCGAGACGTCGGCGGGGTGGTCGGACTCGGCGTACGCGTAGACCACCGGCACCCCGATGTCGCGGGGCAGTGACGGGCGCCTGTCGTTGTCGTACCCGATCACGATGATGCCCTCGACGTGCCGGGCCAGCACCGCCAGTTGTCCGGGCTTGCCGGGGCAGAGCAGCAGCGACAGGCCGAGCGCGGTCTCCGCGCCGAGCAGGATCGGCATGGCGAACCGGCTCCCGAGCTCGTCGGCGAGCAGCCCGATGGCCCGGGTACGCCCGCCGAGGGAGAACGACAGCTCGCCGGCGGCCTGCAGGACCCGCTCCCGGGTGGTGGCCGCCACCTGGTCGCGCGCGTTGAGGGCTTTCGATGCGGTGGCGACCGAAACGCCCGCCCGGCGCGCCACGTCCGCCAGGGTCACCGCGTGCGTGCGTCGACGTCCCATAGCCGCTCCCAGCAGGTAGCCCGTTTACGGGAATCTATTCGTAACACGATGAGCACCTTGCCGAAAACCTTTTCGTAAGGCAGCGTCACCGGCAGGCGGAAGCACCACCGGGGCACAGGGACGGAGCCCGCCTGACGATCTCGCACGCCTTCGGGACGTCGGGCGAATCTCATTCAAGACATCGACAGATGTCGATCAAGGAGGTTCCGTGAGAACACGACTGATCATCGCCCTGTTCCTGGCGATCATCATGGCTCCGGCAGCGGCGCAGGCCGCCCCGCCGACCTGGAGCCCGCCGTCGAACCTGGTCACCGGACTCAACCAGGTCTGGCAACACCAGGAGCAGACCTACAACAACGGCAATCTGTACGCGTTCCGCAACTACGGCTGGGACCAGATCATGGCCAACCGTGGCTACGTCAACTACTGCGTGCGCTGGGATTCCACGGCGAGCGTGACCGTGGCGCAGCGCGACGCCATCCACGCCTCGCTGGCCCGGCAGCACAAGAAGTGGATGGACGAGCTGGCCGGGCACAACGCCTGGCCGTACTCCGACGTGCCGGTGCGGGTGGTCGGCTGGGCCGTGCGCAACCGCGCCCAGCTGCAATGGACCGACACATCGGTAGCGGTCTACGTCAATGACATCCGGGAGAACGCGCCGCAGTGCTCGGTGCCGTGCGGCCGATTCTTCAACCAGAACGGGCAGTACCCGAACTGCCCCGGCGGATACGCCCGCCATTACGACCAATCACTGTGGCTCACCGACGGATTCGGCGGCGGCGCCGGTGGTGACTGGGGTCAGCGGATGGGCCGCGAGTACTTCATGAACAACATCAACGCGGCGAACATGACGATCCTGCTGCACGAAATCGGTCACACGTGGGGTCTGGACGACTTCTACGACTGGACACCGACCGGAGTGGGCGGGTTCCTGATGAAGGCCGGCAGCGCTCCCGGCATCACCGAGTTCGATGCCTGGATGCTGCGCGACTGGTGGCGGCATCTGAAGAGCCGTTACGGCTACTGACCGTTCCCGTGGGGCCCCGGCTCGTTCGCCGGGGCCCCTTCCGAAAGGCGCTGACATGCTTTCGCGTCGGACACTTCTGAAAACCAGCGCGGCCTCGGCCTCGGCCTCGGCCTTGCTGCCTTCGCTCGCTCTCGCTCGCCCCGACAACGGCGTTTCCCTGTACGCGTTTCCGCTGACCGCCGTCCGTCTCGGGGCGGGGCCGTTCGCTGACAACGCCGGGCGTACCCACGCCTATCTGCGTTTTCTCGACGCCGACCGGCTGCTGCACATGTTCCGGGTGACCGCCGGTCTGCCGTCGTCCGCGACGCCGTGCGGTGGCTGGGAATCGCCGTCGACGGAGTTGCGCGGGCACTCGATGGGTCACGTGCTGACCGGTCTTGCCCAGGCGTACGCCGGCACCGGTGAGGCCGTGTTCAAGACCAAGGGTGACTATCTGGTCGCCCAGCTCGCGCTCTGTCAGCGGGCCAACGGTTATCTCTCGGCGTATCCGGAGAGCTTCATCGACCGGGTCGAAACCGGACAGTCGGTCTGGGCTCCCTACTACACGTTGCACAAGATCGTGGCCGGGTTGCTCGACTGGCACGTGCTGACCGGCAGTGCGCAGGCGCTGACCGTGCTGACCCGGAAAGCGGAGTGGGTACGGGCTCGGAACAGCGTGCTGACCTATGCGCAGCGGCAGCAGATGCTGCGGGTCGAATTCGGTGGCATGGGTGAGGCGCTGTTCAATCTGTATCAGTTGTCGGCGTTTCCGGCGCATTTGACGACGGCGCAGTATTTTGACCACGCGCAGGTGCTGGATCCGCTGGCCGCGGGTGTCGACGCGCTGGCCGGTTTTCACGCGAACACGCAGATTCCCAAGGCGCTCGCGGCGATCCGTGGTTTCCACGCGACGGGGACCTTGAAATATCGGGATATAGCGGTCAATTTCTGGAACTTTGTTGTTCGGCAGCACTCCTATGCCATCGGCGGCAACTCCAACGGCGAGTACTTCCAGGCGCCGAACCGGATCGCGAGCGAACTCTCCGACACGACCTGCGAGTGCTGCAACAGCTACAACATGCTGAAGCTGACCCGGCAGCTCGCGTTCACCGACTCGGCCCGGGCCGCCGAGCTGATGGACTTCTATGAGAAGGCGCTCTACAACCATCTGCTCGGCGCGCAGAACCCGAGCTCGGCAAACGGGCACCACTGCTATTACGTGCCGCTGCGGGCCGGTGGGATCAAGACGTACAGCAACGACTACGACAACTTCACCTGCTGCCACGGCACCGGGATGGAGACGAACACCAAGTTCGGCGACAGCGTCTACTTCCACGACGGATCGACGGCCCTCTGGGTGAACCTGTTCGTCGCGTCCACACTGACCTGGCCCGGGCGGGGCATCACGATCCGGCAGGACACCACATTCCCGGAGACGTCCACCGCGCGGCTCACCGTGACGGCCGGGTCCGGGGCGATCGACCTGCGGATCCGGATCCCGTCCTGGACGAGCGGCGCGCAGGTTCGGGTCAACGGCGTTCTCACCGGCTCGCCGGTGCCCGGTTCCTACCTGGCGATCAGCCGGACCTGGGCCACCGGGGACACCGTCGACATCAGTGTGCCGATGGCGCTGAGCGTCGAGGCGACGCCGGACAACCCGGCCGTGCGGGCGGTCAAGCACGGGCCGATCGTGCTGGCCGGGCAGTTCGGGACCAGCAACCTGAGCGCGTTGCCTCCTCTGGACCCGTCGTTGTTACGGCCATCGTCCGCGGCGTTGGAGTACACGGCCGGATCGGTGCTGCTCCGGCCGTTCTACAAGACGCACGGGCAGCGATATTCGGTCTATTGGAACGTGGTGTCGAATGTGCCGCGGGAGGCGCACTACCCGTTTGAGGAGGCCTCCGGGTCGGCGGTGCTCGACGCCACCGGCAACGGGTGGAACGGAGTTCTGGCCGGCGCTGCCTCCCGGACCACCGGTCGCACCGGGCGGGGCGTGCTGCTGAGCGGCGGATACGTCTCACTGCCTGCCGGTCTTCTGGCCGGCGCCGCCGCGTTCACGGTGGCGGCGTGGGTGCGCGTGGACGTCGCGGCTTCGTGGGCCCGGGTCTTCGACTTCGGCACCGGGACCGGTGCCTACCTCTTCCTCACCGCGCGCAGCAGCTCAGGGACTCTTCGGTACGCGATAACGAGCGCCGGGTCCGGTGCCGAGCAACGCATCGACGGGCCGGCCGCCCTCCCCACCGGCGTGTGGACGCACGTGGCCGTCACGCACACCGGCAATCTCGGCGTGCTTTACGCAGGTGGGGTCGAGGTGGCCCGCAACAGCGCGCTGACCGTGCGGCCCAGCGCGCTCGGCTCCACCACGCAGAACTGGATCGGCCGGTCGCAGTACGCCGGCGACCCCTATCTGTCCGCGGCCGTCGACGGATTCCGGATCTATAGCCGGGCGTTGTCGGCGTCCGAGGTGTCCCAGTTGAACGCCACCGGTTCATAGGTTTATCGGTTTATTGGTTTCGGTCTATCGGTTTTCGGTTTTCGTTTTATAAGGGAGCACCGATGTCAGTCAAGAAATGGCTGGCTGCCGGGTGCGGGGTGATCACGGCGATTGCCGTGGCCGCTGTACCCGTGCACGCCGCCAACCCGATCATCATCAGCATCTATACCGCTGATCCGGCGCCGCTCGTCGTCGGGAACACCCTCTACGTCTACGCGGGCCGCGACGAGGCGCCGGCCGGCACCAGCAACTTCGTGATGCGCGAGTGGCACGTCCTGTCCTCGACCGATGCGAACACATGGACCCACCACGGCGCCCGGGCCAACATCGCGACGTTCCCGTGGGCCGGGGCCGACGCGTGGGCCAGCGAGGTCGAGCCGCGGAACGGGAAGTATTACTGGTACACCTCGATCAATGGCAACGGCGCGGGCTGGATGAACATCGGCGTCGCGGTCGGTGACAGTCCGCTCGGGCCGTTCACCGACGCCAAGGGTGGACCGCTGATCAGCGACAGCACGCCGAACTCGTCGGGGCTCAACATCGACCCGACGGTCTTCGTCGACGATGACGGCCAGGCGTACATGTACTGGGGTGGGTACTGGGCGCCGCGTGCGGTCAAGCTTGCCGCCAACATGATCGACACGGTCGGGTCGGTGGTGACGCCGACCGGGTTGACGAACTACTGGGAAGCGCCGTGGATGTTCAAGCGCAACGGCCTCTACTACATGATGTACGCCGCCAACGACACGAACGGCTGCGTGACCAGTTCGAGTTACGCCTGTCAGCGGTATGCGACCGCGACGAATCCGCTGGGGCCGTGGACACATCGAGGCATCGTGCTGGGGCAGGTGTCGTCGACGACGAATCACGCCGGGATCGTGGAGTTGAACGGTCAGTCGTACATCGTCTATCACACCGCCGACGCGCCGGGTGGTGGCGATTTCCGCAGGTCGGTGGCGGTGGACAAGCTGTACTTCAACGCTGACGGGACGATTCAACGGGTGGTGCCGACGACGGGTGGCGGCGGTAGTGGCGGTGGTGGCAGTGGCGTCAACATCGCGCCTAACGCGACCGCGTCGACGTCGTATGTGTCGTCGTGGGAGAGCCTGGCCGCGATCAACAACGGTGGGGTGCCGGCCAACTCGCAGGACCGGTCGAACCTCGCGTATGGCAACTGGCCGCAGCAAGGCAGCCAGTGGATCGAGTATCAGTGGCCGGCCGCACAGTCGGTCAACAAGTCGTCGGTCTACTGGTTCGACGACAACCAGGGCATTGACTTGCCGGCGTCGTGTCAACTGCAGTATTGGAACGGCAGTCAATATGTCAACGTTGCCGGCCAATCAACATGTGGAACGACTGGAAGCGTTGAGAACGTCATCACGTTCAATGCAGTCAACACGACGCGGCTTCGTCTTCTGATCACGTCACGCGCCGGGCTGTCCACCGGTGTGCTCGAGTGGAAGGCGTTCCAGTCATGAACGGCCGGAGTGGCACGGGCGTCTACGTCGTGATTCGCCGGCTGTGCGCGTACATCATGGGTCTGGTTCTCATCGTTGCCGGTGTGGTCGGTCTGCCGACGCCGGCGCATGCCGCACAGACCATCGGCTTCCCGACCTTTGCCAACGCGGGCTCGATCCCGGCGCCACCGGTCGGTTACTCGACCGGCGACACGATGCGGGCGATCTACGACGCCGAGGCGTCCGGCACCGACTTCTGGATGGACCGCCTCCTGGCCCGCACCGGCAACGACCCGGCCGGCACCTGGCTCATGACGCGGGGCCGGGCCGCGTTCATGTACACGCACAACCCCGCGGTGATCGGTTTCGGCGGCAACGCCGCGTACTGGGACAACATCAGCAGCCAGAACGCCTATGCGATCACCGCGTCGCCGGGCACGTTCACCGAGCAGGCCGCACAGCGCCGGCAGACACCCAGCCACTGGCGCAGCGTGCACACCGGCGGGACGATCCGCCTTGACGTCACCAAGTTCATCACGAACAACAATGTGCTGGTCACGAACGTCGCCGTGGTCAACACCGGCACCGCGTCGGCGACCGTGGCGCTGAACGCGACCTCGCCGTACGCGACCACGGTCAGCGGCACCGAGCTGACCGGCACCCGGGCCGTGAAGAACAACCTGACCACGCTGTACCCGCGCCTCTCCGGGGACGGGTTCACCGCCGCGAGTGGGGCGCTCAGCCGATCAGTAACGGTCGCGGCCGGCGCCACGGTCACCGTGAAGGTGCAGCTCGGCATGGTCGCCAACGAGATTCCGCAGTCCCGGACTGAGTACGACGCCTACCGCGCCCGGACGGCCGCCGACGCGTTCGGCACGCACGTGCGCGAGTACAACAAGTGGTGGGCCGACAACGTGCCCTACATCGACGTGCCGGATGCCGCGATTAAGAAGAACATCTATTACCGCTGGTGGCTGATGCGGTTCAACCACCTCGACGCGGACATCCCGGGGCAGGATTTCCAGTTCCCGCAGTCGATCGAGGGCGTGACCGGTTACAACAACGCGATCGCGCTGACCCAGCCGATGCACATCGACGACCTGAAGTACCTGCGCAGCGCGGAGTACTCCTACGGCCCCTACTTCGCGGTCGGGCAGTCGTCGGCGAACGGGCGGTTCATGGACAACCCGGGTGACCCGGAGAACTGGTCCAACTCGTACACGCAGTACATCGCTGAGGCGGCCTGGCGGGCGTACCAGATCCACGGCGGGCAGCCGGCCATGCTCACCAACTTCGCCCGGTACGCCGAGGGCGACGCGAAAGGCCAGCTCGCCACGTACGACACGAACAACAACGGCGTCATCGAGTATGACTGGGGCGCGATGACCGGCAATGACGCCGACGCGGTGTCGTTCCACTGGCGGGCCGGCAACCTGGACCGGGCCGAGACCGCGTACGTGTGGAGTGCCGCGAACGCGGCCCGGGACGCGTACAGCCTGCAGGGCAACACGGCGAAGGCGACCGAGATGCAGACCCTCGCCGACCGGATCCGCACCGGCGTGATCAACACGCTGTGGAACCCGGACCGGCAGCTGCTGGAGCACAAACACGTGTCGACGAACACCCACGTGCCGTGGAAGGAGATCAACAACTATTACCCGTACTCGGTCGGGCTGATGCCGAACACGGCCCAGTACCGGGAGGCGTTGCGGCTGTTCGCCGACCCGGCGCAGTACCCGATCTTCCCGTTCTACACGGCGAACCAGGTCGACAAGGCGGCTGCCGCGGCGGCCGGTAACCCGGGCAGCAACAACTTCTCGACGATCAACTCGACGGTGCAGTTCCGGCTCTACTCGTCGGCGCTGCGCAACTATCCGAACAGCTGGATGACCAACGACGACTACAAGAAGTTGCTCTACTGGAACGCCTGGGCGCAGTACGTCGACGGCAACACGGCGTGGCCGGATGCCAACGAGTTCTGGGCGGACTGGAACGGCAGCGCGATCACGTACCGGTCGTGGATCCACCACAACATCCTCGGCAGCGGCAACTGGACGATCATCGAGGACGTGGCGGGGCTGCGGCCGCGCAACGACACGCAGATCGAGCTGTCGCCGATCAACATCGGGTGGAGCCACTTCGCGGTCAACAACCTGCGGTACCGCAACGCGAACCTCTCGGTCGTCTGGGATGACCCGGCCGACGGCGTGACCCGGTACACCGGGGTGCCGCAGGGGTACTCGATCTTCCTGAACGGGACCCGGGTCGCGACGATCAACCAGCTGGTGCCGTTCACCTACAACCCGGCGACCGGTGCGGTCACCACGAGCGGGACAGTCGCGTACAACACGGCGTTCTCCGGACTGCAGGCGCCGCAGAACGTGGTGCAGAACAGCGCGCGGATGACCGACATCCTGGCCAAGGCCGGCGTCTCGTCGAACACCAACCTGGCGGCGGGCGCGACGGCGACGGCGTCGTACACGACCTCGGGCACCACGGTGGCCGGTGCGATCGACGGGTTGCCGACCAACGCCCCGCTCTGGGGTTCGTACGGCAGCACGAACGCCACCGACTGGTACGAGATCAACATGGGTACGGCGAAGACGGTCGACGAGGCGGCCGTCTACCTCCGTAACGACCGGGCCGGCAACCGCTATCGACCGCCGGCGTCATACACCGTGCAGTACTGGAACGGGACGACGTGGGTTGCCGCGTCAAGTCAAGTCAAGTCGCCGTCAACACCACAGAACAACTTGAATAGAGTCAACTTCAGTCCAGTCAACACGTCTCGGCTGCGGATCGTGTTCACCCAGCCGTCCGGCACCGCGAAGACCGGGTTGACCGAGGTGAAGCTCTACAGCAGCGGTGTCGTGGTGCCGCCGTCGTCGAACCTGGCGCTGTCGGCGATACCGAGCGCGTCGTACACCTCATCGTGGGAGAGCGTCACGGCGATCAACGACGGCATCGACCCTCCGTCGTCGAACGACACGGTGAACCCGCGCTGGGGTACATGGCCGAACACCGGACAACAGTGGGCCGAGCTGACTTGGCCGTCCGCGCAGACACTCAAGTCGGCGCAGGTCTACTTCTTCGACGACGGCCAGGGCATCGACCTACCGGCGTCGTGGAAGCTGCAGTACTGGAACGGCACCGCCTACGTGGACGTACCGTCGCCGGGCACGTATGGGGTGGCGGCCAACCAGTACAACGCGGTCACTTTCGGCGAGATCAGCACGACGCGCCTGCGGGTCGCGCTGACCAGCGGAACAGCCTCGGTGGGCCTGCTGGAGGTGAAAGCCTCCAGCAGCTAAAGCATCCACCAGCTAAAGCATCCAAAAGCTAAAACGTCCAGGGCTGAATGCGACCAGCAGCTGAAAACGACCAGCGGCTCGACCCGTCGAGCCGCTGGTCGCTACCCGACGGCGGCGACGAGGCTCGCGATCCGGGCCGCATCGCCCCACGACAGGGTGAAGCCCGCTCCGCCGTGGCCGTAACAGGCGAAGACCGGCCGGCCATGACCCGGCACGGCCTCGACCCGGACGCTGGAGCGCGCCGGCCGTAACCCGGCCGCGCGCGACAGCACCGGCTGACCCTCCAGCTCAGGAACCAGAGCGCAGACCCGCCGCAGGATCGCCGCCTCGATAAGAGGATCCGGAATCTCGTCCCACGAACCCGTCTCGCCGGTGCCGCCGCAGACGACATCGCCGGCGCGCGGCACCACGTAGGTGAGGCCCTCCGGGTTGTCCTCGTCGGTGAACCACTCCGTGATGCCGGGATTGGCCAGCCGCACCACCTGCCCGCGAATCGGAAACGCGTCGTCGTCGCCGAGCAGCGCGGCCGACCCCAGACCGGCTGCGACCACAACAGCGTCAGCCCCATCCAGGATCGACGAAACCGACGACACGGAAACGGTGTCGATGCGCACGCCCAGCGCCAGAACCGCGGCCCGCAACCACCCCAGATAAACGTCGGTCTGGATGAGTGGCACCGTGCAGCGCACTCCGGCGGCGGTCCGGGCCCACGATGGAATCGCACGGGTCCAGGACGTGTCCGCGTCCGCCCGGCGCACGATCACCGTGCCGGGACGCATCGCGACCCCGGTCGCCGGATCGCCGGCCAGTTCCGAGAACCGGCGGTACGTCACCGCGGCGGACGAGAGGACCTCCGGCGACCGGTGCACATCGTGCGGGAACCAGATCGCCGCGGCCACCGCGGACACACTCCTTGTCGCCGGCCGGTCGGCGAGGACCTGGACGTGATGGCCGGCGGCGGCCAGCTCGTGGGCGACACTGAGTCCGATCACGCCGGCGCCCACCACCGTTACGCTGCTCACGCGGAAACCCTACGTGTTCTACTGTGGAAGCGGAGGTGGAACGATTACCGGCGACCAGCTGCGGAAACTCGAGGCGGCCATCCTCGACGCGTACCGAAGTCGTGATGATCTTGAACGTCTGCTCTTCTTCTCCTTGGAGATGGAGCTTTCGCATCACGCGGACCCGCACAATCCGCTGCCGATGGTCGTGTTCCGGCTGATCCAGGCGGCGAAGAGTGGCGGGTGGCTGGTCAAGCTGATCGAGTCGATCCTGGCGGACCGCTCGGAGAACGAGGCGTTGCGGATCTGGGCCGTCACCTGCGGTTTCGCGCACGCGTCGGTGCCGCAGCCGGCGCCGCCGCAGGATCACCAGCTGCTGGACAGCGCGTTCTTCGACCTCGACCGGATCAAGCGGGCGATCGTGGCGGCCAAACGCCATGTCCCCGGCCGGGTGCTGGGTCTCGGACTGCACAGCGCCGAAGGCCTGGTGGTCAAGAAGTTGTGCGCGTGGCTGCCGTACTGCCTCGGTGAGACCGAGTGCAAGGACTGGCTGAGCCTGAGCCCGGACCAGGGTTCCGTCGACTCGCAGCTGAAGCGGATCCTTGACTACAAATCCGATCTGGACCAGGTGAATGTCGTCTGCCCGCTGCTCACCGGTGGGGCGAGCGCGCCTGCCGTCGCCGCGCTGTGGGGCGGGATCCAGGAGCGGTTCGGCGCGCACCCGTACATGTTCGTCGCGCTCTTCGTCGGTGTGGACGGCCATCCGGCGGGCGTCGTCGATCTGCCCGTGCCGGCCGCGGACGCCACCGACCTGACCCTGTGGGCGCAGGAGGTCGTGTCGCGCCGGGGCTGGCCCCCCACGCTCGCCGATTCCTGGGCCATGATGATCGCCGACAGGAGTGCGATCGGGGACGACCTCGACATGCGGCGGCTGTACGAGGAGATGGACCGTTCGATCCGCGACGTCCGCCGGGCGCCGGCGGATTTCAAGCGTCGCCTTGAGGAGTGGGGGAGCCTTGCAGACCCGGCACCGCGTTGACACCTCGCTGTGGTTCACCCCGGAGGAGCCGCTTCCGCCGTCGAAGTCCATTGAGGACGCCGGATCGCTGACCGAGGAGGGTGATCAGAAACGGACGGTGGAAGCCGAGCCGTACCGCTTCAGCCCGAACCTGCTGTCGGCCGTCAACCTGGCGATCAGTCTCGGCCGCCCGCTGCTGGTGCAGGGTGATCCCGGTGTCGGCAAGACGAGGCTGGCGCACGCTGTCGCGTACGGGCTCGGTCTTCCCCTGGAGCAGGCGCACATCAAGTCGACCAGCCGGGGACAGGACCTGCTCTACCAGTACGACGCGGTGCGGCGCCTGCACGACGGGCAGCTGCGCGGGTGGCGTAAGGGTGACGACGTCCGGGCGTACATCCGGCTCGGCCCGCTCGGCCGGGTGATCGCCCGGGCTCAGCGTGGCCGGCGTTCGGTGCTGCTGATCGACGAGATCGACAAGGCCGACCTGGACTTCCCGAACGATCTGCTGCACGAGCTCGACGAGCTGGCGTTCGCCGTCGAGGAGGTGCCCGGCTGGGGTTACGCGGTGCCGCGCGACCGGCCCGACCTGCGGCCGATCATCGTGGTCACCAACAACGAGGAGAAAGCGCTGCCCGGGGCTTTCCTGCGGCGCTGCGTCTTCCACTACATCGAGTTCCCGGCCGAGCGGGCCGACCTCGACGCGATCCTGCGGATGCACGAGGTGACCCGGCCGGACCTGCGCGACGCCGTCATCGACGTGATCGAGCGGCTGCGTCAGGTCGACTTCGCGAAACGTCCGGGGCTGAGCGAGCTGCTCGACTGGGCGGGCTTCCTGGAGGCGGTGGGCACCCCGGCCGAGCAGGTGGCCGGTCTGCCGTACCTGGACGCGCTGCTCAAACAGCGCGGCGATCAGATCCGCGCGAACGAGCGGCTCGGCCGGCCGTGACCCGCGCCGATCCGCCGGACTTCGTACGGGAGCTGGTGGTGCGGCTGCGCCGTCGTGGCCTGCCGATCGGCCTGGACGACTGCCTGACGCTGAGGTCGGCGCTCGCCGCAGGATTCGGGGTGGGCTCGGCCCGCGACTTCGAGGCGCTGTGCGTCGGGTTGTGGGCAAAATCGGTCGGCGAGCAGGAGACAATCCGGGCGGTGCTGGCCGGGGTGGAGGTGCCGGCGTGGAACACGGCCACGGCGACGTCCGAAGAGGACAGACACGGGAGCCAGAAGCCCGAGACGCGGCACGACGACACGCAGCCGCAGCCCGCTCCGCCGCCGCCTGCTGTTGCCTCCGATAAACCGCGCGATCTGCCCACCCTCCACCGCCTGTCCGGGATGTCCCTCAAGCCCCCGACAACCGGACGATTCGACTCCTCACTCGCCCTCGCGCCGCGCTACCCCCTCACCTCGCGCGAGATCGCCCAGACCTGGCGCCGCCTGCGCCGGCCGATCCGCTACGGCGCGCCCTCCGAGGTCGACGTCGACGCCACGATCGACCGCTACACCCGCACCGGCGTCTTCACCGGACCGATTCTGATCCCCGCCCGCCGCAACACCGCCCGGCTCCTGCTGCTCATCGACCGCAACGGCTCGATGACTCCGTACGGCGACTTCGTCGAGCACCTGGTCCGCGAGATCCACCACGCCGGCCGGCTGGAATCCATCGCCACCTGGTACTTCCACAACCTGCCGAGCAGCCGCGTCGACACCGCCGTGCTGCGCGAGCTGCCCGACCCGTTCAGCCCGGAACTCGACCCGGTCCTCGGCCGGATCGCCCCCTCGGCCGCCGGCCGCCTTTACGCCGACCCGGCCCTGACCGAACCCCGCGCCTTCACCACGGTCCTCGACGACATCGTTCCCGGCACCGCCGCCGCGATCATCAGCGACGGCGGCGCGGCCCGCGGCACCCTGCAGACCGGCCGCCTCGTCGGCACCATCGCCATGATCAAAGCGCTGCGGAAAGCGCATTGCACTGTCGCCTGGATCAACCCGGTCCGGTCGCGCCTCTGGCCGGGCACCACGGCCGAGCAGATCGCCCGGCACGTGCCGATGTCCCCACTGACCGCCGACGGCCTGCACCGCGCGGTCGACGCCCTGCGCGGCGCCGGCCCACGCATCGAGCGTCCGCTATGACGTGGACCAGCAGTTCCCGGGCGACCGGCCTGCTCTACGAGGCGCGTACCGCGCTGACTCCCGGCGCGCTGGAGCTCGCCTGCCACGCCGCCGTGCCACCCGTCCTCGACGTAGGATTCCTCCATCTCCTGCGGGTCAACTTCTTCATCGACCCGCCGACCGTGCTCGGCTACGCCGCCGAGGCCGAGCTGCTGAACTCGCCGCTCTTCCAAGAATCCGGCGCCGGCCTCTACGAGGTCGATCCGCACCTGCGCAGCCTGCTGCTGGCCGCCCTCGACGCGGCCTACGGTTTCGAACGGCTCACCAAGGTCGCGTTGCTGCTGGAGCAATACACCAACCACGCCGACCCCTGGCAGCCCCGCGAACTCGAATTCGCCCAGCGCCTGACCGCCCTCAGCATCGTCGAACCCGCCCGCGCCGCCGACTGGCTCGCCAACGCCCAACAGGCCGCCGCCGGCCGCGCGACCTTCGGCCAGGAATGGTTCGTCGCGATGCGCAAACGCCTCACCGACGCACCGGCGCAGGCCGCCAACCTCACCGAAGAACTCACCCGCCTGCAAACCGCGGAGCCGTCCCTCGACACGGCGCGAGCCCTCGGCCGCCTGGGCCTGCTCCCCGGCGCCGACAACGCCACGATCAAAACCACCCTGCTCACCCTCGCGCGCCACCCCGACGCCGCCGTCGCGGCTCTGGCAACCGAGGTCATCGAGACCTTGCAGACCCTCTCCCGCTCCGATCCCACATCGGTACGGGAAAACGACGGCACCCACGTCGACCTCCTGAGTCTGCTCTCCACGAACGCAAGGGCATTGCGGGACTCGGTCCACATGATCCGTTCCTGGCGCGTGGAGCACTACATGCTCCGCATTCCGATCGGCGTCCTCCGCGACGGCGGCATGGTCGACCTCGACCTCAAGGAGGCGGCACAGGGCGGATCGGGCCCGCACGGCCTCCTGATCGGCACCGGCGGCTCCGGCCGGCACGACCTGCTGCGGGCGATGGTGGCCGCGCTGGCGATCACACACGGACCGGAGACGCTGAACTTCCTGCTGATCGACGGCCGGTGGAACACCACCTTCGGCCCGCTGGCGCTGCTCCCGCACAACGCCGGCACGATCACCGAGTTGGCCGGCGATCCCAGGCAGGCCGACCGCCTGGCCGATGCCCTGGAGAACGAGCTGATCCACCGCCAGAAACTGTTCCGCGACGCCGGCGATGTCGCGAGCCTCCGGGACTATCGGATGGCCCGCCAGGGAACCGGCCTACCGCTGTTGCCCACCCTGCTGGTGGTCTGCGACGAGTTCACCGAGCTGCTGTCGGCCGGTTCGAGAGTCGAGCAGCTGTTCCGGCGGATCGGGCGGACCGGCCGGGCGCTCGGCGTCCACCTGCTCCTGTCGGCACGCCGGTTGGCGGAGGGTCAGCTGGATGAGCTGAGGCCGTACCTGTCGTACCGGATCGCGCTGCGCACCGCCTCGGCCATGGAATCCCGGCTGGCGGTGGGCGTCCCGGACGCCTACGACCTGCCGGAGGAACCCGGTCACGGATACCTCGACGCCGGTTACGCCAACCTGGTCCGGTTCACGGCAGTGCGGGTCTCCGGGCGAACACCGCCCGGCCGCCCCGGCGAGACGGACCTGGACCTGATCGTCGATGTGTTGAAGGACGCGGGCCCGCCGGCTCGCCAGGTGTGGCGGCCCCCGTTGCAGGGCTCGATCGCCCTCGACGAGGTCCTCGGCCCGGTAACCGTCGACCCGGCACGTGGTCTCCAGACGGTTGACCGGAGCATCCGAGGCGCCTTGCGTGTCCCGATCGCTGTCCTCGACGAGCCTCGGGAACCGCTGTGGCTGGACCTGTCCGGTGTGGACGGGCACGTCGCGGTAGTGGGCGCCAACTTCGCCGACAAGTCAACTGTGGTCCGCTCGTTGCTGACCGCTCTCGCGCTGACCCACACACCGGACGAGGTGCAGTTCTACGGTCTCGGCGATCTCGGCGGATTTCGGGAGCGGCTGCTGCAGATCCCGCATGTCGGCAGCGTGACGGAAAGCCTCGCGGACCGGCATCGGGTCCGCCGGACCGTCTTCGAGCTGGCCGATCTGCTGGCACTGCGAAGGCGTTACTTCAGGCTGTCCGGTTTCGAGTCGATGGGGGAGTACTGGCGCGCAGGCAGCAACGTCCAGGACGATTTCGGTGACGCGTTCCTGTTCGTCGAGGACTGGGCCGCGCTTCACGAGGACTTCGCCGAACTCCGGCCGGTGCTCGACCTGATCGCCGATCGTGGCCCGTCCTACGGCGTCCATCTGATCGCCTGCGCGCAGCACTGGTCCGAACTGCCGCCCGGCACCTTCGGATCCCGTTTGGAGTTACGCCTCGACGACCCGGGCGAATCCGTGATCAGCCCTCGCGCGGCCGGGGACGTGCCGGACCAGCCAGGACGCGGCATCAGCGCGGCGCCGGACGGCACCGTCCTGGACTTCCTCACCGTGCAACCCATGCTGAGCAGCGCGGCTTCGCCGGCATTGCTGGCCCGGGAGATCGCCGACGCGTGGACGGGTTCGCGGGCGCCGGGGGTTCGGCTGCTGCCGGAGGAACTGCCCTACGACCATATTGATCTGGGTGCGGCCGACGGTTTCCAGCTGCCCATCGGTGTCGGCGACGTCAATCTCGAGCCGATCCTCGTCGACTTCGCCCGGAACACCCACCTCCTGGTCACCGGCGACCCGGGGTCCGGCAAGACGTCGTTCCTGCGCGCCCTGTCTGCCTCGATCGACCGTCGGCTTGGGCCCTGGAATTCACTGATTGTCGTGCTCGGCACGGAGCCCGGTGAGATGGAAATTCTGGCCAACTATTTGAAACGGCGGCTGCCGAGCCCCGACGTGACGGCGCAGCAGTTGCGGGAGCGCTCGTGGTGGACCGGCCCCGAGGTGTTCGTCCTGGTCGACGACTACGAGCTGATGTCGGACCAGTTGTCACCGCTGTTGCCGTACCTCAGCCAGGGCCGTGACGTCGGCCTGCATCTGGTGATCGCCCACCGGTACTTCGAGGTGGGCCACGCGCTCTTCGACCCGGTGCTGCTCCGGATGACCGAACTGAGTCCGGCGGGCGTGGCGCTGTCCGGACGCGGCCGCGAGGACGGGATGTCATCCAGCCTCAGTGTGCAGCCACTGCCGCCGGGCCGCGGGATCGTCACCTTCCGAGACCAGGACGTGCAGTTCGTCCAGCTCTACCACCTGCCACCCGGCAGATAGGGTGCCGGGTGAGGGCCGGCGTGCGAACCGGCCCCCACCCGGGGGTCAGCGGACGGCGGCGCTGTACGGCGCCACGGTCACCTTGTCGATCAGCGGGGCGTACTGGGAGCGGAGCAGCACGTCCGGCCAGTCATCGGACGCGTAGGTCACCCCGTCGAAGTTGGGCAGCTCTGACGAACTGAATGTCAACGTGTTCTGGCCCCGCCTCAACGTCACCGGGACGGTCAGCTCCCAGAAGTTGTTGTCGTGGAAGCTGTGCGGGAACAGCACCCGCTTGGCCGCGCCGCCGTTCACCGACACATCCGCGTGCCGGGCCAGGGGGTCCGGGTTGTAGTGGGTCGCCACCGCCTGCTCCGGATTGGAGTAGCGGATCCGCAGGGCGTAGGTGCCGGCCTTCGCCGCCGGGACGGTGAAACGAAGGGTGCTGGCGTCGCTGATGCCGGTCACCGCGGAACCGCCGCTGGCCAGGGACTTCGTGACCACCGCCGCGCTGCCGGTCACGACGGCGGACTCCGCCTCGTAGGTAACGGCCGGCAAGACAGAGCTGCCGCGGACGGACAGGCGGTCGACGACCGTACCCTTGCTCAGGCCTTTGACTTTGATCTTGTTGACGCCTCCGGAGAGGGAGACGGCGACCTTGCGGGAATTGCCGACGTCGATGCCGTTCACGGAAACCGAGGCGCTGCCGCGGGTCACCGAAAAGTCCAAGATCGACGCGGCGTCGCTGGGGGAGTAGACCCAGAACGTCGCGGTGCTGCCGCGGCCGAGTTCGGCGCCGCCGGAAACCGTGCGAGCGTGGTCGAGGGACGCCAGCTCGGCCTCGTAGACGTCGCTGGTCGCGGCCGGGTTGGGCAGCGACAGGGTGATCCGGTCGACGATCGCGTCGCCCTTCGTGGAGCGAAGGCCGTCGATGCTGCGGGCGGCCAGCGAGATCTGGTGAGTGCCCGCCGTGAGCTTCACCGTCGTGTCGGCGTGATCCCAGACCACCCACTTGTAGCCGAGCGGCAGGAAAATCTCCTGCTCAGCGGTGCCGTCGACGCGCAGGAAGACGTTTGTCGGACCCTGTTCCCTGACCAGGTCGAACGTGTTCAGCGAGTTCGCGAACACGCTCAGGTCATAGGTTCCGTCCTTCGGCACGTCGACCGTGAAATCGAGGACGCCGTCACTGCCGGTCCGCAGGCCGCCCACGTTGAAACCGCCCGAGGTGTAGAACTTCGAGACGTCCGAGGGCGAGCCTTCCGGACCGTTTCTGCTGTACCCGCCGCCGGTATAGGTCGCGTCCTCCGCCTCGAAAGATCCCGACCAGGTGGTGGGCACGGCCGTTGTCCGGTCACTCTTAGTGCCCGGTCCCAGGACGATTTCGTACGCCGAAGCTTCCGTCAGCTTGTCGAACGGCACCGCCACCTCGCCACCGACGACCGTGAGATTCTGCTCGGCGATCAGTCGCGGCGGGGCGGAGTCGCCGACCTGGCCGGTCCACGGGATCTCCCGGATCCAGGCGTGCACGGTCTTCCCGAAACTCTTCGGCACGTCGGTGAACCGGATATATCCGGCGCCGGCCGAACCACCGAAGATCGCCCGGGCCTGCTTCTTGCCGGTGTCGAGCGTGGCGACGCCCTGCAGCGTGTAGTTCTGGCCAGGGTACGGCGGCGTGACCTTCACGGTGTCGCCGGTCATCTGCCCGTACGCGTTGTACAGCCACCACTGGCCGTTGCCCCGGTTCGCCTGGACGGCCGAGTCGGAGAGGTTGCCGTCGATGTTCCAGTACGCGATGTCCGCGTCGACCTTTGATTCCTCGATCGCCGAGATCCACTGGATCATCTGGCCGGGCACGCTGGTGTGGTAGTTGAAGGCGTACTCATTGATGTTGATCGGAAGGTGTTGGCCGGGAAGGACCTCGGCTTCCCACTCGCGGTACTTCGCGACGTTGTCGCGGACCGCCTCGGGGTGGCTCAGCTCGTGCCAGGTGATCACCTCGGGCAGCGTGCCCGCGTCACGCGCGTGCTCCAGGAATCCCTTGACCTGGTCGAACAGGATGCTGGTGTTGGGGCCGGCGATCCGGGCGCCCGGCAGCTTGCCCTTGATCAGCGCGTAGACGTCGTCCCACGCCTGGAAGTAGTCGGCGGGGTTGTTCAGCCAGCTGACCTGGTTGTAACTCCACTCGCCGGTGCCGAACATGTTGCCCTCGGGCTCGTTGAACGGCACGAAGACGATGTTGTCCTGGTATTCCGGATCCAGGGTCGCGACCTGGTCGACCTGCTTGGCGATCTTCTGCTTGAAGAGCGTCAGCTTCTCCTGCGGCGTGCTCCCGGGCCATTGGTACGGGAAACCGCGGTGGATGTCGGTCATGTAGATGTAGACATCGCCATCGGTGCTGTCCGCGAGGGGTTTGACGACTTCGAGGGCATCGGCGCCGGGGTGCTGCGGTCCGTCCTGCGCCTTGGTCGAGACGGTCCGCAGGTTCATCCCCTCGATCAAGTTGTTCGTGGGGACGCCGTCGCCGTACAGGCCGTAGAGCGTTCCGGCGGCGCCGCCGTGGAACGCGCCGGTGGTGGTGCCGAGGTCGATGGTGAGTTCGCCTTCACGGATCACGGTGACCGTGGCGGTGACAGTGGTGCCGGCGGCGGTTCCGGTGACGGTGAAGGTACCGCGCTGGGCGTAGCTTGCCGGGTCCACGGGCTGCCAGGTTATGGCGATATTTCGGTCATAACCGTCAGTGAACGCCGCAGGCACACTGGCCGGAAGGCGGGGCGGGGTGCCGATCGTGGTGCGGATGTTGAAGGACGTTTCGGATATTTCCGTTACGCTCGGCGGCGTCGCGCTGAAGTCCTCGGCCACCTGCGCGGCGGTGAGTGCCGTCCCGTAGACCCGGAAGTCGTCGACCGCGCCGTCGAACAGCGGGTCGGCGTAGAACGACTTGCCGATGAACCCCGCCGACGCGGTGCTCGCGTCGACCAGCTGCGCGGGCGTGATCGTGGTGGCGGTGCTGTTGACCGCGGCGCCGTCCAGATAGGTCGTCACCCGGCCGCCGCCGAGGGTGACGGTCAGCGTCTTCCAGGCGTCCGCGGGCAACGCCGCCGACCCGGTGACCTGCGATTCGGCGCCGCCGGAGTTGACGGTCACCGCGGTGCGCAGCTTCCCGTCGCCGTTGTACGGGGTGCTGAACAGGTAACGGCTGTTGTCCTTGCCGAGCGCGTAGATCCACTGCCAGGGCGCGGTCGTCCCGTCCCACTTCACCCGGGTGGAGACGGTGAGTTCGGTACGGCCGTCGAGGACCGCTTTGGGGATCTGGACGTACGCGCCGTTCGAGGTGGGCGCGCCGCCGGGAAGCTGAATCGCCTGGTCGCCGGGGTTCGCGCCGTCGACGAGGGCCGCGGTCGCGCTGTTGACGAGGGTGCCGTTCAGGCCGTTGCCGGAGGAGTCGGTGACGACGCCGGTGGACAGGTCGTCGGCGTCGAACTCGTAGGCCACGACGGGGGAGGGAAGATCGGCCGCGGAGGCGGGGGCGGGGAGATCGGCCGCGGAGGCGGGGGTGGGGAGATCGGCCGCGGAGGCGGAGGCAAAGGCGGGGAGGTCGGCCGCGGGGGAGGGGAGGTCGGCCGCGGAGGCGGGGGCGCTGCCGAGAAGGGTGGCGGCCAGGAGGCCGGCGCTCGCGGCGGACAGCAGGCGGGGCGGTCTCATGCATCACTCCAAGCGAGGTGTGAGCGTTAACAAAACACGGCATCGTTCCGGCGATGCGGAAAACGGTTGCCGCGCGATCCGCAACCAAGCCGCGTTTGTCATCAAGGGGTTTCCGGTAGGTTACGAACAACCCCGATGCTCGTCAATGACTCACTAGGAAATCGTTTGCCTCCACTGTGTACGAGCGAGTCCGAGCGAGTCAGACCGCTGTCGACGCCCGGGGGACCAGGCGGCAGGGGCGGGTCTGGCGGCCGTGGACCGGATTGCCGTTGATCGTTGCCAGCAGGAGCTCGGCGGCGGAGCGGCCGATTCCCTCCAGATCCATGTCGATGCTGGTCAGGGCCGGCCGGCAGCCGTCGACCATGACGTCCCAGTTGTCGAAACCGACCACGGCCACGTCCGCCGGGACCGAGCGGCCGGCCGCCTGCATCCCCTCGACCAGGCCCCGGGCGATCTGGTCGCTGCCGCAGAAGACCGCGTCCACGTCGGCACCCGTGGAGAGCAGGATCCCGGCGGCCTGGCGGCCCCACGCTTCGCTCCACTCGCCGTACAGGGTGGGCGCCGCCGGTTGCAGGCCCTCCGCGGCCAGGGTCTCGGCGGTGGCGCGGGCGCGCACGGTCGCCGAGTGGTGATGCTCCGGACCGGTGACGTGCGCGATCCGGCGCCGGCCCACCGCGAGCAGGTGCTGCACCGCGCGGCGGGCGCCGTCGATCTCGTCGGGCACCACCGAGCAGTCGCGCGGGTCGGCCGAGCTGATGAACGCGTAGACGACCGGGACCGGCAGGCCGACGCCGATCGGCGCCCGGGCCTGGGTACGGCGACCGGTCACTATGATCCCGTCGACCTTGCGGCTGAGCAGGGTGCGCAGGTAGTACTGCTCGCGGATCGGGTCGTCGCGGGCGTCGCAGAGGAAGACCGACATCTGCCCCGCCCCGAGGGCGTCCTCGGCGCCGATGAGCAGCGGGATGCTGAACCGGCCGATGCTGTCGGTGGTGATCATGCCGACCGTGTAGGTGCGGCCGGTCTGCAGCGAACGGGCCGCCGCGTTGGCGACGAATCCGAGCTGCTCGGCGGCCTGCTGGACGCGCTGACGGGTCTCTGGTCGCAGTGCTCCCCGTCCGTTGAGCGCCTTGGACGCCGTGCCGGTGGAGACCCCCGCGAGCGCCGCCACCTGGCTGATGGTGACCGCGCGTTCTGTCGTACTCAGTTTTTCCTCCCCAGTTTCCTGCGCGGACCACGGAGTTTCCTAGGTGGCCTGCGTAATGCGACCGTAACCCGCCCTTGACATGTGAGCAAGACGCTACCTAGCTTCTAGGCAATCGATTTCCTAACTCACAAAAGCCCTTAGGTGACTCGATATGCCGATCTCCCGAAAAGCCACTGCCTCCCTCCTCATTGCCACCTGCCTGCTGGCCGGCTGCTCCTCCGCGAACGACGACGCCGGTGACAGCGGTGCCGCGCCGACCGGCGACTACACCGTCTGGGACCCGTACCCGCAGTTCGACGACAGCTCGGACTGGGTGAAGCTGCTGTCCCAGTGCGGCACCGACGCCGGTGTCACGGTCAAGCGCACCGGTTATGACACCACTGATCTGACGAACAAGGCGCTGCTCGCCGCACAGCAGGGCAACTCGCCGGACGTGCTGATCGTCGACAACCCGGTGGTGTCCACCCTGGCCGACGCCGGCGTGCTGACCACCACCGACGAGGTCAAGGTCGACACCGCGGCCGTCTCGCCGAACCTGCTCGCCGCCGGGCAGATCGGCGGCAAGACGTACGGCATCCCGATCGGCGCGAACACCCTCGCGCTGTATTACAACAAAGAGGTACTGGACAAGGCCGGTGTGGACCCGGCGGCCATCAAGGACTGGGCCGGCCTGACCGCCGCGCTCGACAAGGTCAAGGCGTCCGGCAAGAAGGGCATCACGTTCTCGGCGATCGGTACCGAGGAGGGCAGCTTCCAGTTCCTGCCGTGGTTCTGGGGTTCGGGTGCGAACCTGACCCAGCTCGACTCGGCGCAGGGTGTCGCGGCACTGACGCTGTGGACCGACTGGCTGAAGAACGGCCTCGCGCCGAACTCGGTCCTGAACAACACGCAGACCACCAGCTGGCAGGAGTTCGCCACCGGCGACTTCGCGTTCAGCGAGAACGGCACCTGGCAGCTGGCGAACGCGAAGAAGACCGGCTTCGAGTACGGCATCATCCCGATCCCGTCGCAGGCCGGCGGAGTCGCACCGGCGCCGACCGGTGGTGAGTTCGTGACCGCACCGATCCAGGACGACACCGCGCGGTACGCCGTGACCGAGAAGCTGGTCAACTGCCTGACCAACGCGGACAACGCGTTCACCACGGACACCACGTTGTCGTACATCGCCGCCACCGAGGCCGTGCAGACCAAGCAGGTCGCCGAGAACCCCGAGCTGACCGTGTGGGTCGACGCGGTCAAGGCCGCGAAGGGCCGGACCAGTGACGACCTCGGGACCAAGTACCCGAAGATCTCGCAGCCCTTGTGGACCGGGTTCCAGGCGGCATTGTCGGGTTCGGCGAACCCGCAGGACGCGTTGACCACGGCACAGACGACCGCGGCTGCCGCCACCAAGTGACGATGACCCACGACGTTCTGACCCGCGTGCCTGCCGAGACGACGGTGGGCACGCGGGCCCCCAAGAAACAGCGCAACTGGGCCGCGTGGGCGTTCCTCGCCCCGGTTGTGGTGTACCTGATCGCGTTCTACGCGTACCCGCTCTATCGCAACCTGGATCTGAGTCTGCGTGACTACACCGTGCGCAGCTTCGTCCGCGGTGACGCGCCGTTCAGCGGACTGGACAACTATCGCGAGGTGTTCGCCGACGCCACGTTCTGGCCGGCGTTGCTGCACACGCTCGCGTTCACGTTCGTCAGCATCGCGTTCCAGTTCGCCATCGGGCTCGCACTGGCCGTGTTCTTCGCCCAGAGCTTCCGGTTGTCGGCGACGTTGCGGGCGTTGTTCCTCGTACCGTGGCTGTTGCCGTTGATTGTCAGCGCGTCAACATGGACGTGGATGCTCAACAGTGACTCCGGCATCGTCAATACTGCACTTGCCGCCGTCAACATTGACCCGGTCAACTGGTTGACGTCACCGGACTGGGCGCTGACCAGTGTGATCATCGCGAACATCTGGATCGGCATCCCGTTCAACCTGGTGGTGCTCTACAGCGGCCTGCAAGCGATCCCGGCCGAGGTCTACGAGGCCGCGGCCCTTGACGGCGCGACGAGCTGGCAGCGGTTCTGGCGGATCACGTTCCCGCTGCTGCGACCCGTCTCGGCGATCACCCTGCTGCTCGGGCTGGTCTACACGCTCAAGGTCTTCGACATCATCTGGATCATGACGAAGGGCGGGCCGGCCGACGCGTCGATGACGTTCGCGACCTGGTCCTATCGACTCAGCTTCGGCAATCTGCTGCCCGAGTTCGGCCCCGGCGCTGCCGTCGGCAACCTGCTGATCATCATGGCGCTCATCTTCGGCCTGCTCTACATCCGGATCCAGAGGAGGCAGGCGCAGTGATCCGATCAGCGAAAACGATCATCGGGCTGATCCTCACCGGGATCATGCTGTTCCCGGTCTACTGGATGATCAACGTGTCCTTCACCAAGGACACCGACATGCGCGCCGACCCGCCACACCTGTTCCCCTGGAACGGGACCCTGGAGGGTTACCGCGCGGTCATCGACCAGCAGATGCCCTATCTCGGCACCAGCCTGCTCGTCGGCCTGGGCACCGTCGTGCTCACCCTGCTCATCTCGGCGCCGGCCGGTTTCGCCCTGGCGAAACTACGGCCCCGGGGCGGCGGCGCGCTCAGCTTCGTGCTGCTGATCGCCCAGATGATCCCCGGAATCATCATGGCGATGGGCTTCTACGCCATCTACCTGCGACTCGGCGTGCTCAACACGATTCCCGGACTGATCCTCGCCGACTCCACCATCGCGGTCCCGTTCGGCGTGCTGATCTTCACGGCGTTCATGTCCGGCATCCCGGACGAGCTGATCAACGCGGCGCTCATCGACGGCGCGTCGAAGTGGCGCACGTTCCTCTCGGTGATCCTGCCGGTCAGCCGGAACGCGATCGTCACGGTCAGCCTGTTCGCATTCCTGTGGGCGTGGTCGGACTTCGTCTTCGCCACGACGCTCGACGGCGGCGGTGATCACCAGCCGATCACGCTCGGCATCTATCACTACATCGGCAACAACAACCAGCAGTGGAACGCGATCATGGCGACCGCCGTGGTGGCGTCCATCCCCGCGACGCTGCTGCTCATCCTGGCCCAGCGTTACGTGGCAGCCGGCGTGACCGCCGGCGCCGTCAAGGACTGAGGAACATCGTGACCGAAAATCTGGGCCCCGTCGTGCCCACCGCAGACGCCATCGGAAAGCTGCACCCCGCCTCAGCGGTGCGGCTGAACCCGGACGGCCTGCTCGGCGGCTGGCAGCAGCGCAACATCGACGCCACCCTGCCGCACTGCGTCACCCAGCTCGACGCGTACGGCAACCTGGCGAACCTGCGCCGCGTCACCGGAGACGCGGACGGCGAGTTCCGCGGCTTCTGGTTCGCCGACACCGACGTGCACAAGACCCTGGAAGCGGCGTTCTGGTCGGGCACCGCGAACGCGTTCGCCGACGAGACCGCGGCGCTGCTGGAGAAGGCGCAGGACGCCGACGGATACCTGGACTCCTACTACCAGGATCCGGACAACCGCGCGAAACAGTGGGCTGAGCTGCACTTCAGCCACGAGATGTACACCGCCGGCCATCTCATCCAGGCCGCCGTCGCCGCCGCGCGTTCCGCGCCGGACACCCCCGCGGCACAGCAGGTCGTCGCGGTCGCGCGCCGTTTCGCCGACCTTCTGGTGCTTCGGTACGCCCAATCGCCGGAGGTAGACGGCCATCCCGAGGTGGAGACGGCCCTCGCCGAGCTGTACCGGGTCACCGGTCACCGGCCGTACCTCGACCTGGCCGCCCGCTTCGTCGAGAACCGTGGCCACGGGGTGCTGGGGGAGGGCCGCTTCGGTCCGGCGTACTACCAGGACCACGAACCGCTGCGCGGCACCGCCGAGGTCACCGGGCACGTGGTGCGGCAGGTGTACCTGCTGGCCGGTGCGGTCGACGTGGCCGTCGAGACCGGCGACCAGGAGCTGCTCGACACGACGATCCGGCTGTGGGACTCGGCCTTGGAATCACGCACCTACATCACCGGTGGGCAGGGTTCCCGGCACCGCGACGAAGCGTACGGCGATCCGTACGAGCTGCCGCCGGACCGTGCGTACGCGGAGACCTGCGCCGCGATCGGCAACTTCCAGCTGGCGTGGCGGCTACTGCTGGCCACCGGCGACGTGAAGTACGCCGACGAGATGGAACGTGTCCTGCACAACGGGATCGCGGGCAGCACCGCGGCCGGCGGGACCGCGTTCTTCTACTCCAACCCGCTGCAGCTGCGCACCGGGCACGACGGCTCGCACGAGGACGCGCCGTCCCAGCGGCTCACGTGGTACTCCTGCGCCTGCTGCCCGCCGAACCTGGCCCGGTTGATGGCGTCGCTGCACCACTATCTCGCCACCGGCGACGAGTCCGGGCTGCAGCTCCACCTGTACGGATCCGGGACGATCGAGCATGGGGAACATGCCGTCCAGGTCGAGACCCGTTATCCCTGGGACGAGCAGGTCACGGTCACCGTGACGTCGACCTCGGCCGAGCCGTGGACGCTCGCCCTGCGCGTGCCGGCCTGGTGCGACAGCGCGCGGCTGCGGGTCAACGGCACGCCGGCCCGCGTCGAGGCGCGTGACGGCTACCTGCGCCTCGACCGGATCTGGCACCTCGGCGATGAGGTCCAGCTGGTCCTGACCATGCCGTCCCGTCTGGTCGCCGCGCATCCCCGGGTCGACGCCAGCCGGGGTGCCGCCGCCCTGGTCCGCGGTCCGCTCGTGTACTGCCTGGAGCAGGCCGACATGCCGGCCGGCACGGTGCTCGAAGACGTCGAGTTGTCGACCTCCTCGCCCCTCGCCGTCGCTTTCCACACCACCGGGGTCGCTCCGGTCACGGTGCGCGTACCCGTACGCCTGCGGTCCTCGCAAGAGCAGGCACCGCTCTACCGTGACCTGCCCACCGCGCCGCACGGGCCGTCAGGCCCAGCGGCGACAGTCACCGCCATCCCCTACTTCCTGTGGGCCAACCGGGCCTCGGGTGCCATGCGGATCTGGATCCCGCTGGCCGCGCAGGAGACGTAGAACCGTCCCCATCACTCACCCCCCACCGAGGTGAAACAGTGCGCAAAATCGCCGTGTTGTTGCTGGTCACAGCCGGGCTGGTCGTCCCCAGCCCGGCGCAGGCCGCCGGCAACACCCTCACCGTCAACGTCGGCACCGTGGTCCGCCCCGTCACCCACGTCGCCGCCGGCGGCCTCTACGCCGTCGACACCGGATCGAAGCCGCCGCTCGAACAGCTCTACCCGCTGCGGCTCAACCATCTGACCCAGCCGCCGCCCGGCGTTCAGCAGCTCGGCAACGGCGCGACGACACCCTGCTGCGACGGCCTGCTGGTGGCCGGCAAGGTGACCAGCGCCGGCGCGCAGCAGTTCCTGCGGCTGCCGGACATCTATCCGAACTTCCCCTATCGCTGGGTCAGCTGGGCGGACTGGGAGGCCAAGGTCCGGACCATGGTCCAGGCCCGGACCGCCGCCACCGGCACGACAAACATCGATGGGTACGAGTTGTGGAACGAGCCGGACTGGACGTGGAACACCGCGTCGGCCGGCTCGTTCCTCGACGGCTGGACCCGCACCCATCGCCTGATCCGCACGCTGGACACGGTGACGCCGATCGTCGGGCCATCGCATGCGATCTACAACCATCAGTGGATGGTGGACTTTCTCACGAACGCCCGGAACACGAGCACGCTGCCGGACGTGATCGTCTGGCACGAGCTGGACAACGACAGCTACCTCAACGTCCAGGCGCACGTGAACGACTACCGGGCCATCGAGCAGTCCCTCGGGATCTCACCGCGTCCGATTTCGATCAATGAGTACGCGTCGCCGTCGCAGGTCGACATCCCCAGCGTCGCGGTGCACTACATGGCCGTCTTCGAGCGGCACGGCATCCGGTCGGCGGAACGGGCCTACTGGTACGAGGCCGGCACGCTGAACGGGCTGCTCCACAACAACGCGCCGACATCGTCGTACTGGACCTACAAGTGGTACGGCGACATGGCCGGGAACATCGTGCAAACGATTCCAGGGTCATGGCTGGAGGGTGTGGCCGCCTACGACAGCACCCGCCGGTTCGTGAACGTGGTGTTCGGCGGGGACAGCGGGAGCAACACCGTGCGGGTCAACGGGCTCGGGGCGCTGGGATCGCAGGTCCGGGCCACTCTGGTGCGCAGCGGCACCACCGGGCGGACCACGAACCAGAGCGCGCCGATCGCTGTGTCGTCGACGACCTACACCGTTTCCGGTGGAAGCATCAGCGTGCCGGTGACCGGGATGAACGCCCTGGACTCCTATCAGCTGCTCATCACCCCGGCGAGCGGGGCCGCAACCTGGCAGCAGCGGTATGAGGCCGAGAACGCGACAGTGGTCAACGCGAACCGATTCAGCGCGGCCTCCGCGTCCAGCGGCGGTTATGTCGGTCAGATCGACGGGATTGCCAACTCGCGGAACCAGTCGTTCGTGGACTTCCTGGTCAACGTGCCGGCCGCCCGTGCGTACACGATGACCATCGGGTACGCGAACGGCACCGGCGCCACGGCCACCCAGGGTCTCGCGTACAACGGCAGCGCCTGGCAGACGGTGTCCTACCCGGCCACCGCCGCCTGGGGTGTCTTCGGCTCGACGGTGAACGCGTCCGTCACCCTGCGGGCCGGCTGGAACGTGATCCGCCTGGCCAAGGGCTCGCCGAACTTCGCGGGCGGCACCGGTTACGCCGAGCTGGACTACATCAACCTCGCCTGAGAAAGCATGACGGCGCCGGGCTCCCGCCCGGCGCCGTCATCAGGTGGAACTAGGCCTTGCAGCCGTTCTTCTTCTTGTACGCCTTGACCGCCGCGACCGGGCTCTTCTTGCCGCCCTTGCGCCATGACGTGAGGTACTTCGCGGGCCACACGACACCGCGACGGACCTTCCAGTCGCCGGCCTTCTTGCACGGCGGCGAGATGCCGTAGTGCACGTGGCAGACGCCGCTGGAGTTACCGGTCTTGCCGACCTTGCCGAGGCTCTGGCCGGTCTTGACCCGGACGCCCTTCTTGATGCCGGCGGTCACCTTGCTCAGGTGCGAGCCGTAGTAGCGGACGCCGTCGTCACCCTGGATGGAGACGAACTTGCCGCCGTTGTACGGGCCGTCCTTCATGCCCTTCTTGTACTTGTCGACCCGGCTCACCTCGAGCACGACGCCGCTGGTGGTGGCCACGAACGGCTTGCCGCAGGCGGCGAAGATGTCGGTGGCCGGGTAACCGGCGTGGGTCTTGTGGAACGAGACGTTCTTGGCCTTGACCGGGAAGGCGTACGTGACCTTCTTGGCGGCCGCGACCAGCGTGATCGGCTCGGCTTTCACCGGAGCCGCCTGCTGGACTGCTTGCGGGGGTGGGTTGGCCGCTACCGGTTCACTGGGCACACCACACCCGGTGAGAGCGACGGCGACGGCCGCCACCCCGGAGAGGCATTTCAGGTATCGCATTCGCAGCACCTTATGTGTCATGCGGCGTTTGGCGCTGTCCGGTACCGGCCGTTCCCCTGACCCTGCCCGGGTGATAGCGGACCAACCGGGCATTCTTCAGGCTTTTGGGCATGAACAGCACCGTTGCCGACCGGCAGACGTCGCGCGGCGACATGCTCAAACTGGCGAGTGGTTTCGCCGTCTCCCAGATGGGCGACGCCGCGTACGCGGTGGGGCTGACCGCGATCGTCTACGCCCGGTCGCAGTCGGCCACGCTCGCCGGGGCGGTCACGGCGGCCCGGGTGCTGCCGGCGGTCGTGGCCGGACCTCTCGCGGGCCTGCTCGCCGACCGTACCCATCGGTTGGGTCTCATGGTGGTGGCCGACCTCGTGCGTGTCGCGCTGATGGCGGCCTCGGCCGCCGCGGTGATCGCGGGGTGGCCCGCCTGGACCCTGCTGATCTTCGCGGCCGGCGCGCAGGCCGCCGCCGTGGTGAGCGGACCCTGCCTGGCCGCGTCGCTGCCCTCACTCGTCGGCATCGCCGGTCTGGCCAGGGCGAACGCGGCCCGCGCGGTGCTCACCGAGATCAGCTTCATCGTGGGGCCGCTCGTGGTCGCGGTGCTGCTGTCGTTCGACGCGCACGCGGCGCTGTTCGTGCTGGTCGGCGCGGTGTTCGCGGTCTCGGCGAGCCTGCTGCTGACGATCGGCGACCGGACCGCCTTCCGCCGGACGGTCGGGGTGGTGCCGCGCGGCGTGCCGTCGTTCCGCATCGTCCTGGCCGCGTTCCACAAGCGCCCGGCGCTGCTGACGATGGCCATCGCCGATGTGGCCGGCAGCTTTGTGTACGGCCTGCTCACGGTCCTGCTGGTGATGGTCGCGGCCGGCGATCGGTACGGGCTGGCGTTCGTCGCGCTGGGCGTCGGCGGGATCGCCGGGGCGGTGTGCGCGCCGCGGTTCGGTGAATCGCCGCGGGCGATTGCTGTGGTGCTGGCCGTTTTGGCGGTGCTGCTCGATCTGTGCGGTCTCGGCCTCGGATTTCTTGGTTTGTCGGTGGTGCTGTGCCTGGCCGGGGCGGCGATCAGCCTGATCGAGGTGCGCACTGACATCGCGGTGCAGCGGGACGCGCCGGCGCCGATCATCGGGACGGTGGCGGGGTGGGTGCTGCACGCCGATTACGTGGCGATGGCGGTGGGAGCAGCGGTGGCCGCGCCACTCACCGGGCTGGTCGGGCCGCAGGCGGCGTTCCCGGTCGCGGCCATGCTGGTGGCGGCGTGCGCATGCCTGCTGATGCTCCGCTCCGCACCGGCCGCTCAATCGCCGTAGTCGCCGCTGTCACTGTCGTGGTCCGCGCTGTGGTGGCCGGCGGGCTGGGGCACGTTGCCGGAGTCCGGCAACTCGACGTCGGGCGGGCCGGGCTCGTCGGTGTTCCGCTGCGGCGGCCCCTGGCCGGCCCACGGTTTCGGGGGCAGCCGGGAACCGGTGACCTGGACGCGTCGCACGTCACGGTGGATCCGCAACGCCGTGAGCAGGAACAGCACGCCGAATCCGATGCCCGCGAGCGCGTACCCGAAGGCTCGCAACCGTGAGTCGAACGCCTGGCCGGTGTCCGGCGGGTTGAAGGCGAAGGGGAGGACCGCTGTCAGGCAGACCGACGCGAGCGTCATCGGCATGATCCACAGGCCGTCGATGTCGAGGGAGTCCTCGCCGATGAACCAGACGGCTCCCGGGGCGTAGAGGCCGGCCAGCATGAGGACGGTGACCGCCACATGACGCCAGCCGGAGTCGAGGCCGAAGACGACGCCCAGCAGGGCGCCGATCGCGGCGAGAGTGAGCAGGGCTCCGAGGGTGAGCAGGACCTGTCGTGCGATTACCCGGCTCGCGGTCACGCCCGCATCGTATGCAGGTCGTTCAATGCCGGACCCGGCCGGCGATCACCGCGCCGGGGCCGTGCAGCAGGACGCTGGCGATCACCGTGAGCGTCATCGTGGTCAGGGCCGTATGGGCCAGCTCGCCTTCGGGCAGGTCGTTGAAGGCGAGCAGTCCGAAAACGATCGACGTGGTCCCGCGCGGGCCGATCACGCCGGTGGCGAGCCGTTCGCGCCACGGCATGCCGGACCGGAGCAGGGCGAGCAGGATCGGCAGGATCCGCACGACGGTCAGGACGGCGAGGCAGTAGATCACGACCGGCCACCGGATGCCCCCGCGCAGCACGTACACGGCGGCGTTGCCCAGGTAGAACCACATGGCGATGGTCGACAGCACCGACACGTCCTCGAGGAGCTGCAGCTCCGGGGTGCGGACGGGCTGCTTGATCCGGTGCCGCGGCACCACCTGCCGCAGGAACCGGAACGCGATCCCGCAGACGAACGCCGCCACGAACCCGTTGCCGCCGGCTGCCGTGGTGGCCGTGTAGGTGAGCAGCGGCGCCACCACCACGATGACCCGGCGTGACTGCGGGGTGGTCCACTCCAGGCGTTCGGTGTGGTTCATCAGCCAGGCGATCGCGAGGCCGAACGCCAGCCCGGCGACGAGCGCCTTGACCGCGCTGGGCAGCGCCGTGGACAGCGCCTCGCCGGCGGTGTCGGCGGGGGAGGACGTGCCGGCCAGGATCAGCGCGAACGCGAAGATCGGCGAGATGATGCCGTCGTTGTAGCCACTCTCCACGTTGAGGACGCCGCGTACCCGGGCCGGCACCAGGTGGTCGCGGATCAGCGACTCGGCCGGCGCCAGGTCGATCGGCACGAGTACGCACGCGATCACCAGCAGGGCCGGCCAGCCGAGACCGCCGGGCAGCATGAGCCCGCCGAGCGCCATCGCGGCGACAAGACTCAGCGGCATCGCGACGAGCAGCGCCCGCCCGGCGAGTCCGGGCTCGTCCCCGAACAGCCGGCCGCCGCGTACCTCGGTGGCGTCCACGAAGAGCAGCACCGCGAGGATGACCTCGGCGACGTGCTGGGCGACGGTGGAGCTGAGCGTGTTCTCGATGAGGTTCGTGGTGAAGCCGGTCGCGAGGCCGGCCACCACCATGACGAGGGGTGCGCGGACCTGCCAGTGCTCCAGCCGCCGGGCGACGAGAGCCCAGGTCCCGGCCACCGCCGTGATCACCACCAGACAGAGGACCACGGCTTTCCACGGTAATCTAGCTGGGGAAACGGCGCTCCAGGATCGTCAGGGCGAGCTCGCCCCAGCTGATGTTCTCGCGCTCGAAGCTGATCCCTCGCTGCAGCGTCAGATAGGGCCCGATCCGGTTACCCGTCGCCACGAACTCCTCCTGGGTGCGGCTGCCCAGGATCTCCGCCAAGGAGCGTTCGTACGCCTCCAAACGCCGGCGACTCTGCTTGATCTGAGTCTCGATCGACGAGCGGACGCTGGGCACATCGGCGTACGCAAGGGCCTCGACCTGGACCAGAAGCTCGTCGCGGACCGTGGTGGGTTTGGGTTCCTGGCGGGTGAAGGCGTGCAGGGCAGCGCGGCCCGCGTCGGTGACCGAGAAGATGCGTTTGTCGGGGCGTTTGTCCTGCTTGACGACGCGGGCCGCGAGCAGGCCCTCGGATTCCATCTTCTCCAGCTCGCGGTAGAGCTGCTGCGGCGTGGCCGTCCAGAAGTTCGCGACCGACACCGAGAACTTCTTCGCCAGGTCGTAGCCCGAGGACTCCCGGTCGATCAGCGCCGCCAGCAGGGCGTTCCTCAGTGCCACGGACGCATCTTACGGGCCCTCGGGCGGAACTCCGGTTCGCTCTTCTTCACCACGGCGCGGCGCAGGATGCCGGTGTTCGGCAGGGCGAGCAGGCGGATCTGTTCCCGGCGTTCCCGGCCGAACGTGCGGCGGGCGCTGCTGGTCAGGGCGCCGTCGATCAGGCGTTTCGCGGCGGCCAGGGCGTCCGGTGACCGGGTCAGCAGGCTCTCGGCGAAGGCGGTCGCGGCTTTCACCGGGTCGTCGGAGAGCTCGGTGACCAGGCCGAGGCGCTGGGCCTCGGTGCCGTCGATGCGGTCGGCGGTCATGGTGAGCTTCTTCGCGACGTCGACGCCGACCACCTCGGTGAGGCTGCGGATGCCGGTCATGTCGGGGATGATGCCCCACTTGGCTTCCAGGACCGACCACTTCGAGTCCGGTGTGGCGTACCGGAAGTCGGCGGCCAGGGCGATCTGGATGCCGCCGCCGTAGCAGTGGCCGTGGATCGCGGCGATGACCGGGACCTCGATGCGCCGCCACGCCCAGCAGGCCTCCTGGAACGTGTTGGTGCCCAGGAACGGGTTGGGCAGGAACGCGCGCACGATGCGGGCGGGTTTGCGCATCGTGGCGACGATGTCGAGGCCGGAGCTGAACGAGTCGCCCTCGCCGGCGATCACGACGGCACGCAGGGTCCGGTCGCGGCGCAGGCGGCGGGCCACGGCGATCAGCTCGTGGAGGGTGTCGAGGGTGAGAGCGTTCAGCTTGTCGGGCCGGTTGAGCCGGACCTGAGCGATCCCGTTTTCAACTTGCACGGTCACATATTTCATAATTTTCCCTTTGAACCGCATAAATCGCTTAAATCCGAGCAGCCAGCTCGGTCGCCTGTTTGATCGCCCGCTTCGCGTCCAGCTCAGCGGCCACGTCAGCACCACCGATCACGTGGACGGTGACGCCGCGTTCCCGCAGGGGCGCCTCAAGATCGCGTACCGAAGTCTGTCCCGCACACAGCACGATCGTGTCCACCGCAAGCACACCGGTCCCCAGATGCAGACCCTCGTCGTCGATGCGCTCATAGGACACGCCCCGCAGCATCGTCACACCGGCGTCGGCCAGCGTCGCCCGGTGCACCCAGCCGGTCGTCTTCCCGAGCCCCTTGCCGAGCGCGGTTTCCTTGCGCTGCAACAGGTGAACCTGGCGCCGGGCCGCAGTCTTGACCTTGGTGGTGATCCCGCCGGGCACGGTCTCCGGATCGGTGACACCCCAGCGCCGCATCCAGTCGTCGAGCGGCTCGTCCTGCTGATGCAGCAGATACTCACCGACGTCAAAACCGATGCCACCGGCGCCGATGATCGCGACCCGCTCACCGGCCGGCGCTCCGTTGATGAGCTGCTGATAGGTGAGCACGCTCGGGTGATCAACCCCGGGGATGTCCGGGATCCGCGGCCGCACGCCGGTCGCGAGAACCACCTCGTCGAACCCCGCGAGATCGTCCACGCCCGCGTGAACGCCAAGATGCAGCTTCACGCCGCGGATGTCGATCATGTGGCGGTAGTAGTCGAGCGTGCGCGCGAACTCCTCCTTGCCGGGAATCCGCGCGGCCAGCCGGAACTGCCCGCCGATCGCGTCGCCCGCCTCGAAGAGCTCCACCTGGTGCCCGCGTCCGGCAAGCTCGATCGCTGCCGCCAGCCCGGCGGGTCCGGCGCCGGCCACTGCCACCTTCTTGACGGTACGCGTAACCGACAGGACCAGTTCCGTCTCGTACCCGGCTCGCGGGTTGAGCAGGCAGGACGCCCGCTGATTCTTGAACGTGTGATCCAAACAGGCCTGATTGCACGCGATGCAGGTGATGATCTCGCGTTCCCGGCCCTGCTGTGTCTTGGCGACCCACTCGGCGTCGGCGAGCAGCGGGCGGGCCATCGAGATGAGGTCGGCCTCGCCGGCGGCCAGGATCTGTTCGGCGGCTTCCGGCCGGTTGATCCGGTTGGAGGCGACGATCGGTACGGTGACGTGCTCGCGCAGCTTCGCGGTGACCCAGGTGAACGCGCCGGGCGGCACCGACGTGACGATCGTCGGGACACGCGCCTCGTGCCAGCCGATGCCGGTGTTGAAGATCGTGACGCCGGCCTGCTGCAACTCCCGGGCGAGCTCGACCGTCTCCTCCCAGGACTGGGCGTTGTCGACCAGGTCGAGCAGGCTGATCCGGTACTGCACGATGAAGTCGTCGCCGACCAGGTCACGCGTACGCCGGACGATCTCGGCGGGGAACCGCATCCGCTTGGCGGCCGAGCCACCCCAGGCGTCGGTGCGGTCGTTCGTGCGGGCGGCGAGGAACTGGTTGATCAGGTATCCCTCGGAGCCCATGATCTCGACGCCGTCGTACCCGGCTCGTTTCGCCAGGGCCGCGGCGCGCGCGAAACTGCTCGCGGTGCGGTCGACCTGGCGTGTCGACATGGCGCGCGGGGAGAACGGGGTGATCGGCGACTTCTTCGCCGAGGCGCCGAGCGTGAACGGGTGATACCCGTACCGGCCCGCGTGCAGGACCTGGAGCAGGATCTTGCCGTCGTGTTCGTGGACCGCGCCGGTGACGATCCGGTGCGCGTCGGCGTGCCGCTTGCTGGTCATCTGGCTGCCCATCGGCGCCAGCCAGCCGCGCCAGGTCGGCGCATAGCCGCCGGTCACCATCAGGCCGACGCCGCCGCGCGCCCGCTCGGCGAAGTAGGCGGCGAGTTTGGGCAGGTCACGGGCTCGATCTTCGAGCTTGGTGTGCATCGAGCCCATGACCACGCGGTTGCGCAGCACGGTGTGCCCGAGGTCCAGCGGACTCAGCAGCGTCGGATACTCCACGCAGGGCATCATACAAAAAGGTGCATAGTAAAAAAAGTGACTAGCTCAGGAGACGGCCCTCAGGCTGCGGATCCTCCGGTTTTTCCGGCGCAACGGAATGTAGGTGATAATCAGATCGTCACCGATGTCGCCCATTCGCACCTCGAATGACGTCCAGAATCCGGCGGCCAATCCCTGCTCGCCGATAATCTGTGCGCGACCGGGGTCATAAGTGCCGAGCAACGCCGTGGTCGAGGTGAATTCCTCGCGCATGAAACAGTGTCCTTCCCGGGGATCGCCCGTGAACAATGAGAAGCGCCCGGTTCGGGATTTGTGGTCCGCCAGCCGCCCGGCCGCACATTACCAGCATGTAACACGCCAGCGATGTGCATGGATTCACAGGTCGTTGATAACCATTTTGACGCAGTTCACGGGTGTGAAGCGGGGGAGGGTGACGGCGCGAACAAGGTTTGTCCCGAACCTACCTAGTAGGCTCGGGCGGTGACGATCATCGGGGAGTTCGGCCGCCAGGTGGGACCGCTGCGCCGTGCGCTGCTGCGCGCGACCCGCGCCGCGGACGGCCTGCCCGACCTGCCCGAGGCGCACATCGAGGTGCTGCGGGCGCTCACCGGACAAGACGGTCTGAGCACCGTCGAGGTGGCCGAACGCCTCCGCCTCGCCCGCCCCACGGTCAGCAACCTGCTCGGCGCCATGGAACGCGGCGGCCTCGTCGAGCTGATCCGCGACGGCACCGACCGCCGGCGGGTCACCATCAAGATCTCGGCGTACGCCGCCGACCTGCTGATCCGTTACGACACGGCCTGCGAGAACGCCCTGGCCGAGGCGGTCGCCCGGCTCGGAGCGGACGACCGCGCCGCTCTGGAACGCATCGTGCCGGTCCTCCCGCAGCTGACCGAGCTGCTCTGCGATCCCTGTGAACCCGGGAGTGCCCGATGACGACGTCCCTGACCGACGCCGAAGCGGTGGAGTTGCTCGGCGCCGACGGCCAGGACCTGGAGGACCTGTGCGCCCGCGCCGACGCGGTCCGCCGCGAGCTCGTCGGTGACCAGGTCACCTTCGTGGTCAACCGCAACCTGAACACCGAACGTGTCGGCGCCGACCTGTCGCTGGTGCACGACCTCGTCGTCGAGGCCGCGAGCCTGGGCGCGACCGAGGTCTGCGTGCAGAACCCGTTGCCCGCCGGCGCGCCCGACGACGGTTACCTCGACCTGGTGCGGACCATCGCCGGCGCCGCTCCGGGGATCCACCTGCACGCGTTCCGGCCCGCCGAGGTCGCCGACGCCGCCGCCCGGCTGGGCATCAGCCCGCGCTCGTTCCTGGAACGGGCCCGGGACGCCGGATTGGGCTCGGTTCCCGGCACGGCGGCGAAGATCTTGGACGACGATGTGCGTACCCGGCTCGCCGGCGGCCCCGACATGCCCGTCGCCCGCTGGGTCGAGCTGATCACCACGGCGCACGAGGCCGGGCTCACGTCCACCTCGACGATGCTCTACGGGCACATCGAAACCCCCGCCCAGCAGGTCGCCCACCTGCGGCTTCTCGCCGCGATCGCGGAGAAGACAGGTGGGTTCACCGAATTCATCGCGATGCCGTTCCCGCCCGCGCCAGGCGCGGCGCTCCCGGTCAATTCACGCCCTTCGGTACGCGAGACCCGCGCGCTCACGGCCGTATCGAGACTGGTGCTGGCCGGCCGGATCAACCACATCCAGGCGCCGTGGCCCAAAGTCGGCACCGCCGTCGCTATCCAGCTGCTGCGCGGCGGGGCGGACGACCTCGGCGGGCTGTTGATCGACGGCGTCCTCGACCCGTCGGCCGGCCAGGAGCAGGGCATTTCGCTGACCCGGGACGACGTCGCGACGATCGCCGCCGAGCTGGGGCGCCCGGCACGGCAGCGCACCACCCGGTACGACCTGTTATGACGGGCGATCTGACATGACGGACGTTGACGTCGTCGTGGTCGGCGCCGGACTGGCCGGGATCGGCGCGGCCATCGAGCTGTCCGGTCGCGACGAGACGTTCGTGGTGCTCGAACGGGCCGCCGACGTGGGCGGGACGTGGCGTGACAACACCTATCCCGGTGTCGCGTGTGACGTACCCTCGCATCTTTATGCCTTTGCCCATTCGCCCAATCCGGCCTGGTCGCGGACGTTCGCGCCGGGGCACGAGATTCAGGCGTACCTTCGTGGGCTGGCCGCGCGGCCGGCAGTGGCGCCGCATCTGCGGTTCGGGCATGAGGTGACGGCGGCGGTCTACTCCGCGGGCCGGTGGCACGTCACCACGACGCGGGGAACGTTCCGCTGCCGGGTCCTGGTGCTGGCGGCCGGGCGGCTCACCGAGCCCAAGATTCCCGACATCTCCGGAATTTCGGTGCCGGCATTCCACACCGCCCGGTGGGATCACAGTGTCGACCTCGACGGCGCCCGCGTCGGCGTCGTCGGCACCGGCGCGTCGGCGATCCAGGTCATCCCGTCGCTGGTCGACCGGGTCAAGCACCTGACGGTCTTCGCGCGCAGCAACCCGTACGTCATCCCGCGCAACGACCACGCACATGCCGCCGCGGACGCGGCGGAGATCCTTCGGGTACGCGAAGAGGCCTTCACCGGTCTCGAACAGGGCATCGCCGCCCGCCGCCGTGAGCCCGCCGCACTGGCCGAGCTGCGTTCCCGGGCGCTCGGGCATCTCGCCGCGCAGGTGCCCGACCCTTCGTTGCGCGCCCGGCTGACCCCGGATTACGAGGTCGGGTGCAAGCGGATCCTGCTGTCGGACACGTTCTACCCGGCGATGGGCCGTGACGAGGTGACCCTGGCGGGCGCGCTGGACCGTTTCGACGGCCAGACGGCGATCGCTCGTGACGGGCATCGCGCGGAGATCGACGTGCTGGTGTTCGCCACGGGCTTCCATTCGACGCAGCAGCCGTATGCCTCCCGGATCACCGGCCGGGACGGGCTGCTGCTGTCCCAGGCCTGGGAGCAGGGCATGGTGTCGCACGCGTCGACGGTGGTGCACGGGTTCCCGAACATGTTCGTCCTCGACGGCCCGAACGCGGCGCTCGGGCACAACTCCGCTGTCCACGTGATCGAGAGCCAGCTGTCCTACCTGGTCGGAGCGTTGGACCACCTCGGCCGTGTCGACGGTCCGCTGGAGGTGACGGCGCGGGCGCAGGAGGCGTACACCCGCGACATCGACACCATGGCGTCGCGGACCGTGTGGCTGCGCGGGGGATGCACAAGCTGGTACGTGGATCCGCGCAGCGGCCGCCTGACCCTGCTGTGGCCCAGCACCGCAACCGAGTTCCGCGAGCGCAACGGCCGCTTCGACCCAGCCCCGTTCGGCTGATCCTCGTGCCCACGTCCACCAGCACCGACGCGGCCCGGACCGGCATCGGCGAGGACGCGATCCCGTACCCCTGCTGCGCCTACGGCGCAACGGAGGGTGTCGCTTACGCGCAGACGGCCCGCCGGCCGGCGAGGTTCCACGAGGGCGAACCCGGAGATCATCTGGAGTATCAGGTCACCCTGTGGCCGGCAAGCGCCGAAGCCGGCGTGCGAGTCCTGAAGCACGGCAAGTCACCGTGGGCCTACTGACGCGCAGCAGAAAGCGCTAAAACTGTCATTCCTGTGCAATTTCTGGTAAGCGCCGGATCGGGGTCGGCAAGTCGATTTTTCCGTCATTTCTTGATGTGAAAATCGGGCGGGTGACATCGTCGATTCTGGTTTCGCCGCGGACAATGGAGGTATGGCTCAGCTTTCCTTGTTCCCGACGAGACATCTCCGGGATCGGACGCTGCGCCGCAATTATTCGCCAGCGGCCGAGGAGTTCCGGCGCGAGCACGAGCGGCACCGTTCGTGGGGCTTGACGCAACGCCACGCCCGGCGCCTGCGCCAGCTGCACGATCGCGCCCACGGAGACTCTGCGACGGCTGCCGGCGATGCTTGTCCGTCGCCGTCGCCGTCGCCGTCGCCGTCGCCGTCGCCGTCGCCGTCGCCGTCGCCCGGCGAAATGTGCCAAAGCGACGGCCCGGCAGCCACGCGACCAGCGCCAGCTTCCGGACCTACCCCTCCCGCGATGGGCGAGGACCGAGGCCGAGCCGGACCGGAGCAGACCACCCGAGAACCTCGTTCCGAGGCGGTGCCCGCAGACCTGGCGTCGCCAGATTCATGGTCCGAGGTGACAACCGCAGACCTGGCGTCGTCGCCCGGCACGCCGCCGTCCGGCAAGCGCTCCGCACCTCTCCATCCACCCGCGTTGCGCAGGCGCGGAGGTGCCTCCCTGATCTACCAGAGCAGGCATCCCGGGACACCCGCGTCACTGCCTCCCGCTGCGGCTGATCGGCGGAGGAATCGCTACCGAGAACAGTGTTTGCGCCAACGCGGGCCCCCGCGACAAAGGGTCGACTCTTACACCGCATGCGGACCATGAACGAGGTAAAGCCGCCGCCCTCAGGGAGCCGCCGTTGCCTCGCGCAGTGAGATTCGCAGTGCTCCCGGTGCAGCGCCCCCCGACGTGAGTGCCTCGTGTGCCTGCTCGTCGGTCAGTTCTCGTCTGCTCAGCGCGCTCACCCCGGCGGCCGGCAAGCCGTCGTGGTCGCGGCACAGCCATATCCCCGGTACCGGCGCGGGGTTGGACGGCAACCGCTCCAGGTATCGCATCACCAGCGTCTCGTCGTGCGACCTGCCGGACAGTGTCAGGACGAGCTGGCCTTCCCGGTGCAGCGAGCCCGCATAGCTGAGGTCGGTCACCGCCCCGTCCGGATGGGTTTCGTGCTGCTCAGCGACCACCTTGAGGGCGTTCCGGAAACCCGGCCGGATCGTGAGCGTGGCACGCCCGAGAATGAGCTGGCCCTGCCGGAAGGTGTAGTGGCATTCGTACCAGGTCCCGACCAGGTGGCGGTTCCGGCGGCGGGAGCGGAGGTACCGGACCGGCGACGACCACCACGTCACCGACGCGCCCAGCAGTGCCCCCACGAAAGTTACGATGATCCAGTTAGGTTCGTGCGAGAGACTGTCGAGCATCCAAGATTCCGTTCTTGTCCGGCTGACCAGTCCAGCTGAATTCAGCGTGGTGGCAGCTGTCAAACCCGGAATGTCGTTACTGCATGTGGGAGCAATCTTGGCCTTCGCACGAACTCTCGCCGACGGGCAGCAGTGCCGGATCCGGGTCTACGAGATCGCCACCGGCGCCGACATCATCGTGCACACCAGCGACACGATCCTCTACGAAGCGCCGAACTGGACCGCCGACGACCAGCTCATCCTCAACGGCGACGGCCTGCTCTGGAGCCTGCCCGCCGACGGCTCCGGCAATCCTGAGCTGATCACGCTTGACGGCGTACCCGAGCTGAACAATGACCACGTCCTCGCGCCGGACGGAAAGCCGGACGGAAAGCCGATCGGGCAGACGGTTTTTTTGTCCGCGAACGACGGGCACATCTATGAGGCATCGCTGCGTGGCGGGCCCGGGCGCCGGATCACGCACGAGCCCGGCCGGATGCACTTCCTGCACGGCGTCAGCCCGGACGGCACCACGCTCGCCTACGTCAGCATCGAGAACGAGCAGTGGCACACCGGCACCCTGCGCACGATCAGCGTCGACGGCACCCAGGACTCTCCGCTCACCACCGGTGCCGGACCCGACGACGGCCCGGAATACGACCCGGCCGGCGACTGGATCTATTTCAACACCGAACGCTTCTCCAGCGAGAGCGAGCCCGGCCACGCGCAGATCGCCCGCATCCGCCCGGACGGCACCGGCCTGGAACAGCTCACCACCGACGACCACGTCAACTGGTTCCCGCACCTGTCCCCGGACGGCCGGCACGCGGTCTACCTGAGCTTCCCGCCCGGCACCACAGGTCACCCCGCCGACCTCCCGGTCCGGCTGCGGCTGGTGAACAACGACGACTGGCAGGATGCCGCGACCATCGTCGAGCTCGACGGCGGCCAGGGCACGATCAACGTCAACAGCTGGTCCCCGGACGGCACCCGGTTCGCGTACATCGACTACCCCACCCGATAAACAGTGCCGGTCCTGACGCGTTACCTCCTGGCCGCGATCGGCGCGCGCCTCGCCGACGAGGGCGCCCGAGTAGCGATCGTCCTGCTCGCGATCGAACAGACCGGTCGCGCCAGCGTCGGCGGCCTGCTGGTCGCGGCACTGATGGTTCCGCACGTGGCCGCCGCACCTCTGGCCGGCGCCGCCGCTGACCGCGCTCGCCGTCGCAAGCCGCTCTACCTCTCCGCCTTCGTGATCTACGCGCTGTCCCTGACCGGAGCGGCCCTGCTGGTCGGCCCGGTCACCTGGGCCGCCGCGATCCTGCTCCTCACCGGCGGCTGCGTCGCGCCACTGCTCTTCGGCGGTCTGAGCAGCCTGCTCCGCGAGCTGGCCCCCGGCGACGCCGGTCGCGCCTTCGGCTACGACGCGACCACCTACTCCGTCGCCGGGATCACCGGTCCCGCCCTCGCCGCGGTGGTCGCCGGCTTTGCCGGCCCCGCCTGGTCGCTGGTCACCCTGGGCGCGTTCGCCCTGCTGGGCGCGCTGGCCTTCCTCACCCTCCCGTTGGGCATGCGCCCTTCTTGGGTACGCCCGGAGCGCATCAGCAGGCCGTTCAGCGCTGTCTCGGTGATGATCCGCAAGCCCCGCCTCGCCGCGGTGACCGCCACGACCGGCATCAGCCAGTTCGGCTTCGGGGCGCTGCCCCTGGCGGCCGCGGCGATCGCCACGGCCCGCCACGATCCGCCGCTCACCGGTCTGATCATGGCGGTCACGGCTGCCGGGAGCCTCGTCGGTTCGCTGCTCACGACCCGGATCCCGGTGGTGCACCGGCATCCGGAGCGCACGTTGCTGATCTGCACGGCGGCGATGTCCGTGGCGTTCCTGCCACCGGTGTTCCTGCCCGGCACGTGGCCGCTGCTGGCCGCCGCGGGCCTGCTGATGGGACCGACCACGGTGGCCCTCTTCTCGGTCCGCGACCGCGAGTCCCCGCCGGAGGTCCGTACCCAGGTCTTCACGCTCGGCGCGGGCATCAAGGTGACCTCCGCGGCGGCCGGCGCAGCCGCGGGCGGCCTGCTGTCCGGCGCCGGATCAGCCCCGCTGCTGGCGGTGATCGCGGGTGGACAGCTGGTGGCCGCTCTGACCGGCGTGCTCATCCTGCGCCGGGGACGCCGGCCCGGCGACGACCACGAGAACTCGGCCCTGATCGATTCCCGGCCGCGCGGAAATGTCGTACCCAAGAATTAGGTTTGCGGGCATGAGTTTGACCTGGACGGATCTGGACGATCTGGCGAGGCGACCGGCCTACGGGCAGATCACCTCGCGCCTGCTGGCGATGAGCGAGGCCGAGCGGCTGGCGTTCGTCGCCGAGCTGGATTCCGGGATGCCGGGCGGCCTCGCGCAGGACCGGTGGGAGAGCCGCGATCATTACCCCGCCTCGGGTTACGCCCTCGCCGTGATCGCCTGTGCGCCGTCGGCGGCGCGAGCTGCCACGATGCTCACCCGGCGTGGCATGCGCGACGGCTGGGGTGAGGTGCCCGCGGCCCGTGTCACGGCGATCGCCGCGGCCCGTGAGATCACCTGGCTGGCCGATCTCGGGGCGCGCCTGGCCGTGAAGTTGCCGGCCAGGGACGTCTGGGCCGGTCAGTGGGGATTCGTGGCGGCCATGCTGGACGGTTCGCCGTCGCTGGCCCCGCGCACCGAGGGTTTCGTGCGAGGCTGGCTCACCCACCTGCACGACAGCCAGGGCAACCGGAGTCACCCGACGGCCGAGGTGTTCGGGTCCAGCCCCTATCTTGACGTGCTCCTTCCCGCGGTCTTCGAGACGGACGGTCTCGGCGGCGCGCTGACCGGGAGTTACTGGACGGGCAGCGAGTGGACCGCGGAGCCCTGGTTCCCCGGTGTCGTCGCGCGGCTGGTGGCCGAGGGCCGCCTCGATCGCGCGCGGATCCTCGCCGCCACGGTCGACCGTCTGGTGCGCGGCGACCGCCCGGCCTGGTTGCGGCCGTTCGCCCTGCTGCACGACGCGCTAGCCCCGACGGTCGACGAGCTGGCGCCGGCAGCGCTTGATTACGCGCGGCTTCTCACCGAGGCGCCGTCGGCGATCGCCGGGTTGGGCCAGCGGGCCTTGCGGGTCGTCGACGACGCCGGGCTCCTCGATGTCGAGACGGTGCTGGAGACGAGTGGGGCGGTGCTTTTGCGTACCGAAAAGGTCCTGGTCAAGGCGCAGCTCTCCTGGCTGGAGAGAGTCGCGCGCCGCGAGCCGGACCGGGTCGGGGAGGTCGTGGAGGCGGTTGCGGTGGCGTTCGGGCACCCGACGTTCGACGTGCAGGAGCGCGCGCTGACCCTGATCGGCCGGCACATCGCGCGGGTCGACGCGGAGACCGTCACGAGGCTGGTCGATGCGGCCGCGGGGCTCGGCGGCGACCTGCCGGCCCGCGCCCACGAGATGTTCGGCGTGGTGCTGCCCCCGTCTGAGGTGGCCGGCATGCCGCCGGTGCTGGTGACACCCGCGCCGGTCGCGTCGATGCCGCCACCTATCAGTGATGCCTCCGAGCTCGCGGCCGAGATCGCGGCGCTGTTGCACGACGAGACCGCTGTGGTGTGGGAGCGGGTGCTGGCCGCGCTGGTGGCGCTGCCCGCTGCCGGGGTGCCGCTGGATGGCGTGTTGCGGCCGGTGCTGGAGCGGTATTCCTTTGAGCTGACCGATCCCGGCTGGCATGGACAGCTGCTGCGGACCGCGAGGCTCGGCGACGCGATGAGAGCCATCGTCAATCCCGCCACCAGCAACGACGTGCCGGCGCCGGGTGCGCTGCGGGAGGCCTGGCTGATCGGCGCCGGTGAGCAGAAATCGCTGCGCGGCGGGCCGGGGAGCGTGCTCGGGCTGCGCATCCGGGAGGTGGCGGACCGGTTCGCGGCGCAGCCGGTTGCCGAGTTGATGGCCACGCCCACGGCGGTGAACGGAAGCTTGGACGCCGCTGTCCTGCTGGAACGGCTCCTCCGGGCCGAGGCCGCGGGCCGGGAGCCGTGGCCGGTCGACGTCGAGCAGGCACTGCTGCGGGTGCCGCGCGACGTCGACGCCGAGGTGGTGACCCGGGCGGCGGAGCTGACGTCGGTGGCGGGCCGGCAGTTCGCCGACTGGCTCAAGGGCGGCGGGCTTCCCGACCCGGTGAGCACCCGGTTCGAGCAGGTCGGCAAGGACGGGCGTTATGCGTACGGTGGCAGGCCGCCGGTCACCCGCCGCGTCGTCGCCAGGCTCGACCAGGCACGGGCCGGGGGAGAGGGCACCCTGCTGGAGGCGGGGCTGGTCAACCTGGATCGCAGCAACGTGCCGGTCTACTACCCGCACGACTTCTCGGCACCCGCCGACATCACCGCCGTGGTGTTGCCGCAGCACCGGGAGGTGACGGCGGCCTGGGTGCTGCCCGCGCTCGCCTCCCTCGCCGACATGGATCAGCGCGGCGTCGGGCCGCTGCTGCCGCTGCTGGCCGAGTGCTCGGGCCCGATCGGTCCGGCCATGACGTTGGCGGTGGCTTACGTGCTGGGCGCCCGCCACGACACCGACCGGCTCTCGGCGGTCGACGCCTTCCTGATCCTGGCCGCCGGCGAGGACCCGATCGATGCGGCGGACGCAGGGGCGGGCCGGATCGATGCGGCGGCGGGGGCCGGCGGCGGAATCGGTGCGGCTGCGGGCGGCGGCGGCGGGATCGGTGCGGGAGTGGGTGCGGAGCTGGGGAGTCTGTGTGCTGACGGCACTCTCAAGCTGACCAGGGTGGTTCCCGGGCTGGCCGACATCCACCGTGGCGGCGCGGCCGGGGCGCTGTGGGAGCTGATCCTCGCGGCGCTGCCGCAGCTGTTGCCGCACGCCCCGCGTGGTCTGCCCGACCTGCTGCAGCTCGCCACCCAGGTCGCGGGTGATCTCGCCGCCCGCGACCTGATTCCCGAGCTGGCCGCCACGGCGGCGAGACCGGGCAGCAGCCGGCTGACAAAGGAGGCCCGGCGACTACAGACCGTCCTCGCCGGACCGGCCTGAAACCTGGTCCGGACCACGCTCCTGGCCGGTTCAGGCCCCTGGGCGGATCGGGCTCCTGGCTAATTCAGGCTCCTGGCCGGTTCAGGCTCCTGGCCGGATCGGGCTTCTGGCTTGTTCAGGATTCTGGCTGGAGGGTGATGACGATGCCGATCCCTGCCGGGCGCTTGATGTGGAGGAGCCGGGTCAGGGTGCCGCCGATGCGGGCGGAGACGTAACGGCTCTCCAGCAGGCGGCGTGCGGCCTCGGTCTCGGACGGCGGCAGGAGCGTGGCGGTGCCGCGGACCGGGCGGGCATCCGGGTCGATCTTGCCGCGGACGTCGCAGCGGACGATCTCTACCTGCGCGTTCCTGCGGAGGCGCTTGACCTTCCAGGCGTCGGCGGACGAGACGGTGGTGATGGTGTCGCCGTCGGCCACGTGCCAGACCGGGGTTGCCACCGGGGTGCCGTCCTTGCGGTACGTGGTCAGGCTGATCTGCTTGCTGGCGGCGATATCCGCGGGCACGGTCATGCTGGTGATCCTATTGCCGGGCCGCTGAGATCCGGCTGTGTGACGGCACCCGTCGGGCGGTGGATTGTGCCGGCATCTCGACCTTGATACACATTGGCAATGACAAATATTGTGACGCGGGCCACCGCGGTGGCGCTGGCCGGGGCGCTCGTCGCCGCCAGCGCTGTAACGCCTGCCTCGGCGGCTCCGGCCGTGCGGGGTGTGCTGCTGCCGGTCCCGGCGGCGGGGCCGGGGGAGGCGCTCGCCGTCACGGCGTCCGACGTGTCACCGCTGGGTGTGGTGGCCGGCACCGCACGCGTCACCACCACCGGGCCGGACGGGAACACGTCCATCGTCGAGACGCCGTACCGATGGGCGGGCCTGCCACGCGTCGGCTGGCAGCGTCAGCGGCTCGCGTTGCCGGCCGGTGCGACCTCGGGCTCGGTCAGCAGCATCACCGACCTCGGCGAGGTCGCCGGTGACGTGACAGTCGACGGTGCGACCCGGGCGACCCGGTGGTCGATCACCGGTACGACCGCGACGCTGATCGGCGAGCCGCGCAGCCGGGCCGGCGCGGTGGACCCGCGCGGCGCCACGTGGGGAGTGTCCACCGCCGGACCGGAACTGATCTCCGGCAAGGCCGAGCTGGTCGCCCGCTCCGGCACGCGCACGCTGCTGAGCGGAACGCCGGAGCTCGACGCCGGATACCGCCGGTACGTCATCTCGATCAACGCGACCGGCACCACTCTGGTGTCCGTCTTCAGCGGCGTCGGCCAGGGCACGACCGCCCGTCCGGTGCTGTGGAGGGACGGCGCGACGGTGCCGGTGCCGGTGTTCGGTACGGCGTACCTCGGCCCCGCCTGCGTCTCCCGGGTCCAGGCCGACGGCAGCGTCGTGGCCAGCGGGTTCAGCGTGACCGGTGGGCTGCCGAAGTACGTGCTGCTCCGGCACACCGGCGGGGTGCCCGGCACGAACGTGATCCTGACCGAGGCGACCCAGGGCCAGCCGGTCGGCGGCCTGGTGTGCCCGTCCGGGCAGACGGTCAACAACCTCGCTGCCGACGGCGGGGTGGCCGGTGTCCTGAGCGACGCGTCCGGCGGACGCAGCGCCGCGTACTGGAACGCCGCGAACCAGGTGACCGTCGTGCCGCTGGCCGCCGGAGAACTCAGCGCGCAGGGTGTGGCCGTCGCCAACGGCCGGCGGATGGTGATCCTGGCCGACGGCGCCGACGGCACCAACCGGTTGTCGCTCTGGCACGACGGCGTGCGTACTGAGCTGCCGGCGCCGCGGGGCTGGACCATCCGCTCGGTGGTGGAGCTGACCGAGTCCGGTGTGCTGATCGCGAACGTGCAGGACGCCGCGGGAACCATCCGGCCGGCCGCGTGGTCGCTGTCGTGAGGCGGTCCTTCGTCGCGCTCGTCTCGATCCTTGCGCTGGTGGCGGTCGGGGCTCCGGCCGAGGCCGCCGCGCCGACCGTCACCCTCTCCCGGTCGACCGTGCTGACCACGGCCGGGCGTACGGCGCTGACGTACACCGGTTACATGAACGGTGAGTCGTTCCAGCAGGACGGGATCGTCACGTACGGCAGCTGGCAGTACTCGGCGTTCTGGGATCAGAGCGGTTACGTGAACCTGTCCCGGCGGCTGCTCCCGTCGGGGGCCTGGTCGAACCTGCGGCTGACCGATTACGTCACTACCTCGACCGACTCGCACAACACCATCAGCATCGGCATCGCGCCGGCGGACGGCACCATCCACCTGGCGTTCGACACGCACTCGTCGCAACTGCGGTACCGCAAGTCGGTGAGCGGCCTGGCCACCGCGGCCACCTGGTCCACCGCGAGTTTCGGCGCCGTGCAGACGAAGCTGACCAGCGTCGCCATGGACGTCGTCACCTATCCGCAGTTCTTCGCGCATCCGGACGGCACGCTGCAACTGGCGATCCGCACCGGGTACAGCGGGACCGGCGACGAGGTGCTCTACGAGTACCGGGCCGGCGCGTGGTCGTCCATCGGCGAGTTCATCGACGGCACCACGGCCGGCAACAACGCGTACCTGTTCGGCATCGAGTACGACAACTTCGATCCGGCGGTGCCGCTGCTGCACGCCACGTGGACGGTGCGGGAGACGTCGGACGCGAGCACGAACCACGATCTTTTTTACGCGTACAGCAAAGACAAGGGACGCACGTGGCGCAACAGCGCCGGAAGCGTGGTGGCGACCAGCGGGACCAATCCGCTGCGCTCGGACGCGGCGGATCTCAGGGTGTGGGGCATCGCCCAGAACCGTGGGCTGATCAACCAGGAATCGCAGGTGGTCGACGCGGCCGGCATCGTGCACGTGCTCGCGTCGCATCTGCCGGCGGCCGCGGCCAGCAACACCAATTTCACGGCGGCGCGGGAGTCGGCGGTGCTGGTGCATTACTGGCGGGACAAGGCCAGCAAGGTGTGGCATCAGACCTACACCCCGTTCTTGGAACGGTCCGCGCGCGGCGACATCGCGGTCGATTCCAAGGACAATCTGTACGTGGTCAGCGGTGACTCCAGCACACGGAAGCTGCACATCGAGACCGCGTCGAAGGCGTCCGCGTGGAGTGACTGGGCGCTGCGCTGGACGTCGTCGGCGATCTACTTCTCCGATCCGCTGATCGACCACCAGCGGCTGAAGTCGTCGAACGTGCTGAGTTTCTTCGCTCCGCGGTACGGCGGCAGCCAGATCGACGTGCAGGATTGGACGGTCAGCGGCTGAGCTCGACTCTCAGCCCGGTGCCGTCGGGCAGGACTATCGCGCGTGCCGCCGGGTCGCCGTGCCAGCCCGACGGCAGCAGGAACCAGCGGTCGTTGCGGTATACCAGCAGCCGGAGCCCGGTGTACTGATACCGGTACGCGACGCCCTCGCCGAGATCGGTCCGGACAACGCCCGGTCCGGCGAGGGACAGGTCGTCGGTGCTCAGGACGACCGCGTTCGCCAGCACGCCCAGGTTGCCGCTCAGACCGGCGGCCAGCCGGTCGCCGGTCTGCTGCGCGTAGACCGAGAACGCCCAGAACAGGCCGACCACCACGACGCCGGCGACGATGCCGCGCCGGAGCAGGCGCTCGGTGCGTTCGCCGGCCGTCCACAGCGAGACGGCCACCTCCAGCAGCAGCACACCCGTGATCAGCGCGGCGGCCGCTGTCAGCGGGGTGAGCAGGCTGGTTCGGCCGAAGAGGACGCCGACGCCGGGCGCCAGCAGCAGGAGGGCCAGGGCGATGACCTCGCTCAGGACCGCCTGCCGGTGCCGCGGGCGGTTCTCCAGGGCCCGGGTCAGCAGGCGGTGGGCCAGCAGCACGACCGCGGCGCCGAGCAGCACCGCGGCACAGGGGCGGAACGCCACCCCGGCGCTGCGGAGCAGGTAGTCCTGGGTGGTGTACTTCAGCAGGTTGGCGTCGATGCCGAACTCGGAGAAGATCGCGTTCGTGCGTACCCAGCCGAAGTAGTAGAGCAGGCCGGTCAGCGTGGCGAACGGGGCGACGACCAGTCCGACGGCTTCGAGGACACGGATGAGCACGGCCGTGCCCGCGGCCTCACTCTCCACTGCCGTCCGTGGAGGTGGGCGCCGTCGTCGTCGGCTTGGCGCCGGTGGGTGACGGCGAGGTGCCGTGCGGGATCGGCGACGGCCGCGAGGTGACGCCGGGGATCTCCGGGTCGAACGACGTGCTGGCGGCGAGTGTCGGCTGCGGATGGACGCCCGGTATCTCCGGAATGAGGGACGTTTCGGCGAGCGTCGGCTGCACCGTCACACCCGGGATCTCCGGCCCGGGTTGTGACGTCCCGATCACGTATGGCTCAGCGCTGTGGATCTCGGGCTCGACCTCCCCGGGCTCCACCTCGCCGGGCACGACCTTCGCGGGCACCTTCGTGCTGGGGGAGACCGTCGTCTGAGCGGGCGACGATGGCGACGGCGGTGGTGGGGTGTTCTCCTGATCGGGACATCCGGTCAGCGACAAGGTCGCGGCCATCAGAAGGCAGCAACCCAAGCCTTTGCGGCCCACGTCCATTCCGGCATTGTCACGCTGCGTCCCGGGACAGAGCACTCACCGGAACGGGTACTTCGGATCGGATGATTGGTCGCGTCGTGCGGGGATGCCTGGCAGAGAACATCCCCGCACGACCACAAGGTGGTTCAACCAGGACTCATCCTGGTGCCCCGACGTGACGGTCCGTCCTCGGAATCATGTCGAAGCTGTGACAGCCACGCCTACTCGAAGAACTTGATGCCGAATCCGGTGTTGCTGGTCGCGCCCGGCACGTTCGCCCTGGTGTACGTCGTGTTTCCCCACCACGCGAACGACCCGGTGTGCCAGTACCGGTTCTCCCAGGCGTACGGCATGCCCTTGGGAACGGCGTGGTACATCAGCGGGAATCGGGACCCGGCCGGAGGGCTCGTCGCGATGTCGCCGTCGAGCAGCACGAAGCTATGGTGGCCGGGCCCGTCGGCGTACAGCGTCGGATCCCAGCCGGCCATCATCGTGGCGCGGTTCGAGCCGAACAGGCAGCCGTTCGACTTGTACCAGTCCCACACGTACGTCGGATCGCCGCCGGCCCGCAGCCGCAGGTCGGCGATGCAGTACTGGTTGCTCCAGCTGCCGTTCGCGGAGTACGTGATGTGCAGCTGACCGTTCGGGTCGCGGATCGCCTCCGGTCCCTCGTTGATGAACGGGTTGCCGACCACCCGCTCCCAGCTCTCCCGGGGCTGCGAGATGACGTACCGGGCGCCGGTCGTCGTGGTCGGGCTGCTCATCCGGGCGATGTAGAGGTTCTGTTCGACGTTGGTGTCACCGGCCCAGCCGGACCAGGAGAACCAGCGCTGCCCGCCGAAGACGAACATGGTGCCGTCGATGGCCCACTTGTCGTCCGGCAGCGCCATCCGGATCGCGCCCGTGTAACCGGACGCGGGCGACGCCGAGCTGATCACGTACATCCGGTGGGCGGCGCCGCGCCCGGCGGTGAAGTAGATGTAGTACCGGCCGCCGTCGCGGTGGATCTCCGGCGCCCAGACCTCGCCGAGGTTGCCGGTGTCCGACCAGACCTGCTGCGCGGACGCGGTCGCCAGGGCGTCCGGCGACGACGCCTGCCGCACGGCGATGCCGCCGCCCAGCGACTGCACGCCGATGTAGGTGCCGCCGACCCGCAGCACGCTCGGATCCGCAGCCCGCAGGCTGGTCCGTGCCGCACTGGCGGGCATGGCCGGTATCAGAGCGAGCAGGATCGCCAGGACGGCCACGCGCCGGATCATCGGCGCCACTTCTGGTTCAGGGTTCCGGCGCAGTCCCACAGCTGGATGCGGGCGCCGTCGTTGCCGTTCCAGTCCTTGATGTCGAGGCACTTGTTGGCCTGCGGGTTCACCAGGTCACCGGCCGCGCTGAGCACCCACTGCTGCGCCGGGTTGCCGCTGCACCCGGCGATCTGGATTTCCACGCCGCTGGTGGTCGAGCCCCACGGCACGTCCAGGCACTTGTTGTTGCCGGTGCGCAGCGCGCCGCCGACGGCCTCCCACTTCTGCGCGCCGGAGTTGTTGCAGTTCCACATCTGCACCAGCACGCCGTCGGCGAAGTTGCCGTTCGGCACGTCCAGGCACTTGTTGTTCCAGTTGCTGATCAGCGCGCCACCGCCACCGCCGCCACCGGACGTGGTCAGCGACAGGCCGTAGACCCCGAGGATCTCGTTGACCGGCTGGAACCACATGGTGCCGCCGCTGGTGCAGTCGCCGGTGCCGCCGGACGTGACACCCTGCGCCTGGTTGCCGGAGATCCACGAGCCGCCCGAGTCGCCGGGCTGCGCGCAGGCGTTGCTGCGGCTCAGGCCGGAGACCGAACCCTGCGCGTAGTTGATCGTCTCGTTCTTGCCGAGCAGCGTGCCGCAGCGCCAGCCGGTGGTGCGTCCGGAGCGGCAGATCGAGCTGCCGATCGCGGCCTCCTGCGAACCGGCGACGACCACGTTGCCACCGGAGTAGTTGTTCACCCAGGGTTGTGACACCCAGTTGCCGTTCGTGCGTACCCATGCGTAGTCGTTGCCGGGGAAGGATGAGCCGGCGAACGTACCCTGAGCCTGGTTGTTGAAGCCCAGGGTCGGGCTGCCGGTGCCGCCGCAGTGACCGGCCGTGACGAAGCCGCCGGCGACGGCGAATCCGACCGAGCAGAGCGTGTTGCCGTTGATGACGTATTGGTCGCCGCCGCGCGTGTCATACATCGGCACCGGTCGCTGCGCCTCGGTGCGCACGGTCACCGCGCCGGCGCCGCTCTCCGCCGCAAAACGCCTGGCCGCGGCCTCGGCGCCGGGCGCGGCGGTGATCACCACACGGTTGGCCGCCGTGTCCACATACCAACTTCGGACGGCGTCCGGCGCTTGCGCGCCGCGTCGGTCCAGCTTGGCGCGGTCCGCTGCCAGGTCTTTTTCGGTACGCGCAACGAGCTTCGCGTCGGCACCCTCAGCCCTGACCTTCGTGGCGTCGGCCGCGCTGGTCACCGCCACGGTGAGGCGGGTCGCGCCGTCCGGGATCCAGGCGCCGCCGAACCGGGCGCCGAGCTGCCGGCGCAGGCGGTTCTCGATGACCGGCGCGGCGGCCTCGGTGGTGAGCCGGTCGGCGATCTCGTCCTGGTCGAGGCCGAGGTCGCGGCTCATCGCGGCGAACATGCCGGTGTCCGCCGGTGCCGCCGGCGCTTCCGCGGCGGAAGCCGCAGCGGGGAACGGGGTCAGAGCGGCGGCGGTGAGCGTCGCCGTGAGAACGATGCGACGGAACATAGCTCGTCCTTTCACGCGGGGATGGCGGGGATTTCGGGGCGTGAGAGCGCTCTCAGATCGAACCCTGTCATTCCGTTGCCGGCCTGTCAATGAACCCTATTTACAAGTTCAGTTAACAGTCCTAATAATTAGCCATGCGTCGATCCCCGATCCTTGCCGCGGCGGCAGCACTCGTCGTGGCATGCTCAACCATCTATGTCGCCACCACGGCGAGTGCCGCCGTGGCCTGCGCGGCGGCCTGGTCCGCCGGCTCCGTTTACGTCAAGGACAACGTCGTCTCCAAGGGCGGCAACAACTACACGGCCAAGTGGTGGACCCAGGGCGAGGACCCGGTCCTCAAGTCGGCCCAGTGGGATGTCTGGATCAACAACGGCGCCTGCGGCGGCACGACGAACCCTTCGCCGTCCGTGACGAGCCAGTCCCCGTCGCCGTCGGTGTCGCCGTCCGTTTCTCCCTCGGTTTCGCCGTCGGTTTCGCCGAGCGTCAGCCCGTCGACGAGCACGACCCCGATCCCGGTCGGCGGCCTGCCGAAGCACGCCCTCATCGGTTACCTGCACGCCAGCTTCGCCAACGGCTCCGGGTACGTGCGGATGACCGACGTCCCCGCCGAGTGGGACATCATCAACCTGGCGTTCGGTGAGCCGACCACGGCCACCTCCGGCGACATCCGGTTCAGTCTCTGCCCGGCCACCGAGTGCCCCGGCGTCGAGTCCGAGGCCGACTTCATCGCCGCCATCAAGGCCAAGCGCACGGCCGGCAAGAAGGTGCTGCTCTCCATCGGTGGCGCCAACGGCCAGGTGCAGCTCACCACGACCGCGGCGCGCGACAAGTTCGTCAGCTCGGTCAGCGCGATCATCGACAAGTACGGCCTGGACGGCGTCGACATCGACTTCGAGGGCCACTCGCTGTCGCTGAACACCGGCGACACCGACTTCAAGAACCCGACCACGCCGGTCATCGTCAACCTGATCAGCGCGGTCAAATCGCTCAAGGCCCGGTACGGCACCGGCTTCGTGCTGACGATGGCGCCCGAGACGTTCTTCGTGCAGCTCGGGTACCAGTACTACGGCTCCGGACCGTGGGGCGGCCAGGACCCGCGCGCCGGCTCGTACCTCCCGGTGATCCACGCGCTGCGGGACGACATCACCGTGCTGCACGTCCAGGACTACAACTCGGGCTCCATCATGGGCCTGGACAACCAGTACCACTCGATGGGCGGCGCGGACTTCCACATCGCCATGACCGACATGCTCCTCGCGGGCTTCCCGGTCGCCGGCAACACCGCCAACGTGTTCCCCGCCCTGCGCGAGGACCAGATCGCCTTCGGCGCGCCCAGCTCGACCAGCGCCGGCAACGGGTACGTCGCACCGGCCGCCGTCCAGCAGGCGGTGACCTGCCTGGTGAAGGGTACGAACTGCGGCGGCTACACGGTCCGCAGCGGCACGAACCCGAACTTCCGCGGCCTGATGACGTGGAGCATCAACTGGGACAAGTTCTACGGCTGGGAGTTCAAGAACTCCCACGAGCCGTTCCTGAACGCCCTCGGCTGACCCGCCGTCTCCCGGGCATGCGTGTCGATTTAGGGTGCGGATCGCGCCCTAAATCGACACGCGGCCTGTGGAGCCGGTGGGTTGGGGTTAACGTTCGAATCCGAGGGTCGTGTGTTTCGGGCCGCCGAGTTCGGCGGAGATGCGGTCGACGACTTTCCAGTAATCTGTGCCGTCCTGGCCGACCTCCGGCTCCTCCTCGTAGAGCTGGTCCCAGCCGTTGGCGAGGCCGGCGATTTCCATGGCGACCGTCGCCCACTCGGCGCCGGTGAGCGTGACGGTGCTCGTTCTGTTGGAGGTCTGCGAGCGGATCTGGTCGGCGATGGCCTGGATCTGGTTGCCGATCTCGTCCGGGAAATCGTCGCCGACGTCGTCCAGTTCCTCGTCGTCCTCGCCGTCGATCGCGTCCATGACCAGCAGCCACTGGCCCGCCGTGAGGGTGACCGGATATCTGTCGGCCGGGACCACGCCGAGCTCGCGGACGACGTCGGGGTCGGAAGCGTCGCTCATCTCGACCAGCCCTGGCTTGATGGTGAACTCGCACCAGTCCGACCATCCGCCGCCGGTCGCCGGGTCCTGGGGTGTGCCGCGGACCCGCCAGCGGTACGAGACGCCCGGCTCCAGATAGTTCTGCCAGGTCTCGTTGACGACGGGCTCGCCGGGGTTACCGAGCACGAAGCTCATGGCGGAGGGTCCCGTGCCGGCCAGGGCGCGCAGCTCGAAGGTCGCCTCGAAGCCGGGCTCGGCATCACCGATGAAGACGGCCGACATGGTCGGGGTAGTGGTGTCGACGATCGGGCGGGCGTTTCCGCGTACGCAGGTCTGGGTTTGATCGGTGGAGAGCTGGACCGGAAGCTCCTGGCCGGCGCTGGCGGGGGGTTCGGGGTTTTCGGCGCCGGCGATGCCGCAGCTCACGAGGTGGTCCGGTGTGGAGAGGGCCATGCAGGCGGCGATCGCGTCGTCGGTGGTCGGCGGGGTGCCGTCCGGCTGGGCGGGCAGCACGACGGCTGTCGCGGCCAGCAGCGCGACGAGCGGGAACGCCTTCTTGATCATCGATGCACACCCTACGGCCTGCTCGGCAACGCGAGGATCACTCACTCTCGGTGATCTGCTATTGGCACTTCTTGTGCAAAAATCTTTGGCTGGTGGGCAACCGTTCGCTCGTCTCCTCCGTATCCCAAGGCGCAGTCCTATTGGCGGATAGGGAGGGATCAATGGTTACTCGACGTAAGCGATCCGGTAAGGGTCGGCGCCTCGCGCTGGCCGGTGCCTGCGCGGCAGTGGTGGCCGCCGGCGCGGTGATCACGCCGCAGGCTTTCGCCGGAACGGGATTCTTCGGTACGACGACCGCGGCGGGTGCCTGCTCCGACGTGGAGCTGGTGTTCGCGCGGGGTACCGGAGAGCCGCAAGGGCTCGGCATCGTGGGGCGGCCACTGGCCCGCGCCCTCGCGGCCGAGCTGCCGGACCTGGAGGTCGGATCGTTCGCGGTGGTCTACGCGGCGGCCGGCAACCAGCGCAGTGCCGGACCGGGCGCCACCAACATGAGCCAGCACATCACCTCGGTGGCGGCGGCGTGCCCGGAGACCCGGTTCGTGATCGGCGGATATTCGCAGGGCGCCAGCGTCACCGACATCGGGATTCGGGATTCGGGGCGCGGGTACGGCCGGTGAGACGATCCCGGCGGCGCTGGCCGACCGGGTCGCGGCGGTCGTGGTGTTCGGCAATCCGCTCGGCCTGCAGAGGCGCACGATCGCCGGGGCCAGCGCGGAGTTCGGGCCGAAGGCGAAGGAGTTCTGCAACAACGGTGACCCGGTTTGTGGGGGTGGGAACCGGTTCGCGGCCCACCTGGCCTATCCGCGGAACGGGACCGTCGAGCAGGGCGCGGAGTTCGCCGCCGGGAAGATCGGCTGACCGGCTGCGCGGGCCGGTGAGCAGCCGGTCCGCGCAGCGCCTATCTCCGCAAGTTCGCCACCAGCAAGCTCCGCGTCGACTCCAAGTGAGCCCGCATCGCTCCCTCCGCACCGGCCACATCCCGGGCGAGCACCGCCCTCACCACCGGCTCATGCTCGGCGTGAATCTCACCCAACGTCCGGCCACTGGCAGTCGTAGGCGGCCCGAGCAGCGCCGTCGTCCCCCGCAACCTCTCGATGATCGCCGCGGTCCGCGGCCTCCCCGCCGCGTGCAGCAGCAGATCATGCAGAGCCCGGTCGGCCGGCCAGAACGACGCCTCGTCACCGGCGAACGCTGCCGCCTCCATCGCCGCGAGCGCGGACCGGATCGCCGCGTGCTGCTCCGAGCTGCCCTGCGACGCGGCAAGCCCGGCAGCGGGCGGCTCCAGCGAGAGCCGAATCCCGATGATCTCCTCGATGTCATGCGCCTGAGGCGGCAGCACCTGGAAACCCCGGTTCCGCCGGATCTCGATGAGGCCCGCCTCGGCCAGCCTCAGCAAACCCTCGCGGGCCGGGCTGCGGGAGACCCCGAGCAGGTCGGCCAGCTGATAGACCGAGTACGTCACCCCCGGCACCAGCTCGCCCGCCGCCACCCCGTCGCGGACCGCTTGGGCGACGGCGTCGGCGAGGGAAGGGGCATCCGTCGGCAGCACGAGCTTGGGCATGGGTAACATGTTACTCATGAGCGAGCAGTCGAACGGCGTGGTGGAGGCACTGGAGAAGGCCGGGCTTGAGGTGCGGTCCGACCCGGGCACCCGGGGGATGTATGCCTCCGACGCCTCCCTCTACCGGATCCCGCCGCTCGCCGTGGTCCGCCCGCGCAGCGTCGACGAGGTGTCCGCCGCCCTGGCCGTGGCCCGCGAGACGGGGGTGCCGCTCACCTCCCGCGGCGCCGGCACGTCGGTGGCCGGCAACGCGGTCGGCCGGGGCATCGTGCTCGACTTCTCCCGCCACCTGAACAAGGTGCTCGACATCGACCCCGCCGCCAGGCTGGCCGTCGTCGAGCCGGGCACCGTGCACGCCGTGCTGCAGAAGGCGGTCACCCCGCACGGCATCCGGTTCGGCCCGGACCCGTCGACGCATCCGCGCTGCACGATCGGCGGGATGATCGGCAACAACGCGTGCGGGTCGCGGTCGCTGGCGTACGGAAGAACCTCGGACAACGTCGCCGGACTGGAGTTGCTGACGGCGGCGGGGGAGAAGCTCACCACTGGTTACGACGCGGCCGGTAACGCGTACACCAGCGGTGTTGATCTTGTGATTGAAGATCTTAAAAACGTCATGGGCGGTCACCTCGCGACGGCCCGGACCGAATTTGATCGGTTCGGGCGGCAGGTCTCGGGTTATGCGGCGCACCACCTGCTGCCGGAGCGGTTCGACCTCACGCAGGCGCTCGTCGGGTCCGAGGGCACCCTCGCGGTGATCACCCAGGCGACCGTGAAGCTCGTGGTCGACGCTCCGGTACGCGTCGTCGTGGTGCTCGGGTTCCGTGACATCGTCGCCGCCGGTGAGGCCTCGCCGGCCGTCGTCGCGCACGGGCCGACCTCGTGTGAGGGCCTCGATTCGCGGCTGCTGGACGTTCTTCGCGCACGTCGCGGGCCTGATGCCGTCCCGCCGCTGCCGCGTGGCGCCGCGTGGCTCTTCGTCGAGCTGGCCGGTGACGAGCTCGGCGAGGTGCTGTCGCGGGCGCGGAAACTGGCGGCCGACGGGATCGGCGACGACGCCCTCGTGGTGGAGGATCCGGCGACGCAGGCGCGGTTGTGGCGGATCCGGGAGGACGGCGCCGGTCTCGCCGGGCGTGCGCCGTCGGACAAGCCGGCCTGGCCCGGCTGGGAGGACGCCGCTGTTCCGCCGGAGAAACTCGGCGCCTACCTGGCCCGGTTCGACCAGCTCGTGACCGAATATGACATGACCGCCGCGCCGTTCGGACACTTCGGCGACGGCTGCATGCACGTGCGTCTCGACTTCCCGATCGACCAGCCCGGTGGCACGAAGGTGCTGCGCGAGTTCCTCACCGACGCGGCCAAGCTGGTCGGCGAGTTCGGCGGCTCGCTCTCCGGCGAGCACGGCGACGGGCGGGCGCGCTCCGAGTTGTTGCCGCACATGTACTCGGCGGACGCGATCGCTCTCTTCGGCCGGATCAAGCACGTCTTCGACCCGGACAACCTGCTCAACCCGGGCGTGCTCGTCGACCCGGACCCGGTCGACGCCGACATCCGGGCCGCCGGGCACTTCCCGATCAAGCAGCTCGCGATGGCGTACCCGCACGACGGCGGCGACCTCGGTCAGGCCGTGCACCGCTGTACCGGCGTCGGCAAATGCCGCGCCGACAACTCCGCGGCCGGTGGCGTGATGTGCCCGTCGTTCCTGGCCACGCGCGAGGAGAAGGACTCCACCCGCGGCCGCGCCCGCGTCCTGCAAGAGGTCGTCCGCGGCGAATTGCCCTGGTCGCACCCGTCGGTCCACGACTCGATGGACCTCTGCCTGGCCTGCAAGGGCTGCGCCTCGGACTGCCCGACCGGCATCGACATGGCCACCTACAAATCCGAGGTGCTCCACCAGACCTATCAGGGAAAGCTGCGCCCGCGCTCGCACTATTCGCTCGGCAAACTCCCGATGTGGGCGCGCCTCGCCGGCTGGGTGCCGCGCCTCGCGAACCTCGGCACCCGCCTCCCCGGCATCCGCGGCCTCGCCCTCTGGCTCGCCGGCGTCGACAAACGCCGCTCGGTCCCGGCCTTCGCCCGCCGCCCTTTCCGCCGCACCTTCACGCCGGCCGCGACCTCCGGTCGCAAGCCGGTCGTCCTCTTCGCCGACTCCTTCTCCGACGCTTTCTCACCCGAGGTGGCCGAGGCGACGGTACGCGTATTGCGCGCCGCAGGATACGAACCACAATTGCCGTCCGGGCAGGTCTGCTGCGGCCTGACCTGGATCACCACGGGCCAGCTCGACTCCGCCAAGAAGATCCTTTCGCGTACGGTCGACGCCCTGGCTCCGGACGCCCGAGCCGGCATCCCGATCGTGGGGATCGAGCCGTCGTGCACGGCCGTGCTCCGCTCCGACGTGCACGAGCTGCTGCCCGGCAACGAGGACGCGACAGTGGTCGCCAAGTCCGTGCACACGCTCGCCGAGCTGCTCGCGTCGACGCCGGGCTGGACACCGCCGGACCTGTCGGACGTGTCGGTGATCGCCCAGCCGCACTGCCACCACCACGCGGTCCTGGGCTGGAAATCCGACGCCGACCTGCTCGCGTCGACCGGGGCCACGGTGAAGCGCCTGGCCGGGTGCTGCGGCCTGGCCGGCAACTTCGGCGTGGAGATCGGCCACTACGAGGTGTCGGTGGCGGTCGCCGAGCAGAACCTGCTGCCCGCACTGGACGCCGCACCGGACGCGGTCGTCCTGGCCGACGGCTTCTCCTGCCGCACCCAGGTAGCCGACCTGCGCGATCGGCCGGCGGTCCACCTGGCCCAGCTGCTCGACCGCTGAGCGCCGGAGTCAGTATCCGGGTTCGCCGCCGGCTGCCAGGCGGGCCTCGGCCTCGGCCGGGGTGTCGTCGTAACCCGGCCTCGCGATGAGCACCGACTGGAAGAAGTAACCTTCGGTCTCGTCCGGGTCGTCGTCCGCGGCGAACGGGCGCCACAGCGCCAGATACGGGTCCCGCGAGGCGAACCCGTCATCCTGCGGGAGGATCTCGAGGTGCCGGCCGATCCGGGCGGCGACCTCCAGGGCGGGCAGGCCGAACACGTCGACATCGCGGAAGAGCACCACGTCGTCCTCCCGGGGCCGCCAGATCTCGATCGCGTTGACGCGGTCGCGGGTCGGGCCGACGCCGAAGCCGACGCTGAACCCGAGCCCGCTCGCGCGGTGCAGGGCCAGTTCGCCGTACGCGGTGGCGGACAGCGGGCCGAGCGTCTCCAGCGCCGCCCGAGCCTGTTCGGCGGTCATCCCGAGCCGCAGCGGGCCGACACCGTGCGGGGGATCGAGCACGAATTCCATTCGCGAATGATCGCAAACAGTCAGCCGGTCCGCTCGGTGGCGGAGGCTCAAGCCGGAGTCCTCACGCCCTCAACGTCCGGCGCGAAAGTCACCGGGTCTCCACATAGGCGGCTATCTGCTGTGCCCACTCGCGGACCACGGCGCGGAGTTCCGGGGGCTGCCGGATGGTGAACGGCAGGTCCAGGCCGGCCAGGAGGGCGGGGATCCAGTCGAGGCGTTCGGCTCGCAGCTTCACCACGACCCACTCCGGATCCGCGTCCGGCTCGACGGTCGCCAGGCCTCGGGGCAGCCTTATCTGCTCGGCCGTGCCCTGCACCGCGACGACGACCTCGTGCCGCCACGGCGCGCCGGCCAGGCTGGACAGGACCGCGCCGGACGGGTCGAAGTCGTCGGGGACCGTGAAGCCGCCGTGCAGGATCTCGGCGTACCCGATCCGGTCGAGGCGGAACGTGCGCATCTGGCCCGAGGCGGAGTCGGGGCCGGTGACGTACCAGCGGCCGGAGTGCGCGACGAGCCCGTACGGATGCAGCGTGCGCCGGCTGCGCCTACCGGAACGATCGCTGTAGTCGATCAGCGCAGGCCGGCGCTGCCGGGTCGCCTCCGCCAGCAGCAGCATGACCGAGGCCTCCGCCGTGGGAGCCTCGCGGGCGGCCGTGGTGAAGCCGGCGGTCGCGAACAGCGCGTCGAGGCGTGCGGCGAGGGTCTTCGGCAGGACTCGGCGAACCTTGGCGGCGGCGCTCTCGGTGGCGTCGTCGGACATCGCCATGAGGCCGGCACGCCGGGCTGCCACGAGACCCAGCAGGACCGCGAGAGCCTCCTCGTCGGTGAGCATCAGCGGGGGCATCCGGAATCCGGGAGCCAGCCGGTATCCGCCGTACCTGCCGCGTACCGACTCGACCGGGATCTCGAGGTCGAGCAGGTGCTCGGCGTACCGGCGCACGGTCCGCTCGTCGACACCGAGGCGCCCGGCCAGGGCGGGGGCGGTGTGCGTGCCGCCGTTCTGCAGGATCTCCAGGAGCGCGAGCACACGCGCGGCCGGCCGGGTCATGGCCACATTCTCTGTTATACCGGGCGGATACTGTCCGGTATTGCTCCTACCGTTTCTCCCTGTTGGTTCCGCGGCAAGGCGAAACAGCAGGGAGAAACACCATGAACCTCACTTCGGTACGCCTGATCACCGACCAGGTCGACCGTCTCACCGACTTCTACGAGCAGGTCACGGGCGGCACCGCTCGCCGGCACACGGCTGACTTCGCCGAGATCGTGCTGCCGGGGGCGACGCTCGCGATCGGCAGCACCGCCACGGTGAAGCTGTTCGGCGAGGGCTCGGCATCACCGGCGGCGAACCGGTCGGCGATCATCGAGTTCCGCGTCGACGACGTGGACACCGAGTTCACCCGCCTCCGCGAGCTGACCGCCGCGATCGTGCAGGAGCCGGCAACGATGCCCTGGGGCAACCGATCCCTGCTGCTCCGCGACCCCGACGGCACCCTGGTGAACCTCTTCACCCCGGTGAGCGCCGAGGCGAAGGCCCGCCAGCAGCGCTGACAGGTTGGTGACGCGGCCGTGCCCTCAGGCACGGCCGCGGCGCGTTCGATCGGTTCTCAGGAGCGGGCGGCCCGGAGGATCAGGTTGGTGACGGCGTCCGGGTGGGCGACCATCGCGGCGTGTGAGCTGTGGATCTCGACGGTGCGGCCCTTAGCGGCGCGGGCGGCCATCGCCTTCTCGGCGACCGGCGGGATGGTCTTGTCGTCGAGAGAGACCAGGTAGTACGAGGTGATGGACTTCCAGGCCGGGACGCCGGTCTTGTCGGTGAACGCCGCCGACGACAGCGGGCGCTGCTGGGTGGCCATCAGCTTGGTCTTGCTGAGCGGGGCGTCCGCGGCGAACAGCTTCGGGAACCAGGCCGGGTCGACAGTGGTGTCGACGGCGCCGGTGCTGTTCGGGTACGCACGCTGGATCAGGTGCGACACCAGAACCGAGTTGTCCCCACCGGCGAGGGCGCCGGCCTGCGCGATCGTCTCACCCTGGTCCGGGGCGTACGCGGAGATGTAGACCAGCGACTTCACGTTCGCGTTGCCGGTCGCCGCGTTGGTGATCACCGCGCCGCCGTACGAGTGGCCGACGAGCACGATCGGGCCGCTGATCGTGGACAGGAAGCTCTTCAGATAATCGCTGTCCTCGTCCAGGCTGCGCAGCAGGTTCGGCGGCGCGACGACCGGATATCCCTTGGCCTGCAGCCGGGCCGTCACGTCACTCCAGCCGGAGGCGTCCGCCCAGGCACCGTGCACGAGGACGACGGTCGGCTTGACCGTCACCGGCTTCGAGCCTGAGGTGCCGGTCGTGCCGGCGGTGCCGGCCGTGGTGCTCGCGGAGGCGCCTACGGGAAGCAGGGCGAGCACTGACGCGGCGACGACACCGGCGAGTGCCAGCGGCTTCCATGAGTTGCGCATGTGGAACCTCTCGTTGTTCGGCCGGCAGCGGATGTCGCGCTGCCCGATACCGAGACTGCTGCCAGGAGAGGGCCCTGCCATCCGTCGGCCTACTGCTCGACCGGCCCTTGGTGCCGCACGTCACGGCGGGGGCGGAATTATCGGCAGGGGTGGCTGGTTGTGCCAGGAGCCGGTGTGGCCAGTGTCCCAGGGCCTCACCCAATGCCTTCGCGGAATACCAGTTCGGCTGGAGCCGCGTTGCGCCACCCGCCTTCAGGCGACCCGCACACCGGCCTCGCGTGACAGCCCGGCGCCCCAACGGCGCCGGGCTGTTCTCGTCGGTGCCGTTACGCCGGTTCGCGGATTGCCGGCGTGGTGGACAGGAGCAGGGCTGACGCCGCCGTGAAGGCTGCTGCTGCCAGGAAGATCAGGCCTGGGGTCGCGTACGAAAGGGACCAGGCGAAAACCGCTCCCGCCGTGACCGGGACGACCGTCTCGGCGACCGCGCCGATGCCGGTCAGGGCACCCTGGACCGTGCCCTGTTCGTCCGGCCCGACGACACCGGAGAGCCAGGACTGCGAGGCCGCCCCGGCGATCGACCCGAGGATCCCGACCGCCTGCAGGGTGTAGAGCTGTGCCGGTGTCGAAGCCACCGCCGTGCCCGCGAACGCCGCCGCGCTGATCAGCGTGCCGATCACCGCGGCACGCTTGTCGCCCAGGACTCGGACGATCGGGCCTACCGCCCGCGCCTGGAACACCGCTCCGGCAAGGGCGCTCACCGCCATCACCACACCGACCATCGTGGTGCTGAACAGGAATTGGTAGGCGAGGAAGAACGTCCACACCGACTGGTGGGTCATTCTCGCGATGTCGGAAGCCATTCGTGCGTACGCAAGGCGCCCGAGAACGGGCCGGCGCAGGACGACGGCGATCGCGCCGACGGGGTTTGACGTGCGCAGCGAGAGTGAGGTGACGCGGTCGCCGGGGCGGGATTCGGGCAGGACGAACCAGCCGTAGGCGACGCCCGCGAACGACAGCGCGGCGGCGGCGAGGAACGGCAGGCGCACGTCGATGCCGCCGAGCAGGCCGCCGAGGATCGGGCCGGCGACGAAGCCGAGCCCGAACGCGGCACCGATCCGGCCGTAGGCGCTCGCACGTTCGGCGGGCGGGGTGACGTCGGCGACGTACGCGTTGACCACGGTGTTCGTGCCGGCGCAGGCACCCGCGAGGGCGTGGAAGATCAGTAGCGTCCACGGGCCCGGGCCGGCGGCGTGGGCGAGCCAGTCGACGCCGAGCAGGGTGAGGGACGCCAGAAGTACGGGACGACGGCCGTAACGATCGGCGAGCCGTCCGAGTAGGGGAGACACGGCGAACTGGAGTACGCCGTAGGTCGATCCGAGGACGCCGGACCAGTACACGGCGGTGGCGGGATCGTCGGTCACTGTCGTCATCAGCGCCGGGATGATCGGCACGATGATGCCGAGCCCGAGCATGTCGAGGAAGACGGTGACGAGCAGGAAGTTGAGGGCTGGTGCCCGGTGCATTGGTAACTCCTCGGTGCGGGAAGGGACGAGCCCCTCCCGCACCGCAGGCACGGAGGATCAGATTATCGGTGCCGTCAAATTGTTTTTATCCGAAGGCTTTGACCGTGGACCAGTCGGCGGACATGACGTTCTTCGCGGCCGCGTTCGTGTTGGTCGTGGAGCAGTAATAGACGCGGATCTGGCCGTCTGTTCCCGAGCGGGCCCACAGGTCGGGGATCTTGTCGCCGTTGACGTCGGGGATGCCGACGACAGCGGTGACGCCGGTGTTCGTCCAGCCGGTGCCGTACGAGGTGTCCGCACCGGCCTTGGAGTTGGCAGCGATCTTGATCGAGTCGAGGCTGACGCTGCCGGCGACGGTGCCCGGCAGGCCGGCGCGGATGTACATCGCGCCGCTGACCACGTTGCGCCAGAGGAGGTCGGGCGTGCCGTCCAGGTCGATGTCGGCGATGTTGACGAGTTCCCGGGCGGTCAGGGCCCAGGCCGTGCCCTCCATCAGCGTGGCGGTCTGGAAGCTGGCGCCGGTGTAACCGCTGAACACCCAGAACGCCGTGCCGGCCTGAACGGCCAGGTCGGGCATGCCGTCGCCGGTGATGTCGCCGATCGCCTTGATCGTGGTCCAGGTGGACGGCGCCGGTGCGTTCGACGGGAGCAGCACGCGGATGCGCTTGTCGACGTTGAAGCTGCCGTAACCGTCGCCGGGGTACAGGTAGAACTCGTTCGTCGGGGTCCGCACGAACAGGTCGGCGAGACCGTCACCCGGGTACGCGTCGTTGTAGACGGTGATCAGCGCGGCCTTGCCGGTCGTCGCGTCGTAGAAGTGCTTCGCGTTGTCCGGGTTGAGCTTGCCCTTGCTGTTGTACGACGACGCGAGCGACTTGTAGATCTCGCCGCCCTCGTCACCGGCGAACATCCGCAGGTACCCGGAGGCGCTGATCAGCATCATGTCGGCGACGCCGTCACCGCCGATGTCGTGCGGTTTGTCGGCGAGGGCGCCCGGTGGGACGTAGAAGCTGTAGTCGGTGCGCTGACTGCGGTTGCCGAGGGCGTCGTACGCGTACGCCAGAATCGTCGTCGGGCCGGCATGCCGTGGTGCGAGGTTGGTCTTGGTGGCGGTGCCGGTGGTGGTCGTGAGGGTCTCGCTGTCGACGCCCTCGAAGGAGAAGGTGAACTTCGTGGCGCCCTTCGAGTAGAAGGTGATCGGGCCGGTCTGGCCGAAGTTGACAGTCGCCCAGGTACTGCCGTCGCCGGTCTCCTCGAGCCAGACGTCGCTGGTCACCTCGGGCGCCGCCGGCGCGCTGGCGTCGACGGTGAGCCGGCAGGGGTCGGTTCCGTCAGGGAACCAGGTGGAGACGGCTTCGGCGCCGTCCTCGGAGCGGACGTCCCAGGAGTACGTGGCGGCGTCAGCGAGGGCGGTGCTGGCCACCGTGTAGGTCGCCTTGCCGGTGTCCACCGCCGGCTTCACCAGCGTGCCGGCGGGTACCGTGCCACCGGTCTTCCAGAAGCGGAAACGCAGGTTCTTGAGGTCGCCGTCGGTGTCCTTGGCGTACGCGGTGAGCTTGATGTCGGTCTTGGCGACCACCACACCGGTGCCACCGGCGACGCAGGTGCCACCCGGGGAGCTGCTGCCGTTGTACGGCTGGGCCGGCGGGTGGTTGTAGACGACCGTCAGCTCGGCGGTCCGGGCAGCGAACTTACGCCAGGTCTCGGTGTCGGACTCGGAGACCGACCGCATCCCTAGCGTGATGGTCGTCGCGCTGGCCGCGGCCGCCACCTTAGCGCCGCTGAGCACGCTGAAGGAGACGCCGTCGTTCGGGCAGGAGCTGGAGTAACCGTGCGCGAACGACCTGGTGCTCTGCAGCGTCGTCCACTTCGGCTGGCTGTTCCAGGTGGTGCTGGAGGAGATCGCACCGGTGTAATAGAACTGGTAGCTGCGGTTGGAGCAGGACCAGGAGTGGGTGTTTGTCACTTCGAAGGTCGCGGAGTCGATGTCCGCGTCGTGGATGTTCTTGTCGAAGCCCATCCGCCAGAAGGAACGGCCGGTCACGCCGGTGTCGCTCTCGTACCCGACGCGGGCTTCGGTGGTGCCGTTGTTGTAGTTGGTGCCGTTGATGAAGTTGCTGTTCGGGTGCTTCTTGGACACGAACGTCCAGGCCTTCCAGCCCGCGATCAGCGTCGGGTCCACGAAGACCGGGAACTTCGCCTTCGGATTGGTGAGCAGGCCGCTTCCGGCGACGTCGAGGCTCAGCTTCACCGCGCTGGTGCCGTCGTTGCCGAGGCTGGTCGGCAGAGCCGCGGTGACCGAGCCGGGCTCGGCGCCGGACAGGCCGGAGAGTTTCAGGACGTCGGCCGTGGTGGCGGTCGCGGTACGCGGCGCGGCGGCGGGCGCCTCGGGGTCGCGTCCGGAGGAGTCCCAGGCGAACGGGGTCGGGATCGAGCCGATCTCCTGTTTGGTCTTCGCGTCCTGGATCAGCACGCCGCCGGTCACCTTGTCGTGCCGGAAGACGGCTGTCGTCGAGGTCAGGCCGTAACTCAGAGTCTTGATCTTCGCGGCGGCCTGCTTCGTCTTCACGACCAGGACGTGCGCGATACCGCCCTCCTCGATGGTGACGATGAGCAGGTCGACGCCGGGAAGCACCTCGGGGTACAGGGCGCGGGGGCCGTCGAGAACCGGTTCCGGGAGTTTGCCGGGCCAGGTGTACTCGATGTCGCCGACCGTGGCGAGAACGCTGTCGTTCTCGTCGCTTCCGGTCGACAACGTGACCGGGACCGGGCCGTTGACCGGCGCGATGGTGTCGCCGTCGCGTACCAGGGTGGTGTCGATCGGTGCCCACTCACCCTGCGCGTTTCTCGCGCGCTGAGGCAGAGCGGAGGTCTGGGTACGCAATTTGCCGTTGCCCTGGACCCACGTCTGTGAGGTGGCCGTGGTGGCCGACGTGATCAGCACGTCCTTACCGGTCTTCTCGGCCTCGGCGCGAGCGAGCGCCTCGTCATCGAGCTTGTCGACGATCGGAGCAGCCGTGACGGGGCTGTCCGGTGGGGAGGGCTCCGACTGCGGCCACCAGGGCAGCAGGGCGGCGACCAGCGCCGCGGCCAGGAAGCCGACGGTGACGGTCAGCCTGGTGCGCGTACGCACGAAGGGTTTGAGCAGGCGAAGCACGGTGTACTCCCGCGGAGTGTGGACAGCACGAATGGCCCCGTACGGCAGGCCGCGGGGCAGAGAGCGCGCACACAATCGCCGTTTCTGATGGCCTCTGTCCACTCCAGACGTGTTACCTGTTCGTTACCGAGCCTTCAGGTTCTTTTTATGTAATGCCGGTTGTGCGGCGATCCATTCGACTTTGTCTAGGCCGATCTTGCGCAATATTGGGCTAAATCCGACTTGGTGTTTTGGTTCCCCTTGATCAACATGGCGGCGTGCCGCACGTCACATCCGTCGCTATAAGTGATCTTGAATATCGATCAGTACTGACGCAGAGTGCCCCAGCACGCGCCGTGATACGGCGCGTGTTTCTTCGTGCCCTCTTCACTTTTCACGCCCCGTGGGAGTCGACGCGTATGCGTGCTTCAGGTTCGCCATCCCGGCCGTTGCCGGACGATGGCCGGCCGGTCCTGACCGAGCCGGGTATGCGGCGGATTCGCCGTCGTGCCCGTGCTGCCGTCGTGCTGTCCCTGGTGTCGGCTCTGGTGCTGACCGACCTGCCGTCGGTCGCGCTGGCGATTCCCGGCGATGGGATGGAACGCGGGGTCGAGGCGCTCGAACTTCCCGAGCTGCCGGAGAGTGCGCTGGTCGATCCGGACGCCGACCCGGATCTGCCGAAGGTCAACCCGGCTGAGGCCGTTCCGCTGGATCCGTACACGCCGGCGTCGGTGGTGCCGTGGACCGAGGACACCGGGGTCGTCGACCTGACCGGTGCGGTCGCGGGCGCCGAACCCCAGGCGGTCGAGGACCTGCCGATCAAGCTGGGTGTGCCCGAGGGCGGGGACGCCGCCGCGGTCGCCGGTGAGTGGACCGTTGATCTCGCCGCTCCGGAGGACTCGCAGACCGCGGGTGTCTCAGGCCTGATCATGAAGGTGACGCCGCCGGCGACGGTGGACCCGGCGGCCGAGGTCGCCCTGTCGGTCGTCACCGACGACTTCGCGGACCTGTACGGTCCGCAGGCCGCTGACCGGTTCGGCCTGATGCTGCTGCCGGACTGTGTTTATGACTCGCCGGGTACCGGCGAGTGCGCGGCGGTACCGCCGACCGGTGGCACCGAGGACGATGACCTCAGCGCGAACAGTGCCCTGTCCGCTGCCGACGTGATCTCCGGGGCCGAGGCGCTGCCGACGTCGGTGACCGCGGGATCGGAGGCCGGTGTCGCGGCCCGATCGGCCGGTTCCGAGACCCGCATGATCACCGCGACCGTTCCGGTTGCCAAGCTGATCTCCGGTTCCCCGTCGTCCGGGATCAGCGCGTTCGCCACCTCCAGCGGTTCCGGCGTGGTCGGGGCGCTGGACACCGGTGCGTCGGTGGGTGGTGACTACACCGCGTCGCCGCTGCTCTCCGCCGGTTCGTGGGCGGCCGGTTCGTCGTCCGGCGCGTTCACCTACGCGTACCAGGTGCAGGTGCCGGAAACCGCCGGCGGCCTCGTACCCAAGGTGGGTCTTTCGTATTCGTCGCAGTCCGTCGACGGTCGCACGTCGTCGACGAACAACCAGGCTTCGTGGATCGGTGACGGCTGGGACTACGCGGCCGGGTCGATCACGCGTACCTACACCAACTGCCGGCAGGACTCGAAGAAGGCCGGGTCGAACAACGCCGAGCACCGTACCGGTGACCAGTGCTTCGGGTCGCGGAACGCGACGCTGTCGCTGTCCGGCATGACCACCGAGCTGGTCTGGGTGCCGGAGGCCGGTTCCCAGCCGCTCGACGAGAAGGGCGTCTGGTACACCGCCAACGGTGACGGCTCCAAGGTCGAGCTGCGCAAGAACACCGCGCTGAAGAACGGTGACGAGGACGGCGAGTACTGGGTCGTCACCACCCGCGACGGCACGCAGTACCAGTTCGGCCGGCACCGGCTGCCCGGCTGGTCGGATCACGGTGACGCGGCCGACGACCCGGTGACGAACTCGGTGCTGACCGTTCCGGTCTACGGCAACCACGCCGACGAGCCGTGTTACAAGGCGAAGTGGACCGAGTCCAGTTGTTACCAGGGCTGGCGCTGGAACCTCGACTACGTCGAGGACGTGCACGGCAACGCGATGAGCATGTACTGGGGTCGCGAGCTCAACTACTACGCGCCGAACTTCAACTTCAAGGACCCGGTCAAGTACCACCGGGCCGGTTACCTCAAGCGCATCGACTACGGTCAGCGCAAGGACACCGTCTACACCGCGGCGCCGCTGGGCCGGGTCACCTTCGACGTGCAGCAGCGGTGTTACACCGAGGGCAGCCTGACCTGCACCGAGGAGAACTTCACCAGCAAGAACCCGGGCAACTACCGGATCTGGTACGACACTCCGGCTGACCTGCGCTGTGAGTCCGGCAAGATGTGCTGGAACGCGTCACCGTCGTTCTTCAGCAGGTACCGCCTCGACAAGATCACCACGCTGGCGCAGCGGACCCAGGGTTCGACGGCGCTGCAGAAGGTCGACGAGTACCAGCTCGCGCAGAGCTTCCCGACGCTGCGGATGGGCGCGAACACGGCGCTGTGGCTGGACTCCGTCACACGCACCGGCTTCGGCACCGACGGGGCGGGCATCAAGCTCAACCCGGTCCGGTTCATGGCCAACACCGAGGACATGCCGAACCGGCTCGACAACGACGCCCGGCCGAGTTTCTCGCGGCTGCGGATCGCCCGGGTCATCAACGAGTACCTCGGCGAGACCTGGGTCGAATACAACACGCCGACCGGCGCCTGTGCGACCGGCAGCGGGCTGCCCGGCAAGGGCGACACCGCCGAGCTGAAGGCCAACACCCGGCTCTGTTTCCCGGCGTTCTGGCACCCGGACGGCGACGTCGAGGACATCGACTGGTTCCACAAGTACGTGGTGACCGCGATCATCGAGTCGCCGAACGTGGACGGCGGCACCGACAGCCGTACCGAGTACGAGTACTCCGGGCCGCGGTGGAAGCTGTCCGAGGGCGAGTTCAGCAAGAAGGCGACGCGGACGTATTCGCAGTTCGCCGGGTTCCGGCAGACGGCCGTTTACACCGGCATCGACGACGACGAGACCGCGGCGCGGCGCAGCAAGTCGGTCACCCGGTTCTTCCAGGGCATGGGAGATTCGGTCCCGGTCACCGACGTGAACGGCACCGAGATCGCGAAGGACCGGGAGCCGTTCGCGGGCCGGATCGCCGAGGAGCTGACATACGCCACCGACACGGCGGACACCGCGACCGGCTGGCTCACCCGAAGTGTGAACGTCCCGGTGGCGACCAAGCTGGCCGAGCGTGATCTCGGGGACGGGCTGACGCCGCTGCGGGCCTGGCGGGTCACCGAGCCTCGCCAGATCACGTACACGAGGTCCTCTGGAACCGGCGACGACACCAGCGACCTGCGTACGGTCGAGACGAAGACGACGTTCGACGAGGAATACGGCCTGCCGCAGACCGTCGAGTCCCTCGGCGACATCGACAAGACCGGCGACGAGTCCTGCACGAAGCTGGAGTATCTGCACCACACGGCCAAGAACCTCATCGGCCTGACCAAGCAGACCCGCACCAGCCCGACCACCTGCACGAAGGCCACGTTCGACACGCTGGCGTCGCTGACCTCCGGGTCGCGGGTCGCCTACGACTACATGTCGTATGGCAGCGTCCCGTCCACCGACATCCACCGGGGACAGGTCACCCAGACCTGGTCGCTGAAGGACGACGGCACCGGGTTCCAGTCGGACTCCGTGACCACCTACGACAACATCGGCCGGGTCAAGACGACGGCCGACGACGACGGCAACACCTCGAAGATCACGTACGAGCCCGCCAACGGGCAGGTGTACAAGGTCATCAGCGCGAACGCGCTCGACTTCACCGAGACCCAGACGCTCGAACCGGGCCGCGCTGTCACGGTGCAGACGGTCGACATCAACAACCTGGTCAGCGGCGCCGCCTACGACGCGCTGGGCCGGATGGTGACCGCGTGGGGCCCGGGCCGGTCGAAGGACGCGCCGGACTTCACCGCCACCTACACACTGCCGAGCATCCCGGCGGAGGGCGTCGACTCGCTGCCGCCGTACGTGACCACCAAGAACCGTGGGCACGACGGCACGTGGCACACGTCGGTGTCGATCTATGACGGGCTCGGCCGGGAACGGCAGAGTCAGGAGCAGGGCACCGGCGGCGGCCGGCTGGTCACCGACACCATCTACAACGCCTCGGGCGAGATCCGGCGTACCAACAACGCCTACTTCACTGAAGGCACTCCGAGCGGCCAGCTGTTCTCCCCGCTCGCGGACACGGCGATCCCGAACGCCACCCGGTACATCTACGACGACATGGGCCGCGTCGTCGAGGAGATCCCGGTCCTCGACGGCACCGACACACCGGCCCGGGGCACCAAGTACCAGTACGGCGCCGACTGGTCCACCGTCATCAACCCGGCCGGCTCGGCCTCGTACCGGATGTTCAACGATGCGCTCGGCCGCACCACGCGCGTCGACACCTTCACGAACACGGCCCGCACCACGTTCACGACGATGCGCTACGAGTACAACAGCCGTGGCTACATGGTGAAGGCCACCAACTCGGCCGACACCGCTCATCCGTGGACCTGGTCCTACGACCTGCGCGGGCGGCTGGTCAGCGCCACCGACCCGGACACCGGCACGACCACGAACACGTACGACAAGTTCGACCAGGTCGTGACGACCACCAACGCCCGTGGCGTGGTGGTCTGGAACGAGTACGACGCGCTGGCACGCCCGAAGCAGCAGCGCCTCGGTGGCAAGGACGGCACGCTTCTCGCCGACTACACGTACGACAAGGCCACCAACGGCAAGGGCCTGCCCACCACCGTCACCAGGTACACCGACGGTCTCGGCTACACCCAGAGCATCAGCGGCTTCACCCCCGACTACCAGCCGACCGCGACCACCATTTCCATCCCGGCCTCGGTCGCCACCACGTGGGGTCTCAAGAGCAGCTACAGCTACAACTACAGCTACACCGACACCGGGCTGACCGAGACGGCGAGCCTGCCGGCGGTCGGCAGCCTGCCGGCCGAGAAGCTGCTGGTCCGTTACACCAACGACGGCCTGCCGCTCTCGGTCTCCGGCAAGGACTGGTACGGCGCGGAGACGGTGTACTCGCCCTCCGGCCAGGTGCTGCGCTCCACCCTCGGCGCGCAGCCGTACCGGGTGTGGGCGACGGCGGGTTACGACGAGGCCAGCGGTGCGCTGACCAAGCAGATGACCCACCGCGAACAGCTCGGTAGCAGCAACACGTACCTGGTGTCGTCGCGTTCCTACGGGTACGACGACGCCGGCAACGTCACCGCGATCCGGGAGCAGGCGGCAGCGACCGCCGAGCGGCAGTGTTTCACCTACGACACGATCGGCCAGCTCACCAAGGCCTGGACGTCGAAGGACCAGGCCACCTGCGCGGCCGGCCCGATCAGCAGCGGCGTCGTCAACGCCGTCGCCGGTGCCGACGGCGCTGGTTACTGGCAGGAGTACGAGTACGACCTGCGCGGCAACCGCACGAAGCTGGTCGAGCGCAACCTCACCGGCAACCCGGCCGCCGACTCGGCTGCCATCACCAGCACCACCACCTACGACTACGGCAAGGCCGACGGCAGCCAGCCGCAGACCTTGACCAAGGTCAGCAAGGCCTACGTGACCGCGGGCGGCGCCCAGGTCAAGGCCGAGGCGACCCGGCTCTACGCGCTCACCGGCGAGACCACGTCGGTCACCTCGGTGCAGACCGGCGACAGCCAGCAGGTGGCCTGGACCCACGACGGCCAGGTCGAGCGGATCACCGGCGAGGGCAACAACGGCAAGTCCGCCTACATCGGTCTCGCCGACAAGTGCATCGACCTGAGCGGCGGTACCGCCGCGGTCGGCACCGCGATCCACCTGTACTCGTGCAACAACACGATCGCGCAGAAGTGGGGCTTCGTCCGCTCGTCCGAGCAGACGGATCCGAACCTCGGCGCGCTGACGATCTACGACAACAAGTGGTGTGCGCAGCCGGCGGCGAACACGGCCACCTCGGCGGTGAAGCTGCAGAAGTGTGACGGCAGCGCCGCGCAGAACTTCAAGCGCAACACCACGACCGGCCAGCTCGCCCACCCGGCATCCGGGCTGTGCGTCATGGTCAAGGACGCCAACTCGGCCAGCGCCACCCCGCTGGTCCTCGCCGCCTGCGACACGACGTCACTGGCACAGCAGTGGCAGCCGCAGAACGAGACCCGCTTCATCTACGGTCCCAGCGGCGGCCGCCTGATGACCATCCAGGGCAAGGACAAGCAGGCCACCCTGCACCTGGGCGAGTCCGAGATCACCGTGCTCAAGGGCGGTGCGCTGGTCAACACCCAGCGCAGTTACCCGGCGCCGGGTGGCACGGTGATGAGGTACGCGTACGGCAACGGCTCGGCCGGCCTGGTGGCGATCACCAGCGATCACCAGGGCACGCCGAACGCCGAGGTCGCGCTGGCCTCCGGGATGAGTTACAAGCTGCGCAAGCAGGACGCGTTCGGCAACCAGCGCGGTGCGTCATACCTGTCGCAGAACATGCAGACCCACACCGGATTCCTGGGGGCAACCAGCGACGACGCCTCCGGTTTCGTCCCGCTGGGCGCGCGCTTCTACGATCCGGCCGTCGGCCGGTTCCTCTCCGCGGACCCGGTACTCGATCTCACCGACCCGCAGCAGACAAACGGCTACACGTACTCCCACAACAACCCGGTCACGCACTCCGACCCGACCGGTATGTCGATCACTCTGAACGCCTCCGAGATGGCTGCGGCGCTCGCCGGAGCAGGACTTTCGGCCGCGCAGGTCGCGGACGCCCAGGCGATGATGGGTAAGTCGCTGACGGACGTGATCCTGTCGGCGGCGTGGGGCATCCTCTCCGAGTTCATCGGTCTGGCCGACGCGATCGGTTGCTTCGGCGGCGACATGTGGGCCTGCGGAAGCCTGATCCTGGGCGCTATTCCGTGGGGCAAGCTGATGAAGCTGCCCAAGATCGCCAAGGCCATCGACCGTACGATCGCCGCCATTCAGGCGTTCCGATCGGCGAAGAAGGCCGCCGAAGCGGTGATCGCGGCGGCCCGGGCCGCGGAGACGGCAGCACTGAACGCCAAGAAGCTGGCCATCGAGCGAGCGAAGAAGGCGGCACAGGCGGCGAAGAAGAAAGCCGCCGACAAGGTCAACACCACGAGTAACTCGGCAACCAACGGTGCCAAGAAGACCGGTAGCCCAGGTCAGAAACAGGCGCAGGCGAAGGCCAACCCGTCCGGCTCGTCGGTCTCGTCCGGCGGCGGTGGTGGGAAAGCCAAGCCCGGTGGTGCCTCCGGTGCGTCCAACCGCAGCAATGGCGGCACCAGCGGTGACGGTGGTGGCGGCAAGTCCGGTGACGGCGCCGGTGACGCCGGTGGCCCGTCCTGTCTGAACAACAGCTTCGTCCCGGGCACCAAGGTCCTGCTGGCGGACGGCTCCACGAAGGCCATCGAGGACGTCGAACCCGGCGACGAGGTCAAGGTGACCGACCCGGAGACCGGGGAGACCCGGATCGAGCAGGTCACCGCGACGATCACCGGTTCCGGGGTCAAGCACCTCGTGGAGATCACCCTCGACTCCGACGAGAAGGTCACCGCCACCGACGGCCACCCGTTCTGGGTGCCGGAGCTGAGCAAGTGGGTCGAGGCCACCGACCTGAAGCCGGGGCAGTGGCTGCGGACCGGTTCCGGCAGCTACGTCCAGATCAGTGCGATCAAGCGGTGGACCGCGCCGAGCGCCACGGTCTACAACCTGACGGTCAGCAACCTCCACACCTACTTCGTCATCGCCGACCAGACCTCGCTCCTGGTTCACAACTGCCAGGTCGAGTACGGAAGCACCGATCTCAGCCAGGCCGTCATCCAGGCCCGCCTGCAGTCCGGGAACACCGGCAACACGTATGCCGCAGTGCGGTACCGGGACGACAACGGTGTGGAGAGAATCGCCGTGGACCACTCGATCGGTGGCAGGGACAACCACGGGGAGCAGCGGTTGCATCGCCAGTACGGCAGCTCGATCATCGAGATGTACGTGGAGTTCCAGCCCTGCGTCGGACGGAACCAGTGTCGCAGGGAGATGGCCGAGGCGGGAATTCCGGTTTCCTACACTTGGCCCTGGGACAAGTCCGGATCGGCATTGGCGACCGCGGCGCAGAAGGAACGCTTGAAGTTCGTTCGGCAGGCGTTCCGTGATGCGAAGAGCGGTAACTGGGGCAACCCGTTCGCGCGGTGATGTAGGCGCGGACACGATCAACGAAGGGAAGGCTCATGCGGGAACATCGATACTCGGCGCCGTACGTCAGTGTGGTGCGTGAGGATCAGGCTCGTGAGCAGCTGCAGAGTGTGGGCCTTCCCGAGGTTGCCCTGGTGTTCACGCCGCACGAGCCGGCCTCGGGCACCGCGGACCTGGTCGACGTCCTCGGGCGCGATCTGCTCCGGATCGGCTTCGAAGAGGAGCCCGGTTCCGACTTCTTCGTGGACCCGGCGAAAGGCGAGATCGTCTTCGCCCGGATGCCGGCCCGCGAGAGCTATTTCGTGAACTCCTCGCCCGCCGCGTTCCGGGAGTGCCTCGCGCTCCTGGACGCGGCGGTGAAGGAGTTGACCGGACCCTACGACCTGGACCCGTTCCTGGAACGCACCGAGCAGTTGCGGGCGAGCATCCGTGCCGTGGATCCACTGGCCGTCAGTGACGATGACGGCTATTGGCAGTCGCTGCTCTTCGACGTCTCCAACGGTGACTACGCCACCGAGTGATCAACGGCGCTGGCGGGCCATCCACTGCCAATAACCGCGATCGTTGCGAGCCACATAGATCCACGACCAATGGCCCGGGAACCGATGACCGTTCCAGGTCACTTCGTCATACAGGGTCACCCGTGCCCCCGGGATCACCTCGGAGGCGTGGATCGTGTTCGGCTCCGGCGGCACCGTGGTGTCGTCCAGCGACGTGACCAGCCACGACGGCGTGCGGATGGCGGTCAGCTCGGCGTCGGAGATCAGATTCGTGACGATGCCGCAGATCGGCACCGACGACGCGAACAGCGACGGGTACTCCACCGTCATCTTCATGCTCATGTAGCCGCCGTTGCTGCAGCCCACCACGTGGATCCGGTCGGTGTCGACCGGGTGCTTGCGGACCACCTCGCGGACGATCTCGCGGATCAGCGGCGCGAATCGGTCGCCGTCCTCCATCCAGTACGAGAAGGACTGCGGCACGACCACGTGGGCGCCGCCGAAGATCCGCTGTGCCTCGCGGGTGGCGAATCCGAGCGCCCCGCGGTTGGCCCGCAGCGTCGTCTCGTTGTCGTAGTAGCCGTCCGGCAGCGACGCGCCCTCGCCGCCGCCGTGCAGCCAGACGACCAGCGGACGCTTACTCGTGTCGAAGGCCGAGAAGAACCGGTATTTCATGCCTGATGCCGACTCGTGGTAACTGAACGCGTCCACCTCACGATTGACCAACCGGCCCTGGACGAACCGGGAGATCGTCACCGGCCGGCCGCGTACGGAAACCGGCGCGTTCTGCGTGATGGTGTAGACCAGGTCGAGCCGGACGTTGCGCCCCTTGCTCGCGATGTACCCGAGCGTGCCGCCGCCGATCTGCCCCTCGGCGTGATCCAGCGAGAGCACGATGTTCCCGCGCCGGTCGACCCGGGCGGCGGTGACCGTACGGTCGAGATCGTATTCACTGAAGATCTGGTCGCCAGGGGCGAGAGGCAGTGGGCTCGTCGCCGTTGCGTGCACGGTGAAAGTGCTGGTGGTGACGCTGCCCGGGGAGATCGTCCCGAGCCGGGAGGTGTCCAGAGTGAGCGACGTGATCTGCTCGCCGCCGTCGAGGGTCTCGGCGCCGAGCGTGAAGCGGACGCTGGTGGAACCGGCGGCGGCGATTCCGGGAACGGCCAGGCCGGCGGCGACCCCGGCGCCACCGGCGAGAGCGGTACGACGACTGATCGGCACGATAACGGCCCCCTGACAGTGAGGTTTGTCGATGTCCGCAACGTAACCCTCTGGCAACAGGCCCGCAATCGCTTACGATCGCGGCCGGGGGTATACGCATATGTCGATCCGTCGCGCAGCTGCCGTGATCCTGTCCACCGTCCTGGCCGGCACGATGGCCGCCACACCTGCCGAGGCCGGCCGGAGCGAAGCGGGCCTGCACTCGCTGAGGGGCCCGGTCACCGACGAGAACTTCTACTTCGTGATGGCCGACCGGTTCGCCAACGGCGACACCGGCAACGATCGGGGCGGCCTGCCCGGCGATCCACTCGTCTCCGGGTTCGACCCGACTCGCAAGGGCTTCTACAACGGCGGCGACCTGACCGGGCTGCTGCAGCGCATCGATTACATCCGGGAACTGGGCACCACCTCGATCTGGCTGACGCCGAGCTTCACGAACAAGGCGGTGCAGCTGGAGGACGGCCCGTCGGCCGGGTACCACGGTTACTGGATCACCGACTTCACCCGGATCGACCCGCACCTGGGCACCAACGAGGAGCTGCGCGCGCTGGTCGAGTCCGCGCACCGCAAGGGGATGAAGGTCTACTTCGACATCATCACCAACCACACCGCTGACGTGATCGGTTACGAAGAGGGCGCCCGGATGCCCTATGTCAGCAAGGATGCCGAGCCGTATCGGACGGCGGACGGAAAGCCGTTCGACGATCGGGACTATCCGAACCCGTTCCCGACATTGAATTTCCCCTACACCCCGGTCCTCGACGAGAGCGAGAAAAACCTCAAGACGCCCGCCTGGCTCAACGACGTGAACCTGTACCACAACCGCGGCGACACCACGTTCACCGGTGAGAACTCCTATTACGGCGACTTCTTCGGCCTGGACGACCTGTTCACCGAGAACCCTCGCGTCGTCCGCGGAATGATCGACATCTACAAGACCTGGATCGCCGATTTCGGCATCGACGGGTTCCGGATCGACACGATGAAACACGTCGACGACGCGTTCTGGCAGAAGTTCGGGCCCGAGGTTCTTTCGTACGCCCGATCGCAGGGCAAACGCGAGTTCTTCATGTTCGGCGAGGTCTTCGACACGAGCCGTAGTTTCACCTCGCAGTACACCACCCGGAACCGGATGCAGGCGGTCCTCGACTTCCCGTTCCAGGCCGCGGCCCGCGATTTCGCCTCGAAGGGGACAAGCGCCGCCGACCTGGGGGAGTTCTTCGCTGGCGACGACTGGTACACCGACGCCGACTCCAACGTCTACGAGTTGCCGACGTTCCTCGGCAATCACGACATGGGCCGGATCGGCAACTTCGTGGTGACCGACAATCCGGGCGCTAGCGACGCGGAATGGCTGGCCCGGGACCGCCTCGCCCACGAGTTGATGTACTTCTCGCGCGGCAACCCGGTCGTCTATTACGGCGACGAGCAGGGATTCACCGGCCCGGGTGGTGACCAGGACGCCCGGCAGACGATGTTCGCGAGCCACGTTCCGGAATATCTCGACGACGACCTGCTCGGCACCGGTAGTACCCACGCGCAGGACAACTTCGTCCCCGGACATCCGCTCTATCAGGCGATCAGCGGTCTGGCGGCGGTGACTCGCCAGCATCCGGCTCTGCGCGACGGCGCCCACCAGAACAGATATGCCGAGGGCAATGTCTACGCGTTCTCCCGGATTGATCGCCGGCAGCAGCAGGAATACGTGGTGGCGCTCAACAACGGCGAGACGGCAACCACGGCAACGATTCCCACCTATGCGCGCGCCAATAATATAGAGCGCGTTTATGGCAACGGCAAGGCAAAAGCTAACGGTAAGAACATCACCGTCACCATTCCGCCGCTCTCCGCCGTCGTCTACAAAACGGGCAAGATCCCGTATTCACGAAAGGCACCCTCCGCCGCGCTGACGGTGGGCGCCGAGAGTCCCAGCCGGATCCAGGTCGCAGCAAACGTCGCCGGAGACTCCTTCTACGAAGTGACGTTCTACCAAAAAACCGGGAATAACGGCTGGGTGCCCATCGGCACCGACGACACCGCTCCCTATCGCGTGTTCCACGACGTCAGCGCCCTGAAATCCGGCACACCCGTCCACTACAAAGCGGTCGTCCTCGACAACGGCAACCACACCGCCATCAGCACCCCGGGAACCACCCGCGTCCCCGCCCCGAAACTCACGATCGAGGCACCCGCCGAGAACAGCAACGTCCGCGACCGCGTCGAAATCCGGGCCACCGCCGACCCGGAACGCGGCACGCACGTCGTCAGCTTCGACCGCAGCGTCGCCGGCGGACCGTGGACCCCGATCGGAACCGACAGTTCCTCACCGGCCTACACGGCTTTCGACGACCTCTCCGCGCTGAACCTGACAGCCGGCACCACTGTCCGATATCGGGCACGGCTGAACACCGCGGAGGCAATCCGGACCGTCCGATATGCCGGGCCGCCGTTGACCACGGCCACCCTGCACTACCAGCGACCGGCGGCCGATTACGACGGCTGGGGCCTGCACCTCTGGGGTGAATCCGTCGACCCGGCACTGCTCGCGACGATCGGCTGGGACCGGCCGATGCCACCCACCCGGATCGCCGGCGGATGGGCGGAATACGACATCGCCCTGGCAGACGACACGAAGCCGGTCAATTTCATCATGCATCTGCCGAACGGTGACACCGTGCCGACAAGCCGCGAACCGGGCGGTGACCGATCATTCCTACCCATCGACAACGCTGACGTATGGATAAAGCAGGGCGATCCCACCGTCTACACGAGTCCGCCGCCCGGAGGATGAGGACGGTAGCCGTCAACCCCTAAGGTCTTAAGACGTGACAGCGGACTACGGCCTGGGCATCGATCTCGGCACCACCCACACGGCGGCGGCCGTGCTGACCGGTGGGCGGGTCGAGTCTGCCCGGCTGGGCGCACGCCGCATGGAGATCCCGTCGGCGGTGTTCGTCAAGGAGGACGGCGGCCTTCTGGTCGGCGAGGCCGCCGAGCGGCGCGGCCAGGACGAGCCGGGCCGCCTCGCCCGCGAGTTCAAACGACGCCTCGGCGACTCGGTGCCGATCCTCGCCGGCGGCATGCCGTTCTCCGCCCACGCGCTGACCGGCAAGCTGCTGCGATACGTCCTCGACACCGTCACCCGCCAGCAGGGCGGCCCGCCCGCGTCGGTCGAGCTCACCTACCCGGCGCACTGGGGTCCGTACAAACGCGAGCAACTCGACCAGGCGATCCGGCTCGCCGACGTCGGTCCGGTGCATCTGCTCAGCGAGCCGGAAGCGGTCGCGCGCTGGCGAGGCCTCGCGCCCGGCGAGACCGCCGCCGTCTACGACCTCGGCGGCAGTAGCTTCGACGTGGCCGTGATCCGCCGCGAGGGCGACTCCTTCACGCTGCTCGGCACTCCCGAAGGCGTTGATCAACTCGGTGGCGGCGATTTCGACGCGGCCGTTTATGCCCATGTTCTCGGCGCGCTCGACGGCGTCGACCTCACCGATCCGGAAACGGCGCCGGCCCTCGCCCGCCTGCGCCGCGACTGCATCGAGGCCAAGGAATCCCTGTCGTTCGACACCGAGGTGACAGTTCCGGTCGCGCTCCCCGGCCGGCACACCCGCGTGCACATCACCCGGTCCGACTTCGAAGCCCTGATCACCCTCGCGATCCGCGACACCGTCGACGCCACCCAGCGCGCCTTGCGCTCCGCCGGCGTCAAACCCGAACAGCTCAGCGGCATCCTCCTGGCCGGCGGCTCGTCACGGATTCCGCTGGTGGCGAGGGTGCTCACGGAAGAGTTCGGCCGCCCCGTAGTGATCGACGCCCACCCCGAACTGAGCGTCGCCCTCGGCGCCGCCTCCGTCGCCGTCCCCGCCTCGATCGCCCTCTCCTTCGGAGCAGGCGATGGTCACTCTCGGTCAAACACCTTCAACGGTACGGAAACAGCGGCCTCCCCGGACTCGCCATCCGTTCCCGGGGCAACCGCGAGCAATGGCATCGCACCCACCGTCGAATCCGCTTCCGAAATCTCCCGCGCCGAGTCGATAGTGGCCGTCTCCAACGGCGGCCCCCCGACCGAAACCGCCGCCACCGAACCAGCCCCGACAGCCCAGGCCCCGACAGCCCAGACCCAGGCTCCGACGGCCCCGGCCCAGGCCCCGACATCGCCGGCTCCGGTTCAAGCGCAGGCCCAGCCGCCCGTTCCGGCCCAGGCGGCACCGGTTTCTTCACCGCCCGCGAACCGCTGGGATCCCCGGGAATTCCCTCCGCGCCCAGCGCACAAGCAGGACTTCACCGACCTGCGCGAGCCCGTCGACCCCTGGGCCGCCGCCGAAGCCGAAGCCCACGCCGCAGCCCTGGAAGCCGCCCAGGCCGCAGCCCTGCCGATCTCGCCCGCGCCGGCCTCGTTCGCGCCGTCCTCTCCGGCCGCCGCCTTCGCGCCGACAACACCCGCGGCCACAGTGCCCACGCCGGCATACCCCGCGCCGGCATACCCCGCGCCCACAGGGCCCACGCCGCCGGCACACCCCGCGCCCACGACGCCCGTGCCGATGACGCACGCCCCGGTCTCCTCGACCGTGCCGCTGTCACCCGCGGCTCCGGATGCCACCAGGACGGCCGGCACGACCGTACCCATGTCTGGCTCGTCGGGGTCTGATGGTGATTTTGAGCCGAGCACCCAGTTCATCCCCGCCACCTATGGCGCGGGATCACCGCCCGTGCCTCCCGCGCGGCGCAAGCGAACGATGCTGGTCTCCGGCGCCGCGGCGCTCGTCCTGGTCGCGGCCGCGATCGGCATCGTCCTGTCGAACCTCGGCTCGAAGGACGACGACGCTGCCAAGGGCACCACCCCGGGAGCCTCCACCGCGGCATCCGCCGTGCCGGGCGCGATCCCGGCGGCGAACCTGCTGGTCCGGGTGGACACCGGCGGCGAGATGAACACGGACACCTGGAAGACCCGGATCCAGTACCTCAACGCGGCCGACGGCAGCCGGCGTGACCTGCCCGGCAGCGTTCCCGGCGACACGCTGCCGCGCTGGTCCAACGACCGCCAGCAGATCGCCCTGACGAACCGGGTCGGCAACACGGCCACGATCTACGTGATGAACCGCGACGGCGGCGATCGGCGCCCGCTGGTCGAGGACGTCACCGGCGGCCGGGTGGTCTGGTCGGCGGACGACACCGAGGTGGCGTACGTCAAGAAGGTCGGCGAGGTCAGCCAGATCTTCACGATCCCGGTCGCCGGCGGCGAGCCCCGGCAGCTGACCACGTCGGACGCCGCGAAGGACGACCCGATCTACTCCGGTGACGGCACGTCGATCATCTACTGGGCCGCGCAGGACGGTGTCCGCTCGCTCTTCGAGCTGAACCTCGCCGACCCGCAGGAGCCCGGCACCCGGCTCACCGACGCCGAGCTCGGTGACTCCCTGGACCCGGCGGTTTCCCCGGACGGCGCGCACATCCTGTTCACCAAGAAGGTCGACGGCGAGAACTACGACATCTGGGCGATCGCCGCGGACGGCTCCAACGCCCAGCCGGTCACCGAGGACGAGGCTCGCGAGATGGACCCGACCTGGTCACCGGACGGTGCGTGGATCGCGTACACCCGCGGTGACCTCAACCATCCGCAGATAGTGATCGAGCGGATGGACGGCTCCGACGAGCAGACCCTCACGAAGGGCAGCGCCCGCGAGGGTCATCCCTGCTGGTTCTGAACCGGTTTCTCCGGCGCCTTGACCAGCTTCAGACCGATCACGGCGCCGACGATGCCGCAGAGGAAGACGATCTTCATCGCGCTGACCGCCTCGTGGCCGGTCAGCATCGCGTAGGTGACGGTCAGTGCGGCGCCGAGCCCGGTCCAGATCGCGTACGCCGTGCTGATCGGGATGTGTTTGGTGGCCCAGCCGAGGGTGGCCATGCTGAGCGTGATGCCGACACCGAAGACCACCGTCGGCAGCGGCCGGCTCAGGCCGTCGCTCTGGCCGAGGGCGGTCGCCCAGACGGCTTCGAGCACGGCGCTGACGAGAAGGACGATCCAGGGCATCAGCTGACCACTTTCAGTCCGACGACGCACCCGATCAGCACGGTCAGCAGCGCTGCCCGGGTGAGGGTGAGCCGTTCCACCTTGCGCAGCACGGCCAGCACGACGGTCAGCACGGCGCCGATCCCGACCCAGACGGCGTAGGCGGTCCCGGTCGGCAGGGTCCGCATCGCGTACGCCAGACCGACCATGCTGAGCACGATCGACACCGCGAAGAGTGCGGTCGGCCGCACCTTGCGCAGCCCTCCGGAGGCGCCGAGGGCGGTCGCCCAGACCGCCTCCAGCAGTCCGGACACGATGAGCACGGTCCAGGCCATGGGAACCTCACTTCTTTTCCGTACGACTGTGCGACTAAAGGTATAGCACGTTTCCGTACGACTGTGCGACTATTTCTTCATGCCCCGGATCCTGGACGCCGCCGCCCGTGACCGTGCCGTCATCGACGCCGCCTGGCAGGTGATCGCCCGCGAGGGCATCACCGCGCTGACCGTGCGCCGGGTGGCCGCGCAGGCCGGGCTGGCGCCGAGCTCGCTGCGATACACGTTCCCGAGCCAGGCCGTGGTCCGGGAGAAGGCGATCATCGCGGTCTCGGAACATCTGTCCGGACGCGTCGCTGCCTTGCCTGCCGGCCTCACCGGCCGCGCCTGGGCCCGTGCCGCCCTGCTCGAACTCCTGCCGCTCGACCAGCAGCGCCGCCTCGAGATGGAGGTCTTCCTCGCCTTCGGTATGGCCGCGCTGGCCGACGAGACGCTGCAGCCGCTCTGGAACGCCACGGACGCGGTCGTCCGCGACGTCTGCGCCCGGGCGATCGAAGCCGCCAAGGGAGAGGCTGCCGGTGGAGAGGCCGGGCCGCATCTCGATCGGCTGCATGCCCTGGTCGACGGGCTGGCCTTCCACCTGCTGGTCCGCCCCGACCAGCAGGACGGCTGGGCACAGACGGTGATCGACCGGGAGCTGGACAGCTTGCTCTGAGGTGCCAGACTCGTGTCCCCATAGGACGAAGGGGTGGCATGCTCGCCGAACACGTACGTGACGTCGCGATGACCGCGGTGATCTTCGGATTCTTCGCCACCACGTGGTTCGGCTGGGCACAGGAGGACCCGCCGCGCGGCTGGCGGCCGTTCCTGATCGCCGGCACGGTCGCCGCCGTGATCACCGCGGCTGCCGGCGGGCGGATCGCCTCGCAGCACTGGACCGCCACCGTCTTCGACGAGGACACCAGCCGGACGTTCGGCATCGTCGTCGGCATCGAGTTCGCCGCGGCCGCCGCCGGGTCCGTGGTCCTGGCCGTGCTGCGCCGGCGCGAACTGATGTCCGCGTGGATCGCCTTCGTGGTCGGTGTGCACCTGTTCCCGGTCGCCGCGATCCTCGGGTACCCGTTCATCTACGTGATCGCGGTTCTGGTGACGATCGTCTCGCTGGTGGGCGTACCCATCGCCCGTGCCCGAAATGTCGCGCCGAGCGCGATCGTCGGCGCGGGTTCCGGCGCGTCTCTGCTGGTCGGGGCGATCTTCTCGGCGGTGGCCGCGGCGATCATCGGCTGACACGCCCGTCCGCCATCCGCACGTCCTTCCGGCGCCGATCCGGGAGGATGAGGCATGAGCGTCGAGCACTTGCTGGCTTTCGTCCTGGCCGCCGTCGCGGTCGTCGTCCTGGTGCGGTGGATCGCCAACCACACCGGGCTGCCGGCCGCCGCGATGCTGCCCGTCATCGGCGTCGGGTACGCGCTGCTCCCGGGACCCAACATCTCGCTCGACCCCGACGTCGTCCTGACGTTCGTGCTGCCGCCCCTGCTCTACAGCGCGGCACTGGACTCCTCACTGCTGGGTATCCGCCGCAATCTCCGTACCGTAGTGAGTCTTTCCGTGGTCTTGGTTCTGTTGACCGCGTTGCTGATCGGCCTGGGTTTCGCGTGGTTCGTCACCGGCGCGACCCTGGCCGCCGGCATCGCGGTCGGCGCGGCGGTCGCGCCACCTGACCCGGTGGCCGCCCTCGCGGTCGGTCGCAAGGCCGGACTGCCACCCCGGATCGTCACGCTGATCCAAGGTGAGGGGCTGCTCAACGACGCCACCGCGCTGACCATCCTGAGCGTCGCCGTCGCGGCGGCGGTCGGCGGCGATTTCTCGGCGACGTCCGCGCTCGGCCAGTTCGTGATCGCCGCGGTGGGTGGCGTCGTGGTCGGCATGGTGGTCGCCTACGTGGTGCGGATCCTGTCCCGGCCGATCAGTGGCGACCCGCTGATCGCCAACGCGGTCTCGCTCAGCACCCCGTTCTGCGCCTACCTCATCGGCGAGGAGATCCACGTCTCCGGCGTGCTCGCGGTCGTGGTGGCCGGGCTGATCGTCGGGCACCACCGGCCGAGGGCGGCGTCCGGCGCGGGACGCCTGCAGACCAGCGCGGTCTGGCGGCTGGTCGACTTCCTGCTCGAAGGCCTGGTGTTCCTGCTGATTGGCCAGCAGCTGCCGGCCGTGGTCCGCGGCCTCGCGAAATACGACACCAGCACCATCGTCATCGCCGTATCGATCACGGTCGGCGTGGTCCTGCTGCTGCGCCCGCTGTGGCTGGTGCTGACCCAGTCGCTGCCGCGATCGCTGCACACCTGGCTCGGCAACGACCGGTCGGACAAGGGTGAGGAGCCGCTGACCGGCCGCGAAGTGGTCGCCATGAGCTGGACCGGCACCCGCGGCGTGATCAGCCTTGCCGCGATCTTCACGATTCCGCTGGTCACCGAGAGCGGCGAGCCGTTCCCGGATCGCGACCTGCTGCTGTTCTGCACGTTCGTGGTCGTGCTGGTCACGCTCGTCGGCCAGGGACTGACCTTCGGCCCGCTCGTGCGAGCGCTCAAGCTGCGCGCCGACGACAACGACCAGGCAAGGGTACGCAACGAAGCCCGCTCCGCCTCGGTCGAAGCGGCCCTGGGAGCCCTGGACGACCTGGAGGCCGAGGAGCACGACGACATCCATACCCAGGTCATCGACACGATGCGCAAGCAGTTGCGTACCCGGCTGACCCGGTACCGGGGCCGGCTGGCGCTGCTGCGCAAGAGCGACTCCGACGTCACCCCGGTCTCACCGATGTACGAGGCCGCCCTGCACGTACGCCGGGTGGCGATCGACGCCCAGCGCACCGAACTGCTGCGGTGGCGTGACTCCGGCCAGCTCCCCGACGAGGGCCTGCGCGTCCTGGAACACGAGTTGGACCTGGAGGAACGCCTGCTGCCCGACCGCCCGGTCCGGCGGTGACGGCGTTTGCTCGATCGCCGGACGGGGTACTTTCCGCGCGATAAAGTGGCTGTCCGGACTCCGCAGCCTCGTCCAGTGCCGCTCCCGGCCGACGTCATCGTGGCCGGGGCACGTCGCGAGGGAGTCGCCGATGCAGTCCACACGTACAACCGGGAGCGACTTCGCCGCTCTGAACCGGCAGATCTCCGAGGCCGGCCTGCTGGAACGGCGGCCGGCCTACTACGCCGTACGCGGTGCCGTGGTGGCCGCGATGTTTGTGGCCGCCTGGACGGCCCACTTCCTGATCGGCTCGTCGTGGTGGCAGCTCGCCGTCGCCGGGTTCGTCGGCATCGCGTTCTCCCAGGTCGCCCTGCTGGCCCACGACATCGCCCACCGGCAGGTGTTCCGCACGCGAGGCACCAGCGCGGTGGTCGGGCGGATGGTGGCGAACGTCGGCGTCGGGATGAGTTACGGCTGGTGGATGGAGAAGCACACCCGCCACCACACGAACCCCAACCACGACGAGCTCGACCCGGACGTGCAGCCTGAGGTCCTGATCTGGGCCACCGAGTCGGCGTTGGGCCGGCGCGGGCTGGCGGGTTTCGTCAACCGGCACCAGGCGGGGCTGTTCTTCCCCCTGCTCACGCTGCTCAGCCTCGACCTGCGGATCTCCAGCATCAAGGCGCTGCGGCGGCCCGGGATGAAACGCCGCGGACTGGAAGCCGGACTGATGGCGCTGCACGTGGTCGCGTACGTGACAGTGCTGCTCGTGGTGCTGTCGCCGTGGCAGGCGCTCGCGTTCTTCGCCGTGCACCACGCGGTTTTCGGGGTCTATCTCGGGATGACGTTCGCACCCAACCACAAGGGGATGCCGCATCCCACCGGGGATGAGGACTATCTGCGCAAGCAGGTGCTGACCTCGCGCAACGTCAACGGGGGATGGATCATCGACGCGGCGCTCGGCGGGCTGAACTATCAGATCGAGCACCACCTGTTCCCGGCGATGCCGACGCCGAATCTGCGCAAGGCGAAGCCGATCGTGAAGGCGTACTGCCTCGCGGCCGGCGTCTCCTACGAAGAGACGAGCCTGATCGAGTCGTACCGGCAGGCGTTGCGTCACCTGCACGAGGTAGGCGCACCGTTGCGTGCCTCGTAGTACCTCTCCCAATGGGGGAGATCGGTCGCTGGACATCACTCGGACGCCGTAGCGTTAGCGCTCGAAGCACGTCGCTCCAGACTCCGGCGGCGATAACGTCACCTCGTCCTGGAGTCAGCATGAGTAAGGTCGCTCGTGGATTCGCGCCGTCCGTCGAGGACGGCGTTCTGATCGAGTGGATTTCGCAAGGCAACAAGCCCGCGTTCATCGCGCTGTTCGACCGCACGTCGGCGGACGTCCGCGCCGTGCTGTCGGTGCTTCCGCCGGGAATCGGGCAGCGGGACGAGGTTCTGGCGGCCACGTACCTCGAAGTGTGGTGGCTGGCGGGATGTCACAGCGAGCCGGGCATCGACGCGGTCGCGTGGCTTTTCGGGATCGCCCAGCGCCGCATGGCGGAACTCCGTGGCCTTGTCGACGGCGTCGTCGCCAACCCGCGGCCCAGTTACGCGCAGCTGGAGCTCGCCGCGCTGCTCGGCCGCCCGGTCAGCTCCGTGGTGGGGTTGTAGGCCCGTTCGACGGCGCCATGCCGGGCAGGCTCGGCAGATCGGTGACGATCAGGTTCGCCACCTCGGTGAGGCGCCTGTTGTTGTTCCGGGCGTACGCGCGGATCCGCAGGAACGCCTCGTCGGGGGTGACGCCGTGAATCTGGGCGATCGCGCCCTTGGCCTGCTCGATGATGATCCGGCTGTTCAACGCCCCCTGCAGCTGCTCGGTCAGCACCTCGTTGCGTCGGATCGTGCGTTCCTGCATCAGGCCGATGGTCGCCACGTCGGCGAGCGCCTGCATGATCGGGACATCGTCGGGTTCGAAATCTCCACCGGCATTGGTGCCGAAGATGTTGAGTGCGCCGATCACCTGGGAACGCAGCCGTAGCGGAAACGCGTGCACCGACCGGAAGCCTGCCTCCGCCGCCCGCGGCGCGAAGCGCGGCCAGCGGGCCGCCGCGGCCGCCAGGTCGACGTTGATGACCGACGTGCCCGTCCGGAACGCCTCCAGACAGGGGCCCTGGTCGTTCTGGAGCTGGAACAGCTCCACCAGGCGGACGTTCTCGTCGGAGCCGGCCACGAACTCCAGCCGGCCGTGCTCGTCGGCCAGCATCAGCCCGGCCGCCGCCGCTCCGACCAGGTTGCGGGCCCGGTCGGTGAGCATGTGCAGGAACTCCAGTAGATCGAACTCGTCGACAAGGGTATCGGCGGCCTCCACGAAGATCGTGGCGAGCCGTTCAGCCGAGACAGTGCTCATGCCGTACCTTTCGGAAGCTCTGGATCTTCATTCTTTGTGCCCGTCCAATCGCAGCGTTCGGTTGACGACATCGCGTGCGACATCTTCGAGACGACGGTTCTCGGAATAGGCGTAAGCCCGCATCCGCAGGAGCGCCTCAGCGATCGACACCCCTAACTGCATCATGACCATGCCCTGTGCTTGGAACAGCTCGGCGCGGTGGCCGACATCCAGGAGCCCGGTGCCGTTACCGTCACGCTTGAGCTTTTCCTCCTGCGTGTCCAGCAGCATCTCGACGGTGACGTCCGCGAAGGTGAAAGCCATCCGCAGCTCCGCCTCCGTCAACGGTCCCACCCGATCACGGAAGATGTCCATGACCCCGAGCCGTGCGGCACCCACCTGAAGCGGAAACGCGAAAACGGCGCGGACCCCGTTGTCATGGGCGGCGGGTGCGTACATCGGCCATCGGTAGTTGGCGGCGTCAGCCAGATTGGCGGCGAGAACCGGCCGGCGAGCGGCGAACGCATCGATGCAGGGTCCCTCACCCAGGACAAACTGCAATTCTTCGGTACGCCCGATCGCCTCGTCCGAGGTAGCGGACACCCCGAGCGTCCCGTCGGCGGTCATCACACAGATGCCCGCCCCGGAAGCTGACACACCCTCGGCGGCCGCGCGGCAGACCCGCTGCAGCACATCGAGGTGCTCAGGCTGCCCGTCGATCAGGTGGCGAACCGTGCTCCGATAATCACCCTCGCCGTTTGCCGAGGTCATGACGCCGCGGACTCCGGGCATGCATGGGCAGTGGCACGCTCCAGTGCCGGCATTACCGTCCCCTTCCCGGCACACACGCCAGGGGCTGGGGCGGGATGAGCCTGCTCTACGCTCCCACCTTACGCTGGCCCACCCGAAATGGCCGCATCCCAATGGGGGAACTTCGTCCACATCGGATCAGGCCACGTCCCGCGATCCATCGCTCATGGTGTGACCTGGGCGGTTCGCCGGTCAGCGTATGCTCCACGGCGTGAGTGACCTGTTGAAGACCCATATCCAGAACGTTCTGGAAGCCAACCACGCCGACGCGGGCAAGATCCGGCAGCGGATCACCGAGCTGGAGGGTGAGGGCCGGCGGATCGTCACCGGCGGGCAGCTCGACGACGAGGCCTGGGACATCATCGACTGGCGGACCAACGAGATCCTCGCCGCCGGCAACGACGGGCTCGATGGGTACGAGGCCGCGGGCAAGGACCTCGACCCGAGCGACAACTGGGTCCACTTCGACCGCATCCTGCAGGACCTGGGCGTGACCTACGTCGAGACCCCGGGCCTGCCGGAGAGCCTCGCCAACCTGATCGAGGACTGGGCCCTCGCCAGCGACGCCGACGAGGTCGCGCAGGTCATCGGCTGGGCAGAGGACAAGATCGAGGAGTACCAGGCCGAAGCGTAAGACCGCTTCGCGCGTACCAAATGGGGTGGGCCCTGAGCGGGCGGGAACCGCTCAGGGTGACCCTGGTGAGGCGTTCTCGGTAACAGCGAGGGCGGGGTCGGCTACGGTCGAATCGCCCTGATTTCACCCCATGCTGTTGTCTGCGGGAGCGGGTCATGCTGACCTTGTCGCGTTTTGTCACCGCCGTGTTCGTGCTGGTCGCGATGGTTTTGATGCCTCCCGGGGCGGCCATGGCGCAGCTCGCCGCTCCCAGCATCGATTCGTTCTCACCGGTGGTCGTCTCCGGTGGCGGGACGGTCACGGTGCAGGTCAGCAACCTCGACGCGGAACCGGCTGCGGTCAGCGTCACGATCAACGGCGCGGCCGCGACAGTCGCGTCGCGGACCGCGAGCAGCCTGACGGTCACCGTGCCGAGCGGTGTCGGCGGCGGCAAGATCGCGGTGACCACGCCGTCCGGGACCGCGACCAGCAGTGCGGACCTGTTTGTGCTGCCGGGGCGCGTCAGCGCGGCGGACGTGGGCGGCACCGGCCGGATCACCGTCGGGACGAAAACCACGCTCAGCGTTCCCGCGGGCAAGACTTTGGTACGCCTGTTCGACGACCTGCTCGCCGAACGGTTCGCCGTGCTGATCGAGGCGAATTCGCCCAGTTCGTGCACGTCGACGTTCGATCTGCGGGTCTATGACACCCGGCTCGGGCAGACCGGTGCCGTCTCGTGTTTCGGCAGCAACGGGCAGCTCGACACGATGCCGCCGGTGAGCGTGCCCGGCGTCCGGACGCTGATCGTCAAGAACACCTCCTCGTCGGCGGCGACGCTCGACGTGACGATCTACAAGGTGCCCGCCGACGCGGACCTGGGCACGCTGCCGCTCGATGGCACCGCCAAGACCGTGACGATCAGCAACCCGGGACAGAACGGATACCTGTCGTTCACCGGCACGTCCGGCCAGCGGATCTCGGTGCAGACGTCGAGCGCCTCGGCCGGGTTCGGCTGCTGCTACGTGACCTGGGGAATCTATTCGGCGAGTGGGACGCGGATCGGGTCGTCGAAGGCCGGCAACGACTTCCTCGACGCGGTCACGCTGCCCGCGGCCGGCACCTACCAGCTGCGCATCGACCCGGCCGAGCTGCGGACCGGATCGATCACCGCGCAGGCCTGGGCGTTCACCACCGACGCCGACCTCGGCGGGCTCACCCTCGACGGCACCGCCAAGACGGTGACGCTCAGTGAAGCGGGTCGCAACGGGTACCTGACGTTCGCCGGCACCGCCGGCCAGAAGGTCGTGGTCCAGGCGACCGGCCTGTCGGCGTCACTGTCCTGCTGCTTCCTGACGTGGGGGCTGTACGCCGCCGACGGCACCCTGGTCGGCGCGCTGAAGAGCGGAAACGACTTCCTCGACACGGTGACCCTGCCTGCGGCAGGCACCTATCAGTTGCGCCTGGACCCGGCCGGGGTACGCACCGGATCGATCACCGTCCAGGCCTGGAGCGTGACCGCCGACGCCGATCTCGGCACCCTGACGCTGGACGGGACCGCGAAGACGGTGGCGTTCACCAACCCCGGACGCAACGGATACCTGTCGTTCGCCGGTACCGCGAACCAGACGGTGACCGTGCAGGCCAGCGCGGCGTCGGCCGGGTTCGGGTGCTGCTATGTGACGTGGGGCGTCTACAACCCGGACGGCACGCGGCTCGGCTCGGCCAAATCCGGCAACGACGTGGTTCAGGTGGTGCTGCCGACGGCCGGTACGTATCAGTTGCGCCTTGACCCCGCCGAAGCGCGGACCGGGACGATCGCGCTTGCCGCCTGGACGATCACCGTGGACACGAACTTCGGGACGTTGCCGCTCGACGGCACCGCGAAGTCGGTCACGCTCAGCACGCCGGGGCACAGCGGTTACGTGTCGTTCGCCGGAACCGCCAACCAGAAGGTGTCCGTGCAGGTGTCGAACGCGTCGACCGACCTGCTGTTCTACCTGAACTGGGGTGTCTACACGTCGGGTGGAACCCTGGTCGGCACCGGGCGGGTCGGCAACGACTTCCTGGAATCGGTGACCCTGCCGTCGGCCGGGACCTACCAGGTACGCCTGGCGCCGGCCGACGGGCGTGCCGGGTCGGCGACGCTGAACGCCTGGACCGCGTCGGCCGACCTCAACCTGGGGACGCTGACGCTGGACGCGGTCGCCAAGACGGTGTCGCTCAGCACGCCCACGGTGAACGGGTACCTGTCGTTCACCGGCACCGCCAATCAGACGGTGACCATCAACGCGAGCAACGCGACCGGCGGGCTGCCGTGCTGCTACGTGACGTGGACGATCAAGCGGCCCGACGGGACCGTGCTGGCGACGAAGGTCGGCCAGGACGCGGTGACGCTGACACTGCCGTCGGCGGGGGTCCACCAGATCTACATCGACCCGGCGGAGGGCCGGACGGGGTCGCTGACGTTCACGGCGTCCTGAGTCCGTTGCGATCGGCTCAGCCGTCACCACGAAGTGCGAATAGCAGCTCTTCGGTACGGCTGAGCCGAGCGTGATCATGATGATGGCGGCATGAGCAGACTGGTTCCGTGGACCCGTACCGTGGTCGGCTTACTCGCCGCCGGCATCCTCCTGGATCTCCGGTTCTGGACCTGGCCCTGGGCCAGAGCGGCTTCTCTCCTGGACGACCACCTGCTTTTCGTCCTGTTCGCCGTACCCGCTCTGCTGGTGGCCGCGGCACCTGCCCTCTTGCGCCGGCGGGCGGCCGCATGGACGTACCAGTCCCGCGCGGTCATCGAGGAACCGAAGTGCCCCTGGCTGCTGAGCTATCCCGGGGTGGGCATCGTGGTCGCACTCGTCGCGACCGTGGGAGTCGTGGCGCTGATGTCGATGATGTCGTTGGCGTCTTCGGCGGTGAAGGGTGCGCAGCCCGGCCTCCAGATCGAAGTCATCAAGTCCGGGCTCGGACTCTTTGCCGCCAGTGGAGCGGTGGCAGCACTCCTGCTCGCACTTCGCCGGCAACGTCATGTGGAACTCGCCCAGGTGCATACCGAACTGGACGCGACCGAACGCCGCTTCACCGACCTGTACACCAAGGCTGTCGAACAACTCGGTTCGGCTGACGCCGCCGTGCGGCTCGGTGGCCTTTACGCCCTGGAACGGGCTGCTCAGAACGACATCGGACAGCGGCAGACCATCGTGAACGTCCTGTGCGCCTATCTGCGGATGCCGTACCAGCCGCCTGTTGCTGCTGCCGCCGTCGGAGGCCGCGCCCACGAGGTGAACGGCGACCTGCCGGTGGAACTCCCACTCGGTTCCGGCGAGCGGCAGCCTCAGGATGGGCGGGATGCGAAGCTGGAATTTCAGGTCAGGCTGACCGCACAGGGAATTCTCACCCTGCATCTCACCTGCCCGCTCGATCCCGCGTACGACATGGTCAGATTCTGTCCTCCGAGCAGGACATCTGATTTCTGGCCGTTCCTGGACATCGATCTCACCGGGGCCACCCTCATCGACTGGGCGTTGCCGCAGGGTTATGTCAGCAAAGCTCTGTTCGAAAACGCGGTCTTTGTCGGGCGTACCGTCTTTGATGGGGTTGCCTTTGCCGGTGAGGCCCGATTCGGCGGAGCGCGATTCGACGGCGAAGTCCGGTTCGACGACGCGGTTTTTCATGGCGTCGCCAGCTTCGCCGACGTGCGGTTCGCGGAGCCTCCGTCCTTCAACGATGCCAGCGCCGAGTCGCAGAGCACGCGGTCGGACGTGTGGCCTCCCGGTTGGCGTCTCGGGCAGAGTGATTCGCGGTTCACGAAGCTCGTCCACGAATAGAGGCGGCCGCCTAGCTGTCCGATCCGGTGCCTTCCAGAACAGCTTTGATCTCGGCGATGCCTCGCTCGACGCGGGGGTGGACCAGCGCCGCCATCGCGTGCGGGAGGACGTCGGTGGTCCAGACGAGGCGGCTGCGGCTGTCGTCTTTTTCGAAGACCTGGAAGGCCGCGTGGTGGTAGGTCAGGGGCATCCGCTGGCCTTCGACCACCGTGTACGCCATCCGGCGGATGTCGTGGTCGACCGCCACGATGAGCTCGCGGACCTGGTGGCCGTCCGGCATGGTCAGGATGCGGTTGTCGCCTTCGATGACGGCGTTGGTGACCCGGCCGGGCAGCAGGCGCTGGTGGACCGCGCCCACGTCGGCGACGGCCTCCCAGACGCGGTCGGCGGGGACGTCGATGGTGGTTTCTACGCGGATGGTGGCCACGCGGCATGGTAACGGTAGGGTCTTGCTTGAGCTGACGTTCCAGTCCGACCTGTCTGGCGGCTCGCTGATTCTTGGCGGAGCTTGTGCTGACAGGTCGGATTTTTTGTGTCCCGGGTGTTGTCCGGTTCTTTGTTCCCGCCGCTGTCGCCCGGCTGGGTGTGGCGATGAGTGGGCTCGCGGTTTTCTGGACGGTTCATGGGGCGTCCGGTTCGTTCGGGCGGGCGGGTGCGGCCACCGGGGCGTTCGCTCTCGCGGATGCGGTGGTGGGTCCGCAGATCGGACGGTTGGTCGACCGGTGGGGTCAGCGCCGGGTGGTGCCCGTGACGACGGCGGTGTTCGTCGTCGCTGTCATCGCGTTACTGAACGCCGGTCCGCTGACTAATATAGGTATTTTTGCGGATATAGGTCTTTTATTGGATATCGGGCTGCCTGGTTTGGTAGGTGCGGCCCTTCCGCCGGTTGGGGCGCTCTCGGCCGCACGATGGCGGGTCGCGGTGGACGACATGAGAGCCGCGTTGTCGATCGACGGCGCTCTGAACGACGCGGTCTTCCTGGCCGGACCGGTGCTGGTGACCACGCTCGGCGCGGGGGTCACGCCGTGGTCGGGGCTCGCGCTCGCGGCGACTCTGGTGGCGGCGGGCATGCTGGGCCTGCTGACGGCCACGGCAACCGAACCACCGCCGGGAGGATCGGCACAGGGCGTCCTCGTCGACCGCCGGCTGTTGAACCGGCGCTTCCTGTCGCTGTTCGCCGCGAACCTGGCCATGGGATTCTTCTTCGGCGGCATCGGTGTGGCGATCACCGGGTTCGCGTTCGCGCACGGCTCCGGCGCGTTCGCCGGTCTGATCACAGCGGTTGCCGGAGCGGCCAGCCTGGTGGCCGGCCTCGGATACGGAAGTCTTCACGGTCGCCCGCTACCCACCATGAGAGCGGCGAGCATCGTCATCACGGTCGGCTGCGGGTTGCTCGCGCTGACGCCCGGCCTGCCGGCCATGTTCGCCGGATATGCCCTCGTCGGCGGGTGCGTGGCTCTCGTGCTGATCCCCGGCGCGATCCTGCTCCAGGAAGCCACCGCGAGCGAGGTCTACACCCAGGCGATGACCTGGATGAACTCGGCGAGCGCGATCGGCATCGCCGTCTCCGCCCCGCTGATCGGGTACGTCGTCCAGCATCACGGCTGGCCGGCCGGGTTCGTGGCGCTCGCGGTGCTCACTGCCACCCTGCCGTTGACCTTGCTGACTTATAGGGTGGAGTCCATGGATTCCCCGGAAGAAGACGTCCTCGACCGGATCCGGCAGGGGCTGCTCTACACCGAGTCCGAGGCGGCGTTCCAGAACCCGCGGCGGCGAGCGGACCTGGTCTTCGAATACAACATCACCCGTCCCGGCGACGAGGAACAGCGCCGGTCGCTGCTGGAGCGCATCCTGGGCTCGGTCGGTGCTCGTACCGTGCTGCTGTCGCCCTTTCATGCCGGCTTCGGGAGCAACGTCCATATCGGGGACGATTTCTTCGGCAACGTCAACCTGACGTTCGTCGACGACGTGGAGATCCGCATCGGCGACGGCGTGATGATCGCGCCGGGCGTCACGCTGACCACGACCGGCCATCCGATCCACCCGGATTTGCGTGTCGATTTCCGGCGCTTCTCCGAGCCGATCGTGATCGAGGACAAGGTCTGGATCGGCAGCAACGTGGTCGTGCTCCCCGGCGTCCGCATCGGCTACGGCTCGGTCATCGGCGCGGGCAGCGTGGTGAGCCGCGATATCCCGCCGATGTCGGTTGCCGTCGGCGTCCCGTGCCGGGTGGTTCGCTCGATCACCGAAGAGGACCTCAAAAACGGTACGTCGTAAGCCTGGGGCCACTTACTCTCCAGCCCGAGCCGTCCGGCTGGCGGTCAGTCGGTCCAGGGGCTGCTTGGTCCAGGGGCCGGCTCGTCCAGCGGCTGGGTTCGGTCTGGTTGGCGGGGCCGACGGCATCACGCCGGGAGCATTCCGCCCGGTGTGTGTCGAGTTGAGGCCCGCCTCGCACCCGAAATCGACACAGGGCAGGCGGTTCGCAGGGTGTGTGTCGATTTTGGGGGCGTAGCGAACCCGAAGTCGACACACCCGCTCTGGCCTGCGCGATCTTGGGCCGTGGTTCCCGCCGGGGTGTGGTTAGGGGACCACGATCGCGGCGGGAGGCCCGGGAATGGATGGGCGATCACGACCGAGCGCTCATTGCCAGCGGATTTCCATTGACCAGCAGTGTCAGCACTGACAACCAGCTGGGCCGGCCGGCCGGCCGGACGCGGGAGCGGGCCCGGCCACAGCGTGGGCCCGAACTCTTCGGAGGTGGTCAGGTCGCGGCGTGGATCAGATCGCACGTAACGCCACCGTGTGCCCGGGGCTACGCCCAGGCCGTGATGAAGTCGCACAGACCCGCAACCGTGCGACCTCATCCAAGCCAAACCGAGCTCACCGTGGGCTCTTGACCTGGTTCCACGTGGCTGACGTCGAGCACCTGGCTTTCTCCGGCGGCCTGTGCCGAGATGCCGAATAGCGAGTGGCCGCCGGGAAGCGGAGGATCGCTCAAGACCTGCTGCTGCCGGCGTGGAGACCTCGGAATCCGGGTGTGACGTACTGGTTTCTGGGTTTTGTGAACGGGATTCGGTTGGGATCCGTCATTGGAGTAGGGGTTGACGTGACGAACTAGCGTGCCGGGACGGTGACGAAGATGTGGAAGCTGCTGACGACTCTCCTTGCGATACCGCTGGGAGCGCTCGCGGCGGCCTCACCCGCCCACGCCATCGCCAATGGTGAGAGCGTGCCTGATGGGCGGTACCCGTTCGCGGTGAAGCTGATCGACAACGGGATTCCGACGGAGGACGGTGGCAGCCGGGACAGTTCCTGTTCGGGTGGGCTGGTGTCGCCGCACTGGGTGCTCACGGCCGGGCACTGTTTCAAGGACGCCGACGGTCGTCGGGTGTCACGGCCGGTTGCCGAGGAGTCGCTCGCGGCGGTGGGGCGTACCGATCTGACCGGTGAGGGCGGGCATCTCGTCGAGGTGGTCGAGGTCCGGCAGCACGGCAAGGCCGACGTCGCTCTGGCCCGGCTGGACACGGCGATCACTGACATCACCCCGCTGCGGCTCAATCGCAAGCGTCCGGCCGCGGGCCAGGAGGCCCGCTTGGTGGGGTACGGCTTCACGAAGGCCACCGCCACGAAGACGCCCGATCGTCTGCGCACCGGGGAGTTCGAGGTGAGCAGCGTGAGTACGACCGAAATGGGCCTGTCCGGGGCGTCGCCGAAATCGAACACCAGCCCGTGCGAGCGGGACTCCGGCGGGCCGTACTTCACCGAGGCCGGCGACGGCACCGCCGTGATCGTCGGGGTGGTGAGCCGTGGGCCGGCGTGCCCGCACACCGGCGCGGACATCGCGACCCGGGTGGACGCGGTGGCGCCGTGGATTCTGTCGATCATCAAGTCGGACCTGAAGACGGCAAGCCCGTCACCGTCACCGAGCGTCAAGAAGTCAACGGCCGGCAAGCCGCGGTCGAGCGCGGTGGCCGCACCGGCAGCTCAGCAACCCGGTGTTCCCGCGGCGCTGACGCTGCCACCGGCGGCGCTGCTGTCGGTCCCGGTCGCCGTGATCGGCCTGGTGATGGCGAGGCGCAGCAAACGCCGTTATCGCGGCCGCCGCCGATCAAACTGGTAAACGAAGGTCACGCTGGGGACAGAGCCAGCAGCCCGGTCACCGTTACCCGCAGGGCTCGGCCGAGGCGTTCCGGGAAGTCGACCCGTGAGTGCGCCAGCCGGGGATCGCTGACCGCTTCGGCCACCGCCGGCGCGGGGTTGGCGAACGGCCACAGTCCACACACCAGCAGGATCATCAAGGAAACCAATTCTCGCGCGTTCTCGTTGCTGAGCTGCTTTACGCGTACCGAAAAAAGGTCTGCCAATCGCGCCTGCAAGGCGCTGTGGGTGATTTTGAAGTCCCGGACCGTGTCGGCGGAGATGTTGCGTTCGAGTTCGGTGCCGAGGGCGCTCCACAGCTCGCAGAGCAGCGGGCGGCGGGCGAGTGATGCCGCGAGGGCGTCCGCGAAAGGAAGCGGCGACCCGGTGGGCAGCTCGGCGGGCAGGACTGTCAGCCAGTCGTCGATCTCCTGGTTGAGCAGGGCGAAGAAGACGGCCTCGCGGGTCTCGAAGTAGCGCACCACGTTGGTCTTGGACAGGCCGACCCGGCGGGCGAGCTCGCGCAGGCTGATCTCGCTGAGCGGCATCTCGGCGAGGAGTTCCGCCGCCACGCCGAGGATGGCGCGGCGGCGTGCCTCGCGCTGCTCAGGGCTGCGAGCGCGCTGAAAGTCGAGGTCAGCTGTCATGGACGAAGGTTACCGACTCGCTCACCGCCCGCCATGCGGCGTCGGTCTTGGCGAGGGTTTCCGCCTGGGCCTGGGCGACGGCGTACGCGTCAGCGCCCAGCAGCAGGTGCAGCGGCGGCTCCGGGTGCGCGACCAGGTCGATCAGCACCTGCGCGATCTTGGCCGGGTCGCCGGACTGGTTGCCGTCGGCGGCACGGAGGCGTTCCACGGCGGGTTCGATGACGGGGACGTAGGGCGCGCTGATCGGGTGGGTGGACATCGACGCGCCGGCCCAGTCGGTGCGCATGGCGCCGGGTTCGGCGATAGTCACCTTGATGCCGAAGGGTGCGACCTCCTTCGCCAGGACCTCGGAGAACCCGCCGACCGCCCATTTCGCCGACTGGTACGCGCCGAGGCCGGTACTGCCGACCCGGCCGCCGACCGAGGAGACCTGGACGATGTGGCCGGAGCCCTGTGCGCGCAGGACGGGCAGCGCGGCGCGGGTCACGTTGACGACGCCGAAGAAGTTGGCGTCGATCTGCGCGCGGAACGAGTCCTCCGGCATGTCCTCGATCGAGGCGACGTCGGCGTATCCGGCGTTGTTGACGACGACGTCGAGGCGTCCGAAGGCGTCGATCGCGGCGGCGACGGCGGCACGGGCTGAGGCGGGGTCGGTCACGTCGAGTGCGACGGTGCGGAGGCGGTCATTTTGACGTTCTTTTTTAACGGCCCGGCGGGTGGTGGCGACGACCCGGTCGCCGGCGGCGAGGACGGACTCGGCGAGTTGCCGGCCCAGTCCGCGTGATGTGCCTGTGATCAGCCAAACCTTGCTCATGGGATGTCCTCAGGGTTCTAAGAGTCCAGTGGAACCTTACGAGGGCAACGTTAAGAGGCCACTGGCCTTTTACCAAATGCTTGCGACCCGGATCACCATGCGCGGCGAAAACCAGAGGTCCGGCCGGTGCCTGCCGATCAACGCCGTCATGCCGAAGTTCGAACGTCTGACGTTTCCGCCGGCGCAGCCGGACGCCCGCCTCGCCCGCATCATCCCGCTGTCCGGGCGCATCACGCGGAGGGCTCCGCGGGATCCGTTGAAGGAGCTGGTGTGACCACGGTGACGCGTGACGATCCGCGCCGCCGGGTACTCGCGGGCTCATGGCTGACGCAACTTTGATCCGGATCCGGGAGACCGCCGAGGCTTACGCCGAGGCGGTCCGGCAGACCCAGCGGTACTTCGAGCGCATCGGTGACACCGATGACCCCAGCGTGCTGATCGAGTACGCGGAGCTGGTACGCGTCGAGGACGCCGCCCGGGAAGATCGTCTCGACGCGCTCACCGACGCCGGCCTGCGGGCGGCCAGCTTTGACACGAACGAGTCCGCCGACTGAACAACCTGACCAGTACCAGCGGGTACCTTGCCGCACATCTGTGCAATCTGCCGAGCCAGAAATGTGCTTGTTGCGCAGCCCACAAGGCGTTGTCCAACCTGTGAGACATCAGAGGTTGTCCCGCCGAAGGGAGCACGATGTCCGTCAACGACACGCTGACCAACGAAGAGCGGCTCGCCGAGCTCGACCTCGACACACTCAAGCAACTGGTCGGGCTCGTCGAGTACGACTCCGGCGGCGATCCGTTCCCGGTCACCGGCTGGGATGCGATCGTCTGGGCGGTCGGTAACGCCACGCAGACCTCGCACTTCTTCCAGTCCGCGTTCGGCATGGAGCTGATCGCGTACTCGGGGCCGGAGACCGGCAACCGCGACCACATGTCGTACGTGCTCAAGAGCGGCGCGATCCGGTTCGTCGTGCAGGGCGGGGTGGACCCGGACAGCCCGCTGATCGCCCATCACGCCCGGCACGGCGACGGCATCACCGACATCGCCCTGGCGGTGCCGGACGTCGACAAGTGCGTGGCGCACGCCCGGGCGCAGGGCGCGAAGATCCTCGAAGAGCCGCACGACGTCACCGACGAGCACGGGACCGTGCGGATCGCGGCGATCGCGACGTACGGCGACACCCGGCACACCCTGGTCAACCGGGATCGGTACACCGGGCCGTACCTGCCCGGATATGTGACTCGCACGTCGTCGCGGCCGGCCAAGAAGCGGATCTTCCAGGCTCTCGACCACATCGTCGGCAACGTCGAGCTCGGCGCCATGGACGAGTGGGTCGACTTCTACAACCGGGTCATGGGCTTCACCAACATGGCCGAGTTCATCGGCGACGACATCGCGACCGATTACTCCGCGCTGATGTCGAAGGTCGTCGCGTCCGGCAACCACCGGGTGAAGTTCCCCCTCAACGAGCCGGCGCTCGGCAAGAAGAAGTCGCAGATCGACGAGTACCTGGAGTTCTACCGTGGCCCCGGCGCGCAGCACCTCGCGCTCGCCACGAACGACATCCTGCGCGCCGTCGACGAGATGGTCGCGGCAGGCGTCGAATTCCTGAACACCCCGGACTCCTACTACGAGGACGCCGAGCTTCGGGAGCGGATCGGCAACGTACGGGTGCCGATCGAGGAGTTGCAGAAGCGCGGCATCCTGGTCGACCGGGACGAGGACGGTTACCTGCTGCAGATCTTCACGAAGCCGACCGGTGACCGGCCGACGGTGTTCTTCGAGATGATCGAACGGCACGGCTCGCTCGGGTTCGGCAAGGGCAACTTCAAGGCGCTGTTCGAGGCCATCGAGCGCGAGCAGGCCAAACGCGGGAACTTCTGATCATGGCCTTCTATCAGCGGGCCGGCAGCATTCCGCCGAAACGGCACACCCAGCATCGTGATCCGGACGGCAGGCTCTACTACGAGGAGCTGATGGGGGAGGAGGGCTTCTCCTCGGACTCCTCACTGCTGTACCACCGGCACGTGCCGTCGGCGGTGGTCGGCGCCCGCGTCTGGCAACTGCCCGACCAGTCGGCCGAGGCGAACGCGCCGCTGCTGCCCCGCCACCTCAAGCTGCACCAGCTCTTCGAAGGTGAGGAGTGGAAGTCCTGCGACGCGGTCCGCGACCGGCGGCTCGTGCTCGGCAACGCCGACGTGCGGATCAGTTACGTGGTGGCCGGGACCGCGTCGCCGCTGTACCGCAACGCCACCGGCGACGAGTGCGTCTATGTGGAGTCGGGGACCGGTGTGGTCGAGACCGTGTTCGGTGATCTGGACGCGGGGCCCGGCGACTACGTGATCATCCCGCGGGCCACGACGCATCGGTGGGTGCCGAGTGGGCATGAGCCGTTGCGGCTCTATGCGATCGAGGCCAACGGGCACATCGCCCCGCCGAAACGGTACCTGTCGCGGTATGGGCAATTCCTGGAGCACGCGCCCTATTGCGAGCGCGACCTGCGCCTTCCCGGCGCTCCTTCGGTACGCCACGGCGAGCACGTCGAGGTCTACATCAAGCACCGCGGCGACGGGCCGGGCGGGCTGGCCGGCAGCGTGCACGTCACCCCGAACCACCCGTTCGACGTGGTCGGCTGGGACGGCTGCCTTTATCCGTACGCCTTCAACATCGCCGACTTCGAGCCGATCACCGGCCGCATCCACCAGCCGCCACCGGTGCACCAGGTCTTCGAAGGCACCAACTTCGTGATCTGCAACTTCGTGCCCCGCAAGGTCGATTACCACCCGCTTGCCGTGCCGGTGCCGTACTACCACTCCAACGTCGACAGCGACGAGGTGATGTTCTACGTCGGCGGCGACTACGAGGCCCGCAAGGGCTCCGGCATCAACGTCGGGTCGATCACCCTGCACCCCGGTGGCTTCCCGCACGGCCCGCAGCCGGCTGCGATCGAGGCCAGCCTCGGTGCGGAGCGGTTCGACGAGACCGCGGTCATGGTCGACACGTTCCGGCCGCTCGGACTCGGTGAGGCCGGCCGGGTCAGCGACGACGGTGCCTACGCGTGGACCTGGGCGCGGTCGTGAACCCTCTGTTCCTCACGCTTTTCGACGATGCGGCGATCTTCCCGCCGGGGAACGTGCCGATGTCAGAAGCGGTCATGGCGCATCGGGCTCGGCAGGATTCGCCGCTCGCGCCGATGCTCGGTCCGTTCGTCTGCTCGCTCGCGCGGCTGGACGAATTGGCCGCCGCGGTGGCGGGTGGGCCGGTGCTCCGGGTGTCGCTGGTGTTGCCCGAAGCGGGGGCCGACGTGTCCGCCATCCAGGCGGCGTCGATCGGGATCGATGTCGTATCGGTGGAGGGGCCGGCCTTCTCTGGTGGGGGCGGTTCGCGTAGTGCGTACCAGGAAGTGCCCTCGGGGGAGATCACCGCGACGCGCGTCGCGGCCTTGCGCGACGCGCGGTCGCGCTTGAAGATCAGGACAGGTGGGGTACGCGCGGACGCGTTCCCGACCGAAAAGGATCTGGCTGGTGCGTTGTGGTCGGCGGTGCGAGGTGGTGTGGCGTTCAAGCTCACGGCCGGGCTGCACGACCCGATCCGGCATCGCGACCCGAAGACCGGATTTGAACATCACGGGTTCCTGAACGTGATCGTGGCGACCGCGCACGCCGTGCAGGGCGGTGACGCCGGGGAGATCGCGGCGGCGCTGGCCGATCAGGACGGGCATCGGGTGGCGGCGGCGATCACCACGATCGATTCCGGTCTCGCGCGGCAGGTGCGGTCGTGGTTCGTCAGTTTCGGAACGTGCAGCGTCGACGAGCCGGTGGACGGCCTGCTTGACCTTGGATTACTCCCGGAGGATCTACGTGAGCTGGCTTGACGTCCCGGTGGACCACCCGTTCGGTCCGGCGACCCTGCCCTACGGGGTGTTCAGCACGGCCGCCGATCCGCATCCGCGCGTCGGTGTCGCTATCGGTCATCAGATCATCGATCTGCCGGCGGCGGTGCGGCGTCTGGCTCCGGGGCTGGCGTCCGCTGTCGCCGGGCCGTCGCTGAACGCCCTGCTCGCTGCCGGACCGGCGGTCTGGGCCGAGGTGCGCGCGCAGCTGACCACGTGGGTGACCGAAGAGGTCTATCGCGACCTGCTCGGCGGTCATCTCGTCGCGGCGGGGGACGCGGTGATGCACCTGCCGTTCACGGTCGCCGACTATGTGGACTTCTACGCCTCCGAGCAGCACGCCACCAACCTCGGGCGAATCCTGCGGCCGGGTCAGGAACCGCTCACGGCGAACTGGAAGCACCTGCCGATCGGCTACCACGGTCGCGCCGGAACGGTCGTCGTGTCCGGAACCGACATCGTCCGGCCGAGCGGCCAGCGTCCTCTTTTCGGGCCGTCGCAGCGACTCGACATCGAGGCCGAGCTCGGTTTTGTCGTCGGAGTGCCGTCGACGCTCGGCCAGCCGGTGCCGCTGACCTCTTTTGATCAGCACGTCTTCGGCGTCTGCCTGGTCAACGACTGGTCGGCGCGCGACATCCAGGCGTTCGAGTACGTCCCGCTGGGCCCGTTCCTCGGCAAGAGCTTCGCCACCTCGATCTCACCGTGGATCGTGCCGCTGGCCGCTTTGGATCACGCTCGGGTGGCGCCGCCGGAGCGAACCGTGCCGCTGCAGCCCTACCTGGACGACGAGAAGACACCGTCGTGGGGCCTGGACGTGCACCTGGAGGTACGGCTGAACGGGCACGTGATCTCGACGCCGTCGTTCGACACCATGTACTGGACCGGCGCCCAGATGATGGCCCACCTGACGGTCAACGGCGCGTCGCTGCGCACCGGCGACCTGTACGCCTCCGGCACGATCAGCGGCGGCTCGCCGGGCTCCCTGATCGAACTGTCCTGGAACGGTCAGGAGCCTCTGCTGCTGCCGGACGGGTCGGCCCGCGCCTTCCTGGAGGACGGTGACGAGGTGGTGATCAGCGCGACGGCCCCGGGCGCCGGCGGCGCGACGATCGGTCTGGGCGAGGTGCGCGGCCGCGTCGTGGGGTAGCTTTTCCGTCGTCGAGACGCAACGTCTCGTCTCGCGCTGAGCACGACATCTCCCGCCCCCTGACCGATCCCGCCCATCGATTAGCATCTCGTTGATCTTGGTCAACGGGGGAGGATTCGATGAGTGTGGTTATCGGACGGAGCGTGTCCGCAGCCTTGGCGATCATGCTGCTCGCGGCGTGCGGGGACGACGCGGCGTCGGCTGAGGGGGACTCCGCCTGGAAATCGCTCGCGGTGGACTGCCCGGCGCTGACGGCCCCCGCCTTCGCCGGCCTTTCTGCAGGGCCCGCGTCGGAGAAGATCGACAAGGCCGAGGTGCTGTCGACCGTCTGTGCCTACGGTACGCCCGGGCAGGGTCCGGCCGTTGTCACTCAGGTGCAGATCGATCGGGTGGAGGGGGTCGTGGACAGCGCGACCGACCGTGTGCGGAACTCCCGCACCTACGCCGAGGGCAAGGAAAGTCCGGTGATCACCCTGGAGGGCTTCGAGAGCGAGGCCGTCGCCATCGCCGACGGAACCGGCGCGTTCGAGGCGTCGACGTCCTCGGGCAACGGGTACGTCTCCGTGCTCGTCCAGCTGGAGCAGCCGGTCATCACTGAGGCGGAGCTGACCGCACAGAGCGAAGCCCTGGCCCAGTCCCTCCGCGATCACCTGTCCAACCTGCGCTGACCGGGCACCGCACATCATCATCTCGTGGTGTGATCTTTCGAAAGGAGTGACCGATGGCCGGGAATGACACCTTCCATGCCGTCCGGGAGCCGGGCTTCACCGCGCTGTTCCTGCTCGGCGGCGACGACCTGCTCGAGACGGTGGACGACGTGGACGCCGAGGTCAGGCTGCCGGACGGCACCCGTTGGAGCGCCAGCTTCCTCACCCTGTCCGCGATCGAGCGGGTGATGACCCGCTGGCGGCAGACCGGCGAGTCGGGGAGTGGCGCCTTCTTCCAGTGCTCCGACCTGGTCATTGTCCCCGAGCCGGGCGTTCCCGCCATGGTCGAGGCACTGCGCGCGATCATGAAGAAAGGGCCTGAGGGGACTCTCGGCCGCTTGGACTAGCGGGTCGCGCGGGGCGGAGAGCGGCTGTGTGGTCCGGGTTGGGGCTCGGCCCTGGGGGCTCACCGTGTGCTTTCGTTTCGCCTAGGTCCGGGCCCACCGTGTGCCCTGGACTGACGCGTGCAGGGCAGGTCTCCACTCATGTCGGCTTTCGCCATTTGCGGGCGGCCTGACCCTGACCGGGGCGCACGTAAGGGGCCCGGCAGCGGTGATGAGGTCACACGGAGTGCGTGTGTGAGCTCCTATCCCGGCTATGGCGTAGTTGAAGTCGCACAGTGTCGTTGCGTGTGACTTCGTCCACGTGAAGCATCCGTTGTGTGCGACCTCGTCATCGCCCGTCATGTCGGACTCGACGGATGACGGCACGACGATCGGCCGTCCCTGAGCGCGACGAACGCGCGCACAACATGGGACAGCCGCCGGAAATGGCGGCGTGTGCGAACGAGATCGGCAGCTGGGGCGTGCTTGGCGTCGATCCTGTTGACTTTCACGGATACGTGTCCGCACAACTCTTCAAGATCGAAAAGGGCCGCCCGATGGCTGGCCGATCTTGTTGAGTTCGCCGCGAACGGTCCGCGCAACTCAACAAGATCGACCTGAGCAACGCGCCAGCCGACGATCAGCCAGCCGACGATCGGCCAGCCGGCGATTGCCCAACCGTCGGCTGGCCGGCACTTCGTCAGCCGAAGATTGACGACACCCACTCCGGGTGGTCGATGAACGGGTTGCGGTTGCGCTGGTAGCTGCTGTAAATCACCTGGTTGCGGGTCTTCTCCGCCGTGCTCGGCGGGTCCTCCGCATTCCACTGCACCAGCGTCGACAACTTGCCCATGTACGGGTTCGAGCCATTGTTCACCGCGTTGTTGACCTCAAGGTCCGGCCACGCGTCGTCACCCTGATAACGCACCGCCATGTAGAACAGCATCCGCGCGACATCACCCTTGACCGCATCCCGGGGCTCCCAGGAATCCGAGTCCGTGTAGTTTCCCGACGCCCCCGAAACCGCGGTGCCGCCGTCGTCGAAGTCCTTGTTTCCGCGTACCGCATTGATGGTGACGTCCTCGGGCCGCAGGTGATGCAGGTCCGTGCCCGGTCCGTTCGCGGTTCCGAAGTCGCCGTGCGACTGCGCCCACACGTGCTCGCGGTTCCAGTTGCCGGTGCTGCCGCCGTTGAGCGTCTTCGACCGGCTGGTTCCGGAATAGAGCAGGATGACGTTCGACGAGTTCGCCGGATCCTGATCGGTGACCTTCAGCGCGTTCCACACGGCGTCGTAGGACAGCGTTGTCACATTGCTGGAGATGATGGTGTGCAGCGCGTTCTTGAGGCTGGTTCCGCTCTTCCCGATCGCGGCGGCGTAATAGGCGTCCGCCGTCGAGGAAACGGTCGGGGAGGCGGTGGCGGTGGCCGTGGGGGATGTGGTGGCGGTCGCCCCGAGCGTCATCGCTGTCGGCGATTTCAATCCCGCGTGCGTGAAATACGCGGTCAGCGTGCCGGTCACGGTCAGCGCCTTGCCGATCAGCGACGGATTGGTGAGCAGTCCGAACGACGACCGATAAGTGCTGGTGATCTGCACGTACAGCATTTTGCTGGTGCTTGTCTCGCTTGCGCTGTCCGCGATGGCGAGGGCCGTGTCACCGGTGAAATTGCTGAATCGCACCGTGCTGGTCGCGGTTGGCTCACCGACCACATAGCCGACGACGGTGCCGGTCCCGCTCTGGCTGCTGATCGCCTGAGCGACGGTCAGCGCCGCGGCGGCCGAGGCTGGCACCGTGGTCATCGAGAAGAGCAGGGCCAGCAGCCCCGCGAAGGCGGGCAACGTGAACGCGATGACGCGCCGTTGCCGTGTACGACCGGACATGGGGGGACTCCGTTCGCCAGTCTGTATAGACAACTGCCAGTATCAGCGAGCGGCCACCTGCCGGTGCCATATCAAAACACCCATCACCGGCACGAGCTACCTGCCTCAGGCGAGGCCTGCGTCGTGGGCGAGCAGAGCGATTTGGGTACGGTTGTCGAGCCCCAATTTCATGAGGACGCGCGACACGTGGGTCTTCACGGTGGCCAGTGTCATGTCGAGAGCCTTGGCGATCTCGGCGTTGTTGCTGCCCTGGCCGATCGCGACGACAACGTCCCGTTCGCGCGGGGTCAGCCCGGCCAGGGTCGTCTTGGCCTGGGCGTACGCGCCGGCCTGCACTGCCGCTCGGTCCATCAGGCGGCGGGTGATCCGGGGCGACAGGATGGGTTCGCCTGCGGCGACCTGGCGGACCGCTTCGGCGATCCGGGCCGGCGGGGTGTCCTTCAGCAGGAAACCGCTGGCCCCGGCGCGCAGCGCGTGCAGGATGTTGTCGTCGCTGTCGAACGTGGTCAGCACGATGACCTCGGGCGGCCGCGGCCGGGCCCGCAACCGGCGGGTGGCGGTGATGCCGTCGACGCGGGGCATCCGCAGGTCCATCAGCACCACGTCGGGCGCGTGCTTGTCGGCGGCCGCCTGTGCCTGATCACCATCGGACGCCTCGCCGACCACCGCGATGCCGGGTGCGCCGTCGAGCATCATGGTGAGCCCGGCGCGTACCAGGGCGTCGTCGTCGACGATGAGCACGCGTACCGGCTGGGTCACGCCGGCCATGGTATCGACGCCCGCAACCGGAACTCGCCGTCGATCGCCTGGTGATCGAGCTGCCCGCCGACCAGGTTGACCCGCTCGGTGAGCCCGACCAGGCCGGCCCCACCGGACCAGCCGGGCGGTGCCGTACCCAGGGGATTGCTCACGACGATCTCCAGCCCGTTCCCCGGCCCGCCGCGCAAAATCACTTCGATCCGCTGCCCGGCGGCATGCTTACGCGCGTTCGTCAGTCCCTCTTGGATGATGCGGTACGCGGTCCGGGCCACCGCCGGCGGCGCCTCGCCCGGTTCGTCGACGTTCTGCCGCAGCAGCACCTCGGCGCCGGCGTCGCGGGACTCCTCGACCAGGCGTGGCAGGTCCGCGAGCACCGGCTGCGGCCGGCCCCCGTCGGCGTCACCGAGGTCGTCGTCGCGCAGGATCGAGATCACCTCGCGCAACTCCTCAAGAGCCTGGTGTACGCCGTCCCGCACCACGCCGGCCGCCCGGGACAGCTGCTCGGGGGACGAGTCCGGCCGGTATTCCATCGCCCCCGCGAACGTGGCCAGCAGCGACAGTCGGTGGGCCAGCACGTCATGCATCTCGTGGGCGATCTTGCGGCGTTCCAGCATGCGCGCTTCGGCGACCCGCCGCCCCTGCTCGGCCTCGGCACGACGGGCCCGCTCGCGCAGCGACCGGATCAGCGCCGCCCGTGCCTGAGCCCAGGCACCCCAGCCGAGCAGAGCACCGTAGGCAATCGTGATCAGAACCAGCCACCACGCGTACGAAATGCCGCCGTTGATCCTCCAGAGACCCTGAACCGCATGCGCGGCAACTCCGGTGAGTGCCACCAAGATCGCGGTTTTCGGGGGCCGGCGCAGTGACACCTGGAGCGCGCCGATCGTGGCCGGCGGCGTGGCCGCCGGCGAGACTGCCGCGAGCAGGGTGAGTACGGCGGTGGCCTGGACCGGGCGGCGCAGCAGCAGGGGCGTGATCAGCCAGCTCAGGACGCCGATGGTGAGATCGAGAGCGAGCAGCGGGCCGGACTCGCGATCCGCCCAGGTGCCGAGGATCGTCACGGCGATCAGCACACCGGACGCGCCGAGATTGACGGCGATGGCGGCGATGTCGTGGCGAGACCTGATCACCGGCCGAGGCTAACCGGCAGGCGGGAGCCGGCGACACCATCCAAAGTTGTAGGCGGGGTTGTCATCGGCCTGATGTGTCCGGGTGGCTCGGAGATCGATGCTCATCGGCATGACGAATCAGACGTTGTTGCGAAACCGGACCGCCGCCCGAGTGATCACCGTTGGTGCCGGCGCGGCGGGGTGCCTGCTGCTGTGGGCGGTCAACGGCCGGGACATCACGGTGGTCCAGAACGGGATCGATCAGCAGGTCGGGCCGGTTGCCGTGGTCGTCACCGCGCTGATCGCGGGGCTGGCAGCCTGGGGTTTGCTCGCGGTTTTGGAGAGGAAGGTGCGACGCCCGGCCCGGGTCTTCCGGATCGTCGCGTCGATCGTGCTGCTGATCTCGCTGGCCGGGCCGCTGGGCAGCGGGGCGGACACGGTCAGTGTGCTGGCGTTGGCCGGCATGCACCTGACCGTGGGCCTCGCAGCGATCATTGGTTTGCCGGGCCGGCGATTCTGCTGATAACCGTGGATGGTCATCTTCGGTTACTGTCCGGTACGTGACTACGGCTCTTGTACTCGGCGGCGGTGGCGTGACCGGCGTCGCCTGGCATCTCGGGGTGCTGTGTGGCCTCCAGCGTTCCGGTGTGTCCCTCGGTGATGCCGACATCATCGTCGGCACGTCCGCGGGTTCGATCGTGGGGACGTTGCTCGCCGCGGGCGTCGATCTGGAAGCCGCGGTGGCTGAGCAGGAGATTCCGCATGCGTCGGGCTCGGGCGGCGGTCGCACCGCCGCCGCCGCCGCCGCCGGCGGTGGTGGCGGTGGTGGCGGTGCCGGGCGGGTGCTTGCTGCTTTCGCGGTGCTGGCGGATCCGTCCATTCCGGCGCAGGAGGCCCGGGCTCGGGTGGGTGCGATGGCCCTGGCCGCGCCGAACCAGGACGAAACGACCTATCTTGCCCGGATGAAGCCGCTGCTGCCGATCCGCGACTGGCCCGACCGGGACCTGCGGATCACGGTTGTGGACGCCGCCGACGGCCGTGACGTGGTCCTCGACCGGACGTCGGGCGCACCCCTGCTCCAGGCGGTGTCGGCAAGCTGCGCGGTACCGGCCCTGATGCCCCCGGTCACGATCGGCGACCGGCGGTACATCGACGGGGGAGTGCGCCTCGGAGCGGGAGCCGACCTGGCCGCCGGTGCCGACCACCTCGTGGTGATCGCCCCGATGGCGGCGTTCGGCCGGGACCGCATCCTGGCCGAGATGGCCTCGACCGGCGCGGGCAAGACCCTCCTGATCGAGCCGGACGAGGCGGCGATGGAGGCGTACGGCGCGAACTTCATGGATGCGTCAAAGCGCTCCGACGCGGTGCAGGCAGGCCTCCGCCAGGCCAAGTCCCTGACCGAAGCCGTCCAAGCCGTCTGGCCCATCTGACCCTGCCTGCCGGTTAAGGAAAAATTAAAACAGCCTCCCCGAAAAACTGTTATCAAGCGCCGATTCAACGGCCACCTGCACAACCCCGAAACCCCCTTTCTGAAGTCTTTCCCAAGCGGTTGAACACCGCCTCTGACCTGTGCATACTCCTGTCCGAACATGCCAATACAAAAGGACCGGAATGCGCACTGACCCTCAGCACGTCGCACCCGCCAACCCGAAAACTCGCCGCCGCGCCACCCGAGTCGCGCTCGCCGTCACGGTGACCGCGGCCCTCGCGGCCAGCGGCATCTACATAGCCACCGCGAACGCCGGCGAGACCGGGACCGCGATCCCCGGCGCCCTCCAGGCCGAGGCGTTCTCCGCCCAGTCCGGCGCGCAGACCGAGAGCACCGGTGACACCGGCGGCGGTACGAACGTCGGCTGGCTGAAGAGCGGCGACTGGCTGCGTTACGACGGCGTGCAGGCCGGCGCCTCGATCGCCGCGCGGATCGCGTCGGACAACACGGCCGGCGGCACGATCGAGCTGCGTGCCGGCACGCCGACCGGCGCCCTGCTCGCCTCGATTCCGGTCGCGAAGACCGGCGGCTGGCAGAAGTGGGTGACGGTCACCGCCACCGCCAAGCCGACCACCGGCAAGCAGAACCTCGTCGCGGTGATGAAGAGCAAGGCCACCACCGACTTCGTCAACATCAACTGGTTCAAACTGTCGCCGGATACCACGAAAAATCCGACAAGCAGCCCGTCCGCAACAAAGTCGGCGACCGCAAAACCGACAACCGCCAGCCCCACCACAAAGCCCGCGACGAAACCCCCCACCGGCGGCTGGGTGGAAGTCGACCAAACCCTCTGGAAACAACAACTCGCCGACTTCGAAAAACTGAAACCGGCACCCATCAAGAACAACCCGGTGAAGGTCCCCGAGTTCCACGTGAACTGCACGATCGCCAAACAATCCCCCGACGACGCGATCGTCTTCCCGAACCTGCCCGGCGCCTCGCACATGCACACGTTCTTCGGCCCTGACATCATCGGCGCCAGCACCACCACCAAGGACCTCCTGGCCGCGAAATCCACCAGCTGCCAGACCAAGGGCGACAACTCCGCGTACTGGATGCCGCAGCTGACCCAGAACGGCAAGCCCGTCCCGCTGAACGGCTTCCGCATCTACTACGGATCCCGGCTCAAGGACCCGAGTAAAACGAAGATCCTGCCGCCCGGCCTTGTCATGATCGCCGGTGACGCGAAGCGCCAGGAACCCACGCCGAAGAACTCGGGCATCAACCAGTTCTGGTGCGCCGGCGCCGCCGAAACCGGCCGCAGCGCCGACGGCAACTGGCCGAAATGCGCCACGGGCGGCCGCCTGATCATCTCGATCACGTTCCCGGACTGCTGGGACGGCAAGCACGTCGATTCGCCCGACCACAAATCGCACGTCGGCCCGACCGGTCCGGACGGCACCTGCGCCAGCGGGAAATTCCCGGTCGCCATTCCGTCGATCTCGGAACTGTTCACCTACGAGTCCCAGGGCGGCGAAGGCTTCACACTCGCCTCCGGCCTGCCGTCATCGGCCCACATGGACATGATGAACGGCTGGGATCCGAAAGTCCTCGGCCCGCTGGTCCGCACCTGCCTGACTCAAGGCGTCAAATGCGGAACAACCCCGACCTTTGACTGACCCACCCTGATCGAGCCGGTCCCGCTCCGCGGCGGGACCGGCTTTTCCCATTCCGGGTACGCGCTAAGCGAGCGCCTCGCGTTTGATCTGATCGAACTGGGCATTCATGGCATCGGCCAGAGCGTGAGCCGCTGACAACGGCCGGACCATCACCATGATGTCGTCGATCAGGCCCGCGTCGTTGACGTGCAGGAAGTCGCACCCGGTGACGTCTTTGCCGCCCACGGTGGCCTCGAAAACCAGGGCGTGATCGCCGGCCCCTTCCGCGCCGATCTCGCGTACATAGTGGAAGTTCTCGAAAACGCGCAGCGCGCCGCGCAGGATGGCCGCGGTGATCGGCTTGCCCGGGTACGGCTGGAAGGCCACCGGACTGGTGAACACGACGTCGTCGGCGAGCAGAGCCTCGATCGCGGTGGAGTCACGAGCCTCGACCGCTTGACGGAAGGCGTGCATCCGGCCCCCTTGATAGTAAATTTGTTGACTATCCGACGGCCGGAGAATATGCACCCGTGGCGTCGATGTCCAGGGCTCCGGATAACCTCCACCCGTCACTGATCGCCGAAGGGACGAACGGGCTTGGGGACTGCGGACGACCTGCGGCTGCTGCGCGCTTACGAGCCGGTGGCCAGGTTCACCGAGGGCGAGTACTTCTACCCGGTCTCGGTCGAGAGGTATGTGAGCAAGTCCAGCCTGTGGCGTAACGAGCCCGGAATGAGCCCGGTCTGCACGGTCGAGACCGGCCGTCTGAGCCTGGACAACCTGGCCGAGGCCGGCGGCGGTGAGCAGGGCCTCGGCTTGTCACTGTCGGGCATCGAGAACGACGAGAAGCTGACCCACATCCCGCTGCGGGACCGCCCGCCGCACCTGGCCCGGGCCAGCCGGCTCGCCTCGGTCGGCCTGACCGCGCGGCTGGTCGACACGCTCAACCGGTTCTCGCTGCTGTTCCGCGGCAGCGTTCCCGGCGGCAGCGCGGCGCACTCGTTCCTGCTGCAGCGCGACCACCTGGAACCGTCGCGGCCGATCTATTACGGACGGGTGCTGCGCGACGAGCCGTGGATCGTCCTGCAGTACTGGTACTTCTACAGCTTCAACAACTGGCGGTCGGCGTTCGGCGGTGTGAACGAGCACGAGGCCGACTGGGAACAGGTCACCGTCTATGTGGACGCCAGCGCCGAGCCCGGTCCGGACGGCCTGCCGAAGCCGTCCTGGGTGGTCTTCTCCGCGCACGAGGAGACCGGCGACGACCTGCGGCGACGCTGGGACGACCCGGACCTCAGCGTGGTCGACGGCCGGCATCCGGTGGTCTTCGTCGGCGCCGGGTCACACTCCGGCGCGTACCTGCCCGGCGACTACCTGATCACGGTACGACCACCGCGGCTGCGGGGCCTCGTCGACGCCCTGCGCTGGTCGGCCCGGCTGCTCGCGCCCTGGTCGGCCGAGGACCAGCGGACCGTCGGTATCCCGTACGTCGACTACGCGCGCGGCGACGGCCGGGCCATCGGCCCCGGCCAGGCCGAGGCCTGGCACCCGGTGGTGATCGGCGACGACACCCCGTGGGTACGCGACTTCCGCGGGCTGTGGGGGCGGGACACCCGCGACCGGCTGGGCGGCGAGCGTGGACCGGCCGGCCCCCGGTACTCCCGGGACGGCAATGTCCGTCAGTCGTGGGCAGATCCGGTCGGCTGGGCGGGGCTCGCCAAAGTCGTACCCAATCGCGCTGCCGAACGGGAGTACGCCGAGATCCGTACCCAGAAGGACCGGGACCGGCTCGCCGAGCTGGACCAGGAGATCAGCTCTCTGCGTCATGAGCTGGCGGTCGCCGCGGCGGGCCTGCCCGCCGCGGCGCCGGAGGTACGCGCCCTGGTCGGTGAGGAGCAGAAGCTGCTCCACCTGCGGATGGAACGCACCCGCCTGGCCGACGACCTGCATCGCACGATCACCGCCGCGACCGTGCCGGACGACCCGCACGCCCACCTGTTGCATCGTCGGCTGCCGATGGCGCCGGCTGCTGGTTTCCTCGGCCGCGCCCGCTCGTGGTGGGCGGTGCTGAGCACCCCGCTGATCCTGTGGGCGATCGGCGCGGTTGCCTCGCCGCTGAACATTTCCGGTCAGGAGACCGCCCTCGGGCTGCTGCTGATGCTGCTGATCTTCGAGGGCCTGGTCCGCAAGAAGTTCCTGGCCGTGGTGGTCCGCCTGCTGATCGCGTGCGTGGCGGTGGTGGGCCTGGTGGTGCTCTACCACGACGGCCGTTACGTGGTGACGTTCGGCTTCTTCGCCGGCGCCCTGCTGGTGCTGCTCGTCAACATCCGCGAGGCCTGGCGACGATGAACCGGCTCAGTGCTTGAAGCTGTTGACCAGGGCGGACATGTCGTCGGCGAGCCGGGTCAGGCCGGCCGCCGTCTGCTGGGTGGTGCGGGCGGCCTCGGCGGTCGAGGCCGCCACCTGAGCCACCGAGGAGACCGTGCCGGCCACGCCGCTGCTGCTGCCGGCCGCCTCCGCGACGGTACGGCTCATCTCGCCGGTCGTCGCGGTCTGCTCCTCGACCGCTGAGGCGATCGTCGTGGTGTAGTCGCCGATCCGCTGGATGACGTCGCTGATCTCGTGGATGGCGCTGGCCGCGGCCTCGCTGGAGCCCTGGATCGCGCCGATCCGGGCGGTGATCTCCTCGGTCGCCTTGGCGGTCTGCTGGGCGAGTTCCTTGACCTCGCCGGCCACGACCGCGAAGCCCTTGCCGAGCTCGCCGGCGCGGGCCGCCTCGATCGTCGCGTTGAGAGCGAGCAGGTTGGTCTGCTCGGCGATGCTGGTGATCAGCCGGACCACGTCGCTGATCTCGGCGCTGGCCGCGCCCAGCTCGGCCACCTGCTCGTTCGTGCGGTTCGCGACAGCCAGGCCCTGCTGGGCCACCTCGGCGGCCTGCGCGGCGTTCGAGGCGATCTCGCTGATCGACGCGGACATCTGCTCCGCGCCGGCGGCGATCGACTGGACGCCGGAGCTGACCTCCTCGGACGAGGCGGTGGCGTCGCCGGCCCGCTGCGCCACGTCAGCGGCGTCGGCCTCGAGGCGAGTGCTGATCGTCGTCAGCTGCGCGGCCTCGCCGGAGAGCGCGACGGCGGCCTTGCCCATCTTTCCGCCGATCGTCTCGCGCAGGCAGGCGCTGGCGGCGTTGAGGGAGGCGGCCATCACCGCCAGCTCGTCGGTGGTGTGCACCGGGGCGGTGGCGGTCAGGTCGCCGTTCTCCAGTGCTTTCAGCGCGTCGGTGACTTCGTGAACCGGTCCGGCGATCCGCCTGGCCAGCACGAATCCGGCGACGGCCATCGCGAGCAGCAGCGCGCCGCAGCCGAGGACGATCACGGCCTGTGCCCTGGTCGCGGAATCGCTGGCGGCCTGGTTGCGGCTTTGCAGCAGGGTCACCTCGGCGGCCTGCATGTCATCGAGGACGGTACGGATCTGGTCCATGACCGCCTTGCCGGAGCCGCCCAGCACCACTTTCAGGGCCGCCGGGAAGCCACCGGCCCCGCCGCGCAGGTCGATGGTCTCCTGGAGTTCGGCGAGCTTCGCCTCGATCAACGGTTGCAGCGTGTCGAGCCGTTCCTGCTGCTGCGCGTTGTCGGCGGTCAGCGAGCGCAGGGCCGTCTGCTCGGTGGCGAGGTCGGTCTTGGCCTGCGTGAACGGGTCGAGATAACTGTCCACGCCGGTGATCAGATAACCGCGCTGGCCGGTCTCGGCGTCCTTGAGGCTGCCGGAGAGCATCGCCATCTGCGCGAGCACCTGATAGGTGTGATCCACTCGGTCGGCGGTGTCCTCCAGCGAGCTCACCGACCGGTACCCGGTGAAGCCGATGAGGACGAGGCCGAGGCCCGCGGCGACGAGGACCGCCGAGATCTTGCGGCTCAGTGTCCAGCGCAGCGGCGGTGCCGTGGTGGAAGCGGTCATCGTTGACAGCCCCTGTCAGATCGCGGGCGGGATGCAGCCGACCTCGTCCTCTTCGACGCGAGGATCGAACCTTTGAGCCCGGGGAAGGCATCTGGCCCACCAGGGTCATGATCGATGTGTCTTCGTAAGTTTCGGAGCCGCAGCTCAATGCGTTCGCCTGCGAACGACTCCTTGACGCCATAGATCGGCGGCTATATGTTGCGGGCGTCCTCGCGAAACATTCCCGAAACTTTCGGAGGCGTACACATGCGAACCCGTCCCCTCGCTGTCCTCGCCGCCGTCGCGCTCGCCGCAACCACCGTCCCCGCGGTTGCGGCGCCGCAGGCAGCCGCCGTCCCTCGAACCGCCGGTTACATCGCCACCGAGCCCGGACCGGGCCGTTTCCCGCTCGTCGCGAAAGGCGCCGCCGCGCCGATCGTGGTCGACCCCGCAGACCATGCCGGCGTCACCCGGGTCGCCGCCGACCTGCGCTCCGACCTGGCCTCGGCCACCGGAATCACGCCGGGTCTGGGTGCTTCTGGCAAAAATCAAGACCAAATCATCATCGGTACGCTCGGACGGAGCGCCATCGTCGATCGCCTGGTGAGAGCCGGCAAACTCGACGTCCGGGGCATCGCCGGAAAGTGGGAGACCTCGCTCCAGCAGGTCGTCGAGAACCCGCTGCCCGGCGTCCGGCGGGCATTCGTGATCGCCGGCAGCGACCAGCGCGGCACCATTTTCGGGGTCTACGACGTGTCGCGCCGCATCGGCGTCTCGCCGTGGCATTTCTGGGACGACGTGCCGGTCCCGCACGCCGACGCCCTTTACGCGCTTCCGGGCCGGCACACCCAGGGCACACCGAAGGTGAAGTACCGCGGGTTCTTCATCAACGACGAGAACCCGGCGACCGGAACCTGGGCGCCGAACTACTTCGGACCCGGGAAAGCACCGGGCTATTCCGGTGGGCTGAACGCCGGCTATTACGCCAAGGTATTCGAGACCATGCTGCGGCTGAAGGCCAATTATCTGTGGCCGGCCGTGTGGGGCAGGGCGTTCGCCGAGGACGACCCGGTCAACCACGAGACGGCGAGCCGGTACGGCGTGGTCATGGGCACCTCGCACGAGGCGCCGATGATGCGCGGCATCGAGGAGTGGAACCGGCACGCGAAAGCGGCGGTCCGCGACGCGAACGGCACCGTCGTCACCCCGGGCAGCGACCCGTACGGCGGCACCGGCGAATGGAGTTTCCGCCGCAACCGGGACGCGATCGTCGCGTATTGGCGTGACGGCGCCCGCCGGATGAAGGAGGAGGGCTTCGAGGGCGTCATCACGCTGGGAATGCGTGGCAACGGCGACGTCAGCCTGCCCGACGGCGACGGCATCGACCTGATGAGTTCCATCATCGACACCCAGCGCGCCATTCTCGCCGAATTCGGGCTGACCTCGGCGCCGCAGGTGCAGACCCTCTACAAAGAGGTGCAGCGCTACTGGGTGTCCGGTTACCAGCCGCCTGCAGACGTCACCGTTGTCTTCTGCGACGACAACTGGGGCAACATGCGCAAGCTCCCGCACGCCGGTCTGCCGCAGCGCAGCGGAGGGTACGGGCTGTACTACCACTTCGATTACGTCGGTGAGGGCCGCAACTACAAGTGGGCCGACACCACGAATCTGGTCAATGCGTGGGAGCAGCTGCACCTGTCGTACTCCAAAGGCGTCGACCGGCTCTGGGTGGTAAACGTCGGCGACCTGAAGAACGAGGAGCTGCCCACCCAGTTCTTCCTGGACTACGCGTGGAACCCGGACGCGATGCCGCTGTCCCGGATCGGCGAGTGGGAACGGCAGTACGCCGCGGAGAACTTCGGCCCACAACTCGCGCCGGCCATCGCCGAAGTCCTTTCCGAGTACGGCCGGCTGCAATCGCGTCGCAAACCCGAACTGCTGAACCGCCGGATCACCGGGGACGCGGCGAACGTGGTCTACAACGACCAGGAGAACCCGTACACACCCGCCGAGATGGACCGGGTCGTCGCCGAATGGCAGGCACTCGCCGCGGCGGCTGATCGGATCAGGCGTCGCGTTCCGGCCGCCGCCCAGGACGCCTATTTCCAGCTCGTCGACTATCAGGTGCAGGCCAGCGCCAATCTGTACGAGCTACGCCGCGCCCAATTCGCCAACATTCGCTATGCCGAGCAGGGCCGGGCCGCCACGAACGGCCTGGCCGCCGAGGCGGAGGCCCGGTTCGCCGAGGACCAGGCGCTCAGCGACCGCTACAACAGCGGTATCGCCGGCGGGAAGTGGGCGGGCTGGCAGACCCAGCCGAAGATCGGGTACGGGAACGCGGCGCGATACAACAACGCCTCGTGGCAGCAGCCGCAGACCGACAATCATGTGGCGTTGCCCGACGAGATCTATCCGTACCTGAAGCGCATCGAGGTGCCGGCGGCCGCGGCCATGGGTGTCGACGCCGCACTGCCGGAGCTCAGCCCGTGGCAGGTGGGACGGCAGCGGTACTTCGAGATCTACAACAAAGGGACCACCGCTTTTGATTACCGGATCAGCACGGGCGTGCCGTGGCTGACGGTGACCCCGGCGGTCGGCCGGGTGGACGAGCAGGTCCGGGTGGCGGTGACCGTCGACTGGCGGCGGGCTCCGGGCGGGCTGACGACCGTACCCATCATGATCAAAGGGCCGGGAGGCACGCAGAGCGTGCGCGTCGCGGTGCGTAACCCCGCGCTCAGGCCGCAGGGTTTCGCCGAGGCGGGCGGGCACGTGACGGTCGACGCGGATCACTACGACCGTCGGTCGGGAAACTGGCGACTGCTTCCGAACATCGGCAAGGTCGGCAACGGGATGGCCGCGGTCACCGGCGGCAGCCGTCTCGAATATCGGCTGACGCTGACCACCACCGGACCCGTGAAGATCGCCGCACACCTGTCGCCGCGCAACAACGTGCTGCCCACGAGCGGTCTGCGGTACGCGGTATCGCTCGACGGTGAGGCGCCGCAGACCGTCGACGTGATCGCCGCGACCGGCGCCGACGACACCACGATGAACCGGCAGTGGGCCCGCAACACCTCGGACAACGTCAATGTCACCACCACTACGCACGTGGTGCGGAGTCCGGGAGTGCACACCCTGACATTCGAGGCCGTCGATCCAACAGTGATCCTGCAACGGCTCGTCGTCGACACGGGCGGCGTCGAGTACAGCTACCTCGGGCCCGTCGAGAGCCGGAGGTTCTGAGATGCGCCGCCGCACTCTGCTCACGTCGACCGGCGCCGCCGCCTCGACGGTTCTGGTCAGCCGCGGAATGCCCGGACCGCTGCCGCGCTGGGCGCACACGTGGACCGCGATGCCGCAGCTCACCGAGCCGCACAACATGCCGCCGGCGCCGTTCGCCGCCTTGACCGATACCACAGTGCGGCAGACGATCCGGATCACCGCCGGCGGCCGCAAGCTGCGGGTTCGTTTCTCGAACGCGTTCGGCGGCGCGGACATGCCGATCACCGCGGCGGCGGTGGCGTTGCCTGTCGACGGCCGGGCCGGTGTTTCCGCGATCCGGCCCGGCAGCACCCGGCCGCTGACGTTCGGCGGCCGGCCGTCGGTGGTGATACCGGTCGGCGCGCAGATCGTCTCCGACCCGGTCGACCTGCCGCTGCTCGCCGGGGCCAACCTGACCATCTCGCTGTATTCAGCGCCGGGGATCGCGAGCACCGCGTTGACCTCACACCCCGGTTCCCGCACGACGTCCTGGCTGGTCAACGGCGACCAGCACGGTGCTGCTGATCTGACCGGCGCTGTCTCTGCCGACCACTGGTACCTGATCAGCGGCGTCGAGGTCCTCGCCGCTGTCTCCGGTCTGGTCCTCGTCGGCGACTCGCTCACCGACGGGCGCGGCTCGACAACCAACGGCAACGATCGATGGCCGGACCAGCTGTTCGCCCGGCTCCGCGATCCGGACCTGGCGATCCTGAACCAGGCCGCCGGCGGCAACCGCGTCCTGCGCGACGGCCTCGGCCCCAACGCCCTGGCCCGCCTGGACCGCGACGTGCTCGCTCTCTCCGGCGCCCGGACCCTGCTGATATTCGAGGGCGTCAACGACATCGGCGTCGCCCCGGCGACCGATTCCGATCAGCATCAGGTGGTAGCGGACCTGATCGGGGCGTACCGGCAGATCGTGATGCGCGCCCAAGCCTGTGCCCTGCGAGTGCTGGGAGCGACTGTGACCCCGTTCGGCGGCAACATTTACGACGATGTGGAAGGCCTGCGGGAACGCTCCCGCCAGGCGGTCAACGCGGCCATCCGCGCCGGCCTGTTCGACGGGGTCGTGGACTTCGACGCGGCCGTCCGCGATCCGGCGGCGCCCCGGCAGCTGGCCGCCGCCTACGACGTAGGTGACCACCTGCATCTCAACCCCGCGGGCTATGGAGCTTTGGCCGCGGCGGTGCCGCGCCGGCTGCTTTAGACCAATCCGAGGGTACGGATGACGCCCGGCGCTCCCACCGTCGTGCCGGGCGTCATCCGGTGTGTTCGTGGTACTTGACCAGGCTGAGGAGTTCGTCGGCGTCGGGTGTGACGGTTCTCGTTCTCGTTCTCGTTCTCGGTCTCGGGCGTGACGGTTCGTGGGCGCGGGAGTTCGTCGGGCGTGGTGTTGCCGGTCGTGGTGTTGGCGGGCGGCGGAGTTTGTCGGTCGTGGTGTTGCCGGTCGTGGTGTTGGCGGGCGTGGTGTTGGCAGGGGTGCAGTTCGTCGGGTTCGGGGTTTCTTGCGCTTTGATGTCGTCGGGCTTCGGGGGCTGGTCCGCAACCGCTCATGTTCGGTGGTGACATGATCATTTGATGGCGGAAGCGTTGGAGGAACGGTTGGCGCGTGCTGTCCGGCTGCGCGAGGGCGGCGATCCGGGTCGGGCTCGTGAACTGCTGCTGGATCTACGCGGCGAATACCCGTCCGATGCCCGCGTCGCGTATCAGACGGCCTGGGCACATGACGTTCTCGGGCTGGAAGCGGAAGCCGTTCCGCATTACCGGGCGGCGATCGCTGGGGATCTGTCCGGCGAGGAGATGCGGGAGGCGTTGCTCGGATTGGGCAGCACCCTGCGGGCACTCGGGCGTGACGAGGAGGCCGGCCGGGTGTTCGAACAAGGCGTCCAGTTGTTTCCCGACTTCCGCCCGCTGCGAGTGTTCCGAGCGTTGCTGCGGTACAACACGGGCGAAAATCGGGAGGCGGTAGCAGACTTGCTGCGACTTCTCGTCGAGACGACCGCCGACCCGGAGATCCAGCGGTATCAGCGAGCGGTCACGGCATATGCCGAAGACCTGGACCGAAGCTGGCTCGACGGAACAACGGTCGACACGTGATTCCGCTTCCGCCGAGCGCGGGTTGACGAGTCAACGCGACGTCCACGGTCAACGCGACGTCCACGGTCCACGCGACGTCCACATCAGTCGGAGTTATGTTGATGTGAGTTGACTTGATTGGCGTCCAGTCAACTCACATCAACACGATAGGACGACACACGATAGAGTGTGGTGCTCCTGTACACGCACGATGCAACAACTAGCCGGCGACGCCGGTAGGAAGGACGGATCGATACGGTGCTCGCGCGCCGCCTCTTCATGCACTGGCACATCGCGTAATTCGCCATGCCCAGAAATGGGTTGTCAGTGCTTCTCGCCCCACACGGGCGAGCCTCGAAGAGGAGATCCATCCGTGTATCGCCGTGTTCCCGGCTCTACTACGCCTGCCCTGCTGAAGCCGGAGCAGATTCGCTACATCCATCGTGTCCTTCGCCGTCAGACTCACCCCGCCGCAGTTGGAACCCTGTGCCGGTGCGGCGGCTGCCTCGCCGTTCTGATCGAGTTGGCGGACGCGATGAACACCACGCCCGCACGAATCCGTGAACTGGTCGCCGCTTCCCAGACGTCGGCTGTCACCCAGACGTCGGCTGTCACCCAGACGTTGGCTGTCACCCAGACGTTGGCTGTCACCCAGGCAACGGTTGGCACCCAGGCAACGGTTGGCACCCAGGCACCAGCCGTCGCTCAAGCGTCGGCCGTCACTCAGACGCCTGCGGTCACTGATACGTCGGCCGTCGCTCAGGCGTCGGGCGGCAACCGGGCGCCGCGGCCACGCCGGCCTCTGCACACCTCGGTCGGGGTTGCCGCCACGATCCGGGTGGGCGGACAGACTCTTGGGTCGGTGGAGGGCCTGCTCCGGCTCGCCGCCCGCACCTCTTAGCCGCTGCGGCCGTCACCGATTGGCCGTCACTACTTTGCCGTCACCATTCGGCCGGCGGTGACGGCCGCAGCACCGAATCGTGTCGTTGATCGTGCGATTCGGCACTCTCGCTGGATCGCGCGGACCGGCACTCTCGCTGGATCGTGCGATCCGGCACTCTCGCTGGATCGTGCGTCTCGGCACTCTCGCTGGATCGTGCGATCCGGCACTCTCGCGCTGGACCGTGCGATTCGGCTCTCGCTGGATCGTGTGACTCGGCCCTTGCTGGATCACGCGACCCGGCCCTCTGCGCCGGCGCTGCCACTCGGCGGGCAAACTGGACGGATGGCGGGGTCCGTGTGGAGTGAACAGGCTGGCTCGCATGCGGTTTATCCGGGGACTTTCGACCCCTTCACGGCTGGGCACGCGGACGTCGTCGATCGGGTGCGGCAGCTCTTCGATCGAGTCACCGTGCTCGTGGCGGTGAACGGGGATAAACAACCAGCAGCGTCGCAGGAGCAGCGGTTGGCGGCCCTGCGCAGCCTGCTGCCGGTGAGCTGGGGGAACGTGACTGTTACGGCATGGGCCGGTCTGACGGCCGCGTTCTGTCACGAACACCGGGCCGGCACGATCGTCCGCGGCGTCCGGAATCGGACCGACCTATGGCACGAGTGTCAGCTGGCAGCGATGAACGAGAGCCTGGGCATCACGACGGTGCTGATCCCGGCCCGTCCTGGCCTGGCGGCGGTTTCCTCCACAGCGGCGCGCGCTCTGCCTACACGGTTGGTTTGATGATGATCGTGCGGCAAGCCGCATACCGCTGAGGTCTCGTCAGAAACCTCCGCTTCCCAGGCGCCCTAGAGGGCTCCCAGTGTCCCGGTGGTTGGCGTAGGCGCACAGCTCGCTCCAGAACGGCACCGTCCCGACCGGCCACGTCGCGGATTGCACCGCCGCCCTCCGGGTTTCGTCATCACCGAGATCGGCGAGCGTGACCGCGTAAAGGCTCACTCGCGTCTGGATGAGGCTGAATACCGGCGAGTCGTCGGAGGCTGCTACGCGGAGGTGGCCGAAAAGCGGGATCAGCCCAGGAACTCGCGCCAGTTCCCGCGTCGCGACGGTCAGGCGCTCCGGGATCGTCTCCGGGCGCGGGCCCCAGGCGTTCCACCAGAAGTCGTTCTCCTCGACGTCGTACAACACGCCGTCGGGCGGGATGCCGATCAGGGTCTGCGTGCGCTCCACGTCGCGCAGGCGCCAGTCCGGAACCTGTGACGGCGCTTGGTAGATCCCCGGCTGCGGGGTGATCTGTCGCGGCATCGGGTGGACCAGGGCAAGCACCTCACGCAGCAGCGGTGGGAAGGCCAGCCCGAAGGTCTCCTCGGCGCGACGCAGCTCGGCCTCGGACAAACCCGGCTCGCCGAACAGATGTGGCCCGGTCGACAGCCACTCCGCGATCCTGCCCGCGATCTCCATCCCGCGAGGCTACGGAATGTCGGAAGCCGACGAACCGCGCCTCCTCGTGGTGATCAACTCTGGTCCGCGCAATCGGCACTCGCGTGACGCGGGCTTCAGCGGGCCGCGGCGCCCTCGTCTCGCAGGCGGGCCATGGCTTCGGAGCGGCGGCTGAACATTTCGAACATCTCGTCGGCGTTCAGGGCGGCCAGTGCCGCCCGCAGTGCCGTTGACGGTTCTGCGAAGTGGATGCGGCTGTCTCGTAGGTGGGCACGCTCCTGGATCTGGAGCAGCACGCTCAGGCCAGATCGGTCGATGGTCGTCGCTGCGGACAGGTCGACCACGACGCCTTCGTAGCGGTCCACCGCCCAGGCCAGGACGTCGCGCAGGCCGGCCGTGACGCCCTCGTCGATGCCGTCGCGTATCTCCACCAGAAGGATCTCGTCGTGTTCGCTGGTCCAGATGACAGGTGAGTGCGTCGTCAGCATGCTTCGACGATCATCGGCGGACTCGGCGGCAGCTGCACGAACACATGACGATCTCGTGTCAGTCCCGGCAGTTCGGAGCAATCGGGCGGTTCGCCGGGTTAAATGCACCGCTTGCTGCGGGTTATCGCGGTGGCGCGTCCGGACTCCGGATACGCCTCATTCCGGATCGCCTGTTGGCGCTGCTCCGAGGTGGGTGTCCAGTCGGGCGGCTGGGTGGTGTTGATCTGCGCCACGTCGTGCATGGGACTCCTCCTGGAACGCTGATGCGTCTTCCTGGAGGGGTGGTACCCCGATCTGCTGCCATCGATGCGGTGAACGCGGTGCCGTTCTTGGATGGTGGGGGTGCCGGGCCGCACCCCCACCGAGCTGGATTTCGTCAAGTGGTCGTGCAGGTGGCGCCGTTCAGGGCGAACGATGCCGGTGGCGGGTTGGCGCCGGCATGGGTGCCGTTGAATCCGAAGCTGACCGTGCCGTTCGCGGGCAGGGCGCCGTTGTAGGACGCGTTGGTCGCGGTGACCTGGGTTCCGGATTGGGTGACCGTTGCTGACCAGGCCTGTGTCACCTTCTGGCCCGATGCGTAGGGGAACGTCAGAGTCCAGCCGTTGATCGCGCTCGGCCCGTTGGTGATGGTCACCGTCGCGGTGAAGCCGGTGCTCCAGCTGTTGACCGAGTATCCGACACGGCAGCCGGACACCGGCGACGGCGACACCGAGACAGACGGCGAGACCGACACCGACGGTGACACTGAGACCGATGGCGAGACCGAGACTGACGGTGACACGGACGGGGAAGCCGAGGGAGACACGGACGGGGAGGGGCCTCCCGGCACCGCGCCCCACACCAGCGTTGAGCCGTCGAAGAGCGGCACTCCCGCATTCGGTCCCGCTGCCGCCTGATAGGAGGGATCGTTGGCCGGGTTCCACACCCCGCCCTCGGCCACACCGATCTTGAGCTGCACCTCCATCCGGTGCGCCGACTGCCCGGCGGGCGCGATGGTGTATCCCGTGCAGTCAACCTCGACGAACCACACGTTCCCCGCGTGCTGACGCGCGCTGGTGGGCCCCGGACATCCTTGCGAATACGGCGAGCTCACCGTCAATGCCGCGTCGTCGTCACGAGTGAAGTAGTAGCGGAACTTTCCGCTTGTCAGCGCGCGGGCCGGGAACGCCGACTTGTTGTAGACCACGACCTTCACCCCGGTCGACCGGGTCTCGTTCTGCATGATGGTGGTATCGACCGACATCTCCGCGATATCGGGCGGGGACACCACCGGGAAACCGGTCAGCGGAGCACCACCGAATTCCCCATAGAGCCGCGCGACCGCCGATGTGAATCCGGCGTTGTAATCCGTCGCCACCTCGTTCATCACGTAATCCGCGCGGCTGTCGGTGTAGGCGTCATCCGGCGACGACGGTCCGCCGACCAAAGCCCCGTACAGAATGTGTCTCGTCTCCACCGGAACCTGCTGGCTGTCCCACCAGGAGCCGTGAGCCGTACGGTGGTGGGGGTTTTTCGGGGAATTGGCGCCGAAGCCGATCACGTAGCTGGAGTTGCGCGGGTTGTCGCCGAGGGCATAATTGATCTGGCGGACCGCGAAATCGTGATAGCGCTGCTGGCGGGTTGCATCACTGATGTGATCGCTGTGGACCAGCGCGACGAACGCGGTATTCGCCGCATATCGCAGCGCGCCCCACGAGTCGACCACCGCCATGCCACCGGGTGACGTGCGCACTTTCTCGCCGTTGACCCCGATCGTGAACCAGTCGAGCCAGCGGTTCGCATCGTCGAGGTACTTCTGTTTGCCGGTCAGCTGGGCGAGTAGAACGTAATTTCCATACTGTTTGTTGTCCCAGGAAATGGTCCACTTGAACATCTTGGTGCTGGTCTGATTCTCGTTTCCCTGAGCATCATAACCGGCCTCCGCCTTGGCCAGATAGGACGCGTCACCGGTCGCCCGGTGCAACCAGATCGCGCCCCAGACCAGTTCGTCGGCGTAACCGCTCCAGGAGCGATAGAACGACGTCGCATCGGTGATGCATTCGTGATAGCTCTTGCGCACCCGATCGGCGAACGCGTAAAGCTGCTTCGCGTGCGTGAGCAAAGTGTCGGCATAGGACGGGTCGGTCGGGCGGAAAACCAGCGAGCTCGCTGCCATCGCCGCTGCCGTCTCCGCCGCCAGCTCACTGCCACCACAGCTCACATCGATTTTGTACGCCGGACGCGCCATCGGCATAACCTCAGCCGGACCCCACCATTTGTGGTCGTCGTCCCCTTTGCCGACCTGTCCGTAAAGAACGTCGGCGCTCGGGTGGGCCTTGATGAAGTAATCGTTTGGCACCCGCAGGTTGTTCAGCAGATGGGTGAGCTGCCCGGAGTTGCTGTACGCGGCCCGGTTCTCCACCGCGCCCCAGGCCAGCATGGTGGTGGTGAACGCCATCGGCAGGCCGAACTTGACGTGGTCGCCGGCGTCGTACCAGCCGCCGGTCAGATCGAGGCCGGCGTCGGCGCCGTCGGTCATGGCTGAGTCGCCGCGCCAGGAGACCCGGTTCCACGATGGTTTGTCGCCGCTGACCTGGGCTTCGTAGAAGAGCAGCGATTTCTGGAGCGCTTCACCGTAGCTGTACGGGGGAGCAGCGGCGGCGTCGGAGGGTGAGGCCACCCAGAGCAGGCCGGCGCCGAGAGCGGCGGCCGCGAGGATGGCGGGGATTCTCAATTTCATCGGCGGTCCCACCTCAGAAGACAGTGACCGTCATCGTTACATGGGAGCGCTCCCATTTCAAGAATGTTACGAAGTGCCCCGCAGCGGAGGGGGCACGGATCAGGCGTTGGGATTAACCGGATCGAGCGGTAGTCGCGGGAACAGAATTGCCCGGCGGTCTCGTCAGGTGTCAACTTTGCAAGTGCGCTCAGACATCATCACGGAACGTGACCTGGACGCCGGGCTCGCTACCGTCAGGTTTTCCGGGACGCTGAGCTCGGAGACGGCTGGGCTACTGAACGCCGCCGTCGGCCGGGCCGCCGCTGAATGTCCAGCGGCTGTGGTCGTCGACCTGTCGGAACTGAACCCTGTCGCCGGTCCCGCGGTGAGCGTCCTTCCGGCGCTGACCCGGCACGCCAGCCGGACCTGGGGCGTGCCGGTGCTGCTCTGCGGGGCGGCTGCCGAGATCGTCCGGGAGCTCGGGTCGCAGCGTGGCTCGGTCGCGCTCTACGACCGACGCGACGATGCGGTGCTGGCGATTCGGGCCGGTGTCCCTCGCTGGGCGTGCGAGCACCTGACGCCGGCACCGGAGAGCGTCGCGGCGGCCCGCCGCGTCGTCGGGGAGTCGTGCGAGGCCTGGGGGTTGGGACAACTGCGCGACCGGGCCTGCCTGGTCGTGTCGGAGCTGGCCACCAACGCGATCCAGCACACCGGCTCTGGCTTCGGGGTGATGGTCTCGGGTACGCCGGTGTTCCTGCGCATCGGCGTACGCGATGGAAGCTCGGCGCCGCCTCGGATCATCAACCTGCCCGGGACGTCGGGCGCGATCGTGCCGGCCGGCAGCGGCCGGGGCCTGCGCATCGTCGCCGGCCTGGCGTCACACTGGGGCTGCACCGCGCTGAACACGGGCAAGATCGTCTGGGCGCTCCTGCGGATCCCGCCGAGCTGAGCCGCCCCGCTTGCCTCAGCCCTCAGCCCTCCTGAGCCGTCCGCTCGCCTCAGCCCTTCTGAGCCCTCGCCCGCGGGGCCGGGAACCGGAACCGGCTCGATCACGCTCGGCCCTGGACTGCCGGAGCGGCCCGTGAAAGATTGACTGAAACCGATTCTTTGCGGGGAGGTCGGGATGGTGGTCGGAGTATGGCTGGTCGGTGCCCGTGGCTCGGTGGCGGTGACCAGCGTCGTCGGAGCTCTTGCGGTGCGAGCCGGGCTTGCCGAGCCGGTCGGGATGGTCACCGAGGCGTTGCCGCTTCGGGATGCGGCGCTGCCGTCGCTGTCCGATCTGGTGTTCGGCGGGCATGACATCACCGCTGTTCCGCTGGGCAAGAAAGCCGAGTCGCTCGCCGCGGCGGGTGTATTGCCGGCGGGGATCGTCGCGTCGCTGAGTGCCGAACTCGTTGCCCTGGAACGGGAGGTCCAGCCGCTGCCGGTGGGGGAGACCCCGTGGGAGACGGCGGGATTGATCGCCGCGGACATCGCGCGGTTCCGGGAGCGGCACGGCCTCGAACGGGTCGTGGTGATCAACGTGTCGTCGACCGAACCGGCCGTTTCTGATCACCCGGCGCACGCAGAGCTCGCGGTTCTCGAACGGGCGTTGCAGAGTGGCGAGCAGGTGTTGCCGGGTAGTGCGCTCGCCGCGTACGCCGCATTTCGGGCCGGGTGCGCTTTCGTCGACTTCACCCCGTCGACCGGGGCACGGCTGCCGGCGCTGGAGGAGCTTGCCGCTCGGGAGGGGCTGCCCTATGCGGGGCGGGACGGGAAGACCGGCGAGACCCTGGTGAAGTCGGTGCTGGCGCCGATGTTCGCGATGCGGAACCTGCGCGTGCGGTCGTGGTCAGGCACGAACCTGCTCGGTGGTGGTGACGGCGCGAACCTGGTTGATCCGGCCGCCAACGCCGCGAAGGCCGGCAGCAAGCAGCGGGTTCTCAAGGAGACGCTCGGATATCAGCCGCAGGGGCACAGCCTCATCGAGTACGTCGACGACATCGGCGACTTCAAGACGGCGTGGGATCTGATCACGTTCACCGGGTTCCTCGGTGTCGGCATGCGGATGGAGTTCAGCTGGCACGGCTGTGATTCGGCGCTGGCCGCGCCGCTCGTACTGGATCTGGCCCGGCTGGTCGCGGCGGCGCATGCCGCCGGGCGCAGCGGGCCGTTGACCGAGCTCGCGTTCTTCTTCAAGGATCCGATCGGCGAGGTGCCGCACGGGCTGGCCGACCAATGGGCGCTGCTGAGCCGGTTCGCCCGAGAGCTACCCGATGCCTGAGCCAGGGCCCGGGCGGCCTCGGTGGCGTGATCTGGCTGAGTTGGTCCGGGCGCCGGCGGCGCTCTCCGTGCCCGGGGATGCCGTGGCCGGGGCCGCGGCGGCCGGTCGGCTCGGGCCGCGTACCGGTGGGCTGGCCGCCGCCTCGGTGTGTCTGTACTGGGCCGGGATGGCCGCCAACGATTGGGCTGACCGGGAGCTTGATGCCGTGGAGCGCCCGGAGCGGCCCATCCCGTCGGGGCGGGTCAGCCCGGGGCAGGCTCTTGCGGTGGCGGCCGGGCTCACCGTGGCCGGGGTCGGCATCGCCGCTCTCGCCGGTGGGCGGCGGGCCGCGGCGGTGGCGGTTCCGCTCGCGGGGACGGTCTGGGTTTATGACCTGTGGGCCAAGAACACGGCTGCCGGGCCGGCGGTGATGGCTGCCTGTCGTGGATTGGATGTGCTGCTCGGCGCCAGCGGAGGCCGCATCCGGTCGGCGGTGCCGGCGGCGCTGACGATGGCCGCGCACACCGGCACGGTCACCGTACTTTCCCAGCGTGAGGTGTCCGGCGGGAGCACAGCGCTTCCGCTGTCCACATTGGCCGCGACCGCCGTCCTGGCCGGTGCGGCAACGGGAAATTCCGGCCCAGCATTAGGAAGAGCCGGCACAGCAGCGGGAAGAACGGAAAAGTCGTTCGGCGCCGCGGCGAGTCTCGGGCTCGCCGCCTGGTATGCCGCTTGGTTCGGCTCGGCGCAAGTCAAGGCCGCCGCCGAACCCTCCGCGCAGCGGATCCGGGCCGCGGTGGGCGCGGGGATCACCGGGATGCCGCCGCTGCAGGGAGCCTTGACCGCGCGGGCCGGAGCACCGGTCACCGCGATCGCTCTCGCCGCCGCCGCGCCGCTCGCGAAACGCCTGGCCAGGGTGGTGTCGCCGACGTGAGCCGGGCGAGGTTCGGATATGGGACCAACGGGTTCGGCAACCATCGATTGCCCGAGGCGCTGCGGGTCATTGCCGATCTTGGGTACGAAGGTGTCGCGCTGACCCTGGACACCAACCACCTGGACCCGTTCGCTCCTGATCTCGCCCGTCGCACCGCCGATGTGGCCGCCGACCTGGAGCGGCTCGGGCTGGCCGTGGTGATCGAGACCGGGGCGCGTTACCTGCTCGACCCGTGGCACAAGCATTCGCCGACATTCATGCACGACGATCCGGAACTGCGCCTGGATTATCTGCGCCGGGCCGTGGACATCGGGGCTGAGCTGGGTGCGGAAGCTGTCTCGTTCTGGGCCGGGACCGCACCGTCCGGCATCGATGACGTTTGGGACCGATTGGTCCGGGGCTGTGCCGCCATCGTCGAGCACGCGACCGCGCGGGGCGTGACGCTGGGTTTTGAGCCGGAGCCGGGCATGCTCGTCGAGGACCTGGCCGGGTGGCGGCGGCTGCATGCCGATCTCGGGGAGCCGGCCGCGTTCGGGCTGACCCTGGACATCGGGCACTGTCGCTGCCTGGAGCCGCTGCCCGTGCCGGAATCGGTGATCGAGGCCGGGCCGTACCTGGTCAACGTGCAGATCGACGACATGCGCCGGGGCGTGCACGAGCACCTGGAATTCGGCGAGGGCGAGATCGACTTCCCGCCGGTGCTGGCGGCGCTCGACACGACCGGCTATCGCGGTCTGGTCGCCGTGGAGCTGCCCCGGCACTCGCACGCGGGACCGGCGGTGGCGGCCCGATCTCTCGAATTCCTGAGGAAGGCGGCCGGATGACTCCCGTGGAATTGCGCGACGCTCTTGGCGCGAACGGCTGGCTCGACGAGGCGATCGTCCGCATTCGCAAAGACCCGGCCGCGATCGGCGGGCTGTTTCCGGCGGCCGGCCGGCGCTGTGGGCGTGGATCGGTCGCGCCGGGCTGGACGGCGGACGAGGCCGCGCGGGCATTGATGCTGGTCGAGGCGCCTGCGGAGGCGGAAACCCTTTATCGGTACGGCGACGCGGACGAGAAACGGGCCGTGCTCAGGGCGATGCCATTGCTCTCGGGGCGCGACGAGATGGTCTCGGTGCTGCACGACGCCTTGCGTACGAATGACACCCGGCTCGTGGCCGCCGCGCTCGGACCGTGCGCGACCGTCCTCGACGCTGCCGCATGGCGGCAAGGGGTTCTTAAATGTGTCTTCATGGGCATTCCGCTGGCCGCCGTGCACGGGTTGCGCGAGCGCGCGGATGCCGGACTCGCTGACATGTTGCGGGCGTTCGCCCGTGAAAGAGAAGCGGCCGGGCGGGAGGTGCCGGCCGACGCCCGAGAATTGCTGGACCAGTTGGGGGCCTGATGCGCATCTTCGACCCACACATCCACATGACGTCCCGCACGACCGACGACTACGAACGGATGGCCGCGGCCGGAGTCCGCGCCATTGTCGAGCCGGCGTTCTGGCTCGGCCAGCCACGCACCGGACCGGCGTCCTTCACCGACTATTTCGACGCGCTGATCGGCTGGGAGCCGTTCCGGGCGAGCCAATTCGGCATCCGGCATCACGCGACGATCGCGCTCAATCCGAAAGAGGCGAACGATCCGCGCTGCCGGCCGGTCCTCGACCTGCTGCCGCGCTATCTGGCGAAGGACGGCGTGGTCGCGGTCGGCGAGATCGGGTACGACTCGATGACCGCCGCCGAGGACGAGGCGTTCGCCGCGCAGCTCGCCCTCGCCGTCGAGCACGAGCTGCCCGCGCTGGTGCACACCCCGCACCGGGACAAGGCGCGCGGCACGGAACGCAGCATCGCCGTGGTCGCCGAGTCCGGAATTGTTCCCTCGCGGGTGGTGCTCGACCACCTCAACGAGCTCACCGTCGCGGCCGCGCTGGACGCGGGCCTGTGGGCCGGGTTCTCGATCTACCCGGACACCAAGATGTCGCCGTCCCGGATGGTCAAGATCCTTCATGAGTACGGCCTGGAACGCGTCCTGGTGAACTCGGCCGCGGACTGGGGGCGCTCCGATCCGCTGCTCACCGTCCGCACCGCCGAGGAAATGCTCGCCGGCGGATTCACCAAGGACGATGTGGACAAGGTGTTGTGGCGTAATCCGGTCGCGTTCTTCAGCCAATCCGGACGGCTCGACCTGGCCGACCGGAACGACTCGGAAGCCACGTTCGCCGGCAACTCGATCCTGCGCGGAGGAAGCTGACGATGCATCTCAGCTACTGCACGAACGTGCACCCGGCCGAGGACCTGGACGGCATCATCGGCCAGCTCGACACGTACGCGGTGCGGATCCGCGCCCACCTCGACGCCGACGTCCTCGGGCTCGGGCTGTGGCTGGCGGCGCCGGTCGCCTCGGCGCTCGCCGAATCGGTGGAATTGCGCCGGAGATTGCGGCGGGAACTCGACGTCCGCGGGCTCGAAGTGGTGACGCTGAACGGTTTTCCGTACGCCGCTTTTCAGGCGCCGGTCGTGAAGAACGCCGTCTATCACCCGGACTGGACCACGCCGGATCGGCTGCAGTACACCCTTGACCTTGCCCGGATTCTCGCGGATCTGTTGCCGGACACCGCGGCGCGCGGCTCGATCTCCACGTTGCCGCTGGCCTGGCGCACACCGTGGGACGCCACCTACGCCGGCACCGCCGCCCGGCGGCTCGACGACCTCGCCAAAGGGCTCGCCGAGATCTCGGACGTGGCGGGGCGACCGATCAGAGTCGGACTCGAACCCGAGCCGGGCTGTGTCGTGGAGACCACCGCCCAGGCCGTCGAGCAGGTGTCCCGGCTGGACAACGAGTGGATCGGTGTCTGCCTGGATCTGGCCCACCTGGCCTGCGCCTGGGAGGACCCGGCCGAAGCGGTCGGTCGGCTGCGGTCGGCCGGGATTCCGATCGTGAAGGTGCAGATCTCGGCGGCGCTCGAAGCGAGTTCATTTTCGGACGTGCTGCACGACTATGTCGAGCCCCGGTTCCTGCACCAGACCCGCAGCGCGTCCGGCGAGGCCACCGATGACCTCGACGAAGCGATCGAGCAGGGGCTGCCCGGGCCGTGGCGGATTCACTATCACGTACCCCTGCATGCCGCGCCGGCCGCGCCGCTCACCTCGACCGTCGCGGTCACCCGCGCCGCCGTCCGGGAGCTGCGGTCCGAATGTGATCACTTCGACGTGGAGACGTACACCTGGGGTGTGCTGCCGGCGGCGCAGCGGCCGCGCGACGACGCCGAGCTGGCCGCCGGGATCGCTGCCGAACTGGCGTTCGCCCGCGACCTGCTATTCGGGGAGACAGATTCGTGACGCGTCTCGTCGTGCTCGACATCGTCGGGCTCACCCCGCGCATGCTCGCGCACATGCCGCGCCTGCGCGCGGTCGCCGACAGCGGATTTCAAGCCCCCTTGGGTACGATCCTGCCGGCGGTCACCTGCTCGGTGCAGTCGACGTTCCTCACCGGGGAAACACCGGCCGGACACGGCATCGTCGGCAACGGATGGTATTTCCGCGAACTCGGCGAAGTGTTCCTCTGGCGGCAGCACAACGGCCTGGTCGGCGGCGAGAAGATCTGGGACACGCTGCGCAAACGGAAGCCCGGTAGTACGGTCGCGAACATCTGCTGGTGGTACGCGATGGGCGCCGATGTGGACTGGACGATCACGCCCCGGCCGATCTATCACGCGGACGGTCGTAAGGATCCGGACTGCTACACGTCTCCGCCGTCGCTGCACGACGCTTTCGACACGTTCCCGCTGTTCACCTATTGGGGGCCGGGCGCCGGCCTGGCGTCGTCGAAATGGATCTGCGAAGCCGCCACGAAAGTGATGGCGATGCACGATCCTGATCTCACCCTGGTCTATGTGCCGCACCTCGATTACGACCTGCAGCGGTTCGGCCCGTCATCGCCGCAGGCCGTTGCCGCCGCAGTGGAATTGGACGCGATTCTCGGCCCGTTGCTGGATGCCGCCTTCGCCCGGGACGCGACCGTCGTGGTGCTGTCCGAATACGGCATCACCGACGCGAGCCGGCCCGTCGACATCAACCGGGTGCTGCGGTCGGAAGGGTTGCTGAACGTCTACACCCAGGCCGGGATGGAGTACCTCGACCCGTGGACGTCGCGGGCTTTCGCCGTGGCCGACCACCAGATCGCGCACGTCTACGTCCGGTCGCCCCGGGACGTCGCCGAGGTCGCGAAGATCTGTGCGACGGTGCCTGGCGTCGACCAGGTCTTGGACGCGGCCGGCCAGGCGTCGTACGGCCTGGATCACTCCCGGTCCGGTGAGCTGGTGCTTGTCGCTTCGCCGGACGCGTGGTTCACGTATTACTACTGGCTTGATGATGCGGCGGCCCCGGACTTCGCCCGGAACGTCGAGATCCACCGCAAGCCGGGGTACGACCCGGCCGAGCTGTTCTTCGACCCGGCCGCTCCGGCGGCGGCGAAACGGCGGGCGGGGGTGGCACTGGCCCGCAAGAAGCTCGGCATGCGGTACTCGATGAACGTCGTCGGGCTGGACGCGGGGGCGCGGGCGGTACGGGGGTCGCACGGCCGGCTGCCGTCGTCGGCGGAGGACGCGCCGGTGCTGCTGTGCTCATCGGCGTCAGCGGCCCGGTCATCGATAGCCGCAACCGAGGTGAAGGACTTCCTGCTGGACCTCGCGACATAGACGAGACCTGCGACATAGACGAGACCTCGCGACATAGACGAGACCTGCGACATAGACGAGACCTGCGACATAGACGAGACCTGCGACATAGACGAGACCTCGCGACATCGACGGGACCACCGGAATTGACCTGAGGCCATATCTTGGCGCACGTGAACATCAGGTATCTGTTGCACAACGCGTATGGGGTCGGCGGGACGATCCGGACGGTCTTCAATCAGGCCAACGCGTTGTGTGAGCGGCATGACGTGGAGATCGCCAGCGTTTATCGGGGTGGGGAGGCGCCGGCGCTGCCGTTGGATCCTCGGGTGCGGCTGGTCTGTCTCAATGAGTTGCGGGAAGACGGCACCAAGTTCAAAGCCGACGGACGGCGGCGGGTGTGGCGTAAGGCGCGGATGTTCGCCAACCGGCTGCCGCACGGGCGGGATTTCCGGTACAAGCGCTGGGATCCGGTCGTCGATCTCAAGGTGGTCCGCTATCTGCGGGCGCAGCCTCGTGGGTCGGTGCTGATCACCACGAGGCCCGCGCTCAACCTGCTGTCCGCGTGGGCCGGGCCGCGGGGAGCGATCCGGATCGGACAGGATCATCTGAACTTCGGTAGCTACAAGCCGGGGCTGCAGGCCGAGATCGTGCGGGCCTATCGGAAGCTGGACGCCGTGACCGTGCTGACCCACGCCGACCTGGCGTCCTATCGGGAGGCCCTCGGCGACGGCGTCCGGATCGAGCGTGTTCCGAACGGTATTCCGCCTCGGTCAGGCGTACCCCATGGGGAGCGTGCGCACGTCGTTGCCGCCGCCGGGCGGCTGATCCGGCAGAAGGGTTTTGATCTTCTGATTGAGGCCTTCGTCGATGTTCATGCGGCGCATCCGGACTGGGAGCTGCACATATTCGGTGCGGGGAAGTGGCAGGCGAAGCTGGCCGGCATGATCGAGGAGCGGGGGCTCGGTGATGTGGTGCGGCTGCGGGGGATCAGCCGCAACCTCGACGGGGAGATGGCGAAGGCGTCGATCTTCGTGTTGAGCTCGCGCAAGGAGGGGCTGCCGATGGTGCTGCTCGAAGCGATGAGTTCCGGTCTGCCGGTGGTGTCGTTCGACTGCCCGACCGGTCCGGCGGATGTGGTGGACGACGGGGTGAACGGGTTGCTGGTGCCGGCGGAGGATGTCGCCGGTCTGGCCGCTGGGTTGTCGCGGCTGATCGAGAACGGTCACGAGCGGGAGACCATGGGCAAGGCTGGGCGGATCACCGCCGCGCAGTACGAATCGCCGGTCATCGCCGAGCAGTGGGAGAAGCTGTTCGGCGAGCTGAGCTGACAAAAGCTATTTATCGCGGCATGTCCAGCTCACCGAACCGTCGACCGCGTCCCCGGGCAGCCCGCCCGGTCCGGTCGTCGCCAGCTTCGTGAACGTCCACTCACCGCTGCCGTCGTCGTTGATGACCGCCTTGCTGCCCGTGCTGTCCGGCCAAGTGGCGTAGATGACGTTGTCGACGGCGATGCTCGGGCTGGAACCCGGCGCGGCCAGGCGATCCTTGGGGAAGGATCCGGGGCCGGTGTAGTCGTCGATCCACATCTCGATGGTGACCTTCTTGCCGTCGACGTCGCCGTCGAGCAGGCCGGGACTCATGAACAGGGCTTGCTCGGTGTTGCCCTGGGCGTATTCGGAGCAGCTCTTCAGGAAGTTGGCGCCGCCGGAGGGTGCGAGGGCGGTCTGCTCGCCGGTGACGGTGATCGCGCCGTCGAGCTTCAGGGTCACGGTCAGTCGCGGACCGAGCGAGAAGTCCTGGTCTGAAGAGGAAAGATCCGAAGAAGAAAGAGCGGAAGAATCGCAGGCGGCCAGCGCCGCGGCCACGAAAGTGGTCATGAGGATGGTGCCGGTGCGTCGAGCGCTTAGCATGGTGTCACTCCCTTGTCTGACCTGTGCGGACAGCCTGAGGGACACCACCAAAAAAGCGCCAAAACAGAGCCCAGAAAGAGCCGAAGAGGTGCCGGTGCGGTTCGAGGTCTTGGGTCCGGTGCAGATCCGCATCAACGACGACGTCGTCACCCCGGCGCCGAAACCGCGCGCCCTTCTCGCGGTGCTGCTCGCCGCCCGGGGACGGCCGGTCACCATCGATCGGCTGCTCACCGAGTTGTGGCCGGACGGCGCGCCGTCGACAGCCGCCGCGACCCTGCAGATGCACGTCTCGGCGCTGCGCAAGGTCGTCGGCGATCGGGTGACGACCGCGCCGGGTGGTTATCGGCTCGATCTGAGCGGTGCGGGTTTTGACGCCGCGGAGTTCGAGGACTCCGGTGATCTCGGGTTGTGGCGTGGGGATGCGTACGAGAACGCCGGCGGCGGGAAATCGGTGGAGGCGGCCGCGGCCCGGCTCGGTGAGCTGCGGCTGGCCGCCCGGCAGCAGTGGGCGCGGCAGGCGCTGGACAGCGGGCGGCACGTCGCGGCCGCCACCGAGCTGGCCGGATGGGTCGCCGAGCAGCCGACCGACGAGGGCCTGGTCCGGCAGCTGATGCTGGCGCTGTATAGATCGGGCCGGGCCGGCGAGGCGCTCGCCACTCTGAAAAAGACGACGGAGGCCCTTGCCGAACTGGGCGCGGCGCCGGGCACCGAACTCGAAGCCCTCGCCGCCGCCATACGCCGGCAGGATCCGACCCTCGACCGGCCCGCCGCCGGACTTCCGGCGCAACCGAATCGCTTCATCGGCCGCCGCGCCGAACTGGACCGGGCCATCACCCTGCTCGGGACGGCCCGGCTGCTGACGATCGCCGGGCCCGGTGGCGCCGGCAAGACCCGGCTCAGCCTGGAACTGGCCCGCGAGATGGCCGCCGACCACGACGCGGTGCACGTCGTCGAACTGGCCGAGCACCGCGACGGGCCGCTCAACCTGCGGCTGGCCGCCGCGCTCGGCGTTCGGGAGGAGCCGGGGGTGCCGGTCCTCGACACGGTCACCCGCTGGGTGAACGCGACAGGGCGGGTCCTGATCGTGCTCGACAACTGCGAACACGTGCGCCCGCAGTCCACCGCTCTCGCCCACGCCCTGACCGCCGCCTGCCCCGGGCTGCGGCTGGTCGCGACCAGCCGCGAACCGCTCGGTCTCAGCGGAGAAGTCGTGGTCACCCTGGGCGGTCTGGCGACGCCCCCGCCGGGGGCGACAGACCACACCGATGCGGTACGCCTTCTCGCCGACCGAGTCTCGGCCGCACGCGGCGGCGCCGGGCTCACCCCGGCCGAGCTGACGGTCGCCGCCGAGTTGTGCCGTCGCCTCGACGGCCTGCCGCTCGCCATCGAGCTGGCCGCCGCCCGGCTGCGCGCCCTGCCGCTGTCGGAGATCATGTCGCGTCTGGACCGGCGGCTCGACCTGCTGACCGGGGTGTCCCCGGTGGCACGGCACCAGACCATGCGGGCCGCGATCGACTGGGGTTACGAGCTGCTCGACACGCCGCAGCAGGACCTGTTGCGGCGCCTCGGGGTGCTCGCCGGTGGATTCGACCTGGCGACCGCGGCCGCGCTGACCGATAGTGATCCGCTCGATCCGCTGACCCAGCTGGTCGACCGGTCGATGGTGCAGTGGCAGGACGGGCGGTACCGGCTGATCGAGACGATTCGGGAGTTCGCCCGGGAACGATTGGTGGCGGAGGAGCGCGTTGACGCGTACACAAGACTGGTTCTGATCCTGGAGCGACGGCTCGCAGAGCCGCCGCCGATGGACGGCCCGGCGCACACCGCGTGGGTTGCCGGAATCGGCGCGGACCATGACACGATCGTCGCGGCGATCGACTGGAGTCTCACCGAGGGTGACGCCGCGAAGGGTCTGACGATCGCGGCGGCGATGTGGTGGTACTGGTGGGTCGCCGGTCGGATGGCCGAGGGGCTGTCCTGGCTCGGGCGTGCGCTGGACGCCACCCCGGATGAGCCGACAGCCCTGCGGGGACGATCGTTGCGGGCGGCGGCGGCGCTGGCCAGGAACTCCGGAGATCTGAACAGAGCGCGGCAGCTGGGTGAGCAGTGCCTCGCGACGTTCCGTGCGGTGGGCGACCGGATCGGGGTGATCGCGGCGCTGAACAACCTGCTGATCACCGCGCAGGCGCAGGAGGACTATCCGGCGTCCCTGGAGTTCGGTTACGAGGCGTTACGGATCGCGGAGGAGGCGTCGGACGCGCGGATGGTCGCGGCGGCGTCGAACAACACCGCCGGGACTCTGCGGTGCATGGGCCGGCTGGATGAGGCGGAGGCGTTGTTCGCGCGGGGCCTCGACGGGTTCCGGGCGTTGAACGATCAGCGTGGGGTGGCGGCCGCGCTGTCGAATCTGTCCACGACCGATCGTCGGCGCGGCCGATATGAGCCGGCCCGGCTGGCGATGCGGGAAGCGCTGGAGATCTACACCGAGCTGGGGATCGTCGAGGGGCAACTCGATGCGATCGAAGGGTTGGCGCAGCTCGACGTGCTGGAAGGGGATCCAGCCGGTGGGCTGGGGCTGCTCGTGCTCGCCGAGCGGGAGCGGTCGGCGCTGGGTGCGCCGAGCTTCACGCCCGACGAGATCGCCGATCGGGAGCAGTCGGAGGCGGCGGCACGCGCGGCATTGGGTGGGTCCGCAGTCGCCGCGGTCTATCGGGCTGCCGCGGCAACCACATTGCCGGAAACCGTCGCCGCCCTGCTCAGAGGTGCTGGTGAAGGAAACGGGCGGCCGCGTCAGCCGCCTGCGTGACGTAGGGTTCCACGTCGTAGAGGTCGATGTGCTGGCCGGCGTCGAGCCACAGCAGTTCCTTCGGGCCGGATGCCTCGTCGTGGGCGGCCTGGGCCAGCTCCGGTGAGCAGTAGTCGTCGGTACGTCCGTGAACGATCAGCAGCGGGGTGTCGCCGAGCACCGGGGCGGCGCCGAGCGCGTCGAGGGTCATCAGCGAGTGCAGGGAGCCGTAGGTGACCCGGTTCTCCCAGTTCGCCGCGGTACCGCGTTTGGTGCCGTAGTAGGCGTACGGCTCGTCGCCGCCCATCGCGGCCTCGCCACCGTCCGGCGCGACCGCCGGCAGCTCCTCGTCGTAGCGGTCGATGAACGAGGTGATCGCCTGGCGGTACCCGGCAGGGTTGCCGGCGCTGAACCTGATCGGGCTGTTGTAGGCGCCGGCGATGCCGACGGCCGCGCGCAGCCGGGGGTCGGTCGCGGCGGCTTTCAGGGCGTAACCGCCGCCGAGGCAGACGCCGACGACGCCGATCCGGTCGGTGTACTGCGTCAGGAGGCTGACCGCGGCCCGCAGGTCGGACAGTTTGCCCTGGCTGTCCTCGTGGGCGCGGCGGCCGCCGCTCTCGCCGAAGCCCCGGTGGTCGAAGGCGAGGGTGGTGATGCCGCGTTCGGCGAGCCGTTCCGCGTAGACCGCGACGACCTGCTCCTTCACACCGGTGAACGGTCCGGTAAGGACGACGGCGGGGTTCGAGGAACCGGCGACCGTGAGGTTCCCGGCCAGGGTGATGCCGTCGGCCGTGAACGTGACGCTCTCGGGCATTCGAGGAATCCTTTCGACGACTATCGTTGGATCAGACGGTAGGACGCATCACCGCGCAGAGGTAGAAGGCACTTTCTGGTGCCCTTCGGAGGTTGGTTCATGGCGCTCGTCATTCCGGATGTGCTGGAGGAGAGTTGTGCCACCCGGCAGGCTCTGGAACGGCTCGCGTCGAAATGGCGGGTGCTGCTGATCTACGCGCTGCTCGCCGGTCCGGCCCGGCACGCTGACCTGCGCAGACGGGTGGCCGGGATCTCGCAGAAGATGCTCACCGAGACGCTGCGCGACATGGAGGCCGACGGCCTGGTGGAACGTCGGGTGCTCAAGGAACGGCCGCCACAGCACGTCGAATACGCGCTGACCGCACTCGGCAAGACGTTGCAGGAGCCGCTCGCCGCTATATGCGCGTGGGCTCTGGAATCAGGCGGCGCAGAGCAGCCACAGCCTCACGACCAGCCCGGTTAGCGCCGATGGTGGACTGCGACGGGCCGTACCCGATGAGGTGGATCCGCGGCTCGGCCGCGACCTGGGTGCCGCGCATCGGGATGCCGCCGAGCGGTCCGCGCAGCCGCAACGGCTCCAGATGGGCGAGCGCCGCGCGGAAGCCGGTGGCCCACAGGATCGTGTCGACCTCGGTGAGGGTGCCGTCCGCTTCGCGGACGCCGGTCGGTTCGATCGCGGTGAACATCGGTCGCCGGGTCAGAACCCCGCGCTCCTGCGCGGCACGTGCGTAACTCGTCCAACCCAGACCTGTGTACGAGACGACGCTGCTGCTCGGGCGGCCCGCCTCGACGTCGGCGATGACCTTCGCGATGGTGGAGCGGCCCTCCTGCTCGGGCCGGAACTCGTCGATGAAGACCGGTTCGCGCCGGGTGTACCAGAACGTCGTGGCGGTTCGGGAGATCTCCTCCAGCTGCTGGATCGCCGAGATGCCACCGCCGACGATCGCGACGCGGCGGCCGGCGAATTCGGCGGCGTCGGTGTATTCGTGGGTGTGCAGCTGGCGGCCGCGGAACGTCTCCGCGCCGAGGTAGGCCGGGAGCAGCGGGTTCGTCCAGGTGCCGGTCGCGTTGATCACGGCGCTGGTGAGCCAGGTGCCCTGGTCGGTGGTGACCCGCAGGTCGTCGCCGTCACGCTCGACGGCCTGCACTGTCACCGGGCGCAGGATCGGCAGGTCGAAGGCGCGTTCGTACGCGGCGAAGTACCGGGGGATCGCGGTGCTGCTCGACTCGGCCGGGTCGATGGCGGGTTTCGGCAGGCCGGGCAGGTCGAAGATGCCGTTGACGGTCTCCATGGTCAGCGAGGCCCAGCGGTGCTGCCAGGCGCCGCCCGGGCCGGCGTCGGCGTCGAGCACGACGAAGTCGAAACCGCGGCGCTGGAGGTGGTAGGCGGCAGAGAGCCCGGCCTGTCCGCCACCGATCACCGTCACCGTGGTGCGCCGTTCCATGGTCATCTCCTCGCTGCCTTGTTTCGTCAAACAAGTAGCAGAGGGTGATCATTCCTCACGAGTTCTTCCTCGCTCTCCCGGACTCGATCTTGCATCCGCCCGCCCGTCCGCCCGCCCGCCCGTCCGCCCGTCCGTCCGCCCATTCGCCGGCCTGCCGAACGCCGTAAGCGCGAGTTCTCCGGGCCGTGGCTGTACACCGTGGTCGCCATAGGCGACAGCCGGCAGCCATACGAGACAGCCAGCCCTCGGCTGAACACCACGGTTGTTCGGCTGGCGCTCGTGGTCGTGGTTGAGCCCTGCCAGCGACCGTAAGCGCTGGCCGACTCCGGGTTGGCCGATACCGCTTGCTCAGTGGCGGGGTTGTCGCAGGCGAGCCGTAGCTCAGATCTGTCATCGGACCCGAATAACGGGTCTGGACTACGGCTTGACGACCTGAGCCGTCGTCCAGGAATGTTTTGGGGCCCTGATTACAGGTCTGAGCTACGGCTCGCCACGGCAACTCCCGGATCGAACCCGAGATCGACACAACCCGGCAGACTCCAGCTCCCGTGTCGATCTCGGGTGCGGATTGCGCTGTACATCGACACGCTCGTGATCGGTGGCGGGACGGGGTCGTACTTGGGGCGGTCGCTATCGGGTCAGGGGTTACGGGATCAGGTGCTGGTCGCGGAGCCAGCGTTCGGTGCGGGACATGCCTTCCGGCAGGTCGACCTTGGGTTCGTAGCCGAGCACCCGCCGTGCCTTCTCGATCGAGTAGGTGCCGGTGCGGGCGAAGTAGCGCATCGAGATGGCGTTGAACTCGGTGGGCCCGGCCAGGCCGAACGCCCGTCCGGCCGCTGCCGCCACGGCCACCGCCGCTGGTGTCGGCAGGCAGAGGGGGCTGCGTTTGCCGAGCATGCGGTAGTAGTGGGCGAAGAACTCCCGGCAGGTCACACCTGCCCCACCGGTGAGGGTGAAGATCTGGCCCGCCGCGTCATCCGCGCGAGCCAGCAGCACGCCGGAGACCAGGTCGTCGATGTAGACCGGGCTGAAGATGCCGTTACCCCGGGCCGGCAGCAGGAACTGGTTCTTTCTGATCAATTCCAGGGGCATCAGGGTCCACGGCCGGGAACCCGGGCCGTAGACGTCACCCGGCCTGATGATCGTCACGTCGATCTCGCCGGCAGCGTGGGCCTGCAGCGCCACCTGCTCGGAGGCGATCTTGGTGTCGACGTACGGGTTGCCGTCCGGGCGTACCGGGTGTGACTCGGTGACGCCGTCCGGAAACCCGAGGTCGGAGAAGGCCCGGATCGACGAGAAGTGCACGAAACGCGTCGCGCCGCTGCGGACCGCCGCGTCCAGGGCATTGCGGGTGCCGCGCACGTTGACCTTCCACTGGCCGGCCAGGCCGACGCCGTTGGAGACCACCGCGGCGGTGTGGATGAACAGGTCGGCGGTGGCCGGCTGCCAGGCGCCGCCCGCGCTGATGTCGCCGGCGACCACACCGGCGGAGGCGCGCAGGTCGACGCCGGAAACGGTGTGGCCTTCGGCTCGCAGCCGGGCGGCGAGGGCCTGGCCGATGAAACCGCTGGCGCCGGTGATGAAGACGCGCATCCCGCGAGTCTGTCACGCACGTCAATGCGTGTTTTAGGCTTTCGGCCATGAGTTTTGAGGTCATGGCAGACGCCTACGGCCGTTTCATGGGCAGGTACTCCGAGCCGCTCGCCGTCGAGTTCGCGTCGTTGGTCCGGCCTCTGCCCGGGCAGCGGGCGCTTGATGTCGGCTGCGGGCCCGGGGCGCTCACATCGGTGCTTGGCGATCGGCTCGGTGCTGAGTTCGTGTCGGCTGTCGATCCGTCGTCGTCCTTTGTCGCCGCCAGCCGGGCGAGGTTGCCGGCGGTTGACGTGCGGTAGGCGTCGGCGGAGCGGCTGCCGTTCGCCGACGAGTCGTTCGACCTGACGCTGGCTTCGCTGGTCGTGCATTTCATGACTGATCCGGTTGCCGGGATTCGGGAAATGGCGCGGGTTACGCGTACCGAAGGGGTGGTTGGCGCCTGCGTCTGGGATTACGCAGCCGGCGGCGGACCGCTCACCGAGTTCTGGCAGGCGGTCCGGTCATTGGATCCCGCGGTCAGCGGGGAATCGGAATTGGCCGGAACGCGGGAAGGGCACCTCGCGGAATTGTTCGCCGAGGCCGGATTGCGGGACGTGGAGCCGGCGGTTCTGCGGGTGACGGCTCGGTTCCAGGATTTTCCGGATTGGTGGGAGCCGTTCACCCTCGGGGTCGGACCCGCGGGAACTTATGTGCGAGGCCTTGACGAGCGGGGGCGCGCGGAATTGCGCGATCGGTGCGCTTCGCTGCTGCCGGAGGAAGGACCCGTGGAGCTCAGCGCGGCGGCGTGGGTGGCGATCGGGCGCCCGGCTTTAGAGTAGGAGCATGCGGTGGGATGCGGCCGTCGTCGCCGGGGTGCTCGGGCTCGACGTCCTCACCGCGCTGACCACGGCGGATGATGCGGGCCGGCCGTTGCTGCCGGTCGGCCTCGGTCTGATGATTGTCGCTTCCGGCGTGTTGCTGTGGCGGCATCGGTTTCCGGTCGCGGTGCTGGTCGTCACCGGGGTGGTCACGCTCGTTTATTACCCGCTGGGGTTTCCGGATGCGCCGGTCGTTCTGAGTTTGGCGATCGCGCTTTATACGGTGGCGCGTCATCGCGGGTGGGTTCTGGCGGCCGGTGCGGTGGCGGTGCTGTCGGCGATTCTGGTCGCGACGGCGGAGGAGGCGTTTCCGGCTGTTCTCGGGATTGTGCCGATTCTCTTGTTGCCGGTGGTGCTGGGGGAGGTCGCGAGGTTCCGCGAGAAGCAGGCTGAGCGGCAGGCGGCCGTGGAGGAACGGCTTCGGATCGCGCGGGAACTCCATGACGTTCTCGCCCATCAGATCTCGCTGATCAGTGTGCAATCCGGCGCTGCCCTGCACACCCGTGATCCGGACGGCGCTTTTGACGCGCTGCGGGCGATCCGTTCCGCCAGCGGCGAAGCGCTGAAAGAAATCCGGTCGGTGCTCGGTGTGCTCCGTGAGGACGGTCCCGATTTATCCGGGCTGGCCGACCTTTTTCGCCGGGCTGAAGCGGCCGGCCTCGTTGTGCGTACCCAAGTGGATGGTGAAAAACCCCCGCTGGAGGTCCAGCTCGCCGCTTATCGGATCATCCAGGAGGCGCTGACCAATGTCGTCCGGCACGCCTCCGCGGCCAGCGTCGATGTCACCATCCGGCAGACCGACACGGCCGTGGAGATCACCGTTGACGACGACGGCTCTTTCTCGGAGACCGAGATCATCGCCGGCAACGGGATTCGCGGCATGATCGAACGCGCCTCGGCCCTGGGCGGCGACTGCCAGGCCGGGCCGCGACCCGGCGGCGGCTTCCGGGTCCGCGCGCGCCTGCCCGCGACACCCACTCCCACCGACACTCTCACCGGGAACGGAACGCGATGATCTCCCTCGCCCTCGCCGACGACCAGGCCTTGGTACGCGCGGGCTTCCGCGCCATCATGGCAGGAGAACCGGACATCACGCTCGTCGGCGAGGCATCCGACGGCGAACAGGCGATCACCCTGGCCCGGCGGACCCGCCCCGACGTCTTCCTGATGGACATCCGGATGCCCGGCATCGACGGCCTCGGCGCCACCCGAGCGATCTGCGCCGACGCCACCCTGGCCGGCGTCAAGGTGGTCATCCTGACGACGTTCGAGTCCGACGAGTACGTCTACGGCGCCATCCGGGCCGGCGCCAGCGGTTTCCTGCTCAAGGACATCGAACCGGTCGAGCTGATCCACGCCGTCCGGGTGGTCGCCCGCGGTGACGCCCTGCTCGCGCCGTCGGTGACCCGCCGCCTGATCGCCGAGGTGGCGTCCCGGGTGACGCCGCCGCCGGTGCCCCGGCTGGACGTGCTGACCGCCCGGGAGGCCGAGATCCTCGACCTGGTCGCGGCCGGCCGGTCCAACGAGGAGATCGCCGCCGAGCTGGCGATCACCTATGCGACGGCGAAGACACACGTGAGCCGGATCCTCACCAAGCTCGGCATGCGGGACCGCGCGCAGCTGGTGGTGTTCGCCTACGAATCCGGCCGCATCGTGCCCGGCTGGCTTCCCTGATACATCCTCAGATGTATGCGCCGGTGCGGGGAAATGGGGGAGACAGCGGATTACTGGCGCAGTCATCGAATGTGACGCTGGTATTCATGAAACGCAGGAGTCTTCTCTCCCTGGCCGTTCTCTCCGGCGCCGGAGCATTTCTCGGCGGATGTTCGCACGCGGGCGGAAACGACGAGCTCGGTTTCACCAATCGGCTGCGCATCCCGCCGCTCGCGGACCATTCGACCGACCCTGACGGCGCGAAACGATTCGCGCTCACCCTGCAATCCGGCGGCCGCGCCGAGCTCATCCCGGGGAAAGTCACCGAGGGCGCGTGGGGCATCAACGGCGCCTACCTCGGCCCCACGGTCCGTGCCCACCGCGGCGACAAGGTCCGGATGGCCGTCACGAACCGCCTCGCCGAGACCAGCACGCTGCACTGGCACGGCATGCGCCTGCCCGCCCGGATGGACGGCGGCCCGCACCAGATGATCGACCCGGGCGCCACCTGGATCGCCGAGTGGACCATCGACCAGCCCGCCATGACCTCGTGGTTCCACCCGCACCTGCACGAGGAGACGGCCATGCACGTCTACCGGGGCCTGGCCGGACTGTTCCTGATCGACGACCCGGACGGCCCGCCGCTGCCGTCGGAATACGGCGTCGACGACATCCCGCTGATCGTCCAGGACAAGAACTTCGACCGCGACGGCACCATCGACACCAGCGGCGTGGAGAGCGGAACGTTCGGCCTGCTCGGCGACACCATCCTGATCAACGGCACCTACGACCCGTTCCACGAGGTGACCACCCGGCTCGTCCGGTTCCGGCTGCTCAACGCCTCGAACACGCGCGTCTACCGGATCGGTTTCGCCGACAACCGCACCTTCGACGTGATCGGCACCGACGCCGGCCCGCTGGAACGCCCGGCTCCCGTCGACCGCGTCAAGATCAGCCCGGGGGAGCGAATCGAGGTCGTCGTGCGGTTCACCGCCGGCGAGACCGTCGTGATGAACAGCCTCGGCGAGGACAGCAGATCCGCCAACGACATCGAAGAAGACGACTTCACCCTGCTCAAGATCGTGGCCGGGAGCAGGCTCGACGACTCGGATCCGTTACCCGCCACGCTTGGCGGCACACCGGTCCCGGCCGTGCCGGCGGGCGCCACGGTCCGGCGGTTCGAGCTCTCCGGCTCCGAGATCAACAACAAGGACATGGACATGACCCGCATCGACGAGGTCGTCTCGGCCGGAGCCGTCGAGATCTGGGAGATCGACAACACCACCTACGCCCACAACTTCCACATCCACGAGGTCGTCTTCCGGATCTTGGAGATCAACGGGACACCGCCGCCCGCGTATCAGGCCGGCCCGAAGGACACCGTCTTCCTTCCGAAAGAGGCCACAGCCCGGCTCCTCGTGCGATTCGGCGCATTCGTCGACCCGCTGACGCCGTACATGTACCACTGCCATCTGCTGCGCCACGAGGACAAAGGAATGATGGGTCAATTCGTCGTCGTCGAACCCGGCACCGAAAACCGCGTTCCACTCACCCTCGCGCCCGGTCACCGTCACCGATGAAAAGCGCCACTTCGGTACGCGAGGACACGCCCAGTTTCCGCAGGATGTTCGAGACGTGCACGGCGGCCGTCTTCGGCGAGATGTGCAGGCGCCTCGCCAATTCCGCGTTGGTCAGCCCTTCACTGATCAGTACCGCCACCTCCCGCTCGCGGGGTGTCAGCGCGGCCGGCCCGGTGACCGCGGCGTCCACACCGGCCGGGGCGAGACCGAGCTGAGCGCGGACCTGGGCGAGCTGCGCCACCCGCCAGCCACCCCACCCGGACAGCAGCGAAGCGGCCGCGTCCACCTGCGCGGTCGCCTCCTCGCGACGGTCGGCTGCCAGGAGACAGCGGGCGGCGCCGACGCGTACCGTTCCGCGCAGCGTCGGCCCGAGGATGTGCGCCTCGACGATGGACAGATAACCGGCCAGGGCCTCGGCGTGCCGGCCGTGCGCCTCCGCGACCTGGGCGTCGACCAGCGTGCGGAACGCGTCCCACACGTTGACGTCGAGCAGGTCGCGGGCCATCCGGTCGAGGCGGTCCGCGGGCAGGCCGATCTCCAGCGCCGCCGAGATCAGGTCGTGGGCCTGCTCGCCGCTGCGCCACGGCTGCTCGTCCAGCTCGGCGAACAGCTGGTCCAGCGTCGCCTCGGCGCGGGCGAGATCGCCGCGGCGGCAGGCTAGGTGGAACGCCAGGCCGGGAATCGTGTTCGGCGGATTGTCCGGCAGTGCCGCCAGGTCGTTGATGATCGGCTCGACCCGGTCCAGCTCGCCGGCCTCCAGGTAGAGCCCGGCCAGGAAGACACCGTGGTAATCGGCCCAGCGGCCCCGGCGCCGATAGCTGAGGTCCTGCTCGCGGCCCTCCTCCAGCGCGGTGATCGCGGCCCGCAGATCGCCGGCCCGCAACGCCAGCCGGGCGCCACCCTGGAAGTACGTGGCCACGGACAGGGACTCGAAACCGGCCCGCTCGGCGGCGGCCCGCATCCGTTCCAGGATCTCGGCGTGCTCGGCCGGCGTGGTCGGCGGCACACCGTGCACCAGCGCGTTCAACGCTCGGGCCGCGAGAACCCACTCGCCCGCTTTCTCCGCCTCGTCGACCAGCCCGGACAGGATGGTGCGGCCGTCGGCGGCGGTCTGCGGCCGTTCGGCGAGTGTCGAACCCTTCTCGACCAGCGCGGCCAGGCGTACCGAAGGCAGGTCGAACTCGTCGGCGAGCGCGAGAGCCCGGTCGCACCAGAGCAGTGCGACGTCGGCGTCGTCGCGCAGGTACGCCGACTGGGCGATCGCGGTCATCGCCCGCGCCTGGTCGGCGCCGGGCGGCAGCTGCGCGATCAGCGTCTCGATGTCGTGGGTCAGCCCGCGCATGGTGGCGGTCTCCCGGGTCTCCCACGCGAGCCGGACCAGCAGATAGAGCGACTCGGCCCGGTCGGTGCTGCTGCTCGCCAGGTCACGCCACTGCCGCGCGTGCCGCAGGGCGTCGTCGAGCAGGCCCGCCAGCCACGCCGCCTTGGCCGCCGAGGCCAGCAGCTCGGTGTCGTCGGGCACCTCGTCGAGGCCCATCTCGGCCAGCTGCAACGCCTGATAGGCCGACCCGATCGACAGGTACAGCGCGGCGCCGCGACGGGCGGCGGCGACCAGGTCGTCGTACCGTCCGGCGCCGCGGGCGTGATGCGCCACCATCGCCGGATCGGCGCTCTCCCGCAGCAGCACGTCCAGCGCCGCCTCGTGCAGCCGGCGGCGCTGACGGCCCAGCATCTGGTCGGCGATCGCCTCACGGACCAGCGCGTGCCGGAACGCGAACTCGTCCTCACCGGACTCCACGAGCACGCCGCGGGTCACCAGGTCGCGCAGTACCGCGATGAGCTCGTCCTCGCCGGTGCCGGTCACGTCGGCGAGCAGGTCGAACGGGATGCGGTGACCCAGCACGGTCGCGGCCTCGACGATCCGGTGGCTCACCGGGTCCAGGTCCTCGACCTGGCGGCGCAGGACGTCGGCGAGGCTCCAGGGCAGGGGCTGTTCCACGAGTGCTTCGGCGTCGTACCCAGGAAGTGCGCGCAACAATTCCTCCAAGAAGAAGGGATTGCCGCCGGTGCGGTGATGCAGCGCCGCCGCGGCGCGCAGCGGCGCTGGCGAGCCGGTCGCGGCAGCCAGCATGGCCGCGGTCTGCGACGGCGTCAGACGATCGAGGCGTACGTGGGTGACGGCGTGCCGTCGCTCCATCTGGGCCAGTAGGCCGGCGACGGGCTGGCGGCGGGTCACCTCGTCCGGGCGGTAGGTGCCGATGAGCAGGCGTGGCCCGCGCCCGTCGGCGATCCGTTCGAACAGCGCGGCACTCTCCGAGTCGGCCCAGTGCAGGTCCTCGAAGACGACGACGGCGGGGGAGTCGCCGATCATCCGGTTCAGGATGGCGAGGCCGGTGTGCAGGCGCTCGACCGGGCTGCGACGCGGGTCGGCGAGAGCCTGGAGCTGGTCCTCACTCGTGGTGCCGTCCATGGCGTCGAGCAGTACTTCATAAGGGCGGGACAGTGAGCCCGGCTCGGCGTGCCCGACCAGCACCACGGTGTCGGCCGGCAGACTCGCCAGCAGCTCGTGGACCAGGCGGGTCTTCCCGATGCCCGGCTCGCCCGCGATGATCGCGACCGCCGGCTCATGCGCGGCAGCGAGCTGCGTCAATCGACGCAGCTCGCTCTCCCGCCCGATCATCACCGGGCTGGCACCACCGCGGAGGGTTCGCACGACGCCAGGGTACCGGTGGGCTGTCCGCGGACCGGCTTCTTGGTCCGGCGAGGCCGTGCCTTCAGGGCACGGGCCAGAAGCCGGCCTCGGTCGGCCTCCGCGATCAGCTCACGCTGACGATCGTGTACGAGTTCGAGCAGCATGTCCGGGTGCATCATCATGACCTGACTCCTGTGTTCCGTCGTTCCGTTGATGTATCCATCGTCGGACTTCCGGGGAGCCGTCACATCGGGAGTGGCTACCTATCTTCGCAGGTCAGCGGCGTCTAGGAGGGGTGCCTAGGTGGCCTAGGCATACCTAGACGCCCGCCTGGGGCCGCATGCTCAGGTGGATGCGCACCGCGGGAAGGCCGGTCGGGATCAGCCCGGCCACCTGGGACAGCCATCGATCGACCTCGTCCACCGTGAGGATCTCGTCGAGCCGGACCTCGGGCGCTGCGCAGTCGTGCCGGCGGCCGACGTCCCAGCTGCGGCTCACCGCAACCCGGTCCAGCACGATCACCCGGCTTCCGCGGGACAGCGGGATGTCCGCCGGACGTCCTTCGAGCGGGATGTACTGACCGTCGCCGTCAGTGAGCTGGAATCGCGCGTCGATCTGATCGGCGGCGTCCGCCGGGCCGGTCGTCGCCGCGGCGACCCAGGACGGCTCCGGCCGGTCACCGTCGAGCAGCCCCTGCCCGGGATCGCCGATCAGCGTGTCGGCGAGAAGCGTGTAGAGCTGGAAGTTGTCACCCACTCCGGAGATGCGCACCCGATAGCCCCGCCGCTGTTCGCGATGCACCACGATCAGCGGCTCGTCATCGAGGATCGCGAGCAGATTCCGCAGTCCTTGAAGGTCGTGACGGTCCTCGCGCAGGCGGGTGATCAGTGCGGTGATCTCGGGTCGCCGGGGGAAGTCCGCCCGCACCTCGCGCGAATGCAGCAGCGCGACCACCGGTGTCTGCCACTCGCCGAGCGTGAACCACGCACCGGCCAGGGCCACCGCCTCGTCGACCGTCGACCCGCGCCGCCACGGCAGGCGGCTGCTCCTGGTCAGCGCGACCACGGCGGCGTCGAAGTCCTGCTGCTCGCCGTCGCCGGCGGGGAGTGGCGCGGACGAGCCGAGCGCACGGCGCCAGGCGGTGACGAACCCGGTCGCGAGCTCCAGGATCTCCACCAGGGCGTCGGCCAGGACTCCGGGCAGTGTTCCTGGCGCCGCGCCACGATCGACCAGCCGGCCGGCTACGACAGCGAGGTAGGCGGCCGCGGGCCTCGGCACCCGCTCGAACAAGCCGGTGATCCTCTCCAGGACCTCGGTCGCCTCGCTGGGCTCGGCCTGCGCGACGGCCCGCCACAGTTGGGGGATCTGCGTCTGGAACGAGGTCAGGTCACCGGAGTCCGCGGCGGCGTACAGTCCGGCGACTTCTTGATCACCAAGCATCCCGGGATGATGCAGGTGGCCGTGCGCCGCCGGTCGACAGTGCCATGAACCCCGCGTTGACGGCCGGTGACATCACGCGTGGCGGTGCCGGGAATCCGGCTTAGGGTGGGGTCATGGCCGACGGTGAGGGGCTGGCTGCCCGGGTCGAGGACGTGCATGAGATCGCTGCGGGGATGCCGCACGTCACCGTCGAGAACGGGACCGGGGATAACCCCGTCTATCAGGTGGGGCGGAAGTCGTTCGTCTTCTTTCGCAATCCGCGGCCGGACGCTGTCGACGCGGTCACCGGGGAGCGGCTGACCGATGTGATCGTCTTCTGGGTGCCTACCGAGGCGGACAAGCAGGCGCTGGTGCAGGACGAGGGTTCGCCGTTCTTCACCACCGCGCATTTCAACGGGCATCTGTCGGTTCTCGTGCGAGCCAGCCGGATCGGTGAGCTTTCGCGGGCGGAGCTGGCCGAGGTCATTCAGGACGCGTGGCTGTCCCAGGCGTCGGCACGGCGGGCGGCGACCTGGCTGGCGTGCCGTTGATACAGTCCGCGGACGGCGACAAAATGCGGGCGCGTCGATACTGAATGAACATTGCTGGGGTACGGGCTTTTGCGCGTACCCCAGCAATTGTTTTTTGTTTTTTTAGCAGGAGAGGTTGGAGCCTGGGGTTACGCCGAGGATGGCGGTGAAGCGGTTGTAGGCATTGATGCGGCTCTGGACCTGGGCGGGATTGCCGCCGTTGCATTCGAGGGAGCCGTTGATGCTGCGGATGGTCTCGCCGAAGCCGCGGCTGTTGACCATGGCGTCGTGCGGGGTCATCGTGCCGGGGCCGCGCTGGGTCATCCAGTACCAGACGGCGGTCTGGTAAGCGACCGACGACTCGTTCTTGACCCGGTCCGGGTTGTTCAGCAAGTCGATGCCGAGTGCGTCGCCGGCTGCCTTGTAGTTGAAGTTCCAGCTCAGCTGGATCGGGCCGCGACCGTGGTACGCGCTCTGGCCGGCCGGGCAGCCATAAGGCTGGTTACGGTCGCAGTAGAGCGGCCAGTTCGCCTGGTTGATCTCCTCGACGTAGACCAGGCCGCCGGACTCGTGGTTGATGTTGGCGAGGAAGGCCGCGGCCTCCTGCTTCTTCACCGTGTCGCTGCCGGTGGTGGTGAACGACGGGAACTTCTTGATCGCGTCGATCAGGCCGGAGTACGAGTAGAACGCGATCCGGCTCGGGAACATCTGGTTGAACTGGGCCTCACTGACCGGGAAGCCGCCGCTGTTGCCGGGCGGCGGAGTCGTGGTGCCGCCGCCGGTGCAGGTGTACGGCGACCAGTACCAGGTGCTGATGACCGGGTCGTAACCCGGGTTCGCGTTGGTCGCCACGTAGTACAGCCCGTTGGTGTACCGCACGATCGAGCCGGCCGCGTAGTACTGGCCCGCTACCCAGTTCGGGTGGTTGCAGGTGCCGGTGTTGGGCGGCGGGTTCGTGGTGCCGCCGCCGCAGGCGCCGTTGTCGGCCCAGACGCCGGAGCCGCCGGTGCTGGGGGCCTCGCCCTGGGTCCACCACTTGGCGGTCCAGTTGCGGCCGTTGTAGGAAGCGCGCATGTTCCCGGTGTACACCGCTGAGCTGTTGTACGCGGTCACGCAGGCTTCGGCGGCGCTGGAAGCCGTCATGGGCAGGATCGCCGCGGCGGCGCCGGCCAGGGCGACACTGACCGCGGCCACGATCGACAGAAGCCGTCTTCTGGGCATAGTTCACCTTCCGTACGTCGAGGGACGTACTGGTGCGAGGGGGATCAGGGGTACATCGACTCAACTAGATGCCGGGTGGGGAGTCAAGGCATCTGTTAAGAAACTTCAGGATTCGGTACGCGGCCGGAAAACGGCGATGGCGCCGCATGAGCGGCGCCATCGGTCTCGCGGTGTTGTGTTTGTTGTGTCGTGGCGGAAGCTGCTGGCTTCCTTGGGGGGATGTTCGCGGCGCTTTGCGGCCGGTTGTGGCCTTTTACGGCCTTTTTTTTGGCCTTTTGCGGGCTTCTTGTGGCCTGCCGCCGTCAGAACGGGGCGGGGCCGCTGCCGGCGAGCGAGACGAGTAACTGCGTCGCGAGCAGTTTCCGTACGCCGGTGACTGCCACGGCGCCGATCTGGTCGTACGGCAACTCCAGGTACAGCCCGTCACTCGCGTTGCGGATGTCGTCGCTCGTCTGGTCCGGGCGGAACGTGCCACCCCAGCCCTCGATGCCACCGCGCTGATTGGTGCTGAGCGAGGCCATGCCGGACACGTGGGTGCCGTCGACAAGAGTGAGCCTCGCCGGACCGGAATAGGTCGTCATAGTGGTTAACCGTATCTGGCCGGTTCGGGGGTGTGACCCACTCGTGAGTGAAATGGGGCAGGGTGGGGTGTGCTTGGGCGCGGATGTCGCTGCGTGGCATGATCAGGTTGCGGAGAGTAGGGGAAAGGGCTTCGTTGGCGGTGGCGTTCGCCCGTGTCCCGGGGCGTGTCCCGCCGGTGACTTCGGCCGGGTTCGTGCTGTGGATTTTCTGAAGTCGCGGAGTTCCCCTCATCGTGGTGGATCCGCACCCGGTGGTGTGCTGTGCCTGTGCGCTGGCCTCGTGCGGGGATCATCTTCAGCTCGGAGCGCGGCTGCCGGGGTCCGCGCCGGCCCTTTCCGGCAGCTGCTGAGGTGACCAACCCGTGCCGCAGACGAAGCAATTTCTGGTGTGTTGGGTCTGGAAGGTTCGGCGATTTCAGAAACGTTTCTTGATGTGAAATTCGGGCTGGGGTCATCGTTGTTGCTGGCTGGGCTGCGGACAATGGAGGAATGGCGCAGCAGCTTTCTTTGTTTCCGACGAGGCATCTTCGGGATCGGACGCTGCGCCGCAATTATTCGGTGGCGGCTGAGGAGTTTCGGCGGGAGCACGAGCGGCATCGTTCGTGGGGGTTGGCTCAGCGGCATGCCCGGCGGCTGCGGCTACTTGTTTCATTGAAGTACGACCGCAGCCCGGCCAGGCTTGGTCGAGGTGACCGGTGGGATCGCTCGCACGCGGCTGTCCACCGCAGGT
>NZ_QLMJ01000023.1 GCF_003259845.1 Actinoplanes lutulentus
TGGTTGTTGCCGCCCTGGTTGTTGCCGCCCTGGTTGCCGCCCTGGTTGCCACCCTGGTTGCCGCCCTGGTTGTTGCCGCCCTGGTTGCCACCCTGGTTGTTGCCACCCTGATTGCCACCCTGGTTGTTGCCGCCCTGGTTGCCACCCTGGTTGTTGCCACCCTGATTGCCACCCTGGTTGCCACCCTTCCAGGGGCCGTCCTTCCAGTCACCGGGACCGCCGGGGCCGCCACCGGGCTTGCCGGGCTTGCCCGGGCCGCCGCCCTTCCAGTCGTCGGGGCCGCCGGGACCCATCTGGCCGCCCTTGTCCCAGCCGCCCTTCGGCCCGTTGCTCCACGGACCCTTGTGCCCGTTCGGCCGGTGCCCGCCGCCGCGGATGCTGTACCCCTTGCCGACGAAGTAGTCGGGCCGGTCCGGCCATCCCTTGGGCCAGCCGCCGCGCCACTCGCCCCAGTACCAGTCGTCTTCTTCGACCTCGAGGACGTAGTACGAGCCGCGCCAGCCCCAGCCGACCTTCCAGCAGTTGAAGTCCTCCCACGCGCCGAACCGGACGCCGGTCCAGCCCGCGCGGTTGCACGCGCTCTTGAACCGGTAGTAGCCGGCGATGTAGTCGTCGTCCCACCGATCGCTGCTGGACTGGGCGCTGGAGCTCGTCGTTCCCGACTGCCCGGCGGCGGGTGCCGCCTGGGCCGGAGCCGCACCGATCATCGCGCCGGCCGCCAGACCCATGCTGGTCAAGGCAAGCGCTCGAGTTAGCTTTTTCATCTCACACCTTTTCGGACAAAACGTCATTACTCGGACTATCTGATCATGCCTAGCCGAGCCCGAGCCGCTGTTTCCGCGAAGGCTGTCCGTTTGGATGACCCTTTTGGTGTCCGTACAGACATGAATGCGCCGACCATGTTTCAACCCGGAAAAGGCCCTCTATCAGGCATTTCTCTGGGTACGCCGGAACCACCCACGCTGAGCGCGAGGATGCCCGTGCAGACCACGCACGAACGGACACCCGGTCGGAAACCGGGCGTCCGTCGAGTTACCTGCGAGATAACGAGAAATGTCCCTGAAATCAGGACTTCAATGCGAGGCGCTGAAACGATAAATCGACCTCAGCGCGCAGCGCTCCGACCGTACCCACGCTGTTTGCTCTTGATCGGCTTGGCACCGACCTTGGGCGGGGCGACTGGCTTGACCAGCGCTTTCGGCGCCTGCGCCGGGCGACCCGATGCGGGAGCGGCGACCGGCGGGAGCGGGTAACGGCGCAGGATCCACGCCTGCTGACCGAGCGCGAAGATGTTCTGGGTGACCCAGTAGAGGACGACGCCGATCGGGAAGAGCACGCCGGAGACCAGCAGCGACAGCGGGAGTCCGTAGAGCATGACGCGCTGGATGGTGCGGGCCGGTTCGTCCTGCGCCCAGCCGGACTTGCCGATCATCTGACGGGTGCTGAGGTATGTCGTCGCGGTCATCACCAGGATCAGCACGGCCGCGACCAGCTTCACCGTGAGATCGCCGGTGGTGAATCCCTCGACGATCGGCGCGCTGAACATTTTCGCCTGCACGGCGCTGTCGAACTGGGTGAGTGTCCAGCCGTAGAGGGTGCGCGACGCCTCGCTGGTGACGTCCGGGCGCAGGTGGCGCAGCACGTGCAGCAGGCCGATCACGACCGGGATCTGCACGAGCATCGGCAGGAACTGGGCGAGCGGGCTGACCTTCTCCCGCGCGAACAGTTCGCCGAGCTCCTTCTGCAGCGTCGCCCGGTCGCCCTTGTGCTTCTCCTGCAACGCTTTGACCTGCGGTTGAACACGTTGCGTCGCCCGCTGCGACCGCACCTGCTTGATGATCACCGGGAAGAGCGCGAGGCGGACCGTGACGACGAGGAAGACGATGCCGAGTACCCAGGCCCAGGAGGTGCCGAGGGCGGGCAGATCACCGAGCAGGCGCTGCCAGGCGGCGTGCCAGAACAGCAGGATGGCGGAGATGGCGGAGTAGACGGGTTCCATCATGAGGAAGTGATCCTTTGCGGACGCACTGGACTGGGGACAGTCGGCAGTGGCCGCCCAGGGGCGGTCGCGCGGTCAGCGCGGGGCGACGCTCAGCGCAGGGCTGAAGGATCAGCACCGAGCCAAGGATCAGGCGGCCACGAGCCGCCGGGTCGGACCTCGGGGGCGGGTCCGGCCGGGTGCGTCGGGATCACGATGGCGGGGCACACCGGTACGCCGGGCGCGGTCGCGCATCTCGGAGCGGCTGACCGGCGGATGGGCGACGGTGCGGAAGTGGGTCATGACGCCGGCGGCAACCGCGGTCAGCAGCAGCACACCGGCGACGCTGGCCGCGCCGACGAGCATCGCGGTGGGGCCGGCGTCGGTCAGCAGGCCGACCAGGCGCCAGAGGGCTTCCCACCACATCACGTCGACCAGGCTAGCTCGCCGGTGCAACGTCGGCGTCGGACAGCGCCGCGTACGCGGGCCGGAGCACCTCGACGATCGGCCTCCCGTGATGACTCAGCGGCGGGGCGTCGAGTTGATCGAGGAGGGCGTCCGGGCGTACCCCGGTGGGCGCCGCCGCCGCGGGCGGCGGATAGTTCCCCCAGAAGGCGCCCGGATCGTCCGGATCGATGAGCGGAACCCGCTCGGCCGGCGACGCGGGCTCCGGAGCGAGGACCCCGTCGACCGCGGCCGATTCCCGGGCGCGGCGCAACCGCATCAGCAACTCGTCGCGGGACCGCCCTCGCCAGGTGAAGACCTCGAACGGGTCGGCCTCGAACGTGCGGGCCAGGGCGTAACACGTGGCCGCCAGGTGCGCGCACGGCATCGGCCACCGCTCGCAGGTGCAGTCCAGCGCGACCTCGTCGAGCGACAGCGGCAGCAGCCCGAGCCCGGCTTCGGCGAAGACCGCCTCGATGCCGTCCGGCATCCGCCCGTCCAGCAGCCCGGCGACGTAACGCGCCTCGCTGACCAGGGTTTTCTCCACCCGGGCCCACTCGCTCGCGCTGAACGAGCGTACCGCGATGCGGGAGCGGAACGCGGTGGTCTCCTCCGGGCCGCGGACCAGCGCGACGACCAGGCTGGAGGAGATGGTCAGGCTGCGCACGTGACCGGCCCGCTCGTCGCGGCGGCCGCGCGCGAACGTCGGGCCCATCCGCAGGGCCTCGAACATGCCGAGGAAGGCCAAAGGCAGGTCAGTCAACGATGGCCTCCGGGAGCAGGGCGAACAGGTCCCGCAGCTCGCTGGTGGACAGCGCGCTGAGCCAGCTCTCGCCGGTGTCGACGATCCGCTCGGCGAGCACACCCTTGTCGGCGATGACCTTGTCGATGTTCTCCTCGAGGGTGCCGAGGCAGACCAGGTTGTGCACGTGCACGTCCCGGCGCTGACCGATCCGGAACGCCCGGTCGGACGCCTGCGTCTCGGTCGCCGGGTTCCACCAGCGGTCGATGTGGATCACGTGGTTCGCGGCGGTCAGGTTCAGCCCCGTGCCGCCGGCTTTCAGCGACAGCACGAAGATCCCGGGGCGCGCGGCCTGCTGGAACTCCGCGACCATGGCGTCGCGCGTCCCGCGCGGCGTGCCTCCGTGCAGGAACTTCACGGGTACGCCGAACCGCGCGGCCAGATGCGGCGTGAGCATCGCACCGAACCGGGCGAACTGGGTGAAACACAGCACGCTCTCCCCCGCACCGAGCGCCCGGTCGACGATCTCCTCAAGGCGGTCGACCTTGCCGGACCGGCCGGGCAGCGGCGAGTTGTCCTTGAGCAGCAGCGCCGGGTGCACACACGCCTGTTTCAGCTTGGTCATCGCGGCCAGGACCAGGCCCTTACGCCATTTGTCGCCGGGTTCGGCGAGCCGGTCCAGCAGGTCGTCGAGGACCGCCTGGTAGAGGCTGACCTGCTCGGTCGTCATCCCGCACAGGTGCCGCACGAGCCGTTTCACCGGCAGCGTGGCGGCGATCGCCGGGTCGCTCTTGGTGCGCCGCAGCAGGAACGGCCGGGTCGCCTGCCGCAGCCGGGCCGCGGCGTCCTCGTCGCCGTACCGCTCGATCGGTACCGCGAACCGCGCCCGGAACGTGTGCGCCGAGGCGAGAATGCCGGGATTGATGAAGTCGAGGATCGACCAGAGCTCGGCCAGCCGATTCTCCACCGGGGTGCCGGTCAGCGCGATCCGGTTGCGCGCCGGGAACCGCCGGACCGCCTTGGCCGCGCTGCTCCCCGCGTTCTTGATGTGCTGCGCCTCGTCGAGCACCACCCGGTCCCACGAGATCCCCGCCAGCACGTCCGCGTCGCGCACCGCGGTCTGGTAGGTGGTCAGCACCAGGTCAGCGCCGTCGGCCAGCGCTGTCGCATCGGCGCGGCCGGCGCCGTGCAGCACCCGGACCCGCAGCTGCGGCGCGAACCGCTCCGCCTCGCGCTGCCAGTTGCCGAGCACCGAGAGCGGGCAGATCAGCAGCGCCGGGCCCTCCCGATGATGCAGCAGCAGGGTGAGCAGCTGCACGGTCTTGCCCAGCCCCATGTCGTCGGCGAGACAGGCACCGAGCCCGAGCCGATCAAGAAAGGCCAACCACGAAAAACCCCTCATTTGGTACGGCCGGAGCACAGCCCTCAGATCCTCCGGTGGGTCGAGGACCTCCAGCCGCTCCTCCAGCCGCCCGGTGAGCAGGTCGGCGAGCCAGCCCTCGCCCCGGGCATCGGTCACCGGCAGCGGCAGGCCCTCGGGCGGGAGCAGTCGCATGGTCGCGAGCGCGTCCCCGGCGGTCATCGTGCCGCCGCCCCGGCTCAGGAACGCGAGCCCGGCGGCGAGCCGCTGCGGATCGAGGTAGACCCACCGCCCGCGCAGCCGGACCAGCGGCACCTTGGCCCGCGCCAGGTCGGCGAGCTCGTCCTCGGTGAGGGTGCGGCCGCCGAGCGCGAGCCCCCAGCTGTACGACACCAGCTCCTTCTTGCCGACCGCCCGGTCCCGCAGCACGGTCGAGACCGGGTCGCGCCCGCGCACGTCGAGCGACAGCCCGAGGCTCGAACGCCGCTGCCACCAGGCCGGGAGCAGTACGCCGTAACCCGCTTCCTCCAGCAGGGCCGCGTGGCTGAGGAAGCCGTGGGCGCCCTCGGTGTCGAGCAGCATCTCGGCGGGCCGGGCGCCGCGCAGGGCCTCACCGAGCGCCGGGTAGAGCCGGGCGGCCCGGCCGAGGCCGGCCAGCAGTCGCTCCTGCGGGTGGCTGGTCCAGCGGCTGAGCGGCGCGAACGTGTCCCGCCACACGTCGGCGGCGGTGACCAGGACGCTCGGCTCGTCGGCGGCCTGGAGCAGGAACTCGAGCCGCCAGGCGTCCTGCGGCAGCGGCACCTCGTCGGGGATGACCGGCTCGTGCTCGCGAGGGTCGCTGAGCCGGAAACAGACCCGCACCTCGGCGCCCCGGGCGGCCTGCTCGAACCAGGCGCTCAGCCGCCCGGCCAGCTCGTCGACCAGGGTGGGCGCGGCGTCGAACTCGGGCTCGGCACCGAGCGCCGCCAGCCACCCGTAGTCAGCGAGCGAGACGCCCGCCTCGGCAAGCCGGGTGCGGACCAAGCCGTCGACAAGCCGGTCGAGAGCAGCGTGCAGCAGCTCCTCCGCCGGGTGATCACCGGCGCGGCAGGCCGGTGGCATGGTCTCCAGCAGCGCGGCCCGCCGGACCGCGTCGGCGCCGATCATCACCGGCTGCCAGACCGCCGCCGGGCGGGCGCCGCCGACCCGCACAGCGGGCAGCACCCGGCCGCGGCGCACCAGGCTCGCGGCGAACCCGCACAGCTCGACGAGCCACGCGGCCGACGGCGCGACCCGCCCGTCGAACTCGGCGACCAGATCGGGGTCGAGAAACGGCACGGTCACCGCCGGCACCCGCCATGTCCGGGCCCGGGGCGCGCCCCGCCGCGGCGGCAGCCCGAGCTGCGGCGACGACAGCGGCCCGGACGAGGTGGACGGCAGCGTCAGCAGGGCGGCGTCCCGCGTCTCGCCGGCCGGCAGCTCCCCGGCCGCCGCGGCGAACGGATGCCACGGCACGGCGCCGCGCGACGCCGGTTTCCGGGCCGGGGCGCTCTGACCCGCCGACTCCTGAATCGGCGGCGCTGTCTCCTCGGCCCACAGGTTGAGGTCGCCGTCACGGCCGACGAACCCGTGCAGCACCCGGACCGTGGCCAGGATCGGTGCGCCGGCCGTCATGCCAGCGCCCAGATCAGGTCGGGTGGGCGGACCCGGGCGCAGCGCGGCCCGCCCTCGGCGTCGGTGAGGCCCAGCCGGGCGACGAGGGTGCCCTCACCCCCGGCCGCGGACCGCAGCAGCGGACCCGGGATGTCGCCGAAGAGCAGCTTGGCCCGGCGGAACATCGCGAACGTCTCGCCGTCGACCGCACCCCAGCTCAGGTAGAGGAACCGCTTCCCCGGGCCGCCGTGCACCCACGGCCCGCCGACGTCGATCCACCCGTCGACGTGGCGGACGTCGACGTCGAGCTCCCACACCGCGCTCTCCGCCTGAACCGGGACCCGGCCCACCACCTCGGCCTTGCGTTGCACGCCGACGTGCACCCCGCCGAGCCGCAGCGCCTCCGCCTGGGGAGCGCCCGGCCGGCCGGGTAGGTCGTAGCCCTCGATCCGCATCCGCACGCTGAGGACTCTAGGCCGCCCCTCCGACATTTTTACGCGCCCGGCGGGCTGGCTCACACGGCAGTAGGGTGCGTTCATGGAGGCTTGGGACGGTGCCACGGTGCGGTTCCGCTATCCCGATCCCGGCAAGACCCTCGCCGCTGTGCGCCTGCTCTCCTCGGTCCGGCACGCCGACCTCGCGTACGCCGGCGACGGCTGGCACCTCGACCTGGACGCACCGCCGGCACAGCGAATCGAGTACCGCTTCGAGCTGACCCGCCCGGACGGCACCCGCGAGACCAGCACCGATCCGGGCAACCCGATGCACGCCGAGGGCGGTTTCGGCCCGTCCTCCGTGGTGCACCGCCCCGATTACGCGGAGCCGGACTGGCTGCACCGCTCCGGCCTGCACGGCATCTGGCGCACGGTGCACCTGCCGGTCCGTGGCCTGCAAGCCACCGTCGACCTGCGGATCTGGTCGCCGGACGGCCCGGACGCGGCGAGGACGAAAGGCCGGGTGCTCCTCGCCCACGACGGCACCGACTACGAGCGGTTCGCCGCCCTGGCCCGGTATTCCGCCGCGATGATCCGGGCCGGCAGCGTTCCGCCGTACCATCTGGTGCTCGTGAACGCCGGTGAGCGTGCCGAGTGGTACTCGGCCTCGCCCGCGTATTCCCTGGCGCTGGCCGGCGAGATCATTCCGCGGATCCGTGCCGAGCTGGGCGGCCCGGCCGTCGTCGGCGCCGGCGCGAGCCTGGGCGCGCTCGCGATGCTGCACGCGCAGCGCCGGCATCCGGCCGGGTTCGCCGGTCTGTTCCTGCAGTCCGGCAGTTACTTCCAGCCCCGGCACGACAGTCAGGAGTCCGGTTTCGAACGGTGGGGGCGGATCGTCCGGTTCACCGGTCAGGTGCTGCGCGGCGGCCGCGGCCCGGGCGTTCCGGCGGCGCTGACCTGCGGTGCGGCCGAGGAGAACCTGGCGAACAACCGGGACATGGCGGAGGCGCTGACCGGCCAGGGATATCAGGCCGCCTTCGCCGAGAACCCGGACGCGCACACCTGGACGGGCTGGCGGGACGCGCTGGATCCGCATCTGACCGCGCTGCTGTGCCGGGTCTGGCCCGATTAAGAAAAAGCCGATCAGAACGAAGGAGGCGGCCGTGGCCGACGTCGAGCACACCATCGGAATGTTGCTGGGCACCGAGGACGACTGGCCACGCGCTTACGAAGCGCTGCTGCGCCGCGTCGGCCTGGTGACCGGGCCGGACGGCCGCACCCACCGGGCCAGTCCGGTGCGGGTGACGATCGAACCCTTCAACCTTCGGTACGAACCGAAGCACGACCTGGTCATCGACCGGCTCGCGTACTGGTACTACCACCCCCGCGAGTGGCTCAAGAAGATCGCTCTGATGGACGGCGTGTACCTGCTGAACAGCCCGTTCACGTTCCAGTCGATGGAGAAGCACGCGGCGTACTGCGCGATGATGCGGCTCGGCCTGAAGATCCCGGAGACGGTTCTCGTCCCGTTCAAGAACCCCCTGGAGAACTCGCGCTGGGCGTACACCGCGGCCCGGTACAACACGTCGTTCGACCTGGAGGCGACGGCCGCGTCGATCGGGTACCCGCTGTGGATGAAACCGTACGACGGCGGCGCCTGGGTCGGCGTCTCGAAGATCCGCAACGCCGACGAGCTGCACGCCGCGTACGACGCCTCGGGTGAGCGCCTCATGCACCTGCAGGCGTCCGTCGAGGGGTACGACGTCTTCGCCCGGAGCCTGAGCATCGGCCCCGAGACGATGGTGATGAAGTTCCGCCCGGACGAGCCGATGCACGCGCGGTACGAGGTGGACCACAACTTCCTGTCGGCGGCGGCCGGCGACGAGGTGGTGACCATCTCCCGGCTGGTCAACGCGTTCTTCCGCTGGGAGTTCAACAGCTGCGAGTCGCTGGTGCGCGGCGACGAGGTGCACCCGATCGATTACGCGAACGCCTGCCCGGACGTCTCCCTGACCTCGCTGCACTACTACTTCCCGTGGGCGATGACCGCGCTGCTGCGCTGGACCGTGTTCTGCGTGGTGACCGGCCGCAAGCCCCGCCTCGACACGGACATGTCGAGCTACTTCGCCATCGCCGACGACACCTCCCTGTCATACGCCGAGAAGCTCGCCGGTTATCGCACGCTCGCCGACGACTACTTCGAGGTGGACCGGTACCGGGAGTTCTGCGACAAGCACCTGAGCAACGTCGACGAGATCGTCTACGACTGGGTGGTGTCGGACGAGTTCCGGTCGCTGCTGCGCGAGACGGTCCGCGCGACGTACCCGGTGCACGAGCACGAGAAGTTCCTCGCGCACTTCGGCGGCCTGATCGACGCGTGGATCCGGGACCAGGAGCGTTGACGCGGTAACAACCGCGTAATAAACATAGGTCCATGTCTCGATGGGAGCGCTCCCGCATCATCGGCCTCACGGCCGCCCTACTGACAGTCGGCATAACCACGCCATCCCAAGCCCAGGCACAGGCACAGGCACAGGCCGACGAGGTCGAACAGGTCGTCAACGGCGGCTTCGACGGCACCGCGGACCCGTTCTGGTCCTCGGCCGGTTCACCGATCACCCTCACCGAGGGCGTGGCATGCATCGACGTGCCCGGCGGCACCACCAACCGCTGGGACGTGTCGCTCGGCCAGAACGACATCGACCTGGTCGCCGGCGAGAACTACCGGTTCGCCTTCGACGCCTCCGGCGACCCCGCCGGGCACGTGGCCCGGGCCATCACCGGGCTCGCCGCCGCGCCGTACGACACCTATTTCGAGCAGTCGCCCGTCCTGGGCACCGCCCTGACCCACTACGAGTACACGTTCACCGCGAGCACCTCCACCGCACAGGGACAGGTCGCCTTCCAGGTCGGGGGCAGCCCGGACCCGTGGCGTTTCTGCGTGGACAACGTCAGCCTCGTCGGCGGCGTCCCGCCCGAGGTCTACGAGCCGGACACCGGACCGCGCGTTCGTGTCAACCAGGTCGCGTACCTCAAATCCGGCCCGAAGAACGCCACCGTGGTCACCGATGCCACCACCCCACTGCCGTGGGAACTGCGGGACGCCACCGGCAAGGTCTTGAAGAAGGGGAAGACGACACCCTTCGGCGTAGACCAAAGTTCCGGGCAGGCCGTCCACACCATCGACTTCAGTAGCTACCGCCGCGAAATCCGCGGTCTTACGCTGACTGCCGACGGCGAGACCTCACGACCCTTCGACATCGGGACGGATGCCTATGAGCAGCTGAGAACCGACGCGCTCAAGCTCTACTACACCCAGCGCAGCGGCATCGAGATCCGCGACGACCTGCGTCCCGGATACGCCCGCCCGGCCGGCCACGTCGACGTCGCGCCCAACCAGGGTGACGGCGCCGTGCCCTGCCAGCCCGGCGTCTGCGACTACACCCTGGACGTGCGCGGTGGCTGGTACGACGCCGGCGACCACGGCAAATACGTGGTCAACGGCGGCATCTCGGTCTGGGGCCTGCTCAGTGAGTACGAGCATCTGCGCGGCTCCCGCAAGGTCGCCCTCACCATCCCGGAGAGCGGCAACCGGGTGCCGGACATCCTCGACGAGGCCCGCTGGGAGCTGGAGTTCCTGCTGAGCATGCAGGTTCCGGCCGGTGAGGCGTACGCGGGAATGGTCCATCACAAGATCCACGACGCTGCCTGGACCGGTCTTCCGCTGCTGCCGCATCTGGATCCGCAACCGCGCGAGCTGCACCCGGTCTCCACCGCCGCGACGCTGAACGTCGCCGCGACAGCGGCGCAGGCGGCGCGTCTCTACAAGCCGTTCGACGCGGCCTTCGCGAAACGCGCGCTCACCGCCGCGCGCACCGCCTACGAGGCCGCCAAGATCAACCCCATTTCGTACGCGCCGGAGAGCGACGGCATCGGAGGAGGCGCCTACAACGACGCGAAGGTGGGCGACGAGTTCTACTGGGCGGCCGCCGAGCTCTACCTGACCACCGGGGAGCGGAAGTACCGCGACGACGTCCTCGCCTCGCCGGAGCACACGGCCGACGTGTTCGGACCGGTCGCCCTGGACTGGGCCGCCACCGCCGCGGCCGCCCGCATCGACCTGGCGCTCGTGCCGAACAGGCTGCCCGGTCTCGCCGCCGTCAAGACGTCGGTGACCCGCGGCGCCGACAAGTACCTCGCGATCCAGCGGCAGCACGGGTACGGCGTCGCCTATGCCCCGGCGAACAACGTCTGGGACTGGGGTTCGAGCAGCGTCGTCGCCAACAACCTCGTGGTGATCGCCGCCGCCGAGAAACTGACCGGAAAGGACCGTTACCGCGACGGCGTGCTGATCGGCATGGACTACCTGTTCGGCCGCAACGCGCTGAACATCTCCTACGTGACCGGGTACGGCGAGGTCAGCTCGCAGAACCAGCACAGCCGCTGGTACGCCGCGCAGCTCGACCCGTCGCTGCCGCACCCGCCGGCCGGCACCCTCGCCGGCGGCCCCAACTCGTCGATCCAGGACCCGGTCGCGCAGGCCAAGCTGGCCGGCTGCGTCGGGCAGTTCTGCTACATCGACGACATCGGTTCCTGGGCCACCAACGAGCTCACGATCAACTGGAACGCGGCACTGTCCTGGCTCAGCGCTTACGTAGCCGAGACCGGCTGACGCGTCCTACGCTGCCCTTCAGGGGGTGGCTTCATGCAGGCACTTCGATTCGCCGCGGCGCTGTACCGCGCACGGTTCGACATCGTCTACCACGGTTACGTGCGGCGGGACCCGATGTCCCGCCTGCACCTCAAGCCGGGACGTGACAACCCGTACGCGATCTACGACACCGTCCGGGCGGGTGGGGACCTCGTTCCCACCCGCCTCGGGAACTACGTGACGGCGTCGTACCCGATCTGCTCGTCGATCCTGCGGGACCGCCGCTTCGGCGTGCGCTCGTCGGAGATCAACGGCCCGGGCGCGCCGGGCGACTCGCTGGACATGTCGTTCCTCGACCGCAACCCGCCCGACCACACCCGGCTGCGCCGCGTCGCCCAGCCCGCGTTCAGCCCGCGCCAGATCGGCGGCTATCGCGGCCTGATCGAGCGCTCGGTCGACGAACTGCTCGACCGCGCTCTGGCGAAAGGCACGTTCGACCTGGTGCCGGCGTTCGCCGCGCCGCTGCCGATCGCGGTCATCACCGACCTGCTCGGCATCCCGGAGGCCGACGCCGGCCGCTTCGCCAAGCACGGCGCCACCATCGGCGGCGCCATCGACGGCATCCGGGGCCTGCGCCACGCCGCCGAGCTCAAGGCAGCCAGCGACGCCCTCGACACCGTGCTCACCGACCTGATCACCCTGCGCCGGCAGGAGCCGGCTGACGACGCCGTCTCGCACATCCTCGCGGCCGAGGGTGATCAGATCCAGTCGTCGGAGATCCTGCCGATGTGCCGGCTGCTGCTCGTCGCCGGCTTCGAGACCACCGTCAACCTGATCGGCAACGCGGTCAACGCCCTGCTCGACCACCCGGCCCAGTGGGCTGACCTCTGCGCCGACCCGGCCCGCCTCGCCGAGAAGGCCGTCGAGGAGACGCTGCGCTGGGACCCGCCGGTGCAGCGAACCGCCCGGTGCGCCTTCGAGGACATCGAGGCAGGCGGCCGCGTGGTGAAGCGCGACCAGTTCGTGATCACCCTGATCGGCGCCGCCAACCGCGACCCTTCGGTCTTCTCCCGGGCCGGCACCTTCGACATCCACCGCACCCCGGAAGCCGACCACCTGGCCTTCTCCGGCGGCATCCATTACTGCGTCGGCGCTCCCCTGGCCCGCCTGGAGGCGGTGATCGCCCTCCAGCGCCTGGCCGAGCGGATGCCGAACCTGCGCCGCGCCGGCGCCATCCGCCGCCGCAACGCCACCCTGATCCGAGGCCCCATCGAGTTCCCGGTCCACGCGGACAGGCGGGTCCTCACCTCCCACTGACAGCACCGCCTTGCCTGCGGATCGTGGTCCCGGAGCCACAGTCCGAGGGACACGCGGTCCACGATCGCGGGAGCCCACGGAGGTGTCGATCTCAGGTTCGACAGCGCCCGGTGAAAACATCTTGGGCTCTTCCGATTTGTCCGGTGGGCACTGTGACGGCGGGGCGCACTGGCACGGCACCTGCCACATGCGGCCCCCGGCATCAGCTATGCCGGTCAGATACTGAAATAAAACCACAAATCCCCAAACCGCAGAGCCGTAGACCGCGGAGCGACGAACCGCGGGTCTTGGAGTCGCAGGGACGAGCCGTAGCTCAGCGCTGTTATCAGAGCTCCATAACAGGGCTGGACTACGGCTCAACCCGGCGAGCCGTGGTCCAGCCCTGTTATCCGGGTCCGCAAACGTATCTGAGCTACGGCTCGCCCACGACAACCCCGCCACCGACCCAGCGATAGCGGCCGGCCCTGGCCGGCCAACCCGGATCCGGCCAGCTCTTACGGTCGTGCGCGGACCGAAAACACGACCGTAAACGCAAGCCGGACACGACCGGCCAGCGCTTACCGTCGCCGACAGGACTCAGACAGGTCATCGGTTCTCTTACGATCGTGGCCGGCCGGGCAGCCGGGGACCTCAAAGGCGGTAGGAGCGGGTGTTCGGCGGGCCCGACGGCAGGCCGAACAGGTCGCACAGGCCGGTTACCCGCAGCTGGCGGTGGACGAACTCGCTCGGGTTGCGCAGCCGCACCCGCCCGCCGATGTCGAGGGCCGCGTGATGGGCCGTCACCAGCGCGCCCATCCCCATCGAATCCATGAACGTCACGAACGTCAGGTCGACCACCAGCACCCTGGGCCGGTCGGACTGCAGGACGACCATCAGCTCGGCCCGGATCGCGTCGACAGTGGCAGCGTCCAGGTTTCCCCGGACCTCGACGACGATCGCGCCGTCGGCCTGCCGCCGTGTGGTCATCACGGCCTCGCCCATCACGCCCTCCGAGCCGGGCGATGTGCCCGATCGCCTCACGGTACCGCCCTCGATGGGCCCCTCGCAGGCTGCCGCGCGGTTAGGCGATCACGGCGCACAAGGCGTACGCCGGGCTCGAAATCGACCCACGAAGCGTGCCGCGCGGCAACTCGGGTGACCGTTTTCGGCGCATCGCGCCGATCATCTTGCGACATCCGCGCATCGAAGGACACGGTGGCAGGCATGGCGGTGGCATCGCCGCCGCGGGAGGAGGCCTGATGAAGCCGGGAATCTTCGCGGTCCGCGACGTGAGTTCGCTGATCACTGACACCACCGGGGAAGGGCAGCTCAAGCGGGCGGTCGGCGCCACCCAGCTGACAGCGATGGGTGTCGGCGCGATCATCGGCACCGGGATCTTCGTGGTGATCGGCAAGGGCGCCGCGCTGGCCGGGCCGGCGGTGATCCTCTCGTTCGTGCTGGCCGCGGTGGCCTGTGCGTTCTCGGCGCTCTCCTATGCCGAGCTGGCGTCGACGATCCCGGTCTCGGGCAGTGCGTACACCTACGCCTACGCGACGCTCGGTGAGCTGGTCGCCTGGATCATCGGCTGGGACCTGATCCTGGAGTACGGCGTCTCGGTGGCCGCGATTGCGGTCGGCTGGGGCGGCAACCTGAACGCGTTCCTGGACTCGGCGTTCGGCGTGGCGCTGCCGGATGCGATCGCGAAGTCGCCGGAGGACGGTGGTGTCTTCAACCTGCCGGCCGTGTTCATCGTGCTGGCGATCACGTTACTGCTGGTCCGGGGCGTGAGCGAGAGCGCACGCGTCAACCTGATCATGGTCGGGATCAAGCTCCTCGTGCTGGTGTTCTTCATCGTGGTGGCGTTCGCGAACTTCAGCACCCGCAACTTCCAGCCGTTCGCCCCGGAGGGTGTCGACGGGGTGACCTCGGCCGCGGCGATCATCTTCTTCGCCTACATCGGCTTCGACGCGGTCTCCACCGGCAGTGAGGAGGCCCGAAATCCCGCAAAGGACCTTCCGCTCGCCATCCTCGGCTCGCTGATCATCTGCACGTTCTTCTACGTGCTCACGGTGGCCGGCGCGCTCGGCATCGCCACCCCGGAGCAGATGGCCGAGAGCGACGCGCCGCTCGCGGCCGCGCTCGACCAGGGCGCCGGGATGAGCTGGGCCGCCGCGATCCTGGCGCTCGGCGCGGTCGTCGCGATCACCAGCGTCGTCCTGGTGATCTTCTACGGCCAGACCCGGATCTTCTTCGCGATGTGCCGCGACGGCCTGCTGCCGCGCCGGCTCGCCAAGGTCAACACCCGATTCGGTACGCCGGCACGCCTGACCATCGGCCTGGGCGTGCTGATCGCGATCCTGGCCGCCCTGGTGCCGCTGGGCACCATCGTGGAACTGGTCAACATCGGTACGCTGTTCGCGTTCGTACTGGTCAACATCGGTGTGATCGTGTTGCGGCGGACCCGGCCGGACATGCCCCGGCCCTATCGGGTGCCGTGGTCGCCGCTGCTGCCGATCATCGGGATCCTGTTCGCCGTGTACCTGATGACCGACCTGCCGCTCGACACCTGGATCCGGTTCATCGCCTGGCTCGCGGTCGGCATGCTCATCTACGCCTTCTACGGATACCGCCACTCCCGCCTGCGCCAGGCCGCCACCACACCGGCCGACCCGCCGCAGCGCCCGGAGACCCGCGGTGAGGAACAGCTGTGACCGGCCCGGTGATCACCGGAGTGGACGGCGGCAGCTGCGCCACCGACGCGCTCACGCTCGGCCACTGGGCGGCCGGGCTGCTCGAAGCGCCGCTGGTGGTCGCGGTGGTGCATCCGGCGCCGGCGGCGATCGGCTCCGGCCGGGTGGACGCGGAGTGGGTCGCGGACCGGCGGGCCGCCGCCGACCGGGTCCTGGACGGCGCCCGCGCCACGCTGGGTGACCCGCCCGGCGTGGAGTACCAGGTGCTGGCGTCCAGTTCGGCCGCGCACGGGCTGCACGACCTGGCCGAGCACCGGCAGGCCTCGCTGCTCGTGGTGGGTTCCGGCGCGGCCGCTCCGGCGTCCCGCCTGTTCCCGGGCAGCACCGCGGAACGCCTGCTCGCCGGCAGCGTCTGCCCGGTCGCTGTGGCGCCGTCCGGGATGACCGAGCCGCCGGGCACGCACGGACGGATCGGCGTCGCCTACGTGGACACCCCGGACGGGCGGGCCGCTCTGGAGTCGGCGGCCCGGCTGGCCCGGCGTACCGGGCAGACGTTGCGGCTGGTCACGGTGGTGGCGCGCGGTGACGCCGCGCTGCCGTTCCTGCTGGGATCGGACGCCGAGCGCGCGTTCCTGGACACCGCGCGGGAGACCTACGAGGAGGCGCTGCGCAAAGCGGCGCTGGCCGTCCCGGACGTCACCGTGGAGTGGGAGATCCGGTCCGGCGACGTGGTGGAGACCCTCGCCGAGCTGACCGACGTGGACGTGTTGTTCTGCGGGTCGCGCGGGTATGGACCGGCCCGGCGGGTGCTGCTCGGCGGGGTGTCGGCCCGGTTGTTGCGCCGCGCCCGGCGGCCGCTGGTGGTGGTGCCGCGCGCCTAGTCCTTGCGGTGCCGGCCGACGCCGTCAGCCCTTACGGCCCCGTCGACGTGGCCGCCCCCGGACGGGGTGGTCGCCTCCGCGGCGGCGCGCTCGTCCCATGCCGACACCGCCGGCGGGTATTCCGGCTCGAAACCCAGGTCGGCGATCGGCACGTAGACCCGCGCGTCCACCGCCTCGGCCAGCAGCAGCGCCGCGACCAGCGCCGGCGGCCTCTCGGTGGGCTCCCGGGACAGGCAGCGCGAGACGAGATCGAGCACCTCGGGCGGCAGCCCTTCGATGTGCGGCAGCGGCACCGGGTCCTCGAACCGCTGCGCCATCACCATCTCGGTGTGCGAGCGCGCCCTCCACGGCAGCGTCCCCGCGAGGCAGTGGTAGAGCAGCGTGCCGAGGGCGAACATGTCGGCCGCCGGGGTGGCCGGCAGCCCGTCGAACCGCTCCGGCGCGATGTAGGCGGGCGTACCCATGACCGGCCCTTCCGGGTCCGGGTCGGGTGAGCCGATCGCCGCGGCGATGCCGAAGTCGAGCACCTTCGCACCGGCCGGGGTGAGCATGATGTTGGCGGGTTTGATGTCGCGGTGCACCACCTGCTGGGCGTGCGCGGCGGCGAGCGCGGCCGCCACCTCGGCGCAGATGCGGACGCTGATCTGCCAGTCCAGCATGCCCGCGGCCAGGTGCGCGCTGAGGGTCTGCCCGTCGACCAGCTCCATCACGATGTACGGGACGTCCCGCTCCGGCGACGGCGAGGTGCCGAAATCGTGCACCGCGGCGACGTTGGGGTGCGCGAGCCGGGCCGCCGAACGTGCCTCGGTCCGGACCAGATCGACCCCGCCCTGACCGAGAGTGCCCTCCACCGCCGGCGCCATGATCTTGACGGCGACCGGCCGGTCGAGCACCCGGTCGTGACCGCGCCAGACCTCCGACATACCGCCGAGCCCGATGCGGTTAACGAGCTGGTACCGCCCGCCAAGCGTGCGCATCGTGCCTCCTCAGACCCCCGCCGGGAACCCCAACCCGGCTGGCCCGGAAATACCCCGCCGGTCAGTGCACAAACGCCGCCGCGAGGCAGCACACACCCGATCGTGTCCGGAACCGGAAATGGCGGAGCCGCACCTTGTGAGTGCTGCTCCGCCACTGGACCGTGCGGCCGTTTTCCGGTGCACCTGACGTCGGGCGCAACGTTAGGCCACGTCGATCATCACCGCCAACCCGGACCCCACCCTGAGTGATCGGAGTCTCAGCATGTGGCCCAGTTTCCAGCTCAGGGCGTTTCGGGTTACCACCCTTACTTACTCTCCGCGACTGTCCACAGGCAAAATCAAGATCAAACCAATTCGGTACGCAGATCGTGCGCACCGTCTTCCCGCGTCGCCTCGTAATAGATCCGGTGCCGGCCGTCCGGCAGTTCGGCGAGGCTCAGGTACCGCAACCCGAACGGCTCGTGCGGGCTGCCGATCGGTTCCCGGTCCTCGGCGACGAGCGGGCCGAACGTGCCGTCCGGCAGCCGGGAGCCGCGCGCCACTCCGGTGCGCTCCTCCCAGTTCTCCCCGGCCGTGGCCCGCCCGTCGTACGACGCGGTGATCGTGTCGCCGGAGACCAGGACCGAGGTGATCCGCACGCCACGGGCGTCCCACTGTCCGGGGCGGGCCGCCAGGGCGGTGCGCTGCCAGGTCCAGTGCACACCGTCCGGGCTGGTCGCGTACTCGGTGGTCATCCGGTCGGCGTCGTCCCAGGACTCCAGGGGGTGCACCGACGCCCACAGGTGCCAGCCGTGCTCGTCGTGGTGCAGCACCGGGTCCTTGACCGCGTTGTCCTCGTCGCCGGCCAGCACGGTGCGCGGCGTCGCGGTGGCGAGTCCCTCGGGGGTGTCGGCTTCGAGCAGGTCGACGCGCCAGTGCTTGGTGCCCGGCGTGGCGGCGCTGACGTACAGACGCCAGCGGCCTTCCGGCGTACGCACGAGGGCCGGGCGTTCGAGGGACTCGGCGCCGAATCCGTCCTTGGCGATCTCCGCGACCACCGTGAAGTCGAGGCCGTCGGAGGAGCGGGCCACGACGTTGGCGATGCCCCGGCCGGCGCCGATCGGCAGCCGCAGGCGATAGGCGAGGTAGACGAAGCCGTCCGCCACCACCGTGCTGGGCGCGCCCGACCAGGCGCCGGGTTCGGTGCCCGGGGGCTCCACCACCACGGTGGAGTCTTCCCAGCGCGGCAGTGGCAGGGCCGTGATTCCGATGGTCAAGGCGGCTCTCCTGGGGTTGCGGCGACGGAACCCGTCAAGTTTGCATCATCTATAGAATTGGTGGGCTTTACCGGGCCTTGGCGTGTCGGTCCAGGCTGAGCCAGTCGTCGTACCGCTCGCCGGTGACCTCCTGGAGCAGGGCGATGTCCTCGGCGAAGTACGGCAGCAACGCGGCCCGCTCCTCCGGCGTGGTCACCGGGCGGTTGCCCCGCTTGCGGTGCAGCAGGGTGAGCAGCGGACCACGCGCGGCCAGGCGCAGCGGCACCGGGAAATGATGCCCGAAGGTGCCGCCGGCGCGCAGCAGGCCACGCAGCACCTGGTTCACCGCGGTGTCCTCGACGAAGTGCCGGTTCACGTTCTCTTTCGGGATCGCGGTGAGCACACCGGTTCGCACACCGAGGAACGAGCAGACCCGGTCGAGGGTCCGCGCCGGCTCGTCCTTGAGGTCGCGGTACCGCAGCAGCAGCACCTGCTCGCGAGGGAAGTGCTGGTAGAGGTGCTGGAGCTGCTCGCCGTAGAGGCCCAGCCCGATGTAGTGCCAGAAGTCCGCCCAGTGCGCGACCTTGCGCTCCTGTTCGGCGTGGCAGGCCTCCAGGAAATCGGCCTTCTCCTCCAGCCCGGCGACCCACAGGTGGGTCCAGTTGGAGTGCGCGCGGTCCACCGGGTCACGCAGCAGGATGATCAGTTTGGCGTCCGGGGTCAGCTTCGCGATCCGCTCGTGCGCCTTCAGGTCGTACAGATAGAAGGGTGTCGCCTCGCCCAGCAGCGCGCCGTCCGGCGCCGGGTCGAACAACGCCTCGTACTCGTCCTGACGCCAGATGTGCTCCTGGTACGTCTGGACGTCGCCGGGCCCGCCGATCGTGGGTGGCGGGCCGTCGGAGAGGAAGAACTTCGGCTCCTTGACCGACGGCAGGAACAGCTCCGGATGACCCACCAGCGCGGCGTGCAGAGCCGTGGTGCCGGCTTTGGGCACGCCGGCGATCAGGAAATCGGGTAGTGACATCTGCGCCCCCTCGGGCTCTCACTCGAAAGTAAGAGTTAGCCTACAGATTCACTAGGATTTGGCAGCCCGGCGCCCATGTGGTGGACGTCTCATCGCAGCCACCGGTGCCACCATCTGTCCCCCCGGCGGAACCGCGGGCACCGCCCCGGTTCACACAGCGCGCACTCGGTGCCGCGCCGGTGATGCTCATGCGCCCGATGCGGATGTCCGCAAACACAGTCGCTCATCCGGCGAGTGTCCCACACCTCTGGCCTTATGCCATTACGCCGAGTAATCTTCGCCTTTCTCCGGCACGCTCAGCAGCGGATACTCGGTCACAGATGGATGACACAGAGTAATGTGTGAACTTTTGTTCGCCCGCCGACGTATCGGAGAACGACAGGGAAGCTCTACCCCGGGAGCGCGCACCATGTTCCGGTTAATCCAGCTGCACACCGACGACGGTGTGCCCCGCATCGGCGTCGACCCAGACGGATACGTCAGCGCCCGCGCCGCCCTTGCCCACTACCGCACCGTGCCGACGACCTACTTCGCCGTCGGGCGTTTCGACCACGAGGGCACGCTCACCGAGGTGATCCTCGACCCGATCTGCGGCCTCGACGGCGCCTGCCAGCGGCCGGCGTCCGTGGTCCACGCGAAGACCTTCGAACGCCTCTGCGAGCGCTGCTCCTCCGGCCTCGACGTGCTCACCGTTCCGCAGCTGGCCCGCCGGCTCGGCATCGCCTGCCGGCTCGCGCCGTCGGTGGCCCGTTTCCGGCAGTCCTCGATCGGCGGCGTCCGAGCGCCGTCCGGCAACCGGATCGCCCGCGAGTTCCCCGACCACGTGCACGACGTGGCCTGGCGGATGCAGCTCTGCTCCGAGCTGGTGGAGAGCCGGACCGCGCTCAACGGCCTGCTCATCGGCACCGGCGCGCTCACCCACCGGCAGGTGCTCGATCTGTTCCCGGCCCTCTGCGCCCTCGGCGACGAGCTGCCGGCACAGGTCCGCTCCGACCTGTGCCGGGCCACGGCTCGGCCGCTCTCCCCCGCCGGCGTCGCCGGCCTGCGGCTGGGCCTCAGCTTCACAGCCTGACGCGCACCACCGAACCCGTCCCCTGACAGACACTGCAGTTCGTGACGTACGCGTACTTCCCGCGGATCGCCACACCACCGGGCGCGGTCAGCCCGGCCGACGCCACCACGGTGTGCCTGCCCTTGCGGTCCACCCGGATCAGGGCGCCGGTGCGGTCACCGGAGAGCAGTCCCTTGTGGGCGATCTCCAACGCGTACAGCCGGCCGTCGGGCGCCCAGGCCAGGTCGATGATGTTCGTGAATCCGGACGCGAAGACCCGGGGCGCCTGCCCCGGCACGACCCGCCAGATCCGCGCCTGACCGGCCGGGAACGGGAACCCGGTCAGCTCGCTGACGTAGTACGCGCCGTCCGGGCCCCGGTTCACCGACGTCGGCACCGCCTCCATGCCGATCGTGGTGCCGTCCGGCGCTGTCACCGGACGCCGCGGGAACGTCGCGACCGTGGTGATCCGGCCGCGCCGGCCGACCCGGACCAGCGCGTTGCCGCCGGCGTCCACCACGAACTGGCCGCTGCCGGTGGCAAGCAGGCCGTTCGGGTTGGTGTCCGGCGGCTTCACCCCGTCCGGGTTGGCGCTCTTCTCGTACGCGCCGATGTCGGCCAGCACGGACGGTGAGCGGCCGGCCCGGTACAGCTTCGCCATGCCGGCCAGCTGCGGCACCTGGGTACGCAGGTCGGGGCTGCCGCCGAGACCAACCGTGTAGTACAGCCGGCCGTCCTCACCGATCGCCACGTCCGACGGGCCGGTCGCCTCGGCACCCTCCGGCGACGCGAGCGACGGGAGCTTCGACAGCACCCGCCACTGCCGGCCCTGCGAGACGACAGTGATCGCCCCGGACCGGCCGAAACAGACCTCGCCGCCCTCCGGCCCGGCCTGACACGGCCCCGCGCCACCCCGGCCGGACTCGGCGACGTAGAGCTCGCCGTGCGTACCGAAGGTGATGCCTCGTGGGTTGTCCAAGCCGGTGGCGATCGTCCTGACGGTCGGGGCGGCCGCGACCGGCGTTGCTGGGACGAGGAGCGCGGCTGCCCCCACGACGGCCGCGACAACACTCTTGGTGATCATCCAACTCCCCCATGCGTTCGGATACCTTCGCCAGGTTCCCGGCTCGAAAGGTCCGGCGGCCCTGAAGAGTCCTCGATCCGACCCCGGTAGGAGTACCGGTACGGTCACCCGCATGACGTGCACGTTCGCGGATCTCGTCACACGCGCTCACGGTCTCGTTCGTGACGGCCGTCGTCGCGCTGTCCTCGGCATCGCCGGACCGCCCGGCGCCGGCAAGACCACGCTCGCCGCGCATCTGGTCGCGGCCCTGGCCGGCATCAACGGCCCGGACTGGGTGGCGCACGTGCCGATGGACGGCTTCCACCTCGCCGACGTCGAACTCGACCGCCTCGGCCTGCGCGACCGCAAGGGTGCCCCGGACACGTTCGACGCCTACGGGTACGCCGCACTGCTGCGCCGCCTCGTCGAGGACCAGGACCCGATGATCTACGCGCCGGGTTTCGAGCGGGTTCTCGAACAGCCGATCGCGGGGGTTATTCCCGTACCCAAGAAAGCTCGTCTGATCGTCACCGAGGGCAACTATCTGCTGCTCGACGACGAGCGCTGGAAGCCGGTGCGCGCGTTGCTCGCCGAGGTCTGGTACGCCGATCTCGACCCGGCCGAACGACTCCGCCGCCTGGTCGAGCGGCACGAGCGGTTCGGCAAGGCGCACGACGACGCGGTGGCCTGGGCGACCGGCACCGACGAACGCAACGCCGAGGTGATCGCCACCACCCGCTCGCGGGCCGATCTCCTGGTCGAACCTGTGCTGCTTCACAGCTTGCGACCAGCCTGAACGGGTTTTGTCGGACCCGCGTGGCATGCTTGCGCTCATGTCAGTGGGTGAGGCGGTCGAGAGCGAGCCGAAACGTCGCTCGCCACGACGCGCGATCTTCGGTTTCGTGGTGCTGGCGGTCGTGGCGCTGCTCTTCGGCGTGCCACTGGTGACGCTGCTCTGGTCCGGCAACGACTGGCCCCTCGGGGTCGAGCTCGCCGGCACCGCGCTCGTCGTCCTGGCCGCGCTCGGCTTCCCGGTGCTGATGTTCCGCGGCCACGGCGGTCACAGCGACACCGCCTCCCGCATCGCCGACACCCTGCTCGGCGTGGTCTGGGTGCTCTTCACCTGGTCGGTGATCGGCCAGGCCTTCGGCCTCGCCCTCCGCCTCGCCGGCGTCGACGATCCGGTGCGCTCCCGGGTGGTCACCGCGGTGGTCCTTCTGATCGCCTCGGTCCTGCTCCTCTGGGGGTACGCGGAAGCGATGCGCGTCTCAAGAGTGAGGCGCGTCGACGTCACGATCCCCCGTCTGGGCCCCGGCCTCGACGGGCTACGCGTCGTCCTGATCACCGACACGCACTACGGCCCGATCGACCGCACCCGCTGGTCACAGGGCGTCACCAAGGTGATCAACTCACTGGACCCGGACATCGTGGCCCACACCGGCGACATCGCCGACGGCGAGGTCCAGCAGCGCCTCTCGATGGCCGCCCCGCTCGCCGACGTCCAGGCTCGGTTCGCCCGGGTCTACGTCACGGGCAACCACGAATACTTCAGCGGCGCCCTCGGCTGGGTCGAGCACATGACGTCGCTGGGCTGGGACGCCCTGCACAACCGCCACCTGGTCGTCACCCGGGGCGGCGACTCCCTGATCGTCGCCGGCGTCGACGACCGCACCGCCGCCGGCTCCGGCCTGCCCGGCCACCACACCGACCACGAGGCCGCCCTGGCCGGCGCCGACCCGTCGCTGCCGATCCTGCTCCTGGCCCACCAGCCCCACCAGATCACCGGCGCCGTCTCCCACGGCGTCGACCTCCAGCTCTCCGGCCACACCCACGGCGGCCAGATGTGGCCCTTCCACTACCTGGTCCGCCTCGACCAGCCGGTCCTGCAGGGCCTGTCCCGCCACTCCGAGCGAACCCAGCTCTACACCAGCCGCGGCACCGGCTTCTGGGGCCCGCCGTTCCGCATCTTCGCCCCCAGCGAGATCACCCTCCTAACCCTCCACACCCCGAGGTAACGCCCGCTCTTCGCCAGCCCTATCCCCCACGGGGCCCGCGCCACCGCTTCACCGGCTGGCGCCCGCGTTCAAGCGGCGCTGACTGCCCGGGCGCCCCGACACCGGCGCACACCACTCGCGGGGACGTTCCCGCCCAGGGCTGCCCGCCGCGGTACGCACCACCCAGCGGCCATTCACGTAGTGGTCATTGCCAGGGCGCCACCCCACGCAACGTTCTCACCGCCCGGGCGCGGCGCACGGGGCGTCACCACGCGTGCTGCCGTTCACCGCCCCATGCCCGCGTGCTGCCGTTCACCGACCAAGCCCGCTTGCTGCCGTTTACCGCCGATTGCCCGCATGCCGCCCTTCGCCGCCCTCGCTGCCGGCGCCTTGGCCCTCCCCATCTCCCGAACTTGGCAACTTCGCGTCGCTCGTCCTTCGCCATTGCGGTGGTGGGCGGCCCCAGGTCAGGAAAGCTTTCGACAGGTACCTGGTGTCTTGCCCGGCGGTGCGGTGTCCACGATGCTCGCCCGCTGCAGCCAGAAAGCCAGCGGCATCACCCACCTCGCCGGGGCCTCACGCAAAGTGAGCGCGAAGGAGACGGTCCCGCCGTCGCCGGCCGAATCTTGGTAACCCTTAGGTGCTCTGACCCCCACGGAATTCCACAAAGCGCGCACTCCCCACTGTTTGTGGTAGCAGCGCGTCACCAAGGAATTCGCGGATCACCACGCCGAGCGCGGCCTCCCCGGAAACTCGTGCGGTTGTGGTCGATCGGACGGCAAAACCGCACAAGATCTGTGAACGGCAACCCACCACGAGCCGCCGCGCCACTCACCGCCACGCCGCTCGTCGCTCACCGCCCCGCCGACCTCGTTGGCCCCACCAGCGCCGACCGTGCCGCTGGCGTCGCTGGCGTCGCTGGCGTCGCTGGCGTCGCTGGCGTCGCTGGCCCAGTCGACTCTGCCGTCCCGCCGCCACTGGCCCAGTCGACCCTGCCTGCCAGCCGGCCCCGCCGGCGTCGCCGATCCCGCCGGCGTCACTGGTCCCTGCGGCGGGGCTGGTCCCCGCAGCGGTGCTGGTCCCCGCAGCGGTGCTGGTGGTCGATGCCGGCGATCTTGAGCCTTCTTGTGCGCTCTGGGGTGCGAAATCGCTCAAGATCTGGGGCGGTTCGGGCTGGTCGGCGCACCCACCGTCAAGCGTCCACAACAGACAGTGATCTTACCGATAGTCATATTCGGACTTCACTGTGTACGGTGCTTGCGGGGGCGTGGATCACTGACGGACCTCACACACGGGGGAGACACAGCTTGCGCAACATCCTGATAGTCGGCGCCGGCCAGGCCGGACTCCAGCTGGCACTGAGCCTCAAGGCCGAGGGTCACCAGGTCACTCTCATGTCGGCGCGTACGCCCGCCGAGATCCGGGCCGGCCGGCCGACCTCGACCCAGGCCATGTTCGATCCGGCTCTGGAGCTGGAGCGCGCCTACGGCCTGAACCACTGGGACCAGGCCGCACCGCCCATTCACGGCCTGCACGTGATGCTGGCCGCCCCGCCGGGGAACCTCGCACTTCAGTTCACCGCGCCGCTGGACCGGCCGGCCTACTCCACCGACCAGCGGATCAAGTTCGCCCAGTGGCTGACCGAGGCCGAGCAGGCCGGGGTCGACGTCATCTACCAGCCGGTGAGCCTCAGCTACCTTCAAGCGCTGACGCCGCGGTACGACCTGACGATCGTCGCGGCCGGCCGTGGCGACCTCGTCGAGGCGTTCGACCGTGATCCGGACCGGTCACCGTACACAGAGCCGCAGCGCGCCCTGGCCGTCGCGTACGTGCACGGGCTGGCGCCGGATCCGGCCTGGCCGGAGCCGCACGTGGAGTTTCACGCGATCCCGGGTCTCGGCGAGCTGTTCGTGATCCCGTCGCTGACGACGAGCGGGCCCTGCGACATCCTGTTCTGGGAGGCCATCCCGGGCGGCCCGCTCGACGTGTTCGAGAACCAGCCGGCCGAGAACCACCTGGAGATCACGCTCGGCCTGATCAAGGAGAACCTGCCCTGGTTCTCCGAACGGTGCGGCGACGTCACGCTCACCGACGACCAGGCGACGATCAGGGGCCGGTTCACCCCGGCCGTCCGCAAGCCGGTGGCGCACCTGCCCGGCGGCGGCATCGCGCTCGGCATCGGCGACATCGTGATCTCCAACGACCCGATCACCGGGCAGGGATCGAACACCGCGGCGAAGGCGGCCGCCCACTACCTCCAGGCGATTCTGGCGAACGGTGACAAGCCGTTCGACGAGGAGTGGATGACCGTGACCTTCGAGTCGTTCTGGGCGGCGCACGGTCAGGCCGTGACGCTGTGGACCAACGGGATGCTGCAGCCGCTGCCGCCGCACGCCCAGCAGATCCTCGGCGCGGCGAGCGCCAACCAGACGGTGGCCCGGCGATTCGCACATGGCTTCGAGGACCCGAACGACCTGCTCACCTGGTTCGCCGACCCGCAAGCAGCGGAGACGTACCTGAGAAGCGTCTGAAAAAAGGCCGGGAGACGGATATGCCGGGAATAAACCGGTTGAGCCGCCTCCCGGCCTCCGCGCAGGATGGGGGCACCGCTTCCCCCCAACTGCCCGAGGACTATCCATGCGTCTGCTCCGCGACCTGTGGGCCACAAGCCGAAGTCGCACCGCGCTCGTCGCGTTCCTGATCGTCCTAGGCGCGGCAGGCGGCGCGATAGCGCTCGCGTTAGCCGGCCCGGTGCTGGTCGACCGTTCCTGGAGCCTTTTCACGGTCCTGGTGGTCGCCCTCGTCGCCGGGGTGCTCAGCGATGTCTTCGTCGGCCTGGTGGTGGCCCGATTGACCGCCGACTGGGCGGCCCGCGTCCGTCGCGGCCTCAACCGGGTCGCGTTCGGCCAGGACCTGCCCACCCTGGAGAACACCCCGGTCGGTGAGCTGCTCGACCGCATCGACTCCGACGTCTATCAGGTCAGCTCCGAGCTGCGCGGCAGCGGCGTGCGGCTCGCGCAGTCCCTCGCGGTGGCCTTCCTCTCGATCATCACGACGTTCTTCGTCTGGTGGCCCGCCGCGGTCGCCATGATCGTCGTGTCGGTCCTGCTCTTCGTCGTCATGAACAAACCGGTCCAGCGCATCTCCCCGCTCCGCATCGCCGAGGAGGAGGCCTGGTCCGACCTGGCGTCGGTGGTCGAGGAGGCGGTGCACGGGCAGGACGACGTGCGGACCAGTCTGGCCGCGCCCTACGTGATGCGGCTCTACGCCCAGCGATCGGCCGAGGTGCTGCGCCGTGGCCGCCGGGTCTGGCGCTCCTCCTCACGGATCACGATGGGCGCCGGTGCGATCACGCGTACCCTGATCGCGGTTTTGGTTGTCGCCGGGGCCTGGGCGCTCATGGCGGGACAGATCGACGCGGCGCGACTCACCGGGGTCTGGCTCTTGGCGCTCGGATTCGGCGGCACGCTCGAGCACGTCACCCGCATGGTCCCCGAGTTGCAGAACGCGCTCGGCGCCTGGAGCCGCGTGCAGATGCTCGGCCAGGTCAAGCAGGAGCCGACCGAGGGCGTCGACCCGACCGACGGCGACCTCGAGGTCCGCGGCCTGACGTTCCACTACAACACCGACCGCCCGCCGGCCTTGAAGAACATCACGATCAAATTCAAGAGAGGCCGTTCGTACGCGTTGATCGGCCGGACCGGTTCCGGCAAGTCGACTCTCGCCAAGCTGCTCACCAGGGCCGTCGACGTCCCGCGTGGCACGGTGTTCCTCGGCGGCGTCGACGTGAACGACATCGGGGTCGAGGGCCTGCGCCGCTGGACCGCGATCGTGCCGCAGCGCACCGAGATCCTGGCCGGCACGCTCGCCGAGAACATCGCGCTGTTCGACCCGGAGCTTCTGGGCACGGCGAAGAACGCGATCGACGAACTCGGCCTCACCAGCTGGGTGGCGGGTCTGCCGGACGGCATCGGCACCCGGCTCGGGGAGAACGGCTACAAGCTCTCCGCCGGGCAGGAACAGCTGGTGGCGTTCGCCCGGATCCTGGTCCGCGACCCGCACGTGGTGATCCTCGACGAGGCCACCGCCCGGATGGACCCGGTCACCGAGGCCTGGGTGCAACGCGCCACCGACCGGCTGCTCCAAGGCCGGATCGGCGTGATCGTGGCACACCGGCTCTCCAGCGTGCAGCGCTGCGACGAGGTGATCGTGCTCGCCGACGGCGAGGTTCTGGAACAGGGTCCGCTGAGCGAGTCACGGCGGTTCGCCGAACTGATGGCGAGCAGCAACCTGGTGGTCGCAGCCCCGGCACCGGTCGGCGGCGGCCTGCTGACCGAGAACGAGGAGCACGACTGGGACACCGCCGCGCGGGAGGAACTCGGCCAGGACTCGCTCGCCGGGCCGCTGCCCAGCGTCGAACCCCCGCCGCTGCCCGCACCGCCGCGCGCCCGCACCATGCGGGAGATCGTCCGCCTCGCGTCCAACGACAAACGGTACGGTCTCGGCGCGGTCAGCCTGTTCGTGTTCCTGGTGCTGCTCGGGCTGGACGGCGCGGTCCTGCCGCTGCTCTGGGCGAACGTGGTCGACGGCCAGGGCAATCCGCTGTACCCGGCGATCGGCATCGCGGCGGCGCTGCTCGCACTGATCCCGACGCTGTACTTCACCGGCGCCTGGTTCCCGGAGTGGTGGGTCCGGCAGATGCTGCGGATCAGCCTGCGGCTCATGCGGGGCCAGGTCGGCCCGCGCCGGGTCAGCAAGTACACCCCGGCCGAGGTGGTCGCGCAGGGCGGTGACACCGAGCGCGTCGTGATGCTCGCCGACAACCTGATCGACAACGGCGTCGCGGTGCTCACCGTGGTGGCGATGACGCTGACCTCGCAGTCGGCGGTGCCGGCCGGCCTGTTCGTCGGCACGATGGTGCTGTCCGGCCTGGCCGCGACGCTGTTCGGGCCCCGGCTGGAGCAGGCGGCCCGGCGTACCGTGGCGGCCCGCGCGGCGTTCGCCACGTCGCTGGTGTCGTCGCTGTCGGCGGCGCGCACGGTGAAACTCGCCGGCGCGACCGAGCCGGTCCTGACGCATCTCGCGGATCTCGACGGGGTCCGCAGCGAGCTGCAACGACGGGAGATCGCGATCCAGGTCTGGGCGCGTTCGACCCCGTCGGTCGCGAGCGGGCTGCTGCCCATCGCGGCGTGGTACCTGTACCTGAACGGCCAGCTCAGCCCGGCGGCCACCCTGATCGCGGTGGCGACCCTCGGGTCGGCGCGGTGGTTCGCGTGGACGATCGCGTCGCTGGTCTCGCACTTCCCGTCAGCGAAGGTGTGGACCCGTCGCACGGTCGAGATGGCCGGCGTCTCCGAGTACTCCTCGTCGGTGCCGGGAGTGGACATCTCCGCCGGGACGGCGCCCGCGCCGCCTTCGGCGCCCCGGAACCCGCTGCGCTCACTGCACCTGCATCAGTTCAGCGCGGTGCACGAGAACGGCGCCCTCGGGGTGCGCGACATCGAGCTCACCGTCGAACGAGGAGAACTCGTCCTCGTGGTGGGCCCGGTCGGCTCCGGCAAGTCATCGCTGCTGCGAGCACTCGCCGGCATCGTGCACCACACCGGTGACCTGCGCTGGAACGGCGAACCGGTCCGCGAACCGGAGATGTTCCTGCGGCCCAACCAGGTGGGTTACGTCGCCCAGCTGCCCCGGGTGCTGTCCGGGACGGTGGCCGACAACATCCAGCTCGGACACGAGGTGGACGCGGCCGACGCGGTGTCGGTCGCCCAGCTGGAACACGACCTGAGCGCGGTCGGCGGCGGCCTGCACCTGCTCATCGGGCACAAGGGCACCCGGCTCTCCGGGGGCCAGCTGCAACGGCTGGCCCTGGCCCGGGCTCTCGCGCCCCGCACCGAGCTGCTGATCGCCGACGACGTCTCGTCCGCCCTGGACGTGACGACGGAGCTGGAGCTGTGGCGGGCCCTGCGCTCGCACGGCGTGACCGTGGTCGGCTCAACCTCGAAACGGGCGGCGCTGGCACAGGCCGACCGGGTGGTCGTGCTGATCGGCGGCCAGGCCGAGGCACAGGGAACGTGGCAGGAGCTGGAATCACAGTGGGGCCACCTGGCCGGTTAGGGTCCCGCGCTGTTGTGGCGGGGTCCGCGGTGGTCAGCGGACCTGGGCTTTGAGCTGGGTGACGACGGTGGTGACGGTGTCGGCCGGGATGGCGAAGCCCAGGCCGACACTGCCGGTGCTATCGCCCGAGGTCGCGATCGCGACGTTGATGCCGACCACCCGGCCGGACGTGTCGACCAGGGCGCCGCCGGAGTTGCCCTGGTTGATCGCGGCATCGGTCTGCAGCAGGCCGGACAGTTTCTCCTCCCCGGTGTCCAGGCTGCGGTCGAGCGCCGACACGATGCCCGACGTCACGGTGCCCTCCAGGCCGAGCGGCGCCCCGAAGGCCAGCACGGTGTCACCGACCGCGACCGTATCGTCGGTGGCGAACGTGACCGGCGTCAGCCCGGACAGCCCGGTCGCCTGCACGAGTGCGAGGTCGTGAGTAGCGTCGGCCGCGACCACCTGGGCCGGCACGGTCTGCCCGGTGGAGAGCCGCACGCTGACGGTGCCGTCCGACTCGATCACGTGATTGTTCGTCAGGATCAGGCCGTCGGCGCTGAGCACCACCCCGGAACCGAGCGACGACGACTGGTTGCTGTCGACGAGGACCGTGACGACACTCGGCTGCACCTGCGCCACGATCGGGGCGAGGTCGGTGCCCTCGGTGATCGTCGCGACATCCCCGGCCACCGCGACCGACGTGCTGCTGTTGAGGTGCTCCTCCATGAAGTACGCCCCGGCGCTGCCGCCACCGGCGACCAGAACCAGAACCGCAGCGCCACCGGCGACCCGCTTCTTCCACCGCGGATCCCGCGGCGGCTTGATCATCATCGGCGGGATGTGAGTCGGCGGCGGGGTCACCAGGAAGGCGGGCTGCTCGTCGATGGCGGCGGGGCGCGTCAGCAGATCGGTCATGGGAAAAACGATGCGCCGCCACGTTGGGGTCTGCCGATGAGCGCTCTGTGACTTCGCTGTGTGCGCCGCGTCGCCCTTCCGGGTGTTTTCCCCCGCTGGCGGTAGCCCTTCCGGGTGGCTCCTGCCAACCGACCGGACAGTCCCGGCGCGCCGCCGCTGACGCACGCCACGGACCTCTAAGGTCTGCCGCGTGTCCCCCACGAACACCACGCGAACGGTAGTCGAACGCCGCCCCTTCGGCCCCACGATCACCGAGCCCGCAGCCGCCCTGCGTACAGCACTCCCCCAGCTGACTCCCCGATTCTCCACAGCGCGTGACGCGGATGACTCCGATCCGCTCGACGCCGGCGCGGAGGAGCAGTGAAGCGTGCCTGCCTGCTCCTCGTGACCGCGGCTCTGCCGGTCCTGGCCGGATGCGGGACTGCTCCGGGCGTACCCGAATGGAAGAACGCAGCGCCGCAGGCCGCTCCGCCCAGCCCGGCCACGACGTCGATCGCGCCTTCTGAGGCGCCGTCCGAGGTGCCATCTCCGGTTCCTTCCTATTCCGTCTCTGTCGCTGCCACCGTCTCGGTCTCGCCCACGCCGCCACGGGTGGCGACCTGGCCGTCGCCCACGCCGTCCGCCGGTTTCGTCGCCGCGGTGCAGGGCCGGCTGCCCGAGGTCGCGCTCGACCGGCGACCGGAAGAGATCACCGAGCTCGGCGATCAGGCCTGTCAGGGACTCGCCGCCGGCAAGCGGCGGCCCACTGTCGCGAAAAACCTCCTGGAGTACGGCTTGAGCGGTGCCGACGCTCGTGAGCTGGTGTCGCTGGCCAGCTCTCATCTCTGCCGAGCCTAATTTCGCGGCCTTCCGACGTCATCGGCCCAGGGTCGTCATACCTGGGTCGGTCTCGGGATCTTCTCTGGCCGGCTTTGGGGTCGGCCGAAAGTGGCAGAGGTCCACAGGAATCGGAGACTTCCGTCAGATGTACCTGACAGCCGTTCCCGCGACGCTGGATACATCAGCGCGAACGGCTCGAATGGGGAGGCAACGATGTCCGCACGAGGAATGCTCAGCGTGGTCGGCACCGCCGTCGGCGGCCTGATCGGCTGGAACGACCGAACCCCGCCCGCGGACGCTGCCACTCTGCGCGCGCTCTTCGCCGACATGGGCGTCATGATCGGGCCGGACGAGGCGCAGCTGACCGAGGCGGTGCGCTACTTCCAGACCCGGACCGGCCTGGACGCGGACGGTGAAGCCGGCCCGGAGACCGTTCACCTGCTGGTCCGCTATGCCGCCGAGGCTCGGGAGACACACCGGTTCCAGGCAGCCTGACGGGTGATTCCGGCGGGCCGCGTTCCGCCGATACGGTCTTCAGGACTATGACGAACGAACTGGTCACCTATTACGACGACGCAACCGGCGAACGCTTCGGGCTCACCGCCCCGGAGCTCGGCACCTGGGTCGCCGCTACCGCTGACCTGCTGATCAACGAGTGCGGGTTGCGTCGTGGCAGCCGGGCCGGGGTGCTGTTGCCGCCGCATTGGCAGACCGCAGCGGTGCTGCTGGGAGCGTGGGCGGCCGGGATCGAGGTGTCGTTCCGCGGGTGGGCGACGGCTGGTCTCTCCGGGTTTTCCGCTGAGGCCGGGATTGCTGCTGAGGCCGGGATTGCTGCTGAGGCCGGGATTGCTGCTGGCGGAGGGCACTCGACCGGTTCCGGGCATGCGCCTGACGCGGGAGCTGCGCTTGACGTGACGTTTGTGGAGCGGCGGCGCGTCGGCAGCTGGCTTGACGAGGTGCCGGCGGCGCCGCATCAGTTCGTGCTGGGTCTCGCGCCGGTCGGTGCGGCGCGCGAAGGCGACGTCAGCTTCGCGTCCGAGAGGCACCACGGTTCGCGGGCCGAGGGTCATCGCGATCTGCCGCCTGACGGCTATCACCATCTGCCGCCCGACGGTTATCGCATTTTGCCGCCTGACGGTCATCGCGATCTGCCGCCTGACGGTCATCGTCATCTGCCGCCTGAGGGTTATCGGGATTTTCTGGCGGCTGCCCGGGCGCACCTCGGCGCGCCGCCACCGGTTGTCAGCGGTGTGGCTCAGGGGATGGCGACGGTCGACGGGACCACGTTCGGCGAGTACGGCGCGGTCGCCGCGGAGGTCGCCCGCTCGCGCGGCATCACCGCCGGCGATCGGGTGCTGATCGACACCTCCTCGGTGGAGGAGCCGCTCATCTGGCTGATGGCTCCCCTGACCGCAGGGGCATCGATCGTCCTCTGCGCGAACCTCGACCACTCCCGACTCGACCAGCGCATCCTCGCCGAACGCGTCACGCGTGTCCTCTGAACGGTTGTTCCACTGTAGATCGACTTCCCGTACCGTCCGGCGCATGGAGGTTTTCGATCAACTTGCCGAGAAGTACCAGGGCGAACACAGCCACAACCCGTTCCAGGCCGCGCTGACCGAACGCATCAGCGGCCTGCTCCCCGCCGGCGCCTCGGTGCTCGACCTGGGCTGCGGTACTGGCGTACCCACCGCGAAGACCCTGACCGAATCCGATCACCGGGTGGTCGGTGTCGACATCTCCGAGGGAATGCTGCGGCACGCCCGTGAACAGGTCCCGGCCGCCGAGTTCGTCCACGCGAACTTCGCCGAGCTGCCCGCGGACTTCGGCACGTTCGACGCGGTGACCGCGTTCTTCTCCCTGCTGATGCTGAGCAAGGCCCAGATCGAGTCGACCCTGGAGAAGGTGACGGGCTGGCTGACGCCGGGCGGTTACCTGGGCATCGGCATGGTCAACTTCGACGCCGACAGCATTCCGGTGGAGTTCCTGGGTGTCCCGGTGACCGTTTCCGGTTACCTGCAGGCCGACCTGGCGGCGCTGCTGGAACGCAAGGGTTTCACGGTGGTCAGCATCGAGACCGTCGAGTTCACCCCGCAGGGTGGTCCTGCCGAGAGCCAGATCTACGCCCTGGCACAGCTCCCGGCCTGACCTGTCACCGGCGACACCGCCGCCAGATCTTGAGCGATTATCTACATCCTGGTGTACACATCGCTCAAGATCTGGTGGCGACCCCGCCCAACCCGCCTCCCGGCCGCCGACCAGGCAGAACAGCCAGCGCCGAGCAGCCAACGCCGGGCGACAATGCGCCGAGCGGCCATGCGCCGAGCGAACGGGCGCCGAGCGAACGGGCGATCGAACCCGCCGAGCAAACCCGCCGAGCGAACGGGCCGAGCGAACCGGCGCCGGGCCACCTCACTGGTCGAAGTCGATCACCACTTTCGGGGAGACGGCTCGGGCCTGGCAGGTGAGGACGAAACCCGCGGCCACCTCGGCGGCGTCGAGGGCGAAGTTGCGGCGCATCGTCACCTCGCCGTCGACCACGCGAGCCCGGCAGGTGCCGCACACCCCGCCCTTGCAGGCGAACGGCATGTCGGGCCGGGACCGCTGCAACCCGTCGAGCAGCGCCACACCGTCCTCGACGCCGACAGTGGAGGATCGCCCGTCCAGCACGACGGTGACCTCACTGCCCGCGTCACCCTCACGGGCCGGAGCGACCCGCACCGGCTCGGGGGGCGCCTCGTCGACCCAGAACAGTTCGCGGTGGATGCGGGCCGGCTCGACACCGGACTCCCCCAGCGTCTCGGTCGCGGCGGTGACCATCCCGAACGGGCCGCACAACCACCAGTGGTCCACCGCCGGCACGTCGACCAGCAGTGGCAGCAGCGCCCGCAACCGGCCGGCGTCGAGACGGCCGCTGAAGAGCTCGACCTCCCGCATCTCCCGGGAGAGCACGTGCACGATCTGCAGGCGATCCGGAAACGCGTCCTTCAGGTCGGCCAGCTCCTCGGCGAACATGACCGTTTCCGATCGCCTGTTGCCGTAGAGCAGAACCACCTCGGCGCCGGGTTCGCGCAGCAGGGAGGCCGCGATCGACAGCACCGGGGTGATGCCGGAACCCGCGGCGATCAGCACATGCCGCCCGCCCGCGGCGAGGTCCGGTGTGAAGCTGCCCGCCGGTGGCGCCACCTCCACCAGGTCGCCGGGGCGCAGGTCGCGGACGATCCACTGCGAGATCAGCCCGCCGGGCACTTCCCGGACCCCGATCCGGGGTGCGGCGCCGGCCGGGGAACAGATCGAGTACGTCCGCCGTTCGTCGTCGCCGCCGCTGCGCCGCACGGTCAGCGACTGCCCCGGCCGGAAATCGAAGAGGCCCGCGACATCGTCGGGCACCGCGAACGTCACCGCGACCGCGTCCGCACAGAGCCGGTCGACCGCCCCGACCCGCAGCGCGTGAAACTCATGTCCCGCCACGTCAGCCCACCCACATCAACATCAAAGGTCCAAGCACGTCAGATCTCCTTCATGTGCTCGAACGGCTCCCGGCACACGGGGCATCGCCGCAGCTCACGGCACGCGGTCGCGCCGAACGGGGTGACCACCTCGGTCACCGCGCTGCCGCACCGGGGGCAGCCGACCGCCACCGGCCGGGCGACGAGGGCGAGGGGAACCGGCCCCGCGGCCCGGCGCGGCGCCGGCCCCGGCGGGGCGATGCCCGCTTCCGCGAGCTTGCGGCGCCCGGATTCGCTGATCCAGTCGGTGGTCCAGGCAGGGGCGAGGACGGTACGCACATCCACCCGCCCGAATCCCGCCCGCCGCAGTGAAGCCCGGATGTCGTCCCGGATGCTCTCCATCGCCGGACAGCCGGAGTAGGTCGGGGTCACGGTGACCACCACCGTGTCCTCGTCCTGCCGGACCTCGCGCACGACCCCGAGCTCGGCAAGCGTGACCATCGGCAGCTCCGGATCAACGACCGACCCGACGACCCGAGCCGCCGTGCTCGCCATCTGATCGGCCGCGTTCACCACACACCACCGGGCACAGCGCGAGCCACACTCTGCATCTCCCGCAGAATCTCGTCGAGTTCCGGCCCGTGCACACCATCACGCCCGGCGCCCTCCCCCGAGGCCGCCACTGGAGGACCCGGGAGAACGGGATCGAGGGTCGCCGCCTCCAGTACCTGGGCCATGACCCCGTCGAACTCGGCACGCAGCGAGACCGGCTCGACGGCGACACCCGCGACGGCCAGACGAGCCTCCACCGGATGCGTCGCGAAGAGCTCACCGGTCAGCGGCAGCAGCTCCGCCATCGCAGCCGCCATCCGCGAGTGGGACAACGCCGTCCCGTCACCGAGCCGGACCACCCATTGGGCGGCGTAGTCGCGGTGGTAGGTCAGCTCCTTCACACCCTTGGCGGCGATCGCGGCCAGCATCGGATCACGCGAGGAGGCCAGCCGGTCGAACGCCGCCAGCCGCCACGTGACCATCACCAGCAACCGGCCCACCAGGCAGGCGAAGTCGGCATCGGACCGCTCGGCCAGGCGTACGTTGCGGAACTCCGCGGCATCCCGCCCGAACGCCAGGACGTCTTCCACCGCGGCGAGCGACGAGGCACCCGACGCCACCCCGGCCCGGCTCAGCAGCAGCCGGGCCTGCCCGAGCAGATCCAGCGCGATGTTGGCGAGGGCCAGCTCGTCCTCCAGTTCCGGCGCCCGCGTCACCCACTCCTGCAAGCGGTGCGACAGGATCAGCGCGTCATCGCCCAGCATCAGGCAGTACAGCGAGAGGTCGGCGCCGTCCACATCGGCCGGCACCGACGACGGCACCGAGGCGAGCGGATCGGAGAACCCCGTTCCGTACGCCCACCGGGCATCATCGTCGTGATCGGTCAGCGCCGAGTACGCGTCGTCAAAGGCCATCGGATCCCACCTCAGATGTGCGGCACGGTCGAAGGGATCGTGTAGTGCGTCGGGTGCCGGTACACCTTGTCGGCGCTCGGCTCGAAGAACGACGGCTTCTCCGCCGGGTCGGACGCCGCGACCTGGTCGGAGCGCACCACCCAGATGCTGACCCCTTCGTTGCGCCGGGTGTAGAGATCACGCGCGTGGTGCAGCGCCATCTCGTGGTCGGCGGCCCGCAGCGAGCCCACGTGCACGTGGTTTAGCCCGCGCTTGGCGCGCACGAAAACCTCGAAGAGCGGCCACTCGTGCCGGGTCATCGGGCCACCTCCAGGTTTTTCGCCGCGTGGGCCGCAGCTGCTTCCCGCACCCAGGCGCCGTCGGTGTCGGCCTGCCGCCGGCGGGCGATCCGCTGCTCGTTCATCGCCCCGCCGCCGGAGATCACCCGTCGCAGCTCGTCCCAGTCCGGCTGACCGAAGTCGTAGTGGTCGCGGGAGGCGTTCCACGCAAGCTCCGGATCGGGCAGCGTGACACCGAGCTCGGCCGCCTGCGGGACACTCATGTCGACGAAGCGCTGGCGCAGCTCGTCGTTGGTGTGGCGCTTGATCTTCCAGGCCATCGACTGTGCGGTGTTCGGCGAGTCGGCGTCCGGCGGGCCGAACATCATCAGCGACGGCCACCACCAGCGGTCCACCGCGTCCTGCACCATGTCGCGTTGCGCGGCGGTGCCGCTCATCATGGTCAGCAGCAGTTCGTACCCCTGGCGCTGGTGGAACGACTCCTCCTTGCAGATCCGGATCATCGCCCGCGCGTAGGGCCCGTAGGAGCTGCGGCAGAGCGGCACCTGGTTGCAGATGGCAGCGCCGTCAACGAGCCAGCCGATCACGCCGACGTCGGCGAACGACAGCGTCGGGTAGTTGAAGATCGACGAGTATTTCTGCCGGCCCTCGATGAGCCGCTGGGTCAGGTCGCCGCGGTCGGCGCCGAGCGTCTCGGCCGCCGAGTAGAGGTAGAGCCCGTGGCCGGCCTCGTCCTGCACCTTGGCGAGCAGGATCGCCTTGCGGCGCAGCGTCGGCGCCCGGGTGATCCACTCGCCTTCCGGCTGCATGCCGATGATCTCGGAGTGGGCGTGCTGGGCGATCTGCCGGATCATCGTGGAGCGATAACGCTCCGGCATCTCGTCAGCCGGCTCGATCCGCTGATCACGGGCGATGGCCTGATCGAAGAGAGCAAAATCGGTCATGAGTGGCGCCGCGACTGGAGCGTGAAGAACCGGCCGGCCACGAACCAGTCGTCGGTCAGCGCCGCCGTCGCCGCCGGGTTGGCCCCGGTGCCGTGCAGGTCGCTAAACGCGGCCGTCTGGTTCACGAAGACCCCGCCGGTCAGGTTCTCCGACAGGTGCACGCCGGCGTCCAGCGCCGCTTCCCGAGCCGCGTCGATCACCTCGGCCGAGGTCGAGTGCACGAGGGCCGAGAGCGCGCCGTGCGCCCGGACCGTCTCGGTGAAGATCCGCAGACTGTCGGCGGTCGACTCCGTGGTGATCAGGAACGAGACCGGCCCGAACCACTCCCGGGTGTAGGTCTTCTCGTCGGCGGCGTCGACACCGGCCACCAACGGCGTCCGGATGAGCGCCGTCGCAAAGGCAGGATCAGCGACGACAGCAGACGGATGGATCACGCCCGGCAGACCGGAAGCCTCCGTGACGCGGGACAGCACCCCGTCGTTGACGATCGCCCCAAGCGTCCCGGCCGCCCGCGCGGGGTCGCCGAGCAGCTTGTCGAGAGCCGCGGCGAGGTCACTGCCGAACTCCGCGACACTGCGATGACCGGCATCCGTCTCGATCCCGTCGCGGGGCACCAGGATGTTCTGCGGCGTCGTACACATCTGGCCGCTGTAGAGCGAGAGTGAGAAAGCCAGATTGCGCAGCAGTCCGCGGTAGTCGGCGGTGGAGTCGACGATCACCGTGTTGAGGCCGGCCTTCTCCGTGTAGACGACGGCCTGGCGCGCGTTCGCCTCCAGCCAGTCGCCGAACTCGCTGGACCCGGTGAAGTCGACGATCCGCACGTCGGGGTGGGTGGCGAGGGTCGCGGCGATGCCGTCGCCGGGCTCCTCGGCGGCGAGGGTGACCACGTTCGGGTCGATGCCGGCCTCGGTGAGCACCTCGCGGGCGATCCGCACGGTGATGGCGAGCGGCAGGACCGCGCCGGGATGCGGTTTCACGATCACCGGGTTGCCGGTGACCAGGCTGGCGAAGAGGCCGGGGTAACTGTTCCAGGTGGGGAACGTGGTGCAGCCGATCACGACCGACACGCCACGGCCGACGACCGTCGCGGTCTTCTCCAGCGTGAGCGGGTCGCCGCCGCGCTGCGGTTTGGCCCAGGACGAGCGGGCCGGGAGACGGGTGGTGGCGGCCAGGGCGTAGGCCACCGCCTCGAGACCTCGGTCCTGCGCGTGCGCGCCGCCGGCCTGGAACGCCATGACGAACGCCTGGCCGGTGGTGTGCTGCACGGCGTGGGCCATCTCGAAGGAGGCGGCGTTGATCCGGCGCAGAATCTCGGCGGCCACACCGGCCCGGCCCTCGGGCCCGGCGGCGCGCCAGCCGGGCGCGGCAGCGCGGGCGGCGGCGATCAGCGCGAGCGGATCGGCGCGCGGGTAGCTGACGGCCAGTTCCAGGCCGTAGGGCGAGCGCTCGGTCGTGACGGTGCCGGTGGCGCCCGGGACGTCGATCGGGAACGGCTTGCCGAGCAGCGCGGTGAACGCGCGCTCACCGGCCGGGGCGGCCTCCTCGCCGTAGACCGACTTGCTGGGCGACTCGGGGAAGGCCGACCAGTAGTCCCGCGCGACGGTCGCCTCGACAGCGCGCGTCAGAAGATCGCGATGGGTCTCGTAGAGCTCAGCAGGATTCACACCTTCTATTTACCGTCCGAGCGGTCGGTAAATCAAGGGGGTAGGTTAAATGACCATGACACCGCGACGCCGCGGACGCCCCGGCCACGACCAGGACGCCGTGCTCGCCGCCGCGGTGCGTCTCTTCAACACCCATGGGTACGACGCCACCAGCATGTTCGACGTGGCCGAGTCGCTGAACATCACCAAGTCGACGCTGTACCACCACGTCAGCAGCAAGGAACAGCTGCTCACGATGGCGGTCGACCGCGGGCTGGACGGCCTCTTCGAAGCAGCCGCCCACAGCACGCAGACGACGGCGACAGCCCAGCTCGAAGACCTCATCAAGAAAAGCGTCCACGTCCTCGCCGAACGCCTGGAGTTCGTCACCCTCCTGCTCCGGGTGCACGGCAACACCGAGGCCGAGCAGCACGCCCTCACCCGCCGCCGCGAGTTCGACCGCATCGTCACCGATCTGGTCGAGAAGGCTCAGGCCGAGGGCGGCATCCGGAGCGACGTCGACCCGGCGACCGCGGCGCGTCTGCTCTTCGGCATGGTCAACTCATTGATCGAGTGGTACCGCCCGGACCGCGGCGATCCGGCCGTCATCGCGGAGACGATCTCCAAGCTGGCCTTCCAGGGCCTGACTAAACGCTCTAACGGCTGAATCGACGCCATCTGCCAACACAACCACTCCATTGTGTCATCCACACGTCTCTGTGAGTCGTGGAACCTTCCTAGTGTGGCCCGGGTAGAGCAGGCCGACGTGAAGGGACCCACCATGGCGCGTCTATCGCACGGAAAACCTCTGACCGAGAAGGATCTCACCGCTGCTCGCGACGAGTTCGCCGCCTTCAGTGCTGAGTCGTCAACGACTTTCGCCCTCACCGGGACCCCGCCGCCAGGCCCGTTCGACCTGCTCTTCCCCGGCCTGCAGGACGACCCGCAGAACCTCGTCGAGGAGACACCGCAGACCCCCGGCCGGCTCGGTGAGCTCGGCACCGCGATGGCCGACCCCGACGTCCGGGGCGAGGACAGCCCGATCCCCGCCGTCTACACCTACTTCGGACAGTTCGTCGACCACGACATCACCCTGGAGATCCAGGAGCCCGGCTCGGGCACCATGGACCAGCTGCTCGACACCGCGATGAAACCGCTGCCGCTGCACGAGGTCCGCAAGGCGCTGCGCAACCGGCGTACCGCCACGCTCGACCTGGACAGCGTGTACGACCCGGCGGCGCCCCGTGACCCGGACGGCAAGCGGATGCTGCTCGGCACGGTCGCCAAGACACCCAGCGCGAACGAGCCCTTCAAGCGCCCGGACGGCAAGGACGACTTCAACGACCTGCCCCGGCTGCCGCGCAACGACACGTTCGAGCTGGACCGCGCGGCCCGGATCGGCGACCCGCGCAACGACGAGAACACCATCATCTCGCAGCTGCACACCGCGTTCCTGCGGGCGCACAACGCGCTGGTCAAGCAGGGCCTGTCGTTCGAGATCGCGCAGCGCACGCTACGCCAGCACTACCAGCACGTGGTGATCGAGGACTTCCTGCACCGGGTCTGCGACGAAGGCATCGTCGACGACGTCGTGAAGAACGGCAACCGCTGGTACGACCCGTACGGCGCGAGCTTCTTCATGCCGCTGGAGTTCTCGGTGGCGGCGTACCGGTTCGGGCACTCGATGGTCCGGGCCGGCTACAACTTCAACACCAACTTCAACTTCGCCGACCGCCGGCCGGCCACCCTGGAGCTGCTCTTCACGTTCAGCGCGCTCAGCGGCCAGCTCGGCAACTTCGACACGCTCCCGGAAAACTGGATCATCGAGTGGGAGAACATCGTCGGTGACGCCGGGCAGAAGACCCGGAAGATCGACACCACCCTGGCCAAGGTCGGCGACCTCGGCCTGTTCAACCTGCAGACCGTCGACGGCGAACGGGAGAAGCCCGACCTCGCCGCCCGGCTCGCGGTGCGTAACCTGCTCCGCGGGTACCGGCTGCGCCTGCCGACCGGGCAGGCGGTCGCCACGCTGCTCGGCTTCACGCCGCTGACCCCGGACCAGCTGCTCGCCGCGACCGGTGACGTCAACGGCGACCAGGCCGAGGCGCTCAAGAAGGGCAGCCTCACCACCCGGACGCCGCTCTGGTACTACATCCTCGCCGAGGCCGCGCACGAGCATCAGGGTGAGCGGCTCGGCAAGGTCGGCAGCACCATCGTGGCCGAGGTCCTGGTCGGGCTGGTCCGTCGCAGCGAGGACTCCATCCTGAAGATCCCGGGATGGCGGCCCACCCTGCCGGCGGCCAAAGCCGGCACGTTCGAGCTGGCCGACATCCTGCGGCTGGCGGGTGTGCTGGGTGGCGGCGGTGGTGGCGGTCCGGTCGAGCCGCCGAAACCGAGCACGTACACGGTGAAGACCGGCGACACCCTCTCCGGGATCGCCCGCAGCGAGCTGGGCGACGACAAGCGGTGGCCGCAGATCTTCGTGCTGAACCGCAAGGAGATCCGCGATCCGAACCGGATCTTCGCCGGTCAGGTCTTCCTGCTGCCGCCGCGCGAGCCGGTCGGCCCGATCCCGAAGCTCTACACCGTCGCGAAGGGCGACACGCTCTTCGGCATCGCCAAGGCCAAGCTCGGCGACGGCAACCGCTGGCCGGAGATCTTCCGGCTGAACCGCGACATCATCGACAACCCGGACCGGATCATTCCCGGTCAGGTCCTGGTGCTGCCGAGCTGACAACGAAAACCGGGGGCGTTCTTGAAAGAACGCCCCCGGTCACCGCTCAGCGCGTGTTCTTCTCGGTGAACGGCAGGATCTTGTCGATGTTCGCCGCGTCCACGAACGACGGTCCGGTCAGCACCGGCCCGCCACCACCCAGGTCGTTGCCGTTCTTCAGGTACAGGTAGAGCGACGTGACCGCCATGTACCCCTGCGCGTACGGCTGCTGATCGACGGCGAACTGGATCTTGCCGTCTTTCACGGCCTGCGCCGTCTCCTTGTTGAGGTCGAAGGTGGCCAGCTTGGCGGAGCTGGCCGCCTGCGTCATCGCCTGGATCGCGTCGAGAGCCACCGGCGCGCCGAGCGTCACGATGTAGTCGATGGACTTGTCCTGCGCCAGCTTCGCCTGCAACGCCGTCGTGACCGCCGCGTCGTCAGCACCGTTGACCTGGAGGTTCTCGGTCCCGGCGACCTTGCTCTTCACACCGGCGCAGCGGGCTTCGAGCGACACCGAACCCTCCTGGTGGATCACGCAGATCGGGTGTTTCACGCCGGCCGCGGCGAGCCGTTCACCGATGCTCTCGCCGGCCAGGGTCTCGTCGGAGCCGAAGTACATCAGCGCGCCGAGCGCCTTGTACTGATCGATGCCGGCGTTCAGCCCGACCACCGGGATGCCGGCGCCGGTCGCGGCCTTCACCGAGCCGGCGAGGGCGTCCGGGGTGACCAGGGTGGTGGCGATGCCCTGCACCTTGGCGTCGACCGCCTGCTGGATCAGCGTGGCCTGCTTGCCGGCGTCCGGGTCGTTGGAGTACTTCAGGTCGACGCCGGTGTCGGTGGCGGCCTGTTCCGCGCCGGCCCGCACCTTGTCCCAGAATGTGTCGCCGGGCTTCTCGTGGGTGACGAACGCGATCGTGTACCCGGAGCTCTGCTTGGGGGCGGAATCGGTCTCCTCCCGGCCGCCCGAACTGCAACCGGCCAGCAACAGCACCGCGGCGAACGCCCCAGCGGTTATCCGACTTCTCATAAAAAATCCTTTCAGGAACGATCTCCAGGACGCAGGTGGTGCCGCTGCCGCTTCTTCTCCTCCAGATATCCGGCGTGCGCGTGCCGGGTGCTGTGCAGGGTGGCGATCTCCGCGACCGGCACGTCCCACCAGGCCTCCGAGGACGGTCCGGCGGCGAGCGGGTCGGTCTCGATGTGCACGACGGTCAGGCGTTCCGACTCGCGGGCCTGCTTCAGCGCTTCGACCAGGTCGTTCGCGGTCCGGCAGCGGATCACCGCGGCGCCCAGGCTCTCCGCGTTGGCGGCCAGGTCGACCGGCAGCCGCGCGCCGTCGTAATCGCCGGTGGCCGCGGTCTTGTACCGGTAGGCGGTGCCGAAACGCTGCGATCCGACCGACTGGGAGAGGGCGCCGATCGACGCGAACCCGTGGTTCTGCACCAGCACCACGATCAGCTTCACGCCTTCGGCGATCGCGGTGACCAGCTCCTGCGCCATCATCAGGTAGGAGCCGTCGCCGACCAGCGCGTACACCTCGCGGCCCGGGTCGGCCAGCTTGATGCCGAGCGCCCCGGCGATCTCGAATCCCATGCAGGAGTACCCGTACTCGACGTGATACTGCTTCGGATCCCGCACGCGCCACAGTCGCTGCAGGTCACCGGGCATGCTGCCGGCCGCCTGCACCACGACGTCGCGTGCTCCGCACGCTTCGTTCACCACCCCGATCACCTCGGCCTGCGTGGGCAGCTCACCCTGTCTCCCCCGGTACGCCTTTTCGACCACGCCCTGCCATGTCGCCACATCGTCCCGGAAGTCCCCGGTGAACCGCCGCCCGTGCAGGGCCGGCCGCAACGCGGTGAGCCCGGCCCGCGCGTCACCGACCAGGGGCAGCGCGGAGAGTTTGCCCGCGTCGAAGCCGGCGACGTTGAGGTTCACGAACCGCACCGCCGGGTGCTGGAACACGCTGCGCGACGCCGTGGTGAAGTCGCTGTACCGGGTGCCGATGCCGAGCACCACGTCGGCATGCCCGGCCAGCCGGTTCGCCACCGGGTTGCCGGTCGCGCCGACGCCGCCGACCGCGTTCGGGTGGTCCCAGGCGAGCGCGCCCTTGCCGGCCTGGGTGTCGGCGACCGGGATCCCGGTCTCCCGGGCGAACCGGTCCAGCGCCGCCGACGCCTCGGAGTAGATCACCCCGCCGCCCGCGATGATCAGCGGCCGGGCGGCGCCCCGGATCGCCGCGGCGGCCCGCTCGACCGAAAGGGGGTCCGGCGCCGGGCGGGTCACGTGCCACACCCGTTTCGCGAACAGCTCGTCCGGGAAGTCGTACGCCTCGGCTTGCACGTCCTGGGGCAGGCAGAGGGTGACCGCGCCGGTCTCGGCCGGGTCGGTCAGGACCCGCATCGCGCCGAGCAGAGCCTGCGGCAGCTGCTCGGGCCGCCAGACCCGGTCGAAGAACTTCGACAGTGGACGGAACGCGTCGTTGACCGTCACGTCCCCGGATCGGGGATCCTCCAGCTCCTGCAGCACCGGTGTGGCGGCCCGGGTGGCGAAGACGTCCGAGGGCAGCAGCAGCACCGGCAGCCGGTTGACCGTGGCGAGGGCCGCGCCGGTGAGCATGTTGGTCGAGCCGGGGCCGATCGAGGTGGTGCAGGCCAGGGTGGAGAGCCGGTTCTTCATCCGGGCGTACCCGGCGGCGGTGTGCACCATCGCCTGCTCGTTGCGGGCCAGGATGTACGGCATCTCCGGCCGGTTGTCGCGTTGTGCCTGCAACAGGGCCTGACCGATGCCGGCCACGTTGCCGTGCCCGAAGATGCCGAGGAACCCGGCGATCGCGCGCTGCTCGGCGCCGTCGCGTTCGGTCCACTGCGCGGCCAGGAACTTCACGACCGCCTGCGCGACGGTGAGCCGGTGCTTCACGCTCGTCTCCGTTCCCTGACCGAGGTGAGCGGCAGCCGGGGGTCGATCTCCTGGCCGGCCCAGCGGCCGCGCACCCAGCCGTGCGCCGGGTCGTCGCGGACCTCCCAGCGGCGCTCGCCGGGCCCGGCCATCACGTTGAGGTAGTACAGGTCGTACCCGGGCACGGCCATCGACGGGCCGTGCCAGCCGTACGGGACGAGGACCACGTCGCCGGTGCGGACCTCGGCGCAGACGTCGATCGGCCGGTCACCGTCGCCGTAGACGCGCTGGAAACCGGTGCCCGGCCCGCCGCCCGGGCTGGTCGTCACCTCGAAGTAGTAGATCTCTTCGAGACAGGACTCGCCGGGGCCTTCCTCGTCGTGCTTGTGCGGCGGGTACGAGGACCAGTTCCCGCCCGGGGTCAGCACCTCGCACGCGATCAGGCGGTCGGTCTCGAAGGCCTCGGGCGTACAGAAGTTGTTGACCTGTCTGCTGGCCTGGCCGGCGCCGCGCAGCTCGACCGGGACGTCCTCGGCCGGGCCGTACCGGAACGGCAGCTTGCGGCCGGCGCGGGCGGCAGGCAGCGCGAAACGGCCGCCGTTCGGCGCGCGCAGGGTGACCGCGGAGTCCCGCGGCAGGTAGGCGAAGTCGGTCACCCGGGAGAAGACGCTGCGGCGGCCGGTGAGGGTAAGGCGTTCGTCGTCGCAGGCCACGTCACAGCCCCCGGCCAGTGGCAGGACCAGCATCTCGTCGTTACCGGTCACGAACCGGACCCGCCCGCCGACCGGCAGCGCCACCACGCGCAGTCCGCTGTAGTGCCAGCCGGCGTTCTCCGGGCTGACCATCACGTCGTACGGTCGCTCGGCGGAGCTGCCACGCCGGACAAGAGGGTTGACGCCTGCGGGCATGCGTGGTCCTTCCGGCCGGCCATGGGCGTGTTCACCCAGCGGTAGCCGATCAGCAACGCTGGGTTGGACCTGGTTTCGATGTAATTACGGCGGGCCCTCCGCGTCAATACCCAAAAAGCCGGGGTACAGGCTGTTCGCCCATACCCCGGCCTCTTGACCGAGCTGCTCCGATCAGGATGCGGCGCGCCACATCCGGTAGAACGCGGTGCCGTCCGGCAGGTAGATCTCGCACGGATCCATCGGCTGGTATCCGTGGCGGCGGTACAGGCGCACGTTGTTCTGGTTGGTCGCTTCCAGGTACGCGGCCGTGCCGTTCGCGTCGAGCTCGTCGTGCACGTGCTTCATCATCAGGCTGCCGAGGCTCTTGCCCTGCTCCGACGGGCGGACCCCGAGGAAGGCCAGGTGCCAGTGCGGCTCGTGCGGGTGGTTCTTGTCGAAGAGCTCACCCAGGGCGCCGAAACGCTCGAAGTGGTCGCCGGTGATCGTTTCGAGACGCTCCATGTAGGCCTCGGCCTCGGGGAGGTCGGTCACCCGGTCGAACCACACCGCGGCGGCGGCGTATCCACCGTCCGGGTGATCGATGACCTCGATCCGGCCCTGCTTGAAGGCGGTCTCCGACTCCAGGCTGAAGAAACCGGCCATCACCGTCTCGCGCTCGGCCGGAACCGGGACGAGGTAGTGGTTCGCGGCCAGGTCGTCGAAGGCGTTCGAGATGAACGCGCCGACGGTCTCGACCTCGTCCTCGCGGATCGGGCGGATCACCGGGTCACTCATCGCGACTCCGTCTCGTTGAGCGCCGCCGCGAAGCCACCGGTGGTGGTGGCGCTGCGCGAACCGAGGCCGATGCCGTTGTAGATCTGCGGGCGGGCCGAGCGCAGGTAGAGCGCCCAGAGGATGCCGCCGGCCAGCAGCACCGCGAACGAGAGCGGCACCACGATGGCCGGGGTGCTGCCCGGCTCGACACCGAGCAGCCCGGCGATGTTGTCGATCGCCAGGTACGACATCACCAGCAGCGCGACCGAGCTGATCAGCGGAGCGACGACCCGGTGCAGGACGTCCTCGCCCTCCGGCTTGCGGGCGAAGTACCCGATGACCGCGAACGAGGTGATCGTGACGAGCAGCAGGACGCCGAGGCCACCACCGGTGCCGCCCCAGAAGAAGAGCTGGACCAGCGGGTCCCAGCCGAAGACCGCGTAGGCGACGATCACGATGAGGCCGACCGCCGACTGGGCGAGCGAGCCGTTCTTCGGCGCGCCGGTGCCCGGCACGGTACGGCCGAACGCGCGGGGCAGCACGCCCTCGCGGCCGAGCGAGAACATGTACCGGGCGATGATGTTGTGGAACGAGATCATCGCGGCGATCAGCGAGGTCAGGAACAGGATGTGCCCGAGGTGCAGGGCGGCGCTGCCGAGCGGCACGGCGGCCAGGTTGAAGAAGAGCTCGGGGCCCTCCTCGCCGGCACGCTGGACCACGTTGTCACCGGCCGCGGAGATCATCGCCCAGGAGGCGAACGCGTAGATGACGGCGATCATGGCGACGGCGATGTAGGTGGCGCGCGGAACCGTGCGACGCGGGTCGCGGGACTCCTCGCTGAAGACCACCGACTGCTCGAAGCCGACGAAGCCGGTGACCGCCATGACCAGCAGCGCGCCGGAACCGGCACCGACCAGGGTGCCCGGGTCGAGAGCCGCGGTCGACGGGGTGAAGCCGTCGGTGAAGATCTCGGCGAACGCGAAGACCAGGGTCAGCACGATCTCGGCGACCAGCAGGGTGGCCAGGACCTTGCCGTTGACGGCGACGTCACGGACACCGAGGATCGCGACGAGCGCCCAGGCGATCAGCGCGATGCCCCACCACGGGGCGTCCACGCCGAACCAGTCGAGGAACAGCGGCTGGGCGATGGCGCCGAAACCGCCGTACGACGCGACCTGGAACATGTTGTACGACAGCAGCGCGACCCAGGACGCCCCGACGCCGATCGGCCGGCCGAGACCCTGAGCGATGTACGCGTAGAACGCGCCGGCGTTGGCGATGTGCCGGGCCATGGCGACGTAGCCGACCGAGAAGATCGCGAGCACCAGGGCGACCGCGAGGAACGCGATGGCGATGCCGGTCAGGCCGGTCACGGCGAGGCCGGTCGGGACGACGCCCGCGACAACGGTCAGCGGCGCGGCCGCCGACATCATGAAGAAGACGATCGCGGCGACGCCGAGCCGGTCGCGGGCCAGGGCGTCGGAGAGCTGACTTCCAGGGGGTTTGGTTGCGGTCGAGGACACGCTGACTCCAGGATTTTTCTGTGTGGGGGTGGGTGTGAGGCGGGTCAGGCGCGCCGGGCCATGACAGCGTCGCCGACGGCCGCCTCGGCCTGGGCGACGAGTTGCTGCAACATGGCCGGGAAGAGCCGGCGGAACTGTTCGAACAGCCCGGCCCGGTCGCGGGCGTTGAGGGTGGCGAGCACGTGCTGGTCCAGGCCGGTGGCGAGGATCAGCCCGGCGAGGAGCAGGTCGGCCACGTCGAGGGGCTCGTCGCGGGAGACCTTGGTACGGATGCGGGTGGCCGGCCAGCCGGCGGTCATCGAGTCGGCGGGGACGAACGAGACCTTGGTGCTGAGCAGGCCGCGCTTCTCCACCCGCTTGATCAGACCGGGCCGGGCAAGGCGGCGCTCGACCAGGTCGGTGGCGATGCCGGTGGAGAGGTACGACAGCCAGTTGCGTACGCCGTGCTGCCCTGCTTCCCGGCGTAGCTGCTCCAGCACGGCGGTCGTCGCGGCGTCGCCGGTCGGCCGTTCGTCGATGACCACGAGCTCGGTCTCGACCAGGTCGACGCGCCGCCACAACATCAACTCGCCGAGCAGTGCCGCGCCGAGACCGAGGCCGAGTGTGGCCGGTGACAGCAGGGACTTGCCACGAATCGTGTCGTGAGCAGTTAGATACAGGTCATCCGCGGGCGGAAGCTGCGGCGGGGACGCCACTGCTCGGTCTCCTCTCGACGCCTTGGGAAATGCCCGCGCTGTTCACCTTGAGTAATGTGGTGACGAATCACGAAGCAATTACTGTTCGCTCCCCCCGGCGCGACCGGAGGTAGCCTGCCAGCTCTCGCGTCCAGGCGCAACGTCCAGATGAGACAAATGTCGTCTCCACAGTGGGCGTTGTTGATCACACTCTTGGACAGGGAATTTGAGCGTCGATCAATAAACGAAGACGCGTTGTTGGATCTCGTCAATATTTAATGTCATCAACTTATTTTCAAGATCGTCTTTCATACGCCCGGGGTTCGGCGCAGCGTGATCACGATCCTGGGGAAACTACTCAGAGTAACTACGCTCGGGGATAGTTGACCGGTCAAGCAACGCGGGCTACGGTGGTGGTGAATGGTTGAAGCTTCAAGGAGGCCACCGTGCGGATGCCCGCGCTTTTCCTCAGTCACGGCGCCCCGCCACTGGTCGACGACCCCACCTGGGTCGCCCAGCTGCAGGAGCTGGCCGCCGGGCTCCCCCGCCCCACGGCGATCCTGATGGCGTCCGCGCACTGGGAGTCGGCGCCGCTGATGCTCGGTGCCACCACGACGGCGCCGCTGGTCTACGACTTCGGCGGATTCGCGGCGAAGTACTACCAGGTGAAATACCCGGCGCCCGGCGCACCCGAGCTGGCCGACCGGGTCGCCGCGCTGATGCCGGACTCGCAGACGGTCGCGCGGACGAACCGGGGCCTGGACCACGGGGCCTACGTGCCGCTCACCGTGATGTACCCGGACGCCGACATCCCGGTGCTGCAGATGTCGCTGCCCACCCTGGAACCCGACGCGCTGCTCGACCTGGGCGCCCGGCTCGCGCCGCTGCGCGACGAGGGCGTGCTGATCGTCGGCTCCGGGTTCACCACGCACGGGCTGCCGTTCCTGCGCGACTGGCGCCCGGAGGCGAACGCGCCGGGCTGGTCCCGCGAGTTCGACGCGTGGGCGGCCGAGACCCTGGCGCGCGGCGCTGTCGACGAACTGGCCGCGTTCCGGACCCTCGCCCCCGGGATGCCGTACGCCCACCCGACGATCGAGCACTTCGCGCCGATGTTCCTGACCCTGGGCGCCTCGGGCGACCCGGAGGCGGCACCCGAGCAGCCGGTCGACGGCTTCTGGATGGGCCTGTCCAAGCGCTCCTTCCAGACCGCCTGAGCCCAGCCCCGCCGCAGCTCAGCCCCGCCGCAGCTCAGCCCGATCGACAGCCGGCGCCGGGGGTCAGCGCCGGGGGCGGGGTCGGCGCCGAGCAGCGCCGGAGGTCAGACCGTGTGTCGATTTCGGGTTCGATACGGCCCCTAAATCGACACACGCTCCGCGATTCGCCGGCCCGTGTCGGCTTGGGGTTCGATAGGACCCGTTGGAAATAACTCGGGCGTTTCCGATTTGTCCGGTGGTCCGGGTGCCAGCGCATGCGCTGGCACCCGTCCGGCTCCGTCAGCCCGTGCCGGATACGGCCGTCCAGCGCCAACTATGCCGGGCGAATGCTGACATGAGTGCGGGTCCCGGATCCCGGATCCCGGATCCCGGATCCCGGATCCCGGATCCCGGATCCCGGATCCCGGATCTTGGATCTTGGATCTTGGATCTTGGATCTTGGATCTTGGATCCCGGATCCCGGGTCCCGGATCCCGGATCTTGGAGCTGCGGTGGCGAGCCGTAGCTCAGACATGTCATCGGGGTCCGATAACAGTGCTGGACGACGGCTCGGGACGGCGAGCCGTAGGCCAGACGTGTTATTCGGGTCCGATGACGTAGGTGAGCTACGGCTCGCCCGCGGCAAACCCGCCTCCGGCCAAGCGCGCTACCAGCCAACGCGGTACCGGCTCGTGCTTATGGTCGTGCGCGGGCCGAAGCACGACCGTAAGCACGAGCCGGACACGGTCGGCCAGCGCTTGTGGTCGCTGACAGGGCTCAAACACGACCACAAGCGCCAGCCGGACAACCGTGCTGTTCAGCCGAGCGCCGGCTCTACACCACGGCTGCCGGCTGTCGCGCACGGCGACCACGACGTACAGCCGGCCCGGAGAACTCGCGGCGGTAGGCGGTGCAGTCGGGAAACGCCGGGTTATCTCCTGCGAGCCCAGCCGCGCCCTAACTCGACACGCATCGGTGGGGTGCTCGCGGCATGTCGTTGAAGCGTCTGAGCGGCGGACCCGAGCGGTGAGGCGGGGCGCGGAACCGGTGAGTGGGCACCGGTAGCGAAAGTGGCGTGACGGCCTGGAGCCGGCAATGGGTCGCCGGGGGTGGCACGGGCCTCCTGCGAAACGCGTACTGAAGAAGTGAGGATGAAGAAACGGCCCGGCGGAGGACCGCCGGGCCGTGGGGGTTATTTGTCCGCGGGGTGTTCGGATTTGGCGCGCAGGCTGCCGGGATGGGCTTTCAGGGATGGGTCCTTGCTCGACTTGATGAGGCTGAGGACCGTGGTGATCACCAGGATGCCGAGGATGACGGCGAGCGAGACCGGGGTGCTGACCTCGGGGACGCTGTCGCTGATGTCCTTGTGGGCCCAGTGCAGCACCAGCTTGATGCCGATGAAGGCCAGGATGATCGACAGGCCGGTCGACAGGTAGACCAGGCGGTCGAGCAGGCCCTTGACCAGGAAGAACAGGGCTCGCAGGCCGAGCAGGGCGAAGGCGTTGGCGACGAAGACGATGTACGCCTCCTCGGTCACGCCGAAGACGGCCGGGATCGAGTCGAGGGCGAACAGCAGGTCGGTGCCGCCGATCGCGAGCAGGACCAGGAACAACGGCGTGACCATGCGCTTGCCGTCGATCTTGGTGATCATCTTGCCCTCGACGTAGTCCTCCGTCACGGGCAGGAAGCGGCGACCGGCCTTGACCAGGGCGTTGTCGTCGACGCTCGGATCCTCGTCGCGGTGCCGGAAGAGCTGCACCGCGGTGTAGAGCAGGATCAGGCCGAAGATCAGGAACATGAACGAGAACGCGCTGAGCAGCGCGGCGCCGACCGCGATGAAGATGACCCGCAGGATCAGCGCGATGATGATGCCGAACGTCAGCACTTCCTGCTGGTATCGCTCGGGCACCGCGAACGTGCTCATGATGATGACGAAGACGAAGAGATTGTCGACCGATAGGCTCTTCTCGACGATGTATCCGGCGAAGTACTCGGTGCCGAAATCCCAACCGGCGATGCTTCCGAAAACGACACCGAACGCGATCGCGACGGCGATATAGAAGACGGACCAGGCGGCGGCTTCACGAAAGCCGACGACGTGTGGACGAAGCACCCCGAGAGTCAAATCGAGGGCGAGCAGGGCGACGATGACACCGATGGTGACGGTCCACCCGAGCGCGGAGACCTCAAGCATGCTTCACAGAATCCCTGACGATTCTGCAAGCTCGCTGAAAAACCGATGGGGAAGCTTGATCTCGGCACGAGGGAAACGGAAAAGAGAACCGCCCCTGGCGCACTTCGCTCGCCAGGGGCGGTTCCGGGTCAGCGTGCGCGATCCGGGGACGGTCCGGACAGCGCAAGCGGTAACCCTCCGGGCCGGCCCTCGGCGGCCCGTGGACAGTGTGGATCAGTTCTGGTGTGTTCCGACACCCACCTGGTAGCGCCGTTCGGCGTCCTGCTGGTTCAGAATCGCGTGGATCTCGCGGGTCTCGTCGGCGCTGTGCCGGCTCAGGATCATGTCCAGCTCGCTGCGCTCGGCGGCGGTGCGGAACGCGGCCAGCTCGTCGCTCAGCTGACGGCGGGCACGGCTCTCGGCGCGGTTGTCGGCGATGGCCTTACGGGTGTTACGAAGAAATCGCATGTCGAACTCCTCGACGGATAGTGACGGAGAAAGCCTCGTCGCTTCCGGGTACAACAATCCCTCGGCCGCGCTTCATCCCCAAATCCACCAGGTAAAACTCCCGCGATGAAAGTGACGGCGACCACGGATTTTCGGTAACCCAGGTCACTGTGTGTCGCGAAGCCGCTGGTCAGCTGAGCCCGGTGATCTCGGACACCGCGAGGCGCGACAGCAGCTGGGTCCGCGAGCGCACCCCGAGCTTGCGGTAGACCCGGGTCAGGGTGGCCTCGACGGTTTTGACACTGAGGTACAGCCGGGAGGCGATCTCCCGGTTGCTGGCGCCGTCCCGGACCATCGCGGCGATCCGCAGCTCGGTCGAGGTCAGCCCCTGGTCCGGCGTCTCGGTGCGGATCAGCGCCCGTTCGGTCTCCTCCGCCCACGGCCGGGCGTCGGCGGCCATGAACAGCGCGAGGGCGGCCCCGATCGCCACCCGGGCGGCCGCGTACCGGCGGCGGCGGCGTTCCGCGCCACCGGCCACCAGCAGGGCGTGCGCCTGCTCGACGGGTTGCCGCAGCTGTTCGAAGAGGTGGGCCGCGGCGGTGGAGAGCTCCACCGCGTCGTCGGCACGGCCCGATTCGGACTGCACTATCGCGGCAGCCCGGTCCAGATAGCCGGTGAGGGCCGGGACCGCGCCGATCGTCGCGGCCACCGCACGGGCCCGGGACAGCGTGGCGGCCGCCTCGGCGTGCTCACCGAGCGCCGCCAGGCCGGCCGCCAGGTCCGCGTGCCAGCGCACGATCATCGGGTCGGCGCTGCCCGACTCGGCTTCGGAGTCGCGCAGCCGGCGCAGGGTGGCGACGCCGGACCGGGTGTCGCCGGCGCGCAGCTCGGCCTGGCCCAGGGCGTGCAGGTTACGCCGCAGGTAGAGGCCGTCGCTCTCCTGCTCGGACGCGCGGATGCCCCGCCGGGCGAATCCGGCCGCGGCGGCCAGGCTGCCGCCTGCCAGCTCGGCGACGGCGGCGGTGTACCAGGTGGGGCCGGGGCTCAGTCCGGCGTCCTGGGCGGCACGGGCGGCTCGGTGGGCGTACCGCAGCGCCTCCTGGCAGCGCCCGGCCCGGGTGGCGACCTCGGAGAGGCTGCGCAGCACCTCGACCCGGGCCTCACCGATCCGGTCGTGCTCGGCGACGGCGAGCAGCGTCAGCAGGTCGGCGCGGGCCTCGTCGAGCCGGTCGTCGAAGAGGGCGAACCGCGCGGCCGTGTACTGCGGGCCGTAGTGCAACCAGTCCGGCGCCGGCGCGGCCGGGAGCGCGAGGGCCCGGTCCAGGCTGTCCCGCCAGCCGGGTTCGCCGCGGGTCCGCAGGATCTGGGCGAGCGCGCTGAGCGCCATGGCCTCGGTGGTGGGGTCGTCGGCGGCCTTCGCGGCTTCTTGAGAGAGGCGGGCTTCCTGCGAGGCCCGGTCGGCGTCGCCCATCAGGAACGCCTGCCAGGTGAGCCGCAACCGCACCGGGGCGAGCAGCGCCGTATCGTCGCCGGCCTCGGCCAGGGCCGCGGCGAGGGTCTCGGCCATCCCGGCCAGGTCCTGCCCGGCCAGGTCGATCAGGACGAGCCGGGCGCGTACCCGGTGCGCGGGCGGCGCGGCCTGCGCGGTCAGGACCGCGTCGGCGGCCTTGCGCGCGAGAGCCGGTGATCCCCCGGTGATCGCCGTGCGGGCCGCGGTGACCAGCCAGTTCAGCCGGTCGGCGGCGAGTCCGTGCGGGCAGCGGTCGGCGGCCAGGACGTACAGCTCGGCGGCGGTGCGGTCGGCGCCGCGCTGCGCGCACCGCCGGGCCGCGTCGGCGAGAGCGCCGGCCACTGCCGCGTCCGGCCGGTTGGTACGCAGGGCGCGGTGCCGTAACGCGTCGATCGGATCGGTCGCCGCGACGGCAAGGGCGGTGTGCACCGCGAACCGCTCGGCGGCCGGGGTCTCGTCGGCCAGCACCTGCCCGAGCAGCGGCGGCGTGAACCGGAGTTTCGCGTCGATGATTCCGGCGGCCGTGGCGGCGCGCAGCTCGCGTTCGGCGTCGTCCCGGCCGGCCCGCAGCAGCAGCGACGGGGTGGGTGTGGTGGCCAGGGCGGCGACCAGCAGAGTGGCCCGGACCTCGTCGGGGAGTTCGCGCAAGCGTTCGGCGGCCCAGTCCCGGGCCTCCTGCCCCTTGCTCAGCGCGAGCGCCACATAGGGGTTTCCGGCGCTGGCCTGGTGCAGCCGGCTCGCGGCGCGGCAGGGCAGGCCGTGGGCTTCCAGCATGGCGGCGAGGTCGTCGGGTTCCAAAGGGGGGACAGTGAGCTCCACGGCCGGGGCAGGGCAGAGTCGCGTCACTTTTACCGTTTTTGTCGCGATTAATGCTCGTATTCGAGGCCCGGGTCGCCGCCTCATCGCGAACGCGATCAGCTCCGCCGACTGCGGGTCCAGCCACTGCGCGTCGTCGATCACGATCAGCACCGGAACGATCCGGGCGCAGTGCGCGAGCAGCTCGGGCAGCACCAGCCGCCGCGCCAGAGCCGGTCCGCCGGTGCGCGGCGGCCGGCCCTGGCGGAGCGCGGCGAGCCAGTGTCTCGGCGCCGGCGCCAGGGCCGCCACCGCGTCCGCCGGGACCTGGCGTACGAGATCGGCGGCCCCGGCGTACGCGAGACCGCGCTCACCGCGTGCCGGGCGCAGGCGGAGCACGAGGTCGCCCCGCGCCGCGGCCTGGGCAGCGACGGTGTCGAGCAGAACGCTGCGACCGATGCCGGGCGGCCCGTGCAGGGCCACCCCGCCGCCGGCACTCAGCCGGGCATCGATCGCGGCGAGCAGTGCATCCCGCCCGTACAGCATGGGCTCACCCTAGGGATGACTTAGGTAGTCATCAATGACTACTCCTTGGTGACACTTGTCGCAGTTACCGATCCGTCCTCGGCGGTCGCGCCCTCGACGGTGACCGAGTCGCCGGCCTTCACGTCGCTGAGCTTGCCCTTCTTGGCGGTGGCGACGGCGGTGTCGTCGCCGGTCTTGACCGTGACGGTGCTGCCGTCCTCGGTCTCGATGTAGATCGTGGTGCCGTTGACGAGCTTGACCTTGCCGGTGGTGCCTTGATCTTCTGTTGCCGCCGGCTGGGCGTTTTGCCCGAAGCCTCCAGGCGCGCCGCTCGCGCTCAACCCGCCCGGGAAGCCACCTGTGCGGCCGCCCGTCCCCCCTCCGGGGAATCCGCTCGCAGCCGCTGATGTGGTCCCCCACTGCTGCTGCGCCTGCACCCCGCCGAGAAAACCACCCATCAGCAGCGCCACCACACCCAGCCCGATCGTGCCCTTGTTCCACCAGCGCTTCGGCGCGACGGCGGCCAGCTCCTTGGAGAGATCGTCGTGATCGTCCGGCTCCTCCAGGGAGGGCAGCGCCGGGATAACGGCGGTCTCGTCGTTCATCCGGTTCACAGCTTCGATCCTCACTCGTAACGCAGCGCGTCGATGGGACGCAGCCGGGCGGCGCGGGCGGCGGGCAGGCCGCCGAAGAACAGTCCGATCGCGACCGAGACGCCGAAGGCGAGCGCGATGGAGCTGGGCACGATCACCGGCTTCACGCCGACGATCTCGAAATGGCTGCCGATCAGCGCGGTGACCACCCCGAGGCCACCGCCGAGCACACTCAACAACATCGCCTCGATGAGGAACTGGTTGAGGATCACCCGGCGTGGTGCGCCGAGCGCCTTGCGGATGCCGATCTCCCGGGTCCGCTCGGTGACCGTCACCAGCATGATGTTGGTGATGCCGATGCCGCCGACCAGCAGCGAGATCGCGGCGACCGCGCCGAGCAGCGTGGTGAACGTGTCAGCGGTCTCGGTCTGCGTCTCCAGCAGCGACGAAGCGTTCTGGATCCGATAAGGCGTGCTGGACGAGCTTTCTGAGACGTCCAGCTTCTGGTCCAGGATCGTGGAGACCTGGTCCTGCGCGGCGTCCACCTTGTCCGGGTCGGACGCCTCCACGATGATCGAGGTGAGCGCGCCGTACCCGGTGAGCACCTGCTGCACCGCGGTGAGCGGGGCGACCGCCGTGTCGTTGGCGTCGTTGAAACCGGTGGAGCTCTTCTCGTCCAGCACGCCGACGATGGTGAAGAGCGCACCGCCGACGGTGACCTGCTTGTCGATCGGGTCGACGCCGGGGAACAGCTCCTCGGCGACGGTCTGCCCGAGCACCACGACCCGCCGGCCCTGGTCGACGTCGTCCTCGGTGAACATGGCCCCGGTGCCGACCGGGGTGCTGGAGGCGGCGAACCAGCTCGGCGTGGTGCCGACGAACGTGGCCACCGAGTGGTCGGTGCCCTCGTACGTCATGGTCGCCGACGACGAGCTGACCACCGGCGACACCGACTTCACGTCCGGTGCCAGCTCCGCGTCGACCAGCGCGTCGGCCATGTCCTTGGTCAGCGAGGTGCTGCTGGAGCCGCCCCGGCCGGTGCTCATCACCGTGATGGTGTTGGTGCCCAGCGCCTCGATCCGGTCGCTGATCGCCTTGGCCGAGCCGTTGCCGACCGCGACCAGCAGGATCACCGCCGCCACACCGATCAGGATGCCGAGCATGGTCAGCGCGGATCGCAGCTTGTTGGCCGAGAGCCCGCGCAGGGAGAACCTGATGACCTCGAAGATGCTCATGCGTAGTGCCGCCCCGCCATGGCGGGGCCGACCGGCCGCAGGTGGATCGGCGACTGCCGCACGTCGGAGACGATCGCGCCGTCGACCAGGCGGATCAGCCGCTTGGCCCGGGCGCCGACCTCGTCCTCGTGCGTGATGATCACGATGGTCCGGCCGGCCGCGCTGAGGTCGTCGAAGACCTTCAGCACGTCGTCGGTCGACTTGCTGTCCAGGTTTCCGGTCGGCTCGTCGGCGAGCAGCAGCGCCGGCTCGGTCACCAGGGCGCGGGCCACCGCCACACGCTGCTGCTGACCGCCGGAGAGCTGGTTCGGCTCGTGGCCGGCCCGCTCACCCAGACCGACGATGTCCAGCGCCGCCATGGCGCGCCTGCGGCGCTCCTTCGGCTTCACCCCCGCGTACGCGAGAGGCAGCTCGACGTTCGCCACCGCACTGGTACGCGGAATCAGGTTGAACGCCTGGAAGATGAACCCGATGAGCCGGTTCCGGGCCAGGGCCAGCTGAGCATCGGAGAGCCGGCTGACGTCCACCCCGTCCAGCTTGTACGTTCCCGAACTGGGGATGTCCAGCGCACCGAGGATGTTCATCAGCGTCGACTTGCCGGAGCCGGACGAACCCATGATCGCCACGTAGTCGCCGCGGTGGACGGTCATCGACGCGCCACGCAGCGCGTGCACTGTGGCCTCGCCCTGGCCGTAGATCTTCTTGAGGTCGCGGACCTCGAGGACGGGCTTGTTCATCGGCCGCCACCGCCGCCCGGCATGCCGCCGCCGCCCACGTTGCCGCCTCCGCCACCGAAGCCGGTGCCGCCGCCGGGGAAGCCGCCCTGCTGGTTGCCGCTGGTGGTGGTGGAGGACGATGTCGTCTTCACGACGACCTGCTCACCGGCGGTCAGGCCGGAGGTGATCTCGGTGGCCGAGTCGCCTTCCAGGCCGATCTCCACCGAGCGGGTCTCCTGCACGCTGTTCGCGACCACGGTGACCGTGTGCCGGTTGCCGACCGTGGTGAGCGCGGCCGGGTTGACGTAGATCGCGTTCTCCTTGGAGCCGGTGGTGACCGAGACCGCGACGGTCTGCCCGACCTTCGCGCCGGTCGGCACCTTGTCCAGGGTCAGCGTGACGCCGTAGGTGACGACGCTGTTCGAGGTGGTCGCGGAGGGGTCGATCGCGGTGACCTTGGCGCTCTGCTCGACGCCGCTGAGTGCGTTCCAGGTGACCGTGGCGGCCTGCTTCTCCTTGAGGCTGGTCGCGTCGGCCTCGGCGAAGGCGGCGCTGACCTGCATCTTGGTCAGGTCGGCGATCTCGACGAATCCGGAGCTGGAGCTGGAGCTCGACGAGGAGCTGGAGGAGGAACCGCCGCCGGTGGAGCCACCGGAGGACGACGATCCTCCGGAGGAACTTCCCAGCGTCCCGCTCACCGCGGTGACCGTCCCGGCCATCGGCGCCTTCAGCACGGTCCCGTCGACGCCGGCCTCGGCCTCGTCGACGGCCAGCTCGGCGGTGTCCACCTGGTTCTCCGCCTCGGACGTGTCCGAACCGGCGTCCTCGGCGCGGTCGACGGCGTCCTGCGCCGCGTCCAGGTCGGCCTCGGCCGCGTCCAGGGTGCGCTGCGCGGCGGCCGGGTCGACCTTCGCGAGGACCTGCCCCTTCTTGACCTTGTCACCGACCTTCACGCTGATCGAGGTGACCGTGCCACTGGTCTCGAAGCTGGCGCTGGCGGTGCTGGCGCTCTCGAGGGTGCCGTCCGCCGTCGCGGTCTTGGTGACCGTTCCTTGCTGGACGGAGACCGTCCGCTCGGAGGCCACGGCGGCCGTCCCGTCGTCGGAATCGGAAAATGTCTCGTACACCGTGAATGCTCCGGCGACGAGCGCGACGCCGATCACGGCGTTGACCACCAGCGACGGGTGGCGGCTCAGACGTACCTTCATGGCTGCACACTTTCGAGGTTTGGGCTAGGAGGAGCTTCGGCGGAACCTGGGAGATAGCTCGGAACCTCACAGGGAGTCACTGACAGCGGGCAGCACGACCCGGAAACAGGCTCCGCCGCCGGGCCTGTCCACCAGTTCCACCCATCCGCCGTGGCTGTGCACGATCGCCGCGACGATGGCCAGGCCGAGCCCGGATCCACCGCCCTTGGTGCGGGAACGGCTGGAGTCGGCCCGATAGAGCCGCTCGAAGACACGATGCGCGTGCTCGGCCGGCACACCGGGCCCGTCGTCACTCACTTCGAGGAACGCCACCGGCACCTCGTCACCGATGGTGACCGGCCCGGAACGCACGGCTCTGTCGTGAGGGGTGAATCCATAACCCACGCGTACCGTCACGGTCGTGCCCACCGGGGTGTGGTTCAGCGCGTTCGCCACCAGGTTCGCGGCGACCTGACGCAGGCCGTGGTCGTCGCCGAGCACGGTGGCCGGCTCGAACTCGTCGGCGAACCGGATGATCCGCCCGGGCGCCCGGGCGTGCCCGTCCCGGATGCTGTCCGCGGCGATCTCCAGGAGGTCGACGCGGCGGATCTCCAGGGTGCGCTGGCGGTCGAGGCGGGCCAGCATCAGCAGGTCCTCGACGAGCACACCCATCCGGCCGGCCTCGCCCTCGATCCGGGCCATCGTCTCGTCGAGCTCGGCGGAGCTGTGGACCCCGCCCCGCCGGTACAGCTCGGCGAAACCGCGGATCGAGGTCAGCGGGGTACGCAACTCGTGCGAGGCGTCCGCGACGAACTGCCGGAGCCGCTGCTCGGACTGCGTACGCGCGTCGACCTCCGCCTCGATCCGGGTGAGCATCGCGTTGAGAGCCAGGCCGAGCCGCCCCGGTTCGGTATGCGGATCAGGATCGGGCACCCGGCCGGAGAGGCTGCCGGCCGAGATGTCGGCGGCCACCGACTCCATCTCGGTGAGCGGCCGCAGCCCGAGCCGGACCACGAACGCGGCGCCGGCCCCGAGGAGGCTGAGCAGCAGCACCATCACACCGGCATCGATGAGCAGGAGCCGTTCGGTGGTCTGTTCGACCTCGATGAGCGAGGAGCCGACGACGGCGTACCCACCGGTGTCGCCGACCGCGACCGCGATCATCCGCCAGTCGGCGCCGTCAGCGGTGGAGACGGTGTAAGGGCCTGTCCCCGCGAGTTTTGTGATCTCGCTGAGAGGTGACACCGCCGGCCGATCACCCGCTGTCGACGAGCTTCGCGTCGGGTCGAGGGTTCCGTCCGTACGGTAGAAGTAGTTGACCTGATCGGCGCCCACCCGGAAGCGGCCCGCGCGCGGCGCGAAGCCCTGCTGCCAGGGCGATATCTCCGACATCGGCCGAGAAATCCCGACCAGCTGCTCGTCGATCCGGTCCTGCAAGTAACTGCGGATCAACAGCAGGCCGGCCACGTTCGCCACGATCAGGGCGACCCCGGACAGCGCGGCGACGACCAGGACGAGGCGCGAGCGCAGCGTCCAGTGGCGCCAGCGCCTCACTCCTCCCCGCCGCGCGGCAATCGCAGCGCGTAACCCACCCCGCGGACCGTGTGGATCAGTGGCGGATCCGTCCGGTCGATCTTGCGGCGAAGGTAGTAGACGTAGGACTCCACGATGCGGCCGTCGCCACCGAAGTCGTATTTCCACACCCGGTCCAGAATCTGTGCCTTGCTCACCACCCGGCCCGCGTTCGTCATCAGATAGCGGAGCAGGTTGAACTCGGTCGGGGACAGTTCGATCAGCCGGCCGGCCCGCCGCACCTCGTGGGCGTGCTCGTCCATCTCCAAATCCGCGTAGCGCAGCACGCCAGTGTCCGGAAGGGGCTCGTCCGGCTGGCTGCGCCGCAGGATCGCGCGTATCCGTAGCACGACCTCCTCGAGACTGAACGGCTTGGTCACGTAGTCGTCGGCGCCGGCCGAGAGACCGAGGATCCGGTCCTCGACCGCGTCGCGGGCGGTGAGGAACAGGACGGGGACGCGGTGCCCGGCGGCACGCAGCCGCCGGGCCACCTCGAAGCCGTCCAGATCCGGGAGCATCACGTCGAGGACGATCAGGTCCGGTTCGAACTCCTGCACCGCGACCAGGGCGCCGTGGCCGGAGCCGGCGACACGAACGTCGTAGGCGACGAGCCGGAGCGTCGCGCTGAGCAGCGCGGAGATGTTCGGCTCGTCGTCGACGACGAGGACGCGAGCGGGTCGCGCCGCGGGGTCACTGACGGTGGCGGAAACACGGGTCTCGGATAGCACGGAGTTAGAAGTACCAACCGATTCTTTGAGCCAGCTATGAACTCACCATGATTTGGCGACCACTTCGCCCTCGGCCAGGCCCGACGTGATCTCGGTGTACTGATCGCCCCGCAGACCCAGCTTCACCTGCGTCGGGACGCCGTTCTTCGCCACGGTTCCGGTGGATCCGCTGACGTCGTGCACCGCCGTGCTGGGCACCCGCAGCACGTCCTCCTTGCTGCCGGTCGTCACCCGGACGTTCGCGCTCTGCCCCACCAGCAACTCCTCGGGGGCGTCGTCGAAGGAGAGCACCACGCCGAACCGGGTCAGCGTGCCGTCGCTGGTGCCGACCGGGTCGACCTGCACGACGGTCGCGTCGAAGTTCTGCCCGGCCTTGTCGGCGAGCGTGATCACAGCCTTCTGACTGACGTCCAGGTGGTCCGCGTCGGCCTCCGGGAAGTCCGCGCTGATCTGCATGTCGTACACGTCGGCCAGGCTGATGAACGCCGAACCGGAGCTGACCTGGCTGCCCACCTTGCCGCTCACCGAGAGGATCTTGCCGGCGATCGGCGCGGTGATGGTGGCGCCCTCCAGTGCCTCCTCGGCCTCCTCCAGGTTCACCTCGGCCTGGTTCACCCGCTGCTGCGCGGTGAGGATCGCGTCGCCGCTGGAGCTGCTGCCGCCCTGCTGGCCGCCGCTGCTGCCACTCCCGCTGCCACTTCCGCTCCCGCTCCCGGAGCTGCTGCCGCAGCTGCCGGAAGATCCTCCGGTGGTCCCGCCACTGCCTCCGGGGACCTTGGTGGTGGGAGACGCCGCCGCCTTCGAGGTACGCGTGGACGACGGCGATGTGGTGGCCGTAGCCGTGGCCGTGGCCGTAGCGATGGCCGTCGGAGAGGCCGTGGCCGACACGGACGGCGACGCCGTAGCGGTGGCCGACGCCGTGGCGGTGGTGGTGTACGCGGCGGCCACGTCACACCCGGTGGTCTCGGTCGACGTGGCCGACGACGCGTTCTCCTCGGCCTCGTCGAGGTTGTCCTGTGCCTCGTCCAGCGCGTCCTCGGCGTCGTCGACCGCCTCGGCGGCGTCCGTGTCGTCGACGGTCGCGAGGACCTGTCCCGCGGTCACCGTCGAGCCGGACCGGACCTTGATGGTCTCGACAGTGCCCTTGACCGAAAATGACAAGCTGCGCGTCTGTGCCGCCTGCAGCGTGCCGGTCGTGGCGACCTCGGTGGTCACCGCGCCCTTGTCGACCGTGGCGGTCTCGGCCGCCTTCGTCTTGTCGTCCGCGGCGCCCGCCGTCAGCGCACGCACCACGCCGAAGGCGATCAACGCGAGCACGACGGCCGCCACGAGGAGCCAGATCAATCGCCGGCGACCGGCCAGTGCAACACCCATGGCCGAGGAGTCTGGCGAGCCCAACTCGCCGGGGCCTCGGTCCCGCCTCGGAGTTCGCTAGGAGCCGTACCGGCCGCTCTTAGGTAATTCCTAGGGTCGTCCGACGTTGCGCACAGCTCCGGCCGCTTTCCTCTGATCCGGGCTTCCACCCACATTCTTGGCTTGCATCGACAGGAGACTCAACGTGCCGGTAGTCAGTTCGAAGACGCGTCTCCGCGCGGGCGCTCTGCTCGTGGCTTCCGTGGCCGTGCTGTTCACGGCGGCCTGCGGTGGCGGCTCGGACGACAGCAGCAGCACGAGTGGCACCAGCAGCGAGCAGGGTGGCGGCAACTCGGCGTTCGCCGCGTACATCAGCTGCCTGAACGAGAACGGCGTGACCATCACGATGCCGTCCGGCGGCGCCGGCATGGGCAACGGCGGCGCCCGGCCGTCCGGAGCACCCGGCGGCGTCATGCCGTCCGGCGGCCCCGGCGGCGGTGGCCAGCCCGGCGCGATGCCGTCCGGCCAGCCCCGGCCCTCCGGCAGCGCCGGCCAGCGCGGTGGCGGCGGTTTCCCCGGCGGCGGCGGCTTCTCGCAGCCCGAGGGCGTCGATGACGCGACCTGGGAGAAGGCACAGACCGCGTGCGCCTCGGTGCGGCCCAGCATGGGCGCCGGCCGCGGCAACGGTGGCGGCGGCAACAACGCCGGCGGCGGCGCGGACGCGGCGTACACCAACTGCCTCAAGGAGAACGGCGTCACCGACACCGCCAACCTCGACGAATCCAACGCGGCGACCAAGAAGGCCGTCGAGACCTGCTCGGTCCTGAAGCCGACGGCAGCCGCCACCTCGTAGGTAACCCCCGAAGTTTCCGTGCCGGCGTCGCGCTGCCCCCCGTTGTAGCGACGCCGGCACGGTTCTTTTTCAGCGCACCGCGGCTTCGGCGAGGATCTGTTCCATCAGGTCGACCGGCAGGTTGGGGTTCGCCGAGGCCGCGCTGGTGGTCTGCCGCTCCGCGAAGAGTTCGAGAGCCCGCTCCGGGGTCAGCCGCTCGTCGCCGGCCACCCATTTCCGCACCGCGGAGTCCTCGTCGTGACTGAGCCGCTCGATCAGCTCAGCCGGCGCGCGACGGTCGAGCACCACGATGGCCCGGGCGTTCCAGTCCGGCGAATCCGCGTAGCCGGTCAGGTCCGCACCGGCCAGCGCCGGGTGCCAGAGCAGGTCCGTACGGGTGATCACCTGAGCTTCCAGATAGGTGTCCACCACCAGCGCCGCGGGCACGCCCGCGTGCTGCTCGCAGAGCAGCAGCCGGACCGGGAAGTCGTCGTCCGCCCCGAGCAGTTCGATCTGCGCCGGCGTGAGCCGCTTGTTGCGGGCCGCGCTGCGACGCAGCCCCGGGTGGGCCGACCGAACGCAGCGATCCAGCAGGTCACCGCCGGCGTCGAGGACCCACCCGAGCAACGGTATCCGGTCATCCTCGGTCACCGTGCAGGCGATCGCGGCCCGCTCCGGCTCGGTCAGGCCCGGCCGCATCGACAGGTGCAGCCGGACGTCCGGATCGGGGTCCGCCGCCAGCGTGCCGATCCACCGGGCCGGGAGCCCCGGATGGCCGGCCGCCGCGCGGCGATCCCCCGCCGAAGCGCTGCTCGCGAGCCGGTCCAGGTCCACTGCCGGCGCCGCCGTCTCGCTTCCGGCGCCCGGCAGGAGCGGGTCACCGAGCTGCCGGAGCGCGTCGAGCACATCGGGCGGCAGGAGATCCGGCCGCTCGGCGAGGAACATCCGGACCAGCCGTCGCGGATCCCGGGCGAGCTTCCGGTACGCCCAGTCCGGCAACGTCGGCGCCCACCGCGCGTACGGCCCGTCGAGGAGCTCGATCACCACGGACGTGCTCGGGTCATCGATCAGACGGGCACGCTGCTCGGGCGCCGGGCCGGAGGTTCGTGCCAGGAACTGCCGGATCCTGGCGTCGGGGTGCGCCGCCAGGAAGTCGAACGTCTCGTCGGACCACCGCCGGCGTGTCAGGTCGAGTGGCCGGACGTCCGGATGGCCGATCACCCGCCGCAGGAGATCGAGCGGAAGTCCGGGGTTGCCGGCCAGGCCCCGAAGGCGGGAACGGTGGATCTCGTCGACGCGCAGGTTCACTCCTCGGTCCGGCATCGATGGCACGCACCGACCTTACGGACGCTGGGCCGGCGGTGTGATCACCGCCGGCCCAGCGTCATCTCACGGTCAGATCAGCGGGCAGCTGCTGCGGTAGTCCGAGATGGAGACGCTGCTCGGGCCCGGGCAGATGAACTGGTCGTACCGGGTGTCGTTGTCGACGAAGCGCTTCAGCCAGGACACCGCCTGCACCGCCGTCCACGTGTCGGTGCTCTGCGGGAAGAAGTGGCTGGCGTTGTTCAGCTCCACGTACGACTTCTCGGCCGACGCCGGGATGCTGTTGTAGAACGGGATCGAGTGTGACGCGACGGGCGCGATCGTGTCCGACTCGCCACCGATGATCAGGGTCGGGACCTGGAGCTCGGACCAGGTCTTGTCGGTGTTCCACGGCGCGAGCGGGATGGCCGCCTGCAGGGACGGCCGGTCGCTGGCCGCTTCCAGGCTGCCACCGCCGCCCATCGAGTGCCCGGCCACGGCGAGCCGGCTCGCGTCGATGCGGGTACGCACCGAGCTGGACCGGGTCAGGTAATCCAGCGCCGCCAGGAGCTGGGTGCCCCGCGACGCCGGCTGGTCGGCCGTGGTGTTCGTCTCGATCCCGATCACCACGAAGCCGTGCGACGCCAGGCGCGGACCGAGCCAGGAGATGCTGGACCAGTACGCGGTGAAGCCCGGCGAGATCGCGATCGCACCGAACGTGCCGGAGCTGGTCGACGTCGGATAGTAGATCTCGCCGCCGCCGAACCCGCTGGCCGCGAGCCGGGAGACCGAGGTCTGCGAGACGGCGAACGGGCCGCGGGAGGCCTGCAGCGCGCTGAGCGTCGGGGCCGGACCCCGCTCGTAGGGATTGTCGGCGGCCTGCGCGGCGGTCACGCCCAGCCCTGCGGTCAGGGCGAGGGTGGCGGCGGCGGTGAGCAGGAAACGTCGGGTGCGAGAGGGAACGGTTGACTTCACGTCGATTCTCCTTAGACCGGGGGAATGGATCGACGAGCGTCAGTCTCAGCCGGTCCGGGACGGTCAGGCATCGGCGAAATCACCGGTGTTGTCATCAGTCGGCAATGTCCCGGAAATTTCATCAACCGAAATGGCCCTTTCGCGAAGCCGTCCGGCAGGCCAAAATCGCCCCATGTTTGCTGCACCGTTAGTGCAAAAACTTCCGCCGGCCGTCGCGGGTCTGCTCGCCGCCGCCGAGGCCGGTCACCGTGGCGCGCTCGTCGTCCAGGGTCTTCCCGGCGCCGGCCGCACCACGCTCGCCGGCGCGGTGGCCCGCTCGGCGCACGACTGGACCGTCCTGTCCGCTCCGGGACATCAGGACGAGTCCGGTCTCGCGTACTCGGGCCTGCAACGTCTCCTGACCACCTCCGGTGACGTGACCGGAGAGCTGCAACGCGCTCTGCGCGGCGCGTCACCGCAGGTGGAGCGCCTTGCGCTCGGTCTTTCCCTTCACGATCACTTGGGTACGCTCAACGCACGGCAACCCCTGCTCTGCGTGATCGACGACGCGCACCTGATGGACGAGGCGTCCTGGCGGGCCGTGCTGTTCGCGGCGCGGCGGATGCCCCGGTTCGCGCTGCTGGCGACCATGCCGGCCGGCGCCGATCCGGGCGGGCTGCCGGTGTTCCACCTCGATCCGCTCCCCCGCGACACGGCTCGTGACCTGCTGGCCCGGCACGCACCGGACCTGGCCCGGGAGGTAGCCGACGCGGTGATCGACCTGGCCGGCGGCAACCCGGCCGCCCTGATCGAGCTGGCCGGGGCACTGACGCCGGAGCAGCGCCGGGGCTACGCGCCGCTGCCGGAGACGCTGCCGCCGGGGAGTCCGCTGCTGCTCCGGCACCGCGCGCTGGTGGAGTCGCTGCCGGCTGTGACGCGGGATCTGCTGCTGCTCGCGGCGGCCCGGCCGGCCGTGACCCTGCCCGATCTGCTGGCAGCGGGGCGCCCTGCCGCCCTGGATGACCTCGCACCTGCCGAACGGGCCGGGTTGATCACGATTGACGGAGCGGCTGTCCGTTTCGGATCACCACTGGCGCGCGATGGCGCGTACGCCGGGAATGTGGTGAGCCGCCGGCGAGCCGCCCACCTCGCGCTGGCGCGGGTTCTGGATGCCGGCGGTGACCGGCTGCCGGCGCTGCTGCACCGGGCCGCGGCCTCGATCGGGCCGGACCCCGCGCTGGCGCGTGACCTGACCTGGGCCGCGCGCACCGCCGAGCCGGAGGCCGCGGCCGAGGCGCGCCGATGGGCCGCCGAGCTGTACCGGGACCCGGGTGATCGTGGTGAGGCGCTGCTCGACGCGGCCCGGTTCGCCTGGCTGACCGGGCATCCGCACGACGCCGGCCTGATGATCCGCAGAATTCCGCGGGCCGCCGGCACCGCCCGGGTACGCGCCCGCGGCCTGACCGCCGAGATGGGCCTGCCGGACGGCCGGCCCGGCGCCCGCGACCTGCTGCTGGACGTCGCCACCGAGCTGGCCGACAGCGACACCCCCACCGCCCTGGAAGCTCTCGCCCTGGCCGGTGAGGCCGCCGCCCGGCCCGGCGAACAGGGCCGGTACGCCGGCGTCGCCCGCCGCGTCACCGCACGTCAGCGTGGCGACGAACCGGCCGCCGTGACCCTGGCGTTCCATCATGTCGCCGGATTGGCCCGGATGGCCGACGGGGACGAGCCGGCCGCGTTCGCCCGGTTCCGCCGCGCCCTCGACGCGGCCGACCGGGTCACCGACCCCGGATCACTGGTCCGCGCCGCCACGGCCGGCATCCTGGTCGGCGACGTCCGCCGGGCCGCCGCCGTCGCGGGGCGCGCCGCCGTCCTGGCCCGCGAGTCGGGCGCGACCGTCCTGGTACCGCAGGCCCTGGAGATGGCCGCCACCGCCGAGCTGGCCTCGGGCGCTTACGCGTCCGCGCACACGGCCGCGCTCGACGGCGCCGCGATGGCCCGCGCCACCGGGCAGCCCGCCCTGGCCGCCGTGCACAGCGCGGTGCTCGCCGTGCTGGCCGCGCTCGTCGGTGATCGGGAGACCGCGCTGACCCGGATCGCCGCGGCCGGCGGCGGACCCTCCCGGGCACTCTGCGACTGGGCGCTCGCCCTGCTGGATCTGGTGGACGGGCGCGCACCCGCCGCCGCCGAGCGGCTGGGCCGGGTGGTCACCGCCTCACCGGGGTACGGGTCGGCGTTGCTGCAGGTGGCGGTGGTCCCGCATCTGCTGGAGTCGGCCGCGCAGGCGGGTGCGGGTTCTTCTGGCGCGGGTTCGTCTTTCCAGGCGGGCGCCGGCTCGCTGGGGCTGGACGCTGTGGCGGCCGGTTTCGACCGCTGGGCCGGGCGCACCGGGCAACCCGTCTGGCTGGCGCTGCGGGATAGATGCCGGGCGCTGCGGGCCGACGACGCCGAGGCGGCCGAGATCCATTTCCGGGAGGCGTTGCGGCACACCGGCGAGGCCGGGTTCCCCCGGGCGCACACCGAGCTGCTGTTCGGCAGGCTGCTGCGCCGGCGGCGACGGCACGTCGAGGCGCGTACCCACCTGCGGCGGGCGGCGGAGACGTTCCGGATGCTGGATGCGGAACCGTGGGCGGCGCAGAGCGTTCGCGAGCTGCGCGCCGCCGGTGAACGCGTCGAATCCCGGAAGATGTCCCTGGACGGCCTGGAGCTGACCGCACAGCAGGAACGGATCGCGGCGCTGGTCGCGGGCGGTGCCACCAACCGGGAGGTGGCGCAGGAGCTGCACCTGAGCCCGCGGACCGTCGACCATCACCTGCGCAACGTCTTCGCCCGGCTGGGCGTGCGGTCGCGCACCGAGATGGCCCGGAAGCTCTTATAGAATGGCCTCGATGTGGTCCCAGCGCTCGGCCAGCTGGCGGCGGCGGACCGCCACCAGGTGGCCGGCCAGGATCGCCGGGTGGCCGCCGCGCACGCAGACGTCGGCCCCCGCGGTGAGCACGCCGGAGACCAGCTCCACCGCCGCCCAGTCGTCGATCAGCGCGACGATCCGGGTCTCGGACGGCAGCACCGCGCGGGCCACCCGCACGTCGTGCACGGTGGCGCCGCTGAGCACCACCAACTCGTCGGACCGGACGTCCTCCAGGCCGGGCGCCAGCCGCATCGACCAGCCCGACGGCAGGTGCTGCGGAAGGCTCGCCACCCGGCTCCGCTGCCCGAGCACAGCGACGACCGGGTGCGGCGCCGGAGCCGGCGCGGATTCTGGGTTGAGCTGCGTGAGCATGGTGGTCATCCCCTCATTGGGTCCCTCGTGTAAGTCCACGATTGGCCCCGCGCCTGTGGGTCACCATGTGCCGTGCCTGTGTGTTGGATGTCAGGCGTTCCAGGAGCTGATCACCGGGTCCACCGTGTGCTCGAAACCCAGGGTGGAAAGGGTGCCGGTGTCCAGTTTCAGCAGGCCACCGGCGCTCGGCGGCAGGCCGACCCAGCGCGCGCCGGTCACCCGCAGGGTGTGCCCGTGCGCGACCAGGGCGACGTCGCCGTCGTACTCCTTGGCTTTCGCCAGGACGCGATCGATCCGGACTTTCATCTGCTCCGGGGACTCACCGCCCGGGCAGCCGTCGGTCCAGAGCGACCAGCCCGGCCGGGTCTCGTGGATCCGCTTGGTGGTGATGCCCTCGTACTCGCCGTAATTCCACTCGGCCAGGTCCTCGGTCACCTCGGTCACCGTGAGACCGGCGAGCTCGGCGGTCCGCAGCGCCCGCTTGCGCGGGCTCGACAGCACCGCGGCGAAAGTGCGGCCGGCCAGGCGCTGGGCGACGGCCTGTGCCTGCCGCTCACCCTCCGCGGTCAATTCGAGATCCGTGTACGAGGTGTGGCGCCCGTTGGCACTCCACTCCGTCTGCCCGTGCCGGATCAGCACTATCTCCGCCATCGGCGCTCCCTGGTCATCACCTGATCTTTGTACCCGTGATCTTTCTACCCGGTGACGCCGGCCGATTTCCTTATTTACCGCTCTTTATGACCAAGCTCCCGGTCGGTCGTCCCAGCGCAGGGTGAGCGGGTGGCGTTCTTCGTCACGGGCCGCCAGGTTCTCCACGGCCCGCAGGTACTGCCGCTGGGAGATCTCTCCGCTCAGGAGCTGGCCGGCCAGGATGCCCTCCAGAGTGGCCGGTCCGGCGGACGGCTCGGCATGACTGCCGGGTGGCTTCACCGGCGCCGAGCCCCGGAATCTCTGTGGGGACCGCGGCTTCTCCGAGGAGAGCGGCCAGAGGGCGAGAATCGCGGCCAGGAGCAGGCCGATCACAGCCACGAACAGAACCATCATCACAACCACCCCCTGGGTGACATCTTCGCTACAAGCCCGGCTGATCACGAGTCGGCCGGGTGAAGTTTCGCCCTCGTCCCCAGCATGAGCAGGCCTTTTGATCGTGTCAGCGACCCGACTCAGTTCAGATGGCGCGAGATCGGCCACGCAACGTTTACGACTGCTCAATGACCGTCGATGCCTCATAGGACTTTCGGCCCGGGGACCGGTGTCCTCAGGCACCGGTGCGCGGCGCCCGCACGGCGAATAGTCATCGGTGAAGACACCACCTGAGGGAGGACCAGATGACCACCATCACCCACCTGGAGAGTGTGGAGGCGCCGGGCTCCATGCTGACTCACACCGCCGCTCGTTCGCTGGCGGTCCTCCGGATCGCCACCGGCTTCGTCTTCCTCTGGGCGTTCCTGGACAAGACCTTCGGCTTCGGATACGCCACCCCGTCCGCCCGCGCCTGGATCAACGGCGGCTCCCCGGCGAAGGGTTTCCTGGGTTCCCTGGAGACCGGCCCGTTCGCCGACGCTTTCCACAGCATGGCCGGCAACCCGGTTGTCGACTGGCTCTTCATGCTCGGCCTGCTCGGCATCGGCGCCGCCCTGATCGCCGGCATCGGCCTGCGCATCAGCGCGGTGGCGACAGCACTGATGATGGCCTTCATGTGGGTCGCCGAGTGGCCGCCGGCGTCCGGGTCGAGCAACCCGATCGTCGACTACCACGTGATCTACGCGCTGGCGGCGGCGGTGCTGGCCCTGACCTACGCCGGCCACACCTGGGGCCTGGGCCGCCGATGGGCCACACTCCCCCTGGTCCAGCACAACCCCTGGCTGCTCTGACCCACAACCGCCTCGGTTCCCCCGCTCCCCGGTTCCCCGGTTCCCCGGTTCCCCGTTCCCTGGTTCCCCCGCTCCCCGGTTCCCCGTTCCCTGGTTCCCCCGCTCCCCGGTTCCCCGTTCCCTGGTTCCCCGGTTCCCCGGTTCCGCCGCTTCCCGCTTAATCTCCGGTTCCCCCGTTCCCCGGCCTTCCCGCTTCCCCTGTTCCCCCGCTTCCCGCTTCCCGCCTCATCCCCGGTTCCCCCGGCTTTCCGGTTCTGCACGAACCACCCGCACCCGCTCCTTCCCACTCCCCCGCCCGGCCGGAACCCTCCGGCCGGGCCGCTCCATATCCCGGACCGTTCCCAGGCCCTCACCCCTTCACGCGATCTTGGCGACTCCCGCCCAGCCGGGTTTCGCCACGCTGGGGATCGGCAGAAGGTTCGGGCGGCGTGGTGGCTCTCGTTGCGAGGCGTCGTGCACAGATCTTGTGCGGTTCGGCCCTCTGCCCGACCACAAACGCACGAGTTTCCGGGCCGGCCGTCCGTGGCGTGTCGACTTCGGGTGGCCTGCGAGCGCCCTGATCACGCCCTGTCACCACAACGTCGGGCGGCCCCGGGACCGTGGAGACTTGTGGGGCACAGGGCACCTGCGAATATCCAAGGTCGGGCCGGCGACGACGGCATCCCTTGCCTGACGCTCGCCCTCCGTGACGACCGGTGAGACGAGAGCCCACATGGCAGCCGTTGCGTACCGAAGTCCGGTCGCAAGGCGGGCCGGGGCCGATGCAGCGCGGGGCCGGGCCGCCCAGAACGATGCAAACGCAGGGCAGGGCCGCCCGACCCTATGCAGCTCAGGGCCGAGCGGCCCGAAACCCGTGCAGCTCAGGGCCGAGCGGCCCGAAACCCGCGCAGCTCAGGGCCGAGCCGCCCGAAACCCGCGCAGCTCAGGGCCGAGCCGCCCGAAACCCGCGCGACTCACGGCCGAGCCGCCCGAAACCCGCGCGACTCACGGCCGAGCCGCCCGAAACCCGCGCGACTCACGGCCGGGCCGCCCGGTCCGGGCACGGCCGCTTACTCCGGGCGGAGCACGGCGACCAGGAAGTCGGCGTCCGGAGTCGACGGCCTCAGGTCCCAGGTGCTCAGCAGCAGGTCGGACCGCAGGCCCGCGCCGGACGAGTCCTTCAGGAAATCGTCGAACTCGTAGCCTCGGCCGGCACCGAAGCCCACGACGGCGCGCCCTCCGTCGGCGAGGTGCTCGCGGAAGCGGACGAGGATCTTCGCCCGGCTCGACGGACCGGCGAACGTCATCACGTTCCCGGCGCACACCACGACGTCGAAGGTCTCGCCCAGCGACAGCTCCGACAAGTCACCCACCTGCCAGCGAACGCCCGGATGGTTGCGCCGGGCCTCCTCGATCAGCTCCGGGTCAAGGTCGACGCCGGTGACGTCGTGCCCGCTCGCGGCGAGGCGGCCACCGACGCGGCCGGTGCCGCAACCGGCGTCGAGGATCCGAGCACCCCGGGGCACCATGGCGTCGATCATGCGGGCCTCGCCGCCCAGATCGTCACCCCGGGCGGCCATCTCCCGGAAGCGGTCGATGTACCACTGGGAGTGGCTCGGGTTTTCGGCGATCTGGCGAAGCCACAGGTTGTCGGTGCTCATCCGGCAACCTTACGAACCCCTGCCCGGACCCGCGCACGATCACCCCGCGAAGGAGACCTTCGCCGTCTCCGCGGTCCCAGCGGTACGCCCCGGCGCGCTCTGCCACTGCCAGTACAGATTCGTGTGGGCGATGACCTGCTCGGGGGCCGGCGCACCGTACGCCGAAAGGTCCTCGGTGGTGTGCGCGTCGGTGACCAGAGTGACGTCGTAACCCCGGACGAACCCGCCGTGCAGGGTCGACCTGATGCACGCGTCGGTCTGCGCCCCGGTGACCACGAGCCGGCCCACCTTGCGCTCTGCCAGCTGCTCCTCGAGATCGGTGGCCTCGAAGGAATCGCCGTAATTCTTGTGGATCAGCGGCTCGTCGTCGCGGCGTTTCAGCTCCGGAACGTATTGCCAGGCCTCGCTGTCCCGGGTGAGGCCGTCGTCGGAGTGCTGCACCCAGATCACCGGCACATCCTCGGAGCGCGCCCGGTCGAGCAGCGCGTTGATGTTCGTGATGACCTCGTCACGGTTCGGCGAGCCGGCCACCACACCGTTCTGCACGTCGATGATCAGCAACGCGGTGTGAGGCCGATCGGTCAATGTCGTCATGCTCCGCACAGTAGACCGGCCCCCTGACAAAAACTCGGCGGCGGAAATGTCGTACCCCGGGAGGAAGATGCGGAGCATGACAGCGAATCCCGCCCTCGCCGATGTGGCCCGCCGCGCCGGGGTCTCCACCGCGACCGCCTCCCGGGTGCTCTCCGGGCGGGGCCCTTCCTCGGCGACCAGCCGCGATGCGGTCCGCCAGGCGGCCATCGACCTGGGTTACGTGCCGCACCCGGTCGCTCGCAGGCTGGCCCGGCAGTCCGGCACCCGCATCGTGTTCGCGGTCCGTGACGAGCGGGCCGACATCCTGCGCGACCCGTTCGTCACCAGGGCGGCCTCCGCCATGGCCGCCGCGACCGAGCCGGAGGGCCTCGGCACGGCCCTGCTCCGGCTCCCGCTGCACGCCACCGCCGAGCTTGAGCGGCTGGCCGCCGACCGCAGTGTCGCCGCGCTGGTGCTGGCCGGCCACGACCGCGACCTCGTGCGCGGCCTGCCCGCCGGTCTGCGAGGCCGCACCGGCATGATCGGCGCGGGCGGCAGCGATGTCGACAGCGCCGCCGGTGTCGGGGCACTGATCCGGCAGCTCCATCGCACCGGGCGCCGCCGCATCGCTCTGGTCGCGGGTCCGCGCTGGCTGGCCGCCTCCCGGGCGCCGCTGGCGGCATATGCACGGTTGATGCGCGAGGCCGGCCTTCCGGTGCGGGTGGTGCACGGCGACTTCACGACGGCCCGGGGCAGGGCCGCCGCCCGCGAGATCCGCCGGCGATGGCCAGGCACCGACGCGATCGCCACCGTGAGCGATGCCATGGCGCTCGGTGTGTTGCAGGCCCTGGCTGCTGACGGTGTCCGCGTGCCGGACGACGTCGCCGTGACCGGCTTCGACGACAGCCCCATCGCCGACGTCGTGCACCCGGGCCTGACCTCGGCCACCCATCCGGTCGAGTTGATCGCGATCTCGGCCGTTCAGGCGGCGCTGGGCGTTCCGGCGGCGGGCCGCCTCTTCCCGAGCCGTCCGGTGCTGCGGAGGTCCTGCGGCAGCTCACCGTGACCACAGCAGCTCCTGCGGCAGCTCATCGTGACCACAGCAGCTCCTGCGGCAACGCGGCCGCGGCGGCCCGTCCTGGTTGGGTGCCCGTCCGTGAGGCTGTGCAGTGCTCACACCACAGGCAGGCGACGGCCCTGGGCGGGACCTCACCTGCGGGAGTTGATGCCTAGATAGGTGAGCGGGCCCGGGTCGGGGACCGGGAGTTCGGTGAAGCCGAGCCTGTCGTAAAAGGCTCTGGCCTCCACGTTCTCGGTCAGCATGCCCACGTGGACGCCCGGCGCCGGTACCACGGACAGGAACCGCTCGATGAGGCGGCGGCCGTGGCCCTGGCGCTGATACTGCGGCAACAGGTCGATGTGCAGGTGCGCCGGAAAGCCCTCCAGGCCCGCGACGATCATGCGCTCGGGATAGTGGTGCAGGGCGTGCATGTCCTGGTCGGCGGTGCGCGGCGGAGGCGGCGGGACCGGGTAACGATCGGCCAGAAGCGGGATCCACTCGTCCCGGTAACGGCGGGCGAATGCGGTCGTGTCGGCGGTACCGACGACGTAACCGACCGCCTCGCCCTCGTCCTCCAGCACGAACGCCAGCTCCGGCGCCAGGTGGACGTAAGGGGCGGCGAACAGGTCGCCCATCAGGGCATCGGTCGAGTAGTGACCACGGGCATCCCCACCGGCGGCCGCGGTGCGGACACAGATGTCGTAGAGCGCGGGCAGGTCAGCGGGCTGAAAAGCGCGGATCTCAGGCACGGCCGGACCCTAGAACGTGGAAGCGGTTCCACCGCAAGGATCACCCGAAAAGCGCCTGGCCGGCGTCGCGCTCGCTCTTGTACGATCGTACAAGTACGAACGTACAAGAAGGGTCCACCCGTGCCTTACGTCTACTTGTTCACCGCCATCGCGGCGGAGCTCATCGGCACCAGCCTCATGAAGGCGACCGAGGGCTTCACCCGCTTGTGGCCCACCGCCGCGTGCCTGATCGCCTACGGAGCGTCATTCGTGCTGCTCTCGCAGGCTGTGAAAGGCATTCCGGTGGGCATGGCCTATGCGATCTGGTCCGGGGTCGGGACGGCGGCGATCGTGGCGATCGGCGCGGTGTATCTCGGCGAACCGGTCACAGCGGCTAAAGTGGCCGGAATTTCGCTGATCATCGCCGGAGTCGTGATGCTGAATCTGAACAGCGGGACGGCGCATTGACCGGGCGCCGCACCCGCGATCCGGAAGCCCGGCGCGCCGCGCTCGCCGCCGCCACAATGGAGGTGATCGCGGAGGCCGGCGTCGGGCGGACCACGCACCGCGCGGTCGCCGCCAAAGCCGACCTGCCGCTGGGCGCGACCACCTACTATTTCCCGACTTTGGATGATTTGATCGCGGCCGGACTCCGGCACGCCGTCGAGACGCTGCAGACCGATCTGCATCAGTGGGAAGACCGGCTCCGGGACGCGCCCGACATGGCCGTGGCGCTCACCGAGCTGGTCCGCGACTACCTCACCGACCGCCGTCAGGTGCGCCTGGAGTACGAACTCTGCGTCGCCGCAGCTCGGGACGCCGCGCTGCGGCCGCTCGCCGACGTCTGGATGCGCGGGCTGCCGGAGATCCTCCAGCCGTACGTCGGCGCGGACGCCGGCCGCGACATCTGCGCACTGATCGACGGCATCATCCTGCTGGCCCTGACCACCGAGACCGATGTCGACGAGCCCGGCCTGACGTCGGCGATCCGGCGGCTAGCCCGCGACTAGGGCACGGACACCGTTCACGTATTGCGTCCGGTCCACGTTGCCGATCAGGATGCGCTGCAGGATGTAACCCTGGATCAGCCCGAACAGCGCGCCGCCCACACCGACCGGATCGGCGTCGGCGGAGAGCCGCCCGGCGGCCTGGGCGCGCTCCGCGATGTGCACGGCCCGTGACCGCACTCGCCCATAGATCTCGGCGACGATTGCGGCCACTTCCGGGTCGTGCACGGCCTCACCCCAGACCTGCACGGCGATCCGCACCGGCCCGCCACCGTCGATCGACCGGTCGACCAGCTCCAGAACCCGGTCGATGATCTCCGGCACCGGCGGCATCGGATCCGCTTCGAGGACCGCGTCGAGCACCGAGGTCACCTCGCCGATCTTCTCGCCGGCGATCGCGGTGATCAGCTCGTTCTTGCTCTTGAAGTACCGGTAGAAGGCGCCGACCGACAGGTCCGCCTCCTTGATCACGTCCTGCATCGAGGACTGATGGAACCCCTTGCGGACGAAGCACCGCACTGCGGCATCGATGATCTGCTGACGGCGGGCGGCGAGATGAGCTTCGGAAACGCGGGGCACACGCCCATCGTAAGTTTAGGATCAGCCCCCATGACGAACAGGCCGCCGCTGGCGGAGCAGCTGGACATGGAGCCGCACCCCGAGGGTGGCTGGTTCCGCGAGACGTGGAAGTCGCCGATCACGTTCGAACCGGACGGCTACGACGGTCCGCGCGCGTCGGCGACCGCGATCTACTTCGCGCTGCATCCGGGCGAGGAGTCGGCCTGGCACGTGGTGCGTTCGGACGAGCTGTGGTTCTGGCACTCCGGCGGCCCGATCGAGCTGCGACTGGGCAATCCCGGTCAGGAGACGTCGATCCTGCTGGGTGCGGACATCGCCGCCGGTCAACGTCCGCAGGTCCTGGTCCCGGCCGGCGTCTGGCAGACCGCACGCCCGGCCGGCGACGAACCGGCGCTGGTGAGCTGCGTGGTCGCGCCCGGTTTCGAATATGCCGACTGGCGGCTGCTCACCGAACCTGACGCAGCTGACCCGGCTGATAGGTGACCATGCCGGAGTCGTCCAGCTCGTAGGTCCCGGCCGGCCCATCGCCGGTCACCCGCAACCTGTTCGCGCTGACCAGGTGGCATGTGATCGGTCCCGTGGAGATCGCCAAGGACGGCACCGCCACCCGGATCGCGGTCACCCGCACCGGCCCCGACTCGATGGTCAGCCCGAGGTGCCGCACCGCCCAGAACAGGAAGATCGGCGACCCGGCGAGCAAGATCAATGCGGACGGATCCAGCTCGGCGGGCGGCGGCCCGGCTTCGCCGAGGCCTTCCCTGGTGGTCACCCATCCGTCGCCGGTGCGGCGCATTTCGAGGGTACGCGTCCAGCCGGCGCCCTTGCAGCTCGCGGCAAATTCGGTCACGGCCGAGTCGTCGTCGAGGCCGGCCCGCCAGTCGAGGGTGTACGGGTCAGCGCCGGTGACCACGGCGGTGCCGCCCGCACCCGCCGTCCCGGGGAACACCAGTTCGGTGCCGACCGCGCTCGTACGCTGCCAGGCCACCGGGCCGGTCAACGCGATCCCCGGCGCACGGGTACCGATTGTGGTCAAGACGCCTCCTTTGCCGCGTCTCATCCTGGCATCCCGTAAACGCCGTTACCACCCATTCGTCCGTACGCGGTGATCACATCCTTGTGCGTATCGCCCATCATGGGGCTGGTGACCGATCTTGAGCAGGCAGTGGCGAAGCTCGCGGCCCGGCGGCACGGCGTCGTGGTCGCGACGATCACCGGCGACCGGGTCGAGGTACGCGGGACGGCCGGCCTGGACGCGTCCACCCGGTTCGAGATCGGCTCGGTCACCAAGGTCTTCACCGCTCTGACCCTGGCGCGCCTTGTCGTCGCGGGCGCCGTCACGCTGGACGAGCCGCTGCGTGATTTCGGCTTCCCGGTGCCGACCCGGGGCGGCGCGCCGATCACGCTGCGGCACCTGGCGACGCATACGTCGGGACTCCCGCGGCTGCCCACCGGGATGCTGCTGGGTGCGCTGCTGCGTCCGTCGCAGCCTGACCCGTACGCAGGGTGTTCGTCCTTGATGTTGTCGAAGTCGCTGGAACGCACGCGCTTGAGCGCGGAGCCGGGGCGCAAGTTCCGGTATTCGAATTTCGGGGCCGGGCTTCTCGGCCTAGCGCTGTCCCGCCGGACCGGCCTGAATTACGAGGCGCTGGTGGCGCGAGAGATCAGCGGCGTACTGAGGTTGACGGCCACGTCGGTGGCCGGTGCTGTCACGCAGGGCTATCGGAAGGTCGGCCGGCCCGTTCCGCCGTGGAATCTCGCAGATCTGACCGGGGCCGGCGGTCTTCGTTCCACGGTCGCCGACCTGGCCGTTGTGGTGCGGGCGCAGTGGGACCCGGAGAGCGAGCTGGCGCCGGCGGCCGAGGCGGCGCTGGGCGTGGAGCACCGCGTCAACCCGTTCCTGACCGCGAGGCTGGGCTGGTTCTCACGGCGGGTGAAGGGCAGTTCCGAGCAGTTCTTCCACAACGGCGGGACCGGCGGTTTTGTTTCGTTTGTGGGGTTTGACCGCGAGAGGAGAGTGGGGGTGGTCGCGCTGAGCGACACACGACGGCCGGTGGACGGGGCCGCGTTCGAACTGCTGACCGCCCTCCCATCGGGTCGTTGAGGATCAGTCGTCCTCGAACATCCGCCGGATATGCGGTGGCGTGTTGATCGGAATGTCAAGCATCGGCGGATCGTCGGGCGGCGGTCCCCACGGTGTCGGCAGTGAACCCTCCCGCTGAAGCCGCCGGCTCTTCCGGCTGTTGTGATACTCCAGCGGAATCTCGCCGAGGTCGATCGGATCCCCTGTCGACCCGCGTTTGGCCGCGACAATGCCGACAAGGGGCCGGTGCTCGCCAGGTCCCGACGCGATCCACTGAGTCAGAGTCGGATGACCGTCGCCCCAGGGATGGGCAACCGTGACGATGATGTCGTCGTAATCCAAAGGATCGATCATGTCGCCGCCCAGGGTGCTGGTGGTAACGGGAACGGATTCGGCTGCGTGCTCACCATGTAATCCGCAAGATTCCGGCCGTCCATGCCGTCGAACAGTACTTCGCCCTCCATCCGGGACAGCTCGTTCTGCGGGTGAACGATCATCTCGTTCGGCACGCGGAAGAGGCTCAGGTCAGGCGCTCGACCGACGTTGGAGTGTCCCGGGAATCCGGTGGCGATGGTCGACAGCTGCGGTTCCGGGCTGGCGGCGGCGAGGTGCGGATCCGTCGTCAGGCTGAGGAATGGGCTGTGCTGGTTAGAGCCGGCGGCGTGCGACTCGGCGCGGCCGAGATAGTTCTCGCGGCTCGCGGTGGTGACGTCCATGACGTACTTCTGATCCTCGATCGAGTCCAGCGTAAGACTTGGCCGCAGGGATTGCGGGTCGGCCAGGGTATGGAAACGCCACAGGTGCGTCATCCCCTCGGCGGCGTCCCGGGCTCCCGGGCTACGGATGACGCCACCGCTGAGCAGGTCAGATGCCAACGCTTTCGGACTGAAGACATTCCCGCCGGTCAGGCCTCGGTCGATCCCGCCGCTCACGATGGACTCGGCGCCGTTGACGACGAGCTCCCGGACGAAGGGATTGGTACCCGCCAGACGGAACGAGCCGCCCACCGCAGCCGCGGTGCCCGCACCGGCGGCACCCGTCGCAGCGCCGATCAGGGCGGTCTTTCCAACTTCGGCCCAGTTCACCTCGCCGGTCGTGAACTTCTGGATGCCCGCACTCGCGCCGCCCGCGATCAACCCGCCGGACGCCGCCATCAGCGCGATCCCCGCCGGCCCACCCACCCCGGTGAACATCAGCGCCACCCCGCCGACCACCATCGCGCCCGCGGCCAGGTACTCCCAGTTCTCCCCCACCCAATCGGCCGCGTCCTCGAAGAACCCGCTGCCCATCCCATCCCGATAAGCAGCCATTTCCGCATCGGTGATCGGCCGCAACCCTGACGGATCCGCGCGCCCCAGCGGATCATTCCCCGCGTAGTGATACGGATTCCCCGACCACGCCGTCCCCGGCACGCTCGGCAATGGATCCGGGCTCAAGAAAGCCCGCGACGACGGGTCGTAAACCCGATTCCGCAACCAGGTCAGCCCGGCGAACTCCAGCTCACCGCCGAACCCGATCCCCGGCTCCACCAGCGCCGGCGCACCCCACTCGTCGCGCGCCGGGCCCGGCGTCCCCTGCCAGTCAGGTTCCAGCCGCGCCGCACCTGCCTGCCACGGCACGCCCGGTCCCGCCACCGCCTCGCCGCCCAGCCAGCACGGCGCACCGTCCCAGAGCACCGCCTGCCCGTCCACCTCGGCAAGCTCACCGGTCGCATCGACGCGGACCGAAACCCGCCGATCACCCACGCTCACCGCGGTGAGACGCCCAAACCCATCCCATTCGTACGCACGAACAGCGTCCCGAAGTCGCCGACCGGATCCGTCGTATTCAGCGTCGTCGAGCTGACCGGCCGCGTCGTAGCCGTAAGCCTCTGATCCATCCCGGACAAGCCGGCCGGCGGCGTCGTAGGCGAGCTCCCTGCCGCCGGCCGAGATCAGCTGACCGGCCGGGTCGTAGCCGAAGGACCGCTCCCCCACTGCCGTGATCCGGCCGCCGGCGTCGCGGGTCAGCCTGGTCGCACGGCCTCCGAACGAGTACTCGACGAGCCGCCCGTCCGAGTAATCCCAGGTGGCGCGCCTGCCGTCGGCCCCGTCGACGCTGACGATTCGTCCCAGCGCGTCCCGTGTGACAGCGAGATGACCGATCAGCGGGCTTGTCACACCGGACAAAAGCCCACCGGCGTCGTAGCTGTACGACGTCGTGGAACCGTCCGGCAGGATCAGCGCGGTCCGTTCACCGTCCGGGCCGTAGTCACGGCCCAGGACCAGCCCGTCGCGATCACGGGCAACGAGCCGGCCGGCCTGATCCCAGACCAGGCGTTGCCGGTACGGTCCGTCGTCGATCGCAACCGGACGGCCGAGCGTGTCCCGCCGGAACGCCACCGTCGAACCGTCACCCGCCGCCATCGTGACGACCCGCCCGGAGACGTCATAACGCCAGGTGACGGTACGCCCGGCACCGTCGGTACGGCTGATCAGACGACCCGAGGCGTCCCAGCTGAACGTGGTGGTCCGGCCCAGCGGATCGGTCTCCGCGACGACTCGTCCCACCTCGTCGTGACGGCGGGTGACCACGCCACCGAGCGGATCGGTGACCGTGGTGAGCCAGCCGCGCGGGTGGTACTCGTAGGCGGTCCGATGGCCGAGCGGGTCGACCGCCGCCACGACGCGGCCGGCGAGGTCACGCTCATAACGCCGGGTGCCGCCCGCCGGATCGGTGACCGCCACCAGGCGCCCGACCGGATCGTAGGAGTAGCGGGTGCCGTCCCGCTCCACCAGACGCCCGGCGTCGTCATAACGGAAGGCAACAAACTGACCCGCACCGCCAGAGTCCACGGCCTCGTGGAGCCGAGGGGGCGCCGCATCCGCGTCCGCCCGATCGGCCGCGCGTGGCTGCGCGGCAGGAGACGCGCCGGCAGGTGACGCATCGGCAGGTGACACTGCTCCGGCGGCGATCATCGCCCCGTCCGCGTCGTACCGGAACTCGATTCGCCGGCCCGCGCCGTCGATCCGGGCCACTCTGCGCCCCGCCGCGTCGTATTCGAAAACGGTCACCCGGCCGCCCGGGGAAACGAGGCGGCGGATCCGGCCGGCCGGGGTGTACGCGACCCGCGTCACCCCGCCGACCGGGTCGGTGATCGAGACCCGGCGGCCGCACCGGTCGTACCCGGCTCTGGCCTCCGTGCCGTCCGGGCGCAGGTGGGAGACCGTGCGGCCGAGCTGGTCGTACGCGAACGTGCTGCCGGTCAGGCCGTCGCTGAGCCCGGCGATCCGGCCGGTCTCATCGACGGTGACGGTGCGGTGGACGCCGGCCGGGTCGACGGTGCCGATCGGGTTGCCCTCGGCGTCGTACTCGCGCAGCCAGGTCGCGCCCGCCGGATCGGTCGTGCCGGTCAGCCGGGACAGCGCGTCATAGGTGAAGTCCCACTTCGCGCCGCCCGGGGCGATCAGCCGGACCAGGTTGCCGATGTCGTCGTAGCGACGGCCGGTGATCTCGCCGAGCGGTCCGGCCGTCTGCTCGACAGCGCCGTGCTCGCCGTAACTGGTCTCGCGACGCGCTCCGGCCGGATCAGTAACGGACACGATCCGGCCGCCCGGCGAGTAGGCGTAGCGCCACACCCCGCCGCCCGGGTCCTCTCGCTCGACCAGGCGGCCACTGCCGTCGTACCGGAAAAGGGTCTGCCGCCCGAGCGGCGTGACCGTCGCGACCAGCCTGCCCTCGTCGTCGCGCCGCAGCAGCGCGGTGTTGCCGAGCGCGTCGGTCGCCGAGATCAGGTCGCCGGCCCGGTCGAAGCCGAAGGTGATCGTGACCCCGTCAGGATCGGTCACCCGGTGAACCAGGCCGTCGCGCACGTCGAACCCGGTCACCCCGCCCTCGGCATCGATGATCTCGGCCGGTGTCCGCTCGTCACCGAGGTATCGATATCGGACAGTCGCGTCGCCCGCCGCGACTTCGAGGACGCGGCCGGCATCGTCGTAGCGGTAGTCGACGACCTCGCCGGCGGGCTGGGTCCGGCGCAGGAGCCGGCCGTGGTCGTCCCAGCGCGAGATGGTCACCGCACCCTTGCGGTCGGTCACCGTGACCGGATTTCCCCACTCGTCATAGGTACGGCTCAGCCGTTCCCCATGACCGTCGGTGACCGACAACAGCCGCCCATGCTGATCATGAACATAGGTGTTCGTGACGCCGGTGAAGTCCCCGTCGCCGACGACGGTGACCCGGCCGGGCAGATAGACGTACCGGGTGCGCCGGCCGAAGGACGACACCTGCTCGACCACCCGGCCGCTGGTGTCGTAGCTGTTCCGCGCCTCGGCCACCCCGTCGGCGTCGACCACGGCGACGACACGGGCGTGCTCGTCCACCTCATAGCGGTGATCACCGCCCGCGACCAGAACACCATCCGCATAAACGAAATCCACATCGCCGACCGCCACGATCCGATCGCCGGCCCAGGTGACCGTGACCGTGCGGCCGCCACGCGCGGTGACACTGCTCAGCAGGCCATCGGTGTAGCCGAACGTGAGCGTGTCCGCTTCCAGCAGCCGCCCCACCGCGTCGAAAACCCACACCCGGCCGTCAAACCACCGCAACTCCAGCCCACCGTCAGCGCCATCTCCGGCACCGCCGTCGCTGGCTTCGGCTCGCGGCACGACCTCGGCCGCGATCCCGACCACCCAGCCGTAACCCACGCCCTGCCGCGGGAACACCGCCCGCTGCCCATCCGGCCCGGCATAAACCGCACCCTCCGGCGACACCAGCAACCGGCAATCCGCCCACGACGACCAACCCAGACCGAACGCGCCCACCTCACCCGAGCGACTGTTGTAGACACGACGCCACTGACGAGAATCGGACACCGCGATCAAGAAATTGCCGGTGGCCGTGTTCACCGGATCATCGGCGAACCCACTGGTGGGCGGAAAACCGTACCCAATGGGATCGTCGAAAGTCACCGAAGAACGACCACCGCCCAAGCCCGCAGCCCGCAGGGATGCGCTGATCGCCGCATCCGGAAGCGTCGCAAGATCACCGTCGCCACCCGCCGCCCGGAACGCCTGCGAAATCCGCGCCACCCATCGGGAGTCGACCTCGTTGAGATCCAGATATTGACCCAGGGCATTGATCAGCGACGTAGCGTCCAGCCGGCCCCAGACGTTGCCGTCCTGAAACTCACCGTAAGCGGCCCGCAGCCTGGCGAGACGCCCGCGCAACTCGTCGTCGGCCGCGCGATTGCCACGGACGAACGCGTCCAGATCATCCGGCCGAGCCGAACTCGTCGCCACGTCACACCCGGCCAGACATATCGATCATCGCCATCCCCCGAATCTGGCAAGTGATTGCGATGATAGGCCGGATGTGCGGACAATGTCAGTCCAGAATGAGCTGCGCCGAATTCGATCAACGATTGCGGGGAATGGTCACGATGGCGGCACGGGTACTCTCGACCGATCAGGCGAAGACGTCGATTCAACAGGTCCAATCGATCATCAACGGCGGTCTCACCGACCAGATCGCCCAGCTCGACGCCCAGGGAAAAATGCTCTCCAACCCGGACGTGTGGGACGGTCCGCTGGCGCAACAATTCCGCGACCAGACCTGGCCGGAGACAAAGGCAGCCCTCGACAAGGCAAAACAGGAATTGGATCAATTGCGCGACCAGCTACAGAAGATCGCCGCCAACATCATGACCGCCGGCGGCGGCTACTGATCAGATACGGACGCCGGGGCCACCCACGGCCCCGGCATCCCGTTCACCGCGGCCGAATATAAATGATCTCCCAGTAGTCGCCGCCGTCAGCGTGCCGCCCCCGGTTCAACCGAATGTCCTCATCGGGCGGCGTGAAGCCGACCCGCTCCACCCACGCCTCAAACTCACGGATCATCTCGTCCCGTGTCCGCCCGGACGCCACCCGCTCCCAGCCGTCACCGCTCACGGCTCGACAATGAGGTAGGCCTCGTTCACGCCGGCCCACAGGTCACTGGAACTCTGCGTGACCGACTCGATGACGTTGTCCCGGATTGCGATGTCGTACAACCACTCGGGCTCGTCGCCACAGGCAGAACACAGTTCCGGGTATCCCATCACCCGGACCAGGTGCGCCGGCACACCCTCGTCGTTGACGCCCCACCGCAAGGTATCGCCGACCTCGTATTCGAAGGCTCGGCGCGCGCCGTACTTGAACTGCACCCGTCTGCGGATCTTGTTGCCGCAGTTCGGACACTTCTCGTCGGCCGGCACGGTGACGACGTTGAATGCGCTCATTAGAAGGGCTCCACCGAATAGGGGTACTGCTGAAGGAAATTGGTGAGCTGACGGTCATTGGTGATAAGCGGGACCCCGTCACGCATCGCTGATGCCGCCACCCGGGAATCTTCCTCGCCCAGTGCACGGGTGTTGCCGAACTGATCCGTCATCTGCGAGGCCCGTTCCTGCAGCGCTTTGGCCTCTTCCTCGGTCGCCGCGGCACCGATTCGGCCGTCCCTCGCCTCCATGAACGCGTCGAACCGAGCTTGGTCCCCACCGCGAAGATACTCGGACGCCGCCTGCGGCGACACGACTGGAGCGCGGCCGGCAAGGGCCGTGTCAAGGCGCGCGAGTTGTCCGTAGTCGAGTCCCTGAATGATGGGGTTCGCGTCCACGCCGACTTCGGGTGGCCGGGGCGGCGGCGGAAGATCAGGTGTGCCCAGGCGATTACCCGGAGCCGGAGCAGCGCCGCCAGTCAGAAGATCAGCGGCAAGCGCCTTGGGATTGAAGATGTCACCGCCGGTCAGGCCCCGTTCCAGGCCGCCGCTGACCAGTGCCTCCGCACCGTTCAACACCAGCTCGCGGGCGAACGGGTTTGTTGCTGCCAGGCGGGCTGTGCTGCCCAGGGCCGCAACCGTGCCGGCACCCGCTGCGCCGGTCACCGCGCCGACCAGGGCGTCCTTGCCCACCTGGCCCCAGTCGACCTCGCCGGTGGTGAATTTCTGGATGCCCGCGCTGGCGCCGCCCGCGATCAGGCCGCCGGACGCCGCCATCAGCGCGATCCCGGCCGGGCCGCCGACGCCGGTGAACATCAGCGCGACGCCGCCGACGATCATGGCGCCGGCGGCCAGGTACTCCCAGTTCTCACCGACCCAGTCGGCGGCGTCCTCGAAGGCGCCGCTGCTCATGTCGTCGCGGTAGGCGGCCAGCTCGCTGTCCGTTATCGGTCGCAGGCCCAGCGGGTCCGCGTGGCCTAGCGGGTCGTTGCCGGCGTAGTGGTACGGATTGCCCGACCATGCGGTCCCCGGCACGGCCGGCAGCGGGTCGGGGCTCAGGAAGGCACGGGACGACGGGTCGTAGACGCGGTTGCGCAGCCAGGTCAGCCCGGCGAACTCCAGCTCGCCGCTGAACCCGAGACCCGGATCGGTCAGCGCCGGTGCGCCCCACTCGTCGCGGCGGTCGCCGACGGTGCCCTGCCAGTCCGGCGTGAGCTGCGACGATCCGGCCTGCCAGGGCATACCGTGTGCCGCGATCGGGGTGTCCCCGATCAGACACGGCCGGCCGTCCCAGAGAACCGCCTGGCCGTCCACCTCGGCCAGTTCGCCCAGCGGATCAGTGCGCACGCTCATCACGCGGCCGCCGGCCGAGACCGCCTTCAGCCTTCCGAACCCATCCCATTCGTACGCACGAACGGCATCCCTGAGCCGCCGCCCGGAACCGTCGTACTCGTGGTCGGAATCGGACAGCTGGCCGGCGGCGTCGTAGATGAACGTGCGATCGCCGTCGCGGACCAGCCGACCGGCCGGGTCGTATTCCAACGTCTTGGCGTCCACCGTGACGAGCTGCCCGGCCGCGTCGTAGCCATAGGTGCGCGTCCCGTCCCCGGTGATCCGCCCACCCGCATCCCGGGTCAGCCGCGCGCGCCGGCCAGCCCGGCCAGCCCGGCCAGCCCGGTCAACCCGGTCAACCCGGTCAACCCGGTCAGCCCGGCCGACTCCGTCTGCTTCGTCGGCTTCGTCGGCGAGCGCATAGCCGGTTAGATGGCCGTCGGCGGCGTACTCCCAGGTGGCGCGGCGCCCGTCGGCCCCGTCCAGAGCGACGATTCGTCCCAGGGCGTCCCTTGTGACAGCGAGATGACCGGTCAGCGGGCCTGTCATGCCGGACAAAAGCCCGCCGCCGTCGTAGGTGTAGGACGTCGAGGAGCCGTCCGGCATGGTCAGCGCGGTGCGCTCACCATCCGGGCCGTAGCTGCGTCTCATCGCGAGGCCGCCGCGGCGCCGTTCGACCAGGCGTCCGGCCCGGTTCCAGCTGAGCGTCACCTCGAGGTCGCCCTCGCGCACCGCGACCGGCCGCCCGAGCAGATCACGGCGGAACGTGATCCGGGAACCGTCCCCGGCCTCGATCGAGACGACCCGCCCCGAGCCGTCGTACGCCCAGCGCACAGCTCGCCCGGCCCCGTCGACCCGCCCGATCACCCGCCCGGCCGGGTCGTAGCTGAACCTGGTCTGCCGGCCCAGCGGATCGATCGCCTCGACGACCCGCCCGGCCTCGTCGTGGCGGTAGCTCGTGGACGCGCCGAGCGGATCGGTGATCCGGGTGAGCCAGCCGCGCGGGTGGTACTCGTAGGTGCTGCGGTGGCCGAGCGGATCAACGGCGGCGACGACCCGCCCGGCCGCGTCACGCTCGAAACGGCGGGTGCCGCCGGCCGGGCCGGTGATCGCGACGACGCGGCCGGTGGCGTCGCGGGTGTACTGGATGCCGTCGCGGGAGGCGAGCCGGCCGGCCTCGTCGTACGTCATCCGGGCGAGCCCGGCCGTGACCATCGCGCCGTCGGCGTCGTAGGAGAACGCGGTGCGGCGGCCCGCGCCGTCCACACGGGCGGTGGTGCGGCCCGCCGCGTCGTGTTCGAAAACGGTCGCCCGGCCGCCCGGTGTGATCACCCGGCGGACCCGGCCGGCCGGGGTGTACTCGATCCGGGACCGGCCGCCCTCCGGGTTCTCGATCAGGGTGCGGCGGCCGCAGCGGTCGTACCCGGCGCGGGCGGCGGTGCCGTCCGGGCGCAGGTGGGCGAGGGTGCGGCCGAGCCGGTCGTACTCGAACGCGCTGCCGGTGACGCCGTCGCCGAGCCCGGTGACCCGGCCCTCGCGGCCGACCGTGGCGGTGTGCCGGGTGCCGACCGGGTCGGTCGCGGCGACCAGATTGCCCTCGGGGTCGTACTCACGCAGCCAGGTCGCGCCGGCCGGGTCGGTGGTGCTGGTCAGCCGGGACAGCGCGTCGTAGGTGAAGTCCCACTTGGCGCCGTCGGAAACGGTCAGCCGGGCGAGGTTGCCGAAGTCGTCCCAGCGCAGCGCCACCACGTTGCCGAGCGGATCGATCTTCGTTTCCGGCTCGCCGTGGTCGCCGTACCGGGTCTCCTGGCGGGCGCCGGCCGGATCAGTGACGGACAGCAGGCGGCCGGCGGGCGAGTACGCGTACCGCCACAGGCCGCCGCCCGGGTCCTCCCGCTCGACCAGGCGGCCACTCCCGTCGTACCGGAAGAGGGTCTGACGACCGAGTGGGGTGACCGTCGCGACCAGCCTGCCCTCGTCGTCGCGCCGCAGGCGTGCGGTGTTGCCGAGGCCGTCGGTGACCGAGGTGACCTCGCCCGCGGTGTCGAAGCCGAACGCGAGGCTGACGCCGTCAGGATCGGTCACCCGATGGACGAGGCCGTCGCGCACGTCGAGGCGGGTGACGCCGCCTTCCGGGTCGACGATCTCTTCCGGGATCCGCTCCTCGCCGGGGTATCGATATCGGACAGTCGCGTCGCCGGTGGCCACTTCCAGGACTCGGCCCGCGTCGTCGTAGCGGTAGTCGAAGGTCTCGCCGCCGGGCAGCATCCGGCGCAGCGGCCGGCCGTGGTCGTCCCACAGGGCGGTGCTGACGGCGCCCTTGCGGTCGGTGACCGTGACCGGATTTCCCCACTCGTCATAGGTACGGCTCAGCCGCTCTCCATGACCGTCGGTGACCGACAACAGCCGCCCATGCTGGTCGTGCACATAGGTGTTGGTGACGCCGGTGAAGCCGGCGTCGCCGGTGACCGTGACCCGGCCGGGCAGGTAGGCGTACCGAGTCGTCAGCCCGAAGCGCGACACCTGCGAGACGACCCGGCCGCTGGTGTCATAGCTGTTCCGCGCCTCGGCCACCCCGTCGGCGTCGACCACGGCGACGACACGGGCGTGCTCGTCCACCTCGTAGCGGTGATCACCGCCCGCGACCAGAACACCGTCCGCGTAAACGAAGTCCACATCGCCGACGGCCACGATCCGATCGCCGGCCCAGGTCACCGTGACCGTGCGGCCGCCACGGGCCGTCACACTGCTCAACAGGCCGTCGGTGTAGCCGAACGTGAGCGTGTCCGCTTTCAGCAGCCGCCCCACCGGGTCGTAGGTCCACACCCGGCCGTCGAACCAGCGCAGTTCCAGCCCGCCGTCGTCCAGCGGCACGACCTCGGCCGCGATCCCGACCACCCGGCCGTAACCCGCGCCCTGCCGCCGGAACACCGCCCGCTGCCCATCCGGCCCGGCATAAGCCGCACCCTCCGGCGACGCCAGCAACCGGCAATCCGCCCACGACGACCAACCCAGACCGAACGCGCCCACCTCACCCGAGCGACTGTTGTAGACACGACGCCACTGACGAGAATCGGACACCGCGATCAAGAAATTGCCGGTGGCCGTGTTCACCGGATCATCGGCGAACCCACTGGTGGGCGGAAACCCGTACCCAATGGGATCGTCGAAAGTCACCGAAGAACGACCCCCGCCCAGGCCCGCAGCCCGCAGGGATGCGGTTATCGCCGCGTCCGGGAGCGTGGCGAGATCACCGTCGCCGCCGGCCGCCCGGAAGGCTTGCGAAATCTGCGCGACCCATCGGGCGTCGACCTCGTTGAGGTCGAGGTATTGGCCGAATGCATTGATCAACGACGTAGCGTCGAGCCTGCCCCAGCGATTTCCGTCCTGGAATTCCCCATAGGCGGCTCGCAGCCTGGCAAGGCGCCCGCGCAACTCGTCGTCGGCCGCGCGATTGCCGCGGACGAATGCGTCCAGATCATCCGGTCGTGCCGAACTCGTCGCCATGTCATTCCCGGGCGGCCACGGCCGGGGGCGGCGCCGTGTAGACCGGAGGGGTGATCGGGTCCGGCACCGGCGGAAGGTCGTCCTCGCCGAAGAGGAAGTCGCCGATCTTGTTGAGGACGCTTTCCTCGTCCTGCTGGCGCTGCCATTCGCGCGCTTTCTCCCGGCGGGCCTGCTCCTCGCGGGCCAGCCGGGCCAGCTCGTCCACCTGGCTCGCCGCCTGCCGCATCGCGGTGGCGAGGCGCTGCGCGTCGGTGACGCAGATGCCCATCCGGGTGGCGAACTGACGTGCGTAAACACCGCGCCACTCGTCCGTCGCGACGGTGGCGGCCGCGGTGCGCCGGGGAATCACCCCCTCGCAGTCGTCAGCGCCGTCGCGCAACTGGGCAGCGAGCCGGGTGGCCGCGTCCCAGTCGAACGGAACGTCCTCGGAAATCCCCCGTAGATCGACCATCGCCATCCTCTGCGTTTGACACGCCGGTGAACCGAACTCGGCGTCGCGCGGTTTTCAGGTATGGAAGCAGCGGGCCGAGGCCCGGTCGACACGTTCATGGCGATGATAGGCCGCCGGCGCGGACAATGGCGGCCCGAGAAAGAGAGTGGACAGATGGCGGCACGCGTACTCTCTACGAATCAGGCGAAGACTCCCATTTGATCAATTGCGCGACCAGTTGCCGAAGAACGCCGCCACCATCATGACCGCCGACGGCGGAAACTGACGGATCGAGCTTGAGGAGGGCACGGGGCATGGCCGATCAAGAACCTCTCGGCCGGGAATACCTCCTGCACGAGGAGATCGGCCGGGGCGCCGTGGCAGTGGTGCGCCGGGCCACCCGGCGGACCGGCGGCGCCGAGGCGCTCGCCGCGAAATTGCTGCGCCCGGAGTACGCGTCCGACCGCCGCGTCCGCGAGCTGTTCCTCCGTGAGGAGGCCGCGCTGCGCGATCTGGACCATCCGAACATCGTGGGCCTGCGTGATCTGGTCGTCGAGGGCGAGACCCTCGCTCTGATCATGGATCTCGTGGACGGCCCGAACCTGCGGCGGTACCTGGAGTTCCGCGGTGGCCGCCTCCCGGCAGCCGAGGTCGCGGCGATCGCCGGGCAGACCGCCGCCGCGCTCGCCGCCGCCCACGCGCAGGGTGTGGTGCACCTCGATCTGAAGCCGGAGAACATACTGGTCGTGCCGGGTGCCGGGCCTCCGCGGGTGCGGATCACCGACTTCGGGGTGGCGGTGCTGCTGCACGACGCGGAGCGGCTGGCGCCGGGCGGTACGCCGGGATACACCGCGCCGGAGATCTTCATCGGCGGGCCGCCGACCGCGGCGGCCGATGTGTGGTCGCTCGGAGTGCTGATCGCGGAGTTGTCGACCGGGAGCCCGTCGTTCGATCCCGGGCTGCTGCCGCCGCACCTGGCGGCGGTCACCAGGGACTGCCTGGCGAGTGACCCGCGACAGCGGCCGCCGGCCCGGCGGGTGGCGGCCTACCTGCGCAACGCGGGTGGCAACGCCGGGGCAGAGCCCACGCCGATTGCCTCGGCTTTCTCTCCGCCGGCTCCGGTTGGGCTCAACGACACCCGGCTGCGGCCCGGGGTCACGCCGCCCGCTCCGCCCCCGCCGCCCGAGCCGGTCGCACCGCCCTCGCGCTGGCGGCGCGGGCCGCTGATCACGCTCGGCGCGGTGGCCCTGATCGCGGCGACCCTCGCCGGGATCAACGCGGCCGCCTCCGCCGGCGAGCGCGGCAGCCAGGCCATCCAGCAGATCAGCGTCCCACCCAAGATCACGCCGCAGACCACTGACGCCACCGTCGAGCCGACCGCCGGGATCACCACCACGCCGGTCGCCGAGCGGCTGCGGGTCACCCTGGCCGGGAAGGTCGAGGACGGCGCCGGGACCCTCGCCATCTCGATCCGGGACGGCAGGGCGATCGCCTACATCTGCGACGGCCAGCGGGTCGAGTCGTGGCTGCAGGGCACCGCGAAAGCCGGCAAGCTCGCACTCAAGGGCAAGGACGGAAGCACCATCACGGGTACGTTCGACGCCGACTCGGCCGAGGGCGACGTGACAGTGGCCGGCGACACCCACGCGTTCGAGGTCGGCAAGGTGAAGAAGGGCTCCGGCCTCTATCGCACCGCCGCCCGGGTTCGCGGCGCCGAGGTCGAAGGCTCGTGGATCGTGCTGGACGACGGCAGCCAGGTGGGCGTGCTGAGCCGTGACGGCGTACCGGGTCCGGCCCCGTCACTCGACGTCACCGGCGGCACGGTCACCATCGACGGCTCGACGCTCGGGACCACGTCGATCGACGTCGACTCCGGGGAGGGTTTTTGACCGTGCGAGCGGGCACGCTGCGGCGGCCCCACGTCTGGCTTCCCGTGGTGGCCGGCGTCGGGGTCGCTGTCGCGCTCGGCGTCTACGGCCGCCTGCACGACCCGGCCGGCACGTCCGGCATCGGCGACGCGCTGCGCCTGCAGTCCGGCAAGGTGTGGCTGGCCACGGCGGTCCTTCTCTTCGCCGTGGTCCAGCTGATCTCCGCGCTGTCGATGTACGGCGCCCTGCCCTCCGCACCGTGGATCGCCACCGTGCACCGATGGAGCGGCCGGGTCGCGGTGCTGCTGTCCCTGCCGATCGCGGTGCACTGCCTCTACGCGCTCGGCTTCAGCTCGGCCAGCCTGCGCGTTCTGGTCCACTCGGTGCTGGGCTGCGTGTTCTACGGCGCGTTCGTCACGAAGATGCTGCTGATCAGCCGGCCGGGCGACACCCGCGCCTGGGTGCTGCCACTCGTCGGCGGCCTGCTGCTGACCGCGATCACCGGACTGTGGCTGACATCGTCACTATGGTTCTTCGCCACCGTCGGTTTCTAAGGGCACTTCGCGACGGTGCGCAGACTCTTGATCTGCTCGGCCGGCAGCTGCGGCGCGAACGACTTCGTATCCGCCGGAACACACAGCGTGCGCCCGTCGGTCCAGGTCACCAGCAGCGACTTCGCCTGGCGCGGTGCGTACCAGGCGGTGCCTACGGCACCGATCAGCAAGATCAGAGCGATCAGCGCCAGCCACCGAGAAAACCGCAGCCTGTGTACGCTCGAACGACGCTCCACTTCGGTCCGTGCGGCGATCGCATCGGGTGTCGTCCACGTCGCCTCGATCCGGCCCTGTGCCGCGAGGGTGCCGTACGCCACCGCCGCCAGCACGGCGACCAGAGCCAGCAGCGCGAGCACGCCCACGGTGGCCCGCGCCCATGCCGGGATCGTGGTGAGATCCTCGGGTCCTTTGAAGAACGTGACGACACCGAAGAACCCGGTCACCGCGGTCAGCGTGGTCGTCCAGGCGAGAGCGGCGGCCCGGGTCCGCTCCAGCGCGCCCCGGCGGTACTGCTGGGCCTGCTGCTGCCAGTACCGGTCGTCATCGGTGACCGGGCGATCCAGCGGCGTCATCCGGGCCATCAGGGTGCTCCGTCCAGCGTCACCGTGAGCCACCCGCCACGTCCACATCCGGAGCGATCGGCGGGCCGGCCAGGATGCGGCGACGTGCACGAGCAGAGCACCAGCACGTCGAGCGTCGGGGACACCGCACCGCCCGGCCCCTTGACCCCGGTGGTCAGGTCCACCACGGTCACCGAGTCGCAGTCACACTTCGGGCAGCGCCCCCACAGCCGGATGCGCGTCGATGACTCGCTGATCTGCCAGGTCTCGGACACCTTCCGCGACCAGCCGGGTTCCCGCTCCTCGCTGTAGTCGACCACGGACCCTCCCCGTTGGACCATCCCGGAGTACAGTGACTCGGCGTAACGACAGGGTAGCCACAAACACGGGGTGCCGATGACCGGGGTCGAAGCGCGGCTGGCGCTGCTGGTGGGAATTCCTGAGTACCGGTCGCCGGACTTCCCGGCAATATCCACCGTGGACGCCGACCTGGTCCGCATGCGCACGGTTCTCGAGGCGTCCGGCTACCAGGTCGTCGAGGTCACCGATGCCGACACGACCCAGGGCTATCTGGACGGCCGGATCCGCACCTTCGTCGAGTCGGCGCCCGAGGACTCCACCGTGGTCGTGTACGTCAGCGGGCACGGTCTCGGCATCGGCGGCAGCGACTATCTCGTACCCAAGGATGCCTTTTCCCGGGAGCGGATGACCGGCAACCCGGCCGCGATGGTCGACCTGGACCTGACCGACGCGGTACGCCGTTCGAACGCCACAGCCGTGATCCTGCTGGCGGACTGCTGCCGGGAGCAGGCAGCGCCCGAGGCCAAGGCGACGATGAGACCGGCCTTCGGCGCCTCCCTCGGCCGGGCGAGAGAGCCGTCCCGCCTCGCGTCGGTCTTCGGCTGCCAGCCCGGCGAGTACTGCTATTACTCCGACGACGCCGGGTACAGCCTCTTCACCGAGGCGCTCGCCACCACGATGGCCCCCGATTCCGCGGAACGCACCGTCCGCGAGGTGGTCGAGGCGACCGATCGGGAGCTGCAGAAGCTGATCGCGCATCACCTCCCCGGCCGGCGTCAGCACGTCAACTCGGCGATCAACGACCTGGACGTGCTCGACCTGGTGATCTGCGAGGGCCGGCCGGACCGCTGGCGCCCGGTGGTGGCGCAGAGCAAGCTGTGGGCCCGGGTGGACGGCGAGGTCGACCCGCGGGTGGTCGCCGCCGTCGAGGAGATCGCCTCGGCGGCATGGGACCAGTTCCAGGCCGCGGCCGCCGCCCTACCGCACTTCCCGTGGGGGGACGCCGGCTTCCCGGAACGCTGTCTGCACCTGGTCGACGATCTGCTCGCTCCGGACGCCCGGCTCAGCGCCGCCGAGGTCGCGGTGCTGCTGGCAGCGCCGTTCCTGCGCGAGGCGGTGCTCTGCGCCGGCCTGACCGAACTCGCGCCGGACGCCCCGCTCGACCTGACCACTCCGGTCGGTCCGGAACTCGACGTGACGTTCCAGATGTATCCCCGCCTGGTCGCGAAAGCGCTGGCGCTTCCCGGTCCCGAACAGGCCGCGGTGGCCGGGTGGCTGCTGAACCGGCATCTGCTGCGCCGCGTCGAGTTGTGGAATCAGAACGTCGCCGGCGAACTCTGCCGGCAGCTGGCCCGCGCCCTGGTCGTCCCGGGCAGTGCCAACCAGGCAGCCCTGCAGATCCGGGCCGTGGCCGCCCACGTCGCCGCGGCCCGGGACGACTTCGACCGGGAGGCGGACAGCGACAAACCGCAGCTCCTCGACGAGGTCAGGTGGAACAGCCCAGGTCACCGGCAGGCGTACCCGGTCCGGCAGAGGCAGCTCGCGATGCTGCTCGCCGTCGCCGGGTCGATGGCGTTCGACCCCCGCCAGGCCGACGAGGCGATCGTCAACCACATCGGCATCCGCGACCGGATCCACCCGGTCGACGTGCTCAGCACCCTGGACGAGGCGAGCTGGACCATCGCCGAGGACCGGCAGATCGTCGAACTGGCCGTGGCGTGCCCGCACCCGGCGGTCGACCTCGCCTGGCAGAGCCAGGCGGCCCAGGTCGACGGCCTTCTCGGCCTGGGCGGTCCGGGCCTGCCCCGCCGGGTCTCCACCACCCGGGTCGAGCCGCAGTTCGACGACGAGGGCCAGGCCGGTTACGAGCGGCCACTGCTCGGCTTCCGCCTCGACCACGACGAGATCCGCGAGCTGCTCATGGGCGTCCGCCTGTACGGAGACCCCAACCTGGCCGTCCGCGAGCTCTACCAGAACGCCTTGGACGCCTGCCGGTACCGGCAGGCCCGGCACGCCTTCCTCGACGAGGAGTACCGGGGTCAGATCGTGCTGCGGCAAGGGGTGGCGGAGGACGGCCGCCCCTATCTGGAATGCGAGGACAACGGCGTCGGCATGGGGCGCCGGGAACTGGAGCAACTGTTCAGCCGTGCCGGCCGGCGATTCGTGACATCACCGGAATTTTTGTGGGAGCAGGCACGGTGGCGCACCGAGAAGCCGTCCGTCAAGCTCTGGCCCAACAGCCGCTTCGGCATCGGCGTCTTCTCATACTTCATGGTCGCGGACGAAATCACGATCACCTCGGCCCGGGTCGATCGGCGGACATTGGCGCCCGGCGAGGTCCTGCGGGTGGACATCTCCAGCAGCGGCAGCCTCTTCCGGATCCGGACAGCACCGGAGGTGACATCGCGCGGGGGCACGACGATTCGGCTCTACCTACGGAATACCGACGTATCAGCGCTGAGGACGCTCCGGTCGCTGCTGTGGTTCTCGGAGTTCAGTGTCACCTGCGTCGAAGACGACGAGCGAGAAACCTGGCCCGCTGTCGAGCTGCACACACCGACTGGTCCCGAGTCGCTCTCCGCCGGCCGCCCGGACGATCTCTGGTTCGTCGATGGTACAGGGCGCATCCTCGCGGACGGCATCGCGACCGACGAGGAACCTTTCGGCTACGTGGTCAATCTGGCTCGTGAACACGTCCCGGTGCTGTCCGTCGATCGCAACAGGCTCGAATCCTGGGATCGTGATTGGACACAGACCCGGTTGCTCGACGCGGCAAGGGAATTCGCGGTTCGGACAGAACCGAACCTCCGTTGGCTGTTCGAGATCGTAAGTACGAACCCAATTCTGGGCAACGCCATCTGGAAAACCCTCGCGGACCGTGACGCACACCTGACCACGCGTGGAGTGACAGCACGTCCCCTCTTCATCACCGATGAGGATACGCCAGCTCCGCAGCAACGTCTCGCGGTCCGGGAAATAGGCGCTTTCCCCTTCGACGCCGCAGTATTGGCGGACCAAATCTCTTTCACCGTCACCAGAGCGACAAGACTGGTAAAAGGTATTGATCTCGAATCCGTGGTACTGGCTCGCCTCGCCGTCTTAAAAGACCAGGGAGCCGAGGTGATACCTTTTGGTAGGGCTATCGCAAATGCCCGGGAAACTGAAGCTCTGCACCTTCGCGTGGAAGTGGAATACGCTACCTATCTTGACACGCCAGGAGCAATAGAAAACCTGCGACCCAAACACGTCGCTCAATTACCAGTATTCGACCCCATCATTCACGCCCTCATGTCCAGCGTTATCAATTCAGAGACCACTGAAAATCAGCGTTCGATCCAGCCATACAATACGGATCTCTCATTCCGGCCAAACTCACATATTCCCGCGTGGGCACAGCGAGTAAACGCGCTGGCCGCATCAACTGATTGGCCCATCGAGACCCTCCTTCAACGCGCTCGTTCTCTCGTCATCTTCGGCTTCCCGACCCCAGGACCTCAGCGGATTCCGCACGGAGCCGAAAATCCGCCATCATTCGATGATGACGAGATTTCGACCGCTTACAGAAACGTGGCGTCTCTTTTCATCGTCATGATGTCCGTCAGCAAACGCGAGCGTTCACCGCTCGGCGAAGTAAGCCGAGGTTTTGGTTTCCTGCATGACATTGGCTTGCCCTTGCCGAAATTCACTCTCCCCTCCGACCTGAACGACCATGTCTGCTCAACCGACATTGATGCCGAAGGTCAAAGACTTCCTTTACAGGAGCTATCCGAAACGGATCCGGCCTGGTTCAACCTCGTCCCTCTCGTGAAACTGGCCCACCAAACTGAGCAAGCCCTCGGAGCATCCATCCTCTTGCGACTCTTGAACCCTCCCACCGAAGCCCTCTCAAGAGCACGGGAATGCGTAACACGGAACGAGGATCTCACGGCACTTTCGATTAATCTGGACGGCAGTTGGCCGTGGATAAGTTCCGATGTATCCATCCCTCGAATAGGGTTCATCGCCTCACACCTAAGGCTGACCCCAAGACAAGTCATCAGCCACCTACGTCAATACGAAGCTGACTTCGAACTCCACCTTCCGGAGATCAGTGAGGTCAGTGGAATCGACGAGGTGCCACCCGAACTCCCCGATCGAGATCGCCGGAACGTCATTTACGGAGACTTTTCGTTTACGAACAACTTCAACTTTCCACCTCTCCTGGACAGAGATACCTACTTCTCCCCTGAAGATTACGAGACTCCGCTAACTGAATTGGACAGAATTCATCTATCCTCGGCAATTGGCCGAGACAACGGAGCGCTCCTTCGCCATATCGCACCTGGACATCTGGCGAGAGTGGCGTGCTTTCTGGACCAGACCATCGGACAGGTCCTCGGTCGCATGCGAGCACTGACGCAGGCCTTCCCCGTCACCGTCACTCCGATCGACGCCTCTGCCACGGATCTCAAACCGACCAGGGACGACCTCGCCGTTCTCTCCGTCGGGAACAACGGCCAGGCACCCTGGCTGGAAGTCGCCCCGTCACCCCTGCAGGTCGCCACCATGGCTGCCCGGACCCGCAAGCCCCTCGGCTGGGTGTGCCGGCGTCTCACTGAACTACGAGTGCTCGTCCCGGACTTCCCGCAGTTCGACGACCAGGTCATCGATTCACTTTCGTCAGTCGTCGCCGACGTACGTGATCTGCTGTGCCTCTCCGTCGACCTGCGCATCGGAGGCGTCTCGCTGGCCGGCGCGGTTTCGCCCCTGCATGTCGTCCGGGTCGCGGCCCGTCTGTCCACCGAGTGCTCCGAAGTCGTAGGCCGGCTTCGCCCTTACGCTGCCCTCGGTCTGGATCTCTCCGCCTTCCACGACGGGCCTTGGCTGGACCACGTCGCCACCTGGCATGACCTCATCCTGCTGACCGTTGAGTGCCGGGCTCAGGAAGCGCTCCCGCCCGGGCCCCTCCCCGAGCAGCACATCCAGTGGTCGGCTTGGAGCATCGGCGAGAGCGAGGACTTCGTTACCGAGCGGCTGCGGCTCTACCAGCCGCTGTTCGGTTACGTCCTGCCCTGAGGTTCGTTGATCACTGTGTGGTGACGGATTGGAAATTGATTCCCTGCCTGCTCTCGCTGCGGGGTGAACTCGATCGGCTCGCTCCCGGGCGGGACAAGCGGACGGACGGGGCGGTCGGCGACGCCGGGCACGCCTCGTCGAGTGATCACACGCCGGATGAGGACTCGACCGTTCTGCGGGACCGGGACTCCGACCGGGTCAACGAGGTGCACGCCGTCGACGTGGACTCGTCGGGGCCGTGGCCGGACGGGTGGTCGATGGAACGTGTGGTGGAGACCGTCGTGGGCCGGCACCGGGCCGGGCGCGACGATCGGCTGCAGAACGTCATCTACCGGCGGCGGATCTGGTCGCGGAGCTGGGGGTGGAGTGAACGGGCCTACACCGGGCCCAGCCCGCACACCGAGCACGCGCACTTCTCCGCCCGGTACACGACCGCCGCCGAGAACGACACCGGCCCGTGGGGCTTGCTGACCCCGACGGCCGAGAAGCAGGAGGACACGACGATGACCAAGGCCGAGTTCCTGGCGCTGCTGCGCGACCGGGACGTCCGGGCGGCGCTCTGCTCGGCGGTGCTCACCACCGACGACGTGATCACCGCGCCGCCGGGGATGCGGGAGAAGGACGGCTCGCCGAACACGCACTGGTCGGCCACGTCGTATCTCCAGCAGACGTACGGCGCGGCCCGCGCCGCCGGTAACCGGCCGGAGCCGGCGGTCCTCGCGCTGGCCGGCGGGATCGGCGCATCGGACGCCGAGCTGGCCGCCGCGCTGAGGGACGCCCTCGGCGAACGGGCCGCGGAGATCGGCCGGCTGCTCAGCGAGCCGAGCATCACGGCGCCGGCGCAGTTCACCGGCGCTCTTGGCTGAAGAGCGCAACCATGCACCGGTAGCGAAACGGGCGCAGCGGCCTGGTGTGGTGACCAGGCCGCTGCCGGACTCTCGGAGCACGTACGGTTACGCGTACCAAAAAGGTTTTAGAGGTTTTTGAGCATGTCCTCGAAGTTGCTGGTGAGGGCGAACGGGTCGGTGACCACCGCGGGTTCGCGGCGTTCGACCTCGCGGGCGAGTTCGGCGGCGGCGCGGTCGATGCGGCCGCGCAGGGGGCCTTCGACGGAGTTGGCGCCCCAGTCGTCGCTGGCGGCGAAGACGCCGGTGGGCAGGATCGACGCCCGCATGTAGGCGAACAGTGGCCGCAGCGCGTGCTCGATGACCAGCGAGTGGCGCGCGGTGCCGGCCGTTGCGGCGAGCAGGACCGGCTTGTCGACCAGGGCGTCCTTGTCGAGGACGTCGATGAAGGACTTGAACAGGCCGCTGTAACTGGCACTGAACACCGGTGTCACCACGATCAGGGCGTCCGCCGCGGTGACCGCTTCCTGCGACTGCTTGAGCGCGGCGGGAGCAAAACCGGTCAGCATGTTGTCGGTGATCTCGTGGGCCAGGTCGCGGAGTTCGATCACCTGGACGTCGAGGTTCACGCCGAGCCGGGCGGCGGCGCCGACCGCCGCCGCGGACAACTGGTCCGCGAGCAGGCGGGTCGACGACGGCTGGCTCAGGCCCGAGCTGATGACGACGAGCTTGCGGGGTTTCATGCGTTGACCTCGTCCTTCTTGCTGTCGCGAGCGGCCACCCGGGAAGCGTGCGTCGGCGCGTCCGGCACGTGGGCCGGCTTGAGGGCGGCGAACTCCTTGCGGAGCACCGGCACGACCTCGGAACCGAGCAGGTCGAGCTGCTCCAGGACCATCTTGAGCGGCAGGCCGGCGTGGTCCATCAGGAACAGCTGGCGCTGGTAGTCGCCGACGTACTCCCGGAAGCCGAGCGTGCGGTCGATGACCTGCTGCGGGCTGCCGACGGTCAGCGGCGTCTCGCGGGTGAAGTCCTCGAGGGTCGGGCCGTGGCCGTAGACGGGGGCGTTGTCGAAGTAGGGGCGGAACTGCTTGACCGCGTCCTGACTGTTCTTGTTCATGAAGACCTGGCCGCCGAGGCCGACGATGGCCTGGTCCGCGGAGCCGTGGCCGTAGTGCTCGAAGCGCTGGCGGTACAGCTGGACCATCCGCTGGGTGTGCGACGCCGGCCAGAAGATGTGGTTCGCGAAGAAGCCGTCGCCGTAGTAGGCGGCCTGCTCAGCGATCTCCGGGCTGCGGATTGAGCCGTGCCAGACGAACGGCGGCACCTCGTCGAGCGGACGCGGCGTCGAGGTGAAGCCCTGCAGCGGTGTGCGGAACTTGCCCTGCCAGTCGACGGTGTGCTCGCGCCACAGCTTGTTCAGCAGCGCGTAGTTCTCCAGCGCCAGCGGGATGCCGGCGCGGATGTCCTTGCCGAACCAGGGGTAGACCGGCCCGGTGTTTCCGCGACCCAGCGTGAGGTCGACGCGGCCGTCGGCGAGATGCTGCAGCATCGCGAAGTCCTCGGCGATCTTCACCGGGTCGTTCGTGGTGATCAGCGTGGTCGCCGTGCTGAGCTGCAGAGTCTTGGTCTGCGCGGCGATGTAGGCCAGCGTCGTGGTCGGCGAGGACGAGAAGAACGGCTCGTTGTGGTGCTCACCGAGCGCGAAGACGTCCAGCCCCACCTCCTCCGCGTGCTTCGCGATCGTGACGATGTCCTTGATGCGCTCGGCTTCGGTCGGGGTGTGCCCGGTGGTGGGGTCGGTGGTGATGTCTGAAACTGAGAAGATTCCGAACTGCATGACCCGCTCCTGGTGCTCTCCGGCCGGGGCTTTCATCGTCCCGATCTGACCTGCACAACTTCCTTGACGCCAAAACTATTTCAGATTCAAACAACTTCCGCTGCGGCGGGGGTCACACCTTTATCGGCTGCGGCTGAGCGGTGGTCAATCTTTCAGGATTTAGTACGATTCAAGAGGAGCAACCGTGCCAGTCCCCGCGACCTGACTGCCGGGTCGCGGCCGCAGGGCCGGCATCCGGCCATGCGCGGGGTTGCGCCAGGACGCCCCCTTGAAGGGCCTACGGCTGGTCGTCCTCGAAGAGCCCGCGCTCCCTGGAGGCCAACGCGTCACGCACCGCTTTCTCCCCGAAGTCCCGGACCTCAGCCGAGACCGCGTCCCAGCCGGCCCCGGAGGGGTCCCGGCCGGTGACGAGAAGAACCAGCGGCCGGCGGCCGGGTCCGCGCGGAGGCAGCCGGGTCCAGGGCGAGCGTCCGGATCAGCCGGGTGATGCCGCCGCCGACCTCTGCCAGGTGGGACTCCATCGCGGCCGACTCGTCGGCCTGGCCAGGCCGACGGTCGTCTCAGCGGCCTCGTAGAGCACCAGGCCGGCCGCCATCGTGACGGCCGTCCATTGGAGCCACTCGCGGTGGGTCCAGAAGCTCTCGTCGGGGAGATGAAGCTGGGCAAGGGCCACCACGGCTCCGGAGCACGCGAGGGCCGCCGCCCTCGCCAGCCGACCGATCAGCACCCCCGCATTATCGGACGCGGAGGGCTGCCACCAGGGGTGTGACCACTCGTTCGAGGAAGCCGGGGCTGTGGCCGCCGGGTTGCAGGTTGAGTTCGCCGATCGTGGCGCCGAAGAGGTCGGCGCTGCCGTAGGTGAGGCCTGCGGCTGTCAGGGCCTGCTCGGCGAGCTCTCGGGTGGCGGCCGGGAGGGACGCCACGTCGGCGGCCACCGACCAGCCGCCGTGGGCGCTGTTCGTGGGTGCGCGCCGCTCGTGGTGGAAGCGCCAGACCGCGTGGACCGCCCGCCCACCGACGACAGTGACCGACAGATCCGCTCGACCGGCGCGGGAGAGCGGGTGGATGTCCTCTTCGATCAGGCACAGACGGCCGTCGGGGGTGTCGCGCATCGCGGACCGCACCGGCTTGTCGATGCCCTCGCCGTGGGCTACGAAGTGGACGCCTCGGCCGTGGGTGTCGTTCGGGGATTTCACCCATACGTCGCCCTCGCTGACACCGTGCCTCACCAGCGACGGATCGTCGCCGGGGGTTGCCACGGCCCACCTCGGCTGTGGGAGGTGGCCGTCGAGCAGGTGGCGGGTCCGGTTTTTGAAGGTCACGTTCAGGACCGACTCCCAGGGGATGGTGCCCACCTGCCGGTACAGCCCTTCGAACTCCAGCCTCCGGTCGATGTCGATCGCGTCGATCAGGACAGCGTCGATCAAAACAGCGTCGATCAGGACAGCGTCCACCCGGACAGCGCCGGCCGCTCCCCCGCCGCCGGCCGTGATCAGCGGGACGGCGGTGGCCACTGCCACCGCGGGTGTGCCGTCCAGCAGCCGGTGGTGGCCCTCCAGGCGCGCGACGGTCTGGACCACGGCGCCCGGTGAGCACCGGACCGACCCGTCGGCATAGAAGCAGAGGCCGGCCCGGAACAGCTCCGCGTCGACAATGACCGGGGCGTGGCCGGCCTGCCGCAACGCACACGCGAACAGCGCCAGCTTCGCGCGCTCCTCGCCGTCCAGCCGGCCGATCACGGCGACCCTTGCCACGAAGGGAAGGTCAGGCCGGGACTGACGCCGCTATCCGCAACGCCTCGACCAGGCGGCGGTAGAGGTCGTCGGTGGCGTACAGCTCGGGGTGGGTTCCGGTCGCGCGGATGCGGCCGTTCTCCATGACCACGATGCGGTCGGCGTCCAGGACGGTGGACAGGCGGTGGGCGATCGTCACCACGGCGCCGGTCGAGGCCCGGGCGCGTACGCAATCCTGGACCGCCGCCTCGGTCAGGCCGTCGACCTGGGCGGTGGCCTCGTCCAGCAGCAGGACGTCAGGGGTACGGAGCAGGGCGCGGGCCAGGGCGATCCGTTGCCGCTGGCCGCCGGAGAGGTCCGTGGAGTTCAGGGACGTCTCCACCCCGTCCGGCAGCTCGTTGATCTTGTCGTCCAGGCGGACCGCGCGCAGGGCCGTGAGCAGCTCGTCGTCAGTGGCGTCCGGGTGGGTGTAGCGCAGGTTCTCGGCGATCGTGCCGGGGACCACCGGGGTCTCCTGCTCCACATAGGCCAGGCGGGCGCGGACCTGCTGGTGGGAGTAGTCCGCGTAGGGGCTGCCGTCCAGCAGGATCTCGCCGTTCACCGGTTCGAGGAAGCGCAGCAGCAGCGAGAACACTGTGGTCTTGCCGGCGCCGGACGGGCCGACGATCGCCAGGTGGCCACGGCGGGGGATCTCCAGGTCGATGCCGGTGACGGCCTGCGGGGCGTCCGGGCCGTAGCTCGCCGACACGTTGCGCAACTCGAGGACGGGGCCGTTCGTGCGTACCCCTGAAGGAGCCGGCGGCGAGTCGCCCTGCTCGGCCACGATGTCGTTGAGTTCGTTGATGCGGCCCGCGGCCGCGATCCCGGCCTGGAGGGCCGTCAGGTTCTGGGTGAGCTCGCTGATCGGGCCCATCAGCTGGAAGACGTAGAGCAGGAACGCCACCAGCGCGGACACCTGCAGCAGGCCTTCGCTGGCGCGCCAGGCGCCGACCGCGAGGATCAGGATGATCGCGAAGTTGATGCCGGACCAGGAGATCGTCCACACCGCGGCGGAGATCTTGGCGGCGCGGAAGCCGTGCTCGGCCGCGTCCTGGGCGTTGCCGACGATCCGGTCGCTCTGGCGCTGCTCCGCGCGGCTCGCCTTGACCGTGCGGATCGCGCGCAGGGCGCCTTCGAGGTTCGCGCCGAGCTGGCCGACCGACTCCTGCGCGGCGGTCTGTGCCGCACCGATCCGCGGCAGCAACCGGGTCATCAGGATCGCGACCACGATCACCGAGGCCAGGGTGCAGCCGAGCAGGGTCAGATCAAGAACACCCATGAGTACGATCGTGCCGGCCAGCCCGACACTCGCGTTGATCAGGCCGACGATGCTGCCGGACGCCTCGTGCAGCAGACCGGTGTCCGAGGTGACCCGGGTGACGAGCTCGCCGGTCGAGCGGCGCTGGATGTCGTGGATGCGGGCCTGGAAATAGCGCTTGATGATCGATGTGCGGGCGTCGAGCACGATGCGCTGCGCGAGCCGGCCCATCAGGATCCACTGCCAGAGCGTGATCACCGAGCCGGCGATCACCAGGACCAGCAGCGTGCCGATCGGGGCGCGCAGGTCGAGGCCGCCGCCGAACGAGTCGAGCACCCACTTGGTGACCAGCGGAGTGGCGAGGCCGGCCGCGTTACCGATCAGGCCGAGAACCAGGCCGAACAGCATGGTGCGGCGGTGCGGGCGCAGGTAGGCGAGGAGGGTACGCAGTCGGGTGGGCTCCGAGATGGCCACAATGGAACACTACTGTTCCCGCGCGACCCGGCGGCGCCCGGCGATCAACATCCACCTGAATGGATATCTCCGGTTAGCCTGGTCCTCACGACGAGGGCGGGGTGGTCGTGCACATCATCTTTGCGCCGGGTGGCGAGGCAGGCCCTCCGGGCCTTGCGGGGGTCGAGGTCGCGGTTCGCCCACGCAGCCGGGACGCCACCCTTGCGGACCTCTTTCGTACGCTCGGAGCACCCGACCCCGGGCTCGCGGTGATCGACGGGCGGCCGGTGGAGACGGTCACGCCGATCGCCGAGTCGGGGCTGCACGAGGGCGCCGTGCTCGGCGCGGCCTCCGGGCACCTCGCGCGGCAGGACCCGCCGGCGGACTTCACGGCGGTCACCGTCGCGGGGCTGAGCGCCGGGCGGGTGTTTCCGCTGCCGCCCGGGCAGTGGCTGGTGGGCCGGAGTCCGCAGGCCGCGATCCGCCTCGACGACGAGACCGTGTCGCGGGAACACTGTGTGCTCACCGTGGCGCCGGACGGCGTGACGGTCGGTGATCTGGGTGCCGCCAACGGCGTACACATCAATGGGGTGCGGGTGTCCGAACCCGCCTCGCTCGCGCCCGGTGACGTCGTCGAGGTCGGTGCCGTGGCGCTCGCGGTGCGCCGGGCCGGTGACGCGGACCGGCCGGCCGGGCTGGACCTGCGGCGGCATCTGGGCCGGGGCGGGACCGTGTCGTTCAACCGGCCACCGCGTACCGCACCGCCGCCGCTGCCCGCCGAGACGACCGCGCCGGCCGAGCCGAAGGAGCCGTCCAAGGCGCACTTCAGCGTGGCGTCGACGCTCGGGCCGCTGGTGATCGCGGTGCTGATGGTGGCGATCACCCGGGATCTGCGGTTCGGGCTGTTCGCGCTGCTGTCGCCGCTGATCGGGATCGGCACGTACCTGGAGTCGCGGCGGCGCAACCGCAAGGAGTCCGCCGAGGGGAAGAAGAAGTTCGCCGAGGGCCTCGACGAGCTCGACACCCGGATGGCCGACGCCGGGGCGGCCGAGCGCGACCGGCTGCGGCACATCCTGGCCGACCCCGCCGAGACGCTGCGCCGCGCCGAACTGCCCAGCACCCGGCTGTGGGAACGCCGCCCGCACCACGAGGACTACCTGCTGCTCAACGCCGGGATCGCCGCGCTGACGTGGAAGCCACCGGTACGCGCCGAGGGCGGCCCGATGCCGGAGGCGGTCACCGAACGGATCGACGCGGTACGCCTGCCGGCCGCCCCGGTCGAGGTCCGGCTGAACCATGGCGGGGTGGTCGGCATCGCCGGTGACCGGGCCGCCGCCCTCGCCGTGGCCCGCAGCCTGCTCTGCCAGGCGGCCGTCCACCACGGGCCGGCCGACCTGACGATCGGTGTCTTCGCCGACGACGGCCGCGAACCCGGATGGGATTGGTGCAAGTGGCTGCCGCACACCCGGCTCGGTGACGACAGCGGGCAGTGGCTGTCGCACCGGCGGGACCGCAGCGACGCCATGCTCCGGCAGCTGGCCGCCGGCGGCGCGGCCGGAACCGCCCTGGTCGTGCTCGACTCGGACGTGCTGACCGAGGGGGTGCACGCCCCGGGACGGGACCTGCTGAACGCGGCCCGCGTTCGCAAGACCAGCGTGTTCGGACAGGCCGATCCCCCGGTGCCGGTCGCCGGCATCGTGCTCGCGTCCACCCCGGACCGGCTGCCGGCCGCCTGCGACACGGTGATCGAGATCCTGGGTCCGGACGGCGACGCCACCGTACGCCGGCCGGCTGACGGCACCGCTGTGGAGAACGTGCTGCTCGCCGGGCTGTCCCCCGTCGAAGCTCGAGCCTGTGCGCGGCATCTGGCCCGGTTCGACGACCCGGAGTTGCGGCGTACCGGTGCCGGGATCCCCGACGGGGTGCGGCTGCTGCCGATGCTCGGGCTGGCCGGCATCGACGCGACGGCCATCCGGGAACGCTGGCAGCGCGCCGACCCGCTCGCCCTCGCCGCGCCGCTCGGCATGACCGATCGCGGCGTGTTCACCCTCGACCTGATCCGGGACGGGCCGCACGGCCTGATCGGCGGTACCACCGGCTCCGGCAAGAGCGAACTGCTGCGCAGCCTGGTCGCCGCGCTCGCCACCAACGCCGATCCGCAGCACCTCACGTTCGTGCTGATGGACTACAAGGGCGGGGCCGCGTTCGACGAGTGCTCACGCCTGCCGCACACCGTCGGCCTCGTCACCGACCTCGACGAACAGCTCGGCGAACGCGCGCTGCGCGCTCTGGAGGCGGAACTGCGGCGCCGCGAGCGCCGGCTGCGGGAGGTGCGCGCCGACAACCTCATCGAGTACGTCCGCAGCGGCGCCGCCGACACCGAGCCGATGCCCCGGCTCGTCGTGGTGATCGACGAGTTCGCCACGATGGCCAAGGAACTGCCGGACTTCCTCACCGCGCTGGTCGGGATCGCGCAACGCGGGCGGACGCTCGGCGTGCATCTGATCCTGGCCACCCAGCGGCCGTCCGGCGCGGTCAACGACAACATCAGAACCAATACCAACCTGCGGGTGGCGCTGCGGGTGCAGGACGCCGCCGACTCGGTCGACGTCATCGGGGTACGCGACGCCGCCGAGCTGAGCCGCCTGCTGCCCGGGCGGGCGTATGTGCGGCTCGGGCCCGGTGAGGTCGTGCCCATCCAGACGGCGCTGGTCACCACGGCGTCCGGCGGTGGGGACGACTCGCCCGTGTCGGTGGAGCCTTTTACGTTCGGGGAGAGTGCTGGTACGCGTACCCCTGAGGTGTCCGGAACGGACGCCGCCGCTGGCGCGGCAGCGGGATCGAGCCGCACGGACCTGGCGCGGCTGGTCGACGCCGTCGCGGAGGCGGCGAACGGGATGCCGGCACCGCACCGGCCGTGGCCGGAACCGCTCGGCGGTGACCTCGACCTGGCGACGCTGGTGCCGTCGGATGTGCGGGCTGTCGTAGCGCTCGCTGATGATCCGGACAACCAGCGGCAGGTTCCGGTCGGGTGGGATCCGGCGGCGGGGAATCTGCTGCTGTTCGGGATCACCGGTAGCGGGACCACGACGACGCTGATCGCGCTGGCGCTCAGCCTGGCGGTGGCGCGGGCGCCTGATGAACTGGAGATCTACGCGGTGGACTACGGGACCGGGGATCTCGCGGTTCTGGACACGCTTCCGCATGCCGGGGCGGTGATCGCGGCTGATGATCGGGAACGGCAGGTGCGGCTCGTCCGGCATCTGCGGGGTGAGCTGGATCTGCGGCGTTCGGGTGGGCCGCCGCGCCGCCCGTTGCTCGTGCTGATCGACAATCTGTCCGCGATGCGCGCCGAGTTCGACGACGTCGACGGGCTTGCGATCATGGATCTGGTCACCCGGTTGTACGCGGACGGGACCGCGGCGGGTATCTGGTTCGCGGTGACGGCTGATCGGTTCAGCAGCGTGCCGGCGGCGTGGACGTCGGTCACCACTCAGCGGTGGCTCTACCGGCTGCCGGATCCCTATGACTATGTGCAGGCCGGGCTGACGCGCAAGGATGTGCCGGCTCGGGTGCCGGGGCGGTTCGTGGCGTTGCCGTCAGGGTTGCAGGCGCAAGTCGGTAAGCCGTCGCCGTCGTCCGCGGGAATGGCGGGCCTGGTGGCCGCCAAGTACCCGGACGGGCCCCGGGTCGCGGCTCGGATCGGGGTGCTGCCGTCGTCGGTGGCGGTCGGTGATCTGCCTGATCCGGTCGTTGCCGGTGAGCCCTGGCGGTTGCCGATCGGGGTCCGGGAGTCGGATCTGGGGACGGCTTCGCTGGTGCTCTACGAGGGTGATCACGCGTTGATCGCGGGGCCGGCCCGGTGCGGGAAGAGTACGGCTCTGCTGGCGGTGGCCGAGGTTCTGCGGGGACGGGCTCACGTGGCGGGGATCGGCGGGCGGCGGTCGCCGTTGCGGGACTGCGGGTTGCTGGATGCGTTCGCCGTCGGTGGCGGGCCGGCGGCCGCTCTGCTGGCGTCGTTGCGGGGTGTTTCCGGGCCGGCGGTTCTGCTGGTCGACGATGCCGAGGGGTTCGACGACGCTGACGGGGCTCTGGGCGGGTTGCTCGGGGCTGGGCTGCCGGATCTGCATTTCGTGGTGGCGGGGCGGGCCGATGCTCTGCGGAGTTTGTACGGGCATTGGACTCAGGTGGTGCGGCGGTCCAAGGCGGGGTTGTTGCTGCGGCCGAATGTTGACCTGGACGGGGATCTGCTGGGGGTTACGTTGCCGCGGCGGGCGCCGGTGAGGATCGGGGTGGGGCGGGGATATCTGGTGCACAACGGGGAGTGGGATATCGCGCAGGTCGCGGGGGTCGCTTAGTGGGGAGGTCGTTGGTCGGGGTGGTGGTGAGGTCGTTGGTCGGGTGGTGGGGAGTCGTCGGCTGGATGGTCATCGCCGGGGCGGCTTTGGAGCCGTGACCGTGGAGTCGTTGGCGGGGCGACCGTGGAGTTGGCGGGTGGTAGCTCGCCGGACGGTCAGGCCGTCGCGATCTAGGTGACTTCAGCCTGTGTGACGGCTGTTAGATGCCTGGATCTCGGCGGTGGCGGTGGCTAGCACCGATCTTGTGCGGTTTGGCCGCCCGATCAACCGCAAAGTCACGAGTTGCCGGGAAGGCCGCCGGGCTGCGTGTCGAATTCGGGTGGACCGCGCGCCGCGGTGACGCGCTGCTACCACAAAGGTGCAGCGTGCTGGCTTTATGGAAACTTGTGGGGGTCAGAGCACCCACAGGTTTCCAAGATCCGGCCGCCAACGACAGCACACCTTGCCCGACACGCACCCTCCGTGACGGCGGTGCCGGCGTCGGCGGTCCGGGTGTCGGTGGTCCGGTGTCGGCGGTCCGGCGTCGGCGGTGCTGTGGCGGGCGGCTTGTCTGGGCGATGGGGCGGCGAAGGACTAGGGGCTTCGGCGGGCTACAGAGCGGTGGCGAGTGTCATCAGTGCTCCTCCGCAGAGGGCGAGCAGGGTGAGGAGCGCTGCGACGACGGCGACCGTGGGGCGCAGGTCCCGTCGGGATGCGGGACCGTACTCCAGCCCCGATGTAATGGGGACCGTTGGCCGTGGGTGGTGCGGGATCGGCACGGTGGGGCGGTTCAGGGTTGGCGGGCGTACTCGGGGCAGGAGGATGAGATGCCGCCGGGCGAGCTCCGGCGCGACGGGGTACGCGGGCACGCTGAGCAGCAGAGATGCGGCAAGCGGTTGCGGCACGGTGGACAGCGAGGACGCGGCGAGCAGCGGAGACACGGTAGACAGCGGCGACGCGGCGGGTGACTGAGACGCGGTGGACGGCTGCGGCGCGGTGGCGTGTGGGCGGCCGCGGGGCAGGGCCACCAGGTGGCGGCGGACCGGAAGTGGTCCGGGCGCGGGTGGCCGGGCTCCGGCTTCCGGTAGCGGCGGCGTCACCCGTCAACACTGACACGCTGAGTGGTCGAGGCGAAGCTCTCCGTGTGTCACATTGCCGCTTTCCCGTCGCGGGTGCCACCGCAGCGTGCAGGCGCGCCGAGCGTGTCGGGCCGGGACGCCGGGCGAACCAGAACCAGAACCAGAACCAGAAATCGACACGCGGGAACGGGCCACGCCCCACCGAACCGGAAAACGACACGCTAGGACGGGCCACGCCACCGGTTCTGGGGGCTTTGGTGGAGGCTGGAGGGCTTTGGGCGTACCCGAGGGGGAGCTTGGGCGGTGGGATCGGGGTGACCGGCGGCGGGGTTTTCAGCGTTGGAGGCGGTGGGCCAGCCATGTGACGGCCAGGGGGTAGCGGTAGTCGATGCCGCCGTGCGAGGCCGGGAACAGTTCGAAGTTGACGCGTTCCGGCGGGAGGCCAATGCGGTTCAGGCCGTCGTTGAAGGCTTCGGCGCCCAGGTCGAGGAACCATTCGTCGCGGGTTCCGGCGTCGATCCAGACGGCGCGCAGGGAGCGCAATTCGGCGGTGTAGCGGTCGATCATGCGGATCGGGTCCCAGGCCAGCCAGCGGTCCCAGAGTTCCGGGATGATCTGGCCGGAGCGCGGGTCGAACGGCAGGCGGGGTGTGCCGTCCGGGTCGGCGGAGAAGGCCGCCGTGCAGCCCAGGAGCAGCGTCAATGACATGTCGTGTTCTTTGGTGAGGGCGATCCGGGAACGGAAGTCGTCCCACCATTTCAGGATGTCGTGGTCGTATTCGCGCAGGGCTCGGGCGGATTTCGCGAATTCGTTGAGGTAACAGTATTCGTAAAGGGCGTCGCCGGCGTGGGTGGCGAGCGCGCCGAACAGATCGGGGCGCAGCATTGGGGTGATCATCGCGCCGAAGCCGCCGGAGGATTTGCCGGAGATGGCGCGGGATTCGCGGTCGGCGATCGTCCGGAAACGGGCGTCGACCCAGGGGACGACCTCGTCGCAGAGGTACGAGTGGTACTTCCCGGTGCCGGGCGAGTCGACGAACTGGGAGCCGCCGTACGCCGTCCACGCGTCGACGAAGACGAGAATGCAACCGGGCGCGTGGTCCTGGGCGAAGACCTGGTCGGCGGTGACCAGGAACGGCTGGCGGAACGCCTGGCGGTTGCCCCACATCTCGACCTGGCCGGAGTACCCCTGGATCACGTAGATCGCGGGATAACGCTCGTCGGTCGAGGCGTACCCAGGCGGGGTGTAGACCCAGAGCGGGCGGACGTGCGGGTCGCCGAGCGGGTTGTCCCTCAGCAGAACCGAGTCGATGGTCTCCTGGTGCAGAGTTCCGGCGAGTTCACTGAACATCATCCGAGTCAACCATTGCGGAGCAGCTTCGCGGCGGCCCGTTCGACAGCGCGCCGCCCGAACCGGTGCACCAGGGCCATGTATGCGACCACCGGCAGAGCAGGGACCAGGTCGCCGGTGCGGTGCCCGTCAGCGATGAACCGCAGCACCGGACCGATCTGGAACGGCACCATCCGCAGCTCTTCGCTCTCCCACTTGTCCGGCGCGCCCCGGGACCGGCGGGCGAGGAGTTCCTCGGCGGTCACCGACCGCAGCGACCCGACGAAGGCGCTGCCCCACTGCTGGAGTTCGGTGTCGATGAAGAACGAGAGCATTTCGAGCAGGTACTCGTCCGGTTCCAGGGCGAGTTCCTCGAGGATCCCGCGGCGCATGAGCCGGTACAGCTCGGGAGCGGACCGGCCGTCCGAGTCCAGGTTGCGGGACAGGGCCTCGGCCGCGGAGGGCCCCCACGCGCCGGGCCGGGTGCCGACGTCGGCGCTGCGGCGACCGAAGATCAGCTGGTCGTCCGCGGTGATCAGGGCGGCGTTGGCGCCGAAGCTGTTGCGCAGAAAAACCGGCGCGTCGTGCCCGTCGACGTATCGTCCGCGGAGCGTGCCGCCACCGGGCAGCGGGCGGTCGAGCTGCTGGGTGGCGAGGAACGTGAAGTAGTCGGACTCGCGGACCCGCAGGCAGATCTCCGGCTGCTCACTCAGCGGTGACCGGCCGATGGACAGGCCGTCGACCGCGTAGCGCGGGCCGTTCCAGAACGCCGGCTCGCCGCGCTGCCGCCGGACCTCCTGCAACGCCGCCACCTCGTCGATCCACGGCCGGATCTCGTCGGGCACCTCGACCGGCCGGTGGGTGACCATGACCCGGATCCGCTGCTCGTCGATGACCTGGGTGCCGTCGCCCTCGATGATGCGTACCGACGTGCGCAGCGGGCCGAGGGTGAACAGGTCGGCCTGCTCCGGAAGCGTGCGGCGGATCCTCGATCGGAGCACCCGGGCGCGCCGGGCGGTCCCCTGGCGGATCCTGAGCAGGCGGTCCTCGAACAGGACGGAGGCGACCACCCCGAACGCGGCGCCGACGATGATGCCCCACGGGCCGGATGAGGCGCTTTCGATCAACTCTTGCATCGATGGCACCTTAACGCCGCTGTCCATACAGGATCTATTTCGCCGATAGACTCGCCGCATGCCGGACACCACTCCGACCTCACGAAACGTCGAGGACGATGTCGTCCGGGGGCGGCAGCGCCTGATCTTCGTCCGTGACCAGGATCGCTACGTTCTGACCACACTCGGCGTCTACGCCGACGGCGTCGTCGCCTGGCGGTGGACGACGACCGATTTCGACGGTCTCGGTGCCGCATTCGGCGACGGCACCCTGACCCTGGCGCCGCCCGAGGGCGCGAGGATCATCATCGAGGGCACGGCTACTGGTCCGGCGCGGCTGGAGTCCTGGCTGACACCCGAGCTCGTGATCGGCGACCTCGCCGACGAGGTGGATCGCCTCAACGAGCGGCCGGACTCGTCACGCCGCGCCTACGAAGCCTTTCTGGATTACGCGGAGGCGCCGGCCGCGGCGGGGCTGGAAGCCGCGCGGGCGGCTTACCTGGCGATTCCCGAGCACCGGCGGATCTATTTCCTCGGCGACATGGACCACAACGACGTGCCGGCCCGGATTCTGCTCGCCGAGCCGGGTGAGCGGATCCCGGCCCGGCGTCCCGGCACCGAGCTGACGGTGACCGAGGCGAGCCGGGAGAGCGCCCTGGACTATTTCCGCAGGCAGCGGCCCGCGGAAGCGCAATGGGCGGCCCGGCAGAGCGCGGACGGTCCGGCGACGACACCGCCGATGACGGTGAGCCACACGGTGTATCCGCAGGGCTGGCCGGATCCGCCGGGCATCGAGGTGCTGCAGAACGACTACCCGGCGATCGTGGTGCATCGGGGGCGGGAGTACCCGAGCGTGACGCATGCCTACTGGGCGCTGTCCACCAGCGACGACGCGGCACACGACCGGATCGTCGCGGCCGGGCGAGGGCGGGATGCGGCCTCGCTCGGAGCGGAGGCCCCCAGGCGTGATGACTGGACGGCCGCGCGTCTCGCGGTGATGGGTGTCCTGCTACGGGACAAGTTCCGGCGGCATCCCGCGATCGCCGCGACTCTGCTCTCGACCGGGGAGCACCGGATCCTCTACGGCACGGGGGATGCGCGCTATTGGAGCCGGGGCGGCCGGTCCGGGACCAACTGGGTGGGCCGCCTGCTGGAGGTCATCCGATCCGAACTCGCCGCGGAGGCAGCCGGAATCCTGTGAAAAGGGCCGCCCCGGACGGTGGGGCGGCCCTTTTGATCGGAACCGGTCAGCGGCCCTGCAGCGCCTTCACGGTGTCGCCGAAGGTCCAGCCCTTCGAGCCGTCCCAGTTGATCGACCAGGTCATCAGGCCCTTGATGCCGGGAACGCTGTTGTACGCCTGGGTCACCAGCGCCGGCGTCATATATCCACCACCGGCACCGGACTGCGCCGGCAGACCCGGGACCTGCTTGTCGTACGGGATCTTGATGGTGGTGCCCTGGATGGTCAGGCCGTTGTTCAGGCACTGGGTCTGCACGGTGAAGCCCTGCACGGTTCCGGCGGCGTACGAGTCACCGGAGCAGCCGTACATCGACCCGTTGTAGTACTGCATGTTCAGCCACCAGAGACGGCCGTTGTCCAGGTACTTCTTGATGATCGGCAGGTAGGAGCCCCAGATCGAGCCGTACACCACGCTGCCACCGGTGACATACGCCGTCTCCGGCGCCATCGTCAGGCCGAAGTTCGACGGCATCGCGGCGAGCACCCCGTCGATGATCCGGATCAGGTTGGCCTGGGACGCCGACAGCGTGCCGATGCTGCCGCTGCCGGTCAGGCCGGTCTCGATGTCGATGTCGATGCCGTCGAAGTTGCCGGCTTTCAGGATCGGCACGATCGTGGCGACGAACTTGTCGGCGACGGCGCTGGAGCTCAGGTCGATGCCCGCGGCGGCACCACCGATCGACATCAGCACGGTGGCGCCGGCGGCTTTCGCGGCGCAGATCTCGGCGGGCGTCGGCACCTTCACGCCGGCGTCCATGCCGTTCTCCCAGAGGACCGTGCCGTCCGAGCGGATCACCGGGAACGCGGCCATCAGCACGTTGTAGCCGTGCGCCGTGATCCGGCTGTCGTTGATCGGGATCCAGCCGAGGCCGGGGTGCACGCCGTTGGAGGCGCCGTCCCAGTTCTCCCAGTAACCCTGCAGCACCTTGCCGGCCGGCCGGCCCTTGATCGCACAAGCGGGCTGCGAGGTGGAGGGCGAAGCAGACGGAGAAACAGAAGGCGATGACGAGGGAGAAGACGAAACAGAAGGCGACGGCGATGACGAGCCGCTGCAGGCTCCAAGATCCTTCCACAACGTCGGCGCCGCGACCGGGTTCCAACCCGTGCCCGCCCACGCCGTGTGCGTCACGAGAGCCTGATAGAGCCGCGACTGATAGGTGACCTGCTGCCCCGCCGTATACGAAACACCCTCCGCCCACACCGTCGAGGAGCAGGCCACAGCGGCCTGACCTGCGGGGGAATAGATCATCACCGCACCGAGCGCCACCCCCACTCCGGCAACCAGCGCGACCAGACCGCGACGAACACCCATAACGGCTCCCTGACACATGCGGACGTGTGCCACACATAGTGGCGTTCACATCCGTAAATATCAAGGGTTCTTAACTATTAACGGCAGCCCGAGATAACCCGCATATCCCTCCAGCGACGGACGGAACTCCTCAAGATCAAAATCCATGAGCTTCTGTACGCTCACCGACACCGCTTTCTTGCCCAGTGTCCGTTTCCACAGCCCGACAACCCGCCCGTCCGCCACCAGGGTCGACTGGAACACGCCGTTGTTGCCGGGCACGACTTTCGCCAGCTGATCGCGTGTCGCCATCAGCGACCGGTCCTTATAACCGAGCATGAACTCGTCGAACCCCGGCAGCGCCCACCGCCCGCGAACAGGGCCGGCATCAAGCAGCTCCGGGGAAGCCCACATCTCGGCACCGTCGACATCCACGGCGACGAGCCCCGCGCCGGAAATCCCGAGCCGCGCGTCGCGGACACCGAGACTCGTCCACCCCGCGAAGTCCTTCACCGTCGCCGGACCGTGCGACCGGAAGTATCGAGTGGCCAGCAGTGCGAGAGCCTCCTCCCGTGACGACGGGGTGAACCGGGACGGCACCCAGTCATCAAGCAGCACGAACGTCTGCTCGGCCCCGGAATTCGGTGCTATGGCTGTCAGTGAGCGCTGGGACGCGTACCAAAGAAGGTGGTAACCGCGCTGGCCGCTCACGTCGATGCCGCCCTCGGTGAGCGCGCCCAGGCACCCGGATCGCGTCAGGCGGCCGCCGGCGCTCGTCAGAGCGGCGGCGAGCAGTTCCATCGCGAGGTTCGCGGTTTTCTCGTCGAGGCCGAGGTAGTCCCAGCGGCTGGCGACGCCGGTGAGCTGGCGGACGCCGGTGAGGTCGAGCATCCAGTGCGCGTCGGCGGACGGGATGAGGTGGACGGTGCCGCGCATCGGCCAGGTGCGGACCACCGACCGGTCCTCGGTCGCGGTCACGATCGATGGCAACGACGAGCCGGGAAGACGCACACCGAGTGACCACAGGACGCTGTTGAGATCTTGGGCCTGCATGGCGCCGAACCACTCGACGACGTCATGCACCGTCGACTTCTCATGCGCGCCCAGCGCCAGACAGGAGAGGCGAAGGCTCAGTGCCGCAGATGCTTCCACGACACCGAGCCTAAAGACCCCCTACGACACTTTTTGACGAGGCACTGCTCAGCGACCGCGCGCCGCGCGGTACCGCTTGATCAGCACGTTCGTCGACGAGTCGGCGTCGTCGGCCGGTGCTTCCGCCGAGGTCAGCTTCGGTGCGAGCTGGTTCGCCATCACCTTGCCGAGCTCGACGCCCCACTGGTCGAAGGAGTTGATCTCCCAGACGATGCCCTGGGTGAACGTGATGTGCTCGTAGAGCGCCACCAGCTGCCCGAACGTCGCCGGCGTGAGCTTCTCCGCCAGGATCGTGGTGGTCGGGTGGTTGCCCTGCATGACCCGGTGCGGCGCCACCTTTTCCGAAGAACCCTCGGCGGTGACCTGCTCCAGCGTCTTGCCGAACGCCAGCGCACCCGTCTGCGCCAGGAAGTTCGACATGAAGAGGTCGTGCATCTCGCCGATGTCGTGGTTCGGCACGCTGAAGCCGATGAAGTCCGCCGGGATCAGCTTGGTGCCCTGGTGGATCAGCTGGTAGAACGCGTGCTGCCCGTTGGTGCCGGGCTCGCCCCAGAAGACCTCGCCGGTCTGGAAGTTCACCGGGTCGCCGTTGAGCCGGACCGACTTGCCGTTGCTCTCCATGGTGAGCTGCTGGAGGTACGCGGCGAAGCGGTGCAGGTACTGCGCGTACGGAAGAACCGCATGCGACTGCGCGCCGAGGAACGTGTCGTACCAGACGTTGATCAGGCCGAGCAGGGCCGGGACGTTCCGCTCGATCGGCGTGGTCCGGAAGTGCTCGTCGACGGCGTGGTATCCGCCGAGCATCTCGGCGAAGTTCTCCTTGCCGATGGTGATGAGCACGCTCAGGCCGACCGCGGACGGGAGCGAGTAGCGGCCGCCGACCCAGTCCCAGAAGCCGAACATGTTGTCGGTGTCGATACCGAAATCAGCCACTTTTTCGGCATTTGTCGACACGGCCACGAAGTGCTTGGCGACAGCGGAGTCGTCTCCCAGAGCGGACAAAAGCCACTTCCGGGCCTCGCGCGCGTTGGTGAGCGTCTCCTGAGTGGTGAACGTTTTGGAGACAATGATGAACAACGTCGATGCCGGGTCGAGATCGACGGTTTTTTCGTACAAATCCGTCGGATCGATGTTAGAGACGAAACGGGCGCTGATATCCCTCTGGGAGTACTCCTTCAGCGCCTCATACGCCATGACCGGACCGAGATCCGACCCACCGATCCCGATGTTCACGATCGTGGTGATCCGCTTCCCGGTGTGCCCGGTCCACTCCCCCGAGCGGACCTTGTCGGCGAACGCGCCCATCCGGTCCAGCACGCCGTGCACGTCGGCCACCACGTCCTGGCCGTCCACCACCAGCGACGCCGTCCGCGGCAGGCGCAGCGCGGTGTGCAGCACCGCCCGGTCCTCGGTCACGTTGATGTGCTCACCGGCGAACATCGCGGTGATCTTCTCGCTGAGCTTCGCCCGCTGCGCGACCGCGAACAGCGCGGTCAGCACCTCGTCGGTGACCAGGTTCTTGCTGTAGTCGACGTACAGATCGGCCACCTCGGCGGCGTAGCGCTCGCCGCGCTGCGGGTCGCTGCCGAACAGGTCGCGGAGGTGCACCGCTGAGAATTTCTCCGCGAGCCCCTGAAGGCTCTGCCACTCGGCGCTGTCGGAAACGTGTTCGCTCATCTCTCCCACTCCGGCCGTTTTAACTAGCACAACTCGGCCATCGTGGCACGGACTTCCGGCCGACGCTGGCGTTGTCCGCTCATAGAGGACCCACAGATTGATCACATAGCCGTCGTAGAACTGATGGCGACGTTTGTCCGTATGACGACGACCCCGCGCCGGCGCACCGGATTGGCGCTCCTGCTGGCCGCGACGGCAGCCCTGTATCTGTGGGACCTGAGCGCCTCGGGCTGGGGAAACAGCTTCTACGCGGCCGCCGCCCAGGCCGGCGCGCAGGACTGGAAGGCGTGGCTGTTCGGCTCGCTCGACGCCGGCAACGCGATCACCGTCGACAAGCCGCCCGCCGCCATGTGGGTGATGGGACTCTCTGCCCGGATCTTCGGGGTGAACAGCTGGGCGATCCTCGCGCCGCAGGCCCTGATGGGCGTGGCCAGTGTCGCGCTGCTCCACGCGGCGGTGCGGCGCTGGTTCGGGTACGCCGCCGGCATGCTCGCCGGCGCTGCCCTCGCGGTCACGCCGGTGGCCGTGCTGATGTTCCGTTACGACAACCCGGACGCGCTGCTGGTGCTGCTGATGACCGCGGCCGCGTACACGACGGTCCGGGCCACCGAGCGCGCGTCGGCGACGTGGCTGGCCTTGACCGGCGTGCTGCTCGGATTCGGGTTCCTCACCAAGATGATGCAGGCGTTCCTGGTGCTGCCCGCGTTCGCGCTGGTGTACCTGGTGGCCGCGCCGGCCACGCTGGGCAGGCGGATCAGGCATCTGCTGCTGGCCGGCGTCACCCTCATCGTTTCCGCCGGCTGGTATGTCGCGCTCGTCTCGCTCTGGCCGGCCTCCTCCCGGCCGTACATCGCCGGCTCGACGAACAACTCCCTCTGGGAGCTGGCCCTCGGCTACAACGGCCTGGGCCGCATCCTTGGTTCCTCCGCCGGCAGCGCTTCGTTCGGCGGCTCCGCCGGCATCGGACGCCTCTTCGGCGAATCCATGGGCACCGAGATCTCCTGGCTGCTCCCCGCCGCGCTGATCGCTCTCGTCACCGTCCTCGCCGTGAAGTGGACCGCGCCGCGCACCGACCGGGCCCGCGCCGGCATGCTCCTCTGGGGCGGCTGGTTGCTGGTCACCGGCGTCACGTTTTCTTTCATGAGCGGGACGATCCACCCGTACTACACCGTCGCCCTCGCCCCCTCGATCGCCGCGGTCACCGCGATCGGCGCGCGGGTACTGTGGCTTTACCGGACTCAGCTCTGGGCACGCCTCGTTCTCGCGACGATGGTTCTGTCCACCGCGGGCTGGGGGTTCGTCCTGCTGGGGCGTACCGAATGGATCCCCGCACTGCGCTGGGCCGCGCTCGCGGCCGGTCTGATCGCCGCGCTCGCGCTCGCCGCGCCTCTCGCCCACCTCCGGCGCCTGACGGTGGTCGCCATCATCGCCGCCCTCCTCTCCACCGGCCTCGGAACCGCGGCTTACGCCGCAGCCACGGTGACGGTCGCCCACACCGGCTCGCTCCCCGCTTCCGGCCCCGCAAGCTCCCTCTCGGGTACGCACCAAGGGCGCCCCAACCGCACCGGCGGGGCCGATCGAGAGTCCGGCGCCGCAGCCCCTCCCGCCGGCGCGCCAACCTCCGGCACCGGCGACACCTCAAGCTCAACCCCCAACTCCTCCGCTTCCTCCTCCACTGACTCCTCTACCTCCTCCGCCAATACCGACGGCGGAACCGGCGGCGGGACCGTCGACGGAGCCGGCGGCAGGCCTGGTGGGATGAGCGAGTCCAGCAACAACGCGGAGTTGAACACCCTCCTGAAAGCCGCCACCACCCGCTGGTCAGCGGCAGTCTCCGGCGCCACCTCGGCGGCCGACCTGGAACTCGCCACCGGCACCGCGGTGATCGCCCTGGGCGGCTGGAACGGCAGCGACCCGTCACCCACCCTTGAGGAATTCCAGATCTACGTGGCCCTCGGCGAGATCCACTACTACATCGCCGGAGGGGGCAGGGGCCAAGGCGGCGACACCTCCACCGAATCCAGCGAGATCGCCGCCTGGGTCTCGCAGAACTACACGGCCACCACAGTGGGCGGCACCACCGTCTACGACCTGACCACCCACGGTTGATCGACCAGGATTCCCTACAATCCGGCTATGATTCGCACGCTGTCCGAGGTGATCGCGCGCCACCGCCGACCGATTCTGATCGTCACGGCGGCGCTGGTGGCGACCACCCTGCTGGCCCGGGCTCTCGGCGCCAACCCGGACACCCTGGCACCGTGCCTGTTCCTGCCGTTCCTCACCGCCGACCTGCTCTATCTGCTGACCCTGGTGGCGCCCTCGACGCGCCGCCGGCCGGACGCGTTCGAGGTGGACGGTGCCGGATTCCACACCCCGCGTACCGGGGGCGTCACCCTGGTCGGCGTAGCCCACCTGTGCCTGGTGGGCGCGCTGGCCCTGGACCCGTCCGGAACCACCCCGATGGGCATCCCGTTCTCCTGGGCACTGGCAATCGGAGTGGCGTTGCTGGCCCTGTACCCCCGGGCCCTCTGGCACGGCGTCCGCCTGACGATCACTCCGGACGGCCTCCGCAACGACAAATACGCCGGAACCGTGACCATCCCCTGGCAATCGATCGCCGAAATCAACCCCACCGACAGCACCGACCAGCGCCTACGCCTCTCGCTGACCAGCCCGGACCAGGTCACGGTCACCGGCTGGACAACAAGCCGCCGCACCCTGGAGTTCAACGGCGCCGGCCTCCCCTTCGTAGCCGCCACGATCCGCCACTACCTGAACAACCCCGCCGACCGCCCCCACATAACCACCCCACCACCCTGACCCCAGCCAAGCCCGCCCGTGCGTGTCGAGTTGAGGCGCAATCCGCACCCAAAATCAACACACGGACCGCAACCCGCCCGCCAGCCCGTGTCGAATGGAGGTGCAATCCGCACCCGAAGTCGACACGCACTTGGTGGGCGGTCGCCGGCGTGACCGGGCGCTCGGGAGGCCGGCTCCAAGATTCGGTCCGGCTGGCTGTCACGGCTGTCTCACGGCCGCCGAGACCGCCAGCCAGAGCCAGCCGGCCGAACCAGCCAGCCAGAGCCAGCCGGCTGGACCAGCCGGGCGGGTGGGTCTGGTCATCCGGTGAGGATCGCGTGCAGGCGTTGTGCCTCCTTCACCACGCGGGTAGAGCCGGGGCGGGCGGCCACCTCACTCAAGCCCGGTACGAGGTCACCCTTCAGACCCAGCGCTACGGCCACCTGGCTGGCGATCTCCAGCAGGTCGGGGACTGTTCGCGCCGTCGTGGTCAGCAGTGGGGGCAGGGCCACCGCCAGCAACTCCCACACCGTCACCGACGCGCCGGCCCGGTGCAGGTCGGTGAGGGCGGGCAGTACCCGGGTCACCTTGATGGTGCCGTCGCTGCCCAGGTCGGCGAGGGCGGCGCCGAGCAGGCCCGCGAACGTCACATCGGAGGACAACGTCAGCACGGTGTCCACGGCTGCCGCACGGTCCGGTTCGTGTTTGGCGGCCAGGGCGTACGCGACGGCGTACGCCAATGCCGGGCCGGCCGGTCCGGTGCCGTCGGCGAGCAGCGGGAGCAGGTGGCGGGCGGTGTCGCGCTGGTTCTGGTCGGCCAGGGACGCGATGTCGCCGAGTGCCCAGGCCGCGGCGACCTCGCGGTGGTGAGGGAGCACCATCGCGAGGACGTCCTCGTTGCGTACGAAGTCGCCGGGCATGTAGACCGGGTGCTTCACCGGTGTCAGCGTCAGCAGCTGGCGTTCCAGCCGCAGGCCGCCGTCGCGGGCCGGGCGCAGGCTGGCCACCACCCGCCGGGGCACCGGGGCGGCCCAGGTCCAGCCGCCGTCCCGGCCCCGCTCGCCGGGCTGCGTGAACGGTTCGCTGACCGGGTCGGGCAGGCCGCCGCTGGTGAGCCACTGGGCGTACTGCCGGCCGGCCGGCGAGGTCAGCCGCGCGGCACGGGCGGTGACCAGGTCTCCGGGGTTGCGGGGTACGCGGAGCAGCGCCTGCTCGAAGTCGAACGGCCAGGGCTGCCAGCCTTCCGCCTCGGCGCGTTGCAAGCGTTCCAGCAGGGTGCCGGCGTCGATGCTGCCGTTCACATGGGTCGGCGTGGCGACGGTCATCGGAACCATCGTGCCGGTCAGGTGTACGGCGACCTCGGCGGCTCGCAGCGCGAGAACCCCGTCAGGCCGCATGGAGAACGGCGAACCGGCTCCCCGCCGCCCTTCCTGCCAGGCGGTCCGGACAGCCGCGGCGAGGGACTGCATGGCCGTGTTCAACGGAGTCCAGTCGTCGTTGGGGGCCCTCGGCACCGGCCGGGTGGCGAAGCGGATCGCCAGCCCGAGGCTGACGAAGGAGGAACCGGCATTCCACTGGTCAGGGTCGAACCAGCCGGAATAGCGCTCGACCACCGGCAGCAACGTGGCAGCCAATGACTCCCGGTCACCCGCCGCGTAGAGCGCCACCAGCCCGGCGAGCACCCGCTCCCACCCGATCGCCGTCGGCTCATGGACCAGAGCGGCCAACTCCTCCGCCAGCTCAGCCCCATCAGCAACCGGCGCCGGCATCTCCGCGACCACCGCCGCCGAAGCGACAGCAACGGCCGGCCCGGCATCGATCAGATGTGCGCCGAAAACCTCCGCCGCCCTCCCCGGCAAATTCCCGCCGAGCGCCGAAGCCGCCTCAGCAACCAACGCCAGATCGCCCGCCCCGAGCACTCCCCGATGCTTCAGCACCAGATCGAGGGCTCGCTCCTGCACATCCAGCGCGCCGTGCCTGAACGCCCCGGAAAGAGCCACCACCACCTGACCCGACCGAGCAGGATCGCGCCGCACCACCTTGTCCAGCCACGACAGCTGCGCCTTGACCAGCGTCTTCTCGGTCCGGAGCAGCGTCTCCTCACTCGCCGCCAGCAGCGTGTCCAGCTCAAGCCGGCCGGCGTCGTCCACCGCGCGCAGGCTGCGCTGCGCCAGAGTCGCGACCGAACCCGGCCCACCGGCGAGCAGCTGTGCGTAGTCCAGAACGTGCGTCGACAACTCATCCACCGTCGGCGCCAGCGCCTCGTGCAGCAGCACGAACGGCCGCAGATCGTTGGGCCGCCCGCCCCGCAGGAACCGGTCGGCCACCGCGCCCAGGATCGTCTTGCGCTCCAGCACACCCTCACCGGCCAGCGCCACGACCGCCGCCGGGAACCGTGGTTTCTCGCCGAAACCCACGGTCCCGCCGAAGTCCGCGCCCATCGTGTCGATCTCGAAGACCGACGGGAGCAGCACGTCACGCCACGGGTCCTGCCGCAGGCGCACGACGAGCGGCGGCACCGCCGTCCGGGGCCGCCACGGCCGGACGAACGCCCGCACCCAGCTGCGCACCACACCCTCGGTGACCGGTGGTGTCACCCCGCCGGCCCGCATCAGGGCGGCCGCGAAGAACCAGTCGTCCGGCCACGGATCACGGGCCGGCAGACGCTCCGCCAGCCGGGCGCCGAGCTCACCGATCCACGTCAGCTCCAGCGCGGACGCCAGGGCCAGGAAGATGTCGGCGGACTCCCAGTTCCACGTGCTGAGCGCGGCGCGGCGCAGCGACGGGAGGGCTTTCGCCGCGGTCGGTGCGGTGCCGACGACGGCGAGGGCGTAGACCGTCCGGGCGTCCATGTCGGGATCCCGCTCCAGCGCTTTGACCCCGGCGACCACCTCGGCGAAGGCAACCGTGCGCTCGGCCGCGGTCGCCGCGGCCAGCAGCCGGATCATCCCGGCCGCGTCGTTGCGCCGGGCCAGCGCGTCGATCTCCTCCCAGGTCAGGCTCATGCCGGCACCTCTGAAGACGAGACCGCGGCGGTGAGGATCATGCGAACGGCCAGGGCGTGTTTGCACGGCCCGCGTTCCCCTCGATGTTTCGCCCACCACGGACACGTGCAGGAGAACGACTCGTGCCGCACGTGATAGGTCTCGTCCCCGCTGCGCACCACCGACACGTCCGCCCCGGCGGTGACCGCGCCCGCGTCGGCCAGCGCCCGGGCGCTGACCAGGCGAGGGTTCAGTTTTGCCACGGCGTCCGCCGAGTAGGGCAGCGTGCGGTGGAAATAGCCCGCCTCGGCCACGTCGTATCCCACCCGGCCCGCCGTGCCGAGCTGGGTCAGCGCGTCACGCACCCGCCCGGCGTCCAGCCCGGACGAACTCGCCAAAGCGTCCACGTCGATGGTGGGGTCCCACGACAGCAGCGCGCTGATCAGGTCGGCGTCGTCGGCCGCCTCGTCGCTGGACAACGACTCCAGGACCGCGCCCTCACCGGAGAACCCGCGATAGGGCTCCGGCGACAGGGTCAGTGACAACCGCAGCCCGGGCAGGCTCAGCTCCCACGTGCTGGCGACCGGACCACTCCCGGACGCGACGGAGGGACCGTGAACGACAAGCGTTCGTGCGTACCGAAGGAAGGGTTTCAGAGCGACGAGGCGCCCGGCGCCCGGCAGGCAGACCGCGCCGGGCGCGGGCCGGGAGGTGAGCCGCAGCGTGCGGCCCGCCGGAACCGCCCAGAGCACCGATCTGTCCGATGCGGAGAGGCGTTGCAGCAGCGTGCGGGCGTCCGCGATGGTCAGCGACGCGCGCGGGTCGAACCGCGACGTCAGCACCTGCGCCTCGGCGAACCCGCGCAGCCAGCGCGACGGCAGCGGCACCTTGCGCTCCACCACCGGACCGTCGAACGTGGTCACCGTCAGATCATCGGGACCGACCGCGACGTGCAGCGGATCCACCCGGCCGACACGGGCCAGCGCGCGCTGCAGCGGCAGGTTGACGTCCACATTGGTGGTGCCGTGCGCGACGATCTCCCCGTCCAGCCCGGCGGGCAGCACGTCGAGCCGGGCATAAACGCCGCAGCACCCGGAGAACGACTCGAACCGCAACCGGTCCGACCCGGCGGTCACCACCGGGTCGAGGCTGGCCGGACTGACCGGCCGGAAATACCGGCTCCGGGCGACCTCCGCGACGGCGAGCAGACCGGTCGCCGCAGCGCCCGGGTCAGTGAGGAAACCGGTGAAGAAACGGGGGTGCGCCGCCGGACCGCCGGAGGTCTGGAGGGTGAGGCCGTCGTCCAGCGCCGACGAGCCGAGGTACGAGTACGCCGCGGAAACCATGCCCGAGAACCTAGGCAAGGGGTACGACAATTTCTCACCCAGGCCTTTTCATGGGTACGAGCCACGGGGCCGGAGCCGAACTACGCCACCTGGACTACCCCGCGACCACATGCGACGCAAGGCCGCTGCGCGCCTCTCGCTACCGGTGCATGGTCACCCCGCGGGCGCCCGCCCCCGACCCGGCGGTCAGCGGAGCGGGGCCGTCGACTCGCGGGTCAGCAGCCGCACCGGGAGGGTCTCCACGCCGGACACCGGGGTGCCGTCCATGGCCGCGGACAAACGCTGGGCGGCCGTCCGGCCCAGCTGTTCCAGATTCAGGTCGACGGTGGTCAGCGGCGGGCGGGCGTTCGCCGCGAGCACGTGCCAGTTGTCGAAGCCGATCACCGCCACCTGGGACGGGACGTCGATGCGTTCCTCGTGCAGGACGTCCAGCACGCCGCGGGCGATCTCGTCGGAGCCGGCGAAGATGGCGTCGACGTCGGGGCAGCGGTCGAGCAGCATGCGGGTGGCGCCGCGGCCCCACGCCTCGGACCACATGCCGAACCAGACCTCGCCGCCCGCCAGCGACAGACCCTCCTCGGCGAGGCGGTCCAGGGCGCCGCGGGCACGGTCCTGGGCGGCGCCGTACCCCGGATCGCCGGTGATGTGGGCGATCCTGCGGCGACCGCAGCGGATCAGGTGGTCGACGGCGAGCCGGCCGCCGCCGATGTTGTCGGTGACCAGGGAGAGGTCGGCGGGGTCGTCCGACGGGGCGTACGCGTAGATCACCGGGACCGGCAGCTCGCCCAGCGACGGCCGGGTGTCCGGGCGCGCGCCCACCACGATGAGGCCGTCGACGCGGCGGGACAGCAGCGCGCGCAGATGGTGCTTTTCGCGGATCGTGTCACCACGGGCGTCGCACAGGAAGACCGATGTCTGGTCGGATCCGAAGGCGTCCTCGGCTCCCATCAGGATCGGTATCGAGAACCGGCCCTCCAGGTCGGACGTCAGCAGGCCGACAGTGCCGCTGCGCTGGGTGATCAGACCCTGGGCGAGGGTGTTCGGTGAGAACGACAGCTGCTCGGCGGCCTTGACCACGCGCGCGCGTGTTTCCGCGCGGACCTGCGGCTGACCGTTCAGTGCCTTCGACGCCGTGGCGACCGAGACCCCGGCGAGCCGGGCGACGTCGCGCAGCGTGACGGCACGGTTGGCCGCTGCCCCCATGGTCTCCAAGCCTCGCCTCCGATCCGGACGATTGTCAGCCGGTGCATCGCCCACTGTCGAACCTCTTGACAAGAAAATCTCCACAGCATTACGTTTCTGAAAACCTTTTCGGTAGCCACGCCAGGCTGCCGCACCATCCGCTTTACCTGCTGATCTACCGCGTAGGGCCGCACTCAGCGTAGCCCATGCCGCGGCGACTCCGAAACATAAGTCCGAAACGCGGTTTCGAGGAGGAAACACAGTGAGGACACGCATAGCACGCGGCTACCGCCGAGCGGTCGCCACGATCGCGGCCCTGGGCCTGGTCGCCACCATGGCGGCCTGCGGATCGAGCGACGACGACACGAACAGCGCCTCCGCGGCGGTCACGGCCGAGGGCACCGACGACGGTTCCGAGCTCACCCTCTGGACCCGGGCACCCTTGGAGCTGCAGGCCAAGGCGCTCGTCGACGCGTACAACAAGTCGCACAAGAACCAGGTGAAGCTGACCATCGTCCCGAACGACGACTACGTGGCGAAGGTGGGCGCGGCGGCCGGCTCCGGTGATCTGCCGGACCTGTTCGCGGCGGACATCGTCTACGTGCCGAACTGGACGAAGGCCGGCCTGTTCAGCGACATGACCGAGCGGATCAAACTCCTTCCGTACGCCGACAAGATCAACCAGGGGCACATCAAGGCGGGCACCTTCGACGGCAAGGAGTACGTCCTGCCGTTCGTCCTGGACCTGTCGGTGATGTTCTGGAACAAGGCGCTGTACAAAGAAGCGGGCCTCGACCCGGAGAAGGGCCCGGCCACCCTCGACGAGTACAAGGCGCACGCCCTCGCCATCCAGAAACTGAACAAGAAGGACACGTACGGCACCTACTTCGGCGGCAACTGCGGTGGCTGCGGCGTCTTCACCTGGTTCCCGATGGTCTGGGCCAGCGGCGAGGAGGTCATGGACGCCGAGGGCACGAAGTCGCTGCTCGACGGCCCGGCCGCGCAGAAGGTCTACTCCACCTTCCGGGAGCTGCAGGACGCCGGTGCGATCGCGCCCGCCGCCAAGGACGACACCGGCGCCACCTGGGTCGCCGCGTTCCAGGAGGGCAAGATCGGCGTGATGCCGTACCCGGCCACCCTGCTGCCGACGGCCGCCAAGACCGTCGACGTGGGTGTCGCCCCGATTCCCGGGGTGAGCGCCGGCAGCGGTTCCACCTTCCTCGGCGGTGACGGCATCGGCATCTCCAAGGACTCCAAGCTCAGTGACCAGTCCTGGAACTTCCTCGCCTGGCTGACCAGCGAGGCCGCGCAGGTCGACGTGCTCGCCGCGAACAACAGCACGGTGGCCCGCACCGACCTGGCCGACAACCAGTACTCGGCGAAGGACCCGCGGGTCGTCACGGTGAACCAGGTCGCGGCGTCGCCGCAGAGCAAGACCCCGTTCGCGATCAACTTCCAGCAGGCGTTCAACGCCCCGGGCAGCCCCTGGGTGACCCTCTTCCGCAACCAGGTCTACGGCGACGCCGGCGCCCTCGCCGCCGACAACACGGCGGTCAGCGGAGTCCTGGGCCAGTGATTCGCGGGTCCCGGGACTGCCAGAAGGCTACGAAAGCCACAGCGGCCCCGGGACCCCGTACCCGAGAAAGAAGCGCAAGCGATGGCACCTGCAACGACCCTGGAAGCGCCGCCGGAAGGCGCGGTCGCGCCGCCCGGCGCGATCCGCAAGAGACGCAAACCGCAGCTCGCGGGGTGGGCTTACGCCGCGCCGACCGCGTTGTTCGTCCTGATCTTCTTCATCGTGCCGATCCTGCTCGTCGGGCAGATGTCGATCTCCGACTGGGGGCTGTTCGCCGGCAACCGCGGCATCAACGCGCCGGAGAACTTCACCAAGGTCATCGACGATCGGCTGTTCTGGCCGGCGGTGTGGTTCACGCTGAAGTACACGGTGGTGACCACCGTGATCCTTCTCGGTCTCGCGCTGGGGCTCGCGATGCTGGTCCAGGAGGCCAGCCGGTGGACCGGGTTCCTGCGGACCTCGTTCCTGGTGCCGAGCGCGCTGGGCCTGGCGTCGGCGTCGCTGCTGTTCTACGCGCTCTACTCGCCGCAGAGCACGCCGCTGAAGTTCCTCGGCATCGACTCGTTCCTCGGTACGCCCAGCGCGGCCCTCTGGTCGACAGTGGCACTCATCGTCTGGCGCTTCGCCGGCTTCTACATGCTGTTGCTGCTGGTCGGGCTGCAGGGGATCTCCGGTGACGTGTACGAGGCGGCGCGGCTCGACGGCGCCGGGCGCTGGCAGACGTTCCGGTACGTCACGCTGCCGCTGCTGCGGAGCTCGATCGCGCTCTGCACGATCCTCTGCGTCACCGGGTCGATGCTGGCGTTCGACCAGTTCTACATCCTGACCAAGGGCGGCCCGGACAACAGCACGATCACCATCGTGCAGCTCGTCTACAACATGGCCTTCTTCGGTCAGAACAACCTCGGCAAGGCCGCCGCGCTGTCCATTCTGGTGCTGGTCGCGCTGCTGGTCGTCAACGTGCTGCAGTTCCGCGGCCTGCGCGACAAGGAAAGCTGATGTCCTGGATAAAGACCCCGCAACACGTCCTCGCCGGCGGTCTCGCGCTGATCTTCCTGTTCCCGCTGGCCTGGGCCGCGGTCGCGAGCGTCAGCCCGCAGGGCGGCACCGCGCAGACCGACGGCTGGGGCTTCGGCAACTACGTCACTCTGGCGAACTATCAGGCCGGCATCGGGCAGTACCTGATCAACTCGATCGTGGTGTCGACACTGACGGTCGCGGTCACATTGGGAGTGAGCCTCCTCGGCGGCTACGCCTTCGCGATGTTCACCTTCCCCGGCCGCAACGCGCTGTTCCTGGTGACCCTCGCGATCCTGATGGTCCCGTACGCGACCCTGCTGATCCCGCTCTACGTCCTGCTCAACCAGCTCGGCCTGCAGAACTCGCTGATCGGCCTCTCGCTGGTGCTCGCCATGTTCCAGCTGCCGTTCGCGGTGTTCATGATGCGCATCTCGTTCGAGGCGATCCCCGCCGAGCTGCGTGAGGCCGCCCTGATCGACGGCTGCGGCTCGTTCCGGGCGCTGCGCCACATCCTGGTCCCGGCGGTCAAACCCGGCCTGATCACGGTGGGCCTGTTCGCCTTCCTGGCCGCGTGGAACGACTTCATCACGCCGCTCGTGCTGATCAGCGACTCCGACAAGGCGCCGCTGCCGCTCGCCGTCGCCAACATGCGCCAGCAGGTGATGGGCATCGTCGACTTCGGCGCGACGGAGGCCGGCGTGGTCGTGCTGGCGCTTCCCTGCGTGCTGCTCTTCCTCGCCCTCCAGCGGCACTACGTCCGCGGGTTCATGTCCGGCGCTCTCAAAGGGTGATCATCTCGTGACAAATCCTGTTTCTCCGAGCCATGGCAAACTGCGGCCGCTCGGCCTGAGCGAGGTGACCCTCAAGCCCGGTTTCTGGCAGCGCCGGCAGGACGTCAACTCCTCGGCCACCCTCTCCCACATCGAGTACTGGCTGGAGGAGGCCGGCTGGCTGCCCAACTTCGACGGCGCCGTCCGCAACGGACGCGAGTTCGCGGACAGCGAGATCTACAAATTCCTCGAAGCGATGGCGTGGCAGCTGGGCAACGGCCCGGACCCCGAGCTGGAGGAGCGGTTCCAGAAGATCGTCGCCCGGGTCGCCTCGGCCCAGGAACCGGACGGTTACCTCAACACCAACTTCGGCCGGCCCGGCCAGCAGCCCCGGTACAGCGACCTGGAGTGGGGCCACGAGCTCTACTGTTACGGCCACCTGATCCAGGCCGCGGTGGCCCGGGCCCGCACGGCCGGCCACGACCAGCTCGTCGACGTGGCGATCCGGGCCGCCGACCACGTCTGTGACGTCTTCGGACCGGACGGCCGCACCGCGGTCTGCGGGCACGCCGAGATCGAGCCGGCGCTCGTCGAGCTGTACCGGGTCACCGGCAACCGGCGCTATCTGGACCAGGCGAAACTGTTCGTGGACCGGCGCGGGCATCAGGTTCTCCAGGACATCGAGTTCGGTCGCGCGTACTTCCAGGACGACGTGCCGATCCGGGAAGCGCAGGTGTTGCGCGGGCACGCGGTCCGGGCCGCGTACCTGGCCGCGGGCGCCGTCGACGTCGCGGTGGAGACCGGCGACACCGCGCTGCTCGACGCGGTGGCCCGGCAGTGGCGCAACACCGTGGCCCGGCGTACCTATCTGACCGGCGGTTTCGGATCCCGTCATCAGGACGAGGCTTTCGGGGACGACTTCGTGCTGCCCCCGGATCGGGCGTACTCCGAGACGTGCGCGGGGATCGGCTCGGTGATGCTGGCCTGGCGGCTCCTGCTCGCCCAGGGCGATCCGGCGTACGCGGACCTGATCGAGCGGACGCTCTTCAACGTGATCGCGACGTCGCCGTCGGACGACGGGACGCGCTTCTTCTACACGAACACGCTGCACCAGCGGGTACTCGGCACCGAACCACCCGCCGATCAGGTCGTGCCGCGCGCGGCGTCGACGTTGCGGGCGCCATGGTTCTCGGTGTCCTGCTGCCCGACGAACCTGGCACGGACGTTCGCGGCGTTGTCCGCCTATATCGCGACAGTCAGCGATGAGGGTCTGCAGATCCACCAATATGCGGCTGCCTCGGTCCGCACGGGCGGCATCGCTCTGGAGATCGACACCGATTACCCCTCCGACGGCCGCGTCACGATCCGGATCACCGACTCCCCCGCCGACCCGTGGACCCTCACGCTGCGCATCCCGCACTGGGCCACCGAAGCGACCCTCGACGGCGAACCGGTGCGTCCCGGCCTCGCGCACCTGCACCGGCGTTTCACGCCGGGCGACACCGTCACCCTCGATCTGGCGGTCCGCCCCCGGCTCACCGCGCCCGACGCCCGGATCGATGCGGTACGCGGATGCGTGGCCGTCGAACGAGGCCCTGTCGTCTTCTGCCTGGAGTCCGTCGACCTCCCCTCTGGTCTCGGCCCCGACACCTTGCGGCTGGACGCCGAGGCCGCCCTGACCGACCGGGACGGCGGGGTGGGCATCACCTGCCGCGTGGTCGGTGAGGAGGACACGGCCTGGCCGTATTCACCCGGGCCCGCCGCCCGCCCGGCAGGAGACCCGATCGCGGTGACGCTGCGCCCGTACCACAACTGGGCCTCCCGGGGCCCGTCCACGATGCGGGTCTGGCTCCCCCTGGCCGGCTGATCTCAGGAGGTCGCGGCGGGATGTGGTCGCGCCGCGACCTTCAGGGATCGCCCGAACGTCAGTTCCCTGCCTGGTCGGTACGCGTCGTCGGCCGCCAGGACCGGCTCGTGCCGGGCGACCAGGTCCCGGGTGTGTGACGGCCGGGACGTCGCGGCCAGGCCCGCCCGGAGCAGCGCCTCCAGGTTCTCGCAGGCGAGCAGCCGGCGCTGGCCGGTGTGCTGGCGCCACCACCACTGGCCGTTCAGATATCGCATCAGCTCACCGGCGAGCAGCAGCGAATCGTCGAGGGGTTCGGTGACGCCCGGGGCGACGATCGCGCGTACCGCATCGGCCAGGCCGGCGGCGTCGAGCATGTGGGCGATCATCTCGGTGGTGCCGAACCCGGGGAGCTCGCGGCCGGTGGCGCGGACCGCGTCGAAGGCCAGCGGCGCGCCCAGCAGCGGGGAGAAGACCACCGGGGCGACGCCGACGTAGGCGAGCGCCGCGGTCTCGTGCGGCAGCGACGAACCGGTCAGCGCGACACCGTGCAGGACGGCCACGTCGTACAGGTCGGTGCGGACACCCTCCGAGTCGTGCATGACGCGCAGCTGGTCCTCGTCGAGCAGCAGCACGTGGACGTCGAGTTCGGTCGCGGCGGTACGGTCGTCGGCGAACAGGTCGGCGTACAGATAACCCTGGCTGGACAGGCCACCGGCGACCACGTCGAAACCGCGGATCCGGGCCGGCAGCACCGGGACGACAGTGCCGCGGCCGGGTGAGACGTACCGATAGTGGTCCATCTTGAGGCGCAGGGTCGCCGGGTTGCGGTTGCCGCCGTACGTCAGCACCGGGAAACGGTCCGCCGTCACCGGCAGCCCACGGGCGCGGAGCAGGTCGTCGAGGGGTTCACCGGCGTCGGCCAGGGTGAACGCCGGACCGTCCTGCGCCAGTCCGTGCACCTCGGCGTCGACCAGGACGAAAGGACCGTCCGGGTGGGCGCCGGGGTAGGTGAACGGATGGCTGCGTGCTGCCTCCCAGTAACTCATGAAGCGGACTGTGCCTCCTCCAGCGCGCGACGGCAATATCGATTGTCCGGATCTTCGGCGAGTCCTTCCCGCGCCACCTCGGCGGCCTCGTCCGGGTGACCGACCAGGATGAGCCGGCTGGCGAACTCGGCGCGCAGCCGGGCGCGGACCGCCGGAGCCGAGCCGTCCGCCACGGCCTGCCGGTGCGCCGCCCAGGCCTCGTCGTCGCGGCCGCCCAGTTCCAGCAGCACGCAGGCCAGCTCGTTCCAGCCCTGCGGGTACCGGCCGCCGTCGGCGGCCACGATCTCCAGGGCGCGCCGGTAACTCTGCTCGGCGGCGGCCGGGTTGCCGAGCAGCCGGTCGACGTTGCCCAGGTTGGCCCAGCCGAAGTGCAGCTCCGGATGCACCTCCAGGGAATCCACGAACAGCTTGCGGGCGGTCCGGTACGACGTGGCGTCCGAGCCCCGTTCCTTCAGCCCGGCCACGGTCATGTGCTGGTATCCGAGGTTGTTGTAGAGCACGGCCGGTACCGGGGCGCCCACGTCGAGCAGCGTGTTGATCGCGTCCTGGTAGATCGGGATCGAGGACCGCACGTCGTCCTCCTCCTCGGTGACGTGCTGGGCGAACGCCTGGGCGTACCGGGCCAGGGCGTAACCCTCCATGGCGTTGCGGTGGGTCCGCCGGGAGAGGCCGCCGCGCACGAGCCGTTCGCGGGTACGCGACACCGCGTTCGCGGCGGCGCTGCGGCCGGCCGCGAGCACGTCCGGGGTGTCCATGCCGAACCGGTGGTACAGCTGGCAGTTCGCCAGGGCGGTCCCGGTCAGGCAGAGCCCGACCAGGCCTTCCATGTCCGGGCCGAGCCGCACCGCGGCGACGTACGCGACTGCGAAGTACTCCCGGGACGCCTTCGTGGGCTCGCCGTCGTACTCGTTGTAGCCGAGCGCGCCGAGGGCGTAGTTGACGACCGGGCTGCGCCGGTCGGTCAGCCGCGCGGCGAGCAGGATCCGCCGGCACCGGTCGATCGCGGGGCGGCCCTCGGCGACCCAGAGCCGGTTGGCGGCGGTGACGCAGGCCCGGGCGTACCAGGGCGCGCCGTCGCGCGGGTCGGTCACGTCGAGGATCCGGGCCGCCACCTCGTCGATCGCGGTGAGCTCCAGGGCCGGGTCCGGGTCGCGGTCGAGGGGCACCGGCGGCAGGACGCAGGTCCGCCCGCGGAACGTCACGGTGGCGGTGATCGCCGCGTCGGTGACACCGACCCGGACGGTCGCGACCGACCGCAGACGTGGCGACACCCGGCCGAGGCTGATCCGCAGCGACCGGGGCGGCCGGACGGCGAGCGGCAGCGACATCCGCACCCCTTCGACGCGCCGGGACATGCTCTGTTGCCGGGCCAGCTCGCCGGCGATCTGCCGGACAGGTTCGGCGGCCCGGCTCGTGTCCGGCACCACGAGCACCCGGCGTACACCGGTCCATCCCTCGGCGGCGGTCTGCGGGACCGGGCCGGCCGGGGTGTCCTCCGGCCAGCGGGTGTGCGCATCGGAGCGGGCGCTGTCCCGCCCCTGCACCCCGGTCAGCCGCGCGCCGGTGAGGTCGGCACCGCGCAGGTCACAGCCGCCGAGCACCGCGCCGCTGAGGTCCGCGGACCGCACGATCGCGCCGGCGAGCCGGCATCCGGTCAGGTCGGCCCGGACCAGGGAGACGCCGGTCAGGTCGGCGCCGGAGAGGTCGGCGCGGATCAGGACCGCCTCGGTGAGGTTCGCGCCGATCAGCTGGGCGCCGGTCAGGTCGGCGCGGGCCAGGTGAGCACCGCCGAGGTCGGCGAAGTGCAGGGCGGCGCCGGGCAGCTTGGCACCGGCGAGCCGCACCGAGGCTGCCCGGACGTGGCCGAGCTGGGCGCCGTCGAGCTGGGCCTCGTCCAGGTTGGTGAACTCCAGCGACGCCCCGCCCAGGTCAGCGCCGCTGAGCTGGGCCCGGAAGACGTCGGCGCGGTCGAGGACCGCGCCCCGCAGCACCGCCCCGCGGAGATCCGCATCGGTCAGGTCGGCGTCGGTCAGCGTGCACGTGCTCATCCGGGCCCGGATGAGCTTCGCCGCTTTCATGGTGGCCCGGCTGAGATCGGCCCCGGTCAGGTTGGCCGCGGAGAAATTCGTTCCGTCGAGAACGGCGCCGGTCAGGTCGGCGCCGTTGAGGCGGGCCGATTCGAGGCTCTTGCCGCGCAGGTAGACCCCGGCGAGCGCGCGGTGCGACAGGTCGATGCCGGGCAGGTTGCTGCTGGACGTGAGCAGCAGCCGCAGGTCGACGTCCTTGTCCTGGAGCTGGTTGCGCTGGGCCATCGTGTACTGCACGAACGCGAAGACCAGGCCGATGATCGCGCCGCCGACCAGGCTCGCGCCGATGTCCGGCAGGATCGTGTTGCTCGGGTTCGCCAGCGCCAGGCTCGTACCGAAGATGAGCGGGACCAGCGCGAGCAGGAACACGGCGAACCATGGCGCGGGCCGTCCCCCGGTGAGAATCGATGATCGGATGTTGTCCGGCGTGCCCTGCGGGAACTGGCGTCTCCGCCTCATCCGCTCATTGAAGCGAAAAGATCAAGCCGGTGGGAGTCGTGTTCCTGACAGTGCGCCTTCGAGCCGGGCTTGAGCCAGCAGGTCTCGCAGGCGCTGCCGGCGGTGGCGGCGGAGTGCCCGGGAGCCGGCGAGCAGCGCGGCGACGGCGGCAACCAGGAGCAGTTGCGGCCAGGGCACGGTCCAGGTGGTGACGGTCGCGGTCGCGGGAGCCGCCGAGGTGAGATCCACTGTGGTCGTCACCGGGCCGAGTCCCCAGACGCCGTCGACGCGTGCGGAGACCGTGCGGTGACCGTCCGGCAGCAGCTCGCTCGCCACCACACCGGACGACGCCGAGGCCAGGCCGAGCAGCGAGGACGATCGCACCTTCTCCTCCACGTCCAGGCGGACGTTGCCGGTGTTGGCGACCTGATAGGTAACGGTCACGGCGCCCGGCGTGAACGGATTCCAGGAACGCTCGTGGACCGCCGACACGTCGCTGAGGGTCAGCCCCGGCGCCACCTCGCCGGCCGCGCGGAGCAGCACCCGGAAACCGACCCGGCTCTCCACCCGTACCGATCCCTGACGCCCGGCGACCGAGGCGGCGATGCCGGCCGGGTGATCACCCGGGGTCGCGTTCGCCGGAACGGTGATCGTGAACGGGACGACAGCGGTGCTTCCGGCGGCCACCGTCACGGACTCCCGGACGGCGATCCAGGTGCCCGCGCCGACCGATTCCTGGTCGGACGGCAGCATGTTGAAGCGGCCCTTGCCGGTGAGGTACCCGTCGGCGGCGGTCAGCGTGAACGAGGCCGGTGTCTCGCTGAAGTTGCGCACGGCCAGGTGTTCGGTGACGACAGTGCCCGGGTCGAGGGTGCGTTCCACCCAGCGCCGCCCGTCCGGCCCGGCGGCGGTGGCCGGCTGCACGGTCCAGGTGACAGTGGCGGGCGCGGCCTCCGCCGGCGTCGCGGGCACGACGAGAGCGAGAGCAGCGAAAACGACGGCTACACGACGCATGGCGACCTCCCAGGGGGAAGGCGGGGGCCTTACCGGCCCCCGCCACAAACCGGTTATTCGAAGAGGGACAGGGTCAGCGTCGCCTTGTAGGACCCCGCCGCGACGTCGGCCGGGGTGTGCAGGTTCAGGCCGGCGTTCACCGTGTAGGACCCGCCCGTCACCGTCTCCGCGTCGTAGGTGGACACCAGCAGCTCCTGGTCGACCAGGCCGACGTTGTTGCCCGGCTGCGTCGGCTCGTCTAGAACCGGCACCACCTCCTCACCCTCGGAGACCAGGCCGGTGTCGCCGCCGTCGATCAGCTTCGGCTTCCAGCCGAGGTGCGAGGCGTCGATCGGCGCCTTGCCGGCCGCGGTGAAGTCGCTGGAACTGCCGAGCACCGCCCACGCCGATCCGTCCGGGATCTCGTCGAGGGTGCGGGTGTCGGTCACGGTGACCGTCGGCAGCGTGCCGGTGAACCGCCGGATCAGCAGGTCCGAGCCGTTCTCCTGCAGGGTCGCGGCGCCGCCGGCGACGGTCAGGGCGAGCACGCCCGGCTCACGGATCTCGGTGATGTCGACGGTCACCTCGACCTGCGCCTCGTCCGGGTCGGCGAGCGCGGCCGCCGGGAACGCCGTCGCCCCGGCCAGGGCGCACACCAGCGCCACGGGAATTCGTGCCTTCATGTTGAGTTATCTCCTTAGCAGGTGAGAGCGGTGTAGGAAGCGGAGACGCCGTTGGCGGTCGCGGTACCGGCCGGCACCGCGGCGGCCCGGACCGGGAAGCTCTGATAGGCATTGCCGCCGGCTGCGACACGATCAAAAGCCTTTTTCCCGTACGCGGTGACAAGCTCGACGTCCATCGGAGCGGAGGCGTCGTTCCGGGCGTTCACGGCGACGTACGCCTTGCCGCCGATGCAGCGCGACTGTGCCGTGACGGTGACCGGCGCGGTGGCCGGCTCGTCCGCGAAGACCCGCCACTCGGTGATCGCCACCGCCGAATACGTGGTCCCGTTGGTGTTGGCGCTGACCGTGGCCCGCATCCGCGACGTGGTGACCGGATCGAACGTGACGGTGTTGAACGCCGTGGTGCTCGTCCCGTGAGCCGAAGCGCCGGTGACGTCCGCCCAGGCGGTCCCGTCCCAGTACTGCAGCTTCCAGCCGTCCGGTGCCGCGACGCCGTCACCGGTGCCGGGGTTGGAGTCCCGCCAGAACTTGATCGACGCGCTGGTGAGGCGGATCGGCCGGGACCAGTCGTACTGGACCCACTGGGTCGCCGGCCGGGTGCCGGACCAGGTGCCCCAGAGCTGCCCCTGCGCCGGGCTGGCCGGGTCGGCGTCGTCGTTCAGGGCCGCGACGCTGTTCCAGCCGGCCGTGTACGACGCGGTGGGCACCGCGATCGGCCCGACGTTGCCGGTCAGCGGCGCGGACAGGTCGGCCGGGATGACGATGGTGGCCGCCTGCGAGGTGTTGCCGGCCTTGTCGACGGCCCGGTAACCGACAGTGTGCTTCGCGGCGTCCGGCGCGGCGATCGGGCCGGTATAGGTCGTCCAGGCGCCGGTGCCGATCGCGTACTCGACGCGGTCGACGCCCGAGGTGGCGTCGGTCGCCGTGACGGTGACCCGCCGGTCGGCGAGGACGGCCGTGCTGGACGGGTTGGTGGCGTCGATGTTCACGTCGGCCCGCGCGGGCGCCGAGGTGTTGCCGGCCCGGTCGGTCGCCGTGGCGGTGACCGTGTGCCGGCCGTCGCCGGTGACCGCGATGTCGGCCCAACGGGCGTTCTCCGTGGTCACGGACGGGTTGTCGTCCACCTTCAGCGCGATCGACAGGCGTCCGCCCCGATCGTCGGTGCCGTCCGCCCGTACCCTCGCGGTGGACCGGAACCAACCGGCGGCGCCGGACGAACCGCTCAGGGTGAGCACGACGGAGGGTGGGGTTTGATCTCCCTCGGTGTCGCCCGGCGAGATCACCGTGACGGTGGCGCTGATCTTCCCGGCGGCGTGACCGAGAACGCTTCCCTCGACCGTGAACGTGCCGGGAGCGGCCACGTCGGCGGCGGTGATCGGGTCCCAGGAGACCGGAATGTGCAACGTCGCGGTGCCGAACGTGACCGGGACCGTGCCGGGCAGGTCGGTCTCGCCGACCTCAACGGTGATCGCCGGGTTGGCGATCGACGTGGCCTGCGCGGCCAGGACCTTCCACTCCTCGACGGCGACCGCCGAGTACGTGCTGCCGTTTGCCGACGCGTCGAACAGGGCCCTGACCTGGGTGGTCGTCACCGCGTCGAACGTCGTGTTCTGGAAGCCCTGCGTCCCGGTCGGATAGGCGCTCGGGTTCGGCACGTCCTTCCACTGGCCGTCCCAGTACTGGATCTTCCACGTGGCCGGTGCGGCGACGCCCACACCGGTGCCCTGCGGCTGGTCGTTCCAGAAGTCGATCTGCGAGCCGGAGATCCGCATCGGCTGATCCCAGGTGTACTGGACCCACTGCTGCGGCGGGTTCGTGCCGGTCCAGGTGCCCCACATGTCCGGCGGCAGCGGGTTGGCGCGGACAATCTCGTCGTTGAGCGACTTCGTCCAGTACTGGGTCGGCACCGGCTCGTTCGAGACGGTGACCTTCGCGGCCTGCGCGATGTTGGCACGCGGCGTCCGATCGGCCTGCCGCTCCGGGGTACGCACCACCTGCTTGATCCGCGGCGGCGACTGGGTGTCGTCCCACTCCACCGTGTCGATCGCGACCGACCTGCGGAAATGACCGCCGCCGACCGCGTCGGCGGTGTGATAGACGATCTGCCACTGCCCGTTGAACTCCAGGATGCCCGGGTGGCTCGTGGTCGACGAGACCGGGGTGAGCACTGTGCCGCGATACGTCCACGGGCCGGTCGGGCTGGTGGCGGTCGCGTACGCGATACACGCGTGATAGTTGGCCGGGGTGCAGGCCGAGGCGGGTCCGGCGTTGTTGCCGGCGTACGCCAGGTAGTAGGTGCTGCCGCGCTTGAACAGCCACGGCGCCTCGAAGTAACCGGTCAGCCCGGAGACGCTCTGCTGGGTGCCGACCGGCGTCTTCATGTCGGCCTGGAACTCGAGCATCCGCAGCTGGCCGAACGTTCCCCAGTAGACGAAGACCCGCTGCCCTTCGACCAGGATCGTCGGGTCGATGTTCTCGATGGTGTTCGCCGCAGGGGTGCGCTGCGAGATCAGCGGGCCGCCGATGTGGTCGGTCCACGGGCCGGTCGGTGAGGTCGAGACGGCCACGCCGATGGCGAACTTGTTGGCGGCGGTGGAGTCGCGTTCGCTGACCGGGACGTACCAGTAGTAGCGGCCGTCCGGGCCCTTCACGACCTGGCCGGCGTACGCACGACCGGGTGTCGCCCAGGTGAAGACGTTCTCCGGGCGCATGAGCGAGGGGTAGTGGGTCCAGTTTCCGGTGCTGGGATCAGCGGTTTTGAAGGCGCCCCACTCGTTCATGATGAAGTCGTTGACGGCCGGGCCGGCCTCGTCGTGGCCGGTGTAGATGTAGAGCTCGTCGCCTTTTTCTGGAGAAGAGACGACCAGGGGCGCCGGGTCAGCGGAGTAATAGGTGCCGTCGCCGAGGATCGGGTTCACCGTGTTGGTGAAGGTGTAGGAATCGGCCGCCCGGGCCGGTGCGGCGGGTGCTGTGACCAGCAGACCCGCCGCGACCAGTCCCGCGACCGCTGCGCGGAGCAGTCTCACGGTTCTCCTTGCGCTGTTGGGGGGTGCCGCCGGCGGCCTCGGTGGAAGCCGCCGGCGACAGGTCATCCGCAGGTGATCGCGGTGTACGGCGCCGTGATCTGCGTGCCGCCGGCCTTGACCGTGGCCTCACCGGCGGGGACGGAGACGGCCCGGCTGTTGAAGGTCTGGTAGGCGGACTTCCCGGGCGCGACGTTCGCGACCGTCTTCGAGCCGTACGCCGTGATCAGCTCGACGGTGACCGGCTCGTCACCGACGTTCTTGGCGGTCACCGCGACGTAGGCGTTCTTCCCGATGCACTGCGATTTCGCGGTGGCCTCGACGGTGATCGCCACCGCCGGAACGTCGTAGACCTCCCACTCCTGCACGCCGGGAGCGCCCTTGCCCTCCTCGGTGCCCCTGGCCGTGAGCAGCGCCCGCAGCTTGGTGGTGGTCACCTTGTCGAAGGTCACCGTGTTCCAGGCGGTGGCGGACGTTCCATACGCGCCGGGGTTCGCCACCTCTGCCCATGCGGTCCCGGTCCAGTACTGCAGCTTCCACGCCGACGGCGGCGCGACACCGGTGCCGGAGTCGTCGATGTCCTCGGCGAACCAGATCCGGCTGCGGTCGACGGTGACCGGCGATGCCCAGTCGAGCTGGATCCACTGCTCGCCGACCTGCGGCCAGGTGTTCCAGACATCGGTGTTCGGGCCGATCGGACCGGTCGGCGTGACACCGTCGGCGATATTGCCGGCGGTGAGCCAGCCCGGGGTGAACGACGCGGACGCGACGCCGGTCCGGGCCACGTTCGCCGGGGCCTGGCCGGCCGCGACGTCGATCGAGCCGGTGGTGGACGTGTTGCCGGCCCTGTCGACCGAGCGGAACTCGATCGTGGCAGCCGCGGATCCGACCGGGATCGCCCCGGCCGCCGTGGTCCAGGCGATGTCGCCGATGCGGTACTGCAGCGTCGCGATGCCGGAGAGCGCATCGGTGCCGCTCAGGGTGACAGTGCGGTCGTCCGCGTCGAAGGCCGCCTTGACCGTGGGTGCGGTGCGGTCGATGCCGACTGTCTTCTCGGTGACGGCGGAGACGTTGCCCGCCTTGTCGGTGGCCCGGGCCTTGATCGTCGTTTCGCCCTCGGCCGTGAGGGTGATCGGCGTCGTGTAATCCGCCCAGTCGTTGCCTGTCCGATTTATCTGGATTTTTGGCGAGGTATCGCGGTTGTCCGTCGCAGTGGCGGTCACCGTGACGTTCGCCGATGTCCACGGGTCAGCCGGTGCCGCCGTCAGCGTCGTCACCGGCGGCGCGGTGTCCGCCGGGCCACCCGCACCCACCGTCACCGTCGCGGTCGCCGTCTTGTCGGTGCCGGCGACCTGCCCGGACACCTCGAAGGTGCCCGCCGCGGCGTACTTCGCCGGGTCCACCGGGGACCAGGTCACCGCGATGCCGCTCTGCCGCGAGCCGTCGTTGTACCCGACGGTCACCCCTGCCGGGAGTGCCGGTGCGACACCGGCAGCGGTGGAGACGGCCACCGGGTCGACCGTGTTGATCTGCACCGGGTCCGGGCCACGCACCCAGACGCGGGCGGTCGCGGTCAGCGTGGTTCCGGCCACGAAACCGGTGACCGTGAAGTCGCCGATCCCGGCCACGTCACCGGCGCCGACCGTGCTCCACGCCACCGGGACCGGCAGCCGCACGCCGTCGGCATAGGTGACGTCCACCGTGGACGGCAGCACCGGGACCACTCCGACCTGGGTACGCACGTCGACACCCTGGATCGACGCCGCGGCGGCCGCGAACACCCGCCACTCGGAGACGCCGACGGCCGAGTACGCCGTACCCGCCGCGTTCGGCAGCGCGTTGAACGTCGCGCGCAGCCGGGTCGTGGTGACCGGGTCGAACGACACGGCGTTGGTACGCCCACGCACGGCCGGGTCGAAACCGGTCGCGCCGGTCACGTCCTGCCACGCGGTGCCGTCCCAGTACTGCACCTTCCAGGACTTCGGCACCGCGACACCGCTGCCACCGGTGGTGCTGTCCGACCAGAAGTCGGCGGAGGCACGGTCGACGCGGACCGCCGACGGGAAGTCGTACTGCAGCCAGCGGGTGGCCGGTTCGTTGCCGGACCAGGTGCCCCACAGGTCGGTCTGCACGCCACCGGCGAACAGGGCCGGTTTGCCGTCGTTGACGGCGTTCACCGTGTTCCAGCCGGCGGTGAAGCTGGCCGACGGGGTCGCCGTGGACGCCACGTTGATCTCGCCCTCGGTCAGGGCGCTGGCGGTGACCACCACGTCCTTCGTGGAGTCACCGACGGTCAGACGCAGTGTGTAGCGGCCGGACTTGGTGAACCGGGCGACAGTGCTCGGCGAGGTGACGGCGTCGAACGCCACCGAGCCTCCGTCCGGGGCGTCGGCCACCGACCAGCGGGCGGTCACCGGGGTTCCCGGGTTGCCGTCGTCCTGGGCCAGGCCGATCAGGCGTACCGAGCCGGCCGCGCTGTAGCTGGAGTCCAGCCAGGCGTCGGCGAGCGGCGGGGCGTTGACCGGATCCGGTGCGGTGACTCCCGTACCGAAGGCCTGAATCTCCTTGATGCCGGTCTTGAAGCCGGGCGCGTGCTGCACGGTGACGCGCAGTTTCTCCGCCGTGACCTCGTCGAATCTGACCTGGTTCAGGTTGCCGCGCGGATAGGCCGGTGACCGGCTCTGCCCCGGCACGGCCTTCCAGCCGTCACCGTTGTCGTACTCCACGGTGAACTGCGCGGGCGGCGCGTAACCCTGGACCGTCGCGGTCGTCGAGGTGTTGTAGAAGTAGACGCGGACGTCGTCGACGTCCTTCTTCCCACCGAGGTCGATGGTGAGCGAGTCCTGCGCGTCCGGCGAGCCCGCCGTGCCCCAGAACGGCTCGTTCACGGTCGTCCCGTTGACCGCGCCCGCCGCGCCCCGGCCGGAAGCCTCGAAACTGGCGGTGACCGGCCTCCGAGCAGCGACGTTGGCCGAGCCGGTGCTGGCCGGAGCGATGTCCGCGCCCGCCTTCGCCATCACGTCGACGACCCGGGCGCCGGCGCCGAACGAGACGTCCTGCGGCGACTTGACGCTCGTCGTGGCGACGTTGCCGACCGTGATCCCGGCCGCCGCCTGCACCTGGCCGGTCGCCGGGTCGTAGACCAGCTTGCCGAGCTTGTCCGCGGTGAACGCGAGCTCGCCGTCCAGGTAGACCGAGTAGCCCTCGGGGACATCAGACCCGTAGTAGCGGGTGCCACCGGGCGCGTCCCAGACGACAGTCAGGTCCTTGTCGCGGTACTTGATGTTGTTGGCGGTGAAGTGGTCCCAGCCCACGTCGATCGGGTCCAGCTCGATCTTCGCGTCGTCGCGGGGGCGCAGGCCCATCGCGTCCTCGATGACGGTGAAGTTCGTGGCGCCCAGGATCGTGTGGTGGATCCACGAGCGGTACCCGATGCTCTGGTTCGCGGCCGAGCCGTCCGCCCAGAACTCGTTCTGGTCGGGGTACCGGTTGTCGCCGTTGTTCTGGTAGTGCGCCCAGGCGTTCCAGTACAGCAGCTTCTTGTACCACTCGGCGTTGACGTACTGCGACGGGTAGTTCCGCAGCACCGACGAGAGCATCCGGAACGTCACCGTCGAGTTGATCACCGAGAAGTTGTTGCTGCCCGGGTCGCCCTGCGCCGCCGCGGCCGCCTTGTCGGCCTGGTTCGCCGTGGTGAACGGGAAGATCGGGTACTGGGTGTCGTCGGCGAACAGCCGCAGGCCCTCCCGGTACTCGGCCGTGTTCGGCATCAGCCCGACGGAGTACGGGTAGTAGTTGTTGATCTCTTTCCACGGGACCAGGCTGTTCGTGGCCACGTGCCGGTGCTTGAGCAGGTTGCCGGAGAGGCCCATCTCGTCCGGGGTGCTGCGGGCCGGCTCCCAGAGCACGTCCAGCACGGCGGTCTTGATCTGCTCGGCGAACGCCTCCATCTCCGCCGCTTTCGCGGCGTTCCCGGCGGTCCGGTACGCGGCCGCCGACGCCTTGGCGTTGGAGTACAGGTACGCGCTCTCGGTGCGGTCCATGTTGCCGGCCCGCCAGTCGAACGACACCGCGTCGGCGTCGTTGCCGGTCATCGCGCCCCAGCTGTACTCCAGCAGCCCGTTGCCGTCGAAGTCGTAGGCGTCCTGGACACCCTTGACGTCGTTCTCCGCGTACCCGGCGAGGTTCTCGGCGATCACTTTCGGTCCGCCGTGCAGCTGGTAGGACCGCCACGCCGCCTCGGAGATGTACTCGGTGTAGCTGTTCGACCAGTTCGCCGGGTCACCCGGGTTGTCCACGTACTTCGCGCTCTTCGCGACCTCACCGGCCGAGACCCACGATCCGTAGGAGTAGGCCGGGTCGCGGAAGTACTTCAGGTCGTCGACGAACATGCCGGTGGTCAGCACGATCGCGTTGTTGTAGCCGAGCACACCCTCCATCGCGGTCGGGAACTGGTAGTCGTTGCCCGGGATGTCCGCGTCGAGGAAGTTGAACCGCATCAGCCACCAGCGATAGAACAACGTCTTGTCGATGTTGTTCTCCGGCGTGTCCAGATAGGGCACGTTCTGCGCCCACCACCGGTTGTAGGCCGTCACGTGCTCCGTGAACGCGGCCGCCGGGCTCTTCTCGCGGACGTCCCGGTACTCCGTCGCCGACTCCGGGATCTCCTTCGTGACGAACCCCAGCTGCACCTTCGTGCGTACCGAACCGCTCGCCGGCACCGCGACGGTCTGCCGCAGGGTTCCGTCGACCGGCGCGAAGCCGTCCCCGCTGAAGCGGGGGAACAGGTTGGTCAGCTTGTTGAAAGCGCGGGTCGAGCCGGTCAGTTCGCCGCCGGCTCCTTCTTGGGTACGCGCGAACGGGCTGCTCGCGGTGAACTGGACGTTCGTGGCCGACCCGGTGGTGCTGGACACCTCGAGGCTCGTCACCGCCACGTTCGCGTCGGTGATCCACTTCGTCTGCACCACCCGCAGGCCGGCCGCGGTGCTGGTGAAGACGCTGCGCCAGTAACTCGGCGTCTGCTTGCGCGCGGCGGCGTCCTCGGTGAGCGTGATGTCCGCACCGTTCACCGACGCGGTGATCGTGTACGCGCCCTGGCCGCCGGCGATCGACTCGATGTACGCGACCTCGCCGCCGAACCCGAGCGTGCCCGGCGTGTGGGTCTTCATGAAGACGGCCCGGCCCCGGCTGAACAGGAACTGGTTGGCGTCGCCGTTCGACCCGCCCGGCGTGTTGCCGGTGCGGGCCAGCATCCGGTCGATCCAGAAGTCGTTGTCCGTGCTGCTCCCGGCCCCGGCCGCGACGTCGGCGTCGAAGATGGACTGGAGCTGGTTACGGGCGTGGTACCCGGTGCGCTCGTCGGGCACCGGGTTCGCGCTGCCGGTGAAGACCGGGTACGGCGTGGTCGCGTTCGGTGCCGCCTGCGCGGCGGCGGGGACGGAGAGCAGCCCGGCGAGGAGCACGCCGGTGGTGAGAGCGGTTCGGTGGACTTTCGGTCTCGCTGGCGATGTCACAAGCGGACGCCTTTCGCCTGATGGCCTTTCGTTTCAAGGCAGGGCACACCCTCGGCGCGGGTGGCTGCGCCGAGAAGACCCGAAAACCTTTTCGGGAATGGTTGCAGCACGTTGCGATCGTGTCAACGGGTTGGTTTCCGCAGGTCTTCGCGTCGTCCACAGTGATTGTCCGGCTTACCCGGACAACGCCGCCGAAATCCGAAAGTGCGCTGTTAGCCCGTACCCAGGGAGGGTTTTGATCTTGGGCTTGGTCTTGGGCATGCGAAAAAGCGCCGCCCGGCAGATGCCGGGCGGCGCTTCTCAGTGGGTGGTGTCAGCCGATCTTGACGTTGAAGACCGGGTGGGCGGCCAGCTTCTTGAACGCGGCGAGGCTGGCCGGGGTGCTGTCGATGCTGATGTCGCGGTCGCCCTGGTCGTCCTTCTTCGTGTCGAAGTGGACGATCGCCTTGATGGCCGGACGCTTGGCGAGCTCGGGCAGGACGTCGTTGTAGACGGCGTTCTTGTCGGCGTACTTACCGACGCGGTGGTAACCGCCCCACTCGGCGACCATGAACGGCTTGCCCGGCGCCTTGGCGACGGCCCAGTCGTAGAAGCCCAGGCCACCGTTCTTCGGCTTACGGTCCAGCAGGTCACCGAAGTCACCGAAGTGGTAGTAGCCCTTCTCGACCGAGACGTAGGAGTCCAGGCCCATCCAGTCCACGACGTCGTTGCCCGGGTAGAGGTCGGCCCACCAGGACTGCGCCATCCACTTCTCGTTGCCCATGTACGCCATCACGTTGATCGAGTTGGTGACACCCTTGGCGCGCAGACGCTCGATGGTGTGGCGGTACATCGCGGCGAAGTCCTTCGCCTCCCAGCCGGAACCGGCCTTCGCGATGACGTCGTTCTCCGGCTCGTGGTTCAGCACGAGGAAGAACTTCTTGTTGAACGCCTTGGCACGGGCGGCGAACGCGTCGATCCGGGCGTCCTGCTCGCCCTTGGCGACCTTCGACCAGTCCGAGCCGTACGCGATCTTCCAGTTGAGCAGCAGGACCCGCGGGTTGGCCGGGTCGTTCGTCATGGCGATCTCGGACTTGGTCGGGAAGACCTCGTCACCCTTGTGGTACTGGTGGAAGATCGACGCGGTACGGCCGCTGAGCTTCTCCCAGTCCTTCAGCGCGATGTCACGCGGCGTGTTGGTGAAGCCGCCGGCCGCGCCACCCCAGAGCACGCCGCAGGACGGGACGAGCTTGGCGTCGGTCTTGCAGTCGGTGCCCACCTTGGGGGCTCCCGTCGGGTTCTTCGTCTCCGTCTGCGCGGCCGGGGCCGACGTCGTCGTGAAGGTCAGCTCCGGGCCGCCCTTCGCGGCGTTCTCGGCCGACTGGAAACGGACCGTCTCGGTCGCGGACACCGCGAACGAGTAGGTGCCGGCGCCGTAGACCTCGGAGCTCAGGTCGAAGCCGACCCGGGTGTCGGTCGTCTTCGGGGACACGCTCGCGATGGCGAGACCCAGCTTCGGCGCGTTGCCGGAGGTCAGCTTGCCCTCGGTCCACGAGTTGTCGAGGACGCGGTTGACGCTGATCTTGCCGGACGGCTTGCCCAGCGGGCTCAGGAACAGCTTCGCGGCGGTCACATCGGTGCCGGCCGGGATCGTGAACTTCAGGAACGAGGTCTTCAGGTCGGTGCCGATCTTGCCGGCGACCAGCTTGTCCTCGACGCCGAAGTTCGCCGACTTACGCGTCGAGGAGGTGTAGGCGTCGTCGCCGGCCTGAACCGACATCTCCTTGGTGCCCTTGGTGTTCGTCTTGACGACGACCGCCTGAGCGGCGGACATCGGCATCAACGCGGCGGTGGCGCCCGCGAAAACGGCGGTCAGAGCTGTCAGTGACTTAGGCAGCTTGGCACGTCGCATTCGAATCTCCCCCGTTTTGTCCAGCGGATGTCCGCCGGGCATGTAGAGAAGATTGCGGGTCGTGGGTTGCGGGTCGAGTACCCGAAAAGGTGCGGAGAGGTTGCGGAGATTCCGGCTCCGGTTCTCTTATGTCGGCGAGCGCGGGGCCGACCCTTCTGGTCGCTGCCGCACGGCTTTCCCCGGCTGGGTGGTGGTGGTGGTCCCGCCGGCTCTCCCCCGTGCCGGCGGGGCCCCGGCTCCCCTGTTTCGTCCGCTATGTTCGCCCTCCTTCTCTGTGCGATCTTGGCGAGTTCCGCCCGGATTTCGGCTGAACCTTGCCCCGATCACCAGGAATCCGGTAGCCAGGGAGCATGACGCTGATCATCGACGGCCACAACGACCTGCCGATGCGGTTGCGTGGCTGGCACGGTTCGAGCGTGGCCGGCCTCGACCAGCCGCGCCCGCCACTGCACACCGACCTGCCACGGCTACGCGCCGGCGGGGTGGGTGGCCAGTTCTGGTCCGTCTACGTGCCGTCCGACCTCCCCGAGCCGGTCGCCCTCGCGGCCACGCTGGAGCAGATCGACCTGGTGCACCGGATGGTCGCCGCCTATCCGGACGAGCTGGAGATCGCGTACACCGCCGCCGGCACGGAACGGATCATGGCGGCGGGGCGGATCGCCTCACTGATCGGCGTCGAGGGCGGGCACTGCCTCGCCGGGTCGACGGCTGTGCTGCGTTCGCTCGCGCGATTGGGCGTACGGTATGTGACTTTGACCCATAACCACCACACCGCGTGGGCGGATTCCGCGGCGCAAGCGCCGGCGGTGGGCGGCCTCACGGCCGAAGGGCAAGCGATCGTACGCGAGATGCAGCGCATCGGCGTCCTCGTGGACCTCTCACACGTGGCGCCGGTGACCATGCACGCCGCCCTGGACGTGGCAACCGCGCCGGTGATCTTCTCGCACTCAGGCGCCCGCGCGGTCACCGACCACGTCCGCAACGTCCCCGACGACGTGCTGACCAGGCTCTCCGCGAACGGCGGGGTGGTGCAGCTGACCTTCGTCGCGTACTTCGTCTCCCCCGCGGCCCGCGACTGGGCTGCGGCGGCCGACGCGGAGTGGGAACGCCTCGGCCTGCCACCCATGGCCTCGGCCGAGGAATGGCCCCGCTCCCCGCGCCCGGGCGAATCGTCAGTGCCGGCGACACCCGTCTTCGATCCGGCCGCCGAGCCGGCCTTCCGCACCTGGCTGGCCGCCCACCCCAAACCGGCAGCCACAATCGCCCAGGTAGCCGACCACGTGGACCACGCCCGAGCGGTAGCCGGCGTAGACCACGTAGGCCTGGGCGGCGACTTCGACGGAACCCCCGAGGTACCGGCGGGCTTGTCGGACGTGTCGGGCTATCCGCGCTTGCTGGACGAACTCCGGGGCCGAGGCTGGTCCGAGGCCGACCTGGCGAAGCTCGGCTCGGACAACATCGTGCGGGTGATGCGCGAGGCCGAGGAGTCAGCGGAGGAGCTGCTCTGGCCCCCGAACCACTGACCGCACCGCGCTATCCGGCGCAGTCCGGTGCCGGCGCAGTCCGGTGCCGGTGCGCTGTGCTGCGGCGCGCCGTGCCGCGCTGTCCTGCCCAGCTGTCCCTGATTAGTCCTCCTGCCGATCGGCGTCAGCAGCGCCCGGAGTCTCCGGACGCCGGCTGCGCGGTGAACGCTGTCGCGGCGTCCCCGGGGCATTCGGCCGAGGTGCGTCAGTACCGGCCTCCGCCACATCCTCGGCGGGCGTCACGACAGTCGGCTCCGAGGTCTCCTCAGTAGCAGGGCTCTCCGTTGCGGCCGGGTTCTCCGCTGCAGCCGGGCTCTCCGTGGCAGCCGGGCTTCCCGCTGCGGCCGGCTCGGCTGAAGCTCCCTCCAGCGACGCCGACCCAGAACCAGCCGCCGAGGACGCGTTCGCGGCGGTTCCCTCTTCCGGCGCGCGCCGCGCACGCGGGACCCGCCGCGGAGGCGCGGTCCGCCCAGGCGCGGCCGAGGCGCCGTTCACCGGAGGTGTCTCCGCGGACTCAGCAAGCAGCCGCGAATCGTCCGAGAAATCAGCCGGCCGCGCAGGGGTCCGGCTCGCCGCCGTCCGCTTGCGAGGACTGGGCACCCGCGGAGCCGGCGACTCACCTTCTTCCGCCGGGCCAACCGTCTCGCCGGCCACCGTCGGCACAGGGCCGGCGGGCTCACTTCCAGCAGTTGACGCCCCCTGCACTGCGGGACCAACCGGCTCAGCGCCAACCGCCGAACTCACCACATCAGCGGGCGCGGTCGTGTCCGCCTGATCACCGGCAGGAGCTGGCGCAGCGGTCGGGGAAGAGTCCGCCACATCAGTCGAGGCATCATCCGACGCGGCGTCACGGGTGTTCTCCCCGGTCCCGGCGTCCTCCAGAGTCTCAGTGCCCCCCGCGGCCCCAGTGCCCCCCGCGGCCACGGCGCTCTCCGGAGTCTCCGTGCTTTCCCACTGCTCCGCCTCGTCCGCCGGCGGGTCTTCCTCTGCGCCACCCGCGACCGGCGCGGACGGCGGTTGTCCGGTACCGATCACCGCGTACACCTCGGGGCGCTCGCGCCGCAGCTTTCTCCCCCAGCGCACGCCCCCGATGAAGAGCAGCAGGAACGCAAGCGGCGGCGACCACACCTTCAGCAGATTGTCCGAATCCAGCAGGATGCCGAACGACACCACCGTGAGCAGCAGAATGATGCCGAGGAAGACCGCCGCCACCCACGGCGCGATGGAGCGGCGCCAGCGGGTCTCGCCATGATCACCACGCCGGAAGTACCGGACCACGGCGATCGACGCGATCAACATCAGCACCAGGACGCCGAGGCCGCCAGAAACCGTGCCGAAGAAGAAGAGGTCGGTGGTCGGGTTCAAGGTCAAGAGCGCAAACAGCAAGAGTACGCCGAGAGCCAGGCTGGACTGGGCGAACGACGCGGTGACCGGCACGTCGTTGCGGGTACGGGCCAGTGACGACGGCAAGACGCCCTCGCGAGCGACGGTCAACGCGTACCGGGCGACGGTGTGGTGGAAGGCCAGCATCGCGGCGAACAGGCTGGTCGCGAAGAAGATCCGGCCGAGGTCGATGATCACGGCCGGCAGGTAGGGCTCAGGCAGGAAGAAGAACAGGTCGTCGAGGTGGTCGGCGGCGACCGCGACGATCTGGTCGGGCCCGGCGACGACCGACATCACCCAGGCGGTGCCGCCGTAAAGGACCGCGGCGACCAGCAGGGTGAGCGCGATCGCCCGGGAAACGGTCCGGCGCGGGTCGCGGGCCTCCGCCGCGTACACCAGCGGGGCCTCGAAACCGACCATGCCGGCCACCGCGGCCACCAGCAGCGCCACTCCCCCGGCGCTGGCGATCAGCGCGGGGTTGAGGGTGGCGAAGGAAACCGTGCCGCCCGCCGGGTTGCGGAGCATGGCGGCATCGAAGATCAGCACGATCAGCACTTCAGCGCAGACCAGGACGGTCAGGATACGAGCGTTCAAATCGATGTTCAACCGACCCAGAACGGCGATCAGCGCCCACCCGAGCAACGCCCAGATCACCCAGGTGATCTCGATTCCAAAGATCGCCATCGCGTTGTGCGCGGCCACACCGAAGGCGCCGTAGAGGCCGATCTGCATGGCGTTGTAGGCGAGAAGCGCGACAAATGCCGTACCGACACCGGCCGGTCGGGACAACCCCGCCGCGGCGTACGCGTAGAACGCACCCCTGTTCGGAACGTGCCGTGCCATCGCGGCAAGCCCGACCGCGAAGACGCCCAGCACCGCCGCGACCAGGATGTACGCGACCGGGATGCCTTTCTCCTCCACCTGCCCGTACCCGAGCGGCAGCGCTCCGGCGACGACGGTGAGTGGTGTCATGGCGGAGACCGCGATGACGAAGATCGGCCACGTGCCGAGACGGCGCTCGGCGACCGGCTGTGGCATGGCGCCTCCTAATCAACGGTATGACCGTCTCCCATCATCGCGTCCACAACGGATCAGCGATATAGAAAGTTCTCGATCATGAAGGGTCAAGTTTCGGCACCTCCACCGATGGGTAGGCTCCCGGCATGCCGATCGGACCGCAGCCCCGGGGACGTCGCGGCACCGTCGAGGAGCCGTACAGCCCGTTGAATCTGCGACTGGCTCTGGCCACGTTCGGCCTGGTCGTCTGCGTTGTTCTGTCGATCCTGTTGTTCCGCACCGGCTGGACCCTCCCCGGATGGTTGCTGGCCGCCTGGGCCGTGTTCGCCGTGATCGACATCGTGGTGGTGCAGATGCGCCGCCAGGCCCGCAAGCGCACTGAGGGCGACCGCGACCACTCGCTCTTCGAGTGACCCGCCTCGTGAGCGACCGACCTTTCGAGTGACCCGCCAGCCCGCATGACCAGCCCGCCCGAATAGCCGGCCCGCCCGAGTGCTCGACCCGCCCGAGTGCTCGACCCGCCCGAGTGCTCGACCCGCCCGAGTGCTCGACCCGCGCGAGCGACTGGCCCGCGCGAGTGGCCGGCTTGCACGGGTCACCGCCCCGCGCGAGTGACCGACCCGCGCGAGTGACCGACCCGCGCGAGTGACCGACCCGCGCGAGTGACCGGCTTGCGCGAGTGACCGGCTTGCACGGGTCACCGCCCCGCGCGGGTGGCCGGCCGCATCTCGTTGAGTCAGCGCGAACCGGGCGAATCAGGCCAGGCCGGCGTCGTGCACCAAAAGTGCCACCTGCACCCGGTTGTTCAGGTCCAGCTTTGTAAGCACCCGGGACACGTGCGCTTTCACCGTCGCGACCGACATGTGCAGCTCCACGGAGATCTCGGCATTCGATTTGCCCTGCGCCACCAGCAGAGCCACCTCTCTTTCCCGGGCGCTGAGCCGTCCGAGTCGCTCCTCCGCCCCGGTGCGGTCCGGCCGGGAATCGGCCGCCACATGGGCGATCAGTTGCCGGGTGACGCTCGGCGACAGCGTGGCCTCGCCCTGTGCCACCCGGAGCACGGCCGCCTTGATCTGACCCGGCGGTGTGTCCTTGAGCAGGAACCCGCTCGCCCCGGCCCGCAACGCACCCAGCACGAACTCATCCGCGTCGAACGTCGTCAGCACCAGCACCTCGGGCGCCTCCGGCCGTCGCCGCAGCAGCTCGGTCGCGGTCAGCCCGTCGACACCGGGCATCCGGATGTCCATGAGCACCACGTCGGGCCGATGCTCGGCGACCGCCGCCGGCACCTCGCCCCCGTCGGACGCCTGCCCGACGATCTGCACCTCGGCATCGCCCGACAGAATCATCGACAGTCCGGCACGCACCAGCGGGTCGTCGTCGACGATCAAAACCCGGACCGGTTTCACGGCGCCCACGGCAGCCACGCGGAGAGAACGAACTCGTTGCCGTGCCGGCCGTGCGCGAGCCTGCCACCGGCGAGCGTGGCGCGCTCGGCGAGACCGATCAGGCCCATCCCGGTGCCGGGCACCGAACCGCCAGCCATCAAACCGCTCAGCTCTGAACCGCTGAGACCTGAACCACCAGCGCCCGGCCCTCGATGGCTCGAACCGCTGGAGATCGCGGCTCCGGGGCCACCCACGGCAGCCTTGGGTGCGCCGGGCAACACCGTCGGCATCGGGTTGCGAACCTCTACGGTCAGACCCTCGGCCGCCGCTCCGCGGACGGCCACCGACACGGAGACCCCCGGGGCATGCTTGCGCGCGTTCGTCAGACCTTCTTGGATGATGCGGTACGCGGCTCGCCCGGTCGCCACCGGCACCGCGTCGGGTTCGGCCGTCACGTTAAGCCGTACCTTGACTCCCGCCGACCGGGACTCGTCGGCGAGCGCGGGCAGCGCGCTCAGCGTGGGTTGCGGCCGCTCCGGGGCTTGATCGTCGGCGCTGTTCGTCGTCCGCAGCACCCCGATCACCGCGCGCAGGTCCTGCATCGCCTGGTTGGCGCTGGCACGGACCACCGCGGCCGCTCCGGCTATCTCGTCAGGTGGCGCGTCCGGGCGGAACTCGAGCGCGCCGGCGTGCAGGCTGAGCAGCGAGATCCGGTGAGCGAGGACATCGTGCATCTCGCGGGCGATGCGGGTGCGTTCCAAAACCCGTGCCTGCGCGACACGCAGCTGCTGCTCCGCCTCGGCGCGCTCGGCCCGCTCGCGCCAGGAGACGATCAGCTGGCGCCGGGATCGGACCAGCATGCCCCAGAGCGCCACGATCACCAGGCCGGTCGTGCCCCACCCGAACGTTTCCCAGAACCCGGCCCCGGTCTCCGGCCGCACCATCGAGAAGATGGCGTTGGTGCCGATCGTCGCGGCGACATAGGCCGCCAGAATCGCGAACCGCTGGTGCACCGCGATGGTGAACAGCACGATCGACAGAGTGAACCCGCTCGCGAGCGAGAACGGCGCGATCGCCAGTGCGAACAGGGCCAGCGGCAGCAAGAAGCGGCGCCGCCACCAGAGCCCGATCGCGGCGATGACGCTCAGCACGCCGTCGAGCACAATCACCCACGACGGCACCGATGACCAGCCGGCCATCACGGCCGGATCGGGCCGGAGCAGATCGCCCGTGACGAGCAGGGTGAAGCCGAACCCGATCAGGAAACAGAGGGTGTCGACCGCCCAGTCCCTGGTCGAGCGCCGGCCCGCGACAGGACCGGCCGGGTCCGCTACCAGCGCGGACGGCCACAACCAGCGGTACTCGGTCAACGATGCCCCCACAGGATCGACTCTACGGGCGGGCGCCGGGCGCCGATACCGACCAAAGTTGTAACCAAAGTATCGACAAAGGTTCGCGGCCATCGACCGTTGGCCGACGCGGTGGACCGACCACGGACAGCACGCTGGTCGCATGATTACGGTCGAGAACCTCACCAGGACGTACGGTGCACACCGCGCCGTGGACGACGTGTCGTTCACCTGCGAGCCCGGCACCGTGACCGGATTCCTCGGTCCGAACGGTGCCGGCAAATCCACCACGCTGCGGATGATCTGCGGCCTCACCCCGCCCACCAGCGGCCGGTCCACCGTCTGCGGCGTGCCGTACCGGCAGCTCGGCAACCCTGGACGACGTGTGGGCGTGCTCCTCGACGCCTCCGCGCAGCACGCCGGCCGCACCGGCCGGGAGACGCTGGCTCTCGCGGCGATGACCATGGGGCTGGACGCCGGCCGGGTGCCCGAGCGGCTCGCCCAGGTCGGGCTGGACAAGACCGCGGCCAAGCGGCGGGTCCGGGCGTACTCGCTCGGCATGCGGCAGCGGCTGGGCCTGGCGTACGCGATGCTCGGCGACCCGGCCGTGCTGATCCTCGACGAGCCGGCGAACGGGCTCGACCCGGAGGGCATCTTCTGGATGCGCGGCCTGCTCCGCGATTTCGCCGACCGGGGCGGCACCGTGCTGCTCTCCTCGCACCTGCTGCGGGAGGTGGAGGCGGTCGCCGACCAGCTCGTCGTGATCGGGCAGGGCCGGATCCTGGCCCAGGGTGACAAGGACGACCTGCTCAGCACCGCCGGCACCGTGGCACGCGCCACCGACCCTGCCGCGCTGGAGGCGCTGCTCGACCGGATGGGCGTGACCTCGTCACGGTCCGCCGACGGCGGCTTCCTGGTGCCCACCGACGCGCAGACCCTCGCCCAGGCGGCAGCCGGTGCGGGCGTCGTGCTGCTGGAGCTGCGCCCGGCCGGCTCCGGTGGCCTTGAAGAGATGTTCCTGCGACTCACCGCCACCACAGGCCTCGAGGAGATCAGCCGATGACCGCCGTCGCCACCCCGTCCCCCACGCGAACCGACACCCTGCCGATGACCCGGCTCATCGCGGTCGAACTGCGGAAACTGGCCGACACCCGGGCCGGCCTCTGGCTGCTGATCATCATCGGCCTGGTCACGGCGGGCACCTCCGCGATCCAGCTCGGCTGGGCTGACGACGAGAGCCAGACGTTCGCCGCGTTCTACACCTTCGGGCTGTTGCCCTCGGCGGTGCTGCTGCCGGTGCTCGGCATCCTGTCGGTCACCAGCGAGTGGTCGCAACGGACCGTGCTGTCCACCTTCACCCTGGTCCCGGCGCGGGGCCGGGTGCTGATGGCGAAACTCGCTGCCGGCACGCTGATCGCGATCGCCGCCACAGCCACGACCGCCGTGCTGGCCGCCCTCGCCAATCTGATCGCCGGCCCGCTCGGCGGCGACGCGTCGTGGTCCCTGGACAGCAGCCTGATCTGGCAGAGTCTCCTTCTCCAGGTGATCTTCGTGCTGATGGGGATCGGGTTCGGCGCGCTTCTGCTGAACACACCGCTGGCGATCGTCATCTACTTCGCCCTGCCGACGGTCTGGACAGTGCTCGGCGGGGCCATCAGCGGCCTGCGCACCGCCTCGGAGTGGCTGGACCTCAATGCGACCTCGCAGGCCATGACCGAGCCGGACATGACCGGCGGCGAATGGTCCCGGCTGGCGGTCTCGGCAGCGGTCTGGGTCGCGCTTCCCCTGCTCCTCGGGGCGATTCGTGTGCTCCGTCGGGAGGTTTCCTGATCCACAACGCCGGGTGTTGGCGTCACGATCTCGCGATCGCGGGTAGCGTCGCGAGACGTGACGCGTACCCTTTTTGCGAGCTTCGCGACTATTGCGGTTACTATCCCCATCTTCGCCGCTCCAGCAACCGCGATTGAGGCTTCCGCCGCGCCACCGCCGTCTCCACTGTCCACCGCACCCGCCGTGGACTCCCGCGAACTCACGCCGCCGACCCGGCTGACTCTGGACGGCGAGCCGTTGCCGCCGGCCACCTATCAGCCGGCGCCGTCGGGCCGCCGCGCCGCGGCCGACACCCCGCCGGTCGGTACCGTCCGCAAGTGGGCCGGGCTGAACGAGGTCGAGGGGGACGTCTACCGCAAGGATTACGTGCTGCGGGCCGCCGGCAAGAACATCGAGGTGTGGGTGGCGAAGGATCTCGCCTTCCCTGCCGGTGACTGCCGCGGCGCGAAGGCCACCGAGATCACCGACGCCCAGGTCGCCGGCCTGGTACGAGAGTTCGACGAGAACATCTATCCCAAGGAGACGGCCGCTTTCAGCACGCCGCCGGACCGCAGCGGGGTGAACCCGGGAATCGACGGCGATTTCACCGGCGCCGGGAACCGCACCGTCACGCTGATCGACAACGTCCGCGACGACAACTACTTCAGTTACCCGGAACGCCCCACGTACATCTCGGGGTTCTTCTCCGAGCAACTCAACGAACTCTTCGATCGCAACGTGATGACCATCGACGCGTTCGACTGGGCTCACCGGTCGGGCGCGAACCCGGCGAACGAGCCGACCGCCGACCTGTGCAGCAGCCGCCCCGCACGACCCTGGATGTACGAGTCGACGTTCGCCCACGAGTGGCACCACCTGCTCAGCTATTACACCGACCCGGAGGAGACGACCTGGGTCGACGAGGGCCTCAGCGATTACGCGCAGACCCTGACCGGTTACGTCGACTCCCGCCTCGGCGTGTACCACCGCGGCTTCGACAACCACCTCTCCTGTTACCAAGGATTCGGTGTGGTGAAGACCGCGTTCAACCCGAATCCGCGCGACTGCGACGGGCCGGCGAACTCGCTGAACCTGTGGGGTGAGGGCGGCGCCGACGCGGTCCTCGCCGATTACGGCATCACCTATCAGCTCATGCTGTATCTGCACGACCGGTTCGGCCCGAAGGTCCTCTCCGGACTGCACCGGGACTCGGTGCACCACGGCCTGGAGGCCCTCGCCGCCGTGCTGCCGAAGAAGACGCCGCTTTACGACGTCCTGCACGATTTTCAGACGATGACGCTGGTGGACAAGCCAGCCGACGAGCCGGGCAGCATGATCAAGGGCGCGAGCAGGGAGCGAGTCACCGCGCGCAGCCTGCGTTCCACCGTCAACCTCAGCAGCCCGGGCGCTCACGGCAGCCCCGGAGCGCCGCCGAACGGCGCCGATTACGTCCGGCTGCCGACCGAGCTGCGATCGGTCAGTTTCCAGGGCGCCGCGTCGCTGCCGCCGATCCCGCTGAAGTGGACGCTCGACGACGGGAAGCTCTTCTCGGGCAACACCCCCGACACCGATGCCGCGGCGGTCCGGCCGGCCGACGTCCCGACGACGGACCCGATCCTGCGTTTCACCACGTCGTACGAATTGGAACAGGACTTCGACTACGGGTATGTGACCGTCTCCGCCGACGGCGGGCGGACGTATCAGATGGTCGCCGGCGACCAGACGGTCACCGGCCCGCTCGGCGCGGCGATCACCGGCCAGGCCACCGACGTCACCCTGAAGTTCGACCTCTCCGCGTACGCCGGCAAGCGTGTCTTCCTCGGTTTCCGCTATGTCAGCGACAGCGCCGTCAATCTGGGTGGCTGGCACGTCGGCGACCTCTCGATCGGCACCCAGAAGATCGACAACGTCTCGCTGGGCACCTGGAAGTCGCCCACCCAGGTCCGGCCGACGCCCGTGCACAACTGGCACGTGACGCTGGTCGGACTGGGGCGGGCACGGGCCAAAATCGTGCCCCTCGAGGATTTCGACCGGCTCAACGATTACCCCAAGGTCGCCGCGATTGTCGCTTACGACGAACCGACCGGCACGGTCAAGCAATACGCCCCGTACACCCTCGTCGTGAACGGCAGGCCCCTGCCCGTGCAGGAGCAGACTCAGCCGTAGATCGGCCCCACCTCGCTCGGCCCTGTCCGGAACCTCTGCCCGCCGCGGCGCACCTGAGTGCCCGCGGCGGGCACCTCTTTTACTGCCCCTGCGTTTCGCCGTCATCGCGCCACCACCGTTCCCCCGAATCGGCCGCCCTTCCGGCGCCTCCGATATTGACAGTGTCACGATGACAGTGTCAAACTTTCTGGCATGTGGACGATGGAGCAGTTGGTCGAGCGGGCTCACGCGGCTCTCGCCGCGGAATACCCCGGCGCACCCAACGGACGCGTCCGCGACCTGCCCGACCGCAGGTCGATCAGGTGGTATTCGACGATCGGCCTGGTCGACCGGCCGCTCGGCACCCGCGGGCGCACGGCCCTCTACGGGCCACGCCACCTGATGCAACTGGTCGCGATCAAGCGACGCCAAGCGTCCGGGCAGACCCTTGCCGAGATCCAGGCGGAGCTCGCGGGCGCCTCCGACGAAACCCTGGCGGCCGCTTCTCGCGTACCCGATGGGCTCCTGACCACCGATGAGCCGGCGGCGGAGGACGCAGCCCGGCCACCGTTCTGGAAACACGCGCCGGCGGCGGGCGACACGTCGGCCGCCGGCGAAACGGGGGCGGACGCCGGATCGCCCGTGCTCCGCACGGCATTGCCATCGATCGACTGGCAAAAGGCACCGCCGGGTTTCGCCAGTTTTGACCACGACATCACGCCTGCCGCACATCAGGCCTCCGACGAGCCACTGATCACCGGTTTTCCGCTCGGCGGCGGCGTGATTCTGCTGGTTCCCGATCCCCCGGCCGGGCTCGGCCGTGACGAGATCGCCGCGGCCGCTCGTCCTCTGCTCGAACTGCTCGCGTCCCGTGGGCTGACCAATGGGAGAAACGAATGACCATTTCCGTCAATCCGATGGGTCCGGCGGAGCTGGAGCGGCTCCGGGAACTGCCCGACGCCGGCCTCGGCAGCCTCCGCACCGACCGCGGCAACCTGCCGCTGGACGTTCTCGACGTGCGCGCCTCGATCAGCGGCCTGCTCGTGCGCACCGAGCTGACCACCGAGTTCGTCAACACGCACGACACCGCGCTCGAGGCGACCTATGTCTTCCCCCTGCCGGACCGCGCGGCCGTCACCGGCATGACGATGACCGCCGCCGACCGGACCGTCGTCGCCGAGCTGCATGAGCGCAGCGAGGCCCGCGAGGAGTACGACCGAGCTATCGCCGCAGGTCAGCGCGCCTCCATCGCCGAGGAGGAACGACCCGACGTCTTCACCATGCGGGTCGGCAACATCCTGCCGGGCGAGCGCGTGGCGGTCCGGCTGCGGCTGGTCGGCCCCCTTCCGTACGAGGACGGCGCGGCCACCTTCCGGTTCCCTCTGGTGGTGGCGCCGCGATACGTGCCGGGCACGCCGTTGCCGGGGCCTTCCGCGGGCGACGGCCAGCAGCAGGACACCGACGCCGCCCCCGACGCGTCGCGCATCTCCCCGCCGGTGCTGCTGCCCGGTTTCCCCAACCCGCTGAAGCTGTCGATCGGTGTCGACCTCGACCCGGCCGGGCTGGAGCTCGGCGAGGTTCGATCCAGTCTGCACACCGTCACCGAGCACGACGGGACTCTGCGCATCGCACCGGGCGAGCGGGCGAACCGCGACTTCGTGCTCCGGCTGGCTTACGCACCCGGCGGTGAGTCCGCCGTCGCCGTGCCCGACGGTGACAGTGCCGACAACAGCGGTGATCCGGGTGACGGCGACGGCACCTACCAGCTCGTCGTCCTTCCGCCCGACACCACGACGCCGCCCCGGCCGAAAGATGTGGTCCTGCTGCTCGACCGCTCCGGCAGCATGGGTGGCTGGAAAATGGTGGCCGCCCGGCGGGCCGCCGCGCGAGTCATCGACACGCTGACCAGCGCCGACCGGTTCGCCGTTCTCACCTTCGATCATCACATCGAGCGCCCGGCCGGGCTCGATGACGGGTTGTCCGAGGCCTCCGACCGCAATCGCTACCGCGCGGTCGAGCATCTGGCTCGCGCCGACGCGCGCGGCGGCACCGAGTTGCTGTCGCCGTTGAGCACCGGCCTGGCCCTGCTGTCCGACAGCGCCGGGCGTGACCGGGTGCTGGTGCTGGTCACCGACGGTCAGGTGGGCAACGAGGACCAGATCGTGCAGGAGGTGCGGCCGCTCATCGGTTCCACGCGGGTGCACACCGTCGGCATCGACCGGGCGGTCAACGCCGGGTTCCTGGGTCGGCTCGCCGCACTCGGCGCGGGACGATCCGAGCTGGTGGAGAGCGAGGACCGGCTCGACGAGGCGATGGAGCACATCCACCGCCGGATCGGCGCGCCCGTCGTGACCGGCCTGACGATCACCGGTGACGGCATCACCATGTCCGGGGGGAGCCGCAGTCCCGCACGGCTGCCCGGCCTCTACCCGGGCGTCCCGCTGGTGGTGACCGGGCGCTATTCGGGCGCGTCCGGCGGCACCCTCACGATCACCGGACGCACCCGCGACGACCAGGACTTCCGGACCGCTGTCACGGTCCAGCAACGCTCCGAGCCCGCGGTCACCTCACTCTGGGCGCGGGCCCGGCTCCGAGACCTCGAGGATGCGTACGCGGCCGGCGACCACGATGTCGAGCAGGAGATCGTGCGGACCTCGCTACGGTTCGGCGTGCTGTGCCGCTTCACCGCCTACGTGGCAGTGGACCAGCGTGTGGTGAACGAGGGCGGCCAGGGCAAACGGGTTACCCAGCCGGTCGAGTTGCCGTCGGGCTGGGAGATGCCGGCTCCTGCGTCCGCGGCACCGAGCTTCCTCGGCGTGTCGGCATCCCCGTTCGGAGCGCCTGACGCGATGTCATCGATGCCTCTCGCCGCTCCCCCGGCGCCTCCCGCACCGGCACCCAGCCGTCCGGGATTCAGCCCGGTGCGCGCGAAAACCGGCGGTGTCCAAGCCGACGGAACCCAATCCAGCGGCAGTTTCCGAGGCGGCGGAGCCCAATCCAGCGGCGGCCATGGCGGCGGCGCTCCCGGCGGCGGCTTGCCGGGAACACAGCCCGGGGGCAAACAGGCCGGGGGCACACAAGCCGGGGGCGCACAGGCTGGAAGCGCACCGATCGGAGGCGCACCCGCGGGGGCTGCTCCGCGCGGCTTCCTTGCTCCCGCCGCGGCCCGATCTCGGCGGACCGGAGCGTTGCCGATCGCCGACGTCGAGACGACCATCGCCGAGATCCGGGAGCTCGCCGCGGTGGAGGCCGACCGCCTCCGTGACGGCGCCGGTCTGCCCGCAGCGGATCGCCGCGACCAGCTCGACGACCTCGCCAGCCGTTTGGAGGTGCTGATCAGTTCCGTCGTCAGCAGCGAGGTGGAGGAGCTTCGGAAGCTCATCACACTCCTACGTGGAGACACCCCGCTCGACGAGAAATGGCCGGCGGCCCTGCACATCCTCGGCGACTTCAGCACCGCCACATCAAGCACCGCCACATCAAGCACCGCCACATCAAGCACCGCCACATCAAGCACCGCCACATCAAGCACCGGCACGTCCAAAGCAGGCGACTCCGGTAGCGCAACCAGCGGACCAGCACCGGCCCCGAAGCAGAAAAAGCCGTTCTGGAAGCGCTGAGCCGCCCGACTCCGGACACACCCACTGTCCAACCCAACAGGACAAACCAACATCAAACAGCACCGATGGCAGGGATCGACCGAACGGCTTCCCCACGCTGCCTTGCCCGGCCCGGTAAGTTGGTTCACCGATGTGCCTGACCGGGGGGTGGCGTAAGTAGTGGGTTCAACAGGCGAGGACGGCGGCGACACCAGGGAACCACTCCTGGTTCGGCCGTTCGTGCTCCAGGACGACGGCCCACAAGAGACCGAGCCGTCCACAGCGACCTGGCCGGCCGACCCGACGCGGGAGATTCCGACCCAGTTGCTTCCGACGGTGCCGAGCCCCGCGCCGGGTGGCCCCAAGCCACCCGGCCACCGCCGGCGCCGCCCCATGCTGCTGGTCGGAGCGGGCGCGGCCGCGGTCCTCGCCATCGCCGGTTACGCCTTGCTGCGCCCGGTCATCCAGCCCGCGGTGTCAACGTCTCTGCCCGGCCAGGGCCTGCCCGTGGTGACCGGTCCGGCCCCGTCCACCGAGGCGACCGCCGATCCCGCGGCGGGCGGCATCGGCGACGGCACGGCGGGCGGGAACGGTACAACGGACGGGAACGGCACGGCGGGAAACGGCCAGGGCGACGGCGGCGCACAGGCCGGGCAGACCGGCGCCGCCGGCACGACCGGCACTGCCGGAACCCAGACCACGTCGCCACCGACCACTACCCCAACGGCCGCGCCGACTGCTGCCACTACGGCGACGACCACCGCCCCGGCAGCGACGACCACCACGATCCCGCCGGCCGAGCTGGTTCCGGCGGACCCGCTGCTGACCGCCCAGGGCGCGCTGACCAGCCGCAACGGCCTCTGCCTCGACCTGCGCGGCGGCGACGCGGCGGAGGGCCGCGAAGTGCACGTCGACGACTGCAACGGCACCAGCCCGCAACGCTGGCGGCTGAACGCCGACAAGACTCTTGAAGTGCTGGACATGTGCGCCTACCTGGTCGGCGACGGCACCGTCGAGCTGACCGGCTGCGACACCCGCACCACCGCCCAATGGGCGCTCGACGAGAACGGCCGGCTCACCAACGCGGCGAACGGCCAGTGCCTCACCGACCCGTACTTCGGCGCCCGCCCCGGCAAACAGGTCACCGTCACCCGATGCACCGGCGCCAACAACCAGCAATGGTCCTTCCGTTGACCGCCCCGCGCTTCTGTGACCTTGCCCCATTGTGTGCAGCCTTGCACAGACGGATTTTCTAGGCGCGGCTTTGCTGGAGGAATGAATGCCCATCGTGTTCGCGCACAGTCCGGCTCCGACCATGATCTGACAATCGGCCTCCACACCATCACGGAGACCAACCAGTCCATCCGATACGCCGACGCGAAGGCCGGAGCACTCGCCGCACTCCAGGCCCTCGCCGTCAGTGTCCTGGCCGCGCGAGCTGTCCACATCGTCAGTCGTCAGGCGCTCGTCCTGCTCTTCTGCTTCTGTCTGACGACAGTTCTTTTGTCGATCACTCTCCTCGCTATGACGCAGATGCCGCGGATTCGCAGATTGGGAGGACCGTCTGGCCCGAACCGCATTTCTTTCCCCTCCCTTGCCCTGATGTCCGCCGATGAGGTGCTCTGTACCCGATCCTCGGACCGGCAGATCGCGGACGTCTGGCAGCAGGCAGCGCGGCTATCAGAGATCGCCGTGGAGAAGTACCGGTGGTTGCGCAGAGCGATGTTCAGCAGTCTCGTGACAATGACGTCGACGCTGCTCTGGCTGGCCCTGTCCGCCTGGGCGGGTTAGACATCCTTGATGATCCGCTCTTTCTCGATCAATGACTGTCGCTCCCGTTCAATCATGACCCGTCGCTGCGGGGACGCGATGTCCAACGCGGTCCGCAACTGGTTGATCGCATCCTCACGCAGCGGGTCCATGTCGGCGGCGTTGACCAGGTTCCCCTTCAGGAGGTCCGTGATTACCATCCGGGCCTTGTCGAAGAAACGTTCCTTGCCACTGTTGAGCATTTCCACGACACCGGTGATGTCCTCCGGATGCTCGATCAGTTGAAGAACCACGAAATCGTAGTTGTCGCCGCGCAGCGCCGTGCGATAGAAGTCGGCACGCTGACTCTTCAGGGCGATCTCGTGGTCGGCCCTGGCTCTTTCCAGCCTGCCGCTCAGCTCGTTCAGTTCGTGAACGTGCCCTTCCCGCAGCATCTGGAGCCGGTGTTCGTCCCGCGCGAGTTCCCCGGCCCGGCGTGATCCCTCACGCTCGGCGAGATATCGTTCGGCCGCGCTGTCCGGCCGGACATTGACCGACAGGAAGACCATTCGCAGACCGTACTTGATGTCACCTGTCTCCTTTTCGAGCGCCTTGACCATGTCAGCCTCGGCCTGCCCGCTGTCTTCGATGGAGTGCTGGCGGCTGACCGCTCGCAGCACGGGATCGAGGGTTCCCCAGATGATCGGCTTGACGTCACGAACGCCACTGCGCACGAGTTCGACCGCATCGGACACCGCCCAGACCAGCGCCACCATGACCGTGAAGAAGAAAGCTTCCTCCTTGGCAGGCAACCGCAGCGTCATGGGGATTGGATGGTTGGCGGAGTCCACCTCGTACTGCCAGATGGCCGTCCGGAGCCGCGTTCCGAACGATGGCACACTCCTACGCGGCGTCTCATTCCCGGCACAGCGGTAAACAATGACGACGTTGCCCCTGCTTGTCGGCTCCGTTCCGAAGGAAAGGACCGGCGTCAAGGTCTCGCGGATGATGGGATCGAAACTCGGCTGCCCGTTCACACCGAAACCTCACACTCGTCGAGTCGTGCGGCTATCCGCTTGACGACCGCAGGCGCGGGCCCGTCCGGATCACCCCAATGGCGTACCTCGTAGCGAAGCGTGTTGAGCTCACGCCGTGTTCGCGGGACTCTCCCGACGAGCCAGACGAGTTCGTCGAGGCCCTCTCCGCTGTCAGGAACGTTGTTGGACAGCGTGCGGAACGCCTGGACCGAAGTCCCAGCCATCGTCGGGTGGTTGAGCGCGACCCGCCACAGATCCGCGACCAGTACCAGGCGGTCCTCACCTGCGGCGACAGCGCGGAGTACGGACGGCGCCCGGTGCTCCTCCGGCGGTTTGGAGAACAACGCGATCAGCGCGAGCACAGCGGCGTCCCGTTGTCCCGCTTCGGGCCACGCCGCCCAATCGGCCATGTGGCGGAGTACCGCTTCCCCGGCATCGGTGCTGCCGTCACCGAATAGTTCGGCGACGGTGTAGGCGACCGCGTTCCACAGCCGCTCCACGTAATCACCCGGCCGACGCTCCAGAAGCTTCCGTCCGATCACGTCGAGGGCGCGCGGAACATCGGTTACGCCGACGGGACCGCCCAGGGCCGCGGCAGCAGTGATCCGGCGCCGCTGGTCGCCAGTGGTGTCCCCCGGCGACGACCAGTGTTCCAGCAGGTCCCAGACGTTCTGATGCAGGCGGCGGCCGAGCACCGGCACCCGCAATGCCGTACCGACCGCGCGGCGTTCCGTCCAGCGATCGCTCGCGGACCAGTTGAGCAGGAGCCGGCGGCATACGTATTCGAAGTCCTTGTCCGCGAACGTTCCGGCGGCAAAGGCAGCCCGCTCGCGAACGTAGGGGTCCGCGCCCTTAACCAACTCGTCGAGCCACTCCAAATAGATGTCCTGCAGGTAGGGATAGTCCTCCCACAGCACAGAAAGCATGCGCCGCGAATAGTCGTCACGTCTCGAGACCAGTTCCTCCGTCGGTACGACGCCGTAGGCGGTCTCCCTAGTTCCTGGACGGCGAACGGCATCGACCGCTCGGAGCAGCTGACGCGCGGGTCGATCGAAAGGTCGGATGCACGACCGGTTCTCCCGGTCCTCGCTTCGTTGTATCCGCTCGTCGAGCGTCCGCGCACCCGACACCACCACCGGATACGGCAACCCGTTCAGAGTGGCGAGTGCCAACGCGAAAACCCGATCCGTGCGGTTCTCAAGGTCGATGAACCAGTCCGCGGCGGAGCGGGTGCTGGCGGCGGCGGTTTCGAGTGCCTCTTCGACTTCGCTACGGCCAAGGACAACCTCACGCAGAGCTCTGCCTAGTGCGGCGGCTCCATCGGCGGCACTGATCCTGGCGCTCGCAGCAACAACCCGTGCGTCGTTCAACAGGTCCTCGGCTTGCCCTTCGAGTTCGCTACCGATGCCATGTCTCAGGTGCCGCGAAAGGATCTCCTCGAATGGCGGGAACTCAGTGAGGTCGCAGTAGTGGCCGGCCATAGCGTGTTCCCACACGGCGTCGCGGGGCCAGATGAGAACCATTCGGCACGCTCGCTCATGGACGAGGTCGCGAACCCGTTCCAGCTGTCGCGTGCCGACGCCGTCCGCGGTCAGACCCGTCCATATGTATCCATACCCGGGTGTCAGATCGTCAGCGCGCAGGTCTGCCGGCCGCCCACCGGTGAGCCTGCACACCCGTGCCTCGCAGAACGCGTCGAGCAGGTGGGTGGCGGCGCACTCCCGGCCGAATCCGGGCCGGCCCCGGAGAAGGATCAGGTCCTGGTCCAGCATCCGGTCCCAGGCCAAAGCAAAGCCACCCGGCCTCACGAAGGTGTCTCGTGCACCGGTCAGGGTCGCCTCCGACAATCGCTCCTGAGGGACGTCGCCGGGAGCAACGAGACCCCCAGAGATGTTGAACTGTTGATTGACCTGTAGGCCGAAGGCGCGGGTAGCGTCGTCCAGGGCTCGGCCCAACGTTGCCACATCACGCACGTCACGCACGATGTTCTCGGCGAGGCCTCGGCTGTCGTACGGCTCGCCGTCATCGGTATCAGGGGCGGCCGGCGCTCCCTCGTCAAACTTGTTGACACCCTTCGAGGCCTGTTGAGAGTCCAGCTGAGGATTGGGCTTCGAGTCCTGGCCGACCTCGTTCATCGGCCGGCCGGATCCGCGCCGAAGTTGGCGTCGCCATGGACGTTGCCTGCTACGCGGGCATGGGCGCCGTTGACCTCCCACTGCTGCCCACCGTTGTGGACTGTCATGTCAGGTCCGTGCGCTCGTGCCCTCGAGGAGCTCGCCGGCAGCGTCTCGTTCCCCGGAATCGCCGGCTGGATCTCCGTTCCGGTAGCGGTCACCCAGACCCGCTGGACTCCGTCCTTGGTCTTGAGGTCTCGCAGACGGAAGGCTGTGGGATCGGGTGACGTGTGGCCCCGAACTACGCTCCGGTAGAGGTCGTCGTCGATGGCCACCACCATCCTGGCCGACGGACTCACCGCCAGGGTCTGCTTGAGTACGGAGGCATCGAGAACGGCGAAGGCCGCGTCGACCGCCGGACCCATAGATCCATAACGATCAATTGCTACCTCACCGCTACTCACCACGACTCGCAGGCGAAGCCTCACCGCACCGACACGGCGGTCCGCGAGGGTCTCGTCGAGCAGGTCCAGGAACGGGCCGACGATTCTCCTCTTCGGCACGTCGGCGGAGACCAGTAGGTAGACGCCGTCGCCGCGGTCTTCCTGGGTCACCGCGTCGGCCGAGATGTTGCTCGCCAGGCAGGCACCCCGCAACATGGCGTAGATCTCCTCGCGTACCTGCCCCTTCTCCGGGACTGACATCTGCCCTGATTTCTCCACGTCGAGGACGACGATGGAGGAATGACGTTGTTCGTCCACGTGACAACTCCTTCAAAGGCGGGACTCCGCCATGCCTACCGAAGGAAGGGCCACGCCGTCTGTGTACGAGTACCGGTTCAGAGCAACCGATTCAGGAAGCCCGCATGTGCAGCGCCTGCCGGTTCAAGATGACAATGCGCTGCCGCGCGGTGGCCACCGCGCCAATGGCCCGGAGCCTGCGGAATGCCTTGGCCACCGCCTCCCTTGACGCGCCAGTGGCACCGGCGATCTCCTCCTGGGACAGCGGAAGCGCAATTGATACCGAACCGTCAGCCGCTGTCTCGCCGTGCGTTCGGGCCAGCTCAGCGAGGAGCATGCTCACGCGTTCGAGAACGTCGGAACCGGTGAATTCCAGTCGTCGCCGATCAGATTCTCGCAACCTCGCGATGACCGCGCCCAGGACGGCGAGCATGGCGTCCGGATGGTCGAGCAGGCAGCGCTGGAACGTGGAGGCCGGGATTAGCCGGACCTGGACCAGGTTGAGCGCCCACACGCTCGCGGCCCTCGGGCTGCCGTAGATCGCCCCCAGTTCGCCGACAATCTCTCCCATGCCGCGAAGACCCAGCAGAGCCTCTCGGCCGTTCGCGGTAGCAGCAGTGATCTTGACAACGCCGCGGAGGACGATGGCGATGCGATCCGACGGGTCACCCTCGCCGAAGATCTTGCCGCGAGGCCGGTAACTCACCACACGGCCGCCCGGCAGCAGCTCAGATACTCGCGACCGTAATTCGGTAGGCAGCAGGGACGGTGTCAGACCGATGGTGGATCACCCCACGGAGTCGAACCGGCGTGCCACCATTGTCACCGAAAGACATCGATAGGTCACGTTGCGCCGAAACACGACAGCGCCGACCGGCCAAAGCCGGTCGGCGCTGTGCAGAAGCCGCAAGCGAACCAAACGCTACCGACGAGCTACTTCGAGCGGCGCTTGTTCATGATGTCGAAAGCGACCGCCGCGATCAGCACCAGACCCTTGAAAGCCTGCTGCCACGCAGCGTCCACCGCCATGATCGACAGCCCGATGTTCAGCACGCCCATGATCAGCGCGCCGATGATCGCGCCGGTCACCTTGCCGACGCCACCGTTGACCGCCGTACCGCCGATGAACGCCGCCGCGATCGCGTCGAGCTCGAAGTTGGTGCCGGCCGCCGCGACGGCCGAGCCCGCCCGGGACGTCGTGATGACAGCGGCGACACCCGCGAGCATGCCCATGTTCACGAAGAGCATGAAGTTGACCCGCTTGGTCTTCACACCGCTGAGCATCGCGGCGGGCAGGTTGCCGCCCATCGCGTACACGTGGCGGCCGAAGACCGTGTTGTTCATGACGAACGTGTAGATGAGCACCAGGGCGCCGACGATGATCAGCACGATCGGGGTACCGCCGGCGCTGGAGGCCAGCAGGTAGGTGATGTAACCGACCACGATGATCGAGACGACGAGCTTGCCGATGAACGCGGCGAACGGCTCGGCGCGCAGGTCGTTCTTGACCAGTTCCCGGCGGGTGCGGATCTGGCTGATCACGATGCCGGCGGCCGCGAGGACGCCGATCAGCACGGTGAGGCCGTCGAGGTTGCCCAGGTACCCGAGGGCGGCCGGCAGCGAACCGTTGCTGATGTCGTTGAAGCCGCTCGGCAGGCCGGCGACCGTGGTGCCGACCAGGACGATCGCCAGACCACGGAAGATCAGCATGCCGCCGAGGGTCACGATGAACGCGGGGATGCCGACGTACGCGACCCAGAAGCCCTGCCAGGCGCCGACCACACCGCCGAGCACGACGGCGAGGACGACCGCGAGCAGCCACGGAATGTCATGATCCGTGATCATCAGCGCGGTGACGCCGCCGACGAAGGCGACCACCGAACCGACCGACAGGTCGATGTGACCCGCCACGATGATCATCACCATGCCGATGGTGAGGATGAAGACGTACGCGTTCTGCTGGATCAGCGAAGCGACGTTGTTCGGCAGCAGCAGCTTGCCGTCGGTGAAGATCTGGAACAGCACCACGATGACGACGAGCGCGCCGATCATGCTGTACTGCCGCAGGTTCTGGCCGAGGTAGCTCTTCAGGGACCCGCCGTCGTTCTTCTTGCTGGGGTCCGGCGCTGCCGACGGCTGCGCCAGAGTGGTGGAAGCGCTCACCGCGTTGCTCCGCTCTTCTCCTGGGTCATGAAACGCATGAGGCTCTCCTGGTTGGCCTCCGCGCGGGGGATCTGTCCGGTGACGCGACCCTGGCTCATCGCGTAGATCCGGTCACAGATGCCGAGCAGTTCGGGCAGCTCGGAAGAGATCACGATGACTGCCTTGCCGGCGTCGGCGAGCTTGTTGATGATCTCGTAGATCTCGTACTTGGCGCCGACGTCGATACCTCGGGTCGGCTCGTCGAGGATCAGCACCTCGGGCTCGGTGAAGAGCCACTTGCTGAGCACGACCTTCTGCTGGTTACCGCCGGACAGCTTGCCCACGATGGCGTCGACGCTGCCCGCCTTGGTCTTCATGTCCTTACGGAACCGCTCGGCCCAGGTGATCTCCTCGGAGGCGTTGACCACGCCCAGCTTGGAGATCCGCTTGAGGTTGGCCGAGGTGGTGTTGCGCTTGATGTCCTCGATCAGGTTCAGGCCGAAGTGCTTGCGGTCCTCGGTCGCGTACGCGAGACCGTGCTGAATAGCCGCGTCGACAGTCTTGAGCGAGACTTCCTTGCCGTGCAGGAAGACCTTGCCGGAGATGTTCGTGCCGTAGCTGCGGCCGAAAACGCTCATCGCGAGCTCGGTCCGGCCGGCGCCCATCAGTCCGGCGATGCCGACGATCTCGCCGCCGCGCACGTTGATGCTGGCGTGGTCGACAACGACCCGGGAGGAGTCGTTCGGGTGGTGCACGGTCCAGTCCTCGATCCGCAGCACCTCCTCGCCGATCTTCGGCGTGTGGTCCGGGTACCGGTGGGCCAGGTCGCGGCCGACCATGCCCCGGATGATGCGGTCCTCGGTGATCGGCTCGGCGCCGTGCATGTCGAGGGTCTCGATGCTCTGACCGTCACGAATGATCGTGGTGTTGTCGGAGATCGCCGCGATCTCGTTCAGCTTGTGCGAGATGATGATGGACGTGATGCCCTGATCCCGCAGGTGCCGCAGCAGGTCCAGCAGGTGCGCGCTGTCCTCGTCGTTGAGAGCCGCCGTGGGCTCGTCGAGGATGAGCAGCTTGACCTTCTTGGAGAGCGCCTTGGCGATCTCCACGAGCTGCTGCTTGCCGACACCGATGTCCATGATCTTGGTGTCCGGGGCCTCGCTGAGGCCTACCCGGGCGAGCAGTTCGGACGCCTGCCGGTTGGTCTGCGCCCAGTTGATGACGCCGCCCTTGGCCCGCTCGTTGCCGAGGAAGATGTTCTCGGCGATCGAGAGGTACGGGCTCAGCGCCAGTTCCTGGTGGATGATGACGATGCCGAGCTCTTCGGAGTCACGGACCGTCTTGAAACGGCTGACCTCGCCCTCGAAGACGATGTCGCCGTCGTAGGTGCCGTACGGGTAGACACCGCTGAGCACCTTCATCAGGGTCGACTTACCCGCGCCGTTCTCGCCACAAATGGCGTGGACCTCCCCGCGGCTCACGCTCAGCGTGACGTCCGAGAGCGCCTTGACGCCCGGGAAGGTCTTGGTGATACCCCGCATTTCCAAAATCGGGGTGTTGTCGTTGGCCATCACAACTCGCTTGCTGTAGGGGGTCGGACCGGGGCCTTGGCCGGCCGGATCTTCCAAGATCAAAACGCAAGATCAAAACGCAAGATCAAAACTGCGAGATCGAAGCTGCGAGATCACAGAAAACCCAGCCGGCCGGTCCCAGCAAGAGCTGAGGGGCGTTACAGACCGAGCTTGTCGGCGGTGTAGAAGCCGGAGTCGACGAGCTTCGTCTTCACGTCGTCCTTGGTGACGACGACCGGCGGGAGCAGGTACGACGGGACGACCTTGACACCGTTGTTGTAGGTCTCGGTGTCGTTCGTCTCGACGGTCTCGCCCTTGATGATCTGGTCGACCATCTTGGAGACCTGCTCACCCAGGGTGCGGGTGTCCTTCCAGACCGTCATCGACTGCTTGTCGGCCAGGATGTTCTTGACGTTCGCCAGGTCGGCGTCCTGACCGGTGATGATCGGCCAGTCGGTGCCCGGCTTGTAGCCCTGCGACTCGAGCGACTGCTCGATGCCCAGCGCCAGCGAGTCGTTCGGGGAGAGAACGACGTCGACCTTCTTGCCGCCGGTGTAGAACGAGTTCAGGCGGTTGTCCATCTCGGACTGGGCCTTCTGCGACGTCCAGCCGTCGATCGCGACGTTCTTCCAGTCGTCGTTCGACGCCAGCTTCTTGCCGGACGGGATGACCAGCTTCTTGCTGTCCACGTACGGCTTGAGGACGTCCCACGCGCCGGAGAAGAAGAACTTGGCGTTGTTGTCGTCCGACGAACCGGCGAAGGGCTCGAGGTTGAACGGGCCCTTGCCGTCGGCCAGGCCGAGCTTGTCGACGATGAACTCGCCCTGAAGCTTGCCGACCTGGTAGTTGTCGAAGGTCGCGTAGTAGTCGACGTTCGCGGTCGAGTTGATCAGGCGGTCGTACGCGATGACCTTGATCTTCTGCGCCGCGGCCTTCTCGAGGACCGGGCCGAGCGCGGTGCCGTCGATGGAGGCGACAACCAGAACCTTCGGGTTCAGGTTGATCATGTTCTGCAGCTGGGTGATCTGCTGGTCGACCTTGTTGTCGGCGTACTGGAGCGAGGTCTCGTAGCCGGCCTTCTTCAGCAGCGCGTCAAGGTTGGCGCCGTCGTTGTTCCAGCGCTCGAGGCTCTTGGTGGGCATCGCGATGCCGACCAGGTTGCTGGAGCTGCTCGAGCTGGAACTGTCGTCGCTATCGCGGCTGCTGCTGCAACCCGACGCCGCGGCCAGAGTCGCGGCCAGGGTGACCGCCGCGAGAACCCGGAAGTTCTTGGACACCTCGACGTCTCCTTTCCCTATCGGGCCCGCAGCTCTGCGGGCCGACTTCAAGACCGGCAACCGATAGCTGCCGGAGTCTATTTGTTGGTTCACACAACATACGCCTCAGCGAACGTCGTGCACGTGGTGATCCGTAACGGCTCCGTAACACTGCCTGTGAGCGCCGCCTCAAATCTAGACCCGTGATCAAGGTACTGAACTGGATAAATACCTGGGGCTCTGCACAGCCCGACAGCACGGCCCGTGACGAGGTGCGGGCCATAGTATTTGTTGTCGACTCCGACTAATGCGCCGAGGGGTGTCCACGCACGGACCGCTATCGTGACGACACGAAGCGCGAGAGGAGCTGCGATGCCAGCCGCGGCCAACGGGCACCAGGCAACCGCGACCAACGGGCACCAGGCAACCGCGACAAAAGCCGCGCAGGCCACGACGACCAAGGTCGTCAAGCGCGGCGTCAACCCCCGGGCCGCCCACCTCGCCCTCGCCCTGCGCAACGTCGCCGAGAACGACGGCGAGATCTCCCGCGCCGGCATCTCCACAGCGACCGGCCTGAACCGCTCGACCGCCTGCTCGCTCATCGAGGAGCTGATGGCCGGCGGCCTCGTCCGGGAAGTCAAGGAGGCCCGGAAGAACACCAGGGCCGGCCGCCCCGGAACCGCCCTCGGCCTGCGCTCCGACGGCCCGGCCGGTCTCGGCATCGACGTCAACGTCGACTACACCGCGGTCTGCGTCGTCGACCTCACCGGCGCGGTCCGCTACAAGCACGTGGTCGCCGAGGACCAGCGCGGACAGAACACCCGCGAGGTGCTCGACCGGATCGCCCGGCTCGCCCGCGGCGCGCAGAACGCCGCCGAGTCCTTCGGGCTCACCCTCTGCGGCAGCGCGGTCGCGGTCCCCGGCATCGTCGATCGTCGCGGCGCCACCGTGACCCTCGCGCCGAACCTCGGCTGGCACGACCTCGACGTGGCCGAGGTCCTCCCGGCCGACGTGCACGGCGAGCGCGCCACGCTCGACAACGAGGCGAACTTCGCGGCGCTCTCCGAGGAGGACCTGCTCCGCTCGGGCGCCAGCTATCTGTACGTCAGTGGCCAGATCGGCGTCGGCGCCGGCATCGTGCTCGACGGCACGCTGTACCGCGGATCGCACGGCTGGAGCGGCGAGATCGGCCACCTCACGATCGACCGCGACGGCCCCGAATGTCCGTGCGGCCGGCGTGGCTGCCTCGAACGTTACGCCGGGCACGAAGCCATCCTGCGAGCCACCAACATCATGACCGGCGCCGGCACCACGCTGGGCGTCAGCCCGACCGCCGACCTCATCGCCGATCGCGCCCGCGCCGGCGACGCACCCACCCTCGCCGCGCTCGCGACCGCCGGGCGCACGCTCGGTTTCGCGCTCGCCGGCTGCCTCAACCTGCTCGACGTCGGCACGATCGTCCTCGGCGGCATCTACCGCGACCTCGCCCCGTGGATCGGGCCCGAGGTCGAGCGCGAAATCCAGGCTCAATTCGTCGGCGCACGCTGGGCGCGCCCCGAGGTCCGCCCCGCGGTCTACGGCGCCGAGGCGCCCGCGCTCGGTGCGGCACGCTCGGTCGTCCGCGACGTCATCAACGACCCGATCCGCTGGCTTGTCCGAAACTGATCCCAGCGCACAGTGATGTCCCGGCCCACCTGGGGGCCGGGACGTCCGCATCGCCGAGAGAACCGTCACAGATGGCTTATCGGCAACTAACCGGCAAATCACAGCATTTAGACCCGGCGCTTCGCCGCCGGCTCCCTGCCGGGTCCTTCTCCATTGCGTGGGTACGCACGAAGAACCCGATTATCGATGCATAGTCGCCCCTTGGAGAACCTTGTCAACGGCCACCCGCGGCCCGTGGACAGCCAGCCCGACAAGATCCAGTTCCCCGGTCGAGACCGCGCGCACGGCGGCCCGGTTGTCCGCGTCGTTCCCGGTCGCGAAGAGATCAGCCGTGAAGATCGACAGCTGCACGTCCCGGGCCAGCGCCCGCCCGTGCGCGGCGGTCAGCGTCTCCTTGCCGCCCTCGAACACCAGCACCGGCTGCCGGAACATCGGCAGGTAACTCACGTCCCCGCCGTCGACATACGGCTCACCGATCACCTCGGGGACGGCCGAGCCGAGCCCGCTGACGAGGAACGCGGTCACGTTGAGCCGTTGCCAGACCGCCAGGTCGTCGCGGAGCAGCACAGCGATCTTGGTAGCGAAACGCAGCGGAGTGTTCATGCCCGGAATCGTCGTCCGGCCGTACCCACCAGGTCTTGTACGATTTTGACGTGCCCGCTGCCTCAGGATTTCCCGGGCCGCAGATCGACGCCTGGCGGCCGCCGCTGGACGGTGTCGTCGAGGTGCTGCACGCCCGTTTCGGCGAGCACGGCTATCCGATGCACGCCCACGACGCCTGGACGGTGCTGCTCGTCGACGACGGCGCGGTCCGCTACGACCTGGACCGCCACGAGCGCGGAGCGTACGGCGACCTGGTCACCCTGCTGCCGCCGAAGGTCCCGCACAACGGCACCGCGGCCGGCCCGCGCGGTTTTCGCAAACGGGTCCTGTACCTGGAGCCGCACCTGCTCCCCCAACGCCTGATCGGCGCCTCGGTGGACACTCCGGCGATCACCGACCGGACGCTGCATCGGCTGGTCTCATCGGTGCACCGCGTTCTGCGTACCCAAGAAGAGGCCGCGGCAGAGGCGCTGCTGGCCGTGGCGCTGGAGAGGCTGCGCACGCACCTGGGCGATCCCGCGGCACCGAGCGCGCCCACCCGCGACGCCGCGCATGGCCTGCGCGACCTGCTCGAAGAGCACATCGTCGAGGGCCTGCCGCTGAGCGCGGCCTCGGCCCAGCTGCACTTCGACCCGGCCCACCTGGTCCGCTCGTTCCGGCGCGAGTTCGGCATGAGCCCACACCAGTACCTGATCTCCCGCCGCGTCGACCTGGCCCGCCGCATGATCGTCGCCGGCCACCCCCTGCGGGCGGCGGCGACGGACGCCGGCTTCTACGACCAGCCCCACCTGACCCGCCACTTCAAACGCATCCTGGGCGTCCCCCCAAGCCACTTCACCCACCCCTGAGAACCCAGTGACAGCCCCGCCAAGCCTCCTCAACCGCCCCTGACAACCCCGGCGCAGCCCCGCCACCCACCCAAAACCCAGGCTGCCGCACCCCCGCGGATCGCCACCCACCCGGATCGCCCGGTCGCCCAGCCGCCCCCGCCGCCCCCGGTCGAGATCTTGTGAGTTTGCGGCTGGCATGGAGGCAATAACTCACAAGGTCGCGCGGCACGGCGAGAGACAATCAATCTTGTGAGTTTCCGGTCGGCACCGCGTCGCAAAGTCGCACAATTCCAGGCGCGAGGCCGGGGACGGCCAATGCTGCGAGCCCTGCGGCGGCTCAGAGAGCCGATCTTGTGAGTTTTCGGCCAGCGCCGCGGCACAAACTCACAAGATCGCTAGGGCGCCGAGGCAAGCCCAAGGTCAGCAGGGCGCGGAGGCGCAAGGGCGGCGAGCAACAGCCGCCAACCGCGGCAACTGGCACCGAACGGCAAATGCGATACCGAAACGGCAGCTGCGAGCGCCGGCAGCGGCATCGAACGACGGCAGCTGCGGCGCGGCTGCGGCAGCGGGCTCCGGCAGCGGCAGCGGCAGCGGGCTCCAGCGGCGGTGGGCTTCGGCTGCGGTTGGTCAGTGGGTTACGGCTTGGCCTCGGCCTCGGTTTTTGGCGTGGTAGAGGTTGCGGTCGGCCCCGGTGAGCAGGCCCGGCAGCTCCGCGCCGCCGCCGTGGTGGACGCCGATGCTGACCGATACTGACAGCCCGGCGGCCAGGTCGCGCCAGGTGAAACCGCGGACCGCGTCGACGATCTGCTGGGCGCGCTGGGCCGGGATGCCGTCCGGCATGTCGGCGAGGATCACCACGAACTCGTCGCCGCCCAGACGCGCCGCGAGGTCGCCCTGGCGGACATGCTCGCCGAGGATTCCGGCGATCCGGGCCAGCACCAGGTCGCCGACGTCGTGGCCGAAGCCGTCGTTCACGCCCTTGAAGTGGTCGACGTCGACCATCAGCACCGCGTAGGCGCCCGCGTCCCGGGCGTGGTCGTCGACGTAGGCGTGGTAGCCCCGCCGGTTCGCCAGCCCGGTCAGCTCGTCGGTGAGCAGATCCAGCCGCAGCTGGTCGTGTTCGCGCCGTCGGCGTTCCACCGCGATCGCCGAGCGGACGTTCGCCACCCGGTGCAGGCGGTCGTTCCAGCGCAGCGTCGCCTGCTCGTCGGCGTACCGCAGGGCGATCTCCGGCGCGCCGGCGCGCTCCGCGGCCAGGCGCATGGCAAGCATGCGGGCATGCGGCGGCACACCTGTGACTTTCTCGGGTACGAGTGACTCAGGGTCGTCGACACGCACCGTCCCCCGGATCACCGCCGCCAGCAGGGTGACGAACTCGCCGATCGTGCCCGTCACCGGCGGCGCCTCGATGCCGGCGAGGGCGGACAGCAGGTGAAGGTGCCCGCGGTACTGCTCGGCCCAGCTCGGCGGCCAGTCGTCGGTGAACGGCTCAATGCCCTCCCCAGGCGCCGGCCCCGCAACGGCGACGGGCGCCGACCCCGCGACAGGCATCAGCCCCGCGACGGCAACGGGCGCCGACCCCGCGACAGGCGCCGGCCCCGCGACGGCGACAGGCGCTGGCTCCGCGACGGGCGCTGGGGCGGTGGGGAACGCTGTCGCGGCTCGGGTGGCCGCCGCCTCCCAGTCGCCGATCATCGCGTGGGCGCAGGCCCAGTCCGCGACCAGCTCGATCCGGTTGATCGCCAGCACGATGCTCTGGCGCTGCGACGTCCGGTCCGGACGTCCCCGCAACGCCGGCGAGGGCTGTTCCGCCAGGGCGTGGTCGGCCTGGTCGTAGTGTTCGATCGCCAGTTCCCAGAGGCCGAGCGTGTGCGAGACGCAGCCGAGCTCGATGAACGCGGACACACGGTGGGCTTTCGGCCCGCCCGCGTGGTCGAGCAGGCCTACCGCGCGGACCAGCGGGCTCGCCGCGGATCCGGCCAGGTCCAGGGGGTGTTTCGAGGCGGCTCGGCGGCCGGCGCTCGCGGCCAGGGCCAGGGCGGTCAGCGCCGGCTCGTCCAGCTCGGCGGCCTGTTCGATCATGGCGCGGATGTGTTCGCTGTCGTCGCCGCCGGCCTCCATCACGGCCAGTGACCGGGCGAAGCTCAGCAGCAGCCGCACGTCGCCCCAGGCCGGCCGGGCCAGCCGGACCGCCGCGGCGTCGATCTCGGCCAGGCCGATCTCGCCCTGGGCCGCCTCGATCAGCGCGTAGGCCTCCTCGATCGCGGCCGCGTGCAGATCATCCTCCACGCCTGTCCATCGGCAGCCCGCGCGCACAGCTCAGGGAACCATCAAGCGCGGGCGCGATCAAGAGTCCGACAAAACCAATCTCACGGGATCATCCACCCCAGAACCGGCGTGCCCTGCAGCGTGACCAGTACGCACATGAACAGCAGCAGCACCAGGCTCCAGCCGACCACCCGGCGGAAGAGGTCGCCCTCCTTGCCGGCCATGCCCACGGCCGAGGCGGCGATCGCCAGGTTCTGCGGGCTGATCATCTTGCCGAGCACGCCGCCGGACGAGTTGGCGGCGGCCAGCAGCAGCGGGTCCAGGCCGGCCTTCGCGGCGGTCTGCACCTGCAGCGCGCCGAACAGGGCGTTCGACGAGGTGTCCGAGCCCGTCACGGCCACGCCGATCCAGCCGAGGATCGACGAGAGGAAGAGGAACACCCCACCGGCCGCCGCGAACAGCTCACCCAGGGTGTTGGTCTGGCCGGACTGGTTCAGGACGTACGCCAGCGCCAGGACCGCCATCACCGTCACGATGGCGTGCCGGAGTTCGGCGTACGTTCGTGCGTACGCTCGAAGGGCCGCAAGCGGGCCGATGCGAAGGACCACCGCCGTGAGGATCCCGGCAAGGATCATGAGAGTGCCGGCGGCGGGAAGCCAGCCGAAGGTGAAGCTGGTCGAGGCCAGGGGCTTGCCGTTGGCGCCGATGATGTCGAGGCCGGGCCAGGGGAAGACGACCGTCCAGGGTTCGGTGGCGAGGGCTTCCTTGATCGGGCCGAGGTTCGCGATCGAGAAGATGGCGATGATGATCAGGTAGGGCGCATAGGCGCGAGCCACCTCGGCGGGCGCGTCCCGGCGCACGACCTGCCTGGTGGTCCCCGACGAGGGAGCCACCTGATCGGGTTCCGACGGTGAGGCGTGCAGGTCCGGGGACTCCGCCGGGTGCCAGATGCGCAGAAGCAGGACCACCGCCGCTGCCGACACCAGCGACGCGACGATGTCGGTGAGCGGAACCGAGATGTAGTTCGACGCCACGAACTGGGCCAGCCCGAAGACCAGACCGGCGACGACCGCGGCCGGCCAGGTCTGCTTCACGCCGCGGCGGCCGTCGACGACCGCTACCAGGACCAGTGGAACGATCACGGCCAGGATCGGGGTCTGCCGGCCGACCATCGCACCGAGCGTGTCGGTGTTGAGCCGGGGATCACCGAGCGCTCCCGACGTGACAGTGCCGAGCGTGACGATCGGGGTGGCGAGCGCGCCGAACGCGACCGGGGCGGTGTTGGCGATCAGCGCGACCGCGGCGGCGTGCAGCGGCCGGAAGCCGAGCGCCATCAGCATGACCACGGTGACGGCCACCGGCGTGCCGAACCCGGCGAGCGCTTCGAGCAGCGCGCCGAAACAGAACGCCACGATGATCGCCTGGATCCGCATGTCCGGGCTGACCCGTTCCATCGAGCGGCGCAGCACGTCGAAGTGGCCGCTCACCACGGTCAGGTTGTAGACCCAGATGGCGTTCAGGACGATCCACAGGATCGGGAAGAACCCGAACGCGGCGCCCTCGCTCGCCGAGAGCAGCGCCTGGCCGACCGGCATCTCGTAGATGGCGACCGCGACGACCAGCGCTACGCCCAGCGAGATCAGGCCGGCCATCCAGGCCCGCATCCGGAGGACACCGAGCAGCAGGAAGAGCGTGAGCAGCGACAACGAGGCGAAGATCGCGGACAGGCCGACGGAACCGGCTACCGGGTCGGTCACGATCCTGAACTGTTCGAACATGAGAACCATCCAGAGCTATCGATCCCCTCTTGACCGCAATCTAGCCCTCTGCGCGCGAACCGCAACACGGGCGACCATCGAGGTGCGCCGACGGGAACGCCTGGCATGATCCCCGCATGACGCACGCGGACCTCACCGTCGCCGCATGGCAGGGCCTTTCCGACGAGGCCGCCGCGCGGACCGCGGCGGCCATCGCCCGGGAGACCGGGTCGCGCTTCGAGCAGATCAAACTCCATGGGTACGCGGGACGACGTGCCCGCACCGCGTCGTTCGACCGTGACGGAACCCGGTTAGTCCTGGTCCCGGGCGGCACGGTCAGGCTCGGCTTCGACCCCGCCGGGTGGACGCCCAGCGCCCGTCAGCTGGCCGGCTTCGAGCAGGCCGCCGCGGAGTGGAACCTGGACGGCCCGATCCACCGCCACATCGGCGAGACCACGTCACCGTCCCGCGAGGTCACCCTGCCGGCCCTGCTGGTGGCAGCCGGCGCGGCGGCCGCGGACGACCTGGTCGAGCTGACCGAGGACGACGACGACCAGGACCACGCCTGGCTGATCAACGGCCTGCGCGCACAGGGCCTGCGGCTGCCCTCACCCGACGAGTGGGAGCACGCGTGCGCCGCCGGCGCCACCACGCTGTACCGGTGGGGTGACGACAACCCGGACGGCGAACCGTACGGAAAGGTCCCGCTGATCCAGGAGCCGAACCTGTTCGGCCTGGTGATCGCCCACGACCCGTACGCCGCCGAGTTCACCGCCGACCCCGCGGTGTTCTGCGGCGGTGACGGCGGTTCGGCGCTCTGCGGTGGATACGGCGACTTCCTGAGCTGGCTGACGCTCGCCACCGCGTACCGCGAGCCGGAGCTGGGCGAGGCCGTCTACGACGGCGGCCTGGTCGGCGAGACCCCCGCCCGCCCGGTCCTGGAGATCGGCTGACCACGAGCCGGCACGATCGTCACCGGGCTGGGGCGTGGAGAGGGCCTCCGGCGTCGACGACGGCGGTGAGCAGGCGCTGCGGGTCCTCGGCCAGCCGGTTGCAGACGTAGAGCCACCACTCGGTGCCGAAGACCACGTACTCGCGGGTGGGGTGGCCGCGGCCGGCCATCGCGGTGAGGCGGTCGGGGCCGAGGCCCAGCAGCGTCTCGAACTCCCAGGGAGCGTCCTCGCGGCCGGCGCCGAGCAGGGCGTCGACGCGGTGGATCAGGTCCCAGTCGTGGGTGGCGAACGAGCAGGAGTGGCCGGCGTCCGCGAGCATCTCGGCGTACCGGAGATAGGCGGCCGTCATCGCCGGGTCCTCGCGTGCCCAGGCGTGTGTCTCCGGTTCCAGGAAAGCGCCCTTGACCAGGCGGATCCGGCCCGGCAGGCCGAGCAGCGCGGGCAGGTCCCCAGCGGTGCGGTGCAGCCGCGCCTGGACGGTGATCCCGACGTGGCCGAAACGCTCGGACAGCCGGCGGTGCACCGCCAGGATCGCATCGGTGCGCTCGGAGCCCTCCGCCGAGATGATCATCTCCCGCCCGGTCGCCGCGGTGGCCTCGGCGATCCGGGTGGCGTTGCCGAGGGCGAGTTCCTCGTCGATGGCGAGGCCGATGTGTGACAGGTCGAGCGACACCGAACAGCCCGGTGCGAGCCGGTGGGCCGCGTCGACGAACACGTCGGTCTCGGCGGTGGCCCGCTGCGGGTCGCGGCAGCTCTCCCCCAGGTATTCGGCGTTGGCACGATGCCCGGCCGCGAGGATCTCGGCGACCCGGGGCAGCGCGTCCTCGAGGCTGTCACCGGCGACGAAGCGCCGGGCCACCCGCCGGGCGATCGGGCCGAGCAGCGGGTCGGCGGGCACCCGCCACTTGAGCTCCTCGTCGAGGGCGAGAGCACGCAGGGTTTCCGAAACCGTGGTCGTCATGGGACCAGCCTCGCGGGAGCGCCGCCCGGCGGACAGTGGCAGGAACGCCGACTATCCTGCAATTCCTGCCACTGATCGACAGGAGGCCCCGTGCTCCGCGATGTCGCCGTTCTCGCGCTGCCCGGCGCGCACGCGTTCGAGCTCGGGGTCTTCTGCGAGTTCTTCGGGATCGACCGCCGCGACGACGGTCTGCCCGGTTACGACTTCGCGCTGGTCTCCGCCACCGGCGCCAGTGTGCCCACCCGGCACGGCTTCGCGGTGGAGGCGAAACACGGACTGGAGCGGCTGGAGTCGGCCGACCTCATCGGCGTACCGGCGACCGATCCCGGCGTGCGGCAGCCGGAGGAGCTGTACGAGGCGTTGCGGATCGCGGTCGCGCGGGGTGCCCGGGTGCTGAGCATCTGCTCCGGCGCCTTCGTCCTCGGCGAGGCCGGGCTGCTGGACGGACGCCGGTGCACCACCCACTGGCGTTATGCCGGGGAGCTGGCCCGCCGGTACCCGCGCAGCCGGGTCGAGGTGGACACGCTCTACGTCGACGAGGACCCGGTGATCACCGGCGCCGGCACCGCCGCGGGCATCGACACCTGCCTGCACCTGGTCCGCAAGCTGCAGGGCAGCGCGGTCGCCAACGACATCGCCCGGCGAATGGTGACTCCCCCGCACCGCGACGGCAGCCAGACCCAGTACGTCAAGCGGCCGAGCCCGAAGGACCGGACCGGCCGGCTGGCCCCGACCCTGGCCTGGATGGAGTCCCACCTGGAACAGCAGCTGACCGTGGACGGCATCGCCCGCCGGGCGCACATGTCACCGCGTACCTTCGCCCGGCGCTTCCTGCAGGAGACCGGGTCCACGCCCCTGCAGTGGCTCACCGGTCAGCGCGTCCTGCTGGCGCAGCAGCATCTGGAGAACACCGACGAGCCGGTCGCCGCGATCGCCGCACGCACCGGGTTCGGTTCGGCGGACACGCTGCGCCACCACTTCGTCCGGCGCCTCGGCACGACGCCGCACGATTACCGCCGGACGTTCCGCGGCCGTCCGGACCAGAGAGACTAACCCTGCATCGCCAGCCAGATCTTGTCGGCGGTGAAGGGCAGATCGGTCATGCGTACGCCGATCGCGTCCCGGATCGCGTTGGCCAAAGCCGGGGCGACCGGGTTGAACGGGCTCTCGCTCATCGATTTCGCGCCGAGCGGGCCGATCGCGTCGACGGTGTCGGCGAAGTGCACCTCGGTACGCGGGATGTCGGCGAACGTCGGCAGGTGGTACTGCCGGAACACGGTCGTCGTCACCTCGCCGGACGCGTTGATGTCGACGTGTTCGCTGAGGGTGGCGCCGATCGCCTGGGCCACGCCGCCTTCGATCTGGCCGCGCAGCTGGGCCGGGTTCATCACGGTTCCGGCGTCGGCGCTGTGGATGCTGCGCAGGATCCGCAGGTCACCGGTGTCCGGGTCGACCGCGACCCGGAACCACTGGGCGTTGAACGCCACCGACCGGGGTGTGCCGTCGAAGTGCCCGGTGCCCACGGCGGCGCCGGCGCGCAGGGCCCGCGCGGCCCGCAGCACCGCCCGCCCGGCGACGACCACGCCGGTGGACGCGAACGCGCCGGTGTCGTGGCCGACCACGTCGGTGTCGGACTGCCGGATCACCACCTTGTCCGGGCTGGTCGACAGCTCGTCGGCGACGATCTGCGCGAAGACCGTGGTGCTGCCGTTGCCGAACTCGGCGGTGCCGACGGAGAGCTCGTACCGCCCGTCGCCGAGCGGCTTGATCGTGGCGTCGGCGAAGTGCCCGCCGGGCGGACCGGCCGCGATCATCGCGATCGCCATACCCTCACCGACGAGCCAGCCCTCGGGCGCGGCTTCGCCACCGTCACCAGCGGTCGACGATCGGATGTGGTCGAGGCACTGGTCCAGGCCGTAGCTCGCGATCCCCAGGTCCTCGACGTGCTCACCGGGCGCGGTCAGGTCGTCGCCGTCGCGGACCACGTTGAGCTCGCGGAACGTGACCGGGTCGATGCCGATGCGCCGGGCCACCTCGTCGAGGACCTGCTCGACGGCGAACGTGACCTGCCCGAGGCCGTACCCGCGGAACGCCCCGGCCGGCACGGTGTTCGTGTAGACCGTGACCGCGTCGGTGCGGATGTTCGAGCACTGGTAGACCGCGACCGTCTCGTGGCAGCCGTGGAACATCACGGACGGGCCGTGGTTGCCGTACGCGCCGGTGTTGTTGAGGACGTTCAGGGTCAGCGCGGTCAGGGTGCCGTCCGTGGTGGCGCCGGCTTTCACGGTCACCACGAACGGGTGCCGGGTGGTCGCGCCGGTGAACTGCTCGGAGCGGGTGAACTCCCACTTCACCGGCCGGCCGGTCCGCAGCACGGCCAGGGCGACGAGGTCCTCGACGAGCATCTCCTGCTTGCCGCCGAAACCGCCGCCGACGCGCCCGGCGATCACGCGTACCCGATCGGTCGGAAGGTCGTAGAGCCGGGCGAGAGCCCGGCGGGTGAGGAACGGGGTCTGCGTGCTGGACCGCAGTACCAGGCGGCCGTCGTCGTCGAGCCAGCCGACCGCGCCGTGCGTCTCCAGGCTGGCGTGCTGCACCCGGGCCGTCCGGAACGTCTCCTCGTAGACGACGTCGGCGGCGGCAAATCCCGCCTCGACGTCACCGATGCCGGCGTGCAGCTCCCCGATGACGTTGTTCTCGGCCCGGCAGATGCCCTCGTCGACGCCCTTGTCCGCGTGGATCACCGGCGCGCCGGGAGCGGAGGCCAGCTCCGGGTCGATCACGGCGGGCAGCACCTCGTAGGTGACCCGCAGCAGCCGGCAGCCCTCCTCCGCCGCGGCTTCGGAGGTGGCCACCACCGCGGCGACCCGCTGCCCGATGAACCGGACCACCTCGTCCAGGACCCGGGTGTCGTACGGGTCCTCGGCCTCCCGCTCGTGCTGGCCGGTGGAGAAGAGCCGGTCCGGTGAGTCCTTGTGGGTCAGCACGGCTTCGACGCCGGGGACCGCGAGCGCGGCGGACGTGTCGACCGAGACGATCCGGGCGTGCGCGTGCGGCGACCGCAGCGCCTTCAGGTGCAGCACGCCGGGAACGTCCAGGTCGAAGGTGTAGCGCGCGGTCCCGGTCACCACCTGCGGACCGGCCGGGGCGCCGAGGCTGGATCCGACGGCGTTCTTCGAGCCCGCGCATGACTCGATTGATCGGCCGCAGATCGCGTCCTCGATCGAGCGGTATCCCGTACACCGGCAGAGGTTTCCCTTGAGCGCGCGTGGCAGATCCTCGCGCTGTTCCGCGGAGAGCGCGGCAGAGGTCATGATCATGCCGGCGGTGCAGAAGCCGCACTGGAAACCCTGCGCGTCCAGGAAGCTCTGCTGCATCGGATGCAACGCGTCCGGCGATCCCAGACCCTCGATGGTCGTGACGCTGCGGCCCTCGGCGCGGAACGCCGGGTAGACGCAGGAGTGCACCGGCTTGCCGTCGACGTGGACCGTGCAGGCGCCGCAGTCGCCCGCGTCGCAGCCCTTCTTGACGCCGAAGCAGCCTTCGTCGCGCAGATAGGTGCGCAGGCACTGGCCCGGTCGCGGCGCGCGGTCGTGTGACGTTCCGTTAATTTCGATCATGAGAGCTCCGCAAGGATCTGCGCTGCGTAATGGCGCGTCAGGTGCTGCCGCCAGACCGGCCGGCCGTGCACGTCATCCACGTATTCACTGGCAGGAATGGCTTCGAGTGCCGCTTCCAGATCATGCGACGTCCCGGAGAATCGAAGAACATACGGCCGGCTGGTCGCGGCGGTCACGGTGAGTGCGATGCCTTCGGCATCAACCCTGCCGATCACCAGCGCCGCCGAACGCCCATGGCGGTGCAAAGATCCACGACGGTACGCGGTACGCGAGGTCAGCGCCGCCACCGGCAGGTGGATGGACCGCAGCAGCTCGCCATCGCGCAGCACCGTGGTCCCCTCGCCGGTCACGAACGCGGCGGCGGGCACCCGGCGCTCGGTCCCGTCCGGGCCGATCAGCAGCAGGGTGCCACCGAGCGCGACGCTCAGCGAGATCATCGGGCCGGCCGGCAGGGCGGCGCAGAGGTTCCCGCCGACGGTCGCCACGTTCCAGATCTTGAACGAGGCCAGGAAGGCGTGGCAGCAGTGCCGGACGATGTCGTGCTTGCCGAGGCGTTCGTTGAGCTCGGCGACCGTGCACGTGGCGGCGATCTCGACAGAGCCGTCGTCATCAAACGTCAGCGCGGGCCAGCCGGCGGCGGTCAGATCGAGCAGGCGCCGCACGTCCGGTCGTGGCTCACCGAACAACGCGGTGCCGCCGCCCAGCCAGGCGTCGCCGGGACGCCAGGCGCCGGGACCGGCCGGACTGATCACTTCGGTGACGGTGTTCAGATCCACGTTCGTACGCTACAAGCTGTGTGTTTCCGATCTTGACCATCCGCGAGCATGCCTCAGTTAACCAACTCGAAACATTGATGGGACTTTCGGCCCGGGCCGCGCGCGTCCTTCGCCCCTGATCTTCGCCCGCCCCACCGGAAAGGCTCGGTGGGACTTCGCGGAAAGGACGTCAGTGGACGCGCTCGATCTTTCGCGGTGGCAGTTCGGCATCACCACCGTGTACCACTTCATCTTCGTCCCCCTCACGATCGGGCTCTCCGCCCTCGTCGCCGGGCTGCAGACCGCGTGGGTCCGCACCGGCAAGGAGCACTACCTGCGGGCCACCAGGTTCTGGGGCAAGCTGTTTCTGATCAACTTCGCGATCGGTGTGGTCACCGGCATCGTGCAGGAGTTCCAGTTCGGGATGAACTGGTCGGCGTACTCCCGGTTCGTCGGGGACATCTTCGGCGCTCCCCTGGCGATCGAGGGGCTGCTCGCCTTCTTCCTCGAGTCCACGTTCCTCGGGCTCTGGATCTTCGGCTGGGATCGCCTTCCCAAGAAGGTGCACCTCGCCACGATCTGGACCGCCTCGATCGGGACGATGCTCTCGGCGTACTTCATCCTGGCCGCCAACTCGTGGATGCAGCACCCGGTCGGCTGGACCATGGGTGACGGCCGTGCCGAGCTGACCAGCATCGGCGCGGTGCTGACCAACTCGACAACGCTCGTCACGGTTCCGCACACGCTGACCGCCTGCTTCCTGACCGCCGGCGCGATGCTGCTCGCGGTCAGCGCGTGGCACCTGCGCCGTGACCATCAATCGGAGGTTTTCCGGCCCTCGTTGCGGCTCGGCGCCTGGGTCGTTCTCATCGCCGGGGTCGGTGTGCTGATCACCGGTGACATCCAGGCGCGGGTGATGACCGAGCAGCAGCCGATGAAGATGGCCGCCGCCGAAGCGCTCTACGAGACCACCGACAGCGCGTCGTTCTCGCTCTTCACGATCGGCTCGCTCAACGGCGACGAGGAGCTCTACAGCGTACGGATCCCGTCGCTGTTGTCCTTCATGGCGACCGGATCGCCGAGCGGCGAGGTCGAGGGCATCAACGACGTGCAGGCCGAGTACGAGCAGACGTACGGCGCCGGCGACTACCGCCCGATCGTGCCGGTCACCTACTGGTCGTTCCGCCTGATGATCGGCTTCGGCGGGCTCGCCATGCTGATCGCGGCTGCCGCGCTCTGGTTCAACCGGGGTGAACGCCGGTCCCGCAGCCGCTGGTTGTGGATCGCCGCTGTCTCGACGGTGGCGATGCCGCTGCTCGCCAACTCGTTCGGCTGGATCTTCACCGAGATGGGCCGGCAGCCGTGGACGGTCTTCGGCCTGTTCAAGACCTCCGAATCGGGGTCGCCGTCGGTCTCCACGGCCGAGGCCGCGACCGGTCTGATCGTGCTGACCGTCCTCTACGGAATCCTCGCGGTGATCGAGTTCGGCCTCTTCATCAAGTACGCGAAAGCCGGCGCCCCGGCGCTTGAACCGGACACTCCGGATTCTGAAGACAAACCGCTCGCCTTCGCTTACTGATCGGGACGACAATGGAACTCACCACCGTCTGGTTCATGCTGATCGGCGTCCTCTGGGCCGGTTACTTCCTCCTCGAAGGCTTCGACTTCGGCGTCGGCATCCTGCTGCCGGTCGTCGGCAAGGACGACCGGTCACGCCGGCTCGCCATTAACACCATCGGCCCGGTCTGGGACGCCAACGAGGTGTGGGTCCTGGTCGCCGGCGGCGCCACGTTCGCCGCCTTCCCCGAGTGGTACGCCACTCTCTTCTCCGGCTTCTTCCTGCCCCTGCTGATCATCCTGGTCGCGCTGATCGTTCGCGGTCTCGCCTTCGAATACCGCGGCAAGCGCCCGGAAGCGTCCTGGAAGAGGCGCTGGGACCTGGTGATCTTCTGGGGCAGCCTGGTCCCGGCGATCCTCTGGGGTGTCGCGTTCGGCAACATCCTGCGCGGTGTCCCGATCGACGCGCGGCACGAATACGTCGGCGGATTTTTCCACCTGCTCAACCCGTACGCCCTGCTCGGCGGCCTGACGACGCTGTCGCTGTTCACCCTGCACGGCGCGGTCTTCCTGGCACTCAAGACCGACGGCCCGATGCGCGAGCAGGCCGGCCGTCTCGCCGCCCGGCTGTCGCTCGTGGCGGTGCCGGTGGCCGCGTCGTTCCTGATCTGGACCGGCCTCACCCATAAGGACGGCTGGGGTGTCGCGCTGTCCGTCCTCGCGGCGCTGGCCCTGGTCGGCGCGGTGCTGACGACCCGCGCCCGGCGGGAGGGCTGGGCGTTCGTCGCCACCGCCGCGACCATCCTGTTCGCGGTGGCGGCGCTGTTCGTCACGCTGTTCCCGAACGTGATGCCGTCGACGCTCGACCCGGCGTGGAGTCTCACCGTGACGAACGCGTCGTCCACCCCGTACACGCTGAGGGTGATGACGTGGGTGGCGGTGTGCTTCACCCCGATCGTGCTGATCTATCAGGGGTGGACGTACTGGGTCTTCCGCAAGCGCCTCACCCTGAGCGACATCCCCTCATGAAGCCGCTCGACCCGCGCCTGCTGACATACGCCCGTGCCACCCGGGTCTATCTGGCGGCCACCGTTGTTCTCGGCGCCGCGCAGGCCGCGCTGCTGATCGCCCAGGCGGTCCTGCTGGCGAACGCGATCACCGCGGTGTTCCTCGACGGCGACTCGCTGGCAGTCGCCGGCGTCCTGCCGCTCATCGCGGTCGTCGCCGCCCGGGCGATGGTCGCGTGGCTTCAGGAGGTGGCGGCCGCCCGCTCCGCCGCCTCGGTCAAGAGCGAACTCCGCCGCCGCCTCCTGGCCCACCTCGCGGCGCTCGGCCCGTCGCATCGCCGGCCGGCCGGCGAGGTGGCCGCTCTCGCCGGGCACGGGCTGGACGCGCTCGACGCGTACTTCGCCCGCTATCTGCCGCAGCTCGTCCTCGCGGTGCTGGTTCCCGGCATCCTGCTGGTCCGGCTGCTGCCCGCCGACCTGATCGCCACGGTCACGATCGCGGTCACGCTGCCGCTGATCCCGCTCTTCATGGCGCTGGTCGGCCTGCACACCGAGGAGCGGAACCGCCGCCAGTTCCGGCTGCTCGCCCGCCTCTCCCACCACTTCCTCGACGTGATCGCCGGCCTGCCGACGCTCAAACTCTTCGGCCGGGCCCGCGCGCAGGCCGGCATCATCAGGCGGATCAGCGACGAGCAGCGCGAGCAGACCATGCGGACGCTGCGCACCGCGTTCCTGTCGTCGCTGGTCCTGGAACTGCTCGCCACTCTGTCGGTCGCCCTCGTCGCGGTCGGCATCGGCCTGCGGCTGGTCTCCGGCAACCTTGATCTCGCGACCGCGCTGATGGTGCTGATCCTGGCGCCGGAGGCGTACCGGCCGCTGCGTGAGGTCGGCGCCAACTATCACGCGAGCGCCGAAGGCCTGGCCGCCGCCGCCGAGGTCTTCGCGGTGCTGGAGACGCCGCTGCCGGTTTCCCGATCTGCCTCGCCGCCTGCTGGGGAGATCCTCTTTGAGGACGTCGAGGTGCGGTTTGCCGGCCGGTCCGAGCCCGCGCTGCGATTGACCACGACGATCGAGCCGGGGACGGTGGTCGCCCTCACCGGAGCGTCCGGGTGCGGTAAGTCGACCGCGCTCAATGTCCTGCTCGGTTTCGTGACGCCCTCGTCGGGGCGGGTGCTTGTCGGAGGCGTACCGATGTCTGATTTTGATCTGGCAGCTTGGCGCTGCCAGATCGCGTGGGTCCCGCAGCGACCGCACCTTTTCGCTTCCTCTGTGTACGCGAACATCGCGCTCGACCGGTCCGGTGATGTCGAGGCCGCGGCGCGGCTGGCCGGGGCTGACGGGTTCATCCGGGAGCTGCCGGATGGATACGACACCCTGCTCGGGGACTCGGGGACCGGGCTCTCGGCGGGGCAGCGGCAGCGGATCGCCCTGGCGCGGGCGTTCCTGCGGGACGCGCCGATCGTGCTGCTCGACGAACCCACTGCCAATCTGGACGCCGGCACCGCCGCCGAGGTGATGGACGCGATCCGGCGGCTGGCCCGGGGACGGACCGTGCTGATCGCCGCCCACCGTCCGGAACTGATCGCTCTCGCGGACCGGGAGATCCGTCTCTCCGGCTCGTTTGTCACGGCTGGTGTTTCATGACGCTTAGTGCGTACCAAATAATTAGGCCCGCGGCGGGTCGCCTGGGTCTCGCGCTGCTGGCCGGAGCCGGCGCTGCCAGCGCCGCGATCGCGCTGACCGCGTGCTCGGCCTGGCTGATCTCGCGGGCCGCGCTGCACCCGCCGGTTCTGCACCTCATGGTGGCGATCGTCGCGGTGCGCGCGTGCGGGCTGAGCCGGGGTGTGTTGCGCTATCTGGAACGGCTGATCGGGCACGACGCCGCGTTCCGGATCCTCGGTGACGTGCGGGTGCGGCTCTACACACGTCTGGAACGGCTCGCGCCCGCCGGACTCGCCGACTTCCGCCGCGCCGACCTGGCCCAGCGGCTCGCCTCCGACGTCGACGCCGTGCTCGACCTGATCACCCGGGTGGTGCTGCCCTACGCGGTGGCGCTCGTCGCCGGGCTCGCGTCCGTGCTGGTGGTCGGCGCGCTCGTGCCGGTGGCCGGGATGACACTCGCGGCCGGGCTGCTGACGGTCGCGATCGGCGTGCCCCTGCTGCAACGTGCCGCGACGCGGCGTGCCGACGGACGCCTCGCGCCGCTGCGCGGCGAGCTCACCACCGAGGTGGTCGATCTGCTGCACGGGCTTCCGGATCTGAGTTTGTACGGGGCGGTGGGCTCGCGCCTCGATCGCATCGCTGTAGTGGACGGGCGGTTGACGGGTGCCGGCCGGCGATCGGCGTTCGTAGCCGGGACGTCGGCGGCGGTCACCGCGCTGAGCAGCGGTTTCTGCGTGGTGGTGGGGCTGGTGGCGGGTGCTGCCGCGGTGCGGGCGGGGGAGTTGCCGGGTGAGTTGCTCGCTGTGGTGGTGCTGACGCCGCTGGCGGTTTTCGAGGTGGCGGGCCCGTTGCCGGTGGCGGCCCAGGTGTTCGCGTCGGCCCGGGCGTCGGTGGGGCGGCTGCGCGAGGTGTGGGAGACCCCGGACCCGTTGACGGAAGCCCACGGTGAGACGCCATCTCGGGTGACGGAGGCACACGGTGTGCCGCCGTCCCGGGTGACGGGAGCCCACGGTGTGACGCCGTCCCCGGTGACAGGGGCACACGGTGTGACTTCGTCTCCGCGTGTCGAATTCGGGTGCGGGGCGGACCTCGGCTCGACACGGGCCGGCGGAAACCCGGGTGTGTGTCGAGTTGGGGTGCGGAGCGCGCCCGAAGTCGACACGGTGGTGCCTGAGGTTCGGGTCGACGGCGTGACGGCGGGGTGGGTTGCCGAGCGGACGGCGGTCCGGGACGTCGATCTCGTGTTGCGGCCGGGAGCCCGGGTCGCCCTCGTCGGGCCCAGCGGCTCCGGGAAGAGCACCGTCGCGGCGTTGCTCGTGCGCTTCCTCGACCCACGCGAAGGCCGGGTCACTCTCGACGGGGTCGACGCACGGAACATTCCCGCCGATCGGGTACGGCAGATCGTCGGATACCTGCCCGAGGACGCGTACCTCTTCGACACCACGATCGGCGACAACCTGCGCATCGCACGGCCCGGCGCCACCGAGGCGGAACTCCGGGCGGCGCTTCGTTCGGCCCGGCTGCTGGACTGGGTCGAGACGCTGCCGGACGGGCTGCGGACCCTGGTCGGCGAACACGGCATGTCCCTCTCCGGCGGCCAGCGGCGACGGCTCGCCCTGGCCCGGTTGCTGCTCACCGACGCCCGGGTACTGATCTTCGACGAACCCACCGAACATCTCGACGACGAGACCGCGGCCGCCCTCACCCGGGACCTGCTCACGGCGGCCGGCGACCGCACCGTCCTCCTGATCACCCACCGAACCGACGACCTGACCGGCCTGGACGTGGTCCACCTGCGGCCGGCGACCTGACGTACCGGCGGCGAGCGCACACAGCGTCGGCGCGTGCCGGTGGACGCACGCACAACACCGACGCGGGCGGGGCCGGCCGCGCGGCCGAACACACACGACGGCTTGTCGCGGCCAGAGCGCGAACAAAGACTGGTGCGGAGCGGCCAGCGCGCGCTCAAAGGCTGGCGCGGAGCGGTGGACGCACGCACAACGGCTGGCGCGGGGCGGTCAGCAGACGCAGAACGCTTGCGCGTGCGCTGACCGCCCCTGCCCGCCTTGGTCCAGGTCAGGTTCCGGGGGTCGCACGCGGTGCCGGGCACCCTCGTCACGCACCGTTACGGATCAGCGAGGCCGCCTGCTGGTCGAGGCGTATTTGTGGAATCCTGCTGGTGCTCTAGCCCCAGCAGGATTCCACAAATACGGCGGTTCCCCGCGGTCTCCTCACCGCTTGTGACGGATATGGCCGACCCGGACCGTGAACAGCAGAACGGGCTCCAGAACTTGCCATGATCGCCGAGCGCAATGACAGACGAATGTGCCGGCCGGCAACAGCGTGGGCCAGCCTCGCCCGGAGCGGTCAGCCCTCGCAGATCTTGTGAGTCTGTGCCGCCGTGCTGACCACAAACTCACAAGATCCGCGAGCCAGACGACACAACGCCAGCCAGACACAACAACGCGAACCAGGCGAAAAGATGCGAACCAGGCGACACAACGCGGGCCAGGCGACACAGCGCAGGCCAGACGACACAACACGAGCCAGGCGACCTGAGGTCAGCCGACCGGGACGGACTCCGGGACTGGAGCCGGGACCACCGGCAACGTCAGCGTGAACGTACTGCCCCGGCCCACCACCGACTGCACCGTGATCGTGCCCCCGTGATCGCTCACGATGTCGCGGACGATCGCCAGGCCCAGCCCCGGCCCCTGCACCGCCTGATCCACCGCATTCCCGGCCCGGTGGAACGGCGTGAACAGACCCGGCACGTCCTCGGCCGGGATCCCGATTCCGGTGTCGGTGACCGCCACCGACACGCTCCGCTCGTCCGCGCTCAGCGAGCAGCGCACGCTCCCCCCGGACGGCGTGAACTTGATGGCGTTCTCCATCAGCTTGCGCAGCGCCCGCTGCAGCTGGATCCGGTCGCCGAGCACCCAGCACTCGTCCGCGTCGAACGTCACGGAGAGTTCCTTCGCGCGGGCCGCGTTCTCCAGTTCGGTGCGCACCGTAGTCGCCAGCTCGCCGAGATCCAGCGGCTCGGAGCTGACCTCGCTGCCGGCTTCCGGGCGGTCCAGCAGGACCAGGTCGGCGATCGTCTCGTGCAGCCGGTGGGCGTTGCGCATGATCGCGCTGAGCGACCGCTTCTGCAACGGCGACAGCTCACCCGACTCCTCGGTGAGCATCTCGGTGTACCCGAGAATGCTGGTCAGCGGCGTCCGCAACTCGTGCGTGACGGTCTGGATGAAGACGTCCTTACGGTGGTCCAGCATCCGCAGTTCGGTGATCAGCCGCGCCTGCCGGTACTGCAGCGTCAGCTGCCGCAGCGCCCGCTCGATCGCACCGGCAACCCCAGCGAGAAGCCGACGCTCAGCGTCGGTCCAGGCCTGCGCTTCGGTACGCCGGACGCGCAGGAATCCTGGCTCACAGTCCGCATCACCACCGATCGTCACCCCGAGTGCGCCGTCGTCGAAGATCACCATCTTGCCGGGACCGCCGGCCAGCAGGGTGTGGATCAGGTCTTCGGGCAGTTCCCCCGTCCCGGCGGGCCAGTCGACCTCGACCGAGCCCGTACCGGGGATGGCGAGTTCGCAGTGCACCGTGCCGGTGCCCGCCCCGAACGAACCCGCTCTGATCCCGACCGCCGCGCCGATCAGCTCGGCGATGCGGTGCACCGCCGCGTCCGGCGCCCGCAGGTCCTGGAGTTCGGCGGCGACCGCCTGGCGCAGGCCGGCCCGGGCGGCCCGGGCCTTCTCCGCGGCGAGGAGATCCTCGGTCTGTGAGGCCAGGTCGTTGAGGGCGTCGACGACGCTGCGCAGCTCCTCGGCTCCGGCCGCCTGCGCCCGAGCCGTCCGGTCGCCCTGTGCCAGCCGGCGGATCGTGCCGCCGAGCAGGCCGAGCGGCACGAGCAGCTGGCGGCGCCCGGTACGCGCCACCGCGTACGCCACGGCCAGGATCGCCAGGAGCAGCAGCGCGGTGCCGATCTCGACGGCTCGCAACGCGCTCGCCCGGTCGTTGTCCTCGCCGCGCATCTCGGCGTCGATCGCCTGCCCCACGGCCTCGTTGACCAGTCGCAACTCGTCGAACATCCGCTTGCCCTGGCCGACCACATCCTCCGCCGCGGCGGAATCGGCGACCGGCCCGCCGGTGCTGGTGACGATCGGGGCGGCGTACTCCTCCAGCCACGCGTGCACCACGGCGCTCTCCTGGCCGAGGATCTGGCGTACCTCCAGGTCGCGGGTGCCCTCGGCCACCTCGTCGAGAGCGGCGATCGCGGCGCTGCGGCCCGTTTCGTACGGTTCGAGGAATGAACGATCGCCGGTGAGCTGGAAGCCGCGCACGCCGGTCTCGGCGTTTGTCATCTGCTGCAGGACCCGGTCGTTGGCGAACCGGGCCGCGACGATCCGGGCGGCAGCGTCGTCATGGTCGGACCGAACCCGGCCGCCGACCACGAGCTGGACCACGAGAAACGTCACGAAGAGCAGAAACAGGGCGGCGAAGCCCAGGTTGAGGCGTCGCTGCACGCTCATCGGCGGCGCTCCGCGCGGGCGTTCATGTCCCTCAGATCGGCAGGAGGGTGCCACTACCTAAGTCGTGGGCCACATCAAAGATGCTCAGCAACCGTACAGCTTCGTTATCAAGTCGTGATAATCGAGGTCTTGCGTACCCGGGGTAACGGGTAACTTGGCACACTCGGACGTTTTGTCGGAAATATCGGACAGGGCGGTGGCGGACCTCACTGTGCGTGATGTTGATCAAAGTGATCTGGGTTACTGACTGGTAGCCAGGGCCCTTGTAGTCGGCGGGCCGCAGCGGCAACATTTCCGGCACATTACGGCCCCGACATCGACAGGGTTCGCTGTGAACCTGCTGTCCCTCACGGTGGCCGCAGCCGTCACAAGGAGGTTCCGTGAAGGATGCGCAAAGCGCACCGGCGTACGGGCGTACCAACTGGCGCCGGTTCGCCGTCGCGGTCGGTGTGCCGGCGGTCGTCGCCGGTGGCCTGGTCCTCGCCCTCGCCGAGGGCGCTCTCGCCGCGAACTTCACCATCGCCGGCGAACAGTTCAAGCTGTCCGCCAGCAAGCTGGTGGGTACCGGCTTCACCCAGTACAGCGGTGAGCTCGAGACCAAGGACGGGAAAGTACCGGCCGCGATGTCGGGCATCGAACGCGCCACGCTGAACGATCTCTGCCAGTCCGTGGCCGTCGGCCCGATCACCCTGCGGATCGAGGCCGGCAACGACCCCGATCACCCGGTCAAGGCCAACGACCTGCTCATCGGCATGTCGTCCCTGGGTGGCGACGCCACGTTCACCGAGATGCAGATCGGCCTGGACGCCGGAACGCTGGACCGGGCACAGGACGAGGCGAAGGGCGCACCCGGCGGTTTCGGCCAGCAGGCCAAGACCGTCACCATCGCCAACCTGCGCCAGCAGGCGTACTACACCTCGGCCTCGACCTTCACGCTGAACGGCATGAGCCTCAAGCTCCACGTCGGCGGCGAGCACGAGTGTTTCTACGAGGACTGATCTTCCCGTTGTCCGGGCTCGCGGAGCGTGCTCCGCGAGCCCTCCCCTTGGCACGAGCGCGGAGGAACGTGTGGCGGCGCAGAGCTTCTGGATCCGGTTTCGTGAGTGGCGGCGCGGCCGGCCGTTCTGGGGTGGGTTGTTCCTGATCCTGTCGGGGCTGGAGATGTTCCTGAGCGCGAACATGGCGCTCGACAACATCGAGATCCATATCGGCCCGCAGGGATTCCTGTCCTACCTCATCCCGGTGCTGATGCTGGTCAGCGGCGTGCTGGTCTGGTTCAGCCCGGCGCAGCGACTGTTCTACGGCGTGATCGGCACGCTGACCGCGCTCTACTCGTTCATCGGGCTGAACCTCGGCGGCTGGTTCGCCGGGATGATCCTCGGCATCGTCGGCGGCGCGCTCGTCATCGCGTGGAGCCAGCCCCCGGCGCCCGCACCCGCCGAAACAGCACAGGAGGACACGGCACCCCCGGTGAAGGACAGCGGCCCGCCGACCGCCGAGATCCCGGTGGTCAGCGACGCCACGATCGTGCCGGGCATCGAGGAACGCGACCCCCTGCACCGGCCGATGCACCGCAAGCTGACGATCGTGATCGCACCGCTGCTGCTCGCCACCTCGGTCGTGGCCGCGGTCGCTGCCGGCGGCAACCTGCCGGCCGGCGCGGCGCCGCGGTGCCCCGAGGGTTTGCCGTCGCGGACCGCCACCCCGTCGCCGTCCCGCACCCTGACCAAGGCGAAGCCGTCGAAGAGCCCGAGCGCCAGCAAGGCGCCCACATCCAAGCCGGCCCCGTCGGCCAGTGAAAGCGCGGAAGCCGGCACCAGCGACGAAGAGGACGAGGGCACCGGGATTCCGATCCTGGACGGGATCGGCGACGTCATCGAGGACATCAACGACGGCCTGAACGACATCTTCAACCCGGACGCCGCACCCTCCCCGGAGCCGAGCGCGTCAACGGCCCCGGAGACGACAACGGCCCCGGAGACGACAGCGCCCGCACCCACAAAAAGCACGAAGCCTCCCGTGAAAGCCGAACCGAGCGAGAAACCGAGCACGAAACCCGAGGAGATCGCCTGCCTCGGCGCCCGGCAGGAAGGCCTGGTCGCCGACGCGGACGGCATCCCGCGCGCCGGCGTGAAGCCCGGCATACTCAAGACCAAGTCGCTGACGATGTACGACTCGACCTACGAGGGCGTCGTCGACGTCCCGACCGCGAACGGGCCGATCACGTCGCTCTTCTTCAGCATGGACAAGGCCGTGAACAAGCCGTTCAGCCTGGAGATCGCCGAGCCGAACGGCGCCACCACGCTGATCACGAGCGGCGAGCTGACCACCGACGGGAACGTCGAGTTCTACTCCCCCAAGTTCACCGGCAAGCTGTTCGGGCTGATCCCGGTGACGTTCACCCCGGAGCAGCCGCCGCCGCTGACCCTGCCGGTCCTCTGGTTCACCGACGTGACGATCGACCTCGCGTACGTGCGGTGTGACGTCCTGACCGCGAAGCCGATCAGCATCACCGAGGTATAGGCGCCGGCCACTCCCCGTTCTCGTGGCGGCGAACGGTGCCCTTGCCGGCGGCCTTGGCGGCGTACATCGCGGAGTCGGCGTTGCGCAGCAGCGCGCTGATGCCGACGCGCTCGCCGCGCCGGGTCACCGCGACGCCGAGGCTGCCGCCGACCTTCACGTGATGGCCCTGGACCATCATCGGCTGGGCGATCCGGCGCAGCAGCCGGTCGGCCAGCACCGCGGCGCGGGGGCCCGCGTCGATCAGCAGGATCGCGAACTCGTCACCGCCGGCCCGGCAGATCAGGTCGGCGCCGCGCAGCTCCGCCCTGAGCCGGTTGGCGACGGTGACCAGAACGTCGTCGCCGGCCGCGTGCCCGAGCGTGTCGTTGACCGGCTTGAAGCCGTCCAGGTCGATGACGATGGCACAGGCTTCCATATATCCGGCCGTGAGCCGCGTGGCGGCCCGGGTGTCGAACTCCGATCGGTTCAGCAAACCGGTGAGCGGATCGTGGTGGGCCTGGTGCGCGAGGGCCGTCCGCTGCTGTTCCAGTGCCACGGTGAGCCGGCCGACCGTCACCAGGGTCAGGAACTGACGCAGCAGGACCAGGGAGAAGCTGCTCAGCAGCAGCCAGACCAGGATCGGGCTGAGCTCGCCGTCGGTCATCTGGCGGCCGGCGGCGACACCGACCGCGGTGGCGACCGGGATGTACGGCAGCAGCGCCCACGGACTGAAGATCAGCTGTTCCACCCCGTCGGTGCCGGGCCGGGAGACCGCCAGTTTGCTGGAGGCCGCCATCACCAGGGCGCCGAGGACGTAGCCGGCACCGACACCGTTGTCCCACCACGGCTCGCCGGCGACACCGTTGCGCAGCGAGACCAGCAGGGTGATCGCCTGGACCAGCGCCGCGAAGGCGAGCAGCTGCTGCGCGCTGGCCTGCCGGCCGGGCTCCGAGGCGGCCAGGGTCACCAGCGCGACGGCCGCGCCGAATCCGAGCACCACGACGATCGTCATGGCGTACCCGGCGAAGGCGTCCTCGGCCCCCGCGACCTGCTGCGACTCACCCACCGGCATGAACTCACGGACCAGCGCGAAGAAGGCACCGGAGACCGCTGCCACGTCGATCACCTGCCGGGCGGCGGCGATGCCGCGCAGGCGCGGCCCGGCGAGGACCATGGCGATGGGTACGAGCACCGCGGCGAGCGTGGAGAGCACCACCGCTGGAACACCCGCCCAGCCGGCCCCGAGCACGTCGATGAAGAACAGCGCGTTCGAGGTGGACCAGGCCACGCAGGCCGAGGCGCCGAATCCGAACGCGAGCTGGATGCGCGGCGGGTTGCTGGTGTCCCTGGCCCGGTCCCGATAGTTGAAGGCGGCGTAGCCACTGGCCAGCGCGATGATGACATCAGAGAGAGCGAATCCCGCCGTATCGGGCAGGATCGGGTGTAGAAGCTGCATGATGGTCGCGAGCGCGAGGCTCGCCAGCAACGCAATGCGCAGTCGCATGCCCACCCCGTGTTGCGGAGATCCGAAGAGGGCTGAGTATTACATGGACCTGGGTTGTTGATCAGCCCACAAACCACGCACCGAGACGAAAGGCTTACGACGTGTGCCGGAGCATCCACCAGCTACACAACTTCGAGCCGCCCGCGACGCCCGATGAGATCCAGGCGGCGGCGCTGCAATATGTCCGGAAGATCGCCGGATCCACCAAGCCCTCGCAGGCCAACCAGGAGGTCTTCGACGCCGCGGTGGCAGCCGTCATGGCCGCCACCGCCGAGCTGCTCGCGGGCCTGGTCACCAACGCGCCGCCGAAGGACCGCGAGGTCGAGGCCGCGAAGGCACGGGAGCGCGCGGAGAAGCGTTACGCGTCCTGAGTGAGCCGCTTCATCCCGCGCTGAGCAAATGGGCCGGCGGGGGCGGATATTGCCCCTGCTCCGGGCCAGCCGCAGCAAATACCAGGTCGTGACCAGGCAGGCCAGGACCGCGAACACGCTCGCCTCCGGCCCGAAGCCGCCACCGGTCAGCAGGGCCGGTCCGTCGAACACGCCTCGCAGCAATCCCTGCGCGCTGTTGTCCGAACCGGACACTTCGACCCCGAAGATGCCGCCCTCGGCGAAGTTCCACCCGAGGTGCAGGCCGATCGGCAGCCACAGGGCACGGGTCGCGACATAGGCCGCCGCCGTCATCAAGCCGGCCGCGATGATCGCGAGGGCGCCACCGATCGCGGCCGGGTCGTTCACCAGGTGCAGCAGGCCGAACAGCGTGGCGGAGACGGCCAGGGCGATCCACGTACCGGTGCGCTGCTCGACGACGTGGAACAGGATGCCCCGGAACAGCACCTCCTCGACCGTCGCGACCGCCACCATCAGACCGAAAATGGCCAGCATCCCGCCGAACGAGCCCCACCCGGTGATCCGGAACCCGCCGAACACCGCGATGGGCAGCACGGTCGCGACGAACAGCCCGATGCCGGCGAGCGTTCCCCGAGCGGTCGCCCGGAACCACCCCGCGCGGGGCACATCGGAGGGTTCACGTTTCTCGATGCGGCGCGCTGTCCACGCGTACCGAAGGATGGTGAAGATCGCGGCAGCGGCACCCAGCGTGAGCGAGAGGATCGATGGCGTGCCGCCTGCCTGGAGGGTTCCGCCGAAGATGGTGACACGCTCCCCCAGGCCGGTGAGGCCGCGCTGACGCTCTCCCGGCGTTTCCGCGCCTCCTCGGCCTGCCGGGCGCGCACCCAGGATCCGGCGCCCCAGCAGGCCGCGAGCACGGCGAAGAAGGTGAGGTAGTCGATCAGCCGCTCGGTGGAGCCGTTCGCGTGCAGGGTCAGCGCGAGCGCGGCGTAGGAGAGGGTCGCGATGATCGCCACGGTGCGCCTGCGGCTTTGCTGGTGCGTACCCACGCTGTAGAGCGCGACCAATAGCGCGAGGCAGGCCACCGTCGGCGGGTAACCGCCGATCTGGTAAGCGCTGAACGCGGCGCCGGTGATCGCCAGGCGGAGGGCCGGCCATCGGCGGCGGATGACCAGAGCGGCGGCCTGGAACAGCAGGGCGAGGCTGAGGCGATCGGCGTCGCGCAGCTGGAGTTCGCCGATCACGAGGCCGAGCTCCGCGATGCCGGGGACGAACGCGGCGGCGATCAGAAGAACCGCGACGGCGACATCGTTCCGCCAATATTTCTTGATCGTTCGGCCCCTTCTTGATCGCGGACCGGCCCTGATCAACTATCGACGTTGATCGACCGGTACCTCGCCCGAAAGGCCTCTGTAGTCGTGCGCGCGTTGTTCGTCCTTGCCGTCGCCGCCCTCGTCGGCTTTCTGCTCAGCCCGTTGTTGCGCGCCGACGCGTCCTGCGTGCCGGCCCCCGCGGCATCGGCGGTGTCCCTGGAGAAGTGGTCCGGCGAGCAGGTCGCCAACGCGCGGGTCATCGTCACCATCGGCAACCAGCGCGGCGTGCCGGAGCAGGGCATCGTGATCGCGGTCGCCACCGCACTGCAGGAGTCCCGGCTGCGCAACCTGCGCGGCGGTGACCGGGACTCCATCGGACTGTTCCAGCAGCGTCCGAGCCAGGGCTGGGGTACGCCCAAGCAGCTTCGCGATCCGGCGTACCAGACCCAGAAGTTCTACGACAAGCTGCTCACCATCGACGGCTGGCCGGACATGAGGCTGACCGAGGCCGCCCAGGCCGTGCAGATCTCGGCGTTCCCGGAGGCGTACGCGAAGCACACCTCTTCGGCGACGAAACTGGTCACGGCGCTGAAGGCGCCGGCCGCGGCCTGTTCGGTCTAGGTGTCCTTTCAGGCGTCCCGGCCGTACTTGTCGAACGAGACCGTCCAGTCGCCGAGGCCGTTCCAGATCGGCAGCTCGCGCGGGGTGTTCTTGACGTCGACGATGTCGCCGACCCGGAAGTTGTTGTAGACCCACTTGGCGTCGGCGGTGCTCAGGTTGATGCACCCGTGCGACAGGTTCGCCCGGCCCAGCGAGCCGTTCCACGGAGCGGCGTGCAGGTACTCGCCGGAGTAGCTGATCCGGGTGCAGAACTCGATGTTCTCGGAGACGTAGTAGTTCGGGTCGTCCTTGTCGGTGACGCCGTAACTCGCCGAGCTCATCGTGTGCTTGCGCTTCTTGCCGAGCACCACGTGCGGGCCGCCGGCCGTCCAGTAGCTGATCTTCTGGCCGTTCGCGCCGGTGGTGCCGCCGCCCTTGCCGAGGCTGCTCTTCATCGTGCGGACCAGCTTGCCGTCGATGTAGACCTTCGTCATGTGCGTCCGGTTGTCGCTGATCGCGATCAGCTGCCGGCCGATCTTGAAGCTGGTCGACGAGTTCTTCGCGCCGTACGTCGTCTTGCCGAGCTTCACGCCGAACGCGTTGACGCTCACCTTGATCGTCGAACCGGCGGCCCAGTACTTCGCCGGGCGCCAGTGCACGGTCTGGTCGTCTTTCCAGTAGAACTTGCCCTCGACCTTCGGCGAGGTGGTGATCTCGATGGCCTTCTCGGCGGCCTTCTTATTGACGGCCTTGCTGAACGCCACGATCACCGGCTGCCCGGCGCCGTAGGTGCTGCCGTCCTTGAGGGCCAGCATCCCGTTGGCCTGGAAGGTCACCTTCGCGACGGCCGCCGGCTTCAGCGTGCTGAACGTGGCGTCCTCGGAGCTCGTCGTACCGGCACTGTCCGCGGCTGTGGCGGTCACCTTGTACTTCTTGCCGTACGCGAGCTCACCTGTCGACTTCCAGGTCCCGTCGGACTGGATCTCGCCCTCGATCTTCGTCTTGCCCGAGGTGACGGTGACCGTCTGCAACGTGCCGTTCGCGGCGGTGACGACGATCGGCGTCAGCGGGGACACGTCCTTGTCGCCGGTCGCCGGCGTCACGCTGAACGCAACGGGCACGATCGGTGGCTCGATGTTCGCCACCGGCTCGACCCAGGTGGTGCCGCCGGCACCGCTGGCCTTGCCGGAGGAGGAACAGCCCGCCGCGGTGGCCGCAGCGGCAACACCAACCGCGCCGATGATCACTTTACGTCGCCGAATCATTGCTCTCACAATCGAGGGGTCCCGGTCCGCGCCATCCGTGGCCATACATGAGACAAGACGCGAACAAGGCTCGAAAACGTTGCCTGCCGAGTCAATCAAGTTTTGGCGGAGGGTCATCCTGACAGAATTCGATCATCTGCGGTAGACCCTCCGGTCAGGGCAAACGCCTGCAGAACCGGGCATCCGGGGTGCGCGATGACATAAATCTCTCTGCGTACGCGATACCGGCCACATATTCATCGTCGGCACACTGGCGCTTGTCGTGACCGCTCGCGAAATCACCGCCGGGGTTTCCCGCTGGGCGGTTGCCGGCGCGGTCGAGGCTGAGCGGGATCCGGGGCGGGCGCTCCTGGCAGCAGCGCCGCCAGGAGCAGGAGGACGACAAGGCGCACCTGTCACCGGTGAAGACCATCGACGCCTTGCCGTGCAGCCGTCTATGCCTTCGCGGCGACCGCCACGGTCAGCGCCTCTGCCGCGTGCTGGTTCATGTCCAGCTCGCTGTGGATCACGTCGAGGATCTTCTGGTCCGTGCCGATCACGAACGTCATCCGCTTGGTGCTCAGCGGGCCGAGGGCCAGCTTGCGCTTTACGCCGTACGCGATGATGGTCGCCGAGTCCGGGTCGGACAGCAGCGGATAGTCGAAGGTGTAGGTCTCGGCGAAGAGCTTCTGCTTGTCGACCGGGTCCTTGCTGATGCCGACCCGCTGCACGCCGGCCGCGGTGTACTCCGCACCCAGGTCACGGAAGTGGCAGGCCTCCGCGGTGCAGCCCTTGGTCATCGCTCCGGGATAGAAGAAGAGCACGACGGGACCGTCCGCGAGGAGCTCGGTCAGCCGCCGCGGCGTGCCGTCCTGGTCTTGAAGTGCGAAGTCGGGCGCGATGTCACCTTTACCGATACTCACCCGATCAGGGTACGTCGGCTCCGGAAATTCTCAGGTCACGGCAGGGCCGCCGATGTAGTGCCCTGTGACCGACAAGCAGTTGATGAAACCCGGTGACCGGGACGCCGTACTCGCAGCCCTGGTGGCGAAGTATCCGGACGCCTTCATCGCGGCGATCGGGTCGAACGGGATGTTCGCCCCGATGCCCCGGGAAGTCACCGAAACCGGTCTGCGCCCGATCGAGGGTGCGTCCTCCATGCTCGGCCTGATCGTCGACGACGATCAGCGGCTGGTCATCGACGCCTGGTCCCGGGTCGTCGCCGAGGGCGTGGCGAGCTGCCTGGTCCACCTGAAGGCCGCACCGGACTGCCGGGTGCGGATGCACTTCGTCGACGCCACGCACCGGTACGGCGTCCACATCGCCATCATCAACGGATCGGGCCTCTCCGCGGATCTGACGCTGCTGCCGGAAGTCGTCCGGCCCCGCCTGGTCACGATGATCAAGAACCAGGTCTCGGTGGTCACCGAGGTCGGCGCCGAGATCGGCCCGCTGCTCGGCTGGACCCCGGCCGAGCTCGTCGGGCAGCGCACCCTCGAACTCGTGCATCCCGGTGATCAGCAGCGGGCCATCGCCAGCTGGATGGACATGCTGGGCACCCCGCACGGCTCGGCGCGGCGGGTCCGGCTGCGTCACCTGCACCGGGACGGGCACACCGTGTGGTTCGAGGTGACCAACCACAACTACCTCGCCGACCCCGGCGATCCGCGCGTGGTCGCCGAGATGCTGGACATCTCCGACGAGATGGCGGCGCAGGAGGCGGTCCGCGCCGCCGAGCAGCTCATGCGGCGGCTCACCGAGACCATTCCGCTGTCCATCCTGCAGGTCACCCACGAAGGCCGGATCACGTTCCTCAACGAACGCGCCGCCCGCCAGGTGAAAGCCCAGGTCGGCGACGTGCTGTCGCAGGCCGTGCTGGAGGCGACCGAACCGGTGGACCGCCCGGTGGTCGAGCGGGCGCTGGCCGGGGTGCTGACCGGCCAGGACACCGATCTCGAGTACGGGCATCGGGAGCCGGGCGCGGGGAACCGCCGGATCCGGGCCAACCTGCGGGCGCTCGCCGACGACTCCGGAACCGTGACGGGAGCGATCGTCTGCCTGGCCGACGTCACCGAGGAGGCGTCGCTGCGCGAGACGCTGTGGCGCCAGGCAACCTTCGACGCGCTGACCGGCTGCCACAACCGGGCAGCGACGGTGGCCGCCCTCCAGGACGCGCTGACCACCCCGGACCGGCACGCCGGCACCGCCGTGATCTTCCTCGACCTCAATTCCTTCAAACCCATCAACGATCGGTACGGGCACGCCGCGGGTGATCTGCTGCTGAGCCAGGTGGCGACCAGCCTGCGCGGCTCGGTGCCGTCCGGCGCCGTCGTGGGCCGGATCGGCGGCGACGAGTTCGTGGCCGTCTGCCGGGACATCGGTGGCCGGGAGTCCGCCGAGCGGATCGGGGCCGATCTGCTCGCGGCACTGAGCGCGGCCCGGGTTCAGGTCGACGGCGGCACCCTGGTGCCGCAAGCCAGCCTGGGTGTCGCCTGGTCCGCGTACGGCGGCGGAAACCCGGACGAGCTGCTGGCGCAGGCCGACGCCGCCATGTACGCGATGAAGCGGAGCCGCAGCGGTTCACGGGCGCTCGACCTGACCCCTGTGGCGGGGTGAACGGTTCGTTCGGATCCGCTTTTGGCTCCGCTCTTCGGCTTTGTCCCGGGCGGGTGCTTCAGGCGAACCGGCGGCGGTAGGAACTGGGTGTCGTCGCGTAGGCCGCGGCGAACCGCTGCCGGAACGTCACCACGCTGGCGAACCCGGACTCGGCGGCGACCTGCTCGACCGGCAGCGCCGTGGTCTCCAGCAGGGTCCGCGCCCGGTCGAGGCGACGGGACAGCAGCCAGTGCGCCGGGGTCGTGCCGGTCATCCGCCGGAAGTGCCGGGAGAAGTTACGCGGGCTCATCCGGGCCTGTTCGGCGAGCTGCTCGACGTGCAGCGGCCGGCGCAGGTCGGCCAGGGCCCAGGCGGTGGCCCGCCCGATCGGATCGGTGTCGTCGACCGGCGGCACCGGCGTCTCGATGTACTGCGCCTGGTCGCCCTCGCGGTGCGGCGCGATGACGAGGTGCCGGGCGACGGTGGTCGCGGTGGCGGCGCCGAGCCGTTCCCGGACCAGGTGCAGACAGGCGTCGAGCCCGGACGCCGTGCCGGCCGAGGTCAGCACGTCCCCGTGATCGATGTAGAGCGCCGACGGATCGACCGTCACCGCCGGATGGTCGTCGGCGAGCCGCCGGGTCGCGGCCCAGTGCGTGGTGGCGGTACGCCCGTCGAGGATGCCGCTGGCCACGACCGGGTACGCCCCGAGGCAGAGCCCGACGACGGCCGTCCCGCGCGCGTGCGCGCCGCGGACGAGCTGGACGAACGCGTCGTCCGGGGCGGGCAGGTTGTCCGGCCAGGACGGGATGACCAGGATGTCCGCCTCGTCGACGACGCCGGCGCCGGTCAGCTCGCTGAGCCGTATTCCTTCGACGGTGGTGACCGGTCCACCGTTTCTGCTCCACACGATGGTCTGCCAGGCGGCCCCCTGTTCTGAGGCCTGGTGGTCGGCTGCCTCGTTGAAGACCAGCAGCGGCGTCGCCAGGTGAAACATGATCATCCCGTCGAAGGCGAAGATCGCGATCCGCACAGCTTGTCTCGATTCCATCGGTAGGCGGCTTCTCTGCCACTCACGCTACCGGCCCCGGCCGTCCGAGAGTGAGAGTTGCCGCATCGACGACCAAGGAGACAGGCCATGACCACCCCGAAGCGCGCCCTGGTGATCATCGACGTACAGCAGGAGTACTTCGACGGTCCGCTGCGCATCGAGTACCCGCCGCGCGACAAGTCCCTGGCCCGCATCCTGGAGGTGGCCGAGGCCGCCGGCCGTGCGGGCCTGCCGGTCGTCGTCGTGCAGCACGAGACGCCGGCGGACGCACCGATCTTCGCCGCCGGCTCGACCGGCTGGCAGTTGCACGACGCCGTCGCCGCGCTGGTGACCGACTCGTGGAAGCCCGTCGTGAAGAACTATTCCAGCGTCTTCGCCGAGACCGGCCTCGCCGCCTGGCTGCGCGAGCAGGGCGTCGACACGGTGACCCTGGTCGGCTTCATGACCAACAACTGCGTGCTCGCCTCGGCCGCCGAGGCCGAGCCGCTCGGCTTCGCCGTCGAGGTGCTCAACGACGCCACCGGCGCGATCAACCTGTCCAACGAGGCCGGCAGCGTCACCGCCCAGCAGGTCCACGAGACCCTGATGGCCCTGCTGCACTCGAACCTCGCCGCGGTCGCCGACACCCCAACGTGGACCGCCGCGGTCACCGCGGGCGAGCCCCTGCCGCAGAGCAACCTGATCGCCTCCGCCACCAGCCCGCTCAGCTGAAGCCGGGCCGCGGGGCGCCAGGCCCGCGGCGATCGCTCACCAGCCGGCAAGTTCCGCGACCGCGCCGGCGATTGCCTGTCGCGTGGCCCAGCGGCGTTCGGCCCGCAGGATCACGAGCCGGGACTCGAGGGCGGCCTCGACGTCCGGTACCCCGCGCAGGGACCGGGCGTCGGCTTCCTGCCACCACAACTCCATGTCGGCAAGAGTCATCTCGAACCCGTCGGCGAGCCGGGACTCCGCTCGCTCAAGCACGAAGTCCGCGTTCTGCCACACCTCGTCCAACCAGCTGCCGGCCAGTCGCCAACTCCTTGCCGGACTGGGCATGTCAGTCGCCATCGCGGCGGCCACGTCGACCACGCGTGACTGCACGTAGTACGGAAACATGCCGTCGAAGGCGTCCTCGTCGCCCCCGTACCGCACGAGCCGGTCGACCGAGTCCTGGACCGCCTGGCGTTCACATCGGTCGTCCAGCTTCACGGGACCGATCTGGAGCAGGCGGCTGACATCATCGGCGACCTTGCAGCGCGTCGCCTCGAAGAGCGGCATGGCCCTGAGCAGGCCGAGGTAGATCGCACAACGTATTCGAACCGCCACGTCGGTGTTATACCGCAGTCCCGGTTCGCACTCGGGGTGAGAACGCTCTCGCAGGTAGCGTGCGACACGGTCATCCCTTCGCATTCGTACGAGTTGAGGCGCCGATGGAGAGCATCACCAAGAACCGGCAGTCGCTGGACACGCTGCGCGCGATGATCGGCCGGGCGTACGGCCCTGCGCAGCTCCCCTCCGGTGACGACTGGGTGTCGGAGCTGGGGCACGGCTGGTTCAACGTGGCGTACCGGATCCGGCTGCGGGACGGCACAGAGGTCGTGCTCAAGATCGCGCCGCCGCCGCACATCGAGGTGATGACCTACGAACGTGGCGCGATGGCGATCGAGCTGGCGTCGTTGCGGCTCATCGCGGATCAGACGAGCGTGCCGGTGCCGCGGGTCGATCACGCCGACCGCAGTCGCGAGCTCTGCGACGCGGATTACTTCTTCATGCCGTACATCGACGCGGACAACCTCGGCATCGTCAAGGAGAGCCTGACAACGGCCGACGTCGATGCGTACCACGAGGCGCTCGGCGCCGCCAACCGCGACCTCAACAGCATCCGGGGCGTCGCTTTCGGCTCTCTTTCCGGGCCCGGCGACGCCACCTGGCGGGCCTGTTTCACCCGCATGATCGGCGACGTGCTGACCGACGGGGAGCGTCGCGCCGTCGACATCGGCTACCCCTACACCCTGGTCCGCGACGTGATCACCGCCAACCTGGACTGCCTCGACGAGGTGACCGAGCCCCGGTTCGTCGAGTGGGATCTGTGGGACGGCAACGTCATGATCCGCGACGGCAAGATCGTCGCGATCATCGACCATGAGCGCGCTTTCTACGGCGACCCCCTCATCGAGGCCGGTTTCACCGGCATCGACCTGCCCGCGTTCGGAGACCCCACAGCTTTTGTACGCGGATACGGCCACCGCGAACTGACCAGCACCGAGCGCCGGCGACGGCGGCTCTACACGCTCTACCTGGTCCTCATCATGATCATCGAGACGAACTACCGCGGCCACACCGACACCGAGCAGTACGACTGGGCCCGCGAACGCCTGCAGGAGGTCATGCCGCTGTTCGGCGCCGCGTGAGCATCACCCGGACCGACCTGCGCCCGCACAGCCCGACGGCACGGGCACCGGCCGGAGCCGGCACCCCGTCCCACTGGTCGGGGTCGGCAGCCGCCCCGGTCCGCTTGCGACGCCTTCGCCTCGGGTCCCTGACGCGGTCCGGCATCCGAGGGATCCCGCTCGACAAGACAGCTGTCTCCCGGTCCTGGCTGCCCCGGTCCTGGCTGTTTCCCGGTCCTGGCTGAGGGCGGATTCCGGCCAGGACCGTGAACCCCACCGTGGGCTCGGAGCTACGTGACGCGTGGACGGGAGCACACGCAAACCCGGAGTGGCGTAGCTGGGGTCACACGGTTGCGGTCTGTGCGACTTCACCACGGCCAGGGCGTGGACTCGGGCACACGGTGGCGTTATGTGCGACCTGATCCACCCTGCGACCTGATCCACCCTGCGACCTGATCCACCCTGCGACCTGATCCGGCTAGCTGGCTGGCTGGCTGGCTGGCTGGCTGTCAGCGCACCCGATCGCCGCCCGGTGCTGGCGTGGTCCTCCAATACCCGAGGCTCGTGCCATAAACTGCCTGACCTGGGCCGCAGTGGGAGTACCCACATCCGCAGCGGGCGTAGCGCCGAAGTTCGCCTGTGCCCTCGGGCCCAGCGAGGCTTTTGGGCCGAGCCAGGCCTTTGCCGCCCTGCCTTCCGAGCGTCGGCACCGGTTCGCGACTATCGAACTAGCGGCCCGCGCTGCTTTCCTGGTCAGCGCCGGCCTCCGCGCCGGAACGAGGCTGCGGCACCTCGGGTAGCTCGGGGTCTTGAGCACCAGTCGAGGTCCCCGGCAGGCGGGGGTCAAGCAGGCGCAGGATCGTGCCGACCACGATCGCGATCACCACGACCGCGCCCAGGTTGACCAGCACGGTCGGATAGCCGAGCTCGACGACGTCCGTGAGGGGCAGCAAACCGTACCCACAGCTGACCAGCGGTAATGCAGCTGCAGACGATACCGTCGCACCATGGAGCCCTCGAGGCCGACTGCACGATTTCACCCGCACGATAAGCAACATTGAAGCGCCTACGACTACGAGGCGCTCAGCAGCCTCAAGCACGCCGCGATCAATCGGCGAACATCACTACCCGCCATCGCCCTCGGCCGTGGCCTTTGAAGAGATCCGGACTGCCAGTTTCTCGATCCGTTCACTCAGGTCGTGAACCAGTTGCCCGGCCTGCGCCACAGCCGCGATCAGCGGCACATGAGGTGTGCGGAGAAGGGAGGCATGCGGCGACGGCGCCATCGGCAATCACAGGGGCGTATATCGGTCCCGTCTCTGGGTACAGGATCGATATGAGTTCACCGATCGATGAGGACGCGCCCACATTGGCGACCGTGGCAGCGACATCGATCGGGTTGTTGAGCGACGCGACCGGGCCGGAGGTCGGGTACCCGGGTCTGGACGGCACCGGCGACGTCGAGGACGTACTCGCCGCGCTGAGCCGGATGGCCGGGGACCTGCAGCAGACCGCAACCCAGCTGACGCGCTATCTCGACGACGAGGTCGCCGCGGGGCATCTCACCCGGGCACCCGGCTCGACCGACCAGAACGCCCGGACCGTCGCGGCCGCCATGCACGCCCTGACCGACGTCCAAGAGAACGCCCGGACACTCGCTCGGCTCCTGACCACGGCCGAGACCGCGATGCTCGCCCTGCGACCCGGCGGCTGACGCAGGAGCCGAGGTCGCCGCGGCGCGACGCCAACAGAACGCCTGGTCCTGACCGGAGCAGGATCCGGCCGACGTACACGCCAGCAGTACCCGACGCGTATCCATCCCCCGAGGCTCGCCGATCACAGCGACGCACACGGCCGACCCGGTGGACCGGCCGGCTCAGCGGGTATGGCGCGGGTTCGGGTACCTCCGACAAGCACGAGGAGAACCATGACTTCCGCAATCCCGACCATCTCGCTCAACGACGGCCGTACCATCCCGCAGCTCGGTTTCGGCGTCTTCCAGGTGGCGCCGGAGGAGACTCGCGCGGCCGTCGAGACGGCCATCGAGATCGGCTACCGGCACATCGATACCGCCCAGATGTACGCCAACGAGGCCGGCGTCGGCGAGGCCGTGAACAACTCCGGCCTGGACCGCAGCGAGTTCTTCATCACCAGCAAGCTCAACAACGGCTTCCACGAGCCCGACGACGCTCGCGGCGCGTTCGACGACACCCTCAAGGCGCTCGGCACCGACTACGTCGACCTGTTCTTGATTCACTGGCCGATGCCGGCCAGCTACGGCGGTGACTTCGTGCAGACCTGGAACACCCTCGAGGAGTTCTACCGCGAGGGCCGCGCCCGCTCGATCGGCGTCTCGAACTTCACCCCGCGCCACCTGGGCCGGCTACGCGCCGAGACCCAGGTCCGTCCGGCGGTCAACCAGATCGAAGTGCACCCGTACCTGACCAATGACGCCCTGCGTGCGTACAACACCGACAACGAGATCGCGACGGAGGCGTACTCCCCGATCGCTCAGGGCGAGGTCCTCACCGACCCGGTGATCATCGATATCGCCCGTCAGACGGGCAAGAGCCCGGCGCAGGTCGTCCTGCGCTGGCACATCCAGCGCGGCGACATCATCTTCCCGAAGTCGAAGACGGCCGAGCGGGTCCGCGAGAACTTCGAGATCTTCGATTTCGAGCTCGACGGCGGCGCGATGGGCAGCATCACCGCCCTCGACCGCGGCGACAAGGGCCGCACGGGGGCGAACCCGGACACCATGAACTACGGCGCCAAGAGCTGACCACCGCCGACCCGGGGCCAGCCGACCATGTCGTAACTGGCCCGGGTCTGGTCGAACCGCCCCGGCGACCGGGCGCACCGGCGCAACCCCCAGGAGACGATGCCGACGTCCCCTCCGACCAGACTGATTCGCGGATCGAGCACGGGCAAACATGTGCCACGCTCCGCACTCACATCAGCAGATCAAGTCGTCGGTGCGGGTGAGCTGACACTGCGCTGACCACGGTTGGCTCCGGGTTCTGGGTAGTGGCGCCGCGGGCCGTCCGGACGTGAGTGCTCAAGCCGATCCGGCACTGCACGGGTTGATCGTCGCGTATGACGTCCTCGGGGGCCAGTTCGCGTGGATCCCGAGTCAGCCGGGTGCCGCGCCGACGGTGCACTACTTCGCCCCGGACAGCCTCGAGTGGGAGGATCTGGAACAGGGCTATGCCGACTGGCTGTACGCGGTCCTGGCGGGGTCAATGACACGCTTCTACGACAACCTGCGATGGCCAGGATGGCAGGGCGAGGTCGGAGTCTTACCGGCGGATCAAGGCATCACCGTTTCCCGCCACCTTGGAGCCGAGAAGGACAAGACCTATCGACCGCGACTCGGGTCCCCGCGCCGCTGCTCCAACTCGCCAGCTACCACCAAGAAACGGCACGGCAACTGGGATCCCGCGATACGAATAGTCCCGAATGACCGTGCTACGTGCTCATGGCCACGATGGTACGCATAGTGACTGCCTGCCAGAGGCGGACGTGAGATGAGCGGCAGATGAGGACGCTCGATCATGGAGCGAACGCACCGCTATAACGTCGGCTACGTGCATGATGCGGATCCTGCAGCTAATAGCAGAACTCGCACGGGACTTCGCAGTGAGCCGGCGCGAGGGCTCGGTGAGCGATCCCAGCCGTTCCAGCGGGCGGGTCCGCATGGTGAACTCGAGCCTGCACGTCCGGGAGTCGGCGTCCTCCGGATCACCTTGACCAGCTCTCCGGGTCTGTTGGTCAGGCTGGGCCAGGAACGAGAGACAGCTACCGGCGTGCGGCTGTGATACGTGCGATGAAGAGAGCCTCAAGAACTCATCGAAGAGCTCCACGACAAGGTCGAGAGCCTGACCCGAGCAGTCTCGACCCAGTCGACCCGATGGCGTCGACGCCTCGAGTAACGCCGAGGAAGCTCGCGACCTCCGGCAAATCCGGATGTTCGCGGATAGGAGATTGAATTCCGTGCGGTCGCGGCGGCTTCGAGAATCGCCGGTCTTGGCCGCTGGCCCGGACCGGGAGCCGGGCGGAACCGTTGTCCTCGGCGCCGCCGACTAGGGTCGCTGCTAGTTGATCGAAAGGGAATACCGTGTTCCTGTACCGCCTC
>NZ_QLMJ01000024.1 GCF_003259845.1 Actinoplanes lutulentus
TCGGCGTCAACTATCGCGCCACCCTCGACCTGGTCGAACTACTCGACTGGCTACGCGCAGTCCCCGATGGGCATGATCCGCGGGACAGAACCTAGCCGCAGCCCCAACCCCACTCCCGAGCCGAACTCCCGAGCGGCGTGTCGATTTCGGGTGCGGATTGCGCGCCTTAACTCGACACGCGAGCGGGGAGCACGGGGTGGTGCGTCGGCTTCGGATGCGGATCGAACCGTCAGTCGACACGCGTGCCGAAAATCCGTGCCACGTGTCGATTTGGGGTGCGGTCCAGGGGCACACGGTGGGGGCTTGAGCCGCGGGCCGAGAGCACACGGTGGGCCTTGGGACGCGGGGTGGGCGCGGGGGCGGAAGCACACGGTGGGCCCTGGGACGCGGGGTGGGCGCGGGAACGGGGGCACACGGTGGGCCCTGGGACGCGGAGTTGGGCGCGGGGACGGAACAGGGATGGGAGCACACGATCGCTCGGATTTGTGTGGATGGGGGCACACGGTTGCGATCTGTGCGACTTCATCACGGCCAGGGCGTTGATGGGAGCACACGTTGACGTTCTGTGCGACCTGATCCACCCTGCGCCGGCCTTGCCGGCGCCGAGTGCGTGCGGCGTGGCAAATTCGGGTGCGGGGTGGGTGGCTCTGGGCGGGACCCGCGTGATGACCTGGCTGGGCCTCTGATCGCGGGCGCGACCCCGCGCCTGCTGGGCTGGCGTTACGGCTCGGGCCACGACGGGCGGGCGCTGGCGTCCCCACCTCCGCGCAGGGAGCCGCCGAACGGCCGGCACCCGCGACTGATCGCGAGCTCGACCATGCGCCGACAGCAACGCCACCAGACGGCCTGCCCGCGTATACGGGATTCGCCGGGTGACCCAGCGACGGCGGCGCCTGGCAGCGCAGACGGATCGCGGGGGTGGCCCAGCGACGGCGGCGCCTGACAACGCAGACGGATCGCAGGGTGACTGAAGAGGTGGCCATGCGGCGCCGCCCATGCGGCGCCGCCCATGCGGCGCCGCCCGTGCGGCGGTGAACCGTGCGGCGGTGAACCGTGCGGCGGTGAACCGTGCGGCGGTGGCAGCGCAGACGGAGCGCAGGGTGGCTGAAGCGGTCGTCACGCACCGGTAGCGATGGGCGCCGGACGGCCTGGGGCACCCGCCTGCGTCGCGCTGGGGGAGGCGGAACCGCTGCGCTCACCCCGTACGAACTAAAAAGCGGAGGACGTGGGATTCGAACCCACGAAGAGTTTCCCCTTACCGGTTTTCAAGACCGGCGCCATCGGCCACTAGGCGAGTCCTCCTGTGTTGCTGGTTCAGTTTGCCACCCGCCCGAGTTTCCTGTCGTACCGGTGGGGCAGAGTCGGGTTCATGCGCGCGATCGTGATCGAGGACAAGCGGTTGGTGTGGGCTGAGGTGGGTGACCCGGAGGCGCGGGATGGCGAGGTTGTCGTCGACGTCACCGCCTCCGCGGTCAACCGGGCTGACGTGCTGCAGCGGCAGGGTTTTTATCCTCCGCCGCCGGGTGCGCCGGATTATCCGGGGCTGGAGTGCTCAGGGGTGATCAGCGCGATCGGGCCCGGTGTGACCGGGCATCATCTCGGCGAGCGGGTGTGCGCGCTGCTCTCCGGCGGGGGTTATGCGGAGCGGGTGGCCGTTCCGGCGGGTCAACTGCTGCCGGTTCCGGCCGGGTTGTCGCTGGTGGAGGCCGCCACGCTGCCCGAGGTGGCCTGCACGGTCTGGTCCAACGTGGTTGACCGCGATCGGCTGCGCACCGGCGAGACGCTGCTGGTGCACGGTGGCGGCAGCGGCATCGGCACGTTCGCGATCCAGCTCGGCGTGGCGCTGGGCGCCACCGTGATCGTGACGGCGCGGGCCGAGAAACACGAGCGGTTGCTCGCGCTGGGCGCGTCGCTCGCGGTCGACTACAAGGACGACGATTTTGTACGCGCGGTGCACGACTTCACCGGCGGCCGTGGCGCCGATGTGATCCTCGACATCGTCGGGGCGAAATATCTGGCCCGCAACATCGAGGCGCTCGCTCCGGACGGCCGGATCACCGTGATCGGCATGCAGGGCGGGCGCACCGCGGAGCTCGATCTGGGCGCCCTGATGGCGAAACGTGGCCGCATCTCGTCGACGTCGTTGCGGGCGCGTCCCACCGAGGACAAAGCACGGATCGTGGCCGGCGTGCGTGACCAGGTGTGGCCGCTGATCGCGGCGGGGCTCATCAAGCCGATCATCCACAGCACGTTTCCGCTGGCTGAGGCGGCTGAGGCGCAGCGACTGATGGAGTCCAGCGAGCACCTCGGAAAGATCGTTCTCCAGCGCTGACGACCCGTTGAAGACCCTCTGACGACCCCCTGACGACCCGTCGACAACCTGTCGATCACTCGTTAGGAGGAAGTATTCCGGAGGCATATGTCCGATAAAGTCGGATATGCGGCGAGTCGTGACCGCGTTTCGCCACGTTCAACCCCAGCATGGACGGACAGCGCGTCCGTTGGTCGCGCTGCGTATCCGACCGCTGGGGGACTTCGTGACGTACGCACCGCACCGTTCCGCACCACCCCTCGTCGAGGATGTCGGGGACGTCGAGGACGATATCTGGCTGGAACCCGGCACATCCGTGTTGCGGGCGAAGCTCTGGATAGCCGGCGGCATCGTCGCGGTCGTCGCGCTGATCTCGTTCGGCGTCTGGGCCGTGGTGACCGCCGATCACCGTTCCACAGCGGTCACCACGAACGTGCCGGGAGGCGCGATGGCCGGTCACTTCGAATTCGCGGTCGACGGCGTCCGATGCGGTCTCGACGCGGTCGGTCCCGATGGCATGGAACAGCGAGCGACAGGCCATTTCTGCCTGCTCGACGTATCGGTGAAGAACGCCGGCACCGAGCCGGAACTGTTCGACAGCGGCTCGCAGCGGGTTTACGACAAAAACGGCGTAGCGTACGCCGCCGCGGATCAGGCCGCGGTCTTTCTCAACGATCACAGCCCGACGCTGTTGAACGAAATCGCGCCTGGCGAGACGGTTACCGGCGTGCTTCCTTTCGACGTGCCGACCGAGGTTGAGCTCGTCGAGGTCTCGGTGCACGGCGCGTTGTCGACACCGGGAGTGCGCATCACTCTCCCACCGGCTGGGTGACCGCAGCACGTTTATCTTTCCGAGATCGGGGGGATCAATTAGCTGAATCCTGCCCCGGCTCAATCGATGTTGTGTTGGCATGGTCCACGGAATACGCATGGTTGTCCGGGTTCCCATTGCTCACCTTCAACGGAGGCAAAAGCGCGGCAAGCAGTTCCGCCGCGCTGATGGGATTCGCGTGAGTGCCCCGGGCCTATTTCGGAGGCAACACTGCACGGTTCGTCCACCCGCCGGGTGCTGACCGCTGGCGCGCTCGCGCTCGCCGTCATCGCACCGGCGCTAGATCCCGCCGAGCACGCCGCGGAAGCGAAAGCCGCGCCCCTGCCGGCCGTACCGGAAGTTCCCGACTCCCCGATCCGGACTGGAATCCCGGATTTCACCATGGGTCTGCTGCAGGAGCGGATGACCGCCCAGACACGGGCGTCCCGTTCGATGCCGCGCCGGCCCGGGATCCGTGCCGTGCCGAACGTTCGCCCGGTGGGCTCTCCGGTATTCCGGCGTCCGGTGGGCACGACGCCCGGCCGGATGGTCCGAGCAATCCCCCCGAAGCGCGCCGTGGCTCCCCAGAGCCGGGTCGCAACAGCACACAAAGCCCAACGGGCTCAGAAGGCCCAGAAAGTCGCCGTACAGCGCAAGCGGGTGACCGTGGCGAAGCGCGGCGCCGTCTCGGTACGCACGACGACCCGCAGCACCGCGATCCGTCGTCTGCGGGCCGGCGCCGGCCGGGACATGCGCGCGGTCCTCGCGTTCGCCCGGTCGCAGGTCGGCAAGCGGTACGTCCGCGGCGGTGAGGGGCCGGGCGGGTTCGACTGCTCGGGCTTCACGAAGCGGGCCTACGCGAGGGCCGGAGTGAGCCTGCCGCACTCGTCGGGGGCGCAGGCACGCCGCGCGCGTACCGTCGACCGTTCCCAGGCCCGTCCTGGCGATCTGGTGGTCGGCCCGGGGCACGTGGGCATCTACATGGGCCGCGGCATGATGATCGACGCCGGCAACAGCAAGACCGGGGTGGTGTACCGCAAGGTCTACCGCGGCCTGCGAGTAGCGCGCGTGGGGCAGTGACCCTGCCCAAAAAGACCCTGCCCAAAAGCAGAAGACCCTGGCCCAAAAGGCAGAAGGCCCCTGGACAAGCAGCGGGCACCCGCCGGAATGACGGGTGCCCACTCGCTCGACCGCAACCGGGCGCGGGGATCTCTGCCGCACGCACCCGGTCGGATGTCTGACAGAAGCATCCCCGAGCATGCCGCCGGGCACGCGCACCACCTGTGCGTTTACCCAATCGAGTGACAGCGCGTCGCAATACGGGCGAAAGGCGCTCGTGACCTAGGCCGGTTAATCTCGGCCCATCGTGGGAAAACCTGATCAGTTACTCACCACGCCGCCGGAGGCCTTCATGAGTCTTGACCGTGCCCTGGCTCCCGACCCGTACGATCTCCTGCCGCCGGTCCCGTCATTCACGGTGACCAGCACGGACGTGACGGACGGGCAGCCGCTTGACGAACTGTTCGCGCACACCAGCGTCGGCGGGAAAAACCTGTCGCCGCAGCTCTCCTGGTCCGGTTTCCCGGACGAGACGCGCGCCTTTGTGGTGACCTGTTACGACCCGGACGCCCCGACCGGCAGTGGTTTCTGGCACTGGGTCGCGGTGAACCTGCCGGTGTCGGTCACCAGTCTGGACCGTGGCGTCGATCCACTGCCGGACGGCGCTTTCTGCGTCCGCAACGATTACGGCGAGCGCAATTACGGCGGTTCCGCGCCGCCGCCCGGTGACCGCGCGCACCGATACGTTTTCGCGGTGCACGCGATCGACGTCGACGCCCTCGAGGTGACGCCCGACGCGTCTCCCGCTTACGTCGGCTTCAACCTGGCGTTCCACACCCTGGCCCGGGCCACCCTGCGCCCGACGTTCCAGGTCCGCGGCTGACAGGTTCTCCACACGAAAAAGCCGCCGGCTTGCCGGCGGCTTTTCGATTGCTTGCGCTTCTTGCTTGGGTACGCCTCAGCGAGGCGTCCGTGCCACGCAGAAGACCGACTGGCCGAACGGCGGCCGCACGACGCGCTCGGCGGCCTTGGTCACCGGCAGCACGACCGAGTCGTAGATCTTGACCATCGGGCCCTCTTTCGGTGCCAGCTTGAAGATGCTGGTCGCCGTGTAGTAGCCGAGGAGGCCGAGGGCGTTCGCGTAGTGGATTTTCTCGATTTCCAAGCCGGCCTCGGTGAAGGCAGTGGCGAGGGTCTTCTTCGTGTACCGCCGGATGTGGCCGGTGGCGATGTCGACCTGGCTCATCGCGAACATGAAGGCCGGCACGATGATGATCACGGCGCCGCCGGGGCGGACCAGATCCTTCATGCTGCTCAGCGCGCCCACGTGGTCCTCGATGTGCTCGAGAACGTTGTAGGACACCGCTGCGCTGTACTGCCCGTTCGCCTCCGGCGAGGGCAGCAGCATCTGCTTCACGTCGATGGCCGGGTAGTCCGCCATCCGCTCTTTGAGCAGCACGAGACGGTCCGGGTCGGCCTCGGTCGCGGTGAACCGCGGGAGGTGCTCGGACCACTCGATAGCGTAATCACCGAGGCCGCTACCGATCTCGATCGGATTATCGCCGAGGTACGGGAGCGCGAGCTCGACGAACCACCTGCGGTGGTTCACAGCCGTGGCGAGGCCTTCGAGCACTTCGGACTGGATCCGCTGGTCTCCAGTGATGTCTGCCATAGGTGAGGTTCCCTCATCTTGCCGATCTGAGCTGACAGCGGGACCGGAGAAGTTAACCATCTGAAGCGCCTATCCGAAAGTTGAGCACCGGTTCGAACTGATTTTTTGGCCTGATTGAGACATAGGTAGGTCAGGTACTCGTTTGGGTTACGCGCTGAAAGCTCCCTGAGAGTGCACCATCGCAGGACACGCGGAAAACACGCGTACATATCGGCTCTATCACGCATCGGGCGCTCATCGCTGAACTCTTCGCAACCTCGGTTAGGCTCGCCGATGCTATGACGATTACGGGTTTTGACTCGACAGGCCAGTCGACCGGTGAGAACGTTCTTCCGCCGCGCCAAGCGACCGCCGACGTCGACCTGGACGCGGAGCTGATCGCCCTTGAGGGCGACGTCGGGGTGCGTGCGCCGGCCGCTGTTACTCCGACCGTGGAGACCACCGATGAGCAGGAGATACGCCCTGCTCGACGCCGCCTTCCATGGCGTGCGCTCACTTGGCGCGACGTGTGCGCGATCGGCAGTTTCCTCGCCGTCGCCCTCTTCGTCACGGCACCGTTGTGGCTCAATCTTGATCATGAGTTGCGCGATGATCCACAGGATCAAGCATTCTTCGAGTGGATGCTGGCGCACGGTGCCCGAGTGCTCACGGATGGCGTCTATCCGTTCTTCTCGGACCGCATGAATTACCCCGACGGGGTGAACATGATGGCCAACACGTCAGTCTTGGCCGTTTCCTTGCCACTGACGCCCATCACTCTTCTGTTCGGTCCGCATGTGTCGTTCAACGTATTTCTTACCGGGGCATTGGCATTAACAGGTACTTCGTGGTACCTCGTACTCTCGCGCCGGTTCGTCGCGTCTCGGCTGGCGGCCTGGGTCGGCGCTCTCTTCTGCACCTTCGCGCCGAGCATGATCTCGCACGCGGGCGGCCACCCGAACATCGTCTCCCAGTTCCTCGTCCCGCTGATCATCTGGCGCACCCTTGAACTGCGGACACCGCGCCGGGCGATGCGCAACGGGCTGATCCTCGCCGGGCTGCTGATCTGGCAGGCGTTCATCAACCTCGAGATCCTCTTCATGACCGCGGTCGGACTCGGCATCTTCTGCGTGTTCATGGCGGTCATCCGGCGTAAGGCGTACCGCGGTGAGGTTCTGACGTTCGTCCGCGCCCTGGGCGTGACCGCGGCGGCCACCCTGGCCGCGCTGGCGTACCCGCTGAGCGTGCAGTTCTTCGGTCCGCAGAGTTACGCGGGCCTCGCCGAGTTCGTCCGGAACTTCGGCGCCGACCTCGGGTCGTTCACCGCGTACGCGAGCCGGTCGGCGGCCGGCAACAGCGCGGTGGCCGCCGGCCTCGCGCAGAACCCGGCGGAGGAGAACGCGTTCTTCGGCTGGGGCATGGTCGTCCTCTTCTTCGGACTGATCCTGTGGATGCGCCGGAGCGCCGCCGTGGTCATCCTCGGTGGCATCGCGGTCTTCTTCGCGGCGATGTCGCTCGGCCCGCGCATCTACCTCAACGGTGTGAACACCGGCGTGCCCGGCATCTGGTCGATCCTGCACAGCGTTCCGGTGCTCGACTCGGCCGTGCCGACCCGGTGGGCCATGGCGATCGCCCCGATGGTCGGCATCGTGCTGGCCCTGGGCGTCCAGCGGGCCTTCGACATGGTCCGCACCCAGCCGCAGTCCCGTGGCCCGGTCCGGGTCGCCATGATCACCGCGGTGGCGATGGCGCTCGTGCCGCTCGCGCCGACCCCGCTGCAGACCACGCTGATGGACCCGGTCCCCGAGTTCGTCACGTCCGGCGCGTGGAAGCAGTTCGCTGACGAGGACCACACCGTGGTCGCGCTGCCGCTGCCCGACTCGAGTTACCCGGACCCGCTGCGCTGGACCGCGTACACCGGGCACGAGATGCGCATCGCCGGCGGGTACGCACTGCTGCCGAACCAGGACCCGCGCAACCCGGACGACCGGACCGCGATCTTCTCGCCGCCGTGGCGGCCCACCAGCGGCCTGATCACCTCGGTCCGGCAGGGCAACCCGATCCCGGAGATCGACGACACCCGGCGCGAGATGGCCCTGGCCGACCTGCGTTTCTGGCAGGCCGGCGTGGTGGTGCTGACGCCGCAGCCCCGGGACATCGAGATGCTGCGGACGTTCTCCGAGCTGATCGGGTTCCGCCCGACCTGGACCGGTGGCGTGTGGATGTGGGACGTGCGCGCCCTGGTCGACAACCCGGACGCGAAAGTAACCGCCATCGGCATGAAGTAAAGCCACGGAGAAGACAGAGAAGGCGGGCCGATGGCCCGCCTTCTGGCTTTCCTACTTGATGCAGCAGCCGGGGCAGACCTTGGGCTTCGGGAGCGTGAAGGCCAGGCAGCAGGTCTTGCGCCGGACGTCCAGCTTGCCGTGGTGGCTCGGGTACAGCTCGATCAGGTCCCGGACGCCCAGGCTGCCGAGCAGCTTGTCGATGCTCTCCGCGGACGAGCCGGGCAGGGCGTCGGCCGACCGCAGCACTCCGTACGCCACACCGGAGGCGAGTGAGCCGAGCAGCGTGCGCTTGCCGAGCCGCACCTTGCTGTGGATCGCGTCCAGCAGCGGGCCGAGGTGCTCGTCGAAGACGGATCTGCGGAACTCGGCGAGCAGCGCGGTTTCGTCGGCGACTACGCGTACCCCAGGGTGGTTGGTGAGCGCGAGCGGGTCGCCTGGCAGGACCGCGACCGGGGTGTCCGGCCGGAGGCCGAGGGTGACCAGCGGGCGTGGGTCGTCGAAGTGCACGACGGCGTCGGTGGCGCTGAGCAGCGGGACGCGGCGCGCGGAAGCCCAGCCGAGAACGGCCGGGAGGGTGAGCCAGTAGGTGTACGCCTTCCAGGCGAGCGCGGCGGCCGCGTGGGGCTGCGCGTTCCAGCGGCGGGAGGCGTTGTCGAGGAGAGTCTCGAGGTGGGCGTCGGTGAGGCGCGCGGCGGGCATCCAGCCGGCGAGGTCGGGCACCACCAGATCGGGGGCGAGACCGGGAATCTCGGTGCTCGTGCCGAACATCGCACGGAGAGTGGTCGTCACCGGAACGAGGGGCTGATCCGCGGGGCGCGACCGGGAGAGTTCCAGGGTGGTGCTGGTCACGGACGCCTGCCTCCTCGCCAGGGGGTACTTCAAGAGGTCTGAGGCGACCCACCGTACTCCGTTAAGGGTAGCCTAACCACACCTGGGAGCGGGATCTTTCGGACGAATACCCTCGGCGACAATTACTTTACGTAGCGTTGCTGCGCTGCCGGGTTCGTCAAGGTATCTGTCGGCAACGCGCTACTAGCACCTTGCGGACACGGAGAGCCAGCGACACTTAACGTGCCGTCGCGAAGGGGACATCCGTGATGACCACCTCGCCCATTGAACGGGCCGCAGATCAGTTCGTTACGGCGCTTGCGCAATGGCGGGTCGAGCGCGGAATGACCAAGAAACAGCTCGCCGCGCGCATGGGCTTCGATCCCTCCTATGTCAGTCACGTCGAGGGGCGTCGCCACAAGCCCACCGAGGACTTCGCCCGCCGAGCCGAGGCGGTGCTCGGCGCCGGCGGCATGATCTGGCAACGCTTCCAGGAGTACGACGAACTCCGGCACGCCCGCGGCTCGTCCCTGCACCGTGACCCGCCGGTGCCGGTCCAGTGGCTGCCACCGGGAACCGGGCTGGTCGTCGAGCAGGAGATCGCCGAGTTGGCGTACACCGACGGAGCCTACCGCTGTCGCGTCCGCCGGTCGCTCTACAACGCCGGAGTCGAGCCGGTTACCCGCTATCTGGTGAAGATCGCGGTGGATCGGTACCCGCACGACCCGCCCGGCTCCAACCGCCACCACCGCGACCACCCGCTCAGCTTCGACGAGATGGACGTGCACGCCTTCGCCGGCGAGGGCAGCGCCGCCGAGCCGATGCAGTGGCGGGTCAAGCTCGACCGGGACGCGGCCAAGGAGATCTGGCTGCTGTTCGCGAACGAGCACGGCCAGTTCCCGCTGTACCCCGGCGAGCGGACCACGATCGAGTACGCGTACACGGTCGGCGAGGAGAAGTGGGGGCAGTGGTTCCAGCGCGCAGTCCGGCTACCGACCCGGTCGCTGACCGTCCGGCTGAATCTCCCGGAGAACTTCGAGCCCCAGGTCTGGGGTGTGGAGGCGTCCCTCGCCGCTGAGGTACCCGTCCGTACCCCGTTGGAACGCCGCAACGAGGGAGGTCGCGCCATCTTCGAGTGGTCTACCGACGCACCCCTGCTCAACGCCAGGTACCGCCTCGAATGGCGGTACCGCGGCGCTGATGCTCCGATCTACGACGAACTGGGGCCGCCGGAGCCGACCCTGCCGCGCGCCTCGCACCGGATGCGGGGCATCGGCATCATCCAGCGCGGATCCGATCTGCTGCGGCAGCGGGCCCGCCACTTCCAGCTTCCCCGCGAGGGCGGCGCCGCCCAGGAGACCGTGACCCGGCTGCTCACGTCCCTCGGCCGGCTTCAGGACCTGCACGAGTTCAGCAAAGGGGTCGGCCTGGCCGCCACCCAGATCGGCGTGCCGGTCGCGGCCGCTGTCGTCCAGCCACCGGAGTACGACACCCAGCCGGTGGTCCTGCTCAACCCGCGCGTCGTCGGCGAGTCCGCCGAGTGCGACGACCAGTACGAAGGCTGCCTGTCGTTCTTCGATTACCGGGGACTGGTCACCCGGCCGTTGCGGATCGACGTGGAGCACGCCCGGTTCGACGGGACCAGGGTGGTCACCACGTTCGACCGGGCGCTGGCCCGGCTGATCAGCCACGAGATCGACCATCTGGAAGGCCGGCTTTACGTGGACCGGATGACGCACGACGCGAAACTGGTGCCGGTGGCGCAGTACCAGCAGACCGGCAGGCCCTGGGATTACTAGATCTCCGTAAAGCTGTCGTACTTTATGCGCACTGACGGGACCTGGAGCTCTGCCAGCTTCTTCAGGGTGGATTTGACCATCTTGCCGGAGCCGGAGACGAAGAAGTCGTGCTCCTGCCACGGCCCGTACCGGGCCACCACGTCTGAGATGTCACCCTGCTCGCCGGGGAAGGTCGGGTCGTCGCTGCACGCGGTCACCACCGACAGCCAGGGGTACCGCGCGGCGAGCCGGTTCAGGTCGGCCAGGTCGTACAGGTCCTCGCGGGTCTTCGCGCCGAAGAAGACGTGCACCCAGCGGGTCCGGTTGTACCGGGTCAGCTCCTCCAGCAGCGACTTGATCGGGGCCAGGCCGGTGCCGCCGGCCACGAACACCGCGTCGCGGGTGGACCGGCGGTCCAGCGTCATCGTGCCCATCGGGGCGGCCACTTTGATCATGTCGCCGACCTGGAGACGGCGTACCAAAGCGCTGGAGACCCAGCCGGCGCCGACCGCACGGACATGGAACTCGAGGGTGTTGTCGCGCCGTGGCGCGTTTGCCGGTGAGTAGGTGCGCCAGAGGCGCGGCTGGTACTTCGAGCACTCGACGCTGAGGTATTGGCCGGCGCGGAACTCCAGCGGCTGCATCGGCAGAACCGTGAAGACCGCGATGTCCTTGGCGCGGCGCTCGTGCGCTGTCACCTCGGCGTACCAATACGGCGGATTCGGGTCGGCATCCGCGCCGGCCAGCATCTTCGAGGCGATCACGGCGTACGCGTCCGCCCACGCCTGGTCGTACTCGACACCCCACTGCTCACCCGCAAAGGCACGCATCGCCTCGATCAACGCTCCGCCCACGACCTCGTAGTGTTCCGGTTCCACGTGGAACTTGCGGTGATCCCGCCCCAGCCCGCGCAGGTAGTCGTCGAACTTCTCCGGATCCTCCAGCGTCTGCACCGCGGTGACGATCGCGTTCAGCAGACGGGTTCGCTGCACGTCCATGTGCACCGGGAAGAGCTCCCGCAGGTCCGGGTACGACAGGAAAATGCGCGCGTAGAAGTAGCCGGCCACCTTGTCCTGATGTTCCTCGACGAGGCTCCAGCTCTCCTTGAGCAAGCGTGCGAGGTCTCCCATGCCATTCAGGGTGGTCAGCACAGTCAGGAACACGACGCACCAAAAGTGCGACTCGTCACGGAGTCCGGCGCGTCGCTTGATGAATTAGGACCGTTTGTGCCTGCCGTAAAGTTGCCCGGTGACTCTCGAAGACCGGCAGCAGGCCACCCGCCCGGGGTATTCCGTTGAGATCGCCATCGTGCTGCTGCTGTCGCTCGGGCAGTCGGCCGCCTATGCCATCGTGTCGCTGGCGGCGAAGCTCACCGCTGCCGCGCCGCTGGCCCAGCAGACCGCGGTTCTCAACGCTCCGCAGTCGGCGCGGCCGTACCTCGACCTCACCCGGCAGCTGCTCGGCATCTTCTTCGAGCTGATCCCGGTCGCCCTGGTGCTCTTTCTGCTGCTGCGCGATCGCATCTCACCGAGCCGCGAGCTCGGCATCGATTACCGCAGACCCCGCTTCGATCTCGGCTGGGGTTTCGGTTTGGCCGCGGCCATCGGGATCCCCGGGCTCCTTCTTGTGTACGCGTCATTGCAGCTCGGAATCAACGCACAGATCGTCCCGTCGGCCCTGGCGCCGTACTGGTGGACCGTGCCGGTACTGATCCTGTCCGCGCTGCAGAACTCGATCCTCGAAGAAGTGATCGTCGTGGGGTACCTGGTCACCCGGCTGCGGACGATGAACCTGTCGCTGGTGTGGATCGTTGCGATCTCGGCCGTGGTGCGCGGGTCGTACCACCTTTATCAGGGGTTCGGCGCGTTCATCGGCAATGCGGTGATGGGTGTGGTGTTCGCACTGTTCTTCATCCGGACGAAGCGGGTGATGCCGTTGATCGTGGCGCACGCGCTACTCGACATCACCGCGTTCGTGGGTTATCAGCTGCTGCCGGACAACTGGCTGGACTGGCTGCGGGTGTAAAGCTTGCGGGCCTTGGTCGCGGTTGCCGCGATGGCGTTGTGGCCGGCCAGGATCGTGGTGAGCAGGCTGGTGCCGGGAAGCGCGCGGTTGATGTAGCTGATCGCGGCGAGGGCCGCGAGGGCTTTGGCCGGTGCCTCAACGTTCGCGGTGATCGGCGCGCAGCTGAGGATGTCCTCCGCTCGCCGCGGGTCGGTGGGGTCCAGGCCGTGGATCGCTGCCAGGTGGAGCACCAGCTCGGCGTGCGTGATGCCGATGGCCGCGATCGCTGTGGACGGGCCGGTGATCGCGGTCAGCGAGCCGCGCAGGACCGCTGCCCGGGCGAACGTCTGCGTTGTCAGGCGGGTCAGACCCTCGGGGGTGGCCGTGGGGTAGATCGCGCGCAGGTTCGCGACGTGGTCGCGGGCGCGGGGGCCGAGGGTTTGGACAGCCGTCAGGGCGAGGGTTTTCGGGGCGTTGACGGGGTCGGCCAGCAGCTGGGAGAGAAGGTCAGCGGTCTCCTCGGCCGTGGGTGCCGTGGGTGCCGTGGGTGCCGGGGTTACCGGGAGCGGGGTGGGCTCCGGCGGGGCTGTTGTTTCCGCGATCGGGATGGGCGGCTTGGCGGTGGGGGTTCGCTTGACCGGGGCCGCCTTTTTGGCCGGGGTGGCCTTCTTCGCGGGGGTTGCCTTGCTCACCGGGGTCGCCTTGCTCGGCGGGGTTGCCTTTTTGGCGGCTTTTGCTGGGGCTGCCTTTGTGGCGGGTTCTTCCGCTCGGGCGGGCTGGGCGGGGACCTGGACTTGGGCCGGGGCCTGGGCCGGGATCTCGGCCGGCGGGGCGGGCGGCCGGGGCGTTGCTTTGCGGGCGGGCTTGCGGGGGCCGACCGGCGGGGCGGGGGCATTCTTCGGTGCGGGGGTGGGGGCTTTGGGCGTACCCGGGGAAGGCTCTGAAGGGTGACCTTCGGCACTTGGGCCGGGACGCGGGGGTTGGAACGTGACCGCCGGCGGCGCGCCGCGGCGGGCCGCGCGCTGCTCAGCCGGGGCCGACTGCTCCGGGGCTTGCTGTGAATCTTGCTCTGGGGTGGTGAACGGCGACCGGCGGCGGGTGTTCTCCTCCATCGACGCAGCCTAGCCGCTGAAGCGACGTTTCGCCTGTTGGCGACCCCTTGCGGAGATCCGTGGTGTGCCGGATGTAGCCCTCTTTGTGCGGCGTCCCAGGGGTCCGGTATTGTCAAGCCTCGGTGACCTTCGGGGCACCGGGGAGACTTCGCCTAGTCTGGTCTATGGCGCCGCACTGCTAATGCGGTTTGGGTTAACCGCCCATCCCGGGTTCGAATCCCGGAGTCTCCGCGCGAAAGTCGGTGTTGTAGGCTGACTTAGCAAGTGAGTGAGCGCCCGTAGCTCAATGGATAGAGCATCTGACTACGGATCAGAAGGTTAGGGGTTCGAGTCCCTTCGGGCGCACAAACGATCAAGGCCGTGACCTGCGGAAACAAGGGTCACGGCCTTTTTGCTTCCCATTTTTATCCCTGAAAATCCCACTTTCCCCACGCCAACCGCGACCCGTCCCGCAGCCCTACCCGATTACTGTGCGTGATGCCTTGAGGTGTTCGTCATCCGGGTCAGGGCTACCGCGGGGCCGTGTCACGGCGCCGCAATCTGGGGTGTGTCCGGCGGCGACGGCGGGCAGCTCGTCCGGCTGTGCGGGCTACCCGGCTCACCAGGCTCTCCCGGGGAAGCCTGCGCCGGATCCGGCGGCGGGTGCCGCCAGATCATGGATGTCCACGTCCGACGGTTGGGACCAGTCGCTTATCGATTCGCTGCGCCTCGACCGGTTGCGCGATAGCGGAATCCAGGTCCCACCGATCGGGGGATGACGAAGCCGGCCCCGGGGTAGCCGACCTGTCACCACCGACTGGATGATCGGCGGGCGCCACGGCGACGCGGCATTCGGCCGAATCGCCATTCCGGGGCGCCCGCATACGGCGAAACCGTGCCCCAGCAGCGATGTTTTTCACCCGGTGATCCACGAGCCCGCCGTGACCTCGCGGCTACCGTCGGCGTTGAAGCCTCGAGGTTCAACCACGCCTCAAGGAATATCGTCTATAACCGGACGACTCATCGCCCGGAAGTGCAAGGATGGTCGTGACACCCTTAGAGGCGGCGTGGCACTATGACCCGATGTCCTTGGGGAAACGTCGATACCAATGGATGCTTGACCGTGGCCAAATGGGGAGGGCGTGAGTGGTCTCATCGCCTGCGACCCTGGTGCCGACTCCTGACGGCAGGAGACTAGGCGTCGAGATATCCGGAATGGAATCCGGCTCGACGGTCTTCCTCATGCACGGCACACCGGGCAGCCGCCTCGGCCCCAAGGTCCGCCCCATCGTTCTGCACCAGCTCGGGGTCAGGCTCGTGTGTTACGACCGGCCGGGCTACGGCGATTCGGACCGCCGCAAGGATCGCACCGTCGCGGACGCTGCAGAGGACGTCAGGCACATCGCGGACCACCTCGGCGTCGACACCTTCTCCGTGGTCGGCCGCAGCGGTGGGGCGCCGCACGCGCTGGCCACCGCCGCAATCCTCGGCGACCGGGTTGACCGGGTGGCCGCGCTGGTCACCCTGGCACCCCCGGACGCGCCCGACCTCGACTGGTACAGCGGGATGACCGACGCCAACGTCCGTGACTACTCGCACGCCGACAACGACGAGGCGAAGCTCATCGAGAGCCTGCGCCTTCAGGCCGATCGGGCCAAGCGCGATCCCGCCAGCATGCTGGACAACCTTCGCTCGCAGATGACCCGGGCGGATCAATCAGCGGTGCGGAGCTCCACGATTCAGGGCCTGCTGACCGACACCTATCGCGAGGCGATGCGCCTTGGGCCCTACGGCTGGATCGACGACGTCCTGGCGCTGCGCCGCGAGTGGGGGTTCGAGCCCGGGAAGATCCTGCAGCCGACTCTGTTCTGGCATGGCGAGCGGGACAATTTCGCACCGGTCGAACACACCCTGTGGCTCGCTCGCCAGATCGAGAACGCGGAAGTCCGCATCCAGCGAGAGACCGCGCATTTCGGCGCGATGGGGATCCTTCCCACCGTCCTCGGCTGGCTGACCGGATCAGGGGACCGGCCCTTGCAGCCCATCGGCCCCTATTACGCCAATCCACGGTAGACCCCGGCGCGAGCACTGTAGGCGGTTGGTCACTGGATGCTAGTGTCGGCCCTCTCCGGTGACGTGATCGTAGGGGGCGGGCAGTGTCCAAGGAGCTTCCGGAGACGCCGGACGCTCCCCTGTTCTTCGTCAGTTACCGACGATCGTTCATTCCGGACCGCCCCACCGTTGCCAGCCGCCCCTATGGCAAAGAGATCCTCCAGTTCTTCGACGACCTGACGGATGACGTCGGGGAACTGATCGGCGCCCCGCTGAACTACAAGCCCGGATACCTGGACCGCGCTGACAGCTTCGGAACGGAGTGGGAGCGCCAGCTGCTCACCGCGATCGGCACCTGCCAGGTGCTGGTCTGCCTGTTGTCCGAGCCGCTGTTGCGGGACAGCGAGTGGTGCGCCCGGGAGTGGCACGCCTTCGCCCGGCGCGAGATCATCCGCGACCCGGCCCTGGCGCGAGAGCACCAGCGCGCGATCGTGCCGGTGATCTGGATGCCGCTGCACCCCACCCTGGAGCTTCCGAAAAGGGTCTCCCAGATCGGCATCTACTTTCCGCCCGGCTTGCCTGATCCTGGTTATGAGACGGCATATCGCGAGAACGGACTGCTCGGCCTCATCCGTTCCGGCCAGCACACGGCTTACCGCGCCATCGTCTGGAAGATCGCGATGCACGTGGACCACGTACGCCGGTCGTGTCTGGTCAGACCGGATGTGCCAGCGGACAGCTCCATCCTGTCGACGGACTTCGAGGAGGATGTGTGACACCATCCGATCCGGCTCGATACGCGTTCTACCTCAGCTATGCGAGGACGGCCCCGATGGGCCCGGGGACGCCGGGGGACGGCGACAGCACGGTGCGCGACCTGTTCACCAGGCTGTCCGATGAGGTCCGGGCACTTCTCGGCAGCAACAGTCCCCCGGTCGTGGGGCACTTCGACGACATCGACCAGCCGTCGGCCGACTGGAAAGCGGACCTGAGCCGGGCGCTCAGTCATGCGGACGTCTTCGTGGCGCTGTACTCGCCGAAGTACTTCAACAAGACCCTCCCCCTGCAGGAGCGTGCCGCCTACGTGCGACGGCTGACCGGGCGGGAGCGGGCACTGCGCCTGCTCCCGGTTCTCTGGGTGCCATGGGAACCCTGGAATCATCAGGAGGAGCGGCTCGCGTCGCTGACGCTGGACACTCAGGCCGAGGCTTACAAGGAAAACGGCCTGCGGGCGCTGTGCCGGCTGGCCGCTTACGAACCGGCGTACCACCAGATCGTGGGCACCCTGGCTCGCCGGATCGTCGCCATCACCAAGGCCGCCGGGCCGCGCCCGGCCACCCCGGCGGTGATCGACGACGCGGAGGCGCCGGAGCCCGGCCCGGCCGGAATGCGGCTCACCGTCATGGTGCTGGCGCCGGTCCGCGCCGCACTCCCCCGCGACCGGCCCCGAGCCGGTTACGGTCAGCTCGCCGTCGAGTGGCATCCGTTCGGGGGCGAGACGCCGCTCTCACCGGCGCAGATGGCCGCCAACCTCGCCGAGCACCGCCATCTGGCGCCTCGGCTCACCGACGCGCAGATCGGATTCGGGCCGCTGGCCGAAGGCGCGGTTCTGGTGCTCGTGGATCCGTGGATCCTGGACTCGCCGGGGGGACGCGAGACCGTGGACGCCGTCGCGGATCGGCTGCCGGAATGGGCCGAGGTGGTCGTGATCGCCGACAGCGACGACCCCCAGTACCGCGATCGGGGGGCGGAACTCACCGCCACCGTGAACGTTATCCTGGGAAGCGTCCGGCGACAGGTGCGACGCATTCTGTACGCCGATCAACTGGTCGAGAGAATGCCGATCGTAATCGATGAGACCCTCCGGGCATATCTGAAGACGGCGCCCGTCTTCCTGCCCAAGGGCGCTGTGGTTCCGATGCCCAGGATCACCGACGATGCTGGTCCATCCCAGGAAGAGGACATCGATGACTGAGAACCGCGATGGCACCGTTGTCACGTTCTATTCGTACAAGGGTGGCACCGGCCGGACCATGGCCCTGGCCAACGTGGCCTGGATCTTGGCGAGCGCGGGTCATCGGGTGCTGGTCGCCGACTGGGATCTGGAATCACCGGGATTGCACCGATTCTTCCACCCGTTCCTTCGACCGAGCGCCATGCAGGACGCCGACGGCGTCGTCGAGATGGTCAACCGCTACGACGAGGCCACCCGGCGGGACGCCGACCGGCCCAGCGACTGGCAGGCCGAATACGCCCGGGTCAGCCAGTTCGCGTTCTCGCTGGATTGGAAGCACTTCCCCTCGGGCGGCAGCATTGATTTCATGCCGGCCGGCCAGAACAACACGAGTTACGCCCGGAGCGTCTATGAACGCAACTGGGACGAGTTCTACGACAAACTCGATGGCGGAAAACTGTTCGACGCCTTGCGCGCGGACATGAAAAAGAACTACGACTACACGTTGATCGACAGCCGGACCGGCGTGAGTGACGTCGCCGGAATCTGCACGCGCCATTTGCCGGACGTGCTCGTCGACTGTTTCACCTTCAGCGACCAGGGCATCTACGGTGCTGCCGAAGTCGCCGCGAGCATCGGCCTGAGCGTACGCCCGGTCCGCGTTCTGCCGGTGCCGATGCGCGTCGACTCCGCCGAGAAGGAACGCGTCGACGCCGGCCGGTTCCTCGCCCGTGAGCGATTCGCCGGGCTGCCGGCCGGCATGGAGGCCTCCGAGCAGGATCGATACTGGGCGACGGTCGAGGTTCCGTACCGGGCGTTCTACGCCTTCGAGGAGACGCTGGCGACCTTGGGTGACCAGCCCGGCGTGCCCACCTCGATGCTGGCGTCCTACGTCGCCCTAGCCGGATACCTGACCGACGGGGTGGTGACCGAACTCCCGGCGATGAGCGAGGATCTCCGCATCCGCACCGTGGCGCAGTTCGCCCGGCGGGTGACCCGGGCCGAGGAGAAGGTCGATCTGAGGTACGCCCCGGTCGATCGCCTGTGGGCGGAGTGGGTGTCCGATGTGCTGCAGGCGGCGGACATCACGGTCACCATGGTGGAGACGGGCATTCGAGCCGACCCGGGCACCGAGGGCGCACGCCAACTGAGCCTGGTGTCCCAGACCAACGCTGAAGCCGAGGCCGCGCGGATCTCCCTCGACCGCCCCGACCCGCGCGCTCCCCTCGTGGCCTATATCGCCGACGTGCGGCCGTTCCGTGGCCGCGCCGCCGAGGACAACGCGTTCCTTTTCGGGCAGCCGGAAGCGACGGCCATCGAGCGCCTTCTCAAGCTGGTCCGCCGGCCGACGGCCGATATCGATATGAGCCGGATCGGCGTCCGGTTTCCCGGCACGCCGGCCGCAGTGTTCAACGCCCCGATCCGCAACATGCTGTTCACCGGCCGCGAAGGGGACCTTCTCCGACTCCGCGAACAGTTGCAGGATCAAGGCGCCAGCGCGCTCCTGGGCAACCAGTCGGTGGCCCTGCAGGGCATGGGCGGCATCGGCAAGACCCATGTGGCGCTGGAGTACGCGCACCGGTTCCGCAACGCGTACGACGTGATCTGGTGGATCGACGCCTCCGACGTCCCCTCCCTGGACACCCAACTGGCGACGCTGGGCAAGCGCGTCGAGTCGGGCGAGGAGGGCACGATCGCCGATCAGGCCGCGGCGCTGCTGCAGAAACTGGAACGCGGCGACGTGGTCGACCGCTGGCTGGTGGTCTTCGACAACGCGGAGGACATCGAGAAGGTCAAGCCGTACCTGGCGTCCGGGCCGGGCGGCCACGTGCTGATCACCGCCCGCAACCGGCAGTGGTCGGAGCATCAGGCGACCATCCAGATGGACGTCTTCCAGCGCGCGGAGAGCGTGGCGCACCTCCAGCAGCGGCTGCCCACGATCCGCAAGGAGCACGCTGGCCGGATCGCCGAGCTCCTCGGTGACCTGCCGATCGCGGTCGCCGCCGCGGGCGCGTGGCTGGCCGAGACCGGGGCGCCGGTCGAGGACTATCTGCGCGACATTCAGGAGCGGCCGGACGGCGTGCTGTCCAGTCCCGGTAACCCGTCGGTGGAGAAGACCTGGGACCTGTCGCTGTCCCAGCTCCGGGAGACCTCGGCCGGGTCATACCGCCTGCTGCAGCTCTGCTCGCTGCTCGCGCCGGAGATCTCGCTCGAGTTGATCTACGGCGACCGGATGGCCGAGGTCCTGCGTCCCTTCGACCCGGCCGTCACCGAGACCGCCTATCGATGGTCGCTCGTCCACACGATCAGCAAGCTGGCGCTGCTGCGGCTGGACGTGTCCAACCGCCGGGTGCACGTCCACCGGCTCCTCCAGCACGTGGTCAAGCAGCGCATGTCGGAGGAGGAGATCGCGGCGACCCGGCTCGAAGTGCACGCCGTGCTGGCCGCCGCGCGGCCCCGTGACGACGTCGACAACCCGTTGACCTGGCCACGATTCCAGATGATCTGGCCGCACATCGAGCTGTCCGAGGCCTATGAATCGCGCGATGAGGCGGTCCGCCGCCTCATCATCGACCGGGTGCGCTACGTCTGGTTGACCGGTGACAACAAGGGCGCGCGTGCCTTCGCCGAACGCCATGTCGAGCGATGGCAGGACCTGATGGACCGGCTGGTCACCGACGAGGAACGCGATTCGCTGCGGCGTCAGATCCTGCACCTGCAATTCAACCTGGGCAACATCATCCGCGACGAGTTCGCGTTCGCCGAGTCCCGCGCGCTGAACGAGAAGGTGCGGGCCGAACAGAGCGACCTGCTCGGCGCCAATCATCCGCACACTCTGATGACAGCGGGCAGCCTCAGCGCCGACCTGCGTGCCCTCGGGCTCTATGCGGAGGCTCTGGAGCAGGACAAGGTCACCTATGCCGCCTGGTCGACGGTCTTTGGCGAGGAACATCCGCGCACGCTGACCGCACTGAACAACCTCGCCGCGTCCTATCGGCTCGTCGGCGACTTCAGGTCCGCACGCGAGCACGACCAGACGGTGTATCAGCGCAGCACCGCCAATCTCGGCGACGACAGTCCGATGACGCTGCTGGCCGGTACCAACCTCGGCCGTGACCTGCGCGAAGCAGGCGATTATCGGGGCTCGGCCGAGTTGCTCGCCCAGCTCGCTGAGCGGTTCCGGGCCGCCGTCGGCGAGCGGACCCCGCGGTACTACAACCTACTGGTCAACCAGGCCGTGTCGATGCGCAGCGCGGGCCAGATCGATGAGGCGGCGCCGCTGCTCGAGAGGGCGTACGAGCAGTTGAACCATCTGCTGGGCCCGGACAAGCCTGATACCCTCGGCGCCCGGCTGAGTCGTGCGGTGAACCTACTGGCGAGTGGCGAGGTGGACAGTGCCGGCTCGGAGTTCGAGTTGATCGACAGCTCGTACGAGCGATTCGGCCTGAGCGACACCCACCCGCACCGCCTAGCCTGCGCGACGAACCGGACCGCGACGGCTCGCGCGGCGGGCGACCTCGTGCGGGCGCGCAGTCTCGCCGAGCACGCCAGCCGAGGCCTCGTCACCGCGCTCGGGCCCGAGCACCCGTACACGATCGCCGCGGGCATGAATCTGGCCATCGTGCTGGCCGAGCAGAACGACCTGGCCGGCGCGCGGGAGAAGTTCGAGTCGCTGCTCCGGGAGATGCACGACGTGCTCGGTCCGGACCATCCCGACTCGCTGCTGTGCGAGGGAAACCTCCTGCTGGTCCGCCGCGAGCAGGAGGGCCGGCGGTACGAGTCGGAGCTCAACGACGTCGTCGCCCGGCTCATCTCCTCGCTGGGCGCGGAGCATCCCGCGGTAGGCGCTCTGCGCGAGGCCTGGTACCTGCCCCGCACCTTGGACCCGCATCCGTTCTGACCGTTGCAATCTCATCGAATTGCTAGATCAAGAATTTTCCCACCACATCACATATTCGCAGCATGCCACCATTACCGGTGACGTGATTGCAAGATCGCATTTATCGACGTCGTGGCGGCTGGTTGTTCACGGACGACGGACATGCGATCCTGTGAATGCCAGACCGCCGAGACAGATGCCGGTTTGGCAGGAGGTATGGAGGTCACAATGACTGTCGTCCACTCGGACGAAACGCGCGACGCGACCGATTGGGCGGCCACGCCCGACGTGTCCGCCGAGCCCGTCACGCCGCTGGACGCGGACGACGGCACCATCGTCGGCCGATGCGCCGACCAGGTGCTGAGGTCGCTCGACGACCCCGACGGCGTCTTGAGCGCATTCAGCTCGCTCACGCCTCCGCCGAATCCCTGAGGCTTGCCATTGACTCCCGCCACGCTGTTCGGCCGTGTCCGGGACGTCCAACGCACCATGGCGCCCTGGCCCTATGCCGAACTCGACGTCGAGGCGCTGAAGGCCACCGGCTGGCGCCCGAAACCGTTCAGTGAGGTCATCCTCAAGGTCCACCAGCGCTGCAACCTGGCCTGTGACTACTGCTACGTCTACGAACATGCTGATCAGAGCTGGCGGGACCGTCCGCCGGCGATGCCCGGCGAGGTGCGTGACGCCGCGATCGCGCGGATCGCAGCGCATGCCGGGCGACACGGCCTGAAGGACCTGCGGGTGGTGCTGCACGGTGGCGAGCCGATGCTTTACGGCATCGACCGGCTGACCACCCTGGCCGAGTCCCTGCGCCGGGCGGTGCCGCCCGGCTGCCACGTCGAGATCGGCATGCAGACCAACGGCGTGCTGCTGACCGAGGCGACGGTCCGCGCCCTAGTGGCCCATCGCATCAGGGTCGGCATCAGCCTCGACGGCACCGCGGCCGCCCATGATCAGCACCGCCGGTTCAAAGACGGGCGTGGGAGCTTCTCGGCCGTCGCCCGCGGGATCGATCTTCTTCGCCGCCCGGAGTACCGCAATTCGTACTCAGGACTTTTGACAACGGTGAACGTCAATACGGATCCGGAACTCGGATACCAGCAATTGATGGCCTTCGAGCCGCCGGCGATGGACCTTCTATTGCCGCACGCGACGTGGAGTGATCCGCCGCCACGACCGATGGGCGCACCCTCGTACGCCGAGTGGCTTATCGCATTCTTCGACCGCTGGTACGCCGATCAGTCGCCGACACGCGTCCGCCTGTTCGAGTCGGCGATCCGGGTCCTGCTCGGCGGCCGCAGCGACAGCGAACAACTCGGGCTCAGCCCGTCCGGCGCCATCGTCATCGAGTCGGACGGGGATATCGAGCAGGTCGACGCGCTGAAGGTCGCGTACCCGGGCGCAGCGGCCACCGGCCTGAACGTCCGCACCGACGACCTCGACGCGGCCCTCGACGATCCGGGTGTGGTGGCACGGCAGATCGGCCGGGCGGCGCTGGCCGACGAGTGCCGGGCGTGCCCGCTCGTCGAGGCGTGCGGTGGCGGGCACTACGTGCATCGCTACCGCGCCGGCGCGGGCTTCCGGTCGCCTTCGGTCTACTGCACGGACCTGGACGTCTTCGTCCGGCACGTGCAACGGACGGTGTCCGCCGATCTGCGTAGGAGACGATCTGTTGACGGTTCATAGTCTGGCGTCGGCGATGTTCGACCGGGTCGGCAGCGGTCTCGGCGGCGCCGCGGCGGTGAACCGGCTCACCGAGGTCCGGCGCAGCCGGCACCTCATCATGCTGCGGCGCTTGCTCACGCACTGGCCCGGTGACCCGGAGCCGCTGCGTGACGTCCTGGAACGGTCCCGGATCGCCGCACCGGATCGCTTCGCCGACGTGGTCAGCGCGCCGATGGTCGGTGGCTGGGCGGCCATCGCGGGCCGCGGCGTCACCCGTGACCCCGCGGACGTGCAGGCGATGGGACATCTGGCCGCCATCGCGCTGGTGGCGGCCGCCGCCGCGGAGATCGACGCCTCGGTCCGGATCCCGGTGCACCACGGCGCGGCCATGCTGCCCGGTCTCGGCGCGGTCGTGGCCGGCGGCCACCACGAACTCGAGGCGACGACGAGCCACGGCCGCATCGTGGTCTTCGTCGACGGCGCCGGGCTCGAGGTCCCGGCGGATCCGGCGGACGAGGCCCGGGGATGGCTGCCGCTGCGCAAGCTGGACGGCGGCACGGCCCGGGTCGACCTGGAGGACCTGCACCCGTACCGGCACGGTCACCACACGCCACCGGCCGGGCGGCTCAGCACCGAGGACGCCAAACGGTGGGAGGCCCTGTTCGGCAAGACCTGTCAGCTGCTGACCGACCATGTGGCACCGCGAGCTGTCGAGCTGAGCGCCGGGATGAGGTCGCTGGTGCCGCTGCACCGGGTGAATCCCGACGCGGCGCAGAGCGCGTCGCTGCGGCACGTTTTCGGCGCGTGCGGGCTGACCCAGCCGCTCTCCGCCCACGACTTCGCGGTGACGCTGGTGCACGAGTTCCAGCACTCGAAGCTCAGCGCCTTCCTGGACATGTACCAGCTGACCAATCCTCGCGACCGGCGTCTGCATTTTGCGCCCTGGCGCGTCGATCCGCGACCGCTGGCCGGCCTTTTACAGGGGGTTTATGCCTTCGCCGGCGTCGCCGACACGTGGCGGTCGCTGCGCGACGAGATCACCGAGGCGGAACTCCGGTTCGCCGAGTCCCGCCTCCAGGTGGATCGGGGCCTGACCGCCATCGAGCGGTCCGGCTCGCTCACCCCGGACGGCGTGCGGTTCACCGCGGCGTTGCGCCGCACCGCCGACGAACTGCTCACCGAACCGGTCGCCCCGGGCGCCGCCCGGTCCGCCGAGCGCCTGCTGGCCGACCTCAAGGCCGGCTGGGAGGCGCGCAACACCCTCGACGCCGACGTCACCGCGCCACGACGAGCGTGATCAGCCCGATGACCGCCAGCCCACCGTAGAACGGCGCGATCGACCAGGACAGCCACACGTCCGCGCCGGGAAACCATCGGGCCAGGCCGCGCCGGACCTTCGCGCCGAACGTCGTCGCCACCGGGCCCGCGTCCTCGGCGTCCGCGGGGTTGAGCGAAAAAGATGGAATGGTTTTGGTCCCACGCGCCACCGCGTCGTAGAGCCGCCGGTACGCCTTCTCCTGCCGCAGATAGTTGGCGTCGAGGAGCGAGAAGAGCAGCACGGCCGCGATCCCCAGCAGGGCGATCGCGAACGCCTTCTTGGTCAGCGCGAACCCGTAGGTCGCGGTCACGACCGGGAGTAGCCACCCTTTCGCCGTGCTCGACGCCGCCGACATCCGCGTCACGACGGCCTGGATGTAGTCGAGATGCTTGCGCCGGTCGTCCGCGGCGATGCCCGGCTGCGTCACCGTTCCCCCACAGCCAGGCACTCGCGCCGCACGGCCTGCCAGACGTCGTCCGTCTCCGGTGCCCGCCTCGCGGCCGGCCAGATCGGGCCCATCCGATCGTCAGTCCACCGCGGGACGATGTGGACATGCAGGTGGAACACCGTTTGCGCGGCCGCCTTGCCATTGGACTGAATGATGTTCAACCCCTCCGGATCGGTGGCTCGCCGGACCGCTTCCGACAGCCGCAACGTCGCGCGCGCCAGGTGCGCGGCAACGTCACCGTCCAGTGACCACAGATCCGGGACGTGTCCGCGTGGCACCACCAGCGTATGACCCGGTGTCGCGGGCTCCAACGGCAGAAAAGCGACCACGTGCTCGTTCTGGAACACCTCGCGCGCGCCCGGATCCTCGCCCCGGACGATCCGGCAGAAGGGGCACCCGAGTTGATCGTTGTCAGTCACCTTGCGAGTGTGCCCGTCCGAGCCGTGGGAAAGAACCCTGACCATCCTGGGCATTCAAAAGAAAGATCAAGTGCAAATTCTCCGGGTACGGGTAATCGCCCGCGTACGTCCGCCATTCGCTCGATGTCAGTTCCCGCCCACCATGCGGCAGACATGCGCTACGTCCTCTGGTCTCCCGGATGTCGCCTGGTTCCTCACCAACGGCTATGGCCCGGAGCGGGTGGTCACCGACTGCGGCATCGGCGTCGGCGGCGGGCGTGTTCCGGATCTGACGGTGTGGGCGGACGGGATGCCGTCGCGCGAGATCTCACCCGGTCACCGCAGCCCTGGAAACCAGCTGCACGGGTCAGCGTGTGTTCTCAGTCGGTGCTCTCGGCTGGTGCGGGGAGGCGTGCGGAGTCCTCGGCGTACTTGATGAGCAGCCTGGCGAACTCCAGTCGCTCGGCTCTCGGCCAGTCGCGGGTGACGTACTCGAAAGCCTGCCTGTGTTGGTTTCTGAAGTGGCCGAGAAGTGCGCTTCCCTCGTCAGTCAGTTGAATGACGGTGCGCCGGCCGTCCTGTTGGGACGCTGCGCGAACGAGGTAGCCGTGGGTGATGCAGTCGGTGGCCATGCGGCTGGCCACCGAGGGGTCGACCAGGAGCGCGTCGGCGAGATTGCCCACGGTCATTTCCCGCCCGGCGCTCTGCGCCTCCTCCACCAGGTTGAGCACCAGGTTGCGGGTGAGGTCCTTGCGGCCGCTGGGTTGGTCGACCGGCGCCTGCATGGTGCGCCGCCGCATCCGGGCGAAGGCGCCGCCCACATCGGCCATCAGGTCTCGTTCTTGCTGTTCGGAAGCGTTCTCGATGGTCACTGATCTAGCCTACTTGAATGTGCCGTCAGGCACATACATGCTTTGTTGCATGTAATTGAGTTTGAGCATTAGTGTTCATCTGGGCACGCAAGTAGCGTCCGCTCAAGGAACGAGGTCTGCCATGGTCACCGCCATCACGAACGCCCGGATCTTCGACGGCGAGCAGGTGATCGAGGCGACGACAGTCGTCATCGACGGCACCCGGATCGCCGCCGTGGGCGGTGAACCCCCGTTGGCGGCTGAGGTCATCGACGCAGCCGGGGCCACGCTGCTGCCCGGCCTGATCGACGCACACACCCACAGCTCGGACGGCACCCTCGCCCTCGCGCTGCGCTTCGGCGTCACCACCGAGCTCGAGATGCAGGGCATGAACACGCGGTTCAGCCGGTCACACATCACCGACGACGACACCCTCGCGGACGTCCGCTCCGCCGGGTTCGGTGTCACCCCACCCGGTGGACACCCCAGCGAGCTGATCCCCGACGACTTCGAGTTCGGTCCCGGGCCGGGCGAGGACGATCACAATGACGGACACGACGGGCCGATGCCGCTGATGCCGTTCGCCTCCACTCCGGAGGAAGCCGCACGCTTCGTTCCGCAGCTGGTCGAGGCCGGCTCCGACTACATCAAGTTCATGGTCGACGACGGCTCGGTAGAGGGCCACCCCGGGCTCCCGATGCTCGACCAGGCAACCCTCGACGCCGGCGTCGCCGAAGCTCGCCGGCTCGGCATGCTGACCATCGCCCACACGCTGACCGCCGACGCGACCCGTATGGCGATCGACGCCGGTATCCACGGTCTGGCCCACTTGTTCATGGACCGGCCCCACACCGGCGACCTCGTCGAACGCATCGCCGCCGCCGGTGTCTTCGTCGTCCCCTGCGTCGTGTTGAACGCCTCGATGATGGGCATCACCGCGTCCATCCTGGCCGACGACCCCCGAGTCAGTGGCCGTCTGGACGACGACTGGACCGGCCTGCTGCGCGGCAGCTACGACCGATACCCCCAGGGTGAACTGGAGTACGTCCTCGACTCGGTCAAAGCGCTCCACGACGCCGGGGTCGAGATCCTGGCCGGAACCGACGCCGCACCGTTCCCGCTGCCATTCATGGCCGGAGTGGCACACGGCGCGAGCCTGCACCACGAACTCCAGTACCTCGTCCGGGCTGGCCTCACTCCGGTCGAGGCGCTACGCGCGGCGACCTCCACACCCGCACGGCTCTTCGGGCTCGACGACCGTGGCCGCATCGCCGTCGGCCTGCGCGCCGACATGCTTCTCGTCGACGGCGACCCCACCACCCGCATCGATGACACGCTGAACCTGCGCACGGTCTGGCGCCGAGGTACTCCAACTCATCTGACAGTCAGCTGAATGCCGGTCTTGTAGTCGTCGCGCCGCGGTCGAAGCTGAGTTCTCACCATAGGCGGGACCGGGGGCTAACCCCCGGAAACCCCGGGTGGCGATCCGGGGGTCTGCACGATTCTGCGGGAACGCTCTGACCAGCAGTATTAGTCCTGTCAGCAAGACAACGGGAAACCGAACAGACAGGACAGAGACCATGTGGCAGAGCAGCTACTCATACGACGACAGCCAGACCTTCGCCTACGGCCACCAGAGCAGCGGCTCCTCCGGCTTCGGGGGCCAGTGCGAGAACAGCGCCCCGCAGAACGGCGCCCCGCAGCAGGACGATTTCCCGCAGCACGGCGACTTCCCTCAGCAGGACGTGCAGCCGGACGTGCAGCCGGGCGGCTACCTGACCGACGACTTCCAGCCGCAGGACTCGAACTACGGGGAGCACTACCAGACCCAGGAGTTCTACTACTACCACTCCGAGCACCACGTCGACTCGTCCGCGTTCCAAGCCTGAGCCGAGGGGCCCCGATGACCGTCACCGTCGACCACGATGAGCTGCGGGAACTGAACCGGCTGGTCCGGCTGGGCGCGCAGGCGAATGCGCGGCCTGACCTGCTCGCCCGGTTGTCGGCCGGCCCGTTCACCGCCGACCAGGTCATCCGGTCCCTGCAGTCACTGCAGATCGATCTTCGTAACCGGCGTGCCGGGATGTGCGATCCGGGCCGCGGCGCCCGGCTCGCAGCCGAGGCCCGGCACGCCGAAACCCGGCTTCGCCGGTTTCGCGAACACAGCGCACGCTGGTCTCGCATGCTCAGCGAAGCGGTGGGCACTGCCGATTCAGATCTTGGGTACGGGATTCAGCGCCGCGTGCGGTGCCTGATCGACGAGGGCACCGCGCTGATCGAGTCCCGTGTGCCGCGCGGCGAGTTCGATCGGTGGCTGCAGTACAGGCTCGCCGTCGAGGTGACCGACGGCGATCGGGCCCTGCGGACGGCCGCCACGACGATCACCGGCCGGATGAGCGCCGCGCTCGGCCTGAGCGCCGCGATCGTGCCGGTGCCCCAGGTTTTCGGGGCGCCGGCCGTGGTCGCCGCGCCCTGGCCCACCCCGGCCGGCCGGCAGCCGCTGGCATCACGGCTGACCAGCATTCTGATGCCCGCCTACAGCGGAATCGCCATGTCCTCCGTGCTCCTCAGGGATCACGTGCCGGGATGGCTGCTGGCCGTGGCCGCGATCACCGGGGCGATCGCCCTGGGCGGCGCCGCGCTTGCCGGTGACCGCTGGCGGCAGGCCGACCGGGAACGGGCGGAAGCGCTCACCCGGTTGCGCTCGACCGCCGACGCGTTCCGGCTGGCACTGGCCAAGCAGGCCCGAGACGGTCTACGCGCTATCGAGCAGCAGGTCCACGCCGCGGTGGACGCGGCGGTCACCGAGCACACCGGGCGGCTCGCGGCAGCCGCCGGCACGTCCCAGCGGGCGGCCCAGGCGCAGGCGACGGGCCAGGCCCTCACCGAAATCGACGCGGATCTGGAGTCGATCCGTGATCTGCTGCTGCGGGCTTCTCGCCTGGCGGCGACACGGTGAGCAGCATGTGCTCACACGAGCGGACCACGGTCGCGGCAACCCTCCGGACACTGTGGGCGGTGCCCGGGTGCGAGGCCCGCGCCCGCCACTGAGCCAGCGCGCGTTGCACGGCCTGCGTGATCTGCGCCGGGCCGGCGTCCGGTTCGAGCCCGAGCCGGTGGCAGTTGTCCGCTGCACCGTCGCCCAGCAGCCGCGCGGCCGCCTCGACGTCGTCCGGACTCAGGTCGCCGGGCTCCGAGCGCAACTCGTCGATCGCTGTCACCTCGGCGACCTCCCGGCTGTCGGCCCGGATGCGGTCCAGCCGGTGCCGCAGGTGCTGTGTTCCGGTGGCGGGCGGATCGTCGCGTACCAGCTCGTCTAGTGCCTGCAGCGCCGACCACGCCGCCAGCACGGTGTCCCGCCGTGTTCCCTGCTGATCGAGACCGGCCCGGATCCGGCGGATGCGTTCGACCGCCTCGGCGTCGCCGTAGACGGTCGCGGCCTGCTGGATCGCCGCTCGAACGGCGCCGGCCAGCGACACGTCATCGGCTGGCACGTCACCCAGCGCGACCCAGCCGTCGACGCGGGTGCCCTCGCCCGGTGCGGACCGGACCGCGACCAGCCCGCCGACCGCGGTCACCCGGGCCATCACGTTGCGCATGCCACGGCCGGGTGAACCGATGTCCGCGGTGGTGTCGAAGCCCGGACCGTCGTCATGGATCCCGAAGCTCAGCCGGTCCGCAGCGGAGGTCAGGCTGATCCGGACCGGCGCGCCGGGTGCGTGCTTGCGGGCATTGTTGACCGCCTCCAGGCAGCAGAACCAGACCGCTGACTCCAGGTCGGCGGCGAGTCTGCAGCCGTCGTCCATTCCCATGACAACCACTGGCACATCCGGCCCCAGTTCCGCGCGCAGCGCGGCGGCCAGGCCCTGCTGGGCCAGCAGCGGGGAGGTCATGCCGGTGACCGTACGGGCCAGGATGGTCTCGGCGTCGTCGATGCGCCCGGAGACCCGGTCGAGCGCGGTGGTGGCCTCGGCCAGACGCCCGGCGCCGGCCTGGTGCTCGGCCAGGCCGAGGGCGAGCCGCAGCGAGACCAGGTGATGCTGCGCCCCGTCGTGCAGGTCGCGTTCGATGCGGCGGCGTTCGGCGTCCATCTCGGCGACCAGCCGTCGCCGGGATCTGGCGATGTCGGCGGCGTGGGCCCGTACCGCCCGCAGCTGCCTTTCCAGTTCGATGCCCAGCCGGTTCGCGGCGAGCACGGCGCCCAGCCCGTCGGCGATGTCCTGAACGAGCCGGCGCCGGTGGCTGTCCAGGCCTTCGGCCGCGCTGGCCCGGTCCACGGTGATCGACCCGAGCCGCTCGTCGCCCCGTACGATCGGCAAGGTGATCACCGCGTCGGCCGATCCGGGGCTGGGCCAGGAATAAGTGCGGTCGGGGAGCCCGGGGCGGTGCACGGTCAACTGGCAGAGCCGCGCGCCCAGTGAACGCCCGACCATCTCGGGGACCTGGGACAGGTCGGTGCCGGACAGGGCGCCCAGACCGGCCAGCACGGTGTACGGAGTGGGCCGGCGCCCGTGCAGGATGCGCTCGGCGTAACGCTCAGCCCGTACCAAAGCGGGGTTAAGAAGCAGCGCCACCGGCGCTGCCGCGAGTGGCGCCGCGACCATCGTGTGCAGCAGAAGGAACAGTCCGCCGCCCAGCAGCGCAACCGGGATCACGCTGAGCAGGCGGAATAGGGGTGTCACAGGGAAGGCTCGGCGTCGAGTCGGTCTGGCAACCAGGCGAGCAGGCGCAGCCCCGGCCGCCCGTCCTCGTCCTCGTCCTCGTCCGTGCCGGGCTTGAGCTCGCCGCATTCCAGGCCACCGCCGAGCGCGGCCAGCCGTTCGGCGTCGGGGGCGAGCATGGCCCTGACCTCGTCCGCGGTGACCGGCGGTACCGGATCCTCGATTACTGCTCGGATCCGGTTGTCCATCATGGTCAGGCTGACCTGGATGGTGGCACCGGGTTCAGCCGCCAGGACGTCCAGCGCGGCTGCCACGATCTGGTAGATCGCCGATTCGATCTCCCAGCCGGCGCGGGCTCCGAGGCCGCTGGTGAGGTGCACGCCGCGGCGCAGGTCGGCGGCCAGCTCCTCGACAGCCGCTTCCGGCCCCTGACCGCGCAGTACCGCCGGGTAGACGCCGCGGGCGAACACCCGGAACCGGTCGAGCAGGTCGTCGACCTCGGCGCGGGCCCGCGCCAACTGAGGTCCTCGCGGGTCGGCCCGGGCCGCTGCCACGTGTTCGCGCAGCGCGGCCAGGCGCCCGGAGGTGGCCCGGGACAGTTCGGTCAGCAGCCGGCGCCGTTCCACCTCGCGCGCCTGCACCAGCCGCTGCCGGGAAGCGGCCAGTTCCTGCGCGAGATGCCCGGCTCGGCGGACCCGTCCGGCGAGTTCGGCGTTGAGCGCCACCGTGCGCAGCAGCAGCGCCGCCCCGCTGGCGATGTCGCGCATCAGCTCCCGATCGCCGGAGGTGACCGGCAGATTCGGCTTCTCGATGGTCAGCACGGCCCGCAGTTCGGTGCCGTCGAGCACCGGCACGACGTGCCCGATGTCGGGCCGGGCGAGCAGGACGGCGAGGTTGTCCACGGTCTCGGCGCCGGTCTGCAGCCGGGCGCCGGCGGCCAGCCAGATCGCGGCGCGGCGTGCGCCGGTGCCGTCGGCCAGGACGCGTTCGAGCTCGGGCAGTGCTTCCTGTATGGACACCGACCGCAGGTGCCGGGTCGCGTCGGCCAGCGCGGCGTACGGGGTGACCTCGCGCCGTCCGGTGAACCGTTCCAGCAAGCCGTCGGTGCCGTGGCGCAGCCAGGGCAGCAGCGCGGCGAGCACCGCGCAGACCACGAATGGCAGCGCGAGGGCACGCCCGGCAAAGGCCAGTGGCAGGAACGCGGCGCCGGCCAGCAGGATCGCCCTAGGCGACATCCGGTTGTGACCTCAGATAGGTCAGCACGGCCAGCACCCGGCGGTGGTGTTCGGCCGCGTCGGCCGGCAGTCCCAACTTGGCGAAGATGTTCGCGATGTGTTTCTCGACGGCTTTGGGCATCACCACCAGCTGCGCGGCGATGCCGTTGTTGGACCGTCCCTCGGCCATCAGCCGCAACACCTGTCGTTCGCGTGCCGACAATCCGGCCACCACGTCGCGGCGCTGGCTGCTGGGCCGTTCGACCAGACGCTGGGCCAGCACCGGCTCGATCACGATCTCGCCGTCGCGGATCCTGGTCAGCGTGTCACTGAGGACCTCGACGCTGCCGACCTTCTCCTTGAGCCGGTACCCGATCGCCTCGGTGCCGATCCGCAGCACCCGCATCAGATAGTGCGTCTCGGCGTAGTGCGAGAGAAACAGCAGGCCGAGCTTCGGGTGGGCGGCCCGCAACGTTTCGGCGGTGGGCAGGCCGCCGTCAGGTTCGGGCGGCATGCGGATGTCGAGGATCGCGACGTCAGCCGGCTCGCTCGCCAGCAGGCGCACCATCGAGTCACCGTCGGCGACGCATCCGACGACCTCATGCCCGGCCGCCTCCAGGAGCATCACCAGGCCGTCGCGGAACAACGCCCCGTCCTCGGCCAGCGCTACCCGCACGGAATCCGGACCCTGATCGTGGGCAACGCGGTACCTCCGACAATCTCGACCGCCCCGCCCAGCCACTGGATGCGGTCACGCACGGCTACGACCTGGTCAGTATCGACACCGGCCAGGTGCAGTACCAGCCCCTGGTCATCCCGGCGGACGGTGATGTCCACCGTTCGAGTGGGGTTGCCTCCACCCTCGAGGACCTCACACACGGTGTAGTAAGTGACGCCCTCGACCGCGGCCTCGAACCGGCCGCCGCCGGCATCGACCCGAACCGGCATGGGCAGGTCGGCCGTGAGCTCCCGTAGAGCCGGGCCGAGCCCCTGCTTGCGCAGTAACGGTGGATAGATCTGGTCGGCGATCACGCGCAGTTCCTGCATGGTGAGGTGCAGTTCGTGCTGCAAGCCCTCGATGTCGGGCTGCAGATCCGCGGCCTTCTCCCCGAGCAGGCCCAGCCGTAGGGTCAGGGCTGCGATCCGCAGGGCCGGGCCGTCGTGCAGCCGCCGTTCCAGATCCAGACGCCGGTTCCAGTACTCGTCCGGCGTCATGGTCCTATTGTGCGGTTTTCGCCCGTGCGGAGCATTCACCCCATGCGTACGGGTTGTCTTTCTTGAAAATGCTCGCAAAGGCGTTGAAAATGGACGGGTGGGCTACAACCTCGGCGTCGATCTGGGCACCACGTTCGTGGCCGCCGCCATCGCGCGCGACGGCCGCCCCGAGATGTGCACCTTGGGCAGCCAGACCATGGTCAGCCCGGCGGTCGTCTATTTCACCGAGGAGTCGCGGCTGGCGTTCGGTGACGCCGCCGAGCGCCGGGCGCTGAGCCAGCCGGACCGGGTGGAGCGCGCGTTCAAACGGCGCCTCGGCGATCCGACCCCGGTCGTGCTCGGTGGCGTGCCGCACGCGGTCACCGCCCTGATGGCGGCCCAACTGCGTGACGTGCTCGACACCGTGTCCCGGGTCGAAGGCGAGATGCCGGAGCGGGTCGCGCTGACCTATCCGGCGACCTGGGGTCCGTACCGCCGGGAACTGTTCGAGGAGGTTCCCCGGCTGGCCGGCCTGCACGATCATGTGGCGCTGACCGAACCGGAGGCGGCAGCCGCGTTCTACGGCGCCTCCCGGCTGCTCGGCGAGGGCGACACTCTGGCCGTCTACGACCTCGGCGGCGGCACCTTCGATGCCACTGTGCTGCGCAAGCGCGGCGGCGCGGTCGAGGTCGTGGGTGATCCGGACGGGATGGAGCGACTCGGCGGCATCGATTTCGACGAGGCGATCCTGCAGTGGATCGACTACCGGAACGGCGGCGCGCTCAGCGACCTCGACCTGTCGCAGCCTGGGGCCGCCGCGGCCATGGCCCGCCTGCGCCAGGAGTGTGTGCACGCCAAGGAGGCGCTGTCGGCCGACATCGAGACGAGCATTCCGGTGCTGCTGCCGCATCGCCAGTTCGTCGCCCACCTCACCCGGGCCGAGTTCGAGGGACTGATCCGGGCTCCGGTCGAGTCCACCATCGGCACCCTGATCAGGGCGGTGCACACCGCCCGGCTGGATGTCGGGCAGCTGTCAGGGGTGCTGCTGGTCGGTGGGTCGTCCCGGATCCCGCTGATCGAGCGGATGGTCGCGGCCGAGACCGGCCGGCCGACGGTCACCGACGCGCACCCGAAGTACGCGGTCGCGCTGGGCGCGGCGGTCGTCGCCGGCCTGCGGCCCGCCTCGGCCATGCCGCCGCCGCTGGTTGTGGCTCCATCGGAACCGGTGGCCGAGCCCACTGCGGTCGATGCGCCGATCGTGCTTCCCCGGCGCCGGCGGATCGCGGCCATCCTGGCGATCGTCGCCGCCGTACTGTTGCTCGCCGGCGCGGCCGTCCACCTGGCCGGACGCGACAACGGCCAGCCGACGAACGCCATCGCGCCCTCGCTGGTGCCATCCACAGCCGCCCCCACCGCCAGCGTCCCCACCGCCAGTGCCGTCGCCGCTGTGGCTGTCGCGCGCGCTCCTGCGGTCGCGGTGCCCTCGATCGGCCGGTCGATCGCGCTTGGGCGCGCGCCCGACTACGTCGCCGTCGCACCGGACGGGCGGCGGCTCTACATCGCCTCCGGCGAGCAGACTGTCTCCGTACTTGACGTGGCCACCGGCACGGTGACAAGTGAGATCCCCACGCCCGGGCCCGCCCGTTTCGTGTCCTTCTCTCCCGACGGCCGATACGCCTATGTGAGCCTGTGGGACGAGCGCGACGGCGAGGTGCATGCGGTCAGCGTCGTCGACACCGACGACAACACCATCAAGAAGACCTTTCCCGTACGGACGCGGCCCTACCTGGCAGCGGTCACGCCCGACGGCAACTGGCTGTACGTGCCCAACCACGACGGTCACACGGTCACCGTTATCGACGCCAGGCGGCTGGTCCAGGTCGCCGAGATCACCGTTCCGCCCGAGCCGCACTACGTGTCGTTCTCCGTCGACGGCACCCGGGCCTACGTCGCCGACCACGAGTCGAACAACATCAGCGTCGTCGACACCGCGACCCGCCGGGTGCTCACCAACATCGACGTCGGCCACTCGCCGCACGCCGTCGAGCAGAACCCGCACCGCCCGCTGCTGATGAACGTCAACTGGGACGACGGCACGGTCTGCGTGATCGACACGACCGACGACACGGTGCGCCGGACCATCAGTGTCGGCACCCAGCCACTGGCCCTTCGCTGGTCAGCGGACGGCCGTTACGCCTACGTGGTCAACAGCGGCAGCGACAACGTGTCGGTGATCCGGGCCGACACCATGCAGGTCACCGCGACCCTGCCGACCGGTGACGCTCCGACGTCGATCGCCGTCCTGCCCGACGGTTCCCGCGGCTACATCAGCAACAGCAAGGCCAAGACCCTGACAGTGCTGAACCTGACCCGCTGACCGCGGCTCCCCTCTCCGTTTCGATGGACGCGGCGGCCAATGCTGTCAAGGTCCCGTTTCACGCCCGGTTCCAGATCTCGCGGTAACCGGCCGGAGCGGGGTTGACCAGCGGTTCCGGCGTCGTTTTTGGACGTCCTGCGGGGTTACGCGAGATCTTGCGTCCCGATTTACCACTCTCTGCGTCGGTACGGTCGCCACGGCTGGTCGGAGGTAGGCCCGACCGGTGCGGACCGAGCAGGGAAGGGAGGCGAGATGAAACGAGTGATTGTTGCGGGCGTGCTGGCCCTGGCCTTCGCCGTGACCGGGGTGCTGATCCCGGCCGCGGCGAGTGCCGACAGCGGCGCACCGACGCAGGGCTTCGAGTGGGGATTCGAGTGGTGACGCTCTGCGCCGAGCCGTGAGCAGCGGCGGGTGCCGTCCCGGGCGGGGCCCGCCGCCACACGCGAACAGAAACTTCGCCGGCCGTGTCTACGCTGGGGGGCAATCGCAGCGTTCAATCGGGTGTGACATTCGAGGACTACACGTTTGCTCGCGGGCCGGCGCTGATGCGGTTGGCGCGCCTGCTGAGCGGCGATGAGCATCGGGCCGAGGACCTGGTCCAGGATGTGCTCGCGCGGGCCTATGCCCGGTGGCGACGGATCTCGCGCATGGAGCAGCCGGACACCTACGTTCGCCGGATGCTGATCAACGCCCATCACTCCTGGTGGCGGCATCGCGATAACCGTGACATGTCGGTAGCAAATGTCGTGGATCGTCCTCAGGTCCGTGACGCGGCTGCTGAGATGGACCTCCGGGATGAGCTGTGGCGACTGGTCTGTGCGCTGCCCAAGCGTCAACGCACTGTCATCGTCCTGCGTTACTACGAGGATCTGGACGACAACGCGATCGCGGAGATCCTCGACTGCGCGACCGGAACGGTTCGTACGCATGCCAAGCGAGGGCTTGCCGCGCTGCGTCAGAACCATGGCATCCGGGTTGCCGAAACGATGGGAACTTTTCAATGAGTCCTGATTTGGAGGCGCAGCTTTCCGAGACGCTGAAGGAGCGCGCCGGCGGCGAGGTCGATCCGGCTGCTCTGGTCGAACAGGCACGTCGCCGCGGCGCCGGGGTTCGTCGGCGCCGACGTGGATTGGCTGCCGCGGGCGTGTTGGGGGTTTGCCTGGCTGTCACGGGTGCGTACGTGGTCTCGCCCGTCGGAGGGGTGAGCGATGTACATGCGGCATCCGTCGCCCTGCCGTCGGCACCGAATGAGCCGGGTGCTCGGCAAGACCCTGACGTGGTGGGAACGGATCCCGGATTTCTGCACTTCACAGCGGACAAGCTCATCGCCGGATCTCAATACGTCAGTTGGAGCGCGGGCAGAGGCACCGAAATAGTGGAGTTCCGAGGCACCTCGGGCCACGGTCGTTTCGCGCTGGGGCGTGATGCGGCCACCCTCGACGCGCTTCAGCAGACGTTGACGTCGTCAGGGCAGCCGGGGCAGCCGAGCCACGTGGTTGTCAGTGGGCGCCCCGGTACCGCGACGATGGATCCCGGCATCGCGGGCAGCCCGGACCTGTGGATTCTGCGCTGGCAGCCTGTCGATGGAATCTGGGCACGCCTCGATCTGTATGCCACTGACAGCGATGCGCTCACCGCTGCGGCGAACGGGGTGCTTTTCGACAGTTCCCTGCGCTGTGCTGTCCCCTTCCGGCTGGCGGTTCTGCCCGCTGGCTCCCAGGTCGAGCAGTGCTCGGTTGATCTGAGCCGGGACGAGTCGGAGACATTTGCCGAGGGTTCGCTTGTTGTCGGTGACGAGCAGGGCCGGTGGCTCACCGTCCGAGCGCAGCGCGCGGAGCAGTTGGGTGGAAGGCTGTCTGCCACGGTCACCGCCGGCTCGCACAAGGCTCGCTGGCAGGGGGCCGACATCTTGGAATCCTGGGTCGAGCCGTGTGCCGTCGAAATCTTCTTGAAAGGCAAAGGGCAGGGGTACGCGGCTTCCGACGCGTTGGAGGTTCTCGGTGGGTTCGCCCTCGTGGACCGGATCGATGACCTGGACGCCTGGTGATGATGGCTGAAAGTTCCGGGCAATCCCGGGGATCGCACCGATCATCAGGTCCTTGACCGTATAGATGTGCAGCTATACGTTGCAGGAGAGTTACCGAGGTGAGTCCGGAACTTTCGGCCGTGGCTGACAAGGAGATTTCTTATGGCTTCCCGACGTCAGCTACTTGCTGTGGGCGGCGCTGCCGCTGCGGCCGGGGTTGCTCTTCCCGGTTCGGCTCATGCCTCTGGCTCCCGTGGGTGGGTTGCCACCTGGGCGGCTGTGCCCACCACCGTTCCTCCTGGTGAGCCCGCCGTCCTCAGTAACCAGACGGTGCGGCACGTTGTGCACGGCAGCGTCGGTGGTGACGAGTTGCGGATTCGGCTCACCAACGAGTTCGGGGAGACTCCGCTGCACGTCGGCTCTGTGCGCGTCGCGCTGAGGGCCGGTTCCGGGGCGAGCACCGATGCGGTGGCCGGCACTGATCGGCGGGTCACCTTCGGCGGGCGTGCGGATGTCACCATTCCGGCCGGCTCGCCGCTGGTCAGTGACCCGGTGCGGTTGCGGCTCGCGCCCGGCGGGGACCTGGTGATCAGCCTTTATCTGCCGGATCGCACGCCGGTGACCACGCTCGCCGCCTTCGCTTTCCAGGAGAACGTGATCGCGAACGGTGATGTGGCCGCCGCCCGTACCGTCACCGCGGTCGCCACCGTGGCGCAGGATCTCTTCCTCTCGGGCGTCGCGGTGCGGGCGAAGGGGTCGGCCGTGGTGACGCTCGGGGACTCGATCACCAACGGTGCCAACACCGAGGCGAACCTCAATCAGCGCTGGCCGGACCTGTTCGCCGCTCGGCTGCGGGCCGCCGGGATCGACCGCGGTGTGGCCAACGTCGGCGTCTCCGGCAACCGGCTGCTGCACGACCCGAACCCGCCGGCGGGGAGTGGTGCCGAAGCGTTCGCCAACTACTTCGGGGTGAGCGGGTTGCGCCGGTTCGACCGGGACGTGCTCGCCCAGCCCGGCCGGGAGTACCTGATCGTGCTGCTCGGCGTGAACGATCTCGGACACCCCGGCACGGTCGCGCCGCTGTCCGAGGTGGTCTCGGCCGACGACCTGATTTTCGGGCATCGACAGCTGATCAGCCGGGCGCACCAGGCCGGCCTGCGGGTTTTCGGCGGAACGGTTCTGCCGTTCAAGGGCGACACGCTCGGCTTCTACACCCCGGAGAACGAGCGCAAGCGGTCAGCGTTGAACCGGTGGATCCGCAGCTCCGGGGATTATGACGGGGTCATCGACTTCGACCGTGTCATGGGCGATCCGGCGGATTCGCAGCGGCTCAACCCGGCGTACGACAGCGGCGACCACCTGCACCCGAACGCCGCAGGCATGGCCGCGATGGCCGCTGCCGTACCGGTGCGGTGGTTCCGGTGAGGCGGATGCGTCTTTGAACGCCACAACGCTGTACTCGGCTGGATGAACGGTCTGGCAGAGGGCGAACATCCGGGTGGCGTGATCGTTACGGTGCGGGGGTGACTACCGAGAGCTATCGCGCAGGCGCTTTCAGTGACTCCTCGTTTGGCGGCCTCCGGCGACGTGCCGGCAGGGTCGTTGCCGCGGCCATGATCGGGCTGCTCGCACCCACTGTTGCTGCCACCGCCGCACACGCCGATTCGCACAATGCGCCCGCTGCTGAAAACGCCGCGGCCACCAGCGCCGCTGCCGCTCGCTTTCGCAGCGTCATGCCTGGTGCTGGCGGGATCATCGCTGTGCGAGCGGACGGGAAGGTGTTCGCCACGGTCAGCCGGGGGACGGTGAGGCAGTGGAGCACCGCGAACGGGCGCCGAGTCGGTACGCCGTTCGCCGCTCGCGCCGGGGCGGTCCACTCCGTTGGGTACAGCCCGAACGGCAAACTCCTCGCCGTTGCCGGTGAGCGTGCCGTGGCGTTGTGGGATTCCGCCACCGGGGAGCAGTTCGGGGCGCCGCTGGTCGGGCACGAAGGGGCGGTGCGGTCGGTGGCCTTCGGCCCCACCGGGAAGCTTGTTGCCACCGCCGGGGATGACGGCACGGTTCGGCTGTGGAATCCGCTCACCGGGCGTTCGGTACGCACGCTCATGGGTCACACCGGCACGGTTCGTTCGGTCGTGTTCAGCCCGGACGGCAAAAGCCTCGTGACAGCCGGCGGCGACAAGAGCCTCGCGGCAGACGGCGGTGACAAGAGCGTCGCGGCAGACAGCGACCAAAGCACCGCGGCCGGCAGCGACAAGAGCGGCAAAGACAGCACCGTCCGGCTCTGGGAGACCAGCACCGGCCGGCCGATCGGTACGGCGCTGACCGCGCGTACCGCCCCGATCTACGCGATCAGCTTCAGCCCGGACGGAAGTCTGCTGGCCACCTCCGACGCCAGCGACGTCATCCGCCTCTGGGATGCCACCACCGGTGAACCCGCGGGCAAGCCGCTCACCAGCAGTTCCGGGCCGGTTCTCGCCCTCACGTTCAGCCCCGGCGGAGATCTCCTGGCCACCTCCTCCGGCGGCGACAACACCGTGCAGCTGTGGGACACGGAGACCCGCCGGCCGGCTACCGAGCCGCTCACCGGTCACACCGGGCCGGTACGCGCCCTGCGGTTCAGCCCGAGCGGAGACCTGCTGGCCACCGGCAGCGACGACGGTACCGTCCGGTTGTGGGACACCGAGACCGGCGGCCTCGAAGGCAAGCCGCTGATCGGGCACAAGGGCCCAGTCTGGGCACTGCGAATCACCCTGGACGGCAAACGCCTGATCACCGCCGGCGACGACAACAAAGCCCGCCTGTGGCGCCTAAGCAACAAGTAAGCCAGCAAGCAGGCCAGCAAGAAAGCGAATGACCGAGAGGCCGCCACCAGGGAAACCAGGTGGCGGCCTCTCCACGTCGACGGACCCCGCAGCCGATGACTGTGATCTACCCGATCGGCTAGGTTGCGTCGTTACCGTACCGTCCTATACTCCGACGGCCCCCTTCTTCTGATCTTGGGACAGTCATGACTTCTGTACGCGTCCGTGCCCTTGCCGCGCTGCTCGCCACCGTTCCCGCCGCCGGCCTTCTCGTTGGCGCTTCGCCCGCGCAGGCCGGCACGCTGAAGGTCACCGTCAAGTCCGCCTCGATCAGCAAGAACGCGTTTGTGCTGTCCGCGAAGGCCGGTTGCACCAACGTCACCGCGACCGCGACGCTGAGCGCGCCGATCCCGACCGAGGGATACATCTACAGCGGCGTCGGCGTCGACCTCGTGGTCGCCGCGAACACCGACAAGTCGGTGGCCGATGCCGAGCTGAAGCGGGTCGGCACCACCAGCACCTACAAGGGCGCCTTCCAGGTCTGCGGCAAGTACGCGCCGGGCAAGTACTCCGCCCTGATCTACGGCGGTGCGATCGACAAGGACGAGAACGTCGACCTCACCAACATCGTCACCAAGACGCTGACGATCAAGCGGCCGTCGAAGGTCACCCTGGACGCTTCGCCCGAGCCGGTGAAGAAGGGCAAGAAGATCACCGCGAAGGGCACCCTGAAGATCGACGGCAAGGTGCTGGCCGGCGCCAAGGTGAAGATCTACTTCAAGAAGAAGGGCGCGACGTCCTACTCCCTGAAGGCCACCACGACGACAAACAGCAAGGGCGTCTTCAGCAAGAAGTTCACCGCGACGAAGACCGGCACCTGGAAGGTCGTCTACGCCGGTACCGGCACCAAGGTCGCCGCGGCCGCCACTGACGCCGTCAAGGTGAAGTAACCAAAGACCCCGGAACGCCAGACGGCGGCGCCTCTCCTGTGAAGGGGGCGCCGCCGTTTCTGCGTACCCGGGGGTCCCGGCTGGCGGTCCGAGACCCCCGCGTAGGGATCACCGTGACATCGGGTAATCCCAGGGGGTGAAAAGACGCTATTTACCTTTTCACCATGCTAATCGGCACTAGACATGCACTTGTCCACCATATCAATACTGGATGGACACCAGTGGAGAGATGGTGCCGGTGCTTTCCCGCAGGTCAGCCGCGCTGCGTTACCCCGGCGCGAAGTGGTCCATCGCCGGCGCGGTGGCCGCCCACTTCGGAAGCCACTATCACTATCTTGAGCCGTATTTCGGCAGTGGCGCGGTCTTCTTCACCAAGGAACCGTCACCCCACGAATTGATCAATGACACCAATGGCGCTGTCGTCAATCTGTTCCGGATGCTGCGTGATCGCACCGAGGACCTGTGCTGGGCGCTGGAGACCACACCCTGGTCCCGGGATGAGTACACGATCTCCGACGCGGTGACCGGCGACCCGCTGGAGGACGCTCGCCGGTTCGTGGTCCGAGTCTGGCAGGCACACGCCAGCGACCTCGCCAAGAAGACCGGATGGAAGACCCGAGGGGTACGCCAGAGGGCACGCGGCATGTCCGACCGATGGAGCCGGGTACCCGACGAGCTGCGGTCGATGGCGTGGCGGCTCGCCGAGGCGGAGATCGAGAATCGGCCGGCGATCGAGGTGATGCTGCGGTTCTCGGCGGCGGACTGCCTGATCTACGCGGATCCGCCGTACCTGCCGGAGGTGCGCACGCAGCGGATGTACGGCCAGGAGATGACAACGGCGGAGCACATCGAGATGCTCGACGTGCTCCGCCGTCATGCCGGCCCGGTCGTCCTCAGCGGGTACGACAACGCGCTTTACAACCGAACTCTGCCCGACTGGCGGCAGGTGACGCTCAAACCGCCGAAGGTGGAGAAGGGCGCCGTGCGTACCGAAAAGCTTTGGATCAAAGGGTTGACTCGCAGCTGACCACGATGTCTCCGGTGACCTGGCGGCAGCGGTCGCCGACCGGGCTGTTCGCGCCGCCGTCGAGCCGGTCGACCTCGTTGCCGTTGTAGTCCTGGCCGTCGAGGAGGTCGTCGCCGGCATCGCCGTAGATGCTGTCCCGGCCGTTGTTGCCGATCAACTCGTCGTTGCCGCCGCCACCGCGGATCACGTCGTTGCCGTCGTTGCCCCAGATCACGTTGGCTGCGCCGTTGCCGGTCAGCCGGTCGCTGCCGTCGCCTCCGGCCAGGTTCTCGACGTCGCTGCCGACGGTGTCGCCCTCGCCGGCCTGGCCGTCGTCGCCCTTGGCTCCGTCGAGGTCGACGGTGACCGGCTTGGTGTAGCTGCCGTACCAGACCCGGTCGTTCCCGGTGCCGCCGCGGATCACGTCGGCGCTCACCTTGCCCTCGTTCGGGTCGTCACCCTGGAGGAAGTCGTCGCCGGAGCCGCCGTCGAGCACGTCGGCGCCGGGACCGCCGAGCAGATTGTCGATGCCGCCGAGGCCGTAGAGAACGTCGTTGCCCTTCCCTCCGAAGAGGATGTTCGGCTGGCTGCCACCGGAGATCCGGTCGTTCTTGTCGGTGCCGTAGATGATCTCGATGTCGTTCTTGACGTTGTCCTTCTCGCCGGACGCGCCGTCGTCGGCGACCCCGTCGGTGTCCACCCGGACCGCGTGCTCGTAGTACCGGTAGGCGTTGAGGGTGTCCTCGTCGCTGCCGCCGGAGAAGACGTCGTTGCCGGTGCCCTCGTAATCCGTCCAGCCGATGTAGTCGACACCCGCGCCGCCGCTGAGCCGGTCGTTGCCGACCCCGCCGCCGACGTAGTCGTGGCCGTTGTTGCCGTAGACGACATCGTTGCCCGTGTCGCCGTCGATCACGTCGTCGCTGTCGCCGCCGCTGATCCAGTCGCCGCCGGTGCCACCGTAGAGGTAGTCCTTGCCGGCCAGGCCCCAGATCTTGTCCTTGCCGGTGTTGCCGTACAGGGTGTCGCCGCGCGGGCCGCCGGTGATCGAGTCGTTGCCGCTACCTGCGTCGGCGGTCATGCCGAGCCCGGTCTTGTTGACGATCGAGTCGTTCCGGTCGTAGGTGTAGACCTTCACCCTCGTCGGCGTTTTCGACGTCGTGCAACGCACCCTGGTCTTGTCGCCGGAGACCTTCTTGCAGCCCTTGCCCGGCTTGACCGCGACCTTGTCGTCGACCGTGATCGTGTTGCCCGACCGGGTCACGACTACCTTGTTCTGCTTGCCCTTGGCGGCCTTGTAGACCACCTTCGTCCCGGTGACGGTGGCGACACCGATGGCCGCGGCGGCCTGCGCCGGTGCGGCGAACAGACCGAGTGTGACCAGGGCTATTCCGGATATGGCGATGACGCGTGGCATATGGATTCCCCCGTACGAAAAAAGGACTTAAACAACGCTTTCGCAGCTGACCATGACGTCATCCGGCCACGGGCGGCACAGGTCGTCGCCGAGAGCGCCGTCCAGCCGGTCGGGCTCGGCAGCGGAGCCGAAGTCGGTGCCGTCCAGATAGTCGTCGCCGGTCTCGCCGTAGATGTAGTCGTTGCCGCCGTCGCCGCTCAGCTCGTCGTTGCCGGGGCCGCCGAAGATCGTGTCTTTGCCGTACCCGCCGAGGATGTAGTTGGCAGCGGCGTTGCCGGTCAGCCGGTCGTTGCCTTCGCCGCCGTAGATGTTCTCCACGTCGGCGCCGACGGTGTCCTTCTCGCCGGCCTGGCCGTCGTCACGAGCAGCGCCGTCGAGGTCGACGGTGACCGGCTTGGTGTAACCGCTGTAGTTGACCAGGTCGGTGCCGGCGCCGCCGCGCAGCACGTCAGCGCTCACGCCGTCGGGCGGGAAGTCGCCGATGAGCTCGTCGTTCCCGGCTCCGCCATCGAGGGTGTCGGCGCCGCGGCCGCCCGAGATCTGGTCGACGCCCCCGTTGCCGTAGACGGTGTCGTTGCCGGCGCCGCCGTCGAGGTACTCGCCGCGGCTGCTGCCGTAGATCCGGTCGTTCTTCGGGCTGCCGAGGATGTTCTCGATGTCGTTCCTGACGTTGTCCTTCTCGCCGGACTTGCCGTCGTCGGCTGCGCCGTCGATGTCGATCCGCACCGCGTGCTTGTAGTACTTGTACGCGTCGAGGTAATCGAATCCGGCCCCGCCGGAGTACACGTCGTTGTCCGCGCCGGTGACATCGGCGTCGTCCCAGCCGATGACGTCGTCGCCGGCCCCGCCGTTGAGCTTGTCGTTGCCCGCGCCGCCACCGAGCAGGTCGCGCCCGTTGTCACCGTTCACCGTGTCGTTGCCGGCGTTGCCGAACATCGTGTCGTTTCCGGTGCCGCCGCTGAGCCGGTCGTTGCCGCTGTCACCGGTGACGTAGTCGTTGCCGCCGGCGCCCCAGATCTTGTCGTTGCCGGTTCCGCCGGAGAGATAGTCAGCCGCCGAGCCGCCGGTGATCGAGTCGTTCCCGCTGCCGCCGTCGGCGGTCATCTTGATCCCGGTCTTGTTGACGATCGAGTCGTTGCGGGTGCCGGTGTAGATGTCCAGCCAGGCCGGCGCCTTCGTCGTGGTGCAGCGGACCTTGGTCTTGTCACCCTTGACCTTCTTGCAGCCCTTGCCAGCCTTGATCGCGACCCGGTCGTCGATCGTGACGGTCCGGCCCGAGACGGTCACCACGACCTTGTTCTGCTGGCCCTTGGCAGCGGTGTACAACACCGTCCGGCCGGAGACCTTCGCGGTGGCGGGGGTGGCGGCCTGCGCCGGTGCGCCGACAAGGGTGGCGGACAGGCCGGTGAGCAGCGCGACGCCCCAGGCAGCACGGCGAGCGGACGGTGACACGTGATCTCCCGTTCGAAGCATTCGAAGCATTCGCGGTGTTCGAATAACGATCATGCCGTGCGCTCGCAACTGACCAGGGTGTCGCTCGGCCTGGGCCGGCACAGGTCGTTCCCGGCGGAGCCGCCGTCGAGGTGGTCCGGCTCGTCCGAGCTGTCCCAGTCCCGGCCGTCGAGGTCGTCGTCGCCGGCCTCGCCGTAAACCGTGTCGCGGCCGTCCGAGCCGTCCAGCTCGTCGTTGCCCGCGCCGCCCCGGATGACGTCGTTGCCGTAGTCGCCCCAGATCACGTTGGCGGCGGCGTTGCCGGTGAGCCGGTCGTTGCCGTTGCCGCCGAGGATGTCCTCGACGTCGGCGCCGACGGTGTCCTTCTCGCCGGCCTGGCCGTCGTCGCGAGCAGCGCCGTCGAGGTCGACGGTGACCGGCTTGGTGTAGCCGGAGTACCAGACCCGGTCGCGGCCGGCGCCGCCGCGCATCACGTCCGCGCTCACCGCGCCCATGGTGGCGTCGTCACCGGCCAGCTCGTCGTTGCCGGCGCCACCGTCGAGCACGTCCGCGCCCAGTTCGCCGACCAGCACGTCGTTGCCGCCGTACCCGTAGATGGTGTCGTTGCCCGGGCCGCCGACGAGGGTGTCCGCGCGGCTCGTGCCGTACAGACGGTCGTTCTTCTGGCCGCCCTGGATCCGCTCGACGTCCGGCTTGATGTTGTCCTTCTCGCTGGCCTTGCCGTCGTCGGCGACCCCGTCAGCGTCCGCTTTCACGGCGTGCTCGTAGATGAAGTAGTTGACCTCGTCGTTCCCGGGGCCACCGGAGAAGACGTCGTTATCCGGCTCGGAGTAGTCACCGTCGGCCCAGCCCAGGATGTCGTTTCCGGCACCACCGCTGAGGCGGTCGTTACCGATTCCGCCACCGAGCGAATCGTCGCCGTTGTCGCCGTAGACGACGTCGTTGCCGTCGGAGCCCTCCAGATGATCGTGGCCGTCGCCACCCTTGATCCAGTCGTTGCCCTCGCCGCCGTCGATGGTGTCGCTGCCGGCCAGGCCCCAGATCTTGTCCTTGCCGGTGCCGCCGCGCAGGGTGTCGCCGCGCGGCCCGCCGGTGATCGAGTCGTTCGCGCTGCCACCGTCGGCGGTCATGCCGAGCCCGGTCTTGTTGACGATCGAGTCGACCCGGTCATAGGTGTAGACGCCGACCCTGGTCGGCGCCTTGCTCGTCGTGCAGCGCACCTTGGTCTTGTCGCCGGAGACCTTCTTGCAGCCCGCCCCGGCCTTGACCGCGACCCGGTCGTCAACCGTGATCGTGTTGCCCGATCGGGTCACGACGACCTTGTTCTGCTTGGCCTTGCCCGCCTTGTAGATCACCTTGGTGCCGGAGACCGAGGCCACCCCGGTGGCGGCGGCCTGCGCCGGCGAGCCGAGGAAAGCGCTGGCGAGCAGCGCGACACCCACCACAGTGGGCATCCGAAACGACCGTGACATGGATGGATGATAGGACGTGACCGTACCGTCGTGCAGCCCTTGTTTCAGGATCGATGCGGAACGATAAGCGGCGTTCCCGTGCGAGGGTGGTCGATCACCTCGACCCGGTGTTGATAGACCTCGCTGAGCAGCTCCTCGGTGAACACCTCGGCGGGCGGTCCGGACCGGCGGACCTTGCCCGCTGCCAGCACATATGCCCGGTCCGCGTACGCCGCAGCAAGCCCCAGATCGTGCAGGACGACCGCCACCGCGGCGCCGTCCCCGGCACGAGCGCGTGCCGCGGCCATGACCAGCTCCTGATGGCGCAGGTCGAGTGCCGCAGTGGGTTCGTCGAGCAGCAGCACCGGCGTGCGCTGGGCCAGCACCCGGGCCAGCGCGACCCGAGCCTGCTCGCCGCCGGAGAGCGCCGGGAACGGGCGCTGATCGAACGCGCTGGTCTCGGTCCACTTCATCGCCTCGGCGACGGCATCCTCGTCATCGGCGCTCTCGGGCCGTCCGTTCCACGGCGCCCGGCCCATCCGGATCACCTCGCCGGCGTTGAACGGGAACGACAGCGTCGCCTTCTGGGGCAGCACCGATCGCTGACGGGCGAGCTCGACGGCCTTGTAAGCGGTGAGGTCGCGGCCGGCTATCCGGATTTCCCCGGAATATCCGATATCGCCTGCCAGTGCCGCCAGCAGCGTCGACTTCCCGGCCCCGTTCGGCCCGACCAGCGCGACCACCTCACCTGGATCGACGTGCATGTCCACTCCGGACACCACCTCGCGACCACCCAGCCGCACCGAAACCCCGGTCGCTCTCATCCCCAGCCTCCGGCACGTGCCCGGGTGCGCCGCAGCAGCCAGAAGAAGGCCGGCCCGCCGACCACGGCGGTCAGCACCCCGAGCGGTAGTTCCTGATAGTCGATGGCGGTCCGGGCGATCAGATCACCGGTCACCACGATCACCGCGCCGGCCAGCGCGCTGGCCGGGATCAGCACCCGGTGCCCCGGCCCGGCGATCATGCGGATCAGGTGCGGCACGACCAGCCCGACGAAGCTGATGATCCCGGTGAACGCCACGGCCGAGGCGGTGAGCAGCGCGGTCGCGATGATCGCGATGATCCGCAGCCGCTCGGTGTCGACGCCGAGGTGCCGGGCCGGGCGTTCGCCGAGGGCCAGCAGGTCGAGCTTGCGGGCGCAGATCGCCGCCACCACGAGACCCGCGATCATGCACGGACCGGCGACCGCGACCGAGCCCCAGGTGGCCTGGGCCAGGCTGCCGAGCTGCCAGAACGCGATGGCGCGGACACCGTCGTCGTCGGTCAGGAACATCAGCAGCCCGAGCAGGGCGCCCGCGGTCGCGTTGACCGCCACGCCAGTGAGGACAAGCGTCACGACCTCGGTGCGGCCGGCGGCGCGCGACATCGCGTACACAAGAAGGGTTGTGATCATGCCGCCGGCGAAGGCGGCGGCCGCGGTGCTCCAGGCCCCGAAGATCGTGACGCCGCTGACGATCGCCGCCGCCGCACCCACCGCCGCGCCGGAGGAGACGCCCACGACGCCCGGCTCGGCGAGCGGATTGCCGAAAACGCCCTGCATGAGGGCGCCGGCGCAGCCCAGCGACGCGCCGACGATCACCGCGAGCACCACGCGCGGGAAACGCACCAGCCAGAGCGCGTTCTCACCCTGCACCGCCGAGGGCATCGGTCCGATGTCGAGCCCGAGCCGATGCAGCAGCGAACCGGCCACCTCACCCGGCGAGATCGGCACCTGCCCCTTACCCGCCGCGACCAGGCAGACAATGACAAGACCAACTGCCAACCCCAAGATCAAGACCGCTTTTTTGTACGCTCTGAGCGGGCTTTCTTTCGTCAGCTGCACGGGCCGTAAACCGCCTTGGCCAGAGCCTCGACCGCCTTGCCGGTCCGAGCGCCGAAGTTGAGCAGGATGCCGTCGTCCATGTCCACGATCCGCCGGTTCATCCCGGCCGGAGTCTGCGCGACACCGGGCAGCTTGAGCAGGCCGTCCACGCCGTCGACCGAGTTCAGGCCCTCGGTCATCACCAGGATCACGTCCGGCGCCGCGTTGATCAGGCCTTCGCTGGTCAGCGGCCGGAACTTCTTGAGCCCGATCTCACTGCCCGCGTCGACCGCGCCGATCGCCTCGATCATCGAGTCGGAGCCGGCGCCCTCGCCGCCGATCAGGAACACACCCGCTGTGCCGCGGACGTAGAGGAACGCGATCCGCGGCGGCGTGCCACCCGTCGGCGCGGTCTTGCGGGCCGCGTCGATCTCCGACTGCACCCGCTGGACCAGCTGCTCACCGGCCTCGGGTACGCCGAGCGCGGCGGCAACGGCCCGGATGTGCTCGGGCACCGCGGCCAGGGTCTGCGTGTCGTCGACGATCACGACCGGGATGCCGGCCTCGCGGATCTGGTTGAGCACTGTCGGCGGGCCGATGCTGTCGTCGGCGAGCAGGACCGTCGGGTTCAGCTTGAGGATCGCCTCGGCCGACAGGTCGTGTCCCTGCGGCGTGACCAGCGGAAGCTTCGCGGCGGCGGGGAACGTGGTGGACGTGTCCCGGCCGATCACCCGGTCACCGAGGCCGAGGCTGAAGACGATCTCGCCGAGGGAGCCGTACAGATTCACCGCGAGGATCCGGTCGGCGCTCGTCACGGTGACGTTGCGTTTGTCCGCCGAGTCCACGGTGACCGGCAGCTTCGGTGCGGGCGCGGGGTCGAGCGGGGTTATGTCCTCGCTGGCGAGCTTCGCGGTGGTGACACCGCAGCCATTGGCCGAGGCAGCCTCGGCCTCGGGTCCGATCTCGCTCACCGAGGTGCAACCCCCGGTCAGCAGGGCGGTCGTCACCAGCACCGCGGCGACATGGCGGATCTTCATGCTTTCTCCTGCTTACGGCGCCGAATCCGGCCCATCACGGTGGTGGCGAGAATGCCGACCAGGAACGCGCCGCCGATCGCCCACCAGTGGCCCATCGGGGTAGCGGTGCTGGTGCGGCTCAGCATCGGCTCGGCGACAGCGATCGCGGCGGCGGTCGTGGCGGCCGGGGGAGCGGCCGTGGCGAGACGTCCGGTGGGCGGGCCGACGGGGGTCTTGCTGCCGTTCGGCTTCGCGGTCGTGGTGGTGTTCTGCGGGGTTTTCTGCGGCGCGGTGGTGGAGGTCACTCCGTCTGTGGTGGAACCCGCGGCCGCCGCGAAACGCACCGGAATGCGGACGTCCTGGGACCGATCGCTCGTCCTGGTGTGGTCCGCCCTGGTCACGATCGCGCAGCCGCGGACGGCGCAGTCGATGTCGCCGATCATCTGGTTGACCTTCAGCGACACCGTGAACGAGCCACCCTTGCCGTACGGCTTGGTGAGTCCTTCGGCATAGGACGGTGGATTGTTGGAGATCCACACGGACGCTCCGGAGTCGCCCGACATGTCCGCTCCGCCACCGCACGGTGACGGCAGCACGCCGGCGCCGTTGTCCAGGCAAAACGCGACGTAGATGCCCTTCTCCACGTCGTATCCCCGGCCGGTCACGGTGACGGTCTCGCCGGCCCGATCCAGCCCTTTCGTCTTGGAGACCGTGAGACGCTTCGCGGCCTGCGCGGGTGTTCCGCCCGCTGTCACCACGATCAGCGCCAGGGCCGCGACCGCGGCTATCCGGCCGATGCGCACCGTTGTCCTCCAGGGATTTCCCAGCTCACATGATCTTGCTTTTGATCATGAGTTTAGGTGAGGCTAGCCTAACTCCGCTCGCATCAGCGAGCGTCTGCCCTCATCGGAAGGAAACGAGCATGGGCAACACCAAGGGCCCGCATCGGGTCGCACTGTTCGCTGGTGCGATCGCGATCGGCGCCGCCACGGCGCTGACCGGGGTCAGCCCGGCCCTGGCGGCACCGGTCAACGTGGCCGGTGGCAGCCTGGACTGGGGTTTCAAGGCGTCGTTCCGGGCGTACATCGGCACTGGTAACGGCACCCCGCCGATCGCCGTGAGTGATGGTGCGACCCGCAACAGTGACGGCACCTTCGACTTCGCTTCGAAGGGTGGCAAGTACGACACGGCCGCCGGCACCGCCACGGTCAACTACAAGGGCACTGTCGTGTTCTCGTACCCGGCGCACTTCTTCCAGATCACGCTCGCCAACCCGACCCTGGTGGTCGACGGCGACGGCACCGGCTCGCTGCTGGCCGACGTGGAACTGGTGAACGGCGGGGCTGTCGCCTCCGACCTGGAGCAGGCCGAGATCGCCTCCGTGGTGACCACCGCTCCCACGGTCACCGGCGGCGACATCTCGTTCTCGAACCTCGCCTCCACCCTTACCGCCTCGGGTGCCGCCGCGTTCGCCGGTTTCTACGCCGCGGGCAGCGATCTGGACCCGATCACGGCGACCGCGTCGGCCGAGGAGACCACGGAGCCGACCGACCCGACCGACCCCACGGACCCGACGGATCCGACCGACCCCACCGACCCGACGGACCCGGAGCCCGGTAACGGCTCCGCGTCGCAGACGATCAAGGCGGCGGTCACCGGTGGTGCGCTGACCCTCACGTCGGCCGGCTCCAATGTGGCGCTCTCCGCCGCGACCCCGGGCCAGACCGCGACTGGTGCTCTCAACTCGGTCACCGTGAGCGACCTGCGTGGCACCAACTCCGGTTGGGACCTGGTCGGTCAGGTCACCGAGTTCTCGTCGACCGGTGGCGGCAAGATCCCCGCTGCCAACCTCGGCTGGAAGCCCTCCGCCGCGGTGGTCGACAGCTCGCTCGTTGACGCCGCCGGCGTCAGCAACAAGGTGACGGCCGGTAACCCGGTCGCGCCCGGCACCGGCCTCGGTGCCAGCCGCACTCTGTGCAGCGCGGAGACCGGGAGCAGCCTCGGCAGCTCCACCTGTGGCGCCGCTCTGGAGCTCGGTATCCCCGAGTCCAGCGCAGCTGGTGAGTACAGCGCCGTTCTCACCCTGACGCTCGCCTGATTTTCACTGGGCGAGGGAACCGGCCGGGAATACCGCAATTATTCCCGGCCGGCCCGGCCCCATCGTAAGGAGCAACATGTTCGTCCGGGGCCTTCTGGCCGCCGTTGTGATCGTGGTGTCGATCCCCGCTCCGGCCTCGGCGGCACCCGGTGACTCCGGTGTGCGCTGGTCTGTGCAGCCGTCGAGCGCCAAGGGCCCCGACGGGCGGGACTTCATCATCCGGCGTGCGTCGCCCGGCGAGCGGATCACCGATTACGTCGGCATCACCAACCTCACCGCCAAGGCGCAGACCTTCCAGGTCTACGGCACTGACGCGTACACCACCGATGACGGCTCGTTCGCGCTGCTCGCCGCCGCGCAGCAGCCCACCGACATCGGCGCGTGGATCGGTCTCGGCGCCAAGCAGTACACGGTCCCGCCGAACACCCGGCTCGACGTACCGTTCTCGATCACCGTGCCGGACAACGCGACGCCTGGCGACCACGCCGGCGGAGTGATCGCCTCGATCGCGGAGGAGCAGGTCGACGCCAGCGGCCAGAAGGTCCTGGTGGATCGCCGCATCGCGGCCCGCGTCTACCTCACCGTCGCGGGCGCGGTCGCGCCCACCATCAAGATCGATTCGGTACGCCTTGAGTACAGCCAATCCACGAACCCGGCCGACGGCGGCGTGATGACAGTCCGCTACCTCGTCCGCAACACCGGCAACCTGCGGCTCACCGGCATCGGCTCGGTACGCGTGACCGGCCCGTTCGGCTGGGAGCTGGCCCGCACCGGTGCCATGGAGATACCCGAACTGCTACCTGGCGGCTCGATCACGATCACTGAGAAGATCACTGGTGTGCAGCCCACGGTGCGTCTCGCCGCCGAGGTCAGCGTCGTGCCCGCGACCTTCGACGAGCAGCTGCCGGCCGTCTCCCGCAGCACCGGAGTCTGGGCCTGGCCCTGGGCACTTGTCGCCCTGCTCGGTGCCGCACTTCTCTACCTTCTTGTCCGGCTTGTCCGCCGTCGAGTGCGCTCCCGGCGCGCTCGTGTCGTCCCGGATCCGGTAACCGCCTAATGAGGACCGCCCCGGAACCCCGATACTGGAAGCTCGGTATGGCTTCCACACCGCATTCGCCGAGCACCGCCGCTTTGCGAATCGCTGCTGCTCCGCAGATCAGGAAGGACGAGCCGAGATGACCGGTTTCGCAGCCCGTATCCGCCGCGCCACCATGGTCGAACACCGTGAGGCCGAGACCAGGACCTTCATCTCCCGTCTGATGGCGGGCACGATCCCGGTGGCCGGCTTCGCCGAGCTGACCAGCCAGTACTTGGTGATCTACCGCGAGCTGGAGGCGGCCGCCGAGGCGATGCGCAACGACCCGGTCGCGGGCGCGTTCGCCGATCCGGCCCTGTTCCGCGTGCCGGCCCTGGAAGCGGACCTCGCCCACCTGCACGGCGCCGGCTGGGAGTCCACGGTCGTCCCGGTCGAGGCCACCCAGGGGTACGCGCAGCGGCTCCGCGAGAAGTGCCGCACCTCCCCGGAGCACTTCATCGCCCACCATTACGTCCGTTACCTGGGCGACCTGAGCGGCGGCCAGCTGATCGGCCGCACCCTGAGCGACAAGTACGGCCTCCCGCCGGCGGCGACGAACTTCTACCGCTTCGAGCAGATCCCCGACGCGAAGGCTTACAAGACGGCGTACCGCCAGCAGCTGGACGCGCTCGACCTGCCGGAGGAGCGCCTAGAGGTGATCCTCGCCGAGGCCCGCCAGGCCTTCGCCTTCAACGGCGCCATCTTCACCGAGCTGGGCACAGCCTGGCCCGAAGACGTCCCCGCAGCCGCCTGACCCCCTGACCCCCGCAGCAGCCTGACCACCAGCTGTCGCCTGACCACCCGCAACCGGTAGCCCGCCGCGCGCTCGGGCGCGTCCAAGTGGTCGGGTCCGGTCAGGTGGTCGGGCGTGCTCGGGCGTGGTCGGGCGGTCGGGCGGTTGGGTGGTTGGGTCTGTCAGGTGGTTAGGTCGGTTAGGTCGCGTAGTAGTTCGGATGTTGTTACCGGGTCCAGCGTGGAGAGGGGAATTTCGCCCTCGGGGTTGTGGCGCCAGCGGGGGCCGGTGCCGTTGTGCAGGTAGGCGGCGGTCACCTTCTGCTCGGGGAAATAGTCGATCGAGCCGATCGCTATGCCGGGGTCGATGTCCAGGGCGAACTTTAGGCCCGGGGCGATCGGTAACTCCATCCGGCTCTGCATGCCGGCGTCCTGGGGTTCCTCGCGGCGCCAGCCGCGGCGTTCCAGGCTGAGGACCTTTGTTGTCGGCAGTGTGGAGCCCTGGAGCCGGGTCAGCACCTCGCCGGCCGCCTCCAGGGCGAAGACCGGCCTGTTGAGCTGCGGGAACGGCTGGATGATCTCGTAGTCGCCGAACAGCTCGACCCAGGTGCCCAGCGAGTCGCCGAGGTGCAGCGGATGGGCGACACCGACAACACCGTTCTCGGGTGGGAGCAGCGGCTCGTCGTCGACTGTTGAGAACGTGCGGTCCTCGGCGATCCGGAACGCCGGCCCCGCGTCGAGACGCCAGACCAGGCGGCGGGCGATGTGCCAGACCAAGGGGTGCTCGACGAAGAACTGCTGGAACTCGGGGAGTGTCCAGCGGCGGCCGTGGACCATCGCCTGCTCCAGGCGGCGTACCTGGTCGGTCGCGATGGTCCGGACGTCTTTTTTCAGCGCGGCGAACTGTTTCCACGCGGCCGGCGCGAGCTCCGCGTCGTCCCGTGCGCCCGGCTTGGGCAGTGCCTTCAGACGCTTGCCGGTTGCGTCCGCCGCGAACGGGCGGAGCTGCTCGTCGAAGCCGATGACGAACTGCCGGGGGCCGTAGTCGAGGCGCAGGCTCCCGTCGGCGGCCAGGCCGAAGTCGGGGACCAGCCGGTCGGCCAGCTGCTCGGCGGTCAGCCCGAGGGCCTCCGCCACCTCGGCCATCCGGGTCTGTGCGGCCGCTTTCAGCCCCTTGAACTTGGCTCGCTGGGAGATGCCGTGCAGGTGCATGAGGGCCACGTCGGTGCCGATGGTGGAGAGCACGGTGACGCCGGTGACCGCTTTCTGATGGCCGCCGTCGCCGGGCCAGGCCAGGATCAGCGGGGTGAGGCGGCGGACGGTCTCGTCGTTGCCGAGCAGGCCCAGGGCGTCGAGTGCCCAGTTTTCCCTCGACTCCGCGCCGGCCGACTGCCAGCGGTGGAAGGCACCCCAGGCGAACTCGGCGAGGTCAGCCGGGTCGCATGCGTCCTGGACGATCTCCAGTCCGGCGTACGCACTGTCGATCTTGGACAGCGCCAGCATCGTCACGAGGTGGCCGATGGACTCGGGTGGCAGCGCGCCGGAGCCGTCCCGCAGGCGCACCGGCGGGAGCAGACCGGGCACGGCCCAGCCCGGGGCCGGTGGCATTTTCGCAGGCAGCACGGCAAGCGGGTCGGTGGTGAGCAGCGTTTCGATCGCGGCGGCGGCGTCTCGCCCGTACCGATGGGCGGCGGTCTGGACCGTCTCGCCCAGGCCGTGTGTGTGCAGCGCGAGAAGTGCGCCCTCGGCCTGGCGGCGAGCCTGGCCCGGCTTGCCGAGCGCGGCCGGGATCAGGGCGGACGCGGCGTCGGCCGGGTGCCGGAGCAGCCAGGCGAGCGCGGGGCGGCGCAGGCTCTTGAGACGGGCCAGCCAGCCGGCCATCACCGTGGCGACCTCGGGTGAGGTGAACGGCATGAGCAGCGCCGCGGTGTCGGCCGTGCCGTGGTTTGCCAGGTGGAGCAGGGAGGGCAGGGCGTCGACCTCGAACCGGGCGGCGGCGACCCGCATCCACGGGCCGGCCTCCCACCCGTATCGCGGGCGCCACTGCCGCATGATCGGGCGGGCGACGATCGTGGGTGCGCGGGTGAAGAAGCCGGCCGCCTCGCTCCACTGACCGCGGCCGGTCAGCAGCCGCTCGGCGACCTGGATCCAGGACAGTTTCGACGTGAAGGCTCGGGGCAGGCCGGCCGGGTCGGCCCACTGCTCGCGCTCGCCCGGGAGCCAGCGGGCCGCGGCCGGATCGGAGCAGGTCAGGCCACTGATCACGATCGTCCGGGCAGGCTTGGAGCGGCTCAGCCAGGGCGGGCTGACCAGGATCGCCGGGATCGCCGAGGCGGGGGCGGTCACCAGCGAACGCGACTCGTCGGCGATCTGCCGGATCTGCTCGGCGGCGGCCGGGCCGAGGCGCGGCGCCACCTCGTCGACCAGCTCGGGGTGGGTCAGCACGTGGCCGCGCAGCAGGTCGGCGACCTGCTGTTTCGCCGCGCCCTCGGCGAAGAGCCGCAGGGCCCGCTCCGGGTCGAGAGCGGCGGCCTCGGTCAGCGTGGGCACCACGTATTTCGCGTCGACCCGCTCGACCAGCCCTCGCATCGCGTCGTCGCCGGGGAGGGCGGCGAGGGCGGTGAGCAGGCGTTTCTGCACGTCGGCGTTGCCGTAACCCTCGTCGAACCAGTGGAACAGCGCCGGTGCGGCGGCCGGGCCGGTGCCGTCGACGATCGTGGCGATCATCGCGGTGGAGCCGACCACGGTCCAGGTGTTGGCGACCGGGACGAGCGCGTCCAGCTGCGCGCCGGTGGCGACCGCGGTGGTCAGGGCGGCAGCACGGTACGAATCGGAGTCGGCCACCGCGGCCAGCACGTCCTGCTCCACCCAGTCATCACGGGATGGGACGAGGATGGAGGTGGCCGCTCGTGCGTACGCATGAAGGGACCGATAGGGAAGCAGCGCCTGGACCACCTCGTTGTGCTCGGCGTCGCTCGCCGTGGCGAGCGCACGGCGCACGCGGAGCAGGACCAGCAGCGGGGTATCGATCTGCCAGCCCTGCCGGTTCTCGCCGGAGCGCAGGTGGCGCACGCCGAGGTCGTCACGGCCGGGGCCGTCGTCGATGATGATCAACGCGTTCAGCGTGACGGCTGCCTCGGCGGCGAACCGCAGACCGTGCGCGGCGATCAGCAGGTCGGCCCAGGTGGCGAGCTGTGGCCGCGGCGAGAAATTGCCCAGCGCGCTGATCGCCGCGATCGCCGCGGCACCGAGCGGTGACGCACCGGGCTTGCTCTCAAGCCAGGTGCGCGCGGCGAGGGCCGTCGACTTTTCCGTGGTCGGTGCGGCGAGGATCTTGTTGACCAGGCCGGGGCGGCGGCCGATCTCCTCCTGAACCACGGCGCGAGCTTTCGCATCGGGGACGAAAAGGGTCACCCCGGCGCTGCCGCGACGCGGGTGCCGATGCCGGTGCCAGGGCTCGGGGAGGGTTTCCATGGGCGGCACGTTAGCGAGACGGTACGACAAAACCGGGAACGCTCTGCGACCATCCGGCGATGCCGGAAAACTTGATGCGCCACCGACTGTCGGTCATGCGAGCCTGCGATCGGATCCTTTCCGGCGTACGCCCGGCGACCATGCGGGAGCGGCTGACCGATCTGTCAGGCGGCGCTGACCTGGACGAACTGCCGGACTACTACGGCGACGGACCGGTCACCGTCCTCGAACAGCGGGTCGCGAACCTGCTCGGCACCGAGGCGGCCGTCTGGTTCCCCACCGGGACGATGGCTCAGCAGGTCGCCCTGCGGTACGGCGCCACCGAATCCGACGCGGTCGCCCTGCATCCGCTCGGCCACCAGCTGGTTCACGAGCGGGACGCGTACGCGAGCCTGACCGGACTGCGAGCCGTCACCTCGACGACCGCGCCGCGCAATCCGACCGCCGCCGATCTCGCCGAGCTGGACGAGCGGGTCGGCACTGTCGTCTTCGAGCTGCCGTTACGCGACGCCGGCTTCACGCTGCCGACCTGGGACGAGCTGACCGAGGCCTGCGAGGAGGCGGTGAACATCGGCGCCCGGGTGCACTTCGACGGCGCCCGGATCTGGGAGTCGACGCCCTATCTGGGCAGGTCGCTCGTCGAGATCGCGGAGCAGGCCGACAGTGTTTACGTCTCGTTCTACAAGACGCTGGGCGGGTTCAGCGGAGCGGCGCTGGCCGGCACGGCCGATCTGGCCCGGTACGCGCGAGCCTGGCGTCACCGGCACGGCGGCAACATCTTCCAGCAGTGGCCGGCGGTGCTGACCGCCCTCGCCGGCCTCGACCGGGAATTGCCGCGGATCCCGGATTACGTACGGCACGCCCGGGTCGTCGCCGATGCGCTCGCCGCGTTGCCAGGTGTGCGGGTGCAGCCCGAACCGCCTCACACGCATCAGTTCCGGCTCTTTATCCCGTACCCGGCAGGGGTTTTGAATGCGGCGGTGACCGAACTCGCGGAGAAGGAGTCGGTCTGGTTCTGCGGTGTCTGGCAGGACACGCCGGTGCCGGGGGTCGCGATGACCGAGATGACGATCGCGGCGGCGGCCCTGGAGTGGACCGCCGCCGACGTCATTGATGCGGGTGAGCGACTGCTCAGAGCTTGCCGGCTCCTGCACCGGCCTTGACCAGGGCGGACACCGAGGCGGTGGCGTCCAGGGTCACCGAGTACGGCGCCGAGGTGAAGGTGCCGGTCTGGGTGATCACCGGAGCCTCACCACCGAAGTCGTTGCCGGAGATGACGGCGAAACCGTCCAGATCGGAGTCCTCGGTCGTCCAGACCGGCAGCTTCACGTTGACGAACACGTTGTTCTGCACCAGGCACTGCGACTCCATGAGGCAGTGGATGCCGCTGGTCTTCGCGTTGGTGAAGAGGTTGTTGTAAAGGTGCACGGTGCCGAAACGCAGGCGCGGCAGCCGGGAGGCGACGTTGTCGAACCAGTTGTGGGAGTACGTGATGTGCAGCTTGCCGGTGTCCTCGGCAGCGTTGCTGTCACTGTGGCCGAGCAGCGAGCCCTTCGAGTGGTCGTGCAGGTAGTTCCAGGAGACCGTGACGAAGTCGGTGGCGTGGGTCAGGTCGACCATGCCGTCGTAGAAGTCCTTGTCGTGGCTCGTGTCGTTGAAGAGCTCGTTGTGGTCGATCCAGATCTTGGTGGACTTCTGCGCGGCGATCAGGTCGACCGGCGCCTGCGCGAACGAGATCTTCAGGTTGCGGACGATGACGTTGCTGGCCTTCTTGATGTAGATGCCGGCACCGGTCAGGCCCGCGTTGGCGCCGACGCCCACGAGGGTCTTGTTCGAGGAGACGACGACCTGGTCGGTGCCGCTGCCGGTGAGGATCGTGGAGATCTGCAGGATCTTGGCGCCGTCCGAGGCGGCCTCGGTGATCAGCTGGTCCAGCGAGGTGATCTTCACGGTGGAGCCGCCGGCGCCGCCGGTCGTGCCCGCGCCGAAGCCGATCGGGCTGGTCTCGAACTTCCCGGACGAGGTGGCACTCGCGCTGGCGCTGGCGCTGGCGCTGGCGCTGGCCGAGGCGGTCGTGCTGGCCGAGGCCGAGGCCGAGGCGGTCGCGGTGGGCGACGCGGTGGCGGTCTTGGTGGGCGACGCGGTCGCGGCCGGGGATGAAGCCGACGCCGTGGTCGTCTTCACGATCACATCGTCGAAGGACGCGGTCGCGTTGTACGTCTGGAGCCCGACCCGCCCGGTACCGAACGCCGACGCCGAAGCGGTCAGGATCGAAGCCCCGTTGACCGACCCGGTGAGCGTGTTCCCCTTGACGGTCAGACCCAGGGTGTACGAGCTGCTGGCCGAAACGGTCAGGGCGGCCTCGCTCAGCACCGTGGCGTTGCCCGACTTGACCGACTCCAGCCGCACCTTGTTCGCGCCGGTCAGCGCCAGTCGGTAGAAGCTCGTCGAGCTGGAGGACCGCGCCACGAGGGCCGTGTACCCGCCGGCCCCCACGGACAGCGGCTGCACCTTCGCCGACACCGTGTAATCGGCCCAGTCGGTCAGCCCGACGAACTGCCGGGACAGCGTCGCGCCGGTCTTGGTCTGCCGCAGCGCCTCACCCGTCACTGCCCAGGTGCCACCGGACTTGCTCCAGCCCGAGGTGTCGCCGTCCGCGAAGTCGTCGCTGAAACCCGCGGCCGTGGCAGCTTCGGTGCCGGCGAACGAGACCGTCGCGAGCGCGCCGATCCCGGTCACCACCGCGGCCATCCCGGCCGCGATGTAGATGTTCCGCTTCTTCATGTGCTCCCTTTCGGTCCCGCGCCGTACCGCGGCGGGGATGAGGGGGGCGTGGGGGCGCCCCGGACAGTCCAGAGGTGGTCCGGGACGGCGAATTGGTTGCGCCGCTGCTTATGTGACGCCGATCACTGCCGTACGCAGCGCGCGTACCCGCTCTCGATTTTGCGGTAGTTCGTGTAGCCGTCGTCGTAGTTGAGCGCCCAGCGCTTGCCCGGTTCCGGATCGGCTTTGTCGGAGGTCCAGTACCAGCCGTATTTCAGCGTGTCCGGGAACGCCTTGACGCTGATCGCCGGCGCGACCCGGGAGTCGTCGACAGTGGTGGACAGCTCCCGCACAGTCGGCAGGCGCCAGCCGTCGCCGAGGCCGTCGCAGAACGCGGTCGCCGCGGTCGCGGACATCTCCTTCGAGGTGGCGCGCCGCCAGATCAGCCCGGTCTGCGGGTCGGTCACCTGGCCGCCGGAGATCTGATAGGCGGGCTTGCCGGTGCCGCTCACTGAGCGTACACATCGGACCTGGAACGAACCGTCCTGGAACGCTCCGTTACTGGCCAGACCCTCGTAGAAGTTGATGATCCAGGCGCGCAGCGGCGTCTTGGTCACCGCCCAGGGCGTCGAGGTCCAGAAGAACTGAGCCGGCGTGCCGGGGAACGCCGTCGTGTTGATCGCCGGGCCGGAACGGGAGTGGTCGACGATCGAGGTGAGCTCGATCCGGGTCGGCAGATGCCACCCTCCGCCGTCGGCTCCCAGCCCTTCGCAATAGGCCTTGGCCTGGGTGAACGTGTAGGTCTTGGAGGCGGTTTCGCGCTGCCACTCCAGCCCGGTCACGTTGTCGCGGACCGTGCCGTTCCCCAAATTCTTGTAGCTCGCCTTCCGCTCCGGACCCGGCACCGGCCAGCTCGCCCAGCGGCTCGCCAGAGCTTTCCGCGGGGCCGGGTTGGCGCTCTTTGCCGGTGCGGTCGTCTTCGAAGCGCTGGGTGAAATCGAGGGGATCACACTGGGTGAAACCGTGGGACTCACGCTGGGTGCCGCAACGGCAATCTGGGCGGTGGGTTCCGGCCGTTCCGGCTTAGAGATGTACGCGTAAGAGCCCACCACCACGGCAACCAAAGCCGTGGCAGCGATCCCCGCGAAGGCCGGAGTGATCTGCGAAGCGGCCCCGCCGGAACCGCCCGCCGCCGTGGCCACGGCCGCCGTCAGCGCGGCAGGCACCGGTAGCAACGCGCACCCGACGAGCAGCCGCTCCACCGCGACCTCTCCGCCGGACCGGCCGGCGCAGATCCGGCAATCCCGTACGTGCCGATCGATCCGCTTGCGCCACAGTGGACTGGGCTGCCCGTCCCAGACGGCGACAGCACCCTCCAGCTCGATACAGCGCGGCTGGCTCTCCAGCGCCGCGACCAGCGCCCGACAGCGATCAAGCTGCCCGCGCATCCGCTGGATCCGCACCGCCGCATAGGCGACAGTCGTCTCCAGTGCGCCCGCCACCTCAGCCCGGCTCAGCTCGCCGGCGGCCTCCTGCCACCAGAGCGCGAGCACCGCGCGGTCCTCGTCATCCAGCCACCGGCTCGCCTCGGCCACCTGCCGGCGTTCCCCGGTGAGCCGCAGCCGCAGGATCGCGAGTTCCTCGAAGTCCGAGGAAACGGTCCCTGCCGAAACTGCCGGCACCGTCGCCATTTGAGCCGCCCGCTGCCGGTGCGCCCCGATCTGGTGCATCGCGATCGCCAGAACCCAGGCCCGCACACTGTCCGGCTGCCGCAGCGACGACAGATCCCGCAGGACCAGCAGCATCGTCTCCTGAACCACGTCCTCGACGTCCGGATGCCCGCCGAGCGCCCGCCCCACCACGTTGTAGACGAGCGGCAGGTAGGCGCGCGCGAACTCGTCCCGCGCCCGTTTGTCGCCGCCCTGTGCCGCAGCGACGAGATCGCCGATCCTGCTCATCGCCGCCTCCAGACGTGGATGGAAAAGCGGACCGAGGCTAGATATCGCGAACAGCGCCTGTCAACGCGCGGTGATAACACCGCCGCCGGCATATCAGTTTTTGCCGAGACGTTCCTCACCAGCGAAAACGTGGACTCCGGAATCCAAATAATCATTTCCCCGAACGGTATTCCACGTCAATTACGGAAGGTTCCCGGCCGGAAACGGGGCAGCGCGACGGGACCGTCCCGTCCTATCATCCTCAGCAAGATCGTCGACCGGCTCGAGGAGAGTTCGTTGATTCGTCCACAGTGGTCGTACCGGGTCGGGATGGCCTTGCTCACCACGATCTCGGCCGGTGCCCTCGCCGCTCCGGCCCAAGCCGCGACCACCGGTGTTGCGTACGTCTCCGGCGCCACGGTGACGTTCACCGCGGCGGCCGGCAAGGTCAACACCGTGACGCTCCTCCGCATCGGGCGCACGGTCACCATCGACGACCGGGTGGCGCTGAAGCCCGGCAAGGGCTGCAAGAAGGTCGACAAGACCAAGGTCAAGTGCACCACCGCGAAGAAGACGAAGCTGATCCAGGTCAAGCTCGGTGACAAGAACGACAAGCTGTTCAACGAGTCGGCGGCGAACTCGCGGATCTTCGGCGGCGCCGGCAACGACCGGATCATGGGCAGTCTCGGCGCCGACGCCGTGTACGGCGAGTCCGGCAACGACACCATCTTCGGCAGCGAGGGCAACGACGCGATCGACGGCGGAACCGGCAAGGACCTGATCTCGGGCGAGGACGGCAACGACCGGCTCTACGGCGCCGCCGGGAACGACCAGCTCTCCGCGGGCGCGGGCAACGACGAGGTACGGGCCGGCGCCGGCAACGACACCGTCCACGGCGATGCCGGCCACGATCGTGTCTACGGCGAGACCGGCAACGACTACATCCAGACGGACGCCGGGAACGACGTGGTCTACGGCGGTGACGGCAACGATCAGTTGCTGACCGGCAGCGGTTACGAGGACTGGGAGAAGGGCACCGGGACCGACGCCGTGGACGGCGGCGCCGGGAACGACTACGTGGTGGTCGGCGACGGCGACGACAAGGTGTGGGGGCAGAGCGGCAGCGACATCATCGCGCTGGGTTACGGCCACGACCGCGCCGACGGCGGGCTCGGCGCGGACACGATCGACGGCCAGGGCGGAAACGACACCATCGCCGGTGGCGCCGATGAGGACTACGTGTACGGCGGCGACGGCAATGACGTCGTTCAGGGTGGTGCCGGAAACGACCTGCTGGCCGGCGGCCTCGGCAACGACAAGGTCTACGGCGGTCCCGGAACCGACGGGTTCGATGAGGGCATCGCGCGCGCCGCGGGCACCGCGGACTCGGACCTGCTGGTCAGCGGCGGCGGCGAGGACTCGGTGTCCTACGCGTACCGCGTCCGGGGTGTCTCGGCCGACGCGGACGGCGTGACTGGCGACGACGGCGAATCCGGCGAGCGCGACACGATCGGCACCGGCTTCAAGAGGCTCACCGGCGGCAATGGCAACGACCGGCTGGTCGCATCGGCGGCCGGCTCGGACCTGGGTGGCGGCGCCGGGAACGACACGCTGGTCGGGGCCGGCGGCGCCGACCGGATCTTCGGTGGTTCGGGCCGGGACAACGTTTCCGGCGGCGGTGGCAACGACCTGCTCGTCGGCGACGGCGAATACGGCGCCTACCCCGCCGTGCAGCCGGCGGCTGACGTGATCTCCGGCGGTGCCGGTGTGGACACGGTGGACTACGGCGGCTCGGTCCGCGGGGTCGCCGTCGACCTCGACGGCGTAACGGGTGACGACGGTGTCTCCGGCGAGGGTGACACCCTCAGCACCGACATCGAGAACGTGATGGGCAGCGCGTTCACCGACCGGATCACCGGCAACGCGGCGGACAACCGGATCGAGGGCCGCGCCGGCGCTGACGTCATCCACGGTCTCGGTGGCAAGGACACCCTGCAGGGCGGATCCGGCGCCTACCTCTATGGCGACACCGGTGACGACATCGTGTGGGGACAGGCTGAATTGGACGCCGCGCCGATGCACCTTGACGGTGGCTCGCACGACTCGGCAACCGGTGACATCTGCGTCGTCAACCAGGACGGTCCCGACATCTGGACCAACTGCGAAACCTTCTGGTAGACCACCCCGTCCAGCTCCCAAGACCTGCGCCTGCCACCACTGGCAGGCGCAGGTCTTGTTTCGACCGGGATTTGCGGCCTACCCTACGAGCAGCAGGAAAGCGCTTTCCTCCTGTCCTCGAAGGGAACCCCGCATGGCAGCGCGCAGATCGATCGGGATCGTCATCAACGGTGTCACCGGCCGGATGGGATATCGCCAGCACCTGGTGCGGTCCCTCCTTGCCATCCGTGAGCAGGGCGGTGTGCCGCTGACCGGCGGCGGGCACATCTGGCCCGAGCTGATCCTGGTCGGCCGCGACCCGGACAAACTCGCTTCGATCGCGGCCCGGCACGGCCTCACCGAGTGGACCACCGACCTCGACGCCGCGCTGTCCCGGCCGGATGTGGAGGTCTATTTCGACGCGCAGGTGACTGCCCAGCGGGAGAAGGCGATCCGCCAGGCCATCGCGGCCGGCAAGCACATCTACACCGAGAAGCCTCTCGCGGAGAGCTCGGGCGCCGCTGAGGAGCTCGCCGAGCTGGCCGCCGCTGCCGGCATCCGCAGCGGCGTGGTGCAGGACAAACTCTTCCTGCCTGGCCTGCGCAAACTCAAGCGGCTGATCGACGGCGGCTTCTTCGGCAAGATCCTTTCGGTACGCGGCGAGTTCGGCTACTGGGTCTTCGAAGGTGACTGGCAGACGGCTCAGCGCCCGTCCTGGAACTACCGGCTGGCCGACGGCGGCGGCATCGTGATGGACATGTTCCCGCACTGGAACTACGTGCTCGAAGAGCTCTTCGGCGCGGTCCGCGCGGTGCAGTGCACGACGGTCACCCACATCGAGAGCCGGGTCGACGAGCGCGGCGAGACATACCAGGCCGACGCCGACGACGCCGCATACGCGATCTTCGAGCTGGAGGGCGGGATCGTCGCCCAGCTCAACTCGTCCTGGGCGGTCCGCGTCTACCGTGACGAGCTCGTCGAGTTCCAGGTCGACGGCACCGAGGGCAGCGCCGTCGCCGGTCTGCGCGGCTGCCGGATCCAGCACCGGGCCACCACGCCGAAACCGGTCTGGAACCCGGACCTGCCGGTGACCGAGTCGTTCCGCGACCAGTGGACCGAGGTGCCGGACAACGACGAGTTCGACAATGGATTCAAGGTCCAGTGGGAAGCGTTCCTGCGGCACGTGGTGGCCGGCGAGGAGTTCCACTGGGACTTCGAGTCCGGCGCCCGGGGCGTGCGGCTGGCCGAAGCGGGCCTCCAGTCAGCGAGCGAGGGCCGCCGCATCGAGCTGGGAAACGCCTGACATGGCTACGGTGAACCTGCCCGGCGGCCGGAAACTCGCCCTCGAAAACCGCCAAGCCTGGGAAAAACCCAAAAGCCCGATCAAAAGCCGCATTGCGTACGCGGCCGCGCACGTCGTCGCCGACCCGAGAGCCGAAAACGCCCCAGGCGCTCCGGCTGTCGTCGACTGGGACACCACGCTGAAGTTCCGCCACCATCTGTGGCAGCACGGCCTTGGTGTGGCCGAGGCGATGGACACCGCTCAGCGGGGCATGGGCCTCGACTACGCCGCGACCAGGGAACTCATCCGCCGCAGTGCGGCCGAGGCCCGTAGCGTCGGCGGAAAGATCGTGGCCGGCGTTGCCACTGACGACTTGGCCCCAGGGCAGGCGACTCTGGAGCAGGTGCTTCACGCGTACCAAAGGCAGTTGGGTGATGTGGCAGAAGCCGGCGCCGTGCCGGTTTTGATGTGCAGCCGCCATCTGGCGGCGGTCGCCAGGGACGCCGACGACTATCTCGGCATTTATCGCGACCTGCTGGAAAAATCTGACAAGCCGGTCGTGCTGCATTGGCTCGGGACCGCGTTTGATCCGGCGCTCGAAGGCTATTGGGGCTCGACCGATGTCGACAAAGCTACCGAAACCGTCCTCCAGCTGATCGCCGGAAACCCTGCCAAAGTGGACGGCGTCAAGATCTCGCTGCTCGACGCCGACCATGAGATCCGGCTGCGCCGGCGGCTGCCCGACGGTGTCCGGCTCTACACCGGCGACGATTTCAACTATCCGGACCTGATCCGCGGCGACGAGCAGGGGCACTCCGACGCGCTGCTCGGCATCTTCGCGGCGATCGCCCCGGCCGCGTCCGCCGCGCTGGCCGCGCTCGATCGGGGTGACCTGGCCGAGTACGACCGGATCTTCGCCCCGACCGTCCCGCTCTCCCGGCACATCTTCGAGAAGCCGACGTTCTACTACAAGACCGGCATCGTCTTCCTGGCCTGGCTCGCCGGTCACCAGGACCACTTCACGATGGTCGGCGGTCTGCAGTCGGGCCGGTCGGTGCCGCATTTCGCCAAGCTGATCGAGCTGGCCGACGCGGCCGGCCTGCTCGGCGACCCGGAGCTCGCGGCCGCGCGGGCAAACAGCTTCTTCAAGGTGGCGGTGGGATGAGCCGGTTCTCCTTCAATCAGATAACCGCGAAGCATTGGGACCTGGTCGACCTGGTCAAAGGCCTGGTCGAGGCGGATGTCGACAAGGTGGCGCTGTGGCGCGAGCCGGTGGCCGAATACGGTCTTGAGCGCTCTGCCGCCCTGGTCCGGGATGCCGGGCTCGAAGTCACGACGCTGTGCCGCAGTGGCTTCTTCCAGGAGCCGGGCTGGTTCGACGACAACCGCCGTGCGATCGACGAGGCGGCTGCTTTGGGCACCGGAGTTCTGGTGCTCGTTTCCGGAGGCCTTCCTCATGGGTCAAAAGACATAAAAGGCGCCCGCCAGCATGTTGCCGACGCGATCGCTCAGCTCGTGCCACATGCGACCAATGCCGGCGTCACCCTCGCGATCGAACCCCTGCACCCGATGTACGCCGCCGACCGCTGCGTGATCAACACCTGGGATCAGGCCATGGCGATCGCCTCAGCTTTTCCGTCCGACCAGGTAGGTGTCACTGTCGACACCTACCACCTGTGGTGGGACGACACGGTCCTCGACAAGATCGAGCAGGCCGGCGACCGGATCGCGATCTACCAGCTGGCTGACTGGATCACCCCGCTGCCGGCGGGCGTGCTGACCGGGCGCGGCCTGCCCGGCGACGGCTGCGTCGACATCGCCGCTTTCAACGCCGCCGTAGAGAAGGCCGGGTACACCGGCCCGATCGAGGTCGAGGTGATGAACGAGGAGCTCTGGCAGCGCCCGGGCCGGGAAATCCTTGCGGCCGCCTATTCGGGTTACTCAGGTGACATCGATCCGGCGAAATCCACGCCCTGACGCAGCCAGAGATTCGTCGAAGGCCATCCTCCGAAGCTACGCTTTTTGCTGGCTAGGAACAGGTTGCCCGGCGCCTCCCGGTCCGGTGAGATCTTGATTCCGAGACTTCGGGGGGTGCGAGGGTGGCGGGGATCGACACCCCGGCCGGTTACACCGGCTTGCAGCGGATCAGCACCGGCGCCGAAGCCGATCTCTACCGAGCCTGGGACGAGTACGCCGCCAAGGCGGTCGTCCTGCGGCTCTATCACCGGTTCGCTCGCGGGCGGGCCGAGGAGGCCGCGTTCGCCGAGTACTGCGCCACCGCCGTCAGTCTCGGCCGTCATCCGGGGATCGTCGCGGCGCGTGCCGGTGGGATCACCGCCACCGGCCGGCCGTGGCTCGCCCTGGACCTGATCGAGGGCCGCACCTTCGAAGAGGTCCTGCGCGACGATCCGCCCGCCCCGGCCGATGCGATCGACCTGGTCATCACGCTGGCCGACGCGCTGGCCTCGGCACACACGTCGATGACGCACGGTCGCCTGCGCGCTGCCCACGTCCTGATCACCGCGGCCGGCGTCCCGCTCGTGCACGACTTCGCGCTGCGGAGCACCGCGACGCCGCGTGACGATGTGACCAACCTCGCGGCGCTGCTGTTCCGGGCGCTCACCGGCAGTCACTGGCCGGACGGCGACGACCGGATCATCAAGTCCTGGCCGGGTCTGACCCAGCTTCTCGACGAGACCCTCACGCCGGTGCCCTCGGTCGACACCATGGCGGCCTTCGCGGATCGGTTGCGCCAGGTGCGGCCAGCGGCCTCGCCGCCGGCCCCGGTGGTCCAGCCAGTCGCTCCACTTCCTCTGCCTTTGGTACGCCCTAAGCGCACCGTTGCCCTGCTGGCGCTTCTGCGAGCGGCGTGGCTTCGTGTCCGGTGAGCATCCGGACGCGTCATCTGATGAACTCGTCGGGTGAGCCGTTACGACACCATGGAATACCGCCGCTCCGGGCGAAGCGGCCTGAAACTGCCGGCCGTCTCGCTGGGCCTCTGGCACAACTTCGGCGATGACCGCCCGCTGGACACTCAACGGGCCATCCTGCGCCGGGCCTTCGACCTCGGGATCACCCACTTCGACCTGGCCAACAACTACGGCCCGCCGTACGGTTCGGCCGAGGCGAACTTCGGTCGCGTCCTGACCGCGGACTTCGCCGCACACCGCGACGAGCTGATCATCTCCACGAAAGCCGGTTACGACATGTGGCCCGGCCCGTACGGCGAGTGGGGTTCCCGCAAATATCTCACCGCGTCCCTGGATCAGTCGCTGAAGCGAATGAACCTGGACTATGTGGACATCTTTTACTCGCACTGCTTCGACCCGGAGACCCCGCTCGAAGAGACGATGGGCGCCCTGGACGCGGCCGTCCGGGCCGGCAAGGCGCTGTACGTGGGCATCTCGTCGTACTCCGGCGCCAAGACCGCCGAGGCCGCGGCGATCCTGCGTGACCTGGGCACACCGCTGCTGATCCACCAGCCGTCGTACTCGATGCTGAACCGCTGGATCGAGCAGGACCTGCTCGACACCCTGGAACGCGATGGCGCCGGCTGCATCGCGTTCTCCCCGCTGGCACAGGGCCTGCTCACCGACCGTTACCTGGACGGCTCGAACCAGCCGGCCCGCGGATCGTTCCACGCCGACTGGCTGACCGAGGAGAACCTCGGCAAGGTCCGCGCGCTCAACACGATCGCCCAGCGGCGCGGCCAGACCCTCGCGCAGATGGCGATCTCCTGGGTGCTGCGCGACCCGCGGATGACGTCGACGGTCCTCGGCGCGAGCAGCGTCGCGCAGCTGGAGGCGAACGTGGCCGCCCTCGACTTCGCCTCGTTCTCCGACGACGACCTGGCCGAGATCGACGAGCACGCCACCGAGTCCGGCATCAACCTGTGGGCCAGGTCAAGCGGCTACTGACACGCTGTATCCGTACCGGTGCAGCATGGGCAGGGCCAGCGCGGTCACCGCGAGCCGGGGACCGATCGGCTGGTCCGCCCGCCACCGGTCGTCAGCTTTCAGGACGACCTCACCGGTACGGAAGCGGCTCGGGTTACCGGAGACGGTGTGGTTCGGCTCAAGCCGCACGGTCGACTCGTCAAGGAACGGTCCGGTGGTGCTCTGGGTGTCAGTGAAGTCCAGCAGACTCTCGATTCCGTTCTTCGGCGCGGCCGCGAAGTCCTCGTACCGCAGCCGGCGGTGCCGGTTCGGATAAGCCCGGGACAGCCGCTCGGCGAACGCGTTCCAGACCAGCCAGTGCATCGTGCTGTCGGCGGGCCGATGCTGCTGCATCAACTGCGGCTTGGGCCGATCCAGCTGCGGCGTGGCCCGCATCCAGGAATGCGTCACCGCCCGCGGATCACGAACCATGTGCAGAAGGTACGGCTCAACACCCCGCATCCTCGGCAGCAGCGCCGCCCCGGACGGCACCTTCGACGAGTCGACGAGAAGTTCCGCCCCGGTGACCTCGGCGATCGCGTGATAGAGCCGGGTCAGCAACCGCCGGTACTCCTCGGCCTCGTCCGACAGCGGTCCGCTGAGCAACGAGGGCGTGTGCCGTACCCGGGTGATCCGCTTCTGCATCTCATCAACGGTCCTCGGATCGGGCTGCCGGTTCCCGTAGGCGACGTCGAGAATCTCCCGCCACAGCGCACAAGCGGCGAGCCGCGCCCCACACCCACACTTGCGCTTCTGCAGAAGGCCGCGCCGCCACAGGTAGAACAGCTCACCGGTGGAAAAGACCGACGGGTACGAGTTGAGGATGTTGTCGACAATCGTCGTCCCGCTGCGGCCCCAGCCCACGATGTACAGCACCTTCACCATGCCGCGGATCCTCAGCCCCGACCCTGGCCCCACCCTGAGCCCACCCTGTCCGCAACATTTGAAACCCTCCCGCAAAACTCGCCCGCCCGCACTCGCCAGGCAGGCAGGCAGATCTTGTGAGTTTGTGCCGCCGGGCCGACCGCAAACTCACAAGATCGGGGAGAGCGGGTGGGTGGAGCACCGTCGGCTGCGGCGGCTCGCCGATCTTGTGAGTTTTCGCCGCCAGGTCAGCCACAAACTCACAAGGTCAGCCCCGGCCCTGACCTGCGCGCGCCCGGCCGGGATCATGGGGGCGTAGCGGACCCGTAATCGACACAGGCGGGTGGTTCGCGGGGTGCGTGTCGATTTTGGGGGCGTAGCGAACCCGAAGTCGACACGCTCGCTCTGGCCTGCGCGATCTTGGGCCGCTGTTCCTGCTGGGCTGTGGTTCGGGGACCACGATCGCCCGCTCAGCCCGCTCAGCCCGCTCAGCCCGTTGTCCCGGGCTTGCCTCGGCGGGATCTTGGCGGGTTCTGGTTGCCATGTGGGCGGAACTCACCTAGATCGCGGTGGGAGACGCTGCCGCGGCCCTCTCTCCTGGTGAGGGCTGGTGCGCTGTCACTGGCGGGCGTTTGGGCGTACCCAAGGAGTTGGGTTGCTGGGTCTCCGTGTCGGAGAGGATGGGGGGTATGAGTGGACTCACTGTTGGTGTTCTTGGCACCGGGATCATGGGGGCCGCCATGGCCCGCAACCTGGTCAAAGCTGGACATGTAGTACGCGTCTGGAACCGCAGCCCCGACAAGGCGGCGCCGCTCGAAAAGGATGGCGCGCATCTTGCCGCCAGCCCGGCTGACGCGGTCAGTGAGGCGGACGTCGTGCTGACCATGCTCTATGACGGCGACGCGGTGGCTGAGGTGATGCGGCAGGCGGCGCCGGGATTGCAGGCCGGGGCTTCGTGGGTGCAGTCGACCACGGCGAGCCTGGAGTCGGTCGCCGAGATGGCGCGGTTCGCCGAGGAGCAAGGGGTGGTGTTCTTCGACGCGCCGGTGCTCGGTACCCGGCAGCCTGCTGAGGCGGGGCAGCTCACCATCCTTGCGGCCGGGCCCGTCGAGCACCGGACCGCGGTGGAGCCGGTTTTCCAGGCGGTCGGCGCGCGTACCGTCTGGACCGGGGAAGACGGTTCGGCCGGATCATCAACGCGGCTCAAGCTGGTCGCCAACAGTTGGGTGCTGGCGGCTACGCACGGCATCGGTGAGGCGCTGGCTCTCGCGAAAGGGCTCGGCGTCGACCCGGAGGACTTCTTCGGTCTGATCAGCGGCGGTCCGCTGGACATGGGCTACCTGCGCGCCAAAGGCGACGCGATTCTTCAGGGCAGGCTTTCGCCTGCGAGCTTCGCGGTGGTCACCGCCGAGAAGGACGCGCGGCTCATCGTCGATGCGGGTCGCAATCATGGGGTACGCCTAAACGTGGCCGAAGCCGGCGCGGAACGGTTCCGCCGAGCGGCCGAACTGGGGCACGGCGACGAGGACATGGCCGCGTCGTACTACGCCAGTTTCTAGCCGTTCCCGTGAGCGCGTAACTCCACGCTCCCGTGAGCGCGTAACTCCACCAGGAGTCCGTCGCGATCGGTGAGGACCGCGCCGAGGATGCGCCGGCCTGCCGCCAGCAGGTCGGCGACGTCCGGGGTGCTCAGGGCGTACATCACCAGGGCGCCGTCGCGGAATGACGTCACGATGCCGGCGCGGCGCAGGACCGCGAGTTGCTGCGAGAGGTTCGAGGCTTCCACGTCGATCTCGGCGAGCAGGTCGCGGACCGGTTTCGCGCCGTCCTGCAGGAGTTCGAGCACCCGGATCCGCACCGGATGACCGAGGGTGCGGAACATCTCGGCCTTCGCCTGGTACAGCGGCACTGACACGTTGCGTCCCTCCGCATAGACCCCGAGTGGACACAACGCGGCAGGCGCGGACCGGTTACGGCGCTTTCGCAGTTTCGGAGTTGAAGAAATCTGCAACTCGCTGGTTCGACTCTATGGACATTTTCACGGGCCCGACTGTCCGAAGCGGACATTGTGTGCGATCGAATACGTCCTGCGTCCCTCAGTGTCGATCAGACCAAAGGACGTGGGAGGACTTGAGATGCCGGACATGGACGTAGCCCTCAAGGACGCGATGCAGGTCGACGGCGCCATCGGGGCCGCACTCGTCGACCGCGGCAGCGGGATGGCGCTGGGCATCGCCGGAGGGGGCAAGGACTTCGACCTCAGTGTGGCCGCGGCCGCGAACACCGAGGTGATCCGCGCGAAGCTGCGCACGATGGAGATGCTCGGCCTGCGCGAGAACGTCGAGGACATCCTGGTGACCCTGGACTCGCAGTACCACCTGCTCAGGCCGTTGACCGGCCGATCCGGTCAGGGCCTGTTCCTGTACCTCGCGCTGAACAAGGACCGCGCCAACCTGGCGCTGGCACGGCACCAGCTCAAGCGGATCGAGGAGAACCTCGATATCTGACGCTGATCGCGGCGGATGGTGGTCTCAGTGCTGATGCCGCCACTCCGCCGCCAGCATCGCGAACTGAAGCTCGCTGCTCCACTCGCCCTTGAAGAACTCGTTCTCCACGAGCAGCGCTTCCTGGCGCATGCCGAGCCGGCGGGCGACGTTCGCCGAGGCGGTGTTCCGTTCGTCGATGCGGGCCACGATGCGACGCAGGCCGACCTCCTCGAAACCGAGGCGGAGCATCGCACGGGCGGCTTCGGTGGCGTACCCATGACCGCCGAAGTCCGGGTTGAAGACGTATCCGACCTCGCCGCCGAGATGTTCCCGGCTGCGGTAGAAGAGCGTCACATCGCCGACCAGCTGGCCGGTCTCGCGCAGCTCGACGCCGAGCCCCAGGGCCTGGCCCTCGTCGGTCAGCTCGGTGTTGGTGAAGACGGTGTTGAGGCGGTCCAGGGCCCGCTCGCGGTCCCATGGTTCCGTCGGGATGTAGGGGTGAATCTCCGGCCGCGACCGGTAAGCGAGCAGGCCATCGGCATCGGCGACCGTCAGTGGGCGAAGCAGCAGACGCTCGGTCCGGATCGGGTAGGTCGGCACGAAGTCGATCGTGCCATTCGAACATAGGTTCGAGTTATCCACAGCCTGTGTGCACAGCCTGTGGGTTTCGCCGCGGAAGGGTCAGAACCGCCGGTCGGGTGCGGCGCTGGCGCGCCTCCCGACCAGATTCCAGACGCCCGGGAGCAAGGCTGCGGCCAGGAGCGTCTTCAGCACGTCGCCGATAAGGTACGGAATAAGCCCGGCACTGACCGCGGCGGCGAGGCCCATGCCCGTCGCAAAGGCGAGCCAGGGCACCCCGATCAGATAGATCAGTGCGCTGCCGGCGGCCATCAAGCCGATGGTGTGCATCGGCCGGCGGTCCGCTCCGAGGGCTGCCAGCTGCCCGGCGAGGGCGGCGGCGAGGATGAAACCGATCAGGTAACCGCCGGTCGCGGCGGGCCAGCCCGCGGTGCCGCCGGCGAACCAGGGAACACCGGCCGCGCCGGCGATCGCGTAGATCAGCATGCTCACCGCGCCGCGGGAGGCGCCGAGCGCGGCACCGGCGAGCACGACGGCGAACGTCTGGCCGGTGATCGGGACGGGCGAGCCGGGCACCGGGATGGAGATCTGCGCGGCCAGGCCCACGGCACTCGCCGCACCGAGGACGAGAACCATGTCGCGGACGACGGAGCGGCCCCAGACATCAGCCAGAACACCTGTTGGCCGACCAGGTACCACCATGCCGTACGTCACCGCGTGTCCTTCCACTTGCCCAGATCTTGATCGCACTGTAAGCCCGTGCCGTTCAGAACGGCAGGGGCCCGGGTGCGAATGTGATGTTGTGGTGATCCTGTGGGGCCGCCGGGCCGGAACCCGGCGGCCCGTCCAGGTCAGACGGTCAGCGTCCAGGTGTTGATGTACCCGGTGTCCGTCGAGTACACGTCCTGGGCCTTGAGTCGCCAGGTGCCGTTCGCCGCCTCGCTGGAGACGTTCACGGTGTACGTGGTGTTCACGTTGTCCGCGCTGTCCGAGCTTGAGGTGGCCTTCAGGTTGTAGGTCGTCCCGTCCGGCGCGACCAGGTCGACCCGCAGGTCACCCCGGTACGTGTGAACGATGTTGACCGCAACGGTCGAGGTCGACGAGGCGTTGCGGGCACAGCTGAGCGTGATGTTGCTGTAGACCGCGGCGCCGGCGTCCGGAATGGACACGTCGGTCGCGTTGGTGCCGGTGCAGGAGGCCGGCGGCGTGCTCGTCGAGGTGGTCGGGCTCGGCGAAACGGTCGTCGAGGGGCTCGGCGAGGTCGTCGTCGTGGTGCACGTCGGGTCGGCGGTCTGCGCCGGAACGCTCACCGCGTCCCAGGCGGCCTTCGTCTTGTTGAAGAGGCCACACGTGGTGTCCAGAGCCTTCGCCGCGGTCAGCGTCCAGGTGCGGTACTTCAGGTACGACGAGCTGGACGTCTTCATCAGCATCGCGTTGTACATGATCTTGGTAGCGGTCTGGATGCCGACGCCGGTGAGCGCGCCGGTGCCGCTGCACCGGGTGCTGGCGGGCTGGCCGTTGGTCGGGTTGGTGCCCTCGGCGAGCAGGTAGAACCAGTGGTTGCCGGGGCCGGCCGCGGCGTGCACTTCCTGCGTCGGGGTGCTGCTGGAGTAGCAGTTGTCGTCACCGGCGAGCGACGGGTTGTACATGTACCGGATCGGGCCGCTGCCGACCAGGTTGACCTCTTCGCCGACCTGGTAGTCCGGCGGGTCGTTGGGGTTGTTCGCGAACGCCTCGGTGGCCGCACCGAAGACGTCGCCGACGAACTCCTGGGTGCCGTTGCCGGAGATGCCGCCCGGGGTGTTGTCGTCGATGCCGTGACCGACCTCGTGGCCCACCACGTCAGGGGAGGCGATCCACTGACCGGCGGAGTTCTTGCCGATCTGAATCTGGGTGCCGTCGTAGTACGCGTTCGTGTCGTTCAGGCCGACCCGGATCGGCCAGGCGCCGCCACTGCTGGTGAAGCCGGTGCGGCCCAGCCAGCTGGACAGCATGCCCTTTTCCTTCTGCGCCGAGTAGAAAGCGTCGACGCAGCCGGTCTCCTTGGCGGTGCCGGTGCCGTTGCCCCAGACGTTGTCGGTGCCGCTGAAGACCGTGTTGGTCGACGAGTCCTGGCAGCTCAGGGTGGTGATCGACGGGTCACGCAGGCTGTAGGTGGAGCCGGACAGCGTGGTGTCCAGGCTGACCGAGCCGGTGATCCAGCCGGTTCCGGTGCCGGCCACGTCCATCACGTGCTCGTACGTGCGAAGCACCGAGCCGGTGGCCGCGTCAACGTCGACGGTGAGCCGGCTGACGCCCTCGTCGCCCGTACCGTTGATGGTGGATTCCCAGGCCAGGGTGGGGTCACCGGTCGTGGTGACGACGACGAGCTTGGTGCTCTCGACGTTCTTCACCGTCTTCAGTTCACTCTTGGCGATCTTGAGGGAATCCGCGGCCGTCAGCTTCGGCGTGATCGCGAGTTCGCCGATCGGGCTGCTCTGCGCCACCGAGGTGTATTTGGTGTTACCGGCGTGGTCGGTGACGACGACGAAGTCGCCGCCGATCACGTTCAGTCCCTTGTAGGTGCGCTCATAGGGCACGTACTGGAGTTTGTCGGTGGAGATCACCGGACGTTGGACGTAGGCCTCGCCATCGCTTGCCTGCAGGGTGGCAGGCTGGGCGGCAACCAGGTCGGCGGCGGAATCGGCTGCTGTCTCGGCCGCTGCGGACGGGCTCACCGGCTGGGCGGTCGCCGGGCTGGTGACCCACACCATCGCCGAGGCGGCCGCGGTCGCGGCGGTCACGGCGATGACGACAGGGGTACGGGATTTCACGCTGCGTGCTCCTTACCGCCCGTGGGGTGTCCGGGCAGGCGTGGGATTAGTTGACGCAGACGCTAAGCATCGATGAACTTCACCGAATCAGGGAAAACCCTCGTCGTTCATTCGCCGACTTCACTGACCTCAACAAACGGGGCGCCGTTGAACCACTGCGCGTGAATGATGAAGCTGTGGCCGGTCTCGTTGAAGTAGACCGCGAGGTTGACGTCGGAACCGTTCTTCTCGACCGTGTAACCGTCGGCCGGCGTCGCCGTGACCAGGTAAACCGTGCCGTCGCTGATCATCTTGATGACCGCGCGACCGCCGTCGGTGGTGAACGTCTTCACGTACGTCTTCACGCCGTCGTCGCTGGTGGTAACCGTCCAGCCGTCCTCGGTCGTGGTCGTCGGCCGGGTCGTGGTGGCAGCCGCCGTGGGTTTCGCCGTCGCGGGAGCAGTCGGGTCCGCGGTGGCCGGTTTGGACGTTGGCTTACGAGATGTCCGGCTCGGCTGGGCGGTAGCCGTCTCCGACTCGTCATCGGCCGGAACCGACGGTTCGGTTGCTGTCGGTGACGGTGCTTCGGTCTTTGTGGTAACCGCCACTTCGGCCGCCGGCACCCGTCCCAGATCCGGTAGCGCTCCCACGTCGGTCTTCGCCGCGTTCAGGACCGGAGATAGTGCGAAGGAGGAAAGCACGATGCTGGTCGCGGTGGCAAGACACCACCCGGCTATCGGCACCCACCTCGTAGATCGCACGAACGGCATCCTCTCACCTGGCCCTATGGTTTACGCCATGGCGATGATCCTGTTGGTCGAGGACGACCGCATCATCACGGCTGCGCTGACCCGTGCGCTGACCGATGCCGGGCATGTGGTGCGCCCGGTCGGTCAGGCTGCCCAGGCATTGCGGATCGTCACTCAGGAGCGTCCTGACCTGGTGATTCTCGACCTCGGACTGCCTGACATCGACGGCACGGACGCGCTGCGGATGATGCGTACGGTCTCTGACGTTCCTGTGATCGTCGCCACCGCGCGGCGGTCCGAGGCGGACATCATCGCACTGCTGTCGGCCGGCGCCGACGACTACGTGACGAAGCCGTTCTCCGGCGGGCACATCCTGGCCCGGATCTCGGCGGTGCTGCGCCGGGCGCGCACGATCGAGCAACAGCAGCCGAACGCGATCACCGTCGGCGAACTGGTGATCAAGCCTCGTCAGCGGCGGGTCGAGCTCCGCGGTGAGCCGTTGCAGCTGACCCGGCGGGAGTTCGACGTTCTCGCGTACCTCGCCGAGCGGGTGGGCCAGGTGATCAGCCGGCGTGAGTTGATGAACCAGGTGTGGCAGCAGGCGCGGATCGGCGAGGAGCAGACCATCGACGTCCACATCTCGTGGCTGCGCCGCAAGCTGGGTGAGACCGCCGCGAAGCCGCGCTTCCTGCACACCGTCCGAGGAGTCGGCGTCATGATGGTCGATCCGCAATGAGATGGGCGCTGAACCGTCTTGCATTGGCGATCACGTCGATGGTCGCCCTGGCGTTTCTGGTCCCGCTCGCGGTCGCGACAAGGCAGATCGCGTACGACCGGGCGATCTCCGACGCGCGGCAGCAGGCCACCTCGATGGTGACCGTGCTCGGCGTCAACAGTGATCTGACCGAGCTGACCAACGCGGTGGCCAGCACCGCGGCGGGCAGCGCCGGGCGACTCGCGATCCACCTGCCCGAGCTGGACCCGATCGGCGTCACGCACCTCACCGACGCGACGGTCAGCCGGGCCGCATCCGAACGCCGGTCGGCCACCGCCGAGGCTCCGGGCGGGATCGCGTACCTGCAGCCCACGGTGCTCACCGACGGTCGTACCGTCGTGGTCGAGGTTTTTGTCCCTGAGGAGGAGACCCGGCGTGGGGTCTCGTCGGCGTGGCTCGCCCTCGGTGGACTCGCGATCGTCCTGGTGGGCGGCTCGGTGCTGCTCGCCGACCGGCTCGGCAGCCAGCTGGTCAAGTCCACCCGCCAGCTCGCGGCGGCCACCCGCCGGCTGGGCGGCGGTGAGCTGAACGAACGGATCACCCCGACCGGGCCGCGCGAGCTGCGCGACGCAGCCCGGGACTTCAACGCGATGGCCGACGACCTGCGCCGGCTTCTGGATCGCGAGCGCGAGCTGGCCGCGGACCTTTCACACCGATTGCGTACGCCGTTGACAGGCCTGCGCCTCGATGTCGAAGCGATGCCGCCCGGGCCGATCGCGGAACGGATGCAGCAGGCCTGTGACCTGCTCGACGAGGAACTCGAAGCGATCATCACGGGCGCCCGGCTGGGCAGTGTCGAAGTCCGCGGCACCGAGGAGTGCGACCTGGTCGAGATGCTTGCCGACCGGCTGGCGTTCTGGTCGGTGCTGGCCGAGGACCAGGAACGGCCGTGGGAAGTGGTCGGCGGGCACGAGCCGGTCATGGTCCCGATGTCGCGCAGCGACGTGATCCTGGTGGTCGACGCGATGCTCGGCAACGTCTTCTCGCACACGCCGGACGGTGTCGCGTTCCGCGTCATCGTCTCCAGCAGCGGCCTGCTCGTCGATGATGCCGGCCCCGGAATCCCGGATCCGGAGAACGCGGTGAAACGCGGATTCAGCGGCGCCGGATCGACCGGACTGGGCCTGGACATCGTTCGCCGCGCGGCGGAAACTGTGCGCGGGCAATTGGTCATCGACCGCAGCCCACTGGGCGGCGCCCGCGTCGGACTCCTGCTCCACGCGGCTCCCGAAGAGCCCGAACCCCAGCCTCGGCGGCGTCGTCGCGCGGTTTCGTAAGGATTTTCGGTCGCTTTAAGGATCCGTTATGGCGGCACTCCCTAACGTTCTGGCACGTAACCGCCAGGACGAAATGTTCGGAGAGCTGACATGCGCAGGAAGATCGCCTACCCGCTGGCTACCCTCGGGATGGTCGCTGCTTCGACCGTCGCTGTCGCGTCACCGGCCCTGGCACACGGATACGTCTCCTCGCCCCCGAGCCGCCAGGCGAACTGCGCCGCGGGAACGGTCACGGGCTGTGGCGCGATTCAGTTCGAGCCGCAGAGTGTCGAGGCTCCGAAGGGGTCATCGCAATGCAACGGTGGAAACGCGAACTTCGCGGAGCTCAACGACGAGTCAAAGGCTTGGCCGTCCAAGAGCGTCGGGACCTCGGTGACCTTCAACTGGGTCCTGACCGCCCGGCACCGGACCGCTACCTGGGTGTACTCGGTCGACGGTACCGAGGTCGCCACGTTCAACGACAACAACGCGATCCCCGAGGCGACGGTGTCGCACACGGTGGACCTGAGCAAGTTCTCCGGCAACCACACGGTTCTCGCCGTGTGGAACATCGGGGATACTACGAACGCCTTCTACAGCTGCGTGGACTTGAACATCGGTGGCGGCGGATCCTCGACGACGCCCACCAGTTCGCCGACCACCGCGCCGACCACGGCACCCACCACTGCGCCGACGACCTCCCCGACGACCGCGCCGACCACGGCAGCGCCGACGGCGACCTCGACGGCAACGGCGACGGCCACCGCGACCGCCACTCCGACGAAGACCGCGACGTCCGCTCCGGCGAACGGGACCGCGTGGGCGCCGGGCGTGTCCTACAAGATCAATGACGTGGTGACCTACCAGGGCGTGAAGTACAAGTGCCGCCAGGCCCACTCGTCGATCCGCAGCTGGGAGCCGTCGATCTTCACGCTCGCTCTCTGGCTCCCGCTGTGAAGCGCCGCCTCGTAGCTCTCGCGCTGACCGCGCCGTTCCTGCTCGGCGCGTGTGGCACCGCGGTCTCCACCGAGCCCGTGGCCTCCGGCAAGACCGCCGCGACGGCGCAGACGCAGAACGTCAAGACGGTCGCTGAGATCACCGCCGGGTCGACGTTCAATGACACCGACGTGATGTTCCTGCAGATGCTGGTGGACAACCAGGAGCAGGGCCAGCAGATGGTGGAGATCGCCATCGACCGGGCGCAGCGCCAGGACGTCATCGACATGGCCAAGGCCGTGGAGCTCACCCAGAACGACGAGCTCGGAATGATGAAGAACTGGCTCACCGAATGGGACAAGCCCACCAAGCTCGACGAGCGGCAGAGCCTGCACGCCGACCACGGTGGCCTGCCCAGCACCGGTGACGAGGAGATCGCGTCGCTGAAGACGGTCAAGAAGGCGGACTTCGAGACCGCTTTCCTCAACCTCTTCCTCGCCCACCAGCACAACGCTGTCGAGTTCGCCGCGCTGGAACTGGACAAGGGCAGCAACGAGCAGGCTCGCGCCTATGCGGAGCGGGTCAAGGAATCTCGCGCCGACCAGGTGCAGCAGATGCTGAAGCTGCTGAACAGCTGACACTTTTCTCGATAGACACAGGGCGGCCCGCCAGGGGAACGGCGGGTCGTCCTGTTTCCACATTTGCCGGGCATTTCCGGGCATAGGTCGCGTGCGTTGGAGCTTCTAGGAGGCTTTTGTGCGTACCCATGCCCTTGTCTTGTCCCTGGCCATCGCCGCAGCCGCAGGCGCGGCAGCGAGCCCAGCCACCGCGGCGCCGGCGCCCGGCTGGGAGCACCCCGGCTTCGACGCCGAGGACAGCCACTACAACCCGGCCGAGTCGGTGATCAACGCGGGCAGCGTTGAAAGGCTCGTCAAGAAGTGGTCAATGCCGCTGCGGGATGCCCCGGAGAGCTGCTCCGGCTGGTCACCGCCGCTGGTCTCGGGCGGGCGGGTGATCGTCAACGACAAGCTCGGGATCTCGGCCTATGACGCGGGTTCCGGGGCGGTCAGGTGGCATTTCGACTGGGATCAGCCGGACGACAACACGACGCCGATTCTGGGGGTCGGCGGTGGCTTATTGATCGCCGCCAACGGTGACTGCAACTCACAGAGCGACCCGGACGGGCAGCTTGTGGCCCTGGACCTGGCGGACGGAAAGGTTCGCTGGAAGCTTTCGGTGGATGCACCGGTCCGGTCGGCGGTGGTGGACCGGGGAGTGGTGGTGATCTCCGGCTGGTCACCGTCCGATGAGGAAGTGGTGGCGGGGTTTCGGGCCTCGGACGGGAAGCCGTTGTGGGATAAGCCGGGCTGGTCCACTTCCGGGGTTTCGGCAAACGGCGTGATTCTGATGCGCAAGACCGACGGATCCGGGGCGGCCGACGGCGGGTCGTCGGCTATCGACGTTCGTGATGGTTCGTTGCGGTGGAGCCGGCTGGAGAATTGGGTGGTGGAGGCGGCTTTTGACGGCAGCTTCTACGTGACCGATGAGCGGGGGAGCCTGATCGCCGTTGATGAGACGGATGGGTCGGTGCTCTGGAGGGCGAAGGGGAAGGCGAGCGCGCTGATCGCGGTGGACGGGCAGCGGGTTTACCGGTCTAGTGGTCGGGTGGTCGAGGCCTTAGACGGCCGAAACGGCCGGCGGGTCTGGAAAACCCCGATGGGGGTTGAGGCAGGACAGCCGGTTCGGGCTGGAGGCCTTCTGTACGCCGGAGGCCCTGTCCTTACCGCCTCCAGAGGCGAGACAGCCGGCGCCGCCTTCAACAGCCAGGTGCTAGTCACGGACAGCGCCCTCTACCAGGTCGAAAAGGAAACGCTTGTCGCGTATGAGCCCAAATTTGACCGCTGGCGAGGTGCTGAACTGTGGCGTTAGCTTGCGGCCTTTAACAGGAGCGGCTTGATCGTGTTCCGGCGCAGTCGTCTGGGAACTTTCGACTTTGGCTTAGAAGTTCGCGCGCTGACGTCCTTCCTTGTCGCATAGCCGAACGCCGCTCAGGTCGGTCATGGATTGCTACTGCCTCTCTACCTATCCGGTAGGGAGGCAGTAGTCTTCGGGCTTCGCGGGAGCCCGCGAGCTAGCCAAGGCGCTTACCTGGAGGTGCAGGAACATGGCAGTCATCGGTTCCTTCTTTCCAAACAAAGATAGTAAGGGCGGCGTTCATCGCACCGAGGTTGAATGCGGATGGCAGCTGGTCGATCGACGCGGCGAAACCCTGCTGCAGCTGAGCACCTATGGCTCGGAGCAGCGTCAGTCTGAGAAGAAGGTCAGCCAGACGATCCAACTCGACCGTGCGCGGGCTGAGGAGCTCCTCGAGATCATGCGACGCGCCTTTCCCGGCCTTTGAGGTGATGGCGAGGCGTCGTCGACGGGGCTAGTGGACGTGGTTCCGCAGGTGATCCGTTCGTTGAACGACCCGCTCTAGGTCAAGAATCACGCGTGTCGAACCGTGCTAGATCGCGAATTCCGCGGTACGCTTTTGGTATGGTTGAGCAGTCAAAACTATCGATTGATAGGACGAGCGTCGAGCTCTTCGCGGGGGGTGGCGGCCTCGCGATGGCGGTCGAGCGTGCCGGTTTTCGACCGCTCCTGTTCAACGAGTTCGCGAAGCGCGCTTGCGAGACGCTCGTGGAGAACAAGGCTGATCGATATGAGCTGGACGCCGGGACTCCTCCCATCCCTGAGGTTGGTGATCGCCCTCCGCTGATCGAGGGTGATGTCAGCAAAGTGGATTTCGACTACCTCAAGGATCGTGTCGACGTCCTGGCGGGCGGTCCTCCCTGTCAGCCGTTTAGCCTCGGTGGTGTAGCCAAAGGCGATGGAGATGAACGCAACGGATTCCCGCATATGTTCCGCGCTATTCGCGATATGAGCCCCAAGGCTGTTATCTGCGAAAATGTTCGTGGTCTTTTACGGCCGTCCTTTATGCCATATTTTAGATACATCGAGCGAGAACTCTCTCTTCCGTTCGTTGAGCGGAGGGAGGGGGACTCGTGGACCGACCACAATGAGGTTCTCCAGGAACTCCTGTCCACGGGGAATGTGGATCCGAGCCAGGGCTACGAAGTAAGGCACTATCCGGTCAATGCGGCGGATTATGGTGTTCCGCAGATCAGAAATCGGGTAATAATTGTTGCCTTCAGGAAAAATCTCAATGCGGATTGGGATCTCTTCGAAGAGATGGTGGCTCCCCGATTCAGCGAGGCTAGCCTTTACGAGGCGATGAATAGCGGCGAATATTGGGAGCGGCACCCCGAGGTTTCAGCGGAGATCCGTGAACGGGTGATGGAACGGGTGCCGCATCATGTCGCGAAACCGTTAGGGGGGGGAGAAACGCTGCCGTGGCGCACCCTGCGTGACGCTATTAAGGGAATCAACGGCCTGCCGACGTTGCCGCCGATTGAGCATCTCGATCGCCAAGAGCGGAAGGTCGGCGGATTTGTCGACCACATCGGGTGGCCGGACGCGCGGATCTATCCTGGGCACACACCCAATGAGCTGGATCGCCCCGCTAAGACAGTGAAGGCCGGCGTCCATGGAGTTCCGGGCGGCGAGTCGGTGATGCTCCTCGATGACGGCACTCACCGCTACATGACCGTGCGGGAGACCGCCCGTGTGATGACCTTCCCGGACGAGTGGAAACTAGCTGGGCCACGTGGCGAGAAGATGCGGCAGCTTGGAAACGCGGTCCCTGTGCTATTGGGGCAGGCGTTTGCCGGCGCGGTTGCCGCCGTTCTGGACAAGGCGGAGCTCGTCCGTTGAGTGACGAGCTTGAGATGCCCTCGGGGCGGTGGGCAGACAAGGCGCCACCACTTCGTGCGTGGAAAGGGCCTGCGGGGTTACCCAGGGCGGTGAGGTCCGCAGAGCAGGACAAGGCGTCCGGTGGCCGTATCAGACGGACGGTCGATGTCGGCGATGGGGTGACGGCGTGCGCCTCGATCGAACTGAAAGTCCTGCCTAACACACGGCGAATCAGGGCCTATCTTCGCTGGTCCTTTAAGGGCAAAACCGTCGAAAAATATGTGGGCGAGGTATCTGAGACAACGCGCACCCGAAACCTTGAAGCCGCGTGGCGCCTGGTGTTTGACCAGAGACTTGTGATTGTCTCAGAGAAACCGGCTGGGTCATGGGCTAGCTCGCCATCAGTCCGTAGTGTCATGAAAGCTAATCGAGCGCGTGACACTAAGCCTGAACTAGCGTTGCGATCCGCCGTTCACAAGTTGGGACTGCGCTACCGAGTCGATGTAGCTCCCCTGAAAGGGCTTCGGCGAAGGGCAGACTTGGTATTCACGCACGCGAAGGTGGCAGTCTTCTCTGACGGGTGCTATTGGCATGGTTGCCCAGAGCATCACAGGCCATCGCATAAAAATAGTAATTTTTGGAAAGAAAAAATATCGGGTAACAAAGACCGGGACCGCGATACGGATGCGCAGCTCGCTGATCACGGTTGGTTAGCGGTCCGGGTCTGGGAGCATGAGGAAGTGGAGGCGGCCGCCAACCGAATCGCACGAGTCGTTCGCGACCGTGCCGGACGATAACTCCTGTTCGGAACGAGGCTGCCTCGACCGATTGGCGAGCCGGACAGTTCAAGTTCGCGCCCAGCAACCATATTCGGAGCTGTGCTGTCCGGCATAGAGCACTAGAGCACTACGGTCGGTGCGGTGTTCCAATGTCGCCGCGTGAAGTCCAGGTCGATCCCACAATGCTCAGCGATCGAGCGAAATCGAGCGGCCCGTTTGGGATTAATTGGAATCTCGTCTGACACGTAAACGATGACCATGGGACGCTGGACTGAATCTACAGCTTCATTCAAGGCCGCCCAGGTGAGATCGCGGAAGTTGCGAGCCCGGCCCCAACAGACGTAACGTTCGATCGATCCATTGGTGGCCACACAATGCATGGGTTTCTCGCCGATGCTTCTTGCTTGGACGCTCCACTCAGCGCCAAGGAGGCTCGGGATGAAATCGCTCGGCGGCGTTAGGAACTTCGCTACATATCGGGAATAAGGGCCGAAATTTTCTACCGCGCGTGCGTATTCTTTCAAGGGAACATCTTTGAGCCATACTCGCATGCCCTCGGCCGTCATGTAGTCGGCGAGAGAGCCACCTATTGCGTGGTCTTCCACCCATCGGGTGTAATAGGTGGTTCTGACTCGCAAGGGGATTTCCTCCCAGTCAAGCGCGTCCACCTGTCGGTAGAGCTCACGTAACACCTTATCGCGTACATTTTCAGGAACCAAAATTTCGGGCATTTTAGGACTTCACCACGACTCGGTGTTCGCAGTGGGAAGCCGTTTCACTACAGACTTGTAAATCAAGGGTTTAGTACCCACAGGGAGTGCCCTTTCGGGCAATTCGAGCCGGAGTGCCATGACGACGCCTTCCGGCCACTCACCCTCAATAAGTACCTCATTTCCTCGTTCTTTGTCGATCACCGGGTACAGGATGACGCAAGCTGTCATCGACGTTCGGTCGGCGAGTGAGGCGAGCGCTTCACGATGAAGGCTTTCTGAGTTGCCGCGAACGCTGTCGTTCTCGATCTTGCGACCGTGTAACGAGAATTCACCAAGGCCGCGGATAGTAATACGACGTTTCGACTGCGGAAGAACCACGATCCAATGATCGATATGTTCTTCGCCAAGGCCTTCGATCCAGGCGAGATCCGGCTTAAATGTGTCGTCGTGACGCCATTGAAGTTGCTTAAGTGCCTTGACCATTTCCGCTTGCGTGACCCGCCCGGTCAACGCGTCGAAGCGGCGACCGGTCGCCGTAGTCAGGTTCTCTGGGGTTGACGCGGCCCGGAGTAATGGAGTGACTGCCGTGATGTTGTTCTTGAGCTTCGCTGACTCGGTTAGTGTCGGGTATCCGGAGCTTGGCTCCTTGCTGCGGCTACGCCGCTCCACTAGCCGTGTGTAGCGCATCTTGTTAGCTGCGGTGGGGCGTAGTCCATGGCGGGCGACTAGAGGTTGAATTTCTTCCGGCGTGACCAGTGGTCTTCCGTCGGCCATCACAGCGAACTGACGAAGCTCTTCGCGGAATTGCTCCTCGTCACGGCAAGCCGCTTCGAAGGAATCCCGAATTTTGGGCGTGATGAATAGACGAACGAGGTCTCGATAGCCGGGGCGGAACCCAAACCAACGGCCCATCTGCATCAGCGCCTCGGCATGGCCAACGCTGCGGGCGTAGTACGTGATCGTGAGGCCCTCGACGGTGAATCCTCGAGCGAGCTTGTTGCCGCCGACCAAGATCCGCCATACCGGCCGGCGATCGAAATCGAGCTCTTCCTGGTCGAGCTCCTTGTTGTCGCTGTTGATCACGAGTACGGGATCGCCGTTCGGTGCGATCTCTCGCACCACCTGGCCGATTAGTGGCTCGAGTTCGGCGAACGAGCTCGGCATCGGATATCCCAGGCTAAGTCCGTGGCTGACCGGGACAAAATCCTGATCAAAAAGAGATTGGAGCCGCCGGAGGCCAGCGGATCGATAGTAGTCCGCCGTTCTCCAGAGTTCTCGTACGGCCTCTCGGCGAAGTTTGTGGTTTGCCTTCTTGGCGGCCTCGTGTACAAGCATCGTGTGGTGCTTGTAGTCGTTGATGCCCAGTTGACGCCGGTAGAGCTTGATCGCACCGGCTAGAACGAAGGAGTCGAGCGCGCGTCGGAGCTCCTGTTCATCGTCACCATCGCCGAGTAGCCGAACGTGCGCCTTTTCCTTCGAATTCACGAAGGTTCGCTCTGATTCGGGGACTGACGAGTCGATATCGTGGAAGTCTTCCACTCCCATGTAACCAAATGGGCGCCGTAGAGCGAGGATGTAGTTCGACGGGAAGATGTCGTTCTTGTCGGTGAAGTCAGCGAAGACGTTCGCGAATGGGGTTGCCGTGTACCCGACGTACTGTGCGCGCGGGAGCATCCGGAGGAGGGTAGAAATCCGCTCGTTGATCGCAGTGCGTTCTTTCTCCGCGTCCGCCGGTTGCTTGTCCGGGTCAACTGTGTTGATGGACGCCTGGTCAGACTCGTCGTCAATTATCAGAGCCGGGATGTCGTCAAGACGATCGGCATTGCTCTTCAGGTCCGCGACTAGATTCTTCAGAACCGTGGCATTTTTCTTCACTACGATCAGCCGGGCATCCGTGGAGTAGAGGTTATCTGGATGCCAAAGCGGCTTCGATTTGTCGGCACGCTCGAACTCCAGCGCCGGCAAACCCTGCTGCAGGGATCGGTAATCGAACCGCCGCGTGGTCATCCTTCGAATTTCCGGCTTGCCGACTGCTGTCGGGCGGACCCCGTACCGGTTGAATCTATCGTCGATCCAGTCTTGGTCATCCAGGTAGTCGATGCGCTGGGCAGCGTCGGGGCCGTTCTCGTCGGCACCTCGGAGGATGTTCTCTCGTCCGACGAGTTCCATGTCCAGCCGTCGCTGAGTCTGCTCGCGGAGCAGGTTTGTGGTGCCGGTCATCACAATGATCAGGCGATAGCCGGCATCGATCGACTTTGCGATGACGCCCGCGAAGTTCGCGGTCTTGCCGCTCTGCACATATCCGACAACGAGACCCTTAGTCTGAGCTGGCAAGGTCTGTGACGGATCAGTAAGACGCTCGACCACTCGGCTGGTAGCGGTGTCGAGTGCGGTGATCGCCGAGGCGCCCCAATTCCGTCGGGTACGGAGGTAGCCGATGTAGTGGCCCCAATAAAAGTCCCGCTTCCGCTGTACATCAGCCGTATACCAAGGTTCCCACTCGCCGGCGATCAGTGTCTCGTTCTCTGCGATGGAGAATTGAGTCGAGAACTCGGCGGCCGTTTTTTCGCTGAGCGCGAGAAGTTCCATGATTCGCGCTCGCCGTACTCCGGTGTTCGGTCGCGTATCACGCATCCACAAGCCATCCTCGATCGGGGCGTTATCCCACTTTGCCAGCCGAAGATGTAGCTCTACGCGGAGTTCATCATTGACGTCGCAGTCAGCGACGTATCCCCGCAAGCGATCCTCGGAGACGTCGACACTCGGGTCGAGGTCCTCCGCCTCAAGAGCGGCGCGTCTCACCAGAGCCTTCGGCCCGCTGACCATCGCGCCGAGCGCACTCAGATACGCGCTGACAAATGACTCGTTCATGTTTGTCCCTACGATCCGAGTGCGGCCTGGATGGTTGATGGGGTGAAGTCCGGATCCGCCAGACCGTCCAAGTCGACCCGGTAGCGGACCTGGACCAGCCGGTCGATCGCGATGCCAGCCTGCTGTAATGAGTCGGGCACCAACTTTGGGAACTGTTCGTCAACCTCGAAAGCAGCGCTGCCTCGACGACGCTCCCACCGGGACGAGACCTGTGTAGCGTATGCGGCACGCCAGCCGGCAAGCCCGACCTTCGATTCAAAGTCGGCTCGGGCTGTGCCGGCAAGAGCTGCTCCGACCTCGTCGATGAGTTCTGGCAGGGTTCGCCCGAAACCAGTGCCCGCGCCGGTTAGCTGGTGCGAAATAAGCCATAGTGGCCGGCTTGTTGTCGGCTGCAACTGGGTGAACGAGTCAATCCAGTGAGCTCGTCGCTCGCTGATCGTTGTCTTTACCTCGACGTCCGTGTCGGCTAGGCCGAAGTCGTGCTCCTCGCCTCTTGGCCCTCGCCAGGCCTCCACGGCCGGAAGGCCCCCGAGTACGGGGACTAGACCTAGAAGCGTCAGTAACTCACCAAATAGGCCGATTTCTCGCTCCATGGAGATCGACTCGGGTTCCCGAAGCAGCGAAGTCAGCTCTGCGAGCGTCTCGCGTAAGGCGGCGGCTGGCGGCATCCTATCGATTTGGACTCTGTCGGTCATTGAGCACAACACTGGATAGGCGATCCGAAAGAGTGCGGTCTCGACCACGACCACTTCCAGCCAGAATCGTCCCTCGTGTCTAGCTAGTCGGGTGACGATGTTGTGTAATCCGGTATCCGGAATATGAGCGCCTGCACTGACCTCGATACGCAAACCGAGTTCGGACTTAGAAGGCCGAATGAACACAAATGTCTCAGGAGTTCCGCGGATTGATAGGTCTACGGGAACATGGCTTTTGAGGTATCGGTCAAAGCTTTCGACCGAATGATGGCGACTATCCATGGGCCTTCCCCAAGGTCATCGACGCTCCGCCTGAACGGCAGTGGTAAGGACCGACTGCCACAACTCGATGTTGTCCTTGTCTCGAGCGCCGTGGTATTCACCCTCAAACGAATCTGCCACCAACAGGTATAACAACGCCTTGACGAGTGGGAGATCGTTAAGGCCACCGTGTTTGTCGCCAAGTAACATCTTCCGATATCTCTTGTTTATCCACAAGGTATTCTGCTCGCGGTCCACTCGGAAGAACGAGTCATCGACGAACGTATCCCATCGAATCTCGATTGGATCTTGGCCGATGATCGGGGGGACCTCCTTCCGGATGACGTCTTTGACCGAGGACGGCAGGCCAGACCCAGGGTGGATCATTGAGCGCCGCTTCATTGACCGGCTATTGGACGTCCGAAATACCTGCTCAGCGAGGTCGAAGTACTCGTTGAAGCCGATGCCGTCCGACGAGCGTGCCGCTGCGGCAAGGCGAGCGAACTCCAGGCTTACCAGAACCCGCGATTTCTCCGCGTTCATGTGAAACAACCCGGTGATGTCCCCGTCGATGTCGACTTCGACCCGGGCCAGCTGCAACTTCGGGTGCGACACATGGATTCCCTCCCAACCACCGAACTGCAGAAGGCGATCGCGACGATAGAAGTAGAGACCTTGGTGATCGGTTGCTACTCCACGTAGACGAAAGGAAGGTGTGTTGTTCTTGCCGGGCCATATGTGGCATTTGAACGAGACGGTGACATCGTCGATCGCGGCGGTCAGCGTTTTGGGGAATTCCGGGTCGCCCGAGCGTAGATAACCAAAGGGGTTGAGTGGCGTGACTGGAATCGGTGGCCCAACGTATGAATCGTCTACGTCGTAGACCTCGAAATCGACGGTTAGGCGTCCTTGCTCTAGAAAGCGGTGGAAAACTATCCCGAGGTGTTGGCACGCGCCAGTGATCATGCGGTCGATGAAAGCCTCTACCCGGTGTGACTCCGAGCCGGCCGGAAATGTTACTACATCGTCCCATCTGACGATGGTGCCGGAGTTCTGGAACGAAATTCGCCAATTCTGCTCAAACTCCGCTACTACGAACGGCATAGGCACTACATCGCAGGAGAAGTTGCGGTTCGCGCTCGCATGGACCCGCCATCGGCGGCCAACCGGCTCATGGCCGGCTGAACGAGACAGGACCGTGAGACTTCGTGCCTGGCTGAACGACGCAGCCTTAAGCCCGAGCCCGAAATGTCCCAGATCGGAAGCTGCGTACTCGCGGCGGCCGCCAACTGTCATGGCTGCGTCAATCTTGTCCGGTTCCATGCCAGAGCCGTTATCAGCGACATAGAGCGCACGCGGAAGGCCATCGGCGATAACGAGCCGGATCACGACCTGAGTCGCGCCGGCATCGACTGAATTATCCACGAGGTCCGCGAGTGCGGTCTCGAGCGAGTGGTTTCGCCCGATCGCGTCGAGAGCTCTCGGGTCAGGTGGCAGCTCGATGGTGCCAGCAGTCGGGACATCCGGGGTCCAGTCGCTCACGATGCCTCTCCAACATTCCTCGGTCGCAAACGGTTCACAGCATATGGGTTGAGCTTTCAGGATCAATACTGGCCGCAGCGACCGAATTGCCGGCGAATGTGGTCTGTGCGTCTCCTGCCGGTGAGGCTCAGGCGGTGTCCGATGAATTTTTGGGCGCTGGGCTTTGCGGTCGCGTGGTTCCGGGACCCCGATGACCAGGTTTTCTAGGCGCGGATCGTGCGGATGTGGCCTATGTGGCCATCGAACGCTGTCTTGAACACGCCACGCATGCGGTACGACCCGAGTGGATCGTGCCGGCAAACGCTTTGGGCTGGAATATGCGAACCGGTCGGCTAACTAGATCCAACCAGGGGTCTGGGTACGTTCAGCGAATCGGCCAGGCTTTCGCGAGGGGGGTTTGGAGCTGCCAGGCGGGCGCGATCGGTCTCGCTGAGGTGCCGTTCATTCCTCAGGCCGCGGTTGGCACGACACGCTAGCTTTGCCGAGCTAGCAGAGGTGCGCAGCAGGAAGTTCATGGTCTCGCTGAGAGCCTGCGTGAGCCTGTTCGCGAAGACTTCGAGGTGTACCATCTGTCCGGTTACCTGTGGCGAAGTCTTGGCCGATTTGAGGACGATGGCGACCTGGCATTTCGGACCCTTCGACAACGACGACGCGGTCGACTGGTGTTCTCGGTTAGAGTCAGCGATCGGGGCGGCTCGTGCCGCGATTGTGCGAGATGCCATGACTGTGGTTACCACGCAACGTACGGGCTTTTCCGATGCGGAGGCCTCTGAGGCATTAGCAGCCGCTGCCACGGTGCTTCAAGTGATGAGCGGTAAAGCCGATTCTCGATCGGGTTATGCTCCCAGATTTCTACTCGAGACGCAGGATGTCGCCGGCACGCCGGAGTTGCGCGCTCTAGCGGTAGCCGCTCTCGATGCCATCGTGGCTGACGGATCCCCCTGGCGGACACGATGGATGCACGATGTCGAGGAAGATGATGCGATCGACGCGGTCGAACGGATGCGGTCGGCTCTCGACGTTGGTGAATGTTGATGTCAACAGAGTCCCCTATCACGGGCAGCTACCTCCCCGCCCGAGCGGTAACATCGATTGCCAGCGATGAGTGGTGCTCGATGTTCGGATGGGAGAGTTGGGTTGTCGGGACGGCGGCGTCCGCCAGGATCTGTTGAACCGACTGGCTGCGTTGACCTCGGAGATTGAGTCGGCCGATATTGCTGCCGCAGTGGGAAAGAACTCGTTTCGCGAAGCATTGGTGGATGCGGCGGGCAGGCTCGAAGCCGCTTCTGGTCGTTTCGATCCTGTAATACGACCGCGCGGCCTATTTGACCCCACTGATCTCGACCAATTGGCGCCATCGGGCGGCATGGCGGATCCGGCCATCGGCTGCCATGAGTCGAATTCTGATACCGCGTACGGCGAACCAGAAAGATTATTCTAGTACTGGCAAGCCCTGCATTTTCAATGAGCCCTTTTCAATCTGCGTAGGGGTTGGCTTCGACGTGGCGTGGAAGGAGTGTGGCGTGCATGATCACGCAATGCCTCTTGTGCTTGCCGGAGTGGTGCGTACGCTAATTGGCGACTCGGTCGATCGCGATCAGGGTGACGCCGAGGATCGCGAAGGCCGGCCGGGCGGGGTTCGGCCCATAGCGATGACCATGTCGTCCGCAGCGGCGGAGAGCAGGTCGACGGTTCGCGGACGTAGCGCTAGACGGTGAACACACCGATGCTGAGTTGGGCGGCGAGACGATTGTAGGTGTCTCCGTTACGCAGGTGAGTCAGCGCTAGTAATGCCTGCTCACCAGAATTTGAGGTGTCGTCAGCGGACGCCGTGTTCACGGCAACGGGCCCGGATGCGGTCAGCGAGGTGGTTCAGACTCCGATTGGACAGTGGGATCTTGGCGGTCTAAGACAGGACACCGAGGCTTTCGGTTGGGGCATAGGATTTTGGTCGTGTCCTGTCTTATCGGGACACTCGTCCTAAGTCGATACTACCCACCGCGCCTGCGCCTGACCAGCACTGTCAGCTTGAAAAGGGCTTACCCTGGCAGCGCATCCAGCGCTGAAGGTGATGTGCTTCTTTCTGCCAACATTTCTGGATCATTCGAGGCGAAGTTTTCATCACTGACCACTCGGTACTCAGGAATCTCGAGACCGAGTCGATCCATCTCAGCCGTGAAGCGATCGATGTCTTGAACGACGACGCGGGGCCCGCTTTCGCGACCTAGTTTTGGTCGCCAGATCGGTCGCTTTCGATAGTCCTCAAGTGTTGCAATAGCGTCATCCTGTTCGTCTTCGTCTATCGCAACAGAGGCAGCGATCGCCAGCCGAACACGTTCATGCATCTCAGCTAGAGTGAATCGGCGGTTGCATAGACGTCCGGCACGAGGGCGTCCAGGATGCACCGTGTCCCAAATGGATCGAGCATTCTGTCGATCGGACCCGGGGACATTGGAACCGAAGCCGGGCATGACTGTATTCCAGATCACCGGACGGTACGAACGTAGCAGCGCTCGTTCGGCGAGCACGATCCACGCGTCATCGATCGGTAAGTAGCGAACACGGAAGTCCCTGACATCGAGGGTCTCAGTCGCCTCTGCGACTGACTTCGCATGTTTCTCGATCCTCTTTATTAGCTGCAAGCCGCCTTTGTCGGCGGGATCTCCGTAGCTGGAGTTTCCCGCCTCTGCCTTGCCGACGTAGATAGGTACGCGGCATTGACTTTCTCGCAACGGTGCGTAGAGGTCGAAGTCTCCGACGTAGTAGAGGGCGTAGACACCGGCGCCCAGGAAGTCGTCGGGAGGAAATTGTTCCGGCTGAACTCCTTCAAGGCGCTCGCGTATGACCTTCTGCAGGCTGTCGAGCGATAATGGGTCGAACGCATCGATTTCACGCGCTCGTTGGCGCCTGTGCGGGGGGTTCGCTTGGCTTTGCGACACCTGATGATGATAGCCATCGTTGTCCTGGAGCTCGCTCCGCCAGCGACGAATCCTGCGACACTTCGTCCTGGCGGAAGTCGTGGAGAACGAGCGACAAGGTCGCAGCGGCTTGTCTGGTATTCAAGGACTTTGCGCCCGTTTGCGGTCTTGACGTGCCGGCGATGGAGTCGGCGAGAGTCCGCGGCAGCGCACTCGTTACCGTTGATCCGACTAGGCCAATACATGACCAGGGGGAACACTCACGTGGAGCTGCTGCACTCCGGCAAGGTTCGGGACGTCTATGCCGACGGGGGCGACCTTCTCCTGGTCACCTCGGATCGGATTTCGATCTATGACGTCATCCTGCCCACGCCGATTCCGGACAAGGGCAAGATTCTCACTCAGCTCTCACTCTGGTGGTTCGAGCAGCTCGCCGACGTGGTGCCGAACCACGTGATCTCGGCGACCGACGTGCCGGCCGAGTTTGCTGGGCGGGCCATTCGGTGTGAGCGCCTTGAGATGGTCATGGTGGAGTGCATCGCCCGGGGTTACCTGGCGGGCTCGGGGCTCAAGGATTACCAGCGGGAGAAGAAGATCTCCGGCAACCTGCTGCCGGACGGGCTGGTGGAGTCGTCGCGGCTTCCGGAGCCGATCTTCACGCCCAGCACCAAGGAGCCGGTCGGTGGTGGGCACGACGAGCCGCTGACGTACGAGCAGACGGTGGAACGGGTCGGCAAGGAGCTGGCTGAGGAGCTGCGCCGCGTCACGCTGGAGATCTACCGGCGGGGCTCGGAGATCGCCGCGGCCAAGGGCATCATCATCGCGGACACCAAGATCGAGGTCGGTACGTCCAACGACGGGACGCTGAAGCTGGGCGACGAGCTGCTCACGCCTGACTCGTCGCGCTTCTGGAGTGCCGACGAGTGGAAACCGGGCAGTGTGCCGCGGTACCTGGACAAGCAGTTCCTGCGCGACTGGTCCGGCCAGCTGACCGATTGGGATCGGACCGCACCTGGACCGGAGATTCCCGAAGAAGTGGTTGAGGCGACTCGGAACCGCTACGTCGAGGTCTACGAGCGGCTCACCGGCGACACCTGGAAGTAGAGATTAAGGGCCCGGCGGAGAAGCGCCGGGCCCCAAAAGCACGATCAAGCCCACTGCACCGTCGTTGCCGGCTCCAGCCGCGGCAGCCGGTCGCGCCACGGGTTCTCACCCGGGTGTCCGAGGTTGACCACGGCCAGAGACTTGAACCGGCCGTCCGGGAAGAACTCGGCGTCGACGCCGGCCTTGTTGAAACCGGTCATCGGCCCGGCGACCAGGCCGACCGCGCGGGCCGCCAGCACGAAGTAGCCGACCTGCAGCGCGGCGCTGAACGTGCCGTTGGTGATCCGCAGGCCCTCGTTCGCCTCGTACACATCGCGCAGGCCCGGGTTGTGCGGGAAGATCTGCGGCACGTGCTCGTGGAACGACGTGTCGAGCGCGAGCACGGCCACGGCCGGCGCGCTTTGCGACTTCGCCCGGTTGCCCTCGTTGAGGAGCGGGATCAGTCGGTTCTTGCCTTCTTCGGTACGCACGAACAGCACCCGCAACGGCTGAGTGTTTGCCGCGGTCGGCGGCCATTTCGCCAGGTCCCAGATCTCGGCGAGTTCCTCGTCGGTGACCGGGGTCGGCGCGAAGGCCGAGGCGGTGCGTGCGTCGGTGAAGAGGAGGGCGCGCCCGTCAGCGCTCAGGCGAGGGCTCGCTTCAGAAACAGTATCCACTTCTAAAAAAGTAGCGCCCCGCCATCAGAAAGCCGTCAGAAAGTCGCCGGAAGCCACGTGAAGATGATCACCAGGGATCAGGGAAGATGCTCGTCGGCCCAGAGCGCGATCTGGTGCAGCGCCGGGCCCAGTGCCCGCCCCGAATCCGTCAGTGTGTACGTGACCGAAATCGGTGGCCCCTCGTCGACACTGCGATCGATCAGGCCGGCGGCCGCCAGAGACGACAGGCGGTTCGACAGGACGGAGTCGCTGATGCCGTCGATGAGGCGGGACAGCTCCCGGAAACCGGCCGGTCCGTCCTGCAGCTTGCCCAGCACCGCGGCGTTCCACCGGCGGCCCAGGAACTCGAATGCGCGGGACAGGGCGGCGTCACGCTCGGCGCACGTCAGACCCACGACCGTCATGAACGCAAAAGTACCGCAGCCTCAGGAGTGCAGGGGCTGCTCGGCCCGGTGACCCAGGCTCAGCTGGCAGACGCCGCCGCAGGTGAGCTGCTCACCGCAAGTGGGGCACCAGTCGTTGGTACGCCGGAGGTACCACCCGAGGGCCACTCCGGAAAAGAGGCTCAGCAGTCCGACTATGGCTGAGACGGTCACGGCGCCGGTCATGAAAGCGGGCCTCTGTTCATCGGCGTGCGGCGCACCAGGCGCAGGCCGCGGTGATCGAGCGCCGGGTCGCTGTCGAGGCGCGACGTCACGTAAGGCGCGGTGAACGTGTCGACCCCGGTGCCGCGGTGGCTGTCCGGCCGGTAGGTCACCGTGACCGCGCGAGGAGAGGACGCCTCGATGACGCCGGCCCGCCAGCCGTCTCGGTAGACCCACACTGGATCCGCCGGGCGGTAGCTCTCGGACGGAGCCACGTCGGCCGCGTCGCGATGCGGCGGCGTGACGGTCGGCGTGGACGCCATGGTCTTCGACATGTGTGTGCCTCCACTTTTCTCACTGAGGCTGGTGGCGGGGACCACACATCGTCCGAGCAGTCTGACTTTTCGGCACGCTGTGTTAGCGGTCGGTACGTGTCTGTCAGCTATCATGCTCGTCATCAAGTGCGTCCGCAAGGCCGTCTGCACGTGCATCTGCTCCGCGCAGATGCGCCCGGTCGACTGCCAGACGTGGTTTCGCGGCGGACGATCTCCGCTCTAGGATGCTTGTGACTGTGCCGGGCAGTCACATCGTGGCGACGAGGAGTCAGGTGAGCGCGGGTTCGCAGGAGGAGGCGCCGGGCGGTGGCCCGACCGTCCTCCGCATTCTGCTCGGCTCCCAGCTCCGGAAGCTGCGAGAGTCCAAGGGAATCACCCGTGAGGCGGCCGGTTACGAGATCCGGGCCTCCGGTTCGAAGATCAGCCGGATCGAACTGGGCCGGGTCAGCTTCAAGGAACGCGACGTCACCGACCTCTTGACCATGTACGGCGTGGTCGACGATGACGAGCGCGAAGCATTGATCGGGCTCGCTCGGCAGGCCAACAGCCCGGGTTGGTGGCATCACTTCAGCGATGTCCTTCCCGGCTGGTTCCAGGCGTACCTCGGGCTGGAGGCGGCGGCCTCGCTCATTCGTACCTATGAGATCCAGTTTGTTCCGGGCCTTCTGCAGACGCCGGACTACGCGCGCGCGGTGATCATGCTGGGTCACGCGGGCGCGAGCGCCGCGGAGATCGATCGCCGTGTCGAGGTCCGGCGCCACCGGCAGCAGATTCTCACCCGCTCGGGTGGCCCGCAGCTCTGGGCCGTGATCGACGAGGCTGTGCTGCGCCGGCCGATCGGCGGCGTCGAGGTGATGCGCCAGCAGATCGAGGCACTGATCGAGGCGTCGAAGATGCCGGGCGTGCGGCTCCAGATCATCCCGTTCCACGCCGGTGGGCACGCCGCGGCCGGCGGCCCGTTCGCGATCCTGCGCTTCCCCGAGCCGGAGCTGCCGGACGTGGTCTACGTCGAGCAGCTGACCAGCGCGATCTACCTGGACAAGCGCGAGGACGTCGACCACTACGCGATGGCGATGGAGCGGGTCTGCATCGACGCCGAGCCGCCGAACCACACGCCCGAGATCCTCGGCAAGCTGCTGCACGAGATCGGGCGGCCCGCCTGAGAGCCAAGGGCGGGACACAAAAGCACGGTCCGGTCGCCGCGCGACCGGACCGTTTCTGTCTCCGGTCTCAGGCGACCAGGTTGTCGAAGTCTCCGTCACGGACGCCACCGAGGAAGGCCTCGATCTCGGCGCGGGTGTAGATCAGCGCAGCACCCTCGGGGTCCCTGGAGTTGCGCATGGCGACATCGCCACCGGGCAGGACAGCGCACTCCACACAGTTGCCACTCGGGTTGCTGCGACGGCTCTTCTGCCAGACAGCGCCCTGCAGTTGGCCGGCTGGCATGCCGTTGACCATGTAGGCCATTCCAAGCTCCCTTGGTCAGCCCCGGACCGCCGATCGATCCGGGGGTGGTGATGTCACGTGCCAATCGGGCCGAGAATGCAGATGCACGTGCATCTGGCCTTGCGTAGTCACGTGATTTTGAGCATGATAACGCACGTACTGGTCCCCATGGTTGTCACTTAGGGTGACATCTTTAGGTGATGGGTCGGTCGCGGAGCGACGTCTGCGGCCTCAGCGCGAGGCTCCCTGGCGGGGGCGTTCTGAGCGAGAGGTGACGAGTGTGTCGATACCCAACATCGGCCCGGAACATCCTGATCCGACGAGTCCGTCGGTGCCCGAGCTGACGCGCCGCGGGAATCCGGCGCTGCTGTTCCGAGATGAGCCCGCCATCGGCGAAGTTGTCGCGGCGGACTCGCGGGCCAGCACGGTCTCGCACCGGTTCGGCGGGGTGAGGTACGCGTTGAGTCGGCCCGGTGGTTGGACCACCACCGGGTCGCCTGTCGAGGAGGGTGAGTCCGACGCGCGCGAGTGACCTCATTCGTTGCCGCCAGCCACGGCCGGCCGGCCCACGGCCCGCCCGGAGCAGGTGGGGCGTGTCGGCGCCACGGATCCGTAACGATCGGTTGCGGCCGAGCAGCCCGCTCTGGCCGGTGTACGAGTTCGCCGAGACGGATTACTGCTACGGCGTCGGCTCGATCCGGCTCCGGGTGACGCGTGTCGACCGGTCGAAGCCGATCCCGCACGACGGTGACACCTGGTTCGGTGTGCGAGGCGTGGTCGTCGACCGGGCCGGCCATGCCGGCGAGGTCCGGGAGATGTTGATCCGGGCGGGGCGGTTGCCCGTCCCGCCGGCGTGCAAGCGTCCGCGCTTGCGGGTGTTACGGAGTACACCCGTCTGACGCCGGATGGACGGTCCGGTTCCCCGTGCTGGACCGCCCATCCGGTCTTGGAAATTCCCTGAAAAATCGAGCTTTACTGGAAAACCCCCGCCGGGCCGAGCCGGCGGGGGTTTTCACATGCGTGACGTGTCTCAGGGTTTGCGCGCGACCCCGGACCAGTAATAGGCGGCTTTCGGGTCGGCGACCTCGTCGTCGGGCCGCCAGCTCGACACCGGGACCAGGCCCGGCTCCAGCATCTCCCAATCACCGAAGAAGCGCCGCACCTCGTCCTCGGTGCGGGCCACCAGCGTCATCCCGGCGCCGGTTGCGGCGGCGACTGCCGCGTTCACCTCGTCGGCGTTGAAGTCGGCGGTCGGGTGGGTGATCGCCAGCAGGCTGCCGGACGGCAGAGCGTCGCGCAGCGCGGCCACCGTGGCCCACGGGTCGTCGGTGTCGGAGAGCAGCATCAGGATCGCGATCAGGGTGAGGCCGACCGGTTTCGTCAGGTCCAGCGTCTCGCGCAGCGCCGGGTCATCGAGGATCGACCGCGGATCGCGGATGTCGGCCGAGATGTACTCACTGCGGCCCTCCGGCGTGCTGATCATCAGGGCGCGGGCGTGGACCAGCACGATCGGGTCGTTGTCCACATAGACAACCCGGGCCTCTTTGTTGAGCCCCTGGGCGATCTCGTGGAGGTTGGGCCGGGTCGGGATGCCGGTGCCGACGTCCAGGAACTGGCTGATGCCCTCTTTCGCCACCAGGTCGCGGGCGACCCGGTGGACGAACTTGCGGTTTTCCCCTGCCATGTAACGCATGCCGGGGATGGCTTTCATCATGGCCTCGCCGACGGCTCGGTCGACGGCGAAGTTGTCCTTGCCGCCGAGCCAGTAGTCGTAGATGCGGGCGGAGTGCGGGACGTTGATATTGACCCCGGGCGGGGCCACCTCGTTGCTGGCCTTGTCCACGACCGCCTCCTTGCGCCACGACCCCGTCGCCGATCAACTCGGCCCGTCCAGGGTAGCGGCAATGATTGACCGACTTAACCCCCGGAGACCGAATACGGCTACCGAATGTGCCGGGTCGTCAGGCTGCCGAGGCGTGCGCGGCATGCCCTCTCGTGCCGCCCCGATGGTCGGTGGCGGAGACGACGCGGTCACGTCCTGCGTGCTTGGCAGCGTACAGGCGACTGTCTGCTGTGGACAGTAGGGTCGGCTGGGTCGGTGCCGGGACCTCGTCGGAGACCGCGACACCAATGCTCACCGTGACCGGCAGACCGTGGGTGATCGGTGCCCAATCGTGAGCGCGGACCGACCGCCGGATGTTGTCCAGGATCGTTCTGGCTCGGCGCGGGTTCGTGCTCGGCAGCACGATCAAGAACTCCTCGCCGCCGATCCGGGCCGCGAAACCGTCCGGGCAGGCGCCCGCCACGCCTCGGGCCAGCAGGTCGGCGACCGCGACCAGAACCTGGTCGCCGACGCTGTGCGAGAGCCGGTCGTTGATCTGCTTGAAGTGATCGAGGTCGACCAGGGCGACGGTGAGGGCGGGGTCGCTCTGGATCAGCTCCGGCAGCCTCTCGTCCACGAACCTCCGGTTGTGCAGGCCGGTCAGCTGGTCACGCCGAGCCTGCTCGCGGAACCGCTCGGCCTCCTGCCGAGCCTCGTCGGTCTCGAACATCGCCTGCCGGGTCCGGGTCCGTGCCTCCCGCTGCAGCGAGTGCCTGCTTTGGTACGCACTAAAAAAGACCTTGTGCGCCTCGAACGCTTCCGCAAAAGCACCCTGGGCGGCGTGCAGTTCGGCCTGCTCCTGGTGAACGCGCACCAAGAGATCGCCGAGGTCACGCTCCAGGCACATGCCGCGGGAGGTGTCGAGGGTGGACTGGGCCCGCTGGTACGCACCGAGGCCCCGCTGCGCCCGGGCCAGCGTGAGCAGGTACATCGCCAGCGCGTCGGCGGCGTCGTACCGGCCCTCCTCGTGCCGTTCGATGCACTTGTGCATGGTGGCCTCGGCATCGGCGAACCGGCCGTTGCCGATCTGGATCCAGCCGACGGTGTCCAGGTACGCCGGCTCGAGCTTCTCGCCCCGCTCGTCGGCGAGCAGCAGCAGCCGGTCGGCGACCTCCTCGGCACGCTTCTGGTTGCCGGTGTCGAACTCGGTGTACGCGTAGTTGTTCAGCAGGCAGAGCAGGGCCGGAGAGCCGGTCTCGACGGCCAGCTGCTCGGCCTGCTGGTAACGGATCCGGGCCGCGTCCATCGAGCCGGCCGCCCAGAGCGCGTCAGCCAGCTTGGTGCGGTGCCAGATGTGCATGTGCGTGGTGGCGTCGCCGTCGAGCAGCTCGACCGCGAGCACGGCCTGCTCCAGCGCCTGCTCAGCGTCGCTGAGGTGCTGGTGGATGTAGGACCAGACCAGGTGGGTACGCGCCATCAGCCGCCGGTCGTCGTGGCTGAGCGCCCACTGGTGCACCTGCCAGATCTGTGCCGACGCGGCCGCCACGTCCCCGGACCGCAGCCGCATGTTGGCCTGGCAGAGCTGCGCCCGGGCCACCAGCGACTCGTCGCCGAGGGCGAGCGCGGCCTGTTCGATCGCGAGGGCGTTCCGCAGCTCGGCCGCCGCGTTCCAGGACCGCTCGTCCTCGATCTTGAGGAGAGCGTCCGAAAGTGCCTCGATGCTGTTCACGAGCTCGTCCACCCGGGTTCTCCTCTCACCTGCTGAGGGCTCCGATCGGCCGAGCCTTGCCAAGCCTGAAGGATTTCGCTCTGCGTTCGTCGAGAGTAGCTCTGCGTAAACGGACAATCGCCCACATGTGACGACGCCCGCACTCATCGTGAGTGCGGGCGTCGTGAACGCGGATCGAATTACTTGGCGAGGACCGGCTCCTTCTCGACGGCGACCGGCGGGGTGCCGATGTCGACCGTGCTGCGCAGCTTCGCGGGCTTCATCGCGATCGCCGCGATCACACCGATCACCGCGACAGCGGCGGAGATCAGGAAGATGTGGCCGGTGGCGTCGCCGTACGCGGCCCGGACCATGTGCTGGACCGCCTCCGGAAGGCTGCTCAGGTTGAGCACGCTGACGCCTTCGCTGCTGCCGCCCGACGCGCCCGCCGCGGCGAGCTGCTCGGTCATCGACTCGGACACCCGCCGGGCCAGGACCGCGCCGAGGACCGAGACGCCGATCGTGCCACCGAGCGAGCGGAAGAAGGCGATCGTCGAGCTGGCCGCGCCGATGTCCTTGAGCGAGACGGTGTTCTGAACCGCGAGGACCAGGTTCTGCATCGACATGCCGACACCGATGCCGACCAGGGCCATCGAGGCGCCGACGTACCAGAGCGAGGTGTCGTGGTCGAGCATCGAGAGCCCGGCGAAACCGACGACCAGGGTGATCGTGCCGGCCACGATGTACGGCTTGATCAGGCCGCTCTTGGTGATCATCCGACCGGCGATGGTCGAGGAGATCAGGATGCCGATCATCATCGGGATCATCAGCAGGCCTGCCTGGGTCGGGCTGTACCCGCGGCCGATCTGGAAGTACTGGCCGAGGAAGACCGAGCCGCCGAACATCGCCATGCCGACCGCGAGGCTGCCGATGATGGCGAGCGCCGTGGTGCGCTGGCGGACGATCTGCAGCGGGACGACCGGCTCGCTGACCCGCGACTCCACCCAGACGGCGAGAGCGAGCAGGACCAGGCCGCCGCCGACCATGGCGAAGGTCTCCCAGGACATCCAGGCGAACGTGCTGTCGACGAACGAGACCCAGACCAGGATCACGCTGACGCCGGCCGCGATCAGGCTGGCACCGAGGTAGTCGATCTTCACGTTGTCCCGGCGCATCACCGGCAGATGCAGGGTCTTCTGCAGGACGACCAGGGCGATCACGGCGAGCGGCGCGCCGATGAAGAAGCACCAGCGCCAGCCGAGCGCGTCGGTGTCCACGATCAGGCCACCGAGCAGCGGGCCGCCGACGGTGGCGAGAGCCATGACGCCGCCGAGGTAACCGTTGTAACGGCCGCGCTCCCGCGGCGGGATCATCGCGGCGATCGCCACCTGGACCAGCGCCTGCACGCCGCCCATGCCGAGGCCCTGGAACGCGCGGGCCGCGATCAGCTGCTCGGTGTTCTGGGTGAAGCCGGCGATCAACGATCCCAGCACGAAGACGACGATCGAGATCTGGACCAGCATCTTCTTGCTGTACAGGTCGGAGAGTTTGCCCCAGATCGGTGTGCTCGCGGTGGCCGTGAGCAGAGTGGCCGTGACGACCCAGGTGTACTGGGTCTGGCTGCCGTTCAGATCACCGATGATCTTCGGAAGCGCGGTGGAGACGATGGTGGAGCTGGCCATCGCGACGAAGAGCACGAGCAGGAGCCCGGAAAGGGCTTCCATGATCTCGCGGTGCGTCATCGCGGTCTGGTCGGCCCGGGTTGTTGTTGGGGCGCTCATCGCGCTGCCTCCAAGCTGGGCGTGCCGAGTTGGGATTGCTGAGTGATCAGGTCTTGGGCGAAGCGCTGCAGTGATGCCGCAAAGGCGGCGATCTCCTCAGGGCTCCACTCGGAGAGGGCGCCGGCGAGCCGCTGGTCGTAATGCGCGATGACCTCGTCGAGCGCGGTGTTGCCCTTGCCGGTGAGGCGAAGGGTGCTGGCGCGGCCGTCGTCCGGGTCGGCGGCGCGGGCCACCAGGCCGGTGCGGACCAGGGCGCCGATCGTGCGGCTGATGGTCGACGGGTCGAGCGCGTGCTCGGCGGCGAGGTCCTTCATGTGGCAGCCGAGGGGCTCGCTGCGGCGGATCGCGGTGAGGACGCCGACGGTGCCGACCGGTGTGACCGAGCTCTGCTTCATCAGGCGTACCGCCTTGAGCAGCTCCTGCAGGGCCGCCACCAAGCGGTGCGAACCGCTGTCGTTCTCCATGGCACCTCCCGTGATGCTTGCTGCATACAACTATCTACCCAAACTTGCCTGCTGCGCAAGTTTTCTCATTGGGAACTGAGTCACACGCCGATATGCTCATCCCATGAGCGTGCCGACCACCGAGCCGGGCCTTCGCGAGCGCAAGAAGGCAGCTACTCGCCTCTCCCTGTACGAGGCGGCATTCCGCCTCGCGTTGGAGCACGGCCCGGACCGGATCACGGTCGAGGCGATCGCGGACGAGGCCGGCGTCTCCCGGCGTACGTTCTCGAATTACTTCGCCAACAAGGAGGAGGCGCTCTTCTACGGCGACCGCCTGCGGATGCGGCAGATGGCGGACATGGTCCGCGCCCGTCCGCCGGACGAGCCGGCCTGGGCGGCGCTCAGCGCGGCCGCCGCGGAGTTCTACGGAGAGCGAGGCGATCTTGATCCGGAGTGGACGGCGCGCACGCGCCTGATCCGCCGGCACCCGTCGCTCGCCGCCGCACAGATGCAGAGCTTCGCAGCGATGGAGCGTGAGATCGCCGCGGAGGTTTCCGGCCGTCTGGGTCGTTCCGACCCCCGAGGGGTACGCGCGAGGCTCATCTCCGCCACGTTCCTGGTGACGTTGCGCGTCTCGTTGACGGTCTGGCTGGAGCACCCGGCGGACACGACGTTCTGGGACCTGGCCGGCGAGTCGCTGGCCGAGGCCGGCCGCGGTTTCGCCTGACCCGACGAGCCTGATCGAAGCCTGACTCGACGAGCCTGATCAAAGCCGGTCAGGGCAACGAAAAGCGCTATTCCGGGACGGGGGGACCCGGAATAGCGCTGCTCGTGACTTACCCCGAGGGTCAGCCGGTGAAACCTGCCAGGATGCGGGAGAACTCGAACGCCGTCTGCGTCACGTTGGTGCACTGGAACAGCGCGCCCGAGCAGGCGTTCTTGTCACGGTGCATCTCCCAGAGCGAGACGAACCCGATGTGGTTGGCGTTCGCGAACGTGACCAGGTCCTTCGCGTCCGACTGGGTGAACGTGCCGTTGTCGTCGTTCACGCCGATCATCGGGGTCACGCCGACCATCTTGAACGCGGCCGCGTCGCTGTTTCCGTACACGGACTTGATCTGGTCCTTCGTGGACTTGACCGCCTGGATCGCCAGGTCGCCGTAATCCTGGCCGGAGCGGCCGTAGTCCATCGCCATGATGTTGACGAGATCCAGGTCGACACCGGCGGTCTTGGCGGACTTCACCACGTTGAGGCCGTCCGCGGTGAGGCCCTCGGGCAGCACCGGCAGGGTCAGCGAGATCTTCAGGCCGGGGTTGGCCTTCTGCAGAGCGGCCAGGGCGGTCGAGCGGCGGGCCACCGACGCGCTGTCCGCGACGGCCGCACCCTCGATGTCCAGGTCGATGTAGTTCAGGTCGTACGCGTCGACGACGGCCTGGTACTCGGCCTGCAGAGCGGAGACGCTGGTGCACGCCTGGGCCAGCTCGGTGCCGGTCGCGCCACCGAACGAGACCTTCACGTCGCCGCCGGCCGCGCGTACCGCGGTGATCTGGTCGGCGAACTGCTTGGCCCGCGGGTCGAACGCGGCGAACCAGCTCGCCTTGCAGCCGGAGCTGGTCACGAACGCGAGGCTGAACGACTTGACGTTGCCGCCGGCCGCGAGCGACGAGAGCGTGGTCGCGCCGTTGGAGAGCAGGCCCATGTCGACGTACGGCGCGACCAGGACGTTACCGCTGGTCCCGGAGGTGCTGGTCGGGCTCACGGTCGCGGTCGCGGTGGCGGTCGGCGTGGCGGTGGCGGTCGCGGTCTTCGTCGCGGTCGGCGACGAGGAGGCCGTCTTGCTCGCGCTGGGCGAAACCGTCGGAGAAGCGGTGGCGGTCTTGGTCGCCGTGGGAGAAGCAGTGGCGGTGGCGGTCGGCGCGGTGGTCACGGCCGCTCCGCCGGTGCACGAAGCTCCGTTGATGGTGCAGCTGATCGGAGCGCCGCTGCCGGCGACGATGAAGCCGAACGACGCGGTCGCCCCGGCCGGGATGGTCCCGTTCCAGGCCGCGTTCTTCGCCGTCTTGACCGCGCCGGATCCAGTGAGCGTGGTGTCCCAGGAGCTGCCCAGCTTCGCGGTCGTGGGCAGGCCGAAGGCCACCTCCCAGCCGTTCACCGTCGCGCCGGTGCCGTTGGAGATCGTGTAGTGCGCCTGGTAACCCGTACCCCAGTCGCTGTCCTTCACGAAGGCGGCGGTGAGCTTGCCCGAGGACGCGGGCGTGGTGGCAGCGACCGCCGCGCCGATGCCGCCGCCGACCGCGACGACCGCGGCTGTGGCGTAGATGGCGAGCCGCAGACGGCTGCGTTGCATGAGTGAGCTCCGATCGCGGAAGAGGACGACGGATGATCACTCTCGTCCGGTACGGCTTAAGGAGTCTCGCGTTCCGGCTTAAAGGATCCCTAAATACGGGTCGCCAGGCCGCCGAGCAGCAGAGCCAGCTGACGCCGCCAGGCCTGCGGGTCGGTGGAGTGCTGGGCCACCCCGGCGTTCGCCATCATCAGCAGCGCCAGGTCGGTCCGGGTGAAGTCGGCGCGCAGCCGGCCGGCCCGCTGGGCGCGGACACACACGTCGACGGCACGCTGCTGCGCCGAGGCGCGCAGGGCGGCGAGCCGCTCGTCGTCGTCGAAAGCCGTGGTGACCAGAAGTTCGGCCAGCCCGCGGTCGGTGGCCTGCAGTTCGCACACCCGGGTGAGGTAACCGACGAACGCGGCCCACGGGTCGGGGTGCTCCAGGGACTGCTCGGCGAGGCGTACCGCCGCGGTCATGTGGCTGGCGAAGACCTCGGCGATCAGGTGCCGCCGGCTGGGGAATCGACGGTAGAGGGTGGCGTTGCCGACGCCGGCCCGCCGGGCGATCTCGTCCAGCGACGCGTCGAGCCCCTGCGCGGCGAAGACTTCACGAGCGGCGGCGAGCAGGGCGGCTCGGTTTCGTCGGGCGTCCGCACGCAGCCGGGTGGCCATGCGCATGAGGATACGACGTTCACAGGGAAAGACGGAGATCCGATGTTACGGTCCGGACGATCATCATCAGACGTGCCGGAGGTCAGCGAAATGCGGCAACAGGTCGATATCCCGACGGCGGACGGCGTCGCCGACGCCTACCTGGTCACGCCGGCCGGCGACGGGCCGTTTCCGGGAGTCCTGCTCTTCATGGACGCGTTCGGTCTGCGTCCGCAGATCATGGAGATGGCGAGCAGAATCGCCGAGCGTGGGTACGCGGTCCTCGCACCGAACCTCTTCTATCGCAGCGCGCGCAGTCCGCTCGTCGACCCGGCCGACCTGGTCGACGAGGAGCGCCGTGGTGCCGCGTTCGGCCGGCTCATGCCGATGATGCAGCAGCTCACCGCCGAGCGGGTGGTCGCCGACACCCGTGCGTACCTGGACTTCTTCAAGAAGGAGCAGGTCGGCATCGTCGGCTACTGCATGGGCGGGCGGAACGCGCTGATCGCGGTCTCCGCGCTGCCGGACCGGTTCGCAGCGCTCGGCAGCTTCCACGCCGGGAAGATCGTGACCGACGATCCGGCCAGCCCGCACCGGCACGTCGGCCCGATCACCAGCGAGGTCTATTTCGGACACGCCGACAACGACGGTTCGATGACGCCGGACAACATCAAAGCGCTGGAGGAGGCCCTCGCCGAGGCGGGCGTCACCTACACCTCGGAGCTTTACGCCGGCGCGCCGCACGGTTTCACGATGGCCGACACCGCGATGCACGATGCCGCCGCCGAGCAGCGGCACTGGGAGGCGCTGTTCAGCCTGCTAGGCCGCGCACTCCCGGTCAGGTGAGGCAGAACTCGTTGCCCTCGGGGTCGGTCATCACGAACCACGAGTAAGGCCCCTGCTGACCGGCCTTGACGAAAGCGGCGCCGCGCGCGATCAGTTTGTCGCGCGCGGCTTCCCGGTCCTGGTCGCCCACCCGGACATCGACGTGCACCCGGTTCTTCACCGTTTTCGGTTCCGGCACCGCCTGGAAGAGGATCCGGCTGCGGCCGGCGCCGTCCGGGTGCACGATCGCCCCGCCGATCCGCCAGACCAGCTTGCCGTTGTGCATCTTCGTCTCGTCGCCGGTCGCGAAACCTTTGTCGACCATGTCCTTGATGAACGCCTCGTCCTGCGGTTCCACCTGCCAGTCGAGGGTCTCCGCCCACCAGTCGGCGAGCGTGTGCGGGTCGCTGCTGTCGACCACGATCTGCAAGTCGTAAGGCATGACCCCGAAATTACCCACGTGATAGGCCAGAAAACGGCCTAATTGGCGTACAGGCCCGGGAAGAAGCGGTCGATCGCCGCTACGTCGTACACATGCCTGATCTCGTTGATCAAGCCATCCTCGACCGCGAGGAATTCGACGAGCCTCGCCGTGCCGAAAGGCCCGGCGAGGTCGTACATGAGCGCGGCGCCGTCGATCGCGTCGGTACGCGCGATCAGCTCGACCCGATCCGAGAAGGCAGCGATCCGGTGCAGGACCTGGAGCAACTCCTCGTCGTCCACCGGAGCGTCGAGGTTCCACTCGGTCTCGCAGTCAGGCGTGAGCACCCGGCGAGCGGCCGGCAGATCGTCGGCGGTCCACGACTGGACCCAGAAATCCACGACATCCATCGTTGATCAGCCGTTCAGCATGGTGTCGGCCGAGACGAACGTGTATCCGAGGCCCTTGACGCCGGTGACCAGCGTCTTCAGGTGGTCGGTGCCGAGGTACGGGTGGTAGAAGCAGCTCGCCACGCCGTCGCGTACGACGAGGTTGCGCTCGGCCGAGGCGATCAGGTCGGCGGGCAGCCGGACCGGGTGGTTGTTGAACGCCTCCGGCTCGACGTTGCCGATGTTCTCCGGCACCACGACCGAGCCGTACACATCGCGGACCGTGTACGGGAAGAACTGCCCGAACTGGCGTGCGTAGTCGTACTTCGCGCCGGTCAGCACGCCCGGGAAGTACAGGCCACGGTCGTATCGCTTGCCGAAGAGGGTGTTCACCGCCTGGTAGTCGGCCGGGCTGGCCGCGTAGTGCGGGAACTCGAAGATCTTCGGAGCGCCCAGGCCGGTCGCCAGGAACACCGCGCCGGAGGAGACCATCCGAGTCGTCGCCCAGGTGACCGAGTCCTCGGTGACCGGACCGTCGTAGATCACGCTGTCGTTCGCGTCGACGTGCGCCGTGTAGAACTCGAAGTCGTTCGCGCTCACACCGTCGTACGGGTTCGCCACCGCGCCGTACTGGTGGGTGTAGCCGTGCATGATCAGGGTGCCGCCCTTGGACTGCATGTACTTCAGCGCGGCGACCACCTTCGGCTTCGACGCGAGGGTGTAGTCCTCGGCCTTGCCGTTGTTCTTGACGCCCTTCGGGTCCCGGTACCGCGGGTAGACGGCGACGCTGAACGGCACCTTCTCGGCAGCCAGGTAATCGGCGATCGCCTTGAGGTCGGCGGGGTCGGCGTCCGGGCCGACGTCCTCGAGGCGGATCAGGGCGCGGTGCCGCTCGGTCGTGCTGCCACCGAGAGCGTCGAAGAGCAGGTCCGCGAAGACCAGGTACCGGTCGTCGTGGGTGACGTACGAGAACGGGATCTCGCCGATGTAGGTGAGGTTGCCCGACTTCACGGCCCACGGGAACGTGGTGCCGTCGGCGCGTACCGCGGTGGCCAGCGTGCTGACCTTGGCGGTGTCGCTGATCGGCAGGTTCATGATCCCGGAGTTGTTGTCCGAGCTGCGGGTCAGCTTCTTGCCCTTGTACGCGACCTCCGTGACGGCGGCGAGGTCGAAGGTGCCGCTCGCGAAGCCGTACTTCGTGGTGAAGCCGTCCTTCGCCGCGAGCTGCCAGATGTTGTCGTAGACCCAGACGACCGGCTTGCTGGTGGCCATCACGTCGGTCAGGAACGCGGCCGGCAGCGGCTCGTCGTACGTCGAGCCCAGGTAGATGACCGCGGTGTACGCGTTCAGGTCGCCGGACTTGTACTTCGCGACCGGCGCGGCCGTCCAGGTGCCGAAGTGCGAGGCCAGGTTCGCGGTCTGGGTGGCGTAGACCTCGCCGAGCCAGCCGTAGTCGTTCGTCGTGTCGTACAGAACGAGGGTCTTCGCGGAGCCGGCGCCGGGCGCCGCCTTGCCGGTCTTCGACGTGCTCGTCGTCGTGGCGGGAGCGGCGTCGGCGGCCATGCTGTTGACGCCGACCGCGACGGCTGCGGCCGTGGCCGCGCCGGCGCCGAGCAGGGTGCGGCGGGAGATCTTCGGGGCGCGCATCAGGCAAGTGCTCCAGACGTGACGACGTTCTGCGAAACGGGCATGGCTTCGGGGGCGGGTGCGAGACCCAGGAGCGCGGCGGTCGCCTGCGCGGTACGCCGGGCGGCAAGCCCGTCACCGTACGGATTTCCGCCGGCGGTCATCGCGTCGCGGCGGACCCGGCTGTCGAGCAGAGCGGACGCCTCCTCGACGATCCGCGCGGTGTCCGAGCCGACCAGCTTCGCGCAGCCCGCGGTCAGTGACTCGACGCGCTCGGTGACATCGCGCAGCACCAGCGCCGGAACACCGAACGACGGAGCCTCCTCCTGGATGCCGCCCGAGTCGGTGAGCACCAGGTACGCCTCGGAGAGCAGCCGGGACAGGTCCGGGTACGGCAGCGGGTCGGTGATGGTGACCCGCTCGACACCGGCCAGAGCGGCGTCCACCTGGGCGCGGACGGCCGGGTTCGGGTGGCTCGGCAGCACGACCTCGATGTCGTCGTAGCGCTCGATGAGCTCCTTGACGGCGGCGAGGATGCGGTCGAGCGGCTCGCCCCAGGATTCCCGGCGGTGCGCGGTGACCAGGACCAGCCTGCTCTCATTAAAAGCGCGACGTTGCAGGGCGGCGTTCTCGAACGGCAGCTTGCGGCCGGCCATCGCGAGGGTCGCGTCCACCACGGTGTTGCCGGTGATCAGGACGTCGGTGTGGGCGATCTTCTCGTCCAGCAGGTTCATCGCGGCCAGCGGCGTCGGCGCCAGGTGCAGCGAGGCGACCTGGGCGACCAGGCGGCGGTTCGCCTCCTCGGGGAACGGCGAGTCCAGGTCACCGGAGCGCAGACCGGCTTCCAGGTGGACCACCGGGATGCGGCGCCAGAACGCGGCCAGCGCGCCGGCCAGGCTCGTCGTGGTGTCGCCCTGCACGATCACGGCGGCCGGTGTGCGTACCGACCAGAGCTCGTCGAGCTCGCGGACCATCGCGGTGAGCAGCTCGGCCTGGGTGCCGGTGGAGCGCTCGACCTCAAGGGTGATGTCCGGCTCGAGGCCGAAGGCGGCGAGCGCCTGGGTGACCATCGTGGGGTGCTGTCCGCTGGCGAGCAGGACCGGCTGGAGCAGGCCGGCCTCCCGCATGGCGATGGCGACGGGGGCGAGCTTGACGGCCTCGGGGCGGGTGCCGCCGATCAGGTGAACTTCACGCATGAGAGACATGGGGGAGCCTTCTCTTCTTGCAGGGGGAGGGGGATTTTCAGGCGGCGACGGGCTGGAGGATGGGCTCCTCCACGAGGCGCTCGGTCTTGGCCCAGGACTGACGGCCGCTGGCCTGGCGGCCCAGCGCGCGGTAGGTGGCGGCAAGACCGAGAACCAGAAAGGCCGGGTACGCGAGAGCGGCGACCAGCATTCGCGACAGGCCCTCGTCGCCGCGCTTGTTGCGGTGCACCACGGCCCAGAGCAGGCCGGGGAACGTGGTGACAGCGATCCAGATGGCGCCGCTCTCGGCCAGTACGGCCCAGGTCGGCAGGAACGGGACCGGGTGGCCGATCAGCAGGCCGGCCGTGCCGGAGGCGCCCATCACGATGATCGCCACCGTGACCATCGCGTTCGCCCACGGGGAGAGCAGGTAGTGCAGCATCTCGGCGAGCGCGGTCCGGGCGATCCGCCGCGACGAGAAGAGGCGCATCAGGTACTGGGCGCACTGCATGTTGCCCTGCGCCCACCGGGTCCGCTGCCGGGTGAGCCGGCGGACGTCGACCACGGCCTGCTGGGTTACCGAGGAGCGGGAGGTGTACCGGATGGAGACGCCACCCAGGTGCATCCGCAGGCCGAGCTCCAGGTCCTCGACGAGGCAGCTGGACCACGGAGCGCTGCCCAGAGCCTGCAATGTGGAGAGTCGGCTGAACTGGCCGTTGCCACCGAGGCCGACCGTGTCCAGGACGTCGCGCAGGTTCTGGCAGGCGTCGACGATCGCGCCGAACTCCAGATCCTGTACGGCGCCGAGGAGCTTGTTGCGGTTGCGGATGCGTACCTGCACCTGGACCGCGCCGACCTTGGTGTCACGCATCAGCCGGGAGACCTCGACCAGGATGTTCTCGCTGCCCTGGCCGTCGCCGTCGATGATGCCGATGACCACGCGCTCCGGGCTGACGCCGGCCTCCGCGGTGCGCTCCGAGATGAAGCGGTACGCGGCGTTCAGCGCCTCGCCCTTGCCCTGCCGGGCGTTGGGCAGCTCACGCCGCATGACGCTCAGCCGAGGGTGATCGATAGCGGACAGGACCTCGGGGGTCCGGTCGTCCGAGCCGTCGTCCACGACCAGGACCCGGGCCAGGGTTCCGGCCGGGCCACGCAGCCGCAGGGCCGCGTTTACCGTATTGGCGACGACGGCTTCCTCGTTGAGGGCCGGGACGATGACCCAGAAGTGCTGGGGGCGTCCGTCGCCGCCGGCGACCGCCTTGTTGATCACCTTGGCTCGGTGTGTTCCGTTGTACCGGACCGCGAACCACACCAGGACGAGTGTGGAGATCGGCCAGGCCAGCAGGATGGCGTATCCCGTGATCGCGATGAGCCAGCTGTTCGCCCAGGACATCTCGTACCTCCCTCGTCCCAGTCACTGTTCGTGATGTCCGTCGAGCTCGGCGGGCCGCGCTCTTGGACGTAATAGGACATTAGGTAACTACCGAGCGTGACTCAAGAGCGGTGAGAGGAACGGCGCCGCATACCGACCAAAAGGGCTAACCCAGACATCTCACAAGGCGTGAGGCGTCGAAAATCGGGCGCGATTCGCCCGATTTGCAGGGATCGGAACTGAATTCGCGCCGGAGTGGTGTGACTGCGGAGAGTGAGATCCTGGGGCGCGACGGCACTAAAGGGAAATGGTCACTCTAGGTGACCGCCGCGTGGCCAGAACGATCAGTCGTGCGGGGCGTCCAGCAGGGTGGGGTCGTCGCGCAGGAGGGCGGCCAGCCGGCGAGCGGCCTGCTCGGTCTCCTCGGGGCGCTCCACCTTGAGCGGGATCGGTTTCGCCAGCGGCTGCGGGAAACCGGGCTGCGCGGCCGGCTGCGGAGGCTGCGGTTCGGCGTACGCCTGGGGCTCGGGGTAGGCCTGCGGTGACGCGTACCCAAGGGGGGTTTGGGGTGGAACTGGGGGTGGGGGTGTCGCGGCGAACGGGTGTGGGGCCGGCTCGTAAGCCTCCGAAGAGGACGGTGAGACGAACGGGCGCTCGGCCGTTGGGGGCTCTTCGTAATCAAAATCGGTCGGACCGAAGCGATCCTGATCGTCGCGGCTGGCCCGGGGTGGCTCGGAGTACGCAGGCTCCGCATAGACCGGCTCGGAATAGGCCGGCTCAGAGTAGGCCGGCTCGGTGTAGACGGGCTCGGCGTAAACCGGCTCGGGGTCCACGTCGATCTCGAAATCGGCGTGTTTCGCCTCGGCCTCGGCGGCCCGGGTCGCGACCGAGTTGTCGGCGCTCACCTGCACGACACCGTCGGCGAAACCGAAGTGGAGCAGCACCGGATCGCCCGCGCCCTCGACGCCGACCGTGACCGCAAGCTGGGGATTACGGGCGATCACACCCGCGATCGCCTCGACCAGCTCGGTCACCGCCGGCGGAGTGCCGGGGTTCTCTCCGGTGGCGCGCCGCCTCAGCTCATCACGCCGGGCGAGCTTGTCGAGCGCGTCGTCCAGTCCGCCTCGCACGGTCACCGTCCTCATTTTTCTCACGCGGTCGCCCGGCACTCCAACTGTGCCCCTTTTGTGGGCGGTTGGGAACCGTTACCGGGCGACCCGCGCACACACTACGACGTCTTCATCCTGATCGCCTTATCGAGTGCCTGGTCCAGAACGACGAGCAGGGCATCCCGTACGGAAGCGCGGAAACGCGCGTCGAACGAGACGACCGGCACGTCTTCGCGGATCGCCAGCGCCCAGCGGACCTCGTCGATGCTGTAGCTCATTTGCCCGTTGAAGGTGTTGATGCCGACGACGAACGGAAGCCCAGCGCGCTCGAAGTAGTCGACTGCCGGATAACAGTCATCTATTCGGTTGGTATCTACCACAACCAGGGCACCGAGTGCACCCTTCACCAAGTCGTCCCACATGAAGGCGAACCGGGTCTGACCCGGCGTACCGAAGATGTAGAGCTTGAGGGTCTGGTCGATGGTGAGAACACCGAAGTCCATGGCGACCGTGGTGCCGGTCTTCATGGTCGCCTGACCTGGATCGTCGATGCCCACGGACTCCGACGTCATCTCGGCCTCGGTGGTCAGCGGTGAGATCTCGGAGATGGCACCGACCGTCGTGGTCTTGCCCACACCGAAGCCGCCGGCCACGATGATCTTTACCGGGACCGGCGCCTTTTTGGGCGCGGGGGCACCGGGAATGCGCGCGGTGCCGACGACGCGGTTAGCTGATGGATCGAAGTCCACGGATCACTCGCATGATGGTCTCGGGGTCAGGTGTGTCATTTTCCAGGACGTGGACGTCCAGCTGGCCGGTGGCCCGAAGGTCACCGACGAGGATTCGGGTGACGCCCAAGTGCAGGCGCAACCGAGCGGAGATCTCAGCGACCGAGATCGGGCTCTCTTCGCAGAGAGACACGATCGCCCTGGTTTCCGGAGATAGCCGCGACGGTGGTGAGCCAGCCACCACCGTCACCTGAGTTTCCATACCGATGTCGGGGTCTCCTCCATCGGTCCGCCCGGACGTGATGACGAACGGGCGTAGAGCGTTGCTCGACTGCTCGACCGGCGGGTGCTCCCCGGTGGGGGTGTAGCCGCCGGTCGAGTGCTTCGAACCGGATTGCAGGAAGGGCCGGACTCCGGGCCGCGCCGGAGGCACTGCGTCAGGGTCCGGGTAGGTCATTGCTGGACGGCGTTCTTCAGCTCGGCGATGAGGCGCGGGCTCAGGGCGCCACCGGCGCGCGTGGCGAAGAGAGTCATCTCGTACGCCAGGGTGCCCAGGTTCGCACTGCGGTCCGCGATGACGCCGAGCACCGAGCCGGCGCTGATCGCGGTGACCAGGAGGTATCCGTCGGCCATGTCGATGATGACCCGGTTCAGGGCGCCCAGCCGGTACCAGCTCGCGGCACCGCCGGAGAGGCTGGTCAGGCCGGAGACCACGGCCGCGAGGCGCTCGGCGTTGGGCCGGTCCTTGATCGCGGACATGGCCATGAGCAGGCCGTCCGAGGAGACCGCGATGGCCTCGATCACTCCCGCGGTACCGGAGGTGAAGGAGTCCAGCAGCCAGTTGAAGGTTTTGGCTTCAGCGCTGAGCTGGCTTTGTGCAGCTGCATAGGGGGAAGTCATCGCGGTTGTCCCTCGTGTTGTGGCTGGCTTTCATTCAGCGCGAGTGCGACGCCGTACTCGAACTGATCCATCAGAGCCCGCGCGGCATCCGGGTCCAGCTGGGCCGGGGCCGGGGGCGGAGTCGGACGGTGCGGCTCGTCGTCCGGCAGGGTGGCGCCGGGTACGCGACGAGTCAGCGGGGTGCTCCCGGGCGTGGTCGGCGGGGCCGGCGGTGCCGGATCGGCCACCGGTGCGTTCCACGACGGGCTGGCGGCAGCCGGGGCCGGCGTGTCCCAGGAGGGTGCCGGGGTGTTCCACTCAGGCTGACCGTTGAACTGGGGCTGGCTGCCGTATGAGGGCTGCTGGCCGAATTGGGGCTGGTCGAAGTTCGGCTGGCCGTACTGGGGCTGGCCGAGCTGGGGCTGGCTGAGCTGGGGCTGGCTGACCTCGGGCGCCGGCATCGAGACGCTCGTGTCGAACTGCGCCTGGCTGACACCGGCCTCGAAGGCGTCGAACGCGGCCCGGGCAGCGAGGGCGTCGTCCTGAGACGGTGCCTTGGCGTGCTGCTGCGGAGCGCTTTCGGCCGGCAGCTGGCTACCGGGAACCCGGCGGCGCAGCGGCGTGCCGTTGCCATTCCCGTTGCCGTTGCGTGCGGGCTCGGAGCTCGGCGCGGGAGCGTTGTGGAAGTTGTCAACATTGCGCTGCTGCGGGAGCTGCGGAGCCTGCGGGGGAATGGCAGAAGCCATCGGGGCCTCCACGGCGGGAACAGGAGCGTTCCACGCCGGCTGTGCTTCGCTCCAGCTCGGCTGTGTTTCGTTCCAGCTCGGCTGGGTCGGGGGTTCGGTGTTCCAGGCCGGGCCGGCCGACGGGGCGGACGGCAGCGCCGGAAGCGCGGCCGGAACCCGACCGGCGACCGGGGTGCCCATGTCGTACGTCGGAATCGGCTCCGCGTGGACCGGGGCAACCGGCTCCTGGTACGCGATACCGGGCGTGTAGATCGGCTCGGCGTCGTAAACCGGCTGGCCCGCGTACGGGTCAGCGGCCTGGGCGGCCGGGGCGAACTGGCCGGACTGGGCGGCCTCGGCAGGCTGCGGTGCGAACGCGTTCCACGAGTTGCCGGTTTCCAGCGTCGCCGTGGCCCGGGTCAGAACGACCGGGTCGAACGGCTGGGCACTGCCCGGCACCTGACGGCCGCCGGCGCTGGTGATCGCCATCTCGGTGGTGTTGCTGCGCAGCGCGCCGGAGTACGCCGGAGCCGCGGGCACGTTCTGGTACTCCGGAGCCTGGATCTGCGGCGCCGCGGCCGGAGCCGGGAAAGCCGGAGCCGGTGCCATGGTGAGGTTCTCAACCCGGGAGATCAGGTGCGACGGGTTGAGGTCGACCCACGCGGTCAGACCGCCGTCAGGCGTGTCGGTCAGGGTGACCTCGATGCCGTGCCGGCGAGCCAGACGGCCGACCACGAAGAGGCCGAGAACCTCGGTGGGGGCCAGGTCGAGACGCTCACGACGGGTCAGTCGCGCGTTCTCCTCGGCCAGACGCTCGGGTGCGAGGCCCAGGCCGTGGTCGATGATCGCGAGACGGGCGCCGCCACGCAGCTCCTCGGCGGAGACGGTGACCGACGTGTGCGGCGGGGAGAACGCTGTCGAGTTCTCCAGCAGCTCGGCGAGGAGCAGCGTGAGGTCGGCCAGGACGGCCGGGACCACGACGATGTCTTCCGGGACGTCGACCTCGACACGGGTGTAGTCCTCGATCTCACCCAGGGCGAGACGAACCACGTCCGAGAGGGCCAGCGGCGCCATGTGCTCGTTCGCGCCGGCGCCACCGGAGAGCACGACCAGCGCGGACGCGTTACGGCGAAGACGGCTGGACATGTGGTCGAGGCGGTACAGCTCGCGGAGACGATCGCTGTCGGTCTCCTTGCGCTCCAGGCTGTCGATCAGCGAGAGCTGGCGGCCGACCAGGTTCTGTGTACGCCGGCCGACGTGGCCGAACATCTGGGCGACGTTACGACGGCCGACCACCTGGCGTTCCACCAGCCGGGCGGCGGTGGTCTGCACGCGGTCGAACGCTCGGGCCAGGTCACCGATCTCGTCCCTGGCTTCCACGTCGACCGCGTCGAGGCGGATCGGGCGTACCTGGGCTTCACCCTCGTCGTCGGCCACACGCTCGAGTTCCGCCTCGGCGGCACGGGCGATGCGGTCGGCGGAGACGGTCAGACGGCGCAGCGGCCGGGCGACCGCGCGGGCCATGAAGATGCTGAGCGTGATAACCAGGATCAGCAGCAGGAACGAGCCACCACCGATGAGGAACGCCTGACGGAGCGCGCTTTCCCGGTTGGTGTTGGTGATGATGTCCACGTCCTTGGCCACGCGCTTCTCGACGAAGCTACCGAGGACCGTGACGGACTGGAGCGAGGGGAACAGCGTGCTGATGTCGAGGCCCTTGAGAGCCTGCGTCGGGTTGGTGCTGAGCGCCGTCTGGAACTCGTCACCCACGCGGGACGCGAACGCGTCCTGGGTGTTGATGTAGAGCTTGTACTGCGCGTCGGTGAAGTACACCTTCGAGCTCGTGATGATCGATTCGATCTGGCTGAAGGTCGCGCTGAACGCGCTCAGCAGCAGGCTCGCCGCCTGCGGGTCCCGGCCGGCGACCACCGCGGCGGCCAGGTAACAGCCCGCCTGACCGATCAGGTCGTCGGAGCGCATGGCGCGCTCAAGGGCGTAGACCTGGCGGCCGACGCCAGTGGTGAGGTCGGCGCTGGTCGCGAGGCCGAGGCCGTCGATCAGCGGGGTGATGACCTCGTTGTAGTCCTCCACCACGGCAGCGATGTTGGCGACCGCGTTGTTGAGGACGTTCTGCCGGGTGACGTTGAGTTTCGCGGCGCCCGAGACGGTGCGGCGCAGAGCCTGCGGCATGTCGTCGAGGCTGGACAGCGAGGCCAGCGACTCGATGGCCTCGCTGCTCTGCACCACGTAGGTGGGCCGGTCGACCTGGCCGAGGAGGAAGCCGACCGCGAGCAGTCGTTCCTCCTGAAGCTCGGTCAGCGCGGAGCTGACCTCGGTGGCGAGGGCGACCGTGTTGGAGATGTCCTGGGCGCTGCGGGCTGCGTCGATGCGCTCGTAGATGACCGGGATGCTGAGGCCGACGACCCCGAGCAGCGGTACGAGCACCAGCAGGGCGAGCTTGCCCAGGATGCGGAACTTACCGAAGAGCACCGGAACGCTCCCGCCGCGTAGCACCGTCGCCGTAGCCGGAATTGTCACCGTAGTTCGGCGCGGGGTCGTAGGGGTTGTTGCCGCCGTAACCGCCACGGTCGCCCTGGACCGAGACGTCGCGCGGGGAGTCGTCCGAGCCGCCGGCCTGGCGGGCACGTGCCCGGGTCCAGAACGTGGCGACCAGGATCAGAGCGATCGCGACCGCGAGCAGGACCCAGGCCTCGGCACGCCGGTAGTTCAGCGAGTCGACACGGTCCTCAAGCAGGGTGGCCATCTCCTTGAGCACGACACCGGAGAGCGCGTTGAGCGCGGTCTGCAGGGTGCTCTGGGCGGTCACCATCGCGGAGACGTTCGGCGCGCCGCCGAAGTTGGCGCCACGGTTGGCGTCCTCGATACCGCGCTTGAACGAGTTCAGGTTGGAGACCAGGTTGCCGGCGAGCGTGGGGCTCTCGGTCTTCTCCACCGCGGCCTGGAGGTTGTCGGTGAGCTTGTCGCCGGCCTCCTGCACGATGAGGGCCTGGTAGCCGAACTGCACGTTCAGCGCCGCTTTCGCTTTCGACTTCGCGGCGGCGACCATGTTGGCCGTGTCGCCCATCCGGCTCACCGCGGTGACGGCCTCGGGCATGTTGACGCCCGCCGCCTCCTGCAGGAACCAGATGTCGCTCTCCTCGTCACGGTTGAGCGTGGAGTTCTCCCGCACCGTGTCGTAGAGGGCGAGCGTCAGGTCGGACACCTCGACGTGGGCCTCGTAGATCGTGGCCGAGTCGCCGGTGACACCGGGCATCTTGCTGATCTTGTCCTTGAGGTTGGCCCACCGGTCCGTGGTGCCGAGCTCGCCGCCGCCGATGCGCTCGTCGACGCCCTGCACCCGGGCCACGGCCGCGGTCAGCGAGGCCGGCTCCGCAGAGACACCCTGCAGTGCTGACGACTGGGACTCCGCGAGCGCGCTGACCAGCGGTGAAAGTGCGGTCAGGTACTCGACGCCCTGCTGTTCGAGCGTCAACCGGTCCCGGTGTTCGGTGTTGTCATCCAGAACACGCAGGAACAGGGCTGCGGCAGGCAGCAGCACGAGAACCGTCAGCACCACCGCGAGGGCGGAGCGTAAACGGGCTCGCCGGCTGTTCACCGAGACTGACATTGCTTTTGTCCTCCGCCATGCACACGCGATGGGCCATCAATTGACTACGGAGAGTAGTCATGCGGGCGCACCGATCTGGGTCAATCTATCCGAGAAAACCTCAGAAAACCCCTTTCCAAGGGTCAGAGTTGTCTCGGCTGATCGGGGGATACGCGACGCTGTCGGCTCGGTTGTACGGGCATCCGCACTGGGGCTGTGGCTCAAAAAACACCCAGTCCACGGGGCCCGGAAACCAAGTGACGAGCGCCGCGCAGATCGTATCCGCACCCTAGGTAAGACGTGAATATGAGTTCTACTTCGGATTTGTTACGTCTTCCCCAGTAGCCCTTCACGGAAAGTGTCCAGCCAATTGCTCTCGGCTAACAATTAACTGAGGGTAGTGGTGTGTGCACATAAAGAAGGGTCTCTCCGTCCCGATTTCGGTGCGGAGAGACCCTAATGACTCAAATCCTTGCCAGTGCTTTTCGGAGTGGATCGAGGCCGAGCGCACCGAGGTTCAGGGCGTCCCGATGGAAGGTCTTGAGGTCGAAATCACTGCCTTTGCGCAGCTTTGCTTCGTCACGTGCTTGTAACCAGATCCGCTCGCCGATCTTGTATGACGGCGCCTGCCCCGGCCAGCCCAGGTACCGCTTCCACTCGAAGCGCAGGACCTCCTCGGGCATCCGGGTGTGCGCCCGCAGGAACTCCCAGCCGAGCTCCGGCGTCCACCGCTCGCCCGGGTGGAAACGGAACGGGTTGTCCCGGGGGATCTCCAGCTCCAGGTGCATGCCGATGTCGACGATCACCCGGGCGGCGCGCAGCGCCTGCGCGTCGAGCATGCCGAGCCGGTCGCCCGGATCGGTCAGGTAACCCAGGTCGTCCATCAGGCGTTCGGCGTACAGCGCCCAGCCCTCGCCGTGCCCGGAGCACCAGCAGAGCAGCCGCTGCCAGCGGTTCAGCGAGTCGGCCCGGAGCAGCACCTGGCTCATCTGGAGATGGTGACCCGGAACACCCTCGTGGTAGACGGTGGTGACCTCACGCCAGGTGGAGAACGTCTCCTGGCCCTCCGGCACGGCCCACCACATCCGGCCGGGGCGGGAGAAGTCCTCGCTCGGCCCGGTGTAATAGATGCCGCCGTCGCTGGTCGGGGTGAGACAGCACTCCAGTTTCCGAGCGGGCGGCTCGATGTCGAAATGCGTGCCGTTCAGCTCGCTGATCGCCCGGTCGGAGAGGGACTGCATCCACTCCCGGAACGCCTCCTTGCCGGCGATGCTGCGGGCCGGGTCGGCGTCGAGCACGGCCACCGCCTCGTCGACGCTCGCGCCGCGTCCGGCGATCACACCGGAGACCGCGTTCATCTCCTGCTCCAGGCGGTGCAGTTCCTCAAAACCCCAGAGGTACGTCTCCTCCTGGTCGACCTTGGCGCCGAGGAAGTACTGCGACGCCAGGGCGTACCGCTCCGGGCCGGCCGCCTCTTTCTCCCGGCCGCGCGGGGCGAGCTCGTCGCGCAGGAACTCGCCGAACGCCGCGGTGGCCTCGGTCGCGGCCGTGGCGGCCCGGTCCAGCTCGGTCGCGAGCGCGCCGGAGGCGGACAGCCGGCGGGTGAGGCCGTGGAAGAAGTCGTCGCGGGCCGGATCGGTCCAGGCGACGCACTGCTCGGCGACCGCGAGCAGCTGGGCGCGGGCGCTGATCTGGCCGGCGTCGGCGCCCTCGATCAGGGTCCGGCGGTACTGCTCCAGGGCTTTCGGCATGGCGTTCAGCCGGGTGGCGATGTTGGACACCGCCTCCTCGCCCTCGGACGGCATCATGTCGAAGACCATCCGCAGCATGTGCAGGCCGCTGGTGATGACGCTCACCTCGGTGGTGGTGTACCCGGCGTCGTACCGGGCCGCCTCCAGACCGAGGCGTTCCATCATCGCGTCCTTCGCGACCTCCTCCGACTCGTGCTCGGCCTCGGTCACGTCCAGGTCGTTGAGGGTGCGGCGGGTCAGTTCGGCCTGTGCGGCGAAACCTTCCGGCGAGAGGTCGTCGGTCTTGTCGTCGTACCCGGAAATGCCGACCGCGGTCGCCCCGGTGGGGTTGAGCGCGGCCCACTCGTCGACGTAGCGGTTGGCGAGTTCGTCAATTCGTCCCACCTCGCCGACCCTACGGGAATCACACGTGCGACCGGGTCCACTCGACCAGGCGATCGGCCGTCCAGGTGTTGACCACCCGATCCGGTGGCACGTCGCAGAGTGCGGCCCGCTCGCAGCCGTTGCCCAGCCAGTCCAGCTGGCCGGGCGCGTGCGCGTCGGTGTCGATGCTGAACAGGCAGCCGGCCTCGACCGCGACGGTGAGCATCCGCTTCGGCGGGTCGAGCCGGTCCGGCCGTGAGTTGATCTCGATGGCCTTGCCGTGCTCGACCGCCGCGGCCAGCACCTTCTCCAGGTCGAACGTGCTCGGCGGCCGGGTACGCCCGGTCTTGTGCGCGGCGTCGCCCTCGCCTTTCGCCGACACCTTGCGCCCGGTCATGTGCCCGAGGATGTCCAGATGCGGGTTGGCCAGCGCGTTCACCATCCGCCGGGTCATCCGGGCCGACTCGTCACGCAGTTTGCTGTGCACCGAGCCGACCACCACGTCGAGCCGGGCGAGCAGCTCGTCCTCCTGGTCCAGCGAACCGTCGTCGAGGATGTCCACCTCGATGCCGGTCAGGATGCGGAAGCCCTCGGGCAGCGCCTCGTTGAGTCTCGCCACGTGGTCGAGCTGGCGGCGCAGCCGGTCGGCGGTCAGGCCGTGAGCGACGGTGAGCCGGGGCGAGTGGTCGGTGAGCACGAAGTACTCGTGGCCCAGATCGGCCGCGGCGAGGGCCATCTCCTCGATCGGCGACCCGCCGTCCGACCAGTCCGAGTGCACGTGACAGTCGCCACGCAGCGCCGACCGCAAGGCCTGCGCCGCGGCCGGTAGGTCGGTGCCCTCGGTCGCGGTGATCCGGCGCAGGTAGACCGGTTCCTCGCCGGCCAGCGACTCGGTGACGCAGCGGGCGGTGACCTCGCCGATCCCGGGGAGTTTCGCCAGGGTGCCGGCCTCGGCGCGCTCGGCCAGCTCCTCCGCCGGGAGCTTCGCGACCGCGGCGGCCGCCGACCGGAAGGCCTTCACCCGGTACGTCGCCTCGTTCGCCCGTTCCAGCAGGAACGCGATGCGCCGGAGATCGGCGACCGGATCACGGGATGCCATCAGGTCAGCCTAGGGCTTTAGTCTTCGTGGAATGCGGACGATCGATTGGGTGAACGGGGCCGTCGAGATCATCGATCAGACCGCCCTCCCGGGTGAGCTGCGCGTTCTGCGGCTGCACACGGTGGGCGAGCTGATCGCGGCGATCCAGTCGCTGGCGGTGCGAGGTGCCCCGGCACTCGGTGTCGCGGGGGCGTTCGGGGTGGCGCTGGCAGCCCGGGTCCACCACGACGACCCGGTGGCGCTTGAGGTAGCCGTACGAAAGATCGAGACCGCGCGCCCGACGGCGGTGAACCTGGCCCGCGGCGCGTTGCGCGCCGCTCGTCTTCTGCCGCTCGGTCCGGACGCCGTGCTCATCGAGGCGTGCGTGATCCGGGACGAGGAGATCGTCGCGTCGCAGGCCATGGCGGCCATCGGCGCCGACCTGGTCACCGAGCTGTGCGGGCCCCGGCCCCGGCTGCTCACGCACTGCAACACCGGCGGCCTCGCGGCGGTCACCATCGGCACGGCACTCGGCGTGGTCGGTGAGCTGCACCGGCGTGGCGGGCTGGGCTCAGTGATCGCCAGCGAGACCCGGCCACTGCTGCAAGGCGCGCGGCTGACCTCCTGGGAGCTGAACCAGTGGGGGGTCGAGCACCGGGTCGCGGTGGACTCGGCCGGGCCGTTCCTGATGGCCCGCGGCGAGATCGACGCGGTGATCCTCGGCGCCGACCGGATCTGCGCCAACGGCGACGTGATCAACAAGATCGGGACGTACTCGCACGCGCTCGGCGCCCGGCGGGCCGGCATCCCGTTCCTCGTGGTGGCGCCGGAGTCGACGGTCGACCTGGACACGCCCGGCGGCGACCAGGTCGAGATCGAGGACCGGGGCGCGGCCGAGGTCACCGCGTACGGCGACGCGGTGAACCCGGCCTTCGACATCACCCCGCACGACCTGGTGACCGCGATCGTCACCGACCGCCGCGTGATCCGCCTGGACCACGGCGAAAAGCCTTAGACCGCGGGCTTCCAGGGCTTCATCCAGTCGGTTTCCGGCCAGCCCTCGGCGGCGGCCATCAGTGGGTACGCCGTGCCGCCGTCCACGCTTTCCCGGATGACGTCCGCATGCCCGGTGTGCCGCGCGGTCTCCTGGATCAGGTGCAGCAGCACCCAGCGCAGTGACCAGAAGTCCTGATCGGCCGGGTTCCACGGGACCGAGTGGTCGATCGGGACCTGGTGGTCGAGGTTTGCGAGGTCCTTCACGGTCTTCTCGGTGGCCTGGGCGATCACGTCGTACCGGGCCAGGACGTCGTCGATGGTCTCGCCCTCGGCCAGCGCGAAGTTCGCCTCGTAAGCGCCGTAGTCGAGCGGCTGCTTCTCGCCGCGGACCGTCGCCATCCAGCCCTCCTCGGTGGAGGCGCAGTGTTTGATCAGCCCGCCGACGGTGAGCGGGCTCGCGCTGGCGGCGGACCGCAGCTGCTCGTCGGTGAGCCCGTATGCGGTCAGCCTGAGCACGTAACGCATCTGGGTGAGATAGGCGAGCAGACCATCCTGCTCGTCGGCGATGGGACCGACCTGACCGGGCATGGCGACTCCTTCTTCGTTGTCGCCTCCCACGGTATGGCCGTTAGCGGCCACTTTCTGGCCGCAATGCGACAACCTCGCCGTCACCCACCGATGTCACCCATCCGCCGGACCGCCCGAGCTCCAGCAGCGCCGGAACAGCGGCCGGAATCGTCGCCGGCTCACCCGGTGTCGCGGGCCATGCCTGGCGGGCCTGCGCACCGAGCCGCAGGTGCGGAACGAGAGCCGTCCCCGGATCGTCCGCGTCCAGCGCGCCGGACATCTCCTCCAGGAGGCCGATCAGCCGGTGCAATTCCCGCTGCACGGATCTCCGGTTGCCGCCACACATCGCCGCGGTCAGTTCCGGCCTGGTCGCGGCGACCCTCGTCCCATCCCGGAAAGACCCGGCGCCCAGCGCCCCGGCCAGCGGATCATCCGAGATCTGCGCGGCCAGCACCGACGCGAACAGATGAGGCACGTGACTGATCTTGGAAACCGCCGCGTCGTGCTCGTCCGCGGTCGCCGGCACCACCCGCGCGCCCATCCCGGTGAACAGGCGCGCCAGCGTCAGCCAGTCACCGAGATCGGTCTCGCCCGGCTCCAGGCAGAGCACCCAGGCGCACCCGTCGAACAGATCCTTCTCGGACGCCGCGAACCCTGACGTCTCCTTGCCGGCCATCGGGTGCCCACCCACGAACCGGCCCACCCCATGCGCCCTCACCAGGTCCCTGACGGGACCTTTCACCGAGGTCACATCGGTCACCAGGCCGTCGTACCCCGCCAGCTCAGTGATCAATTGCGGCAGGACCGGCATGGGTACGCCCAAAGCAGTCAACTCCGAGCCCGAGGCAGCCTCGGCCAGCGACTCGGCGACCGGGAAACCCGCCGCACGGGCCGCGTCCCGGGTGGCCGGGTCAGCGTCGAAACCGACCACCTCGTGCCCGGCGGCGTCCAGCGCCCGCAACAGCGACCCGCCGATCAGGCCCAATCCGGCGACGGCGATCCTCATGCCTTGCAGTCGTTCTTCTTTTCCCAGCTCTCGACGGTCGAGACGGGGCTCTTCTGGCCGCCCTTGCGCCACGACTTGAGGAACGTCGCCGGCCAGATCACGCCGCGCCGCACCTTCCAGTCGCCGGTTTTCGCGCACGCCGGCGAGATGCCGTAGTGCAGGTGGCAGACGTTGTTGGCGTTACCCGTCTTCCCCGTCTTGCCGAGCAGCTGGCCGGCCTCGACACGGACGCCGGCCTCGATGCCGGACTGCACCTTGCTCAAGTGCGAGCCGTAGTAGCGCACGCCGTCGTCGCCGAGGATCGACACCGACAGGCCGCCGTTGTTGGGTCCGTCGGCGCTGCCCTTCACGTACTTGTCCTTGAGGCTGATCTCCAGAACCACACCGCTGGTGGTGGCGACGAACCGCTCGCCGCAGTCGACGAAGATGTCGGTCGCCGGGTATTTCGAGTGCGTCGTGTGGAAGTCGACGTTCGACGCGTCCACCGGGAAGGCGTACTTCACTGTCGTCGGCGCCGGCGCGCTGCTGCTTGCGGCGGCCGGAGGAGATGCGCTGGTCGTGGTCGCCTCGGTCGGCGCCGGTGCGGCCTCGGCGGGCGCGCCCGCGGACGGTGCCGAGCCGAACTGGGGTGTGGCGGACGGCTGCACGAAGATCGGCGTCGCCGCCGGCGACCCCGCACCGGCGACACTGCCGCAGCCGGCCAGGCAGGCGGCGACGACGGTCAGGCCCGAGAGGGTACGGAGGAAGCGCACCGAGCCATCCTGACAGAAGGCCACGCCCGCCGCAGACTCCGCGCTGGGCCCGGTAGCTGGATACGCTGAGGGCGACGATGGGTGGAGAGGGGACCGTGATGGCTGATCGGCAGGGCCTCTGGAGCACGTCCGCACCGCCGCCCGGGTACATGCCGTCGCCGCTGGACCACCGGCAGCTCTCGCCCAGCCCGGCCCGGCCGGTCTACCGCGAACCGCACCCGGTCAAGGCCGGCCCGGTGCTCAGCGGACTGTCCGCCGCGGCCGTCTGGCTCATCCTCTTCGGCAGCCTCGGGCGCGGCCTCGCGTCGTACGCGTGGTGGACCATCGCCGCGGCGGTCAGCGCCTGGCTCGTCGCGCTTCTGCTCGCCGTGGTCGGTGACCGCGGCGCGGCCGTCGGCGTGGCGGTGGCGAGCGGTCTCGGGCTGTCGATCGCGATGACTTTCGTGGGGCTGCGATGGGCCGACACGTACGACTGGCCGCTGTGGTGAAACGGCCACCTTTCGTGCACCCTTCGTCGCGCTGAGAAGCGGGTCTGCCGAACTCTCCATCGACCCTTGACGAACGCGGAACCGCCGGTCACTCTCGGCTTCATGGCCCCCTCGCCAGAAAAGCTCGACCCCGAGCGCTGCCGCCGCCGGCAGGCGCTGCTGGCAGCCCTCGCGCAGGCGAAAACGGTCCGCGAGCCGGACCCGACCCAGCGGATGCGTGGCCTGCGGTTGCGTGAGCTGATCGCCGCGCGCCGACGTCCCGCGAACTGACTTCGTCACAGGTCAAGGCGTGGCGCGATGCGCCCGCCTCGCCACCCGCTACCGTCAGGCGCTGAGGATAAGAGTCGTGTTGGGGGAATCGTGTCGATTTTCGCTGCCGCCGTCGGCCGTACTAAGAACGGGTGGACGGCGTCGGAGCTGGACCTGACGGGCCTGGCCGACATCGACGAGGTGGTGGACGCGCTGCGCGATGCGGAGCCGGACGCCGATCTCGCGGTGTTGTTCGTCGAGAGCGACGACGAGTACCTCTCGATCCTGCGCCTGGATGAGGGTGACGACCTGCGGATCTTCGGATCCGACTCGGCGTTCGCCGAGGAGTCCAGGATCGGATCAGTGCTGCTCGGTGAGGTGGAGGCGCCGGCGCTCGGGGTGGACGACCTGAGCGCCAATGACGGCGACGATGACGAGGAGCGCCCGGCGGCCGATCCGGACGCCGATCCGATCGGCGACGCTGAGCTGCTCGGTGACCTGGGTGTCAACGCGCAGCGGCTGCTGGAGCTGTGTGGCAAGGACGGGATGTTGCCGTCCGACGTCACCGCGGAGATCTGTCAGAGGATCGGCTGCGGTGACGAGATGGAGGAGCTGCGCGACGCGTGAACCGTCGTTCGCAGCACGAGGAGTGGATGCGGCGCGCGCTCGCCGTCGCATCCGCCTCGCCCGATGACGTGCCGGTCGGCGCGATCCTGCTCGGCCCGGACGGCGCCGAGCTGGCGGCGGCCGGCAACGAACGCGAGCTCACCGGCGACCCGACGGCACACGCCGAGGTGCTGGTGCTCCGGAAGGCCGCTGCCGCGCTCGGCAGCTGGCGGCTGGACGGCTGCACGCTCGTGGTGACGCTGGAGCCGTGCACCATGTGTGCCGGCGCGCTGGTGCTGGCCCGGGTGTCGACGGTGGTCTTCGGCGCCTGGGAGCCCAAGACCGGAGCGGTCGGCTCCCTCTGGGACGTGGTCCGCGACAGCCGCATCAACCACCGCCCCGAGGTCTACGCAGGCGTGCTGGAAACCGAGTGCGCACAGCTGCTGCGCGACTTCTTCAGATAACTGAGCCGGCTGGCTCCGCCCTGAGCCGGTTGGCTCCGCCCTGAGCCGGTTGGCTCCGCCCTGATCCGCAGGGCGGAGCCGGCAGGATCAGCTGATCGCGGTGTCCAGGCCGATTTTGACCATGTTGCTGAAGCCCTGCTCGCGCTGGGCGGAGTCCATGGCCTCGCCGCGCTTGATGTGATCGCTCACGGTCAGGATGGTGAGCGCCTTGGCGCCGTAGCGGGCCGCGATCGTGTAGATGGCGGCGGACTCCATCTCGACAGCGAGCACGCCGTAATCGGCGAGCGAGTCGTAGAGGTCGGGCCGGTCGGTGTAGAAGGCGTCGGCGGCCAGGATCGGGCCGACCCGGATCGGGACGCCCTGCTCGGCGGCGATGTCGACGGCGGTGCGCAGCAGACCGAAGTCGGCCACCGGCGCGTAGTCGACCAGGCCGTCGAAGCGGGTCCGGTTCATGTTCGAGTCGGTCGCTGAGCCGATCGCGGCGATCACGTCACCGAGGTTCAGGTCCATGGCGAGCGCGCCGCAGGAGCCGATCCGGATCACGGACTTCACGCCGTACTCGTTGATCAGCTCGTGGGTGTAGATCGAGGCCGACGGCATGCCCATGCCGGAGCCCTGTACCGAGACCCGCTGACCCTTCCAGGTGCCCGTGAAGCCGAGCATCCCGCGGACCTGGGTGTAACAGACCGCGTCCTCCAGGAACGTCTCGGCGATCCATTTCGCCCGCATCGGGTCGCCGGGCAGAAGCACCCGCTCGGCGATGTCGCCCGGCTTGCCGCCGATGTGCACGCTCATGAGGTTTCTCCGCTTCGCTTGTCCATGAGTTCGATCTTGCCAGGTCAGCACGTTCCGGCCGGGTTATGGGTGACCCGGCGACGAGCGCTCCCAGGCGTCCGGTAACGTACGTACCGGTGGCGTGTCCGAGCGGCCTAAGGAGCACGCCTCGAAAGCGTGTGAGGGTTAACGCCCTCCGAGGGTTCAAATCCCTCCGCCACCGCCAACCAGCAGAGCCTGGTCCCTTTTGGGGGACCGGGCTCTCTGTATTTCTAGCCGCTTCGCTGTTACGCTCCGTGGCCTTCGGCGGGATCCCCCGACCATGTGAGCGGCGACTCATCCGTTCGGTTGTTCCCCATGATCAGTGCCTGTCTGTGTAACAGCGGTGTTTCGCTGCACGTCAAGGCCGTAATTACGCACCGTAGTGAATCTTGGACGGCCCTGCGATGTAGGGAGTAGCGCAAGTCACGCGGGTCAAATCCACCGGATCAGACAATGTGGTTCCGACCGGGCGGCGACCAACATTCGGAGGATCGCCCTACGCAGATCTGTCGATGTGTGTCCTAGATTTGACACGTGAGAGTTGAGCATCACTGGTGGAATGGCGACCTCCGTCTCCAGCGTCGTGACGTCTACATCCGGACCGACGGCGAGATGTGGGAGGTTGAGGCCCAACTGGGCGGCCCTGAGGGCAAGTCCAAGGTGCAGCAGTGTCCCGGCCGGGCTTCAGCAATGATCCTGGCCGACGCGTGGCGAGGTCCACGCTGGCGGTGGCGCGAACTGTAAGTCGCGCCAGGAGCCTGGGCTGTGCCGCCATTGCTTGACTGTTTTCGGCCAGCCTTCACGATCGGGTCGGACCCCTTGGGGTCCGGCCCGTTTGTGTTGTTACCCGTGGGAAGTCAGACGCACGTCTTGTCCGATGTGCCCGGAACATGTGGATCTAGCGTTTGTTTTTATGCGCGCCATTGTCATCGAGCACCGATCCGACGTCGTGGTTCTCCAGCTGTGCGGGGAACTCGACGCCGACTCGGCTGCCCGGCTGTACAAAACGCTCGCGGAGCTGCTGGAACGACCGGTTCCCCGGATCGTCGTGGATCTCAGCGAGCTGAAGTTCTGCGACTCGGTGGGCCTCAGTGCGTTCATCACCAGCAAGCAGGTGATCGTGTCCAGGGGCGGCTGGCTGAGTTTCGCCGGCGCCGACCAGTTCCTCACTCAGTTGCTGGAGACGGTGGGCCTGAGCCGGTACTTCGCCATTTTCCCTGAGGTCGAGGACGCGATAGCGGCAGCCCGGATGTGAGCGGGGGGCCGTAACGGGTTCGTCGCCTCCTCTGGGCTGGGAACTCCCGAATGGTGGGATAGTGGATTAGGTCGATGCCTCACGCTGCGATGATCTACGCCTGTTGATGAAGCCGCTGATCTGCGGGTTAAACGGGGGATCTTCGTGAGGCGTTGGGGCGCCGCTCTGCTGAGCGGTCTGATAGTCGCTGTTCTGGCGCCGGGGGCCGCGTTCGCGGTGACGCCCGAGCCATCCGTGTCCATATCGGCCAGCCCGTCGGAGTCGGCCTCGGCGTCGCCTTCAGCAGCGGAGTCGGCCTCGGTCGAGCCTTCGTCGTCCGTACCCTCGGCTGTTGGGTCTTCGCCCACGCCTTCGCCTGCCGCGTCCTCGGCAGTGCCCACTGACAAGGTCGCGCCCACCGAGAAGGTCGCGCCCGCCGAAGAGCTCGCGCCCGCTGAGAAGAGCGCCGCCGGCTGTGGCGGGGAACTCGTCCTGGGGAGCCCGGTCAGCTGTGCGGTGATCTCGGGCCAGGAGCGGCACACCTACACCGTGCGGACCACGGTCGACGGTGAGCGGCTTCTGACGAACTTCGTCAGCGGCGGCAACGACGCGCAGGCCACGCTGATCCTGTCGGACGGCGGGACCTGTTACGTCGGCGCCTACTCCGACGGATGTCAGGCGCCGCAGGCCGGTGTACACACGATCGAGGTCTTCCTCAACTACAGCGAGGGTTCCACGTCGTACGCGCTAGGCGTCGAATCGCAGACCAACCCGTCGAAGTGCGTCACCGTGGACTCGTTCGCGGCGAACGGGCCGAAGCTGTCCGGCAAGCTGCCGCGCGGCGCGGCCGGAGACTGCTACCGCATCGACGGCAAGGCCGGCATGCGGCTCACGGCCGAGATGACGCAGACCGCCGCCGACGGCAACACCAACCTCGCCGACGTCCGGGGCTGGATGCAGAACCCGGCCGGCGAGCGCATCTGCCCGATCCAGTTCGGTGGCGGCGAGTGCACCCTGGAGACGGACGGCGAGTACCGGGTCTTCCTGGCCGACAATTACGCCGGTGCCACCGACTACACGTTCCGTCTCGTCCGGACCGACGTGGTGACAGGCTGCGACTCACTGCGGGAGGCCGGGTTCGGCGCGCTCTCCGCCGGTCAGTCGGCGAGCGGGGCGATTCCGACCGGCGAGTACCGCTGTTACGCCGTCGACCTCTCGTCCGGACTCAAGTTCGTCCAGTTCCGGGACGGCGGGCAGATCCTGTGGGACCTGACCGGGACGAACGGCTCGGTCTGCGGCAAGTACTCGACCGAGTACCGGCCCTGCGAGGTGGCGGCGGGCGCCTACACGCTGTGGCTGCGCAACCAGGACTGGACGTTCGATCCGGTCGCGTTCAGCGTCTCGATCGCCGACCTGGGCGCCACCGAGGGGTGCGCCGCGCAGTCCGGCACTCAGTGGAACCAGCCGGCTCAGGTCGTCACACCGGCCTCGCCGGTCGAGTTCTGGTGCCAGCCGTTCACCGCGGCCGCGGGCGAGCGGGTCCGGGCGTACGTGAGCGGCGGTGGCCTCTCCTGGATCACCGACGCCACCGGCGCACGGATCTGCGACGGCCAGGACTCCAGCCAGGACGGTTGTCTGCTGCCCGGCTCCGGGCCGTACCGCCTCATCGGTGAGGTGGACGGCGACGACGAGGTCAAGCTGCAGATCCGCAGCCTCTCCGCGCCGGCCGGCTGCCCGGTGATCACCCCGGGTGCGTACGGGTCGGCTCCGGCCGGCGCGTTCTCCGGTAACCGGTGCCGCGTGCTGAGCGTGCCGGCCGCCGGCCGTCACCTGGTCCGGGTCGTCGACGGCGAGAGCTACGAGCCGTGGGCGCAGATCTACAACGCCGCGGGCCTGAAGGCCTGCTCGGCCGGTTACCTCTGCAATTTCCCGGCCGCCGGCGAGTACACACTGGTCATCGGCTCGGGAGTGGAGGAGTCGCAGTACGCGACCGTCTTCACCGCGCCGAACGGGCCGGGATGTCTCCCGGTGAGCGACCAGGGCCTCGCCGATGCCGCATATCGGGGATCGCTCTCGGTCGCCGGCGAGACCGACTGCCTCGAACTGCGGGACAGCGTGGCCGGCGCCACGATCGACGTGCTTCTGCCGACGCGCGCCGCCGACGCCGCTCGCCCCGGGTGGACCTTGATCAACGGAGCCGGCGAGAACCTGTGCGAGACCAACTCGTGCAAGCTGGCCGGGCCGGCGCCGTACCGGATCCTGCTCTCTTCGAGTGAGGGCGTCGCGGCAGGCGAATACGCGCTGATCGTGCAGCGCACCGACCGGATCACCGGCTGTGCGGCCCTCCCGCTGGGCGCCATCGGCGACAACAGCGGTGTGACCACGGCGTTCTCGGCCGACCGCTTCGCCACCTGTTACACGATCCCGGCGGGGCAGCACGCCACCTCGGAGATCTTCAGTCATCTGCCCGTGAACGGCGGGACCGGCACCGCCGTGTTCACCGTTCTGGACGAGACCGGGCGGGTGGTCTGCGGCAGCGAGTGGGACGTCACCTACCAGCTGATCCACTGTGGGCTCACGACCGGTAAGGCGTACACGGCGGTGCTGGTCGCGCAGCCGGCGAACGTTCAATATCGGGTGAGCCGGCGCGATGCCAGCCCGGCCGGGGCCAAGTGCCAGGCGCCCGCGTCGACAGTGCTCGGCGGCCCCGGTGCGGCGGGCACCCTGACCGGTGCGGGCGACGTTCGCTGCTACCGGGTCAGCACGTCGGCTTCGGCTGTCTTCTGGCTCGGGTTGCGCAGCACCGACCACACGGCGCGATACCGGATCACCGACGCGGCGGGGAAAGCGCTGTGCGACGGATTCGTCTATCCCTGCCGGGTGTCCGGGTCGACGAGCTACCAGGTCTTCGTCCGGCCGGTGGCGGGGCGCGCATCGGTGCCGTACCGGTTCGACGCCTGGAACCTCGGCACCAAGGACAAGCCCGCGGCGCAGTGCGAGAAGGCGTACGGAGCACCGGGTTTCGGAACGCTCACCGGAACGCTCGGCGATCAGCGGACCGCGATCTGCGTCGCGGTGCCGGTGAAGAACCGCAGCGAGTTCCTGGTCCGGCTGACGAACACGGCCGGCAGGGCGGAGATTCCGGAGTCCTACTACTTCCGGCTCGGCGGGCCCGTCGACTGGACCAGCCCGTGCTCCTGGAGCTCCCGGGGCGGCCAGGACTGCGAGGTCAGCCTCCCCAGTTCGGAGCCCACCGGGATCGCGCTGTTCGTATTGGCGCCGGAGACGCCGGGCGGGACGTTCCCGTTCAAGGCCGACACGACCTGCTACTACGAACCGTGCACGATTCCGTACGTGCTCGGCTCTGTCTCGCCGAACAGCGCGCTCAACAGCGGCCCGGTGAACCTGTCGCTGCGCGGCAACGCGTTCTCCGCCACCGACACGGTGACGCTGACCCGCTCCGGCTCGGCGTCGATCAAGGCGGCCGTACGGAGTTTCGTGAACGGCACCCTCACGGTCACCGCTGACGTGACGAACGCGGCGGCCGGGGCGTGGAACGTCACCATCCGGTCGGCGAAGGACGGCCGGCAGGCCACGATCGCCGGGGCGGTCACGGTACGGGCTACCGCGCTCAAGCTGACCAAGGCGCCGTCGATCAGCGGCACGGTCCGGGTCGGCTCGACCGTCAAGGCGGTTGCCGGGTCGTGGAGTCCGGCGGCTACCGGGTACGCGTATCAGTGGTCGGCCAATGGTGTGGCGATCAAGGGGGCGGTCGGTTACGCGTACCAAATCCCCGCCGCCCAGCGGGGGAAGCGCCTGACGGTGACCGTCACCGCAAAGCGTGCGAACCGGGTGAATTCCCCGGCGGTCTCCGCCGGGGTGACGGTGGGCTGGGGCATCGCGCCGGCGGCGACCATGAAGCCGAAGATCACCGGGACGGTCAAGGTCGGTAAGACGGTGAAGGCCGCGGCCGGCGCCTGGTCACCGTCGGCGAGTTCCTATCGGTACGAGTGGCGGCTGAACGGCAAGGTCATCAAGGGGGCGACCGCTTCCAAGCTGAAGCTCAAGAAGGCCTGGAAGGGCAAGAAGCTGACCGTCGTGGTGATCGCCAAGCGCGCCGGGCATTACGACGGCAAGGCCACGTCGAAGGCGCTGAAGATCAAGTAGTCAGACGGCGAGGGCCGGCCCCGATCAGGAGCCGGCCCTCGCCTGCACTGTTTTCAGGACGAACGATACGAGACCGGCTGGTGACCTTGCGCAGCGGGTCTGCCCGGAAAAGCCCCGGAAAACCAGGAAGGCCGGACCCGATGGGTCCGGCCTTCGCACTGGCGGAGGATACGAGATTCGAACTCGTGAGGGGTTTCCCCCAACACGCTTTCCAAGCGTGCGCCCTAGGCCACTAGGCGAATCCTCCGTGCGCCAGAATACAGACGTTTCCCGGCACCCCGAAGGCGGGGGGAGGGGGTCGGCGGCGGCTCGAAGCCGCCAGGTAGGCTCCTCGGTAGCCCCTCGTGCGGCGTGTATCCCGTGAACCTCCCCAGGGCCGGAAGGCAGCAAGGATAAGCGGGCTCTGACGGGTGCACGAGGGGTCCTTCACTTCTGGGGCACCTTGTTTGTTCTTGTCAGACCCTCGGCGGACAATGGCGCGGTCGTCAGGAGGTGGCAGGAGTGGCGCTCGCCCTCTATCGGAAGTACCGTCCTCGGACCTTCGCCGAGGTCATCGGTCAGGAGCACGTCACCGAGCCGTTGTCGCAGGCACTGCGGAGCGGCCGGCTCAACCACGCCTACCTCTTCTCCGGCCCGCGCGGTTGTGGCAAGACCTCCAGCGCCCGGATCCTGGCCCGCTCGCTCAACTGCGAGCAGGGGCCGACCCCTGATCCGTGCGGCGTCTGCATGTCCTGCAAATCGCTCACCAACGACGGCGCCGGCTCGATCGACGTCATCGAGATCGACGCGGCCAGCCACGGTGGTGTCGACGACGCTCGCGAGATCCGGGAAAAGGCGTTTTTCGCCCCCGCCGCGAGCCGATACAAGATCTATGTCATCGACGAGGCGCACATGGTCTCGTCGGCCGGCTTCAACGCGCTGCTCAAGCTCGTCGAGGAGCCGCCCGAGTTCGTGAAGTTCATCTTCGCGACCACCGAGCCGGAAAAGGTGCTCGGCACCATCCGCTCGCGGACCCACCACTACCCGTTCCGGCTGATCCCGCCCGCGGTGCTGCGTCCCTACCTGCAGAAACTCTGCGAGACCGAGGGCGTCAAGGTCGACCCGACAGTGCTGCCGCTGGTCGTGCGGGCCGGTGGCGGCAGTGCGCGTGACTCCCTGTCGATTCTTGACCAGCTGATCGCGGGCGCCGGCCCGGGCGGTGTCGACTACGCGCGAGCGGTCGCACTCCTCGGCGTGACCGATTCTGCCCTGATCGACGAGATGTGCGAGGCGCTCGCGTCAGCCGACGGCGCCGCGGCCTACGCGACGATCGACCGTGTCGCCGAGGCCGGCCACGACCCGCGCCGCTTCGCGTCCGACCTGCTCGAACGCCTGCGTGACCTGATCATCCTCCAGCAGGTACCGGACGCCGTCGCCAAAGGTCTGATCGACGGCCCTGCCGACCAGCTGGAAGCGATGGCCGGCCAGGCGACCAAGCTCGGCCCGGCGACGCTGTCCCGCAGCGCCGACATCGTGCACAACGGCCTGGTCGAGATGCGCGGCACCACCGCGCCCCGCCTCCTCCTCGAACTCGTCACCGCCCGCATGCTGCTGCCCGGCGCCGACGATTCCTCCAGCGCGCTGCTCCAGCGCCTGGAGCGCTTGGAGCGAGGGTCAACCCCCACTTCGGTACGCACGGACCACACGCCCCCTGGCGACTCCGGCAGTGACGGCTCACGTCCTGCAATGGCATCGCAGGACCCGGTCGGCGGGGCAGCCCCCGCCGCTGCGGCCACCGGTCCTGCTGCCGCTGGCGGCGGCGGCGGAAAAGCCGCCGCGATGGCGGCAGCCGCTGCGGCCGCCGCAGCAGCGAAGGGCAAGCCGGTAAGCGCGGGCCGCACAGCCCCGGTCTCCCCGGCCCCGGCGGCGGCCACTCCGGTGTCCGCGCCTCCAGCCTCAGCTGCTCCGCTCTCGGCTGCTCCGGTCTCGGCTGCTCCGGTCTCGGCTGCTCCGGTTTCCGCGCCCCCCGTTTCGGCCGCCCCGGCCGTGGCTCCGGTTTCGGCCGTCCCCGTTTCGGCTGCTCCGGTTTCGGCCGTGCCTGTCTCGGCGCCGGCTGGTGACGCGGCAGCTGACTGGAACGCTGTCGCCGAAGGCAGCCACGACGAAGAGCCGCCGCCGTGGGACGAGGAGCCGGTCGAACCCGCACCGACCCCGACGCCCGCGCCCGTCCCGGCCGCCGCGCCGCCTGCTGCACCTGTCCAGCCTGTCGACCGACTGGACGAGGTTCGGGCCGCGTGGCTGGAGCTCGGCCGTTCGCACGACAAGGTCGGCGTGATGCAGAAGAGCGGCATCGACCTGCGCGCTGTCGAGGGCGACACCGTCGTTTTCGGGGCGCCTACGCCGAAATATGCGGAACGCCTGGTCAGCGGCTATCAGGACGTGATCACCGGAGCGTTCGCACGCGCTCTCGGCGGGCAGTGGCAGATCCGCTGCGACGTCGGCGAGGCCGCACCGGCACGCGGCCCGGCCACCGGCACCCAGAACCAGCCCGCCGACCACCGGCCGCCGACCTCAGCTCCGAACCGCCCGGCATCCGCGACCTCAGCTCCGAACCGTCCGGTGTCCTCGGCATCAGCGCCGGAGCGCAACTCAGGCCGGACCGAGTCCCGGCCGTCCCGTTCCCAGCGCCCCGCGACAGCGGACGCCGACGACGACTGGCCTGAACCGGCCCGTCCCGCTGATGCGGTTCGCCCGCAGGACGATGCTGCCTCGGACGACGACACCGGCTGGCCTGAGCCTGCTCGGCCGGGTAGTGCCGGTCCGCGACCGCCGGTTCCGGCCGCCGCGGAACCTGTCGAGGAAGAAGCCTGGCCCGAGACCGCCAAACCAGGAGGCGGCACACCCGCTGCCCCCGTCGACGCATCGCCTCCGGAACCCGCGGTCGGTGAGGCCGCGCCCTCGGCGACAAACATCCCGGCGGACAGCGCACCGGTCGCGCCGACCGACTCCCCAGCACCGACCGCCTCCCCAGCGCCGACCGTGTCCCCAGCACCGGTGAAGGCTCCGCCGGTGGCTCCTCCGCAGGCTGCTCCTGCGGTGCCGCCGGCCGCCAAGGCCGCCCCGGCCCGGTCGGCGGCCATGGAGGCTGCCCGGGCTGCCGCGCGTGGTGGCAGCGGTGCGATCGCCGGTGGGGGGCGTGCCGGATCGGCGGCGGCCAAGCCCGGCGCCGGAGCGGCAGCGGCCGGCGGGTCCGCCTGGTCGGACGGGTCGCCCACCGAGGAAGCGCCGTACGACCCGGAGTACGACGGTCCGCCCCGTGCGGGCGCGGTTTCCGGGGCGGCACCCCGGGGCGGCGCGACGATTGAGGGCTTTGACCCTGGTGATGAGCCGCTTGACGACGTGCTTGATGAGAAGACGGCGCGGCAGAGCGGCGAGGAGCTGGCGATGCAACTGCTTCGCGATGCCTTCGGGGCCGAGAAGATCGCCGAAATCTGACGTCGGTGGGTGCGCTCTTTACGCGTACCGAAGATGGGGTGTCCGTTGGCGCGTCGGCGGGCATGAGGTTGGTGGCGGCTACGCTGGCGGCGGAACTTTCGACCGCTGTGTGCCGTCGATGGTGGTTACGAAATCAATCAGTTGAGGAGCGGTGCCATGCGCCCCGGTGGACAGCCGAACATGCAGCAGATCATGAAGCAGGCGCAGAAGATGCAGGCGCAGGTCGCGCAGGCGCAGGCCGAGCTGGCCGAGGCCGAGCTGACCGGGACCGCCGGCGGCGGCCTGGTGACGGTGACGATCACCGGTCTCGGTGAGTTCAAGGCTGTGAAGATCGACCCGAAGGCGGTGGACGCCGACGACGTCGAGACCCTTGAGGACCTGCTGCTCGCGGCGATCCACAACGCGGCCGAGTCGCAGCGTGAGCTCGCCGAGAAGAAGATGGGACCGGCCACCGGCGGCTTCTCCCTGCCGGGGTTCTGATCCCGTGTACGAAGGTGCCATTCAGGATTTGATCGATGAGCTGGGCCGGCTTCCGGGCGTCGGCCCGAAATCGGCCCAGCGCATCGCGTTCTACGTCCTCTCCGCGGACCCGGCCGACGTGAACCGGCTGGCCGGCGCGCTGCGCAAGGTCAAGGAGCTGGTCCGCTTCTGCACGATCTGCTTCAACGTGGCCGAGCAGGAGCAGTGCCGGGTCTGCCGGGACACCCGCCGCACCAACGAGGTGCTGTGCGTGGTCGAGGAGCCCAAGGACATCGTCGCGATCGAGCGGACCGGCGAGTTCCGCGGGCGGTACCACGTGCTCGGCGGGGCGATCAACCCGCTTGAGGGCATCGGCCCGGACAATCTGAAGGTCCGTGAGCTGTTGATCCGGGTCGGCACCGGTGAGGTCAAGGAGCTGATCCTGGCCACCGATCCGAACACGGAGGGTGAGGCCACGGCGACCTATCTCGGCCTTCTGATCAAGCCGATGGGTATCGCGGTGACCCGTCTCGCGAGCGGTCTGCCCGTCGGCGGCGACCTTGAGTACGCGGACGAGATCACTCTGGGCCGGGCGTTCGAAGGCCGACGAGCGATTTAATTTTACGTCTCGTAACGCGAACGTAACGGGCTGCGAGCGTTTGCGCCCGATTCGCCACTTAACCGCCGTCCACAAGGTAATTTCCGATTGGTCGGCGTTCTAGGTCACGGTGACATCACGAGGGAGACACGGAAGCATCCGCGTGCGGTCCGTGAACTTGACCCAGAGCACTCACTAGGTGAATGTTCCTCTCGATGGCGGCAACACCCGCCGTCGAGTGCCTTCGTGGTGTCCGGCCAGATCTCGGTCGGTACGGCGAGGGTCGGCACTCGAGGCATATGCGATAACCGATCGGTTGCCGTTAGCTACGTGGGCCATCGCCACCGCTCGGGGGATCTTCCGTGTGCCCTGAACTGTGGCTGTGGACTCCCGTCGCCCGGCGACTGGGAGAGGACCGGCGAATAGATGTCGCTTGGCCCAGAAGCGTCGATCACTGAAGAGACGACGCCGACAGCCGACGCGGCTGAGGTGCGAAGCCCCGGCGAGTCAGCGATCGCGGGTCGATCACTGAAGCAGATCGCCTGGCGACGCCTGAAGAAGGACAAGGTCGCCATTGGCGGCGCCTGTGTCGTCCTCTTCCTCATCCTCATCGCGATCCTTGCCCCGGTGCTGACCAAGCTGTTCGGTCATCCGATCGACGAGTGGCACCCGGATCAGGTCGATCCGACGTTCGCCACCCCGGTCCACCCGTGGGGCGGCATCACCAGCGACTTCATTTTCGGCGTGGAGCCGACGACCGGCCGGGACATCTTCAGCCGCATCGTCTACGGCGCGCAGACCTCGCTGACTGTCGCATTCCTCTCGGCGTTCCTGTCGACAATCCTCGGCGTGCTGTTCGGCACCGCGGCCGGCTTCCTCGGCGGCTGGGTCGACTCGATGATCAGCCGGGTGATGGACTTCCTGCTCGCGTTCCCGCAGCTGCTGTTCTCGATCGCGCTGGTCTCGGTGCTCCCACAGGAGTTCCTCGGGCTGGGTAGCCGCTGGTCGCGTGTGAGTGTGCTGGTCCTGGTGATCGGCTTCTTCGGCTGGCCGTACATCGGCCGGATCGTGCGAGGCCAGACGCTCTCCCTGCGTGAGCGGGAGTTCGTCGAGGCGGCTCGCAGCCTTGGCGCCCGATCGCCGCGCATCCTCTTCCGGGAACTGCTGCCGAACCTGGCGGCGCCGATCCTCGTCTACACGACGCTGATCATCCCGACGAACATCCTCACGGAAGCCGCACTCAGCTTCCTCGGCGTCGGTATCCCACCGCCCAACCCGTCGTGGGGCGGCATGCTTTCGGACGCCGTCACCTTCTACTCGATCGACCCCATGTTCATGATCATCCCGGGCGGAATGATCTTCATTACTGTGCTGGCCTTCAACCTCTTCGGTGACGGCCTGCGCGACGCGCTCGATCCCAAAGCCCGCTGATACAGGGGTCAACGCAGAACATCGCATGTTTGAGCGGACCGTTCGGCTCCGCTGTTCGAGGAGGTAGGAGAACAGGTGTCTCGAAAGACAAGGGCGATAGCGGCAGCAGGTGTCGCTGTTGTGCTGGGGCTGACCACCGCTGCGTGCGGTGGTTCGGACAGTGACGACAACGACAGCACCAGCACCTCTGGTGGCAAGGCCGCATACAACGCCGCGATCACGGACGTCGTCAACCCGTCGACGACCAAGGGCGGCACGCTGAACCTGTGGAGCTCGCAGGATGCGGACTCGTGGGACCCGGCGCGTGGCTACTACGCGTTCGTCTGGAACCTCAACCGCCTCTACACCCGCAAGCTGGTCGAGTACTCGGCCGTCCCGGGCAAGGCGGGTCTGGAGCTCCAGGCCGACCTCGCCGAGGCGCTGCCGACGATCAGCGACGACAAGCTCACCTACACCTTCAAGCTGCGCAGCGGCGTGAAGTGGGACGACGGTGCGGCGATCACGTCGAAGGACGTCAAGTACGGCATCGAGCGGGTCTGGGCCGCGGACGCCATCTCCGGCGGTCCGGTCTACCTGCCGGCGCTGCTCGACCAGGGCCAGAACTACCCGGGCCCGTACAAGGACACCGACGCTGAGAAGCTCGGTCTGAAGTCGGTCACCACCCCGGACGACTCCACGATCGTCTTCAAGCTGGCGAAGCCGTCCTCGGACTTCATCTACCTGCTGGCGATGCCGGGCTCCGGCCCGGTGCCGCAGAAGCGGGACACCGGCGCGCAGTACGGCTCGGCGCCGGCCGCGTCCGGCCCGTACATGTTCAAGGAAGGCAGCATCCAGCCCGGTAAGGGTGTCTCGTTCGTCCGTAACCCCAACTGGGACCAGGCGACCGACCCGATCCGCAAGGCGCTGCCGGACGCGATCAACCTGACGATCACCACCAACGCCGATGACCTCGACAGCCGGCTCCTCGCCGGTACCGCGGACCTCGACGTCGGCCAGACCGGTGTGCAGGCGGCGGCTCGTACCAAGCTGCTGACCGACCCGAACCTGAAGGCGAACGCCGACACCCCCACCACCGGCTTCCTCCGGTACGCGGGCCTCGCGACCTCGGTCGCCCCGCTGGACAACATCGAGTGTCGTAAGGCCATCATCTACGCGGCCGACCCGACCACTCTGCAGTCCGCTCGTGGTGGCCCGATCGCGGGTGGCGACATCGGCACCAGCATGCTGCCGCCGAACATCGCCGGCTCGGACGCCAAGTACGACCCGTTCAACCGGCTCCAGGGCAAGTCCCAGGTCGACGAGGCCAAGAAGGCTCTGACCGCCTGTGGCAAGCCGACCGGCTTCGACGTCACCATCGCGGTTCGTAACAACCGTGAGGCCGAGGTCAAGACCTCCGAGGCCCTGCAGGCCGCTCTGAAGGTCGTCGGCATCAACGCCAAGATCGAGCAGTACGACGGTGCCCAGCAGGCTTCCATCACCGGTTCGCCGGACAACGTGAAGCGCAAGGGCTACGGCATCATCATCGGCGGTTGGGGTGCTGACTACCCGACCGGCGCCGGTTACATGCAGCCGCTGTCCGACAGCCGCTTCATCCCGGAGAACGGCAACTACAACCTGGCTGAGATCAAGGACCCGGCGATCGACAAGCTGTACGACGACGCGCAGCTTGAGACCGACACCGCCAAGGCCGCTGAGCTCTACAGCCAGATCAACCACAAGATCATGGAGGGCGCTTACTACCTGCCGTTCGTGGTCGACAAGGCGCTCAACTACCGCAACCCGCGGCTGACGAACGTCTACATCCACGACGCGTTCGGCATGGTCGACTTCCAGGCCGTCGGCGTCAGCGACGGCAAGTAAGTCAGTCGGCAACGCCCTTAGTGGCAACGGGTAATTCGAAGGGTTGGTGAAGGCCGCCCGCGGCGGGCGGGCACCGGTTCGCAAGACCGGTGCCCGCCCGTCCTTCGGCCGAACGACGTGCTGGCTTACATCATCCGGCGGTTGATCAATGCCGTCATCACGCTGCTCGTGGTCACGCTCGTGACCTTCGGGATCTTCTTCGGCGTCCCGAAGATCACCGGTAGCGACCCCGCACTGCTTTACATCGGTAAGACGGCAGACGCGGCGTCGATCGAGGGCATCCGCACGAAGATGGGTCTCGCCGATCCGATCCTGGTGCAGTACGGCAAGTTCCTGAAGGGCCTGGTCGTCGGCCGGGATTACTCCAGCGGACCTGACGTCATTCACTGCCCGGCCCCGTGCCTCGGTTACTCGTTCAAGACCGACCGGCTGGTCACGCCGACGCTGCTCGCCGACATCCCGGTGACGTTGTCGCTGGCGATCGGCGCGGCGATCCTGTGGTTGATCATCGGTATCTCGGCCGGCGTCATCTCGGCGCTCCGAAGAGGAACGTTGATCGACCGGGCGGTGATGACGGGAGCCCTGGCCGGCGTCTCGCTGCCCATCTACTTCACCGGCCTGCTGGCGTCCGCGATCTTCATCTACTGGCTGGAGTGGTTACCACAGGGCCAGTACGTGCCGTTCACCGAGAATCCCGGCGAATGGTTCGTGCAGATGTTGCTGCCGTGGATCACGCTGGCATTCCTCTTCGCGGCGACCTACGCTCGTCTGACCAGGGCGAACATGTTGGAAACCCTGGGTGAGGACTACATCCGTACAGCTCGGGCCAAGGGCCTGCGGGAGCGGACCGTCATCGGCAAGCACGGTCTGCGCTCCGGCCTCACCCCGATCGTCACCGTCTTCGGTCTCGACCTGGGCGCGCTGCTCGGCGGCGCGGTGCTCACCGAGAGCGTCTTCAACCTGCGCGGCCTCGGTTACCAGGCGCTGGACGCGATCCGCGCCAACGACCTGCCGGTGATCCTCGGCGTCACGCTGATCGCCGCGTTCTTCATCGTCTTCGCCAACCTGCTCGTGGACCTCGTCTACGGCGTCATCGACCCGCGCGTGCGGCTGAGCTGAGGGAGAGAAAGATGTCCGTCAACTCGGCTACCGACCGCCCGTTCCTCGAGGTCAAGGACCTCACGGTTCGCTTCGAGACGGACGACGGCATCGTGCAGGCCGTCTCCGGGTCGAACTTCTCGCTGCGGGCCGGCCAGACGCTCGGCATCGTGGGCGAGTCCGGCTCCGGCAAGAGCGTCACCTCGCTCGCGCTGCTGGGCCTGCACCGGACCCGCAGCAACGCGAAGGTCAGCGGGGAGATCTGGCTCGACGAGAAGGAACTGGTCACCGCCACCGACGAAGAGGTTCGTAAGCTTCGCGGCGGCAAGATGGCGATGATCTTCCAGGACCCGCTGAGCGCGATGCACCCGTACTTCACTGTCGGGTCGCAGATCGTTGAGGCGTACCGGGTGCACCACCCCAGTGCGAACAAGAAGGTCGCGCGTGAGCGGGCCATCGACATGCTCGCCCGGGTCGGCATCCCGCAGCCGGAGCGGCGCTTCCACGATTACGCGCACCAGTTCTCCGGCGGTATGCGCCAGCGCGCGATGATCGCGATGGCGCTGGTCAACGACCCGAAACTGCTGATCGCCGACGAGCCGACCACAGCGCTCGACGTGACAGTGCAGGCGCAGATCCTGGACCTGATCCGCGATCTGCAGGAAGAGTTCGGCTCCGCGGTCATCATGATCACGCACGACCTCGGCGTGGTGGCCGAGCTCGCCGACGAGGTCCTGGTGATGTACGGCGGCAAGGTCATCGAGCGTGGCCCGACGATCGACCTGTTCCAGCGTCCGCAACACCCGTACACATGGGGTCTGCTCGGATCGATGCCGCGCCTCGACCGTGAGGTGCGCGACCGGCTCAACCCGGTCAAGGGATCGCCGCCCAGCCTGATCAACCTGCCGGACGGATGTGCTTTCCACCCGCGCTGCCCCTATGCGGGTCGCAACGGTGACCGGTCCTTCAAGGAGGTGCCGGTGCTGATCGGCGGGGCCCACTCGGTCGCCTGCCATCTGCCGCCCGACCTGCGAAACAAGATCTTCCAGGAAGAAGTGGCTCCGAACCTCTGAGCGGGGAGTAAAAGAACGATGAGCGAGAACCTGCTCGAGGCGACCGGGGTGCAGAAGCACTTCCCGATCACGAAGGGTCTGTTCCGGCGTCAGGTCGGTTCGGTGCGCGCTGTCGACGGCATCGACCTCGATGTACGGTCCGGCGAGACGCTGGGTCTGGTCGGTGAGTCCGGTTGCGGCAAGTCGACGCTGGGCCGGCTCTTCACCCGGATCCTGGAGCCGACCGCGGGCAAGATCGTCTTCGAGGGTCAGGACATCACCCACAAGTCGGTCACCCAGATGCGGCCCCTCCGCCGCGACGTCCAGATGATCTTCCAGGACCCGTACTCGTCGCTTAACCCGCGGCATACGGTCGGATCGATCATCGCGGCGCCGCTGCAGATCCAGAACATCCCCACCCCGCAGGGCCTCAAGAAGGCCGTGCAGGAACTGCTGGAACTCGTCGGGCTCAACCCGGAGCACTACAACCGGTACCCGCACGAGTTCTCCGGCGGTCAGCGCCAGCGCATCGGCATCGCCCGGGCGCTCGCGCTCAGGCCGAAACTGATCATCGCGGACGAGCCGGTGTCGGCACTCGACGTGTCGATTCAGGCCCAGGTCGTGAACCTGCTCGAAGACCTGCAGAACGAGTTCGACCTCACCTACGTCTTCATTGCGCACGACCTCTCGGTGGTCAGGCACATCTCCGATCGGGTCGCCGTGATGTACCTCGGCAAGGTGGTGGAGATCGCCGATCGCGACGACCTCTACAAGAACCCGCGTCACCCGTACACGGTCGCCCTGATGTCGGCGGTCCCGGTGCCGGACCCGGTCCGGCGTGATCGCGCGCAGCGCGAGCGCGTGCTTCTCACCGGCGACGTGCCGAGCCCGATCAACCCGCCGTCCGGCTGCCGGTTCCGCACCCGCTGCTGGAAGGCGCAGGACATCTGCGCGACCGAGGAACCGCCGCTGGTCACCCGCCTGGAGGACCCGCAGTCGCACCTCACCGCGTGCCACTTCCCGGTGGTCTCGGACGAGGTCGTGGCCGGTCGCCGCCCGCAGCCGGCGTCCGCCTGATCACTTTCCGCCGCTCGCCGCGGATCGCCTAACTCCAGGGGATCTGCGGCGAGCTGTAGAAATGCACTCCCTGCCGGGTCCAGCGCGGGCCATAGGCCCCCAGCCTGGCTTTGAACGAATTCCAATCATGGGTGGACCGAGGCGACCAGCCGAGCTCGGCGATGGCCACGAGCCGCGGAAAAGCCAGAAACTCGATCTCCGCGAGATCGGTCAAGGTCTCCGACCACAGCGGCGCCTCAACCCCGAAGACCAATTCCTTGGGTACGCGTGACAGAAGCTGATCCGGGTCCCAGGAGTACGAGTCGCGTACCTCGGTCGTCCCCGCCCAGTGCAGTCCGCCCGGGGTGAGCAGGTCGTACTGCATGTCCAGATAGGCCCGGTCGGCCGGGGACATGATGACCCGGCCGGTGGTCTCCAGCGGTGGTGCCTGGTGGTTCCAGTACTGGACGATGGCGTTCGGTTGTTTCGCGGCCGCGATCTCCTGCCAGCCGATCGCCGTCTTTCCGTATTTGCCGACCATCGGCAGGACCCGTTCCTGAAACGTCAGGTAATCGGCGTGCGGCGTCGAATGCGCCTCGTCCCCGCCGATGTGCAGAAACGGTCCGGGCGTCATCGCGGCAAGCTCCCGGATCACATCCTCGGCGAACCGGTAGGTGATCTCCTTGCCGGCGCAGAGCGAGCTGTAACCGACCCGGATGTCGATCCTCGGCCTCGGTGCCACTGCGTCGCAGGTCAGCTCGGGGTATGCCACCTGGGCCGCGTTCACGTGCCCGGGCATGTCGATCTCCGGGACGATGGTGACGTACCGCTGCGCGGCGAATTCCACTATCTCGCGATATTCCGCTTTCGTGAGAAAGCCGCCGCCGGTCCCTCGAACCCCGGTGCCCGGCGCGCCGCCGATGCTGGTGAGCCGCGGCCAGCTGTCGATCTGGATCCGCCAGCCCTGGTCGTCGGAGAGGTGCAGGTGCAGAAAGTTGATTTTGAACCGGCTGATCTGGTCGATGTACCGCTTGACCTCGTCCGGTGTGTGAAAGTGCCGGGCCAGGTCGAGCATGGCGCCCCGATAGGCGAAGCGCGGCCGATCGTTGATCCGGCCACCGGGGATCGTCCAGGGTCCCTTTTGGATCTTCCGGCTCTCGATCTCGGCCGGGACCAGCTGGCGCAGGGTCTGCACACCGTTGAAGAGTCCGGCAGGGGTGCCGGCTGTCAGCTCGACCCGGTCCCGGTCGACGCCGAGCCGGTATGCCTCGCCGTCCAACCGGCCGTCGAGACTGATTTTGATCGCGTTGTTCGTGGCGTCCTCGACCACCGGTAACGGGAAGCCGGTGGCCGGACGCCAGGCGGCGGCGAGCTGCTCGGCTATCGCGACGGCCGGTCCGCCGGCGGTGATCACCGTGTCCGGGGTGAGGTCGAAACCCTCCCGTCCGGGAATCGCTTCGGCGGGAGCGGGCAGAACGCTGCTGATCGAGAGCGGCAGCGGCGCCGGGCCGGGGCCGGCCGAAGCCGTGGTGACTGCCAGCGGAAGGGCCAGAAACGCGGCGACGGCCAGGTGGGTGACACGCACCCGCCTGACCGTACCGAGGTGGATCAATGGTTGTCGGGTGGGTCAGTCGACGCGGGGGACGCTGGAGCCGCCCTCGTAGATCCGATCGTCGCCCGAGCCGCCATCCAGCAGCCCGCTTCCGTAGAGCACGTCGTTGCCCAGCGAGCCGTAGATCTCGTCCGGGCCGGCACCGCCGCGGAGGACGTTCTCCCAGGAGTTCCCGGTGATGTGATCGGACCCGTGGCCACCCGTGAGGTCCTCGATGTCCTCGGAGATCGTGTCCTTCTCGTAGGAGGTCCAGCTGTAACCGGTGCTCGGCTCGAAGGCGAGGAAGTAGAAGTTCGACTCCCCGTCGTTGCCGGTCCTGCCATCGTTGCTGATGGTCAGGTTCGCGGTCCGCTGTTCGTAGGTCACCAGGTCGCGGCCGGCGCCACCGGTGAAGACGTCCGAGTCGGTGCCGATGCGCACGTTCTGGTCGAACGTGTCGTCGCCGTCGCCGCCGTACTCCTTGTCGTCGCCGCGGTCGCCGACGAGCTTGTCGTTGCCGGCGTCGCCGTACAGCCTGTCGTTGCCGGCACCGCCGTCCACGTGGTCGTTTCCGGCACCCGCGGACAGCTGGTCGTCGCCGTCGTTGCCGTAGAGGCGATCGTTGCCGGTGCCGCCCCAGAGCTTGTCGGCCCCGCTTCCGGCGACGATCCGGTCGTTGCCCACGCCGCCGTCCAGCGAGTCGTTGCCGGAGCCGCCGGCCAGCGTGTCGTTGCCGCTGCTGCCGGCGACCCGGTCATTGCCCGGCCCGCCGTCGAGGCTGTCGTTGCCGGTGCCCCCGTAGATCCGGTCGGTGCCGGTCTGCGCGCCGATGCGGTCGTTGCCGATGCCGCCGTCGACGAGGTCGTCGCCGGAGCCGCCGTCGAGGCTGTCGTGGCCGCCGCTGCCGTAGATCCGGTCGTTGCCGGAGTCGCCGACCAGCTTGTCGTTGCCGCTGCCGCCGGTGATCGTGTCGTTGCCCGGACCTGCCGAGGCGATGACCCTGATGCCGGACTTGTTGGTCAGGGTGTCGTTGCCGTCGTAGAGGATGGCGGTGATCTCGGCCGGGTTCTTCGCGGTGGTGCAGCGGACTCGGGTCTTGTCGCCCTTGACCTGCTTGCAGCCCTTGCCGGCCTTGATCGTGACGCGGTCGTTGATGGTGACAGTCCGGCCGGAGCGGGTGATCGTGATGGTGTTGGTCCGCTCGGCCGCCGCTTTGAAGACGATCTTCGTACCGGAGACCGAGGCGACGCCGGTGCTCGCGGCGAGGGCGGCCGTGGGTGCGGCGGCCGCACTCACGGCGATTGTGGTGAGGAGGGCGACGCCGGCACGCACCGGCCATGAGGTGTGCGGCATCAGAGTTTTCCCACCTGGCCGCAGCCGGTCGCAGTGTCGTTGCTGTGCACGTGGCAGACTCCGGCGTTGCTCAGGACGTCCGGATCGCCGTCGTCGGTCTCCCCGTCGCTGCCCCAGAGGAAGACGTCGGGGCCGTCGCCGCCGTCGATCTCATCAGCGCCGTCGCCGCCGCGGACGATCACGCCGTTCCAGCCGTCGCAGCACCCTGGGCTCACGAAGTCCACCCGGAGGTAGTCGTCGCCGGCCTTGCCGGAGAGGTAATCGCCCCAGTAGTCGCCGACCATGGAGATCAGAACGTCGGCGTACGGCGACCCGATGATGCTGCCGACGCGAGATACCTCATCACCCTCGCCCTTCTGGCCGTCCTGGCCGTAGGCGTTGTGCGGATCGACGGTGACCGGGCCGTCGGCGAACTCGTAGGAGACGGTGTTTCCACCGATCATGACGTCGGCGCCGACCGGGCGCGGTGTGCTGGACGGGGTGTCGTAGTCGCCGAAGTAGAGGTCGCCCTTTTCCAGCCGGTCGTTTCCGGCGCCACCCACCAGGTCGTCCCTGCCGTGGTCGTCGGCCCACGGGTTGCCCGCGTTGATGCCGGTGCCGCCGCCGTTGAGGTAGTCGTCGCCGGCCCCGCCGTTGAGGTAGTCACTGCTGAGCATGCCGTACAGGAAGTCGTTGTCCGGGCCGCCGAGGATCCGGTCCGATCCGTCTCCGCCGACCAGGACCTCGATGTCGGTGGAGATGGTGTCGTGCTCGGCCTGATAGGTCTTGCCGGCCTCGTAGGCCATCGTGCCGTCGTCGCCGGCCACACCGTTGTTGCTGATCGTCACCCCGGTCTCGCGCTTCGCGTAGGTGACCTCGTCCTTGCCGGTGCCGCCGGCGAACAGATCGGCGTCCACCTTCGTGGTGGTGGCCTGGACGAACCTGTCGTTGCCGGCCCCGCCGTACTCCTTGTCGTTGCCGTCGTCGCCACGCAGCTCGTCGTCGCCGTCGCTGCCGTAGAGCTTGTCGTCGCCGGTGCCGCCGAGGACGCGGTCGTTGCCGGCGCCGCCGTCGAGGGAGTCGTTTCCGGCCTCGCCGTTGATGACGTCGTGGCCGACTTCGCCGACCACCCGGTCGTTGCCCGCTCCGCCGTACAGGGTGTCGTTGCCGGTGCCGCCGTAGACGTAGTCGTTGCCGGCGCCTCCGGTCAGGCGGTCGCTTCCGGCGCTGCCGTAGACCTTGTCGGTGCCCGCTCCGCCGTCGATCTGGTCGTTGCCGGTGCTGCCGTCCAGGCTGTCGTTGCCGGCGCCACCCCAGATGCGGTCGTTGCCACTGTCGCCGACAAGGCGGTCGTAGCCGGGGCCTCCGTAGAGCTTGTCGTCGCCGGTTCCGGCGTACCCAAAGAAGTTGATTTTGGTTCGGTTGGAGAGGGCGTCGTTCTTGTCGCCCAGGTGGGCGGTGATCTGGGTGGGCGCCTTCTTGGTGGTGCACTTGACCTTGGTCTTGTCGCCCTTGACCGGCTTGCAGCCCTTGCCCGCCTTGAGCGGGACGCTGTCGTTGATCGTGATGGTGCGGCCGGACTGGCTGAAGTTGATCGAGTTGGCCTTGCCCGGCGCGGCCTTGAAGACGATCTTCGAGGTGCCGGAGACCGAGGCGACTCCGGCCGGCGCGGCGGACGCGGGTGCGGCGACCGCGCCGACCGCGACCGTGGTGATCAGGCTGACGCCGATGCGCGCCAGCCAGGGTGAATGTGACACGAATGTCCCCCGTGGACGGTTGTGGATGGGATCAGAGCTGTTCAGAGCTGGTTGACCTGCTGGCAGCCGGTGGCTGTGTCGGTCGGGTGGACGTAACACATCCGGCCGTTTGTCAGGGTGTCCGGGTCGCCGTCGTCGTACGAGCCGGAGCCGAACAGGAGGTTGCCGTTGGAGAGGCGGTCCGCGCCGTCGTCGCCGTAGAGGTCGACCTCGCCGTCGCCGCTGAGGACGTCGTCGCCCGCGCCGCCGTGGATGTACCCGGTGTGGTGGGTCGCGGTGGCGTGCAGGACGTCGGCGTACGGCGAACCGAAGATCTGGCTGATCGGGCCGACGATCATGTCACCCTCGCCCGGCTCGCCGTGCGTACCGCCGCCCTGACCCGGCTCGCCGTGCGGGCCGTCGACTCCGACCCGGACCGGGCCGTTCGCGTACGTATAGAAGAACGTGTTGCGGGCGTCCTCCTCGCCGGTCTCGCCGATCATCAGGTCGGCGCCGACCGGACGCTTCCGCTTCGAGGCGGTGTCGTAATCGCCGTAGTAGCTGTTGTCGCCCGCGCCACCCGTGAGCCGGTCGATGCCGGCGCCACCGACGAGTTTGTCGTTATTCGACCCGGTCAGGCTCGGGCCGGCCCAGGTGCCCTCGCCGAGGACGACGTCGTTGCCGGCACCGCCGTTGACGTAGTCGGCACCCGGGCCGCCGTAGGTCATGTCGTCGCCGTCGCCACCGATGATCCGGTCGTTCCCGGCGACGCCGTCCAGGCTGTCGTCGCCCCCGGCACCCCAGATCCGGTCGTTGCCGTCATCGCCGACGATGCGGTCGGAGGAGGGGCCTCCGGTCAGCTTGTCGGCGCCGGTTCCTCCGTACAAGAAGCTCTTGATTTTGGTCTTGTTGATCGCTGTGTCGTTGCGGTCGTAGAGGAAGAGTTTGACCGCTGAGGGGGTCTTCTTGGTGGTGCAGCGGACCTTGGTCTTGTCGCGTTTGACCTTCTTGCAGCCCTTGCCGGCCTTGACCGTGACGCGGTCGTCGATGGTGACGGTCCGGCCGGAGCGAGTGATCGTGACGGCGTTGGTCTTCTTGCTGCCGGCCTTGAAGGTGACGACAGAGCCTGCGACCGAGGCGACGCCGGTGCTCGCGGCGAACGCCGGTGTGCCGGTCGCGCCGATGGTGACGATGGTGAGCAGGCCGACGCCGATGCGCGCCGGCCACTGCGAATGAGACATGGCTGTTCCTCCGTGGGTCAGCGGGTGAAGCGTTCGCAGTCGAGGGTCCGGTCCGGGTCGGTCGCCAGGCAGAGGTCGCCGAGCTGGGTGGCCCCGGCGCCGCCGTCGAGGAGGTCGGGTTTCTCGGCGCCGATGTCCTGGCCGCCGACCAGTTCGTCGTCGCCGGCCTCGCCGTGGATCAGGTCAGCGCCGTCACCGCCGTACAGGGTGTCGGTACCGCCGCCGCCTCGGATGACGTCGTCACCGAAGCCGCCGATGATGTAGTTGGCGGCGCTGTTGCCGGTCAGCACGTCGGACTGCGGTGATCCGTTGAGGTGTTCGACGTCGGAGCCGACCGTGTCGTGCTCGCCCTCCTGACCGTCGTCGCCGGTGACGCCGTCGAGGTCGACGACGACCGGCCTGGCGTGGCCGTTGTAGTCCACCCGGTCGGCGCCGGAACCACCGCGGATCATGTCGGTTCCGATCGGGACACTGGTTTCGAGGTCCGGGTCGTCGCCGGAGAGATAGTCGTCGCCCGCGCCGCCGTCGAGCAGGTCGTCGCCGGACCAGCCGGTCAGCTGATCGTTGCCGGCGCCGCCCTGGAGCCGGTCGTCGCCCGCGCTGCCGTTGACCTGGTCGGCGCCGTTTCCGCCGTTCAGCAGGTCGTTGCCGAGGCCGCCGGTGATCCGGTCGTTGCCGTCGTTGCCGTACAGCGCGCTCGCCGTGTCGCCGGCCCGCAGGAAGTCGGGGCCGCGGCCGCCGATCAGAACCTCGACGTCGGTGTGCACGGTGTCGTTCTCGCGGCTCTGCCCGTCGTCCGCCGTGGTGCTGTCGGCGCTGATCCAGACCGTCGCGGTCCGGGTGGCGTAGCTGACCGTGTCCCGGCCCGGGCCGCCCCGCATCACGTCGCTGTCCACCCGCCCGGACCGGACCTGGGCGAACGTGTCGTTGCCGGTGCTGCCGTACTCCTTGTCGTTGCCCGCGCCGCCGGTGATCCGGTCGTTGCCGGCGCCGCCGTCGAGGCTGTCGTTGCCGGCGCCGCCCCAGATCTGGTCGTTGCCGGAATCGCCGACGAGACGGTCAGCTGCGGAGCCGCCGGTCAGCTTGTCGTCGCCGGTTCCCGCGTACCCGAAGGTCTTGATCGAGGTTTTGTTCTTGAGACTGTCGTTGCGGTCGTAGAGGAAGACCTTGATCCGGGTCGGCGCCGTCGCGGTGGTGCAGCGGACCCGGGTCCTGTCACCCTTGACCTTCTTGCAGCCTTTGCCGGCCTTGACCGTGACGCGGTCGTCGATGGTGACCGTGCGGCCGGAGCGGGTGATCGTGACGGCGTTGGTCTTCTGCTGGCCGGCTTTGTAGGTGACGGTCGTGCCGGAGACCGAGGCGACGCCGGTGCTCGCGGCGAGCGCGGGCGTTCCGGCGGCACCGACGGCCATGGTGGCGACGAGTGTTACACCGGCGCGCGTCAGCCAGTGCCTACGAGAACCTGAAATCCACACATGAGGTTCGATGCCGTTTCCGGCCTCGGGGTTTTGTGACCTGCGTCACCCTTCAGGTCTGTTGAGGAGCCCGACCGCGATCGTGTGGACGGTGTCCAGGCCGGACGGGTCGGCGAGCGGGGCTTTTCCGCCGGTCACCGCGTACCACTCCTCGGCTTCCTTGTACTGCACGCGCAGCACCACGTCGCCGCCCACGAGTTCGGTACGCAGGGTCAGGTCACCGGTCACGACGCCGACCTCGTCGGTCATCACGCCACCCGGACCGGGAACGATGTCGGTGGTCTTGCTCGGTTCCGGGCTTGGTTCCGTTTTTTCTTCCGGTGCGGTCATCAGCAGGTCCTCAGCATGTCGTCGAGCGCCGACTTCTCCTTGTCGGTGACGCTCAGCTCCCAGTAGCTCTTGACTGTGATCCAGTCCACAGCGTATTCGCACCAGACGCTTTCCGCCGGAGGCTTCCAGGTGGACGGATCCTGGTCACCCTTTGACCGGTTGGAGCTCGCCGAAACCGCGAACAGCTGGGGACGGTCGAGGTCGTTGGCGAATTCGCCACGCTTGTCGTTGTCCCACTTCGCGGCGCCGGAACGCCACGCGGCCGCGAGCGGCACCATGTGGTCGATGTCCACCTTGGTCGGCGAGTCGATGACCTGGTCGTCGTAGATGCTGTTCCAGGTCCCGGCGACCACGTTGCAGCCGGAGAGCTTGACGTTCTTGCCGTCGCGCTCGAGGACCGTGTCGCGGACATCGCAGTTCGAACCGGTGTCGCGCCAGTGCGGGAACTTCTCCCGGGAGTAGCCCTTCATGGTGCCGGCCGTGGCGACGGTCAGGGCGTCCAGCTGGGTCTGGGCCTCTTTGGCGTTCTTCGCGCCGGAGCCGGAGCCGGAGCCCGAGCCATTGCCGGACGACGAATCCTGACCCGGGTCGCCGGCGTCGACGACCTCACAGCCGGTCAGGGCGAGGGAAGCGGTGAGAGATGCGGTGAGCAGGAGCAGGAGCGCGCGGGGGGCTTTTCGTGGCACGACGCCAGCCTAAGCGTGATCCCCGCGTGCCGCCCCTCGGCGGCACGCGGGGATGAATCTCAACGCGCGCGGTTGATCGCGCTGGTCACCGCTTTGATGGAGGCGCTGACGATGTTGGCGTCGATCCCGACACCCCACACCGACACGTCACCAACCTGAACCTCGACGTACGCGGCCGCCTGCGCGTCGCCGCCCGAGGTGAGCGCGTGCTCCTGGTAGTCCAGGACCCGGGCGCTGATCCCCAGTGGTTCGATGGCCTGCACGAACGCGGCGATCGGGCCGTTGCCGACACCGGCCAGCGGACGGCGGACACTGCGGTGGAAGACCTCGACGTCGATCTCGACCTTGCCGTCGACCGTCGCGGTGCTGTAGTTCTCCACGGTGAACGCCGGGGTGGACTGGTGCTCCACCAGGTATTCGCCGGCGAAGATGTCCCACATCTGCTGCGGGCCGACCTCGCCGCCCTCCTCGTCGGTGTGGTGCTGCACGACGCCGGAGAACTCGATCTGCAGCCGTCGCGGCAGGTCCAGCTTGTGCTCTTCCTTCATGATGTACGCCACGCCGCCCTTGCCGGACTGCGAGTTGACCCGGATGACCGCCTCGTAGGTGCGGCCGACGTCCTTCGGGTCGATCGGCAGGTAGGGCACGCCCCAGGTGAAGGCGTCGATCGGGGTGCCGGCCGCGTCCGCGTCGGCCTGCAGGGCGGAGAAGCCCTTCTTGATCGCGTCCTGGTGCGAGCCGGAGAACGCGGTGTAGACCAGGTCGCCCGCGTACGGGTGGCGCTCGTGCACCGGCAGCTGGTTGCAATATTCGACAGTGCGCTTGATCTCGTCGATGTTGGAGAAGTCCACCTGCGGGTCGATGCCCTGCGAGAACAGGTTCAGCCCCAGGGTGACCAGGTCGACGTTGCCGGTCCGCTCGCCGTTGCCGAACAGGCAGCCCTCGATGCGGTCCGCGCCGGCCAGCAGGCCCAGCTCAGCGGCGGCCACCGCGGTGCCACGGTCGTTGTGCGGGTGCAGGCTCAGCACCACGCTGTCCCGGCGAGGCAGGTTCCGATGCATCCACTCGATCGAGTCGGCGTACACATTGGGGGTTGCCATCTCGACGGTGGCCGGCAGGTTGATGATCAGCGGCCGGTCCGGCGTGGGGTCGATCACGTCGATGACGGCGGAGCAGATCTCCAGCGCGTAATCCAGCTCGGTGCCGGTGTAGGACTCCGGCGAGTACTCGTAGAAGATCTCGGTGTCCGGGGTGTGGATCTCCGCGTACTTCTGGCAGAGCCGGGCGCCGCTCGTCGCGATGTCGGTGATGCCGTCCTTGTCCAGGCCGAACACCACCCGGCGCTGCAGCGTCGAGGTCGAGTTGTAGAAGTGCACGATGGCGCGCTTGGCGCCGCGGATCGACTCGAACGTCCGGTCGATCAGGTGCTCGCGGCACTGCACCAGGACCTGGATCGTGACGTCGTCCGGGATCAGGTCCTGCTCGATCAGCTGGCGTACGAAATCGAAGTCAGTCTGGCTCGCGGCCGGGAAGCCGACCTCGATCTCCTTGTAACCCATCTTCACCAGCAGCATGAACATGCGCCGCTTGCGTTCCGGGGACATCGGGTCGATCAGGGCCTGATTACCGTCGCGCAGGTCGACCGCGCACCAGCGGGGAGCGGACTCGACCACGCGGGACGGCCACTGACGGTCGGTCAGCGGAACGGCGAACTGCTTCTGGTACGACTCGTAGCGCTCGAAAGGCATCGCGCTCGGACGCTGGGTCTTGAAAGCCTCGGACATGTGACTGCTCCAGTCAGGAAAAAGACGAGCAGGCGGCGCGACTCAACTCCGCGACGAGGTGCCGGCCTGGGATGGGGCCTCGTCGCGGCAGCGAAGGAGAAGGTTCACCTGCCACATGTCGTCACCGACGTTACGTGATCAGTTTCGAGGTGGCTAATAGAACGACCGGATCGTGGGAAACCCGACCGTCAGCCCGGTGCGACCACCGAGGACGGGACGACCACCGGTGGCGGCGCATCCATCCCCAGTGGCGTCCCGGTCACCACCGGGCCGGGCAGCTGCACAGCCGCCGGCGCGGCCACCTGCTTGACCAGCTTCAACACCCCGAAGTTGACCCGGGCCGCAGTGAGCAGGCCGTCCGCCGAGTAGCAGTAGATGCCCACGTCGACCGGTGCGTCCAGGCCGGCGGCGACCGAGTCGACGGAGTAACAGGTGCCCTCCGCGCCGTCGAGCGGCTGGACCGCGGAGACCGCGAGCGCCTCGTGCCGGTCGGTGAAGGCGGGCAGCCACTGCCGGAACAGGCGCTGCACCTTCGGGTCGTACTTGCGGGGCACCTTCTCACCGTGGTCGGCGACCAGGACACAGGTGGAGCTCACCCCGAGCGAGCACTGGTGCACCCCGGCGGCCGTACGCACGATCGCGACGTCGGCGGTCCCGCCCAGCGCGCCGCGCGGGATGTCGACCCGCCAGCTGCCGTCGTTCGCCACCATGGCGATCACGTCGCGGGGCTGGCTGTCGCCGGTGTCCCAGGTGTAGAGCGCAGCGAATCGGCGGTCCAGGGCCAGCGCGGCCAGACCGGCGAGGGCGCTGCCGGCGTCCGCCGCGGGCCCGGCCGCCGACGGTGGCGCCGCCGAACTGGACGCCGGCTCGGGTGTCTCGCCGCCGGAGCAGGCGGTCAGACTCAGCGCCAGCAGCGTGACGGTAAACGCGAAAAGCCGCATCGGGACATTCTGGCCGGGCCGTGCGACACGCCCCTCCAGCGCCCCCGGCGTGTCGCGGCACGGTGGCCGGAATCTGGGATCGCCTGTCGAGCGGTCGTGCCAGCGCGGCTAGGGTGGTCAGGACCGCCCTGGAAGGAATGGTTTTGCCGTGGCTCTAGTGGTGCAGAAGTACGGTGGTTCGTCGGTGGCGACGGCCGAGCGCATCAAACGCGTGGCCGAGCGCATCGTGGCCGCCCGCAAGGCCGGCGACGACGTCGTTGTCGTCGTCTCCGCGATGGGTGACACCACCGATGAGCTGATGGACCTGGCAAACCAGGTCAGCCCCCTGCCCCCGGGCCGCGAGCTGGACATGTTGCTCACCTCCGGCGAGCGGATCTCGATGGCGCTGCTCGCCATGGCGATCCACAACCTGGGGTACGAAGCTCGGTCGTACACCGGCTCGCAAGCCGGCGTGCTGACCACCTCGGCGCACGGCAAGGCGCGCATCATCGATGTCACGCCGGGCCGCCTGCGGACCGCGCTGGACGAGGGTGCGATCGCCATCGTCGCCGGTTTCCAGGGTGTCTCGCAGGACACCAAGGACATCACCACGCTGGGCCGGGGCGGCTCGGACACCACTGCCGTCGCGCTCGCCGCCGCGCTGCACGCCGACGTCTGTGAGATCTACACCGACGTGGACGGCGTCTTCACCGCGGACCCGCGAATCGTGCCGAACGCCAAGCACATCAAGCAGATCACGTACGAAGAGATGCTCGAGCTGGCGGCCGGCGGTGCAAAGGTGCTGATGTTGCGATGCGTGGAATACGCGCGCCGATTCAAGGTGCCGATCCACGTACGCTCTTCGTACTCGAATAAAGAAGGCACGCTCGTCACCGGATCGATGGAGGACCCTGACGTGGAGCAAGCATTGATCACCGGGGTCGCGCACGAGCGCAGCGATGCCAAGATCACGATCGTCGGCGTCCCGGACGAGCCGGGCTCGGCGGGTCGCATCTTCGAGACGGTCGCCCAGGCCGAGATCAACATCGACATGATCGTGCAGAACGTGTCCACCGAGGGCACCGGCCGCACCGACATCTCGTTCACCCTGCCGAAAGCCGACGGGTCGAACGCGATGTCCGCCCTGGACAAGATCAAGGACCAGATCAAGTTCAAGAGCCTGCTCTTCGACGACCACGTGGGCAAGGTGTCGCTGATCGGCGCCGGCATGCGCTCGCACCCGGGTGTCGCAGCGGCCTTCTTCGCCTGCATCGGCGCCGCCGGGGTGAACATCGAGATGATCTCCACGTCGGAGATCCGGGTCTCGGTCGTCTGCCGTGACACCGACCTCGACACCGCCGTGCGCGCTGTGCACGACCAGTTCGAGCTCGGTGGTAACGAGGAGGCAGTCGTCTACGCGGGCACCGGCCGGTAACCCGGCTGATGGCGAAGCCCACGCTCGCCGTCGTCGGAGCCACCGGCTCCGTCGGTTCCGTCATGCTCGAGCTGCTCTCGTCCCGGCGCGACGTCTGGGGCGAGATCCGGCTGATCGCGTCGGCCCGCTCCAGCGGCAAGGTCCTGACCTGCCGCGGAGTGGAGCTGACCGTCCAGGAACTGACCGCCGAGGCCTTCGACGGCGTCGACGTGGCGATGTTCGACGTGCCCGACCCGGTGTCGGAGCAGTGGGCGCCGATCGCGAACGCGCGCGGCGTCATCGTCGTCGACAACTCGGCCGCGTTCCGGATGGAACCGGACGTGCCGATCGTGGTGCCCGAGGTGAACCGCGAGGTGCTCCGGTACCGGCCACGAGGCATCGTGTCGAGCGCCAACTGCACCACCGCCGCGATGATCATGGCGGTGGCTCCGCTGCACTACGAGTTCGGGCTGCGTGAGCTGGTCCTGGCGTCGTACCAGTCGGCCTCCGGTGCCGGTCAGGTCGGCGTCGACACCCTGCACGACCAGCTCACCAAGGTGGCCGGCGACCGGCTTCTCGGTTCCCGCCCGGGCAACGTGCGCCAGGCGGTCGGCGACGACCTCGGCCCGTTCCCGGCCCCGCTCGCGCTCAACGTGGTGCCCTGGTCCGGGCAGCTGGAGGCGCTCGGCTGGTCCTCGGAAGAGCTCAAGCTCCGTAACGAGTCCCGCAAGATCCTCGGGATTCCGGCGCTCAAGGTCTCGGCCACTTGTGTACGCGTACCCGTCGTCACCGGACACTCGATCGCGGTGCACGCCGTCTTCGCCGCCGAGGTGACCGCTGACGGGGCTCGTCAGGTGCTGCGCAACGCACCCGGTGTGATCGTGGTGGACGACCCGGAGTCGGGCGAGTTCCCGATGCCGATCGACGCGGTCGGCACCGATCCGTCCTGGGTGGGCCGCATCCGCCGGGCGATGGACGACCCGCGGGCCCTCTCGTTCTTCGTCACCGGCGACAACATGCGCAAGGGCGCGGGGCTGAACACGGTCCAGATCGCCGAACTGCTGGCCGCTGAGCTGACCAAAGCCCGCTCCTAGCCGATCTTGTGAAGTTCCGCGCGAACGGTGCCGGGGAACTTCACAAGATCGAGCAAGAAGGGGGTGTCAGGCGACGGCGTCCAGGTCGGCTCGGGTCAGCAGAGCGCGGAGGGTGATGCCCTCGGCGGCCAGGGCCTGTGAGCCGCCCTCCTGACGGTCGATCACGCAGACGGCGTGGTCCACGTGTGCGCCGAGGCGCCGCAGGTCGTTCGTGGAGAGCACAACCTGCCCGCCCGAGGTCACCACGTCCTCGACGATCAGGACACGCCGGCCGGCCACTTCGGCGCCCTCGGCGAGCCGGGCGGTGCCGTACTTCTTGGCTTCCTTGCGGACGAACGCGGTGGGCAGCTTGGCGTGCCGAGCGAGAGCGGTGACGACCGCGATGCCGCCCATCTCCAGGCCGGCGAGGACCTCGGTGCCTTCCGGGATCAGCACGGCCAGCTGTTCGGCCAGCTTGTCGAGGAGTTCCGGATCGGCCTCGAACTGGTACTTGTCGAAGTATTCGGTGGCGGTGCGGCCGGAGCGCAGGGTGAATTCGCCGGTCAGCCGGCTCACGCTGCGAACCTGCCGGGCAAGGTCGGAGTCAGTCACAAGGACTCAGCTTGTCACATGCCGTTTGACGAGTTCTCGTCACCCGTACAGGTACTTGATCCATGCTTTACCGCAAAATATGTCCTTTTGGGGTACTTTTCGCCTAATTAGTGGCTTATGCCCCGGAAGGATAGTTCTGTGACACCCTTCGCGATGCTCTTCCTGCTCGCTCTCGCCGGCTCCTCGTGCTTCGCCCTGGGTCGTGCCCTCGGCCGCGGCGAACGCTACGAGCGCGGTTACCGAGAGGGCTTCCGCGACGGTGAGACCGGCTCCCTGGCCCGTGCCACCCGGCTCATGCAGCTCGGCGACCGCCCGTCGGTCGCGCCCGCCGTGGAGCAGATGATCGGCCCGTACGCGGTGCCCCAGCAGGCGGCGCCCCGCACCATGCCGGCCCGCCCGCAGCTCGCGCTCTAGAACGCAGGCCGCGCACGCCCACAAGGCAGATGCGCGGCCCAGGACCAAAAGCTGTAGGCCCGGCTCGCCGAATAAATCCGGTGTGCCGGGCCTACCTGCAACTACGTGGTCGGGGTGGCGGGATTTGAACCCACGGCCTCTTCGTCCCGAACGAAGCGCGCTACCAAGCTGCGCCACACCCCGAGCTGCGAGATAAATACTAGCTGACCCTCCCGCGGCCACGGAAATCGGGACCCCCCACCGATGAAACCCCAGGTCAGCGTGGGATCAGAGTGAGCAGTGAGGCCTCCGGCCGGCAGGCGAACCGCATCGGGGCGGTCGGGTGGGTGCCGAGGCCGGCCGAGACGTGCAGCCAGGAATCCGAGCCGGGCCAGCGGTGCAGGCCCTTCGCCATCGACTGGGGCAGGTCGCAGTTCGTGGCGAGCGCTCCGTAGAACGGCACGCAGACCTGGCCGCCGTGCGTGTGCCCGGCCAGGAGCAGGCTGAACCCGTCCGCTGCCATCGCGTTCAGAACCCGGGACGCGGGCGTGTGCGTGACACCGAGATGCAGGTCGGCGCCGCTGCTGATCGAGCCGGCCACCGAGGCGTAATCGTCACGCTCGACGTGCGGGTCGTCGACGCCGGCCAGCTCGATCGAACGGCCGCCGGCTTTCAGAACGGTCCGGGCGTTGTTCAGATCGGCCCAGCCCGCGTCCACGAGGGCGGCCCGCAGGTCGTCGGTGGGCAGGTCGACACCCTGCACGTACTCCCGCTCGCCGGGCAGGACGTAACGCAGCGGGTTCTTGAAGACCGGGCCCCGGTAATCGTTGGAGCCGAAGACGAACGCGCCCGGCCGGTCGAGGAACGGTTCCAGAGCGCGGAGCACCCCGGGGACCGCGTACGGAGACGACAGGTTGTCGCCGGTGGTGATCACCAAGTCCGGGTCGGTGCCGATCAGCGCGGCCACCCAGTCCTGCTTACGGCGCTGCTCCGGCATCATGTGCAGGTCCGACAGGTGCAGGATGCGCAGCGGTTCCGCATCCGGTTCGAGCACCGGTACGTCGAAGCGGCGCAGCGTGAAGAGGTTGCGCTCGATGAGGGAGGCATAGGCGAACGTCGCGCCGCCGACAGCGGTCAGCGCGGCGGCGGCGGTGATAAAGGAGCGCTTACGCATGACGGCAAGGGTAGTTTCTCCGCCATGGGAACGCTGAAAGACCGCCTGAACGATGACCTGCACACGGCAATGAAGGCCCGGGACGACCTGACCACGTCCACGCTGCGGATGGCGCTGTCCGCTGTGCGTACCGCCGAGGTGGCCGGTGACGCTGCTCGCGCGCTCTCCGACGACGAGGTTCTGGCCGTGCTCACCAAGGAGGCGAAGAAGCGCCGCGAGGCGGCTACCGCGTTCTCCGGTGCGGGCCGAGCCGAGCAGGCCGCCAAGGAGGTCGCCGAGGGCGAGGTCCTGGACCGGTACCTGCCGAAGCAGCTCACCGACGCGGAGATCGCCGAGATCGTGACGCAGGCGCTCGCCGCGGCCGGCATCACCGGCAAGGCGCAGATGGGCCCGGCCATGAAGGCTGCTCAGAGCGCCGTGGCGGGACGCGCGGAGGGCGGGCGGGTTGCTGCAGAGGTGCGGCGCCAGCTGGTCTGACACAGGCCAAATGAAACGGGCGGGAGATCAACGATCTCCCGCCCGTTTTTTCTCCCGGCTAGTTGCCGGGGCCGTTGTTGTTACCGGGGCCTTCCGGTGCTCCGCTTTCCGCGGGATCCGGCTTGTCGTTCTTGCCGTTGCTGATCTCCAGGACCACGACGCCGCCCTTGATGGTCCGGCCGGACGGGTTGGTGCCCGCCACAGTGCCGGCCGGGCACTTCGAGTCGACTGTCGAACCGGTCGAGACCGAGAAGCCCTGTCCCTCAAGCCGGTCGCGAGCGGCGCCGACCGAGTCACAGGTCACGTCGGCGATCGACCTCTGGTCGCCGTACGCGATCTTGGTGCTGGCCGGTTTCTTGAACTGGACCTTCGGCTTGCCCTTCATGTAGTTCGCGACCGTGTACTGAACGGCCGGGTTGATGATCGGGTGCGACATGTGGTCCTTGTGGTCCGGGTAGTCCGGGTTGACCATGTAGCCCGCCACCACGATCGACGTGGTGCCGACGATCAGCGACGCGGTCTTGTCGGCGTCGGTGGTGCCGGACTTGCCGAACACCGGGTGGCCGACGATGCCCTTGGTCGGGCCGGCGGTCGCGCCGTTGCAGGCACCCATCTGGGCCGAGTCGCCGACCGGGCAGCGAGCCGCGTCGAGAGCGGCGCGTGCCACGTCCTTCGTGGTGGCCCGGATGCAGTGCGGCTTGCCGACGTCGATCTTCTCGTTGTCCTTCGTGGTGATCTGCTCGACCGGGGTCGGCTCGCAGTACATGCCATCACCGGCGAGCGTGGCGTACGCGTTAGCCATGTCCAGCGGGGTGGAGTCGGTCACGCCGAGGGAGAAGGCGCCCCATTGCTCGACGCCGCCCTCCTTGGTGGTCTTCTCGGCGTCCCGCGGCTCGCGGAACTGAACGCCGAAGCGCTTGGCGACGGCCACCACCTTGTCGGTGCCGACCCGTTCCTGGAGCGGGATGAAGTACGTGTTGATCGACTTCGCGAAGGCGGACCACATCGTGTAGACACCGGCGCCGCCACCACCCGAGTTCTTCGGACAGTAGAAGTGCGTGCCCGCGCAGGCCGCTGGTGAGCCACGATCGATGACATAGCCCGACTTGTACTGTTTCTCCGCCTTGATCGTCGTGCCCAGCGGGAGTCCCGCTTCAAGGCCCGCGATGATCGGGAAGATCTTGAACACCGAGCCGGCCTGGTAGCCGGTGATGTCGCCACCACCGGTCAGCAGCGGGTTCGTCGTGTTTGGGTAGGTACCGCGGATTTTCTTGGCGGCCTTTTTCGGGTCCGACGAGATCTTGTTCTGCGGGTCGTCCGGGTTGTCGAGCTTGTACTTCCGGTTCGTCGCGAGGAGCCGCACCTTGCCGGTGCCGGGCTGGATGCCGGCCAGCAGCAGAGCGTTCTTGCTGTTGTCCGACTGCCGCTCGACGATCTGCTTGCGAGCGCCGGCCTGGCCCTTCAGGTCCAGCGTGGTGACCACTCGGTAGCCACCGCTCTTGAGGCGGCGCTCCCGGTCGTACTCGGTGGCGCCGAAGGCCTCCTGGCCCAGCCACCAGCGGTAGAAGTAGTCACAGAAGAAGCCCCAGTTGTTTTTCGCCACCCAGGCGCAACCATTGCCGACAGACTTGACCTTGTCCGGAACCTTGGACTTCTTGGCCTCGTCCGCGTCCGCCTGCGTGATCATGCCGAGCGCGACCATGCCGGGGATGATGTAGTTGTCGCGGCGCTCGGTGATCTGCTGGTGGCCCGACGGGGTGGTCGGGTTGAAGCTGCTCGGCGCTTTCACCATGCCGGCGAGCATGGCCGCCTCGGCGACCGACAGGTCCTTCGGCTTCTTGTTGAAGTAGACCTGGCTCGCGGCGAAGACGCCGTACGCCTGGTTGCCGAAGGGCGCGATGTTCAGGTACCGCTCGATGATCTGGTCTTTGCTGAGCTGCTTCTCGACCTGGAGCGCGTACTTCATTTCGGTGATCTTGCGCTTCGGGCTGTCCTTCGTCGCGTCGATCACCTCCTGCGGGTTGGTCGCCGAGTAGGCCAGCGACATCCGCACGTACTGCATGGTGAGGGTCGAGGCGCCCTGCTGGGCACCGCCTTGGCTGTTGCCCACGAAGGCACGGGCGACGCCCTTGACGTCGACGCCGTTGTGCTCGTAGAACTTCCGGTCCTCGGCGGCCAGGATCGCGTTCTGCATGTTCTTCGAGATGTCCTTCAGCGGAACGTCGCTGCGGAACTCGTCGTAGAACTGCGAGATCTGGGTGCGTCCGTCGGAGGCATAGATCCGAGTGATCTGCGGTGAACTGAAGTCCTTGAGCTCACTGGGCAGGTTCGCGAACGTCTGACCACCCGCTTTCGCGGCGAGTCCGGTCATCGCGGCGGCGGGGAAAGCGGCGGCGGCCACAACGACCCCGGCCAACAGCCCGCATATCAAAAGCGAGGTCGCGTTGGTGAAGATGTTGTGATCGCGTCTGCGAAGCCAGGAGGTCACCCGAGCAGGGTACGCGAACAACGCACGCGACCGCCCAGCGAGAAGGCCCCTCTCGCCCGATATGAGTGTGACCCGTCACCCCACCTGGCGGAGTGTTTTTCGGCTTATGCACCAAAGATGCCCCCGTTCGGCCCCCTCGACCTGGCCGCTATGCCCGGAACTACCGAGCTATACGTATTTGAGGGACAACGTTGCGTAATCGACCAACTACGGAGCATGATGGTCCGGCGAGACATCGCAGAGGGCGTCCGCGTGGCATGGGGGACATGGGCCGCGGGCGTCGGGGGGAAACAAGGGGGGACGTTTACCGATGGGGATGATCAGCGACTGGCCCAGCATGGCGGCGTGTCAGAGTGGCGACCCTGACGCGTTGTTCGTGCAGGGTGCCGAGCAGAACGTGGCGAAAAGGATCTGCCGCAGCTGCCCGGTCCGCTACGAGTGCCTCGCCGACGCCCTGGACAACCGCATCGAGTTCGGCGTCTGGGGAGGCATGACGGAACGCGAGCGGCGGGCGCTCCTGCGCCGCCACCCGCACGTGGCGAGCTGGCGGAAGACTTTCGAGGCAGCACTCAAGGAGAAGGGCGCCGACAAGGTGCTCGTCTCCAGCTGATCCCGCGAGCGTTGCTCGGGTGATCAAGCAGCCGGTCACGCGAGCAGCGTTCCGATCGTTCGCAGCCCGTCGACGTCATGAACGTCGGCGGGCTGTGCCGCGACCACGGTCGTCGGCACGTGCGGGAACGCGTCGATGAACGTCGCGGCGACCCGTACCTCCCGCTCGGTCTGCCGCAGCAGACCCGCGTGGATGCGCAGCACGTCCGCGGTGATGGACTGGTCACCGGCGGCTTCCAGTTCCGCCGCCGCGGCCTCGCTCTGCTCGGCCGTCAGGCCGGCCGGCTCGGCCTGGTGCATCCGGTTGAGGACCAGCCCGCCCAGCGGCATCCGTTCCGCCACCAGCCGCTCCGCGAAGTACGCAGCCTCCCGGACCGCATCGCGTTCCGGCGCCGCGACCAGCAGGAACGCCGTCTGCGGGTCCTGCAGGACCCGGTAGGTCTGGTCGGCACGGGCCCGGAACCCGCCGAACATCGAGTCCAGCGCCGCGACGAAACCGGAGAGATCGGTCAGCAGCTGCGCACCGAGAATCTTCTGTACGGCCCGGGAGAACAGTCCGAACGACGCGGTGACCAGGCTGAACATGCTCTTGCCGCCGGCCCGCGCCGGGGCGAGCAGCATCCGCAGCATGCGGCCGTCGAGGAACCGGGACAGGCGGGCCGGCGCGTCCAGGAAGTCGAGCGCGGACCGCGACGGCGGGGTGTCCACCACGATCAGGTCCCACTCGTCGGCGGCGCGCAGCTGGCCCAGTTTCTCCATCGCCATGTATTCCTGCGTGCCGGCGAAGGTCGAGCTCATGGCCTGGTAGAACGGGTTCGCGAAGATCTCGGCGGCACGATCCGGCTTGGTGTGCTGTTCCACCACCTCGTCGAAGGTGCGCTTCATGTCGAGCATCATGGCGTGCAGCTCGCCGCCGGCCGCGGTGTCGATGCCTTTCACCTGCCGGGGAGTGTTGTCCAGCTCGGTGAGGCCCATCGACTGCGCCAACCGGCGAGCCGGGTCGATGGTGAGCACCACCGTGCGGCGGCCGTGCACCTCTGCGGCGCGCAGGCCGAGAGCGGCGGCGGTGGTGGTCTTGCCGACGCCACCCGCACCGCAGCACACCACGATGCGGATCGCCGGATCGGAGAGAAGGCCGTCGACGTCTAGCCGTGCAGCGGTCAAGTCAGCCACCGTTCAAGCGTAGTGCGTCTTGATCGGACGAACCCCTGTTCAAGCTCTCAGGAGCCGTCCGGCGAGATCTTGCAGACCGCTCATGTTCACCCCGTCGGGCAGCAGCGGCAGCTCCACCATCGGGCGGTTCAGCTCGGCCAGTTCGATGCGCAGCGACTCCTCCAGCTCGCGCCGCGTCAGGTGGGCCTGAGCCTGGACGGTGAGTTGACTCACCGCCGCCGCCGAGGCCGGCAGGCCGGCCGCGGTCAGGCCTCGTTTGACCTCCGCCTTGGTCACCTTGCCGCCGGTCAGCAGCGCCGGTCGGGCGCCGTTCACGATGATCCGGCCGACCGGGATGTTCAGCGCCGTGAGGTCGGTGATCGCGTCCAGGCTCTCCTGCACCGGCATCTCCTCAAGGAGTGTCACCACGTGCACCGCGGTCATCGGTGAGCGCAGCAGCGACGCGACACCGTCGCTCTGCGTCTTGATCGGCCCCATCTTGGCGAGCCGGGCGGTTTCCGCAGTGACGTTCAGGAACCGGCCGACCCGGCCGGTCGGCGGCGCGTCCAGGATCACCGCGTCGTAGACCCGGCGGCCGTTCTCGGACCGGGTGGTGGCCTCTTTCACCTTGCCGGTGAGCAGCACGTCGCGCAGGCCGGGGGCGATCGTGGTGGCGAAGTCGATGGCACCGACCTTGCGCAGGGCACGACCGGCCGCGCCGAGCTTGTAGAACATGTCCAGGTATTCGAGGAGGGCCTCCTCGGGGTCGACCGCCAGCGCGCGGACCTCGCCGCCGCCGGTCGTGGTGGCGATCCGCTTCTCCGCGTAAGGCAGCGGGTCCAGGCCGAACAGCTGCGCGATGCCCTGCCGGCCCTCCACCTCGACGAGCAGGGTGCGCCGGCCGCCGGCGGCCAGGCCGAGAGCCAGGGCGGCGGCCACACTGGTTTTCCCGGTGCCACCCTTGCCGGTTACCACGTGCAGTCGCTCCGGCCAGTTGCGGTGTTCGCCCATGTTCTAAAGGTACGACTAACCGGAGACTTCGCAGACCAGCCAGCCGGCCTTGCGGACGACGGTGAACTCCAGATCCTGCGCGGCCGTCCGCTCGTCCTCGGTTGACAGCACGACCCGGACCGCGACCTGGGCCTCCTCGTCGCTGGTGGTGGAGACGGCCGGATCGTCCCACCGGAAGACGGCGCCGGCGTAGTTCTCGGCGTACGCGCCGATCTGGTCCACCCGCTCGGCGAGTTTCTGGTCGTCGCGGGATTTGCGGCAGACCAGGTTCTCGGCGACCGTCGCGTCCTGCTGCGTGTAGACCGCGGTCAGGAACTTGTTCACCGCGGTCGCCGGGTCCGGTGAGCCGGGATTGTCGGCGTCCCGGAACAGGAAGTACGCCGAGACCGCCCCGCCGCCGCAGAGCACCAGCGTCGCCGCGAAGGCCAGGGACAGGAAGACGGCCGAGCGCCGGCCCGACGAACGCCCGGCCGACTGACCCGCAGCCCAGATCGGTTCCGGCTGCGCGGGGGACTCGAGGAAGGAGAGGCGTTCCGGCGGCGAGTGCTGCCACTCACCCGGCTTCTCATGCTGAGCGTGCCAGGAATCTTGCGCGAGCGTGTGCGGGATCACCTCGGTAGCGTCCGACGACGGCACGTAGATCGGGTGCTCAGCGGTCGCGTCGAGCTCGGCCCGATGCGCCCCCACCGGCGGTGGCGGCCCACCGGCGACCGGCAGCCCGCTGTCGGCGTTCTGGGTCATGGTCACCCTTCGTGAATGCAATATCGCTCTGCGTGCGTCGTGCCAGTACAGGCTAGCCACTCGGGGTGATCCCCGGGCCCTAAGCTGTGCCGGTATCCGACTTATAGGGAGAGGCCAAGTCATGCAGAAGTGGGAGTACGTGACCGTGCCCCTGCTGGTACACGCGACCAAGCAGATCCTCGACAACTGGGGAGAGGACGGCTGGGAGCTCGTCCAGGTAGTGCCCGGTCCTAACCCCGAACAGTTGGTGGCCTACCTGAAGCGGCCGAAGGCATGATCGACTGCACCGAGCGGCACTCGGCCGCACCGAGCAACGGCGTTGCAGGCGAGGGCCAGGAGAGCATGCATAAGGGGGCTCGAGCGTGACCGCCCCGGCTCCGATTGCGGGTGAGGGCGCCGTCGACGCGTACGCCAAGCTCGCCGAACTGGGACTGACCCTGCCGACCGTGGTACCGCCGCTGGCGTCCTACGTCCCGGCCGTGCAGTCCGGCAACTATGTCTACGTCTCCGGCCAGCTTCCGCTGGTCGAGGGCAAACTGCCGTACGCCGGCAAGGTCGGCGCCGAGGTCAGCCCGGAGCAGGCCGCCGAGCTGGCCAAGATCTGCGGTCTCAACGCGCTTGCCGCGATCGAGTCGCTGGTCGGCCTCGGCCGGATCGTGAAGATCGTCAAGCTGACCGGTTTCGTGGCGTCCGCGCCGGGCTTCACCGGTCAGCCGCTCGTGATCAACGGCGCCTCCAACCTCTTCGGCGAGGTTTTCGGCGAGCAGGGCCGGCACGCGCGCAGTGCCGTCGGAGTGTCCGAACTGCCGCTGAACGCGCCCGTCGAGGTGGAAGTCATCGCCGAAGTAGCGTGATCTTGCGGTGATTCGGCCCCTTTTGGTGACCGAAGGTGACGGGAACGGACATCGTGTCTCGGCTACCGCCCCTCGTCCGACGTACGATTCGGGTCATGGGGGGTGCTGAGCCCGAGTCGGCGCAGGTCGACCGGCTACCGGGTTGGGTGACGCTGTTGCGAGCGCCCAACCCGGGACCGATGACGCTGGACGGCACCAACACCTGGATTCTGCGCGCGCCAGGCTCGGATTACGCGACCGTGATCGACCCCGGGCCCTTGGACGAGGGGCACCTGCGGCGGATCGCCGAGCACGGCCCGTTCCAATTCATTCTCATCACGCACGGTCATCACGATCATGTGGAAGGCGCCGAGCGGCTCTCCGAGATCCTCGGCGGCACCGCAGTGCTCGCCGCCGACCCGGCGCACTGCGTGAACGGTGAGCCGTTGGACCCGAGTGAGCACCTCGGTGGGAACGGTCTTGAAATAACGGTCCTGGACACTCCGGGGCACACGAGTGATTCAGTGTGCTTTCTCGTCGAGTGCGGGGACGATCGCGTGGTCTTCACCGGTGACACGATCCTGGGCCGCGGGACCACGGTGGTGGCCCGGCCCGACGGCGACCTGGGTTCCTATCTGTCGAGTCTCGAGCTGCTTCGGGCGTACCCAAATGTTTTGATGCTGCCCGGCCACGGACCGGCCCGCAGCGATACCGCTGAGCGTGCCCACTTCTATCTTGATCATCGGCGTGAGCGGCTGGCGCAGGTGGCGGCCGCGATGGCGGCCGGCGCCGAGACGCCGGCCGCGGTGGTCGACGTGGTCTACCCGGACATCGACCCAGCTGTCCGCTTTGCGGCGGAATGGTCAGCGGCTGCACAGATCGAACACCTGTTGCGGGAATCCGGCACGGGTTTGCGGGAATCCGGCACCGGTACTGACCGGTTGGATCGGCTGTGACCTGCCCCGTCTGCGGAACCGTCGCCGTGCCCGGCGCCCGCTTCTGCCACCACTGCGGTGCGGCCCTGCCTGATGTCGCGCTGCCCGATGCGGCCTCGCTGCCGGCCGCCGAGCGCCGCATCGTGACCGTGCTCTTCGGCGACCTCTCCGACTTCACCTCCTGGTCGGAAGACCTCGACCCGGAACGGGTCGGCGCGGTCACCGACCGGGTGCTGGCCGCACTCGCCGGCGCGGTGAAAACCTTCGGCGGGCACGTGGACAAGCTGACCGGCGACGGGATCATGGCGGTCTTCGGCGCGCCGGTGGCGCACGAGGACGACGCCGAGCGTGCCGTCCGGGCAGCCCTGAGCATGCAGCGCGCGGTCCGCCGGGTGCTCGACGACGAGCGTGGCGGTGGCGCCCCGCTCGGCCTGCGCGTCGGCCTGAACACCGGCGAGGTGGTCGCGGGCATGCAGGCCCGCATCGAATACACGGTCATCGGCGACACGGTGAACACGGCGGCCCGGCTGGCCGACGCCGCCGCGGTCGGCGCGGTCTACGCCGGCGAGCGGACCAGCGGCGGCACCCGGCACGTGGCGTCCTGGCGGCAGCTGCGCCCGCTGCGGCTCAAGGGCAAGCGCGAGCCGGTTCCGGCCTATGAGCTGCTCGGCCTGCACGACGCTCCCGGCACCCGGTCGGGTCTCGGCGACGAGGCGCCGTTCGTGGGCCGCGAGACCGAGCTGGGCCGGGTCTCCGGCCGGCTCGCCGAGGCGATCGACTCCAGCACCTCGCGGATCATCGTGATGACCGCCGAGGCCGGCATCGGCAAGTCCCGGTTCGCCGGCGAGGTGAAACGGCTCGCTGCCGGATACGACGTGGGCAGCGGTGCGTACTCCGGGCACGGGGCCCGGGTGCTGCGGGTGCGCTGCCGCGCGTTCGGCGAGCGCCGCCGGTTCGCACCCCTGGCCGACCTGGTCCGCAAGGCCGCCGGCCTGCCCAAGGACGTCACCGCCACGGTCGGCCGCACGGTCGTCGAGGAACGCCTGCGCAAACTGGCGAACCGGCTCGGCGCCCAGTTCGACACCGACCGTCTGCTGGTCCTGCTGGGTTACGGCGAGGCGCCGGCCAACCCGGGCGGCCCGATCGCGCCCGCCGACTGGCCGCCCAGCGCGAAACGGGTCGACGCCGAGGCCATCTCGATCGCGGTGGCCGGCGTGCTCAACGCGCTCGCCGCCGAAGCCCCGCTCATGGTCATCGTCGACGACCTGCACGACGCCACCGCCACCACTGTCGACGCGCTCGGCGGCACGCTGTCCCAGCTCGAAGGCCCGGTCGTGGTGTTGCTGCTCGGCCGTCCCGAGCTGGTGCGCACCGCCGGCGTGATGACCCGGATCGCCGACGCCGAGGTGCACACCCTGCCGCCGCTGCGGGGCGCCGACGCGTCCCGGCTGCTCACGTCGTACCTCAACGGCGGCAAACTGCCGCAGGCCGACAACGATCGGCTGCTCGCCACCGCGCAGGGCAACCCGTTCTATCTGGCCGAGATGGTCACCCTGCTGATGGAACGGGGTGCGCTCACCCCGGCCGTCGGCGCCAACGCGGCCGGCCGCTGGCAGCTCGCCGCCGGCTCGCTGGACAGCAAACTGCTGTCCCGCGACCTCGCGGCCGTGCTCGCGGCCCGCATCGACGCGCTCTCGGCGGAGCCACGGGCGGTCCTGCGGGACGCCTCGGTGGCCGGCGCGACAGTGCCGAGCGGGGTTCTGGAGGCCTTGCAGGAACGCCGTGCGGCCGAGTCCCGGCCCGGCGCGGTCTCCACGGTCGAGCTGGAACGCACCATCGACGAGCTGCTCCAGCGCCGCATGCTGCACCGGTCGCGCGGCGGTTACCGGTTCACCACCCCGTTGATGCGCGAGGCGGCGTACGCCGGGATCGGTAAGGCCGACCTGGCCGAGCGACACGCGTACCTGGCGACCTGGGCGGCGCCGGAAGAGGTACGCCGGCCCGGCCACGACGGCGCGGTCCGGCTGAACCTGACCGGAAACGATCGGGACGCGTTCATCGCGAGCCACGCCGAGTGCGCCGTCGAGCTGGCCGACGCCGTGCGACTGCGCCCGGACGCGGTGGCCCGTGAGGTGGCGCCGCTCGGTGTCGCCGCGCTCGGCCGGATGGCCCGCCGCTCGCTGGCCAACATCGAACCGGCCGCCGCTCTGGAGTACTCCGAACGCGCCACCACCCTCTCCCGGGACGACGGCCTGCCCCTGGCCGATCAGCTCGTGCACGCCCGGGCGCTGCTGCGCCTGGGCCGGGCCGAGGAAGCCCTGACCGCCGGCGTGAGCATCACCGAGGCCTCGGCCGAGGAGCCGCTCTGCCGGGCCGAGGGCATGATCCTGGTTGGCCGCGCGCACGAGGCCCTCGGCGACACCGGCAAAGCCGTGGCGGCCTGGCAGGAAGCGCTCGAAGTGGCGACCGAGGCACAGCTGCTGCCGGAGCGGGCCAACGCGATGCGCCGCCTCGGCATGGCCGACTTCCTGGCCGGCAAGCTGAGCCAGGCGAGCAGCCGGTTCGCGGCGGCGTACCAGGTCACGCTCGCGGCCGGTGATCGGCACGGGCAGGCCTGGGCTCTGCAGAACCTCGCCTGGGTGACCACCACCCGAGGTGACTTCGCCGGCACCGACGCGGTTCTGGGCCGGGCCGCACGGCTCTTCGCCGAGCTGGGTGACCAGGTCGGGCGGGCCTGGCTGCGCGGCACCACGGCGTTCGCCCGGCTGCTTGCCGGCCGGCTCCAGGAAGCGCGCCGGCTGGCCCGGATCTTCCTGCCGTTCGGCGACCGGGTCGGTGAGGGCTGGGCGGTCGGCACGCTGCGCGTCGTCGAGGCGTACGCGGCGGCCGAGCTCGGCGACCTGGGCGCGGCCGACGGGCAGGCCAGGCGGGCATACCGGGAATTCAACGAGGTCTCCGACGACTGGGGACGCGGTCTTGCCCTGGTGGTCCGGGGTGCGATCGCGCGCGGACTCGGCGAGCTGGACCACGCCAGTGATCTGCTCACCGACGCACTCGGTTACGCCGATCGCACCGGGCATCCGCTGCTGCTCGGGATGGCCGGGACGCTGCACGGGTTCGTCGCGCTCCAGCGGGGTGACCTGGCGACCGCCGAGGCCGACGCGCAGCGGGTCATGATCGCGGTCGAGCCGCACAATCCGCTCGCCCCGGCGCAGGTGGGTCCACGGGTTCTGCTCGCCGAGGCGCGTACCCGGGCTGGGGATGCGCGTACCGCGATCGGGCTTCTCGCACCGATCGCGAGTGACACGTCGACGCCGTCGCTGCTGTTCTCGCGGCGGCACGCGCTTGCGGCGTACGCGTCAGCCCTGCTCGCTGAGGGCCGGGTGGAGTCCGCGATGACCTGGATCGAACGGGCACGCGAGGTTCCGGCCGAGGACGTCCGCAGCAGTGTGCTGGCCGCGATGGTCCGCGCCCGGGTTCTGGCGGCGGCCGAACGCTTCGACGAGGCCCGTGCCTCAGCCGACGAAGCGGTGCGTCTGGCGTACTCAACTGAGCAGGTCAGCGAGCGTTCCGCGGCCGAGGAACTGCGTGACACGATGGCCCTCGCGGGTATCGAACCGGAAACTGTCGCCTACGCGTCTGACGTGCCGGGATGATCTCCCCGCGGCCTGGCGTATTTTCTATTCCGTGACGGAGACTCCGCCTGGTGCCCTGCCCGTACCATACGTTCCGGGCATGTCCGGATTGTCGGTCATGGCGCGCGGGGGTTATGCAACTGTTTACCGAGCCACCCAGGACTCGGTCGGTCGCGAAGTAGCGATCAAAATGGAGAACCGCACCCTCGACAACGCCCGCGACCAGGCTCGTTTCCTGCGCGAGGCCCGAGCCGCCGGCCGCATGTCGTCCCACCCGCACGTCGTCGACCTGTTCGACGTCGGCGTCACGGTCGACCAGCACCCTTACCTGATCATGGAACTCTGCGACGGGTCCTACCTCGACCGCATGCGCGTTTCCCCGCTGACCCCCGCCGAGGCTCGCGACGTCGGCATCAAGATCGCCGACGCGCTGGTCCACTCACACGCCAACGGTGTCCTGCACCGCGACGTGAAACCGGCCAACATCCTGTACTCCCAGTTCAACGCGGCCGTCCTGGCCGACTTCGGCCTCGCCGTCCTGGGCGAGATGCGCGATTCGTCGGTCACGCTGGAGGTGCTGACGCCGGCATATGCGCCCCCGGAGATGTTCCGCCACGAGAGCCCGTCCGGTGCGGCCGACGTTTATGCGCTCTGCGCGACGCTCTACGCGGTGATGAACGGCCGCCCACCCCGCTGGGCAACCGACCGCAGTCCGAGTCTGATCACCCTGATGGACCTGTTCACCCAGCCCTTGCCGGACATTCCGGGCGTACCGCGCGCGTTGACCGAGGTCCTGCGTTACGGCATGGCGAACGAGCCCGCCGCACGCCCGACCACCGAACAACTCCGCGACCTGCTGAACAACCTGCAACTCGACCCGAACACCCCGGGCCCACCCCCAGCGGTCTACCGCTCCACCCAGAACTTCGTCCCGCCGCGCCCCCGCCCGATCGTCCCGAGCACCCCAACCCGCGAGGACGACACCCCGACCGTGCACCAGCGCGGCCGCAAAGGTTTCTTCAGCCGGTGGTTCAACTAAAACCTTCTTTGGTACGCGTCTCGGGGCTGGCCAAACGCAGGCGATGAGCACCGGGCCTACCCCGCGACGCCCGGTGCCTGGGTCACGGCCGCAGCGCGCCTCTCGCGCCACTGCATCAGCCAATCACGCCAGCCCTCATCACTCACCGCCGCCGCCGAGTCACCCTCAGTGCCTACCGGGGGTTTCGTGGTTCCCGCTTGGTGGGTGGTCACGCTCGGCCTGCCCGGGGTGCGTGCGGTGCGTTTTGGCGGGCGCGCTTGGTGGGTGGTTGCGCTCGGCATGCCATGGGTGAGCGGGTGCGCGTGCTGCGTGAGTCGGTTGTGGTGGGTGGGTGCCTGGGCAGCAAGAGTCGGCCGAGGTGGGCGGGCCGGTTGCGGGCTCGGGGCTATCGCGGGCGGTGAGCGTGCCGGCGGGCGGGTGGTTGCGCCCGCTGCTGGGGAAATGTCCTGTTCGGAGGTCGGGGGAACGGTTCGGCGGCGCCGATCTTGTGAGTTTTTGGCTGGCATGGCGGCGCAAACTCACAAGTTTCGGGGGCGGGCGCGAGTGACGTCTGGTTTGTCGGATCGCCGGTCTGGTCGGGGCGCGCGAGCCGTAGCTCAGACCTGTTATGGGGCGGCGATGACATGTCTGAGCTACGGCTCGGGCCGCCCGGCCGTCGTTCAGTCACGTTATGAGTGTGCGATGGCGTGTGTGAGCTACGGCTCGGCTTGCTCGGCGTCGCGCATTGCGCCGCAGGGTGCCCACGGCCACGTGTGCTCCGGCGCACCGTGTGCCCTCGGCTACGTGCCCTGGCTACGTGTGCCCGGGCGCACCGTGTGCCCTGGCTACGTGGGATCCAGGCACACCGTGTGCCTTCGGCCTGCTGAACGTCCGTGGCGGCGGTGCGCCCTCGGTGACCGGATTTGGACAGGGGGTGGGGTGGTGGAGTGGGCAATGCAGTTGCGCGAGAGGCGCGCTGCGGCCGTGCGCACGCACGGGCGTCGCGGTGTAGGCCCGGTGCTCATCTGATGCGTTTGGCCAGCCCCGAAACGCGTACCGAAGGAGGTTTTATTCTGGGTCCAGGACCGCTAGTAGTTCGCCCATGTCTACTTCGGAGCCCGGGTGGACCGGCAGGGAAGAGACCACGCCCGCTGAGGGTGCGTGTACCGGGTGTTCGAGCTTCATCGCCTCCAGCGTGAGCAGCAATTCGCCTGCTCGGACGCGCTGGCCGGGGACCACCAGGATGCGGCGGACGGCGCCGGGCAGGGGGGCGATCAGGGAGCTCTCGGTGGCTTCCGGGGCGGGTAGCGGGAAGCGGGAGATCTCGCGGAGGGTGACCGAGCCCTCGGGACTGTCCACATATGACACGTCGTTCACGCGGTGTACCAGGACGGCCAGGCGGATGCCCTGCACGTTGAGCACCACACGGTCCGCGGAGGCCTGGACGATCACGATGGGTGGGTGTTCGTCGGCTACCGGGGCTTGACCGAGACCGGCCAGGTCGAGCTCCTCCGGGTCCACCGCTCGGACCCACCAGCCGGCCAGCGCGCCGTGGCGGTTCATGCGGTAACCGACCTCTACCGGACCGGTCGGGCCGTCGTAGACCGCGGTCTGTGAGCCGGAGGGTACGTTGCGCCAGCCTGAGGGCAGTGAGTTCAGCACCGGGGCGGATGCTCGGCGGGCTGCCGCACCGGCCAGGGCGGCGGCCAGGCAGGACAGGCGGACCGCGTCTACCGATGAAAGCAGGGGCGCGAAGACCTCGGGGTGCCGGTCCAGGAAACCGGTGTCCAGGTCGCCGGCGCGGAACGAGTGGTGGCGCAGGGCGCGGACCAGCAGGTCGCGGTTCGACACGACGCCGTGGATCTGGGCTCGGGCCAGCGCGGACGCCAGCATCCGGGCGGCTTCCTGGCGGCTCGGGGCCCAGGCGATCAGTTTCGCCAGCATCGGGTCGTGGTGCATGCCGATCACCGAGCCGTCCGCGACGCCGGCGTCCAGGCGCAGGCCGGGCTGGGCGAGCGGGCGGAACGTGCCGGCGATGTCCGGCACGGCGAACCGGTGCAGGGTGCCGGCGGCGGGCAGCCAGGCGTACGCCGGATCCTCGGCACAGATGCGCACCTCGATGGCGTGCCCGCGGATCGGCGGCGGTCCGGGCATCGGCAGGCTGCCGCCCTCGGCCACCAGCAGCTGCAGGCGGACCAGGTCGTAACCGGAGACGCACTCGGTGACCGCGTGGTCGGCCTGCAGCGTCGGGGTGAGTTCGAGGAACCAGAACTTGCCGTCCTCGTCGAGCAGGAACTCGACGGCGCCGGCACCCACATAACCGAGGGCGCGGACCACCACGATCGCGGCCCGGCACAGGTCTTCGCGCAGGGCGGCGTCGACCGCCGGTGACGGGGTCTCCTCGATGATCTTCTGGTATCGGCGCTGTACCGAGCATTCGCGCTCGCCGAACGGGACCACCGAGCCCTGCGCGTCGGCGAGGATCGGGACTTCAATGTGGCGGACGTTGGTGACGTACGGCTCGCAGTAGACGTCGCCGCCGACCTCGCGACGGGTGGAGGCGACCGCCTCGGCGAGCGTGGAGGCGTCGCGGACCACGCGCATCCCGATGCCACCGGAGCCGGTGGCCGGCTTGATCAGCACGGGGAAGCCGGGCACCGAATCCGGGTCGGTGAAGGTCGGCAGCACCGGAACCCGGGCCTCGGCGACCATCTGCTTCATGTCCGGCTTCACGCTCAGGGCACGCAGCGTCGCCGGGGTCGGACCGACCCAGATCATCCCGGCGTCGACGACGGCGGCCGCGAAGTCCGGGTCCTCGGCGAGCATGCCGACGCCCGGGTGCACGGCGTTCGCCCCGGACCGCTGCGCGGCCGCGAGAAGCGCTTCGGTACGGAGATAAGTACTGGCCGGAGTACTACCCGGCAGGTGGACCGCATAGTCGGCCTCGTCGACGTGTGGCGCCGAGGAGTCGACGTCGGAGTAGACGGCGACCGTCTCGATGCCGACCAGCCGGCAGGTGGCGAACACCCGGCGGGCGACCTCTCCTCGGTCGGCCACCAGAAGTCGTCGAATCACTGCACTACCTTTCAAGGTCGGAAAACGCCGACGTGTCCGGCACCCTCGACGGTGGCGCTGTGCACCGCGGAGAGGCAGAGGCCGAGGACCGTACGCGTATCGCGGGGGTCGATGACGCCGTCGTCGGCGCAGGTGCGCTCTTTCGCGGGCCAGCTGAACGTGAATCGGGGCTCGCCGACCCGGTCCGGCGAGTGTTCGGTGACCGGCCCGGCGGTGAGCACCAGGTGCGGCACTGTCGACCGGGAAGCGGCATGCACCAGCGGGGCGTCGTGCCGTGTGTCGGGTGTCTCCGTCTCGTCGCCGGCGGGTGCGCCGGTGTGCCGGAGGAAGAGCAACGGTGTGGCGGTCGCGTTCGCCAGGTGCAGGAAGTGCACGGCCTTCTGCGCCTCGGCGGCCGAGCACGGTGTCGCCGGGGTGGCGACCACGCCGACCGGGTACCCGTGCAGTTCGCCCCAGCCGGTCAGCAGGGTGACCGCCTGGCCGGGCTTGAACTCGTCGAAGTCGCTGTCGTCGAGGATCCGGGCCAGCACCTCGCGCGGCTCGAACTTGGCCGGATCGCTGGCGGCCAGCGTGAGTAGATCGTCCGGGTCGTGCCGGGGCGGCAGCGGCTGCCGGGTACGCGGAGCCGGCCCCTGCTTGCGCCAATTGAGCCGCCGCACACACTGCCGGGCCAGCCGCAGGCCGTCCCGTTCATCCTCGGCGAGCTGGTCAGCGGGTCCGGCCGGTCCGGCCGGCACCACGGGGGTGGCGCGTACCTCGACGCCGTTGGCCGCGCCGCGTACCGGCTGCGGGTGGATCGTCAGGACCTTGGCGTGCCCGCGGACCATGATCGTGTAGTCGGAGAGCGCCGGCAGGTACGCGGCGTCACCGGTGGTCAGCCCGAAGGTCACGCAGATGGTCGGCACCCGGTCCGGGGTGAGCCGGCTCAACTCGCGGGCGATACCGCCGTCCGGGTTGCCTGTGCCGGCTGACTCGACCAGGTTGACCAGCGGAAGCCGGTTCACCGAGGCGATACGCGCGGCCCGGCGGATCTTCGCGGCGGTGTACGGGTTGACCGCACCACCGTCCACCGTCGGGTCGTTCGCGATGACGACGCACTCGATGCCCTCGATCACGCCGACGCCGGTGACGACGCTGGCGCCGACCGGGTACTCCGAACCCCACGCTGCCGACGGGGCCAGCTCAAGGAACGGGCTGTCCTGGTCGAGCAGCATCTCGATGCGCTCCCGGGGGAGCAATTTCCCCCGGGCGTGGTGCCGGGTCACCCACTTCTCGCCGCCGCCTGCACGCGCCTCGTCGAGCGCGTCCTCGATGTCGGCGAGGAGTTGCAACGTGGTGCTGCGACCCTCCAGGAAGGCGGGGTCACGCGGGTTCAGCGTGGTGTCGAGCACGGTCATGCAGACACCCCGATGCCCGCTCCGCCCCTACCTGCGTTCAAAGCCGCGCCCTTCCCTGTCACGCCGGTGCCTCTCGGCCACCTCCGTAACGAGTGGCCCGGCGGGTGCGACACGGTGACAGGTGCACGGCGAAGGGGCTGCCCGCCAGGACAGCCCCGATCGGGAGGCGGGTCAGACGCGGGCGCGCCGCGCGAGCCGCTCCGGGTCCAGGATGATCACGGACTTGCCGTCGAGCCGCAGCCAGGCGCGGGACGCGAAGTCGGCGAGAGCCTTGTTGACCGTTTCCCGGGACGCGCCGACCAGCTGGGCCAGCTCTTCCTGGGTGAGGTCGTGTGTCACCCGCAGGACGCCGCCGTCCCGGGTGCCGAACCGGCCGGCCATCTGGAGCAGGTTCTTGGCCACCCGCCCGGGGACGTCCGTGAAGATCAGGTCGGCGAGCGCGTCGTTGGTCCGGCGCAGGCGACGAGCCAGCACACGGAGCAACTGCTCGGCGATCTCGGGCCGGTTGTTCAGCCAGGGCCGCAACGACGACTTCTTCAGCCGGGCCAGACGACTGTCCGTCACCGCGGTGGCAGTCGCCGTCCGCGGACCGGGGTCGAAGAGGGAAAGCTCGCCGAGCATGTCCGACGGACCCATGATCGACACCAGGTTCTGCCGGCCGTCCGCGGCCCGCCGTCCTAGCTTGATCTTCCCGGACAGAACGATATACAGGCTGTCGCCGGCCTCGCCCTCGTTGAAGACCACGTCGCCCTTACGGACTTCGATCGTGTCCATCTCCTTGGCGAGCGCCTCTGCGGCTTCCGGGTCAACGCCCTGGAAGATCCCGCTGCGAGCCAGTACCTCATCCATCGCCGCACCTCCGAAAACGCGCAACGTCTGCGCTCGATCAGTCTAGGCGCACGCGGGCGGGAAACGGGCGGCCACCCCTTGATCCAGATACTGGACGGTAACCAGATTTGCCATTACCGCCTGTGACAATCAGCGGTCCGGGCATATCAGGACAGGCCATTCGTCGGTCGATCCCGCTTGCGACCTGACGGTATCGTCCCGGTCGATGAATTCGCACCCCCGGTCCCATCGTCAGGCACGTTTCGGACACCCTGTCCTAACTGTCACGATTGTCCTAGCCGTCATCGCGGGCCTCGCTTTCGGCGGCGTCGCATTGGCAAAGCGTGACAATTCGCCCGCCGCGTCGTGGCAGGCTCCTGAGTCCGCTTCTCCCGCGGCTGCCGCAACGGGCAAGCCCGTCGAAGAATCCGCCTCGGTCGAGTCGATCAGCCTCTCCGCCACCGGCGACATCATCATGGGTAGCGCGCCGAACAAGTTGCCGGCCAACGACGGCGACGGCTTCTTCGACTCGGTGAAGAAGGGCCTCGCCTCCGACCTGGTGATGGGCAACCTGGAACAGCCTCTGACCGGCGACACCGGCACATCCAAGTGCGGTTCGCCGGCGCGGGCCAACTGCTTCGCCTTCCGCTCACCGCCGAAATACGCCAACCACCTGGTGGAAGCCGGATTCCAGCTGCTGAACACGGCGAACAACCACTCCAAGGACTACGGCACGGCCGGTTACCAGAACACGGTCGAGGCTCTGGAGGGCGCCGGGCTCGAGCACACCGGGGCGCAGGACCAGATCACCGTCGTGGAGATCAAGGGCGTCAAGGTCGCGGTCATCGGTTTTTCTCCGTACGCGGGAGCCAACAACCTGAACGACCTCGACGCCGCTTCGACGATCGTGGAGAAGGCCAAGTCCGAGGCCGACCTGGTCGTGGTTCAGGTGCACATGGGCGCCGAGGGCTCCGACAAGCAGCACGTGAAACCGGGTAACGAGCTCTTCTTCGGCGAGAACCGTGGCGACCCGATCAAGTTCAGCCACGCCGTGATCGACGCGGGAGCTGACCTGGTCGTCGGGCACGGCCCGCACGTTCTGCGGGGCATGGAGTTCTACAAGGGCAAGCTGATCGCGTACAGCCTCGGCAACTTCGCCGGTGGCGGCAAGACGCTCTCCAGCAACGGGGTGCTGAAGTACGCGGGGATCCTGCACGTCTCGCTCACCAAGGAGGGCGAGTACGCCGGCGGCAAGTTCCTGTCGACCTACATGAACACCACCGGGGTGCCGACCCGGGACGCCAAGAACGAACGCGGCCGGGAGCTCGTGAACGATCTCTCCGCCTCCGACTTCGACGACACCGCGGTGTCGATCGGTGACGACGGGACGATCAAGCCCTCGGCGTGAACGACGATGTCGCACGCTCGGCGTACTCTTTACCGGTGACTGCACCCGTCTCCGCATCGCGCTACGCGGGTGAGACCTTGCTCGGGCGCAAGCGCCGGGCCCGCAAGATGGCCCGGGTGCTCGCCGAGACCCACCCCGACGCGCACTGTGAGCTGGACTTCACCACCCCGCTCGAGCTGGCCGTCGCGACGATCCTCTCGGCGCAGACCACCGACGTGCGGGTCAACCAGGTGACCCCGGCGCTCTTCAAGCTCTACCGGTCGGCCGCTGATTACGCGGGCGCCGACCGGGCCGCGATGGAGACGCTGCTGCGGCCGACCGGCTTCTTCCGGGCGAAAACCGACTCGCTGATCAAGCTCGGTCAGATGCTTGTCGAGAAATACGACGGCGAGCTGCCCCGCAAGCTCGATCAGCTGGTCGCGCTGCCCGGCATCGGCCGCAAGACGGCCAACGTGATCCTCGGCAACGCGTTCGGGGTGCCCGGCATCACTGTCGACACCCACTTCCGCCGGCTGACCAACCGTTTCGGCTGGGTCGCCGAGGACGATCCGGTGAAAATCGAGTTCCTGGTCGCCGAGCTCATCGAGAAACGCGACTGGACCATGCTGTCGCACCGGGTGATCTTCCACGGCCGGCGGGTCTGCCACGCGCGCAAGCCGGCCTGCGGAGCCTGCACGCTGGCGAGCGTCTGCCCGTCGTACGGGACGGGTCCGACCGAGGCCGCCGCCGCTGCGAAACTGCTGAAGGGTCCCCGGGCTCGCGATCTCGCGGAAGCCGCCGGCGTCGACCCCGACCTGGTTCCGGCCGCCGCGGTCCTGGCCCCGGAGGAACCGTGATCCGGTTCGCACGGGCGCTGCCTGCAGTCGTGGCGCTGGGTCTCCTCTCCGCCTGTACGGCGGCTGTGGAGACGAGTGAGCCGGAGACCCCCTCGCCGTTCGCGGCCTGCGACTTCGCAGTCTCCAGTGGCGAGACCGAGTTACCCGATCTATCGCTTCCGTGCTTTACCGGCGGGCAGGAGGTCGCGGTGAGCGGCCTGCGCGGCCCCGCGGTGATCAACGTGTGGGCTTCCTGGTGCGGGCCGTGCCGCGAGGAACTGCCGATCATGCAGGGCCTGGCCGACCGGACCGAGGGAGAGCTCACCGTGCTCGGCGTCGCCAGCCGCGACCCGCGTGAGGCGTCCGCCTCTTTCGCGACCGACAAGGACGTGAGCTTGCCGACCCTCTACGACCCGGACCAGAAATTCGCCATCGCGGTGAAGGCCGCCGCATTGCCGGCCACGGTCTTCGTCGACGCCGGCGGCGCGATCTACGTCCACCGCGACACCCTGGACGTCGACGAGCTGATCAAGCTGGTCGGGGAGCACACCGGCGTGACGGTGACCCGATGAGCCAGGGGCAGGTGCTGGGCCGGCCGGACGATCTGCCGTCCTGGTTCGAGCCGCTGCTGACCCGGGTCGCCACCTGCCGGACCGAGGACTTCACCCCGCTGCGCCGGCCGACCGGAGTCGCCGGCCGCGCCAGCGCTGTTCTGGTGCTGCTCGGCGAGAGCGAGCCGGACGCCGGCACACCGGGCGGCCCCGATCTGCTGGTGCTGCAACGCGCCGCGACCATGCGCAACCACGCCGGGCAGCCGGCTTTCCCGGGTGGCGCCACCGACCCGGAAGACCTCGACGCGCCGGACACCGCGCTGCGCGAGGCCTCCGAGGAGGTCGGCCTCGACCGCCGCAGCGCCGAGGTGCTGGCCCTGCTGCCGGACCTGTGGATTCCGGTCAGCAGCTTCGTCGTGACGCCGGTTCTGGCCTGGTGGCGGGCGCCGCACATGGTGCATCCGCTGCAGGCCACCGAGGTCGCACATGTCGCACGTCTGCCGATCAGTGAACTCGCGGACCCGGCGAACCGTATCCGGGTGCGTCATCCGAGCGGCTGGATCGGACCTGCCTTCCAGGTCCGGGGGCTGCTCGTCTGGGGATTCACGGCAGGGGTGATCTCGTCGTTGCTCGACATGGCCGGGTGGTCACAGCCTTGGGCACAGGATCGTGTGGTCGAGTTACCCGACGCCTCGGCGCCCGTTCCGGCGGCTCGCGGTGGTGCTCCCGACGAGGTGGTGCCGTGACGTGGCCTCCTCCTTCTACGCTGAGTGAGTGCCCGTGGTCGATGTGATTCTGGTCGTGCTGATGCTGCTGTTCGCGGTCAGCGGTTATCGGCAGGGCTTCGTCATCGGCGCGTTCTCTCTGGGCGGCTTCTTCAGCGGTGTGCTGATCGGGCTCCAACTCGGACCGTTGATCGCGAGACAGTTCGCCGACGGGACGGTGCGGCTGGTCGTGGCGCTGGCCGTCATCCTCACCTTCGCGGTCCTCGGTCAGACCCTGGCCGGTTGGCTCGGCACCAACCTGCGGCGGGGCATCTTCAGCAAGCCGTTGCAGCACATCGACGACGCGGGCGGCGCTGTCGTGTCGGTCGTGGCGCTGCTGCTCGCCGCGTGGCTGGTGGCCGTTCCGCTCGGGTCGACACCCTTCCCGGCGATCAACCGGGAATTCCGCAGCAGCGCGATCCTGGGCGGCATCAACGGCCTCATGCCGGAGCAGGCGCAGGCTCTCTCGTCGGCGCTGCGCGACACCCTGGACACCAGCGGCTTCCCGGACGTCTTCGGCGGGCTCGCGCGTACTCAGGCGAAAGAGGTCGCCGAGCCGGACCCGAAACTGAAGAACTCCAAGATCGTGCAGTCGTCGAAGAAGTCGGTGCTCAAGGTGCTGGGCGCCGCGCCGAGCTGTTCCCGGCGGATCGAGGGCACCGGGTTCGTCTACGACGACGAGCGGGTGATGACCAACGCGCACGTGGTGGCCGGCACCAAGGAGGTCGTGGTGGAGACCTCACGCGGCCAGCTGGAGGGCACCGTCGTGGTCTACGACCCGAAACGCGACCTCGCCGTGCTGCACGTGCCGGGCCTGGAAGCGCCGGTGATGAAATTCGTCAGCAAGGAGGCCGCCAGCGGGGCCAGCGCGATCGTGCTGGGTTATCCGCAGGACGGGCCGTACAACGCGCAGTCCGCCCGGGTCCGGGACGTCAGCCGGATCACCGGCCCGGACATCTACGACTCGGGTGACGTGACCCGCGAGATCTACACGATCAAGTCGCTGGTCCGCAGCGGTAACTCGGGTGGTCCGCTGATCGACCCGAACGGCGGAGTCCTCGGCGTCATCTTCGCGGCCGCGGCCGATGACAAGAACGTCGGTTTCGCCCTCACCGCGGACGAGGCAGCCGGGGTCGCGGAGGCGGGCAAGACCCGCACCAAGGGCGTGCAGACCGGCGAATGCGCCTGATCCAAGACCGGGCTCTGATCAGCCCGCGCTGCCGGCAAACCGGCGGACGGTGAACGCCGCGACCAGCGCGGAGATCAGGAAGAGCACGATCGCGATCCACCGGGTCCGGCCGCTGCCGTCGTCGACCGGCTGAGCCGGCGCGGCCCAGCCACCCGAATTGGTGGTGGGGGCCTGGGTGACGACCCACGGCGGGTTGCTCTCCTCCGGCGCGGACTGGGCCTGGCCGGGGACGGGCGCGCTGCCGAACCGGGCGACCCCGGGCGGCGGCGTGGTGTCGAGCGGGTTGTCCGTCACGAACGAGACGTCGGCGGTGAGCGCGGCGGTCGGGTTGACCAGGCCGTACCCGAACTGGCCGTCGCGGCCGGGCTCGCCGCGGTCATCCGCGGTCTTTATCAACCGGTTGATCACCTCGCCGGCCGGCATGTCCGGCCAGCGGGAACGGATCAGGGCGGCGACACCGGACACCATCGGCGCGGCGAAGCTGGTGCCCTGCACCCGCCAGTAGTCGTCCGGCCCGCGGGCGCCGACCAGCTGGGTGGACGGTGCGGTCAGCACGGTCTCCTTGCCGGTTATCGCACCCGACCACAGGGTCGTGCCGTCGCGCTCCATGCCGGCGACCGCGACCACGCCGGGCTCGCGAGCCGGGTACCACACCCCGCTGTTGTCCGAAGTGGAGGACGCGCTGGCGTTGCCGGTGCAGGCGATCACCACGACGTCCTTGGCGAACGCGTAATCCAGTGCGGCGGCCAGGGTGGCGCTGGAGCCGCTGCCGCCGAGCGACAGATTCAGCACCTTGGCGCCGTGGTCGACCGCCCAGCGCACGCCCTTTGCCACGATCAGCGCGTCGTCGTACCGGTTTTCCTCGTCGAGGACGCGGATCGGGAGGATCTTGGCTTTCGGCGCGATGCCGACCACGCCGTTGTCGTCGTCGTTGCGGCCGGCGATGAACGCCGCGACAGTGGTGCCGTGACCGACCGGGTCGGTGACGGTCTCCGCTTTCGTGTCGACCAGGTCGAGGCCGGGCAGCACCTGACCCACGAGGTCGGGGTGGCTCCCGTCGACGCCGGAGTCGATCACCGCGACCGTCACGCCGGTGCCGTCCGCGTACGCCCAGGCGTCGGCCAGGTCGAGTGCCTCCAGCTGCCACTGATCGGCACGAACCGTGTCATCGGTGGTGATCACCGGCTCGGTGAGCGGCGGCGAGGCGGAGGCCGCGGCGGCCGGGGCGGCGAGCGACATCAGACCTGCCAGTGCGGCGGCTCCCACCCTGCGCGACAGACTCAGCAACGAACACCGCCTTCGCTACGGTCGGGTGGTCAGTCGATGGAGGGAGATTACTCCCAACGGGCGGCGTGTTGCTCCGGTCCGGGACGCCTAATCGCACTCGGAGTCTGTTGATTTTGCCGAATCCCGAAACGGTGGCAGGTGCGCCAGCTGGATCAGTCGCGTTCCCTCACGACGGGTCACCAGGTGACCACGCCCCGGTGGCATCGGTCGTGCTGGGACAGTGCCGAGCAACACACCCTCCTCCGGTGAGCCGGACATCACCAGGCCCGGCGCGGAGAGCTCCCGTAACCGCTGGATCACCGGCTCGTACAGCGCCCGGCCCGCGCCACCGGCCCGCCTGGTGAGCACCAGATGCAGTCCGACGTCGCGAGCCTGTGGCAGGTGCTCCAGCAGCGGCGTGAGCGGGTTGACCGGTCCGGCCGCCACCAGGTCGTAATCGTCGACCAGCACGAACAGCTCCGGGCCGGTCCACCAGGAACGGTTCCGCAGCTGGGCCGCCGTGACGTCCGGTCCGGGCAGCCGGCGTTCCATGTACCCGGCCACCGAACGCATCAGCTCCGCGGTCTGCTGCGCCTGGACGCCGTACCCGATCCGGTGTTCCGTGACGGGCAGATCCATCAGGCTGCGCCGGTAGTCGACCAGGATGATCCGGGCCTGCTCCGGCGTGAACAGCGTGGTCACCGACGTGGCGAGCGCGCGGAGCAGCGACGATTTGCCGCACTCCGCGTCGCCGAGGACCAGCAGATGCGGATCGGCCGCGAAATCGATCGCCACCGGCAGAAGATCGGACTCGGCGATGCCGATCGGCACGCGCAGGCTCCCTGCCGGGTCGCTCTCCGGTCTTTGGTACGCCACAACGGCCGGCAACAACCGCACCGGAGGAGCCACCGGCCCACGCCAGGCCCCGGCCACCGCTTTGACCAAGGCAGCCGTGTCGCCGAGCGTGGACACCTCCGGCCGGACCGTGAGCAGATGCAGTCCCCGGTCCCGATCGGCCGGATGCTCGGTGACACCACGGCCCGGCCGGCCCTCCGGAACGGCGAGGGCGGCCCGCCGGTGCACCGCCGAGTCAGCCGGATCGCCGAGCCGCAGCTCCACCCGGGAACCGAAGAGATCGCGGATCGGCGGCCGGAAGTCGGTCCATCGCGACGTGGCGGCGACCAGATGGATTCCGTACGCGAGACCGCGAGTGGCCAGGTCGGTGAGCACCGGCTCCAGCTCCTCGAAGTCCGAGCGCAGCGTGGCCCACCCGTCGACGACCAGGAAGACGTGCGACCAGAACGGGGCGGCCTGCCGTTCCCGCTCGGCGAGCAGGGACGTCATCTCTCCGGCGGTTCGGCGTACCCCCTCGGGTTCGAGACGGCCGAAGACGCCGCCGACGTGCGGCAGGTCGCGCAGGCCGGCGAGTGTTCCGCCGCCGAAGTCGAGGCAGTAGACGCGTACCTCGTCGGGGGTGTGTGTGAGGGCGAGGCCGCAGGCGAGCGCGCGCAGTACCGACGATTTTCCGCTGCGGGTGCCGCCGGCGACCGCGACGTGCCCGGCCGAGCCGGCGAGCTGGAGCCAGAGCGTGTCCCGAACCTGTTCCCGGGGCTTGTCGACGAGCGCGATCGGCACCTGGAGCGCGCCGTGCAGCGCCGGGTTCGCCACGGTGAGGCCGCGGTGCGGATCGGGTACAACCGAGCCGAGCAGATCGTCCAATGTGGCGGAAGCGTCCAGCGGCGGCAGCCACACCCGGTGCGCCGGCGGACCCTTCCCGGCGAGGCGGCCGACCAGCACGTCAGCCAGGGCGCGGTCGGCGCTGTCCTCGGCCGGAGCCTCGGTCAGCGGGATGTGTTCGCTGGTCCAGGGCAGGATTCGCGGCGTGGAGGCGTCCGGTGCGCGGTGCCGGCGGGACGGCCCGGAGGCGTATGCGCTCCGGAACCGCGCCGGCGCCTCGGTGCCGGACTTCAGAAATCCGTGCCCGGGCGAGCGGGGCAGTTCGTACGCGTCCGCGACACCCAGCACCGCCCGCGACTCCAGCGCCGAGAACGTCCGCAGCCCGATCCGGTACGACAGATGGGTGTCCAGCCCGCGCAGCCGCCCGTCCTCAATCCGCTGACTGGACAGCAGCAGGTGCACGCCGAGCGACCGGCCCAGCCGTCCTATCTGGAGGAACAGGTCGAGGAACTCCGGTTTGCGCTGCAGCAGCTCGGAGAACTCGTCGCAGATCACCAGCAGTGACGGCAGCGGTGGCAGGACCGCTCCGGCGGCACGGGCCCGGTCGTACTCGCGTAGCCCGGCGAAGTTGCCGGACCGCCGCAGCAGCTCCTGTCGCCGCAGCAGTTCGCCGTCGAGCGCGTCGGCCATCCGGTCGACCAGCGGCAGGGCGTCGGCGAGGTTCGTGATCAGGGCGGCGGTGTGCGGCAGCCGGTCCATCGAGGCGAACGTGGCGCCGCCCTTGAAGTCGATCAGCACGAAGTTGAGGGTTTCCGGGGAATGGGTGGCGGCCAGGGCCAGCACGAGCGTGCGCAGGAGTTCTGATTTGCCGGAGCCGGTCGCGCCGACGAGCAGGCCGTGCGGGCCCATGCCGTCCTGCGCTGACTCCTTCAGGTCCAGCTCGACCGGGCGGCCGGTGGGGTCGACGCCGATCGGGACGCGGAGTCGTCCACGGTTCGGTCGCGAGATCCAGCCGCGGGTTGCGGGGTGGGTTTCCGGATCGGTGATGCCGAGCAGTTCGGCGAGGCCGGGATCTGCGGTCTGTCCTGTTTGCCCGGTTGGGTCGGCGTCGGTGTCGAGCTCCAGCGGGGTCAGTCGCCGGGCTATCGCCTCGGCTTGGGCGGCGTCGAGCTGGTCCGCCCGGCCGACTTCGGCAAAATGATCCAGAGTGGACGTCCTAAGTGTTCTGTTTGGGGAGATTGCCACCACCAGTGTTGATTCATCCTCAAGCCGGGGCGGTGTGGTGTCCAGGTCCAGCACTGTTGCCCCGTCGAGACTTGGGTTCAGTGGGTGGGTCGAGCCGTCCTGGACGATGACCAGGTGCGGGCCCGGTCGCAGGCCGTCCAGCACCTCCGGGTCGCCGATCAGCCGTATCGGGCCGAGTGCGTCGGACCGTTCCGGATGACCGTTGTGCGGCAGCCATTTCACCCACTCCCACGCCTCGCGAGCGCCCGGACCCGCGCAGATCGCGATGATCAGATCGTCCGGCGGGTGGAAGACCGCGAGCTGCGTCAACACGGCCCGGACCAGCGCCCGGGCAGCCTCCCGGTCGCCCTCGGAGCGAATCAGGATCCGTGCGAAACCGCGCACCGACATCGCGACCGGAAGGTCCGGAACCACCGAGTACGCCTCCAGGAACCGCCGCAGCGCGCCCGCGGTCATCGGCTCCAGCTCGTCCGGCGGGCGGGTCTCCGGCGGCACCAGCGGCGTGGCGAGCGTCTGCGGGCCCAGCCCGATCCGGACCACGCCGAAATCGGAATCCTCCGGGCGCCGCTCCCACACCCGCTGGCTGTCGACTGTGGACCACAGTCGCTCCGGATCGGGGTGGCGGTGGAACAGCCCGGTCCGCTGCGCTCGCGCGGTCTCCCGGGCACGTCGCCGCAGGCCCGCCAGATGCCGCAGATAATCGCGCCGGGCGGCGATCATCTCGGCTTTCCGCGGCGAGCCGGACGCGCTGAACGACATGGTCAGCATCGCCAGCGACGAGATCCCGAACAATGCGCCGACAACGTACGAAAAAGGTCCGCTCTGTCCCTGGCCCATCATCATCGCCATCGCGATGGTGCCGCCGAGCATCGGCAGTGCCAGCAGCCATTGCTGCCAGCGACCGGCCGGCTGCGGCGGCATCGGCGGCGGCGGATCGACGGTGAGCTCGCCGGTCGGGATCACGGGCGCGGCTCGGCGCGGCGGCCGCCGGATCGTCACCGTCCCCATCGGACTCCCGCATCGCTCTCCGTAGCGTTGTCGTCACGATGATAGGTAGAGTTCGATGCGTCCCGCAGCATCGATTTCACGCCTGTGGACAACTCCGAAATCCCCTGTGGACCATCACCTGTGGACAGTGCGGAGGTGCTCGATGACCGCTGGTCTGGCCCGCGTGACGATCAGCGCCCCGCAGCGCCGGGTGGACGTCGCCCTGCCCGAGCGCGTACCCCTGGCCGAGCTGCTCCCCGACGTCCTGCGGCACGCGGGCGTCGACCTCGCCGACCAGGGCGAAAACCACGGTGGGTGGGTGCTCCGGCGAGCGGATGGGGTCGCTCTCGCGACCGGTCAAGGCCTTCAAACCCAGGGGGTACGGGACGGAGAAGTGCTCCATCTCGTCCCGGCACACGAGGAGTGGCCGGAGGCCGAATACGACGACGTGGTGGAAGCCGTCGCCGAGGGCGCCCGCCGGCGCGGGGGCATCTGGACGCCGGCGACCACCCGAACGGCGACGCTTGCCGCCGCCGGGGTACCACTCGGCCTCGGCCTGCTGGCACTGTTCGCCGCGGGCCCGGGTGTCAGCGGTGTCGGCTCCGCCGGTCTGGGAGCCGCGGCGTTGCTCCTGCTCGCCGGGACGATCGCCGCCCGGGGACACGGGCAGACCTCGGCCGGCGTGGCCCTCGGCGGATATGCCCTGCCCTACGCCTTCCTCGGAGGCGCCGCGTCGGCCTTCGCCGGCGGCGGGCCAGCAGTCGGTGGCGGATCAGCCGCCGGGGGCACCGGATCGGCCACCCGCTGGGACCTGCTCACCGGATCGGTCGCCGGTTGGGATCCGCTCGCCGGATCGCTGGCGTTGCTGGTGGCCGGGGTCCTCGGCACTTTTGCGATCACGGCCGGGGTACGGATCTTCGCGGCCGGCGTGACAGCCGGGCTGCTGGGCGCGCTGACGGCGCTGCTCGGGGCGCTGGCGTCACCGGGAGCGGCAGCGGCGGCCCTGATCTCGGTACTGATCTGCGGTCTCGGCGCGCTGCCGGTGCTCGCCGTCCGGTTGGGCCGGATGCCGCTGCCACCGCTCGCGCTCCCAGCGCGTGGACCGGGCCGCCCGGAATCCGAGACTGCGGAACCGCCGGACCGGGTCGCCGTGTTCGCTGCTGTCGACCGTACCGATGAGATCTTGATTGGTTTGCTGCTCGGTCATGCACTGCTCGCGCTGGTGGCGTTCGTGCTGCTCGCGCTCGAAGGCAGCCTCTCGGCCCGGATCCTGATCGGCGTCTGCGCCACGGCACTGCTGCTGCGGGCCCGGCTCTTCGTGACCGGGCGGCTGCGGATCCCGCTCCTGGTGGCCGGCCTCGGCGGCTTCGCCGCACTCGGCGCCGATCTCCTGCTCACCGAGGCGTGGGACAAAACGCTGCTGCCGGGCCTGATCGGCTCGGTCCTGCTGATCGGCACGCTCACGGTCACGGCAGGCGCACGGTACGTCCACCGCCCGCCCTCGCCATACCTGAGCCGAGCCGCCGACCTGTTGGAAGGCCTGACCGTGATCGCCGTGATCCCGGTGGCCTGCGCGGTGGCCGGCCTCTACACAGCCCTATCCGGCCTGCCCTGAACCCCAGACCCCACTCCGGGCCGGCCCTCGCTGCCTCAAGCGCGCCCGGATCGCCTGCCGTGTGTCGATTTCGGGTTCGCTACGCCCCCAAACTCGACACACATCCCGCGAACCACTTGCCGTGTGTCGATTTCGGGTTCGGTACGCGCCTCAACTCGACACGCGCCGGGAGGGGTGCTGCCGGCGTGGTGCCGTCGGCCCCGGTAGGCGGGCCGAATGCGGCCGTTGGCGTGAGCTGGCCGCTGGGGGTGAGCCGTTCGCCGGGGTGAGCCGTAGCTCAGATAGGTCATCGGGCTGTCATGAGGTGTCTGAGCTACGGCTGGTGGGTGCGAGCCGTAGGCCAGATAGGTCATCGGACCCTCATGAGGTGTCTGAGCTACAGAGAGGATTGGTGGTGAGCACCTCCCGCCCGGGGTCTGACCCACTGAGCTACTGACTTCGGGTCTTCGAGCCGATCTGTCGGCTT
>NZ_QLMJ01000025.1 GCF_003259845.1 Actinoplanes lutulentus
ACCGAAATCGTCGAGACAACCGCAATCGCCGCTTAAGATCAACACACACGGATCAGTGCTGGCCGCCTCTTACACCACGCCAGCGGACGTGACCGTGCCGAGCGGACGACCAGGCCATGCCTCGGCGGAGTGCAGCCGATCAGGCTTACGCCACGCGGGACCCGGCCGTCGGCCAGCCGGCCGTGAATCCGACCCAGCTGGCGGTGGCGAGACCGAAATGGATCACGCTGATGCGTGCCACAGTTCGGCAGTTACACGGAGTGGTCGCCCTGTGATCATCGGCGGTGAAGCGCTCGCATTTGTGGAGTCCTGCTGGGGTCAGAGCGGCCACGAACCTCCAAGATCCGCACTCAGCCCCTAGAACGCCCTCACACCCCGTGACACCAGGCGAAGGCTCGCAGTCAACCCCCGGCGGGCACCGCCACAACGTGTCGACTTCAGGTCCGATACGCACCCAAAATCGACACACCGGCGGCGGCACCCACAGCGCTAGCAACTAGCACCTGCGGCAACGGCGGCGGCACCAGCACCAGAAGCACCGGCGACAGCGCCGGCTCAGTCTGCGAATGTCCATCTCGAGTTGAGGGCGTAGTTCAGCACCGGAATCAGCACGATCGCCACCGCCTGCACCGCCGGAAACGGCCCGTTCAGCACTTCCGCACCAACCCACAACACCACACAGTTCAACGCGAACGCAGCCCCAGTAACCACCAGAAACCGAGCCCCAGCATCCCCATGCCCCCGCGCCGACCGGAAAACCCACGCGTGCTGCAAAACATAAGAAACCACCACACTAGCCACGAAACCCACCGCCGAAGCGACAACCGGCGGCAGAACCCGCACCAACGCGAACCCCACCCCGAGATGAGTGACCGCACTCAACCCGCCACTAACCCCGTACCGAAAAAGACGCCCGAAATCACCGGTCAGCATGCTGCTCGACAACCCACTGCTCCGGCACAGCAGGCTCCCCCGGCCCCGAGAAAACAGTTCGCTCCTGGACCAGATAACGAGGCCGACCCCGGACCTCCTCGTGGATCCGGGCCAGGTACTCCCCGATCACCCCGAGCCCGAGCAGCACAAACGTCCCGGTGACCAGCAACAGCAGGATCACCGTGGTGAACCCCGCCACCGACCCGCCACTGACCCACCGGACCAGCGTCTGCACTCCGAGCACCACCGAGAACAGCGCGAACCCGATCCCCGCCATCGTCACCAGATGCAGAGGCGCCGACGTGAACGACGTCAGCCCGTTCACCGCGAGCCGGCACAGCCCGCGCACCGACCAGCGGGACGCACCACCCTCCCGATGATCGATGTCGATCTCCACGGTCGCCCGGGTGAAGCCGATCCAGCTACTCGTGCCGCGGAAGAACGACGAGTGCTCCGGCATCCGCAACAGCGCGTCAAGCGCGGGACGACCGAGCAGCCGGAAATCCGTCGCGTCCACAAGATCTACCTTGGTCAGCCCGGTGAACGCCTTGTTGAAGACGCGGGAGCTGAGCCGGTTGCCGAGTGACTGCCCGGTCCGGTTCCGCTTCACCGCTTCCACCACGTGCGCGCCGTCCTGCCAGCGCCGGACCATCGCGGGGATCGCGGCCGGCGGGTGCTGGAGATCCGAGTCGATCACCACGACGGCGTCGCCGGACGCCTGTTCCAGCCCCGCGAGCAGGGCGGCCTCTTTGCCGAAATTACGGGAGAGCCGCATTCCGCGTACCCGGGAATCCAACCGTGAGTGATGCGCGATGCGCGACCAGGAGTCGTCCGTCGACCCGTCGTCGATCAGCACGAACTCGTGTCGCAGGCCGGCGCCGGCGAGGATCTCGCCGACGCGTTCCAGGAACCGGTCGACGCCGTCGCCCTCGTTGTAGATCGGTGCCACCACGGAGATCAACGGATCATTCATCGAAGCCTCAAGACCTGACAGAACGGAACGCCGGCGAGCGCGTTGGCGGCGGCGTCGAGTGATTCGGTGAGCCGTTTCTGACGTACCGGCTCCCCGTCGAGATTGCGCAGTCCTTCGTCGAGCAGCGCACACCGCCGCTCGTTGCCGGCCGGGCTTCGTTCGAAGCCGCCGACGGCGAGCGCGATCCGGTTGTCGAGCTGCGCCGACGCCCAGGACGCCGAGGTGTTGGCGTACGCCCGATTCGCGGTGGTGGAGACCGTCGCGCAGAGGACCAGCGCGGCCAGGATCACCGCTGGCGCGGACCGTGACGAGCGCGCGACCAGCAACAACACCGCGACCGCGAGCAGCATCCCGGCCGGCACGGTGACCGCCGAGTCCCGCCAGCCCTGCTCGATCAGCGCCCGCACGTCGAAGTAGTCGTGCACCTCGACGCTGAGCGCCGCCGGCAACGCGCCGAATCCCAGAAAGGCCAGGGCGGCGATTGCCAGGCCGCGAAGCGGTCCGCCGCCGGGTCGCGTCGCTTCCGAAAAGACCTTGAGGGTACGCACGGAAAGCCCCGCGATCAGCAGGAACGCCACGATCGGCAGCACGCCCCAGAGCCAGTTCCCGGTGCTCTTCTCGGTGGCGGACTGCCACTGTGCCGGTGGGAGCCAGGCCAGCATCCGCGCGGGCAGCACCAGCAGTGAGCGGGCGTCGACGACGACGTCCGAGCCGTGGTAGCAGCCACCGTCCGAGCAGTACCCCCGGATGATCCAGCGGACCACCGCGAAGACCGGCAGGAACCCGGCCCACAGCAGCGCCGCGAGCCGTACGCCCGAGGACATGAGCAGCTCCCGGGACCGCTGCCCGAGGACGAACCAGCCGCGGGCCAGGACGGCGACGGTCGCCAGCGGCACGGCGAAGTACGCGGGCTCGTTGAAGACGGCCAGCGCGCCGCCGATGGTGACCGCCAGCACGGCGTGCCACCAGCGCAGCCGTTCGAGCCGGCAGGCCGCCGCGGCGACCAGCAGGACCAGCGCCGACGTGCTCAGGTACAGCCCGCCGAACAGCGTCGTCGTGCTGTTGGTTCCGGCGGCGACCAGGCCGCTCGCTACGGCGTACGGAAGAAGAAGCGCGACCAGCGACGGCGCGGAACCGAAAAGCGGTCCTCGGGTCAGCACGCTCTCCGCGAAGATCACGACAGCGGTGGTGAGCGCGACGGCGGCGCCGGCCGTGACCACCCGGAGCATGATCGCCGGGGAGATGTGCAGCTGTTCCGCGCCGAGCAGGACCAGCAGGTCGAGGAACTTCTCCAGCATCCGGCCGAGCGGGCGGAAGTTGCCGAGCCGCAGGTACGTCTCGCCGGTGCCGATGGTGTGCGTGATGATCCGTTGCGGGTGGTCGAGGAAGAGCCCGCCGTGCCAGTAGATGTTGAACCGGTGATCGCCGCGGGGCGCGACCGCGATGAGCGGCAGCAGCACGATCATCGGCAGCAGCAGGCAGCGGCGCAGGACGTGACCCCAGAGCCGGGGTCCCGGCACGGATCGCCGCTGCGAACCCGAGCGACCTTCCGATTGCTGGGGCAATGTCACGGTTTGAGCGGTCACGACTGAGGCAACGACACGTGCACGGGTGGGGTTGTGTCGATCTCGGACAGCAGATCCGGCAGGTTCGGCGGCGCATCCGGATCGACGAAGATCACCTGCGCGGCACCGTGATCGCGCGACAGGTTGGCGAGCCGCTCCGCGAGCACACCGTCCCACGGCCGGTCCGGCCGATGCTTCTCCCAGGTCACGCGGTCCGGCAGGTACTCAAGGATCAGCCCGGCCTTGCGCAGCAGCGAGAACGCCGGCTCGTCGGTGAGCACCACCGCCCGGTGATCAGTTTCGACCAGCAGCCGCCGCCGCACCGCCAGCACGAAGTCACGCAGCGCGTCCAGGTCCAGCCCGATCGCCACGTACAGATGCGTCGGCAGCGGCGTCGCCGGAACCTTCTTCCGGCTCGCCGGCTTCGCCGGCTTACGCCTCACCTTCCTGACGATCCGCCGGGACGAATGCAACGGATTACGAGCAAAAGAGACGAGGGTACGCCCTAACCGGTACGACCCACTGGCCCGGATCTTGCGGACCGTCTCCCGTTCGGTGTCCCGTTCGCCGGCCATCCCCTCGAACCGGGTCCGCCACGCGTCGCGCTGCTGCTCGATGGTGCGCAGCCGGACGACGAGAGCGTCGACCGCTGCCCGCTCGGTGAGTTCGGTCGTGTCGTCAGACATGGGTCACCCTCCGGGAGGTTCGTCGGTCGGCCAGCTCGGACAGCCAGCGGGCGGCCTCCGCGGCGCCGTTACCGGGTGCCACCTCGACGCAGCGGCTGCTCAGCTGTTCGCGCACGTCGGGACGCACCGCCCGGGCCAGAACCCGGTCCAGGTCCTCGCCGTCGGGATCCTCGATGATCAGCGCCGCGCCGGCGGCCGCCGCGAACCGGGCCCGGCTCACCTGGTCGTCCAGCGAGGTCTCCCGGTTCGGCACGAACACCGCCGGTACGCCGAACGCCAGCAGCTCATGGAACGAGTTGTATCCGGACGCGCTGATCACCAGGTCCAGCCCGCGCAGATACCGACTGATCGGGTAGAGCTTCACCAGATGGGCACCGGGTACCGGCTGCATCGGCTCGGTGGCGATCGCGGACTCGGCCAGCACCATCTGGAAGCCGGCTTCGCGCAGGTGAACGGCGATCCGCGCGACCGGCGACGAGATGTCGTTGATATTGCCGGCGCCGAGCTGGAGCAGCGCGGCCGGCCGGTCCGGCGAGAGGCCGAGAGCCTGCCGGGCGGCGGCCGGATCAACCAGCTCGTCGGCGTCGAGATAGGTGATCGGGTCGACCGTGTGCACCCCGGCCCGGTCGGTGACGGTTGGGCCCTCGTCGGCGGCGGCCGCGAACTCGCCCGGCTCCAGGATCGCGTCGAAGTACCCGCCCCGCTCGATCCACTCGGTGCCGGTGTCACGCCGCCACATCGGCCGCCGCACCCAGACCCAGGTGATGTCCGGGCGTGCCCGGATGGCGGCCACGATGCCGTCGTGCGGAACGCTGTCGACCGCGACCACTGCCGGTTCGTGCAGGTCGATCAGCTGCTCCAGCCGGCTGCTGAGCATGTCGGTCCAGCGCTGGCGGGGCAGTTTCAGCACGCTGCGGGACGGGATGTACTCGGTGAGGAAACCCTCCCGGTGCGCCACCGAGGCGCCGTGCGACTGGGTGGCGATCACCGTGGGCGTGCCCTGCGGCAGCCGCCGGCCGATCGCCATGAGCCGGGACAGATGGCCCAGGCCGACACCGTTGTCGCTGACCATGAGCACACCCCGGGACCGGCCGGACGCACCCGGGGTGGCCGGGCGGCGTACCTCCACGTCGGTGCCGGGACCGGGCGGTCGCACCCCGCGCTCGGCGAGCCGGTCCAGGTGCGAGGCGTACCCGAAGCGGGACTCGACGAAGTCCCGGGCCCGCTGCGCCACCTCGCGGTACCGCTGCTGGTCGGCGTGCAGCTCCCGGACGAGCGGGAGCACACCGGCCGGAGTCGTGTAGAGCGCCGCGTCGCCGAAGATCGGCCGGAAGTGCTCGCCGATCAGCACCGGGACGCCCGCTGACATCGCCTCCATGATCGTCCGGCCGAACGCCTCGACCAGGTCCGGGTCGTGGAAGTAGACGAAGAAGTCGATGGTGCCGAGGAACGCCCGGGGCGGCATCGAGCCGAACTCGACGATCTCCCACCCGGCCGGCTTGCGGCCCAGTTTCTCGACGGCCAGCTCGCCGCCGCCGAGTACGCGTACCCGCACGCCCGGGTCGTCGGGATAGGCCTGGAGCAGTTCCTCGGTGGTGCGTGGCCACTTCACCGGATCGGGGCGGCCGTGCCGACCGATGACCGGTTTGTCTCTTGTTGCTTCGGGGCGCCGGCTCGACCACTCGGCCACGTCGATGATCTCGTGCCAGTCGGTGGCGGTCAGCGGGGCGTCCGGCGCCGAGCGCAGTACTTCGGTACGGACCTGTGGGCTGATCGGCGCCCACTCGATGTTCGTACCGAAGTAGCCCTCGATCCGCTCCCGGACCGCCGCGAAGTCGTAGTAGAGGGCCGGATCGCCCGCGTCGCCGGGCGCCTGGTTCAGCACCATCACGGTGCGATCCGCTGCCACCCGGGGCACCGACGCCAGATCGGCCGTGAAGATCCGGGGCTGGCGGAGGACGAAGAGCTTCGCGCGGGTCTGCTCACCCTCGACGGCCAGGTGCGCCGAACCGTCCTTGAGAAGCTCCACGATCAGGGGATTGAAGGGGCGATCCCGCTTGAGGTGCGGCGACCGGACCTGGACCAGCACTGTGGAGAGCCCGGCCCGGGCCTGTGCGCGTACCTCGGCGGCGATGCTGGCCGAAGTGCCGCCCGGGTAGCGGAAATCCGAGAGGATCGCCACGTCATGGACGTTCTCGGTCATGCGATGTACTCCGATGTTCAGCGTCCGGTGCCTGGCGGCCGTCGGTGTCAGGCCTGACTGCTCCACAACGAACGGCGCTCGCCCAGCGTCACGCTCCCACCCACCCGGGCGTTGATCCTCCTAGGCACCGCGATATCACCCGGCAGGAGCACATGCGCAGGCAGCACACGACACCGGACGCGTACGGAACCGAGCTGCTCGAACGGCAGTGGCAGGAAATCGCCGGCGGATCACCCGCCGGACCAGCCACGGCCGCTCTGCACACCCGGTCGGCCTCGGCCCGCGCGGTGATGGCATATGCGGCGGCTCGCCGATCGGTCGACGACCTGATCGGCGGCGCCTACGAGGGGCGGCTGTTCCCGGACGCCGACCCGTGGATCTTCGGCGAACTCGCCCGGGTGATCACGCTTCAGGATCTGTGGCCGGAGGACCGGGCCGACGCCATGGTCCTGCTCGACTCGCTGCTGCGCACCTTCGGCGCCGTCGGCGTCGCGCCGCAGCACCAGGGCCTGCACGTCCAGCTGGCGTACGCGACCGGCGACCTCACCCGCACCGAGAAACTGCTAGCCGACTATCCAGAGATCCCCGATTCGGTACGCACAGCGCTGGTCGTCGACCTGACCAGCGGCGATGACTGGATCGGCCGGTTCCTGGGCCTGCTGCCGGCACCCGGATTCACCCTGGACGGTGAGATCGGGCCGCGGTTCGACCGGATCCGCGCCGACCGGGTCGACCGGGTCGGGTCGGCACACCGGATCAGCACGATCGTCACGACGTACCAGCCCGGGCTGGCGCTGCTCACGACCGTACGGTCGCTCGTCGCGCAGACCTGGACCAACCACGAGATCCTGGTCGTCGACGACGGCTCCGGGCCGGGCCACGACGCGGTGCTCGCCCGCGCCGCCGCGCTCGACCCGCGGGTACGGATCCTGCGCATGCCGGAGAACGGCGGCACGTACCTGGCCCGCAACGCCGGGCTGGACGCGGCCACCGGCGAGTTCGTCACGTTCCAGGACTCCGACGACTGGTCGCACCCGCTGCGGCTGGAACGCCAGGCCGCGCCGCTGGTCGCCGACGCCGCGCTCTTCGCCACCACGTCAAGCGGCATCCGGGTCACCGAGAACCTGGTGGTGACCCGCCCCGGCGTCGCCGAGCACCGGTCGTACAACCTGTCCTCGCTGATGATCCGCCGGGAGGCCGCGCTGGCCCGCCTCGGATATCTGGACACGGTCCGCAAGGGCGCCGACGCCGAGTACGTGGAACGGGCTCGCGCCGTCTTCGGCCGGCCCGCCGTGCACCACCTGGGTGGCGAGCCGCTGGCCCTGATCCGGTTGTCGGCCGGCTCGTTGTCCAGTGCGGACATCCTGCCGGGGTGGATGCATCCGGCGCGGCACGCGTACCTCTCGGCCTTTCAAAGCTGGCACACCCACGTGGCCGCAGGCCGCGCGGAGGCCTGGCGCCCCCGCGAGGTCGGCGCTCGTCCGTTCGCCGCGCCGCGGCGCTTGCGAGACGCGCCGGGCGCCGCACGCCGCCCGTTCGTGAACGTGACGGTGGGTGAGCCGTTGCCGCCTTCAGTGGACGAGCCGGTGGTTCTCTCGGAGCCGTCGCTCTCTTTGACGGCCGTGACTACTGAAATGCAGTCTCTGGCCTCGGCTCCGGTGGTTGAGGGCTCGATCGTCGACGCGCTGGTCGTTGCTTCGCAGGATCTGGCTGTCCATGCGGGCAGGCCGGAGTCTCAGGCGCTGGTCCTCGGGACGTCTTCGCAGGTGGACGACGTGGTCCCGGAATATGTAGTGCTCCCGGAGCGCGACTACGACCTGATCATGGCGGCCGACTGGAGCACGCCGGAGAGCATGGCCCGGCCGTCCGGCGAGCGGCTGCGGGCCGTCGCCGTGCCGGGACGCTCGGTGGCGGTGCTGCACCTGAACCTGCTGCGGAACGTGACCGGCAAACCCGCAAACCTCGACCCGGACGTCCAGGAAATGATCAATTCCGGACGGGTGGACCAGGTCGTGCTCTCCGACGACGTGACCGCCACGCTGGTCCTGGTGCAGGACCCGGCGCTGGTCGCGTTCGCACCCGGCTATCCGTCAGCGATCCGCGCCGACCGCGTGGTGATCGAGGCCGACCCGGTCTGGGGCGACGCCGCCTTCCACTGCGAGGCCGAAGCGCGCCGCCTGTTCGGCGTCGAACCCTGGTGGGCACCCGCCGGCGCCGCCGAACGCCACCAGCTGGCAGGCGGCCCGTTCGGCATCCGGCTCGCGAAGGCGGACGTGCCCGGCACCGTCGACCCGGAACGCTGGCGCCTGCACCGCACCGGCTCCCGCTCCGACCGCCCGGTGATCGGCCGGATCCTGCTGGACCGCCCCGGCGCGACAGCCGCCGCCGAATGGCTGCGCCTGCGCGAGGCGCTGCCCGCTTCAGCGGGTTTGGACGTACGCGTCCTCGCCCCCGAACCGCCCGCGAAGCTCCCGAAGGGCTGGCTGGTCTACGGCCGCCCCGACCTGGGACCTCGCGCTTTCCTGAACCAGCTCGACTTCTATCTGCACCTCCCGGCCGACGAGCGAACCACCGCCCTGGACCCGGAGTTGCTGGCCGCCCTGGCAGCGGGCTGCGTCCCGGTCCTGCCGCACCGATATCGGCCGCTGCTGGGGCCGGCCGCGATCTACTGCGAACCGGAAGAGGTCGCGTCCACGGTGTCCCGCCTGCACCGCCGCCCCGACACACTGGCCCAGCAGAGCCGCCGAGGCCGCGACCTGGTCCGCCTGGCCCACCACCACGGCCGCTTCGCCGAGTCAATCACCGCCCTGCTGACCCCCGACAAAATCCCCTGACCAGCCCCCCGGGCCGCAGTGCCCGGGCCGCAGTGCCCGGGGAGACCGCTCGCCCCTTCTGCCCCGCATCACCCCACCCGCCAGGCGAGGCGAGTCTTAGCGGGGCAGGGTCAATCGGGAGCCGGACGTCAATCGGGAGCCGGACGGGACTGAGCCGGCAAATCTGGCGGGGCAGGGCCGGGCAGGGTAGGCGCGGGGCCGCTATGGGTGCGGTGAACGCACACGCAACTGTTCTGCGTGCGCTGGTTGCCTCAAGGCGCGCCGAGCGAAGTACCGGCGCTTCGGAACCGACACAATCGGCGGGGATGAGGTCGCACGCAACGACCCGATTGTCGAGATGAAGTCGCACGCAACGACACTGTGCGACCTCATCCACGTCCAGGCCGAGACAGGAGCTCACACAGGCGCTCGGTGAGGCCTCATCACCGTTGCCGGCCCCTTGGGTGTGCCCGCGTCACGGCCAGCCACCCGCCCGAGACCCAAAATCTGGCCCGGCCGACTCTGACGGCCGACCCTGCTGATTGATCCACGTTTCCACAGCTAGAAGCGTCGCCGGACGCGACCTAAATCAGCCTTTTGTCCCGCAGCCCGTCCCGCCGCGGCCCACGATCGCGCGGATCAGGGCGGCTGTGTCGATTTCGGGTTCACTACGCCCCCAAACTCGACACACATGGGCGGGGCGCTCCCAGCGCGCCGGCTTCGACCCCAGACGGAAACCGGCCGCCACCCGAGCCACTCCTGTGCGAGCCGACCGCCGGACAAGCCGACCCCTGGGCGAGCCCGCCCCCTGGACAAGCCGACGGTCAGGTCCGCCGCGGCCCTGGACCTTTCGGGACGACAGCGCCGTGCACCCACAGCCCCCTATTGGCGAGGGCCTTCCCACGGGAGTTTGTGGTCCAGCAGCGGCGCCACCAGCCTGGCGTACGCCGCGGTCAAGTGGTTGCTGTCGCGATAGACCAGCCTGTTGCCGACCACCAACGGGCACCGTTCCGCGCACAACCACGGCAACGGATCGATCGTCGGTACCTTGGCCGCGTTCGCCGTGGCCCGCTGGATCGCTCTCCACCCCGGCTCCAGCACCACCATGTCCGCCGGCGGCGCGCACGTGCCGATCGCCGCCGGCCTGGTGGCCAGGCAGTCCGCCGGATCGCCGGCGAGGAACGGCGTGTCACCCAGTACCGCTACCGCCCCCGAACTGCGCTTCAGCGTCGCCAAGGTGCGGGCCCAGCCGGAGCGCCACACGGCTTCCGGATCGGGCGGGTCGCCGGTCAGCAGCGCCCGGTAATTGACACTCGACGAGACCACCACGAGATCGGCCTTCAGCTTGCCGATCTTCCGGAGGATCTGCCGGCGCCAGGTGTCGCACTCGGTGTACCGGCGCTGGGCACGCCGTTCCTGCAGCTCCAGCCCGGCCGGGCTGCACGCGCTGCGGGTGTAGACGATCAGCCGCCAGTCCCGCTTGCGCGCGAGGTCCTCGAAGGCCGGGAACCACTGCAGGGCGTGCGAGTCGCCGAAGAGCACGACGGTCCGGTCGGCGTCCACGTTGGCATATTCACAATCGGTCTCCGGCCGGAACGGGCCGGTCAGGCCGACGTGGCAGCCCTCCTCCTGCGGCGCGGATCGCTCGCCGGCGGCCGTCTCGAACGCGGGCGTCAGGTTCTCCGGCACCTTCGTGGCGGTCTGCGCGTCCGCGATCATGTGCTTGAGCTCGGCGGCCGGATCGACCGCGCGGGCCATCAGCTTGCGCGCGTCCGGGACCGCGTCGCCGGTCGGCACCAGCGGCGGGAAGATCATGCCGAGCGCGGCGAGACCCGCTGCCACGACGGACAGAGCAAAACCGAAACCCAAACCCCTTCTTGGGTACGGCTGCCAGAAGCGATGATGGCGCACCGGGTTCTCCAGCAGGTGATGGCTCAGCGCGGCGAGGCCGAGCGCGCCGGCGGCCACCCCTGCTCGTTCCCACAGCCCGGCCGGGGCCAGGAACAGCAGCGGCCAGTGCCAGAGGTACCAGCCGTACGACATCCGGCCGACCCAGCGCATCGGCCAGGTCTCCAGGAGGCGGTTCCCGCCGGACGCGATGACAGCGGCGGCGCCGGCCACCGGCAGCAGCGCCGCCGTGCCGGGGAACGGCGTGCTCTCCTTGTAGATCAGCGCGCCCGCGACCACCGCGGCGACGCCGAGCCAGCCGAGCATCGGGCGGCGTCGTCCGGCGCCGGTCACCGCGAGGGCGAGCAGCGCGCCGACGCCGAGTTCCCAGGCCCGGCTCAGTGAGCCGAAGTACGCCCACGGCGCGGACCGCTCCAGTTCGTACACGCTCCAGCCCAGCGACGCGAGCACGCCGAGGGTGAGCACCGTGCCGGGCAGCCACCGCCAGCGCCGGGCGCCGATCGCGAGCACCGCGATCAGCACCGGCCAGACCAGGTAGAACTGCTCCTCGACGGCGAGCGACCAGAAGTGCTGGAACGGCGAGGGCACCTCACCCGCGAAGTAATCGGTGCCGGCGTCGGCCAGCCGCAGATTCATCGTGTACGTGGCCGCGCCGACCGCGTCGGCAGCGTATCCGCCGAATCGGGGCGGCGGTGCCAGCCACCAGGCGCCGGCCAGGGTCGCCGCGATCACCAGGGTGGCCAGCGGCAGCAGCCGGACCGCCCGGCGCGCGTAGAACCGGGGCAGGTCGAGGCGCCCGGTGTTGAGCAGTTCGGCCCGCAGCAGCGAGGTGATCAGGAAGCCGGAGATGACGAAGAAGACGTCGACGCCGACGAAGCCGCCGGCCACTCCGGGCACGCCCACATGGGCGAGCACCACGAGCAGCACGGCGACGGCCCGCAGGCCTTCGATGTCCGCCCGGTACCGGGGGCGGCTGGGCGCCGTGGCGGGCGCCGGACGGACGTCGGGTCGCGACAACGTCGTGGTCATCGGGTCAGCCGTGCGCGGCGGCCATCGCGGGTGGACGGGCGAACGCCAGCACCGCGTGCCGGCCGAGGATCTCGCCCTCCCTGGTCAGCCCCTCGAACCGTTCGGTCCAGGCGGCCAGCGCGGCCTGCTCGTCCTTGCGGCCGGCGTCGTCGAAGACCAGCGTCGCGCGGTCCGCGAGCCGCTTCTCGATCATGTGCAGTGCCGGGAACCGGGCGTCCGCCCCGATCGCCGCGGGCGGCCCGTCGATCAGCACGAAGTCGATGTCGTGCAGGTCGGACAGGGTCTCCGGGTCGTACCAGGGGTAGTCCCGGCCGTCGATCGACGCCGGCGTGAGCGGCGCGTCCCGCACCTCGGCGACCTCGTTGAGGCCGTGCGCGGCGAGCACCGCCCGGGTACGCCGAGCGAACTCCACATCGTGGTCCAGTGAGATCAACCGGCCGCCGGACTGCTCCAGGGCGTACGCGATCCACACCGACGAGGTGCCGCTGCCGAGCTCCAGCACCAGGCGCGGCTGCCGGACCCGGATCAGGTGCAGCAGCTCCAGCAGGTCGGTCGGATTGAGCGCCCAGTCGCCGGAGGACGGCATCGGCGCACGGGGCACGAAGCCCTGGAACAACTGGACGGTCGCCTCCAGCTCGCGGGGCAGGCCGAGCACCTGCGCGGAGCTGGCCTTACGGTCGGCGACCTGCTTCACCCGGCCGATCGCCTCGGCGAGCTCCATGTGGCGGTCGCCGGCGGTGAGCCGCTCCCGCTCCACGGCGGCGACCAGGCGGCGCTGCATCTCCTCGACGGTGGTGCGCAGGTCACGCTGGGCGGCAAGCCCCGCCTTCTGTACGCCTGCCAGCCGGCGCAGCACCACGAGCAGCACCGCCAGCGTCAGGCCGGCGAGCAGGCCGAGCAGGGCGGTCGCCACCTGGGCGTACCCGGTGACGGCGGCGGCCGCGACGCCGGCACAGAGGACGCCGGCGCCGCACAGGGCGGCGGCCTGCCGTCCTGAAAGGCTCGGCAGCCGGCGTGCGGCACGCCGGCCGATACGGGTCAGGGAACTCATCCGGGCACTCCTCATCGCTGCGTTCACCTCGGTAACGGCGGTGGACACGCCCCCGTTACGCCCCGGCGGCGGGCACCCGCTGGGAGGGGGTTCCGGCCGGTGGGCGAGCCAGGGCTCCGATCCGGTCGGCGAACTCACCGGGCCGATGATCACGGGCGATCGCCGCACGGGCACGGCGGCTCTGTTCCGCGTACCGTCGTGGTTCGGTCTGGAAGCGGCGGATCACCCTGGGCACCGCTGCCGGGTCACAGGCCACCGCGAGGTGGCCGTACGCGTCCTTGAGCCGTTCCGGCACGAGCACGACGCACCCGGTCGCGGCCGCTTCGAGAGCTGCCCGGGAGAGCAGCTCGGGCGTCTGTTCGGACGGGAAGTGCAGGTAGAAGTCGATCTGCGCGGCGAAGGTACGCGGATCGAGATCCCCCGGCTCGTAAACCAGCCAGGACACCGGCAGCGTGCCGGGCCGCAGCGGGTTCTCGGGCAGTCGCAGCCGCACGTCGGCCCCGCGGCAGCGGCGTGGCACGGCGAGCGCCGTGGCGAGGTCACCGGGCCATTCCCCGGAGTCGCAGAGGTCGGCGCCGATCACCGGCGGGCCGGCCGGATCGGGCAGCGGCCGGCGGACGTCCTGCTGCTCGACCACCGCGGGCAGATCAAAATCAGTCAGCTCCGCACCCTCCGGCAGGGCCTGCCGGATCCCCGCGTCCTGCGGGCACCACAGCGGCTCCACCCCGAAGAGCCGCCGCACCGCCTCGGTGGCGGCGTCCACCGTGTACCGGCGGTCGCTGCCGTCCTGCCGGGCCGGCGCGCGGTCGGCGACCACCATGACCCGGCGTGGCCGCAGCCCGCAGCCACCCTCCGGAGCGAACTGGAGGACCTCCGGCTGCCGCACGATCAGCAGGCCGGCCTCGATCCGGTCGCTCTCCAGGACCTGCGTCACCTGACCGGTGTTGATCAGCTGTTGCACGCCGGGGCTGAGCAGGCGGCGCTGCCGGTTCACCGACCGCAGCGACTCCAGGTGCATGATCGCTACGGAGAGGCCGGCCTGGCGCAGCGCTCGTACCTCGGCCAGGGCGGCCCGCTGGGTGCCGGTCAGGAACCGCCAGTCAGCGGCGATGACCACGTCCCAGCCGGGCGCGGCCGAGCCGCCGGTGAGGTGCGGTGGCGCCACGAACGGGCGCTCGCGCACCCCGGGCTCCCGGCGCAGCGGCGCGCCCGAGGCGTGCCAGCAGCGATAGGCCGACATGTACGCGGTCCGCGCCGGATGCATCCAGTACGCACGGATCTCGGCCCGGGACAGCGAGCCCTCGGAGAGCCGGATCAGGGCCAGCGGTTTCGCCACCCGGCGTACCGAACCCGGTCCGAACGCCGTCTCGATCCGTTCCATGAACTCCGAGTCGGCCGCCTTGCGTACCGTGTCGAACCAGCCGATCCGCTCGGTCACTGCCGTTCGCCGGAACAGCAGCGAGGAGACGTTGACCCGGCCCCGGCGGATGCCCGGGCGGGTCATCACGAGCTGGTCGGTGACGCTGATTCCCTCCGAGGTGGTGGCGACCACCTCGGCGCGTTTGAGCATCGGCTGGATCTGCAGCTCGACACGGCGCGGATGCGACCAGTCGTCGGAGTCCTGGAACGTGACGAAGTCGCCGTGCGCGGCCTCGACACCGGCGTTGCGGGCCGCGTACGTCCCGCTGTTCTCGGCCAGTCGCAGCACCCGGACCCGGTCGTCGAGCGCCTCGGCCTCGGCCAGCACCGCGTCGTACTCCGGCGGCGAGGCGTCGTCGACCACGACGATCTCCAGGTTGCGCCAGGTCTGCTCGGCCACCGAACGGACCGCGGTGATCAGCCCGACCCCCGGCCGGTACGCCGTGACCACCACGGTGACCCGCTGATCCGCCTCGGCGACGAAAGCGGGCGCGGCGGCCGGCGCGGTGGTGGTGAGCCGGTCGAACGGCAGCCGTTCGGGCGCTGCCATCAGGGCCGGGACGGGCGCCGGGAAGAGCCGGCCGAACCGGCCCAGCCACGTCTCCTCGGCCACCGACCCACCCGCGTACGGGTTGGCCAGGTCGATCTCCAGCGTCTCCCGGGCCGGCTGCGGTATCCGCCGGTATGCCGCGAGCAGGTCACGGGCCTGGGTCGGCCCCTGCCACGCGTACGCCAGCTGGGCGTGCAACGCCTGATGTGCCGGAGGCACCGCCCGTGCGCCGAGCGCGGTACGCAGCAGCGCGTAGAGCGCCAGCGCGTCCTCCCGGTCACCGGGCAGCTCGTCCTGCATGGCGATGGTCTGTGCCAACCCGGCGAAGAGCGCCGGATCGACCCTGCGCCGGAATCTCTTGAGGCGGCGGGTGTCCCCCGTTCGGGCCGCCTCGATCAACTCCTCGAGAGTTCCCCTGGTGCCGGCCGCCGCGCGGGCGAGCACCCGTCTGGCCGCGACCGAGCGGTTACGCATGGCGGTGTGCGGTAGCGACAGCTCCGCTCCCGCACCGGCCAAAGTTACGTGATCGTCCAGCAACGCGACCGGCTGCGCCTCGGCCATCGACTCTCCGTCCGTGTACCCCGCGGTGTCGATCAGCTCAACGCGACGCGGTGGCCCGGGGTGACGAGAGCGATCAGACCGCTGCCAGGACGGCGGCCTCCACACGGTCTCGTTCGGCGGACTCCGACCAGGTGCCCACGAGGTAGAAGGCGTCCACGACGTCGCCTCCGAGCGTGGAGATGCGAGCGGCGCGGATTTCCGCTCCGGCCTCGTCGAGGGCGGCGGTCACCCGGTAGAGCAGGCCGGCCGAGTCGGCGGCCCGCAACTCCAGCACCACCGCGTCGGTCGCCACGGCACGCTGCCAGACGACCCGGGGCGAGGCGGTGCCGCCTCGGGCGCTCATGGCGCGTGCGCGTACCCGCTGGGTCACCGAGACGTCGCCGGAGGCGACGCGGCGCAGGTCCGCCGCGAGGGCGACCGGATCGTACGGCGAGCCGTACCGCGGCGACGTGTAGAACTCCACGATGGCCCGGCCGTCCACGGTCGACGTGTTGGCGGCCACCACGTCCAGCCGGTGCATGGCGAGGCAGGCCGCCACTCCGGCGAGCAGACCCCGCCGGTCGGCCGCGGCGACCGCCACCCGGTCACCGTCCAGGTGGACCACCGGCAGGCCGCCCTCCAGCAGCTCCGGGTCCGGCTGAGGCGGTTCGGGCAGCTCACCGGTGTCCAGCGCGGTGTGCACCTTGCGGACCAGCTCGGCCATCAGCCGGCCTTTCCAGTCCGACCAGGCGGCCGGGCCGGTGGCGTGCGAGTCGGCGCGGGCGAGCGCGTGCAGCAGGTCGAGGGTGGCCCGGTCGCCGACGGCCTCGGCCACGGCGGAGATGGTTTTCGGGTCGCTCAGGTCCCGGCGGGTCGCCACGTCCGGGAGCAGCAGGTGCAGCCGCACCATCTTCTCGATCGTCGCCACGTCGGCCGGCGGCAGGCCGATCCGGGCCGCGATGTCGGCGGCGATCGGCGCGCCCACGATGCTGTGGTCACCGGGCAGGCCTTTGCCGACGTCGTGCAGGAACGCGCCGAGCAGCAGCAGGTCGGGCCGGTCCACCTCACGGGTGTACGTGGTCGCTTCGTACGCGGCCTGCACGAGGTGCCGGTCCAGGGTGTACCGGTGGATCGGGTGGTGCTGCGGCAGGCTGCGCATCCGGGCCCACTCGGGCAGCCAGGCGTCGATCAGCCCGTACCGGTCGCAGGTCTCCCAGGCCGGCAGCAGCCCCTGGCCGGAGCCGAGCAGCGAGACCAGCGCGGCCCGCGCGGACGCCGGCCACGGTGTCGGCAGCGGCGGGCAGAACGCGGCGAGCCACTCGCAGGTGGCGCGGGCCATCGGCAGCTGCACGGTGGCGGCGGCCGCGGCCACCCGCAGCGAGAGGCTGGGGTCCGGGACCGGGCCGATCGCGGTCCGGGCGAGGACCAGCTCACCGTCCTGCTCCACCACGTCGCGGGCGACCGGGCGGCGGACGGGCGCGACCGGCACGCCGCCACGGCGGCGGCCGGTGCGCAGGCGGTCCACCGCGCGCCAGGCGTCGTCAACGGCATGAGCGACGGTACGCGCATCGCCCGACACCCTCCGCAGCAGCGCGTCGGCGTCCTCGATGTCGAGCAGGTCGGCGACGGCGGCACGTTCCTGTGCGACCAGCCGGTCGACCCGGCGGCCGACCGCCAGGTGCAGGGCGTCGCGGGTGTCCAGCAGCCGCAGGCCGGCCGCGCGGACCGCGGGACGCATGGTGTCGGCGATGCCGGCCCGGCCGATGCCACGCAGCAGCGTCAGGTCGCGCAGGCCGCCGGCGGCCTCCTTGAGGTCACCCTCAAGGAGGAACGCGAGCTCGCCGTGCTGGGTCCAGCGGGCCGTGGTGATCTCGCGCAGCTGCGGCAGGAGCCGCACGGCGGTACGCCGCCACTGGTCACCGGTGGCCGCGATCAGCTCGGCGGAGAGTGCGGCGTCGCCGGCCACGTGCCGGGCGTCCAGCAGGCCGAGCGACACCTTGACGTCGTCGTGCGCGACGGAAAGAGCTTCCGGAAGCGTACGCACGGAGTGGTCCAGCCCGAGGCGGGCGTCCCAGATGGGGTACCAGAGCGAGGAGGCGATCCGGTCGATCCCGGCGGTGCCGTTGTGCACCAGCACGAGGTCGAGGTCGCTGTAGGGCGCGCAGTCGCGGCGTCCCAGGCCGCCCACCGCGACCAGGCTGACGCCGGGCAGGTGGGACGGGAAGAGCTCGGTCAGCCACACGTCGAGCGCCGCCGCCCGCTCATGGCGGGCGACGGCGCCGATGTGGTCACGCAGTTTGTCGAGTGAGCCACCAGCTGCCGGACGGGCCGGCGGGGCCGGCGGCTCACTCAACGGGTTAGTCATGTGATTACAGGGCGTCGAGGCCGCGCTCGCCGGTGCGGACCCGGACCACGTCGTCAACCGACGTGACCCAGACCTTGCCGTCACCGATCTTGCCGGTCCGCGAAGCGGTGATCACGGCGTCGACGATCTTCTCGACGTCGATCTCGTCGGTCAGCACCTCGACCTTGATCTTGGGCAGGAACTCGACGGTGTACTCGGCACCCCGGTACACCTCGGTGTGGCCCTTCTGCCGGCCGTAACCCTGTACCTCGCTCACGGTGAGCCCGGCAACGCCAAGGGCGTGCAGAGCCTCCTTCACCGCGTCGAGCTGGTACGGCTTGATGACCGCGGTCACCAGCTTCATGCTCAGTCCCTCCATCGGAGCAGCCATCAGAACTTAACCGTTAACTTTTTCGCTGACCGGGGAACCCTCGGCCGCGCCGGGCTTGATACCCGCCATGGCGAAGGCGCCACCACCGCTACCCGAAGCCGGCTGAAGGTCGTAGGCGCTCTCAGCGTGCTCCGCGACGTCGATCCCGTCGACCTCAGCCTCCGGGGAGACCCGGAAGCCGATGGTCTTGTTGATCAGGAAGCCGAGGATGAAGGCGACCGCGAACGAGTAGACCGTGACGATCAGGGCGCTCAGCGCCTGGATGCCGAGCTGCTTGACACCGCCGCCGACGAACAGGCCGTCGTTGGCGACCAGGGCGTTGACCGCGCTGTCACCGAAGAGGCCGATCCAGAGGCAGCCGATCCAGCCGCCGACGAAGTGCACGCCGACCACGTCGAGCGAGTCGTCGTAACCGAGCTTGTACTTCAGGCTGATCGCCAGGGCACAGACCAGACCGGCGACCAGACCCAGCAGGGTCGCGGCCCAGGGGGCGATGAAGGCACAGGCCGGCGTGATGGCGACCAGACCGGCGATCGCACCGGAGGAGGCGCCGACCAGGGTGGGCTTGCCGTCGCGGAACTTCTCCACGATGAGCCAGCCGACGACCGCCGCAGCGGTGGCGACCTGGGTGTTGATGAAGGCGAGACCGGTGATGCTGTCCGCGGTCAGCTCGGAGCCGGCGTTGAAGCCGAACCAGCCGAACCACAGCAGGCCCGCGCCCAGCGCCACGAACGGCACGTTGTGCGGCTTCATCGACTCACGAGGCCAGCCGACCCGCTTGCCGAGCACCAGAACCAGTGCGAGAGCCGCAGCACCGGCGTTGATGTGAACCGCGGTACCACCTGCGAAGTCCAGGGCGCCGAGGTCGTAGATGAAGCCACCGCCCCAGACCCAGTGGGCGACCGGGAAGTAGACCAGGGTGGCCCACGCACCGGCGAAGACCAGCCAGCCGCCGAACTTGGCGCGGTCGCTGATCGCGCCGCTGATCAGAGCGACGGTGATGATGGCGAACATCATCTGGAAGGCCATGAAGACGTAGAGCGGGATACCGGTACCGCTCGGGTTCTCAGCGGTGGCGCCCCACAGGTCGCCCTCGCCGAGGAAGGTCTTGGTGCCCAGGTAGTCACCGATGTTGCCGATGACGCTGCCCTGGTCGGTGCCGAAGGCCAACGAAAAGCCGTAGAAGAGCCAAAGTACAGAGATGAGCCCCATCGCGGAGAAGCTCATCATCATCATGTTCAGAACGCCCTTGGAACGGTTCAGGCCACCGTAGAACAGGGCCAGTCCAGGGGTCATGAGCAACACGATCGCGCTGGAGATCAGCAGCCACGCGGTGTTGCCAGTATCAATCGTCGGTGCGTCAGGCACGCTGGCCTCCTAAGTAGGATTCCCTCCTCACGGCGCAGCGTGGCTACATCGCCCCTGGCCGGATGCGCGGAAGCTTTCCGCCCCCCTGTTTCGCACACGGTCTTCAGGCGATTACCGGCGAGTGACGGCATGTTTCCGACGTGTGAAGAAACTCTCACAGGCAAGACGATCATGGATGCCAAACGCTAAAGAAGGCCACTCACCGCAGTGCGTACTCCAGCGTGTGCCGCTCGTAGTCGAGCAGCCGCAGGTCACGCATCGGACGGCGAAGGTGACCTTTATGAACGATCCGGACGAATGCCGGATCGCCGGCGGCCGCCATCCGCCGGATCCCCTCGACGTGGTCGACGATCCGTTTCCTTATGGTCCGAACCAGCCGATGCCGGTCGCGGGGAATCAAGCCGTACGCGTCCGCGAACAGGCGCAGCCGGCGCGGACGGTTCGGCCGCTTCCAGCCGAGCGTGTACGAATCCCGGTCACTGAAGAGAGGCACCCAGGTCCAGGCCGCGTACGCCACGTCGTACAGGCGTGAGCCCGGCGAAGCGAGGTCGAAATCGATCAGGGCAAGGGTGCCGTCCGGACGCCAGACCACGTTGTGCGGGGCGGCGTCGTGGTGACAGATCACCTCGGTGTCCGGCGGGGGCGGCCCGAACGAGCGCCAGACCGACCCCGGCGGGGGCACGAAACCGTACTGGGCGTCGTGGAACATCCGCAGCATCGTGCCGACCGTGACCAGCGCTTCCTCGGTGACCCAGTGCGGGGCCAAGGGGTACTCGCCGCACTCGCCATCCAGGTAGGAGAGGACCTCGCGGCCTTTCTCGTCCATGCCGAGGGCGGACGGCGACCCGGTGAAACCGACCCGCTCCAGATGGTTCAGCAGGGCGTGCACGGCCGGGGTCCAGGGACCCGCGTTACGCCGGACCGTGTCACCGATCCGGGACACCGTGCTGACGTTGCCACCGTGCAGCGGGATCTCGCGCACCGGTTCCTGCGTCACCAACGTCCTCCCCGGATCTCCTTCATACACTTTGCGAGCCTACGCGTCCCCGCCAAGCAGAGCCTCCACGAAAGCCGCGGGCTCGAACGGCGCGAGGTCGTCCGGACCCTCGCCGAGACCCACGAGCTTCACCGGGATACCCAGCTTGCGCTGCACCGCGATGACGATGCCGCCCTTGGCCGTGCCGTCCAGCTTGGTCAGAACGACACCCGTGACATCCACCACCTCAGTGAATACGCGGGCCTGCTCAAGACCGTTCTGACCGGTCGTGGCGTCGAGAATCAGCAGCGTCTCGTCGACCGGGCCGTGCTTCTCCACGACCCGCTTGACCTTGCCGAGCTCGTCCATCAGGCCGACCTTGTTCTGCAGCCGGCCCGCGGTGTCGATCAGCACGGTGTCCACGCCGACCTCGATACCCCGTTTCACGGCGTCGAACGCCACACTCGCCGGATCGCCGCCCTCGGGACCGCGCACGGTCTCGGCGCCGACCCGCTCACCCCACGTCGCCAGCTGCTCGGCGGCGGCCGCCCGGAAGGTGTCGGCCGCGCCGAAGAGCACGGTGCGCCCGTCCGCGATCAGCACCCGGCCGATCTTGCCGCAGGTGGTGGTCTTGCCGGCGCCGTTCACGCCGACGACCATCACGACGGCCGGGCGGCCGTCGTGCGGAGTGGTCTTCAGGCTGCGGTCGAGGTCGGGCTCCAACGCGGCGACGAGTTCCTCGGCGAGCTGCTCACGGACCTCGGAGACGGAACGCGTACCGAGGATCCGGACCCGCTCCCGGAGCCGTTCGACGAGCACCTGGGTGGCCTCCACGCCGACGTCGGCGCCGATCAGGCTCTCCTCGATCTCCTCCCAGTCCTCCTCCTCCAGGTGATCCCGGGAGAGAACAGTGAGCAGGCCCCGGCCGAGGGCGTTCTGCGAGCGGGCCAGCCGGGCACGCAGCCGGACCAGCCGGCCGGCGGTCGGCGCCGGCTGCTCGATCTCGGGAATCTCTTCCTCGACGACCGGGGGCGCCTCGTCAACGACCGGAGCCGGTGCCTCCTCGACAACCGGCGCGGGTGAGATGAGCGGCGGCAACTCGTCCTCGGCCGGCACCGCCGGCGCCGTCGGCGGGCGCTCCAGGGTGGTCGTCGAGCCCGGGGAGGGCGGCGGCGGGAGCTCCTTGCGGCGCATCCTCGGCACCACCAGCCCGACCGCGCCCGCGACCAGGACGACGAGCAGGATCACTGCGGCGACCACGTATTCCATGCCCGAATCCTTACAGATGAGCCGTACCCACGTGGCTCGGGTCGTGCACTGGCGATTCCGGGCCTCCCGACGGAGGATGGGTAACCCCCTTGGTACCAGCACGGAAGGCATTCGCATGCGGCAATTCCCCGGCGTCATCCGGTGACCGCTCAGTTACTCATCGGCCCGATGCTGCGGCGAGTCACCGGCGATCGCGCCACCATCTGGCTGGAGACCAGTGAGCCGGCCGAGGTGCTCATCGAGGCCGAGGGCGGCGCCACCGGCTCCGCCCCGACCTTCTCCGCGTACGGGCACCACTACGCCATGATCGTCGTGACCGGCCTGGTCCCGGACTCGTCACAGGCCTACACGGTCACTCTCGACGGGCGTTCGGTGTGGCCGGCGGCCGGTTCCACGTACCCTCCCTCGGTGATCCGGACCCGGGCCACCGACGACCGTGACCAACCGGTGAGCTTGACCTTCGGGTCCTGCCGTGAGGGGACGCCGCAGTCGAGCGGGCGACGGCTGCCGCCGGACGCGCTCGACGCGTTCGCCCGGCGGCTGATGGCCGGTACGCACGATCGGCCCGACCTGCTGGTGCTGCTCGGCGACCAGGTGTACGCGGACGAGACCTCGGCGAAGGTCAAGCGGTACCTGAAGAAGCGCCGCCGCAACGGCCACGACGGCCCGGACGACCAGGTCGTCGCCTTCGAGGAGTACACGAAGCTCTACCTGGAGTCATGGCGCGACCCGGAGGTGCGGTGGCTGTTCTCCACCGTGCCCAGCGTGATGATCTTCGACGACCATGAGTTGATCGACGACTGGAACACCTCGGCCTCCTGGCGTGCCGACATCGCGCGGAACTCCTGGTGGCGCAAGCGGATCGCGGACGGCCTCGCGTCGTACTGGATCTACCAGCACCTGGGCAACCTGAGCCCGGACGAGCTCGCCGCCGACCCGCTGTTCCAGAAGGTGTCCTCGTCCGGCGACGCCACCGAACTGCTGCACGAGTTCGGGTTGCGGGTCGACGAGCCGGGGTCGGCGGAGAACACCGACCAGCCGTACCAGTGGAGCTTCGCGCTCGACGTCGGCCGGACCCGTCTGGTCGTGCTGGACAACCGGTGCAACCGGGTGCTCACCCCGGGCGCGCGGGCCATGCTCCCGGCAAGCGAGTGGGACTGGTTCCTGGACCGCGCACACGGCGATTACGACCACCTGGTGGTCGGCTCGTCGCTGCCGTGGCTGATGCCGCCGGCCATCCACCACCTCGAGGCGTGGAACGAGCGGATCGCCGAGTCACGGCACGCCCGCACTGCCGCGTTCGGCGAGCAGATCCGGCGCGCGTTCGACCTGGAGCACTGGGCGGCATTCGGCAAGTCGTTCGCGGCGCTCGGCGAGCTCTTCCGGCGGCTCGGCGAGGGCAACCCGGACGCTCCGAGCCGCCGCGTCGGGGCGGGCGGGGCGTACGCCGCACCCGCCTCGATCAGCGTGCTCTCCGGTGATGTGCATCACTCGTACGTGGCGAAGGCCGATTTCGGTCAGGCCCTCGCCACGCCGGTGATGCAGCTGACCTGCTCCCCCATCCACAACCAGGTTCCGGCGCCGATGCGGCCGCTGATGCGTTTCAGCTGGTCACGGGCGGTGGCTCGGGTGGCCCGGGGTCTGTCCAAGTCGGCCGGGGTAGCGAAACCGGCGCTGCGCTGGAAGCGGGTGGCCGGGCCGTACTTCGGCAACGCGGTCGGCACCCTTCAGCTGGAGGGCCGGTCCGCCACCGCCCGGATCGAGGGCACTTCCAAGGACGGCGACCTCTTCGACGTGGCCGAGGTCAAGTACTGATCGCTCAGTCGAGGGCCGGGATGTTCGACTTGCCCCGGTCCTCGACGGCGTAATTCGTGAGGAACTCGTTGTCGCCGCTCTCCTCGGCGATCACTTTCCCCTCCTTGGTGGTCTGCACGAAGAGGCCGGCCACCTCGATCAGGCGGCCCGGGCTGTCGGCGGCCGGTGCGGGGAACGTGAAGATCTGGTCCTTCTCGGAGGCGTCGCACGACTCGATCTTGATCTGCAGCGACTGGGAGCCACCCGGCGAGTGGACCTGTAGGCAGTACGTATCGCCGCCGGCCCGCAGCTTGCCGGTCTTGAGCAGGAACTTCTCGGCGCCGGGGCTGATCGGGACGGTCACGAACAGCGAACGGTCGCCGGGCTTCGCCAGCTCGAGGATGCCGTCCGAGCCGACGGTGAGAGCGTCGCCGCCAGCGGACGCGACAGTCGTGAAGACGACCTGCCGGCCGAGACCGGGAAGACTGCCCGGCCCAGCCGGAGCCTCGGTGGGTGCTTCCGTGGTCGCGGCTTCAGTGGGTTTTGACGTCACTGGAGGCGCTGCGGAGGACGCAGCAGGGGCAGGCGACGTGGGAGAAGCAGACGGGGTGGCAGCGGAGGAGCAGGCCGAAACGGCCAGCACCAGGGCACACCCACCGGTAAACGCGACGATCCTGCCGAGACGAGACATGCCTTCATCCTTCCGGGAGCCGGGCCGAAGCCGACATCCCGGAAAGATGCCGATCACTCCGGAAGATCAAGAACCTTGCGCAGGTACGGAAGATGCTCCGGCCCGGCCCAGCGATAACCGGTGAGTCCCGCAGTCCGGGCGCCCTGCACCGCGCGGTCGTCGTCGTCCACCATGAGCACGTGTTTCGGCAGCTTGCCGACCTTGAGGCAGGCCTGCGTGAAGAACTCCTTCGCCGGCTTGTGCGTCTTCAGCTCCCAGGAGCTGATCACCTCGTCCACCTCGCCGGTGAGGCCGAGCGCGTCCAGGTCGCCGCGGAGCCGGTCGGTCGCGTTCGTGGCGATCGCCACCGGGCGGCCCGCCGCGCGCACCTCACGGACGAACGCCAGAACCTCAGGATCAACCTCACCCCGGTACGCCTGCCAGGCGGCGACAGCGGCGGCCGACTCCGCCTCGTCGAGCGGGAGCCGGCTCGCGACCAGGCTCATCCACTCCGCGTCGGTGATCTCGCCGGCCATCGCGGGCCGGTAGATGTCCCAGGACATCGACGTCTCGAGCAACGAGGCCGGCTTCAGCCCGTACTGCACCTCGACGGCGATCATCGGGGCCGGATCCCAGCGGCGCAGCACGCCGTCCAGGTCGATGAGCAGGGCCCTGGCGCGATCGCGCATGTCTGTCTAGTCCTCTTCTTCCTCGCGTACCAGCCGCTGGCTGATCACCTGGGTGACACCCGCGCGCATCGTGACGCCGTAGAGGGCGTCAGCGACCTCCATCGTGCGCTTCTGGTGCGTGATGATGAGCAGCTGGCTCTTCTCCCGGAGCTGCCGGAAGAGCGTAATCAACCGGCCCAGGTTGACGTCGTCCAGGGCCGCCTCGACCTCGTCCATGATGTAGAACGGCGAGGGGCGGGCCCGGAAGATCGCGCAGAGCATCGCGACCGCGGTCAGCGAGCGCTCGCCACCGGAGAGCAGCGACAGCCGCTTGATCTTCTTGCCCGGCGGGCGGGCCTCGACCTCGACGCCGGTGGTGAGCATGTCCTCCGGGTCGGTCAGCACGAGCCGGCCCTCACCACCGGGGAACAGCACCTGGAAGACGGCCTGGAACTCCCGCGCGGTGTCCTCGAACGCCGAGGCGAAGACTTCGAGGATCCGGTCGTCGACGTCCTTGACGACGGTGAGCAGGTCCTTGCGGGTGGCCTTGAGGTCCTCGAGCTGGTCGGAGAGGAACTTGTACCGCTCCTCCAGGGCGGCGAACTCCTCCAGCGCCAGCGGGTTCACCTTGCCGAGCAGGGTGAGGTCGCGCTCCGCCTTGTTCGCCCGTTTCTCCTGGGTCGGCCGGTGGAACGGGACCGGCTCCGGTTCCGGCTTGCCGTCTTTCTCGGCCAGCGCCACGTCGGCCTGGGTCGGCGGCACCAGCTGCTCCGGGCCGTACTCCAGGATCAGCGTCTCGACGTCGAGCGAGAAGTCCTCGGCGGCTTTCGCCTCCAGCTGGTCGATGCGCATCCGCTGCTCGGCACGGGCCATCTCGTCGCGGTGCACCTCGCCGGTGAGCCGTTCCAGCTCGGTGACGAGGCGTTTCGCGGTGGCGCGTACCTCCTGCAGCTCGGCTTCCCGGCTGGTGCGCGCCTGGGCCAGCTCGTCGCGGTGGCCGGCCGCGCCGGCCAGCGAGACGGCGACGTGCTCCAGCGCGCCGGCCGCGCCGAGCGCGACCGACTGGGCGATCTTCGCGCCCCGGGCGCGGGCCTCCCGGCGGGCCGCGGCCCGCTCCCGGGCCTGTCGTTCCGCGTTGGCCTGGCGCATCAGCGAGTCGGCGCGGCCGGCGATCGAGGAGACCCGTTCCTCAGCGGTACGCACCGCGAGCCGGACCTCCATCTCGTTCTGCCGGGCCTGCGGCACCATCGCGGCGAGCTGGTCACGCTCCTCGGTGGAGGGTTCCTCGTCGATCGGGGTGTCCTCGGCCAGCCGGAGACGTTCCTCCAGCTCGGCGAGGCGCAGCACGTCGGTCTCCCGGGCCGCCTCGGCTTTCTGCCGGGACGCGCCGAGGCGCTCGGTCTCCGCCTTGGCCGACCGGGCCGCCGCGCCCAGCTCGGCGAGCCGCCGGGCGGACGCGTTGCGCTCGCCCTCGGCGGCGCGCTTCGCCTGCGCGGCAACGTTCACCGTCTGCTTGAGCTCGGCCACCTCGGCCCGGGCCGCGCCGAGCTGGTCCTTGAGCTCGGCGATCGCCTCCTCGGCGGCGGCACGCTTGGCCTTGGCCTCGTCGACCGCGGCCTGCACCTCGATGTAACTGGTTGCTTTCGCCGAACCGCCGGCCGACGCCCAGGCGCCGACCACGTCACCGTCCGGCGTCACCGCGCGCAGCTCGGCGTTGACCGCCACGAGCGCGGCCGCGGCGGCCAGGTCGGGAACGAGCACCATGTCGCGCAGCACCCGGTTGAGCGCCGGGCGGATCTGCTCCGGGCAGTCGACGATCTCCGGCGCCCAGACCGCGCCTTCCGGCAACTCCGGGCGCAGGCTCTCCAGAGAGCCCCGCATTCCGGGTCCTGCGGACCCGGCGACCACGAGATCCGCGCGACCCGCGTCAGCGATCTTGAGGGTACGCATGGCTTCGATCGCCTCGTCGACACCGGACAGTGCGACCGAGTCGGCCAGCCCGCCCAGTGCCGCGGCGAGCGCGACCTCGTGCCCCGGGCGGACGGTCAGCAGTGAGGCGAGGCTGCCCAGCAGACCCGGCACCTGACCGGCCCGGGCGAGCAGCGCGCCGGCGCCGTCCTTGCGTTTGAGGCCGAGGGCGAGCGCCTCCTCGCGGGCCTTCCAGCTGGCGGCGTCCTTCTCCGCGGCGCGTTCGGCGTCGGAGAGCTCGCGGACCACGGCGGCGGCCCGGTCGTGTGCGGCGACCGCCTCGTCGTGCTGCGCGTCCAGGTCGGCGTTGTCCCGGTCGGCCTCCGAGGTCTCGTCGGCGACCAGGTCCACCTCGGCCTGTGCGGCCTCGGCACGCATCAGCGCGTCGCTGTGCGCCGTCGCGAGACGCTCGATCTCCTCGGCGACACCTTCGGTACGCGCGCGGGCGGCGTTCACGTTGCCGGTCAGTTTCGCCAGGCCCTCGCGCCGGTCGGCGATCGCCTTGGCGGCCGCACGCAGCGCGCCCTCGGCCGCGGCCAGCTGCCGTTCCAGGTCCTGCCGCTGCTCGACCGCCTCGGCCAGGCGCATCTGGTCCTCGGTCAGCGCCTCGCGCAGTTCTTCTTCCTGCTCGCGAACACTCTCCGCCTCGGCTTCGAGCATCTCCGGGTCGCGGCCCGGGCGCTCCTCGTCCGGAGTCGCGGCGAGGTGACGCAGTCGTTCGGTGGCGAGCTGCTCGGTGGAGCGGAAGCGTTCCTGCAGGGTGGAGAGTTTGTACCAGGCGTCCTGCGCGGCCGCCAGCAGCGGAGCGTCCTCGGCGTGCTGCGTCTCCAGGTCGGCGAGCCAGCGCTGGATCTCGCGGTTCTCCCCCTCGACCTGACCACGGCGGTCGCGCATCGCCGACTCGTCGGCGATCTCCTTGTCCAGAGTGGTGCGCAGGGTGTGCAGGTCGTCGGCGAGCAGCCGGAGCCGGGCGTCACGCAGGTCGGCCTGGATGCCGGCCGCGCGCCGGGCCACCTCGGCCTGCTTGCCGAGCGGCTTGAGCTGGCGGCGCAACTCGGTGGTGAGGTCACCCAAGCGGTTCAGGTTGACCTGCATCGCGTCGAGCTTGCGGATCGCCTTCTCTTTGCGTTTGCGGTGCTTGAGGACGCCGGCCGCCTCCTCGATGAAGGAGCGGCGGTCCTCCGGCTTGGCGTGCAGCATCGCGTCGAGCCGGCCCTGGCCGACGATGATGTGCATCTCCCGGCCGATGCCGGAGTCGCTGAGCAGCTCCTGGATGTCGAGCAGCCGGCACGCGTTGCCGTTGATCTCGTACTCGCTGGCGCCGTCCCGGAACATCCGGCGGGTGATCGAGACCTCGGTGTACTCGATCGGCAGGGCACCGTCGTTGTTGTCGATCGTGAGCGTCACCTCGGCGCGGCCCAGCGGCGCGCGGCCGGAGGTGCCGGCGAAGATGACGTCCTCCATCTTGCCGCCGCGCAGTGCTTTCGCGCCCTGCTCGCCCAGCACCCAGGCGATGGCGTCGACGACGTTGGACTTGCCGGATCCGTTCGGGCCCACGACACAGGTGATGCCCGGCTCCAGCCGCAACGTGGTAGCGGAGGCGAAGGACTTGAAGCCCTTGACCGTCAGGCTCTTGAGGTGCACGGATCTCCGAGGGTCGGCGGTGGTCTGCTGGTGGCAGGCTACCCGCAGGGGGTCGGATGAGCAGTGACACGCCGCGCCAGAGGCGCGCGCCGGAGCCGAAAAAACGGACAAAAAGCTGCGCGCCGCCACGGATGTGGAGGCGCGCTTTTTCTTTCCTACTCTTCTTCGGTGCCTTCTTCAGTGCCCTGCTGTTCGCTGGGTGCGAGTAGTGCGAGGGGATGAACGCCGGTATGTCACCCCGCGGACTTCACCGGCGGCCGGGTGGGGCTCAGGTCAGAGCGGGCTCGGTGAGCCGCGCGAAATCGTCTGCCTCCGCGGCAGCGGCCGCGAGACGATCGTTTTCCGCCCGGAGGCGGGTGACCTCGAACTCCAGGCCTTGCACCCTGGAACGCAGTCGGGTGACCTCGTCGAGGAGGCGCCGGTCGGGCGCCGCACCTACGTGGCCGTAGAGGGCCTTAGCCATCGTGACTCCTTGTGACGCGCTGCGTCTCGTTGTGTTCTTTGCCGGATAGGCCGGCCAACGTCCGCCCAGGAATTTTGCACAGCCCCAGGACTCACGGGCACGCGTGAGCGCAGAACCCTGCTAATCGATCAACAAGATTCTCTGGTGCGAAAGCTCAAGCCACGAACGGACCGGGGCATGAGTGGGCGCGACTGGCGACACCTCCATAGTCCGCCGATACCCACCCTCCGTCAAGCCGAGGCATTCGTGGTTCGGCGCTTCTTCTCAGTGAATCACGCCACCAACACGGTTTAGCTGCTGTTATGTGCCTTCTGCCAGTTTGCGAGACAGCGTGCGGGCCGGTTCGGCGTCACACAATGCCCATTCCGGCGGTCAGCGTCGATCCCCCTCATCGGCGAGCGCACCGGCCTCCTGAGGGGTCCGCTCGCCAGAATTTGCCGTCGCATCAATGCCCCTTCCGGGCAAAAACGGGCAAAGGCGACGGACATAACGGTTCAAAAGGTGCGTAATTGTGTCGCCTAGCTGACAGCATCCGGCAACTTCGGTCGGTTGTGTCGTTGCCCCCACCGTGAATCCGACCCCGTCGCGTGAGCGCATCTGTCTGCTGACCGGCGGCGGGTACCCCTACCGGCGGGACGCACTCGGTGGTTGGTGCCGGACCCTCGTCGAGGGTCTGCACCGATTCCGCTTCGAGCTGCTGACCGTCACGGACCGTGAATTGCCGTCCGCGCCGGCGTACCCGCTTCCGTTCAACGTCGGTTCAGCGCGCACTGTCGCGCTGGGCCGTGACGACGCCCGGCCTGGGCGCCGCCGTACCAACGCTCCGGTCCGCGCCGCCACCACGGACGAGGACGAGGCCGCCGCCCTGCTCTGCCGTGGTCTGCTCGACGATGACGGGCTGCTCGACCCCGACGGGCCGGCCGGCGGGCGGTTCGCCGAGGGGTTGCGGCGGCTTGCCGAGTTCGCCGGGGGGCCTGATCCGTTCGGCGGGGTGCCGCTCACCGAGGCGCTGATCGAGGCCTGGCGGCTGCGGCAGGTGACGCGTGGACCGGACACCCCGCCGCTGCCCCGGCTCAGCGTGCGCGATGCGCGTACCGCGGCGATGCTGCTGCGGCACGCCATGCGCGCGCTCGCCGTCGAACTGCCCGAAGTGGAGCTGGTGCACTGCGTCGGCGGGACCACGCCGCTGCTCGCCGCTCTCGCCGGGCGGTGGCGCAGCGGGGTGCCGCTGCTGCTGACCGAGGCGCGTACGCCGGTGCCGCGGCAACGGCCCGCCGAGGATCGGCTCTCCGCGGCGGTCCGGACCGTGCTGCGGCGTTTCCGCAGCTCGGTGGCGAGGACCGGGTACGCCGAGGCCGAGCTGATCGCGCCCCTGAGCACGTATCACCACGGGTGGGCGCTGGAGCACGGCGCGCGGCCGGCCCGGCTCGTGCAGGTTCCCGCCGGGGTCGACCCGCGCGACTATCCCGGAGCGGTCGAGCTCAGCGCGGCGCCCACCGTGGTCTGGGCCGGCAGCGGCGGGCCGGACAGCGGGCTCGCCGTCGTGCTGGAGGCGTTCGCGGACGTCGCCGGCGCCATCCCGGGGACCGTGCTGCACCTGGTCGGCGTCACCGCGGCGCACGAGGAACACTGCGCCGAGCAGATCGAGCGCACCGGGCTGGGCCGGGCCGTACGCCTGCACCCGCTGCCCGCCGACCCCCGCGACCGGTACGCCGCCGGGCAGGTCGTCGCGCACGTTCCGGGGCCGGCTGATCCGCCGTATCGGCTGGTCGAGGCCATGATGTCGGGCCGGGCCGTGGTCGGCGTGGACATCGGGCCGGCCGGCGAGACCCTCGGTGACACCGGGATCCTGGTGCCGCCGAACGATCCGGCCGAACTCGCCATCGCCATCGTCGACCTGCTCCGCGACCCGGCCCGGCGCCGCACGCTCGGCGACGCGGCACGGCAGCGGGCGCTCAGCCACTTCACCGTCGACCGGGTGGTACGCGTCTACGGCGCCCTCTACACCGACCTCGCCGCGCCGCCGCCCGCGCCCGCTTTCGAGCTGGCGCTCGCCGTCGCGGCGCCACGGACCACGACGCCGGCCACCGTGCGCTGGCTGACCCGGGAGGACTGATGACCATCACTCCAGAACGTGGCACCGGTGCCGCGCAGGCGCCGGTTCATCAGACGCTGTCGGCGCGCAACCGTGCCCGGCGGCGGGCGAGCGCCGGTGAACCACGGCACGACCTCGAAGAACTTTCGGCTCCCCGGCGCCGCAGTACGGGGCCGGGACGGCACGCGGTCGAGCCGCGGATCCTGTTCGGTGGCTTGGCGGTGGCTGACGACGAGGCCGTTGTCGAGGGGTTCTGGGATCAGCCGATCACCGGGGAGGTCGCCGAAGAGGTGGCCGGGCCGGTGGTGGCCGACGAGGCAGCCGGTGCAATGCCTTTGCATGCTGGGGGCGAGTCGGCCTTCTTCGATGATGTGAGCGCCGATAAGGCGTACCGGATCAAGAGGAAGAGACGCGCGAAGCGCGGGTTTTTCGCAGGCGCTGTGGTGCGGTGTTGTCTTTATGTGGGGCCGCTGAGCGTGGCGGTGGCCGCGGCGCCGTCGTTGAGGCTGGTCGCGTGGCCGGTGACCGCGGTGATGCTGCTGCTCGGATGGAGTGCGGCGCAGGCGCTGACCAGCGTGGGAGTGGTCGCCTTCCAGCGGGCCGGAGAGGCGGCCGCGGCACGGCTCGTGGTGACCGGTTTCGCCGCGGCGAGCGGGATCTGGTGCGCGCTCGTGTGGATCGCGCCGGCCTCGCTGCTCGGACCGGATCGCGCGCTCGCCGCCACCGTCGGGGTCTGCGGGCTGCTCGCCATGGGCAGCGTGACCGCCGCGCTCGTCACCCGGGCTGAAGGAGCGGTCGCCGCCTGGTACCTGCCGTGCTGGCTTCTCGCCGCGCTCGCCTGCGCCGGCAGTCTGGGTGTGAGCTGGGCCGCGGCCGTTCCGGTGGAGACGATGGTGCCCGGCGCGATCGTCGCGGTGACCGTGCGGGCATTCCGTCCGGCGGTGCTCCCGGGACGCATCGGCCGGAGCCGGCTGACCGTTGCTGATCGTCGCCGGGGCCTGTCCTACATGGTCATCGGCGCGGCACAGGCGACCTGCGTGACCCTGCTCTGGCACGGCGGGCCGGCGGACACGCCACTGCCCGTCGTGCTGCCGGTGCTGCTCGCCGTTCCGATGCTGGAAGCGCTGATCGGCTGGCACATCGAACGGCTCGACGCCGGCCTCGACTCCGCGGAGGACGCCGCCGAACTCGGCCGGCACATCCGCAACGTCACCGCGATCACGCTCGCCGGGTTCCTGCCGCCGCTGGCCGCCGGCATCGGGCTCGCCGTCGCCGCCTTCGGGCTGCCCGGCATGCGCGACGGTGTGCTCGCCCTCGCCGCCGGAACCCTGCTCGGCGGGGTGTTCGCCGTGACGTCCCTGCTCGCGGCCCGGTTCCGGCACGGCATCGCCGCGACGCTCGCCGTGGCGCCGCCGCTGGCCGCGGTCGTCATCGCCCTATTTCCCTCATCCAACGGACCACTGCCGGCCGCTGTTGGCGTACTCGCCACGGCACACCTGGCCGGACTGCTCATCGTCGCCCTGACCGCTGCCGATTTACGGAGGACGCCGTGAAGACACTGTTCCCGTCGTACGCCCACCCGTCTCCCTCGCTGGAGCTGGACGCTGAAACCTGGATTGTTCGTGAAGAGCCTGGTGACCGGCGGACTTTGCATCAGTCGCTGGGCCGGATCGACCTGGACTGGGGTAGCCGGTCGCTCGCCGACGTGCTGACCGATGTCGACGCCTGGCGGGCCGACGGGGTCGAGGGGTTGTTCCTCGACCGGGCTCCCGCCGGGTCGGGCGGGGTGGGGCCGGTCGCGTTGACGATCCGGCTGGCCGCGCGGCGGGGCTTGCATCGGGTGGTGCTGAATCCCGGGGTGCCCACCCATCCGCTCTATCGGGACCTCGGGGTGCGGATCTGTTCGTTCGAGGGGCCCTGGGAGGCCTATCAGAACTGGGACGGTGACGGGGTTCGTGCTGGTGACGGCCACATCGTGCACGGGGTTCCGCCGGAGATGCTGACCGCTGCCCGGAGGTTGATGGGGCGGCGGGGGGCCGGGTTCGGGTTGGCCACGGATCTGGGGCCGCGGGTGAGCGTGACCGCGTCGGGGCGGGGGGCGCACGCGGCCGATTGAGCGGGGGTGGCGGGGTGGCGGGGTGGTGTTCGGGCGGATCTTGTGCGGTTTGGCCGGCCGATCGACCACAAACTCACGAGTTTCCGGGGAAGCCCCGCCCCCCGAACGCCGCGACGACTGCTCAGAGGGTTGGGCGGGGGCGGGGCTGGCAGCGGGGGCAGCTGAACGACGACCTGTTCATGAACTGCTCGCGCCGGATCAACGACCCGCACCGCGAGCACGGCTCCCCCTCCCGCCCGTAGGCGTTCAGCGCCCGATCGAAATAGCCGCTCTCCCCGTTCACATCCACATAGAGCTCGTCGAAACTGGTCCCCCCGGCCACGATCGCCTCCGAGAGCACCTCCCGCACATGCCCGAGCAACCGCTTCACCCCGGGACGCGTCAGCTGGTCAGTGGCACGGGCACCGTGCAGTTTCGCCCGCCACAGCGCCTCGTCGGCGTAGATGTTCCCCACCCCGGAGATCAGACTCTGGTCGAGCAGCGCCCGCTTGATCTCGGTGTGCCGGCCGCGCAGGCGGGCCGAGAAGGCCTCGTCGTCGAACAGCGGATCCATCGGATCACGGGCGATGTGCGAGATCTCGTCAGGCAGCTCCGCGCCGCCTTCGGAGACCGACAGCCCACCGAACGTCCGCTGATCGACGAACCGCAGCTGCGGGCCACCATCGGTGAACGTGAAGCGGACCCGCAGATGCTTCTCGTCCGGCACCGAGTCGGGCTGCATCAGCAGCTGACCACTCATCCCCAGATGCGCGATGATCGCGTCACCGGAGTCGAGGGGCAGCCACAGGTATTTGCCCCGCCGGGAGATGTCCAGGACGGTCCGGCCGGCCAGCACAGCGGCGAAGTGGACGTCACCCGGCAGATGCCGGCGGATCGCACGGGGGTGGTGCACCTCGGCGGCCGCGATCGTGCGGCCGGCCACCCATTTGGCCAGGCCCTGCCGAACGGTCTCGACCTCGGGAAGCTCGGGCACGGCGACGGTCCTTCCGGAACTGGAGCGAACTAGAGCGTGTACGGCCAGACGGTGACCAGGTAGGCGCCGTACCAGAGGCCGAACGCGGCCCAGGCCGTGATCGCCAGGATCGCGACCCGGGGGCGGGCACGGGACGCCGCCACGACAGCCGGCAGCAGCGTCAAGAGTACGGGCAGCAGCAGACGCGGCTTGGAGTGGTAGAAACCGGCCTGCCCATAGACCAGGACCATCGCCACCACCCCGTAGACGGCGAGCGGCAGCCAGGGTTTCCCGGCCAGCGCGACCCCGGCCGCGGCCAGCGCCACGAGCAGGATCAGGGCCACGCTCATCGAGATCCAGCCGTCACCCGTACGCAAGGTGGTCTTCAAGAATTCGAATGTGCTCTTGCCGTAGTCGAACGAGGTGCCCCAGCCGGCCGTCTGGATCTTGAACCAGGCGTCGGGCTCGCCGACCCGCCAGGCCACCCATCCGAGGAACAGCGGCACTCCGGAGAGGGCCGCCCCCGCCGCGATCAGCGGTTGCCAGGCGATCCGGCCCTCCGCGGCGCGGATCTCACGCACCGCGAGGACCGCAGCCACCGCGAGCGCCAGCGCGGCCGCCGCTCCGGTCGGCCGGCTCAGCGCGGTGAACAGGCCGAGCAGGCCGGCCGCCCACCAGACCCTGCGGTGCGCGGCCACGAACATCCCCGCCACCAGGGCGAGGAAGATACTTTCCGAGTACGCCATCGAGAGCACCACGGAAGCCGGGGCAGAGCAGCAGATCGCCACCAGAGCCCAGCCGGCCCGTTTGCCGTACAGGCTGGTGCCGAGCAGGTGCAGCGCGACCGCCGCGCCGATCGAGGCGATCCAGGCGATCAGGACCGCCGCCGTGGACGCGGGCAGTCCGATCGCCGCCCCGAACCGGATCAGGATCGGGTAGACCGGGAAGAACGCCAGCTCGTTGCCCTGGAGCACGCCGTTCGCGTCGAACGTGTACCCACGCGGGTAACCGTCCATCGCGACCCGGAGGAACCAGCCGGCGTCCCAGACGAGCAGCCGGTCCCAGACGCTGCGGGGCTCGGCGGTCGCGCCGCCGAGCCACCAGATCATGAGCAGCTGGCCCACTCGGGTGAGAGCCAGGATGCCGACCGCGGTGCCGACACCCCTAGCGGCGCCCGCTTTGTCCCACAGTCGCTCTTTTTGCTCCACGAGGGTCTCGGTCTCCACGCCCGGGATCATGGCATGTCCGGGACGGATTCCTCAGCCTCGGCACGGTCGGTCAGCGTGCGCCACGCCGCCGCGGCGGCACGCTGCTCGGCCTGCTTCTTGCTGCGGCCCTCGGAACCGCCGTACCGCTCACCGGCGACGACCACCCAGGCGGTGAACGTCTTGGCGTGGTCCGGGCCGGAGTCCTCGATCTCGTAATCCGGCACGCCCAGGCCGAGCGCCGCGGTCAGCTCCTGGAGGCTGGTCTTCCAGTCCAGGGCCGCGCCACGGCTCGCCGATTCGAGCATCAGCGGGTCGAAGAGCCGGTGGACCACCTCGCCGGCGACCTCCAGCCCGTGCTCCAGGTAGATCGCGCCGAGCAGGGCCTCCAGGGTGTCGGCGAGGATGCTCGCCTTGTCCCGCCCGCCGGTGGTCTCCTCGCCCTTGCCGAGCAGCAGGTGCGGGCCGAGACCCAGCGGGCCCAGGCCGCGCGCCACTTCGGCGAGCGCGTGCATGTTGACCACGCTGGCCCGCAGCTTGGCGAGCTGCCCCTCGGGAAGGTCCGGGTGGTTGTGGAAGAGAGCCGACGTGATCACGACGCCCAGCACCGAGTCGCCGAGGAACTCCAGCCGCTCGTTGGTGGGCAGGCCGCCGTTCTCGTAGGCGTACGAACGGTGGGTCAGCGCGCGCTCCAGGAGCTCCGGCTTGAGGGGGATGCCGAAGGCCTCCTCCAGCGGCTCGGTGGATGGGCGGCGACGCTTGTCAATCATGCGATACCTCGCTGTATCTGAGCAGATCGGCGATGGCCGCGACCGAGGCGCGGCGATGCAGGTCCGCCGCGTAGGCGATGCCCGCGGCGAGATCGGAACCGGTGGCCGCGCCGTGGCAGACCACGACGGTGCCGCCGACACCGAGCAGGACGGCGGCACGTGGGGGAAGGGTGGTGCCGGGCTTCGGAGGGCCGGTGAGTGCGTACCCGGCCTCCAAGCCTTTAAGAAGGACATTTCCGGTGAAACCATCAGTCACCACCACATCAGCGGCGGTACCGAGGACAACGTCGCCGCCTTCGACCAGGCCGACGTAACGCGCGCCCGAGGGCAGGGGACGCGATGCGAACAGCGCGGGCGCCGAGCGGCGCAGGCGATCACCCTTGCCGGGCTCACTGCCGATGGTGAGCAGACCGACCCGGGGATTTTTAAGATCAAAGACAATTGATGCGTACGCGGAACCGAGCCGCGCGTGCACCAGGAGGGCTTCCTCGTCCGGATCGACGCTCGAACCGACGTCGAGCAGAACAAGTCGTCCGGCGGCTGTGGGGAGCACCGCGGCGAGGGCCGGGCGGCGTACGCCGGGCCAGCGGCCGAGCTCCCGAGCAGCGGAGAGGACCGTGGCGCCGGTGTCACCGGCCGAGACGAGCGCGTCGGCACGTCCCTCGGCGACAGCGTGAGCCGCGCCACGGACTGTTCCGGCGGTGGTGACCACCGTCGTGATGCGCTGCCGGTCCGGTGGATCGAGGGCAGCGAGAACCGCGTCGGCGGCTTCAGCCGGGCCGACGAGAGTCAGGTGCAGGGACGGATCGGCCTGAGCGGCACGCAGAGCGCCGTCAACCACGACGGCGGGAGCCTGGTCCCCGCCGAGGAGGTCGACGGCGATCCGCGCGGTGCCCGGCTCCCCGACAGTCCGCTGTCCGGGAGCCGTTGCACCGTTCGTTCGCCACCGCTCTGGTGCGACCCGCCCGATGATCGGGCGTGTCACGCGGCGACGTCAGACCTCGAGGACCTGACGACCGTTGTAGGTACCGCAGACCGAGCAGGCGGTGTGCGGCAGCTTCGGCGACTTGCACTGGGGGCACGCCGTGGTCGAAACCACGGTCGCCTTCCAGTTCGCCCGACGCGAGCGGGTGTTGCTGCGCGACATCTTGCGCTTGGGGACGGCCACGGTACTACTCCTCAGAATTCGTCAGGTTGCGCAATGCAGCCCAGCGGGGATCGACGTCTTCGTGGTTGTGGTCCACCGGAAGGTCGTCGAGATGTACCCCACACTCGGGGCACAGCCCTGGGCAATCCGGCCGGCACAGCGGGGTGACCGGCAGAGTCAGAACGATGGCGTCCCGAACCGCCGGTTCCAAGTCGAGCAGGTCGCCCGACATCCGCCCCACCTCGTCATCATCCGTGGTCTCCTCGGTGGTGCTGTCCACGTATGCGAACATCGCCGCCAGGGGAACCTCGAACGACTCGCCGATCTCGTTGAGGCAACGCCCGCACTCACCCGAGAGTGAGCCACGAACGGTGCCGCTGATGTAGACCCCTTCGGAGACCGACGTCATGCTCAGATCGAGCTCGAGGTCGGACCCTTCGAGAACCGAGATCAGCTCCAGACCGAGGTCCGCCGGCGCCGGTACCACCCGACTCAGGGCACGCGTCGCACCAGGCTGCCGTGGGAGCTTGATCGTGTCTACGACAAGCGGGCGCCTGGGGTCCAGGTGACTCTGCGGTGACTTGGGCATCGTGATTCCTCAGCCATAGGTAGGCCGACCGAAAACATTACCTGAGCTTGCCGTGAACCGTCGAATCGGCCCCAGCTCAGAACGGCAGCGGGCGCTCCGCGTCCTCACCCTGGAAGGTGCCGATCTCGCGGAGCGCATGCATCTTGTCACGGCCACGCTCTATCGACGCCAGCGCCCTGGTCAGGAACTGCTCGAAGTTGGCGAGAGCAGTGTCGACGTAGTCGTCGACCTCCTCACGGAGCCGCTGAGCCTCGGTACGCGCCTCGGCGATGATCCGGGCACCCTCGTGCTCCGCGGAGACCGTGATCTCGTTGACCGAGACGAGCCGGGCGTGTTCAGCCTCACCCTCGCTGACGATCCGATCGGCCTCGCGGCGGCCGGCATCGATGATCCGGTCGCGCTCCTCAAGCACCGCGGCGGCCTTCCGTAGCTCCGACGGGAGCTCGGCCCGCAGAACCTCGAGCCGGTCGATCATCTCGGCGCGGTCGAACATGAAATTCGTACGGGACATCGGAACGGAGCGCGCGTCCTGCACGAAATCGATGATCTCGTCGATGCGGTCGAGCGGGTCCACCGCCACCTCACTCCTCCGGTTTCGCAGCGTGGTCCGATCACGTTACTGCTTCACGCACCAGCTCGGTCCCGGCGCGCCGGGACCGTTCAGTTCTGCTTGAGGCGGCTGATCAGGCGTTCCAGGACCGGGTCCGGAAGGTACGCCGATGCGTCGCCACCCCATTTGACCACGTCTTTGACCAAGCTCGACGAAAGGAACGAGTAAAGCGGATTCGTCGGCATGAACAGCGTCTCCACACCCGACAGGCCGATGTTCATCTGCGCCATCTGCAACTCGTAATCGAAGTCGCTCACCGCGCGCAGTCCCTTGACCACGACGGCGGCACCCTGGTCACGGCAGAAATCCACCAGCAGGCCGTGGAACGCGGCGACCCGGACGTTGCCGTACTGGGCCGTCGACTCGCGCAGCATCTCGAGTCGTTCCTCGATGGTGAAGAGTCCCACCTTCGACTGGTTGATAAGCACACCGATGATGACCTCGTCGAAGAGCCGGCTGGCCCTTCCGATGATGTCGAGATGCCCGTTCGTGACCGGGTCGAAGGAGCCGGGACACACCGCTCGTCTCATGATCGGCGACCGTACCAAAGAGTGGTCTCCCCGTAACGCCGGGTGCGTTCTTCGATCAGACCGTCCAACCAGCTCATCCTGCTGCGCTTGGATCGCTCGAAGACCACGACGGCATCAGGCGCCAGCCAGCCCTGCGACACCAGGAGCTCCTGAACGGTGTCCATCTCGGTCGACTCCACGGCGTACGGCGGATCGGCGAAGACCACGTCGTACGGTCCGCCGTCCGGTGGGCTCGCGAGAACCTGGAGCACCCGCCCGGTGACGACTCTGGCCGCCTGGCCGACACGGAGAGCGACGATGTTGTCACGGATGACCCGTGCCGCCTTCGCGTCCGATTCGACCAGAAGAGTGTGCGAGGCCCCACGGGACAACGCTTCCAGGCCAACCGCTCCAGAACCGGCATAAAGGTCAGCGAACCGCGCATCGGGAATGTCGGTCATCGTCGCCAATGAACTGAAGAACGCTTCGCGTACGCGGTCCGAAGTGGGCCTTGTCTGTGCGCCGGCCGGTGCAGTCAGCCGGCGGCCGCCAAGAGTGCCCGCGATAATCCTCGTCATCGCCGCTGACGCTACTTCACCAGCCAAGTCAATCCACTGAGCAGGAGAGATTTCCCTCGTGGCGGGCACGCCGCGCGACGGGACCGTTCCGTTCGGTACATGGAAGATCTCGGATTGATATCAAGAGCCTTAGCGGGCGCTGGGCGGTTTCTTTGATCTCCTGAAGTGACTATGGTCGGGCGACGTTGCGGGTCCGTTCTATCGTTCCCGCTTGATGACGCGGGGAGGCGTCGTCGCAGGTCACTCCGTCCACATGTGGCCAGAGCCGGCTTTCCTCGCGCACTCCTTCCTGACCCCTTACACAGGAGATGGCGTGAACCTGTCCTCCACCGCGCTCAAGCGGACCGGAACGCTGGTCGCTGGTGCGACCCTCGGTCTGCTCGGTGTGCTGACCACCGGCGTGCCCGCCCTGGCGTGCCACCCGGAGATCAACGACAAGAACATCTGCATCAGCGGCGACGGCGAGACCTGGACCGTCACGTGGGAGGTGGACAGCAGCGAGAAGTTCGACGGGAAGGTCACCTCCTACACCGCCGCACCCACCGCTGAGACCGTCAGCGTGAGCGGCATCGAGGTCGGAACGGTCATCCCGGCTCGCGGCGGCCTCGAGGTCAAGCAGACCATCAAGACCACCTCGACCAAGGCCGAGCTCACCGTTACCGGTGAGTGGCAGAGCAACAAGTGGACGTACACCGGCACCCGCTCCGGCACGGCCACCCTGCCGACCGGCCACAAGGGCAAGAAGATCAAGAAGTGCGCGCCGACCACGTCGCCGAGCACCCCGGTCTCCGAGTCCCCGAGCACCCCGGTCTCCGAGTCGCCCAGCACGCCGGTCTCCGAGTCCCCGAGCACCCCGGTGTCGGAGTCCCCGAGCACCCCGGTCTCCGAGTCCCCGAGCACGCCGGTCTCCGAGTCGCCCAGCACGCCGGCGTCGGAGTCCCCGTCGGCCAGCGCCCCGGTGTCGGAGTCCCCGAGCACCCCGGTCTCCGAGTCGCCCAGCGCGACCGTCAGCGTGACCCCGAGCGCCACCCCGACTCCGAGCGAGTCCGTCCCGGCGGAGATCCCGGCCACCGAGCCGATCTTCGTCTACGACACCACGTGCGACACCCTGACCGTCGGCATCGAGGTTCCGTCCGACTGGCCCGAGGCCATCACGGTCACCTTCGACCCGACCACGGGCGAGACCCAGACCGTCACCGCGCAGCCGGGTGAGACCAAGACCGCCGACTTCCCCGCTTCCGAGGGCCTCGAGGTCGTCGCGACCCCGCAGGGCTACGAGGACGAGGCCGCGACCATCGCGTACGAGGCTCCGGCCGACTGTGACGAGGGTGGCGCAGCTGGTGGCGAAGGCGACGAGGGCGGCCTGCCCGTCACCGGTGCCGCCGCTGGTGGCGTCGCCGCCGGCGCCGTGGCCCTGCTGGCCATCGGTGGCTTCCTCTTCTTCGCGGCCCGCCGCCGGAAGCTGAAGTTCACCGCCTGATAGGCACTCGCACCACTTAGTTCGATCACAGCAACAACCGGGGGGCGCGTCGACGGAATTCGTCGGCGCGCCCTTCGTACATCCCTCCCGTTTCCCCTGGAGAAGATCTTGCGATACACCCCCCTCCGCCGCGTCGCACTCGTCGCGGCCGGCGCTCTGCTGGGCCTGACCGGCCTGATGAGCGTCGCCTCCCCCGCCAGCGCCACGGACAACACCGAACCGCTGCCCGGCTGTGTCAGCTCCACCGACGCGAAGCTTGAGGTCTCGGGCTGGGAAGGCGGCAAGACAAACGCCGTCGTCACCTACAAGGACGCGGCTCCGCTCTGTGACGACCTGGTCGTCAACATGCTCAGCTACACCGCGACGTCCGCGAAGTTCGCGCTGCCGCAGTACCTCTTCGGCAGCCAGACCCAGCAGATCAACAAGGACGCGACCTCCGGCACCCTGACCTTCTCGGGCGTCCCGGTTCCGGACTGCTACGCCCAGGTCGACCTGGTCCGCGGCAAGCGCATCATCAACCCGCTGGTCAGCAACGACGACCTCTACGGGACCCGTAAGCTCGCGCACTGGAACGGCGGCCAGGGCGTCTGCTCGGCCAAGCCGGTCGCCGAGCCGGTCTCGGACTGTGACGGCAACGTCAAGATCAGCCTGGTCAACCCGAAGACCACCGACGCCACCAAGTTCGAGATCACCGCGGACGGCGGCTACAGCGAGACCGTCACCGTCGAGCCGAACAGCCTGGGCAGCGTCACGGTTCCGGCCACCAACGCCACCAACATCTCGGTGAAGGCCGCCGGCAAGGAGCTTTACGCCGGCAGCTGGGCCAAGCCGGAAGGCTGTGTCACCCCGGAGCCGGTTCCGGCTGTGCTCACCTCGGCCAGCACCTGCGACGAGCTGACCTTCAAGGTCGTCAACCCGGCCGGTGGCAAGGACGCGACCGTCACCTTCACCCCGAACGAGGGCAACGGCGACGCCAAGACCGTCACCGTGAAGGCCGGCGAGACCACCGACGTCAGCTTCCCGGCCAAGGAGAACCTGGCCGTCACCGTCTCCGGTGACCTCACCAACTCCAACGGCATCGTGAGCTGGACCAAGCCGGAGGACTGCGCGACCACGCCGCCGACCGAGGGCACCCCGAGTGCCTCCCCCTCGGTGAGCACCCCGGCCGAGACCCCGTCGGCCACGCCGTCGGAGAGCACCGCCACCCCGTCGGAGAGCGCCAGCACCAGCACCACGCCGGTCGCCACCACCCCGGTCAGCGACAACGACGAGTCGCTGCCGGTGACCGGTGCGGCCGCCGGTGGCGTCGCGGGCGGCGCTGCGCTGCTCGTCGCCGTCGGTGCGGGTCTCTTCTTCATGGCCCGTCGGCGCAAGCTGAACTTCAAGGCCTGATAAAGAACCACTGAAAAGGGGCGCGCCGGTCGGCGCGCCCCTTTTTGCTATCCAAGAGCCGGGAACGACCCGTCCTCAAGCGGCAGATACGGCTTTGCCGAGGTCACCGCCGCAACCGGGAGCCGCCCGTAGATGTGCGGGAATTGCCGGCCGTCCGGCGACGGCGGGACCCCGTCCTCCCACACCACCGGGACGTCCACCAGCGACTCGTCGATCTCCAGGACCAGCAGGTCGGTACGCCCCCGGAACCGCAGCGTCGCCGGCACGTGCACCCAGTCCACCGGCGAGCAGTGGATGAAGCCTTCGGTGGCGAGTGTGTCGCCGTCGTATGAGCCGGCCGCGAGCGCGGAATTCCACGCGTCGGCCGGACAGATGTGCACGATCAACCCTTCTCCAAGTACTCGGCGCGTTCCTCGTCGACCAGCGCGGACACCGAAGCGGCCAGCGCCGGGTAGCGGGTGAGGTCGGGATCGTCGCCGATCAGCTCCGACGCCTCCGCTCGAGCTTCCTTGATCAGTTTCTCGTCCCGGAGCAGCGAGAGCAGCCGCAGGTGCGAGTTCTTCCCGGACTGGGACGCACCAAGCACGTCACCCTCCCGACGCTGTTCCAGGTCGATCTCGGACAGTTTGAAGCCGTCCGTGGTCGACGCCACCGCGTCCAGCCGCTCCCGGGCCGCCGAGCCCTCCGCCGCCTCGGTGTGCAGCAGGCAGATGCCGGGCGCCGAGCCACGGCCCACCCGGCCGCGCAGCTGGTGCAGCTGGGAGACACCGAACCGGTCGGCGTCCAGGATCAGCATCACCGTCGAGTTCGGAACGTCGACGCCCACCTCGATGACAGTGGTCGCCACCAGCACGTCCAGGTCGCCGGCGGCGAACGTACGCATGACCTTGTCCTTGTCCTCGGCCGGCATCTTGCCGTGCAGCATGCCGATCCGCAGGCCCTTGAGATAGTCGTGCTCCAGCAGCGGCAGCACCTCGGTGACGGCGAGCGGCGGGCGCCGGGCGCCGTCCTCCCCCTCTTTCGGAGGAGCGTCCTCGTCGTCTCCGATCCGCGGGCACACCACATAGGCCTGATGGCCCGCCTTCACCTCTTCCTTGATCCGCACCCAGGCCCGGTCCAGGAACGCCGGCTTGTCCAGGGCGGGCACCACGTGCGACGCGATCGGCGACCGGCCGCGCGGCAGCTGCGACAGGATCGACGTCTCCAGGTCGCCGTAGACAGTCATCGCCACCGTGCGCGGGATCGGCGTCGCCGTCATCACCAGCACGTGCGGCGGGCGGGCCGCTTTCGCCCGCAACGCGTCGCGCTGCTCCACCCCGAACCGGTGCTGCTCGTCGACGACCACGAGTCCCAGGTCCTTGAAGTCGACTCCCTCGTACAGAAGGGCGTGCGTGCCCACGACGATGCCGGCGCTCCCGTCCGCGAGCTTGGCCAGCGCCGCACGCCGGGCCGCCGCGCCGAGCGAGCCGGTGACCAGGGTGAGCTGGGTGCCTTCCGGGTCGCCGTCCAGCTCACCGGCCCTGGCGAGCGCCCCGAGCTGGGCGCTGATCCCGCGGGCGTGCTGGGTGGCGAGCACCTCGGTCGGTGCCAGCAATGCGGCCTGTCCGCCGGCGTCGACGACCTGCAGCATCGCGCGTACCGAAACGAGGGTCTTGCCGGAACCGACCTCGCCCTGAAGGAGCCGGTGCATGGGGTGAGGCCGGGAGAGATCGGCCGCGATCTCCTCACCCACCTCGCGCTGGCCCTCGGTCAGCTCATAGGGAAGCGAAGCGTCGAATTTCGCCAGCAGCCCGGCCTCGGCGCGCGGCCGGGCGGTGCCGGGCGCCGCGGCCGCGCGTGCCCGGCGTTGCACGAGCGTCAGCTGTACGGCGAACGCCTCGTCCCACTTGAGCCGATGCTTCGCGCGGTACAGCGCCTCCTCGGAACTGGGCCGGTGGATCTCCTGAAGGGCCGTGCCGATGCCGACCAGGCCCCGCTTGCCCCGTACGTCACCGGGCATCGGGTCGGCCGGCGGCTCCAGCGTGTCCAGCAGCGTCCGCACGCATTTCGCGATCGTCCAGGTCGGCACGGCCTGCGCCGCCGGGTAGACCGGGATCAGCGCGCCGGCGAACTCCTCGATCTCGGCGGCCGCGTCGTCCTGCGTCGCGTCCGCCTTGAGCAGCTGATAGGCCGGGCCGTTCAGCTGGCGTTTGCCCCGGAACTCGGTGACCTTGCCGGCGAACAGGCCCCACACACCCTTGCGCAGCTCCCGCTCACGCCACGCCTGGTTGAAGAACGTGCAGCTCAGCGTCGCGCCCGTGCCGTCACCGATGGTGACCTCCAGCATGTTGCCCTTGCGTGCCCGGAACGGCTTGAGGCTGATCCCCTGAACCTGCGCCAGCACGGTGACCTGCTCGTCCACCTCCAGACGACGCAGGTCGGTGTGCTCGCCACGCTCGTCGTACCGTCGCGGGAAGTGATAAATCAGGTCACCCGCCGTGTGCAGGTCCAGGTGGTCGGCGAGAGCTTTCGCGGTCTTGGCGCCGAGCACCTTGGTCAGCGGGGTGCCGGTCGTGGTCATTCGACTCCTGCCAGAAGGTGATATCGGGGCTGTCCGCCCGTGTAGCACTGCATCTCGATGAACGGCCAGGTCCGGTGCACGTGCGCTCTCAGTTTCGCCTCGAGGCCGGGCGGGGCGTCCGCGCCGAGCACACAGGTGACCAGCTCACCGCCGCCGCCGAGCATCCGGTCCAACAGCCGGCGGCTCACCTCGGTCACGTCCTCGCCGATCACATGCACCTCACCGTCGACCAGCCCGAGCAGATCGCCTGAGCGGCACGGACCGGCCACCGTGAGCGCATCCCGCTGTGCCGTGCAGACCTCGCCGGATCGGCACGCACCGGCCGCCTCAGCCATCGCGATCACGTCGTCAGCGAACGGCCGCTGCTGGTCACGCACCGCGAGCGCGGCGAGCGCCTGCACCGGCGAACGGGTCGGCACCACACTGACCTGCACACCCCCGACCGACGCCTCGCGCGCCGCCGAACTGGCCACGGCATGCGTGTTCGCATCGTTCGGCAGCAGCACCACCGAACCCGCGCCGGTCGCGGCGATCGCGGCAAGCAGCTCGGCCGTCGACGGGTTTCGATCGACCACCGTGGCGCCCTCCCCCTCGAAGAGCGCGGTGAGCCCGTCGCCGTCGGCGACGACCACCGCGGCCCGGAGATCACGTCCAGGCCGTTTCTCCTCCAGCTGGGTCACACTGATTTTGTACGGCCGACCCGCCGCGATTCCGGCCTCGATCGCAGGGCCGATGTCGGTGACGTGCACGTGAACGTTCCACGTGGGTGGCTCCCCGTCCCCGGTCCCGACGATGACCAGCGAGTCACCGACGGCCTCCAGAGCCGCCCTGAGGCTGGCGACAGCCTCGGGCCAGGCGTCGATCAGGAACTGAACCTCGAAGCCGTAACCAGCGCAGTCCGCAGCCTGGTCATGGCCGGCGGGGGCGGCGTCCGGCGGTGCGGGCGAGGCGTCCAGCGCGGCAGGCACGGCGTCCAGCGCGGCGGGGGCGGCTCGGCGAGGCTGATCTCGGCCTGGATCGGAGCGCTCGTCCGCATCGCTCAATTCGACTTCCCGAACATTTCCGACCTGTCCTGCATGTCCGTCATCGGCCACCGCCTCGACCAAGGCGTCCAGCAGCAGGCAGAGGCCCCGGCCCCCGGCGTCAACCACACCGGCCCGGGCCAGCACCGGAAGCTGCTGCGGCGTACGCGCCAGCGCCTCGGCCGCCGACCGGGCCGCCGCTCGCGCCACGGCCACCAGGTTGTCCGACTTGATCCGGCCGGCCCCCTCGGCCGCGGCGGCCACGACCGACAGCACCGTGCCCTCGACCGGGCGGGCCACCGCCGCGTACGCCGCGTCGCTCGCCATGCGCAACGCGCGTGCCAGCTCCTTGCCCCGCACCGAGACCGCGTCGGCGAACGTGTCGGCCATCCCCCGCAGGATCTGCGACACGATCACGCCCGAGTTGCCCCGGGCGCCCAGCAGAGCGCCCCGGGCCATCCGGCGCATCAGCCGGTCGAGAGGCCGGCCCGGATCCGAGCTCCCGTAGGAGTCCCTGGTCTCGTGGGTCTCCTCGTCCAGCGCCTCATAGGCCGCCGTCAGCGTCAGGACCAGGTTGGTGCCGGTGTCGCCGTCGGGCACCGGGTAGACGTTCAGCTCGTCGATCTCGCGCTGGTGCGCCCGCAACGACTCGAGCCCACCACCGCACCAGCGGCGTACGGCAGCGGCATCGAGGGTCTCCAGCACGCGAAAATCGTACTAACCACCCCTGACAATCGCCCGGCACGCACCCTGAGCGGGGGCGATTGGTTCTTACCCCCATGGGTCGGGTAAGCTCGCCGGGTTGCCTGGCCATGCTTGTCAGCCGGGCCCCTCCAGTTTCGTATCAAAGTTCGTATCAAACCCAGGAGTATCCCGTGGCTAGCGTGTGCGACGTCTGTGGCAAGGGACCGGGCTTCGGCCACAACGTGTCCCACTCGCACCGGCGGACCAACCGCCGCTGGAACCCGAACATCCAGTCGGTGCGCACCCCGGCCGGTGGCGGGACCACCAAGAAGGTCAAGGCCTGCACCTCGTGCATCAAGGCTGGCAAGGTTGTCCGCGCCTGACCTGACCCAACAATTCTAAAGATGTAGCCGCCGCCCTTCGGGTCGGCGGCTACATCGCGTTATCCACAGCCCGGGGTTTCTGCAGCCCGGAGTTTTCCACAGGCCTGTCTGCGGCAGCGTTGCCGATCGGCCAGAATCCGTCGCCATGCTGTTGCTGGAACGGCAGTGCCAGGTGATCACCCGAGCTCAGGCACTCCACCATCTGACCGAACGGGCGTTACGTCATCGGCTCACGTCCGGCCGATGGCAGACCGCACATCCCGGCGTGTACGTCGCGCATTCCGGCCCGATCGGACCCGCCGAACGCCGGTGGATCGCCGTCCTGGGCGCCGTCAACGGCCATCTGGCAAGCCTGGGCGGCCTCTCCGCCCTGGAGATCCTCGGATTTCGTGGCTTCCCGGACCCGACGATCCACGTCATCGTGCCGGCCCGCCTGGTCCCGAAACGACCGCCGCCCGGCGTAACCGTGCACCGCACCACCAGGATGCTCCGCTCCGAACTCCATCCGGCGAGTTCCCCACCGAGCACGAGGCCGGCCCGTTCTCTGCTCGACGCCGCACAGTGGCAGCCGTCAGAACGCCGCGCCGCGACGATCATCCTGGCCGGGTTCCAGCAGCGCCTGGTGCGCGCCGAGGAGATGTCCGCCGCCGTGGCCGCCATGCCCCGCATACGCCACCGTGCGGTGATCCGGGAAACAATCGGCGACGCCGCGAACGGCGTGCGGTCCCTTCCCGAGGCCGAGTTCGTACGCCTGTGCCGAACCGCCCGCCTGCCCGAACCCGAGCTGCAGAAGCCACGCCGCGACCACGCGGGCCGCCGCAACTACCTGGACGCCTACTTCCCCGACCACGGCGTACACGTCGAGATCGACGGCAGCCACCACATGGAAATTCGGCAGTGGTGGATCGACATGCGCCGCCAGAACGAGCTGTGGCTCCCGGGCGAGCGGGTACTCCGCTTCCCAGCCTGGGCCATCCGCCACGCCCCTGCCGAGGTGGTGGCCCAGCTACGCCAGGCCCTGTCGGACGCCCCACGCCCGAAACGCCCGTAACGCCCGCAGCACCGCCATCACGCCTCGCCGCTTCGGCAATCTTGAGCGATCTTCGACACCCGAGCGTGGAAGATCGCTCAAGATCCGCAGGAGAAGCGCATCCACCCGCATGCCGCAACCGCAACGGCACGCCGCGGCACACACCCCCGCCAATCTTGAGCGAATCCCCACCCTCCGAGGTAGAAGATCGCTCAAGATCCCGAGGGGAAGGTCGCGCGAGCAGGAAGCGGGCGTCAGCACCAACAGCAGCGGACCACAACGGAAACTGCGGCAAAGCCTGCGAAAGCCCCATCGCAGCTCCCCCGTCCGCCAGCCGCCCGCCCGTCGCCCCCGTCCGTCGCCGTCGCCGCCCGTCCGTCTGTCCGTCTGTCCGGCTGTCCGCCTGTCCGCCTGTCCGTCGCCGTCGCCGTCGCCGTCGCCGTCGCCGTCGCCGTCGCCGTCGCCCGCGGATCTTGAGCGACTCTCGACTCCCAAGGGTGAAAATTCGCTCAAGATCGCCGAAAGGGCTGGGCTCGCAGCAGCGACGAGTGCCAGCGGGCAACAGCCGCGCGGGCAGCAGCGGGCGCAACAGCAGGCGGGCCGGCGGCAACAGCAGCAGCAGCGGGCGGGCCAGCGGTGGCGGCAGCAGCAGCGGGCGGGCCAGCGGTGGCGGTGGCGGTGGCGGCGGTGGCGGCAGCAGCAGCGGGCGGGCGGGCCAGCGGCAGCGGCAGGCGCCGATCGGCTCAGCTGGCACCCGTCCGTCGGCCCCCGATCTTGAGCGATTCTCTACCGCCAAGGGTCAACGATCGCTCAAGATCGGGGGCCTGCCGGTCCGCAGCGAGCACAAAGCAGCGGAAGCCAAGCAGCAGACCGCAGCGGACGTCACAGCGGAGGACCGCGGCGGACGTCACGGCGACGGACCGCAGCGGAACGGTTGCGGCGGGCGGTTGCGGCGGGCGGCTGCGGCAAGTCCTCGAACGCTCGGTGTCCACTCGGCGCCGCACCCCGCGGATCTTGAGCGACTTTCGACTCTATTGGGTGGAAAATCGCTCAAGATCGGCGGAGGGACCCCGGCCCGCTGACGATCGGTGCGGGCCGCACGGATGGGAGGGGCCACCCGAATAGCAGGGCCACCCGAATAGCAGGGCCACCCGAATAGCAGGGCCACCCGAACAGCAGGGCCACCCGAACAGCAGGGGCCACCCGAACAGCAGGGGCCGCGCGGATGGCAGGGGCCACGCGGACGGCGACTGGCCGGCGCCGAGTGCCAGCGAACTCCTACAACGCCTTCGCGTACGACAACACGCCCTCGTGCCCCTGATAAAACCCGAAGTCCGGGATCCTCACGTACCCCGCCGACTCGTAAAGCGCTATCGCCTCCGGCTGCTTGTCGCCGGTTTCCAGCACCACCCGGGCACACCCCGCCTCCCGGGCCGACTCTTCGATGACCGCCAGCATCCGCCGGGCCACGCCGCGACCCCGGGCTGCCGAAAGCGTGAACATTCGCTTCAGCTCGGCGTCAGATGAGCCGTGGCGGCGCCAGCCCGCGCTTCCGATCAGCTTGTCGTCGAGCACGGCTACGAAGAACGCCCCGGCCGGCGGGGTGAAGTCCTTCCCGGAGATCGGGGTGTCGTCCCCGGTGCCGCCGTATCTCTCGGACAGGTCACGCAGGTTCGCCGCGACCAACACTTGCACATCCGGGTCGTCGAATTCCGCCGACCTTATCGAGATCTCTGACACCAGCAAAGACTAGAACTCAGCGGAAGTGGTCCCAGCCCAGGCCCCCGCTCCAGGGCTTGCGGTCGACGGTCACGCCGGAGCCGTCGTGCACCGTGCCGATCACCTGCCACTCCGGCGGCAAGGAAACCTCCGGCGGGAACGTCGCCGCGAGCGGGTGGTCGTCGCCTCCGGCCAGGACCCATTGGTACGGGTCGACGCCGAGCGCCTTGGCCGCGTCCCGCATCTGGGCCGGCACGTCGAAGGCTTCCGGGTCGATGTCGATCGCCACGAGGCTGGACGACGCGATGTGTCCCAGGTCCTGCAGCAGCCCGTCGGAGATGTCGATCATCGAGGTGGCGCCCAGGGCCGCTGCCTCCGGACCGGCCGCGTACCGGATCTCCGGGCGGCGGTACGCCTCGACGAGCTTCTTCGGCGTACGGAATCCTCGCGAAAGAACCGTGAGTCCCGCGGCCGCGTACCCGATCCGGCCGGAAAGGGCGAGAATGTCGCCTGGCTGTGCCCCGTCCCTGCGGACCGGAGCCGCGCCGCCCAGGTCTCCCAGTGCGGTGACCGCGATCGTCAGAGTCGGGCTGGAGGAGGTGTCGCCGCCCACCACGCTCGCGCCGACGACGGCGGCTTCGGCGCTGAGGCCGTCGGCGAGGCTTTCGATCCATTCGGTGTCGACGCCGGGCGGTACGCAGAGCGCGACCAGCAGCGCTGTCGGCACCGCGCCCATGGCGGCGATGTCGGCGAGGTTGGCGGCCGCGGCCCGGTGCCCGATGTCTTCGGGACCGCACCAGTCGCGGCGGAAATGGCGGCCGTCGACGAGCACGTCGGTGGAGGCGACGACCCGCCCGTCGGGAGCGCGCACGATGGCGGCGTCGTCCCCCGGGCCGAGGATGGTGGCCGGGCCGGAGCCGAGCCGAGAGACGATTCGGCCGATTAGTCCGAACTCGCCGCCTTCTGGGATGCTCACGTCAAAGTCCTTCGATGGTGGCGTCCCGCTCCCGGGCCGCTTCGTACGGTAGTTTCACGACCGAGGGATCACCGACGGTGGCGGATTGGAGTCGATCGTGGTCCAGGCATACATCCTCATCCAAACTGAGGTCGGTAAGGCCCGTGACGTGGCCGCCGCGATCGAGAAGATACCGGGGGTAGTCCGTGTGGACGCCGTGACCGGGCCGTACGACGTTGTCGTCCTGACCGAGGCGCACACCGTGGACGAGCTCGGCGGGCTGATTGTGAGCAAGGTCCAGTACGTACCGGGTATCACGCGGACGCTCACATGCTCCGTGGTAAACCTCTGACCATGGTGAATCTGGACACGCCGCAGCAAACCCCAGAGAAGAAGGACCCGGTGAAGCGGGCGGCCGCCATCTGGGCGACCGCGATCGCGGTACCGGTGACCCTACTGGTCGGCGTGCTAGCTTTCATCACTATTCAACCCGATAATTCCGAAAAGTCGGAAAAATCCCAATCGCTGCCCGTTCCCAGTACCGCCGTCACCATCGACGCCCCGAAACTGGACGAGCGCACCGCCACCGTCTGCCTGGCGGTCACGTCCCAGCTCCCGGCGAAGATCCGCGACCTGCCGGCCCGCACGGTGACGGCCGGGCACGAGCAGAACGCCGCGTACGGCGAGCCGCCGATCACGGTCTCCTGCGGCGTGCCCGCGCCCGTCATGTGCGAGTCGCTGCAGGACGCGACCCCGGGCTGCGTCCCGATGGACACCGAGCTCCTGATCATGAACAGGGTCTGCTGGTACGCCAAGTCAGGCGGCACCGGAGCCACGATCACCACGATGGACCGCGAAGTCCCGGTCCAGGTGACCGTTCCTGATCACTACGACAACCCGGCACAGTGGGCGAACGAGTTCTCCGACACGGTCGTGAAGACAGTGAAGTCGAAGCCGCTCGACACGATGCCGAGCGGCTGCCAGATCAGCTAGCGCGAAGCCGGTCTCAGTGCAGGCCGGTTCCGCGCCGCAACGCGGTGCGGATCAACCGGTCGACGACCTTCGGGTACTCCAGCCCGGTCGCCGCCCACATCATCGGGAACATCGACGTGGGCGTCATCCCCGGCATCGTGTTGATCTCGTTCAGGAAGACCTCACCGGACTCCGTCACGAAGAAGTCGACCCGGGCGAGACCGGCACAGTCCAGAGCGGTGAAGGTCCGCAGCGCGTACTCCTGGACCTGCTTCGCTATGGAGTCCGGGAGCGAGGCCGGGATCGTGAACCGGCTGCCCACCAGGTACTTCGTCTCGAAGTCGTACCACTCGGCGTCGTCCACGTGGATCTCGGCGAGCAGCGACGCCTCGGGCGAGCCACCGGTCTCACCCTCGAGAACACCACACTCGATCTCGCGGCCGACGATCGCGGCCTCGACGAGCACCTTCGGGTCGATCTGCCGGGCCGTGGCGACCGCCGCGTCCAGATCGGCCCAGTCGGAGATCTTGGTGATGCCGGTGGACGAACCGGCCCGGGACGGCTTCACGAAGACCGGAAGGCCGAGCCGTTCCTTGTCCGCCTCGGAGAGCGAGACACCGGCGCGCAGGACGGCGTAGGGCCCGACCGGGATGCCCTCGGCGATCGCGAGCTTCTTGGTGAATTCCTTGTCCATGGCCGCGGCGGAGGCGAAGACGTTGGCCCCGACATAGGGGATCCCGGCCATCTCCAGCATCCCCTGGATCGTGCCGTCCTCGCCGTAGGCGCCGTGCAGCACCGGGAAGACCACGTCCACGTCGCCCAGCGACGAAGAAGTGGTGGGGTCCGCGGCGAGCACCACACCGTCGCCCGACGATGCGGTGATCTCCGGCAGCTTGTTACCGGAGATCGCCAGCTGCGACCGCTCGCCGGTGGGCAGGACCCAGCGACCCTCGCGGGTGATTCCGACCGGGACCGCTTCGTACTGATCCGGGTCCAGCGCGCCGAGGATGGCGCCCGCGCTCACGCAGGAAATGGCGTGCTCAGTACTACGACCGCCGAACACGATCGCGACGCGGGTCTTCCGGGGGGTCGTCACTGAACTCGGTGCCTTTCGCTAGCGGTCATGCCGGGGGTGACCCTACTCTGCGTAAGCCGAATATGGGATCTGGCGAGGCAGGGGAACGAACAGGTCATGGCTCCAGCACTCCACGTGATCGCCGGCCCCGGTCCGGGCCAGCTGGCGACGATCGCGCACTCACCACAGGAGCCGTGGTCGGCTCTGGAACTGGGCGCTCTGGCCCGGTCAGGCGTACAAACTCTGGTCTTCACCGGCATGGGCGCCGAGGGCGATACCGCCGGCATCGAGCTGGTCTCCTTCCCGGACGCCGCGGATCCGGTGAAGCGCGAGGAGGCCACCGAGGTGGTCGCGCTCGCCGCCCGCCTCGCTCAGGACGTCCGCTCCGGCCGCTTCGTGGTCACCCAGTCAACCGGCGGCGTAGGCCGCTCCACACTCCTGTCGACAATGACCCTCACCCTGCTGGGCATCCGCCCCGCCGAAGCGTTACGCCGCATCGGCCCCCGCGCCAGTTCCGAAGTCCCCCGCAACTGGCTCCACGACTTCGTCTCCACCCACGGATAAACCACCGGCTGAGCGCGTCCCGTCCTTCGCGCCGGCTGGGTGCGTCCTCCAACCCCTTTTTGATACGCACATCGAAGGCCCACAAACGCATCAACGTCCTACCGTCAGCCCGAGGCCCTGACGCCCCTCCCCCCGGCGCACTCCGCCGCCGACCCCTGAAATCCCCCGAGCTCAACCCAACGGGCCGCCGCATCTCCGCCCAGGCCCATTTCGCGACACGGTGACGGGGTGACGGGGTGACGGGGTGTTCAGGCTCGTAGGCCATGCGCGAGCCGTAGCTCAGCCATGTAATGAGGGTCCGATTACATGGCTAGACTACGGCTCGGCTCGTTCAGCGGGCGCTCGGCTGCCGAGCCGGGCCGGGCCGGGCCAGCGGAGTCGGCGGAGTCGGGGTCGGGGTCGGGGTCGGAGTCGACGCCACGCGAGCGACCCGCCGCTGCTGCGTGTCGGGTCGGGTAGGGGTGCTGTCTCGGCGGGGTCAGGCGGCGAAGGTCTGTGGGAGGACGCCGGTGTCCCAGAGGGTGTCCAGGTGGGACAGGAAGCCCGTGAGGCTGCGCTCCAGCTCGCGGCGCTCGGACGGTGGCAGGGCCGCGAGCGGGTCGGAGAAGATCAGGCCGTCCGGGTGCTTGGCGCGGGTGCCGACGAACTTGGCGCATCCGGCGCACCACACGTAACTCACCAGGGTGGGGCGGCGGGCATTCTCCGGTGTCGTGAAATAGGCCCGCAGCCGGCGCTCGCCGCAGCCGGGGCAGTCCCGCTCCCCCGGCGACAGGAAGAAGCTCTCGCCCTGGGTGAGCGCTGCCACCTCATCGGCGCTGAAGCTGCCGGTCATCGGGAGGAGTCCAGGGCCGCCGTGATGTCCGCGATCAGGTCGGTGGTGTCCTCGATGCCGCAGGAGAATCGGACGAAGCCCGGTGCCGTGTCGTCACCCCACTGTGCTCGCCGGTCCGCTGTGGTGTGCACCCCGCCGAAGCTTGTCGCCGCGAAGACCAGTTCGGCCGACTCCAGGAAGCGGGCCACGCGCTCGGCGGAGCCCAGGTCGAACGAGACCACCCCGGGGATGCGGCGCATCTGGGTCGAGGCGATCGGGTACGACGGGTCGGACGGCAGGCCCGGCCACCGCACGCCGGTCACGTCGGGGCGGGTGAGCAGCAGTTCGGCGACGGCTGCCGCGTTCTGGCTCTGCCGGGCGAGCCGCAGGTCCAGGGTGGCGATCGAGCGGTGGGCCAGCCAGCAGTCGAAGGCGCCCGGTACCGCGCCGGTCTGCTTGCGCCACGTCTCCACCCTGCCGAGCAGCTCCGGGTCGGTGGCCGCGACGTAACCGAGCAGCACGTCGGAGTGCCCGGTCAACGCCTTCGTGCCGGAGGCGACGACCAGGTCGGCGCCGAGGGCCAGCGGGTTCTGCCCGAGCGGCGTGGCAGTGGTGTTGTCGACGGCCACGAGCGCGCCGGCCGCGTGGGCAGCCGCGGAGATCGCACGGATGTCACAGACGTCGAGGCCCGGGTTGGCCGGCGTTTCCAGCAGCACCAGCCGCACGCCCGTCAGATCAGGGTATGGGTGCGATGCCGTTGGAATCAGTACGAGTTTGACGCCCAGGTCACGAAGCGTGGTTTCGGCGAATGCGCGTACCGTGAAATATCCGTCCGCGGGGAGCGCGACCGTGTCGCCGGTGCGAAGCACCGCGAGGAGCAGGGCGGTGATCGCCGCCTGGCCGCTCGCGAAGACCAGGGCGGGCGCGCCTTCGAGCGCGCCGATCGCTGATTCCAGAAGCTCCCGGGTGGGGTGCTCGGTGCGGGCGTAACCGTGCTCGCCGGGCCCGGTGGCCGGATCGAGGTGGTACGGCGCCGCGAAGACCGGACCGGGCAGGAAAGGCTCACCGACCACGGGCGCGGGCAGACCGGCGTGGACCGAACGGGTGCCGTCGGAGTAAGTCACTCGGGTTTCATCTCTCGTGTCATCAGCAGTTTCACCGCGACCCGCGGGTCGGCGCCCTCGTGGCAGACGCGTTCGACCTGCTCGACGATCGGCATCTCGACGCCGTTCGCCCGGGCCAGGTCGCGGAGGGAGAGGCAGCTCTTCACGCCTTCGGCGGTCTGCCGGGTGGCGACCTGCGCCTGCTCCAGCGACTCGCCGCGGCCGAGGTGCTCGCCGAAGGTGCGGTTGCGGGCCAGCGGCGACGAGCAGGAGGCGACCAGGTCGCCGAGCCCGGCCAGGCCGGCGAAGGTCAGCGGGTCGGCGCCGAGGGCGACACCGAGCCGGGCCGTCTCGGCGAGACCGCGAGTGATCAGCGAAGCGCGGGTGTTGTCGCCGAGGCCGATCGCGACGGCCATGCCGTACGCCAGCGCGATCACGTTCTTGGTGGCGCCGCCGAGCTCGCAGCCGATCACGTCGTCGCTGGTGTACGGCCGGAAGTACGGCGTGGCCAGCGCGTGCTGCACCTGCTTGGCGCGGCCCTCGTCGGAGCAGGCCACCACGGTCGCGGTGGGCTGGTTCGCGGCGATCTCGGGTGCCAGGTTGGGTCCGGAGACCACCACCACCCGGTCCGCGGCGACGCCGGCCGTGTCGACGATCACCTCGCTCATCCGCTTGAGGGTGCCGAGCTCGATGCCCTTCATGAGCGAGACCACTGTGGCGTCGCGGGGAAAGGCCGAGGCCCAGTCGGCGAGGTTGGCGCGCAGGGTCTGCGACGGCACCGCGATGGCGATCAGCTCGGCGCCGGACACCGCCTCGGCCAGGTCGGTCGTGCCGGTGACGTTCTGCGCCAGGCGTACGCCCGGAAGCGACCCCTCGTTGGTCCGCTGCTCCCGGATCTCGGTGGCGACCGCTTCCCGCCGTGCCCACATGGTCACGTCCGAGCCGGCGTCGGCGAGCACCTTCGCGAACGCCGTACCCCACGATCCGGATCCGATGACGGCGGCCTTCATGGTGCGTCCTCCGAGGTCGAGGCCCGGCGGGCGGGCCGTTCATAGAGCGCCGGCGGTTCGCCGTCGCGGATCTCACCGAGCAGATCCCGGACACCCAGCATGATCGCCTCGGTCATCTCTTCCAGCACCGCCCGGCTCGGCGTGGCGCCGGACCAGCGCGCCAGATCGATCGGCTTGCCGGTGGTGACCGTGATGTGGGTACGCCGCAGCTTCAGCTTGTTGGTACGCGGATCGAAGATCACCTGCGGTCCCCAGGCGGCCATCGGCACCACCGGAGCGCCGGTGAGCAGGGCCAGCCGGGCAGCGCCGGTCTTGCCGCGCATCGGCCAGAGGTCGGGGTGCCGGGTGGTTGTGCCCTCCGGGTAGATCACCACGGCATCGCCCTCGTTCAGGGCCGTGACCAGCGTCTCCAGCGACTTCACCGCCTCGACACTGCCTCGTTCGACCGGGATCTGCCGGGTCTTGCGCAGCAGGAACCCGATGACCGGCACCCGCCAGACGCTGGCCTTGCCGAGGAACCGGGGCCAGCGGCCGGCCCGGTAGACGTAGTGGGCGACCACGAGTGGATCGAAGTGCGAGACGTGGTTCGGCACCAGGATGACCGGCCCGGTCTTGGGCACGTTCGCCCGGCCGATCCAGGTCTTCGTGGTCAGCGCGGTCATGACGGGCACCACCAGCATCACCGCGAAACGCTGCCAGAATCCGAGCCTGAGCTGCGCCACGGCATCCCCCGTCCCTCGATCGGCGACGTATCCGCGCCGCACCACGTTCACCTGCGACGAAATCATGCCCGCTGGGAACCGGCACGACCAGGGAGGGGTCTTACGAAGTGCGCAAAACCGCAGATGGAGGTCGTGGGGCAGACTGATCTGGTGGTGGTGCGGAAGTGGACCGTGGTGATCCCGGTCAAGCGGCTGGGGTCGGCCAAGACGCGGTTGCGGGGCGCGGTGCCCGCCGACCGGCATCCGGAGCTGGCGCTCGCCATGGTGCGCGACACCGTGGCCGCGGTGCTGGCGACCCCGTCGGTGGCCGGGCTCGTGGTGGTCACCGACGATCCGGCGGTCGCCGTGGCGGTCCGCCGGCTGGGCGCCCGGGTGGCGCCGGACCCGGGCGACGGGCTGAACGGCGCCATGCGGCACGGCGCCGACGAGGTGGCCGGGCTCGCCACCCACCGGGCCGTGCTCACCGGCGACCTGCCGGCCCTGCGTCCCGAGCAGCTCGACGAGGCGCTGGGCCGGGTGGCCGGGCGGGCGTTCGTACCGGACGCGGCCGGCACCGGCACGGTCCTGCTCGCGGTGCCGCCGGGTGAGCCGCTCCGGCCGCTGTTCGGCCCGCACTCGGCGCGGGCGCACGCCGGCTCCGGCGCCACCGCGCTCACCGGCGACTGGCCCGGTCTGCGGCAGGACGTGGACACCGCCGCCGATCTCGGCACCGTGCTGGGTCTCGGCGCCGGCCGGCGGACCTGTGAGCTCCTGCGTGATCTCGGACTCACGGCGGCGTGCACATCGGCCGCATGACAGCCGCCGGGAACAGGTAGCGTTCTGCGTTATGCAGGGGACGATCGCGACCTTCGACCCGGAAAACCGCAGCGGCACGCTGCTGCTCGACGACGGCTCTGAACTGGGGTTCGCAGCGGAGGCCTTCGCACGGTCCGGCCTGCGGCTGCTACGTCTGGGGCAGCGGGTCACCGTGGAGGCCGCCGCCGACGGCACGATCGCACGGGTGACGATTCCCGGAGTTGTCTGAATTGATCATCCGGTAGTTCGTTTCACGTTTCGTCGGAAGCGGCAAGAATAGGCTCATGCAGACCCCGCCCCGGACCCCCGAGCCCCGCAGGCGTGGCCCGAACGGCCGCTTTCTCCCCCCTGACACCGCCGAGACGCAACCTGTCGAGGTGATCGAGCCCGCAGCCGTTGTCGAGACGACTGTGGAGGCTGAGGCAAAACCGGAGGAACAGGTCGTGGAGATAGTGACGGAAGTGACCGACGTGACGGACGAGGACGTCGAGCCCATCATCGACGAGCGTTATTACCTGCCGTCCGACCGCTTCCTGAACCGGGAACTCTCCTGGCTGGACTTCAACGCCCGCGTGCTGGCCCTCGCCGAGGACCCCGGCACCCCGCTGCTGGAGCGGGCGAAATTCCTCGCCATCTTCGCGAGCAACCTGGACGAGTTCTTCATGGTCCGGGTCGCCGGCCTGAAGCGTCGGCTCAGCGCCGGTCTGCCGGTCCGCGGCGGTGACCGTTCCCCGCTGCGCCACCAGATCGAGATGATCACCGAGCGGGTCGCGGACCTGGTGACCCGGCACGCCGCCTGCTTCTCCGACGAGGTCCGGCCGAAACTCGCCGCCGAGAGCATCGAGGTGGTCAGCTGGCGGGAACTGGACGCACCCGAGCAGGGGCGGCTGCGGACGTTCTTCCGTGAGCAGGTCTTCCCGGTGCTGACGCCGCTCGCGGTCGACCCGGCGCACCCGTTCCCGTACATCTCCAGCCGCTCGCTGAACCTCGCGGTGGCCCTGCGGTACCCGGACGGCGACGCGCCCGAGCTGTTCGCCCGGATAAAGGTGCCGAACAACGTTCCCCGCTTCGTGACCGTGCAGAACGACAGCCGCGGTGTGCGCTTCCTGCCGATCGAGGAGCTCATCGCCAACCACCTCGACCAGCTCTTCCCGGGCATGCAGATCCTGGAGGTGCACGCGTTCCGGGTGACCCGCAACGCCGAGCTGGAGGTCGACGAGGACCGCGACGAGGACCTGCTCCAGGCGCTGGAGCGGGAGATCGCGCAGCGCCGGTTCGGCCCGCCGGTCCGGCTCGAGGTGGCCGCCTCGATCAGCGACCACGTGCTCGACCTGCTGGTCCGTGAGCTCGACATGGACAGCCACGACGTACTGCGGGTGCCCGGCCTGCTCGATCTGTCGGCGCTCTGGCAGGTCTTCGGCGAGTGCGACCGCGATGATCTGAAGGACCGCCCTTTCGTCCCGGCGACCCATCCGCAGCTGGCCGACGGCGAGGTGCCACGCAGCGTCTTCAACCGGCTGCGGGAGTCCGACATCCTGGTGCACCACCCGTACCACTCGTTCTCGACGAGCGTGCAGCGCTTCATCGAGCAGGCCGCCGCCGACCCGAACGTGCTGGCCATCAAGCAGACGCTGTACCGGACCTCGGGTGACTCGCCGATCGTGGACGCCCTGGTGGACGCGGCGGCCGCCGGCAAGCAGGTGGTGGTCCTGGTCGAGGTGAAGGCCCGTTTCGACGAGGTGGCGAACATCGCCTGGGCACGCACCCTGGAGCGGGCCGGCTGCCACGTCGTCTACGGCCTGGTCGGCCTGAAGACGCACTGCAAGACCGCCCTCGTCGTACGCCAGGAGGGCAACCAGATCCGCCGGTACTGCCACATCGGCACCGGCAACTATCACCCGAAGACCGCCCGGCTCTACGAGGACTTCGGCATGCTGACCGCCGACCCCGAGGTGGGCGCGGACGTCACCGACCTGTTCAACGTGCTCACCGGGTACAGCCGGCAGACCACGTTCCGGCGTCTGCTGGTGGCCCCGCACGGCGTACGCCGTGGTCTGGTCGAGCGGATCGAGGAACAGGCCCGGATCGCCCGGTCCGGCGGCGAGGCCCTGGTGCAGATCAAGGTGAACTCGCTGGTGGACGAGGAGACCATCGACGCGCTCTACCGCGCCTCCCAGGACGGCGTGAAAATCGACCTGGTCATCCGCGGGATGTGCGCGCTGCGACCGGGTGTGGAGGGCATGTCGGAGAACATCCGGGTCCGCTCGATCGTGGGCCGGTTCCTGGAGCACTCCCGGATCTTCCGGTTCGGCCCGGGCCCCGACTCCGAGTACTGGATGGGCTCCGCCGACCTGATGCACCGCAACCTGGACCGCCGGGTGGAGGCCCTGGTCCGGGTCACGCTCACGTCGGCCCGCGAGGAGATGCGCAACGTCCTCGAGATGTCGATGCGGGACCAGACCGAGGGCTGGGACCTGGACGGCGACGGCATCTGGCAGCGCAACCTCGGTACGCCCGGCCGCCCGCAGGTCCACCTCCAGGACGCCCTGCTCCGCCGCGTCATCAAGAAGACCTGATGCCGGACGCCGAGTTCGCCGCGGGCGGGGTGCTCCACCGCCCGCGCCCGGACGGTGCCGAGGTCTGCCTCGTGCACCGCCCGCGATACGACGACTGGAGCCTGCCGAAAGGCAAGCTGGCCGACGGCGAGCCGGCCCTGCTCGGCGCGCTGCGCGAGGTGGAGGAGGAGACCGGCACGGCCGGGATCCCGCTGCTGCGGCTGCCCGACATCGACTACACGCTGGCGGACGGCCGGCCCAAGAACGTCGCGTACTGGCTGCTGCAGGCACCCGCCGAGAGCGACGGGCCGGTGCAGGACGCCGACGAGGTCGACGAGCGCGTCTGGCTGCCCCTGGCGGAGGCCCGGGAACGGCTCACCTATCCGGCGGAGCAGGAGCTGCTGGACCACGTGGCCGCCCTGCCGCCGGTGACCTCGGTGATCGCGCTGGTCCGGCACGCCCACGCGGGCGAGCGGAAAAAGTGGAACGGGCGCGACGCGCTGCGCCCGATCGACCCGGAAGGCGCCAAGCAGGCCGACCGGATCGCGGCGACGCTGACATCGTTCCGGCCGCGCCGGCTGGTGGCGGCTCCCCCGCTGCGCTGCTCGCAGACCTTGGAACCGCTGGCCGCCGCGCTCGGCGCCGCACCGATCATCCTGGACGCCGCGTTCGCCGAGCCGTCCGAGACGACGGATCTGGCAACCCGGCTGTCGATGGCCCGGACCCGGCTCGCCGACCTGCGCAAAGCCGGCCGGGTCGTGGTGTGCAGCCAGGGCAAGGTGATGCCGCAGCTGCTGGCGCTGCTGCACGGTGGCGAGGACCACGAGGAGTTCAAGACCCGCAAGGGCGACGGCTGGCTTCTCACCTGGTCCGGCGAGCGGCTGCTGGGCGCCTCGCGGCTGTGACCGCGCGGGCCGCCGGCGGGTCCGACCGCCAGTAACCGAGCAGGTCACCGGTGAGCCAGCGGGCCCGCCACAGCTCGTCACGCCGCGGCTCCCAGTCCCGGTACGGCAACAGCGCGAGCCGCCAGCTGAGCACACTCAGCAGGTACCAGCCGTACAGCGGGACCGCGCCGAGCCAGCCGTCCCGCCGCCGGTACGAGCACCACGGCGCGCACACGGCCACCGCGAGCCCGGACCATCCGCAGGTGATCAGCCAGTCCAGCACCGGCTGACCGGTGCGGTGCTCGGCCAGGTCGCCGAGTGTCCATCCGGGCAGGACGGCGACGACGAACAGCACCGCGGCGATGGACGAGCGCGCGACCAGACCACGTGGCGCTGACCTGTGTACCCACCGTTCCATGCCCGGACCGTAGGACGGGCCGGGCGGCGGCGTGCGGGAACACGGAAGGCGCCCACCCAACGGGTGGACGCCCTCGTATATCTACGGGCTCGGTGAGCCCGCTATCGGCTCAGCGAGCCTTTCGCGACGACGCCGTGCGTGCCGTGGCGGTGGTGCGGGCCCGAGCCGGCGCGGCCGCCGGACTGGCCGTCTTGCGGGACGTCGTCTTCTTGGCGGCGGCGGCCGTGGTCTTGACCGCGGCCGTCTTGGCCGGAGCGGCCTTGGCCACTGTCGACTTGGCCGCCGTGGACTTGGCCGCGGTCGACTTGGCCGCCGTTGACTTGGTGGCAGTCGCCTTGGCCGCGGCCGGCTTGGCAGCGGTCGCCTTAGTGGCCTTAGAAGCGGTCGCCTTTGAAGCGGTCGCCTTTGAAGCGGTCGCCTTAGTGGCGGTCGCCTTGGCTGCCGTCGACTTAGCCGCCGTCGACTTAGCCGCCGTCGCCTTGGTAGCCGTCGCCTTGGTAGCGGTCGCCTTGGCAGCCGTCTTCTTGGCGGTGGCCGGCGCGGCCTTGGAAACAGCCTTGGTAGCGGTCGCCTTGGTAGCGGTCGCCTTGGCAGCCGTCTTCTTGGCAGCTGCCGGAGCCGCCTTGGAAACAGCGGTCTTCTTAGCCGCCGTGGTCTTCGTAGCGGTGGCGGCCTTTGCCGGTTTGCCGCTCGCAACGAGATCCCGGAACGTGCTTCCCGGTTTGAATGCTGCGACCGACGTCTTCTTGACCTTTACCGCCTCACCGGTTCGCGGATTCCGTGCGGTACGCGCATTGCGCACTCGCTTCTCGAAAGAGCCGAAGCCGGTGAGGGCCACCTTGTCGCCCTTGGCGACGGCGTTCTGCACCTCGCTGATGAACGCGTCCAGTGCCTGGGTCGCGATCTTTTTGTCACCCAGTCGGACAGCGAGCGCCTCGATGAGCTCGGCCTTGTTCACGGTTTTCCTCCCGGACGTGAGAACTGGCCCGTCACGGGCCATTCTGCGCGCACGGTATGCCCTGTGACCTGGAGACACAAACATTCGCGCAAAAAAACCGTTGTGTCCCAACGAATTCGCCCCTGCCGGTGACCCGGCAGGGGCGAATTGCAGAGTTCGACTACTCAGATCGACTAAAGGACGACGACCGGCTTGAAAGCCGGACGGCCCTTCTCGTACGCGGTAATCGTCTCTTCGTGGCGCAACGTCAGTCCGATGTCGTCGAGGCCTTCCATGAGGCGCCAGCGACTGAAATCGTCGATCGGGAACCCGTAAGCGGCGTCGTCGACTCGTACCGTGCGGGCTTCCAGGTCGACCGTGATCTGCTTCTGCGGCTCGCTCTCGGCGAGATCCCAGAGGCTTTCGATGATCTTTTGGTCGAGCTGGATCGGGAGCAGTCCCTCCTTGAGGGAGTTACCCCGGAAGATGTCGCCGAACCGGGAGGCGATGACCGCCTTGAAGCCCCAGTCGCGCAGCGCCCAGACGGCGTGCTGCCGGGACGAGCCGGTGCCGAAGTTCGGGCCGGCCACCAGGATCGTGGCGCCGGCGTAGGCCGGCTTGTTCAGCACGAAGTCCGGGTCCTCACGCCAGGCGTTGAAGAGGCCGTCCTCGAAACCGGTCCGGGTGACCCGCTTCAGATAGACCGCCGGGATGATCTGGTCGGTGTCCACATCAGAGCGGCGCAGGGGCATGACCGTGCCGCTGTGGGTGACGAACTTGTCCATGTCTCAGTCCCCTTCTCTACAGGTCCGCGGGAGCGGCCAGCTTGCCGACCACGGCGGTGGCGGCGGCGACCTGCGGCGAGACGAGGTGGGTACGCCCGCCCTTGCCCTGCCGGCCCTCGAAGTTGCGGTTGGAGGTGGAGGCGGCACGCTGGCCGGGGCTGAGCGTGTCCGGGTTCATGCCCAGACACATCGAGCAGCCGGCGAAACGCCACTCGGCGCCCGCGTCCTTGAAGACCTGGTCAAGACCCTCGGCCTCGGCCTGTTCCCGCACCAGGTACGACCCCGGCACGATCATCATGCGGACGCCGTCGGCCACCTTGTGACCGCGGATCACGTCGGCGGCGGCGCGCAGGTCCTCGAGCCGGCCGTTGGTGCACGAGCCGACGAAGACCACGTCGACCGGGACATCCTTGAACGGGGTGCCCGGCGTGAGGTCCATGTACGCCAGCGCGCGCTCGGCGGCGCCACGCTCGACCTCGTCCAGGAAGTCCTCGGGGGCCGGCACGACGCTGTTGAGCGCGGCGCCCTGGCCCGGGTTGGTGCCCCAGGTGATGAACGGGCTGATCGTCGAGGCGTCCAGGATGATCTCGGTGTCGTACTCGGCGTCCTCGTCGGTGGCGAGGGTGTTCCAGTACGCCACGGCGGCGTCCCACTCAGCGCCCTGCGGCGCGTGCTCGCGGCCCTTCAGGTACGCGTACGTGGTCTCGTCCGGCGCGATCATGCCGGCCTTGGCGCCCCACTCGATCGACATGTTGCAGATGGTCATCCGGCCCTCCATGGAGAGGGATCGGATGGCCTCGCCGCGGTACTCCACGATGTGGCCGTTGCCACCGCCGGTGCCGGTCTGCGTGATGAGGGCGAGGATCAGGTCCTTCGCACTCGTGCCCGGTGCCAGCTCGCCGACGACCGTCACGGCCATCGTCTTCGGCTTCGCCTGCGGCAGCGTCTGGGTGGCGAGCACGTGCTCGACCTCACTGGTGCCGATGCCGAAGGCGAGCGCGCCGAACGCGCCGTGGGTGGCGGTGTGCGAGTCACCGCAGACGATCGTCATGCCCGGCTGGGTGAGACCGAGCTGCGGGCCGATCACGTGCACGATGCCCTGGTTCACGTCGCCCAGCGGGCGGATCTGCACGCCGAACTCGGCGCAGTTCTTCCGCAGCGTCTCGATCTGCGTCCGCGAGACGGTGTCGGTGATCGTCAGAAGATCGCCGCGGCGGGTGTTGAAGGACGGATCCGCGTACCCGGTCGGGGTGTTGTGGTCCTCCGTCGCGAGCGTGAGGTCCGTCCGTCGGACCGGGCGACCGGCCATCCGGAGACCGTCGAACGCCTGCGGGCTGGTGACCTCGTGCAGCAGGTGCAGGTCGATGAAGAGCAGGTCCGGCTCGCCCTCGGCCGTGCGCACCACGTGGTCATCCCAGACCTTCTCGGCCAGGGTCCTGGGTTTCCCGCTCTGGGGAGTGACTCCCACCATCTGGACATCCTAAATTCTGGAATGTATGTTTCGGCTTGTGGGACACAGTATGAGCGGTGTCGGCGTTCTCGACAAGGCGGTCGTCATTCTTGCGGCCTGTGTCGACGGCGCCAGCCTGGCCGAGTTAGTCGAGCGTACGAAGCTGCCGCGGGCAACCGCACATCGCCTGGCACAGGCCTTGGAGATCCATCGGATGCTGGTCCGGGACACCCAGGGAAGGTGGCGTCCAGGCCCCCGTCTGGGCGAGCTGGCGAACGCCGCTCCGGACGTGTTGCTGACCGCCGCGGAACCCCTGCTGTCCGCATTGCGGGACGCCACCGGGGAAAGCGCGCAGCTTTACTTGCGCCGCGCCGACGAACGCATCTGCGTCGCCGCCGCCGAGCGCGCGAGTGGTCTTCGTGACACCGTCCCGGTCGGTTCGGTGCTGCCGATGGTCGCCGGTTCGGCCGCGCAGATCCTGCTCGCCTGGGAGCCGCCCGAGGCGGTCATGCCGCTGCTGCCGCGATGCAAGTTCACCGGACGCACCCTCGCCGAGGTCCGCCGCCGCGGCTGGGCGCAGAGCGTCGCCGAGCGCGAGCCCGGTGTGGCAAGCGTCTCCGCGCCGATCCGCGACCGCACCGGGCGGGTGATCGCGTCAATTTCAATAAGCGGTCCGATCGAACGCCTCGGCCGCCGCCCCGGCGAGCGCCACGCCATGGCCGTGGTCCGCGCCGGCCAGCGCCTCTCCGGCCTGTAATCCCTTCTCCGCAATATTCGCCCCATCGATCTGTAACGCATCGATCACCGCCCGATAGGCTGCCGCCGTGCGGCTCTTCGGGCGGGATGATCGGCTCTTCGGACGCGAATCCGAGTGCGCCACCCTCGATTCTCTGATCGCGGGGGCGCGATCGCGGCACAGCGCGGCCTTGGTGCTGCGCGGCGAGCCCGGCGTCGGCAAGACCGCACTCCTTCGGTACGCGGAAAGCCAGGTGCCCGAGGCCCTCACCATCCGCGGCGTCGAGTCCGAGTCCGGTTTCCCGTACGCCGGCCTGCATCGACTGCTCATCCCGCTGCTCCCGGAGCGTGACCGGCTCCCGCCCTCCCAGCGTGCCGCCCTCGAAGTGGCCTGCGGTCTCACCGAGGGCCCGTCGGCCGACCTGTTCCTGGTCAGCCTGGCGTCGCTGACCCTGCTCGCCACCGCACCCCGGCTCTGCGTCGTCGACGACGTGCAGTGGCTCGACAACGAGTCGGCGCGGGCACTCGCCTTCGTCGCCCGCCGCCTGCACGCCGAGGGTGTGGTGCTCCTCTTCGGGTTGCGCGGCGATGACCCGGGCCTGTTCGCCGGGATCCCCGACCTGATCGTGAGCGGTCTCACCCGGGACGCCTCGATCGCGCTGCTCTCCGACGTGGTCACCGACGACATCGACCTGAGCCTGGCCGAGCACATCGCCGAGACCACCGGCGGCAACCCGCTCGCGCTCACCGATCTGGGCCGTGAACTCACCGCCGACCAGTGGCGCGGCGCGTCGCCGCTGCCCGAACCCGTGCCGATCGGCAGCCGGCTGGAGAGCCACTACTCCGCCCGGGTACGCGGTTACCCGCCACCCACCCGGACCTGGCTGCTGCTCGCGGCCGCCGGCGCCGGGAGCCGTGGCGAACATCTGCTCGCCGCCGCCCGTCTGCTCGGCACCCGGCCCGAGGACGCCGGCCCGGCCGAGGGCGACCGTCTGGTGACCGGTTCTCCCCCGGTCGACTTCCGGCACCCGCTGGTCCGGTCCGCGGTCTACGGCGACGCGCCGCCGGCCCAGCGCCGGGCCGTGCACGCGGCCCTGGCCGCGGCGACCATCGACCCGGCCGAGGCCGACCGCCGAGCCTGGCATCTGGCGTCCGCGGCCGCCGCGCCGGACGAGCAGGTCGCCGCCGAGTTGGAACGCCGGGCCGGCCGGGCCGGCGCCCGTGGCGGGTACGCGGCCCGGGTCACCTTCCTGAACCGGGCCGCCGAGCTCACCCCGGACCCGGCGATCCGGGCCGGGCGGCAGGTCGACGCCGCTGCCGCCGCGATGACGGCCGGGGCGCCGGCCCGTGCGCTGTCGCTGCTGGACGTCGTGGAGGAGGCGCAACTGGCCGGGCCGGTGCTCGGTTCGGCGCTGCTCACCCGGGCCCTCGCCACGGTCAACACCGGGGCGCCGACCGGCCTGCGGGACGCGGCGGGCCTCTGTCTGGAGGCGGCCGCCGCGTTCGGGGCCGACCACGTCCAGGCCCGGCGAGCCACCGTCCAGGCGGTGGACCACGCGATCGGCGCCGAGCGCCTGGGCAGTGTCGAGGAGACCAGGGTCGCCGCCGAGGCCGCGCGGCTGGCCGGCACCGATCCGGACGGCCTGGACGGGCTGCTGCTCGCCGGGTACTCCGCTTTCATCCTGGGCGGTTACCGGACCGGCGCGCCCGCGATGCGCCGTGCGGTCGCCGCGGTTCTCGACCCGGCGGTGCCCGACGAGACCCTGCTGCGGCGGTTCGTCGTCGCGGTCAACTTCAGCAACCTGCTCTGGGACGACGCGTCCCGGCTGGTCCTGCTGGACCGGGCCGAGTCGGCGGCGCGGCGTACCGGCGCCCTGTACGCGCTCGACCTGGTCCACTTCGTCAGCGCGATGACCGACGCCGCCCTCGGCCGGCTCGACCAGGCCGACCGGCACGACGCCACCGGCCAGCGGATCCGCCGGTCGATCGGCCAGACCGCCGACCAGGAACAGGTCTGGCGGCATCCCGAGCTGGTGGCCTGGCGGGCGCCGGACGGATTCCGGGACAGCGCGGCGCAGGCCCTCCAGGTCTTCGAGATGCTGCACCTCGGCGCCATGCACTCGGTCACCGTGCTCGCCACGGCCATCCTGGAGATCGCCAGCCGCGATTACCCGGCGGCCCATGACCTGCTGCTGCGGATCGTCGACCTGGGCCACCCACGCCGGTACGCGTACGCGCTGCCGGACCTCGTGGAAGCCGCGCTGCGCGCCGGTGACCGGCCGGCCGCGGCCCGGGCGCTGGACGACCTGGCCGTGGCCGCCCGCAGCAGCGCGACACCCCTGGCGCTCGGCGTTCTGGCCCGGTCCGACGCGCTGCTGGCCGCTCCGGAGCGGGCCGAGCCGTTCTACCGGGAGGCGATCGACCTGCTCGGCGCGACCGCGTCCTTCGGCGACCTGGCCCGGGCCCGCTTGCTGTACGGCGAATGGCTGCGCCGCCGCCGCCGTCGCCGGGACGCGCGGGATCAGCTGACCACGGCGCTGGAGATGTTCGAGGCGATCCAGGCCGGCGCTTTCGTGGAGCGGGCACGATCGGAACTCGCCGCCCTCGGCGAGAGCGTGCGGTCCCCCGTACCCTCGCAGGGCGAAACGGCCTTGACCCCGCAGGAGGCCGCCGTCGCGCGCCTGGCGCGCGCCGGGGCTACCAATGGCGAGATCGCGGCGCATCTGTTCCTCAGTGCCAGCACCGTCGATTACCACCTGCGCAAAGTGTTCCGGAAGCTCGGTGTCGCCTCCCGGCGGCAGCTGCGCGAGGTGTTCCAGGACTGACGCGCACGCGCGACTACGCATCGCACGTGATTCGCGAGCGGTATCGCTCCCATGAGGATCGAACGAGGTTCTATGAGGGGGTATTGATCGTGAAACCGATCGTTCTTGTCCACGGCTTCTGGGTGACACCGCGCAGCTGGGAGAACTGGATCGCGCACTACGAGGCCAAGGGTCACCAGGTCATCGCACCGGCGTACCCCGGCTTCGAGGTCGAGGTGGAGTCGCTCAACGCCGACCCGGCGCCGATCCTGGCGGTCACCGTGCCGCAGATCATCGCCCACCTGGAAGAGGCCATCAAGGCCCTGCCCGAGCCGCCGATCATCATCGGTCACTCAGCCGGCGGCGCGTTCACCCAGATCCTGCTCGACCACGGGTTCGGCGCGGCCGGCGTCGCGATGAACTCGGCGCCGACCGAGGGTGTCCGGGTAGTGCCGCTCTCCCAGGTGAAGTCCACGTTCCCGGTCCTGAAGAGCCCGGCGAACCGGCACAAGACGGTGCCGCTCTCGTTCGAGGAGTGGACGTACGCGTTCACCAACACCTTCACCGAGGAGGAGTCCCGCTACCTGTACGAGCGGTACGCCATCCCGGCCAACGGCGGCATCCTCTGGGGCAGCGTGCTCGCCAATTTCCAGCCCGGCCACCAGGACACCTGGGTCGACTATCACAACGACGACCGGGCGCCGCTGCTGTTCGTCTCCGGCTCCGAGGACCACATCATGCCGCCGGCGATCCAGGAGTCGAACGCCAAGCACTACAAGTCGAACACCATCACCGAGCGCAAACAGTACGAGGGTTACGCGCACCTGCTGCCCGCACAGAAGGGCTGGGAGCAGATCGCCGACGAAGTGCTGGAGTGGGCGCTGCGGCACGCCCTCCCGTCGCGGTGAACCTGCGGATCACCCACATCGGCGGCCCGACCGCACTGATCGAAATCGACGGTGTGCGCCTGCTCACCGACCCGACCTTCGACGACCCGGGCCGCCGGTACGCCTTCGGCCTGGGCACGTCCTCGGTCAAGGTGGCCGGCCCGGCACTGCGCCCCGGCGAACTGGGCCGGATCGACGGGGTGCTGCTCTCCCACGACCACCACGCCGACAACCTGGACGACGCCGGCCGGGCGCTGCTGCCGTCCGTGCCGGTGGTGGTCACCACGGTGAGCGGAGCCGGCCGTCTCGGTTCCTCGTGCAAGGCCGTCGGCCTCGCGCCCTGGGAGAGTGCCTCGGTCGCCGGTTTGGAGATCACCGCCACACCGGCCCGGCACGGCCCGCCGCTGAGCCGGGCGCTCGTCGGCGACGCCATCGGGTTCGCGATCCGCCCGCCCGGCTCGTCGTCGGTGATCTGGATGACCGGCGACACCGTGCTCTTCAGCGGCGCGCGCGAGGTGGCCTCCCGCTTCACCGTCGACACGGTGCTCCTGCACCTGGGCAAGGTGCAGTTCGGCCTGACCGGCCCGATCAAATACACGATGAACGGCCGGGACGCTGCCCAGCTCATCGCCGAGCTGAAGCCCCGCCGGGTGGTGCCGGTGCACTACGAGGGGTGGTCGCACTTCCACGAGGGCCGGGCAGAGGCGGAGGCCGCTTTCCCGCCATCGACGCTGACCTGGCTGACCCCCGGGATCGCCGAGACCGTGTAAACGAAACGGCCCGCATCAGCTGATGCGGGCCGTTCTCGTTGGTAGTCCCGAAGGGATTCGAACCCTCGCTACCGCCTTGAGAGGGCGGCGTCCTAGGCCGCTAGACGACGGGACCCCTGCCGCTCGGTGTTTTCACCCCGTGCGGCGGGCTGAACTCTATCAGGACCAGCGCCTTAGCCGAAATCGCCCCGGATCTGGCCTGGAACATGAAACGGCCCGCATCACCGGAGTGACGCGGGCCGTTTCAGCCTGTAGTCCCGAAGGGATTCGAACCCTCGCTACCGCCTTGAGAGGGCGGCGTCCTAGGCCGCTAGACGACGGGACCAGGTACTGCCTTTGTTACCAACTGCGCTGTAGAACATCCAGCGCCCACTCCCTCGCGGAAGTGATGCGCTGGGGTACCAGGACTCGAACCTAGACTGGCTGAACCAGAATCAGCTGGGCTGCCAATTACCCCATACCCCATTTGGCCCTGCTTGCTGAGCCGTTGAGAACTTTACCTGAACCCTCCCGGCCCACCAAATCGGGTTACCGAAATAGATCCGCGTGACTTCGCGCCCACTCTTCGTAGGTGGTCGCCGGGCGGCCCAGAAGATCAGCAACGGTGGATACCGCAGGTTGCGGGTACTCCAGCAGCTGGGCGAGCCCGTCCAGATACCACTGCCCGTACTCACCCATCGTGGCCGTGAACTGATCCCGGGCCTCGTCGCCGGTCAGCTCGACGTACGTCAACTCCCGGCCGAGCGCGCGGCCGATCGCCGCGACCTTCTCGCGGCGGCTCAGCGCTTGCGGACCGGTCAGTTCGTACGCCTTCCCGAGGTGCCCGTCGGACAGCAGCACCCGGGCGGCCACCGCGGCGATGTCCTCCTGGGCCACCGGGGCGTTGACGACGTCACCGAAGGCGTCCCGCACCACGTCACCGGAACGGATCTGCGGCGCCCACAGGTCGGCGTTGGCCATGAACTCGCCGGGCTCCAGATGGGTCCACGGCACGCCGGACGCTTCCACGGCGTCCTCGACCACCTGCCAGTGCTCGCCTTTCGCGCCGGCCATGTCGACGATCACGCGTACCCCAGCCTGTGCGGCGAGCCGGCACACCTCGAAAGCGGAAGCGGGGTGCGGAGCGAGGTACATCCGGTCGACGCCCGCAAGGGCGTCGGTCAGGGTTTCGGGCCGTCCGACGAAACCGCGCGCCACCTCGACCCCGGCAGGCAGGTTCGCCTTGACGGGATCGACGGTGAGCGCGCGGATATCGGTGGCGCCGAGGGCGAGAAGTTCGTCGACAACCATCCGGCCGACATTGCCGGTGGCGCCGGTCACCAGAATCCTCATTCTCCGTACGCTATACGGAGAATGCGGATCATGGGCGGGTCAGTCGAGGGCGACGACCGGGTTCCGCAGTTCGCCGATGCCCTGGATGCTCACCGAGACGGTGTCGCCCGGGACGATCTGGCTGACGCCGGCCGGGGTCCCGGTGAGGATGATGTCGCCGGGCAGCAGCGTCATGACGTGCGACACGTACGAGATCAGGGTCGGGATGTCGAAGACCATGTCCTTGGTACGCCCGATCTGGCGCACCTCCATGTTCTGCGGATCACGGCCGACCTCGCATCGCACCTCGACGTCGCTCACGTCGAGCCCGGTGACGATCCACGGACCGATCGGGCAGAACGAGTCGAAACCCTTGGCCCGGGTCCACTGCGGATCCTTGCGCTGCAGGTCACGGGCGGTCACGTCGTTGCCGCAGGTGTACCCGAAGATCGCTTTCTCGGCGCCGGCCCGGTCGACCCGGCGGGCGCCGGTCGCGCCGATCACGACGGCGAGCTCGGCCTCCTCCTCGACCCGCTCGGTGACGCTGGGGATGCGGATCGCGTCGTTCGGCCCGATCACCGAGGTCGACGGCTTGATGAAGATGAGCGGCTCCTTGGGCACCTCGTTGCCCATCTCGGCCGCGTGGTCGGCATAGTTGCGACCGATTCCGATCACCTTGCTGGAGAAGATCGGCGCGAGCAGCCGGACGTCGGCGAGCGCCCAGCGCTGCCCGGTGAGGCGAACCTCCTCGAACGGCAGGCTGTTGATCTCGGCCACCGTAAGGCCCGAGGAGCCGTCGCCCTCGACGACGCCGAAAGAAACTCCACCGGCATGAACAAAGCGGGCGAAACGCACGGTAACCCCATCTCTAGGAACGCTGATTCGCCTCGAAATCTACGCCGGGCGTGACGCCTCGCCCGACCCCGCGCCCAAGCCCGTTCCCAAACCCGTTCCCAAGCCGGTTCCCAATCGCGGGAACGGGTGCAGTGAGAAGACCACCTCGATAGGCACCCCGAAGTGCTCGGAGATGCGCAGCGCCAGGTGCAGGCTGGGGCTGAACTCGCCCCGCTCCAGGTAACCGACCGTCTGGTAGTGCACCCCGAGCGCGTCCGCGAGCTGCCGGCGGCTGATCCCCCGCTCGGCGCGCAGCATCGCGATCCGGTTGAACGTGACCTCGCTGCCCATCGCTCCCTCAAACGCCCATCCGCGTCATCGCCCGCTCGCGACGAGCCGCCACCGCCGACCCGGACTCGCGGCGTGCCATCCGCCGCAGGACGCCCGGCGCGAGCGCCAGCCCGGCCACCGACCAGATCCCCAGCATCAGGAACGTCCGCGTGTGCCGCCAGGAGTCGCCCAGCTCCGCGACGACCAGGGCGTCCGGCAGCAGAGCCGATCGCAGGCCCAACCCTAGCCAATACATCGGAAAGAGCTGCGCGACGCCCTGAAGCCAGCCCGGCAGCGCGGTGATCGGATAGAAGATGCCGGAGATACCGACGAGTCCGAAGATCGGCAACATCAACAACGACAGCGTCCGTACGTTGTCGAAGAGCGACCCGAGCATCGCGCCGAACGGCATCGTCGACAGGAATGCCAGCGGCACCAGCCACAGCAGCGTGAACGCGCCGGCAGCATCGAACTCCAGGCCGCCCGCGACGAGGAACGCACCGGGCAGCACCACCAGGCAGCTGATCACGCTGACCCCGGCGACCAGCACGCTCTTGCCGATCAGGTAACCGGACATGCCGTCGGGTGTCGCTTTCGCCCGCAGCAGGGTGCCGTCCTCCCGATCCATCGCCAGGTACTGCGCCATGGTCATCACCCCGGCGATCACCGTCAGCATGCCGAGCGAGCTGACGAACGTGTGCGCGCCGAGAGCGATCTCGGTGCCGGGCACCGTGGAGCCACGCATCAGCACCAGCGTGCCGAGCAGCAGCAGCGCGGGCAGCAGGTAACCGAAGACGTCCTGCCCGGTGGTCAGCGTCTGCCGCAGCTCCACGCCGCCGCGGGCCAGGCCCAGCCGGAAAACCCGGTTCATCTCGCGCTCCCCTCCGCCTCGCGCACCAGCTTCATGTACGTCTCCTCGAGACTGCTGGGCCGCACCTCCAGCCCGCCGATCGCCTCGCCGTGCTGCTGGAACAGCCCGCGCACGAACGAGGTGGCATCGGTGGCCGAGTGCACGAACCGGCGTCCGTCCTGCGTCCAGCGGACCTCGGTCTCGCCGGCCACCTCACGGGCGAGCTCGTCGGCCGAGCCACCCGCCACGATCCGGCCGCCGGCCAGGATGAGGATGCGGTCCGCCAGTTTCTCCGCCTCGTCGAGGTCGTGCGTGGTCAGCAGCACCGTCGTCTCCTCCACATCGGTCAGCCGATGCACGAGGTCGTGGAACTCACGTCGCGCCTCCGGGTCGAAACCCACCGTCGGCTCGTCGAGGAAAAGCATCTCCGGACGGCCGACGATGCCGATCGCGACATCGAGCCGCCGCCGCTGACCGCCGGAGAGCCGGACGATCCGGGTACCCGCCTGCCCGGCCAGCCCGACCACCTCGAGCAGCTGATCCACCGGCCAGGGGCGGCGGCGCTCCGCGGTCGAGTACGCCGCGTAGTACCCACCCAGGTGGTGCAGCAGCTCGCGGACGTGCCATTTGCTGTGGTCGCGCCAGGACTGCAGCACCACACCGATGCGGGCGCGCCAGCGCTCGTCGCCGCTCGCCGGGTCGACGCCGAGCACCCGGACGTGGCCCGCCGAACGATGGCGGAAGCCCTCCAGGATCTCGATGGTGGTGGACTTGCCGGCGCCGTTCGGCCCGAGCAGGACGAGCACCTCGCCGCGGCTCGCCGTGAAGTCGATGCCCGCCAGGACCTCTTTGGGCCCGTAACTCATCCGGAGGTCCTGAACCTCAATCATGTCCAGCACGTTATCAAGTCTGTAGTAGATGTGCTACATGTACGAGCAGCCGTACTTCATGACGGCGTGAGTTGATCGGTGTACATACGGTGGCGGAACTCATTCGCGCCAAACGGTGATCGTGTTGATCGCCTTGGCTATATACATTGGTGCGATGGGGATCAAGCAGGTGAGGGCTCTCACCACCACGCTGCCCTCGGTCGCCTGGATACCCCTAGCCCGAGCGCACGCTGAGCGCGCCGACGACATGACAGCGGGCCACCGTGCCCGCCGTTCGGCGAACGAGAAACACGCCATAGAGGATTTTCTCTACGACTACTACGGAACACGCCCCAACCAGCTGCGCCGCTGGCACCCCGGAGTCGGCACCGGCCTCGCCCCGGCGCCGGCCGGCCTGCCCGAGCACGCCGGGTGGAAGTTCTACGTGAGCCACCCGGACGGCGTGGTCACCCTCAACCAGGACGCCTTCCTGGCCGCCCGCGGCGAGAGCGTGCGGTACATCCACGGCCTGCTCACCGCGACCGCGTCCCGCCCGGTCTTCTCCGGCTGCTTCGGCCTGCACGAGTGGGCGATGGTCTACCGCGATCCGGAGCACCGCCACGAGCTGCCGCTGCGCCTGGGCCAGGCCGAGACCGACAAGGTGGTGGAGCAGCACACCATCCGCTGCACCCACTTCGACGCGTTCCGGTTCTTCACCCCGGAGGCGGTCGGCCTCAACCGGCTCCAGCCGACCCGGGCCACCCAGGTCGACCTGGACCAGCCCGGCTGCCTGCACGCCGCGATGGACGTGCACAAGTGGGCGCAGAAACTGGGTCCCGCCGTGCCGGGCGCGCTGGCTCTGGACTGCTTCGCCCTGGCCGGCGAGATCCGCCTGCTCGACATGCAGGCCAGCCCGTACGACCTGGCCTCGTACGGCCACCCGCCGGTGAAGATCGAGACCCCGGAGGGCAAAGCGGAGTACGTCGCCCGCCAGCGCGAGTTCGCCCGCCGGGCGGCCGGCCTGCGCAGCCGCCTGATCCGGGTCTGCGAGGAGCTGCTGGGCCCGGAGAACGCCGCCCAGAACCGCGAGGCGGTCGCCCCCTTCAACCAGCGCTGAGGACTTCTCTAGTCGTCGGCGCCGGGGCGGCGGTTACGCTTGATCTGGCCGCGGCGTTTCTTCTCGCCGATCCGGCGCTCGACCGCGCCGCGGGACGGCTTGGTCGCGCGGCGCTGCCGGGGCGGGGCCGCGATGGCGCCGGCGATCTGGGCGCCCAGGCGGGCCGCGGCCGCCTCACGGTTGCGGAGCTGGGAGCGGTGCTCGGACGCGGTGATCGTGAGCACACCCTGGACGAGGCGGGCGCCCAGACGTTCGACGGCTCGCTCCTTGAGGGAATTGGGCAGCAGGTCGGAGCCGAGCACGTCCCACGACAGCTCGACCCTCGAATCGGTGGTGTTGACGCCTTGACCACCCGGTCCGCTCGCTCGGGAGAAACGCCACGAGAGCTCGGCCGCCGGGATGGTCAGGCGGTCGTTCACACGTACGTCCTCCATCACGCCCCCAGCATCGCACCGAGTCGCGATCATGCGCTATTCGGTTATCGATGGGCTGGCAGCAACGAAACAGGCGGCAGTGCATGATTGGTGGGGTGACGTCACCAACCGCACCGGTCGCCACGACCGGGTATCCGTGGCCCATCGAAACAACGCGGCTCGCGAACGGCCTGCGGGTCGTCGTCAGCGAGGACCGGACCGCCCCGGTCGTCTGCGTCAACCTCTGGTACGACGTCGGCTCCCGGCACGAGCCCCCAGGTCAGACCGGGTTCGCGCACCTTTTCGAGCATCTGATGTTCGAGGGTTCGCAGCACGTGAAGAAGACCGAGCACATGAAGCTCGTGCAGGGTAACGGCGGCTCACTGAACGCCACCACCAACCCGGACCGGACGAACTACTTCGAGACGATGCCGTCCGAGCACCTCGAGCTGGCCCTCTGGCTGGAAGCGGACCGGATGGGCGGGCTGGTGCCCGCGCTCACCCAGGAGACGCTGGACAACCAGCGCGAGGTGGTGAAGAACGAACGCCGCCAGCGGTACGAGAACGTGCCGTACGGCGACGCGTGGCTGCGCCTGCTGCCGCTGCTCTACCCGCAGGGCCACCCCTATCACCACGCCACGATCGGGTCGATGGAAGACCTGAACGCGGCCGCGCTGGAGACGTTCCAGGCCTTCCACCAGCAGTACTACGCGCCGAACAACTGCGTGCTCACGGTCGTCGGCGACACCACGCCGGCCGAGGTGTTCGCGCTGGCGGAGAAGTACTTCGGCGGCATCGCCACGGTGGACGGCATCCCGCCGGCGCCGGACGGCAGCCTGCCCGAGCCGGCGACCGAGCCGGCCGTCGAGACGGTGACCGCCGACGTCCCGGCGCCGCGGATCTACCTGTCGTACCGGACGTACCCGTTCGGCACGCTCGGGTACGACGCGGTCACCGTGCTGGCGACCATCCTGGGCAGCGGACGCGGCAGCCGGCTCTACCAGCGGCTCGCCGACGGCTCGCGGATCGCCCAGCCCGACTACATCGGTTCGTACGGTGTCGACCTCGCGCACGCGCCCGCTCCGCTGATCATCACGGCGACCGCGAAGGACGGTGTGTCGCTGGAGACGCTGGAGGCCGGCCTGGCCGACGTGATCCAGAGCCTGATCGACGAGCCGGTCACCGACGAGGAGCTGAACCGGGCGAAGGCGCTGCTCACCACCGCCTGGTGGCGGCAGGTCTCCACGGTCGGCGGCCGCGCCGACACCCTGGGCCGGTACACGACGCAGTTCGGCGACCCGTCCGCCGCGGCGGATCGGCTGGCCCGCTGGCTCGCCGTCACCGCGGAGGACGTGACGAACGCCGCCGCGGAGACGCTCCGGCCGGAGTCCCGCGTCACTCTCACCTACGTTCCCGGGGAGCCCGCATGACCCTCATCACCGAACGGCCGAACCCCGGAGCGGCCCGTCCGTACGCCTTCCCCGGCGTCCGCCGCCTGGAGAAGCACGGCGGCACCGTGATCGCCGCCCACCTGCCCGGGCAGATCCTCGCGAGCTCGGTGCTGCTGCTCGACGCGAGCGCCGCCCGGGAGTCCGAGGGACGCGAGGGCACCGCCACGGTGCTCGCCAAGTCGCTGGAGGAGGGCACCAAGAGCCGCGACTCGGCGGCGTACGCGCTCGCGCTCGAAGGACTGGGCGCCGAACTCTCGCCGTCGGTCGACTGGGACACGTTCCGGGTGGGTGTGTCGGCTCCCGTACCCATGCTGACCGATGCCGTGCGCCTGGCCGCCGAGGCCGCGCGGACGCCCAGGCTGGATCCGTCGGATGTCGCGCGCGTGCGCGACGACGAGGTGACCGCGCTGCGGATGGATTGGGCGCAGCCCGGTCCGCGTGCCGACGCGTCGCTGCGCAAGGCCCTGTTCAGTGCGGATGGTCGTTACTCCCGGCCGCTGCACGGCGATCCGACGAGTGTGGCCGCGGTGACCGTGGAGGACGTGCTCGCCTTCCACGAGGCGTGGATGCTGCGACCGGGTGTGCTGCTGGTCGCCGGTGACCTGGACGCGCTGGACCTGGACGCGCTGGCCGAGGCGGCGTTCGCGGGCACCTCGGGTGACCCGCTGCCGCTGGAGGGTCCGCTGGGTGTCCCGGTGCCGGACCGCCGCCGCACGATCCTGGTGGACCGGCCCGGCTCGGTGCAGTCGACGCTGCGGATCGGGCACCGCTCCCCGGAGCGGGCGACGCCGGACTACGTGGCGATGACGCTCGCCGCGACGGTGCTGGGCGGTGCTTTCACCTCCCGGCTGAACCACCTGATCCGCGAGGTGAAGGGCTACACCTACGGCATCCGGGGCTCGTACGGGATGACCCGCCGCTCCGGCCGTTTCGAGGTGGCGGCCGGGGTGCAGACCGCGGTGACCGGGCCGGCTGTCGCGGACACGCTCGGCGAGATCAGGCGTACCCAGGAAGAGGGTGTCACCGAGGCGGAGCTGGAGGTGGCGCGTTCCTGGCGGGCCGGTCAGCTCTCGGTCGAGATGCAGACGCCGGGCGCGATCGCCGGCGCGCTGGCCTCGCTCGTGGTGCACGGCCTGCCGGACGACTACTACGTGACGCTGCGCCGCGAATACCTGGAGGCGAGCGTCGAGCAGGTGTCCGAGGCCGCCGCGCGGCATCTGTCGGTGGACGGCCTGACCCTGGTCGTCGAGGGTGACGCCGCGGTGATCCGGGACGACCTGGCCGAGTTCGGCGACCTGGTCGACAGCGAGATCTGACACGTGACGGCCGCCAGGGGAGAACGGTCCTCTGGCGGCCGCCCGCTAACGTCTCGCCCATGACGATCACCGACGCGCCTGCTTCGACGCGGCCGGCCCATCGCCGTGCTGTCACCCGGACCCTGCTGGTCTGGTTGCTCGTGGCGCCGGCCGCGGCCTGGTTCGTCGTCCGGGGCTTCGGGCTCGAACGCGGCCGGTTGATCCAGCTGATCGCGTTCACTCCGTACGTCGCTCTCTGGTCCTTGATTCCGGCCCTGATCGCGCTGATCGCGCGGCGCTGGGCCGCCGCGGCTGTGGCCGTGCTGACCGCTTTCGGTCTCGCCATGGGGGTCCTGCCGCGGACCATCCCCGATCTGGACGCCGGGCCCGGCACCGGTGTCGCGTTGAGCGTGATGACGTCGAACATGCTGTTCGGCGGCGCCGACCCGGCCTCGATCGTGCGCCTGGTCAGGGAAAACGACGTCGCGGTCCTGGCGCTGCAGGAGTTCACCGACGAGGGCCGGGAGGGTCTGCGGGCGGCCGGTCTCGACGAGCTGCTGCCGTACCACTCGTTCGCGGCGGAGGCGGGTGCGAGCGGCTCGGGCCTCTACTCCCGGTACCCGGTCAGCGACCCGGGCTCGCGCCGCAACAACGGCGGCTGGCGGTTCCTGCAGGCGTACGCGACGGTCCAGGCCCCCGGTGCCGCGCCGGTGCTCGTCGAGTCGGCGCACCCGCTCGCCCCGGCCCTGCCGGACACGTTCGCCGGCTGGCGTTCCGACCTGGAGGAGGAGCCGCGTGCCGACAAGGACGGCGTGGCCCGGATCCTGCTCGGTGACTTCAACGCGACGCTGGACCACGGACCGCTGCGTGACCTGATCAAATCCGGTTACCGGGATGCCGCCGCCACGGTCGGCAAGGGCCTGATCGGCACCTGGGGACCGTACGACGGCGATCTCATTCCGCCTGTCACCATCGACCATGTACTGGCCGACGAGCGAATCGGGGTAAGCGATGTCGAGGTGCACGACGTGACCGGATCCGACCACCGGGCGCTGATCGCGGCCCTGACCATCCCGGCGGCGAAATGATCCGGCCGGTCACCATCGAGGACGCCGGCGCGCTGGCCGGGCTGTTGACCGTGAACCGGGCCTACCTGGCCCCGTGGGACCCGATCCGCGACGAGAGCTACTACACCGAGGCCGGCCAACTGAAGATCATCTCGGACACGTTGCGGGCCGGGAACACGTACCCGTATGTGATCGTGGAAGACGGGAAGATCGTCGGCCGGGTGAACCTCAACAATGTGGTTCGCGGGCCGTTCCTGTCCGCGAGCCTCGGTTACTGGGTCGGCGAGAGCACCGCCGGCCGCGGTGTCGCGACCGCGGCGGTCACCGCGGCCGTGAAGAAGGCCTTCACCGAGCACGGCCTGCACCGGGTGGAAGCCGGCACGCTCACCCACAACGTACGGTCGCAGCGGGTTCTCGAACGCAACGGCTTCACCCGGTTCGGCGTGGCTCCTCGCTATCTGAAGATCGCCGGCGAGTGGCAGGACCACATACTGTTCCAGCGGCTCAACGAGCCAGACCGAATGTGAGTGCGTCCACCAGCGCGGTCCAGCTGGCGTCCACGATGTTCTCGTGCACTCCGACCGTGGTCCACTCGCCCCGGTTGTCGCTGGTCTCCAGCAGAACCCGGGTGATCGCGTTGGTGCCGTGGCTGCCTTCCAGGATGCGCACCTTGAAGTCGGTCAGCTCGAACGTCTTCAGCTGCGGGTAGTGGTTGGACAGCGCCACTCGCAGCGCCTCGTCGAGCGCGTTGACCGGGCCGTTGCCCTCGGCCGTCGCGATGATCCGCTCACCCTCGACGCGGAGCTTGACGGTCGCCTCGGAGATCACCTTGCCGTCTTCCCGGTGCTCGACCAGGACCCGGTAGCTCTCCAGCGTGAACGGGCTCGGGATGCCGGCGCCCGGCAGCTCGCTGCGCACCAGCAGCTCGAACGAGGCGTCCGCGGCCTCGAACGACCAGCCGCCGGCCTCCAGTTCCTTGACCTTGTTGGTGACGGCCGTCGTCGTCTCCGGGTGGCCGGCCAGGTCCAGTCCGAGCTCGGCGCTCTTGAGCTCGATGCTGGCCCGGCCGGCCATCTCCGTCACCAGGATCCGCATGTCATTGCCGACAACCGACGGGTCGACGTGGTTGTACAGCAGCGGATCCACCTTGATCGCGCTCGCGTGCAGCCCCGCCTTGTGAGCGAATGCGGCAGCCCCGACGTAGGCCTGGTGGGTGTCGGGGGCGATGTTGGCGATCTCGGCGAGCGCGGTGGAGACCCGCGTCGCCTTCTCGAGGCATCCGTCCGGTAGGACCTTCAGCCCGAGCTTGAGTTGCAGGTTGCTGACCACGGCGAAGAGGTCGGCGTTGCCGGGCCTCTCGCCGTAGCCGTTTGCCGTGCACTGGAAGTGCTTCACGCCGGCCTCGACGGCGGCGACGGTGTTGGCGACCGCACAGGCGGTGTCGTTCTGGCAGTGGATCCCGAGTTGGTCGGCGCTGACGCCGGCCAGCTCCGCCACCTGATTGACGGCTGCGGTGATCATCGACGGGAGCATGCCGCCGTTGGTGTCACACATGACGACCCGCTCGGCGCCGGCCTCGAAGGCCGCCTTGACCACACTGGCGGTATAGGAAGGGTCGTAGCGGAACCCGTCAAAGAAGTGCTCACAGTCCACGAACGCCCGGCGGCCGTTCGCGACCAGGTGCCGCACGGTGTCCCGGACCATGTTCAGATTCTCGTCACCGGTGGTGCGCAGGGCCCGCTCGACGTGCCGGATGTCGGACTTGGCGACCACGCAGACGACCGGCGTCTCGGCGTCCAGCAGCGCCTTGACCTGCTTGTCCTCGGTCACGTCGACGCCCGCCTTGCGGGTCGCGCCGAACGCGACAAGCACCGCGTTCCGCAGCTCCAGCTCGGTCTTGGCCCGCTCGAAGAACTCGGTGTCCTTCGGCATCGCGCCCGGCCAGCCACCCTCGATGAACCCCACGCCGAATTCGTCCAGCAGGCGCGCCACGGCGAGCTTGTCGGCGACCGTGTAGCTGATTCCCTCGCGCTGCCCGCCGTCGCGCAACGTCGTGTCGAACACCTGGTAGTCCATCGGGGAAGTCCTCTCGGGTAGTCACCCACCACAACAAAAAGACCCCCCGCGGATGCGGGAGGTCTGCGCGTCGGCGTCTGACGTCTGTCAGCAGCTGCCGGCGCGCTGGGTGCGAATAATCAGCACAGAGTGGGTCACGAGATGAAGCATGCCACTAACCGGGTTCGTGGGAAGCGTCGTTCCACTTTTCGGGACTAAGTTAAGTCCGTGGTCGCTGAATCGTTCTCACGAAACCTGCCCTTCGCCAAGGCGTACAACTTCCGCGACGTCGGCGGCTACACCGGCCTTGATGGACGGACCGTGCGCTGGCGACGGCTGTTCCGCGCCGACTCCCTGCACCGGCTCAGCGAGCAGGACACCGAGGCGTTTGCCCTGCTCGGCATCAAGACGGTGATCGACCTGCGCCGGCCGTTCGAGATCGAGAAGTTCGGCCGGGTCGCCGAGGAGCACGGCGTCGATTACCGCAACGTGGTCCTGCGTCACGTGGACTGGGAAGGCGTCGAGCACCCCGAGGACGTCCTGCACGAACGCTGGCTGGCCGACCGTTACCTCAACTTCGCCGAGGACGGCCACGAGGGCATCGCCGAGGCGCTGCGGGTGATCGCCAGCGCCGACGCCGCCCCGGTCGTGGTGCACTGCATGGCCGGAAAGGATCGGACCGGCACGGTCTGCGCGCTGGCCCTGTCGCTGGTCGGCGTCGGCGACGAGGAGATCGCCGCCGATTACGCCCTGACCACCGAGGCGATGCGGCCGCTCACCGATTATCTGCTGCGCAGCAGCCCTGAGTCGGTCCTCGGCAACGAGCACATGTTCGACTCACCACCCGAGGCGATGATGATGTTCCTGGAGGATCTGCGAGCGCTGCACGGCTCCGTGGAGAACTTCGCGAAGCAGATCGGCCTGACCGACAACGATCTCACTGCCCTGCGGCAAAACCTTTTAGAGCCCTAAGAGCCTTCTTGGGTACGCGTCAACGCGCTGACGCGTACCCAAGTGGGTCTTTAAAGAACTCTATGCACCCAGCCGAACGGGTCTTCGGCTCGGCCTCGCTGGATGTCGACGAGCTGCTTGCGGATGCCCATCGTGACCTCGCCGGAACCGCCGTCGGCGACGGTGAACTCGCCGTCCTCGCTCTTGATCACGCCGATCGGGGTGATCACCGCGGCGGTGCCGCAGGCGAACGCCTCGCGGACCCGGCCCGAGGCAGCGCCCTCGCGCCACTCGTCCAGGCTGATCGGACGCTCCTCGACGCGGCGGCCGGCGCGTTCCGCCAGCTTGATCACCGAGTCGCGGGTGATACCCGGCAGGATCGTCCCGGTCAGCGGCGGCGTCACCAGGGTGCCGTCGTCGAGGACCAGGAAGACGTTCATCCCACCGAGCTCGTCGATGTACTTACGCTCCACCGCGTCCAGGTAGACCACCTGGTCGCAGCCGTGCTCGGCGGCCTCGGCCTGCGCGGAGAGGCCGGCCGCGTAGTTGCCGCCGCACTTCGCAGCACCGGTGCCGCCCGGAGCCGCCCGGGTGTAGTCCGGCGAGGCCCAGAGCGTCACCGGCTTGACGCCACCGGAGAAGTACGGGCCGACCGGCGACGCGATGACCAGGTACAGGTATTCGGTCGCCGGGCGCACACCGAGGAAGACCTCGCTCGCGTACGCGAAGGGGCGCAGGTAGAGGCTGCCCTCTTCGCCCTGCGGAATCCAGTTCCGATCGATCGAGATGATCTCGTGCAGCGACTGGAGGAACGTCTCCACCGGCAGCTGCGGCATCGCCATCCGCTGAGCGGACTGGTTGAACCGGTTGGCGTTCGCGTCGGGGCGGAACATCGCGACGCCACCGTCCGGAAGCGTGTACGCCTTCAGCCCTTCGAAGATCTCCTGGGCGTAGTGCAGAACAGCGCTCGCGGGGTCCATCGGAATCGGGGCGCGGGCCTCGATCCGGGGCTCGTACCAACCTTTGCCATCGGCGTACCGGATGGTCGCCATGTGGTCGGTGAAGATGCGGCCGAAACCGGGGTTGGCCAGCAGGGCGGCGCGGTCAGCGTCGCTTACGGGTGCCGGGTTCGGACGGATCTCGAATTCGAGGTTGTCACCACCGCTCATGACAAGGAGACCTGCTTTCTGCAGAAAAGATCAGGGCATGCGAGGGCACCCGTAGTGCCGCGCATGAAATCTACCCCGAACGGTCGTTAGTTCAATGACCGCACGGGTGAGGAAGCCCTTGCGGGCTGGGTGAGAAACCGGGCCGGATCAGACGGCCGCGGCCACCAGGTCGCCGACTTCGGCGGTACGCAGCGACGCGCCCGGGGTCCGGGACGCGACATGAGCCGCGACCGCCTCGGTTACTCGGCGGGCCTCGTCGAGGCGGCCGAGGTGCTCCAGCAGCAGGGCCGCGGAGAGGATCGCGGCAGCCGGGTCGGCGATGCCCTTGCCGGCGATGTCCGGCGCGGAGCCGTGGACCGGCTCGAAGGTCGACGGGTACTTGCGCTCCGGGTTGACGGAGCCGCTGGCCGCCATGCCGATGCCACCGGTGACGGCAGCGGCGATGTCGGTGAGGATGTCACCGAAGAGGTTGTCGGTCACCACGACATCGAAGCGCTGCGGGTTGCTCACCATGAACATGCTGGCGGCGTCGATGTGCTGGTACTCCGTGGTGACCTCGGGGAACTCGGCGGCCACGGCGGCGAACGCGCGCGACCACAGGTTGCCGGCGTGGGTCAGCACGTTGGTCTTGTGCACGAGCGTGACGTGGCGGCGGTCCCGGCGCTGCGCGCGGTTGAAGGCGTCCCGGATGACGCGCTCCACGCCATAACGCGTGTTGAGGCTCTCCTCGGTCGCGATCTCGGCGGGGGTGTCCTTGTGCAGGACGCCGCCCGCGCCGACGTAGAGGCCCTCGGTGCCCTCGCGGACCACGACCATGTCGATCTCGCCGGGCTTGACGCCGGCCAGCGGGCTGGAGGTGCCCGGCCACAGCTTGGAGGGGCGGAGGTTCACGTACTGGTCGAAGTCGAAGCGCAGCTTCAGCAGCAGGCCGCGCTCGAGGATGCCCGGCGGGACGCTCGGGTCGCCGATGGCGCCCAGCAGGATGGCGTCGTGGCCGGCCAGCTCGTCCTGAATCGCGCTCGGCAGAACCTCGCCGGTGCGGTTGTAGAGGCGGGCGCCGAGGTCGTACTCGTTGTACTCAACGCCGGGGAGGACCGCGTCGATGACCTTGCGAGCCTGCGCGGTGACCTCGGTCCCGATGCCGTCACCGGCGACCACTGCGATCCGCGACACGCTCACGTCAAACTCCCCAACTGTCGACCTACCAGGGACACCGTAGCCCGGTGTCCCGAAACACGGTACGCCAGTCCCACAAAGTGAAAAGCCAACCAGGGGGGAAGCGAACAACCCCTGGGCCGCGGCAAACGGCACAGGGGTTGTTGCGACGAGTACACGTGGTTCGGTCCCGCCAGATTCACACACACGACCCTGCGACGGATCACATCACCCGAAGACGGATCCACCCGAGTCGTGCGGCAAGGACAACGCTAGCGATGCGGACCAAAGACATGCAAGACGCGCCCCCGCGTGTCGGCCCACGGTTTCCGCGTACCAGCCCTTCGGTGGTGGCACCATGCGCCGGTGAGTTTCGACCTAGTGGTGTGGGCCATGGCCCCGTCGTCGGCGCCGGAAGCCGTACGCGACGCGAATGCCCGATGCGCCCGCGGCGACCACCCGCAGCGACCCGCCGATCCCCGTGTCGTCGCCTTCTACGACGCGCTGACCAGCACCTATCCGGACAGGGGGCCACGGGCGACGGCGCCCGGATCACCCTGGGCCAGTGCTCCGCTGCACGCCGCCGCGGACCACATCCAGATGCGGCTCGACGAGGGCTGCCCGGATGTGGTCCTGGAGACGATCGAGCGGCTGGCCGCCGAACTCAACCTGGATCTGCTCGACCTCCAGGACGGCACGGTGTACCCACCGCCGCTGCGAGCGGCGAGCTAGAGGTCGGCCAGGGCGGTCCGCGACGAGCCGATCTCGGCGGCCACCTCGGCCACCACGTCCGGCTCCACCAGCGAGTCCAGTCGCAGGGCCATCAGGGCCTCGCCACCGGCCGCTCTGCGGGCCACCTGCATCGCCGCGATGTTCACACCGGCCCGGCCCAGCGTGGTCCCGATCCTGCCGACCACGCCGGGCCGGTCCTGGTACCGGAAGAACAACAGCGCGCCTTCCGGCGCCAGGTCCAGCTCGAACCCGTCCACCTCGACCAGCTTCGCCGTCTCGGCGTACGTCCCGGCCACCGAGACGACGCCGCCGTCCGGCATCGCGCCGCGGACCGTGATCAGCGTGGTCTCCTCGCCCTCGGCGGTCGACAGCTCCAGCTCGACGCCTCGGTCGGCGGCGACGTGCGGCGCGTTCACGTACGTCACCCGTTCGGCGGTCACCGGTGCGAACAGGCCCTTCATGGTGGCCAGTTCGAGGACCGAGACGTCGTGGGCGACCACGGCGCCGCGTACCTCGACGGTCATCCGGGAGGCCACCCCACCGGCCACGGCGGTGAAGACCCGGCCGAGGCGTTCGGCGAGCGGCAGCAGAGGGCGTACGTCCTCGTCGACCGCACCGCCGGCCCGCACGTTCACCGCGTCCGGGACGAACTCGCCGTGCAGCGCCAGCCGGACGCTCTGCGCCACCGCGAGGCCGGCCTTGTCCTGCGCCTCCACGGTCGAGGCGCCCAGGTGCGGCGTGGCCACCACGTTGTCGAAGGCGAACAGCGGCGACGAGGTGAGCGGCTCGTTCTCGAAGACGTCCAGCCCGGCGCCGGCCACCCGGCCGTCGGCGAGCGCCTCGGCCAGGGCCTTCTCGTCGACCAGGCCGCCACGGGCCGCGTTGACGATGCGAACCCCCGGTTTGACCACGGCGAGTTCCTTCTCCCCGATCAAACCCAAGGTCTCAGGGGTACGCGGAAGGTGCACCGAGATGAAGTCACTTTCCCGGATCAACTCGTCCAGGCTGGTGAGGTGCACACCGAGCTGAGCCGCACGGGCGGGCTGGACGTACGGGTCGTACGCGATGAGGCGTACCCCAAAAGCGGCCATGCGCTGCGCGAAGAGGACGCCGATGCGACCGAGACCGACCACTCCCACGGTCTTGCCATGCACTTCGACGCCGGTGAAGGCGGAGCGCCGCCAGGCGCCTGCCTTGAGGGTCGCGCTCGCCGTCGCGGTGTGCCGCGCGACCGACAGCAGCAGCGCCACCGCCTGCTCGGCGGCCGAGACGATGTTGCTGGTCGGCGCGTTGACGACCAGCACTCCACGAGCCGTGGCGGCCGGGACGTCGACGTTGTCGAGACCGACGCCGGCCCGGGCCACGACGCGCAGCCGGGTCGCGGCGGCGAGCGCCTCCGCGTCGATCCGGGTCGCACTGCGAACGATCACCGCGTCGGCCTCGGCCAGCGCTCTCAGTAGCGCCGGCCGGTCCGTTCCATCCGCTCGCCGGACCTCGAAGTCCACGGCGAGCAGGTCAAGTGCGGGCTGTGCCAGTTCCTCGGTTACCAGGACTACAGAAGTCATGGTTCCTCCATCCAGGCATCGTCGCCATTGACGATGCCGAATGGTACGGAGGGGCGCTACGGCCGGTTCAGTTCACTCACGGGAAACGCCCGGCCGGGAATCCGGCCGGGCGCTTCCTGAAACTCTTCAGAATCAGGCGGTCTCGGTGATCGGGCGGTCCACCCAGCTCATCATCCCGCGCAGCTTCGCACCGGTGATCTCGATCGGGTGCGCAGCGCCCTGCTCGCGGTACTTCGCCAGCTCCGGGCCACCGGCCTCGTCGTCGGCGATCAGGCGGCGGGTGAACTCGCCGGACTGGATGTCGGCGAGGATGGCCTGCATCTCCTTCTTGGTCTCCGCGTTGATCACGCGGGGGCCGGAGACGTAGTCACCGAACTCGGCGGTGTCCGAGACGCTGTACCGCATCCGGGAGATGCCGCCCTCGTACATCAGGTCGACGATCAGCTTGAGCTCGTGCAGGCACTCGAAGTACGCGATCTCCGGGGCGTAACCGGCCTCGGTGAGCACCTCGAAACCGGTCTGCACCAGCGCCGCCGTGCCACCGCAGAGGACCGCCTGCTCGCCGAAGAGGTCGGTCTCGGTCTCTTCCTTGAAGGTCGTCTTGATGACGCCGGCGCGCGAGCCACCGATCGCCTTCGCGTACGACAGAGCGAGCGCGAGGCCCTCGCCGGTCGGGTCCTGCTCGACGGCGACCAGGGCGGGCACGCCCTTGCCGTCGACGTACTGGCGGCGGACCAGGTGGCCCGGGCCCTTCGGGGCGACCATGGCGACGGTGACGTTCGCCGGCGGCTCGATCAGGCCGAAGCGGATGTTGAGGCCGTGGCCGAAGAAGAGCGCCTTGCCCGCGGTCAGGTTCGGGGCGATCGACTCGGTGTAGATCTTGCGCTGCGCGGTGTCCGGCGCCAGCACCATGATCACGTCGGCCCAGGCGGAGGCCTCGGCCGGGGTCTTCACGGTGAGGCCCTGCTCCTCGGCCTTCGGGCGGCTCTTCGAGCCCTCCTTCAGACCGACCACCACGTCGACGCCCGAATCACGCAGCGACAGCGAGTGCGCGTGACCCTGGCTGCCGTAACCGATCACGGCGACCTTCTTGCCCTGAATGATCGACAGGTCGGCGTCGGCGTCGTAGAAAACTTCCGCGGTCATGAACTTCCTTCTTCTCTGTGTCTAGAACTTAGGCGGCGCGGAGCGCGGGGCCGGTGGTGATGGAGCGGGATCCGCGGCCGATGGCCACGAGGCCCGACTGCACCATCTCCTTGATGCCGTACGGCTCGAGGTCGCGCAGTAACGCATCCAGTTTGTCGGGATTACCGGTGGCCTCGATCGTCAGGGTGTCCGGAGCGACGTCGATCACTCGCGCCCGGAACAGCTCGACGGTCTCGAGCACCTGGCTGCGCTGCGCCCGATCGGCACGCACCTTGACCAGCAGGAGCTCACGCTGGACCGACTGAGAGGGGTCCAGCTCCACGATCTTCAGGACGTTCACCAGCTTGTTGAGCTGCTTCGTGACCTGTTCCAGCGGCGAGGAGTCCGCGTTGACGACGATCGTGATGCGGCTGACGTCCGGGTTCTCCGTCTCGCCGACCGCAAGGGAGTCGATGTTGAAGCTGCGGCGGGAGAACAGGCCACTCACGCGGGCGAGCACACCCGGCTTGTTCTCGACCAGCACGCTCAGCGTGTGCTTGTTGGTCATCACAGGTCGTCCTCTTCGAACGTCGGGCGCACGTCCCGGGCGAACATGATCTCGTCATTGCTCGTGCCGGCCGCGACCATCGGCCACACCATGGCGTCCTCGCCGACCGTGAAGTCGATGACCACCGGCGCGTCGTTGATCTCCATGGCCTGCTTGATGATCTTGTCGACGTCGTCTTTCGACTCACAGCGCAGGCCGACGCAGCCGAGCGCCTCGGCCAGCTTCACGAAGTCCGGGATCCGGTGCTTGTGGGTGCCCAGCACGGTGTTGGAGTAACGGCCCTCGTAGAACAGGGTCTGCCACTGCCGGACCATGCCCAGGTTGCCGTTGTTGATCACGGCGACCTTGATCGGGATGCCTTCCAGGGCGCAGGTCGCCAGCTCCTGGTTGGTCATCTGGAAGCAGCCGTCGCCGTCGATCGCCCACACCGCGGTGCCGGGCTGGGCCACTTTCGCGCCCATGGCGGCCGGGACGGCGTAACCCATCGTGCCGGCGCCGCCCGAGTTGAGCCAGGTGCCCGGCTTCTCGTACTTGATGAACTGGGAGGCCCACATCTGGTGCTGGCCGACGCCCGCCACGTAGATCGCGTCCGGGCCGACGAGCTCGCCGATCCGCTCGATCACGTACTGCGGGGCGAGGCTGCCGTCGGTCGGCTCGTCGTACCCGAGCGGGTAACGCTCGCGGATCTCGTTGAGCGTCTTCCACCAGGCCGCGTACTGCTCGGTGCCGCCCGCGCCGGCCGAGACCGCCGCGATCAGCTCGTCGATGACGTGCCGGGCGTCGCCGACGATCGGGACGTCCGCGTGCCGGTTCTTGCCGATCTCCGCCGGGTCGATGTCGGCGTGGACCACCTTGGCGTCCGGCGCGAACGAGTCCAGCTGACCGGTCACCCGGTCGTCGAACCGGGCGCCGAGGGTGACCAGCAGGTCGGAGCGCTGCAACGCGTAGACCGCCGGAACTGTGCCGTGCATGCCGGGCATGCCCAGGTGCTGCGGGTGCGAGTCGGGGAACGCGCCGAGGCCCATCAGCGTGGTGACCACCGGGATGCCGGTCAGCTCGGCGAGCTTGCGCAGCCCGTCGGTGGCGCCGGCCTTGTGCACACCGCCGCCGACGTACAGAACCGGGCGCTTGGCCGCGGCGATCAGCCGGGCCGCCTCGCGGATCTGCTTGCCGTGCGGGTGCAGCGTCGGGCGGTAACCCGGCAGGTCCAGCGTCGGCGGCCAGCTGAACGTGGTCTGCGCCTGCTGCACGTCCTTGGGGATGTCGACCAGGACCGGGCCGGGCCGGCCGGTGGACGCCAGGTGGAACGCCTCGGCCAGGATCCGGGGCAACTCCTCCGGGGTCTGGACCAGGAAGTTGTGCTTGGTGATCGGCAGCGTGATGCCCTGGATGTCCGCCTCCTGGAAGGCGTCCGTGCCGATGTACGGCCGGCTCACCTGCCCGGTGATCGCAACGATCGGCACCGAGTCCATGTACGCGTCGGCGATCGCCGTGACCAGGTTCGTCGCGCCGGGGCCGCTGGTCGCGATGCAGACGCCGACCTTGCCGGTGGCCTGCGCGTAACCGGTGGCCGCGTGACCCGCGCCCTGCTCGTGGCGGACCAGGATGTGCCGGACCTTGGAGTCGAACAGCGGGTCGTACGCCGGAAGGATCGTCCCGCCCGGAATGCCGAACACGACCTCGACCCCGAGCGCCTCGAGCGACCGGACGAGCGCGCCTGCGCCGGTGGTGGATACCGGGGCGATGACGGCGGGGGCGGTGTTCGCGGCCGCCGCCACAGTGGCCGGGGTGGCTCGATGGGCCAGTGATTCGGGAGTGGGTCTCGTCATGGCAATTCAGGCCTTTACAAGTCGGCGTCCGGAAACTCGAGCAACAAAAAAGGCCCTCGTGCCAATGCACGGGACCTAGCGCACCCTCCTGTTGCGGAGAGTGCGCTCAGATAAGTACTCGGGACGCGAAGCACATGCGGCTAACCTTGCCCGATCTCACGGCCTGAGTCAACAGATCCCACATTTTGATCAGTCCGGAACGCCGGGTCACTCGGCAACAGTGCTCTGACCTGCCGCATCCCTGGTCCGAGGCGTACCACCTGACTGCGCGCTTGTGCGTCACTCGGCGGAGTGGAACGTGGCGCCGGAAGCGGCCGGCGGCCCACCGGAACGAGGGTTCGCAGCCGGGATTCGAAGTGTTCGGCCGGCACTCCCCAGCCGAACAGCGAGCCCTGGCCGAGCCGGCAGCCGGCTTCCTCGACCACCTCGCGCTGGGCCGTGGTGCCGATCCCCTCGGCCAGCACCTCGAGGCCGAGCCGGTGCCCGAGCCGGACCACCACGTCGACCAGGGGCGCCGCCGTCCCGGTACGCGACTCCGGCTCCGCCACCAGCGCATGGTCGATCTTGAGGATGTCCACCGGCAGGGTCCGCAGCTGGGTCAGCGACGAATAACCGGCGCCGAAGTCGTCGAGCGCGATCCGCACCCCGGTCTCGCGCAGCTCGGCGAGCCGGCGGACCAGCTCCTCCATGTCGGTGGCGACCGCGTGCTCGGTCACCTCCAGGACCAGCCGCTGCGGCGGCACGCTGTGCTCGGCCAGCACGTCGGCGACCTGTGCCGCGTAATCGGCGTTGTGCAGCTCTTTCGGTGACAGGTTCACCGAGACCCAGACGTCGTGCCCCTTCGCCAGCCACTCGGCGAGTTGCACGACGGCCTGCTCCAGCACCCAGGCGCCGATCCGGTTGATCAGGCCGGACTCCTCGGCGACCGGGATGAACTCGTCCGGGCGTACCGCCCCGAGCTCCGGGTGGGTCCAGCGGAGCAGCGCCTCGGCGCCGACCGGCCGCATCGACGGCAGGGCCACCACCGGCTGGAAGACCAGGCGCAGCTGGTCGCGGTCGATGGCGTGCCGCAACTCACCCTGCAGGGTGCCGCGGCGGCGCAGCAGCTCGTCGTATCCGGCCTGGTAGCGCTCGACACGGTTCTTGCCGCGCTGTTTCGCGTACCGCAGGGCCAGGTCGGCGTCGCGCAGCAGCTCGCCGGTGTCGGCCACGCCGAGGCTGGCGGAGAGGAAGATCGAGCCGCCGTCGACCTCGTACGGCTCGCCGAGCACCGCGAGCAGCCGATGTGCCGCGAGCATCGCCTCGTCGGCGTCGCCGTGCATCAGCACCGCGAACTCGTCGCCGCCGAGCCGGGCCGCCACGTCGCCGTCCAGCAGGTTGCGCCGCAGCCGGGCGGCGACCTCGGTGAGCACGCTGTCGCCGACGTCGTGGCCGCGCATGTCGTTGACCGTCTTGAAGCCGTCGAGGTCGATGCCGATCAGGACGGCGTTCTCGGCCGAGGCGCGCAGCGCCCGTTGCAGGCCGCGCCGGTTGGCGAGCCCGGTCAGCGGGTCGGTGTGCGCCAGCTCGCGGAAGTGCGCCTCCCGCTGGCGCAGCTGGGTGGTGTACCTCCGCACGTCGTCCAGCGCGAGATATTGCCGGGCCACCAGGGCCAGGCCCTCGATGCTGATGCCGAAGTAGCCGTAGGCGTCCATCACCCCGCCGACCGCCAGGTGATGACCGAGCGCTCCGATCATGGCGACCATCGGGACCACGACGTATCCCCCGCCGCGCTCCAGCACGTCGCCGCTCACCTCGACCGGCCGGTCGGCGGCGCGGACCGCGAGGGCCACCATGATCAGCCCGGCGGTGAGCAACAGCACGCTGGAGAGCGCGAACCCGTTGTCCTGGCGGCATATGCCGGTGGAGAGAAGCGCGGCCGCGACCGAGACGACGCTCACTCCGATGGCGACCCGGACCGTGTTTCTCCGGGGCCGGTGCGCGTGCAGGGCGAGCACGGCGGTCAGGCCGAGCGAGAGCGCCACCAGCACGGCGGGCAGCAGTATCGCGGCGCACTCGGCGGGAGTGGCGTCACCGAGGATCCGGGTCGGCTCGGCGACCAGCACCCAGCCGACGAACCAGATCGCGGCGGAGATCACCAGGCCGTCGAGCACGTGCCGCAGCGCGGCGGCCGGGCCGCGGGTGGCGCCGGGCAGCGCCACCGCCCCGGCCAGCAGGGTGAGTGTGCCGATGCCCATCCCGATGGCGACCATGGTGGCCAGCGTCTGGGTGTGCGCGGAATCATGCTGATGGCCCATCAGCACCGTGCTGGCCAGCCCGGCGAGGGCAGCCGCGGTGGTGAGCGCGCCACCGGCCGCGAGCAGAAGGTGCGCACGCCGCGCCGCGCCCGTGTGCCGGCGTCCGGACTGCCTGAGATAGGCGACCGCCGGCACCGCGGCGAGCAAGCCGGCCAGACCCGCCAGCTCCATACCGGACGGTGAGTGCACGCACACACTCTGCCCGATCTTCGTCGATCCGACCAGTCCTGGCGTCCCGCGCTGTGGACGTCCTTGGCGATTTCCTGAGAAGCCGGTGGCAGTATGGAGTCATGCCTGAGCTGCGCTCCCGGACTTCGACCCATGGTCGCACCATGGCCGGCGCGCGCGCCCTGTGGCGCGCCACCGGCATGACTGACGACGATTTCGGCAAGCCGATCGTCGCGATCGCCAACAGTTTCACCCAGTTCGTACCGGGGCACGTGCACCTGAAGGACATGGGCGGCCTCGTTGCCGACTCGATTGCCGCGGCCGGCGGTGTCGGCCGCGAGTTCAACACGATCGCGGTCGACGACGGCATCGCGATGGGCCACGCCGGCATGCTCTATTCGCTGCCGAGCCGCGAGCTGATCGCCGACGCCGTGGAGTTCATGGTGAACGCGCACTGCGCCGACGCCCTGGTCTGCATCTCGAACTGCGACAAGATCACCCCCGGCATGCTGATCGCCGCGCTGCGGCTCAACATCCCCACGGTCTTCGTCTCCGGCGGCCCGATGGAAGCCGGCAAGACGGTCGCCATCGAGGGCATCGTGCACGAGAAACTCGACCTGGTCGACGCGATGAGCGCCGCCGCGAACGACAACGTCACCGACGCCCAGCTGGACACGATCGAGCGGTCGGCCTGCCCGACCTGCGGTTCCTGTTCCGGCATGTTCACGGCGAACTCGATGAACTGCCTCACCGAGGCGATCGGCCTGTCGCTGCCCGGCAACGGCTCGACGCTGGCGACGCACGCCTCCCGCAAGGCCCTCTTCGAGGAGGCCGGCCGGCTGATCGTCGAGATCGCCAAGGATTACTACGAGAAGGACGACGAGTCGGTCCTGCCGCGCTCGATCGCCAACCGCGACGCCTTCGAGAACGCGGTGGCCCTCGACGTGGCGATGGGCGGCTCGACAAACACGATCCTGCACCTGCTGGCCGCGGCCCGCGAGGCCGAGCTCGACTTCAGCGTCTCCGACATCGACGCCATCTCCCGCCGGGTGCCCTGCCTGTCGAAAGTCGCGCCGAACAGCCCGAAGTACCACATGGAGGACGTTCACCGGGCCGGCGGCATCCCCGCCCTGCTGGGTGAGCTCAACCGTGGCGGCTCGCTGAAGACGAACGTCCGCTCCGTGCACTCGCCGTCCCTGGACGCCTGGCTCGACAAGTGGGACATCCGCGGCGGGTCACCCTCGGCCGAGGCACTCGAACTGTTCCACGCCGCCCCCGGCGGCGTCCGGACCGTCGAACCGTTCAGCACCCGCAATCGCTGGGCAAAACTGGACACCGACAGCGAGGGCGGCTGCATCCGGTCGGTCGAGCACGCGTACACGGTCGACGGCGGCCTGGCGATCCTCTTCGGCAACCTCGCCCCCGACGGCTGCGTCGTGAAAACCGCCGGCGTCGACGAGTCGATCTGGAAATTCACCGGCCCGGCCCGGGTCTACGAATCCCAGGACGACGCGGTCACCGGCATCCTCGGCAAAGAGGTCGTCGAGGGCGACATCGTGATCATCCGTTACGAAGGCCCCCGCGGCGGCCCCGGCATGCAGGAAATGCTCTACCCCACGAGCTTCCTCAAAGGCCGCGGCCTCGGCAAAGCCTGCGCACTGATCACCGACGGCCGCTTCTCCGGCGGCACGTCCGGCCTCTCCATCGGCCACGTCTCCCCCGAGGCGGCGTCCGGTGGCCTGATCGCCCTGGTCGAAACCGGCGACGAGATCATCATCGACATCCCCGGCCGCAGCATCACGCTCAACGTCCACGACGACGTCCTCGCCCAGCGCCGCCACGAGGAAGAACGCCGCGCCAAGCCCTACACCCCGGCCACCCGCGTGCGCCCGGTCTCGGCCGCGCTGCGCGCTTACGCCTCGATGGCCACCAGCGCCAGCGACGGCGCCTACCGCCGCGTCCCCGAATAACTCATTCCAGGCGGTCCCGGTCACGCTTACTTCTTCTTGGGTACGCGTGACCGGGCCCCATAAACACGGTCAAGCAACAAAGAACGGCGGGGCGGAATCGTCCCGAGCCATCGCCAGATATCGCGTCTGCCGTTCGTTCAGCACCGGCACCGCCCCCGGCTCGAACCACGCCACCTGGAGCGACTCGTCGTCGTTCACACGAGCGTCCCCACCAACGGCTATACAGGCAAAAACGGTCTCGAACCAATAGACCTGGTCCCCGTTGCCAATCGTGTGCAGGGGCAACGCCTCGACCGCGACGATCCGCTCCACGACGATGTCGACAGCGGTCTCCTCGAAAACCTCCCGCGCGGCCCCAGCGGCCGGCTGCTCCCCCGGCTCCAGCACACCAGCAAGCAACGACCACCGCCGATCATCGCTGCGCTGATTCAGCAACAGCCGTCCGTCGGAGTCAAAAACGACAGCGGTGACACTGGGCAGAGGCAACGGAGCGTGCCCGATGTGCTTGCGCAGTTCCAGGATGAATTCCGGCGTAGCCACAAACCAACCCTAGGCCACCCAAACCCCCACCGCCCGAACTCCCCACCCCACGCCAGCCCAGCCCACACAGCACCCCACCGTGTGCCCCCGCCCACCCACGCCCAGCGCCCACCGTGCGCCCCCACCCACCCACAGAGATCTAGTGACTTTTCGGTCGGGATAGCGGCGCAAACTCACAAGAACACTGCCTCCGCGGTGCCCTACCAGCCCCCGCGAAGCGACCTAGTGAGGTTGCGGTCGGCATGACGGCACAAGCTCACAAGATCTGTGGCCGCCCGAGCGCCGGCAACAAACGAACGCTACGAAGATCGCCGCCGGCCGGACGGGCACAAGTGTCGACTTGAGCTTCGACTCACACCCGAACTCGACACCCGCGCCCGAAACCGGCCACCCGTGTCGGCTGCAGGCTCCAACCACGTCCCGCCTCGACACACCACCGCGAAAGTGAGCGCCAGCCGGGCCGGCTGGCGCTCCCGGCAGGTGCTCGGCGCTGCCACCGCCACCAACGCTGCCTCGACGACAGCGACCACAGCGAGCCCAACAGCGCGACCACAGCGAGCCCAACAACGCGATCACAGTGAGAGCCGGCCGGACTGGATCCTTCCTCGCACCCCCGCGCAGCAGGACCCGGCTCGACAAGCAGGTGTTACTTCAGGGCGCCTTCCATGATTCCGCGGACGATTTGGCGGCCGCCGATCAGCAGGAGGATCACCAGGGGGACCGTTGCCGCGAACGCGCCCGCCAGCACCCGCCGGTAAATCACGTAGTTTCCGCTGGCCAGGTCGGACAGCGCGACCATCGACGTCGGGAAGTCGGTGCCGTTCAGGGTGATCAGCGGCCACTGGAAGTCGTTCCACGTCGCCACGAAGGTCAGCAGCCCGAGGACCGCCAGCGCCGGACGGATCGCCGGGAGGACCACGGTCCAGTAGATCCGCAGCGTCAACGCGCCGTCGATCCGGGCCGCCTCGATCAGCTCGTCCGGGATGGCGTGCCCGATGAACTGTCGCATGTAGAAGACGCCGAACGCGCTGACCAGGCCCGGGGCGATGACGGCGAGCAGCGTGCCGTTCCACTCCAGCCTGCTCATCAGGATGTAGAGCGCCACCACACCCAGCTGGTTGGGCACGGTCAGCGTCAGGATGACGATGATCATCAGCGCGTTCCGATAGCGGAAGCGGAGTTTCGCGAAGGCGAACCCGGCCAGCGAGCAGAAGAACAGTGTCGTCAGGGTGACCACGCCCGCGACGATCACGCTGTTGATCAGGGACGCGGTGAAGAACACGTCCTGCATCCCGAAGACCTCGCTGAGGTTCACCAGCAGCTGGTCGCCGGGAATCACGGTCGGCGGGAAGCCCATCACCTTCTCGTCGGTGCTCGTCGCGATGACGAACATCCAGTACACCGGGAAGGCCGAGAGGATCATGAACGTGGCGAGGACCGCATAGGTCTTCCAATTACCGCGCGTCTCCTGCGGTGCGCGGTTCACCAGGCTGGTCACTTGTCGCCTCCGAGACGACGGGTCGCGAGCGCGTTCACCGCGGCCACGATCAGGATGATCAGGAAGAGCGCCCAGGACATCGCGGCCGCGTACCCAAGGTTGAGGTCTTTCCAGCCGACCTTGTAGATGAGCTGGGCGATGGTCTGGAACTGGCCGTCGGAGCCACCGGAGGCGGAGGCCGGGTTCTCGTCGAAGAGCATCGGCTCGTTGAAGAGTTGCAGGCCGCCGATGGTGGAGAGCACCACGGTGAAGAGGATGACCGGCTGGATCATCGGCACGGTGATCTGCCACAGCTGACGCCACGGGCCGGCGCCGTCGACCGCGGACGCCTCGTAGACGTCCTTCGGGATCGACTGCATGGCGGAGAGGTAGAGCAGCGCGTTGTAGCCGATCCACTTCCAGTTGACCATCGTGGCGATGGCGATCCAGCTGCTCCACTTCGCGGCACGCCAGTCGATCGGGTTCTCGTTGCCGAAGCCGACAAGCGACAGGAACCAGTTCGCCAGGCCGTAGTCGCGGGCGAAGAACATCGCGAAGACCAGGGTCGAGGCGGCGACCGGTGTGACGTACGGAAGCAGGATCCCGACCCGCCACCACGTGGTGCCGCGCAGCTTGCGGTTCAGCAGGTTCGCGATGATCAACGCGATGAGCAGCTGCGGGATCGTGGAGAGCACGAAGATCCCGAAGGTGTTGCCGAGCGCGTTCCAGAAGTCCTCGTCGGTCAGCAGCCGGGAGAAGTTCTCGAAGCCGGCCCAGCCTCGCTCGTCCGGCTCGTCGAGTCGCCAGTTACGCAGCGCCACGATGGCGTTGAAGACGATCGGGAAGAGCCCGAAGATCGCGAAGAGCAGGAAGAACGGCGCGATCAGAAGGTACGGGACGGTCTTGGTGTCGAAGCGGTAGAGCCAGAACTTCGCGCGCGGCGGCGGCGCGTGTTTCGGCTGGCCCGGCGGGGCGGGGCGGATCTCGGTGAGCGACACGGCGTACTCCTCAGCAAAGCGGAGGCGAGACGGCCCGAGACCGTCTCGCCTACCGGGATGTCAGGCCTTGGACGCCTTGTCGGCTGCCTTGACTGCTTCCGCCCAGGCCGCGTCCGGCTTGAGGCCGCCCTGCTGCACTCGGGTGATCACGTTCTCCACGGCGACCCGCGTCGGTCCGTTCTTCTTGCCCAGGTACTGCGGCTGGAGGTTCTCCGCGGTGGCCGCGAAGATCTGGCCGGTCGGGGCGTTGGTGAAGAACTCCTTCTTGAAGTCGAGGACGGCCGGGTCCTTGTAGAGCGCCGGCTGCGACGGCAGGTTGCCGACCGTCTTGAAGACCTCGATCTGCTGCTCGGGCTGGATCAGCCACTCGACGAACTTGTACGCCTCGTCGACGTTCTTGCCCTGCTTCGGGATGGTCCACCAGGAGCCGCCCCAGTTGCCGCCGCCGCCGGGGATCGACGCGATGTCCCACTTGCCCTTCTGGTCGGGCGCGGTGTCCTGGATGTGGCCGAGCATCCACGCCGGGCAGGCGAGGGCCGCGAACTGGTCCTTCTTGAAGCCCTGGTCCCAGTTCGGCTGGAAGCTGGCGAGGTTCGCCGAGATGCCGGCCTCGATCGCCTTCATGCTGGTGTCGAACGCGACCTTGGGCCCACCCTCCATCTGGAGGGCTTCCTGGTCGTCGTAGAAGCCGACCGGCTGCTGGGCGAGGACCGGGTTGAACAGGTTCGTACCGGAGTCGACGAACTTCTTGCCGGTCGCCTTCGTGTACTTCTGGCCGGTGGCGATGAACTCGTCCCAGGTCGGCCAGAGCTTGGAGACCGACTCACGGTCGGTGGGCAGGCCGGCCGCCTTGAACAGGTCGGTGCGGTAACACATGGCGAGGCCGCCCACGTCGGTGCCGAGGCCGATCTGCTTGCCGTCGGCGGACTGCGAGGCCTTCCACTTCCAGCCCAGGTACTTCGACTCGTAGCTCGACGCGCCCTTGTCGACCAGGTTGACGAACTGATCGGCCTGGCTGCGGAACTGAACGATGAAGCCCTCGTCGACCGCGGAGATGTCCGGCGCGCCGGAGCCGGCGACCAGCTTCTTCTGGAGGTCCTCGTGCTGGGCGTTGTACTCGCCCGAGTTCAGCACGATCTTGACGTTCGTGTGCTCGGCCTCGTACTTGGCCTTGAGCTTGTCGAGGCCCATGTCGCCCCAGAAGTTGATCTTCAGGGAGACCTGTCCGGCGGCCGCATCATCGTTGCCACCTTCCAGGCTCTGGCCACTACAGCCCGAGATGGCCAGGGCGGCCACCAGTCCCACGGCCGCCACGCGGCGTACCGAACGTCCCATCGAAACCTCCAACAAGGAGAGCTACATCACTGAACCGGGTAAGTGGGTGGAACGGTAAGCCTCGATTCGAGGAGTGTCAATAGCGTGTTACAACGGTGATTCCAAGGCTCGAAAACCCGGTAAAAACGGACAACCCGTTTACATGACACATCGAGTGCCGTAACACTGAACCGATCAAGCTTCTGCTACGGGTCGAGGGACTCCGTTAGATGCTGTTCAGCGGCCGATAAGCTCGGCAGCGGTGGGGACAGAGGAGATCGAGTGAAGCGGCCCACGATCGCCGACATAGCGCGGCGGGCGGGCGTGTCGAAAGGCGCTGTCTCGTACGCGCTGAACGGCCAGCCCGGCGTCTCCGAAGCGACCCGGAAACGGATCATCGCGATCGCCCAGGAGATCGGTTTCAACGCGAACAGCGCGGCCCGTGCGCTCTCCGGCGCCCGCGCCCGTGCCGTCGGCCTGACCCTGTGCCGCCCGGCCCGGATCCTCGGGATCGAACCGTGGTTCATGGGCCTGATCAGTGGTTTCGAGGCTGAGCTCGGCGCGCAGTCGTACGCCCTGACCCTCCAGGTGGTCGCCACCCCGGAGCAGGAGGTCGAGGTCTATCGCCGCTGGTGGGGCGAGCGCCGGATCGACGGGGTGATCGTCACCGACATCCGGGAGAACGACGTGCGCATCCCGGTGCTCCAGGAACTGCAGCTACCGGCCGTGGTGATCGGCGGCCCCGGCGACACGGGCAGCATCGCCCAGATCTGGTCCGACGACGCCGGCGCGATCACCGAGGCGGTCCGGTACCTGGTCGCTCTCGGACACGACCGGATCGCTCGGGTCAGTGGTGTGCCCGATCTGCTGCACACCCAGGTGCGTACCAAGGCGTTCGACGACATCTGCGCCTCGCTCGGCCTGCACAACACGATCACCGTGCCCGCCGACTACACCGGCGAGGAGGGCAGCCGTGCCACCCGCCGGCTGCTGATCGGCGGCGACCGGCCCAGCGCGATCATCTACGACAACGACGTGATGGCGGTCGCGGGCCTGGCCGTCGCGCAGGAGATGGGTCTCTCGGTTCCCGGCGATCTGTCCATCGTGGCCTGGGACGACTCACCACTCTGCAGCCTGGTCCACCCACCGCTGACGGCGCTGAGCCGCGACATCTCCGCTTACGGCGCCCAGGCCGCGCGCGAACTCCTCAACGCCATCGACGGCAAGCGCGTCGGCAACGTCGAAGCCGGCCGCGTCCACCTCACACCCCGGGGAAGCACCGCTCCCCCACGCTGAGCTGGCTGGCTCCGCTTCGCTCCGCGGCGATTGCCTTGTAACCGGTGAGATGGCGCGGACTTAGCCGGTGCGATGACTGTCCAGATAGGCCTCTATGCGCTCGGCGGGTGCCGGATGGGCCAGAGCGAAACCCTGGCCGTAACGGCAGCCGGCCGCGGCCGCGCGGTCGACGCGTTCCTGGGTCTCCAGGCCCTTCGCGACGATCTCCAGGCCGAGCCGGCGACCGAGACTGACCACCACGTCCAGCACCGAGCCGGGCCCGCCGGTGATCAGGGACTGGCTGAGCTTGAGCATGTCGACCGGCAGCCGTCGCAGGTGGGACAGCGACGTCTGCCCGGCGCCGAAGTCGTCCAGCGCCGCGCGTACCCCCAGTTTGCGCAGGCCCGACAGGGCCGCGACGATGGCCGGCACGTCCTCCGCGATCCACGTCTCGGCGACCTCGACGACCAGGCGTTCCGGGTTGAGGCCGTGCCGTTTCAGGGTGGTCGCCACCCGTTCCGGGAAGCGGGCGGTGAGCAGCTCGCGCGGCCCGACGTTGACCGAGAGCCAGAAGTCCTCGTCACCGCCGGCCCAGGCGGTCAGGCTGCGGCAGGCCTCGTCGAGCACCCATTCGTCCAGCTCCGCGGTGATGCCGAGAGCCCGGGCGATCGGCAGGATCTCCTCCGGCAGGATCGTGCCGAGGTCCGGGTGCCGCCAGCGCAGCAGCGCCTCGACACCGACCGGCCGGCCGTCACGCAGCCCGGTGACCGGCTGGAAGGCCAGGTCCAGCTCGCCCCGGCCGGCCGCGCCGAGCAGCTGCTGCTCCAGCTCCATCCGGCGGTGCAGCTGGATCTCCACGTCCGGGTCGTACCACTCGACCCGGTTCACGCCGAGCTGGCGGGCGCGCTGCCGGGCCATGTCGGCGTGCCGGAGCACCTCGTCGGAGTCGGCGCCGCCGGCCAGCTCGGCCAGGCCGACGCTGCTGTGCAGGTCCACCGACCCGCCGGGCAGCTGGTACGCCTCACCGAGAACCGTCACGACCCGGGTGGCCAGCGCGTACGCCGGGACGGCCGACTCCGTGGTGAGCACCGCGAACTCGTCGCCGCCGAGCCGGGCCGCAACGTCCTCCTCGCCGATCAGCTGCTTGATCCGGCGGCTCACCTCGACCAGCACGGCGTCGCCGACCTCGCGGCCCCGGGCGTCGTTGACCTCGGCGAGCCCGTGCAGGTCGATCACGATGAGGTTGCCCCGCATACCGGGACGGCGGCGGTGCGCCAGCAGGTCGCGCATCAGCGCCCGCCGGTTCGCCAGGCCGGTCAGCTGGTCCAGATAGGAGAGCCGGTGCAGGGTGCGTTCCAGATGGACGCGTTCGCCGACGTCGCGTACGTGCACGACCAGGGCGGCCACCTCGGGGACGGCACGCTGGTCGGAGATCGTGGACTCGGTGTCGCGCCAGAGCCGGGCGCCGTCCCGCATCCGGGCGCTGACCAGCACCGGCGGTCCGCCCTCGTGCTCGCCGGCCAGGACCGAGGCGATCACCGCCTGGGCGTCCGCGACGTCCTCCGGGTGGATCAGGTCGCTGAACTCGCGGCCGATCACCTCGTCGTCACGCAGGCCGAAGAGCCGGGCCGCGGCCGGTGACTGCCAGCGGACCGTGAGCCGCTCGTCGAGAACGAGGGTCAGATCGGTCGCGCCGGCGACGAGCGAACGGAAGTGCGCTTCGGCGATCCGGAGCCGGCCGGCGTACCGGCGGATGTCGCGGACCACCAGCAGCTCGCGGACCACCAGGACGCTGACCATCACGAGACCGAAAATGATCGCCTGGTTGTCGAACCGGCGGACGGTCACCAAGTGCCAGACCGCCGCGACCACGCCGACCGCCGCCGGGATCGCCAGCAGTGGGTAACTCGCCAGGTACTGGTCCGGGTTGCGCGGCTCCAACGGTGGCAGCGGGATGTCGCGCCGGGAACCGCCGAGCGCCGAGGCGGTCATCCCGGCGATGATCAGCAGTCCGGCGAGCGCCAGAAGAGGACCGCCCTGCCCCGCACCACTCTGGCCGGCACCACTCTGGCCCGCGTCGACCAGCGCGGCCACTGCGCCGAGCGCCAGCAGCACCAGGGCCGCGCCGCCGCCGCACCACATCGCCGGGCGCGGCCGGGGACGCGCTCGCAGCACGACCACCGTGACGACCGCGACGCCGCCGGTCGCGATCAGCATGGCCGGCACCGCCGCGGGCCGGGTCGCCACGCCCGGCACCAGGTATGCCGCGAAGCTCAGGCTGACACCGAGGCCGGCGCCGTCGAAGGCCCGCCGCAGCCGGACCGGCCAGCTGCGTGCGGCGCCCGGCAGCAGCGAGACGCCGGCCACGTAACAGCAGGCGGCAACGGCCAGGCCGGTGGTGAGCCAGCCGGTCGCGTCCGGCGGGTTCCACCACGGCACCAGGGCGGTGGCGGTCGCGACGAGGGTGCCCATGCCGACCAGTCCAGCGCCGCGACACGATGCGAAGGCCTGCTCGGCACGGTGCAGCGCTAATGCCGTACCCAAGAGGGAAGCCGCAGCGAAGAGACCGGCGCAACCCACCGCGCAGGCGAGCGCGAGCGAAGCCGGCAGCAGGCCGGCGGCGCCGGCCGCGAGCAGCACGGCAGCGGCGCTCGGCACAGTGACCAGTACCGCCCGGGCGCGAATCCAGGGCGGGGCCGGCGCGGGGTGCGACACAGCCACGGGTGTCCTCTGCGGTGTTCCCCCGCAGGGTCGGTGAGCCCCGGCGAGGTGGGGGTCATGGAAGCGAGGAACTGCACCGGAGTCAACGACTGTCCCCGGATCGGGTTACGGGCCGGTGTGACGCCGTCCCATGAACGGAATCGTCTGCCATCCAGCGACAGCGGTCAAATCGAGCGATGCTGCCGGTCCGGCCCCGGGTCGTGGTGGGAGGATGGACGGGTGTCCAGTCGTCCCGCCCTCCGTGTCCGTAAATCCGGCGCCGTCCTCGTCGCGGCCGGGATCGCCCTCGTCGGCGCGCTCCCGGTGGCCGGCCAGTCGTGGGCTCTCGCCCCGATTCTGCTGATCCCACTCGCTGTGCTGATCTGGACCTATCGGGCCGGCACCGACGTCTACCCGGACGAGCTGCGGGTCCGCGCCCTGTTCGGCGGCAGCCGGGTGCCGTGGAGCCGGATCTCCGAGCTCGCCCCGGACACCCACGGCCGGGTCTCCGCCCTGCTCGACAACGGCAACGTCATCCGGCTGACCGGTGTCACCCAGAACAACCTTCCGCTCGTGCTGGCCGCCGGCGGCCACCGGGTCGGCAGCGACACCGCCACGACGGATCAATGATCTCCGGGATCTCTCAGCCCGCACGGCTACCCTGGTCGGCAAGAGCCTGAGGGGGTGGTCTGGTCGTGCGTTCCCGCTCGCGCCGTGCCGCGGTCGCGACGGTCGGTGCCGTTCTGGTGCTGACCACCGGATGCAGCTTCGGACCGCCAGGACCGGACCAGGCCGGCGAACCACCCAACCTCTCCCGGCCCTCGGCCGCGCCCACCTCCGGCCAGGACTCCGGTGACCGGGAGGCCGCGCTCACCGTCCTGGCGAAAGACCTCGAGGTCCCGTGGGGCATCGCGTTCCTGCCGGACGGCTCGGCCGTGGTCACCGAGCGCGACACGGCCCGCGTTCTGAAGGTGGGCCCGGAGTCCGACGCCGAGGGTCTCAAGGTCAGCGAGCTGGACCGGCTCGACGAGGTGCGCGCCTCCGGCGACGGCGGCCTGCTCGGCATCGCGGTCTCCCCCGATTACGACACCGACAAGACGCTGTACGTCTATTACTCCACCGATCGCGACAACCGGGTCGGCAAGCTGGCCGGCGGCAAGCTGCAGCCGATCCTGACCGGCATCCCGCGCTCCCCCGATCAGAACGGCGGGGCGCTCGCCTTCGGCCCCGACGGTTTCCTCTACGTCGGCACCGGTGACGGCACACCCACCGGCACCCTCGCGCAGAACCCGAAAAGCCTCGGCGGCAAGATCCTGCGGATCACCACGGCCGGCAAGCCCGCCACCGGCAACCCGGTGAAGAACTCGACGGTCTGGTCCTCCGGCCACCGCAACGTGCAGGGCCTCGCCTGGGACGGCGACGGCCGGCTGTTCGCCACCGACACCACCCAGCCGCTGACCAGCGAGCTGAACGTGGTGGCCAAGGGCGGCAACTACGGCTGGCCGAAAGCCGACGGCGACAGCACCGACACGAAACTGCGAAACCCGATGGTCTTCTGGCCGTCCACCGAGTCGGCCTGCGGCGGCGTGGCCGCCGTCGACAGCCTCGTTGCCACCACCTGCCTGGTCGGCGAGCGGCTCTACCTGCTCTCCGTCACCGCCAACGGTACGGTTCTCGGCACCCCGCAGGAGCTGCTCAGCGAGGAGTACGGCCGGCTGCGCGCCCTGGTCGCCGCGCCGGACGGCTCGCTCTGGCTCAGCACGTCGAACCAGGAGGACGGCGGCGAGCCGGGCCCCGAGGACGACCGGCTGATCAGGCTGGTCTTCTCGGACGGCGGCGCCGGCCGGAGTTGACGCCCATGGCTGTTTCACCGGACGGGGATTCGGGCAGGTGAGCCCTCGATGACATCGGAAAACGCTCCGCCGGCGCCAGTGTGGCGCCGGCGCCTGGGCACTGCTGCCCGTCACCTGGGGACCGCCGGCCGTTTCACCGGCCGGATGTGGCGTAACAAGTGGAGCCGGCGGATCCGGGTCGGCGCCGCGGTCGGCCTGGTCAGCGTGATCGGCGCGATGATCGGCGTGATGCTCTTCGCGCAGACGAGCATCAATGTCGGCCCGTTCAGCGCCGAAATGTCGATCAAGCCGTCGGTGCACGGCGGCACCGAGGTCGACATCCCGCCGCTGGGCTCCCTGCATCTGGACAGCCATCGCGGCCCGCTGCATCTCAAGGTCGCCCTCGGATCGCTCGACCAGAGCCGCACCGAGGCGCTCATCGACAACCCGTCGGCGATCTCCACAGCCGGTGACCGGGCGGTCGACGAGGTCACCGCAGGAGTGTCCCGCCTCGGTCTGCGTACCCTCGGGCTTGCCGTTCTGAGCGCGCTGCTCTGCGCCGCGCTGATCTTCCGCGACGTCCGCCGCACCGCGGCGGCCGGAGTCACCGCCCTGGTGGTCTCGGTCGGCAGCCTCGGCCTCGCGGCAGGCACGCTGCGACCGGACGCGATCAGCGAGCCACGGTACGAAGGACTGCTGGTCAACGCGCCCGCCGTGGTCGGTGACGCGCGCCGCATCGCGGACAACTACGGCCGGTACGCCGAGCAGCTCCAGGCGATCGTCGGCAACGTGAGCCGGGTCTACGCGACGATCTCGACGCTGCCCGTCTACGAGCCGGCCGGCAACACCACCCGGCTGCTGCACGTCTCCGACCTGCATCTGAACCCGGCTTCCTGGGGCCTGATCCGCACGGTCGTGGAGACCTTCGAGATCGACGCGGTGATCGACACCGGCGACATCGTCGACTGGGGCAGCGACGCCGAGACCGGTTACGTCTCGTCGATCCCGTCGATCCAGGTGCCGTACATCTACGTGCGCGGCAACCACGACTCGTCCGCGATCCAGGCCGCCGTCGGCCGGCAGAGCAACGCGGTCGTCCTCGACAACGCGGTGACCACGGTCGACGGCCTGACCATCGCCGGCATCGGCGATCCGCAGTTCACCCCGGACAAAAGCGAGACCAACGAGGCCGGCGACGATGCCGGTCCGGAGCTTCTCACCGTCGCCGGCGAGGCCCTGGCCACCACGGTCCGCGGCTCCACGAACAAGGTCGACATCGCGCTGGTCCACGACCCGGGGATGGCGCAGCCGCTGTCCGGCCTGGTCCCGCTGGTGCTGGCCGGTCACAAACATCAGCGGTCGGTCTCGATCCTGCCGGCGCCGGTCGCACCCGAGCCGGACCCGTCGGCGTCGGCCTCGGTCGCTCCGGCACCCTCCGCGACGGTCGCCGAGCCACTGATGACCACCCGCCTGATGATCGAGGGCTCGACCGGCGGCGCCGGCCTGCGCGGCCTGGAGAACGAGGAGCCGACCCCGCTGACGCTGTCGGTCCTCTACTTCGACGAGAACAAAGAGCTGAAGGCGTACGACGACATCCAGCTGGGCGGCACCGGCCAGTCGAACGTGGAGATGCAGCGCAACGTGGTCGGGCTCGCCCCGGAGGAGAGCCCGACTCCGTCGCCGTCAGTGGTTACGAGTAGGTGATGTCCGAGGACGAGTACCGGCAGTACGTGCCGTCCGCGCCCGATCCGGTCTTGGTGGGTTCGTTGCCGCTGCTGTTGCCGGTGTACCGGTCGCAGATCGAGATCTTCTTGGAGCTGTCGCCCACGATGGTGATCCCGCTGAGCGTCGCGGTGTCGCCGTAATTCGTGTTGATCCCGGCGATCGACGTGCCCGGTGCGGTGGCCCGGATGTTCTGGATGACCACGGTCCGCTTGTACTGGGTCGAGCAGTTGCCACACGACCGGTACAGCTTGCCGAAGTTCGTCACCTGGAAGTTCTTGATGGTCAGGGTGCCGCCGCCGTTGTGCTGGAACACCTTGTCCGAGGCGGACTTCGCGCCGCCGCCGTCGACGGTGGCCACGGTCGAGCTGCCACCGCGGAACGTCGCCGCGTCCTCGCCCACGTCCAGCCACCACACGTTGCGCAGGGTGCAGTTGCCGTCGCAGTGCACGCCGTCACCGGCCGGAGCGCCGATGATCACGTTCGACAGGGTGGCGCCGTTGGCGAGCTTGAACATCGGGTCCTGGCTCTCGCTCTGCCCGCCGTCACCGATGCCGTAGTAGCGCTTGTTGCCGCCGTCCAGGCCGCTCGACGACACCGCGATGGTGGCGTCCACCTTCACGCTGCCGGTCTCGCTCGGCCACGGCGTGGTCGGGCCGGTGCCGCCACCGCTGCTACCGATTTTGATCAGCTGCCACTGCTGGTTCGCGAAGTTCTGGTCGGCGTACTGGACCACGTTGCCGCCGTCGGCCGTGGACCACTCGAAGACCTCCAGGGCCTTGCCGCTGTTCCGGTTGATCAGCTGAATGTTGCTGCCGATGTCCTGGATCGACCACTGCTGGCTGGTCGCGTTCCGGTCGCCGTTGGACTGGATGACCTGCGCGCCGTCGGCGGTCGAGGCGCCCTGCACGTTGAGGACCTTGCCGCTGTGCTTGGCCTGCAGGCGGTAGAAGCCACTGCCCATGTCGAGGAACTTGAACTGCTGCCAGTCGCCGTTGTTCTGGGTCCACTGGTTGATGACGGCGCCGTCGGCGGTGGAGTAGTTCCAGACGTCGAGCACCTTGCCGCTGTTCTGGTTCTTCAACACGTAGTAGGCACTGAGGTCGATGCTTGCGGCGCTCGCCTGCTGAGCCGTGACGAGCCCGGCAGCACCGAGCGCCGCCGTGGTGATCGCCGTGACAGCCACAGCCATCCAGCGTCGTCGTCTTCCTGGCGTACTCATGGGGTCGTTCCTCTCTGCCCGCCGGGGAAGCGGGCACATTTCCAGGGGATTTCGGGGGACCGACGTTCATCGATGTTGTCGCTCACAAATACCCTGGTCAAGAGAGGACGCAGTTGCATTTTGTTGCAGGTTTCAGCTGATCAAGCAGCTGTTAACGTGAACATTGGGAACGCTCCCACAAACGCCCAGCTCACTGCCCGCTGCGATCAGACGGCCACTCACCCCGGCGGGAATGCCACCGCCCGGTCCTGAAGGAGTCAGGACCGGGCGGTTGGGCGTACCGAAAGGGTTAGGAGACGCCGAGGCGCTCCAGGAGTAGGTCGCGGACGGCCTTGGCGTCGGCCTGGCCGCGCGTGGTTTTCATGACGGCGCCTACCAGGGCGCCGGCTGCTGCCACCTTGCCGTCGCGGATCTTCGCGGCGATCTCCGGGTTGGCGGCGATGGCCTCGTCGACGGCCTTCGTCAGGGCGCCGGTGTCGTTGACGACCTCGAGGCCTCGGGACGCCATGACCTCGGCCGGGTCGCCCTCGCCGGCGACGACGCCTTCCAGGACCTGGCGGGCCAGCTTGTCGTTGAGCTTGCCGGCGTCGACGAGTTTCTGCAGCGCCGCGACCTGGGCCGGGGTCGCGCCGACCGCGGCCAGGTCGACGTCGAGCTCGTTGGCGCGGCGGGCCAGCTCGCCCATCCACCACTTGCGGGCGCCGGCCGCGGAGGAACCCGCGGCGATGGTCTCCTCGATGAGCTCGACCGCGCCGGCGTTCGCCACCGACTGCATGTCGACCTCGGAGATGCCCCAGTCCTCGCGGAGGCGGGCCCGCTTCACGCTGGGCTTCTCCGGGAGCGCCGCTTTCAGCTCGGCCACCCACTCCGGCGCCGGTGCGATCGGCACCAGGTCGGGCTCGGGGAAGTAGCGGTAGTCGGTCGCGGTCTCCTTGGAGCGGCCCGAGCGGGTGTCGCCGGTGGTCTCCTGGAAGTGCCGCGTCTCCTGGAAGATCTTGCCGCCGTCGTCCAGGATCGCCGCCTGGCGGATGATCTCGGAGCGGACCGCGCGCTCGACCGAGCGGAGCGAGTTGACGTTCTTGGTCTCGGTACGCGTGCCCCACTCCTCACCCGGCAGGTTCAGCGAGGTGTTCACGTCGCAGCGCATCGAGCCCTGCTCCATGCGCACGTCCGAGACGCCGAGCGCGCGGACGATGTCGCGGAGCTCGGCCACGTACGCCTTGGCGATCTCCGGGGCGAGCGAGCCGAGACCGGGAACCGGCTTCGTCACGATCTCGACGAGCGGGATGCCGGCCCGGTTGTAGTCGACGAGCGACTCGGTGGCGCCGTGGATGCGACCGGTGGCGCCGCCCACGTGCAGCGTCTTACCGGTGTCCTCCTCGATGTGCACCCGCTCGATGCCGATCCGGTATTCCTTGCCGTCGACGACCACGTCGACGTAGCCCTCGACACAGAGCGGCTCGTCGTACTGCGAGGTCTGGAAGTTCTTCGGCATGTCCGGGTAGAAGTAGTTCTTCCGGGCCATCCGGCACCACTCGGCGATGTCGCAGTTCAGCGCGAGGCCGATCTGGATCGTCGCCGCGATGGCGGCCCGGTTCATCACCGGCAGAGCACCCGGCAGGGCCAGGCAGACCGGGCAGGTCTGGGTGTTCGGCTCGGCGCCGAAGTCGGTCTTGCACCCGCAGAACATCTTGGTCCTGGTGCCCAGTTCGACGTGCGTCTCCAGGCCGACCACGGGCTCGTACTTGGTGAGGATCTCTTCGTATGTCATCTCACAGCTCCGGAGGAGTGAAAGAGCCGACGGCGGACTCCAGCGCTGCCGCGACCCGGTACATCCGGTCGTCGGCCATCGTCGGGGCCATGATCTGGAAGCCGACCGGCAGGCCCTCGGAGAGACCGCACGGCACCGAGATGGCCGGTCCGCCGTACAGGTTCGTCGGGATGGTGAAGAGGTCGGCGAGGTACATCTGGTACGGATCGCTGGTCCGGGATCCGAACGGGAACGCCACGAACGGGGTGGTCGGCGAGACCAGCACGTCGACCTGCTCGAACGCGGACTGGAAGTCCCGGGTGATCAGCGTGCGGACCTTCTGCGCCTGGCCGTAGTACGCGTCGTAGTAACCGCTGGAGAGCGCGTAGGTGCCGATGATGATGCGGCGCTTCACCTCGGGACCGAAGCCGCCCTCGCGGGTCAGCGACATGACCTCTTCGAGGGAGTGGCTGCCGTTGTCGCCTTCGCGCAGGCCGTACCGCACACCGTCGAAGCGGGCCAGGTTGCTGGACGCCTCGCTGGGGGCGATCAGATAGTAGGCCGGGAGGGCGTACTGGAAGTTCGGGCAGGAGACCTCGACGATCTCGGCACCGAGCTTGACCAGGGCTTCCAGCGAGTCCTTGAAGGCGCTCAGGACGCCCGGCTCGGAACCGTCGCCGGCGAACTCCTTGACGACGCCGAGCTTGACGCCGGACAAGTCACCATTTTTGCCGAGCTGGGCGGCTTTAATGACATCCGGCACCGGCTGGTTGATCGACGTCGAGTCCCGGGGGTCGTAACCGGCCATCACCGAGTGCAGCAGAGCGGTGTCCTCGACGGTCCGGCCGCACGGGCCCGGGGTGTCCAGCGACGAGGAGAAGGCGATCAGGCCGTACCGCGAGGTGCCGCCGTAGGTCGGCTTCGCCCCGACGGTTCCGGTGACCGCGCCCGGCTGGCGGATCGAGCCACCGGTGTCGGTGCCGATCGCGAGCGGCGCCTCGTAAGCGGCCAGCGCGGCGGCCGAGCCACCACCCGAGCCGCCCGGGATGCGACCCAGGTCCCACGGGTTGTTCGTGGCGCCGTACGCGCTGTACTCCGTGGAGGAGCCCATCGCGAACTCGTCCATGTTGGTCTTGCCGAGGATCGGCATGCCGGCCTTTTTCAGACGCTCGACGATCGTCGCGTCATAAGGCGGCTTCCAGCCCTCAAGGATCTTGGAGGCGGCGGTGGTGGGTACGCCCTTGGTCGTCACCACGTCCTTGACCGCGATCGGAACGCCGGCCAGCGGGCCGGTGATCTCCCCGGCGTCGACCTTGCGGGCGGCGTCGAGAGCGCCCTCCCGGTCGACGTGCAGGAACGCGTGGACGCGAGGATCGACGGCCGCGATCCGGTCGAGGTGAGCGGTGGTCACCTCGACCGCCGACACCTCCTTGCTGGCGATCTTGGCGGCGAGAGACGCCGCGCTCAGCCTGGTCAGGTCGGTCACGATCAGTCCTCCTCGTCCAGGATGCGCGGAACCCGGAAGCGGCCCTCGTAGGCGTCGGGCGCGCCGGAGAGCGCCTCCTCCTGCGTGAGGCTCGGTGCAGGGACGTCCTCGCGGTACACGTTGGTCAGCGGGACCGAGTGCGACGTCGGCGGAATGTCATCCGCCGCCACCTCACCGACCCGGGCGACCGACTGCAGGATCACATCGAGCTGACCCGCGAATCGATCAAGCTCCTCTTCGGTCACGGCGAGCCGCGACAGGCGCGCCAGGTGCGCTACCTCTTCGCGGGAGATGGCGGCCATCCTGCCCCCTCATAGTTTCGACGGTTTGCCTGAGTCTATTTTCCGGGGCTGGACCGGCCGGTACCGGGCCAGCCACTCGGCGAGATCGGCCGCCGGCATCGGGCGCGCGTGGAACCAGCCCTGCGCCGTGTGACAGCCTGCCGCGGCCAGAAGCCGCCAGGTCGCCTCGTCCTCCACACCCTCGGCGACCGCGCGCAGGCCGAGTGCCTCGGCCAGACCCACCACCGAGCGTACGATCGCCGCGTCGCCCTTGTCGGTCGCCATGCCCAGCACGAACGACCTGTCGATCTTGACCTCGGCGAGCGGAAGCCGGCGCAGGTGCTGCAACGACGAGTACCCGGTGCCGAAATCGTCCAGCGAGATCGCCACGCCCATCCGGCTCAGCCGGGTCGTCGTCTCCAGCACCCGGTGCGGGTCGGCCATCAGCGCGCTCTCGGTTATCTCCAGCTGGAGGAGTTCGGCGGGGACCGCGTACCGCTCCAGCAGGGCGCCGACCCGGTCGGCGATGTCGCCGGCGTGCAGGTCCCGGGCGCTCACGTTGACCGCGGCCCGCAACGGCCGCCCCTGCGAGCACCACTGCGCCAGCTGGATGATCACTTCTTCCAGTACGCGGGCCGTCAGCATCCGCATCACCGGGGTCGGCTCGGCCGCCCGCAGCAGCTCCTCGGGGCCGACCGTTCCGCGCCGCGGGTGACACCAGCGCAGCAGTGCCTCCACCCCGGTCACCTCGCCGGTCGCGATCGCGATCTGCGGCTGGTAAAAGAGCACTATCCCGTCGTCGGCCGGGTCCTTGCGCAGGGCCGTGCGCAGCTCGGCGAGCAGCGCCAGCCGGTCCGGCGAGTGGTGGGCCGCGTCCGGGCCGTGCACGGCGAGCTGGTCACCGCGCTGCTTCGCCTCGTACATCGCGGCCTCGGCCTCGCGCAGCAGCGTCCCGGCATCACGGCGGCCGGACTGGAGCGCTATCCCGATCGAGGCGCTCAGCTCCACCGGCGTGCCGTCCAGCGGGAACGGGCGGCTCAGCGCCTCGGACAGGTGCTGCGCGATCCGCCGGGCCGCGGCCGGGCCCTCCACCCGGGTGGCGAGGACCGCGAACTCGTCGCCACCGAGCCGGACGACCAGGTCGTGTGCCGGGACCACGGCGGCGAGACGGTCGCCCACCCGGGCCAGCAGGCGGTCGCCGGCGCCGTGGCCGAGAGCGTCATTGACCGTACGGAATCGGTCCAGGTCCAGCAGGAGCAGCGCGCGGCGCCGATCCGGGGAGCGCTCGGCGATCGCGGCCTGCAACGCCCGGCGGTTCGGCAGCCCGGTGAGCGAGTCGAACCGGGCGGCCCGCTCCGACTCACCGGCCCAGCGGACCATCCGGTGCACGGCGTGCAGCGCGAGCAGGGCCAGCGGCAGCAGGGCCGGGCTCACCACCGCGGCGACCAGCAGGATCGGCCCGAGCAGCAGCAGTGCCGCGGTGGCCAGCAGGTCGGCGTGCCCGCGCCGGCGGTGGATGCGCGGCCGGCTGTCGACGGTCCAGCGGCGTACGGCAGCCGCTGCCGCATACCGTGCCGCGATCCAGGCAGCAGCGGTGGCGCAGGTGAGGGCGGCATCGTGCCAGCTCGGGCCGGCCGCCAGGTCCTCCGGCCCGATGCGCAGTGACGTGAGGGCAGCGACGGCCGCGGCGGCACCGAGCGCGACCGCGTGCTGCAGAGCCAGGTGCAGAGTCCGGCGGACGGAATGCCGCAGCCGTACGCCGGCCACGGTGACCGCCGCGAACTGAACCGCCAGAGCCGGCGGACCGCCCCACGCCAGCAGGATCGCGAACGTGAAGCAGATCGACGGCAGGATGATCGCGCTGGCCCGGCGGCCGGGCACCAGGTAGGGCCGGGCGTCCGCGATGAGCGCGAGGACCGCCATCACCCAGAAGGCGGCCGGGAGCCCGGCGAACGCCCCGGGGTCGGCGGCCCAGAGCACGAGCCCTCCGGCGACCGACCCGATCGCGGTGATGACGATCGTGCGGCGGCGCCGGGTCCCGGTCAGCGGGCGGGCGCTGTCCGGCCGCTCCGGCTCCGGCTTTCCCGGGTCGAAGCAGTGAATGTCCAGACGTGTGGCGTCCGGCCCCGGTGTGACCGGGGCCGGTTGTTGTTGCTCGGGGCCTGTGTCGGCGCACGGACCAACGGCAGCCTCATAGCCGGCGATATGCAGGCGAGCGGCATCCATGCGACCTCCATGATGGCCTCGATCACCGATCGACTACACCATAGATCCACATGGCGCTTTCTAGGTTAAACTACCTATGCGTAACTAAACCGGCATAAGGCGCCAGACGCGGGAATGCTCCTAAATCCCCCGTTTGGGTTACGGCCGATCAGCCGTGCTCGGCGACCTCCCGGGCGGCGTCCGGCCCGTCGCTCAGCAGAACCGTGAAGCCCGCCGCGTCGAGAACCGGCACCTTCAGCGAGAGCGCCTTGTCGTATTTGCTGCCGGGGTTGTCGCCGACCACCACGAAGCCGGTCTTTTTCGACACCGAGCCGCTCACCGTGCCGCCGCGCGAGGTCACCGCCTCGGACGCCTGGTCCCGGGTGAAGCCGCTCAGCGTGCCGGTGACCACCACGGTCAGACCGGCCAGTGGGCGGGGACCGGTGTCGACCCGCTCGTCGGCCATCCTCACCCCGGCGTCACGCCACTTGCGGACGATCTCCCGGTGCCAGTCGACGGTGAACCACTCGCGGAGGCTGTGCGCGATGATCGGGCCGACGTCGGTGACCGCGGCGAGCGGGTCGACGACCTTGGCTTTCCGCTTCGCGGACTCCGCGGCCACGGCAGCCTCGGCCGCCTCCGCCTGGGCCGCTTCACCCTCGGCCGCCTCACCCTCGGCCAACGAGGCGTCAGGCGAACCACCCTCAGACGATGCGGCCCGCACGGCTTCCGCTGCCTCCGCTGTGGCCTCCACGATCGCCGGCTCGGCGGCTGTCCTGGCGAGCAGCTCCTCCAGCGCCGTCATCGAGCCGAACTCGACGGCCAGTGCCTTGGCCGCGGTCGGGCCGACGTGCCGGATCGAGAGCGCGACCAGGATTTTCGCCAGCGGGCGGGATTTCGCCTCGGCCAGGCTCTGCAGCATCTTGCCGGCGTTGGCGCTGAGATCGCCGTTCTGTTTCACGAAGAACGGGACCCGGCGCAGATCATCCTCGGTGAGGCCGAAGAGGTCGCCCTCGTCGTGCAGCGCACCTGAGTCGATCATCGCCCGGGCGGCCTTGGCGCCGAGCACCTCGATGTCGAGAACGTCTCGTTTGCCCACGTGCTCCAGCCGCTCGCGGCGCTGGCCGGAGCAGAACTCGGAGTTCGGACACCGGATGTCGATGTCGCCCTCTTTCGCCGGGGCGAGCGGGGTGCCGCAGTCCGGGCACTCGGCCGGCATCACGAACGGCCGGGCGTCGGCCGGGCGCAGCTCGAGGATCGGGCCGAGGATCTCCGGGATCACGTCGCCGGCCTTGCGCAGCACCACGGTGTCGCCGATCAGCACGCCTTTGCGGGCGACCTCCTGCTCGTTGTGCAACGTCGCCTGGGCGACCACCGACCCGGCCACCTTGACCGGCTCCAGCACCGCATAGGGCGTCACGCGGCCGGTGCGCCCCACGTTGACCGCGATGTCGAGCAGCTTGGTGGTGACCTCCTCGGGCGGGTATTTGAACGCGATCGCCCAGCGCGGCGCCCGGCTGGTCGAGCCGAGCCGGCCCTGGATCGCCACGTCGTCGACCTTGACCACGACGCCGTCGATGTCGTGCTCGACGTCATGGCGGTGCTTGCCGTAGTAGTCGATGAACGCCCGGACGCCGTCCATGTCGTCGCAGAGCCGCCACCGCTCGCTGGTCGGCAGGCCCCACGCTTTCATCACCTCGTAGGCATGGGACTGGGACGCCGGCTGGAAGCCCTCGCGGGCGCCGATGCCGTGCACCACCATGCGCAGGCCACGGGAGGCGGTGATCCGTGGATCTTTCTGCCTCAGGCTGCCGGCGGCGGCGTTGCGCGGGTTCATATAAGGGTCCTTGCCGCGCTCGACCAGGCTCGCGTTGAGGCCGGCGAAGGCCTCGGCCGGGAAGTAGATCTCGCCGCGCACCTCAAGCAGGTCGGGCACGTCGTCACCGGTGAGCCGCTCCGGGATGCCGCCGACCGCGCGCACGTTGGGCGTGACGTCGTCGCCGGTGCGCCCGTCGCCGCGGGTGGCGCCGCGGACCAGGCGGCCTTTCTCATAGGTCAGGTTGATCGCCAGGCCGTCGATCTTGAGCTCGCAGAGGAACCGCACCGGACCGCCGGAGTCACGCACCGTCCGCTCGGCCCAGGTGGCGAGCTCGTCGGTGTTGAAGACGTTGTCCAGCGACATCATCCGCTCGATGTGGTCGACCGAGGCGAAGTCGCTGGAGAAGGTGCCGCCCACATTTTGCGTCGGGGAATCGGGCGTGCGCAGGACCGGGAACTCGGTCTCCAGCGCCTCGAGCTCGCGCAGCAGCACGTCGAAGTCGCCGTCGGTGATCGTCGGCGCGTCGAGCACGTAATAGCGATATTGGTGGCCGCGGATCTCGTCGGCCAGCTCGGCATGACGCGCACTCGCCTGCGGCGTAGGCGAACCGTCCACCACGAACCCCCTGTCAGTGAGACCTATGGAGCACGGTAGCCCCACCCACTGACAAAACTGGGAGTCACACCTCGGAGATGCGCCGACCGGCTTCGGTGAGGGCTTTGAGGACCTCTCGCGCGTACCCAGGGGTGGCTCCCGCCAGGCCGCAGGCCGGCGTGATCACCACCTGCTGGGGCAGCAGCGCCGCCGGGAAGCCGAGCCGCTGCCACAGCGTGGTCACCCGAGCGGCGATCTGCTTGGCGTCCGGCCGGGCCGGGCCGGTCGAGGGGACCGCGCCCACGAAGATGCCCAGTCCGGCCTCGATCGCCTCGCCGAGCGGGTCCAGGTCCTTGACCAGGGAGAGGTCGAGCGAGACGGCGGCGGCACGAGCGTCCCGGACCACCTGCAACGGCAGGTCCGGCGCACAGCAGTGGATCACGACGGGGGCGTCGACGGCCTCGGAGATCGTGCGCAGCCGGGTCGCCGCGGCCGGCGCGGACACCACGCGATAGGCCGACAGGCCACTCTCGGTGGGCACGTGCCCGGCCAGCACGGCCGGCAGCGACGGCTCGTCGAGCTGCAGCAGCACGGTCGCGCCGGGAAGCCGTTTGCGCACGTCGGCGACGTGCCGGCGCAGACCCTCGGCCAGCGAGTCGGTGAGGTCGCGCACCGCGCCCAGGTCACGCAGCATCCGCCCGCCGATCGGCAGGTCGAGGCTGGCCGCGAGGGTCCACGGGCCGGCCGCCTGGATCTTCACCGTGCCGGTGAAGCCGTCACCCTGCTCGGTGAGCTGGTCCAGGTCGCGTTCCAAAAGATCATCGGTACGCCGGAGGTCCTTGCCGGGTCGCGACGCGATCTGCCAGCGCCCGGCGTAGACCTGGACCGGCATCTCGACCAGCAGACCCGCGGTCCGCCCGATCATGTCGGAGCCCGGGCCACGGCCCGGCAGCTCGGCCAGGTGCGGCAGGCTGGGCAGCTCGCCGAAGATGATCCGTTGCGCCTCGGCGACATCGGTGCCGGGCATCGAGCCGATGCCGGTGGCGGACCCGGACGGCCAGGGGAAATCAGGCATTGGCGGCGGCCCGGCTTCCCGCGGTGATGGTCGCGGAGCCGAGCACGATGTCACCGTCGGCGTCCGGCCGATAGGCGACGATGGCCTGACCGGCGGCGACGCCGCGAGCCGGCGACTTCAACCGGGCGGTCAGCACACCGTCTGCCAGCGAGACAGCAGCGGAGACCACCTCACCATGCGCCCGGAGCTGGACCTCGCAGTCGGCGATATCCGCAGACGAGTGCCACACCGGTCGATCCGCGGTCACCACGTCGACCTCGAGATCCTCACGAGGACCAACCGTCACCGTGTTCGACACCGGAGTGATCGAAAGCACATAGCGAGGGCGGCCGTCCGCGGCCGGAACCCGCAGGTCCAGCCCCTTGCGCTGACCGATGGTGAAGCCGTAGGCCCCGTTGTGGGAACCCAGCGTCTCGCCCGTGCGGCCGTCGACGATGTCGCCGGGCGCGCTGCCGAGCTTGCTCTCCAGGAAGCCCCGGGTGTCGCCGTCCGAGATGAAGCAGATGTCGTGCGAGTCAGGCTTGTCGGCGACCGCGAGGTCACGGGCCGCGGCCTCGGCGCGCACCTGCTCCTTCGTCGAGTCACCGAGCGGGAAGACCGCCCGGTCCAGCTGCGCCCGGGTGAGAACGGCCAGAACGTACGACTGGTCCTTGGCGATGTCGACGCTGCGCCGCAGCAGCCCGTCGGCGCCGAGGCGGGCGTGGTGACCGGTCACCACGGCGTCGAACCCGAGCGCCACCGCGCGGTCCAGCACTGCCTCGAACTTGATCTTCTCGTTGCAGCGCAGGCAGGGGTTCGGCGTGCGGCCGGCCGCGTACTCGTTGACGAAGTCGTCGACCACGTTGTCGTGGAACTCCTCCGCCATGTCCCACACGTAGAACGGGATGCCGATCACATCGGCGGCGCGGCGCGCGTCCCGGGAATCCTCCAGGGTGCAGCAGCCGCGCGCTCCGGTCCGGAACGTCTGAGGATTACGGGCCAGCGCCAGGTGGACGCCGGTGACGTCGTGGCCGGCGTCCTTTGCTCGCGCGGCCGCGACCGCGGAATCGACACCGCCCGACATGGCCGCTAGAACTCGCATGACCCCAGCCTATCTGGGTGTCTTCCACGCTCCGGCCCGGCGGGCACGCTCCACCGCACCGGGCAGCGCCGCGAGCAGCGCGTCGACGTCCGCGACCGTGCTGTCGTGACCGAGGGTGAAGCGCAGCGAGGAGCGCGCGCGGGCGTCGTCGGCACCCATCGCGAGCAGCACGTGGCTGGGCTGGGCCACCCCGGCCGAACAGGCCGAGCCGGTCGAGCAGTAGACACCCTGCGCGTCCAGGAGCAGCAGCAGCGCGTCACCCTCGCAGCCGGGGAAGGAGAAGTGCGCGTTGCCGGGGAGCCGATCAGCGGCCGAACCGTTGTAGACGGCGTCCGGAACCAGCGCGCGGACCCGGGCGGCCAGGTCGTCGCGGAGGGCGGCGACGCGCTGGGCGTACTCATCCCGGGTTTTGATCGCGGACTCGACGGCCGCGGCGAACGCGACCACGCCGGGGGTGTCCAGCGTCCCGGAGCGCACGTCGCGCTCCTGGCCGCCGCCGTGCAGCAGCGGCGTGCAGGCGATGTCCCGGCCGAGCAGGAGCGCGCCGGCGCCGACCGGGCCGCCCAGCTTGTGCGCGGTGATGGTGAGTGCCGCCGCACCGCTCGCCGCGAAGTCGACCGGGATCTGGCCGGCCGCCTGCACCGCGTCGGTGTGGAACGGGATGCCCGCGGCGGCCGCGAGCCGCGCCAGCTCGGCGATCGGCTGGATCGTGCCGACCTCGTTGTTCGCCCACTGGACGCTGATCACCGCGATCTGGTCGCCGCGCTCGGCGATCAGATCGGCCACGACCGCCGGATCGACCCATCCGTCGCCGTCGACCGGCAGGGTCACCACCTCGGCGCCTTCCTGAGCGCCGAGCCAGTCGACCGCGTCCAGCACCGCGTGGTGCTCGACAGCGGAGGCGACCACCAGGGTCCGGGCCGGGTCGGCGGCACGCCGCGCCCAGAAGATCCCCTTGACCGCCAGGTTGTCGCTCTCGGTGCCGCCACCTGTGAAGATCACCTCAGAGGGGCGGGCGCCGAGTGCCGCGGCGATCCGCTCGCGGGACTCCTCGACCAGTCGCCGGGCGCCGCGACCGGCCGCATGCAGGGACGACGGATTGCCGACCTCCCGCGCCGCGGCGACGTAAGCGTCCAGTGCGACGGGCAGCATCGGCGTGGTCGCCGCGTGATCCAAGTAGGCCATCGGCTCCAAGCTTAGGCCGTCTTCAGGCGGACGCCCGCAGTCGTCCTAGTGGTAAAGATCAAGCGCGCTTCAGGCGTACCCAGGGAAGAAGAAACGGCCCGGCGGAAAACCGCCGGGCCGTTTCCAGAAGCGGGGTTTACTTGCGCTTGCGCACCTCGTCGGCGGCCTGCGGGACGACCTTGAAGAGGTCACCCACGACGCCGAAGTCGGCGAGCTCGAAGATCGGCGCCTCGGGGTCCTTGTTCACCGCGACGATGGTCTTCGAGGTCTGCATGCCGGCCCGGTGCTGGATCGCACCGGAGATGCCGAGCGCCACGTAGAGCTGCGGCGACACGGTCTTGCCGGTCTGGCCGACCTGGAACTGGTGCGGGTAGTAACCCGAGTCGACCGCCGCGCGGGACGCGCCGACCGCGCCACCGAGCAGGTCGGCGAGCTCCTCGACCAGCTTGAAGTTGTCCGCGTTGCCGACGCCACGACCGCCGGAGACGACGATCGACGCCTCGGTGAGCTCGGGGCGCGAGCCCTTCTGCTCGGCGACCCGCTCGACGACCTTGGTCAGCTTGTCCGCGTCGGAGGCCGACACGGTCAGCGCCTCGGTCGTCGGCGACGCCGGAGCGGCTTCCGGGGTGACCGAGTTCGGGCGGATGGTGACGATCGGCAGGCCCTTGGTGACCTTGGACTTGACGATCGTGGAACCGGCGAAGACCACCTGCGTGGCGGTGCCGTCGGCCTCGACCGAAACCGCGTCGGTGAGCAGGCCGTTGTCCAGCTTGATCGCCAGGCGGGCGGCGATCTCCTTGCCCTCCTGGGTCGAGCCGAGCAGCACGGCGGCCGGCTGCACCTGCTTGACCAGCTCGGCGAGCACGGTGGCCTTCGGCGCCACCAGGTAACCCGCCACGTCCTCACCGGACGCGGTGTAGATCTTCTCGGCGCCGTACTCGGCGAGCTTCGCGGTGTCGGCCTCGCCGAACACCACCGCGGAGACCGAACCGAGCCCACGAGCGATCGTCAGCATCTCGAGGGTGACCTTCTTGACGCCCGCCTCGACAACTACCAGTACTTCAGCCATCTCTCTTACCCGTCCCCGCTCAGACAAACTTCTCGGTGGCGAGGTACGCGACCAGCTGCGTGCCGCCGTCACCCTCGTCAAGGACCTTCGCGCCGCCGGTACGCGCCGGGCGCTTCGAGAACTCCAGCACCTGGCTGGTGGCGCCGGCGAAGCCGACCTCGTCCGCGGAGACGCCGAGGTCGCCCAGGGACAGGCTCTGCACCGGCTTCTTCTTCGCGGCCATGATGCCCTTAAAGGACGGGTACCGCGGCTCGTTGATGGTGTCCCAGACGCTCACGATCGCCGGGGTGGCGGCCGTGACGACCTCGTAACCCTCGTCGGTCTGCCGCTCGACGGTCAGCTGCGAACCGTCCACAGTGAGCTTGCGGGCGCCGGTGAGAGCGGCCACGCCGAGGAGCTCGGCGAGCATGTGCGGGACGACCTGGACACGGCCGTCGGTTGACTCGGCGCCGCTGATGATCAGGTCAGCGTTCAGCGTGCGCAGCGCGGCGGCGAGAACCTTGGAGGTGGCGATCGCGCACGAACCGTGCAGCGCGTCGTCCTGAACGTGAACCGCTTTATCGGGACCCATCGAGAGCGCCTTGCGGATCGACTCGGTGGCGCCGGACGGACCGACCGTCAGAACGGTCACCTCGCCGCCGTGCGCCTCCTTGATCTTCAGCGCTTCCTCGATGGCGTATTCGTCCATCTCGTTGATGACATTGCTCGAGGACGCGCGGTCCACCGAGTAGTCAGCGCTCAGGGCGCGCTCGGCACCGGAGTCGGGTACCTGCTTGACCAGTACGACGATATTCATCGCGCTACTACGACCCTCCTGTTTTGAACGCACCGTTGCGGTCGGCCCACCGCCGGTTGCTCGCGCCTCGCGGCGGACATGTCGGCAAGGTTACCCGCCAGTAGCTTTTCTGTTGCCGGACACCCAGAGTGACTCACCTCACCCACGGCGCGATTGGGATCGCTACAGTGACGACGAGGAGGTGTCTGACATGTCCGGCCAAAACGTCTCACTAGTGAACGGCACCAGTCCGCCCACGACCCATACTCTCCCACCGGGAAAGATCACGGAGCCGCAGTCCCATGGTCGCGCCGGCCCGGACTCTCCGTGGTGCCGCTGCGGCCGCCCGCGTGAGGCCTGCGTCAGTGACGAAGTACGCACCCTCTGGCACCACCTTCTTGACCCGACAGGTCAATAATCGGCCACGTGCTCGGTGACCTGACTCTTTGGTTCGACCCGGAACGCTCGTCGAAGGTGGGCACCACACCGGATTACCGGTTCTCGCTCGCCAACGAACGGACGTTCCTCGCCTGGATCCGCACCGGCCTCGCCCTGATCGCCGGTGGTCTGGCGTGCGCCCAGTTCCTGCCACCGCTGCCGATCGAGCACCTTCGCGAGATCATCTCGATCGTCCTGTTGCTGCTCGGCGGCCTGGTCGCGCTCCGGGCCGTCGACCACTGGGCGCGTACCGAACGGGCCATGCGGCTCGGCACCGCCCTGCCCCGCTCCCGGTTCCCCGCGATTCTCGCCGTGGTGGTCGCCCTCGGCTCGGTCGCGCTGGTCGTCGCAGTGCTGGTCCAGATCTTCTGATGAGTGATCCGGGTGCTTCGCCGGAGCGGACCCGGCTGGCCTGGCGCCGCACCGGGCTCTCCGCCGCCGTGGTCGCGCTGCTCGCCGTGCGGCCCGCCTTCGCACCCGGCGCCGGGCCGGACGAATGGCTGGTCGCGGCCGGTTCGATGATCAGCTGGGCGGCTCTGGCCGGCATCGCCCTGCACCGCGCCGAGGATCTCCGCGCCCGGATTCCGGCCGCTGTTCCGCGCCTGATCCGGGCCTACGCGCTGATCACGGTGGCCCTCGCCGTCCTCGCAGGATGGGTTGTCATGCTCTGATCGTCGCCGTCCTGGCTCGGGCGGGGCATCATTGCGGCATGGTCCGGTTGTTCATCCTTCTGGCCGCGGTGGCGCTCGTCCTCCTCATATTGGCGCTCATCAGCGGTCTCTCGGCGGAGCGTGTCCGCAATCTGCCGCGTGCGGCCTGGCTGCTGGTGATTCTTTTCATCCCGATCGCAGGCCCGGCCGCCTATTTCGCCTGGGGCCGTCCGGTCTCCGGGCCTCGCCGCTCGCCGTCCCGCCCGTCCTCACCCGACGACGACCCGGACTTCCTGCGCTCGATGAACGTGGAGAAGTCCCGTCGCGAGCGCGAGATGCTCGCCGCGTGGGAGGCCGAGCTGAATCAGGAACGCGAGCGCGAGGCCGATCGCGAGGTGCCTCAAGAGAACGAACAGCCGGATGGCGAACAAAAGGACGAAAAGAAGCCCTAGTTCAGACCGATCAGCTTCGCGATGTCCTCGAAGACGTTGATGGCGTCCTCCGCCAGCGGATCGCCATTCGCGTACCCGTAAGCGAGCACCAGCGCGGCCAGCGGCACGATCACCATCGCGATCAGGCTGAGCAATATCTGGACGCTGCGCACGAACCGCCCGCGCCGCTTCTTGCCCTGCCGTTTCGCCGGTTTCTGCGGTTTCTGGCGTTTCTGCTGTTCCGGCTGGTTCTGCTGCCGGATCGGACGGTCGGGACCGGGCGGCTGCGGTCGCTGCGGAGCGGACACGACCGCCCGCGCCGACGGCACCGGACGCGCCGAACCCATCACCGGCGACACCGGTCGCGCTTGCGCGCTCATCGGAGAGATCGGCCGAGCATGTGCCACCACCGGCGGCGACTGCCGCGTCACGCGCGGCGGTGGTCCAGCCTGCCTCTGGGGTACGGGTGACGGCCACCCGTCGTTACGCGGCGGAGGCGTGGCAGCCGTGGCGTCCGGGTCGGGCCGCCAGCTCGACGGGTCGGCGTCCGGCCACGGGTCGACCGGCGGCCGCAGATGCGGCGGGGTGTCCGGGTCGAACTCAGGCTCCCGCCGCTCCTCGGCTGACTTCGCGGCGGGCGCGGGTTCCGCCGGCTGCGGGGTTCGCTGCGGCAGCGGTGTGCTCGCGGGCCGTCGCTGCGGGAGCGGCTCGGCCGGCTGAGCGGTCTCGCCCAGACGCTCGGTCTTGAGCGGCCCGGGATGCTGGAGAGAACTGGCACTTCGCACCTCGGTGGGACCGTTGTCCCCCGGTTGCTCCTCGGATGCCTCCGCCTCCGCCGGCGCTTGCGGGCGGGCGGCGAGGACCGTGGCCTGCTCCGCCTCGGCGGCCAGCTCGGCCGACGGCTGCACCGCGACCGGCGTGGTGACAGCGGGCCGTTCCTCGGTAGGCCCGGCGACCGGCCCGGCGAGCGCGGCCATCTTCGAGCCGGACAGCACCGTGATGCCGTTCGCCTCGGACTCCTGGACAGGCTCGGACTCCCGGACCGCCAGGTATTTCGACGGGAGCCGCATCTCCTCGGTCGGTCCCGGCGCGGCCGGCTCGCTGGTCAGCAGGGCCGCCCCGGCCAGGATGCTGCCCTCGGCCACCACCAGCTCGGGCTGCTCGATCACCACCGGCGGGTCGCCCAGCTCGCGGTGCAGCAGCGTGCCGACCAGCGGGATCCGGCTCGCGCCACCGACCAGGAAGACGCCGGCCAGCTTGCCGTCCGGCAGGTCGGCCCAGCGCAGCAGGTTCTTGGTGATCTGGACGGTCTGCTCCAGCACCGGCCGGGCCACCGTTTCCAGCTCCTCGCGGGTGAGGTGCGCCTCGACGTCGAGCAGCGGCACCACGAAATCGGCGGCCTGCGCCCGGGAGAGACGTTCCTTGGCGATCCGCACGTCATCCCAGAGCTGCCGCCGGGCACGCCGCTCCTCAAGCGTGGAGGGCGCCATCAGCGGCTGCCAGTCGTCGGTGCTCAGGTGCTCGACGACCGCGGCGTCCACGTCCAGCCCGCCGAGATCGTCCCGGCCGTCCACGGCCAGAACCTCAAACCCCGATGAGGTACGCGCCACCACACTCGCGTCGAACGTGCCGGCGCCGAAGTCGTGCACCACCACGACCGACCCGATCGGCACGTCCCGCCCGAGCACCTCGGCGAAGTACGTCGCCGCGGCCACCGGCTCGGCGACCAGCCGGACGCTTTCCAGCCCCGCCTGCGCGGCGGCCTCGGCGAGCAGGGTCCGGCGGGCCGAACCCCAGCTGGCCGGGCAGGTGAGCGTGGTCTCCGGCCGATAGGGCCCCACGGCCCGGTGCCACTCCTCGACGACCCGGGCCAGCACCGCCGCGATCAGCTCGACGACCTCGAACTCACGCTCGCCGAGCAGCACCAGGCCGTCGTCGACGCGGCGTTTCGGGTTCGGCTCGAAGCGGGCCGGGTCGAGCCGGGCGCTGTGCACCGCGTCCCGGCCGACGAGCAGGTTGCCCGCGGCGTCGGCGTAGACGGCGGACGGCAGCAACGGTGAACCGTCGACCAGGATCGGCCGGGCACGGCCGTCCGGCCATCGCGCCACGGCGACGGTGTTCGAGGTGCCGAAGTCGATGCCGAGGGCGTACCGCTTCGGACCACCCTGGTCGATGGACATGACCGCAGTCTAGGCAATGACGCGCCCGTCTCGGTCCCTCCACTACCTCCCGGTGAACTTCGGCTTGCGCTTCTCGACGAAAGCGGTGGTCCCCTCCACCCGGTCGTCGGTGGCGAAGAGCCCCGCGAACAGGTGAGACTCCAGCGCGAGGCCGGAGGCCAGGTCGACACTCAGACCGCCGTCAATCGCCTCTTTGGCGGCGCGCAGCGCGAGCGCCGGACCGGTCGTGTACGGCCTGAGCAGCGCCAGCGCTGTCGAATACACGTCAGCGGCCGGCGCGACCCGGTCGGCCAGCCCGATCCGCAGCGCTTCCTCGGCGTCCACCATCCGGCCGGAGAAGATCAGGTCCTTGGCCTTGGCCGGGCCGACCAGCCGGGCCAGACGCTGGGTGCCGCCGGCGCCGGGGATGATGCCCAGCCTGATCTCCGGCTGGCCGAGCTTGGCGTCGTCGGCCACCACCCGGAAATCGCAGGCGAGAGCCAGCTCACACCCGCCGCCCAGGGCGTACCCGGTGATCGCGGCGGCGACCGGCTTGGGGATCCGGGCGACGGCGTCGAACGCGCTGGAGAGCGCGCCGGCCCGGGCCACCATCTCCTGGTACGTCACGGTCGTGAACTCGGTGATGTCGGCGCCCGCGGCGAAGACCTTCTCCCCGCCGAACACGACCACGGCGCGAACCTGGTCGTCGGTGGAGGCAGCGTGCGCGGCCGAGCGCAGCTCTTCCTGCACCTGGGTGTTCAACGCGTTCATCGGGGGTCTTTCGAGCCGGATCGTGCCGATGCCGTCCGTGACCTCGAGCCGTACGAACTCGCCCACCCGGTGCCTCCTCGCGCTGGGGTCGTTTGGCCGACAGCCTACGACGGGTACGGGATACATTGGGGTCCTCTGGGAGGGGAAATGACGACGTACTACCGAGACCCGGAAGTGCTCATCACATCGTCCGCGGTCCACATGAACAACCAGGACTTCCGGCTGCCCGAGCTGATCCGGGTCTGGTACACCCGAGGCGCTCGTGACTGGAGTGTCATCGCCTGGCGCGGCGCACTCGGCCTGACAATCCTGTTGCCCCTGGTCGCCGGTCTGCTCGCGATCGGCGTCGCGCTGGTCATCGAGGCGACGCTCGCCACCACCCTCGCTCTCGTCGTCGGCGGCATCCTGCTCGGCCTCGCCGCCGTCCCGGTCGCCGACCTGATGCTGGAGCGGGTCGACAGGTCGTACGACAGGGGAAGCCGGAGCCTGGAGATCTGGGGCCGGGTCCCGGGCGGCGACGTGCTGCTGCTGCGCACCGACAACGCCCAGCGTTTCGGCCGCGTCTACCGGGCACTCCAGCGCGCCCTGGAGCCGGCGGTCCGCCGGTGAGGCGTGACGCCGCCGGCTTGGCCGCGCTGCTGACCACGACGGGTGTGCTGCACTTCGTCGCGCCCCGGCCGTTCGACAAGATCGTGCCGCGGTCGCTGCCCGGCTCGCCGCGCACCTGGACGTACCTGAGCGGCGTGGCCGAGCTGGCCGTGGCCGCCGCCGTCGCGCATCCGCGGACCCGCCGGGCCGGTGGCCTGGCCGCCGCGGCGCTGTTCGCCGCGGTCTTCCCGGCCAACGTCAAGATGGCGGTGGACTGGCGGCATGCTCCCCCGGCGCAGCGGGCCGTCGCGTTCGGCCGGCTGCCGCTGCAGGCGCCACTGATCGCCTGGGCCTGGCGCGTGTCCCGCTGATCGCTTCTGGCGAATCCTGATCCGGGATTCGTCCGGCATGTGGACGATGAAAGCATCATGAGCAAGCGAGACATCATCCCCAGCGAGTCCCTGGACGACGCGGTTCGCGTGGTCATCGACGTCTGCTCTCGCGCGCGGGGCGGCGACCTGGAGGCGCGGGTCACCTTCATCGGCGAGTCGGCGCAGGCCGCCGGCCTGCGCGCGGCGGTGAACGGGCTGCTCGACCAGACCGACGCGTTCGTCCGCGAAGCCGGTGCCGCCTCGGCCGCGGCCGCCGAGGGCCGGTTCCATCGCAAGTTCCTCGATCAGGGGCTGAACGGCGTCTACCGGACGGCCGCGCAGCAGATCACCCATTCGAACCAGGTGATGAGCCGGACCGCCGCCGAGTTCGCCGGCGCTGCCCAGGGCCGGCTGCGCCTCGCCGACCAGCTCGAATCCGCCGTGCTCACGGTCTCCGAGCAGGTCGCCACGGCCGCCACCGAGATGGGCGCCTCGGCGAACGGGCTGGCCGATTTCGCCCGGGAGGCGGTCACCGACGCCGAGCGGGGCCTCGGCACGGTCTCCTCGCTGCGCAGCTCCTCCGACGAGATCCGGCACGCCGTCGACCTGATCAACAAGGTGGCGGCACAGACCCGGCTGCTGGCACTCAACGCCACCATCGAGGCGGCTCGGGCCGGCACGGCCGGGCGCGGCTTCGGCGTGGTGGCGAACGAGGTGAAGTCGCTCGCGAACGAGACGAGCGCGTCCAGTGAGGAGATCATGCGGCAGGTCGCCACGGTGCAGCAGGCGGCCGCCGACGCGATCGGCGTGCTGGAGGCGGTGACCGCGCGGATCCGCGAGATGAGCGGTCTTGTCGACGGGATCGCCCGGGCCGTGGACGGCGGCCAGGACGTGACCGATGGCGGGCTGTCCCAGCTCGCCGAAGTGCTGCAGGGCGAGGTGTCCCGGTTCGTCACCATGATCCGCGAGGCCTGAAACCCCGATTTCTCCGCAGAGAAGGTCATCATGCGACTCACCCAGATCCGGCCGACCGGTACCGAACGAACCTTCAGCGACGGTGAGCTGATCGTCACCAAGACCGATCCGCACGGTGTGATCACCTATGCGAACGACGTCTTCCTGCGCATCTCCGCCCTGAGCGAGGCGGAGGCGGTCGGGCAGCCGCACAACGTGATCCGCCACCCGGACATGCCGCGGTCGGTCTTCAAACTGCTCTGGGACACCGTCCAGGACGGGCGGGAGATCTTCGCGTACGTCGTGAACCTCGCCGCCGACGGCGCGCACTACTGGGTGTTCGCGCACGTCACCCCGTCGTTCGACAGCGCCGGACGGGTGATCGGTTACCACTCCAACCGGCGGGTGCCGTCCCGCCCCGCGGTGGCCGCGGCCGACGAGCTGTACGGGCAACTGCGGGCCGCCGAGCGCCGGCACGACCGTACCCAGGACGCGGTTGAAGCCGGTGAGGCCGCGCTGCGGCAGGTGCTCGACGAGCGCGGCCGTACCTATGACGAGCTGGTCTGGGACATCGCGTCGGGCAGCCGCAGACCCTAGGAGTTGTAGAGGGCCTCGATCTCGGCGCGCTCGGGCAGCGCGCCACTCGCGCCGACCCGCTGGACGCAGGCCGCGCCGGCCGCGTTGGCCCAGCGGACCGCGTCGAGCAGATCACGGCCCTCGCCCCAGGCGACGGCGAGCGCGCCGGTGAACGCGTCACCGGCGGCAGTGGTGTCGGCCACCTCCACCGGGAACGCCGGGATGTGCACGTCCTGGCCGTCGCGGTCGGCGTACCGGGCGCCGGAGCCGCTGAGCGTCAGCACCACCCGGGGCACCAGGGCCAGCAGCGCGCCCATGTCGGGTTCCCCGGTGCCGGCCACGGCCCGCGCCTCGATCTCGTTGACCAGCAGCAGGTCCACCTCGTCCAGCAGACCGGGCGGCAGGTCACGGGCGGGCGCGGCGTTCAGGATGGTCCGGGTGCCGCCCGCGCGGCCGGCACGCAGCGCGGCGTGCACCGTCTCCATCGGGATCTCCTGCTGGCAGAGCAGTACGTCGGCCTCGCCGATCACCGCCTGCTCGTCGGCGGTGAGGCCGGTGAAGGTCCGGTTCGCCCCGGGACTGACCAGGATGGAGTTCTCCCCGGCATGGTCCACCATGATCACTGCTACGCCGGACGTGCCGTAGCTCGTGCGTACCCAAGTGGTGTTGACGCCTGTAGCCGCGAGTCGCGCGCCCAGGGTGACCCCGAACGCGTCTGAACCGATCGCGCCGAGGAACGTGGTCTCGCCGCCGGCCCGAGCCGCCGCGATGGCCTGGTTGGAGCCCTTGCCGCCGGGCGCCATCACGAAGTCGTCGCCGAGCACGGTTTCACCCGGTCGGGGCAGCGTGGGCGCCAGACCGACCAGGTCCATGTTCGCGCTGCCCACCACGACCACCTTGGGCGCCATCTCAGGCGGCCCGTGCCGTGTAGCGGTCGCCGAACCGGTCCACCACCAGCGGAAGCCCGAACGTCTTGGTCAGGTTTTCCGCGGTGAGCACCTCGCCGAGCAGGCCGGACGCGACCGTGCCGCCCTCGCGCAGCAGCAGGCCGTGGGTGAATCCCGGCGGGATCTCCTCGACGTGGTGGGTCACCAGGACCATGGCCGGGGCGTCCGGGTCGAGCGCCAGCTCGCTCAGGTGACCGATCAGGGTCTCCCGGCCGCCCAGGTCGAGCCCGGCGGTCGGCTCGTCGAGCAGCATCAGCTCGGGGTCGGTCATCAGGGCACGGGCGATCTGGGTGCGCTTGCGCTCACCCTCGGACAGCGTGCCGAACGAACGGTCGGCGAAAGCAGCGATGCCGAGCTGGTCGAGCAGCTCACGGGCGCGGGCCTCGTCCAGCGGGTCGTAATCCTCCCGCCAGCGGCCGACCACCGACCACGCGGCGGTCATCACCACGTCCAGCACTCTCTCGTCCGGCGGCACCTGGTCGGCGAACCGGCCGGTGGTTATGCCCACCCGGGTACGCAACTCGTTCACGTCCGTGCGCCCCAGCTTCTCGGCCAGCACGTACGCCTGGCCGCTGGTCGGGTGCATCCGGGCGGAAGCGAGGTTGAGCAGGGTGGTCTTGCCGGCGCCGTTCGGGCCCAGCACCACCCATCGCTCGTCGAGCTCGACCTGCCAGGACAGGTCACGAATCAGGAAATTCCCCGCGCGGACCACGCTGACGCGGTCGAAGGCGATGACGGTGTCCTCGTCGGGCGGAATGGATACGGCAGCCTCCAGCACGCGTCCATCCAACCATGTGGGCCTGTTGTTTCCCGGCACCACCTACTCAGTCGGTGGTCGAGCCGAACACCTCGTCGCGGACCGCGTCCAGAGCCGTCCGCAGGGCGCCGTGCAGCACCGGCTCGGACGCCACGGCGGTCACCACGACCTTCGGCGAGACCAGAGTTATGGCCGCGACCTCACGTTCCACCCGGTCGGCCAGGGCGGCGCCACCGGCACGGCTCACCTCGCCGGCCAGCACCACGAGCGGCGGGTCGAGCACCACGCAGGTGGCGGCGACACCGAGCGCCAGCCGCCGGGCCAGCTCGTCGAGGACCGGCTCACCGGCCGGACCGGCCGCGACCGCCGCGCGGACCACGTCGGACGCCTCGGCGCCCCGGAAGCCGAACTGCTTGCCGATCGCCTTCACCGCGTCGGCGCCGGCGATCGCCTGGAACGCGCCCTTCACCCCGCGCCGGGACGCGTTGTGCGGCACCTCGGCGCCGGCCACCGGCAGGTACCCGATCTCACCGGCCGCACCGGTGGCGCCCTGGTGCAGGCGGCCCGCGATGACGGTGGCGAGACCGACGCCGCGACCGATCCAGATCAGCGCGAAGTCGCTGACCCCGGTGGCCGCGCCACCGGTGCCGGACTCGGCGACGGCGGCGAGGTTCACGTCGTTGCCGAACAGGACCGGGGTACTCAGGTCCTTGCGCAGCTCGGCCAGCAGGCCGCGGTGCCAGCGGGGCAGGTCGTGCGCGAAGGAGATCTCGCCGGACTCGGGGTCGACCAGGCCGGGGGTGCCGAGCACGACGCGGCGGACCGAGGACATGTCGGTCCCGGCCTCGGTCGCGGCCTGGATCACCGCGTTGTGCACCACGCCGACCGGGTCGTCGGTGTCCTTGGTGCTCTGCTCGACCCGGCTGATGATGGTGCCGGTGATGTCGGCACAGGCCGCGACGACGCAGTCCGGGCCGACGTCGACGCCGATGACGTGGGCACTACCGGGGGTGACGGCGTACAGCTGAGCGTTCGGGCCACGGCCGCCGGCCTGCTCGCCGACCCGGCGGACCAGACCGCGTTCTTCGAGGCGTTCCACCAGCTGGGATGCGGTGACTTTGCTGAGGCCGGTCATCTCGCCGAGCTGCGCCCGTGTCAGAGGTCCACGGGTGAGCAGAAGGTCCAGCGCCGCACGGTCGTTGAGTGCGCGCAGCAGCCGGGGCGTGCCCGGGAGACGGGTGGCCATAGCGTTGTCCTTAATACTAAAGGTTCTTTCCTGTTACAGTGTCGACGCTCAAACCGCAGCCGCAGCGTAACGGTAGGCGACGTTGCCTAGCCGGAGGGTGGCTCATCGACTCCGAGCGATCATGGCAGGTCGCAGGTCTTCCGGACCAGATCCGCGCCATCGGAAGGACAACATGTCTCACGACCCGGGCCTTCGCCGGCTCGCCCTGCGTACCCTGCTCGCCGCCTTCCCCGGTGCCACGGCGCCGGACTGGGCGCTCCAGCTGGTCGCCGACGGGCTCGCCGGGCACACCCTTTTCGGGACGAACGTGGTCGACGCCGCACAGGTGGCGGCGCTCAACGGCACCCTGCGGGCGGCCCGCCCCGACGTGCTGATCGCGATCGACGAAGAGGGTGGCGACGTCACCCGGCTGGGCCACCGCACGGGTAGCCCGTACCCGGGAAACGCCGCGCTCGGCGCGGTCGACGACCCGGAGCTCACCCGGCGGGTCTACGCCGCGGTCGGCGGTGACCTGGCCGCCGCCGGCGTGAACCTCAACCTGGCGCCCACCGTCGACGTCAACACCGCCGACGACAACCCGATCATCGGGACCCGCTCGTTCGGAGCCGACCCGGCCCTGGTCGCCCGGCACGCCGCCGCGGCCGTGACCGGGCTCGAATCGGCCGGCGTGGCGGCCTGCGCCAAGCACTTCCCCGGCCACGGCGCCACGGTCAGCGACTCGCACCTCGAACTGCCCACCGTCGACGTGCCACTCAGCCTGCTGCGCGAGCGCGACCTGCCGCCGTTCGCCGCCGCCGTCTCCGCCGGGGCGCAGGCCGTGATGAGCGCGCACATCCGGGTTCCCGCGCTGACCGGCGAGCTGCCGGCCACGTTCAGCCGGGCCGCGCTGACCGGCCTGCTCCGCGACGAGCTGGGCTTCCGCGGCGCGATCGTCACCGACGCGCTGGAGATGCGGGGCGCCGCCGGAGCGGCCGGTAGCATCCCGCTCGCCGCGGTGGCCGCCCTCTCCGCGGGCGCCGACCTGCTCTGCATCGGCGCGCAGGTCACCCGGGAACTGGTGGAGGATGTCGCCGCCGAGATCGCCGTGGCTGCCGGTGACGGGCGTCTTCCTCTCGAACGACTGGAGGGTGCGGCCGCGCGTACCGCCGCGCTCGCCGCCTGGGCGGCGACACCGCGCCCGGCGGCCGCGTCCGATCTCGCGCTGGGCGTTGCCGCGGCCCGCCGTGCGGTACGCGTGGAGGGCTCCCCCGCCGCACTGACATCCCCCCTGGTCGTCCAGCTGGTATCCGGCTTCTCGATCGCCGAGGGCCGGGTGCCGTGGGGTCTGCGCCCGCACCTCAACGGAACCGAGCAGATCGAGATCGTGGCGGCCTCGACGACACCGGAGCAGGTGGCCGAGCTGGCCGGGGAACGCCCGATCGTGGTGGTCGGCCGGCGCATCCACAGCATGCCTGCGGCCAGGACGCTGGTGGAGAAGCTGGCCGCCGGCCGCCCGGTGGGCGTCGTGGAGATGGGCTGGCCGTCGAGCTGGCGGCCGGAAGGCGTGAGCGCGTTCGTGGTCACCCACGGCGCGAGCCTGGCGAACGGCCGCGCGGCCGCCGAGGTCATGAATCTGGCTCATCACTGAGAGTGATCGTCGGCAGGATTATTGCGTTAGATGTCGGTAAAGTCCGGTCTTTCTGCCCGAATCGGACTAACCGAACGGACAATCCGGTCACGCAGCGGTTCCGGCACGGACCGGTCACGCCGTAGCGTCATGCCCGCAGGTGGGTCTGGGGACGTCGCGGACCTCGGCTCGGGACCAGACGAGCCGCGACGCAGACGGTGAGCCGGGCCAGGGTGGACTACGGGAGCAGTCCCCCAACGCCCGGCTCACCACCTGCCTTTTCCGCACATCTGGCGGCACCGTTTCATCTCTCCGCGCCAGCCTCGGGAACGCAGCACCTCGGCGACCTGCTCGGCGACGGCACACGGGGTCGCGCTCACGTCCGCAGCGCCATACCGGAGCACCACCTCCCCCGACTGCGCCGCGGCGTTGTCCCTGCGGAAATCCCGCCACCGCCGTTCCGCCGGATGTGCCGCCTGACCGTCGAGCTCAACCCGGACACCGTGGTCGAGGTAGTAGACGTCGTCGTACCAGTAACCACCCCGGCGCGGGCGTCGCTGCTGGCGCACGGCGGCCGGCAGTCCATGCGCCCGTTCCACGGCACGCAGATAACGCCACTCCAGAACCGATGCGCAGCCGGCATCCGCCTCGGCGAGCAGTTCGGCGAGGCGGCGCCGTCGCAGCAGCCGCGGCCGATCGTGGAGTGCGCGGGCGAGGCGAGCCGGCGTGGTGAGACGACGGCCGCAGGCTGCGGCGATCCACCTCATCGCTTCCTCTTCTTCCGTGGCCGCCGAAGCCAGATCGAGAACCGTGTCCTCGACCCGGGTCTGCGGTGGCAGCCGGGCCGGATGCCGCCGCGCTGCCGACCGGGTGCCACGGTGCACCACGATTCCGGACGCCCGCCTGATGTGCCGGTCGGCGGGGATGAGCACGTGGATCGCGTCATGCCCGTCCTCGTGTTCGGCCAGGCCCAGCTCCTCCGCGGCCGATCGGTGTGACAGCAGCGCGCCGGGCCCGGCTGACAGAACGGCGGCCCAGCGCATCGCGGGTCTTCGCACCTCGCCGCTGAAAGTCGCATAAACGCCGGGGTAGAGCCGTTGCCAACGGCCGGATTCGAGAAGGTTCCGAACCTTGTCGGGGCTCAGTCCGGCTCGGAAGGCTTGGGCTCGGCTGATGATTCCGCGCTGTCGGCCGCTGATCTCGTCGATTCTCGCCATGACATCGACGGTTCGCCCGATTGGACGGTTCCGCCAGCGGCCCTGTGGACGGCCCGGAAATGTGGAAAACACTGCCTGGAGCATCACTGGTGCTATATGCCCCGCGATTCTCCACAAACCAGAAAGGCTCCAAGATCGGCCCCGGGGCCGGGACGCGCGGGCTCAGCTGGGCCGCCCGTCGTTGACGGGCGGCCCAGCTCCTCCGTTATGACGCCGAAGAGGTCTTCACCAGGGTTCGGATCTGGCGTAGCAGCACCGACAGCGCTGCCAGGTCGGCCGGGGAGTCCTCCACGTTGCCCATCGCGTTCGAGGCACGGGCGATCGACGCCGCGTTCACCTGTTCCCACTCCGAGACCCGGTCCTCCGGCTTCGAGCCCGACGGTGTCGACTGCAACACCTCGGCTGTCAGCGCGGCCAGCGCCGCGTACAGGTCGTAGCGCAGCGCCATCCGGGCCAGCGTCTGCCACCTGTCGTTACGGGGCAGGCGGGAGATGTGGGACAGCAACGTGTCCACACCGAACCGCTCGGACAGCACGAAGTAGACCTCGGCCACCTCGGGCGCGTCCTTGCCGGTCAGCGCCGACGTCTCCAGGATGTCGAGCAGGCCGAAGCCGTAGAACACCCTGGCCACCGCCTCGGAGAGCTGCTCCGGAACCTCGTTGCCGGTCAGCGTGGTGACCCGCAGCTCCAGGTTGCGGCGTTCGGCGCCGACGATGACCTGGGGCAGGCGCGGCATCAGCTCGGTGACACCGGGCCGCAGCTTCGCGACCTCGGCGACCACGTCGATCGGCGAGCGCCGGGTGCTGCACAGCCAGCGGACCGCCCGGTCGAGCAGCCGCCGGGTCTCCAGCAGGACCGTCGTCTGCGCGGCGGTCGGCACCTGGTTGTCGAGGCCTTCGGCCGCCGCCCAGATCTCCTTGAGGCCGTAGACGTCGCGAATCACGACGTATGCCCTGATCACGTCGGCCGCCGACGCGCCGCTCTCCTCCATCGCCCGGTAGACGAAGGAGGTGCCGCCCCGGTTGACCACCTCGTTCACCAGCGCCGTCGAGATGATCTCCCGCCGCAGCCGGTGGCCGGCCATCCGGCTCGCGAAACGCTCGCGCAGCGGAGTCGGGAAATACCGGACCAGAACGTCGTTGGTCCAGCTCTCGTCGACCAGCTCATCCGCGAGAACCTCGCGCTCCAAACTGATCTTCACGTACGCGAGGAGCACGGCGAACTCCGGAGCAGCGAGTCCTTCACCCTGCTCGTGGCGAGCGGCCAGTTCCTTGTCGGTAGGCAGGGCCTCGAGTTCACGGTTCAGCTCGCCGCGGCTCTCCAGGGCCTTCAGCATCCGCCGGTGCACCGGGAGCAGCGAGTGCGCCTGCGCCCGGGCGTTGCCGAGCGCCATCGCCTGCTCGTAGTTGTCGCGCAGCACGAGCGCGCCGACCTCGTCGGTCATCGCGGCCAGCAGCTCGTCACGCTGCTCGATGGTCATCTCGCCGTCGGTGACCGCCCCGCCGAGCAGGATCTTGATGTTGACCTCGTGGTCGGAGCAGTCCACACCCGCGGAGTTGTCGATGAAATCGGTGAAGACCCTGCCGCCGGCCCGGGAGAACTCGATCCGGCCCTTCTGGGTGAGACCGAGGTTGCCGCCCTCGCCGACCACCTTGACCCGCAGGTCGCTGCCGTTGATCCGGATCGCGTCGTTGCCCTTGTCGCCGACGTCGGCGTGCGACTCGGAGACCGCCTTCACATAGGTGCCGATGCCGCCGTTGAAGTACAGGTCGACAGGCGCCTTGAGGATCCCGCGCATCAGATCTGACGGGCTGATCGAGGTCGCCTCGCCGAGTCCGAGCGCCTCACGGATCTGCGGCGAGACCGGGATCGACTTGGCGCCGCGCGGGTAGATGCCGCCACCCTCGCTGATCAGGGACTCGTCGTAGTCGGCCCAGGAGGATCGGGGCAGGTCGAACAGTCGCTGGCGTTCCGCGTACGAAATCGCGGCGTTGGGGTTGGGGTCCAGGAAGATGTGGCGGTGGTCGAAGGCCGCCACCAACCGGATGTGCTGCGAGAGCAGCATGCCGTTGCCGAAGACGTCGCCGGACATGTCGCCGACGCCGACCACCGTGAAGTCCTCGGTCTGGGTGTCGACGCCCAGGTCACGGAAGTGCTTCTTGACCGATTCCCACGCGCCGCGGGCGGTGATGCCCATCTTCTTGTGGTCGTAACCGGCCGAGCCGCCGCTGGCGAACGCGTCAGCGAGCCAGAAGTCCTTGCTCACCGAGATCGCGTTGGCGATGTCGCTGAACGTTGCGGTGCCCTTGTCCGCGGCCACCACCAGGTAGGGGTCGTCGCCGTCGTGGCGCACCACGTCCTGCGGCGGCACGATCTTGCCGCTCAGGATGTTGTCGGTGACGTCCAGCAGCGCGGTGATGAAGCCCTTGTAGCACTCCACCGCCTCGTCCCGGTCGCCCGGTTTCTGCTTCAGCACGAAGCCGCCCTTGGCGCCGACCGGGACGATCACCGAGTTCTTCACCATCTGGGCCTTCACCAGACCCAGGACTTCGGTACGGAAATCCTCACGCCGATCGGACCAGCGCAGACCACCACGAGCGACCGCCCCGAACCGCAGGTGCACCCCCTCGAACCGCGGCGAGTAGACGAAGATCTCGTACTTCGGCCGGGGCTGGGGCAGGTCCGGGATGGCCTGCGGGTCCAGCTTGAACGCCACGTACGACTTCGGCCGTCCCTCGGTGCCACGCTGGAAGAAGCTGGTCCGCAGGGTGGCCTCGATCAGCGTCAGGTACGAACGCAGGATCCGGTCCTGGTCCAGGCTCTCCACCTGGTCGAGCAGCTCGGTGATCCGATCGCGCAGCGCGGCGGCCCGGCGGGCTCGGTCGGCCTCGCCCACCTCCAGCGACGGCGAGAACCGGGTCTCGAAGAGCCGCACCAGCAGGCCGGCGATCTCCGGGTACGCGATGAAGGTCGACTCCACGTACCGCTGGGAGAAGACGGTCCCGGTCTGACGGAGATATTTCGCGTACGCCCGGAGCACCACCACCTGACGCCAGGTCAGCCCGGCCCGGAGCACCAGCTCGTTGAAGCCGTCCACCTCGGCCTCACCACGCCAGGCGGCAGCGAACGCGTTCTCCACCTGCGGGCGTACCTCGGCGAGCTCGCGGTGACCCGCCGGTGGGAGCAGGCCGAAGTCGTACAGGTAGATCACGCCGTCGTCGCGGCGGATCTCGTACGGCCGCTCGTCGGTGACCCGGACGCCGAGCGAGTGCAGCACCGGGAGCACCGCGGAGAGCATCATCGGCTCGCCGTACCGGTAGACCTTGAAGCGCACGTCGCGCTCGTCCGGCTCGGGCACGCCGTCCGGGCTCAGCCGGCGCCGCCGGAACAGGTGCATCGCCAGCTGGCCCGGCTCTTCGAGCAGCTCCAGCTTCGCGAGATCCTGCATGCCTTCGTACGGGGTGTGCCCGTTCTTGTAGCTCTCCGGGAACGCCGCGGAGTACCTGTGGAAGAGCGTCTTGGCCTGCTCGTCGCCGAGTTTGCGCTCCAGCACCAGGGAGAAGTCGTCGTCCCACATCCGGGTCGCGTCGGCCAGCAGCTCGGCCAGCTCGTTCGGATCGACCGGCCCGGGCGGCGCCGCCGGGTCGGTACGCACGATGAAGTGCACCCGAGCCAGCATCCGCTCGGTGACCCGGGTGGTGTAGTCGACACCGACACCGTTCAGCTCGCGGAGCAGGATCTCCTGCATCCGCAGCCGGTTGCCGGTGGTGAACCGGTCCCGGGGCAGGTAGATCAGGCAGGAGATGAACCGTCCGTACCCGTCGCGCCGCAGGAACAGGCGCAGCTGACGCCGGCCGGCCATCCGCAGCACACCGATGACGGCCTCGTACAGATCATCGGTCTTGATCTGGAAGAGCTCGTCCCTCGGATAGGTCTCCAGGATCTGCAGCAGGTCCTTGCCGGAGTGCCCGCGCGGTGAGAGGCCGGAGCGTTCCAGCACCTCCATCACCTTGCGCTTGACCACCGGTAGCTGGCGCACGCTGGTCCGGTAGGCCGACGAGGAGAAGAGACCGAGGAAGCGCCGCTCGCCGATCACCGAGCCGTCCGCGTCGAAGACCTTCACGCTGATGTAGTCGAGGTAGGCCGAGCGGTGCACTGTCGCCCGCGAGTTCGCCTTGGTGATCACCAGGAGCCGTTTTTCCAGGACCCTCTGGTACGCCTCGGGCGCCATCGTGGCGAGCCGCCGCGGCTTGCTCGCCCCACGCATGATGCCGAGGCCGGTGCCGGGAACCGCGGTCAGGACGCCGTCGTCCAGGTGGTACTCGCGGTATCCGAGGAACGTGAAGTGATCGTTGGCGAGCCACTGGAGCAACTCGATCGTGTCGGTGACGTCCTTCTCCGGGACCGGCGGCATCGTGCCGGACTCGTGAGCGGCGTTCAGCTCTTCGGAGATGACCATGGCGCGCTGCCGCATCCTGGGCCAGTCCTCGACCGCGTCCCGGACGTCGGTGAGCACCCGGCGGACCTCGTTGAGCAGCTGCTCGCGGGCGTCCGGGCGGCGGACTGGGTCGATCTCGATCCGGATCCAGCTCTCGACCAGATCGCCCTCGATCGCGTCGTCCGGCTCGACCTCCGGCTCCACCTGCGAGAGCGCGCCCAGCGGCTCGCGGCGCACCACGATCAGCGGGTGCACCAGCAGATAGACCTGCAGATTGTGGGCGGTGAGCAGGGCCATCACCGAGTCGACGAGGAACGGCATGTCGTCGGTCACGATCCGCAGGACGGTGTGGCCCTGGGATCCGGTCGGTTCGGTGATGGACAGCTTCACCTCGCCCGGCAACCGGTTGCGGGCCAGATCGCGGTGGGCGATCGTGGCCGCGAACATCTCGTCGGGTGTGTACCCGACCAGTTCCTCGTCGGGGGCGAACCGCCAGAAGCGGTCGACCAATGATGCGGTGGTGGTGTCCTCGCCCGCTCGCTGAACAGCCTGCGCGACCAGTCTCTCGGCGTTCGGGAGAGGCTCGTCGAGCTCTCCCGAATCGGTTGACGCGCCCAATCGCCCGGTGAGGGCGAGTCCGGGCTGCGGCGCCGAAGGATCGGGCACAGTCTGATCAGAATCGGTCGCTGCCTCGTCGGCGACAGCCATGGCTCCGGCGCTCCCCTCACCCACGGCACTGTGGGCTTGAACGTGTCGACCACAGACTAGAACGAGCGGCCCGGCACTCTTCACACCCCGGGTGTGCCAGTGAAGTGATGTGCGCTTTCGCACCGTATCAACCACTGCGGGACACCATGGCGGGCGTTGGCCTACTACGGTTCGATCAGCTACCCAGGGAAGGGAACGTCATGCGTCGCAGCACTGCCGGAATCGCCGCGCTGGTCATTCTCACCGCCGGCGGGTTGACCGGCTGTTCCGCCGACCCGCCGGAGGACACCGTCTCGGCGTTCGTGGCCGGCTGGCAGAGCGGCGATCTGAACGACGTGGGCTTCGTCACGGCCGACGGAGGCCGGATCGCAGCCCCGGACGTACTGACCGGGATTCGTGAGCTCTACGGCGATCTCACCGGGCAGCCGCTCGCCCTCTCGGCCGGGACGACCACCACGACGGGCGACGACGCCAGCACCCCGATCACCGTGAAGTGGACGCTTCCGGGTGGTGTCGACTGGTCGTACCAGAGCACCGTCCGCGCGACCAAGGCCGGCCGCGACGACTGGGCCGTGGTCTGGGAGCCCGCGCTCGTCCAGCCGGACCTCGCCACCGGCGACAAGCTGCGGCTGCGCCGGGTCGCCTCGCAGCGCGCCGGTATTCAGGACGCGGACGGCAAAGCCCTGGTCGGCCCGCAGAAAGTGGTGGTCATCGGGGTCAGCCCGGAAAAGGCCACCGACTTCGAGAAGCTGCGCGACGGCCTGGCCGCCGCGTTCAAGAAGATCGACGCGGACGTCGACGTCGACGCGCTGAAAGACAAGATCGCCAAGGCCGACCCGGGCGCCTTCATCGACGTGGTCACGCTGCGCCGCTCCGACTACGACAAGATCCGCAGCCAGGTACGCCCGCTGCCCGGCACCGTCTTCCGCGAGGAGACCCGGCAGCTCGCTCCGACCCGCGCCTTCGCCCGCGCCCTGATCGGCACCGTCGACGCCGCCACCAAGGACGACATCGACGCCCGGCCGGAAACCCTCGCAGTCGGCGACCTGGCTGGGCACGGCGGCCTCCAGCAGAAGTACGACGACACGCTGCGCGGCGCGCCCGGCCTCTCCGTGGTGATCGCCAAGGAGGCGGCCGACGGCAAGGTCGAGTCCTCCGAGGTGTTCCAGTCCGAGCCGGTCGACGGCAAGCCGGTGAAAATCACCCTGGACACCGCGACCCAGAACGCCGCCGACAAGGCCGTGGCGGGCGAGAAACAGCCCAGCTCGCTGGTCGCGATCCGGGTCAGCGACGGCGCCGTGCTGGCCACCGCGAACGGTCCCGACGCCGGTGGGGTCAACACCGCGCTGACCGGCCAGGTACCGCCCGGCTCGACGTTCAAGATGGTTTCCGCGTACGGCGTGCTGTCCCGCGACGTGGTCACCGCCGACACCGCCGTGGACTGCCCGAAGACCTTCACCGTGGACGGGCGTGAGTTCAAGAACTCGCACGACGAGGAGCTCGGCAAGGTGCCGTTCCACGTCGACTTCGCGAAGTCGTGCAACACCGCGTTCGCCAGCCTCGCGCCGAAACTGACCTCGGCCGGTCTCCAGGAGGCGTCGTCGGCGCTCGGCCTCGGCGCGACGTACGACATGGGCATCGAGGCGTACGCCGGGCAGGTCTCCGACGGCGGCACCTCGACCGAGCTGGCCTCAGCGATCTTCGGCCAGGGCAGCACCGTGGTGAGCCCGCTCGCGATGGCGGTGGCCACCGCCGCGGTCGCGAAGGGACAGTTCCAGCCGCCCAAGCTGGTGCTCGACCCGGCACCGGCTGGGCCCGGCGCCGCCGGACCGGAACTCGACGCCGAGTCGGTCACCGCACTGCGCGCGATGATGCGCGAGGTGGTCACGAGCGGCACGGGTACGGCCCTGAAGAGCGTCCCGGGCAAACCGGTGCACGGCAAGACCGGCACCGCGGAGTTCGAGAATGGCAACGAGGAGACGCACTCGTGGTTCATCGGCTATCAGGGTGACGTGGCGTTCGCCGTGATGGTGCAGAAGGGCGGCGCGGGCTCCGAGGCGGCCGTGCCGATCGTGAAGCGGTTCCTGACCGAGCTCAACAAGTAATCGCCCGAGGGCGGCCTCTCAGGGGAGGTCGCCTCCGGGCAGGCCCAGGCCGGGGAAGCTCGGTCCGGGGAAACTCGGGCGCTGCAGCGTCTCGGCCGCGGGCGGGTCCAGTGAGGGCCTCGGGCGGAGCATGCCGGGCCGGGTGGCCGGCAGCGGCTCCGAGTCGAGAAGCGGTGCCGACCCGAGCAGCGGAGCGAGGCGGACCTCGGCGTTCTCCTCGGGCTCGTGCTCCTGGATGACGACCGCCTCGGCCTGAGAGTCCTCCGGCTCCACCTCCTCCGGCGCGGCATCCGGCTCGGGCTCGGCGGCCTCGAAGTCCTCGGGGTTCTCGGGCTTTTCGGTCTCTTCGGTCTCGAACGTGGAGGCGGAGGCCTCCACGGCCTCCTCCGGCAGCTCCGCCTCGGGCTCCGGCTCGAACTCAGGCTCGGCCTCGGGCTCGGGCTCGGCGGGGTCCGGAGCGGGAACCTCCGCCGAAACCTGATCAGGAACGGTCACCGGCTCTTCGATGCCGGCCGCCGAAGCGACCACCGGGTCGGTCGTGCCGTTCAGCACCGGCGACACCTTCAGCGGGTTCGCCAGATCACGGCGGGCCGCCACCAGGTCGGGTCGCGGTGACGTGGCCTTGACCGGCGCCAGGCCGGCCACCACTGCGGACGTTATCTCCGCGGCGTACCGGCCGTCCGGGTCGTAGTCCGGGTCGAAGACGGTGATCTCCACACCCAGGCAGTGCGGCGACTCGACCAGGCCCGCCAGCAGCAGTTCCAGCTCGGGGAACGCGATGCCGCCCGGGTCCGGCGCGTCCACGGCCGGCATGACCGCCGGGTCCAGGACGTCGACGTCGATGTGCACCCAGTAACCGGCGCAGTCGACCAGCTGGTCGCGCGCCCACTGCGCGCTGCGGGCCGCGCCCTCGGCACGCAGGGCCGGGACCGGCCGGGTCACTATCCCGGCGGCCTGCAGGTCCAGGCGGTACTCGTCCTGGGCGCGGATGCCGAGGACGACCACGTCGACGTCGCGGAAGTACGGCCGGCGGCGCTCTATCCCGGCCAGGTCGGCCTGTCCACGACCGGTGACCAGGGCGAGGTCCTCACCCGCCGCGGCGCCCACGTAGGACGCGTTGCCGGGGTGCCGGAAATCGGAGTGCCCGTCGACGAAGACCAGGCCGATCCGGCCGCCGACCGCCTCGCCGAGGCGGTGCATGGCCAGGCCGGATCCGATCAGGATGGAGCAGTCGCCGCCGAGGATCACCGGGAACTCGCCGCCGTCGATGATCGCGCCGATCCGGTCGGCCAGCGCCCGGGAGTACGCCGCGATCTCCGGCGCCTGGGCGACACCGTCACCGGGACGCCAGTCGCCCGGGTCGTACCGCGGCGGGGTGAGACAGCCGGCGTCACGGGCGCCGAGCCGGCTCACCACACCGTGGTCGCGGAGGGCGCCGGGTGCCTTGGCACAGCCCGGCACCGACGTCGCGGTCGGCGGGCGCAGGCCGAGATTGGACGGCGCGTCCAGAACGGCGATGCGGCGCACGACGCCCTCCCCTTCGTCGATTCGGTCGATGGAGAACGCGGCCTAGAAGAGCGCGCTGGCGAGCGCGCGACGCGCACCGGCCACCGCGGGATCGTCCGGGCCGGCCACGCTGAACAGCGACAGCAGGTGCTTGCGGACGGCGTCGCGGTCGTCGCCGATGGTCCGTTTCACGAGCCGGACCAGTCGCGCGTACGCCTCCTCGGCCTGACCGCTGAGCACCTCGATGTCCGCCGCGAGCCGCTGGGACTCGACGTCGTCCGGGTTCGCCTCGGCCTTGGCCAGCACGGCGGCCGGGTCGGCGCCGCTGATCCGGCGGTAGAGCTCGACCTGCGCGAGGCCGGCCTCGGCCGCCGCGTCAGCCGGCGACTCCGCCAGGATCTTGCGGTACGCCGCCTCGGCCTCGTCGAGGTCACCGGTCATCAGCGCGTCGTCGGCGGCGTCCAGGCGCGGGTCCTCGACCTCGGCCACGGCGACACCGGCGGCTTTGAGGACCGCGTCGATGTACTGCCGGATCTGCGCCTCGGGGAGCACGCCGGTGAAGCCCTCGACCGGCTGGCCGCCGATCACGGCGGTCACCATCGGGATGCCCTGCACCCGGAAGACCTGAGCGAGTCGCGGGTTGGCGTCCACATCGACCTTGCCGAGGATCCAGGCGCCCGCGTACTCCTGGGCCAGCTTTTCCAGCACCGGCGAGAGCTGCTTGCACGGCTCGCACCAGTCGGCCCAGAAGTCCAGGAGGATCGGGGTGGTCAGCGACCGCTCCAGGACGTCCTGGAAATCAGCCTCGGTGACATGGATGACGGTGTCCGGCGTGACGCCGGGGACCGCACCGGGGATGCCGCCGGACGGGACGCCGCCGGGGGCGCCACCGTCGGGGGCCGCAGGGACACTCGGCGCGGCCGGTTTGGCCGGCGCCGGGGAACGCAGCGCGCTGAGATCGACCGCGCCGCGGGTGAAGATCGACGGAGTGGTCCGTGGGTCGCTCATGGTTATTTAGTCTCGCACGCTGTCACGGCTGTTCGCGCCGCCACCAGGCGGCCGATATCGGACGTCACAGGCCCTCAGAACCGAGCGGGCTCACGGTAGATCCCCCACTCGTCCTTCAGGACACCGCAGATCTCGCCGAGCGAGGCCTCCGCGCGGGCCGCGTCGAGCATCGCGGGAATCATGTTCTCCCCGGTACGCGACACTGCCACGAGCCGTTCCAGCGCTGCTTTCACGCGTACCGAATCGCGGTTGGTCTTGCGAGTGATCAGCTCGCGCCGCTGCACGACCTCGACCTCGTGGGAGACGCGAAGGATCTCCAGATCCTTGGAGACGGTGCCGGTGTGCACGTTGACGCCGACGACCCGTTTGTCGTTCTTCTCCAGGGCCTGCTGATAGACGAAGGCGGCCTCGGCGATGTTCCCGGTGAACCAGCCGTCCTCGATGCCGCGCAGAATGCCCTGGGTGACGCTGCCGTCGTGACCGAGCTCCCGGATCCGGGCGAAGATCTCCTCCGCCTCGGCCTCGATCCGGTCGGTGAGCGCCTCCACGTACCAGGAACCGCCGAGCGGGTCGGCCACATTAACCACACCCGTCTCCTCCATCAGCACCTGCTGGGTGCGCAGGGCGATCTCGGCGGACTCGTCGGTGGGCAGCGCGAGGGTCTCGTCGAGCGCGTTGGTGTGCAGCGAGTTGGTGCCGCCGAGGATCGCGGCGAGCGCCTCGACGGCGGTCCGCACCACGTTGTTGACCGGCTGCTGCGCGGTGAGCGAGACGCCGGCGGTCTGCGTGTGGAACTTGAGCCAGAGCGCTTTCTCGCTGGTCGCGCCGTAATCGTCACGCAGGTGCCGGGCCCAGATCCGGCGGGCCGCGCGGAACTTGGCGATCTCCTCGAAGAAGTCGACGTGCGCGTCGAAGAAGAAGCTCAGGCCGGGCGCGAACGTGTTGACGTCGAGGCCGCGGGACAGGCCCAGCTCGACGTACCCGAAGCCGTCGGCGAGGGTGTACGCCAGCTCCTGCGCGGCGGTCGAGCCGGCCTCCCGGATGTGGTAACCGGAGACGCTCAGCGGCTTGTATTTCGGGATCTCGGCGGCGCAGTACTCCATCAGGTCGCCGATCAGGCGCAGGTGCGGCTCCGGTTCGAAGAGCCACTCCTTCTGCGCGATGTACTCCTTGAAGATGTCGGTCTGCAGCGTGCCGTCGAGCTTGCTGAGGTCGGCGCCCTGCCGCTCGGCGGCCACCAGGTACATGCAGAACACCGGCACCGCCGGACCGGAGATGGTCATGCTGGTCGTGACGTCCTGGAGCGAGATGCCGTCGAACAGCACCTCCATGTCGGCGGCGGTGTCGATCGCGACGCCACAGTGGCCGACCTCGCCGAGCGACTGCGGCTCGTCCGAGTCGCGGCCCATCAGGGTGGGCATGTCGAACGCGACGCTGAGCCCGCCACCTCCGGCGGCGAGGATCATCTTGTAACGCTCGTTGGTCTGCCGCGCGTTACCGAAACCCGCGAACTGCCGGATGGTCCAGGTCCGGCCGCGATATCCGGTCGGATAAAGACCTCTTGTGTACGGGAATTCGCCCGGCCACCCGATGCGCTCGAAACCGGGGTGATCGGTGTCGGCGGGCGGCCCGTAAACCGGATCGACCGTCGAACCGGAGAGCGTGGTGAAGTCGGCGTCCCGCTTGCGGGAAGCGTCGTAACGTCGTTGCCAGCGCTCCCGGCCGGCGGCGATCTCGGCAGCGTTCATTCCGTCACTGTAGTGCAGGACTGAACGATGACTAAGGGTCAATTGGTCGCGAGATCGGGCACCCGGTGCTCGAAGATCCACGCCTGGGGATCACCCTTGCGGGTCATCAACTTCATCACCAGCGGGAACATCGCGTCGCGGATCGCCGCGCCGACCGGACCGGCCGTCTTGCTGCTGCCACTGCGCCGGCCGTACGCCACCACCTTCTCGACCCGGGTCCGCCGCAGTCGCTCGTAGCGCTCCAGCGGGTTCCCGCTTTCGGCGGCCAGGCATCGACCCAGGGTGACCGCGTCCTCGATCGCCATCGACGCGCCCTGGCCGGACGACGGCGAGACCGCGTGCGCCGCGTCGCCGAGCAGCACCACCCGGCCGGATCGCCAGACCGGCACCCGCCGCAGGTCCTCGGTGTTCCACGGGCCCACCACCTCGTCCGACGCGCTGATGATCTCGGCGGCCGGCAGATCGTCACCCGCGAAGAGCTCGATCAGGTGAGCCCGCCAGGACTCCCGCGTGAAGTCGCCGGAACGCACCGGCTCACGGCTCGGCGGGTTGGCGAACCACCAGACCAGCCCGTCCGGCGCGACCGCCCAGCCGAAGAAGGCGCGGCTGCCGAACGCCATGTGCAGCAACCCCGGCGTGTCGTCGAGGCCGGCCACCGGACGGCTGGTGAACCCGCCGGCGTTGAGCAGGCCGAGGTACGCCGGCTCGGGACCGCCCGGGTTGAGCGCGGCACGGATCCGTGACCGCAGGCCGTCGGCGCCGACGAGCAGGTCGCCGTCCGCCCGGGTGCCGTCCTCGAACGTCATGGTCACCCCGTCCGGCCGCTCGGTGAACCCGGTGGCCCGGCGGCCGTGCTCGATCGGAATGCCCAGGCCTGCCACCTCGGACCGCAGCGCCGCGTAGAGGTCCGCGCGGCGGATCGTCGTGGTCGTCGAACCGTCCGGTGCCGGGCCGCCGAGCGGGAGCAGAGCGAGCCGGCGGCCACGGCTGTTGCTCATCGCGAGGGTCGGCGTGACGAAGCCCGCGGCGAGCACCCGCTCCGGGTCGAGGCCCAGGTCACGAAGGGCGGTCAGGCCGTTGACGGCCACGGTCAGGAACGCGCCCCGCTCGTCGTCGCCGCGCTCGCGCGCCTCGAAGACCCGGGGTTCCCAACCGGCCCGGTGCAGGGCGATGGCGGCGACCGCTCCGGCGATCCCGCCGCCGGCGATCAGAGCACGCTTGTTAGTCATACTATGACTATTGATGGAATGACTAAGCTGCGTCAAGGCCTATTCTGACCGCCATGAAGCGGTCCCCCCTCGCGATGGTTCTGCTGGCGCTGCTCGTGGAGGCGCCCGCGCACCCGTACCGGATGCAGCAGATGATCAAAGAGCGCGGGCAGGACCAGCTCGTCAACGTGGCCCAGCGCAACAGCGTCTACCAGGCTCTCGACCGGCTGGTCCGGGACGGCCTGGCCCGCGCCGGCAGCACCAGCCGGGAACCGGGCCGGCCGGAGCGGACGGTTTACGAGGTGACCGAGGAGGGCGCCGCCACCCTGCGCCGATGGCTGCTGGAGACGCTGCCGGAACCGGCCCGCGAGTTCCCCGAGTTCCCGGTGTCGCTGGCGTTCCTGCCGATGCTGCACCCGGACGAGACACGGGAGCTGCTGAGCCGGCGGCTCGCCGTCCTGGAGGGCAGGGTGGCCGCGATCGACGCCCAGGCGCCGCCCGGGCTGCCCCGGCTCTTCCTGGTCGAGGACGAGTACCGCGCGGTCCTGCTGCGCGCCGAGATCGAGTGGCTGCGCGGGATCGTCGCCGACCTGGAGTCGGGCCGCCTCACCTGGGACCGCGCCTTCATCGAGGAGACGCTGGCCCGGTTCAGCTGATGGTCTCCAGCAGCAGGGCGGCTGCCGCGTGCGGGTCGAGTTCGCCGGCTGCCACCCGCGCGGCCAGCTCGCCCAGGGCGGTGCCCTCGCGCGGGTCGCCCATCCGGGCCCGCAGCACGCCGAGCGCCAGCGCGGACACCTCGGCCGCGGCCCGGCGCTCCCGGCGTACCTGAAGGTTGCCGGTGCTCTCCAGCCACTCGCGGTGTTTGCCGATCGCGGCCACCACGTCGTCCAGACCCTCGCCCTTGACCGCGACGGCCCGGGTCACCTGCGGCCGCCAGTCGCCCGGCCCGCGGTCGCCGAGCGCCAGCATCCCCTGGATGTCCCGGAACGTCGCATCGGCGCCGGGCCGGTCCGACTTGTTGATCACGAAGACGTCGGCGATCTCCAGGACACCGGCTTTCACCGCCTGGATCGCGTCGCCCATCCCCGGCGCGAGCAGCACGAGCGTGGTGTCGGCGAGTGAGGCGATCTCCACCTCGGCCTGGCCGACACCGACCGTCTCGACGAGCACGACGTCGCAGCCGGCGCCTTCGAGGACGCGTACCGCCTGGGGTGTCGCGGCCGAGAGGCCGCCCAGCTGGCCGCGGGTCGACATGGACCGGATGTAGACGCCGCTGTCGGCGCTGTGGTCCTGCATCCGGATCCGGTCACCGAGGATCGCGCCACCGGTGAACGGGCTGGACGGGTCGACGGCGAGCACGCCGACCCGGGCGCCGGTTTCCCGCAGCGCCCGGACCAGCTCGTTCGTCGTGGTGGACTTGCCGACGCCGGGTGCACCGGTCAGGCCGATCACCTGGGCCCGGCCGGCCCACGGAGCCATCGCGGCCGCCACCTGGGGCAGCGCCGGATCGCCGTTCTCCACCAGGCTGATCAGCCTGGCAACGGACCGCGGATCGCCCTGTCTCGCCTTCGCGACGAGAGAGGGCACATCACGCGATCGGGTCACGCGGCCACCTTGATGATCAGGGCGTCGCCCTGACCGCCGCCGCCGCACAGGCCGGCCGCACCGAGGCCGCCGCCGCGCCGCTTCAGCTCCAGGGCCAGGGTCAGCACCAGCCGGGCGCCGGACATGCCGATCGGGTGGCCGAGGGCGATCGCGCCGCCGTTCACGTTGACGATCTCCTCGCTCACCTTCAGCTCGCGCGCCGACTGCAGCACGACCTGGGCGAACGCCTCGTTGATCTCGATCAGGTCCAGGTCGTCCACTGCCAGGTGGGCCTTGTCCAGGGCGTGCTTGATGGCGTTGGCCGGCTGGGACTGCAGCGAGCTGTCCGGGCCGGACACGTTGCCGTGCGAGACGATCTCGGCGAGCCAGGTGAGCCCCAGCTCCTCGGCCGTCTCCTTGCGCATCACGACCACTGCCGCGGCGCCGTCCGAGATCGGCGAGGCGGAGGCCGCGGTGATCGTGCCGTCCGGGGTGAACGCCGGGCGCAGCTTGGCCAGCGACTCGGCGGTGGTGTCCGGTCGCACGCCCTCGTCGGTCTCGACCAGGCCGGTGGCACCACGGCCGCCGGCCGGGACACCGGCGATCTCCTCGGCGAACCGGCCCTCGCGCTGCGCGGCGGCGGCACGCTGGTGGCTCAGCGCGGCGAACGCGTCCTGCTCGGCCCGGGTGATCCCGAGTTTCGTGCCGCTGGTCTCGGTGGCCTCGCCCATCGGCACGTTGTCCCACGGGTCGGTGAGACCGTCGAGCGCCATGTGGTCGCGAGCGGTCACGTCACCGAACTTGCGCCCCTGGCGCTGCTCGGTCAGAAGGTAGGGAGCGTTGGTCATCGACTCCATGCCGCCGGCCACCACGATGTCGAACTCGCCGGCCCGGATCAGCTGGTCGGCCAGGGCGATCGCGTCCAGCCCGGAGAGGCACACCTTGTTGACGGTGAGCGCCGGGGTGGTCATCGGGATGCCGCCGGCGACAGCTGCCTGGCGGGCCGGGATCTGTCCACAACCGGCCTGGAGGACCTGGCCCATGATCACGTATTGCACCCGCTCCGGCACGACGCCGCCGCGCTGCAGAGCCGCCGCGATGGCATGGCCGCCCAGGGCGGTGGCGGGCAGGTGCTTGAGGTTGCCGAGCAGGCGCCCCATCGGGGTCCGGGCGCCACTGACGATGACGGAGCTGGTCACGGTCTCGATCCGATCTGCGTCGACCGGGTGCTGAGGAGGCACCCGCTGGCCTTAACGATGGGTCAGGGCCGAGACTAACCTCATGACGGACGTCTCATCGAGTAACGGTTCTCCGGAGAATCTCACATTCTCTGATGTCGAATTGCTGCGCATCGACCACGTCGGGATCGCGGTGCCCGATCTGGACGAGGCCATCCGCTTCTACGCGGAAAACCTGGGTTTGCGGTGCGTGCATCAAGAGACGAACGACGAGCAGGGTGTCCGCGAGGCGATGCTCGCGGTCGGTGACGGCACCGGCCCGAAACTCCAGCTCCTGGCGCCGCTGCGGCCCGACTCCGCGATCGCCAAGTTCCTCGGCCGCAGCGGTCCGGGCCTGCAGCAGCTGGCGTACACGGTGGCCGACGTGGAGAAGGCCTCGGACGCGCTCCGGGCCAAGGGCCTCCGGCTTCTGTATGACACGCCACGCCGGGGCACGGCCGGATCCCGCATCAATTTCGTCCACCCCAAGGACGCCGGTGGTGTCCTGGTGGAGCTGGTGGAACCGGCCTGACGGGTACTTCGGTCGGGTGATTCCACCTGACTCTTACCGGGCGGCCTGGCAGGATCGTGGCCATTGAGCAGGGCCGACGGGGCAGACGGAGGCACCGGGATCACGCTGAGCGCCGACTGAGCAGGTGAGGACGGGAGGACAGCGGACACTGACCGGTTTGTCGAGGGCCGCATCCGTTCGGCCCGGGGCCCGACTACGCTCCTGGTCAAAGCTGATCTACGATGCGGTTCGGATGCCCGTCCGCTCTTGCATGTCCGCCCCCTTCTCGCCAGGATGGCGCAATGCCCCAGCAGCAGGATCAGAACCTGGCCTTCTTCGAGACCGCTAACTCGCAGCACGACTTCACCGTGGTCCTGCGGGGATACGACCGTCACCAGGTCGACGGACACATCGGCCGGCTGCTCGCCGCGCTGAACCAGTCCGAGCAGGCTCGCGGCGAGGCCGAACAGCGGATGAACGACGCTCAGCGTCGTCTGCGCCAGGCTGAGCAGCGGCTCAACGCGCTGGAGCAGAAACTCGCCGACTCCAACAAGCTGTTGGAAGAGAACAACAGGCCGACGCTCTCCGGGCTGGGCACCCGGGTGGAGCAGATCCTGCGTCTCGCCGAGGAACAGGCGAACGATCACCGCAACGAGGCGAAACGGGAGTCGGAGGGCATCCTCTCCGCGGCTCGCCTCGAAGCACGTGAGATCACCGACAAGGCTCGCGCCGAGGCCGCCGCGATGAAGGCGACCGCCGAGCGTGAGGCCGGTCAGCTGCGGACCCACGCCGAGCGCGAGGCCGCCGAGAACCGGGTTCAGGCCCGGCGCGAGGCCGACACGCTGCGCTCCGACGCCGACCGCGAGACCAAGCAGCTGCGTACGGTCACCGCGCACGAGGTCGCCGAGCTGAAGTCGACCGTGGAGCGGGAGGTCGCCTCGCTGCGCGCCACCGCCGAGCGGGAGATCACCCAGGCTCGCGCCAAGGCCGCCCGCGAGGCGGAGGAGAAGCGGGCCGAGGCCACCAAGCTGCTCACCGACGCGCGTGACAAGCGTGAGAAGGACCTCCAGTCGCTGGCCGTCGAGATCGCCGAGCGGCGTGAGAAGGCCGAGCGTGAGGAGTCCGAGCGGCACGCCGCGCAGGTCAACGCCACGCAGAAGATGGTCTCCGAGGCCGAGCAGCGGGCCCGTGCCGCCGAGGACCGCGCCAAGGAGATCCAGCAGCGCGCCGAGACCCGCCGCGTCGAGTCCGAGCGCCATGCCGTCGAGACCGTCGAGAAATCCCGCGCGCTCGCCGAGAAGACCGTCACCGAGGCCCGCGCCGAGGCGAACCGCCTGCTCAGCGACTCCCGCACCGAGGCCGAGCTGACCACACAGGCCGCTCGCCGCGAGGTCGAGGACCTGACCCGCCAGAAAGACGCGGTCACCAACCAGCTCGGGCAGATGCTCTCCGGCCTCTCCGGCCTGGTGCCGGGTGTCGGTGGCGCGGCTGCCGTCAAGGCCGTCGCCGAGGCGGTCGCACCGCAGCGCCCGCAGGCACCGGCTCAGCCGCAGGCCGAGGCGCCTGCTCAGCGCACCCCCGAGCAGGCTGCCGAGCAGGCCGCTCAGCAGCAGGGCGAGGCTCAGGAAGCGGAGGCCGGCGACGAGCCGGTGGCCGCTAAGACCAACTCCTGAGATATTCGACGCGCCGCCCTCGGGTTGCGGAGCCGCCGCGAGTACGCGACGGTGATTGCGCCGGGTGGTGCGGCTACATCGGGCCGTATCGGAGTTTCTCCGATACGGCTTCGCTCGTTCTCGCCGCGTAGCCTTGGGTTTTGGCAAGCCGGGGCGGACAAATCGTAACTACCCGCATAGTCCCTGCCAGCCCGGTGTGTATGCACACGCCACGGGACGATGCGTATGTGAGGATGGACAGCATGTCGCACGGCGAAATCTTCGGCCTCAGCGGGGACTCGGCTCACGAACCCAGCTTCGAGACCGCCCTCCGGGGCTATGAGAAGAAACAGGTCGAGCGATACGTTGCCCGCGCCGAGAACGAGATCGCCGCGCTGGCAGCCGAGCGGGAGCAGGCGTACTCGCAGATACAGGCGATGAGCGCCCAGATCGAGCGTCTCCAGCAGGAGATGACCCAGGTCCGCCGGCAGTCCGGCGCCGTCGGCGAGGTCTCGTTCCGGCACCTCGGCCCCAAGGTCGAGCAGATCCTGGCGCTGGCCGAGGAGCAGGCCGAGGCGATCAAGGCGTCGGCCACCGATGACATCGCGAGCCGGCTCGCCGAGGCGGAGCGGATCCGCGCCGAGTCCGAGGCGCACGCCCACGACGGCATCCGGGACTTCGAGATCGCCCTGGCCGCACGCCGGGCCGAGGAGGAGAAGACCGACTCGGCGAAACGCGTGGCCACCGAGCAGCACGTGACGGCGGCCCGGCAGAACGCCGAGCAGATGCGTACCGAGGCCGAGACCGTGCTGAACCGGGCTCGCACCGAGGGGCAGAGCATCACCGACAAGGCCGTCCAGGACGCCCAGCGCACCAAGGCCGAAGTGGACGGTTACGTCCAGTCCACCCGGGTCCAGGCGGAGCAGGAGCTCAAGGCCCAGCGCGAGAAGGCCCAGCAGGAGATCGACGCGAAGCGCACCGCCGCGGAGCGCGAGCAGGCCGACCTCAAGGCCTCCGTCGAGCACGAGCTGGCCCTGCGCCGGCACTCGGTGCTGGAGGAGCTCGGTCAGATGCGCACCGGCGTCGAGAAGCAGTGCGCCGACCTGCGCAGCGAGGCCGACAAGTACGCCGAGGAGGTGCTCCGGCGCTCCGACGAGCAGGCCACTGCCGTCCGCAAGGAGATCACCGCCCAGCAGGAGAAGATCGCCCAGGCCGGGCGTGATCTGGACACCGCGCAGGGCAAGATCGCCGAGGCGGAGAAGCGCCGGGCCGCCGCCGAGCAGCGGGCGTCGGAGTCGGAGCAGGAAGCCGACCGGGTGCAGGAACGCCTCACCGAGACGTCCCAGTCACTCGAGGTGGAGCTCAAGCGGGTCGCCGAGGCCGTGCGCGCCGGCGAGGCCGCCGAGCGGCGCGCCACCGAGGTACGCCGGCAGGTGCAGCGTGAGGCGAAGCGGGTGGCCGAGCTGGCCGCCGCAGCGGTGCTGGCCGCCGCCGCCTCACCGGGCGAGGACCACGAGGGGTACGAGGACGTGGAGCCCAGCGCTCCGGCGGCCGCACCCGCCACCGCCTCGTCCGAGAAGACCCAGCAGGTCCAGCCGGCCAAGGTCACCGCTTCGGCGAAGGTGACCGTTCCGCAGGCCAGCCGGGTTTCGGCGGACGCCGAGTAACGATCACCGGCACGCCGTTCGCGCCGGGTGGCGGGGGCGGCGTGGCAGCGATAGCTTCCGTTCATGTCGTCCGAACAGCCCGCCGAGGAACCCGCCGAAGAGCCTGTGCTCGTCGAGGACGACGACGAGGGCCGTTTCGGTGAGCCCGGGCGCCCGCTCAACCGGCGCAGCCCGTTCCTTTTCGGGTTCCTGTTCGGACTCGGCGTCATCCTGGCGTACGCGCTCTTCCTCGGTCTTCGTAATGCCGCCTCGATCCTGGTTCTGATCTTCATCGCGCTGTTCCTGGCGATCGGGCTCAACCCGGCCGTGGAACGGCTGCGCCGCTGGGGCATGCGCCGTGGCTTCGCCGTCGCGATCGTCGCCCTGGCCGTGGTCGGCCTGCTGGTCGGCGGCCTGATCGCGCTGATTCCGCCGCTGGTCACCCAGACCACCGAGCTGATCAACAACGCGCCCGAGACGATCGAGAGCTTCCGGCGCAGCGAGACCGTCAACGAGCTGATCCAGCGGTACGACATCGTGACCAAGGTGCAGAGCGCGATCAACGCGGGCACCGTCGGCAACGCGGTGGGCGGGGTGGTCGGCGGCGCCCGGCTGCTGTTCGGCACGGTCTTCAACATCCTGACCGTGCTGGTCCTGACGATCTACTTCATGGCCGCGTTCGAGCGGATCAAGGCGGCCGGTTACTCGCTGGTGCCGGGCACCCGGCGGGAGCGGGTCCAGCTGCTCACCGACGAGATCCTCACCAAGGTCGGCGCATACATGGTGGGTGCGCTGGCGATCGCGATCCTGGCCGGGTTCAGTACTTTCGCGCTGGCGCTGGTGCTCGGTCTCGCGTACCCATTCGCCCTGGCCGTGGTGGTCGCGGTATGCGACCTGATCCCGCAGATCGGGGCGACGCTCGGCGCCGTGGTGGTCAGCCTGGTCGGTCTGGGCTCGTCGATCACCGACGGGATCGTCTGCATCGTGTTCTTCATCGTGTACCAGCAGATCGAGAACTACCTGATCTACCCGAACGTGATGCGCCGGTCGGTGAAGGTCAGCGACGTCGCGGCGCTGGTGGCAGCCCTGGTCGGGGTCGGGCTGTTCGGTGTGATCGGCGCCCTGGTCGCGATCCCGATGGTGGCCGCGATCCAGCTGATCATGCGGGAGGTCCTGGTGCCGTCCCAACAAGATCGATGACCCTCTTGCCAGATCGAGAGTCCTAAGTAGATCATTACCCCCGCTCGTCCGCTTGACGAGAAATTAAATTCGGGGGAATTTATGGTTCACATGGTGAGCCGCCGTTTCTGGCGGCTCTGTCTGGCTGCCCTGATGTCAGTGGCGGTCACGGCCGGGCTCGCGGCGGTAACGCCCACGCCGGCCCAGGCCCAGTGGTACTGCGACGACGATTTCGTGACCACCACCAACGGTGACGGCAGCGGGATCATGAACTTTGCCCAGAACCTCCGGCACGGTCCCTACGCGGACTGCAACAACACCGGCGTGCAGGCGAAGGTCGGGCAGAAGGTCTGGTTCTGGTGCTACACCTACAACTCCTGGGGCAACAAGTGGTGGTACGCCCGCCTCGACGCGACCCAGGACTACGGCTGGATCTTCGAGGACAACATCTCCAGCATCGACCTGGACGATGACGGAAGCGCCACCACGCCGGCCAAGGAGTGCTCGATCACCGGGCAGCCCGCGCTCGGCACGCGCAGCATCACGCCGGCGACCTCCTGCGTGACCGGTACGGCCCGGCCCTCGATCAACACGACCCGGCCGGTGCTCGGCATCACCGGAACGGACCCGAACGGCGACACCCTGCTCGCCGACTTCGAGTGGTTCACCACCGGCGGCACCAAGATCGGCGGCGCGACGTCGGCCGAGTTCAACTCCGGCGCCAAGGGGTCGGTGACAGTGCCAGCCGGCGCGTTCGTCAACGGCGGCACATACGCCTGGCGGGTACGGGTCACCGACGGCATGCGCTTCAGCCCGTGGAGCAGCAAGTGCGAGGTCGTGGTGAACACGGTGCCACGGCTCGGCGCGCGGACGACCGCGGCGGCACCGGTCTGCGTGATCGGATCCGGCCGTCCGGTCGCCGGGCTGACCCCGGCGCTCGCCGCCACCTACGGTTACGCCGCGTCGGCCACCCTGGCCGTCACGTTCGAGTGGTGGCCGGTCGAGGGCACCGAGGCGCTGGGCACCGCGACGGTCTCCGGCAAGAACGCCACCGCGGCCGCGACCACGGTCCCGGCCGGGCAGCTCACCGACGGCGACAGCTATCAGTGGCGGGTCAAGGCGGACGAGGGCACGATCACCTCCGGCTGGTCGCCGTGGTGTGAGTTCACCGCGAGCGCCGAGGTGGCCGAGATGCCGGCCGACAAGGCGACACTGCTGGCGACGTCCGCCAACGCACCCACGGCGACCGACGTCGACCTCGACGCCGACGAGCCGCTGGCGGCCACGGCCGATGCCGGCCCGGCCACCGACGTCGCGGCGATCCGCTCCGACATGGAGTCGCTGATGGAGTCGTTCAACCAGGCGCAGCGGCTGTCGCCGGCTCCGGCCACCCGGCAGGCCCAGGCCACCCGGTACGTCAGCGACGTCACCGCGGCGAACACCTCGCCCGGGATGAGCGCGTACTCGGCCGCCTCCGCGTCGAGCTTCATCGCGAAGGTGTCCGTCAGCCTGGACCGATCGGTGCTGGACACCGAGGCGACCGCACTGGCTCAGGCGATGCAGGCCGACGCCGCCGACCCGACGCTGCCGTCGCTGGTCAGCTCGGACTTCCAGGTGCTGGAGTGGCGGGGCATCCAGGTCTCCGGCAGCACCGCCACGGCGATCGTGCTGGGCGCGACGACGAACTGCTTCGAGGGTGGCTCGCTGTCCACCGAGGAAGGTTGCACCTCGCCGGATCCCACCCAGTGGCAGGTCAGCCTGCGCAAGGGTGACGACGGGCAGTGGCGGATGGTGACCTTCGACGGTTACACCGAGACCCCGGCCGAGGAGCCGGGCCAGGTGGAGCCGGACCCGTCGGCGTCTCCCGAGGCCGAGGCCGAGGCGCAGGTGATGGCGAAGGGGTACGGATCCCGGTTCGACGGCGTCGCCGCGCAGAACTGGGCGAAGGCCAACTACGCGAAGACCTCGACGAGCAACCCGACCATCCCGAACTACAAGTTCTACGGGTCGGACTGCACCAACTTCGTGAGTGCCGCGTGGAACCGGGGCGGCAAGATCCCGATGACCAACAACTGGCATCAGGCGCGCTGGTACAACAACGACGGTTACTACTTCAAGGAGGGCAGTTACTCCTTCATCCGGGTCAAGGACTTCCGCAGCCGCTGGTACGACATCGGCAGCCGGTACGTCTACGTTCAGGGCCGGACCGCGCTGAACAAGAAGTACTCGCCGGCCGGCACCGGTGAGGCGTACATCTTCGACAGTGGCAACAAGCGCAGCAAGCCGGACTGGCAGCACGCGGCCATCCAGGTGGGCTTCTCGAAGGGCTACGACGAGTACGCCCAGCACTCCTCCGGGAAGGTCACCGACTGGCGGACCTGGTACTGGAAGCGCACCTCGTACCAGCGGGTCAATATGGAGAAGTCCGGCCACGGTCTCCGGATCATCCGCCCGTAACGACAGGACCTGTGATGACGAAGAGATGGACAGCCCTGATCGCGGCGATTGCCATGATCGGGACGACCAGCACGGCATGCGGCAGCGAACCGGCTGACGCGGTCATCGGCTCACCCGACGCCGCGGCCGCCACCGAGCAGGCCCTGCGGGCTCTGGAGGCGGACGCCACGTTCGGCCAGGAGACCACACAGGACCCCGGCTGGCATCCGATCTGTGCGGGCCGGCCGATGGGACTCTCGCCCGAGGACGTGGATCCGCGGACCGTCTACGCCTGGATCTACTGCAAGTGGGTGCGGGACGGCGTCGACGACGGAGCCTCGCTTCCGGGGATCGCCTCGCCGGTCGTGGTCCATCTAACCTCGCCCATGCGGTACGAGCTGCCGCAGGACGGCGACGACTATCCGAAGTCGATCGACGAGATCTTCCCGCCGAACCTCCGGGAGGCCGCGCTCGGCGGCAGCCCGGAGGAGAGCGCGGTGCTGGCGGAGCTCGACGCGAAGGTCATCGCAGCACAGAAGTGATCACTCGGGTTGTGGGACGGGTTTGTCGGAGAACGAGGCGACGGTGCGGTCCGCGTACGCACCGGCGTCACCGGTCTCGATCGGCCCGTCCCACGTCCGTGGCAGTGGCGTCGGCACGTCCGGCGCCACTCGGCGGACGATCTCGTCGAGGATCGTCTCGGCGTCGCCGACCCAGAGGTGCTTGCCGCCCTCGACCGGGACCACCTCGCACTGCGGGATGGCGGCGAACCGCTCTTTCGCCTCGGCCGGGCGCAGGTAGTCGTCGAACTCCGGGACGATCGCGGTGATCGGCTTGCCGGCCTCGGCCCAGGCGTCGAGGTGCTCGGGCTTGGAGAACCGCAGCGGCGGGGAGAGCAGGATCGCGCCGCTCACCGACGGTTCCAGGCCGTACATCAGGGTCAGGTCGGTGCCGAACGACCAGCCGACCAGCCAGATGTTCGGCAGGTCGGCGAACTCGGCGTACTCGATGGCGGCGGCCACGTCGAACTTCTCGTCGACGGCGCCGGAGAAGGATCCGCCGCTCGTACCGCGTACCGAAGATGTCCCTCGGGTGTTGAAACGCAGAACCGCGACCCCGGCCAGAGCAGGCAGCCGCCAGGCTGCCTTGCGGTAGATGTGACTGTCCATCATCCCGCCGTGCGTGGGCAGCGGGTGCAGGCAGACGATGGTCGCCACCGGCTCACGGTCGAGCGGGCGGGCCAGCTCACCGACGAGGGTGACGCCGTCCGCGGTGTGCAGCTCGATCTCCTCGCGGTTCGCGGGAAGGATCGAGTTGGCCCGGATCTGATTGCTCATGAAGTTGATTTTCACCCATAGCGGGGAGCGTTGCGTGACCGCTCCACCCCTGGTGCACGACGGTCGCGTGCTCGCCAGCAGCCCGTGTGCCAGTGCCGGCGGTCGCTCTCGTCGCCGTAACCGTCGGCCGGCCACGCCACGATGTGCGCGACGCCGGGGCGGACGTCCTGCATGCAACCCGGGCAGCGATAGACCTTTACCGCCGCCTGCCCGAAGATGTTGCGCACCATCCACTCGCCGTCCTGCCACTGCTGGACGCGGTCCTCAGTGATGCCGGGGCGGTCGACGCTGGGCTCATCATCGGTCTTTTTCTTCGGGCGGTTGCGGCGGGGGCTCACAACACCAAGAGTACGTAGTGACTCGCTGGTAACAATCGCCATACACTCCCGTACATGACGGCGACTCACGTTCCTGGCACTCCTGTGATCGAGGACGGCTGGCTTCTCTCCACGAACCCGGCCACCGGCGACGAGGCCGGGCGTGTCCCGGTCGCCGACGAGAAGGCGGTCGTGGCCGCCGTCGAGCGCGCCAAGGCAGCCGCGATCTGGTGGCAGAGCATCGGCTTCGAGGGACGCAAGGTCCGCCTGCTGCGCTGGCGCACCCTGCTCGTCGAGCGGATCCAGGAGCTCGCCGAGCTGGCCCACTCCGAGGCCGGCAAGCCGGTCACCGACGGGATCATCGAGGTCACCGCCGCCGTCGAGCACCTCGACTGGGCGGCCAAGAACGCGAAGCGGGTGCTCGGTCCCCGCAAGGTGCGTACCCGTCTGCTGCTCGCCGAGCACTCCGGGCACGTGGAGTACCTGCCGTTCGGCGTGGTCGGCGTGATCGGCCCGTGGAACTACCCGATCGTCACGCCGATCGGCCCGATCAGTGGCGCCCTAGCCGCCGGCAACACCGTCGTCTTCAAGCCGAGCGAGTACACCCCGGTGGTCGGGCAGTGGCTGGCCGACACGTTCGCCGAGGTCGTGCCGGAGCACCCGGTGCTGCAGGCCGTGCACGGGTTCGGTGACGTCGGCGGCGCGCTCTGCCGGTCCGGCGTCGGCAAGGTCTCGTTCACCGGCTCCACCGCGACCGGCAAGAAGGTGATGATGGCCTGCGCCGAGAACCTGGTGCCGGTCGTCATCGAGGCGGGCGGCAAGGACGCGCTCATCGTCGACGCTGACGCGGACGTCTCGGCCGCGGCCGAGGCCGCCGTCTGGGGCTCGATGACCAACGCCGGGCAGACCTGCATCGGCATCGAGCGGGTGTACGCGGTAGCCCCGGTCTACGACGCGTTCGTCGAAGCCGTCGTGGAGAAGGCCGGCAAACTGCGGACCGGCCAGGAGATCGGCCCGATCACCATGCCGAAGCAGCTCGACATCATCCGCGACCACATCGAGGACGCGCTGGCCAAGGGCGGCCGGGCGGTTCTCGGCGGTGCTTCCTCGGTGCAAGCTCCCTATGTGGCGCCCACGGTGCTCGTCGACGTGCCGGCCGACTCGTCGGAGATGCGCGAGGAGACGTTCGGCCCGACTCTGACGATCACCAAGGTCCGGGACGCGGACGAGGCCGTCGAGAAGGCCAACGACACTCCGTACGGGCTGGGTGGCTCGGTCTTCGCCAAGAAGAACGGCATCCGGATCGCCCGCCGGCTGCGCTCCGGCATGGTCGCGGTGAACGGCACGCTCACCTTCGTCGGCATGGGCAACCTGCCGTTCGGCGGCGTCGGCGAGTCCGGCTTCGGGCGGATCCACGGCGAGGACGGGCTGCGCGAGTTCGCCCGGCCGAAGGCGATCACCGTACGCCGGGCGAAGTCCCTCCTCCCGGCGATGACCTTCGAACGCACACCGGCCCAGGTGCAGCAGATCGTCAAGGCCCTGCGTCTGCTGTACGGACGTAAGCCCTAGTCTGTTCGAGTGGTCGATCATCCGGCGGTCGAGGTCAGCGGTCTGCACGTCAGTTACGGCTCCACGCCGGTCCTCGTCGACGTGGGGCTTGTCGTGCCGTCCGGCGCCGGGATCTGCGTCACCGGCGAGAACGGCATCGGCAAGTCCACCCTGCTGCGCTGTGTGAGCAGCCTGCAGCAGCCGGACGAGGGCACCATCCGGGTCTTCGGCGGTGATCCGGGCGACACCCCGGAGTTCTGGCGTGCCGTGGTCACCACCGTGGAACCGCCCACCTGGTACCCCGGCCTCACCGCCCGCGAGCACGCCGAGCTGGTCTGCCGGGCGCACGGTCAGGATCCGGCAGCTGCCGGAGTCGATGAGGCTCTGGAACGGTTCGGCCTCACCGCGCACGCTGACGCCATCCCACCGTCGCTCTCCTCCGGCCAGAAACAGCGGCTCACCCTGGTGCTGGCCCTGATCCGGCCCAGCTCGCTGCTCATCCTCGACGAGCCGGAGCAGCGCCTCGACCCGGACGGCAAGGCCGCCGTCGCCGCGATGCTCGCCGAGTACATCGCCGACGGCGGCTCCCTGCTGATGGCGAGCCACGACGACGCGTTCGCGGCCGCGTCCGGCGCGTCGGTGACCACGATGGACGAGCTGTGACCTCGGTCCCGCTCCGCCCGGTCCGCCACTGGATCCACGCCACTCAGTCATCACACCGCGAGCGTGGCGCCACCCTCAGCAACGTCTACGTCGGCGTCCTGTTCGTCGCCATCGTGGTGGCGATGTTCAAGGAGCAGCTCACCAAGATCTTCTGGCCGGCCGACCCGTCGCTCTCCGCCCTCGGCAGCGTCTCGGTCGCCGTCATCTGCGGCGCCCTGCTGCTGTTGTCGCTGCGCCGCCTCGGCCCGATCACACTGAGCCGCCCGGCCTCATATTTCCTGCTCACCGCCCCGGTGAGCCGCCGCCGTCTGCTCATTCCGTCGGTGCGCATCGCGGCGGCAGCGGCAGCCCTGGCCGGTGCCGCGGCCGCCTTCGCGATCCTCGGTCACACCGGCTCCCGCGACACTCTCTCCGATCTGCTCATCGTGATCGGCGCGCTGGCCGGCCTACTGGTCTACCTGATCGCCGCGCTCGCCCAGTCGGCCTCCCGAGGTGCGACGATCATCGATCGCCTCGCCTCGCTGGCGCTCGCCATCGGCCTGGCCGAGCTGGTCGCCGAAGCAGCCGGATGGACGCCGCCCACCCTCGCGGGCCCACCCACGACCACGTCGCTGGTCCCGCTCGCGGGTGCGCTCACGCTGGTCCTGCTGCTGGGCTTCGGGCTTCTGGTACGCGACCTCGCGCGCACCCGCAACGACCGGATCCTGGAATCGGCGAAGACGGCGGGCACCCTGTTCGACGCGGCATTCGGCATGGAACCGTCCTGGATCACCGACATGGTCGAGCGACGGTACTGGGCGAACCGCCGGCTGCGCTCCAGCCACCTGCTGCGGGTCGCCCGCCTGCCGGTGCTGACCGCCCAGGACCTGCTGCTGACCGGCCGCCGGCTGCCCCGCCTGTTCTGGCTGGCCGGCGCCACGACCCTGCCGCTGCTGCTGACCTCGACCCCGCGCTGGCTGCTCGCCATCGTCCTGCTGTACGCCACGATGATCGCGGCCCGCACCTCGACCGGCACGATCCGCACCGACGCCGGCAACCCGGTCCTGTCCCGGCTCGTGGGTCTCACCTCACGCCAGGCGCTCTACCAGCGGGCGTGGGTGCCCGTCGCCCTGGCCGGCGTCTGGGCGACGGCGGCCCTGGCCCTGCTCCAGCTCACCGGCAACCTCGCACCCGGCCCGTGGTGGGCGCTGGGCATCGCCCTGGCACCCGCCGGAGCAGCCGCGGCGATCCGCAAGGCTCGGACCGGTTTCGTCCGCAACGACCTGCTCCCGCTGGACACCCCGATGGGCACGGTCTCAACGGGCCCGCTCGTCAACTCGATCGCCGGCCCCGACCTGCTCCTGCTGGGCCTGCCGACGCTGCTGGCGCTGGCCCAGAACAAGCCGCTGTCCTGGAGCTCGGTGATCCTGCAGGCCGCGATCGCGGTGATGGGCGCCCGCGCGTACCTGAACGCCACGACGGCCGAGACCCGGACCGAGCTGACTCCCCGTTAGAAGAGGGTGAGTTCGTTGCGCTCCATGCCGCGGAGCTTGTCGTAGTCGACGACCACGCAGCGGATGCCTCGGTCGGTTGCCAGGACTCGGGCCTGTGGCTTGATCTCCTGGGCGGCGAAGATGCCCTTCACCGGAGAGAGCAGCGGGTCGCGGTTCATCAGTTCGAGGTACCGGGTCAGCTGCTCGACGCCGTCGATCTCGCCTCGGCGCTTGATCTCGACGGCCACCGAGCCGCCCTTGTCGTCCTTGCAGAGCAGGTCGACCGGGCCGATCGCGGTCATGTACTCGCGGCGGACCAGGGTCCAGCCCTCGCCGAACGTCTCCGGGTGGGCGGCGAGCAGCTCCTGGAGGTGAGCTTCCACACCGTCCTTGACCAGGCCAGGGTCAATGCCCAATTCGTACGAATAGTCCTGGAAGATCTCCTCCAGGGTGATCCGCAGTTCCTCGCCGGCCTTGTTCACCACTTTCCAGACGCCCGGCGATTCCTGCAGCTTGCAGGGCGGGCTCATCCAGTTCAGCGGCTTGTAGGCACGGTCGTCGGCGTGGATCGACACCGAGCCGTCGGCCTTCACCATCAACAGGCGGACGGCGGGCGGGAGGTGGGCGGACAAACGTCCCACGTAGTCCACTGAGCATTTCGCGATGACCAGGCGCACCGGGTGACAGTAACCGACCGAGCGGGACGAGCGTGGCGGTGCCATGCTGGCTACGTGTTCGAAGTCCTCACCGGCACCGGCCTGGCGGCATCCGCCGGCCTGAATGCGTATATCCCCCTGCTGACCATGGGCCTGCTGGCCCGATTCACCGGCGCGATCGATCTGCCGTCCGGCTGGGCCTGGCTGTCCAACGGCTGGACACTGACGATTCTTGCCGTGCTCCTGGCGATCGAAGTGGTCGCCGACAAGATCCCCGTGGTCGATCACCTGAACGACGTGGTGCAGACCTTCGTCCGGCCGACCGCCGGTGGCCTGGCGTTCGGCGCGGGCTCGACGTCCGAGACGGTCACCGTCACCGACCCGGGCTCGTTCTTCACCTCGCACGCCTGGGTGCCGATCGTCGCGGGTGGCCTGATCGCCCTCGGTGTGCACGGCGTGAAAGCGGCGTCCAGACCGGTGGTGAACGCGACGACCGGCGGCCTCGGCGCGCCGGTGGCGAGCACCGCCGAGGACTTCGGCAGCATCGTGATGTCGGTACTGGCGATCGTGCTGCCGATCCTGGTGCTGATCGGCCTCGCCGCCCTGACGTTCTTTTCCTTCTGGGTCTTCCGGCGCCGCAACAAGCGCCGTGAGGCACGGGACGAGGCACGTGACAGAGAAGCAGGGGACAGGGCTGTCGATACGCAACGACTCTTTGGTTGACTCTTCCGGTGCCCGCTCTCGCCGTTCCTGTGTTCGCCCTTTCCGCGTGGCTGGCCTGTTACCTGCTGGGGCGTGATCCGGGGCGAACGGTTCTGCGGTGGGCTTCGTCGGCGCTCTGGGCGTACGCAATCGGGGTCTTGATCTGGACCCTCGCCCCAGGAAGCGTGTTCGCGCAGGTCTGGCTCTGTCTGCCGGCGCTGGGCTGGGCGGGCGCGGTGGTGGCGCTGCTGCCGCTGACGCCGCGCGAACGACGGCCGGTTGATCGTGGCGCACTGGTGCTCGGGTTGTTGTTCCTGGCGATGGTGATCGCGCTGCCGCCGATCGGGCGGCTGGTGGCGCTGGCGCCGCTGGCCGGCGCGCTGACGCTGCTCTGGCGGCTGCGCGCGCAGGTGCTGCCGCTGCGGCTGCCGCTGGCGATGACGACGATGGCCGGGCTCTACGCGGCGGGTCTGGTGCTGCTGCTGGTGCCGGTGAAAGGCGCTGACGTGGCGGCGCTGGCCGCGCTCGGTGTCGATCTGCTGGCGGCCGGTTACCTGATCGCGGTGGCGCACGCGGTGGAGACCGGTGAGCGGCTGCGGCCCGATCTGCGCCGCTCGGCGACCGGGGCGATCGTGGTGACGGTGCTGGCCGGGGTTCCGGCGACGGTCACGATGATGCTGACACCGGGCGACGACGTGGTGGCCGTGCTGCAGTTTCTGATCATCGCGGTGGCGATGGCGGGCGTCGGCCTGTCCGGCCGGGTGCGCCGCCTGCTGGACCGGGTGGCGCTGGGCGACGAGGGTCCCTTGCGGACGGACCGGGCAGCGCTTTTCTCGAACGCGGACGCGTTGCTGCGCCGCCGGGAACGCCGGCGCCTGGACAGCATCGGCGAGCCGGAGTTCCTGCGGCTGACCCGGCGGGCACTGTCCGATTTCGGCGATTTGGATCGGCTGACCCGGAGCCCGCTCACGGATCTGCCGGTGGTGGAGCGGCGGCTCGCCGGCCGGGAGGATCAGCCGCGGGCCCGGGCGCGCGAGCTGCGGGCGGTGCTGCGGGAGTGCGTTTCGGGGCTGCGGCCGACGGGTCCATTCGGGACCACTGACGAGTGGCGGTACTACAACGTGCTGCAGTTCTGCTGCGTGCTGGGCATTGATCCGTACGCGAGAAGGCCCCGCACCGACGGCATGAGCCGTGAGGCGAGGCTGGCGGTGGACTGGTTCAAGCGGTACGTGCCGCGGGACGTGACCCGGCAATGGCAGCAGGAGGCCGCCATGATCGTCGCGGGCGGACTGTGGGACGAGTTGAGCGGTCGTCATCTGCATGAGACCACGACACGCAGTGGCTAAATGCCCGAATTGGGCAGATATGGCTAAACTCCCCCAACATGGACTCCGGGGGTGCGCGTGGGTAGTCACCGCAACGCGTTGGTCGCCGCTGTCCGGCAGGAACTCGCCGAGGCTCGGGGCACCGCACGGGCAGTGCTGGCCGCCGCCGAAACATCACGTGGCGAGGCTCAGCACCGCAAAGGACTGGTTCGGGAGGCGTACGCCACCTGCCTGAACCAGCTGGCCGCGGCACGCGAGTCGGCACGTGACGACATCCAGCGGCGATACCGCAGCGAGGCGGTACGCCTCGCCGGTCACCTGCGCGGACTGGCCACGGTCAGCGCCACGGGCGCGGCCGGTGCGCCGTGGCGGGTGTGGGCGCCGAGCGAGCCGGAGCCGGGCGATCGGCCCGGCCTGCTCCGCATCGGCACGATCGCGTTCGAGGAGACGGCCGCCCTGCCCGGGCTGGTGCCGCTGCTCGACGCCGCGCACCTGCACCTGAGCGGGCCACCGGCCACTCTCGATCAGATGATCATCGGCCTGCTGATGCGCGCGATCGGCAGCACCCGGCCGGGCGACGTCCAGCTCACCGTGTACGACCCGGAGCAGCTCGGCGGCACGCTCGCGCCGTTCGCCCCGCTGGCGCCGGCCCTGGTCGGCCCCGGTGCGCTCGGGTCCCTTCTGGACGAGCTGGTCGAGCACATCTGCCGGATCAACGAGATGCCGGGACCGCGTACCGAACCGTGGCGGATCGTGGTGTTGCTCGCCGATCGGGCCACCGCGGCCGAGATCACGCCGGCGCAGCAGGCCCAGCTGGACCGGGTCGCGCGTAACGGGGTGACCGCCGGGGTGCACCTGGTGGTTCGCGGGCTGGAGCTCGAAGAACATCCGAGCGTCGAACGGATCGTGGTCCACGAGCGGACCGCGTTCTCCGACTCGCTCGGCCCGCTCCCGATCCGGCTCGACCCGCCGCCGCCGGCCGAACGGGTCACCGCGTTCTGCCGGGCGGCCGCCGACCGGATGAACGCCGGTCCCGCGCCGGCCCGGCTCAGCGACCTGGAGCCGCCGAAGTTCTGGGCCGCATCCGCACGGGACGGCCTGCCCGCCCCGATCGGCGACTGCACCGACGGCACAATGGTCGAGGTGCCGCTCGGCGACGCGTTGCCGCACGTGCTGATCGGCGGGCCGCCCGGTTCCGGCAAGACCAACCTGATCCACGTCTGGCTCGGTTCGCTCGCCACCCGGTACGGCCCCGAGGATCTCGCCCTCTACCTGCTCGACTTCAAGGAGGGCGTCTCGTTCGCCCGGTACGCGCCGGGCTCCCGTGACCCCAGCTGGCTCCCCCAGGTACGCCTGGCCGGCATCAACGTCAACGCGGATCGCGAGTTCGGGCTGGCCATGCTGCGCCACCTCGGCGAGGAGTTGCGTACCCGGTCGCTGGCCGCGAGCCGGCACGGCGCCACGACACACGCCGAGCTGAAAGCGGCCGACCCGGAGGGCCACTGGCCGCGGATCGTGGCCGTCATCGACGAGTTCCAGGCGCTGATCACCGGCCGGGACGCGGCCGCCGACGAGGCCGCCGGTCTGCTCGGCGACCTGGCCCGGCGCGGCGGCCAGCAGGGCATCCACCTGATCCTCGCGTCACCGGAGACGGTCGGGATGCAGTCGCTGGGCGGGCACTTCCCGCTGCGGATCGCGCTGCCCAAGGCCCGCCGGGTGCTGACCGACGACAACCTGGCGCCGGCGGTCATCCCCCGGTACCACGCGGTGGTGAACACCGACTCCGGCGCGGCCGGCGCCAACCGGATCGTCCGGCTGCCGGACGCCGGTGACCGGACCGTCTGGCGCACCCTGCAGCGGCGGCTCTGGCGGTCCCGGCCGGTCGGCTGCGAGGAGCCGCGGCTCTTCGACGGGTATGCGGTGCCGCGTCTCCCTGCCGTGTATCGCACCTCGAGCCCTTCTCCCGGGCCGGGTTCTTCTCCGGGCGCTGTTCTCGGGGAGCGGATCGATGTGGCTGCCCGGCCCGCCCGGCTGCGGCTCGGGCGGATGCCGGGACGGAACCTGGCGGTGCTCGGTGCGCGTACCGATGAGGCGGGTGACATCCTCGCCGCGGCCGCGCTGTCGCTCGCCGCGCAGGGGCCCGCGCACTTCAGCGTGATCTGTCTGGCGCCCGAGGCCGAACGCGCGGCGGCCCGGCTGGTCGCCGAGCTTCCGGCCGCCGATTGGTACGACTCCTCGGACCTCACGTTCGACCTGCCCGCCACCGACGTGCCGCACTACGTGCTCGGGTACGCGCTCGACGCGGCCGGACCGGCACACCGGGAGGCGCTGCGTGCCCTGCTCGACTCGGGGCCGGAGAGGCGTACCCACGTGCTCGGCTGGTGGCGCACCGTGCCCCGGCTCCGCGACGACCTCGGCGGGATGAGCGCCAGTTTCGACTCGATCGGCGCCTGGGTCGCGCTCGACGTGCCCGGCGCCGACCTGGCACCGCTGTACCCGCAACCCGGCGGCCCGGTCTGGTACCCGCGCAGCCGCCGAGCACTCTTCTTCGACCGTTCCGTGCACCGCACACCCGAAGTGATCATCCCGTACGAGGTGAACAGTGACCACACGTGACCGGCAGCCCATGGGCCGCGACTACCAGCTGATGGTGAGCGCCCTGGCCGAGGTGAACAAGCGCCGCGACACCGAGCTGGACGACGCGGAACAGGCGTATCAGGACAACGCGTCGCGCGCGGCCGGCGAACTGGCCCGTGCCGAGCACGACGCGCTCACCGCCGACCGCTGGGCCGGCGCCGCGGCCGCCCAGGTCCTCGACGTGGACCGGGAGGCGGCCGCCCTCTGGGACCAGCTGCGCCGGGCCCGCGGGATGCGGGTCCGTGCCCTGGGCGAGGTCCCGGAGCCGGCCTCGATCGAGGCGATGCCCCGGGTCGCCCTGCAGCGCCGGCCCGAATCCGCCGGCACCGAGCTGGCCACCCAGGGACTGACTCCGGGCCGTCAGTCGCCGCGCGCGCTGCTGGCCCGCGCCGCGGACCGGATCGACATCACGTCCCGTCCGGCCGGCCGGGTCCGGCCGAGGCGCTGGGTGTTCCCATTACTGCCGCTGGTGGGCGCGCTCTGCGCGACCCTTGCGGGTCTCATCGCCGCCGGCTTGGTGACATTCGGGGGTACGGACGTCGTAGGCGCCTCGGTGATCCGTGGCTTTGGCTGGCTCGGGTTCCTGGTGGCGCCGTCGACGGGTGTGCCGGTGGCCGCCTGGATCGCGCACCGGCGGCTGCGGGCCAGGCTGGAGATCGGCGGCATCGGTTTGACGCTGCTCGGCGGCATGCTGGCCGCGACGGCGTTGTCTCTGGCCTTCGCCGCGACCCGCTGACCGCTGATCGCTGACCGCTGACCGCTGATCGCTGATCGCTGATCGCTGATCGCCCGGCTGATTGTCACGGTTGTCTCGACGGCATCCTGGCGGCCAATGGGCCGGTGTGGCGACAGAGCGCACCGGCCTGTTGGACCACGGCGTAGTTCGGGTGCCGCAGTTCCCGTTGCCGAGGGGGCGAGCCGTAGCTCAGAGCTGTCATGGGGCGGCGATTGCGTGTCTGGACTACGGCTCGCGCCTCTCGGCCGTCGCTCAGGCACCTTATGAGGATCCGATTACACGTCTGAGCTACGGCTCGGCCCGGCTCGGCTTTCCGCCCGGCGCGCCCGAAGTCGACACGCTGCGAGTGGCCCGCCGCTGCGTGTCGAGTTCGGGCGCGTATCGAACCTGAAATCGACACATCCGTTCTGACCTGCGCGAATTTGGGCCGCGGTTGCACTCGCGCTGCGGGTGGGCGCCGGTCTCGCCACGGATGGCTCCGGCGACGCGCGGACAGAGGCTCACCGTGGGCTCTGGACCCGCCGAGACGAGGGCACACCGTGGGCCCCTGTCCGGCGGAGCGGGTGTCGGGCCTGTCCAGGCGGGGTTGCGATGCCTTTGCGGACTGGAGCCGCAGAGTGCCGGCGGTAGCCGCCGGAGGCGGGGTTCGGCCTTGGTGCGTTTGTGGGGCCCTGGGGCGTACGCATGGAAGAGCCGGTGCGGCAGGAGGCCGCACCGGCTTTCAGAGGGTGACCGGGGTCAGTACTTGTAGAAGCCCTTGCCGGTCTTGCGGCCGAGGTCGCCGGCGGTGACCATGCGCTGGAGCAGCTCCGGCGGGAAGAACTTCTCGTCGGCGGTGTCGCGGTAGATGTTGCCGGCCGCGTTGAGCATCACGTCGAGGCCGGTGAGGTCGACGGTGGCGAGCGGGCCCATGGCGTGGCCGAAGCCGAGCTTCATCACGGTGTCCAGGTCCTCGGCGCTGACCACGCCGGACTCGACCAGCTTGATCGCCTCGACCAGGATCGCCGAGAAGAGGCGGTTGGAGACGAAACCGGCCACGTCGCGCTTGACCTCTACGCACGTCTTGCCGACACCTTCGGCATAGGTGCGCGCGGCGGCCAGGGTCGCGTCGGAGGTCTGGTAACCGCGGACCAGCTCGACCAGCTTCATCATCGGCACCGGCGAGAAGAAGTGGATGCCGACCACCGACTCCGGACGCGAGGTGACCGTGGCGATCTGGGTGATCGGGATGGCCGAGGTGTTGGTGCCGAGGACCGCGTCCGCCTTGCAGATCTTGTCGAGCTGCTTGAAGACGTCGTGCTTCGCCTCGATCTTCTCGTAGATCGCCTCGACCACGACGTCGGCCTCGGACGCGGCGTCCAGGTCGGTGGTGGTGGTGATCCGCGACAGGGTGGCGTCGACGTCCGCCTCGGCGATCCGGCCCTTGACCGCGAACCGGGTCAGCGACTCCTCGATCGCGGCCAGGCCACGGTTGAGCGAGGCGTCGTCCACGTCCCGGATAGTGACCTGCCATCCGGCCTGCGCCGAGACCTGCGCGATGCCGGAGCCCATCAAACCGGAACCGATGACCGCGAGACGACCAGCCATATCCCACTCCTTCGTCGGGTAACTGGGGCTCACCTTAGCCGGGTTACTTAACGGTGATTCAGCACGGGTTCTCGATCGGGTCAAATCCCATGAAAACATCGCTTGGCGGTGCCACACTGTGCCCATGGCCACGAGCGACGGCTGGTACCTCATCGGACCGTTGATCGCCGTCGGTCTTGTCGGCTTTCTCGGCGCGGTCTTCTGGCGAATGGGCCTGCAGCCCACCGGCGCACCCGGCGCGGAACCGGACGGTCTCTCGATCTTCTCCGAGTGCGAGGACTACGGACTGCTCTGGCCCGCGGCGGTCACGGAGGACACCGAGGTCGCCGACGAGATCCGGCGGCTGCTCGCCGATGCGGGCATCCGAGCGACAAGTGCGACCCGGCGCGATGGCCGGGTCACCGTGCTGGTCTTCGCCGAGGAGGTGGAGGAGGCGCGCAGGCTCGCCCAGAGCTAGAAATCGAACCCGGAGCTAGAAATCGAACGTCGGCTCCGGCACGTCGGTCCGCTCCACCTCGACGCCCAGGTTCGCCAGGTCGGAGACGAAGTCCGGGTAACCGCGGTCGATGTGGTGGACCTCGCCCACCTCGGTCACCCCGTCGGCGCAGAGGCCGGCGATGACCAGGCCGGCGCCGGCCCGGATGTCGGTGGCGCGTACCGGCGCTCCGGAGAGCCGGTCCCGGCCGTTCACCACGGCGTGGTGGCCGTCGGTACGGATGTCGGCGCCGAGTCGCACCATCTCGTTCACGAACATGAAGCGGCCGTCGAAGATGTTCTCGGTGATCAGTGACGAGCCCTCGGCCACGGCGGCCAGACCCAGCGCCATCGGCAGCAGGTCGGTCGCGAACCCCGGGTACGGCAGCGTGACGATGTCGACGCTCTTCGGGCGCTCGGTCATGCGTACCCGGAACTTGTTGTCGCCCGGTTCGACCGTCGCACCGGCCTGGACCAGCTTGTCCAGGGCGATGTCCAGGAACTCCGGCCGGACGCCGTGCACTGTCACGTCGCCACGGGTCATCGCTGCGGCGTACGCCCACGTACCCCCGACGATCCGGTCACCGACCGTGGTGTGCTGGACCGGCTTGAGTGGCCCGTCCACCCCCTCGACGATCAGCGTCGACGTGCCGGCGCCCTCGATCCTGGCGCCCATCGCGGTGAGCATGTCGCAGATGTCGACGATCTCCGGTTCCCGGGCGGCGTTGTCGATCTCCGTCACGCCGCGGGCCAGAACGGCCGCCATCAGCAGGTTCTCGGTGGCGCCGACGCTCGGGAAGTCCAGCCAGATCTTGGAACCGCGCAGCCCCTGCGGCGCCGACGCGATCACGAAACCGTGCTCGTTGGAGATCTCCGCACCCATCCGGGCCAGGCCGGACACGTGCATGTCCAGCCCTCGGGAGCCGATCATGTCGCCGCCGGGCAGCGCCACCCGCACGAACCCGCGCCGGGCCAGCAGCGGGCCGAGCACGCAGATCGACGCGCGCAGCCGCCTGACCAGGTCGTAGTCGGCCTCCGCACCGGGCTCGGCCGGCACGTCGATGATCGCCTCGTTGCCCTTGAGCTCGACGTCGCAGCCGAGCCGGCGCAGCACCTCGCCCATGATGGCGATGTCCGTGATGCGCGGGACGTTCGCCACCACGCTCCGGCCCTCGGCCAGCAACGCGACCGCCATCAGCTTCAGCGCCGAATTCTTCGCCCCGCCGACAGCGACGTCGCCGGCAAGCCGCGCGCCGCCCTTCACCCTGATCACATCCACGCGGGCAATCGTAGGGTTCCCGCGCCCGCGCCGCCTCGTAGGGTCAGCTCGTAGGGTGGGTCGCATGGCCGTACATCTCACCCGCATCTACACCCGAACCGGCGATGCCGGGCAGACCCGTCTGGTCAACAACGAGGTCGCGCCGAAAACCGCGCCCCGCATCGCGGCTTACGCGGACGCGGACGAGTGCAACGCCGCGCTGGGCGCGGCCCTCGCCCTGGGCGATCTCCCTTCGGGGGTACGCACAGTGCTCTCCCGCATCCAGAATGATCTCTTCGATCTCGGGGCCGACCTGGGGAACCCACTCTCGTCCGAGCCGCCGGCCTATCCCCCGCTGCGCGTCACCGAGGACTACGTGACCCGCCTCGAAGGCTGGTGCGACGAGTTCAACGAGCAGCTGAGCGCGCTGGACAGCTTCATCCTCCCGGGCGGGACACCGGGCGCCGCCCTGCTGCACGTGGCCCGCACGGTGGCCCGGCGCGCGGAGAGGTCGACGTGGGCCCTGATCGAAGCCGAGCCGGACACCACCAGCGTGCTGCCCGCCAAATACCTGAACCGCCTCTCCGACCTCCTGTTCATCCTGTCCCGGGCAGCCAACCCAGACGGCGACGTCAAGTGGATCCCCGGCGGCCAGCGCTAGCCCCCACCGTCCGCCCGCCCGCTCGTCGAGATCTTGGCAAGTTCCGCCCACATAGCGACCATTAGTCGCCTAGATCTCGGACCTGGTCGCGGCCGGCTCGCGCTTACGGTCGCGTTTTCAGCTCCCAGGCGACCACAAGCACGAGCCAGCCGCAGGCCAAGGCCCGCACCGGCGCCAAAGCGGCACCGGGGCCACGGCGGCTCTGAGCCGGGCGCTCTGGGCCGAAAGCCCTGAGCCGGGCGCTCCGAGCCAGACGCTCTGGGGCGGACGCTCTGGGCAAGGCGCTCTGGGCAAGGCGCTCTGGGCAAGGCGCTCTGGGCCGGTTGGCGGGGCGAGCCGTAGCTCAGGTCTGGAATGGCCGGGCTTTGAGGTGGCTGGACTACGGCCGGACCCGGTCAGCCGTAGTCCAGCCATGGAATCAGGGGCGGATTACACACCTGGGCTACGGCTCGCCGACGGGCGCGAGGAGTTCGCCGTCGATGACGGTGACGGCTCGGCCTCGGAGGAGGGTTCGTTCGCCGCGGAGGGAGACCTGGACGTAACCGCCGCGGGGTGAGGCCTGGTAACCGGTCAGGTCGGTGCGGCCCAGGCGGGCCGACCAGTACGGAGCCAGGGCCGTGTGGGCGCTCCCGGTCACCGGGTCCTCGTCGACGCCCACGGCCGGGCCGAAGAAACGGGACACGAAGTCGTGGCCGGCACCGGGATCGGCCACGGCCGTAACGATCACGCCGCGGCCGGACAGTGGGATCAGGGCGCGCAGGTCGGGGACGATCGTCCGGACCGTCTGCTCGTCGGCGACCTCGACCAGCAGATCGTCGGTGTCCGGGCCCGTGTGGTGGACAGCCAGGATCGCGCCGCCCCGAGACTCGACGCCCAGCCCTTCGACGCCCACCGCCTCGATACCCGCCGCCACGATTCCCCGCGATCCGACGCCCAGGGCTGCGGCCAGGGCGGGATCGGTCGAGACCCGGGTCAGCGGGGCGGTCGGGAAGTCGAGGGTGATCAGGCCGTCGTCAACGGACGCCCTCAGGACGCCGCTGCGGGTGGCGAACCGGATCGGAGCGGCCGGGTTCAGCACGTGGGCCGCCGCGAGCGTGGCGTGCCCGCAGAGGGCCACCTCCACCGCCGGCGTGAACCAGCGCAGGGCCCAGTCGGCGTCGCCGCCCTCGGGCAGCGGGTGCAGGAACGCCGTCTCCGCGTGGTTGACCTCGGCGGCGACCCGCTGCATCCAGTCATCGGAGGGGAAGGCGTCGAGCAGCAGGACGCCCGCCGGCGCGCCGGAGAACGGCTTGTCGGTGAAGGCGTCGACGATTCGGATCCGCATGTGACCGACGTTAGGGCAGGTCAGCGACGTGCGGCGAGAGCCAATCCGGCTCTTATGGCTCGGTCGGGCGCGGGCCGAACACCGGCCGGCTGCGCAGCGCGGTCGGGTCACGCGGCGGGCCCGCCTCCAGCCAGGAGCTGAACCCGGTGACCGTGGTCTCCGCCATCGCGATCTCGATCTGGGTGCCGCTGCTCGCGCACCGCAGGACCACCCAGTGGCCGGGCATGGTGAGGCGTTCCGGCCCGGTGGGCAGTCGCCGCTCCTCGACCGCGAGGAACCGCCGGTCCAGGACACGCTTGGGGCGGATCGCCAGGCTGAACATGCGGTGGAACCGGAGCTCGTCACCGACGAACTGGCCGAGCCCGGGAGACCAGCCACGGCCCGGGACCATCGTGCTGAGCCGGACCTGGAGGCGAATGGTTCCGCCGCCGGCCATCAGCAGCCGGCGGCGGAAAAAGATCGCGAAGAGGAGCGCGAGCAGAGTGACGATACAGATTCCGGCGATTTCCAGAACCCGCATCGCCGGCGTCAGTGCGACTCGGGCGTGGCCGGCGTGGCGCTCTCAGCGAGCACCGTGACGCCGTTCGCGTCGATCGAGAGGAAGCCACCGGCCACGTCGTAGGTGAGCTGCTCGCCACCGGCGAGCTTCACACGGACCTGGGACGGCTCCTTGAGCAGGCCGAGCAGCGGCGAGTGGCCGGGGAGGACACCGATCTCACCCTCGGTGGTCCGCGCGACGAGCATCTCGGCCTCGCCGGCCCAGACCTTCTCCTCGACGGCGACGACCTCGACGTGCAGCTGGTTGGCCACGCTGTCTCCCTCTGACTACAGAACCTGAACGGGTGAAGTCTAAACGGCCGTCCGCGCCGACGTGGTACGGGGTCAGCTGTTGACGTTGACGAATCCCGGGTGGTCGAGCAGGAACGGCGCGATCTGATCGTCCTTGACCGCCTGGAAGAACTGCTCGTAGTCGCCGCTGAGCTGTTCGCCGAGGTATTTGTTCGACCCCTGCTCGAAGAGGCCGCCGCCGGGCAGCTTGATCGAGGTCATGTCGTCGGTGTTGACCCCGCGCAGCGCCACCGCCCAGTCGATGACGCTGTTGCCGCCACCGTCGAAGGTGAGCGAGTCGCCGGCCGCGTCCAGGATCGAGAGCAGTTTCGTCGGGTTGGACACGACGTCCTTGCTCATCGCCTGTTTCGCCATGGCCTTGACGAACTGCTGCTGGTGCCGCTGCCGGTCGTAGTCGCCGTTCGGCAGCGTGTACCGCTGGCGGACGTAGTCGAGCGCCTCCCACGCCTCCAGGTGGTAGGTGCCCTTCTTGTACGTCTTCTGTGCCCCCGTGTAAGGGTGCGCGCACTTGTCACAGCCGGGGATGCGCGGGCGCGCCTTGCCGTTCGGCTGGAGGTGCTCGGATTTCACGTTCTGGTCGATCGTCATGGTGACGCCGCCCATGGCCTCGACGATCTTCTTGAAGCCGCCGAAGTTGATGATCGCGCCGGCGTCGAACGTCTTGATGCCGGTGAGCTTGGTGACCGTCTTCGCCAGGAGCTGGAAACCCTGCTTCACGTCGTGCTCGCCGTTACCGACCGAGCTCCCGTACGACATCGCGGCGTTGATTTTCGACTTGCCGCCCTTGAAGCCGGTCGGCTCGAAGGCGGGGATGTCGACGTAGAGGTCGCGCGGGATGGAGAAGAGGTAGACCTGATCCATGCTGGCCGGGATGTGCGCCACGATGATCGAGTCGGAGAGCGGCGCCGTTTTCGTGTCACGCGGGTCGATGCCCGCGAGCAGAATGTTGATCGGGCCCTTGATCTCGGATTTCTGAGTGGCCGCGGCGGGGTCGCCGATCAGGGTGCCCCCGGCGTCGACCGCGCTCGTGTACCGCGAGATCAGCGCGTTGCCGCCCACCAGGACGCCACCGCTCACGACCATGAGCACACTGCCGAACACGGCACAGAGCCGCGTCCACAACGGCGCACGACGCTTGAAAGACTTAGCCACCCGATCCCCAACCTCTGCCGGCACGGCAACGCGCGGCCAAGAGTACCCGAGCTCCGGGCGTGAACCGGTACCTCGATTCCCCTTCACAGCCTGCGGAAACATACTTCACAGGTTGGATGAACGCAGAGGAATCAGGCGAACACGCAGAAGCCGCGCCGGCGTACTGCCGGCGCGGCTTCTTTCGATCGAAGAAGGGGCTGGATCAGCCCTTCATCAGCTCGTGCGCGTTCTTCTCGAGGTCCTCGAGGCCACCGCACATGAAGAAGGCCTGCTCGGGGAAGTTGTCGTACTCACCCTCGGCGATCTTCTTGAACGCCTCGATGGTCTCCTTCAGCGGGACCGTCGAGCCGGGAACGCCGGTGAACTGCTCCGCCGCGTAGGTGTTCTGCGACAGGAACCGCTCGATGCGGCGGGCCCGCTGGACCGTGATCTTGTCTTCCTCGGAGAGCTCGTCCATGCCGAGGATGGCGATGATGTCCTGCAGGTCCTTGTACTTCTGAAGGATCCGCTGGACCTCACGGGCCACCGCGTAGTGCTCGGCGCCGACGAACTCCGGTGCCAGGATCCGCGAGCTGGAAGCCAGCGGGTCCACGGCCGGGTAGATGCCCTTGTCGGAGATCGACCGCTCGAGGTTCGTGGTCGCGTCGAGGTGCGCGAACGTGGTGGCCGGCGCCGGGTCGGTGTAGTCGTCGGCGGGCACGTAGATCGCCTGCAGCGAGGTGATCGCCTTGCCACGGACCGAGGTGATCCGCTCCTGGAGCTCGCCCATCTCGTCAGCCAGGGTGGGCTGGTAACCCACGGCGGACGGCATACGGCCGAGCAGGGTGGAGACCTCGGAACCGGCCTGGGTGAACCGGAAGATGTTGTCGATGAAGAGCAGCACCTCCTGGTTCTGGACGTCACGGAAGTACTCCGCCATGGTCAGAGCGGTCAGGGCGACCCGGAGGCGGGTGCCCGGCGGCTCGTCCATCTGGCCGAAGACCAGGGCGGTCTTGTCCAGAACGCCACCCTCGTCCATTTCCAGGATGAGGTCGTTGCCCTCACGGGTGCGCTCGCCGACGCCGGCGAACACCGAGGTGCCGCCGAAGTTACGGGCAACACGGATGATCATCTCCTGGATGAGCACCGTCTTACCCACGCCCGCGCCACCGAACAGGCCGATCTTGCCACCACGCACGTACGGCGCGAGCAGGTCGAGCACCTTGATGCCGGTTTCCAGCATCTCGGTCTTCGGCTCGAGGTCCGCGAACGCCGGCGGCTTGCGGTGAATCGACCAGCGCTCCTGGATGTCCAGCGTCGACGGGTCGACGTTGAGCACCTCGCCGAGGGCGTTGAACACGTGGCCCTTGGTCACGTCGCCGACGGGCACCGAGATCGGCGCGCCGGTGTCGGTGACCGCGGAACCGCGGACCAGGCCGTCGGTCGGCTGCATCGAGATCGCGCGGAGCAGGTTGTCACCCAGGTGCTGGGCAACCTCCATGGTCAGCTTCTTGGTGCCCTCGGAGAGAGTGACCTCGACGTGCAGCGCGTTGAAGATCGCGGGCATGGCGTTACGGGGAAACTCGACGTCGACGACCGGGCCGATGACCCGGACGACGCGGCCGACGCTGGTCTCCGTCTTGGTGGGCTCAGCAACAGCAGTCATCACACATCACTTCCTGCCGCGGCCAGCGCGTTGGCGCCGCCGACGATCTCACTGATTTCCTGGGTGATCGCAGCCTGCCGCGCGGAGTTCATCTCGCGCGTGTACCGCTTGAGCAGATCGTCGGCGTTGTCCGACGCGCTCTTCATCGCCCGCCGGCGCGAAGCCGACTCGCTGGCCGCCGAGTCCAGCAACGCCGCGTAGATCCGCGTGTTGAGGTACTTCGGAAGCAGCGCGTCGAGCAACTCGTCGGCGTCCGGCTCGAACTCGTACGCCGGACGAAGGCCGGCGGACTCCTCGGCCTGTTCCTCGACCTGCACCGGCGCGAGGGGCTTCGCCTGTGCGGACTGCGTCATCAAGGACTTGAACTCGGTGCTCACGATGTGCAGCTCGTCCACGCCCGCGATGTTCTCCGGACCGAACGTGCCGTCCGCCGTGGAACCGGCCGAGAACGCCTCGATCAGCGCGTCGCCGACGTTCTTGGCGTCGGCGAACGACGGGCGCTCGGAGAAGCCGGTCCAGCTGGCGGCAACCTCACGGTTGCGGAACCGGTAGTAGCCGGTGCCCTTACGGCCCACCACGTACAGCGCCACCTCCTTGCCTTCCGACTTCAGCGCAGCGATCAGCTGCTCGGAGGCGCGGATGGCGTTGGCGTTGTAGGCGCCGGCCAGGCCACGGTCACTGGTGATCAGCAGGACACCCGCCCGCTGGACGCGCTCACGCGCGACCAGCAGGGGGTTGTCGACCGAAGCGTTGGACGCGAGCGCACCGAGAACCTTGGTGATCGCCTCCGAGTAGGGCCGGGAAGCCTTCACCCGTTCCTGCGCCTTGGCGATGCGGCTGGTCGCGACCAGCTCCTGCGCCTTGGCGATCTTCTTGGTCGACTTGACGGTGCGGATACGCCGCCGAAGCGCCTGTACCTGACCGGCCATGCCTAGCTACCGCTCTCGGTGGAACCGCTCTGGAAGACCTTCTTGAACTCGACGACGCCCGACTTCAGGCTCTCGATGTTGTCGTCGGTCAGCAGGTTCGTCGACTCGACCGCGGTGTAGACGTCGCTGCGGTGCTTCTTCACCCACTGCAGGAATTCCTGCTCGAAGCGGCGCACGTCGCCGACCGGGATGTCGTCGAGCTGGCCGGTGGTGCCGGCCCAGATCACGATGACCTGGTCAACCGTCGAGTACGGCGAGTACTGCGGCTGCTTGAGCAGCTCGACCAGGCGTACGCCCTTGTCGAGCTGAGCACGCGACGCCTTGTCCAGGTCGGAGGCGAAGGCCGAGAAGGCCTCCAGCTCACGGAACTGGGCCAGGTCGAGGCGCAGCCGGCCGGAGACCGTACGCATGGCCTTGACCTGCGCCGAACCACCCACGCGGGAGACCGAGGTACCGACGTTGATCGCCGGGCGGACACCCGAGGCGAACAGGTCGGTCTCCAGGAAGATCTGACCGTCGGTGATCGAGATGACGTTGGTCGGGATGAAGGCCGAGATGTCGTTGGCCTTCGTCTCGATGATCGGCAGACCGGTCATCGAGCCGCCACCCAGCTCGTCGGAGAGCTTCGCGCAGCGCTCCAGCAGGCGGGAGTGCAAGTAGAAGACGTCACCCGGGTACGCCTCACGGCCCGGCGGGCGACGCAGCAGCAGCGACACGGCGCGGTACGCCTCGGCCTGCTTGGTCAGGTCATCGAACACGATCAGGACGTGCTTGCCGTTGTACATCCAGTGCTGTCCGATGGACGAACCGGTGTACGGGGCGATGTACTTGAAGCCGGCCGGGTCGGAAGCCGGAGACGCGACGATCGTCGTGTACTCCAGCGCGCCCTGCGCCTCCAGGGTGCCCCGGATGCTGGCGACGGTGGAGGCCTTCTGGCCGATCGCCACGTAGATGCAGCGGACCTGCTTCTGGGGGTCGCCGGACTCCCAGTTGGCCTTCTGGTTGATGATCGTGTCGAGCGCGACCGTGGTCTTACCGGTCTTGCGGTCACCGATGATCAGCTGGCGCTGGCCGCGGCCGATCGGCGTCATGGCGTCGATAGCCTTGATGCCGGTCTGCAGCGGCTGCTTCACCGGCTGCCGCGCCATGACGTTCGGCGCCTGCAGCTCGAGCTCGCGGAAGCCTTCGTTGGCGATCTCGCCGAGACCGTCGATCGGCTTGCCCAGCGCGTCGACCACGCGACCCAGGAAGGCGTCGCCGACCGGGACCGAGAGGACGCGACCGGTGCGCTTGACCGGCTGGCCTTCCTCGATCTTCGCGAAGTCGCCCAGGATCACGGCGCCGATCTCGCGGACGTCAAGGTTCGACGCGACACCCAGGGTGCCGTCGGCGAATTCGAGCAGCTCGTTCGCCATTACCGAGGGCAGGCCCTCGACATGCGCGATTCCGTCGCCCGCATCGGAGACGATGCCGACCTCCTCGCGGGAGACCTCGGGCGAATAGGACGAGACGTAGCGCTCTAGCGCCCCCCGGATCTCGTCCGAGGAGATGGTCAGCTCGGCCATCCTCTGCCTTCTCTGTCTAGCTCGGGACGTCGCCGCCGCCGAGGGGCCTTCTCGATAAGAAATCGAGGGGAAAGGACTATTTAGCGAACGCCTGCTTGGCAGCGTTCAGCCGGCGCAGGATCGTGCCGTCGTAGAGGTCGGATCCGACGCGGACGCTGGCACCACCGATGATCGATGGGTCGACGTCCACTTTCAGCGACACTCCGCGGCCATAGATGGCGGACAACTTCGCAGCCAGGGCGGTCTCGTCGGCGTCGGTGAGCGGCTTGGCCACCGTCACGTACGCCACCTCGCGGTCCCGCTTCGCCGCGGTCAGCTCGACCAGGCGGTTCAGCGATGCCACGAAACCACGGCCACCGAAGCCTTCAAGCGCCACCTCGACCAGCCGGACGGTGGCCGCGTGGGCCTTGCCGGTCAGCAAGGTCTGTACCAGCTTAACCCGCCGTTCGAGAGCCGCACCGGGGTCACTCAGCGTGACCTCCAGCTTGGAATCGCCCGAGACGATCTGGCCGAACCGGAACAGCTCGTCCTCGACGTCGATCAGCTTGCCGTCACGATCGGCCGAGGCCAGGACGGTTTCCACACCGAGACGCTCGGTCGCGTCCAGCAGCTCCACCGGCTTGGAGAAGCGGCCGGCCGCCAGAGCGCCCAGCACGTTCGCCGTGGTCTCGGAGACCTTGCCGGACAGCAGCGACCGCACCAGCTCGGCGCGGTCGGCGCCGGGCCGGGACGGATCGGTCAGCGCCCGGCGCAGCCGGGGCTGGGCCCGCAGCAGGCCGGCCACCGACAGAATCTCGTCGGCGACCGATGCCAGCTGCGAAGCCGTTGCCGTCGCGGTGTCCGCGGTCAGCCGGTCCGACGCCTCGCCGTAGGCCTCGCGGCTTACGCTCGACGTCATCAGCGCCGCCCACCCGTGGTGCCGGCGGTGTCGAGGTCCGCGATGAAGCGCTCGACGGTGCCGCGGGTACGGGCCTCGTCGGCCAGAGCCTCGCCGACGATCTTGCCGGCCAGGTCGACCGCGAGAGTGCCGACCTCGGAGCGAAGCTCGCGGAGGATCGACTCACGCTGGGTGGCGAGCTGCTCGTTGCCGGCCGCGATGATGCGGTCCGACTCCTCGCGAGCCTTGCCCAGCACGTCCTGACGAATGCCCTCGGCGTCCGCCCGGGCCTCGTCACGGATGCGCGCGGCCTCGGTACGGGCCTCGGCGAGCTGCGTCCGGTACTGCTCCAGCAGCTCGTTCGCCTCGGCCTGAGCGGCCTCGGCGCGCTTGATGCCACCCTCGATGGCCTCGACCCGTGCCTGGAACGTCTTCTCCATCTGCGGGAAGACGAACTTGATCAGCACGAAGCAGAGCACCGCGAAGGCAACCGAGCCGACCACGATCTCTTGCCAGATCGGGATGATCGGGTTGTGCTCGGTGGCGCCTTCTTCAGCGGCCAGATAGAGGTTGATCATGGACACCTCCCAACGAGGCTGAAAGTCAGGAGATCGGGCCCTGCCAGATGAAGCCGAACGCGATGCCCAGCAGCGCGAGCGCCTCGATGACGGCGAAGCCGATCCAGACGTACGGGAGGGTCAGGCGGGACGACTCCGGCTGGCGCGCGGTCGACTGGATGTAGGCCGAGAAGACCAGGCCAACGCCGATGCCGGGGCCGATCGCAGCGAGACCGTAACCGATGGCGGCGGTGCTGCCCTCAACGGCGGCGAGAAGGTCCATTGCTAATTCCTCCTGGTATCTCACGTGAGTGTCACGCGGGACGACAACGGGGTGTAACTAATGGTTCGGGTGGAACTCAGTGCTCGTCTGCGAGCGCGCCCTGGACGTAGCTCGCGGTAAGCACCGTGAAGACATAGGCCTGGAGACAGATCACCAGGAACTCGAGCAGCGTGAGCGCGACCGTGAGCACCCAGGACAGCAGCGAGATCGGCGCCAGCAGGACGTTCGCGTTGATCATCGCGAAGCCGCCCAGCGTGAACACCAGCAGAAGCATGTGGCCCGCGAACATGTTGGCGAAGAGACGAACCGCCAGCGAGAAGGGACGCACGAGGAAGTTCGAGAAGAACTCGATCGGAATCAGCAGCGGCAGAATGAACCACGGCGCCGGCGGGATGAGCGCGTGCTTGAAGTACTTCAGCGGGCCGTGGTGCCGCATGCCGACGTAGATGAACATCACGTAGCTGATCACCGCGAGCACCGCCGGGAACGCGATGTGCGACATCGGCGACATCTGGATCAGCGGCACGATGCCGAAGAAGTTGTTCACGAGAATGAAGAGGAACAACGTCGTCAGGTACGGCGCGAATCGCACGCCGGCCGGACCGATCATTTCGACCGCGATGTTGTTACGGACGAAGCCGTAGGCGCTTTCCGCGATCCACTGCTTCTTGGTCGGTACCAACTTCGGCTTCCGGTATGACACCAGGAAGAAGATGATGATCGCCGCAACCGCAACCCAGATGAGCAGCGTTACCTTGGTGAACCAGTAATTGTCGTGCTCGCCCCAAGGCAGGATGCTGGGCAGGTAGAAGTCCTCGACGCTGGGCGGGAACGCCGCCGCGAGGACCGTCGACTGACCGATCACCATGGCCCTTTCCTGTCAGGCGCCGAGCCGGCGCACGATGAGGTACACACCACCGGCGACACCGAGGACGGCGCCTATGCCGGCGAATATGCCCTTGGTTCCGACGAAGTGGTCAACCAGCCAACCGATTCCACCCCACACCAACATGCCCGCGATGAGGTAGGAGACGGCGGTCATGCCCACTCCCGTGTCGGGAGGTGGTTGCTGCTGACCCTTGTCACCGCGAGATTCGGGGGGAGGTTCTTGGCCGGTCATGACGGCCCGAACGATATCAGCAGGAAACACGAAGCTAAGCGGGACCCCCCGCACAACCTTCGTTGTCCAGGCGTCAGAGGTCTCGCAACTGGAAGGACACGGTACTCCTGTCGCGCCAAAACGGAACACGGCACAAGGGAGGGGGTCACCGGATCGTGGTCACTTGACCGAGTTGGACCCTCCTGACCAGCCAGGACACCGTGCCCTAGATCACTTTCGCGGAGCCCGCCGGTACATCCACCAGGCCTGCACGCCGGTCCACACCATGACGCCCGCGACGATGCCCAGGCCGAGCGCCGTCTTGCCCGACCAATCGGCCGAAACGCCGTAGGCGAGGATCACGCCGAGAATCGTGTACTTCACCGTATATGTAAGCAGACCGAGCGGCATGAGAAGTGCCGGACGAACCGTGTCAGCCCAGGCGATGACCAGGGTGCTCATCGTGTAGCTGATGGTCACGATCAGCACGCCGGCCGCCGCGCCGACCGCGGACTGCGCGCCGCCGGTCAGGTACCCGGCCGAGGCCGCGAACAGCAGCAACGCCATGCAGACCGCGGAGAGGAACGGCAGATGCTCGACCCGCCAGCGCGGGTCGGCGGGAAGCGCTGCGAGATCCGGGAGCGGACGCTCCGGCTCCTCATCCTGTACGGCGGGAACCGTCACCGGTCCACTTCCACTCACGCCATGACCTCCTGTTGTGCGTAAACAGGGAAACGCCGGACCAGCTCCGACACTTCCGTTCCCACCTCGTCGAGACGGCTCGCGCCCCCGGCTGTGGCCGGGTCGCTGCGCACCGCCGCCCCGATCAGCCCGGCGATCCGCCGCATCTCGTCCTCCCCCATGCCCTGCGAGGTGACGCTCGGCGTGCCGACCCGGACTCCGGAGGCCACGGCGGGCTTCTCCGGATCGTACGGAATCGCGTTCTTGTTGAGAGCGATCCGCGCTCTGGCGCAACGCGCCTCGGCTTCCGTTCCGCGGACGCCCAGATCGCGCAGATCGAGCAGAGCGAGATGGGTGTCCGTGCCGCCGGTGACCGGGCGCATGCCCTCGGCGGTCAGCCCGGCCGCGAGGGCACGGGCGTTACGAACGGTCTGCTGAGCGTACCTCCGGAAGCTCGGCATGGCCGCTTCGCGCAGCGCCACCGCTTTCGCCGCCACCGTGTGCATCATCGGACCGCCCTGCGCGAACGGGAAGACCGCCTTGTCGACGCGCTGTGCCAGCTCCTCCCGGCAGAGGATCATGCCGCCACGAGGGCCGCGCAGCGCCTTGTGGGTGGTGCAGGTGACCACGTCGGCGTGCGGCACCGGCGACGGGACCGCACGCCCGGCGACCAGGCCGATGACGTGCGCGGCGTCCACCATCAGGTAGGCGCCCACCTCGTCGGCGATCTCGCGGAACAGAGCAAAATCAATCAACCTTGGGTACGAGGCCGAGCCGCAGATGATCAGTTTCGGACGATGCGCGAGGGCCAGGTCGCGGACCTCGTCGTAATCGATCTCCTCGGTGTCCGGGTCCACCCGGTACGCGATCGGGTGGAACCACTTGCCCGAGAAGTTGGCCCGGCTGCCGTGCGTGAGGTGTCCCCCGTGCGGCAGGCCCAGCGCGAGCACCGGGTCACCGGGCTCGGCCAGGGCGGCGTACGCGGCCAGGTTCGCCGACGCGCCGGAGTGCGGCTGGACGTTCGCGTGCTGAGCGCCGAAGAGCTCCATGGCCCGCTCGATGGCGAGCTGCTCGGCCCGGTCCACCTGCGCACAGCCGCCGTAGTAACGATTGCCGGGGTAACCCTCGGCGTACTTGTTCGCCAGCGTGGAGCCGAGAGCGGCGAGCACCGCCGGCGAGGCGAAGCTCTCGCTCGCCACCAGCTGAAGAGTCTCCTGCTGACGAGCGAGCTCGTCGAGGAGGACGGTCGCGATCTCCGGATCGTCGCGTTGGAGCGCTGCGAAGTCCGGACCCCAGAAGGTGCCCACCTGGTCTCCCCTCGCGAAACCCTGCGTTTCGCAGCATATGGCTTCGAAGGGTCCTCGCGCGGGCACAGTCTTTTATGAGGTTGGATTCGGCTGGGGAAGGGATCGGACATGCGATGTCTCGTCACGGGCGCGACCGGTTACATCGGCGGGCGCCTGGCGCCTCGCCTGCTCGAAGCCGGCCACACGGTCCGCTGCCTGTCCCGCAGCGCCGGCCGGCTGCGCGACGTCCCATGGGCGGACCAGGTGGAGATCGTCCAGGCCGACCTGAGTGATCCGGCCACCCTGCCCGCCGCGATGGAGGGCGTCGAGGTCGCGTACTTCCTGGTGCACTCGCTCGGGCAGCGTGACTTCGAGCGGCGCGACCGGGAAGCGGCCCGCAACTTCGCGGAGGCGGCCCACGCCGCCGGGGTACGCCGGATCGTCTACCTCGGTGGGCCCGAGCCGGCGCCCGGCGATCGCCCGTCACCGCACCTGCGCTCCCGCGCCGAGGTGGCCCGGATCCTGCTGGAGAGCGGCGTGCCGACAGCAGTGCTGCGCGCCCCGGTGATCATCGGCTCCGGCTCCGCCTCGTTCGAGATGCTGCGGTACCTGACCGAGCGCCTGCCGGCCATGGTCACACCGCGCTGGGTGAGCAACCGGATCCAGCCGATCGCGGTCCGTGACGTGCTCCGGTACCTGATCGGCGCGGCCGGCTTGCCGCCCGAGGTGAACCGGGGCTTCGACATCGGTGGCGCGGACGTGCTCACCTACGCCGAGATGATGAACCGGTACGCCAAGGCGGCCGGCCTGCCCCGGCGGATCATCGTGCCCACCCGGGTCCTCAGCCCCTGGCTGTCCGCGCACTGGGTCGGCCTGATCACCCCGGTGCCGCACGCCATCGCCCGGCCGCTGGTGGCGAGCCTGGTGCACGAGGCGATCGCGCATGAGAACGACCTGACCGAGATCCTCGGCTTCGACGAGCCGCTGGGCTTCGACGAGGCCGCCCGGCGGGCCCTTACCAAAATCAGGGACGCCGACGTGGAGACCCGCTGGACCAGCGCCTCCGGCCGGGACGCGGCCGCCGAGCCGCTGCCCAGCGACCCGGACTGGTCCGGTGGCAGCGTCTACGTCGACGAGCGGTCCCGCCCGGTGCAGGCGCCCGCCGAGCAGCTGTGGCGGGTGATCGAAGGGATCGGTGGCGAGAACGGCTGGTACTCGTTCCCGCTGGCCTGGTCGGTGCGCGGCTGGATGGACCGGCTGGCCGGCGGTGTCGGCCTGCGCCGCGGCCGGCGCGACCGGCACCGGCTGCGGGTCGGCGAGGCGCTGGACTGGTGGCGTGTCGAGGAGATCGAGCCGGGCGCGCTGCTGCGGCTCCGCGCCGAGATGCGGGTGCCGGGCCGGGCCTGGCTGGAGATGCGCGCCGAGCCGGACGGCGAGGGCGGCAGCGTGTACCGGCAGCGGGCCGTGTTCCTGCCCCGCGGCCTGGGCGGGCACCTTTACTGGGCTTCGGTGCTGCCGTTCCACGGGATCGTCTTCAACGGGATGGCCCGCAACATCACGGCCACCGCGGAGTCACTGGGCCAGGGTTCATTGGGCAGCAGCCCTGGTCAACCTGTCGCGCACGGCTAGCCACTCCTCGGTCTGCGGCGGCTCCTGGACCAGGATTGTCGCGACACCGGCGTCGTCGAGGCGGTGCAGCGCGGCGTACAGGTCGGCGGCGTACTCGGCCGGATCCGAGGACAGGACCTCCGCGAAGGGACCGTCCTCGTACGCCAGCACACCGATCGGTTCGGCCAGGCCGGAGCGGTCCGTGTCCTGGACGTCCTTGCGGAGGATGACCCGGGCGCGCGGCGCGTAGTGCCGCCGGCTCATCCCGGGTGAGTTACGGGCCGCGCCGTCCTCGGTCTCCGACTCGGGCAGGGTGATCGCGCCGGTCACGTCGCGCAGTTCCCGCAGCCCGAGCGCGCCCGGCCGGAGCAGCCGCGGCACCGCGCCGGTCAGGTCCAGCACTGTCGACTCGATGCCCCACGAGCTGGCGCCGCCGTCCAGCACCAGCGGGACGTCCGGCAGGCTGCGCACCACGTGCTCGGCGGTGGTCGGCGAGATGCTCTCGGTCCGGTTCGCGCTCGGTGCGGCGAGCGGCAGGCCGGACGCCTCCAGCAGGCGCAGCGCGACGTCGTGCGCCGGAACCCGGATCGCGACGGTGTCGTTCGCGGCGCCGATGCCGGGCAGGTGCCGGGCCCGGCGGACGACAAGGGTGAGCGGTCCGGGCCAGAACCGGGCGGCCAGCTCGTCGGCCTGCTCGGGCCAGGTCTCCGCGAGGTCCCGGGCCGCGGCCACGTCGGCCACATGCACGATCAGCGGGTTCCAGGACGGCCGCTGCTTCAGCCGGTAGATCTCGCCGACTGCCTTCTCGGAGAACGCGTGCGCGCCGAGGCCGTAGACGGTCTC
>NZ_QLMJ01000026.1 GCF_003259845.1 Actinoplanes lutulentus
CGACTTGCATGTGTTAAGCACGCCGCCAGCGTTCGTCCTGAGCCAGGATCAAACTCTCCAACAAAATCTTTGGAAAAGCGTCCCGGCAACAAAAAAGTTGCCAAAGGAATTTCCCTACCCATCCCAAAAGGACAGGCCGGGGTAATGCCATAAATGGCACTGGCTTATCAAGCACCCTGTTGAGTTCTCAAAGAACAACCGCACACCGAATCATCATCGCTTTCGCGACAAGAAGCCGGGGCTTTGTTCAACCCGCTGAACATTACACGATGAAGCACCGTGATCATTTCTTGGGGTGTCCCCCAGGCCGGCCGCGCCGGGCCTCTTTCGAGTCCCGCTCGCTCGCCCGTTTCCCTGGCGGCTTGGAAAACATTACAGGCACATGTCCGGGATGCCAAATCGGCCCGCCGCGACGTGGGTCACAACGGGCCGATTCTGAAAAACCTCAGGTCAGAGCGCTATTTGACGATCTCCACGCCGGCGAATGTGCGCTTGCCGCGGCGCAGCACCAGGAAACGGCCGTGCAGCAATGCCGACTCCGGCACCGCGGCCTCACCGTCGGTGATCCGCTCGTTGTTCAGGTAGGCGCCACCCTCCCCGATCGTGCGGCGAGCCTCGTTCGCGCTTGCCACGAGACCCGCGTCCCTCAACAGGGCGCCCACGGTCGGGAGCTCCCCGCGTACCTCAAGAAGTCCTGCCTCGCCCAAGGCGGCGCGCAACGTGTCCGCGGAGAGTTCCTCCAGGGAGCCTCGGCCGAAGAGCGCCTGACTGGCAGCGACCGCCTGGTTCGCCTCGTCCTCCCCGTGCACCAGCGCGGTGACCTCGAGAGCTAGCGCTCGCTGCGCGAGCCTGGCCTGCGGCCGCTCCGCGGTCGCCTTCTCCAGCTCCTCCAGTTCCTCGCGGGACTTGAAGCTGAAGTACCGCAGGTACTTGCTCACGTCCCGGTCGTCGCTGTTGATCCAGAACTGGTAGAAGGAGTACGGGCTGGTCATGGCCGGGTCGAGCCAGACCGCGCCACCCTCGGTCTTGCCGAACTTGGTGCCGTCGGCCTTGAGCACCAGCGGGGTGACGAACGCGTTCACCGGGCCGGCGCCGCGGCGGCGCACGAAGTCCACGCCGGCGGTGATGTTGCCCCACTGGTCGGAGCCGCCGAACTGCAGCAGGCAGCCGTGCTGGACGTGCAGCTGGTAGAAGTCGTTGGACTGGAGCAGCTGGTAGCTGAACTCGGTGAAACTGATCCCGCTTTCGAGGCGGTTGCGCACCACGTCGCGGGCCAGCATCTTGTTGACCGGGAAGTGCTTGCCGACGTCGCGCAGGAACTCGATCACCGAGGTCGGGCCGGTCCAGTCCAGGTTGTTGACCAGGGTCGCCGCGTTCTCCCCCTCGTAGGTGACGAACGGGGAGAGCTGGGTGCGGATGCGCTCCACCCAGCCTTCCACCACCTCGGGCGGGTTGAGGCTGCGCTCGCTGGACTCCCGCGGGTCACCGATCTGGCCGGTGGCGCCGCCGACGAGCAGCAGCGGCCGGTGGCCGCCCTGCTGGAGGCGGCGGGCGGTGAGCACCTGCATGAGGTGGCCGACGTGCAGCGAGGCGGCAGTCGGGTCGAAGCCCACATAGAACGTGATCGAGCCACCATCGAGTGCTTTGCGCAGCTCGTCGGGGTCGGTCGAGTCCTGGATCAGTCCGCGCCACAGCAGGTCGTCTACAAGAGTCACGCACGGATTGTCCCGCACTCCCTGCTGCGGATCACAGCGGGTTTGACGGATGCTAGGCGCATGGGTCACCTGGGAAGCGCGAAAGCACCGATCGACATCTCGAAGAAGAAGGCCGAGGAGCGGCTCGAAGCCGCGCAGGAACGCCTGCTCCGGCTGCGGCTGCTGGTCGGCGGGCAGATCGGCGAGCAGAAGATCGGGCCGCCGCTCTGCGTGCTCTTCGAGGGCTGGGACGCCTCCGGCAAGGGTGGCGCCATCAAACGGCTGGTCACCATGATCGACCCCCGGCACGTCCGCGTCTCCCAGTTCGCCGCACCCACGTACGACGAGAAGCGCCACCACTTCCTCCAGCGGTTCTGGCAGGTGCTGCCCGGCAACGGCGGGATGACCGTGCTGGACCGTTCCTGGTACGGCCGTGTCCTGGTCGAACGGGTCGAGGGTTTCGCGACGACCGAGCAGTGGAAGCGGGCGTACGACGAGATCGCCGAGTTCGAGCGCACCCTGACCGCCGAGGGCATGGTCCTGATCAAGTTCTGGATGCACGTCTCCGAGGAGGAGCAGCTGCGCCGCTTCGAGGACCGGGCGAACGACCCGCTGCGTTCCTGGAAGCTGACCGACGAGGACTGGCGCAACCGGAAGAAGCGCCCGGAGTACGAGGCCGCGGTCGAGGACATGCTGGAGAAGACCGACAAGCCCCGCGCCCGCTGGAAGGTCATCCCCGGCGACAGCAAGCCGTACGCACGTCTCGCCGTGGTCGAGCACGTCTGCCACGTGCTGGAGAACAAGCTGACGAAGCGCGGCTACGACCTGGGCGCCGCGGATCAGACCGGCAACCCACACGTCTGACTTTTGGGCGTTTTGCCCGAAAGATACCAAGTTAGAGGCTATCGTCGGCGCCATGAGCAGGTTCTCCCTACGCATGGCCACACTGTCGCTGGGACTCGCCGGCGTCGCCCTGACGACCGGCCAGGCCTTCGCGGCGCCGGTCGCGGAACCGCCGCCCACAGCCCCCGCGGTGGTGGCACCACCAGCAGAACCGCCGGCCAAGCCGGTAGCCAAGCCGCCCAAGAAGCCCGCCGGTCCCGCCCAGTCCGTCTCGGTGGTCCGGACCGGCGGCATCGCCGGCGGCACGTCGATCAACACCTTGGTCAGCACCGGGGGCGGCAAGGGCCACAACGCGCAGGTCATCCGGCTCGCGTCGAGCCCGGAGTTCCGCACGCTGAAGTCCCGGTACGTCCCGAAGAACACCTGCTGTGACCGCTTCGAGTACAAGGTCGAGGTCGGTTACCGCAACGGCGTGAAGAAGACGATCACCGTGCTGCAGGGCACCCCGGGTACGCCGAAGGTGCTGCTCGACGTCATCCACCTGATGGAGACGATGCCGGAGCCCAAGCCGATCGTGTTCCCCAGCGGCTTCCCGTTCAACTAGGTCCCACAAAAGCTGACTCCGCTGGATCGGCCAGCGGAGTCAGCAGCTCCAAAGAGGCGGCCCCCAAGAGGCGGCTTCAGCAGAAACCCCTAGAGCACCAGCTTCCGCGCCTCGACAGCATCAGGCGCCGCCACCGCGAGCCGCGCCAGCCGCCGGCATTCCTCCTCGCTCACCCCGGCCAGCGCCGCCCGCACCGCCGGCAGCGCCCTCGGTGACATCGACAAGCTGGTCACACCGAGCCCGACCAGGACCGGCGCGAGCCCCGGATCGGCGGCCGCCTCGCCGCACACTCCGACCGGCTTGTCCACCGCACGGCCGGCGTCACCGCAGATCCCGATGAGCTGGAGCAACGCCGGCTGCCACGGGTCCAGCAGGTCGGCGAGCGCACCGCACATCCGGTCGGCCGCGAAGGTGTACTGGCTCAGGTCGTTCGTACCGATGCTCAGGAAGTCGACCACCTGGAGCAGGTCGGCGGCGCGCAGGGCGGCGGCCGGCACCTCGATCATCACGCCGGCCTTGGGCAGGCCGGCGTCGCGTACCGCGGCCGCGAACGTGGTGGCCTCGGCCAGGGTGGAGACCATCGGCGCCATCACCCAGACGTCGGCTCCGGTCTGCGACCGGGCCTCGGCGATCGCCGCGAGCTGGGTGGCGAGCACCTCCGGGCGCTGCCGGGCGATCCGCAGGCCGCGTACGCCCAGCGCCGGGTTCGGCTCGCCCTCCTGGTTCAGGAACGGCAGCGGCTTGTCAGCGCCGGCGTCGAGGGTCCGGATGACGACCCGGCGACCGGACATCGCGGTGAACACGTCCCGGTACGCCGCGATCTGCTCGTCGAGCCCGGGTTCCTGGGTGCGGTCGAGGAACAGCAGTTCGGTACGGAACAGCCCGACCCCTTCGGCGTGCACCTCGTCGGCGGCCGGCACGTTCTTGGCGGATCCCACGTTGGCGAGGAGCTTGATCCCGTACCCATCGGAGGTCTGACCGGGACCGGTGAGGGTGGAAGCCGCGGCAGCGAGCTGGGCCGCGTCCCGGGTCGCGGCCTGCGCGGCGGCCTCGTCGATGCCCGCGTCGACACGCCCGGCGGCGCCGTCCACCAGCACCAGCGTCCCGTCGGCGATGCCGAGCACGCCGGGGCAGGCCACCACGGCGGGCAGACCCAGCGCGCGGGCCAGGATCGCGGTGTGGCTGGTCGGCCCGCCCACCTCGGTGACCAGGGCTTTCACATAGGCGGGGTCGAGGTCGGCGGTGTCGGCCGGCGCGAGGTCGCGGGCCGCGAGCACGAACGGGTACCCGGGATGCGGCACGCCCGGCATCGGCAGGTCGAGCAGCACCGCGACCGCCCGGTTACGCAGGTCGTCGAGGTCGGCGACCCGTTCGGCGAGGTAGCCGCCGGCGTCGAGGAACATCTCCCGGTACGCGCCGAAGGCCCGGTCGACGGCGTGCACCGCGTCGGCGCCGTCCGCGACGTGCTCGCGGACGGCATCCCGCAACGCCTCGTCGTCGGCCATCATCGCCTCGGCCCGCAGCACCTCGGCAACCGTGGCGTCAGTGGCCCGATCCGCGCGTCGCGACAGGTCGGCGACCACCTCGCCGAGGGCGACAAAAGCGCGATCGATCTCCGCTTCCGAGGAGTCGAAAACACCGACCGGAGGCAACGCCGGCACGTCGGCGATCCGCAGCAGCGGACCCGCCGCGATCCCGGCGCAGACCCCGATGCCGGAAAGGCTGACCACCTCAGGCATCGGAGGCGTCCAGGTCACGGGCGAGCAGTGCGGCGAGACCGTTCAGGGCCTCCTCGGCGCCGTCGCCGTCGGCTTCGAGAATCACCTCGGTGCCCTGTTTGGCGCCGAGGGCGAGCACCCCGAGCATGCTCTTGGCCGGTACCGGCTTGCGGTCGCCGACCCGGATGGTGACCTTGACCGGCGCCGCGGCGGCGGCCTCGACGAACAGCTTGGCCGGCCGGGCGTGCAAGCCGCTGGCGGAGCCGACGGCAACGGTGCGCGTGGGCATGGAAGGACCCTCCTAAGGCTCGATGGTGACCTTGATGGCTTCGCCGCGGGCGACGATCCCGAAAGCGTCGATCGCCCGGTCCAGCGGCAGACGGTGGGTGATCAGGTCGGCGACCGGCACCGCGCCGGTGGCGACCAGCTGGAGCGCCTCGGCGTTGTGTGCCGGGCTGGACCCGTTGGCGCCGACGATCATGAGTTCCCGGTAGTGCACCAGGTTGGAGTCGCAGGTGATCGTCGGGTTGTCCTTGGGCAGGCCGCCGAAGAAGCTGATCCGGCCCTGCCGGGCGGCCATCTCGATCGCCTGTTCCTGCGCCTTGCCGGACGCGGCCGCCGTGATGATCACGTCGGCGCCCCGGCCGTCGGTGAGCTTGCGGATCTCCTCGATCGGGTCCACCTCGGCCGCGCAGATGGCGGCGTCCGGCTTGACCAGGTTCGCCGCCATGTCGAGGCGTTCCCGGTTCAGCTCGACCAGGAACACCCGGGCCGCGCCGCGAGCCCGCGCCAGCCGGACGTGCAGGCAGCCGATCGGGCCGGAGCCGATCACCACGACGTCGTCGCCGTCACCGACGCGGGCCAGGTTCTGCGCGTTGAGAGCGCAGGCCAGCGGCTCGGCGACAGACGCCTCGGCGAACGAGACACCGTCCGGGATCCGGTTCAGCCCGTCGACCTTCAGGACCTCTTTCGGTACGACCATGAACTGCGCGAAGCCGCCCTCGAAGTGGTAACCCATGGATACCTGGTTCGGGCAGACCGTCATCCGGCCGCGCTGACACTCGGCACACTCTCCACAGGGGATCGCGGCGATGACCTGGACCCGGTCGCCCGCCGCCCAGCCCTCGACACCGTCGCCGACCGTGACGATCTCGCCGGCGATCTCGTGGCCCATCACCCGCGGCGGGTGGATGTGGTGGTGGCCGAACTTGGAGATCTTCACATCGGTGCCGCAGGTGGAGCAGTTCCGGACGCGGATCTTCACCTCGCCCGGGCCGGCCTCGGGTTCCGGCACGTCCTCGAAACGGACGTCACCGGGGGCGTGGAAACGGACGACCTTCATGCGGTGCCTTCCTCAATTTTTCCCAATAAACGGATCACGGTGTCGGCGTCCGTCGCGGAGCGCAACGCAAGCGCCTCGTCCTCGTCCAGCAGGATCTCGGCGAGGGCGGAGAGCAGCTCGATGTGCCCGTCGCCGGCGGCGGCGATGGCGACGCAGACGGTCACCTGCTCGCCGTCCCAGTCGACGCCGCCCGGGAAGCGGAGCACCGCGAGGGCGTCCCGCTTCACCAGCGCCTTGCCGTCGAGGGTGCCGTGCGGAATCGCGACACCCTCGCCGACGTACGTGGAGATCGACTTCTCCCGGTCCAGCATCGTGCTGACGTAACCCGGCTCGGCGGCGCCGATCTCCACCAGCGCCGCACCGCACTGCCGGACGGCGTCCTCTTTGTTCGCCGCCTCCTGGTTGAGCAGGATGGCCCGGCGGTCCAGCAGGTCAGACATTGATGTCGGTTCCCTGCTGGATCGCCTTGACGACCTTGGTGACGGCGGGGTCGCCCAGGAAGACCTGGAACGGCACGATCGGCTTGGTCGGCGCGACCGAGCGGGCCCGGGCGGCGAGTCCACTGTGGCAGACCACCAGGTCGGCGTCGGCGGGGATCGAGTTCACCGGGCTGTGCTCCACGGTGACACCACTCTTGCCGAGCTGCTTGCGCAGCGTGCTGGCGAGCATCACGCTGCTGCCCATGCCGGCGTCACAGGCGACGACCAGCTTGTGAATGTCCTTGCCGTTGATGGTTGCCATGAGTGGAACCTCCCTGGTTTAGGCGTTCTCTTTGCTGCTGGCGTCGGTGGTCGCGCCCTCTTCCGAGGAGCGCTGGTGCGGGATCTCCGCCTCGGTAGCCACCTCTTCCTCGGCCGCGTCCAGCTCCTGATCGGACTTCAGCTTGCCGAAACCGAGCAGCAGGGATGCCACACCGAAGGTGACCAGGGCGGCGATGACGACACCGAGGATCATCCCGACGTAACCGTCCTTCGCGGTGACCGCGGCGAAGGCGAAGATGCTGCCCGGCGCCGGGGACGCGACAGTGCCGGTCCCGGTGACCATGAACGTGGCGACACCGGCCATCCCACCGGCGATCATGGCGAGAATCAGGCGCGGCTTCATCAGCACGTACGGGAAGTAGATCTCGTGGATGCCGCCGAGGAAGTGGATGATCATCGCGGCCGGTGCCGACGGGCGCAGCGACTTCGGCCCGAAGAGCAGATAGGCCGTGAGCAGGCCCAGACCCGGGCCGGGGTTCGACTCGATCATGAACAGGATCGATTTGCCCTGCTCCTGCACCTGCTGCACACCGAGCGGGCTGAACACGCCGTGGTTGATGGCGTTGTTCATGAACAGCACCTTGGCCGGTTCCACCAGCACCGACACCAGCGGCATCAGGCTGTGGTCGAGCAGCCAGTCGACGCCGTTGCCGGCGGCTTTGGTGAGTCCCTCGACGATCGGGCCGATCGCGAGTTTGCCGAAGATGGCGAACGCGCCGCCGACGATACCGGCCGAGAAGTTGTCGATCAGCATCTCGAAACCGGGACGGACCTTGTCCTCGATCGCGGTGTCGAACAGCTTGATGACATAGGCGGCCGACGGGCCGATGATCATCGCGCCGAGGAACATCGGCACGTCGGCGCCGACGATGACGCCGAAGGTGGCGACCGCGCCGACCACCGCGCCACGCTGGCCGTGAACCATCCGGCCACCGGTGTAACCGATCAGCACCGGAAGCAGGTACTTGATCATGGGGTCGACCAGCTGGGCGAGATTCTCGTTCGGAATCCAGCCGACCGGGATGAACAACGCGGTGATCAGACCCCACGCGATGAGCGCGCCGATGTTCGGCATGACCATGCCGGCGAGGTAGCCACCGATCTTCTGGACCCGGGCCTTGAAACCGGTCCCGGAAACCTCAGGTGTGTAGGTAGAAGCCATGACGATCTCCATTCGTCGCCAGGGAGGCGGCTCGCTTACGCTTGCCACAAAACCCGATTTGTACGGGTAAATGGGTACGGTTTTGAGTAGGAGGATGAGAGGGGTCCGCTGGTGAGCGGCAATGCACAATGCCGTGACAATCCGGTGGGACGGTCGCGCCGTCCCGGCGCGCGGTCGCCGGTGCGCCTCAGTCGCGGCGCAGCGGCCGGCCCGGGTCGGGGTCTGGATCGATGCGAATACGCGTACGGTCGAGATCGTGGGGGCCGGGCATCCGGCTGCCCGGAAGGCTGACCGCTGCCGCGCCCCACGCCAGGCCTTCGACCAGTGCGGCCTCGCCGCGCGCACCGGCGGCGAGGAACCCGGCCAGCAGGGCGTCGCCGGCGCCGACGGTGCTGCGTGGCACGCTGACCGGCGAGACACCGGCGAGCACGCCCGCGTCGTCGACAAGCACCGCACCGGCCGCGCCCAGGCTGGCCAGGACCGTGCCCGCGCCGGCCTCACGCAGCCGCTCACAGGCGCGGATCACGTCGCCGAGCGTCGCCAGATCGGTGCCGGCGGCTTCGGCGAGCTCTTCCCGGTTCGGCTTGATCAGCGCGGCGCCGGCCGCGACACCGGCCAGCAGCGCCGGACCGCTGCTGTCCACCGCGAGGCGCGAACCGGACTTGACCAGGCGCTCGCACAGATCGGTGAAAGCGGCGATCGTCGGGCCCGGAGGAAGGCTTCCGCAGATCACCACCCAGTCGGCGCTGCCGGCCGCTGCCAGCACCGCCTCGCTGACCTGCGAGAACTCGGCGTCGGACAGGGTCGGTCCGGCCTCGTTGACCTTCGTGACGGTGCCGTCCGGCTCGGCCAGGGTGATGTTGGAACGTGTCCGACCGGCGATCGGCACGGCCAGCATGTCGACACCCTCGCCTTTGAGGAGGTCGACGAGCTGATCGCCCTCGGCGCCGCCGGCCGGCACCACAGCGGTCGAGCTGACGCCGTTGGCGAGCAGCGCCCGGGAGACGTTGACACCCTTGCCGCCCGGGTCGATGTGCGAGTCGGCGGCGCGGATGACCTCGCCGCGGATGAGGGCGTCGACGTCGAGGGCACGGTCGACGCTGGGGTTGAGGGTGACGGTGAGGATCATGCCTGCACCACGCGGACGCCCGCGGTCTCGACCTCGGCGGCGAGCTCGTCGTCCAGGCCGTTGTCGGTGATCAGCAGGTCCAGCTCGGCGAGGCCGCCGAAACGGGCCAGGTAATCGTTGCCGATCTTGGTGTGATCGGCGAGCAGCACCACCCGGCGGGCCGCGGCGATCATCGCCCGCTTGACCGCCGCCTCGGCCGGGTCCGGAGTGGTCATGCCCCGCTCGACGGAGCATCCATTGGTGCCCATGAAGGCGACGTCGACATACATGTCGGCGAGCGGCCGCAACGCCCAGTCGTCCACGGTGGCCAGCGTCTTCCCCCGGACTCGACCACCGAGCAGCAGCACGGTGAGGTTGGGTTTGAGGCCGAGCGTCGAGGCCAGAACCGGCGAGTTGACCACGACGGTCAGCTCGCGGTCGGCCGGCAGCAGCTGAGCGAGGCGTGCCGTCGTGGTCCCCGCGTCCAGGATGATCGCGCCATCCTCGGGGACCTCGGCGAGCGCCGCCTTGGCGATCCGCTCCTTCTCACTGATCAGCACCGCGTCCCGGGTGGCGAGCGCCGGCTCGAACCCGAGACGCTCCACCGGGATCGCGCCGCCGTGCACCCGGCGCAGCACACCGGCTCGCTCCAGAACGGTCAGATCCCGGCGGATCGTCTCCGCGGTCACGCCGAAGGTGTCGGCCAGCGTGACCACGTCGACCCGGCCCTCGGCACGGGCTCGCTGGACGATCTCCTGCTGGCGTTCCTCCGCGTACATCCGCTCACCGCCCGGCTCGTTTTGGCTTTGTCTTTGTTTACGCCCGCTTGTGTCCGAACGCAATATGTCAAAGAGATTTCGGTCTCCTTACGCGGCATATTTTTCGATCGATGTCCGTTCTGTGGCGGAAAACAGAACGGCCGGCGGTCACCGAGGTGACAGCCGGCCGGATGCGACGGACAGGATCAGTTCTTGGCGCGGGCCCTCATCATGGCGAGCATGCCGAGGCTGGACGAGAGCGCGCCGTCCTGGGCGAGGGCCAGGAAGTCCGCCTCCACCTCGGTGAGCAGCAGCGTGCCGGCCAGCACCGCGTGATAGCGGATCAGCGACCAGACGAAGACGTCGAGGTTGTCGAAGCGGGTGTTCGCCTCGATCACTTCTTCCTCGTGGAACCAGACGGCGACCTGGCCGTTGGTCAGCACCACGTAGTAGTTGCCGCCGCCGTCCGCGCCGATCGAGTACACGTCGTCGTCGGACAGGGCCGTCTCGTAGTCCGAGTCCAGGATCCCGCAGTCGTTACCGGCGAAGTCGAAACCGTAGGACCAGTCGGAGATGTCCAGATCCTCGGGGATGCGCTTCGTGCGTACCCGAAGGTCGAAAGCCGCGAGGGCGGCAGCGGCCGGCGGCGGCAGACGGTCGAGGAAGGGAGCGACCGGCTTGGCCTCCCCGACGTCGGCGGGATCCGCGCCGGGGAACCAGCGGGCGAGGTCGGCGTCGAGATCGCGCTCGACGTAACCGGTCAGCGCATCAACAGTGATCGTCACCGGCGGAATGCTAACCCTTGTACGGAGGCAGGCCCAGTGTCGTCCGGATGGCCTGCTGCACCTCTTCCAGCGGCGGGCGACCGTCCACATCGTGCACGACCTCCTTGCGCCGGAAGAGCTCCAGCACCGGCCGGGTCTTCTCGTGGTAGTCGCGCAGCCGGGCCTCCAGGGCCTCGGGTGTGTCGTCCGCACGGGTGACCAGCTCGTGGCCGCAGATGTCGCAGCGGCCCTCCTGCTCGGGGCGGTCGGCGATCAGGTTGTAGTCCATGCCGCAGTTCGGGCAGAGCCGGCGGCTGAGCACCCGGCGCCGCACCTCGTCGTCGGGCAGTTCGAGGTGGATGACGGCGTCGATGTCGTAGCTCTCCATGAAGAACTCGGCCTGCCGCCCGTTGCGCGGGAACCCGTCGATGACGAAGCCGTAGTTCCAGTCGTGGTCGTCGAGGCGCCGCCGGACCACCGACTCGACCAGGTCGTCGTCGACGAGCTCGCCGGCCGACATGATCCGGCGGACCTGCGCGCCCAGCTTGGTGTGGTTGCGCACGTGCCAGCGGAAGATGTCGCCGACGCTGATGTGCACGAGGTCGAACTCCTCGCACAGCAGCTGGCTCTGGGTGCCCTTGCCGCTGCCCTGAACTCCCATGATCACGTACTTACGCATCCAGCGCTCCCAGTCGCAGGGGTCCGGGGGCCACCCCGGTCAACGTGGTCGGGTCGATGCTCCACGCCGCCGCCACCTTGAACACGTCGCGTTCCGCGACCAGCACGGTGGCCTCCTCGTCGAGCTCGCCGGGCAGGCCGGCGTCGCGTTCCGCCGCGTCCGGGTCGCCGAACCACGACGTCACCTCGCCGGTCTGTCCTACGTATCCGAACGATCTGACCAGATCACCATCGGCGGCGCGCTGCCACCGGTGCAACTCGGTGACCCGGTGAGTGGCGAAGAGCTGCACTTCGGTGCCGAGCGTGGCCGAGATCCCGGGCAGGTCGAGCGTGGGCCTCAGCAGGCCGCGGCCGACCGCGAGCACCCAGGAGATGCCGCGGGCGCCGGGCAGCGGCGGGGTGATCGCTATCCGGTCGTCGGTGAGATGCGCCAGGTCGAGCCCGTCGCGCCAGGAGACCGTGCCGAGGTCGCGGAGTTCGAGTGCGGCCAGAACCGCGTCCGGCTCGCCGCCGGCGACGGCGAGCCAGGCCTGTTTTCCGCCGAAACCGGTCATGACGTCCACATCCATGGTGGCAACGCTATCCGGACAACGCGGCGACTGTCCGGTTACGTCGGTTACATAAGGCTCAGGGCCAGCCGTACGTGCGCCGCAGAATGGCCGCGACCCGGTCGAATCGGGCACGGTCCAGGATCGCGCCCTCACGCCGGATGCCGTCCTCGTCGACCTCGACGACCCGGTCCAGGCGTACCCAACTGGGTCGCGACTCGCGGTCCCACTCGCCGGGGCCGAGGGCGAGCCAGTGCCGCTGACCGTCGCGCTCGCTCTGGCTGGACAGCATCAGGCCGAGCAGCGTGCGCGCGTCGCGCCCGACCACCAGCACCGGCCGGTCCTTGCCCTGGCTCGGGTCCTCCTCGTACGGCACCCAGGTCCAGACGATCTCGCCCGGATCGGCGTCGCCGTCGAGGTTGGGGGCGTAGGCGAGGTGCCGCCCGGCGGGCTTGGGAACCACGCGCGACTTGGATCCGGCCGGCCGCGGTTGCGCCTCGGCCTTCGGCCTCGCGGGCGGGGCCGAAGGCTTCGGCGCCGGTTTCGGAGCGGGCTTCGGCGCCGGCTTCTGCGGCCTTGCGCTCGGCTTCGTGGGTACGGGGTCGGGGGATCCCAGCAGCCGCTTCAGGAACGACTTCAACATTTCCAGCACCGCGTCACCTTAAGGGCGCACGATCATGTTCGCTTCTGTACCGCCGTACAGTATGAAGATACAGTCCACCCCGGTGACGTTCCCCGGGAAGGATGACCTGCATGACCCGTTACGGACCCATGTTCGGGCCGGACTACACGTTCCTCGGTGTGCCCGCCTGCGACTGGCAGACACCCGCGACCTACGCCGACACCGACGTGGTGATCGTCGGCGCACCCTTCGACGGCGGCACCTCGCACCGGCCGGGCGCCCGCTTCGGACCCCAGGTGATCCGCGGGACCGATTACCTGCCGCACGACGGCTCCCGCCCGCACATGGCCATGCGGGTCGACGCGCTCACCGGCGACCTCACCGTGAAGGACGCCGGCGACCTGGAGGTGTTCAGCGGCGAGATCCAGCGCAGCTGCACGGTCATCGAGGACGCCGTCGCGTTCATCTCCGCCAACGGCGCGATCCCGCTGATCCTCGGCGGCGACCACACGATCACCTGGCCGGACGCCACCGGGGTGTCCCGTACCCACGGCAAGGGCCGGATCGCGCTCATCCACTTCGACGCGCACGCCGACACCGGGGACATCGAGTTCGGCTCGCTCTACGGCCACGGCCAGCCGATGCGCCGCCTGATCGAGTCCGGCGCGGTACGCGGTGACCGGTTCCTGCAGCTCGGCCTGCGCGGGTACTGGCCCGGCCCGGAGACCCTCGACTGGATGGCCGACCAGCGGATGAACTCGTTCCACATGAGCGAGATCGTCGAGCGCGGCCTGGACGCGGTGCTGGACAGCGCGTTCGAGATCGCGATGGACGACTGCGACGGCGTCTTCCTCTCGGTCGACATCGACGTCTGCGACCCGGGCCACGCGCCCGGCACCGGAACGCCCGAGCCGGGTGGTCTCACCGCGCGTCAGCTGCTCGACGCGGTCTCCCGGATCTGCCAGGAGCTGCCGGTGGTCGGCATGGACATCGTCGAGGTGTCGCCGCCGTTCGACCACGCCGAGATCACCGCGATGCTCGGCAACCGGGTCGTACTCGAAGCGCTGTCCGGGATCGCCCGGCGGCGCAAGGACGGCGACGGGCCGCGCTGGAAGCGGTCCACTCCCCTGCTAGAGGGCCGTGGAACCCGGCCGGAGCAGCCGGGACAGTCCGTCGGCGAGTAGGTCCCGCGCGGCGGCCCGGGACAGACCCGGGTCGCCGAGGACCACCGGCAGCGCCAGCCCGTCGATCAGCGCGAGGACCAGGCGCGCGGTGTTCATCGGGTCGTCGACACCGCAGGCCCGCACCTCCGCGGCGATCAACTCGTGCCATTTCCGGTAGTCGTCGAGCACGTCCGCGCGTACCGAAGAATCGCGGGACGCCCACCGCCAGCTCTCCACCCACAGGCGCCAGGCAGCATCGCTGCCGACGGCGCCGGTCAGATGAACCGCGACCGTGAGCAACCGCTCCCAAGGGTCGGTGAGCGCCGCGAGGCGCTCGCCGACCAGGTCGAAGTCGCGCTGCGCGGCGTGCCGGAAGACCGCGATGAGCATGTCCTCGCGGGTGCCGAAGTAGTACTGGAGGGTGGAGACGCCGACGCCGGTCGCCTCGGTGACGTCGCTGAACCGGGTGGCGTCCGCGCCGCGGGCCGCGACCACCTCACCGGCGGCCGCGAGCACTTCGGTACGCCTGCTCGCGGACCTGCGGCGATCGCTCACTCAGTGATTTTGTCAGGTGTGTTCTCAACCCACGAAATCTTGGGTCATCCAGGTGATGCCGTCGGCGTCGCGGACCACGCTGAGTCCGATCCGGGTGAAGCTTCCGTTGAGCAGGTTCTTGCGGTGGCCGTCGTTCGGCGGCACCTCGGCCAGCATCGAGTCGGTCAGGCCGTTCGCGGCCTTCACCTTCGCGGCGTCGCTGCTGCCACTGGAGCCGTACCCGATGTTCTCGCCCGCGGAGCTCCACTTCACGTCCTGGGCGGAGAAACGGTCGCCGAGACCGGCCTCGCCCGAGCACTGATGCGACAGGCCACAGCCGTCGATCATCAGCTGGGTGTGGATGGCGGCGGCCTTGGAGAGGTTCTCGTCCAGGGTCAGCGCCTTGAGGCCCTCCGCGACGCGCGCGTCGTTGATGTGCGCGAGAACCTGTTCGAGGACGCTGCCACTGGTCGACGCGGCGGTCACGGTCTTCTCCGCGGTCGGGGTCGGGGACGCGGTCTTCGTCTTGCTGGGGCTGGGCTTCGCACTGGGCGACTTGCTCGGCTTTTTCGTAGCCTTAGCCGATTTGGAGGGTGACGGTTTCGCCGACGGCGACGTCGTGTCCGCTGACGGGAGAAGGTCCTCGCCCTCGCCGCCGCCGGGGGACGCGGCGGCGGCGAGCGGGACGTCCACCGAGGTGGGGGATGGGGTCTCGATGGGACCTCGCGTCAGGCCCGCCACCGTGAAGGCAGTACCGATCACGACTGCTGTCGTGCCCGCCACCAGGGTGTAACGGAATTTGGCAGCAGCGGTTAACGGCACAGGGGGATCCATCTCAGTGAGGCGGGCAGAGTAACGCCCGATCACTATGCGCGAGGGTTACGCCGGGATCGCTCCCGCAAAGGATTCCTTAAGGTTGCACTCAACGAGTTCTAAGCCTGGCCATGATTTTTATGGCTGGATGTCGAATTCGCCGTCGCGGACGCCGGCCAGGAAGGCCTTCCACTCCGCGTGGGTGAAGACCAGGGTCGCGCCGTCCGGGTCCTTGGTGTCACGGATCGCCACGATGCCTGGGAGATTGCCGGCGACCTCGACACAGTCGCCTCCGTTGCCGCCGCTCCGCGTGCTCTTGTGCCAGACGGCACCGGTCAGGTCGACCACGGCTCCCCCTCTTTCTAGAGGTCACTGTCGCTGGTTTTGATGATCTCGCCGATCAGGTCGTCCGAGTCGGCCTGGCTCAGCGCAGCCGCTTCGAGTTCGCCCCAGACCGACTCGTACGTCTCCACCTCTGCGAGCTTATCCAGGTAGAGCGCGCCGGTGAGGTTCTCGCAGTAGATGGTTGTCGGCTCCGGCGAGGCGGTGCCGACGGCCGGGAACTCCAGGATCGTGAACTGCCCCGAGCTGGCCGCCTTGTGCGGCCCGGCACCGAACGGGATGACCCGGACACCGATGTTCGGCCGGGTCGAGGCGTTCACCAGATGGGCGAGCTGCTTCTGCATGCCGAGGGTGTCCGGCGTGGCCCGCCGCAGCACACCCTCGTCGATGATCACTTCCAGTCGCGGTGCCACGGGGCGGCGCCTGTTCAGCAGGGACTGCCGCTCCAGCCGGACGGCCACCGCGTTCTCCACGGCCGCCTCGTCCTCGCCGTGCCAGCCGCGGAAGACACACTCCGCGTACTCCCGGATCTGCAGCAGGCCGGGGATCACGCTCGGCGCGTACGACCGGAGCTGGCTCGCGGCCTGCTCCATGCCGACGTAGAGCTCGAACCAGGCGGGGACCACGTCGCCGTACGCATGCCACCAGCCTTTCGCCTTGGACTCGGCGGCCAGGCCGATCAGCACCTCGGTCATGTGGCCGGGGGCCGCGTAGACCGAGCACATGGCGATCACGTCGTGCTTGCGGACCGGCACTTCGCCGTTCTCTATCCGGTACATCCTGGCGCGGGAGAACTCCAGCTCCTGTGCCGCCGCCATCAGCGAGATGCCGGCTTGCTCACGCAACTCGCGCAGCAGCCGGCCGACCTGCCGCCTCGGTACGGTCGACCCGATCTCGGTCATCGTTCTCCTCGTCCCAGCCCGGCCGGTGTTCCGCCCGGGCCTCAGTCCGGCCGGTGTTCCGCCCGGGCCTCAGTCCGGCCGGTGTTCCGCCCGGGCCTCAGTCCGGCCGGTGTTCCGACCGAGCCTGCGCCCAGCGGGTGTGTCGACCGAGCCTTTAGCCCGGCGGGTGTGTCGACCGGGGCCTCAGTCCGGCGGGTGTCTCGACCGGGCCTTAGCCCGGCGGGTGTCTCGAACGAGACGATCCGATCGCTCCGCGCGAGACGGCGAGAATCCATTTCCGGGATTCTCGCCAGCTGCGCTTGAGCCCGAGCCTAAGGCAAGCGAGGCTCCATTGTGTAGTCGGTGAATCGCTCATGGTGAGGATTGGCATGCTGGTTCCGCGGACCGAACACGTCGGAGACCGCCCGTCGTGGGACTGCCGGGTCTGCGGCAAGCCGTGGCCGTGCGCCACCGCGAAGGTCGAACTCTCCGAGCAGTACCAGAACTTCCCGCACGGCCTGGCCGTCTATCTCGGATCCTGCATGCTCGAAGCGATCGACGACTGGGCCGCCGGATCGGGCGGCCCGCCGGCGGACCTGTACGAGCGTTTCCTCGGCTGGAGCGGCAGCAGCCTCAACTGAGGCTGTTCGCGCTGGGTTTGTGCTGGGTTTTCGTGCCGGGTTTGTGCCGGGCTTCGCGCTGGGTTCGTGCCGGGTCTTCGTGCTGGCTTAACGGTGTGGTCGCCGTAGGTGACAGCTGGCAGCCCTGTTTACGAGAGCCTCGAAGCTGTCTGAGCTGTCTTGAGCTACGGCGCGCTCAATGTTCGGCTCGCCAACGGTCGGCTCGGCCAGTGGTGGGGCCTGCTTTCCGCCAAGCCGAGGCCGACGTTGAAGCGCCGTGGACGAATCGCCGTTGCGTGTCGAATTCGGGTGCGTATCGAACCTGAAGTCGACACGGAGCGGGCTACCTGCGGTGTGCGTGTCGAATTCGGGTGCGTATCGAACCCTTAATCGACACACTCGCACTGGCCGGCGCGATGTTGGGCCGCCATTCCCACTCCGCTGTGGTCAGGGGACCAAGATCGCGGAGGAAGGACAGGAGGGCCGACGCAACGGGCTGCGGGAGGGCGCGGTGGAACGGGCTGCCGGTAGGGGCGCCCTCCGTGCGACGACGCTTCTACCTGTGAAAACGTCGATTTGTCAGTAACGCCAGCCAGCCGCCGCACGTGCCAGCCGACGGCTCCCGGTGACCCGCAAATGCCCGCAAATGCCCGTCAACACCCGCCAAGAATCGCAAAACCGCCAAGAACTCGCCCCGGCCCGCCTACCAAGACCCCGCCCCATCACGGCAGCGTCTGGAACGACCTCCTCGAAAACCCGATCATGTACCCGTCGATCGTCGTCCGCACCCCGGCATCCGGACGATCCGCCGCACCCAGCGTCACAAACAACGGCGTGAAATGGTCCGGCGTCGGATGGGCGAACGGCATCCCCGGTGCCCGATTCTGATAAGCCGCCAACTCGTCCACATCCCCGCGCCCCAGCGCCTCCGCCGCCCACGCGTCAAACTCCGACGACCACGCTGGGACAGCACCGTTCAGCACCATGTCACGCGTCACGAACGGCAACCCGTGCACCATGAACCCGGACCCGATCACCAGCACCCCCTCGGCGCGCAGCTCGCGCAGCCGCGCGCCGATCTCCAGCAGCCGGCTCGGGTCCTGGGTGGGCATGCTGAGCTGCCGGACCGGCACGTCGGCCAGCGGGTACATGGCCATCAGCGGCACCCACGCTCCGTGATCGAGACCGCGGGACGCGTGCTGGTGCACCGGCAGCAACGATGACACCTGACGGGCCAATGTGGACGCGTCCGGGGTGTCGTACCGCATCGAGTAGTACCGCGGGTGGAAGCCGCCGAAGTCGTAGACCAGCGGCCCGTCGGCGGACAACGACAGCGGCGCGCTCTCCCAGTGCGCGGAGACGATCAGGATGCTGCGGGGTTTCGGCATCGTCAGCGCCCAGTCGAAGAGCTGCCGCAGCCACGGACCGTCGTCGAACAGCGGTGGCGCTCCGTGACTGAGGTAGAGCGCGGGCAACGGACCGTCGGCCGGCTCCCAGGCCCGCTGCGCGCGGGCGCGGGGCAGGGCTTCGAGCAGAAACTGATCGTACGCACCCGCGGGCACCGCGGGGTTCAGGACCGAACTCATGAGGGGCATGCTCCGTCCGGGTCGACGGCGCTCATGATGCGCCGGCCGATCTCTCGCAATTGACGTACTTGACTCTTGGTCAGCTGATCGAAGACCAGTGCGCGGGCCGCCTCGACGTGGCCGGGCGCGGACTCGACCACCTTGTCCCAGCCGGAATCGGTCAGCTCGGCGAGCGTGTAGCGCCCGTCGGTCGGGTCCGGGAAGCGGCGCACCCAGCCGCGTTTCTCCAGCCGCCCGACGGCCTGCGAGAGCCGGGCGAGCGACCCCTCGGCGAACGCGGCGAGCACGCTCATCCGCAGCTGGCGGCCGGGTGATTCGGAGAGGCCGGCGAGGATGCCGTACTCGAAGTGGCTGACGCCGGCGTCGCGCTGCAACTGGGCGTCGAGCGCTGCCGGAAGGCGCATGAAAACGCTGGTCAGCGCCATCCACGCGGCCCGCTCCTCATCGTCGAGCCAGCGCGGCTCATTCGTCTCCATCACCTCATCCTAACGCTTGCATGTTTAAGTCAACGTACTCTACGTTTCACTCAACTGTTGAAGTCAAATCCTGAAGGAACCGATATGAACATCGCCCTGTGGATCGTCGCCGGTCTGCTTGCTCTCGCCTTCCTCGCGGCCGGCGCGATGAAGCTGCTGCAGCCGAAGGAGAAGCTGATCGCTTCCGGACTGGGCTGGACCGAGAACTACAGCGCCGGCGCGGTCAAGGCGATCGGCGCGGTGGAGATCCTCGCCGCGATCGGCCTGATCCTCCCGGCCGCGCTGGACATCGTCCCGATCCTGGTCCCGCTGGCCGCGCTCGGCCTCGTGATCATCATGATCGGCGCGATCGTCGTGCACGCGCGCCGCAAGGAGAACCAGGCCCTCGTCCCCAACATCGCCCTGCTCCTGCTGTCCGCGTTCGTCGTCTGGGGACGCTTCGGCCCGCACGCCTTCTAAGCCAAGGTCAAACCCCAAGTCAAAGGCCGCTTTGCGTACGCACGAAGCGGCCGCACACCACGGTCACCATGAGCGACAGCCAGCAGCCGTGGCGTACAGCCGTCCCGCGCGGCGATCATGCCGACCCGGCGGTCGAGGCCGGGGGTGGCGTGATTGGGTTGCCGGGTGACCTCGTGGTTCGACCTGCCCGCAGCCCAAGTGGACAAAGCGGCCAAGCTGCTACTCAACTGGCAGCTGTCCGCCAACGACGTGACCGTACGGATCACCGAGGTCGAGGCGTACAGCGGACTCGGCGAGGATCCCGCGAGCCATGCGCACCGCGGGATGACCAACCGCAACGCGGTGATGTTCGGGCCGGCCGGGCGGCTGTACGTCTACCAGATCTACGGCATGCACTTCTGCGCGAACGTGGTCTGCGGTGAGACCGGCCGGGCCGCTGCCGTGCTGCTCCGCGCCGGCGAGGTGGTCGACGGCCTGGAGATCGCGAGGCAGCGCCGCCCGGCCGCTCGGCGTGACACCGACCTGGCCGCCGGTCCGGGGAAGCTCATGCAGGTTCTGGCGCTCAACACCACCGCCACCGACACTCCCCTGCTGGACGGCTCCGGCCCGGCCACCCTGCACTCACCCGCAAAGCCGGAGTACGCCGCAAAAATCGAGTCCGGCCCGAGGGTCGGAGTGACGTCGGCCCACGACGTGCCGTGGCGCTTCTGGATCAGCGGCGACCCGACCGTGAGCACCTACCGCCGCCACACACCCCGCCGCCGCGTCGGCTGAGCCCGGTAACGCCGGCACCGAACCGGCAACGGCGCCGACGGGTGACCGATCTTGTGAGCTTCGGCCCTCACCGCAACCAGAAACTCACAAGATCCACAACCGCCGCCCGATCGCGCCAGCCACACCGTCCACGCCAGACCCCGCCGGCCGAAAACCCTACGAGCGACGGAACTCGTGCGTGAACACGTACGTGCTCGCCTCGATCCCGACCCTCGCCCCCTGAATATCCGCGCTGCGGAAGTGGATCCCACCCCACACCCGTGCGTTGATCAGCTCAGTCAGCGCCTGCGAGAACGCCCCATACGTCCGCGTACTCCCGGTATCCGCGCTGGTAGCACTGAACCCGATCCGATCACGCCCGAAGAACAGCAGCAGCGCGGTCATCGACGCACCGGTCGCGCAGGCGTGCCCCGACGTGTAATCCGGACTACCCGGCGTGACGAGCAGCGGCGTCCACTCAGGATCAGCGACCGTAGCCGCGTTGCCATCGGTGTCCGCGAGCCGCACCGCGGTGACCGGACGCCAGAAACCCCAGTGCCGCTTCTCGTTGAAGCACGCCGACGTGGCATCGGTGACGGCCATGTTCACCAGAGCCAGCAACCGGGCGGCCTGCACGCCACCGAGCCGCTGCGAGACGATCAGCTGCCGGTTGATCTCCCATTGGGTCATCCGCCGGTCGTGCCACCAGCGCGCGGCGTCAGCCTGGTCGGCGGTACGGACCGTGCTGTTCACGCCTCCGACCTCTTTGACCTCGTTCAGATCACGGGCGTACGCCGCGCTGCCGAGCGCCGGCGGCCCAGCGGTGCGATAGATCGACGTGCTCGGGATCGAGAACGGCTTGAGGTCGGCGGTCCACGCACCGAGGTTCGCGAACGTCGGCGGCGTCGGACGCCACTGGCCGGGCAGCGTCCCGACCGGGAACTCCTCGACCCCGAACGCGCCGTCACCCTGCCGTTCGGCGAGCATGGCCGCCGCGGTTCGTTCGCCGATCGCGATCCCGCCGCGCTCGGCCGCGCCGTCCGGGATCCCGGCCAGGAACGTGTCGTACTGCGCGCGGATCCGGTCGTGCTGCTCCGGGAAGATCCCGGTCAGGACCTGGTACGCGGCAGCGGCAACCGCCGCACCACCCGACTCCCGCCCGGTCGCGGGCACCGCGGTCAGGTACGGCCGGTACGGCTTACCCGCGATCGAGTTGACCGCGTCGTAGACAGCGCCCTGCACCATCGAGAAGCTGCGCCCCTGCACCCACGGGTTCTGCCGGGCGACGGTCCAGATCGCTTCCTCGGCATGCAGGTTCCAGGTGATCACCGCGTCCGCCGGGATCGCCCGCCCGGACGCCTCGACCGGTGCCGGTGTCAGGACCAGCGCCGCGACTACAACGGGCACGAACAGAGATCGAGCCATCTTTTCCCCCTGTGTAGACGGTCGTCAGACTCATCGAACCTGACGCCGGCACCACAGGAACATCGATAGCTATAACTTGTAGCGGCCTTCGGGGAACCACACGTTTCAGGCCGCCCACCACGTAGCGGCCACCAGCTCCGCCACCAGCGTCTCGGTCAGCAGCCGGACGTCCGCGTCGTCGTCGTGCGGATAACGGATCACCCCGGCCGCGCCCTCCACCGGCCCGCCCACCGACAAAACGGTCGAGCCCCGCTGCCGGATCCACTCCATCGCCTGCTCGTCGTACCGCGACCCCGGGAACAACAACGCCCGATAGTCCAATGTCTTGGTCAGGTAGACGTCCACATGCGCCCAGTCACCGGTTTCGGTCGCGTCAGCCCGGCGACGCGGCCCCTCGCGGACCATCAGCGCGGACTGCTCGGCCGACGAGATCCGCTCCACCGGCGCGATCGTGTAGAGGTCCCCGTCGAGCATTTCCAGCGCCATCGGCAACCAGTCACGACGCGTGTCGAGCAGATGCGCGGTCGCCTCAGCGGCACGCCGCAACAGTCCCGCACCATCGAAGGCCACCCCGGTGAGCTGCGCGTTCATCATCAGCAGCAGCGCCAGCGTGTGCTGAAAACTGCGGCACGCCACCCCACCGCGCTCCGGCCCGGCCAGCATCGGCACGGTCAGCAGCGCGTCTTCGGCGATCGGCGTCGGATCAGCGCTGTTGGTCAGCGCCACGATCGGCGACGTGCCGCGATACCGCGCGACCGCGTCGACCGTCTCGCGACTGCCGCCGGTCGCGGAGATCGCCACCACGAGCGTCTCCGGCGTGGCGGGCAGCGATGCCTCCGCCGAGGCGTACTCCGCGATCGCATCGATGCCGGCGGCGCGCAGCCGCAGCGCGCCCACCCGCGCCGCATAGCGCGAGCTGCCCATTCCTAAGATCAAAACCCTTCTTGGGTACGCGGAAAGCCCTGCGAACGGGTCAGCGCCCACCAGCGAGCCGGCGAGCCGGTCCAGCGCCTCCGGTTTCTCCTCAAGGTCACGCAGGAACAGGGCGGCGTCCATCAAAGCTCCTCGGTGAAGCGCGAGTCGGTGCGGTATCGGTAGTGCAGAACTTCCATCGGTGCGTATCGCCACCGGGGCAGAAACCGGGCCGCGTAGATCAGCTCCCGGCACAGTTGCGCGGCCTCGAACCCGGCCAGCAGAGCCTCGTCGAACAGCCCTCCGGCAACCGGCCGATAGGCGCCGAGCAACGCGTCACGTTCCCGATCAACCCACGCCGCGACCTGCGCGGAGTACGCATGGCCGGTGCGCTTGTTGGCAATCGCGCCGACGTTCCCGAGGCTGACAAGCAACTGCGCGACGTCCCGCGCGGCCGGCTCGGCAGAGTCCTGCGGCGCGGCCGGATTCCCGTCAAAGTCAACAACGGCATACCCACCGTCCCACCGCAGAATCTGCCCGACATGCAGGTCCCCGTGCAGCCGCTGCACCGGCGTCCCGCCGAGTCCGGCCCGGATCGGCGGCAGCGCGAGATCGGCCCGGATTGCCTGCGCGACCGAGTCCAGCCACTCGCCGTCGTCACCGTCGGTCAGCTTGAGCGCCTCGTCGAGAGCGTCGAGCCCCTGCGCGGTCCAGCCGGCGACGTCAGCCGAGGTGGCCGCTCCGACGGGGTCCGGCAGCACGGACGACGGCGCGGCAAGGGCGACGTGCAGCTCAGCGGCCAGCTCACCGAGCAGCCCACCGATCACCGCCGGTGCACCACCACCCAGCTCAGCGAGCAGATCGTCGACAGCCCACTCCCACCCGTCCACCGCCCCCGGCAGAAACGCGACGACCAGAGCGACGAGATTCTCCTCGTCGTAGAGAGCAGCGAAGGGCTGCGGCGTCCGCCCGAAACCCACCTCCGCGAGGTGGGCCAGCAGCTCGGGCGTGCGCTGCGGCGCCGGCAGCGGCGGCTGGAGCCACTTCACGACCACGCTCTCGCCGACCACGACCGAGCGGTGCGTCTGGTCGACGGTGATCGGCCGCTCGACCGGCGAGCCCAGCACCGGCTGCGGACCGGGGAAGCGATGCAGCCACCCGGGCGACGACGCCTGACTGCCGGACGCGATGAGACGCACCAACGCGACCGAAGCGCCCGTTTCGTCGGCTTCCATGAGCTCCCTCCCCCGTACCGAATTGATCTTTGACTGACACCCTGCCAGGTGGAGCATCACCCTCGCAGGTCAGGCCATGTTTCTGAATCGCGATTCAAAGTAAAAAGGAAATTACCAGGTCAGCAGGCTGGTTTTTAGTCTTGTTTCCGCTGACGCGTGCTGCAACACTCGGCGGCCAGGCCGGAACTCCACCTGGAGGAAACCACGTGTCACGCATCCCCCCGATCCGCCGAGCCCTCGCCGGCGCGGCGGCAGCCGCCCTCGTTCTGGCGGCAGCCGCCTGCGGTGGCGGCGACTCCGGCGCGACCGCGCAGGCGACGCCCGACGCGCTGAACCCGAGCGCTGACCTCACGAAGCAGACACTCACCGTCTCGAACTGGGACGCCTACATGCCCGAGGATCTGCCGACGACCTTCGAGAAGGCGGTCGGATCCAAGGTCACCGTCACGAAGCACGCCACCAACGAAGAGATCATGGCCAAGCTGACGGCCGGCGGGGACAGCGGCATCGACGTCGCGTTCGTCTCCGGCCCGTTCGCTCAGGCGCTCGCCGAGCAGGGTCTCGTCGAGCCGATCCACGCCGATCTGATCCCGAACCTCGCGAACCTCTACCCGGAGGCGACGAACCTCGCCTACGACCCGGGCAACAAGTTCTCCGTGCCCTACACCTGGGGAACCACCGGGCTCTGCTACCGCAGCGACCTGACCGGGTACGAGCCGGACAGCTGGAACGACCTGCTCAGCCCGAAACCCGAGCTGGCCAAGAAGATCACCATGCTGCAGACCGACCGGTGGCTGATGCTGCCGGCGCAGAAGTCCCTCGGATACTCGGCGAACACCACCGACCCCGCCGAGCTGGCGAAGGTCAAGGAGAAGCTGACCGCCGCGAAGCAGTCGCTGCTCGCGTTCGACGACACCACGTTCTACTCCCGGCTGGTCTCCGGTGAGGCGGCGCTGGTCGAGGCGTGGGACGGCTGGTGCAACTACGGCATCACCGACAACGACAAGATCAAGTTCACAGTGCCGAAGGAGGGCAGCGACCTCTGGGTGGACACCATGGTCGTGCTCAAGACCTCCAAGAACAAGGAGGCCGCACACGCCTTCATCAACTACATCCTGGACCCCAAGATCCACTCCTGGGCCGTGCAGAACATCCTGTACAAGGTGCCGAACAAGGCCGCCATGGAGTCGATCGACCCGGCCCTGATCAAGCAGTACCCGAACCTCGCCACCACACCGGCCGACCTGCTCAAGGGCGAGACCCTGGTCGACCTCGGCGAGGGCGCAACGGATTACAGCCGGATCGTCACCGAAGTGGCGGCCAGCTGAGATGAAACGGTCGCTGGAGCGGCTCACGCTGCTCGGCCCCGGGCTGGGATACCTGACGGTGCTCATGGTCGTGCCGCTGGCCCTGGTCCTGAGCTACACCATCTTCCAGCGGGGCCGCTTCGGCGGGCTGGTCTACGAGCCCACCACGGAGAACTTCCTCCGGGCCGTCGACCCGCTGTACCTGGACGTGCTGGTCACCTCGGTGGAGATCGCCGGGGTGACCACAGTGCTCGCGCTGCTGCTCGGCTTCCCCACCGCGTACGTGATCGCCCGCCTCCCCGGCAAGTGGAAGACGATCGCCCTGGTCGGGCTGGTCCTGCCGTTCTGGACCAACTTCCTGATCCGTACGTACGCGTGGATCGTCCTGCTCAGCCCGGCCGGGATGATCAACGACGCGCTGACCGGATGGGGCCTGATCGACGAGCCCCTCCAGCTGCTCTACACGAAGCCGGCGATCGTGGCCGGTCTGCTGTACGCGTACCTGCCGCTCATGGTCCTGCCGCTCTTCGCCGCGCTGGAGAAACAGGACGACCAGCTGCTGGAAGCGGCGGCGAACCTGGGCGCGCGGCCGGCGAAGGCGTTCCTCACCGTCACGCTGCCGCTGACCCTGCCCGCCGTGATCACCGGGTGTGTCTTCGTCTTCGTGCCCAGCATCGGCAACTTCGTGGTGCCGGAACTGCTCGGCGGCGGGCAGACCGCGATGGTCGGCAACCTGATCCGCGACCAGTTCCTCAAGGCCCGCGACTGGCCGTTCGGCGCCACCCTCGCGCTGATCCTGGTGGCGATGCTGATGCTCCTGCTGATGCTGCAGGCGTGGAGCGCCCGCCGGCTGACGGGAGACAAGAATGCTTAAGAAGATCCCGTTCTGGATCACGTACGTCTTCCTGTACGTGCCGATCGTCGTGGTCGTCGCGATGTCGTTCAACGCGGGCGACTCGCCGTACAGCTGGAGCGGTTTCAGTTTCAGCTGGTACGCCGAGCTGGCGAAGGACGAGCAGATCCGCATCGGGCTGGGCAACACGCTGCTCGTGGCGACCGGCTCGACAGTGATCGCCACCGTGCTCGGCACGCTGCTCGCGGTCGGCCTGGCCCGGCACACCCGCTCGAAGATCCTGGACGCGATCGCCACGCTGCCGGTGATCCTGCCGGACATCGTGCTCGCGATCGGCCTGCTCGCGTTCTACTCGCTGATCCAGCTCACCCTCGGGCTGTACTCGGTGCTACTGGCGCACGCGGTCTTCGGGACGGCCGCGGTCGCCGCCGTGGTCCGTACCCGGCTGAACGGCACCGATCCGTCGCTCGAAGAGGCCTCGCGCGACCTGGGCGCGAACGGATTCACCACGTTCCTGCGGATCACCCTGCCGACGCTGGCACCGGGCATCGTGGCCGGTGCGCTGCTGGCGTTCACGCTGTCGGTCGACGAGTTCGTGATCGCGTTCTTCACGGCCGGGCCGCAGTCGCCGACCCTGCCGATCGTCATCTACTCGATGGTGCGTTTCGGCGTCACCCCCGAGATCAACGCCCTCGCCACGGTGCTGCTCGCGGTCACGTTCACCGCGATCATCGCCGCCGCCCGATTGACACGACTGACGGAGCGCCGATGACCGCCTTCCTCTCCCTAGACGGCGTGCGCCGCAGTTTCGGCGACGTGACCGCCCTGGACGGCGTCAGCCTCGACGTCGCCGAGGGCGAGTTCTTCGCGCTGCTCGGACCGAGCGGCTGCGGCAAGACCACGCTGCTGCGCATCCTGGCCGGATTCGAGACGCCGGACAGCGGCACGGTCACCCTGGCCGGCGAGGACCTCACCCGGGTGCCGGCGCACCAGCGCCCGGTGAACCTGATGTTCCAGTCCTACGCACTCTTCCCGCACCTCAGCGTCGAGAAGAACATCGCCTACGGCCTGCACCGCGAAGGCCTGCCCAAGGCCGAGATCACCCAGCGGGTCGGCGAGGTCCTCGAACGCGTCGGTCTCGCCCCGGCGGCCAAACGCCGTCCGCACCAGCTCTCCGGCGGCCAGCGGCAGCGGGTGGCGCTGGCCCGCGCCATCGTGAAACGACCCCGGCTGCTCCTGCTCGACGAGCCGCTCTCCGCCCTCGACCGCAAGGTCCGCGCCGAGATGCAGCTCTGGCTCAAGCAACTGCAGCACGAGGTCGGCATCACCTTCGTCGTGGTCACCCACGACCAGGAGGAGGCCATGTCGATGGCCGACCGGATCGCGGTGCTCCATCAGGGCGCGGTGGAACAGGTGGATTCGCCGGTCGCGCTCTACGGCGCACCCCGCACCTGGTTCGTCGCCGACTTCATCGGCGGAAACAACTTCTTCTCCGGTACGGCGACCGAGGCCGGCCTGTCCTCCGAGGCGCTGGGCCAGCTCCCCGGCACGACGAGCGACCAGAGCGCGGTCAGCGTCGGCGAGCCGGCGGTGCTGGCCGTGCGCCCGGAGCAGATCACGCTGAACGACGGTGACTCCGTGCTCAGCGGCACCGTGCTCGACGTCAGCTTCTACGGCGGGACGTCGCGGATCGCGGTCGAGGTGCCGGGGCACGGGACGCCGGTTTTGGTACATCGACACGGGGCCCCTGTCGTCGTACCCCAGCAAGCAGTTGATCTGAGCTGGGGGACGGCAGATGCGGTGCTGGTGCCGCCTAGCTCCGCGACCGCGGCTTCCGCCGCGGCGTGACGGGCAGCGGATGTCCGGTCATGCCCCGCGCGTAGCTGAGGATCAGTTCCTCGGCCTCGGCGACGCCGATCGTCGGGTGACGCGCCACGATGCGGTAACCGTAAGCGTCCTCGAGCGCGACCAGGTTGCGGCCGATCGTGGTCGAGCTGTCGGCCAGGGTGAAGGCGCCCTGCGTCGCGCCGGATTCGAGAATCCCCTGGTACATCGAGACCTGGCGGTCGTAGAGCGTGGTGAGCAGGGCGGCGTAGACCCGGTTGCGGCCGGCCGCGCCGCCGAGCTCGCAGAGCAGGCGCACGTCGACGTCGTCGGAACCGGCAGGCAGGCCGGAACGGACAGTGACGACGAGGCGCTCGGCCGGGTCCTCCACCGCTTCGATCTCCCGGACCCGGTGCTCGTAGAAACGCTCCATGCCCGCGTGGTGCGCGTCGAGCAGCAGGTCCTGCAGGTCGGCGTAGTGGTAGAGCACCGCGCCGGACGTGAGGCCCGCCTCGGCGGCGACCTGCTTGAGGTGCACGCCGTCGGTGCCGTGCAGAACCATCGCCCGCTGAGCGGCCTCGATCAGGTCCTGCTGCCGGTCGGCGCGGCGCTTGCGGGGAGTCGTCACTGATGTTCGTCCTGCCTGAAGAAAAGTTGACCTCAGTTAGCCTACCGGCCGCCCTTGACGGCCGGAGCCCACGCTATTTGAATTACAATTCAAATCCGAGTCAGGACGGTGTCGCATGTCGGAACGCAAGCTGACCATACTCTTCATGCCCGAGAGCGCCTACGGACCGACCAATAACTGCATCGGGATTGGAGACATCCTGCGGCAGCGCGGACACCGTGTGGTGTTCGCCGCGGAGGCCTCCTGGAAAGGCAAGCTGACCGCCCTCGGCTTCGACGAGGACCTCGTCAACCTGGCGCCCCCGCCCGAGAACCCGGACGAGCAGGACGCCGGTCAATTCTGGAAGGACTTCATCCGCGACACCGCGCCGGAGTTCCGCAAGCCGACCATCGAGCAGCTCGACACCTGGGTGAAACCGGTCTGGGAAGAGCTGATCGTCGGCGCGAAGTACTGCCAGCCGCAGCTGCTGGAGATCATCGAGCGGGTGAAGCCGGACGTCATCGTCGAGGACAACGTGGTGGCGTTCCCCGCGCTGAACACGGCCGGGGTTCCGTTCGTACGCATCGTCTCCTGCAACCCGCTCGAGGTCCGCGGCGACGGCATCGCGCCGGTCTTCTCCGGATACCCGCAGGACGACCCGTCGGGCTGGCCGGCGTTCCGCGAGGAGTACGACCGTACCCATCGGCAGCTCTGGACCGACTTCAACGCGTGGGTCGTCGAGCAGGGCGCGCCGCCGCTGCCCGACCTGGATTTCATCCACCCGGGTGACCTGAACCTGTACGTCTTCCCGGAGGCCGCCGACTACACGGCTGCCCGGCCGCTGGACTCGTCGTGGCATCGGCTCGACTCGTCGGTGCGCGAGACGGACGCGGTGTTCTCGCTGCCGGCGGCGATCTCCGATCTTCCGGGCAAGCTGATCTATTTCAGCCTCGGCTCGCTCGGCTCGGCCGACGTCGAGCTGATGCGCCGGGTGATCAGCGTGCTCGCCAAGACCCCGCACCGCTACATCGTCTCCAAGGGCCCGCTGCACGAAGAGATCGAGCTCGCCGACAACATGTACGGCGCCGAGTTCCTCCCGCAGACCTCGATCCTCCCCCAGGTCGACCTGGTGATCACCCACGGCGGCAACAACACGGTCACCGAGGCCCTGCACTTCGGCAAGCCGATGGTGCTGCTCCCGCTCTTCTGGGATCAGTACGACAACGCCCAGCGGGTGCACGAGCTCGGCCTCGGCGTGCGGCTGGACACCTACGGGTTCACCGACGAGGAGCTTTCCGCTTCTCTGGAGAAGCTGCTCGGTGACACCGATGTGCACGCACGCCTGGCCACGATCAGCGCCGACATCCGCGGCCGCGACGGCCTGCGCAAGGCTGCCGACCTCATCGAGAAGCTTCCGTGACCGATATAGATCGCGCCCTGGCCGATGCGGCTCCGGCCGTCTTCTGGACCGATCGGCCGGGCGCACCGGATCGTCGACCACCCGTACCGGACGGCGCGAGCGCGGATCTGGTGATCGTCGGCGGTGGATTCACCGGCCTGTGGGCCGCCATCCAGGCGAAACACGACAACCCGGACGCCGACGTGCTGCTCCTGGAGGGGCAGCACGTCGGTTACGGGGCGAGTGGCCGCAACGGCGGGTTCGTCAGCGAATCGCTCACCCACGGACTCTCGCACGGCCAGGCCCGCTGGCCGGGCGAGTTCGAGCAGCTCACCGAGCTGGGCCGGCGCAACCTCGCGGAGATCGCCAAAACCGTCGCGGAACATTCCATCGACGCCGACCTACGCCTGGTCGGCAAGACGACGCACGCCACCGCGCCGCACCACCTCGCCGAATTGGCGTCGCTGGCTGAGGTGCACGCCGCGGCCGGTGATCAGGTCACGTTGCTCGACGCGTCGGCCGCGCAGGCCGACGTGCACTCCCCCACCTACCTCGGTGGCCTGCGCATTCACGAGTCAGGCGGCCTGGTCGACCCGGCCGCGCTCACCTGGGGCCTGGCCCGCCTCGCCGACTCACTCGGCGTCCGCCGCCACGACGAATCCCCGGTGCTCACTCTCCGGCGTTCCGCCGGCGGCATCTCCGTGGGTACGCCCAATGCGACGGTACGGGCCGGCAAAGTACTGATCGCCACGAATGCGTACCCATCGCCGCTGCGTCGAGTCCGGCCCTGGGTGCTGCCCGTTTACGATCACGTGCTCGTCACCGAGCCGCTGACCGACGCGCAGTGGGATTCGATCGGCTGGGCGTCGCGGCAGGGTTTGACGGACAACGGCAACCAGTTCCACTACTACCGGCCGACCGCGGACGGGCGCATCCTCTGGGGTGGCTACGACGCCATCTATCACTTCGGTGGCCGGGTCGCCGCGTCCTATGAGCAGCGGCCGGCGACGCATCAGCTGCTCGCCCGGCACTTCTTCGAGACGTTCCCCCAGCTCGACGGGCTGCGGTTCACCCACCGCTGGGGCGGCGTGATCGACTCCACCAGTCGTTTCACGCCGATCTTCGGAACGGCGCACGGCGGGCGGGTGGCGTACGCGGTGGGCTACACGGGCTTGGGCGTGGCGTCGTCGCGGTTCGGCGCGCGGGTCGCGCTGGATCTGCTCGCCGGGGAGCCGTCGCCGCTCACCGAGCTGGCGATGGTACGGCGGCGCGGCATGCCGTTCCCCCCGGAGCCGGTTCGATATCCGGTGGTGGCGCTGACCCGTCACCAGATGGTTCGCGCCGACGTCGACGGTAGGCGGGGCGCGTGGCTGCGACTGCTCGACCACTTCGGGGTCGGCTTCAACAGCTGATCCAACGGCCGCATCCGCCAATCAAGAATTGCCGGGTCAACACATGAGCACGTGTCGACCCACCCGCCAACCACCAAGAGTCGACCAGTCAACACAACTCCACAGGTTGATCCGCCCGTCCACCACCAAGAGTTGACCCGTCAACACGTCTGCACATGTTGACTTGCCTGGTTGACGTCAACTGTTGACTCGTCAACGCGTACATCTGAAAGGGCTGCAACCATGTCGCCTCGCGTGATTATCAATCCGGCCGATGGCGGCGTAGCCGCCGAGGTCGTTGACACCGACCCCGCGGATGTTGCCGCAGCGGTGGCTCGTGCCCGCGACGCTTACCAGATCTGGCGTGACGTGACGCCGGGTGACCGAGCGCGAGTGTTGCTGCGACTCGCCGACCTGGTTGAAGCCTCTGCCGACGAGTTCACCCGGCTTGAGGTCGCCGAGACCGGTAAACCGGTTCCGGTGTTCGCCGAGGGTGAGTTGCCGTTCGCTGTCGACAACCTGCGGTTCTTCGCGGGTGGGGCGCGTTCGCTGGACGGCACCGGCGCCGGAGTGCTCTCAGCCGGATATACGTCATTGATGGTTCGCCGCCCGATCGGTGTCATCGGGGCGATCGCGCCGTGGAACTTCCCGCTGATCATGGCGATCTGGAAGATCGGGCCGGCGATCGCGGCCGGCAACGCTGTCGTCATCAAGCCGGCGCCGCAGACGCCGAGCAGTACGATCCTGCTCGCCTCGTTGATCGAGAAGGCCGGCGCTCCGGCCGGGCTCGTCACCGTCGTCACCGGCGGTGGCGACGTCGGCGAAGCCCTGGTCACCGACCCGGGCGTCGACATGGTCAGCCTCACCGGATCGTCGGAGACCGGCCGCCGGGTGATGTCCGGCGCGGTCACCGGGCTCAAACGGCTGCACCTCGAACTCGGCGGAAAGGCGCCGGCGCTGGTCTTCCCGGACGCCGACCTGACCGCGATGGCGACCGGCGTGGCGATGGGCGCGACCTACAACACGGGGCAGGACTGCACCGCGGCCACCCGGGTCTACCTGGAACGCGGCATCTTCGACCAGGGCGTCGAGGCGCTGCGCTCGGTGCTCGCGTCGATCAAGGTCGGCGACCCGGCGGCGAGCGGAACCGATATCGGGCCGATGATCTCCGGTGCTCAGCGTGACCGTACCCACGGATTCGTCACTCGCGCGCAGGCGGCCGGCGCCACCGTGGTGACCGGCGGTGCCGTGGCCGACGGGCCGGGCTTCTACTACCCGCCGACGCTGGTCGTCGACGCCGATCAGGCCAGCGAGATCGTGCAGCGTGAGGTGTTCGGGCCGGTGCTGGTGGCGGTGCCGTTCGACGGCTCCTCGTCCTCAGCGTCTTCCTCGGCGTCTTTCTCGGCCTCCTTCGAGGACGAGGCCGTGCGGCTCGCGAACGACACGCCCTACGGCCTGGCGTCGTCGATCTGGACGCAGGACGTGTCCCGGGCGCTGCGCGTCGCGCACCGGCTGGACTTCGGCGTGACCTGGATCAACGACCACCTGCCGATCGCCTCGGAAGCTCCGCACGGCGGTGTGAAGGGCAGCGGTTTCGGCAAGGACATGAGCCAGGAAGCGATCGGCGAGTACTCGGTCACCCGCCACCTGATGATCAAGCACGCGGCTCCGGAGCCGCACACGTCGTTCCGCCCCGCCTGACCCGGCGGGTCCTGCCCTGACCCGACGGGTCCCGCCTGGCACGGCGGTCCCGCTCGGCACGACGATCCAGCTCGGCACGACGGTCCCGCTGCGGCGGGTCCCGCCTGACCCGGCGGGTGATCCGCGATTTTGGCGAGGATTGGTCGTGATGTGGGCGGTGGTTGCCTGGATCGTGGCTATTGGGGCTACCGGCGCGGGGAAAAGGCCACCGGGGGATGCGCGGGACACTAGCGTTTCTCTTGATGATCTCGCGTCGGGGACTCTTGCTGCTCAGCGTGATGTGTGGGGCCGGTGTGTTCTGGTCGGCCGGTCTCATCATCGCCCTGGCCGCTGGCGCGCGCCCGTTCGACGCCGCCGTCGCGGTCGGGGTCGCCGCGTTCCTCACGGTGCCCGGGTTCGCGGCCGGCATTCTCAGCAACCGGCGTGGGTACCGCACCCAGCAGCCCCGGCGTGCCTGGCGGCTGGCTTCGTGGGTGCCGCCGCATGTGCCGCACTGGGCGGCGATCGCTGCCGGGGTCTTCGTGTTCGGGTTCTGGCTGACCGTGGTGCTGGCGTTCGCGTCGCTGGACGGGAACCCGTCGATGCGGGACGGGCGGTACGTGCTTGAGGATCATGACCGGGTGATCGAGGTCAACCAGGTCACTTATGACCGGCAGACCGATCACCAGCAGCAGATTTCGCTCGGGGTGCTGGGCGCGTTCGCGGTCGGAGGCTCATTCCTGTGCGCCGCCCGCGCGACAGATCACGAGCACCACTGAAGCGCCGCGAACCAATCGCCTAGCTCGGTGCCGGAGCACCGAGCACCGAGCACCGAGCACCGAGCACCGAGCACCGAGCACCGAGCACCGAGCAGATCTTGTGAGTTTGCGGTCAGCGTGACGGCACAAACTCACAAGATCGCCCCCGCAACCCCGCAACCCCGCAACCCCGCGACCCCGCGGCCCCGCGGCCCCGCGACCCGCGACCCCGCGGGTCAGGTTCGGCTTGTGCCTGCTGATGGGCCGGCCAAGCGCTGAGCCAACCAAACCGGCAACACCGACAGAACAATCAAAACCGCCGCCACCACGTTCACCACCGGCGCCTGATTCGGCCGGAACAGATTGTTGAAAATCCAGATCGGCAGCGTCGTCACCCCCGGCCCTGCCGTGAACGTCGTGACGATGATTTCGTCGAAGGACAGGGCGAACGCCAGCAACCCGCCCGCGAGCAGCGCCGACCGGATCATCGGGAATGTCACGTACCGAAATGTCTGGAAGGGTGACGCGCCGAGGTCGGCCGAGGCGTCCTCGAGGTTCGTGCCGGTGCGGCGCAGCCGCGCCAGCACGTTGTTGTAGACCGTGACCACGCAGAACGTGGCGTGGCCGACCACCACCGAGAACAGGCCCTTGCTGACGCCGAGGTCGCCCATCACCGAGCGCCACGCGCTGTCCAGCGCGATGCCGGTGACGATGCCGGGCAGTGCGATCGGCAGGATGATCAGCAACGAGACGGTGTCGCGGCCGAAGAAGGCGAAGCGTTGTACGGCGAACGCCACCATGGTGCCGAGCACCAGAGCGATGCCGGTGGCGGCCAGGCCGGCCTGCACCGAGGTGAACAGGGCCGAGCGGGCGCCCTCGTTCTCCCAGGCGGCGGACCACCAGCGGGTGGTCCAGTCGTGCGGCGGCCAGGCGAAGGTGCGGTCGCCATTGAACGAGTTGACCAGCACCAGCATCAGCGGGACATAGATGAACAGCAGGCCGAAGCCCATGAACAGGCGCAGCGCCCAGCGCGCCGGCAGGGACAGCGTCACAACTCCTCCAGAGCGCCTGAGCGGCGGACCGCGACCAGGTAGATGACCATGATCAGGACCGGGATGGTGGCGATCGCGGCGGCGAACGGCAGGTTGTTGGCGGCGCCGATGTTCGCGTACACCAGGTTGCCGATCATCTGGGTCTTGCCGCCGACGATCTGGACGGTGATGTAGTCGCCGAGCGAGAGCGAGAACGTGAAAATCGATCCGGCGATCACCGAGGGGATCAGGATCGGCAGGACCACGGCGCGGAAGGTACGCCCGGCGCGGGCGCCGAGGTCGGCCGAGGCTTCCAGCATCGAGTCCGGCAGGCGTTCCAGACCGGCGTAGATCGGCAGGATCATGTACGGCAACCAGAGGTACGACAGCACGATGATCGTCGCGAACAACCCGTACCCGGGACCGTTGCCGGGACCGCCGAACAGCGTGTCGATCGGGCCGCCGTTGGCGAGCAGAATCCGCCACGCATAGGCCTTGACCAGGTACGAAGCCCACAACGGGGTGAGGATCGCGATCACCAGCCAGTTGCGATACTTCGACGAGGCCACCTTCGCCATGAAGAACGCCATCGGCGTCGCGATCACCACGCAGATCCCGGTGACCGCCGCCGCGACGCCGAGGCTGCGCAGCGTCACGGCCCGGTAGACCTCTTCGGAGAGAAGGGTCCGGAAGTTCTGCAGTGAGAACTCCCGGACCACCTCTCCGGTGAAGCCGTTCACGGTCCAGAACGCCGACACCAGCAGCACCGCGAGAGCGCCAAGGTAGGCAACGACCAGCCAGAGCAGGGGCGCTGAAAGAAGGCCGGCCAGCCGTAGACGCGGATGCCGGTGCAGGTAGGAACCGAGAACGGACACGTTATCCCTTGATCGTCGTCCAGGCCTGGGTCCAGGCCGCGTAGTCCTTGCAGGTCACGTCGGTCCGGCCGTCGACACACTGCGCCAGCGGGGTGGTCCAGTACCAGATCTGGTCGAAGTAGGCCTCGTCGTCGGCGTGGAACGTGGCGCAGTGGCTCTTGTCCGCGGTCAGCGCGCAGGACAGCTTGTTCGACGGCGCCTCACCGAACCACTCGGCGACCCCGGCGTTCGCCTGCGGGCTGATGATGTGGTTCATCCAGAGGTACGCGCAGTTCGGGTGCTTGGTAGAAGCCGAAACCATCCAGGTGTCCGACCAGCCGGTCGCACCCTCGGTCGGCAGGATCGCCTCGACCGGCGCGCCGTCCGCCTTGGTCAGGTTCGTGATGACCTGCCAGGTGGTGCCGAGCACGGAGTTGCCGGCCTTGAACGCCTGCACCTCCTTGGTGTAATCCGACCAGTACTCGCCGATCAGCTCGTTCTGCGCCTTGAGCAGGTCGACGGCCGCCTGGAACTGGGTGTCGTCCAGCGCGTACGGGTTCTTGATGTTCAGTTCCGGCTTGGTCTTCATGAGATAGAGCGCCGCGTCCGCGATGTAGATCGGCGAGTCGTACGCGGTGATCTTGCCCTTGTACGGGGAGTTCGCGTCGAAGACCGCGTTCCACGAGGTGGGCGCCGGGGTGACCGAGTCGGTGCGGTACATCAGCAGGTTGGCGCCACGTCCGTGCGGGACGCCGTAGGCGGCGCCGTCGACCGAGTTCCACTGCTTGTTCTTCAGGCCGTCGAAGACGTCCTTGTAGTTCGCGATCAGGTCGGTGTTGACCGGGGCCACGTCACCGCCGTAGATCAGCCGCAGCGACGCGTCGCCGGAGGCCGAGACCACGTCGTACTCGCCGGTCTTCATCAGCGCGACCATCTCGTCCGAGGTGCCCGCGATCTTGTTGTTGACCTGACAGCCGGTCTCCTTCTCGAAGCCGGTGACCCAGTCGACAGCCTTGTCGGTGGAGCCGTCCTCGACGTACCCCGCCCAGGACACGATGTTGACCTCGCCCTCGCCGGCACCGAGCGCCGCGAGCTTGTCGATCTTCGGAACCTCAAGGCCGCCGGGCCCCGACGCCGAACCACCCGAGTCGCCGCCACCACCACACGCCGCGAGCGTCAGCACGCCCGCCGCCAGCACTGCCGTCATCCATCTATTCCGCATGCGCGTTCTCCTTCAACTGGGGGATTTCGATCACGTGCTCGTCAAGCCAGTCGAGCCGCACCCGCTGACCACGCAGCTCGGAGAGCGCCGCGGTGCCGGTGCGACGGTTCTGCTCCACCACGACGACCCGCGCCCCCGCGTCCAGGTCCACCACATACCTGGTCACCGGACCCGCATAGATCACCTCGGCGACGACCCCGTTCGTCTCTTGCGCTTTGCGCAAATTGATCTTTTCCGGGCGTACGGAGAAAGTGCCCGCACGACCGAAAAGCGTCCTCGCCGTCTCGCCCGCAAACACATTGGAGGTCCCGACGAAACCCGCCACGAACGGGCTGGCCGGCTTCTCGTACACGTCCTCCGGCGTTCCCACCTGGACGATCCGTCCCGCCTCGAAGACGGCGACCCGGTCGCTCATGGTCAGCGCCTCGTCCTGGTCGTGCGTCACGAAGACGAACGTGATGCCGACCTCGCGCTGGATCGCCTTGAGCTCGACCTGCATCTGCTCACGCAACTTGAGGTCGAGGGCGCCGAGCGGTTCGTCGAGCAGCAGCACCTTGGGCCGGTTCACCAGGGCGCGGGCCAGTGCCACGCGCTGCCGCTGACCACCGGACATGGCTGCCGGTTTCCGATCGCCGAAGCTCTCAAGGCGTACCGAAGAAAGGGCTTGCTCGGCGCGCTCGCGCCGCTCCTTCCTGCCGACCTTGCGGACCTTGAGGCCGTATTCGACGTTCTCCCGGACGGTGAGGTGCGGGAAGAGCGCGTAGTCCTGGAAGACCGTGTTGACGTCGCGCTCGAACGGCGCGAGCCGGGTGACGTCCTTGCCGCCGAGCTCGACCGTGCCGGCCGTGGGCAGCTCGAAGCCGGCGATCATCCGCAGCACGGTGGTCTTGCCGGAACCGGACGGGCCGAGCATCGAGAAGAACTCGCCGTCGGCGATCTCCAGGTCGACGCCGGCCACCGCATCGACGTGGCCAAATGATTTGCGGAGTCCGGTGAGACGGATCGCCGGGGTGGATGACTCGGTCACGTGAGGTCCCTACCTGATCTGTCGCCCGGTCTTCGGTGCTGTCGCGGAGCGAGGTGACGAAAAGGTATGGCGTTAGACTTTAAAGGTCAAGGCTCCCCGGTAACCGCTTCGTTAACAGCCGTAAGGAACAATCAAGGCCATGGGGACGGACCGAGCGAGCGCGCGATCCGTGGTCTTCGCGCCACTCGACCCGCACAGCCGCGCCGAGACGGTGGTCCGCCGGCTCAGCGACGCCATCACGTTCGGGCTGCTCGCCGACGCCGAGCAGCTGCCCAGCGAGTCGGACCTGGCCGCGCAGTTCGGCGTCTCCCGGGTGACCGTCCGGGAAGCCCTCGTCTCGCTGCGCCACCAGAACCTGCTGGAGACCCGGCGCGGGCGCGGCGGCGGCAGTTTCGTGCGCGCGCCCGCCGACTCGTCACTGCGCGCAAGGCTCTCCGAGCTGAGCCTGCCCAGCCTGCGCGACTCCACCGACCACTATGTGGCGATCGCCGGGACGGCGTCCCGGCTCGCCGCGCTACGGGCCACCCCGGAAGACGTCAAGCGCATCGAGGACGCGGCCAGCGGGCCCCCGCACCGGGTCGAGCGCACGTTTCATCTTGACGTCGCCGCGGCCGCGCAGTCTGCCCGGCTGGCCCGCGAAGAAGTACGATTCGGGGCGGAGCTGGGGACGCTGTTGTGGTCACCGGTGATCCAGCCCGATCAGGCGACGTGCGATCCACGCGACGAGCATCGGGCCATCACCGCCGCGATCGCCGACGGCGACGGGGACCTGGCCCGGCGGCTCACCGAGGAGCACATCGAGCGAGCCGTCGAGCGACTGGTAAACCTGCATCTGACATTGGTCGAGCCCTAACGCAAGGTGGGTCCCGTGGGACAGATGACTACCCGCACCTCGGCGCCTGCCGGCAGCGCCCTGGCCGACCACCTGACCTCCCTGGTCGAGGAGACGTTCGGCGCTGCCGACCATCTGCGCCGCCAGGTGGAGAGCCTGCTCGGCCCGCATGCCGTCTCCGCCGACCTGGCAGCGGTACGCCCCGAGGTGACCGCCACCCTCGGCGGCCTGATCACCGGCGCCGGCGTGATCACCACCCCGCTCGCCGACGGGCTGCACGGCCTGGAGTGGTGGATGGGCCGGAGCCCCGCGCCGACCCGGCTCGCCCTCGACCTCGACCCGGACGGCGACGACTTCTCCGACATCGGCCGCCAGCAGTGGTTCACCGTCCCGCGCGACACCGGGCGGCGCCACGTCACCGGGCCGTACGTCGACTACGTCTGCGCCGAGCAGTACACCCTGACCTTCACCGTCCCGATCGTCCGCGACGGCACCTTCGCCGGAGTCGCCGGCGCGGACGTCTTCGTCGGCGACATCGAGCGCATCCTGCGCCCGGCCATGCGCGCGGTCGGCGCCCCGGTCGCCGTGGTCAACAAACAGGGCCGCATCGTCGCCGGCAACACGGCCCACCACATCACCGGCTCCCTGATCCGCGAGCCCCACATCCGAGCCGCGCTACTGGCCGGCGTCGCGCAGACCCTGCCCGAGGGCGTCACCCTGGCCCCGTGCGGCGGCGACCTCCCCCTGGCCGTCCTGACCTGGCCATAACCCGGGCACACGCGGAACGCTTTGCGTGCGCTCACCGCCCCCAATCCCGCTTTATACGGATAAATACTCCGGGCGGGGTCGCGTCCGTCACCGAAGGTGAGCGACTGGCATGGGGCGCCGGCTCGATCTTGGAGATGTGTGGGTGCTCCAACCCCCACGGGTTTCCGCAAAGCCAGCACTTTCCACGTTTGCGGTGACAGCGCGTGACCAGAGCATTCGTGGGCTGCCGAAGTCGAAGCGCCGATCTCAGACTTCCCGGAAACTCGTGAGTTTGCGGTCGCTCGAACGGCCGAACCGCACAAGATCCGGATAGCGCCTCGCACTACCCGGGCGCGAGGCAGGCGCGGGCGCGAGGCAGGCGCGGGCGCGAGGCAGGCGCGGGCGCGAGGCAGGCGCGGGCGCGAGGCAGGCGCGGGCGCGAGGCAGGGGTCAGTCGGGGCGGATCCAGCCGAGCATTCGGGAGTAGAGGTTGTCGGGGGATAGGCCGTCGTGGACCGCGTCGGCCAGGACCGCGCCCAGGTAGATCGCGAGGCTGATCCGTTCCGGGCGGTACTGCGCGATCAGCTCGTCGCGCGCCGGGGCGCACGGCCACGGCTCGCCGCAGCCCTGGCAGGACCAGGACGGGCGCAGGTAGAAGTGCTCGCCCACCAGCATCACATCCCCCGGAGGCTCACTCCGTGCACATGCATGAGGACTCTCAGTAATTCAGCATGCACCCGAATCGGCCATAGCGCGCATGTCGCGTACCGGACAGATCGCCCTGGTCTCCGGTGATCATCAATGTCATACCGTGGGCGGATGGAGATCCGCCTCTGGTCCGTCGTCGCTGAGCCGGTCGCGCTCGCCGCCGCCGGTCCGGGCGCGGAGGAGGCCGGCGGCACCGGCGCGTGGTTCGCCGTGGGTCCGGACGCCATCGTCGTGATCGTCGCGGCCGGTGTGCGTACCGCAGAGGATCTGACCGTGCCCGGACCGCTGCCGCGCCTGGTGGAACGGCATCTCGCGCACGGCGCGTCACCGATGATCCTGGCTTTCGCGCGGCTTCCGGAGGGGTGTCTCGCGCTCGGCGCGGCCCAGGTCACGCGGCTCGGCCGGCGTCGCGGCGCGCTGCAGGACCTCGGCCTCTGCCTGGACGCGCCACTGCCTTACGAACTGCTTGATCGGGTACGCCCTACCGGCCCGCCCGGGCCGCAACCGCCCATCGACTGGGTGAACCTCCTACCGGGTGACCCCGGCACGGCACTGCGGCAGTTCGTCGACGGCTGGTACGCCGACATCCCACCCGTCCCCGAGGAGAACATCCCCGCCACCAGCGGGCCCGAGCCGCTGCGGGCGTTCCAGCGCGCCGCCGCCGGCCGACCGGCGGTGCACGGCCGCAGCCTGCAGATCTTCGGCGAGGCGATGGCGACAAGCGAACCCGGGACGATCGCGTTCGGCCAGGACGACGACCGGATCTTCACGCTGCTCACCGAGACCACCGGCGACGATCCGCCGGTCTGGTACCACGGGCTCAGCGATCAGCCGTTGCGGGAACGCGAGCGGCTCAACGCGTACCTTCTGCTCGCGACCTTGACCCACGCCGCGATCGACTCGTCGCCCGGCGGGATGGCTTTCGTCGACCGCGCGCAGGTCAAACGGATCGTCCATCCGCTGCGCCGGGTGCCGCTGCGGCCGGCGCGATGGCCGTGCGCGAAGTCCCGTTTCTACGTGGGGCCGGGCGTGGTGGCGCTGGTCGGCGAGGCGGACGGCGACTGGTACGAGGTCTACCTGGGCGCCCGGCACCGCTCCCTGCTGCGCCGGCTGCGCAAACTAGGCCTGGACTGGGAATCCTTCGACGGCTGAGAACGCCAGAAAAGCAGAAAAGCAGAACGGCCCTCAGGAAACCGGGGCGCAGGCGGTGATCGCCTTCGCCTGGCCGAGCAGCTGATCACGCGTCCGGGTCAGCTCCTCGATCGCGACCCGCATCGACTCGGTGCCGCGGACGTCGCCGGCCAGATCCCGCAGCGTGGTGAGCACATCAACAGTCGCGGACATCTGCCCGGCGGCCGTGGTGAGTCGCCGCACCATCTCCGCACGCGCGAGCGACAACAGCGGGTCCGACGTCAGGGCTTCCACCAGGGCACCTCCGGAATCGTGGCGGCCGACCGGCCGCCGCTGTGACCCCACCGATCGGCCGGTCGAGCCCGGCCCTGAGAGGACGGCCGAGCCCGGCCCTGCGATGACGGTCGAGCCTGGCCCTGAGAGGACCGCCGTTTTCCGTCAAACCCTGCCGACGACGACCGATGAATGGGTCATGCACCTCTGGAGTCGCCGCCCGTTCGACCTCCCGTTCGTGGCGTCGCTCGGGCTGTTCGTGTTCGTGCTGGCCTGGTTCGCGATCGGGCTGGCTCACGTCTGGCCGCACCCGATCATCGGCTGGCTGCCGCTGCCGGTGCTCTCCGCGCTGACCACGTACCAATGCTGGCTGACCGCCCGCAGTCCCGCGCTGGACGACACCACCCGCCGGTTCTGGGGGCAGCTCGGCATCGCCTGCGGTCTGCTGGTCTTCGGCTCGATCAGCAACATCGCCGATGCGTTCGGCGGGCCGGTGATCAGCCAGGCGCTCAGCATCCGCACCCAGTTGATCTTCGTCGCGGCCGTGCTCGTCGTCCTGGTGGCGCTGTTGCGCCTGCCCACCTGGCAGCGGACCTCCGGCGACTGGATCCGGTTCGGCCTGGACACCGGCATCGTCGCGCTCACCGGCACGGTCCTGCTCTGGCACTTCTCGATCAGCCGGATCGATTTCGCCACGTCGACGGACACCTCACCACGCTCGGTCCTGGTGATCATGCTGGTCGCGGTGGTCGCGCTGATCACCTTCGTGAAGGTGGCGTTCGCAGGCGCCGGTCGCCTGGACCGCGGCGCCCTGCACATCCTCTCGGCCGGTGTCGGCCTCTCCGCCTCGACCGGCGTGCTGACGCCGCTGATCGCCGACAAGCCGCACCTGGCGGCCAGCCTGATCGCGTTCCCGATGTCGCAGCTCACCGCCACCCTGGCGGCCCGCCGCCAGCGGCACAACGGTCCGGCGCGCGAGACCTCGCGGCCGGACCCGCGCCGGTTCAGCCTGGTGCCTTACCTCTCGGTGGCGATTCTGTACGGGGTCCTGCTCAAGGTCGAACTGCCCCGAGGCGGCGCGGAGGCCATGATGGCGTGCTCGGTCACCGGGCTCACCCTGCTCGTCGTGCTGCGCCAGATCACCACGCTGCGCGACAACAGCCGTCTGCTGGACACCGTCGACACGAATCTCGAGCAGCTTCGTGCGTACCAAAAGCAGTTGGACCATCAGGTCACGCATGACTCCCTGACGGGGATCAACAACCGATCAGCGTGGGCGGACGAGATCTCGCGGCGGCTCGCCGGCGGCGAGCCGTTCGTGGTCGCCCTGCTCGACCTCGACGACTTCAAGGTGATCAACGATCGGTACGGGCATCACACCGGCGACGTGCTGCTCCAGACGATCAGCAGGCGGCTGCGGGAGCGGCTGCGCCCGGAGGACACCGTGGCGCGGCTCGGCGGCGACGAATTCACCCTGCTCCTGCCCGGCCTGGACGACGAGGGAACCGAGGAGCTGCTGCGCGCCCTGCTGGCCGAGGTGCAGTGCCCGGTGATGGTCGAAGGGCACGACCTGGCGCCCCGGATCAGTGTGGGAGTCACCGCGAGCCGCCCCGAGGACACCGCCGGCGAGGTGCTGCGCCGCGCCGACGTAGCGATGTACGCCGCGAAGCGTGAGGGCGGCGGCCGGTGGACCTGGTTCGACACGGTGATGGACCAACTCGCCGACAGCGACGCCCGGCTCGGCGCCGACCTGCGCCAGGCCATCCTGCGTGACCAGCTCTTCCTGGTCTACCAGCCGATCGTCGAGCTGCCGCACGGCCGGCTCGCCGGTGTCGAGGCGCTGGTCCGGTGGCGGCACCCGGAGCACGGTCTGATCCCGCCGGGCATCTTCATCCCGCTCGCCGAGCGCAACGGGCAGATCGTCGAACTCGGCCGCTGGATCGTCGAACAGGCCGTCCACCAGACCGCTCGATGGGTACGCGAATACGGCGCCGACGCCCCGGAGAAGGTCAGTGTCAACGTCTCCGCCCGGCAGCTCAACGAGCCGGGCTTCCCGGCCGAGATGGCGGCGCTGCTCTCGGCGGCCGGACTTGACCCGGAACGCCTCGTCGTCGAGGTGACCGAGACCGCCGTGCTCGGCACCGGGATCGCCCTGGACGCCGTGCGCGCGCTGCACGATCTCGGCCTGCGCATCGCGCTGGACGACTTCGGCACCGGCCAGTCGTCGCTGAGCCTGCTGGTGGAGTGCCCGGTCACCTGGCTGAAGGTGGACAAGTCGTTCGTCGACGGGGTGACCACGGCCAGCCCGCAGGCGGTGATCGTCGACGGGCTGATCGGGATCACCCGGGGGCTGCGGATGCAGGCGGTGGCCGAGGGCGTGGAGACCGCCGAGCAGGCCGCCCGCCTCTACCAGGCGGGGTACCGGTTCGCCCAGGGGTATCACTTCGCGCGCCCGATGCCGCATTCCGACGTCGAATTGCTTTTCGGAGGGATTCGCCCGGACAACTCATTGCTGGAGATCGCACGCCGATAAGTGAGTTGATGAACGTTCGGCAGAAGCTTCTGGGCGGGTACTTGCTGGTGGCTCTCCTGCTGGCGGCGACCGCGTTCGTCGCCTGGCGCGCCGACAACGCCTCCGCGGAGACGGCAGCCGCCGAGGAGGCGGAACAGCTCGCGATCGGCGTGGCCGCCGACATCGGTTACGGCCTGCCGGTCAACACGCCGGACGCCATCCCGATCCCGCTGTATTACAGCCAGACCGGGCTCGCCAACTATCTGCAGCGGATGCACGAGACCCAGCACCGCGACGTCGTGGTGGTCGACGCCGCCAAGTACATCCTCGGCGACGTGATCCAGGAGAACGTCGGCGACACCTTCGACCACGACACCGGCAACCAGGTCGGCAAGACCATGGAGGACGGCGTCCCCCGGGTCTTCGTCGAGACCAGCGTGGATTACCCGGAGGGCATCAAGCAGGTCGTGGTGCCGCTGCGCAGTGGCGCCGGCGCGATGCTCGGCGCGGTCATCCTCGAGTACACCCCGCTCTACGACCAGATGATGGCCGGCGCCAAACAGGCCCAGAAGATCATCCTCACCAGCTCCGCGATCGCTCTGCTGCTGGTCCTGCTGATCGGTTTCGCGGTGGCCGGCTCGGTCACCGGGCGGATCACCGCGCTCACCTCCGCGGTCCGGGTCATCCGCAGCGGCGATTACTCACACCGCGTCACGACGGACGGCCACGACGAGATCGGCACCCTGGCCCGCGCCTTCAACTCGATGGCCGAGCAGCTGGAACGCTCGGCGCGGGAGATCCTCGCCAAGGAGTACACCGACAGCATCCTCGCCAACGCCGGCGAGGGCATCTGCGGCGTCGACAACACCGGCCGGATCGCGTTCGCCAACGAGGCGGCCGGGCGGATCACCGGTGTCGGCGTCTCCGGGCTGCTCCAGCGGGAGGCCACCACGCTGCTGCCGGAGGCCGCCGGCGGTCTCACGGTCGGCACCCGCGAAGGCCGCCTCCAGCGTCCGGACGGCACCGCGGTACGCGTCGAGTACACGGTCAGCACGATCGAGAAGGAGGACCGCCCGATCGGCGCCGTCGTGGTGCTCCGCGACGTCAGCCGGCAGCGGGCCCTCGAGTACGACCTGCGGCACCAGGCGCTGCACGACGGGCTGACCGGGCTGCCGAACCGCAAGCTGCTGCTGGACCGGCTGGAGCACGCGCTCACCCGGTCCCGGGCGGCCGGCGAGCAGATCGCGGTCCTCTACCTGGACCTGGACGGGTTCAAGCGGGTCAACGACAGTCTCGGGCACAACGCCGGTGACACGCTTCTGCGTACCGCGGCGGAACGGCTCGCCGGGGTGCTGCGGCCGCACGACACCGTGGCCAGGCTCGGCGGCGACGAGTTCGCCGTGCTGCTCGAAGCGGCCGATCTGCCCGTCGTCGAGGCGCTCGCCCGGGCCTGCCTGGACGCCCTGGCCCGGCCGTTCCTGCTGCACCACCGGGAAGCAGTGGTCACGGTCAGCATCGGCGTGGTGCCGGACGCGGCTCAGTACACCGACGCCGACGAGGTGCTGCGCAACGCCGACGTCGCCATGTACGCCGCCAAGGACGAGGGCAAGAACCGGTTCATGATCTTCGAGAACCGGATGCACGAGCAGCTGCTCAGCCGGATCGACCAGGAGGCACGGCTGCGCGAGGCGGTGGGCCGCGGCGAGCTGCGGCTCTATCTGCAGCCGGTGGCCGGCTTGCCGGACGGCCGGATGCACGGCGCCGAGGCGCTGGTCCGCTGGCAGGACCCGCAGCGCGGCCTGCAGCAGCCCGGCTCGTTCATCCCGCTCGCCGAGGAGACCGGGATGATCATCGAGATCGACCGGTGGATGCTGCGCGAGGCCTGCCGGGTGGTCCGCCAGTGGCAGGACCTGAACCCGCCGACCGCGCCGGCCTTCGTCAGCGTGAACCTCTCCGCCGCACACCTGGAGCTGGCCGATCTCACCGAGCAGGTGTCGATCGCCCTGGCCGAGACCGGCCTCTCCCCGCACTGCCTGGTCCTGGAACTGACCGAGACCGTGCTGATGCGCGACGTGGCGGTCACCTCGTCCCGGCTGGAGGAGCTGCGCCGGCTCGGCGTGAAGATCGCCATCGACGACTTCGGGACCGGGTACTCGTCGCTGGGTTATCTGCGCGACATCCCGGTCGACGTTCTCAAGATCGACCGCTCGTTCATCACCGGGCTGGTCGGCAACGGGCGGCAGCAGGAGCTGGTCAGCGCGGTCGTCCAGCTCGGGCACACCCTCGGCCTGCGTGTGGTGGCCGAGGGTGTCGAGGACGGCGATCAGCTGACGCTGCTCACGGTGATGGGCTGCAAGTTCGCCCAGGGATACTTCCTGGGTCGCCCGGAGCCGGCCGCAACGCTGTACGAGCGGCTCAACGCCCAGGTGCTAACGCCGTAGGTACAGGTCCCGCAGCAGCGCGATCTCCGCGCCGTGGTGGATGACCTCGCGGTTGATGTGCAGGATCAGCGCGCCCATCGAGGCGTCGCCGTACCCGTCCTCGCCGCTGGAGCGCAGCAGGCCTTCCTCGCCGAGTGCGGCGACGCCGGCGGTCCACGCCTCGTACCCCGCCTCGAGCTGGGCCAGGGCCTCGGCGGCGCTGCCCGCGTACTCGTGGCGCAGGTAATCCATCTTCACGCCCTGGAAGTGCCGGGCCACCCGGACGCCGAGCACGCCCACGATGATGTGCCCGAGACGCCAGGCGATCGTGGTGACCGGCGCCGGATCCGGTGCCGGGTACGCCCAGTCGAACACCATGTCACCGCCACCGGCCGCCATCGGGGCGCTGCTCGTGCCCCTCGGCCGGACGCTCCACGCGTTCGGAACCGGCTCCCAGAAGTACTCGTCATCGGTCAAACCGTCGAGCCGGGGACGCAGCCGGCTCCGCCAGTGCTGGTCGAGTTGCTGGCGCAGTTGACCGTTCCAGTCCGTGCCCATGTGCTCGACCATATGCGCCCGACCCATGGCCGGGCTGCCCAAATCGACAGCCCGGCCGCCACCCGGGGTCGTTCCGCCGGGTTACGCCGCGAGGTCGACCCTGGTGCCGAGGCCGCGGCGTACCGCCTCGTCGATCAGCAGCCGTGCGGTGGCCAGGTCCTGCAGACCCACGCCGACCGAGTTGAAGAGGGTGATCTGCTCGTGTGTCTGCCGGCCCGCTTCGAGGCCGGCCAGCACGTCACCGAGCTCCAGCCGGAAGTGCTCCTCGGTGACCGCGCCCTCGGCCACGGCCAGCACCGCCTCACCGGATTCGTGCATGGTCGTGGCGTACGAGTCGACGACGACCCGGGCGCGGGCCACGCCGGCCGTGTCGATCTCGCGGTGGTCCGGGCGGGGCGGGGCGCCGACCGCGTTCACGTGCAGGCCGGGCAGGAACCAGTCGCCCTTGACCAGCGGATCCTTGGACGGGGTGAGCGTGCAGAGCACGTCCGAGGCGAGAGTGACCTCACGCGGGCCGGCGACGACCTCCGCCTTGATTCCAAGATCCTTCTGAAGGCGGGCGGCAAGCTCGGAAGAACGAGACGGCGTCCGGCCCCAGAGCACCACCGAGCTGAACGGATGCACGGCCGACAGCGCGTGCGCGTGCGCCTCAGCCAGCGGTCCGGCGCCGATCAGGCCGAGGACACGGGCGTCCGGCCGGGCCAGGGCGCGGGTGGCGACCGCGGTGGCGGCGGCCGTGCGGAACCGGGTCAGCACCGCGCCGTCGATGATCGCCGCGCATTCGCCGGTCGTGGTGTCGGCCGCGAGGACGGTGGAACGCTGCCGGCCGGGCAGGTCGGCGAGGAGTTTCACGGTGGCCAGGCCGGCCGGTTCGGAAGCGGCGGTCATCGCGACGAAGGTGGCGTCGCCGAGGCTCGCCGACGCCGGCGCCGGAAGGGCGGCACGGCCGTGCGCGAGGTCGATGTGCGCCTGCTCGACCGCGGTGATCACGTCTTCGACGCGCAGGAGAGCGAGCACGTCGGAGCGGTTCAGGATGAGGGTCATGCGGAGTTTCTCCAGGTCTACGGCCTCGGGCCGCCGGTGAACGCGGCCGAGGTGGTGGGTTGCGCCAGGCGCGGCGGCTTCCGCGCCGATCAACGCCTATGCGGTACGCGCGAACGGCACGGTCAGTCCGGACGGTGCCCGGCTCCGGCCGACCAGACCGCTCACCGCGAGCAGCGCGATCACGTACGGGATGGTCACCAGCAGCGGCGCCGGAACGTGCAGGCCGACCGCCGGCGCGGCGAACTGGAGCGCCTGGGCCACACCGAAGAACAGGCACGCCAGCACGGTCGGCCAGGCCCGCCAGCGGCCGGCGATGACGGCGACCACGGCCAGGTACCCGACGCCGCCGGTGATGTTGTCGCTGAACGCGTGCACTTCGGCGAGGGCCAGGTCGGCCCCGGCCAGTCCGGCGGTGGCGCCGGTGAGCAGGACGGCGGCGTACCGGATGAGCCGGACCGGCAGGCCGCAACGGTCGGCGGTGAGCGTGTCCTCGCCGACCGCGTCGATCGCCAGGCCCCAGGTGAAGCGCCGGCTCAGACCGAAGGCCAGCGCGGCGGCGACGGCGAAGGCCAGGTACCCGAGGGCCGTCTGCTCGAAGAGCGCCGGGCCGATCAGCGGAATCTCCGACAGCACCGGGATCGGCAGCGCCGCGAAGCCCTCCAGGCTGCTGCCGTCGGTGAACAGCAGCCGGGCGCCGTACGTGGTGGCGCCGAGCGCGAGCGCGTTCGCGGTGATGCCGGTGACGATCTGGTCGGCGCGCAGGGTCACGCTCAGGATCGCCTGGATCAGCGCGACGAGCAGGCCGGCGACGAGCGCGCAGGCCACGCCGGCGACCGCGCTGCCGGTGACCATCGCGCCGGCCGCGCCGGCGAACGCGCCGGTCAGCATCATTCCCTCGACGCTGAGGTTGAGCACTCCGGCCCGTTCGCTGACCAGCTCGCCGGCGCTGGCCAGCAGCAGCGGCGCGGCCAGGCGTACTCCTCCGGAGAGGATCTCTTCGAGGACGGCACTCATCGGGCACCCTTCCGAGTCCAGATCATCGAGGCGGCGATCAGCAGCACCAGCAGGCTCTGCACGACCTGCACGCTTGCGGCCGGCACTCCGGCGGCCAGCTGCAGGTTGATGCCGCCGTTGGTGAGCAGGCCGAAGAGCAGCGCGATCGCCAGGACCGCGGTCAGCGATCCGCGGGCCAGCAGGCCGACGACCAGACCGGTGAAGCCGTACCCGGACGAGAAGTGCTCGGCCAGCACGTAGGGCGCGGTGGCGACCAGGCATGCTCCGGCCGCACCGGCGAGGCCGCCGGCGACCGCGAGGCCACCCACTTCGAGGCGGGCGACGCCGAGGCCGAGCCGCGCGGACGCGGCCGGCGAGTGACCCACAGCGGTGAGCCGCAGGCCGGTCGGCGTGTGCCGCAGCACCAGCGCGACGATCAGGGCGGCCGCGACGGCGAGCACCACGATCAGCGTGGCCGGTGACTCGATCGAGCCGATCAGCGGCAGCCGCGCGCCCGGTGGCAGCGGCGCCGACTGCGGCAGCGTCTCGGCCGAGGTGACCGGCTGGCGCAGCAGCGCCTCCTCGTGCACGGCGAGCGCGAGGACACCGGCGCCGACGAAGTTCAGCAGCAGCGTGGTGATGACCTCGCTGGTCCCGCGCTTCGCCTTGAGCAGCCCGGCGATCGAGGCCCAGGCCGCTCCCCCGGCGAACCCGGCGATCAGCACGACGGGCACACCGATCCAGCCCGGCACGCCCTGCGGCAGGGCCAGGCCCGCCGCCGCGCCGGTCACGCCGCCGACGCAGAGCTGACCCTCGCCGCCGACGTTCACCAGCCCGGCGCGATAGGCCACGGTGAAACCGGCCGCGATCAGCGCGAGGACGGCTGCCGTGTTGAGCGAGCTGCCGATCGCGTACGGGGTGCCGGTCATCCCCTCGACCAGGGCGTCCACCGCGACCGCCGGCGAGGTGCCGGCGCCCGCCGCGAGCAGCAGCCCGGCGCAGGCCGCCACGATCGCCGCGACGGCACCGACGAAGACCGGATGCCGGACCGCCGCGATCATGCCGTCGCTCCGATCATCAAGTGCGCGATCTTGTCATGGGCGCCGGGAGCTGCCGCGACGATCGCTTCGGAGAGCTTCCCTCGGTACGCGACAACGACCCGGTCGCAGAGCGCCAGCAGTTCGCCGAGTTCACTGGAGACGACCAGTACGGCGGCACCGGCCGCGGCGGCGGCCCGGATCCTGCCGAGCACCGCGTCGACCGCGCCGACGTCGAGTCCCCGGGTCGGCTGGGCGGCGGCGAGGCAGACCAGCGGGTCCAGGGCGAGTTCCCGGGCGAGAACCACCTTCTGCTGGTTGCCGCCGGAGAGCGCGGACATCGGCGCGGCCGGGCCGGGCGCACTGATCCCGTGCTTCTCGATCACCGCGGTGGCGGCGCTCCGCATCGCCTTCTTGTCGAGCAGGACGTGGAAACGGCGGTACTCGCCGAGCCGTCCCAGGTAGAGGTTGGTGGCCACGTCCAGCTCCGGGACGCAGCCCTCGTGGTGCCGGTCCTCCGGGACGACGCCGAGCCCGGCCGCCGTACGCCGGGCCGGGGTGGCCCGGGTCAGATCCTCACCGGCCAGTTCGACGGTGCCGGCGTCCGGAACCAGGGCACCGCTGAGGACGTGGATCAGCTCGGTCTGTCCGTTGCCTTCGACGCCGGCCACCCCGACGATCTCGCCGGGAGCGATATCGAGATCGACGTTCTCCAGCAGGTAGCCGCCGCCAGGCCTCGTGACCGAGATATCCCTCAGTGACAGAACGGGCGCTTGATCGATCGCGCGCTCATCACGCACCACCACCTCGGAGAGCCCGAGCGTCCCCGCCAGCACGGGCGCCAGGTCGTCAGCGGGACGGCCGATCATCAGCGGTATCAGGTTGTCCGCCGACAGGTCGGTGAGGCCGGAACCGGCGACCTTGCCGCCGCGCAGCACGGTGGCGACGTCGGCGACCCGGGCCACCTCACCCAGCTTGTGCGTGACGAGTACGACCGCGCCGCCGTCGTCGGCGATCCGGCGGCAGGTGGTGAGCAGGGCGTCCACCTCGGCCGGGCCGAGCACCCCGGTCGGCTCGTCGAGCACCAGCAGGCGCGGCTCACGCAGCAGCGCCTTCACGATCTCGACGCGCTGGCGCACGCCGAGGGGGAGATCGCCGACCGTCTCGTCCAGCGGAACTGCCAGGCCGTATCGGTCCGCCAGCCGCTCCAGCCGCGCTGCCAGCCCGCCGACCCGGAGCAGCCGCAGGTTCTCGGCCACGGTCAGCGTCGACACCAGGCTGAAGTGCTGGTGCACCATCGCCACCCCGGCGGCGATCGCCTCTTTCGGGCGGCGGGGCGCGTAGCGCGTACCGAAGAGGGACATGGACCCGGCAGAAGGGGTGAGAGAGCCGCCGACCGCGTGGCAGAGGGTTGATTTGCCGGCGCCGTTCTCACCCAGCACGCAATGCACCGTTCCGGCTTCGACCGTCAGGTCGACGCCGTCGAGCGCACGCACGCTGCCATAGGTCTTGGACAGGCCGGCGATCTCCAGAGCGATCACAGCGTGTTGATCTTCCCGGCCGTGATGTCCGCCTTGATGGCGTCCAGCTTGGCCTGGATCGCGGCGTCCGCCTCGCACAGGGTGATGTCGTTGTGCGGCGTGGCGGCGGTGAGGCCGAACTTGACGTTCTCGGGCTTCCAGGTGCCGGCGACGACGTGCTCCAGCGCGAACTCGATCTCGGCGCCGACGTCGGTCTTCACGAAGCCGGCATAGGCCGTGTCGGTCGCGCAGTCGTGCGGGATCGGGCCGCCGATCAAAGCGGTCTTCTCCTGCGCGGCGGCCTGCGCGAGACCCTTCTTGCCCAGGTTGAGGATCTGGCCGAGTACGTCGGCGCCGGCGCTGTAGTCGGCGAGAGCGGACTGCTTGGCCTTCGCCACGTCGTTGAAGTCGCCGACGTACTGCGGGGCGAGGACCTGGACCTTCGGGTCCGCGGCGGCGGCACCGTTGGCGTATTCCTTTGCCGCGTTCACGATCGCCGGAAGCTCGGCGCCGCCCACGAAGCCGACCTTGCCGGTCTCGGTGAGCAGAGCGGAGGCCGCGCCTGCCAGGAACGCGGCCTGCGCCTGCTGCGGGTCGTAGAGCGCCAGGTTCTCCAGCGGCTTGCCGTCCGCCGGGCCGCCGATCTCGACGAACTTGACCTTCGGGAACTTCGGCGCGACCAGCCGGACGGCCGCGTCGGTCTGGCCGCCGAGCGAGATCACCAGGTCGCTCGCGCTCGCGAACCGGACCAGCGCGGCCTCGAAGTCGGCGGTCGCGACCTGCTCCACCTTGCTGAAGGTGGCCTTGTCGGCGTAGGTCTTCTCGGCACGCTGGTAACCGAGGTAGGCCGACTCCATGAAGCCGTCGTCGGAGAGGGAACCGGGGAAGAGGACACCGACGGTGAGCTTGTCGGCTTTCTCCGTGGTGGCTTCCTCGGCTGAGCCGCATCCGGCCAGCACGACCGCCACGGACAGAGCTGCGATAAGAGGAACGGTACGCGCCATCAGAACGCCTCCGAGAGTTAGTGGTATACCGTTACGGCAGTCAGTTTCGGGGCGCTCTGTTTCACGCTTGTTAGCCGGTCGTTAGCAGTTGCCACGCCCCCCCAGGGCCTGTCCTGCCGATCTCGCGAGTGCGAGGCGAGGTCCAGGTGTCGGCTGGCGGCGGCTGGGCCACGCCGCAGCCCCGCGAGATCGGCAGGACAGGCCCTAAGGTGGGCTTGCGACTCTGGGGGTTTCGGTGACATCACTGCGCGACCGCGCATACGAAGAATTACGACGGCGCATCCTCGCCACCGAACTGGCGCCCGGCCAGCGCCTGATCGAGCGTGACCTCGCCGCTGAGCTGGAGGTCTCCCGCATCCCGCTGCGCGAGGCGCTGCGTCTGCTCGAAGCCGACGGGCTGGTCCTGCTGGTGCCGGCCAAGGGCGCGCTGGTCGCCCCGTTCACCCCGGCGGACGTACGCGATCTGTTCGACGTCCGCGAGTCCCTGGAAGCCCTGGCCGCCCGCCTGACCGCGTCCCGGCGCGACGACTCGGGCCTGGCTCGCCTGAAGGACCGCCTGGCGGCGGCTCGGGCCGCCACCGTCGCCGGCGACTCGAACGGTGTCGCCGCCGCGAACGCCGGGTTCCACACCGACCTGGTCGAACTCTCCGCGAACCCGCTGCTCAGCGCCATGATGCGGCCTCTGGAGGCGCGTACCCACTGGCTCTTCCGGCTGACCGCTCAGCGCGACCCGGCACAGCAGTGCGCGGAGCACGAGGAGCTCTACGCGGCGATCGAGGCCGGCGACGAGGACCGGGCGGCGCGTCTGGCCCACGAGCATGTGACCAGCGGGCGGGAGACGAGCATCGCCCAGGCGTCGCTGTGGTCCGAGCCCGACGTCGACCCGGAGGCGGTAGCGGCCCGCCGGCGCCGCAGGCCGGCCCCGCGGTCGTAATAGCCGGCCCGGTCCTGCGCTCGCAATAGCCTGCCCGGTCCTGCGGTGTGTCGAGTTCGGGTTCGGATGGGCTGTGTCGAGTGGGCCGGCTCGCGAGGGGATGGGCCGGTGTTTCGCGATTTCACCGTCCACCGCCGCAAGCGCGAGTTCTCCAGGCCGGGCTGCACACCGTGGCCGCCATACGCGGCAGCCGGCAGCCGGCAGCCGGCAGCCATATGCGACAGCCGTCGTGTCCGGCTCGTGCTTACGGTCGTGGTGTCGGCCCACGCACGACCGTAAGCACGAGCCGGCCCCGGGTCAGCCGGTGCCGGGTTAGCCGGTGCCGGGTTAGCCGATATCGGGTTAGCCGGCCCCGGATTGGCCAGTGACGCTTGCTCGGTGGCGAGCTTGCCGCAGGCGAGCCGTAGCTCAGATATGTCATGGGACTCGGATTACAGGTCTGGACTACGGCTCGCCGCCCTGAGCCGTCGTCCAGGATTGTTCTGGGACCTCGATGACAGGTCTGAGCTACGGCTCGCCACGGCGGCTCCAAGATCCGCGACCCACGAAGGGGGTCTCACGGGTTCGCGGCTGGCGGCGGCTTTTGTCACGCAGAGTAGCGACACTTCGAAGATGCAGGCAGATCTTGGAGGGCCGCTGGTGCTCTGGCCACAGCAAAGTTCCACGAACCGGCGATTCGTCCGCCGCCGCTCAATCGTCGGAGGCAATGCGTAACCATGCGAGCCCGGCGGCGGCGGGGCACGGCCGGCTTGTGCTCGTGGTCGCGCTGACGCCGGAAACACGACCGCGAGCACAAGCCGACCAGAGCGCACCGCCCGCAGCCGGCACACCACCCGCAGGCCGACGACCCGCCCGCAGCCTTCAGGCCGCCCGCAGACCGCCCGCAGACCGCCCGCAGACCGCCCGCAGACCGGCGACCCGCCTTCTGTCCGGCTAAAAAGGAACGGCCACCGCCCACCCGGGCTGATCGGGTGGACGGTGGCCGCGCTGGGGTGGTGCCGGCTAGCTCTGGACGAACACCGAGACCGTGCGGGCCGGGACGGTGAGCGTGCCCGTCGCGGACGTGAAGGACGCGGTGCGGACCAGCGCGTCGGCCGACTTCTGCTGGATCGGGTGCAGGGCGACCTTCTTGCCGGCCAGCGCCGTGACCTTCTGGGTGACCGCCGACGGGGTGGCGTTGAAGACCACCGTCACCGACTTCCACTTCGGGTCGAGGCCCCGGCCGTCCAGCGTCATGGTGATCACGCCAGGGGTCTCGTTCGCTCCGGAAAGCGGGAACGAGAGACGCTGCTGCACCTGCGCGGCGGTCGGCAGGCCGAAGACCGGTGATGACTTCCGGATCTTCAGGAGCTCCTGATAACGACTGTCGGACAGGCTGATCGCCTCGCAGGACGGGACCAGTGCCGGGTCGGCCAGCAGGGGCTTGGCGTACGCGTACTTCGACTCGTTGTCCGGCTTGGGCGGCAGACCCTTGCCGAAGCCGTTGCCCTTCGTGCAGTCCCACTCGATGGAGTTGAACCAGTCACCGGAGTTGTACGAGTTCCGGTCCAGCGACTTCGAGCGCAACCGCTCGCTGCCGGTGGTCACGAAGCCCACGCCCTGCCCGAGCACCGTGGTGGCCAGCGCCACCGACTGCGCCCTGGCCCGTTCGAGTGCCGTGGTCTGTTGCGGCAGCTTGAAGGCGAGCGAGTCGTACAGAATCTCGTTGTCGTGCGCGTCGACGTAGGTGATCGCCTCGCCGGGCGCGGCGTTGTAGCCGGCCGGTGAGCCGTTGTAGTCGATCTCCGCGCCCGTCGCGGTGACCCCGGCCGAGGAGGTGAACGAGTAACCGGCCAGGTTCCCGCTCAGACCCACCTTGATCAGGTCCTGGTAGTGCAGCAGGCGCGCCTTCTGCTCCGCCTCGGTCCCGTTCGCCGCGTCACCGTTCGGCGCCGTGAGCAGGCCGGATGCGAAGCCCTGCACCCGCGGGTTCTCGTCGAACGGGCCGCCACCGCGGACCGCGTCCCGGAGCCGGTCGTTGAACGTGCCGATTCCGGTTCCGGCCATCTCGGTCTGCGACGCCTGCACGAAGCGCGCGTTGTTCGCGACCTCGCCGAAGTTCCAGCCCTCGCCGTAGACGTAGATGCTCTTCCCGTCCACGCCGTCACGCGCGAGGGTGAGCCTGTCCAGCGCCTTGCGGACCGCCAGGATGTTCTCCTTGGGGTGGTGGCCCATCAGGTCGAACCGGAAACCGTCCACCTTGTACGCCTTGGCCCACGTCACGATCGAGTCGACCACCAGCTTGCCCATCATCGCGTTCTCCGGCGCGGTGTTGGAGCAGCAGGTGGAGTTGGCGACGGTGCCGTCGTCGAGCAGCCGCTGGTAGTACCCGGGCACGATCTGGTCGAGCACCGACTTGCTGTCGGTGCCGGACGCCGATGTGTGGTTGTAGACGACGTCCATCACCACGCGCAGGCCGGCCTTGTTGACGCCGGTCACCATGTCGCGGAACTCGCGGGTCCGGTTGGCCGGGTCCACGGCGTATCCGCCTTCCGGAACCGTGTAGTGCAGCGGGTCGTATCCCCAGTTGTATCCGTCGGTCGCGGCCACCGCGGCGACGCAGGCCTGCTGCTCCTCCGAGTCGGCCGGGAACGACGCCAGGTCACATGCCGGCACCGCCTGGTCGGCCCGGTTCTCCGGGATCGTGGCGAAGTCGAACGCCGGGAGCAGGTGCAGGTGGGTCACACCCGACCCGGCCAGCGACTTCAGGTGCTTCATCCCGGCCGACTGCGAAGAGGTGAAGGCCGAGAAGGTCCCGCGAGAAGCCGCCGGCACCGAGGTGTCCGCGATCGAGAAGTCCCGGACCGACAGCTCCGAGATCTGGATCTTCGCGGGCGCCGTGGCGGCCGGTTTCCTCAGCTTGTCCCAGCCCGCCGGCTTGCTCGCCGCGTCGTCCAGCGAGACGAACTGACTGCGGGTCGAGTCGGTGGACAGCGCCACCGAGTACGGGTCGGTGACCGACGCCGTCACGATCTGGCGCGTGGCAGGCTGCCACGCGGTCACCCGATATTTGTAGAAATTACCGCTCTTGAGGCCCTTCGACGACCACACACCGGTGCGGTCGTCGCGGGTCATCGGCTTGAGCACAGCGGACGCGGACGTCGCCGTGTCATAGATCTCGAGCTCGACCGAGCTGGCCGTCGGCGCCCAGACCGAGACGCCGGAGCGTGACGGTCCGAGATCCGAATCAACCGCGGCCGCGTAGACGTCGTCCAGCACGCCGGACAACTGCACGCCGGTCGCCGAGAGCAGCTTGCCCTTGGCGTCCCGCTCGGTGACGATCACCTGACCCTTGAGGATCTCGGTGATGTCGGCGGCGGCGGAGAGCTTGAAGGCGCCGTACTGCCAGAGGTGCGGGAACTTCGCCCGCTGCGTCTCGGTCAGGCCGTCCCTGCGGGACGTCAGACGAACACTTTGGTACGCCCCGGTCAGCTCGCCGTTCTCCACACCGATCCCGCCCGACTTCGCGTGGACCAGGTCGTACACCTTGCCGTCGGTGCCCGCGCCGACCGGCTCCAGGGTGTCCCCGGTGCTGGTCTTCCACGCCACCGTGCTCCGGTCGATCCAGACCGCCCGCGACTTCGCGACGTCGATCTCGCCGGCCCCGGCCGTGGTCTTCACCAGCGGCAGCAGACGGGTCTCCTGACCGCCGAGCAGCCAGACCTCGCGCCCGGCCTTGCCGAAGTCGAGCGACTGGTCGGTGGGCAGGTCCTTGGCGTCGCCGTTGTGGATGATGTAGCTCAGCGACGCCGCCCCGGCCGCGAGGGGAACCTCGAAGACCGCGCCGAACGAGTCGATCCGGGTGGGCAGCAGCGGGCTGGCCCAATCGGTCGGGTTGGCCGCGCCCTCCCAGAGGTGCAGGCCCCAGCCGGCGTAGTTCCCGTCGGCCTTACGCCAGTGGATGATCGCCGTGTTCTGGTCCTGCGCCGGATCCGGTTCACCGGTGGCAGCCTGACGCGTCGGGTAGACCGCCGTGTCACCCTGCTTGATCCAGATTTCGGGGTTCTCCCCGACGTTGATCGTCCGATCCGCGTCGGTGTCCTTCACACCGTCGTCGCTGACCACGATGAACCCGACACTCTTGGCGCCCGGCTTCAGCTTCACATAGGCGAAGCGTCCGTACGCGTCCTCGCCGGCGAACGGCTGACCGTCCGGCCAGGTCGTCGACATCGACGGGTCGACGTCGCCCCACACATAGAGGTTCTGGTCGTCGTATCCACCGGCCGGGCGCTGGTAGTGGACGACCGCGTAGCCCGCGGTGGTCGACGTCGCCTCGGGCGTGCCCACCGTGATCCTGCTGGTGGACGACGCGAGACGGCCCTTGCTGTCACGCACCACTGCCTTGTACCGCACTTCGGTGCCACCGGCCAGCCCGGTCAGGTCGTGATACACCCGGTAGGGCGCCTTGTCCGCGGTGCCGACGAGCTTCCACGGGCCGCCCGCGACCTGCGCCGCGAAGGTGACCGTGGCGAGCGGGTCGCCGGTGGTCTCCGCGACGAGCTCGGTCCGGGTCGGGACGCTGTCGCCAGCGGCCGGTTTGGTGATGGTGACCGAGGGGGCCGCCGTCGACTGGCCCAGCGACTTGTCCGCTTTCAGGACCACCGAGGACAACGCCGGAACAGTGACGGTGATCTTTCCATCGGCTCCGGCCTGCGATGCTTCACGCGTACCATAAAGGCCGTTGAATTTGGCATTTGACGTTGAAGTCGGGAATGTCACGGTCTGCGGGGTGGTCGCGTTGTTGACCGCGACCACGTATTCCTGGCGCTTGGCCTTGTCGATCCGGGATGCGGCGAACACACCCTCACCCTCGGCCGCATAGCGCGTGACCTGAACGCCGTCGACCAGCGCCGGGTTGGCCTTGCGCAGCTTCGCGAGGTCGGCGATGGTCCGGTAAAGCGGGTGCTGGGTGTTGTAGTTGTCCACCGCGTGGGTGCGGTCGGTGCCGATCAGGTCGTCGTCCAGGTAATCCGCCGACTTGGTGGCGAACAGATCCTGGCGCGCGTCCTTGTCACCGCCCGGGCCGGTGAAGCCCTGCTCGTCGCCGGAGTACACCACCGGCTGACCACGGGTCAGGAACATCAGCTCGTGAGCGAGCTGGTCGCGCTTGAGCTGGGTGTCGGCGGTCGCGGCCGAGGCGATGAACGAGCCGATGCGGCCCATGTCGTGGTTGCCGAGGAACGTCGGCAGCCGGTCAGCCGAGGTGTCGCGCGCGGTGTAGAGGTCGTCCTTCGCGTACAGATCGGAAAGGGCCGTCGCGGCGCTGCCACCGGTCACGAAGCCCTTCGCGGCCTCCTGGAAGGAGAAGTCGAGGGTGGCCGGCAGGCCGCCCTCGCGCACGTAGGTCGACTGGATCTCCTGGTCGGCGCTGTAGACCTCGCCGAACATGAAGAAGTCGTCGCCGGCCACCTTCTCGATGCCCTGGGCGAACTGCGGCCAGAACTCCAGGTTGGTGTGCTTCACGGTGTCGAGGCGGTACCCGTCGATGCCGGTGTTCTTGACCCAGTCGCCGTAGATCTTGGTCATCCCGCGGACGACTTCGGGGCGCTCGGTCCACAGGTCGTCGAGGCCGTAGAAGTCGCCGTACTCGCTGTTCTCGCCGGCGAAGGTCGAGTTACCGCGGTTGTGGTACACGTTCGGGTCGTTGAGCCAGGACGGGGTCTTGGCTTTTACGTCCGATTTCTCGGGGAAAATCGGCGTGTAAGGGAAGGACGTTTCATCCGTCTTCGGGAAAGAACCACTCGATGCGTAGTTCGCGTCCTCGAACGGCTGACCCTCGGTGTCCGTGTACGGCGACGTCTCCTTGTCGACGTACGTGTACTCGTTCTCCGCGTACTGGATCACGTCCGCCGTGTGGTTGACGATGATGTCCAGGAAGATCTTCATGCCCCGCTGGTGCGCGAGGTTGACCAGCTTCTTCAGGTCGGCGTTCGTACCGAAGTGCGGGTCGACCTGGGTGAAGTCGGTGATCCAGTAACCGTGGTACCCGGCCGAGACGTCCGTGCCGGTGCCCTGAACGGGGTTGTTCTTGAAGACCGGCGCGAGCCAGATGGCGGTGGTACCGAGGCCCTGGATGTAGTCCAGGCGGTCCATCACACCCTTGAGGTCGCCGCCGTGATAGAAGCCCTTGTCCGTCGGGTCGTACCCGGTGGAGAGACGATCGCCGGACAGTTTGCCCTTGTCGTTGGACTTGTCGCCGTTGGCGAACCGGTCCGGCAGGACGAAGTAGTACTGCTCGCTGTCGGCGCGCTGGTCGGAACCCCAGCTGGCGATGACGGCGGCGCTCGGTTCAGCGTTCTTGACGGGCGCGGCGGACGCCGGCACGGCTATGAGTGGGAGCAAAAGGCTGAGCAGAGCGACGCTCAGCCGTCGTTTTCTCGGTGCCACTTAACAACCCTTCGGGTGTTGGCGGACGGACCACACCTGGAAGGTAGGACCATCACCGTCGATTTCGATAGATCCATCGACGCCGGCTTTGATGGGCTCGGCGCCGCCGTACAGGTTGTCGCCCCAGGCGTGCGGGGCGAGGCCGGTCACGCGTACCGGCGGACCCGCGGCCCGGCGGGCCGCGACCAGGACGATGTCGTCGGCGGTCTCCCGGAGGAAGACCAGCAGGTCACCGGCGGCGTGCACCCAGCGCAGGCCGCCGTCGCGCAGCGCCCGCGTGCCGCGCCGCAATCGCGCCAGAGCGCGATAACGAGCCAGGGTGCGCATGTCCCAGCCGTCGGTCTCATTCCAGGGCATCGGGGTACGGGAATGTTCGCCATTGACTCCGGACAATCCCAGTTCGTCACCGGCGAAGATCATCGGGGTGCCGGGAAGGGTGAAGAGCAGCCCCGCCGCGACCTCGTGACGGTCCGCGCCGCCGACCACCGACCGGATCCGCGGGGTGTCATGCGAGCTGAGGATCTGCCACGAGCTGGTGAACGCGCGCCACGACGTCTGTGCGGAGAACGCGGTCATGGTCGAGACCATCTCGCCCGCGTCCCGGAACGGGATCTCGCCCGGCACGCCCAGGAAATCGGGGAACGGCAGCTCGTCGGCGCGCAGCCAGCTCCACACCGGACGGGTGAAGCCGGCGTAGTTCATCGTGCCCTGCCAGCCGTCGGCGTCCAGGTCACGGGTGGCATCGTGGCCGTGTTCGGCGAGCAGCATCGCGTCCGGGCGTACCTGCCGGACGGCGCGGTGCAGCAGGGCGGCCACCTCGTGGGTCAGGTTGTCGGCGCCGCGGCGGCCGGTCATGTTGGCCACGTCGATGCGCCAGCCGTCCAGGCCATAGGGGTACGTCAGCCAGTGCTGAGCCAGCTTCACGAACCGGCGGCGCAGCTCGGGGCTACCCCAGTTCAACTTCGGCAGACTCGGTACGCCGAGCCAGGACTCGTACCCACCGTCGGAGTTGAAGTAGAAGAAGTCCTTCTCCGAGCGGAACCACTCGTGGGCGTCGCCGGTGTGGTTGGTGGTGAGATCGCCGAGCAGCCGCATGCCCCGCGCGTGCACCGCCTCGCTGAGCCGGACCAGGGCCTGGTCGCCGCCGAGCAGCGGGTCGACAGTGCCGAAATCGGAGCCGTCGTACCGGTGGTTCGACTTCGCGGGGAAGAACGGCGTCAGGTACACCGTGTCGGCGCCCAGGTCAGCGACGTGATCGAGGTGTTCGGCGACGCCGTCCAGGTCACCGCCGTACAGCTGGGTGGCGGCCAGGGGGCCGTGCCCTGCGACCGGAGTGCCCCAGTCGCAGCGCACGGCCCAGTCCGGGGTGGCGCGGTCGTCGGCGGCCGCCGAGCGCGCGAACCGGTCCGGGAAGATCTGATAGACGATCGCGTCCCGGGCCCAGTCCGGCCCCGGCGCGTGCGCGACCAGCCGGAAATCCGTCGCGTCCGGCAGATCGTAGGAGGTCAGACCCCATCCGGTGAGCCATCTGACCGCGCCGCTCACGGTCCGGATCAGGAAACGGTACGGAGTGATCGGGTTCCGTACCTCGATCTCGGCACGCCACCATTCGCCGGTCGCGTCCCGCCGGTCGAGCACGGCCTCGCCGAAGACAGGTTCGCCGTCACGCACCGAGCGCAGATGCATCCTTCTGATCAGGTTGCCGTGCGGCACCCGGACGAAGAGGCTGACCGTCTCGCCCAGTGCGGGCGACGGGTTCGAGACGTAAAGGCTGGAACCGTCGTGGTGGGGGGTCATCCCTTCACCGCGCCCGCGCTGAGTCCCTCCACGATGTAGCGCTGGAGGTACATGAAGACACCGACCGTGGGGATCGCGGTCAGCAGGGTGCCGGCGCAGAAGACCCCGAAGTTGGTGTCCCGCTCGCCGGCCACCAGGCCGTAGAGGCCGACGGCCAGGGTCTTCGACTCGCTGTCGGTGAGGAACACGTTGGCGATCAGGAACTCGTTGATCGTCCCGATGAAGGCGAGCAGCCCGGTGACAGCCAGGATCGGCGCGACCAGCGGCAGCAGGATCTTGAAGAAAATCTGCGGGTGCGAGGCCCCGTCGACCACCGCGGACTCGTCGAGCTCCTTCGGGATGGTGTCGTAGAAGCCCTTCATGAGCCAGGTGTTCACGCCGAGCGCGCCACCGAGGTAGAGCAGGATCATGCCCCACCAGGTGTTGAACCCGAACGCGGGCCACAGGTCGGTGATCGTCGAGAACATCAGGAAGATCGCCACGACGGCCAGGAACTGCGGGAACATCTGGATCAGCAGCAGCGACATCAGACCGATCCGCCGGCCCTTGAAACGGCGGCGGCTGAACGCGTACGCCGCCAGCGCGGAGAGGAAGACCGACGCCGCCGCGGCGACCCCGGCGATCATCACCGAGTTGAGGAACCAGTACGCGAAGTTGGTGTCCCGGAAGAGCTTCACGAAGTTCTCCGCCGAGGCGCCGGTCGGGATCAGCGTGCTGGAGGAGAGCGTGCCCTGCGGGTTGATCGCGGCGGAGAAGACGAACAGCAGCGGGCCCAGGGCGAACCCCAGCCCCAGCAGGCCGACCAGGTGCCGCCAGCCGACCTGCTTGATCCAGCGCGTCACGAGTAGACCTCCTCCAACTGCCGGGTCCGGCGGAAGCTGATCGTGGAGACGACCGCGACGATCAGGAAAATGAAGATCGAGATGGCGGCCGCGAATCCGTACTGCGCGCCGGAACCGCCGAAGGCGAGCCGGTACGTGTACGTGATCAGCAGGTCCGTCGCCCCGTTTGTGGTGTTGTCCGCCGGGAACGGAGCGCCCTCGGTGGTCAGCCAGATCGCGTTGAAGTTGTTGAAGTTGAACGCGAACGACGAGATCAACAGCGGCGTCAGCGGGATCATCAGCAGCGGCAGGGTGACGCTCTTGAAGCTCTGCCAGACACCGGCGCCGTCCACCTTCGTGGCGTCCAGCAGCTCACCCGGGATGGCCTGCAGCGCACCCGTGCTGACCAGGAACATGTACGGGTAACCGAGCCAGAGCTGCACCAGGATCACCGCGATCCGGGCCGAGGCGGTGCCGCCGAACCAGTCGACGTCCGTACCGAAGAGGTTGTTGATCAGTCCGAAGTCGGTGTTGAACATGTCCCGCCAGACCAGCAGCATCGCGAACGCCGGCATGGCGTACGGAAGAACCAGCAGGATCCGGTAGAAGTTGCGTCCGCGCACCTTGGCGGAGTGCAGGGCCAGGGCGATGAACAGGCCCAGGATGAACGTGAACCCGGTGGAGCCGATCGCGAACGCGAAGTTCCAGATCAGCGTCTTCAGGAACGGCCCGGAGATGCTGTCGTTGGTCAGCACCCGGGTGAAGTTGTCCAGCCCGACGCCGACCTTCCAGCCCTGGACGAGACGCTCACCGTCGGCCGCCACGAACGAGCCGAGACTCTCGTCGGCCTTCCACGTCTTACCACTCGTGGTGTCGGTGATGCTGTCGGTCGCCGCGTCGTACGCCCGCCCGGCCTTACCTTCGTACGCTCGGGAGAGACCGGCCGAGCGGATCGCGCCGCCCGCGGTCGGCACCGTGAAATCGGTGATCTCCTGGCTGCGGACGCTGGCCTGCCCGGCGTTGAGCACGGTGTAACCCTCGGCCGCGGTCACCTTGCCGCTCGACGTCACGGTGACGGCGCCGGCCGGCGTGAGGCCGCCCGCATCGCCGATCGAGACCGCTTTCGTCGCCGGGTCGGTGATCAGGAAGACGATCGGGCCGGTGGCCGGGTCGCCTTCGGTCGCGATCGAGAGGGCGTACTCGGTCGAGCCCGGGACCCGGGTGACCGACGACGTCTGGATCGCGACGATCGCGTCCTCTTTACTGCCCCGGTGCCCGTCGCCGAAGTTCGTGAACGCCGTGCTCGCGGTGTACAGCACCGGGAACAGCTGGAAGATCACCAGGAACAGGGTTCCGGGGAACAGGTACTTCGCCGGGATGTGCCGCGGAGACAGGTAGATGTAGAGGAGCGCCGCGGTCGCCGCGACCAGGACTGCCAGGCCGATCCAGTGCTCCTCGGCGATCAGCGGGAAGGCCGCCCAGATCGCGATCGCGACGGACAGGCCGAGCAGCAGAACCTTGGCGAACTGCCCTGCTAGTCCGGTGTTCTTTTGCTGAGGGCGCGGCTCGGAGGGCGCCGGTTCAGTGACGGGGAGGGCCCGCCGCGCGGGCCCTCCGAGCTTCGTCGTCATTACTTGATCGAGCCCGAGATCGTCGTGCCGGCGGCGGTGACGGTCTTCTCGGCGTCGGCGCCACCGATGACAGCGGCCTCGGCCTTGCCGAACGGGTCCCAGATGGCGGCCATCTCGGGGATCGCGGGCAGCGGCACGGCGTTCTTACCGGCGTCGACCCACTTCTGCAGATCGGCGTCGGCACCCTTGACCTGGTCCAGGGCGGCGGTCAGCGCCGGCGGCCGGGGCTCGGCGTTGTAGAGCGCGACGGCCAGCTCCGGCGTGGTCACGTAGTTGGTGACGAACTCCTGCGCGAGGGCCTTGTTCTTGCCCTTCGCCGCGACGTAGAAGGTCTGCACACCGAGGAACGGGGTGGCCTCCTTGCCGCCTTCGAAGCCGGGAACCGCGCTGATGTCGTACTTGAGGTTCGCCTTCTTCACATCGGTGACCGCCCACGGCCCGGAGACCAGGTACGCGCACTTCTTGCTGGTGAAGGTGGCGATGGAGTTCTCCGGGGTGATCGAACGCTTGAGCGCGCCGTCGCCCTTCTCGCCGAGAGCGCTGAGCTTCTTGAACGCCTCGACCGACTCCGGCTTGCCGACGCCCAGGTCCTTGGCGTCGTAGTCGCCGGCCGCGTTCGTGCCGAACAGGTAACCGCCGGCTGAGCTGTAGAACGGGTACGCGTGGTACGCGTCGCCGTTCTGTCCGACCTGGAGGCAGAGCAGCTCGGAGACCTTCTTGTCGGCCTTCAGCTTCTTGGCGCTGGCCACCAGGGCCTCCACGGTGGCCGGAGCCTCCGGGGCCAGCTCGGTGTTACGGATCAGGCCGAGGTTCTCGGTCGCGTACGGAACGCCGTAGGTCTGGCCGTTGAACGTGACCGCCTTGATGGCGTTGGCCGCGATGCCGCTCTTCTGCTCGTCGCTGAGCTGCACCGGGTCGATGGCGCCGTTCTGGACCAGGTTGCCGATCCAGTCGTGCGCGCCGACCACGACGTCCGGGCCGCTGCCCTGCTGGGACGCGGTCAGGAAGGTGGTCTGCTGGTCCTTCGAGATGGCCTGGACCTTCACGGTCACGCCGTTCTCGGTGCCGAACTTCTCGGCGAACGGCTTCAGGGCGGCGGAACGCTTGTCGTCCGCCCAGATCACCAGCTCGCCGGTGGCCGCGGCGGCCGAGGGCGCGTCGCTGGTTGTCTCGTCCTTGCTACTGCCACAAGCGGCGGTTCCGACCAGCGCCACGGCGCAAATCGCAATCACACCCGCGGTTCGGATGCGCATCGATGAACTCCTGTCATGAGGGAGGTTTTTTTCGCACGAAAGGGCAGGCACGGCAGACGCCAGAGGCCTTCACCCGGGAAAGATCGATAAGGTGTCGTCCTTGTTGCCGGGACGTTAGCAAGCCCTTGCAGTCAATGGAAGCCCTTGCAGAGCGCTGGCCGGTAACAGGTCGGCACTACAGTGACAACATGCGTGCACGGATGGCGGACATCGCCAGGCAAGCCCAGGTCAGCGAGGCGACGGTTTCGCGCGTCATCAACGACCGACCCGGCGTATCCCCCGAGACCCGGCAAGCGGTGCTCACCGCTCTCGACGTACTCGGTTACGAGCGTCCCGAGCGTCTGCGGAAACGCAGCGCCGGCCTGGTCGGACTGGTCGTGCCCGAGTTGGACAACCCGATCTTCCCGGCGTTTGCCCAGGTCATCGAGTCGACGCTGGCACAGTCCGGCTACACGCCGGTGCTCTGCACCCAGTCACCGGGCGGTGTCACCGAGGACGAATACGTGGAGATGCTGCTGGACCGCCAGGTCAGCGGCATCATCTTCGTCTCCGGCCTGCACGCCGACACCACCAGCGACCACGAGCGGTACCTGCGGCTGATCGCCCGCCCGCTGCCGATCGTGCTGGTCAACGGGCACACCGGCGGCATCGACGCGCCGTTCGTCTCCTGCGACGAGCAGCTCGCCGGCGACCTGGCGGTCAGCCACCTCTTCGCCCTCGGGCACCGCCGGATCGGCATGATCTCCGGCCCGCACCGGTTCACCGCTGTTCAGCGGAAACTCGCCGGTTACCGGACCGCCGTGCAGCGCCTGCTCGCCGTCTCGGGATCCGATGTGGACGACTCGGTCGAGCTGACGTTCTTCGGCGTGGAGGGCGGCGAGGTCGCCGCGGACCGGCTGCTCGCGAAGGGTGTGACCGGCATCGTCTGCGGCTCCGACCTGATGGCGCTCGGCGCGATCCGGGCAGCCCGGCGACGCGGTCTTGACGTGCCCCATGACGTCTCGGTGATCGGTTTTGACGATTCCCCGCTGATGGCTTTCACCGATCCGCCGCTCACCACGCTTCGCCAACCGGTCGCGGCGATGGCCGTGGCGGCCGTACGCTCACTGGTGGACGAAATCAACGGACACGGTTCGCCCAGGTCGGAATACCTTTTCCGGCCGGAGCTGGTGGTTCGCAACTCGGCCGCGGTGGCCCCGGTGCCGCAGAAACTGCCGGCCGAGACCTCCGCAGCCTGACGGTTCTTGCTGCAACTTCTTGCACACTTAAGCGGTTGACCTCGCGCGGGCGCGCAAGAGAGCGTGTTCTCCGCCTCTTCCGCGCTCGTCCGAGTGGGTGATGAGGGCGCTTTCAGCCGTTTGCCGCGCGCTTTCGGTGGCCGGAAGCGCCTTTCACCGGCAGGACCTGGCGCTTCGCCGCAAGAGCGTGCGCAAGAGCAGGTCAGAGCAACACCTCAGCTGGCACAGAATGTGACAGGTTGGTGGCGTTGAGTGCTTTCTGAGGTCAAAGCGGCCACTGAACTGCCAAGTGATACATATCACACTGCTCTCTGTGGTCGGTCCAAAGCCCCGCATTACGGACAGACAACCTTCCTGTTGTCGGCCCGCCAATTTCAGATGCCGCAAAGATCAGAGCACCCCGCCCCACGGGTCAGACCCGACAGCCACCACCGAGTCGAGCGATCGCCAAGCCGCGTCGAATCCGGTCGCGCAACCGGCTCGCGCTCGTGGTCGCGAAACCGCCCCTGCCAACGACCGCAAGCACGAGCCAACCGCAACCAGCTCGCGCTCGTGGTCACGAAACCGCCCGCCGAACGACCATTAGCGCGAGCCGGCCGATATCCGATGCCACTCCGCCGATCGCCCTCGCGTGACCATGAGCGCAAGCCGCCAGCGCCCCGGCCCGGCCGGCCCGGTGATCGGTTACGCCCACCCCACCGTGGCCGGCCAGTATCACTCGCCTCACGCCAACGTCACGGAGAGTGCGAGCCCAGCACGGGAGTACCGCCGCCGCCAGCCGGATCTTGGAGACCCGTGGGCGCTCTGACCCCCGCAGGATTCCACAAAGCCACCGTTCTCCATCATCGCGGTCACAGCGCGTCACCACCGCACTCACCAATCACCCGAAATCGACACGCCACAGCGGCGGCCATCCGAAACTCGTGAGTTTGCGGTCGATCGGACGGCCGAAACGCACAAGATCCGCCGCGGCCCGCGGCCGGCGGGCTGGCTGCCAGCGGCCGGCCAGCCAGCGGGCGGCCAGCCAGCGGGCGGCCAGCCAGCGGGCGGCCAGCCAGCCAGCCAGCCAGCGGCCAGCTGCCAGCCGCCGGGCAGTCGTCGGCGGAAACGAAACGGGAGCGGCCTAAGCCACTCCCGCCCCGAACAATCACCACGAAACCAATCAGCGCGGCACGACCTTCTCCACCGCCCACTGGCGCCAGTTGTCCAGCTTGTGCTCGACCGTCGCCAGCTGCTCGCGCACCGGCCCCGGCCCCGTCGACCCCGGTGTGGTCCGCGCCGCCAGCGCCGACGACACCGACAAGACCGAGCGCACCGACGGATCCAGATGCTCGCTGACCGTCTTCAGGTCGTCGTCGGTCAGATCTTCCAGCTCGCACTCCCGCGCCGAGCACAGCGCCACCAGTTTCCCGGTGACCTCGTGCGCGTCGCGGAACGGCACGCCCTTACGGACAAGCCAGTCAGCCACCTCGGTAGCCAGGGAGAAACCGACCGGTGCGGCGGCGGCCAGGCGGTCAACCCGTACCGTCATGGTGGAGATCATGCCCGCGAGAGCGGGCAGCAGAAGTTCCAGAGTGTCCACCGCGTCGAACGCGGGCTCCTTGTCCTCCTGCATGTCGCGGTCGTAGGTGAGCGGCAGTCCCTTGAGCATGGTGAGCACCGCGACCAGGCCACCGATGAGCCGGCCGCTCTTGCCGCGGGCCAGTTCGGCGATGTCCGCGTTCTTCTTCTGCGGCATGATCGACGAGCCGGTGGCGAAGGCGTCGTCCAGCTCGACCCAGCCGAACTCGGTGGAGGTCCAGAGCACGACCTCCTCGCCGAGGCGGGAGAGGTGCACGCCGAGCAGCGCGGTGATGAAGAGGAACTCGGCGACGAAGTCGCGGTCGGCGACGGCGTCCATCGAGTTCGGCGCGGGGGCGGAGAAGCCGAGCTCGCGGGCGACGGCGGCCGGGTCGAGCGGCAGCGACGAACCGGCGAGGGCACCGCTGCCGAGCGGGCTGATCGCGGTCCGCACGTCCCAGTCGCGCAGGCGCTCCAGGTCACGCAGCAGCGGCTGCACGTGCGCGAGCAGCCAGTGGCCGAAGCTGACCGGCTGCGCGTGCTGCACGTGGGTCATGCCCGGCGCCGCGGTGTCGATGTTGCGGGCGGCCTGCTCGGTGAGCGCGTCGGCCAGCTCGATCACCGCGACGGCCACGCCGCGGGCGTGATCGCGCAGGTAGAGCCGCAGGTCGGTGGCGACCTGGTCGTTACGGGACCGGCCGGCGCGCAGCTTGCCGCCGAGCGCGCCGAGGCGCTCCAGCAGGCCGCGCTCCAGGGCGGTGTGCACGTCCTCGTCCTCGATGGTGGGGCGGAAGTCCCCGGCGGCGCAGGCCGACTCGAGGTCGTCCAGCGCGGCCAGCATCTTGCCGAGCTCTTCGGCGTCGAGCAGTCCCGCGTTCGCCAGGACGCGGGCGTGCGCGCGGGAGGCGAGCAGGTCGTAAGGCGCCAGCCGCCAGTCGAACTGCACGCTGACGCTCAGCCGGGCCAGTGCTTCCGCCGGGCCGCCCGCGAACCGAGCTCCCCACAGCCGCGTCGGCTCCTCAGTTTCCGGCACACCTACTCCTCGATCGTGGAACTGCGCAATTAATTGACCCTATCGCTGCGGCCCGCACCCGAGGCGCCAGGCCGTCATGCATAAAAATACTAGCAGCATGATAATATTGCGACATGGCCAGCCTCGATCTCACCGGCGACATCGTCGATCTCACCCGCACCATCTGCGACATCCCGAGCGTCAGCGGCGACGAGAAAACTCTCGCCGACGCCGTCGAGACGGCACTGAGCGCATACCCGCACCTGGAGGTTCTCCGGGACGCCGACGCCGTGGTGGCCCGCACGAACTTCGGCCGTGACACCCGGGTCGTCCTCGCCGGCCACCTGGACACCGTCCCGATCGCGAACAATCTGCCGACCACCCTCAACGGCGATCTTTTGTACGGCCGCGGCACCACCGACATGAAGGCCGGCGTCGCCGTCTTCCTCCAGCTCGCCGCCCAGCTGACCGAAAACGATTCCCGCTACGACGTCACCTACGTCTTCTACGACCACGAAGAGGTCGCCGCCAAGCTCAACGGCCTCGGCCGCCTCGTGCGCAACCATCCGGAATGGTTGGCAGGCGACTTCGCTGTGCTCGGCGAGCCGTCCGACGGCACTGTCGAGGGCGGTTGCCAGGGCACCATGCGCGTGAAGATCACCGTGCCGGGTGTCGCCGCGCACGCCGCCCGCTCCTGGCGCGGCAGCAACGCGATCCACAGCGCCGGCGCGGTTCTCGACGTGCTGCGCGCCTATGAGCCACGTCGCCCGGTCGTTGACGGCCTTCAATACCGCGAGGGCCTCAACGCCGTGAAGATCGAGGGCGGCATCGCCGGCAATGTGATCCCTGACCTGTGCACTGTCTTCGTCAACTACCGCTTCGCCCCGGACCGCGACACCGACGAGGCCGAGGCCCACCTGCGCGAGGTCTTCACCGGTTTCGAGCTGGAGGTCACCGACCGCGCGCCCGGTGCGCGTCCGGGCCTGGATCAGCCCGCCGCTAAGGAGTTCGTCGAACTGGTCGGCCGCGAGCCCCAGGCCAAACTCGGCTGGACCGACGTCTCGCGCTTCGCAACCCTCGGCATCCCGGCGATCAATTTCGGTCCCGGCGACCCGCTGCTGGCTCACACCGACAACGAGCACGTCCCGGTCGAGGAGATCCGCGCGGCCCTGCGCGTCCTCACCGCCTGGCTGCGCTGAAACCCACGCCGATCGGTCAAGGCCGCGGTCTCCCGCGACCTTGACCGATTTTGTACGCCCTACGCGCCCCGAATCCCGAAGACCGCGGCCGGCCTCCCCCTATGCGTCGGGCAGCGCCGCCGCCCTGGCAATCGCGCCGGGCACGGCATACATGTGCGCGAAAGCACGCGCCTGCTCACCCGTCCACAGCGACGACCCGTGACCGTAGACCACACCCGACCGCGTCGCCGCGTCCAGCAGACTGTGCGGGCTCTTGCTGCCGAGCAGCACGATGTTGCCCTTGTGCAGCAGCACCCGCACCTGGCCGGTGACCCGGGCCTGGCTGGAGTCCAGGAACGCCCGGAAGTCATCCATGATCGGGTCGAAGTAGACGGCCTCGTGCAGCAGGTCGCCGTACGTGTTCCCCAGCGTGGCCTTGGTGGACTGCTGGCGGTTGGAGAGCACCAGCTTCTCCAGCTCGCGGTGCGCCGCGATCAGGATCAGCATGCCGGGCGCCTCGAAACCGACCCGGGCCAGGTTGCCGACCATGGTGGAGCCCATGTGGATGCCCCGGCCGACGCCGTGCTCGCCGCCGAGCACGTTGAGCGCCGAGAGGATCGCGAAGTTGGGGGCGTCCTTGTCGACGAGGGAGTCACCACCGGCGTACGCGGCCGCGACAACCTCGCCCTTCTCGAAGGTGAGCAGCAGCTCGACACCCTCGGCGGGCGCCGCGTCGATCGACTTCGTGTACGTCCAGGCCGACTCCGGCAGGTAGTCCCAGCTGCCGTACGTCTCCTCGCCACCGATCGAGGTGCCGATCAGGCCCTCGTTGATCGAGTACAGCTTGACCTTCTCGCTGACCGCGAAACCGCGGCTGCGCAGGAACTCGGCTTCTTCCTCACGGACCAGCCGCTCGTCGCGTACCGGGGTGACGATCTCCAGGTGCGGAGCCAGGGCCCGGATCACCGCGTCGTAGCGGACGTGGTCGGCGCCGGCGCCGGTCGAGCCGTGCGCCACCGCATCCGCGCCGACCTCCAGCGCGACCTGGACGACCTTCTCCGCCTGGATCAGCCGCTCGGCGCCGACACACGACGGGTACGCGCCGTTGCGCAGGTAGTTCGCCTTGATCGCGTAGGTGACGACGCGGGAGTAGAGCTCGGCGCGGGCGTCGACGACGTGGTGCTCGATCGCGCCCAGCTCCTCGGCGCGCGCGCTGACGACCTCCGCCTCACCGCTGTGCAGGCCACCGGTGTCGATGTTCGCGGTCACCACGTCCCAGCCCTTCTCGCGGAAGTCCACGAGCAGGTACGAGGTGTCCAGACCGCCGGAGAAGGCGAGAACGATCTTGCGCTTGGTCATCGGGGCAGTTCCTTCTCGAGAATCGGTACATACGTCTTACCGTCCCGGCGGACGTGGCCGGGAGGCAGGACATAGAACTCGGAGCGTCCCGCCTCGATCTGCTTCTGCATCGCCTGCTGGCGACCGTAGTCGAAGGGATCGAGCAGGAAGGTGGGCTCGGGCAAGTGTCCGCCGGGCGGGAGCGTGAGGTCGCTCTGGTACACGAACGAGCCCGGCGAGGTGTGGAACGGCACGGTGGCGACCAGGATCTTCAGCGCGCCGAACTCGGTGTGCACCTTCAGCGCGCTGTTGTCGTACTGGGTGACGCCGTCGAGTTTCTGGGCGCGGTACGCGGAGAGCGCGAGCGCCTTCGCGGCCTTGCCGAGTCCGACGGCCGGCATCAGCGACCACAGCGACCAGCCGACCCAGCGGCCGTGCTCGGCGCTCGGCGCGGCGCAGTACCCGCCGACCGGCACCGGCCCGCGGTACCCGCTGTCCCGCATCTCCTGCTGGACCGTGCGCAGCAGCTGCTTCACGTCGGTGTCGAAGCGGAAGGTGGAGCGTTCCACCATCGCCGCGAACTCCTCCTGCGGCAGGCCGGCGATGAGTGCGGCGGCCGGCATCAGGATCAGGTCGACCATCACCCACTGCGGCATCGGGATGCCCCGGTCACCGAACGCGATGCCGTTGATCACGTTGAAGTAGTTCAGGAAGTCCCGGATCGACCAGTCCTTCTCCGCCGTGTCGGTGAAGTCCAGGAAGCTGAGCTTGTGCCCGTACGGGTTCTCGTTGAGCTGCGGGCGCAGGGTCTCGTTGGAGGCGAGGAAGAACTCCACCCCGTGCCCGACCAGCGTGTCGGTGTGGTCGGCGAAATCCGGGAAGCGCGCTTCCACGGCGGGAGTGAACGTCATGGATGACTCTCCTCAGAAGAATCGGACGAATCCGACCTGCTCCAGTTGCCGAGTTTCTCGGCGAGGGCGGCGCCCGAGGTGGGCCCGCCGTCACGAGCAACGACCAGGATGGTGTCGTCGCCGGCGATGGTCCCGACCACGTCCGAGAGCCCGGACCGGTCCAGCGCGCTGGCCAGGAACTGCGCGGCACCCGGCGGGGTACGCAGAACGGCGATGTTGCCGCTCGCATCCACCCCGGTGAGCAGCTCCCGCAGCAGCCGGATCAGCCGGGCCGGGCCCTGTTGCGTCTCGCGCAGCGGCCGCTTGCCGTCCTCCGGAATCAGGTACGCGCCGCTGACCTTGACCGCGTTCAGCTCCTCCAGGTCACGCGAGAGCGTGGCCTGGGTGACCTGCACACCCTCGTGGGCGAGCAGGTCGGCCAATTCGGTCTGCGAGCGCACGGTCCGGCTGCGGATCAACTCGATGATCCGCGCGTGCCGCCCGGCCCGGGTGACGGGACTGCTCATTTCTCGTTGACCGCCAGCAGCCAGGTGAGCAGCGCCTTCTGCGCGTGCAGCCGGTTCTCCGCCTGGTCGAAGACGACGCTCTGCGGCCCGTCGAACACCTCGTCGGTGACCTCCTCGCCGCGGTGCGCCGGCAGGCAGTGCAGCACGATCGCGGACGGGTCGGCGGCGGCCAGCAGCTCCTTGTTCACCTGGTACGGCCAGAACGGGGTGAGCCGGTCCTTGCCGTCCTCCTCCTGGCCCATCGAGGTCCAGGTGTCGGTGGCGATCACGTGCGCGCCGTCGGCGGCCTCGCGCGGATCCCGCAGCACCTCGACCGAGCCGCCGGTCCATGCCGCGATCTCAGCGGCCCGGCTGACCACGGCCGGCGCCGGGTCGAAACCGGACGGGCCGGCCACCCGCACGTTCATCCCGGCCATCGCACCGGCGATCAGATAGGAGTGCGCCATGTTGTTCGCGGCGTCACCCACGTACGCCAGGGTCTTGCCGGCTGTGCTGCCGAAGCGCTCCCGGATGGTCTGCAGGTCGGCGAGCAGCTGGCACGGGTGGTAACCGTCGCTGAGCGCGTTGATCACCGGCACCTTCACGCCGGACGCCAGCTCGGCGAGTCGCTCGTCGCCGTGCGTACGGAAGACCATCGCCGCGACGTATCGGGAGACGACCTTGCCGGCGTCGGCGAGGGTCTCGCCGCGCCCGAAGTGGGTGTTCTGGGTGTCCACGATGATCGGCTGGCCGCCCAGCTCGGCGATGCCGGCCTCGAACGAGAGCCGGGTGCGCAGGCTGGCCTTGTCGAAGAAGACCGCGACCGAACGCGGGCCGGCGAGCGGCGTGTAACCGAACCGGTTCGCCTTCATCTCGGCGGCCAGGTTCAGAACGTCGTTCTGCTCCTGCGGGGTCAGGTCGTCGTCGCGGAGGAAGTGGCGGGTGGTCACCGGATACCGTCCAGGGCAGCGATCAGGGCGTCCGCCTGATCGGAGGAGATGATCAGGGGCGGGGCGAGCCGGATGACGTCCGGCTGCGGGGCGTTCACCAGGAATCCGGCGGCGTGCAGTTTCGCCGCGACCTCCTTGGAGACCGGCTGGGTGAGCACGATGCCGAGCAGCAGCCCGGCGCCGCGCACGTGGCTGACCAGCGGGTGGTTCAGGCCTTCGATGCCGCGCCGCAGCTGCTCGCCGATCCGCTTCACGTGGTCGAGCAGGCCCTCGTTGGCGATCGTCCGGATCACCGCGAGGCCGGCCGCGCAGGAGACCGGGTTGCCGCCGAACGTGGTGCCGTGCATCCCCGGCTGGAGCAGGTCGGCGGCCGCGCCGAACGCGATGCAGGCGCCGAGCGGCAGCCCGCCGCCGAGACCCTTGGCCAGGGTGATCAGGTCCGGCTCGACGCCTTCGCCCTGGTGGTGGAACCAGTGCCCGGTACGCCCGATGCCGGTCTGCACCTCGTCCAGGACCAGCAGTGCTCCCGAGGAGTCGCAGATCGCCCGTGCCGCGGCCAGGTAACCGGCCGGCGGGACGACCACGCCGTTCTCACCCTGGATCGGCTCCAGGATCACCATCGCGGTCTCGGCGGTGACTGCCGCTTTCAGCGCTTCCACGTCGCCGAAGGGCACGTGCGTGACGTCACCGGGCAGCGGCAGGAACGGCGTCTGCTTCGACGGCTGGCCGGTCAGCGCGAGCGCGCCCATGGTCCGGCCGTGGAACGCGCCGTCGGTGGCGACCACGTGCGTGCGCCCGGTCAGCCGGGAGATCTTGAAGGCGGCCTCGTTGGCCTCCGCGCCGGAGTTGCAGAACAGCACCCGGCCGGAGCGCCCGGCGAGCGCCAGCAGCAGCTCGGCCAGCGCGAGCGGCGGCTCGGCGACGTAGAGGTTGGACACGTGCCCGAGCTGCTGGATCTGGCTCGTGACGGCGGCGACCACGGCCGGGTGCGCGTGGCCGAGGGCGTTCACCGCGATGCCGCCGAGGAAGTCGACGTACTGCTTGCCGTCCTCAGCGGTGAGCACCGCGCCCTCGCCACGGACGACACCGAGGGTGGGTCCGCCGTAGTTGTTCATCATCGACGCTTGCCAGCGTTCGGGCAGCGTGCTCATGAGGGGACCACCATGGTTCCGAATCCTTCTTCCGTGAAGACTTCGAGCAACGTCGAGTGGGCGACTCTGCCGTCGACGACGTGCGCGGCGGGCACACCACCGCGGACCGCGCGCAGGCACGCTTCCATCTTGGGCGCCATCCCGGACTCCAGCGAGGGCAGCAGCTTCTCCAGCTCGTCCGCGTCGATCTCGCTGGTCAGCGAGGAGGTGTCCGGCCAGTTCGTGTAGAGGCCGGGCACATCGGTCAGCACGACCAGCTTGCGGGCACCGAGAGCGACCGCGAGCGCCGAGGCGGCGGTGTCGGCGTTCACGTTGTGCAGCAGACCGTCCCGATCCGGCGCGACGGTGGCGACCACCGGGATCCGGCCGGCCGCGATCAGGTCGTCGACGGCCGACGTGTTGACCTCGTCGACGTCACCGACCCGGCCGAGGTCGACCTCTTCGCCGTCGATCACGGCGCCCCGGCGTACCGCGGTGAACAGGCCCGCGTCCTCGCCGGAGAGGCCGACCGCGTACGGGCCGTGCTGGTTGATCAGGCCGACCAGCTCCCGGCCGACCTGGCCGACCAGCACCATCCGGACCACGTCCATGGCCTCCGGGGTGGTGACCCGCAGACCGCCACGGAACTCGCTCTCGATGCCGAGACGCTTGAGCATCCGGCTGATCTGCGGTCCGCCGCCGTGCACGACGACCGGCTTGATCCCGACAAGCCGCAAAAAGACGATGTCGGCGGCGAAAGCGGCCTGCAGTGCCGGGTCGATCATGGCGTTGCCGCCGTATTTGATCACGATCGTGCTGCCCTGGAACCGCTCCAGCCAGGGCAGCGCTTCGATCAGGATCTCTGCTTTTTTGATGGCTTTCATGAGCTGTAAGCCGAGTTCTCGTGCACGTAGGCGTGCGACAGGTCCGTCGTCCAGATCGTCGCGTTCATCTCGCCCTCCCGCAGGTTGACGGTGATCTGCACGTCGCGACCGGACAGGTCCACCTTGGAGCGGTCCTCGGCAGCGGCACCGCCCTTGCACACCCAGACCCCGTTGATCGCGACGTCGATGCGGTCCGGTTCGAAGGCCGCGCTCGTGGTGCCGACCGCCGCGAGGATCCGGCCCCAGTTCGGGTCGTTGCCGAACAGCGCCGTCTTGACCAGGTTGTTGTTCGCGACCGTACGCCCGACCTGCACCGCGTCGGCCTCGCTGGCCGCACCGGCCACCTCGATCGCGATGTGTTTCGTGGCGCCCTCGGCGTCGCCGATCAGCTGCTGGGCCAGGTCGTGGCAGACCTCGGTGACCGCGGCGGTCAGCTCCTCCAGGGTCGGCTGCCGGTTGGAGGCGCCGCTGGCCAGCAGGATGACCGTGTCGTTCGTCGACATGCAGCCGTCCGCGTCGATCCGGTCGAAGGTGAGCCGGGTGGCCTCGCGCAGCGCCGTGTCCAGGGTCTCGTTGTCCGCCGACGCGTCCGTGGTGATCACCACGAGCATGGTGGCGAGCGCCGGCGCCAGCATCCCGGCGCCCTTCGCGATCCCGCCGACCGACCAGCCCAGGCGCTGGGCCACCGCGTTCTTCGCGACGGTGTCGGTCGTCATGATCGCCTCGGCGGCTTTCGGCCCGCCGTCGGCGGCGAGCGCCTTGGCGGCCGCGTTCACGCCCGGCAGCAGCTTGTCCATCGGCAGCAACTCGCCGATCAGGCCGGTCGAGCAGACCGCCACGTCGCCGGCGCCGATCATCATCGGCTTCGACCCGGTGGTTCGCAGCACCGACGCGGTGTGCTCGGCCGTGGCGTGGGTGTCCCGGAAACCCTGGGTGCCGGTGCACGCGTTGGCACCGCCGGAGTTGAGGATCACGGCCCGGACGATGCCGCCCTTGAGCACCTGCTGGCTCCAGAGCACCGGGGCGGCCTTCACCCGGTTGCCGGTGAAGACGGCGGCCGCCGTGTAATCCGGCCCATCGTTGACGACCAGGGCGACATCCGCGTTTCCGCTGGTCTTGAGCCCGGCCGCGACGCCAGAAGCGCGGAAGCCTTTAGGGGCGGTGACGGTCACGGCGCTACTCCGAAGACGCTCAAGCCCGAAGTCTCGGGCAGACCGAACATGATGTTGGCGTTCTGCACGGCCTGACCGGCCGCGCCCTTGCCGAGGTTGTCGAGCGCGCTCACCACGATGATGCGCCCCGAGTCGATGTCGACAGTGGCCTGCAGGTGGCAGGAGTTGGAACCCGACGTGGCAGCCGTGTGCGGCCAGACGCCGTCGCCCAGCACGTGCACGAACGCCTCGTCCGCGTACGCCGCCTGGAGCGCCTCGCGCGGGTCGCCGCCGTTGAGGCGGCGGGCCGTCACGGTGGCGAGGATGCCGCGCGGCATCGGCGCCAGGATCGGCGTCATCGACAGCGTGCCCGCGCCGGTGGCCTGCTTGATCTCGGCGACGTGCTGGTGCGCGCCGACCTTGTAGGGCGACAGGTCACCCATGATCTCGCTGGCCAGCAGGTTGACCTTGGCGTTGCGGCCGGCGCCGGACGTCCCGGAGCTGGCGACCACCACGACGTCCTCGGGGTCGGCGACACCCGAGGCGATCAGCGGGGCGAGCGCCAGGGTGATCGTGGCGGCATAACAGCCGGTGTTCGCCACCCGGTTCGACGCCGCGATCGCCGCACGCGCGCCGGGCAGCTCGGGCAGGCCGTAGGTCCAGGTCCCGGCGTGCCCGCCGCCGTAGTACCGCGTCCACTGCTCGGCGCTCTCCAGCCGGAAATCGGCACCGAGGTCGACGATCTTCACCTCGGCCGGCAGCTGCGCTGCCACGGCCGCCGACTGCCCGTGCGGCAGAGCGAGAAAGACCAGATCAGCGTCGCTCAAGGTCGCCGCGTCGGTCGCCCCGAGCGTCAGGTCCAGCCCGGCGAGATGCGGGTGTACGGAACTGACGGCCGACCCCGCCTGACTGAACGCCGTCGCCGTGACGAGGTCGAACTCGGGGTGTCCCGCGAGCAGACGCAGCAGCTCGCCTCCCGCGTACCCACTTGCTCCAGCAACCGCGACCCGGATTCCCATACCAACCTCCGCATGACTATGCAGAGAACCGTATCAAGTCTCATCCGAGGTGGCAAAGACGTTCCACATGTCGGCGGCGGGCGTCACACCCTTGAGGGTTTCAGCTGATCGCGTCGTCCACGCCGGTCTCGCGCTTGCCCAGGAAGATCGGGTCCCGCCCGGACAACACGTCACCGGCCGCCTTGACTGCCGCGAACTCCTCGCGGATCTCCCCACGCAACCAGATCTGCCGGTACGCGCGAACCGACTCGTCACCCACCCCGGTCGAGTCGATGCCCAGCGTCCGGCAGAGCGCCACCGCCCGCTCGATGTGGAAGGTCTGTGTCACCACGATCGCCTGGCGCACCCCGAAGACCTCCCGCGCCCGGGCACACGAGTCGTACGTGTCGAAGCCGGCGTGGTCGAGCACCACCCGGGACGCGGGCACACCGTGTGCCACCAGCCAGACCATCATCGAGCCCGGTTCGTCGTAGTCCCAGTTCGCGTGGTCGCCGGAGACCAGGATCGCCTTGACCTTGCCGGCCGCCCAGAGCTGCCGGGCGACCTCGAGGCGCGCTTCGAGGAACGGCGACGGCTGCCCACCGGAGTTGACCTGCGCGCCGAGGACCAGGGCGACCGGTGCGGCCGGTACGGCGTCCACCGCATAGATGTGGCCGGCGGCCGACGACCGTACCCAATCGATGGAGGCCGCGGTGGTGGCGACCGTGAGGGTCGCGCCCAGCGCGCCCAGGGTGATCAGACGGCGGAGCCAGCGGTTCTTCAGCACGCGCCCGAGGATGGCAAATCCGGTCAATGGCAGCATTACCGCCGTGCTTGATCAAGATCTGTTCGTCGATTGGGCGGCCGCCGCGCCGGGCGCCCGGGTGTTCCGCAAGCCGGGCGCGACCGTCGTGGCCTGCGCGGATCTGGCGCACTGGGACCGGCTCGTGATGGCCGGCGACCCGGACGCGCTGGCCGCGCTGATCCGTGAGGTGGTGCCCGAGACGGGCCCGTCGTTCCGGCCGTTCGGACCGGAAGACCTGGTCACAGCGGTGGCCGACCGGATGCCGGACCTGGAGGTCAGCGCCCGGTTCGCCTGGATGGACCGGGATTCACCCGTTGGTGGGACCACCGCCGGGGCCGTCTGGCTCACCGAGGCGGAGTGGCCCGAGGTGACCGAGCTGCTCAAGGAATCGTTTTCGGACTCGTACGCGTGGCCCGGCGCCTCCGGCGTGGAGCGCTGGGCGGGCGTCCGCGATCAGGACGGGCGGCTGCTCGCGGTCGCGGCCGACGCCTGGTCGACGCCCGCGATCGGGTTCATGGCGGGTGTCGCCACCCGCCGCGAGGCACGCGGGCGAGGTCTCGCGGCGGCGCTCTGCGCGTTCGCCGCCGACGAGCTGCTGGCCGGGCGGGATCGGGTCGCGTTGCTCGCCGACTACGACAACACGGCTGCCGTGGCGACGTATCGCAAGCTGGGCTTCGTGACCCGCCCGGTCGCGGCGGCCCGTCAGACCTTCGTGGCCGTGTAGACCAGGAACTCCCACTCGCGGACGCCGCCGGCCAGCTCGGCGATCGCCGCGTCCAGCTCGGCCACCTTCGCCGGGTCGGCGGCGATGGTGCGGTACACCGCGATCGTCGGGCCGTAAACGCTCTTGAAGTAGTCGCGCAGCTCGGCGCCGGTGCCGAACCGGTCCACCCGCAGGGTCCGGCGCTCGGTCCGGACGTCCGTCACACCGTCGCCGAACAGCGCCGCGAGGTGCGCCGGGTCGCCCCAGCGGGGCGGCGGCTGCGCGCCGGCCGGCGGCGGGGCGGCGTACGGCTTCATGGTGGCGAACAGCTGCCCGATGAAGCCCTCCGGCGTCCAGTTGAGCAGCGCGATCGTCCCGCCAGGACGGGTGACCCGGAGCAGCTCACCGGCGGCCGCTTCGTGGAACGGCGCGAACATCACGCCGATGCAGGAGATCACGGTGTCGAACGAGGCCGTGTCGAACGGCAGCGCCTCGGCGTCCGCCTCGGTCCAGGTCAGCTTCGCGTCCCGGGAGGCGGCGATCCGCTCACCGGCGGCGAGCAGCTCCGGGGTCAGGTCGCTGGCGGTCACGGTCGCGCCGGTCAGCGCCGCCGGGATCGCCGCGTTGCCGGTGCCGGCGCCGACGTCCAGGACGGTCTGCCCCGGACCGATGCCGGCCGCTTCGACCAGGACCGGGCCGAGCGGTGCCACGATGTCCGCGGCCAGGGCTGGATAGTCGCCCGACGCCCACATGGCGCGGTGCTTCTCTTTGATAGTCATGTCACCGACGGTAGGAATCCGGCACCGGGCCGGCCTAGTACACGATCTGTACCTGGGGTGTCCGCTACCGGACGGCTTTTCCGGCCACAGCGGCCTAGCGTCGGGTCATGGGAGCTTCGTACGGATCGTTCTGCCCGGTGGCCAAGGCGATGGAACTGCTCGACGAGCGCTGGACCATGCTGGTGATCCGCGAGCTGTTCTCCGGCAGCCGCCGGTTCAACGAGCTGCGCCGCGGTCTGCCCCGGATGTCGCCGTCGCTGCTCTCCCGCCGGCTGCAGCAGCTCGCCGCCGCCGGGCTGGTGGCACGCCAGGAGTTCGGGTCCGAGGTGGAGTACGAACTGACCACGGCCGGGCGGGAGCTGGAGCCGATCGTGGTCGCGCTCGGCGTCTGGGGCACCCGGTGGATCCCCGAGCTCGGCGACCGTGACCTCGACCCGAAACTGCTGCTCTGGGACATGCACCGGATGGTCGACCACAGCGCGGTCCCGCCGCGCCGGACCGTGCTGTGGTTCCGGTTCCCGGCCGCCGCGCGCCAGGTCCGCCACTGGTGGCTGGTGATCACCCCGGACGAGGCCGACGTCTGCGACTTCGACCCCGGCCACGACATCGACGTGACGGTCACGGCCGACCTGCGCTGCCTCACCGACGTGTGGCGCGGCGAGCGGACCTGGGCGTCGGCGCTGCGCGCGGGCGAGGTCGCCTTCGAGGGCCCGGAGCAGTTGCGCCGAGCCCTCCCCGGCTGGTTCAAGCCCTTCACCTTCGCCGGCATCCCCAAGCCGGAGACCCCGATCCTCAGCTGATCCGGAACTTGGCGGAGAGCAGGGAGGACGGCCGGGAGTCCGGGCCGACGAGCAGCTCGAAGTCGCCGGGTTCGACAACGCGTACCCCATCGGTGTCGACCAGGGTGCAGTCGCTCGCCGGCAGCTCGATCTCCACGGTCACGCTCTCCCCCGGCGGCACTGTCACCTGCCGGTACGCCTTCAGCTCCCGCCCGGCCCAGGTCACGCTGGTGACCAGGTCGCTGATGTACGCCTGAACCGTCTCCAGCGCCGGCCGGGTCCCGGTGTTGGTGAGCCGCACCGCCGCCCGGACCACCCCGTCGGCCGCGACGTCCGGCTCGCCGATGGTCAGTCCGTCGTACGCGATCGTGGTGTAGCTGAGCCCCTCACCGAACGCGAACAGCGGGTCCTGGGTCAGGTCCGCGTACCGGGTGCCGTGCTGGCCGCGCACCTGGTTGTAGTAGATCGGCTGCTGGCCGACGTGCCGGGCCGCGGAGATCGGCATCCGGCCGCTCGGCTCGATATGGCCGAGGACCAGTTCGGCGAGGGCCTGCCCGCCGCGCATGCCCGGGTTGAACGCCTGGATCAGAGCTGCCGCGTTCAGCGCCGAGGGCGGCAGCACGTGCGGCTTCGAGTCGAGCAGTACGACGATCATCGGGGTGCCGGTGGCCGCGATCGCGTCGAGCAGCGCGATCTGCCCGCCCTGCAGTTCCAGGGTGGCTGTCGACTTGTGCTCGCCGGTCAGGTTGACGGTGTCGCCGACGACCACGATCGCCACGTCCGCGGCGGTCGCCACGGCGACGGCCGACGCGATGCGCTCCGGGTCGGCCGGGATCGGCTGGGAGATCGGCGGACGCGGCTGGCCGTCCGGAAACGTTTCACCTTCCGGGTCGGCGACCAGGCGCTCGATCTCGGCGCCCTGCTCGAAGACGACCTCCCAATCGGCCGGGACGGCGGCGCGCAGGCCGTCGAGCACGGTCGCGGTGAGCTCGCGCGGGTGGCCGTCCGGCATCCAGTCGACCTGGCCGGAGTCGCCGGCCCAGTCGCCGAGCTGGGCGGAGACGTCGTCGGCGTTCGGGCCGAGCACCGCGATCCGGCGCGGGCCGGCGGCGGAGTCCAGCGGCAGGACGCCGTCGTTGCGCAGCAGCACCAGCGAGCGGCGGGCGATCTCGAGGTTCAGCTCGGTGTGCTCCGGGCTGCCGATCACGGCACGCTGACGGTCGGCGTCGGGCGTGCGCGGGTTCTCGAACAGGCCCAGGGCGAATTTCAGGCGCAGGATCCGGCGTACGGCGGAATCCAGATCGTGATCGCCCAGCAGGCCGCGCGCGACCGCTTCTTGCGCGCCTTCGAAGAAGGCGGGCGTGGTCATGACCAGGTCGTTACCGGCCTTGACCGCGCGGGCGGAGGCTTCCGCGTAATCGGCGCAGACCTTCTGCTCCCAGACCATCCGGCCGACGTTGTCCCAGTCGGTCACCAGCGTGCCGGTGAAGCCCCACTCGTCCTTGAGGACGTCGTTGAGCAGCCATTTGTTCGCCGTGATCGGCACGCCGTCCATCGACTGGTATCCCAGCATGAAGACGGCACAGCCCTCTTTCACGGCCCGCTCGAACGGCGGCAGGAACCAGGAGCGCAGCTTGCGGCGGCTGATGTCGGCCTCGCTGGCGTCCCGGCCACCCTGTGTCTCCGAGTAACCGGCGAAGTGTTTCGCGGTCGCCAGGATCGCGGTCGGGTCGGTGAGGCCGTCGCCCTGGTAACCGCGGATCATCGCGGCGCCGAGCTCACTGATCAGGTAGGGATCCTCGCCGAAAGTTTCGTTGACCCGGCCCCATCGCAGGTCCCGGGTGATGCACAGCACCGGCGAGAACGTCCAGTGGATGCCGGTCGCGGAGACCTCGATCGCGGTCACCCGCGCCACCCGCTCGACCAGGCCGGCGTCCCAGCTCGCCGCCATCGCCAGCTGCGACGGGAAGATCGTCGCGCCGGGCCAGAACGAGTGGCCGTGGATGCAGTCCTCGGCGGTCAGCAGCGGGATCCGCAGCCGGGTACGCGCGACCAGCTCAGCGGCCTCGACCAGTTTCGCCGGGGAGGTGTGCAGGATGGACCCGGCCAGCTTCTCCAGGACGATTTCCGAGATGTCCTGTCGTGCATCGAGCTGCAACATCTGCCCGGCTTTTTCAGCGAGCGTCATGCGGCCCAGCAGATCTTCCACACGCTCCTCGATGGAGAGCGATGGATCCTGATATGGGAAGTCTGCGGGCATACGTGCCTCCGGTCTGACGAACACGAACGGTTCGGAGTCTTCCAGTACGGAACCGGTTCCGGCACCCCGCCCCGGTTCCGGAACTTGGCGGGTTCATTCCACCCGTCGAGAGGATCGACACATGGCCGGGGAGGAGCGATGCACAGCAGAAGTGGGTATGGTCCCTAGAAGACCGCACTCATCGAAGTTGAGCAATGACTCTGAGTGAGGAAGGAGGCGCTCATGAACTCCGATGACCGGATCCTGCGATCCAGCGAGGAAGCGCTGGAGCACATCTCCGGGATCTGTTTCAAGACCGGCCCGCCACAACGGGTCGGTGTCGAGCTCGAATGGACCACCCACCACGCCGGCGACCCCGCAGCGTATCTGCGGGCAGAGGACCTGGCCGCCGCACTCGGCGGGCACACGCCCGCCACCCTCGGTAATCCCCACCCTCAGCCACTGCCCGGCGGCGGCGCTGTCACTGTCGAACCGGGTGGCCAGATCGAGATCTCCTCCGCCGTGGCGGACGATCTGGCCGGACTGCACGCCACCGTCAGCGCTGAACAGGCCGCGCTCACCGAACTGCTCGCCCGCTCAGGCATCGTCCTGGGTGACCGGGGCATCGACCCCCACCGGCCGCCGCGCCGCATTCTCGACACCCCTCGTTACGCGGCGATGGAACGCGCCTTCGACCGGGCCGGGCGGACCATGATGGGCAGCACCGCCGGCCTGCAGGTCTGTTTCGACGCAGGCGCAGGACGCTGGGAGGTGCTGAACGAGGCCGGACCGGCGCTGCTCGCGCTCTTCGCGAATTCGCGGCGGCACGCCGGACGGGACACCCGCTGGGCGTCCGCCCGGATGGCGACCTGGCTCGCCATGGAGCAACGCCGCTCCGGGCCGGTGCCGATCGGCGACGACCCGGCCCTCGACTGGGCGCGGTACGCGCTCGACGCCCCACTGTTGTGCGTACGCCGCGACAACGGCAGCTGGGACGCGCCGCAAGGCCTCACCCTGGCCGGCTGGATCGCGAGCGACGACCCGCCCACCGTGGACGACGTCGAGTACCACCTGGGGACCCTTTTCCCACCGGTACGCCCTCGCGGCTACCTGGAGGTCCGATACCTGGACACCCAGCCCGGCGGCGAGTGGATCGCCCCGGCGGCCGCGCTGGTGACGCTGCTGGCCGACGACTCACTCGTCGACCAGGCCCGGGAGGCCGCCGCGCCGTCGGCCGGGCGGTGGCTCGCCGCGGCCCGCGCCGGTCTCGCCGACCCCGCGGTACGCGCATCCGCCGCGGCGCTTGCCGAACTGGCCTGCCGGAACCTCGAACGGACCGGGCTGCCCACGCCGGTCCGGGAAACCGTCTCCGAAATCCTCGCCCGCCGCCTGCACGACGTCGCACGCGTAGCGGCCTGATAGCGCCCTGATCGCGGCCTTTTCAAAGGATTGGGAACGTGACGACACAAGACCTGCGGCTCACCATCGCCGCCGAGCTGGAGAAGACCCGCGCCCGCACCACCGCACTCACCGAAGCCGTCGACGAGGCGGATCTGATCCGCCAGCACTCCCCGCTGATGTCCCCGCTCATCTGGGACCTCGCGCACGTCGCCAACCAGGAAGAACTCTGGCTGGTCCGGGACGTGGGCGGCCGTGACCCGGTCCGCCAGGACATCGACGAGCTCTACGACGCGTTCAAATACGCCCGCAAGGACCGGCCGGCCCTGCCGCTGCTCGACCCGGCGCAGGCCCGCGCCTATGTGGCGCAGGTCCGGGACAAGGCCCTCGACGTGCTGGATCACGCGACCTTCGATCCGCAGAGGCGCCTGCTCGACAACGGCTTCGCCTTCGGCATGATCGTGCAACACGAGCAGCAGCACGACGAGACCATGCTCGCCACCCATCAGCTGCGCATCGGCGACCCGGTGCTGAACGCTCCCCCGCCACCGCCGTCGCAACAGAGGGTGACCGGCGAGGTGTTCATCCCGGGCGGGCGCTTCACGATGGGCACCGACACCGACGTCTGGGCGCTGGACAACGAGCGGCCGGCGCACACCGTCGACGTTCCGGCGTTCCACATCGACGCGGCGCCGGTGACCAACGGGCAGTATCAGGAGTTCATCGCGGCCGGCGGTTACGACTCCCCGCAGTGGTGGAGTTCGCGTGGCTGGGCCTATCGCCAGAAAGCGGGACTTGTCGCCCCGCTGTACTGGCAGCGTGACGACTCCGGCTGGCACGTCCGGCAGTTCGGCCGGATAAATCCGATAAATCTCGACGAGCCGGTCGTGCACGTCTGCTACTTCGAGGCCGAGGCCTTCGCCAACTGGGCCGGCAAACGCCTGCCCACCGAGGCCGAATGGGAGAAGGCCGCCCGCTTCGACCCGGCGACCGGGCGCTCCCGCCGCTTCCCCTGGGGCGACGAGACACCCGAGCCCCGGCACGCCAACCTCGGTCAGCGGCACCTGTCGCCGGCTCCGGTCGGTGCCTATCCCGAGGGTGCGTCGCCGGCCGGCGTACACCAGATGATCGGTGACGTCTGGGAGTGGCTGGCGTCCGATTTTGATCCCTACCCTGGGTTCACCGCGTTCCCCTACCGCGAGTACTCCGAGGTCTTCTTCGGCGGCGACTACAAGATGCTGCGCGGCGGCTCGTTCGGCACCGACGCGTCCGCCGCCCGGAGCACCTTCCGCAACTGGGACCACCCGATCCGGCGGCAGATCTTCAGCGGCTTCCGCCTCGCACGGGACGCGTGATGTGCCGGCATCTCGGTTACCTGGGTCCGCCCGTACCCCTGAGGGGTTTTTTGTTTGATCTTCCCCATGCGCTGGCCACGCAGGCATGGGCGCCGCGCGACATGCGCGGCGGAGGCACCATCAACGCGGACGGCTTCGGCGTCGGGTGGTATCCGCCCGGCGCCGACGCGCCCGTGCGTTATCGCAGCTCAATGCCCATCTGGTCGGATGCAGCACTGCCCGCGCTCGCCGCGGCGACCTCGTCGGGCGCGATCCTCGCGGCGGTCCGCTCGGCGACCGCCGGCATGCCGGTGACCGAAACCGCCGCCGCTCCGTTCACCGACGGCAAGTGGCTCTTCAGCCACAACGGTGTCGTGCGTGGCTGGCCCGGTGCGATCGCCGGCCTTGCCGGCGATCTTCCGGTGGAAGATCTCCTCACGCTGGACGCGCCCACCGACTCCGCGGCCTTATGGGCTTTGGTACGCGCGAAGCTCCGCGCCGGCGAGCCCCCGGCGAAAGCCGTGCCGGCTGTCGTCGACGAGGTCCTCGCCGTCGCACCCGGATCACGGCTCAACCTGCTCCTCACCGACGGCACCCAGATGTTCGCGACGACGGCCGGGCACGCGCTGTCCGTTTGTGCCCGCGATGACGCCGTGCTGATCGCCTCCGAGCCGCTCGACGCCCTGCCGAGCTGGAAATCCGTCCCCGACGGCCGCCTGGTCGTCGCCACCGCTTCCTACTGGGAGATCACGTGATCGAACTGCTGGACGACGACGATGTCGCCCGGACGCTCCGCGCCGACGTGCGGGCCGGGCTGACCGATTCTCCGAAGTGGCTGCCGCCGAAATGGTTCTACGACGCCCGGGGCAGCGAACTCTTCGAGGAGATCACCCGGCTTCCGGAGTACTACCCGACCCGCACCGAACGGGCCATCCTGGTCGAGGCGGCCCCGGCGATCGCCCGGATCACCGAGGCGAAATCCCTGGTCGAGCTCGGCTCCGGCTCCTCGGAGAAGACCCGCCTGCTGCTCGACGCGATGCTCGGCCGGGGCACGCTCGGCTCGTTCGTCCCGCTCGACGTCTCCGCCTCCTTCCTGGCGTCGTCGGTCGATACGCTCACCGCCGACTATCCCGGGCTGACCGTCACCGGCGTGGTCGGCGACTTCGCCCGGCACCTCGGCCACCTGCCGGACGGCGACAACCGCGTCGTCGCGTTCCTCGGCGGGACGATCGGCAACCTGATCCCGGCCGAACGCGCCGCGTTCCTCACCTCGCTGCGCCAGGCCCTGCACCCCGGCGAATGGCTGCTGCTCGGCGCTGACCTGGTCAAGGACCCGTCGGTGCTGGTCCCGGCGTACGACGACGCGGCCGGAGTGACCACCGCGTTCAACCGCAACGTCCTGCACGTGGTGAACCGGGAGCTCGGCGCCGACTTCGACGTGGACGCTTTCGAACACGTGGCGCTCTGGAACCCGGAGCAGGAGTGGATCGAGATGCGGCTGCGGGCCGGAACCGCCCAGCAGGTCCGGATCGCCGAGCTGGATCTGACCGTCTCGTTCGCGGCCGGCGAGGACCTGCGGACCGAGACGTCCGCGAAGTTCCGCCGGAAAGGGCTGGCCGCGGAGCTGGGTACGGCCGGGTTCGCGCTGAGTCACTGGTGGACGGATCCGAAAGAATGGTTCGGGGTTCTCCTGGCCCAGGCTCTCTGAGGTGCTGCTCTTTCCTCGCGGTGCCACACTGGCCTGGAGCGAGGAGGTTCGCCATGGAGTTCGATCCACTCAGCAGTGCGGAGGACCTGATCCGCTCCAGCCGCGACGAGCTCCGCAGGGCCCTGCGGTTGCGGCCGCTCCCGGTCGCGGTCCTGGTCGGGGCGACCACCCTCCCGCCCCCGCGGCTCGGTGGCTGGGAGACGTTCAACGGCGCGGCCACGTGCGTACGCGTCGACTTCGGCACGATCGAGCCGGCCGGGCCGTGGGTGAGTGTCGAGACCGCGCGCTGGGCCGGCACCCAGGCGTCCGGTGGCCCGCTGCGGGAGCTGCTCGAACACCACATGCGGCTGAACGGTGACCGGTTCTCGTCGGTCGAGTGGACCGGCGAGGACCGTACCGTCACGGTTGACGGCCGGTCGGTGGCCGGCCGCCGGCTGCGCGCCGGCGACCACTGGTGGGCGCTGCGCTGCTCGCTGCGCGACGTGGAGCTCAGCGTGGTGGCCCGCGACTGGGACGCGGCGATCGAGATCCGCACCCTCAACCAGGCCGAGATCGACGAGATGATCTCGGTGGTGCCCACCCCGCCGACGTTCGTCCCGCCCGATCCGTCAGCCGTCACCGCCCCGCCGCCGGGCGAGCCCCACCGGTTGCTGGTGGACGAAGCGCTGCGTTCCGCACGCGACCAGGCCGACTGGCTCGCCGACGGCGGTCCGCCGCCGCGGCTCTCGTCGAACTGGGCGGCGCTCTGGCGGGCGACCGTCCGCCGGCAGGCCGATCTGGCCGGCCAGCCGGAGGTCGAGGCGGAGAAAGCCGTGCAGAGCATGGTCAACCAGATGACGAACCTGAACCACGAGGCCTCGTGGTTCCGAGACGACGAGGCGCTGCGCGGGCGCGCGGTCTCCGAGACACTGCTCTTCGGTACGGGACTGGGGCCGAACGTGCCCAGCCGCCCGGCACAGCTGGCGTGGTTACGCCGGCAGGGCCTGCGGCCGACCGATTACGCCCGGCTGGAAGCGATATCAGCGGCCCAGACCACCTGGCTGGACGAGTGGAGCATCTGGGCTAGCTCGGTCTGAGCTTCCGCATTCTGCGGCGGCGGTTCAGCAGGACTCCCCGGGCCGGGCGTTCGACGGCCGCGTGCAGGAGCCAGGCCGCGCCGAGGGACAGCAGGAACGTCGCCACGGTCAGCGCCGCGCCCTTGCCCGGCGGGAACTTCGGGTGATAGCCGATCGTCGCCTCGAACAGCCGCACCACGAGCAGGTGCACCAGGTAGAACGCGAACGACCACTCGCCCAGCCGGACCATCGTGCGGTTGCGCCACGGGGTCCAGCGCTTCGACAGGTCGGCCACCGCCGCCGTGAACAGGAGCAGGGCAAAACCGGGCATGGTGCAGGCCGCGTACCCCCAGGGCTCCGGCACGTGGATGGAGAGGAAGTAACCACCGACGGTGAGCGCCCCGGCCGCACACCAGAGCGGAAGCAGCCGCTGCGGCCGCCACGAACGGACCAGCAGCGCGAGCGTGATGCCGAGAACGAACTCGGGCAGCCGGCCCACCGGCGTCCAGTGGAAGAACCAGTCGACCTGCTCGCGCCCGGCGAACAACAGGCCGGCCGCGGGTCCGAGCGTGGTCGCCGCCAGCGCTCCGGCGCCGGTCGCGACGACACCCCGCCGGTTCAGCCGGGTCACCCCGAGCGCCAGCAGCGGGAACGTCAGATAGAAGAACGCCTCGACCGAGAGCGTCCAGCTGACCGTGTTGAGACTCTGCAGGTAGTCAAGTTCCGGTGACCACGCCTGGACCAGGAAAACATTGGCCACGGCCACCCAGGGTGACGGCAATTCCCACGGTTTGTAAGTAAGCAGAAGAATCGCCACGAGTATTGCCGTCGCGATGTGCAACGGGTAGACGCGCGCGAATCGCCGCCACCAGAACTTCCGGAAACCGGTGCTCGGGCAGGCCCACATCAGCACGAATCCGGAAAGAATGAAGAAGAACGACACCCCGACCGAACCAGGCCGGAAGACCGCCGTGATCATCCGCGCTTCGGGGCCGGGCTTGAAGTATTCGACAAGGCAAAGGTGAAAGCCGAATACCAGAAATGCGGCGACCCATCTCAGGCCGGTGAGCGAGGGCAGCGTTCCACCGTTTTCGCTTTTCCGTGAAACGGTTGTGGAACTCGGCTGGGGGGCAGTCGAGGACATCCGGGCAAGGTACCAGAGCCCGCCCAGAAATCATCAACCGTCTATTAATTAGAGCAGTTCAGCTGCCATTCCGACACGAATCCACGCATCCACCCAGGCTCGCACGGCCGCCTCGCCCGGGTCCGGCCCGAGCACCGCGGCGACACCCTCCAGCGCCCCCGCGACCCGGTGCAGCCCGACCAGCGCGAGCGCCTGCCGCGCCTCCCGCAGCCGGTCCGGGTACGCGCCGGGCAGGTGCGCGAGCCCGGTGTGTGCCGCCTCCGCGAGCACTGCGCGGGCCTGCCCGATCGCTGCGGCGAGCGGATCGGTTTGGTGGTGCTGCTCGCCTTGTTCCGGAATCGCCTGTGAATCGGGGGCGGCGAGGTCCGGCACGATCGGTGGTCCATCAGCCACGATCGCGTACGGGTCGACGACCAACCCGCCTCCACTTCTATGAACACTTCCGGACACGTATCTCGGTGTGCCGTGCTTCCCGGAGAGCGCCGCGAGCACCGCGTCGATCCGGCCCGGCGTGACACCGGTGTGGGTGGCCGCGACGGTCGCGGTGTTGCCAGCCTGATCCCGGATCTCCACGGTGAGCCGCTGCTCCCCCGGCGCGTAGTGGACCTCGCCCACCTCGGCGATCGCGAGAACCCGTACCAACTCGGCCCGCACCCTAGCCCGCACCGGCCGAGGTGGCAGCCGCCCGATCTCGGCGGCGAGCAGTGCATAGTCGAGCGTAAGCAGCCCGGGAGGCAGCTGATCCCAAGCCTCGGTGCCAACAGTGACGGTGGACCGCGCGACCCGGCTGGACGCGAGCCGCACCGCCCGACTGGCACTGCGCAACGCCGACTCGGTGACCACGACCCCGGCCGCGAGCGCACCCACCGTCGACCCGCTGACCCGCCGCCGGGCCAGCGCCGGCCCGTCCTCGTCAGCGGTCCACTCCCGCTGCGACACGAGCACCACCCCGGTGGCCGCCTGAGCGTGAAAGATCTCCACCACCCGCCGGTCGTCAACGGCGGTGACCCGCGCGCCGAGCCCATCAAGCCTGACCCGCCGCAACGGCGTCTCCGCCGCTTCCTCCGAGCCAAGAACCCGAGCCCGCAACCCAACGCCACCAACCCACCGCACCCCACCACCCTGCCCCGCGCCGCGCTGATCGGCGCGGCCTTGATCTGCGCGGGTCTGATTGGGGTGGCTTTTCCCTGTGCTTTGGTCCTGGCTGGGTTCCGCGGCGGCGTTGCGGGCGGTCTCGACCGCTCGGTCGCGGGCTGTTTCGACGGCTCGGTGGCGGGCTGTCTCGACGGCTCGGTGGCGGGCGAAGAGTTCGGCTATCAGGTCGGCCAGCTGCTCCGGGACGTAGCGGGCACTGCGCTCCCGATAACCGGCAAGCTGGTCGGCGAGTTCCGCCGTGGCGTCCAGCGGCCACCGGAAACCGGCCCGTTCCAACCGGCCGAGGTGCCCGGCGACCGAGGCGGCCAGGCCTTCGCCGGCGTGCACAGCGCCGTGCCGCAGAACCTCGGCGGCGAACTCCAGCACCGATTCGAGCCCGGTACCCGACGCGGCCTGCCCCTGATCAGCACCGCCCACGTCGACGATGCACTCCGGTTCGCCCGGGTGCAGCGCGTCGGCGACCCGGAACGCCCAGACGGCCAGCGCGATCACGTCGTCCCGTACCCCGGCACGGGCATCGGTGTGCACATAACCGAGGTCACGGGGCACCAGAAACCGCACGGTCGCCGACGCCAGCTCCACCACCGGAACCGTCCCCCGCCGCACCCGCGCCGAATAACCGGCCCGCTCAGCCCGCCGAGCAGCGGCAACCAGCCGCGCCCCGATCCGCGAGACAACCTCGTCGTCCCCGAACCCCCCCGGCGACCACTCCCGCCCAGCCCCCGCCCCGCCAGCCCCCGCCCCGCCAGCCCTCGCTCCGCCAGCTCTCGCTCCGCCGACACCCGCCGACCCGCCGCTCACTCCCGCCGCACCGCCACCGCCACCGCCACCGTCGGCGTCGGCGTCGGCGTCGGCGTCGGCGTCGGCGTCGGCGTCGGCGTCGGCGTCGGCGGATCCTGGCTTGCTCTCGTGGTCGCCAGAAACCGCTCTCCCACGACCACAAGAACAAGCCACCACATCCGGCTCGCGCTTGTGGTCGTCGGAGACCGCTCCCGCACGACCCTCAGCGCTGGCCGGGCTTGGGGTAGCAATGGCTGTGGCTTGATAGGCGAGCACCAGCGCAATCACGTGGCGGCAGACCGTCGTCGCGCCGCATGAGCAGCGTCCCTGCTCCAGCCCGCCCGTCGGCAACTCCGTCCGCACGCCGTCGGCGAACTCGGCGACCACCGCTGAGTCCTCGCCCGCCGACAGCTTCGGTGCTTCCCGCTCCACCTCGCGCGCGGCCCGCTTCACCAGGCCCCGGTTGGCAAGTGCCGCAAGCGCATCCAAATCCAGCGCCCGCAGATCCGCCCGATCCGCCAAGTCCGCCCGCTCCTGCAAGTCCACCCGCTCCGGCAAGTCCACCCGCTCCGGCAAGTCCACCCGCTCCGGTGGAGAGCCCTGCGAGTGCCATTCCCCCGCGCTCACCGGCCCACCTTCTCAGCCACGAACTCGGCCAGCTGGCCCGGTGTCATCGCGCCCATCCACGCCCCCGCGTCCGCCAGCCTCTGGGCGCACGCGCGGTCATAGGCCGGGTCGGCCTGTTCGTCCAGGGCGGCCAGCCCCAGGACGGTGCTGCCCTGGTCGACCAGTTCGCGCACCGCGCGTACCAAAGCGGCCTCGGACCCGCCCTCGAAGAAGTCGCTGACGATCGCGACGATCGTGCGGCGGGGTTGTTCGACGAGCTGCGAGGCGTACCGGACAGCGCGGGCGATGTCGGTGCCGCCGCCGAGCTGGGTTTTCATCAGCAGCTCGACCGGGTCGCTGACGTCCGAGGTCAAATCCACCACCTCGGTGTCGAAAGCGATCAGGTGGGTCTTCACCCCGGGCAGTCCCCACAGGCAGGCCGCGGTGACCGCCGAGTGGATGACCGACGGCAGCATCGACCCGGACTGGTCGACCAGCAGGATCACCTGCCAGGGTGCGAGGTGCCGCCGGTTGCGGGCCAGGAAGTACGGCGTCTCGACGGACAGCCGCCGTTTCTCCGGGTCGTAGTGGCCGAGGTTCGCCCGGATGGTGCGCCGCGCGTCGAAGTCCCGCGCCTGCTTGAACCGGGTCGACTGCCGGGCCCGCGCCCCGGAGAAACTGCGCCGGACCTCGGTCGCGAGCTTCTCGGTCAGGTCACGCACCACTGCTTCGACGATCCGCCGGGCCAGGCGCAGGACCTCCGGATTCATCAGGTGTTTGGTACGCAGAACGGCCCGCAGCAGCCCCGGGTTCGGCTCGATGCGTTCCAGCACGGCGGGGTCGGTGACGATGTCGTGGACCTCGTACCGTTCGACGGCGTCGCGCTGGAGCCGCTCGACGGTCTCCTTCGGGAAGAGCCGGACGATGTCGTCCAGCCAGTCCACCGTGGTCAGCCGGGATCCACCGGTGCCGCCCTGCCGTCGGCGGATGTCCCGCCGGTCCAGCTCCTCGTCGCGACCGTAGAGCCAGTCCAGCGCCGCGTCCCGCCCGGCCGCGTCACCGGCGAGCGCGCCGAGGCTGCCGTCGGCCGGGTCACCGAGAATCAGCCGCCACCGCTCCAGCCCGGGGTCGCTCACCGGCCACCTCCACGTCCGAAAGAGATCATCGAGCACCTCCAGCAGGAAGCAGCCCCGCCTGCGCCAGCCGCTCCTCCACCGCCTCGTCCAGCGCCAGCCCCGCGGCCACGATCTCCGGCGGCATGCTCGTCCGCAGCAGGTCCCGCCCGGAACCACCAAGCCCGCGCATCTCCAGCAGCTGATCCGCGATCGTGACGCGTTCCCGGGGCGGGAAGAACTCGAACGCCTGCCGCAGCGCCGGCAACGCCAGCAGGAACTCCTCGGCGCCGATCCCGCGAACCAGCTCGTCGAGCAGCCCCAGGATGCCGCCGGGCGCGAGCACCGATTCCCGGGCGACGCCGAACAGTCCCGCCAGCCAGTCGCCGGCCGAGCCACCGGTGAACGCTCCGCGCACCGCCGGCCCCGGGTCGGACGTGTCCTGCGACAGGATCCGGGCCAGGCCGTAAAAAGCGCCACGCAGGTCAGGGGGCGCGGCCCGATCGGCCGCGACGCGCTCCGCGATTCCCCGAGCGAGGGTACGGTCGACGCCGGCCCTCTCGGCATGCCGGACAGCATCGCGAACAGCCACGACGGCCCGGATCCGTGGCAGATCGGCGGGCAGGCCCGCACCGTGCCAGCCCTCGGCGAGCCAGAGGATCCGGCGGGTGGCGCCGGCCACCACCGCGCCGAGCAGGTCGCTGCCGGCCGTCCCGAGCATCCGGTCGTGCCGCCACAGGGCGAGGACCACGGTGAGCACCCGGCCCAGTTCGCCGAGGTCGGTGCCGGCGGCGACACCGCGTTCCAGCCGGTCCGGCAGGTCACCGGCGAGGCCGGTGACACCGCAGAACGCCGCGTCGAACAGGGCGTCGGCCAGCTGGCCCAGATCGTTGCCCGCGTCGTCGACGCGCTGGCCGATCCGGGCCGTCGCGGCGGCTTCCAGAGTCGGGCCGTAACCACCGGCCTCGATCAGGGCGACCAGCCTGTTCTCGTCGAGGCGGATCCGCCACTGCTCGGTGAGGACCGGGTCGATGCCGGTGGCCGGGCCGGCCGTCCGGGCGTACCCGGGAATGCCGAGGACCCGCAGCCGGTGCAGCAGGCGGCTGCGTTCGCGGTCTTCGGGTTCGAGCAGGTCGAGGCGGGGTTCGCCGGGCTGGTCGAAGCCGTGCCGCTCCAGCTCGGCGGTGGCCGCGTGCACGAGCGGCGGCAGCGGGGTGTCCGGGTGCAGGCGGCCGATCCGGTCGCCGCTGAGCACCGTGGTCATCTCGACGACCGCGGGGTGCTGGCCGGCCGTGATGGTCCCGCGCACCGACCACGGCAGCGGCACGTCGAGCGCCTCGTTGATCAGGGCCGCGGCCAGGCCGTCGAGCACGTCGACCCGGGCCGGGTGGCGGTGACCGCGCAGCCGGGCGAGAGCCTCGGCGCTGGTCCGGGCGGCGATCAGATCGGCCGTGGAGACCGGCTGGCCACGCTCCCGCAGCCGCCCGGCGACAGCGGTGACCAGGTAACGGGCGGCCTCGGCCGGCCCGTCCTCCCAGAGCCGCTGGTAGTACTCCGGCGACGGCATCCCGGACTGGTAACCCCCGAACGCGTCCAGCCGCCGGAACGAATACGGCACCAGGTAACTCCCACCGACCGCCCCCTCAGGCGGCGTCGGTACCTCCGGCCACCCGGAGCCTGAATCAGGTGAATCGGCGAGGCGGAGCAGGGCTGGGCGGTGGAAGCCGCCGACAACCGCGACCACCGGCCGGTCACCTGCGGCGCGGACCGCCGCGCGGATCCACTCCGCCATGTACGCCTCGCGCGCCGTGTCCGACGACCCGGCCGCCGCCTCGCCGCGGATCAGGTCGAAGTACGCCGCGAGTCGCTCGGCCAGGCCCTCGCCCGGTTCCATCTCGACCAGGTGGTCCCAGAGCGCGTCGGTGTTGTCCACCCCGAACGCGGTGCACAGCCGCTCGACGGCCTCGGCGTACCGCTGCTCCGCGTCGGCGTACCGATTGGAGCGGTCGGCGAACGCCTCGTGCCACGCCGGTAGGTCGATGAAGAGCGGCTCGGCGCCGGTCTCCCGGGCGGCGGCCAGCGCCACCCACTCCGGCGAGTAACCGCAGAACGGCGCCCACGACCCGTGCCGCCGGTGCTCGTCGGCGTAACTGGTGAAGACCGCCACCGGCAGCTCGTGGCCGAGCAGCAGCTCCCCGATCCGGTCGTTCATGTCGGCCGGGCCCTCGATCAGGACGTACGCCGGACGCAGCGCCGCGATGGTCTCGCCGACCAGGCGGGCGCACGCCGGACTGTGGTGCCGGACCCCGACGACGGTGAGGCTCATCCGCCCGGCAGTTCCCGGCGCGCGTCCCGCAGCTCCCGCCACTGCCCGCCGCTGCGCCACGAGGTGTGCTGTTCCAGGTACCGCCGCAGTTTGGCGAGGTCCTCCGCGTTGTCCTTGGCCGCCGTGCCGGCCAGGCAGGAGACCAGGTCGGCGGCGTCGCCGGAGGTGCCGCGCAGGAACCAGCCGCGCAGCCCGACCGCGTGCGCCACCGACACGGCCTCGGCGGTGCTCATCACCGAGGACAGCCGTTCCATCTCGTCGCCGCGCGCGGTCCGCCCGGTACGCAGCTCCCGGAACGTCGTGACCAGCACTTCGAGCACGTCCCGTCGCGGCGGGGCGGTGACACCGGAGCGGCGCAGCAGCTCGGTCGCCTCGGACTCGACGAGGGTCAGCTCGGTGTCGAAGTCGGCGATCGGGAAGACCGTCTCGAAGTTGAAGCGCCGTTTCAGCGCCGAGCTCATGTCGTTGACACCCCGGTCCCGGGTGTTGGCCGTGGCGATGATGTTGAAACCGTCCCGGGCGAAGACCATGCCGGCGTCACCGGGCAGCTCGGGAACCGCCATCACCCGGTCGGAGAGCGGCGAGAGCAGGCAGTCCTGCACTTCGAGTGGGCACCGGGTGATCTCCTCGAACCGCACGGTGCTGCCCTGCGCCATGCCGCGCAGCAGCGGCGCCGGGACCAGCGACCGCTCGGTCGGGCCCTCGGAGACGAGCAGCGCGTAGTTCCACGAGTACTTGATCTGGTCCTCGGTGGTGGCCGCGCCGCCCTGGATGGTCAGCGTCGAGTCGCCGCTCACCGCCGCCGCGAGCAGCTCGGAGAGCAGCGATTTCGCGGTGCCAGGCTCACCGACGAGCAACAGGCCCCGGCTGGTGGCGAGGCTGACCAGGGCCCGGTCGATGAGCGACGGGTCACCGACGAACTTGCGGGCGACGCCGAGTTTCGGATCGCCGACGATGAACGCCCGCGCGGCCCGCAGGCTCAGCGCCCAACCGGGCGGTTTCGGCGCGTCGTCGGCAGCCCGCAGCCGGGCCAGCTCATCGGCGTACCGCACCTCGGCCGGTGGCCGCTGCGCACGCCCCGGTGAGACCTCGACGGCAGAACTCACGACAGCACCTCTTTCAGGTCACGCAGTGCCTCGGCCGCGACGATCGGGTCGAGCTCGCGCAGCCCGCTCGCGGTGTCCCGCCGGTGCCAGCGGTTGCCGGACCGGGCCTCGGCGTAGACCTCCTGGATCGTCTGGTCGGGCAGAACGTCCAGCGCGCCGACCGCGATGCCCGGGTCGATGTCGATGACCAGGCTGAGGTCGCCGGGGATGTCGCGCTCGAACCAGCCCTGCACGCCCGCGTCCTGCGGTGCGCCGCGCTGCCAGCCGCGGCGTTCCAGACCGAGCAGTTTCGTGGTGGGCACGGTCGTCCCCAGGAAGGACCGGCCCAGGCGTTCCTCGATCTGATCCGGGGTGAGCGTCTCGACATCGCGGCCGAGCTGCGGGAACGGCTGGAGGATCTCGTAGTCGGCGAAAACCTCCGACCAGGCCGCCAGCTCGCCGCCGAGCGTGAGCGGATGCGCCACCGCGATCCGCTCGTCGTCGCGCAGGACCACGGCCTCGTCGGTCACGCCGGCGAACGTGCCGTCCTCGGCCAGGCGCACGCCGGTGGACTCGTCGATGCGCAGCCAGACGAGGCGTCGCACCAGGTGCCGCAGCAGCGGATGCCCCGCGAAGTACTGCTGGAAGTCGTCACCGGTCCACGAACGCTGATCGACCATGGCGCGCTCGAGCCGGCGCACCTGGTCGGCCGCGATCGCCCGGACATCCTTTTTCAGAGCCGAGAACCTTTGGTACGCCTCCGGCGCGAGCCGCTGATCGTCGGTCGCACCCGGTTTCGGCAGGGCCTTGAGCCGTTTGCCCGCAGCGTCCGCCACGAACGGCTTGAGTTGCTCGTCGAAGCCGACGGTGAACTGCCGCCGCCCGTAGTCGAGGACGAGGCTGCCGTCCGCGTCCAGCCCCAGGTCGGGCACGAGCCGGTCGGCCAGCTCGTCGGCGCTGAGCCCGAGCGCCGCCGCCAGCTCGGCGATCTTTTCCTGGGCGCGCTCCTTGAGGCCGCGGAATTTCACCTTCTGTGAGATGCCGTGCAGGTACATCAGGGCGACGTCGGTGCCGATCTCGGCGAGCACGTCGAGGCCGGACACCGCGCGGGCATGCCCGCCCTCACCGGGCCAGGCGCGGATCACCGGGGCGAGGCGGCGAACCGTCTCGTCGTCGCCGAGCAGGCCGAGGGCGTCCAGAGCCCAGTTCTGTTTCGCCGGGTGGCCGGCCTCGCGCCACTCGGTGAACAGCCCCCAGGCGAACTCGGCCAGGTCACCCACCTCGCACTCGGCGGTCACCACGGCCAGCCCCGGGTACGCGTCACCGAGCCGGGAGATCGCCAGCATCGTGATCACGTGACCGACCGCCGTGGCGGGCAGCGCGCCCCGGCCACCGGTGAGCCGGATCGGCGGGAGCAACGCCGGGTTGGCCCACTCCGGCGACACCGGAATGGTCTTGGGCAGGATCGTCAGCGGGTCGACGGCCAGGATCTCGTCGACCGCGGCGACGGTGTCCGGCCCGAAGCTCGCCGCCGCGGCGCGCACCTGATCGGCCTGGCCCGCGGCCGCGAGCGCACGCAGACCGTCCTCGGCGTCGGCACGCCCCGCGCCGGCCTTGCCCGCACTGGCCGCGCCCGCGCCGGCCTTGCCCGCAGCGCTCTTCCCGGTGAGCGGTCCCACCGCGACCGGCACCAGCGCCCGGGCAGCCGCTGCGGCATGCCGAGTCAGCCAGGCTGCCGCGATCTTGCGGACCGACCGGAGACGCTGATGCCAGCCGGCCATCAACAGGGCGATCTCCGGCGACGCGACCGGTGCCAGGACCGGTGCGGCGGAGACCGGTGCCCGGAGCGCGCAGTCGACAAGCGCAGGGACGGCGGCCACGCCGTACCGAGCGAGCACGGCCCGCCCCCAGTCGCCGATGTCACCAGCGTCGGCCGGACGCCAGCGCTCGATCAGCGGAAGTGTGAACTCGTCGGGCGCCATCAGGAAGAAATAGATCTCGTCCCATCGGTTCGACTCCGAGGTGCCGACTCGGCGGGCCACGGCCGCGAAGTCATGGTCGCCGCCGTGCCGGCGTGCCCAGTTGCTCGTCGACCAGGACTCCCGCTCGCCCTCCGCCCAGTCAACACTCACCGGATCGCCGGCCACGAGACCGGTGACGACCACGGGTTTGCGGGTGATCGGAGTGACCCACGGCGGGTCGGCCAGGATCGGCGGCAGGTCGGCCGGGTCGGCGCTGTCCGCGAAGGCCGCGCCCAGCGTCTCGAGGACCGCGCCGAGCCGCTCGGCGGCCGGGCCGTCGAGCGCCGGATGGACCTCCGCCGCGAGATCCATCTGGTTGACCACCTGGGTGCGCAGCAACCGGGTCGCCGCGGGACGGTCGGAGGCCGCGAGCATCCGCAGCGCGCGCTCCGGATGCCGGGCGGACACGTCGGCGACGGCGCCGGGCACGTGCGGCCGGTCGAGACGCTCGGCCAGCGCGGCGAAAGCCTCGTCGGTGCCGATCGCAGCCAGCGCGGCGAGCAGCCTTTTCTGCCCGTCGGCGGTGCCGTGCTCGTCGAGCCAGTGGACCAGGGCCGGGACCGACGCGTCGCCCACGCCGGCCACGAACGTATAGAGCAGCTGCGAGTCGTGGGTCACCTGCCAGGTGCTCGTCTCCTCGGCGAGCCGCAGCCCCACGTCGCCGTCGGTGACGACGGTGAGCATCAGCAGCTTGAGCGCCGGCCGGTCGGTCCGGCGCAGAACCCGCGCGATGATCTCCTCACCCCAGGCCGCCTCGTCGGGCGCCAGCACCGAGATCACCGCGCGTTGCGGCAGCGACTCGCCGCGCACGGCCGCGAGACCTGTCACGACCTGCTCATACTCCTCCGGGGGCGCGGCGACCACGGCAGCGCGCAAACGGTACGCGACCCGGATGGCAAGGGACGTCGAGTAACCCGTCGCATCCCGGTCGGGCACGCCCCGGATGATCGGGCGGCTGACCCCGAAGTCACCGGGGTAGAGACCGGCGAGCTCGGCCGTCGCGGCGGCCGCGAAGGCGAGCCCGTGCCGGTCGCGCCAGTAGTCACCGAAGCCCTCGGCCTCGTCCAGCCTGCTCCACCCGAGGATCCCGGAGATCGCCTGAGCCACCGCGCCGGCGCCCAGCGGTGGCGCCGCCGGGTCGCCGGACAGGTAGGCCCGGCCCGCCGCGGAGACGTCGGCGGGAGTGTTGGGGTGCACGAGCGAGGAGAGCACGTCACCCTGGAACGCGCTCAGCAGCTCGGCGGCATGGCCCACCCGAACAGCCTGAACCGCCGGCATCGGCAGGGCATCGGCCCGGCGCGGCAGCACGAACCGGCGCCAGGCGGACGGGATCGCGAACGAAAGCATGGCCGGAACCCTAGCGAGCCGGTCCGACAAAAAACTGACGGCCATGGACAACCGCCGATGGGTCGGCGAGAGTTGAGGCAACTCCGGTGCGGGCCGCGCAGGCGGCCGGCCCGCGCCGGTGTCTGAAGCCGCTGCTGAAAAAGGCCTTGCGCCGGCAGATTCGGCCGTGACAGCCTCATCGGACGAGCACGGACGACCGCGCTCCATCATTGACAAATCGAGTGTTCGAAAGAGTGAAGCCTGTGATCGCCGCCCGGCCGAGCGGCCGCCGCTGACGGTTCCACCCGTCCGCGCTGGTCCTACGCACCCGCAGACGTCGTCACTTCTTTCGAAAAGGTCACTCTCATCATGGATCTGCGCATCCAGCGCTCCGTCGTGTCCAACCTCCGCACCCGCCCGAAGCCGGTCGAGGTCGGCCCCTTCGTCGCAGGCCTGGACCCGGACACGGCAAGTCCCTTCGTCAACTACGCGACGCCGCAGCCCGGTGCGACGATCACGGCTGCCGACGTGGCCGCCCTGGTCGAGGCGTTCGAGCAGGCCGATCGCAAACCCCGGCTTGAGTACGTCATCAGCGCCGCCCCGCAGCTGGAAAGCCTGCTCCTGGCGGCCGGCTTCACCGTCGAGGCACGTCACGAATACCTGATCTGCACGCCCGAAACGCTCGTGCTTTCCCGCGTACCCTCGGATTTTGTCCTGGAAGAACCGGGCACGGACGGTGAGCGGGCCGGGATGATCTCCGCGCAGATGGAGGCGTTCGGTGAGGCGCCGGAGGCGACCGAGCCGGCGGTGGCCGGAGTGCGGCGCGCTCAGGAGCGCGGCGGAATCGCTCTGGCGGCACGCACCACCGAGGGTGTCTGGGCAGGTGGCGGGCAGGCTTCGGCACCGCAGGACGGGCTGAGTGAGGTGGGCGGCATCGCGGTTCGCGAGGCGTTCCGGCGGCTCGGACTCGGTGGCACGATCACCGCCGGCGTCGCCCGGCTGCTCTTCGAACGCGGCGCGGAGATCGCCTGGCTGGAGGCCGGCGGCGAGGACTCCTGGCGCGTCTACGAGCGGGTCGGTTTCCGTCCGGCGGGCAAGCGTCTCTATATCTCGCTCTAGTGGTTGATGGCGGGGGCGCTGTACCTTTCCGGTCGTGCCGATCTTGGGAAGCGCCCTCGTCACCGGAGCGTCGCGCGGCCTCGGCGCGCACATCGCGCGCCGGCTCGCCGCCGACGGATGGCCGGTAGCGATCAACTATCGCTCGGACGCGGCGGGCGCCGAGCGCATCGCCTCGGAGATCCTCGCGGCAGGCGGTCAGGCCGCGGCTCTGCGAGCCGACATCACCGACGAGGCAGGGGTACGCGACCTCGTGGCCGAAGCCTCCGATCGGCTGGGCCCGGTCCAGGCGGTCGTGGCCAACGCGACCGGACCACAGCCGTCCGCACCGGCTGAGCTGGTCTCCTGGCGTGATCATCTGGATCAGCTCGAGTTCTTCGTGAAGAGCCCGACGCTGCTGCTGGCCGCCGCGCTGCCGGGGATGCGTTCGCTGGGGACCGGGCGGTTCGTCCACATCGGTTCGGATTCGTTCGAGCGGGCGATTCCGGGGGCGTCGGCTTACAACGCGGCCAAGGGCGCGCAGATCGGGCTGGCCCGGACGTGGGCGCGTGAGCTGGGCGTTCACGGCGTGACGGTCAACGTGGTGGCGCCGGGCTGGATCCCGGTCGAGAGGCACGGGCCGCTGTCGCCGGATGACACTCGCGAATATGTCGCCGACGTCCCTCTCGGGCGGATCGGCACCCCGCAGGACGTGGCGGACGTGGTCGCGTTCGTCTGCTCGGACGCCGCCCGCTTCGTGACCGGCGAGCGGATCACGGTCAACGGCGGGCACACCATCGACTGAGAGCTACCGTTGCGCTCATGCGGCAGGTCTACGCCCATCAGGCGGTCTTGAGCCCGGCACCGGCGTCGATCGGCGCCCTGCTGGACGGTTTCGACGTCGTCACCAGGCTCGACGGTGACCGGCTCCGGATCCTGTTCACCTCTCCGCCGGACCAGGTCGAGCTGATCCGGTCCCGGCTCGATGCCGCGCTGTCCGGCGGCGACTGGGAGCTGGTCTCCTCGGGCTGCGCACGGGTGGACACCGAGGACCGCCCGGACGCCCGTCGGCTACTCCGGGCAAAAGGGGCTAAATCGGAGTAACCTTCGGGTCATGCTCCTTACCGTCGTCGCCGACTACGGCTCCGGAGATCTCGCCTTCGCCGAGGTCCGCCAGCGACTCGCCACCCTGCTGCCCACGGCCGAGGTCATCACCGTGCCGGTGCCGGCGTTCGACACGGTCTCGGCCGGCTTCTGCGTGGCACAGCTCGCCTTCGGCGAGGGCCCGGCCGACCGGATCATCTACGCCAACGTCGCTCCCCGCCAGGACCACGACGAACCCCGGGCGAACAACGCCGGTGAGCGACTCGCCGCCGCCCGGCTCGACTCCGGTGTGCTGGTCGTCGGGGTGAACTCCGGCGCCAGCCTCTCCTTCCTCGCCGCCGAGGGCGTCCCGATCCGGGCCGTGGACGTGGCCGACCACGGATCCCAGTTCCGCTCCCGCGACGTGTTCCCGGCCGCGCTCGCCGACCTGGCCAACGGTTCGCTCAACCCCCTCGGCGACGTGCTGCCGGTCGGCCCGCCGCCGAAACAGGCGGTGGCGTACACCGACGGGTACGGCAACATCAAAACCACCTGGGACTCGGCGCCGGCTCCTGCCGGGTCGCTTATTCGGGTACGCGTCGGCGACCGGGAATCCTCGGCAACAGTGAGCGACGGGGTCTTCGCGGTGCCGGCCGGCGCCATGTCGTTCGCACCGGGCAGCTCGGGGTGGAACGGCCGGGTCTTCTACGAACTGCTCTCCCGAGGCGGGAGCGCGGCCCGCATCTTCGGTCACCCACCGGCGGGAACCCCGGTCGAGATCATGTGATCTCGGTTATTCTCGCTTCGTATGGAAACATCGTTTCCATAGTTTCAGCGCATGAATCGTCGGCTGATCGCCCCGCTGGTCCTCGGCGCCGCCCTCAACCCGGTGAACTCGTCGATGATCGCGGTGGCCCTGGTGCCGATCGGGATCGCCTTCGACGCCCTGCCGGCCGAGACGTCCTGGCTGGTCTCCGCGCTGTACCTGGCGACCGCGACCGGCCAGCCCGTGGTCGGCCGGCTGGTCGACCGGTACGGCCCGCGCACCCTTTACCTGATCGGCTCCGCGATGGTCGGCGTCGCCGGGCTGATCGGCACCCTCGCGCCGTCGCTGGCCGTGCTGGTCGTCGCCCGGGTCATCCTCGGCATCGGCACCTGCGCCGGATACCCGGCCGCGATGTACCTGCTGAAACGCGCCCGCACCGAACGTCCCGGCTCGGTGCTCACCCTGCTCACGGTGGCCGCGCAGACCATCGTGGTGATCGGCCCGACAATCGGCGGCCTGCTGATCACGGCGGGCGGCTGGCGTACCGTCTTCGCCGTCAACATCCCGCTCGCCGCCGCGTGCCTGATCCTCGGCGCTCTCCGCCTGCCTCGCACGGCCCGGGTTCCCGGACCCCGCTTCGACTATCTCGGCACGCTGCTGTTCGCCGCCACGCTGACGTCGCTCATGCTGGCGCTGATGGGCCGGTACTGGTTCCTCGCGCTCACCCTGATCGCCGGCGCGGCTTTCGTGACGCATCAGCTGCGCATCGCCGAACCCTTCATCGACCTGCGGGTCTTCGGCGGCAACGGTCCGCTGATCCGGACGTACCTACGCACGTTGATGGCGCAGACGATCACCTACGCGTTTTTATACGGATTCACCCAGTGGCTGCAGGCCGGCCGGGGCTTGAGCCCGTCGGTCGCCGGCCTGGTCCTGCTCCCGATGTCGCTGGTCGCGATCGGCGGGTCGGCACTGACCGGCCGTTCAACGCGTTTCCGCCTGGTGCTGCTGGTCGGCGCGCTGACCCAGATCGCGGCGTGCGCCCTGCTTCTGCCGATCGGCTCGTCGACGGCGGTCTGGGTTCTGGTGCTGATCGCCGCCGCTTGTGGACTCCCCCAGGGCATCAACAACCTGGTCAACCAGAACGCCGTCTACCACCAGGCCGACCCGGCCCGGATCGGCGCGGCGGCGGGGCTGCTGCGGACCTTCACCTATCTGGGCGCGCTGGTGGCGGCGGCGGCTTTCGCCCACCAAGGGGCGGGATTGCGCGCGTTCGCGGTCTTCCTGCTGGCGGTGAGCACTCTGATGCTGCTCCTGGTCTGCGTCGAGACCTTTTTGGTACGCCGAACCGCCCACCAGCCAACCTCCCCAGAACCAGTCCCGTCGGCAACCTAACCCACCCACCCACGCACCAGACCGAGCCGGGGCCGAGCCGAAGCCGGGCCGGGGCCGAGCCGAAGCCGAGCCGGGGCCGAGCCGAAGCCGAGCCGGGGCCGAGCCGAAGCCGAGCCGAGCCGGGGCCGAGCCGAGGCCGAGCCGGGGCCGAGCCGAAGCCGAGCCGAGCCGGGGCCGAGCCGAGGCCGAGCGGCGCGCGCGGCAAAAGCTGGCGCTCACAAGACCAGACGCTCGGCAGACCGGGTGTTCGACAGGCACACGCCGGACGCCAGCTTGTGCTCGCGGTCGTCAAAACGGCCTGACAGCGACCACAAGCGCAAGCCGATCCGGGACCACACCGGCTTGCGCTGCGATCAATGCCGCCACTCGGACCCGCCACGACGCGCCGGACCTTTCGATGCCGGTCGGGTCACTGCGCGAGTCGTGTCGCGGCACGTTCGCCGAAGGCCTCCCACCGAGCCGTAGCTCAGAGGGGTTATGAGACCGCGATTACGTGTCCGGACTACGGCTCGCGGCCCTCAGCCGTAGCTCCGGCACCTTATGAGAGCCCGATTGCATGTCTGAGCTACGGCTCACCCGGCGGCCGCCCTCGGCAGGCGGGTGACCTCGGCAGGCCGCCGGCCTCGGCGGCGCGTGGGGTGAACAACCGCCGCTAGCAGGGCATGACTGGCCTGGACTGGAGCACACAGTGAGCCCAGAGCACACCGTGAGCCCGGAGCACACAGTGAGCCCGGAGCACACGGTGAGCCCGGAGCATTCAACGAGCTCGGGGCGCGTGGACGGGAGCACACGGTGGGTCCTGGATTCACCCCGTGCAGAGTCCGGCCGGCCGTCAGTGCTGTCTCGCGAAGGTCGTGACCAGCACTGGAAGCCAGCCGGATGGCACGAGCTGGCTCCAGTGCTGTTTCGAACGCCGCGTACGAGCACTGAGCGCCACCCGGCCGGCCGAACGGCACAAGAATCTGCGCCCGTCACGCCTGACGAACGCGCACCCCACCTGAGGCCGCCACCCGCCACGCCTGACGAACGCTCAACCTCAGTTCGCGTACGGCGCCGCCAGGCTCTGCCGGACCAGCTTGCCGTTCGAGTAGTCCAAGATCTGGATCATGCCGCTGACGTGCAGCCCTTCGAGGTAGTTCTTGTTGCAGTACCCCCACGTCCCATTGCCCAGGTTGTTGGTGCACTTGCCATAGCGGGTCAGGTTCGCCTTCGCGTCGTACACATTCCAGACGATCTCGGCCGAGGCGCTGTCGGCGGCCATGTCCTTGACGTACCAGATGTCGCCGTCGGCCTTGAAGCAGACCCGAGCCCCGATGATCTCGTTGCACTTCAGCGAGCCGGTCGGCGCACTGCTCGCCGTCACGTAGTTGTGCTCGAAGTCGATCGCCATGGCCGGCGCCGGGGCCGCGAAGACCGCGCCGGCGATCGACAGCACGGACGCCACGGCCATACCTACGGAACGCTTGCTGAACATGGTGGAGCTCCCTACCGAATATCCATAGAAGACATGCGGAGTTCTAGCAAAGATCATCAATCCGGCGCCACCCCGTCACATAGACTGACACCTATGAATGGAGCGCGCCCGACCCGTCGTACCGTTCTCACGCTGTCAGCGGCGGCCGCGGCCGCCGGCTCTCTCACCGCGCCGAACACGGCGCACGCCGCCGGTCCCCGGCCGGGACCCGACCTCCGGTCGATCCTTCGCGAGATCGATCCGAAGCGGATCGAGACCTCGGTGCGCCGGCTCGCTGCCTTCGGCACGCGGCACACCCTTTCCTCACAGACCGATTCGGTACGCGGAATCGGCGCCGCCCGGGACTGGATATTCGAGCGGCTCCAGGACTACGCCGCCACGTCCGAGGGGCGGATGACGGTGGAGCTGCAGTCCTTCGTACAGCCCGTCTCCCCGCGTATCCCGGCGCCCACCACGATCACCAACGTGATCGCCACCCTGCGGGGCAGTGTCACGCCGGAGCGGATCTACGTGGTGACCGGCCATTACGACTCCCGCGCCTCCGACGTGCTGGACGCGGTGAGCGACGCCCCGGGCGCCGACGACGACGCGTCCGGTGTCGCCGTGATCATGGAGCTGGCCCGAGTCCTCGCCACCCGCAAACCGGAGGCGACACTGGTCTTCGCGGCGGTCGCCGGTGAGGAGCAGGGCCTGTACGGCTCCGACCACATGGCACAGCGATACAAAGACGCCGGCGCCGACATCCAGGCCATGTTCAGCAACGACATCGTCGGCACCGGCGACGCCCACGACGGCACCCGCCCGGACAAGAGGACCGTGCGGCTCTTCGTCGAGGGGGTGCCCACCTCGGAGACGGCGGCGCAGGCCAATACCCGGCGCAGTGTGGGCGGCGAGAACGACGGGCCGTCGCGGCAACTCGGTCGATTCGTCAAGGAGGTCGAGCCCGACGACATGAACGTCCGCGTCGTCTGGCGGCGTGACCGCTACCTGCGCGGCAGCGACCACATCTCGTTCCTGCTCCGCGGTTACCCGGCGGCCCGCTTCACCGAGCCGCGGGAGAACTTCGCGCACGAGCATCAGGACGTCCGGGTCGAGGACGGCGTTCAGTACGGCGACCTGGTCGAGTTCTGCGACTTCGGATACATCGCCCGGGTGGCCCGGGTCAACGCCGCGACGCTGTGGTCGCTCGCGCAGGCGCCGGGCACCCCGCGCGGCGTGGTCATCGACACCACCCAGCTGACCAACGAGACCACGCTGCGCTGGCAGCTCGGCACCGAGCCGGACCTGGCCGGTTACGAGGTGCTGTGGCGGGAGACGACGGCACCGGACTGGCAGCACGTGGTCGGAGTCGGCAAGGTCGCCGCCGTCACGATCGATCTGTCGAAGGACAACGTCTTCTTCGGCGTCCGCGCGGTGGACACGGCGGGAAACCGCAGCCCGGCGGCCGCGCCGCAACCCGGAAGCTGACATGAGAACGCCGGGGCCCGCGGGCCCCGGCGTTCATGAAACCGACTACGCGCCGCGCAGCACCGCTCCGAAACGGGACGCGGTCACCGCCACGGCGGCGTCGCGGGCGGCGATCGTCTCCTCCGACGTCAGCGTCCGGTCCGGGGCGCGGAACGTCAGCTTGTACGCCAGCGAACGCTTCCCGGAGCCGAGCTGCTCCGACTCGTACACGTCGAAGAGCGCGACCGATTCGAGCAGCTCGCCCGCGCCCTCGGCGAGAGCGGACCGCACGTCGCCGGCCGGAACCGCACGGTCCAGCACCAGCGCCACGTCGATCAGCGCCGCCGGGAACGTGGAGATCCGCGGCGCGTCGATCACCGGGGCGGCCGGCAGCGCGTCCAGGTTGATCTCGGCGGCTGACGTCCGCTTCGGCAGCTCGAACGCCGCCACGACGGAGGGGTGCAGTTCGCCCGCGTACCCGATCACGATGCCGTCGACCAGGATCGCCGCGCATCGGCCGGGGTGCCACGGCGCCTGCTCTGCCGCGCGTACCGAAATCCGCGAAGCGAGAAGGCCCGCGGCCGCGACCGCGACGCGCGCCGCCTCGATGGCGTCCGCCCACCCGGCCGCGCGTCCTTCGCCCCACCAACCGGCCGGGTCGAGGTCGCCGGTCAGCACCACGGCGAGGTGCCACGGCTGCGCGGGGACGATGGTGTTGGCGGCGGCCCACTCCTCGGCGGTGGGACGGCGGTCGACACCGAGCGCCGGAGGCGCGGATGCGGCGAGGTGCGGCAGGAAGACCGTGCCGGTCTCGAAGAGCGCCACGTCACGACGGCCACGGCCCAGGTTCCGCTTGAGGATGCCGAGCAGGGGCGCGAGCAGCGACGTACGCAGCAGCGGCTCCTCCTCGGACAACGGGTTGGTGAGCCGCACCGCGCTACGACGGGGATCGTCGACGGCCAGACCGAGAGCGTCGGCCGTCGACGGCGCGACGAACGGGTAGGACAGCACCTCGACGTACCCGTTCTCGGCCAGGGCGCGGCCGATCGAGCGACGCTGGCGCTGCGCCGGGGTGAGACCGTTGCTGCTGCCGGCCGGCGGCAGCACGCTCGGGATGTCGTTGTAACCGCCGAGCCGGGCCACCTCCTCGACCAGGTCGATCGGGGCGAGCAGGTCGGGACGCCAGGTCGGCGGAACGACGTGGAGAGGATCCGTGCCGCTCACGGCGCAGCCAACGCGAGTCAGCAAGTCCGTGATCTTGGCGGCGGAGAAGTCCAGCCCAACGATCTGGGAGGGCAACCCGACCGGCAGCGGGACCGGCGCCGGCGGCACCACGTGGTCGATGTCGAGGATCCGCTCGTCCACGGTTCCCCCGGCGTGCTCCGTCAGGATCTCGACGGCCCGCTGCAGCGCCACCAGCGGCAACTGCGGGTCGACACCCCGCTCCCAGCGTTTCGCGGCCTCGCTGAACAGCTTGTGCCGCCGCGCGGTCCGGCCGACCATGATCGGGTCCCAGTGTGCGGCTTCCAGGAGCACGTCGACAGTGCCCTGCTGCCACTCGCTGGTCTCGCCACCCATCACGGCGGCGAGCGAGATCGGACCGGTCTCGTCGCAGATCACCATGTCCTCGGCGTCGAGAACGCGGGCCACACCGTCGAGGGTGGTCAGTTTCTCGCCCGGGTGGGCACGGCGCACGACGAGGCCGCCCTTGAGCCGGTTCAGGTCGAAGACGTGCATCGGCTGACCGAGTTCGATCATCAGGTAGTTGGTGATGTCGACGGGCAGCGAGATGGTGCGGATGCCGGCCGCGACGAGGCGGCGCTGCATCCACTCCGGTGACGGCGCGTCCGGATCGATGCCACGCACGACGCGGGCGGCGAAGCGGTCACAGCCGACGGTGTCGTCGATGGCGACAGGATGCGGCGCCTCCGAAGAAGCCCCAGAAGCAGAAACAGCAGCCGGATCAGTGAAAGCCACCCCGAAATGCGTGGCGAGCTCGCGCGCGATCCCTCGCACGCTCATCTCGTACCCACGGTCCGGCGTGATCTCGACCTCGATCAGCACCTCGTCGAGGCCGACCACCGGTCGCGCGTCGGCGCCCGGCTTCTCCGCGAGAGAGGCGGGCAGCACGATGATGCCCGAGTGGTCCCCGGACAACCCGAGCTCCGCGGACGAGCAGATCATGCCGTTCGAGTTGCGCCCGTACGTCTTCCGCGCGCCGATCTTGAATCCGCCCGGCAGCTCGCCACCGGGCAGGATGACCACCACGAGGTCGCCCTCGGCGAAGTTGCGGGCGCCGCAGACGATCTCCTGCGGCGCGTCCCGGCCGACGTCGACAGTGGTGAAGCGGATCGGCTTCTTGAAACCGGTCAGCTCCTCGATGGTGAGCACCCGGCCGACGACCAGGTCACCGGTGACCGTGGCGGCCTGGTCGACGATGCCCTCGACCTCCATGCCCAGGTTGGTCAGCGCGGTGTCCAGCTCCGAAGCCGTGATCCCGGCGGGCAGCTCGACGTACTCGCGCAGCCACGACAGTGACGTCTTCATCGCTTCAGGACTCCATTCCGAAGTTCGTGGTGAACCGCACGTCGCCCTCGACCATGTCGCGCATGTCGCTGACACCGTTGCGGAACATCAGGGTCCGCTCGACACCCATGCCGAACGCGAACCCGCTGTAGCGGGCCGGGTCGATGCCGCAGGCGGTGAGCACCCGCGGGTTGACCATGCCGCAGCCACCCCACTCGACCCAGCGCGGGCCGTCGCGGTGCTGCGCGAACCAGACGTCGAACTCGGCGGACGGCTCGGTGAACGGGAAGTAGTGCGGCCGCCAGCGGGTCTTCGCGTCCGGGCCGAACATCGCCTTGGCGAAGTGGTCGAGCGTGCCGCGCAGGTGGGCCATCGTGATGCCCTCGTCGATCACCAGGCCTTCGATCTGGTGGAAGACCGGGCTGTGCGTCGCGTCGAGCTCGTCGGTCCGGTACGCCCGGCCGGGGCTGACCACATAGATCGGAGGCTGCCGGTCGAGCATGGTCCGCACCTGGCCGGGTGAGGTGTGCGTCCGCATCACCAGGCCGGGAAGGTCCACGAAGAACGTGTCGGCGGAACCGCGTACCGGGTTGTCCGGTCCGATGTTGAGCGCGTCGAAGTTGGCCCACTCCAGCTCCAGCTGGGGACCGTCGACGATGTCGTAACCCATGCCGATGAACACGTCACCCATGTGTTCCATGAGGGTGGTCAGCGGGTGCCGGGCGCCGCGCGGGCGGCGGGTCCACGGCAGAGTGACGTCGACGCGCTCCTCGACGAGGACCCGGGCGGCCTGGTCGGCCTCAAGCTCGGCGGCGCGGGCGTCGAAAGCCGCCTGCACGGCCTGACGGGCCACGTTGACCCGCTTGCCGGCGTCGGATTTCGCGGCCGGCGGCAGCGAGCCGATCTCCCGGCGCGCGAGGGACACCGGCGAGCGGTCGCCGAGGTGAGCGGGCTTCAGAGCGCCGAGCGCGTCGAGGTCGGCGGCCGAGGCGAACGCCTTCTCAGCGTCCACGACCGCGCCCTCAAGAGACTCGGGCGACAGCAGGACGGCCTGCTTCGGGTCGTACGGATCGTTGCGGTAGGACATGGTCTCCCTCACACGAATTTGCCGAAGGCAGTCTACGGAGGCGCGGCATGGCCGCAGCCCGCCGGTCAGAGGGAGCGCAGAAAAGTCAGATCTGGCGCCCGCGACCAGCGGGCTGCATAAACAGAAGTCGACCTGACATGCGTCCCAGCTTACCGTCAGCGCTGCGCGCGAGCCGAGGCATATAAACAGACGGCGGCGGCCGCGGCGAGGTTCAGGCTCTCCGCCTCGCCGTAGATCGGCACCCGGACCCGCCGGTCGGCGCCCTTGAGCAGCTCGGCGGAGAGGCCGTGCGCCTCCGAGCCGAACAGCCACGCCGTCGGGGCGGCCAGCTGACCGCCGTCGAGCAGCGAGTCCACGTCGTCCTCACCGGTGCCGCTGGTGGCGAGCACCTGGAGCCCGCTGTCCTGCAGCAGCTCGACCACGGACAACGGGGAACGGACGACGTCCACGTGGAACAGCGAGCCGGCCGACGCGCGTACGCACTTGCCGTTGTAGGGATCGACGGCGTCGCCGGCGAAGATCACCGCGCTCGCACCCGCCGCGTCGGCCGTGCGCAGCACGGTCCCGGCGTTGCCCGGATCACGGATCTCCGCGACCACCGCGACCAGCCGGGGCTGTTTGGCGAGCGCCTCGGCGATCGGCACGTCGTTCTGCTCACAGACCGCGACGAGACCCTGCGGGCTGACCGTCTCGGTCAGCGCGGCGAGCGCGTCGTCGGTCACCGGCGAGACCTCGGGCGCCTGCGCGGCCAGGTCGCCGTACCGGCTCAGCGCGTGGCCGGTGGCGAACAGCTCCAGCACGGCGCCGGCGGCGAGTGCCTCGCGAACGGCCTGCGGCCCTTCGGCGAGGAATCGGCCGGTCTGATCGCGATCCTTGCGCCGCTGCAGACGCCGGGCCGTCATGATCCGAGGGGTACGAGGTGTGAACATCCCTGGTCTCCGTAGAAACGACGAGCGCCTCCCGACGAATCGGGAGGCGCCTCGAAAAAGTGCTACGCGATATCAGGCAGCCTGAGCGGCAGCGCCGCCGGTGCCCTCGGCAGCGACAGCCGCGCGAGCGATCTCGACGATGCCGGCGAACGCGACAGCGTCGTTGACCGCGAGCTCCGCCAGGATCTTGCGGTCCACCTCGACCTCGGCCAGCTTCAGACCCTGGATCAGGCGGTTGTAGGTCATGCCGTTGGCCCGAGCGGCCGCGTTGATGCGCGTGATCCACAGCTGGCGGAAGTCGCCCTTGCGGTCACGGCGGTCGCGGTACGCGTACTGCATCGAGTGCAGCACCTGCTCTTTGGCCTTGCGGTACAGGCGCGAGCGCTGGCCGCGGTAGCCACTCGCGGTCTCGAGCAGGGTACGGCGCTTCTTCTGGGCGTTTACCGCCCGCTTGACGCGTGCCATTTCTAGTTACTCCTTAGGGGAACTGGTCAGGCTCGCGTCAGCGGCCCAGAAGCTTGTTCACTCGCTTGGTGTCGGCCTTGGCCACGGTGACCGTGCCGGTCATCCGGCGGGTGACCCGGGAGGACTTGTGCTCCAGCAGGTGACGCTTACCGGCCTGCTCGGTGACGAGCTTGCCCTTACCGGTGACCTTCACCCGCTTGCCCATGCCGGTGTGGCTCTTCATCTTCGGCACTGAACGCCTCTTTCTGATCTTTCCCGGCAACCGAGGGGAGGCCGAGAAAAGCTGATTACTCTGCGGTGCTTTCGGCCGGGGCCGCGACGGCCTCGGCTTCTTCGCCTTCGCGCGGCTCCCGCGGCGGACGCGCGTTGGCGGCGACCGTGGCGGCCGCTGCGGCCTTCGTGGCCCGGTGCGGGGCCAACACCATAATCATGTTCCGGCCGTCCTGCTTGGGACTGGCCTCGACGAAGCCGAGCTCAGAGATCTCCTCGCTGAGCCGGCGAAGCAGCCGGAATCCCAGCTCGGGGCGGCTCTGCTCACGGCCGCGGAACATGATCGTCACCTTGACCTTGTCGCCCGCCTTGAGGAACCGGACGACGTGACCCTTTTTGGTCTCGTAGTCGTGCGGGTCGATCTTCGGCCGAAGCTTCATTTCCTTGATGACGGTTTGCTGCTGGTTGCGCCGCGCTTCGCGAGCCTTGAGTGCGCTCTCGTACTTGAACTTGCCGAAGTCCATGAGCTTGCACACCGGCGGCCGCGCCATCGGAGCAACCTCGACCAGGTCCAGGTCGACATCCGCAGCCAGCTGGAGAGCGCGCTCGAGCGGCACAATGCCGACCTGCTCACCCTCCGGACCGACCAGGCGGACCTCACGAGCCCGGATCTGTTCGTTCACGCGTGGTTCGACGCTGATGGGGCCTCCTCAGAACGTTGTTCTCTCATCCATAACGCCGTGTGCGTTACGAATGATGCCAATGGCGGTCGGCCCCGAGTGTCCCGATGGTGGCGGGACGCCGGGAAAGCAGAAGACCCCGTCAGTGCTGTGAAAAGCACATGGCGGGGCCCGCTCGACCGGTCATCGGCGTCCGGGAGGACGCGCCCCAGCACAGAGCAGAACTCTGTCCGGGTGACCGGACCCAGCCACCTAAGTGACTCGGGTGGGAACCTAGCGGGCTCCTCTTTCGCGCCTGTGCCCTCTTTCCGGAGACCGGTTCGAGGGCATGGCGTGGTCGACTAGCGGCAAGTCTAGCAGCTCCGCTGGTGGCTCCCTCACGGGAGCCACCAGCGGGTGAAACTCAGGCTTCCGTCGCCGCCGAGTGCAAGGACCTGAGGGTACGCACACCCTCCACCGCGTAGTCCTTGTCGACCGCCTGCAACGCGTGCACCGAGACCTGATCGTCGTCGAGCAGCTCCAGGCTCGCCCAGGCCGCGTTCCGGTCGAAGCGGACCGCACGGATCACGTCCCACGGCAGGTCGTAACCGCCCACCACGTTGCGCACGTGCACGCCCTGCTCGTCAGCGGTGACCCGCGGACGGCAGAACGCCAGGATGCCCAGCCCGAGCAGGATGCCCAGCCCGATCATCGCGGCCTGGTCACCGCGCTGGAAGCTGGCCCGCGAGTTCTCGAACCCGGCGTTGCCGTGCAGGCCGAAGCTCAGGACGGTGAACAGCACCGCCACCGCGATCGCCGCCGGGATCGCCACCACCCGGATCTTCTTGGGCCGGAAGACAACCGCTGTCATCACAACCTGCAATTCGCGATGTCGGTGACGAGGATGGCACGGGCGCCCAGCTCGTACAGCTCGTCCATGATGCGGTGCACCTCGCCGCGCTGGACCATCGCCTGCACGGCGACCCAGCCCTCGCGGTGCAGCGGGGAGACCGTCGGCGACTCGATGCCCGGCGTCAGCCCGGTCGCCTGGTCCAGCAGGTCGGCCCGGACGTCGTACGCCAGCATCACGAAGTTCCGCGCCACCAGCACACCCTGCAGGCGCCGCAGCAGCTGGGCGGCGCCGGCCGGCACCTGCTCCTCACGGCCGATCAGGATGGCCGAGGACTGCATGATCGGGTCGCCGATGGTCACCAGCCCGGCCTGCCGCAGCGTCGCGCCGGTCTCGACGACGTCCGCGATCAGGTCGGCCACACCGAGACGGACCGCGTTCTCCACCGCGCCGTCCAGGCGGACGACGTCCGCCTTCACCTCGTTCTCGGCCAGGTAACGGCCGACCACACCGGGGTACGCGGTGGCGATCCGCCGGCCACCGATCTCGGCCGTGCTGGTCAGCGCGCCGGCCGGTGCGGCCCAGCGGAACGTGGCCTTGCCGAAGTTCAGGTCGAGCAACTCGGATGCCGGAACACCGGAGTCGACCAGCAGATCCCGGCCGGTGATGCCGAGGTCGAGGTCACCGGAGCCCACGTACGTGGCGATGTCCTTCGGACGGAGGTAGAAGAACTCGACGTTGTTGGCTTCGTCACGGCAGAGCAGGTCTTTGGGGTCGGTGCGCTGGCGGTACCCGGCGTCCCGCAACATCTGTGACGCCGGTGCGGACAGGGTGCCCTTGTTCGGAATGGCGATGCGCAGCATCGGACGTGCTCCTTCGATCTCTGTCAACGGGTCAGGGACGCGCGTCAGAGATGTCGGTAAACGTCCTTGAGCTCGAGTCCGGTGGCGATCATCAGCACCTGTGCCTGGTAGAGCAGCTGAGAGATCTCCTCGGCAGCCCGCTCCGGCCCCTCGTGCTCGGCCGCCATCCAGGACTCGGCGGCTTCCTCGACGACCTTCTTGCCGATGAAGTGGACTCCGCGTTCGAGCGCCGCGACCGTGCTCGAACCGGGGGTCTGTTCCGCCGCCTTGCTTTGCAACTCGGCAAACAGTTCTTCGAACGTCTTCACGGGAAACGATTGTGGCAGCTCATCACGTCTTGACGACGAACGCCCCCAGCCACTGGGACGTCTTCTAAGCTGCCCGGCATGGTCAGCCGATACACCCCCGCTGCGCTCGGCGGCGTGGCGCTCCTCTTCGCCGCCGTCACCGCCTGCTCTCCCGTGGAGGAAGATTCCTCCCCCACCGCCTCAGCGTCGTCCTCCTCGGCGGACAACTGCGCGCCCGGCAGCCTCGCCACCGAGACGCCAGGCAAGCTGACGATCGGCACCGACAACCCGGCGTACGAGCCATGGTTCAGTGACAACAAGCCGGCCAACGGCAAGGGCTACGAGTCCGCCGTGGCGTACGCCGTCGCCGACCGTCTCGGGTACCCGGCCGCCAACGTGGTGTGGGCGTCGGTGACGTTCAACAACGCGATCGCGCCCGGCCCGAAGGCCTTCGACATCGACATCAACCAGTTCTCCATCACCGACGAGCGCAAGGAGGCCGTCGACTTCTCGTCGCCGTACTACCTCGTGCGGCAGACGGTGATCGCCACCAAGGGCTCGAAGATCGCCGGCGCCACGTCGATCGCCGACCTCAAGGGCGCGAAGCTCGGCGCCCAGGTCGGCACGACCAGCTACCAGGCCGTCACCGACCTGATCAAGCCGGACGCGCAGCCGTCGGTCTACAACAACAACGACGACGCGAAAGCGGCGCTGGAGAACGGCACCATCGACGGCCTCGTCGTGGACCTGCCGACCGCGTTCTACATGACCGGTGCGGAGCTCACCGACGGCCTGATCGTCGGCCAGCTGCCCCAGGTCGGCGTGCCCGAGCAGTTCGGCATCGTGCTGGACAAGGGCTCGGCGCTGACCGGATGTGTCAGCAAGGCGGTCGATCAGCTGCGCCAGGACGGAACTCTCGCTGTACTGGAGAAGACCTGGCTCGCCGACACCGCCGGAGCGCCCGAACTCTCGTGACACACGCACCAAGCACCAGGCAACGGGAACGGATCGCCTACCGCCGCCGGAAGGCGGTCCGTTCCGTGCTGCTCGCGGCTCTCTCCACGGCCGTGGTCGGCACTCTGCTCGCCGTCGGGATCACCGGCGCTCCCGGCTGGGACCGGGTCAAGACCTCGTTCTTCGACCCGGACGCGGCCGTGGAGTACCTTCCCGAGATCCTCACCGGGCTCTGGCTCAACATCCGGCTGCTCGTGGTCTGCGCCGCGCTGGCGCTCACCCTCGGCCTGGTGGTCGCGGTCCTGCGTACCCTGCGCGGCCCGGTCTTCTTCCCGGTACGCGCGCTGGCCACCGGATACACGTACTCGTTCCGTGGCCTGCCGCTGATCATCGTGATCTATCTGTACGCGTTCGGCATCCCCGGCCTGCGTCTGCAGGGCACACCGGACGTCCTGGTCCTCGGCGCGGCCGCGATCATCGTGACGTACGGCGCCTACCTGGCCGAGGTGTTCCGGGCCGGCATCGAGTCGGTGCATCCCAGCCAGATCGCGGCGGCCCGTTCGCTGGGGCTCAGTTACCGCCAGGCGATGCGCCACGTGGTCCTGCCCCAGGCGGTACGCCGGGTCGCCCCGCCGCTGCTCAACGACACCGTGGCACTGCAGAAGGACGTCGGCCTGATCTCGCTCGCCGGTCCGATCGACGCGATCCGGGCGGCACAGATCGGTGTCGCACAGGATGCCAACTTCACCCCGTACATCGTCGCCGGGGTTCTCTTCGTCCTGCTCGCCCTGCCGCTCATCGGGGTCACCGACTGGGTGACGCTGCGCGCGGCCCGCCGCCAGAACGCGGGGTCCTGACGTGGTTCTTTCCTGCGTGGATGTCCGGAAGTCGTTCGGCGATCACGTCATCCTCGACGGGCTCACGCTGGACGTGGCCGAACACGAGGTGGTCGCCCTGATCGGCGCCTCCGGCTCGGGCAAGTCGACGCTGCTGCGCTGCGTGAACCTCCTGGAGGAGATCGACGACGGCACGATCACCCTCGACGGCGACGAGATCACCGACCCCCGGGCGAACCCCGACGCGGTACGCCAGAAGATCGGCCTGGTCTTCCAGTCCTACAACCTGTTCCCGCACATGACGGTGCTGGACAACATCACCCTGGCCCCGGTCCGGGTGCACAAACGCCCCGCGGCCGAGGCGAAGGAACAGGCGATGACCTGGCTCGACCGGGTCGGCCTGACGGCGAAGGCCTCGGCATATCCGGACCGGCTCTCCGGCGGGCAGCAGCAGCGCGTGGCGATCGTACGCGCGCTGGTGAACAACCCCCGGCTCCTGCTGCTCGACGAGGTGACCTCGGCGCTCGACCCGGAGCTGGTCGGCGAGGTGCTCACGATGATCCGTGACCTCAAGGGCGAGGGCATGACGATGGTGCTGGCCACCCACGAGATGGGTTTCGCCAAGCAGGTCGCGGACCGGGTGGCGTTCCTCGACGGCGGCAAGGTCCTCGAACAGGGGCCGCCCGCACAGGTGCTGGGCGACCCCGTCGAGGCACGCACGCGCCAGTTCCTGGCACGCATCATCGAAGCCGGGCGGCTCTGACCGGCCGTTACCGGTTGAAGATCCCCGGCTTGCCGATCTCGCGGAGGGTGAGGGCCGCGTCGAGCACGGCCACCGTGGCCTGCCAGCCCTTGTCCTCGATCGAGTCCTCCAGGCCCGCACGGTCGCGGGCCTGGCCGAGGCTCTGCACGGTGAGCACGCCGTGCGCGACAGGCGTGCCCTCGTCGAGGGCCACCCGGGTCAGACCGCTGGTGACCGCGTCGCAGACGTACTCGAAGTGCTGGGTCTCGCCCTTGATCACGACGCCGAGAGCGACCACCGCGTCGTACTTGCGGGCCAGCGCCTGAGCCACGACCGGCAGCTCGACCGAGCCGGCGACCCGGAAGACGCCCACGTCGGTCACCCCGCACGCCTCGGCAGCCGACTTGGCCCGCTCGATCATGTGCTCGACCAGGTCGTTGTGCCAGCGGGAGCCGACGATGCCGATCGAAAGCCCGGCAGCGTCGACGGGTTCCGTGTGCGGGTCACCAAAGCCAGCCATGATAAGTCCCCCTTTTTCCGTTCAATCTTCCCTTACGCGGGAACCAGATCAGCCCAATGCCTCGAACAGATGCCCCATGCGGTCGCGCTTCGTCCGCAGGTAGTGCACGTTCTCCGGGTGCAGCCGGACCGGCAGCGACTCACGGCCGGTGACACGCAGACCGTAACCCTCCAGGCCGGCCCGCTTCGCCGGGTTGTTCGTGAGCAGGCGCATCGAACGGATGCCCAGCTCGGCGAGGATCTGCGCGCCGGTGCCGTAGTCACGCGCGTCGGCCGGCAGCCCGAGCTCCAGGTTCGCGTCGACCGTGTCCAGCCCGCGGTCCTGCAGCTGGTACGCCTGAAGCTTGTGCAACAGCCCGATCCCCCGGCCCTCGTGGCCGCGCATGTAGAGCACCACGCCGCGCCCGGCCGCCGCGACCCGTTCCAGCGCCGCGTCCAGCTGCGGGCCGCAGTCGCACCGCTTCGAGCCGAAGACGTCGCCGGTGAGGCACTCGGAGTGCACCCGGACCAGCACGTCCTCGCCGTCGCCGATCTCGCCGAAGACCAGCGCCACGTGCTCGCCGTTGTCCGCCTCGGTGCGGTAACCGACAGCGGTGAAGTCGCCGTGCTCGGTCGGCAGCTTGGTCTCCACGACCCGCTCCACCTGGCGGCCCTGACGCAGGGTCAGGTACGCCACCAGCTCGGCGATGGTGACCACGGTGAGTCCGTGCTCGGCGGCGAACTTCTCCAGGTCGGGGCGGCGCTGCATGGTGCCGTCGTCGTTCACCATCTCGCAGAGCACGCCCGCGGCCCGCGCCCCGGCCAGCACCGCGAGGTCGACCGACGCCTCGGTGTGGCCCGGCCGGCGCAGCACGCCACCCGGCTTGGCCCGCAGCGGGACGATGTGACCCGGGCGGGTGAAGTCGTTCGGCTGGGTCTCCGCGGAGGCGAGCAGCCGGATCGTCCGGGCCCGGTCGGCGGCGGAGATGCCGGTGGTGCCGCCCACCCGCGCGTCCACCGTGATGGCGTACGCCGTCTTGTAGGAGTCCTGGTTATGCTCCACCATCGGCGGCAGGTCGAGGCGGTCGGCCTCAGCCTCCGGGATCGCCACGCAGACGTAACCCGACGTGTAGCGGACCATGAACGCGACCAGCTCCGGCGTGGCGTGTTCCGCCGCGAAGATCAGGTCGCCCTCGTTCTCCCGGTCCTCGTCGTCCACCACGATCACCGGCTTGCCGGCCGCGATGTCCGCGATCGCTTGCTCGATGCTCTCAAACATTGCGGCTCCCCAGCATCTTCTCGACGTACTTCGCGATCACGTCGACCTCGAGGTTGACCGGATCGCCGATGGCCTTGCTGCCCAGCACGGTGAGCTTCGAGGTGGCCGGGATCATCCCGACCGCGAAGCTGTCCGCGGTGACCTCCATGACCGTCAGCGAGACGCCGTCGACGGTGATCGAGCCTTTGTGAACCACGTACTTCTCCAGCTCGGCAGGCAGCGAGAAACGCACGATCTCCCACTGGTCGGCCGGCTCGCGGGCGATGATCCGCGCGACGCCGTCCACGTGCCCCTGCACCAGGTGACCGCCGAGGCGGCTGTTCAGCGCGGCGGCCCGCTCCAGGTTGACCTGGCTGCCGACCGCCAGCGCGCCGAGGGAGCTGCGGCGCAGCGTCTCGCCCATCACGTCGGCCGTGAAGATCCCGCCCTCGTTGTCGATGACGGTGAGACAGACGCCGTTCACCGCGATCGAGTCGCCGTGCCCCGCGTCGGACGTGACCAGCGGGCCGCGCACGGCGATGACCGCCGAGTCGCCGCCGTCGTCCGTCAGGCGAACAATCTCGCCAAGCTCTTCGACGATTCCGGTGAACATTCAGCTCTCCTTCTGCTGCGGCATTGAGAGGCTCTCCTTCTGCCGCAGCAACGCGGTGAAGCGCAGGTCGCCGCCGATCTGCGTGATCTCGGTGAACTCCAGCTCGACGGCGTCGGCGATGGTGCCGATGCTGGCGTCGATCAGGGCAGCCCGGCCGTCGCCGAGCAGTTTGGGCGCGATGTATCCGATGACCCGATCGACCAGTCCGGCGTCCAGAAAAGCGCCGGCCAGCGTCGGGCCGCCTTCCAGCAGCACATTGCGCACGTCTCGCGCGTACAGCTCGGTGAGCATCCGGCTCAGATCAACCCGGCCCGCAGGGCCGCTTCCGGCCGCGGCCGCGGTGACGATCCAGGTGGGTGCGGCGGCGTCACGCACGCGGGCGTTTTCCGGGGTACGCCCGGAGGAGTCGACCACCACACGCAGAGGCTGCTTGATCGCCAGGGTGCCGTCGCGCAAGTCACGAACGGTGAGCTGAGGGTCGTCGGCGACCACGGTGCCGACGCCGGCCACGATCGCGTCGACGGTGCTGCGCAGCACGTGCACGTCGGCCCGGGACTCGGCCGAGGAGATCCACTGGCTGGTGCCGTCGGCGGCGGCCGAGCGGCCGTCCAGCGTCGCGGCGAACTTCCAGGTCACGTACGGCCGGCCCCGGCGCACCGCGGTCAGCCAGGCGACGTTGCCGAGCTCGGCCTCCTCGCGGCGGACCCCGGTGGTCACCTCGATGCCGGCCGCCCGCATCGTGGCGGCGCCGCCGGAGGCGACCGGGTTGGGGTCGTCCACCGCGATCACCACGCGCCGCACACCGGCCGTGATCAGCGCTTCCGAGCACGGACCGGTACGCCCGGTGTGGTTGCACGGTTCGAGAGAGACGACGCAGGTCCCGCCCCGGGCCAGCTCGCCGGCCTGCGCGAGGGCGACGATTTCGGCGTGCGGGCCGCCCGCGTACACATGGAAGCCCTCACCGACGACCTCGCCGGACGCGGAGAGAAGCAGGCAACCGACGACCGGGTTGGGGCTGGTCGTGCCGAGGCCGCGGGAGGCAAGCGCGATCGCGCGGCGCATCGCCTCGTCCTCGGTCACCATCGGGCATTCCTCTCGCGCGGTACGGACACGCGCGCCGAGGATGATGGGAAACGCCGGGAATCGGACACAAGGGTACGCTTCGCGCACCCCGGTGGAGTCGCGGCCACGAGGGCACGACTCACCGATTCCGCGCGCTGTCTCCCATCCGGACTGTCTGACCAGACTTTCGCCTGATCAACCGTCGGCCCTGGAGTCTCACCAGGTCAACCGCATGTCGATGGAACGACATCCGGGTCGCGGGCTTACCGAAGCTTTCGCTCCGGATCACCGCCGGTTCGGAATTTCACCGAGTCCCGCCAGCGCGTGGTGGGTCAAGTCAGAGTCTTGCACGCAATAACGAATTTGCCACCTGGCCAGCGAGCTACCTCACATCACGTGCCCAACGGGAACATTCGGCGAACCCACCATTCCTACCAATTTGGCAGGAGTAGACAACGTCTACGATCTCCTGGTAGACATTGTCTATGGAGTCTGACCACGGATTACGGGAGCGACTGGTGCGAGCCGGCATCGACCTGGTCCGCGCCGAGGGCTCGGCTGCGCTCTCCTTGCGGGAGATCGCCCGCCGCGCCGGCGTCTCGCACGGCGCGCCCCGGCGACACTTTCCCACCCATCTGCAACTGCTCTCGACGATCGCCCGGGCCGGGTTCGCCGACCTCGCCGCCCGGGTCGCCACCGCCCTCGCCGACGCGCCGGCCGATCCGCGCGCCAGGGTGGTGCTGCTCGCCGGGGTCTACGCCCGGTTCGCCACCGAGGAGCGCGGCATGTTCGAGCTGATGTTCCGCCACGACCTGCTGGAGAGCGGCCACCTGGGGCTTCGCGGCACCAGCATGCCACTGTTCGGCCTGCTCGTGGACCTGGTCGCCGAAGCCAAGCCGGCCGACGCGCCGCCGGAGGTGACCGCCGGGGCGCTCTGGGCCGGGCTGCACGGGGTGGTCCAGTTGTGGAACTGGGGCAGTCTCCCACTCGCCACCGGCCTGCCCGGCCCCGAACCCCTGCTCGAGGCCGTGATCACCGCGCACATGGGAGGCGTTCGGTGACGCGTACCCCCGCTCTTTATGTCCTCACGAACGTGACCGTCGGCAGCACCTTGCGCCGCGTGTGGCGACCGCAGGTCGCCGGTCTGGAACACATCCCGGCAGGCGGCGCGATCCTCTGCCCGAATCATCAGACCGTCGGTGACCAGCTGTTTCTCGGGGTCACAGTGCCGCGGCACATCGCGTTCTGGGCGAAGGCCGAATATTTCCGGGCGACCGGGCCGCGGGGCTGGCTCACCCGGCACGCGGTCACCGGCATGGGCGCCATCCCGGTGGAGCGCGCCGGCGGGCGGGCCGTGCTCAGCGCGTTCGACGCGGCGGTGCCGATCCTGCGCGCCGGCGGGCTGGTCGCGGTCTTCCCGGAAGGCACCCGATCCCCCGACGGCCGTCTCTATCGAGGCCGCACCGGCGCGGTCCGCCTCGCCGCACAGGCCGGTGTCCCGATCGTCCCGGTCGGCATCCTCGGGACCCGCGAGGCCCGCCCGGCCGACATCCTGCGCCCGAAACGGCGACCGATCTCGATCACCTTCGGACCGGCGCTGGACGTGGCCGGACGTGCTCAAACCCCGCGCGAGGCCCGTGCGCGCACCGACGAGCTGATGGCGACGATCCAGGCCATGACCGGTCAGGAGTACGTGCCGGCTTACGCGCCTTCCTCGGCCTCACGGCGGCGGTCGATCGCGACGTAGGAGCCCGGCTGGGATTTCGCGACCTTCTTCATCTCCGAGGCGACCGCGATGACCACCCGGGGATCGGCGAACCGGCGGCCCTCCGAGGTCGCCTGCGCCACCCCGATCGACAGCGTGACCAGAGCGGCTTTCTGCTTGTTGCCGCGCCGGTCCGGCACCTCGATGAAACCCCGCTGGGCGTCGATCGGCTCGTAGAGGCGGTCGGCCACCCGCTCGAAATCGGTGACGGTGCGCTTGGTCAGCGGCAGGACCTGGTCCGGCGTACAGATGAAGACGAAGTCGTCGCCGCCGATGTGGCCCATGAAGATGGACGGCGGGCCGGTTTTCGCGCTGGCCCGCTGGAGGCTGCGTGCCAGCGCGATGATGAAGTCATCGCCGCGGTCGAAGCCGTAGACGTCGTTCACGCTCTTGAAGCGGTCGATGTCGATGTAACCCACCGAGTAATCGCCGCCGTTGCGCATCCGCTCGCCGATCTCCCGGCGGACCCGCGCGTTGCCCGGCAGGCCGGTCAGCGGCGACACCTCACGGGCGTCCTTGTGACGGCGCAGCGTGGTGGAGACCCGCGCGATCAGCTCGGCCGTGTCGAACGGCTTGACCAGGTAATCGTCGGCGCCGGCGGTGAGGCCGACCACCTTGTCCACGGTCATGCTCTTCGCGGTCAGCATGATCACCGGCAGCGCCGAGGTGAGCGGCTCGGCCCGGATCCGGCGGATCAGCTCGACGCCGTCCATCCGGGGCATCATCCAGTCGACCACGGCGAGACCCGGCCGGTGCGTCTCCATGACCTCGAGCGCTTCCTGACCGTCCTTGGCCCGGACCACCTCGAAGCCGTGCACCTTCAGGTTGAACTCGACGAAGCTGGCGATGTCCTGGTCGTCGTCGACCACCAGGATCAGGTCGGGACCCTCCTCGGATTCCAGCTCCGGATCGATCTCGGGGCGGGACTCAGCCGCACTCATCGCACCTTCCTGGACAGCGCCGGGGGACAGTGGTTCCGATGATGGTCCCTGAACGGGCCGTCACGCCACCCCCATCGCCCGGGCGGCGAGACCACGCAGCTTGCGGATCGCCTCGGCCGGGTCGGCGGCGCCGTAGACGGCGGTGCCCGCGACGAACGCGTCGGCGCCCGCCTCGGCGGCCTGCTCGATGGTGTCGGCCGCGATGCCGCCGTCCACCTCGATCCGGATCTCCAGGTTGTTGACCTTGGCGCGGCGGCGCACGTCACGCACCTTGTCCAGCATCTCCGGCATGAACGCCTGGCCGCCGAAACCCGCCTTGATCGTCATGATCAGGATGGTGTCGAGGTAGGGCAGCAGCTCCAGGTACGGCTCGACCGGGGTGTCCCGGTCGATCGCCAGGCCCGCCTTGGAGCCGGCCGCGCGCAGCGTTTTCGCGAGAGCCACCGGGTCGTCGCAGGCCTCGGCGTGGAAGGTGACGTTGTAGGCGCCCGCTTCGGCGTACGCCGGGGCCCAGCGCTGCGGGTCGGTGATCATCAGGTGCACGTCGAACGGGATCGCCGTGGCTTTACGCAGGCTCTGCACCACGGGAAGGCCGAGCGTCAGGTTCGGCACGAAGTGGTTGTCCATGACGTCCACGTGGACCCAGTCCGCGGCCCCTTCGATCGCCCGCACCTCCTCCCCGAGCCGGGAGAAGTCGGAAGCAAGGATGCTCGGCGCGATGATCGGCGACAGTTCCACGGCTGAAAGTGTATGGCCCGGGCGGCCGGGCGCACACTTGCCCGGTTGTATCTCACCTGGCAATGCCCTGGCCATGGGGACCATGTGCGCCACCTGTGGTCTATGTATTGTTACCCGCCATGACGCTTCTCCCCGGCCTGCGGCGGCCGGAGCCCGCCGCCCCGGCAGAGCAGGGCGGTGCCCGCCCGCGCACCAACCGGCTCGCCGCGCTCGACGGCCTGCGCCTCGTCGCGGCACTCATCGTGTCGCTGTACCACTACACCGGTTACACCCGTGGCGTCGAGGACTCCTGGGGCGTGAAGCCGGAAACCGCCTTCCCCACGCTGCATCACGTCGGTCAGTACGGCTGGATGGGCGTTCAGCTGTTCTTCATGATCAGCGGTTTCGTCATCTGCATGAGCTGCTGGGGCCGGACGCCAGGGGCGTTCTTCCAGTCCCGGATCATCCGGCTGTTCCCGGCGTACTGGGCCGCCGTGCTGATCACCACCGCGGTCATCACCATCTGGCCGGTGGTGCGCAACCCGAAGAGCTGGCACGACGTGGTCCTCAACCTGACCATGCTGCAGGCGCCGATCGGGGCCCCGCACGTGGACGCGGTGTACTGGACCCTCTGGAACGAGGCGCTCTTCTACCTGCTCTTCACCGTCGTGGTGTGGCGCGGGCTCACTCTGCGCCGCACGGTGATCTTCGGGTACTCCTGGCTGCTCGCCTCGGCGATCTCCTTCCAGACGGACTTCCCGCTGCTGAAGGTTCTGCTCCAGGCCGAGTACGCGCCGTTCTTCGTCGCCGGCATCACCCTGTACCTGATCCACCGGTTCGGGCCGGACATGCTGCTCTGGGGGCTGCTCGCGGCGTCGTTCGCGATGGCCCAGTACTGGACGTTCCGGCGGGTCGGCTACGTCGGCCGTACCCACCTGGACGCCCAGCTGTCCGGCACGGTCGGCGCGATCCTGGTGACGCTCTTCTTCCTGATCCTGCTGGCGATCGCCCTCGGGTACACCTCGCGCATCCAGTGGCGCTGGCTGACCACGGCCGGGCTGCTGACCTACCCGTTCTACCTGCTGCACGAGAACATCGGCTGGACGATCATCTACGGCATCCGCGACTTCGCGCCGCGGCCGGTGGTGCTGGCCGTCGTCATCGCGATCATGCTGGTGTCGGCGTACCTGTTGCATCGTCTGTTCGAGAAGCCGATTGCCCGGATTCTGAAGACGAAGCTCGCTGCGGCGGCGGGATCTCTCGGCCGCGGTGACCGGTACGCGTCCGCGCGCCCGGCAGCGCCGGCCGCTCCGGCCGCTGAGGTCGCGCCGGTGTCGCCCGCCCCCGTCATCCCGGGGCAGCGTGCCTCCACGGAGAACGAGGGCGTGACGGCGGTCCGATAGTTCGCTTCACACGGAAAAGGCCGGGCCCATCGGGCCCGGCCTTTTCCGTTCGTTCGTTCTTCGCGCTCTGCTCAGCTCGTGCGGCGCAGGACCGCCAGGAACATCGCGTCCGTGCCGTGCCGGTGCGGCCACAGCTGCACCGTCGGGCCGGGGCCGAGGCCCGGCATGCCCGGCGGCAGCAGCGGCCGGGCGTCCACGAAGTCCACCTCGACACCACTCCGGCGGGCGCCCTCGCTCACCGTCACCTGCGTCTCGACCATGTGCGGCGAACACGTCACGTACGCCACCACGCCACCCGGCCGGACCGCCCGCAGCGCCGCCACCAGCAGTTCCCGCTGCAGCTTCGTCAGCGGCGGCAGGTCGGCCGGCTGACGACGCCAGCGCGCCTCGGGACGACGCCGCAGCGAGCCGAGCCCGGTGCACGGCGCGTCGACCAGAACCCGGTCGAACGACTCCTCCGGCAGGTCCGGGTCACGCCCGACCGACCGGCCGTCCATCGGCAGCACCGTCACCGGCATGCCCTCGGTGGCCTGGTCGACCAGGCGGGCCCGGTGCTCGGACACCTCGACCGCGGTCACCTCGGCGCCACGGCCGGAGGCGATCGCGCCGATCAGGCCGGTCTTGCCGCCCGGGCCGGCACACAGGTCCAGCCAGCGGTTGTCCCGGCCCTCGACCGGCGCGGCCAGCAGCGCGGCCGCGACCAGCTGCGAGCCCTCGTCCTGCACGTGGGCGCGACCCTCACGGATGGCGGCCATCTCGCGCGGCGCGCCACCGTTCAGATAGACCGCGTACGGCGAGAACGCGCCGGGAACACCGTCCACCTCGTCGGCCAGGTCGATCGCGTCCGCCCGGCCGGGGCGCGCGCACAGGTGCACGGCCGGCGGCTGGTTGTCCTCGATCAGCAGGCGGGCCGTCTCCTCCAGGTCGCCGCCGAGCGCCTCGGCGAACGACCGGATGATCCACTGCGGGTGGTGGTGGATCACCGACAGGTTGGCGATCGGGTCGGCCTCGTAATCCGGCGCGACCTTGGTCAGCCACCCGTCCAGCGGCGTCTCGGAGACCGTACGCATCACCGCGTTCGCGAAACCGGAGGCTCCCGGCGCGACCGCGCGGACCAGGTCGACCGTCTGGTTCACCGCGGCGTGCGCCGGCACCCGGGTGTAGAGCAGCTGGTAGACGCCGAGCCGCAGAGCGTCCCGGGCCGGCGGGTCGATCCGGGCGACTTCCCGGCCGGCCGCGTCCGCGATGATCAGGTCGATGGTGCCGAGCGCGCGGAGCGTCCCGTACGTCAGCTCGGTCGCGAACGCCGCGTCCCGGCCGTGCAGACCCATCCCGCCGAGGATCTCGGAGAGGACCAGGTTCGCGTACGCGTCATCGCGGTGCACCGCGGCGATCGCCTCGTACGCGGCCTGGCGTGCCGGGTCGGACGGCGGGCGACCGGCGCGCGGCGCCCGGCCACTGCGGAAGTCACGCCCGTCCCTGCCGTCGCGGCCGTCACGGCCGTAACCTGGCCCCGCCGGCCGGCGCGGACCGCCGCTGTGCGGCCGCGATGCGCGATGTTCCGTCATGCGAATTTCTCCCCTGCTTGGATCCGCATGCCTCGCGCCCAGTCGGTGGCGGACATCGGTTTCTTACCGGCGGCCCGGACCTCGCCGAGAATCACCGGAGTTGTCGCGGTGCCGGCCAGCACCTGCGTACGTTCGACCAGCAGCTCACCGGGCGGAAGCGAGCCGGCGTTCGCCACCGGGCGTACCGGTCCCAGCTTCAGCCGATCGCCGCGCAGCGTCGTCCACGCGCCCGGCGCCGGAGTGCAGGCGCGGATCCGCCGGTCCACCGCGAACGCCGGGTCGTCCCAGCGGATCCGGGCGTCGTCGACGGTCAGTTTCGGCGCGAACGAGACACCGTCGGCCGGCTGCGGGTGAGCCCGGGCAGTGCCCGCCTCGATCGCGTCGAGCACCGCGACCAGCAGGCCGGCGCCCTCGACAGCGAGCCGGGCCAGCATGTCACCCGAGGTGTCGTTGAATCGGATCTGATCGGTCAGCGTGCCGTAGATCGGGCCGGTGTCCAGCCCCGCCTCCAGCTCGAAGACACTGGCGCCGGTCACCGAGTCGCCGTGCAGCACCGCGTGCTGCACCGGCGCGGCACCACGCCAGGCCGGCAGCAGCGAGAAGTGCAGGTTCAGCCAGCCGCGTTTCGGGATCTCCAGCGCGCTCGGCGGGACCAGAGCGCCGTACGCCACCACGGGCACACAGTCCGGCGCGATCTGACGCAGCCGCTCCTGGAACTCGGGGTCACGCGGTTTCTCCGGGGTGAGCACCTCGATGCCGCGCTCGTCGGCCCACGCACCGGCGGGCGAGCGGACCAGGCGGCGGCCACGGCCGGCCGGCGCGTCCGGACGGGTCAGAACCGCGACCAGCTCGTGGCGGGAGGCGGCGATCGCGTCGAGACTCGGGATCGCGACCTCGGGTGTGCCGGCGAAGACTATCCGCATGTGATCACCGCCCGAACCCGAAGATGCTGTGCGGGCTCTCCTTGACCGTCGGAGGCTTGCCGGCGTCGTACCACTCGGCGGAACGGATCTGCTTCATCGCCTCCTTGCGGGAGGCGGCGTCCAGCCGGTCCAGGAACAGAACGCCGTCGAGGTGATCGGTCTCGTGCTGCACGCAGCGGGCCATCAGGCCGGTGCCGACGAGCTGGATCGGCTCGCCGTGCTCGTTGAAACCGTTCGCGACCGCGTTCTGCCGGCGCTTGGTGTCGATGTAGATGCCGGGGATGGAGAGACAGCCCTCGGGGCCGTCCTGCTCCTCGTCGTCCGGGAAGGAGAGCACCGGGTTGACGATGTGGCCGACCACGTCGTCGACGTCGAAGGTGAAGACGCGCAGACCGACGCCGAGCTGCGGGGCGGCCAGTCCGGCGCCACCCTCGTCCTGCATCGTTTCGACCAGGTCCTTGACCAGATTACGCAGTTCCTTGTCGAAATCGACGACGGTGTCGGCCGGGGTACGCAGGACCGGGTCGCCGAAAAGACGGATGGGCTGGACGGTCACGCGGCGAAACTCCTGACTGTGGTGGCTTGCACCCGCCCAGTCTACGTTTCGTTCTTCTTACGGCTGAGGTCAGAACAGGTCGGCCGGATCCACCTGGATGCGTACCGGCTGAGCCGCCTTGCGCGTGCTGCGCATCGCGGCCGCCTCGTGCAGCGCCCGCGCCAGGTCACCGGCCTTGGATCGGGACACCCGCAGCAGCATCCGCTCCTGTTCCTCGGGGGCCTCGCCACCGTTCGCCGGTGGGCCACCGCGGGCCGGCGTTGCCGGAACCGGGCCGAGCACCTCGGCGCCGTCCGGCAGGCTCGCATGGGCCAGCAGGTCGGCCACCGCCGCCGCCGTACCGGTGACACTCGCCATCCGGGCGGCCGGTGGAAAGCCCAGCTCACGGCGTTCAGCCAGCTCACGAGCGGCGAACCAGCCCGGGTCCCAGCGCAGCAGCGCCTGCACCGGCGCGAGCGATCCGTCCGCCACGACGACCACCTTGCCGCCTTTGTTGGCCGGCTGAGCCAGCGCCGCCGCGTTCAGCCAGCGGCGCATCGTCTCCTCAGCGGCACGCAGATCGGAACGGCTCAGCAACGCCCACGCGTCGAGCAGCAGCACCGCTCCATATCCCCCGCCCTCGGCGGCCGGCTCGGCGCCGGGCGTGGAGACCACCACGGACGCGACCCCCGGGACCGTGACCAAGACCTCATCCTTGCCCGATGTGCGCACCGGCACACCCGGGAAGGCACGGCCCAGCTCCTCGGCGGTCCGCCGGGCACCGGTCACCGAGGCACGCAGCCGCCGCTCACCACAGGCCGGGCACGAGTACGCCGCCGACCCCCGGCCGCACCAGTGACAGATCGGCACGTCCCGCGCGCCCTGCAGCCCCAGCGGCCCGGCACAGTGCGGGCACCGTGCCGGCGTCCGGCACTCGGCACACGCCACCGACGGCAGATAACCCCGGCGCGGCACCTGGACCAGCACCGGAGCGTCGTTCTGCAGAGCCTGCCGCGCGGTCTGCCACGCCAGGCTGGGCAGCCGCGCACTCACCGCACCCGGGTCGCGAGCCAGCTGCGGGTCATCCCCGGTGGGCGCGATCGCCGGCGACCGCCGGCGCAGCACGGCGCGCTCCGCGACGATCTCTTTCGCCCACCCGGTCTCCAGCAACAACTGCGCTTCCCCGGTACGCGCGAAGCCCCCCACCAGCACACCGCAGTCGGCCAGCTGAGCCCGGGTGAGCAGCACCTCCCGAGCATGCGGGTAAGGCGCCCGAGGCTCGGCGAGCACATCGTCACCGTCGTCCCAGATGACCACGAGCCCGAGCTTCTCCACCGGCGCCCACATGGCCGCCCGGGTCCCGGCCACCACCGGCACCCGATGCCGGCTGGCAGCGAGAAACCGCCGGTAACGCTCGGCCGGCCCGAGAGCCGCGTTCAACGCGACGTGCCGCCCCTCACCGAGCACGGCACCGAGAGCCCGATCAACCCGGTCGAGATCCCGGGCGTCCGCGACCACGATGACAACCCCACGCCCGCCGCGCACGGTGGCAGCGGCAGCCTCAGCGATCCGGGCGGCCCAGTCCTCCCCCGGCAGCCCCGACCACACAGCCCGAGCAGCCCGCCCGTCCTCCAGAGCCCGCAGATATCCCAGCCCGGTCGCATAGGAGTCCCACCCACCCGGAGCCGGCCCCCGAATCTCCCCCAGCCCGCCCCCAGCGGCCGGGCCCACTAGCAGCGGCCCTAAGCCCGCGCCCAGCCGCGCCGCAGCCGCAGTCCCTGGCCCAGCCTCTGTCCAGGTCTCAGCCTCAATCCCAGGCCCAGCCTTAATCCGGGTCGCAGCCCCAGGCCCAGCCTCAGACCGGGCCTCAGTCCCGGGCCCAGCCTCAGTCCCGGGCCCAGCCTCAGTCCCGGGCCCAGCCTCAGTCCCGGGCCCAGCCTCAGTCCCGGGCCCGCCCTCAGTTCCGGCCTCAGCCTCGGGCTCAGCCTCAGCCGACGCCAAGTCCTCGGCCTCGTTCTCACCTGCGACCGACGCAGCAGGCTCAGCTGTGTCCGGCTCTGTTGTGTGCGGTTCTGTTGTGTGCGGCTCAGAATCCGGCGTGGCCGGGGTCGCCTCTGCGATGGTTGGCTTGGCCGGCGCGGCCTGGGTCTCGACCCGCGCGTGCCGAGGCGGAACCGCCAGCCGCAGCACGTCGGCGAGGTTGCCCGCGTAACGATCGGCGACCGCCCGCGCGAGCCTGGCGATCTCCGGATCGAGCACCCGCTCGGCCGAGACGACCTTCTCCAGATATGACAGCTTGCCGCCGTGACCGGACGACTCCACCCGCTCCAGCAGGAAGCCGCTCATCAACTGCCCGGCGAACCGCACCTTGACCCGCACACCAGGCTGCGCGGCCTCGTCGTCGGCCGCCGCCACCAGATAGTCGAACGGCCGATCGAGGTGCGGCAGCGCCACATCGACGCAGACTCGGGCGACCGGCAGCCGCTCGGCCGGTTCCCGTTCACTGCGCGCACCCTTGGTCCCCATCGCCGAACATTCTGCCCGGCCCCTACGACAACTCTGCCCGGACACCGCCCCACCACACGTGAGACACCACTCAACCCGCCACCCAAAGCTCGGCTGTACCCCACGGTCACCACGCCGTACAGCCGGCAGCCCCCAGCGCCAGCCGTCCAAACCCGGCTGTCACAGGCGGTCGCCACGCCGTACAGCCGGCAGCCCTCAGCGCCAGCCACACACCCGGCTGTCATTGGCGGTCGCCACGCCGTACGGCCGGCAGCCCTCAGCGCCGGCCAACCGCCGTGAGTGGCAAGCCCGGCCAGCGCTTACGGTCGTTGAATCGCCCAGCCGGCGACCACAAGCACAAGCCGGCCCCGCGTTGCGGTCCAGCTCCCGCCGATCTTGAGCCTTTGTGCACGCCCGGCGGTGGAGAAACGCTCAAGATCGCCACGGGCGCGTAGACCCGGGCACACGGTGGCCTCACGTGTGGCCTGGCCCACCCGCCGACAGGTCCAGCTGGCTCCGCCTCACGGGCAGCCGATCAAGCACCCACAGCCAGCCGGACGAAACGAGCTGGCTCCCAGCGCCGTCACAGCACTGACCCTGCTGGTCAAATTGAGGTAGCCATCTACCCGCGGGATGCGTGACGTCGAATCGTGGTCGGGTGTGTTCTGCCGCCGGCGGTGAGCCGTACGCCGGGACGAGCCGTAGCTCAGATAGGTCATGAGGGTGCGATTACATATCTGGCCTACGGCTCGCGCCGGCCAGCCGTAGGCCAGACACCTCATAACGGCCCGATGACCTATCTGGGCTACGGCTCGCCCCACTGAACGGCTCACCCCGCGAGCACCCCACCCGGTGCGTGTCGAGTTAAGGCGCGTATCGAACCCGAAATCAACACACCCGTCGGGAACGCGCAGTCTTGGGCCGCGGCTGCCGCCGGGCCGCGATTCGGGGACCACGATCGCCACGGAAAAGCCGAGCCGCAGAGGCGATCAAGAACGACCGTCCTCCGCCAACGAGACCTCAATGAACCAGCAGGATCAGCACCGAGCACCAGCCAGACCGTCCAGCGCCGAGCCCCCCGAGCCCCCCGAGACCCCCAGCACCCCTCAATGGGTGACGCAGCGGACCTCTTCATGCACCAAATCGATCTCCACGATGTCCGGGAACCGAAGCTCCGACCAGAACACCGCAGGATCCGCGATCTGGTACCGCGACGCCATCCACACCGTAGGCGCCAGCCCGTGCGTCCCCACGACCAAAGTCCGGCCCTGCGAAGCGGCAGCAGCCGCGTGTTTCACCATCGCCCCGTCAAAGCGCGAGATCACCGCGGAATGCGGCTCCCACCCCTCCGGGCACCCGCCCGACGCATAATCCAGGGCGGCCGAGCGATATTCGTCATCACTGAACCAGAAGTGCGGCCGATGCACCTCAGCCAGCGCGTCATCAGTCACGACGTGCTGAGCCCCGGCGATCTCCTGCATCGTCTGCGCGGCTTTCGGCTCGGTGCTGGCCACGTAATAAGCGGGATGGGAGACGTGCAGGCGCAGCAGCCGGGCGGCGACCCGGCTGTCCCACGCGAGGGGCCAGTGCTCGGAAGGAACGGCCGGGTCGACGGCCGGCATCGCGTGCCGGACGAGGATCAGCCGTTCACCCTGGACAGCCGTCATCGCCGAAGAGTAGCCCTCTGAACCATCCACAACGTTCATGCGAACAAACACGCAAATCACCGGCGCACAGATCAAAAGAGCCGGCGCCCCAACGGGCACCGGCTCCTCCAAAACCAGAAAACAACGATCAGGAAGCGGCGTTCTTCAGGTCCGCGGCCCGGTCGGTGCTCTCCCAGCGCAGCTCGGCCAGCTCCCGGCCGAAGTGGCCGTAAGCGGCGGTCTGCTGGTAGATCGGGCGCAGCAGGTCGAGGTCGCGGATGATCGCGGCGGGACGCAGGTCGAAGACCTCGTTGATCGCCTTCTCGATCCGGTCCACCGGCACGGTCTCGGTGCCGAACGTCTCGACGAACAGCGACACCGGGTGCGCCTTGCCGATCGCGTACGCCACCTGGGTCTCGCAGCGCTCGGCCAGGCCGGCGGCGACCACGTTCTTCGCCACCCAGCGCATCGCGTACGCCGCGGAGCGGTCCACCTTCGACGGGTCCTTGCCGGAGAACGCGCCGCCACCGTGGCGGGCGTAGCCACCGTAGGTGTCCACGATGATCTTGCGGCCGGTCAGGCCGGCGTCGCCCATCGGGCCGCCGATCTCGAAGCGGCCGGTCGGGTTCACCAACAGGCGGTAACCCTCGGTGTCGATGCCGAGGCTCTCCAGCTCCGGCGCGATCACGTGCTCGCGGATGTCCGGGGTGAGCAGCGACTCCAGCGAGATGTCCGCGGCGTGCTGCGACGACACCACGACGGTGTCGAGCCGCACCGGGCGCAGACCGTCGTACTCGATGGTGACCTGGGTCTTGCCGTCCGGGCGCAGGTACGGAATGGTGCCGTCCTTGCGCACGGCGGACAGCCGGCGGGCGAGCCGGTGCGCGAGGGCGATCGGCAGCGGCATCAGCTCGGGCGTCTCCGAGCAGGCGAAGCCGAACATCATGCCCTGGTCGCCGGCGCCCTGGGAGTCGAGCACGTGCTCGCTGTCACCGGAACGCAGCTCGAGGGCGCTGTCCACACCCTGCGCGATGTCCGGCGACTGCGAGCCGATCGAGACGCTGACGCCACAGGAGGCTCCGTCGAAACCCTTCTTCGACGAGTCGTAACCGATCCGCAGGATGGTGTCGCGCACGATCTTGGGGATGTCGGCGTAAGCCTGCGTGGTGACCTCACCCGCGACGTGCACCTGGCCGGTCGTGATCAGGGTCTCCACCGCGACGCGGCTGCGCGGGTCCTGCTCGAGCAGGGCGTCGAGAATGCCGTCGCTGATCTGGTCAGCGATCTTGTCCGGGTGGCCTTCCGTGACCGACTCGGAGGTGAACAGGCGGCGTGCCACGGTGCTCCTCAGATTTGTCGAATACAACGTAACGCGGAAGTGTAGTCAGCCCCGCTGGATGGCCACGGCCTGGGCATCCAGGCGTGCCACGACGTGGTCCAAAATCATATCGGCCACATCGTCTTTGGGGAGTTCACCGAAGGTGGCGGTGGATCCGTCGGCGCCCAGCAGAGTGACCGTGTTGCTGTCCTGGCCGAACACGAGGCCCGGACCCACCTCGTTAACGACGATCAGGTCGGCGCGTTTCTTCACCAGTTTGGCGCGCGCGTGCTCCAGCGCGTCATGCGTCTCGGCGGCAAACGCGACAAGCAGCTGACCAGGACGCTTCGCCGCACCCAGTTCGGCCGCGATGTCCGGGTTCACATCCAGAACGATCGGGTCGGGCGCGGAGCCCGGAAGCTTCTTGATCTTCTGCGACGAAACGACCGCCGGACGGAAGTCAGCCGGCGCGGCCGCCATGATCGTCACATCCGCCGCGGCGGACACCTCCACCGTGGCCTTGCGCAGCTCCTCCGTGGTGCCCACCCGGACGAGATCGGCGCCGGCCGGGTCCGGGAGTGACACGTTCGCCGAGACGAGTGTCACCCGGGCTCCCCGCGCGAGCGCGGCTTTTGCGAGGGCATAACCCTGTTTGCCAGAACTGCGGTTGCCGAGGAAACGCACCGGATCCAGCGGCTCCCGCGTCCCGCCTGCGGTCACCACCACGTGCCGACCAGCAAGATCAAGTTCAAGACCCCGCTTGAGTACGCGCATCGCGTACTCAAAAATCGCGACCGGATCCGGCAACCGGCCTTTCCCGGTGTCCTTGCCGGTCAGCCGCCCGACCGCCGGCTCGATGACGATGGCGCCGCGCTCGCGCAGAGTCGCCACGTTCGCCCGGGTGGCCGGGTTCTCCCACATCTCGGTGTGCATGGCCGGCGCGTACACGATCGGGCAGGTCGCCGTGAGCAGCGTGTTGGTGAGCAGGTCGTCGGCGATGCCGTGCGCGGCTTTCGCGAGGATGTCGGCGGTGGCCGGCGCGACCACGACGAGCTCGGCGGCCCGGCCGATCCGCACGTGCGGCACCTCGTGCGCGTCATCCCAGACCTCGGTGGCGACCGGGCGGCCGGAGAGCGCGGCCCAGGTCGGCTCGCCGACGAACTTGAGGGCCGACGCGGTCGGCACCACCCGCACGCCGTGCCCCGACTCGGTGAAGAGCCGCAACAGCTCGCAGGCCTTGTAGGCGGCGATCCCGCCGCACACCCCCAGGACGACCTCGGTCACGCCGCACCTCTGCGTAGCAGGAGAACCACAGATAACAATTGATCCCGCGCCCAAGACCTGGGACGCGGGATCAGCATGCTGGATCAGATTTAGATCACGGGTTGTCGGTCGGCTCGGCCGTCAGCAGGCCGGCGTTGATCTCCCGCATGGCGATGGAGAGCGGCTTCTCCTGCGGAGTGGTCTCCACCAGGGGGCCGACGTACTCCAGGAGACCCTCGCCCAGCTGGCTGTAGTAGGCGTTGACCTGGCGGGCGCGCTTGGCCGCGAAGATCACCAGCGAGTACTTCGACGAGGTCTTGTCGAGCAGCTCGTCGATCGGCGGGTTGGTGATGCCTTCGGGGTTCGCGATGGTTCCCACAGTCAGTGCTTCCTTAATGCTCGGGACTCAATGCTCGTGTGCTTGAGCTGGCGCTAAGTACGATGAACCGAGCAATCCTACCAGCTCATCGGCGGCCCGTTCGACGAAGTCGTTGACCACGGTGCGGTCGAATTCGGCCTCGGCGGCCAGCTCCTCGTCCGCGTGGGCCAGTCGGCGGCGGATGGTCTCCTCGTCGTCGGTGCCCCGGCCGATGAGACGGCGCTGGAGCTCCTCGACACTCGGCGGCGCCAGGAAGACCAGCTGGGCCTCCGGCATCGCCGCACGCACCTGACGGGCGCCCTGCAGGTCGATCTTCAAAAGAACGGGCCGGCCCTGTTGGAGCCAGCCCTCGACCTGCGCTCGCGGTGTCCCGTACAGATTGCCCGCGAATTCCGCCCACTCCAGCAGCTGACCGCCATCGATCAGGCGCTGGAACTCCAAGCGGTTCACGAAGTGGTAGTGCTCCTGGTCGGTTTCGTAGTCCCGTTTCTTACGGGTCGTCACCGAAACGGACAGCCTGATCCAAGGCGAGCGCGCCCGGATCAGCTCGATCACACTGTCCTTTCCGACCCCGGAAGGGCCGGAAAGAACGGTGAGGCGTGCTGCCGGGCGCGCGTCGTCATCCATGCTCACGGCTCATGTCTACACGAGCCCATGAGTCAGTTCGCAGCGAACTCCCCCAGGAGGGCCTTCCGCTGCTGGTCGCCAAGACCCCGGAGCCGGCGGCTCTCGGCAATCTTGAGCTTCTCCATGATCTGGGTCGCGCGGATCTTGCCGATGCCCGGCAGCGCCTGAAGCACGGCCGAGACCTTCAGCTTGCCGACGACCTCGTCGCCCTCCGCGCGGTCGAGCACGGCGGCGAGGGTGGTCTTGCCGGACTTGAGCTGTTCCTTCAGCTCAGCCCGAGCCTTGCGGACTTCCGCAGCCTTCTCCAGCGCAGCTTGGCGCTGTTCGGGGCTCAGTGACGGGAGCGGCACCAGTTCTCCTCAGGTCCCTTACGCGGCGGTGGTTCAATACCGGCGCTTCTGTGAAACGTGGTGTGCCAGGGAACCAAAGGGGCATGTGGTTCCCGGCGCCGGGAAAACTAGCGGTCAACGGCGCTTTCGGCAACGTGGGGGTACCCCGCGAACCGCTTCCTGACGCCCTGGTACGCAGGCAGTTTCACCCGAGCGCGGCTCGACAGTCGTCAAGAACACGTTCGCCGGCGGCGCGCAGATCGGCGATCTCCGGGCCCGCGCCGAGGACCTCGCGTGAGTACGAGGGCAACACGTTCCGCAGGCTCTCGCCGAAGACGGCGCGCAGGTCGGACGGTGTCGCGCCCTGCGCTCCGAGGCCCGGAGCGAGCAGCGGGCCGTTGACCGCGGAGAGGTCGTGGCCGGTCTCGCCGATCGTCGCGCCGACCACGAGCCCGAGACTTCCGAGCGGCACCGCACCCGCGTTGACCTGCGAAATCTCGTCGATGACGGTTTGCGCGACAGTTTTTCCGGACGCTGTGACGGCGTGCTGGACGGCCGGGCCCTCGGGGTTCGAGGTCAGCGCGAGAACGAATACACCGCCGCCGTGAGCGGCCGCCAGATCGAACGCCGGCTGCAATGAGCCGACGCCAAGATAGGGACTCACAGTAATCGCGTCGGCACACAGAGAACTCGCCGGATCCAGATATGCCGACGCATAAGCGGCCATCGTCGAGCCGATGTCGCCACGTTTCACGTCGAGAAGGACGATCGCGCCGGCCTCTCGGGACTGTCGGATAGTTGACTCAAGAATCGCGACGCCACGTGACCCAAATCTCTCAAAAAACGCGGACTGTGGTTTCAGAACGGCCACCCGATCGGCCAGCGCCTCGACCACCGTTAGGGCGAAGCGTTCCAGGCCGGCGATGTCGTCGGAGAGGCCCCAGCGGGTGAGCAGAGAAGCGTGCGGATCGATGCCGACGCAGAGCGGACCACGCTCCGCCACGGCCGCGTGAAGCCGTTCGCCGAAGGTCTCCATTGATATTTCCCCCAAACGTGTCAGGTAGCTGCCACCGCGGCGATGATCGCCGCGGTAATGCGGTCCACGTCCGCGTCGTCCGCCACATAGGGCGGCATCGTGTAGATCAGGTCCCGGAACGGCCTCAGCCAGACGCCCTCGGCCACAGCGGCCGCGGTCGCCGCCGCCATGTCCACCGGATGATCAAGCTGCACCACACCGATCGCACCGAGAACGCGGACGTCCGCGACCCCTCGCGCCCCCCGGAGCGGCCCCAGGCCGTCTTTCAGCCGGCTTTCGATCATGGGTACGCGCGAAGCCCACCCGCCATCCCGCAGGAGGCCCAGCGACGCGTTGGCCACCGCGCAGGCCAGTGGATTGCCCATGAACGTCGGGCCGTGTGCCAGCCCGCCGCCCTCCCCCGCCGAGATGGCCGACGCCACCTCCGGCGTGCACAGCGTCGCCGCGAGGGTCAGATAACCACCCGTCAGGGCTTTACCGAGGCACATGATGTCCGGGCTCACCCCGGCGTGATCAGCCCCGAAGAGCGTGCCGGTCCGGCCGAACCCGGTAGCGATCTCGTCGAAGATCAGGAAGATGCCGTGTGCCGCGGTCACCTCGCGCAGCACCCGCAGGTACTCCGGGTGGTGGAACCGCATCCCGCCGGCCCCTTGGACGACCGGCTCGACGATCACCGCGGCGATCTCGCCCTGATCCCGCTTGATCATCTCGGTGAGTTCGTTCGCGTAAGCGTCGTCGTATTCCGCCGGAGGCGGGCCGGCGAAGACCTGGACCGGCAGCACCCCGGTCCACAGCGAGTGCATTCCGCCCTCCGGGTCGCAGACGCTCATCGGGTGGAACGTGTCGCCGTGATAGCCGCCCCGCCAGGTCGCCAGGCGCTGCCGTTCCGGCCGGCCCAGCGCCCGCTGCGCCTGGAGCGCCATCTTGATCGCCACCTCGACCCCGACCGAGCCGGAGTCGCAGAGGAAGACGTGGTCCAGGCCCGCCGGGGTCATCTCGACAAGCGTGCCGGCCAGCCGGATCGCCGGCTCGTGGGTGAGCCCGCCGAACATCACGTGGCTCATCCGGCCGGCCTGATCGGCCAGGGCCGCGTCCAGCACCGGGTGCCGGTACCCGTGGATCGCCGCCCACCAGGACGACATCCCGTCCACGAGTTCCCGGCCGTCGGCCAGGCGCAGCCGGACCCCGGCCGCACTCTCCACCAGATAGGGGTCGGTGCGACCGGGCATCGGGCCGTACGGATGCCAGACGTGCGCCCGGTCGAGCGCGAGAAGCTCGCGCTCGGACGTGCTCATCGCGCGCGGTGCGAGCGGATCGGCCGGGCGCCCCGGGCGATCGCCCGGACCAGGTCCGGTCCCCGATAGATGAACCCGCTGTAGAGCTGCACCAGCGAGGCTCCGGCGTCCAGCAACCGGGAGGCGTCGTCGACCGACATGATGCCGCCGACCCCGATGATCGGCAGCCGGCCGCCGGTCTCGTCGTGCACGAACTTCACCACCTCGCGGGCCCGCTCGGTGAGCGGCTTGCCGGAGAGTCCGCCGGCCTCACCCGCGAGGTGCTGGTCGGCGTCGGCGATCCCGTCCCGGGACAGCGTGGTGTTTGTGGCGATCAGACCGGCCGCGCCGTGGTCGAGGCAGACCTCGAGGAGCTGGGCGATGGCCGGCTCGGTCAGGTCCGGGGCGATCTTCACGAGCACCGGCACCGGGCCGCTCAGCGCCTTGAGCAGCGCACCGATCGAGTCGGCGTCCTGCAGCGAGCGCAGCCCCGGCGTGTTCGGCGAGGAGACGTTGACCGCGATGTAATCGGCGTACGGGTGCAGCAGCCGGTACGAGGTCAGGTAGTCCTCGACCGCGTCCTCCAGGGGCGTGACCTTGGACTTGCCGAGCGAGATGCCCAGCGGGACGTCCAGCTTGCCGGCCGACGCCAGCCGCTCGGCCAGCGCGGCCGCGCCGAGGTTGTTGAACCCCATCCGGTTGATGATCGCGTCGGAGCCCTTGAGCCGGAACACCCGTGGCTTGTCGTTGCCCGGCTGCGGCTTCGCGGTGACCGTGCCGGCCTCGACGAACCCGAACCCGAGCGCGGACCACGCCGGCAGCGCGATCCCGTTCTTGTCCATCCCGGCGGCCAGGCCGACCCGGTTCGGGAACCGGACGCCGAACGCCTCCACCGGCGCGGCGAACGAGTACTGACCGCGCAGGGCGGCCAGCGCCGGAGCCGGCAGCGAGGCGAGCCGGTTCAGCGTCCACTCGTGGGCGTGCTCGGCGTCGCCGCCGCCCAGCCGGAACAGAACCGGCCGGACGGCGTTCGCGAACAGATTCACTTGGCCAGCTCCGGCCGGAGCAGCGCGTGCAACTCCTGCAAGGGGCGGACCGTCATGTCGCCGCGCATCAGCGCCTCGATGCCCATCACCGCGGCGGCCGCGCCGGGCACCGTGGTCACACTCGGCACGTCGGCGGTGACGGCGGCGCTGCGGATCTCGTACCCGTCGAGCCGGGCGCTGGCGCCGGAGCCCTGCGGGGTGTTGATGATCAGGGCGATCTCGCCGGCCAGGATCAGCTCGACGGCGTTCTTGCCCGGGCTCTCGTAGTGCTTCGGGACGACCTCGCACTCAATGCCGTACCGGCGCAGGACCTCGCCGGTGCCGGCCGTGGTGACGATGGTGAAGCCCAGGTCGGCGAGGCGCTTGACCGGGAAGACCATCGAGCGCTTGTCCCGGTTCGCCACCGAGACGAAGACCTTGCCCTTGGTCGGCAGCGAGCCGTACGCGGCGGCCTGCGACTTGGCGAACGCCTGGCCGAAGCCCGCGTCGATGCCCATCACCTCACCGGTCGACTTCATCTCCGGGCTGAGCAGGTTGTCCACGCTCTTGCCGGCCGGGGTGCGGAACCGCTTGAACGGCAGCACCGCTTCCTTGATGGCGATCGGCGCGTTCGCCGGCGTGGTGCCGCCGTCGCCGTCGGCCAGCAGCAGGCCCTCGGCGCGCAGCTCGGCGATGGTGGCGCCGAGCGCGATCCGAGCGGCCGCCTTGGCGAGCGGGACCGCTGTCGCCTTGGAGACGAACGGCACGGTCCGGGACGCACGCGGGTTGGCCTCCAGGACGTAGAGGGTCTCGTCCTTGAGCGCGTACTGCACGTTGAGCAGGCCGCGGACGCCGACGCCGCGGGCGATCGCCTCGGTGTACCGGCGCACCTCCGCGATGTGCGTGGCGGCCAGGTTGATCGGCGGCAGCGAGCAGGCCGAGTCGCCGGAGTGGATGCCGGCCTCCTCGATGTGCTCCATCACGCCGCCGAGGTAGACCTCGCCGGTGGAGTCGCACAGCGCGTCGACGTCGATCTCGATGGCGTCGTCGAGGAACCGGTCGACCAGCACCGGGTGGTCCGGTGAGATCTCGGTGGCCCGCTCGATGTAACCCTTCAGCGTCGGCTCGTCGTAGACGATCTCCATGCCCCGGCCGCCGAGCACGTACGACGGGCGGACCAGGACCGGGTAACCGATCGAGTCGGCGATCGCCTTGGCCTCGGGGAAGCTGACCGCGGTGCCGTGGTCCGGCGAGCGCAGCCCGGCCTCGGCCAGGACCACGCCGAACAGGCCACGGTCCTCGGCCAGGTCGATCGCTTCCGGCGAAGTGCCGACGATCGGCACGCCGGCCGCCTTGAGCCGGTGCGCCAGGCCCAGCGGCGTCTGCCCGCCGAGCTGGACGATCACGCCGACCACACCGGGTCCGCCGGCCGCCTTGCCCGAGCTGTCCTCGGCGTGGAAGACCTCGAGGACGTCCTCGAAGGTGAGCGGCTCGAAGTAGAGCCGGTCCGCGGTGTCGTAGTCGGTGGAGACCGTCTCCGGGTTGCAGTTGATCATGACGGTCTCGAAGTCGACACCGCGAAGAGCCTGTACGGCGTGCACACACGAGTAGTCGAACTCGATGCCCTGACCGATCCGGTTCGGCCCGGAGCCCAGGATGATCACCTTGGGCCGGTCGCTCGGCGCCACCTCGGTCTCCTCGTCGTACGACGAGTAGTGGTACGGGGTGTTCGCCTCGAACTCGGCGGCGCAGGTGTCCACGGTCTTGTAGACCGGGCGGATGCCGAGGCGGTGCCGCAGCGAGCGGACACCGTCCTCGCCGGCCAGCTCGGGGCGCAGTGCCGCCAGCTGCTTGTCGGAGAGTCCGGAACGCTTCGCCCGGCGCAGCAGCTCGTCGTCGAGGACCGGCGAGGCCAGGATCTCGGCGCGCAGCTCGACCAGGGCCTGGATCTCGTCGAGGAACCACGGGTCGATCCGGCCGCTGGCCTCGTGCACCTGCTCGACGGTCGCGCCGAGCCGCAGCGCGGCCTCGACCGTGTAGAGCCGGCCGTCGTGCGGGATCCGCAGCGCGGCGAGGGCCTCGTCGAGGTCGGTGAAGGTGGGCGCGGTCCAGAAACCGGCCGCCTTCGTCTCCATCGAGCGCATCGCCTTGTTGAGCGCCTCGGCGAAGTTGCGGCCGAGGCTCATCGCCTCGCCGACCGACTTCATCGTGGTGGTGAGCTCCTTGTCCGCCCCCGGGAACTTCTCGAAGGCGAAGCGCGGGATCTTCACGACCACGTAGTCGAGGGCCGGCTCGAACGCGGCCGGCGTCTTGAGCGTGATGTCGTTCGGGATCTCGTCGAGCGTGTACCCGATGGCCAGCTTCGCGGCGATCTTCGCGATCGGGAAGCCGGTGGCCTTCGAGGCGAGCGCCGACGAGCGGGAGACCCGGGGGTTCATCTCGATCACGATCATCCGGCCGTCGTCCGGGTTGATCGCGAACTGGATGTTGCAGCCGCCGGTGTCCACGCCGACCTCGCGCAGCACGGCGATGCCGAGGTCACGCAGGTTCTGGTACTCACGGTCGGTCAGCGTCATGGCCGGCGCCACGGTGACGCTGTCGCCGGTGTGCACGCCCATCGGGTCGATGTTCTCGATCGAGCAGACCACCACGACGTTGTCGTGCTTGTCGCGCATCAGCTCGAGCTCGTACTCCTTCCAGCCGAGCACGCTCTCCTCGATGAGCACCTCGGTGACCGGGGAGGCGGCCAGGCCGGAGCCGGCGATCCGCTCCAGGTCCTCGTCGTTGTGCGCCATGCCGGAGCCGAGCCCGCCCATGGTGAACGAGGGGCGGACCACGACCGGGAGGCCGATCTCGGCGACGGTCGCGCGTACCTCGTCCATCGAGTGACAGACCCGCGAGCGCGGCGTCTCGCCGCCCGCTTTCGCCACCACGTCCTTGAAGAGCTGCCGGTCCTCACCCTTGCGGATGGCCTCGACATTGGCGCCGATCAGCTCGACGCCGTACTTCTCCAGGACGCCGTTCTCGTGCAGCGCGATCGCGGTGTTCAGCGCGGTCTGCCCGCCCAGGGTCGGCAGGATCGCGTCCGGGCGCTCCTTGGCGATGACCAGCTCGACGAACTCGGGCGTGATCGGCTCGACGTAGGTGGCGTCGGCGAACTCCGGGTCGGTCATGATCGTGGCCGGGTTGGAGTTGACCAGGGAGACGCGGATGCCCTCGGCCTGCAGCACCCGGCACGCCTGGGTGCCGGAGTAGTCGAACTCGCAGGCCTGGCCGATGACGATCGGGCCGGACCCGATCACCATGATGTGCTTGAGATCTTCACGTTTCGGCATGGGTGGTCAGCCCTTCTTCTCGACGAGCTCGACGAAACGGTCGAAGAGGTAGTCGGCGTCGTGCGGGCCGGCTGCGGCCTCGGGGTGGTACTGGACGGTGAAGGCGGGGATCTCGATGCCCCGCAGGCCCTCGACCACGTTGTCGTTGAGGCAGACGTGCGAGACCTCGACGGCGCCGAACTCGGTGTCGATCACCTGGTTCAGCGGGGCGTCCACGGCGAACCCGTGGTTGTGGCTAGTGACCTCGACCTTGCCGGTGGTCTTGTCGAGCACCGGCTGGTTGATGCCCCGGTGGCCGTACCCGAGCTTGTAGGTGCCGAAGCCGAGCGCGCGGCCGAGGATCTGGCTGCCGAAGCAGATGCCGAAGAGCGGCACCTCGCGGCGCATCACGTCCTGGGCCAGCGCGACCGGTCCGTCGGCGGTCGCCGGGTCGCCCGGGCCGGGCGAGAAGAAGACCGCGTCCGGGCTGACCGCGAGCAGGTCCTCGATCGACGAGGAGGCCGGGAAGATGTGCGTGGTGACACCGCGCGCGGCGAGCCGGCGGGCCACGTTGCGCTTGATGCCGAGGTCGAGCGCGGCGACCGTGTACCGGTGCTCGCCCTCGGCCTTGACGGTGTAGAGCGCGTCCGTGCTGACCTGGGCGGAGAGGTCCGCGCCGATCATCTGCGGCTCGCCCTTGACCCGCTCCAGCAGCGACTGCGGGTCGAGGTCGACCGAGGAGATGCCGACCCGCATGGCGCCGCGTTCGCGCAGGTGGCGGGTGAGCGCGCGGGTGTCGACGCCGCTGATCCCGACGACGCCCTCGGCGGCCAGGCGCTCGCCCAGGTCACCCTGCGAGCGCCAGTTCGACGGGCGGCGGGCCGGGTCGCGGACCACGTAACCGGCGACCCAGATCCGGTCCGACTCGTCGTCCTCGGCGTTGACGCCGGTGTTGCCGATCTGCGGTGCGGTCTGCACCACGACCTGCTTGTGGTACGACGGGTCGGTCAGCGTCTCCTGATATCCGGTCATGCCGGTGGTGAACACCGCCTCGCCGAACGTCTCGCCGACAGCTCCGTAAGCCGTCCCGGAGAACGTGCGACCGTCCTCCAGCACCAGAATCGCCTTGGTCATTACTTGACCGCCTTCCCGTCCAGAACCGTCGCTTCTCCCCGCAGGAAGGTCGCCACGATGCGACCCGGCAGGTTCATGCCCGCGTACGGCGTGTTTCGGCTGCGGCTCGCCAGCTCGGCCGGGTCGACGACCCAGCGGGCGGACGGGTCCACCAGCGTGATGTTTGCGGGCGTGCCGGCGCTCAGGTCGCCGCCGTGCCCGGTCAGCCCGGCGATGCGGGCCGGCGCGATCGACATCCGGTCGGCGATCAGGTCCCACTTCTCACCGAAGACGCTCAGCACGATCGGCAGCGCGGTCTCCAGACCCAGCATGCCGGGGCGGGCGTACGACCACTCGCATTCCTTGTCCTGCACGGCGTGCGGCGCGTGGTCGGTGGCCACCACGTCGATCACCCCGTCCAGCAGGGCCTGGCGGAGGGCTTCGACGTCGTTGCGCGTACGCAATGGGGGGTTGACCTTGAAGACCGGGTCGTAACCGGCCGCGAGTTCGTCGGTGAGAAGGAGGTGGTGGGGGGTGACCTCGGCGGTCACGCGCACGCCGCGGGCCTTGGCCTGGCGGAGCACCTCGACCGAACCGGCGGTGGAGACGTGGCAGACGTGCAGGCGGCTACCGACGTGCTCGGCCAGGAGCACGTCCCGGGCGATGATCGCCTCCTCGGCGACCGCGGGCCAGCCGGTCAGGCCGAGGCGAGTGCTGACCTCGCCCTCGTGCATCTGCGCGCCCTCGGTGAGGCGCGGCTCCTCGGCGTGCTGGGCGATCACGCCGTCGAACGCCTTCACGTACTCCAGGGCCCGGCGCATCAGGCGCGGGTCGGCGACGCAGAAGCCGTCGTCGGAGAAGATCCGCACGTTCGCGGCGGAGTCGGCCATCGCGCCCAGCTCGGCGAGCTGCTTGCCGGCCAGACCGATGGTGACGGCGCCGATCGGCTGCACGTCCACCAGACCGGCCTCGCGGCCGAGCCGCCAGACCTGCTCGACCACGCCCGCGGTGTCGGCGACCGGCGAGGTGTTCGCCATCGAGCAGACCGCTGTGTAACCGCCGAGCGCCGCGGCGCGCGAGCCGGTCTCGACCGTCTCGGCGTCCTCGCGGCCGGGTTCGCGCAGGTGGGTGTGCACGTCGACGAGGCCGGGCAGCGCGACCAGGCCGGTCGCGTCGATGACCTGAGCGTCGTCGGGAGCTTTGTCGGAAATGACGCCATCAACGATGGCCAGGTCGGTCGGCGCGGCGCCGAGGATCGAGACGCCCTTGAGCAGGTACGCCATCACTTGCCTCCCAAAAGCAGGTAGAGGACTGCCATCCGGACGCTGACGCCGTTGGCGACCTGTTCGACGATCGTGGATCGGGGCGAGTCGGCGACCTCGGGTGCGATCTCCATGCCCCGGTTCATCGGACCCGGGTGCATGACGATCGCGTGCTCCGGCAGCCGCCTCATCCGCCGCATGTCGAGCCCGTACCGGCGGCTGTACTCACGGGCCGACGGGAAGTACGAGTCCTGCATCCGCTCGGTCTGCACGCGCAGCATCATCACCACGTCGCTGTCCGGCAGCACCGCGTCCAGGTCGTACGAGACCTGGGTCTTCTCGGCCAGCGCGGCCGCGGTGTCCAGCGGGATGAGCGTGGGCGGGCCGACCACGGTGACCTGCGCGCCGAGCGTGGTCAGCAGCAGGACGTTGGAACGGGCCACCCGGCTGTGCAGCACGTCGCCGACGATCGCGACCTTCAGGCCGTCGAGCCGGCCCAGGCGCGAGCGCATCGTGTACGCGTCCAGCAGAGCCTGTGTCGGGTGCTCGTGGGTGCCGTCACCGGCGTTGACCACCGAGCCGTCCACCCACTCCGCCAGCCGGTGCGGCGCGCCGCTGGCCGGGTGCCGGATCACCACGGCGTCGGCACCCATGGCCTGCAGGGTGAGCGCGGTGTCCTTCAGGCTCTCGCCCTTGGAGACGCTGGAACCCTTGGCGGAGAAGTTGATGACGTCGGCGGAGAGCCGCTTGGCCGCCGCCTCGAAGGAGATCCGGGTCCGCGTCGAGTCCTCGTAGAAGAGGTTGACCACGGTGCGGCCGCGCAGCGCGGGCAGCTTCTTGACCTCGCGGCCGGAGAGAGCGGCCATCTCGGCGGCGGTGTCCAGGATCAGGGTCGCGGTGGCGGCGTCCAGGTCGGCCGCCGAACGGAGATGCTTGATCATTTGAGGCCTCCGATCAGGCGTACCTCGTCGGCGCCGTCGGTCTCGGTGAGCGCGACCTTCACGCTCTCGCTGAGCGCGGTCGGGATGTTCTTGCCGACGTAGTCGGCGCGGATCGGCAACTGCCGGTGACCGCGGTCGACCAGGACCGCGAGCTGCACCGAGCTGGGCCGGCCGAGATCCTGCAGCGCGTCCAGGGCGGCGCGCACCGAGCGGCCGGAGAAGAGGACGTCGTCGACGAGGATCACCCGCAGCCCGTCGATGCCGCCGCTGGGCAGCTCGGTCTTGCCGAGCGCGCGGGTGGCCTTGAGGCGCAGGTCGTCGCGGTAGAGCGTGATGTCGAGTGATCCGACCGGGACCTCGACGCCTTCGAAGGCGTGGATCCGGGCGGCGAGCCGGTGCGCGAGCGGGACACCCCGGGTCGGGATGCCGAGCAGCACCGTGCCGGTGGCGCCGGAGGTCTTCTCGAGGATCTGATGCGCGATGCGGTCCACGACCCGATGCAGGTCGGAACCCTCTAAAATGATCTTGCTCGGCGCGTCTGCGCGTGGCTGCGCCACGGCGGACCTCCTTCCCCGCCTCACGGGACGGGTCGTTAAAGGATGTCGGTTCGGTTTCGGCCCCAGTTCAGGCCGGCCCGATGGCTGACGCTACGTTACCAGTGGACGCAGCGTTGACCATGGTGACGTGCCTGACTGGAGCAGACCGGACAAATCCTGCAACTGGGGATACAGCCGGTAACTTTGGTGCGGCCCGCACGACTCATCGGTAACCAACACTTGACCGGCGGTCGCAAACTCCGTACCGTCACGCAGCGTAGCGATCCGTGAGGAAAGAACCCTCCGGGCCAGCACAGTACCGGGAGTGTCCGTATGCCGTCTGAGTACGCCAAGTCGCTGGGCGCTCGCCTGCGCTCCATCCGCCAGCAGCAGGGCCTGTCCTTGCAGGGCGTCGAAGAGAAGTCCAACGGCCGCTGGAAAGCTGTCGTGGTCGGCTCGTACGAGCGTGGTGACCGCGCGGTAACCGTCTCGCGTCTGGCCGAACTGGCCGACTTCTACCGAGTGCCCGTCTCGGAGCTCCTGCCCGACGGCAGTGGCATCCGCCTCGAGGCCACCAACAAGATCGTCCTTGACCTGGAGAAGCTGTACGACACCACGGGCGAAGACCTCGCGTACGTGGCTCGTTACGCCCGGGCCATCCAGCAGCAGCGCGGCGACTACAACGGCCGCGTCCTGTCGATCCGCGCCGACGACCTGCGCGCGCTCGCCATCGTGTACGACATCTCGCCCTCCGGCTTGATCGAGCGCCTCACCGAGCAGGGTGTGCTGGTCGCTGACCCGCGCGCGTTCTTCGCCAGCTGATTCACCGCACCGCCAAAGCCCGCGCCTTCCCGGCGCGGGCTTTCCCGTTTCCCCACCCAGCGAGCCGCCAATGGGCAGCTTCACCACGCGCCGCCCGCAACCCCCCTTTCTCGCGATCTTGTGGAGTTTCACGAACCGTTTCCGGTGATGTCCACAAGATCGGCTCGGGGTGTGTGCCTCCCGGCTCCACTCCTTTCGATCTTGTTGATCTGACTCCACCCCGTGCTCGTGGAAATCAACAAGATCTGGCGTTATCCACAGGCAGAAAATTTGGCAGCCGAGCGAGCGGTGCTTCCCAGCAGGGTGAGGCCATGCTTCTCCGAACTCCCAGTGACGATGGGAGCGAGTTCGAATGGTTGCTCTACGAACAGGCTGGCGTCGTCACCACCCGTCAGGCAATCACGCTGCTCGGTCGCGCACCGGTCGAGCGCCATCTCCGCCATGGCCGATGGCGCAGTCTGAGCCACGGAATACTCCTGACCGATAACGGCCGGCTTCACCGTGAACAGCAACTATGGGTGGCCATCCTGGCGGCCGGGCCCGGCGCCCTGCTCGCCGGCATCACTGCGGCGACCGCATGGGGAGTGACCGGTCTCCCCAGCGAGCCGATCCAAGTGATCATTTCGGCTGAGCGCAGCCGGAGCGCGCGTCTTGCCCGGTTCCCTGCCGACATGGCTTCGGTACGCGTGTACCGCTCGGCCGTACTCCCGCCGGAGCATCAGCACACCGGCCTACCCCCACGGACCAGCCTGGGACGTTCCGTCATCGACGCGGCAGCGTGGGCCGGCACCGATCGCGAGGCACACGTGGTGATCGCCGCCGCATGTCAGCAACGGCGGGTCCTGCCCTCGGACATCAGGCGCGCGCTCGACCTGTTCCCGCGAATACGCCGGCACCGGTTGATGAGCGATCTGCTCGCTGACCTGGCCGGAGGCGCGTCCGCACTCAGTGAGATCGACCTGGTCCGCCTGTGCCGGCAGTACCGCCTGCCACTACCGGTATTACAGGAGCATCGGACGGACAGCGCCGGTCGCAGGCGTTACCTCGATGCCTACTGGCCGGACTTCCGGCTGCACGTCGAGGTCGACGGGGCACATCACATGGATGCCGAGCAGTGGACCGCCGACATGCTCCGGCAGAACGCTGTGTGGATCAAAGGCGACCGAATCCTGAGATTCCCGGCATCGCTGCTCCGATCGAACCCCAGCGCCGTCGCCGCCCAGCTGAAAGCAGCCATGACAACGCCATAAACCCCCGCGCACCCAAGCCCCCGCCACCCCACCACCCCGCCGCCCGCCGCGGATCTTGTTGAGTTCCACGCAAACGGTTCACCCAAGTCGACAAGATCGCAACGAGCAAACCCACCCCTAGCCGATCTTGAAGAACTCCCCGACTACGAGACGGAGTAAGTCAACAAGATCGAAAAAGCGACAGCACGACGCGTCACAAGATCGCGGCGAAACCAGCAGTACAAGCCCCCGAACCCCGAACCCCAAACCCCGAACGCACCCCGTACACCAACGCGAAGCGGCCCGGACCATCCGGTCCGGGCCGTGCGGAAACCCTGTTCAGCGCGTGGCGAACGCCGCGATGCGGTCGAGAAGGCCGTTCAGGAAGCGAGGGCTGTCGTCGGTCGACATCTCCTTCGCCAGCTCCACCGCCTCGGTGATGGCGACCGGGTCGTCCACGTCGGGCACGTAGAGCAGCTCGAACACCGCGATCCGCGCCAGGTTGCGGTCGACGGCCGGCATCCGGTCGATCGTCCAGCCCTCCGCGTAGCTGGCGATCAGCTCGTCGACCCGGTCGATGTTCTTGGCGACGCCCTCGATCAGCTCGGTGGCGTAACCCATGTGTTCCGGATGCGGCTTGGCGATCCGGTCCAGGTAGGTGACGAGAACCTGGCTCGGCGGAAGGTCACGCAGGTCGGCCTCGAAGAGGACGTCGAGTGCTCGCTTGCGCGCCTTGCGACGCGCGAGCCGTTCCTTTTTGGGACCTTCAGCCATCAGCTGCGGCCGAGGTAGCGGCCGTCGCGGGTGTCGACCTTGATCTTCTCACCGGTGGTGATGAAGAGCGGAACCTGAACGGTGGCGCCGGTCTCGACGGTCGCCGGCTTGGTGCCGCCGGTGGACCGGTCACCCTGCAGACCCGGCTCGGTGTAGGTGACCTCGAGGAACACGCTGGTCGGCAGCTCGATGTAGAGCGGCACACCCTCGTGCAGCGCGACCGTCGCCTCAGCCTCGGGGAGCAGGTAGTTCGCGTTCTCGCCGAGCGTGCCACCCTGCACGTGGATCTGGTCGTAGGTGTCCAGGTCCATGAAGACGTAGTCTTCGCCGTCCTTGTACAGGTACTGCATGGTGCGCTTGTCCACGGTCGCGGTCTCGACCTTGGTGCCCGCGTTGAAGGTCTTGTCGACGACCTTGCCGGACAGGACGTGCTTCAGCGTGGTGCGGACGAACGCCGGACCCTTCCCCGGCTTGACGTGCTGGAACTCGACGACAGTCCACAGCTCCTTGTCGAGGTTGAGCACCAGGCCGTTCTTCAGGTCGTTGGTGGAAGCCATGTCCTGCCTTGGTTTGAAGCGTATCGGTGACCGAACCACTCTACCGGCGGTGAGCAGTCCCCTGCGAATCGGGCTTACCGGGCAATATGGTCTATTGCGAGGCGATATCCAGCGAAGCCGAGACCGGCGATCACACCGGTCGCAACGGCCGAAATCACCGAATGGTGCCGAAACTCCTCACGGGCGTGGATGTTCGAGATGTGCACCTCGATCAGCTTGCCGCGCAACATCGCGCAGGCGTCACGCACCGCGTAGTTGTAATGGGACCAGGCCCCCGGGTTCAGCACCACGTCGGCACCTTCGTCGGCCGCCTGGTAAAGCCATTCGAGCATCTCATGCTCGGCGTTGGTCTGCCGCACCTCGACGGTCAGGCCGAGGTCCTTCGCCGCGGTCTGGCACAGATCGACCAGATCCTGATAGGTCGACGAGCCGTAGATCCCCGGCTCACGCAGCCCCAGCCGCCCCAGGTTCGGCCCGTTCAGCACGTAGATCATCGGGCCACCGCCGCGTAGGCCCGCTCCAGCAGGTCCTCGTCCGGCCCGGCCAGGATGCCCGGCTTCGCCAGGCCATCCAGAACCACGAACCGCAAGGTCGCTGCCCGCGCCTTCTTGTCGACGCGCATCGCGGGCAACAGCTCGGTCCAGGCACTTCCTTCGTACGCCGTAGGAAGCCCCAGGGACTCGAGAACCGCTCGGTGCCGTGCCGCGGTCGCGTCGTCCAGCCGCCCGCTGAGCCGGCCCAGCTCAGCCGCGAAGATCATGCCCACCGAGACCGCGTGCCCGTGCTTCCAGGAGTACTTCTCCCGCCGCTCGATCGCGTGACCCAGCGTGTGCCCGTAGTTGAGGATCTCCCGCAGCCCGGACTCCTTGAGGTCGACGCCGACCACGTCCGCCTTCACCTGGATCTTGCGTTCGATCAGCTCGCGCAGCACGTCGCCGCGCGGGTCGAGCGCCCCCGCCGGGTCGGCCTCGACCAGTTCCAGGATCCGCGGGTCGGCGATGAACCCGCCCTTGACCACCTCGGCCAGACCCGCAGCCACGTCCTCGGCCGGCAGCGTGTCGAGCGCGTCCAGGTCACAGAGCACACCGGCCGGCGGGTGGAACGCGCCGACCAGGTTCTTGCCGGCCGCGATGTTCACCCCGGTCTTGCCGCCGACGGCAGCGTCGACCATGCCGGCCACCGACGTCGCGACCGGCACCCAGCGCACACCCCGCAGCCAGGCCGCCGCGACGTACCCCGCCAGGTCCGTGGTGGCTCCGCCACCGACACCCACGACCACATCGGTACGCGTGAACCCGGCCGCACCCAGCTCGTCCCAGCAGCGGGCCGCCACCTCGATCGACTTGCCGCGCTCAGCGTCCGGCACCTCGATCGGCACCACGGTCACCGCGCCGGCCGCCTTGGCGACGGCCTCGGCACGGTCGCGCAGCGTCGGCGGATGCAGCACGGCCACCCGCGCCGCACCCTCGATCAGTGCGGGCAGCTCGTTCTCGAGTCCACGCCCGACGATCACGTCATACGGACGGTCACCCGTCACCGGAATTCGCGTCACCACGGGCGTCACCTTATCCGCGCGGTCCGGTCCGGCTATGCACCCACCATCGACATTCCACTCCTCGGATGGGGTTATATACAGATAACCCCAAGAGGGTTACAACGGTGGCATGCCGAAAATCAACGTGTACCTCCCCGACGAGCTCGCCGACGCCGTCCGGGAGACCGGCCTGCCCGTCTCGCCGATCTGCCAGCGCGCCCTGGAGCATGCGGTCCGCCGGATCACCACGATCCGCCAGGCCGTGCTCAGCGACCTCGACCCGGACCGGCTCTCCGAGCGGCTGCCCAGCTTCACCGGCCGCCTGATCATCACGCTCACCCTCGCGGCCCGCCGCGCCCAGGAGGCCGGCGCCGCCACGGTGACCACCGCCGACCTGCTGCACGGCCTGCTCGCCGAGAACCACAACCTGGGCGTGCAGATCCTCACCGCGATGGACGTGGCACCGGACTCACTGACCGCGCCGTCCACCCCGGAGCCCGACAGCGGCGGCAGCGGACTGCGATTCAGCGCACCGGCCGCGGTCGCCCTGGAGCTGGCGGTCGGCGAGGCCATCGGATTCGGTCACAACTACGTCGGCTGCGAGCACCTGCTCGTCGGTCTGGCCGCCGAACCGGACGGCTCAGCCGGCGAGCTCCTGCGCTCCCGGGCCGTCGACGGCAAAGCCGCCCGCCGAGCGGTGGCCGCCGCCGTCGCCGGCTACGCCCACCTGCGCTCCACCGCCCCCGACCAGCAGGCCGCCCCAGCAGCCCTGCTCACCGCCGTCCGAGCCGAGCTGACCCCCCTGATCGAACGCATCGAACGCCTGGAGAGCCGCCTCAACTAACGGAGCAGGCCGGTGATCTCGTCGGCCAGGTCGTCGGGTTCGCGGCCGTCCGTTGTCACGCTGTGCGTCGCCACCTCCAGGTAGAGCGGCTTGCGCTGCTCCATCAGGTGACGCAGGGTCGCTCGCGGGTTGATGGCGAGCAGCGGCCGGCCCGAGCCCAGACCGACCCGTTTGATCGCGTCGGACAGGCCGACTTCGAGGAAGACGACTGTCTGGCCGGTGAGCAGTTTGCGCGTACCCTCGTCGAGGATTGCGCCGCCGCCGAGGGCGAGCACGCCCGCGAAGGTCTCCACGCACTCAGCCACGACCGCGCGCTCCTGCGCGCGGAAAACGTCCTCGCCGTCATCGACGAAGATCTCCGGGATGGGCTTGCCGGCCCGCTCCTCGATGATCGTGTCGGTGTCGGCGAACGGTACGCCCAGCCGCGAAGCCAGCGCCGCGCCGACGGTGGTCTTGCCGGCGCCCATCACGCCGACCAGGACCACTGCCGGAGCCATCAGCGGATGACCAGGTTCTCGAGGTACGACGCGAGGTTGCGCTTGATCTCGGCGACCGAGTCGCCGCCGAACTTCTCGACGGCGGCCTCGGCCAGGACCAGCGCGACCATCGCCTCGGCGACCACCGCGCCGGCCGGCACCGCACAGACGTCGGAGCGCTGGTTGATCGCGGTGGCCGGCTCGCCGGTGACGATGTCGACGGTCTGCAGTGCCCGGTTCAGCGAGGAGATCGGCTTGAGCGCGGCACGGACCCGCAGCGGCTCACCGTTGGTGATGCCACCCTCCAGGCCGCCGGCCCGGTCGGTGATCCGCTTGACGCCGTCCGCGGTCGGGACGATCTCGTCGTGCGCCACCGAGCCGCGCGACCGCGCCTGGGTGAAGCCGTCACCGATCTCGACGCCCTTGACCGACTGGATCGACATGAGCGCGGTGGCGAGGCGGGCGTCCAGCTTGCGGTCCCACTGCACGTGCGAGCCGAGGCCCGGCGGCACGTTGTAGGCCAGCACCTCGACGATGCCGCCGAGGGTGTCGGCGTCCTTCTTGGCGGCGTCGACCTCGGCCACCATCCGCTCGCTGGCCTCCGGGTCGAGGCAGCGCAGCGGGTCGGCGTCGATCCGGTCGAAGTCGTCCGGCGTGGGCAGGACGCCCGGTTTCGCGGCGACCGAGCCCAGCTCGATCACGTGCGAGACGATGTCGATGCCGAGCGCCTGCTTGATCAGCTGTTTGGCGACCACACCGATGGCGACGCGGGCCGCGGTCTCCCGGGCGCTCGCACGCTCCAGGATCGGGCGGGCGTCGGTGTGACCGTATTTCTGCATGCCGGCCAGGTCGGCGTGGCCGGGACGCGGGCGGGTCAGCGCCTCGTTGCGGGCCTGCGAGGCGAGCAGGTCGGGGTCCACCGGGTCGGCGGACATGACCGTCTCCCACTTGGGCCACTCGCTGTTGCCCACCCGCAGCGCGACCGGGCTGCCCTGCGTCACCCCGTGCCGGATGCCGCCGATGAGCTCTAGCTCGTCCTGCTCGAATTTCATCCGGGCGCCGCGTCCGTAACCCAGGCGGCGGCGCACGAGGTCGCGCATGATGTCCGCGCTCGTCACCTCCACCCCGGCGGGAACACCCTCCAGGAGCGCGACAAGAGCCGGACCATGCGATTCACCTGCGGTTAGCCAGCGCAACACGGGAAACAGTCTGGCACGAACGCCTCGCTGCCCGGAATGCGGGCAGCGCCGTCCCGTTCTGCGGGAGTCAGCTGCGGGCTTTCTCCATCGCGGCCCGCATGGCGTCCTCGGGTGCCCGGCCGACCCCGGTGAACTGCTCGAACTGGCTCAGCGCCTGGGCCAGCAGCAGGTCCAGGCCGGAGTGGACGGTGACACCGGCCTTGATCGCCGAAGCGGCGAGCGGCGTGGGCCAGGGGTCGTAGATCGCGTCGAAGAAGACACCGTCGTGGTGCCAGGTGACCTGATCGGCCAGCTCGTCGGCGGCGCCCTTGGGGACCGTGGAGATCACCGCGTCGGCGTCGAAGGCGATCGGCGCGTCGGCCCAGGCGACGCCCGAAAGCTTCAGGCCCAGCGCCACCGCGACCGGGTCGAGGACCTCGCGGGCCTCGGGCCGGCGGGTCACCACCCTCACCTGCTCCGCGCCGAGCTCGGACGCGGCGGCCAGCGCGGCGCGGGCGGTGCCGCCACCACCGAGCACGGTGATCCGCGGCGGCGCCACCTTGGCAGCGTGCCGGCCGCGGCTGACACCGACGCCGGCCTCACGCAGCACCCGGACCAGGCCACCCACGTCGGTGTTGTCGGCGTGCCAGGAGCCGTCCGGCTGGTGCACCAGCGTGTTCGCGACCCCGGCCGCGATGGCGACCGGGGTGGCCACCGCGGCGATCCGCAGCGCGGCCTCCTTGAGCGGCATGGTGAGCGACAGACCGGCCCACTCCGGGCCGAGGCCGGCCACCAGGTCGGGAAGCTCCGACTCGGCGCACTCGATCGCCTCGTAGGTCCAGCCGGACAACCCGGCCGCCGCGTACCCGGCATTGTGGATCACCGGGGAGAGCGAGTGGGCGATCGGCTTACCGAGCACCGCGGCCTTGCGGGTGGTCGGGGTCTCGTTGTGGCTCAACACCCCGACCACTGTACGGAATCGCTCAACAGAGCTTGCTGATCCCGTTGTCGCAGGCCTTCTTCACGTTCTTGTCGTGCTCGGCGCTGGTCACCGCGAACGCCGACCGGCCGTCCTTGTCGACCGCCACGAAGAACAGCCACGGACCGGCGGCGGGCTTCATCGCGCCGGTCAGCGCGGCCCGGCCCGGGCTGTTGATCGGCCCGATCGGCAGACCCACCACGATCTCCGTGTTGTACGGGTTCTTCGGGTCCTCCATCTCCTTCTTCAGAAGGTCGCCGGAGTGTTTCGGGTCCTTGCCGTTGAGTTCGAGCCAGTAGTTCGTGGTGACGTCGAACTGGAGCGTCATCTTCTCCTTGTAGGCCCGGTTGTACGCGACCCGCGACACCTTCGGCAGGTCGTCGGCGATGCCGGCCTCGGCCTGCGACAGCGACGCCACGATCAGCGCCTCGTACGGCGACACGGCCAGGCTCCTCTGCACGTCGTCGGCGAACCCGATCTCACCGGTGACCGTCAGGAAGTGGTCGACCATGGTCCGCAGCACCTGTTCGGCGTTGGCTTTCGGGTCGAACTCGTACGTGTCCGGGAAGAGGAAGCCCTCGGAGGTCTTGGAGACCTGCTTGCCGTCGGTCCGCTTGAACCACCAGTCCGGCACGCCGAGCGCCACCGGGTCCTTCGCGGCTTCCTCGAAGTCCTTCACCGGCAGGCCTGTCGCTTTCGCCAGCAGGTCGAACGTCTGCTTCGCGGTCTTGCCCTCAGGGATCGTCACGCCCTTGCTGAGCCGGGCTGCCGGGTCGAGCAGCAGCGCCACCGCTTCCTTGGCCGCCATCTGCTTGCGCAGGTTGTACGTCCCGGACTGGATGTTCTTGCTGCGCGGCTCGGCCTCGGCCGCGTTCGTGAACGCCTTGGTACTTTTCACGACGTCGACCTTGACGAGCTCGTTGCCGATCTCGGTGAGCGACGCGTTCTTCGCGACGGTGACCTCGACGGGCTCCGCTCCGGCGCCGCTGTAGTCGGCGGCCACGAAGAAGCCGCGGACCTTGGTGTACCCGAAGTACACCCCGCCGCCCAGGCCTGCCAGCAGCAGGAACGTCATGAGCAGAGCGATCGCCGATTTCCCACCGCCCTTACCGGCACGGTGGCGGCGCGGTTTGCTCCGCTCGGCGTCCTCATCGAACGCCACATCAAGTTCGTCGATCACGTCGTCCGCCTCCGCTGCCCGTCCCAGCCGGCACCACCGCGTTCCCCGGCGGCGTTCACCGGCGCAAGCCAGTGACCACGGTCAAGGCGCGGCACTGAGGCGCACCATACCCACATCGATGCCCTGCCGCCCACCCCAGCGACCCTCCGCTCACCCGACCGTCACGCTCCGTTTCCGGAAATCACCCGAAGCACGCTTGCCTAACGCAGCGGGAGCGCTCGCGAAACGCCGCGACCGCCGGGCATCGTGCTCCGGCGGTCGCGTTGAGTGATCATGCTCAGCAGATCGGGATGCCGTTCTCGCAGGCCTTCTCGATGTTCTTCTCGTGGTCGGCGAAGGTCTTGCCGTACGCCATGGCGCCCTTGTCGTTGACCGTCACGAAGAAGTAGTAGTCACTCTTCTTCGGGTTCATCGCCCCACGCAGCGCCACGTCACCCGGGTTGCTGATCGGGCCGACCGCCATGCCCTTGACGTCGTAGTTGTACGGGTTCTTCGGGTCGTGCAGCTCCGAGGCGAGCAGCTTCTCCGAGGACTTCGCCTCCTTGCCGGTCAGCCGCAGCCAGTAGTTGACAGTGCTGTCCAGCTGCAGGCACTCACAGGGGAAGTTCCCGGTGTACGCCCGGTTGTAGAGCACCCGCGCGACCGGGCCCATGTCCTCGTCCAGCAGCGCCTCGACCTGCGCGATCGACGCCGCGACCAGAGCCTCGTACGGCGAGATGTTGAGCTTCGCCGCGACCGTTTCCGGGAAGTTCAGCTCGGTCATCTCGGTGTTGAAGTTCGCCACGACCTTCTTGAGCACATCGGTCGCCGTGGCGTCCTTGGCGATCTCGTACGTCGCCGGGTACAGGAAGCCCTCGATGTTCGTCTTGTCGATCTTCTTGCCGTCGCCGCGCTTGAACCAGAGCGACGGCACACCGAGCGCCGCCGGGTCCTTGCCGGCTTTCTTGAACTCGTCGACCGAGATGCCGGTGGCCTTCGCCAGCCGGTCGTAGACCTGGAGGTACGTGAGACCCTCCGGCAACGTCACCCGGTGCACGTTCAGGTTCTTCAGATCGAGCAGCCACGTCAGCGCGTCGGCGGCCTTCATCTCCTTCTTCAGGAGATACGATCCGACCTGAATGTTCTTGCTGTCGGAATTGTCCTTGGCGGCGTTGATGAAGGCCGCCTGGCTCTTCACCACACCCTCCCGGTACAGGGAGTCGGCGATCGCGGTCGCGGAGTCCCCGGACTTGACCTCGACGACGGCCTCACCCTTGCCGGGGCCGTCGAAATCAGCCGCGGTAAAGAAGCCCTTCGCCTTGTCATAGCCGTACCAGAGGCCGCCACCGAGGACGCCGAAGAGCAGCAGGACCATGAAAAGGGCGGCAAAGGTCCGGCCGCCGCCCTCCTTGCGGCGATGTCGCCATCGCCCCGGGTCCGCGTTCTGCTCGAAACTGAGATCAAGCTGCTCGTCGATCAATTAGCTCTGCCTCCGCCGGGCGTCCAGCCAGCCTTGCAGGATCTCGACAGCGGCCGCCTGGTCCACGACCGCACGTTGACGCCGGCCTTTCACGCCCCGCTCGGACAGCCTACGACTGGCGACGACGGTGGACATGCGCTCATCGGTCAACACGATCGGCACCGGCGCGATGACCGCGCCGAGCCGTTCCGTGTACGCGCGGATGTGGCCGGCCGCCACACCCTCGCGCCCGTTCAGAGCGACCGGGAGCCCGACGACGACCTCGATCGCCTCGAACTCCTCGATCAGCCCCGCGAGCTCCTTCATGTCCGCCGGAACACCGTCCGCGCCAGTCACCTGGTCACGTGCGACGGTTTTCACCGGACTGGCCAGGATGCCGTCGGGATCGCACCTCGCGACCCCGACACGCACCTGTCCCACGTCCACGCCAAGGCGTACGCCTCGAACGAAGCGCTGCGTCACGCCATCACCCTGCACAGCAGCAACACGCGCCTCCAAGTCCCGATCAAGCTACGACGCGAAGAGTAGCCACCGATCGGTCGCGGCCGCTATCAGCTCGCTTCGATGATCGCCTTCTCGATCGCGCCCAAGAGCTTAGCCGCTTCAGTAGCGGGAACGCCGCCACCCTGAGCAAGGTCCGCATTGCCCCCGCCACGACCGGAAAGGGCCGCCTTGACCAGGTCCGACGCGGAAAGGCCGCGAGTCTTGGCCGCGCCGTTGATCGCTACGATCAGTGACGCCTTGCCCCCGGAGCGCGCTGTCACCGCGACAACCGCGGGCCGAGCCTTGTCGATCTTGCCGCGAATCTCCTGTGCGAGGGTCCGCACGTCGTTGACCGCCGCGCCCTCCGGCGCCTCGGTGCCGACGTACGCCACGCCGTCCAGGTTCTTGGCCGCGTCGACGAGCCCGGCGGCGCCCGCGAGCACCGCCTGCGCCCGCATCTTCTCCAGCTCCTTCTCCGCGTCGCGCAGGGCCGCCACGGTGTGCTCGACCCGGTCGGCGACCTGGTCGTTCGGCACCCGGAACAGCTCGGCGATACGGGAGACCAGCAGGTGCTCCTTGGCGAGGAAGCCGAACGCGTCGATGCCGACGAGCGCCTCGACCCGGCGTACGCCGGAACCGATCGACGACTCGTTGAGGATCTTCACGAGGCCCAGCTGGCCGGACCGCGCCACGTGCGTGCCACCACACAGTTCACGCGCGTAGTCGCCGACCTCAACCACACGGACCTCATCGCCGTACTTCTCACCGAAGAGCGCCATCGCGCCGAGCCGGCGCGCCTCGTCCTGGGAGGTGATGAACGCGTGCACTTCGAGGTCGCGCAGCAGCACCTCGTTGATCTGCTGCTCCACGTCGTTCAGCACGGTCGGCGAGATCGCGCCCGGCGTGTTGAAGTCGAACCGCAGACGGCCCGGCGCGTTCAGCGAACCCGCCTGGGTCGCCGACTCGCCGAGGAAGTTGCGCATCGTCTGGTGGACCAGGTGCGTCGCGGTGTGCGAGCGCGAGATCGCCCGGCGGCGGTCGATGTCGATCTCCGCGAAGCCGGTCTCGCCGGAGCGCACCTCGCCGCTGAGCACCCGCGCCTTGTGCACGATCAGACCCGGAATCGGCTGCTGCACGTCGACGATCTCGAGCCGGCCGCCGCCCACGTTGATGAAGCCGGTGTCGGCCTGCTGGCCGCCGCCCTCCGCGTAGAACGGGGTGGTGTCGAGCACCAGCTCGACGTAGTCACCCTCGCCGGCCACCTCGATCCGGCCGGAGTCGCCGATCAGCGCGCGAACGCGCGACTCCCGGCTCACCTCCTGGTAACCGGTGAACTCGATCGCGCCGCCCTCGTCCAGCGCCGAGCGGTACGACGAGAGGTCCGCGTGGCCGGTCTTGCGCGCCGCCGCGTCCGCTTTCGCCGCCTGCTTCTGCTCCGACATCAGACGGCGGAAACCGTCCTGATCGACCCGCAGGCCCTGCTCGGACGCGATCTCCAGGGTCAGATCGATCGGGAAGCCGTAGGTGTCGTGCAGCTTGAACGCCTGCGCACCCGACAGCAGGTTGCCGCCCGCCGAGCGAGTCTCGGCAATCGCGGTGTCCAGGATCGTGGTGCCGGCCTTCAGCGTGGAGACGAACGCCTCCTCCTCCGCGTACGCGTACGTGGAGATCCGGCCGAACTCCTTCGCCAGCTCCGGGTACGACGGGGCCATGCAGTCCCGCGCGATCGGCAGCAGTTCCGGGAACGTGGCGCCCTGCCAGCCCAGCAGACGCATCGCCCGGATCGCGCGGCGCATGATGCGGCGCAGCACGTAACCACGGCCCTCGTTGCTCGGGGTGATCCCGTCGCCGATCAGCATCAGCGCGGTGCGCACGTGGTCCGCGATCACCCGCAGCCGGATGTCGTCCGGGTGCGAGGTGCCCGCCTCGTGGCCCGAGTGCGCGCCGTAGACCTTGCCGGCCAGCTCCGCCGCCTTGGACAGGATCGGCTTGACCTCGTCGATCTCGTACAGGTTGTCGACACCCTGCAGGATCGACGCGACCCGCTCCAGGCCCATGCCCGTGTCGATGTTCTTCTTCGGCAGATCACTGACGATCGTGAACTGCTCCTTGCTCTTCACGTCGGTGATCTCGTACTGCATGAAGACGAGGTTCCAGTACTCCATGTACCGGTCCTCGTCGACCTCCGGGCCACCCTCTTTGCCGTACTCGGGGCCACGGTCGTAGAAGAGCTCGGAACAGGTGCCACCCGGGCCGGGGATGCCCATGTGCCACCAGTTGTCCTTCTTGCCCCGGCGGACGATCCGCTCGGCGGGCACGCCGATCGCGCGCCACATCTCGAACGCCTCGTCGTCGTCGAGGTACACGGTCGGCCAGATGCGCGTCGGGTCGAGGCCGAAGCCGCCCTTCTCGATCGGGTTGGTCGACAGCTCCCAGGCGAGGCGGATCGCCTCTTCCTTGAAGTAGTCGCCGAACGAGAAGTTGCCGTTCATCTGGAAGAACGTGCCGTGCCGGCTGGTCTTGCCGACCTCGTCGATGTCCGGCGTCCGGATGCACTTCTGCACGCTGACCGCCCGCGAGTACGGCGGCGTCTGCTGGCCCAGGAAGAACGGCACGAACTGCACCATGCCGGCGTTGATGAACAGCAGGTTCGGGTCGTCGATAGCCGGCAGCGGGGCACTCGGGACCACGGTGTGCCCGTTCGCCTCGAAATGCGCCAGATAGCGCCGCTTGATCTCCGCCGTCTTCATCGGTTTCCCTCCTGCGTGCCGTACTCCGCGTCCTCGCGCAGGTCGGCGAACTTGTCCTCGTAAAGCTCACCGGCGGCGAACGCCTGGTGGATCTGTTCTTCCCGCTCGGCCATACCGTCGCGGACGTCATCAACGAAGCTACGCAGTGACTCGACGAGCCCGCCAGCGGATTCCGACAGAGACGTCGCGATCCCGGTCGGAGTGAACTCGTTGGCCTTCTGGTTGAGCTTGCGGACGACGATGGCGCCGACGGCCAGGCCGACACCGAGCCAGAGCAGGCGCTTCATGACGGCGATCCCCTTATCTAGGTGTTCAGCGTCCGGCTTTGCGGCGCTGCTTGAGGGTGGCGCGGACCTCACGGTCGTCCTCGGCGGCCCTGCGGGCGGCGGCGGCCTTGCGGATCCCGTACCCGAAGGACGCGACCTTGACCAGCGGGTTGGCCGCGGCGGCGGACACGACGGTGACCAGGTTCGCGACGTTCGCGGTGACGTTCTGCGCGTGCTCGGTCATCGTGTCGACCTTGGCGAGCTGCACGTTCACGCCGTCCAATGAGACCTGAACCTGGCCGAGCGCGGTGTTCACGTTCTCCACGGTCGTGTTCACATTGGTCAGCAGCGGGCCGGTGCGGTCCACCACATCGTTGATCGCACGCGTTGCGGCGTCGACCGTCCGTCCCAGCTTGAGAATCGGCACGGCCAGCACGAGCACGAGCATCAGGAAAGCACCCGCCGCAATCAGGCCTGCGACTTCTCCGGGTTCCATGTAGCGCGTCTCCTCTTCGGGTGGTCACGGTTCGGCGGGACAACGCAGGTGACCCTACCGTCCGTGACCACCACGCGCGTCACGACGCCTCGGGTGTCGGATCCAAGAGGGGATCATCGGTCGGCAGCACCGCGTCCGGCTGCACCCCGACGAGCCCAGGATTGGTGTCCGCCTTGCCCCGCTGATCCATGACCGTGTTCTGCACCTTGATGCTGACCGTCGATCCGTCGCACTCCTTCGGAGCGGCGTCCTCGGTCCCCTCCGCGAGCGTGACCTGCTCCACGGCACAGCCCGGCAGGCTCACATAGAGGTCCAGAGTCAACTCGTCCCGCCGCCAGCAGGTGTAGGAGCCCTCTTCCTTGTCGATCGCCGTCTCCGGGCAGTCGGCGACCTTCCACTGCGTCCAGCCGGCGTCGGTCAGCGCACCGGTGTAAGCCTTGGCGGTCTCCGCGAACGGCTTCTCCGACACGGCCATCCGCTCCCGGAACCGGCAGTCCAGGAAACACCAGCGGCTGTTGCTCGCCTGGTCCTCCACGTCCTGCGCGGCCCACCCGGGCACGCTCAGCTTGTCGAGCGACGCGAACACCGGATCGCTGCTGATCGCCCGGATTCCGAAGAATGCCGGAAGCACCAGCAACACCACAGCCGCCAGCGTCAACAGCACACCGACACGCAGACGCCGTTGCGTACGCATCTTGTGCCGAAGCTCGGAAAGCCCACCCTCACTCGCGGCCCCTGCGGCGCCTTCTTCACCCCCATGGGGTACGCCCAACGCCCTGCCCGTGGTCCCGGAGGACGCCCGTCCGCCGCCGCCAGAAGCCGCCGGATCCGCGCCGGCCCGCACAGCCCCCGTCCCGTCAGGCCCTGATCCGGCCTGTCCCAGCGCTTCGGGGCCGGCACTCGCGCGGCCGGGCACAGCGGCGCCAGCCCTGATCGGCCCGGTGCCCTCAGGTCCGTTACCGGGGGCCCGCCCGGGAACGGCGACACCGACCCGAGCCGAGCCCACATCCGAGCCCGGACCCTGTCCATCGGGGCTGACAACCGCGCGGCCAGGAACCGCGGCTCCTCCCCGAACGGGTCCCGCACCCGGTCCACCCTGCCCGTCTTGGCCTTTAGTTTCCGGGCCGGCGCCGGGGCGTCCGGGCACCATCGCGCCTGCCCTGGCCTGACCGGTCTGCGGGCCGTTACCGCCACGGACCGCGCCGGTCTGCGGACCAGCAGCCCCCCGCACCTGCGGGCCGGTGCCACCGCGGACCGCGCCGGTCTGCGGACCGCTGGCGCCGCCGGCACGAACCGGACCGGTCTGCGGACCGGTACCGTCCGGTCCGGCGCCGGGCTGTCCCGGAGCCGTGACACCCGCCACGCCCGCACGTGCCTGAGCTGCTTCCGGTCCCTGCGGGCCGCGCCCGGGCGCTCCGCCACGCGCACCGCTGACCGGGCGCGCCTTGCCGGCCCCAGCCCTGCCTGCAGCGGCGCCGGCGGCGGCGCCGAGCGCTCCCGCGGCAGCCGCGCCCATCACTCCGGGTCCGCCCTGGACTCCAGGTCCGGCCTGGACTCCGGGACCGCTCTGGGCTGCTCCGGGCACGGCGGCGCCGCCCCGGGGCGTGCCGGGGCGTTGTGCGCGGCGGCCCGGTACGTTGCGGGCGCGGTCGTTGTCGTCCGCCCAGTTGTCGCTTTCCGGGCCGTCCGGCGTGCTCGCGCGGCCGGGCCGGCGAACCACTCCCGGCTGACCGGGCGCGGCCGTCGCGGCCGGACCCCCGTCCTGGCCGGGCTGCGGCGGAACTCCGGCCGCACCACGCTGGACCCGAGCCGTACCCGGGCGCTGGATCACACCTGACGTGCTGTCCGCCATCGCGCCGGCCCGGCCCGGAAGCGCCGGGGTGCGGGCACCCTCGGGTCCCGGAACCACCGGCGGAACCACAGCGGCGCCGGCGCGCACCGGCCGCCCGTCACCGGGTCCCAGCCGGCGCGGTCCGGTCACACCGCCGGTGCCGGGCTGGTCCCCTGCGTCCTCGGGGCCGCGTCGTCCCGGGCGTACGAATCCGCGCGTGCCGGAGTCCTGACCACCCTCCGGCTCGGCCGCACGGTGGCCGGACCGGATGAACCCCTGCGTACCGGGGTCCTGCTCCGGCTCGGTGGCCCGATGTCCGGGTCGCATGAAGCCGTGCGTGCCGGTGTCCGGCTCGGTTTCCGGGCCGCCCCGGCGGCGCACGAACCGCTGCGCGCCGGTCTCGGTGCCGACCTGGGTGCCCACACGCCGGGCACCCCGGCTGCGCGGCTCCTCGCCGGGCGTCACGATGCCGTAGGAGCCACTGTCCGTACCCACGCTGGCAGCACCGGTATCCGTGCCGCCCTGCGCGCCGTGGCGGCCACGCGGCTCACCCGGCCCGGCAGCGCCTGGCCCCGCCACCGGTCCGGCAGCGCCTGGGCCTCCTGCCGGTCCGGCAGCGGCCGGTCCTGTTACTCGTCCGGGAGCGACTGGTCCTGTTGCCCGTCCGGGAGCGACTGGTCCTGTTGCCCGTCCGGGAGCGACTGGTCCTGTTGCCCGTCCGGGAGCGACTGCTCCCGGGCCGCCGCTGACCGGGGTGGCCCGTCCCGGCGCTGCGATGCGGCCGTGACGGCCGGTCGGCTCTTCGACGTACCCATCCGCTTCGGCCCGCGCCCGCCGTCCCCGGACCGGCGCCTGGCCCTGACCCGGTCCCTGCGGAATCGCACCGGACTGGTGCACGGCAGGGTCCACCGGCGCGCCACCCGGACGGCCGCCGCGCGGAACGGGGCCGGTCTGATAAACGGCAGGGTCGACCGGCGCACCACCGGGCCGGCCGGGACCGCCGTCGAATCCACGCGGGATCGGACCCGACTGGTGCACGGCCGGATCGCCGGGAGCGACACCCGCGCGGCCGGCGCCGGCGTCGAAGTTCCGCGGAATCGGACCCGACTGATCGGCGCCCGCCCGCCCGGCACCGCCCTCGAAACCACGCGGGATCGGACCCGACTGATGCACGGCGGGATCGCCACCCGGCCCGAAACCGCGCGGGATGGCACCGGACTGGTGCACGGCGGGATCGATCGGAGCGGCGCCGGCCTCGTGGGCCCGGAAACGATCACGGGCCGGACCGGCCGGCGACGTGGGGCGGACGCCCGGCTGGGTTCCGCGCGGATCGGGCGCTCCGGGACGGCCGCCGGGAGCGGCACCTCGCGCACCGAGCTGCGGGGGGCGGTTGCCCGGGATCTCGGGCGCGTTGCCGGACGCCGGAATGGGAGCACCGGCGGGCGCGCCGCCCTCGCCATCGATCTGCCGGCGGCCGTGACCGGGCTCCGCGGCCGGACCCGCACCCGGGCGAGCGCCCGGCGCACCGGGCCCACCGCGCCGCGCACCCGCGGGCAGATGTCCCGGCGGCATTTGCCCTGGCTGCATCGGACCGGGCTGCATAGGTCCGGCCTGCATCTGACCGGGCTGCATCGGACCGGGCGGCATCGGTGCGGGCTGCATCGGTCCCGCGGGTCCGGGCTGGCCCGGCATGGCGCCGCCGGAGACTGGGCGCGGCCCGCCCATCTGTCCGGCCGAGGGGCTCTCCTCGTGGCCGGGCAGGAAGATGTCATCGGAGGGAGCGTCGTCCGGGCCGGGCGCGACACGGCCGGACTTGCTGATCCGCCCCTCGCCGGGGAGCGTGCCCGGGCCGATCGCCGAGCGCTCCTCCTTGGCGGTACGCAGATCGTCGAGCCAGCCGGTCTCCTCCTGGGGAGGCGCGGACTCCGGCTCGGCGGGGCGGCCTCGACCGAAGCGCCGGCCTTTCTTACCGCCCACGCCGGTGTCGTCGGGCCGATCGGCACCCCGCGCTGTCACGGCTGTTCCTCCCCGGCGTCGCCGCCGCTGTCGTCTATCCGTATGCCATCGTTTCCGGGACCGTCGGGAGCCGGATCGAAGTCCGCCGACGACTGTGACTCATCGTCGGCTCGATCACCACCCGCCGCGCGGTCCGGCGTACCCGACGAAGCGGTAACCGACCTGGTCACGCCCCGGGTCACGGGTTCGCCGGCGCTCGTGCGCGGACCGGGGCCGAGACCACGCACGATTCTGCGCAGACGCGGCACCCGCTCCCCCACGGCACGTTCGGCACCGTGGTCGGTCGGCCGATAGTAGTCGGTGCCCACGAGATCGTCCGGCGCGTACTGCTGGCGGACCACACCGCGTGAATCGTCGTGCGGGTAGCGGTAGCCGCGCCCGTGCCCGAGCCCTTTCGAGCCCTGGTAGTGCGCGTCGCGCAGGTGCGCCGGAACCGAACCGCCGCGCCCGGCCCGCACATCGGCCATGGCCTCACCGAGCGCGGTGGTCACGCTGTTCGACTTGGGCGCGGTCGCGTTGTGAACCACGGACTGCGCCAGGTTCAGACCCGCTTCCGGCAAACCCACATTCTGTACGGCCGACATGGCCGCCGTGGCGACGAGCAGCGCCTGAGGATCGGCCATCCCGACGTCCTCACTCGCGAAGATCACCAGCCGCCGGGCGATGAACCGCGGGTCCTCGCCGGCCACCAGCATCCGCGCGAGGTAGTGCAGTGCCGCGTCCGGGTCGCTGCCCCGCATGCTCTTGATGAACGCGCTGATCACGTCGTAGTGCGCGTCGCCGTCCCGGTCGTAACGGACCGCCGCCACGTCCACCGCGCGCTCGGCGGTGGCGAGGTCGATCTCTTTCACGTCCTGGGCCAGTGCCGACCCCGCCGCGGCTTCGAGGGCGGTCAGAGCTTTGCGGACGTCGCCTGACGCCAGGCGTACCACGTGCTCCTCGGCCTCGGTGGAAAGGGTGACGGCGCCGCCGAGCCCGCGCTCGTCGGTGGTCGCGCGCCGGACGAGGCCGCGCACGTCGTCGTCGGTGAGCGCCTGCAGCGTGAGCAGCACGCAGCGCGACAGCAGCGGAGAAATGACCGAGAAGTACGGGTTCTCGGTGGTCGCCGCGAGCAGCGTGACGGTCCGGTCCTCGACCGCCGCGAGCAGCGAGTCCTGCTGGGTCTTGCTGAAACGGTGAACCTCGTCGATGAAGAGGACCGTCGGCGGACCGCCGTAGCGGCGCTCACGTTTCGCCGTGTCGATCACCGCGCGCACGTCCTTGACGCCGGCGGTGAGCGCGGACATCGCGACGAATTTCCGATCGGTGGCGTGCGCCACGAGATGCGCGATAGTGGTCTTGCCGGCGCCCGGCGGACCCCAGAGGATCACCGACATCGGGCTGGCGCCGGTCACCAGCTGGCGCAGCGGGGCGCCGGGCGCGAGCAGGTGCTCCTGCCCGACGAGCTCATCCAGCGTCGCGGGCCGCATGCGCACCGGCAGAGGCGCGTCAGCGGCGGGCCTCCCGAAGCCGGCGTTGTCGCCGCCGGCCGGGGCCGAAGCCGGCGCGCCCGGTGGCGCGAGTGAGAAAAGCCCGTCCGTGTCCATCGTCATCGACAGTACCGGCCTCCATGACCCAATCCGAAACTCGCGGACGGCCGGCCGGACAGCCGACAGCCCGGGCCTCGCCGGCAGAACCAGCGGGACCCGGGCCGTGGGGCGGAGCGTGCCGGCGGCGTCAGCCGCGGCCGGGGCGGCGGCCGTAGAAGCGGCGGCCGGACGAGCCGGTGCCGTTGCCGGCGCGCGGGCCGCTGCCGATGCCGGCGAGGTAGAGCGAGAGCAGCAGCAGGCCGAGTGAAGCCATCGTGGGGAAGTTGAACAGGTCGGGAGCGCCGAAGTTCGTATCCAGCAGATCAGCGAGCAGCCAGATGCCGAAGACAACGGCGGCAGCGATGGCGAGCATCAAGTACCTCCGGGGGGATCAGAGAGCCAGTGGCCTGCTGGTACCCGCGTGGGAGTGCTCCCGAAACCCGTCTTTCGATCTAATCAGATATAGAGGTGCCGCGATGGCCAGAACCACGCCGCCCGCGACGATCGCGGCCTGGGTCCCGGCACCGGCAGCGACGGCGGTCAACACGATCGCGCCGATCGAGAAGCCGGGCTGGCCGACCATCGAATTCAGCGAGAGCAGGCTCGTCCGGAACTCGCCCTCCGCCTGCCGATGCAGCAGGCCGGCGTGCACCGGGTTCGCCGCGCCGTGCACGGCGTAACAGAGCAGGAACGCGCCGATCAGGCCGGCCGGCCCGGCGAACAGTCCCATCCCGACGATCGTGACGCCCTGAACGATCTTCAACGTGAAACCGGCCCAGGCCGGACCGACCCGGCGGGCCAGCAGCGGAACGAGCGCGGCACCGGCCGCCGATGCCACCCAGGCCGCCGAGTTGACCGGGCCGAGCAGCGCGCCGGCCGCGTCCGAACTGGTGACCTCGCTGAGGCGGACCGCCATCAGCTTCTCGAAGGTCACCATGCCGAAGCTCCAGAAGAACTCGACCGCCAGGAGCGCGAGCACCACACGGGAGCCACGAGCCAGGCTGAGCGCCCCGCCGATCGCCGCCGGCACGCCACGGGCCGATGCGACGAACGCCGCGAGACCACGGGCCGGGCGGTCCTCGGTCATCAGGAGCGCCACCGCGATCGTGCCGATCACGCTCATCCCGAGAGCGACGAACACCGGCACGGTCAGCGCGCTCACCGATCCGATCGGGCCGAGCCAGACCAGGCCGCCGCTGAGCAGTGCGGCACCGGCGATGGCGAGACCGAGCACCACGCCGCTGCGGGACAGGCCGCCCTCGATGTCGGCCTCGGGATCGGCAGCCAGGGCATGATCGACGTACCACGCCTCGAGCGGGCCGCTGTCCAGCGCGCGGTAGATCCCCTGGAGCAGGTAGACCGTGGCGAACAGCGCGACCGTGTCGGCGAACGTCCAGATCGCCAGTGCCCCGACGTTGACCAGCCCGGCGATCAGCAGCACCGGCCGGCGGCCGACCGCGTCGGAGAGGCCACCGGTCGGCAGCTCCAGGACCAGGACTGTGATCCCCTGGATCGCCGCGACCGCACCGACCTGGGCGATGCTGAGCCCACGCTCGAGCGGCAGCAGCACCACGACCGGGATCGTCAGCCCGACCGGGAACCAGCGCAGCCCGAGCAGGAACAGATAGCGGAAGCGAGCCTGCTCGACGGTCATCGCGATCCCTCCTGCGCCGGCGCGGCCGGCTTCGGCAGCGCGGCCAGATAGAGGCTGACCGGCTTGGCGCCCGGCCCGGGCTCATGCCGGGCGTGCCGCTCGACCACGGCCTCGATCTCGTCCATCAGGGCGCGCACCTGGGTGGGATCGAGGTTCAGCATGTAGTCGGAGAGCCCGCCGGTGTCGCGCCACTCCTCGCTCTCCGCAGACACCGCGCGCTGCCAGGCCTCGGCCAGCTCGACGAAGCGGTTGACCTGGAACGTCTCCAGCCACACCACGGCGGCCCGGGCATCCGGGTCGTCGTCGTACCCGGTGCGGCTCCAGCTCGACATCTCGTGCACGGCCCGCCACCAGCGCTGGCGCCCGCTGCCGGCCCGATCCTCCTCGGCGACCAGGCCGACCTCGGCGAGCTGTCGCAGGTGATAGCTGGTCGCGCCGGTGTTGGTGTCGAGGACCTCGGCCAGCTGGGTGGCGGTTTTCGGGCCCTCGCCGCGCAGCCGGCCGAGCAGCTGGATCCGCAGGGGATGAGCCAGCACACGGATCTGTCGATGGGTGAGTCGTACCTGACTCAGTTCGTCAGCCATAAATGCACAATACTTATGCATAGAGTCTGTGCACAAGTTCTGTGGATAGATTTCAGTGGATGAGCCGGCCGGAGGTGTTCAGGCTTCACCCGTACCGTCTGGCCTGGATCTTGATCTGGCTCTTGATCTCTGGAAAAAAGAAGCCGGACCAGCTCGGGCAGCGAGCTGGTCCGGCGTCCCGGTCGGCCGGGAATGCGTTAGAGATCAGTTGGAGTGCTGGACCGGAGCGGCCTGGCCGTCCGTGCCCGGTGCGCCGGCGGCAGCCTTCGGCTTGGCGTCGATGCCGGCTTCGAGGCGCTGCTGCGTGGTGATCGGCGTCGGCGCGGTGGTCAGCGGGTCGAAACCGCCGCGGGTCTTCGGGAACGCGATGACCTCACGGATCGACTCGTTGCCGGAGAGCAGCATGCAGGTGCGGTCCCAGCCCAGCGCGATGCCGGCGTGCGGCGGCGGGCCGTACTTGAAGGCTTCGAGCAGGAAGCCGAACTTGTCCGCGGCCTCGTCCGGCGTGATGCCGAGCAGGTCGAAGACGCGGCTCTGCACGTCGGCCCGGTGGATACGGACCGAGCCGCCACCGATCTCGTTGCCGTTCACGACGATGTCGTAGGCGTACGCCAGAGCGCGGTCCGGAGCGGTCTCGAAGTTGTCGATCCACTCGTCGTTCGGCGACGTGAAGGGGTGGTGAACGGCGGTCCAGCCACCGTCGTCCGTCTTTTCGAACATCGGAGCGTCGACCACCCAGCAGAACGCCCAGGTGCTCTCGTCGATCAGCTTGGCGCGCTTGGCGATCTCGATCCGGGCCGCGCCGAGCAGTTCCTGCGCGTCGCGGCGCTCGCTCGCGGCGGCGAAGAAGACGGCATCGCCCGGCTTCGCGCCGACCGCGTCCGCCAGGCCGGACAGGTGCTCGGGCGACAGGTTCTTGGCGACCGGGCCCTTCGGCTCACCGGTCTCGGCGTCGAGCACGACGTACGCGAGACCGCGCGCACCGCGGGCCTTCGCCCAGTCCTGCCAGCCGTCCAGTTCCTTACGCGTCTGCGAGGCGCCGCCCGGCATGACGACCGCACCGACGTAACCGCCGGCGTCGATCGCACCCGCGAACACCCGGAACGCGGTGCCACGGAGGTATTCGGTCAGCTCGACGAGTTCGACGCCGTACCGGAGGTCGGGCTTGTCGGAACCGTAGCGGTTCATCGCGTCGGTCCAGGTGATCCGCGGGATCGGCAGCTGCACCTGGTAATCGGCGAGCTCGCTCCACAGCTTGGCGACGATCTCCTCGCCGAGCGCGATGATGTCGTCCTGCGTGACGAACGACATCTCGATGTCGAGCTGGGTGAACTCCGGCTGGCGGTCGGCGCGGAAGTCCTCGTCCCGGTAACAACGGGCGATCTGGTAGTACCGCTCCATGCCGGCGACCATCAGCAGCTGCTTGAACAGCTGCGGGGACTGCGGCAACGCGTACCACGTACCGGGCTGGAGGCGGACCGGGACCAGGAAGTCGCGGGCGCCCTCGGGCGTCGACCGGGTCAGGGTCGGCGTCTCGATCTCGTTGAAGTCGCGGGCGTGCAGGATCTCGCGGGCGATCTGGTTGGCGCGGCTGCGCAGGCGCAGTGCCTTCGACGGGCCGGACCGGCGCAGGTCGAGGTACCGGTACTTCAGCCGCAGGTCGTCGGCAGCGGTGATCGTGTCGTCGATCGGCAGCGGCAGCGGGGCCGCCTCGGAGAGGACGACCAGCTCGCTGGCGACCACCTCGATCGCACCGGTGGCCAGCTCAGGGTTCTCGTTGCCGTCCGGGCGGGCGTTGACCTCGCCGACGACCTTCACGCAAAACTCGTTGCGCAGGGCGTGTGCGTCTTCCTCACGGAACACGACCTGGACCACGCCGGAGGCGTCACGGAGGTCGACGAAGATGACACCGCCGTGGTCGCGCCGGCGGGCAACCCACCCGGCGAGCGTCACCGTTGTGCCGGCGTCACTGGCGCGCAGTGTGCCGGCGTCATGGGTACGGATCACGGAAATGTCTCCTTACAGAGTTCGCGGGGCGCACCCGACATTCTGTCAGGCACGCCCCGCGCTGCGCGCCACGGGTTAGTCCGCGGTCAGGCCGGGCCGGTTGGTCCGGTCAGGCCGGGCCGGTTGGTCCGGTCAGGCCGGGCCGGTTGGTCCGGTCAGGCCGGGACCTTCCACGACGTGGCTCGCAGGCCGGCGGTGCCGGTGCCGCCGACGTCGATGATCTCCACAAGCGCGAGCACCGCCGGCACTCCTGCGGTCAGCACGCACAACGCCGTCCCCCTCTTCACCTCCACGTCGGCACCCGGCCCGAGCGGGCTCGTCCGGATCGCCCGCAGGCAACCGGCAGCATCAGCGTCGGCGTTGTTCCGCTGGCTGCCTCCCTGCGCCCCGGCCCCCAGACTCAGCCGGGGCGGCTCGTCACCGCACCGGCTGTCGTACCGCAGGTCAGCCACCGCCTCCTGGGCGTCAGCCCGCGGTTCGTCCAGGTCCAGGAAGATCACCGCCGAACAGCCGACCTGCACCCGGAGCGGCTCTTTGGCATAGGCGACCGGGTACTCCTCGGGCTCCGGAGGCCGGTCGACCGGCACGGTGGCGACCGGTGCCGGCTGATGGGCCATGTTCTGCCCGGCCGCCCGCCAGGAGAAGTAGCCGGCCACCGCCGATATCAGCAGCGCGAGCACGCTGATCACAACGGCGACAACGACGGCTGCGCCGCCGCGTCGCTGGGCGGTGGGTTGCGGTTTGACCGCATTGAGCGGCTCGGTGGGCCCTTCCGGGAAGAGAGATTCACGGGTACGGGCATCGGTGTCACGAGTCCGCCAAGGCCGATCGTGACTGGTGTGAGCGGCGGGCGTTCCGGGGTTCCGTGGGCTGTTCGAATGCTCGGCGGTCACCGGCGTCCCCTGGGTCGGCGCGTGGGCTGGCGGGCGGGTCGGCGCGTGGGCTGGCGGGCGGGTCGGCGGGTGGGTCGGCGGGTGAGCTGGCGGGTGGGTCGGCGCGTGGTGGACAGGTATGTGCTGAACGGGCGCGCCCTGGATCACGGTGTGTCGTCGGGGATAGGGCGAGTTCTCGGCAGGGAGGTTGGGATTCGCGGGCGGGTTGTCGGCTGCACGGAAAGCGGGCATGGCAGACTCCGGCGGCGCATAGGGGAAAAAGCATCATCGACGCTTGACCAGCGTAAACAGGCATTATCTCGATGAACCATCCCCCGCCGAGGCGACCCATCGCATGGATGATTTCCCATGCCCGTTCCGTCACCCGACCCAGCGGAGCAATCGACCAAGCCGTCATCCACAAGCAGGAGAATCCACCGCCGTCACGCGAACGGCACCTCCCAGCCGACGCCGCACCGCCCTACCCTGCGGATCGACCTCCATCAGGGCATGACCGGCGTGGCCGGGTGCTTGCCGTGAGGCCGCGCCCCTATGGTGCCGCCTCCTATGAGGCCGCACTCCTATGAGGCGCGCGGAACCAGCCCTCGCGCAGGACTGGCACCGCGGTGCTCACGCCAGCCGCGGCGGCCACCTCCACATCCGCCCGGAAGCCACCGGCGATCAGCTCCCGTCCGGAAGCCGTCTCCGCCACAGCACCCGGCAGATCACCGGCAACCGCGCGATAGGCCGCGACCGCCGCACCCGCCTCCGGCGAGAACCCGGCCGCCGGCTCACCACTCCCGCTGAGGAAGTGCAGGAACGCCCCAGCTCCCCACAGGTCCTCGACCGCCGGGCGCAGCGAGCCGTCCGGCCACCGCTCCCCCGCCGCGACGACGGCCACGGGCTGGCCGGCCGCTTGTTCCCGTACCCACGCGGCGGCCGCACCCGCGTTCCGCAGGCTGACCCCGACGACCGTGGCGCCCGTCGCGGCGAGACCCGCCGAGATCGCGGAGCCGTTCGGCGACGGCAGCACCAGCCGATCGATCCGACGCCGGGAAGCGGCCTCCACGATCGTCGCCGGCGAGAGGCTCACCTGCCCCGGCCCGGCCGCCGAGCGGCCCACCGCCAGAACGGCCTGATGTCGTGCCGCCGCCTCGGCCGCCGAGTCGTCCCGCCAGGGGTACGGCAACACGGCGGCTCCCTGCTCGACCGCCACTGTCAGCGCGGTCGTGAACGAGAGCACGTCCACCACCGCGACCAGAGCCGCCCCGGGCGCGATCGCCGATGCGCCGACCGGCCCCCAGTCGAATCGGACCTCGTAGTCGCCCTGCCCGAACACCATGATCACCGTCCTCGGAAGACCTCAGAAGACCTCAGAAGTCACAAGTCAGAAATAGGTGTGCAGAACATCGACCACCCGCCGGTCCTCGTCCACCACCGGGATGTCACGCCACTTGTCGAACGCTGTACACGGATGCGAGATCCCGAAACGGATCAGGTCGCCGGGAATGAGCTCAGCCCCGTCCAGCTCCAGGTACGTGTGATGGTCGTTCAGCTTCGTGACCCGGACCCCTGCAGCCGGCCGCACCGCCCCGCCGGCCGCACGGACCTCGAGTGGCACCGGCAGCCCTTCGTCGAACGGCGCATCCCGCTTACCCATCCCCGCGATGGCGAGCCCCGGCTCCGGCGCGGACACCACCTGCGCCCAGATCTCCAGCGCCGCATCGAGCGGCCCCTCCTCCGGCACCCGGACGAACGGAGTCCGTTCCCGGTAGAACCCGTCGTCGTGAGTCACCGACGCCCCACTTCTCACGATCACCCGGACCTGCGGGCCGAGCCGGCCGAAACGGTCGATCACCCGGTCGAACCAGGCGCTGCCGCCGGCCGAGACCCATGGTCGCTCCGCGAGCAGACCCGCTTTCGCCAGGCGCTCCACCCCGTCGACAAGCCGGTCGAGGTACGCGTCAACCCCGGCTTGATCGGGCAGCTGCCCTTCGTAGCCCGTCACACCGACCAGCTCAAGACCCGGCGCCGCCGCAACCGCCTGAGCCACCGCTTCCAACTCGTCCAAACTGCGCACCCCGGTACGCCCACCCGCGTGCCCGAGTTCCACGAAGATCCGCAACGGCCCGCCGGTGACGGCCGCCGCCTCGACCCCGGCGACCGAGTCGACCTGGAAGTAGACCTCCCACCCCGCGCCGGACTCCCGGGCCAGCCAGGACAACGCCGCCGGATCGAGAACCTCGTTGGCGATCAGAACCCGCTCGACCCCGAGCCGCCTCAGCACCAGAGCCTGGTTGGGCGTCGCCACGGTCATCCCCCACGCACCCGCCCGGAGCTGAGCATCGAGCAGACCCGGCGCCATGGTCGTCTTGGCGTGCGGCGCGAAGTCCACCCCGTGCCGCCGGCAGTACGCCGCCATCGTGGCGATGTTCGTCTCCACTGCCGCACGCCGCACCACCAGGAGCGGCCAGGTGAAGCCGCCGCCGAAGATGCTCGGCTGCTCCTCCGCGATCCGCTCGGCGCTCCAGGTCTCGTCCGGCGACCAGAACCCTTTGCTCCGCCAGTCGATCGTCACCGTGGCCTCCACTCGCTCGTCGGCGCCGGGCGTTGTCGCCGGCTGCGAAACTGCACCCCGTGGTCGAAATTCCGCTCCCCGCATCCTTCACCCGTGCGGTCGAACAATCCTGGGGCCCGGCCGGACGGCGTTGGCTGGGCGTGCTCCCCGCGCTCGCCGAGCAGGTCGCCCAGGACTGGGAGCTGACGCTCGACGGCCGGCTCCCGCTGAGCATGAACTGGGTGACCCGGGCACGCCGGGCGGACGGCACTCCGGCGGTGCTCAAGATGGGCGTACCGGAAGGTGGTCATCTGGCGGACGAGGCCGCCGCGCTGGGGTTTTTCGCCGGGCGCGGCGCCGTCGCCGTGCTGGCGCGCGATGACGCCCGTGGCGCGCTCCTGCTGGAGGAGGCCCGGCCGGGCACACCGGCGACCGCTCTGGTACCGGCTGACGACGAGGCGGCGACCGCCGCGCTGATCAGCGTGATCCGCAGGCTGCACCGGCCCGCGCCCGAGAGCATCAACCTGCCGGAGCTGGCCGGCCGGATCGCATCGTTCGAGCAGCACCTGGACCGGTTTCCCGGCGACGATCCGCTGCCGCGGAGTCTGGTCGAGCGTGGCGCTCAGGTTTTCGCCGAGCTCTGCGCCACCGCCACCGAGCGGGTGGTGCTGCACGGCGACCTGCATCACGACAACGTGCTCGCCGCGGACCGGGAGCCGTGGCTGGCGATCGACCCGCACGGTGTCGTCGGCGACCCCGGTTACGAGGTCGGGGCGCTGCTGTACAACCCGGACCCGCAGAGCCCCGACGACGGCGTGCTCGACCTGCTCCCGGCCCGGATCGAGCAGCTCGCCGACGGTCTCGGCATGCCCGCCGAGCGGGTGATCGGGTGGGGTTTCGCCCAGGCGGTGCTGTCCGAGGTGTGGACGTTCGAAGGCTCCGGGAAGGACCACATGCGCTCTCTTCGCGTGGCGCATCGGCTGCTGCCACTGCTGCCCTGATCCCGCCATGCGCCTGATCACGACCGATCCGCCCCGCGCAAAGCGGTGGCCGGCCCGCGCAGGGCAGCGGTCATCTCGTGCAGCTCGGCCAGGCGATCCGCTCGGGTACGCGGATTGCCAGGCGCGTCCGGCCGCCCGTCCCACGGCCGGGGACCGGTGAGCGGCCGGTAGTTCACCCCGAGCGCGTCCAGCCGGGCCAGATGCGCCGGCAACCGCGCCGAGAAGCCGGCGAAGTCGCGCTCGACCGGCCCCCACACCGCCTCGGCGAACGCGCACAGCCGCGGAAAGACCTGGTAGTCGACTCGCCGGGTGGACTCCATGTGCTCGGTCCAGACGTTGGCCTGCCCGCCGAGGACCAGGGCGGCCTGCTCCGGGGTCAGCCCATCGGGAACGGGCTCGAAGGCATACACCTCGTCGAGCGTCAGGCGGGTGCCGACCGGCGTCGGCTCACCCGGGTCGTCGGACTGGCGGTAGTCCAGGTAGACCGAGGTATCGGGACAGGCAACGACGTGGTGACCGGCCCGAGCCGCGTACGCCGTGGGCTCGACCCCGCGCCAGGCCGCGATGACCGAGCCCTGGGGAGCGCCGCCCGCCAGGATCTCGTCCCAGCCGTAGAGCCTGCGGCCGCGTTTCGCGAGGTGCCCGGCGAGTTGCTCGGTGAACCACCTCTGTAGCTCGTGCGGGCCCTGCAACCCGGCCTCTTTCACACGGGCCTCGGCCACCGGGGAGTCCTGCCACTCGGTGGCCGGGCACTCGTCGCCACCGATCCCGATCACCTCACCGGGGAAGAGGTCGCAGAGGTGGTCGAGCACGTCCCGGCAGAAGTCCAGCGCCTCGTCGCCGACGTTGAGCACGTGCGAGGAGATGCCCCACGACGTCCGGACCGGGCCGGCGAAGCCGTTGCCGAGCTCCGGGTACGCGGCGATGGCGGCCTGCATGTGACCGGGCATGTCGACCTCAGGCACGACGGTGACGAAGCGGGCCGCCGCGTACGCCACGATCTCGCGCAGGTCGTCATCGGTGTAGAAGCCGCCGTGCGGCCGCCCGTCGAACCGCTCGTGGCCGCGGGCCCCGAGCATCGACTCCGGCCGCCAGGCGCCCACCGACGTCAGCCGGGGACGGCCCGGCACCTCGATCCGCCAGCCCTGGTCATCGGTGAGGTGCAGGTGCAGGACGTTGAGCTTGTGGAACGCCGCAAGATCGATGAAACGCAGCACGTCGGCCACCGGCATGAAGTGCCGGGCCACGTCGAGCATGACGCCACGCCAGGCGAAACGGGGCACGTCGGTGATCCGGCAGGCCGGGATCCGCCACGGGCCCTCGGCGACGCGGGCCCGGCGTAACGTGGCCGGGGGAAGCAACTGCCGCAGCGTCTGGGTGCCGTGGAAGACGCCCGCCGGTGAGCCGCCCTCGACACTGATCCTCCCGGGCGTGACCACCAGCTCGTAAGCGTCGGCGGGGATCCTGGTGTCGAGACTGAGCAGAATCCCGCCGCTGCCGCCTCGCAGCTCGCAGCCGGTGGCCGGCCCGAGGGAGGCGCGAAGCCCGGCGGCGATCGAGTCCAGACCGGGCCCGGCGTCGAGAGCCGTGCCGGCGTCGAGCACGAAGAACCCGTCATCAGCTGCCAAGAGACCGGCAGGCTGGGGAATCAGGTTCGTAAGTGGTTCGATCATGACGCCTCCTTGACCAGGCGAGCGCTTTGGGCCACGATACAACGAACCACTTACGAACCACCAGGGGGCAAGCGATGGTGATCGGACTGGTGCTCCACACCGGCCACCGCGCTCGATTCGCCGAGGCGGCGCGCACGCTGACCGGCGTCGAGTTCACCTGGGCTGTCTACGAGCACGAGGAGCAGATCCGCGACCGGGTCCGCGACCTCCTCGCGTCCGAGGAGCTGGAAGGCCTCTTACTCGGCCTGGTTCCCTTCGCCCGCTCCCGCGACCTGATTCCCGCGGGCCTGCCCGTGGCCGTCACCCGCTCGGCCGCGCTCGACCTGGCGCTGGCCTGGGCACGGGCCCGGGGCAACGGCTGGCCGGCCACCCCGGTCAGCATCGACACCTTCACCCACGAGGCCGTTGCCGAGGTCGCGTCCGCACTCGGGCTCGATCGCTCGGCCATCGCCACCCTGCCGTTCGACGCGGACCAGCCGGTCGACGAGGTCGTGGCCTTCCACCGGCATCAGCTGGCAACCACCGACGCGCGATATGTGATCAGCGTCCGGACCGGGGTGGCCGCCGCCCTCGACGGTCAGGCCGCCGTCCTGCACGCCCTCGCCACTCCCGGCACCATCCGCGCCGACCTGCACGACCTGGTCCTGCGCATCCGCCGCCGCCGCGCCGACGAGCAACGGTTCGCGGCCGCCGTCTTCCGGACCCCCGAGACCGGCACCCGTGCCGCACTCCGCCGAGCCCTGCAGGACGTTCCCGAGCTCGCCGACGCCTGGATCGAGGAGCACGGCCCACGGGGTGTCGTCGCCTTCGCGCCCGCCGCCGTCTTCGAGACCCTCACCGAGCACTGGGTCACCACTCCCGTGCGCTGGCACAACAGCCCGGACGACGAGGCCGGCGGGCTCGAGGCGGTGGCCGGTTTCGGCATCGGGCCCTCCGCGCGAGGCAGCGTGGCCCTCGCGGAGCAGGCCGCCGACCGCGCCGAGCAGGACGGCGCGACCTCGGCCTACCTGATCACCGACGACGGCGTGATGATCGGCCCGATGGGTTCCGGCAGCACTCCCCTGACCTACACCTATCGCGGGCACGGCGGCCTCGAGACGCTGGCCGGCCGGGCCGGCCTCAGCCCGGCGACCCTGTCCCGGCTGGCCGCTTTGGAACGCTCGCTCGGCGGCCGGTCGATCTCCCCGGGCGAGCTGGCGGAGGCGCTCGGCATCACCGATCCGAGCGGGCGCCGCCTGATCCGCAAGCTGAGCGACGCGGGCCTCGTGGTGGCCGGCGGCAGCACGCAACCGCATCCCAAGGGCCGCCCCGCGCGCCTCTACCGCCTGGCGATCGCCCAGGCCCTCGCCGCCGGCGACGACGACTCATCGGGAGGCGATCCGGCATGACCTGGGACCTACTTCTGACCGGCGGCACGCTGCCCGGCAGCAAGAAAGAAAACGAACAGGCCGACCTCGCGATCCACAACGGCCGCATCGCCGCGATCGGTCCCGGCCTCCCCCGCGACGCCCACCACATCACCGACGTCACCGGCCGGCTCGTCACCCCCGGCCTGATCGACCTGCACACCCACGTCGGTCCGGGTTACTGGAGCATCGACCCCGACCCGATCGCGTGGTACTCCGGAGTCACCACCTGGGTGGACGCCGGCTCCGCGGGGGCTTACACACTGGCCGGGCTGCGCCGTGTGTCCACCGAGGCCACGGTCCGGGTGCCGGCCCTGCTCAACATCTCGGCGATCGGCCTGGCCGGGCGCACCGGCGAGTGCCGCGACCTGGCGAACTGTGACGTCGCTCTGGCGATCGACACCATCGCGGCCAACCGCGACCTGATCCACGGCATCAAGGTCCGCATCGACACCGAAACCGTCGGGGCCAACGGCATCGAGCCACTCCGGCGAGGGCTGGCCGCCGCCGAGGCGTGCGGCGTTCCGGTGATGGTCCACATCGGCACGGCACCACCCGCCCTCGACGAGGTGCTCGACCTGCTGCGCCCCGGTGACATCGTGACCCATTGCGCGAGCGGCATCGCGGCGCCGCTCGGCCCGGCCGTGCGCGCGGCCGCCGAGCGCGGCGTCCTGCTCGATCTCGGGCACGGCTCGGGCGGCTTCGCCTTCGACGTCCTGGAGGCCCAGCTCGACGCCGGTCTCCGGCCGTACACGATCTCCACCGACCTGCACGCCCGCTCACTGCACGGCCCGGTCTTCGACCTGCCGACCACGATGGCGAAACTCCTGGCCGCCGGGGTGTCACTCCCCGACGTGATCGCGGCGGCGACAACCCATCCGGCCGCCGCGCTGGGCCTGCCAGGCGGGAAACTCACGGTGGGTGCCCCCGCCGACTTAGCGATCTTCGAGGTACGCGCGGAGGACTTCCCGGTCACCGACGCCCATCGTCAGGTTCGAGTCTCCCCGGCAAGGCTGATCAACCAGGCGACCTATGTCGACGGCCGCCTGCTGACCCCACGGCTGCCCAGCCCGCCCGCGCCGTGGATCCCTCTCACCGACGCCCAGCGCGAAGCCCTGGCCCGCCGCGAGCGCCACATCCGTGACCTGCTCACCACCCCGCTGATCGGGGTGGACGGGCTGGCCGAACAGTTCCCGAGAACCGAACCGAGGAGTTCCTGATGCCCAAGCGCGCTGTGATCACCGACAAGGCGGTGCCCGCCGGCGGCCCGTACTCACACGCTGTCGTGGCCGGCGACACCATCTACCTGGCCGGCGCCATCCCGGCCCTGCCGGACGGCACCCGGGTAACCGGCACCTTCGAGGAGCAGGCCCACTCCGCCTTCCAGAACCTGGCGGCGGTGGCCGAGGCCGCCGGTTCCAGCCTCGACCAGGCGGTCCGGGTCGGCGTCTACCTGCGTGACTTCGCCGACTTCCCCGCGATGAACGAGATCTACAAGCAGTACATCAAGGGCGACCACCTGCCGGTCCGGACGACCCTGCCGGTCCCGCTCGTGGGCTTCGACATCGAGATCGACGCCGTCCTCTACACCGGCGCCTGAAACGCCACTGCCCGGCGGCCCCACCATACTCGTGGCGGGACGCCGGGCAGTTTCGTTTTTCCAGGTCAGGTGGTGCTGGGCCTCGGTTGTGCACGCATCGCACTCCAGTAGGCCAGGCCCTGCGCACCCGACTCGTTTCTCAGCTCCTGAACAGACTCCGTGGACACCTCGTCCGGCGTCGAAGCAGCCAGCTGGGCTTGGCTGGCCGCCTCGTACGCCACCCAGGATTCGTACCCTTCGGGTGCCGCGGCGTTCAGCCCGTCCATCGCCTCGGCGATCCGCTGCGCCAGATCGGTGATCCGGCGCAGCCTTTCCGCTTCGCTGACCGACTCGTCGAACAACGCCACCAGCACGTCGACCGACGCGACGACCGGCAGGTTGAGAGGCGCGGACGCCGCCTCCGCCTGTGCCCGGAACCCCGCCAGGTCACCGACGACCGCAGCCCGCAGCTCCGGTGCCTCGCTGGAACCGCTCAGCTCGCGCCAGAGCATCTCGAGGCCCGAGCCGAAGCTCGGCCGGTCGGTGTTTCCCAAACCCTGCAGCCGGCCGAAGAAGACCGGCGCACCCGAGGTGACCCGCGCCGCGGTCGCCACCGAGAGACAGAATTCCCTGGTGAATTCAGGCATTTTATCGTCCTTCTACCATCTCGCCACGCGGTTCGTAATGAACCTGCCGCCGGTTCTCTCGATCAGAGGCCCGCAGAACTCATCACAGAAATCATTGCTCGCAATAATCAACTGTGGAGTCACGTCCAGGTTCATTGCTTCCACGATCAGCTTGCCTTCGGCGTGATTGCGGCCCAGCAGGAGCGGATTGTCGGAAACCCTCGGCAACCCCGGGTAGATCCGGAACGCCTCGTCGTCAGCTGCGAGTTTCGCAATCTGTGCCTCCGAGATGTTCGACCGCGCACCCACCGCGAAGAGGTCGACACCCTCGACCACGTGGAGACCACCCACGGTACGGAATCGGGCACCGGCACCCATCTGCGCCGTCATGGCGTCCACCCGGGCCTGCATGCTGGCCTGGTTGGGCGTGGAGCTGCCACCACAGTTGTGGACGAGGACCGACTGGTCACCCGCGAGCACATAGTACGTGTGGAGGCTGCTGACCGTCAGGTTGTGAACGACCGCCTGCTCCGTCGTCCACCGCTGCACGGCGGCGACCTGGACGTGCATGCCGGCGCTGGTCCGGAGCCACTGTCCCGAGCTCAGGTCGGTGGCATCGATCCACTGACCCAGCTCGTCGACCCAGAACGGGTGGCCGTCGGTCGCGGTCACCTCCGCGGTGGCCTCACCCCGGTCCCCGTCGGTGTCGATGACGACCTTGACCAGGTGCTTGACGCCCTCACCCTTGATCGAGGCGGTGACCGTCTCGATCCTGGTCTCACCCGTCTCCGGGTCGGTCGCCTGGACCTCGTCGCCCGGCTTCACTTCCTCGATCGGCTTGGTGGAGCCGTCCGCCATGAGCACCTTGGTGCCGGGCGTGAAGCTGTTGCCGATCGGGCAGGAAGCGCCGTCGCCGCCGCCGTCGCCGGCCTTCTCGCCGCCCTTACCGCTGCTTCCGCCGCTGTTGCGGGCGGACCCACCGGAGGAGCCGCCGCCGGAGGAACTGCCCGACTTGGACGATCCGCCCTTGCCTCCGCCACCGGCCGATGAACTCTTCGGCGCGGCCTTGGACTGTGCCTCCCGCTGGACGGTGTTACCCGTCTTCTTGGTGGCCGTGCTGGCCTTGTTGCTGACCGTATTGACCTTCTCGGCGGCTTTCTTCTTTGCCGCCTGTGCCGCCTTTTTCGCTCGCTCGATGGCGAGTTTCTTGGCGTTGAGTGCCGCTGCTTCCGCTGCTCGCGCAGCGGCCAACACCGCTTCTGCCGCCTTCTTGGCAGTTTTCCACGCTGAGATCGCAGCGATCGTACGATCGATGGCCTTGAGTACCGCCGGGATCTTCCCGAGTTTCGCCCAGGGGATCGCGCCGATGATCAGGCTGCCGCAGGCCCACATGTCACCGCCGAAGCAGTTCATCGCGTCGGTGATGCCGATGAAGTCCTTGAGCATCGACCAGGCGGCCGACAGGATCACATCGGTCAGCGACCGGTTCGCGTTGGCCTGCGCCTCAGCGATCTGCGCCGCGGAGAGACCAGCACCGGCAAGCGCCGACGCCAACTCGGACGCGGTCAAGGTGATCGCCAGACCGGACGGGTCCGAATGCGTCACCGGGTTGTTGTGCCCGTACGAATAACCGTTCTGCTGCTGCGGGTCGGCCAGGTCGAGCACCGGGTCCGCGGACAGGAACCGGCCCGCCGCCGAGTCGTACAGACGCGCGCCGAGCAGTGTGTAGCCCGACGAGTCGTCGCGCTGCGCGCCGAGGAATCCGGCGTTGGTGCGCATGTTCAGTGCGAGCGGGGCGGTGCCACGCTCGTTGCCGAACGGGTCCTGCTTGAGGATCCGGAAGCCCATGCCGCTGCCGAGGTTGACCTCGGCATAGGGACTGCCCTGGTGATCGGTGGTGATCGCGTGCAGTGTGGACGCCGCGCCGTTCTGAGCGAAACGGAGCACCGAGCCGCCCGGCACCGAGTACGTGCGCTGGGTGTTGACCAGCGCACCGCCCGGCTGGGTGGTGATCTGGGCCTCGCCGAGGTTCAGTGTGGCCTGCTTGCCCTGGATGCTGATCAGCCGGGAACCGTCAGGACCGTAGATGTAGGTGGTCTGGTCCTGCGGGCCCCACACCTGCCCGGCGTTGCCGGTCGCACAGGCGACAAGTGACAGCTGCGTGTTGTCCGCGGTCGCCGTGATGCACAGCCCGGACGCCACGTGGGTCAGCTGACCCGTGGTGGAGCGGCGCAGCTGCTGAGCGGCCGAGCCGTCGCACTTCTGCAACGCCACCAGAGATCCGGTGGTGTTCGCCGCCGGCTGGACACACCAGGCTCCGTTGTACTGCGAGAGCGTGCCCAGGTTGGCGTCGGTCTGCCCCGCTGTGGCGCGGAAGCTCCACTTCTGCGCCGGGGTGTTGTTGCAGCCCCAGATCTGGACCTTCGTGCCGGCCGCGGCGGCGCCGCCGCTGACGTCGATGCACCCGTTGTTCAGGCCCATGTATGACGTCTTGCCCTTGCCGCCCTGCCCGGAGATCCGCTCGACCTTGCCGTCGAACGTCCAGGCCAGCTCCTGCTTGTCACCGTTCTGCACCGACGTGACCGAGGTGGTCTCGCCGGTCAGCGAGTACAGCCGATCCGCTTCGGCGGTGACCTGCGCGCCGGCCGGGGTGGTGTACTTCTTGGCCACCTTGGTCAGCGTGCTCGGCTGGCTGCCGTCGGCCTTGCCGTAGGTGTACGTGCTGGTGGCGTCCTTGGCGGTCGCCCCGGTGATGTCCTTCTCGACCAGCTTGGTGCGGTTGCCCAGCAGGTCGTACTCGTACTCCTGCCAGTACCCCGCGTTGTCCTTACCGGCGGCGACGTTGACCGCGCCGTCAGTGCCGACCGGACCGGCCGCGCAGGACGTCTGATCCTTCGACGTCCACGCCTTCGAGAGCTGACCGATCGGGTCGTAGACGAAGCACTGCCGCTCCTCGATCCCGACGGACTTCTCCTGGATCGCGGTGACGTTGCCGACGCTGTCGTACCCGTACGAACGGTTGGACACCAGAACGCCACCCACGAGGGTCTTGTCGCCGGTGTTCTCCCGATAGACCTGCTGCTCCTTGAGAGCACCGTCGGCCTCGTCGTAGTTGTTCAGCGCCCACACCCGGTACGGCTGCGCACCCAGCGTCGACCGCATCAGCTGCCCGTACGGCGAGTACGCGGTCTCCGCCCCGTACCAATCCTGACCCGACACCGACAGCGGAAGACCCTCGGCGTTGTACCGGGCAAGAAGCTTCTCGCTCGGGAAGTTACCGATCGCCGGCAGCGCGAGCGACTCCGGAAGACCGGTGTCGGTGTAGCTGTAGCCGTAGCTGTACGAGGTCTTCAGGCCCCACGCGGCGGCGACATCCGCCGGCAGCGACAGAGTGTTGCCGGTCGGCTGGTAGTCGCTGGTGTAACCCGCGACCGCCTGCTTGTACGGCTTGCCGTCGGTGTACCGGGTAGCCGTGGCAGGCATGCCCTTGCCACCCGGGGCCGTGTCGTAGGTGAATTCGGCCCGGAGGTCGGTCAGTTCCCAGCCGAGGTACTGCTTCGTCGGACGAGAGAGGTTGTCGTACTCGGTGACGACCGTGTTCCCCCGTGCGTCGGTCGACGAGATGGCCCGGTCACGGTGGTCGTACGTGGTGCTCGTGGCACCCCGGTTCGGGTCACTCGTCCGCACCACCCGGCCACGCTGGTCATAGGTCCAGGACCAGGCGTTGCCGGCCTTGGCCGCCGAGTTGGTGGCCTTGGCCATCCCACCGCGCGCGTTGTACTCGTACCGCATCGAGGTGAAGCCCTCGGTGGCCGCGTTGTTGAACGTGTCCACCCGGCTGGTCCGGCCCAGAGCGTCGGTGAACACCCGGTACGAAGCCGCGCCCGACGCGTTGCGGACGATCGACCAGTCCTCGCCGTACTCGTACTTCGTCGCCCGGGCGGGCGTCTCCGCGCCGCGCAGGATCGGAAGCTCCTGGAGCACCCGGCCGAGGCCGTCGTAGGTGTACCGGGTCGCGTTCGGAACCGCGATCTCCGAATCCGGCGTGAAGAGATTGCCGGACGGGCTGCCCGCGGTGAAGTAGGCGTTGTTGGTCTGCCACACCTCGCCGGAGCTGTTGTACAGGGTGTCCGTGACCAGACGCCCGCCACCGGTGGCCGGCTCCTGGCTCTGCCGTTCCCGGCCGAGACCGTCGTAGATGGTCACCGAGGTCTGAATGCGGTTCTCGTGACCGCGAGCCTTCGTGACGACGTACGGCGGCTTGCGAATGCCTTCGGCGTCCGGCTTCGGGATGGTGTAGGTCGCTTCGAAGTCCGGGATCGCCGCACCCGCACGGCCCGGCGCCCAGCCCTTGATCAGCCGGCCCAGCGGGTCGTACTCGGCGGTGCTGACGTGCCCGTTGGCGTCGGTGGTCTTGACCGAGGCGGCGCGGCCGGGCTCGAGTTCCTGGGTCTGCTTGTGGCCGAAGCCGTTCTCCTCGGTCACCTTGAA
>NZ_QLMJ01000027.1 GCF_003259845.1 Actinoplanes lutulentus
GGCGAGCTGGTGCGCACCGGCCTGCTCACCGAACACACGGTGGGCCGGTTCACCACCCACGACCTGATCCGGGCCTACGCCCAGGAACTCGTCCATCAGCACGAGGACGGCCCGGCCAGGGAGCATGCCTTCCACCGGCTCGCTCACCACTATCGGCAGACCGCCTATGAGGCGGATCTGCTCCTGGTTCCTGCCGTCGTGCTGGACCGGCCCGAGGAACTGGCGGACACGGTGACCACCCATCTGAGTGATGCCGGTGAGGCCATAGCCTGGTTCAACGCCGATCGGCAGGTCATCAAGGCCATCGTCGGGCGCCAGCTCGACGACGGCCCCGCGGATCCGGCGTGGCGGCTGGCGGTCAGCCTTCAGCGTTTCCTCCATGGCGAGGGCTGGTGGCACGACTGGGCCGCGATGGCACGCTCCTGCCTGCAAGCGGCCACCGCCGCGGGGGACGACCTCGGACGGGCCTACATGTCCCGGAGCCTGGCCGGCGCCGAGCTCATGCTGGGCAACCACGACTCCGCCGCGCGGTTCCTGCGTCTTTCGCTCGACCTGTTCAACGGGCTCGGCAATGCTGAGGAACAGGCGCTGGTGTACCGAAACCTCGGCCAGGTGAGCGCCGCTCAGGAGAACTATCGCGACGCCGTCGACAGCTACGAGCACGCTCTGCGCCTCGTCGAGTCGCTCGACGATCTGCTCGCCCAGGTCGCCCTGCTGTACTGCCTGGCCGAAGCGCACGCATACCTCGGCCGGACGGACACCAGCATGGAGATGGCCAGCCGTGCGCTGAGGATCGCGGAGACGCTGGACGACCCCACCGGCCTCGGGCTTTCGTACGAGGCACTGGCGATCAGCTTCTATGCCGAAGGGGACCTGCCGGCCGCGCTGACCGCCTGGAAGCAGGCGACCGAGATGTACCGGCAGCTGGGGTGGCGGATGAACTGGGTCGAGTCTCTGCTGCACCAGGGCGACACCGCGCTCGCCCTGGGCGACCCGGCTGATGCCCGTGCCGCATGGCAACAGGCGCTCGACCTGCTGAGTCACCTGCATGTGCCGCTGGTGCCGGTGATCGAGGAACGCCTGACGCGACTCGAGCCGGCAAGAGCTGTGCGGGCGTACGGTGCACGCTGAACTTGCTGGTCCGGGCTCCGTCATGTCGGGTATGGGACACGCCAGTTTGGATGTCGGGCCCACGCCACGAGGCGTGAACCGGTAATGAGCGATCTGAACCTCGTCAAGGACGATCAGACCTCGTGGCCGGCATTGGTGGACGTCCTGTCACAGAGTTTCGCCGCACCGCGGATACTCCCCGCCGACCATGAGAAGGCCCAGGCCTGCTTGACCCAATTGCAGGTCACGGCCTCCTCGCCGCTGGGCGCCATCGCGCTCAACAGCGGCGGAATCCTGCTGTACGACGGCTGGCTGCGCATCTACGGAGGCTCGCCGGGGCCGGACGTGAGCCTGCCCAGCATCGGACAGGTCAACGACTTTCCCGAACGCATCGACAGGACGTGGGCGCCGACTGGGGGATTGATAGTGGCGCACGATGTTCTCGGTGGCGTCTTCTTTCTCAACGGACTGCGGCGCGGCGCCGGCCGGCCCGGTGTGCCAGGCGAAGTCCTCTACTTCGACCCGGCGTCGTTGAAGTGGGCGAGGTTGCGGATGTCGCACAGTGAGTGGCTGGACTGGTGCGTATCCGGTGATCTGCCGCATTTTTATGAGGGCCGGCTCTGGCCGAGCTGGCGTGCCGACGTGCTGGCGCTCCGTGCCGACCAGGGCATCGCCGTCTCCCCGTTCCTCTGGAGCGAGGAGAGTCGGGCCCTTGGCAGCGGCATCGTCCGGACGGTCGCTTCCATGGCGGCGATTCTCGGCCGCCAGTTCGAAGCCGCGCGGCGGAAAGGGCGTCACATCGACCGGGCCTTCGGCCGATATCCATCGACGAGTCCGCCGAGTTAGAGCAAGCCCAGTATTTCCAGGCAGCCGGGGTACGGCGTTCGATCACCCATGACTGACATGATCGAGAGGTCCAGGCTTCGACGCGCGGCCCGCGGGGCCGACGGTGGCGGGAGGCGGCACTCCGCATCGGAATGCCGCCTCGCCGCCGTCTCAGGACTGGCTGTCGCCGGCTACCGGGCCCAGCACCTCGTGGGCCTTGAGCCTCTTCGAGGACCACGGTGCGACACGGGCCGCGAACAGAACTCGTCGGTGGCTTCTTGTGGTTCACGGACGAACCAGGCGTCACGGCAGCGGGGTGAGAGGTGCCACCGCCCGGAATTCGGAGTCGTGCCAGAGAAGGGGTTTGCGGGCCGGGTCGGCGGACAGGGAGAGCACCCTGAGCAGCACGATCAGGTGATCGCCGCCCGGGAAGACGGTCTCCGTGCTGCACTCGAACCGGGCTGCGGCGCCGGTGAGCAGCAGCGCGCCCCGGCTCGTCTCGTCGAAGTCCGCGCCGGCGAAGCGGTCGCGGCTGCGGCTGGCGAGCTGCCGGCCGAGCCACGCGTGGTCCTCGGTGAGCACGCTGACGCCGATCGTGTCCGCGGTGCTCAGCACCGGCCAGGTGCGGGATGCCGCGTCGATGCACAGCGCGAGCAGCGGTGGGTCCAGCGATACCGATACGAAGGCGCTGACCGCGAGCCCGACCGGTGCGCCGTCGATCTGGGCGGCTACCGCCATCACGCCCCGCGGGTACAGCGTGAACGCCCGCCGGAGTGCGGCGACGTCGTCGGTCACGATGTCAGTCACGGGGACCCGCCACCCATTGCCCGTTGGCGGTGATCGCCACGTCGACGTTGCCGCGCAGCGCGTTCGAGTAGGGGCAGACCCGGTCGGCCTCGGTGGCCAGTTCGACGGCTTGCCCCGCATCGGTCACTCCGGGGATCGTCACGGCCAGCGTGGCGTCGATCCGGAAGCTGCCGTCGTCGACGGAGGAGAGCGAGACCGAGGACTCGACGCTGGTCTGTCCCAGGTCGACGCGGGCTCGCCGGGCCACGGTGGACAGCGCCCCCTCGAAGCACGCGGCGTACGCCACCGCGAACAGCTGCTCGGGGTTGGTGCCGGGGCCGCCGGAAGCCGGCCGGGAGAGGGCGACGTCGAGGTGGCCGTCGTCGCTACGGCCGTGGCCGTTGCGCCCACCGGCCACGTGGGCTTTTGCGGTGTAGATGTGGGACACGGTTTTCTCCTAGAACGGGTAGCGGGCGATCTCGGCCTGGCTCGTGAGCCACTGCTGCTCGGTGAACGCGTCGGCGTTGTATCGGTGGGAGCCGACCCGGCTGCCGTTGCCGGAGGCGCGTACGCCGCCGAACGGTTGCAGGACGTCGTCGACCAGGGTCTGGTCGTTGACGTGCACGTTGCCGCTGACGATGCGGTCGGCGAACGCCAGCCCACGGCCGACGTCGCTGGTCAGCACGCCGGCGGACAGGCCGTACTCGGTGCCGTTGGTGAGTTCGACGGCCTCGTCGAAATCGGCGAAGGTGGTGACCGGCGCGATCGGCCCGAAGATCTCCAGGTCGTATGCGCTCATGCCGGGCCGCACGCCGGAGAGCACGGTCGGGGCGTAGAACAAACCGTCGTAGGTGCCGCCGGTGACCACGGACGCACCCGCGGCCCGCGTCTCGGTGACGATCTTGTGTACGGCGTCGCGCTGCCGCACATCGATGATCGGTCCGATCGCGACGGACGGGTCGAGGGCCGCGTTCCCGACCGGGAGGGCGTTCGCGCGGGCCGCGAGCCGGGCGACGTACTCGTCGGCGATCGATTCGTGGACGAGGTGCCGGCTGGACGCCATGCAGATCTGTCCCGCGTGCAGGAACGATCCCCAGGCGCCGGCGCTGGTCGCGGCGTCCAGGTCGACGTCGTCGAACACGACGAGCGCCGAATTGCCGCCGAGTTCGAGGTGAACGCGCTTGAGGTGCTTGGCGGCCTGCACCGCGATCGCGCGGCCGGCGCCGGTCGAGCCGGTGAACGCGATGATCGGCACGTCCGGGTGGTCGACGAGCGCCGCACCCAGCGCGCCGTCGCCGGGCAGCACGGCGAGCGCGTTCTCGGGGAGCCCGGCCTGGAACAGCACTTCGGCGATGATCGCGCCGCCGCTGACCGCGGTGCGGGGATCCGGCTTGACGATGACGCTGTTGCCGACCGCGAGCGCCGGCGCGACGCTGCGCAGGGCGAGGAACAGCGGCGAGTTGAACGGCGCGATCACGCCGACGACCCCGGCCGGGATACGCCGGGAGATGCTGAGCCGGCCCTGCGGTGACGGGTAGGTCTCGCCGGTCGGTTCCAGGGCGAGTCCGGCGGCGGCGTGCAGGGTCTGCGCACTGATGGTGAGTTCGAACATCGCCTTGCCGACCGTGGCGCCGCCCTCGCGGACGAGCCAGCCGGCGAGTTCGGCCATGTTGGCCTCGATCAGGTTGCCGGCTTCGCGCAGGATCGCGGCGCGTTCGAACGCGGGGCGCCGGGCCCAGGCGCGCTGGCCGTCGACGAGTCGTGCCACGGACGCGGTCAGGTCATCGGTGGACGCGGTCGCGATCTGGCCGAGTACGGCGCCGGTGGCCGGTTCGGTGATGTCGGCGGTGGTGGTGGCCGGTTGGGCGGTGCCGGCATACAGCACCTGGGGCATCCGGTCGGGGTCGAGAAGCGGCATGGCAGTCCTCTATTCGGGCAGGTTGGCCTCGACCAGCGCGGCACCGCGCAGGCCGATCATCATCGAGGTGAGCATCGTGTTCGCCCGGGGGCTGACCGGGATGATCGAGGCGTCGGCGACCGAGAGGCCGGTGACGCCGATGACCGCGAGCGTCGGATCGACCACCGCGCCGGCATCGGTCCCCATCCGGCAGGTTCCGACGAGGTGGCCGTAGGACTCGAGGTGGCCGGGCAGCAGCTCGGCGGCGTTGGTCGCGCGCCACCACGCGCCGGCCGGTTCGACCAGGACGGTGCGCAGCGCGTCGAGTGCCTTGCGCGCGTCGTCCAGCAGGAGATCGAAAGCCGTGGCGTCCTGGGGGTCGGCGAGGTGGTTGAGGCGTACCTCGGTCGCGCCGCCCGGCGTGAGCCGGACCGAGCCGCGACTGACGGCCCGCATCAGGCCGAGTCCGAGGAAGACGTCGGCGGGGTCGGCGCCGGGCAGGTACGGCTGTGCCTGGTGCGGGTAGAGGTGCACTTCGACGCGGTCGTCGGCGAGGATCTCGTACCGCAGCAGGACGCCGTTGACCGGGCGTAAGGCGGGCGCTGCCGGGTCGGTGGCGCGGACCTGGAGCACGGTCCACGGGTGGTCCTGCAGGTTGGCGCCGACCTCGGGGGCGTCGTGGACGAGCGGGATTCCGGCTTCGGCGAGGCCGGCCGCGGGGCCGATGCCGGAGCGCAGCAGCAGCGCCGGGGTCTCGACGGCGCCCGCGCAGACGACGACGTGGTCGGCGTCGATCGTCCCGGTGCCGGTTTCCACGCCGACGCAGCGGGTGCCGTCGAAGAGCAGCCGTTTCGCGGTGGTTCGTGGTCGCAGGTGCGGGCGTAGCCGGGGGAGCAGGGCCTCGTGGACGCCGTAGCGCACCGACCCGTCCTTCGTGTTCGTCGGCCAGTGGCCGACGCCGAGCACAGCGGGTGCGTTCTGGTCGTCGACCCAGGTGTGTCCCTGATCGGTGGCCCATGCGGCGAAGGCGGCGTCGACCGGGCCGAAGCTCAGCCGGGTGATCGGTATCGGACCGGTGCTGCCGTGCTCGGGCCGGTCGCCGAACTGCTGGTCGGTCTCCAGCGCGTTGAACGCCGGGGCGACGTCGTCCCAGCGCCAGCCGTCGATGTCCCAGGCGTCGAAGCACCAGGGCTGGCCGCGTAGTGCCGCCGCGGAGTTCGTCGACGTGCAGCCTCCGGTGACCCGGCCCCGCAGCAGTGGCCGGCCGGTGCCGGCATCGACGTGGCCCCAGTCGACGTCGTCGGGGGTGGCGAGGTCCCGGCGCATCCAGTCCGGCGGGGGAGTGCCGGGGTCGTCGCCCGCTTCGAGCAGGATGACGTCGATGTCGCCGCGCTCGGCGAGGCCGTTCGCGCAGAACATGCCGGCAGCGCCGCTGCCGATCACCACGATCGTCTTACGCAAGGCTTTCACCACCATCGAGTACGAGGATCTGGCCGGTGGTCGACGCCGCGCCCGGCGAGGCCAGGTAGGCCACGGCGGCGGCGACGTGCTCGGGGGCGATCGGCGCGCCGAGCGGGATCGCGGCCATCTTCCGGTTGACGTAACCGGGGTCGGCGAGGACGTCCTCGGTCATCGCGCTGGGCACGACGGTCGGGGCGACGGCGTTGACCCTGATGCCGTCCTCGGCCCATTCCAGGGCGAGGAGTCTGGTCAGGTGGCTGAGGCCGGCTTTGCTCACCCCGTACGCGAAGGATCCTTTAGCGGCGAGGAAAGCGTGCGTGGAGGAGATCGACACGATCGCGCCGCCGTCGCCGGCGAGGGCGGCGTGGGCGGCTCTGGACATCCGGTAGGCGCCGGTGAGGTTGACGTCCAGGACGCGCTGGAAGGTGGCGACGCTGGTCTGCAGGGCGGTGTCGCGCACCATCACACCGGCGCCGTTGACGAGCAGCGACAGTGTTCCGTGTGCGCTCACGGCGGCCGCGACGACCTCGGCGCAGGAGGCGTCGTCGGTCACGTCGAGCCGGTGTGCGGTGGTGCGTTCACGCAGGTGCGGTGGGAGTTTCGCCACGGCAGCATCGAGGGCGGTCTCGTCGGTGTCGGCCAGGGCGAGACGCATCCCGGCGGCGCCGAGTGCGGCCGCTGTCGCCTGTCCGATCGCCCCGGCGGCGCCGGTGACGAGAGCGGCCGGCGTCATGCGGCGACCAGACGGGGCAGGGCGTAGGCAGGTCGCATGGACAGTCCTTGGGTGATGGAGGTGCCGATCAACAGGCCGGCGGCCCGGCCTTCGTAGACGGCTTCCTGAACGGTGCGGGGAGCGAACGCGTCGCCGGCCAGGTGTACCTGGCCGGACCAGCCGGATTCCGCGAGTTCGTCCAGCAGGCCGGCGCGGGCTCGTGCGGGCCGGACGTGGACGATCGAGTCGATGCCGGTCAGGGTCTGCGCCGACCCGTCGACGGTGTGAGTGATCGTGACGGTGTTGTCGAGGGCGCTCGACGGCCGATGCATCGTGAAGATCCGGATGCCGGCCGCGCGGAGCCGTTCGGCGAGCCCAAGCCGGGAGTACACGGTGATGCGCGGGGCCATGCTCGCCAGCGGGGTCACCAGCCGGACGGCGACGCCGCGCGCCGCGAGATGCTCGGCCAGCGCGAACGCCTCCCATGACCCCAGTTCGTCGAGCACGAGCGTCGTGGCGCCGGCTGACTGCGGCTGCCGTACGACGTCGCCGAGTTCCAGGGCCGGCGGACCGCCGGGCAGCACCAGCGCGTCATCCGGGTGGGTGGCCGCGCCGGTGGCGAGTACGACGACGTCGGGCGCGAGCCCGGCGACCGTGGCGGCGGTGACCCGCGCGCCGAAACGCCGGACCACGGCACTGGCGTCGAGTTCGGCCAGCAGGTCGTGCAGGAGCAGGCCGAATCCGCTGCGGATCCGGGTGACGTCCGGCAGCGCGCCGCCGGGTCCGGCGGCAGCGTCGGCGAGGACGACGTGATGCCCGCGGCGTGCCGCGGTGGTCGCGGCCTCCAGGCCCGCGGGGCCGGCGCCGACGACCAGCACGGAAAGCGGCTCGGGCCGGGCCGCCTCGGCCGCCAGCCAGTCGCGCTCACGGCCGACGGCCGGGTTGACCGTGCAGGTGATCGGCGTGATCGCCTCCAGGTTCGCGTTGCAGCCCTGGTTGCAGGCGATGCAGCGACGCGGGGAGTGCTGCCGGAGCGTGCGCCGGGTCAACGCCGGCTCGGCGATGTGCGCCCGGGCGTAACCGACGAGGTCGGCCTCCCCGGCCGCCACCATGGAGGCGCCGGTCTCCAGCGTGTCGATCCGGCAGATCGCGAGCACCGGGACGTCCGGGAACTCCCGTTTGAACCGTGCGGGCAGATGCCGGAAGGGCGCCGGACCGTAGCTCATGTCGGCCATCTGGGTGCTCAGCGATGCCGCGCCGGCGTACGCGGAGTGGCTGACGTGCAGGAAGTCGACCGGGGCGGCGTCGCGGAGATGCTCGACGATCCGGACGACGTCGTCGGGGCCGAGACCGCCGGGCAGGAACTCGTCGGCGGAGAGCCGCAGCCCGACGGCGGCCCGGCCACCAACGGCCTCGACGACCGCGATCAGTACCTCACGCGCGAGCCGGGCCCGTGCGGTGAACGAGCCGCCGTACCCGTCGATCCGGTCATTCGTGAGTGGCGAGAGGAACTGCTGGAGCAGGTGCCCGTGGCCGAGGTGAACTTCGAGACCGTCGAACCCGGCCTCGACGACTCGCGCCGCGGCGGCCGCGAACCCCGCGACCACGGTGTCGAGATCGAACGCGTTCATGACGTGCGGGGAGTGCGCGCCGGTGCTCCAGGGCGCCGCGCTCGCACCCCAGCTGCCGTAGTGATCGTCACCGGAATGGCGGCCGGTGTGCAGGATCTGGGCGAACAATCGCGTGTCTTCCGCGTGCACGACCTCGGCGAGCGCGGACAGGCCGGCCAGCGCCTCGTCGTCGTAGGCGTGCAGGCCGAGGCGGCGCAGGCTGGTCGGGTGTACGCGGATCCCCTCGGTGATGATCAGCCCGGCGCCTCCGCGCGCCCGTTCCCGGTGGTAGTCGAGGTGGCGCCGGGTCACCAGGTTGCGGCCGGCCTCGCCGAAGTTGGTCGTGTGCGGGGCGACGAAGATGCGGTTCTTGACCCGGGCCGGGCCGAGGTCGATGGGCGCCTGCAGCGGCGTCAGGCCGGTGTTCAGCTCACCCACCTCGCTGACACGGATTTGAGGTCGGTGAAGAAGTCGACGGCGGTGCGGCCCTGGGAGTGGATCGTGCCGAGGAACGAGCGCCGGCGGCCGCCGAAGCCGACCTGGGCGGTCGGGGCGGCGACGCCCACATTGACGCCGATGTTGCCGACGTCGGCGCGGCTGGTGAAGGTGCGGGCGGCGGCGCCGTCGGTGGTGTAGATCGACGCGGCGTTGCCGAACGGGCTCGCGTTGACGAACGCGAGGGCCGCGTCGAGCGTCGGTACGGCGACGACGAACAGAACCGGGCCGAAGATCTCGTCGGTCATAAGTGGGCTGCTCTCGGCGGCGCGCACCACGGACGGTCCGATCAGGTAACCCTTGCCGGGGGTGAGAGCGGAGCGGCCGTCGACGAGGACGTCCTCGCCGGCTCGGGTCAGCACGCCGGTGACGGCGTCGACCGCGGCCTGGGAGATCATCGGCGGGAGTCCGGCGGCGTCCGGGGACGGTGCCACCGTGCTCTCCCGCGCGGTGCGGACGACCGCGTCGAGCAGCGCGGGCTGATCGCCCACTGTGACGAGGATGCTGCTGGACAGGCAGCGCTGTCCGGACATGCCGAACGCCGAGGTCGTGACGGCGGTGGCGACGACGTCCGGGTCGGCGTCCGGGAGCGCGACGAGCGGGTTGCGGGCGCCGCCGGCGGCCTGGGCGCGTTTTCCGGCCGCGGAGGCGCGGGCGTACACCGCGGCGGCGGTCGCCGACGAGCCGACCAACGACACGCTCGCGACGTCCGGGTGGTCGCAGAGTGCCTCCACGGTCACCCGGCCGCCCTGGACGATGTTCACGACGCCGTCCGGGAAGCCCGCCTCGCGGAACAGCCGGCCGAGCGCGGAACCTCCGTACGGCGCCTGTTCCGACGGTTTGATCACTACGGTGTTTCCGCAGGCCAGCGCCCACGACCAGTAGATCAGCCCGGTCATGATCGGGAAGTTGAACGGTGCCACGATCGCGGCGACGCCGATCGGTTCGCGCACCAGTGTGGCGTCGATGCCGGAGACGACGTCGACGACGTGCTCGCCGGCGAGCAGCGCCGGGGCCGTCGCGGCGGCTTCGAGGTGCTCGCGGGCCCGTTCCAGTTCGGCGCGCGCGTCGGCGAGGGTCTTGCCGTTGTCGAGTGAGATGGTCGCCGCCAGCTCCGTGGCGTTCGCCTCGATCAGTCCGGCCAGGCGTGTCAACACTCGCGCCCGCCGGGTGGACGGCGTCGAAGACCATCCCGGCAACGCCGCCCGCGCGGCGGCGACCGCCCGGTCCACGGTTGCGGCGTCCCCACCGCCGACCGACCCGATCGGCTCGCCGGTCCACGGCGAGGTCACCGCGGTCGCGTCGCCGCTGGACGGCTCGAGGACCCCGCCGATCAGGTTCGAGGCCCGCTCGGGCAGCCCGCTCATGACGGCACCGCCGTCGTGGGCTTCACAGCGATCACGTCGATCTCCACGCGGCATTCACTTCCGATCCCGACATAGACGGTGGCTCGCGTCGGGAACTCGCCCGGCGTCCAATATGTTCGATAGATGCTGTTCATCTCGTCGTAGAACGCGCGGTCGGACAGGTAGACCGTCGTCTTCACCACGTCCGCGAGGCGTGCCCCGGCGTCGGCGAGGATCGCCGTCAGCGCGTCGAGCACGATGCGTGTCTCGTCGGCGATCGTCACCGCCGACGCCATGCGTGTCCGCGAGTCGTTGTCGAACGCCATGCCGTTCGCGAACACCATCGTCTCGGTCTCGACGCCCTGCGACAGCGGATACGACTCGTCGTACTGGGGACCCTCGGGCACCCGGATGATGCGGCGCACGGCGGCCTCAGTCCCCGGTCAGCGGGCCGAAACCGGCCGGCATCTCGGGCCGGATCGGCTCGGGCGCCGCCTCCGGGAAGTGCGGCATGACCTCGTCGGCGAACAGCCGGTTCGACCGCATGACCTGCTCCTGGTCAAGACCGGGGATCCAGGACCAGAGCACGACGCGCTGTACCCCGTACTCATCCTGCAAGTTTTTGATCTGTGCCCGGACGGTGTCGGGCGATCCGATGAACAGGTGCTCGCGGGAGTACAGGAAGGGCCACCATTCGCCGCGCTGTTCCTCGTCGGTGAGCTTCTCGCCCGGGTTGGCGAACATGTCGCGTGGCCGGACCCCGCCGACGTAGGAGTACAGCGAGTTGATCAGCTCGCGGGTGTCGGCCTCGGCCTGTTCGTCCGTCTCGGCGACGTAGACCATGCGCATCAGCGAGACGCCCTCGCCCCGGGCCGCCGGCCGGCCGAGCGTTTCCGACAGAGCGTCCTGGTACGTGGTCATCACCTCGCGCAGACCCTCGCGGGAACGCAGCCAGGTGATCACGTTCATCCGCTCACGAGCGGAGGTGACGAACCCGGGCGTCTTGTCCAGCAGATTCCACAGCGCCGGGTACGGCTTCTGGTACGGCTTCGGGATGATCGACATCGCGATGTACTCGCCGTCCTCGGCCCGCCACAGCGGGTTGCGCGGATACCAGGTCGCGGAGTCCGGAACGCCCGGGTGCGGGAACGTCCAGAACTCGCCCTGGTGGCTGAAGGCCTCCTGTGTCCACGCCTTTTTCAGGATCTCCATCTGTTCCAGGAAGAAGCGCCAGTTGCGCTGCTCGTCGGCGCGATCGCCGGCGAGGTGGAAGTTCGTTGCCTCTCGGCGCTGAATGCCACGCGCGACGCCGATGTCCAGGCGGCCCCGGCTCAGCTGGTCGAGCAGCGCGAGGTCCTCGGCCAGTCGCAGCGGGTGCCAGAACGGCGGGGTAACAGCGCCGGTTCCGATCCGAAGTCGCGACGTGATCCCCGCGACATACGCACCGGCGAGGATCGGGTTCGGGTTGATCTCGAAACCCTCGCCGCCGAAGTGGTGCTCACCCTGCCACAACGTGCCGAAACCGGACTCGTCGAGATGCACGATCTGTTCCGTGGCCATGTCGAGGAGCTCTCGATAGGACCGGGCGTTACCCGGGTTGTCCATCGTGAACAAGTAGTCGAACTGCATAGCGTCCCTCCCACCAGCCGTGAACCTATGGCGGACACAATTGCAGTAGCGGTGGACAGTTGTCCAGTGGTGGTTGACACATTCCAGTATTGGTTGACACCGGCCGAGCAGGCAACTTAGCCTCGGCGCCATGTCCACGACGACGAGTTCCTGGTGGCCGGCGGCGATCGCCGCGGCGGACGAGACCCTGTACGCCCGGGCGGGCTTCGGCCGGACGTCCGGTCTGGGTGTACGGCCGGCGCTTCTGGTGATCGACGTGCAGTACCGCACGGTCGGCCATGAGCGGGTGCCGATCACCGAGGCCATGAACGAGTTCCCGACGGCCACGGGCGACCGCGGCTGGGATGCCGTCGACCGGATCGCGCAGGTACTCACCGCGGCACGAGAAGCCGCCATCCCGATCTTCCACCCCCACGTCGCCCCGAAGACGAAGCTCACCGCCGGTGGCTACGCCGCCAAGACGCCGACACTGGCCTCGACCGGCGCCGGCGCATACGACTTCGTCACCGGGGCCGCCCCGCGAGACGACGAGCCGCTGATCGCCAAGGACCACCCGAGCGCGTTCTTCGCGACCGGGCTGCTCACCCACCTCGTTCAGCGCGGCGTCGACACCGTGCTGCTGACCGGCGCGACGACGAGCGGCTGTGTCCGCGCCAGCGCCGTCGACGCCTTCTCCTACGGATTCCGTGTCGGCATCGTCGGCGACGCGGTTTTCGACCGCCTCGACGTGGTGCACGAGGTCGCGCTCTTCGACCTCGCCGCCAAGTACGCCGACGTCATGACGGCCGACGCCGCCGGCGGCTACCTGCGCGGCCTCGGCCGGGAGAGCGCATGAGAGTCGACTGGCACAGCCACACCTGGCTGCCCGGGCACCTCGGCCCGCACTGGGGACCGGAGCTGGACGCGAACGTGTCGGCCCACCCCAGCGCGGACGGCGACTGGGACGCCCATGAGGAGGCGATGCGCGAGGCCGGTATCGACGCCGCGGTCATCCTCGGCCTGGTCGCGTGCGAGATCGACCTCGACATCCCGAACGAGTACATCGCCGGGCTCGTCGAACGCGCACCCGATCGCCTGGTCGGTTTCGGCAGCGTGGACCCGTCGGACCCGGACGCGGTGGACAAGGTGCGCTACGCGGCGACCGACCTCGGCCTCAAGGGCCTCAAGTTGTCCCCGCCCTACCAGGGTTTCCATCCGCACAGCGACGCGGCGTTCGCGGTTTACACCGCGGCCGCCGACCATGGCCTGGCGCTCACCTTCCACCAGGGCGGGGTTTTCCTGCGCGGCGGCGCCCTGGAGTACGCCCAGCCGATGCTTCTCGACCGGGTGGCACGCACGTTCCGTGACACCCCGATCATCATCGCGCACGCCGGACAGCCGTGGGCGAACGAGACCACGGCGGTGATGTTCAAGAACCCGAACGTCTACACCGACCTCTCGGCCCGGTACGGGCGCCCGTGGCAGCTCGCGCAGATCCTGCGCAACCTGCTCGATTACGGCGTCCAGGACCGCGTGCTGTTCGGCTCGGACTTCCCTATCTACCGGCCGGCGGACTGCCTGGAGCAGTTCCGGTCGCTGGCCGCCGACCCGGTGCCCGGTTTCCCGCCGTTCGCCGCGGAACTCATCGAGTCGATCATCGACGACCGCCCGCTCAGCCTGCTCGGCCTGGATCCTCACGAGGAGAACCCGCAATGACCACTGATCCCTTGTTCGATCTCGTGCTCACCGGCGGCACCGTCGTGCGCCCCCGCGACGTGCCCCGCCCCGCCGACGTCGGCATCCGCGACGGCAAGATCGCGGCGGTGCTCACGCCGGGCGCCGCGGTCGAGGCAGCTGAACGCCTCGACATCACCGGCCTGCACGTCTTCCCCGGCGGCGTCGACCCGCACAACCACATCGCGCTGTCCACGTCGGGGCTCGAGGAGTACCGCACCGACACCGCCGCGGCGGCCAAGGGCGGCGTCACCACGATGATGTACATGCTCTCGTCCGGCGGGTCGTACCTGCCGATGCTGGAGGAACACACGACGACGGCGTCGTCGCTCGCGTACATCGACTTCGGTTACCACTGCACGCTGATGACCGACCAGCACCTCACCGAGATCGACGAGGTCCGCCAGCGGTACGGCCTGCGGTCGTTCAAGTACTTCATGCACTTCCGCGGCGACGAGGGTCAATACCTCAACGTCGAGGGTACGCACGACGGCCGCTTCTTCGGCATCGCCAAGGCTGTCGCCGAGCGGGGCGACCTCCTGCTCGTGCACGCCGAGAACCCCGAGGTCGTCTGGGTGCTCCGCGATGAGCTGATCGCCGCGGGCCGCGACGACCTGGCCGCCTGGGACGAGTCGCGACCGCCGTTCGTCGAGGCCGAGGCGATCCGCAAGGCGACGTTCTTCGCCCAGCGCACTGGCTGCCGGATGTACTTCGTGCACGTCAGCACCGCCGACTCGCTCGACCAGCTGCGCAAGGCACGGCTCGAGTTCGCCTCCGACGCGCTGTTCGCCGAGACGTGCCCGCACTACCTGACCCACACCTCGGACTGGGAGGGTGGCGTCGTCGGCAAGGTCAACCCGCCGTTGCGTACCGCCGGCCATCCCGAGGCGCTCTGGACCGCGCTGGCCGACGGCACCGTGGACACGCTCGGCTCCGACCACGTCGGCCGGCAACGCGTCGCCAAGGAAGGCGGCATCTGGAAGGCGAGCGCCGGTTTTCCGGGCGCGCCGACGACGCTGCCGGTCCTGCTCTCGGAGGGTTACCACCGTCGTGGCCTGCCGCTGCAGCGGATCGCCGAGCTCACCGCGAAGCGCCCGGCGGAGCTGATCCAGGCCGACCACCGCAAGGGCGACATCGCGGTCGGTCTCGACGCCGACCTCGCGATCGTCGACCTGGAACGGACCCGGACCCCCGACCCGCAGTGGCTGGGCACGTTCTCCGACTACTCCCTGTACGAGGACATGCCGCTACGCGGCTGGCCCCGGCACACGCTGGTCCGCGGTCAGTTCGTGGTCCGCGACGAGGAGCTCGTCGGCGAGTCCGGTTACGGCTCGTCGATCCGGGAGGTCGCGCCGTGAGTTCACTTCGTGAGGAGAACCTCGCGGTTCTGCGCGGCTATTTCGACGCCATGCGTGCCGGCGGCCCGCCCGCGGCGATGCCGTTCTACGCCGGCGACGTCGTGCTGGAGGTGCCCGGGGCGCACCCGGCCTCGGGGACGTATCGCGGCCACGCCGGTGTCGGGGAGTTCGGCGCGACGATGGCCCGGCTGACCGGTGGCACGTTCCGGCTCACCCCGGACGAGTTGCTGGCCGGCGACGACCACGTGGTCACGGTCGCCACCGCCTCGGCGAACGGGGTGAGCTGGCGGCGGCTGATCCTGGCGACGGTTCGCGACGGGCAACTCGCTACCCTGCGGTTCTTCGAGGGCGACCAGGACCTCGTCGACACGGTGCTGACGCCGTGACCAGGTTGATCACGGCACCCCTGGGATTCGTCGGGGACGAGTGGTCCGCCGACGTAGCGATCGCGGTCGACGGGGACCTCATCGTGGCGGCCGGGCCCGCGTCGGCCGTCGCCGCCGGATACCCCGGTGCCGACGTCGAAGCCTGGGCCGACCGGGCGATAGTGCCCGGCGGGGTCAACGGCCACGGGCATACGTTTCAGGCGCTGATCCGCGGTTTCGGCGACGATCTGCGGTTCGCCGACTGGATGGGCAGGCTGGTGCATCCGACCGCGGCCGGGCTCGACCGGGACGCGATCAAACTGGCCGCCCGGTACGACTTCGCCGAGATGCTGCGGATGGGCATCACCACCGCCGTCGAGTTCTTCTACCTGCACGACGGCGGCAACGACAATGCTCTCGCGATCATCGAGGCGGCGCACGAGGTCGGTCTGCGTGCGGTGCTCGCCCGGTGCATGTTCGACGCCGATCCCGGGCCGCCGCGGTATCAGGAGTCCCCGGCGCTGTTCGAGAAGAATTTCCGCGAGCTGCGGGCGGCCGTCGCGGACGATCCGCTGATCGACGTCCACCCGGCGCCGCACTCGGTGCTCGGCGCCGGCCCCGAGATGCTGGAGCTCGGCGCGGGGCTCGGCGCCGAGTTCGACGTCCCGGTGCACGTCCACCTCGCCGACAGCCAGGGCGAGGTGGACGCGTCGCTGGCCCGGTTCGGCGCGACCCCGATCGGCCGGATGGCCGCGCTCGGCGTGCTCGACGAGCGGACGCTCGCGGTGCACGCGGTCCGCGTCGACGACGCCGACCTCGCGTTACTGGCCGCGCACGGCAGCACGGTCGTGCACAACCCGTCGGCCAACGCGTTCCTCGGCGGTGGCATCGCGCCGGTACGCCGCATGCTCGACCTGGACATCCCGGTGTGCCTCGGCACCGACGCCGGCGGGGCGAACAGCCGTCAGTCGCTGTTCGAGGAGATGCGGATGGCCGCGCTTCTGGCCAAGGCGATCGGACGTGACGGTACGGCGCTGACCGCGACCGGCGCGCTGAGGCTGGGCACGTCGGCGGGCGGGCGGGCGCTACGCCTGCCGGTCGGTGTCCTCGCGCCCGGCTATCGAGCCGACCTGGTCGGCCTCGACCTGACCGCGCCCTCCCTGCGGCCACGACGGACCGTGACGCAGAATGTCGTCTACTCGATGCTGCCCGAAGCGGTGGAGCGGGTCGTCGTCGGCGGCCGCACCGTCGTGCGCGACGGCCGTGTGCTCACCGTTGACCTGCAGGAGATCGGGGCGGCGGTGGATAGGCTGACGGCGGCGTGGACACCGCTCACCGGAACACACCCGACCGATACTGTGCTCTCGTGACGACGCCCGAGGACATGACGACGGATGCCGCTGGTTTCGAGCGCAAGCTGGGCACCTACATCCGCGAGCTACGGCTCGACCGGAAGGTGTCGCTGCGTTCGCTGGCGGCCGAGTCGGGCGTCTCGGTCAGCTTTCTCTCCCAGGTCGAGCGCGGCGAGGCCAGTCCCTCGATCGCCACGCTGATGAGGATCGCGAAAGCGCTCGGCCAGACCATCGGCAGCATGTTCGAGAGCCGCTCGAACTCCCGGCTGGTGCGTGCCGGCCAGGGCCCGCGGCTGGTCCACCACAACGCGGAGTGGGACGAGGAGCTCCTGACGCCCCGGGCGTTCAGCAAACTCCAGGTGATCCGTTCGACGCTGGCGCCCCGAGGAACCACCGGCGAGGGAATGCTGGCCTACGGCGCTGCCGAGACGGCAGTGCTCGTCGAGCGTGGCCGCGTCGATGTCTGGCTCGGCCCGGAACGCTTCGAGCTTCGGCAGGGCGACTGCCTTTCGTACGACCCGAGCGCCCCGCACCGCCTCGAGAACCCGAGTGACGAGCCCGTCGTGCTGCTGTTCTCGAGCGCACCGCCTTCGTACTGACGCTTGTTCTTGCTGGCCAGGCCAGCTGTTACCGCCTCGAAACACTGGTGCCGCGGGTGGAAACTTGCGATCCCTAGTGTTCGGTATAGGTGTAAGAGATTCCGTCCTAACTGGAATTTCATCCTCTCCTTCACGAGTCTAGGAGCCGCCGCTATGACGGTGCTGTCATTCTCAAAGCCTCGATTCATCGCCGTTCTTGCCGCCGCCGCCCTCGCCCTGACCGCCTGCGGGGACGGGAACTCGTCCGCCGCGGCAGACGACGGCGACCACGGAGCCCTCAACGTTCAGCTGTCCTGGGTCAAGGACATCGAGTTCGCCGGTGAGTACTTCGCCGACTCCAAGAACTACTACACGGACGCCGGGTTCAGCTCGGTCAACCTCGTCGCCGGGCCCGGCTCGACCGAGACCCAGGTGGCCTCCGGCAAATCGCTCGTCGGCATCAGCGACCCGATCACCGTCGCCAAAGCGATAAACAACGAGCAAGCGCCGCTGAAGATCATCAGCACGACGTACCAGAAGAACCCGTTCACCATCCTCTCGCTGGCGGACAAGGCGAACATCACCACGCCGAAGGACCTGGCCGGCAAGAAGATCGGCGTACAGACCGGCAACGAGGGCCTGTTCAAGGCATTCCTGGCCGCCAACGGCATCACCGAGTCCGAGGTGACGATCGTCCCGGTCCAGTACGACCCCTCGGTACTGACCAACGGTGAGGTCGACGGCTACCTGGCATTCGTCACGAGCGAATCGATCACCCTGCAGCAGCGTGACTTCAAGGTGCAGAACCTCACGTTCGCCGACAACGGGCTGCCGTTCGTGACCGAGAGCTTCGTGGTCAGCCAGGACTCGATCGACAACAAGCGCGCGGCGTTGAAGGACTTCCTCTACGCGACGATCCGCGGCTGGAAGGACGCGGTCGCCGACATCGACGGCAGCGTCGACCTCGCGGTCAACACGTACGGCAAGACGCTGGACCTGGACGCCGAGACCCAGAAGCTGCAGGCGACCGAGGCGAACAAGCTGATCCAGAGCGACGAGACCGCGACGAACGGCCTGCTCACGATCTCCGACACGGCGATCGAGACGAGTCTCGCGACGCTGAAGGCCTCCGGTGTCGAGATCAGCAGCGGCGACCTCTTCGACACCTCGATCATCACCGAGGTCTACCAGGACCACCCGGAACTGCTTCAGTGATCCGCCCGTCGATCGGAGAACAACGACATGCCTGATACCGGCATCGACATCCGCGGCCTGAGCAAGAGCTTCACCTTGCGCGGTTCGGTCGTCGCGGCATTGCAGGACGTGTCCCTCTCGACCGAGCAGGGGGAGTTCCTCTCCCTGCTCGGCCCGAGCGGATGCGGCAAGTCGACGATCCTGCGGATCCTCGCGGGTCTGGAGACGGCGTCGGACGGAACGGTCACCGTCGACGGGAAGACCCCCCGCGAACTGCGTGAATCCCATGCGCTCGGCATCGCGTTCCAGGACGCGGCACTGCTGAGCTGGCGGTCGGTGGAGAGCAACATCCGGCTGCCGCTCGAGATCGCCGGCATCACCGCGGAGCCCGGCCTGATCTCCGGACTGATCGAACTCGTCGGACTACAGGGCTTCGAGAAGGCCAAACCGGCTCAGCTCTCCGGCGGCATGCGCCAGCGCGTCGCGATCGCGCGGTCGCTGGTGCTGAAGCCGTCGGTCCTGCTGCTCGACGAGCCGTTCGGGGCCCTCGACGACATGACCCGCCAACGGCTGAACAGCGAGTTGCTGCGCATTCTCGCGGCGAAGCCGGCGACGACCGTGATGGTCACCCACGGCATCGGCGAGGCGATCTTCCTCTCCGACCGCGTCGCGGTGATGAGCGCCCGGCCCGGGCGGGTCGTCGAGGTCATCGACGTCGACCTGCCCCGGCCGCGCACCACGGAGATGCTGCGCTCCCCGGAGTTCCACGCGCTGCAGGACCGCGCGTCAGCGCTGCTGTTCGAGGGCGCGGCGCCGGCGGCGAGCCCCTCGTGAGCGCCGGGCAGCGGATCGGCGCCGGCGGGCGGGCCATGGCCGGCGCGGTCGCCGTCGTCGCGATCTGGTGGTTGCTGGCCGACACCGTCCTGAGCAACGTCGGTGCCGCCTCCGCGGACGGTGGCGGATCGATCCCCGACCCGGCGCGGGTGGTCTCCACCGCGATCGAGGACGGCTTCTCGTTCTACGCCCCGAACGTCTCCCTGACACTTCGGGAGGCGTTCATCGGTTACGTCGGCGGCAACCTCATCGCGATCGGCCTGGCCGCGGCCGTGATGGTCGTCCGGCAGCTCGAAGGCGTCGTCTCACAGCTCGCGGTCATCTCGTACTGCATTCCGATCGTGGCGATCGGCCCCATCCTGCGTATCCTCATCGACCCACCCCAGAGCGGCGAGGTCGCCGGCACCGCGGTGTTCCTCGCCGGGCTGCTGGTCTTCTTCACCACGGTCGTCGGCGCGCTGCTCGGTCTCAAAGCGGCCGACAAAGCAACGCTGGAGCTCGTTGCTGCCTACGGCGGCTCCCGCTGGCAGCAGCTCACGAAGGTGCGGATCATCGCGGCGATTCCCAGCGTGCTCACCGCGCTGAAGGTCGCGGCGCCCTCGGCCTTCCTCGGCGCGGTACTCGGGGAGTACCTGGGCGGTGTCGACGTCGGCGTGGGCCCGGCGCTGATCAACGCCCAGCAGACGCTGCAGATCCCCCGTACCTGGGGCCTCGCGCTCGTCGCCGGGCTGGTCTCGCTCGCCGGCTATCTGATCGTGGCGCTGATCGGCCGGTTCGCCGCGCCGTGGGCGGCCGGAACGAAGGAGCTCCGATGAGCGTCATCACCCCACCGGGCGGGTCCGGACGGCGGGTCGCGGGCGCCGCCGGCCGCAGCGCCGGGCGGGCAGCCGTCTCGATCATCGCGATCGTGGTGCTCTGGGTCGCCGGCCTGCGCCTCTTCCAGGTCCCCGCGTTCGTCGGCAAGGGCCCGCTGGACGTCATCGACTACTTCTTCACGCTGCCGAAAGCAGCGCAGAACAGATCGGAGGCGCTGCACCTGCTCGGGGCGACGCTCGGCGACGCGCTGGTCGGATTCGCCGCCGGCCTCGGCGTGGCGCTCGTCATCGCCGCGCTGTTCCAGCTCGTCCAGTCCGTGGAGAGCGCCCTGATGCCGATCGTGCTGCTGCTCCAGTCGGTGCCGCTGATCGCGATGGCGCCGATCCTGGTACTGATCTTCGGCCGGAGCACGGTGACCGTCGCCGTCATGGGCGGGCTGGTCGTGCTCTTCCCCGCTCTGGTGAACATCACGTTCGGCCTGCGCAGCGCCCCGCGGACCGCGATCGACCTGGTCACCGTGTACGGCGCCACCCGCTGGCAGGCGCTGCGCAAGGTCGCGCTGCCCTCCGCGTGGCCCGCACTCTTCGCCGCGGTACGCATCTCCGTACCGGGCGCGATCACCGGCGCGCTGATCGCCGAATGGCTGGCGACCGGCAAGGGCATCGGGTACGCGATCGTCGCCGCCGTGGGCGAGTCACGGATCGGCGCGGTGTGGGCGCTGGCAGTGCTGATCACCCTCGCGACGCTGCTTCTCTACCAGCTGATCGGCGTCATCGAGTCCGCGGTGCTGACACGGATGGGATTCGCGCAGACATGAACGCGGACATGAAGGCAGGCATGAACGCTGAGGAGATCGCCCGGCGCTCCGCCGAGGAGATCGCCCGGCGCTCCGCCGAGGTCATGCTCGCCGCCGACCGCGCCAGCAAATCGTTGGGGATCGAGCTGCGCAACGTCGCACCAGGCACCGGCGAGGTCACGATGGTCGTGCGCCCGGACATGGCCAACGGCTGGGACATCTGCCACGGCGGCCTGATCGCGACGCTCGCCGACACGGCGTTCGCGGTCGCCTGCAACTCCTATGGCGTCCTGTCGCTCGCGGCCGGGTTCGACATCACGTTCCTCGAACCCGGCCGGATCGGCGACCACCTCCTGGCCCGGGCCGAGGAGCGCGCGCTCAAGGGTCGCACCGGCGTCTACGACGTCACCGTGTCACGCCTGCGCCCCGACGGCACCGACGGCGATCCCATCGCTGAGTTCCGCGGTCGCAGCCGGAACGTCGGCCGTCCTGTCCGGTCAGTCGACGGCGGTGCCCTCCAGCTCGATCAGCTGGCCCGGGATCGCGAGGCGGGTGACGCCGAGCATCGTCGTGGTCGGCGCCACCCCAGCGGCGGCTAGGCGACCGGCCAGTACGCCGTAGTGCGGGAACAGCGCATCCACGTCGGTGGTGTACACGCTGAGCCGGACCAGGTTGCTCAATGACATGCCGGCCTCCGTGAGTACGCGCTCCAGGTTGTCGACGGCCAGAGCCAGCTGCGCGGCGATGTCACCGTCGTGCTGAGGCTTGCCGTCCTCACTCATCGCGGTCTGCCCGGAGAGGTACAACGTCCGGGAGTGCCCGGAGACGATCTCCCCCTGGTTGAAGCCCATCTCCACCGACCACGTCCACGGGTTGACCGACGCGCGTTTCACCGTCACAGCTGCTCCATTCGGTTACTGCGGATTGCGTACGCCGAAGCCTGCCGACAAATCACGACATCCTTTGTCGTGTATTTGAGTAAAGTTCTCCCGTGCGAGCCGAACGGATGGTTTCCCTGGTTCTGCTGCTGCGCCAGCGGGGACAGTTGACGGCCGAGGCCCTCGCCCGTGAGCTGGAGGTCTCCACCCGCACGGTGCTGCGCGACATCGAGGCGCTGTCGTCGTCGGGCGTGCCGGTGTACGCCGAACGGGGCCGGCACGGCGGCTTCGCGCTGCTGCCCGGGTTCCGGACCGAGCTGACCGGGCTCAACCATGACGAGGCGCTGGCGCTGCTGACCGCCGGGACCAGCCGCGCCCTCGGCCTCGGGCCGGCCCTCGCGTCGGCGATGCGCAAGGTCGCGGACGCGCTGCCGGAAAAGCACCGCACCACCGCCAGCGACGCGGCCCAGCGGTTCCTCGTCGAGCCGGAGACCGACCTGCTCTCCCGCCGCCCCGTCACCGAGGACGTGCCGGAGACCACGATGATCGAGGTGCGCCGCGCGGTGCTGGCCGGGCACAAGCTGCGCCTCCACTACGCGGCCACCGGCCAGGCACCACAGTGGCGTACGGTCGACCCGATCGGGCTGGTCACCGTGCGGGACCGGATCTATCTGCTGGCCACCCGTGCCGGCGAGGACCGCACGTACCGGCTGTCCCGGGTGCTCGACGCCGAAGACCTCCCCGAGCCCGCCGAGCGGCCCAGCCAGGTCGACCTCGACGGCGCCTGGCGAGAACGGTGCGCGCGGTTCCTCTCCAGCGACCACATCGCCGTGCTGGTACGCGTACACCCGGCACGGCGTGAGGAACTGCTGAGCGCCGCGGTGGCCGTCCGTGCCGAGGAGCCCGACGCGGCCGGCTGGTCACGGCTGGCGGTCACGTTCCAGGACCTGCGCCATGCGGTGTGGGCGTTGTGGCAGCTCGGGCTGGGCGCCGAGGCGTTGTCGCCGCCGTCGTTGCGGGAGGCGCTGCGGGAGCGAGCGGCGGCGTTCGCGGGCCGTTACGAGGAACCGGCCACGCGGGGGTAAGCCCGTCCATTGAGTATCGGCTCGTTTCGCCATCCGAGTGGCGGTTTGCCGCACGTCATCGGCAACAACTGCGCCGACAACGTGTGGGACGTGCTGCACGCCTACGGAGTCCCGGACCTGCCCTACCTCCAGCTGCTCCCGGCGCCCAACCACTGGTACGGCGCCCTCGGCCACACCGCGAACGTCGACTGGGCCAGATCAACCACCTTGTAGCGTTCGAGTTGTCAGCCGGACCGTGCCGTGTCGTGCGTACCAATAGGCCGTTTGCTGCGTAGAAGCCCAGCCGATGGCCTAGGAGTAACGGTGGCGATACGTGAGGATGTGCCGGCAGCGCGGCCGGTGACGACGGTCGTCGCGGGCGTGGTGGTAACGGCGTGCGCGGTCGTTGCCGGAGCTGCTGCTGCGGTACCGGGCTGGGTTCCCGGCGAGCCCGGCGAGTGGGACTTGCTCTGGGAGTACTTCTGGGTGCTGTGGCTGCTGTTGCCGGGCCTGGCAGCAGCCGGGTTCGTGGTGGCGGCCCGGCCGCAGTGGAGACGTCCCGCGGCGGTGATCGCGATGGTGCTGGCGGCGCAGGTCTGCGGGCATGGGCTCGTGGCGGTGCGGGACTGGTTCAACACTGCCGGAGCCAGCGCCGGCATGCGGCAGACCGATCTCGCCTGGGTGGTTGGTCTCGCCGCGGTGGTGGCGATATGCGGCACGGTGGCCGGCTGTGTCGCCACGGCGCTGCTGTGGCGCGAGCCGGTTGACGGATGGCGCGCCCTGCGGCCCCGGAAGCCGGCTTACCTGACGGCGGCTTTGGTGGTGGCGCTAGGCCTGCCCGTGGCGCTGGCATGGTTCACCTGGGATTTCAGTCCGGTGACCATGTTCGGGCAGGCGGGATTGCTGTACGGGTTGCCGTGGGGCGCGGGCATCGCCGCTGCTGCCTGGCTGGGCCGCCGGGGAAGAACCGCAGCCCTGACCGCGGTCGCGGTCTCGGCGCTGCTGGTCGGAGTCGAATACGCGGTGCGGACTCTGACCCTTTCCTGGTAGGTGAAGACGCGGCACAACGCCTCTCTTTCCCTCGGAAAGACAGAATATTTCAAAGAACCGTTCGAGTATTGCGGTTCTGTGAACGCAACTGTCACGATGACCGTCGATCCCTCATCCGTCCCCCGGATCGACTGGAGTCCCCATGGCAGTCACCCGCCGTACCCTGCTGGCCTCAGCCGCCTTCGGCCCGCCGGCCGCCCTGCTGGCCGGCGCCGCACCCGCCCGCGCCGCCTCGCCTGTCGGTGACGTGGTCGGCAAGGTCAGCGTCGGCTATCAGGGCTGGTTCGCCTGCCCCGGCGACGGCGCGCCGATCGGTGGCTGGTGGCACTGGAGCCGGGACCGCTTCCAGCCGCCGTCGCCTGCCAACACCACGATTGTGTCCTGGCCTGACCTGCGCGACTTCACCCGCACCTACCCGACGGCGTACCCGAACCTGGGCAACGGCGGGCCGGCCGCGCTGTTCTCGTCATACGACCAGCAGACCGTTGACACGCACTTCGACTGGATGCGGACCTACGGCATCGACACCGCCGCGCTGCAGCGGTTCAACCCGACCGGCGACGAGGGCCCGACCCGCGACGTGATGGCGCAGAAGGTGCGGGCCGCGGCCGAGCGGACCGGCCGCAAGTTCTACATCATGTACGACGTCACCGGCTGGACCGGCATGCAGACGCAGATCAAGACCGACTGGACGTCGAAGATGTCGGCGCACACCGGGTCCAGCGCGTACGCCCGGCAGAACGGCAAGCCTGTCGTCTGCGTCTGGGGTTTCGGCTTCGACGACGACGGGCGCCCGTTCACCCCGGCCCAGTGTCTCGACGTGATCGCCTGGTTCAAGGCGCAGGGCTGCTACGTGATCGGCGGCGTGCCCACCTACTGGCGGGAGGGAAAGAACGACAGCCGGACCGGGTTCACCGACGTGTACCGCGCCTTCGACATGCTGTCGCCGTGGATGGTCGGCCGCACCGGCGACCTCGCCGGACTCGACTGGTTCGCCGCCAACGTCAACGCCGCCGACCAGGCCGACTGCGATGCGCGCGGCGTCGACTACCAGCCGTGCGTGCTGCCCGGTGACCTCTCCTCCGGGCATCGCCGGCACGGCGACTTCTACTGGCGCAGCATCTACAACATGGTCCGGCTCGGCGCGCAGGGCCTCTACGTGTCCATGTTCGACGAGTTCAACGAAGGCAATCAAATCGCCAAGACCGCCGAGACCGCGGCGTCCGTGCCGGCCGGCACCGGGATCCGCGCGCTCGACGAGGACGGCACCTTCTGCTCCGCCGACTACTACCTGCGCATCACCACCGACGCCGGGAAAATGCTCAAGGGCCAGATCGCACTTACTTCCGTACGCCCGACGCAGCCGACAACCGTGACCGAACCGCCTCCGCAACCCACCGGGGATCTTGCCGCCGGTAAGGCGGCGAGTGCGAGCAGTGCGAACGGGCCCTACGCGGCGGCGAACGCGGTCGACGCGAACGCCGGCACCTATTGGGAGTCCGGCGGCGGGCTCCCGCAGTGGTTGCAGGTCGATCTGGGTGCTGCCTATGCCGTGAAGAGCCTGGTCCTGCGGCTGCCCACCGGCTGGGAGCGGCGAACCCAGACGATCACGGTGCAGGGCAGCAGCGACGGCGCCGGTTTCAGCACGCTCGCCGGTTCAGCCGGCCACATCTTCGACCCCGGCTCCGGCAACACGGTGACGATCACGCTCTCCGGTGCCACCGCCCGTTACGTCCGGCTCACCGTCACGGCCAACACCGGCTGGCCGGCGGCTCAGATCGCCCAACTTCAGGTGTACGGAGACAACGCGCCCACCACACCGCCGCCCGTCACCGATCTGGCGCGCGGCCGGACGGCCACCACCAGCGGTCAGGCCCAGGTGTACGGGGCCGGCAACGTGACCGACGGTGACGCGAACAGCTACTGGGAGAGCGCGAACAACGCCTTCCCGCAGTGGGTCCAGGTGGATCTGGGCGCGGCCGTCACGGTGAGCCGGGCGGTGCTGCGGCTTCCGCCGTCGTGGGGTGCGCGGACACAGACGCTCGCGATCGCGGGAAGCACGAACGGATCCGCCTTCACCACCCTGTCCGGGGCCGCCGAGCGGACGTTCACCCCCGGCTCCGGCAACTCCGTGACGGTCGGTTTCGAGGCGTCTTCGGTACGGTATCTGCGGGTCACCGCCACCGCGAACACGGCGTGGCCGGCCGGGCAGCTATCGGCGATCGAGGCGTACGCGAGCTGACCGGAGCCTGGACAGGCCCTACCTCACAGTGCTGGCTGGGCTTCCCACGCTCGAACGCGGGCGGGCGTCAGGCGAGGTCGGGGCAGAGGTGCTTCACGATCACCGTGTTGATCTCGTTCGCGGTGGCGTCGCCGAAGCCGTTGGGGTGTTCGGGCGAGGTGAAACGCAGGTTCGCGTACTGAAGGATCTTGTCCGGGTTGCCGGAGAATCGTTTGATGGTGGAGCACTGTTCGCGGCCCCGGTCGATGAGTCGCTCCGGCTCCCTCTTCAGGATCTCCGGATCGATCTCCTCCAGGGCGGCGAGGTATTTCGCCGCGGTCTCGTCGTCGGGTTTCGGGGGAATCGCGGCGGCTTCCTCCGCCTCCGCGATCTCCTCCGCCGCGGCCACGGCGTCGGCGGCGGGCGTCTGCGCCGCCTCGTCGTCGGCTCCGCTGCTGCCGCACGCGGTGAGCAGCCCGGCTGCCATGACCGCGGTGGCGACTCTCCCGATCCGGCGTGCCCGCATTCTCGCTCCTGTCCGCTGTGGAGTGATCACCCGAGCACGGTACGACGTTCCGGCGGAGCCCGGGACGGACGAACGGTCTGCGGTCAACGGCCGCCACGACATATCGGAGTACCTGGATGTACCAGGCCGCGCCCGAGCCGATGAAACCTGATCGGGATCGATGCCCGGAGCGCCACGCGGGTGCCGGCAGCGTTAGCCGCTGACCCGGTCGTGGGGGAGTGGTGCCTGGCGGATGCCGATGAGGTTGCCGAACGGGTCGAGCAGCTGGCAGAGACGCTCGCCGGTCATGATGGTCTTGGGCCCGCGGTGCGCGGTCGCACCGTGCGCGACCCATGCCGCGGTCACCGCGTCGACGTCCGCCACGTCCCAGTACGCGACGCAGCCGGCCGGCCCGCCGGTGTTGAACTCGTCGAACGAGTGCAGCGTCAGGCTGGTGCCGCCGAGGTCGAAGCGGGCGAGCTGAGTGGCCCGGAGGGTGGGCGGGGCGCCCAGCCGGTCGGTGTACCAGGCGGTCGCGGCGGCGAGGTCGGGCACGAAGCAGAAGACGTCGGCGACGGTGGTGAACGGGCCGGTCATGGGGTGCGAGACCTCGTTTGCGCTCATGACATCACCCTCCCCGCTGTTGCGGTGGTTGCCATCTGTCGAACGACTGCCGAGCCAACGCGCTGATGCGCGTTGCTTAAGCGCGTTACCGGCAGTGGGGAGCATCACGAACCGCCGTTACCCAGCCGTTACAAAGGCTCATCTTGTCTCTACTCGAAATCAGGTGTTCACTTTCGCTAACGCGCGTTGGCAACGCGCGTTAGGGGCTCCGGCCTCGCTCCCTCCGCATCTGTCAGCGAGGTAAACCCATGGCCCTTCTTCCTGCCGGTCCCACCCCTGATCTGCCGATCGACAAAGTGCGGCCGCCGGTCGGCGCCCGCTACGTCTGGCTGAACATCGCCGCGATGTTCGGCGTCTACCTCGCCTTCGTCACCCCGATCGCGCTGTCGCTGGCGATCAAAGTCGGTCAGCTGGCGCCGGGCCGCGAGGAGTACCTCGGCTACATCATCGGCGTCGGCTCGCTGGCGGCGATCATCGCGAACCCGATCGTCGGCACGCTCAGCGACCGGCTTCGCTCCCGGTTCGGCCAGCGCCGGCCCTTCCTTCTCCTGGGTACGGCGATCGGCCTGATCGCTCTCGTGGTCATCGTCCAGTCGTCCTCGGTGCTGGTGCTGGGTCTCGGCTGGATGCTCGCCCAGGCCGGCTGGGCGCCGGTCATCACCCTGCTGCTGACCTCGCAGGCGGACCAGCTCCCCGAGGAACAGCGGGGCCGGGTCGCCGGGCTCGGCGGAGTCGTCACCCAGATGGCCCCGGTCGTCGGCGTTCTGCTCGTCGGTGGATTCGCCGGCAACAGCCTGCTGCTGTTCCTGGTGCCCGGCATCGTCGGCGCTCTCGCGGTGCTGTCGTTCGTCCTGTTCGTGCCGGAGGCCGACAACCGCGACGTGCCCCGCTCCGACGTGCCACTGAGCGCCGGTTCGTTGCTACGGACCTACACGTTCAGCCCGCGCCGGCACCCCGATTTCGCGTGGAACTGGCTCGGCAAGTTCCTGGTCATGTTCGGCATCACCCTGAACACCACGTTCACCGCGTTCTTCCTGGCCGACCGCCTCGACGTGTCGGTCGAGGAGGTGGCCGGCACCGTCGCGATCATGGGCATCGGCGGCATCGCCACCGGCATGGCCGGTGCGATCGGCGGCGGCTTCCTCTCCGACCGCCTCAAACGGCGCCGGATCTTCGTCCTGGTCGGCACGGCGATCTTCGCCGGCGGCGCCGTTCTGCTGGCGTTCGCCCCGTCGATGCCGTTGATCATCGTTGCGTCGCTGATCGGCACGCTGGGGCTGGGCGCGTTCTCCAGCGTGGACCAGGCGCTGACCCTCGACGTGCTGCCCGACCGGGACACCGACGCCGGCCGGTACATGGGCGTCTTCGCGTTCGCCACCACGTCCGCCCAGGGCATCGCCCCGTTCATCGCCCCGGCGTTCCTGGCGATCGGAGCCTCCGGCGGGGACAAGAACTACACCCTGCTCTACCTGGTGGCCGCCGTCGTCACCCTCGCCGGTGGCCTGACCATCGCCACCCGCATCAAGAACGTCCGGTAAGGAGCCACCGTGCACCGCACATCGTTCAACGAAGGCTGGGAGTTCCGGCCGAAGGTCAACCCGTTCGCGGAACTCTCCGGGGCATCGGCGCCGTGGGAGACGGTGACGCTGCCGCACGACGCGATGATCGGCCAGGATCGTGACCCGGCAGGCGATCCCGCGAACGCCTACTTCCCCGGCGGGACCTGGGAGTACCGCAAGACCTTCCACCTGCCCGAACACCTCGTCGGCAAGCGGATCCTGCTGGAGTTCGAGGGCGTCTACCGTGACGCGACGGTCTTCATCAACGGCGTCTACGCCGGGCAGCGTCCGTACGGCTACTCCCTCTTCCGCGTCGACGCCGGCCGGTTCCTGCGCCCGGGTGACAACGAGATCCGGGTGGAGGCCCGCGCCCACAAGGATTCCCGGTGGTACACCGGCGCCGGCATCTACCGCGACGTCTGGCTGCTCGACGGTGACCTGGTCCGCATCGCCCCCGACGGCGTTGTGGTCACCACGCCGGACATCGACGGCGAACGCGCGGTCGTCGAGGTCGCCACGTCGGTGGTCAACGATTCCATCAGCATCCACACCGTGGACGTGACGACCACGATCCGGGACGTCACGACCAGGACCACGCCGCTCACGATCCCGCCGGGGGAGACGGTCACGCTGCGGCAACGGTTCTACGTGCCGCGGCCGTCGCGATGGAGCGTCGACGACCCGAACCTCTACACCGCCGACGTGTGGCTCGGTGAGCTCGACGCCGAGACGGTCACGTTCGGCATCCGGGACCTGCGCCTCGACCCCGTACACGGGCTGCGGATCAACGGCGAGACCGTGACGTTGCGCGGCGCCTGCGTCCACCACGACAACGGCATCCTCGGCGCGGCCACCCACGCCACCGCCGAGGAACGCCGGATCCGGCTGCTCAAGGCCGCCGGATTCAATGCGATCCGGGTCTCGCACCAGCCGGCCAGCGTGGCGATGCTGGACGCCTGCGACCGGCTCGGCATGCTCGTCATCGACGAGGCCTTCGACATGTGGACCTCCGGCAAGACCGAATTCGACTACCACCTGCACTTCGAGCAGTGGTGGGAACGCGACCTCGAAGCGTTGGTCGCCAAGGACCGCAACCACGCATCCGTGATCATGTACTCGATCGGCAACGAAATCCCCGAGACCGGCTCGCCCGCGGGCGCCCTCTGGGGACGCAGACTCGCCGAGAAGGTCCGCGACCTCGACAGCACCCGCTACGTCACCAACGGCATCAACAACATGCTCGCCGTTCTGGACGCCGTGATGGAGGGACGCAAGCAGCGCGGCCAGGATCAGGGCGGCGGCATCAACACCGCGATGGCCGACGCCGGCGCCATGATGAACATGATCGGTCAGTCCGAGATGGTCACGACGCGGACCGCCGAGTCCTACGGCCTGCTCGACGTGGCCGGCATGAATTACTCGGAGAGCCGCTACGCGATGGACGCCGAGCTGTTCCCGGAGCGGATCATCCTGGGCACCGAGACGTTCCCGACCCGCATCGACGAGCTGTGGGCCCTGGTCAAGCAGCACCCGCACGTCATCGGTGACTTCACCTGGACCGGCTGGGACTACCTCGGCGAAGTCGGTATCGGCCGCCCGCAATACCTGGACCCGGACGCGCCGCGGGCCTTCGCCGCCCCGTACCCGCACCTCACCGCCGACGCCGGTGACATCGACATTCTCGGACACCGCCGACCGGCCTCGTTCTACCGGGAGATCGTCTTCGGGTTGCGCACCGCGCCTTACCTCGCGGTCCGGCGGCCCCAGCACCACGGCAAGACCTTCATCGGTACGCCCTGGGCGTGGTCCGACAGCATCAACTCCTGGACATGGCCCGGCTTCGAGGGGGCACCGATCGTCGTCGAGGTCTACGCCGACGCCGACGAGGTCGAGTTGTCCGTGAACGGTCAGTCCCACGGCCGCACGACGATCGAACGGTTCCGTGCCGAGTTCGAACTCGGCTACGAGCCCGGGGAACTCGTCGTCATCGCGTACCGAAGTGGGGTGGAAATCGGCCGTGACCAGCTGCGAAGCGCGAGCGAGCCGACCAGCGTGCGGGCCGCCGCCGAGCGTGCTGTGATCACCGACGGTGAGCTCGCCTATGTCGCGCTCACCCTGAGCGACGCCGCGGGGACCGTGCACACCGCCGCCGACCTGCCGGTCACCGTCGACATCAGCGGCGGCGAACTGATCGGTTTCGGAAGCGCCGATCCCTCGACCGAGCAACGGTACGACCGGAGCACCCGCACCACCTACGAAGGACGCGCCCTGCTCGTGGTGCGCCCGACCGGCCCCGGTGACGTCCGGGTGATCGCCACCGCGCCCGGATGCGAAAGCGCCGAAGCGCTGGTCACCGTGGAGAAGCGGCCGTGAGAGCAGTCCGTCTCAGGACCGAATATCTGGCCGAGCCCCTCGGTCTGGACATCGCCCGGCCACGGTTCTACTGGAACGCCGAGGCCGGAACCGTGCAGACCGCTTACCGGATCGTCGCCCGGCGCGGCGACGAGACGGTGTGGGACAGCGGCAAGGTGGCCTCCGCGCGGATGACCCACGTCGGGTGGGACGGCACGGCCCTGACCAGCCGGGACCGGATCGACTGGACGGTCACCCTGTGGGACGAGAACGACGTCGCGGGGGAGGGCGCGTCGAGCTGGTTCGAGATGGGGCTGCTCGAAAAGGGCGACTGGACGGGCCGCTGGATCACCGGTGACTATCGGCCGAAGAAGCACGCCCGCTATCCGGTCGACTGCTTCCGGCAGGAGTTCGACACCCGGCGGGTGGTGATCCGGGCACGGCTCTACATCACCGCCTGCGGGGTGTACGAGGCGTTCCTGAACGGCCGGCGGGTCGGTGACGCCGCCCTCGCGCCGGGCAGCACCGATTACCGGCACCGGCTGCACTACCAGGTCTACGACGTGCTCGACCTGCTGTCCGGCCGCAACCTGCTCGACGTGCGAGTCGGCGACGGCTGGTACCGGGGTTCGGTCAACGCCTTCGGCTCGACCAACGTGTTCGGGCGGCGGACGAAGCTGCTGTGCCAGCTGGAACTCACCTACGCCGACGGCAGCGCCGAGACGATCGGCAGCGACGACTCGTGGGCGTGGAGCAACGACGGCCCGATCCGGTTCGCCGACCTCCAGGACGGTGAGGTCTACGACGCCGGTCGGGTGCCGTCCTACGCCGGCCGGGCCCGGCTCACCACCGAACGCCTCGTGCCCCGGGCCGCGAACAACGTCGTACCGAAAGAGCACGAGATCCTCCGGCCGTCACTGCTCACCACCCCCAGCGGGCAGCGCGTCCTCGACTTCGGGCAGAACATCGCGGGTTTCGTCGCCTTCACCGTGCGGGGTTCCGCCGGGCAACGCGTGGTGATGCGCCTCGGCGAGATCCTCGACGCCTCCGGGGAGTTCACCCAGCGGAACTTCCAGGAGCGCAAACCGGTCAAGGAGCCCGGCAAGCTGACCTCGGTCCTGCTCATCTCCGGTCAGGCCGGCCGCATCCGCGGCGAGCTGCAACCCACCCCGAAGCAGGAGATCGACTTCACCTGTAGCGGCGGCCTCGACCACTACCGGACGTCGTTCGCCGTGTTCGGCTTCCGCTACGCGCTCGTCGAGACGGACCTGCCGATCGATCCGGCCGCCTTCTCCGCTGTCGCGGTCTACTCCGACATGGGCTCCACCGGCGACTTCACCTGCTCGAACGCGGACGTGAACAGGTTCGTCGAGAACACCCGCTGGAGTATGAAGGGCAACTTCCTCGACGTGCCGACCGACTGCCCGACCCGGGAACGGATCGGCTGGACCGGCGACGCGCAGGTCTTCTTCGACACCGCGGCGCACCTGATGGACGTGTCCGCGTTCTTCCGCAAATGGCTGCATGACCTGCGTGACGGGCAGCTCACGAGCGGGAAACCGTCGGCTGTCGCGCCATACAGCGGGCTGTCGATGCTCTACGACAGCACCGGCGGCTCGGTCGGCTGGGGTGACGCGGTCGTGCTGGTCCCGTACCGGTTCTGGAAACGGTACGGCGACGTCTCGGTGCTGCGCGAGTTCTACGACATGATGCGTGCCTACGCGCTTTTCATGATCAAAAACACAAGCCCTGGGTACGCGTACCAGAAGGGCGTTCAGCTCGGCGAATGGCTCGAACCCGAAGAGTTCCGTGACCCGATGGGCGCGCGCGGCAGGGTTCCGCAGACCGAGGTCGCCACCGCGTACCTGCACTACACGATGACGCTGATGGCCGAGGTCGCCGGTGCGCTGGACCACGGCACCGACGAGACGCTCTTCCGGGAGTACGCGCAGGGGGCGAAGGCGGCGTACCTGCGCCTGTTCGCCGGCACCTTCGACACCGATCGGCAGGCCAAACTGGTACGTCCGCTCGCCCTGGGCCTGGTCGACGGCGACCTCAAGCGGACAGTGCAGCAGCGGCTGGTGCAAGCGGTGGAGAACCGCGGATACCGGGTCGGCACCGGATTTCTGTCCACACCGTTCCTGCTCCCGGCGCTCACCGACGCCGGGCGCGCCGACGTCGCCTACCGGGTGCTGCAGAACGAGCAGGCACCGAGCTGGCTCGCCGAGGTGAAAGCCGGCGCCACCACCGTGTGGGAGGACTGGGAAGGCACGGTCAGCCATAACCACTACGCGCCCGGCGCGGTCTGCCAGTGGCTGTTCGACACCGTGGCCGGCATCCGGGTCGACGGCGAGAACCGGTTCGTGATCGCCCCGGTCCCCGGCGGTGGTCTGACCTATGCCGCCGCCTCGTACACCAGCCTGTACGGCACCGTCACCAGCCGCTGGGAGGACGGCGTCCTCGACGTGACAGTGCCACCCAACACGACCGCCGAGATCGTCCTGCCGGACGGCAAGCGGCACACCGCCGGAGCGGGCACCCACGCGTACGACATCGAAGGGTTCACCTCGTGACAAGTTTCCCCACGCCGTTCCTCTGGGGTGCCGCCGCCGCGCCGCATCAGATCGAGGGCAACAACGTCAACAGCGACTGGTGGCTCTACGAGCAGCGGATGCCGCACCTCGGGCTCAGCGGCGACGCCGTCGACAGTTACCACCGCTATGCCGAGGACATGCGGCTGCTTGCCGACGCCGGCCTCACCGCCTATCGCTTCGGCATCGAATGGGCACGGGTCGAGCCGCTGCCCGGCGAGTTCTCCCGGGCCGAGCTGGCGCATTACCGGCGGATGATCGACACCGCGATCGGGGCCGGGCTCACGCCGGTCGTGACGCTGCACCACTTCACCAGCCCGCGCTGGTTCGTGGAAGAGGGCGGCTGGCACGGTGACACCGCGATCAGACGGTTCACCGATTACGTCACCCGGGTGACCGGGATCCTCGACGGCGTCGAGTGGATCTGCACCATCAACGAGCCGAACATGCTCGCCCTGATGGTGCTGATGGCCCGTGCGATCAACCCCGGCGCCGTACCCGCGTTCGACACCCCCACGGTCCAGCGGGGTGAAGGCGGCATCGTGATCCCGCGCCCGACCCTGGAGATCGGCCACCGGCTCGTCGACGCCCACCACGCGGCGCGTGCGGTGCTGAAGGAACGCACCAGCGCGAACGTCGGCTGGACGGTCGCGAACCTCGGCCTCTGGGCGAAGCCGGAGAACGCCGAGTACCTGCCGGCCGAGCTCTACGCCCGTGAGGACCTCTACCTCGAGGGCGCTCGCGGCGACGATTTCATCGGGGTGCAGTCGTACTCGACGCAGGAGATCGACGCCGGCGGCATGGTGCCTGCCGCGCCGAGCCCGGACAACACGCTGACCGGCGCCGCCTATCGGCCGGACGCGCTCGGCATCACGGTCCGGCACGCGGTGGCGGTCACCGGCGCCCCGGTCCTGGTCACCGAGAACGGCATCGCCACGGCCGACGACGAGCGCCGCATCGCGTACACGACCGGTGCGCTTCACGGGCTGCGCGCGGCGATCGCCGACGGTGTCGACGTGCGCGGTTACCTGCACTGGTCCGCCCTGGACAACTTCGAGTGGGGCCATTGGGAGCCGACGTTCGGCCTGATCGCGGTCGACCGGGACGACTTCACCCGGCACCCCAAGCCCAGCCTCGCGTGGCTCGGGGGCATCGCCCGCGGCAACGGCGCGAACCTGTCAGATTCGAAAGCGAGCATCCAGCCATGAGCACTGTTCCGTACCGTGATCCCGCCCTGCCGGTGGCCGAGCGGGTCGAGGACCTCCTCGGCCGGCTGACCCTTGCCGAGAAGGCCGGCCAGCTGAGCCAGTACTTCTACCTCGCCGGATTCGGTGAGCCGCCGGCGGACCTCGACATCGATGCGCTGCCGCCGGAGCACCAGGCGTACCTGCGTCAGCCGGCGATGGTCGACGCCGCCGTCGAGAGCGGCGGTGCCGGGTCGGTGCTGTTCGTGACGAAGGCATCCGTCGCGAACCGGCTGCAGCGGCTCGCCGTCGAGGGTTCCCGGCACGGCATTCCGCTGATCTTCGGGTTCGATGTCATCCACGGCCTGCGGACCATCTTCCCGGTCCCGATCGCGCAGGCCGCGTCCTGGGATCCGGATGCCGTCGCGGCGGCCCAGTCGATCGCGGCCCGGGAAGCGCGGGCCGTCGGTATCCACTGGACGTTCGCGCCGATGGTCGACATCGCCCGTGACCCACGGTGGGGGCGCATCATCGAAGGTCCGGGCGAGGACCCGTACCTCGGCGCGGTGTTCGCCGCCGCGCAGGTGCGCGGATTTCAGGGTGACCTCGGGCCGCGGAACATCCTGGCCGGGCCCAAGCACTTCGCCGGGTACGGCGCCGCCCGCGGCGGCCGTGACTACGACGACGCCGAGGTGTCGGACTCGGAGCTGTACAACGTCTACCTGCCGCCCTTCCAGGCGGCGATCGACGCCGGCGCGGCGAACGTGATGAGCGCCTACATGGACTTCAACGGCGTCCCCGCCAGCGGCAACGCCCGGCTGCTGACCGACATCCTGCGTGGCGAACTCGGCTTCGACGGTTTCGTCGTCTCCGACGCCAACGCGGTCAAGTCGCTGGAGACCCAGCACTTCGCGCGATCCGCCACGGACGCCGGAGCCCGGGCCGTGACCGCCGGACTGGACATGGAGATGTGCATCTTCGACCCGGCGTTCGGCTCCCTGCCGGAAGCCGTCTCCCAGGGCCTCGTCGACGAAGCCACCATCGACACCGCCGTGCGCCGCGTCCTGACCGCGAAGTTCCGCCTCGGCCTATTCGAGAACCCGTACGTCGACGAGCAGAACACCGACCTGGTGCTCGACGCCGCCGAGCACCGTGAGCTCGCCCGCGCCGCCGCCGAACGCACGGCCGTGCTGCTCAAGAACGAGCAGGCGGCGCTGCCGCTGAACACGGCCGGCGTCGGCTCGATCGCGGTGATCGGCCAGCTCGCGGACAGCAAGCGCGACACGCTGGGCCCGTGGGTGTTCGTCCACGACACCGCCGAGACCGTCAGCATCCTCGACGGCATCCGCACCCGGGCCGGCGACCAGGTGAGTGTCGAGCACGCGCCGGGCGCCGGCATCCCGGCCCGGCGGTACGCGTCGATGTTCGACCGCCAGGACCCGGACGTCGTGAACACCCCGGCCGGCTACGACGACGACACCGAGATCGACCGTGCGGTCGCGCTCGCGGCCGGCGCGGACGTCGCCGTGGTCGTCGTGGGGGAGCGGCAGAACCAGATCGGCGAGAACGCCTCGACGTCGACCCTCGACCTGCCCGGCCGTCAGCTGGAGCAGTTGCGGCGCATCACCGCGACCGGGACCCCGGTCGTGCTGCTCGTGATGTCGGGCCGTCCCCTGGACCTGCGCTGGGCACAGGAGAACGTGCCGGCGATCCTTCAGGTCTGGTACCCGGGCAGCCGCGGCGGTGACGCCGTCGCGGCAGTGCTGTTCGGTGACACCTCCCCGGCGGGCCGGCTGCCTTTCACCTGGCCGCGCCATGTCGGCCAGGTGCCGATGGTCTACTCCCACCTGCGCACGTTCCAGCCGGAGAACCAGGACAAACGCTACTGGGACGAGGAGTCGGCTCCGCTCTACCCCTTCGGTCACGGCCTCAGCTACGCCGCGTTCCGGTACGACGACCTGCGCGCCGACCGCGAACAGGTCGTCATCGGCGACACCGCCATGGTGTCCGTGAACGTCACCAACACCTCCGGACGGGAGGCCGACGAGGTGGTGCAGCTCTACATCCACCAGCGGTATGGCACCTCCTCCCGCCCGGTCCGTGAGCTCAAGGGCTTCCAACGGATCACGCTCACCGCGGGCGAGACCCGTACCGTCGTATTTGATCTTGGTCCTTCTGAACTTCGGTATTGGAGCGCGGCGACCCACGGGTGGGTGCAGGACGCCACCACCCTCGACATCTGGGCCGGCGGCAGCTCGACGGCCGGCCTGTCGACCGTCCTGACCGTCACCGCCGCGAAGGAATCCGATGACTGAGACTCTCTCCGACTACGACACCGTCCGTCACCTGCACCAACGTCTCGGTGTCGCCCGCGACGCCGAAGAAGCGGGCCGGCTCGCCATCGCCGCCGGCCTCGACGTCGAACTCGCCATGGCGTACGGATACGGCCCGACCCTCGCCCAGGCGGTCCACCGCGGTGTCGTCCCGGCGGAACAACTGGACCAGGCGGCATGGCGCGTGCTGCGGGACAAGTTCGCACTCGGCCTGTTCGACCGGCCGTACGCCGACGAGGACCCGGTCGTCATCAGCGAGGTCGCCGCGCAGGGCAGCGATCTGTCCGCCCGGCTCGCCCGCCAGTCGGTGACCCTGCTGAAGAACGATGACGGCGTGCTGCCGTTGCGGCGCGACCTGCGCCGGATCGCGATCGTCGGCCCGCACGCCGACGGCGTCTCGGTCGCCTTCCCGACCTACACCTATCCCGCGATGCTGGAGATGTTCCGGGCCCGGGTCACCGGCGAGCGTGGCGCCATGCCGGGCACCGAGCACATGGCCGGTGACATGCCACCCGAAGCGATCTCGCTGCTTCGCCAGACCATCGCCGGCGCCCTCGGCACACCGATCGACGAGTACCTGCGCGACAACTACGGCGCGCAGTCACTCGCCGACGCGGTCCGCCTCGCCGTACCCGATGCCGAGGTCATCGTGGCCGCCGGCTGCGGCGTCCTGGACGAGGAACCGGCTGACATCGCCGCCGCGGTGACGGCGGCGAGCGACGCCGACGTGGTCATCCTCGCGCTCGGCGGCCGCGCCGGCTGGTTCACCCCGCGCATCTCCGAAGGCGAAGGCTGCGACACCGCTGACATCGACCTCCCGGCCAACCAGGTCGCGCTCGTCGAAGCCGTCGCCGCGACCGGCACACCCTGCGTGGGCGTTGTCTGCACCGGACGGCCGATGGCCCTGACCGCGATCGCAGGCCACCTGCCGGCGCTGCTCTACGGCTATTACGGCGGCCAGCACGCCGCCGCCGCCATGGCCGGCGCACTTTTCGGCGACGTCAACCCCGCGGGCAAGCTCCCCATCACGATCCCGCGGCACAGCGGGCAGGTGCCGATCTATCATGGTCAGCTCACCGGCAGCGGTTACCACCGCACCGGCCAGGACATGCACCAGGGATATCTGGACATGCCCTCAACCCCGCTGTACACCTTCGGCCACGGACTCAGTTACACCACCTTTGGGTACGCCGATCTGGAACTCAACGCCCGTGAGGTCGACAGCGAAGCAGCGGTCACCGTCGCGCTGACCGTGACCAACACCGGCGAACGAGCCGGTGAGGAGGTCGTCCAGCTCTACTTCAGCGATCAGGCCACCGGTCTGGAACGACCCGCGCGGGAACTCGTCGGCTTCGCCCGTCTCGACCTGCCCGCCGGTGCCGCGGCCACTGTCGAGTTCACCGTGCGGATGGACCAGCTCGGTTACCTCGGCCTCGACGGCGACTTCATCCTCGAACCCGGCCCGGTCCAGGTCCTCGCCGGGAGCTCCTCCAGCGACATCCGCCTGCGCGGCGCCTTTGACATCGTCGGCAAGACGGTGGTCCTGGACGGCCGCCGGTCGTACCTCTCGCAGGCCACCATCCGGTAGCGCGCGGGGTCCCGTGGTGGCTTCAGTGAGCCAGGTTGCCGGGTGCCGGGCCCGGACGGGTCTTCGAGGTTTCCCCGCGGCGGAAGGTGGTCTCCTGGTCGCGCCGGCCGGTCTGCGTCCGGCGTCTGTCCCGATTCATCTGCCCGTTCGCCGGGAGTCCGGTCGCCGCCCGGTCCGCGCTGGTCCGGAACCGCGGGGCCGGCCCGGCTGAGCGGCCGGACCGTCGACGGCGCCGGGGTTGGAGAACAGCATCGGCGGCGCCACGGGACGGGTGGAGATCGGCGGCGGCCACTCCGATGCGGCGATCTGCGCCCCGGTGACCGGCAGGGCCGGCGAGATGTGGTCAAGCAGCCGCTGCGCGAGATTCGCGTCGATAGCCAGGTCCGGGCTGATACGCACGTCTACGGCAGTCGCCAGGTCCACGATGTCGTCACTGGTGAAAACCGCGGCGCCCAGGGTGCTGAGCCGGCGGGCAAATTCGTGAACATTGATCATTTGCATCTGCATTCCTCTGCTTGCTGATGACCCAGCGTAACCGTCGCGTTGTTTGAACTTTCCGCGCCGGTGGCGGTGACCGGTCCACCGGCCGACGGAGGACAGGAGCGCGGGAATCGGCCGCGGCCGGGCCGGGCCTTCACGCCGGCCGGCAAGGAGTTGATCAAGTGCAGTACAGGGCCTGTTCAACCTCTTGTCATCCCATGCGGACATCGATCCGGTCGGTGGATGGAGGCCTCGGCCGATGAGCGGATTCCCCCAAGATCAACGGCCTTCAGGATCGTCGCGTGTCACTATCCACACGGGGAAATATCTTTCGCTCACTGGCCGCCGCCGTCAGCCTGACGATAGCCGCGACCGCCGCCACGGTGGTCTCCGCTACCGCGACGCCGGCCGCCGCGGCCGGCACCCAGACCGTCCGCCTCACCACGATCGGCAACACCTCGGCCGTCACCGGCTATCCGACCGGCTGGCCCGACGCCGACTCGGTCTTCCTGGGCAGCGCCTACGAGGGCTTCACCGCCCGCTCGTTCCTGACCTGGGACGCCTCCGCCGTGCAGAACAAGCGGATCGAGTCGGCCACCGCGCACTTCCACAACCCTTACTCGACGTCCTGCGACCCGACGCCGTGGGAGGTCTGGACGACCGGGCCGATCACGTCCGCCACCTCCTGGGACGTGCAGCCCGCATGGCGTGAGCTGGAGGCCGTCTCCACCGAGACCAGCTGCGCCGACACCGCGGTGACCGCCGACGTCACCAGTTTCGTGCGGCGCGCCGCCGCGGCGAAGGCGGTCCAGCCGACGATGGGCCTGCGCGCCACCGACGAGGCGGACTACACCGCCTACAAGCAGTTCTGGTCGCGTAAGTACACCGACCCGGCGAAGGTGCCCTACATCGAGGTCGTCTACAGCACCGGTGTCGCGGTCACCGAACCGCACATCGACGAGGGCTCGTCCTGCGTCACCGGCGCGAACCGGCCCGTGGTCGACACCACCACCCCGGCACTGAACATCCTGGTCGACGACCCGGCCGTGACCCAGGTGCGCGCCGACTTCGAGCTGACCGCTCTGAACGGCACGGTCCTGCACACCGCGGCCTCCGCGAGCCAGGCGTCCGGGACGCTCGTGTCGGCGAAGGTGCCGGCCGGCAAGCTGGCGAACGGCGGGACCTACCGCTGGCGTACCCGTGGCGTCTCCGCCGGCAGCGCCGGCGCCTGGACCACCTGGTGTGAGTTCACCGTCGACAGCAGCCTGGACATCATCGGTGCCGACGACGTCAACGAGACGGTCCCGGAGGAGTTGCGCGACGCGCTCGGTACCTACGACCAGCTGGCGGAGGCCAACCCGGACGAGTTCGGGTACCCGGACGTGACCGGTGACGCCATCGTCGTCGACGTGGTGACCGACGAGGCGGCCGACAAGGCCCAGGCACTGGCGGACGGCACCCTGCAGGCCCAGCCGAGCACCGACCCGGACGCCAACAAGGCCGAGGAGGCCGCGATCGAGGGCCAGGACAACGTGGCCGGCGTGGACATGGCGATCAACGACGTCACGCTGAGCCGTACCGAGATCGATGAACTGCGCGACGAGGTGCAGGCCGCCGTGGTGAGCACCCCCGCGCTGGTTGCCGCGGACGTCTGGAAGACCGAGGTGGACCGTGACGGCGGGCGGATCGCGGTCACCATGAGCGACGTGACGGTCCCGGCCGCGCAGGCGCTGGAGCAGCGGTTCGGTGACCGGGTGGTGCTGATCGACGAGAAGAACCAGCTGCCCGTCGACCAGGCGAGCCGGCTCGCCGACGTCCCGCTGTGGCGCGGCGGCGCGCGGATCAAGATCAAGAGGCCAAACGGTACGGTCAACGGCTGCTCCTCCGCGTTCGCCTGGAACATCACGTCGACCGCGCCGGGCATGCTGACGGCCGCACACTGCGCACCCGACGGCGGCACGATGCTGAGCTGGCGCGAGCAGACGATGGGCAGCATTCCGAGCGGATCCCGGGAGAACTACGGATCCAACGGTACGGTCTACCTGCCCAACCAGAAGGTGTACCGAGGTGACATGGCGCTGGCCAACGCGTCCGCCGGCATTCAGGGTCGGATCTTCCGGGGCCCGGTGAGCACGACCGCGACCGCCCGGGTCAAGGCGATGTGGAGCCGCCGGGCGCAGAAGGGCGACCAGTACTGCGTCGGCGGGTCGTACTTCGGTGAGATCTGCGGCTGGACGGTGGGTGCGACAAGCATCGACGTCTACTCCAGCGGCAAGTGGAAGCGCAACGTCGTGATGAGCCGGCTCAAGACCGGCAAGTGCACCGGCCCCGGCGACTCCGGCGGGCCCGTCTACACCGTCAACTCCGACGGCAGCGTCACCGCCAAGGGCATCTTCAACGGCACCCACGGCGGCGGCAGTGACTCGTACGGTGGCGAGTTCGATCCCTGCTCCAACTACTTCACCGACATCTGGGACGCCTACTACGGCTTCCCGGGAACGCTGAAGACGTCATGAGGACCGCCGCGGCGGCCCTGGTCCTGGCACTCACCCTGGCCGGTTGCAGCATCTACCGCACGTCGGCGGACCTGGTCGGCTTCCGGCCCGGCCCGGGCGCGAACGAGATCACCGTGATCTACGCGCAGCGCCCGGCCGATGCGGCGGGCGAGCTGGAGATCCTGTCGCAGGACGCCGAACAGGTACGCGTCAAGGTGCTGTACCGGGCCGCCGGCGGCGCACAGGACGACGTCGCGGTGGAGCGGGAGGCGGTCGGCGAACTGGACGCACCGCTGGGGATGCGCACGGTCGTCGACGACGACGGCGAGATCGTCCGCGTGGTCCAGTAGAGGTGGTGAGACGGTGGCCGCACCCGGCAACGGCGCGGCCACCGTCGTACCCGGGAATGGTCTGTACAGTGGTCGATGTCAGCGATGAGGGGAGGTGAGCCCGGTGAACACCCCATGTCACGTCTGGGCGCTCCACCCGGCCATCCCTGTCCGCTGATCTCGCGTCGGGGAGCGCCCTCCTAACCGGAGGAACCATGACCTTCTCCCCGTTCCGTATCCACGTATCCGACGAGGTACTCGACGATCTGCGGGCCCGATTGGCCCGCACTCGCTTCCCGGACCGCAGCGGCGATCAGCCGTGGCAGGCCGGCGCGGACCCCGATTACCTGCGGCAGCTGGTGTCGTACTGGGTCGACGGGTTCGACTGGCGGGCTCGCGAGGCCGAACTCAACGCATTGCCGCATTACCAGGCCCCGGTCGATGGGCGGCGCATGCACTTCCTTCGCGTGCCCGGTACGCGTCCGGCCGGCGCACCGGCCGGGCTGCCGCTGATTCTGAGCCACGGCTGGCCCAGCAGCTTCGTGGAGATGCTGCCGCTGGTCGATCGCCTGACCAACCCCGCGAAGTACGGGAACGACCCCGCCGACGCGTTCGACGTGGTGGTTCCCTCGCTGCCGGGATTCCTGTACTCGGAGCTGCCGGAGGGCCCGCTCACCCGGGCTTCGATGGCGCAGACGCTGCACCGGTTGATGACCGACGTCCTGGGCTACCGACGTTACGGCGCCTTCGGTGGCGATGTCGGTGGCGTGGTCACCGGGTGGCTGGGCGCCCTGTACCCCGAGCAGGTAGCCGGCATTCACATGATCCACCCACCGTTCCCGGCCAGCTTCGACTCCCGTCCCTTGTCTCCCGCCGAGCAGGCGTTTCTCGATGCCGAAGCGGCGTACGACGTGACCGATGGCGGTTACAGCGCCATCATGGGGACCCGGCCGGACACCATCGCCGCGGCATTGAACGACTCTCCGGCCGGGCTGGCCGCCTGGCTCGTCGACAAGTACCGGGACTGGAGTGACAACCACGGGGACCTAGAAAGCCGTTTCGACCGGGACACCCTGCTCACGATCATCACCCTGTACTGGACCAGTGGCGCCATCGGCTCGTCGTTCCGGCAGTACTTCGACTTCCATCACAACAGCCCACGACCCGACATCACCGTTCCCGCCGCGTTCACGGTGAGCACCGAACCCTCCCAGGCCAATTTCCCCCGCGAGATCGCCGAACGCGCCTGCACCGACATCCGGCACTGGAGCGAACCAGGAAAGGGCGGGCACTTCATGCCGCTGGAGGAACCGGACCTGCTTGCCGCCGAGATGACGCAGTTCTTCACGACGCTTCGCCGGTAATGATCAGCAGCGGGAGCCGGGCCGCACCGGGCCGGTTCCCGCTCAGCCGAGGTCTGGTTGAATCGGCGGGCTGGGCGGTGTCGGACCGGCCGGGGAGAGTAGGTCACGGTGAGTACGCTCGACGCGGTCAGGCAACTGATCCGCCAAGGCTATCGAGCCCGTCCCGAAGATCTCGCCGGCATGGCCATGCAGGCGGCGCCCCTGCTCGGCGTCACCGCGATGGTCATCTACGTCGTCGACCATCGGCAACGCGAACTGCTGCCGTTGCCCGGCGACCAGGCCCCGACCAGTAAGCCCATGCTGATCGACGGCACCCTTGCCGGCCGCGCGTACGGGACCCTGATGCCTGTCCCCGGTCCGCCGGATGCCGCCGGGCAGGTGTTGTGGGTGCCGCTGCTCGACGGCAGCGAGCGGATGGGCGTTCTGCAGATCATCGCCGACCGGTCCCTGACCGAGCAGGCCGTCGCCGACTGCGCCACGATCGCCGCTCTTTTCGGGGAACTCGTCGTCACCTGCGATCTCTACAGCGACACGATCGAGCGGCGGCGGCGCCGCGAACCCATGCGACTGGCAGCCGAGATGCTCCGCGCCCAGCTGCCCCCGCTGACCTTCGCCACCAGCCGTACCGTGATCGCCGGCATCCTCGAACCCTGCTACGACGTCGGTGGCGACGCCTTCGATTACGCGGTGAACGGCGACACCGCCCACCTCGCCCTGTTCGACGCGGTGGGGCACGGCTCCGCGGGTGGCATGCGCGCCGTCATTCTCGCCTCGATCGTCATCGCCGCCTACCGCAACGGCCGGCGCGCCGGCATGGACCTGGCGGCCACCTACCACCACCTCGACAATGCCGTCCGGGAGCACGATCGCACCGGCATGATCACCGCGGTGATGGCCGAACTCGACCAGAACACCGGAGTCCTGCGGGTCATCTCCGCCGGCCATCCCGGCGGCATCGTGCTGCGCCGTGGCCGGTTGGTCACTGTTCTGCCCACCCCCACCGCCCTGCCGGTCACCCTCGGTGACCGGCGGCCACCGGTGATCATCGAGGAGGCCCTCGAACCCGGCGATCAGGTGCTGCTCTACACCGACGGCATCACCGAGGCCCGTGACTACGACGGCAACCCGTTCGGCGTCGAGCGGCTCATCGACTTCACCCAGCGAGCCCTCGCCGACCAGCTTCCCGCCCCGGAAACGGTCCGCCGGCTTGTGCACGCCATCCTCGAACACCAGGACGACTGCCTCCAGGACGACGCCACCGTCCTTCTCCTGCAATGGAACGGTGCACCCGCCGAGGATGAAACGCAGCCGGCCCGGGCGTGAGCTGCGATCTCACGCCCGGGCCGTGCTCGGGGAGGACCGGGATCAGGGGAGGTTGATCGGGCGCAGGACGCGGTCGATGCCGTGGCCGATCTGGCGGTTGCCCTTGTTGATGTCGAAGCGGTTGATCCGCGGGTTACGGTCGGAACGGTCGGCGTCGATCAGGGCGATGCGCTTGTGCCAGCGCGGGCCGTACACATCGACCTTGATCTTGGATCCGGCCGCGGTGGCCAGCTTCGCGTTGTCGGACTTGAGGGCCGCTTTCTTGGTGATCGTGGCGCCCGGGACGACGTGGTACAGCAGCACGGACTCGACGGTGTCGATGCCCAGGCCGGCGACGGCGGTGAACGCCTTCTTCTCGCCCGGCAGCCGCTTGGTCTTGGTGATGTCCTTCACGAGCAGCTGGAAGGCGCGGTCGTTGGGCAGGAACGCGGTGAGCTTGACCTTGCCGTCGGCGAGCACGCCGACCTTGCTGCCCGGCTTCGCCTTCAGCACGGCAGTCACGGCGGCGGCCAGGATGTCGTAGTCGTGACCGTTGTGGTCGAAGCCGCTCTTGTCCGCGGTCAGGACCGCGGCGAGAGACTTGGTCTTGAGCGGCTTCTTGCCGGTGGCCTGCGCGGGGGCGGCGCTGAGCGCGGCGGCGACGATCGCGGCGGTGGCGACCGCGGCGGCCTGCTTGCCGAGACGGGTGAACCTCATCTTCGAGCCTCTTTCCGATCGGTACGGGTGGTGGCTCCGACAGCCACCACTCGTACTTCGCTCGGGCCCCCTCGGATGGATGCAGTCAATTCGTGAGAGTTGTGACTGCAACATTTCTGCAAACGAAAAACATTGACCAGCTCCGATGGGCGATTTTATGGTCGGCCCAAGGTTTCGCGGATGTTACACAGCCCGGCGGGCGCATTTCCCGCCGCATTTCCTGATCACTGTTTCCGCCGCGCTCAGGGCAGCGCGGTGGCGATGCCGCGCACCCGTTCCCCCTCCCGGTCCCTTCTGCGTGATCCGAGGTCCCGACATGAGAAGAGTTCGATGGTTCACCGCCGGTTTCGCGGTGGTCGCGCCGGCCGTGCTGCTCACCGCGGTGCTCAGCGCTCCGGCACGCGCCGAGGCGCTGTTCGGCGACACGTTCGACGACGGCAACGCCGACGGATGGAGCCGCAACGGCGGCACCTGGTCGGTCGTCACCGACGGCACCCCCGCGTATCGCCAGTCCAGCACCAGCGCGAACGCGCGGGCCCTGGCCGGTGCCACCTCCTGGACCGATTACACCGTGCAGGCGCGGGTCAAACCGCTCGCCTTCGGCGCTGCCGACCGCACCGCCGGGGTGGCCGCGCGGGCCCAGTCCACCAGCCAGTACTACACCCTCGTGCTGACCGGCGGCGGCACCGCCCAGTTGCAGCGGGTCTCCGGCGGCACCGCGGCCGTGCTCGCCACCGCCGTGGTGGGCGGCGGCACCGGTACGTGGCGCACGCTCGCCCTGCGCGCCCAGGGCAGCACGCTGACCGGCTATGTCGACGGAACCCAGGTCGCCCAGGCCACGGACAGCAGTTTCGCCGGTGGCCGGATCGGCCTCGTCACGTCGTACGCAAGCGCGGTTTTTGATGATGTGACGGTGACCAACGACGGACCCGGGCCGGGGCCGTCGCCGAGTTCGCCCGCGCCCAGCTCGCCCCCGCCTCCCGGAGGCTGTGCGGTGAGCGGCGCGGCAAGTGGTTTCGCCGCGGTCAACGCGTGGGGCCAGAACGGCACGACCGGTGGCGCCGGCGGCCCGGTGGTGCAGGTCGACACGGCCGCTGAGCTGCTCTCCTCGATCGCGGCGGCAGGCCCGCTGACCATCTGCGTGGCCGGCACCATCACGCTGCCGGCCGGCATGTACGACGTGACGAGCGACAAGTCGATCGTCGGCGTCGGCGCAACCGCCGGGATCAGCGGTGGCGGCTTCAACATCGGCCTGCCGGTGTCGGCGGTGACCACGCCGCCGGCCGACGCGGTGCACAACGTGATCATCCAGAATCTGTCGTTCCGTGGCGCCAGCGACGACTCGATAAACGTGCAGATGTTCTCGCACCACATCTGGATCGACCACAACGATCTGGCACAGGGGTATGACGGGCTGATCGACGTGAAGCGTGGCTCGTCCTATGTCACGGTGTCCTGGAACCACACCCACCACCACACCAAGAACATGCTGCTCGGTCACGACGACGGCAACGGCGCTCAGGACACCGGCCGGCTCAAGGTCAGTTATCACCACAACTGGTTCGACGCGACGCCGCAGCGCAACCCGCGGGTCCGGTTCGGCGAGCCGGTGCACGTCTACAACAACTACTACTTCTACAACACCGACACCGGCGTGGCCTGCCAGAACACCGCCGGGTGCATGGTCGAGGGCAACTACTTCGAGAACGTCGAGGAGCCGGTCACCAATACGTACGCCGGACCGGCCGGACGCTGCGTGGCCCGCAACAACGTCTTCGTGGGGGAGTCCGGAGCGCCGGACTGCAGCGGAACCGTGCAGGAGCCGTCGGTGTACTACTCCTACACCCTCGACGACCCGAACGCGGTGAAGTCCATCGTCACCGCGGGCGCGGGCGTGGGGAGGCTCTGATGTACGGATTGCTCGCCGCCCTGCTGATGGCGCCCGTGCTCGTCGCGCCGGCTGCGGCTTCCGCTGCGGACGGATTCGCCACCGGGACCACCGGGGGAGCAGGTGGCCCCACGGTCACCGTCGACACCACCGATGAGCTGCTCGACGCGATCGACACCGTCGGCGCGATGGTCATCCAGGTCTCCGGCACCATCGCCATCACCAGCAAACAGGGGGTCCGGCCGAACAAGACGATCGTCGGGGCCGGCGCGAACGCCACGATCACCGGCGGCGGGTTCGACTTCTACCGTTCGTCCAACGTGATCGTACGGAACCTGACCTTCGTCGGCGCCGAGGACGACGCGGTGAACGTCGGCCAGCAGTCGCACCACATCTGGATCGACCACAACACGTTCCGCAGCCCGGTCGACGGGTCGATCGACATCGTGCGGGGCGCCGACTACGTCACGGTGTCGTGGAACCACTTCGCCGGCACCGACAAGAGCATGCTGATCGGCCACTCCGACGGCGCGGCCTCCAGCGACATCGGCCATCTGAAGGTCAGCATTCACCACAACTGGTTCGACGGTTCCCGGCAGCGTCACCCGCGGGTGCGCTTCGGCGAGCCGGTGCACGTCTACAACAACCTCTTCGAGGGCAACGAGCTCTACGCGGTGGCATCCACCATGAACGCCGGTGTGGTGGTGGAGGGGAACAGCTTCACGAACGTCCCGTACCCCTGCTTCTCCACCAGCGGGTACGCCGACAGCGGGCCGGGCCGTCTGGTGCAGCGCGGCAACCAGTTCAGCGGGTCCGGCGTCTGCGAGGCGGGCGGCAGTGTGGCCGAGCCGTCGCAGTACTACGCGTACACCCTGGATCCGGTGGCCTCGGTGCCGGCGGCAGTGCGGTCCGGGGCCGGCGCCGGCCGGATCTGAGGTTTCACCCGCCGGGCCGAGACCACCGGCGGTGCCTAGATCGTGTACTGGTTCTCCGGGCGCGGGAGGCCGAGGTGCTCGCGGAACGTCGTGCCGGTGTAGCCCTCGCGGAACAGGCCCCGCGCGCGGAGGATCGGCACGACGGTCTCGGCGAACACGTTGATGCCGGTCGGCAGCGACGGCGGCATCACGTTGAAGCCGTCGGCGGCGCCGCCGGTGAACCAGTGCTGGATGTGGTCGGCGACCTGCTCGGGGGTGCCGGCCAGCACCTTGTGCCCGCGAGCTCCGGCGAGTTTGTGCAGGAGCTCGCGCAGGGTGGGCTTCTCACGGCGGACGATGTCGGCGTACACCTGGGTGCGGCTCTTGAGGTTGTCCGTCACGTCGCCCGCGCCGGCGAAGGCCTCCTCGGGTACGCGCTCGTCGAGGTCGAGGTGGTCGAGGTCGACGTAGGCGAAGTCCTTGAGCTGGATGAGCCCGAACGCGGGCACGGTCAGCTCGTTCAGCTCGGCCTGCAGGCGCAGCGCCTCCTCCTCGGTGCCGCCGATCACGGGGCTCAGACCGGGCAGGATCTTGATGTGGCCGGGGTTGCGGCCGCGTCCGGCGGCCTGGCTTTTGATGTCGGCGTAGAAGGCCCGGGCGTCGTCGATGTGTTGCTGGGCGGTGAAGATGGCCTCGGCGTACTTGGCGGCGAAGGCCCGGCCGTGGTTCGACGAACCGGCCTGGACCAGCACCGGGTATCCCTGCGGCGGACGCGGTGTGGTGAGTGCTCCCTGGACGCGCACGTGCCGGGAGTTCACGCCCGGATGATGGATACGCGAGGGATCGAGGTACCGGCCGGCCGCGCGGTCAAGGCGGATCGCGTCGTCCTGCCAGCTGTCCCAGAGCTTGAGTACGGCGTCGACGTACGCGTCGGCGCGTTCGTACCGGGTCGCCGCGTCCGGGTTCCCGTCGAGACCGAAGTTGCGGGCCGCGGCGGGGGAGTCGGTGGTGACGATGTTCCAGCCGGCCCGGCCGCGGGAGAGGTGGTCGAGGCTCGCGAGGGATCGGGCCAGCTGCCAGGGATGGGAGTACGTGGTGGACGCGGTGCCGATCAGCCCGATCCGCTCCGTGGCCCCGGCGATGATCGCCAGGGTCACGAGCGGATCGAGCCGTCCCGCCGAGTTGAACTCGATGTTGTCGTCGAGCTTGGGGATGTCGGCGAGGAAGACCGCGTCGAAGGCGGCAGCCTCGGCCGTGCGCGCCAGTTCGGTGTAGAACCCGGGGTCGAACATCCGCTCCGGCGTGGAACCGGGATGCCGCCAGGCGGCCTCGTGGTGGCCCGAGGCGAGGATGAACAGGTTCAGGTGAAGTTGGCGCGTCACGGCTTCCGCTCAGAAGTAGGTGTTGTCGGGCAGGGTCGCGCCGTTGACCAGCAGGTCACCGATGGCGCGATTCTTGAAGCGCACCGGATTGTGCGAGACGACAGTGCGGATGTTGCGCCAGTGCCGGTCCAGGTTGGCCGAGCGCTTGACCGCCGACGCCCCGCCGACCTCGAAGAGCGCCGTGGCGGCAAGCAGCCCGAGGTCGTGCAGGACCACCTGGGCCTGTGAGGCCCGCAGCGCGGCCTCGTGCACCGCCTCGTCCCTGAGGAGGACCGGGCTGCCGGGGATGCGGGCCAGCACGTCGGCCGTTTCCAGGACGACGGCGGTGGCCGCCGAGGACAGCGCCGAGATCTCGCCGACGACCTGCTGCAGCACCGGGTCGTCCTTCGGCAGGTCGGCCGAGCCGTGCGTGAAACTGCGCCGGCGCGAGCGGATCAGGGCGATGGCGTCGTCCAGCACCGACCGCACGTTCCCGGCCACCACCGCGTTCAGGTAGTGCTGGTAGAACGGCCCGAGGTGCCACCGCGGGATCGAGCTGAGATCCTCCGGCGGGAGTGTCACGTCCTCGGCCGATACCCGTACCCTCGCAAAACGGGTGGTCCCGGTCGCGGTGAGCGACTGACCGAAGCCGTCCCAGTCGTCCTCGACCGTGAGGCCCTCGGCGCCGAGCGTGAGCAGGGCCTGGACCGGGATGCCGGTGTCGGTGACGCCGGTGACGAAGGTGTGGTCGGCGTACAGGGTGCCGGTGGAGTAGTACTTGGTGCCCTCGACGACGTAATCGTCGCCGTCCGGTGTGAACGTCGTCGACTTGCCGAAGTCGCCGGCGTGTTTGGCGCCCAGTTCGTTGTTGCCGTTGCCGAACAGCTCACCGGCGGCCACCCGCGCGATCCAGCGTTCCCGGCGCGGGGAGGCGGGCCAGGTCAGGATGTCCTCGACCGTACCGAAGTGGGCTCTCAGCAGGTGACCGATGTTGGAGTCGGCGTGGCTCAGGCGCACCACCAGGTCGAACAGGTCGCGCACGCCGGCGCCGCTGCCGCCCTCGGCGACCGGCACCCGGTACGCCCCGAGCCGGGCCTGCTTGATCCAGGCGATCTGCTCGAAGGGTGCGATGCCCTCGGCGTCGCGGTAGGCCGCCCCCTCGGCGATGCGGGCGATCAGAGCGTCGAAGGTCATCGGCCGCTCGCCTGAGAACGGGCGAGCAGCGAAACCACGGCGTCGGCCAGCTTCTGCGGCTCCTCCTCCTGCACGAAGTGCACGGCGGCGCCACCGGCGTGCACCTCGATGTCCGCGACGTTCTCCCGGATCCAGGCCTCGATGGCCGGCGTGAGCAGGAAGCCGGGCTCATAGGTCAACAACGTCTTGGGTACGCCCGACGAGGTCCGCAGCCACTCCTCGTTGCGTGCCAGGAACTCGACGCTCGAGGCGGGTACGCCGTCGATCGGCAGGTTGCGCGGGAAGCGGATGAGGTGGGCACGCGACTCGGGCGTCGGGAACGGCGCCTGGTAGACGGCCAGGTCCTCGGCCGCGAGCGGCTTCAGGAAGGCGCCCGGGAAGACCTGGGTGAGGAAGCCGTTGTCCTCGACCACGAACTTCTCGCCGTCGCCCGGCGTCCGGATGAGTTTCTGGGCACCGACGAAGGCCTCGGGCAGCGCCGATGACTCGATGTCGCGGATGACCGGCTCGGCCAGCAGCACCGCGCGTACCCGCTCGGGGTGGCGGGCGGCCCAGGAGATGCCGAAGGCCGCGCCGTAATCCTGCAGCACGAGGGTCACGTCGCGCAGGTCGAGCGCTGCGAACCAGGCGTCGAGGTACCGCTCGTGGTCGGCCAGCTCGTAGGCGATGTCCGGGCGGCCGGAGTCGCCGAAGCCGATCAGGTCGGGTGCCAGCAGGCGGCCGTGGCCTTCGAGGAGCGGGAAGACGTGGCGGTACAGGTAGGAGCTCGTCGGGCTTCCGTGCAGGAAGACGATGGGCGAACCCGACCCCTGCTCGACGTGGTGCAGGTGCGAGTCGAGGACGGCGACGTCGACGTTTTTCGCGCCGGGGCCGAAAGCTGCTGCGGGGATGGTGGTCACGAAGTGCTCCTGGCTCAGAAGTAGGTGTTGTCGGGCAGGTCGGAACCGTTGATCACGTGGTCGCCGATGACCCGCGCCTTGATCCGGGTGGAGTTGTGCGAGGCGAGCGTGCGGATGTTGCGCCAGTGCCGGTCGAGGTTGGCGCCCGCGCGGGTGGCGGAGGCGCCGCCGACCTCGAACAGCTCGGTCGCGGCGTCGAGAGCCAGCCGCTCGACCGAGATCTTGGCCTCGGCCACCCGGCGACCGGCCTCCTGCGCGGCGACCCCGTCGAGATCACCGGCGTGCAGCCGGGCGTCGACGTCGTCGAGCAGCGACGCCGCGTCGAGCACGATCGCTCGGGCCGCGTACGCCTTGCTCGCGATGTCGCCGGCCTGCTGCAGCAGGACCGGGTCGTGGCGCGGCAGCTCGGTGGTGCCGTGGGTGATGCCCCGGCTGCGTCCGCGCAGCAGGGCCTGCGCGTCGTTGCTCGCCGCCTCGAGGTTGCCCACGATCACCGCGGTGAGCCAGAGCTGCAGGAACGCGCCGATCGCCAGGCGCGGTGGTGGCTCGGACCCGGCGACGACGACCTCGTCCAGGGTGGCCGGGGTGTTCTCGAAGTGGGTGGTGCCGCTGCCGCTGGCGCGCTGGCCGAAGCCGTCCCAGTCGTCGACGACCGTGATGCCGGGACGGTCGAGCGGGATCAGCGCGCTGGCCGGGACGCCTGCGTCCGTGACGCCCCACACCCAGACCCGGTCGGCGTACAGGGTGCCGGTCGAATAGAACTTGGTGCCGGTGATCGTCCACCCGTCCGGACCCTGGACGAAAACGGTCGACAGTCCGGCGAAGTCACCCGCGGCCGCGCCGCTGGGCTCGGTGATCGCGTTGCCGATGACGCTGCCGCCGGTGACGGCCTCGAATCCGCCCGGGGAGAACCGCAGTCCCTCGACGTAGGCGAAGTGCGCCCGCAGGGCCTGGGCCACGTTGGAGTCGGCTCGGGCCACGTCGATCAGCGCCTCGAAGACCTGCCGCAGGCTCGCGTCCGCCCCACCGTGATCGCGCGGCACCCGCAGCGTCAGGAAGCCGGTGCCGCGCAGGCGGTCGACCACGTCGTGCGGCCGCCCGGCCGCGGACTCACGCTCGGCGGAGCCTGCCTCCAGATCGCTCAGCACGTCAGCCAGATCGGTCTGCTGAGTCACGTCACGTCCTTCCATGCGGTCATTTGCAATGTGCAAATGAAAGCTACCAGCATTTCCTACAAGTTCAATAGGTTAGATGGGTTGGATTTCCGGTAGGCCCCCTCGATCGGGCACGATGAGCGGCATGGGAACCTCGCCGTCGGCCGACTCCGAGCTCGCCCGCATCCAGGAGTCCATCGCCTGGCTCATCCGGCTCGGCGAGTTCCACCGCTTCCACCGTGGCGAGGCCGGCGGCGGGCCGATGCTCGACCGCACGGCCTTCCTGCTGCTGTCCCGCCTGGCCGGCGGCACCCCGCTCACCATGGGCGAGATCGCCGAACAGCTCGACATCACGCCGTCCACCGCCACCCGCCGCGTCGCCCCGCTCGCCGACGCCGGGCTGGTGCGCCGCGACCGCCACCCCGACGAGCACCGCACCGTGCACATCACCATCACCGACGCCGGACGTACCCGGGTGGAGGCCGTGCGCCAGGCCCGCGTCGAGACCCTGCGTCAGACCTTCCGCGACTGGTCACCGCAGGAACTGAGCACCCTCGCGGCCACCATCGACCGGCTCACCCAGACCCTCGCCGTGGAGCTCACCCAGGACGACGACTTCGCGGGACGTCACCTGCGCCAGAGCTGAGGCTCACGGTGGTGCCACCGCTCATGCGTGCGGGGGACCCGGGTGATCCGTGGTTCAGTGCCGGAAACTGCCGACGATCGAGGTGAGGTCGCCGGCAAGCCGGCTCAGATCGGTCGCGGCCTGCTGCGTGGTCGCCGCGCCGTCAGCGGTGGCGGCCGCGACGTCGGCAACGGCGGCCACGGTACGCGCGACATCGCTGCTGTTACCGGCCGCATCCGTCACCGACCGGCTCATCTCGGCCGTCGTCGCGGTCTGCTGCTCGACGGCGGACGCGATTGTCGTGGTGTAGTCGCTGATCTGCACGATGACCGTGCTGATCTCCTCGATCGACGCCGTGGCGGACGCGCTCGAATGCTGGATCGCGTCGATGCGGCTGGTGATCTGCTCGGTGGCCTGCGCGGTCTGCTGCGACAGCTCCTTGACCTCGCCGGCGACGACGGCGAAGCCTTTACCCAGTTCACCGGCGCGGGCCGCTTCGATGGTGGCGTTGAGTGCCAGCAGATTCGTCTGCTCGGCGATCGTGGTGATCAGCTCGACCACCTCGCCGATCTCGGCGCTGGCGACACCGAGGTCGGCGACCTGCCCGCTGGTGCGCTGCGCGACGGCCATCGCCTTCTGCGCCACCTGCGCGGCGAAGCCGGCGTTCGCCGCGATCTCGGTGATCGAGACGCTCATCTGCTCGGCTCCGGCCGCGATGGCCTGAACACCGGTGTTCACGTCCTGGGTCGCCCGGGTCGCCGTGCCGGCACGGTCCGCGACGTCGCCGGCGCTGGACTGCAACTGGGCGCTGACCGCCGACAACTGCTCGGCCGCGGCGGCGAGGCTGACCGCGGTCTGCGCCATCCGCCCGCCGATGATCTCGCGCAGCCGGGCCGTCGTGGCGTTCAGCGCGGCGCCGATCTGACCGGTTTCGTCACGGGAACGCACATCCGCCGTCACGGTGAGATCGCCGTCCTCGACGCGGCGCAGAACCCCCACGACGTGTACGAGAGGTCTGCTGACCGAGCGCGCCACCAAAGCGCCGACACCGACGGCCAGCACGGCGAAGACCAGGATGACCATCAGGGTGTTACGGCCGTCGCGATAGGTCGCCTCTGCCTCGGTGGCGCTGGCCGTGGCCTGGGCCGTCTCGATCTCGCTGAGTTCGTTCAGCACCTCGCCGACCTGGTCGAAGGCGGGGTCGAACCGCTCGGACTCCACCGCTGCGGCCCGGGCCGTGTCGTTCGCCCGGCTCAGCGGCAGCAGTTCGTCGTCCATCACGGTGAACATCGCGTCGAGCGCGGTACGGAACCGCGACCGGGCATCCTCCTCCTGCGCCGAGCCCGTGTCGGCCGTGTACTCGGCCCATCGCTCGCCGAGCTCGTCCCGGAAGCCGGTGATCTCCTGTTCCCGCTCGTCCTCCTCCGCCGCGTCGCTGGAGACGACATGCCGCAGGACGGTCGCCCGGATCTCGTTGACGTCGCCGTCGACCTTCCCGAGGGTGTCGATCGGCAGCAGGTTGCGTTCGTAGATGCCGCCGCCGCTCTCGTCGACGGCCCGCAACTCGAGCATCCCGACGGCGCCCGCTGCCACCGCGGCGCCGGCCGCGAGGATCACCGCGCACAGCACCTTGCCCAGCACCGACAGGTTCGCCCACCAGCGGCGAGGGCCGGACATCCCGGCTCCGGCATCGAACGTCACCCTGCCAGCAAATATCATCGGCGGCAGCGCGGTGACCGAACCCGGCGATCCGGCCGCTGGAAGCTCAGGCCGTCGGCGCCGGCCGTCCGTCGGAGGCGGTCAGATACTCCAGCACGAGGTCACCGATCATGGCCTGGTAATGGTCCCGGCGGGCGGGGTCGAGCATGTCCCGCTTGAAGATCGCGTTGAACGTGTACCGATTGGCGGTCCGGAAGACGCAGAACGCGCTGATCATCATGTGCACGTCGATCGGGTCGGCGTCGCGGCGGAACTGGCCGGCCGCGCGACCGCGGTCGAGGATCCGGGTCAGCGTGTCCAGCGCGGGATTGGCGAGGCCGGCCAGGATCTCGGACCGGACGATGTGCCGGGCGTAGTGAATGTTCTCGATGCTGACCAGCCGGATGAAGTCCGGGTGCGACTCGTGGTGGTCGAAGGTGAGAGCGGTGAGCCGCCGGATCGCCTCAGCCGGGTCGAGATGTTCCACGTCGACCTGTCGTTCCAGGGCGCGGATCCCGGTGTACGCCAGCTCGAGGACCGCGATGTACAGGTTCTCCTTGCCGCCGAAGTAGTAGTAGATCATCCGCTTGGTGGTGCGGGTCTTCGCCGCGATCTCGTCGACGCGGGCGCCGGCGAAGCCCTTGTCGGCGAACTCGCGTGTCGCGACAGCCAGAATCTCGGATCGTGTCCGCTCCGGGTCGCGAGCGGCGGGTGCCGCCGCCGGCGATTCCGGCGTCTGGGTCGCCACATGGCCCTCCTTCGATCGAAGATCCACCTTAGTCGCGGGTTCGCGGGCCTTCCTCCTCCGCCACTCGGAGCGTATAACTAACTAACTAGTACATACATTGTTGTCAGTATCAATGGTTGTTACACAGCCCCTGGCAACGAATACCTTCCGTCGTCCCATCGGCGCATCGCTGAGCTCGTCCCTGAAGCCGGGCACAGCTATCGAGGAAGGCAGTGCACCATGCTCATCGCCGATCATGATGCTGCTCAGAGCCCGCCCGCCGCCCCGTCCACCGGCCCACGCCTGACGATCGCCACCGCCTGTCTGTCCGGGGCCCTGGAGGACAAACTCGCGGCCGCCGCCGCAGCCGGTTTCGATGGGATCGAGATCTTCGAGAGCGACCTTGTCGCGTCGGCCTGGTCACCGGCGAGAGTCCGGCAGGAATGCGCGCGCCGGGGCCTGGCCATCGACCTCTACCAGCCGTTCCGCGATTTCGAGGCGGTCGCCCCCGATACCTTCCGGGCCAACATGCGCCGTGCGGAACACAAGCTCGCCGTCGTGGAGGAACTCGGCGCCGGCACTCTGCTGGTCGCGTCGTCCGAGTCCGCCGACGCCGTCGACGACGACGAACTGGCCGCCGACCAGCTACGGGAGCTGGCCGAGCGTGCGGCGGCCAGAGGGCTGCGGATCGCGTACGAGCCACTGGCCTGGGGCCGGTTCGTGAACACCTACGCCCACGCGTGGCGGATCGTGCGGCGCGCCGACCACCCCGCTCTCGGCCTGTGCCTGGACAGCTTCCATGTCCTGTCCCGCGGCGAGGACACGGCGGGAATCCGGGTGGTGCCCGGCTCGAAGGTGTTCCACCTGCAGCTGGCCGACGCACCCCGATCGACGATGGACGTGGGGGAGCGGAGCCGGCACCACCGGCTCTTCCCCGGCCTGGGTTCGTTCGACCTGACCGGGTTCGTGGGTCAGGTGCTGGCCACCGGCTATGACGGTCCGTTCTCGCTCGAAGTGTTCAACGACGTCTACCGCCAGGCTGATCCCCGGCATGCCGCCATCGACGGGATGCGTTCGCTGCTGGCCTTGCAGGAGTCGGTGAGCCTCGGCGGCCCACCCGCGGCGCGCCGGCGGCTGCGATCACCCGGCCTGCCGGCGGTGCCGCGTCTGGGCGGTCACATGTTCACCGAGCTGGCGGTCGACGAGGGGTCCGGTTCGACCGTCGCCAGGACCCTGACCGCTCTCGGCTTCGCCCAGATCGGGCTGCACCGCTCGAAGCCGGTGCAGTTGTGGCAGCAGGGCGATGCCCGGATCCTGCTCAACTTCGCGTCGCAGCGGACGGTCCCGCCCGGCACCGCGGCGATCTGCGCTCTCGGGGTGGAGAGCAGCGACCCCGCAAGCTCTGCCCAACGCGCCGACCGGCTCCTCGCTCCGGTGCTGCCGCGGGTGCGCCGGCCGGGCGAAGCGGACCTGAGCTCGGTGGCTGCGCCGGACGGGATGGCGGTTTTCTTCTGCCGCCCCGGCGCGGACGGCAGCAGCTGGCTCGCCGACTTCGAGCCCACCGGCGCCCAGACCCGCACCGACGGTCTGGTGACCGGAACCGACCACATCGCCCTCACCGAGCCGATCGACGACTTCGACCAGGTCGCGCTCTTCTACCGTACGGTTCTGGGCCTGCAGGCCGGCCAGACGACGGAGCTCGTCGCACCCTTCGGCCTGCTGCGTAGCCGGTCGGCCACCGACACCGACCATCGGGTCCGGATCACGCTCAACACGGCGCCGCTGCGACGCGGCTCCTGGGCGCCGGTCGTACCGAGCCCGCAGCACATCGCCTTCGCCAGCGACGACGTGATCGCCGCGGCCAGGGCCATGCGCGAACTGGGCGCGCCGGTGCTGCGCATCCCGCAGAACTATTACGACGACCTCGACGCCCGGCTCGCCCCGCAGCCCGCGTTGCTCGCCACGCTGCGCGAGCACTCGATCCTCCACGACAGCGACGAGAACGGGGAATACCTGCACTTCTACACCGAGATGCTGGGCTCGCGGCTCTTCTTCGAGGTGGTGCAGCGCATCGGCGACTACGCCGGTTACGGCGCTGCGAGCAGCGCACCGGTGCGGATGGCCGCGCACCGCCAGCGTCGCCTGCGGCGACTCAGAGACACCCCACAGCGAGGGTACGGTCGTGAGCACGACTATTCACTGGCCCACCTGACGGCGTTGAGCCTGTCGCCACCGGAGCTGGTCGAGGCCGCCGCGGACGGGGGATACCGGTACGTCGGCCTGCGCCTGACCCGGGTGACGCCGATCGAACCGCACTATCCGCTGGCCACCGATCCCGCGCTGATGCGCACGACGAAGGTGCGCCTGGCGGCCACCGGGGTCGAGGTGCTCGACATCGAACTGGCCAGGATCGGCCCCGACGAGGACCCGCGCGATTTCCAGCGGGTCCTGGAGGCCGGAGCGGAACTCGGCGCGCGTCACGTCATCGCCCAGCTGCCCGATCCGGACCGCAACCGCAAGATCGATCGGTACGCCCAGCTGTGCCAGATGGCCCACCCGCTCGGGCTCACCGTGGATCTGGAGTTCCCGTCGTGGACCGAGACGCCGGATCTCACCGAAGCGATCCGGGTCCTGCGGGCGGCCGAGCAACCGAACGCGGGCATCCTGATCGACCTGCTGCATTTCGCCCGGTCCGGCTCCAGCGTGGCTGACCTGCGGGAGTTGCCGGCCGAGTGGTTCCATTTCGCTCACGTCTGCGACGCGCCGCCGGGAACGCCGCCCACCAGGGAGGAGCTCATCCACACCGCCCGGTTCGAACGGCTCTATCCGGGGGACGGGGGCATCGACCTCGACGGGATTCTGGCAGCCCTGCCGTCCGGTATCCCGTACGCCCTGGAGATCCCGCGCGCGCAGCTGGTGGCGCAGATCGGGGCCAAGGAGCACGCCCGCCTGGCGGTCGCCGCCGCGCGCCGCCGCCTCGACGGTGTGCCGGCGAGCAGGAAGCCGGCCGATGCGGCATGACCGGGCCGGCCGAGATGCGCCGCCCGGGCGGACCCCGTCAGACGCCGTCGGTGAAGGTCGGCAGAATCCACGGCGGCATCGGGCCCTTGTTGCGGCGGCCCTGGCCGGTCTCCTCCCAGGCGTGGGCGAGGATGCCGACGCTGCGGCTCAGGACGAACAGTCCCCGGGCCAGCGGCGGCGGGAATCCCAGTTCGGCGTAGACGACGGCGGTGCAGCCGTCGATGTTGATCGGCACCGGCCGGGCGCGGCCGTCGGCGAGAACCCGTTCGATCGCGTGGGCGGCGTGCAGGTAGGAACCGTCGACGACGCCGCCCGCGACGGCGTGTTCCACCTGGCCGAGCAGCGGATCCCGGCGAGGGTCGACGGAGTGGAACCGGTGCCCGAAGCCTGGCAGGTATTTCGAGCGGGCCCGCCAGGCGGCGACTGTCGTCTCCGCCGCGATGGCGAGGTCGGTGCCCTCCTGGTGCAGCCGTCGCACGTCGCCCAGCAGGGCCATGCATTGTTCGCCGGCGCCTCCGTGCACGTCGCCCAGCAGGTTGACGCCGGTCGCCACGGCGTTGTTGAGGCCGATGCCGCAGGTCGCCGCCATCCGGGCCACGGCGATGGACGGCGCGTGCGGCCCGTGGTCCACCGAGGAGACCAGGGCTGCCTCCAGCAGCCGCTCCTGGCCCGGTGTGGCGGTCTCGCCGCGGAGCATGAGCCAGATGATCCCGGCGAAGCTGATCGAGCCGATCAGGTCCTGGACGGGGTGTCCGCGCAGTTCGATGCGGTTGGGCTCGATCCGGGAGACGCTTGTCGACCACCAGTCGGACACGTCCCGGACGGTCGGTTCGGGCCGGTCCTGGTTCATGGTGCGATCACCTCGTCCGTGGTGGTCTTGAATTCGCCGTTGTGCTCACCGAGCAGTGGTGGCGGCGCCTGCGGGCGCAGGGCCTCACCGTTGACCAGCACCCCGTTGCCGGTGACCCGCAACCTCCGCTCAGGGTCGCCCGGGAAGTCCAGGTCGGTGAAGAAGCCGCGGGCCGTCAGCTGGTCGAGCTCCAGAGCCTGCGGGACGGTGAGGATGCGGGCCGCGGGCACACCGGCCGTCGACAGGGCGCGTTCCCACTCGATGGCCGGGCGGCCGCGCAGCGCCGTGTTGATCTCGTCGTTGAGCGCGGCCCGGTGTTGTTTGCGGGCCTCACGGTCGGCGAACCGCTCGTCGGTGAGCAGGTCCGGGCGCTCGATGATCCGGCAGAGGGTGGCGAACTGTTCCTGCCTGTTGGCGGCGATGTTGAGCGGTCCGTCCGCGGCGTGGAAGGTGCCGGAGGGTGCGGCGGTGGCGTTCTGGTCGCCCATCGGTTCCGGGGGGACGCCGCTGACGAGGAAGTTCGACGCGGCCCAGCCCATCGCGGACAGGGACGTCTCCAGCATGGAGACGTCCAGGCGCACACCTTTACCGGTCCTCTCTCGTCCGGTCAGCGCCGCGGCGATCGTCATGGCGGCGACCAGCCCACCGATGGTGTCGGAGACCGGGAAACCGACCCGTAGCGGGGCGGTCTCCGGTGTGCCGGTGACGCTCATCATCCCGGACAGGCCCTGGATGATCTGGTCGTACGCGGGCGCCTCGCGCATCGGCCCGGTCTGCCCGAACCCGGAGATCGCGCAGTACACCAGGCGCGGGTTGATCCGGTGCAGCACTTCCCAGCTGTATCCGATCCGGCTCAGGACACCGGCCCGGAAGTTCTCCAGCAGGACGTCGGCGCCGCTGAGCAGTGTCTCGAAGGTCGCGCGGTCGGTGGGGTCCTTGAGGTCGAGTTCGACGGATTTCTTTCCCGCGTTCTGTGCGAGGAAGGAGGCGCCGATCGCCGCGGAGTTCAATCCCGGTTCCGGACCCAGCCTGCGGGCGAGATCGCCGTCGCCGGGCCGCTCTATCTTGACGACCTCCGCGCCGAGAAGCATCAGGTGGTAGCTGCAGTACGGGCCGGCCAGAACATTGGTCAGGTCCAGCACCCGGACGCCGTGCAGCGGTCGATCCTCATCCATAAGACGTGCCCCTCGGTCGTCATCGGGCGAGAGCCCGGCATGGCGGTCAGGCGGCGGATCAGTGCGGCTTTCACTTCCCCGGAACAACCGCGGACCACCCATTGCCAGAGGACTCCGCGGCCCGTACGTTACACCTAGTCCACAGAGTGGTCCATATGGACTGCCAAGCGGTTCGCGCGAAGGAGTGGCGATGACTGACAGCCCTGGCCATGCCGTCCCGGAGGACGCGCCGACCACGGTCGGATGCCTGATCGCCGGCGAGTGGGTGAGCGACGGAGAAGGGGCCGACCGCGTCGGGCCTTGGACCCGCGCCGTCGTCAGCACCGCCCGGCAGGCCACCGACCACGACGTCGAGGTTTCCCTCGGTTATGCGCGTCGTAGCGCCAAGGCGATCGCCCGGATGTCACCCGCGGCGCGGGCCGACGTGCTGGAACGCGCCGCCACCGAAGCCCTCGCCCGGCGCGACGAATTGGCCCGGCTGCTCGCGCTGGAGCTCGGCAAACCCGTCAAGGACGGCCGCGGCGAGATCGATCGGGTCGCCGACACCTTCGCGGTCTCCGCCGCCGAGGCCCGCCGCATCGGCGGGGAGGTCCTGCCGGTGGCAGGCTGGGCCCGCGGAGTGGGCAACACCGCGCTGACCCACCGCGCACCGGTCGGTGTCGCTCTCGCGATCACCCCGTTCAACGCGCCGGCCAACCTGCTCGCCCACAAGCTGGCCGCCTCGTTCGCGGCCGGCAACACGACGATCGTGAAACCGCCGCCGCAAGCCCCGGCGTCGTCCGTGGCGGTGGTGCGACTGCTGCTCGACTCCGGCATGCCGCCCGAGGCGGTCCAGGTGCTGCACGGCGGCGGTCCGGTCGGTGCGGCACTGAGTTCCGCGCCCGAGGTCGGCGTCATCAGCTTCACCGGCAGCCCCGGGACGGGTGCCGCGGTGGCTCGATCGGCCGGAGCCAAACGCCTGGTCATGGAGCTCGGCGGCAACGCCGCGACGATCGTCTGCGAGGACGCCGACATCACGGCGGCCGCCCGCATCTGCGCTGCCACCGGGTACAGCAACTCCGGGCAGAGCTGCATCTCCGTGCAGCGCGTCTATGTCCACCGGAGCCGATACCAGGAGTTCCTCGACGCGTTCACCCTCGCGGTCGAGAAGCTCACGATCGGGGACCCCCTCGACACCGCCACGGACGTCGGCTCGATGGTCGACGACGACGCTGCCGAACGCGTCGTCTCCTGGGCGCACGAGGCGGTCGCCGCGGGCGCGACCATCACGACCGGTGGCCGCCGCGACGGCGCCACCGTGATCCCGACAGTCGTCGCGTCCCCGCCACCGGACGCCCGCCTGATCCGCGACGAGGTGTTCGGCGCCGCCGTCGCGGTCCGGCCGTTCGACGACTTCGACGAGGTGCTGGCCACCTGTAACGACAGCCGCTACGGCCTGCAGGCCGGACTGTTCACCCACGACGTGCGGCGCATCGTCACCGCGTGGCGTGAACTCGAGGTGGGCGGGCTCATCGTGAACGGCTCCTCGAACTACCGGCTCGACCACGTCCCGTTCGGCGGGGTCAAGGACTCCGGGTTCGGCCGCGAGTCCCCGCGCTGGATGATCGACGATTACACCGTCGTCAAGACCTTGATGCTGCGCGGCATCTCCCTCTTCGGCGACCAGGAGGACGCCCGATGACCCTCGCATCGGATGAGAAGACGGTGACCGCCGCCGAGGCGATGGTCAACCAGCTCGAGGCGTACGGCGTCGAATACATCTTCGGCACCTGCGGGCACACCAACATCGCCCTGCTGGACGCGATCGGGCGCAGCAGCATCCGGTTCGTCATCGCACGCCACGAGCAGGCCGCCGCGCACGCCGCCGACGGGTACGCCCGGGCCAGCGGCCGCACCGGCGTGGTGCTCATGCATGTCGGTCCCGGCCTGACCAACGGCGTCACCGGGGTCCTCACCGCAGCGCTCGACTCGGTCCCGCTGGTGGCGATCGCCGGCGACATCCCGTCCTACTACCACGGCCGGCATCCGCACCAGGAGGTGAACCTGCACGCCGACGCCGACCAGACCGCCATCTACCGGCCCTTCGTCAAACGCGCCTGGCAGGTCCACCGCGCCGCCGACCTGGCCCGGTTCACCGAACGCGCCTTCTGGACCGCGGCGTCCGGACGGCCGGGCGCGGTGCTGCTCAGCGTGCCGATGGACCACTTCTCCCGTCCCGTGCCGGCCGGGACCGGCAGCGCCCACCCACTGGCCGTACCGCAACGCCCGGGCCTGCCCGCCGACGTCGCGGACCGCATCGCCGACACGCTGCTCGCCGCCGGAAAACCCCTCGTCTACCTCGGCGGCGGACTGCGCCGCGGGCCCGGCCTCGACGCGTTGCGCTCCCTGATCGAGCATCTCGACATCCCGGTGGTGCACTCGCTGATGGCCAAGGGGACCCTGCCCGACAGCCACCCGTTGCTGCTCGGCATGCCGGGCTTCTGGGGCCTGGAGATCACCAACGAATACACCCGCGACGCCGACGTCGTCCTCGCCCTGGCCACGCGCTTCGCGGAGACCGACGCCAGCTCCTGGGACTCCCGCTACACCTGGAAGTTCCCGCCCGGCAAGCTGATCCAGATCGACATCGACCCCGCCGAGATCGGCCGCAACTACCCGGTCGACATCGGCGCGGTCGCCGACGTCACCCACGCGGTCCAGGCGATCGACACCGCCGTCCGCGCCCGCCACCCGCAATCCCGGCGCCAGGCGCAGTTGCGCGAGACCATCACCGCGACCCGCCGCACCCTGTTCACGGACAGCCGCGAACGCGGCACCAGCGACAACTTCCCGCTGCGCCCGGAACGCATCCTCACCGATCTGCGGGCGATCCTGCCCGCCGACGCGGTCCTGGTCACCGACGTGGGCTGGAACAAGAACGGGGTCGCCCAGTGCTACGAACTGCCGGACGAGGGGCGGTTCATCACGCCGGGTGGTGCCTCGACGATGGGCTTCGGACCGGCGGCGGCGGTCGGTGTCCAGATCGCCCGACCCGGCCGTACCGTGGTCGCCCTGATCGGTGACGGTGGGATGAGCGCCCAGCTCCCGGCCCTGCCGATGGCCGTCGAACAAGGCGCCCCGGTCATCTTCGTCGTGATGAACAACGGTTCCCACGGCACCATCAGCGACCTGCAGGCCGCCAACTTCGGACAGAGCTTCGGCTGCGACTTCACCGGTCCGGACGGCAAGCCGTACAGCCCGGACTTCGCGGCGCTCGGGCGTGCGTGCGGCGCCGACGGCTACTCCCTGACCAGTGCAGGGGACTTCGGCGACGCGTTACGTGCGGCCCTCGCCGCCCGCCGGCCGGCGGTCATCGACGTACCGATGGTCAACGAACCGGTGCCGACGCCGGGGCACTGGAACATCAAGGACATCTACCAGGGCATCTTCGAGTGAGTCCGCCCTAGAAGGTGAGGCCGTCCGTGGCGGAGCGGTTGTTCATCCTCAACGGTCCCAATCTCAACATGCTCGGCCGGCGCGAACCGCACCTGTACGGCCGGGTGACGCTGGCCGCCATCGAGAGCAGATGCCGGGTGGTCGCCGGGGAACTCGACTTCGACCTGTTCTTCGCCCAGTCCAACGCCGAGGGTCAGCTCATCGACTGGGTTCACCAGGCATTCGACGAGACGGCTCCGGTCATCATCAACCCGGCCGGGCTGTCCACCCGCTCCGTTGCCCTCTACGACGCGCTGCGGATGCTCGGCCGCCCGATCGTCGAGGTGCACCTCACCAACGTGTTCGCCCGCGAATCGCTCTACCAGGACGTGCTGACCGCGGCCGCCGCGTGGGGTTTCCTGGCCGGTTTCGGTGCCGAGGTCTACGAGATGGCGATGCGGGGCCTGGCCGCTCACCTGTCCGGAGGTGGCCGGCCGTGCGGATAGGAATCGTCGGCTGCGGCCGGATCGCCCGCAACCACGTCGGCGCCCTGCGTGGCGTCGAGGGCGTCCAGGTCGCCGCGGTCGCCGACATCGATCCGGGACGGGCCCGCGCGTTCGCCGCGCACCACGGCGTCGACCGGTCCTTCGGTGACCTGGATCAGATGCTCGACGGCGGGCTCGACGCCGTGACCATCTGCACTCCGCACGCGGACCACGAGGCGGGGGTGCTGGCCGCCGCCCGCCACGGCACCCACGTGCTCTGCGAGAAGCCCATCGCCCTGCGGGTGGAGCAGGCCGAGCGGATGATCGCCGCCACCGATGCCGCCGGGGTGCGCCTCGGGGTCCTCTTCCAACGGCGCTTCTGGCCGGCGGCGGCGCGCATCCGCGCGGCGATCGACGACGGCCGGATGGGCCTGCCGATCTGCGGTGGCGTCGTGGCCCGCCTGAACCGGGGCGTGGACTACTACCGGGCCGAGCCGTGGCGTGGCCGCCTGGCGACGGAGGGCGGCGGGGTTCTGATGACGCAGGTGATCCACCACGTCGACCTGCTCCAGTGGTTCATGGGCCCCGCGCGGCGGGTGACCGGCCGGTGCGCGAACCTGGCCCACCAGGACATCATCGAGGTGGAGGACACCGCCGCCGCGCTCATCGAGTTCGTCTCCGGCGCCGTCGCCACGATCCAGGCCGGCACCACCTTCCAGCCCGGGCTCGGCGTGCAGGTGTGGGTCAGCGACGCGCGTGGCCGTACGGCGAGCGTGATGGAGTTTCCGGAGGGCGTCGGCTTCACCGACGTCCGGACCCTGCCCGGTGAGGAGGCGTTCGCCGGCGCGTACAGCGCCGGCCGGCCCTTCGACATCGCGCTGGCCGAGATCCACGACCACCTCGCGCCGTACCACGCCGAGCAGATCGCTGACTTCGTCGCGGCACTGCGCGAGGAGCGCGAGCCTGCCGTGACCGGCCGGGACGCGCTGCGATCACTGGCGATCGTCGAGGCTGTCTACGCGTCGTCGCGCACCGGTGCGGCCGTGGAGTTGCCGTCGTGAGAGCGGGGGAGCGGTCAGCCTCCGCTGCCGAAGGGGCGATCGAAACCCCGCTCGGCCATCTGCTGCGCCATCTGCCGCAGGTCGGCGGCGAACGCGGTGACCTGGTCGGGGGTGAATCGGATGGTGGGCCCGCTCAGAGCCAGTGCCGCGACGACACTGCCCGACTGCCCGAGAATAGGGACGGCCACGGCCGACAGACCGGCCTCGCGTTCGCCGTGGCTCTCGCCGTACCCCTTGGCGGCCGTCTCGTCGATCTCGGCGCGCATCGTCGCCGCGTGCTGCGGGCCGTGCGGCGACTGCTTGGCGATCCGGTCCAGAAGTCCGGCGGAGGCGTCGCGCAGCAGGACCTTGGAGGAGGCGCCCGCCCACATCGGCAGCTCGTCGCCGACGTGGACGACGTGTCGCAGCGGCTGAGGGCTCTCCTGCTGGGCGACGCACACCCGGTAGATGTCGCGAACCACGTACATGTTCACGGTCTCGCGCCGGCGCGCGGCGAGCTCCCGCATGTCGCGCTGCGTCTCGGGCGGCAGTTCCCAGCTGCGCCGGGCGAGATGCGCCCACCGCCAGAGTCCCGGCCCCGCCATGTATCCGCTGCCGGTGGCCCAGAGCAGGCCGCTCTGCTCCAGCGTCGAGACCAGCCGGAGCACTGTCGTCTTGGCCAGGCCGGTCTCCTCCACGATGTTGCGGATGGAGACGGTGGGCCGGTCATCGGTCAGCAGGCCGAGGATGCCCAGCGCCCGCTGGACGCTTCGCACGCCCTGCGGGTCGGCGGACTCCGCCGCGGATGGCTTGGCCGCGGAATTGCGGGTGGGGGGCGCGTCCACGGTTCTGCACTCTCCTCGTTTCGCGGGAATGGTCCGCCGACCATCCTTCCTGCTTCGCCACGGTGCTTGTTTGCGGGGCTCACCTTTCGCTTTTCACATATCCGTAACGGTCCGGACTCAAGCCCTTGCCATGAACCTGGGCCGCCCGTACTTTACACCTAGTCCACACAGCGGTCCATCAGGTCCGGCTAATGGTTCGAGAGTAGCGACACTCACCTGAGAGCGAGGGCGCATTGTTGACCACCCCCGTCCCGCATCGCCGGCCCGTGGTGCCGGCGGCCGGAGCACGTGCCGGGACTGATGACCGATGACCGCTGAATCCGTTGCCGCCCCCGGTGACCCGCAGCCCGCTCCGCAGTCCGATGAGGACGTGCGGTGGCGGGAGCCGAGAGTTCTGCGCGTCTGGGCATCGATCGAGCTCTGGATCGCCTGCCTCGCGCTGACGATGATCTTTCTCAGCGTCCTCTGGCAGGTGATCAGCCGTTACGTGCCGGCGCTCAACTGGCCGGGCGTGGGCGAGGTCGCGAACTACTCGCTGATCGTGCTGACCTTCATCATGGTCGGCTACCTGATCGGCAACAACGGCCACATCACCATCCAGGTCATCGACTATCTGGTCAAAGGACGAGCCTTCGTCGTGGTCAAAGCAGTGTCCGCCGCCTTGACCGGATTGATCTGCGCGGTGCTCGTCTGGGAGGCGTGGGCGCTGATCCAGGCGTACCCGACCCGCACGACGGCCGCTCTCGGCATCCCGATCTGGACGCTCTACGCCATCCCGATGCTCGGCTTCGCCTCCGGGACTGTCCGGGCCTTCATCAGGGTCTTCACCGCCACCCGCGAGGACGTCCCCTTCGACGCGGCGGAGGCGAAATGATCCTCGAGCTGTGGATGGTCGGCGTTGCCATCGCCGTCCTGCTGTTTCTCCGGGTGCCGGTCGGGCTCGCCTTCATCGGCCCCAGCCTCTGGTACGCACTCGCGGACGGCCGCTCCGAAGGTTTCGCGCTCAAGACCACCTTCGACGGTCTCAACAGCTTCCCGCTGCTGGCCGTCCCGCTGTTCATCCTCGTCGGCGTGCTGGCGAACCGGCTCGGCATCGCCGACCGGCTCTATGAGTTCTGCCTGGCCGCGCTGGGCCGGCTGCGCGGCAACCTCGCGTACGTCAACGTCGGCTCCGCGGTCGGCTTCTCCTGGATGAGCGGATCCGCGCTCGCCGACGTGGCCGGGCTCGGCAAGATGCAGATCCCGGCGATGATCAAGGCTGGCTATCCCGCCGGATTCGCTGCCGGGCTCACCGCTTCCTCATCGCTCATCAGCCCGGTGATGCCGCCCAGCATCCCCGCCGTCATCTATGCCGCGACCGCGACCGTCTCCACCGGAGCCCTTTTCGCCGCGTCCGTCCTGCCGGCGTTCGCCATGGCGGCCGGGCTGTGCATATACATCCTTATCTGGACACTGCACCGGCCGCAGTTCGTCTCGGTGCCGTTCGATCGTGACCGGTTCACCCGTGCCTCGGTGGGCGCCATCGGCCCGCTGCTGACTCCGGTGATCCTGCTCGGCGGCATCCTCTCCGGCGTTTTCACACCCACCGAGGCCGCATCCGTCGCTGTCCTCTACATGCTCATCCTCGGCCTGATCTACCGTTCCGCGACACCGCGGCTGCTGCTCCAGTCGCTACGCGAGACCGCTGTCATCACCGCCGGCATCACCCTGATCCTCGGTGCCGCGGCGCTGCTCGGCCTGATCCTCACCCGGGCCCATGTGTCACGCGACGTCGCCGAGTTCCTCACCTCGTTCTCCGACGACCCCTGGGTCTTCATGATCCTGGTCAACATCATCCTGCTGATCCTCGGCTGCCTGATCGATGCCACGGCGATCATCCTCGTGACGGTGCCGGTCCTGCTGCCGATCGCGATGGATCTCGGCATCGACCCCATCTACTTCGGCGTTGTCATGATCATCAATCTGATGATCGGCCTGCTGACCCCACCGGTGGGAAGCGTCCTCTACATCACCAGCTCCGTCACCGGCAAACCGGTCGACGTCATCTTCCGCGGCGTCGCCCCGTTCCTCATTCCCCTGGTCGCCGTGCTGATTCTGGTCACCGCACTGCCCGGCCTCGTGCTCTGGCTACCCGGCCTCCTCGGCTTCTGACCCACCGGCCCGCCATCCCACACCGGGAGGAGAAACGCCATGCACCAACGTCCAGCAGGGTGGCGCCGCATCACCGCGGCGCTGACTCTTCCGATAACACTCGTTCTCGCCGCAGGGTGCTCCACATCGAGCAACGCACCCACCACCGAAGGCGAGAATCCCACCCTGACCATCAAGATCGGCAGCTCTCAGCCGGAGAGCCAGCCGAACTACTACTGCGGGATGAAGCTGCTCAAGGAACGGGTCGAGGCACAGAACCTCGGCCTCACCATCGACATGTTCCCCAACAGCCAGCTCGGCCCGGACGCCGAACGTTACGCCGGTGTGCAGAGCGGGGACATCGACATCGACCTGCAGGGCGGCTCAGCGATGTCCACCGCCTACCCGCAGATCGGCGTGCTCGACGCGGCATACGCATTCAACGACGTGGACCACTTCTTCAAATGGGTCGACCAATACGGCAAGGACTTCTTCACCGACTTCAACGCGGCGACCGACACCACCATCGTCGACGCCTGGTACTTCGGCATGCGGACGTTCACCGCCACCAAGCCGATCCGCAAACCGGCGGACCTCGCCGGCCAGAAGATCCGTTTCCCGAACACCCCGCAGTTCCTCGCCAACGCCGAGGCGCTCGGCGCCGACGCGGTGGCGATCGCCGTCGAGGAGCTCTACCTGGCACTGCAGCAGGGCATCGCGCAGGGCCAGGAGAACCCGGTCGTGGCCACCCACGCCCAGAAGTTCGACGAGATCCTCAAAGTCGCCAGCCTCACCAACCACCAGGTCGGCACCCACTACGTCGTGGTGTCGGACAAGACCCTCGACAAGATGAGCCAGCCGCAGAAGGACGCTCTCTTCAAGGCCATCCACGACATCCGGGCCGAGAACCGCAAGTGCGTCGACGACGAGACCGAGAAGGTCCTCGACGGCTGGCGCGGTGACTCCACCCGCACGGTGGTGGAGATCGACCAGATCGACCGGGAAGCGTTCATCAGCAAGGCGGAAGCCTTCTTCAACACCCACTTCAAGGGCGAGAACCTGGAGCTCTACAAGAGCGTCCGGGCCTCGGCCTGATCGAGGCAGCGGGGCCGGCGATCCGCCGGCCCCAAAGATCAAAACCCCACGATCAAAACCTCACGATCAAAACCTGGAAGAGGTACGGGTGACCAGCCCTCAACAAGCACAGGTCCTGGTCGGGCTGATCGGGGCGGGCATCGGGTCATCGCATTCACCGTTGCTGCACCAGCAGGAGGCGGACCGCCAAGGAATCCGGCTCCTCTACACGATCATCGACTCGGACGCGTACGGCCTGACCGCCGACGATCTTCCCGGACTGCTCCGCTGGGCTCGCACGCTGGGTTACCGAGGACTCAACGTCACCTACCCGTTCAAACAGCAGATCGTCCGGTACCTCGACCGGCTCTCGGCGGAGGCGAAGACCCTCGGCGCGGTCAACACCGTGGTTTTCGCCGACGGCATCGCCTGCGGTCACAACACCGACGCCGTCGGGTTCGCCCGCAACTTCGATCGGAACTTCCCCGACGCGCCCAGGAACACGGTGGTGCAACTGGGCGCCGGCGGAGCCGGATCCGCGGTCGCGCACGCCATGTTGACGCTGGGCGCCCGCCATCTCACCGTCGTCGACCTCGACACCGCCAAGGCCCATCGGCTCGCCGGCCTGCTCGCCACCGAGTTCGGTACCGGCCGGATCGCCGTCGGCGCGCCCGCACACCTGAGCACGCTGCTGGCAGGCGCCGACGGGCTGATCAACACCACGCCGATAGGGATGGCACACCATCCGGGCTCACCCGTCGCGCCCGGCGACCTGCGCTCGGACATGTGGGTGGCCGACATCGTGTACCGGCCGGCCGACACCGCTCTGCTCCAGGCGGCGCGCGCGGCCGGCGCCGCGACCCTGCCCGGCGCCGGGATGAGCGTCTACCAGGCGGTTGCCGCGTTCGAGCACTTCACCGGGGTTCCCGCGGATGCGGAGACGATGCTCGCTGACTCCGCGGAACTACTGCGGCGCGGCCGCTGATCACCTTCTTGTCCCGGGGGCGCCGGAACGCCGAGCGGCTGTAGTAGCGGACGAGGTTTCCGTCCCGGTCGGCCTCGACGCTGTAATGCTTGAGGAAGTCCCACAACAGTGGTGATTCCTCGGGCATGGTGTTGTGCGATCGGTACAGGTTCTTGGACAGCTTCAGGACCGGGACCTCGGTGTGCTCGTCGTGCCAGGTCCAGGTCTGGAAGCGGTCGTGCCAGCCGTGGCGCCGGCCGGCGACGGTGTCCACGTCGGCGAGCGTGAGTCCGTTGGTGCCCAGGTGATACCGCGCCCAGCTGTCCAGCGAGTTCTGTGTGCCGTCCCAGAGATCGCCGGCGAGGAAGCCGAGATCCCCGTACCCATAGATCTGGTAGTTGGGGATCGCCCGGCCGCTGGCCGGGACCTGGAGTCCGTCGATGCCGACCGTGCCGGCGGCGTCCGGAGCGGTGGTGAACGACGTCGACGCGACCGCGGCGAAGTATTCCGGGTAGGCGATCGCGAAGTTCTGGGTGACCGCGCTGCCGGCGGACTGCCCGGTGGAATAGAACCTCGTCGGATCGACCCCCAGCTCGTCGGTGATCAGCTCGCGCAGCTGCCGGTAGAAGGTGTTCGAGTCGCGGTGGCTCACTGACACGGAGGTGGCGCTGTACTGCTCCCCGATGACGACCAGGACGCATCCCTCGCGTTCCGCGACCTTCCACCACTGCGCGGCGTCGAAGAACACCTTGGCGGTCTGGGTGTTGCCGGGCCAGACGAACACGACCGGCGCACGGTCGCGCCACAACCGGCGGGCGGTGCGGGGAACGTAGACCAGGTACTCGCGGAGGTACCCCTCGACCATCATGGTGCGCACCTCGACGCCCAGCTTCGCGTAGTCGGCGCGTTCGAAGAGCTGGTTGCCGTAGGCGAAGAAGTTCTCGTACCGGGTGTACCGGGTGAGGAAGCCGACGATGCGGTGCGTGCTCATCGGACGCTGCTGCACGGCCACCTGCGAGATCGGCCCCGCGTACGACGTCATCCACCGGCGGGAGTCGGGTCGTTGCGGGTAGACGGTGCCGAGGGCCGGGTCCTCCCGCGTACGGCGTCCGGTGTCGTTGGCCCGCCTCCAGTAGGACACACTCGCGTCGATCGAGGTCCGGTCGGGGTGGATGTACCAGGTGGGCAGAACTGTCTCGTCGTACCTGATCAGGTCGAAGCCCTCGGGGAACTCGACCGGGGTGTAGCTGCCCTCGGTCTCGCCGCCGAACTCGCGTCCGGCGTAGGAGTTCAGGTAGTCCGCATCGAGGCCCGGCGAATCGACGTACACCTGACTGATGACGCGCAAGGGGTGCGCGACCGCCCAGGCCTCCATGGCCGGCGCGCCGGCGCCGTAACCGACCAGGTAGTGCAGACCGAAGATCGAGAAGTACCGGTTGGCCTGGAAGAACGCCATTGCGGCTTCGACGTAGGCGGTCTCCTCTCCGGCGTCGCCCCAGCCGGCCGGGCCGGGCTCCAGGACGAACAGGCCCTCCTCACGCCGGCCGGCGATCCCGGCCCAGCTCGTTTGCTGGAGAAACTCGCCGGTCTCGACGCCATCGGGTACGGCGATCACCGTGAAGTAGGAGCGGATCGGCGTCTCGGGCGAGATGTATACCTTCGCGGTGCGGACGGTGCCCGCGACGTCGAAGGACTTCGTCCAATAGCCGGTCATCTCGCGGGGCAGTTTGCTGGCGCGGGAGTAGTCGTAAGCCGGGAACGGGCGACCGTCCAGCGGCTGCGGTTCCCCGATCCGGCCCGGAGCCTGCCCGCCGGGGCGTGCGCCGGCGGCCGGCTGGGCCGTGGCTTGGCTCGCGAGAGTCGCGGTCACCGCGATGGCGGCGGTTCCCTGAAGCAGGCGGCGCCGATCGATCGTACCCATGATGGTCCTTTCGCCAGGGCGACTGATGGTGCTCGGAGATGGGCCCGGGCCCGGCGAGGCGGGCGTCGCCGCCTCGCCGGGCCCGGTGGCCGGGGTTACTTGCGGACCCGCACCGACGCCGTCGACGTGAGCTGTTCCTGGTCCCCCTCGTGCAGGAAGTTCGCCACCAGCGTCAACGGCACCGCGTCACCTTCCGGCACGTTGTTGTCGAGGTCGGCCTTGTCGAACACCACGATCAGCGTGCGGCCGATCACCGTCGCGTGCTTCGCCGTGACGGGTGACCGCGACAGCGGCGTCCGCAGCTCCACGTCACCGTCGAGCCGGTAGCCGGCCGGGAGGCTCAGCGTCGCCGTCACCCCGCCGCGGACCGCGGTGAAGATCCCGGTCCGCGACCCCAGGTCGAGGGTGGCGGGGATGAACCGCAGCGCGCCCGGCAGGTCCTGCGGCGCCGGGTACACCTCGATCTTGCCGGTCGGCCGGGGGTCGGTGCAGTCGTTGAAGTAGTACTCACCGGCGCGGTCGAACGTGAAGTCGGAGCGCTCCCCGGGATCGAGCCGGGGGTTGAAGAGCCCTTCGAAGTACTGGGTCGCGCAGTGCGGCCGCTGGTTGGGGAAGTTGGGGAAGGTCTCCGCTCCGGGGTTCAGGAACGTCACGGTGGTTCCGACCGGCACCCGCAGGTGCGTCGGGGCCATGCCGGCCTGTGAGGTGCTGTCGCGTGCCGTGGCGGTATCGGTCGTGCGGTCCTGCCTGCCCAGGTAGACGGTGTTGTTCACCGTCGCGCCGTCGACCGGACCGCCCTGGACGGGACGGCGGATCGCCAGCGGAGCGGTGTCCGGGCCTTCCTGACTGCCGGATTCGGTGGTGTACGCGCCGCCCAGCTTGAACGCCCACAGCGAGTCGCCCTGTGTCACCGAGCCGCCGTACGGATTCGTGGACCCGGCGGCGAGAACGGCGACGTACTGCTCGCCGTCGACCATGTAGGTGATCGGGGCGCCGGCGATGCCCGATCCGGTCTGGAACTCCCACCGGACGTCGCCGTCGCGGGCGTCCATGGCGAGGAGCCGGCCGTCGATCTGGCCGGCGAACAGCAGGTCGGTCGCGGTGGTCAGCGGACCCTGGCCGTGCGACATGTCGGTGCCGAGATGGTTGCGCCACCGCACCTTGCCGGTCGACGCGTCGTAGGCCAGGACGCCGCCGGTCTGGTACTGCCCGATGGCCCGCTGACCGTTGGCCGCGGCGCCGTTCCAGTGCGCCACCGGGTTGGCGCCGTACGGGTAATAGACCAGGTTCGTGCTGTGGCTGTAGGAGTTGTTCGACCAGTCGCCGCCGCCGTTCTGGCTGGTGGTCGACAGGATCGGCTGGTTCCACTGCGGGTCGTACATGCAGCCGCGCCGGTGGTCCGCGCCGGAGTTCTGCGGGTATGTCAGGAACGGCTCGTCCGCCGCGACGTAGCTGTCCGGGTTGAAGACCAGGTCGCCGTCCGCGTCGGCCTGGTAGCCGTTGTAGTTCGGCACCGCCCGCCACGGGTCACCCGGGACAGTGCGCGGGTCCAGCTTCTGCCAGACGACGCATTCGGGCAGCAGGCGCTCGGCCGGGAACGGCTGGGTCTCGGCGTTGTGCTGCCGGGAGTCCACGATCATCGGCTTGTCGGCGACCGGGAGCACCGGCTTGCCGGTGGTCCGGTCGAGCACGAACTGGTGTCCCGACTTGCTGCCGTAGAACACCACCTTGCGCTTCTGACCCTTGATCCTGATGTCGGCCAGGGTCGGCGGATGGACGTTGTCCATGTCCCACACGTCGTGCCGGATCGACTGGTAGTGCCACTTGTACGCACCGGTCTTCATGTCGACCGCCACCATCGTGGTGGAGAACAGGTTGTCGCCCGGGCGCAGGGAACCGTCCTGCGAGCTGCGGCAGCTACGCGGGTTACCGAAGGTCATGTAGTAGAACCCGAGGCCGGGGTCGACCGCGCCGTGCATCCACGGTGTCGCACCTCCCTCCAGGTTGCACTGCGTCCCGTCGGGCAGCACGGGTCCCCAGGTGGCGCCGGCGTCGATGGAGTTGCCGTTGACGTCGGTGTAGACGGTTCCCCGATCCGGTCCGCCGAAGACATGCCACAGGTAGCCGCCGTCGCTGGCTCGGACCGCGACGACCGCGGCGCGGTTGCCGTTGGCCGCGTGGGCGTAGACCACGCCGTCGTGGTAAACCGTCGCGACCCGGTCGATGTTGCCCAGATCGACTCCGGCCTGGACCGCCGGTTGCACGACCCAGACCTGTTCACCGGTGTCCTGGTCGAGGGCGACGATGCGATCGCCGTCGGCGAGCGTGTAGACCTTGCCCTGGCCGATGGAGACACCGCGGCGGGTGTCCGCGGTCGAGAAGCCCTGCGGTGCCCACTTCCACTGGGGAGCGCCGGTCCTGCCGTCGACGGCGATCACTTCGCCGCCGGGCGTGTCCAGGTAGATGACCCCGTCGGCCACGATGGGCGTCGTCTGCTGGCCGACGTCGTCGCTGGCCGGCGCGACCGCCGAGAGGTGCGTACGCCACACCGGGCCGAGCTTGTCGAGGTTGCGCTGCGAGATCTGCGTCAAACCGGAGTAGTGCTGGTTCGCGAGGTTGCCACCGACGGTCGGCATGTCCGCCCCGGTCGGTTCCAGACCTGGCGGTTCCGCCTGTTCGACGCCCTCTCGTGGCCCTTGCGCGACGGCGGTCGACGGCCCGGCGGCGACGAGTACGGCGAACAGGATGGGTGCGAGTATTCCTGGTTTCATCGATCGCCTCCGCTATGGCTACTTGCGCTTGGCCGGGGTGCAGAACGGTTCGAGGCCCATGGCGGACTTGATGCCGTGTTCGAGGTGTGCCTGGAACTCGGCCGCGCCGGGGAAGGTGGAGTTCTCCTGGAAGGCAGCACCCTCATGGCCGAGGGTCGTGACCCAGGACTTACCGCCGTCGTAGTACTGGCACCAGGTGACCGGATGGAAATCCCGGTGCCCGGGGTGCGATCCTTCGCCGCCCGCGCCGCCGGCGAGGGTCCGCTCGTCGACGGTGGCGAGGAAGTTCACGTCGGTCGGGAACGGTACGAGGTTGTACCACTCGTCGGAGAATCCCCAGCGTCGCGGCAGGCCCTTTGTCGACACGTCCCGGTCGTTGACGACCACGACGTCACCGGGCTGGCTGCGTCCGTGGTTGTAGTAGTTCGCGTTGCCGAGCAGCCCTTCGTACCACTGCCAGCCGTACTCCGTACCGAAGGCGTTGTGGACGCCGACGAAACCGCCGCCGCCCTGGATGTACTTGCGCAGTGACTCCCGGGCCCAGTCGAGGCGGGTGCCGCCGGCCGCGCCGCGCGCGTGGTTCCACAGGGTGTCCCGGGTGGGGCTCATGAAGATCACGGCCCGGTAGCTGGAGTTCAGCCGCTCCATCGCCTGGACGTCCTCGGTGACGTGCACCTCGATGCCGTCGGCCTCGAGCATTCTGACCAGCCCGGCCTGCGCCACGTTGGAGCTGTCCAGGGGGCGCGGCCAGGCCGCCGGGTCACTGTGGTTGTTCGTGATCACATAGGGGCGGGGGAGAGTCACGCCTTGGAGGCTCGCGTTGTCGGGATCCAGGACCCGCCCGAGGTTCGCGTGCCGGGGACCCGCCGTACGGGAGTAGACCAGCACCTTGTTGTCGCGTTCAGTGCCCCAGTCGCTGTAGCAGTCCGGGTCCACTCCACGGCACACGCCGTAAACCGGGTCGATGCTGTTCGGCTTTCCCTGGTGTCGGTCCGCCGATCCCGTGATCGCGAGAGCCGAGGCCGGCGCGAGGATCGCGAGCACCGCGAGGGGCACGACCGTCTTGAGCCAATTGTTGTTCACGCTGGGAGTCCCGTCTGGAGGTGGATTCCAGTTGCTTGCCATGCGCACTCGGCAGTCGGTCCGCTTAGTGGACTGGATGTACCGCTGGACAGACCATAATGGGGAGTGGGTTTACTCACAAGGTGCGGCGAGCGCACACCTGACATCGAGGGAGATCACTTGATGAGCGGCGCCGGCTCTGGCTCTTTCCTGATCGGCCCGCGTCAGCTATAACTAACCAGCGGTACGCTATTTCGGTGCGACCGGACCGCCTGATGGACTAATTGTGGGAGGCGGCATGGAGGCTCTCGGCGGCCGGTTGCCGATGTGGACCGTCGCACCGTTCGTCCTGCTCCTGGCCGCTGTCGCAGTGCTGGAAGTGCTCGCTGCCGGCTGGTGGAGCCGCCTCACCAGCAAGGCGCTGGTCGTCACCGTGCTCGCCGTGCCCGCCGCGGTCCAGCTCCTCATCGTCGGGGGAGCCGGCGCGCTCACCCACTCCGTCGCCGAGTACGTGTCGTTCGTATCGCTGCTCGCCGCTCTGTTCGTCATCTCCGGCGGCATCGAGGTCCGCGGATCGCTCGCCGGCACGCCTCTCGCGAACGCGGGCATGCTCGCGGTCGGTGCGGTACTGGCCAACGTCATCGGCACCACCGGCGCCGCCATGCTGCTGATCCGTCCGTTCCTGCGCGCTAACGCACGCCGCGGCTCCCGGGCGCACCTGGTGGTGTTCTTCATCCTCATCGTCGCGAATGCCGGAGGCCTGCTCACCCCGATCGGCGATCCGCCGCTCTATCTCGGCTTCCTCAAGGGGGTGCCGTTCGAGTGGACCTTCCGGCTGTGGGCGCCGTGGCTGTTCGTCAACGGCGTCCTCATTCTCGTCTTCAACCTGGTCGACCAGTTCCTGGTCAACCGTGAGGAACGGCGCGATCGCAACACCGGCCTGCTGGATGAGCTCATCACCCACCAGCCCCTGAGCATCGGGGGCCGCCGCAACGTGCTCCTGCTGACCGCTGTCGTCCTCGTCCTGCTCGCGAAGGGCGCTCTCGCACTGCCGTTCGGTGTGCCGGAGGCGACACTGCTGGCGATCGCCTACGCGTCCTACCGGGTCACGCCCCGCGCGATCCACGAGGCCAATCACTTCGGGTTCGGCCCGATCGCGTCGGTCGCGGTGATCTTCGCGGGGGTGTTCGTCACCATGACGCAGCCACTGCTCATCCTCAACGCCCGAGCCGCCCAGATCGGGCTGGAAGAACCGTGGCAGTTCTTCTGGGCCTCCGGTGGGCTGTCGTCGGTGCTGGACAACGCGCCGACATACCTGGCCTTCACCTCGGTCGCCGCCGGTCAGCTGGGCATCAGCGTCGACGATCCCCGCTACCTGGCTGCCCTGGTCGACATCCCGGCAGGCAACGATCTGCTGTTCGCCATCGCCTGCGGCGCGGTGATGATGGGATCCCTGACCTACATCGGCAACGGGCCGAACCTGATGGTCAAAGAGGTCGCGGAACACCGGGGGGTGCGGATGCCGCACTTCTTCGCCTACGCCCTGATCGCGATGCTGATCATGTTGCCGGTGCTGGCAGCCGCGACATTCCTCTTCTTCTCACCGGGCTGATCGCTGACGGGTCATGCCCTGACCGCAGGCGTGGTAGCCGTCCGTCGCACCGCCACCGCGCTGGAGCAGCGCTCACGCGCCCGCGTGGGGATGCGAACTTCGATGGTCCACGGCAGACTCCCGGTGGTGAATGGTGACTGGAGGTCCAGGGGCGTGAGCGGCGACACCGGCGCCGGCCGGGTGCTCGGCGGGCGCTATCGGCTGATCTCCCAGGTCGGTGCCGGGGGCATGGCCGTGGTGTGGCGGGCGTTCGACAGCGTGCTGGCCCGCGAGGTCGCGGTGAAGGTCCTCGCCGCCCATTACGCCGACGACCCTCAGTCGCGCATGCGGGTCCTCCACGAGGCGCGGGCCGCGGCGGCCCTCTCACACCCGAACATCGCCCAGGTGTACGACTACGGCGAGGCCGACGTCGACGGCGCCGTGATCGCGTACGTCGTGATGGAGTTGATCCGTGGCGGATCGCTTCACCAGAGGCTGAAGGACGGTCCGGTGCTGCCCCGGTACGCGATGCGGGTGTGCGCGGAGATCGCCGCGGCGCTGGCTGCCGCACACGCCGAAGGGCTGGCACACCGCGACATCAAGCCGGGCAACGTGATGCTGGCGCCGACCGGCGCCAAGGTGGTCGACTTCGGCATCGCCGCCGCGATCCGGCCCCCGCAGCTGAGCATGGGCGAGTTCGAGGTGTTCGGCACGCCGGCGTACCTGGCGCCCGAGCGGCTGCTGCACGACGCGGTGGAGCCGGCGTCGGACGTGTACGCCCTCGGCGTGGTGCTCTACCGGCTGCTCGCCGGTCACTCGCCGTGGACCGGTGAGACGAGCACGCAGATGCTGACGGCGCACGTCTATCTGGACCCGGCGCCGCTGCTGCCGATGTTCCAGGTGCCCGGCTACGTGACCGACCTGTGCAACCGCTGCCTGACCAAGGACCCGGCACAGCGCCCGAGCGCCCGCGAGGTGGCGGCGATGCTCGCTCACGGCGCCGGGATGCAGGTCATCACCGACGAGCCTGCCGCCGTCGCGGCGCAGGGCTCGATCGATGCCGAGCCGTCCGTCCTGATCCGGCCGCCCGGCTCGGACGAACCGACGGCCCCAAACCCGGCCCGGAATCCGGCGCGGGCGACCGCGAGGAAGATCCCCGCGGTCTACGCGCTGACCGCCGCGGTGGTGCTGGTGGCCGCCGGTGCGACGTTGTGGCTGATGCGCCCGTCGGATCAGCAGGCAGCCGCATCGGCTCCGACAAGCTCCGCCGCAAGCCCAGGGCCCGCGCCGAGCAGGCCCGCCGACGCGCCGAGGGCGCCGACCAGCGCCGACCCGGGAGTCGCCGGGCCGGGAGCCGCCGAGCCGGGGGCCGCCAACCCCACCCGGACCGCCCGGATCACTACCGCGCCGCCACGGACAACGGCCGCCGTCGCGCCAGGAAGCACACCCTCAGCGCCCATCAGTCCCGAGCCGGTGGTCACCACGACGCCTCCGGCAGTGCAGCCGGTGGAACGCACCCTGTCCTCGGCCGCCGGCTCCGTCCGGGCCGTCTGCCCGGACGCCGGCACCGCACAGATCCTGTCGTGGACGGCCACCAAGCCGTACAAGATCAGTGAGGGTGACAAAGCGGCGGGGCCCGCACCAGCGGTGCTGTTCCAGCACGGCAAGACCCGGATCACGATGACGGTGACCTGTGACGACTGGGTGCCGTCCTCCACCAGCACCTGACCTAGCGTCGTCCGTCAGCGGCCGCACCGGCAGGGCGTGGCGTGCCGGCCCGGGCGCAGATGCTGCCGGCGGCGACCAGGCAGGCACTGCCGGCGGTGAGCAGAACAGTGCGGTAGTCGCCGGAGACGGTGAGCAGGCCCGCGGCGGCCAGGGGCGCGCCGGCTTTGGCGAGGGTGACAAAGGCGGCGAGGGTACCGGCGATGCTGGCGTACGTGGTGGTGCCGTAACGGTCGGCGAGTAGTTGTGGGGTGGCGAGGCTGGAGATGCCGAAGCCGAGCCCGAAAGCGCTGACGACGAGGATCGCTCCGGGGCGGGTGCCGGCGAGGGCGGGCATGCTGAGTGCGGCGGCGGCTTGCAGGGCGAAGACGGCGGCGACGACACGGTGCTGGCGCATCCGGCGTGCGGTGGCCGTGAGCAGGAGCCGGCCGGTGACGTACAGGACGCCGAGCAGGCCGGCGACGCTTGCGGCGAAGGTGGCGGGGTGGCCGCTGCTGACCAGGTAGCCGACGAGGTGGACGGTCATGGTGGTCATCGCGGCGGCGTGCGCGACGAACGCGGCGGCCAGCCACCAGAACCGGCTGTCGCGAACAGCCGCCCGGATCAGGATTCGGCGGTGCGCGGAGATGCGATGCCCCGGTGCGCGGGGGATCTCGGGTGGGCGGCGGACGACGAGCAGGTGCAGCGGGACCGCGGTGCCGGCGTACAGGGCGGCGAGGATCAGCAGGGTGGTACGCCAGCCGTGCCGGTCGGTGAGCCAGCCGGTCAGTGGCATGAAGATGGTGCTGGCGAACCCGGCGACGACGATCATCCCGAGGATCGCTCCCGGCCGGCGTGCGGCGTCGAACCAGGAGACCAGGACCGGGGTGGCGGCCTCGTACAGGGCCATCGCCATCGCGACGCCGAGTCCGGCGAAGACCAGATACAGCTGCCCGGCCGTACGGACCTGGGACCAGGCCGCGAGCATGCCGGCGCCGAGGATCGCGCCGGCGGTCATCAGGGCGCGGCCGCCGTGCCGGTCGAGCCATCTGCCGACGGGGATGGCGGCAGCGGCCTGGGCGAGGATCGCGGCGGTGAACGCGCCGGTGACGACCGCCGCCGAGGTGTGCAGGTCAGCGGCGATCGGGTGGAGCAGGACGGCGAAGGCGTAGTAGAGGCTGCCGTACCCGATGGTCTGGGTGATGGCGAACGTGACGACGATCCGCCGGCCACCCGTGACGGTCACGCGGCTCAGCAGCAGGAGGAGCCGGACTCGCCCACAGTGATCAGGCTGAGCGGTGCGGTCAGCAGCCCACCGGCGATCCCGGTGGACAGCCCTCGCCCGGCCGGCTCCACGGCGGCCGGAGCAGGTGCGCCGCAGCAGCCACCTCCCGCGGCGACGGTGTCGTCGTCCTCGACCGGGTTGCTGTTGCAGACGCCGGTCTCCGGCAGGTCGAGCTGGACGTCGCGGGCGGCTTCCCAGTCACCGGCCAGGGCGGCGACGACACTGCGGGCCTGCTCGTAACCGGTGGCCAGCAGGAAGGTCGGCGCGCGGCCGTAGCTCTTGACGCCGATGGCGTAGTAACCGGGCTCGGGGTGGATCAGCTCGTCGACGCCGTGCGGCGGGACGGTGCCACAGGAGTGTTCGTTCGGGTCGATCAGCGGCGCCAGCGCCCGGGTCGAGCCCATGATCGGGTCGAGGTCCAGGCGCAGTTCGCCGGCGATCGTGTGGTCGGGCCGGAACCCGGTCGCCGACACGATGCGGTCCACGGTGATCGACTGCTCGCCGTCGGACACCTCCACCTGGGTGCCGCCGGCGATGACGCTCCGCACGGAGAAGCCGGTCAGCAGGGTGACGGTGCCGTTCTCGACGTGGTTGCGCAGCCGGGAGCCGAGGGCGCCACGCGCGGGCAGCGCGTCGGCTGCCTCGCCGCCGTAGGTGCGTACCGCGCTGGTCGCCCGGATCGCCCAGGTCACCGTGGTGCCCGGGGCCTGCTCGGCGAGTTCCGCGAGGGCGAGCAGGGTGTTGGCGGCGGAGTGTCCCGCGCCGACGACCAGGGTGTGCGCGCCGGCGAACCGGTCACGGTCGCGGCCGAGGACGTCCGGCAGCGCCGGCTCGACGAACGCGGTCGCGGCGCTCTCGCCGTGGGCCGGGATGCCGGAGGCGCCGAGCACGTTCGGCGTGGCCCAGGTGCCGGAGGCGTCGATGATCGCCCGGGCGAGGATGTCCTCACCGCCGGCGAGGCGGACCAGGTACGGGGTGGCCTCCCGGCCGAGACTGCGGACCCGGTCGAGGCCGAGCCTGGTCACCGCGGCGACCCGCGCGCCGTACCGGATGTTCGGCTTGAGCCCGGGCAGGTCGGCCAGGGGCTGGAGGTAGTCGGCGGCGAGCTGGGCGCCGGTGGGGAGCTTGTCGTCGCCGGGGCGAATCCAGCCGCTGTGCTCCAGCAGGCGGGCGGCGGCCGGGTCGATGTCGTACCGCCACGGTGAGAACAGCCGGACGTGGCCCCAGGCCCGTACGGCGGCTGCCGGGTTGTCGCCCGCTTCCAGGACCAGGAACGGCAGGCCGCGTTCGGCCAGGTGGGCGGCGGCGGCGAGACCGACGGGCCCGGCGCCGATGACCACGACGGGCAGTTCGGGGAAGTTGCTGGTCACGAGAGTGAACTCCTTGCTGGAGAAGGTGCCTAGATACTTCTCGAAACAAGAGAGTTGCAGGTTGTTTTGATAAATGTCAACCTAGACGCATGTCGAAACAAGCCGAGACCGACCTCAGCCAGGAGGCGGAATGCTGCCCGTCGCTGGCGGTGAGCCGCATTCCGGCGCAGGCCGCCGCCGCGCTGGCGCCCGCGTTCAAGGCGCTCGGTGATCCCGTCCGGCTCCAGCTGATGTCGATGATCGCATCCGCGGACGGCGGTGAGATCTGCGTCTGCGACCTGACGCCGGCGTTCGAGCTGTCCGGACCGACGATCTCACATCACCTGAAGACTTTGCGGGAGGCCGGCCTGGTCGACGCGGAGCGGCGCGGTACCTGGGTCTACTACCGCGCTCGGACAGACGTGATGCGCACGCTGGCGGCGCTGCTCGCCTGACCGCACGCCCCTGTCCAGCACCCGAGATCCAGGAGCACCACCGTGAGCACCACCAGCCCGCCCAGCCCACCGGAGACAGCGGTCATGGCCCGTCTGTCGCGCCTCGACCAGTTCCTGCCCGTCTGGATCGGCCTCGCCATGATCGCCGGGCTGCTCCTCGGCCGATTCGTGCCCGGGCTCGACAACGCCCTCGACGCCGTCACGATCGGCGGCATCTCGCTGCCCATCGCCCTGGGGCTGCTGATCATGATGTACCCGGTGCTGGCGAAGGTCCGCTACGACCGGCTCGACACCGTCACCGGCGACAGACGACTGCTCCTCTCCTCGCTTATCCTCAACTGGATCGTCGGGCCTGCGCTCATGTTCGCCCTGGCCTGGCTCTTTCTGCCGGACCACCCCGAGTACCGCACCGGCCTGATCATCGTCGGGCTGGCCCGCTGCATCGCCATGGTCATCATCTGGAACGACCTGGCCTGCGGCGACCGCGAAGCCGCCGCCGTGCTGGTCGCCCTCAACTCCGTCTTCCAGGTCTTCGCCTTCGGCGTCCTCGGCTGGTTCTACCTGTCCGTGCTCCCGGGCTGGCTCGGCCTCGACGGCGCCCAGCTCGAGGTCTCCGGCTGGGAGATCGCCGGAAACGTCCTGGTGTTCCTCGGCATCCCGCTGCTCGCCGGATACCTCACCCGCCGTTTCGGCGAGCGGGCCAGGGGCCGCGACTGGTACGAGAGCCGGTTCCTGCCGAAAATCGGCCCCGCCGCGCTGTACGGGCTGCTGTTCACCATCGTCATCCTGTTCGCCCTGCAGGGTGACGCGATCACCAGCCGGCCCTGGGACGTCGTCCTGATCGCGGTGCCGCTGCTGGCCTACTTCGCCATCATGTGGGGCGGCTCCTACGCCCTCGGCAAGGCGATCGGCCTGACCTACGAACGCACCACCACCCTGGCCTTCACCGCCGCCGGTAACAACTTCGAACTGGCCATCGCGGTGGCGATCGGCACCTTCGGCGTCACCAGCGGCCAAGCCCTGGCCGGCGTCGTCGGCCCTCTCATCGAAGTGCCGGTCCTGGTCGCGCTCGTCTACGTGTCGCTGTGGGCCCGCCGGCGGTTCTTCACCTGACCCGGACCCCTGCCCGTCAACCCTCGCCTCGGAACAGGAAGAAGCATCCGCATGACCACGAAGCCCACCGTTCTGTTCGTCTGCGTCCACAACGCCGGCCGTTCCCAGATGGCCGCCGGCTGGCTGCGTCACCTCGCCGGCGACAAGGTCGAGGTCCGCTCCGCCGGTTCGGAGCCCGCCGACCAGATCAACCCGGCGGCGGTCGAGGCGATGAAGGAGGCCGGCATCGACATCACCGGCCAGATCCCGGCCAAGCTGACCTGGGACGCCGCACAGGAGTCCGACGTCATCATCACCATGGGCTGCGGCGACGCCTGCCCGATCTTCCCCGGCAAGCGTTACGAGGACTGGAAGCTCGACGACCCCGCCGGCAAGGGCGTCGACTCCGTCCGGCCGATCCGCGACGAGATCAAGTCCCGCATCGAAGTGCTTCTCGCCGACCTGATCCCTCGCCAGGCCGATTAAAAGCAGTCCCAGCATGGCGAGGAAACGGCCAGGCGGCCCGCCGCCTGGCCGTTTTTTGTCCCGGCGCCTTCTTGGGTACGCGCGAAGCGGCTCAGTGGTCGAAGGTCACGATCGTCCGGCCGCCGACGGCGGTGGTGAGGGCGTTGATGGCGTCGGCAGCGGCGTCGAGGGTGACGGAGCCACCCACCAGCCGGTCCAGGGGGAGCCGGCCGGTCAGGTAGGCCTCGGCGATCAGGGGAAAGTCGCGGGCAGGAACGGCCGAACCGTAGTTGCAGCCCACCACGGTCAGACCACGGGTGACGACGTCCCAGGTGTCGATCGGTGCGGTCGCGGCGATGGCGGGCATCCCGACCAGGACGGCGGTGCCGCCGGCTGTGAGGAAGCGGGGTGCGCGGGCGGCGACGTCGGGGATGCCGATGGCGTCGAAGGCGTACGTCACGCCGTCCGGGCAGATGGTCAGGGCCTGGTCGACCTCGGTGCCGTCGGCCAGGATCGTGTGGGTTGCCCCCAGCTCCCGGGCGGCCTCCAGACGGGACGCGGAACGGTCGACGGCGATGATCGGGCCGGCTCCGGCGTCGGCGGCCGCCGCGATGATGGCCTGACCGACACCGCCACAGCCGGTAACGACGATGGCGTCGCCCTTCGCCACGGACACCGTCCTGTGGACCGCGCCGTACCCGGTGGTCACCGAGCATCCGATCAGGGCGGCGATGTGCGGGGGGACTTCGGGCGGCAGGCGTACGGCGGCGGTTTCCGGGACCACGGCGTACTCGGAGAAGGCCCCCACACCGAGGAACGGCCAGACGTCGGGGTCATCGGCGGCCGGGTCCTTCACCGCGGTGGTGCCGTCCGGCAGCTGGTTCTCCAGGGCCGGGGAGCCGGTGCACAGCCAGGGCTTGTCCTGCCGGCAGGGCGGGCAGGCCTGGCAGGCCACGTACCAGTTGAGTGCGACCGGGTCGCCGGGCGCGAGGCCGGTGACTCCCGGGCCGACCTGGTCGACGACGCCCGCGCCCTCGTGGCCGAGCACCAGGCGCCGGCCCATCGGCCAGTCACCGTTGATGGTGTGCAGGTCGGAGTGGCAGATCCCGGCGGCGGTCATCCGCACCCGGATCTGGCCCGGTCCGGGCTCGCCGACCTGGGTGTCGACGACCCGCGGGGCGGTGCCGGTGCGGTCGTCGAAGGTCAGGGCGCGTGATGCGATGGGCATGGCGGTCAGCTTTCGACAAGAGCGGGCGGGGCGGGGAGGTCCAGGACCAGGCGGTCGCAGAGGGCCCGGGAGACGCACGGGAAGACGGCGGTCTGTGCCTGTTTCTCGTCGGGGGTGAGGATGTCGTCGCGGTGGTCGGCCTCGCCCTTGAGCAACGGGGTCTCGCAGCTGCCGCAGGTGCCCTCCCGGCACGACCAGATGATGTCGGCACCCGCGTCGAGCAGTACGTCGAGCATCGGGGTGCCGTCCGGAACCTGGCGTACCGGTCCGTCGAGGCCGAACTGGACCTCGAAGGAGCCGTCCGTTTCGACCGGGGATCCGGCCGGGTCGAACGATTCCGTGCGCAGGCGCCCGCCGGTGACCAGCCCGCTCAGTTCGCTGATCATCCGGTCCGGGCCGCACGCGTAGACCAGGGCCGAGGCCGGTGCCAGTTCCAGGGCCTGCGCCAGGGTGAAGTCCGGCGTCTGCGAGCGGTCCACGATCATGACCGCGTCACCCAGGGCGGCCACCCTGTCCAGGAACGGCATCCGGCTGCTGGTGCTTCCGACGTACACAAGGTGGAAAGGTTTTGACTGGGAGGCCAGATGCTCGGCCATGGTCAGGATCGGGGTGACGCCGATGCCGCCGGCGAGCAGCAGGTGATGCTCGGCGTCCTCCAGCGCGAACATGGCCTTCGGCCCGGCGACCCGGACCTCGGCGCCCACGGCGAGCGTGTCGTGAACGTGCCGGGAACCGCCGGCGCCGTCCGGGCGCAGCAGGACCGCGAACGTCCACACGCCGTCGTCGCCGGGTGTCCCGCACAGCGAGTACTGCCGGACCAGGCCCGGCGCGAGCTCCAGGTCGGCGTGATCGCCGGGCTGCCAGGCAGGCAGGTCCGGAGCCTGCACCCGGACCAGGACGACGTCCTCGGTGACCCTCTCGTGCGCGACCACCACGGCGTCGTAGCGCCGCGGGGTCATGATTGGTACCCCATCCGGGCGGCGACCGCGGTCTGGAACATCGCGGTGATCTGGTCCCACGACGGCAGCAGCGTGGTGTGGTTCGCGCCGTCGGAGGAGCGCCCGGCCTGCAGTTTGTACAGGAACGGGATGTCCTGTTCGTTGACGTGGAAGAGCACGTCGCACAGGCTCTTGACGGATTCCTCGAAGCGCGGCGCGGCCGCGTCGGAGTCAACGAAGACGGCCATGTGCTCGACGGTGCGGTCGGCGGCGGCCGGCGACAGCGCGATCACCTGGAACCAGTCGGCCTCCAGGAAGACCAGGGCGTTGGGGAACACGCAGAAGATATCCTGCGAGTCCACCTTGCCCGCCGGCACGTCACCGATGAACGGCAGCGCGTCCTCGGACTTCTTGGCCTTGCCGACGGCACCGCGGGGGTAGCAGCCACCGACGATCACCTGGCTGTCGATCACCACGTCGTCGACGTCCAGCGAGGCCGCGACCGGTCCGACCTGCGGGTGCACGAACGGCAGGTGGTAGAAGTCCAGGAAGTTCTCGACAGCGAGCTTCCAGTTCACCTCCAGGTCGAACGTCCGCTCCTGTGCCAGGTGCAGCCTGTCGAAATCGATGTGTGACCAGCGTTCGGCCAGCGGCGCGATGACGTCGGCGAACGGTGTGGGGTCGGCGCTGAGGTTCACGAACACCATGCCCGCCCAGACCGCGCTCGGCACCGGCAGCAGTCCCAGCTTGCGGCGGGACTCGGGGGAGGGCGCGCCGCGGCGCTCACGGTTGAAGTACGGCGCGGCCGCGAGGGACCCGTCCAGGTTGTACGACCAGCAGTGGTAGGCGCACTGGATGCGCTGGGTCACCTCGATCGGCTCCTGCGTCACGACCATCCCGCGGTGGCGGCACGAGTTGTGGAAGACGTTGACGTTGCCCTCGCCGTCGCGCACGATCAGCAGCGGTTTGCCGGCCACCTCGACCGGGTGCACATTGCCTTCGTTGCCGACCCAGTGCGTGTAACCGGCCCAGACCCATTCGGCGCTGAAGATCATCCGCTGCTCGCGGGCGAACTCCTGCGGGTCGGTGTACGCCGAGGCGGGCAGGATCGACCGTCCGTAGGTGTCCTCCGACAGCGGGCCGTCGACGATGGTGTTGCCGGTGCTGGTGGTCGAGTACGAGGTCATGCGGAACGCTCCATGGGTGCGGATCGAAGTGCCTGGGTGAATGCCTCGGTGGCCCATTCGCGCAGCTGCCCGGCCTCGGCCCAGCGGTCGCTGACCTGGACGCCGCCGGCATCGGTGATCGCGTACGGGGCGGTGCCGAGCTCGGTGAGGAAGACGACATCGCCGGACGGGCGCCGGCGCAGGATCTGCTCGAAGGCGTCGGCCCACCACCGCCGGGCCAGCGCGATCCAGGGCCGGCTGGACTCGTGGTGCAGCGGCAGCTGCACCTGGCACCGGGAAGCCACACGTCCCTGCACCGACCCGCCGCGCCGGAGCAGCGCCGCGATCTGGCTCTCGATCTCGGCGGTCGGCTCGGACGGGATCTCGGCGCCCACGACGTAGTGCGACAGGTCGATGGCCAGGTCGATGTCCTCGGGCAGGCGCTGGGCGAGCGCCGCGGTGAAGCGCAGGTCGTTGGTCATGGTGTTGCGGTGGGTCTCGAGCTCCAGCCGCACCCCTTCGCGGGCGGCGATGCCGTGCCAGCGCGCGGTGAGGGCGGCGGCCTCGCCGAGGTCCAGCGTGTAGTGCTGGGCGCACAGCACCAGGTCACGGGCTCCGATCGTGGCGGCGTACCGCAGCGCGTCGCCGAGCACCTTCTCGTCCGGGACGAAAGCCATCACGGTGGCACTGAGCCCGCTGCCCGCCGCCGCGGCGGCCAGATCGGTGCTGGTGGGGGCCTTCGAGGCGCCGAGGTCGACGGCGTACCCGCTGTAGCCCGCGGCGACCAGCTGAGCCAGCTGCTCCTCCATCGTCCAGGAGCGGGCGCCGCGCCAGGGTAGATCCTCCATGGCCCACAGCGACTGTACGAAGATCAGTCGAGAAGTGTTGTCGTCCTGGCTCATGGCAATATATCTACGTTAGATTCTGATCATTACGCAAGCAGAAGTTGGCCGTGACCACGGATTTAACAAACAAACTCTTTTCCGGAAATGTGCCCGGCGTGGGATGCTGTCCACCGCAGCGGAGAGAAGGAGCAGATGTGACGACGGACGAGGTCAAGGAAGCGGTGGCCGCCGCGCTCGCCTCCGACGGCCGGATGTCGGTGGAGGCGCTGTCTCGCTCGCTGGGGCTCACCAGTGCGGTGGTCCGCAAGGCCATGACGGCGCTGAGCGACGACGGTCTCGCCGTGCGGGCCGTCGTGCACCCCGCGGTGCTGGGCCTGCCCGAGTGCGCCCACCTGCGCCTGCGCGTCGACGGCCCGCTCGACCACGTGCTCGACGCGCTGTGTGCCCGGCCGGAGATTCCGTTCGTGTCGCACGTGGCCGGCGGGCATACCCTCTCGGCCGAGATCCGGGTGGCCGCCCGCACGACGCTCGCCTCCGTGGTCGCCGAGGTGGCGGCCCTGCCCGGCGTCGCCGGCGTCGACCTCGACGAGTACCTCGACATCGTGCGTGACGCCAGCCTCGACCTGCCCCGGCCCGGCGTTCCTCAGCCGCTCGACGAGATCGACCGCGCCCTGGTCACCGAGCTGCAGGCCGACGGGCGGCGCTCGTTCGCCGCGATGGGCGAGCAGGTCGGCCTCACCACCGCGTCCACCCGCAGCCGGGTGCTGCGCCTCATCGAGACCGAGGCGCTGCGCATCGGTGTCCGCCGGCGTCCCGGCCCCGGCACCGTCCAGGTCGGTTACCGCCTCAGCGCACCCGCCACACGGGCCGAGACCCTCACCGTGCTGCGCGACCTGCCGGACATGTCGTACCTGGCGCTCACCACCGGTTCGGCCGACTTCGTCGGCACCCTCACCTGCGCCTCGCTCGGTGACGCGTCGCGGGCGCTGACCCGGCTGCGGGCCGTCCCCGGCGTCCGTGCCCTGCAGAGCTGGACCCACCTCGACGTCGTGAAGGAGATCTACGCGTGAGCACCGAGCTGATCTGGCCCGCTCCCGCCGCGACGATGCCCGTGCGCGCCCGCCTCGACGTGGTCGCCGTGGACAGCACCGGCGCGGTTGTGGAGGCACCCACCGTCGACGACGCCGCCGTCTTCCTGGCCGGCGCCGCCGTCACCACCGGCACCGTGGTGCTGCGCAACTGGGAAGCCCTCGCCGCGGACCCCGCCGCCGGCTTGCTGCGCGACCTGCTCGCCACGTTCGGCACCTACGTCGTCCGGTCCGCCGAGGGCTTGACCTGCACCAGCCGGGCCACCTCCGGACACCTGGACGGCGTCGACCACGACCTGACCGCTGCTCCTGGTCTTGCCGGGATCGCGGTTGTGCTGGCGGCACTCGCGGACAGCCCGTCGAGTCTGCACGGTGTGTCCGAGGCTCCGCGCGTCGCCGAGGTCCTGGAGAATGTGACAGCACTGGGTGGTGACGCCACGGTGCGGGCGGGTGTCGTCGAGATCGTTCCGGGGCCGCTGCGCGCGGGTGCCTGGCAGTCACACGGCGACCCGCGGCTCGGGGCGTTCGGGGCTGTTCTCGGGCTGGTGATTCCGGGAGTGCGCATCGCCGGCCTCAGCCCGGACGCACCCGGGCTGAGGCCGTTCCTGAAAGCGTGGCGATGGGCCATGACGGCCGACGAGAACATCCTTCCCGGAACGAGTACCGGGACCGTGCCCTACTACGGCTGACGGCTGCGCCACCACTCGACGACGGTGGCCGCGGGCTGCTGTTCGTAGGCCCGCAACGATCCCTCCGAGAGGTAGCCCACGTGCGGGGTGACCACCGTGCGGGGATGGGCGCGCAGCGGATCGCCCGCGGCCGGTGGCTCGCCGGTCAGCACGTCCAGGCCCGCACCGCGCAGCCGGCCGGTGTCGAGGGCGGCCAGCAGCGCGCCCTGGTCGACGATCTCGGCGCGGGACACGTTGATCAGACTGGCCCCGTGCGGCAACCTGGCCAGCTCGGTGGCGCCCAGCATGCCGCGGGTCTGCTCCGACAGCGGCATGTGCACCGAGAGGACGTCGGCGGCGGCCAGCAGTTCGTCGAGACCGGCACCCTCGACCCCCTCGGGAACCGGGGCGTACGGGTCGTAGCCGATGACGCGACCGAACATCGGCCGGCCGATCCGGGCGAACTCGGCGCCGATCCGGCCGAGCCCGAGAACACCCAGGGTGCAGCCGGACAGACGACGCGGCAGGTGCTCGAAGGCCTCCGACCACGAACCCGCCGCGACCTGCTCGGTCACCCGCAGCCCCCGCTCGACGGCCAGCACCAGAGCCAGAGCGTGAACGGCGACCTCCTCGGTGGCGGCGCCGTACAGCGGGCGGATCCGCACACCGTGCCGCTCGGCCGCCTCGGCGTCGACCATGTCGGCCCCGGCCGAGGTCAGCGCCACGAGCTCCAGATCGGGCAGGGCGGCGAAGAAGTCCTCGCCGAGGTGCGCGTAACCGCCGATCGCGGCGACCGCGCGGGTCGCCGCAGGCGGAACCGCGGGATCGACGTCGAGCTTGAGCACCTCGACGTCGAAGCCGTTGCGGTCGAGCAGATCGACCGCGGGTCGCGGGTCGATGTCGGAGACGTCGGTCAGGATCACCAAGGGTCGCTGCGTCACGGTCAGAATCCTGCCGCGACGACGACGGTGACCACGTCGGTACGCATCGCCGTGTGGAGAGCCTCGCCCAGCGCTTCCGGCGAGGTGACCCGTACGCCGTGGGCACCGAAACCCTGGGCGATCAGGGCGTGATCGAACGCGGTGACCTCGGTGTCGACGCGGGTGGCCGACGCCCGGTCGAAGGAGTCGCGGATCTCCCCGTAACCGCGGTTGTCCCAGATCAGCAGGGTGAGCTGGCGGCCGAGATCGACGGCGGTGGCCAGTTCGGTGAGGGTGAACAGGCTTCCGCCGTCACCGGCGATCGCCAGTACCGGCCGCTGGGGTTGCGCGATGGCCGCACCGACCGCCATCGGCAGCGCCGCGCCGAGCGTGCCCAGGCCATAGGTGGCCGTCCAGGCGGTCGGTTCCGCGGGGGAGAGGTAGTGATGGGCGGTGTAGGCCAGCTGGGTGGAGTCCAGGACGACGGCGGTGTCCTCGGGAAGGGCCGCGGACACCGCGTCCAGCCATGGGTGATGCCCCAGGGACTGTGCGGTCCACGCGACGCCGGCGCGGGCGTCGCCGGCCCGGGCAGGGCCGTTCGCCGCCGGCTCCCGGTCGATCAGACCGGTCAGCCGTGCGAGAGCCGTACCGGCGTCGCCCTGAAGTGCCACCTTCGCCGGCATCGGGGCCTGCAGGTTCGCCGGGTCGATGTCGAGCCGGATGAGCGAACCACCGAACTCGACGTCCCGTCCGGTGTAGAGCACATCGGTCTCGGAGAACTCGGTGCCCACCGCCAGGACCACGTCCGCGTCCCGCAGCAGATCCTGGGTGCCGGCGAACGGCAGGAGCGTGCCGACAGCCAGCGGATGGCCGGGGGGCAGCAGACCCGCGGCGTTACCCGTGGTGACGACCGGCGCCCCGAGCATCTCGGCCAGCGCGCGGACCTCGGCGGCGGCGCCACGCGCACCGCCACCGGCGATGATCGCGGGAGTGCCCGCCCGGCCGAGCAGGGCGGCGGCGGCCCGGAAAGCCTCCTGATCGGGCTCGTGTTCTTCAGGCTGAAGAACAACCCGGGTGAAGGGACCGTCGACCTCGGTGGTGAGGACGTCGATCGGGATGGCGATGTGCGCCGGACGCGGGCGTCCCTCGGTCATCGCGGTCCACGCCCGGGCAACCAGCCCGGGCAGCTCCTGCGGGGTACGGGCCAGCCACGAATGCTCGGTGACCCCGGCCACCGCGGCCACCTGGTCACGGATGTCGTGCAACGGCCCGCGTTCACGCCCGAGCAGATCCGAGCGCGTGGTGGCGGTGACGAACAGCAGCGGGATCGAGTCGTGCCAGGCCTGCGCCAGCGGCGTCAGGGCGTTGAGCACACCAGGACCGGTGACCAGGGCACAGACGCCCGGCTTGCCCGTCTGGCGCGCGTACGCGTCCGCCATGAAACCGGCGCCCTGTTCGTGCCGCGCGGGGTGGGTGCTGATGCCGGCCTCGGCGAACCCTCGATAGAGCTCGATGGTGTGGACGCCGGGAATGCCGAACACGGATTCGACGCCGTACTCGCGCAGCAGCAGGGCCAGGGCATGCCCAGCTCTCATGGTGTTTCTCCTTACCGATGTCAGTGCATGTGAGCGAGGAAGCGGCGGGTGCGCTCGTGCTCGGGGGCGTCGAAGAAACGATCCGGCGGGGCCTGCTCGACGATCTGGCCGGAGTCGAAGAGGGCGACCTCGGAGGCCACACTGCGGGCGAAGCGCATCTCATGGGTGACCACCACCATGGTCATGCCGTCGGAGGCCAGCTTCTCCATCACGTCGAGCACCTCACGGACCAGCTCCGGGTCCAGTGCCGAGGTCGGCTCGTCGAACAGCATCAGCTTCGGTTTCATCACCAGGGCGCGGGCAATCGCCACGCGCTGTTGCTGGCCGCCGGAGAGCTCCGCGGGGTACGCGTGCGCGCGAGCGGACAGGCCGACCCGGTCGAGCATTTCCAGCGCCTGCTCCCGGGCCTCCTTCTTCGGCACCTTGAGGACGGTGGTCAGACCCGACATCACGTTGCGGGTGGCGTCCAGGTGCGGGAACAGGTTGAACTTCTGGAACACCATGCCGATCGCGGTGCGCTGACGGGCCAGGACGCGTTCGGGCGCCGGACGCACGTCGACCCGGCCACCGATCACCCCGATCGGCTCGCCGTCGAGCAGGATGGTGCCGGAGTCGGCGGGTTCCAGCAGGCTGATCATCCGCAGGATCGTGGACTTCCCGCTGCCGGACGGGCCCAGCAACGCCTTCACCTGGCCACGCCGCACGGTGAAGTCGACACCGCCCAGCACCTCGACATTGTTGTAGGACTTGTGCAGGTTCTGCACCTCGAGCAGTGGTGGAGTCTTCATGCCGGGACCTTCTCCTGCGTCGTCGTCTGCTTCGGGGAGCCGGCGGCCCCGGCGCGCGAGAGCGCGGGGAAACGGCGCCGGGTGGGCGTGGACGTCCAGGTGAAGCGGCGCTCGACACGGTTCTGCAGCAGCATCAGCACCGAGACGATCACCAGGTAGTAGACGGTGGCGGCGGCGTAGTACTCGGCGTACCGGAAGGTGACCGCCACACCCATCTGCGCCGTGGTGAGCAGCTCCTGCAGCGAGATCACGCTGGCCAGCGAGGTGTACTTGACCATGCCGATGAACTCGTTGCCGGTCGGGGGCAGGGCCACCCGGGTGGCCTGCGGCAGCACGACCTTGAACAGCACCTGGCCACGGGTCATGCCGAGGGCCCTTGCCGCGAGCTGCTGGCCGTCGTCGACGCTCATCAGCGCGGAGCGGATGATCTCGGCCATGAACGCGCCCTCGGCCAGGGCCAGCCCGATGAAGGCCGCCAGGAACGGCGAGTACCACTCCTTCTGGAACACCGGGGACAGCTGCGGCAGCCCGTTCCACATCAGCAGGAGCAGCAGCAGCGCCGGGACGGCCCGGAAGAACCAGATGTAGCTGGTGCAGAGCGAGCGGACCACGGCGAACTTCGAGGACTTGCCCAGGGCCAGGCCGAAACCGATGATCACCGCGCCGATCTGGCTGGCGATGGCCAGGCTCAGCGACAGCAGGGCACCCCGCAGGTACGCCTCGGAGAACAGTTGATCGAAGAAGATGGTCGAGTCGAATGCCATGGGGGCACCTCCGCCCGATTCACCGGGCGGCCGATCCGGAACGGACGGCCACCCGGATCAGCGAGTCAGTAGACGTTGAGGGAATCGGTGCTCAGCCCGTAGGTCGTGGCGATCTTGCCAAGGGTGCCGTCGGTGTAGAGCGCCTTCAGGGCCTCGCCCAGCGGAGCGGTGAGTGCGGCGTCCTTGTTGGCGAACATGCCGAACTGGGTGCTGGGCGGGAAGAACCCGTTGATCTGGCGCAGCTTGCCCGAGCTCTTCTTCACGATGTCGACGGCGGCGACGTCGGTCTCGATCAGCGCGTCGGCCTTGCCGTTCATCACGGCCAGCACGGTGTCGGAGGTCTTCGGGTAATTCTGCACGGAGGTCTTGGCGGCGCCGGCGGCCTCGCACTCGGAGGCGATCCGCTTGGCCTCCGTGAGGTTCTCGGAGGCGTTCTGTCCGACGAGGGTGAGCCCGCACAGGTCCTTCTCGGCGGCCGGGTCGGTCTTCACCGAGGTGCCCACGATCAGCGCCGGGCCGGTCTGCATGTAGGCGACGCCGTCCAGGACGCTGGTGCGCTCCTCGCTCATGTACAGGCCGCCGGGGATGACGTCGCACCGCTTGGACGTGAGGCCGGGCTGCAGGCCCTCGAAGGTGGTGACCTGGGTGGCGAACTCAAGGCCCCAGTACGCGGCCAGAGCCCGGGCGGCGTCGGCGTCGAAGCCGATGATGTCCCCGGACGTGCCGTTCTCGTAGTACTCCAGGGGTGCGTACTCGGGGTCGATACAGACCGTCAGGGTGCCGGCCTTGACCAGCCCTTCCGGAGCGGTGGCCTGAGCCTTGACAGCGGTGACGGCTTCCGAGGAGCCGGTGGAGTCGGAAGAACTGGAACCACAGGCCGAGAGGCCGAGCAGCGAGGCTGCTGCGGCCGCGGCGATGATCATTCGCTTCACGGGAGATCACTTCCTAGTTGCCGAACCAGGGGGTTGGCCGGGGACGCTAGGTGCCGTTTGTTTCCACCGCATTCCAAATCATTGCGATATCAGGCCTGGGTCGCGGAATCGTTCCCGTTCTGGGCCGTCTGTAATATCGTTTCGTCGTCCAGGAGGCAGATCAACGAAGGATTTGGACCATCGGTGGGCCGAAGAATTGGTCCGCCGATTTCCCGGTACGGAGGTCTGGATGAGCGGTTCCCCCCACGAGGAGATGAACGAACGTCTGGTGGCCCTGCTGCGCAGGGACGGTCGCGCCCCGATCGTCGACCTGGCGGCCGAGCTCGGCGTGCCCCGTTCGGTGGTCCGCAGCCGGCTGCGCGAACTGCGGGAGAGCGGCGACATCGCGATCGTCGCCATCGCTCATCCGGCCGTCCTGGACCTGGACGTCGGATGCCACCTCTCCATCAAGGTCTACGGCTCCACCCGCGACGTCGTCGAGCATCTGCTGGCGGCCGAGAACGTCACCCTCGTGTCCCTGGTGAGCGGGGAGTACGACATCGTGGTCGAGCTCCGGGCCCGCGACCAGCGCGAACTCTTCGACGCGGTGGAGGAGATCCGCCTCTCGGACGCCGTCCGTGAGGTGTGCACGCTCGTCTACGTCGACGTGCTGCGCAGCCCGTTCGCGGCGGCCGCACGTCCGGCGCAGGTACGGCTCGACGAGATCGACCTGGCCATCGTGCACCGGCTGCAGGACGACGGCCGCATGCCGTTCCGGGAACTCGCGGAATCCGTCGGGGTCTCCGAGTCCACCGCGCGTACCCGGACCCTGGCGTTGCTGGAGCGGGAGGTCATGCGGATCTCGACCATCTCCCGCCGCGGCCGGCGTACCCGGAACATGGCGATGGGTCTGGGGATGCACGTGCGGGGATACTCCGAAGACCTGGTAGCCACCATCCTCGAGATCCCCGGGGTCGAGTTCCTGGCCACCGTGATCGGGAATTACGACATGATCGGCACCATCTCGGGGAACTCGCTGCCGGCGTTGCAGCGGATCGCCGAGCAGGTGCGCTCGTCCTCCGACGTCACGGGAATCTGCACCTGGGTGCACATGGACTTCGTCCGTGAGACGTACCGGCTCCCGCTCGGCGGTGGCACGGCCGGCGTGACGCCCGCCGCGCGCCGTGGTTCACGAGCTCCCAGCACTCCGGCGGAAGATCCGTTCGCGCTGCTGTGACAGCGGCGGCCACCAGCGCGGATCGCGCTGGTGGCCGCCGGGTTCACCTCGGTCCTACTGCCAGATCAAGGATCAGGGGTACGCCACGACGTTGCGCGGCGTGGTGTTGCCGGCCGGGTTGGGGACGGCGCCGCCGGTGTCGTTGACGACGTTGGCGATGGTGCCGACGTCACCGAGCGAGACCGTCAGAACGCTGCGGAGCCGTACGCCCGCCCGGTTCGGGACCTCGAACGCCCGGTCCACCCGGACGCTCGGGTTGACGTTGAAGTAGGCGTACGAGCCGCCGCCCCACAGTTCGTGGTCGGTGACCGCGTCGGCGACCTTGTAGGCGGCGTAGCCGTTTCCACGGGGCCCGATCCAGGCCGCCTGGTTGGGTACGTCGTACGGCTTCTCGTTCTGGAAGAAGATCGTCTTCCCCCGGTTGCCGTTCCAGATCACCTCGTACTTCTGGTAGTGCTCGACGAACAGGCCGGTGGCGAGGACGTCGTCGCCGTTCACGACGAGGCCGGTGTCGCCGGTGTTGACCGTCCAGCCGGTGGGCGCGCCGCCGTGGTCGGCACGCCAGGCCCAGATGTGGTCGATGAGCGTGTCGTCGCTGTGCACCGCGAGGGTGGTGGTGGCCTTGCCCTGGACGCTGCTGCCGATCCGGAAGAAGACGTCCTGCAGGCTGATCGGGTTCGCGGCGTGGTCGGTGTGGACACCGGCCTGTCCGACGCTCATCAGCGTCGGGCTGTTCGTCGTACCGGCGTCGAAGGTCAGACCGCTGACCTTGACCCCGTCGACGTCGGCGATGTTCAGCGCCTCGACCCCGTTGTTCGGGATCAGGGTCGGGAAGCCGATGCCGGTCACCACGGTGTTCGGGCGGGTGACCCGGATGGTCTCGTTGAGCGAGTACGTGCCCGGGGTGAAGAACAGGTTCAGGCCCTGAGCGAGCGCGGAGTTGATCCGGGCGGCGCTGTCACCGGGCTTGGCGACGTAGAACTCCCGCATCGGGATCGACGTGCCGGCGGTGTTCGGCCAGTTGGCACCCGCGGAGTTGCGGCGCAGAGCGGGCACGAAGACGCGGTACAGGCCGGCGCTGTCGACGTACAGGAAAGGCTTCTCCCGGGTGACGGGCGTGGTGGCCAGGGTGGTGTGCGGCGGGTTCGGGAACGCGTTGGCCGGAGCGCCCTGGACGCCGGAGTAGACCATGTTCCAGACACCGCCGTCCCAGCGGCTGATCCGGCTGTCACGGGTGTACCACTGCTGCTGGGAACCGGAGGAGACGACGCCGTCGACGACGGAGTCGGCCAGGTAACCGCCGCTGGAGTAACCCTGCCCGTTGTCCTGGTTGGACGGCGCCAGGGTCAGGTTGCCCTTGATGTGCACCCGGCGCATCGGGGCGGCCTGGGAGACGGCCCACCGGTTGGTGCCGCCCTCGGGGACGATCGACAGGTTCTCCATGCTGCGCCAGAAGTTCTGCGTCGCGTTGGACTCGTCGCCGTAGTTCCAGCCGGAGTCGACGTTGACCGCACCGTTGATCGTCACGTCGTCGGGGTTGAGACCGAGACCGGCGAGGGTGGTGTAGAAGCCGACGTTGGCCCAGACCCGCCCGTACGTTCCGGGCTTGAAGAGGAACACGTGACGCTGCGATCCGAACTGCGCGGTCGGGCTGCGCAGCTGCGCGTTGAACGCCGCGTCCACCGCCGTCTGGATGGTCGCCGCCGAGGTGGACGGATCGAAGATCCGCACGTTCGCGCCGAGATCCGGAGTGTCCGACGTGGGCAGCGACGGGGTGCTGGGCGACGGCGACGGGTTCACGCCGTTCGCGAAGACCTGGAACTCCCAGAGCGAGTAACCGTACGGCGTGGCCCGGGTGGTGCCGTTCATCCGCACGTACCGGCCGCTGCCGGAGACGTTCAGCGTCTGTACGCCGGACTGGCCCGCGGTGACCGGGCTGATGTTCGTCCAGGAGGTGCCGTTCGCGGAGGTCTGAATGGTGAACGCCGAGGCGAACGCGGCCTCCCAGTTCAGCACGACCTGGTTGATCGTCTGGGTGCTGCCCAGGTCGACCTGCAGCCACTGCGGGTCGGCGAACGTGCTGGACCAGCGGGTGCCGGCGTTGCCGTCGACCGCGGCGGACGCGGGGAAGGCGGCACTCTCGACGGACGAGGCGGTGGCCGTCTTGCCCTGCGACACCGGGATGTCCGCGGCACTGGCGGTGGTGGCGACCGAGGCGACGGTGATGCCGAGGGCGGTGGCGAGGACGGCGCTGAGCACGACCTTCCCGCGGCGTCGAAGGTGGTGCGGCGGTGGAGAAGTCACTGTCGGGGGTGTCATGTTCCTGCCTGTCGGACGGGGCGCCGCGCATCCATTGGGGACAGACGCGTGGCGGGGCGGGAGTGGGGTGCAGCCAGACCAGAGAGCGCTCTCCACGGAATTGTTACCGCCATGTTGCCGCTCGTCAATATGCCGTCAACAAAGGACCGGTTCCGGAACTAAATCCGCCCCTCAGCAGCCCGGGATCATGACGTCTCTATCGAGCAATCCGAATGGGAAATAAGAAAGAATGCCCTCGGAAAATTGTTATTCCGCCGGACGGAGCCCGTCTGCGACTGGAGGCGGTGCTGCCGCTGTCGGCGTGATCGATCGGGATGTCCGGAACCACCGCGGCCGCTGAATCCTTCGCCAATCCGGCAAATCGGCTATCGGGGTAGCGCATCGATGTCCTTCCATGTTTCTGTGCGTGGGCTTGTCTTACGGGGAGGAACGCATCGATGTCCATCGCTGGAATATCCGCGCGCATCCGCTGGCTCACCGGATTCTGCGCGCTCCTGCTGATCATCACCCTGGCGCCGCCGGCCGACGTGCCGGCCTCCGCTGATCCGGGTGAGGTTCCCACTGTCTCCGCTGGTCAGGTGCCGCAGCAGCGGGGCCTGCCGGCCGGTGCGGCCTCGGACGCCGCGGTCTCCGAAACGTCGCGGCCACCGGTGGTGCCGCCCTCGGTGCAGGCCGGTGGCGAGGCCGTCGCGGCACGGTTCGCCGCCGCTGCGGCGCCGGGTGAAGCGTTCGTCGACGTGCTGCTGCGACCCGGATTCGTGGTCGGTGACACCTCGCTGGTGACCTATTTCAACCTCAAGGACCGGGGCTTCGACCGCTGGCGGATCGATCTCTACGACGCTGATTCACAGACCCGTCAGGAGTCCGTGGAGCTGGGTCTCGACCAGCTGGGCAACGACGGCTGCGGCAATCTGCGTGACTTCTGCAAATCGCTCGGCGCCGAGCAGGGCTGGCAGCTGGACGCGACCAGGAATTACTTCGTCACGATCACCGGGCTCTACCCGGACGGCGAGGTGCCGTCCGCGCGGTCGGAGACCACCCAGCCGCGGACCACTGTCGACCCGCCGGCGATCCCGGACCGGCAGGCCGCCGGGTGTGGATGCAGCGTCGCACTGGGCATGACCGGCGCGAGCCAGGCCACCCGGGCCATCGGCGTCAACACCGGCACTGGTGCTTTCGTGCGTACCGAAAAAGATCTTTTGACCTCGTCTTTTGGTGTTCCTTTCACCTCGACCCGGTCCTATTCGTCGCTGAACACGGGTGCCTCGGCGTTCGGGCCGGGCTGGGCCTGGATCTATGACCTGAAGGTCACCCCGGTGGATGACGGGGTGCTGGTGCGCGCCGAGGACGGCTCGGACACGATCTTCAAAATCCAGGGCGATGGGTACGCGCGACCGGCCGGCGTGCGATCGACGCTGCGCAAGGCGGGTGACGGCTGGGAGCTGGTCACCCGCAACAACATCGTGTACGCGTTCGACGCGCAGGGCCGGCTGATCTCGATCCTGAACCCGCGCCAGGTCGGATTGCGGTTCGCGCACACCGACACCAGCGTCACGGTCACCGACGCCTCCGCGCGCAAGACCGTGGCCAAGCTCGTCGGCGGGCTGATCGATTCGATCACGCTACCGGACGGCCGGAAGACGCAGTACACCTACACGAGCGGCCTGCTGACCAAGGTCCGGGACGCGGCCGGTGAGTACTGGCAGTACACCTACGACGCGAACCGGCTGCTGACGAAGGTGACCCAGCCGGACAAGGTGGTCGCGCTCACCAACGAGTACGCGGGCGGCCGGGTGGTCCGGCAGCTCGACGCGCTCGGCGCGGCAACGACGTTCGTGTGGAACGCCGAGAAGCAGGAGGCCCGGACCACCGACGCGGACAACGTCGTGGTGTGGGACGGATACAAGGGCAACGTGCTGCTCTACTCGCAGCGCGGCAACGGCGACACCAGCAACCACCGCTACGACGGTTCGCTGAACCGCAGCCTGGTGGTCAACGGCAACCAGAACCAGCACGAGTCGACCTACGACCCGGCCGGCAACCTGGTCCAGCAGTTCGCGCCGCAGCGCCGGTTCTCCGAGAAGACGACATACGACGCCCGGAACAACCCGACGACCCACGTCGACGCGGACGGACGCACGTGGAAGGACGACTACAACGAGTTCGACGAGCTCGTGAAATCCACCGACCCGCAAGGCCATGCGATCACCTACACCTACGACGCGCGCGGCCTGTCGCTGACCGTGACCGACCAGCGCGGCAAGGTGACCCGCTCGGAGAACATCCCGGACGGTGAGGCGAACGCCGGTCTGCAGGGGGCGGTGATCTCGGCCGAGGGACGGCGTCTGGAGTACGGCTACGACAAGGTGGGCAGGCCGGTCACGGTGACCGACGCGCGTGGCACGGTGGCCGGGGCGAAACCGGCGGACTTCACCACCCGGACCACGTACGACGCGCTGGACCGGGTCGTCGCGGTGAAACAGCCGGGCAAGGACAACCCCAAGACGAGTGTGTACGACACCGTGGGCCGGTTGAAGAAGTCGGTGAGCCCGGCGGGCGTGGCCGTCTCCTACAGCTACCTCGACAACGGGCTGCTCAAGGCGGTCTTCGAGGCGCGGCGCACGTTGCTGCACACGTACACGCCGGCGGGCCGGCGGGCGACCTCGGCCGTCGACATGCGGCACGAGGCCGACCTGGTCACCAGCTTCACGTACAACGCCAAGGGCCTGGTGCAGTCGTCGACGTCGCCGCGGGGCAACGTGCCGGGGGCGACAAAGGCTGACTACACCACGACGTTCGTCTACGACAACAACGACAACATCATCCAGACCCGGCGGCCGTACCCGAACGGGCAGGTCGTCACCCGCGACTACAAGGTCGACGACCTGGACCGCAGCGTCGGTACGGTCGACGAGTTCGGCAAGTCCACGACGTTCGACCGGGCCAACAGCGGCCGGGTCAACAGCTCCACGGACAGCCTGGGGCGCAGCACGAAGCTGTCGTACGACGCCGGTGGCCGCCAGAGCGGCATCACCGACGCGGGCGGCGCGCAGACCAAGACCGAGTACGACCCGGCCGGCAACAAGATCAAGACGATCTCGCCGACCGGCGGGGTCACCACGTACGAGTACACCGACGACGGGCTGCTGGCCGCGGTCACCGAGCCGCGCGGCAACGTCGAGGGCGCGGACAAGGAGCGGTTCACCGCGCACTACGAGTACGACCTGGCCGGTAACCAGGTCCGCTCGATCGACGCGCTCGACAACGTCACCACCGCGAAGTACGACGCGATCAACCGGCTGGCCTCGGTCACCGACGCGAACAAGCACACCACGCGGCACACGTACACCGACGACGACCAGCCGCGCAGCGTGACCACCCCGGACGTCGACGACCCGGAGGACGAGTCCACGTTCTACGGGTACGGCGACGACGGCTCGCTCACCTCCATCACCGACCCGAAGGGCAACCGGACCACCGTCGACTACGACGAGGCAGGTCGCCTGGCGCGTAGCACCGATGCGCTGGAACGCAGCACGTACGCGAAGTACGACGCGGACGGCAACCGGATCCAGACGATCACCATCGGCGAGGACGAGGAGATCGAGGACCTCAGCGCCAAGGAACGCGCCAAGCGCACGATCGCCGACAGCTACGACATCGTCGGCCGGCTCGACCAGCGCACGCTGGGCACCGGGGGACCGGTTTACCAGTGGCGGTACGACGGCAAGGACCGGGTCACGTCGTACGGGGATCCGACCGGTGTCCGCGAGGTGGTCTACGACGACGAGGACCAGATCCAGACGGTCACCCGCAAGCAGGCGGGCCGGACCGACGAGGTCTACCGCTACGACTACGACAACCGCGGCAACGTCACGTCACGGCAGTACCCGGACGGCACCACTGTTGCGTTCGGTTACGACGCGGCGAGCCGGATCACGTCGCTGAGCGCGGCCGGTGCGGACTGGAGCTTCGGGTACGACGTCGCCGGCCGGCGGACCAGCACCGTGCTTCCGGGTCCGACCGGGCTGTCCGAGCAGCGGGTCTACGACGACGCGGGCCGGTTGACCGCGATCGGCACCGACCGGACCGGTTCGTCCGTGCCGGGCGTACAGGATCCGATCTCTTCCTACGCTCTGACCCTGGACGCGGTCGGCAACCCGAACCGGGTCGTCACCACCCGCGGCGGTGTGGCCGAATCGGTGGCGTACGCCTACGACGAGGCGGACCGGGTCACCTCGGCCTGCTACGCGGTCGCGTCGTGCACCGACAAGGACGCCAAACCGGCCGGTCGCATCGACTACCGGTACGACGTGAACGGCAACCGGACCAAGCAGACCCGGACCGGAAACGCCGGCAACGACGTCACCGAGTACGAGTACGACGACGGCGACCAGCTGGTCGAGACGGAACTCGAAGGCCCGAACCACGAGCGGGAGACCGAGTACAAGTACGACGAGCGCGGTAACCAGATCAAGGCAGGCGGCGACCGGCTCGAGTACAACCTCGACAACACCCTGGCCAAGGCGACCCTCGCCAGCGGGCAGAGCTCCACGTTCAACTACGACGCCGACGGCCTGCGCATCTCGGCGACGTCGACGGCGCAGAGCCAGACCTCGACGCAGTACTGGTCGTGGGATGTGGCGGGCACGCTGCCGCAGATCGGCATCGACACCGTCGAGAACAGTGCCGGTGCGGTGGTGGAGAAGCGCGGTTTCACCTATGGGCCGGACGACGAGCCGCTTGCCCTGCTCGACCCGGCGTCGGGCGTGCACTCCTACACCCATGACTGGCTCGGTGGTGTGGCGAACCTGCTGACGCCGACCGGCGAGGTCGAGGAAGGGTACGACTACGACCCGTTCGGCAACCCGCGCGAGGGGCCGACCCTGGCCGGGCAGCAGCTGCCGGCGCAGAGCATCGAGAACCCGATGCAGTTCACCGGGCAGTACCAGGACTCCACGTCCGGTGACGGCAACTACTACCTGAGGGCGCGCAACTACGACCCGGACACCGGCCGGTTCGCCAGCCGGGACCCGCAACCCACCGGTAAGGGCGCCACGTCGGCGTACACGTACGCGTCCAACAACCCGCTGGCGTACACCGACCCGACCGGGGCGGTGCCGGACGCCGGGCCGACCACCACGACGACCACACCTGTGGTGCAGGGACCGTCGCCGGAGGAGATCGCACGGGCCAACCAGCTGCAGTCCAAGAGCACGCTGGACGTGATCCTGGAGGCCGGCGGCCAGATCCTGATGGAGTTCCTCGGGATCAACGACATCCTCAACTGCCTCAAGGGCGACCTGGTCGCCTGCGTCTCGATGGTCGTCGGGGCGCTGCCCTGGGGCAAGATCTTCAAGGCCAAGAAGATCGGCGAGGCGATCTTCCGGGCCGGCAAGGCCGTGTTCACCTTCTTCGAGGAGGTGAAGTGGGCCCGAGCCATCCTGCAAGGCGCGGAAAAGGCGGCACAGGCCGCCAAGGACGCGGCAGCAAAGGCGGCCAAGGCCGCGGCCGAGAAAGCGGCGGCAGCCAAGGAAGCGGCGGACCGAGCGGCCAAGGCCGTCGCCGCCAAGGCAGCGGAGAAGGCGAAGGCCGTCGCCGCCAAGGCCAAGGCCAAGACCAAGAGATCCGCGGCTGACGGCTCGGCCTGCCCGACGCCGCACAGCTTCGTCGCGGGCACCGCGGTTCTGCTGGCCGACGGGACGAGCAAGCCGATCGAGGACGTCGAGCCGGGCGACACGGTGCGGGCGGCCGACCCGGAGACCGGAGAATCCGGTTCCCGGCAGGTCACTCACACCATTCGTACGGATGATGACAAGCACTTCGTCGAGCTGACCGTCGACGACGGGCAGACCGTCACCACCACCGAGACTCACCCGTTCTGGTCGGTCACCCGCGAGCAGTGGGTGGAAGCCGGTGATCTGCGCGAGGGCGAGCTGCTACGGACCTCCGCAGGGACGTACGTGCAGCTGTCGGCGGTCAAGAAGTACGAGGGCGAGGCCCGCACCTACGACCTCACCGTCGACGACCTGCACACGTACTTCGTACTCGCCGGTGCCGCATCGGTCCTCGTCCACAACTGCGAGGTGGTTCTTTACCGCTCACCCGGCGAAGGACGACGGGCGAGCGAGGCCCGGGGTCTCAACGCGGGCAACCACCAGGGCAATCACCCGACCGCCTACCTGTCCAACCTGCCCGAGGGTGCGGCACAGTACGCCGGCAACGGCCATGACCTGGGGTTCCACCGATTCGTCATGAGGGACGGATTCCGTGAGGCGTTCGGAGACCTCGAATTCCCGCTGCCCAACTCGAATGGCATCGACAATCTGACGGAGTGGAGAATTCCGGCGGCCAGGTTCGACGAGTTCAATTCGTACATCGATCACAGCAAGACCCAATGGTGGGATGCTGCATTGGGGCACTTCTATCCGCCCGCCGGGTAGGTGAAATAATGTAGCGGGTGGGTGGTGCCGCGCGCGGCGCCACCCACCCGATGGCTTGCCTGCTGCTTGGAGTGTTGATGCCGGATCGGTTCGAGCGATACCGTGAACTGCTGGACTCGCTCAGCGAGGTGACACCCGTCGTTACCGACATCGAGCCGCGGGTCGCGGCGGACGGGCCGGTCCGCGCGATCTCCTGCATCGGCTTTCCCGAGCCGCAATACATCACCGGATTCACGTACGGGCTGTCGCTGGCGAATCATCCGGATTGGGGTGGGCGAGCCCGCGAACTGTGCATCACCGTGCGATCCAGCGAGGTGGAATGGTCTCGAATTCCGGCCAGAATCGTGGCCGCTCTGCGCGGGATCTGTCCGTTCAATTCAGGGCAGGTCCTTGGCTACAAGGAGCCGTATGTCGCGTCATCACCGATGAGCAGTGTCGCCTTGGCGGCGCCCGCCTCCGAGAGGATTCCACCGGTCCTCGACCTGGATGGTGACCACATCGAGATGATCGGCGTCTACCCGATCTTCGCATCGGAGCGAGAACTCGCCTACTCCCGGGGATTCGATGCGCTGTGGGGGCTGACGTGGGATCGCTTCGACCCCCTGCGCACGCCGGCAGCCTGACGGGCCGGCCCGATGGTGGCGATGTTGCTGATCGGGTACCGCATTGCGGTATCGCTCGGCTTCGCTTCGAGGAACTGGTTGCATGTCGCAATCTGTTTTCCTAGGCTGCTGACCATATGACTACGCACACGGGTTTGACGGCCGTGACCTGGCCGCTGCGCACCGACCGGCTGTCCTTGCGGCCGGCTACCACCGGCGACACCGGCGCCACCTGGCACTTCCGGCGCCGCGCCGACGTCAGCCACTGGATCACCCGCGCCTCGGCCACCCTGGACGACCACCGCACCTGGTTCGAGGCACCGGAGACTCTCGCCAGGACCCTCGTGATCGAGCACAGCGGCGCCGTCATCGGCGACCTCATGGTCAAGATCGAGGACGCCTGGGCCCAGACGGAGATCGCCGAAGAAGCGCGCAGCGTGCACGCGGAGCTGGGATGGGTGCTCGACCCCGATCACGCAGGCCATGGGTACGCCACCGAAGCCGTCCGTGAACTGCTCCGGCTCTGCTTCGAGGATCTCGGACTGCGCCGCGTGACGGCCGTCTGCTTCGCTGACAACGAGGCGTCATGGCGGCTGATGGAACGCGTCGGAATGCGCCGCGAGTTCCACACCGTCCGGGATTCACTGCATCGATCGGGTGAGTGGCTCGACTGCCTGGGTTATGCCTTGCTCGCCGACGAATGGCGTATCAGCCGCGGGTAGCGCTCGCCGGCCGCGAGCCGGAAATACGTTTCTCCGATCGCGTGCGGTCCCTAGGATCTGCGGTGATCAAGGGGGATGACACGGTGGGCGATTTCGAGCAGTTCGTAGCGGACGTGAGCACACGTCTGTCCACGATGTCCAAGGGCGAGTTGTACGTCGTCGGCGACGGCCTCGACCGGGACTCACTCTGGCTCACCTTCCTTGAATCCTTCCCGGCCGGCACCAATCTCCGGTTCCGTGAGCGGTCCGAGTACGACTGCTCGACCTGCCGCGGGTTCATCAAGAACTTCGGTAACGTCGTCGAGATCCACAACGGACGGATCCGCACCGTCTGGTCCGGGGTGTCCGCATCCGATCCGGTCTTCTCCGTCGTCGCCGCCGCACTGGACGAATTCGTCGGCATGCTGCCGTTGTCCGGCGTTTTCCGGTCCACCGAGGCGCAGTACGGGACGAGGACGACCCGGACACTGCGCGACGGCCAGGTCGAGGTGTGGCACCACCTGAACGGCCGGGTGGAGAAGCGGCACCACACCACCGACGCCGGCGCGGCACGGGGCTCGTTCGACGCCGCGGTGCAGGTGTTCCAGCGCGGCCTGGCCGAGCTGACCCAGCAGGCCCTGGACACCGTCGTCGACCTCATCGACGGCGACGCCCTCTACCGCGGCGCGGAGCATCGCCGGGCGGTGACCGAGTTCCGGTCGTTGCAGAACCAGTGGACGCAGGCCACCGACGGGCGGGCCTTCGTGTTCGCCAACGCCATGAACCCGGCGGCCCGGTTCCGTAACACGGTGATCGGCACCCTCGTCCAGGAGCTCTCCGCGGGCGTCGACCTGGAGCACGCGGTCCGGTCGTTCGAGTCGAGGGTGGCACCGCAGAACTACCAGCGCCCCACCGCGCTGATCACCCCGGCCATGGTCAAGGCCGCCATGAAGACCATCGACGAGCTGGGCATCGAGGAGTCGCTGCAGCGACGGTTCGCCCGGCTGTCCGACGTGTCGGTCACCAACGTGTTGTGGGTCGGCAACGACACCCAGTCGCAGATGAAGGACGGCATCGAAGGGCTGCTCATGCAGGCGGCCACCACCACGCCGGCAGGTCCGCGCCTTCGCGACGCGAAGCCGGAGGAGATCCCCGTGATCGCCTTCATGAAGGACATCCTGCCTGGGGCCGCGACCATCGACCTGTGGGTCGCCAACAGCCACGAACCGAACTTCGTCAGCCTCACCACCGGCCGGCACCCGGCCGCACCGCGGCTGTTCACCTGGGACAACGATTTCGGGTGGTCCTACCACGGCAACCTCACCGACTCGATCAAGGAGAGGGTCAAGCGGGCCGGCGGCAACGTCACCGGCAAGCTGCGGGTGAGCCTGTCCTGGTTCAACCACGACGACCTCGACCTGCACGTGTTCGAACCCAACGGCGACCACATCTGGTACCAGGACAAGCGCAACAAACTGGACGTCGACATGAACGCGGGCGGGGGCTTGTCCCGCGAGCCGGTGGAGAACGTCACCTGGACCCGCAACGTCCCCGACGGCGAGTACCGGATCGAGGTGAACCAGTTCCGCAAGCGGGAGAGCGCCGGGGTCGGCTTCGTGATCGAGACCGAGAGCAACGGGAGGATCGAGCACTACAGCCACGAGCGGGCGGTCGGCCAGAAGGAGACCGTCGAGGTGGGCCGGATGACGGTCGCCGGCGAGAAGATCACCGCTTTCCGGCCGGGTAAGGACATGCGGCCGGGCAGCGCCGGCAAGGACCTGTGGGGCATCACCACCGAACAGTTCGTGCCGGTGTCCACCGTCATGTACTCGCCGAACTACTTCGACGACAACGAAGTCGGCAACCGTCACTACCTCTTCATGCTGAAGGAGTGCGTGAACGACCAGCCGACCCGGGGGATCTACAACGAGTTCCTGCGCCGCGACCTGCAACCGCACCGCAAGGTGTTCGAGGTCCTCGGCGATCGCACCAAGTGCGAGCCGTCGCCGGATCAGCTGTCCGGCCTCGGCTTCAGCTCCACGGTCCGCAGCTCGGTGGTCGCCAAGGTGACCACGACAGGCGGCCGGCGCCGCCTCATCAGCATCCAGTTCTGAACCCTTGCCCCGACAGCCGAGAGAGGCCACCGTGACCATTTTCGAAAAGGCCACACGAGAGAAATTCCGATACCCGTCGACCAAGGGCCTGCTGACCACGGAACAGCTGTGGGAGCTTCCGCTGACCGCCAAGTCCGGCTTCAGCCTCGATGACGTGGCCAAGACCGTCAACGCCGAACTCAAGGCCATCGACACCGAGTCGTTCGTGGCCACCGAGACCAATGCGGCGAAGGCGACTCTGGAGACCAAGCTGGAGGTCGTCAAGCACGTCATCGCCATCCGCCTAGCGGAGGACCAGGCGGCGAAGGCAGCGGCGGCCAAGAAGCTGGAGAAGGAGAAGCTGCTGGCAGTCCTGGGCCGCAAGCAGGACGCGGTCCTGGAGAACCTGACCGAGGCAGAGCTGCTGGCCCGCATCAACAACCTGTGACCCGCATCGCCCTCACAAGATTTCAGCTCCCGGCGGATCGACTACGCGGTACGTGACACGGCCTTCTGGGCATGGTGGTCCGAGCCGGCGGAAGCGATCGATGCAGGGGTGGGGGCGGAACCAGAGTGCGGTTCGATGAGGTCATGGAGTGGGTGGTCACCGGATTCGAGGTCACCGGCGCGACCATCCTGGCGGTCGGCTCGGTGCTGGCACTCGTGTCAGCCGTGGTGTCGCTGCGCAAGGGGGATCCGCGGGCGGCCTACAAACGAGCCCGGCAGGATGTCGGCCGGGTCATCCTGCTGGGCCTCGAGATCCTGATCATCGCGGACATCGTGCTGACCATCACGGTCGAGCGCACCCTGCAGAGCACGCTGACGCTCGGCGTCCTCGTGCTGGTCCGGACGTTCCTCAGCTTTTCGCTGGAGGTCGAGCTGGAGGGTTCGTTGCCGTGGCGCCGCAGCTCGGCGAGCAGGACACCGTCGAACGAGACGGAGCCGAAGGAAGCCGACGAGCCGACGGACACCGACCTTCGCTGACTTGGTGGTTATGAGGACAGTTTGCTGTTCAGGTAGCGCTGTTCCGGCCCGCTTGAGGTCAGGCGGGCGGCCAGTCTGTACTGCTCCTGGGCTGCCTCGTGGTCGCCGTTGAGGTCGAGCAGGTGGGCTCGGACGGCGTAGAGGCGGTGGTGGCGGCTCATTGCCGGGTCGTCGGACAGCGGTTTCAGCATTGCCAGGGCGGCCTCGGGGGAGTGGGCCATCGCCACCGCCACCGCGTGGTTGAGCGTCACCGCCGGGCTGGGGGCCACCCGGGTGAGCATGTCGTAGAGCAGGCTTATCTGCAGCCAGTCCGTCTCTTCGTAGGTCACCGACTCGGCGTGCACGGCCGCTATCGCGGCCTGCAGCTGGAAACGGCCTACGTGGCCTCGGGGGAGGGTCTTCTCCAGCAGGGCCACGCCCTCGGTTATCCGGTCGTGCCGCCATCGGGTGCGGTCCTGGTCGGCCAAGGGGATCAGGTCACCGGCCGCATTGGTACGCGCTGCGGACCTGGCCTGGGTGAGCAGCATCAGTGCCAGGGCGCCGGACACCTCGGCGTGCTCCGGTAGGGCGTCGTGCAGCTGGCGGACCAGGCGGATCGCTTCCGTCGTGAGCTGGATGTCCTGCAGCTGCTCGCCCGAGGTCCGGGCGTAGCCCTCGGTGAAGATGAGGTGGCAGACGTCCAGGACGGCGGACACCCGGTCGGGCAGATCATTATCGGACGGCATGTCGAAACGGGCGCCCGCCTGGCGCAGGACTGTGCGGGCCCGGGTCAGGCGCTGGGTCATCGTGCGCGCGGGCACCAGGTACGCCGCTGAGATCTGCTCCACGCTCAGGCCGCCCACCGAACGCAAGGACAGCGCCACCTGGGACGGGCGGGTCAGCGCAGGGTGGCAGCACAGGAAGAACAGGCGCAGGGTGTCGTCACGGTCGTACGCGAGCGGCCCGTCGAAGACCTGGGGATTGCGGGCCGCGTCCAGCCGCTCCCGGCGTACCCTCGATGTCTCTGATCTTGCCTGGTCGATGAGCCGGCGGGCGGCGACGGTGATCAGCCACGCTCGGGGATTGTCCGGAAGTCCGTTGTGTGGCCATTGGGTGGTCGCGGCCTCGGCGGCGTCCTGGAGCGCCTCCTCGCAGTCGCCCAGGTCGCCGTATTTGCGCAGGAGGGCGGCCAGGACGTGTGGCGCCTCTCGACGCCACACGTCAGCCAGATCAGAATCGGTCACTGGTCGTCGCCGCCGGGCCACATGAGGAGGCGGAGCTCGACCGTTTCGTCGGGGCCGGAGAAGCGGGCGGCGACCTGTTCGGCGCGGGCCTGGCTGTCGACGTCGATGAGGAAGAAGCCGGCGAGGTGTTCCTTGGACTCGGAGTAGGGGCCGTCGCTGACCAGGGGATCGCCGTCGCGCCAGCGGTAGAGGCGGGCGGCGGTGGGGTCGCCGAGGGCTTCGCCGCCGAGGAGTTCGCCGTTGGCCGACAGTTCGGTCATGACCTGGTTGAACTCGCCCTGCAGGCGGGCGCGGACGTCGGCGGGCAGGGCCTTGTGGGCGTCGAGGTAGTCGCTGGTCGGGTGGCCCCAGGGCTGCGGGTTCGAGTGGATCAGGATGACGTACTTCATGGCGGTCTCCCTCGTGTCGTGTTGCTTGTGACCGGTACGTCGGAGCGGGCTCATCGATGTCTACATGGTTTGGTCCCGGACCGTAAGAAAGTCCCATCGCGGCTGCCTCTTTGTCACCTGTTCCGCTCCCATCGCTGGTCACGGCCCGGATCACGAGGAAACACTGCGGACTACACCTCTGTCTTAGGAGTTCGTTGTGCTTTCCTCCGCTCGCGTCCCCGCGGCCACTGCGGCCCTCGCCGGTCTGCTGCTGATCTCCGCCTGCAACAGCGGTGAGGGCGATGTTCCTCCGGTCGCGGCGCCGTCGCCCGCGGCGGTCCCGGCGTCATCGTCCGCCGGGACGGAGCCGGCCGCCGAGCCGACGACCGCTGCCGCGACCACCAGTCCCGCGTCGCGGCCGACAACGCGCCCGGCGTCCACGCCGACCACCGCAGCGACCGGCGGCGGTGCTAACGGCAGCGGGGTTTTCAGCGGCACCCGTCAGGTCTACCTGCTGCCGAAGAACAGCGAGGCCACCCTCGGTGTCGTCGGCGGTGGCAAGATCGGCCTGTCCTCGGCATTCGGCGACAACGAGCTGTTCGTGCTCACACCGACCACGCCCGGCGGCGACGAGTTCCAGATCCGCACCGGCAAGCTGCGCGCCGGCGGCGAGGCGTTGTGCGTGTCGGCGAAGCTCGGCGCGGGCGGCAAGCCCGGCACCGTGGTGACGGCCGGCTGCGACGCCGGGGCCGGCGACCAGGTCTTCCGGTTCCGGCGGACCGGCGAGTCGAACGGCAAGCCCACCTACACGATCCGGACCGGTTCGACCACGTACATCATCCAGGACCCGACCGGCGAGATCGCCGGAACCGGGGTCGGGGTCGCCGCGGTGACCATCGGCGAGGGCACCGCCGACATCGATACGCCGTTCGTGATCGCCGACAAGGGCAAGGCCTCCCTGCCGTCGCTGGACTGATCAACTAACCGTCTACTTAATCTTCAGAGGCCACGATTACCGTCAGGGATGAAAGAGCGATCCGCCATTCTTTCCATGGTGGATCGCTGAGATTCCCGCATGAAGAGGTTCGATGAACAAGCGTTCTGCTCTTGCCGGTGTGCTCAGTGCCGCCGCGGCCGTCATCGGCGCTGTGTTCGTGGCTCCGGCTGCTGCTCAGGCCGCGTACACCTGCCGTGACGGCGAGGTCTGCCTCTACCAGCACTACGACAAGACCGGCAGTGTCGCGGTCCTGCTGCGCAACAACAGCGCGGGCGAGTTCGAGGACTTCCGTAACTACCGGTACACCAACGGCGAGAACCTCAACGATTCCGTGTCGTCGGTCGTCAACAAATCGAACCGCGGCTTCTGGATCTATTCGGAGGGCAGCTACAACACGAAGAAGAACGGGCTCGCGTACTGGATCTGGCCGGGCCGGGAGATGAACTTCGGGCCGCACTGGTCGACGATCGACATGAACGACAAGGCCTCCTCGCTGAGGACCGCCTAGATCATTTCGGCCGGGCGCCAGGCTGTGTCACGATGGCGTCCCGGAAATCACCGTGTCTCGGGGGTGTGGGAAGCGTGCTGGCGCCCGCCCGTTCCGGATCTATCTATGTGCAGGTCCTCGGCCCGCTGCGGATCTGGCGCGACGGCGTCCAGGTAGATGCCGGCCCGCGTCAGCAGGCCTATCTGTTCGCTCTGCTGCTGGCGCACGCCGGCCACGTGGTCTCCACGAGCTCGCTCGTGGACCTGATCTGGGGGACCGACGTCCCGCCGAGCGCGGTGAACCTGATCCAGAAGCACGTCGGCGGTCTGCGGCGGATGCTGGAGCCGGGCGTGACCTCGCGCGGCGACGGGTCGTACGTGCTGCGCCGCGGCGCCGGGTACGTGTTCGCCGGTGACGGCGAGGTGGCCGATGTCGTGGCGTTCCGCGAACTGGTCGCCACGGCCCGGTCGGCCCGGGACGGCGCGGCGCTCGACGCCTATGCCGAAGCGCTGGGCCTGTGGGCGGGCCCGGCCGCGAAGGGCATGCAGCACGCCGCCGCCGCGATCCCGGCATTCGCCGCGCTCGACGGCGAGTTCCTCGACGCCGCGGCCGCCGCGGCCGAGCTCGCGGTGGCCCTGGACCGGCCGCAGGAGGTGCTGGCCGCGCTGCGGCTGGCCGCGACGATGGATCCGCTGCACGAGCCGGTGCATGCCGGGCTGGTCACCACGCTCGCGGCCGCCGGGCTGCAGGCCGAGGCCCTCGCGACGTTCGACGAGGTCAGGTTGCGGCTGGCGGGCGAGCTCGATGTCGAACCCGGCCCGCTGCTGCGGGCCGCGCATCAGCGGGTGCTGCGGCTGACGCTGTGGCCGCGGGAGGCGGCCGGCTCGCTGCCGCGCCCGGCGGCCTCGGCCGCCGAAATGGCCGGTCTCGTCGGGATGGCTGGTCTCATGGGGCGGGCCGGTCTCGTCGGGCGGATTGAGGAGCGCGCGGAGCTGTGGCGCTCGATCGACGCGGTGATGGGCGGCGGCTCCGGGGTGGTGCTCGTCGAGGGCGAGCCGGGCGCCGGCAAGACCCGGCTGATCGAGGAGGCCGCCGCTGAGGCGCGCCGGCGTGGCGCGCAGGTGTTCTGGGGTCAGTGCCTGGAGGGCGACGGAACGCCGTCGATGTGGCCGTGGGTGCAGGTCATCGAGACGATCCTGACCGGTCTGCCCGCCGCTGCCCGGCAGAAGTGGCTCGGCGGGGAGCTCGGCAGCCTGGTGCAGGCGCGCGCCGACGCCCCGGCCGGGGCGATGATGCCGGAGAACGACACCCGGTTCCGGCTCTTCGAGCGCGTCGCCGGGCTGGTAGCCGAGGTGTCGGCGCAGCGGCCCTGCGTGCTGATCTTCGACGACCTGCACTGGGCCGACGTCGCGTCCCTCGAGGTGCTGGCCCATCTGGTCACCCGGCTGCCACGCGGCAGCCTGGTGATCGGCGCGTTGCGTACGGTCGCACCGCTGCCCAGCGCGGAACTGACCCGGCTGCTCGCGGTGGCGAGCCGGGCACCCGGGCAACGCCGGATCCGGCTCGGGCCGCTCGCCCCGGCCGACGTCGCCGAGCTGGTACGCCGGGAGACCGGCCAAGCCCCGGAACAGGACGTGGTCCTCGGCATCCACACGCGTACCGCAGGCAACGCCTTCTTCGTCCGGGAGCTGGCCCGGTTGTTCGCCGAGACCGGCGTGTTCACCGCGGACGGCGTGGCCCGCGCCGGCGTACCGGCCACCGTGCGCGACGTGGTCTACGACCGGCTGGCCGGCCTGGACGACGACGTGTGCGCGCTGCTGCGGATTGCCGCACTGGTCGGCCGCGACATCGACCTGCGGCTGCTCGCCGGGGTGGCCGGCATCGGCGTGCAGTCGTGCCTGGACCGCCTGGAGCCGGTGGACGCGCTCGGCCTGCTCGAACCGGTACCCGGCAACCCGTTCGCGGTGCGGTTCGCCCACGACCTGATCCGTGAGTCGGTGGCCGGCCTGACACCCCGGCCGAAGACGCCCGAGCTGCACCTGCGCGTCGCGGACGCGCTGGAGGCCGCGGGGCTGGGCGACGATGCGGTCGCCGAGCGCCTCGCCCACCATCTGCGGGCGGCCGGCCCGCTCGCCGATCCGGCCCGGACCGCGACGTCGCTGATCCGCGCCGGGCAGCGGGCCGCGGCCAAGTCCGCCGTTCAGGCCGCCGAGCAGCACCTGCGGTCGGCGGCGCGGACCGCTCGCTCGGCGGGCCTCGCCGAGCTGGAACTGTCCGCGCTGGCCCTGACCGCGGCGGTCGGCATGCAGTCGCGGTACGGCGCGGCCACCCTCGACGTGCTGGAACGCGCCGAGCAGCTGGCCCGCGACCTGGGCTGGGAGCGGGAAGCGACCGGCTTCCAGTTCTCCCGCTGGCTGGTGCACGCCACCCTGCTCGAGCTGGACCACGGCGGCGTGGTGGCCCGGCAGCTGCTGGAACAGGGCCAGGCGTCGTCGGATCCGACCGTGCGGACGTACGGTCTGCGGGCCTGGGGCCTGCACAACTGGCACATCGGCGACATCGGCGAGTCGTTTCGCTACCTCACGAGGTCGCACGAGCTGCTGCACACGACCCGCGACGAGGACCCGGTCCGTTACGACGTGGAACTGCTGATGGACGGCATGCTCGCCGAGACGACCGCGCTGCACGGCCGCGTCGACGAGGCCCGCGCGATGTTCGACGCCGCCGAGGCGCAGGCAACCGATCCGTACGCGATAACGGTGTGGTCGTCGCTGTCGGCGCGGACCGCGGCGATCGCCGGGGACCCGCACTGGGCGTTACGGGCCGCCGAGGCCGGCATCGCGGCCGACCCGGACTTCTCGTTCGTCTTCCTGGGCACCTATCAGCGGCTGGCCCGCTGCTGGGCGCTGGCGCTCACCGGGCCGGACCCGGCCGCGGCCATCGCCGAGGCTCAGGAGATCATCGCGGCGAACCTGCTGGAGCCGACCCGAACCTGTGTGTCCACCTGGCACGCGCTGCTCAGCGAGATGTGGTTGGCGGCCGGGCAGGTGGAGGAGGCCGCCGCGGCCCTCGACCGTGCCGAGTACCTGCTCGAGACTCACGGCCAGCGGTACGCCGAGGGCCTGATCCTGCTGCTGAGGGCACGGCTGATGCAGGCGCGGGGCGCGCCCGTCGCGGCGGTCCGGGCTGCCGCCGGGCGTGCGTACACCCTGTCGCTGGAGCGTGAGGCTCATCTGTTCGCCCGCCGTGTCGAGCGGTTCATGGCCGGGCTGCCGGGCTGAGCCCACCGCCGGCCGGTGCGGTTCGCGGGCGGACGGGGCGCCGGGCAGGTCGACGTGCAGCAGGCGGGCGCCGTCGAGGGCCGCGAGACCGACGAGCGGGGTACGGCTGGTGACCAGGACGAGGCAGTGCGCGGAGTTCGGCAGCAGTGCGCGTACCTGCGCGGCGTCCTGGGCGTTGTCCAGCAGCACCAGAATGCGCCGGCCGGCGGTCAGGCTCCGATAGGTCCCGATCATCGTGTCCACTGTGTCCGGCATGCCGGACATGGGTACGCCGAGCGACCGCAGCAGCGTGTGCAGCGCGGCCTCCGCCGGGAGGCTTCGCGCGCCCGCCACGTGCCCGCGCAGGTCCAGGTAGAGCTGGCCGTCCGGGAACTGGGCGGCCACCTCGTGCGCGAACTGGCTGGCCAGCGCCGACGTACCCGCCCCGGCGACGCCGTCCAGGGCGACGACCAGCGTGCTGGTCCGCGGCGTGGCCAGCAGTTCGGTGAGCGCCGCCAACTCGCCGGCGCGCCCGGCGAAGGCGGGCAGCAGCGGCGGCAACTGCGCCGGGCGGGCCGGCGCGGCAACCGCACCGGGCCCCGCCATGGCGGCCAGGATCTGCCGGTGTGCCTGCCGCAGCGCCCATCCGGGATCGATGCCGAGTTCCTCGACCAGCCGGGCGCTCACCTCGTGGAACGATGCCAGGGCCTCGGCCTGCCGGCCGTCCGCGGCCAGCGCGGTGATGAGGCTGGCCTGCATCGACTCGTGCAGCGGTGCCATCCAAGCGGCCAGTCGCAGGGCGGGCAGGATCCGTTTGGGCCGGCGCAGCGTGATCGCGAGGTCCGCCGCCGCGCCGCAGGCGTCGAAGAACTCGTGGTCGAGCGACGTCGCGACCGGTATCGCGGGGGAGTCCGGCGTCAGCGACTGCGCGGTGGAACCGTGCCAGAGGTGCAGGGCCCCGGCGTAGTCGTCGAGCGCGGCCTGCAGCCGGCCGGTCGCGCGCTTTCCGGCGGCGGCGCGCACGAGTGTGCGGAACCGGTCCAGGTCGAGCTCGTCCGGGCCGACCGTGATCAGGTAACCGTGGCCGCGGCGCCGCAGATACGAGCCGTCGCGGCGCGGTTCGAGGGCCGGTTCCAGCAGCCGGCGCAGATTGCCGATGTACTTGTGCAGGATGTTCAGCGCGCTGGCCGGGGCTTCGTCGCCCCAGACCAGGTCGATCAGTTCGGACTTGCTGACCGGCTGGCCGGCGTGCGCCAGCAGCAACGCCAGCACATGCGCCTGTTGCCGGGGACCGATGTCCAGTTCCTCGCCGTCGCGCCACAGCCGCAGCGGGCCGAGCATCTGGATGCGCAGGTTGTCGGTGCCGGTGGAAATCTCGGTTAACGAAGCAAACACCACTTCACCCCCCATTTTGGTACGGGTGTTGCTGTGCGTGCAGCCTGACGGAGTCCACTGGACGATCACTTCAGGTGAACTGACGCCCGCACTGGCATCGCACTGACCACCGGGATCCGGTTACAGGTATCCGGCACGAAGTGCGTGCGCGACCGCATGGGTGCGGTTCCGCAGCCGGAAGCGGACCGTGACGCCGTGCAGCACGTTCTTGACGGTGCGTTCGGAGCAGTCGAGCCGCTGGGCGATCTCCCGGGTCTCCAGGCCGTCGGCGAGCAGGCGCAGCACGTCGAGCTCACGCCCGCGCGGCGCCCGGGTGTCCTCGGCTGGGCCGGATGGCTCGCGGCGCAGCCTCAGCACGGTGTCGATGAGCTGACCGACGGCGGCGCTCGGCAGATTCCGGCCGTGCCGCGCCGCCGTCCGGACCGCGTCGCGCAGACTCTCGGCCGTCACATCGTGCCGGTAGAGGACGGCCGAGACACCGCCGTCCAGTACTTTGAGCAGCTCGGACTCGCTGAGCCGGGCCACGACCAGGACCACCGGGCGGGTACGGCTCAGCGCGGCCAGGTCGTCCAGCACCGGCTCCTCGATGCGGTCGGCGGCGAGGACGGCGACGCCCGGCCTGCCGGCGCCGGCAGGGTCGCCCAGCTCGATCAGCGGGCTCGCCTGGAGGTGATGGGTCAGCCCTGCGAGCACCAGCGGGTCGTCGCCGTGCACGGTCACCGGGATCAGCCGGGCACGTTCACTGCCGCCTCGCGTTGCGGCTACCGACATCGACCACCCCTGACTACTGACTTGCCCGCAGCATCCAGGATCGGGTGCGTGACTTACTTTCGACTTCCGTGCGGCTGAACAGGGCATCATGGGAGCGCGCCCAGGCCGGGATTCGAGGCCAGGTAGCCGGATTGCCCGAAAGGGCATAGATGGCCTCCGGCCGATGTCGCCGTGCCGCCACGCACGTCGATGCCGATCGCAGGCCGCTGTACTGGGACGCGATGCGCGTGGCGCTCTCACGCGGGCGGGCGCCCTGTACTATCCGGCCGATCGGGAAACCATGCCCGATCGAGCAACATCGTCGGCGCGTCAGGGGTAATCAGGGTGACAACGCCGGCCACGCCGGAGCACGCGGACGGCGACGCGGCATCCGGCGACGGGCTCCGGCTGCACGTGCTCGGCCCACTGCGCGTCCTGCGCGGCGACGTCACCCTTGATCTCGGACCTCCGCAGCAGACGTTTCTGCTGGCCGTGCTGCTGGCGCGGGTGGGGCGGCCGGTCAGCGTCAGCGAGCTGATCGACCTGATGTGGGGCGACGACGCCCCGGCCAGCGCCGTCAACGTGATTCAGAAACACATCGGCGCGCTGCGCCGGCTGCTCGAACCGGCGGCGGCGCCTCGCGGCGCCAGCTCCTACCTGCGTCGGTACGGCAATGGCTACGTCTTCGTCGACGACCACGGCGTGCTGGACCTGGTCATGTTCCGCCGGCTCGTCGCGGCGGCGGAGAGGGCGTCCGGCGACCCGGCCCTCGACGCGTACGTGCGGGCACTGCGGCTCTGGCGCGGCCCGGCCGGCGGCGGGATCGGTGGCGCCCCGGCGGTGAAACCGATCTTCACGGCTCTCGACGAGGAGTTCTTCGCCGCCTGCATCGCCGCCGCCGACCTCGCCGTCGCGCTCGGCACTCCCCAGCGGGTGCTGCGGCCGCTGGGGCTGGCAGCCTCCCTGGCCCCGCTCAACGAACCGGTGCAGGCCGCTCTCATCGTCGCTCTCGGCGCGTCCGACCGGCAGGCCGAGGCGCTCGCGCTCGCCGGCCGGGTCCGCGCCCGGCTGGCCGACGAACTCGGCATCGACGCCGGACCGGCACTGCGCGCCGCGCACCAGCAGGTGCTCGGCCGGCCCGGACCGGCCACGGTGGAGCCCGCGGTGGACGCGCTCACCGGCACCGACGGCCTGGTCGGGCGGGTCGCGGAACTCGCCGTGCTGCGGTCCGGGATCGAATCAGCGATCGGTTACGGCACCGGTGTGGTCATCGTGGAGGGCGAGCCCGGCGCCGGCAAGACCCGCCTGCTGGAGGAGGCCGCGGCCGAGGCCGGCCGGCGCGACGCGCTCGTGGTGTGGGGCCATTGCATGGAAGGTGACGGCACCCCGTCGATGTGGCCGTGGATCGAGGCGGTCGGCGCGATCCTCGCGGCCCTGCCCGAAGCCCATCGCAGGGACCAGCCGACCGGCGAGCTCGACCGGTTGCTGGCACTCGGCGAGGCCGCCCGCGAGACGCTGGCGGCACCCGGCGGCGGTGCGCGGTTCCGCCTGTTCGAGCAGGTCGCCGACCTCGTCGCCCGCGCTGCCGCTCAGCGCCGGCTGCTGCTGATCATCGACGACCTGCACTGGGCTGACGTGGCCTCGCTGCACCTGTTCGGGCACCTGGCGGCGCGGCTTCCGGCGGGTGCGGCACTGGTCGGCGCGCTGCGTACCCATGCGCCGGTGCCCAGCCCCGACCTGACCCGGGTGCTCGCCACCGCCAGCCGGGCGTCCGGTCACCGCAGGATCCGGCTCGGCCCGCTCAGCCACGGTGAGGTGAGTGAGCTGGTACGCCGGGAGACCGGCCGCCGGCCGGCGCCCGCTGTGGCCCGCGGCATCCACGCCCGCACCGCCGGCAATCCGTTCTTCGTCCGGGAGCTTTCCCGGCTGCTGGGCGCCGGCGGGACCGAGCTCGCCGACGAGGCCACGACCCGGCCCGGCGTGCCCTCCACGGTCCGCGACGTGGTTCAGGACCGCATCGCCGGACTGGGCGACCAGGCTCGCCGGCTGCTGCAGATCGCGGCGCTGTTCGGCCGTGAAGCCGACGTCGAGCTGCTCGCGCGCACTGCCGGTACGGGCGTGCAGGCGGCGCTCGATCACCTGGAACCGGTGGAGGCCCTCGGCCTGCTCGGGCCCGCGCCGGACAACCCGTTCGCCGTCCGATTCGCCCACGATCTGGTCCGCGAGTCGATCGTCGTGAGCACCCCGCAGCACCTGGTTCCCCGGCTGCATCTGCACATCGCCGACGCGCTGGACGCCGCCGACCCGGGCGGCGAGTCAGCCGCCGAGCGGCTCGCCCACCACCTGTGGGCGGCCGGCCCGCTCGCCGACCCGGCTCGTACCGTCACGGCGTTGATCCACGCGGCCCGGCAGGCCACCGGCAAGTCCGCGTTCGAAGCAGCGGAACAGCAGCTGCGCACGGCCGTGCGGGTGGCCCGCGAAGCCCGGCTCGCGGAGTTCGAGCTGGCCGCGCTGTCGCAGCTCACCCTGGTCCTGGGCATGCTGGAGGGATACGTCGGGTCGCCGCCGGAGATCCTCGAACGTGCCGAGACGCTGGCCCGTGAGCTGGGCCGCGAGCGTGAGGCCACGAGTTTCCTGTTCACCCGCTTCACCGGACTGTCCGAGGGCGCGGAAGTCGAGCGGAGCGGCCCGCTGGCGCAGCGGCTGCGGAAGCAGGGCGAGGCGTCCGGCGATCCGGTCGTGCGGGTCTACGGCCTGCTCGCCTGGGGCATGCACCAGTGGGAATCCGGCGACATCGGCGAGGCGTCGCGCCATCTGACGTGGTGCACCGAGGCTGCGGCCGAGGACCGGGTGCTGACCGAGGACCTTCCGCTGCTGCGCGACGTGAAACTGCTCGCCGCCGGCATGCTCGCGCTGATGACCACCCTGCACGGCGACGTCGCGCGATCGCGGGAGCTGTTCGACACGATGGAGGCCGAGGCCGGGGACGATCGGTACGCGGTGACGTTCTGGGCGTCCTTCGCGGTCATCGCGGCGGGGCTGGCCGAGGACCCGCACTGGGCGCTGCGGATCGCGGAGCGCAGCATCGCCGTCGACCCCGACCTGTCGTTCGTCTTCCTCGGCACGTATGCCCGGCTGGGCCGCTGCTGGGGGCTGGGCATGACCGGCCAGGACCCGTCAGCGTCCGCAGCCTCCGCCGCCGAGCTCGACCGGCTGGTGTCCGGCAATCTGCTCGACCCGCCGCGTTCGTCGTACACCACCTGGCTCGCCCTGCTGGCCGGCCTGTACCTGACGGCCGGTGACACCGAGGCGGCCGGCGCCGCCCTGGACCGCGCCGAGCACGGCATGCGTACGCACGGTGAGCGCCACTGCGAGGGCCTGCTCCTGCTGACACGGGCCCGGCTGCTGCTGGCCCGGGGCGAACCCGCCGGCGTCGTCCGGGCCGCGGCCGAGCGGGCCCGGGCGCTGTCGGCCGGTCGCGAGGCCCACCTGTTCGCCCGGCAGGCCGAGCGGCTGCTGAGCGAACTCGGCGACTGACCGCCGCGTGCCGTGCCGCCGATCAGGCGGCGTTCACTGTTCGTGAAGTACGGCCTCACACACTGGTCCCGGTGACGCGATCCGGGAGGTGGCGGTGAACATGGTGCAGGTGACGGTACGGGCGTCGGACGCGCTCAGCCGGGAGGGGCTTGCCAGCTTCCTGGACGCGAGCCCGGGCATCACCGTCGTGGACGGCGACGCGGCCGTGCCGGGCGGGGTGCTGGTGGTCTGCTGCGAGCGGTTGAGCGCCGAGGTGATCGCCATGCTGCGCCTGTCGGCCGCCGAGACCGGAGCGCCGGTCGTGCTGGTGGTGCACGATTTCACCGAGGCCGACCTGGTCATCGCGGTGGAGTGCCGGGTCGTCGCGGTCCTGCCGCGCGCGGCGGTGAGCCCGGAGAGGCTGGCCCACAGCGTGGTCGCCGCGGCGGCCGGCGGCGGGGTGCTGCCCTCCAACCTGGTCGGCGAGCTGTTGCGGCACCTGGAGCGGGTGCATCGCGAGGTGCTCGCGCCGCGCGGCCAGAACGCCGCGGGACTGACCCCGCGTGAGGTGGACGTGCTGCGGCTGATGGCGGACGGTCTCGACACGAACGAGATCGCGGACGCGCTGAGTTACTCCCAGCGGACCGTGAAGAACGTCATCTACAGCATGACGAACCGTCTCCAGCTGCGGAATCGCTCGCACGCGGTCGCGTACGCCGTGCGTACCGGGATGATCTGACCCCGAGCACCAGGAAAACGACGGCCGCCGGCGCCGCACGCTCGCGCTCACCGACGAGGGCCGGCGCGAACTGGACCGATGGCTCGCCGCGCCGAGCCGATCGACCATGGAGATCCACGACGAGGGACTGCTGCGGCTGTTCTTCCAATCCACCCGCGACCCCGGCGCGGCCGTCGCGATCGAGCGTCTGGCCGGGGAACAGATCGCCGCCCACGAGCAGCGCCTCGCGCAATACCAGGCGCTGGTGGCGTCGGGCCTGCTGCGGCCGGGCACGCCGAGGCGGGCCACGCTCGAGGCCGGGCTGCGGCTGGAACAGCTGATGATCGACTTCTGGCGCGAGGTGGGCGCGGGGAGGGACTGAACGCGTTCAGCCGGCGTCCAGAACTCTTCCACTGGTCGTGACTACGGTCATGACTCGTCCCGACCCTGAAGGAACTTCGATTGACCGACGCCGATGCTCTCCGCCTGCAGATCATGGGGCCCTTACGGGTCTGGCGAGGCGACACCGAGCTCGATGCCGGGCCCCGCCAGCAACGGTGCCTGCTGGCTCTGATGGTCGCCCAGGAAGGCCGGCCGATCGGCATGTCCGACCTGATCGAATTGATCTGGGGAGCCAACCCGCCGGCCAGCGCGGTGAACGTCATCCACAAATACATCGGCGTCCTGCGCCGGCTGCTGGAACCCGACCTGGCGCCGCGCGCACCCGGCGCCTACCTGACACGCCACGACAACGGCTACCGCTTCAGCGCCGGGCCAGAGACCCTCGACCTGATCGCGTTCCGCCAGCTGGTCGTGCGCGCGAAGGAAACGCAGGCCCAAGGCCGGCTCGACGACGCCCTCGACGACTACACCCGGGCACTGCGCCTGTGCCAGGGCGCCGCGGGGACGAACCTGGCCGAGAGCGCCGCGGCCGCGGCGACCTTCGCCGGCATCGACGGCGAGTTCTACGACGCCGTGGTCGCGGCCGCCGGCATCGCCGGGCACACCGGCCATCCGTCCCGCGTGCTCGCGCCGCTGCGACTGGCCGCCAAGATGGGCCGGCTGCACGAGCCGGTGCACGTCGCGCTCGTGGAGACCCTGGCCGCGGCCGGGCACCAGGCCGAGGCGCTCGAGGCCTACCGCAGCGTCAGGGAACGGCTCGCCGACGAACTCGGCATCGACCCCGGCCGCGAACTGCAGAACGCCCAGCAGCAGGTGCTCACCCAGGGTGGGGCGCCGGAGCCCGCCGACCCCGGCCCGCCCGCGGTGCCGGCACGACCCGTCCCGCTGGTACGCCCGGCGCAGCTACCACCGGACCAGCCGCTGTTCGTCGGCCGCTCGCACGAGATGAGCGTGCTGCACGACCACATGGACGCCATGCGCGACAGCCGCCGGACCAGCCCGATGGTGGTCGCCGTCGACGGCATGGGCGGCGTCGGCAAGTCGACGCTGGTCGCCCACTTCGCCCACCAGGTCGCCGCCGACTTCACCGACGGCCAGCTCTACCTCGACCTGCGCGGCAACGAGGACGAGCAGGGCAGCGTCCCGGCCGCCGACGCGCTGCGTTCCCTGCTCTACGCCCTGGGCCTGTACGGCGCCGACGTGCCGGACACCTTCGACGCGCTCGTCGGGGCGTACCGCAGCCTCACCGCCGGCAAGCGCTTCCTGGTGCTGCTCGACGACGTCCGCGACGCCGTACAGGTACGACCGCTGCTGCCGAACTCGGTGGACAGCCTGGTGCTGATCACCAGCCGCCGGCCGCTGGTCGGTCTGGCCGCCTCCGACGGCGCTCGCCTGCACCGGGCCGACCTGCCGGACCTGCCGGACGCCCGGAAACTGCTCACCACCCGGCTCGCCGGCCTTCGCGACCTCGACGGGGGCGAGACGGTCCTCGACGAGATCATCGAGCTCTGCGGCCGCCTGCCGCTGGCATTGGCCGTGCTGGCGGCGCGACTCGGCGTACGCCCGAAACTGTCGATGGACACGGTCGCCGCCGAACTGCGCGACGGCGCCCACCGGCTGGCGGCGTTCCCGGAGGGCCGCGGCGTGACCGATCCGCGTACCGCGTTCTCCTGGTCCTATCGCCAGCTCAGCCCGGGTGCGGCCCGTCTGTTCCGGCTGCTGTCGCAGGCGCCGACCGCCGGCATCACGGCCGAGGCCTGCGTCAGTCTGGCCGGAGGCGACGCCGCAGGGACACGGGCCGCACTGGAGGAGCTGTCCGAGGCTGCGCTCGTGACCGAACAGGACGGCGGCTGCTTCACCGGGCACGTGCTGGTCCGGGCGTACGCAGAGGAGCTTTTCCGGACCCTCGACCCGCCGGCCGAGCAGCGCGCCGCGGTCACCCGGCTGCTGCAGTACTACCTGCACAGCAGCTTCAACGCCCAGGTGGTGCTGGCCCCGAACCGTACGCCGATCCCGCCCGATCCGGCGCTGCCCGGCGTGGCGCCCGAAGACCCGCAGACCTACCAGGAAGCCATCGCCTGGTTCGCCCGGCACCGGCGGGCACTCAAGGAGGCCGTGAGCGTCGCGGCCGACCTCGGGTACGGCATCGTCCCGTGGCAGCTGGCGATCACCATGCAGCAGTACTTCGAGTGGTACGGCTACTTCCAGGACTGGGACGACGTCATGCGGGTCGCGCTACAGGCCGCCCGCGGCAGCGGCGACGTGCTCGGCGAGGCACACGTGCTGCGCAGCCTCGCCGGCGCCCGCTGGTTCTTCGGCGCCAATGAGGAATCGCTCGCGCTACTCGCCGCGGCCCTGGAAGTGTTCGACGAGTACCGGATGCTCCTCGAACAGGCACTGACCCACATCAACGTCCACGCCGTGCACACCTCACTCGGCGAACACAAGAAAGCCCTGGAGAGCGCCGAGACGGCGGTGCAGCTGTGCCGTGCGGCCGGCAACGAGACGTCGCTGATGCGCAGCCTGGACTGCAAGGGCCGCTCCCTGGCCCGGCTCGGCCAGCACGCCGAGGCGGCGCGGGTGCTGCAACAGGCCCTGGAGATCAACCTGCGGGTCGGCCGCCGGCACGAGGAAGCCATGATCCGGGTCTCCATCGCGCACAACCTCGTCGACCTCGGCCGCACCGACGACGCGGTGGCCGAACTGCGGCGGGCCGCGGCCGCGGCCCGCTCGGTGGGCCAGGGGCCCTACCACTTCCAGGCGTTCCGCAGCCTGTCCGAGTTGCTGAACACCCTCGGCGACGACGCCGGGGCCCGTGAGGCGTTCGACCGTGCCAGTGAGGTGCTCGACTCCTTCCAGGGCGGCGGCCCGCCGCACATGCGCGAGCAGCTCGACAACCTGGCGCGGAAGCTGCCGATCCACTGACCGTCAAGAGCGCTGTTCTACCTTTCCGGCAGACGTGAACTTCGGGTAGGTGGGGGCATATATGAGCAGGCCGGTCGTATTCATCCATGGGTTGTGGATCCACTCCAGCGCCTGGCAGCCGTGGCAGGAGCTCTTCGAGCTCCAGGGCTATCGGACCGCGGCGCCCGGCTGGCCGGGCGACGGCGACACCGTCGCCGCGACCCGGGCGAACCCGGACGCCGTCGCCGGGTACGGCGTCGACGCGATCACCGAGGCGTATGCCGCCGTGCTGGCCGGCTACGACGAGAAACCGATCGTCATCGGCCACTCGTTCGGCGGGCTGATCGCGCAGAAGCTGCTCGACCGTGGCCTCGCCGCGGCCGCCGTGGCGTTCTCCCCGGCGCCGATCAAAGGCGTCCGGGCACTCCCGTTCAGCCTGCTGCGCACCAGCTTCCCGGTGCTGTCGCGGCCCGGCAACAAGCAGCGGGCCGTGTCGCTGACCGAGAAGCAGTTCGCGTACTCGTTCGGCAACGCGCTGCCCGCCGCCGAGTCCGCCGAGCTGTACGAGCGGTTCACCATCCCCGGGCCGGGACGCCCGCTGTTCGAGGTGTCGTCGGCGAACTTCACCCGTGACGCGCCGTCGGCCGTCGACACCGCGTCGGCGAACCGGGGCCCGCTGCTCATGGTGGCGGCGGGCAGGGACCACACCGTTCCGGCCGTCGTCGTCCGCGCGGCCCACCGGCTCTACGCCGGCTCGGCGGCCCGGACCGACATCACCTGTCACCCCGACCGCGGCCACAGCGGCGTGTTCGACCACGGCTGGCGTGAGCTCGCCGACGAAGCACTCTCGTGGGTCCGCTCCCTGGATCGTTCAGGAGCACCGTCAGCGTGAGCAACCTCGTGCCGGGCGCCGTTCACGGCGCCCGGCAGATGCGGTGCGGATGGCAGGTCACCACCCGCTGTCGATCACAGGGTCAGGAAGACCGCGACTCCTCCGAGCCTGCGGTTCTTCAGCAGACTCCCGGCGAGGACCGACAGGCCGATCAGGCCGTATTTCCGCAGGATCCGCCTCGCCGCCCAGTGCGTCTGCTCGCGGCTGCCGATCCGAGCCGTCGCCTCCACGGTCTCGCCGAGAACGCGGCCCCGGACGGTGCACGGCGCCAGCGTGACCCGGTTGTCGCGGCGTATCCGTTTGATCTTGCCGGTGTCCTCGCCGGTCCAGATCGCCAGCTCGTCGCCGGGGGCAGGCAGAATCCAGACCGGCGTCGACACGGCACTGCCGTCGCGGCGAAATGTGGTCAGCAGGACGTATTTGGCGGCGCGAAGTTCCTCGGGAGCAGTCACCGCGCGACCGTATCGAGGGCCTCTTGACAGCTTGTGTACCAGCGATCCGGCGACGGATCGGGCCGGTGATCCACGAATCGTCAAGTGCGGCTGGCTAGCGTCATGACGAAACCAGCTCCTGGAGGATGCCGTGCCGCACCGCTACCTGACCGCGCTCGAGACTCCCTCGGTCGAGGCCGCGCAACAGGAGTACGGCAGTCACACCGCCATGCGGCGCCTGATCGCCGGGTGGGACACCGACGCCGAACTCGGCGAGGACGAGGCCGCGTTCATCGCCGAGCGCGACACCTTCTACCTCGGCACCGCCGGGGAGAGCGGCTGGCCTTACGTCCAGCACCGGGGCGGGCCACCCGGGTTCCTGAAAGTGCTGGATGCCGGCCTGCTGGGCTGGGCCGACTATCGAGGGAACCGGCAGTACGTGTCGATCGGCAACCTCCGGTCGTCCGCGAAGGTGTCGATCTTCCTGATCGATTACGCCCGTCAGCAGCGGCTCAAGATCCTCGGCGAGGCCCGGGTGGTTGATGCCCGGCGTGCGGACGCGGCAGACCTGGTGGCGAAGGTGAGCACGCCGGGTTACCGCGCGCACGTCGAACGGGTCATCACCGTCGAGGTGCACGGATATGACTGGAACTGCCCGCAGCACATCACGCCCCGATGGACGCAGGCTGAGCTCGCTCCCGTACTGGAGAAGCTGCACGGCGAGCTGAAGGACTTGCGGGACACCAACCGCCGGCTGCTCGGGGAGCTGACCGAGCTGCGGGGCCGCAAGCCCGGCACCGCCAGCTGACCCTTCCGCCACCTGGCCCTTCCGTCACCTGACCGGTCCGCCGTGAGCCCGGCGGTTACCCTGTGGCAGGTGCGTGCGGCGGGGGTGCGGGCACGGGAGCGCTCGATCAAGCAGGAGGCGCCGGTGTCCGCCGAGCGAGCGCAGTGCGCCGGGCACCGATCGGCATGACGGTCCCTCCGGGTGTGCGTGCCCAGATCCTCGGCCCGCCGCGGCTCTGGCGCGACGGCGAAGAGCTCGATCTGGGCCCGCGCCAGCAGGCGTACCTCCTGACGTTGCTGCTGGCCAGGGCAGGACAGCCGGTCAGCGTGGCCGAGCTGGTCGACCTGATGTGGGACGAGGCTGCCCCGGCCACCGCGCTGAACGTCATCCACAAGTACGTCGGCACGCTGCGGCGCCTGCTGGAACCGGGCCTGCCCGTCCGGGGAGCCGCGTCGTACCTGGTGCGTCGCGGCAACGCCTATCAGTTCGTGCCGCGCCCCGGAACACTCGATCTAGCGGACTTCCGGAGTCTGGTGGCCGCCGCCGCCGCTGCGGGGCGCGACGACGCTGCGCTCGACGCCTACACAGCCGCCCTGCGCCTGTGGCAGGGACCCGCCGGCGACGGCATGACCCATCCGCCGGCCGCCATGTCGATCTTCGCGGGGCTGAACGGCGAATTCTTCGACGCCTGTGTGACGGCGACGGAGCTGGCGGTCGCCGCGGGCCGCCCCGAGCGGGTGCTGCCGGCGGTGCGCCTGGCCGCCTCGATCGGGCCGCTGCACGAGCCGGTGCAGGCGAGCCTGATCACGGTTCTCGGCGCGGCAGGCCTGCGGGCGGAGGCGCTGTCGGTCTACCTGGCGGTGCGTGCCCGGCTGGCCGAGGAACTCGGTGTCGACCCGGGAACCGCTCTGCTCCGGGCCCATCGGCGGGTGCTCGGCGGGCAGGCGCCGCCGTTCGTGCCCGCCGTTTCGCCCGTCCGTCCGGCGGCGGCAGCGCCGGTGCCGCCCGCTGGTCTGGTGGGGCGGTCCGAGGAGCTGCGCGCCCTGTGGCACCTCGTCGAACCGGCGCTGACCGGTGGCACCGGCCTGGCCCTGGTCGAGGGCGAGCCGGGAGTGGGCAAGACCCGCCTGCTGGAGGAGATAGCCGCCGAGGCGGACCGGCACGGCATGCTCACCGTCTGGGGCGGCGGCGTCGAGGGCGACGGCACGCCGGCGATGTGGCCCTGGGTGCAGGCGATCGGCGCCGTCGTGGCGAGCCTGCCCGCGGCTGCCCGGGCCCGGTGGCTCACCGCCGAGCTGGGCCGGCTGGTGGCACCGCGAGCCGAGATTGCCGTGCCGGACAGCGGCACCCAGTTCCGGCTGTTCGAGCAGGTGGGGTCGATGCTCGGGGAGATGGCGGCGCAGCGGCCGGTGCTGCTGCTGATCGACGACCTGCAGTGGCTCGACACCGAGTCGCTGCAGCTGTTCGGGCATCTGGTGTCGCGGTTGCCGGCCGGCGTGGTGGTGGCCGGCTCACTGCGCAACCAGGCGCCGCTACCCGGTTCGGAGCTCGCCCGGACGCTGGCCGCAGCGGCCCGGGTGCCGGGTCACCGCCGCCTCTCGCTGGGTTCGCTCGGACCGGCCGAGGTGGCCGAGCTGGTCCGCCACGAGACTGGCGTCGACGCGGATCCGAGCGTGTCCGAGGCCATCCACGCGCGTACCGATGGCAATCCGTTCTTCGTTCGTGAGCTGGCCCGCCTGCTCGGCGGCGGCGACCTGAGCAGGGACGCCGTCGAGCGGGCCGGGGTGCCGTCCACGGTCCGTGACGTGGTTCTCGACCGGATACGCGGGCTCGACAGCGGCGCCCGTGACCTGCTGGAGACTGCCGCGATCGCCGGCCGCGACGTCACGCTCGGCCTGCTCGCCCGGGCCGCCCGCCTCGACCCGCAGACCTGCCTCGAACGCCTGGAGCCGCTGGGGTCGCTCGGCATGGTGGTGCGGGCGCCCGGTGACCCGTTCGTGTTCCGTTTCGCCCACGACCTGGTCCGCGAGGCGGTCGCCGCGGCCACCCCGCTGGGACGCACCGCCCTGCTGCACCTCGCCGTCGCTGACGCGCTGGAGCAGACGGCGACGATCGAGGAGTCCGGCACCGAACGTCTCGCGTACCACCTGTGGGTCGCGGGTCCGCTCGCCGATCCGGTCCGGACCGTGCGGGCGCTGATCCGCGCGGGTCGTCGTGCCACCGACAAGTCCGCCTTCGCCGCGGCGGAGCGGCAGTTCCGCTCGGCCGTGCGGCTGGCGGCCAAGGCCGGCGAGACGGAGCTGGAGCTGTCCGCACTGACCCAGCTCACGACCGTTGCCGCGATGCAGGTGGGTTACGTCGACACGGCGCCGGAGCTGCTGGAACGCGTCGAGAAACTGGCCCGTGGCCTGGGCCGTGAACGCGAGGCCGCGGACTCGCTGTTGTCCAGCTGGATCGCCACCTCGCACGGCCTCCGCCTGGAGCGCAGCGCCGAACTGGCAGGGCGCATGCTCGCCGTGAGTCGTGCGTCCGCCGATCCCGTGGTGCGGACGTACGGCCCACAGGCGTGGGGCATCCATCAATGGGATCGCGGCGACATCACCGAGGCGGTGCGGTCGCTGGGCGAGAACGAAGGCTTCCTGCTCGACCAGCTGGCCGACCGTGCGCCGGAACGGTTGCGCCGCGACATGGGGATGCTGTGGCCGGGGATGCGCGCGACGGTCCTGACCATGAACGGCCACGCCGAGGCGGCGCAGGAGCTGTTCGATCTGATGGAGACGAGCGCGGCCGGTAAGCCGTTCGAAGTGACTCGGTGGGCGCACCACAGCACCACGGCCGCGGCGATGGCCGGCGACGCCAGCCGGGTTCTGCGGGTCGCGGAGAAGGGCATGGCCGCCTTTCCGGAGCGGGCGTTCCCGCACGTCCGTGCGTACGTGGAGATATGCCTCTGGTGGGCGCGCGCGGTGACGGGCAACGATCCGGCCGGTGCTGCGGACCGGGCGTCCGCGATCGTGGCGGAGGCGCTGACCGACCCGCCCCGATCGGGTTTCGCGTTCTGTTCCGGGCTGGTGGGGGAGATGTGGCTGGCGGCCGGCGAGCCCGCCACGGCCCGGTCCGTCATCGAGACGGCGATCCGGGCACTCGGCACCCAGGGACAGCGCAGTGCCGAGGGCCTGCTCCTCCTGCAGCGAGCGCAGGCGCTGGCCGCGTGCGGCGAGCCCGAGCCGGTGGTCCGTGCGGCCGCGGTCGCGGCGCGGACGCTGTCGGCCGAGCGCGGCGCGCACCTGTTCGCCCGGCGCGCCGACGACTTCCTCGCGAAACTCGGCACGCCGCCCGGGATGTGACTGCTGGTCGAGATCGGGTCACCGATGCACGACGCGTACCTCGTGAACCTGGCCGTTCGTCTCGATGAGCAGCCATGTGGCGGACACGGTCTCCCAGACGGTGACGTCCGGGCCGGCGACGACGTCGACGAGGCGCCAGTCCTGCTCGACGGCGGCCCGCAGCGCCGCGGGCCCGGACGTGCGGTGACCGGCCGGCCAGTGGACGACGAGGTTCGGCGCCCAGCGCTCGGAGGCGCCCGGCGCCGTGCCCGCCAGGATCGCAGCGGCCTCGGCCCGGCGCTGGGCGGTGAGAGCGGCCGCGTCCCCGTGCCGCTCGTCGTGCACGCCGGGCAGGATGATCGCCAGCTGCCGGCGGGCCTCGCTCAGGCGGCTGCGCACCGTGCCGACCGGAATGCCGCAGAGCGTGGCGATCTGCTCGTACGAATGGCGGTCTGAGAAGTAACGCAGCACCGCGACCGGGCGCACCGCGGGGGACAGCCGGCCCAGCGCGAAACGGACCCAGTCGCGGTCGGCGTCGCGGTCGACCACCCGCTCCGGGCCGTCGACCTCCGGCGCCGGCAGATCCGCCTTGATCTCCATCACGACGGTCCGCTGCGCCCGGAGCCGCATCCGGCAGTTGTTACGGACGATCGTGTGCAGCCACGCCCGTACCGCGGAGGGGTCCCGCAGCCCGCGGATCCGGCCGAGCGCCGCCATCGCGGCGTCCTGGCAGGCGTCCTCGGCGTCCGGGCCCGGGCCCAGGATCTGGTTCGCGACCGACCGCATGCCGCGGTAGTGCGTACGGAAGATCGCGGTGAGGCTGTCGGTGTCACCCTGCTGGGCGGCGTGGACGAGCCGGGCGTCATCGGTATCGGTCAGCGGCATGGCGGCAAAGCTAGAGAAGAGCAGTGGAGAGTTTCTTTACCCGGCGACCGAACTTCGGCGCCGCGGCACGCATCCGGATGGTGTGGAGACTTTTGTGAACACGTTGCCGGACCGCATCGCGGCCGGCTGGGCCGACGCCGTCAGCTGGCTGGCCGAGGTGACGCCGCAGGGCCGGCGAGCCGCCCGCGGACCGGCCGGGGCGGTGATCACCCGCACCCCGGTGACCTCGCTGAACGCGGCATACGACATGAGCCGGGAGCCCGACCTCGCGGCGCTGGACGAGATGGCGGCCGTCGTGGCCCGGTACGAGGTGCCCTGGTCGATTATCGTGCGCGGGGAGGCGGCGGACGCGGTCGCCGGTCTCGCGGCCCGGCACGGCCTGACCGCCCGTTCGCCGATGCCGGTGATGGCCTGCGCGGCCACCGATGCCGTGCTCGACGGGGCTTCGGACCCGGCGATCCGGGTGGCCGGCGCGGATCAGAGCCACCTCTACACCCGCGTCCTCAACGCCGGATTCGGAGCGGATTTCGGTGGCCTCATGCAGGGCGGGGTCCTGGAGGCGCCGGGTTTCACCGGATATCTGGCGTACCGGCGGGGACGGGCCGTGGGCACCGGGCTGGGTGTGCTCAGCGGCGAGACGGCCGGTGTGTTCAACATCGGTGTGCTGCCGGCGGAACGCGGGCGAGGGCTGGGCCGGGCGCTGGCCGCGCGCACGCTCGCGGACGGTTTCGCGGCGGGCGCCACGACGGCCTATCTGCACCCGTCGCACGACGGTTGGGCGCTGTACGAGTCGATGGGGTTCCGCGTCGTGGACACCTGGGCGGCATTCGCCGGCGAGTAACTGCGCCGCGCGTTCACTAACTCTCCAGTGGGCCTTGCCAGTGTCGGTGCCGAGGAGCCGATCCGCCCGATAACCCGAGGAGACTGTAATGACCAAGCCGACCATCGTTCTCGTGCACGGAGCCTGGGCCGACGCGTCCAGCTGGAATGCCGTCGCGGCTCAGCTGCGTGGGCACGGTTTCACGGTACTGGCGCCGCCGAACGCGCTACGGGGGGTGGAGGCCGACGCCGCGTACCTGTCGTCGTTCCTCGCTCAGCGCACGAGCGGCCCGGTGGTGCTCGCGGGTCACTCGTACGGCGGTGTGGTGATCAGTAACGCCGCCGGCAACGGCGGTGACGTGCGCGCGCTGGTGTACGTGAACGCTTTCATCCCGGCCGAGGGCGAGAGCATCTTCGGCATTCTGGGTGGATCGGGATCGGCCCTCGACGTCCCGGACCCGACGACGGTGCTCGACGTCGTCGGGTACCCGGGTGCGCCGGAGGGTGACGCGGAAGCGTTCCTGAAGCCGGACACGGTGTTCCGCTATTTCGCTCAGGACCTGCCCGAGGCGGACGGCTGGAACGTCGTCACCGGCCAGCGGCCGATCACGCTGAGCGCCAACGCCGCCCCGACCACTACGGCGGCCTGGCGCACGCTGCCGAGCTGGGCCGTCGTGGGCACCGAGGACCTGGTGATCCCGGCCGCCACGCAGCGGTCCCTGGCCGATCGTGCCGGCTCGAAGATCTTCGACGTGGCGGCGTCGCACGTGTCGCTGGTGTCCCAGCCGCAGGCGTCGGTCGAGGCGATCCTCGCGGCGGCCGCGCACGTGGGCGACTGAGGATTCGCACAGCGGTGAACCCCGAGCGGATCGTTCACGGTTCGTGGCGTCTGCCCGGGGATCGCCCGGTGTCGTGAAACATTTATGACTTTCGCTGTTGACATCGGTTAACAAACCAAACAATGCTGTGAGAGCGCTCTCACAGTGGCTTCGCGGTTCCTGGCGAGTGCGCCGGCGAACGGGTCATACCTCTGTGACCTGTCCCCTTCGCCGCCATCCGCCACGCGGCCGCTTCCCCGAGGTCTGCCGGGTGTGCCTGGACAGAACTGAGGAGTTGGCTTGCGAACCAGAATGAGATGGCTGACCGCCGTCGCCGCCCTGGCGGTGGCGGCACCGGTCGTGGCCGTGACGATGCCCGCCTCGGCGGCGTCGCCCGCCGTGCTCCCGATGACCGTCACCAACAACACCGGCCGCGGCGACGCCGTGTTCCTCTATGTCATCGGCACCATGAACGGGCGCTGGGGGTACGTCAACACCGGTGGCGCCTTCACGCCGTGGCCGGCCGGCGGCAACCCGCCGGTGCCCGCCCCGGACGTGTCGATGGCCGGGCCGGGCAACGGCGGCACCACGACGATCCGCATCCCCAAGGGTCTGTCCGGCCGCGTCTACATGGCGATGGGCGACAAGATCAAGTTCTTCATCACCCCGGACGGCTTCGTCCAGCCCGCGCCGTGGGCGCCCGGCGACCCGAACTTCAACACGCTCTTCGACACCAGCGAGTTCACCTTCAACGACTCCGGGCTGTGGCTGAACAGCTCACAGGTGGACTTCTTCGGCATCCCGCACGCGGTCACCGTGACCAACGGCGCCGGGCAGACCAAGCGCACCGGCGACGTCGTCAACGACGGCCGGAACAAGGTCATCAACGCGATCAAGGCCCAGCCCGGCTGGCAGGACTCGGTGATCACCCGCGCCGACGGCACGGTGCTGCGGGTGCTCGCGCCGGGCAAGGCCACCGACGCCGGGAAATTCTCGCCGACCTATCTCGACGCGTACATCAACGCGGCGTGGAGCGCGTACACCAGCAAGACCTTGACCGTCGTGCCGCGCGAGGCCGAACCGAACCGCAAGTTCTTCGGCCGGACCGTCGGCAACACCATGCGCTTCACCGACAGCACCGGCGCCGAGGTCGCGACCGTCGACAAGCCCAGCACCGCGAACGTCTGGGGCTGCGACGGCGTCTTCAACGCTCCTAACGTCGCGCCGTTCATCCAGAGCGAGGTGCGTCGCACCATCTGCACAGCATTGGTACGCGGAACGCTCGGCCCGTCCACCGTGGAACCCGTTTACGACGCGAACGCGTTCTACAAGAACAGCGCGCCGAACCACTATTCACGGATCATCCACGCGAACATGGCCGACGGTAAGGCGTACGGATTCGCCTATGACGACGTCGGTCACTTCGAGTCGCTGGTCAACGACGGTGACCCGCAGCAGGCCGGCATCATCATGAGCCCGTTCGGCGCCGGCGGGAACCCGCCCACCACGCCGCCGGCCACCGGCAACCGGATCCTCAGCAACTGGAACAACAAGTGCGTCGACGTCAACAACGCCAACTTCTCCGACGGGGTGCAACTGCAGGTCTGGACCTGCAACAACTCCGCGGCGCAGGCGTGGACGTTCAACGGCAGCACCATCAGTACGCAGAACAACAAGTGCATGGACGTGGCCTGGGGCGCAGCTGCCAACGGCACGGCCATCCAGATCGCCACGTGCAGCGGGAATGCGGCCCAGCAGTTCGTGCTCAGCGCGGCCGGCGACCTGGTCAACCCGCAGGCGAACAAGTGCGTCGACATCGCGGCGTGGAACGCGAACGACGGCGCCAAGCTGCACCTCTGGGACTGCGTCGGCGGCCTGAACCAGAAATGGCGCAGGGGCTGACCCGGCCGGTAGTTTGGCCGTCCGGTTGAACGGTTAGGGGTGTCCTCGTGGAGGTGAGCGGTACGCGGATCGCGGTGGACCGCATCCTCGGGGACACCCTCGAAAGTCTGACCAGGTCGGGCAGCCCGCCGGTACTTCCAGCGTCAGAGCTGGCGGACTGGCGGTTGTCCGGCCCGGCGAAGGCCGCGCTGTTCGCGTACGGACTCCCGCCGGAAAGGGACGACGGCCTGATGGGCGTCGCCGGCGTGTTCCGGGAGCACGTCCTCGGCGTCTACGGCTCCGCGAAGCTCGTTGCGGACTCGGATGCCGTCCTGGCCGTTCCGCGCTCGACCGCCGTGCATCCCGACCTGGCCGGGGGAGTGACGCCGACGACGGTCAACTCGTCGGTCCCGGCCTTCGTCGAGTGTGCGTGGCGCTGGCATGGGATCGTTCCGCTGCTCGCCGAGGCACAGAACGCCGCGGGAGAGGCCGAGATCCGGGCGTGGAAAGACGGCGTGGAGCTGCCGGACGCCTATCTCGGTTATCAGCAGTTGTGCGAGTACGTGCTGGAGCGTTTCCGGGAGATCGATCCGGACACCGGGTTCTGGCCTGACGTGATCATCGACCTGCCGTAGAGATCAGTCCTCGACCAGGTCGGTCAGCGGGGTCGGCTTGCTGATGTTCGCCGGCGCGTTCCACTTCTGCAGCTCCGAGGAGTTGCAGGTGACGACCTTGACCTTGCTGGTGCCGTCACCGTGCAGGTCACTGCTCGGCGCGGTGTACGAGGTGTCGGTCTGGCGGGTCGGCTGCAGGCAGTTGCCCTTGTAGTCCTTGATCCGGTAGCTCGTCGCATAGTCGCCGGTGTCGTGGTAGACGGTCCACTGCAGGTAGTTCTTGGCTTGCAACGCCTCGGTCGAGCACAGCTCCACCGTCACCCAGGAACTGGAGGTGGCGGTGCCCGGCGACTTCAGGCAGTAGTTGCTGCCGCAGCCCTTCGCCGTGCTCGTCGAGCAGGCGCTGACCGAGTTGCTGGTGGAGGTGTAGTTGTTGACGATGATCGGGCCGGTGGCCGAGACCTGTTTCTTGGTGGCGTCCGGCACCGGGTGGACCCACTGCTGGTTGAAGTCGACCACGCCGTTCGGCGCCTGCTTGCAGAACCACGTGATCATGTACGTCGCGCTCATCGACTTGCTCGTCACGTCCAGGCAGCGGCTGAACTGGGCATAGTTGACCAGCTGGTACGTGTTGTCCCCGGCCATGCCCGCGCCCACGCCGGGTGCGGAGCGCCAGACCGTCTTGGTGGCGGCGCTGGTGCAGGATCCGAGAGCGACCGCGCTGCCCGCCGTTCCCGGCTGGACGACGTTGATGCAGAACGACTCGACGACCTTGGACGCGTTGGCGGAGTGGAACAGGCTGTTGCCGTCCAGACTCCATTGGAACGTCGAGGTTGCCGGAGTGGTCGCCGGGCACGGCTGGAAGACGAGCGGGTTGTTGTTGGCGTGGGTGGCGCCCGAGTACAGGCACATCCCGTCGTCGGCGCCAGTCGACTCCGAGCCGATCAGCTTGAGGTACAGGTCGGCGGTGTAGCCGAACTGCTGGCGGCTGCTGCCGTCACAGGTCGCCATGATGAGCGCGGAGCCGACCGTCGGGGCCTTGCTGGAACCGGAGTCCATGCACTGGTTGCCCAGGGTCGAGCTGGAGATCCGGATCTGGCCGCCGGGGATGTTGGTGTTACTGGTGGAGAAGACGTACGTGGCGGCCAGGGTGCGCTTGAGCGTCCCGGTGGTGCCGACCGAGACGACCTTGGCGGTGGTCGGCACATCGGTGACCGGGCAGGACAGTGCGCCGCCGGCCGCGTCGTAATACGTGACCGTCACCTGGTACGCCAGCCGCTCGGACGTGTCGGTGGCCCCGGCGTCGCCACTCAGGACGCACGGCGGCATGTTCTCCAGATAGCCCTCGCGCGTCTCCACGTCGGAAGCGGCCCGCACCCGGGCCATCATCACGTCCATGCCGGCCTGGGCGGCGTCCAGCATGGTGGTGCGCTGGGCGAGGTTCTGGGTGGCCTTGGTCTGGCGGACCACGAGCGGAACCAGGAACGCCGAGATCGACAGCACGACCGTGATGAGGAGCATCGCCATTGGCAGCGAGCCCTCGTCCCTGCGGAGCGTCGTCAGGCTCATGAGGTGGGCCTTCCCTTGCTGCAGTCGTTGTCGAGAAGCTCGCGGTTGTTGCCGAAGACGTTGTACGACGTCGTGTTCTGCGCCGTGAAGAGCACGTCCACCGGCATGGTCACGGTGGCGTACTTGGCGGTGAACCGCAGGCGCAACTGGCTGTGCTGCGGCACGTACCCGGTGCCCGTGCCGGCGGTGCCGGGGCTGGCCGAGGAGTTCGGGCTGTCGCCGGGCAGGATGATCGTGAACGGGTCCTGGGTCCCGGTCAGCGTCAGGTCGGTCGCGATCGTCGTCGGTGTCTCCGGCGTGCTGGTGAGCGTCGGATTCCAGCTCGCCAGGGTCAGTACGCCGCTCTTGTAGACGAGCTGGCGGCAGATTTTCGGCGGGCGGGTGGTGTTCACCGGCGGCGGCGTGGCGTACTCCAGGTAGTAGTTGCCGCCCACCTTGCCGGCAGGGGAGAGCCAGTTCGCGTAGCGCACCTCCTTGTCCAGTCTCCGGAAGCTGGTGGTGATCTGTTCCCGGGAGCTGGCCAGGCCGTCGGCGCGGTTGACGTCCGAGTAGACCTCGAACAGGCCGCCGACCACCATCACCATCACCACGCTCATCAGGCCCATGCTGACCAGCAACTCGATCAGCGAGAAGCCGGCGTCGTCGCTCCTGCGCTCGTGGAGAAAGTCGCTCATGTGACCTTCCAGATGAACGTGAGAACGCTGAGGTTGCTGGACAGGCCGGTCGCGGTGGCGGTGACCGTGTAACTGCCGGCGGTGGTCGGTGTGCCGGAGATGATCCCGGTCAGCGCGTTGTAGCTCATGCCGGTCGGCAGCCCGGTCACGGTGACCACCGGGGACAGGCCGAGCAGCGCGCCGTTCGTGGTCAGGGTCAGCGATGCCGCGGCGCCCTTGACCGTGCTCTGGTCGGCGGCCGTCAGCGCGGGCGCCGTGAAGACCAGCGAGGTCGTGGTGGTCACGATGATCGAGACGCGCTGGCTCGCGGTGGCGCCGGTGCCGTCGGTGACGGTGATAGTGGGCAGGAACCGGCCCGACGCGGTCGGCTTGCCGGAGATGGCGCCACTCTTCGCGTTTATCTTGACCGAGGGTCCGGTGGGCAGATTGGTGGCGCTGTACGTGTAGGTGCCGTCACCGCCCGAGCCGACGGCGGTGAGATCGATCTGGTCACCTAGTTTGATCGTCTGGTCGGCGAGGGTGCCCAGGACCAGCGCGGGATAGGTCGAGTAGGTGTAGGTGGCCGTGCCGGTCACCGCGTTGGCGTCGGCGATCGTGTACGTCACCACGTAGGTGCCGGCCGTGGTCGGGGTACCGGTGATCAGCCCGGTCTTCTTCGCGATCGTCAGACCAGGCGGCAGACCGGTCGCGGTGTACGTGTACGCCGGGACCCCGTTCGCTCCGACGGCCTGCAGGCTGACCGCTTCCCCGACACGCATCGTGGCGGCCGGCACGGTGACGGTCGGCGGCAGCACCACCTTCAGCGCGATCGGTTCGGTGTCGGTGCGGCCCTGGTTGTCGGTGACAGTCACGCTCAGGTTGGTGGTGCCGGCCGTCGTCACGGTCCCGGCGATCACGCCGTACTTGGACATCGAGAGCCCGTCCGGCAGCTTCGGGCTGGCGGCCGCGAGCGTCCAGACGTTCGGCAGGTACCCGCCCCGGGCCTCCAGCTGGAACGACCCCTCCACGTCCTTGTAGAAGTAGATCGTGGTGGTGAGCACCGTCGGCGACGCCCGGTGGAAGTCGAAGATCGGCTCGGCGGCCCGGGCCACCAGCGTCGAGGTGATGTACTCGCACATGCTGGCACCGCTGCTGCTGGTGCAGGCCCGGTCCGGCCAGGTCTCCAGCACGACGACGCGGAAGAACTTGAGGATCTTGGTGGAGTCGGTCGGCGCGTCCGAACCCTGCGGGTAGACGCATTCACCGGAGCTGGTCTTGACCAGGTAGATCTCGCACGCGCCGACGTAGATGTTCTGGGTGAAGGTGGTCCCCTCCACGGTGAGCTTCTGGGACGCGGTCGGGATCGGCGCGTCCGCGCCCTCGGTCGACGTGGCGTCGGTGATCGTCAAATCGGCCTCGACCGCCATCGTCGCCAGATAGCTCGCCAAGGACGTGGGCGCGGCATCGAACTGCGTCTGGGTGGCGCTCTTGCTGCGCCCGCTCAGCAGCGCGCTGCCCTGCAGGCCGCGTACCTGCTCGATGGCGGTGTTCGCGAGCTGGATCGCGGCCTGCCGGCCGCGCTGGGAGTTGACGTTGTTGAGACTGGCGACGAAGAAGGGGGTGCTGGCGAGCAGGGTGATGCTGACGATCGCCAGAGCGACGATGATCTCGACCAGGCTGTAGCCCTCGTCGCCGTCGTCCCGCACCGACCTCTCCCGCATACTCCCCGTCCCTGATGCCTCTCGTGCGGATGATCGGCAGGTGGGCTGGAGTGCTTAGCGTCAAGAGTCCTGCTTCTCCTCGGGGCCCGTACGAGGCTCACTGAGGTCATACGAGCCGTTCGGCTCTGGCGCGCGGCAGATCGATCGACCAACGTCGAAGGGAAACCACCTCTGGAGGTTGGTATGAGATCGATAGGAAGCGCTGTGGTGACGGTGTCGGTCGCCGTGTTCGGGTCGGTCGCCGCGACAGCGCAGCCCGCCGGCGCCACCGGTCCGCGGACCGAGCGGGCCAGCGTCGGTAACAACGAACAGCAGGCTGCCGGTCGCAGCTTCATGTTCTCGCTCAGCGGCAACGGACGCTACGTCGTGTTCGACTCCTCCGCCGCGAACCTGGTCCGCGGGGACACCAACGGCACCGAGGACGTGTTCCTGCGCGATCGCTGGGCACAGACCACCCGCCGGGTCAGCGTCTCGTCCAGCGGCAGGCAGGGCGACCTGGCGAGCTCCAACCCGTCCATCAGCGATGACGGGCGCTGGATCACGTTCGTCTCGGACGCCACGAACCTGGTGCCGGGTGACACCAACGGGTCCTCCGACCTCTTCCTGCGCGACGTGCGGACCGGCACCACCCGCCGGATCGCCCACATCGAGCTGTCCGGCGACCGGCCGTTGTGGAACGGCACCATCAGCGCGGACGGGCGTAGCGTCGTGCTCTCCGCCGGGGACCCGCTACTGCCGCAGGACACCAACGACCACGAGGACGTCTACGTCATCGATCTGCCTGCCGGAACGATCAGCATGATCACCCCGCCGGAGGCGGACGACGGCAGTCACTCACCGGTCGTCAGCCCGACCGGCCGGTACATCGCCTTCGGGTCCTGGGCCACCAACCTCGTGCCGGGCGACACCAACGGCGCGCACGACGTGTTCCGGTACGACCGGGTCGCCGGCACCACCGTACGGGTCAGCCTGACCAGCGACGGCCGGCAGATCGCCGGACGCAGTGACGGACCGGCGGTCAGCGCGGACGGGCGTTACGTGACCTTCTTTTCGGAGGACCCCGGCATCGTGCCGGGCGACACCAACCCGGAACCCGACGTGTTCCTGCGTGACCTGCGCAGCGGTACCACCACGATGGTCAGCGTCACCGCGGCGGGCACCCCGGGCAACTACAACAGCAGCTCCGCGGACATCAGCCCGGACGGCCGTTACGTCGTGTTCGGATCCTGGGCGACCAACCTCGTGCCCGGCGACACCAACGACTGGTACGACGTCTTCGTCCGCGACCTGCGCACCGGCCGGACCTCGATGGTCAGCGTGTCGACCGCCGGCACCCAGGGCAACTTCGGCGGCGAGAACGGCGCCATCAGCAGCGACGGCCGGCACATCGCGTTCACCTCCTTCTCGTCCGACCTGGTCCCGGGCGACACCAACGACGACCTCGACGTGTTCATCCGCGACCTCTGAACGACATGCGGGCCTGTCCGCGCCCTGATGCCGACGCGGATGTAACAGATGAAACAGATCCGGAACCGGTGCTGAGCTGCGATGACACTGCCGCTGACGCGGCAATGCATTGACATGAATGTTTCTTAAGAGTTGCATCACCGGTACGTCAGCCCCCGGCTCTCGTTCCCCCGGATTTCGTTCACACTGGGAGTCCCCATGCCCTCGACAGGCATCCCGTCATCCCCGAGACGGCGAAGACTGCTCGCCGTCCTCACCTCCACCGCCGTGATCTTCGGTCTCGGCATTCTCGGCGTCACCAACGCCTCGGCCGCCAGCGCCGGGTCGCTGGTCGGCGCGGGCAGCGGCAAGTGTCTCGACGTCGCGAACGGCTCGACCGCCGACGGCGCCGCGATCCACATCTGGACCTGTTACAGCACGGTGCCCAGCCAGCAGTGGACCCTGGCCGACAACGGTCAGGTGCAGTCGCAGGGCAAGTGCCTGGACGTGGCGAACAACGGAACCACGGACGGCTCTCTGACCCACCTGTGGACCTGCTACGACACCGTGGCCACCCAGAAGTGGACGCTCAACGCCTCCGGCGCGCTGGTCAACCAGGCCAGCGGCAAGTGCCTGGACGTACAGAGCAACGGCACCGCCGACGGCTCGCGGCTGCAGATCTGGGCGTGCGCCGGCTCCGCCAACCAGCGGTGGACGCTGTCGGGTGGTCCCACGACCCCGCCGACCACCCCGCCTACGACGCCGCCCACTGACAATCCGGTGACCAACCCGGATCTGGGACCCAACGTCTCCGTCTTCGACCCCTCGATGCCGGCGTCGACGATCCAGAACCGGCTGAACCAGGTCTTCAACCAGCAGGTCACCAACCAGTTCGGGACCCAGCGGTACGCGTTGCTGTTCAAGCCGGGCGCCTACAACGTCGACGCGAACGTCGGCTTCTTCACCCAGGTCGCCGGGCTGGGCCTGGTCCCGGACCAGACCACCATCAACGGGCGGGTGCACGTCGAGGCCGACTGGTGGCCGGACGGCTCGCAGAACGCGACCCAGAACTTCTGGCGTTCGGCGGAGGGCCTGGCGGTCAACCCGACCGCCGGCCTGGACCGCTGGTCGGTGTCGCAGGCCGCGCCGTACCGGCGGATGCACGTACGCGGAAACCTGGCGCTCTCCGACGGCGGCTGGTCGTCCGGCGGCTGGATCTCGGACACCAAGATCGACGGCCAGATCGACTCCGGCTCGCAGCAGCAGTGGATCACCCGTAACTCGCAGATCGGCTCGTGGACCGGCCGGAACTGGAACCAGGTGTTCGTCGGGGTGCAGGGCGCTCCGGCGACCAGCTTCCCGAACCCGCCGTACACCAACGTCGGTCAGTCACCGGTGATCCGGGAGAAGCCTTATCTGTACGTCGACGCGGCCGGTGCGTACCGGGTCTTCGTGCCCGCGCTGCGCCGCAACGTCAGCGGCACCACCTGGGCGAACGGCAACCCGGCCGGTGAGTCGATCTCGCTGAGCCAGTTCTCCATCGTCCGGCCCGGTGACACCGCCGCGAACATCAACGCCGCCCTCGCCGCGGGCCGGGACCTGCTGGTCACGCCGGGCACCTACAACATCAACCAGACGATCAACGTCACCCGGCCGAACACCGTGGTGCTGGGTCTGGGTCTGGCCACGTTCGTACCGCAGAACGGCATCGTGCCGATGCGCGTCGCCGACGTCGACGGCGTGAAGGTCGCCGGCATCATGTTCGACGCCGGAACCACCAACTCGCCGGTGCTCATGGAGGTCGGGCCGGACGGCTCGTCGACCGACCACGCGGCCAACCCGACCTCGCTGCACGACGTCTTCTTCCGCATCGGCGGCTCGATCGCCGGCAAGGCCACGGTCAGCCTGAAGGTCAACAGCGATGACGTGATCGGTGACCACACCTGGATCTGGCGTGCCGACCACGGCAACGGCGGAACAGTCGGCTGGAACATCAACACCGCCGACACCGGGCTGATCGTGAACGGCGACGACATGACGTTCTACGGACTGTTCGTCGAGCACTACCAGAAGTACCAGACCATCTGGAACGGCGAGAACGGGCGCACGTACTTCTATCAGAACGAGATGCCGTACGACCCGCCGAACCAGGCCGCGTTCATGAACGGGTCGACGCGGGGGTGGGCGGCGTACAAGGTCGCCGACGCGGTCAACAACCACCAGGCGTGGGGGCTGGGGTCGTACGCCTACTTCAACGTCAACCCGTCGGTGGTCGCCGAGCGCGCCTTCGAGGTGCCGGTCAAGCCGGGCGTGCGCTTCACCAGCATGGTGACGGTGTCGCTGGGCGGCACCGGCACGATCAACCGGGTCATCAACAACAGCGGTGCGACCGTGAACAGCGGTAGCCAGGTGGCATATCTGACCTCCGGTCCCTGATCGGCAGCAGGGCCCCGGGAATCCCGGGGCCCTCCTGTCGTGGGGTCAGTACTCCTTCTTGATGACGAAGTAGGAGCCGCGGATCGTCCCGGCCAGCTTTGATTTCTGGCGGGCGAATTTGAACGACCCGAGTTCCTCGGGAACCTCCATGCCGTCGGAGAGTTTGAAGCCGACAGCGCGCTTCCCGCCGTCGTCCACGGTGTACATCACGTTGATGGACAGGCCGCTCTCGTAGAAGACGTAGGCCATCCGGATGTTCTCGACCTGGAAGGCGGTCGCTTCGAGCGGCTTCGAGGAGATGACGATGCCGCGCTCCTGTTCGAGGATGCGGCTCACCCAGTCGATGGTCTCCTTCGCGTCGCTCGCGGGCTCGACCGTGAAGACATGACTGTATTTGTTCTTGAAGTACCGGGCCTCGTTCGCCCGCAGGCCGGCGAGTGTGGCGGAGACCGGCGACGATTCGAGCCCGGCCGTCGACACGGTGTCGAAATCCACTACGTAGGTCATGGCGATACCCCCGGAGTGCCTGTCCGCGGTGGACGCGGCCCTGGTCCAACCCTAACCGGCACACCGATGTCTCCGGGGATCTCCCGCATCTGTGCCAATCCATCTGGGCGTCGCGGCGATACGGACACGTCCCGGCGTAGAAATTGCTGTGCGCACGCCCTACAGTGTGCGGACTGAGCAACCTAGGAGGGTGCAGTGGCGGAGTTGCCACCAGAACAGCCGGACCCGGCTGTGCCTGCGGATTCGAACAAAGACGTTCCCGTGCCGGCACCTCAACTGCTGGTCATGCCGCCTACCGACGCGATCCCGTCGCTGGTCTGGCCGGGCGCCGAAGGCGAAACGGCATGGGCAATTCCCGTTCAAATTCCATCGGGTACGCGGGGATACGCCCTGTTCATCCCGATGATCCCCGTGCAGACGGCAACCCCGGCCGCCGCCAAACCGGCCGAAGTCAAGCCGGCCGCGGTCAAACCGGCGGAAGTCAAGCCGGCTGAACCCAAGCCGGCTGAACCCAAGCCGGTTGAACCCAAGCCTGCCCCCGCTCCGAAACCCGCGCCGGTGGAGAACGCCACCCCGTCGGACCTGGCGTTCACCCCGGCGAAGCCGAAGCCGCCGGCCCAGCGGCCGAGTCCGCAGCGACCGGCACCCGTGGTGCACGCCCCGATCCACGCGTTCGGCACCTACGAACGGCGCCAGACCACCTGGGAAGCGTTCCGCGAGAAGCACTGGCCTGGGCCGAAGGCCGCCCAGGGCTGGGCCGTCCCGGCCGGCGTGCTCGCCGGCGCCCTCGGTTTCCTGTTCTTCCTGCCGCTGGACCGGGTCGGCATCGGCTGGTTCCTCGGCTGGCTGGCGCTCACGCTGGGCGTGACGTTCGGCGTACGGAAGTCCACCGATCTGTCGCGCAACGAGGCCCTGATCCGGTCCGGCTGGGCCGCGGCGGCGCTCGCGCTGATGCTCGTCCCGGCGTTCCGCAACGCGTGGTGGCTGGTGACGTTCAGCGTGCTGGGCGCGATCGGCTGCACCGCGCTGGCGATCGTCGGCGGCCGGCAGGTCCGGTCGATCCTGTTCAGCCTGGTGGCGGCCCCGTACGCGGCGTTCGCCGGCATCCCGTGGGTCCGCAGGCACCTGAAAGCGGGCAAGAACCCCGGCATCGCCAAGCGGATCTTCTTCTCGGTGGCGCTCACCGTCGTGGTGCTGTTCGTCTTCGGCGCGCTGCTGTCCTCGGCTGACGTCGCGTTCTCCCGCCTGCTGGACGACGCGGTGCCCGACTTCGCGTTCGGTTCGGTCTTCCAATGGATCTTCCTGGCCGTGACCGGTGCCCTGCTCGCCGTCTCCGGCGTCTACACGCTGACCGCGCCGCCGTCGACGTCCAGCATGGATACCGAGGGCAAGGCCAGGTTCGGCCTGCTCGAATGGGCGCCGGCCGGTGCCGCGCTGGTGCTGCTCTTCGGCGGCTTCGTGGCGGTGCAGTTCGCCGTACTGTTCGGCGGCAGCCGGCACGTGCTCAAGACCTCCGGGCTCAGCTACTCGGAGTACGCCCGCAGCGGCTTCTGGCAGCTCGTCGCGGTCACCCTGCTCTCCCTGGCACTGATCGCCGCCCTGGCCCGATGGGCAAAACGGGACGAACCGGTCGAACGGGTGCTGTTGCGCGTACTCTTGGGCCTGCTTTGTGGGTTGAGCGTGGTGATCGTGGCGTCCGCGCTGTCGCGGATGTGGGAGTACCAGCGGGTTTACAGCTTCACCGGTGAGCGGATCTTCGTGATGGCGTCCGAGATGCTGCTCGGCGTGATCTTCGTGCTGATCGCCGCCGCCGGCATCAAGTGGCAGGGCCGCTGGATTCCCGGCACCACCGTCGGGCTCGCCGTGCTGATGCTTCTCGGTCTCGCGGTCCTCGACCCCGAGGGTTACGTGGCGAGCCGCAACGCGGCCCGCTACGAGGGCTCCGGCAAGATCGACGCCTGGTACCTTCGCGCGCTCTCCGCCGACGCGACGCCGGCGCTGACCGAGCTGCCCGATCCGGTCCGCCGCTGCACGCTGAGCTGGATCGCCGAGGATCTCAAAGAGCCAGACCCTTGGTACGCGTGGAACCTCGGCCGTCAGCAGGCCCGGGAAGCGATCGACAAGCTGGGTCCGGAGGCGATCGGCAACCAGAAGGACTGCCGCGCCGCTGACCAGTTCGACCTGCCCAAGACCCGCAGGTGAGCAAGGGTGCTCCGGCCTCGTGCCGGAGCACCCTCCTGGCGCCGGGGTCAGCCGATGTGGAACGCGTCGCCGTAGACCTTGAAGTCCAGCGGCGTGTTCAGGTCGAAGTTGCTGTTGTTCAGGAAGACGCGCTGGGCGGTGTCGATGCGGGTGACGTCGTCGTGGGCCGCTTCCTTCTTCATCTCGACGACCCGCTCGTCCAGGAACGCGTTGAGCCAGGCGCGCTCGTCGCCGCCCTGGGCCGGCGGCTTGGCCTTGGCGAGGGCCCGGCTGCGGATCGACCGCATGCCGCCGTAGCCGTGCACGACCGAGGCGTCGTAGTACGCGAACTGGCCGAGCGCGCGGACGCCGTCCGACTTGCCGTCGCGGACCGACGGGTTGAAGTACACCCGGTCGCGCTCGGACTCCTGCGCGGCCTGGAACACCGCGTCGGCGGCCGCGGTCTTCCAGTCCCTGGTGAAGTTCGGGTCGAGGCCCGAGTGCGAGGCGGTGCCGTTGACGCTGCGCAGCGCCGGGAGATACTTCGCCAGGACGTTCGAGGGCTTGGTGGCGGTGTACGCCTCGACCAGTTCGAGCATGTCACCGGTTCCGGAACAGAAGCCGATGATCCCGGCGGTGTAGCCCCGGCCGTCGTTGATGTCCTGGATGTAGGAGAACTGCGCCCGCCAGTTCAGCGACGAGTTCTCGGCCGCCGAGACGATCTGCATGGCGACGTCCTTCTTCGCCGGATCGTCGAGGTTCTTGCCGGTGGACGGCGGAGTGCTGGTGGGCGGGGTCGTGGGGGTCGAGCCGCCGGGCAGCGTCCAGGTCTGGTTGGCGGTCGCCGAGCAGGTCCAGATCTGCAGCCGGGTGCCGTTGGCGCTGCTCTTGTCGGTGACGTCGAGGCACTTGCCGGAGACCGGGTTCACCAGGGCGCCGTTGGTGAAGGTCCACTTCTGAGCGCCGGTGCCGTTGCAGTCGTACAGCTGGATCTTGGTTCCGTTGGCCGTCGCGGCGGCGGTGATGTCCAGGCATTTGCCCAGTGCCTGCAGGGTGCCGTCGGTGTTGCCGGTGGTCCACCGCTGGGCGGCCGAGCTGTTGCAGTCGTAGATCTGAATGGCGGTGCCGTTGGCGGACGAGGCGCCGGCGACGTCGATGCATTTGCCGCCCAGGCCGGTGATCGGGCCGGCCGTGGCGGCGCTGGCCGGAAGTAGTCCGTAGATCGTGGCCGCACCGGCGAGGACCAGTCCGGACGCAGCGTAAACGGCGGTTTTCACGCGAAACATGGCGCTCCTGGGGAAAGGGGATGGAAGGGTGGCGCGCGCTGGACGGACTCTATGACTGTTAAGTAGCTTTATCAATAGCCGTCAATAGGGAGCTTCGATGTCACGTCTGGCCGGCTCGTCCAAGCTGCTGCGCGCCATGAACGAGAGCGCGGCGCTCGAACTGCTGCTCGACCCCGGCATGCTCACCCGCGCCGACCTGCGCAGGATCACCGCGCTGTCCACACCGACGATCTCCGAGCTGCTCCGGCGGCTGACCGCGGCCGGGCTGATCACCGTGGTCGGGCACGACAGCGGCCGGCCCGGGCCGGCCGCGGAGATCTACGCGGCTGATCCGGACGCGGCCTACACCGTCGCCGTCTCCATCCGCGAGACCGGGACCAGCGGAAATCCGTCGGTGGCCGCCGCGCTCTGCGACCTGACCGGCACGATCCGGGCGACGGTCGAGACGCATGTCGACTTCCTCGGCGCCGACCCGGTGTCCACCGTGGCCGGCGTGGTCACCCGGCTGCGGAAACGGGCCGGTGTCGAGGCCGGCCGGATCCGGCACGTGCAGCTCGGCGTGCCCGGCTCGTACGACCCGAGGAGCGAGACGATCCGGCTCACCGACGTGCCCGGATTCGGCCGGCCCGGTCTGGTGCCGAGGATCGCCGAGGCGCTCGGCACCCGGGTCGGCGCCGACAACGACGTCAACCTGGCCGCGGTGGCCGAGCGGCGGCGGGGCGCCGGCCGGGAGGCGGAGAACTTCGCGCTGCTCTGGATCGGTCAGGACGGGCTGGGCCTGGCCATCGACATCAACGGGACGCTGCTGCGGGGTACGCGTGGTGGCGCCGGTGAGATCGGCTATGTGCCGCTCTACTCACCCGATTCGCCGCACCGCAAGATCGATCTGCAGGATCTGTTCGGCGGCCCGGCGATCATGGAGCTGGCCCGGGATCACGGGATCGCCGGGGAGACTCCGGCCGCGGTGGTCGCCGCCGGCTCGGAGGAGTTCCTCGCCGTCCTGGCGGATCGCGTCGTGGTCGGGCTGGCCGCGGTGACCGCCATTCTCGACCCGTACCTGATCGTGCTGGCCGGGCCCATCGCCCAGGCCGGCGGCGAGGCGCTGCTCACGGCGGTGACCAGCGCGTTCGGGCGTGCCGCGCCCCTGGAGTGCTCGATCACCGTCACGGCCATCGAGGGCGACGCGGTGCTGCTCGGCGCTCTGGACGCCGGGCTCAAGGCGGTCCGGGAGGTTCTGGTCGCCGCCATCCGGGCCGGCTGACCGGCTGCTCGGCAACTCATCCCGGCCGGATGAGGCGCTGCGGCGTCCACGGTGTTGATCTGAACGCGGCTGTCGAGGAGGTCGCACCGTGGCGAAGAAACAGGACAAGAAGCTCGGCCGTAAGGCGTACGAAAAGGCGCTTGAGGATCTGCAGGCCGAGCTGGTCGCCATGCAGGAGTGGGTGAAGGCGAGCGGCGCCAAGGTGTGTGTCGTCTTCGAGGGACGCGACACCGCGGGCAAGGGCGGCACGATCAAGCGGATCGTCGAGCGGGTGAGTCCGCGGGTGTTCCGGGTGGTGGCGTTGCCGGAACCGACGGCGCGGCAGAAGTCGCAGATGTACATCCAGCGCTACATCGAGCACTTCCCGGCGGCCGGCGAGGTCGTCATCTTCGACCGGAGCTGGTACAACCGCGCCGGGGTCGAACGGGTGATGGGTTTCTGCACACCCGAGCAGACCGAACAGTTCCTCCAGCAGGTCCCCGCCGTGGAGGAGGCGATGGTCGCGAACGGCATCATCCTGATCAAGTACTGGCTGGAGGTCGGCTCGGACGAGCAGACGCGCCGGATCGAGAGCCGCGTCCACGACCCCCGCAAGGTCTGGAAGCTGTCCGACATGGATCTGAAGTCCTACAGCCGCTGGTACGACTACTCACGGGCCCGGGACGCCATGTTCGCCGCGACCGACACCCCGTGGGCGCCGTGGAACGTCGCGGACACCAATAGCAAGAAGCGTGGCCGGCTCAACATCATCAGTCATCTGCTGAGCCAGGTGCCGTACGAGCCGCTCAAGCAGCCGGACGTCACGCTGCCGGAACGGCAGAAGGCCGGCGATTATCAGGAACCGGCCCGCGCGCCGCGGTCCATTCCGGCGCCGTTCTGACGCGCGTACCGGTTCGCCAGGGGTTTCGCGCTGAGGCCGTGGGCGAACACGCTGAGCAGCACGGTCATGCCGATCACCGCCACGGCGGGGCCGGCGGCGTCGTGGAGTTCCTCGACAGCGATCAGAGCGAAGATGATCGAGGCGAGACCGCGCGGTCCGAACCAGCCGATGAACGAGATCGTCGGCAGTGAGAGACCGGATCTGATCAGGACGAGCCCGACCGGCAGCATCCGGACCACGGTGAGGCTCAGGACGGCGTACGCCACCACCCGCCAGCCGGCGTGGTCGATGACGATCGGGACCGCGACGGCCCCGAAGGCCAGCCAGGTGAGCAGGGAGACGAGTCCGGCTGTCTGCTCGACGTAGAAGACCTCCTTCACACCGCCCCGGCCGGCGTAGTGGCCGAAGGCGAGCCCGGCGACGAAGGCGGAGACGAAGCCGTTGCCGCCGAGCGCGACAGTGCTCGCGTACGCGGCCAGCGCGAGGGCCAGCACGGCCGGCCCGGCGAAGTCCTCGGCCGCCCATCCCCGGTGCCGGGCGATCCGCATGCTGTGGCCGCCGGCCAGCCCGGCGAGAACACCGACCCCGAGGCCGACCGCCAGATCGAGGAGTGCGCCGCCCAGACTCAGTGCGCCCTGGAAAGTCTCGGCGGTGACGGCGCCGGCGACGGCGATGGTCACGACCGGAGTGGCGATGCCGTCGTTGAGACCGCTCTCGACGTTGAGAACCCGCCTGATCCGTTCCGGCACGGCGGGGTTGGCCATCACCGCGGCGCCCAGCGCCGCGTCGGTGGGCGCGAGCGCGGCGCCCACCAGCAGGGCGAGCCAGAAACCCAGTCCGTCGAAGAGCAGCACTGCCAGCACGGAACCGGCGGCGATGGTGAGCGGCAGGCCGATCCCGAGCAGGCGGACGTACAGTCCCAGGTCGGCGCGGACCTCCCGGGGGCCGACACGGGAGGCGTCCGCGAACAGCACCCAGACCAGGGTCACCTCGGCCAGCAGCTTGACGACCTCCTGGGTGGCCTCCGGCTCCACCGCGCGCACACCCTCGGAGAACAGCACGCCGACCAGGACGAACACGATCGGCGCACTGAGGTCAGCCCGGCCGAGCCGGTTCGCGGTGAGACCCCAGCAGAAGATCGCCACCATGACCAGGGAGACAGCGGCCGCTTCCACAGGAGTCCTCCTCCGCGACCATGCTTCCGGGCACCGGGCGAGGTTCCGTCATCCCCCGCGGATGAGGTCGCGTCCGGCCAGTAGTCCTCGGGGCGGGATCGAGTAGACCTGCACCGGGCGTACGCCGTGGCGGTTCAGGATCGCGTTGGCGGCCAGCGCGGCTGACGCGGCGGAGCGTTCCATCAACGCGCAGGGGAACGACATGCGGACCCAGTCGCCGGCCAGGAACAATCCGTCGGCGTCGGTGATCACGCCGGGCCGGGTGGCGTCACTGCCCACATCGAACGCCGGGGCGTCGTACCCGATCCGGGTGTCGCTGTCGACCGCCCGCAACGTGCTTGTCTCCGGCCAGATCCCGGTGAGCTGCGACCACATGTCGCGGGCCGCGCTCGTCGCGTCGACGCCGGCGTCCGCGGCGTACGCGTGCAGTTCCAGGACCGCGCCTCCGGTCCGCCGCGACCATTCGGCCGAGCCTCGTTCGACGCGGTGGAACAGGCTCACCGAGTCCAGCAGCGGCTCGCGGGCGACGCTGCTGAACACCGCGCGGTCCGCGGCGACGTCCCGGTCGGTCCAGATCCGGCTGACCGCGTACGGGGCGGTCGTGCGTACCGTCTCGATGTTCTTGACCAGAGCCGGCGCCGAGCCGGTCAGGGTGGGTGACGCGGCGACGATGGCGCGCGCGGCGGCGGGGCCGGTGGCCAGGACGACGTGGTCCGCGCGGACCTGGGCGCCGCCGGTGAGGGTGACGGTCCAGCCCGGTTCGATCCGGTCGACGGCCGCGCCGGTGCGGATGTCCGCGCCCAGCGCCTGCAACCGCTCGCACAGCGGCGCCCAGATCGACGTCTGGTAGTCGTCGTCCGGCGCGTCGAAGGCCAGGCCCTCGGCGTTACGCAGGAAATAGAAGTGGAACTGCATGATCATCTCGGCGGCCGACATCTCGGCCGCGTGGTTGAAGAACGAGTGGGCGAACACGTCGAACAGCAGCGCGCGAGCCTGGTCCGGCATGGCGAGCCGGTCGAGGTAGTCCGCCGCCGACATCGTGTCGAAGTCCCGGTAGGTCTGCGCCCGGGAGAATCGCAGCAGCGCCATCGCCGTCGGTCCGTCGACGTCGCGCATCTCGCGCATCCGCAGGCTGGGGGAGCGGGCGATCAGCGCGAGCAGGCTCCACGGCGGTGTTTTCGGCAGCCCGCCGAAGTCCTCGTCCGGCCAGGCCCGGGACACCACGGGATAGTGCTCGGCCGGGCGGAGGAACGACAGCGCCGGGTCGATCCGGCGCAGGATGTTCCGCCAGTTGTAGTACTGCCGGAAGAAGGCGTGAAACCCGTGGCCGACCATCTGGGTGGACCCGTCCGCCAGCTGTTTCGGCCACGCCGCGAGCCGGCCACCGAGCCGATCGTCGCGTTCCAGCAGTGTCACCGCGACACCGCGTTCGGCGAGCAGCAGGGCCGATGTCATGCCCGCGATCCCACCCCCGATCACCACAGCGCTCGCGGGGTGGTCCACCCGGCCTGGCAGCGACCGGTCGATGCGGATGAGGCGTCGGGCGTGGCGGTTCGCGAAGCCGGAGCCGCGGGAAGGCGTCATGCTCCGCAAAGTTCCCGGCCACCTGTGATCCAACCCTGGCACTGCTTGCAGGCAGACTGTCGTCATGGTCATCGACGTTACGGCTCTGCGCGCGCACTTCCCCTCCCTCGACGGCGGCGTGGCGTACTTCGACTCCCCGGGCGGCACCCAGACGCCGCGCCCGGTCGCCGGGGCCATCGCCGAGACGATGCTGCGGCCGTTGTCCATCCGGGGGACGAGCACCGAGTCCGAACGCAACGCCGAGCGCACCGTCACGGAGTTCCGCGCTGCCTACGCCGACCTGCTGAACGTGCCCGCTCAGGGCATCGTGCACGGTCGCAGCGCCACCCAGCTCACGTACGACTTCTCCCGGCACCTGGCCAAGACCTGGCAGCCCGGCGACGAGATCGTTCTCAGCCGGCTCGAGCACGACAGCAACGTGCGGCCGTGGATTCAGGCAGCCGGGCCGGCCGGGGTGACAGTGCGCTGGATCGACCTCGACGGTCCGGAGCTCGACCTCGGCTCGCTGGAGCGGGCGCTGTCGCCGCGCACCCGTCTGGTCGCGGTCACCGCCGCGTCCAACGTTCTGGGAACCATTCCTTCGGTACGCCGGATCGCGGACCTCGCGCACGACGCGGGCGCCCTGCTCTACGTCGACGGGGTTCACTACGCCGCGCATCAGCTGGTGGACGTGCCGGCGCTGGGCGCGGATTTCTTCGTCTGCTCGCCGTACAAGTTCTTCGGTCCGCACTGCGGGGTGCTCGCCGCGGCGCCGGAGCTGCTGGAGAGCATCCGGCCGGACAAGCTGCTGCCGTCGTCGGACGCGGTCCCGGAGCGGTTCGAGTTCGGCACGCTGCCCTACGAGATGCTCGCCGGCGCGACGGCCGCTGTCGACTTCCTCGCGGGGATCGCCCCAGCTGCGACCCGCAGGGAGGGGCTGACGCGATCGTTCGAGGCGATCCACGAGCATGAAACCGCCCTGCTTACCCGGTTGGAACAAGGGCTCGGCAAGCTAGAGGTGACTGTTTACTCGCGGGCCGCCGACCGGACCCCGACGACGCTGATGAGCCTGAACGGCCGGGACGCCCGTGAGGCCCAGCTGTTCCTCGCGGAGCGCGACGTGCTCGCGCCGGCGGGATCGTTCTACGCGTACGAGCCCTTCACCGCGCTGAAGCTGCCCGAGCCCGCGCTGCGAGTCGGCCTGGCACCTTACAACACCGGCGAAGAGGTGGACCGGTTCCTCGCTGGTCTCGCTGATTTCCTGCGCAAATAGGATCAGCTGGTGACCTCAGCCCCCCTCCGCATCGCCCTGTTGTCATATCGGAGCAAACCGCACAGTGGGGGACAGGGAATCTACGTCCGGCATCTGTCACGGGAGCTGGTGAGGCTCGGTCACCAGGTGGAGGTGTTCTCCGGGCCGCCGCTGCCCGACCTGGACGAGGGGGTCGGCCTGACCGTCCTGCCGAGCCTCGACCTCTACCGGGAGCCTGATCCGTTCCGGACGCCGAAGCTGGCGGAGTTCCGGACGCCGGTCGACGTGCTGGAATGGGCGGCGATGTGCACCGGGGCGTTCCCGGAGCCGCTGACGTTCTCGCTGCGCGCCTGGCGGCATCTGCGGGAGCGGCTGGCCGGGTTCGACATCGTGCACGACAACCAGTGCCTCGGTTACGGGCTGCTGCCGTTGAGCCGGTCGGGCACGCCACTGGTCGCGACGATCCACCACCCGATCACCGTCGACCGGGATCTGGAGCTGGTGGCGGCGCCGGACTGGAAACGGCGGCTGTCGCTGCGGCGCTGGTACGCCTTCACCCGCATGCAGGCCCGGGTCGCCCGGAACCTGCCCTGGCTGACGACCGTGTCGCAGGCCGCCCGGGACGAGATCGTCGAAGCGTTCCGGGTTCCGGCCGAGCGGCTACGCGTGATCGGGGTAGGCGTGGACGTGGACACGTTCAGCCCGGGCGGCGAGAGAATCAACGGCCGCATCGTCACGGTGGCCAGCGCCGACGTACCCCTGAAAGGCCTCGCCGAACTGATCGAGGCGGTAGCCAAACTCCGCGCCGACCACGACGTGGAACTGGTGGTCGTCGGATCAGCCCGCCCGGACGGCGCCGCCGCGAAGGCGATCACCCGGCTCGGCCTGGAGGACGCAGTCCGGTTCGTCTCCGGCATCTCGGACGCCGAACTCGCCGATCTGTTCCGGTCAGCGACGGTGGCCGCGGTCCCGTCACGGTACGAAGGTTTCTCGCTGCCCGCCGTCGAGGCGATGGCATGCGGGATCCCGCTGGTGGTGACGACGGCGGGCGCGCTGCCGGAGGTGGCCGGCCCGGACGGGCTGGCGTCGCTGCACGTCGCGCCGGGCGACGCCGAGGCGTTGTCGGCGGCGATCGGGCGGCTGCTCGACGACGAGCCTCTGCGCCGCCGGCTGGGCGAGCAGGGCCGCCTGCGGGCGGTCGAGCAATTCACGTGGCGGCGGACCGCGATCCGCACCGCCGAATGGTACGCCGAAGCAATCGCCGCGAATCAGAACCGAAAGAGCAGGTAGAACACCGTTGCTGACCGTCGACTACGACAGGCTGGACGTCCGGCCGGGAATGCGCGTCCTCGATCTGGGGTGCGGCGAGGGCCGGCACACCTTCGAGGCGTACCGGCGTGGCGCGGACGTCGTCGCCCTGGATCTGAACGAGAAGGACCTGGCGACGACCGCGTCCTGGTGTGCGGCGATGGACCTGGCAGGCGAGTCGCCGGCGACGGCGACCGCCACGACGGTCAAGGGTGACCTGCTGTCGCTGCCGTTCCCGGACGCCAGTTTCGACCGGGTGATCGCCTCCGAGGTCCTGGAGCACATCCCGGACGACGTGACGGCGATCGCGGAGCTGGCCCGGGTGCTGCGGCCGGGCGGGCTGGCGGCGGTGACCGTGCCGCGCTGGCTGCCGGAACGGTTGTGCTGGGCTCTGTCCGACGAGTACCACGCCAACGAGGGCGGGCACGTCCGCATCTACAAGGAGAGCGAGCTGGCCGACCGGCTGCGCCAGGCCGGGCTGACGGTGACCGGCAACGGGTTCGCGCACGCGCTGCACAGCCCGTACTGGTGGCTCAAGTGCGCGATCGGGGACGCCGCACCGACCCGGGCGTACCACAAGATGCTGGTGTGGGACATCGTCGACAAGCCGGCGGTGACCCGGGTCGTGGAGCAGGCTCTCAACCCGCTGATCGGCAAGAGCGTGGTCATCTACCTGGAGAAACATGTCGGTTCCTGACCTGCCCCAGGTACTCGGCACCGATCAGATCCTGGCGACCGTCGCGAGCATCGCCGCGCAGCAGCAGCCGGACGGCCTGATCCCGTGGTACGCCGGCGGCCAGGCCGACCCGTGGGATCACGTCGAGGCGGCGATGGCCCTCGACGTCGGTGGTGAGGCGGACCGGGCGGCGGCCGCCTACGACTGGATGCGCCGCACGCAGCGGCCGGACGGCTCGTGGGCGTCGCGGTACGACCCGGGCGGGGTGATCGCGGACGCGACCGCGGAGACGAACCACGCCGCCTACCTCGCGGTCGGCTGCTGGCATCACTGGCTGAGCACCGGCGACGACGCTTTCCTCACCCGGATGTGGCCGGCGGTCCGCCGCGCCCTCGAGTTCGTGGTCGGCTGCCAGGCGATTGATGGAGAGATCTGGTGGGCGGCCGGCGACCCGGTGGCGCTGCTGACCGGCTGCTCCAGCATCCACCAGGCCCTACGCTGCGGCACCGCGATCGCCGAGCACCTCGGCGAGGCACAGCCCGGCTGGGAGATCGCGGCTTTTACATTGAGAAGCGCGCTCCAGAACCGGCCGGAAGCGTTCGCCGACAAGGGCCGCTTCTCGATGGACTGGTACTACCCGATTCTCGGTGGCGCGGTCCGTGGCACGGCGGCCCGGCATCGCATCGAGCAGCGGTGGGACGAGTTCGTCGTACCCGAGAAAGGTGTTTTCTGTGTCTCTGATCAGCCGTGGGTGACCGGCGCGGAGACGTGCGAGCTGGCTCTGGCCCTGGACACGCTCGGTGAGCGGTCCGCCGCGCGGGAGCTGATCGCGGCGATGCAGCACCTGCGCGAGGCGGACGGATCCTATTGGACCGGCCTGGTGCTGACCGACGGCGTGCGATGGCCGGTGGAACGGACCACCTGGACGGCGGCGGCGGTCGTCCTCGCCGTCGACGCCCTGCACGCGGAGCATCCCCGCTCGGCGATCTTCAAGAACGCCGGCGCAGCAGACGCAGCGAACCCTGCCCGGTGAGCTCGGTGTAGGCGTCCGAATCGAGAGCCTTGCGATAGATCCGGTAGGGCGCCTGCCCACCGTCAGCGGGGTCGGGGAACACGTCGTGGATGGCGAGGACCCCGCCCACCGCCAGATGCGGCGCCCAGCTCGCGAGGTCACGCTGCGCGGACTCGTCGGTGTGGCTGCCGTCGAGGAAGAGGAACGCGAGCGGCGTCCCCCACAGCGCGGCGAAATCCTCGGCCCGGGCCACCACGGCGACGACCACGTCCTCGGCGCCGGCCGCGGCGATGGTCGCGCGCAGGCCCGGCAGCGTGTCGATCAGCCCGACGGCCGGGTCGACCAGCTCGGGATCGTGATAATCCCAGCCCGGCTGATGCTCCTCGGACCCGCGGTGATGATCGACGGTCACCACCTTCGTGCCCCGCGCCCGGGCGGCCGCGGCCAGATAGAGCGTCGATTTCCCGAGGTAGCTGCCCACCTCCAGGATCGGCCCGTCCGGCGCCGCGAACGCCGCCTCGGCGAGGGCGCGGCCTTCGTCCTCGGGCATGAAGCCGGTAGCCGCGGCAGCAGCCGCCATCAGGTCGGAATCGAGCATCGCGCCATCATACAAAAACCAAGATCAACCCCCTTCTTTCGTACGCGTGACCGCACGGGACTTCCGGGGATGACATGGCGCTGTCGGATCTGCGGGCCGGGCCGTAGCTCAGATAGGTCATCGCAGCCTCATGACATGTCTGAGCTACGGCTCGCCCCGCGGCGGGTTACTTCGCGGCGTTGAGTTTCGCTTCGAGGCTTTCGCGGCGCTGGAGGAGGACGTCGATGACGGCCTGGTTCTCCGCGATGCCGGTCAGCTCGGTGGCGAGCTCCTCGTTCTCGATGATGCCCTCTGACTCGCCGCCGTCCTCGCCGCGACGGGCTTGGGCGTCGCCGTCGAGCCTGCGGAGCTCGGCGATCTCAGCGTCCAGATCGGTGATCCGCTGGCGGATCTCTTCTGTTGTGGGTTGATCGCTCATGACCGCAATCCTAGGAACGAGTCGGGCCGCACGCCGACGAGTCGTGCCTCACAGATGATCAACCCGGGCCACGCCCCTGGCTGTCGGGTATTGGTTCGGGCTGCCCAGGCCGTCGAAATCCGGGGCGGGGCTGCCGTCCACGTCCGCCTCGGTGGGGTCGATGCCGGCCGCCAGGGCACGTTTGCGGGCCAGGACCCGGCGCGTCACCAGGAAGATCAGGAAGGCGATGCCGAGGGCCAGCACGCCTTTCGACACCGGGCCGAGGAAGCCCTCCACACGCTCCCAGTTGTCGGCGAGCAGCCAGCCGGCGCCGATCAGGGCGCCGTTCCAGATGCCGCTGCCGATGGTGGTGAACAGGATGAACCTGCTCAGCGGCATCCGCGCGACGCCCGCCGGTAGCGAGATCAGGCTGCGGACGATCGGGACGCAGCGGGCGGCGAGCACGAGCCAGGAGCCGTATTTGTCGAAGAGGGCGTAACCGCGTTCCACATCCGCGCGCGTGGCCAGGACGAACCAGCGTCTGCCGGCGAGCGCGTGCAGTCGGTCGTACCCCAGCAGGGCTCCGACGTAGTAGAGGACGAGCGCGCCCGCGAGGGCGCCGATGGTGGCGGTGACCCAGACGGCGACGATGTTGAGGTCGCCGGCGCGAGCGTGGAAGCCGGCCAGCGGCAGGATCAGCTCGGACGGGATCGGCGGGATGACGGTCTCGAGGAAGAGCAGCAGCCCGACGCCGATCGCTCCCAGCGCATCGACGAGCCGGAAGACCCAGTCGGTGATGAAATCGGTGATGCCACCCATGCGGAAATTCGTCTCCTCATACGGATCAGCGGCCATGACAGGCCGCTTAGCCGCCGAAGATACGGGCGTAAGATGCATATTTCCTGAAAACGTTCCCAGCGGGAACGATCAGGTCCGGTCATCCCTGCGGGATCGCGAGTCCGGCGGCCCAGAGCAGGCCGCGTTCGGTCATGGTGCGGGTCTGTGGCACCTCGAGGTCGGCGGGGGAGTGTCCCAGGGCGGAGACGAAGACCCGTCCCTGGCCGAAACGGCGGGCCCAGGCCACCGGCATGACGACACCGGCGGTCTCCGGAGCGCCGTGTTCGCCGGTGAACGTCGTGGTCGCCAGTACCTCCAGGGCGGGGTCGACGTGGCAGTAGTACTGCTCGGTGTGCACGGCGTACGAGGCCAGACCGGCGGTGATCGGGTGCTTGCCGGTGATGTCGACGGTGTAGTCGACGAAGCCGCCCGGATGGTTGATGAAGCGGCCGCCGACCATGTGCTGGTACTGGGCGGCCTCGTACCCGGTCGCGAGGACCCCGCCGTGCCAGCCGGCGAAGCCGGCGCCGTCGCGGACTCGTTCGACGAGCCCGTTCTCCTGTTCGGCGGTCATGCGTCCGCCGGTCCAGCACTGCACGATCAGGTCGACCGAGGCGAGGGCGTCGCGGTTCGTGTAGACGTCGAGGTCGTCCACGACGTACAGGGTGAAGCCGTTGCGTTCGAGGAACGCTCGGAAGGTTTCGGTGCAGGCCACCGGCTCGTGCCCGGCCCATCCGCCGCGGACGATCAGTGCGTTCATCGGGCTCTCACGGTTTCCAGGATCTCATCCAGAGGGCGAGCTGCTGAACACCCGGCCGGTACCACTGTCAGCGCCTCAAGGCATCGGCAGGTTCGATCCGGGTAGCTCGCCAGGCGGGGTAGAGGCCGGCGACAAGGCCGGTGAGCGCACCGACCAGTGGGGCCGGGAGCACCGTCGCGGGCTGCAGGAGCGGGGTCCATTCCCTGAGGTAGGCGACGGCCACCACGGCGGCGACTCCCACGCTGGTGCCGATGAGGCCGCCGATCAGGCCGAGGGTGCCGGACTCGGCGAGGAAGTGGGCTGCCACGTGCCGGCGGCGGGCGCCGAGGGCGCGACGCAGGCCGATCTCGCCGACGCGTTCCAGGACCGCTACCAGCGTCGTGTTGGCGATGCCGACCGCGCCGATGAGCAGGCAGACTGCGGCGAGGGTAAGGAAGAGCGTGCCGAGGTCGGTGGTCACCCCCTCACGCAGCTCTCGTGGGTCGGGCGGTGTGATTGTCGTGAACCGGTTCGGCTCCTCGGGCCGCAGGGCCAGCGGCGCCTCGTCGCCGACCTGCTGGGCGGCACCGATCTCGGTGTCGATGAGCGCCCGCGTCCCGGTGCCGGCGCCCCAGGCGGCTTCCGCCGTCCCGGCCGGGACCACAGCGCTGAGCAGGGTGCCGGCCTCCCGGTCGACGTCGTCGATGATGCCGATGACGACGAATGGGGTGCCGCCGATGAAGACCGCCGGTTGTTCGTCGATCCAGGTGATGCCCAGCCGGCCGGCCGCACCGGAACCGAGCACCACGACGCGTTGGTGCTCGGCGTCGTGCCACGTGTCGAAGACTCGGCCTGAGCTGAGGCGTGCGTGGATCGCGCGCAGGTAACCGGGTGAGGCGGCGAGCACCTTCAGGTTCTCGCCGGGCTCCTGGGCAGTCGGCCGGCGGGCGGCGAGCGGGCCCGGGTCGGCGACCTCCCAGAAGAGGCCGGCGCTGCGCACCCCGTTCAGAGCGGTCAGCCGCTGTTCCGCATCGTCCGGGAACGCCGTGCCGGCGTCGGGCTGGTCGGTGGTGTCCTGAACGAGCACCTCGGTGGCGACCAGCGCGGTGAAACGGTTGCTGATCTGTCCCTCGACGGTGGTGGTCAGGCCCAGGACGGTGACGAACGCCGCGACACCGAGCAGGGTGCCCAGCACGGTCAGCCCGGCCCGTCCCGGCCGCGCCAGCATGCCGGCGACGGCCTCGTCGACCACGTCCCGCAAACCCAGCCGGGTCGCGGGAACCATCCGCGGCGCCCGCCTGAACAGGGAAAGCCTGCTCATCGGAGAAACCCGTCCTTGATCAGAACGGAGCGGTGGGCCCGGCCGGCGACCTGCTGGTCGTGCGTGACCATGAGAACCGTCAGGCCCGAAGCGTTGAGCTCGCCGATGAGAGCGAGCACGGCTGCCGCGTTGGCGCTGTCCAGGTTGCCGGTCGGCTCGTCGCAGAGCAGCAGCGACGGCCGGTTCACCAGCGCCCGGGCGATAGCGACCCGTTGCGCCTCGCCGCCGGACAGGTGCCCTGCGCGCGCGTACACCCGGTGTGTGAGCCCGACCCGGTCGAGGGTCTCGAGCGCGAGGGCGGTCCGGGCGCGGCGATTCACCGAGGTGTAGATCAGGGCCAGCTTGACGTTCTCCAGTACCGACCGGTGCCGCAGCAGGTGGAACGACTGGAACACGAAGCCGATGCGCCGCCCGCGCAGCGCGGTCCGGTCGGCGTCGGCGAGGGCGGCCGTGTCGATGCCGTCGAGGCGGTACACGCCGCCGTCCGGGCGGTCGAGCAGCCCCACCAGGTTGAGGAAGGTGGATTTTCCGGAGCCGGACGGGCCGGTCACGGAGACGTACTCTCCGGGGTTGACCATCAGATCGGCCTCGTGCAGAGCCCGCACCGGGGGCGGTCCCGGATAGGAGCGGGTCACGCGAGCGAACTCGACGACCGGTGGAGCCGTCATCCGGAGCGCTCCCCGACGGCGATCCGGTCGCCTTCGGCCAGCCCGTCACCGCTGACCTCGACGAATCCGCCGGCGGCCGCCCCGGTCCGGACGGGGACCGACTGCCGCTCGTCGCCGCCCGGCGCCCGGAGAACCCGGGTCGAACCGTCCGCGGCCGAGAAGATCGCCGAGACCGGTACGACCAGGACGGCCTCCTCGGTGGTCGCAGCGGTGACGGTGAGGCGTACGTCTTCGCCGGTGAAGTCCGCGGGGAGCGCCTTCGTGCTGCTCACCGTGATCGGGTGACCGGTCTCCGACCCGGCGCCCTGTTTCAGCGCGCCGATCGACGCCAGTTTTCCGGCGGCCTCGTCACCGGTGGTCTCGTTGAGGATCCGCACCGGCATGCCGGTCTCCACCAGTTCACGGTCGGCGGGCGCCAGGATGCCCCGGACCACCATCTTTCCCACCGAGAGGGTGAGGATCGCGTCGCGGACCTCAGCGCCCAGGCTCGCCTTGACCGCGGCCACCCGAGCGGGCAGGGACTTGACGAAGTAGACCTCGCTCATCGGCAGGTAGGCATCGGGGCGTGGGGCCGCTGTGGGGGAGGCGCTCGGAGACACGGTGGGATCGGCCACGGGATCGGCCGCAGGATCGGCCACGGGATTGGTCTCCTCGACCGGCGGATCGTAGTCACGGGCCTGGTACATCTTGCGGATCGCACGTTCGGTGGAGGCGCCGAAGACCCCGTCCCGGTCGCTGATCCGGTAACCCAGGTCGCCCAGCGCCGACTGCAACTGCTCTACGTCCGAGCCCGTCATCCCGGTGTGGATATCGCGGTACGGCGGCACGGGGCCGCTGAGCGCGATGACCGGTCGTCCGGAGATCTCCGCCAGAACCGTGCCCGCCTCGACCGGGTCGCCCGCTTTGACCGTGCGCTGCGAGATGACGGCCCGGCCTTCGCCGAGCACCGCCTTGACGTCGAGCGCCCGATCGGGCTCGACGGTGCCCCGTAGCACCACCGCCTGTTCCAGCACTCGCCGTTCCACGGTCGCGGTGATCAGGCTCGGCGCGGGCGGAGCGGCCTCGGCCGCCGCCTGCTGCGGTGACTTGATCAGGGTGGAGGCGCCGAGTCCGGCGAGCGCCATCACCACCGCCCCGGTGACCAGGCCGATCAGGAACCTGCGCCGGCCGCGCAACGGGTCGGCGGGGGCGGGATTACCGTCCACTCAGCACCGTCGCCGCGTTCTTCAGGGCGTTCTGCGTGTTCCGGTGGGCGGTCTCGAGCCGCTCCGCGTTGTTCTCCACGATCTGCTGCTGGTACGCGGTCAGGATCGAGGTCATCTGATCGAGGTAGTTGACCTTCTTCTTGCAGCGCACGTCGGCGACCGCGGTCTTGATCTCCGGCCCTGAGGCGACGACGCTGTCGTCCTTCCACCAGCGCTGGTCGTTGTTCGCGTCGTCCGGCGTGTCGTACCGATAGCCGGATTCCTTCATGCACGCGCTCCAGCGGGCGATCACTGTGAGCGCGCGCTCGTCGGCGAAGGTGCGGGTGGCCGCCTCGTTCGTCTGGTCCTCGAGCCAGGAGTCCTCCTCGAGATTCCACTGGACCTTGCTGTGCCCCTCGCCGATGCAGCCGCCCGCCGGCACGCCCTCCGGCGCTTGCAGGCCTGGACGAGTGCCGAGCAGCACGAGGGCCTGGTCGTCGGTGAGGTTCGTGTGAGCGCTGTCCGTCTGCGTGTACTGGGCGACATCCTCCGGATCACCGTGGTACCCGTTCTGTTTCGCCTCCGCCTCGTCCATGAGGCCGAGCCGGTTCGTCCGGTCCCGAAGAGCGTCCAGGTTCTGGCGCCCGAACTTGTAGGTGATGCCGAACCGCTTCATGCAGTCCGCGGCCACCATCTTCGAGGCGTAGTCGAGATCGATGAACTGGTCCACCGTGGTGGTGTAGCGGTCGAGTGGCAGCCGCGTGTCGTTGAGATTCGACACCGAGGGCGTGGCGGTCACCGGCGGTGGCGGAAGCGAGGCGACGGACGCCGGCGGTCCGCCTCCGGCATCCTGATCACCGGTGCATCCGGCGGTGGACAGCGCGCCGGCCGTCAGCACGACCGCGACGAGAACACGTTTCATCGGTACGCTCCCACTCGTTCTTCTTGTTCTCTGCCTGGGGACGCCGGCGGTGGCGCGTACGCCACCCCCGCCGGCGCCTCTATCGCTCGGGCTTCGCTGTCAGCACTGCCAGTGGTGCGAGGAGATGACGTCCTCGTAGACGGTGCGCAGCAGAGTCTTCGCCTGCCCGCCGACAGCGATCTTGACGGTCTTGGTGCTGTTGGAAAGGGAGCCGCTGTTGTTGCCCCACGCCGCGGTGCACGAGGAGCCGAAGCTCATGACTCCGCCGCTGTTGTCGTTGACCTTGGCGCCGGTCTTCTTGTAGTAGTTGTTGCTCAGGTTGGAGTCGGTGCTCTCGTAGTCCCAGGCGGCGACCTCGTAGATGTCGCCCTGCCAGATGCAGGATTCAGAGGTTTCGCAGTCGCCGTCGAAGTTGGTGTTCGCCGCCGATGCCGGCACGGCGGTTCCGAACAGGACGGCGGTGGCCGCGAAGCCGGTGACGGCGAGCGTACCGAGCCAGCGTGTCCGCGAAGTGGTCCGAGACAAGTGGTATCCCTTCCCCGTGCGGAGCGCGTTCGCTCCGCCTACCCATGAGCCTCGGGTCGCCCCATAGGCTGCGAGGTCAGTCGGACGTAAGTAACCTCAAGCGACACTGCGATTGCTTTGAGTGATCAAGTTCAGGAGTTGTTCCGGCGACTGAACGCCCCGGAGCAGTTCCCGCTGGAGCCGTTCGAGGCCGGGTGCGTGCAGGCCGGTCTCCTTCACCAGGTGGTGACGGGCCTGCCGGAACGTTATGGAGGTCGCCTCCACCAGCCTGCCGCTGAGTGCCTCGGCGACCATGAGCTGCAGCCAGAACCGCTCGCGCCTCGGGTGCAGCTCGGCCAGCTTCCGGATTCTGGGCAGGGCGAGATCGGTTTGCCCGGACCGCAGGCTGGACAGCACCAGCATCTCCTCGGCCTGGAAGCGCAACTCCTCGAGATAGGCCGCTTCGGCGCGGAGCGACTGCACGTCCACCACGTCCGGCATCGCTTCGGCGCCGCGCCACAGATCGAGCGCCGCGCGAGCGGTCCCGGCCGCGCCCACCGGATCCAAAGGCCATCGGGTACGCGCCTCGTGCAGCAATTCTCGGAACCGGTACGCGTCGACGACACAGCTGTCGGGCGCGATCCGATACCCAGCCGTGCTGGTCGTCAGGGCTCGTTCGGTCTTGTGCCGCACGGCGCCGCGCAGCACCCGGATGTGCGAACGCACCATCTGCGGGGCGTGGGGCGGGTGGCCGGAACCCCAGATCGACCGGACCAGCTGTCCGGTTGACACGGGCCGCCCGGCCGCCGCGACCAGCAGCGCGAGCACCTTGCGGCACTGCGGCTGGAGGTCGATCTTCGCCCCGCTGGACCCCGTGATCTCGACCGGTCCGAGAATCCGCACCTCAGGCCATTCTTGATCTTCGCGCACAGTGCAGACTCCCGCCTCTAAAGGCGCCCCCCGGAGACGGAGAATACACAGTGGACAGGCATCGCGGTGACCCGTCAGCCGAGGTGCCCCGCGGCTTATTGCCGCGGGGCACCTCAGCTGACCGGTCGTGGAAGTGGATCAGGACTGTGCGAGCAGTGCCAGCAGGAAGTTCAGGATCGCGGCCAGTGTTCCGGCGCTCGGGTTCTGGTCGAGCAGGTGGGTGATCGCGCAGAGCAGATTGCCGAGCAGGTTGCCGGGCGCGGACTGGGCGGTGATCGTCAAGTGCACCTGGTTCAGGTCCACGACCAGGCCGAGAACGTCCAGGTGCAGCGGGCCGAGGGTCAGGTCGAGGACCCGGCACGTCGCCTGGGCCACGGCGGCGGGCATGCTCACGGGCTGGTCGACCGTACCGACGGTGTCTCCGGACGAGTCGGTGAGCGCGCCCGTCAGGGTGCCCGCGGCGAGCAGGCCGCCGTCCTGGGCGGAGAAGCTCTCCGGTGTGAAGGTGCCGGCGAAGGTGCCCGCGCCTCCGGTGGCGTCGGTGAAGGTTCCGGTGACCGGGACGCCGGGGATGACGGCGGCCTGGGTGGTGGGTGCGGCGGGAGCGGCGGTGGCGGGGCTCGTGCCCACCGCGGCGAAACCCAATGCCGCGAGCAGGACTACGAGGATCGTCGAGAACCGTTGCCGGTGTGTCATCGTTCCTCCTGGTTTTATGTGCGGTGCTTTCACTGGTAAGCCTCGATGTCCGCGGAGATCGGTCCCAGTGAGTGCTGTCATCGATCGGCCTGACAACTGTCATGTCCGGCTTTCCCGGAGCCAGCCCGCGCCCTCGGCGACCCGGATCGCTTCGAGGCGGTTGCGAGCGCCGGTCTTGCGCAGGATCACCGAGATGTAGTTGCGGACCGTGCCGGCGGTCAGGTGCAACGTCGCGGCGACATCGGCGGCCGGCATTCCGGACGCGGCGACGCTCAGCACGTCCAGTTCGCGCTCCGACAGTGGGCTGCGCGGCGCGGCGACCATGGCGACGACCAGGTCAGCGTCGATGACGCGTTCGCCCTGGGCCAGCTGCCGGATGCCGCGGATCAGGTCGCTCGGTGCGGCCTGCACGCCGACCACGCCCTGAACGGGGAAGTCCAGCGCGCGACGCAGCTGGGCCGGTGCGTCCGGGCCGGCCAGCACCAGCGTGACGCAGCCGGGTTGCTCCGCGGTGAGAGTGGTGAACAGGCGCAGGCCGTCGCCGGCCAGCAACCCCACGTTGATGATCGCCACGTCCGGCGGGACCGCGCGGGCCATGGCCGGCGCCTCGTGGAGGCAGCCGAGCTCGGCCACCACGGTGAAGTCCTCTTCCAGCGACAATGTCGCGGCCAGGGCGCCGCGCAGCAGATTCATGGGTTCGACGAGCAGGATGCGGATCATGGTGGCCTCCCAGCCAGGGAATTTCGCGGTGGGAATGCCGACGTCCTCAGATGTGTGGAGGGTCGGCTGGCGCGCCGCCGGGCCGGGTCACCGGGGCGGGCTTGATTCCTGAACCGCGGAAGTTAGCTGGGAGGGCCGCTGTGCCGGACGGGTCGTCCGGAGGCGGTCGCGTTTTCGGGCAGAGGTGTGGCGCCGGCCTGGGTGTCCGGCCACCAGGAGGACGGGACGGTGCCCATCGGGGCTGCGGTCGTGCTGCCGGCGTCGCGGAGATGGGCGGCGCCGGCGGACTGCTCACCGGGGTGGGACGGGGTGATCGGGTTGTGCCACGGAGTGCCAGGGGCCGGTGCCAGGGTGGGCGCGGGGTGGTGCTGCCGGGTCTCCGCCCGTGGTGTGGAGGGGCCGTAGAGGGCGGGCGGCGTCGTGGTGACGGAGACCGGGTGGAGATCGGCCTCTGGCGGCGTGACGAGACGTGCCGTCGCCAGCGGGTCGTGGGCGGCCGGTTGCGTCGCGGCCTTCTCGACCGGCTGTGCCTTGGTCGTCTTGTGCGGCTGAGCCTTGGTGGTCTTGCCCGGCTTTGTTGCCGGAACCGATGGCAGGGTGTCCGCGCTGGGCAGGTCGGGGACTGCCGTCGTGGGCGGATTCTTGGCGGCGGTGAGGACGCGACGGACGAGTGTGCCGGGATCTGCCGCGCGTGCCACCTTCTTCAGCGGCTTTGTCGCCTTCTTCAGCGGCTTGGTCACCTCTTTCAGCGGCTTTGTCACCGCCTGCGGTGCGGGGGCCGCGCGCTTCGCGGCTTTCGCGACCTTCGTAACCTTCGTGACCTGCTTCCGTACCGGTTCGGCCTTGTGGAGCTTGGGCTTTGCCGCGATGGCCTTCTGTGCCTTGGCGGGAATCGCCTGCGGGGTGACCAGCTCCTCGACGGAGGCGAGCGGCCGGTCGAGCACGCCCTCGTCGGCGCGGGCCGCGTGATCCAGGAGGCTCACCGCGAAGTACGCGGCGATGGCCATGCCGATCACGAACAGCAGGCGGGCGACGCGCGAAACAGTCGCGGTCACGATCCACCTCCTGCCGGCGCCAGTCGTCATGCCATCGACAAAGGTCTACCCGTCCTGTCGCGTCGGATGCGCTTTCGCCCGGAAAAATCTCTGATGACCGGAAAGCAGGCGGCGGGCCTGAGCAAACGTTCTGCTCAAGCCCGCCGCCGGAACTATTCAGATCAGGCGAAGCCCTTCATGTTCCGCCAGTCGACGGTGAGGACGACCTTCTGAGTGCCGCCGTACGTCGTGGTGGTGGTGTAGAACCGGGTCTCGCCGGTGGCCGCGACCACAGCCCACATGTCCGGGACCTTGTCGCCGCTCGCGTCCGGCGTACCGATGACGGTCTTGATCGTGGTCCACCCGCTGCCGTACTGGGTGTCGACGCCCTGGCGGGACGCCGCCGCGCTCTTCAGCGAGTCCAGGTTGACGCTGGTCGCGACGGTGCCGGGCTTGCCGTGGCGCAGCCACATGAAGCCGGTGTCCAGGTGCCGCCAGACCAGGTCGGGAGTGCCGTCGAGGTCGACGTCGGCGATGTTCACGATCTCCGCGCGGCTCCAGTTGGTGGCGTCCATCTGGACGGCCGACTGGAAGGCGCCACCGGTATAACCACTCAGGATCCAGAACGCGGAACCGGACCGGATCGCCAGGTCGGCACGGTGGTCGCCGGTGATGTCCCCGACCGCCTTCATCTGGGTCCAGGTGGACGGCGCGGGTACGCCGGCCGGCAGCAGCACCTTGAGCCGGTTGTCGACGTTGAAGCTGCCGTACCCGTCACCCGGGTAGAGCCAGAAGCCCTCGTGGTTACGGGCGAACAGGTCGGTGGTGCCGTCACCGGGGTAGACGTCGGAGTGCTTCGCGATCAGCGCCGCCGTTCCGGTGGCCGGGTCGGTCCAGTGCCCGGCCGGGTCGAGCTTGCCGGCCGAGTTGTACGAGGCGACCAGCGAGCCCCAGAGTTCACCGGCGTCGTCACCGGGCAGCGAACGCAGGTTGCCGTTGGCGTCGATGACGAGCAGGTCCGGCTTCTGGTCGCCGCCGATGTCGCCGGGGCCGTCAGCGACGCTGCTCGGCGGCACGTAGAACGTGTAGACAGCGGTCGGGCTCGGGTTGCCGACCGAGTCGTACGCGATCACGTGCAGCCCGTTCGGACCGGAGTGCCGTGGCGCCAGGGCCGGCACGGTGGCCTTGCCGCTGGTCGCGGTCACCGGTACGGGCGTACCCACGCCGTTGAAGGTGTAGGCGAACCGCACGGCGCCGGTGGACTCGAAGGTGACCGGGCCGGTCTGGCCGAACTTCACGGTGGCCCAGGTGGCGCCGTCCGCTGTCGCTTCGAGGAAGACGTCGCTGGTCACGTCCGGCGCCGGTGGTGCGGAGGCGTCGATGGTGAT
>NZ_QLMJ01000028.1 GCF_003259845.1 Actinoplanes lutulentus
AAACCTGGGTGTCAGTCATGCGCGTTCCTTTGTTAGTGGTTGACCTATCACTAACGTACCGGGTGGTGTCCCAGCTGGGAAGCGCGAGCCCGGTGGGCCTTCTCACCGGCTCGTACCCTTGGCACGCAGGAGTTTGGACGCTCTGCGGACCCGTAATCGGCGGGGCGGCAGGTGTACGGTCATCGTGTCGCCCGAGACCCCGGTGGTGTATTCGTCCCCGCCGGCCGAGCGCGGCCATCTTCGAGAAGCAGCGAGGCAACCAGGCCGCGACCGAGTTCGTGGAGATGCCGGGCCGGGGCCATTCGCTGACGATCGACCACGGCTGCGAGAGGTCGCCGAGACCGCGCTCGCCTTCGTCAAGCGCCTCACCTGCTTTCCGCGTGGCGGGGACTGAGTCGCGGCTGTTGCGGGTACTGGTAGGCGTCACACCATCGAACCTGAGGACCCCCATGGACACAGCGCTGCGCTCAGCCGTCGTCGTCAACCCGGTGAAGGTTCCCGACCTGGATGAACTGCGCCAGACCATCACCGAAGCGCTCGCCGCGGCAGGCTGGCCCGAGCCGATGTGGCTGGAGACCACCGTGGAGGATCCGGGCGCCGGCCAGGCTGCCCAGGCCGCTCGGGACGGCGCCGAGGTGGTCTTCGCCTGTGGTGGGGACGGCACCGTGATGGCGTGCGTCTCCGCACTGGCCGGCACCGACGTGGCGCTCGCCGTGCTGCCGGCCGGTACCGGCAACCTGCTGGCCGCGAACCTCGGGCTCAGCGGTGACCTCGCCACCGGGATCGAGGTCGTTCTGCAGGGCGGCCGGCGGCGCATCGACGTCGGCTGCGTCGGTGACCAGAGCTTCGCGGTGATGGCGGGCATGGGCTTCGACGCGAAGATGCTGGACGCGACAAACGACACCGCGAAGAAGCACGTCGGCTGGCTCGCCTACGTCGCCGGGGCGGCCCAGCACCTGCGCGACCGGCCGATGCGGGTCACGATCTCGCTCGACGGTGGACCGGCGTTCACCCGGCGCCCGCGTACGGTGATCGTCGGCAACGTCGGCCGGCTCCAGGGCGGGATGCGGCTGCTCCCGGACGCCCAGCCGGACGACGGCAAGCTCGACGTCGCGGTGCTCAGCCCCCGCAACCTGCGGCACTGGCTCGCGCTCGCCTGGGGAGTGCTGCGCCGCACCGGCGCGGTCGCGCGGATGGAGACGTTCACCGCCTCCACCGTGGAGATCCGCAGCAACCGGGCCCAGCCGCGCCAGCTCGACGGTGACCTGATCGACCCCGGCAAGGAACTGCTGGTGTCGGTACGGCCGCAGGCGCTGCTGCTGTGCGTGCCGCAACCGGAGAACGCCGCGGACCTCGCCCACGACGCCGGCGCGGTCTCCCGCGACGCCGACGAGATCCGCGAGGTCACCAGCGCCTGACCGGGCTCGGCAGGGTCAGTTCCGGGTGAGGCGGCCGACCATGGAGTGCGCGGCGGCGGTGACCAGCGCACGGTCGTACGTGACGGCGAACGCGAACTGCCGGTCGGCATCCGTGCCGGTGTCGCCGAGATCGCGGGCGATCAGCGCCGCCGCGGTATGGGCGCCGAGCACCACGACGGTCCATTCGCTGGACAGCGGATCGTCGGCGGTGAGGTGGCCTCCGCGTACCCCAGGGGCTGGTTCTGAAGTGATGTCCACACCCAGCGCGGCGACGAACGGCAGGTGAGCGGCGAGCGTGGTGAAGCGCCGGCTCGTGGCCGGGCGGAAGAACCGGGCGTGCTCGAAGGCGGCGAGCAGGACCGGGGACACGGAGGCATGCAGCGCCATAAGCTCCAGGGTCTTCGACAGCGGGACGAGCAGATGCTTGGGCGCGTGCCGGATGCGATGGCCGGCACCGACCAGCTCGAACGGCGTGGCGCGCAGGGCCGCCCCGATCGGGCGGGCCGTGAACCGTTCGGGGCGAAACGTCGAGGGCGGGAACCGGCGCTCGCCGCGGCTCCACAGCCAGCCCTGGCCGAGGGTGGCTCCCAGGACCAGCGCCCGGGTCAGGTCGTCCGGCGTCTCGATGCCCTCGGCGACCACCTCGGCGCCGGCCTGCTCGGCGTAGGCACGCACCGCTCCGGCGACGGCGACGGTGGCCGGGTCCTTGACCGTACGCAGGAGTTTCAGGTCGAGTTTGACGACCTCCGGGCGCAGCAGCGGAATGAACGCGAGGGATTCCGGGTGGACTCCGACGTCGTCCAGAGCGATGGCACAACCGGCGGCGCGGAGCTGTTCGGCGCCGGTCAGCACCGCGGCGAGATCCTCGGCGAGAGCGCGCTCGGTGATCTCGACGACCACCTGGACGTGGCCGGCGCGAGCGGCAAGTGCCTCCAGGACGACGTCCAGCCGCTGCGTCAGCGTCGTGGGTTCGAGGTTGACGAACAGGGTGACCGGCCGGCCCTGCGACATGTCGGCGGCATCCCGCAGCGACGCCCGCAGTGACGCACGTTCCAGGTCGGCGAGCCGGCCGGTGGTGCGGGCGGCGTCCAGCAGCGCGAGCGGGGACTGCAGGCCGGTGCCGGCCGGTCCCCGCAGCAACGCTTCGAAAGCCAGCACCGTTCCGGTGTCGACGTCGACGAACGGCTGGTAGACGCAGTGCAGAGCACCCTCACGCAGCACGTCGTCAAGGGCGACGGCATGGCGCATGTCCATGGCACTCACAAGCCACATTTCGGCAATACGATGAGGTTGCTGAGTGCCGTGGGCCGCCTGACCGCGGGCGCCGGTCTACTCGACGACGGCGTCGAGGCGCGGCAGCCGCCGGCGCCTCTCCTCCTCATCGTCGAAGTTCCAGAACACGCCCAGCTGCGGGTAGCCCGCGGTGTCCGCCGGCGCGTGGCCGGTCCGGTCCCAGTAGACGCTGTTCGCCACCCCGAACATGTCTTCTGCCTCGAGATCCAGCCCTTCCCGCACCGCAGGCACGTCGGCGAGGGTGTCCGGATCGTCCACCGCCCGCTCGAACACGTCGCGCCCCTGCGCCATCAGCCAGCCCCGGAAATACTCGAATCCGTCGTCCGAACAGCCGCCGTTGATCAGATAGGCGGCACCCCACAGATCCACCCGGTAGGACCGCGCCCGCAACTCCCACTCCGCACGCGCCAGCGCGGCAACCTCGTCAAGGGATAGCTCATCGAGCAGCTCCCGCGCCCGTTGCCCCACCGAATCCGCGTCGGCCGGATCTCCTGCCGAAGCTCGCGCCGCTTCGACCAGCTCCCAGAATTTCTGCACGCTCACGCCCTTACGGTACGGGCGTAGCAGCGCGCGCGGCCGCGACGCCGAAGGCAGGGGCGCCGCCGAGAAGACCTGCGGCTTGACCCGCTCGGCGTCTTTGCTACGACTTTTCCTGCGTGAACGCGACCAGGTGGCGGTCGCGCGCCTGGTTGAGGTGGTGGCGCATCGTGGCCTCGGCCCGGTCGGCGTCCTGGTCCGCGATGGCGTCGGCCAGGTCGCGGTGCTCCTGGTGGGTGACCCCGGTGTGTGCGTACGGGAAATAGCGCCGGTGCAGATGCAGATGGGCATGCAGCCGGGTGAACGCGTCCAGCAACAGCGGACTGCCCGACGCCTCCACCACCAGCTGATGCAGCTGCGCGTCCTGGGCGGTGAAGGCGGCGTGCCACGCCTGGTCGTCGCCGTTGTCGAGGGCGGCGCCGCCCGCCTGCGCCACCAGCGACGAACGCTGGGCGGCGGTGGCGTGGGAAGCGGCTCGGCGGGCGGCGGCGCATTCCAGCAGCAGGCGCATGTCGAACAGGTCGGCGAACTCCTCGCGGGTCAGCAGCGGGCTGACCGTGTAGCCGGCGAGCGCGCGTTTGCGGACCAGCCCTTCGGACTCCAGCCGGGCAAGGGCCTCACGCACAGGCGTGGGGGAGACCTCCAGCTCGCGGGCGAGGCCGTCGATGTTGAGGCGGTCGCCGGGGGCGAGGCTGTGCTCCAGGACTGCCGACCGCAGCGTCTCGTAGACGTCGTCGCCGAGGGTCGAACGCTTCACGCTGCGAAACGACGTCATGGGGTTGACTCCTGCCGAAACCGAAGGGTAATCATCTACGAAAGATCCTATAGGATCCACGAAACATGAGGGAGGGCCGTGCCTGTCATCACCGGTGCCGAGGCGTACCTGGTCGATCTCGAGGTCGAGACCGTGCGCACCGACGCTCTCCAGACATTCATCAAACAAGAGACCATTTTCGTACGCGTAACGACCGACGACGGTGGTGAAGGCGTCGGATACAGCTACACGATCGGCACGGGTGGCACCGCGGTGCTCGCTCTGCTCCGCGACAACCTCCTCGACAGGCTTCCGGGGCAGGACCCGCGACGGATCGAGGCGATCTGGCGTGACCTGTTCCTGACGACGAAGGCGACGACCGTCGGCGCCATCACCTCCCTCGCGCTGGCCGCGATCGACACCGCGCTGTGGGACTGGCGGTGCCGCGCCGCCGGTCAGCCGTTGTGGCTGCTCGCGGGTGGTGCGAAGGACCGGATCCCGCTCTATGACACCGAGGGTGGCTGGCTGCACCTCGACACCGAGGAGCTCGTCGCCGGCGCCCGCGCCAGCCGGGCCGCGGGCTGGCCGGGCATCAAGATGAAGGTGGGCCGCACCCCGGCGCAGGACGCCGAGCGGCTCGCCGCCGTGCGCGACGCGGTCGGACCGGACTTCGACGTGATGCTCGACGCGAACCAGTCACTGACCGCCGCGGACGCGATCCGCCGGGCCCGGCTGCTGGAACGCTACGACCCGTACTGGTTCGAGGAGCCGCTGCCGGCCGAGGACGTGGCCGGGCACGAGCAGCTGTCACGAGCGACGTCGATCCCGGTCGCGGTCGGCGAGTCGATGTACGCCCCCGGCCAGTTCGCCGAATACATCCGGCGCGGCGCGGCCGGGGTGATCCAGGTGGACGTGGCCCGGATTGGCGGCATCACGCCGTGGCTCAAGGTCGCCCACCTGGCCGAGGCCGCCAACGTGCCGGTCTGCCCGCACTTCCTGATGGAGCTGCACGTCAGCCTGTGCTGCGCGGTGCCGAACAGCCGATACCTCGAACACATCCCGCAGCTGCGTGCGATCACCCGCAGCGAGATCACGATCGTCGACGGCCAGGCGCTCGCCCCGGCGACGCCGGGTCTGGGCATCGATTGGGATCACGACGCGATCGATGACCGGAGGATCGCATGAATCCCACCGAGAAAGTGCACATCGGCAAAGCGGCAGCGACCCGTCTTGGTCTGGGGCTGGCACCGCTGGGCGGATTGTTCGAACCGGTCGGCGACGAACAGGCCAGGCAAACCATGGAACGAGCCTGGGAACTGGGGTTGCGGCTCTTCGACGTGGCACCGCTTTACGGCAACGGCCTCGCCGAAAAGAGGGGCGGCGCTGCCCTGAAAGGCAAACCGCGCGACGAGTTCACGCTGTCCACGAAGGTCGGCCGCCTGCTGCGCGGCGGGGGAGAGGACACCCAGAGGATCTGGGCCGAGCCCACCGACGTGACCCCGGTTTTCGACTTCAGTGGCGACGGCGTTCGTAGGTCGTACGAAGAAAGCCTTTGCCGTTTGGGTCTTGAAACCGCCGACATCCTGCACCTGCACGACCCGGACGATCACCTCGGCCAAGCCGTCGCCGAGGCGCTGCCCGCCCTCGTCGAACTGCGCGAGCAGGGCCGGATCACAGCGGTCTCCGCCGGGATGAACCAGGCGAAGGCGCTCACCGATCTGGTCCGCACCGGGCTGCTGGACGCGGTGCTGCTGGCCGGCCGGTACACGCTGCTCGACCAGTCCGGCGGCGCCGAGCTGCTGCCCCTGTGCCAGCAAAAGGGGGTCGCGGTGATCGCCGCCGGGGTCTTCAACTCCGGGCTGCTCGCCGATCCGCGCCCGGGCGCCCGCTACGACTATCTGCCGGCCGACGCCGCGCTGCTTCAGAAAGCGCTCGCCATCAAAGACGTGTGCGATCGCCATGGCGTGCCGCTGCGGGCCGCCGCGATCCAGTTCCCGGCCGAACACCCCGCGGTCACCTGCGTGCTCGTCGGCGCGCGAAGCCCGGCGGAGGTGGAGGACGCCGTGCTGATGGCGGCCGTGCCGATCCCCGCCGAACTGTGGAGCGACCTGCGAGAAGAAGGACTGATCACGTGATCATCGACGCGCACCATCACCTGTGGACCGCCGGCTATCCGTGGCTTCAGGACCCGTCGCTGGAACGGATCCGCCGCGACTACACCGTTGAGGACTTGACGGAAGTGATCGGCAACGCGGGCGTCGACCGTACCCTCTTGATCGAAGCCGGAAGGTGCGACGCTGCCGAGACCACCTCGTTCCTGCGCATCGCGCAGGAGACGCCGGAGATAGCCGGCGTCGTCGGCTGGGCGAGCCTGACCGATCCGGATCTGGCCGCGACCATCGAACGGTACCGGAGCGGTCCCGGCGGACACCTGCTCGTGGGCATCCGTGACCAGGCACAGGCCGAGGCCGACGATCATCTGGACCGGCCGGACGTGCGCGCAGGACTCGCCACGATCGCCGCATCCGGGCTGGTCAACGAACTGGTGGTCCGCACCGCGCAGCTGCCGTCGGTCGCGCGGGCCGCCGCCGTGCTGCCGGAGTCCACGTTCGTCCTCGACCACCTCGGCAAGCCGGCGATCGCCGCCGGGGGATTCGAGCGGTGGCGCGATCTGATCACTCCGGTCGCTGCCCGGCCCAACGTCGTGGCCAAGCTTTCCGGCCTCGTCACCGAAGCGGATTGGGCGACCTGGACCCCTGCCGATCTGCAGCCCTATGTCGAAACGGCCGTCGCACTGTTCGGCACGAGCCGGCTGATGTTCGGCTCGGACTGGCCCGTGCTCACCCTCGCGGCCACCTATCACCAGGTCAAGGACGCCCTGACCGCGCTGCTCGGCGGACTGCCGGCCGACGTCTTCGGCGGCACCGCCATCAACACCTACCACTTGGAGCTGACGTGAAGTATCTGCGAGTCGGGCCCGCCGGGCAGGAGCGGCCGATCGCCGAGAGCGGCGGCCGGTTCTACGACCTGTCCGCGGTGACCGGCGACATCACCGGCGCGTTCCTCGCCGCCGGCGGTGTCGCGTCGGTCGAGGGCCTGTCCGAAATTGATATCAGCGGCCAGCGCCGTGGTGCTCCGATCGCCCGGCCCGGCGTGGTGCTCTGCGTCGGGCAGAACTACGCCGCGCACGCCGCCGAGTCCGGCGCCGAGCCACCCCAGACGCCGATCATGTTCTACAAGGCGCCCAACACGATCGTCGGCCCGGACGACGACGTGCTGATCCCGCGCGGCTCGCAGCGCACCGACTGGGAGGTCGAACTCGGCGTCGTGATCGGACGCACCGCGCGCTATCTGGACTCGCCCGCCGACGCCGCCGCGCACATCGCCGGATACGTGCTGTCCAACGACGTGTCCGAGCGCGCCTTCCAGCTCGACCAGTCCGGCGGACAGTGGTCCAAGGGCAAGTCCTGCGAGACGTTCAACCCGCTCGGTCCGTTTCTGGTCACTCCCGACGAGGTGCCCGGCCCGCTGCGGCTGCGCAGCTGGGTCAACGGCGCACCGCGGCAGGACTCCAGCACCGCCGACATGATCTTCGGCGTCGACTACCTGATCTGGCACCTCTCGCAGTACACCGTGCTGGAACCGGGCGACCTGATCAACACCGGCACACCGGAGGGGGTCGCGCTCTCCGGCCGCTTCCCCTACCTCGCCGCCGGCGACGTGGTCGAGATCGAGATCGACGGCCTCGGCCGCCAGCGCAGCATCATCCGGGGCGCTTCATGAAGATCATTTCCTTGGGTGCGCACGACGTGCGGTTCCCCACCTCCCGGGACCTTGACGGCTCGGACGCCATGAATCCCGACCCCGACTACTCCGCCGCCTACGTGGTCCTGCGCGCCGACAACGGGCTCGAAGGCCACGGCTTCACGTTCACCATCGGCCGTGGCAACGAGGTCTGCCGGGCGGCGATCGACGCGCTCGCCCCGTTCGTCGTCGGCCAGCCGGTGGACGACCTCGGCGAATTCGCCCGGCGGCTCACGCACGACTCGCAGATCCGCTGGCTCGGCCCGGAGAAGGGCGTCGTCCACCTGGCCGCGGCCGCGCTGATCAACGCGGCCTGGGACCTGGCCGGGAAAGCCGCCGGTAAACCGGTCTGGCGGCTGCTCGCCGACATGAGCCCGCAGCAGATCGTCGACCTGGTCGACTGGCGCTACCTCAGTGACGCGCTCACCCCGGCCGAGGCTCTCGGCATCCTCGAAGCGGCCCGGCCTTCTGCCGGTGAGCGGATCGCTTTTCTGGAGACGCACGGTTATCCGGCGTACACCACGTCGCCGGGCTGGCTCGGCTACAGCGACGAGAAACTGGTCAGCCTGGCCGTTGCGGCGGTCGACGAGGGCTACCGGATGATCAAGCTCAAGGTCGGCGACAACCTCGACGACGACATCCGGCGGATGCGCCTGGCCCGTGCCGCGGTCGGCGACGGCATCCGGATCGCTGTCGACGCGAACCAGCGCTGGGATGTCGCCCAGGCCGTCGAGTGGATGACCGCGCTTGCGCCGTATCAACCGTGGTGGATCGAGGAGCCGACCAGCCCCGACGACGTTCTGGGGCACGCGGCGATCCGCCGGCAGTTGCATCCGGCCGGTATCCGGGTGGCGACCGGTGAGCACGTGCAGAACCGGATCGTCTTCAAGCAACTCCTGCAGGCCGAAGCGGTCGACGTGGTCCAGATCGACGCCTGCCGGGTGGCCGGGGTCAACGAGAACGTGGCGATCCTGCTGCTGGCCGCCAAATTCGGCCGCCCGGTCTGCCCGCACGCCGGCGGGGTGGGCCTGTGCGAGCTGGTCCAGCACCTGTCGATGTTCGACTTCGTGGCGGTGTCCGGTTCGCTGACCGACCGCAGCATCGAGTACGTCGATCACCTGCACGAGCACTTCCTCGACCCGGTGGTGATCCGCGACGGCGCCTATCAGGTGCCCACGGCACCGGGTTTCTCGGCCGAGATCCACCCTTCGACGCTGCAGCACTTCTCTTATCCCGGAGGTCCCGCATGGATCTGATCGCGCATCCGTTCACCGGCCTCGTCGCGGTGGTCACCGGAGGGGGATCGGGCATCGGCGCGGCCGTCACGGCCTTGCTTCGGGCGCAGGGGGCGCGGGTCGGGGTGCTCGACCTCAACCCGGGCGAGCCGGCCTCCTCGCTGTTGCCGGTGGTTGCCGACGTGGGCGACCGGGCGTCGCTGGAGTCGGCCATGGCCGCCGTGGCGGCGGAGTTCGGCGGCATCGACATCCTGGTCAACAACGCCGGGATCAGCGCGGTCGGCGGCATCGACACCAACGACGACTCGGAATGGCACCGGGTCCTCGACATCAACGTGGTCGGCATCGCCCGGGCCACCGCTGCGGCCCTGCCTTATCTGCGACGCAGCCGGGCCGCCGCGATCGTCAACCTCTCGTCGATCGCGGCGAACGCGGGCCTGGTGCAGCGGGCGCTGTATTCGGCGTCGAAAGGGGCGGTGCACGCGCTGACGCTCTCCACTGCCGCGGACCTGGTCGGGTTGGGTATCCGGGTCAACTGTGTGGCTCCGGGCACGGTGGACACGCCGTGGGTCGCACGACTGCTTGCGCGCACCGATGATCCGGCGGGGGAGCGGGCCCGGCTGGAGGCGCGGCAGCCCACCGGCCGCCTGGTGACGGCCGACGAGGTGGCCGGCGCGATCGCGTACCTGGCGTCGCCGGCGTCGGGCGCCACCACCGGAATGTCCCTCGCGGTGGACGGAGGGATGGCCGGGCTGCGGCTGCCGGCACGCGGTTGACGATGGCGGTCCGCGGCAGGTTCATTTCCGATCAACCTGAAGCCAGGATTGGAACCGTCTATCAGGCGGACATCGGTACCTTGCGGTGCTTGCGCAGGATGTCGGCGGCGAAGTTGGGGGTCTCCTCCTCGCAGTGCCGCCGGATGAACAGGCCCAGCACGATCGTGCGTGCCAGGACCGCCAGCACGGGGGAGAGGATCACCTCGACGGAGCACGCGAATGTGGACGACGTGGCGGACTTCGGCGTGGTCGTGAGCGTCCATCGCACCGCGCCGGTCACCGGGATGAGATGGAACAGGAAGATGCGGCTCGCGGCCGAGTACATCTCGACGAACGACTTCTCCGCCCGTACGACCCGGTAGTGCTGGACGATGAGGTTGCCGCCCACCGACTCGGTGTTCACCATGCCGCGGCCTTTGTCATCGGTGAACGTGCCCGCACCGTGGTGGCCTCGGGCACAGGCCTGATATTCGTCGTCGGAGAGGCCGAAGAGCCAATTCTCCAGGTCGATCTCCGGGTGGGGCGCGTCAACCGTCGCATATGCGGTGTGCTTGATGGTCATTCCCGGAGGCTAGATCGAGCCTCTTTACAGCGACTGGATCGGTTGCCGACCGTGGACCCGCGGGTTTCGCGGCTGCTAGCGTGCGATTTTGACGGTTGCTGGCCGGCAATCTGCGTATCACCCGGGAGTCGGCGTGGCCCTGCCCGTTCATCCTGCCCAGCCGGGCAATGACGACCGGCCGGCCGGTGACACTCGCTTACGCCTTCAGGTGCTTGGTCCGTTGCGGGTGTGGTGCGACGGTGCCGAGGTGGATGCCGGTCCCCGGCAGCAGGCTTATCTGCTGGCGTTGCTGCTGGCCCGGGCGGGCAGGCCGGTCAGCACGAGCGAGCTGATGGACCTGATCTGGGACGACGAGGTCCCCAGCACTGCGCTCAACGTCATCCAGAAATACGTCGGCGCGTTGCGGCGGCTGCTCGAACCCGCGGTCCCTGCCCGGACCCACGGTTCCTACCTGCACCGCCGCGGAAACGCGTACCTGTTCACCGCGGCACCCGGCATGCTGGATCTCGTCACCTTCCGGGAACTCGTCGAGGCGGCCAGGGAGGCCCTCGCCCAGCGACGCCTGGAAATGGCGCTCGATCGCTATGTCGCATCGCTCGGCCTCTGGCGGGGCCCTGCGGGCGACGGGTTCACGCACCGGTCCACCGCGCAACCGATCTTCACCGCCATCGACGACGAGTTCTACGCCGCCTGCACCGAGGCGGCCGAACTGGCCGTGTCGCTGCGCCGACCGGCACGGGTGCTGGCGGCGTTGCAGCTGGCCGCATCGATGGCGCCGTTCCACGAACCCGTTCAGGCCGGCCTCATCTCGGTCCTCGGTGCGGCGGGACGTCAGCGGGAGGCACTGTCGTTGTTCCGCGAGGTCCGCGCCCGCCTCGCCGACGAGATCGGTATCGATCCTGGGCCGGAGCTGCAGGCCGCACACCTGCGAGTGCTGTCGCAGTCCTCGAACTCGCCGCTCGTCGTGCGTACCGAAGAGGGGGTTGGCAGTGCGTCGGTGCGAACGGCACCTGGACTGGTCGGCCGGGCCGAGGAAATCGCCCTGCTGCGGGAGTCCGTCGAGGTGGCGTTCGCCGGGCGCCCAGCGCTGCGCATCGTCGAGGGCGAGCCGGGCGTGGGCAAGACCCGCCTGGTGCGAGAGATCGCCACCGAGGCGGACCGGCGTGGCGCACTGGTCGTGTGGGGGTCGTGTTTGGAGGGCGACGGAACACCGTCGATGTGGCCCTGGGAACAGACGCTGCGCCCGATCCTCGACAGCCTGCCCACGCCGTTGCGGGAGAGTGAGCTCGGCAGTCTCGTCGAACCGCGAGACGACGATGCCGCGGCCGCGTGGGAGATTCCCGGCGGCGGTGCGCAGTTCCGGCTGTTCGAGCAGGTCGTCACCGTCGTCGGGCAGGCCTCGGCGCTGCGGCCCCTGCTGCTGATCATCGATGACCTGCAGTGGGCCGACGCCGCCTCGCTCCAGTTGTTCGGCCATCTGGCGGGTCGTTTACCCGCCGGCACGGTGATGATCGGTGTGCTGCGTGATCGCGCACCCACGCCCGGCTCCCGCCTGTCGCGGGTGCTGGCGGAGGCCAGCCGGCAGCCCGGCCACCGCAGGATCCGGCTCGGCCCACTCGGCGTGAGCGACGTGACCGAGCTCATCCGCCGCGAGACCGGCCACGATCCCGGTGCCGAGGTCGCCCGCGACATCCATGCCCGCACCGCCGGTAATCCGTTCTTCGTCCAGGAACTGTCCCGGCTGCTCAGCGATGGCGGCTCGCTCGGCGTCGGCGGCGCATCGGTACGGGCCGGGGTGCCGGCCACCGTGCGCGACGTCGTCCGCGATCGGATGACCGGTCTCGACGACAGCGCGCACGGGTTGCTGCGCCTCGCCGCGGTCATCGGCCGCGACGTGGACCTCGACCTGCTCGCCCGCGCGATCGGCGCCGACATCGCGGACTGCCTCGAACGCCTCGAACCGCTGCAGGCACTCGGTCTGCTGGAGACCACCGGGGACGACCCGTTCTCGTGGCGCTTCGCGCACGACCTGGTCCGCGAGTCGGTGACCGAGACCACCGCGCGCAAGCAGACCGTCCAGCTGCATCTGCGCGTCGCCGACGCCCTCGAACACCTCCATGCGGACGACGAGTCCATCGCCGAACGCCTCGCGTACCACCTGCGGGGCGCCGGCCCCCTGGCCGACCCGGGTCGCACCGCGAAGGCACTGGCACGTGCCGGTCACCGCGCGGCGACCAAGCTCGCGTTCGCGGCCGCCTATCGGAACCTGGAAGCGGCCGTCCGGATCGCCCGGACGGCGGGGCTGCCGGAGCTGGAACTGTCCGTCCTGTCGCTGCTCAACCTGCTCGCCGTCGAGCCCCCGGGCATGGGCGGGTCGACGTTTGATCTGCTGGAACGGGGTGCCTATCTTGCCCGCAGGCTCGGTCGTGAGACGGCCGCCGCCGAGTTCCTCTTCTTCCGGATGACCGGGGCCTATGTCTCCACCGAGAAAGACCGGGGGATGTGGGCTCGCCGGCTGCACGAGCAAGGCCAGTCGTCCGCGGACCCGATCATCCAGGCGTACGGCCGGCAGGCCTGGGGCCTGTACCACTGGGACATCGGCGACATCGGCGCGGCGTTCCAGTGCTTCAGCTGGCTGGGCCGCACCACCGTGGACGGCGTTGCCTCGCTGCTCGCGAACTCGGCCGGCCCGCACCCGGGGCAGGCTCAGGAAAGCCTGTACCACCTCGCCGGCCAGGTCGCGGGTGTCCCGGTTCGACGCCGCGACGACCTCGGACGCTGGCGGATCCCGGATGAGTGGGTCGGGTATCTGGCCGTGATCACCACGCTGCACGGCGATGTCGAGACGGGACGATCCCTGCTCGGCACGGTGTACCAGGCCGAGGGAGACGCTTTCGAGATGTCGGGCTGGACCCGGTACCAGACCATGGCCGCTTCGATGGCCGGGGACGCGGCCTGGGCGTTGCACGCGACCGAGAGGTGGGTCGCGGCCGGTGCCGAGCAGCCCGGCGTCGCGCAGGAAGCCTACATTCGGCTGGACTGGCACTGGGCCCGCGCCCTCACCGGAGACGACCCGGCCGGCAACGCGGCCGAGGCCGAACATCTGCTGGCCGCGACCCTGGCCGACCCGCCACGGTGGGGCCTCGCCTACTGGTACGGACTGATCGCCGAGATGTGGCTGGCAGCCGCGATGCCCGACCGGGCCGCGGCCGCCCTCGACCGGGCCGACCAGGCCGTCAAGGCTTACGGCCAGCGGTATGCCGAAGGCCTTCTCCTGTTGTTGCGCGCGCGCCTGCTGCACGCTCGCGGCGAACCGGTTTCTGTGGTCCGAGCCGCCGCCGACGAGGCCCGGGTCCGGTCCGGCGAACGAGGTGCGCACCTCTTCGCCCGCCGCGCCGAGAGCTTCCTGGCCGATCTCACGTGTCCTCGATCGGGGCGACCGCCGAGCCGGGAAACGCTGCTCAGCTAGTTTCGTCGCGGACGTCCTGCCCCTGCTCGGCGAACGCCTTGAAGTCCTGCATGTGCTGTCGTGACTGCTTGCGGAAGGCGCCGGGCATCACGAACCCGACAAGCCGCATCAGCAAACCGCTGAACCGGTATTCGTTCTCGCTCTGCCAGAGCGTTCTCTGCGGGCCGGCTTCGGTCAGCCGCTCGCGCGCGACGCTCCACATTCCACCGCCGACGATCTCACGCTCGAAATGAACGACGGTTGCCACCGGGATCTCGTGCAGGTCCACCGGTTCCCGGCGGGTGATGGTCTCGGTGCACTCGAACGTCTGCGTGCTCATCTGCAACACGACTCGCGACGTGGTGCCGGCGGCAGGGCGATCTCGATAGAGACGGTGTACCTCATGGTGACGCGCTCCTGATCACGGATAGGGGCCCGGCGAGCCTGTAGTAGGTCTGGTGTGCCCGTCCGTGGGCGGTCCGGTCTGAGAAAGACGGGTGGGCCGGAGCGTCGTTGCTCCGGCCCACCCGGGTCTATGTCACCGCGTGCGGTAACGGATGACGTCGGTGCGCATCACGTCGCCGGACACCTTGACGATCGTGATGGTGTGCTGGCCCTTGCGCAGCCCCGCGACGCTGAACACGGTCTGCTGGGTGGCGCGGGCGGCGCTGTGCAGGTTGACCTGCTTCACCTTCTTGCCGTCGATCAGGACGTCGGCGAGGCCCTGGTCGGGTGCGGTCGCGGTGATCCACTCGACGCCGGTGCCGTCGAACGTGTACGACACCGAGTCGCCGTTGCGGGTCGTGGCGTGCACGTCGTCCAGGTGGTCGCCGCGGAACGCGAAGTCCAGCTGCGCCTCACCCAGCGGAAGACCGGCGAGGTACGCCGAACGCAGCGTGACCGTCGAGCCCGACAGGGTGTAATCGGTGCCGTTTCGCAGCGCGGTGCCGTTGCGGGAGACGCCGGTGAACTCGCTGCCGTCGCGCAGCAGCTTCACCGCGACGTCGGCCGGCGCCGAGCGGGCGAACGAGGCGGCGGGCGGGTCGAGCAGGCCCGGCTGCTGGACGTCGATGCGGTCGAGCAGCATGAACGAGCCCGACTTCTTGACCGCCATCAGGGTGTGGCTGCCGTTCGGCAGGTCGTTCACCGAGAACACGGTCTGCTGGACGAGCCGGGGCTGTCCCTGCTCGCGGCCGGTGTTGACGGTTTTCACGAACTGGCCGTCGAGGTAGATGTCGACCTCGCCCTGCGAGGAGTCCAGCTCGGTGATGTAGGAGATGCCGGTGCCGGTGAACGTGTACTGGAACGAGTCGCCGTTGCGCTCGGTGTAGTGCACGTTGTCGTTGTGGTCGCCCATGCCACGGCCGGTGCTCTGCGACCACGTCCCGGCGTACGCGATGCCCGGGTCGGTGTTGTCATGCACGATCGTGCGGACCGGGCCGCCGGCCGGCGGCGGGTTGGTGGCGGCGGTGTCGGTGACCGTCACGGCCAGCGGCTGCGAGGTGGCGGCGACCTCCTTGCCGTCGTTGCGGGTCCACTCACCCTGGTAACCGACACGCAGGGCGTCGTCGTTGACGGCGACCGCGGCGCCGGCCTGCGGCGTCACCTTCAGCAGGCGTACGCCGTGGATCGGCACCGTGGTGGCGGTGAACGCGGCGGGGAAGCGGCCGAGGTCCTTGCGGGCCCACAGGTCGCGGACCGTGGCGGCGCCGGTGAGGCCGATGTCGGCGAAGTCGACGGTGATGTCCTTGTCGGCGCGGCCGAGGTTGAACAGCGCCACGGTGTAGCTGCCGTCCGGGTTGAGGGCGTACCAGGTCTGCTGCTGGGTTCCGGTGGAGACCGGGCGTGCCGGGGTGCCGGCCTGGTCGACCGCGATCACTTCCGGGTTGGTGACCAGGCTGAGTCCGTACGCGTCAAGCTTGGTGAGGTCGTTGCCGAGATAGAGCGGCGCGGCAGAGATGGCCCAGAGGGTCATCGCGGCGCGGCGTTCGTCCTGGGTGAGTCCGTCCATGGTGCCGTTGCCGACGTTGAGCGAGTCGAGGTCGTTCCAGCCGCCGTTGCCGCCGTGCCGCCACCAGGTGTCCAGGCGAGGGAAGAGCCGGGCGATGTTCTGCCACTGGGTGAGGGCCTCGTCGGCGCAGTAGCACTCGACGTCCCAGTCGATGCGCCAGCCGTTGGCCTTGGACCGCCAGTAACCGGCGTAGGCCGGGTCGAGGGCCCAGGACAGCTCGAACCAGATCTTGTGCTTCTTGAGCGCCGACGACCAGGCGGCGACGTCGTCGCGGGCGTCGAGGGAGAGGTCGCTGATCCCGGAGCCCGGTGTGACGCTGTCGAACTTGACGAAATTGACGCCCCAGCTCGCGAAGAGTTCGACGATCGAGTCGATGTACTTCTGCGAGCACGGGTTGGTGAAGTCGAGTTTGTAGCCGATGTTCCAGTAGTCGGCCTGCTGCACCGGCTGCTTGACGATGTCGTGGGTGGTGCAGCCGGGCGCGCCGGCGATCGGCAGGCTCGCGTTGTAGACCTCGGGGGAGATGCCCGGGATCGTGTAGAGCCCGAACTTCTGGCCATTGCGGTGGACGTGGTCGATGACCTTCTGCAGCCCCTGCGGGTACAGGGTGGTGCTGGGCTTGGGCCGGCCGTTGGCGTCGAACCCGTCGTTCCAGGCGGCGTCGACGTTGATGTAGTTGTAGCCGTACTTCTGCAGTTTGGCCTTCATGGCGTTGGACTGCTTGATGATCTGGTCGGCGGTGATCCACTTACCGTTGCCGGAGTAGACCTGCATGCTGTAACTGCTCCAGCCCATGTACGGCTTGACCGCCCACGGGTCGGGTGTGGCCGCGGCCACCGCTGGGGACGGTTCGGCGGTGACGGGCGCGGCGGCGGCTCGCGCTTCGGGTTGTGGGCTCGGTTTCGGAGCGGCCTGCGCGGATTGCGCGCCCAGCAGTACGAGTATCGCGGCGCCTAAAGCAACGGCTCTCACGGGCGGATCTCCTGTGTTCGGGAGCGGTTTTGGGTGCGGTGGAGCGCCGGGCGGCGGTGGACCGGCCGGAGTTCTTGGGGACAGCTGGGTCAGGCGGCGACGAATGCCTGGATGCCGACGGTGGCCGCGCCGCGCGCCCACTGTTCGAAGGGCAGCGGTCGGATGGACAGCGGGCACGCGGCCGCGGCGCCGAAGGCCTGGCGTTCGAAGCCGGTGCGGATGGGTGTCTCGAACAGGTCGTAGGCGGCCAGGCCCTCGCCGGAGACGACGATGCGAGCCGGACCGACCAGGTTCGCCACGGCCGCGATGGCGCAGCCGATGGCGTCGCCGGCTTGCGTGAACACCGCGCCGACACGCTGGTCGCCGGCGCGGGCGAGGGCGACCGCGCCGTCGAAGGTGAGTTCCGAGTGGCCGGAGAGTCGCCGGGCCCGTTCGACGATCGCGTCGGCGCCGGCGATGGCCTCCACGCAGCCGCGCCCGCCGCAGTGGCAGGCGGGACCGTTGACGTCGACGCCGATGTGGCCGATCTCGCCGGCCACACCGTGCGAGCCGGAGACCAGCCGGCCGTTGACGACCAGCCCGCAGCCGATGCCGGTGCCGACGGTGACCAGGGCGAACGACTCCGCGCCGACGCCTTCGCCGAACCAGTGCTCGGCGGTGGTCAGTGCCTTCACGTCGTTCTCGACCACGACGGTCAGCCCGGTGGCCGCCTCGGCGAGCTCGCGCAGCGCTACGTCGTGCCAGTGCAGGAAGGGTGAGTACCGCACCAGGCCGGTGCCGCGGTCGACGTCGCCGGAGATGGCGAGGCCGAGCCGTCGGGTGCGGGCCCGGTAGCCACCCTCGTCCAGCAGGCTGTTCGTGAGGTGGGTGAGCTCGGTCAGGACGTGCTCGACGTCGCGGTGGGTCAGCGGCCGGTGGGCCGACGCCCGCACCTGGGCGCTGAGATCGCAGACGACGCCGATCAGCTCGTCGGCGGTGATCTTGACACCGAGGAAGAACTCCCGGTCGGCTCGGATGGACAGTGGGCTGGCGGGCCGGCCGGCGCCGGGGCCGGTCCGCTCGGTCGGGGCCAGTTCCTGCAGGTAGCCGAGGTCGATGAGGGGCCGCGCCGCCTTGGTGACGGCGGCTTGCGAGAGTCCGAGCCGGCGGGCGAGGCCGACGCGGCTCAGTGGACCCTCGGTCAGCACGGCCGTGAGCACGGCGGTCATCGCCGGGGCGGCGGTTTCGGGCTCGGCGAACATGGCCGAAAGGTAGGCCAGCTGCTCACGGAAATCAATACTTGACGAAGGAAATTATTGAGCCTACGTTTCGGCCATGTTTCCCGAGATCGGCCAGGAGGTCTGATGGCGACCATCGCCCCCCACAAGATCCCACCGGCCGACGCGACGCAGCGGCGTGCCGAGCCGCTCATCCGCCGGCGCAGCCGACGGGCCGAACTGCAGAAGTCCTGGCGGCTGCACTGGCAGCTGTACCTGCTCGCCGCCGTCCCGCTCGCCTATTTCGTCATCTTCAAGTACATCCCGATGGCCTTCACCGTCATCGCGTTCAAGGACTACAGCCCGGTGCTGGGGCCGTGGGGCAGCCCGTGGGTCGGCCTGGACAACTTCCAGCGGCTCTTCACCAACCCGGTCTTCCTGACCCTGCTCGAGAACACGTTCATCCTGGCGTTCTACCTGGTCCTGGCGAGTTTCCCGATCCCGATCCTGTTGGCCATCGCGCTCAACGAGATCCGCAACGGGTGGTTCAAACGCACGGTGCAGATGGTCACCTACGCGCCCTACTTCATCTCCACGGTCGTCGTCGTCTCGATCACGATCCTCGTGCTGTCGCCGCGGGCCGGCATCGTGAACGAAGGCCTCGGCCACCTGGGGGCCGGCCCGATCGATTTCCTCGGCGATCCGGACGCCTTCCGCCACATCTACGTGTGGTCCGACGTCTGGCAGACGATGGGTTACTCGGCCGTCATCTACATGGCCGCGCTCGCCGGCATCGACCCCGCGCTGCACGAGGCGGCCAGGGTCGACGGGGCCAGCCGGCTGCAGCGCATCCGGCACATCGACCTGCCGGGAATCATGCCGACCGCGGTGATCATGTTGATTCTGGGCGTCGGCAACATGATGGCGATCGGCTTCGAGAAAGCCTATCTGTTGCAGAACAGCCTGAATCTCGCTCAATCCGAAATCATTCCCACGTACGTCTACAAGACCGGCCTCATCAACGCGGACTTCAGCATGGCCACGGCTGTCGGCCTGTTCAATTCCGTGGTCAACCTCTGCCTGCTCCTGGCCGTCAATTTCGTCGCCAAGCGGGTCACCGGAAACGGACTGTGGCGATGAACGCGACGACCATTCCCTCCGCCCCGAAGATTCGTGAGCCGTTCGGCGACCGCGTGTTCACGATCGTCGTCACGCTCATGCTTCTCATCCTGCTCGCACTCGTGCTGATGCCGCTGATCTACATCGTCGCCAGCTCGTTCAGCAGCCCGGCCGCCGTCAACGCCGGGCGGGTGAGCTTCTGGCCGGTCGAGTTCTCGACGGAGGCGTACCGATCGGCGCTGAGCAACTCGGAGATCCTCAGCGGTTACTACAACTCACTGATCTACGCGGTCGCCGGCACGGTCATCAGCGTCACGCTGACCGTGGCGATCGCCTACCCGTTGTCGCGGAAGACCTTCTACGGGCGCAACGTCATCATGACGCTGCTCATCTTCACCATGCTGTTCTCCGGCGGCCTGATCCCGACCTACATGGTCGTGCACGACCTGGGCATGCTGGACACCCGGTGGGCGCTGCTGATCCCCGGCGCCATCGGCGTGTGGCAGGTGATCATCGCCCGCACGTTCTTCGCCAACACCATCCCGGACGAGCTGTACGAGGCGTCCCAGCTGGACGGCGCCGGCGGGCTGCGAACCCTGTGGTCGGTCGTGCTGCCGCTGTCGAAGCCGCTGCTCGCGGTGCTCGCCCTGATGTACACGGTTTACCAGTGGAACACCTATTTCGACGCTCTGGTGTACCTCAAGGATCCCGATCTGTTCCCGCTGCAGATCGTGTTGCGCAACATCCTGCTTCTCAACACACCCCGAACCGGCGCCACCGATCTCGCCCAGCAGATGCACCAGATCCAGCTGGCCTACGTTCTGCGGTACGCGCTCATCGTCATCTCCAGCCTGCCCGTACTGATCCTCTACCCGTTCGTCGCGCGCTTCTTCACCAAGGGCGTGATGGTCGGTGCGGTCAAGGGCTGACGTCAATTAATGAATGGGAAGGAATCATGAGAACTCGACTTTCTGGACGATCATTCATTGCTTTCGCGGCGGCCACGACACTGGTCGCGGCGGGCTGCAGCTCCAGCGGGGAGGCCGACGCTCCCGAGGCGAAGATGGACGGTGACAAGGTCATCATCTCGGCGCTGGCGCCGGCCGACCCCGACACCAAGCTCGACACCAACGAGATCACCAAGCTGCTGAGCGACAAATTCAAGATCAAGTTCCAGTTCCAGACCACCACCACGGACGGCGGACCGGCCAAGGAGAAGCGCCAGATCGCGATCTCCAGTGGCGACTACCCGGACCTGTTCATGCTGATTCCGTGGGTCGACGCGTTCACCAAGACCGAGGTGCAGAAGCTCGGCCAGCAGGGCGTCGCGGTGCCACTGGAAGATCTGATCAAGGAGAACGCGCCGAACCTGCAGAAGGCGCTGGACGGCAACCCGGTCCTCAAGGCGATGTCCACCGCGCCCGACGGCCACATCTACGCTTTGCCGCAGTGGTCCGACTGCTACCACTGCTCGTACCCGAACAAGCTGTGGATCAACTCGGACTGGCTGAAGAAGCTGAACCTGGCGATGCCGAAGACCACCGAGGAGCTGCGGACGGTCCTCACGGCGTTCAAGACCAAGGACCCGAACGGGAACGGCAAGGCCGACGAGATCCCGATGAGCACCGATACGCAGGACAGCACCCTGATCGGTTACCTCATGGGCGCGTTCGCGTACGCCCCGTACGGTGCCAACAACGGCGTACCGTCGCTGTTGCAGCTCGACGGCGACACGGTGTCCACCCCGGTCGACAAGCCCGAGTGGCGTGAGGGCCTGAAGTACATCGCCTCGCTGTTCAAGGACGGTCTGATCGACCAGGCCTCGTTCACCCAGAACTCCGAGGCGCTGCAGGCCATCGGCAACAACCCGGCGGCCGTCGAGCTCGGCTCCTCGCCGGTGCTGTGGCCGGGCATCTTCGTCCAGCTCGGCTCCAAGGACGGCCGCGACAAGCAGTACGACGCGGCGCCGCCGCTGACCGGGCCCGCGGGCAAGGCCTACACCGGGTACAACAACCCGACCTCGATCGGTTACACGTTCATGCTGACCAACAAGTCGAGCAAGGAGGCGCGGGTCGCGGCGCTGAAGATGCTCGACTACATCTACACCGACGAGGGCCAGATCACCGTCAACGCCGGGCCCGAGGGCATCGGCTGGGTGAAGCCCAGCGCCACCGACGTCGCGCTCGACAAGAGCGTGAAGCCGACCTGGAAGTCGGTGCCGGACACCGAGCGGCCGAAGAACGTCAACTGGGGTTCGATGAGCCAGTACAACTTCACCCTCGCCCTGCGTAACTCCCAGGCGGTGCCGGAGGACATCTACGCCGAGGCGGGTCTCGAGCGGCGGCTGTTCCAGGCGACGCAGCAGTACGAGCCGAACGTGGACCTGACCAAGGTCTACCCGGAGGCGCAGATCTGGACCGAACCGGGTGAGGTCTCCGAGCTCGCGACCCTGAAGACCAACCTGGACAGCTACGTCAGCCAGGGCCAGCTGGCCTTCATCACCGGCTCGAAGAACATCGACACCGACTGGGACGCCTTCGTCCAGGGCCTGGACGGCGTCGGCCTCAAGCGCTACCTCGAAATCAACCAGCAGGCGTACGACCGGTACAAGTCCACCGCGAAGTGACGAGCGAGCCCGGCCGGCTGCCGATCAGCCGGCCGGGCTTTCTGCTGGGCCAGACAGAGGACGGGCCACACAGAGGAGACGTCGACATGCCGGCCGTCGCGGGCGTACCCGGTGATTTTGTCGTTGTCTCTCATCTCGTCGTGCGCGGCACCCAGGCGGAGATCGGGTTCGCGCTGGCCCGCGCCGCGGCCGATGTCTACGGATCCACGCCGCGCCCGGTGGCGCCGGTTCTGGGCCGGGCCCGGCGGCGCTGGTTCGCGGCGAACTGGCCCGAGCATCACCAGCGCACGCTGGGCATGGCGGCCGCGTTCGGCGTCTCCGCGGAGAGCGCCGGCTCGCTGTGTGTCGACGACCTGAACGGCCTGCCGCTGCCGGGAGGATGCTCGGCGGTGTGGTGCCCACCGGATGGCATCGTGCGCAACTTCGACATTCACGAGTCGGTCATCGAAACGACGACGCCGGCGCACACCCGGCAGCGGCTTCCCGCCCTGGCCCGGCCTCATGTGGTCGAGATGCACCCGGCGGACGGGCTGTCCTCCGTGGCGATCACCGGCAACAACCTGAGCGGCTGCGTGGAGGGAATCAACGAAGCCGGACTCGCCGTCGTCGAACTCGCCGACGGCCAGGGCGCGACGATCCGGCCGATGGGCGCACCACAGGCCGGCGTGGACGAGTCGCAGCTGCCCCGGTTCCTGCTGGATCGATGCCGGACCGCCGAGCAGGCGCGCGAGGAACTGCACGGCGCCAAGCACTACACCCGGTACAGCAGCTGCCATTATCTGATCGCTGATGCCCACGGGGACGCGTTCGTCTGGGAGCGCGAGGCCGACAACGTCGAGCACGTGGTCGACGCCGGGGATGCACCGCTGGCCGTCACCAATCATTTGATTGCGTACGGGATAGGCCCCGGTGACGACTCCACGGGCGGCACTCACACCCGGCTCCGCCATCTCGCGCGGCTCGGGGAGAACGGCACGGCGGACAGCGGGCGGGTGCATGCCGCCCTCGACGAGATCCGCGCCGAAGAGGCCGGCACGGCGGAGGCTGTCACGCTCTGGCGCAGCGAGTACCGGACGACGACGGCGTCGATGACCGTCCGATTCCTGCTCGGTATCGAAGCGGGACAGCGTTACAGCGCGCCCCTGTCGTTCGCCGCGCGATAGCGGGTTAGCCTGCCGTCATGGGGAGCGCGGAGCTGGATGAGTTGATCGTCGCGGACGGCGAGGCGCTGCGCGCGTGGCTGTCCGCCAACCACGCCGCGTCGCCCGGCGTCTGGCTGGCCCTGACCAGAAAAGGCGGCACCGTCACCACGCTGACCTGGCAGCAGGCCGTCGACGAGGGCCTGTGCTTCGGCTGGATCGACGGGCAGGCCCGGAAACGGGACGAGGAGAGCTCGTGGATCCGGTTCACGCCGCGGAGGGCCCGCAGCTCCTGGTCACAGCGCAACGTCGCGCACGTGGCCCGGCTGGAAGCGCAGGGCCTGATGCTGCCGTCCGGCCGGGCCGCGGTGGACGCCGCGAAAGCGGACGGGCGGTGGGCGGCGGCATACGCCCCGCCGTCGGAAGCCGTGGTACCGGACGACCTGCTCACCGCCATCGCCGCCGTCCCGGCCGCCCAGGCCATGTTCGACGTCCTCACCAAGGCCAACCGGTTCGCTCTCATCCACCGCGTCAACGGCGTCAAACGGGCGGAGACCCGCGCGCGGAAGATCGTCGAGATCGTCGCCATGCTGGCCCGCCACGAGACGTACTACCCACAGAAGGCCCAGCCTCCGGTCTCATGACGCGCGGCGGCGCTACCGAGCGTCCTCGGCCTGACCGGCCGAGGGGACCATGCGGCTCTTTCGTGCCACACCCATGGTGGGTGTGGCTACACCCACCATGGGTGTAGCCACTTTCGCCGCTTATCCGTTCGGAAGCAGGGCCGCGCGATGAAGGTACGGCTCCGCCTTGGTGACGGCGATCTCGGTGGTGGTGTCGCGGTAACGGAGGCGGGTGCGGGCGGGGCGGTCGGTGTGGATGCGGGCCTCGTGGAGGTGGCCGTCGCGCCAGGTCAGGTCGACGGTGAAGCCGCCGCGGGCGCGTAGCCCGCTCACCGAGCCGTCGCGCCAGGTAGGCGGCAGCGCGGGCAGCAGTTCGATCTCCTCGCCGTCGGACTGCAGCAGCATCTCGGCGATGGCGCCGGTGCCGCCGGAGTTGCCGTCGAAGGAGTAGATGTTCTGCTCGGCGCCGGCGATGCCGCCGGCCGAGTAGGTGAGCAGGTTCGCCTCGCTGGCGTCGCCGATCAGGCGGGTGACGTGCAACAACGCCTTGTCGCCGTCGAGCAGGCGAGCGTAGAAGGCGGCGAAGTTCGCCTCCACCCACTCGGTCTGCTCCCAGCCGTCGGCGCTCTGGCGGCGTTCGATGGTGATCTCGGCGGCTTTGGCCAGTGACGGGGTGCCGCGCGGGGTGATCTGCCGTTCGGGGAACACCGCGATCAGGTGCGCGGTGTGCCGGTGGGCGGGATCGGACTCCTCGTAGTCGTCGAGCCATTCCTGCAACTGACCGTTCCGGCCGATGCGGAAAGGCGTCAGCCGCTCCCGGGCGGCCGCCACGCGTTCGCGCAGGTCGGGGTCGACGCCGAGAATGGCAGCCGCCTGTCCGCAGATGCGCAGGATCGCCTCGGCCAGGGCTCGGTCGGCGGTGGCTCCCATCGCGACCGAGCACGGGGTGCCGTCCGGCGCCAGGTACCAGTTCTCCGGGGACTCGGCGGGCCCGGCCACCAGCCGGCCGGTGGCCGGCTCCGGCACCAGATAGGACAGCAGGAACAGCGCGGCGTCGCGCAGGACCGGGTACGCCTGCTCGCGCAGATACCGCTCGTCCGGCTGGTATTCGTAGTGTTCCCACAGCTGCAGGGCGATCCAGGCCCCGCCGGTGACGTTCATGCCCCAGCCGATGCCGCTACCGGGGGCTGAGTAACCCCAGGCGTTGGTGACGGTGTGCGCGACCCAGCCGTCCGCGTCGTACATCTGCCGTGCCGTGCTTCGCCCGGTCTCGGCGAGGCGCTGGACGAACCGGATCAGCGGTTCGTGGCATTCGGCGAGGTTTGTCGATTCGGCCGCCCAGTAGTTCTGCTGGGTGTTGATGTCGAGGTGGAAGTCGTTGGCCCAGCCCATGCTGCTGGCGAACCCGTCGTTCCACACACCCTGCAGCGCCAGCGGCAGCGGCGAGTCGGCCCGCGAGCCGGCGATGGTCAGGTAGCGGCCGTACTGGAAGTACAGGGCGATCAGGTCGTCGTCGCGTTCGCCGCGGGCCAGACGCTCGCGGCGGGCGTCGGTGGGCAGGTCGACCGGGTCGCCGAGGTCGATCGACACCCGCCGCATCAGCCGCTGGTGGTCCGCGATGTGGGCGGCGCGAATCGTGTCGAAGTCCGCAGTCACCGGGACCAAGCTGGAGAAACCGTCCCAGTCGGTACCGGCAGCGACGTACGCGACAGCCGAGTCCGCGCCGGTGATGGTGACCGTCCCGGCATCGCTGTGCAGCGTCCCGCCCTCGATCTCGAACCGGACGCGGATCTCGACGGCCACGCCCTGCGTACCGTCGCTGTGCAGTTTCTCGACGGCCTGGCCGCTGAACGCGAGGCCGTCCGGCGTGCTCGTGAACGTGCCGGGCAGCACGGTGTCGTCCAGCCTGGCGGTGAAGCTGATGGACCCGGGCCGGTCCGCGGTCAGCCGCATCGCGATCACGCCATGCGGGTGGGAGGCGAGCGTCTCGCGTACGAAATGGGTCTGATTTTGATCGAAGGCGACGGTCGCGACGGCGGTGTCGAGATCCAGTTCGCGGCGGTAAGCCGTGGACGAGTCGCTGTCGAAGTCGAGGCGCAGGCGGGGGAGCGGGACGTTGGTGCCGAACGAGGTGGGCCGGCCGGTCAGATGCTCGGCGGCCAGCCGTTGCGCCTGGCCGTGCTCGCCGTCGAAGAGCAGCCGGCGGATGACCGGCAGCTCGCGGGACGCGGTCGGGCTGACGTCGGTGTCGGAGGGCGCGCCGGACCACGCGGTCGACTCGGACAGCCGCAGGATCTCGGTGCCGACACCGCCGTGGACCATCCCGCCGAGCCGGCCGTTGCCGATCGGCAGTGCTTCGAACCAGCGTCCCGCCGGCCGGTCATAGACGAGCGACATCATGCGAGCACGTCCCGGAGCCAGGGGAGCTGGACCGGCGCCTGGCAGGAGCCGCCGCCTTCGTGCCGGTTGTACGGCCAGATCTGGATCTGCTTCGGCCCGGCGTAGCGGTTGTAGGCGGCGAACACCGTGGACGGCGGGCAGACGTCGTCCATCAGGCCGACGGAGTAGAGCGCCGGCGCGGTGGCCCGGGCGGCCAGGTGGACGCCGTCGAAGTAGCCGAGGGTGTGGAATGCCTGTTCGATCAGGTCGCGGTTGGTCGCGCAGAAGACCGACAGTTCCTGGTACGGCTGGGAGTCGGTGATCTCGGTGGCCCGCCGGAAATGGGTCAGGAACGGCACGTCGATCAGCGCGCCGCGGACCCGGGGATGCAGACCGGCCACAGCCTGGGCGATGCCGCCGCCCTGGCTGGCACCGGCCACCACGATCCGGGCGGGGTCCACCTCGGGCAGGGTGGCGGCCAGGTCGACGGCCCGGACGGCGTCGGTGAACAGGCGGCGGTAGTAGTACTGCTCGGGGTCGAGCACACCGCGGGTCAGCAGACCGGAGTGGTGCGGTGTGCTGTCGCCGGGCAGGTCGGGGGTGTCACCGTCGCCTTGACCGCGGGAGTCCATCACCAGTACGGCGTACCCGGCAGCGGGCCAGAGCAGCCATTCGTGGGGGCGGCCGCGGCCGCCGCCGTAGCCGATGAACTGGACGACGCACGGCACTGGTTCGGCCTCTTGGGAGGCGGGCACGAGGAGCCAGGCGGCCACCGGCTGGCCGCCGTAGCCGTTGTAGCGCACGTCGAACACGCGCACGCCCGGCAGCAGCGCGTCGACCGGCGTGATCTTCGCTGCCAGGTCGTGCTCGCGGGCTTCGGTCAGCGTGCGGGCCCAGAATCCGTCGAAGTCGTCCGGCTCGGTGAGCTCGGGGCGGTAGTCGCGGAGTTGATCGAGGGGGAGATCAAACATAGCCACGTGTATCACCTTTTATGGGGTTAAATGCGGATGAGTTGGACCACGGCGCTGGCATGATCACCCTTGGGCAGGTCGAGGAGGAGACCCGACTCCCGCAGCACGGCCCCGGAATGAACCGCACCGGACTCGGTGTCGCGATAGAAAGCGGCCGGGTCGAGCGCGGTCAGCCGCAGCGGCGCCGGGTCATGACCGAAGGGCCGCGACGGGCACCAGGCCAGGACGACGAACTGGTCCTGATAGGCGTAACCGACAGCGCTCAGCGTGCCGTCGCCGGCCATCCGGTACGCCGTGCCGTGCTGGACCGCCGGCCGGATGCGTTTGTACACCTCGATCAGTTCGGCGGCTTCCTTCAGCTCGGTCTCCGGCCAGGTGGTCAGGTCACCGCCGATGCCCAGCGCGCCGGCCATGGCAACGTGGAACCGGAACCGCAGCGGCGTCCGGCGGGCGGTGGCGACGTTGGGGCTGTCGGTCACCCAGGCGCCCATGACCTGTGCGGGGAAGAGCTGGCTGAAGCCGTCCTGGATGCCGATCCGGTCGACGGGGTCGGTGTTGTCCGAGGTCCACACCTGATCGGTACGCGCGAGGATGCCGAGGTCGGCCCGCCCGCCACCGCCGGAGCAGGCCTCGATGCGCAGGCGCGGATGGTCGGCGCGGAGCCGGTCCATGATCTGGTAGACCGCCCGGGTGTGGTCGAGCCACAGCCGATCGGGGTCGGCGTGGCCGGGCCATCCGGCCTCGGTGAACGCGCGGTTGGCGTCCCACTTGAGGAAGTCGATGTCGTTGTCGGCGACCAGCCGGTCGAGCCAGGCGTGCGCCCAGGCGGCGGTGTCCGGCCGGGCGAGGTTCAGCACGAGCTGGTTGCGCATCTCGGTGCGGCCGCGGTGCGCGGTGTGCAGCACCCAGTCCGGGTGGGCCCGGTACAGGTCGCTGTCGGGGTTGACCATCTCCGGTTCGACCCACAGACCGAACAGCATGCCGAGCCGGTGCACCTCGTCGGCGAGCGGTCGCAGGCCGTGCGGGAAGCGGTCCGGGTTGGGCGTCCAGTCACCGAGCCCGGCGTGGTCGTTGACCCGTTTGCCGAACCAGCCGTCGTCGACGACGAACAACTCGACGCCGAGCCGGGCGGCGCGCGCGGCCAGGGCCGTCTGCCCGGCCTCGTCGACGTCGAAGCCGGTGGCCTCCCACGAGTTGTAGAGCACCGGTCGTGTCTCCGCGGGCTGTGCGAGCACGTGCCGGCTGACGTACGCGTGCCAGGCCCGGCTGGCCGCGCCGAATCCGCCGGCGGTGTAGAGCCCGGCGTACACCGGTGTACGCAGGGTCTCGCCCTTGTCCAGAGTCCAGGTCAGACCTTCGTGGCCGTGACCGCCGGTCCAGGTGGTGCGGCCGGTCGGACCGCGGTGCAGGGTGATCCGCCAGCTGCCGCTCCAGGCCAGTGCGGTGCTCCACACCTCGCCGTGCTCCTCAGAGGCGCTGCCGTCGTCCAGGGCGAGCCAGGGGTTGGCCTGGTGGCTGGTCAGGCCGGTCCGGCTGGTGAAGACGGTCTCGGCGACCGGCACATCGGTGCGGCGCAGCCGGAACTCACTGTTCCATCCGCCGACCAGGTGGCTCATCCGGTAGCTGCCGCGGTGCGGCAGGGTCCATGCAGCGCTGTCGCAGCGCTGGATGACGATTTTTTTACCCGTGTTCGCGATGGATGTCCACCGCTCGATCACGTCGCTGTCGTCGTGCACCCGATAGTGCAGGGTGACACGCAGCGGGTAGTGCCGATCGTCGAGGTGGATGCTCAGGTGGCCGTCGTCGGTGTCGTGGCCGGCGTACCGCCACTCGACGCCACGGCTGCCGTCGGCGAAACGCACCTGCAGGCTGGGCGGGCCGAACCGCGCGCCGCCCTCCGCGCCGAACTCCTCCGGGCCGCCGGCGGTGTCGAAACTGCTGCCTTCTGCCGGTGCGCGCCGGGCCAGTTCCCCTATCTGAGCCTCGGTCAGGCGCGCACCCCAGTGCAGGTGGCGCACGTTGTCGTCGTCGTCGAGGCCGACGGCGTACACGGTCGAGGGGGTGTGCAGCAACCAGAGGCGCTGCTCGGGCACGTACCGCAGGTCGGGCATCTGGTTCCTCGATGTGAAGAGGGTGTTCAGTGCGGCAGGAGCCTAAGTACGTTTTCCCGGCGAAATCAATACTTGACGAAGGAAATTATTGAGCATAGATTTCCGGTATGTTTCCCGCCGCCGAGGGCGTCGCGCCCGCGGTCACGGCCGTCTTCACGACCGTCCTGACCGAGGGACCGATTAGCCGGGTCGCCCTCGCCCGCCGTCTCGGCCTGTCCTCCGCCGCCGTCACCAAGGCGGCGCGTCCGCTCATCGAAGCGGGTTACCTCGAAGAACTGGCCGCGACCGAGCGGACCGGGCCCGGCGCGGGCCGCCCGGCCAGCCCTCTCGCCATCCGGGCAGATCGGGAGTTCTTCGTCGGCGTCAAGATTACCGGCGACGAGCTCATCGGCGTCGTCTGCGACCTGCGCGCCCAGGTCCGCGCCTCAGCACACCGCCGGCTGGACGCGGCCGACGTCGACCACGTGCTCACCCAGCTCGGCGAACTCGTCGGCGACCTGCTCGACGGACCGGGCGATTACCGGGCCCGCACCCGCTGGCTCGGCCTCGCCGTCTCCGGCGACGTCGACCACTCCACCGGTCTGGTGCGGTACTCGCCGTTCCTGCGCTGGCACGACGTGGCGCTGGCCGAACGCGCCGAGAAGACCACCGGCCTCACCGTGACCGTCGAGAACGACGTCAAGGCGCTGACCACCGCCGAGCAGTGGTTCGGTGAGGGAGTGGGCGCCGACTCGTTCGCCCTGGTCACCGTAGGCGCCGGCATAGGCTGCGGCCTGGTCGTCAACGGCCGGATCGTCTCCGGCGCACACGGCGTGGCCGGCGAGATCGGGCACATCAGCTTCGACGTGAACGGGCCCGACTGCCACTGCGGCAGCCGCGGTTGTGTCGAGGCGGTCGCCGGCGCCGACGCGATCGTGAGCCAGGCCAGGGCGGTCAGCGGCCGGCCTTCGCTCACGTTCTCCGACGCGGTTTCGCTGGCCCGCTCGGGTGACGCCGCGGTGGGTGCCGTGTTCGCTCGCGCCGGCACCGCGATCGGCGCCGGCATCGCCGCGGTGGCGAACCTGGTCGGCCCGGCCCGGATCGTCGTCTCCGGCGAGGGCCTGTCGGCGTACGACCTGTTCGAGCCACACATCCGGGCCAGCTTCCAGCGCCAGGCGTTCGGCGCGGCCGCGGAGTGCCCGTTGTCGATCCGGCCGCTGCCGTTCGAGGAGTGGGCGCGGGGGGCGGCCGCCGTCAGCATCAAGGCGCTGGTCGCGTCCTGAGATCTTTGATGCGGTATCCGGCCTGCGAAATGCCCGATGCTTAGGCCTATCTGATCAGGTCAGACCTGCTGGGTTCATGGCCCACGCTGTTCTTGGTCGGCTTCGATGCTGGGTTGTGGCGGTGCCTGCTCGGCGGCGTGGAGGGTTTCGGTGACGACGGCGTCGATGATGCGGTCGCGGTCGTCGGGGTTGATGTCGGTGGTAGCCGGGAGCTGCAGGCGGATCGTGCGGGTGATGACGTGGGGTTTAGGTTCGGGTGTTGATTTGCTCAGGTCTTTGTAGATCGTCCAGGCGAGGGTGGCGACGGAGACGACCAGGCCGCCGATCGAGACCGGGTCGAGATACTGCTCGGGCCGGGTTTGGGGCTGGTGCAGGGCGGCTTCGACGTCACCGGGTAGGCGCGGCCCGTAGCGGTCGGTGAGCTGGGCGGCGACAGCACGGGCGACGGTGGCGATCGGTTCGGTCATGTGGCGGATCCTTTGTTCTGGATAGTGCGGATGTGGTCGATGACGGACTGGGGCAGTTGCTGGCCGGTGACGTCGCGCCACACCTGGTGCAGGGTGTCCCACCCGAGTGCGGTGGTGAGCCGGGCAAGGTGGTGTGGTGCCGGGCCGGTGACCGGGTGCGGAAATACCGGAAACAGGGTGACGCAGCGGATCGTCCATTCCAGGGCTTTCCGGGATGCCCCGCGGGCTTCGGCGAGCAGCCCGAGCTGCCCGTAACTGGTGGCCATGCCGGGCCGGTTACCGAGTTGCTCTTCGATGGTGAGCGACTGCTGGTACCACTGCTCGGCAGCATCCAGGTCACCCCGCAGTTGAGCGACGATGCCGAGCTGCCCGTAACTGGTGGCCATGCCGGGCCGGTTACCGAGTTGCTCTTCGATGGTGAGCGACTGCTGGTACCACTGCTCGGCAGCATCCAGCTCACCCCGCAGTTGAGCGACGATGCCGAGTTGGTGGTAGCTGCGGGCCATGCCGGGCTGGTTGCCGAGTTGCTTGTTGATGGTTAGTGACTGCTGGTACCGCTGCTCGGCAGCATCCAGCTCACCCCGCAGTTCGGCGACCCTGCCGAGTTGGTGGTAGCTGGTGGACATGCCGGGCTGGTCGCCGAGTTGCTCGTTGATGGTTAGTGACTGCTGGTACCACTGCTCGGCAGCATCCAGCTCACCCCGCAGTTCGGCGACCCTGCCGAGTTGGTGGTAGCTGGTGGACATGCCGGGCTGGTCGCCGAGTTGCTCGTTGATGGTTAGTGACTGCTGGTACCACTGCTCGGCAGCATCCAGCTCACCGCGCATCTCGGCGACCACGCCGAGTTGGTGATAGCAAGTGGCGAGGTAGCTGGATCGAGTGCGGGTGTCGGGTTGGGTGTTGAGCATCTCGCGGATGTCGCGATAGGTGCGTTCGGCGGCGTCGAGTTGATGCGCGGCGGCTTGGCGGCTGGCGTGTTCGCCGACGATGAAAAGCCACAGCCGGCCGGCGGGGGTGTCCAGGGGCGGTGGGGAGCCGTCAGGACTTTCCGTGGCGTGTTGGATACGGTCGGTCCACCCACGAGCTTCCTGGTCCAGGCCCACGGCGTCCCAGTAACTCGACAACACCTGGACGATGGCTGTCGCCTCGTTGTGGCGGTTGGTGTGCAGGGCGTAGCCGAGCATCGCTCCCAGGGTGTGCCGTTGCACGCGGATAACCGTGAACGCTAGTCCGGCGTCGCCGCCGCTGATCTGCTGGCGCAACCATCCGGCGAAGGCGGTGTGGGCGTCCAGCAAGGCTGACTCGGTTGCGGCCCGCTGGCTGGGGTAGTCGGGTTGTTGGTGTTGCCAGCGGGCGGCGAGGTAGGCGGGTAGGGCGGGGTGGATGGTGTACATGCCTGCGCCCAGCGCGGTGACCAGCCCGAGTTCGGTGGCCCGGTCCAGCAGCGCGACCCAGTCTGCGCTGCTGCGGTCTCGGAACTGTTCCGGGACGTTCGCCATAGTGGAGAGGACACCGAGTACGCCGGCGTCGGTGGCACTGTGGAACAGGCAGAGCACCAGCAATGCTTCTTGTTGCTCGGGGGTGAGGTGCTGGTAGGAGTAGGCGATACTGCCGGCCAGTGACCCCATCCGGCCTTTACTATCCTCGCCGAGCAGATGTCCGCCGGTGTCGCGCAGGTCTTGCAGGATGGCGCCCGGATCGGTGGTGTCCAGGTGGGGCAGGACCAGGCGCATGCTCAACGGGTGTCCGGCCAGCATGGTCATCAGATCAGCGAACGCCAGGTCACTGCGGCGTTTGGTGGCGCGTGGGTAGGGTTCTAGCAGGTCGTCGGTGTATTCGTCGGCTTCCTCCCGGCCCAGCCCGGTGACCTCGATCCGCCGGATGTCACCGAGCCACTGTTCGGTGCTGCGGCTGGTGATGAGCACCGCACTCGCACCGGTCGCGGCAGCGGTGAGGAAGTCGATCATTTGCTGGCGGCCGGCCTCGTCCAACGGTGGGGTGGCGCCGGTGGGGTCCGGCATGGAGTGCACGGACTCGAAGTTGTCCCAGATCAGCAACAACCGGTACTCGGCCATCACCCGTAGCACCGCGTCGCGCCGCTCGTCGTCGTCGAGCTGGCTGAACGGCGCGCCGAACACCTGCCGCCCGATCGCGGCCAGGACACCGGGAAGGCCGAACGAGGCCAGACCCGGTTCGAACGAGTGCCAGATGACCCAGTCCGGCTTGTCGACGCCGCCTGTGTCGCGCCACCAACGCCCGAACGCCTTCGCCAGCTCGGTTTTGCCGGTCCCGCCCGGACCCTGCAACAGGACCACCTTCTGCAGGCGGGTGGCGACTTCGAGGTCGTAGAAGAGTCCGTCGCGGCCGACGAATCCTCCGATGGCGGCCAGCGGATCACCCTGCTGGCCGCTGTCAGGCTGTTGCCGCACGTCATCGAGGATCTGCCCCAACGACGCCGTGGTGCTGGCCGGCAAGCGGTGCAGGTGGGGGAAGCTGACATCCTGACGGGCATACAGGACCGGGACGAGCCAGTCCTGCAGTGGCAGCAACCCTTTCGGACTGGGGCGAGTGTTGCGGTCGGCCAGCCGGGCCCGCCCGGCACTCACCGCATCGGCGACCTGCCCGCCGGCGAACAGCCGCTCATAGAAGGCGGTCATGAACTCCGCGGCGGCCACCGCGTACACACTGAACGCCATCGCCACCACAGCCGCCGCGCCCTGCTGCAGCAACCTCGTCGCGACCGCCGCCTCGACGTCGCGGCCCAGCGCGCCGGACTGGCAGGCGTTGAGAACAACCACCGGGACCTGCGCCTCGCCCAGCGCCGCCGCAACCCGGTCGGCGGGTACCCGGTCCGCGCCACCGCCAGGCTTCTCGAACACCAGCACCCCTTGCGGTGCCGACCCGTGCAAGGTCACGGGGATACCGGAGGCGACCAGGGCTGGGCGGTCGCTGAATGAGCCGTGGCCGTCGAAGTGCACCACCTGAAACGGCTGCCCGGCCGCCCGCGCCTCAGCCAGCACCTCCCGCAACCGGTCCAAGGTCGGTGGACGCAATACGACGAGGTCGACATCGCCGCGGACCGCCTCCAACCGGTGCATCAACGGCCGGGCCACCATCCGATAGCCCACGTCTCGGTCACCGGCGGGCCGCGAGATCACCATCAACACCCGCAACCGCTCACCAGCGACGGCGAACGTGCCCCCCAAGTCAGCGGCAGGGAGCGCCCTGCGAATCCGCACTCCGTCCAGGGCCAGGGGTGCCGGACGGGTGGGATCGGTCAACAGCTCCCACGGCAGGCTCAGCTGGTGCGCCGCTGCCGAGCGAATCACCACCTCGACCGGGCCACCCTGTAGACGCAGCTTCACATAGGCGTCGCGGGCCGCACGGGAACCGTCGAACACCGCCGTGAACGCTGCCCGACCCCACTCGGTCAACCGCTGCGCCGCCCGCTCACCGCGGTCCTGATACACCGCGTACGGGTTACGCAGATAGTCCTCCAGATACCAGCGCAACTCCTCGGCATCAGCCGCGTCCCACGGCCAGTCCAGGAGGAACGGCTCGGCAGGCTCCGGAAGCTCACCTGCCACATCACCGAGCGCCGACACCGTGACCCGGCTGTCATCGGACAGATCGATCAGCAACCGATCCGTCATCGCCGGCGTCCTCCGGCCAACTCGGCCGGCACCGGCAAACCAACACAGTCCAAGATCACTAAGGGTTGAGGCGCAGACAACACCCCGTCACACTGCTGCACCACGCCAACCGCCACAACCCACCAAACCGGCCATTCACTCCGGCCACCCGCGAACGGCAGCCCTCAGTGGAGCATCAGGCCCGCCGACCTAGCTGACCACCGGGTCGTAACGGCGGTACGTTGCCGACATGCTCGCGTCCGGGTCGATCCGGTGCAGGATGGCGTCGGTGATCCCGGTCAGCGCGCTGATCTGTTCGGGGGTCAGAGCGTCGATGACGTGCTGCCGGACGTTGGCGACGTGGCCGGGAGCGCTGTCCTGGACCTTCTGCCAGCCGGTGGGCGTGAGCCGGATGTTGGTGGCCCGGGCGTCCTGCGGGCACGGGAACCGTTCCACCAGGCCGAGGTCCTCCAGTCGCTGCGCCACGTGGGAGAGCCGGGGGAGAGTGGCGTGGGTCTGTGCGGCCAGCGCCGTCATCCGCAGTGTCCGCTCGGGTGCTTCGGAGAGCATGGCCAGCACGTAGTACTGGAAGTGCGTCAGGCCGGCGTCGCGCCGCAGCTGGGAGTCGAGAACTCCGGGGAGTAGCTCCAGCACCGCCGCGAGGCGTACCCAAGCGGTTAGTTCTTCCTGGTCCAGCCACTCCGTGTCCACGGTTACATCCTCCCCGAATAAAGTTGCACCTACAACTATTGGCGCGTACGTTATTTGTTGTAAGTACAACCAACTGCTTGAGGGGGAGCCGACGTGACATCGCTCAGCACTACCGCAACCGCCGACAGCCGGATCCCGGCCCAGCACCCCTTCGCCGCGCACCTGCGCCGGGCCGCCGCCGCTGAGAAAGCCGCCGCCCACCGGGTCTGGACCCCGGACGACGGGCCGCTGCCCAGCCTGTACATCAGCCACGGCGCGCCGATGCTGTTCGAGATGGCCGACTGGATGACCCAGCTGCACACCTGGGCGCGGGACCTGCCGAAGCCGAAGGCCATCCTGATCGTCTCCGCCCACTGGGAGTCGGCCCCGCTCAGCCTCAGCAGCACCCAGCCCAACGACCTCGTCTACGACTTCGGCGGCTTCGCCCCGATGTACTACCAGATGCGGTACGACACGCCGGTCGCCACCGGCCTCGCCGCCCAGGTCGCCAAGCTGATGCCGGACACCGAACCGGTCCACGAGCACCGCACCCGCGGCCTCGACCACGGCGCCTGGGTCCCGTTGAAAATCATGTACCCGGACGCCGACATCCCCGTCCTGCAGCTGAGCATGCCGACCCACGACCCCGACCGGCTGCTCAACCTGGGCCGGCGCCTGCGAACCCTGCGTGAATCCGGCGTCCTCGTCATCGGCTCCGGATACATGACCCACGGACTGCCGTTCCTCGACTGGAGCCGGCCCGACAGCGTGCCCGGCTGGTCCTCGGACTTCGACTCCTGGGCCGCGGACGCGCTGTCCCGCGGCGCCGTCGACGAACTCGCCGACTTCCGCGGGCGCGCGCCCGGCATGCCGTACGCCCACCCGACGGTCGAGCACTTCACGCCGCTCTTCGTCACTCTCGGCGCCGCCACCGACCCGACCGCGCCGCCCGTCACGGCCATCGATGGATACGCCATCGGCCTTGCCAAACGCTCACTCCAAGCCGCCTGATCCGCAGCTGGTCGCATCGTACGATCGGAGCCTGGCCGCGTCAGCCTCCGATGACCCACACATGACCGCGACCATTGGCAGTGCCGGTCTTCTGGATCACGACGAGGTCGGGGCGTTTGCCGTCGCCGGCGTCGGTGAGCAGCAGGGCGAAACGGTCGTCGGCGAGGCCCAGCACGGTGCTTTGCTTCACCAGCGTGCGGCTCAGCCCCGCCGCTCCGTCCAGGACGTGCAGCTCGGTCTTGCCGGCGGCGGTGGCCGGTTTGCGTACGAGGACGACGTCAGGCTTCTTGTCGTGGTTCCAGTCGAGGACCTCGGCCTGCAGGCCGTCCTGCGCCGGCTCCGCGGTGGTGATCGACGGTACGAGGTCGCGCTGGAAGTTCGACGCCCCGTCCAGGATCTGCACCTCGACCTTGCCACTGGCCGTGCCGGCCGTCCGCACCGCGACGAGGTCGGGCCGGCCGTCGGCGTTCCAGTCGGTCATCGCGAACTGGGCCCGGCCGTCGGCGGCGAGGCTGGTGGTCGTGGTCAGGGTCAGGTTCCGGAAGGAGGAGGCCCCGTCGGCGACGACGATCTCGACCTTGCCGCTGCCGGTGCCCGTCTTCTGCACCACGACCAGGTCGGGGCGGCCGTCGCCGTTCCAGTCGGCGGCCGTGTAATCGTGCCGCTCGTCGGTGGCGGGCACCGCGGTCGCCGTGGTCAGCAGCAGGGAGGCGTAGTCGCGGGCACCGTCCATGACGCGTACCTCGGTCTTGCCGGTCGCGAGGCCGGAGCCGTTGACGACCAGCAGATCGTTGTGCTTGTCGCCGTTCCAGTCGGCCATCAGCAGGTCGTGGCGTCCGGTGAGAGTGCCGATCTCGGTCTCGGCGGTGGCGGTCACCGCCTGGTACGGGCCGGTCGGAGCAGGCGACGCCGACGGGGTGCCCGGCGTCGCCGGAGCCGGTGACGCCCCACCGGTCCACAGGCTCGCCACGATCAGCGCGGCGTCGTGCACCTCCGGCGTGTACGCGCCCGGGTAGGCCGACGTCTGCACGTACTGACAGATCGCGCCGATGCCGCCGGTCATCCAGGCGCCGCCGGGCAGCTTGCGCAGCATTGCCTTGAGGAACGCGTCCGTCGCATAGGCCGGGTCGACCAGCTGGCTGGTACTGCCCCAGCCCTGCGAGGGCCGCTGCTGGAACAGGCCGAGGCTGTCGTGGTCGAGCGCGACCCGATGGTTGTTGAGGGTGCTCTCGGTGATCGCCGTGGTGATGGCGATGACGGCGGCCCGTTCGGGCAGGTCACGGGCCTTGACCCGGGCCACGATGACGCGGGCGCAGGCGATGGCGCGGCCGCTGACGAGCGAGCCGAGGCGACGGCCGTTCATCAGAGGGCGCAGCTGCTTGGCGATGGCCTCGTCGGAAGCGGTCGACGTGCCGGGGACGCAGGACGTCTCCCGAGGTGCGGCGGCCAGAGGCGCGGCAGCCAAAGCCTGGGCAGCCTGGGTGGGCGCCGGGATGCTGACCGCCGCGGCGGTGAGCGAGGCGGCGAGTATCAGCCGGTGCACGGCACGGGATCCGCTGCTGAAGCCGGTGGCACGAGTGCGTACCTGATCCACTGCCATGTCGTACCGGACCTCCCCGTTGACCGCCGACGCGGCCCCAATCTGTCACAGATCATGTCCGGTCCGAAAGGCGCAGTGGGGCAACGGACACGAGAATCGCGTTCCGGACGTCGGCCCAGGAACGGAACGGCAATTCGAAAGCCCTGGCGAACCACCATGCGCCGATCAGCGAAAGGCCGCCGGCCAGAATGGTCGTGGCCGCGAACGCGACGGTTCCGTGACCCAGTCGCGGGGCCACCAGCTTCTGGTCGATCACGACCACGATCGGCAGGTGAATCAGGTAGAGGCTGTACGAGATCGAGCCCAGCCTCCGCAACGGCGACGATTCGAGCAGCCGGATCAGCGCGGCCGGCCGGCCGTTCACCACCGCCAGCAGAAACAGGGTCATCGCCGGAACGACCGCCAGATCGACCCAGTAGTAATGGTTGACCATCCAGCGCGCGCCCTGATGCAGGACGAGGGCTGCGGCGGGGATCGCGGCCAGCACCGACAGCACGGCCCACGGCAGATGGCGCAGACGGTCCCCGGCCGCGACCACGCCCGCCGCCACCACGCCGGCCGCGAAGGCCGGCACGAGATGCGGGGCCAGCCAGTTGTCGCCCTGCGGCGGTGAGCCGTCGAAGACCACGACACCGATCAGGACCACCGGCACGGTGACGACGGCCAGCATCACCACCGGGCCGTACCGGCGGCACAGGATCAGAAGCAGCGGGAGTACGCCGTACAGAAGCGCCTCCACCCCGATCGACCAGAACGCGCCGTTCGGGGTGGGAACCGTGAACAGATCCTGAAGGAGCAGCGTGTAGACCACGACCGACCCGGCGGTCGGCTCCGCGGAGTGCGGCTGGCGCACCACGGTCCACGCGATGACCAGGCTGAACGCCAGAGCGGCCCAGTACGCGGGGAGGATGCGCCAGGCCCGCCGGCGGGCGTACCGGGCCAGGCTGCCCAGCCGCCAGTCGTTGCGGGCGGCCGCCAGTGCCAATGAGAACCCCGACAGGACCAGGAACAACACCACGGAGAGCCGGCCGAACCCGAGCCAGCTCAGCCAGTAGGGGCCGCGATAGCGGGGAAACCCGCGGAACGTGTACGCCCAGCAGTGGAACAACACGACGTAGAGCGCGCAGAGGCCGCGCAGACCGTCAAGACCGGCCACCCGTTTCCGGTTCACTCCACAGTTCACGCACAGGCAGCTCAAAAGGTTCGACGGCGGGGATCATTCGGCAGGGCGTCGCAGAGCAAGGGTTGCGTGAACCTGGGCGAGTTGGGTCGTGGCGGTGAGCATCGCGAGGTCGGCGCCGGAAACGTACGGCTGATCCGCGTGATCGTCCTCGTTGATGTTGGTCTGGTAGTCGACCAGGCAGACCTGGTAGAGCCGTTCGGCTTCGCCGATGAGTTCGGCGGCACGGGCGGCGTGCTCGTCAGGAGTCATGCTGATCATGGTGTCATCCGGCGCGACCCGGGCCGCGCGCCCTCCAGATTTCACTTTACATCGGTGATCTTGGTTGTTTGGATTCCTGTGTCCAACGGGGAACGCAGGAGGTTTCATGACGTTTGTACGCGGCCGGCGAGTGCTCACGATCGCTGCGGCGATGGTGCTCGCGGGTTTCACCCTGATCATCGGTACGGCGCCCGCGCAGGCCCGGCCGGCCGGGCTGACCCAGCCGGCGATCACCTTCCCGAACGGGTCGCAGGCCACCGCCGGCGCCACGATCACCGTTACGTTCGACGCCGGTGGGGACCGCCGGGTCACCGGATTCCGCTACAGCCTCGGTACGACCACCCTGGGTGCCACGGTCGCGGCCGGTGTCCGCGGCGGCACGGCCACTGCCGACCTCGCGGCCGGCGAGATCACCGGTGACCGGCCGTTGTACGCGGCTGCGGTCGACCGCTTCGGCCGGGTCGGTCCGCTCACCCAGGCCACCGTCAGCGTCACGCCGGCTGCTGAGGGCCAGCTCACCGGCAGCGTGCTGAACGGGTACACGTGGCTGCCGATCGCCGGCGCCACCGTCACGCTGGCGCCGGGCGGGCTCCAGGTCACCACCGGCGACAACGGCGCCTTCACCGTCGCCGGTGTCACGCCGGGCACCTACGCGGTGACCGCGGAGGTGGGCGGCGACTGCCCGGCCACGTCCACGCAGACGCTGGACATCGACGGCCAGGGCCTCAACGTCGAGTTCTACCTGTTCCCGGAGTGCACGCCGGAGCAGTAACGACACGGCACCGCCGATCCGCGCCGAGTTCAGGAAGACCCCGGCGCGGATCGAATTCCGGCCGCCGCAGCGACCTGGAGTCGTTCCGTGGCCTCAGCACGGAAAGGAGAGGTCGTGTTCGACGACGTCATCGGTCTCAGCCCAGAGGATGCCGCACGCTGGACCGCTCTGGTCGAACAGTGCCGCCCCATCCTCGAGAGCAACGGGATGGAGGCGGTCCAAGCCTTTCTGGTCGAGAGCGATATGGGCATCATCCCGTCGATCGCGATCACGCGGGCGTTGCTGGGGAAGGCAGAAACACCTCTGCGAGTGGCCATCGACATCGTGGCTACGAGTGCGGCTCGGAAGTAAACAGCCTGCTGGTTGCGGGGGCCTGGGCATGGAATCCCGGAATGACGCGGGCATAGCGAGAACTGGCGGCACGTCCCGCACCGCGGCGGGAGGCGCCCGGCTGTACGCGTCGATCGGATGTCGTACGCGCGTCGACTGCTGCTGGATTGACTGCGCGGCATGTGCCTTCCGCTCTGCCGTGAGCGACTGCTTGATCGTGGGCCACTGGCGTACCTGACCGTGTCGGTGGCCGCCCTGCTGGCGGGCATCGCCACCGGGCCGGCGGGGCTCGGGCCACCGGGCTCCGCAGTGGGCGCGATGTTCGGCTGGTTTCTGATAGCCATCGCGGCCGAGGTCGTCGTGGGCTGCCCACGGCGACTCAACGTGCTGCCGTGGCTGGTGAGCGCGGCCGTCGCGGGCGTGTTCTACGGCTCCGGCGCGACCACGACGCTGCTGGGCGCGGCTGCCATCGTCTACGGAGCGGCGACCATGTCGATCGTAGCCCCGGCCCGCGGAGCTCACGCCGCGCGACGGTTGCGGAGAAACCCGGGGCGTCGTCGTCGCCGGCGGCGGGCATCGTCGCGGGCAGAACCGATGGCAGAAGTCGAGCCGCTTCGGCGATCGGACGGTCAGCTGGCCGGCGGGATGGCCCCCGCCGCACTCAACGCGATCCGGGTGCGGGCCAGCCACGGCCGGGCGCCCGCCTGCTCGAAGCTCGTCGCGGCCGCGGTGAGCTCGGCACGTGCCTCGGGGATCCGGCCGTTGCGGCGCAGCCATTCGCCGTACACCAGCCTGGTCCGGGCGGTCTGCAACGGGTAGAGGTCCGCATCCGGGACCCGCAGAGCGCGCAGGCAGTGCTCGTCGGTGTTCTCGCCGAGCAGCGCGTACCCGCGATGTACCAGCATCGTGGCTAGCGGTGACCCCAGTGACTCGGCCTGGCGCGCCGCGCCGGCCAGGGCAGCGCGGACGTCGCCGGCGTGGCCGGCTCCGGCGGCGGCCTCGGCCAGGTCCGCGATCGCCAGGAGGGCGGTGCCCGGGTGTCCCGCGGTGGCACACAGCGCGGTGTACGCCTGCGGCAGCAGCCCCTGGGTCAGCGCGACAATGCCGGCCGACCAGGCGAGCACCGCGTCGACATCGACGCGGTCGCTTCCCGGTTCGGGGGCGGTGGCCGGACGGCCCTGCCAGGCGTGCACGTGTGCGGTGACCGCCGCGGTGAAGGCGACGGCGGAGGGCAGATCCATGCCGGTCGCCGAGTGCGCCACCGCCTCGGCTTCGCGGAGAGCCTCACCGAGGCGATCGTGGGCGAGCAGCGCGACGCTCAGCCGTGCCCGCACGGTGAAAAGGTCGGAGAGCGCTCCGCTCGCCCGGTATCTCTCGGCTGCTGCCGACCAGCAGCGCACCGCCAACGGCCAGTCCTGCAAGGACTCCGCGGCGATGGCGAGTCCGGAGATGATCCAGGTCGACAGGTTCGCGTCGTCCAGGGCGAAGGCCCGGATCAGTGGTCCGGTCGTGTCCGCGTGGCTGGTGGGTGCCAGGACCGTCCGGGCGATGACGCAGCGGGGGTCGGATTCCGGTACGGGCAGCTCGGCGAGCGCCTGCTCGATGCGGGCTTGCAGCCCGTCCGGCATGCCGCGGGAGTGTCCGAGGACGGCGGCGCCGGCGATCAGGTTCACGGCTATGTCGGCGTGGCCGTCCCGGGCGGTGCGTAATCCCTGCTGGAGCAGGTCGATGGGGTCGCTGGACCGGGTGCCGTCGGTGACGTCGGCGGCTATCCGGATCATGGCGAGTTCGCCGTGGGTCTCGGGGTCGGCGCTGGTGTCGGCGGCGAGCGCCGACAGGCGGCGGGTGGCCTCGGGCAGCCCTGCCAGCCGGGCGGCCTGTGCCGCCAGGGCAAGGCGGCGTGCCTGGTCGCCGGGTGCCGGAGTGAGGTGGACGGCCTTCTCCAGAGCACGCATCGCGGCCGCATGATTTCCTCGTGACGTGCCGATGCGGGCCGCGTTCTCCAGGTCGCGGGCGACCGCCTCGTCGCGTCCGAGCGTGGCGGCGGCACGGTGCCAGGCGGCCCGCGGCGGATCGTTGTCCGACAGGGCTTGCGCGAGTGTCCGATGGACCCGGATACGCCGGTACAGGCTGGCGCGCTGGTAGATCGCCGATCGGATGAGCGGGTGCCGGAACGACACGTCGGTGGCGGTGATCACGACCAGGCCATCGTCCTCGGCGTCCGTGAGCGCGTCCATGTCGAGGCCCAGGCACTTTGCCGCGGCCGTCAGCTCTGGCAGCGAGGTCTCGCTGCTCGCCGCGGCGAGCAGCAGCAGATCCTGGGTCTGCGGGGAGAGAGCCTCGAATCTCGCGACATAGCCGCTCTCCAGCCGAGCGCGTACCGGCACCTGGACCGGCGGGTCCGTGGCTTCGTCGTGGCCACGATCCATCGCTTCGCCGGACAGTTCGACCAGCGCCAGCGGATTGCCGTCCGCTTCGTTGAGCACCTGCCGCAGAACATGATCCCTGATCGCCGGATGCCGGTGGCGGACCAGCGTGCGGGCGTCGGGTTCGGTGAGGCGGTCGATGAGGATCTCGTCGAGGCCGAGCGTGCCGAGCGCCTCGGAGTCGTCCGGCCGGCGAGTCACCACCATGACGATCGCGGTATCGGTCACCCGCTGTGCGAGAAAGCCGATCATGTTGACCGTCGGCTCATCCATCCAGTGCGCGTCCTCCACCACCAGCAACAGCGGCTGCTCGTCGGCCAGGTGGGTGAGCAGGCCGTACACGGCGAGCGTGAGCAGCAGACGATCGGGTGCGGCCGGCGGGCCGATGCCGAAGACACTGAGTAGCGCGTCGCGATGTTGCGGTGGCAGTTCGCCGGCCCGGTTGATCGCGACGCGGAGCAGCTCGTGCAGGCCGGCGAGCCCGACCTCGGTCTCGCTCTCCACTCCGGTGCAGGTCAGGACTTGGAATCCGGCGCCGGTCGCCATCCGGGCGACCGCGCCGGTGAATGTGGTCTTGCCGGCGCCGGGCTCGCCGGAGATCAGGATGGCGCTGCCGCCCGTTGTGGCTCGGTCGAGCATGCCGGCGAGGCGGGACAGGGGTTCTGCCCGGCCGACGATCTCGGGAACGGGGGCTGGCGCAGGGTTCACCATCGGACTCTAGGTTGCGGGTGCCGTTGCTCGCGTACGTCAGGTGACGGACGGCCGCCCGCTCATTGCCGACTTATCGGGCATCCCGTCAGTGTCATCGGTCAGTCGTCGTGCCAGCTGCGCTCGAAGACAATCTTGTGCCGGTCGCCCGGCAGGACGTTGACGGTGCAGCGGACCGGCGTGCCGTCGGCGGTGTAGCCCGTGTCGTAGTGCACAGCGACGGGAGTGCCCAGGCCCAGCCCCAGCCTGTGGATCTCCTCCGGGGTGGGCATGCGTACGAAAATCTCGTCGATGGCGCGGTCCTGCCGATGGCCGAGGTCGGCAAGGACCTGGTCGGTGCCGCGGGGAACGTACGCCGGAGACATGATCTCGGAGTCCTTGACGATGTCCAGGGGAAAGTGCGAGTCGTTGATGTTCGTCGGTTCGCCGTTGATGGAACGCACCCGCCGGCGGGCGACGATGGTGGCTCCCGTTTCCACCCGCAGCCGTTCGGCCAGGTCCGGCGTGGCCTGCACGAGGGACACCTCGATCCGCTGGCTGGGCACCCGCCCCTCGGCGGAGATCTGCTGGGAGAACCGGTCCACCTCCGGCGTCGCCGGCCGGGGCCGAGACCGCTCCTGGGGCCGGTAGAGCATGTGTTCGCGTTCCCGGACGAAGTGGCCGCGCGGGCGCCGCGCGACGATGAGCCCTTCGGTGACGAGCAGGCTCAGTCCGGTGCGGACCGTCTGGCGTGCCACCCCGAACTGGTCAGCGATCGCGCTCTCGGTGGGTAATTGATCGCCAGGACGTAGCTCGCCCGAGGCGATCTTGCCGCGGTACGTCGATGCGATCCGTTGGTACGCGGGCGCACCAGGGTTGTTCTGTGCCTCCACTGTCGCGCACACCTCCGTCAGTCCGGATCGTCTAGACAATATATGCCTTGCCTCTTGACGGCGTGCCGGGCGGCTGCCAGCCTGTTGTCAGGACACATTGTCTAGTCAATACATCAGGTCTGGACATTGGACCGTGGCTGCGGTGAAGGAGATTCAATGGTTTCCAAGACTCGGGTGGTGCTCGTCATGCTGCCCATCACTCTGGTGACGGTCGCGCTGGCCGTCCTGCTCGCGGCCAGGGGCGCCGATGCGGCCTGGATCAAGATCTTTATTCCCGGTTTCCTTGGCCTCGGCGTGGTGCTGGCCCAGTCGTTTGGCTGGTTCGACAAGCAGGTTCCGCCGGGCGAGCAATGATCACGTGCCTCGTCATGGCGGCCGTGGTCGCGTTGTTCGTCGTCGTCGGCGCCTGCTACCAACTCAGCAGCCCGGCTGGCGGCACCGCATATCCGGGCGCCTCGTCGTACGGGACCGATGGGGACGGTGACGACGACGATGCAGGCGGCGACGGGGGCGGGGAGGCCTGACCTCCCTTTCCAAGATCATCGCTGTACGGGTGCCGCCGCGCCCGCGCAGCGATGAGCGGGGGAAAACTGGTGGGGGCGGATGCCGGGGGAGGGCCGCCCCCACCAGGCCGGCGAAGCTGCGGAACCGCGGGCGACTGCCGGATACGCCTGCGACGGCGCGGGACCTCGGCGATGCTGAGGGGATCACGCCCGGTCCGAGGAACGGAGACGCCTCCGTGGCTCTCATCGACAGCCGCATCTACGTCAAGGGGCACCGGGCCGACCAGTCACACGACCTGCACCAGATCTTCGACGCGCTCAAGCAGACCGGCGGCGTCGCCTGGATCGGGCTCGCCTCGCCCACCGCGGACGAGCTGACGTCGGTGGAGACCGAATTCGATCTGCACCCTCTCGCGATCGAGGACGCGCAGAAAGGCCATCAACGTTCCAAGATCGATCGGTACGGCGACACGCTGTTCGTCGTCCTGCGACCCGCCTGGTACGACGAGGCCCACGAGCTGGTGCACTTCGGCGAGGTCCATCTGTTCGTCGGCCCCCGCTTCACGGTCACCGTGCGGCACGGCGACAAGCCGGACCTGGCGAAGGTCCGCGCCGCCCTGGAGTCCGAACCGGAATTCCTCAGCCTCGGCTCGGAAGCCGCACTGACCGCGTTCCTCGACGAGATCGTCGACGGGTACGCCCCGGTCGCGGCCGGCCTGCAGGCCGACGTCGACGAGATCGAGGACAGCCTGTTCGGCGCCGGCGACATCGACCCCGCGCTAGCGAAGCGGATCTACCAGCTGCTGTCGCAGGCGATCCAGTTCCAGCGCGCCATCGGCCCGGTCCCCGAGATGCTGCACGGGCTGCTGCGCGGCGCCGGCAAGTACGCCACGATCGGCGAGGTCCGGGCCCGCCTGGACAACGTTCTAGACCATTCGGTACGCGTCACCGAACGCGCCGACACCATCCGTACCCTGCTGGAGAACGCGCTGACCGTGCACTCCACCCTCGTGTCGCTGGAGCAGAACGAGGCGATGCGGCAGATGTCGGGCGCCAGCCTGGCCCAGGGCGAGGAGAGCCGCCGCCTCGCCGAGGAGACGATGGAACAGGGCGAAGAGGTCAAGAAGATCTCCTCCTGGGCCGCGATCCTGTTCACCCCGACCCTGGTCGCCTCGGTGTACGGCATGAACTTCGACGACATGCCCGAACTGCACTGGCACCTGGGTTATCCGTTCGCCGTCACCTTGATGTTCGCCCTCGGCCTCACCCTGTGGGGCATCTTCAAACGCAAGCACTGGCTCTGAACGCACCGCGGCGAAGGCAGCCGGCCGGACTCATGCGCCCGGCCGGCGACTCCGGCCGCCCTGCCGCGCAAACGGGGCGTCGGGAGCGGCACAACAAATCGCGGCGCGGTCGCGTTCTCCTACCGTGGTTACATCGACGGGGAGGGACATGTGCGGTTCGAGGAGTTCGCGGCGGCGCGGCTGCCGGCTCTGCTGCGGTACGCGACGCTGTTGTCCGGCGACCATGAGCAGGCGAAAGACCTGGTCCAGGACGTGCTGACCAAGGCGCTGCTGAAGTGGCGGCGGATCGGGGCGCTGGAGGAACCGTACGCCTACGTGCGCACCATGCTGACCAACGAGTATCTGTCGTTCCTCCGGCGCCGCCGGGTGCCGACCGTGCCGCTGGGCTGGAACACACCGGACACGCCAACGGCGGAGCCGGTGCCGGGGCGGCCGGACGAGGAGTTGTGGCGGCTGCTCGGCGGGCTGCCGCGCCAGCAGCGGGCGGTGATCGTGCTGCGTTATTACGAAGGGCTGAGCGATCCGGAGATCGCCGAGGTGCTCAAGTGCCGGCCCACGACCGTCCGTGCGTACGCGAGCCGCGCGCTGGCCGCGCTCCGCGTCGAGTTGAGCCCGAGGACCGTGCTGTCCCTGGAGGTGTCGTAGTGCGTACCGAAGAAGATCTTTCTCAATCGCTGTCGCGCCGCGCCGCGACCGCGCCGGACGGGACCGGCATGGTGGAGCAGGCCCGGGCCGGCGTCGTCCGGATCCGGCACCGCCGGCGGATCCTCCAGGGTGCCGCCACCGTGGTCGCGGTGGCCGCCGCGGCGCTGACCGTGCCGCTGGCCCTGCGGGAGGGCACCATGCCGCCGCCGGCCGAACCGGCGCCGCCGTTCCGGAGCGTGGCGGAGCTGTCCGTGTCGCTGGCACCGGGATCGGACTTCGTGATCCCGTGGCGCAACAGCAACGGAAACCGCGAGGAGGCTCGTGTCGCGCACAGCAGCGAGATAGCGGCTGCCCGGCCGGAGGAACTGACCGTCAACCAGGGCGCCACCGTGCAGGTCTACGACCCGGGCACCTTCGACCCGGCCGGGCTCCGCACGGGCGAACCGGTGAGTGCCGCCGGGCGGCAGGCCTGGTACACGCCGAACCTGACCATCGTCGAGGACATGACGCCCCTGCACGCGGTAACCGAACCGGCGCAGATCAATGGCCCGGCGCTCGGCTGGCAGGAGGCGTCCGGCGCCTGGGTCGTCCTGTTCCGGTTGACGGCTACCGCGCAGGTGCGGGCCGAACTGATCGAGGTGGCGCAGGATCTGCGCATCCAGGATCCGCCGCAGCGGGTCAGCGTGCCGTACCGGTTCGGCTGGCTCCCGCAGGGCCTGGCGGTCACCGCAGTGGACCTGCACGACCTGGCGCAGCTGAGCACGTCGGCGTCGGTGGCGTACGGCTACACCGGCCAGCCGGCGGGCAAGAGCCTGCCGCCGGTGATCGTGTACGCGGTGCCCGGCAAGGGCGACCGTGACTGGGAGACGATCCGCCCGGATCTGGGGGCGCCGCAGCGGGCCGGCGGACACGACTTCTGGTATCTCGACACGAAGAACCGCGCGATCAGCCCGCCGGAGGGCGGCAGCGTCATCGTGATGGACACCGGCACCTGCCATCTGCAGCTGAGCTTCGCGGACCGCGCGCGGATCCCCGAGCCGGACGCGATGCGGATCGTTCAGGAGCTCACGGTGGCCGATTGCGCCGACCTGAGCACCTGGCTGCCCCTGACCTGACGCCGGCGGCCCGGTTCTACCGCGCGCCGCGGACTCGCAGGACCACGATGCCGGCGACGGCGGCCAAGCCGGCGGCGACCGGCCAGATCAGCGCATACCCGCCGCTGATCGCGACGATCGAACTGGCCAGCAGGGGAGCGAGAGCGGCACCGGCGCCGGAGGCCATGGCCGCGACGCCGAGATCCCGGCCGGCGTTGTCCAGGTCGGGCAGCACGTCGATGAGGTCGCGCTCCTGACGACCCGTAACCCGTCGGCGGGTTGACGCCTCGCCGGACACGTCCGGTGGTTTGGCGCCGCCCGCGAGGGGAAATGGGACGGCCGAGATAGACATCACCGCGGTGCGGGACTCCCGCAGCGGTGGTGGGCCGTCCGGACTTCGCGGCCTCGCTCGTCAGCTCGACCCCGTCTCTGCCGCCGGTTCCCACCGGCGCAGCGGACCGGTCGGCCATCGTTCGAGGAGGCACGCCGTGAACGCAGGACCCTTCAGGTCGACGGCCGCCGTCTGCCCCGTCCGCGCTGTCTCTCTTCGCCCGGATTCGGGCTCCTCTGCATTGCTCCGTCGACCAGCCCGGGACGGCGACCAGGGGGGATGCCGTCCCGGGCTGGCCGGCACCCGACGCCGACGGGTGACCGCTCCCGTGAACCTCGCCCCGGCCCACCACGACGGAGAGACCCGGTCATGAGCCATTTCCAAGCCCTTGATCCCCGCGCCGGCCGTACCGTGTCGTTGCCTGTCGCCGGAGCCGCCGGCTGGACCGACGTCGATGTCCGCGCCGTCGACACTGCCCGGTTGCTCGCCGCCGACGCGGTGCAGAAGGCCGGCAACGGCCATCCCGGCACCGCGATGAGCCTGGCGCCGCTGGCATATCTGCTGTTCCAGAACGTGATGCGGCACGACCCGGCCGACGACCAGTGGCTCGGCCGGGACCGGTTCGTGCTGTCCTGCGGGCACTCCAGCCTGACCCTCTACGTTCAGCTCTACCTCAGCGGTTACGGCCTGGAGCTCAGCGACCTGCGAGCGTTGCGGACCTGGGGATCGGCGACGCCCGGCCATCCCGAGTTCCGGCACACCCGGGGCGTGGAGATCACCACCGGGCCGCTCGGCCAGGGCCTCGCCAGCGCCGTCGGCATGGCGCTCGCGGCACGCCGCGAGCGCGGCCTGCTCGACCCGGACGCCGCTCCCGGTCAGAGCCCGTTCGACCACCATGTGTACGTGGTCGCCTCCGACGGTGACCTGATGGAGGGCGTTACGGCGGAGGCGAGTTCCCTCGCGGGGCACCAGCAGCTGGGCAACCTGGTGCTGTTCTACGACTCCAACCACATCTCGATCGAGGACGACACCGGCATCGCGTTCAGCGAGGACGTCGCCGCGCGGTACGCCGCCTATGGGTGGCACGTGCAGACCGTCGACTGGACCAGCACCGGAGCCTACGTCGAGGACATCGACGCGCTGCTCGCCGCGACCGAGGCCGCGAAGGCGGACACCGGGCGGCCGTCGCTGATCCTGTTGCGGACGATCATCGGCTGGCCGGCGCCGACCAAGCAGAACACCGGCAAGGCGCACGGGTCCGCCCTCGGCGCCGACGAGATCGCCGCCACCAAGCAGCTGCTCGGCTTCGACCCGGAGGCCGCCTTCGCCGTGCCGGAGGAGGTGCTCGCGCACACCCGGGAGGCCGGGGCGCGTGCTTCGGGCGTACACAAGCAGTGGGATCTGGAATTTGAGGCCTGGCGCACCGCGAACCCGGACCGGGCCGCCCTGCTGGACCGGCTTCAGACGCGGGCTCTGCCCGCGGGGTGGGAGAAAGCGCTGCCCAGCTTCGAGCCGGACCCGAAGGGGATGGCGACGCGGGCGGCGTCCGGGAAGATCCTCAGCGCGCTCGCGGCGGTCCTGCCGGAGCTGTGGGGTGGCTCGGCGGATCTCGCGGAGAGCAACAACACGACCATGGCGGGGGAGCCGTCGTTCATTCCCGCCGACCGGCAGACCAAGGACTGGTCCGGCGGTCCCTATGGGCGGACCCTGCACTTCGGGATCCGGGAGCACGCGATGGGTTCGATCCTGAACGGGATCGCGCTGCAAAGCCTGACCCGGCCCTATGGCGGCACGTTCCTGGTGTTCAGCGACTACATGCGACCGGCCGTGCGGCTGGCGGCGCTGATGCAGCTGCCGGCGACCTACGTCTGGACACACGACTCGATCGGTCTCGGCGAGGACGGGCCCACCCATCAGCCTGTCGAACATCTGGCCGCGTTGCGGGCCATCCCGGGTCTGGACGTGGTCCGCCCGGGTGACGCCAACGAGACCGCGGTCTGCTGGCGCACCATCCTGGAGCATCACGACAGGCCTGCCGGCCTCGTCCTGACCAGGCAAAATCTTCCAGTTCTCGATCGAGGCCAGGATGGGTACGCCTCAGCGGAAGGCGCGGCCCGTGGTGGGTACGTGCTGGCCGGTGGCGTGGAAGTGCCCGAGGTCATCGTGATCGCCACGGGTTCCGAGGTGCAGATCGCCCTGGACGCCCGCGACCTGCTCGTCGACGAGGGCATATCGGTTCGCGTGGTGTCGCTGCCGTGTCTGGAGTGGTTCGCCGGGCAGCCGCTGGAGTACCGCGACGAGGTGCTGCCGCCGGCCGTGCGCGCCCGGGTCAGTGTCGAGGCCGGGATCGGCCAGGGCTGGCGGGAGATCGTCGGCGATGCCGGGCGGATCGTCAGCCTCGAACATTTCGGTGCCTCCGCCGATTACCAGCGGCTGTACCAGGAGTTCGGCATCACCGCCGCAGCCGTCGCGGACGCCGCCCGGGCCAGCATCGCGGGCGCCGCCGGGCCGATCCGTCCCGGTGGGCACCAGCAGACCAGTTCTCCGACCACCGGCGGAACCGGCGATCACCCCGCACCGCGTTAGGCGGTCTCGTTTCTTGTGGGTGACAAGGCGCCTCTGCGGGAACGGTTACCTATATGCTTGGGGACGCGGTGGTTTGTCCACCGTCCTGCTGCCCCAGACCACTGGTAGCGCTTTCGAGTTCGCGCTAGGTGTGTCATGTCCGGGGGAGCAGTGCTGCCTTTCCGTGGCTTGTCGCGCCGTATGCGGCCGTCCAGTTCCGCTTTCGCGGCTGGCCGGGTGACGCCCTGGAAAGGCTCTTTCATGTCATCACAGTTCTCAGGCACGACGATGCTGCGCGACGCGGTGTCCGTGACGGTCGGCGCCGGGGCCGCGGCGCCGTCGGTCGCCGAGATCGCGGTGCACGGCTCGTGGTCGATTCGTCTGGGTCTGGAGGTCACTGCCGCGCTGCGCGACTGTTTCGCCAGCCGGCCCAGTGTCGTCATCGCCGACCTGCACGCGTTGGCGGACGATGACGCTGCCAGCCTGCCGTTGTGGCTGGCGGCGCGGCGTGCCGCCAACGTGCTCCGGCCGCCGGCCCGGCTGGTCCTGTGCCTACCGGCGGAGACGGTTCTGAGGACCCGGTTGCAGCGCATCGGTGCGGGCCGGCTGCCGCTGTATTCCTCGATGGCCGAGGCCCGCGCGGCCGCGGATCCGCCCGCCGGTTGAAGGTCTGAGCAACTCACCTTGCTGTCACAGGGGGGATCGCGGTGACCTCGCCGGATGAGATGGGCGGACTCCCGTCCTTGGTGACGCGGTTGCGGGCCGCGGGCGGCACTGCTGCGCTCTGCAGCCGCTGCCACGAGCGGATCCCCTCGGTCTCCGGGGTCGGGCTGACGGTCTTCGTCTCGCGCGCCCGGCGTTTTGTGCTGGGCACGTCCGGACTGCTCATCGACCGTGTCGAGGACCTGCAGATCCGGCTCGACGAAGGGCCCTGCGTGGAGGCTTTCACGAGCCGGCAACCAGTGCTGGTGGAGCATCTCGCCGACCAGGATGCCCGCCAGCGATGGCCGCGGTTCGCTGACGAGGCACTGCGTGCCGGGGTGGCGGCGGTGTTCACCTTTCCGGTCCTCGCCGAGGATCAGCCTGTCGCCGTGCTTGATCTGTGCCGCAGCAGCCCCGGACCGCTGCCCGGCACCGCGTACGCCCAGGCCACGACCTTCGCGGCCGCTGCCTCCACGCTCCTGGTCGACGATCTGAACGGCGGCGCCAGCGCCGGCGCGACGGTTTCCCTGTCCGCCGCCCGCGTTCAGCAGGCGACCGGGATGGTGATGGGCCAGGCCACGACCGGTGCCGCCGACGCCCTGCACCAGTTGCGGGACCACGCCACGCACCGTGATGTCTCGCTGGCCGTCGTCGTCGACGAGGTCCTCGCCGGCATGCTGCGCTTCGACACTCCCCGCGCCTCATGACCGGCACCGGAGCACTGACCGGCAGGGCACCCCGCGAACAGCGGGTCGCCGAAGCATTCGTCTACCTGGCCGACACCCTCGTAGAGGACTTCGACCTGCCGGAATTCCTGCACGAACTCACCACGTACTGCATCGATCTGCTCGACGTGGACGGCGCCGGGGTGATGCTGGCCGACGAGGACGGCCGGATGCGGCTGCTCGCCTCCTCCGACGAGACGGCCCGCCTGCTGGAGCTCTTCGAGATCGACGGCGACCAAGGGCCGTGCCTCACCGCGTACCGCACCGGCGAGGCTGTCGAGCACTGCCACCTCGCGACCCATGACCCGCGATGGAGCCTGTTCGCCGCCCGCGCCCACCGCGACGGTTACCGGTCCGCCCACGCCACCCCGATGCGGTTACGCGGCCAGGTCATCGGCGTCGTCAACCTGTTCAGCCGCAGTCCTGATCCGCTCAGCAGCGCCCACCAGAAACTCGCCCGCGCCCTCGCCGACGTCGCCGCCATCGCGCTGCTGCAACACCGCGCCGTCAACATCCAGCGCACACTCGCCGAGCAGCTGCAGACCGCGTTCACCACCCGCCTCGACATCGAACAGGCGAAGGGCCTGCTCGCCGAACGCCACGGCATCGATCCGAACGAGGCCTTCCAGCGGATGCGCAGCCACGCTCGCAACACCAACCGCAAACTCTCCGAACTCGCCGTCGACATCACCTCGGGCACGGCCACCCTGCCCGACCCGGCCACACCAGCAGACCGGCGCCGCGACCGGCAATGATCGCCTGCTGCTGTTGGGCAGCGGGTCCATCGTGGTCAGCATGGCCGGTTGCGCGATCGCCGGCCTGCTCGTCGCGGTGTTCGCGAGCCGGGCTCTGCCCCGGTGAGCGGTCTTCGCCGGGTCGTCACGCCATGAAATTCGTGCGGACTACCTATTGACCATGACTGCTGGAACACAGATTCTGATGCGGCGGCAGCGGAGAGTGATCCTCTTCGGACCGCTTGCCGTATTCCCTGCTGAACCCTTCCTGAGCGGCATCGACCCGACTGTGTGAACGAGCACACAAAGTCGGAAGAGGAGCTGAACGCGTGCCCGCGAACGAGACGCCCGCGCCGTCGCCGCGCCGCCGAACCGGCGGCACGATCCGCGGCCGCATCGCGCGGACCCTGGCCCTGCCGGTGGCCGTCATCCTCGTGCTGCTCGGCGTCATCGCGGCCGGCGAGATCGACAACTACCGCGCGGCCGCACAGACCGACCGCGCCGTCACCCTCGACCTCGCGGTGCTCGACCTGGTGGACGGCCTGCAGACCGAGCGCGGCCTCGCGGTCGGCCTGCTCGGCGGCACCCGGGAGTTCCGCGCCGAACTCGCCCCGGCCCGCCAGGCCGTCGACCAGCAGCGCGCGGTCGTCGGCAACCTGATCGAGCGGGACGGCGAGGTCGAGGACCGGGTCGCGGCGGTGATGGCCCAGCTCGGCGACCTCACCACGGTCCGCGCCGGGACCGACACCGGCACCGGCGCGCCGGCCGACACGGCCGGCTTCTACACCGCCGTGATCGGTCGCCTGATCAACATCGAGTTCGGACTCGACGCGGTCGACGACAATGAGCTGCGCCGCAACTACGCCACGCTCAGCATGTACAGCGTGGCCAAGGAGTCCGCCGCGCAGGAACGGATGCTGCTCTACGGCGTCTTCGCCGCCGGCCGGTTCAGCCCCGCCCAGTTCGTCCAGTTCGTCTCCGCGAAATCAGCGCGCGACTCCGCGATCCTGGCCTTCAACCAGTACGGCAACCCGGCCGCGGTGCAGGCCCAGAACCTGGTTCTGAGCACACCGGACGGCAAGAAGGTCGTCGCGATGGAGAACACCGCGCTGGCCGCCGGCGACGGCCGCAAGCTGAAAGTCAGCCCCAGCGTCTACTGGTCGGCGTCCGCCACGGTGCTCGCCGACCTGCTCCAGGCGGGCAAGTGGATGGGCAGCGTCGCGCAGCAGAACGCCGCCAAGATCAAGGATCAGGCGACGCAGCGGCTCGGTGTACTGGCCGCCGTCATGGCGCTGTGCGTCGCCGGCGCGATCTACCTGGCCCTCGCGGCGTCGCGCCGGCTGGCCCGGCCGCTCGCCGCCCTGGCCGAGGAGGCCGGCCGGATCAGCGCCGCGTCACTGCCCGAGGCGGTGAACCGCGCCATGGCCGGTGACCGCGACATCCGTCCTCCGCCGGTCCGGGTCATCCCGGGAGCCAGCGTCGAGGTGCGCCAGGTCGCCGAGGCGTTCGAACAGGTGCAGGAGACCGCGTATACCCTGGCCACCGCACAGGCCCGGCTGCGGCACGCGACCGCCGAGTCGCTCGCCGACCTCGGCCACCGCAATCAGGGCCTGCTACGCCGGCAGCTCGGGTTCATCACCCAGCTGGAGAGCGAGGAGTCCACCCCCGCCGGATTGGCCAACCTCTTCGAGCTCGACCATCTGGCAACCCGCATGCGACGGTACGCCGAAAGCCTGCTCGTCCTGGTCGGAGCGGCCAGCCCGCGGCAGTGGACGGAGCCGATGCCGATCGTCGACGTCGTCCGCGCCGCGATCAGCGAGGTCGAGGAGTACCGCCGGGTGACGCTGCGCCGGGTCGACGACGTGCTGATCAACGGGTCGATGGTGGGCACCGTCGCGCACATGCTCGCCGAACTGATCGAGAACGGTCTGGTCTTCTCACCGCCCGACGTGGACGTGGAGGTACACGGCCGGATGGTCGGCGACCACTATCTCATCGCGGTCATCGACTCGGGCATCGGCATGAACCCGCAGGAGATGGAGATCGCCAATCAGCGACTGCGGGGCGAGGGCGACTTCGTCACCGCGCCGGCCCGCTTCCTCGGCCACTTCGTGGTGGGCCGCCTCGCCGCCGAGATCGGTGTCCAGGTGCAGCTCACGCCGTCGCCGGTCACCGGGGTCACGGCCCGGCTGGCGCTGCCGGCCGGAGTCCTCGCCGGTCGCGATCCGATCACCGAGCCTGCCGCACCTGCCGGATCAGCGCGGCCTGCCGCATCAGCGCGGCCTGCCGCATCGCCGCAGCTTTCCGTATCGCCCCAGCTTTCCGCGTCGCCGTGGGCGGAGGCCGTGCCCCTGCGGTCCGACACCATCGAGTACGTGGTCGTGTCCGACGACGCCGACGAGAGCTCCACCAGAGATCTCCGGCAGCTCACCTCGTTGCCGGGCGGGTCCGAGCACACCCCCAACGGGCTGCGCCGGCGCCGGCCGCAGAAGAAGCGGGCCGACAGCCCGCAACCGGCTCCGGCGCAGAGCCAGCCGCGGTCGGCAGTCATCGCCGACTCGCCGGAGGCGGTCCGTGACCGGCTCTCCGCGTTCCGTGCGGGCATGTTGCGCGCCGGCGTAGACGACACAGGGCGGCCGTGACCCGCCCGATGAACAGCAACGGGGAAAAGAAATCATGAGCGTTGACACTTCGGCAGCCCACCAGCAGTTCAACTGGCTGCTCGGCAACTTCGTCCAGCGAACCGACGGCGTCCGTGACGCGGTGGCGGTCTCCTCGGACGGCCTGCTGATCGCCGGCTCCGACGGGCTGAGCCGCGCCGAGGCCGACCAGCTCGCCGCGATCGTGTCGAGCCTGGCCAGCCTGGCCCGCAGCGCCTCACGACGCTACGACTTCGACGGCCTGAAGATCATCATGATCGAGATGAAGCGCGGGTACCTGCTGGTCTCGCAGATCTCCGGCGGCAGCGTCCTCGGCGTCGTCGCCGGCAGCGAGTGCGACCTGGGCCTGGTCGCCTACGACATCTCCATGCTGGCCGAACGCTTCGGCACCCTGCTCACGCCCGCACTGATCGCCGAGTCCCGGCAGCATCTGCCTCGATGACCGACGAAAGGTGGCCGCACCCAGGACCCCTTTATGACAAGAACAAAGACCCTTTGGTACGCCCATTCATGCTCACCGGCGGCCGGACGAGGCCGGGGCACGACGGGCTGCGCGTCGAAACCCCACTGGCGGCCGTCCCGGCAGCGCTCTCGGCACCGCTGCGGTTCGAGGCCCGCCGGATCGTCGAGCTGTGCCAGCGGCCGCATTCCCTGGCCGACCTCGCCGCGGCGCTCAAAGCACCCCTCGGCGTGGTCCGCGTCATCGTCGGTGACCTGCTCACCGACGGCCACCTGCGCATCGAGGAGCAGCCCGACGTGCTCTCCATCGACCTGATCGAAAGGATCCGGGATCGTGTCCGCGCCCTCTGACACGGCGGCACCGCCGATCGCTGTGAAGATCGTGATAAGCGGTGGTTTCGGGGTGGGCAAGACGACGTTCGTCGGCTCCATCTCCGAGATCGAACCTCTGATCACCGAAGCCGAGATGACCGAGCGATCGCTGGGCCTGGACGACACGTCGGCCGTACCCGGCAAGACCACCACGACGGTGGCGCTCGACTTCGGCCGCATCACCCTCGACGACACCCTGCTGCTCTATCTGTTCGGAACCCCCGGACAGGACCGGTTCTCGTTCCTCTGGGACGACCTGGTCGACGGGGCACTCGGCGCGATCGTGCTGGTCGACACCCGCCGGATCGAGGATTCGTTCCCCGCGATCAGCTATTTCGAGGAGAACGAGATCCCGTTCATCGTCGGTGTCAACCGGTTCGCCGGAGGCCTGCGCTTCGACCTGGCCGAAGTCCGCGACGCCCTCGGCATCGACGACATCGTGCCGATCGTCGAGTGCGACGCCCGGCGGCGGGAATCGGTGAAGGACGTGCTGGTCGCGCTAACCGAGGAGATCCTGATCAGGCGGAGCAGACCGCACCACTGACGGATTCGCCGGCCGCGAATAACGCTTTCCGGCCGGCGCTTTTTGATTCCGTACCATCGGGCAGTTTTTCTTTCCTCTGTTTTAAGTGGCTTTCCGGCGCGGCGGATCTTGCTTACCCTTTCGGCGGTCGTCCTTTTCTGGACCGTTCCTGGGGGAGTGAGCTGTGCCGTCTTCCGCGTCCCGGCGGGGTTTTGCCGTCGCTGCCGCCGGTGTCGCCGTCGTCCTGATCGCCGGCACGGCGGTGTGGGTGAGCAGGGCGGATGCACCGGCGCCGCAGGGTGTGAGCGTGGCCCGGCCGTTGCCGGCGACCGCAGCCGCTTCCCCGGCGGCCTCGGTAATGCCGTCGATTTCCGCGGCGGCTTCGGCATCGTCTTTGGCTTCGTCCCCACCCGCTGCCGTCGCCGAAACGGGCTGGATTCCCGTTGACGACGCCGCTTGGGACGCGCAGGTCGCTGCTTTCCGGAGCACCAAGGCCGACCCCGCCGGCGACGCCGGGAATCTGCCGGAATTCCGGGCCGACTGCCAATACAGCCACCGTCTTCCCGACGACCCGATCGTCGCGCCGGGGCTGCCGGGCGCCTCACACATGCACTCGTTCGTCGGCAACAAAGCCGTCGACGCGGACACGACCGCCGGCGACCTGATGAAATTCACCGCCACCACCTGCGAACCGGCCGTCGACCATTCCGCTTATTGGGTGCCGACGCTGTACGAGGCGGACACCAAGAAGCCGGTCGAGACCACCGGTTTCCGGGTCTACTACCGGTCGATCCGCGACAATTCGACCGGCATCATGCCGACGCCCAGCGGTCTGCGAATGATCGCCGGCGACGCCAAGAAACGGGTACCGACCCCGCGCGGCGCACAGGGCCAGTTCTACTGCGCTTTCTACGGCCCCGGCGACGTCGACGGTTACGCACGCAGCGACAACGGCAACTGGCCGATCTGCGCAAAACCGGCGAGCCTGCATTTCATGCTGCAATTCCCGGACTGCTGGGACGGCAAGCATCTGGACAGCCCCAACCACAAAGACCACGTCGCCTTCGGTACGAACGAGCGCTGCCCGGCCGCCCATCCCGTGCGAATCCCAGCGGTCACTTTCGACATCGCGTACGGCGCCACCGGTTCGAAAGCCGGCTATTACCTGTCGTCCGACCCGACCGGCAAGAGCGCCTCCTCGATGCACGGCGACGCATTCCTGATGTGGAAGACCGCCGCGATGAACCAGCGGGTGCGCAACTGCATCGCCCAGCGCCGAACCTGCGACAACGACGGCTACGACCCGTTCTCGTACTGAAATGCGCCGTTGAACTTTCGTGATCCTGCGTCCGCGAGGGCGGGGGACTCGCGACGATGGGTTCATGGGCCGGACTCTGCGCGTCATCAGCCGTGTCGCCGTGGTGGGCGTTCTCGGCGCGGCGGCGCTATGGGCGTTCGGCGTGGTCCCGGCCTCGCTGATGCGGACCGGCCCTCTGGAAGGGCCCAGTCGCACAGCGCTGCGGCTGCCGCTGCTGGCCCGCGACACCGGCGCGCTGTGGGGCCGGCTTGTCCTGCGCAACCCCACCGAGCACGACATCCACCTGCGCGACGTGAGTTTCGCGAGCAACCCGCAGCAGCTCGTGCCCGTCGTCGAGCCGTACGTCTGGGACGAGAGCCGGGCCGACGTGATCCGGGCCGCCGAGATCAGCTGGCAGCTGCCGATTCCGCACAGCTGGAACGTCGCCGAGCTGCATCCGGCGCAGGGCTACACGATTCGCCCGCAGGACGGCGACGACAGCGTCGAGGTGGTGTTCGAACTGCCGAAACCCGAGGCCGCCGCGACGATCGACGGGGTGACCGTGCGGTACCGCAGCCTCGGCATCACCTACCAGCGCACGTTCGACCTCGCGGTCGTCATCTGCCCACCGGCGGACTGGAAGCCGTGCCAGTGACCCGGGCGGCCAGGAACTTCGGGGCCATCTCGCAATAGCTGTCGGTGATCAGTTCGGCGATCTCGGTCCAGTCGGTGTGGTCGCCGAGGATGACCGCGGCGACGTTGGTGCCCCACGGCGCCTGGAAGAACGGGAACCTGGCGACGGCCACGCCCAGCATGTCCTCGATCGGCACCCGGAACGTCATCACGGCCGGCATCTCGCCGTCGGTCACGTGCTCGGCGTAGGCCGGGAAACGATCCGGGTCCGGCACATAGACGTGCGCGACGGTCCGGCTGCGGATCCGCCAGCGCACGCCGATCCACGCCGGTTCCTCGTAGATGTCGGGCAATCCGCGGCAGATCGGTCGCAGTCGCTCCAGGATCTGTGGTGGCACGTCTCCGGGACCGGACATGCGCCTGACGATAACCCGGATCACCGCTGCGCGGATGCCGGCTCCCGGTGCGTCATCGAAGGAGCGGTGCCGGGTGCCGGCAGCGTCAGTACGAAAATAGAGCCGCGCCGCGGCGCCGGGCGATAGTGGACGTCGCCACCGTTGGCCCGGGCCAGTTCCCGCACGATGTACAGGCCCAGCCCGGTCCCGGCGACCGTGCCGGCGGTCGGCTCGGCACGGGCGAAACGGTCGAAGAGCTGGTCGCGGAACTCGGCCGGAACCCCACTGCCCTCGTCATGGACCTCGATGGCCACGACAGCGGAGGCGGCACCGGCGATAACCGCGGTGGCGCCGCCGCCGTACTTGGTCGCGTTGGTCAGCAGGTTGGTCAGGATGTGGTCGAGGTGTCCCGGCTGGACCATCGCGATCAGGTCCGGCGGGCAGGTCACCGCCACCGCCGCGGTCGCGGTGACCGCGAGGGCCGCCTGGATGTGGTCGGACACGCTGACCGGGCGTGGCGACGCGGTGAGCCGGCCGGCGTCGATGCTGACCAGCGCGAGAACCTCGTGGACGATCGTGTTGAGCCGCTGCGCGTTGCGGTGGATCTTGCTGAACAGGTCCCGGATCGGCGCGGGCATGTCGTCGGTCAGCGCCAGGTCGACGTACCCCAGGATCATCGCGAGCGGGTTGTTGATCTCGTGGCCGAGCATGCCGATGAGGTCGGCCTTGAGCCGGTTCGCGGCCTCCAGCTCACGGTTCGTGGCGGCCAGGTCGGCAGTGCGAGCCCGGACCGTGTTCTCCAGGGAGTCGTAGAGCAGCGCGTTGTCCAGGGAGACGGCGAGCTGCCCGGCGACCAGCTTCACGGTCTCCAGGCGGTCGGTGGAGAAGACGCCGGGCTGGCGGTGGTTCTCCAGCACCAGGATCGAGTCGGCGGCGCTGCGGCTGGGAATCGGCACGACCAGCAGCGAGCAGGCTTCCAGCCCGGCGAGGTACGGATCCCGGCCGAACCGGTCGTCGTGGATCGCGTCGGCGACCAGCAGTGGCTCCCGGGTCCGTAGCGCGTACCGGACCGCGGACATCGGCAGCCGGCCCTCGGTGACGACCGGCTCGGTGATCCCGGCGTCGCCGCCGGCGATCGCGGAGACGTACCAGTGCTCGTCCTCCCGGTGCCGGAACGCCAGCCGCACGTCGGTGGCCCCGGTCATCGCGCTGAGCGCCTCACCGACGGCGGCCTGCAACCCGGTCACGGTGGTCTGCGAGCTCAATGCCTGGGAGGCGCGCAGGATCGCCAGCAGGTCGACCTGGTGGACGTGGCTGTCGGAGCCGGCCGTGGTGACGGCGTGCAGGAACGGGTGCCGGTCCTGCATCTGCTCCACCTTGCCGGTGGCGCCCCACCGCAGGTACGCGTCGCGGGCCTCGGTCAGCAGGCTGTGCGCGGTGTGCGTCAGGCCCTGGCTCAGGTGGAAGTTCCCGGCACGTTCGGCGAGCAGGGCCCGGTGCCACGGCCGCCCGGTCACCTCGTGCAGGCCGGCGTCGAACTCCCTGGTCGCGGTGGCCGCATCACCGAGCGCCCAGGCCCGGTCGGCGTCGACCAGGTGCAGCAGTGGCCCGAAGTTACGCGGCGCGTCAGCGGCCCGGCGGGCAAGCCAATCCCGAGCCCCGGTGAACTCCGGCGAATCATCACAGCCGGCCCGGAGCCGCCCGCTCAGACTCAGACATCGCAGCACCCGGGCCTGCGCCGACACATACAGCCCCCGAGCCGCCCGGACATGCGCCATCGCCCCCGCCGAGTGCACCTCCAACCCCTCGGCGTCCTCGAAGATCAGCGCGGCCAGCCCTCGGTTGGTGTGGTACGTCGCGAGCCCCGGCTCGTACCCCGAAATCGCCGCGAGATGGGCGGCCGCGTCGAAGTCCGGCCCCGCGGCCTGCCCGCGCAGTGCCCGCAGCAACTGCCGATACTCGATCATCGTGGTCGCGGCGTACCGGCTGCCGGTCCGCTCGGCGAACGCCAGCGCCGGCGGGATCTCGTCGGCGCACACCTCCAGGGAGTCGGCGCTCTCCAGCAGGATGGTCAGCAGCCGGGTCGACAGGAAACTCGCCACCTGCACGTCCCCGGCCGCGATCAGGTCGTCGTGAGCCTGCTGGAACGTCTCAGCGATCTCCTCCAGGGGTTCGAACCAGTGCGCGGCCAGGCACAGATGCATGTACTGGGCGACGGCCGTATCGGCGGCGAAGCCCCGTTCCCGGCCGACGGCCAGGACGTGCCGGCCGAGCTGGTACCCGGTGCGATAGTCGTCGTGCTGGTCGATGGTCACGCAGATGGCCGCGCCCACCGAACCGACCAGCGGCGGGCACACGCCGTGGCGTACCCACAGCCGATGTGCCTGCAGCACCGCCCAGGAATGCAGCGGCGGGTCCAGCAGGAACGCCGGCGGCAGCATCCGGTGGATGAGCCGCCCGGCCGCCGCGATGCCCGGGTCCGTCGTCTCCGTGTCCGGCAGCGGCTCGGCCCGCGCATACAGTGAAGCGGTCGCCGACGCGATCTCCGCGTCCAGGTCCTGCGGCAGGTCGATGCCGAAGCGGTGCAGCACCTCGAGACCCAGGTCGATGGCGGCGCGGGCGAGTCCTCGCTGGGTGAGGCTGTTGAGCTGGGTGGCCGTGGCGGTGGCCAGGGTGACCGGGTCGGGTGAGCGGCCGACCAGATCCTGATAGACCCGGTCGGCCTCATCGAGCCGTCCGGTGCAGTACAGCGCGAAATGCCGATCCAGAGCGACGGCGTCCAGGGAAGAACCGTCGGACAGCAGCGAAGCGGCCGCGAGCAACTCCTCCGCCACCGTGTAGTTCGTCAGCTGGCTGGTACGCCGACCGGCGGCATGCAACAGCCCCGCCGCGACCTGCCGTTCCGCCGGTGTCGTGATCAGCTCGGTGACCGCGAGGAACTGCTCGGCCGCCTCCTGCTGAAACTCGTCGCTGCCGGCGAGCCGCCGCGCCATCGACAGCTGAAGCTGAGCACGTGAGGCGTCATCCATGAGGTGGTACGCGCCCCGATGAATCAGATCGTGCCGGAAGCGGATGGCGCCGGCGACGACCATGCCCTCGGTCACCGCCGGGGCCAGCCGGTAACCGATCTCCTCCTCCGGCAGCCCGGTCGCGGTGGCCAGCAACGCCGGGCGCACGTCACCACCGAGACAGGCCAGCGCGGCCAGCAACAGCCGGCTCTGCTCCGGCTGCTGGTCGAGTCGCGCGGCCAGCAGCTGCGGGACACGATGCCGGGCGGCAAAGGCCTGGGCTTCAGCACGATCCCAGCGCCACCCGTCCTCGGCGAGCACCAGCAGCCCTTCGCCGCGCAGCGCGTTGAGGACCTCCACCGTGGCGTACGGGTTACCGCCGCTGCTCACCGCGATCAGGTCCGCGAGTTCGGTCACCGACTCCGCCGGCATCCGCAGGACCGCCCCGATCAGCTCGGCCTGACCGGCCCGGTTCAGGCCGTCCAGGCGTACGCAAGGGGTGGCTTTTCCGTCTTTCTCCCAGCGTGCGGCGAGTGCCGAGAGCGGATGGGTGGCATCGACCTCCTCGTCGCGGTAGATGCCGACCAGCAGCAGCCCGGGAGTAGGGCCGGCGGTGACGAACGCGTCCATGATGCGCAGCGCGGCGCTGCTGGCCCACTGCAGGTCGTCGACGACGAGCACCGTCGGGTGGTGCGCGGCGACCGCCCGGAGCATGGCCACCGCCGATCCGCTGAGCCGCGCCTGGCTCGCGCGAGGGTCGGTGGGCCCGCCGAGCGCGTCCGGTCCGAGGAACGCCGCCATCTCCGGGATCACGCCGGCCATCATCGTGGCGTTGGGGCCGAGGGCTGCCAGCAGGCGCCGGCGGTCGGCGGTGGCGCCCGGCTCCGGTTCGGCGAGCAGGAGCCGGACCAGGCCGCGGACCGCGCGGGTGATGCCGCCCGAGCCGGTGCCGGTGCGGAACTGGTCGTATTTACCGGCCGAGAACCAGCCACCCCGCGCGGTGATCATCGGCCGCAGCATCTGGGTCAGCGTGCTCTTGCCGATCCCCGGCGCCCCGGCGATCAGCAGCGCCGGTCCGCCGCCGGACCGCGCCTGGTCCAGGGCGGCGGTCAGCAGGCGGATCTCCGGGTGGCGGCCGACCAGCCGGGCCGGGGGAGCGAGGTACGCGGAGAAGTCCCGCTCGCCCAGGCGCCACCCGTCGCCCTGCCGGGCCAGGTCGTGGGCCAGCCCGTCGGCGCTCTGGTACCGCCGGTCCGGATCCTTCTCCAGCAGCCGCATCAGGATCTCGCCCAGCCGGCCCGGCAGCACCGGCGGCACCGGCGTCTCGACCAGGGTCGCCCGGATCAGCTCTAGCGGATCGTCACCCGGGAACGGCGGATTCCCGGTGGCCAGCGTGTAGAAGGTGGCGCCCAGCCCGTACAGATCGGAGCGCTGGTCGACGGCGAGCCGGATCCGGCCGGTCTGCTCCGGCGCGAGATATCCGAGCGTGCCGACCGGCCCGTCGGAGGCGTCACCCCGCGCCGATCCGATCACCGCGAGGTCGTAATCGATCAGGATCGGCCGGCCGTCGGCGGTCAGCACCAGATTGGCGGGCGTGATGTCGCGGTGCAGCACACCGGCCCGGTGGATCGCGGCGACGGTGTCGGTGACCGCTCGAAACACCGCGAGGAGGTGGTCCACCGGAAAACCGATCGGTCGCGCGCCGTCATCCTCCAGGACCAGCATGCGCCGGGGCTGACGGTCCACGAGCCGGGGCACCCCGCGAACGCCGGCGAGGTGGCGCAACACGTCACGTTCGTGCTCGATGCGCCGTACCGTCCCCGCACCGGTGGCTCGCTTGCGGATCACGCCGGCGAGGTCATCCGTCCCGGTTCGGCGGACGACCTCGGTGCGGTCGCTGCGATACAGGACCTCCTCGCCCATGCTTCGGATCATGCCACTTTAAGCACGACTTAATGTAGCATTGTCGGTTATGTCGCGCTCGCGGCTGCGGCCGCCGGGAAACGAGCGCCGGTCAGGTCCTCCGAGATCGCCCACATCCGCGCGGCCTCCTCCTCGCTGCGCAGCCGCGAATACATCGCCTGCTCAGCGGGCGCGCCGGACAGATTCCCCAGACCGCTCGGACCGTACAGACGCCCACCGCTCGCCTCGTCGGACGTGGCGGCGAGCAGGGCCGGGAGCAGGGCGGTGTCGACCGTACCGACAAGAATTCCGCGGCGCGAGAGCGCCCGGATGACCCGGACCGCGACGGTATCCTTCGCCCGGCCCACCTCCGGCCGCGCGGCCAGCAGACTCGTCGGCACCACCCCCGGGTGCGAGATGTTGCTGCTGATGCCCCAGCCTCCGGATCGGCTCCGCCGATCCAGTTCAAGACCGAACAGACCAAACGAGATCTTCGACTGACTGTACGCACGACGCCCGTGATACGACCGTTCCCAGTTCAGATCGTCCCAGTTGATCGCGTTCTCGTTCGCCGCGACGCTGATCTGCGAGGTGACCCGTGCGTGTCCCGCCCGCAGCAACGGCAGCAGGTGCGCGACCAGCGCGAAGTGCCCCAGATGGTTGCTGCCGAACTGCAGCTCGAACCCGTCCGCGGTGACCTGCCGCTGCGGCGGCGTCATCACCCCGGCGTTGTTGATCAGGAGATGAATCGGCCGGCCCTCCGCCCGCAGCGTCTCGCCGAGAGCGGCGACCGAGCTCAGCGACGACAGGTCCATGTCCCGCAGCGACACGGTGGCTCCCGGGACCTGCCGCAGGATCCTCTCGATCGCGGCCGCACCCTTGCCGCGGTTCCGGACTGGCATCACGACCTCGGCGCCGGCCTCGGCGAGCCGGGCCGCCAGACCCAGCCCGACGCCGTCGCTGGCCCCGGTGACGACGGCGAGTTTGCCGGTGAGATCCATTTTCTGCTCCTCGGTTCGTGCTGGCTGATGTGCCTCCAGCGTGAGCCCGATCCGCCCGGCCAGCCACGGCCTGCCGATCCCAGGCTGCGGTCGTCATAGGGGGATCAACAGGCCGAGGCTAAGGGTTCGGTGCCGGTGATAGAACTCAAGTCAGCCGCACCACCAGGGGAGGAACAGCCGTGATCGATCGAGCCGGACTCGCCGAGTTCCTGCGCCGGCGCCGGGAGTCCCTGCAACCCGAGGACGTCGGCCTCCCGCGCGGACAACGCCGCCGAACCTCCGGCCTGCGCCGCGAGGAAGTCGCCATGCTCTGCCACATCTCCGCCGACTACTACAGCCGCCTCGAACGCGAACGCGGCCCGCACCCCTCCGACCAGATGATCGCCTCCATCGCCCAGGGCCTGCACCTCTCCCTGGCCGAACGCGACCACCTGTTCCGCCTCGCCGGCCACCAGCCACCCCTGCGCGGCGCCGCCGGCGACCACATCAGCCCCGGCATGCTGCGCATCTTCGACCGCCTCACCGACACCCCCGCCGAAATCGTCACCGAACTCGGCGAAACCCTGCGCCAGACCCCACTCGGCGTCGCCCTCACCGGCGACAACACCCGATACACCGGCCCCGACCGCAGCATCGGCTACCGCTGGTTCACCGACCCGGCCACCCGCGCCCTCTACCACCCCGACGACCACCCGCTGCACTCGCGCGTCTTCGCCGCCGGCCTGCGCGAGACGGTCACCCGCCGCGGCCCAAACTCTTGGGCCGCAAACCTCCAAAGCCTTCTGTACGCCCAAAGCCAGGAATTCCGTGCCGTCTGGGACGACCACGAGGTGGGAGTCGGCTTCAACGAGTTCAAACGGTTCCTCCACCCGGAGCTGGGCCCGATCGACCTGACCTGCCAGGCCCTGCACGACCCGGCGACCTCGCAGGCTCTGCTGGTCTACACCGCGACTCCGGGCAGCGAGAGCCACGAGAAGCTGCAACTGCTCGCCGTCATCGGCGACCAATTAAATAGCTTTGACGCGCCGCCGGCCTCTCCCCATAATTAGCCAAGTGATCGAGAGGAACCACTCGATCACCGGAAAAAGTGATTGCAGCATCCCGCACCGACATCTACTATCTGCACTACAAGACTTACCGACGAAGGAGCTTCTGATGCGCCGCTGGCACACCGACACGGACCCGCAGCATGTGCTGCTGGGCTCGCTGTCCTATGCCGTCGGCAGTCCTGAAGAGCAGGTCAGCATCAATAAGCCCAGTCCGGGGAGAGGCGCCTAGCGCCCGCAGAAGCGCACAGCGCCGAAGCCGCCTCCCCGACAGGGAAGGCGGCTTCTTCCATTTCACCGGCAATTCCCCATAGGGGCGTGGCGCAATTCGGTAGCGCAGCGGCCTCCAAATCCGAAGGTTGCAGGTTCGAATCCTGTCGCCCCTGCTTTTCGTCCCCCTTTACCAAAAGGGCATGGACTCGTCACTTGAGAACTCAACAGTGGAAATGGCATGAGAAACCCCGCCGGCAGACCGCCGGCGGGGGATCGGCCAGGCCGGGCCGGGCTGATGTGCCCGGCCTGGCCGGCACGCACGACAAGGACCCGTGGAGCAGCGGAACGCTCGCCAGCCCCTCACGTTGGAGACGCCGGTTCGAATCCGGTCGGGTCTACGCAATCTCGTCATCCGTCCGGCCCGGCTCTTGATCACGATGGGAGGTGAGCCCTGATGACGGACGTCCTGGTGCTCAACGCCGACGAAATGCCCCTTCAACGGGTGAGCCTGCGCCACGCGATCCGGATGCTCGTCCGGCAGGTCGCCGAAGTCGCCGAGGCACAACCCGACAAGCTCATCGGCGTCTACCCGATGCCGACCGCCGTCCGGCTCGTCCGATACGTCGTCACCCGCTGGCGGCACGCCCGGACCGGCCCGGCCTGGTCCAAGCAGGGCGTCCTCAAGCGCGACAACCGCCGGTGCGCGTACTGCGCCGGCCGCGCCGACACCGTCGACCACATCCTGCCGGTCTCCCGCGCCGGCCGGAACACGTGGGCCAACACCGTCGCCGCCTGCTCGCCCTGCAACCAACGCAAAGCGGACCGCACCCCGGATGAAGCCCGGATGCGGCTCCTGGTCCAACCGGCAACCCCAGCCTGGGCAACCCTCGCCCACCGCTGATCAGATCCGGTCGGACGGTCCCTCGTGGTCTAGTCGGTAAGACGCTTGATTCTGGATCAAGAGTGCTGGGTTCGAATCCTGGCGAGGGAGCGCACATCAGCGATGCCGGCGAAGCTCCCGTGGGGGAGCGCCCGACTTGTAATCGGGACCCGGTCGGTTCGACTCCGACCGTCGGCTCACGCGCTCGTGGCCCAACTGGCAGAGGCACACGGTTCAGGACCGTGACGGTGAGGGTTCGAATCCCTCCGAGCGTACGCACGAAAATGCCGCCGTAGCTCAGGGGAAGAGTATCCGACTGTCGATCGGAGGGCGCGGGTTCGAGTCCCGCCGGTGGCGCGCAGCAGCACGTTTGGAGCCGTGGCAGAGAGGCCTAATGCGCCGTGTTGCTAACACGGAGTGGTCACCACCACCGGAGGTTCGAATCCTCCCGGCTCCGCGCCGTCGTAGCTCAGCCGGTCAGAGCACAGAGCTGATAACTCTGAGGTCAGCGGTTCGATTCCGTTCGACGGCACGTAACACCATGCCCCCGTGGCGCAGCGGATAGCGCACCTGATTACGGATCAGGAAGTCGCAGGTTCGAATCCTGCCGGGGGCACTCGCGCGCACCACATCAGGGGTTGGAGGTCGGTGGTGCGGATGCGAATTCGGGATGTGGCGCAGATGGAAGCGCGCCGGTTTTGGGAACCGGAGGCCGGGAGTTCGAGTCTCCCCATCCCGACGAAACAAGGATTGGATGGGCCAGCCGACAGATGGCGACGGCCGCGGTCTCGAAAACCGTTGGGGCTCACGCCCGTGCGAGTTCGACCCTCGCCCCATCCGCCAAGCGCCGCTAGCTCAATGGGTAGAGCAGCTGACTCTTAATCAGCGAGTTCGGGGTTCGAGTCCCCGGCGGCGTACTTGCGGATTGGCGCAGTCAGGAAGCGCGCCGGGCTCATAACCCGGAGGTCACCCGTTCGAATCGGGTATCCGCTCCCGTCCGGCTAGCTCAGCTGGTCAGAGCACCGCCTCGACACGGCGGGGGCCGCTGGTTCGAATCCAGCGCCGGACACGCGTGGAGCCGTCGACTAAACGGTCAGGTCACCGTCCTTTCAAGTCGGAAGGTGCGGGTTCGAATCCCGTCGGCTCTACCTTTCCCTCGTAGCTCAATCGGCAGCAGCGCCCGGCTGTTAACCGGGACATCCCGGTTCGAGTCCGGGCGAGGGAGCTCCAGGAAAGACACACCCGGCTAGCTCAGCGGTAGAGCGCCTCGTTCACACCGAGGAGGCCGGCGGTTCGAAACCGTCGCCGGGTACTGCGGTCGTAGCTCAATGGCAGAGCGCCGGGATGTTGCCCCGGAGGTGGCGGTTCAACTCCGCTCGATCGCCCCGCGGGAGCGCCGACGCTGGAGAGTCGGGCCTGCCTGTAAAGCAGGCGCATCGCTGAGTGGGTTCGAATCCCACCTCCCGCACGCATGTTCAGGCCATTTCCACTGTTGATTCACCATCAGCCGGGGCTGGAGCGGCCGTGGCGCCAATAGCCGATGAAGGCGATCGCTGACTTGGCGACTCCCCGGTCGTTGACCAGGTGGCGGCGCAGGCCGGTTGCCAGTTTGGATTCGCCGGCCACCCAGGTGTAGTCGGCCGGTTTCAGGTCCGCTCCGCGGACCTCGGCGAGGACCCGCGCGCCGGGAACGCTTTCTGCCGCGTCACGCGAGACCCAATTCATGTGTACGCCCGGAGGACGCACCACGTCGGTACGGATGTCCGCGCTCGTCGGCACTTCGAGGAAAACGTCGCCCGTCAGGGTTTCCGGCGCCCCGGCCAGAATGGACAGGATCGCCGGCACGGCACTTTCGTCGCCGACCAGCAGTTGACGATAGGCGTTCTCCGGGGGCAGGTAACTGTTGCCCTCGTCGAAGATGCCGGCCGGGTCGCCGGGGCGAGCACGTGCCGCCCACGCCGAGGCGGGGCCGGCGTCGCCGTGCAGGGCGAATTCGATGTCGAGTTCACCCGCTTCGGGGCGGAACTCACGGACCGTGTAATTGCGTACCCAAGGCCTGTGGGTTTTGGGTTGGAGAAGGGTTTCGGCCATCCAGACGTCGCTGTTGCGGCTCGGTAGCCACAGTCCTTTCTGGCCGTTGCGGGGGAAGAAAAGGCGTACCGTCTGGTCGTCTTGTGAACCGGCGAAGCCGGAGAGTGACTCGCCGGTCAGGGTGAGGCGCGCGAAATGCGGGGTGAGTCGCTCGTTGGCGCGGACCTCGAGGGGGATCATGCGGCGCTGCGCCGGGCGCCGGATCTTGGGGATCATGCGGGGCCTTCCTGGTGGCGGTGGCGCAGGCCGTCGAGGAATAGTTCGAGGCCGTAGGTGAAACGGTCCGCCGGGTCGGCGCTGATCATGGCGGTCATCGCGTGGTTGAGTTCGTCGTCAGGCAGGCCGGCATTGCGGTTTTCCCAATCGCCTTCGGCGCGCTGGGCCTGTTCTTCGATGGTGTGGCCGAGGACGTAATGGAAAAGCGGGAAAAGGATCCACGGCGCTCGATCGGCGGGGATGCCGGCGCCGGTGAGGATGCGCAGGGCTTGCTGGCCGCTGCGCACGGTGTTCGGCTCGATGACGTAAGTGCCGGCGACCACGCGGGCGCCGTCGCGGCGGCTGAGCAGAGCCCGGCGCAGACGCTGGGCCATATCGGACAGCTGGGCATCCCAGGGCGCGGGCGGGAACGGCTCGTCGCCGACGGATTCGACGATGCGGTCGGCCATGGCTTCGAGGAGCGCCTGCTTGTTGGTGAAGTGCCAGTAGACGGCGCCGGCCTGAACGCCGAGGTGGGCGCCGAGTTTGCGCATGGTGAGGCCGTCGAGGCCTTCGGCGTCGAGCAGGGTGAGCGCGCCGGTGACGACGTCGGCTCTGTTGAGCTGCATGGGTTCAGCTTGCCCCCGACTTGAACAGTGTTCAAGCCTGAACGGTGTTCAAGTCGTGCGTGTCACAGTGCAGGTATGCGTTGGCACTTCACCGATGACGTCAGGGATTTCCTTCGTTCCCGACCTGCGATGCATACGATGGCGCTGACGGCGGCCGAGGGAACCCCGGTCCCGGTTTTCGGTGCGTGGGAGTCCGCGGGTGAGGTTCGCGCGGTCTTTCATCGCTTCCCGGGCGGTGGTCTGAGCGTCACGCCGCTGACGCCCGCGCAAGCTGACTCTCTTGCGGCCTTTCTGGTTTCTGCCGGGTGGTCGCTGCCATCGGCCGGCGGAGACCGGGCCACCGCGGTGGCGTTCGCTGAGGCGTGGCAGCGGCACACCGGTGCGACGCCGGTGCTTCGTGTGCGACTCCACCTGCATCGGCTCGGGGTTCTGACGCCGCCTTCACCGTTCCCGGTTGGCCGGGGGCGGGTTGCGGGGGAGCGGGATCACTCGCTGGTGATGGGCTGGTGCCGGGATTTCGCCGCTGACGTCGGGGAGGCTGTCGTTGTCGACGCTGATACCTGGGCCGGAACGCGGTTCGCCGAGAAGCGCTACACGTTCTGGGAGACGCCGGAAGGTGTGCCGGTGTCGATGGCGGGTGTGAATCCGATGGTCGGTGGGCAGGTGCGGGTGGACCCGGTTTATACGCCGGCCCATCTGCGCGGCTTCGGTTACGCGGCTGCGGTGACCGCCGAGGTGAGCCGGGCGGCGCTGGCCGCCGGGGCGACTGACGTCGTGCTGTTCACCAATGCCGCCAACCGGACCAGCAACGCTCTCTATCGGCGGATCGGATTCGTTCCGATCGCGGATTGGGCGGTCTACGACTTCATGGCCGGTCACGGCTAGTGTCGCCGCTATGCCGCCGGTTCCCCGTTCGATCGTTCTCGAAGGCCGCTTTGTTCGGCTGGAGCCGCTGGCCGAGTCTCATGTGCCTGACCTGTTCGTTGCAGGCGGCCAGGACGACCAGGTGTGGCGGTGGCTGAGCGCACCCACTCCGCGGACCGAGGCGGAACTGCTGGGGATCGTGTCCCGGCGGCTGGTGGACATCGCCGACGGGAAGCGCGTTGCGTTCGCGGTGCTGAGCCATGACGAGCGAATGGCGATCGGCACCACGAATCTGCACAGCTGGCATCGCGCTGAAGGTCGCATCGAAATCGGCGGCACGTGGTTCGGCAGGAAATGGTGGCGGACCGCGGCGAACACCGAGACGAAGATTTTGACGATGACCTATGTGTTCGAGACGCTCGGTTATGCCGAGGTGGTCTGGCGCGTCAGGCCGGAGAACGTGCGCTCACGAGAGGCGCTGACCCGGATCGGGGCCACTCCGGTCGGCGCCGCTGTGTCGAGCATGCTCGTCTATCGGATGCCGCGAGCGGAGTGGCCGGCAGCGAAGGCGCGCCTGTCCGAACGCTTGGTGTCATTCCTCTAAACAGGTTTCTCAGCGGCGAAATATTGCTCGGCAGCCTCCAGGCGCGGCACCGACACGCCCAGGCGGCGGGCTTCCGCCAGGGTGTCGCGGCAGACCGCGCGGAGTTCCTCGGGGTTGGCGTGCGCCTCCATGACCATGCGCGTCGGGGGAAAGTGGCCGAACAGCCAGGCGAGCGCCGGTGCTGTCAGCCAGATCGGTGCCGTGAACGGCAGCAGTTCGCGGCGGTGCCGGCGCAGGTCGATGCCGCGCGCCTCGGCGAGGGGCAGCAGTTCGCGGGTGGCCAGGATCGCCTCGCGGACGTTGCGGGGCTTGCCGGCCAGCGCGGCGAGTGAGCCCAGTTTCAAGCTCTGCGTGTGCAGGCCCGCGTTCTGGATGAAGTGGATCGACAGCCAGCCCCGGAAGTCGGTGCTTTCCTGGATTTTGAACCCGGCCTGGCGAAACACTGTGCGGACGGCTTGCGCGCGCTCGGTCGGCGGCTCGCCGAGGGTGCCGAAGAAGACGATGGGCAGCAGGGCGGCCCGCAGCACACCGTCGGCACCGAAGCCGCCGCCGGCGCCGGGGAAACCCCAGGTCACCTGCCCGGCGGGCAGGGCGTCGACCGCGGCCGACGGCTCGACCCAGAGGTTGTTGAAGACCAGCACGGTTGCCTTGCCGACGCGCGGTGCCAGGAAGGACATGACCTCGGCGAAGTGGTAGTGCTGCACGCTGACCACGATCAGGTCGAAGTCGTGGTCCGGCTCCAGTGATTCGCGGTAGCGCACCGGCCATGTCTCGGTGACGCGTCGCCCTTGCGGCCGGCGCCGCGCGTCGAGCAGGTCGAGGTCGATCGTGTTTCCGTACGTCGCCGCCCGGCCGGGACGAACGTAGAACTCGATCTCGTGTCCGGCCCGCTCCAGCGCCCACCCGTACGCCGCGGCGATGACGCCCCGGCCGAACATCAGGATCTTCATGTGCACCTCTCGGGCTCTATAATCGGAGAGCATCTCCACTTACAAAATATGGAGACAGTTTCCGTTTGTCAAAGGAGGCACCCGGGTGACCACCGAGAAGCCGTTGCGTGCGGACGCCCGGCGCAACCGCGACGCCCTGCTCGCGAAGGCGCGCGAGCTCTTTGCCAGCGGCTGCTTCGACCTGCGCTTCGACGACTTCGCCCGGCTGGCCGGTGTGGGAACGGGCACGCTCTACCGGCACTTTCCGACGCGGGCGGCGCTGGCCGAGGCGGTCTACCGCGAAGAGCTCACGGCGATGTGCGCCCGCGGTCGGGAGCTGCAAGCCACGCTGCCGGCGCTGGAGGCGTTAGCGGCGTTCCTGCGTGGTTTCGTGAATCACCTGGATACGCACGAGGGTCTCGCTCAGACGCTGGCGACGCTGATGGCCGCGCGCACGGACACGCTCGCCGACGGCGGCCGAGAGCTGGAGAGTGTCATCGCCGACCTGCTCACCGGGGGCATCGTGGAAGGCACGATCCGCGACGACGTGAGCGCCGGCGCCGTCATGATGATCCTGCAAGGCATCTGCACGGCGTGCGGCCAGCCTGGCTCCCGAGCCGACATGGACGGCGCCGTCACGATCGCTATCGATGGCCTGCGTCGCCGGGCCGCGTGAGACGAGACGCGGCTGTTCGCACCGGTCAGCCTGAGCGCGGACAGCGACAGGGGAGCGCTTGCGCGCTCAGGAACCGGTGTTGAGCGAGGGCAGACTGGCTTTCGGTGATCTGAGCTCAGAGGGTGCGTACGTCCGCCACTTCACTCGTGGGAACTCGTGCCACGATCACCGGCACAGCGACACCCTGCCGATCAGGAACTTCGCCGTCAACGGGAAGCCCGGCAAAGTCCTCCAGCGAGGCGGTCATGAGTACGACAAAATGCGCCTCGCCCTGTTCCTCGTGATATCCGTCGGCAAGGATCGTGAGGGCAGCCCCGGACCGCAGCGTCACCAGCCACTGTGATGGCACACCCGCGGCAAGCTTCACGGCAGGATCGTACGGAAGGTAGCGCGGCTCCGGGCACGCGCGCTCGGCGGTGCCATGAGAATGCGGATGCACCATCGGTGACACTGCCCGTCGCCGGTGAAGGTCGTCAGTCACCGCAGCGGGTAGGCGCTCGAGGAAGTCGTGGAGGCACGTCTGACTCAGTTTGATGACCGAGGCAGAAGCTGGATCACGCCCACGGAGGTGTTCTCGGTCGGTGAGGCATGGACGGCACGGATGCTCCAACTGCCGGCCGGGACAGAAACGGGGGCCTGATCCGGCAAACCTCCGCCGTGCGGGTACTCAGATGTGAGCTCGGACCCGGCCGTCACGGAGTCCATGAGCACCGCCGGTCCGTCCGTCGTCCAGACCCCGCAGTCCTCCCACCCGGTCGCAGGGTCGGCGAGCACCGCCTGTGCCGCCGCGATCAGATCGACTTCGCTGTCGGCGCCCAGCCAACGAACAAACGCTTGATGTTCGGGCAGGTAGCGGCTGCGGGCGGGTTCATCGGCCAGAACGAGTCCCTGGTCGCCGTCTGCGCCGACGGCGATCACACCTGCTAGACCGTCGACCTCGCAGGCGCGGTCGTAGTCGTCCACAACGTCGCCGCTGCCAGCAGCGTTTCCTGACTCGGTGCAACCGAGCCACCGGGTCACGGCAGAGACCGGCACCGCTATCAGCGGGCCGCCCATCGACTCGACCCAGATCGGGGACGGCTGGACCCGGCCTGCGGCCGCAGGCGATGTACTCACGACGCCAGTATCCCTGCCGACTCAGACGGACCTTTCGACTCGACCTGTTGGAGGACGTCTTCAAACTTGGCACGAGCGTGCACGGGATCATGGACTGGCCGGTACGGACCGTGACTGACGCACCGAGCAGTCTCGGCGCGGGCTGCGGCATGACAGTGCGCCTGCTGCGGATTTAGTGGCTGCTGCTGTGATCGCATCCTGACTCAGGCCGGATCACAATGGCTAGATGTCGCTAAAATTTTCTGATGAGCCGCCATCCGGGCTATCCCTTGGACCCGAAGTCCAGTTCCCACGTTAGGCCGGGGGACTTCTGGGCAATCCCGACTCGCCGTGGCGGTTGGTATTGCTGTGGACAGGTACTCGGTATCTCCGATTTGACGAGGTCACGGTCTGTAATCGTCGGCCTCTTGAACTGGTGTGAACCCCGTCCGCCCAGTGCTGTGACGATTACGGGCGCTGCTGTACTCCGCTATGGGCACGCACATGTAAAAACTGTGCAGGAAACTGGCGGCATGCTCCTTGGTCATGCATCACCACCGATCGTTCCCGGCATCGCCGACCCGAATCTTGCGACCTGGGGTTATAAATTCATTGAGAGCCTGGCCCACGAGCATTTCGGACGCCATTTTCCGGAATCTTCTGAACCGGCTACCGAACGCCCCGCAGGCATCGCTGGCTGAAAACTTTTCCTGGTTCGTATCGCAAACGCAGTGGCTCTCTCGTCGACAACAGAGCATACTGGATCGCGAGGAAATGGTCCGTAAAGCGCGCTTTATTGCGAATCCGGCACAGGCTTTCCTCAGCATTGGAAAAGTCGCTCGCGACAGTACTGAGCGCAACCATCGCAAACACGCTGTCCGCGGCATGTGCGGATGGGGCACATGTGGGTTCTACCCTCGGCACAAGCGAGGAAGCGCTTCGTGAGCCAGGGGTAGCCGTCGATTGGCGAGCCAGAACGCGTAAGCGCGAAGGTCTCCTTCGAGGCCGTTTTCTAGATATTGCGCGAACTCTCGCAGCCCTTCGGAGTTCTCCCGCTCGTCGGCCCGGTCACTGGAAGACCACTGGCGCTGCAGGCCGTCAATCCAGGCGGCCAGCCGGCCCCGGTCGGCCCACCAATCTTTGACAAGCTCGATCGTCCAATGCTCGTCACCGTCGACGGCGTAGGCCCCGAACGGATCGTTCCAGGCTGCAGTCAGCACAAGATGAACCTCGCTAGGGTCCTTTGGCTGCCGGTACACGACCTCGCTGCCGAAATCGTCCTCATAGAGGACATGGCGGGGCGCGATCATACGGCCCACCCAGCACGAATCGGTCCGAGCTGCGTCGAACGGCCCCGGCACGTTGCGCCAGTCGCGATCCTCCCACTGGCCACGGAGATATCCCTCGGGCGGCCCGAGAGGTATCTCTCCTTTGAGATAGTTCGCAACCGTCATGGTGGCGGAAGCCGCGACCGTCGGCCTGGGATCCCAGTATACGAACTCATCCTAATGATCACCCACCGCTCGCAGGCTGCAGCTATTGACCGTGACTACTGGTCACACTCGGCCGCTAGCAAATTCCGGGTGCCATCACACATACCTGTGAGCGAACCGGCAACTCAGCTGGATATCCGGAGACGTGCGGGTCGCGACAGATCAGTACGTGTTGAGCTCATAGTGTTTGATCACCCGGTGAGCGCTTGGTGGACGGAACCTCAACTGCCCGACGATGACAGCATCGCCGTCGGACGCCTGTTGGGCCGGCTCGAACACCAGCCAACCACCGAGCTCTGGAATGAGCTCGAAAGGAAGCTGGCTGTCGAAGCCGAGTGTTGGTACTTGGAAGGCTTCGCCGCTCTGCCGGCTCTCGCCCGAATCGTACAGTCGGGCGCCGAGACGGACCGACTTCGAGCGCTGGACCTGGCCGCAGTCATCGTCCGGACCTTGCACCAGAATCATCTGTATGACGACGTGGTACGGGCGAACTCAGAGGCTGTGACGACCTTGTGCGGCTTTGCCCGAACTCGCCTGACCACCAGCAGCGACCTCCCGTTGACCAGGCTCCTGCAGGACACGCTGGCCTTCGCCGGATACACGTTCTGGTCTTCGATCAGCCTGGACTTCACCGACGAGCACTATCACGTCAGTTGCCCGCACTGCTCAACTCGCCTAGCAATCGTCATCGGCGAGTACGGCCACTACTCGGCGTTCCGTCATTACCAAGACGGCGACATTGACCGGATCCCGCTAAACCCGACCGCGCCGGACGAGCTGACAGGGACGAGTCGATGGATGCACGACGCCGCCGCCGCGGGTGGCGACATGCTCCTCGCCGAGGGGCTCACCTACCTGTTCGGCAAGGCAACATGCTGCCTCTGCGGTAGCACCTTCAACCTCGCCGACTGGCTCGAAGCCGAAAACAGCCCTCACCAGCCCATCGACCCGATCGTCCCGAAAAGCTGACCGCCGGCCCCGATACACCGGCACCCGAGTAGGTCCGAGTTGCGCACGGACGGCGGCAAATGCGTAACCTGGCCAGGGCCTATACGCCGTGTTGCGTGGTCGAGGTGGATTTGGGGCCTGCGATGATTCTCAACGTGATCAATCCGCTGCGGGTCGACGGGGTCCTCGGCGACCGTCCCTTCGCTGAGATCGGCGAACCCGTTCTGGCCGTCATGGCCGAAGGCAGTCTGGCTGTCGCCGGTGAGTACGTCCATGAGTCCGGCCAGGCGCCGGTGGCGGTCTACGACAGCCACGACTTGAGCTGCCGGGCGGTTCTCCGCTCCCGCTTCCCTGTGCATGCGCTGGCGTTCCATCCGACATTGCCGCTGTTGGCAGTCGGTACCGGCAAATACGACGGCGGCTACTTCTTCGAGGGTGCGTTACTCCTGCTCAATTGGGAGACCCACTTGACCGTGTCGTCATTCGAGGACGGCATAGGCCGCGAAGTTCTTGGCTTGGAGTGGCTCGACGACCACGCCTTGCGCCTGCTGCTGGCACCCCCGGACGACTGGCAGGACAAGGCCGCCTGGGTTGAGGGACACGTGGCGGTGGTACGACGAGCTGACTGGGACGCTGTCGGCCCTGGCACGATCGACTTGACCGAGTTGGCCGGGCCTCGCTTCTCTGCGCCACGCTCCGACGGCCGTGCCGAAGCAGAGGCGGCGCTGAGCCGCTTGAGCGGTAATCGCGAACCGCGGCGCAGCGTGCGAGCGATCGAGGAGCTCTCCGACGGCCGAATCCTGGCGGCGCTCGCCGGTATCGCGGTGGAGTGCTGGCTGCCGTCGGGTGAGGTCTCGTGGCGGATTCCCGACGATGACGACTCCGACGGCGGAGGTCAGGAACTCGCGGTGGCGCCGGACGAACGATCGGTATGGGCGGGGCTGATGCGGCCGTACGCGCAGCAATCGGCGCGACCGCTGGTCCGATACTCGGTGGCGGACGGTGCCAGGATCGACGGGTTCAGTCCGCAGCACCCGTACACCCTGGTCCAGTGCCACGATGGGCTGCCGGCCATCGCCCCCGCCGACATGGACCGGATGACCCGGCTGCGGGTGCGCCGGGGCCGCCGCATCTACTTCCAGGAGGTTGAGCGTACGGCCACGAGGTGGCTCGATCCGACGGTCGAATGGCTGTCGGCTGCGGATCCGATGGCTGCTGGACCCGACGGCCGTCCATGCCCGGCCGGCGACCCGCGGCGGCTGTTCCGCTACTCGTGGGTGCCGGACGAGTCGCATTTCGCCGGACCGGGAGTGGAGATCGCAGACGGAAGCCTGGTCTACGCCGGGACCGTGTATCACGGCCATGGGTTACAACCAGGCGGCGCCTTCGTCGTACGGCGAGACGTCACCACCGGAGATCCACACTGGGTCTTCCGTGCAGACTGTGCCGCCACTGACCTGGACGCCGACACCGACACCGTCTACGTCGGCTACCAGGACGGCGACATCATCGCGCTCGATCTGCAGGACGGCTCCGTACGCTGGCGGCAGCGCCTTCAAGGAGTCTTCCCCACGGCTTTGACAGCGGTCGCGGCCGATCGGCTACTGATTGGAACCAGCGACGGTCGGGTTCTCACCTGCCGGATCCGGTGACGCGAAGGTGCCGTGCTGACGAGTAGGCGATGGCGACCTCTACGGGCCCGCTGCCGACCACATCGCGCTCGTGGCTGGCGCAGATCGCGGCAGATCAGTGCGCGGCTGTCCGTTGAACTGCAAGGCCAGTTTTCTTCGCAGACAGGGCGTCTCGAGGCCTGCCAGCGAACTAATCATGCATCGTCGGATACAGAGAGCGAACTACCGTTCGATCGAGCAACTGAGTGCTGCGCTTCAGCTCGTTATACGGCCCTCGGCGGTATCGACCACAAAGCAGGCGCAGTCCAGTATCTCCAGGAGTGCGGCCCGGACTCGCCGGATCGCCTCCTCGTCCACGTCGAGGTGCAGTCGGCAGTCGCGCGGAAAGCCGAGGGTCGCGGCGGCCCGTTCGCCGAATTCGAGGGTCAGCTCGCGGTCGATCAGGGTCCAGGCACCGGGACCCGGTGCGGCCGATCCTGCGCTGTTGATCACCTCGTCCACCCAGCCGTCGTAGCGCAGGCGGATCAGCCTGACGTGGACGCCGTCAGCGCCGAGGATCAGCGTGCGCTCGTCGTCGTCCTGCCGGACGTCGACCCGGTCAACGCGCAGTCTGGTGCCGTCCACCTACGGACCGTACATCGGTGTCGCCTGCTCCCACGCCGGCGATACGACGGACATGCGCGCTCTGCGGCAGATCCGCGCACCCGACCATGACCTACATGGCTGTGAAGATCACTGCCCGTCCTGCGGCGGCTGCCCGCTGAAAGAAGGCTCGAACGTCGAGAAAGTTGGTCCACATGTACTCGAAGTCAGTGTCGTCGTGGGCACCCGCATAGTCGGGGTCGTTGATCGCGTCGAAGCGGCGACGCAGCGAGCCTCGATCGACGCCGAGTAGGGCAGCTGCGACATCCTCAGTCTCGGTCGCGCTCGCGTAAACGACGTAGTACTCCTCGTGCAGGTGCCGTCCACCGAGCACTGCGTGGGATAGCGGGTAGTCGCCGCTGTCTGGATCGAGTGTGCCGTCGCCGAGGCACCGATGGATGGCATCCCATGCCTTGTCGGAGTCAACACGCAGCTTGTCGTCCGACCACGATTCCTCGAGATCCTCGACGTACTCGCCGACCCCGCCATCCCCGGCCGCGGCGAACAGCGCACGGTCCTGGTTCGCCGTCACGGCGTAGTGAACCCCAAGCATCTCAAGATCGTAGGAGCCGGCGTCAGCCCTTCAGCAACCGCCTTCGCGAGGCATAGTCAGCGTGACGCGGCGCTGGTACTGCGTGATCGGCGGCAGATGAGCATGCCGGAGCGGGCTCCGGCGGCTGGGCGATATACGTTCTTCCCGTGCGTGAAGACGATGCCGAAGCAGAGGTCGGGCCACCAACTGTCTGGGTCTTCCACGGCGAGAAGGCACGGTTTGCGTCCGGCGTTTTCAAGGACCGTGGCACCGCCCTGCAATGGGTCGAGCTGCACCGACTTACTGGCATCGTCACCGAGTATCCACTCGGCGTCGGCTGCTACGACCTCGCCGTTGCGGAAGATCTCTTCCGCCCATCCAAGCCGCATCACGGCACGCCGGTGCACGTGGCCGGATTTTCTCCATCAGGCCACCACATCCACGTGCAAGACGGGAACCCTGCGTAGTTGGCTCGCACCCCGCGGCAACGCGCTGTCGGCGGCTATGAGAGTGAGCGGAGGCACGGCAAGCCGCCCTATTTTCTTTCCGGCCAATCCATAGCCTCATACGCCTCCTGCAGACGATCGGTCACGTCGACCGCGCCGGCGATGCCAGCGCGAATCTGACCCACCGTAATGCGGTGGCCCGCTACCCAAGAGCTTTCTCGTGCGATTTTCTGGACCTGATCGACCGCGACTTCGACGGCCTGGTCGATTTCGTAGGTGACGCTGTTGAGCGTGATGAAGACACAGGCGTGGAAGTCCCAGCTCCGAAAGGGCGAGAACACGTGTGTGCGCCGACTACCGGGCTCAACGACGCGACATTTGACCTGTAGCAGGACTCCGCCAGCGGTACGAACGTCCCAACTCTTCTCGGACGGCAGGGCGAGTTCGCCTCGATAGGCCCTGGCGACGATGGCCTCCGCCAAGTCGCCGGCCGGAGCGTTACGCGACCTGAGCACTCCCCGCTCGATCAGCTCGGTGAGGACTCGCGAGTACAGCCTGAGCAACTCTCGGACGCTCATCGAACTGAGGTCGGGCTCCGTGGCACTTCGCATCGCGTGAAGCTACACCCGACGTCCGTTCTTCCGCGAGCACGGAAGAGCCAGCGTGATCACATTTTGCTGCATACCGACTCCCTTCACTCAACCCCGGTTATCCCGGGCCAGCGATGGGACTGTCTTCCCAGCCTGCCCTGACTCCCGAGATGATCAAGTCGTCGGTCGCAGCCTAGTGTCGCGTGTCTGAAGTGATTTTACGGTGTGGGTGCGGGGCAATGAGGCATGTCTGTTGCTGCGCCGCTGGTTCTGCGTCCCGGTGATGGAGCCCGGCTGCGGGAGCTGACGCGATCCTCGACGGCTGCGGCCGGGCATGTGCAGCGGGCGCGGATGGTGTTGCTGGCGGCCAACGGCTTGTCGAACACCGAGATCGGCCGCCGGGTCGGGATGACCCGACAGACGGTGATCGCGTGGCGGGCCCGGTGCGAGACCGGCGGGATCCAGGCCCTCGCGGATCTGCCACGCTCCGGCCGGCCTCCGGTGATCGACAAACCGACGGTGATCACCTCAACTCTGAACCCGCCACCAGCGGATCTAGCGGTGACGCACTGGTCGGCGCGGCTACTGGCTCAGCATTTGACCAAGGCGGAATGCCGGTCAGCTTCGCCGAGGTCGCCCGGATCTGGCGCGACTGGGGCCTGCAGCCACACCGGGTCGAGACGTTCAAGTTCTCCACCGACCCCAACTGGAAGCCAAGATCCGCGACGTCGTCGGCCTGTACCTCGACCCACCGGCGAACGCGGTCGTGGTGTGCGTCGATGAGAAATCGCAGATCCAAGCCCTCGACCGCACCGCACCACTACTCCCGATACGCTTCGACCAGGCAGAACGCCGCACACACGACTACCGGCGCCACGGGACCACCACCCTTTTCGCCGCACTCGAGGTCGCCACCGGAAAGATCACCGCGGACGCCTGCTACCAGCGGCACCGCAACGGCGAGTTCCTCGCGTTTCTGAGGCTGGTCGCCAAAGCCCATCCGCGCGTGAAACTGCACATCGTGGCCGATAACTACGCCACCCACAACCATCCGAACGTCAAGGCCTGGCTGGCCAAGAACCCGCGGATCACCCTGCATTTCACCCCGACCAGCGCGTCCTGGATGAACATGGTCGGGATCTTCTTCGGCATCATCACCCGCCAGGCCATCCGCCGCGCCACCTTCACCAGCGTGCCGGACCTCATCGGCGCGATCCGCGCCTTCATCGAGGCCTACAACCAGCGCTGCGAACCGTTCCGCTGGACCAAGACCGCCGACCACATCCTCAACAAAGCCCAGCGCGACGCGCCGGCGTGACGTTAAAGATCACGCCACACGTGCGGCTGCTGGTACGGATGCCACCCGCGGAAGAACCAGTCCGCGAGATCCTGCAACCGCGCAAGGCAATCCTCGTAATACTGCGCAGGGTGAGGTCGAGGGAAGTTCGGATGCGCCGTCCAGTCCGCCACCGACTGCGAGACATCCCAGAATCCCTCAACCAGCCAGCGCGGTAGATCATCACGACTTTCGTACTGCTCACAAGACACTCGCATCGCCCGCTCCAGACGGCTGAACGCCGCCCGATCCCACACGAGATCGCATCGCACCCGGAGCAGAAAGCTTCCCTCCGTGGCGTCGAACTCTTGCCTCAGCACCGTCAAAGCGTCGTCCACGTCCGCATCATGGCAGCTCGGTACGACAACACTGATCCGTCTACTCATTTCAGACACGCGACACTAGACGGCCCTGGTTTCCTTTTGTGTAAGAATATCAGTTTCGATGAAAGCAACATATGACTTCGCGTAGAACTGTCTGGCATAAGGCCAAATCGCATTCAATTTAGGCGATTCAAAGTCTGTACGGATAACATTTCGCCATCCATGCCAAGCGTCATCGTCGAGCAGGCCGGCTGCATACGCGAGAAATGTCGACTCGTGAGAATTGATTCGCGTTAAGGCGTAAAGGGTCCGCTGGTTTTCCTCATCCGATCCCGTTTCGTAACCCCTCGACGTGAGATGCAATTTGATCAACGAAGGATTACTGAAGTGGACAAAGTGAAATTCTTGTGCCAATACATTCTGGTAGGTTGCCTGCCGAAGTGCGGCGTTTGCAGCGAAGGCTTGCCGCGCTGCCTCATTCGTTTGTCGCGATACATAGCGCATCTGGAGGACGTTCAGGATGAGAGCTACGGCCACGAAGGCGATGGATAAGATTTGAAGCCAGTCGACGAGTTTCACGGTCCTCCGTCCCGGGGCATCAGATCATCCGATCTTGTCGACCTCTGTCAACAGCAGAATCTGAGCCGCGTTCCAATTTCATCACGCGGGTTCGGGCCTATGAATACTTTTTTTTGGCTTCGCGTCCGCCGGTCCGGCGATCTTTCATCCGGCGGTCGCTCGACGTCCTTTATTGCCTCCGGCCATACCCGAATTGCCACAGCTGTACATGGATGTCACCGTTCCGGGACGCACTCAATTCGGCGCGACCGGACGTTGGCGGTGCTGCCCCGGACGTGTGCAGCCGGCTGGTGAGTGTTCAGTGGAGCTGGTTCACGATCGCGGGGAGTAGCTGCCACATCAACGCGCTCATCGTCGCGGTCACCGCCATCCCGACGAGCAAGCGGCCACGCGCGCCAAAGACGCCGCGCTGCAGCCATCCAGACGACCACGCCCAGCGGAACCACCACCGAGATCAGCTCCACGGCAAGGACTGCGCGGGTAAAGGCGGCGTCCGCCCCGCCGACCGCCCACAGCCGCCACGGTGGTGCCGCGGCCACCCGCTCCCAGCCCTGGCCGGACAGCAGACCGCAGGCGGCGCCCGCGGCCAGCGCCGCGTGCGGCAGCCGCGCCGCGTGCGGCAGCCGCGCCGCGTGCGGCAGCCGCGCCGCGTGCGGCAGCCGCGCGGTGCGCGTCAACTGACCCAGCAGGCCCAGCACCGGCCCCGCGACCACCGACGCCAGCAACCAGGCCGCGGTCATGACCGCCACCGAACGCAATCCGTACCAGTTCGCCGACGACCCGTCCACCAGGTAGCCGCCGCTCCAGCGGCGGCTGACCACAAGGATCAGCAGGTAGTAGGCGAGTGTGGCCGTGGACAGCAGCACTGTCGCATCCGTCACCGCACGACGGCGATCCGGGGCGGACCGTCCGGCAAGCAACGCCGGCAATCCCCAGGCGAGGCCACTGCTGACCAGCGCGACCATGACCTGCCCGGTCGCACCGTCGACGGCGTCAGCCACGAACGCCAGCGGGCCGAGCACTGCAGCCGTTGCTACGATCATCGCGGTCCGATGTGCAGGACGCCGCACCACGACGTTGACCACGCTCACCTCTCCAGGGCGGGCCACAGTACCAAGTCCTCGACGCCTCAAGAGACCCCGAATTCGGGTGGCGATCAGTGAATCAGGCCGCCCCGTCGAAGAACGCGACCATCGACGCGCCGCCGGGCATCGCCGGGGCTCGATGATCCATATCATCTGACGCATGCGACTGATCAAATTCACCCATGCCTGCGTACGCCTCGAAGACGGCGATCGTCGGCTGCTGATCGACCCCGGCGTCTGGACCGAGCCGGAAGCCTTCGACGGGGTCACCGACATCCTGGTCACCCACGAGCACGAGGACCACCTCGACCTGGCGCGCATCGATGGGTCCCTGCGTCTTTTCGCCCCGGATTCGGTACGGGAACTCGCCGCCGAGCACGGACTGGCCGAAACAGTCACCGTTGTCGCGGCCGGTGACGAGTTCAGCGCCGGTGGTTTCCCGGTGACCGCTGTCGGCGGCAAGCACGCGGAGATCTACGACGGGCTGCCCGGCTGCGCCAACCTCGGTTACGTGGTCGAGGGGATCTATCACCCCGGCGACTCGTACTTCGTCCCTGATCAGCGGGTGACGACGCTGCTGGTGCCGGCGGCGGCGCCGTGGGGCCGGCACCGTGAGGCCATCGAGATGACCCGGGCGATCGCGCCGGATCGGGCGTTCCCGATCCACGACCGGGCTTTGTCGACCGATGTCGGCTACGGCAACTTCGACGCCTGGCTGGGGTCCAAAGGCGGAACCGAATACTCCCGGATCCCGGTCGGTGGCAGCGTCACCTTCTAGACAGCGCTTCTGTGCGACGCCGTCGTGACAGCCTGCTTTATGGTCGATGGCATGGCCTTTGACCTCATGGGCGCCCACGAGATCGGTGAACGGCTGCACGGGATCAGCCGGCAGCGCGTCTATCAGCTGACCAGCGGTGACGACTTCCCCGCTCCGGTGGCGGCACTGGCGCAGGGCAAGCTGTGGCTCGCGTCCGAAGTGGAAGCCTGGATAGCCGCCCGCCCACGCCCGCCGAGGCCGCGATGAACCCAGCCGCGCGATGAACCCGGCCTCGATGAACCACGACGAGCTCCAGCAGGCCGTCGTGCGGGCGGCCTGGCCGCTGCTCGGCGAATACCCGCGCCTGACGCTCGCGCGGATCGCCGAGGCCGCCGGGATCACCGAAGCCGACCTGCTGACCGTCTTCCCGGACCCGGAGTCGGTCCTCGAAGCCGCGATGGCCACGGTGATGACCCGGCTGAGCACGGTGATCGACCCCGCCGTTGAGGTGCGCGAACTGGAGGCGATCCCGGTCGATCAGCCGCTGGAAGCGCGTCTGGTCGCGGTGATCGAGATCCTGGACGCCTACCAGCTGCGGGTCGCCGCCGGCGTCAGAACCATCGAGCAGATCGGCATCCCGGCCGGCACGCCCGTCACCCGGACAGCCCGCCCCCAGGACGCCAAACCCGCGATCCAGCTACCCGAGGTGCGGCAGGCGGTCGCGCGACTGCTGGAGCCGGAAGGGGAGCGATTGCGCATCCCGGCCGAAATCCTCGCGGAGATCTTCCTCGGCATCTCCCGGGTCGGCGCCCAGCCGATCAACGAGGAACAGCACCCGACGGTCCCCGCCGAACAGATCATCGACCTGTTCCTGCACGGCGCCCTGCGCTGAAACCCAGAAAAACAAAAAGGCAAGGAGAGCGATCTCCCTGCCGTATCTAACGTATATCGCACCAGGGGGCTTGCGGCAAGACCCCTGCTTTGCCGAAGAATCATCGCTCGGACTGGCACGGTGGTTTCGGGGGGATTCGCGATGACAGAGCAGTATGTGGTCGACCTGGATCAGGTCGACGAGACGCAGGTAGCGCTGGTCGGCGGCAAGGGCGCGAACCTGGGCGCGCTGACCCGGCTCGACGGCGTCGACGTGCCGGCCGGCTTCTGCGTGACGACACACGCCTTCCGGCGGGTGGTGCCACCGGACCTGACCATCCCGGACGATCTCGCCGCCGCGATCACCAGCAGGATCGAGCCGGGTGCCGCCTACGCCGTCCGCTCCAGCGCCACCGCCGAGGATCTCCCGACGGCCTCGTTCGCCGGCCAGCACGACAGCTACCTCAACATCACCGGTCCGGCCGAGATCCTGAAACACATCACCCGTTGCTGGGCGTCGCTGTTCACCGGCCGCGCGGTCGCCTACCGCGACCACAACACCATCGACCACGGTACGGTCGCGATGGCCGTCGTGGTCCAGAAGATGGTCGTCCCGGAGGCCTCCGGGGTGCTCTTCACCGCCGACCCGCTCACCGGCAACCGGCGGACCAGCTCGGTGGAGGCCGTCCCCGGGCTCGGCGAGGACCTGGTCGCCGGCCGGGTCACCCCGGATCTGTTCACGGTCCGTGACGACACGATCATCACCAGGACGCAAGCCGGCGACAAACCCGCGCTCACCGACGACCAGGTCCGAGCGCTCACCCACCTCGGCCGGCGCATCGAAGCTCACTTCGGCCGCCCGCAGGACATCGAGTGGTGCCTGGCCGGCGGCGGCTTCCAGATTGTGCAGAGCCGCCCGATCACCACCCTTTTCCCCACCCCCGAAACCCCAGATCAAGAGCCTCATGTGTACGTCTCCGTGGGGCACCAGCAGATGATGACCGACGCGATGAAGCCGCTCGGGTGGTCGATGTGGCAGCGCACGGCGATGGCCCCGATGCACGAGGCCGGCGGGCGGCTGTTCGTCGACGTGACCCGCGCCCTGGGTACACCGTCGAAACGGGACGGGCTCCTGGAGATCATGGGCAAGGGCGATCCGGCCGTGGCCGACGCACTGCGCACTGTCGTCGATGCGGGGTTCGTTCCCGCGTACCCGGAAGTGGCTCTTGAAGGGCCGCCGCCCGGCGGCGGAAGTCCGCAGATCTCCACCGATCCGGCGATCGTCGAGGAGTTGATCGCGCGCAGCGAGGCGGACATCGTCGCGCTGCGGGAGGCGATCGCGGGGAAGTCCGGGACGGCGCTGTTCGCGTTCCTGCTGGAGGCGTTCGAGGAGCACAAGCGGTTTCTGTCGGATCCGCTGAGCATTCAGGCGATCATGGCGGGGATGGGGGCCACGTGGTGGCTCAACGACAAGCTGGCCGGATGGCTGGGGGAGACGAACGCAGCGGACACGCTGACGCTGTCCGCGCCCGGCAACATCACCTCGGAGATGGGCCTGGCGCTGCTCGATCTCGCCGACGTGATCCGCGAGTTTCCGCAGGTGGTGGAGTTTCTGGGGTCGGCCGGCGACGACTTCCTGGAGAGGCTGCCGGCGGTCGCGGGCGGGGCCGAGGCGCGTGAGGCCATCGAAGGCTATCTTGATCGGTACGGGATGCGGTGCGTCGGCGAGATCGACATCACCCGGCCGCGGTGGAGTGAGCGCCCGGCCACGCTGATCCCGGTCATTCTGGACAGCGTCAAGAACGGGGAACCGGGCGCGGCCGGGCGGCGGTTCGAGCAGGGCCGGCAGCGGGCATCGTCGAAGGCGCACGAGGTCCTCGAACGGCTGCGGGCGCTGCCGGACGGGGAGAGCAAGGCCGCCGAGACGTCGGCGATGATCGAGCGGTTGCGGACTTTCATCGGTTATCGGGAATATCCGAAATACTGGATCGTGTGCCGGTATTTCGTCTACAAGCAAGCGCTGCTGGCCGAAGCGGCCCGGGTCTTCGCGGACCCGGAGGACGCGTTCTTCCTGACGTTCGACGAGTTCCACGACGTCGTCCGGGGGAGAGATCTCATTCTCGAACGCAGGGATCAGTTCCGGACATTCGAGACGCTGACCACGCCCCGGGTGCTCACCTCCGACGGCGAGGCCGTGATGGGCTCCTACCGGCGTGACGACGTGCCGGACGGTGCCCTGGTCGGCCTGCCGGTCTCCGCCGGAACCGTCGAGGGCCGGGCCCGGGTCGTCCTCGACATGGCGAAGGCCGAGCTCGAAGCGGGCGACATCCTGGTCACGACCTACACCGACCCGAGCTGGACCCCGGTACTCGTCGCCGTCGCGGGCCTGGTCACCGAGGTCGGCGGCCTGATGACACACGGCGCGGTGATCGCCCGCGAGTACGGACTACCCGCCGTCGTCGGCGTGGAGCACGCCACCCGGCTGATCCAGGACGGTCAGCGGATCCGGGTGCACGGCGCCGGCGGGTACGTCGAGCTGCTGCCGTAAGGCGGGCGACCAGCCACCCCTCACCAGGGGAGCGGGCCACTCCGGTCGGAGAAGGTGCCGGTCGCTCCGGCCGTCGCGAGCGCCACGATGACGTCGCTGCCCTCGGTCACCGTCTGCGGCCCGGAATGACCGTTGAGGTCGGTGGCCGTCCAGCCCGGATCCACCGCGTTGATCCGCACCTCGGGCAGGAACTGCGCGTACATCGCCGTCAGCATGTTCAGCGCGACCTTGCTGGCCGAGTACCCGAGCGACGGGACCGAGTGCTCCACCCGGGACTCGTCCGCACGGACCCCGAACGAGCCGAGCCCGCTGCTGACGTTGACGATGACCGGGGCATCCGACTCGCGCAGCAGCGGCAGGAACGCGTGCATCGTGCGGACCACGCCGACGGTGTTCGTGTTCAGCACCGACAGCACCTCGGGGCCGTCGAACTTCTCCAGGTCGCCGATCATGCCCGCGATCCCGGCGTTGTTGATCAGCACGTCCAGGCCGCCGAACCGTACCCTCAGATCTGCCGCGGCAGCGGCCACCGACGCGTCGGAGGTGACGTCGAGGGTGACCCCGTCGACGCCGAGGGTCTCGGCGGCCTGCCGGACCCGGTCGGCGTCCCGTCCGCCGATGACGACGCGGTGGCCGAGTTCGGCGAGCCGCCGGGCCGTCTCGTAGCCGAGGCCCTTGTTGCCGCCAGTGATCAATGTTGTGGTCATGCACCGACCGTGACACGGTCTCGGGGCCGCTGGGTGGCGACGCTGGTACCACCCAGCGCCGGGAAAGCCGGGCTACCGTTGGCCGGATGAACTTCGCATCGCTGCTGCGCGCGTGGCGTGACCGTCTCCAGCCCGGCGACGCCGGCATCCCGGTCGGGCAGCGCCGCACCCGGGGCCTGCGCCGCGAAGAGGTGGCGATGCTGGCCGGGCTGTCGGTCGACTACCTGGTCCAGCTGGAGCAGGGCCGCGCCGATCACCCGTCCGAGCAGGTCGTCGCCGCCCTGGCGCGGGTGCTCCAGCTGTCGGATCGGGAACGCGATCAGCTGTTCGTCGCGGCCGGCCTGCCCGCGCCGCTGCCGCGGACCGTGCCGACGCACATCCCGGACAGCGTCTCCCGGATGGTGGCGCGGATGTCCGACGCGGCCGTCGGTGTCTACACCTCGTACTGGCGGCTGCTGACCGCCAACCCGGCCTGGGAAGCGCTGCTGGGCGAGGCCGGTCCGGACCGCAACCTGATCCGGGAGGAGTTCGCCGGCAGCCGGCTCTGCGCGGTGCGGACCCCGGCCGAACGCGAATATCTCCAGCGAGCCCTCGTGTCCGACCTGCGGGCCACCCACATCCGGTACCCCGAGGACCCCGCCGTGCTCGCGCTGATCACCGAGCTGGAGAACGCCAGCGAGCCGTTCGCCCGGATGTGGGCCGACGGGGTGCTGGTCGAGGACCGCAGCAAGCTCAAGACCTTCGAGCACCCGGTCGTCGGGTCGGTGACCCTCGACTGCGACATCTTCACGGTCGTCGGCACCGACCTGCGGATCCTGGCCTACACGGCCGCGCCCGGCACTGAGGACGCGGCCCGTTTCGAGCGGATCCGTCAGCTGTCCTTGTTCACCAGCGTGGGGTGATCGAGCAGGAACGCCGCGACCCGGTCGGCCTTGACCGCGTCGAAGAACTCCTGGGCCAGGTCGGCCGGGACGAACTCCTCGCCGAGGTACTTGTTGCTGCCCGGCACGAACTTGCCGCCGCCGGGCAGCTTCACCGTCACCATGTCGTCGACGTTGACGCCCTTGAGCGCCACGGCCCACTCGATCGGGCCGTTGCCGCCACCGGCGAACGTCAGCGACTCACCGGCCGCGTCCAGGATCTTCGTCATCTTGCCGACGTCGGTCATGACGTCCTTGCTCAGCGCCTCTTTGGCCATCGCCTTGATGAACTGCTGCTGGTGGCGCTGCCGGTCGTAGTCGGTCATCGGGGGACCGCCCTTGAACTCGTAGCGCTGCCGGACGTAGTCCAGCGCCTGCCAGGGCTGCAGGCGTACCGGCTTGGTGCTCTTCTTGTAGTAAGCCTGCGGCCCGGTGTACGGGTGAGCGCAGTTGCCGCTGATCGGACAGCTCCGCAGCCGGGGCCGCTGGGTGCCCTCCGGCGTCAGGTGCTCCGACTTCACGTCCATGTCGATGGTCATGGAGACGCCGCCGAGCGCTTCGACGATCTTCTTGAAGCCGCCGAAGTTGATGATCGCGGCCGCGTCGAAGTCCTTGATCCCGGTGTAGTTGGTGACCGTCTTGGCCAGCACCTGGAACCCGTTCACCACGTCGATCTTGCCGTCCACCTGGCTGCCCAGCGCCATCGCAGAGTTGATCTTGTTGCTGTGGGCGCGGAGACCGGATTTCTCGTCCGCCGCGATCTCCACATACAGGTCACGCGGGATCGAGAACAGGTACGCCGTACTCATGTCCTTGGGAATGTGGGCGATCAGGATCGAGTCGGACAGCGGCGGGGTCGTCGCCTTCCGCGGGTCGATGCCGACGAGCAGGATGGTCAGCGGACCCTTGATGTCCTTCTTGCCGGCCTTCGCCGCACCGGTGTCCAGCAGCGCGTCGTTGGTGATGTCACCGGTGTACTTGGACAGCAGGCTCTGGCCGGCGACCAGCGTGCCACCGCTGGCGAACATCAGCACGCAGCCGGCGATGGCACAGATCCGCGTCCACAACGGCGCGCGGTTCAAGACGGACTTAGCCAACGTTTCCCCCACCGGCTGCTCTGGCATCGAGCACGCATGATTCCATGTCCGTTCAACAGGGCCCGACGACGGGGCGGAATTCGAGGTATGTCCAGATGAAGATCTCGCTTCGAGCGCAGGCCGTCGCCCCTTTCTATGCGATGGAAGTCGCCAAGCACGCCGCGATGATCGAGCTGGATGGCCACGACGTCATCCGCCTCAACATCGGTGAGCCGGATTTCGGTGCGCCCCCGATCGTGCGCGAGGCGATGATTAATGTCATGGACGGCCGGCCGCTGCCGTACACCGCCGCGCTCGGGCTGCCCGCGCTGCGCCAGGCCATCGCCGGTTTCTACCGCGACCGGCACGGCGTCGAGATCGACCCGGCCCGGATCGCGGTGACCGCGGGCGCGTCAGCCGCGCTGGTCCTGGCCGCGGCAGCGCTCGTCGACCCGGCCGACGAGGTGATCATCGGCGACCCGTCGTACCCCTGCAACCGCCAGATCATCGAAAGCTTCGGCGGCCACGTCCGGCTGGTGCCCACGACCCCGGCCACCCGGTTCCAGCTAAATTCCTCTTCGGTACGCGCGAACTGGTCGGCCACCACCGCCGGCGTCATGATCGCCACGCCGTCCAACCCGACCGGCACCTCGATTCCGCCGTCCGAGCTCGCGGCGATCTGCGAGCTGGCCCGTTCCCACGACGCCTGGCGCATCATCGACGAGATCTACCTGGACCTGGCCGGCGGAGCGACCGCCCTGACGTTCGACCCGGACGCCGTGGTGATCGGCAGCTTCTCGAAGTACTTCGGGCTCACCGGCTGGCGTCTCGGCTGGTGCGTGCTGCCGGCACCCTTGGTCCCGGCGGTGGAACGGCTCGCCCAGAACTTCTACATCTGCGCCTCGACCCCCGCCCAGCTGGCTGCCCTCGCCTGCTTCACGCCCGAGGCGCTGGCCGTCTGCGAGCAGCGCCGCGACGAGTTCGCAGCCCGGCGCACCCTGGTCCTCGACGGCCTGGCCCGGATCGGCCTACCGGTCCCGGTCCCACCCGACGGCCACTTCTACTGCTACATCGACGTCAGCGGGACCGGCCTCAGCGCGGGGGAGTTCTGCGAGCGCGCACTCCAGGAGGCCAACGTCGCCCTCACCCCAGGACGAGACTTCGGTACGCACAGCGCGGAGACCCACGTCCGCCTGTCCTACACGGCGTCGATGGCCGACCTGCGCGAGGGCCTGGCCCGCCTGGAACGGTTCGTGTCCACTCTGCCGGTGATCTGATGACACCGCATCCGCGCCGCTCCGTCCGCGCGATCCTGCTCGACGAGGACGACCGCATCCTGCTGTGCCGGTTCGCGTTCCCTCACCCGGCGGTGCCCGGCGAGGCGACAGCCGTCTGGGCGGCACCGGGCGGCGGCATCGAACCCGGCGAGGACATGGCGACGGCCCTGCGCCGCGAACTGCGCGAGGAGACCGGCCTGACGATCACCGCCGACCCACCCCACGTCTGGCACCAGGAAGTCCTCGACGCCGGCATCGCGCCGGGCTTCGACGGCATCGTCAACGACTACTTCCTCGTCCGCGTTGGCCACTTCCCGCCCCGCGGCGACCTCTCCGACGACCAGCTCGCCGCCGAGCACATCACCGGGTTCCGCTGGTGGCATCTCGCGGAGATCACCGGCCACCCCGGCCCCGACCTGTTCTCGCCCCGCGACCTCGCCACCCCGTTGACAGCGCTCCTCACCACCGGCCCACCGGCTCAGCCGATCCACCTAGGCCTCTAGCCGCGCAAACGCCTCACCGTGATCCGCGGCGCCAGACCTCGAACGTCTGCTGCACCCGCCACGTCCCGTCCGGCTGCCGGGCCTCGTTGCGCCACCGGAACGCCGACGGCGTGATGTCGGAGAACGTCCACCGCAGATCACCGCCGTCGAGCACGATCTCCTCGCCCGCCGCGGACGCGCGGAAGGTGTGGGTACGGCCGCGGACCGGCCCTACCCACGTGGACCGCCACACTCCCGGCCCGGCGGCGGGATCCGGGAAGCGGACGCTGACGCCGTGCTCCACCCCCGGCAGGATCCACACGTCGGTCGTGGCCCGGCCACCCAGCGCGTACCCGAAATGCCACTCGCCGCGGCGCACGCTCGTGGTGCCGTCCGGTTCGTATTCGGTGCAGTCCAGGTCCCACGTTCCGGCGAACCGCCCGAACAGGCCCAGATCGACGCCCGAGGCCGGCCCGTCTGCGAAGAAAGCGCCGGCAATGGCTGAGTTGTCCATCCCGGCACGATAGCGAGAACTCCTCAAGTCGCTGCCCCGCGACACCGATAGGGCCGGTCCGCGTCGGCTAACTGGGGAGGAACCAGCGTGGTGGTTTTCAATGTGAGCACGGCAGTTAAGCGTCGGATCCGCACCACCGCACTGACAGCCGGACCAGCATTGATGCTCATCATGGCCGCCGCAGTCCCGGCACAGGCCGCCGGCATCCCGGCCGAGGCCGCCGCGGAGAACGCGCTGTCCGGCGCGATCACGCCGGATGTCAGTGTCGCCAAGTCCGCCGGCACCAGTTACGCCACGGCGATGCTGAACAAGCTCGGCCGCCAGGCCCACCTCGAGCGCGTCGCCGCGCAGCTGCCCACCCTGCGTCAACTCGCTGCGGCCCGCGCCACCGAAGCCGACAGTGCCCGCAAGGCGCAGACGGCCACCGCAGCGTCCGTCACTCGCGCGAGCACCGCCGACACAGCGGCACGAGCGAAACTCGCCTCGGCGAAGCGTGCCGTCACCCTCGCCAAGAAGACGCTGACGGCCGCGAAGAAGCAGCGCCCGTACAGCAGCACCCGGGTCGCCAAGGCCACCAAGGCGAAGACCACGGCCGAGAACGCCGTGCGGACCCGCGCCGCCACCGTCACGACCACCGCGTCGGCGCTGTCCGCCGCCCGTAAGACCAACACCACGGCGGTTGGCACCCTGAACGCCGCCACCGCCACGTACCAGAGCGCCGCCAAGAAGGTCAGCAACGCGCAGCTGGCGATCAAGGCGTGGCCCGCCGAGCGGGCGGCACTGGCAGCGCAGGCCGCGTCGCTCAGCCAGCAGGTCGTCACCCAGTCCCGGACCGCCTTCTCCACCGTGAACGTCTACGGCGTCACCGTCAACCGGGTCGTCGCGTACCAGTTCCAGCACATGATCGACGACGCGGCTAAGGCCGGCGTGAAGCTGTCCGGTGGCGGGTTCCGTACCAAGCAGCAGCAGATCGCCCTGCGTACCGCGAACGGCTGCCCGGACGTCTGGACCGCCCCGGCGTCGTCGTGCCGCGTCCCGACCGCGATCCCCGGCCGTTCCTTGCACGAGGTGGGTCTCGCGATCGACATGACCGCCGACGGCAAGTCGATGAACACCCGCAAGAGCGCCGGCTTCAAGTGGATGGCCGCGCACGCCGGCAACTACGGCTTCGTGAACCTGCCGTCCGAGCCGTGGCACTGGTCCATCACCGGGGGCTGAGCAAACGGCGGACTTTTGGCGGGGCGGAATCGTACGGTGAGCTGGTGACCGTGTTTTCTGACCTAGGCGTCCGGACCAAGATCCTGGCGGCGATCGCGGTCGCCGCCGCCGTGGCCCTGGTCGTCGGCCTGGTCTCCCTCGCGGCACTGAACCGTGCCGCGGACTCCGCGCAGAGCATCTACGACAACAACGTTGCGAACGTGGCCCAGGTGGGCCAGATCGAAGTGGCGATCACCAAGACCCGCCTCGACCTGGCCACCTCCGCGATCGCTCCGGACGACGCCACCAGCGACAAGTACAACGAGGCGTACGCCGCCGACCTGCTCGCGGTCGACGCGGCGATCGCCAGTTACCGCGACGGGACGTTCGCCGGCGATCCCGACGTGCTCGACGACCTGACGTCGACCTGGGCGTCCTTCGAAGAGGCCACCCAGGACAAGCAGGCCGCCGCGGCACAGGACAACGACTACGCCACCTGGATCGCGGTCAACGAGGACACGATCGTGCCCATCGCCGACGAACTCACCGCCCAGGTCGCGGCGCTGACGAAGTCCGAGGCCGAGGACGCGTCCGCCTCGGCGGCGGCGGCCCAGTCCAGTTCGGCGTACAGCCGCACCCTGTCCATCACGCTGCTCGTCCTCGGCCTGCTGCTCGCACTCGGTCTGGGCATCCTCGTGGCCGGAGCGATCGTACGGTCGCTGGGCCGGGTCAAAGCCGTCTGCGACGCGCTCGCGGACGGCGATCTCACCCACACCAGTGGCCTGACCTCGCACGACGAACCGGGCCAGATGGGCCGGGCGCTGGACACCGCGATGGGCCGGCTCCGGCAGACGATCTCCACCATCGACGGGTCGGCGTCCTCGCTGGCCAGTGCGACCGAGCAGATGACCGGCGTCACCACGCAGATCGCCGCCTCCGCGGAGCGGACCACCGGCCAGGCCCGGACCGTGGCGGCCGCGGCCGAACAGGTCTCCCGCAGCGTCGACACCGTCTCGGCCGGCAGCGAGGAGATGGGCGCGTCGATCCGGGAGATCTCCCAGAACGCCACCGAGGCCGCCCAGGTCGCCAGCGAGGCCGTGCAACTGGCCTCGTCGACGACGGTGACCATGAGCAAGCTCGGCGCGTCGTCGGCGGAGATCGGCAGCGTCATCAAAGTCATCACCACGATCGCCGAGCAGACCAACCTGCTCGCCCTGAACGCGACGATCGAAGCCGCCCGCGCCGGTGAGCTCGGCAAGGGGTTCGCCGTGGTCGCCTCCGAGGTCAAGGATCTCGCCCAGGAGACCGCCCGGGCCACCGAGGACATCTCCGGCCGGGTCCAGGCCATCCAGGTCGACACCGCCGGAGCGGTCACCGCGATCGAGGAGATCAGCCGGGTGATCGCCCGGATCAGCGATTTCCAGACCACCATCGCCTCGGCCGTCGAGGAACAGACCGCCACCACCTCGGAGATGAACCGCAGCGTCAGCGAAGCCGCCGCCGGCACCACCGACATCGCCCGGACCATCACCGCGGTCGCCGAGGCGGCCCGGGTCACGGGGGAGGGCGTGGCACAGTCGCAGGACGCCACCCAGCAGATGGCGCGGATGTCCACCGAACTCAGCGGCCTGGTGACCAGCTTCCGGTACTGACTCCCGACTACCCACTTTCGTGGCTATTCACGTTTCTGCAACGTTTCTAGACTCTGTATCCCGTTGCCGGAATACGTTGGAGTCTTCCGTTGGACATCGCTGTCATTCTCACCGGCGCGCCCGGATCCGGCAAAGGCACTCAGGCCTCGACCCTCGCCGAACGGCACGGGCTGCCGCACCTGTCCACCGGGGACCTGTTCCGCCACCACATCACCCGGGGCACCGAGCTGGGGCGTACCGCGCAGCAGCACCTCGACGCGGGCCACTACGTCCCCGACGAGCTGACCAACGCGATGGTCCGCGACCACATCGAACGCAACGCCGCGGACGGCCGGATCATCCTGGACGGTTACCCGCGGACGCTGGCGCAGGTCGAATTCCTCGACACCCTGCTGACCGGCCTGGTCGTGGTCAACCTGGTCGTCGCCCCGGCCGAGCTGCAGCACCGCCTGGAGCGCCGTGGCCGCAGCGACGATCTGGCCGACGTGGTCCGCCACCGGCTGTCGGTCTACGCGCGGGAGAGCGAGCCGGTGCTGGCCGCATATCGGCAGCGTGAGGTCCTGCACGACATCGACGGCATCGGCGATCTCGACGCCATCGCCCGGCGCATCGACGCCGCCCTGAGCCTGGAAAAGGCGAAGTCAGCTCCGTAGTCCGCGGTACCGGTGCACCGCCTCGGCTCGCGACCGCGCGCCGAGGCGCACCATCAACGCCCGCATGTACGTCTTGATCGTCTGCTCGCTCAACCCGAGCCGCTCCCCGATCTCGGCGTTGCGCAGGCCGATCTCGGCGAGCTCCAGGACCTCCCGCTGCCGGGGCGTCAGCGGCGCGGCGACCGGCCGAGGCTGATCCACGAGCTGCAACAACGCCTGCCGGGTCCGCTGATCCGACGTCGCGTGGGCGATCTCCCGCAGCCGTCCGGTGAGGTCGGGCGTACCGATGCGCCGCTCCACCTCGTCGCGCACCGAGATCTCCAGCGAGGCCGCCTGCCCCTCGGCGGCCAGCGCGGACACGATCTCCGGGGTGAGCGCCGCGTCGTCACGGGTCCCGGCGTAGAGCAGCCCGCGCACCCGGCTCCCGCTCATCAGCGGCACGACCGCGAGCCCGACGATGCCCTCACCGAGCACCGACTCGTCGTAGTCGTGGGTGATCCCCGGCGCACGGTCGTACCGCGGCAGCGCCAGCAGCCGTTTCTGCACCAGCGCCTGACCGCCGAGCCCCTGATGCGGCCGGATCACCAGCGACGTCAACGCCGACGTGTGCGCACCGACACTCACCGTGACCGGCACGTCCGTCGTACCCACGCCCCCGAAGATCAACGGGATGTCGTGACGCAGCGCGAGGTTACGGACCGCCCGCGCGAGCAGCGCACTGTCGTTCTGCCTCAGCTCCACGATGTCCTCCCACAGCCGCGCCGCCGAGACCCAGCATGGATCACCGACCGGCTTGAGCGCCAGCATGCTTCTGGTCACCGCAGGCGACGCGCCTGCGCTCCATTCCCATTCTTGGGTACGCCCAAAGAGCACATCTGCGTAGATCTGCCAGACTTCGTCCGTGGTGACACAGGAGCTCCTGAACGCGGCAGCGACCGACCCTGATTCCCCGGCCTGGACGGCGATCAGAAGAGCACAGGCCGATGCTTCACTGCTGCCGTGGCTGGCCCGGACCGCGGCCGGCTTCGACCCCCGCGCCCGCGACGGGGTGGTGGTGCTGGCCGGCATCCTGGCCGTGGAGGCCACCGACGAGGAACGCGCCACCCACAGCAGTGAGATCGCCCAGCTGAAGTCCTTCGCCGCCGAACTGCTGCCGACCATGACCGACGACGAGGACTACGTGATCCTGCGCCAGGCCATGCTCGCCCTCGACGGCGACGAGATCTGGGGCACCTGGCTGGACGCCCTGAACGCCGGCGAGATCGACGTCCCCTGCCCCGAATGCGACGAACCCCTGCTGTACGCCCTGACCGACGACACCATCGAACCGGGCCTGAGCTCACCCCTGGCAACCCAGTTGCACACCGAGGCCGTGCAGGCCGGCCGTCCCGCGCTGGCAGCCGCCCTCACCCAGATGTTCGGCCACGTCACCTGCCCGGAGTGCGCCACCCGCTTCGGCCTCGGCGACCAGGTCACCTGACCCGCGCGGGCTTCACCGGTGGCGTATCACTGAGCGGCTTCGCCCGCCGGCGTCACCGCGGCCTTCGCCGCCCACCAGCCGACGATCCGGTCCACGACCGGCGCGGAGCTGCGAGCCCAGTAGATGTGATGGTTGCTCGCACCCTCCGGCACGTCCGCGTGCCGGTACAGCCAATTCGTCACGCTCTCCGGCGCGAACAACCGCTCACCGAACGCGTGAACGGCACTCTCCGGCGCCAGTCGATCCCCTTCCAGCGAGATCAGCAGCGAAGGACTCGTTATGGACCCTTCCGCGGGGAACGGCGTACGCCCGGTGACCGCCATCCGCCCCCACTCCCGCATGAGAGTGCGCGCGCCGGGTCCGCCGAACGCCGGCGCCGGCAGGTAACCGAACACCCCGGTGAGCACCGGCACGATCACTGAACCCATCAGCAGAATCGGCAGCCCACCCCACGGATAGTCCCGGTGATAGGGCAGCGCCCCACCGACGGTGACCACCCCGTCCGCCGGCACCCGGTTCAGCTGATGCCCGGCCGCGATCTGCGCACCCAGACTGTGCCCCAGCAGAATCACCGGCCGCCCCGGAACCTCACTACGTGCGGCAGCGACGGCGACGGCCATGTCGTCGATCTCGTCCTCGTACGACCAGTCCTGCCCCCGCGAAGCCTGCGGAGCACCGAGTTCAAATCCGCGCCGGGTGAGCGCCGTCGCGGCCCACCCCCGAGCCTCGAACGCCGCGACAAGAGACTGGTAGTACCGAGACCCGATGCCCATGGCAGGCGAGACGAGAACAATAGGCTGGTGGCGCGTCACGTCGACCATCATCGCAATCACCCGTGACCCGGCGAACGTGACACCGACCACAACGGAGAGGCTGGCAGATGCGGGTTTTCGTGGACGACGCCGCACCGCTGCGGTTCGACGACGGCTCACCGGTACGCGCCGCGTCCGCGATCGCGCCCTTCGGTGACGGCTGGCTCGTCGTGCAGGACGACGCCACCCACGCCGCCTGGTGGCGCCCCGGCTCGGTCACCGCGGTCCGGGTGATCGACCCGGTCGACGGCCTCGACGCGTTCTCCGAGGCCGCCGGCACCAAACACCTCAAGCCCGACTTCGAGTCGGCGTGCCCGGTCACGGTGAACGGCGAGCCGGCCGTCCTGCTGCTCGGCTCCGGCTCCACCACCGCCCGGATGCGGTCGTCGCTGGTGACAGCGACCGGCTTCACGACCGCCGACCTGACCCCGGTCTACCAGAAGGTCGCCGCGACCCTGGACATCCCGCGATCCCAGCTCAATCTGGAGGGCGCCGGCCGCACCGGCGACGTCCTGCACTGGTTCCAACGAGGCAACGCCGCCGCCGGTGTCCCGTCCGCCCGCGCCGACGTCGACCTGCCGTCCCTGCTGGCCGCCGCCACCGGCACGGCCGCGGCCGCACAGGTCGAGGTCACCGGCACCCGCCGCTACGACCTCGGCACGGTCGGCGGGGTGTCCCTCGCCATTACCGACGCGGTACCCCTGACCGGCGGCCGCATCCTGGTCTCCGCCGCCGCCGAGGACACCCCGAACGCCGTCGATGACGGCCCAGTGGTCGCCTCCGCCCTTGCCCTGCTCGACAACAAAAACGACAGCGACAGCGTGCTCTCCATCGCCGAGATCCCGCCCGGCCCGGACGGCCCGTGGAAGGTCGAAGGCCTGGCCATCGCCACCGAGACACCCGGCGCCCTGACTCTGCGGGCCGTCGTCGACGCCGACAACCCGATCATTCCCTCCACCCACCTGACCCTGCGCGTCCAGTGGTGACCAGCCATGCGTTCCTGCGGCCGTAGTGGATCATGAGCGGATGGCTGAGATCATCGTTGAGATTCACGTTCCGCTGACCCCCACACCCGGCGGCCCCCAGTTCCCCTGGATCGAGACGGTCGAGGACTTCCTGGTCGAGCTCGAAGACGAGGGTGCCGCCGAGTCCTACGACGAGGGCGAGGAGTTCGGCGACAACTACGTCTTCTTCATCACCGGCGGGACCGAGAAAGCCCTCCTCGCCGCCGCCTCCCGGGTGGCAACCCTGGATGGCGTGCCCCCGGGAGCATTCGCGCTGGTCACCGACGACGAAGCGGACGAGATGGGCGTCGGCCGCCGCGTCGACCTGCCGGTGAAATGAGACCTCAGCGCGCGATGTAACCGCCGTCGACGAACAGCTCCGCCCCGGTGATGAACGACGCGTCGTCGCTCGCCAGGAAGACGATCGCGGCCGCGACCTCCTCCGGCTTGCCGACCCGGCCGAGCGGCGTCGTCGCGACATAGGGCTCCTGCGCGGTGTCACCCATCATCGGCGTCTCGATGAACCCGGGGTGGATGCTGTTCACCCGGATCCCGATCGGTGCCCACTCCACCGCGATGTTCTTGGTCAGCGTGCGTACCGCGCCCTTGGCCGCGTGGTACGCCGGCGACGTCCCGAACCCACCGGACGCCCCGAAGATCGAGCTGATGTTCACCACGGACGCCGACGATGACGCCTTCAGCAGCGGCGCGAATGCCTTCGTACCCAAGAAGACGCTGGTCTGGGTGACCGCGACGACCTTCTCGTAGAGCGCGAGCGTCGTCTCCTCAAGGGTTTCCGCGTGCCCGAGCCCGGCGTTGTTCACCAGGATGTCGAGTCCGCCGAACTGCTCGGTGACCGCCGACACCGCCGCCGCCCACGCCTCTTCGGACGTGACGTCCAGGTGCAGGAACACCGCCGTTCCGCCGTTCTTCGCGATCTCGGTGACCACCTCGGCGCCCGGACCGTCCTGCACGTCGGCGACCACGACCGTGGCGCCCTCGGCCGCGAACCGCAGCGCCGTCTGCCTGCCGATACCGCTCGCGCCGCCGGTCACGAGCGCGGTCTTGCCATGGAATCGAGCCATCGTTCTGCTCCTTCACCCGATGTTCGCAGGTTCCTGATTAGTAAACGATACGTCTCGTATAGGTTTCTGAACCCTGTGATCTAGGTCGCCCCGCCGAAGGCCGCAGCAGAGAGCCCGTGCCCGACAATGGGTGCCATGCCTGTTGGAGGAGCCAGACCCGGAGCCGGCCGCAAGCGCGATCCCCAGGCGCAGCAAGCGGTCCTGACCGCTGCCGAGGAGCTGCTCACCGAGATCGGCTACCACAAGGTCACGATGGAACGGATCGCCGAACGCTCCGGCGTCGCGAAGATGACCCTCTACCGCTGGTGGCCCAACAAGGCAGCGGTGATCACCGATGCGGTCCGGTCGCGGCTCGCGCCGCTTTCCACCCCAGACCTGGGTACGGTGACCGACGACGCCCTGGCGCAGCTCGAGGCGATGCTCGGCACCCTGACGAAGTTCGGCGACGCCAGCGTGGTCGCCGGTGCGATGAGCTCCCGTGGCGAAGCCGGGCTGGCCGACCTGCGCGACATCCTGCACCCGTGGTTCGACGGCCTCGTGGAGATCCTCAACCGAGCGATCCGAACCGGACAGCTACCCACCGGCTTCCCGATCGCCGTGACAGCGCACGCCTGGATGGGCTACCTCGTCTACCGCGTCGTCTTCCTCCAGCAGGAGGTCACCCGGCAGGACCTGAGCACCCTGATCGCCGGTGCGGTCACGCGTACCCGGGCTCAGGCGGAAGGAAGCTCGTAGGCCGCGCTGTCGATCGGGACGCTGCGTGACTGGGCCGCCCGGCCCAGCAGCAGTGCGTAAGCGAGGAATGCGAGCCAGACCGCCGCGCCCAGCGTGACGCGCACTGCCGCGGGCAGCGCTGAGGGGGTGAGGTACGCCTCCAGCGCCCCGGCCACCGCCAGAACCGGCACCAGTCCGATAGCGATCAGCATGCCGGAGCGCGCCCGGTCGACCAGAGCCTGCCGGCGGGTACGCGTGGCGCCCGGCGCGATCCAGGCCCAGCCGATCCGCAGGCCGACCGCCGCGCCGATGAAGACGCAGGTCAGTTCGAGGAGGCCGTGCGGGGCGAGATAGATGACGAACGTGTCGCCGGCGCCCGCGCCGACCAGGACACCGCCGGTGAGGCTGATGTTGAGCAGGTTCACGCCGAGTAGGAATATCACCGGCAGAATGAGCACGCCGGCGGCGATGCACTGGGCGGTGAGCACGGCATTGTTGGTCCAGACCTGGCTCGCGAAGTTCTGCGGCTGGTACTGGCTGTAATAGCCGACGAAGTCACTCTCCACCAGATCGGTGATCTGACCCGGCGACAGGAAATGCTCGGCCACCTCCGGGTACGCCGCGATGTACCAGGTCAGCGTGGCGCCGGCGACCATCAGCAGGGTGCCGAGGCCGAGCCACCAGCGGCGGGCCTGGTACAGCTGCGCCGGGAACGTCCGGACGAAGAACCGCGGCACCGACCGCCACGCGAAACCCTGTCCGCGATTGATCGCGGCTCGCCCGGCCATCAGCTGCTGCGACAGATCGGCGAGGACGACCGGATCGGGGGAGCGGCGGCGCAGCACGGAGAGATGGGTCGCGGACCGCTGATAGAGCGTCACCAGCTCGTCGGCCTCACCGGCGCTGAGCCGGCGCCGCCGCGCGAGCTGCCCCATCCGATCCCACTCGCCGGCACGTTCCAGGACATACGCGTCGAGATCCACCCGTGCGCCTTTCGTGTTTACTGTCCGGGTGACTGTGCTGGGTGGCGAGCGGGTTGTCAACGCGGAGGCGGTGGCGCTCGACGTGCGCCCGGCCAGGCTCGGATCCCGGGCGCTGGCACTGGGCTTTGACATCTGCGTGCAGGCGGTGCTCGCGCTTCTCCTGCTGTTACTGACCTCGGTGACGCTGCGTGCCCTGCCGCCGAGCTGGGTCGACGACGCGTTGTTCGACGCGACCTGGCGGATCGCGGTCGTGATCGTGGTGCTCGGCTACCCGACGGTGATCGAGACGATGACCAACGGCCGCAGCCCGGGCAAAATGGTGGTGGGTCTGCGGGTGATCCGCGAGGACGGCGGCCCGATCCGGGTCCGGCACGCGTTCACCCGGTCCCTGGTCGGCTTCGCCATCGAATGGCCCGGCCTGCTGTTTCCCCTGGTCACCTGGGTGGTCAGTCTCGGCACGATGCTCGGCTCCGCCCAAGGCCGCCGTCTCGGCGACCTGGCAGCGGGCACGATCGTCGTGCACGTGCGCAGGCCGTACCCCTGGCTGCACGTCCCACCGATGCCCCCGCCGCTGGCCGGCTGGGCCGCGGTCGCCGACCTGTCCGCGGTGAGCGACGACCTGGCACTTTCGGTCAGGCAGTACCTGTCCCGAGCCCACCTGCTCCGCGACCCGCACCGCTCCCGGCTGCGCCACGAGCTGGCCTCCGAGGTGTCGGCGAAGACCCACCCGTCCCCGCCACCGGGCACCCCACCGGACGCCTACCTGTCCGCCGTCCTGGCCGAACGCCGCCGCCGAGCCGAAGGCGCCCTGTCCGCGGGCCGAAACCTGTCCCACCAGGTCCTCCTCCCCGCCGAACCCCCGGGCGCGCCGATCCGCTCAGCCTCACCCACCCCCGGCCCGTAAGCCGGGGGTCAGCAGGGGACCTGGGTGCGGTTCGCTTTCTGGGTCCAGGTGCAGGTGTCCACCGCGCTGCCGGTGGGGTCGCGCAGGGTGGCGGTGTCGCCGGTGTTGTTCCAGAGGTAGTTGCCGCTGTTCCAATACCTGTCGGTCGCCGTGTCGGTGCCTCGGCCGGTGTGCAGCCGGAGTTTCGCCTTGGCCGCGATCGTCACCGCGCCGAACGTGTAGACCCGCCCGCCCTGCTCGCGGATCGACCAGCCCTTGATCGCGACGGGCTTGGCGCTCTCGTTGACCAGGGCGACCCACTCGGCATTCACGCTCTCGTTGGTACGCGTGTCCTTGCCGGGGGAGTCGTACTGGGCGACGTCAAGCCGCGGCACCGGCGTGGTGACGGCCTGAGCCGGAACGGCCTGAGCCGGAACAGCCTGAGCGGGAACAACGGCGGCGAGCGCGCTGGCGATGAGCAGGATCACGCGTTGATTGTGCCGCTTTGGGCTATTGTCGGCCTAGGCTTCCACGAACGAGTCAGCCAAGCGTCGACTGCGATAGCTTCGAGTCTTGTGCCGGTTTCCGCAGACCTCCATCGAGCACCAGCGACCGGCCCCGCCACGGGACGCGTCGTAGAACGCCCAGCGGCAGTCGGGCGCCGCGCACAGCCGCAGTCGCTGCCAGCTGCCGTCGGCGACCGCGTGCGCGACGGCGACCGCGATCACGCCCAGCGCGGGGTCGGCGACCGGCGAGCCGATCCGGAGCCGGCCGTCCGCGAAGGCTTCGAGGCGCAACGGGAAGGCGGCGATCGCTTCGGCGGCGGATCCCTCGCCGGCAAGCGCCGCGCGCAGGGAGGCGCGCAGCTTGGCGGCCGCTTCGCGGTCCGCCACCTGGTGGGTGGAGACCCAGGCGGAGAGGGTGTCGGCGCCCTTGTGGGGTACGCCATGACGGCTGAACGTACGTTCGTCGAGAGTGTTGAGAAACTCCTCGACGACCCGAAGATCGATCACGCCGCCACTGTACAGCAGGACGACACCAATGCTCGCGTTCACCGGTGTTGGTCGCTCCAAGGCGTGGTCAGAAGCCGATCGCCTCACGGACCAGGACCACTGTGCCTCGTCCGGGGAAGGCCTCACGCTCCAGGATCAGGATCTTCGCGAGGAATGAGGACTGGCCGTACCGCTCCTGCAGACGCTGCTGCTCGCGCGGCAGGCTGTAGGTGCGCAGCCGCCGCAACGCCGTCTCGAGGTCGGGCACCACCTTCTGTGCGCCGGCCACCCAGATCACCTGCCGGGCGCCTGAAGCGTACGGGGCGAACTGGCTGCCGCTCGCCGAACCGATCACCAGATGACCCTCTTCGGTCACGGCGTGGACACTGCCGACCACGACGTCGGGCTGGGCCCCGAGACGGATCACGTCATAGACGTCGTCCGAGGCGGGCGCGGCGTTCGCGCGTACCGAAAGGAAGTCTCCTGAGTCGTCGAGGTCGGACGTGATGCCCGAGACGCGAAGCGTCTCGCTGAGTGCGGTGAAAACGGTCTTGTCACGGGGGACCAGGCCGGCGACGAGGCGGCGGGCGTCGTCGGCGGTGTCGGTCACGTGGGTGAGAAAGCCGTTGTCCTGCAGCGCCTTGGCAGCCCGATCGACCCGGTCGGCCTCGGCGGCGACGGCAAAGGTTGCGTCCATATCTGGTTCTCCCATCTGGTAACTAGGACCATCGTCGGAGACGATGAAGCGACGCGGAAGACGGCACTTCGCCGTGCCTGGGTTACCTGGAGGTGCCTGTGGAGACCGAGGACTGCCGGGTTCGCGAGGTGCTGGACAAGGTCGGTGACAAGTGGTCGGTGAGTGTCATCGGAGTCCTCGGCCGGGAAACCCGCCGGTTCAGTGAGGTCAAGCGCGCCATTCCCGGTATCAGCCAGCGCATGCTCACCGTGACGCTGCGCGCTCTCGAGCGCGACGGCCTGGTGACCAGGACCGTGTACGCGACGGTGCCGCCGCGGGTCGACTATGCGCTCACGGCGCTGGGGCTGACGCTGCTCGACTCGGCGTGGCCGCTGATGAACTGGGCCCTCGACCACGTGGGGGAGATCGACAAGGCGCGGGACGCGTACGACCGGCAGCGCCCCGAGGTGCCCCCGCAGCAGCCATGAACGCGGCCCATCCAGCCGCACCGCACCGAGCCCCGCCCGCGCCGCACCGCCACTCGCCGCGCCGCACCGAGCCCTGCCCGCGCCGCACCGCCACCCGCCGCGCCGCACCGCCACTCGCCCCGCGCCGCCACGCCGCGATCTTGGCAGGCTGCGCCCATTTCGGCGGGGAGCTTGCCAAGGTCGCGAACGGGGTGGGCGGCGGCGGGTGGGATGGGAGCGGTCAGCGAATGTTCTTCGCCCTGGGGGATACGACCAGGCCGCCGCCGGCCAGCGGGCCGGACCAGAGCTTGCCGGCGACCGTGACAGTCAGGATGTTGCCGGAGACGGCTACGGCGAAGGCGTGTTTGCCCTTGCCGTCGAGCGTACCGACGCCGGTGTAGAGCGCCGACTTACCCAGCACCACCGCCGGGCCCTGGCTGGTCGCCGCGAAGACACGGCCGTCGGGCAGCCGTAGCCACGTGGCGCCGCCGTACGCGCCGCCCTTCGCCACGAATGCCACGTCGGGGCCGTTCTTCAGCCAGCCGCTGCCGGCGACCTGGCCGGCGCCGGTGACATAGGTGACCGTGTACGGCAGCGTCACCGACGCCGAACCGCCATCGTCGTCACTTACGGTCACCTGCGGGCGGTAGGCGCCAACTGCGGTGAAGGCGTGCTTCACGGTGCAGACGCCGGCCGCAACGGTCCCGGCCGACGAGACGCCGTCGCCCCAGGTGGCCGTGCAGGTCAGGGCGTCGGCGCTGCCCGGGTCGCTTACCGATACCTGCCGGGTCACGACGGATCCGGTGGAGACCGGCGCGGTGGGTGCGGGCCTGCCACCCGGTGCCACAGCGACCGGAGCAGCGTTGCTGACCGTGACGGTAGTGACGTCACTGCTGGCGGTTCCGCTCGCGCCTGCGGTGGAGCCAGTGCCGGTGGAGGTAGTGGCGTTGGTGGGGTCGGTGGTCAGGGTCAGGTTGAAGGTTCCGTTGTCGGGGCAGGTCACTGTGGTAGCCGGGTCGTGGATGTCGGCGAACGTGCACGGGCCGGACCAGGTGGCCTGGTTGGCCGTGTTCGACACTCGGCCGGACAGCGTGATCGGTGAGCCCTCCACCCCGGAGACGTCCGGGCCGGCGTTCGCCACGGTCACCGGTGACACGCTCTCCAGCGTCGGTACGACCGGCTGGATGGATCCGTCGGCCGCGAAGCGCAGACGGTCGATGGTGGTCTCGCGATGGGTTCCGTCGCCGCCGGGTATCGCGAACCGGTGGTAGGCGATGTACCAGTCGTCGCTGCCCGGCACCCGTACGACCGAGTGGTGACCGGTGCCGAGGATGCCGAGTGACGGGTCCTTCGCGAGGATCACGCCGGCCCGGTCGCTCCACGGCCCGAGCGGCGAGTCACCGGTTGCGTACGCCACCCGGTAGTCGGCACTACGGGTGTCGTTCTCCGACCACATGAAGTAGTAGGTGCCGTTCCGCTTGATGACGAAACTGCCCTCGTTGTAGTTGGCCGGCTTGTACGTCTTGACGTGACTTGACTCGAATGAAGTCAAGTCGTCGTTCAACTTGACTTGATAGGAGTTGCCGTTGCCCCAGTACAGATACGACGACCCGTCATCGTCGGTGAACACAGCTGCATCGATCATCTGTCCGCTGTACGTTCCGGCTGCCACGAGTGGCTTGCCGAGCGCATCGACAAACGGTCCGGCCGGTGAGTCAGCGACGGCGACACCGAGATGCTTGGCGGTATTGCCGGTCGCCAGGCCGCCGCTGAAGTACAGGTAGTACTTCCCGTCGCGCTGGGCGAACGCCGGCGCCCACGCGCTGTTGTCGGCCCACGTCACGTCCGGGCCGAGGTCCAGCGCCACGCCGTGGTCTTTCCAGTGGACCAGGTCCTTCGACGAGAACGCGTGGATCTGCGTGCCCGACCAGCCGTCGAAGCCGTCGGTTGTCGGGTGGATCCAGAACGTGTCGCCGACGACGCTGATGTTCGGGTCGGCGTACAGGCCTGGCAGGACCGGGCTCTTCATGACCAGGGCCTGGGCGGTCCACTCGCGCTGGGCGCCGTCCGGGCCGGTGATCGTGTATGTGACCGGCTTGCTGAAGTCACGTGCGGTGCCCGACGCCGGCGAGATCGTCGCGCCGGAGGCCAGAATGAACGACGGCGCCAGCGCGGTCAGCGACGTGCCCTCGGCCACCGGCAGTTTGACCACGGCATTCGTGTCGTCGACGATCGCGTCCACCTTGAGCTGCGGCAACGTCACCGCGGCAATCGACGTCGTCCTACCGGCCAGGGTGAGGATCTCCGGCGCGGACAGCGCCGTGTTGTAGACCCGGAAGTCGTCCACCTCACCGGCGAAGTACGGGTCGGACGAGTACAGCGACCGACCCACATAACCGCTGTACGCCTTCGCCGGGTCGTACAGATCGGAGGGTTTGACCGTGACCCCGGTCGCGGAAGCGACCTTGACGCCGTTGAGGTACATGGTCGCGGTGCTGCCGTCGACCGTGACGGCGAGATGCTGCCAGCTGCCGCCGGGCAGAGGTGCGGTGGACGGCAGCTTCGACTCGGCCGACCACGATCCCGTGGTGATCGCCGAGTAGAGCGCGTTGCCGCCGTTTCGCGGACTGCTGAACAGGTATTTCGTGCTGTCCGGCCCCAGACCGTAGATCCACTGGTTGACCGTGGTGGACGCGTTCCACTTCACCCAGGTCGCGACGGTCGCCTTCGACGCCTGGCGCAGCACACCGTTCGGGATCGTCACGTAGGGCGAGTTGGTGCCGCCGGCCATCGCGAACGAACTGCCGGAGACGCCGGTGCCCCAGGCCGGAGTGCGGTTGTAGACACCGTCGAAGCCGTTGCCGGAGCTGTCCTTCGCGACGGTTCCGCTGGTCTCGTCGAACTTGTAGTGCACGCGGAGGCCCTGTGCCGGCGCCGGCTCCTCAAACCGAGCCGAGATCCGGTCGTATTCAGCCTTGGTGACCGGCAGGATCGTGCCGTGTCGGGGCCGGGACGGCAGGCTGTAGCTCGGCTCCGCGGTCCAGACGCCGGAGTCCAGGTCGGTCGTGGAGAACGGCACGTAACCGCGGCCGCCGTACTCGTCGATGAAGAGGTACCACTTGTCAGCGGTGTTCGACTTGAAGATCAGCGGGCCCTCGCCCTGGCTGAGCGCCCCGGACCCGATGCACTCCTTGACCAGGTCGTAACTCAGGTCGAGCAGGTCCGTCGACTTCTCCTGGATGAGGAACTTGCTGCACGGCGACGTGGACGAGTTGTTCCGCTCGTCCTTGGTGATCCGGTGGTAGACACCCTCGTGCTCGATCACCGTGGAGTCGATCACCGAGTACCCGGGGTCCTTCCAGACCTTCGGCTCGCTGAACGTGTAGAAGTCGCGGGTCGTCGCGTACATCATCCGGTTGTAGGTGCTGCCCGAGTGCGACGTGTCAGCGGCGTCGTAGAGCTTCGAGGCCCAGAAGACCACGTACGCGCCCAGCGACGTGTCGTAGAACGCCTCCGGCGCCCAGGTGTTGCCGGCCGTGTCCGGTGACACCTTGACCAGGCGCTGGTCGGTCCAGTTCACCAGGTCGGTCGACTCCCACACCATGATCGACTTGCTGCCGGTGCGCTGCGAGGCGTCCCAGTCACCGTTGCCGTAGATCTTGAGGTCGGTGGCGATCTGGTAGAACTTGTCGCCCTCCGGCGAGCGGATGATGAACGGGTCCCGCAGGCCCTGGGTGCCGAGCGTCGAGGTGAGCACCGGCTGACCGTTGTTGATCTCACGCCAGCGCAGCGGGTCGTTGCCGTCGGACAGAGCGTTGTAGACCTGCTCGCCGTTCGAGGAGCCCTCGCCGGTGAAGTAGCTGAACAGGTAACCCTCGTACGGGGCGGCGGCCGGCCGGGCGGGGACGACAGCGGTGAAGTCCCGGTCCGCTGTCGCGCTGCCGGCTGTCACATGAGCCGTCAAGGTGATCGATGACGACGAAGAGGGCCGGCGAACCACCCCGGTCGGTGAGATCACCGACGGGTCACTCGACGACCACGTCACCGTCGTGCCGAAGGACCCGGCGACTGGCAGCGTCAGGTTGCCGCGCACGTCATCCAGGTTGTTGACCGCTAATAAAACAGCCGCGGCCTCAGCGGTCTCTTGATCGCCGTACTCCGCGCGTACCGAAATGGTGAAGGTCTTGGTCCCGGAAGCCGCACCGCGCCGCAGGGTTGCGGTGAGCGTGGCGTGCCCATCGGGCGCGCCCGCGGCCGGACGGGTGACCTTGCCGGTGGCCGTGACCAGCGCGGGGTCGCTGGTGGACCAGGTGATCGCCGAGCCGTTGGCGGCGGTCGCGGGCAGCGTGAGGTCGGCGATGACCGCGCTGGTGTCGCCCAGATCGAGGGCCGCGGTGTCGGCCGTGACCGCCTCGGAGTTCGACGGAGCGGCGAGAGCGAGAGCCTCGTCGGCGGCAAGGGCGCGGTCGTAGACGCGGAAGTCGCGGATGCGGCCGTTGAAGTAGCGGTCGCCGGTGTAGAGCGAGCGGCCGATGTAGTTCGCCGTGGTCGAACCGCCGCCGATCGCGCTCGGCAGGACGCTGATGCCGGTGTTCGTGGCGACCGCGACGCCGTCCTCGTAGAGCGTGCCGGTGGTGCCGGTCTGCGTGTACGCGACGTGCTTCCACGTGCCCCGGCCGAGATTGCGGCCGTCGGCCGGGCGGGTGTTCTGCTCACCGGTCCAGTTGCTCAGCGAGATCGAGTTACGCAGCGTGTTGCCGGTTGCGAAGAGGTACCCGTTTCCGTAACCGGTGGCAGCGTCGGTGTTGCCGAAGCCGTAGAGGAAGTACGGCGAGGCCTGCGCGGGGTCGATCTTCACGTCGAAGGCGACGCTGACCGCGGACCGGTCGCGCAGCAGGTTGTCCGGCAGCTTCACGTAAGTGTCGGCGCCGTTGAACCTCAGACCCTGCGCGCCCTCCCACGCGGCGGCGCCCAGGACGGTGCCATTGCGGTTGTTGCCGGACGAGTCGGTGGCGACCGTGCCGGAGGTTTCGTCAAGGCGGTAATGGAGCAGAAGGCCGTCCTCCGGCGCCGCCTGTGCGGGCGAGCCGAGCGTGCTGACGGACAGGAACATGACGAGCGCTAACACACGACGCATCGGTTCTCCCGTAACGGTGGCGTTGCCGAAGTGTTAACGCTCACAGTTTGCGCTGTCAAGAAGTTCGATGTCTTGCCTGATCAATCCGGCTCAGCTCTGGCCCGCCCGGGCCGATACACACGGACATGGAACGTTGGTTCGGCACCGGGCACAGCACTCTGACCGACCCCGCCACGGCCGCCCATGAGGCCGCCGCCGCGGCGATCGAAGGGCGTCCGCCCGTGGTCGTCTTCGTCTTCTGCTCGGTCGGTTATCACGTGCCCGAGATGCTCGCGGCGGTCCGCTCGCACGCCGGCCCGGACGCGGTCGTCGTCGGCTGCAGCACGTCGGGGCAGATCGGCGCCGGATTCCAGAGCGGCGACGGCGTCGCGGTCACCGCGCTGGGCGGTCCGGGACTGAGCGTACGCACGAGCATGTCACGCAACGTGACCGGACGTCTGCGGGACGCCGGGGCCGAGGCCGCCGCCTGCCTCGCCGGGATCGAGCAGGAGCACCGAGCCTTGCTGATCATCGGGGACGGGCTCACCGGCGATCAGCACGAGCTCGTGCGGGGCGCGTACTCGGTGGCCGGCGCCACCATCCCACTGGTCGGCGGCTGCGCCGGCGACCACCTCACCTACGTGCGGACGTACCAGTTCCTCGACGACGAGGTGCTCTCCGACACCGCCATCGGCATCGCGCTCGGCTCCGACACCCCGCTCGGCGTCGGCATCGCGCACGGCTGGCGCAAAGAGGGCGCCGCCATGATTGTCACCCGCAGTCAGGACGGCCGGGTCTACGAACTCGACGGCGAACCCGCCCTCGACGTGCTGTTACGCCGCCTCGGCCTGGACGAGGCACTCTGCGACGACGAGGAGGCGTTCCGCGACGCCGCGTTCCTGCACCCGCTCGGGCTGTCCCGGCGCAGCGGCGAGGACATCCGGGTCATCCACGCCGCCGACCGCAACGATCGGTCGCTGCTCTGCCTCGCCGACGTGCCACAGGGCGCCCTCGCCTGGCTGATGGAGAGCGACACCGACGCGCTCGTCGAAGGCGCGGGGGAGTCCTGCGCGCAGGCCCTCGACGCGCTCGGCGGCCGCGAGCCACTGGGGATGCTGGTCTTCGACTGCGCGGCCCGCAGGATCACCCTCGGTGACGCCCTCGACCGGGAGATCGCGGTGATCGGCAAGGTCCTCGGCGACGTCCCGTACGGCGGCTTCTACACCAACGGTGAGATCGCCCGGGTGCGCGGCGCACTCGGCATGCACCACTTCACCATGGTCACGCTGGCATTGTCGTCATGAACCACTGGTCCACGCATCAGCTGACCGAGTTCTTCGCGGCCGTCTGCGCCCGCCCGGACGAGGCAGCCGCCACCTCGGTCGCTGTGGAACGCGCCACCGAGGTGCTGGAGGCCGAGGTCGGCGCGGTCCTGCGCGACGGCCGGGTCGACGTCGCGTGGGGCATCAGCGCCGACAAACTATCGGGCCTATCGGAGAACCCGGTGCTCGACCTGCCCGGCATCGGCGAACTGCACGTCGCCTCCGCCCGGTTCGGCGGCGGCACCCTGCTCGTCGGCCGCGCCGACGAAGCGCTCGGCCCCGAGGAACGCCAGCTCCTGCAGGCCATGGCCCAGGTGCTCGGCCTGGCCCTGGACAACCTCACCCTGCTCACCGCCGAACGCCGCCAGGCCGCCGAACGCCTCGCCCTGCTCGACTCGCTGCGCGAGGCCCGGCACGACTCACTGACCGGCCTGCCCACCCGGGTGCTGTTCCTGGAGAAGCTGCGCGAAGCCGGCACGGCCAGCGTGCTCTTCATCGACCTCGACCGATTCAAAGCCGTCAACGACAGCCTCGGTCACCGCGCCGGCGACGACCTGCTCGGCCTCGTCGCCGCACGCATCCGGTCATGCATCGACGACGGTGATGTACCCGCACGGATCGGCGGCGACGAATTCGCGGTCCTGCTCCGCACGTCTCGCGGCGACGAAGCGGTCGCTGTCGCCCGGCGGCTCATCGACGCCGTCCGCCGGCCGTTCCGGGTCGCCGGCCGTGACGTCTTCATCGGCGCCTCGATCGGCATCGCCACCGGCGCCGGAAGCAGCGCCGACGACCTGCTCGGCAACGCCGACGTCGCCATGTACCGCGCCAAGAAGGACGGACCCGGCAAGGTCGTCGTCTTCGAACCCCACATGCACGCCCAGGCCCTCGCCCGCCTCAACCTCGACGGCGACCTGCAGCGCGCGCTGGAACTCGGCCAGTTCCGGTTGCAGTACCAGCCGCTGATCAGGCTCGGCAGCGGCACGACCTACGGCGTCGAGGCACTGATCAGATGGCACAAACCCAGGCATGGGTACGCCTTGACGCCCGGTTCCGTGGCACCGCATGGTGCGGTGCCGGTGGACGTCGCGGCGCCGGTGGATTTCGTGTCTCCCGCTGACTTCGTGCCGATGGCCGAGGAGACCGGGCTGATCATCGACATCGGCCGGTGGGTGCTGAACACCGCCGGCGACCAGGCGGCCCGGTGGCGAACCGCCATGCCCGACCTGCGGCTCAACGTGAACGTCTCCGGCCGCCAGCTCACCGACCCGCTGTTCGTCGCCGACGTGGAGCGGATGCTGGCCCGCACCGGACTGCCCGCCGAGGCGGTGACCTGCGAACTCACCGAGTCGGTCCTGATGAACGACCCGGCCGTCGCGATCGCCTGCCTCGGCGAGCTGCGGTCCCTCGGTGTCGGCGTTTCCATCGACGACTTCGGCACCGGGTACTCGTCACTGTCGTACCTGCGCCGCCTCCCGGTCGACGAGTTGAAGATCGACCGGGCGTTCATCGGCGAGGCCGTGCCGAGCCGCGAGGACCTCGCGGTGGTCCGGGCCGTCGTGGAGCTGGGCCGCACCCTGAAACTGCGCACGGTCATCGAGGGCGTCGAGACCGAGGAGCAGCGCCGGGCGATGCGCCGGCTCGGCTGCGACCTGGGCCAGGGCTATCACCTGTGCCGCCCGGCCGACCCGGAGAGGATTCCTGGCCTGCTGTTCGAGCCGATCGCGGCGTGAGCCGTCTGCTATTTGTAGAGGGCTCCGCACGCGCTGGACAGATCCAGCCAGGCCTGCGCCATCGCCAGGTTCAGCTTCTCGCCCGGCTCGGGCGCCGCCGCCGCGACCGCGCCGCTGGCTTTCTGCACATTGGTCGCCGCGGTGCGGATCGAATCCTGGGTGGCCTGCGCCGCGACCTGCGCCGCCTCACCGGTCCGGGCCGGATCGAGGTGCGCCTTCTCTTCGTTGACCTCACTCACCTCCGTGCAGGCCACGCGATTCACATCCGCGGCCGAGACGGTGGGCGCGGCAACCGGCGCGGCCGCCGGCTCCGCGGAACAACCCGAAAAGATCAGCAACAGTACGGGGAGAAAAAGGGTCTTACGCATTGGCGGACCATAGCGGGGTAATGCCGGACCGCCCGGTCCCGGGGGCCGATAAATGAGGCCCTGGCCGCCTTTTCTCGCGATTTTGTCACTGTACGTAAAAGGTGAATTCAATTCGCCGGAGGAGCCTCATGCACAACGCCGTTTCGTGCCGGACGCTGCGGTCCGGGAACCCCTGACACTCGTGCGGGGGAATTCCGGCGATTCCATCCCGGCGATTTTATTCCGGGATGATGACCGCCGGCCCCTCAACGACGCGGGTGGTGACCGGCACCGGATGATCCTCCTGATCCAGCACGTGGGCCACCGTTTCCGAGCGGCCTCGCTCGTGCCGAGATTCGTGCCGAGATTCGTGCCGAGATTCGTGCCGAGATTCGTGTCCAGGTTCGTGTCTAGGTTCGTTTCTAGATGAGCCAGCGGTTGCGGCGGACGAGCCGGGTCGCCGCCCAGCGGCGGCCGAAACCCAGCGTGGCGCCGGCGTTGAGCAGGGCCAGCAGAATCAGAACCGCGGCGAGCAGAAGATGGTCGCCCACGAACGGATTGGTCGCCGCCGGCAGCACGGACGTCCCCATCAGAACCGCCAGCACCGCCCCGCAGGTGGCGGCGATCCGCATACCGATGCCGAGCACCAGCGCGATCCCGATACCGGCGGCGAGGGGAGCGGTGAGCCACGAGTCCGCGGTCTCGGCGCCACGCCCGAAACCGGCGAGCCGGTCGAGAGCCGTCCACAGGAAGGTCCCGCCCAGCGCGATCCGCAGGCCGGCCAGCAGGAACCGGGCGGCGACGGCGGTTCGCCCGGTGACCCGCAGCGAGCTGTCCGGGGCGTCGGCGCGGTGCCGTGGGCTGTGCTCCGGAGATCCAACATGGACCGGGGCGATGTCGACCATCGCTCACATTCCTTCGGGCTCATGACGCACGTTCCGCAGCGCGTCCAGCGCATTCACGGATGACGGGAGACATCGACGGCGGCGGGGGCATGCCACCGGGGTCCCGGGCGACCCCCCGACCGTACGCCTCTTCCCGGCGATCGGCCGCTGTCAGCCGGAGTAGGACTCGGGGCTGCGGGCGCGCTGAGGCGTACCCCTGGGCGGGGAGTGACGCGGCGCAGGCCGCGAGGGTCGCGGTGGCGGTGACCCGACGCCTGGCTCTGATCATGCGTCGTCATCGGCGGCGCGACCGGCGGCTGAGGTGTCAGTGCTCGTCGTCGCCGGCGGTGAGGATCATCGAGAGGAAGCTGAGGGTGTCGAGGTGGCGGTGGACGAGGCTGCGGTATTCGGGGCGGCCGCCGACGCGGATGCGCAGGGCCTCGCGGATGATGCGGTGCCAGCGTTCGTCGTAGGTGCCGAGGGCGAACGCGGCGGCCTCGGTTTTCGACGTGACGCGCTGGGCGGCGAGGGTGTGGCGCAGGCGGGCGGTGCCGAGGACGCTCCAGGAAGTGGTCCAGGCGCTGGGGGTGAACGATGCCCGGATGCGCCACTGGGCCCAGTATTCCGACAGGTTCTGCAGGGTACGTTCACGCAGCGCCGGCCAGTCGGTGTGCACTGTGGGTTCGGGGCCGCGTACGGTGACGCCGCTCTGGGCGAGGATGTGCCAGGTGACCAGGTTGCGTTCGAAGCGGGACCGTTCCTGAACATGCCACTCGTGGACGGCAGGGCCCGGCGGGATGGTCTCCGGGTCGCGCTGGAGGTCACCGGGTGTGACGTACAGGCCGTCGAAGTACGTGTCGCCGTGGGTGCTGCGCAGCTCGTCGTGGATGGTGCGCAGGATCCGCGGTGGTGGGGACTCGTCGGTGACCGCCACGAAGTCGATGTCGCTGACGCCGGGGTGGTAGTCGTCGAGGGCGACCGATCCTTGCAGGTACAGGCCCTGGACGAGGCCGGGGGCATGCCGGTCGGCGAGCGCCAGATATGCCTGGCAGGTATCGATGAGGTCGGTCATCCCCGCCATGCTAGGCGCTCGCGCGCCGGTGGACCTCGGTGGCGATCACCAGGTCCTCCCAGGCCATGCCGGTGGACTTGAACAGGATGGGCCGGTCGTGGTGCACCGGCTGTCCGATCGGGATCAGGTCGGCCGGGGTTAGGTGACCCTCGGTGACCGCGTGGATCACGTCGCCGGCCTCGCGCATCGCCGTCGTGCGGTCCTCGACGATGACGTGGGCCCGGGCGAGCAGCGCGCCGTCGACCTCGCGGGCGCCGGGTTCGTGGCTGCCGACCGCGATGACGATGGCACGGTCGCTGAGCTGCGAGGAGTCGAACAGGGGTTGCCTCGCGGTGGTCGCGCAGACGACGACGTCCGCGTCGGCCAGGACCTCGGGCGCCTCGGCGGCGGTCGCCGTTTCGGCTCCGGGGATCTCGACCGGGCGGCGGGTCAGGTAGGTGATCCGGTCGAGTTCGCGGACGGCGGCCAGAGTCTCGACGTGGCCGCGGCCCTGGGGGCCGGTGCCGAAAACGGCCACGCGGGGTTTCTCCGGCAGGTACGGCAGCACCGCAGCGACCGAGACGGCGGGGGTGCGCAGCGTGGTCAGCGCGATGCCGTCGAGCAGCGCGGCCGGGGCGAGCGTGGTCGCGTCGAAGAGCAGATAGACGCCCTGGACCCGGGGTGAGCCGTGGTCGGCCACGGTGACGACCTTGACGCCCAGCCGGCCGCCGCCGGTCGACGGCATCAGCAGCATCTGCCCATTGTCGCTGGTCACGGCTGTTCTGGCCGGGTCGGACGCGGGGTCCAGGCCGGCGTGCAGCGCGGCGGTGATCGCGTCGACGGCGTCGCGGGGGCTGAGCAGGTCACGGATGCGGGCACCGTCTATGTAGATCATCGCAGCACGAATCCCGGGAAGAGTTGGTCGGCGGGGTCGGTGACGAACAGGTGCTCGCCGGTCTTGTGGGCGGTTCCGGTCACGACCGGGATCACCGTGTTGCCGGGGCCTCGCTCGACCCGGGCGTGGAAGCGGGAGCCGACGATCGAGTCGTGCACCAGGTGCTGGCCGTCTTTGATCAGGCCGGCCGCGCTCAGCGTCGCGATCCGGGACGCGGTGCCGGAACCACACGGTGACCGGTCCACCTCGCCGTCGGCGAAGATCGTGACGTTGCGGTGGTGCGGATTTCCGTACTCGTCCGGCCCGAGATCCTCGAAGAGGATCGTCCCGTAGATCCCGCTGAGGCGGTCGTCGTCAGGGTGCCGCGCGTGGTCGCTGTCGTTGAGCGCCCACTTGATCTCACGACCGACAGCGATCAGCTGATCAACGTGCTCGGGCTTGATCGTGAGGCCGAGGTCCGACACGGCGACCTGCGCGTAGATTGCCCCGCCATAAGCGATGTCGACGGAAACATCCCCGCGCGATGTGGACACCGGAACCTGCTGGGCGATCACGTGACTCGGCACGCTGACGAAGTCCACGTGCGTGACCCGCTCACCGAGCGTGTGCACCCGCGCCGTCACCCGCCCGGACGGCACATCGATGACCACATCGGTCACGCCCGATGGATCGGCCGGGATGAGTCCGGATTCGATCGCCCAGGTACCCAGCGCGATGGTGCCGTGCCCGCACGCCGTGGAAAAGCCGTCCTTGTGCCAGAACAGCACCCCGAACGCGGCACCGTCGTCGTCCGGCGGCGTCAGAAAACCGCCGTACATGTCGGCGTGCCCGCGCGGCTCGAAACACAGCATCCGGCGCAGCCCGTCCACGGCCGGATCGCCGATCGCGAACATCCTGCGCTCGGCGACAGTCAAACCCTCGATCGGTACGGGCGGACGCGTCACGATCCGGAACGGTTCACCACCGGTGTGGTAATCGATCGTGCGCACCTCAGGCTGCGACATGCTTTCCACCCTAGGCTGGACTACGGCGGTGTGGTTCGGCACGTTGGTGAGCATGACGGTTGCGCGGCGCCCCGAACTCGACGCGATCCGGCTCACCGTGGTGCTCGGGCTCGTCTTCTTTCACACGTCACTGGTGTTCGATGCGCGCGACGACTTCTACATCAAGAATTCGCAGACCACCGAGGTGACCACCTATCTCGCGGGCCTCGGTGTGGTGTGGGCCATGCCGGCGCTGTTTCTCATCGCGGGATTCGGCTCGTGGCATTCGCTGCGGCGGCGCGGAACGCGGGGATTTCTCGTCGAGCGGGGGCTGCGATTGGGCGTACCGTTGCTGTTCGCCATCGTCACCCTGCTCCCTTTACCACCCTATCTGCGGCTGCGTGCGCTCGGCAGCGACGAGTCCTATCCGCGATTTCTCGCGCGCTATTTAACCGTCCATCTGGACGTGACTAATTTTCCTTTCATCGTACGCGGAGACGAATTCGAAACGGGACACCTGTGGTTCGTCGTCCTGCTGCTGACGTTCTCCTTGCTGGTGCCGCTGGCAGCCCGTGTCCCGTCGGCCGGCGGGTTGTCCGGTGCTGCGTCAGGCGCTGAGTTCGGTGCTTTGTTTGCGCGGCGCGGGATGGTGCTGGTGCTGCCGGCGGTGCCGATCGTCGTGGTGACGGCGCTGGTGGGGATGGAGGAGGCATTCGCCGGATGGAGCCGGTGGGCCTACCTGCTGTTCTTCGCCTACGGCCTGCTGCTGGCGGCCGATGACCGGGTGCGCGCGGCGATGCGCCGGGACGCACGGGTGTCAGCTGTCATCGGCGTTGTCTTGTTCGGTGTGGTCGGTGTCTTGATCGCCACCTACGAGGGTGACTTCTTCACCGACATGACACCGCACGCCCTGGTGACCCGGACCGTTTTCGGCCTGACCGGCTGGCTCTGGATCGTCGCGATCCTGGGCCTGCTCGACCGCCCCCGTTCCCGCGATCCGTCGCTGCCGTCGGTCCGCCGCGCTTATCTGGGCGAAGCGGCCTTGCCGCTCTACATCCTCCACCAGCCGATCGTGGTGGCAGTCGCCTACGTCGTCGTGCGATGGCAATGGCCGATGATCGCGAAATACGCGGTGATAGTGGCGATTTCCTTCGCCGTCATGTTCACGGTCTACGAGCTGCTGGTACGCCGCTTCCGAGCGACCCGATTCCTCTTCGGCACGCGGGAGCGGCACGTAGTCGCTCACGTCCGCCCGCCGAGCGGCTCCCCGGAGATCTAGACAGGTTGCGGCCGCTCCCCGGAGCGCCCGTTGCCACGATCCCCATGCCGCAGTGCCGCCATGCCGCAGTGCCGGAGGTGCGGTGCCGGAGTGCCGGGAGTGCGGGCGAGTCGGTTTGTGTGGCAATGCGGTGAGTGCGGTGAGTGCCTCGGCGGGAGGAGCCGGCGGGTGGCTGTGACCTTCAGGGAGCCATGTCTTCCGCCGGCCTGGGCGTCCGCTCAGCAATCATCATCGGCTGCGACCGGCCGGGGCTGAGGCTTCCGTTTGGTTGCTCGTGTGCGTAATACTCGTAGCCGGATATACGTACCCGGACAAGCGAGGACGACGATGGCTCAGCGGAGGAAGGTCAACAACCTCCTCGGCCTGCACGTCATGGCCACGCTCTCGATCATGCCCTTGCATCCGTACGAGATAGCCGCCCAGATGCGCGCCCGTGGCAAGGAGCAGGACCTCAAGATTCAGTGGGGTTCGCTCTACACCGTGGTGCAGAACCTGGAGAAACACGGCTTCATCGAAGCGGCGGAGACGGTCCGGGAAGGCCGTCGTCCCGAGCGCACGGTGTACCGGATCACCGACGCCGGCCGGGCCGAGATGACCGACTGGATGCGGGAGCTGGTCGGCCACCCGCAACCCGAGTTTCCGCGCCTGCAGACCGCCCTCTCGGTCATCGGCGTGCTGCCGCCCGACGAGGCTGTCGACCTGCTGGAACAGCGCCGCGCCATCCTCGAGGTCGAGAACGAGGCGCAGCGGGCCAGCCTGCGGGGTGCCGCCCATGAGGTGCCGCGGATTTTCCTTATCGAGTCGGAGTTCCAGCTGGCGCAGCGGGAGTCCGAGGTCGCGTTCGTCGCCGCGCTGATCAAGGAGATCCAGGACGGTTCGCTGGGCGGTATCGAGCTCTGGCGTCATTACCACGAGACCGGCGAGACGCCGGACTTCACCGATTTCACGGCGCCGCCGTGAGAAACGACGTCCCCGGCCGGGGTGCGGGAACACCCGGGCCAGGGACGTCACCTCGTTCACCATTCCGCGGGAACGGTCCGGCACGTCCGAGGCGTTGTAGCGACTTCGAGGATAGACCGGCCGGGACCGCGGCGACCGCATGGAGATCACCATGACGTCTGCCGTCACGGCACACGAACTCACCAAGTCCTATCCAGGACACGTCACCGCTCTCGACGGGCTCACCCTCACGGTCCGCGCCGGCGAGGTGTTCGGCCTGCTCGGCCCGAACGGCGCCGGCAAGTCCACCACCGTCAAGATCCTCACGACCCTCGCACGGCCGGACTCCGGCTCCGCCACGGTCGCCGGCCACGACGTGCTGCGTCACCCGGCCCGGGTACGCCGCGCCATCGGCGTCGTCGCCCAGCGCTCCGGCCTGGATCCGATGGCCTCCGGCAGGGACAACCTCACCCTGCAGGGCAGGCTTTTCGGGGTACGCGGACACGCGCTCACCAGCAGAGTCGACGAACTGCTCGACCGTTTCGACCTGGCCGGCGCCGCCGGCCGCAATGTCCGCGGCTGGTCCGGTGGCATGCAGCGCCGCCTCGACGTCGCCCTGGCTCTGGTGCACCGCCCCGAGGTGCTCTTCCTCGACGAACCCACCACCGGACTCGACCCGGAGGTGCGCACGGCGATGTGGTCCGAGATCGCGCGGCTCGCCGCCGATGAGTCGATGGCCATCCTGTTGACCACGCACTATCTGGACGAGGCGGATCGGCTGGCGGCCCGGCTCGCCATCGTCGACGGCGGGCGGATCGTCGCCGAGGGCACTCCGGCGCAGCTCAAGGGCGAGTTGCAGGGTGATGCCGTACATCTGGAGCTGGAGCGACCCGCTGACGAGCCGCAGGCGCGGCAGGCGATCGGGACGGTGGCTCGCTTGCGGGAGGTTTCGTTCGACGGGCGGCTCCTGAGTGCTCGGGCGGACGACGGGGCGGCAGCGGTCCCGGCCGCGCTCGCTGCGCTGGAGACCGCCGGCGTGGGCGTGGCAACCGTGACCGTGGCGCGGCCGTCGCTCGACGACGTGTATCTGCGCCACGCGGGAAGGCGGTTCGCGGCATGACGACACTGGTCTCGCACACCTGGTGGATGACGAACCGTCGGCTGAAAGTGCTGGTGAAGCAGCCGGCTTTCGTGGTGATCCTGCTGATTCAGCCGGCGATCTGGCTGTTCCTGTTCGGCAATCTGTTTCGCCGGGTGGTGGAGCTGCCCGGTTTCGGGACGACCTCCTATCTCGACTATCTGATCCCCGGCGTCGTCGTGATGACGGCCGTCTCGTCGAACATGTGGGCCGGCATGGGCATGCTCGAAGAGATCGAGCGCGGCACCATGAACCGTCTGCTCACGACCCCGGTCGCCCGGGGCGCGATCATGAACGCGGCCGTGCTGGAGCAGGCGCTCAGCACCACCGTGCAGGTGCTGGCGATCATCCTTCTCGGTCAGATCGCCGGAGCGGATTATCCGGGCGGGCTCCTCGGACTGGCCGTGATGACCGTCGCGGCGGTGCTGCTCGGGACGATCTTCAGTGCGTTCTCCAACACGGTCGGGATGCTCGTCCGCCAGCGCGAGACGATCATCGGGATCAACACGATGCTGCTCCTTCCTCTGACGTTCCTGTCGTCGGCGTTCATGGCGGAGTCGTTGATGCCGTCGTGGATGAGCACGATCGCGTCGTTCAATCCGGTGAACTGGGCTCTGGACGCGGCCCGCGCCGCGATGAACGAGACACCGGACTGGGGGATGGTCCTGGTTCGCGGGTCGTGGCTGCTCGGGGCGGCGGTCCTCATGCTGGTGTTGTCGGTGGGGACGTTCCGCTCTTACCAGAAGTCGGTCTGACCTCTTCCGGACGCGGGTGGTCTTCGAGGCCGCCCGCGTCGTCACCCTGACGGTGTGGCCACTGGGATGGCTCGGACAGGAAATCCGCTCGCGCCTGCAGGCGTTTTCGGTGTGCGCGGGCGCGGCGCAGGAGCAGGGCGGCGACGACGACGGTGGACAGGGCTGACAGGGTGGCAGCGAGGGGCAGAGGCCCGGGCCGGGCGACGGTGACGGCCACCGACACGGCCGTGGTCGCGGTGGTGAAGGTCAGCGCCAGCCAGCCGGCGATCACCCGGTCGGCAGCGAACATCGGCAGCCGGGCCAGGGTGACGATCGCGTAGGCCGACCAGCTCGCGCCCACGACGACCAGCGCGCCGAACGCCAGCCGGGTCCGCAGGGGGAGTGGGTCGGGCTCGGTCAGCCAGAGCAGGAGCAGCAGGCCGGCGCCGCAGCCGCCGGCCAGCCCGACGAGAACGAGAGAGATGCGCCGGCGCAGCGACATGCCGCGCAGCACGGTCTCCGGGGTGAAACCCGGTCGATCGGTCACGACTCGTATCCCTTCGCGATGAGGTGGTCCCGCAGCAGGCGGCGGGCGCGGTGCAGGCGGGACTTGACGGTGCCGACCGGGACGGCGAGGACCTCCGCGCACTCGTGCAGGCTCAGGTCCTGAAGGTGGAACAGCTCGATCACCTCACGGTCCGGCGGGGGCAGGCCGCCGAGACCCTCGGTGACCTGGGCACGGTCGAGCACGTCGTCGACCGCGTCACGGTCGTCGGGGATGTCGGACTCCAGCGGCTCCGGTAACGCGTACCCAAGACGCAGTTGATCTGTGAGAGCGCGGCGCGCGATGGTGAAGAGCCAGGGCGCGAAGCGCTCGGGCTCGCGCAGGCGAGGCAGAGAGCCGAGCGCGGCCGCCCAGGCCTGCTGGGTGACGTCGTCGGGGTTGCCGGTCATGCGGCGGACGTAGCGCCACAATGGTTCGTGCCAGTGGCTGACGAGCTCGGCGAGGGCGCGGCGGTCACCGAGCTGCGCCCGCACCACCAGGCGGGCATCACGTGCGACTCGATCCACTCCGGCTCCCGATGTCTGGGGGTTCTCACACCCTGACAGTCGTTGCCGGCGCCGGAAAGGTTCGCGGATTTCAGGCCGGGATTGGGCGGAAGACCGCGGCGGCCGCGGCACGACCCGCTTCGAGGGCGGCGAGCAGGACTTTGCCGTCCTTGGTCAACCGGCCCACCATCGGACCGGTCGCCGGCGGGCGGATCGACAGCACCGCTGCTCCGGAGCGATCGTATTCGGCCAGCGTGGCCTCGTCCTCGGAGAGCCGCACGGCCCGCGCGAGATAGCTGCGGTGCAGATCGGGCGTGTGGCCGCGCAGAGCGGCCCGGGCGATCAGCCGGGCCGACCAGGACGGATCCGTCCTCACGGACATCTTCGCCGGCAGCGGCCGTGAGCGCAGAACCAGCACGTGGGTGGCGTTCTGGGCGAGAGCGGTGCGGTACGGGACGGACTCGGCCAGCCCCGCGTCGTAGAAGAGCCGCCCGCCCAGCGCGACCGGCGGACCCGCCAGCAACGGGAGGGCGGCGCTCGCCCGCAGCGCCAGCCGGATGTCGGCCGGATCGGTCAGAAGCGGACGCAGGTCGGTCGACTCACCGGTCGCGCAGTCGGTCGCGAGGGGGTGGTACTCGATGCTGTTGCCGAGGATGGCGGGGAAGTCCATCTGGTCGACCACGGCGTAGTAGTGCTCGACCAGGTGGTGCACGTCGACCATCGGCTTGCCGCGCCAGATGTTCGACAGCCGGATCATCGCGTTGGCATAGGTGGGGTCGGCCCAGCCGGTCAGCTTCTCCGGGGTGCTGGTGAGCAGCCAGGCGCCGGTGATCGCCCCGGCCGAGGCGCCGTAGACGGCGTCGAAGGACTGGGTCACACCGGCCTCGTGCAGCGCCAGGGCCATGCCGGCGGAGACCGTGCCGCGCATGCCGCCGCCCTCGATCGCCAGGGCGACCCGGTGGCCGTCATCGCGCTGACCTGGACGGCTGCCGGTGGCGACCCGGTCGGCGATCACTCGCAGCACGTCGTGCCCGTCCGTCATGGCGTCCCCCTTTGGTGCTCTTTCCGCGTCCTGCAGCGTAAGCGGGACTCACATCGGAGTGGACCGGGTTGAGACGTACTCCTCTTTTGGTTCAGCGGTCATTTCAAGGGCAACCACGGTGGCATGCGAGCTTTGACATGGCAGGGAACGTCCAAGGTGTCGGTGGAGACCGTGCCCGACCCCAAGATTCAGGAACCGACCGACGCGATCGTGCGGATCACCTCGACCGCGATCTGCGGATCCGACCTGCATCTGTACGACGTGCTCGGCATGTACCTCGACAAGGGCGACGTCCTCGGGCACGAGCCGATGGGCATCGTCGAGGAGGTCGGGCCGGAGGTCACCCACATCAAACCGGGCGACCGGGTGGTGATCCCGTTCAACATCTCCTGCGGGCACTGCTGGATGTGTACGCGCGGCAACTTCGCCCAGTGCGAGACCACCCAGGTGACCAGCGAGGGCAAGGGCGCCTCGCTGTTCGGGTACACCAAGCTGTACGGGCAGGTGCCCGGCGGCCAGGCCGAGTACCTGCGGGTGCCGCAGGCGCAGTTCGGCCCGATCAAGGTGCCGTCACACCACCCGGACGAGCGGTTCCTCTTCCTCTCCGACGTGCTGACCACCTCGTGGCAGGCCGCCAAGTACGCCGACATCCAGCCTGGTGACACGGTGTTCGTGACCGGTCTCGGGCCGATCGGGCAGATGAGTGCCCGGATCGCCCGGCACCTCGGCGCGGGTCGGGTGATCGCTTCCGACAACGTCCCGGAGCGGCTGGCGATGGCTCAGCGGCACGGCATCGAGACGCTGAACACCGGCGATGTCGACGTGCCGGCGGCGGTGCTCGATCTGACGTCGGGCCGGGGTGCGGACAGCGTGATCGAATCGGTCGGGATGGAGGCGCACGGGTCGCCGATCCAGTCCGCGGCGGTCAAGGCGACCGGGCTGCTGCCTGATGTGCTGGCCCGCAAGGCCGTGGAGACGGTCGGCATCGACCGGATGGCCGCGTTGAACACGGCCTTCGCCGCGGTCCGGCGGGCCGGAACGGTCTCGATCATCGGGGTTTACGGGGGCAATGCCGACCCGATCCCGATGATGGATCTGTTCGACAAGGGTGTGACGCTGCGGATGGGGCAGGCGCACGTGAAGCGCTGGGTGGACGAGATCCTGCCGCTGCTTACCGGGGATGACGACCCGCTCGGCGTGGATGACCTGGTCACGCACCGGTTGCCGCTGGAGCAGGCGCCGCATGCCTACGAGATTTTCAAGAAGAAGCAGGACGGCTGCATCAAGGTCGTCCTGAAGCCGGGGGTCGTGTCCTAGAGTCCTAGGATGCCAAAGGGGTGGTGAGCGGGCCGACTCGGGCATTACCGCACCCCGGTCAGTCGGGCACTGCTGGGGAAGGCGCCGGCCAGGCGGCCATGGCCAGTTCCGCGGTGTCGGAGAGTTCCGCCGCTGTGGCGCCGTCTCGTGCGCGCTGGGACATGCCGTGGATGACGGCCGTGAAATACGCGGCCAGTTTCCGGGGGTCGGCTGTCGCCGGAATCTCGCCCTGGTGCCGGGCGGTCGTCAGGCGCGTCTCGAAGGTGCCGACATTGGCGTTGCGCAGGTCACGCATGTAGGTGGCCACGTCGGTGTCGGCCGCGGCGGCGCTGCAGAGCAGGTTTCCGGCCGGTGTCTCGGGGTCGGTGTACATCGCCGCGGCGTCGAGCAGGATGCGGTGAAAAGCGGCGAAGGCCGTGGGTTCCCTGGACATGGCGGCCCAGATGAACTCTCCGGCAGGGGAGCGGCCGTACGCCTCGACGACTTCGTTGAACAGCGACCTCTTGTCCCCGAACGCCGCGTAGAGGCTGCCCGGCCGGATGTTCATCTCCCGGGTCAGGTCGTTGATCGACGTCCCCTCGTATCCGTTCTCCCAGAACAGGCGGGTCGCCGCGGCCAGCGCCGCCGCCCGGTCGAAGGTCGGTGGCCGGCCTCGGCGTGCTTCCGGTGTGCCCATGTCCTCATTCTAGAGCGATCACTCAAAAGCTGACCGCCAATTTGTTGGACGATCACTCAAGAAAGGGCTACGGTTCCTCTTGAGCGATCATTCAACAAAGGAGCGGTCATGTCAGGAGCACTGCGGGACAAAGTTGCCCTCGTCACCGGCGGCAGCCACGGCATCGGCCGGGCGACCGTCGAACGATTCGCCCGCGAGGGGGCGGTCGTCGGCGTCGGGTACGGCCACGACGAGGCGGCGGCCCGCGACACGGTGGAGCGCATCCGCAAGGACGGCGGGCGGGCCTTCGCCGTGCACACGGAGCTGGGCACGTCCGGGGACGCGGTCCGCTTCTGGGACGCCTTCGACGAAGCGGGCCAGGAGTACGTGCCCGACGGCAAGCTCGACATCCTCGTCCACAACGCCGCCAAGGGGAGCTTCGCCCGGCTGGCCGACCTCTCCGAGGAGGAGTTCGACCAGGTGATCGCGGTGAATGTGAAGGCGCCGTTCTTCATCACGAAGCTCGCGTTGCCGCGACTGCGCGACGGCGGCCGGATCATCAACATCTCCAGCCTCGCGGCCACCGTGGGAAGTCCGGACCTGATCGCGTACGGCGTCAGCAAAGCGGCGCTGAATACGTTCACCCTTGACCTGGCGCTGGACCTCGGCCCGCGAGGGATCACCGTCAACGCCGTGTCACCCGGCATCGTCATGACCAGGAACAGCCAATACCTGCGGGACAACGCGGAGCTCGCGGCGCAGCAGGTGGCGCGGGTCGCCCTCGGCCGGCTCGGCGAGGCGGACGACGTGGTCAGCATCATCGCCTTCCTCGCCTCCCACGAGGGGCGCTGGGTGACCGGCCAGGTCATCGACGCTTCAGGAGGCACCGCGCTCTGAGCTACTTCTCCGCAATACATCAACTTCTGCCCGAGCCGGCCGATCAGAGAGCGACGTCGGCACTGCGGAGGGCGTTTGATGAGCGGCGGGACAGCGGCCCACCACGACCTGACGCACCGTCACGCCCTGGAACGGGTCGCCCTGTGGACCCGGGTCTGCGTCATGGTGATGGTCGGAGCCGTCGTCCTGGGAGCACCCGGCGACGTCCGCTGGACCACCACCTGGCAGCCGGCGCTGTGGCAGGTGTCGACCGTGATCGCCCTGCAGCTGACGGTGGCCATGGCCCTGGCGGTCTTCCGGCTGCGCCACGCCGACAGCGGCCGATATCGGTGGGTCGCGACGGCGCAGACCGTGCTGGACGTCCTCGCCGTGGCCAGCCCGATGCTGGTGATCGAGAGCGTCGCCGGAGTGCCGGTCTGGCCCACCGCGGTGCTCGCCCTGCTCTCCGCGGCGACCCGGCACACGTTGACCGGTGTCCTGATCTCCTGGGTTGTGGTGTCGGCCGCCCTCGTCGCCGGGATCGTCCTCGGCGACGGGGGCCCGAACTCGCCGCACGGGGCGGGAGTGGTGCTGGCCGTCGTCGTTCTCCTGGTCACCGCGGCGACGGCCGGTGTGCAGGCGAACAGCCTGGACCGGTACGTGACCGAACTGCACGCCGCCCGGCTCGCCATGACCCGTCAGGCCCGCACCGATCCGCTGACCGGGCTGGCGAACCGGGCGGCGTTGCAGGAGTACGAAGCAGCGGCAGAACCCGGCCGGCTGACCGTGGTGCTGCTCGACCTGGACGGCTTCAAACAGGTCAACGACGTGTACGGCCATCATGCCGGTGACCTGCTGCTCACGACTGTCGCCGAGCGTCTGCGCGCCCGGATGCGTGCCGATGATCTGCTGGTCCGGCTGGGCGGCGACGAGTTCGCCGTCGTCCTGCCCGGCGTGGCGGCCGAGGATGCCACGCCGGCGGTCGAGACCTGGGTACGGGCGGTCGCGGAACCGGTGGACGTCGGCGGCGGCATCGCCCGCGTCGGCGTGAGCGTCGGTGTCGCCTCCCGCCCGCCGGGCGACGACGCCACTCTTGCCGACCTTCTGCGGGTGGCGGACCACCGTATGTACGAGCACAAGCACGACAAGCGCCGGGCGGCTGCTTAGGAGCCTGCTTCGTGCGTACCCAAAGAGGGTTGAAGCGTGCGTGGCAGTCTTGGGGTGATGAGTGATCGGATCTTCGCCGCGGCCGGAGGCGTCTGCGTGCTCGCGGCGCTGGTGCTCTTCGGTGGGCTGCACGTGGTGCCGCCCACCGCCGACCTGGACTGGAGCCGGCGGACGATCAGTCAGTACGCGCTGATGGAGAACGGCTGGGCATTTGACACCGCGGTTCTGTTGCTGGCGGCCGGGTCGGGTGCGATTCTTGTCGCGCTGCTGCGCGCCGGGCTGGCGGGGCGTGGCGCGGTGACCGGCATCCTGCTGTGGATCGCCGGGCTGGTCGGGGTGGTCTGGTTCGAGAAACACAACTGGGCGGTCGGGCCGTCGATCAACGGTGACATTCACCGGGTGGCCAGCGTCGTGGCGTTCCTGAGCCTGCCGGTGGGTGCGCTGCTCGCGGCGCTTCCCCGGCGTGCCGAGCGCGGCGCGCGGCTGGTGGTGGCGGCTGCGGTGATCGCGCTGCTCTGCTTCACGCCGATCCTCGCGGCGGTGCTGGCCGAACCGTGGACCGGGGTGCGCTGGTGGCGTGCGATTCCGCTCGGCGGTGTGGAGCGGCTGCTCGGCCTTGCCGAGGTGATCACGGTGATGCTGCTGGCCAGGTGGTCGGCCACCACCAGGTCCCGGAGTTCGCTCATCCCGCACTGAGGTCGATGACGTTCCCGTCCAGGTCACGCACGCACGACGTGCGCGGCTTCCAGGCGAAGTCGGCAGGAGGATGAACCTCGGTGCCGCCGGCCTCGAGCGCACGACGATGAGCGTCATCGACGTCATCGACGAGCAGTCCGAACCGGGTGCCGTCCTGCCGTGATCCCTCTCGGTCATGCTCCTCCAGCGTGATCAGGAAGAACTGGTCGCTGCGGTACGTGCCGAACTGCACCGACGAGATGGCTTCGTTGAACACGACGTCGAACGCGGCCGTGTAGAACGCAGCCGCCTTCGGGACGTCGGCGACCGTGACGCGGATCTGCACCGGACGAGCGGTTCGCAATGCGGGCATGGGGGTTCCCTTCTCGATGAATTCGTCGACGGCGACGATCCGCTGCGACATCTCGCGGAGTTGAGCGACCAACCGTTCGCGGTGCGCGCCCAGTGCTGTCCGCACCTGATCGGCCGGCCGGCCCACCAGCGCACGAACGTCGTCGATCGGCACGCCCACGGCGCGCAGGCCGCAGACCAGGCGGGCATCGGCGATCTGGTCCTGGCGGTAACGCCGGTAACCGCTGCCGGGATCGACCTGAGCGGGCTTGAGCAGACCGATCTCGTCGTAGTAGCGCAAGGCGGGGACGGTCAGGCCGGTCGCCGCGGCGACCGCGCCGATATTGATCAGATCATCACCGTTCACCGCTCAAGTTTCGAGCCTCAGGCCGGATGAGAGTCAATATCTGTGGCTGCGGGATCAGTTGGCGCGCCCGGCAGTGTTGCCCGCGTTGGGCAGACTGCTCGGACATGGATGATCCGCCGCGGTATCCCGGGATCGGGCAGCTGATCCTCGCCGGGATCGCCGGCTCCGGGCTGGTGGCCGCGACCTACTACGGTCTGCTCCTGACCCTCTTCGCCGGCGGCGTGGCGGTGCCCGTCCTGATCGTCGTGCTGATCGCCGGTTGGCTGGCCTTCCGCGCGATCGCCGCCGCCACCGGCTCCGCCGTGTCGCTCAGTGGCTCGGTGTGGGCCTTTTCGGTCATGGGCGCCGGCACGGTCCTGCTTGCGCCGGGCTGGGTGGTGCTTGCCGCGCTGGTCACGCCCGATCATGGACACCTGTTGCTGGCCGGCGCGCCCTACGCCGTCGTGGCCGGCATGCTGCAGCGCGGCTGGACGCGGGTCGCCGCCTGGCTGGTGCTGCCGGTCGCCTTCGCCGGAGCGTCGATCGCGCTGCGGGCCACCGGCCCCGACGAGGTCGACCTCCGCCTGACGGCGGCGGGCGAGGAGCGCGGGTCACTCTTCGTGGTCTCGGTTCCGGGTTATCTGCCTGCCGGAGATGAGTACGCGAACCGGCTCGGCTCCCGCGCGTTCATGCCCGAGGACCACGCGACGATTCCACCACTGCTGCACGCGAACGTGGCCGCTTTTGATCGGCCCCTCTGCCGGGACGTGACGAGCGGGACGCGCCTGGACTACCTGCCGTGTGAGAACGAGCCCGGGGGACTGGTCTACCGGCACGGCGCCGACACCCACGGCTACGAGGTACGCAGCCACGACCTCACCGTGATCGTCTCAGCACCGCCGGCCGTGGACCGGGATGTGCTGCGCCAGGGTGCTCGCACGGTCCGACCGGCTGTCGCGGCCGATCTGGAGGCTCTGCACCGGACCGGGGAGAAGGGCCTCTTCGTCGCCGACCTGCCCGGTTTCCGCCTCGATCCGGTTCTGGCGGACGGGGTGCAGCTCAAGCCACTGGCCGGCCGCGGCGGCCCGGAGTCCGTGCTGATCATGATGCAGGACGCGATGTCGGCCGAGGCGTTCTGCGCGGGGATGCGCTGTGAGAACGAGCCGGATGGCCTGGTCTATCGCCACGGCACCGGGTCCGGGGCGGTGGAGGAGCAGTCCGGATACCTGATGCCGCGCGGCGAAACGAACCTGCAGCTCACCGGTGGTGACGCGGTGGACCGGGCGGTGCTGCGGACGGCGGTGCTGGCGGCCCGGCACCCGACGGACGAGGAGATCCTGCACGCGCTGCCGGGCACCGGCGGCCGGGATCCGGTGGCGCGGTGGCGGAGCTGGCTCAAGGAGCACTTCTGAGCGCGGGACGGGTGGCACGGGTGGGCGACACTGTGCTGAGATCGACCGACTGAGATGAAGGGGGACGGATGGGGTGGTCCCGCGTCTATGAACGCCCGATCATCTTCCGTGTCTTCGAAAGCCTCACCAGGGCCACCGGCCGCCTGATCACGGCCGTGCCGCTCGCCACGGCGTTCCTGCTGGGTCTCTTCGTCAACGAGGTCTCGGACTCGCGAAGCTTCACCGAGGTGTTCCAGGGTCTGTACGGCCTTGACCGTGGCCCTGTCGTCTGGGTCAACATCGTCACGACCGCGCTGCTGGTCCTGGTGCCGGTGCTCTACGTGAGCCTGCGGGCCGTCACCGGCAACACCTCCCAGGCGGTGCGGTTGTCGAGGCGGCTGCCGGCCTATGTCGACCCGGGGCTGCGGCAGTTCAGCCCGGGCCGGATCGCCTGGGGAGAACACATCGTCCTGCAGAGCTGCCCGAAGATCACCGAAGGCTGGCGGTCCGACGAGGTACGGATCACGCTGGATCCGACGGTCTTCCGTTTCCGGCGGGCGGACGAAGCCGCGGCGTTCGAGCAGTGGATGGCAGGCACCGACGACGAGCGGATCGCCCGCGGCGCGAAGTACCGGATCATGGAGAATCCGGATTCGTTCGTGGACGATCCAGGTCTGCGGCTGCGGGTGCAGGAGACCACGTACGCCGAGGCCGTCTATGTGAATCGGCACCTGTCGCACGACGGCGGCGAACGAACCCGCCTGATCGGCGAGACGCTGAACGGACGGATCAGCTACCCGCACATCTTCGTGCTTCAGGCCACGGTGGTGACCGCGGACGACTGGGTGCTGGTCACCCACCGCAGCCACAAGGTGGCCTACGAGCCGGGTACCTGGTCGTGCTCTCTCGAAGAACAGCTGAGCAAGTCCGACCTGGATGCTGCCGACACCGATGTGCTGGACCGCTGGGTCCAGCGCGCGCTGGTCGAGGAGCTCGGACTGTCGGCGGACGAGGCCCGGCAGAGCCAGGCGCGGGCGCTCGCGGTCTTCCTCGAAGGGCACCGGCTCAACACCGGTCTCGCCACGCTGGTGCACCTGGCGGTCGACCGGGAGGAACTCGACTCGATCATCGGGGGCCGTCCGCGCCAGGACTACGAGTTCCAGGCCTGGGACTATCTTCGCTGGTCACAGCTGGCTACCGAACTCGTCGAGCCGACCCGGGAGTACCACTCCAGCTCCGGCCTGCGGATGTTCTTCGCCGGGATCGTGAAGTACGGGGTGTTCGGCTTCAACGACCGCATCGACCGGGCGCTGCGCAAAGTTCCGCGCAAGCGCTGACGGGGCCGGACGGTCAGAGGGCCAGACGGTATTCCAGCAGGACCGGGTTGGGTGGGAAGGACGTCTGGCGGGATCGGCCGGTCGGCTGCCAGCCCAGCTTTTCGTAGAAGCGGCGGGCTCGGTGGTTGGCGGCGAAGACGTGCAGGCGCGGTGTGCGTACCCCATGGGCTTGGAATGTGGGCAGCAACGCGGCGTGAGCCGCGGCAGCGAGGCCGGTGCCCCAGGTGGCCGGCGGGGTGCGGTCCTGCGGGAAGATGTGCGACACCCTTTGATCATGGGCGGCAGCGTAGTCAGCGGCGTCCACGCAGCTCGCGGATCGTCTTGACGGCGTCGGTGGCGCCGAGGGCCCATGCGACCAGGAGGGGCTGGAAGAACAGGCGCACGAAGCGTTTGGTGTCGGTGTCCAAACCGAAGCCGTCCTTGTGCTCCAGCCACTGTGCCACGTTGCCCGGGAAGATCACCACAAAGAATGCGCCGGCGGCCGCGCCGACGATGCCGCGGTACGGCTGTTTCCACACGGACAGCAGGGCCACGCCGAGACCGATTTCGGCCGCCCCGGAGGCGAGCACCACGAAGTCACTGTCGATCGGGAACCAGGACGGCACCTGCGCCTGGAACTCCTCGCGGGCGACGGTCAGGTGCGTGGTGCCGGCGAAGGCGAGAGTTGCGCCGAGAGCGGCCTGCAGGATCTTCTTCATGCTGGGCGACGCTATCAGTTCTGATGAAATCCTCAACAGTTACGATGTGAGTGTGACCGAGAACCGCCTCGACCGGCGTCGCGCCCGCACCCGCGCCGCGTTGCTCGGAGCGGCCCGTGAGCTGCTGGTCTTCCGGGCGCCCGCCGAGGTGTCCATCCAGGAGATCACCGACGCCGCGGATGTCGGGTTCGGAAGCTTCTATAACCACTTCGCGTCGAAGCAGACCCTTTTTGACCAGGCAATCGCTGAGGTCGCCGCTGAACATCAGGAGTTGGTGCGGGCGGCGGTGAAAGGGCTGACCGATCCTGCCGAGGCGCTGGCGGTGGCGATCCGGCTCACCGCCCGGTTCCCGTCGACGCATCCCGGCCTGGCGAAAGTCATCGATCGCGCCGGTCTGGGCTATCTGAGCTTCGTGGCACCGGGTGCGCTGGAATTCCTGCGGCACGGGCACGCGGTGGGGCGGCTCTGTTTTGACGACGCCGAGGTGGCGCTGGCATGTGCCGGCGGAGCTGTTCTCGGGGTGATCCGTCTCGGTCTGAAGTCCGATTCTGATCCACTTTCCTCGCCGGGCTCGGCGGAGGGTGCCGCGGTCGCGGTGCTGCGGATGTTCGGCCTGGTTGAGGGCGACGCCCGGCGGGTCGCGCAGCGACCCTTGCCGCCGCTGTAGGACCCGTCACCCTCTACATTGGTGATCGTCAGTTCGGCGGACGACGGGGGTGGCCGTGACCGGCAGCACCGAACCGATGGCGGTGGCACGCATCCGCGACGCCGCCGGACGGCTGGCCGGCAGCGGCTTCCTGGTCGCGCCGGACCTGGTGCTGACCTGCACACACGTCCTGCTCGCGGCGATGCGGACCACCTTCACCGACGAGCCGCCCGACGACCTGATCGACCTGGACTTCCCGGTACCCGGCGGCGACGAGCGTCTGCGGGCCCGGGTTCTCGCCTGGACCGCGCCGGGCACGCCCGGCCGCGGCGACACCGCGTTACTGCAGCTCACCGCCGCGCCGCCGGCGTCGCTGACGGCTGCGCGCCTGCGACCCGCGGCCGCGGTCTGGGACGAGCCGATGCGCATTTTCGGGTACGCGCTACGCCGCCCCGAAGCCCTCGGCGACAGCGTGGCCGGCGTGGTCGTCAACACCCGCGGCTCGGGCTGGCTGCAGTTGCGGGTGGACGACGGCGACCCACCGGTCGAGGCCGGGTTCAGTGGCTCGCCGGTCTGGAGCAAGGCCTCCGGCGCTGTGGTCGGCATGGTGGTCTCGGTCATCACCGGTACCCGGACGGTCAACGCGGTGCCGGTCGACAACCTGTTCCGGGACTTTCCTCGGCTGGGCGTACCGGACCCGGCCGAGGTGTCGCCGTACCGCGGTCTGGAGCCGTTCGGCGAGGACCACGCCGCGCATTTCCGCGGCCGTGAGGCGCTGACCGCGCGGCTGACCACCCAGATCCGCGACCGTGGCCTGCTCCTGCTGCTGGGCCCGTCCGGAAGCGGCAAGTCATCAGTGCTGCGCGCCGGTGTGGTGCCGGCACTGCGCGCCGAGGGGACCCGCGCCGCGACGGCCCGGCTGGAGCCCGGCGAGCCGGTCGACGACCTGCTGGACCGCCTGGTCGCGCCGTTCCTGCCGAGTGACGGGGGCCGCGCCGGGCTCGATGACGCGGCCGGCGACGGCCGCATCCTGCTCATCGTGGATCAGCTGGAGGAGGCCGACCCGGCCGCCGTCCAGGAGACCCTCGTGAAACTCGGCGGGCTGGTCCGGGCCGCCCGCCGCCGCGCCGACGGCACCGCCCGGGTGATGGCCGCCGTCACGCTGCGCGCCGCGACCCTCGAGCAGGTGACGAACGCCGAGGTCGCCGACGTGGTGCGCGACGCCGCCATCGAACTCGTCCCGCCGATGAGCGACGACGAACTACGCGCCGCCGTCACCGCCGGCGATGTGGCGTTCGAATCGGGCCTGCCGGAGCGGATCGTCGCCGACGCGGCCGACGAGCCCGGCCGGCTCCCGCTGGTGGAGTTCGCGCTGGAACAGCTCTGGCTGCGGCGCGACCGCAACACGCTCACCCTGGCGGCGTACCAGGAACTGGGCCGGGTCTCCGGCGCCCTCGGCCGGCACGCGGGACAGGTTCTCCAGCGGATGGACCCGGCCGGGCGTGAACGCGCCCGGCAGGTGCTGACCAGCATGGCCAGCCCGTCGGAGGACGGCACCGGGTTCCGCCGGCGCAGGCTGGATCTGACCGGGATGGACGCGGCACAGAGGGCGGTCGTCGAGTACCTCGCGGCCCGCCGTCTCGTCGTCATCGCCGGCGCCGAGGGCCGGCCGGAATATGCCGAACCCGCACACCAGGCCCTGCTGGAGAGCTGGCCGGAGCTGGCCGGCTGGCTCGCCGAGGACCGGGAGTTCCTGGCCTGGCATCTCCAGCTGGACGCCGACCGGCGACGCTGGATCGGCGAGGGCCGCGACCAGGGCGTCCTGCTGCGCGGCAATGCCCTGAACACCGCCCGGCACTGGGCGTACACCCGGCCGGAGCGGCTCAGCGACGCCGAAGCGGAGTTCGTCACCGCCAGCGGGCACAGCGAGCGCCGCCGGCTGCGTCTGCTGCGCGGTTTCGCCGCGGTCGTCTCGGTGCTCGCCCTGATCGCCGGCACCTTCGCCGTGGTCGCCGTGCAGCGCAGCTCCCAGGTCTCCGCCCAGCTGCGGGCCACCGCCTCCCGGCAGCTCGCCGCGCACGCACAACGGTTCCGCGCCACCGATCCGGCGGCGTCGCTGCAGTTCGCCCAGGCGGCGTGGCGCACGGCGGAGACCTCCGAGGCGTACGGGGCCCTGCTCAGCCAGTACGGCCTGCTCGACCCGGTCGACCGGGTCTACGAGCGGCTGTGGTCCGGTGAGGCGACTCAGATCCACGCCAGCGGCGACGGCAGCACCGCGATCGTCACCGGGACCGATGAGCCGGTCGTGCTCACCGGCCTGACCGGCGACGACGTCACGCGGACTGCGCTGACCGGTGCGGATCGCCAGGACGAGTTCACCCTCGACCCGACCGGGCGGATGGTCGCCGCGGCCAGTGCGAACGGCCGGGTGATCCTGTGGGACCTGGCCCGGCCGGACGCACCCCGGACCATCGCCCCGGCCGGTGAAGCGGACGTGTACGGCCCCGGATTCATGGCGTTCTCCGCGGGCGGTGAGCGGCTGCTGGTGCATCGGTTCGCGCTGGACACCTCCGACACCGACCTGCGGGTGTGGGACACCGGTAGCGGTGCGGGTGTGCGTACCGCGGTCCGGCCCAGTTTCCAGAACACGTCGCGCGTCTACTTCGGCGCGGATCCGGGCACCATGCTCGACTACGGCATCGACTCGGCCACCCTGCGCGATCTGGCCACCGGCCGGGTCCTGCGGCGGTTCTCCGGAACGTCGTACACGGTCGCCGAGAACGGGGCAGTGCTGGTCTCCTGCGGGAAAGACGCCCCGATCATGCGAATCCAGGAGACCGCGACCGGGCGGCTACGGCACAGCGTCGACGCCGGGTGGTGCGGCTCGCTGGACGCCGACGCGGCGATGCGCACGGTCTACGACACCGGTGGATCCGAGCTCCACCGTGGTGTCACGATGGTGCACACCGGGACCGCCACGGTCTACCGGGGGCTGCTCCCGTTCGATGCCGGGGCCGCGATCGGCGCCCCGTCCACGAAGATGGCCGTGGCCGACGGCAGCGGCGGACTCGTGCTGCTCGGGGTGCGGCAGAACACGCTGTACCGGATCCGCCTCGTTCCGGCTGCGGCGCCCGAACCACAGGACGGCACCTGGGTGGTCACGCCGGACGGCCGGCACGCGGTGACGGCCAGAAACGACGGGACGATCCTGCTCTCTGACACTACCGACGGCCGGGTCGTCACCCAGGTGAAGGGCCGGGCCCACAACTCCGGCGTGACCACATTGATCAGCGCGGACAGCCGGTACCTGGTGGTCGCCGAGCCGGGGTCGCTCGCGACGTACGCGTTGCCCGGTCTGACCCTCATGCACCGCATGACGTTGCCCCGGCGCGAGTGGGACCTCGGGGGCGACAGCGCCGCCAGGATCACCCTGCGGCCCAGCGGGGCGGACCGGATCATCGTGCTGCATCAGGGCATCCTCACCTGGTGGGAGATCGCCACCGGGACGGCGGTGGGCACGCCGCTGCCGATCAGCCCCGGCGAGACGTACTCGCAGGCGCTGTACGGGGAATCGATGATCTCCGGCGACAGGCCGGGTCATCCCGACCAGGTCGCGGTGACCCGGCAGGACGGAACCGTCGAGATCTGGAGCCTGAGCGAGCGGCATGCCGTCGGCCCGCCGCTCGACATCGGCGCTTCGATGAACGACCGCGGCACGGCCTACGACGCGAGCGGCAGTCAGCTGGCCGTGCACACTTCCGACGGGATCGTCGTCGCGAACCTCACCACCGGCGAACGGCGGCCTGTGCCGACCGGCGAGCTGAGCATCCCGCTCGGTTTCATCGGCGATGGGCTGCTCGTGGTGCAGCTCCTCGGCTCGGTCAACACCGTGCAGATCTGGGACGTCGGTCTCGGGCAGAGCGTCGGCGTGGTGGTCGCACCCGACACGAAGAGTCCGTGGACGCTGACCGGCGACGTCCTGGCCAGCCCGGCTCGGGACGCAGGCCGTGTCGTGCGCCTCGATCCGCAGGCCTGGTTCGAGCGGTTGTGCGCGCTCAGCGCCCGGCCGTTCACCGATGAGGAGGCCACGATCATCCGCCGCGACAACGCACCGGCCGACCCGCCGTGCGGATGACAGGGGTCGATAGAGTGATCACATGACTGACGTCGTAGCGATGCCCTTGGACGGTGGCGGAACCGTGTTCGTCGAGGTCAGCGCAGCACCTGGCAGCCTGGAGAACGTCGGACGGACCACCGAGATCATCGGTAAGGCCTCGGAGACGCTGGAGCAGGCACTGGCCCAGATCCGCCCGGCCGCCGAGGCGATCCGCGACAGCGTGCGCTCGCTGGCTGAGCCGCCGGACCGGGTCAGTGTCGAGTTCGGAGTGAAGGTCACGGCCGAGGCCGGAGTGGTGGTCGCCCGAGCGACCAGCGAGGCCAACTTTACCGTCAAGATGGAGTGGGGCCCGGTGGCCTGAGGGCCAATTCAAGACCCTTCAATCGTACGCGCGGAGGCCCCGACCATGTCGTCCGGCAACCGGATGTCCGGGCGGGCCGAACCGTCGGGTGCGGCGGTTCGGGGGCAGTGCGCGCGGGCGAGGCGGCCGAGAGCTTCGGCGGGTTCCCGGCGGGAGCCGCAGGTGACGCTGCCGGCGGTGGCCGACGTCCAGGCCGTGAGGGTTCCGGTCACCGGGGTGGCGCAGCCGACCGTGAACGTGGCGGTGATCGTCTCCGCGGTCTCGTAGAGCAGCAGCTCCGGGATGGCCGGGTCGTCCTGGCCTTCGGAGAGCAGCAGGTGGCGGCTGGTGCCGGTAGCCGCGGTGCCGGTCTTGACGGTGCGGCCGATCTCCTTGCCGAGCGAGGCGGCCAGCGCGGCCGTCCATGCCTGTGGGGCTGCTACCTGGGTGATCGACGTGGTGAAGGGTTTGTCGAGGACCACCGTGCTGTCGGATTCGGTGATCTGTTCGCCGAACAGGGTCACCTTGATCAGTTCGGCGTCGGTGGATGGCTTCGACCAGCGGATTCCGGCGGTGGGCTCGCAGCCGGGAGCGACGGGCGTGAGGGTGGCGGCCGATGTCGTCGTCGGGTTCGGCTCCGGCGCGGCGTCGGTGGTGGCGCAGGCGGTGAGGAAGGCTGCGGGGAGGGCGAACGCCGCCGCCGTACGCATGATCATCGAGTCATCATGCTGCACGGCGGTCGGTGACGGAATCCCTTTGATCTTGCGTTATGCCGGTGTTAGGCCGGCCGGCCTAGCGTGGTTTCCGAGGGGCCGGTTCGAGCTACGGGGGTGGCGCGTGATCAATGCGAGGAGAAGTGACGGTGGTCGGCTCGGCCGCCGCCGGGGGTCAGGATGGTTTCCAGCCGAGGGCGGGGGCCACCGTCTCGGCCAGGTCGGTGAGGAGCCTGACGTTGTCGGGCAGTTCGAATGCCGGCGGCAGGAACAGCACGATCTCGTCGGCCGCCGTCAGGCCCGGGTCGGCCAGGACCGACTCGGTCACCTCTTCGGGGGTGCCGTGATAGACCGGGCTCATCAGCATTCCGGTCGGGAGTGCGGCGGTGAGCGTGGGCGTCAGCGCGCCCTGGGGGCGGGACGCGTGCGGGCCGCTGGTGCGCCGCTCCAGGTCGTATGCGGCGTAACGATCACGCAGCTCACCAGTGGTGCCGGGCAAAATCGAGGCGGCCACCGCCACCGGCGGGGCCTCGGTGCCGTGGGCCGACGTCCACTCCGAGCGGTATGCGGCGATCAGGTCAGCCTGATGCTGCGGGAAGGAGACACCGGCGGAGACGTCGTGCAGGATCGTCCCGGTGATCAGCCGCAGGCCCTGCCGGGCGGCGGTGACGGCCGAGGCGGTGCTGCCGGAGCCGTACCAGATGCGGTCGCGCAGACCGGGGCTGTGTGGGGTCACCTTCAGTTCGGTGCCGATCGGGGGCCCGCCCACACCCTTCTTCTCGGTGACGGTGTGGATGGTCTCGCCGGCGACGGCGGACAGGAAACGGGCCAGGCGGCGCTGGCCCTCCTCACGCGGGGAGTGGGGCACGGATCCGAAGATCGCGTCCCACTGGTCGGTGCCGCTGGAGAACGCGATCTGCAGGCGGCCGTCGATGAGCAGATCCGCGGTACCGGCGGACTCGGCCAGCAGGATCGGCTCCTGGAAACGGGCCGGGATCACCGCGCTGCCCAGCAGGATGCGGCTGGTGTGCTGACCGGCCGCGGCGAAGAAGGGCATCGGCGATGACAGGTAGTTGTCGAAGTGCCGCTGGTACGCCCATCCGGACTGATATCCGAGGGCCTCGGCGGCCTGGAACAGGGAGATGCCGTCGCGCAGGCCGCGGGCCGCCTCCCCGGTGGGGAACGACACCCGGGTGTTGAAACCGAGTCGGGTCACTGTTTTCTCCAAGTCACTGGTTTCTCCAGGCGTCGATGAGGGCGGCATATCGGCCGGGGCGGGCGGCGAGGGCCGAGTGGTGGCCGGACTGCACGATGCGGCCGCCGTCGAAGACGAGCACCCGGTCGGCGGTCTCAGCGGTGATCATGCGGTGGGCGATGGCGATCGTGGTGCGGCCGCGGGTGAGCACGGCCAGGGCTTTCTGGACGGCTACGTCGGTGGCCGGGTCCACCCCGGACGTGGCCTCGTCGAAGATGACCAGGTCAGGGTCGGCGAGGGCGGTGCGGGCGAGGGCCACGAGCTGGCGTTCGCCGACGGAGAGACGTTCGCCGCGGAGCCCGACCTGGGTGTCCAGGCCGTCGGGCAGACCGGCGAGCCAGTCGCTGAGGCCGAGCTCGTCCACGATCCGTTCGACACCGTCGCGCGAGGAACCACTGGGGGAGGCGCCGGCTGCGTTCCCCTGCGACACAGCGGTGTGCGGCGTGCCGAGGTTGATGTTGTCGGCGATGGTGCCGTCGAAGAGGAAGGGGTCCTGGGGGACGATCACCACCCGCCCGGCCAGGGATGCGATCCGGTCGAGGGCCACCCCGCCGACGCAGATCGTTCCGGCGGACGGGACGACGCGGCGGGTCAGCAGCTTCGCGAACGTGGACTTGCCGGAGCCGGTCCGGCCTACCACTGCCACGTGCTCGCCCGGCTCGATCTCGACCGACAGGGCGTGCAGGACCAGGGGGCCTGAGCCGTAACGCGCGGACACCTGGGTTACGCGTACGCCGAGCGGGCCTGGTGGGAGCGCGGAGCCGTCGGTCACCGCCTCGCTGGGGGTGGCGACCAGTTCGAGGGATCGGCGCCAGCCGGTCAGGGCGTTCTGCGCCTCGCCGAGGCTCTGCACGAGGAATTGGAGGGGTCTGACGAAGAACGTGACCAGGAAGATCATGGCGACGACCTCGCCCGAGCTGAGCCGGGGCTGTGCGGGATCGCCGGCGAGGGAGAACCAGACGCCGCCGAGCAGCACGGTCACTGTCATCACGCCGATGGTGACCTCGCCGAGCGCGGTGTTGCCGTGCAAGGGGACGAGTGTGCGCAGCAGGCTGTCGCGGGCCTGGTCGACGGCGTCGTCGAGCTTGCGGGCGGTGCGGGCGGCCGTTCCGGTGGAGCGGATCACCGGAGCGCCGGCCACCGACTCGGCGACCACGCTCTGCAGCCGGGACAGGTCACGGCGGGCCTGGGCGTAACGGCGGGCGATCACCCGCTGCATCAGCATCATCGTGCTGATCAGCAGGGCGGAGAGCAGCAGCACGGGTACCGCGAGCTGCCAGCTGAACACCGACATGATCACGCCGGCGATCAGCAACTGGGCGGCGTTGGTGACGAACTGGATGCCACCGCCCTGCAGGAACGTGGTCACCTGGTCGACGTCGCTGGTCAGCCGGGAGACCAGATCGGCGCTCGGTACCCGGTCGGCGGTCGACGCGGCCATGTCGTGAACCCGGCGCAGACCGTCACGGCGTAGCCCGGCCAGGGCACTCTCCACCTTTTCCTGGAGACGCCGGTTGAGCAGCAACGACGAGGCTCCAGCGACGAGCACCGCGATCGCGCCGACGGTGACGGCCGGGGCGACGGTGTGCGGCGCGAGACCGGAATCGATCGCCTGCTGGATGGTCAGCGGCGCCACGATCCGGCCGCCGCCGGCCAGCAGGGCGAGCAGCCCGGTAACGAGCAATCCCTGCCGCAGCTGCGGCGAGAAACGGAGGGCAGTCGTGAGGAACGAGCGACCAGAGATCGAGCTCAAACCAGGAGCAGCCGCTTCCGGCCGGTCAAGAGACATGGGTACGCGCATCGCCGGCAGCCTCCTCGTCACGGTCAGCAGGCCGGTAGGCGGTCACGATCCGGCGGTACTCCTCCACGTCGAGCAGGGACGACGGTGTGCCGGTGGCGACGATGCGTCCTGCGCGGACGAGGACCACCCGATCGGCGATCGCGACCGCGCCGGGGCGGTTCGTGCTGATCAGGACGGTGGGGCCGCCGTCGGCCACCAGGTCCGCCAGCGACGCCAGGACCTGCTGTTCGACACGGGAGTCCAGCGCCGACGTGGCGTCGTCCAGGACCAGCAGCCGGGGTTTGCGGACCAGCGCCCGGGCCAGGCAGATCCGCTGGCGCTGGCCGCCGGACAGGGTGGCCCCGCGTTCGCCGACCACGGTGTCGAGGCCGTCGGGCAGTTCACGGACGATGTCGTCGGCCGCGGCGGCCCGCAGCGCCTCCCACAGGTCCGCGTCGGGCAGGGAACGGTCGAGGGCGAGGTTGTCGCGCAGGGATTCGGCGAACAGGAACGGGCTCTGCGACACCACGGCCACCGCGTCCGGGACGACACCGGCGGTCAGTTCGCGGACGTCGACGCCGTCGAAGGCGACCGTGCCGGTGGTCGGGTGGATCTGCCCGCCGGCCACGTCGAGCAGCGTGGTCTTGCCGGAACCGACGGCGCCGACGACGACGGTGACGGTTCCGGGTTCCAGGGTGAGGTCGGCGTCGCGCAGGATCTGCCGGTGCCGGCGAGTGACGCCGGTGGACCGCAGGTCGACGCGCAGTGGGCTGGGCTGTTCGAGGTGGCGGGAGCCGTGCCGGAGGACCTCGTCGGAGTCGAGGACGGCCTGGACACGTTCGCGGCCGGCGCCGGACATCGGGAGCATCGACAGGAAACGGCTGATCACGTTGAGCGGGATCGCCACGGTGATCAGCAGGTACACCACGCCGACCAGGTCGCCGACGCTGAGGCTGCCCTGCTGCACCCGGGGCGCGGCGACGGCGAGCACGACGAGGACAGCAGCGGTGGGCAGCAGTTCGAGCAGCGGGTCGAAGATCGAGCTGATCGAGGCCATCCGCAGGTCGGCGGCGCGCAGCCGCTGCACACCGGGGGCGAACCGGGCGTCCTCGGCGTCGGTGAGGCCGAGGCTGCGGACGACCGGGCCGCCTTCGATCGACTCCAGGGCGACACCGCCGACAACGCCGCGGGCGGCCTGGGTGTCGCGGGCACGCGGGGCGAGCAGCCGCTGATAGGTGATGTTGAGCGCCAGGACCAGCAAGACCAGCACGAGGCCGACGAGCCCGAGCACGGGCGCACGGAAGAACAGCTCGGTGAGGGCGAGGAGCAGCATGAACACCATGCCGACCGCGAAGTACGCGAACTGCATCGGCGACCAGAGCGCGTCCACGTCCGAGATCGCGTGGGCGAGCAGCCGGCCGGGGGAGTGCCGCCGGTGCCAGGCCGGGTCGAGAGACAGGTACCGGCGGATCACGGCCCGGCGGGTCTCGGCCTGCGCCCGGTACTGCACGCGGCCGGTGGACAGCCCCCGGACGAAGATCGTGCTCCATCGGGCCGCCGAGATGCCCAGCACCAGGCCGGCGCTGGTCCACCAGATGCTCGCCGGTACGGCGTCGCCGGCGAGCGCGGGCACCACCAGATGGTCGGTGGACCAGCCGATCGCGGAGGCGCCGGCCACCATGGTCGCCCCGTTGATCAGCCCGGTGACCGTCGCGACCGCCGCCGGTCCCGGATTGGCCCGCGCCCCGGCCAGCTGCGCGAGAAGCGCCGACCCCCGCCGGGTGTCCGGCAGCGTCGAACGCCCCCGGGATTCAGGAGGCGTCGACACGGCGCCCCGGGATCGCGTCGATCAGCTCCTGGGTGTACTCGCTCTGCGGGTTGGTGAAGACCTCGGCTACCGGGCCTTCCTCGACCACCTTGCCCTCGCTCATCACCGACACCGTGTGCGAGATCTCGGCGACCACGGCCAGGTCGTGCGAGACGAAGAGGTACGAGAGGCCGAGGTTCTTCTGCAGGTCGGCGAGCAGCTGCAGGATCTGCTCCTGGACCAGTACGTCCAGCGCGGACACCGGCTCGTCGAGCATCAGCAACTCGGGCTCCAGCGCGAGCGCCCGGGCGATGGCGACCCGCTGCCGCTGGCCGCCGGAGAGTTCGCTGGGCAGCCGGTCCAGGTACGACGCCGGCAGTGCCACCTGGTCCAGCAGCTCCAGCGCACGGGCCTGCCGGGACTTCCGGTTGCCGATTTTGAAGGAGACGAGGGGTTCGGTGATCGACTGGCCGATGGTGAACTTCGGGTCCAGGGTGGCGAACGGATCCTGGTGCACGAGCTGGGCCTTGCGGCGCAGCGGGCGGACCTGGTTCCACGACAGGTTGCTGATCTCGGTGCCGTCCAGGACCACCGATCCGCTGGTGGCCGATTCGAGGCCGAGGGCGATCCGCAGCGTGGTGGTCTTGCCGCAGCCGGACTCGCCGACCAGGGCGTGCGTGCGTCCGCGGGGTACCCGGACGCTGACCTTGTCGAGGGCGTTGAAACCCCGCCGGCCACGCCGCTGGTCGCTGATCGAGAACGTCTTGCTGACGTCGGTCAGGGTCAGGACGGAATCGGGGACGTCCTCCCCGCGTACGTCAAAGCGCGGAACCACCCGCCCGGCGTGAGCGAGCCGGGGCGCGGCAGCGATCAGCTGCCGGGTGTATTGATCCTGCGGGTTGCGCAGGATCGTCGCCGGATCGCCTTCTTCGATCTTGCGGCCGCCCTGCATCACGATGACCCGGTCGGCGCGGTCGGCGGCGACGGCCAGGTCATGCGTGATGATCAGCAGGGAGATGCCCTGCTCGCGGACGAGGCCGCTGAGGTGGTCGAGGATTCGTTTCTGCACGGTGACGTCGAGGGCGCTGGTCGGTTCGTCCGCGATGATCAGTTTCGGACGGCCGGCCAGGGCGATGGCGATCAGGGCGCGCTGGCGCAGGCCGCCGGAGAGCTCGTGCGGGTATTGATGTGCCCGCAGCTCGGGGTCCGGGACGCCGGCCTGGGACAGGAAGTCGAGGGCCGAGTCGGTGCCGCCGCGTAGTTTGATCGCTTCGGTGACCTGGGCGCCGATCCGCTTGGTGGGGTTGAGGCCGACCATCGGGTCCTGCGGGATCAGGCCGACGACCGAGCCGCGGAGTTTGCGCAAGGTGCGTTCGCGGGCGCCGGCGGTCTCGATGCCGTCGACGATCGCGGAGCCGGCGGTGATCCGGCCGTTCGCCGGGAGCAGGCCGATGATCGCGTTGGCGGTGCTGGTCTTGCCGGAGCCGGACTCGCCGACGATGGCGACCACCTCGGACTCGCCGACGCTCAGATCGAGCCCGATGACAGCGGGGGTGACAGCACGATGCCTGACATATCCAACATCGAGCCCTTTGATCTCGACAAGGCTCATCGGAGTCGCTCCAGCACGAAGGTCGGGAAGAGGCTCATCTCGTCAGCTCCTGCAGCGTCTTGGAGATGTGGTTGAGGCTCAGCACCAGGACCGCTACGAACAGGCCGGGCAGCAGGCTCAGCCACCACGAGGTGACCAGGTAGTTGCGGCCGTCGGAGATCAGCGTTCCCCACTCGGCGGCCGGCGGGGCCGCGCCGAAACCGAGGAAGCTCAGCGAAGCGATCGCCAGGATCGCCACGCCCGCGTCGAGGACGGTGAGGACCGCGACCGGGCCCCACGAGTTCGGCAGGATGTGGCGCAGCAGCACCCGGGTCCAGGAGGCGCCGCCGGCGCGGGCGGCCTCCACGTACGGCAGGGTTTTGACCCGCAGGACTTCGGCGCGGGTGGTGCGGGCGAAACCGGGGACGATGCCGATGCCGACGGCGATCGCCACCGGCAGGGTGCCGTACCCGAGGGCGGTGACGATCGACAGGGCGAGCAGCAGGCCGGGGATGGCGAGCAGCACGTCGACGATGCGCATCAGGATCGCGTCGAGACGGCCGCCGAAGAAGCCGGAGACGATGCCAATCGACAGGCCGGCCACCGCCGCGATGGTCAGCGCCAGCAGGGTCGCCTTGATCGTCAGCGGGGAGCCGTAAAGGACGCGGGTCCACAGGTCACGGCCGTAGACGTCGGTGCCGAACAGGTGCTCGGCGCCGGGCGCCCGCATGGCCTGCTCGGGGTACGTGTCGTACGGCCCCCAGGAGGTGAACAGCGTCGGCGCGAACGCCGAGACGATCACGAAGAGCACGTAGAAGACGGCGATCAGGAAGGCCGGTTTACGGACCAGCTGCACCAGCGCCGATCGCAGCTCGGCCCGCCGCCCGCCGATGCGCTCAAAAGCACGAGCGTCAACCAGGTCAGGAACAGTCACGGTGGTCATACCGCCACCACCTCCGGAGGGGTCACCTTGTCGCGGGTGTGTGAAATGCGCGGGTCGAGCAGCGGATACAGCAGATCGACGATCAGGTTCACCACGACGAACAGCGCCGCCGCGATGGTGACCACGGCGAGCACGACCGGCACGTCCTGGGACAGCACCGCCTCTTGGGCGAGCTTGCCGACCCCTTCACGGGTGAAGACGGTCTCGACGACGATCGCGCTGGTCACGGTCAGCCCGACGATCACGCCGAGGATCGTCATGGCCGGCAGGACGGCGTTGCGGAACGCGTGCCGCAGATGCACCGCCGAGCGGGACAGCCCCTTCGCGCGGGCGGTGGTGATGTACGCCTGCGACAACGTCTCGTCAAAGCTCTTGATCAGCACCTGGGCGAGGATCGACGAGTTGAGTACCGAAATCGTCAGCACCGGCATGACCAGCGACGACGCGCCCTCGGTGCCGGTGGCCGGGAACCAGCCGAGCTGGAACGAGAAGAACTGGATCAGGAACAGCGCGATGAAGAACTGCGGGAACGACGCGCCCAGCGCCGGCAGCCGGGTCAGGAACGTGCGCAGCGGGTTCCAGCGCGCGAACGTCGCGACGTACGCGAGCGTCGAACCGGCGACCAGCGCCACCGCGGCGGCGGAGGCGCTGAGCAGCAACGTCTGTCCGATCCGCTGCCCGATCAGATCGGTGACCGGCACCTGCTGGGTCAGCGAGATGCCGAAGTCACCCTGCACGGCGGCCCAGAGATGATGCCAGTACTGCGCCCCGATCGACTGGTCGAGCCCGAACTGGGCCTTGCCGGCCTCGACCTGCTCAGGGGTGAGCGAGTCGAGCTGGAGCCCGGCGGCGGCGAGTTGCAGCTCCATCGGGTCGCTGGGCAGCAGGTAGAGGATCGCGAAGGTCAGGGTGTAAGCGGCCCAGAGGACGACGACGGCCTGGAGGACTCGACCAATGACATACCGGGTCATAGGGAAACCTTTCAAAAGACCGGGCCGTGTGAACACGGCCCGGTCCGAGAGACGTCAGTCCTTCCAGACGTCGTTGAGCTTGATGAAGCTCTCCGACGTGAACGCGAATCCGTGCACCTTCTCGCTGAGGCCGGCCTTCTGCACCCGCTCGTTGAGCGGAAGCGTGATGCCCTCGTCGATCAGGTAGTCCTGCAGCTCGCCGTACGCAGCCTCGGACTGCTTCTCGTCGGTGGTCTCCAGCGCCTTGGCGAACAGTTCCTGGACCTTGGCGACCGCGTCCGGGGTGGACGCCTGACGGGCCAGCGCCTTCGAGTTCGCCACGTCCGGGTTCAGGATGAACTGCAGCGCGCCGGGGTCGGCCCGGGTGAAGTACGTCGAGGTCAGGTCATACGAGCCCTCGGCCAGGTAGGTGGCCTGCTGCGCCGGGGTGAGCTGGCGCAGCGCGATGTTGATGCCGACCTTCTTGGCCTGCGCCTGCAGCAACTCCGCGCTGGAGACGAACGAGGTCAGCGGGTAATCGATGGTCAGCTGCTCGCCGTCCTTGACCCGGATCCCGTCCGCGCCGAGCGTCCAGCCGGCCGCGTCGAGCAGCTTGCCGGCACCGTCCGGGTCGTACGCGAGCTTGCTCTCCTCGGACTTGAAGTACGGGGTCGTCGAGTTGAACGCGCCCTTGACCACCGGATATCCGGCGCCGTAGATCGTGGTGGCGTAGGTCTGGCGGTCGATCGCCTTGGACAGGGCCAGCCGGACCTGCTTGTCGGCGAGCGGACGACCGGCGGTCGTGTTGGCGAACAGGGTGTAGGAGACACCCGGCAGCGACCGCTCCTCGATCTTCTTGCCGGTCTTCTCGATCAGCGTCTGGTCCTGCGGCGAGAACGGGTTCCGCGGCCAGGCGACGTCGATGGCGCCGCTGGTCAGGTTGCCGGTGCGGACGCTGTCCTCGGCGACGTAGTTGAAGATCACCTTGTCCAGGCGGGCCTCACCGGTGTTCTCGCTCAACGAGGAACCCCAGGTGTACCCGGCCCGCTTGGTCAGCACCGTCTCGGTCTTGGGCGTGTAGTGGTCCAGCACGAACAGACCGGAACCGATCACTCCCTTGCCGGTGCAGCGGTCCGCCGGGGCGAGCGCGAACTCCGACGGGTCGGTGATCGCCAGGTTCGTCGTGGACGTGGCCTGGAGGAACGACGAGTTCGGCTTGCTCAGCGTCAGCTTCACGGTCAGCGGGTCGACAACGGTCGCGCCGGTCAGACCCTGGATGTAGGAGGCGCCGTAAGCGGCTCCGTTGGTGGTCTTGACGGTGTCGATCCAGCCGGTGACGTTGTCGGCGACCGCCTGCGCGTCCACCTTCTTGCCGTTGCTGAACGTCACGCCGTCACGCAGCGTGAACGTGTAGGCCAGGCCGTCGGTGCTGATCTCCCACTTCTCGGCGAGCCAGGGGACGATCTTGCCGGTTTCCGGGTCCTGGTCGGTCAGCGAGTCCGCGAAGTTCCGGATGATCGACCGGTGCTCGATCCAGTACACCTGGAACGGGTCGATGCAGGAGAAGTTCGGGTTGTCCGGCCAGAAACTGACCTTCAACGTCCCGCCCGATTTGGGCGTACCCGAGGCGGTGTTGGCTTCTTCCGCGCCGCCGCCGCAGGCGGCAAGGGCGAGCGAGGCGGTGAGCGCGACGGCAATAGGTCTGAGATATCGAGAAATAGGCATTATTTCGGTCCTTCTAAGGGTGGGGGAAGGCAAAGATCAAGTTCAAGGTCCGTGGGTACGCCTAAACGCCGAGCACCCGCCGGCCCGAGGCGATCAGAACGGCGTCCTCCTGCGGCGGATGCACCCGGATGCACAGGGCGTCGCGCAAATGACGTTCGAGCGAGTGGTGCCGGGACAGGCCGGGGTTGCCGAGCGCGGCCACCGCGGTCTGGGTCGCCGCGATCACGGAGCGTCCGATCGCCACCTTGATCGCGGAGAGCTCGGGCAGGATCGTGGTGTCGCCCGCTTCGAGGCGCAGCAACGCCCCGTGCAGCAGCGTCTCGGCCTGCACGATCTGCAGGTCGATCTCGCCGGCGACCGACTGGATCCGCTCGGTCTGCGCGATCGGCTTGCCGAGAGCGGCCGGAATCCGCTCCCGGGCGAACGCGGCGAACGCGGTGCGCGCGGCCCGGGCCACCCCGATGTAGAGCGCCGGATGACCGAAACTGCCCGGTCCGGCCGCGGCGGCGGGGTCGCGGTAGGAGCCGTCGGGCTGACGCGGGATCTCCCGGAACGCGTCGGCCGGCAGCCGCACGTCGGAATAGACCACGTCGTGGGTGTTCGACGCCCGCAGACCGAGGTGGTCCCAGGTCTCGATCCAGGTGATGCCGGGCAGGTCACCGGGAACGATCAGGTGCCCGACGCGCTGCGTCTCCGGTTCGACGGCCCAGACCACGTGGTAGGCGAGGCCGGTGCCGCCGGTCGCGTAGGCCTTGCGGCCGTTGAGCACCCATCCGTCGTCAGTGCGTACAGCGGTCGTCTTAGGGATGCCACCGCGAGCCGGAGCACCCAGTTCCGGCTCGGCGCGGATCGCGTTGACCAGCGCCGGGCCGTCCTGCGAGCGGCGCAGCAGATCCTCGTAGTAGTGCGCGGGCCAGGTGCCGAACGCGGCCTGCGCGGCGTGCGTGTTCAGCGAGTTCGCCGCGAGGAGGCCGACCGACGCGTCGCCCTCGCCGATCGCGGTGAGGATCCGGGCGGTGTCGCGGGGACCGGCGCCGGGGCCGCCGTACTGGGTGCCGACCGTGGCGGTGAGCAGCCCGGCCCGGTGCGCGACCTCGATGCCGGCCCAGGGCAGATCGCCGGTGCGGTCGTACTCGCCGGCGGTCGCCGCGATCTCCGCGGTGACCTTCGCGAGGGCGTCAGGAGAGAGGTCCAGGCCGCTCATTGCTGACCCGCCGTCGCGAACCGGCCGTACTCGGGCGCGTGGTTGCCCAGGTGGTCGGCCTGCAAGGTGCCGCGCTGGCCGGTCGCCGTGCGGTGGGCGATCTCCTGGCGGACCAGCGGCAGGATGTACCGGCCGTAGTCGACCGCGTCGGCCAGGGTGTCGTACCCGCGGATCGAGACGAGCGAGGCGCCCTGGTCGACGTAGTCGAGGATCGCCGCGGCGACCGTCTCCGGGGAGCCGACCAGTGCGGTGGAGGCGCCGGCCGCGTTGGTCACGGCAGCGGTCCGGGTCCACAAGGCGCGGTCGTAGAGCTCGGACTGTGCGGCCTGCGCCAGAGCACGCTGGGAACCGACGTTCTGCGGGGATGCCTGGCGGTGCCGTTGCTGGGCGTACGCGCTCTTGCTGAAGGTGTCAGCGATCTTGGCGACGTATGAATGCGCCTTCTTCCAGGCCAATTCATCGGTCTGTGCGATGATCGGCCGGAACGTCACCCAGATCCGCGGCTTCGGCCGTCCCGCTTCAAGAGCGATCCCGTTGACCCGGTCGATCTCGCTGCGCAGGTCGCTCAGCGGCTCGCCCCAGAAGCTGAAGATGTCCGCCTTGGCACCGCCGACCGCGAACGCCTCGTCGGACTGGCCGCCGATCGAGATCGGGATCGAGCCGTTGTACGGGGCGAAGCCCGGGCCGAACTCGTCGAACTTGTAGAACTCACCATCGCGGCTGAACGCCTGAGGAGAGGTCCACGACTCCCGCAGGATGTCGATGTACTCCGACGTGCGCGCATACCGGCGGTTCTTCGGCAGATAGTCACCCTGGCGGGCCTGCTCGGCGTCGCTGCCGCCGGAGATCAGGTGGACGACGGCCCGGCCCTCGGTCAGCTGGTCCAGCGTCGCGAGTTTCTGCGCGGCCACCGTCGGCGGTGTCGTGTTCGGACGCAGCGCCACGATCGGCTTGATCCGCTCGGTCAGCTGCCCCACGGCGCTCGCGGTCACGAACGAGTCGGCGGTGCCGGAGCCGTAGGGGAGCAGCGTGTAGTCGTAGCCGCCCTCCTCCAGCGAGCGCACGTACTTGCGGAAGTACGCGAGGTCGATGCCCCGCGACGGCACCGGGTTGAGCTCGGTCGACGGGTTCAGGTGCGAGAGGCTGATGAACTCGACCTCGGGCGAAGCGGTCGTCGGAATGGCGGGGTCGAAGGTGCTCATGCGGCGGTCCTCTCTGCGAGTGCTCCCGGGTTGTCGGCCTGCAGGGTGCCGTGTTGCCCGGTGGCTTCCCGGTGGGCCAGCTCCTGGCGGACCAGCGGGAGGATGAAGCGTCCGTAATCGATGAGGTCGTTGAGGTTGTCGTAACCGCGGATCGAGATCAGCTCGGCACCGAGGTCGACGTAGTCGAGGATCGCGGCGGCGACCGTCTCCGGCGTACCGACCAGGGCGGTCGAGGCGCCGGCCGCGCCGGTCGCGCTCGCGGTCGGTGTCCAGAGAGCCCGGTCGTGCACGTCCTGCCGGCCGGCGATCTCCAGAAGGCGCTGGGAGCCGACGTTCTGCGGCTGGCTGCCACCGAGGCTGGACCGGAACCAGTTCGCCTTGTTGCCCTCGGCGAGGACACCGTGGATCTTGTGCGCCTTCTCCCAGGCGAGTTCCTCGGTGGCCGCGATGATCGGCCGGAACGTCACCCAGATCCGCGGCTTGTCGGTCCGTCCAGCGGCTGCGGCCTGCGCGTTCACCGCGTCGATTTGGTCGCGGGTGTCCTTCAGCGGCTCACCCCAGAGCCCGAAGATGTCACCGCGCGAACCACCGACCCGGTACGCCTCAGCGGACGACCCGCCCACCGACACCGGGATGGTGCCGTTGGTCGGCCGGACCACGCTGACGAAGTCGTCGAACTTGTAGAACTCGCCCTCGTGGCTGAACGGCTCGGTGCTCGTCCACACCTTGCGGACGATGTCGATGTATTCGGCCGTTCGTGCGTACCGTTGCTCTTTGGTCAGGTAGTCGCCCTCGCGGGCCTGCTCGGCGTCGTTGCCGCCGGAGATGAAGTGGACCACCGCCCGCCCGCCGCCGAACTGGTCGAGTGTGGCGAGGGCCTTGGCCGCGACGGTCGGATAGATCGTGTTCGGCCGCAGCGCCACGATCGGCGCGACCCGCTCGCTGCGCGCCACGATCTGGTTGGCGATCGCGAACTGGTCCTGGAAGGCCGAGGCGTAGGCGCAGAGCGTGTAATCGAAGCCCGCGTCCTCGAGGGCGTTGACGTACCGGGTGAAGAACGGCAGGTCGACGTCGGGTCTGCCGAGCCGGTTGAGCTCGTTGCTCGGATTGACGTTGACGGCACTGATGAATTCGACGGCCACGCGGAACCACCCCTCAAGCAGCGGTTCGGTAACCGCAGGATCCCTATAACTCCTACCAACGTAATAGGTCTTTGGGAAGGGTGTCCAACGACGATCCGCGATCAACGTGATCACGATCGCTTATCGGTCGCGCTCCTTGCCTTTACTCACTCCGGGTGCGTGGCTCAGCTCGGAGCAGGGCCCAAGACGGTACGCAGACCCGCGGTGACCGCTTCGGCGACGCGAGGATCGGCCCCTGACCTGGCCCGCAGGCTCATCGTGGCCGGGGGCACGCTCGGCAGGTCGTCCCGCTCGGTCAGTCCGTCCGGAGTGGTCACCGCGCTGGCGAGCAGAGCAACGCCCAGTCCGGTGCGGACCGCATCGAGCACCCCGGCCACGTAACCGCTGTCGCAGACCACATAGGGATCGAACCCCCGTGAGGCCAGGGCGGTCAGGGCCCGGCGGCGCAGTACGCACGGCTCCTCGATCGCCACAACCGGCCAGTCCCGGCCGGTCGGCGCCTGCCAGGTCTTCGCGGAGTACCAGGTCAGCGGCAGTGAGCCGACCGGCGTGCCCTCCGCCGACGACGCCTCGGTCAGGTGCACGGCCAGGTCGATCGTGCCCCGGTCGACGGCCGCGTCCAATCGCCGGGTGCGATCGATGCGGAACCGCACCTGATGGTCCGGCAGCGCCGCGGTCACCGCCGGCAGGATCAGATCGGCGGCGTGCTCGGTCGTGCCGATCGTGACGGTCGGGCGCTCCGGGCCGACCAGCCGGCGCAGCGCGTCGTCGTGCGCCGTGAGGATCCGCCGGGCCTCGCCGAGAAGTGCCTGGCCGTCCGGGGTGAACGTGGTCCCGCGGCCCTGCCGCTCGACGATCGGGCGACCGATCACCTTTTCCAATCGCCGCACGTGCTGGCTCACCGCCGACTGGCTGACCCGCAGCGTGGCGGCGGCCCGGTGGAAGCCGCCGCAGTCGGCCACCGCGACGAGGCTGCGCAGCGCGAGGATGTCCAGAACCTGTGCCATGTCCCGGACGCTACCGAGCAATTGATAAGAACTCGTGTTCGTTTCTGATCGAGGATCGGTGTTGGACACGCGACCGGCGATCAGGTGATGCTGACCGGCAACCACCTCTGACGCTCATGGCAGGGAAGAATCATGACTGACGCCTTTGACGAGCCTGCCGGGATCGCTCCCCGGGGGACCGTGCTGGTCGCCGCCGGGCGCGGCGAGACCATCGACGCCTATCAGCGTTTCGGCAAGCGCATCGCTGCCGACGGCTACAAGGTACGGCTGCTGCCGGACATCACCACCGATGTCGCCGCCAGCCTTGCCGAAGCCGAGAAACTCCTGGTCGACGACGGTCTGCCGGGTCCTAAGGTGATCGTCGGATCGGACACCGGCGCGCTGTTCGCGCTGTCGCTGGCCCGCCGTTCGGCTCCCGGTCTCGACGCTGTCGTGCTCGCCGGAATCCCGGTCTCGGCATCGACCAGTGTCAACCTCATTGGGTGGGACGAGGAGCTCGAGGCGCGTACCGGCTGCCCCACCCACCGCGGTGTGCTCTCGGCCGGCGCGGCGACTCAGGGCGCTCTTTTTTCGGCCCAAATTCCTACTGAACTCATCGGCGATGCGGGTGATGTGACTATTCCCACCCTCGGCCTGCACGGCGACGCCGACACGGTCAGCCCTCTGGAAACGGCCCGGGATTCGTACCCTGGCCGGCTCGTCAGCATCACCGGCGGCCGCCACGACGTCCTCAACGACGTCACGCACCGGACCGCCGCCGCTACGATCATCCTGTTCCTGGAGCGGCTCAAGCTCGGCGCCGACCTCCCCGTGATCGCCTCGGAGGTGGCCGCATGAGCCGCTACATCGTCATCGGAGCGGGCGCGGTCGGCGCCTCCGTCGCCGCCGAACTGCACCGCGCCGGCATCGACACCGTTCTGGTCGCGCGCGGCGCGCAACTCACCGCCCTGCGCACCAAAGGCCTCACTTATGTACGCCCGGACGGCGCCCACCAGCTGTCCATTCCCGTGGTCGCGGGCGCTGACGAGCTCGACCTGACCGAGGACGACGTCCTGATCCTCGCGACCAAGAGCACCGACAGCGCCGCCGCGGTCCAGGACTGGGCGTGGCGTCCGGTGAAGCGGGCCGACGGCGCCGCCGGAGTCGCCGCCACCTCGTTGCCGCTGGTTACTCTGCAGAACGGACTGGAGACCGAGCGGATCGCACTGCGCTCGTTCGCCAGTGTGCACGGCATCGTGGTGTGGATTCCGGCCACGTTCGTCGTACCCGGGGAGGTTGTGAATCACGCTCACCCGGTGCCGGCGATCCTGTGGCTGGGGCGTTATCCGTCCGGCGTCGACGCGGTGTCCGCGGCGATCGCGGCCGATCTGCGCCGGGGTGGGTTCGCGGTCAACGAGGTCGAGGACATCACCGCGCACAAGGCAGCGAAGCTGATCGGGAACCTGTTCAACAGTCTGGACGCGCTCTATGAGCCGGGTCCGCTGCGTGATGCCGCGGTCGACGCTCTGCGTGCCGAGGCCCGGGCTGTCTACGCGGCCGCGGGAATCGTGCCGGCCAAGCCGGAGACCAGCGGGTTCGGCGTCGCCGAGATTCCGGGGCGGGAGCGGGTCGGCAACTCGACGCGGCAGAGCCTGGCGCGGTCGGCGGTGCCGGAGACCGACTATCTGGACGGGGAGATCGTCCTGCTGGCCCGGTTGCACGGGGTGGCGGCGCCGCTGAACGAGGCCATCCAGGAGCGGGTGCACCGGGCGGTCATCGACGGGACTGCCGCGGGGTCGCTCGGCGAGGAGGACCTGGCGGCGACGTTGCCGGCGGTGGCCGCTGCTGTCTCCGCTGCCGCTGCGTCTTCGGCCGCGTCGTCCTCGGCTTCTGCTTCGTCTCCGGTGGACAATTCGCGGGTGAACTCTTCTTCTGAGGATCTTGCCGCGGCCCGTGCGTCGGTGCTGGTCGGTGTGGACGAGGTGCGGCGTGCCGCCGCCGAGCCCAACTCGCCGGTTCTGCTCGACGTGCGCTGGGCGCTCGGCGACCCGAACGGTGCCGAGCACTACAAGGCCGGCCACCTGCCCGGCGCGGTCTACGTCGACCTGGACACCGAACTGGCCGGGCCGCACGAGTCCGGCGCCGGCCGCCACCCGCTGCCGTCGATCGCCGCGCTGCAGAGCGTCGCCCGCCGCTGGGGCATCAACACGGACAGCAGCGTCGTCGTCTACGACAACAGCGGGGGCCTCGCCGCCGGTCGCGCCTGGTGGCTGCTGCGCTGGGCCGGCGTCTCCGACGTCCGCATCCTCGACGGCGGGCTCGGCGCCTGGCGTGCCGCCGGGTACACCGAAGCCACCGGATCGGCGTCACCCCGCCGCGCCGGCGATGTCGTGCTGACCCCCGGTCACCTGCCCACCCTCACCGCCGACGAGGCCGCCGCGCTGCCGTCGACCGGCACGTTGCTCGATGCCCGGGCCGGCGAGCGGTACCGCGGTGAGGTCGAGCCGATCGACCCGCGTGCCGGCCACATCCCCGGCGCGATCAGCAAGCCCACCGGCGAGAACCTGCAGGAGGGTGTGCCGTACTTCAAGGCCGCCGACCAGTTGCGCGACCGCTTCGAGGGCGTGACCGGGCCGGTCGGGGTCTACTGCGGATCCGGCGTTACCGCGGCACACCAGATCGCCGCGCTGGCGAGTATCGGGGTCGAGGCGGCGCTGTATCCGGGTTCGTGGTCGGCCTGGTCGTCCGACCCGGAACGCCCGGCCGCCACCGGCGCACAGCCGTGACGGTTCCACCCGGAGTGGACTCGCCGGTGCCGGTTTCGCCCGCGCCTGTCTCGCCCGTGCCGGTTTCGCCGGTGGACGCTTCGCCGCTCGGATGGCTTGCTGAGACCGGTGCCGAGTGGACAGCGGATCCTCAGATTCTGGGGGAGAAGCGGCTCGACCGTTCCGGATGGGAACCTGACGGCCGGCCCCTCGCCGTCGTGTTCCCCCGGACGGTCGAGCAGGTGCAAGGAGTGTTGCGGGGCGCGTCGGTTACGCGTACCCCAGTGGTCGCTCGCGGAGCCGGCACCGCGCTCACGGGTGGGAGCGCCGCCGGAGCCGGCACCGTGGTGTTGGATCTCTCCCGGATGGACCGGATCGTGGAGATCCGGGCGGCCGACGGCGTAGCCGTCGCCGAACCGGGCGTGATCACCGCTGATCTGGATCGGGCAGCGGCCGAACACGGGCTGCGCTACGCACCCGACCCGGCCAGCCTGGAGATCTCCACGATCGGCGGCAACATCGCCACGAACGCGGGCGGGCTGCGGTGCGCCAAATACGGCGTGACCCGCGACTCGGTCCTTGGCCTGGACGTCGTGCTGGCCGACGGAACCCTGATCAATACCGGTCGCGCGACGTTGAAGGGTGTTGCCGGGTACGACCTGACGGGCCTCTTTGTCGGCTCGGAGGGGACGCTCGGTGTGGTCGTCGGGGCGACCCTGCGTCTGCGCACCCTGCCTGCGGCAACGGCGACGATCGCGGCGGCTTATCCGGACGTGGCTGCTGCCGCTGCGGCGTCCGTGGCGCTGGCCGAGGCGCGCATCCAGCCGGTTCTGGCCGAGCTGCTCGACGCCGCGACACTCGCAGCGCTGGCTGATTTCGGTATGCCGCAGTCCGGCGGGGCGTTGCTGATCGTGCAGCTCGACGGCGGGGCCGACGAGGCCGCGCGGGCGCTTGACGTGCTGAAACGCGGTGCCACGTCGGTACGGAGCGACGGTGACCCGGCGTCGTTGCTGGCCGCCCGGCGGCAGGCGTTGCCCGCTATCGAACGGCTGGGGCGTCCGCTGATCGAGGACATCGCGGTTCCGCGGTCGGTGCTGGCCGAGGCGGTGCGATCGATCGCGGACATCGCGCGGCGCCACGACGTGCCGATCTGCACGCTCGCTCACGCCGGCGACGGCAACCTGCACCCGATCATCGTGGCCGGTTCCTATGGCTCGCCGATCCCGGTGGCGGCGCATCGTGCGGCTGACGAGATCTTCGGGTTGGCGCTCGCGCTGGGCGGCACGGTGACCGGGGAGCACGGGGTGGGTGTGCTGAAACGGACATGGCTGGCGCAGGAGTTGGGTGAGGCCCAGCATGATCTACAGCGCCAGATCAAGGCGGTCTTCGATCCGCTGGGCATCCTGAACCCGGGCAAAGCGATTTAATCTCGGTGGCAGACGGCTTCGAGGTTGATCCCGTGCGGGTCCAGGACGAAGCCACCGTAGTAGTCGTCGTGGTACTCGGGGTGGACGGCCGGCGCGAGCAGTTCGGTGGCGCCGGCCTTCAGCGCGGCAGTGTGGAAGGCGGCCACCTCCTCGCGGGTGTCGACGGTGAACGCCACGTGCATGTTCGTGCCGACGGTGCCGCCGTCGATCAGCCAGAAGTACGGCTTGACCTGCGCCAGCCCGAACCCGGTCATGGCCGTCGGCTGGTTCGGCGTCGCGTTCGGCGGGATCTCCAGCATCTTCGTGATGCCGATGCTGGCCAGCACGGGCTCGTAGAAGGCCACGGCGGCGGCGAGATCAGGCACGGCGACGTTGAGGTGGTCGATCCGGGAACCCGAACGGTCAAGAGTCATGGTCGTCAGCGTGCCCGGGATTGCGGTCAGTACATGACCGTTATGTGTGGTTAGTGGGGCGGGCAGCTGATGATCACGAGGGTGTCGCCGGTGGTGGGTTCGATGAGAGCCATACCGCCGTTCACCTCGGCCGCCTCGAGGTGGCGGCAGAGCTCGTCGGTCGTCGGCGGGGTGTGAACGGGGGCGGGCTCACCCGCGAGACCGGCCAGCACCAGGGCGGCGACCACGGCGAGAGGGGCGCGGCGGCGGGGCGGCTTGACCTGCCGCCGAACCGGCCGATCGAGATCGATCACGGCCAGACGGTACACGGCCCGATCTCCGCTGCGGGTGGCTCGCGTTTGCGGGTGGCTGGCGTTCCGCGTGATTGGCCTTCCGCGATCTTGGCAAGTTGTGGCTGCCCCATGTGGGTGGGGCTTGCCAAGGTCGGCGCGGGGCGCAGGGCGTGGCTTGGGGGTGGGGACGCAGCGATGCCCCAGCCGCAGGGGGATCGGCTGGGGCATCGCGGGTCTTGCAGGGGGCCAATAAACGTCAGTAGCCGAAGTCCTGGGTGTAGTACGGGGTGCCGTTGGCGGAGTAGACGGCGCCGACGCCGACGGTCTTCGACTTGCAGTTGAGGATGTTGGTGCGGTGGCCCGGGCTCTTCATCCAGCCGTTGACGACCTGGGCGGCGGTGCGGTAGCCGTAGGCGACGTTCTC
>NZ_QLMJ01000029.1 GCF_003259845.1 Actinoplanes lutulentus
GAGGCGGTACAGGAACACGGTATTCCCTTTCGATCAACTAGCAGCGACCCTAGTCGGCGGCGCCGAGGACAACGGTTCCGCCCGGCTCCCGGTCCAGGCCAGCGGCCAAGACCGGCGATTCTCGAAGCCGCCGCGACCGCACGGGACTCAAACTCCTACCCGCGAACATCTGGATTTGCTGCAGGTCGTGCGCAACCGCAGAGTGAGGAGCTACGCACGGTGTCGGCGAGCCTCGGCTGATCGGGGTGCATATTGCTTGGGGGTGATGCGTGGACCGATGGATCTACGCCAGATCCAACAACTACGTCGTAGCCCTCAGCGCCCTGGGCCTTCGCGTACACCGCAAGATCGTCGACACCGTCGCCCATCGGCCACCCGCCGACTACGCTGATCATCCGCCTAGTTTCGTACTTCGGGGCTGAGCACGGATCGGCCGCTCGGACGTTGATCTGCCGCATTTTCGTGCCGCGAGCCGCGAGCCGCGAGCTGGTCAGCCCGGTGCCGTGAGTGCTCGCCCGCGAGGACCGGAGCGCGCGCTCGCCAGCAACGCCCATAGGATGCGAGGGTGCCGAAACTCGAAATAGCCAGCGACGAGGCTTGGCTGGATTGCCTCGGTGTCTCGCCCAAGGCTGAAGACATATCGGGTGACGAGTACGTACGCGAGTTGCGGATCCCTGTCACGGACGCGGAACAAGTTCAGATCACTTGGGATGTCACCGAGGACAGCGTTCGGGTATGCCACCACCGAGACGGCAGGATCGTGTTCGACCTGTTCCGCGAGATGGCCACTCTGCTGACGGTGGCCAAGACTGGGCTCGGCGCGGAACTCATCATCGAGTCTGGCTCCAACGGCTGGTCTGGGCGCGCCCGAATCCAAGTTTCTCCCGCGGTCTCCATCGAGGACACGCTGCTGCGCTCGTGATACGCACTCATTTACCGCGATCCGGGTGCCTCATGTCTGTCCGGATGCAGACCTCGACACCGTAGTCAGAATTGTCCGGCGCACGCCGGTGGCGGCGGCTACTCGGCAAGGAGCGCGGCCATCAGACCGGCTGTCACACCACTCGGTGTCTGGCCCACGCCGTTGACCTGGTGGAAGAATCCAGGCTGGCTCGAACTGTGGTTAGCCAAGTGGCGCGACCCTGGCAGGGTGCAACGTGCCGATGGTTGACTGGGCGACATGATCAGCCTCTGACCGTGAACTCGCACCAGGTCGACCAGCCCGTCTGCTGCACAGCGCGGACGCGCCACTGGTAGGTCTTACCAGCTGCGACTTCGGCGGTCAGGAGCGGCGAAGTCGAGACGACGATGGTGCTCTGGGAAGCGCCGAGCGGCCGGTACTCAAACTTGAAACCGAATCCGAAATCGTTGAGGTACTCCGCTGACAGCGACGGCGTCGTCGTATAGACGACAACCCGCTGTGCGCCGGGCTCGCAGGCTTTGCGCCCGTCGGTGAGACGCGATCCCAACTCCACCGGTTCCCAGTAGTTTGCCATCCGTTCCGACCATTCCTCTGGTGAGAGAGTTGTCGGCGGATACGAATCGGCGCCCTCGTCCTCGCAGCTCATCAACTCAACGATGCCATCGCGTTCGAGTAATTGATCAACAAGTTCGGCACAAGTCGTCGCCGTAATGCCGGCCATGGAACTGTCGTCGCTGTCCAGACCGCCGGCTCCAGCCGGGACGTTGCCCTGAACCGCCCCGCTTTCCGGCCCTCGCGAGGACAAGACAGACGCACTGACCGTCCCGAACACCAACAGCACGGCACCGAACACCAACACCCCTCGCCGCAGCACCCGGTGAGTTCCACTCGTCCGCACGTCGCTGACCATCGGCAGACCGAGGCCACACTCAACGCAAATGGACCGCGCAGCCGACAACACTCGGTTCACTCATCTAGCCGCTGTCCGCGTTCTGGTCGACTGGCCGCCGCCGGCACGGCAGGTGGTCGACTGTGATGGGGCAAGTTGCTAGACGTATTCAAGCGGACAGTTATGCCTCAGCGAATATTCAGCCGCCTGCTTGAACAGCGCAACGTAGAAGATCAACCGATCCGTGAATGCTTCGGTCAGCGCCATTGGGCCGCTGGGCAGGTCGAGAGGCAGCTTGACCTCCGCCGCCATCGGAGCGATCGCCTCCCGCATGCGCCACGCACTGGCCACTGAAGTCACGTCGGCGAGATTGCTTTTCACTGGAAGTTCGATCAGGCCAGTGAAGTCCGCCGGTACGATGAGCATGGCGCCGAGGGCCTCTGTGTTGCTGTACCTAGCGCACAAGTCCCAGAAATCATTCATGCGCGGCACAAGCTTCTCCTCGAAGTTTTCGGCCGTTGCCATCGCCTTGGGACCAGGGTAAGGCGGCAGGCCCCGCGCAGCGAGCGCCTCGTTGAGAAGGAGTGCGCGCTCGTCCTGCGCCCAGTCCGATGCGCGGATATTGACGAGATAGATGCCCACGCTGGTAACACTACTTAAGGATGTCCGCCTGCCATCGGCCCGAGGCGCTTGTCGAGACATCAAATGCCTTCGGCGGCATGCCATGATCGCGGACGTGACGATCGATCAACCGTGGTTCACGGAAGCTGGACCAGCGTGGTCGAACGGCCGGAGGCAGTCGACGAGGCCATCGCCCGAAATGACGAATAAGCGGGTATCGCTCTGCTCGCTCTTGTGCTCAATTGTCAAGAAGCCGGAGTCGCGCTTCCGCGGATCAAGCAAGCGCTGACATCGCGCAGCGCTCAGACCCGGGCAAACGCCTTGCAGTCGTTGGGCCACGAGGCTCGCCTGCACGGGTCGATCGACCGCGAGTTAGTGAACCGGTTGCGGTGCGCCTTGAGCGGCCGGACTCCACTGCACCGCTCGCAGATCCGTGGTTACGCATTCCATACTGCAAGTGACGTCGGCACGACAGGAATTGCCCCGGTGGATGCACCGCCGGTTTGCGGGCCACGTCGTCCCACGCGCCGATAACGTCGCGAGGGTTTTGCAGCGGTGCACTCTTGCCGGGACCTGCGCGGATTCACCGGCTCGTGCAACGGCTCGTCCACGGAAACAGCCTGCTGGCAGAGCCGGCAGGACCTCCTGGGAGGCTGTGATCATGGTGGTGACGAACCCGTGGTTGGCCGGTCCTAGCCCGACGAAGCGGTTGGAACGCGATCAACTGGAGGGGCGGATACTCAATCTGCTGTCCTCGCAGAACATGTGTGTGCTGGCCACGGTGGGGGCTGATGGCCCGCTCGCTACGCCGGTGCGTTACTTCCACCTCGACTTCACCATCATCTTCACGGCCATGGGTACGTCGCCGAAGATGCGTAACCTCCGCGAGGACCCGCGTGTGTCCGTCGGTGTGTTCGCGCCTCTGGTCGGACAGGCGAGCAGCCGCGGTGCGCAGTTGTTCGGTACCGCTCGGATTCTGGAGCCGGGTGACGCCGGCTTCGAGGACTACTGGTCGGTTGTCCGGTGGCAGTCGGATCATGTGGAACGGTCCCGCGACCTCAGTGATCCTCCCCTCGGGCCTATCGGTGTCGTTCCGGCCGATCGCATCGTCTACACCGAACACTGGCTGCGCAGGGAGGGATACGCGCCGCGGCAGTTCTGGCGTCGAGCCGAGGCGCAGGATTAGAACGCTACGAGGAGGGTTGGCGGGTCGCTGTGTTCAGGGCGGCGAAGACGACGATGTTGTCTTCGTAGTGGCCGGTGCGGGAATCGAAATCGCCGCCGCAGGTGATCAGGCGCAGGCCGGCGTGGTCGATCGGGCCGTAGACGGCTTCGGACGGGAACTTGTTCTTCGGGTAGCGGGTCGTCGCGGTGACCGTGAAAACGGCCGTCAGCCCGTCGGCTCGGGTCACCCGTACTTCGTCGCCGTCTTGCAGTCGCGTGAGCCCCGCGAAGGTGCCTTTCGCACCCTGGTAGTCGACGTGGCCGGCGAGTACGGCCGGGCCCAGGGAGCCGGGTGTGGGTGCTCGCGTGTACCAGCCGACGGTTTCGGCGTCGTCCGGGACCTGCATGGTTCCGTCGGTCTGCAGGCCCAGTCCGATCACCGGCACGTCGACGCGTAGGCGGGGGATCTCCAGACGGGTCGGCTCCGATGTGGGCAGTAGCTCGCCACTGGTGAGAGCCACGGGGTCGCCCGCCGGAGGGGTTGGCACGGCGGTCACCGCCGACGGAACGGCGGCACTCAGCGAAGGACGAGCGGGTGCTTCATCGGGGCGGGCCAGCGCGAAGGCCGCCAGCCCGGTGACCGCCGCGAGCATCATCGCGGCGATCATCGTGGAGCGGCGGCGCATCCGGTGCATCACCGAGGGTCCTCGGCGACGGATCATCGCTCAGTCCTCGGCAGGACGAAAGCACTCCTACGGCTCACGAGCAGCGCGCCCAACGCCACCAGCAGCGCCAACCCCGCGTACCCGACCCAGCCCGCCACGCCCCGGTCCAGAGTGCTGCCGTCGCCGGTCGCCACGCCGCCTACCGGGATGGAGCCCGCCGCCGCGCCCGAGACCATGCCGCACAGAGCCGGGTTCGTCGCCTCCTGCGGGATACCGTTCAACCCCGCTGCCTTCGCCAGCGTCGACTCGCCCAAGGCCTTCATGTCGTACGCATCGTCGCCGTTGGTGTCGATGCCGTGCTGGACGATGTGCAGGTCCTTGAGGTGCGCGACGGTGCCCGCGGGCAGGTCGGCGCTGGCGATGGTGCGGTCGTAGGACAGGACACCCCGTGAATCGGCTACCGGCATCCGGTCCACGGCCAGGCCGCTGGCTCGGGATACGTCGCCCTTGGTGGTGAGGGAGACGAAGATGTCGCCGTAGTCCGGTACGCCCTCCTCGGTGCTGACGTAGCCGTCGCCGTCGGTGTCAGCGGACATGGCGGGACAGTGGAAGTCCATGCCGTCGGCGGAGCCGTGCAGGTGCTGGGCGTGCGGCGAGTCCGGGACCAGGCCACGGGAGCGGATGCTGATCTTCAGGTCGCCGTTGTCGAGGGCGGTCAGCGTGGCGGTGCCGGTCGCGCCCGACTTGTTGAGTTCGAGCAGTGTGACGTGCACGGATTCGCTGGCCATCGCGGGCGCCGGGATCGCCAGCACCAGCAACATCGGGACAGCGAGCAGCAGTCTTCTCATGACGAACTCCTTTAGAACGAAGACGAGAACAGGTCGACCAGCCGCCGTTGAAGGCGTACCGAAGTGGGCCAGTCCTTGTCGGTGACGGTCCAGCGCAGCAGGTATGACGTGTCGCCGGTGACGGCGACGAGGACGCGGCGTTCGTGGCGGACGGTGTCCGAGTCGGGCCGCCAGGTGTACTCCCAGTCGGCGCCGCCGCGCTTGAGCAGCAGGACACCCATGCTGATCCGGGTGTATCCGGGCAGCGCCTCGGCCTTCTCCCGGCTCTGCCAGTAGGCGAGCGGTTCGCGGGTGACGACGGCGGCGACGTTCACGGTGAAGGCGCGCCGGCCTTCCGGGTCGGTGAAACAGACGTTGTTGCCGGCGGCGACCCGCGTCCAGCCGGCGGGCAGCGCCAGGGCGAAACCGGCCGGGTCGCGGAACCAGATCCAGCCGTCGGGAAGCCCGGCCGGGATCCGCGCGGTGGCGGCGGTGACCTTCTCCGGGTCGGGGCCGCAGAGCCCGGGCGGAGAAGGCATGGGTACGGCGGACAGCCGGGTCGCCGGAGGACTGTCACCAACAGTCGCCGGCGGGTCGGCACGGTTCACCGCGCTCGCGGCAGCCGCCCCGCCGATCGCCAGAGCGAGCAGCACCCCCGTGATGATCATCGAGAGGCGCGGCCTGCGCCGCTGCGGGATCTCCACCGAAGGGGCCGACACCTGGGCACGACCCCGGTACGACCCGCTGCTGACCACGGCCCGCAGACGCTGCTCGACCTCCACCGCCGCGGGCCTACGACCCGGGTCCTTGTCCAGCAGCTCCAGCAGCAGCCCGGACAACTCCCCCGCCAGCCTCGGCGGATGCGGCGGCGCCGACAACACCGCCCACAACTGCGCCTCGGTGTCACCACGGGCGAAAGGCGTACGCCCCTCGACCGCCGCGTACAGGGTGGCGCCGAACGACCACAGGTCCGCCGGAACACCCACCTCCTGGTCCGAGAGCCGTTCCGGGGCGATGAAGTTCGGCGAGCCCAGCCGCGGATCCGGCCCGCCTTCGCGGCCGATCGTCGCCAGCCCGAAGTCGCCGAGCACCACCCGGCCGTCGTCGGCGAGCAGCACGTTGTCCGGTTTGACGTCGCGGTGCAGCACCCCGGCGCTGTGCGCGGCCCGCAGCGCGGCCATCACCTGCAGACCGATCCGGGCCACTTCCCGGATCGGCAGCGGTGCGGCCTGCTGCAACGACCGGCCGTCGATGAACTCCATGACGATCCACGACTGCTCGCCGCGCTGGATCACGTCGAAGACCTTCACGACGCCGGGATGGTCGAGCCGCGCCGCGGCCCGAGCCTCCCGGATCGTGCCGGCCGGCACGGTGATCTCCTTGACGGCGACCGTGCGTTGCAGCAGCTCATCGTGGGCACGCCACACCCGGCTCATGCCTCCTGAGCCGATCAATTCGAGCAGCCGGTACCGCTCGTCCACCATGTCCACGCCGGTCATAGCTCCTCCCGAGCCATCGACTGACCGGGATTCGGAGCCGGCGTGCCGCCGGATGGGTGGTTATCTCAAGTAAGTTCCACGAGCGCGTCCAACGGTGCGGACGGCGTGGTCGCGCCGGGTGCCGCCTCCACGGTGACCCCGACCTGGTTGGCCTCGGGCAACCCGTCGATGACCTGCACGGCCGCCGACTGGCCTTCACCGAGCGCACCGGCGGACGACGGTGTCCCGGCCCGGATCGTCCAGGTCTGGTAGACCCGTCCGGCTGCCGGCGCGCCGTCGGCGCTCAGCATGATCACCCCGGCGTCCTGCAGCCGGGAGCTGGCCACGGTGACCCGGCCGCCGCTGTCGAGGGTCTCCTCCCTCAGCACGACGTCGGGCGCGGTCAGGATGGTTCGGACACGGGCTTCCTGAGCAGCGGTCGCCTGCGCTGTGCGTACCCTCTGGTCTTGAATCGTCCACGCGCCCGCACCCGCCGCACCTGCGGCGACCACGACGGCGGCCGCGGCCGCCACCCACATCCGGCGAACCGGCCGGGCGGAGCGGGTGGCAGGGGCCGAGACCTGGCGGGTGTTGCCGATCGCGGCCAGGACGTTGTCACGCAGACCGGGCGGCGGCACCGACCAGGCGCCGTCGGCGAGCCGGGCCGCGGTCTCGCGAAGGTCGTCGGCTTCGAGACGGCAGGGTTCGCATTCGCGCAGGTGACGTTCGAACGCGGCGCGTTCCACGTCGTCGAGCGCGTCGAGGGCATAGGGCCCGACCAGGGCGTGGATCTCGACGCTCATGCCGGCACCAGGCAATCCCGCAGACGGATCAGACCGTCGCGCATCCGTGTCTTCACCGTCGCCAGGGGTACGTCCAGCAGCCGCGAAACCTGCGGATAGGTGTGACCCTGGTAGTAGGCCAGGGTGACCGCCTGGCGCTGCAACTCGGTCAGATCGTCGAGGCAGCTGCGCACCTGCTGGCGTTCCAGCCGGACCGCGACCTCGTCGGCGACCTCGTCGTAGGGCGTGTCGACCGACGCGGCACCGGCGCGCACGGTCCGGTCCGCGGCGGCCTGCTCGGAACGCACCCGGTCGACGGCACGGCGATGCGCGATCGTGAAGACCCACGCCGTCGGCGAGCCACGCTCCGGATCGAAGCGGGCAGCCGTCCGCCACACCTCCACGAGGACCTCCTGAGCGACCTCCTCGGCCTGCGCCGGATCACGCAGCACCCGCCGGATCAGGCCGTAGACCCGCGGCGTGACCAGGTCATAGAGCCGCCCGAAAGCCTTCTCGTCGCCGCGCGCGACAGCTTTGAGCAGCGAACCGGCATCCGGTTCGGGGTTCTCCGGGCTCGCGGGCACCGGTCTCAGGTGGTCTCGCCGGCCGTGCTCTGCCATGGCACTCCTTCCGTCCGGAAGGTTGTTCGGAGCCGCAGCGCTCGCGGATTGGTCAACATTATTCGGTACGCGGTTCGCTAATTGCGGAGCGCGCGATCGTGGTGTCGTGCCACGATGCGCGGCATGTCAGTTCGCGCGTTGAGCTTCGGTGCCGTGGCGCAAGCGTACGAGAAGTTCCGCCCGGGATATCCGGATGAGCTGTTCTCGCTCGTGGCCGATTATGCGAGCGGGCCGCTGGCGACGGCGCTGGAGATCGGCGCCGGGACCGGCAAGGCGACCCGGCTGTTCGCCGGTCACGGCGTCACGGTCACCGCGACCGAACCCGACGACGCCATGCTCGCCGAGCTGCGCAACCACGTGCCCGCGTCGGTCACCACCATCCAGGCCTCTTTCGAGGAACTCGATCCGGGTTCGACGTTCGACCTCGTCTTCGCAGCGGCGGCCCTGCACTGGACCTCTGCCGAGGGCCGCTGGACCCGGGTCGCGTCGCTGCTGAAGCCCGGTGGGGTGTTCGCGTCGTTCGGCGGCCCGATGGATCTCAGCGACGAGGCGGTGGCCGAGGACATGCAACAGGCCCAGGCGCCGTTCCTGGAGTCCGCCGGGTTCCCGTCGCCGGACGGCACCCCACCGGAGGCGGAGATGCAGTGGCCCGGCACCGAGTTGCTGGCGTCCGAGCTGTTCACCGACGTGCAGCAGCACGTGATCGAACGCCGGTTGACGATGACGGCGCGGGATTACGTCAGTCATCTCTCCACGGTCTCGGCGTACCTGGGACTGCCGGTCGACCAGCAGGAAGAGGTCTACCGCCGCATCGAGCAGGTGCTGCCGCCGACGGTCGAGCTGACCGCGGATCTATTCGTCCACCTGGCTCGGCGTACCGCGTAAGGCAGGCGCTGCCCAGCTGGTCAGCAGCCGCAGCTTCTCCTGCGACGGTGAACCGGTGTCCGCGCTGTAGACCACGATGTTCTGCCCGTGCCCGTCGGCGACCTGCAACGTCTGCCAGTTCAGCCGCATCTCACCAACGGCCTCGTGGAAGAACCGTTTCACCCCGTACCGATGCTCGGAGACCCGATAGTCCGCCCACATCCGCGCGAATTCGTCGGATCGGGTGCTCAGATCACCGACGATGCCCGACAACGCCTCGCTGACCGGCGCCGCCCGCAGGACGGCGACCACGTCGGCGGCGATCTCCGCCCAGTCGCGGTACACGATGCGGGCGCGCGGGTTCAGGAACATCCAGCGGGCCGTGTTGCGGTCACCGGCCGGCATCGCGTCGTAATCGTCGAGCAAGGCCTTTCCGGCATGGTTGACGCCGAGGATCTCCAGGTACGGCCCGTGGATGACGGCCGGCACGTCCATGGCGTGGATCATCGACAGCAGGGCGGGCCGGGCCTTGACGGTCGCCGCGGCCGGGGCCGGGTGCAGCAGCGACCTCAGATAGCGGCTCTCCACCTCGTCGAGGCGTAGTGCCCGCGCCACCGCGTCGAGCACCTGCTCGGAGACGTTGCCGACGCGGCCCTGTTCCAGCTTCACGTAGTAGTCGACGCTCACCCCGGCGAGGATCGCCACCTCTTCGCGGCGCAGCCCCTTGACCCGGCGCGGTGCCGCCGGATTCGGCAGACCGACCTCGTACGGGGAGAGCGCCGCCCGCCGCGAGGTGAGGAAGTCGCGTAGTTCCATGCCCTCAGTATCTGGGTGGTACTGGCAGGGCCAGTCAACCCCTTCGTTTCGGTTCTCGGGCGAGCCCTAATGGGAGACGACACCGCAACAAGGGGAGAAAACATGTCCGTCTGGTTCGTCACCGGAGCATCGCGGGGACTCGGCCTCGACATCGTCAACGCAGCACTCGAACGCGGCGACAAGGTGGTGGCGACAGCCCGTGACCCGCGCGCGCTGGAAGAAACCGAGGACCTGCTGGTCCTCCCACTGGACGTCACCGACGAAACACAGGCCGAGAAGGCGGTCGCCGCAGCCGTCGAACGTTTCGGCGGCATCGACATCCTGGTCAACAACGCCGGCCGTGGCCTGGTCGGCGCCGTCGAGGAAACCAGCGACGCCGAGGCCAGGGCGGTCTTCGACATCAACGTCTTCGGCCTGCTCACCGTCGTCCGCGCGGTGGTCCCGGTGATGCGCGCCGCGGGTCACGGCCGCATCCTCAACATCAGCTCAACCGGCGGCGTGGTCGCCTGGGCCGGCTGGGGTGTCTACAGCGCCACGAAATTCGCCGTCGAAGGGCTCACCGAGGCGATGCGGCTGGAATTGGCGCCGCTCGGCATTCAGGTGACATCGGTGCAGCCCGGCCCGCTGCGTACCGACTTCCTCGGCTCGTCGTCGCTGGCGCACGCCGAGCGCATCATCGACGCCTATGCCGAGACCGGCGGGGCGTCGCGTGCCTGGGCCGCCGACAACCACCAGCTCCAGGAAGGTGACCCGGTCAAGGCCGCGGCGGCGATCCTGACCGTTGCCGATCTCGCCGAGATGCCCGCCCGCATTCCGCTGGGCACGTCGACGCTGAGCGACATCCGTACCAAACTCGCCGCGGTCGGCGCCGAGCTCGACCAGTGGCAGGACCTGACCCGCTCCACCGACGTGTAGCTTCACCCCCATGATCGAGGTCGCCCGGGTTTCCGCCGAATCGCACATCGAACCCGCGTTTTTCCACGCCCGCTGGTGCGACCTCGCGACACATCCCGAGTGGAGCGCCAGCATGGAATTCCTGCGACTGGACGAACCCCTCGCGGTCGGCGCCCGCGGCGTCTCAAAACCGAACGGCGGCCGCCAGGCCGCATTCATGGTCACCGCATTGAAACCCGGCATTGTGTACGCGGACACGACGTTCCTGCGCGGTGCCCAGCTCACTGTTCACCATGAGGCGCGGCCGGCGGGTTCGGGCAGCAAACTGGAAGTCCACGCCTATCTCCGGGGCCGCCGGGCACGGTTATGGGCGCGGCGCATGGGCGACGACGTACAGAATTCGCTGGCGACCGACCTGGCCGGCCTGGTGAAGCTCGCCGAGAGTCGCTGACGTTTCTCAGGGGTTCGGCTGGTACCCGCGGCCGCCGGGCTGGGTCTCCATCCATTCCTCCTGGAGCAGCTGGAAGCAGACCCGGACCGGTTCGTAGGTGACCGCGATCAGCAGCAGGGCCGCGGCACCGACCAGCAACCAGGCGGCTCGTGGGGTGGCGGCTTGGCGGGCGGCCCGCCACAGGATCCAGGCGGTGGGCCAGCCCAGCAGTGCGGGCAGCAGGTAGTGGATGAATGTGCCCAGCTGGGGGTTCACCGCGGCGGTGTAGAGCAGGCCGGCTACGGACGGGAAGCCGCACACCACCACCGGCACGAGTAGAGCCGAGAGAAGGATCCCGCCACCTCTTGCTGCACTGCGCGCCATGGCCGCGACAATAGCTTTCGTGAGCACTTCGACCCCCTACGACGACGATCGGCATGAGTACTCGCGCGCGGCACTCGCCCGCCTCGTGCTCGCCCACCGTGCCCGCGGACTCTCCGAGACCGCTGGAAGCCTCACTGTCACCCGCTACGACGCGTACAACGGAGCCGGCAGCCGGGTCAGTGAGGCCACGTCGCTGATCACACTTTCGGAGCGAATCCTCATCAGTGCGGTGATCTACGAGCGCGAACGTGGCAGCTCCTGGGAAGACATCGGGCGGTACCTCGACGTCACCGGCCCGGCGGCGGAAGAACGCTTCGCGGTGGCAGTCGAGGAGTGGCGAACCGCATTCGACGTTCCGTACCGGCTCGACGAGACAGGCCGCAAGCGTGTTCCTCAGCTGCCTACCGCTGCGTACGATCCACGGCGCGTCAGCCGGGATCTCGACCTCTGGGCACAGGTACATCTACTCCTCAGCGACAAGCACGCCGTCAGCGGCGGTCTGGATCCGACCGGCGACGAAGAGCCTCAGCCCGAACCCGTGTGGGATGAGATCGACGGCCGGGTCCAGCTCCACCACCTGGGAACGTTCCTCGCACTGCTGGCCGGTTACACGCACCATGAGCCGGTCGACGAAGGATGGGACGCGGTGACAAAGGCGGTGGAAGCTGGTGGCGACGAGCACGCATACGCCATGGCGGGAGTCTTCGAATCACTCGACATCCGCATGACTCTGGACAGGGACAGCGCCCTGGTCTTCGTCCTCGTCGCCAACGCGCGATCAGCAGATCTGCGCCTGCGAATCAACACCCTCATGGATGCCTTCGACCGGCCGTGACGGGGCCGCCGCCGGGCTCGCACGGGAACGGTTAGATTGCGGCGTGATCAATGGGTGGCACGGCTGGTTCGGGACGTTCAACGGCGTCGTGCTCCTCACGATGATCGCTCTGCCGCTGGCCGTACTGACGGTGTGGGTTCTGGCTCGTCGCCGGACTGCCGCCGGCGATCCACACGCGTGGCGGACGTCGGTGGCCGAGGTCGGCATCGTCTACGGGACCGTGCCGTGGGTGTGGATGATCATGCTGCCGGGTGATCAGGCCGGTGTCGTCTCCGGTCGGGTGAGTCTGGTGCCGCTGCGGGATCTGGTCACGGTCCTCGGCGCCGATCCGCTGACCGTGACGGTGCAGGTGGTCGGGAATCTGCTGGTCTTCGCGGCGCTGGGGTTCTTCGGGCCGATGCGGTTCGCGGCGCTGGCGTCGGTGCCGCGGGTGCTCGCCCTCGCGGCGGGGTGTTCGGTACTGGTCGAGGTCGCGCAGTACGCCCTGCGGCTGGACCGGGTGTCGTCGGTGGACGACGTGCTGCTCAACACCGCCGGCGCCGGGCTGGCCGCGCTCGCCTCACGCCGCTGGTGGCGCACCCCGGCTAGCGTTCGCGCGCGTCCTTGAGGAAGAGAATGCCGTCGACCGCGTTCAGCTGGGCCGGGTCCAGCGCCGCGTAACCGAACCACGGGGACACCCGGGCCGTGAAGTCGCTCCCGGCCAAGGACTTCGGGTCCACGAGGCAGTGGTCCTCCGGGCGGGCGTACAGAAGGGCCTCGATCGTGCCCTCGGGTGGGACGCCCACTCCCCTGTGGTGGATCGTTCCCAGGGCGGTGGTGATGAAGGCGTAGTCGTCGGCCAGCTGCGCCTCGACGATCGCACCGGCGCTCCACCAGCGCACCGGATCGCCGCCCATCCGCATCGAGCTCATCGGGCGTTGCAGGTGGCTGTTGTGGGCGTACACCAGGGTCGGACCCTGCGCGGCGAGGGCCAGGAGATTCGCCGCCATCATCGAGTCGCGTACGCCGAGCAGCTTCGCGATCCGGCTCGGTGACGTGTCGGCCATGCCGTAGTGGTAGCGCAGCAGCCCGATGGCGGTCCGCCCGTACAGGGTCGCCCGATGCCACCGCCCCTCCGCCATCAGCTGCGGCGTCTGCGCCTCGACCAGGGACAGCATTTCGTCGGCGAGCACCCGCAACTCGGTGGCCTCGGCCGTCTGCCCCACCGACTGAGCCGGATCCATCATCGCTGCGGGGTTGAGCCACCGCTCGTCGGCGCCGAGCAGACGATCAAGTGTCTCCAGCGTGCACGAGAACGGCAGATAGCCGTGCAGGGCGGTGAGCGCCTGCCGCGGGCTCGCCGCGCCGGTGATCTCCAGCGGCCCGTCGAAGCCGGCGAACCGCACCTGCTCCGCCGCCGGCCGGCCGTCGTTGTGCTCGCGCATCCAGCGCACCAGGTCCCGGTTCCCGGCGAAGGCACCCCACTCGTGGCTGAACCCGCGCGCCATCACCTCGTCGAGCACCCCGATCCCCGAGGTGACGTAGTCGTCGACCACCAGGCCCATCAGGCAGTCGCTCTCGATCGCGATGATGCGATAGCCCTCGTGCTCGACGAGTTCCCGGAAGATCTCGTTGCGCAGGTCGAGCAGATCGTTCTCGCCATGGGTGGGCTCACCCAAACCGAGCAGACGCGGACGCTTAGGAAGCAGACTCAAGTTCATACCCCTGAACGGTATCGCTGAACGTTCGGTTGACACTTGGCATGACTCTCCCGAAGAAGTTCGGATGAACCCTCAAACCACGTCAGATGCGAGCGCAAACCTGTCCGGCTGACGGGAGACGATCGGGCCCTCGCCGCGTGAGGATCGACGCATGTTCATCGCCATCGTTGATTTTCAGACCTCGGCCGCCGACCGGCCCGCCGCGCTCGCACAGCTCGACAAGGAACGCGACGAGGTCCGGGCCATGCCGGGCAACCTCGCCTTCCGGATCTACGAATCCCGGGAGGACCAGCACCACGTCACTCTGGTCCACGAGTGGACGGACGAGGCATCCTTCGCCGGCTATCAGGCTTCTGAGTCGTTCGTACGATCGGGCGCTGTTCTGCGGCCGCTGATGACCGGGGCGCCGACCAGCCGGCGATTCCGGGCAGAGATCCTGGAGGTATGAGCCCGAAGGCGTACAGCTTCGTCCGCACGTTCCCGCGGGAGCCGCCCCGGGACCTGCGGGTCGATCAGCACTATCTGCTCTGCGCCTCGGACGGTGCGCTGCGGCTCGAAGCCGACGGACAGGCCTGGCTCCTGCCGCCGGCCCGGGCCGCGCTCATCGAGGCGGGCCGGGCCATCCGGGTCAGCATCCCGCAGCCGGTGACGACCGCGTCGGTGCTGTTCGACCCGGCGTTCGTGCCCGCGCCGCCGAGCGCCCTGACCGTCTTCGACCTCAGCCCGCTCGCCCGGGCGCTTCTGCACGAATGCGGGAGCCACGGCACCACCGAGGAGCCGTACGCGGAGACGCTGTTCGGCGCGCTCGCCGCCGTCACCTGGCGGCTCGCCGAGTCGCCCAGCCCGGTCGTCGTCCCGGCGGGGCGATCGCCGGAACTCCGCGACGCCATCACGCTGACCGAACAGCGGCTCGGCGAGCACATCAGCTTCGAGCAGATCGCGTACGCCGTCGGGCTGGCGCCACGGTCGCTCGCCCGGCGGTTCGAGGACGAGACCGGGATGACGTGGCGGGCCGTTCTGCGGCGGATGCGGGTGTTGCGGGCCATCGAGGAGCTGGCCGCCGGGGACACCCCGATCACCACTGTCGCTTTCGGGGTGGGTTACACCTCATTGTCGGCGTTCAATGCGGCGTTCCGGCAGCTGACGGGCCGGACGCCGACCGATTACCGAGCGAGTTTCACGAACGGCTGACCTCGTTGTCGACGTCGTCGCATGCGGTCCGGCCTGCGACGGACTGATCGCAGACCGGTTCCGACGAACTGGACGACGGGCAGCCGGCCAGGGCCAGCGTCGTCACGCCGGCCACGGCGATGGCAATGATGATTCGCATCCCCACTGAATCTCCCCCGTCGATTCTGCCTATTGGCGAGTCACGATATCCGCACGGCGAAACGCGTACTAAAAAAGGGGTTGAAGTATCTCGTGGACGTAGGTGTTCGGGTGCTGGCCGGTGAAGCGCTCCGCGCCCGGGCCGAAAGCCGTGACCGGAACTGATTGGCCGGTGTGGCTCTTGGTGGTCCAGTCGACGAAGAACTGGAAGTCGGTGCCGTGCACGGGGAACGGGCCGTCTTCGTCGACGGACTCGTCGGCGGCGTCAACATCCTCGATCGCCAGGCCACCGGTCTCGTGATCGCCGGTCACCACAACCAGGGTGTCGCGGTGGTTCGCGGCATATGCCCGGGCGACCGCGACCGCTTTGTCCAGTTCACCCATGGCCTGCAAGGTGCGGCGGGCGTTGTTGTTGTGGGCGAACTCGTCGACCGCCTCCTCCTCGATGAGCAGGAAGAAGCCGTCGCGGTCGGCGGACAGGTTCTCCAAGGCCTTCTTCGTCATGGCCGACAGGCTGACGACGGGGCTGTAGATGTCGCCCGCACCCTCGACACGCTGCTGGAACATCTCCTGGTTGGCGAAAAGGCCGAGCAGTTTGCCCGGGCGTGCGGCGGCGAGCTGCCGCGGCGTGGAGACGTACTGGTAGCCGGCCGCCTTCGCCTGATTGATCAGGTTGCCCTTGGTGCTGCGGCTGCCCTCCGCAGGGTCTTCGGCGGGCTGGTCCGGGTACGCGCCGGGGGTGCCCGCCGGCAGCCACCAGTCCTCACCGCCGCCGAGGATGACGTCCGGTTTTGATCTCTCCAGGTATTGACGGGCGATATCGTCCTGTGCGGCCCGGTCGACCGCGTTCGAGAAGAATGCCGCGGGGCTGGCGTCGGTCACCTGGGCGGTCGTCACCAGGCCGGTCGCCTTGCCGGCGGCTTTCGCCTGCGCGCCGAGGGTGGGCAGCGGGTTGCCGTCGGTGTCGACGCTGATCGCGCCGTTGTAGGTGGCCACGCCGGTCGCCCAGGCGCTCGCCCCGGCCGCCGAGTCGGTGATCGCCGTCTCGGGATCATCGGGGCTGGTGGTGAGCTGACCCGAGTACGGCAGCTGATCCATCACCAGCCGGCCGTTCAGACCCGCGTAGAACAGGCGGGCGGCCTCGCGGTGGGCGGCGGCCATGCCGTCGCCGTTGATGAAGATGACGTTGCGTGCGGCGGGCCGGCTGCGGCCCTGCTGTTCGGCAGTGGCGTCGGTGACCGGGTTGATCAGGATCAGACCGGCGGCGGCTATCAGGCCTGCTACCACGGGTGCGGCCAGCCAGCGTGCGGAGCGAACCAGCATGTCTTTCCCCCTTCAGGGCCTTCTCTGGCATCTATGCGAGTAAACGCCCGGTGCCACAAGAACGACAGCTGACACTAAATCCGGGCGATTCGCTGCCGATCAGCAACCCAGCGGAAGCGGTACGAATCCCGGAGGCACGGGTGTTCACACGGTGGGCGGTTCTGGTCACGACGGCGGCCCTGATGACGGCGACGGCCGGGTGCGGCAGCGAGGAGACCGCGGTCTCCGCCCCGGAGCGCGGCATCGTCGGGCTCGCCATGCCGACCAAGGCGTCCGAACGGTGGATCGCCGACGGCGAGAACATGGTCAAGCAGTTCGAGTTGCTCGGGTATCGCACGGACATGCAGTACGCCGATGACGACGTCGACGTTCAGGTGTCGCAGATCGACGACATGATCACGGCGAAGGTGAGCGCTCTGGTCGTCGGGGCGATCGACGGGACGGCGCTGAAGAGTGTGCTGGCAAAAGCAGCAGGTGCCGATATTCCCGTTATCGCCTATGACCGGTTGATCCGGGACAGCGGCGATGTCGATTACTACGCCACGTTCGACAATTACAAAGTCGGCGTCGAGCAGGCCACGTCGATTGTTGACGCGCTCAAGCTGAAGAACAACGATAAGTCGTACAATCTTGAGCTTTTTGCCGGCTCCCCAGACGACAACAACGCCACGTTCTTCTTCAACGGCGCGATGAGCGTTCTCACCCCGTACATAAAAAAGGGTCGCCTCGACGTGCGCAGCGGCGAGACGAAATTCGCCGAGGTCGCCACCATGCGCTGGGACGGCGCCGTGGCCCAGAAACGCATGGCCCGCATCCTGAAACAGGGTCACCAGGTCGACGCCGTCCTCTCCCCCTACGACGGCATCACCCGCGGCATCCTGACCGCGTTCGGGACGAAGAAACTGCCGGTCATCACCGGCCAGGACGCCGAACTCGACTCCGTCAAACTCATCGCCTCCGGCAAGCAGACCGAGACCGTCTACAAGGACACCCGGGAACTCGCCAAAGTCGCCGTCCAGATGACCGACGCCGTGCTCAGCGACGAAGAACCCATGATCAACGACACCGAGCAGTACAACAACGGCGTCAAGACCGTGCCCACGTTCCTGCTCCAGCCGGTCAACGTCGACAAGTCCAACTACAAGCGGGTTCTCATCGACGGCGGCTACTACACCGCCGCTCAGATCGGAGCGTGACGATGTTCAGCGACACCCCGGTCTGGGCGAAGCTCACCGGCCTGGTCACGGCCGGTCTGCTCGCCGTCGGCACCTGCGTCGGCGTCACCCTGTACACCAATCACGTCGCCGCGGACACCGCCGACAAGCTCGCCAACCTCAACAACGCCAGCACCCTCGTGCTGCGCCTGGACCGCATCGCCGGCGACCTCAAGGTCAACGGCCTGCAGTCGATCACCCGCGATGATCCGTCCGCGCAGACCACCCTGCTCGAAGCCGACCTCACCGAGGCGAACACGCTGCTCACCGAACTCGCCGCTGTCGCGCTGCCCAGCGAACTCGACGACGCGGTCGGCCGGATCCAGACCGCGTACACCGATTACAGCGACGTCATCGAACGCTTCGTCGCCGGCGCCGAGGCCGACCAGGACGGTGCCCGCCTCGCCTGGGAACAGATCGACGTCGACAATTACCTCACCAGCGCGGTGCTGGCCAACGAACGCGCCCTGTTCGCCGCCACCGTAGCCGCCGCCGAAGGTGACGCCGCCTCCAGCCGCGACCGCGCCCAGATGATCCTGCTCGGTACCGCCCTCGCCGCCGCATTGCTGCTCTGCGTACTGGCCCGCATCATCGTCACCTCGATCACCCGGCCGCTGCTGAAGGTGCGCACCGCGCTGCGCGCGATGGCCGGCGGCGACCTCACGGTCACCGCCGACGTCACCTCCGGCGACGAGGTCGGTCAGATGGCGCGAGCTCTGGACGAGGCACAGGGCAACATGCGTACGGTCGTCGCCCAGGCCGCCACGTCGGCGAGCACCCTGGCGACCGCCGCCGAGGAGATGACCTCCGCGGCCGGAGCCATCGCCGACACCGCCCGGGGCTCGTCCGAACAGGCCCGCGGCGTGTCCGACACCGCCGCCGAGGTCTCGTCGAACGTCGGCGCGGTTGCCGCCGGCGCGCAGGAGATGTCCGAATCCATCCGGGAGATCTCGCAGAGCACCGCCCTGGCCGCCGAGGTCGCCGGTCAGGCCGTCGCGGTCGCCCGCTCCACCAGCTCACACATCGACAAGCTGGGCGCGTCGTCCGCCGAGATCGCCAGCGTCGTCAAGGCGATCACCGCGATCGCCGAGCAGACCAACCTCCTGGCTCTGAACGCCACCATCGAAGCCGCTCGCGCCGGCGACGCGGGCAAGGGTTTCGCGGTCGTCGCCGGCGAGGTGAAGGACCTCGCCCAGGAGACGGCGAAGGCCACCGAGGACATCACCCGCCGGGTCGCCGCCATCCAGGCCGACACGGCCGGCGCGGTCGAGGCGATCAGCCAGATCACCGCGGTCATCGAGCAGATCAACGACCACCAGGCCACGATCGCGGCCGCGGTGGAGGAGCAGACGGCGACGACCGCCGAGATGAACCGCAGCATCACCGCAGTGGCCGACGGCGCCGGAGACATCGCCGGCGGTGTCGAAGGCCTGGCCTCCGCGTCGGAGCGGACCACCGCCGGCGCGGCACAGTCCCGGCAGGCGATCGGCGAGCTGAGCTCGATGGCCAACGAACTGCAGACGCTGGTCGCCCGCTTCCGGGTCTAGACCTTCACCGGTGCTTTCGGCTGACGGCGGCGGACCTTGCGCCACACGTTCCTGACCGGGGCCGTCACCGTCAGCCACAGCACCCGGACGATCCCGGCGCCCCGCAGCAACGTCTCCCCCGCGATCGTCGCCGCCCGGTCCATCAGCGTGCACGCCTGCAGGAAGTCCTTCTCGTTGTCCTTGAGCTCCCACAACCGCTCGGCCTGCTCCCAGGCCCACGCCCGCGTGGTCCGCACCAGAACCCGCTGACTCCAGTCGTCCACCTCACCCACACACCGGTCGATCTCCATCTGCCAGGCGTTCGCGAACCGGCGCCGCAACGGCGGAATCTCCTTGTAGAAGATCCGGTTTACCAGCAGATAATCCGGATGCTGCGGCCCGTCCCCGATGTAACCCAGCCGCTCCCACGTCGCGATCAACGCCAGCGCCAGATCATGGTTGATGTGCGCGTTCACGCCGAGCACCGCGGCCTCGAGCGTGCTGATCTCCTCCTGGTGCGAACGCCGGAACAGCACCTCCCAGGCGTCCGGCGTGTCGATGTCCGGCGTGCCCCACGACGCGAGCGCCTTGAAGTACAGCCGCGCGAACTCGACGTCCAGCACCTCGAGCCACCGCCTGTCGGTGACCTCCTTGCCGCCGAGATGCGCCTCGACCTGCTCGGTGATCGTCAGATAGAGCGTGTTGAACTGCCCGATCCGGCTCTTCTCCGGACTCGGTGGCAACTGGTTCAGCAGCAGCTGCAACTCCTTGAGCCGCGCCACCACCCCGGCGATGTCCTCCGGCGGCACCCGGCACGCGTCCGCCATCTCCTGCGCGACCGGCGTCCACCCGTTGACCGCCCCGCCACCCGTGTATCCCGTCAGCTCCTGCCGGCACTCCCGCAGCCGCGCAGCGCTGGCCCCCACCTGATCACGATCGAAATCCACGCCTCATGGTCGACCCCAGCACCCCCTGTCCACATTCGATTTTCGTCATCAGCGAAGTCGGATTCACGACTTTCAACACCAACCCCAAGATCAAACCCCTTTTTCCGTACGCGCAACCGCGCCGGTCGCCGGAAATCGGTCGCCTGGTTTTGATCAACTTCGGTACGATGCCGGACAAGGTGGGACCCGTAGCGCAGCGGCAGTCGCGCCGCCCTGCAAAGGCGGAGGACGCCGGTTCGAATCCGGTCGGGTCCCACCCCTTGCCAGGTGGCCGGTAGCGCAGAGGTCGACGCGCCGAACGTCTCATTCGGAGGACGCCGGTTCGAATCCGGCCCGGTCACCCCGCAGCAGCCGAGGTGGAGAACACGATGAACGCCGACGAGGTCGAGGCAGCCCTGCGGGTGCTCGGCGAGGTTCGCGAACTGCCCGTCGACGACCCCACCCGCCAACGGGTGCAACGCGCGGTCGACGGGCTGCTCAAGGACGCTCAGAAGCAGCGACGCGCCAACCGGCGCCGGCAGACCGCCGCCGACGACCGGGCGACCGTCGCCACGGCCGCCACCGCCGCACCGGACCGCGTCGAGGGACTGCCGGTCGCCGCGGCCGAGCCGAGCGACGGCGGCCTGACCCGCCGGGATCGGCGCTGCTACGCGTGCCGCGGCCGATACCGCACTGTCGACGCGTTCTACCACGCGCTCTGCCCCGCTTGTGCCGTCACGCACCACCGGCACCGCAATGCCGTCACCGACCTGAACGGGCGGCGTGCGGTGGTGACCGGAGGCCGCGTCAAGATCGGCTTCCAGGTGGCGCTGAAACTGCTCCGCAGCGGCGCCGAGGTCACCGCGGTGACCCGTTTCCCCGCGGACGCCGCCCGGCGTTACGCCCAGGAACCGGACGCCGCCGACTGGCTGACGTCACTGCGCGTCATCGGCGCCGACCTGCGGGACCCCCGCCAGGTCCTGGACCTGGCCGACCGCCTCGCCGAGAACGGGCGCCCGCTGGACATCCTGATCAACAACGCGGCCCAGACGGTACGGCGGCCGAGCTGGGCGTACCAGCCTCTCGTGGCGGCGGAACTGCTGGCCGCGAGCGACGGCCGAGCCGTCGAGACGGTCACCGGCTATCGGCCCGGCGCCGCACCTCCGGAGTGGAGCGCGGCCCTCGAGACGGTGGCGATCACGACCGGCTCCGAGCTGACCGATGCCACCGGCGCGCTGATCGTCGGCGGCTCCGCGAACTCCTGGACCGCCCGGCTCGGCGAGATCGACCCCGTCGAGTTGCTCGAAGTGCAGCTGGTCAACGTCGTGGCGCCGTTCCTGCTCGTCGACCGCCTGCGCCGATCGCTGACCGCACCCGGAACACACCACCGCTACGTGGTGAACGTGACCGGCCGCGAAGGCTGGTTCGGCGAGGACGGCCCCGGCCCCGAACGGCATCCGCACACCTCGGTCAGCAAGGCGGCACTCAACATGCTGACCCGCGTCGGCGCACCCGACCTGGCCCGCCACCAGGTCCACATGTGCGGCGTGGACACCGGCTGGATCACCGACGAGAACCCGGCAGCCCGCAAGTCACGCCGCGCCGCCGCCGGCTGGCGGCCACCCCTGGACGTCATCGACGCGGCGGCCCGGATCTACCACCCCATCATCAGCGGCGAGTCCGGATCACCGCTGCACGGCGTACTCCTCAAGAACTACGCCGCCGTCCCCTGGTGATCGTTTGCCGAATAGGTGAGATCGATTCGGAGAAAAGGTACCGCTGATCTCAGCCGACTGTACGGTTCGGCCACCCGTGCGACTGATTGCCGACCCGCAAATATTCCGCGAGCCTGGGCCTTCTCAACGGATTGTCCACTGTGATCTTGGCAGCTCATTTGTGGCGTGGAATGAGGATCGATGAGTGAACCGCCCGTGCCCGGAAATGATCCGGTTTACCCTCCCGTTCCTCCTGTCCATCCACCGGCTCCGTCCGGTTATCCGCCGGCCGCTCCCGGTTATGGCCCTTCCTCGCCCGGCTATGGCCCTGCATCGTCGGGCTATAGCCCCGTCTCGCCCGGTTACGCCTCGGAGCAGTGGCCGGCATATGGGCAGCCGGCGAGTCCAGCGCCCCAGTACAGTCCTGAGCCGCAGTACAGCCCGGCGCCGCAGCACAGTGCGGCCGTTCAGCCCTACGCGCCGTCGACGGCACCGGTGCATCGGGCTCAGCACACCGCCGGTTACCGGAAGGCCGGGGCTGGTCAGCCCCTCGTCTCGGTGGGCGGGCGGTTCGGTGCGGCGCTGCTCGACGTCCTGTTGATGCTGGTGACGTTCGGGATCGGCTGGTTCATCTGGTCGCTGATCACCTGGTCGCAGGGGCAGTCGCCGGGGAAGCGGCTGATGGGTCACGTGGTCGTCGACCCGCACAGCGGCGAGCCGTTCGACTGGAGCCGGATGGCGCTGCGCGAGTTCTGCATCAAGGGCATGCTCGGCGGCGCGCTCTCCACCTGCACGTTCTCCGTCTACACGTGGGTCGACGCTTTCATGATCTTCGGCGAGGGTCAGCGCACTCTGCACGACCGGATGGCGGGTTCCGTCGTGCGGTACGTCTAGGCGCCACCGCCGATGCGTGAACACCGACTCGACGAGGCCCGGCCGGCGCGTCGGCCACCGGAGCAACCGGACGGCAGATCCGTGGCGGACACCGCGTCCACCTGGATGCAGGTCGTCTTCGGCGGGATCAGCCTGAGCGTGGCGATCGCCGGGCTGGTCATCGCCTATTTCGCCTGGGTACAGCCGAACTCACCGGCCGACACGGCCGATCCCGGCGCCCGGCCGGTGACCCCGCCGGCGGCGACCAGCCCGGTTGCCGCCACGAGCCCAGCAACCGCTCCGGAGCCGGCAACCACCGCGAACGAGGTCGTCGCGCTCGCCGGCCTGGACGCGGAGATCGGCGGCAGCACCGTCCAGCGAAGCGGGCAGGACCTCACCATGGCATGCCCGACCGGCCTGTCCACCGACCGGCAACGCAAGATCCAATATGACCTCGCCGGTCGTTATCTGACCCTTACCGCGAATCTCGCCGTCTCGAAAGCGCCGGACAACGACTCGCAATTGCAGCTGAAGGTCTTCGCCGACGATCGGCAAGCCGCTGTGCACACATTGTCCCGGGGAAAGACCGCCGATCTCGACGTGCCGGTCGCCGGCGTACAGAAATTGCGTATCGAACTGGTCTGTCAATCGCGGGCCGGCGAAATGACCTTCACAGATCCCGGTCTCACCCACACATGATTTTCGCGAAGGAGCCGAACAGGTGACCAGTCCCCAGAATCCGGCGACCCGCCAGCGCAGCTACCTTCTGGTGATCACCCTGGTGGTCTCGGCTCTTTCCCTCGTCGTCGGGCTGGCCGGCGTCGGGCTGGCGGCGTTCGCGCTGAGCCGCAGCAGCCAGGCCACCGACCTGGCGAAACAGGCCAACGAACGGCCGATCGCCGCACCGGCGGCGACCGAGGCCGCGCCCGCGCCGGAGACCCCGGCACCGACCACCGCGGCCACGCCCGCCGAGGAGCCGGCCGACGGCGCGGTCGATCCCGGCACCACCGAGACGCCGTCGGAGGTCAGCCCCACCGCGGAGTACACGATCGCGTACGAGGGCGAGCACCTGCGGGTCCGCTCGGGCGGGTGCGGCGCCGGCGACGCCATGCACATCGACCTCGCCGAGCCCCGGGTGCTCAACACCGGGTACAACCCAGAGTTCGGCGTTTTCGGGTGTGCAGTGCCGGGCCAGATCGACACCTCCCTCGCGGTGGCGCAGGTGTCCGGCCCGGCCGCCACCCCGAACGACTGCCAGGAGACGATCCGCACCAACCCGGGCCGTTCCCCGATCGTGCCGACGCGTGGCATGACCGTGTGCGCGATCACCGACTATCAGAGGGCGACGGCGTCCGGCCGCCCGCAGAAACTCGTCTTCGTCACCGTCGACTCCATGTCGACCGAGAACGAGAACGTCGTCCTCAACCTCACCCTGAAGGCCTGGAACATCCCGCAGTAGTTCAGCCGCAGTGGTTCAGCCGCAGAAGACCTCGTCCAGCAGCGCGTCGACAGCGTCGTCGGGGTCGCCCTGGAAGTTCGGTGTCAGCGCTACCGTCACCTGCCGCTTTCCGTCCTCCTGGGTGAAGGACCAGGTCTGGTACGTCAGCGCGTCGCCGTCGCTGCCGTACACCGGGACACCACAGGACGTGGCGTGCCGGGCGAGGCCCAGCCCGTACCCTCGGGGGTTCTTCATCTCGCTCAGCAGGTGGCGCGGCAGAAGGCCGCCGCCGAGAAGCGCGCGGAAGAAGCGATTGAGGTCCGCCGTCGTGGAGATGATCTCGCCGCTGGCGCCCATGATCGACGGGTTCATCCGGGTGTAGTCGAGCAGGCCGTCCAGGGTCGGCACGTAACCGTGCGGATGCGGTCCTGGAATCCGTGGCGACGTCCCCGGCACCGATGTGCCTCGCAGTCGCAACGGACTGATGATCCGGCGCTCGATCTCCGCGCCATACGACCGGCCGGTGACCTTCTCGATGATCTGGCCGAGCAGCAGGTAGTTGGTGTTGGAGTAGGAGAAGGCACCGCCCGGTTCCCCGGCGGGGTGGGTCATCGCGCGGGCGATGAGTTCGCCGGCGGTCCAGGTGCGCCACCGGTTGTCGAGGAATTCCTGTTCCGGCGGCATCGGCAGGGTGTGGAAGTAGTCGTACAGGCCGCTGGTGTGCCCGAGCAGATCCCGGATCGTGGCACCGTTGGGCACCGTGTCGACGGGGTCGTCCAGGCGCAGCCGGCCCTCGGCCACGAGCTGGAGAACGACGGTGGCGACGAACGCCTTCGTGACGCTGCCGACCCGGAAACGTCCGTCGACCGGGACCTTCCGGGTGGTGCCCAGCTCGGCGACTCCACTGCTGCCACGCCAGACGCCGTGCTCGTCGCGTACCTCGGCGAGGGCGCCCACGGCGCCCTCGCTCACCACCGCGTCCAGCCGGCTCTGCACCGGCGCGGCCGGTGTCACCAGCAGTGTCACGGCCATCAACTGTCCAATGAGGCTCATCAGACCAGCCTGGAACGCGCCGGGCGAAAGGCCTATCCGGGATGCCACCCAAGGGTCATCTCCGCCTCACCTCAAGGCCTCGCGCCGGCGCGGGTCGCGGAGAACATGAAGCATCCGTACGCGACGTTGCGGCTGTGCACCAGCACCACCTCCGGATCATCCAGGACCGCGCTGATCGCGGCTTCCGGATCACTGCCGTCGTGCAGCCGGGTGGCCGGGTGGATCCGGCCGTACTTGTCGTAAGCACGCAGGACCTGGGGGCGCCCGTGCCACCCGGCGGGGTAATCGGACTCCGCTGCCGGCCCGGCGCAGGCCGAGGCATGGGCGAAGACCGCGCCGATCTCCCGGTACGGGCCGGCGGGAAGTGGCGGCTCGTACCCGAACAGCATGATCTCCTCTCCGGCGGTCGCATCGCGCAGACAGCACCGCAGTGACTCGCCTCCGGTGGCGACGAGGTGCTCGACCTTGGTGCCGGACACGTCGAGCCCGCTGCGGCGGGTGCCGTCGAGCGACTGTTGCGGCAGGGCATGGATCTGAAACGTGGTCATGCCACCATCGTCTGTCGCGGGCCGTGAATGGTCTGGCGGTATTCGGTCGTCGCGTTCGCTCTGGTCAGGGTGCCGGGACACCCCGTAACCTGCCGCCATGGTCAGCTGGCAGATGAACGGTGTCGCGCACGTGATGCGCCTGGTGTACCGGCGGAAGTTCGTCACCGAGGCCGCCGGACGCCGGACGCTGGACAAGCCGAAGGGCCCGTCGACGCCGCCGAAGCGTCTGGCCGCGACCAGCTCGACCATCAACGGCTTCACCGTTTATAAAATCGGCGAAAATCCAGATAAAGCCGTTATCTATCTGCACGGCGGCGCCTACACCAGCGAGATCGTCGGCCAGCACTGGTCGCTCATCCGGCACATCGCCGAGCAGACGGGCTGCGAGGTACACGTACCCATCTACGGCCTGTCGCCGAAGCACCATGGCCTGGAAGCACTCGCCCTGGTCACCGAGCTCATCAAGAAGATCGGCAAGCCCGTTTACCTGGCCGGTGACTCGGCGGGCGGTGGCCTCGCACTACTGGCGGCGCAGCAGAGAACAGGCACCGTCTCCGGCCTCACCCTGATCGCGCCGTGGCTGGACCTGACCATGTCCAATCCCGGCATCGACGAGATCGAACCGACCGACCCGTGGCTGTACCGCGCCGGCCTGCGTCCGATCGCCGACGCGTGGACCGGGGGCCTGGAGCTCGACGACCCCAGGCTGAGCCCGATCCACGGCGACCTCGACGGCCTGCCGCCCCTGCAGGTCCTGGTCGGCACCCGCGACATCACGCTGCCGGACTGCCGGCTGCTGCGTGACCGGCTGCCCGCCGCCACGAAGGTGACGTACCACGAGCAGGAGGGCGCGATCCACGTCTACCCGCTGCTGCCGGTCCCGGAGGCGAAAGCCGGCCGCGCGGCGATCGTGGAGCACATCACCGCGAACTGTCAGGGCAGTTCCGACGGCAGGTGACTCGTCGTCCTGTCACCGGCGTGCACGGTCACGGTCAGGGTGTCGACCTCGCCGCCCTCGGGGCCCGGCCACCACGCCGCCCACCAGCCGGCCTTCACGCTGGCCTGCACGACCGTACCGTTGCCGAGCTTGACCTCGACGGCCGTGACCTGCGGTCCGACCAGGCCGACGATGTTCGACCACTGGCCGTCGCCGTCGCCGAGCGAGCTCATCGTCTCCAGGTTGACCGTGCCGGCCGGTGGTGCGATCACCGCGTCGGCGTCGATCAGTCCCATCGACGCGGCCTGATCCTCGTCGACGAGCAGGCACTCCACGATCACGCCGGCCTTCTTCATGATCAGCAGGGTGGCGTCGCCGCGCTGTTCGGCGAGCAGCACGTCCGCCGCGTTCGCGCTGGTCACGCCGCCGACGTCACCGGCCGCGCAGGCGCGTGCCTGGGGCAGCACCTGGTCCCCGGTACGCGCGGTCGGCGCCGCGGTCCACGACGCCACCGCCTTCTCGGCGACCCCCGGCACCAGAGCCGGGACAGCGACCGCGGCGACCGCACCCGCGGCCACCGCGACCGCGCCGGCGGTCAGCCAGCGACGGGCGTGCGATCGCGGAGCGGGACCGGCCATCACCCGCTCGATGAACGCCTCCGATCGGGTCCACTCCATCGCGCTGGGCTCACGGCCACGCGCCGGGTCGAGGTCCTTGAGCTGGTCGAGGTCGTTCATGCGTTCATCTCCTTGAGCTGGAGGGAGGGTGCGGCGGGATCGAGGGCGGCCTGAAGCCGCTTGCGGGCGCGGGCGAGCCGCATCGCGAACGCCGACCGGCGGCAGTTCAGCACGGTCGCGGCCTGCTCCGAGGTGAGTCCGTCGAAGGCGACCAGCGCGAGGACCTCACGGTCGGCGGCGCTCAGCGAACGCCAGGCCCGTTCCAGGTCGATGCGGGCCGCGGAGAAGGCCGAGCCGTCGGGAACATGGCTGTCCCGGCCGCCGAGGCGTACGTCGAGGGCCTTCCGTCGCAGCCAGCCGCGGGTCTGGTTCGCCATCGTCCTGCGGGCCACGGCGAACAGCCACGGCCGGGCGTCCTCGGGCAGTTCGGCGAGCCGCCGCCACGCGGTCATGAACACCGTCGAGACGATGTCCTCGGCCTCGTCGGGCGGTACTCGCCGCTCGACGAACCGCAGCAGGTCGGCGTAGGTGTCCCGGTGCAGTGCCCGGAACCGTTCCTCCGCGCTCATCGGGGTGATCCTTGGTGCTCCATGCCCCCCACCTGTCCGGGACGGCGGAGACTGTCACACCCGAGCATGCACCCTTTCGATCGTGCCGGCTTTGAGACGCTGAACCTCGACGATCGTGAAGCCGGCCTGCTCCACCAGGGGCAGCTGGCGGCGGGTGAAGTGCTCCCCCGCGGTCGGCACGGTGATCCGCTCAAGAAGCCACTGACCAGCACGAACAGGCGGCCAACTGCTGGCGATGTGGTCGACGAGCAGGAGCCGCCCACCTCCGGCGAGCACTCGTCTCGCCTCCGCAAGCGCCGCCCGCGGGCGCGGAATCGTGCACAGCGACAGCGCACACACCACCGTGTCGAACGACGCGTCCGCGAACGGCAGGTTCTCGGCGTCACCCTCGTGCAGCTCGACCGGGCGCCGCGCCTGCCGCCGGGCGACCGCGAGCATCTCCGGGCTCAGGTCGATGCCGGTGACGGTGGTGCCGGCCGGGTAGAACGGCAGGTTGCGCCCGGTGCCCACCCCGACGTCGAGGATCCGGCCGGTCGCGCGGGCGCCGATCCACTCCCGGCCGCCGGTGAACCAGTGCCGTTCCAGGAACTCGATCTGCCGGTCGTAACCGGGCGCGGCCTTGTCCCACACCCGGCGAGCTTTCGCGGTCTCGTCCACCTCAGGACGCCTGACGCACGGGCATTCCCGCCAGCCACACCTCGGCCAGCTCACTGAGCGGCACGTCGAGCGCCTGGCTCAGACACACGACGGTCCCGAACGCCGGCGCCGGCAGCCGCCCCGCCTCGATCTTGCGAAGGGTCTCCGGTGACATCCCGGCGGCCACTGCAACCTCGACGAGGCTGCGTCCGCCTCGCGCGGCCCGGAGCGCGACCCCGAGACGCTGGCCCGCGGCGATCTGCTGGGGGGTGAGCGGTTGGCGAACCATGCCAGCAGGATACCTCCCGGACGCCGACGTGGTATAAAAATACCGCAACGGGAGAGGGAGCACCATGATCGAGTTGAAGTCCGCCGCAGAGATCGCGAAGATGGCCGTGACCGGCCAATTCGTCGGCGAATTGCTCGCCGAGCTGCGCGACGCCGCCGCCGTCGGCGTGAACCTGATGGACCTCGAACACCAGGCGCGCCGCCGCATCAAGGAGCGCGGCGCCGAGTCCTGCTACTGGGACTACGCGCCGTCGTTCGGCCGGGGCCCGTTCCGCAACGTGCTGTGCCTGTCGGTCAACGACGCCGTCCTGCACGGCCTGCCGCACAAGTACGTCCTGCGCGACGGCGACCTGCTCAGCCTCGACATGGCGGTCGGCATCGACGGCTGGGTGACCGACTCCGCCGTCTCGGTCGTGGTCGGCACCCCCGACCCCGCCGACCTCACGCTGATCGAGACCACCGAGATCGCCCTGGAGGCCGGCATCGCGGCAGCCAAGCCGGGCGGCAAGCTGGGCGACATCTCCGCGGCGATCGGCAAGGTCGCCAACGACGCCGGCTACAGTGTGAACCTCGAATTCGGCGGCCACGGCCTCGGCCGCACCATGCACGAGGCGCCGCACATCCCCAACAACGGCCGCTCCGGCCGCGGCATGAAGCTCGAACCCGGCCTCACGATCGCCATCGAGCCGTGGTTCTGCAAGTCCACCGACAAGATCAAGTTCGACAAGGACGGCTGGACCATCCGCTCCGCCGACGGCTCCCGCACCGCCCACTCCGAGCACACGGTCGCCGTCACCGAAACCGGCCCGCAGGTCCTGACCCGCCGCCCCGCCGAAAAACCCACGACAACCCGCACCAAGCAGCCCGCAACCTCGTAAAAACCCGCACGCCAGGCAGCCGGGACCGCCGCCGGCTTCCTTCTTGGGTACGCCCTAATTGGGTACGCCCGCAGCAATCGTCATCTGGTTGTCACATGACCGGGTCGGGACCGCCAAGCCGGCGGCCAAGACTGGGGTCTTGTCTCCGCGCCCGGTGGCGGCGTACCGGTTCGGGCGCCGTCACCAGGCACGGAGCGCGCTGTGAAGACCGAGATCGACACCTTGCTCACCTACCGGGTGATCGCCCGGATCGTCGGCGACCCCGTTCTGCACCGCCAGCGGATCACCGTCGAGGTGCACGACCAGGTCGTGACGCTGCTCGGCCGGGTGCCGTCACCACAGGCCCGGCTCACCGCGGCGGAGCTGGCCCGGCACACCCCCGGCGTACGCGACATCTGCAACCGGCTACGAGCCGGCGGACGCGACAGGCCGGACGAGTTCGACGAGCTGACCGCCCCGTACCAACCGCCGAGCCCGCGGCCGGCGAACGGGCTGGCCCTCACTGTCGCCCTTTTCTTCGCATTCGTGACCATCATTCTCGCCTTATCGGGCGAGTGACCCTATGCGGAACATGATCGGACACTCCATCATGGAAGGCGGCAACGTCGCCCACCCCGAGGAGTGCCCGTGGACCTCGTCGACACCCGTGCCGGTGACCTCTTCGAGCAGGGGTTCCCCGCCCTCGCCCAGGCGGTGACCTGCGTCGGCGTCATGGACCACGACTTCCGCGTCCGCTGGCCGGCGATGTACGACCGATACCGCGAACGCTGCCGGGCCGGCATGCTCCGCCTCGGCGGCCTGATGTCCTGGAAGGCCCCGGACGGCCTGCTCGTCTACAACCTGGTCATCCACCAGCGCGCCGGCACCCCACCGGACCCGCAGGCGCTGCGCACCGCCCTGACCGCCGCCCTGGCCGACGCCGAGCGCCGCGGGATCCGCCAGCTGGGCCTGCCCCGGCTGCCCGACTGGGACCAGACCGGCCCGGTGGTGACGGAGGTCGCGGCCACCAGCGCGATCCAGATCGTCGTGGTGCAACCCGCCGGTTGATCTCTTCCGCGAAAACAGTCGGATGGCGCCAATGCAGCAATCACGGCAAGCTGGGCGCCGACCGGCCGCGCTATTCGCATTCACACAGCATTTTTGCCAACCCGGAGGATTGTACGCGACCTCCGGAAAAAGCGGCACTCCCCAGATTTAGGCTCCGCTTTCCCCGCCCTGGGAATGGCTGCTGGATACGCCTTACCCATAGGTAGCATGGTGCTGCCAGCAGATGCCGATCTTGAAAGGCCGGGAACAGGCCACGCAGGAGATCCTGGAGGAGGTGATTCCATGACCGCCGGCACGGATCCGCCTGCTCACCGCCTCACCCTGTGGCGACAACTCACGGTCACCCGGATCCAGTCGGGCTGGGACCCGAAACAGGTCGCCGACGCCCTCGGCTGGCCCCTCGCGGACCTGCTGCTCGTCGAGGCCGTCGCCGACGGGATCACGGACGGCCGGCTGCTGACCTTGCTCGACCACTACGGACTCACCGACCAGGTCCAGGATCTGTACCAGGCGGTCCAGCCGCTGACGGTCCGCGACACCCCGCTGAGCCGGGAGGTCAGGCTTCTCGTCGAGTACGAGAAAGTGGCCTCCAGCATCCGCGCGTTCGAGCCGTTCGTCATCCCCGGCCTGCTGCAGACCCGGGCGTACGCAGAAGCGGTGCTCAGCTTCTTCGCGACACCGGCGGAGCTCGGGCCGCTGGTGGAGGCCAGGATGGCCCGGCAGGAGATCCTCAATCGCGACGACGCGCCACGGATGCACTTCCTGATCGACGAGTCCGCGCTGCACCGGTGGGCGGGCGCGTCCGGCACCGGACCGGAGATCATGCGCGACCAACTGGAGCACCTGCGCGGATTGGCGGCCAACCCGCGGGTACGCGTCCAGGTGGTGCCGTACTCAGCCGGGCTGCACGAGGGAGTGAAAGGCCCGTTCGTCATCCTCGGCTTCACCACTGCCGGCCACGGCGAGTTGCTGTACCTGGAGGACGCGAAAGGTGATGTGATCCGCGCCGATCCGGAGCACGCCGCGTCCTACCTGGACCGGTTCGACGCCCTGTCGGCCGTCGCCGCGCTGCCCGAGGATCTGGCCGCCGCCGTGGATCGGGCGCTGGAGGGATTGACCGGCTGAGCGGACCTATGGCGGCACCGTCGCCTTTGACGATTGCCGCCATAAGCCTCAGAGGAACAGCGACATGACCACCAGCACCAGAGCGGCGACCGTGAGGAGAACGGCCAACCCCATCGCGGCGGCGGATTTGATCACTTCGACGACCGGCTGCAGAGAACGCGCGATGAACCGGAGTGCGAGAAGGATCAGAATTGCCGCGCCGATGATCATAACGTTTGAGGCATCGTGACCAGGCGGCTGTTGCATGGACAGCACAAGGACTACACTTTCCACGACTCGTCCTTTCTTTCCGTGTGACCGGTTTGGGCGGACAGTTGGATAACGGGCACTCCTGGCTGCAACCAGGGGTGCTCGTCCTGTTTGAGGCCTCAGCCATTGATGGCCTTGACCCTACGGACAGTCTGCGCGGCGACACGGCTAGTTGGCAATTGCCAAACCGCATGTTGACACACTATGTTTTGCCACGGTCCGGCTTGCCAACGAACTTGTTGACATAGAATCGAGCCTGGGGTAACAGGAGGTGTCTTGTGGTCCGGCGGAGCAGCCCGACGTTGCGCAACCGAGAGCTCGGTGCGCTCCTGAAGGGATACCGCGAGGCCAGAGACCTGACCGCTGCCCAGGTGGCGAAAGACGTGGGCCTACCCGCTGCCACGATCAGCCGGCTGGAGAACGCGTCCCGCACCTCCCCGCGCTCCGGACCACCACACGTTCGCGCGCTCTGCAGTTACTACGGCCTGGACGCTCACACCACGGAGCGACTGGTCCAGATGGCCAAAGAGGGGTCGCAGCCGGGGTGGTGGCAGCGTTACAACCTCGAGTCACCCCTGGCGACCTATGTGGATCTGGAAAGCGCCGCCGTCGCGATCGACAACTTCGAGGCGACGCTCATTCCCGGGCTGCTGCAGACGAGCGAGTACGCGAGAGAGGTAATCTCGCCGGTCCGGCTGCACTTCTCCGCCGATCAGTTGGATCGGACGGTAGAGTCCAGAATCCAACGCCAGCGGATCCTGACAGGCGAGAACCCTTTGCTTTTTCACGCGGTGATAGATGAGGCGGCTCTGCACCGAACTGTCGGCAACAACAGCATCATGCGCGAGCAATTGAGCAACATCCGACGCCTCGCCACCGAGCTACCCAACGTAACGGTTCAGATCCTGCCTTTTTCCGTGGGTGCTAATCCGGGTAATGACGGCGGATTTTCGGTACTCAACTTCGCCGAGAAGATGCTGCCACCGGTCATCTACGCCGAAGGTCAGCTCGGGCAGATCTTCGAGGACGATCCCGACGAGGTCAACCGGGTGAAGGAAATCTTCGCCGGGCTGGCCGGCCTCGCCCTCGACGGCGACCAGTCACTGGGCATGATCGACAAACTAGTCCGCACATTGACGTAGACCAGGGAAAATCATGAGCAACTACGAAATCGACCGTAACGCCCTCGCGTGGCGCGTCGCCGCTCGCAGTTCCGGCGGCAATTGCGTCCAGGTCGCCAAGACGGACAACCTCATCGCCGTGCGCAATTCACGCCACCCCGACGGCGAGATCATCCTTTACACGAAGCCAGAATTTGAAGCCTTCTTGGACGGTGCCAAAAAGGGCGAGTTCGACGACTTGCTGGATTGAAAACTGAAACAACGGGCGGCAACCGATCGGTTGCCGCCCGTTGCTGCTGTCAGAAGCGGACTTCGCCCTGGTTCAGCACCCTCGGGTGGAAGTACGCCGCCTGGATCTCCGCGTTCGTGTTGCTGCCGCGCAACTGCTCGGACCACACCATGAAGTACGCCCACCGCGTCTGCGACGTCAGCAGCGCCGCGTTCGGCACCTTGCCCATCTCGGCGATGGCGATCGGCTTGCCCGCCGCGATCGTCTGCATCTGCTGATAGTCGCCCGACGACGGGTGGCCCTTGTACCAGACGTCCAGCGACACGACGTCGGCGTAATTCGAGCCCGGGTAGTACGACGACCAGCCGCCGGCCGGGTTGTCCTGGACGTTCCAGACCCAGATCAGGTTCGTCAGGCCCTCACTGTCGAAGTAGTCCTTCATCTGCTGGAAGATCTTCGCGCCACCGTTGGAACCGGACCGGCCGCCCCACCAGTTCCACGTCTCGTTCATCTCGTGGAACGGGCGCCACAGCACCGGCACCCCGGCGTCCCGCAATTGCCGCAGGTAGGGCACGACCTCGGCCATCCGGGAACGCCACGTCTGGTTCAGCGCGGTCCCGCCGGTGACGATCTGCTGGAACTGGGTGTTGGAGATCTGCGTCTTCACGCCGCCGTCGAATTCGCACGTGCGGCCCACTGTCGGTGAGCAGGCGTGCCAGGTCAGTGCCACCAGGGAGCCGTTCGCCCATTCGCGTTTGGCCTGGTCGACGACGCGCTGGCGGTTGCCGATGTCGTCGGCGCGGAACATCATGTCGCCGCCCCACAGGCCGGGCCACTGGCCGGTGACGGCGTTGACCTGCGCGGTGTACTGGCCGGGCGAGCTCGCCGGCTCCTTGTTGTGCTGGCCGGAGACGATGCTGGTCCCGGTGATCGACCGCAGGTAGTTCAGCACTGTCGCCTTGCCGGTCGCGGGGAATGCCTGTGCGGGGACGGGGAGCAGCGCGGCGCCCAGGATCAGAGCTGCGCCGATCGAGAGGGGGATTTTCACTTCACAACCTCCTTGGGTACGGGGACAGGGGCGCAAGCAGTAGCGAGGTCGGTCAGCACCCACAGCGCCTTGACCGAACCCGGGTCCAGCGGGACCGGCGCCCGGACGTGCAACACCGTCGACTCGCCGGGCAGCAGGGTGACGAAGCCCTGGTCGACGGTGGCGGAGCTGTGGATGCGGTCGGCCTGCAGCAGCACGTCGCGGGCGACACCGGTGGCGTGCACCCGCACGTCGAGCCCACCGGGAACGGACTCCGCGGTGACCGTGAGCCCCGCATCGGCGGACGTGGCATCGGAGGCGAACCAGAGCGCCCGCGCCTCACCGAGCGTGGCGACGACGATGGCCGCGCCGGCCTCCGGGGAAAGACCAGGGACCACGGTGACGCCGCGAGCCGGCACGGACACCTGATGAGAAACGGACGAGAGCACCACTCCGTCGTCCGACCGCGACTCCACCAGCACCAGGCCGTCCCACACCTCGGCGGTGTCGTTGAGAACGGCCACGCCGCGCGGCTGAATGGTCAGCGCCCGGTCGGCATGCATCTCCCGCAGCGCGTGATAGAGCGGCTTGAACCGCCCCGCCCCGTCGATCGCCGCCCATGACGTGACCGGCCACAGATCGTTGAGCTGCCACACGATCGTGCCGCCGGTGTGCGGCCAGTGCGAACGCCAATGTTCGATGCCGGTACGCACGGCCCGCACCTGGTTGAGCTGCGTCAGATAGTGCCAAGCCTCCGTGCTTCCGGCAGCGGGGAAATGCGCTGCCAGCCCGCGGGCGAGTTTCCCGTTGCCGTCCTCGGCTTTCTGGTGGTGCAGCACTCCCGGTGAATCCGGCAGCAGCGGCTCGTCGGAGACCGCGTCGCGCAGCGTGCGCCAGGCCGGCGGCGCCTGCCACCCGAATTCGGCCACGAATCGCGGCGCCGAATCGCGATAGTGCGCATAGTCCTGCCGGTTCCACACCTCCCAGGAATGGAAGGTCTGGTGATCGGGGTCGTTCGGTTCGTGGTCCCACGACCCTGACCAGGGGCTTCCTGCCTGATAGGGCCGCGACGGGTCCAATTCGGCCACGATGGCGGGCAGGATGTCCAGGTAATAGGCCGGACCCCAGCTCAGATCCCCGCCCGGCATCGACGCCCAGCCGGAGGCGTCGCGCAGCCACAGATTCTCGTTGTTGCCGTTCCAGGTGATCAGGCTCGGATGCGGCGACAGCCGGGTCACGTTGTCGCGCGCTTCGGCGATCACCTCGGAACGGATCGGCTCCTCTTCCGGATAGCAGGCGCACGCGAACAGGAAGTCCTGCCACACCATCAATCCGAGTTCGTCGCACACCTCGTAGAAGGCGCGGTCCTCATAGATGCCGCCACCCCAGACCCGGATCAGATTGACGCCGGCGTCGGCCGCCTGCCGCAGCCGTAATGCGTACCGTTCGCGGGTCATCGAGGACGGGAAGATGTCGTCCGGGATCCAATTGACGCCCTTGATGAGAACGGGCTGGTCGTTGATGTGGAAGACGAATCGGGTGCCGGCCTCGTCGGGCGAGCGATCGAGGGCGACGGTGCGGAATCCGACCCGCCGTTCCCACCGATCGATTTCGGTCTCGCCATCGAAGCCATCGAGCAGCACCACGGTCAGGTCGTGCAACGCGGCCTCGCCGTGACCGCGCGGGTTCCACGGTGTCACCCCCGCGACGTCCAGCTCCGCGTGGATGACCGTCTCCCCCGCAGCGAGGTCGAGCAGGGCGATCGGAAGGCCGTCGAGCAGGACCTGCGCGCGCAGCGCGCGATCCCGGACGCGCTCGATCTCCGCGGTCAGGTCCAGCTTCCCGAGACCCTCCGGGCCGACATCGCTGCGGTACGTGCACAGCGGACGCACCGTGGCGATCCGCGCCGTGCTCCAGCCCTCCAGCCGGACGGGCCGCCAGATCCCCGCCGTGACCAGCGTCGGACCCCAGTCCCAGCCGAAACTGCACGCCATCTTCCGGATGAACGGGAACGGCTCGGGATAGGCGTTCGGCCTCGGCCCCACCACATCGCGAACAGCGTCGGCCTCGGCGTAGGCGGAGTTGAGGCGTACCGAAAGAAGGGTGTTGATCTTGATCTTGGACGTGACGTCGAAGCGGTAGGTGCGGTGCATGTTGCGGGTCTCGCCGAGAAGTTCGCCGCCGAGCTCGATGCGGGCGACGGTGTCGAGGCCCTCGAAGACCAGGTCGACGCGGTCGTGCCGCGGGCCGTCCCAGGCGATCTCACGGTGGTATGTCCAGTCGGCGCGACCCACCCAGGCGACCTCGTGCTCGTTGCCGTCGAGGAACGGGTCCGGGATCCGGCCGGCCGCGAGCAGGTCGGTGTGCACGCAGCCGGGAACCGTCGCCGGAAGATCCACATCGTCGCCACGCAGCTGCCAGACGCCGGACAAATCCTGAATGACCGTCATTTTGTTGCTCCCGCGGTGACGCCGTTGTAGATGAAGCGCTGCAGCAGCAGGAACAGCACGACCGTCGGAAGAATGACGATCATGGTGCAGGCGGCGATGGTCTCCCACTGCGCGCCATAGGGGCCCTTGAAGCGGAACAGCGCTGTGGAGATGACGCTCAGATCGGGTGAGCGCAGATAGAGGAAGGGGATGTAGAACTCGTTGTAGATCGCGATGCCCTTGATGATCGCCACGGTCGCGATGGCCGGTTTCATCAGCGGCAGGATGATCCGCCGGTAGATGGTGAACCGGGAGGCGCCGTCCATCATGGCGGCCTGGTCCAGGCTCGGCGGGATCGACTGCATGAACTGGATGAAGATGTAGATCGAGATGATGTCGGTGCCGAGGAACAGCACGATCGCCGAGCCCGGGGTGTTGACCAGGCCCATCGACTTGACGATCTGATAGGTCGCGACCTGGGTGGTGACGCCGGGCACGAGCGCCGCGACCAGGAACAGGCCCAGCACGAGACGCTTGAAGGCAAAATCAAAACGGCTCATCGCGTACGCGGCCAAGGTGCCGATCAGGATCGTGCCGGTCAGCGAGATCGCCAGGATGACGGTGGTGTTCCAGAAGCCGAGCAGCATCCGGCCCTGTGTCCAGGCGGTGGCGAAGTTGTCGACGTTGAGCCAGCTCTCCGGCGGGGTGAGCGGGCCGCTGCTGCTGTATTCGGCGTGGGTTTTGAACGCGGCGAACAGGACGACGATGAGGGGCAGCAGCACGACCGCCGAGGCGACGATCAGCGACACGTATTTAGCGGCTTTTTTCATGACAGGGTCACCTCCTCGTCGGGCACGAGCCGGCGCTGGATCCAGGTGATCAGCAGGACGATGAGCAGCAGCACCACGGCCATCGCGGACGCCAGCCCGATCTGGCGGAACTGGAACGCGGTCTCGTACGCCTGCACCACGAACGTCCGGGTCCCGTTCGCGCCGCCGGTCATGATGAACGGGATCTCGAAGACCGACAGGCTGCCGGAGATCGCCAGGATGAACGACAGGCTGATGATGCGCCGGATGCCCGGCACGATGATGTGCCGGAACTTGTGCCAATCACCGGCGCCGTCGATCTCCGCGGCCTCGTAGATCTCCCCCGGGATCGACTGGATCGCCCCGAGGAACAGTACGAAGCTCAGCCCGGTGAACCGCCACACCGACGTGCCGGCCAGGCTGATGTTCGCGATGTCCGGGTCACCCAGCCAGTAATGCGTCTGATCACCGAGCCCGGCCCAGCGCAACACCGTGTCGAGAGTGCCGTCCGGCTGGAACAGGTAGAGGAACACGAACCCGACGGCGACACCGTTGAGCAGGTACGGAAAGAACAGGATGCCCTTGAACAGGTTCCGGAACCGGGTGTTGAACGACAGGATCACCGCGAAGTACAGCGCGATGGCGATCTGCGCGAACGACGCCACGAAGTAGTACCCGCTGATCAGGAAGACCCGCCAGTAGCGTTCGTCGGTGAACACCCGCACGTAGTTGTCCAGGCCGACCGGGTCCATCGTGACGTCGAGGCCGTCCCACGAGGTGAAGCTGTAGACGACCATGTTGGCGACCGGCACGTACGTGAAGGTGATCAGCAGGGCGAGCGCCGGGGCCAGGTAGAGCCAGGCCGCGTACCTCCTCGTCACTTCATGACCTGGGACTGCGCCTCGCCCCACCGCTTGTTCAGCTCGGCGAAGTAGCTCTCCTTGTCACCCTTGGCCGCGCCACGGGCGATGTCGACCAGCTTCTGCCGGTAGATGTTGCCGGCCAGGTCGATCTCGGAGCTCTTGATGATCTGGTCCTCCTTGCCGCTGTTGGCGGCGGCGGCCGGCAGCTCCATCAGCTCGACGCCGGTGGCCTGGAAGTCCTCGAGCGCGGCCGGCAACTCCTGGCCGATCGCCGGCGGGATGGCCTGCTGGTCAGCGGAGAAACCGGACTCGTTGACGAACCACTCCAGCCAGGCCTTCGCGGTGGCCTTGTTCTCGCTGGTCTTGCTGACCGCGGCCTTGTAGTCACCCTCGATGCGGGTGTGGAACTTCCCGCCGGTCTGCCACGGGAAGGGCCAGAACGCGATGTCGTCCGGGTTTGCGCCGGCGGCGGTCGCGGCGTCCTTCATCTGCGGGATCGCCCAGGATCCGAGCAGCATGCTGGCGACCTTGCCGGTGCCGAGCATCGGCTTGCTGCCCTCCCAGTTGGTGGTGAGCGGGTCCGGCTCGGTGAGCTTGTTCTTCACGATGTCGAAGAGCAGACCGTCGGTGACGTACTGGACCTTGCCGGGCTGCCACGGGCTGGCGTCGGCCGGGAACGTCTCGTTGGCGTCGGCCTTGGCGAAGATGGCGCGCTGGCTGTTCCAGAAGCTCAGCGGCCAGCCGTCCTTGTAGTTGGTGTAGAACGGGATCGCTGGTGTTTTGGTGTCAATCAAGGAGAGGCCTGCGACGAACTCCTCCGGCGTCTTCGGCGGCGCGGTGATCCCGGCCTGCGCCCAGACCTTCGTGTTGACCACGAAACCGTTGGCGACACCGCCGATCGACAGCCCGTAGACCTGCCCGTCGTACGCCTTCTCGTCGACGAACCGGTATTTGGCCTTGAGGTCGGCCGTGGTGCCGAGCGGCTCGAAGAACTGGCCGAGCTGGTCGACGGCGACGGTGTTCGGGATCAGCAGGACGTCGCCGTACTCGCCGGAGCTGAGCTGGGTGGTGACGTCACCCTCGTAGTTGGTGACCGGCTCGAAGGTGACAGTGGTGCCGGGGTACTTGGCCGCGAACTTCTTCGCGTACTCCGGCAGGGCCGTGGTGGCGAGGTCGGTGCGGTTGGTCAGCACCGTGATGGCGCCGGTGACCTCGCCGGAGAAGTCGGCCGGGCCCTCCTCGGTCGCGCCGCCGGTGCACCCGGTGACCAGGGCCAGCACGGCGGCCGCGCCGATGCCGATGAAGGTTCTTCTATCCGCCATGTCGCTGTCCGTCTCGTTCGTAATCGATCCGTAGGGCGCCCAGCATGGTCGGCTCGCTCGTGTGTCGTCAAGGTTAAATTAATAATTTATGTAGTCTGCAGACACGGATGTGCTCTGCTGCGACCGTGCGATGATCAACTCAGGGGGTGGGTGCTGTTCCGAACGACGATGTGCGCCGACGGCGCCTGATAGACCTCCGCCGGCTCCCCCGCCAGCGCCGCGAGCACGGCTGTCGCCGCCAGCTCACCGATCCGCTCGACGTCGTGGCTCATCGCCGACAGGGCGGGCACGGCCAGCTGGCACTGCGCCGAGTCGTCCCAGGCCACGATCGACAGATCAGCCGGCACGGTGAGACCGGCGTCCGCCGCCGCGGCCAGCCCACTCAACGCCATCACGTCGTTGTCGAAGACGATCGCGGTCGGTTTCTGCGCGAGAATCTTTGTGCTGGCCACCCGGCCGCCGTCGAACGAGTAGTCGCCCTCGGCCACCAGCAGCGTCATCCCCCGCGCCGCCGCCTCCGCGGCCAGCCCGCTCTGCCGCAGCTGCGTGTGCGCGAACCTCGGCGGGCCCGTGACGTGCCCGATCCTGTGGTGCCCCAGCCCTGCCAGGAACCCGACCGCCTCCTGGGCGAACCCGGCGTCGTCGGTCCACACGGTCGGCAGCCCCTGCGCCGTGGACGGATCCCCGATCACCACGGCCGGCAGCTCCAGACCCGCGACCAGGGCGACCCGCTCGTCGTCCGGCCCCAGGTCGACCAGGATCACCCCGTCGACACGCCGCTGGGCGGCCCACCGCTCGTAGGTCGCGATCTCCGCGTCCCGGTCGGTCACCACCTGCACCAGCACCGACACCCCCGCCGGCGTCAGCACACGCTCCAGACCTTCGAGGAACTCGTGGTAGTACGGTTCCTCTCCGAGCACCTGCGAAGCCCGCTCCAGCACCAGCCCGACCCGCCGTGGCGCCTGAGTCAACGGTTCCTCCCGGTAGGGTTGCCCTGTTCGTTCGAGACCCGGAGACCGTACCTCTGATGGCACGTCGTGAAGCGCCAGCCGCGGGTCCCGGCAGCCGGGCACTCATCGTCGACGTGATCCGCTCCGCGGCCTCGATCAGCCGCGTCGAACTCGCCGGCCTCACCGGCCTCACCCAGCCGTCGATCTCCAACATCGTGCGAGACCTCATCGCGGACGGGATCATTCACGAGGTCGGCTCCGCCGATTCGGTACGCGGAAAGCCCCGCAAGCTGATCGCCATCAAACCGGCGAACCGCTTCGGCATCGGCTTCCACCTCGGCCCGGACACGCTGACCTGCGTGGCGGTCGACCTGACCGGCGGTGTCGTCGGCCGCGAAGTGGTGCCCCGCCCACCCGCCGACCAGCTGGCCGGCCAGTTCGACGACTTCACCGCCGGGCTCGACCTGCCCCGCGGCCGCATCGAAGGCCTGGCGATCGTGGCGCCGACCCCGTACCCGAGTGGTGCTCCGTCCGAAGATCTCCACACCCTGCGGGCGACGCTGACCGAGCGCCTGGGGCTGCCGGTGATGGTGGAGAACGACGCGGCGGCCGCGGCCCTCGGCGAGTTCTGGAGCCGCCGGGTCTCCCGTGAGCAGGCGTTCGGCTGCATCTACCTGGGCACCGGCATCGGCGCCGGCTTCGTCTTCGGCGGCGCCCTCTTCCGCGGCGCCAGCTTCGACGCCGGCGAACTGGGCCACATGTCCATCGCGTACGACGGCCGCGAGTGCCCGTGCGGCAACCAGGGCTGCGTGGAGCGCTACGCCTCGATGGCCGCGGTGGTCGCCGACGCCAGCGTCCCGGTGAACGGCACGTCGCTCTCCAGCGCATACGACACGGTCGCGCGAGCAGCGGTGACCGGCGACGCCACCGCCTTCCAGATCCTCGACCGTGCGGCGGGCCACCTGGCGGTAGCCGCCACCTCGATGGTCAACCTGCTGGACCTGGGCCGGGTCGTGCTGACCGGCCCGGGCGCGGCGCTGGCCGGCTCGATCTACGCCCGCCGGCTGCGCACCCACCTGGAGCGAACCGCCCACTCCCGCCGCCGGCATCCGGTGCTGGTCGAGCTGTCCGCCCAGCCCAGGGACGCGGCCAGCATCGGCGCGGCCGCCCTGGTGGTCCAGGCCGCGGTGGCGCCCGGCCACACCCCCGGCCCCGCCAGCTGACCACCGGCGAGATAACCCTTTTCCGGCCTACACCCACTGGAACCGGCCGGTAACGAGTTCTGCGTGGCCTGAGGACTCCGGCCACGCTGACCCCGTACGAAAAAAATCAGTAAGTGAAGCGACCGACCAGTTGTTGCAGCTCGCCGCTCATGCGGGTGAGTTCGGTGGCGGTGGCGCGGGAGTCGCTGACGCCGCTGGAGGTGCTCTGGGCGGCGGCGGCGACGCCGGTGATGTTCTGGGCGATCTGGGTGGTGCCGGTCGCGGCCTCGGCCACGTTGCGGCTCATCTCGCTGGTCGTGACGGACTGCTCCTCCACCGCGGAGGCGATCACGGCCTGGAAACCGTTGATCTCGCCGACCACGCTGCTGATCTGGGCGATCGCGGCGACGGCCGCGTGCGTGTCGGACTGGATGGCCTCGATGCGCCGGGAGATGTCCTCGGTGGCCTTCGCCGTCTCCTGAGCGAGGTCCTTGACCTCGGTCGCGACCACCGCGAAGCCCTTGCCCGCCTCGCCGGCGCGGGCTGCCTCGATCGTCGCGTTGAGAGCCAGCAGATTCGTCTGCTCGGCGATGCTGGTGATCAGCTTGACGACGTTGCCGATCTCCACGCTGGAGGCGCCCAGCCGGGCGACGGTCTGGTTCGCGGCGTCGGCGGCCGACACCGCGGTGGTGGCGACCCGGGCGGCCTCGGTGGCGTTCTGCGCGATCTCGCGGATCGACGCACCCATCTGTTCGGCGCTCGCGGCGACTGTCTGCACGTTCGCCGAGACCTGGTCGGCGGCGTTCGAGACGACGTCGGCCTGGTCGCTGCTCTCCTGCGCGGAGGCGGCCATCCCGGACGAGACGGTGTTCATCTGCTCGCTCGACTCCGCCAGCCGCTGTGAACTGCCCGCGACCTCACCGATCGCCTCCCGCAGCCGCGCCGTCGCGGTGTCCAGCGACTGCGCCATCATGCCGATCTCGTCGCGCGAGGTCACCCCGGCCGTGCGGGTCAGGTCCCCGGTGGCCAGGCCTTCGGTGACGTACGAGACCCGGCGCACCGCGGCGACCACCAGGCGAGCCACGTAGACGGCGAGCGCCAGGCCGATCAGCAGACCGGCGATCAGCGTGACGAGCAGCGTGATGCGAGCGGTGGTGTAGGTCTGCTCGCCCTCGGCGTTGCGGATCGCGGCGCGGGACTGCTCGATCGCGACCAGCGCGTCGAGGTCGGCCTTCACCGCCTTGTTGATCGCGGCGAACGTCGGCGACATCGTCGTGATGGCCGCGACGTCCATCTCTTCCAGCGCCGGCAGGTACTGCTCGTCGCGGATCTCGCGGTACTGGGCGATGTCGGTCTCGAGCTGCGCCACGGCCTCCTCGCGACCGGTCATCGGACCGGCCTTGTAGGTGGCGATCTGCGCGTCGAGGTCCGCGTCGTCGACCGGCAGAGCCTTCTTCACCGTCGCGATCAGGGTGCCGCCGCCGAGCGCCTGGGAGACGTCGACGCGGGTCTGCATGAACGCCTCACGGATGTTGCCGAGCTGGGCGGTCTGGGTCAGGTTGCGTTCGTAGATGATGGTGGCCGCAGCGCGCATCTGGGTCATCGAGTTGAACGAGGACACGCCTACGATCACCGAGACGGCCGCCATGAAGCCCACCAACACCAAGATCTTGGTGTTCATCCTGCGGTCCGAGAACCAGCGCACGTGCGTTCCTCCGTCATGTCGTTTCAACATGCGAAAGTTCGGACGTTTACCTGAGTTTCGGAGTTCTTCCGGAAATCATGGCCTAGGGGTGCCAGCCGTTCGCGTGGAGTCGCTCGAAGCCGTCCAGCAGCACGTCCAGGGCGAATTCGAACTCGAACTGGTCATCGCATCCACCGCCGACGATCGTGTCGTTCTCGTGCGCGGCCGTCATCGCCATCTCCACGACGTAGGGAAACGCGGTCATGTCCGGCGGCTCGCCACCCGGAGCGGCGGAATACAACTCCTGCGTGAAACCCAGAACCCGGCTTCCCAGGGCGTGCATGACGTGGTGGGTCAAGCCGGCGGACATGCCGCCGGCTCTAAAGATTTTGATAACCCCATTCATGTACGCGAGAACTGCCGGCGTCGGCGTCTGCCGCATCTCGATGGCGCGCGACGCCCACGGGTGGAGCAGCATCGCCTGCCGTGCGGCCAGGATCTGTTGGCGCATGGCCGGTTTCCAGTCCCCGGAGTCCGCCGCCTCCTCGATCTCGCTGATGACCACGTCGAGCATGCCGTCGATCAGCTCGTCCTTGTTGGCGACGTGTTTGTAGAGCGCCATCGGCACGACGCCGAGCTCCTGAGCGAGCCGGCGCATGCTCAATTGCTCCAGGCCGGTCCGGTCGGCCAGAGCCACGGCGGCACGCAGCACCCGGTCCCGGTTCAGCCTTGTCACCACGTGGGCACGATAGCTCCCTTGACAGGTGTACGTCGTACACGTCGTACTGGGTGTACGACGTACACCTAGGAGGTTTTCGATGAGAGCGCTCGTGCAGGATCGCTACGGCTCATGCTCGATCCGCTCGATCCCGGCGCCGGTCGCCGGCGACGGGCAGGTGCTGGTGCGGGTCGCCGCCGCCTCGGTGAACGCGTACGACTGGCACGTCATGCGCGGCGACCCGCGGTTCGCCCGCCTGAGCATCGGCCTGCGGCGGCCGAAGACACGGGTGCGCGGGCGGGACTTCGCCGGGCAGGTCGTCGCCGCAGGGCCCGGGGTTTCGTCCTTCGAGCCCGGCGACGAGGTGTTCGGCGATGCCGGGCAGGCAGACGGCGCCTTCGCCGAATATATTGCGATTTCTCAGGACCTGGTGGTGCACCGCCCTTCGGCGTTGACGCCGTCCGAGGCGGCGGCGATCCCCCTGGCCGGGGTGACGGCACTGCAGGGGCTGAGTGCTGTTCTTCCTGGACACACCGTGCTGATCAACGGCGCATCGGGCGGCGTCGGCACCTTCGCCGTCCAGCTGGCGACGGCAGCCGGGGCGGCGGTGACAGCGGTCTGCAGCACCCGCAACGTGGAGCTGGTGAAGTCGCTCGGCGCATCCTCGGTGATCGACTACCGGCACACGGACTTCGCGGCCGATGGGGCGAGGTACGACGCCGTCCTGGACCTGGTCGGCAACCGCTCACTGTCCACACTGCGTGGCGCGCTCTCCCCCGGCGGAACCCTGATCCTCTCCGGCGGCGGCACCTACCAGGGCGGCAGCCTCCTCGGACCGATGCGCCTGATCCTGCGGGCGGGCCTGACGTCCCGCCTCACCCGACAGCGAATCTCGATCCTGACGGCGACGACCAGCCAGAAGGACCTGTCCACGCTGGCCGGGATGGCGGCCGACGGACGGCTGAAGCCGGTCATCGACCGTACATTCCCGTTGGCGGCGGCAGCCGAGGCGATCAGCTATCTGGAGACCGAACACGCCCGGGCCAAGGTCGTCATCACCGTCTGATCACGACGGGATCTCCTAGGTCCGCAGGACCGCAGCAGTCGCTCTCGGCCGCCCAGACCATCGACGGATCCCGGTAACCGGTCCGTGACCGCGGACCCGCCGCGGCACAAGTGTCCGAACGAATGAGTGCCCGATGTCCACGTGATCATGAACGGTCAACGGGTCCGGCAATTTGTCATGACGATCACTGTCCGGCGCACATCCACCCGTTTACCCTCACCTCTGGTCACACGGTGCACGGGGCTCCACAGTGGCGATCCAGGCGGGGAAAACAGAACTTGTCCGAAAGCACCGAGGAAGTACCGCAGCCGGTCTACTTCCTATGCGACGTATCCGTGCGTATGGGCGAAGACCGGCTGATCCTCGCTGAATCGATGGTCGGCCACCTCGCTGCCGCGATCTCCAGCGACGGGCTGCTCACATTCGCGGTCCGCTGGGGAATCGAGCACTACGGCACCAGCGCCGGATCCGGCGAGGTACTGCCGTTGCAGCAGGTGGACTTCACCGACGAACTGCCCGCCATGCGCGCCACCGTGGAGGAACCGGCCCTGCGCGCCGCGGCGGACGCCATGCTCCGGCGCATGAGCATCGACATCTCGCAGCTGGACGCCGACTTCCCGGAAGTGCGGCCGCCCGTCATCGTGGTGCTCACCTCCGGGACGTTCACCGAGCCGGCGAGCGAGTGGGACGCCGCCCTCGGCGACCTGATGACCCGGAATCCACGCATCGAGCAGGACCGGGGGTGGCAGCCGACGGTCCTCTTCGTCTGCCTGCTGGCCGAGGACAGCACACCGCTGGAACGTCTGGCTCAGGCGTACGAAACCGCCGACCACTACGCCGTCAGGAACGAGACCGACGCCGCCGTGGTCGCACACGACGTCGTCGCGGCCATCCGGAACTCGGTGGCGACCGGCACCCTGCGTCTGCGATACGCCCGCTGGGTGATGGCGGAGAAGGACCTCGTCACCGGCACCGTCCTGGAACGGACCACGGACACCGAGGTCATGGAGGTGACCGCACACCCGTTCCCGGACGTCACCGGGGCACTCGCCTACCGCCGGTTCCTCGACATCGGCGACGACGCCGAGGCGCATCCACTCGACGTGCTGATCGACCTGACCGCGATCCGGCGCCTGCCACCACCGGACGGCCATGCCGATCGCATCGTCGATCGGGTGTGCTGGCCGCTGCGGGTGGTGGTCGGCGACGATCCGCGGGTCGTCACCGGCCTGCTGACGCCGGCAGTGCCGGTCCCGTTCAGTGACGCCGACGAGCACGGCCGTCTCGTTCCCCGATCGATAGCGCTGCTCCGGTTGGACGGCACCGCCCCGGTCCCGGTCACGCCCGGAGCCGTACCGGCGACGATCGACACCGTCGCCCGGATGCGCCTGTGCGCGGACCTCGCCGACACCCTCGATCTCGCGCACCGCTACGGCATCGTCCTCGGTACACGGACACTGGAGTCCGGCGTCTTCCGTGTCCTGCGCCGCGGCGCCGAGGTTCAGTTGACGGACTGCGGCGACGCCCGTCTGGGTGATCCTGCCGACGGCCACGCGGCGATCGGCGATCTGACCTGGCTGGCTCGTTTCGTCGAGCTCTGCCTGATCGACAAGACCGGCCGGGTCGATCACGTACAGCCCATGCCGGTCTTCGACCCCGACGGGCTGGACCTGCTCGCCCGGGCCAAGTCGAACGCGCCGTCAGTGATACCGGCCGCCGCTCAATGGCGGTCCTACCTGGACCGCCGGGCCGTACAACTGCAGGGGCCACCGATCGTCAACGCGGTCTCGGTGAAGCCGGCCTTCGCCCCGGTTGGAGCTACCGTGACGGTGCGGTGGCGCACCAGCCACGCGGACGAGATCTCCTTGATCGCCCCGGACGGCAAGCTGACGCAGGTGCCCGCCCGCTACGCCGACGAGGGCTCCGACCAGCTCACCGTCACCAGGTCCGGCACGATCACCGTGCTGCTGCGCAACAAGGTCGGCGAGCGCCGGCACGAGACGGCGTGGGTGAACGTGTTCGAGCTGCCGCGCCTTCGCGAGGTGCCGATGCCGATCGCACCGCCGCTGACGTCCAACCGCACCCTGCACCAGGTCGGTGACCTGATCAACGGTATCTGGGCGCTGGACGACGACACCGTCCACAGCGCCTTGACGGCCTCCTCGGTCACCGACCCGATGACCGACCTGATCCGTCCGCAGCGCCGATCCCTGCGCGAGATGCTCGGTGGCCGCCGCTCGGAAATGCCTCAGATCTTCCCGCACGACATGGGCGGCTGGTTCCTCCAGCGTCCGGAGAAGTCCCGTTCCCGCAAGAGTTGGTGGAGGTTTCCGTGGGCCTGACGCACCGGTTGGCGCAGATCGCGGGAGGGCGGCCCGAGGTCTTCGACGCCGCGCCCGGCGACCGGATCCGGTACGCCGCGATGGGCGGGGTCATCGTGTCGACCTCCGCGGTCGCCGCCGCCTCGGCGATCATGGCCGTCCACATGACGATGGACCTGCCGGTCGTCGTCGAACTCCTGATCGGTCTGGCCTGGGGCATCATCATCCTCAACCTGGACCGGCTGCTGGTCGTGCAGATGATGCGGCAGGAGCGCAAGGCACTCTCGGTCGCGGCCGCGCTGCCCCGGTTGCTGCTCGCTCTCGTCCTCGGCACTGTCATCTCCACCCCGGTGGTGCTCCAGATCTTCGCGCCGGAGATCGAGACCGAACTGATCGTGATGCAGGCCGAGCAGGCCGAGGCGTACAACCGCCAGATCGCGGCGAACCCGGACTACGCCAGAATCCCCGAGCTGACCGAGCAGATCGCCGGCGATGAGGCGGTCCTCGCCAAGGGCGTGTCGGTGAACGTGGAGAGCGACCCCGCGGTCACCGCCGTCCGGGAGCTCTACGACAAGGCGCAGACGGCTTACCTGGCCGCGGAGAAGAACGTGGTCTGCGAGAAGGAAGGCACCTGCGGCTCGGGCAAGGCGGGGCCGGGCATCGCCTTCGACGAGAAAGTGCAGATCCGCGACGATCGCAAGACCGAACGCGACGACGCCGCGCAGCAGCTCAAGGACGCACGGGAAGCCGCCCGGAGCAACCTCAGCACCGCTCAGGACACCGCGATCACCGCGGCCCGCAGCAGGCTGGACGCCAACCAGGCAACCCTGACCACGTTGACCGAACGGCTCGAGGCGGCCAAGCGAGCGCACGCGGCCCAGAGCGAACAGGACGACGGCCTGCTGGCCCGCCTCGAAGCGCTGGACCGGCTCTCCGCGGACCGGCCCACCCTGCAGCTCGCACACGTCATGCTCTTCCTCCTCTTCCTGTGCCTGGAACTGCTGCCGGTCATGATGAAACTGCTGCAGGTCCTCGGGCCCGAGACCCAGTACGACCGCAAGGCCAAGGAAGTCGACGACAAGCACGCCCGCACCGCGGCCGAACGCTGGGACGTCGAGCGCGAGATCGAGCAGGACCGCCTGCAACTGATCAAGGACGCCTCGAAGATCGGCAACCAGAAGGTCGTCGAGGCACAGAGCCAGGTGATGCAGCGGGTGCTGGACGCCTGGGAGGACTACGCGCACGCCGCGACCGACCGGGACGTGCAGCGCTGGCAGGACCAGCTCGCGTCGGCGGAACGGCTCGGTGACAACGAGACGAGGACCGTCCAGCTGCGGGCCTATCCGTCGCCCGGCCACGACAGCGTCTACTGGGCGCCGGACGGCCACGAGACGACCCGGCCGATCAACGGCCCGGACGCCCCGCGGGTGATTCGCGGAACGGCCGCTGCCGGTGACTCGATGCCTCCACCACGGCGCTCGTTGTACGGCCGGCCTCAGGTCACCGACGACCCGGAGTGACCCGGTTCCAGCCCCGCCCCTCGACCCACTCCCAGTTGCCGCGCCGGGCACCGTTCGCCAGGCTCGACGACGCCTCCGGCGCTGGGGTGGGCGCGGACCTCGATCGCGGCTTCGGGGCGGCGGCGGAACCGCCCTGCAACGCCAGGTACCAGTCGCGCATCACGGGCCGGGCGCGCGGATCGTCGGCCATGCTCGCGTCGAGTAAGGCCTGCGCCTCCGGACCGAGCCGATCGCGGAGAATCGCACGGGCCTTACCCGGGTCCCGGCTCACCGCGCAGCCCCGGCCGAAGTCGAGGATGCGCACCACCATCAACCCGAACTTGTACACATCGGTTTTCACGCTCTGGATGGACCAGGTATTGTGCAGCCGGTCCTGAACGTCCCGGGGTGCCGGGGGAACACTTCGTTTCGCCCGCTCCAGAGCATGACTCGCGGCCAACGCCTCGGGCGGCTGCCAGTTCGGCGTGTGCGGCTGGGTGCCGAACGTGGCGCGGTTGCCGCGGATCCGGGCGCTGTCCACGTCGACCACCATGATGGCGGGTCGCTGCGGATCCGGGTCGTAGATGATGTTGCGGCCGGAGATGTCGCCCAGCACGACTCCCTCCTTGTGCATCATCCCGTACGCCGCGGCGATCGCCCCGATCAGCTGCAGCCGGGTGACGATCGAGACGTCGGGCAACCCTTTGCGCATCGCGGTCTCGGTGTCGCCGAACAGCGTCTCGATCTCGCGCGGTTTGTGGTTCGATCCGCCGTTGCGCTTCGTGAAGTGGTGGAAGAACCGGTCCGGGATGATCCGCATCAGGATGCCGTCGGCCGCACCGGTGTCGTCCCTGACCAGTGCGACCGGCCAGATGATCCGCTCATCCCAGGCCTTGAGCTGATTGGCCGGAAGGCGGTCCCGGAACTGCACGAAGTTGGACAGGCCCCGGCCCAGCGCCGGGCCGGCCGACTGCTTCGTCTTGTCGTTGTACTTCTTGTAGACGTACGGGCCGGGCTGATTGCCCACGCTCGTCAGGTCCGGCACCAGGTGGACGGTCGCCGTGCCACCACGGGCCAGCGGCGTGATCCGGCCGAGCTGATCGACCACGAACTCGGGACTCGCGCTCATCGTCGTCGCCTCGGCGGGCTCGCCCACACCATCACGGCGGTCCGGTCATCGGTGAAGGTCTTCTTGTAGAACGCGAGATGCTGGGCGAACGCCAGCACGTCCGGCGGCGTACGCCACTTCTCCCGCAGGAACGCGCCGACGGTGCCGCGGGCGCTGCCGAGCGGATCACCGAGGCCGTCGGTCATCACCACGAAGGAGTCCCCGGCCCGCAGCAGGAACGCGGCCACGTGGGGCTCGATCCGGTCGGGCATCGGCCGCACCGTGCTGGAGATGATCTCGGCACCCTCGTTCTTGATCGCGACCATCGGGACCCACTCGTCGTCGCGCAGCAGGAAGGCGCTGGAGTCGCCGGCCAGGTTCGCCAGCAGGGCGCGGTGCGTGCCGTCAGCGGACGCAACGGTCTCCACCACGAAGACCAGTGCCGTGGCTGACATGATCGTCCGGACGTGCGCGAAGGGCAGCGACTCCTCGAGCTCGCGCAGCTTCTCCTCAGCGCCCTGCCGCGCGTACGCCCGCCGCAGATGTTCCCGGGCGCGCTTCGTCACGGCGTGGTTCGCCGCGTCCACCGCCTCCGCCCACGGCATCGCGTCCGCGACGCTCTGCCAGTCGGTCCACGGGTCTTCCCTCGGGAGACCGGTCAGGAAGTCGATCAGCGTGCCGGTCAGCCTGTCCACGATCTCGGCCGCCGCCTCGTGCGAGCGTGCCCCGTCGGACACCCCATCCGCGATGCAACCGACCAGCCATCGCTGATCCCTGGTGAACCGGATCGCGTACGCGTCCTGGCGCGGCTCACCGCGCTCCTGATGACTGAGTCCACGGACACTCGCCGCCCGGAAAGTGATCGCGCCGGCATCCGCCCCGTCGACCACGACGTCCGGCGGCGGCGACTTCACCCGCGCCGCGACGATCGGGCGGACCAGCGGCTGGCGCCCCTCGTCCTCCACCACCCACCGTTCATCGAGGTGGCGGTGCCAGCGTGGCTCGTTCAGCGAATCCGGTTGCCGGGGTTCGACGACCGGCGCCCGCCCCGCGTCCGGCTCGCCGGGATCTCCGTCCAGCGGCGCCGGCCAGTCCGCGTCGTCGTCCACCGGCTCCGCCGGCGGTTTCCGGCCGTCGTACCGCATGTGGCCCCCTCGTCCTCGCCGCGACCCTCAAATCCAGTCGTCGAGGTCTTCGTCGGCCGGGGGCACAAAACCGCCGGCCGTGCCGGCGTCACTCACCGAATTGGCCGACGCCACGATGCTGGTGATCAGTACCTCGGCGATCTGCTTGATCGCGGTCGCCGCGTCACCGGTGCCGTTGTACACGTAGCTACGCATCGACTTGCCGCTGTCCGACGGCTTCGGATAGACCCAGGGGTCCAGCACCGCCTTCTCCAGCGACGGGGTGACGCCGAACGGGATGATGTTCGGCCGGGCCTTGAAACCGGGGTCGGTGAGCTCGGCGAACGCCGTGTCCAGCTCGGCCTGCTGGTCGGTCGGCGCGCCGTCGGTGATGAAGAAGACGGCCGGCCGATAGACCTTGAAACCGTCCGCCTTCATCTCCGCCATGTCCCGCTCAATGTCCTTGCGCAGCTTGTGGAACGCCGCCGCGTACGACGTGGCACCGCGGCACGTAAAGACCGGGATGTTCTTCACGTTGCGCAGATCCCCGAGCTGCAGCACGGTCTGCGCGTCGTTGGCGAAGTCGAGCGCGCCCAGCCGGACCACGTCACCCAGCGTCGGACTCTCCTCGATCGCGTCGATGACCTCGGGCAGGATCTGGTTCACCGCCCGCAGCGGAGCACCCTCCATCGAGTACGACACGTCAACCAGCAGGTAGAACGCCAGCGCGAGAACCTTGTCATCGGCTTGGCGGGTCGGCTCGGGCACAAATCCTCCATAGCTGCCGCCTCCCCCCGAAGCGGCACCACGAAATCCTCCACTATGAATTCGATCTTGACCACCGCCCGTTCGCAGAGTCGATCTCAGCCGTCCGGCCTACGCACGGACGGCTGACACCGTCCCACCCTCTTGACACGATGCGGTGTGATAGACGCGGATCGTTTCGCCGAACACGGGTGGTGCAGCGGTGGGCTCCTGGATACGCCGACGAGATCACAACATCTTCGTCAACGCGTTCGTCTTCCTGCTCTGTGGCCTGATCACCGGGCTTGTCGTGGCAGCGGCCGTATTCCCGTTCGCCGCGATGTCCGGCCTCACTCTGCGGGCCGGCGAGGAAGCGTTCGCGAGCCTTCCCTCCGAGCTCAAGGCGTTCAAGTCGCCGCAGATCTCCCGGGTCTACGCGGCCGACAACAAGACCCAGCTCACCCAGTTCTACGACGAGTTCCGCAGCGACGTCCCGCTCAAGGGCATGTCGAAGTTCATGCGCGACGCCATGGTCGCCGCCGAGGACCGTGAGTTCTTCAAACACAACGGCGTCGACCTCAAGGGTGTGGCGCGGGCCCTGGTCAACAACAACCAGGGCGGCGCGAAACAGGGCGCTTCGACGATCACCATGCAGTGGGTGCGCATGTCGCTGGCGTACTCGGCGACCAGCCCGAACGATGTCCTCGACGCCACGAAGGACACCCCGAAACGCAAGGTCACCGAGATCAGGTACGCGATGGAGCTGGAGAAACAGCTCACCAAGGACCAGATCCTCGAGCGCTACCTCAACATCGTGCCGTTCGGCAAGCAGACCTACGGCATCTTCGCCGCGAGCCGCGTCTACTTCAACAAGGCGCCCAAGGATCTGACACTCGGCGAGGCTGCCATGCTCGCCGGCATCGTGCGGGCGCCCTCCGGTTACGACCCGACCACCTCGGACGGTTACGCGGAGATCAAGCAGCGCCGCGACAACTACGTCATCCCCGGCATGGTGGAGCTGGGTTTCATCACCCAGGCCCAGGCCGACAAGGCGATCAAGGAACCGATCCCGCGCAAGGTCCGCCCGGTCAGCAACGGCTGCGTCTCGGTGGCGAAGAACAACTGGGGCTTCTTCTGCGACTATTTCTACCGGTGGTGGATGGACCGGGAAGAATTCGGAGCCACTCCGTACGATCGTGCGCGCCGGCTCAAGAGCGGCGGTTACCGGATCACCACGACCCTGGACGTCAAGGCGCAGAAGAACGCCCGTGACCGGATCGCCGACCTGATCTCCGAGGGCAACAAGAACGCGCTGCTGCTGGCCGCGGTCCAGCCCGGCACCGGCAAGGTCCGGCTGCTCGCCGCGAACCGCAAGTTCAAGCTGGACGATCCGGCCGACCCGAAGAACAAGATCTCCTCCGATCCGGCGAAGGCGCGCAAGGGCATCCGCGGTTCGTACCCGAACACCACGAACCCGCTGCTCAGCGGCGGTGGGGACATCACCGGTTATCAGGCCGGCTCGGTCATGAAGATCTTCACCCTGGTCGCGGCGCTGGAGAAGAAACTGCCTCTCGCCTACACAATCAAGGCGGAGAAGAGATACGAGTCGAAATACATCATCAACCGCAGCAACCCGTCGGCGTGCCCCGGAACCCATTTCTGGTGTCCGAGCAACTCCGGCGGTGGCGGCGAAGGCATCTACAACATGTGGACGGGCTTCGGCAGATCCATCAACACGTACTTCGTACCGTTGGAGGAACGTGTCGGCGCGGAGAACGTGGTCGGCGTCGCCAAACGGTTCGGCATTCAATTCCGGGCGGCCAAGGACGCCGAGTTCGCGTCGCCGGGCTATTCCCATCAGTGGGGGGCCTTCACCCTGGGTGTCTCGGCGACCACCCCGCTCGACATGGCGAACGCGTACGCGACCCTCGCGGCCGACGGCAAGTACTGCCCGCCGACCCCGATCGAACAGATCGTCACCCGTGACGGCGACAAACTCGACGTGGGCCGATCGCTGTGCACCCAGGCGACCAGCCCGGACGTCGCCCGTGCCGCGGTCGACGCGGCCCGATGCCCGGTGGGTGACTCGGCGCTGCTCGGCAACTGCGGCGGCAGCACCGCCCCGGATACCCGCTGGGTGGTCGGCCACCCGGTGTTCGGCAAGACCGGCACGACCGACAAGGACAAGACGGCGTCCCTGGTCGCCGGGACGACCTCGCTGGTGGTCGCCGGATACCTGGTCAATCCGGACTATCAGAACCACAAGGACCGGCTCCAGCACGCCCAGGTCAACCCGGCCGTCTACCGGACACTCGGCGACTACATGGACGGCAAACCCAGGGTCCAATTCAAAAGACCGGAAAACCGCAAGATCGCGTACGGCGAACGGCGGTACATCCCCGACGTCGAGTGCGACCCGCTGAGCCGGGCCCGCAACCGGCTGGAACGGGCGGGATTCAGCGTCGACATCGGCCGTGAGGTCGACTCGAAGTGCCCGGAGGGAACCGCCGCCGGCACCGATCCGAGCGGGCGTACGGTCAAGAACGGTGCGGTGACCATCGAGGTCAGCAACGGCAAGAGCGACGAGCCGGAGGTGCCGGTCCCGCCCGGCACACCGCCGTCGAGCGCACCACCGAACCCGCCGCGGTAACCGTCCAGGCGTACTCTGGCATTTGTCGCTCCAGACCTCGGCGGCCGCGAACATTCCGTCGGCGGGTTTGAAGAGAGCAGACAATGACCATTTCCAAGGCAGCTGTCATCACCGTGCTCCGGGAACGAGGCCAGCACGACAGGGCCGACTTCGTCGACAAGGAACTCCCCGAGGACATCGACGAGGCGCGGCACGGCGGGCTGCTGGCCATGCTTCGTGTCACCCCCGCCGAGCTGGCCAAAGTCGAGTCCGCATGAGCATCAGATACGGATTCCTCAGCACCCATCCGCCGACCCGGTGCGGTCTGGCCACCTTCAACTCCGCGCTCGCCGACCACGTCGGCCGGGCCGGCAACCCGGGCGGTGTCGTCCGCGTCGCCGCCGGCGGTGAGGAGTCCGTCCCCGGCTCGTCGGTGGTGCACACCTGGAACGCCTCGACACCGGCCGGCTGGCGGGAGAGCGCCGAGGTGCTCAACACCTTCGACGTCGCCGTCATCCAGCACGAGTACGGCATCTACCCCGGCCGCGACGGCGGCGAGGTCCTGTCCGTGCTGCGCCGGCTGAGCGTGCCGAGCCTGGTCGTCCTGCACACCGTGCTGACCCACCCGACGCCGCGGCAGAAGTCGCTGCTCGAACAGATCACCGCCGCCGCCGGCGCGGTCGTGACGATCACCAGGGCCGCCCACGACCGGCTGCTGCAGGGTTACGACGTCGACGCCTCGAAGGTGTCGGTGATCCCGCACGGCGCTTCCGCGTTCGCCGGCGAGCCGGCCCGGCGTTACGACCGGCCGCACCTGCTCACCTGGGGCCTGCTCGGACCGGGCAAGGGCATCGAGTGGGCGCTGCGCGGGCTGGCCCAGCTGCGCGACCTCGACCCGTCGCCGGTCTACACGGTGGCCGGCCGGACCCACCCCAAGGTCATCGAACTGCACGGTGAGGCGTACCGGGCGAGCCTGCACCGCCTGAGCGCGGACCTCGGCGTCGCGCACGACGTGCGCTTCGAGTCGTCCTATCTCGACGACGCGGCGCTCGGGGAGCTCATCCGCTCCGCCGATGTCGTCGTGCTGCCGTACGACTCCACCGAGCAGGTCACCTCAGGTGTGCTGGTCGAGGCGGTCGCGGCCCGGATCCCGGTCGTCGCTACCGCGTTCCCGCACGCCGTCGAGTTGCTCACCGACGGCCCCGGCCTACTCGTGCCGCACAAGAAACCGGCCGCCCTGGCGACCGCGATCAGGCGGATCCTCACCAAGCCGGCCCTCGCGGCCACCCTGCGCGACCGCAACAGCCACGCACCGGGATGGCCCGCCGTCGCGCAGCGTTACCACGAGCTCGCCACCACCCTCGTCACCTCCGGCATCCGCGCCGAAGCCGTGGCCGGCAGGTGACCGACCAGGCCACCACCACGGCGCCGAAACCCCGGCGCATCCCTCACGCTCCGTCGTTCGCCCATTTGGTACGCCTGACCGACGACACCGGCCTGTTCGAACATGCTCGCCACGCCATCGTCCGGCGCGAACACGGGTACTGCACCGACGACGTGGCCCGGGGCCTCGTCGTCACCACCCGCGAGGTCAGCCCCACCGCCGAGGTGCTGCGGCTGGCGGAACGCTATCTGGCCTTCCTCACCCACGCCCAGGACGCCCACGGCGCCTTCCACAACCGGCTGGGCTTCAACCGGACCTGGCTCGACCAGCCCGGCCTCGGCGACTGGTGGGGACGCGCCCTCTGGGGCCTGGGCACCGCCGCCGCGCGCGCCCGGGTGCCGTGGATACGCGAAGAAGCGCTGCTCGCGTTCACCCGGGGAGCCACCTGCCGCTCCGCCGCACCGCGGGCCATGGCGTTCGCCGCGCTGGGTGCGGCCGAGCTGCTGCGCGCGGACCCCGGCAACGAACAGGCCGCCACCCTGCTGTCGGACGCCGCCGCCGAGATCGGCCGCCCGAACCCCGACCCCGACTGGGCCTGGCCGCACGACCGGCTCACCTACGCCAACGCCGCCCTGGCCGAGGCCCTCATCCTCGCCGGCGATCTGCTGGACGACCCGCCGGTCCTGGACGCCGGCCTGCGCATGCTGACCTGGCTGCTGGAGATCCAGCTCGACGACGGCCACCTCTCGGTCCTCCCGTCAGCGGGCTGGCAGCGAGGCACTCCCCGGCTACGCCACGACCAGCAGCCCATCGAGGTGGCAGCCCTGGCCGACGCCTGCGCCACAGCAGCGGCCATCACCAACGGCGACATCTGGCACGAGGGCGTCCACCAGTCGATCGCCTGGTTCCTGGGCGACAACGACGTGGGCCGGCCCATGTGGGACCCGGCCACCGGAGGCGGCTACGACGGCCTGACCCTGCAGGGCCCCAACCTCAACCAGGGCGCCGAGTCAACCCTCGCCCTGATCTCCACCCTCCAACACCCCACCCGCTGAGCAGATCCTGGCCAAATAGTCACCCTGAGTTAGGTAGATGCCATTTACGTAGATTGCATCTACCTAAGAGCTATTCAGAACCGAACAGATCCTCGAGCATCGCTTGGGATCGGGCCGGCAGCGGCTCTCGTGGAAAGAACCGCTCACACAGCTCCAGCGCGGCACCGATCGCCGTCACGCCGATGATCGCCGCGAGAGTCCGGAGATCTTCCTCGTCACGAGAACGAGCCGCGAACGCCTTCATGGCGAAGACGTGCTCCGCCGAGGCCGCCATGACCCGAATCCCTGGATGGTCGAACACTTCGCGCTTGCCGGGATCGTTCTGGGCAGAGACATATGCGCTGGCCTGCTCGTTCAACCACCACGGCGGCAATCCCATCGCCTCGGCGACGTTGCGGGCTTCTTCGAGGACCACGCCGTGCGGCACGAAGGTCGCGTCCACGTCTCGGGTCACCCGCTGAGCGTCGTAGGCCAAGGCCATAGCCGCGCCGCCGACGATGAACAGATCGGCTGTCACACCTCTGCGGACCAGGCGGTCACCGAGAGCGGTAAAAGCGCGTTCCAGTTCGGCTCGTCCGAGGAGGCCGTCGTCGCTCATGCGGCTTCGAGGTCTCGTGCGGAGAGGTAGACGCCGTGCTTGCGGAATGCGGCCGGCGCCGAGACCAGCGCCTCCATCCGTTTGGACGGTAGCGACGACGGAAACCACGGGGTCTCCAGGACCCGGGCACGGGACCACTCGGGCGGAGCAAGGTCCCGCTGCGCGGCCAGATGCTCCGCCATGGCAGCCAGGAGGACGTCCCACTGCTCATCGCCGGTGAGTGCGGGCTCGTCCCGGAAGAGGTGCGGCTGCTGCTCGGCAGCAGCCCAGCGATACTCCTCGAAGAACTCCCAGACGTGTTTCCACCTGATCCGTTCGTCGTGCTGACGAAGGAGGTGGCCGGCAAGATCGGCCAGAGTCATCGGCTGGTAGGCCATGGTCACCTATCTGACGGAAAGCATCGTTACCGCGGAGTCGATCGTACGACGGTCCGGGGCTCGTGCCCGACATCGCGGTGAGCGGGGTCGGTGAGGAAGGTTGTCACCTCGGCGGCGAACGCTTCTGGGGCGAGGCTGTGCACCCGGTGGCCGACCGGGATCGTTGCCAGTCTGGCGTCCGGCAGGGCGGCGGTCACGTCCGCCAGGCGGCGGGGTGGGATGCAGCTCGTCCGGCCGCCCGACAGGACCAGGGTCGGCTGGTGCACCTCGCGCAGCCGCTCCCACCACGCCGGATCCGGGCGGGACAGCTGGAGGAAGATCGATGCCTTGACGGACAGCTCGTGGTCGGGGCGGGCCGCCAGGAGGCCGCCGGCAACCGACAGCAGATGCGGCAACCCAAAGCCGGAACGCCGCGGCGGGGCCGCCAGGTCCTCCAGCACCAGGCGAGCGAACACGTCAGGCGAGTGCTGCGCCGCGGCCAGGGCCGCGTAGCCGCCGACCGAGTGGCCGATCGCCAGGACATCGCGCAGCCCGAGCGTCTCCACCAGGCCGAGGAGGTCGTCGCGCAGGGTGTCCAGCCGGTAATCGCCGGTCCGGGCGCTGTCCGCGTGACCGCGCAGGTCGACGGCGATCACCCGATGCCCTCTGGCGAGCAGCACCGGCGCGAAACGGTCCCACGTGCCGGCCCAGCTCCCGGTGCCGTGCAGCAGCACCGCGGGGGAACCACAGCCGGCTTCGCGGTAACCAAGCCGGATGCCGTTGACTTCCAGGGTTGCGACGTTCGACCACACAGAAGTCATCCACGATGTTTACCAGATGTTCGGTGGGCGAAGGGCCATCCGCGGTAGCGGCGGCAACGCCGGACGGTCCAGCCAGGCGTTGAACAGGTCGTCCAGGGGCTTGGCCGCGAACCTCGCCGCGTGCTCGCGGAACTGCTCCGTCGTGACCGTCCGGTGCCGGTGCTCGGCGACCCAGGAGCGCAGCAGCGCGAAGAACGACGCCTCGCCGATCCGGGCCCGCAGAGCGTGCAGGGCCAGCGCCCCGCGCTTGTAGACCACGGTGTCGAACATCCGGTCCACGCCCGGGTCGGCGACGGCGATGTTCGCCGGGTGGGTCGCGACCCAGGCGTACCACTGGGCCGCGTGCGCGTCCACGGACAGGCCGCCGGAGGCGGCCGACCAGAGCCACTCGGTGTACGTCGCGAAGCCCTCGTTGAGCCAGATGTGACGCCAGTCCGCGACGGTGAGGCTGTTGCCGAACCACTGGTGGGCGAGCTCGTGCACGGCGAGGCGTTCGTGGGTGCGCCGGCCGTCGAGGTGGTTGCGCCCGAAGACGGCCATGCCCTGCGCCTCGATCGGGTCGTCCAGGTCGTCGTCGGCGACGACCACGACGTACTCCTGGAACGGGTACGGCCCGAAGATCCGTTCCAGGGCGATCATGATCTCGCCGTGTCGGCCGAAGTCGTGCCGGAAGACGGTACGCAGACGCGGCGGGACGGCGGCCCGCTGGACCACCCGTCCCGGGGCCAGCTGGATCAGGTCGTACCGGCCGACCTGGACGCTCATCAGGTACGGGGCGGTCGGTTCGTTGCGCTCGTACACCCAGGTGGTGGTGCCGACGCCACGGCGACGGGCGACCGGGTCGCCGGTGACCACCACCGTGTACGCCGAAGCCGTGGTCACCGACACCAGAAAAGTGGCCTTGTCGTCGGGGCGGTCGTTGCACGGGAACCAGGACGGCGACCCGATCGGTTGACTCGCGACGAGGGCACCATCGGTCAGCTCGTCCCACCCGATGTCGCCCCAGCGTCCTGAGATCGGCACGGGCTTCCCCGCGTACCGAATCTCGATCTTGAAGGTGGCGCCGTATCCGATAGGTCTCTCGGGTCTGATCTTGATCTTGTTGGGTCGATGCTCGAACTTCGCCGGGCGGCCGTCGACGCGCACCTCCTGGACGCGGAAGCGGCCGAGGTCGAGGGTGAGCCGGGAGAGCTGCTGGACGGCTCGCGCGGTGATGACGGCCTTGCCGGCGAGCCGGTTCGTCGCCACCTTGTAGTCGAGGTCGAGGTCGTAGTGCAGGACTCGATAGCCGCCGTTGCCGTGCGCCGGCAGATAGGAATCGGTCGAGCGGTCGGCGCCCGGCGAGGCGGGTATCACGACCGCCGGGATGCGATCGGGTTGCCGAGCCACTGACTGTCGTCGGGCACGACGTCACCGCGAGTGACCAGCGAGCCGGGTCCCACGGTGGTACGCGCGCCGATGCTGGCGCCGGGCAGCACGATCCCGTGCGGGCCGAGCGTGGCGCCCGCGCCCAGAGTGACCTCGTCCATGCTCATGATCCGATCATGGAACAGGTGGGTCTGAACAACGCACCCCCGGTTCACGGTCGCGCCGGCGCCGAGACGCACCAGATCGTACTCGGGAAGCCAATATGTCTCCAGCCACACACCGCGGCCGATCCGCGCGCCGAGCGTGCGCAGCCACATGCTCAGCAGCGGCGTGCCGTTGGCGAAACGGAACAGCAGCGGCGCGGCGAACGCCTCGACGAACGTGTCGGCGAGCTCGTTGCGCCAGACGAACGACGTCCACAGCGCGTGCTCGGTGACCCGGAACCGGCCGACCAGGATCCACTTCGCGGCCGACGCGATCAGCGCCGCGCCGATCGCCGCGCCCAGCAGCACCGGTCCGGCCGCGAGCGCGGCCACCCAACCGCCCTGGGTACGCCAGATCGACGCCAGCGCCGCGAGAACGAGCACCGCCAGCACGCCGGCGCACATCACCGGGACGATCCGGCACAGCTCGATCAGGGCGCGGGCCACCTTCAGCCGCATCGGCGGGTCGAAGGTCCGCCCGGCGTCACCGGTCTCCACGACGCGGCGCAGCGGCATCGGCGGTGCACCGAGCCACGACGAACCCTTCTTCGCCTTGTGCGGCGCCGACGACAGCACCCCGACCAGGCCACGCTTGGGAACCGACCGGCCCGGCGCCGCCATCCCGGAGTTGCCGAGGAACGCCTGCTTGCCGATCCGGGCCGGGGCGACCCGCAGCCAGCCGTGGCTGAGTTCGTAGGTGGCGACCATCGTGTCGTCGGCCAGGAACGCGCCGTCGTCCACCGTGGTCATCGCCGGCAGCGCCAGCACGGTCGACGCCTCGACGTTGCGGCCCACCTTGGCGCCGAGCAGCCGCAGCCAGACCGGGGTGAACAGGCTGGCGTAGATCGGGAACAGCGCGACCCGCGCCATCCCCATGAGGCGCTCGGTCGTCCACACCTGCCAGGCGACCCGTCCCTGTACGGGGTGGAAGCCCGCCCGCAGACCGATGCTGAGCATGCGGACCGCGACCAGCACGACCAGGGCGTATCCGACGAGGTAGACGACCGCGGCGAGCGGGACGACGGTGAGCACCGCGCCGAGGTCCGGCTGCTCGGAGATCCTCCAGCCGATCAGCGCGAGCGCCGGCAGCAGAGCCACCACCGGCACGAGACCGAGCAGCTGAGCGGTCAGGCTGTACGCGCCGACCCAGAACGTCTTGCCCAGACGCGAGCGGGCCGGGCGTTGCGCAGGCCAGCCTTCGGCGTCTTTCGCATTCACCCGGACAGCCGGCGAACCCGCCCACCGCTGGCCGGCCGGCACGGCACCGGTCACGGTCGACCCAGCGTCGATCTTCGCGCCCTTGCTGACCCGGGATCCGGGCATCAGCGTGCTGCGGGACCCGACCCGGGCGCCCGCGCCGACCCGGACCATGCCGACCCGCACGACGTCACCGTCGATCCAGTAACCGGACAGGTCGACCTCGGGCTCGATCGCCGCGCCCCGGCCGAGTTTCAGCAGGCCGGTGACCGGCGGCGCGGAGTGCAGGTCGACGTCACGGCCGATCCGCGCGCCGAGCGCCTTCGCGTACGTGATCATCCAGCCGGCTCCGGCGACACCGTTCGCGCCGGTCAGCTCGGCGAGCCGTTCGGCCGCCCAGATCCGCAGGTGGACGCTGCCGCCGCGTGGGTAGTCGCCGGGGCGTACGCCGCGCAGCAGCAACCGGGCGCCGCCGGCGGCCACCGCGATCCGGCCGGCCGGACTGAACAGCACCAGCCAGCCCGCCGCGATCCACCACCAGGAGACCTGCGGGGCCAGGGTCGTCACCTTGCCCAGCGCGGCCAGGACGGTGAGCCAGCGCAGCCCGACGAGCGCGAGCATCGGCAGCATCAGCAGGCCCTGGATCAGCCCGGACAGCCGGGGCGTCGGCCGGACCTCACGGCGGGCGCCGGCCTCCGAGCTCAGCGCCTCGACCACCGTGGCCATCTGGGACAGCAGCGGGCTCTGGTAGATGTCGGCGACCGCCACCTGCGGGTACTTCAGCCGGATCCAGGCAACGAGCTGCGCCGCGTTCAGGCTGCTGCCGCCGCTGCTGAAGAAGTCGGCGCCGGCCTGGGCGGGCCGAATCCCGAGGATCTCCTCCCAGCCGCCGGCGAGCCATTCCTCGGTGGCGGTCAGTTCGGCATCGTCGTCGTTGTTACCGGCCAGCGGCCAGGGCAGCGCCGCCCGGTCCACCTTGCCCGAGGTCCGGGTCGGCAGATCGTCGATGACGGCCAGCAGCGGAACCAGCGCGGCCGGCAGCTGCTCGCGGATCCGCTGGGTCGCGGCCGCCAGGTCGAACTCACCCTCCCGCGGCACCAGGTAACCGACCAGCAGCTGGTTGCCCGCGGCGGTCTTCTTGATCGCCGCGGCCGCGCCGGCGACACCGGGCAGCGCCTGCAGGGCGGCGTCCACCTCACCCAGCTCGATCCGGCGACCACCCAGCTTGACCTGCTCGTCACCGCGGCCGAGGAACAGCAGCCCCTCGGGCTCGGCGCGCACGATGTCACCGCTGCGGTACGCCCGCTCCCAGCCCAACGACGCCAGCGGCGCGAACTTCTCGGCGTCCTTCGCGGCGTCGAGATACCGCGCCAGGCCGACCCCGCCGATGACCAGCTCACCGGTCTGGCCCATCGCGACCGGCTCGCCCGCGGCGTCGACCACGACCAGCTCCCAGCCGGCGAGCGGCAGGCCGATGCGTACCGGGCCCTCACCGGTCAGCCGCGCGGCGCAGGCGACCACTGTCGCCTCGGTCGGGCCATACGTGTTCCAGACCTCGCGTCCCTCGACGGCGAGGCGCTCCGCTAGCTCCGGCGGGCACGCCTCGCCACCGAAGATCAGCAGCCGGACATCCTCCAGGGCCTCGACCGGCCACAGCGCGGCGAGCGTCGGCACTGTCGACACGACGGTGATGCGCTGCTCGGCCAGCCACGGACCCAGGTCGACGCCGCTGCGTACCAGTGAGCGCGCGGCCGGCACCAGGCAGGCGCCGTACCGCCAGGCCAGCCACATCTCCTCGCAGGAGGCGTCGAAGGCGACGGACAGCCCGGCCAGGACGCGGTCGTCCGGGCCGAGAGGTTCCGCGGTTTCGTCGACGAGGAACAGTTGCGCCTCGGCGTCCACGAACGCCGCCGCCGAGCCGTGCGAGACCGCCACACCCTTCGGGGTGCCCGTGGATCCGGACGTGAAGATGATCCAGGCGTCATCCGCCGGTCCAGGCCGTCCGTTGTCCCTGTTCTCTTGGGTACGCCTCAACGACACGGCCAGCCCGTCGCCGAGCACCGCACAGACGCCCGCCTCGGCGAAGACCAGCTCGGCCCGCTCCTCCGGGTCGTCGGCGTCGACGGGCACATAGGCCGCGCCGGCCGCCAGCACACCGAGGATCGCGAGGTAGAGCTCGGCGGTACCGGACGAGATTCGGATGCCCACCCGGTCACCGGCACCGATCCCGTGGCCGGCCAGCGTCACCCGCAGCGCCTCGACCTCGTCGGCCAGCTCACGATAGGTCAGCGTGGTGTCCCCGGCATCGATCGCCGGCGCTCCCGGGTGATCCCGTACGGTCGCCTCGAAGATGTCGACGAGCGTGCGCCGGATCGGCGTCGACGTGGAACTGAACAGCGCCGGAGCCTCCGGTTCCAGCTCGATCTCGGGAAGCTCGATCAGACGCAGGTCAGTTGTCACGGTCACCGGGGCGCGCTCCATTTCCACCTGAGAATCGCGGTCGGCCAGGCGCACGACGGCGAGCCACCCAGGCGGCACTCAACGTTACGTGCGGAAACCAGAAAATGACGATCGAACATCAGATACGTGTCCACTGACACAGCTGGGCGCGCCCGCGTACGACCACGAACCGCCACGGGGAGGTCGATCGCGAAGGGAACTGGCGTTCCGGGCACCAGTTCCCGGACGGCGACGACGCAGCGCAGGCCCGCTTCGATCCGTGGATGCCATGAGCCAGCCACCGGGGCGCCCTGGTTTCGGCACATGTGTCCGCTAGACAGCAGGGAACCGCGCTTGGCAGAGTGTGAGGGCCGCGTCGCCCTTTGCGATCTTGATGGAGTGGACTTGGAGAAGAAACGGTTCTCGATAGTAACCGCGATCCTGGTCCTGCTGGCATTTTCTCTGGCCATATTCGCAGGATCAACAGGCCTCTTCCGTCATTTCTTCACGTCAAATGGTGTGGTTTACGAAGGGCTCGCCAAAGGCGCCTGCGCCGTGTTTGCACTGGCAATCGGAGCCATTGTCTTTCGTCGCCTCCAAAAAAATCTCGAAGGCAACCCGAGAAGCGGACCACCTGCAGTAATGCAGCCAAGTGTCGCCCTTCTGCAGGAGTTTCAGGAGCAGGTTTCCAAACATCTAGAGGAAAGATTCAACAAGGAAGCCGTAGTCACATTCGTAGCAATGATAACTTCGCCGGCCAGGCACCGAGTGAGGGTTGTCGAGTCCATCACTCTGGAAGAGAGAGTTGCGAAACAGGAAGTCACTGTCGAACTCCGCCTCCCTGTGGTTACCGACGAAAAGGGTGGCCCAAGATACGTCCCCCTGTTTTCACCACCCAAGGGGCAACTTGTAGATAATTTGAAAATTACAGACGCGGGCAGCAAGCCGCTCCCCGATCTATCATTCGAGGAATCTACCCAGCTAGTAGCCGCGGGTCTCAGATTGCTATTGATCCAGGCCATGAATAAGCCATCACGATCGACATCCTCCAGCACGCCTCCAAAACTCAGCGACAAATTGCGGGCACTAGAGCTCGTCCTTCTTGAACAATTAACACGCCGGGGGACGGTCAATCCTACCGAGGTTCAAAAGATCACCAATGACGCGCTGACCGCTTGCCGAAGTCTGCTCAACGACGACCAAGAGTTGCGCAGATACGTCGAGGCCCTCAGCCTCGCCTACCCAATCGTGGCAGTAGTGCCACGTGCCAGCGAATCCAGCGACCGCGTCATGTTGCGTTACGAGCGAACTCTGATACCTGCCGCCCTGAACAAACGAGAACTCGGACTGCTCCGCGTAATTTTAGGACTTCGGCCTAATAAGATCGTCGCGCCAGCCGACCTTGCTCTCACCGCCGGAAGTTTCCACATGTACGTTGTCGGCCCTCCGACGATGTACGTCCTGGAACAGAAGTTCCGGTGCCGCCATTGCGAAGAAAGAGTTTCGCGACAGTGGGAGGTTCGAGAGCCAACAGATGAAAATCCTTGTTGGCACAAGATGGGAACCGCCTCCACTGTCGCCCAATCCAACGAAGATCGGCAATACCGGGTGTCGGCGAGACGAGGCCAGAGCTTCGTTCATCTCTACACGCGAGGATTTGGCAATCTCACGAAAAGTCAGTTTCGTGATCTTGAGTTCGCTGCGGAACTCAAGGAGACGCCGCCCGGATCACGGGCTTCAGCAGTTGTGACCGCGATCGTCGCCACATTCCTCATCGCGATCATGGGGCGACTCGTGTCCAGCGGATCACCATCGATGGGAAGTTTGCCAGGCTTGGTCCTGGCACTGCCGGCCGCCGCAGCAACATGGTTCGGATTCTCGGTGGACAGCAAGTCTCTCGTCGGGTCATCGATGCTTTCACGGATCTCTCAGATCGTCACAGCGGTGATCTCCGCTCTGGCAATCGCTGTCTACTTCACGTCACATCACGGACACCTCTGGGGGAACGTCAGCATCGTTGGCATCACCGAGCCAGTATGGGCATATCTATTCCTTGCGTCAGCCTTCAACTTGGCCTACACCGCGTACCGATTCGCCCTAAAAGTCCGGATCTACCATGGGCTCCTCCGCAAGGAGGATGGACTAGGACTCAAGGCGAGATAGCATCGAAGTTTCCCTGGAGGAGTTATGGCACGTCGTGAGAACACACATGCCCTAGAGCTAGAAGACGCGTATTGGCAGCTACCTAGCGCCGAGTACGTACCTCATGCCACTCCCCCCGAGCGGCTCCTGGAGGACAGCGACCATTTGGATGCCTCATGGTCGGCAACCGTGGCAAGCCTGCGGGAAGAAGCCGCCGAGGACAAGGCAACCCGGCTTCGCATCGCTAAGGAAGTTGAGATTCTGAAGCGGCGCAGCATCGGTGATTTACCTAGATCAATTTCACCAGCCGCCTCCGCGCATCGCCTGGAACTCATCGATCGGATCATGAAGGCATTAACCGCCTCACCTGTCTTCAGCAGCCTACGACGGCTGAGTTCGCACAGGTAAACGCAACTTTCGCCCCCGCGTCACCCCAAGCTAGCGCCACGATCCGGGATATCCCCGGGGCTGCCGCCTTTCCAGGAGCCAAGCATTCGGCGTGCTTGCCGCGGCCGGTACGGTCGGCATGCAGCCCGACCCGATGTCCCCTAGGACTCAACATCGTCGATTCCGGAACTGGAATCTATTGACCCGCCTCTATCGTGCTGGCGAAGATCACTGCGAGCCGCCACCCCGATGGAAGGTTTGACGACGTATGCGTCGTAACCGCACCCTGGCCCGGATCGCCACCACATCCGGCCTCGCCGCCCTCGTCCTCGCGATCTCGGCCACCCCGGCCTTCGCCGACCCGCCCGGCAGCCTCCCGCAGAACGCCGGAGGGTACGAGCAGTCCTTCTCCCCCGCCTTCGACTACGACACCGACGGCTGTTACGCCACCTCGGCCATCGGCCCCGACGGCACGATCGCCGGCGGCCTGAAGACCACCGGCGCGGTCAACGGCAGCTGCCGCGACCAGGTCGACCTGGACAACTCACAGACCTACGCCCGCTCGAAGTGCAACAACGGCTGGTGCGCGATCGTCTACGCCAGCTACTTCGAGAAGGACCAGGCCGTGGCCGGCAGCGGGCTGGGCGGCCACCGCCACGACTGGGAACACGTCATCTCCTGGGTCAACCAGTCGACGAACCAGGTGGACTACGTCAGCACGACCCAGCACAGCTCGCAGAAGACCTACACCCGCTCGCAGGTGCGCTTCGACGGCAGCCACCCCAAGGTCGTCTATCACAAGGACGGCGCGTCGACGCACTTCTTCAGGCTGGCCAACAGCAACGACGAGCCGCCGGAGAACCACTACCACAACTGGCGCTATCCCCCGCTCGTCGACTGGAACGGCTACCCCAGCGTGGAACTGCGCGACAAGCTGATGGCCGCGAATTTCGGCTCGGCGACCATCAAAATCAAGGACGGCTCCTTCGAGTACCTCCTCAACGCCGCCAAACCTTCCACGATCCCCTTCAATCCGTACGCGTAAAGGCCGCGCCTGCCCGGCGTGTGCACGCTGGGCTAGGCGGCGGCCAGCTGGTTACGGCCTGCTCGTTTGGCGGTGTAGAGGCGGGCGTCGGCGCGGTCGTACAGTTCACGGCCCGGTTCGCCCGCCCGGCACGCCGCCAGGCCCATGCTCAGCGTCACCGTCAGGCCCGGCACGATCGTGCTCCAGTCGCGGGCCTCGATGACCCGGCGGATGCGCTCAGCGATCTGCCGGGCATCGTCCTCGCCGACCGACAGGAAGACGGCGAACTCGTCCCCGCCGAAGCGGATCGCCACCTCGTCGTGCCGGCAGTGCGACCGCAGCACCGCGGCGATCTCGCCGAGCACCCGGTCACCGACGCCGTGCGAGAACCGGTCGTTGATGTCCTTGAAGTGGTCCACGTCGATGAGCAGCAGCGAGCCACCGGCCGCGGCCGCGTTGATCCGGCGGTCGAACATCCGCCGGTTGCCCAGCCCGGTCAGCGCGTCCGAGGTGGCGGCCAGGTCGGCGCTGCTCCGCGCCGCCTCCAGCTCTACCCGGCGGTACGCCTGCCGCAGCATCGTGCGCCGGTCCAGTCGGAGCTGCCACAGCGCCTCGACATGGCCCCGCAACGACTCCAGCACCGTCCGGGTGGCGTCACCCGGGAACTCGAGCGTCGCGGTGACCGCCAGCTCGTACTGGTAGTGGAGGCGCTGGGACCGCAGCACCGACAGTTGCAACGCGGCCTGGAACTCCCGGCGCGCGGCCCGCCACTCCCCGACGGCCCGCAGGGCCAGCCCGTACGCCAGATGCAACAGCCGGGCCTCGTGGTGCTGGCCGGCCGCACGCATCCTGGGCAGCAGCTCACCCACCACGGCGAACGTTTCCGCGGTGCGGCCGGCCTTGGCGTGGCAGACCGCCAGCACCGCGGCACCGAGCGGGGTGTCGACGCCCTGATCGGTCCAGAACCGCAGCACCGCGACGCTCTTGTCGAGAAGGCTCGTCGCCTCCTCGGTGCGGCCCACCTGCTCCAGCCGCAGAGCCCACTCCAGCCACAACTCGGTGTGCGTGAACTCGGCAGCGGACCGGTACAGGTCGTCCGGCGACTCGAACGCCTCCACGCACCGGCGCATGGCATCGTCGGCGAGCTCGAACAGCTCGGCGCCGCGGGCGGCCTTACCCAGCGACGACATCGCCGAGAAGTACCGCAGACCCTTACGCGGCGCCACGTCCAGCAGCGCCATCGCCCGGGCGACGTAGTGCAGGCCGTCGTCGATGCGCCCGAGGTGGATCAGGATCTCGGCGGTGTCCGCCATGATCTTGGCGTCGGTCGCCTTGGGCCCGCCCAGCATGTCCTGATCGGCGATCAGGTCCTCGGCGATACGCAGCGCCTCGTCCAGGCGGCCGAGGGCACTCAGCGCGTACATTCGGCCCAGCCGGCAGACCCGATGGGTGCGGTGGTCACCGAGCATCAGCGTGATCGCCTCCGCCTCGTCCGCGGCGACCAGCGTCTCCGTGTGGTGTCCACGGATGGTCAGGTCGTGCACGTGCAGCGCCAGACCGGCATAGGGACCATAGGGCGACACCAGCACCGGCAGGCTGTTCATCGGCATTCCGGGTTTCCCATGGCCCTATGGTCGGCCGCTCCCCGGCGAACATGAGGTGTCCACGGCCCCGCCGAACCCCGGCGGCCACCGACGTCAGAACGACTCGTAGACGTCCGGGTCCGCACCCCACAGCCGGCCCGAACCGAGCGAGGACAACGCTGTCATCTCGGCGGCGGAGAGCGTGAACCCGAAGACGTCGAGGTTCTGCCGCTGCCGGCCGGGATTGCCGGAACGCGGGACCGGCACGGCACCGAGCTGGATGTTCCAGCGCAGCGCGACCTGAGCGGTGGTCACTCCATGGGTACGCGCGACGCCGGCGATCGTCCGGCTGCGGCCCAGATCCCGGCCCTCGGCGAGTGGGCTCCAGCTCTGCGTGACGATGCCCCGGGCGGTGTCGTCGGCACGCTGTGCGGCCTGCGGAAAGTACGGGTGCAGCTCGATCTGGTTGACCGCCGGCACCACACCCGTCTCGGTGGACAGCCGGGTCAGCTGCTCCGGGGTGAAGTTGCTGACCCCGATCGACCGGACCCGGCCCTGATCCCGTAACCGGATCATGGCCCGCCAGGAGTCGACGTACCGGTTGAGTCGCGGCAGCGGCCAGTGGATCAGGTAGAGGTCGACGTAGTCGAGGCCGAGATTGCGCAGCGACACCTCGAGACCCTCGATCGTCGTGTCGAAGCCGTGGTACCGGCCGGGCAACTTGGTGGTCACCTGGATGTCGGCGCGGTCGATTCCCGAGCTCCGCACGGCCGCGCCGACCTCGGCCTCATTGCCGTACTTCAGAGCGCTGTCGAGCAGCCGGTAGCCGGCTTCCAGGCCGCTCAGCACTTCGGCCGTGCTCAACGCGTACGTGCCCAGGCCGATCGACGCCATGGTGTTGCCGTCGTTGAGGGTGACCGTCATGCGGCCCCCGCCGGGATCAGCGCCAGCTTGCCGCCGGCATGGCCGGAGGCGAGCAGCCGCAACGCCGGCACCGCCTCGCCGAGCGGGAAGACGCGGCCGATCGGCACCGTCAACCGGCCCCGGCGAGCCAGATCGATCAGGTGGGGGCGAACCCGATCACGGAACTCCACGCTCGCCCGGGTGCCACCCACGGCATGGAACCCTTCCGCGTACGCGCGGTCGTGCGCGGCCGTGGTGACGATCCGGTCGCGGTCTGGTACCAGCAGCAGGGAGACGTCGACGGCCTCACGGGTGCCGACGCAGTCCAACGCAGCCGTCAGCCCCGGACCGGCGAGCCGGCGGACCCGCTCGGCCAGCCCCGGACCGTACGTGATCGGGGTGCCACCGAACTCCCGGACGGTCGCGAAACTCGCCGCCGAGGCGGTACCGATCGCGGTGGCCCCAAGCTCACGAAGCTGCTGCAGCACGCTGACCCCGACCGCACCGGCCGCGCCGTGCACCAGCACGGTGTCCCCGGCCGCGATCCGGGCGAGGTGCAGCATCTCAGCCGCCGCGGTGCCCGCCAGCAGCAAATTCGCGGCCTGCGGGAAGCTCAGCTCGGCGGGCTTGGCGAAGACGTCACGGTCCGCGACGGTGAGCGCGGACGCGTACCCGCCCTCGACCCGGAAAGCCAGCACCTCCTCACCGACGGAGTGCCGCGCTCCCGGACCGGCCGCGCTGATCACGCCGGCCACCTCGAAGCCGGGCAGGCCGGCCAGATTCTTGTAGTCGATCGGGTTCATCCCGCACGCCCGGACGGCGATGGTGACCTCGCCGGCCCCGGGCGCGGGCACCCGGGCCGCGACGAGCCGCATCGAGTCGATCCCGCCGTGCGATTCCGCGATCCACCTCACGTCACTCATGCGAACGACACATCCAGGACGTCGACGGCGACCAGCAGCGGCTCAGGTACCGCGTCGTGCCGGTCGTCGTACGCGTAGATGCGGCGCCGCGTCGGCACCATGATGCCGCCGACGTCCCGGAACTCGGTGGCGTAGTTGGCGCCGGTGGCCCCGCCGAGCAGGTCGACGGTGTAGTCGTGCCGGCGCAGCAGCCCGTCCGGGCCGAACCAGGAGGTCTGCTCACGGGTGTGGCTGTGGATGTGGCCGGGGAAGGTGACCCGCAGCCCGCGCCACTGCTCGCCGTTCTCGTACCGCGGTGCCACCTCCTCGGTCGTGAAGCCCGGGTTCGTGTAGAGAAACGGCGTGGTGAAGTAGGTCCACAGTGCGGTGGTGGCGAAGAACGCCGCGTGCAGGTCGTCCCAGGGTGTCGACAGTGTCTGGCCGGCGTACGAGGTCTCCGGGTCCGGGCGAGTCTCGATGATGTCGCCGGCCTCGGTCAGCAGGGTGAGCGTGTCGCCGCGGAAGACCGTGCGGCGACCGGGCCCGCCGACCGGTTCGAGGGTGACCTCCTCGCGGTGGGTCGCCGCCCGCAGGCGTACGGATGTGAAGAAGTCCGGTTTGCTCTTCACCTGCCAGATCGCGCCGGTGATGGACAGATCCGCGGTCACGGTCGTGAGGTCGTTCCAGCGGTCGAGCCCGCCGTGGGCCCGCACCGCCTCGTCCAGCAGGCCGGTCATGATGTCCTCTCGGCGGTGGTGACGGACGGCATGTCAGAAACCCTTCTCCTGGAGCCACCGCAGCGCGGCGGTGGCGACGTCGCGCCAGCCGTGGTCGAGCACCAGCGAGTGCCCGCGGCCCTCGAACTGCTTCAGCTCGGTGACCGCCCCCTGTTGCGGGTACTGCCGGAAGCTCGACCGGGTGCTCGCGTCCGGCACGGTGTGATCGTCGGTGCCGGAGATCATCAGCAGCGGGCCGCGGCCGGCGTTCTCCGTGTCGACCTTCGCCTCGGAGTGCGGGACGAAGTTCGCGGCGGAGACCTGGAACAGCGGCCGGGCCGGTGCGGGGATGGCCCACGTGTCGTACAGCCGGTCGGACTCCTCCTCGGTCAGCGTGTTGCCGATCGCGAACCGGAACTCCGCCCGGCTCAGCGACACCGACCTGTGCAGGTTCGCCGGGTTCTTCAGGGCCGGCAGCGCGGACCGCACCTGAGCGAGCGGCAGCACCAGGACACCCTTGATCTGGGCCGGGTCGATGGCTACCGCGGCCGCGCCGATCCCCTGGCCGAGCAGTTTCTCGGCGACCAGGCCGCCGAACGAGTGGCCGATCAGGATCGGGTTCACCGGCAGCGACTCGATGATCTTCGCGTAGTGGGCGACGGCGTCGTCGATGCCGGTGCCGGCGACCGCGTCCGGGTCGGCCCGGGCCGACTCGACGGTGTCCGGCTCGTTCGGCCAGCCCGGCGCGATCGGGTCGTATCCGGCCTCGGCGAAGAACTCGAGCCACGGGCTCCAGGCGCTGGCGTGCAGCCACAGGCCATGGATGAAGACGACGGGCGTGCGTACCGGTTGCATGAAATGTCTGTCCTGTCTGACGGGGTGCGGTTCGTGTCTGGTCCCACCCCACCAGCGGCCGCCGGGCGCCGGATCCCCTGAACACGTGATCGTCGCTTATCGCCTTCGCACGATCGCTCCGGCACCGATCACGTGTTTCGAGGATCCGGGCCGCGCTCGTAGCTGATGTCCTGCGATGACAGCGTCCGGGCAGGCAAGCCCGGACGCGAGCTTCCCGAGAGGACACCATGAGATTCACTACCGGACGACACCGCAAGGCGATCCGCCTCGCGGCCGCCGGGGTCGCCGTGGCCGGCGTCGCGGCGCTGCTGCCCACGGTGACGGCCTCCGCCTCGGCGGCCGGCGGGCCCAAGCCCACCGTCGTGCTCGTGCACGGCGCCTGGGCCGACGGCTCCAGCTGGAACGGCGTCACCGAACGGCTTCAGGACGACGGTTACACCGTCGACGTCCCGCCGAACCCGCTGCGCGGGGTGTCCAGCGACTCCGCCTACCTGGCCGATTACCTGGCGAAGGTGACGGGCCCGATCGTGCTGGTCGGCCACTCGTACGGTGGTTTCCTGATCAGCAACGCGGCGCTCGGCAACACCAACGTCAAGGCACTGGTGTATGTGGACGCGTACCTGCCCGCGAAGGGTGACTCGCTGGGCAGCCTCAGCGCGTACGCCCCTGGCAGCCAGGTCGGCGAGGCCGCCTTCAACATCGTCGGCCCGCGGGACGGCACCGGCGCGTACACCGACACGTACATCAAGCCGGAGCTCTTCCCCGGCATCTTCGCCAACGACCAGCCGAAGAAGAAGGCCGCGCTGCTCGCGGCCGGTCAGCGGCCGCTGAACGTCGCCGCGCTCGGCGAGCCGTCCGGTGAGCCCGCCTGGAAGACGATTCCGAGCTGGGACATCGTCGGGACGCTCGACAACGTCATCCCGCCGGCCACCCAGCGCTTCATGGCCGAACGGGCCGGCTCGCACGTCACCACCATCAAGGCCGCGCACCTGTCGATGGTGTCGCAGCCGGCGAAGGTCGAGCGCGTCATCGTCGACGCGGCTCGCAAGACCTCCTGAGCGACCCGGGCCGGGGCAACGGCGCCCCGGCCCGGGTACGCCGCTCGTTCACGACTGACCGCGGCCGGCCAGGGCGGCGTGCAGGCCGGTCCGGTTGGTGATGCCGAGCTTGGGATAGAGCCGGTACAGGTGGGCGCCGACCGTCCGATGTGACAGGAAGAGCCGCTCGCCGATCTGCCGATTGGTCAGTCCCTCGGCCGCGAGCCGGGCGATCTCGAGCTCCTGTGCGGTGAGCGTCTCGGCATCCGTCCGCGGCTGCCCCTCCCCGGCGGCGCGCAGTTCCCGGCGGGCCCGCTCGATCCAGGGCACGGCGCCCAGCCGTTCGAACGTCTCCAGCGCCTCGTTGAGCTGGGCACGGGCCGGGCCGTTACGGCGGGCCCGGCGCAGCCGCTCGCCGTAGAGCAGACGCAGCCGGGCCAGATCCAGCGGCCACTGCCCGGCACCCGGCGTGGCGCAGGCTTCCTCGAACGCGGCCAGGGCGCTCTCGCCGCGGTCAGCGACGGCGGCGGCACCGGCCCGCAGCAGCATCAGACGCGGCGAGACGGCGAACAGATCGGTCCGGTGCATGGCCGCGACATGGTCGGCGGCCTCACGGTGCCGGCCGGTACGCACGGCCGCCTCCACCAGATCGAACGACACCCACAGGGCATGCGGGACGTAGGCGGCGAAGGTGCCGGCCGGGCCGAGCGCGACAGCCTGCCGGTACGCGTCCTCGTAGTCCTCCCGCGCGATGGCGGCGAGCACCCGTGGATGCTGCGCCCACTGTGCCGCTCCGGGCGCCGACCGCGCCTCGGTCAGCCGGATGTGCTCGTCGGCTCGTTCCCGGGCGACCCGCTGGTCGCCGCGCACGGCAGCGAGAAGTGCTTGGATGTACAGCGCATACCAGGCGTTGAAGCCGTACCCGTTGGCCCGGCAGCGAGCGAGCCCTTCCGCCGCCAGATCCGCGCATTCGTCCCAGCGTCCGCCGAAGAAGTCGTCGATGCACAGGTACATGAGGCCGCCGACGCTACTGCGCACGGCCCCGCCGGAGCGTCCGTCGTGGACCAGCCGCCAGGCGCTGTCCCGCGTCGCCCCGAGCAGATCCAGGTAGGCGGCGGTGGTGTTGATCCGGGTGATCCGGCTGGGCTCATGAACGGCGTCGACGTCCTTGATCAGCTCCACGAAGCGGGCCCGCATCGCGGCGCTCGTCCGGGCCGGGTCCGGGAAGATGCGACTCTGCAGGAGAAGCAGCTCGGGTACGGCCGGAGTGAGCCGGTCCAGTGCCGCGTAGAACGGCGGCCACAGCTCGGCGCGCCCCAGCCAGTAACAGATCAGCAGCAGCGAGCTCAGCGCGTCGATCAAGCCCTCGTCGTCCGCGGCGTACCCATGCGTTCCGGCCTCGATCGCGCCGACCAGCAGCCGGTACGCGGTATTCAGGTCGCCCTCACCGTTGATCAGGATGAAGGTCGCCGCCATCGCCGCGTGCATCGACCCGCCCCAGGCCGGGTCGAGCCGCCTCGCCTGGTCCAGCAGTTCCGAGGCGTTCAGCATCTCCCCGGTCGTGTTCGCGCCCACGTACGCGGCCACGGCCAGCCGGCGGCTCTGGTCCTGCCGGGCCGGGCTCAGCGCGGCGGCCCGGGTCAGCGCCGTCACCGCACCGGTGGCGTCGCCGCGGTGCAGGGTGCGGTGCGCGGCGTGCTCCAGCAGCGCGGCCACCTGCTCGTCGGCTCCGGTGGCCGCCTCGGCCAGGTGCCAGACCCGGCGGTCCGGCTGATCGAGCAGCCGGGCGGCGAGGTCCTGGTGAGCCTGCCGGCGATCCTCGTCGCCGGCCAGGTCGACCACCGAGGACCGGATGAGCGGGTGCCGGAAACTCAGCCGGGACGTCGCCGGCTCCCGGGTGATCAGCTGCGCGGCCTCTGCCGGGGCGAGGTCGTCGCGCTCGTCGGCGAGCAGACGCAGATCGCCGGTGCCGTCGAGCACCGCCCGCAGCAGCACGGCCCGGGTCGCCGCGGGAAGACCGTCGATCCGCTCGGCGAACAGCGCCTGCAGCCGGCCGGTGAGCGGCAGCACCGCCGGCAGGATGCTGGCCGACTGACGCTGCCGGTCGGTGAGCGTGGCGGGCAACTGCATCAGCGCCAGCGGGTTGCCCTGCGACTCAAGCAGCAGCCTCCGGCGTACGCCGGGGACCAGCGTCGGGAATCGGGTGGCGAGCAGCTCGGAGGCCGCTTCCTCGCCCAGCGGGTGCAGCTCGATCTCCGGCAGACCGGCGGGTTCGAAGAAGCCGTCGGTCGCCGATCGGGAGGCGCCGAGCAGGCCGATGCCGGTACCGCCGAGGCGACGGGCCACCGAACTGAGCAGGACGGCGCTGGCGCGGTCGAGCCAGGGCAGATCGTCGACGACCAGCAGGACCGGGCGCTCGGCCGCGGCCCGGCCGAGCAGGGTGAGTACGGCGTTGAGCAGTGCCAGTCGAGGCGGAGGCGGCCCGGAACCGATGCCCAGGGCGACGGTCAGCGCATCGTGGTAATGGGGCTGAAGGTCACCGAGATCGTCGAGCAGCGGGGTGAGCAGCTGGTGCAGGCTCGAATAGCTGACATCGGCCTCGAACTGCACCCCGCCGGCCCGCAGCACCAGTTCTCCCGCAGTCCGGGCGCTGTGCGCGGCGGCGTCCAGCAGCACGGTCTTGCCGACGCCGGCCGCGCCCGAGATCAGGTAGGTGCCGCCGTCGCGCGCGGCCCCGGCCAGGAACGCGCGGATGTCCTCGATCTCGTGGTCACGGCCGATCAGGCCGGTCATGGTCATGGCCTGGCTCCACGTCCGCGATCGCAGTCGGATGACTCATGCACCGCCGGAGCCCGCACTTCAGACTTGGCCTCGAACACGACGGAAGGATGCCAGGTCACCCCACGATGATGCACATTCTCGACACCGACGGCATTCCTGTCGCCGACCGGCGGGACGCGGTGCGGCAGACCATCGCCGACACGGTGGTGCCCGTGAACATCGATTTCCCCACCGCCCGTCCCGCATCGGTGCGCGGGGAGATAACCGGTCTCGGCGACCTGACCGTGTGTTCCATCCGATCGAACGCCGTCACGGTCGAGCGTACCGCCGCCCTCGCCCGCGACGAGCTGCCGCCCCGGATCTTCCTGGGCGTGCAGCTCGCCGGTTCCAGCCTGATCGTGCAGGGTGATCGCGAGGCGGTCCTGCGGCCCGGCGACCTCGCCTTCTCGGAATCGACCAGTGCCTACACCCTCGTCGACGGCCAGGGCATCCAGCAGCACTTCTTCTCGGTCCCGGTCGCCGCGCTCGGCCTGCCGCCGGACATGATCCGGCGGCTCTCAGCGACCGTGCTCTGCCCCGGCCTGCCGCTGAGCGACCTGGCGGGCACCTATCTGCGACGGCTGGGCGACCGGCCGGAACTCACCGGTCATCCCGGCGCGTACACGGCCGGCCCGCCGACCATCGACCTCATCCGATCGCTGCTGACCACCCATCGCGGCGCGGATACGGCCCGGGCACCCTCGCAGGCCTCGCTGCCGCTGCGCATCCTCGAGTACGTGCGCCGGCACCTCGGCGATCCGGATCTGGACGCCGCCCGGGTCGCCGCTGCGCACCACATCTCGGTACGGCACCTCTACAACGTCCTGGCCGGCGAGGGCATCCTGCTGGGCGACTGGATCCGTACGCAGCGGCTGGAGCACTGCCGCACCGCGCTGAGCTGCCCGGGTCCGGCGCCGATCGGCGCGCTCGCCCGCCGGTGGGGCTTCCGCAGTGCGTCGTCGTTCGGCCGGTCGTTCCGGTCGGCGTACGGAACATCGCCGCGGGAATGGCGGGACCGGGCGGCTGGGTAGCCCCCGCGGATTGCACGGCCGGTGCACGGGGCTGTGCGATGTCTGCACACCCCGGCGTTCATCAATCGACGGGGCTCCACGCCGCCCTACCGTGAACCGGTGACGCCGCTGCCCGGCGCTCCACGAGAAGGAAGGCAGGACCATGGCACGCCTGGTGCTCCGAGGACGCTCAGCGGAGATGACGCACGCGCTCGGCACGCTGCGCCGCGCCGTGCGGACACGACACAGCGCCGTGCTCTCGGTGGCCGGCCCGGCCGGCATCGGCAAGACAGCTTTCGTCACGTCGGTAGCCGACGAGGCCCGGTCGCTGGGTTTCCGGGCCGGGCTCAGCCAGGCCGGCCCGGAGACCCGGGCGATCCCCGGCGGGGCGCTGCTGGTCGCGCTGCGATCCGGGCCGCAGCCGCTGCTCGACAGTGGCGACTTCACCGAGCTGGCCGCGCTCTACGAACGCCCGATCTGGCTGATCGACCGCATCGGTGACGTACTCGCCACCAGCGCCAGGAGCGCACCGCTGCTGGTGACCATCGACGACGTCGACCTCACCGACGACCTCACCCGGCTGGCCCTGAAGCTCCTGCCCGCCCGGCTCAGCGCCCTGCCGATCGTCTGGATGCTGACCAGCCGCACCCTGTCGACCGGAGTCCTCGACGAGACCGTCGCGGCGGCGGAGACAGCCGCAGTGGCTCGGATCAGCCTGGGCCCGCTGTCCGGCGCCGACATCGACGACCTCGCCCGCGACCGGCTCGGCGAGCCGCCCACTCCCGACGTCGGGGCGGCCCTCGGCGCGGCTGGTGGCAGCCCGTTCTGGGCCGATCAGATCGTTCGCGGCCTGACGGCGAACGGGTCGCGGCCGCCCGAGACCGCCGACGCGGAACACATCGGCGTACTGGTCACCACCAGGCGCCGGCTCACCGCGCTGACCGCCGGCGCCACCGAGCTGGTACGGCTCGCCGCGGCGTGGGGGCAGCCGCTGACCATCGCTGACGCGACCGCGTTACTGGGCGGCCCGCGCGGCTGGATCGCGGAGTCCGTGCAGGAAGCCACCGCCGGCGGCGTTCTGGTTCGCAACGGTGACGCCGTGTCGTTCCCGCACACCTGGGTACGCGACGCCGTGTACGCCGAGGTCACGCCCGCCGACCGCCGGTACCGGCACCGGCGGTGCGCGGATCTGCTGCTGGACCGCCCCGGTGAGGAGGAGCAGGCCGTCCGTCACCTCCGCCTCGCCGAGACCGACGACGCCGGACTGACCCGCCGGCTGTTGCGGACCGCCACCGAACGGATCGGCGCGTCACCGGCCGGCGCGGCCGCCCTCGCACGGCACGTCTGGCACCTCGTCGCGGAGCTGTCCGGTCCCGCCGCTCTCGGTCCGGCCCGAGCCGCGACGGAGATTCTCGGTGCGACCGAGCGGCACGCGGACGTGGTCGTCATCGTCGACGCGGTGCTTGCCGCCGACCTGACCGGCCCGGAGGCCGCGCTGTGGTGGCGCCTCGCCGCCCTGCACGCCCTGGTCGCCGCCGGCCGATGGGACGCGGCCGCACGCCGCATCGATGTCCTGCTGGACGACGAGCGCATCACCGGCGCGCCCCGGTCACGTCTGGAAGCCCTGCGCGCCGCCGCAGCGGCCGGCGACGGGCCGAGATCGGCCCTGCCGGCGATCGCCGACCGGGCCGACCAGGTGCTCGCCGACCCCGCGGCCGAGGTGCCGGCCCGGCGGCTCGCAGCGACGACCCGCGCCACCGCGGCCCGGCGGCTCTCCCGGTTCGGCGACGCCTGGCGGGCCGTGGCCGGCGTCGCGGTGGCGCCGACGCCGGCTTCGACCGCGGAACGAGTCAGGGCCCTGCAGGACATCGACCGTCTCGACCAGGCCGCACCGCTGCTGGAGGCGGTCGGTGCGGGTGCGACAGCAGACGGCGACTTCCGGCATCTGGAGCCGTCGGTGCTGCTGGCCGCGGCACGCCAGGAGCTCGACATCGGACACCTCGCCGCCGCCGAGACCCGCGCCCGGGTGCTCGCCGCCCAGGCGCGGGAGACCCTGGTGCCGGCGCACCGGATCGGCGCTGACGTGGTGCTCGCCGAGGTGGCGTTACGCCGCGGCGACCCGTTCGACTTCGCCACCGCCGACCTGCCGGAGTCGCCGGTGGTCGAGTGGTCGATGGGCTTGCGGATCATGCACGCGACCGCCGCGCTGCGCGGCGACGACGTCGACGGCGCGCTCCGGCTGATCATGCCGGCGGTCAGCGCCTACCAGGCCGGTTACTGCTCGTCGCAGTGGTCGGCGGCGTTCTCCCGCCCGCTGCTCGCCGTCGCCCTGCGCGCCGGGAACCGGCAGCTGGCCGCGGCGATCCAGCAGAACGCCGAGCTGGCCGCCCTGCACAACGACCGGGTGGCGAGCTGGGTGGGTGTGGCGAGGCAGGCGGCCGCCGTTCTGGCCGGCGACCCGGACGCACTGGGCGCGGCGGTCGACGTCCTGCGGACCGGTCCGCGTCCTCTGCTGCTGGCCGACGCCCTCACCGACCAGGCGGAGCTGCTGGTGACCGTGGAACGGCAGAGCGACGCCGTCCCGCTGCTGGAGGAGGCAGCGGGTCTTTACGCGCGGGCCGGCGCCGCGTTCGAGGTCAAACGGACCTCGGTGACGCTGACCCGCCTCGGCGTGCGGCGCCGCCGGGACACCCCGGCATCCGGGCGGGCGGTCACCGGCTGGCCGGCGCTGACCGACACCGAGCAGCTGGTCGCCGGACTGATCAGCGCCGGGCACACCAACCGGTCCGCGGCCACCGAGCTCGGCATCTCACCGAACACCATCAACACCCATCTGCGGTCGGTGTTCGGCAAGCTGGGCGTCCGGTCGCGCGTACAGCTGGCGAACGTCGTCCGGGAGGTCAGCTCGCCGGCCTGAGCCGAGACCGGACCCGGAGTTCAGATCGGGTCGACCGCGACCATGGACAGGGTCACCCTGCCGTCCAGCACCCAGGGCAGCCGGGACATCGAGCGTTGCGCCTCGCCGTCGTCGCCGGCCTCCACGATCAGGTAGAACGCCTGGCCGTCCGCACGCCGCCAGGCGTTGATGATCACCCGCTCGTCCTGGAGCTCCCTCCAGGACGGGCCGGCGGCATCGACCGTCCGCATCGACGCCGGATCGGCCAGCGCCGCTGTCACATGGAAATACAACCGGACTCCGTCCGTTGCGAGACCGACAAGCGCCGGTCCGTTGTGACGCCTGACTCACCCACGAGTAGAGCATGGTGACAAATCACCGTCGATCGCTTGAACACGTGACCCTCCCACGAGGTCCCCGCCGCTGGAAGCACCGCATTCATGTGATGTGCCGCCTGGTGCTCGCCGATCTGATGGAGCACGCCGACGAGAGGGGCCGAGATGCGCGGCGTGTTCTGGATCGCCACCGGGGTGGCGGGTGCGGGCCTGTGGACCAGTGCCGCACCATCGCTGGTCTATCCGCTGTACGGCCGGCAGTGGCACCTGAGCACGACGGTGACCACCTCACTGTTCGCGGTCTTCCCGATCGCGCTCATCGTGGTGCTGATCTTCGCCGCGGATCTGCCGGACCGGATCGGGCACCGCTCGACGATCCAGCTCGGACTCGCGGCCTCGCTGGCCGGCGCCGTCATGTTCGCGCTCGCTCCGTCGATCGGCTGGGTCTTCGCCGCTCGGGCACTGACCGGGGCCGGAGTGGCCCTGTCGATGGGCCCCGCCACCGCGGTCCAGGTGGAGAACGCCGGGGCCGGCCGCCCCGGCCGGGCGAGCACGGCCAACACCGTCGCCACCGCGATCGGGGTGACCGCCTCCGCCCTGATCGGCGGCGTTCTCATCGAATACGCGCCACACCCGGCACGGCTCACCTTCGTCGTACTCGCCGCCGTGATCGCGCTCCTGCTGCTGCTCACCGGGATGCTGCCCCGCCACGATGATCGCCGACCGGCCGTACCCGCCTGGCGGCCGGCCCGGTTCACCATCGAGCCCGGCCGGCGCCGCCCGGTGCTGCTTGCCGTCGCGGTGGTCGCGGCCAGCTACGCCATCGGCGCGCTGATGTTCTCGCTCGGCGCGCAGATCGGCCACGCCCTGATCGGCTCCTCCGACGCGGTCGTACTGGGTGCGACGATCGCCCTGTTCGCTGTCGTCATCGCCGGCGTCGCCGTCCTCGCCCGGAACCTGCCCGCCCGGCCGGCCGTCACCGCCGGCGCCGGGGTCGCGGTGGCCGGGCTGGCCACGCTGATCGCCGCCGCGACGGCGCAGTCGCTCGTTCTGTTCTTCGGGGCCGCCGCTTTGCTCGGCGGCGGTTACAGCCTGCTGTTCCTCGGCGGGCTGTCGCTGGTGAGCGCACTGACCACGGCGTCGACCCGGGCGTCCGCATTCTCGGTCATGTACCTGCTGGCGTACCTGGCCCAGGCGGTCACCGCGCCCGCCCTCGGCGTGGTCGCCGGCCACGCCGGGCTTCGAACCGCGGTCGTGGCCGGCGCCATCGTGCTGAGCGTCGTCGCGGTGGTGGCGGCGACGGCGGCGGTGCGCCGGTCCAGCGCGGACGACAGGCGCCCACCCGCGGACGCCTTCGCCACACCACTCGCCGTCGACCCCGAGCCAGGCACCTGACCATCAAAGAGGCGACTGCCCGGAAAACCGGCCCGGGCAGTGAACCGTATGCGACATCGCGCCTTCGAACGGCGTCACCTGCCCGGCCGGCTCAGCCCATGTTGAGCCAGGCCTGGGTGGCGCCGGTCGTCGGGTCCACCTCCAGGTAATCGGCGCGGGCGTCGGCGTTGATGTCGGCGAACTGGATGCGGTGGCCGGCCACCAGGACGCCGGACGCGACAGTGCCCTGCGGGGTCCAGTACCACTCGCCGGTCTTGGGGCCGCCGTTCGCCCACAGGTCAACGGCACTGTTGCTGCGCACGACGACGAAGTCGGCGCGGCCGTCGCCGGTCAGGTCCGCGAACCGGACGTCGCCACCGGCGGCGCCTACTCCCCCGGCGATCGTGCCCTGCGGAATCCAGTAGTAGTCACCACCGGCCGGATTCGCGCCACCGTTGAGCCACGCCCGCACCGAGCTGTCGTCGCCCACGACGATGAAGTCGGCACGCCGATCGCCGTCGAGATCAGCGAACCGGACGCTGCTACCGGCAGCACCTACCCCGATCGCGATCGTGCCCTGCGGCGTCCAGTAGTAGTCACCACCGGCCGGATTCGCGCCACCGTTGAGCCATGCCCGTACCGAACTGTTCTCACCCACGACGATGTAATCAGCACGCCGATCACCATTGAGATCAGCGAACCGGACGCTGCTACCGGCAGCACCTACCCCGACCGCGATCGTCCCCTGCGGAATCCAGAAGTAGTCACCACCGGCCGGATTCGCACCGCCGTTGAGCCACGCCTGTACCGAGCTGTCGTTGTTGACCTGGAGGTAGTCGGCCCGGCGGTCGCCGTCGATGTCGGCGAACACGACCCGGCTGGAGTTGCCGACCGTGATCGAGCCCAGCGGCAGCCAGGGGAAGCTCCCGTTGCCGGTGCTGGCATTGCGCCACATCCGGGTATCGCCGGTGAAGTGGTTGACCGCGAGATAGTCGGCCTTGCCGTCACCGTCGATGTCGGCGAGGCGGACCTGGTTGCTCGTGACGCCGACGCCGCTGGCGACCGTGCCCGCCGGGTACCACGCCCACCCGTTGCTGCCACGCCCGCCGTTGATCCAGGCCCGGATCGACCCGTCGTCGGCGAGGACGAGGTAGTCGGCCCGGCGGTCACCGTCGAGATCGGCGAACCGGATGCGATCGCCGGACGCGCCGACGCCGCTCGCGGCGATCTCGGGCTTCTCGAAAGGCCCGACGCCGCCGAAGGCGAGGTTGATCGCCACCTCGACCGAGCCGTCGGACCGGACGTGCACGTGGTCACCGTGCCCGTCGCCGTCGAAGTCCGCGTACAGATACTGGGTATCCGACTCGACCGCGTAACCGCCCCGGTGATCGCTGAAGAGACGGCCGTCGGCACGGTAGATGGACTGCATCATCGCGTCCACGTCAAGCCGCACCATCTCGGCGACGCCGTCCGCATTCATGTCGGGGAAATGCCATCTCGCGGGACCGGACCTGCCCGTGGTGACCGCCCGGTGCGAGGTCCAGGCGACCGTGCCGTCCGGCGCGACACCACCGTTGATCCACTGATCGATGACACCGCTGGTGTGGGTGAGCAGATAGTCGGCCCGGCCGTCGGCGTTGATGTCCGCGAAGTGCACGTCGTCGCCGACCGATGTGGAGAGACTTCCGGGGTACGAGCCACCGGTCGCCGTTCCGACCGCCACGACACCCTGCGGCGACCAGCCGCGCACCGGGCCACCGGCCGGGTTGCCGCCCGGCTCTCCGGAGGGCGGGGTGATCCAGCCCGCGGCACCGACCGACTGCAGGCCCTCGGCGAACACGTCGGCCATCTTGCGGTACCCGTTGTCGTTGGGGTGCAGCAGATCGGCCAGGTCAGCGGTCGTCACCGGGTCCATGTCGACGAGCCACACCCGCCGCCCGGCGTTCTGCCGCTGTGCGACCACGCCCGGCAGACTGTTGTTGAAGTCGAAGATCCGCCCCTCGACGGCCGGGTCGACCGCCGGGACCAGCGTGGACACCAGCAACGTCACGTCGGGCTGGGTACGAAAGATCTGGTCGATCAGCGAACCGAGCCGGCCGGGCGCCCCAGCGGCGTCGGCGTTCTCGTTCATGTCATTGGTGCCGATGTGCAGCAGCACGACATTCGGTTTGTACGTGGTGAGCGCATTGTCGGTGATCCCGGCGATGTCGGCGATCTTCCACGCGGGGTAGCCCTCGTTGTCGGCGTCCGGGATGTTGCCGTACCGCCGGGAACCGACGTAGTCGACGGTGGTGCCGTTCTGCCGCAGCTCGTCCCAGAGCGGCCCGCGGTAGGCGCCGATGGTGGTGTTCGCGCCGTAGGTGATCGAGTCACCCAGCGGCATGATCCGCAACGGGGTCGGCTCGGCCTGCGCCCGCATCGCCCCGATCGCGACCGCGTAGTGATCGCTGGACGCCCCGGGAACGGTCATCACCGGATGACCGGGAAGGTTCTCCGAGGACAGCGCCCAGTCGAGTTCGCCGCCGCTCTGCTGCGTCGCCGTCCCGGGGTGGTACCAGTAGGAACCGGCCGGGGCGAAGAACGACCGGGGTGCCACGTTGAAGTCGCCCAGCATGGTCCACTGCCGGCCGGGGACCAGGTTGACGAAGGTGGCGATCTGCTGCGCCATGGCGGCGGAGTCGTTGGGTACGCCTCCCATAGCCTGACCGTGGAAGGTGAAGTACCAGTTGTTGTCGTACCGGACGCCGAGCGCGTTGCGGCCGTTCGGGTTCTGCACGACGGTGACCTGATCGGCCGGCCGCTGCGTCACGAGGGCGACGTTGGTCCGGCCGCCCGTGTGGGTGCCGCCGTTCGCGTCGGTCTGCAGGAAGTAGACCTCGTACGACTCCTGGCCGAACCGCCACCGGTTGTGCTGGATGTATCCGGACCGCCCCGGTGCGCCGGCGTTGAACGTGTAGTTCGCGACCATGGTGCCCGGCGGGGTGGGTCCCACCTCCTGGAGCGCGACGATCTCCGCGGCCCGGGCGTAGGCGCCCACCGTGGTCGTCCATTTGCTGTCGCCGCCGGACGTCGATCCCTGCATGTTGTAGGTGATCAGCGGCGTGCTGCTCATCGGCGCGGCGGACGCCGGCCCCGCTGTCACGGCGACGGCCGTCGAACAGATCAGTACGGCGAGCAGTGCCCGCGTCGCCCAGCTCGTCATACGGAGTCCTCTGTGGAGGTTTGATGATCGAGCGCACTCTATACGGCAAGCGCCCGGCCGCCGATGATCGGCGGCCGGGCATCCCGTCAAAAAAATTACTGGGTGAGCGTGTCGGTGCCGGCGCCGCCGACCAGCTTGTCCTTGCCGGAGCCGCCGGCCAGGTTGTCGTTGCCGGCGTTGCCGTACAGGCTGTCGTTGCCGTACCCACCGAGCAGGTAGTCGTTGCCGGTGCCGCCGTGGATGACGTCGTCGCTGTCCGGCGCGTCGCCGTCGAGGACGCCGCCGATCAGGTCGTCGTTGCCGGCGTCGCCGTAGATCTTGTCCTTGCCCGGGCCGCCCTCGACGTAGTCGTTGCCGCGGCCGGCGCGGATGGTGTCGTTACCCAGGCTGCCCTGCAGGTTGTCGGCGCCGCCGTAGCCGTAGATCTTGTCGTTGCCCGCGCCGCCGAAGAGGGTGTCGGCGCCGGAGCCACCGCGCAGGACGTCCTTGCCGGTGCCACCCTCGGCGAACAGGGCAATCCCGGTCTTGTTGGTGACGGTGTCGTTCTTGTTGCCGAGCGTGACGCTCAGCTCGGTCGGCTTCTTCGCCGTGGTGCACTTGACCTTGGTCTTGTCACCCTTGACCGCTTTGCAGCCCTTGCCCGCCTTGATGGCGACCTTGTCGTTCAGCGTCACGGTGCGCCCGGAGACCGTGATGACCAGCGAGTTGACCTGTCCGGCAGCGGCGGCGAACCGTACGGTCGTGTTGCTCTCACCCAGAACCTCGGCCTTGGCGGCCGTGGCGGCCTGCGCCGGTGAGGCGAAGAAAGCGGTCGCGAGACCGGCCGCCACACCGATCGCGGCAAGCTTCTTACGGTCGAGACTGAACATGGGATCCCCCGTCTGCGCTGGTGTTATGGAGATCCTATGAGGATGTGAGCGCTGCTCGTCTCCTGCTTTCGTGTCACCTCTCAGGCGCGTTCCAGCGGGAGGGCGATCATGCCCGGGAAAGCCGCGTCCTCGGCTTCGTCGAGCATCGCGGCCGCCACGGTCGCCCGGCTCACCCGCGCGGGGAAGAAACGCCGCGGCGCCTCGGCGAGGCCGACCGTGCGCCGGGTCGAGCTGAGCGGCCCGTTCGACAGCGGACCCGCGTGGAACACCGTTCCCCCTGCGGCCAGAACGGCCGCGTCGGCGGCGACCTTGTCGCCCAGCTCGGCGCCCATCAGTTTCAGCAGCGTCCGGGTGGCGGCGCCGGCCGCTGCGGCGGACGGTCCCGTACCGAAGGCGCCGAGCCAGATGACACGTTGCGGCGCGGCGGCGACGACGGCCCGCGCCCCGGCGGTGAGCGCACCCGGCTTGGCGCCACGGGCGTTGCCGAGCCCGGACAGCACGACCTTCTGACCGGCCAGAGCAGCCGCGATCGAGTGCGGGACGCGTACATCTGCAGCCACGCGGAGGAGCCGCGGCGAATCCGCAAGGGTGAGGCGATCGGGGTTGCGCGCGACGGCGGTGACCGTGTGGCCGCGGGCGAGGGCCTGGCGGGTGAGTTCGAGACCGGTCGCACCGGAGGCCGCGAGAATGGTGAGTTCCATCGTCAGCGTCCGGAGCGCAGGATGTCGAGGGCCTCGGCGTGCAGACCCGGCGCGGCGGCCAGATAGCCGTCGCTGGTGATCTCCCACGGCTTGCCGTCGAGATCGGTCACGGTCGCGCCGGCCTCACGCGCGATCAGCACCGGCGCGATGTGCGAGCGCAGGTTGTCGAACTGCCAGTGCAGATCCATCCGACCGGCCGCGACCTGCGTGAGCTGGTGACTGACCGGCACCGACACCCGGACATAGAGGGCGTGTCGCATCATCGCCGCGACGGCCTCACCCACCCGCGCCGCATGCGCCGGATCACGGTCAGGCTTCGCCTGCCCGGTCCCCGCCAGCGCCACTGCCAGGTCACTCTTTCCCGAGACCTTCATGGGTACGTGATTAGCGTGCGCCCCGTGACCCGCCACAGCGGTGAACGTCTCGCCGGGCACCGGTGCGTGCACGACCGCGAGGGCGGGCCGGCCCTCGCGGACCAGGCTGACGCCGATGTTCCAGTCGGGCATGCCGTAGACGGCGTTGAGGTTACCGCCGACCGGGTCGACGACCCACCAGTCACCATCGGACATCGGGCCGGAGCCGTGCTCGTCGGTGTTCCAGCCGGAGCCGGGCAGCGCGGCGGTCAGGGCCGGCCGGAGCACGTCGGTGACGGCGTCGTCGTTGGCCCGGAGCGCGGCCATCAAAGCCTCGGCGGTCGCGGGCTTCACGTCGATGCTGGGCAGGCGTTTCGCGGCTTCGTGGACGGCGGTGGTCACGGTTTCGAGCAGGTCGTCGGTCATGTGTCCAGCTTCGAGTCAGGCCACGATTAAGTCCAGTGCACTCTTGCTAAGCTAGGATTTACCACCATGCACTTGGATTTGAATCTGCTGACGGTGCTCGACGCACTTCTCGAGGAGGGCAGCGTCCTCGGCGCGGCCGAGCGGTTGCGGCTCTCCTCGCCCGCCGTCAGCCGGTCGCTGGGTCGCATCCGGCGGCTGACCGGCGACGACATCCTGGTGCGGACCGGCCGCACGATGACCCCGACGCCGTACGCACTGGGCGTCCGCGAGCAGGTCAGCGAACTCGTGCGGCAGGCGAGCGACGTGCTCACCCCGAGCCGGCGCCTGGACCTGACCGAGCTCGACCGCACCTTCACACTGCAGTGCCACGACGCCCTCGCCACCACGCTGGCGCCGCCGCTGCTGAACGCCATCGCGACGCTCGCCCCGAACGTGCGCCTGCGTTTCCTGGCCGAGCCCGCCTCCGACACCGACGACCTGCGCCACGGCCGCATCGACCTGGCGATCGGCGCGACCGCACCCGACCTGCCAGAGTTCCGCAGCGAGGTGCTCGGTCACGACCGGGTGGTCGCGATCCTGCGCCGCGACCATCCGTACGCGGGCCGGCTCGATCTGGCCGCGTACGCCGCCCAGCCGCACATCCTGGTGTCACGCCGCGGCCGGCTGACCGACCCGGTCGACGACATCCTGGAATCCCACGGCCTGCACCGGCGGGTCCTCGCCTCGGTCGGCACGGCGGCGAGCGCGATGCTCATCATCAGTCGCAGCGACGCCGTGCTTACCGCACCGGAGGCGACATGGCGTCCGCTGATCGAGGCGTTCGGCCTGCGTACCGAAGCCTTGCCATTCCCGGCGCCGGCACCGCCGATGATCTGCAGCTGGCATCAGCGCTACGACACCGACGCCGCACACGGCTGGCTGCGGGCGCGGGTGCGTGAGGTGCTGGCCGCGGTCGATTAGCGTCCTTCACAGTCCCCAGCCGTACCGGATGCGGTCCCGGCCGGACGTGTTGCGGACGGTCAGGTTCAGGTTGGTGCCGCTGCCGCTGAGCGCGAACATCGAGTAGTAGTCGAATCCGGAGCTGCCGGTGGGCTTGCCGCCGATGGCGGGCCAATAGCTGCCACCCATCTGGTTGTCCCGCATGACCTGGGTGACGGCGCGGATGTGACGCACGAAGTTGTCGGTGCTGTTCGCGTCGGCGTAATTGAGGCCGGTGGACATCGGCGCGCCGTATTCGGTCACCACCGCCCGGGAGGCGCAGTTACCGAGACGGGTCTGTACGTGGCTGCGGAAGGCGTCGTAGGTCATCGCGCTGTAGAAGAACGCGTAGTGGTGGAATGACAGCAACGTCGCGGAGAATCGGCTGTCGTTGCACACGTCGCGCAGGTCCTGGCTGTAACCGGTCCCGCCGATGAGCACCCGGGCCGGCACCGCCGAGTAGTGGTAGCTGAGCCAGTTCGCCGCCACCGTGCGCCAGTCCGCCGAGGTGTAGCCGTGCGGTTCGTTCATCGGCTCGAAGTAGACGTTGGTGTTCGATCCGTAGGTATAGGTGACCTTGGACCACATCGTGTTCCACGCGGCGATGTTCGTGATCCGGCCACCGGAGGCGGCGCCGTCCTCCCAATACGCCAGGATGACCTTGAAGCCGCGGGCGGTGGCGGCGTCGATCGCGCCCCGGTAGGCCTCCCACCAGGTTGTACCGACCGTGTGGGTGTTGATCGGCAGCCGGACGGTGTTCACGCCGATGGCGGCCATGCTGTTGTAGACCGCATTGGCTTTCGCCCGCACCGTCGCGTTGCTGTCGGACTGACTCAAGCCCTGAACGACCAGGGGGCCGGTGCTGAAGTTGTCGCCGAGGACAGCCCAGTTCATCCCCCGGAATTGGCTGGTGGCGGCAGCGGCGGGCGACGAGCCGGCGACCGCGCCGCCCAGTGCGGTCAGCGCGATCACCACGGTGATCGACAGCAGGCGCCTCATGGCATTTTCGATCATTGGACCGAGCCCTCCGTCCGTCACATGTTACGACGACGTTTCGGGCTGATGTTATCGTTCACATTTGCGCTGTCAAGCAGGGAAATCGCGTTTAAGGCTATGACCAGCGTCAATGTCTTTGGCGGTATTGCCGGCGGTAGTTACGGTCAGTTCTTCTCGCAGCCGGTGGTGAGGGCCAGGACGAGCACGATGCACCGGTCGCCGGCCGCGGTGTTCGAGCCACCGTTGAGCAGGTCGGTCACCTCGTCGAACTCGTCGTAGTCGCCGGGGTTGTCGTTGCCGTCGAGATAGTCGTCGCCGGCGCCGCCGTACATCTTGTCGACGCCGCGGTGGCCCAGCAGCGTGTCGTTCCCACCGTTGCCGTAGATCTTGTCGTTGCCCGTCCCGCCGTCGAGAGCGTCGTTGCCGCCGCGACCCTTGAGCACGTCTCTGCCGGAGTGGCCGGCGAGCCGGTCGCGGCGGGGGCCGCCGGTGAGCTTGTCGTTGCCGGTGCCACCGTCCGCGGTGATCGGCAGGTCGGTGCTGTTGACGATCGTGTCGTTGCGGTCGTAGGCGTAGACCCGCAGCCGGGTCGGCGCGGCGGCGCCTTCCGGCGTACAGAAGGCCTTGGTCTTGTCGCCTTTGACTCGCCTGCAACCGGCCCCGACCGTGATGGCGACCCGATCGTCGACCGTGATCGTGGCGCCCTTGCGGGTCAGCGTGATCGTGCTCTGCTTCCCCTTGGCCGCTTTGTACTCGACGACCGTGCCGTCGACGACAGCGAGCAGCCCGGCCTTGCCGGCGGCGTGCACCGGCAAGGCACCCACGGCGAGCGACGCGGTGACGGCGAGGGTCGCGCTCAAGGTCACAGCGGCACGCAGCCGCCACGATGCCGCTGGCATAGGGATCCTTCCGGTCGGGTCTTCCCAGTGCCCGCAGCATAGAACGCGTTGCAAAGTCCGAAGTGGATGGCTAGTTCGCCTTGGTGGTGGCCTCCCGGATGAGGTCGACGAGGGCGGCCGCCTCGGGGATGGCGACGGTGTGCGAGCCACCGGCCAGTTCCACGGTGTGGCGGGAACCGGCTCGTTCGGCCATGAAGCGGTGCGCGGCGACCGGGATGTTGAGGTCTTCGCTGCCGAACAGGAACCAGGACGGCAGCGACTGCCAGGCCGGCTCGCCGGAGGCCTCGTTCAGAGCGGCGTCGGTGATCGGCCGCTGGGTCACCGCCATCACAGCCGCGAGCTCCGGCGACGAGTCGGCCGCGAACTGGTGGTGATAGCGGCCCTGCTGGATGTAGAGGTCGGTGCCACCGCCGGGCAGCCCGACCGGTGCCAGCGCCTCCCCGAGCGTGCTGCCGGGGAACTTCCCGGACAGCTCGACGGCGCTCTCCCCCGCGACCGGGGCGAACGCTCCGACGAAGACCAGCCCGGTGACGTTCGTGCCCGCCACGGCCACGTTGGAGATTCGGCGAAGGCGCCGTGGACGAGGACGATCGTCGGCTTGCCGGGAGTGGTCGTGGTGATGGTCATGTGGATTCCTCCGGTTGTGGGTTCGAACTGAAACCATCGTCGGGCGGATCGGCCGCCCGGTCCTAAGTCAGTCGACTGACCCATTCACTACGCGGCCAGGACCTGCGGCAACGGGCGGCGGAGGGCCACAACGGTGGGCAGCACCGCTGCCGCCGGCGTGAGCACCACGCCGCACACGGTAACCACCGCGATCGAGCCCAGGCCGTCAGCGATCCGCCGCCGGTACGCGGATCGCGATCATCGCGATGTCGTCGGTCTGCTCGGTGTCCGATCCGGCCGCGGTCAGCACGTCGGCCAGGCTGCCATGGGCGCTCGCCGCGAGGCGGCGGTTCAGCCGTGCGATCCCGTCGTCGAGGCTGTGGCCGCGGCGTTCGACAAGGCCGTCGGTGTAGAGCAGCACGGTGGCGCCGGGCGGCAGGGCGCAGGTCCAGGTGTGCCGGCGCGCGTACTGGCGGACGCCGATCAGGATGTCGTGGCCGCTCAGCGTCCGTACCCGGCCGTCTCGGCAGATCAGCACCGGCGGCGGGTGGCCCGCGTTGGACCAGCGCAGCCGGTGTCTTCCGTCGATGGTGTCGAGCGCGGCGACGACCGCGGTGGCGACGGACGGATCGCCGAGCCGGTGATTGGCCGCGTCGAGCCGTCGCAACAGGGCGGAGGGGGACTCGTCGCGGTCCACCGCGTACGCCCGCAACATGCTCCGCAACTGGCTCATCCGCGCCGCCGCCGCCATGTCGTGCCCCGCCACGTCGCCGATCATCGCGGTCAGCCTGCCGCTGATGCCGGGCACCGCGTCGTACCAGTCGCCGCCCACCGCGTTCGCCCTGTCGGCCGGCAGATAGTGGGCGGCGACCTGGTACGGGTCGACCGCCGGCAGTATTTGGGTGCGGTGGGTGAGAGTCGGCGCGGTCATGGCTGCTCCTGATCGTGGTGGTCAGCTGAACACCATCGTGGAGGTCCGCGCGGCCGTTGCCATCAGTCAACTGACTCGCGGCTCCGGTAAGAGCAGCCGGAGTCGTACGCCTCAGCCGCCACCCAGGACCCGGAGCTGTTCCTGGCCGAGTCCCCCGGCACCGAGTCCGACATCGAGATCCGTGGCACGGCTGTCGCCGCCACCCCGGCCGGCCCGGGCCAGCCGGAACAGGTGGCGTACACCGCACCCGCGGACGGCTGCGTCGGCGTCGTGGTGATCAACAGGGCGGGAGTCGGGACGTACACGGTGACCCGGTCCTGACCGATCGGTTCCGGTGGGCCCGATTGGCCCACCGGAACCGCGCCACTCCCGGGAGCGTCCCAGAGTGATGAGCCGACGACCGCTGATGTACGCCGCTCCGGCCCTGCTGCTCCTGATCTTCGCCTGTGGTTCCGGCGAACCGCCGCGCCCACCGGCGGACCCGGCGACCGCGATCCTGGTGGTGAACCGGTCACCCGGCCTGCCCACCACCGCCGAGCAGTGGACGCTGCCGGATTTCACGCTCTACGGCGACGGCACCGCCGTGCTTCCGGGAGAGACCCGCGGTGCCCTGCTGACCGGGGTACGGCGCACCGTCACAGCGGAGCGGATCGCCGAGTGGTACCGGACGGCGCAGCGGGCCGGGCTGTTCACCGGCCGCACCCACGACCGCGCAATCGCCGACGCCGGGGCGCTCACCGTGCGCATCACCGACGACGCAGGCACCCACGAGACCGTCGTGGCCGGGCCGGAACAGGATGAAAGTGGGCTCCGCGGCGAGGTGATCGCGTTCGCCGAGACGGTGATGGCCGGCGGTACCGACGCGGGCGAGTACCGGCCACAGCGCTACGCGGTACTCGTCACGGGCGCTTCCGACGGCCAGGGCCCGGCCCGGCCATGGCCGCTCACCGTGCCGCTGGCACAGATCAACGGGGCGCCGTCGGAGCCGTGCCAGGTGCTGCCCCCTGAGGAGGCGGAACCGCTGATGCCGGAGTTCGCCGGCGCCGGCCCGGACACCCGTTGGGAGTCCCAGGGCCAGCGGGTGTCGTTGATGATGCGGCCCCTGCTGCCGGACGAACACACCTGCGCCGACCTCTGACCACAAGCGCACCGGACGAGGACCTGGACCGCCTCGAAGCGTTCACCTACCTGACCGTCCCGGAACGGGCCTCCTACCTCGCCATCATGCGGCTCTTCACCGCCTCGCTGATGACCGACCTCTCCTGGGGAAACCTCCTACCCAGCTCGCACACGATCCGCGTGAAGAGCATCGAGGAGTAACAGCAGGCGAGATCGCGATATCAAGCCGCGGTCCGAACGCCAGCAGGTGAGCACCGGCGCCCGGACCGCCTCCACGGTACGGGCGAAGACGTCGACCGGGCTGCGAACCTCAGTGACCCGGGTACCGGCCAGCCGTACGAAGTCGCCTTCCCGGTCAAGACCGGCCTCAAGCCGCGAAGCTCCCCACCCGCTGACCTGGCCCACCATCTGTTCATCACGTCCCGGGTCTGCAAGGACCGGTGCGGCGCCATCGTCAGGCTCGAGCCATCCAGAGCACACTCACCGCCCCGGCGTGCCGGCCCATAACGCCACGGATCTGCGTGTAGAGCACCGGCGGCTCGGACTCTGCGAGTCCGTTCCAAGCCCAAGACCGCTGCGCGCCACGCCGGCGTGGTTCACGAGCGCCTCTACCTCTGTACTGTGGGCTGACACTTACCGCAGGAGAGCGCGTGGTTCAAGGAGCACCGCAGGTCACCGTGCTCCTTCCTGCTCGCAACGAAGCCGCCAACCTCGGCTGGGTGCTGCAGCGGATGCCGTCGTTCGTCGACGAGGTCGTGCTGATCGACGGCGATTCGCACGATGAAACCGCCGACCTGGCGGTTCGCCACCGGCCCGACATCCGGGTCGTCCACCAGGGTGACGGCCTCGGCAAGGGCAGCGGCGTCCGGGCCGGGTTGCGTGCCGGGGCCGGCGACATCCTGGTGGTGATGGATGCCGACGGCAGCATGTCGCCGGACGAGATCCGGGCGCTGATCGGGCCGCTCCATCGCGGATACGACCTGGTGAAGGGCTCGCGATTCCGGCCGGGCGGCGGATCGCACGACATCACGCCGTGGCGGCGGCTGGGCAACCGGCTACTGCTGACGGTGCTGAACGCACTTTACGCCACCCGCCACACCGACCTCTGCTACGGCTTCTGGGCGGTCCGGCGGGAGGCTCTCGACCGGCTGCCGCTCACCGCGGACGGGTTCGAGATCGAGGCGGAGGTGATTGTCCGGGCGGTCCGGGCCGGGCTGCGGATCGCCGAAGTCCCGAGCGTCGAGCTGGCGCGGCGCAGCGGACGGTCGCATCTGCGCAGCATCCCGGACGGCTGGCGGGTGCTGCGGGTGCTGCTGCGGGTGCCGGTCTGATGGCTACGCTGGTCGGCGACGTCCGCCTGGAGGACCCGGTTGCGGTCGGACCGTCGCCCGGGCACGACTCGGCGCGGCTATTGGTCTGGTCGGGGGACACACCACTCGGCGAGATCCGGCTGCCGTTGCCGGTCACCGGCCTGACCGGAGCGGACCTCGTCGCGGCGGTGCGGGCACAGCTCGGCGCACGACCGTCCGTTTCTTCTCCGGGTGGGGCGCCGGTCACCCGTACCCTGATCAGTGTCGTCGTGGCCAGCCACGAACGCACCGCAAGTCTTCTCCGCTGCCTGGACTCCCTGCAACGGCTGCGGCACCAGCCGAGCGAGGTGATCGTCGTCGACAGCGCTCCCGCGTCGGACCGCACCGCGCAGGCCCTCGCCGATCGTGTGGGCGGCGTTCCGCTGCGCTACCTGCGCACCGACCGGCCAGGCGTAGCCCATGCGCACAACCTCGCGCTCGCCCGGGTACGCACCGACATCGTGGCGTTCACCGACGACGACGTGATCGTCCATCCGAACTGGACGGCCGCGCTCGGCGGCGCGTTCACCGACGACGACATCGTCTGCGCCACCGGGCTCATCCTGCCCGCCGAGCTCGATACACCGGCCCAGCAGCTGATAGAAGACCTTGGGGGCTACGCGCGCGGCTTCGAGCGACGGAGGCTCTCGACGGCAGCGCCGCCGCCGGACCCGCTGTTCCCGTTCACCGTGGGTCGCCTCGGCTCCGGCGCGAACATGGCGTTCCGCACCGACTGGCTGCGCGGACGAGGTGGGTTCGACGCCGCCATCGGCACCGGCACCCCGGCGCGCGGTGGTGACGACCTGGCCGCCTTCGCCGACGTGCTCCTCGATGGGCGCGTCCTCGTCTATGAACCCGGCGCGGTGGTCCGGCATGTCCATCGCCGCGAGCTCGGCGAGCTGCGCAAGATCATTCACAGCTATGGGTACGGTCTGAGCGCCTACCTATTGTCGACCATCGCGTGCCGTCCGCAAGCGTTGCCGATGATGCTGCGCCGGGGAGCGGGCGCCGTACGCTACCTGGCCGCACCGGCGTCACCGAGGAATCGCGGAAAGGGTCCCGGGCTCACCCTTCTCGAGCTGGCCGGGGTGCTGGCCGGCCCGTGGGGCTACTTGCGCAGCCGGTGGCGGTATCGCGATGGCTGAGCTGCGCGTCTCGGTGGTCGTCTGCACCTATTCGATGAGCCGGTGGGAGTCGCTGCGGGCGTCGGTGGCGTCTGTGGAGGCGTTGTCGCCCTTCGAGATCATCGTGGTGGTCGATCACTGCCCTGAGCTGGCGGATCGGTGTCACCGATCTTTCTCGGTCATGGTGTTGGAGAGCTCCGAGCCGCCCGGGTTGTCGGGCGCCCGCAACGCCGGGGTGCGCGCCTGCGCCGGTGACGTGGTCGCGTTCGTGGACGACGACGCGGTTGTCGACCGCCAGTGGCTGTCCTTGCTTATTCGTTCATATAGTGATGAGTCGGTTTCCGGGGTAGGTGGCTGCGTCGAGCCGATGTGGAACGGCGGGCGTCCGGCATGGTTTCCGCCGGAATTCGACTGGGTCGTCGGGTGCAGCCACAGTGGAATGCCACGGGAGCTGGCGGCGGTGCGGAACTTGATCGGGACGAACATGTCGTTCCGGACCTCGGTCCTGCGAGAGTCGGGCGGGTTCCGGACCTCGCTGGGACGCCGGGGTGACCGGCTGCTCTTCGGTGAAGAGACCGAGCTCTGCATTCGGATCGGCGGCACCCTGCTCTACGATCCCCGGGCACGGGTACGGCACCACGTGCCCGTCGCGCGGCAGACGGTCCGCTACTTCGTGACTCGCTGCTTCGGCGAAGGGCTGTCGAAAGCGCGGATCACCCGGCTGGTCGGCGCCGGACGCGGCCTCGCCGACGAGCGGGCCCACGTCCGTCGGACCCTGCCCCGCGCCCTGGCCCGTGCCACCCCGGCCCGGTTCGCGGCGATCCTTGGCGGACTCGCCGTCACCGCGCTCGGCTACGCGGCCGGCCTGGCGAGCCGCCGATGATCCCGGTGCTGCTCTATCACTCGGTCAGCGAGGCCTCGTCGCCGTTCGCAATCACCGACGCCGTCTTTCGGGAGCATCTGCGGATCATCGTGGCGTCCGGGCGTACGCCGATGACAGTCTCCGAGCTGTTCGCCGGGGACGGCCCGAAGCCGGAGCGGCCGGTCGTCGTCACCGTCGACGACGGGTTCACCGACACGGCCACGGTGGCTGGCCCGTTGCTCGCAGAGCATCGGATCCCGGCGACCGTCTACGTGACGACCGCCTTCCTCGGCGGCCGGAACCGTCTGGACCGGGCCGGCGTGCGTGACCTGCACGCGATGGGTCACGAAATCGGCGGGCACTCGGTCCACCACCGGGAACTGGACGTGCTGCCTGCCCGGCAGGCCCACGCCGAGGTCATCGGCTGCCGCGACACGCTGCGGGATCTTCTAGGCGTGCCGGTCCACTCGTTCGCCTACCCGTACGGATACGCCAGCGCCCGTGTCCGGCGGTTGGTCGCCGCGGCGGGTCACACGACGGCCTGCGCTGTCCGCGACACCCATGCCACCGCGGCCGAGCCGCCGTACGCCGTCAGCCGCCTCACCGTCCGAGCCACCACGGACACGGATCGGCTGCGCGGCTGGCTCGACGGCACGATCCGCCCGCAGGCGTGGGCGCGTGACGGCCTCGCCGTCCGTGGCTGGCGGGCCTACCGGGCGGTTAGGACACGAGCCTCGCCCTGGCGGAAGACCTCGGTGTAGCCGTTGGCGAGCAGCCGTTCGGCCCAGTCCGGCGGCCCGTTGCCGGCGAGCCGGGCGTGGGCGACCTGCCCCTCGGTGATGAGAATCCAGTCGGGACGCAGGATCAGCGCGCAGTCGGTCTGGTCGCCCGGGGTCAGGCAGCGGTCGTCGTCCAGCAGGAAGCTCGACCTCGGCCCGGCCGGCCCGAGCCGGCTGTACGGCGAGAAGCCGCTGTACTGCGCCAGTGAGGCGGTCGCCGGCACGTGCTCACCGACGTATGCGGAGGCCGCCACGTCGGCGGGTGTGACCCGTTCGAACGGCTGATTGGCGCCGCGAGACGCGATCGACGCGACGGCGGCGAGCACGAGGATGCAGGCCGTCGCGACCCGGTGCACCGGGATCAGCGACGCTGCCAGCACCGCCGTCGCGGGCAGCGAGAACAGGAACGCCCGTAGCATCACCTCCCCGCCATAGCTGTTGAGTGCCACCAGAATAAACGGCGCGACCGCGAGCCCGGCCAGGACGAGCTGCCGAGGTCTGGTGAGAGCGGCCGCGGCCGCCGCCAGGAGGTAGGCGGCGCTGACGGTTACGCGCAGAAGCTGCATCCGCACGTGCTCCGGCGTCCCGTCGATGCGGACGAACACTGCCAACCGCAGCGTCTCACGCAGCCGGCCGATGTCACCGAGGATCTCGCCCGGGTTCCGGCGGGAGAATTCAGCGGCTCCCACCACTACCCAGCCGGCGAACAACACACCCACTACGATGGCGAGGCCCCGATGCCGCAGCCGGCCGGCCACCTGCAGCACAAGCAGCCAGAGGACGAGGACCACCGGCGTCAGCTGGTGCGTGATTACCACGGCGCCAGTCATGAGCAGCACGAACGCCTCGACGGCCACCGGTACGCGGCGTCCGAGTCCGGGCCGTGCCGCCGCGACGGGGATCCACCGCCGCCATCCCGCGCCGGGCACGCCGGGGGAGCCCGCGGTCAGCCACAGCAGCAGGCTCACCGCCGAGACCGCGAGCACCAGCGCCACCGCCTGCGGGGACAGGTAGTCCTGCTGGTACCAGTTGCCGAGCAGGAACAGCAGCGGCGCTAGGTACGCAGCCCGGCGGTCCCGCAGCAGCACCCGTGCCATCAGCAGAACGGGTGGCGCCATCAGCAGGTTGAGTACGATCGGCGTGGGTGCCAGGAGGGACATCGCACTTGGCAGTCCGGCCGCATCAGTCAGATTCGCCGAGGCGGCGAAGAAGGCCGGCCAGCTGAATCTGGCGTCGAAGTAGGGCACCACGTCGCCGTATACCGCGATGTAGTCGACGAAGGACGCGATTGTCCAGGCCACGGGTGGGAACGGCTCCGGCTCGATGGCGGCCGGGAATCCAAACAGGACGACGGCAAAGCCGACCAGCCCTTTCGGCCCCAGCACGGACAGAACGGCCAGCGCCAGCAGCAGCGGGATCGGGACCACCGAGATGAGGCCGTACCCGTTCATCTCGGCCGGATCGGTGACCGCTATCGCCCAGGCGAAGAGCCCGCCCGCGACGAGCAGCGCCACGGGCGTGCACCGACCCGGTCGCCAAGCGGCCACACGTGGCCGGTCACGCCACCAGCGGACCGCGAGGAGGACCGCGCCGATGAGGGCGATCGGCACGAGCGCCGTAGCCGTACTGAGCAGGCCCATCCGGAGCAGCACGTAACTGGCCACCAGATTCGTGGCCAGAGATACGCCGACGGCAAGCACCAGCGTCGCGAGACGGTCCGGCAGGCGCAGCAGCATCGCGGCCGGCAGGCCCGGCATCAGAAGGAAGAACGCGACCGCCAGCAGTGTGATCAGCAAGTCCACGCTCTCTCCGGAGAGGGACGAAAATGCATGACAACCATCAGGGATCCGCGGGCGAGCAAAATCGCCGACTGGCCGTGATAATACGTTGATGAGCCGGGGTCCGCGGTTTGTCGTCGGTGCGGTGGCCGGAGCGGTCGTGACCGTTCTGACCCTCTGGGCGTCCATCGAGTACTACCGCTGGGTGCATCGGCCGCCGGACCAGACCACGCAGACCTACCGCGGTGCCATGGGCCAGTTCGATGTGGGCCTGGTCGCCGCCATCCTCGCGGTGATCACTCTGATCGGCGTGCCGTACCTGCGCTGGCTGCGCGCCCGATGGAAAGCCGACGAGCCCGGTCCGACCGACCTCAAACAGGCGGCCGACCGCCTGGCCGGCAACGTCGAGGCACAGTGGTCGGCCGAGGTGGCACGGTGGGACCTGATGGACCCCGAGCTGTCCGTGTCGTGGCGGGCGGCGCCGGCCGAGCTGTTCGAGGACTGGCAGAAGCTGCTCGACAACAGATCCGCAGTGGCCCGCTGGCCCGGCGAGCCCGGGACGCCGGCCGCGTCCGCGGACGAACTCGCGGGCCGCGGTGACGAACTGCTGGCGCGCTGGAAGAAGGTGCCGACCGGCCGGCTGGTGCTGCTCGGCGACCCGGGCTCCGGTAAGACCATGCTCCTCGCGCGGCTGGTCCTGGACCTGCTTGGACAGCGCGTGGACGGCGGACCGGTGCCGGTCATGGTGTCGGTGGCGTCCTGGGACCCGAAGCGGACCACCCTGATCGACTGGCTGGCGTGGCGCCTCACCGTCGACCACGCCTGGCTGGACCGCAGGGTGCGCGGAGCCGATGAGGACACGCAGAGCCTGGCGGAGGTACTCCTGCGTGCCCGGAGGATCATTGTCCTGCTCGACGGATTCGACGAGATCCCGAAGGACGTCCGTGGCGCGGTCGTCGCCCGGCTCGGGGCGGCCGCCCTGCCAGCGGGGCAGCCGCTGATCCTCAGCAGCCGCATCGACGAGTTCCGGGCCGCCGTGGAGGCGCAGCCCAGCGGCCACGCCAAGCTGTTCGCGACCGCCGGCGTGGCGATGAACCCGCTCGAGCCGGACGCGGTCATCGCCTACCTCCGGGACAGCGCGGGCTCGGAACCCGAACGCTGGGACGGCGTTGCGGAGAAGGTCGGCAACAGATCGCCGGCGCTGTCCGAAGCGCTGACCACGCCACTGATCGCGATGCTGGCCCGGACGGTATACAACCCGCCGCGCGGCGCGGAGCTGGACGGTCCGCGACCAATGCGCGACCCCGACGAGCTCACCCGGGGTCGTAGCGCGCCCGAGGTCCGGGACTACCTTTTCGACACCTACGTGCGGGAGTCGTTCAGGCGCGTGCGGCACGGCAAGCGCCGCCGACGCTGGAACCCGGAGAAGGCCGAGCGCTGGCTGCAAACCCTCGCCGTCCACCTCCAGCGAGACGAGGGAGGCCGACCCGATTTCGCCTGGTGGCGGCTGCGCACACCGCCGCGCGAGCCGGAGGCGGACGGACCGCTCGTGGTCAACGCCGCCCTGGCCCTGGCGGTGGTCACAGGCACCGCCGTATGGCTCACCCTCGCCTTCGTCTTCACCAGCGAGTCCCGGGGCTTCTACACCGGATTCCTCACCGCCGTCGCTGCGGCGGCGACCTGTGTGGCGATCTTCCGTCTCACCCGCAGCGTCGCCGCCGGTGTCCGGGCCGGGCTGGCCACCGGGTTGACCGCCGGGTTCGCGGCGGCGGTAGTCGCCGATCTCGCCTCCCCGCCGGAGGTCGGGGTCTCCTTCGCTATCGCGACCGGGTTCGCGGTCGGTCTGTCCTGGCCGCCGTACGTGCCACGACGGCGACTCACCGGGATGGCCGTGCGCACCGGCGTCGCCATGACCGCCGCCATGACGGCTGCCTATGTCTTCCTGGAGTTCGTCGATCTCGACGGCGTGCGGCAGCCGGATCTGCTGTTCGTCCTCGATCGAACCATCAGCATGCTGCCGCAAGGTGTTCCCTGCGGCATAAGTGCCGCCCTCGTCACGGCGCTCGGCCCGAGGCTCACGCGCGGTCTCGGCGATCCCGCCGGCCAACCGGTGCGGCAGACCCGCTGGCCGGTGGCCGGGCTCGCCGTCGGCGGAACCGTCGCGGCCGCGATCGGATCCGCGTTCTTTCTGGATCGGGCGTGGGACATCTGGGACGCCGACCAACCTGGGCAATGGGGTGACGCCGCCCTGCGCGCCGCGGTCTTCGGCATCGACTGGGGAATCGCAGCCGGACTGATCGCCGGCCTCGGCGCCCTGTTGATCGCGGCGATCCGCAACCCCGGCCTGCTAGCTCGCCGCAGCACCGCGCTTTACGCGACGCTGGGCGCGGCCGTGACCGCCAGCGTCGTGGTCGGCACGCTCTACCTGGTCGGCGGTGGAGTGATCGCCGATGACATCAGCTGGAGCGGCTACAGCTCCGAGTTCGCGTTCTCCGGCGAGGCAGCGGCACCGCTGTCCATCGCCATCGCTTCCGGTCTCGTGGTCGGCCTCGTCACCGGCCTGGTCGTCGAGCTTGCCCGGGCTTGGAACGGCCTGGCGCCAGCAAACCGCTTCGGCGGGCTCGGCGCCGGACTGTTGATCGGCGTGGTGCTCGGCGGCACGTACTGGTTCACCGGATCCGCGTGGCAGGGGTTTCAGTTCGGCGTCACATCCGGCGTTGCCACCGGCATCGTCGTCGGATTCGCCGCCGTCCTGTTGCGTCCGGTCCGCGCAGCCGCACACCGGCGCCGCCGGGCGCCGTCGAGCCGGATCGTGGCCGGCACGGTCGGCACCGCGTTCGTCACCGTGCTGTTCGGCATCGTCTACGGCTTCACGCACGGCATCGCCGCGGGCTTGGGCGCCGTCCTCATCACCATCTTGATGGGCCGCCTGGACACCGAGCCGCTGCCGGCACGCACGCTCGAGCCAGACGGCACCGGATTCGTAATCGCCGCCAGCGCTGGGGTGCTCGCGCTGCTGGTGGTGGGCTTCAACTTCGATATGCGGGTTGGTCTCCTCGCCGCAGTACTGATCGCGGTGTGCATCGGCGCCGCCTACGGTTTCCACGGCGAGCCGCACGAGCAGTCCTCCCCGGAGAGCCCGGCACGCGTGCTTGCCCAGGACCGTCTGGTGTTCGTCGTGGCGATGGCGATCGTGGCGCTGGTGCTGCCGGTCGCGATCGCGGTCATCGTCGACGCCATGTTCGATCCGGGGCGGGCGTCCGACGTGCCGTACGGCATCCGCGCCACTCTCATCTACGGCCTGATTATCGGCCCGATCGCCGCCGCCGGCCAAGCCGCCTGGGGACGCTACCTCGTCGTACGCTGCGCGCTGGCGCTCACCGGCCGCCTACCCTGGCGGCTCATGACGTTCCTCGCCGACGCCCACATCCAGCACGGCGTGCTTCGTCAGAGCGGCGCGTACTACCAGTTCCGGCACATCAGCCTGCAACGCCGCCTCGCCCGGGTCCCGCCGCCGCCGAGCCCAGAACCGGTCACGGCACCGGTCACCGGATGAGAGTCGTCGCCGCGGGGGTGTTCGCGGCCCTCGGCTACCTCGTGTGGCTCCCGCGCACCTGGCTCGCGATCGCCGCGTTGGGCGCGACAGCGGTGGCCTGGACCGTCGTGCAGAGCGTGCTCGCCGCTGCGGTCCGGCGCCGGAACCCCGAGCCGACCGGCGAGCCGATGATCTCGATTGTGGTCGCCACCCTGCTGGACCGCAACGGCGTCGCCACCTTCGACCGCGCGATGGCGGCCCTCGCCGCGCAGGATTGGCCCCGGTTCGAGGTGATCGTCGTCGACGACGGCTCCCCGGATCCAGAGGTGGTGCGCATCCTCTGCGAGCGGCACGGCCTGCGATATCTGCGCCAGCCACAGATCGGCAAGCGGCAGGCCATGTACCGCGCCTTCACGAACCTCAACCCTGCGACCGAGTTCGTGCTGACCTGCGATGACGACACCGTCTGGGACCCGGGCGCGGTGCGGGGTATGGTCGCCTGCCTGCAATCCGACCCCGGGGCGGGCGCGTGCGGCGGCGAGGTGGTCGCTCTCAACCCCGGCGAGTCCTGGTTAACCGGGCTGACCGCCGCCCGAACCTGGCTGACCTTCCAGGTGGAGTTCGCGGCAGCCGCCTGGGCCGGGACACTGACCTGCGTCTCCGGGCAGCTGGGTGGCTATCGCCGCGCCCTGATCGACGAGATCAGGGACGAGTTCGTGACGCAGACGTTCCTCGGCCGGCCATGCACGTTTGGCGACGACCGCCACCTCACCAATCTGGTGCTCGGTCGCGGACATCGGGTGCTCTACGCGCGGGCGCGCGGCCGCGCCGAGTTGCCCGCCACGTTCGCGCGGTACTGCCGCCAGCAGACCCGGTGGGGCAAATCATACTGGCGCGAGATGATCTGGACTTTCCAGGCGATTAAGGTGCAATCGCCGATGCTCGCCCTGGACTGGGTCATCGGTGCTTTGTCGACACCGTTGTTACTGGCGACGGTGCTGGTGTCGCTCTTCTCGCCAGCACATCTGGCGGCCCTGGCCGGCGCGGTCCTGGCGATTTTCCTGACTCGGGCCGTCGCGGCCACGCTGGCGACCAACCGCTTCAGCTTCCTCTGGAGGTTGCCCCTCTTCTCACTGATCAGTATCGGTCTCCTCCTGCCGCTGAAGTTCGTCTCCCTGTCCCGCGTCACCGATCCGGCCTGGGGGACGAGGCAAACCCGTTCCGAGGTACGGGTGACCGGCCGCCCCGATCGATGATTCGACGCTTGCGCAGCTGCACGGTGTCGGCTTTCAATGAATCGGACCAGGCTCGAGCGGTGATGTCCTGCGAAATCGTCGTCCCATCTCCGAGATCAAGAACTGGACTCGTCCACGAGGGCCGGCGGCTTGAACTCGACGATCGGCACGAGTTGGTCGCCGGGCCGGGAGCGCCTTGTCACGGTCCAGGGCGTGTATCGAAGTCATAGCTACTCGTTGATCGCGGCGATGGTCACGGTGGCTGCGTAGCGCACGGCCATTTTCTCGAACCGGGTCGCCACCGCCCGGTGGCGTTTGAGCCGGTTGATACCGCGTTCCACGGCGTGGCGCTGTTTGTAAATCTCGGGGTAGTTCGCACGAGACGTGTACGCCTTATCCGCCAGGGCCCGGTCCGGCCGGGTGCGCGGACGCCCGACCGGACGAGGAGCATGGATACCTTCCATCACCGCGATGAAACTGCGGTCTGTCACCGCGCTGGCCCGCAGTCAGCACCATCGACAACGGCGTCTGCCCTTGTTCGCGGCTCAGATACAACTTCGTGGTCAGCCCGCCCCGCAATCGGCCCAGCGCGTGATCGGCCGGCTCGACCGCGACGCCGCCCGGCGGCTCGGTCTGCAGATCCCCCTTAAGGGCACCGGCGGCATGCTGATGCGCCCGGGCCACCGTCGAGTCGAGCGACACGTCCCACACGATCCGGCCCGCCACGTCCGCGGCCGCCGCAACGCGTCAGGATCCGCGCCCACGTCCCGTCGCGTTGCCACCGCCGGAACAACGCATACGCCGCCGCCCACGAGCCATAGCAGGCCGGGATGTCACGCCATAGTGTCCCTGCCCGGACCCGCCACCGGATCCCATTGATGAGCTGCCGTTTCGTCCAGTTCGGCGGACGTACTGGACGGCGCGCCACGGGCAGAGCGGCTCCAGCGCTGCCCACTGCACGTCGGTCAGATCGTACCGCCTCGTCACCGCTGCGCGGGATGGCGTGGTCGATCTGAGCGTCGCGGAAGACGACAGAAGTCATGCACCAGTAGCAGCGCTTGTTCCACAGTCGGTAGAGCACCAGCTTCAGGATGCTGTTGTCGCCGCTCACCTGGTAGCGCACGTCGGCGGGAGCGCGATAGTTCGTCGGTCCAGCCATGGTTCACCGTCCTGCGAGGTAGTGGGCGAGGGTGAGCAGCAGGGCGATGGCACCGGCGATCACGCAACCGCCTTGCAGGCTTCGGGGCAGGTAAGGCCGTCGTGTCGATGCGCTGCTCATCGTCAGGACTGATATGGCGGGACGGCCACCCACCAATGAGGGTCCAGGCTGGCCATCCCCATCCGTTGAGCCGAGGGATGACCTGCCGGATCGTATCCTCGTCGGCCTGCACGAGACGCGCGATCGGCGCGACACGTTGTTCCCACCGGCTGAGGCGAGCACGACCACGGCCCGATCATGCCGCCGTCTCGCCAAGTAACCGCACCATGACATAGTGTGTTCATACATCGACATCGGTGGAGGCGTTGTGGGCTCTCTGACCACGGCCGAACCGAATCCGCCCGGAGAGCTGCAGCCCGGGGAAGGACAACAGGTCGGCCTAGGGCTGACGCTCGCCGAGATGAAGGAACTTTGTGTCGTTGTCACTGAGACGCGTTTCCACCCATCGGGCACGGACGTCTTCTTCAGTTGCAACGTTCTGCTGCATCCACGCCGCGTTCTAGTACGCTCCACAATCGACGTGCCAACCCCCGCCACGCTGCATGACGTCGCTGAGGAAGCACACCGCCGGGAGTGCGCTGACTATCTAATCGTCACAGCACGGCCGCTGCCCGCCGGATTAGCGCCATCGGACCATGTGTTAGGCCCTGAGCAGTTCCTAGCGCTGCTGCGTTCGTCCCATGCCGTCGCGTGGTCCGGTGACCTGCCCCGCCCGCGCCGCAGCGACTTCATTAGCGCGCGGCGTCGAGCCCAACGACTTCAAGAAGTAGACCGCTTAGGTTTGGCCTGGCTGCCATCACTATCTCGGTTCAAGCATCCCTGGCAACTACGAGAGACCGCGACCCCGCCGGACGAGTGGTTCGAGCGCATCGTCTTCCAACTCGCCACGTCGACGTTTCGGCTCGGGGGCCTGCGCCTCGGCACCGCCAAGCGCGGTCAGCGCGTAGGTGACGCCCTGCTATGGAGAGACGACAACTTCATTCTCCTGGACTGCAAAGCCGCCCAAGACGGCTACCGCCTCGGCGTCGACGACGAGCGGCGCCTACTCGAATACGCCGGCCAGTCCTATATGCAATACGGCTTCAGCGGACAGCCCCGCTGCGTCGTCTTGGTTAGCTCCTCCTTCCCCACCTTCGACGAGCAGCCGCGGCGCTTCACCGACCGCCGACGCCGCTTCACCGACGCCGGAAGTGACCTAGCCTGCATCCGAGCCGACGACCTCGTCGAGGCGTCGCTCGAACTTCTGGACCACCCGGGCGACACCCGCCCCGTCGACAGCATCGCCTGGTGTGACGTACTCGCAGAGGGAATGGTCACCCGAGAGACATTGGTGGGATCCTGTCGCAGCTCGCCCGGACCACACTGATGGGCACCTCCGTCTCGATGCGATCATCGCGCACCAGCCGGCCTTGGGCCATGGCGCGCGCCAGCATCAGCACCGGAGCATCCCCCGAGACGGTCCTGACCGACGTTATCCGCGCGGCTGCGGGCGATTGGCTCAGCATGTTAACCAGCGACGGAGTCACGGTGTACGCGCAATACGCCGCCGACGCCTGGGCCCAAGTGGCTGAAAAGCCAACGGAAGACGACCGGCGTGCCGAAGTAAGCTCGGTGCTGCGCGACGCGCGAACAAGAGCACTCTCGGCCGGCGGTGCGGGTGTTGCCGTCGGGCTCGCCGAAAGAGCGCTGGCCCGCACCCTCCTTGGACGGCTGCAGGACGACGCCGATGCCGCCGGTCGTGGGCAGCAACCACATACCCTCCCACCACCGAACCTGATCCCCGGTCTACTCGGCGAATTGATGCGCCAGACTGCCATGCACTTCTACACCCGCGACGCCGCCGCCTATACCGGAACCGCTGCGATCCCGGACGTCCAGACCTTTAACACCACGACTCGCCGTATCGGCGAGGCGGCCGCGAACGCCGCCCGCGCCGGTCGTCCGGCCTTGAGCGGCCGAGGAACTGATGGCTGGACTGCCGCCGTCCGCGCCGCGATGCAATCGGCGGCGCGACCGAACGCGAATCCGGGCATGTGATGCCCAAGGACTACAACATCGTCGTCAACGACTGCGCCAGCCCTCCAGTTCTCGGGCTCACGCATCTGCGCACGCGCGCAACCCCATACGGCGGACGGAACTTCACCAGCTCCTTCCAGGACATCATCGGGGGCCTACCAGAACGGCTTACGCCGATCCAGCAGGACTGGCTCCACATCCTGACGAGCATTTTCGCCGCCGACGTCGCAAGCAAACGGGGAGCCGGCGACGACTGGAGCCGACGCATCCAGCTATGGATCGGCGTACGCGAACCCGACCATTGGAAGCCGCTGAAACCGCAAATCGAGCTCGTCTTCAAATCCCTCACCTACGACCAGTTTGCGGTCACGTTCGTCGCCGACCCCGACGCGCCGCCGACACCACGCCAGGACCGCGAAGCGTTCCCGCGGGCCGACAGCGTCGCTCTGGTCTCGGGCGGTATAGACAGCCTGACTGGCGCAGCCAGGCTGCTCGACCTCCACCGCACACCGCTGTTCATCAGCCATCAGAACAGCGGTGCCGTGTCCGATGCGCTGCAAGCAGTCGATGAGGGACTCGCTCGCATCGGCCAACATGCCGGCCGTCGCTCCTTCACCGCGCAGAAGGAGGGCATCGACGGGACCGAGAGCAGTCAGCGCTCCCGTTCGCTCCTCTATATGGGGGTGGCATGCCTCGCTGCTGCATGCCTAGATATCTCCGACGTCTATCTCAACGAGAATGGCATCATGGCCATTAACGTGCCTCTCACCCCGGCCCGCATCGGTTCTTTCAGTACCCACACGTGCAATCCGACCATCGTCTACGACGTCGCTAAAATAGCCGGGCAGGCTCTCGGCTGGACCGGGACCATCCACAACATCATTGTGACATCAACAAAGCCCGAAGTCGTACTGGAAGCAGCGACACTCGGGTTACGCGACGTTCTCCCGAAGACCGTGAGCTGCTGGCAGATCGGAAGAACAAGGCGACACTGCGGATATTGCGTCCCCTGCCTCATCCGGCAAATATCGTTCGAACACGCTGGACTGAGCGACACGTCACACGAGATCTACCCGCTCGACACTATCCCTAACGGGGGGATACGTCAGCAAACCGCGATCGACAATGTCACCCACCTCGCTGCCCATGTCCTTGCGCTGTCCCAATCCGACGAGTTCGAGCTAGAACTTGATTTCACCGAGATAATCAACTGTGACGGGCAACTCACGCGCAGGCAGTCAATGGACATGCACTATCGGTGGGCCGAGCAGTGCCTGAGTGTTTTGGAACGGCATCCGCACTCAGCGCACCTTCTAGGCCGATAAGCGATCCTGCGGGAGGCATCGTGCGAATATCGCCAAGCCAGATCCGGAAAGCGATCAGCGATCCCACCTATCGCGTGGCGCAAGAGAAGCCAGGTCCGAAGATCAGCACCGACGGAACCTTGCGCAAGGCGATCAGAATGTTCCACACCGGCGGAGTTGAAACCGCATCCTCAGCGCTCGAGGACGGCCTGAAGTCGGAGTACTGGCGTCGAGCCGGCGTCAGTAGAGCGAAGAACGCGCGGTACATGCTCGACACCTACATCGACCTCGCAAGGGCCGACCTGCGGACAGTTTCCACCGTCGGTAAGAGCGATGTACGGACCCTCGGCCACGTCATCAACGCAGACGTCGATGTGGTCCTACAAGATGCGCTCAGCGTTGCCGGCCGCGTTTGCATCCTCGCCGACGTTGGGAACGGACTCTCCCTGGACCGATGCGCGCTTGTGGCTGCGGCACCCTTCAAAGCACTCTGCGACGAGTTCGAGCCAGAAGATGCCCTCTTCGGCGAAACTGTAACCGGAATTGACATTTGGCAACTGCGCTGCGGTCAATGCATCCACGTGTCGCGCGAGGAAGCGACAGACGCATGGCCAATTCTACTGACGCACTTGGCTCGGGCAACAAGCGAAAAATAGACAATATAAACAGACTCGCCGACCGCGTTCGTCCCGAGCCTCGTCCGAGGCGCTGATCGCGCCCGCCCCGCTATGAGTTGCCCGGATCAATCGAATCGACCTCCCGAACGAAATCTTCCGCTACCTTGCCAAACTCGATATCCGCAGCTTCCTCCGAGTTCGCAGGTTCAGCGACGAGAGCTTTCGGGTGGTCCGCCCGGCCCGACGGGCAACCCCTACGCCCGCAGTACGTGCTCGACCACCTGCGCCGCCTCACCGCCGCCGCCGAGCTGCCAGCCATCCGGGTGCACGATCTGCGGCACAAGAATGTGGCCACCACGATCGACCTCTACGGCCATCTCACCCGCGACGCCGCCGACGACGGCGTCACCGCCACCTGCGCGGCCCTCGACGCGGCCGACGCTATGGCAGCCTGAGCGCCGTTGCAAGATTCGTGTTCGGCTGCGACAGCCAGGCGACAACATGACCCCGAAATGATCTCAGGGGATATGCTGAATTCCGCATATCCCCTGGTCAGATTGGTCGGGCTGACAGGATTTGAACCTGCGACCCCTTGACCCCCAGGCCGGCGGATCAAGCGTTTGCGCACGTCAGACGCGATACGCAGCGTTTATGCACATGTCAAGTGTGCGGCTGAAGGCATCGGTGTGCATACCGTGTGGTCCCCATCTGGTCCCCGGCGCAGACAGCCACACAGCAGCCGCAGGTACAGGCTGAACCGGGCCTTGGGTAGAGGGGCCCCACGCCTGACAGGGCGTGATCCTGGACCGCCGGAGCCACACTGGGGGTTGTAGTCGTTGTTGCGACCAGGGAGGCGGGCGAATGAAGCCAGCGGCACCCAAGTTCGAAAAAGCCGATTTATACGGCAGGCAGAAGGTAGTAGCACGGTCATTTGGCTTCCTCCACCTTCCGCTCATTATTCTCGCCTTACTGACGCTAAACACAACGTGGGAGATTCTTCGCGCTAACCTCATCCGCGCAGGAAATAGTGATGGCTTCCTGAAGGTTTCACTATTCGATCTCCCCACCTCGGCCAGCCTTCTTGGCGTGACCGCCGGCTTAATACTTGCGCGACAACAGTGGGCGCGCTCAATCAGACCGTCAATAGGCACGGAAATCGATTTATTATCGGTCGCGGACGACGTTCAAGCCTGGAATATTTGCTTCTTGAATGCCGGCCCAGGGACCGGGGTTATAGAGGAGGTCGCCTATTCAATCGAGGCTAACAAGTACGACGACACAGACCGAAATTGGATCACATTCAATCAAGCCTTCACCGCACTGACAGGTCTTGGACTGGTTCCGGATAGGGATTTCCATCTGAAATGGATCGGCGCTGGCGGCTATCCACTCGTGCCAAAAACCGGGAGGAGGGACAAGCACGTCGTAGCTTGGTTCACAACCGAATCACTTCGGAAATTTGAAGACTTTGAATTTCGACTGCGCATACGAGATATGGCAGGAGATTTACATGAGCGTAAACAAGTCTTGAAGTACTTTCTCCCACCCCACATTAAGCCGAGCGTCGCTAGCGGCATCGACCAAAGACCCCAAGTAGCGGCATCGGAGGGAGGCCAAGAGCCCTCGGTAGTTGAGCGCGTGATCCAACAGGCGCCCAGCAAGCCAACTCATCTGTATCTTATGGTGGGACTATCGGCTTTCGCCTGGATCTGGATTCTATCGAGGTCCCGAGGTCGGTCCTGTAGGAAGAGTTGACATGGGAGGGCGACCTGCCAGACCGCCCGACCCCCAGGCCATTGTGGACAGTCTTTACGCACGTCAAACGCGATGCGGACCGTTCGCGAGACCGCCAAGCGTGCGGGTCAGAGCGCTGGCGTGCATACCGTGTGGTCCCCGCCGGCGGACGGATCAACACTGCGGTGCTGCGGGACGCCACGCACTGGGACGAGGTCGTTACCGCGCTGGGGTACGAGCACCTACGCCGGCACGACCTGCGGCACACCGCTCTGACGTGGCTAGCCGATGCCGGTGTCAAGGTGCACGTACTGCGCGTGATCGCCGGGCACGGGTCACTCAGCACCACACAGCGGTATCTGCACCCGGATCAGCGCTCGATCGACGAGGCGGGTGACGCGCTCAGCGCCCACTTGAAGGCCCCACGGTCTCCTGCCATTCCCCGGCTCCGGGCCGTCTGATCAGGAGTCAATTGACCCCAGGATTGCCCCCATGGTCCCCAGACGGTCCCCGAATGCACCCAAGCTAGTAGGAATTTGAGGATCAAGCGAAACACAAAGAAGGCCGTTTACCAGGCATAATGCCACGGTAAACGGCCTTCTTGATCGTCGGGCTGACAGGATTTGAACCTGCGACCCCTTGACCCCCAGGCATTGGCGGGCCCAGCGACGTGCTACCGAACGTTCTACCAGGTCGTTGAAAATTATACTCGGCCGAGTAAAGGGGTCCACGCACATCACCCTTTTGCGACTGCCCTCATCGTACCTGACCTGCGTGTTTGCCACCGCTGCTCCGGGAGCGGCGTCCTCTCAGTGTTTCCCAGTGCCGGTCTGGACGCGCGTAGCTGCGCGGCACAGAGCGACGCCCGGAAACATCGATGTGCTGTTCAGTGTTCTTGCACCGGCACTCCGATGCCTTTGAGAATTCGGACGTTCTGGGTTTGAACTCGGCTGGCACAGCCATGCCGAGTAGGCGTCGGGCGCGGGTAGCTGCCACACAGTGCGCACGTATGGCTTCACTGGAGAGGTTTCGCCGCCGAGCCACTCTTCCATTGCTGCCGAGGCATTGCTATTACCTTCCAAGCCTTTTCCTCTCTTGCTTTTCGGAAGTAGTACGAGGACGGCTTTTGCCGCATCGCCTTTTACTTGGTGGACTGTGATAATTCGGGGCAGCCCGGAAATTGCGGGATACGAGTCGGGCAGTGACGCCAGTTTCCGTGCGGTAGTCGCCGACTTGCCGGGTGGGGTTCTCAGTTTGGTGGTTGTTCGTTCGAGCCCCGGCACGGGTGGATTTTCATTGAGCACTCTGGTCGCGGCGGCGAGCCAGTCTCGGTGGGTTTGTCGAGAGAGGGCTTCGCAGAGCGGACGCGGTGGATCAGTGGCTCGAAGGCTGTCGGGTCGAGCTCGTTTTCCTTCAGTGCTGCCATGCGTGTTCGCATGTCGGCTTCGCCGTACCACCATCGCAGGATGGTGCGGGCCAGGACGTCGTGTGCAATGAGTCGGGTCCTGGCTGGCGTGGCGCGGCGGGGAAGTCGTTGAGGATGCCGGCCGACCATATGAGCGCGGTGTTGGTGTTACTGGGCGGTTGCTGCGGGCCGGCGTAGCGCTCAGCGGGCTCTCCCCGCAGCTTTCGCCCGCGTATTCTCGAAGCCCTCTGCCAAACCCCGATGCAGTACCTGACGGACTGGCGCATGACGCTCACTCGCGACCACTTGCGCACCAGCAACCTGACCCTGGCTCAGATCGCCGAGCTCACCAGATACGGTTCTCCGTACGCCTTGGCCGCGGCCTTCCAACGTCAGCAACAGCAAGCTCCCAGAACCTGGCGCCGGCAAAAGCTCGTCCGCGCCGCTACCCGCCCTGAGACCACCGACAACATTCGCATCTTCCGTCGGAAGAAGTCCCACACCCACGCTTGCCACGCTACGAGGGCGTTGCTACCGCTCAGCCGCGCGCGAGGCCTTCGGACTGCACGATGTACTTCTGGACCTCGTTGGACATCTTGGAACCCCACTTGGTGAAGATGGCTTGTACTTGCGGGTTCGAGAGGTGCGCGTCGAGATGTTCCTGTGAGGTCCACAATTCAAAGACGACAACAGTGCCCGCAGCCGCGTCATGCGCACTGAGGGAGATGGCCTTGTTTCCCGGGTTCGCCACCGCCGTGGGGTAGGTGGCTCGAGCCTCGGCGAGGAAATCGTCGATGTCATGCGGGTCCAGGTGGACGAATCCGCCGAGGATGATCACTGTGGCTCCCTTGTCGATGATCGGTCACGTCTTCCCACGGACCGATTGCGATTTCCTGTTTATCGAGTCTGCGTTGCGTTCGCTGCGATGGGATCGAGGCGCAGAGTCACGTCGTAGAGCGCCGGCCCGACAATTCCGTCGATGTTTCCGTACCGCCGGTACTTGGTGCGGTAGGCGGCGTCTATTGCCGCGTTGTCGGTAGAGCCCGCTCTCGTGAATTTCACGTCGATCTCGGCACCCTGAGCGCGTATCCGGCCGGTGCCGCTGGCTAGTGCGCGGCGGTACCAGCCGTTGTTCGGACCTGCTTGCGACCGCACAAAGAGGGCTCCGTCCACGACGACGCCCCACACCGGAACGTAGGGACGCAGGGTGCCGTCGCTACGGCGAGAGCTGATGCGGATCTCGTCAGACCGTGCGGCTGCTCGAAACGGGTCCTCGGTGTTCATGAGTCTTCTCCTTATTAGAGAGTGGCTGAGGGGTTCATTCCCAGACCGGGAGGTGCCCATCGGCGTAGCGGGCACCGAACCCGCCGTTGGGCAGAATCTCGTCGATGCGTGCGAGTTCCCGGTCGGAGAGGGTCAGGTTCGCGGCACCGACGTTCTCGGCGACACGCTGTGGGCTGCGGGTTCCCGGGATGGGCACGATGTGTTCGCCCCGAGAGAGCACCCAGGCCAGAGCGAGCTGAGCGACCGTTACGCCTTTCGCTTTAGCCAGCTCGGTCAGCCGGCGGGTCGCGTTGACGTTCTTCTCGAAGTGGCCGGGCTGCCAGCGGGGGTCGGTGCGCCGGTAGTCGCTCGCGTCGTACTCGTGAGCGGGTTTGACCCCACCGGTCAGGAAGCCACGTCCCAGCGGGGAGTACGCCACCAGGCCGATATTGAGTTCGGTTAGGGTGGGGAAAAGGGCCTCTACGTCGCGTTCGAACAGGGAGTACTCGGTCTGCAGGACTGAGACGGGCTGCACGGAGTGGGCGCGGCGGATCGTGGCGTCACCTACTTCGCTGAGGCCGAAATAGCGCACGGTACCCGCGTCGATGAACTCTTTGACCGTGCCGGCGACGTCCTCGATGGGCACGTCGGGGTCGAGCCGGTGCTGATAGAGGACGTCGATGTGGTCGACACCGAGGTTGCGCAGGCTGTTCTGCAGGACCTGACGAATGTGCTCAGGGCGGCTGTTCAAGCTGAAGTCGCGGAGAAAGCCGAACTTGGTGGCGATGACGATGTCGTCGCGGAAGCCCCGCACCGCTCGTCCGACGATCTTCTCGTTCTCCCCCCATCCGTATTGCTCGGCGGTGTCGAAGAACGTCACGCCCAGGTCGTGAGCCGCGCGGATGGTGTCAATGCCGTCCTGCTCTCTACCGGGCCCGTAGACGGGCGAGATGCCCATGGCCCCGAAGCCGACCGCCGAACTAGCGAGACCCTCACGACCTAATTTGCGTTGCTGCACCGGGGTCCCCTCCCGTGGATCTGTCAAGTCGAACCAAACGGTTCGGTTCTACCCTACGAGCCCTCCGACAGCAAACCAAACGGTTCGGTTGTACTGTGACGCAGTGAACGACAGCACAGAGTCCAGGCCCACGCCGGAGAAACAACCGCCGCCCAGAACCGACGGCACCCGCGAGAGAGTGGTGGACTCGGCGCTCAAGGAGTTCGCCGCCCACGGCATCGCCGGTTCACGCGTCGACCGCATCGCGAAGCAGGCAAGGACCAGCAAGGAACGCGTCTACGCCTACTTCAGCAGCAAAGAGGCCCTCTACGCCCAGACGGCAGCCCGCGAGCTGGACGTCATCATGCAGGCGACCGCGCTGGACGCCGCCGACCTCCCGGGATACGCCGGGCGGCTCTTCGACTACTACGCCGCCCACCCTGATCACTTTCGGCTCGTCAGCTGGGGCCGGTTGGAGCTCGCGCCTTCGACCAGGATCGACGAAGAGAGCCGGTCGGCGGCCATTCTCAGCAAGCTCGAACTCCTGCGTCAGGCGCAACGCGACGGTGTGCTGGACCCCACGATGGACGCGGTCGACATCCTCGCCCTCGTCGGCCAGATCGCCACCACCTGGATGTCGCAACCCGAGCTGGCCGACGCCGCCGCCAAGGAGGCAATCGACGGCTCCATCGCAGCCCGCCGCTCAGCGGTCATGGCCGCCGTCGAACGCCTCTTCCCTCGGAGATAGGGCGCTTCGTGTTCGAGCCTGGTTCCAGAAGAGTCGTTCCCGCCTGTCGGGATCATCGACGATCTTGCAGGTGGCATCGATTCACATGGTGGCACGGAGCGTCGGGGTGTAGGCGGGCCATCGCGGGACGTCCCTGGCCGTGGGGCGGTCGTGACGGGCGAAGCCGGCCTATAACACGCTCACGAGCCGGGCAGGCCCCCTCGTGCCCGCCAGCTCGCCCGGGGCCGACGTTGGCAAACTTGATCGGATGTCCGAGGCGTGCGGTGAGCCGAGTGGGAAGTCGGTGCCGGGCACCACGGACGGGTCCGGACACGCGAGCTGGTACATGAACATCGGCGCCCGGTGCTGCGCCGCCTTGGGCCTCCGCGATCTTGACGGCGTCGCGCCAGCGCCGCTAATGGTGAAGTTGACCTTCACGTTGGGGCTGGCGGCCTCGACGGTGAGGTGCCCATGATGTTCTCCTTGATCGGTTACCTGAGAACGCTTGTTCTCAGGTTGTTGCAGGGCACCGCTATGCGGCACCTCAACGCTTGGTCACGAACTCCAGGCTGTTGCCGTCCGGGTCGAAGACGTTCCCGGCGTAATAACTCGCCGTGAAGTAGTCCCGCACTGCGGGTTCGCCGTTGTCGCGGGCGCCAGCCCCGATCGCCGCCTGATACGACGCATCGACAGTAAGGCGGTCAGGGGCGACGAACCCGACGTGGACCGCCGGGACGCTCGCTTCAGCGTGTCGCAGCCAGACGCTTGCGCCGGAGGCGTCACCGAAGCCGTAGAGGTCCGGAATCCCGGCCGGGCCTGATGCTGCCAGGTAATTGCCGATCTCGCGCCAGCCCAACTCCTGCAGTGCCGTGCAGTAGAACGTGTGGGATCGGGCGATGTCCGTCACCGGGATGAACACGTGGTCGATCATCGAACAGTCTCTGTTGTCCACGCCGATGTGGCGCGGGCGGCGAAGTCCGCGAAGGTGATCGGGATTGACCCGGTCACGGCGAGAACGTCACCGTTGGGTGTGGAGCCGTGCCCCTCGGCGATGGTCGAGGTGAGCGTTCGCAGCACGTCGCCGTAGGCTTCCGGGATCCCGGAAGCCACCATTGCCCGCACCCATCCCTCGCGGTCGGTGTCCCGGTAGGTGATGGTGCGGCCGATCGCGGTGGAGATGACGGCAGCGGCTTCCTCCACGGTCAGCGCTTCCGGACCCGTGGGGGCGTACGCCTTGCCGGCGTGACGCTCAGGCTCGCAGAGCGTTGCCGCCGCCACGGCCGCGATGTCCTCGACCGCAACGAAGGCTTCCCGACCGTTGCCGTTCGGTACGACGATCTGGTCGGCGACAGGCTTCAGGAACGTTTCGCTGAAGTCCTCCATGAACCACGCCGGCCGGATGATCGAATGAGTAAACGCCTTGCGGGAACCGAGGTCCAGCTCGACCGCTCGGAGCGCAACCTCCGCCGGGGCGTGTTCTACGCCGTACCCGCTGAGGTAGGTGACGTGCTCGACACCCGCCAGCTCGGCCTGATCCAGGAAAGCCGACACGTCCGCGGCGAAGTCGACACGCATCACCGGGGACACCAGATAGACGCCCGTCACCCCGTCCAGTGTGGGGGCGAAGGTCGCATCGTCGTTCCAGTCGAACCGGACCCGGGGGTCACGCCGAGCTGCACGGACCGCGAGACCGCGCTCGGACAGGATGCGGGCCACGCGCGAACCGGTCTTACCGGAAGCGCCCAGGACGAGGACGAGGGATTCCGCTGATTTCTGCATACCAACGATCATGAGCGCCAACCATGAGCGCATCAATTATCGATCCGCTCATTAGTTTACGTGAGACACTCAGAAGGTGGACATCCTGCAAGATCACCTCGTCCGGGCTCGCGCTACGGGCGGAGTCTTCGCACGGTCGGTCGCCGCCCCACCGTGGGGCCTGCGCATGCCCGGCGAGATTCAGCTCGCGGTGCACGCGGTGACGCGCGGTCATGCCTGGATCTGGGCCGACGACGGCACCGACCCCATCGAACTGGCACCGGGAGACCTAGCCCTCGTCAAGGGCGGCGCGGACCACATCATCGCCCATCAGCCCGGCGCGGACGCGCTCACCCACGACGAGTTCGCCATCATGCACCCCGCCGACACAGAGCCCGTTGACCCCGACAGCAGCGTCTTCCTCTGCGGGGCCTACCGGTTCCCAGGCGACATCGGACGGCGCCTCGTCGAGGCACTACCGCAGCTGCTCCCCATCAAGGCGAGCGAAGACGACCCCGTCCAGGGCGTCGTCGCCCTCATCGCACGGGAGATGGTCAACGACAGCCCCGGCAAACAGACCGTGCTCGACCGGCTCCTCGACATCCTCGTCATCTACGGGTTACGCACCGGTCTCACGCAGAGCACCAGTCCGCCCCCGTGGCTCCGGGCCACGTCCGACCCACGCCTGGCGGCCGCGCTGCACGCCATCCACTCCAGCCCCGCCACCGCCTGGACCGTCGACGGACTCGCCGAGCTCAGTACCATGTCCCGAGCGTCCTTCGCCCGCATCTTCCGCGCCACCGTCGGCCAATCGCCGATGCAGTACCTCTCCGATTGGCGCATGGCCCTGGCGCGCGACTACCTGAGATCGGGCACCATGCCGCTCGCTCACGTCGCCGCCGAGGTCGGGTTCTCGTCGGTGTACGCCTTCGGCGCCGCCTTTCGCCGGCACCACAACGAAGCACCCGGCCGGTGGCGCCAGCAAACCGCAACGCCCATCACCGGGTAGTGCCGGGGACGCGATGACCAGCTCTGGAACTACCGGTCGAGGGGACGCATGATCGTGCGATCCCGCCGGAAAACGCAGCCGATGTCGGTGCGGGGCCGGTCGGCCGCGATGAAGTCCGGATCCACCCCAAAGTTCGCCGCCGCACAGGCAGGCGGGCGGAGACCTTGATGATCGCGTCGGTCGGGTTCTGCAGTTCGCGTTCCTGAACCCGGCCCTGGCCCCTGCTGCCGCTCATCCCGACGCCTTGGGGCCTGCCGGGGATCGACGGGCCGGAACTGATCCAAGAACCCGCCGATTAGTGCCGTCGAATTATGACTGTGCGAGGCGGATGTTTTCCCCGAACCTTCGTCGGCTTCGCTAACGTCCGTATCCCGCCAGCGGGGTACAGAAATCGGGCCGCCCAGTAAGACCAATTTCAAGGTCAAGGGCGTCCAAAATCGGCGTGTTCTAGCGAGGGAAGATACAAGGCGGTGCGGATCGCCCTACCTGCGCACTTCCGAGCCGGCACACCAGAAGCTCCTCAGCTACCCGGCTGACGGATTGCGGCGCCCGGATCGGTGCTCTGCTCAAGGGCCGTCCACCACTCCTCCAGCTCATCAACCCGGCTCTGGAGTGCGGCGTTCGCCGCCCGGGCCGTCACCAGTTCCTCGGTCAGCGCACCGATCGGCCCGGAGGCGGTCAGGGCGTCGAGCCAGCCCGCGACCAGCCGATCCTCAGCGGCGACCCGGCGGAGCGCGGAGGCGACCACCTCCGGCGACAATTCAGCCACGAACTCTCTTGGGAGCGTGAGCAGGCGAGCGACCTCGCTGAGGCTCCGCGCGGCGCTCATCTGGCGCCGAAGGCGCTCGGCGGACGGCACCGCCGGTTCGACCGGTGTCGCAGCCGCGATCGGCTTGGCGGGAGAAGGAGCGGGCTTCGACACAGGCGCGGGCGTAGGTGCCGGCTCCGGGTCAGGCTCGGCCTCTGACGGGAGTTCGGGAAGGTCGTCCCCCACCCAGGCGTAGGCCAGAGTGTCGCCCTTCTGCCGTCGGACGACATTTGGCCACTTGGGCAGAACCGCCAGCGCCCGCGGTCCGTGCCGGGCCCAGGTCTCGTTCCGGAGACCGAGCTCGGCCAGACGCTCCCGGATCTCTCGCACCTTCAGCGGGACCGACGACTCGGCCAACAGATGGAGAACCACCGCAAGGGGCTCTTGGGCGAAGACGGCGTGGAACAGCCGGGAGTCGGACAGAGCCAGGAAACGCAGCGAACCCCTCGGCGCGACATGAACGCCGGCGCCCCGCGGGACAAGCTCTTCCTCATCGGTGTCATCCCACTTGACCTGATAGTTTGTCCCGTCATCCGCGAGGACCGATCCGGCTCGAGTACGGCGTACGCCGAACGAATCGGACACCCGGACAAGACCCTGATCTGCGCTCACGAATGCGACTGTAATGGTTATCGTCGCGGCCAGGGCGCCGGCCGGAGCGAGCCCATCCTCGGCCGTGTGCGCCCCGCGCCGGCTTGGCGGAACAACTCTGAGAGGAGAACGGCGCGCTTGTCGGCCGCCCATACGGACAGATCAGTGAGCTTGTCACTCGGTTCGAGGTCGAACGTGAACGAGTGCCCGCCCCGGGGCTTCCTGGACGCGCTGCTGGAGCGGATGGTCATGGAGACCCGCCAGGCCGCCCAGCATCGAGAGGCAGCCGAAACGTTCAGCGCTGGCCGCGTAGACTCAGCCGGCGGCCGGACCCGCTAGGTTCTGTCCTGCGGATCATGTCCGTCAGGGACCGCGCGTAGCCAGTCAAGCATCTCGACCAGGTCGAGGGTGGCCTGGTAGTTGACGCCGAGTTTGTCGAACCTG
>NZ_QLMJ01000030.1 GCF_003259845.1 Actinoplanes lutulentus
CCGGCCCGGTCGAAGGCAACGTCAACCGCATCAAAACCCTGAAACGACAGATGTACGGCAGAGCCAACTTTGATCTGCTCCGAAAACGGGTCCTTCTGAGCGCCTAAGCAAGATCAATCACGCAAGGAGGGACAGAACCGAGAACCGGAGCCGTTTGTAGGCGAGTTTCAGAGCCGGGTCGGGCCGATTAGCATGATCAATGTCGGTGAGTTCGAGCGCCACCCCCGTGCGATTCAGGCGTTTGCCGAAGGCTTGAGCCTGGCGGGCTCGGTCGGGTTTCTAGGCGTTGGCGGGTGAGTGCGAGCATGTCGATCAGCCAGCCGGGTCCGCCGGTGATGCTCCTGGCTTGCAGGAGTGCGTCGACCTCACGGTGGACTGCTGGGTTGGCGTCGGCGAAGAACTCTTCGCAGATCCCGAGAAGTAGCGGCAGCAGGTCGTCATCGCGTGCGTCAGTGTCCATAAGCCGGCCGTTTCAGGATGGGGTGCGAGTCGCCTCTTCGGCGCGGGCTCGGGTCTGCGCGAGCCGGTAGGAGTCGGTGCCGGTCTCGATGATGTTGCCGCCGAAGGTGATCCGGTCAACGATCGCGGCGCAGAGCCGCGGGTCGGTGAAAGTCTTGGTCCAACCAGAGAAGGATTCGTTGGATGCGATCGCGACGGACGCCTTCTCCTCGCGCTCGGTCAACACCTGAAACAGCAGCTCGGCGCCGCGTTTGTCGAGTTCCATGTAGCCCAGCTCGTCGATGCATAAGAGGTCAACACGGCCGTAGCGGGCGATGGTCTTGGCAAGCATCTTGTCGTCGGCGGCTTCGACGAGTTCGTTAACGAGCTTGGTCGCGAGGACGTAGCGGACGCGGTAGCCGGCCATCGCGGCTTCGGTGCCCAGGGCGATAAGCAGGTGGGACTTGCCGGTGCCGGAGTCGCCGATCAGGCAGAGTGGCAGGCCCTTCTTAGCCCAGTCGCAGCTGGCGAGGGTGTGAACGACGGCGGGGTCGACGTTTGGGTTGGCGTCGAAGTCGAAGGTGCGCAGGCTCTTGTCCCGCGGGAACGCGGCGGCTTTGATCCGGCGTTCCGAGCGGCGCCGGGCCCGGTCGTCGCACTCGGCCATCAGCAGTTCGGCGAGGAAGCCGCGGTAGGTCATCTGGTCGTGGGCGGCAGCCTCGGCCAGTTCGGTGAACTGGGAACGGATGGTGGGCAGCCGCAGCAGTCGACAGGCGGAGTCGACGGCGGCGTCAGCGGCCTGTTCGGTGAGTCCTCGGTGTCGTGTCATGACCCGGTCCCTTCGATGGTGCGGCGATGGCGCAGGAGTTGGTCGTAGGCGGTGACCGTGGGCAGTGGCCGCCGGTCGGGCGGGAGTTGCGCCAGCCGCCGTTCGGTCAGCGACACCACGTTCCCGGCCGGGTGCCGCATCGTCGGGCCATCCGGAGCCCGGTGGTCGTCGGTCTCGGCGAACTTGCGGGCCTCCAACGCGACCGCGTCGGCGGTGAGAGCGCCAGCGCGGACTGCGGTGGCCAGGCCGGCGACGACGTGGTCGTGGGGCATGTGTCGGTGCAGCAGCAGAACTTCGATCAGTGCCCGGGTGCCGGCGGCGTCGCCGTGGACGCGGCGGACGGCTTCCCACCAGGCGTCGTGCACCGGCGTGAACTTGCCTGCTGCCCGTGCTTGTTCCAACGCGGTTGCGCCAGGCAGCGCGCCGGGTTTGCGGAGCAGGGCTTCCAGATAGTGGTCGAGATCGAGCCGGGATCGGGACTTGGCCATCAGCCGTTCATGTCGGGCCACCGGGTTGCGGCCGTCGTAGACGACAAGGTCAGAGGCGTGCAGCTGGACCCGGACCTGTCGGCCGACCAGGCGAACCGGCACGGAGTAGCGGTTGGTGCGGACGGTGACCTGGCTGAACCTGTCGACGCGCGGGGTCAGCCAGGTTCCGGTCTCGAAAGCCTCGTCGGGTAACGGTGCCAGCTGAGGCTGTTCGACGGCGAAGTGTTCGCCGATGGTGTGTGGGCGGGTGCCGATGCGCCGGCTGTCGTCAGCAGCGTCCCATTTATCGACCAAGGCGTTGAGCTGCTCGAGCGACGCCACTTGCGGGACCGGGACGAGGTGATTGCGACGGAACCAACCGATCTGCCCTTCGACGCCGCCCTTCTCATGGGCGCCCTGGATGCCTGGCTGACAGTAGAACGCTTCAATGCCGTAGTGGGATCGAAAGGCGGTCCACCTGGCTGTTTCCACACGCTGGCGGGAGAAGCCAAGCACCTGGGCGACCGCAGCCTTCAGGTTGTCATACCGGATCTTGCCGGTCGGAACGCCGCCCAGCGTGGTGAACGCGTGGACGTGGCCTTCCAAGAACGCTTCGGTGCCGCCCGAGGCGAAGATCCGGTGCACCGCCTTGCCGGAGAACGACAGTCGCAGCGAGAACAACATGCAGGTCACCGGCTCACCCCGCAGATTGATCACAACTTCACCGAAGTCGACCTCGGCTTCTTCGCCCGGCCGGTGTGTCTGCGGGAGGAACACATTGACCGGGCCGCGGCCGGCCTCGGCCCGGATCTTCGGCTTGCGTTCGGCGACGTAGCCGCGGACCACCTGGTAGGACACGGCCTGCATGCCATGTTCGTCGATCAGCCGATCGAAGATTCGTTTTGCGGTGTGCCGTTGCTTGCGCGGCGCGTCGAGGTCTGCCCGGAGGATGTCGTCGATGAGGTCCTTGAACGGATCCAGAACTGAGGGCCGAGGCGGCAACGGTTTGCGTTCGCGAGGCCAGGCAGACGTCAGAGCATCGCTGACTGTGTGCCGGCTGACCCGGTATTTGGTCGCGATTGCCCGTCCGGACATGCCCGCCCGCGAGTCCCTGCGGATCGCCGCGAACAGCTCGACCTTCGATATCCGCGGCATCGGCGGACCTCCGTCCCGACCAGCCGATGCTCCCACCGCAGCCGGTGGCGCTGAAACTGGCCGACATCGAATCCACCCGATCGAGGAAACGCTGCCAGTGGCTCTGTTTCTCGGTAACAAAACCCAGCTCAGCGCCTCGCAGCCGCGGCCTGGAGATGCCACACTGTTGATCATGAAGCGGAGCGACGCCGACGACAGCGGCGGCCTTGTCAAAGTCTTCTTTCACATACGTGTGGAAGACGGCTGGCCACCCGTCGGCACCGAATCCATGTGGGCAAGGCCGGTATCTACCGACATTGTCGAACTCGACAACACCCCCTTCTTCGCTCGCGGGGTTTCCTGCGGTGACCACATCAGGGTGGTACGCGAAGACGACGGCACGCTGACCGCTGTCGAGGTGGTCGAGTGGTCCCAGCGGTGCACTGTGCGGGTAGTCCCGTTCTCTGACGGCCCGCTTCAAGGCGATCGCCAAAGGGTGCTCGACGAGTTCGCCACCGTCGGCGTAACCGGCGAAGGGATCGAGCAGTTCAGCATCGTCGCGCTCAACATCCCGCCGACCACCGATTTGTCCGCTGTCAAACGCTTGCTCCGCGACGGCGTCGAGCGTGGCTGGTGGGACTACGAAGAGAGCAACATCGGCGACGACTGGGCCAACGCCGTCTAAGCCAGAACACCATCACGACAGCCGACGGAAAGTCACCCGGTGCAACACCGGCGCTGAAACTCACCGACACGGATTCGCTCGCAAATAACCTGGCGCCGAGACTCGCCTACAAACGGCGCCGAATCTCACCCGCAGAACCAACGCCGAGAACGGCACTAACGACGCACTGTTTCTCGCCCGGCCGCGGCACGCCTCGATGCGCTCACTCGAGCGCTAACCTCGGCCCTGACGCCGCCCCCGTCGTCCGCCTCGATCCCGATGCGTGGGCCGAGTGTGAGCGCCCGCTACCTCTGACCAGCGTCTGAGCCCAACGAACCATTAGCCGCCTTCCAACCCGTACGAAGTTCTTACCTCCGGACCCGCGGCGTCGATAGGAACAGGCCTGGAAACAACGATGTAAACCCGGCCCGGAAGTGCGGAATTAGGAGAACATCGTGCGGGGTGTGGTTGGTGCGGTGGCAGCCTTCGGGCTACTTAGTATTTTCGTTCCTGGGCCTGCAAAGAGTGCCCTTTGGCTCATTAACGACGTCGGCACGTTCGCGCTTGTCGCCCTTCCTGTTTTGGTATCGATCGCTGCGACCATTATGGGATTGGCAGCGGTATGGAATTCTCTTGGCCGGTGGTCTGGGACGTTAATCAATGCCCTCTACTTGTTTATTCTGGGTAAATTACTTCGTACCTTCGAGCAGGGGCTACTCGTAGATGCGGGCGGCGCTGTGCTCTGCATCATCATTGCGTGCGTGGTGGCGTGGCTGGCCTTGCTCGTAGAGGAGTCAAGGCCAGAGCCCTCCAATGCACCGCAAGGTGGAGACTCCCTTGGCACCGGTAAACCGCACATGCCGCAGGTTTCTAGTATCGCCGCTTCGGCAGCTGTGCCGAGTTCGATTCCCTTCGCGACCGATATCGCATCACCGAGCCCCAAAGTGCGCCGTGCTACCGTGATTCTGTCGGGTAGGTCCTATGTCGCAGATTTCTCCAAGTATGAGCCTTTGGAGACCGGTGTAAAGATCTGTCGTTTGACAGGAACCCGTACCGCCCTTGGGTCGGTCTTGTACTTCCGGGATATTGACCGATTTATGGCTGTCGGATCGCCGAGCATGGAGCGAATCCCCTCGCATGAGCTCGCCGCCGCGTTTGAACCGCTGCTTCATCGCCTCAAGTAGCCCGCCGCCGCCTCACCCACTCCCAGGCCGAGCTCCTGCCAACCTGGGCGCCCTCGATGTTTGGACCTTGCGCTACCCTCCGGCAACCCACAACGCCGGAAGCCGATCGGCGTCGCTGGATGAGTCAGGCCGCGGTGGTCGGCCAAACGCTTGATCCGTAGGGTCTTGAGTCGTGACATTCAAGACCCACGGTGACGAACAGCAGCAGCTGCACAAGTTGGTAGAAGAGCTTTCCCGGGTGCCCCTGTGGACACAGCGGACGTCGGCTCCTCCGCCGGTGGTGTCACCACCGGGCAGTGCACTGGCGGAGGACGACAAGCACACCGGTCCTTACCGAATGTCCTACGCGGTCAGGTTCGCGCTGACCATCGCTGTGGAACACCTGGCTGGACTGCGTAGCTCGATCACCGATTGCGCGACCTGCGCGCCGCACCAGGTGAACCTGTTCCTCAACTCGTCGTACTCGATCCTGCGCGGCGCGCTGGAGAACGCCTCCCGGGCGCTATGGCTGATGGCCCCGGATGAGAGCACCGAGCGGGTGCGTCGACGCCTGTGTATGCAGACCGGCAACATCAAGCAATCGGACAAGTTCGCGGAGCTTAGCGGGCGTTCACATCCCGCGCCGAAGGCAACGCGGCTCGCCCGGCTACAAGAGATCGCCGACCAGGCGGGCCTTACCGGCCAATCCCTGAGTATGCCCCAGTACCACGAGATCGTCCGGGCTGCCGGCGAGGCGATCGCGGAGGGTCAGGGCGCTCACTTTGAGAAACTGTGGAAATTCTGCAGCGGTGCCGCTCATGGCGACGAATGGGCGTCGTACGGTCTGCAGGAGCGCGGCGAGATCGTTCTGAGGTCGGACGGCATCTCCTACCAGGCCACGGCATCGACGGCCATCCTCACGACCGTCACCACCGAGACGGCAGCGGTCATCACCTGTGCCTTCGCCCTCTACGACGCCCGAATGAACCCCTCCTCCTAAGTCGGGACTGGCGACGCCATGCCGCTCGCGCGAAAGGTGACGGTGCTCCGTGGCCCGGGGCGCGGCCTTCAGGCGAGCGGCGGCCGCAGAGTGTCGAGGTAGCGCAGTGCGCTCGTCGAGCTGACTCAGTCGCCGCACATGGCGCCGCTACAGTGGCGCGTGAAGGGCTGCTGCCGGGTGGCGAGATTTACACCGCGGTGGTGACGGTAAGCGCTGCAGCCAGCATCACGAGGACCGCGAGCTGCAGGAACTTCTGACGTTTCGGCATGGTGGTCTCCTCTGGGCGATCCCTCAACCCCTAGGAAGGCTCGGCCGCCCGGCCACCGTCTGCCGAATCCGCGGGCCGGTCCTGGCAGTCGTGTTCCACCGAGGGCGGTCAGGCCGAGGACGGCGAACGGAGCCCGGCTCGAGAGCGCGACCACAGCCCGGCGGCGACACCTCGTAATATGGGCCGCTGGCGTCACTCGCGGTGGTCAGACGGCTGCATAGCGGCCTCATGATGAAAATAGCCGAGGTGGTATTGGATGCAGGCCCCGCATCATCGGGATCGGACGAACGTGGGCACGGGTCTAAATCACACCTCGCCGCCTCTGCTCGAATGCGGTTTAGCTTTCCGTATTTCTGCCTGATCCGGCCGGGTTTGCTTATTATCCAACCCCTATTTTCGAAGACCGAGCCAAGGAGAGAAAACCCATGATTTCAAACAGGGTATTCGCCTCGCAGGAAATTCAAGAGGATTGGGACTTTGCATTTGAAGGATGGCGAAACGCGAATTGGGAATACACCTAGTCTGAATTACAATTGCGTTGACGGTTCCGATGAATGGACAGTCGCGGCATTTGAGGTAATTTGCCCGATAGGTTCGCCCGAATTAAACCCCCGTGCGGCAGGCGCGCTCCTGCGTCTTTTGGCAAAAGCTAGCAGCGATCTTAACAGGACAAACGACGCGGAGGAAGTATGACAATAAGTGATGGGCGATTGGCGCTCGACCCGCCGAAGGCTGCTCCCATTGCCCGGAAGGCATCATTCGCTTTCTATGGCCGGGTCTCCACTGAAGACAACCAGGATCCGGAGTCGTCGCGTGGATGGCAAATGACCCGCGCCTCCGCCCTCATCGAGCCAAGCGGCGGCGAAATAACCCACGAATTCTTCGACATCGGAGAAAGCCGGTCTCTGCCCTGGCAGCGTCGAGATCAGGCACGGCTCCTGCTCGCGGAACTGCGCAACCCTCTCCGCGGCTTCAACGCGGTGGTAATCGGAGAACCGCACCGAGCCTTCTACGGCAACCAGTTTGGCCTCACCATGCCCGTCTTCAGCCACTTCGGCGTCCAGCTCTGGGTGCCCGAGCTCGGTGGAGCGGTCGACCCGGACAACGAGGCTCACGAACTGGTCATGTCGGTCTACGGCGGGATGAGCAAGGGCGAACGCAACCGCATCCGGGTCCGCGTTCGCACCGCGATGGCCGCCCAGACCGAACTCGAAGGCCGGTTCCTCGGCGGCCGGCCGCCCTACGGATACGACCTCATCGACCTGGGCCCGCACCCCAACCCCAGCAAGGCCGCCAAAGGCCAACAGCTCCGGGGCTTGGTGCGAAATCCGGCTACCTCAGCGGTCGTCGAACGAATCTTCGCCCTCTACCTTGCCGAATACGGGATCCATGCCATCGCCGAAATGCTCAACGCTGACGGGGTCCCGTGCCCGTCCGCCGCCGATCCAGCACGTAACCCGCACCGTAGCGGTCTCGCCTGGGCCAAGAGCGCGGTGCGCGTCATCCTGACAAACCCGAGATACACCGGTTTTCAGGTCTGGAACAAGCAGCGCTCGGACGACATCCTGCTCGACGTCGACGACGTCGCGCTCGGTAACACCAGCATCGTGCGCTGGAACCCGAAAGAGAAGTGGGTCATGTCCAAGACGCCGAGCCATGAAGGCCTGGTCTCACTGGACACCTTCGAGGGCGTGCAGGACCTCATGCAAGTCCACTCCCGCACCGGCACACCCCACCAGCGACCTCACCCCACCCGGCACTCATACGTGTTCCCGAGCTGCGTCATCTGCTCCCTCTGCGACCGGCGCATGCAGGGGCACTACGCCCACGGAGTGAAGTACTACCGATGCCGCTACGCGAAGCAGTACGCGAAGATCAACAAGGTCGACCATCCCGGCAACGTCTACATCCGCGAGGACACGCTGGTGGAGCCGATCGACACCTGGCTCGCCTCAGCGTTCTCACCGACGAACATCAACAACACGATCAACGCCATGGCCGAGTCCCAGCCGGAGGAAGTCACCGGCCCCGAACCCGAACCGATCCGGCAGGCACTGCGCGACTGCGACGCCAAGCTCGACCGATATCGCGCGGCACTCGAAGCCGGGGCAGACCCCGTAGTCGTCACCGACTGGATTACCGAGGTCCAGGCCGAGCGTGCCATGCATCAACGGCTACTAGCCGAGGTCCCGCAAACTCCGCGGAGACTCACTCACGAGGAGATAAGCCAGATAGTCAACGCGCTTGGTGACATCGCCGCCGTCCTGCGGCGAGCCCATCCCGACGACAAGGCCGAGGTCTACCAGCAACTCAACCTACGGCTGAACTACGACCCAGAAACAACAACGGTCCGCGCCGATGTAAATCTTGGCGCAGACCGTAGGCAAGTAGTTGGTGTCCGAGGGGGGACTTGAACCCCCACGTCCGATAAAGGACACTAGCACCTCAAGCTAGCGCGTCTGCCATTCCGCCACTCGGACTTGCGCTGATAATTTAGCAAGGCGTTTCGGGACCCTTCACTCAGGGTCGTACAGCGCCGTCATCGCCCGTGCGCTGGCCGCCATCAGCTCGCGCAGTGCCGGTGGGGACAGCACTTCCACGTCGCCGCCCAGCTTGAGCAGTTCCGGGTGTGCGTGCTTCACCGATTCGATCGGGAGCGTCACGGTCGTCCAGCCGTCCGGGTCCGGTGGGCCCAGGCCCGCGAAAACGCCCCGGTTCATCGCTCGGCTCATCAGGTACGGGATCCGGTCCAGCGCGGCCGGCGCCAGTCTGACGACCGCCGTGTCCCGGTGCAGGCGCTGTTCGAAATCGGTCGCCCACTCGGCCCATGTCAACGCCAGGTCGAAGTCCGGCGGGCGTTCGAACGTCTCCTCCAGCACCTCCAGGGACAGAATCGTCACCACCCGATATGTGCGGATTGATGACGAGACCCTCGCGACGAAGTACCAGACCCCGGCTTTGAGCACGATCCCCAGCGGCTCGATCTCCCGCGAGACCTCGCGGGGCTCCCGCCACCGGCGGTAGACCATTCTCGCCCGCCTCCGCTCCCAGACGGCACGGGCAAGAGCGGACAGGTGCGGGTGGGTCTCGGTCTCCCGGAACCAGCCGGCCGGGTCCAGGTGGAAGCGGTCCTTGATCTCGTCGACGCTGCGGTTCAGGCGGGCCGGCAGTGCTGCCCGCAGCTTCAGTTCCGCTGTCGTGAGCACCGCGCCCAGGCCCAGCTCGGCGGCTGCGGACGGCACGCCGGCCAGGAAGATCGACCCGGCTTCCTCCGGTGTCAGCCCGGTCAGGCGTGTCCGATAACCATCAACAAGCTGATAGCCGCCGCCGGCGCCGAGCTCGGCGTAGACCGGCACGCCGGCCTCGCCGAGCGCCTCGATGTCGCGGTAGACGGTCCGCACCGAGACGCCCAGCTCGGTTGCCAGCTGCTGCGCGGTGAGCCGCCCCCGATCCTGGAGCAGCAGAAGGACCGACAACAACCGGCTGGCACGCATGTCCGAAGACTGCCACACATGACTGACAGAAGATGTCAGTCATCTGGGCGCAGACTGGCCATGACCGAAACGAATAAGGGGAAACAATGCCACTGGCCCGATATGCCGGCGTCTCGCTCGACTCCGGCGAGCCGCAGGCGCTCGCCGATTTCTACAGCAAACTGCTGGACGCCGAAATCTCGTACACGAGTGAAGAATTCGTCTTCCTCGGCGGCGCCAACTTAGGCTTCGTCAAGGTGGACAAATACGTGCCGCCCACGTGGCCCAGCCCTGACGTGCCGAAACAGGCCCACCTCGAACTCAGCGTCGACGAACTCGACGCCGGCGAAACCGCCATCATCGCGCTCGGCGCGACCAAACCCGAATTCCAGCCCCAGCCCGACCGGTGGCGGGTCCTTCTCGACCCCGCCGGTCACCCTTTCTGCATTTCAGCTTCCATCTAAAAAAGCAGATCCGGTACGATCGGAAAACGGGATGCGTCTCGAAAGAACGCATCCCGTTTCCACCGATGTTCAGGTGTCAGCTGGCCGGGAAAGTGTCGCAAGACCCGCTGTCGGCCTTGGCCTCAATCTTGCTGGCGGTCTCAGGTCCGTATTTGCCGTCGGAGCCGGCCCCGATCTTCGTTTGCACCTTCTTCAGTGCGTTGAAGGTATTGGTGCCGAACGAGCCGTCCTCGGACAGGGCCGACCCGCTGATCTTGCCCTTGGCGACGTAGCAGTCGTTGATCATCTCCTGCAGCGCCGTCACCGCCTTGTTGTTCGCACCCTGGCTGAGTGAACACCTGGTGGTGGTCAGGCCGCTGTTCATCGGAACGTAGGCGAATCCGGATCCGTTCGTGCTGAACAGCTCCCGCTTGGTGCAGCTCGGCGTGGCCGCCGCGGCCGAGGTGCCCGGAAGCACGGCGATGCCGCTGATGGCAGCCGCCAGAACGGCACTGCTCGCGAGAAACTTGAATTTCCTCATTCTTACCCCCGTGCAGGCGCCAAAATATGCGCCACGATAAAGAAAATGTTGCAACGGACAATGGCACGGTACCGGCGCATGGGCCGACTCTTCAACCTTTGACATCTGTCGATGATCAAGTGTATTGAGCCGCCGATAGATGAATTGATGCTCGTCAAAATAAGTGAGTCGCGTGGATGACCGGGGGTAGCGGGTGCGGTGCTCTGGGCGTACCCAAGCGGTGCGCGACCTCGGTGACTGCCTTGACCACTCGCTCGGCGTGGCTTTCGTCGTGGGTGGCGGTGAGCGTGATGCGCAGCATCGCGCGGGAGGTGGCGGGTGGGCCGACCAGGTTGACCAGCACGCCGGCCTCGCAGAGGGCGGCCCAGAACGTGCCTGCGCTCGCCATGTCCGGAAATGACAGCGGCACGATCGGGGTGACGGACGGCCGGGTGTCCAGGCCGATCGCGCGCAGGCCGTTGTGCAGGAGGCGGGACAGTGTGTGGAGGCGTTCCCGGCGCTGCGGTTCCTCGATCAGCACCTCCAGGGCGGCGAGTGCGGCGGCCGCGGAAGCGGGCGGCAGGCCTGCGGAAAACACCAGGGAGCGGGCGTTGTAGCGCAGCCGGCGGACATTCGCGGCCGGGCCGGCGATCACGCCGCCGGTGGAGCCGAGCGCCTTCGAGAACGTCGCCGTGATCAGATCGGCGCGCGAGGAAAGTCCGGTCGCCTCGTGCAAGCCCGCGCCTCGATGTCCGAGAACGCCCAGGTCGTGGGCGCTGTCGACGATCAGTTTGGCGCCGAATTCGTCGGCCAGATCGCGGAGGCCGCGCAGTGGGGCCACGTCGCCCTCCATCGAGAAGACGCCGTCGGTGACGATCAGGCGGCCGCCCGGTTCGGTGGCGGCTTCCAGGCGGCGGCGTAGGTGGGCCAGGTCGGTGTGGCGGTAGGAGCGGACGGTTCCGGCGCCGAGGCGCAGGCCGTCGATCAGGGACGCGTGGTTGCGGGCGTCGCTGAACGCGACGTCGCCGGGGCCCATCGCGGCGGCCAGGGCCAGGTTGGCCTGGAAGCCGGTGGTGGCGACGGCGGCGGATTCCTGGCCGAGGAAGGCGGCGATCCGGGCTTCGAGGCGTTCGTGCAGGTCGATCGTGCCGTTGAGGGGGCGCGAGCCGCTGACCGAGGTGCCGTATCGGCCGAGCGCTTCGACGGCGGCGGCGATCACCCGGGGGTGGCGGGAGAGGCCGAGGTAGTCGTTGGAGCCGGCCATCAGGACCTTGCGGCCGTCCAGGATTGCGTATCCGTCGCTGGTCCAGCCTTCGACGGCGCGGAAGTACGCGTCGACGCCGTGAGCTTGGAGAACAGCCTCGGCGTCGTGGAGCCCGGCCTTGGCGAAGGGATCGATGACCATCCACGATTATGGGCATTCGAAAAATGTCACACCTGTGTTATTTTCGCCGGCATGACTTGGCGAACCAAGCTCGCGTACGGCTGGGGAAGCCTCGGCAACAACATCGTCTACGGGTTCGTGGCGACCTATCTCGCGCTCTTCTACACCGACGAGCTCGGGATCACGGCCGCCGCGGCGTCGGTGTTGTTCCTGGTGGTCCGCGTGGTGGACGCGCTGTTCGACCCGATCATGGGGATGCTCGTCGACCGCACGTCGTCGCGGTGGGGGCGGTTCCGGCCGTACCTGCTGGTCGCCCCGCCGGTGCTCGGGCTGCTCACCATCCTGATCTTCTCGGTCCCGCCGGGGCCGGCAGCGCTGGTGCTCGCCTACGTCACCTACCTGTTCTGGGGGCTGTCGTTCACCGCGATGGACGTCCCGTACTGGTCGATGTCGGCGGCGCTCACCCTCGACGCCCGTGAGCGCACCTCGCTCGTGATGGTTCCCCGGACCCTGGCCAGCGTCGGGTTCATCGGGGTGAACCTGGTGACCCTGCCACTCGTCGGCCTGATGTCCTGGCGCAACGTCGCGATTCTGTACGCCGTGATCGCCGTCGCGCTCACCTGGGTCACGTTCGGTAAGGTGCGCGAGCGTGCGGACTACGTTCCGTCGCCGCATTACGGGCCGGTCGAGATGCTGCGCCTGTTCCGGCAGAACGGCCCGCTGCAACTGCTGCTCGTCGCGATGCTGCTGACCGAGGTCGCGTTCACGATCCGCAGCATCATCCCGGCGTACTACCTGCGCTACAACTTCGGCGCGGAGAACCTGGTGCCACTCTTCGTCGGCGTCTTCGCGATCACCACGATCGCCGGGTCGCTGCTCAGCCCGTGGGCTGCCGCGATGTGGGGCAAACGCCGCGCGGCTCTCGGCGGGATCGCGGTCACCACTGTCACGTCCGTTGGCGGCTGGATCACCGGATACGACTCGCTCACCCCGATGCTGGTCTGGATCGCGATCACCGGGCTCGGTTACGGCATCACCAACATCACCCTGCTGTCGATGCTCGCCGACACTGTCGAATTCGGTCAGTGGAAGACCGGTCGGCGTACCGAAGGCCTGGTCTTCTCCACCAACATCTTCAAGACCAAGGTCGCCTCGGCGATCGGTGCGTCCCTGCCTCTCGCCCTGCTTGCCGCGTTCGGCTATCGCGCGGGTCAAACCCAAGACTTGGGTACGCTCAACGGCCTGCACGCCACCATGACGATCGTTCCCGGTCTGATCGGCGTCCTGGCGGCGCTGCCGCTCGTCTGGTACCACCTCGACGAGCGCCGGCACGCCGAGCTGGTGCGCGAGCTGGCATGAGCGAAACATGAGCGAGGCATGAGCGAGAACCGGAGAGTCCGCGAACGACGCAGGGCCGCCCTGATCGCCGCGGCCCGGGAGCTGTTCCTGGAACGCGGCGTCGAGCACGTCACGATCGACGAGATCGCGGACCGGTGCGCGGTGACCCGGCGGACCGTCTACCGATACTTCGCCACCCGCGACCAGGTCGCGCTGGCTGTCGAGATCGACGTGCTGCAGCGCTGGTCCGCACTGCTCCAGCAGCGGGCCGGCGCTTGGACGGGCACCGGCGCGCAGCAGTTGCGGACCGCGTTCGCCGACATCGGGCAGCTCGTCGACGACGCCGCCGATGAGCTGCGTTTCACCCGGGTCTTCGACGCACAGTCGATCAGCGGCGACGACACTGAGCTGGGCGGTCAATACCGCGACGTGATCCGGGAGGTGCTCGCCCCGATCGTCGCGGTGCTGCGCCTCGGGCAGGACGACGGCACTCTCACCCTCGCGGTGCCGCCGGAGCTGACCGCGTCCACGCTGACGAACGCGTACCTCGGCCTGGCGCAACGGGTTTACGGCCGCGGCGACCAGCTCGCGAAGGAACAGGAGATCGACCCGCGCCTGATGCTCGTCGAACTCACCCGGATCTATCTTGCGGGTCTGGAGTCGGCATAGCAGAGTGCGGTCATGAGGGCTGTGATCGTGCACGAGACCGCACTCAGCGTCGTCGAGCGGCCGGTGCCGGAGCCGGGGCGCGGGCAGGTGCTGCTGAAGGTGCTCCGGGCCGGGATCTGCGGCTCCGACCTGCACATTCGCCTCGATGCGGACAGCAGTGCGGACATCGCGGCCGAGGTGGGTTACGACCACTTCATGCGGCAGGAGCAGTCCGTCGTTCTCGGTCACGAGTTCGTCGGCGAGATCGTGTCCTACGGTCCGGGGTGCCGGGCGCGGTGGGGGACGGGCACGCACGTGGTGGCGTTGCCGCTGCTCCGCGTCGACGGTCAGGTGCACATGGTCGGACTGTCCGAGCACGCCCCGGGCGGTTATGCGGAGTACCTGCTGGCTGATGAGGATGCGCTGTTACGCGTACCCAAGGGGCTTGATCCTGATCTTGCGGCGTTGACCGAACCGCTTGCGGTGGCGCATCACGCGGTCCGGATGGGTGAGGTGCGGCGCGGTGATCCGGCGGTGGTGATCGGTTGCGGTCCGATCGGGCTTGCGGTGATCTTGATGCTGAAAGCCGCTGGGGTACGCCATGTCGTGGCCAGCGATTTCTCGGCAGCCCGGCGTGAGCTGGCGGTTCTGTGCGGCGCGGATGTGGTTGTCGACCCTGCCGTGGGCTCACCGTGGGACCTCGGCCACGCTGGGATGATCACCAGCGCCAGCGCGTATTACGGAGCGGGGCTGGAGGCGCTGCACGCGTTACGGAGCGTGCCGGGAGTGCCGTGGCGCAGGGTGATGCGTGGGGCGACGCGGCTGGGTGCCGGTCCGCGCGGCCCGGTGGTCTTCGAGTGCGTCGGGCTGCCCGGGGTGATCGAGAGCATCGTGTCGAACGCGCCGTTCCTGTCGACGATCGTGGTGGTGGGGGTGTGCATGAGCCCGGACACGTTCCGGCCCACGATGGCCAGCAACAAGGAGCTGCAGCTGCGGTTCTCGTTCTGCTACGACCCGGCGGACTTCGACGAGACGCTGCGGATGATCGCGCGGGGCACTGTGGACGCGCGCCGGCTGATCACCAGAGTGGTGGGGTTGAGCGAGGTGGAGGCGGCGTTCGAGGAGTTGGGGGCGGCCAAGGCGGCCAAGATCTTGATCGACCCCTCCCTTCACCGGCGCGGGGCTCAGGCGTGACGGGCCGCCTGCCGCAGATCGAGTTCCTCGACCAGCTCCCGGGCCACCTCTTCGGTGATCTGCCGATCCCGCACCGCGGTTGCGATCGCCAGCCGCTGCGCGTCGAACAAGGCGTCGGCGGACGCATCACCGGGTGACACCGCCGCCGCGATCAGCTCATGCCCCCGCGCGCGCATCTGCTCGGCGGCGGCCCGCTCCGCCGAGACGTCGAACTTCAGGCGCCGAGCCAGCCAGCCGACCGTCGTACCCTGGATGAGCAGTGTGCCGAGAGTGAGGATCAGCGCGATCGCCTGGATCGCGTCGCGGCCGGGGAACGGCGCGCCGGACGCGGTGTGTTCGGGGATGCCGGCCGCGGCGGCCAGGGTCAGGATGCCGCGCATGCCGGTCCAGCCGACGAGGACGTTCTCCTTCATGGTCGGCGGCGGCAGCCGCTCGCCCCCGCGCCGCCGGGCGTTGCGGGCCTCCATGGTCTGCCGGAAATAGACGTCGGTGGCCATCCGCCGCTCGTAGCGGCGATGACGCAGCGTCCACCTGCCGAAGAGACCGAAAACGGCCACCATGCGGAAGACGATCGCGACGACGAGCAGCACGCCGGCCGCGACCAGCGTCCGGACCAGACCCGGTTCCTCGCTCGCCGCGAGTTCCTCGACGACCCACTTCAACTGCAGACCGATGTACGCGAAGACGAAGGTCTCGAGCAGGAAGTCGAGCGTCTTCCAGACCTGTTCCTCCTGGAGCCGGGTCCGATAGGCGCCCGGGTACGCGAAGTTCGGGTCGAGCGTGACGTTGATGCTGACCGAGAACGCGGCCGCCACGACGGCCAGGATGCCGGAGGCGTGCAACTCCTCGGCGATCAGGAACGCGATGAACGGCAACAGCAGGACCAGCACGGTCTCCAGAGTTGGATTGCCGAGCCGTTTGCGGATCATCAGAGTGATCGTGGAGAGCACGCCGCCGATCGCGAGCCCGATCAGCGCGTTGCGGAAGAACGCCGCGATGCCACCGCCCCAGGTGGCGTGCTCACCGTTGACGGTGGCTACCGCGATGACGAACAGCGTCAGCGCCGTCGCGTCGTTGACCAGACTCTCGCCGGTGAGGATCGACGTGGCCCGTTTCGGCAGGCCCATCTCGTCGCCGTGCGAGACCGTGGTGATGGTGTCCGGCGGCGCGAGCACGGTGCCGAGCACGAACGCGGCACCGATCCCGATCGACGGCAGCAGTAACGAGGAGAGCCAGCCGAGCACGCCGGCGGTCAGCACGACGGTGACCACGCCGAGATAGATGATCGCCTTGAGGTTTGCGCCGAACGTGCTGACCTGCGCGTTGCGGGTCGCCGAGTAGAGCAGCGGCGGGATCACCAGGGCGAGGATGAGCTCGCTCTCAAGCTCGAGCCGCGGCACGCCCGGGATGAACGACGCCGCGGCCGCGAGCGCCACGATCACCCAGCCCGGCTCGATCCGGTGCCGCCGCGCGACCGCGGTGACAGCGATCCCGACGCCGACGATGAGCAGGAGTTGTACGCCGTTCACGTGATCAGGTTAGTGGCTGGATGGCACACCTCTGATCCGTAACACGGTGTGTCACGTCGTGCTGGTCAGCAGAGCAGCGACCGAGAAGGTGGTCATGCCGATGCCGACGGCGAGGATCGCCGCGGCGGACAGGGCCGGCATCCGGTGTGCGAACAGATTGGCGAGTCTGCCTTCATGGACGGAGCGAAGCCGCTCGCCCCAGCGGGCGAGGGCCAGGCCGACGCCGGTGAGCACCGCGGCGAGGCCGATGCCGTACGTGAGGACGAGGAGTACGCCGTACCAGGCTCGGCCGAGGGCTGCCGCTCCGAGGAGGACCACCACCGCCGACGGGCTGGGGGAGAGGCCGCCGGCGAAACCCATGGCGAGCAGGTTCCTGACCCGGAACGGCTCTGGTGCCGGATGCGGATGCGGATGCGGATGCGGATGGGGGTGCGGGTGCGGATGCGCGTGCGTGTGTGGGTGATGGTGATGCTCATGCGAGTGACCGTGCGAGGCCGCGTGCGCCAGCACACCGGGCTTGTCCGGCGTGGAGTGAGCTCGCATCCTGGTCAGCGCGTGCCGCAACAGGTGGGCGCCGACCGCGACGACGAGGACGGCGCTGGCGACGCGGAGCCAGGCGTACAGCTCCTCGGGTGCGAGCTGGAGAGACGTGGACAGGACCAGGCCCAGGGCAAGCACCCCCGCGGTGTGGGTGACCGCGACGGTGACTGCCACGGAGAGGGCCTGCGACAACCGGCCGTGGGCGCCGAGCAGATATGCCGCCATGATGGTCTTGCCGTGGCCGGGGGCCACCGCGTGCGCTCCACCCAGGACGAACGCGATGAGGACGGCGAGGATGCCGATGCCCCAGGTCAGCTCCCGGTGACCGGCGATGCCGGTGAACCACTGGGTCAACCGGTCGGCGCCGCGGCTCTGGCCGGCAGCGGCCGGCTCTTCCCCGGGGAACTCCGCGGCGGGCGGGCCGCCGGGTCGCACGGTGAGGGCCGCCGAGCGTACGTCTGACGGTGCTGCCCCTTGCGGGTAATCGGTGAGGCGGGCGGTGACGCTCGCAGCCGGCACGCTGGACCGGGTGAGGGTGTATCGGTCACCGACCGCGGTCACCTCGCGCCAGCCGATCCGCTCGGGCAGATAGTTCGCCTGTACGTCGACGTGCGAGCCGTCGGCCGGTCGGGCATCGGCATGCAGCAGGCATTGCAGCCGGAGCGTGCTGAGCCCACCCGCACCGGCCGGAAACGTCAACGCGACCGGGCTAGCGGTCACGGCCCGGCTGCTGCCGTCGACGGTGACGGTGGTGGCCACGCCGGCGGCGGTGCAGGTGGCCGCGGCGTACCGGTCGCGTTCGGCCTGGCCGGGGGTGCCGTCACGGTCGGTGTCGATGTCGTGCTGTGCCTGGTAGGCGGGCAGCTCCGCGAGGTCGAGCACGTAGTCGATGTCGACGCCGTCCGCGGCGACGCGCAGCCCCGCGTATTGATTGGTGGTGAAGTTGCCGAGCGGATGGGCCGCGGCCGCCGCGGGGGCGGACAGGACGCCCAGCGTGACGAGCAGCAGCGCGGATCCCCAGCGGAGACGAGTCACCGTGCGCCTTCCAGCCGGGTCAGGGCGGCCCGCGCGCTGGGCGCGTACCGGACGGAGAAGTGCGGATTGATCCTGAGCGCGCGGGCGAGATCGGTCCTGGCCCCGGCATCGTCGCCGAGAGCGTCGCGGATCATGCCGCGGTAGTAGTACGCCGAGGCGTGACGAGTGTGCAGCCGCAGCCCCCGGTTGGCGTGGCCGAGGGCGGCACGGTCCTGCCCGGCCTGGTGCAGCGCCCAGGCGTACGCCATCTCGACGGACACCGACGGCCGGGCGGCCAGCAGAGCCCGCCCTCGTTTCACCGCCTCACCGGCGGGTCCCCTGTCGGCGTAGAACAGCACCAGGTCGATGTCGGTCGCCGCGGTCGTCGACGTGGCGAGCTTGTCGCTGACCCGGACGAGGTCGTCGGCGCGAGCGGCTCCGGCCTTGTCGCCGGCGGCGGTCGACATGTCGGACAGCAGCACGAGGTGTTCGACGGTGGGCAGCGTGGTGGTTGCCGTACGCAGGTCACCGATGGCCGCCCGCAGGTCTCCCTGTGCCGCTTCGACGCGGGCCCGGCCCGCCAGCAGTGATGGTTGCCCGGGCCGGCGCAGCAGGCCCTCCGCGTAGTGGGTTCCAGCGGCCGCCAGGTCACCCGCTCCGAAGGCGAGATCGCCGAGGTTCTGCAGGGCGAACGCGGCCTCGGTGGGATCGGCCGCCATATCGAGCGCCCGCTGCATCAGTTCCCGCGCCCGGCGGTGGTCACCGTTGAGCTCGAACAGGTACGAGGCTCGGCCGAACGATCCGGTGTCGGGGCGCAGGTCGAGCATCCGTTGCACGGCGTCGGTCGCATCCCGATAGCGGCCGAGCTCGACCGACGCGTCGGTGACGACACCGTAGGCGTCGGCGGACCATGCGTCGGCGGTGACGGCCCGGCGGGCGTACCGCAGAGCGCCGGTGAAGTCGTGCCGAGCCGCGGCCAGCGCGCCCAGCCCGGTCAGCGCGGCGGCGTTGCCGTCCGGGGACACGGTCAGCGACCGGTTCAGGGCCGTCTCGGCGAACGCGTAGTGCGAGGGGTCAGCGGTGATCCGGGCGATCTGGACGTGTGCCATACCCAGCTGAGCCCAGGCGTGCCAGTCGCCCGGGGTGCTGGCGAGATGACGGGTGGTCCGTTGCACAAATGCATCCAGGGCGTGCGCCGGAGACACCGCGGCCGCGACCACGTTGTCCTCACGCGTGACCGGCCCGAGCACCGCGCCGGCTCCGAGCAGTGCCACCACAGCGGCAGCCGTGATCACCGCAGGTCGGGTCCATCGTTGCCGCATCGTCTGTCCTTGCCGTCGATGTCGACTCGGCAAGCCAACTAAAACACCATATAAGCCACCCTCACGACTAATAGCTGATAGTCCTTAAATCATTCTCGATGCGACCGCGAACCGGCCGCCTTCAACGCGGACGAAGTTGAGCCGCTCATTTCAGGAGAATCATGAATCTCGTTGAAGGCCCCGCGGGCCGACGGCTACTCGCCGTCGCCGCGGCCGGCCTCGCCGCGGCAGGGGTGGCCTCACTCGCCCCGATGCAGGGCACCGCCTCGTCCCACCGCGAAGCTCCGTTGATCTCGGATACTCCCAAGCTGGACAACACCGATCTCTACGCCTTCGTCAGCCCGGACGCACCCAAAGCGGTGACGGTGATCGCGAACTGGCAGCCGTTCGAGGAGCCCAACGGCGGCCCGAACTTCTACCCGTTCGCGACCGAAACCGCACACGACATCAACATCGACAACAACGGTGACGCCGTTGCGGACATCGTCTACCGATGGACGTTCCGGACTTCCCGGCAGAACCTCAAGACCTTCCTCTACAACACCGGACCGGTCACCTCAAGCGTCGACCCGGACCTGAACGTCCGGCAGAGGTACACGCTCCAGCGGATCACCAGCCACAGCACCACGACCCTGCTGAAGGACGCGGTCGTAGCGCCGTCCTTCACCGGCAAGGCCTCGATGCCGAATTACGCGCATCTCGCGGACGAGGCCGTGACGCCGTTCGCGAAGGGCACCGCGAAGTCGTTCGCCGGCCAGGCCGACGACCCGTTCTTCGCTGACCTGCGCGTCTTCGACCTGCTGTACGGCGGGGATCTCTCCGAGGTGGGCCAGGACTCCCTCAAGGGCTACAACGTGAACACCATCGCGCTGCAGGTGCCCAAGCAGGACCTCGCTCTCAACAACAACTCCGCGGCCAACCCGGTCGTCGGTATCTGGAGCACGACGTCACGCGCCGGTGCCAGCATGCGCAGCGGTGGTGCGAGTTCCCTGCAGCAGGTGTCGCGGCTCGGTAATCCACTGGTCAACGAGGCGGTCATCCCGCTGAGCGCCAAGAACCAGTTCAACGCGGCCAAGCCGGCCGACGACGCCAAGTTCCTGCCGCACGTCCTCCGGCCGGAGTTGCCCACGCTGATGCAGGCGATCTACAAGATCCCGGCGCCGACCACACCCCGCGACGACCTGGTCGAGGTCTTCCTCACCGGTGTCTGCAAGGCCTGCGGCCCGGTCAAGGCCGATCTGAACTCCCAGCGTCTCAACCGGGACGTCAAGGCGGCGAAATTCAAGCCGTCCGAGCAGCTGCGCCTCAACATGAAGGTCGCTCCGGCCGCCGAACCCAAGCGGCTCGGCGTGGTCGGCGGTGACCTCGCCGGTTTCCCGAACGGCCGCCGGCTCACCGACGACGTCCTGGACATCACCGTCCAGGCGGCCGAGGGAATCCTGCTGCCGGACCCGCCGGACGCCGTGGCGACACTCGGCGACGGTGTCGACGCCAACGATCACGCGTTCCGGTCGACGTTCCCGTATGTCGCGCTCCCCAACATGGAGAGCGTCAACCAGTCCTGATCACGACCATCGGAGGCGGACCGCACACCTGTGCGGTCCGCCTCCGCGGTTCTACGAGTCAGATGTCGAATTTGACGCCCTGTGCGAGGGGCAGCGCGCCCGAGAAGTTGATCGTGTTGGTGGCGCGGCGCATGTACGCGCGCCACGCGTCGGACCCTGACTCCCGGCCGCCGCCGGTCTCCTTCTCGCCGCCGAACGCGCCGCCGATCTCGGCCCCCGACGTGCCGATATTGACGTTGGCGATTCCGCAGTCCGACCCGTCCGGGCCGAGGAAGCGCTCGGCCTCGCCGAGATCGCTGGTGAAGATGCTCGACGACAGACCTTGCGGGACGTCGTTGTTGAGCGCGATAGCCTGGTCGATGGTGGAGTAGGGGAGCACGAAGAGGATCGGGGCGAACGTCTCCTGGCGGACGATGTCGGTCTGCTCGGTCATGCGTACGATCGCGGGCTCGACGTAAAACGCACCCGGCGCCGCCTCGGCCAGGCGGCGAGAGCCGCCGGCAATGATCTCCCCACCCTGCTGCCGCGCTGCCAGCAGCGCGTCCTGCATTGATTTGTACGCGGAATCGGAGATCAGCGGCCCGACCAGCGTCCCGGCGTCCAGCGGCGAGCCGATCGGCAGCGAGCGATACGCGGACGCGACTCGATCGAGCAACGAGGCGATCACACTCTCGTGGGCGATCACCCGGCGCAGCGTGGTGCAGCGCTGCCCCGCGGTGCCGGCGGCGGAGAACACGATGCCGCGCGTCGCCAGATCGAGATCGGCCGACGGGGTCACCACGGCGGCGTTGTTGCCGCCGAGTTCCAGCAGCGACCGGCCGAACCGGTCGGCGACGCGGGGGCCGACAGCCCTGCCCATCCGGGTCGATCCGGTAGCGCTGAGCAGCGCGATCCCGCGGTTGCCGACGAGCGCCTCACCGACGTCGGCGCCGCCGATCACCACCTGGCTCAGGTTCGCCGGCGCGCCGGTCTCGGCGATCGCCCGGTCCAGCAGCGCGGCCGAGGCGAGCGCGCTGAGCGGCGCCAGCTCGGACGGTTTCCACACCACCGGGTCGCCGCAGACCAGGGCGATCGCGGTGTTCCACGACCAGACCGCGACCGGGAAGTTGAACGCGCTGATCACGCCGACCACACCGAGCGGGTGATAGCTTTCGGACAGCCGGTGCCCGGGACGTTCCGAGGCGATGGTCCGGCCATAAAGCTGCCGGGACAGCCCCACCGCGAACTCGCAGATGTCGATCATCTCCTGGACCTCGCCCAGCGCCTCCGAGGTGATCTTGCCGACCTCCAGGCTGACCAGCGTCGCGAGATCCTCCTTGTGCTCGCGCAACAGCTCACCCAACCGTCGCACGAGCGCGCCGCGAACCGGCGCCGGCACCGTGCGCCACTCACCGAAGGCCTCGGTCGCCTTTCTCACCGCCGCGTCCGCGTCACTCCGCGATTGCCAGCGTACGGAAATCAGCACCTCACCGTTGACCGGCGACGTGACCGGTCGGTCTCCGGCTGACGCGGCCAGATCGACGCCGCAGCGCTCGGCGGCTTCCCGGGCGCGGCGGCTGAGGTCCTCGGCGGTTGGCAGGCTGGTCACAAGCGGTCTCCTTCAGGGTCTTTGGCACCGGCTGATCCTTGTGGGGTCAGACGATGTTGAGCTCGGGCCGGGTGCCGGCCCCGGCGAAACGGGCAGCGCTCAGGTCACTGACGTCGACGAACGGGCGGCGGCGCAGGTAGAGGTCACGCATCACCTCACCGACCGCCGGACCCATCAGGAAGCCGTGGCCGGAGAAGCCGGTCGCGTACAGGAAATCGCCGTCGCGGCCGATCAGCGCGTTGTGGTCCGGGGTGTTCTCGTAGAGCCCGGCCCAGCCGCTGGCGATGCCGACCTCGGCGAGCCGCGGGGCGCGGCGTTCGACAGTTTCGCCGAGCCGGGGCATCCAGGCGTCGTCACGGTCCAGCTTGAAGCCCGGCGTCTCGTCCGGATCGGACATGCCGAACAGCAGGCCACGGCCCTCGCCGTGGAAGTAGAAGGTGCTGCCGAAGTCGATCGTGAACGGGGTGAGCGGGTCGAGGCCGGGCATCGGCTCGGTGATCAGGATCTGCCGGCGCAGCGGGGTCACCGGCAGGTCGACGCCGGCCCACGCCCCGACCTCGGCGGACCAGGCCCCGGCGGCGCAGATCACGGTGCTGGTTTGGATGGTGCCGGCGTTTGTGCGTACCCCAGTGATGTGTTGACTGTGAATGTCTATGCCGGTCACGGGGCAGTGCGGGATCAGGGTGGCGCCGAAGCGGCGGGCGGCGGTGGCGTAACCGAGAACGACGGATTCGGGCGTGCAGTGACCGTCGGTGGGTGAGTAGACGGCGGCGATCAATCCATCGGTGTTGATGAGCGGGGAGAGCCGCTTCGCCTCCGCGACGCTGATCATGCGGGACGGGATGCCGAGCTCGTTCTGGGTGCGCACGTTGCGCTCGAACGCGCTCACGTCGGCCGGGTCGTCCAGCAGGAAGAGGTATCCGACCTGGTGAAAGTCGATTTCCTGACCGAAGCGGGCGGGAAAATCGGCGAAGGTTTCCAGGCTACGGGCGCCGAGCGCGATGTTGACGGGATCGGAGAACTGGGCGCGGACGCCACCGGCGGCCTTACAGGTGGAGCCGGAGCCGAAGGAGTCCTTGTCGAGGAGCACGACGTCCCGGACGCCGGCGCGGGCCAGGTGATAGGCGGTGCTGAGACCCATGACGCCGCCACCGATGATGACGACGGATGCGGAGGGTGGGGGAGGAGTGGGCATCTACGGTCCTCCAGACTTCGGAAGGATCTTCCGTTGATCCTCAGGCCCGGAGGTGGCTTTTTCAAGGTGTGCGGAGGTCGAAGAGATAGAGACCGGCTCCCATCATGCAGTGCCGCCGCGCCACTGTCCTAACGGTCCACTCGGCGCAGCAGCAGCCAGGCGTCGGCCGGGAACATCCGCCGGGCGATCGTCCACGACAGCCGTGAGTAGTAAGCCCTGGCCTCGCCCTCGTAGATGATCTGAGGAGAACCGGCCTGATGCTCCGCACCCTTCCACCGGATAATGCAACCCCCGGCCGCCAGCACATTCCGCACCCAGTTCGTGCGCTCGCCCCACGGCAGATTGATGACAAAAACCTCCGGCGTCGCCATCACCACGACCGGCACGGCCAGATCGCGGCCGGTCACCCTGCCGCGATGCTGGACCACCGCCCACGGCGACCAGCGGCGCCCGGACAGCGCACGAACAGCGGGTGTGGTGGCACGGACGAAAGCACTCATGCGCTCATCGTCCGGCACAGCGCCGGGGAACCGCTTCCCCATGATCCGTCACGCGCCGTGGCGGTTTTCCGTCATACGCAGCGCATAGACCACGGCATCGGTCCGCCCGCGCGCCCCGATCTTGCGATAGACGTTGCCCAGATGGCGTTCCACAGTGTGAACAGCGATGCCCAGATCCCGGGCGATCTCACCGTTCGACCCGCCGGCGGCGAGCAGCGCGAGCACCTCACGCTCGCGCGGCGTCAGCGCCCCGGAAACCGCCGGCTCAGACTGAGGAAGACCCGTGACGAACGCCGTCACCAACCGAAGATCATCCTCCGCGTCCTCCATGAACAGCGTCGGCGTCGACCCGGGCCGCTCCACCAGCCGCGCATCCGGCAACGACGCGGCCAGCCTGCGCGAGACTTCAGCCGGGATCTGCCCCTCACCCTGCCGGTGCACGATCAGCGAGGGTACGCGTACCCGAGCAAGCTCTTCCGTGACATCGATCCGCTCCGCCGCGTCGAACCACGCCCGCGCCACGGCGGCCGACGTGGCAGTGCGGAAAGCCTCGGCGGTCCAGCGACCGGAAGGCGCCGAGTCCCACCCCAGCCAGGCCGTGGCGGCAGCGTCGGCGAACAGCCCCCAGTCCTGGTCGACCAGCGACAACAGCGCCTGGGTCTGCGCCGGGATCATGGCTTCCCGCATCCGCGCCGCGCCGCCGAAGAGCACCAGCCGATCAACCCGGGCCGGCGACCGGGCCGCGAACGCGAGAGCCGTCGCGACCGAGTGGTAGTACCCGAGCAGCGACGCCCGCTGGACGCCGGCATGATCCAGAACGGCCCGCAGGTCGCGCAGGTGCGCCTCGACCCCGAGATCGTCGAGGTCGATCCGGCGGTCGGAGCTGCCGGTGCCCCGCCCGTCGTAAAGGATCACCGTGAGGCTCCGCGCGAGGCCGAGGTAGGCGTCGCGCAGCGCCGGGATCCGCCACTGCGCCACGATGTTGCTGAGCGACGGCATCCAGACGAGCACCGGCCCCTGCCCGAACATCTGGTAACCGATCGTCACCCCGTCGTCGGCACGGGCGAAGCGCAGGCTCTCCACCCGTCCAGTATCACGGTCCGCAGAAATCGACGATGGTCGCGGTAAGGATGTCGGTGAGGTGGCGCAGCGACGCGATCGAAGCCCACTCGGTGGCAGCGTGCGCTCCCTCGCCGTCCACGCCGAACAGCAGCGCCGGGATCCCGGCGCGATGCAGCAGGGCCGCGTCGGTCCAGAACGGCTCGGCGCGGATCACCGGAGGCCGGCCGAGAACCGTTTCGAAAGACCGGGTCAGCGTCCGCACGATGGGCCAGGACGGGTCCGCTTCGAACGGCTCCCGGGACAGTCCGGGATGCAGCCGATAATCCAGCCCGAGCCGATCCAGCAACGCGGTGAGCTGCCCGGCCGGGTCGTCGCCGGGAACGGTCCGCCACTCGACGGTGACCCGGCACCACGCCGGATAGGTGGACGCCTCCTCACCTCCGGAGATCATCGACGCGTGCACGGTTCCGTGCCCCAGCAGCGGATGCGCCGGCCCGGTGCCGAGCTTCTCCAGCGCTACCAGGAAGTGGCCGGCCTTGGTGATCGCGTCGATGCCGAGATCCGGCCGGGAGCCGTGCGCCGCGCGGCCCAGGATCTCCACGTCGAACCAGGCGAAGCCCTTGTGCGCGAGGGTGATCTCCAGGTTGCTGGGCTCGGTGACGATCGCGGCGTCGGCGGTGAACCGTTCCAGCACTTCTGACGTGCCGCAACTGCCGTGTTCCTCGTCGGCGACAAGGGCGAGCAGAACGTCGCCGTGTTGGGGGCCGGCCGATGCTGCCGCCGCCATCATCGCGGCCAGGCCGGCCTTCATGTCGTAGGCGCCGCGTCCGTATATCCGGCCGTTTTCGATCACCGGATCGAGCGGGTCACCGGCGTACCCCACCAGGCCCACCGTGTCGAGATGTCCGTTGAGCATCAGGGTGCGGCCTCCGCCCGTACCCCTGCGTCTGGCGACCAGAGACGGCCGTGACTCGCGTCGCTCAAGCCGGTGCACCTCGAAGCCTCGCGCTTCGAGCCATCGATGGCAGTAATCAGCGATGGCGGCTTCGCCGGCGCCGCCCGGGACGAGGCTCGGGTTGACCGAGTCGATTCTGATCAGGTCGGCGAGGAGCGGGAGCGGGTCGGTCACGGCAGCTCCCACGGGTTGGCGCCGGCGCCCTCAGTGCTCAGGAGCACCACTGTCGCATCGTGGGGGAGGGTCAGGCCGCGCGCGGCGGCCAGGGCCGCCGCACCGCATGGACCTGCGGGAACGCCGAGCGCGGCGAGATCTTTCGCGGCGCGCAGGCTGTGCGCGTCGGTCACCGCCGTTGCCGCGTGAAGACCATTGCGCAGGTACGCCCAAGCAAGGCTGGACAGTGTCCCGCAGTTGAGCCCGGCCATCACGGTCGTGTCCGTTTCTGTGGTGACGGGCCGATCCGCCCGGAGGCTGGCCAGCACGCAGGCGGCGGTGGTCGGCTCGACCGTGACGGTCTTCGAGGGGAAATACCCGGCGACGGCCTGTGCCAGCGATCCGACTCCGGCCGGTGTGATCACCAGGTCCGGTTCGCCGCCGAGCTGCTCCTCGATCTCCACGCACAGGGTGGTGTAACCGTCCACGATCCACTGCGGGATCCGCTCGTATCCCGGCCAGGCCATGTCCTGCACGAGCGTGCCGCCGGCCTGCGAGGCAGCCCGCACCGCATCGTCATAGGTCCCGTTCACAAGGGTGACCTGGGCGCCTTCATCCTCGATCGCCGCGACGGCGAGGGGGTGAACGCCGGACGGGACGAAGATGTGGGCCGGGATCGCCAGCGTCCGCGCCACGTGGGCGACGGCCCGGCCGTGGTTGCCGTCCGAGGCGGTGACCAGCTTTTCCACCGAAATTTCGCGCAGAATCCGGTCAATCGCCCAGGACGCCCCGAGTACTTTGAACGCCGGCAGCCCCAGCCGCGACGACTCGTCCTTCACGAGAACCCGCCGCACACCCAGCTCATCGGCGAGCGCCGGCAGATCATGCAGCGGAGTGGGCGCATATCCCGGCAGCCCCGCGTGAAACTCCCGCACCGCCGGATCGGGGGATGACTTCGTCAAGACCCGTCCGCCCGGCGTAAACCATGTCTCGATCACGAGCGCCAGGATGCCGTTCATTGACAAGATCGGTCCAGCGCATCTTTCCGAGCGAAAACCGTCAGGAAAACCGAATGTTCGACCTGCACCGCCTCCGCCTGCTCCGCGAACTCAAGCACCGCGGCACTCTCGCCGCCGTCGCCGAAGCCCTCTCCTACGCCCCGTCGACCGTCTCCCAGCAGCTGTCCCAGCTCGAAGCCGAAGCCGGTGTCCCGCTGCTCGAACCGGTCGGCCGCCGCGTCCGCCTCACCCCGCAGGCCGAGATCCTGGTCGCGCACACCGAAGCCGTCCTGGAACGTCTGGAACGCGCCCGGGCCGAGATCGCCGGATCGTTGACCGAGGTGGCCGGCACGCTGCGAATCGCGTCCTTCCAGACCGCGGCCCTCGCCCTGGTCCCGGCCGCGCTGAGCCGGCTGCGCGAGCTGCATCCCCGACTCCGCGTCGAGGTCACTCAGATGGAGCCGGAGCAGGCGCTGTCCGCACTGCGCGCGCATGACTGCGACCTGGTGATCGTCGAGGAGTACCCGGGCATCCCGCTCGCGCACCCCGCTGACCTGCATGCCGAGGAGCTGCTCGACGACCCGCTGCACCTGGCCGGCCTGGAGAAACTGGAAGCCGGCCATCCCTGGGTCATGGAACCGGCCGGAACCTCCGCACGCGACTGGGCGACAAACGTCTGCCGCGCCGCCGGTTTCGAGCCGGACGTCCGTTTCGAGACCGCCGATCTGCTGCTGCACCTGCGTCTCGTCGAGCAGGGCCACGCCGTTGCTCTGCTGCCCGGTCTGGTCTTCCACGGGCGTCCTCCGACCGTACCCTTGCATCCGCTGTCCGAAGGACGCCGGCTCTTCACCGTGACGCGGCGTGGGCGCGGCACGCACCCGGCGGTCCGCGCGGGTCGCGACGCGCTGAAGGCGGCTGCCGCATAGCCTCATCCCGGCGGCGACCGCGCCGATACATCCCAGGATGCGCGCGATGTTTCTGCTCTTCGCGGCTGTCGCCATGATCGTTTACACGGTCGCCGGCGACAGCCGATCCGCCGTGCAACTGTTCATCGTCGCGACGCCGCTCGCCACGTTCGCCTACGCCCTCGCCACCCGCCGGCTGCCGCGCTCACGGCCCTGGTTCCTCTCGGTCGGCGGCCTCATCGTGCTGCTCATCGGCCAGCTGTCGATGCCGGGCTGGCTCGACGGACACCTCGGCCAAGCCGAGGGCACGGCCTCGGAACTCACCCTCTCCGCCTCCCACGGCCTCTTTCTCATGGGTACGGCAATAGCGCTGCGCCGCCGCCTCGCGTCCGACGCCAGTGGCCTGCTCGACGCCGCCCTGCTCGGCCTCTGCGCCGGCGGCCCGCTCTGGGTGTGGGGCGTCCAGCCGCACCTGACCGATGCCGCCACGCCGCTCGGCCTGCTCCTCCTGATGATCGACGTCTTCGCGATCAGCGGCGTCATCGGCTGCCTGATCCGGATGGGCGCGTCGCGCGGACCCGGCCAGGACACGATCCTGTACCTCACGCTCACCGCGATCCTCACCCAGACCGCGCTGGTCACCGGCTGGACCGAGCCGTTGCTGCTCGCGTTCCTGACGATCGCGGCCGCACCGATCCAGCGCGGCGCGCTCGAAGTCACCGAACCGCTGCCGAGCGCCGGCGCCCCGATGCTCGGCCGGGGCCACCTGAGCTGGCTGGCCGTCGCGCTCAGCGTGAACCCGCTGCTCACCGCCGTGCAGATCATGCGCGGCAACGAGGCGGCGAGCCTGATGCTGCCGGTCGGCACACTGCTGATCGTTCCGCTCGTGCTGCTCCGGTTCCACCGTCTCGCCGTCCAGCGTGAGCAGGCCGAACGCACCCTCGAACACCAGGCGACCCATGACGAGCTGACCGGGCTGCGCAACCGGCGGCACATGATGACCTCGATCGACCGCGCGCTGACCGGGCCTGCCGGGGTGACCGTCCTGTTGTGCGACCTGGACGGATTTAAGCCCATCAACGATAAATATGGTCACTTGGCGGGCGACGAGGCTCTCAAGGTCGTCGCCGCGCGGTTGTGCGCGGTGACGCGCCCGGGCGACGTGGTCGGCCGCCTCGGCGGCGACGAGTTCCTGGTGGTCTGCGAGGGCGTCGACGCCTCGGAGCTGGCCCAGCGGATCCGCGAGACGCTCCGATTGCCCATGGCGTTGTCGACAGGCGTGGTCACGATCGGCGTGACGGTGGGCGCGGCGAGCGCGGAGCCGGGCTGCGGCATCGACAGGGAGACCCTGATCGGCACCGCCGACGCCGCGATGTACGCCGGCAAGAAGGCCCGCGCCGCATAGCCCGCCCACCGTCCGGCGAGGCATCATGTCCGGATGAGGCTGCTGCACCTCTCCGACACCCACATCTCCGAAATATCGGGATTCAGTGCGATGGCGCTGCGGCGGATGCTGGACGACTGCCGCGACGTCCCCGACATCGACGCGATCGTCATCACCGGTGACATCGCGGACAACGGAACGATCCCGGAGTACGTGATCGCCCGCGACCTCATCGGCGCCTTCGCGACGGGCCGCGGCATCCCGGCGATCTTCACCACCGGCAATCACGACGAGCGGACCGCCTTCACCGAGGTACTGGGCCCGTCCGAACCGATCGTCCTCAACGGCTATCGGATCATCCCGCTGGACTCACTTGTCCCCGGCGAAGGCTACGGCTTGATCGACCCCACCCGGCTGCGGGAGCTCCTCACCGAGCCCGCGCCCGAGCCCGCGCCGAACGGCACGATCCTCGCGTTCCACCATCCGCCGATATCCGTCCCGGGTATCGAGATCCAGCGCGTCCTGGGCCTGCGCAACCCCGGCGAACTGGCCGCGGCGATCGCCGGCACCGACGTTCGCCTGATCCTGTGCGGTCACTACCACTCGCAGCTGTTCGGCATGTTCGCCGGCGTGCCGGTCTGGGTCACCCCGGGAGTCGTGAACCGCACCGACCTGACCTCCGGCCCGAACACCGTACGCGTGGTCCAGGGCCCGTCCGCCTCGGTGATCGACGTCGACGGCCCGGTGATCCACACCCTGCACGCCCGAGATCCACACGCCGGCGACCTGCTCCGCGAGGTGCCTCAGGAACGCCTGGCCGAGATCCTGGCCTCGGTCAGACCTTCCGCAGCACCGACACCACCTTGCCGAGAATGACCGCCTGATCCCCGTCGATCACGTCATAGGCCGGATTTCGCGGCTCCAGCAGCACATGCCCGTGTGCCCGCCGGAACACCTTCACCGTGGCCTCTTCGCCGATCATCGCGGCCACGATGTCGCCGTTGTACGCATCCGGCTGCTGCCGCACGACCACGATGTCGCCGTCGCAGATCGCCGCGTCGACCATCGAGTCACCCCGCACCCGCAGGCTGAACAGCGTGCCCCGGCCGACCAGGTCACGGGGGAGGTTGAGCACCTCTTCGCCGGCCTCTTCAGCGAGGATCGGGGTGCCGGCCGCGATGGTGCCGACGAGTGGGACGCCGACAGTCGTGTCGCTCTTCTCGCTTGTTTCGGGATTTGTCAGAAACATTCGGACGTCGATCGGGCGCGCCAGCGAACTCCCGCGCCGCAGATAGCCGTACTCCTCCAGCATCCTGACCTGCCTGCTCACCGTCGACGGCGACAGCTTGACGGCCTCGCTCAGCTCCCGGGTGGACGGCGCATACCCGTACCGCACCGCCCAGTCCTGGATGACGGTCAAGATCTTGCGCTGCCGGTCACTGAGCAAGGAGGTGTCGAGGTGCACCCAGCGATCTTGCCTCATCGCTCCGCGCGGGCTCGCTGCGGCTCGCGGGCGAGCACCCCGTTCGGGTCCGGCTGGGTGCGCATGGCCAGCCCAAGACCCAGAAGCCCGATTCCGTACGCGCCAATGCTCGCCGCCATCCACGCGGTCATCACGAGACCCGTGATCAGCAGAAGGGTGAGCCCGACGACCAGGGGAGTGAACCGCTGCCACCCCTGCCAGCGCTGCGCTTTTAGCGTCGTGACCCCGGCCATCAGAAAGCCGATCGCGGACCCGACCGTACCCAGCCCGAACAGCATCCCGACCATCGACGGCCCACTGGCGTCGAGCGCCTGCTCCCGAAACGGAATCGACGCGAGCTCGGCGACCAGCAGCACGACCGTCCCGGCGAACGCGATCCACACCCCGCCCCGCGCGACCGTCCCGCCACCCGCGATCCCACTGCGCCCGAACCCCAGCAGCCCCAGGCAGACGAGCAGATGAAACCCGGCATAGGCGACACTGACCAGCACGACCGCGTCACTAGACCAGGGATAACTCCACTGTTGATCGTCAACGGTGCTGCCCGGCACGACGACGGTCTGCACGAGGAAGCCGCTGATCGCCGTCAGCGCTCCGCCGGCGGCCGCATAAGCGCCCGCACGGCGCACCCCAGCGGTGGAGATCTTCTGCATGACTCAAGCTCCTTCTTGGGTACGGCTGAATGCACCCGAAGTTACGAAGGAACTACCGCCCGGTCATCAGTACCACCACTGAGAACGGCCACCGCCGGTGTTGCCTGCGGTGGCCGTCCTTCAGTGGTGCTGTGGCGTACCCAAGTCCGGGTTTGCCGTGGCGTACCCAAGTCCGGGTTTGCCGTGGCGTACCCAGGTCTGGGTGTGCCGTGGCGTACCCAGGTCTGGGTGTGCCGTGGCTTGCTCAGGTCTGGGCGTGCCGTGGCTTGCTCAGGTCTGGGCGTGCCGTGGCTTGCTCAGGACTTGAAAATGTCCTTGATCTTCTTACCGGCGTCCTTGACGTGCTCGCCGGCCTGCTTGGCGTGCGACTCGCCCTGGTCAGCCTTACCCTCGGCCTCAAGGCGCTCGTCATCGGTCGCCCGGCCAACGCCCTCCTTGACCTTGCCGCCGAACTCCTCGGCCTTGTTGTCCACCTTGTCGTCGAACGCCATGGGGTCCTCCTCAGTCGTGTCGCTCAACAGAGGGGATACCCGCCCCCACCCACCTTGAACCAACCCACCCAACATCCCCAACCACGCCCCGCACCCCGCACTGCTCGCGCCGGGCGTCCTGGTTTTGCGCCCGACGTTCTGGCCTCGCGCCCTTGCCTTGCGCCCGGGGTCCTGGCCTTGCGCTCATCGCTGCCCTGCGCACATCGCGGCCTTGCGTCCTGTGCCGCGTCGTTTGCCCAGGGTCCTGTGACCCGCGCCGTGCCTCGCGTCTTCCCTTGCCTCGCGCCCTGTCCGCCTTGCCCGTCCGCGCTGCCTTGCCGGTTCCATGCTGCGCGCCTCACGGTGCTTGCCGCAATATCTGTCGGGGTGCGATCGGGCTTTTCTATGACCGAGAGAAGTCATTTCGCGCCATGCGGAATAGATCTTCAAAAGGTCAAGATCGAACACTGATCGATGCAGATCCAGGCCTGAAACAATTTAGGCATGCGGGGGCAGCGAGAATTGTTCAGCAGATCAGAATTAGCAACCATGCGCGACCGGACAAGGCGACGCAACTATTCGGCAGAGGCCGAAGAATTCCGCCGCCAGCACGAACTCGACAGAGCCTGGGGCCTACAACGCCGCCACGCCCGAAAACTGAGCCGCTGCCAGGAGGCCGCCCGCCAACCCCTGAAGCCGCCTCCCAACACGGCGCCTCCCAACACGGCGCCTTCCGGCACGGCGCCTTCCGGCACGGCGCCTTCCGGCACGGCGCCTTCCGGCACGGCGCCTTCCGGCACGGCGCCTTCCGGCACGGCGCCTTCCGGCACGGCGCCTTCCGGCACGGCGCCTTCCGGCACGGCGCCTTCCGGCACGGCGACTCCCGGGGCAGCGGTCCCCGGCACGGCTGCTCCTGGCGCGGCGGCTTCCGGCGCAGTGTCCCCTGGCATGGCGGCCGCGGGGTCCGCCGGCAGTGGCGAGCATCTGCAGCTGCGGCCCTCCGCCGAACATCCCGGTGCCGGCGATCTGTCGACAGTGTCCGCTGGCGGCGAGGCGCCGAAGCCGTCCCTCGACAGCGAGGTGTCCACACCGTCGCTCGACAGCGAGGTGTCCACACCGTCGCTCGACAGCGAGGTGTCCACACCGTCGCTCGACAGCGAGGTGTCCACACCGTCGCTCGACAGCGAGGTGCCGGAGCCGTCGCTCGACAGCGAGGTGCCGACACCGTCTTTCATCGGCGAGGTCACGACGGCATCCCTTATCGGCGAGGTTGCGACAGCCACTCCCGCCAGCGAAGTCGTGGCAACGTCTTCCGCCAGCGAGGTCCTAACGCCATGCTTCGTCGGTGAAGTCGCGGCGACGGCTCTCACCGGCGAGGTCCTGACACCGTCCACCGCTGGCGATGTTGCACCGGCAATTCCCGTGGGCGAGGTCGCGGTGGCAACTTTCGCTAGGGCGGTGCTGGCGCCGTCGCCAGTGCCAGTGCCAGTGCCACCGTGTCTGTGTTCTTCTGGTCGTCTGGTCGGATCGCGTGGGTGCGATGAACGCCGGCCAGGTGCATTCTATGGCGCTCTCGAAACTGTATCCGGCGTCGAATCCGATATTACTTCTCGCAAACTCGGAAAACGGACCAGTGGTGTTCCGCCGTGAGTCTATTTGCGATTCGTGAAAATATCGCTTCGGGCGTCGCGCCTGGGATTGGTTGCGCGTTATTGGTCAGCTGAGGTTGAGGGCGAACGGGTCTGGTAGCTCTCGCCAGCTGTCGAAGCCTGTTGCCAGTTCCTCGTCGGTCAGGAGGGAGGCGGTCAGCGTTTGTTGCAGGGTCTCCGCGTCCAGGTCGACGCCGATGAAGGTGAGGTGGTGGTGGCGGTCGCCGTAGTAGGGATCCCAGTCCAGGGTGGCGGCGATTCTGCGTTCCGGGTGGACCTGGGGCCAGGCCTCGTCGGGGAGGTCGGCTAGCCAGCCGCCGGCGCCTTCGATTCTCAGCATGCTTGCGGATTCCCACGATAAGACCAGGTCAGGGCGGCTTGCCAGCCATAGGTGGCCGCGTGAGCGGAGTACTCGCCGGGTGATGTGCTCCAGCGAGGCGAAGAGTCGTTGCGGATGAAAGGGGCGTTTCTGGCGGAAGACGATGGACACCACGCCGTTGGTGGGTTCGGGGCTGTGCGTGCCTACGGCGTAACCGAGCAGGCCGCGTACGGCTGGTGCGATCGGTGCCTGGGGTGGGGCCGGTGAGGACGGGCTTGAGGAGTCGATGGCGTCGTCGATGTCGCGTACTTCGGCCCATGGGGCCAGGCGGTGCAGCAACGTTCGCAGCTGCTCGGCCTCCCACGGCTCGTCGCCCTCCGGGCGGCCGCTCACCAGCACTCTGCCCGCTTGCTCGATCTGCCGTGCGACCAGGTCGCCGATGCGTCGATCATCGAGGGTGCCTGCGTACGGGTCGACGTCGCTCACCAGGTCGTCGTTGGAGAGAGCGTCGAGGACCAGGTCGGCGGCTACGACTGTGCAGACCACGCCCAGCCGTACGGAATCCGGCACATTCTGTTCTGTCCAGGCCTGACGGAGGTCGTCGGGCTCGTACCGCTCGGGAAGGAGCGTGACCAGTGAAGGAGCCGGCGCTCGCCGCACTTCCTTGACCACCGCCGTGATCAGCGCACCGGGAGTGAGCCCGGTGGATCGGAGGTCCAGCACTGCCGAGCCGGTGAGGTGCCGCACGGCGGCCTCGGTGGCGTGCGGCCAGAAGCCGGCCATGGGTGTGACGAGAGTCGTCATGAATGGATCTTGCCGTGTCCGGGCGACGGTTGCCTCCTCCGGAACGGTGTGCCGGGCAACACAACCGTTCCCAGCGACCGCCACTCAGCGCCCAGGCCGGATCACGGGGTGGTGGTCAGGCGGTCTTGGCGATGGTGGGAGAGGCCGGGGTGGTGGGTGTCGCCTGGGTGGGTGGCGGGGTCCACGTGCACGGTGGCGCCGGTCAGGCGGGGGACGTGGTGGGTCAGCTGATGTTCGGCGTCGGCGGCTATCTCGTGGGCGGCCAGCAGGGTCAGGTGGGCGTCGACAACTATGCCTGCTTCGGCGTGCAGATGGTGGCCGATCCAGCGCAGCCGCAGGCCGGAGACGTCGCGGATGCCGGCGATGGTGCGGAGTTCGCGTTCGGCCTGGTCCACCAGCTGCGGATCGACGCGGTCCATGAGGCGGTGATAGACCTCGCGGGCAGCGTCCTTCAGGACGAACACGATCGCCACGGTGATGGCGAGGCCTACCACCGGGTCGGCCCAGCTCCAGCCGAGCCGGGCGCCGGCGGCGGCCAGCACCACGGCCAGCGAGGTGAAGCCGTCGGTGCGGGCGTGCAGGCCGTCGGCTACCAGGGCGGCGGAGCCGATGCGGCGGCCTACGGTGATGCGGTAGCGGGCGACGATCTCGTTGCCGGCGAAACCGATGAGGCCGGCGGCGAGCACCCACGGGATGTGCGTCATGGGTTGTGGGTTCAGCAGGCGGTCGACGGCTAGATAGCCGGAGACCACGGCGGAGCCGGCGATCACGGCGACGATGACGACGCCGGCCAGGTCCTCGGCGCGGCCGAAGCCGTAGGTGTAGGCGCGTGTCGCCGCGCGCCTGCCCAGCCAGAAGGCGATCGCCAGGGGTACGGCGGTGAGCGCGTCGGCGACGTTGTGCACGGTGTCGCCGAGCAGGGCCACCGAGCCGGAGAGGGCGACGATCAGCGCTTGGAGCGCCGCGGTGATGCCGAGGCCGGCGAGCGAGATCCAGAGGGCGCGGAGGCCTTCGCGGGACGACTCCAGCTCGCTGTCGACCTTGTCGGCGGAGTCATGCGAGTGCGGCGTCAGCAGATGCCGGAGCCAACGGCCCCGATGCGGGTGCTCGTGGTCATGGCCGTGCCCGTGGTGGTGCTCATGCTCTGCCACGTCGGTCACGATATGTGCTCGGGCACGTATGCGACAACGTTGCAGATGCCAATGAGCTGCAGAAACGGATATGATCACGTGTGTCTTACGTGCTCTTTCCCGGTCGTCATCACCTGCTGACCCGCTTTCAGGCCGACTATCTGCGGCAGCTCGCCGTTGATGGCGTGACGGTTGTCTGGGCGGTGACGTCGGCCAACCACGAGAACACGAAGCGCAACCCGGTGCCGTACCACCGGCGTGAGGCGGCGATCGAGCGGCTCAGTGCGCTGAGCGGGCTGCGGTCGCTGGTGGTGCCGATCTTCGACACCGCGCCCACCGACGCGTTCGCCGACGTGACGCTCAAGAGCATCGCGGTTGCCACCGGCATCGAGCTGACCCCGGACAACACCCTGCTGGCCTGCTCCACGCCGAAGGTCGCGGACCTTTACCGCCGGCTCGGTTTTCCGGTCGCTCTCGTGGAATCAGACCCAGGCTTGCGTACGACGCCGGAGCGCCCGTGGGACGTATTGCTGCGCCTGGCGAACGGCGACGAGACGTGGCGCAAGCTGGCACATCCGGCCACCGTCGACGTCTTCGAGCGGTACCGCCTCGTCGACACGATCCGCACCGTGGTCAACGACCCGGTGGTCGGCGACGAGGGCGGGCTGACGGCGACCCGTGACTACCGGACGTACGCGGAAGCCTTCGCCGACGCGGCCGGCCGCAAGTGGAAAGCGGTCAAGCAGTACGTGCAGCCGGGCCGGATCGTCGACATCGGCTGCGGCGCCGGTTCGCTGCTCGAACTGGCCGACCGGGAACCGGCGCTGCGCGAGAGCGACCTGATCGGCGTCGAGGTGGCCCGGCATCTGTTCCAGGAGTGCGTACACAAGAAGGCACAAGGGGTCTTCCGCAACGCGAACGTCTACTTCTACCAGCGCAACGTGCTCGGCGGCGCGATCTTCGCGGACCGCTCGGTCGACACCACGCTGACGTTCGCGCTCACCCACGAGATCTGGTCGTACGGCCGGCAGCGGGAGTCGCTGCTCAAGTTCGCCCGGCGGATATTCGAGCACACGGCACCCGGCGGCGTCTGGATCAACAGTGATGTGTGCGGGCCGGCTGACCGGCGGCGGCAGGTGGTTCTCACGCTCGCCACCGATGACGGCGTCACCCCGGCGGAGCCGCGGAGTGATCTCGATTCGCTGACTTCGGATGCTGTCAAGGCGTACCTCAGTGGTCTTTCGACACGCGCGAAGCTGGAGCAATTCGCGAAGGATTTCGCGTTCGGGTGTGATTTTGAGGTTGTCGGCGACGGTGCGGTGCGGATCGAGCTGGGCGCGGCGATGGATTTCCTGACGCGCAAGGACTACGTCGACAACTGGCTGTCGGAGACGAAGGAGCAGTTCTGCGGGCTGAGCTTCGCGGAGTGGACGGAGCTGCTGGTCGAGGCCGGGTTCGAGCTGGACGCGACGTCGGCGCCGTCGCGCAACAACTGGATCATCGAGAACCGGATCGCGCCGGTGGCGTCGCTGTCCGAGGTGTCCGGGGGTTCGCTCGACTGGCCGGACACGCATCTGCTGACGGTCGCTCGCAGGCCGCGCAACGGCTGAGCCGTCACCCGGTCGAGAACTTTCACAAGATTTCTGGACGTTTCGGAAATGTCGCAGTTTCTTCGTTGAAGGCCTGTCAACGGCTCAACGGGAGATTGATGTGGAGTTCTGGGATCCTATCGCCGGCGCGGTGATCACGCAGGCGATCAACGTGGTGGCAGCCGCGCTCTGTGGGGTGAGGTTCCGGCTCTCGGACCCGGCGGATCCGCCGGACGAACGCTGGCTCGAGGTCCGGATTACCTGGCGCAAAGGCCGGGAGGGCCAGGGCGGACCGGACGGCCTGGCATGAAGACCGAGGCGAGAACCGAGGCGCCGAGTTCGCTCGACCCGGGTTTGGAAGGGTTGTACCGGGAGGTCGGCGAGCTGCTCTATCGGCGCGCCCGCGCACGAGGGCTCAACCACGATGACGCGTGGGATGTCGTCCAGGAGGTGATGGTCGATCTTCACCGCACCTGGCCGAAGGTCGGCGCCATGAATCCTGAGGAGCGGAAACGCTACGCCTCGGGGATGCTGCGCAACGCGGTCTCGGACGCGTTCAAGGAAAAGGTGCGTGACAACCGGCTCGACGTGCGGTTGCGGGTCGAACCGCAGCCGCCTTCGGAGGAGGAGAGCGAGGGCGAATCCGACGACCGGTACCTGACCGGGATCAAAGCGGTCGAACTTCTTGGAGGGCTTCCCCCGGGCCAGTACCAGATCATGTGCCTGCGGCAGGAGGGCCTCAAACCCCGGCATATCGCTAAACAGCTTGATATGCCCGGCTCGACGGTGAGATCCCAGCTACAGCATGCCCGCAGGAGGCTGACGAATGAGCTCCAAGCCTGGAAGGACAGTCGCCATGAAGGGTGAGCTGACTCCCGACGAACTCGACCTCCTTCACCTGGCCCAGGAGGAGGTTCTGTCCGGGGTGACGTTCGACGTCGAGGCCGGACTTGCCGACCTGCGGGAGCGGGTGCTTCTGGCGGACGCCGCCGCGTCGTCGGGTGGGGTGAGGGCCGGGCTCGTAACGCGAGGGCGGTCCGCCCGGCTCAAGTTCGGGGTCTCGGGGTTCGTTGCCGTGATCACGGCGCTTGCCGCCGGTGGCCTCGGGGTGGCGTCGATGCAGGCGGGGAGCGAAGTCCGGGAAGTGAGGGTGCCAGCCGTGCCAAGTGCTCCGGGGCGGCCGTTGCCGGTCGTCTCGGCGTCCTCTCCTGCACCGAGGCCGAGCCCGAGTGCGCGAACCAGTGTGAGCGTGAGTTTCAGGACTGCGCCGGGGCCGGCTGCCGGGTCGCCTTCGCACTCTGCCAGGCCCGCTCCCAAGCCCGCGGTTCCGATTCCGTCGCTGCCGCCGGTGCCCGCTCCCACCAATTTTCCCAGCCTGCCGTCGACAGCCGGCTCGCCGGCGCCCTCGGAACCGGAACCGTTCCCGGTTCGCTATGCGGCGTACTCGCTGACGATGGCGCTCAGCGACGACCAGTCGCAGAGCATCGACCTGGAGGAGCCCCGCACGGTGGCGAGCGGCGACGGCGCTGTGGCGATCTCCGCGATTCCGGACACCACCGATCTGCTCCTCGAGCCGACCGCCGACGTGCAGGCCGCGGCGATCGCCGCGGCCGTGATCATCCCGGACGTCGCCTCACCGGACGAGTGCGCCGCGGCGATCCGCGACGACTCCACCGGGGACGCGCCGCTGGAGTTGCGAGACGACCGTACCTATTGCCTGCTCACCCCAGTCCGCCCGGTCGGCGGCGAACCGGATCAGCAGACCCTGGTGCAGCTGACCATGGATCCGGCGAACGGCGATGCCGGCAAGGTCACCGTCCACCTGACCGCCTGGGACCTGGCCCCTGGTTGAGCAGGTCAGGCCGCCTTGGCGAGGGCCTCGTACTCGTCGTCGGTCAGTTTGACGTCGGCGGCGGCGAGGTTCTCCTCGAGGTGGGTCACCGAGGATGTGCCCGGGATCGGGACCACCACCGGGGAACGGCGGAGCAGCCATGCCAGGGCGAGCTGGCCGGTCGTCGTACCCGGGTGGGCCTGTGAGATCTGTTCCAAGGGGCCGCCGGGGCGAGCGAGCGTGCCGGCGTCGACCGGCGCCCAGGGGATGAAGGCGATGCCCTGGTCGGTGCAGTAGTCGAGGAGTTCCTCGGCCCGGCGGTCGCCCAGGTTGTAGCGGTTCTGCACCGAGGCGACCGGCACACCGGCGGCCTGTGCGGCCTTGACCTCCTCGACGTTCACCTCGGAGAGGCCGACCTGTTTCGCCAGGCCCTCGTCGAGGAAAGCCTTCAGAACCCCGAACTGCTCGTCACGCGGCACGAGCGGGTCGATGCGATGCAGCTGCCACAGGTCGATCTGCTCGACGCCGAGGCGGCGCATCGACATGAGGATGGTCTGGCGCAGGTATTCGGGGCGGCCGACCGCTCGCCACTGGTTCGGGCCGTGCCGGGTGAAGCCGCCCTTTGTAGCGATCACGATGTCGCCGTACCCGCTGCCGTCGTGCAGAGCCTCGCGGATCAGGTCCTCGGACACGTCCGGCCCGTAGGAGTCGGCGGTGTCGATGAACGTGACACCGAGCTCGGCGGAGCGGCGCAGCACCCGGATCGCCTCGTCAGGTGACGCGGGCGGACCCCAGACGCCGGGCCCGGTGATCCGCATGGCGCCGTACCCCAGCCGGTGCACACTCTTGCCGCCCAGATCGATGGTGCCGCTGTTCGAGAGAGTCATGTGTCCACATCTACCCCTCCGTGGCTCGTTCGTCCCCAGTATTTGAGCTGCCTCACGCTGGGAATAGAGCACGGCGCGTAGTCGCCGGGCCTCCTTCGTCAGCCGGCCGCCGGTCGGGCGTCCGGCGATCTCGTCCAACCCGGCGATCTCGTCGAGCCCGGCGATCGGATCGGCGGCCTTGAGATCGGCTGCGACCTGGGAACCGAGCTCCAGCAGATCCGGGAGCCCGCGTGGGGAGCGGCGAGCATCGGCAGCAGGGCTGATCCGCCGCGCCGGTCACGGTCGGCGAGTTCGGCGAACGACGACAGCGCCCACGCCGCCACGGCCTCCCGATGATGGGGCAGGGCCGCGGCCAGGACTGAGGGGCGGGGGCTCCAGTGATGGCTGTCATATCTCTGCACGGAGACGCGTTCCAGCGTGAAGAGCTGTTCCTCCACGCTGAGCCGGCCGGGCCGGGAGGGTTTGAGGCTGACGACGAGACGAGAGATCGACCCAGCCGCCCCGCGGGGCGGCAACCCTGGAACGGGATCGGCCACGACCTGAGCCGGCGTGTCGGTGCCCCACCGGCGAGCCAGGTTCGCTGCCTTCTCCCGCACGTCGAGCGCCGGGTGCTCGAACGCGACGGACAGCACCGTGCTCACCTCGCCCGCGCGGGACGGGTCTCGCCGGGCAACCGTTTCCAGCCAGGTCAACTGTTTCGTGACCAGGCCTCTTTCCGTGCGGAGCAGCACCAGCGAACTGGCCTCGACGAGAAGCGACAGGTCGAGCAGCCCGGCCGTGTCGACGGCCCGCAGCGACTGCTGGGCCAGCCCGGCGATCCCGGGCGGCGCGCTCGGGAGCATCCGTGCGTAATCACCCGCGAACGCCGCCATCTCCGCGGCCGAAGGCGACAGCAGGCCGTGCAAGACGGCGAATTCGCGCACCGCGGCCATCAGCGCGGCCACCAGTCCTCCGGGTGGATCGCTGCGAAGTGAGCGCGGAGGTCCTCGCCGAAGGTCAGTCGCTGCTGCTCGGAAGCTCCGGTGAGCAGGGCGGTGACCCCGGCGAGGTCGCCGAGACGGGCGCGCTCATCAAGCGCCGCCCAGGTAAGGCCGGTGGACATGCCGGGAAACCTAGCGGCACCCTCCGACAGAAAATCAGCGGATCAGCGCCGGCATAACCTCTTTCAGCATGGTGTGCCAGTCCGGCAGCGGGTCCACGCCGGTGCCTGCCCAGCCGTCATGACCCAGCACGCTGTACGCCGGACGACGCGCCGGCCGGGGGAACTTGTCGCTGGTCGTCGGGCGTACCCGGGTGGGGTCCAGACCTGAGAGTGCGAAAGCCGCCTGGGCCAGGCCGAACCAGGTTGTGGAGCCGGCGGCGGTGCCGTGATAGGCGCCGGGCGCGGCGCGACCGGCTGCCGCCGCGCGGGCGAGCGCGACCAGCTGCTGGGCGAGAGGGTACGACCAGGTGGGCGGGCCGACCTGATCGTCGACCACGTCGAGGGTCTCGCGATCGGCGGCGAGACGCAGCATGGTGCGCACGAAGTTCGGCCCGTGTTCGCCATAGAGCCACGCGGTCCGCACGACGTAACCGCCGGCGTTGAGGACGGCTTTCTCCCCGACGGCCTTGCCGCGCCCGTAGGCGTTGATCGGCGCGTGCGGGGTGTCCTCGGCGATCGGCGAGGTCGCCGAACCGTCGAAGACATAATCCGTAGAAATGTGGATAAGTCGGCTTCCGAGTACGGAAGCCAGCCCGGCTACCGCATGACCGTTGACGGCCGTCGCGGACGATTCGGAAGTCTCCGCCGCGTCCACGTTCGTCCACGCCGCCGTGTTGATCACCACGTCAACGCCGTCAACAGCGGCACGCACGGCGGATAAATCCGAAATATCCAACTCGGCACGGGTCAACGCCACGACATCCGACCCCGCCAGCACCGCGCGAAGATCAGAGCCGAGCATTCCACCCGCCCCCGTGATCAACCAGCGCATCAGAGCGCGCTCCGCGCCTTGAGCGGCTCCCACCAGGCACGATTGTCGCGGAACCAGGCCACGGTGGCGGCCAGTCCTTCGTCGAGCGTGACCTGAGGCTCGTACCCAAGCTCTTTGTTGATCTTGTCAATCGAGAGTGAGTAGCGGCGGTCGTGGCCCTTGCGGTCCTCGACCGGGGTGACGCTGTCCCAGTCGGCGCCACAGGCCTCCAGGAGGCGGCCGGTGAGCTCCTTGTTCGACAGCTCGGTGCCGCCGCCGATGTTGTAGACCTCGCCGGCGCGGCCCTTCTCCAGGACCAGCTGGATGCCGCGGCAGTGATCGGACACGTGCAGCCAGTCACGGATGTTGCCGCCGTCGCCGTAGAGCGGCACCTTCTTGCCATCGAGAAGGTTTGTGACGAAGAGCGGGATGACCTTCTCCGGGAACTGGTAGTGCCCGTAGTTGTTGGAGCAGCGCGTGACGACCACGTCCATGCCGTGTGTCCGGTGCGCGGCGAGCGCCATCAGGTCCGAGGCGGCCTTGGAGGCGGCGTACGGAGAGTTCGGCGCGAGCGGCCACGTCTCGGTCCACGAGCCCTCGTCGATCGAGCCGTACACCTCGTCGGTGGAGACGTGCACGAACCGGCCGACGCCCGCGGCGCGGGCCGCGTCGAGCAGGATCTGAGTGCCGAGAACGTTCGTCGTGACGAACGGCACAGCGGAGTTGATGGATCGGTCGACATGTGATTCCGCGGCGAAATGCACTACCACGTCATGACCCGGAAGAAGGTCGCGCAACAGCTGTGAATCAGTTATGTCGCCCTGGACGAATTGAAGTCGGGGATCCGACACGGGGAGGTTTTCACGATTCCCCGAATAGGACAACAGATCCAGAACGGTCACCGATGCGCCCACCGCACCCGCGAACTCGTCCTGCAAGAGGGCCCGGACGTAGGCCGATCCGATGAAGCCGGCACCACCGGTTACGAAAATCTGCACGGGTGGGGAGTGTAGACGCTGGCACCCACTGTTTAGGGTTCTCCGGTGCGCGGAATTTTGCTGGCCGGAGGGACGGGCTCCCGTCTCTGGCCGATTACCAAGGCCATGTCCAAACAGCTTATGCCCATCTTCGACAAACCGATGATTTACTATCCGCTGACTACTCTGGTATCGGCGGGGATCCAGGAGATCCTCGTCATCACGACACCGGAGGATCAGCCTCACTTTGAGCGACTGCTCGGTGACGGAAGCCAGTTCGGGCTCTCCCTGACCTACGCGCAGCAGCCCAAGCCGGACGGAATCGCCCAGGCGTTCCGCATCGGGGCCGACTTCATCGGTGACGAGCCGGTCGCCCTGATCCTCGGCGACAACATCTTCCACGGGGTCGGGCTCGGGCGGCAGCTCGCCAAGTTCGGCCAGCCCGACGGTGGGCGCGTGTTCGCGTACCCGGTGGCCGACCCGGAGCGGTACGGCGTTGTCGAGTTCGACGAGACCGGCAAGGTGCTCTCGATCGAGGAGAAGCCGGAGAAGCCCAAGTCGACGTACGTGGTGCCCGGCCTCTACTTCTACGACGCGGACGTGGTCGAGATCGCCGCGAACCTGAAGCCCAGCGCGCGGGGCGAGCTGGAGATCACCGCGGTGAACGAGGAGTACCTGCGGCAGGGCCGGCTCGACGTGACTGTGCTGGACCGCGGGACGGCCTGGCTCGACACCGGCACGTTCCAGTCGATGGTCCAGGCCTCGGAGTACGTGCGGGTCATCGAGGAGCGCCAGGGCTTCAAGATCGGCTGCGTCGAGGAGGCGGCCTGGCGGCTCGGCTTCCTCTCCGACGACAAGCTGCGTGAGCTGGCGGAACCGCTGCTCAAGAGCGGTTACGGTCAATACCTGATCCGCCTGCTTGAGCAGGGTCGTCTGGAGCAGGGGGGACTGCTGTGAAGATCCGTCCGCTGACCATCGAGGGCGCGTACGAGGTGACGCCCGTCCAGCACGGCGACGCCCGTGGCGCGTTCCTGGAGTGGTACCGCTTCGACCACCTGGCCGCGGCGATCGGCCACCCGCTCGATCTTGCTCAGGGCAACCTTTCGATCTCTGCGCGTGACGTGGTGCGGGGCATCCACTTCGCCGACGTCCCGCCGGGTCAGGCGAAGTATGTGACCTGCGTCAAAGGCGCAGTGCTCGACGTCATCGTCGACATCCGTGTGGGCTCGCCCACGTTCGGTTCCTGGGAGGCGGTCCGTCTCGACGACGAGGATCGCAAGGCCGTTTATCTCTCCGAGGGGCTCGGTCACGGCTTCTGCGCGCTGACCGAGGGCGCCACGGTGACGTACCTCTGCTCCAGCGAGTACCAGCCGGGCCGTGAGCACGGCATCGACCCGCTCGATCCCGAGCTGGGAATCGTCTGGCCTGCGGAAACACCTCTCCTGTCACCGAAGGACGCGCAGGCGCCGTCGCTCGCGGAGGCCCGGGATAAGGGGCTTTTGCCCCAATATCACGAGTGCGTTGACCACGTCGAAACCCTGCGTCGGAATCACTACAGCCGAACGTCCTAAGTGGCCGATTGACCGCCCGTCCGCGGGGGTGCTAGCGATAGCCCCCGAGGGCGGTTTTCGGAGGCGATGTGGGATGATCCAGTACGAGAGATGTGGATCGTCCGATTCGGACGCGTTGCACCGCTATGAGTTCCACCCTCATCCGATCCGGCATTCTCGTCGAACGGAAAGATGTAGCGCGATCGAGCGCCGGTCAGCAGTCTGTCTGGTGTGTCTCGTGGGTTTCCGCCCAGGGAAGATTTCAGTCGGATGTCCGAATCTCCGGTATTTCTGTCATGCCAGGAGAAAACGGACGTAAGGTTGATCACAGTCGATACGGGGGCATGAGCGTGCAAACAATCGAATCAGTGGAGACTATCGATCTCGCTGAGGCGGCCAGGCAGCTCAATTCCCGACCACGCGCGTCCGAGGCTCGTACCAGCTGGCAGAGCCGGTACGCGAAGCGGCTCTACCTCATCGACCTGGTTGTCGGCCTCTGTGCCGCGTCCTGGGCGCTCGTTCTGCGTTTCGGTTCGACCGGCACCGAGTCATACATGCGCGACTATCTGCTCCTCACCGCGGTTTTGCCGCTGGCGTGGATCGCATGCCTCGCGGTGAACCGGGCCTATGAGCCGCGTCACCTATTCGTCGGCACCGACGAATACGCCCGCGTCTTCCGTTCCGGATTGGCGCTCACCGCCGGTATAGCCATAGTTTCCTTCTCGTTCGACCTTCGTTTCTCGCGCGGATACGTGATTATCGTGATCCCGCTCGCGATCGCGGTCGATATCTTCGCGCGGTACATCTTCCGGCAGATGCTCCACCGTTCCTGGGCCCGCGGCGAACGCCTGCACCGCGTCATTCTGGTCGGTCACGAACGCGCTGTCGCCGACATGGCGCGCCGCCTTCGCCGCGAGCGTTACCACGGCCTCGGCGTGATCGGCGCGTGCCTTCCGCCGGGCGTCACCCGTAGCCGTTTCGTCGAGGGAATGCCGCCGATCTACGGCACTTTCGACGGCGTCGCGCTCGCGGTCACCCGCTCCGACGCGGACACCGTTGTCGTCCTCTCCTGCCCGGAGATCGACGGTCCCGCCCTGCGCCGCCTCGCCTGGCAGCTCGAACGCGACGAGATCGACCTGATCGTCGCGAGCACCCTGGTCGACGTCGCCGGCGACCGCACCACGATCCGCCCCGTCGACGGCCTGCCGATGCTGCACGTCGAGCACCCGAAACTGAAGGGCAGCGGCCGCTGGGTCAAGTCCGCCTTCGACCGGATCGGCGCGTTCCTGCTGCTCACGATCATGTCGCCGGCGCTGCTGGTGCTCTCGCTGCTGGTCCGTTTCGGCAAGGGCGGCGAAGGCCCGGTCATCTTCCGCCAGGAACGCGTCGGCAAGGACGGCCTCCCGTTCGTGCTCTACAAATTCCGCACCATGGTCGTCAATGCCGAACAGCGCCTCCAGGAACTGCAGGAACAGAACGAGACCGACGGCGAGCTCTTCAAGATGCGCAACGACCCGCGCATCACCCCGGTCGGCGCGATCCTGCGCAAATACTCCCTGGACGAACTCCCGCAGCTCATGAACGTCCTCAAGGGCGACATGTCCCTGGTCGGCCCCCGCCCGCCACTGGAGAAGGAAGTAGCCGGCTACCCCGCCGACATGCTCCGCCGCTTGGTGGTCAAACCCGGCCTCACCGGCCTCTGGCAGGTCTCCGGCCGCTCCGACCTCTCCTGGGAAGAATCGATCCGCCTCGACCTCACCTACGTCGAGAACTGGTCCCTCTCCATGGACCTGGCCATCCTCGCCCGCACGGTCAGCGCGGTCGTCCGCAGCTCAGGCGCCTACTAAATCCAGGCGCGCCCCTCACGCTCCCCTCTTGGGTACGCGTAACCGGGCCCCACAACCGCAGCCGACGCGCCCCCGAGAGTCCCGCGCGACCCCACCGCGCCGTCCCGGCCGCTACGCGCCCGCCGGCGCCCGCTGCACCCCCACCCACAGCCCACCCCAACTCCGCCGCCGGGCCATCCCCGGTCACCCCACACCCACCCAGTGCCGACGCAAGGCGTGCATGGGACCTCAGTTCGACACGGGCGCCCGACTCCCCGCGTGTGTGTCGATTTGGGGTGCGGATTGGACCCGAAGTCGACACGCAGTGGGGTGGGCCCTGCCGGGCGCGATCTGATGGCGTTACGGCCTGGGCCCGCCACGACCCGGCGCCGGCCCGCGAAGCGATCCCGGCTTAACGTCACGGTCGCCACAGACGACAGCTGGCAGCCGTGAGCGACAGCCGGGCTGCTTTCGGGGTCGTCGGCTTAACGTCACGGCGGTCGGCTGTCACCTATGGCCGCCGTGACGTTAAGCCGGGCCCGGGGCGGTGGCCGGCTTGGTCGCCCGTGGATTGGGGGCTGGTGGCTGGCGGGATTGCGGTCGTTGGGGCGTACCCGAGGGAGGGCGTGGGAAAGAGACGGCGGCCGGCCGCCCGGGGGTGCAGGCCGGGCAGCGGCCGCCGCGTCTCGAAAGAGCTGACTCAGGAAGCGAAGTTCGCCGGGGTCAGGGCGCTCTGGGGTGGGCGCGGCTCGTCGACCTCGGGCCAGCCGGCGGCCCAGGCGTGGCGCTCCTGCCAGACCTTCGGCCAGTCGACGCCTCGGGAGCGGTCGCGGCCGACGATGGCTTTCGCCAAAGCGCGCCAGGCCACGCCGGTCTTCATCAGGGTGATCGCCGCGGTGGCGCGCGGGCGGGACCAGTGGCGGCGGACGTAGGTCGCCTTGCCGCGCAGGATCTTGATGCGCTGACCCTCCGAGCTGGAGGACGCGCCGCCGACGTGGATCACGGACGCCTCGGGTACGACGACCGGGCGGGCACCGAGCGCGGCCGCCCGGGTGCAGAGGTCGATGTCGTCGCTGTAGAGGAAGAAGATCGGGTCGAAGCCGCCGAGGCGGTTGAACAGATCGCGTTCGATCAGCATGGAGCAGCCGGAGACGGCCGGGACCTCACGGACCGTGCGCCGGTCGTAACCGGGCAGCAGTTCCGGGTTGGCCCACGCCTTGGTCGGGAAGACCGTGGAGAGGCCGGTCGCGAAGCAGGCGTTGCTCCACACCGTCGGCAGGCCCCAGCAGGAGTACATGTCGTCGGTGCCGTCCGGGTGCAGCGTCCGGCCGGTGTAGATGCCGTGCTCCGGGTTTTTCGCCGCGAATTCGAACAGCTCGGCGACCGGGTGGCCGACCGGTGCGGCGTCCGGGTTGAGCAGCAGCAGGTAGTTGCCGTTACTCGCCGTGGCGCCCCGGTTGACAGCGCGTCCCCACCCGACGTTCTCGGTCAGGCGGACGAGGCGGACCTCGGGGAACGCGGCCGCGATGTGGTCGGCGGAACCGTCGTGCGAGGCGTTGTCGACGACCGTGACGTCGAAGCTGACGTCCGGGGTGCGGCTGTCCAGCAGCAGGCGCAGGCAGCGCCGGGTGAGCTCACTGGTGTTATAGGACACGATGACTACGGAGACGTCGGGATTGGTCACCGGGCGTCACCCTTCTTCTTCAAGCGGCTCGCCGCGGCGGAACCGAGCAGGCGCAGGGCGAACGGCGCGTCGTCGATCAGGTAGCGGCGCACCAGGCGGCGCGGCTCACCGGCCAGGCGGTGCACCCACTCCAGACCGCTTTTCTGCATCCACTCGGGCGCGCGCGAGTGCACGCCGGCCACGAAGCCGATGGCGGCGCCACAACCCATGAACCAGGTCTGCGGCAGGCGGGGGCGCAGGCGCTCGATGACGCGCTCCTGCTTGGGGAATCCGAAGCCGACGAAGACCATGTCGGGGTTGGCACCGACCACTTCGTCACAGACCGCGTCGTACTCGTCGCTGCGAGTGTCGAAACCGAACGATGGGCTCAGGTGGCCGGCCAGCTTGATGGACGGGAAGCGTTCGCGCAGAACCTGTTCGGCGCGCTCCGCAGTGCCCGGCTCGCCACCGAGAAGGTAGACGGATCGCCCAGCACCGGCCATCGCCTCCGAGAGGCTCCAGATCAGATCGGATCCGGCAACTCGGGCAGGGAGCGCGTTTCCGGCGATCTGACTGGCCCAAATGAGCGGTTTGCCATCGGCGACGGTGATTTCCGACACCGCGATGTGGCGGCGGGCCTCTTCGCTTCGCATCGCTCGATGCAAAATGTCCACATTGGGAGTGATGATCTGGCCGCCGCGTCCGGCGGAAAGCTCCCCGAGTACCTTTTCTACTACCTCTTTCTCCAAGATCGGGTCAAACTGGACACCTGCGAGCGTCACGGGATCCCGTTGCTGCGTAAGGGATTCCGAGGTCTCCTGAGACACCTTCACGTCATGCAACCTACCGTCGGGCGCATAGCGGACAGAGAGACGAATGGTCGCGGACCTTGTCGGGTGTGCGATAGGCCCTCGTCCTTTCGACCGGTTGTTCCAGGCCAATCCCGACGGAAGCATCATCGCGTGCGAATCAGCGTCATCATGCCAGCTTTCAATGAGGAAGCGGGCATTAGCACCGTGTTGGGTGCATTGACCGAATCCTCTGACTTTGGGCCCGATGTAGAGATCATCGTGGCCGCCAACGGTTGCACCGACCGGACCGCCGTCGTGGCGCGTTCGTTCGGCGTACGGGTGATCGAGATCCCGACACCGTCCAAAACGGCCGCTCTCAACGCGGCAGACCCGGTCGCGACCGGTGACGTGGTGGTCTACATGGACGCTGACGTCCCGGCCGACATGCGCCTGATCCGGTTACTGGCCGCAGCCGTGCGAGAGCCGGGAGTAGGCGCCGCGGTGCCGCGCCCGGTGGTGGACGCCTCGGTGAGCAGCTGGCCGGTGCGGTCCTTCTACGCGATCAACGCGCGCCTGCCGGTCTTCAAGGGCCGGCTCTTCGGCCGCGGTGTCGTCGCGGTCTCCCGGGAGGCCCGGTCGCGGTTCGCCAGCTTCCCGGAGATCACCGCGGACGACATGTTCCTCGACGCGTCGGTTCCGGCGGCCGAGAAGGTCGAGGTCGGAGCGACGGTACGGGTGATGGCACCGCGTACCGCCGGGGATCTGATCCGCCGGGTCGCGCGTGCCCGGGACGGCAACGCCGAGTTCTGGCGCTACGTCGAGGCGACGCCGGGGTTCTCACCGGACCCGGTTGCCGGACCGAGTGCTACCTCGTGGCTACGCGACGTGTTGCTGAAGGCGCCGTGGCTGCTTCCGTCCGCTGTGGTCTACGTGTCGATCATCCTGCTGGCCGAGCGCAAGCGGCGATCGAAGACCTGGGATGTGCGTTCCGGATGGGGCCGGACAACTCCTGCGACAGTGGCGGTTAAGGTTCCCGGGCAGCGCCAACCGGTCGAGGATCGGGCAAACCAGCTGCATTGATTACTATCCGCGACCAACAAATGGCAAATTTTTTCAAGGGAGCCTTAAGTTTCTATGGTTCCCGGTGATCACATGGGTATGGTCGCCAGGCGACGCTGAGTAACCGCGTCGCTTTTCTGTGGGGGAGGGCCCACCCGTGTTACGGGACCAAGGGCGCAGGGGTTCACTTGCCGAGGGGTTTACAACCGCGTGAATATCGATGAGATGCCACGCTCGCATGCCGGACGGCACGCGAGACGCAGGCGGGGGAAACTCGTCTTCACCGTGGCCGCGGCATTCAGCATGCTCGCGGCCGCGACGGTCGTGACCGCATACGCGGTCACCGGCGGCAGTACCGACAGCTACTCCTTCTTCGCGACGGAGGATGTCTCCGGCGTACCGGTCGACAGCGACGACCGTCCGGTCGAGCTCGGCCTGAAGTTCAAGTCTTCGAAGGCCGGCAAGCTCAGTGCCGTGCGCTTCCTGAAGGTCACCAACGACAACAGCGCGCACCGGGTCAGCGTCTGGAACGCCAGCGGTCAGCGTCTCGCGACCGCGGCGCCGGCGAGCGAGTCGCGCTCGGGCTGGCAGCAGGTCACCCTGACGCCGGCCGTGCAGCTCCAGGCCGGCCAGGACTACGTCGTGTCGTACACGACGTCGAAGTACCGCGCCACTGAGGACTACTTCACCTCGCGTACCGCGAAGGCGGGCCCGCTCACCACTGTCGGTGGCGGTGTGTACAAGTACGGTGGCTCAGCGTTCCCCACCGACAACTACAAGGGCAGCAACTACTGGGTGGACGTCGTCTTCAAGCAGGACCCGAAGACGAGCACCCCGGCGAAACCCACGACGCAGAGCCCGGCCGCGTCGCCCAGTGCGACCACCGCGTCACCGAGCGCTTCCGCGAGTGCGAGTGCGAGCGGGAGTGCGACACCGTCGCCGAGCGCGTCGAGCTCCACGCCGGGCACGGTGCCGCCGGCCGAAGCGGTCAACCTGGACCTGCCGCGTGTGCCGTGGGAGGGCGGGCCGAGTTACTACGACAAGTTCGCCCAGGCGAAGTCGTACAACTTCAGTGACGCCGGCTTTTTCCCGCTCGGTGTCTGGTTCGAGAGCGTCCAGGCCGACTCCGATGTGGCGAAGGACAAGGCCGTCGGCCTGAACACCTACATCGAGATGACCGAGAACACCGACATGAACGTGGTGCGCAAGAACGGGATGCGCGCCATGATCTCGCACAAGTCACCCACGCTGGGCAGCGAGACGGTCGGCTGGCTCGTCACCGACGAGGCTGACATGTGGGGCGGCCCGGGCAACGGCGAGTGGACCGGCAACTGGCCCGGTCAGGGCGACATCTGCAAGACCAAGGACTCCTGCGGGTACGACGTGATGTCCGATCTGTCGGCGGACCTGCCGAACGACGGGCGGCTGCGTTACGCCAACTACGGCAAGGGCGTCATGTTCTGGCAGAACGACAAGCAGGCCGCGGACTTCGTGAACAAGTACACCGATGTCGTCTCCAACGACATCTACTGGTACACCGACCCGCACGTCTGCACCGCTCCGGCCGAGGGTCAGGGCTTCGGCGTGCCGGAGGAGACCTGCCGCCGGTCGGCCAACTACGGCCTGACGATGGACCGGATGCGTCAGCTCGACGCTACCGACGGTAAGCGCCAGCCGGTTTACGCGTTCATCGAGGTCGGACACCCGTTCACCGAGAACGACGCACCGACGATCAACGGCAACCAGATCGCCGGCGCCGTGATGAACTCGCTGATCCACGAGGCGCGGGGCATCATCTACTTCAACCACAACTTCGGCGGCGACTGCGTCTCGCAGCACGTGCTGCGGGAGAAGTGCGGTGACGCTGTTCGCCCGGCGGTCACCGAGACCAACAAGCGGATCACCTCGCTCGCGAAGGTGCTGAACAGCCAGTCGTACGACTGGAAGTTCAACCCGCAGCTGGACACGATGCTCAAGGCGCAGGACGGCTCGTACTACATCTTCGCGATGCCTGGCCGTGATGGCGGCACCGGTACGCAGAAGCTGAAGATGCCCGCCGGTCTGACCGGCGCGACCGCCGAGGTGCTGTTCGAGAACCGGACCGTGTCTATCAGTGACGGTGCGATCACGGATATGTTCGCGGCGGAGTACTCGTACCACATCTACAAGATCACACCTTGATGTGAAATGTCCGATGGGCGGGGCGCAAAAGCGTCCCGCCCATCGCCATGTCCAAGGCATTATCGGCGATTCGGTCCTTTATCGAGACCGTTACGGTGGTCGTCCACTGTCGGCTTGTAGGCTGCCGCGCCGCCGCCGTATCTGACATTCTTCATCGGGCGTCATGAGATTCTCAGTCACTTGCCAAGGTCAAGCCCTAGGGGCAAGACTGTGGCCGGCGTGAGATGAACACGTGTTCGCCCGCCAGCCGTTCTCCAACAGTGCCGGGCAGCAGTGGCCGCACACCCGATCACCACAAAGGGCAGCAGTGGACTTCTGGGATCTTGCCAAACTTCTGTTCAGGCGCTGGTATATCGCCGCGCCGCTTCTTTTGCTCTCGGTAGGCGCCGCGTACATGGTCGGTAAGTCCGTCAAACCGGACTACATCGCCACCTCGTACGTTCAGCTCGTTCCGCCCACCGCGGCCGAGGAAGAGGTCGAGCCGGGCGAAAAGAAGAAAAAGGACACCGGTCCGAAGAATCCGTGGCTGGAGCTGGGTCTCACCTCGCTGAGCCGGGCCGCGATGCTCACCGTGCAGGACAAGACCGTCCTCGAGCAGCTGGACAAGTCGGGCTTGTCCGACAACGTGGTCGTCACCTATGACAACCAGTCACCGATCCTCTCGATCGAGGTCGTCGGTGAGAGCGAGACGCAGGCCACCGAAACCTCCACCCAGGTGATCGACATGCTGGAGACCAACATCAAGGGCCTCCAGTCCGAGTACGGGGCCAAGGAGGAGAGCTTCATCACGACCCGCCGGCTCGACCGTGGCGACAACATCGAGGAGTCGAACTCCAAGGTGAAGCGCGCCCTGGTCGCCGTGGCCGGTGTCGGCGTCCTGCTCAGCATCGCGCTGACCATCGCCGGTGACGCGATCATCCGCCGCCGCAAGGGCGGCTCGGGCAACGTGGGTGGCGGCGGCAACTCGACGCCGGACGGCCCCGCCCGTGGTGGCGCGTCGGTCGACAACCAGCACCTCGGTTACACGCCGCCCAAGGTCATCACCAACGTCAAGGCCGCCGAGCCGGCGGCGCGTGCCGCGGTGAAGCCGGCCGGCAACGACTCGCCCGTGGTGGGCGAGCAGACCGCGATCATCACCCGTCCCGCCCCGGAGGCGGACGCCACCATCGTCCTGCCCATGCGGAACAACGGTCGCCGTATGTCCGTCAATGGTCAGGACCCGCGGGAGAGCGGGCGGCGTTGAGTGTCTCCACCGGGTACCACCCGGCGGACCTCGAACCACACCTGATCGGTGCGCAGACTTATGTGACCCGGCGGCGATTCGCGAGGATCGACGCTCCGGCGCTGCTCTCCTTGATGATCTGCCTGCTGACCTTGATTCCGGCGCAGCTCATCATTCCGGGCATGACCGACCTCGGCCGGCCCGCCATGATCGTGGCCTTCCTGATGGCGGTCTGGTGGGTCACGGCCCGGCTCAACCCGCGGCTCGTCGTGGTGGGCCCGCAGCCGCTGCGCTGGGCGGTACTGCTCTTCCTGCTCTCGGTTCTCGGCTCGTACTCGGTCGGCCTGCTGCGCGGGCTCACCGTGATAGAGGCGAACTCCGCCGACCGCTGGATGCTGATGCTCATCGGCTTCGTCGGCGTGATCCTGCTCGCCGCCGACGGCATCCCCAACTGGGAACGTCTCGACGGTGTGCTGCGGGTGTTCGTCTACTGCTGCACGTTCGTCGCGGTGATCGGCCTGCTGCAGGCGTTCCTCTACCTGGACCTGACGCAGTACCTGATGGTGCCCGGTCTGGAGTCCAAGGGCTGGGTCGTCGGCCTCGAGATCCGCGGCGGCGGCGTCCGGGTGGCGAGCACGACGTTCCACTACATCGAGTTCAGCACGCTGATGGCGGTGGCCCTGCCGTTCGCCATCCACTACGCGCGGTTCTCCGACACGGCCCGGCAGCGGCAGAAGTTCATGGCCTTCGCGGTGCTCATCGCCGCCGCGATCCCGGCCACCACGTCGCGTACCGGGTTCGTGGCCCTGGCGATCGTGCTGCTGGTTCTCTTCCCGGTGTGGAACAAACGGCTGCGCTTCAACATGCTGGCGATCGGCGTGATCGGGCTGTCCGGCCTGGTGGTGGTGAAACCGGCCCTGGTCAGCACCATCTCCACGATGTTCCTGGGTGCCGGCGACGACCCGAGTATCACGGCGCGCACGGACCGTTACGAGATGGTCGGCTACTACTTCAACCAGCGGCCGTGGTTCGGCCGGGGCACCGGCACCTGGGTGTCACCGCAGTACCAGTACCTGGACAACCAGTGGCTCGCGTTCGCGATCACCAACGGTCTGTTCGGTGTGGCGGTGCTGGCCGCGCTGCACATCACGGCGATCACGCTGTCCGTCATCGCGTACCGGCGCTCCGACTCGGAGCGGGACCGGCATCTGTGTGCCATCCTCATCGCCTGCCAGCTGGTCGCGATGGCGGTGGCGGCCACTTTCGACTCGTTCAGTTTCAGCACGTGGGCGACCACGCTGCCGTTCCTGATCGGCATCTGTGGCGCGGTCTGGCGCTTCACCCATCCGGCCCGCAAGGTACGCACGGCGACGCCGAGATGGTTCGACAAGTAACTATTGTCGGTTAGCAAATATCGACGTTGTCCGAACGGTTGACGCGGTGTCGTCCCAACCACGACACGCTCCCGTATCTACGTCTGGTTCTTGTATTAGTCGACGCTGATAGCGTCGCGTTCGCCCTGTCGTGTCAGGACGATCAGGAGTCCCACGCAGGGTTGGTAAATCAGGGGGAGGGGTGCCGTGAGCGGCATCATCAGCATGTTCACCCGGCGTCGTCCAAAGCGGGCGGCAGCCATCGGCGCAGCGTTGATCATGCTGGGGGCATTGTCGGTCGCGACATCCTCGGCGGCGGCCGCCGCCGATCCGTGCGTGGCGCCGGTGAACGTCATCGCGTGTGAGAACTCGAAGACGGGCACACCGCAGAGCACGTGGGACATCTACGGCGTCGGTGACACCACCATCCAGGGCTACGGCACCGAGATGAGCGTGCAGGCCGGCGAGACCATCGACTTCAAGGTCGCGTCGCCGTCCGCGTTCACGGCCGAGATCTACCGGCTGGGCTATTACAACGGCGACGGCGCCCGCAAGTGGGACACCGTCGACTCGGTCAGCCCGCTGCCGGCCAACTCGAACGACGACTGCACGTTCACCGACGCCACCGAGACGTTCGACTGCGGCGCCTGGGGCGTGTCGGCGAGCTGGGACGTGCCGGAGAACGCGGTGTCCGGCGTCTACATCGCCCGGCTGATCCGTAACGACACCGGCGGCGACAGCCACATCCCCTTCATCGTGCGCGACGACTCCAGCCACTCGAACATGGTGTTCCAGACCTCGGACCCGACGTGGCAGGCGTACAACCGGTACGGCGGCTCGGACTTCTACTCCGGTGGCGCGCACGGGCGGGCGTACAAGCTGAGCTACAACCGGCCCTGGGCCACCCGCGGCGACAACAACGGCCGTGACTTCCTCTTCTCCAACGAGTACCCGATGATCCGCTTCATGGAGCAGAACGGGTACGACGTCTCCTACATCAGCGGCATCGACACCGACGTGCGCGGCAACCTGCTGAAGAACCACGACGTCTTCCTGTCGGTCGGCCACGACGAGTACTGGTCCGGCCCGCAGCGCGCCAACGTGGAAGCGGCCCGCGACGCCGGCACCAACCTGGCCTTCTTCGCCGGTAACGACGTGTACTGGAAGACCCGCTGGGAGAACGGCGTCGACGCGGAGGGCAAGCCCTACCGCACCCTGGTCTGTTACAAGGAGACCTGGGCGAACTCGATGCTGGACCCGGACGCGGAGTGGACCGGCACCTGGCGTGACCCGCGGTTCACCCCGCCGAAGAACGGCGGCAAGCCGGAGAACTCGCTGATCGGCACGATGTACGTCTCCAACTACACCGACCTCGCGATCAAGGTGCCGGCCGCGCAGGGCAAGATGCGCCTGTGGCGCAACAGCTCGGTGGCCGGTCTCGGCGAGGGCGAGACCGCGACGCTCGCGCCGCACACCATCGGGTACGAGTCGAACGAGGACCTGGACAACGGTTACCGTCCGGAAGGCCTGATCCGGCTCTCCGAGACGACCGGTGACACCCCGGAATACCTGCGCGACTTCGGCAACACGGTCACGCCCGGCACCACCACCCACCACATCACGCTGTACAAGGCGTCGAGCGGGGCGCAGGTCTTCAGCGCCGGCACCGTGCAGTGGGCGTGGGGCCTGGACGCGCGGCACGACGGCGGCACCGGCGCGGCGGCCGACCCCGCGATGCGGCAGGCCACGGTGAACCTCTTCACCGACATGGGCGTGCAGCCCACCATCCCCGTGGACGGCATCACGGTCAGCACCGCGTCGACCGACGCGATCGCCCCGACCGCCGTGATCACCTCGCCGGATGCCGGCACCACCGCGGCCAACGGCGCCAAGGTCACCGTGAAGGGCACCGCTTCCGACGTGGGCGGCGAGGTCGCCGGCGTCGAGGTCTCCACCGACGGCGGACAGACCTGGCACCCCGCGGACGGCACCACGAACTGGGAGTACTCCTTCTACACCACCGGTGTCGGCTCGCAGACCCTGCTGTCCCGGGCGGTCGACGACAGCAACAACATCGGTGAGGCGTCCACGCCGAGCCACCTGGTGCTCACCGGCGCGCACACCATCTTCGGCAAGCGCACCCCGGTGAACACGACAAACTCCGACGGCGGAGCGGTCGAGCTCGGTGTGCGGTTCAAGCCCGAGGTGGACGGCCGGATCACCGGCATCCGCTTCTACAAGGGCGAGGGCAACACCGGTACGCACACCGGCACGCTGTGGAACAACGTCGGTGACAAGCTCGGCACCGCCACGTTCGCGGACGAGACCGCGTCCGGCTGGCAGACCGTCAAGTTCGCCAAGGCGATCAACGTGACCGCCGGCAGCCAGTACGTGGCCTCCTACTTCGCGCCCAACGGCCACTACGCCACCGACGCGTACGCCTTCAGTGCCTCCGACATCGTCGCGTCGCCGCTGGTGGCGAACCGGTCCGGCAGCACCGGCAACGGCCTGTTCAAGTACGACGGCGGCTTCCCGAACGGCTCGTACGGCGACGCCAACTACTACGTCGACGTCATGTTCCTGGCCAGCGCCGACGCCGCCCCGGTGGTCACCACGACGGTGCCCGCCGAGGGACAGACCGACATCGCGCTCGCGGTGAAGCCGAAGGCCGTCTTCTCCAAGGACGTCGACCCGGCCGAGATCACCTTCGCTGTGGCGGATGAGAACAACGTGCCCGTGACGGGTTCGGTGGCCTACGACGAGGACACCCGGACCGCCACCTTCAAGCCCGCGGCGGCGCTGAACCCGTCGATGGCGTACACGGCCACCGTGACCGCCGCCGACACCAACGGCACCCCGCTGGACGAGCCGGCCACCTGGACGTTCAACACCGAGTTCGGCAACACCGTGGTGAAGCTCTTCGAGGACGACGCGGTTCCGCAGAACACCTCGAACAACGATCCCAACCCGGTCGAGCTGGGCGTCAAGTTCACCCCGTCGGTCGGCGGCAACCTGGTCGGCATGCGGTACTACAAGGGCACCGGCAACACCGGCCAGCACGTCGGCCACCTGTGGGCGTCGTCGGGCGGTTCGCCGCTCGCCACTGTCGAGTTCACCGAGAACGACAGCACCGGCTGGCAGACCGCGGCGTTCAACCCGCCGGTCACGCTGACCGCCGGCACCCAGTACGTGCTCTCGTACTACGCGCCGAACGGCGGGTATGCCAGCACCGGCAGCTTCTTCACCGCCAACTGGGTCAGCGGCGTGCTGACCGCACCGGCCGGCGACAACGGCGTCTACCGGTACGGCTCCGGTGGCGGCTTCCCGCAGGACAGCTGGTCGAGCCCGAACTACTGGGTGGACCCGCTGTTCCAGCCGAGCGGCACCACGCCGGTCGGGCCGAGCCCGAGCCCGAGCCCGAGCGCCAGTGCCAGTGCTTCACCGAGCGTTTCGCCCAGCGTCAGCGTTTCGCCGAGTGACTCGCCGAGCTCGTCGCCCAGCGTTTCGCCCAGCGTGAGCACGTCGCCGAGCGCGCCGGAGGGTGTCGGCGAGCCCAGCACCAGCGTGTCGCCCAGCGTCAGCACGTCACCGAGCGCCAGTCCCTCGCCGACCGCGAACCCGGCGCCCGAGCTGAGCATCTTCGGCCCGGACGACACCCCGGCGAACGCGAACTGGCCGGACGACGACGGCATCGAGGTGGGCACCAAGTTCACCACCGATGTGGCCGGCTCGATCAACGGCGTGAAGTTCTACAAGGGAGCCAATAACACCGGCACCCACAGCGTGTCTCTCTGGCGGTCGGATACCCAGCAGCGGCTGGCATTCAAGGGATCGACAAGCGAGACTGCGAGCGGGTGGCAGACGGTCACCTTCGACACCCCGGTGTCGATCGTTCCGGGCGTCACCTACGTGGTGTCCTACTACTCGTCGGCCGGCCAGTACGCGGTCACCGGCGCGCAGCTGGGCGACGCGCTGAACAAGGCGCCTCTGCACGTGCCGGCCGGTGGCGGTGCCTACCACTACGACTCGCACGGCGGGGTCTTCCCCGGCAACAGCGCGAACCACAACTACTGGGTCGACGTCGTGTTCCAGCCCAGCGCCTGAGAAGCCCGAAAGGAACCCGGTGCGCATTCTGACGTGCCTGCACACGATGGAGATCGGCGGGAGCCAGATCAACGCCATCGAGATCGCAGCCAAGGTGGCCGCCCTCGGCCACGAGGTTTTGATCTACGGGCCGCCGGGTGAGCTGTGCCCGATGGTGGCCGGCCTCGGACTCGAGTTCGTGGCCGCGCCACCGAAGGGCGAAGCACCCTCACCCCGCAACGTGGCGGCGATCGCCGACGTGGTGCGGGAGCGGGAGATCGACCTGGTGCACGCCTACGAGTGGGCACCGAGCCTGGAGGCGGCGTACGGCGCCTACCTGCGCAGTGGTGTGCCGCTCGTGGTCACCGTCCTGTCCATGGAGGTGCCGGCCTGGGTGCCCAAGCACCTGCCGCTGGTGGTCGGCACCGAGGAGATCGCGGAACAGGAACGGGGCCTGCGCTCGCAGGTGTACGTGATCGAACCGCCGATCGACACCGATCTCAACGCGCCGGTGGCCGACAACCGGGCAGCACGTGCCCGGTTCGGCCTCGCCGACGACGACGTCGCGGTGGTGTCGGTGTCCCGGCTCAACGCGCACCTGAAGCTGGAGGGCCTGCTGGCCGCGATCCGCGCGGCCGGCGGGCTCGACCCCGCGCTGCGGGTCCGTCTGCTGATCGTCGGCGACGGACCGGCCCGCGGTGAGCTGCAGGCGGCGGCGGACGCGGCGAACGCGTCAGCCGGCGCCGAGCGGGTCACTCTGGTCGGCGAGATGCTGGACCCGACCGACGCGTACACGGCCGCCGACCTGGTGATCGGCATGGGCTCGTCCGCGTTGCGCGCCATGGCGTTCGCGAAACCGCTGCTGGTGCAGGGTGAGCGCGGCTTCTGGATGCCGTTCAACCCGGGCACCCTGCCGACCTTCCTGCACCAGGGCTTCTACGGCCTGGGTGACGGCAAGGACGGCACCGAGCGGGTCGCGGCCGGTCTGACCAGCATGATCATGAACCGGGTGGACTGGCCCGGGCTGGGCGATTACGGCCGGCAGGTGGTGATCGAGCGGTTCAGTCTGGCCGCCGCGGGCCGCCGCCAGGTGGAAATCTACGAGGCGGCGATGAAGGACCGGCTCAGCCTGGCCCAGCGCGTCAGTTCGCTGGCGCACCCGACCGCACATCTGATCAACTTCAAGAAGCACCTGGCGACCGAGCGCATCAAAGGCAGGCGGTCGTAATGGCAGACGCATCAACGGTGAAACGGGCACTGGCCTGGAGCACCCTGAACAATGTCGCGATCCGGGTCGGCAGCCTGGCCACCGGCATTCTGCTGGCGCGGCTGCTCGCGCCGGAGGAGTTCGGCGTCTTCGCGGTCGCCCTCACGATCCAGGCGATCGTGATGGCCCTCGCCGACCTCGGCATGGCGGCCGACATCATCCGGCACGGCGAGCAGGGCCGGGGACCTACGGTCACGACGATGTCGCTGGCCACCGGCGTGCTGCTGGCCGGCGGGATGTCGCTGCTGGCCGGTCCGCTCGCCGAGGCGATGGGCAGCCCCGCGGCGGTTCCGGTCATCCGGGTCATGTCGCTGACGCTGATCCTCAGTGGTCTGTCGGTCGTGCCGTACGCGATGATGCAGCGCGAGTTCCGGCAGTCCGCGCAGATGGCACTGGACGGCACCAGCCTGGTGGTCAGCACGGTCGTCACGATCGGGCTGGTCTCACTCGGGTTCGGCGCGATGTCGCTGGCGATCTCCCGGGTGGCGTCGCAGGCGCTGGTCACGGTCATGCAGTTCCGGCTCACCCGCAGCGTCCCCAAGTTCGGCTTCGAACCGGCGATCGCGACCGGTCTGCTGCGGTTCGGCCTGCCGCTGGCGGCCGCGAACGTCATCTCCTGGGTGGTGATGAACGTCGGTCACCTGAGCATCGGCACCGCCGCCGGCGCGCTGATGCTCGGCTTCTACACGATGGCGTTCAACATCTCGACCTGGCCGATGAGCGCGCTCGGCATGGCGATCCGATCGGTCGCGCTTCCGGCGTTCGCCACCGTGTCCGACCCGCGCCGGCGCGCCGACGGCTTCGTGTCGGCGGCCTCGCTGACCTGGGCGATCGCGCTGCTGGTCGGGATCGGGCTGTCCGGTCTGGCGTCGGTCGTGGTGCCGCTGCTCTACGGCGAACGCTGGTCGGCCTCGGCGCAGGCGCTCGCCGGCCTCGCCATCTTCGGCGCGCTGCGGGTGCTGTTCGACCTGATGGCGACGTTCCTGATCGCGGTCGGTGCGAGCCGGGCCGTGCTGATCGTGCAGATCGTCTGGCTCGCGGTGCTCTTCCCGGCCGTCTGGTACGGCGTCAAGGAGTGGGGCCTGCACGGCGCCGGTTGGGCTCAGGCCGCCGTCTCGGCCGTCGTCACGCTCCCGGTCTATGTCGTGCTGCTGCGCCGTCATGGCGTGTCCTTCACCGCACTGAGCGGCCGTCTGTTCGTACCCTTGCTGGCTGTGCCGGCGGCAGTTGCTGCCGGTGTTCTCGCCCTGCGCCTCACCGATCAGCCGTTCCTGCAGCTGCTTCTCGGTGGCCTGGCCATCAGCGTGGTGTTCGTGGCCCCGCTGGCGTGGTGGCTGCGCCGCCGCCTCGCCGAACTGCAGTCCCGCGGCGGCCAGGACGAGATCCCGGCGCCGGAACCCGCACTGCAACCGACGATCTGATCGAGGAGACATGGCAAAGCTGACCGAGCGGGTCAAAGTGACCGCTCCGCAGGCCGCACCGTTACGCGACGCGAAGGTCTCGGTCGTCATCCCGACCTACAACTACGGCCACTTCCTGCCGCAGAGCGTCGGCAGCGTCCTCGCCCAGGAGGGCGTCGACGTCGAGGTGATCGTGGTGGACGACTGCTCCACCGACGACACCCCGCTGGTGGCCGGGAACATGGCGGCCACCGACCCCCGGGTGGTCTACGCGCCGAACGCGGAGAACCACGGTCCGTGTGTGGCGTTCAACGACGGGCTGGCCCGGGTGACCGGCGACTTCGTCGTCCGCCTCGACGCCGACGACCTGCTCACCCCGGGCTCGCTGAGCCGCGCGGTGCAGCTGTTCCAGCAGTACCCCGAGGTCGGCCTGGTCTACGGGCACCCGCTGCACTTCCACTCCGAGACGCCGCCCGAGCCGCGTACCGACGTGGAGTCCTGGACGATCTGGTCCGGTGAGGACTGGATCGCCGAGCGGGCCCGCCTCGGCGTCAACTGCATCACCACGCCCGAGGCGATCGTGCGCAGAAGCGTCTACGACGAGGTCGGCCCGTGGGACCCGCGGATGCGGTACGCCTGCGACATGGAGGCCTGGATGCGGGCCGCCGCGGTCTCCGACGTCGGCCGCATCGACGGCGCCGACCAGGCGTTCCACCGCGAGCACGGCGGCAGCCTCAGCGTGAACGCCGGCTCCGGGCGCCTGCTCGACCTGCGGGAACGCCGGACCGCGTTCAACGCGCTGTTCGAGGGACCGGGCGGAAAGCTGCCGCGGGCCGCGGAACTGCACGAGACCGCGCTGCGGTCGCTCGCGGTGGAGGCTCTGGAGAGCGCCTGCCATGCGTACGACCGAGGGCTCACCGACAACGAGCCGATCGACGAGTACGAGGCGTTCGCGCTGGAGACGTACGCGAAGACGAAGCAGCTGCCGCAGTGGCGGATGCTGGTACGCCGCCGCAAGGTCGGCGCGAAGCTGGCGCCGTACATGCCGCCGTTCGCGGCCGGTGTGGTGAGCCGGCGGTTGCGTAACGACGCCCGGTACCGCAGGTGGGTCCGGCAGGGAGTGTGAAAAAGGGGGCCCCTCGCGGGGCCCCCTTTTTCTACAGGAGTGTCGAGTAGAACGTCCGCAGATCGGTCCGCAGGTTCTCGGTGTCGTACCGCGCCAGCACCCGCGCCGACGCCGCCGCACCGAGCTCGATCAGCGTCTGCGGCTCCTTGTCGTACCGGATGCAGGCCTGCTCGACCGCCCGCGCGAACGCGAGCAGGTCCTGGTCGGCGACCGGCGAGCACAGCCCCGGCACGAAGAACTCCCGCCCGGCGAGGCCCGGATAACCGACCACGTACGCGCCACAGGCCATCGCCTCGGCCGGCGGCAGGCCGAAGCCCTCCCGTTCGCTGAAGCTCAGGAAGATCGCGGTGTTCCGCATGATCTCCGCGGTCTCCAGCTCGGTCTTCCCGGCGATCGCGACCACGTCCCAGCCGTCCAGGACACCGCGTGACCGCAGGATGTGCAGCAGCTGCTCGCGTTCGGCGGACCGGCGGTGCCCGACGAACGAGATCCGGCGCGGACGCTCGGGGCCACCGAGGTGGAACACCGACGGGTCGATCACGTTGCGGGTCAGGTGGACGGGTACGCCGGGGAAGGCGTACCGCAGCAGGTCCACATTGTCGTCGGAGACCGCGAGCAGGGCGGCCAGGCCGGGAATGCCGGCGTACGGCGCACCCGGACCGGTCTCCTCGTACGGGATCAGGTCGTACGTGTCGTACGCCCGCTGGTTGAAGATGACGATCCGTGGGCCCTCGGGCAGGCCGCCGAGGCCGGGGCCGTACCACTCGGGGACCACGAGCACGTCGCGGGCGCCGAGGCTGACCCGGCCGGCCGCCACGACGGGCGTGGTGTTCGGGAACCAGCTGCAGCGGAAACCGTCGGCCGCGTGCACCACCTTGGCCGGGATGCCGAGGCTGTTGAGCAGGTCGACGTGCCGGTAGATGACGCGGACGCCGCCGCTGGGGGAGTCGTTGTCCGGCGCCAGGTAGTAGACGGCGCCGTCACCGGTCCCGCCGGTCGCGGCGAACGCGGGGATCTGCCGGCGGCGGATCTCCTGCGACCGCAGGCGGGACTTGACGAAATCCTTGATCACGACTGCTCCGTGACGCCGAAGGCGGCCCGCTTGGCGTCGAGCGGGGTCCGCGACTTCGCGGAGATCATGACGGCCACGTCGTCGTCCTTGGCACCGGCCACGAACGCCCGGGCGGTTGTCGCGTCGAGCGGCGTCTCGTCCCAGTACGCGTGGCAGAGCGCGTCGTCGCTGGCGAACGACCGGCTCGACTCGGCGGCCAGCTGGTCGACGAAGACGCCGTACAGGGTCCACTCGGAGAAGTGCAGCTGCGCGCCGGTCACGTCCGCCCAGCGGCGGCCTGTGCTCGCCTCCACCCGCTCCAGCAGCTGCCGGACCAGCGCCGGATCCCAGGCCAGCAGCGACGACACGTAGTCGTGGTACGGCGGCGGCGCGGCCGGCAGGCCCAGCAGGGTACGGGCGGCCTGGTGCCACTTGACGTGCCGGGGCAGCCGGTCGTCGATGAAGCCGGGGTTGCGGTAGAAGCGCACCACGCCGTCGCGGCGGAACGTCTCGGCGGAGAACGGCCGGATGAACTCGATGTCCGAGTCCACCATCACGACGACGTCCTCCTCGGCGCGGGACGCCGCGGCGAGCTTGATGATCTGCTGGAGGATCCAGCCACGCAGCGGCGGGAACGGCTGCCGCAGGTTCACCCGGTACTTGGTGCCCGGCAGCGACCGGACCGAGCCGGGCAGGAAGTCAGCCTCGTCGTGCAGGACCGTACGCGGGCCGGCGAGCTGTCCGAACAGCTCGAGGTCCCGGGCCGGCACGATGATGTGGTGGCGTACCGACTCCGGGGAATGCCGCAGCACCGACCGGTGAAGGTCGGCGCAGAGCTCGAAGTCCGGTGCGTAGCTCGGGGTGATGACGGCCAGTCGTGACATGTGGGTCCTTCGTTGAGGTGGCGTCATCGCACCACCGCGGGTGACCAGGCGTCCGGGATGAACACCTGAGGACTGCCGCTGCCGTCCGCGGGCACCTGCCAGACGTCGCTGGAGGAGTCGCGGGGCAGCCCGTAGATGACGGTCTCGTTGTCGAGCCACTCGGCTTGGTCGTCGAGGTTGTTCGTCGGATCCAGCACCGTCTCCTTGCCGGTCCGCAGGTCGTACACGGCGAGCCGCCACTGGCCGGCGGGCAGGTCACCGTGCTTCTTGAACGCGATGCGGGTGCCGTCCGGCGACAGCGACGGGCACTCGACGTCGGTGCGGATCGTGGTGACGGTACGTTTCGACAGGCTGCCCTCGGCCAGCCACGTCTTCCCGCCGGACGCGGCGGTCACGTAGAACTTGTCGTCGTCGGCGAACGTGACGCCCCACATGTTCTTGTCCGACGCGGTGATCGTCTTTCCGTCGACGACGAGCTTGAATTTCTCCAGGTCGCCGATCTCCTCGCCGTCCACCCGGGTCACGAGGGTACGCGTGGAGAACTGACCGGGGTTGGCGTAGGAATCACCGAAGACGAACGTGGTGGTGGCCGCGAGAGTGCCGTCGCGGGACAGCCGGGTCCGGCTGGGGATGCCGGTCAGCGACAGTTCCTGGGTCGGCTGCCACGTGCTGTCCAGCACCCGCGCCTTGTAACTGGTCACCAGGCCCCGCTCGGCGGAGAGGCAGACCGCGTCGTCGGCGGTCGCGTAGACCCGCTCGCAGCTGGCCGGGGTGAACGCGCGCGGACCGTCCGGGTCGGCGAGCGGCACCACCGCGACCTTGCCGTAGCTCTCGCCGGCCGCGGTGTTGCGGAAGACCACGTGCGGCTGTCCGCGCAGCGCGGCCGGGTCGCCGGCGGTCGCCACCTGCGGCGCGTTGGCGAGCGACTCGGCCTGGTCCTGGCGCACGTTCCACACGTAACCGGTGGCGCCGAGCACCGCGATGATCAGAACCGCGCCCAGCGTGTACAAACGGGGTTTGAGGTTGGTCATGCTGTTGCCTCTTCGGTGCGGTCGATGCCGCGCAGCAGCCAGGCCACCAGCGGGATCGCGAAGAGCAGCAGGCCGGCGAAGAGCAGCAGCGACTTGCTGGGACCCTGCACCGCCCAGAGCAGGCCGAAGATGACCGACGACGCGAACCGGGTCAGCGCCACCACGGTCTGCGCGGCCGCGATGCCGCTGCCGCGCGCCTCGGCCGGGACCAGGCGGGAGACCAGCGCCGGCAGCACGCCGTCGGTGGCCGCGTAGAAGACGCCGAGCAGCATCAGCACACCCAGGGTCAGCCCGATGCCGCCGGCCGGGAGCGCCGCCAGCAGGTAACACGCGAGCAGAGCGCCGTGCCCGGCCACCAGGACGCGAGCGCGGCCTACGCGGTCGGCAAGGCGACCCATGGGTACGGCAAGAGCGAGGTACGCGATGTTCGTACCGACGTAGAGCAGCGGGAAGTACAGGGCCGCCAGGTCGTCGCGTTCCTGCAGAGACAGGTAGAGGAAGCCGTCGCCGACGGTCAGCAGGCCGAGCGCGGCGGCCGCGAGCAGCGGGCGGCGCAGGCGGGTGCTGCTCACCTCACGCAGCGCCCGGCGCAGGCCGATCCGCGCGGTCGCCGACTTGTTGCGCAGGTTCGGCACGAAGAGCACCAGGACCGCGACGCCGACAGTGGCGACCGCGAACGACACCACCCAGATCGAGTCGTAACTGCCGGGCACGCTCGCCAGCAGCGCGAACGCGACGAGCGGGCCGAGCGCGGCGCCGATCGTGTCGAGGGTCCGGTGTACGCCGAACGCGCGGCCCAGCATCTTCGGATCGGACGCCTCGGCGATCAGCGCGTCCCGGGGCGCGGTGCGCAGCCCTTTGCCGAGACGGTCGACGGTCACCACGGCCGTGATCGCCGCGAAGCCGGCCGCCGGGAGCATCGCGAGGCGGCTGAGCGCGGAGGCCCCGTACCCGACGACCGCGACCCACTTGGGCTGGCCCCCGCGGTCGCCGGCGTAACCGCCGGCGATCCGCAGGAAGGCGCTGACGCCCTGGTACATGCCGTCCAGGAAGCCGTAGGCGACCGGGCTGAGCCCGACCGCCACGGTGAGGTACAGCGGCAGGACCGACGCCACCATCTCGGAGGAGATGTCGGTCAGCAGGCTGACCACACCGAGCAGGACAACCGTGGAGGAGACCCGTTTGACGGTGCTTCCGGTCCCTGCCCCCTCCTCGGATCCCGGCCGGTCCCGCAGCGACACGTACACGTGCTACCTCACTTCATTTGTTGCTGGTGGTGCGGTGAAGCTCAGCGCAGCGCGTCGGTCAGCACCTCGGCGACCCGGGCCTGCTGGTCCGGGGTGATCTGCGGGTAGATCGGCAGCGACAGGATCTCCGGGGCCACCTTCTCCGCGTTCGGGAAGGAGCCGCCCAGCGAGGCGAACGCGCCGGTCTTGTGCACCGGGATGGGGTAGTGGATCGCGGCGCCGATGCCGTTCTCGTTGAGCGTGGCCAGCACCTCGTCACGACGCGGCACCCGGACACAGAAGATGTGCCACACGTGCTCGTTGCCGTCGAGGGTCACCGGCAAGATTACGTCGTCGAGGCCGGACAGCAACTCGGCGTAACGGGCAGCGGCGGCTCGGCGTTGCACGTTCCACCCGGACAGACGGGCCAGCTTGGCGCGCAGGACAACCGCCTGCAGACCGTCCAGTCGGCTGTTCACACCGACCAGGTCGTGGTGGTATTTACGCAGGCCACCGTGGCTGCCCAGGGTGCGGACCGTGGTGGCCCACTCCTCCGAGGAGGTGGTCACGGCGCCGGCGTCACCGTACGCGCCGAGGTTCTTGCCCGGGTAGAAACTGGTCGCCGCGATGCCGTCGACGCCCGAGCCCACCCCGAACCTGGTCGCTCCCTGTGACTGCGCGGCGTCCTCGACGATCACGATGTCGTCGCGGCCGGCCAGGCCGGCACGCAGCTGCTCCACCGGGGCGAGCTGCCCGTAGAGGTGGACCGGCGCGATCGCCTTGGTGGCCGGCGTCACTGCCGCGAGCGCGGCCTCGACGTCGATCAGATAGGTACGCGGATCGCAGTCCACCAGCACGACCTTCGCACCGGTACGGGCCACGGCCTCGGCGGTCGCGATGAACGTGTTGGCCGGCAGGATCACCTCGTCGCCGAGGCCCACGCCGACCGCGCGGAACGCGAGTTCGAGCGCGTCGGTGCCGTTCGCCACGCCGATGGCGTGCGGCAGGCCGGAGAAGGCCGCGTACTCCTTCTCGAACGCCGCCACCTCGGGGCCGCCGATGAAGGCGGTGTCCGCGAAGATCCGCTTGAATCCGGTCTCGACCTCGTCGGCCACCTCCGCGTGGGCGGCGGCCAGGTCGACGAGCGGGATCTTGCTCACGATGTCAACTCCTCAAGCTTGGCGCTGCGCAGGAAACGAGCCGGGCTGCCCACCCAGACCTCGTCGGGCGGCACGTCGCGCAGCACGACGGAGCCCATGCCGATTTGCGACCAGGCGCCGACGGTCACGCCCTCCCGGACCAGGGCACCGGCGCCGATATACGCGCCTTGCCGCAGAGTCGCCCCGCCGCCCAGACGGACACCGGAGGCGATGGTCACGTAGTCCTCGATCCGGTCCTCGTGGGTGATCACCACGTGCGGCATGACCGCCACGTGCGAGCCCACCTCGAGGTCGGCGGTCAGCACCGTGCCGGCCAGCAGGACGCTGCCCGGGCCGACCGTGCAGCCGGCGCCGACCTCGGCCGACGGGTGCACGACCGTGGCGTACCGCTCGGCCGGCAGGCCCAGGCGCTCCACGATGCCGCGCCGGGCCGTGTAGTTGGACGGGTTGCCGACGCACACCACGACGGCGGCGTCCGTGCCGATCACGTCGTCGACGCTGCCCAGGATCGGCAGCCCGGAACGGACCGTGCCGTGCAGCGCCGGGTTGTCGTCGGCGAACCCGAGGATCCGCCAGGTCGGGCGTACCCGGTTGGCGGCCGCCGCGGCGGAGGCCGTCTCCCGGGCGAAACCGCCCGCACCGACGATGACGAGATCCCTCACGGGCGGGCCAGCTCGCGGAGGATGCCGACCACGTAGTCCTGGTCGTCCTCGGTGAACTCGTGGTGCAACGGCAGGATCAGCGAGTCACGGGTGAGCCGCTCGGTCACCGGCAGCGGGCCCGGCGTGACATCGGCGTACGCCGGCTCCAGGTGCGAGGCCATGATGCCGCGGCGCGCGGACACGCCCCGGGCGGCGAGCTCGCTGAGGACCTCGTCGCGACCGGTGCCGTACTCCGGGTTGATCAGCACGATGAACGACTGGTAGTTGGTCTGCCCGTAAGCCGGGTCGTTGACCGGCACCAGGCCGTCGATGTCGGCCAGCAGCTCCTGGTAACGAGCGGCGATCTCCCGCCGCTGCGCGATCAGGCCGGGAAGCCGGCCGAGCTGCACGATCCCGACAGCTGCCTGGATGTCGGTCATCCGGTAGTTGTAGGCGGTCTCCAGGTACGCCTCCAGCACCGGCTGCTTGCTGGCGTGCCGCTCGGCGGCCGAGACGTTCATGCCGTGCTCGCGCAGGCGGCGCAGGCGGGTCGCGGCCTCCGGGTCGTCCACGGTGATCATGCCGCCCTCGCCGGTGGTGATCACCTTGCGCGGGTGGAACGACCACGCGGAGATCGCCGCGCCGGCGCCGACCGGCTGCCCGTACGCCGTGGAGCCCGCCGCGCAGGCGGCGTCCTCGACCAGGGCGAGCCCCCAGCCGTCCGCGGCCTTGCGCAGCGCCGCGGTGTCGAACGGCATGCCGCCCTGGTGCACCGCGATGATCGCCCGGGTGCGATCGGTGCGCACCGCGTCGATCGTCTCCACGGTCAGGTTGCCGGTGGCCAGATCGACGTCGGCGAAGATCGGGGTCGCCCCGACGTACCGGACCGAGTTGGCGGTGGCGATGAACGACAGCGACGGCACGATGACCTCGTCACCGGGGCCGATGCCGTGCAGGACCAGGGCCAGGTGCAGGCCGGTGGTGCAGGAGCTGACCGCGATGCCGTGACCGGCGCCGACCGCTGTGGCGAACTCGGTCTCGAAGCGGGCGACGCGGGGACCCTGGGCCACCCAGCCGGAGCGGATCGCGTCCGCCGCGGCGTTCGCCTCCTCCTCGCCGAGCATGGGCAGCATGACTTGGATCTTCCTGGTCATGGTCACCTCACCCGAGCCAGTTCTTGGTCTGGATCTGGTCCAGCGCCGCCGGGTTGTCGGCGAGCAGCTGCCGGTAGTACTCCACCGTGCCGCCGATGCCCTCGGCGAGCGAGACCTTCGGCGCGAAGTCGATGGTCTTGCGCAGCTTCGTGGTGTCCACCCACAGGCGGGGCACGTCGGCCGGGCGGTCCTCGGCGAAGATCGGCTCCAGGTCGGTGCGGCCGACCTGTTCCAGCACGGTCCGGGCGAGCAGGCCGATGCTGAGCTCCTCGCCGTACCCGAGGTTCACCACCTCGCCGATCAGCTCGTCGGTCTCCGCGATCCGGGCCAGGGTCTCCGCGCAGTCGGTGACGTGCAGGAAGTCCCGGGTCACGGTGCCGTCGCCGAAGACGATCGGCGCCTCACCGGAGAGCGCGCGCAGGATGAAGCGGGGGATGACCTCGCCGGAGTCACCCTCGAAGTGCGCCCGCGGCCCGTAGTTGTTGAACGGCCGGACGCAGACGACCGGCAGGTCCCAGCACTCCTTGTAGGAGCGGGCGTAGTGCTCGCCGGCCAGCTTGCTGCTGCCGTAGACGGTCAGCGGCCACGGGGTGGTGTCCTCGGTGATCGGGAACTCGGTCGCCCGGCCGTAGATCTCCGACGTCGACATGTAGACGAACCGGCCCACGTTCTCGGCCCGGGACGCCTCCAGCACGTTGAGCGTGCCGAGCGCGTTGACCTGGTGGTTCTCCACCGGGCTGTGCAGCGAGTGACGCACGCCCAGGCAGGCAAGGTGGAACACGACGTCCTGGCCGGCGACGGTCGACCGAGTGGTCTCCTCGTCGAGGATGTCGCCCTCGACGACCTTGATCGCCTCGGCGCCCGGGAAGCGCAGGTTCTCCTTGCGACCGTTGCGGAAGTTGTCCAGCACGGTCACCTCGGCGCCACGCTGCATCAGATGCTCCGCGAGGTGGGACCCGATGAAACCGGCCCCGCCGGTGACCAGGACGCGTGCGCCCTCGATCTGTACCCCAGTCACGCCATGTGCCCTTCGTCAAGCTTGATCATTGTTCCGCCCTCGGCGAGGCTCCGCGAAGCCGCCTGGAGGATCTCCAGCACCCGCAGCCCGGAGCGGCCGTCGGTCAGCGCCGGCGTGCCGGTCGTGATGGCCCGCGCGTACTCGTCGACCATCGTGCGCAGCGCCTCGCGCTCGGTCAGCGCCGGAGCCACCATGTCGCCGGAGCGGTAGGAGATCAGCATGTCACGGCGCTGCTCCTCGCCGAGGTCCTCGCCGGCCGCGGAGGAGACGTCCACGCCGCGGTCGTACACCGAGATCCGCTGGCTGGGGTTGAGATCGTCCCAGACCAGGGTCTTCTTCGAGCCGCCGACGATGGTCGTGCGGATCTTGACGGGGGAGAGCCAGTTCACATGGATGTGGGCGATCGCGCCGTTGCTCAGCTCCAGCGTGAGATAGGCCACGCAGGCCCGTCCCGCGCCGATGCCGTCGGCACCGTGCGCGGCCACCGCGATCGGCCGGACGTCCGGCGGCAGCACGAAGTCGAGGATCGACAGGTCGTGCGGCGCGAGGTCCCAGACGACGTCGATGTCACGCTGAACGAGGCCCAGGTTGATCCGCACCGAGTCGAGGAAGTGCAGCTCACCCAGCTCGCCGGCGTGCAGCATCTCGCGGATGCGCAGGACGGCCGGCGTGTAGCAGTAGGTGTGGTCGCACATCAGGGTCAGGCCGCGGCGGGCGGCTTCCTCGACGAGCTGGACGCCCTCGCTGTAGTTGGCGGCCAGAGGCTTCTCGACCAGCACGTGCTTGCCGGCGCGCAGCGCGGCCATGGCGACCGGGAGGTGGGTGCCGGCCGGGGTGGCGATGGCGACGGCGTGAACCTCGGGGTCGGCGAGGACCTCGTCGAGGTCGGCGGAGACCTGAACGGTCGAGTAACCGCCGAGGACCTTCTTGGCGCGCTCGACGTCGAGGTCGCAGAGCCAGCGCAGGTGGAAGGCCGAGGAGCCCTGGAAATTGCGGACGAGATTGGGGCCCCAGTAGCCGGCCCCGACGACGGCGACGCCGATCGGCTGATCGGGCGTGGTGGGAGGAGTCACGGAGATCCGTTCGTTCTGGAAGCCACGTCGTCGGCTTCGGTAAGGCTTTCGAGGGATGCCGGTGCTTTCCTGGCGGCGTGCGTCCCGACGCGCAAAGCTATCGATCCGGCTACGGAGCGCGCCAGATCAAAGACGGATTTCCGGCGGAGGCGGGGGGTCAACCCCGGACGTTCGGATATTGCCTTTGCACCTGACGGTCAGCGTGGACGGCGACCATCGGTCACAAAGGGTGAGATCGTCGGCTAGCTGACATGATCTTGATCTCGTCGGCACTACCCTGGCGCGATCAGCTCCTCGTGAAAGGGACCACCATGACTTCGCCGACCCGTGAGGGTGTGACCGTCGCGCCGACCGCCGACGTCGACGACCGGGCCGAGATCGGAGCCGGCACCCGCGTCTGGCACCTCGCCCAGATCCGCGAGGACGCCACCCTCGGGAGCAACTGCAACGTCGGCCGCGGAGCGTACGTCGGCCCCGGCGTCACCATCGGCGACAACGCCAAGCTGCAGAACCACGCCCTGGTCTACGAGCCGGCCCGTCTCGGCGACGGCGTCTTCGTCGGCCCCGCCGCGGTGCTGACCAACGACGAGTACCCGCGCGCCGTCACCCCCGACGGCGTCCTCAAGACCGGCGACGACTGGCACGCCGTCGGCGTCACCATCGGCGACGGCGCCGCGATCGGCGCCCGGGCGGTCTGCATCGCTCCGGTCACCGTCGGCCGCTGGGCCCTGGTGGCAGCCGGCGCGGTCGTCACGAAGGACGTCCCCGACTTCGCCCTGGTCGTCGGCGTGCCGGCGAAGCGCATCGGCTGGGTCGGCCGCGCCGGCCGCCCGCTGACCGCCAAGGGCGACGGCATCTGGGTCTGCCCGGAAACCGGCGCCGAGTACACCGAAAAGGACGGCCTCCTCACCGAAAGCTGACCGCCGGGTCACCCCGGATCGACGAACGCCGGCCGTCACCGGGCCGAGGCGCAGCAGGCGCTGGCCCACCGAGCCGAGCAGCACCCCCCGCACCGCACCGCGGCTCGGCAGCGGCAGCGGCTGCCGACCATTCATGGCGACGCCGGGTGCGAGCAGGGCCCGAAAACGCGACCACAAGCGCGAGCTGGTTCGGGCCGGCGCTTTGTGCTCGGGTCCGGCCGTGATCCGGGCGTGCTTTGGGCATGGTCTGGGCGTGCTTGGGCGTTCTCTGGCCGTGCGCGGGTTTTCGGGGTGAGGCGGGCTGGTGGCTGCCGGGTGGGGCGGTGCTGTCTAGGGTTGCGGCATGAGTGATCGTCCGTTGACGCTGCTGGCTGTGCATGCTCACCCCGACGACGAGGTGACCAGCACCGGTGGGGTTCTCGCCAAGTACGCGGCGCAGGGTGTCACCACCATCGTCGTGACCTGCACCGACGGCCGGTGCGGTGATGGGCCGAACGGTGTCAAGCCCGGTGACCCCGGGCATGACCCGGAGGCGGTTGTCGCCACCCGGCGGCGGGAGCTGGAGGCCAGCTGCGCCGCGCTGAAGGTCTCGCATCTGGAGACGCTCGGCTACCACGACTCCGGGATGATGGGCTGGGACACCAACGACGCTCCGGGATCGTTCTGGGCGACCCCGGTCGACGTGGCCGCCCAGCGGCTGGCCGCGCTGATCGAGAAGTACCAGCCGGATGTGGTGCTCACCTACGACGAGAACGGTGGGTACGGCCACCCGGACCACATCCAGGTTCACCGCGTGACGATGGCCGCGGTCGAGCTGGCGAAACCCGCAAAGGTTTACATGAGCGCGATGCCCCGGTCGATGATGGTCAAGGTTGGCGAGCGGATGCGTGAGATGGGCATCGGCCTGGACGGGCCGGCGGCGGAGGACGCGCCGCCGATGGGCTGGGAGGACGAGGACATCACCACGCGGATCGATGTGTCGGACGTGATCGATCAGAAGTTCGACGCGCTGTCCGCGCATGCCAGCCAGGGTGATGGCGCGTTCTTCCTGAGCCTGGGCCGCGAGACGTTCAGCCTGGTCATGGGCGTGGAGTCATTCGTCAAGGTCGGAGACTCAGCCGACGGAAACGAAACGGACCTTTTTAACTAGCCCTGAAAACTAGTCCTGGAAACAGGCGGCCGTCTGTGGCGACTCCGCCTCCACCAGCTGCCGCCCGATCTGCTCCAGCTGACCGACCTGCTCCGGTGTGAGCACGTCGAAGATGAGCCGCCGCGCTTCCCGCACGTGACCGGGCGCGGCGGCGACCACCATCGCCATCCCCGCGTCGGTGAGTGCTGCCTGGACGCAGCGCCCCTCGGGGCTGTCCGTGGTGCGCCGGGTCACCCAGCCCTGGCGTTCGAGCCGGGTCACCGCGTGTGACAGCCGGGAGAGCGAGCCGCCCGCCAGGTGCGCCAGCATGCCCATCCGGACGATCCGGTCGGGTGTCATGGAGAGCCAGGACAGGATCTGGTACTCGAAGAAGTTGATGCCCGAGTCGCGCTTGAGCTGGGCGTCGATCGCCGGGGGCAGGACCGCGAACATGGCGTTGAGCGCCATCCAGGCGTGCCGCTCGTCGTCGGAGAGCCACGGTTCGTCTGTGCGATCGGTCACGACTGAGCACGATACCCGAACTTGGCACTTGAACATTCAATACTTGCGGTGGCAAACTCAGGGAGCAGTTGAACATTCAAATCGGCAGCAAAAGGGAGAACCATTCATGGCCGTCCTGCGTATCGACGCCAGCATCCTCGGACCGAACTCCGCGAGCAGCGAGCTCGCCGATCTGGTCGAGAAGGAGCTGACCGAGGCCAAGCCGGGCACTGAGTTCGTTCGTCGCCACCTCGGCACGAGCCCGCTGCCCTCGGACGCCTGGGCGACCGCCGTCGGCGCCGGTTACACCCCGGCCGACCAGCGCAGCGAGGCGCAGACCAGCGCCGTCGCCCTGGCCGCCGAGCTGGCCGACGAGCTGCGTAACGCTGACGCCGCGATCCTCGCGCTCCCGTTCTACAACTACGGCGTGTCGCAGCACGTCAAGGCCTGGTTCGACCTGGCGATGGCCGGCGGCGAGAACGGCGAGAAGTACCTCGACGGCAAGCCGGTCGTCGTGCTCACCACCCGTGGTGGCGCCTACGGCCCGGGCACGCCGCGTGATGGCTGGGACCACAACACCGATTACCTGCGCCGCGTCGTCGGCGACATCTGGGGTGCCGACCTCATCCTGATCGAGCGTGAGTTCACCCTGGTCGGCGTGAACCCGGCGCTGGACCAGTTCACCGAGACCGCCAACCTCATGCGCAAGACCGCTCACGAGGCCGCCGCGGCCGCCGGTCGTACCCTCGCTGACAAGGCCTGAGACCCGGACCGAGTGGACCGCGCCGAGTTGGCGCGGTCCACTTAGACTCCGGCTGTGCGAATCGGCCGACGGCGCTGGGGCGCCGCCTTCGCGGTGGTCCTGGCAGTCGTTCCGGTCACTCTCGCAGGCCATGCGTGGGTACGGTGGAACGCCGCCGCAGAGGCGAAACCGATAGTTCCGCCGGCCGGAGCGTCCGCCTGGAGCCCCGACGGACGGTCACGCCGCCATGGCCGAGGTCTGCGACCGCAGCCAGTCGGTGACGACCGCAGCGCTCTGCGGGCGCAGGATTCCGTACCCCTGTGCCAGGTCGCAGCCGTACTCCTGGAGCCGGGCGAAGATCTCGGAGTCCTCGACCCCCTCGGCGACGATGCGCATGCCGAGGCTGTGCGCCAGTTGCACGGTGCTCTGCACGATCGCCGCGCTGCGTTCGTCGGTGGCGCAGCGGCTCACGAAGGCGCGGTCCAGCTTCAGGTCGTCGACCGGGAGTTTCTGCAGGTAGCTGAGGCTGGAATAGCCGGTTCCGTAATCGTCGACGGCGAGCCGGATGCCCATCGCGCGCAGGGCACCGAGCACGCTCAGAGCCTGTTCGGCGTCGGTCATCAGCACGCTCTCGGTGACCTCCAGCTCCAGCGCGCTGGTAGGTAGCGCGTACCTATGGAGCAGTTCGGCGATCTGATCGGGGAAACCGGGATCGCGCAGATCGGAAACGGACAGGTTCACCGCCACGGAGATCTCCAGACCTTCGGCATGCCACTCGCGGGCCTGCCGGATCGCGAGCTCCAGCACCAGCGCGGTGATCCGGCCCATCAGGTCGGCGCTCTCCGCGGTGTAGAGGAAGGTGTCCGGGTAGATCAGCCCGCGTTCCGGGTGCTGCCAGCGGACCAGCGCCTCCACGCCGTGCACCCGGGGAACCGGCTCGACGGTGACTTTCGGCTGGTAGTGCAGCACCAGCTCGTCGCGGCCGAGCCCGGCTCGCAGCTCCTCCAGCATGGTGAGCCGCGCCTTGGCCTGGTCGTCCAGGCCGGTCGCGAACACCGGCCCGCCGTGGCCGGTCTTCGCCGTGTACATCGCCACGTCGGCGCGGCGCAGCAGGGTGGACCGGTCGTCGCCGTCCGCGGGGCAGATCGCGATGCCGATGCTCGCGTCGACGTGCAGGTCGACCTCGCGCAGGGCGAACGGTTCCCGGAGTGTGCGGAGCACCTGGTCGACCACTGCGGCCGCTTCGGTCGTACCCATGCCGGGCATGACCAGGCCGAACTCGTCGCCGCCGAGCCTGGCCAGCATGACCGGCGGCTCGATCGACTCACGCAGCCGTTCGCCGACCATGCGCAGCAGGCTGTCGCCGACGTCGTGGCCGAAGCTGTCGTTGACCTCCTTGAACCGGTCCAGGTCGACGAACGCGACGGCCAGCTCGGTCTCGCCCCGGGCGGCGAGCTTGGCGTCGAGGTGCTCGACGAAACAGCGCCGGTTCGCCAGGCCGGTCAGCTCGTCGGTACGCGCCTGCCGGCGGGCCGTGCCGAGTGCTTCCGCGCCGCGGACGCTGAGCATCATGCGTACGATCGCCGCCGCCACCGCTGTCACCGCGAGAGCGCTGCTGACCGGGGCGACCTCGTGCGTGGTGAACGCCGCGTAGGAGAGCAGGGTCAGGCAGAGGAACGCGAGCGCCGAGGGGATCGCGGTGCTCACCAGCATGCTGGGTTTCCGGGCGGTCACACCCTTGGACGGCTGGTGCGCCGCGAGCGCCAGCAGGGTCAGCCCGAGGGTCCACATCATGCCGAGCGAGGCGGGTACGTCGACGGCCTGCCACAGCAGCACCATGCTGATCGCGTCGGCGGTCGCGAACAGGCCCATGCCGGCGATCAGCAGGATCAGCACCCGGTCGGCCCGCCAGCCGGAGAGCGCCCACGCGCCGAGCAGGCAACCGGCCACCGCGATGTCGGAGAGCGGGTACGCCGCGTTGACGACCACCCCGAGCATCGTGGAACCGGGCGCGGGATCGACCGCGTGCAGCACCGGCAGCGACACCAGTGCGGAGACCGCGCCGGCCGCGATCACCCCGTCGAACCAGGCGGGCGCGCTGACCCGCGGCAGCCGATATCGCAGCAGCAGCACCAGTGCCGTCGCGAAACACGGGTAGAACGCCAGCCACATCGGATCGGCCGGGGTGACCAGTGGTTCCGGGTCGAGGTCGGCGACGAACAGGGTCCAGTACAGGTTGCCTGCTGCGTACGCGAGCATTCCGGCGGCCAGGAACAGCCAGGCGGGTCTGGTGGGGCCACGGGTGCGGCGTGCGCGTACCGCCACCAGCACGCCGGGCAGCAGGTAGAAGGCGTTGTTGACGGTACCGGCGAAGAGGGTGTCGCCCACCGCGGAACCGGCGTCGGTGAGCACGCAGGTCACCATGTCGATCAGCAGGAGCGCACCCAGCACCGACCACGCCACCAGCTCGCGGCGCGGCGTCGCTCCGAAGATCGACACGGGCGGCACATCAGCACTATCGGAACAGACGCGAGATACGTGAGCCCTTCACGACCTCGGCGCGTGCCCGTCCACCGCTAGGAACGCTCCGAGCAGCAGGATCCCGATCAGGGCCGCGCTCACCGGGTCGATCCCGACGATCGTGGAGACCACAGCGGTGCCGGCGTCGTCCGGCAGCACGGTCGCGGGCATCGGGGCCGGCACGGCCCGCCACGCGGCGACGGCGCCGGCCGCGTGCAGGAGGGCGCTGACCGCCAGCACGCAGAATCCCCAGACAGCGGCCCGGCGTGCCGGCGGCCAGAGGATCGCGAGTGCGGTGCCGAACCCGCCGCAGGCCAGCATCAGCAGACTCGTGCCGGCGAGCGCCCGGATCGCCTGGTCGCGCATCCGGGCGGCGTCGCTGTTCATCGCGAGGATCTCGCTCACCGTCGCCGACGCCGTCGCGGACTGGAACACCGCGAGGTTGTGGGCCTGCACCAGCACGGCGAGGGCCAGGCCGAGCAGGCCCAGCCGGATCAGCACCCGCACGGCCACCGGCATGACCCGATGCGTGAGGACCGGGTGCAGCGCGAGCATCACGAAGACCACCACGCCACCGAGGCCGAGCAGCCACGGAGCGGCGAACAGCGCGCCGCCGACAGCGACCACGGCGTCGGCGATCAGCACGCCGAGCACCGCCTTCGGGAACCGCACCAGCTCAGGCTATGGGCCGCCTGTGTACCGCGTTTGCGGTACGAGCAGTGACCCCACCGGGATGACGACAGGATGACAGCAACCGGGGAGTGTCATCGGTGTGTCATCTCGGACGAAACGCCTCCTCGCCGCCCTGGTGGTCGCCGCTGGTGTGATCGTGCTTCTCCGGCAGGAATTCCCTGACCCGGCGTCGATGCTCACCGCCTGGCGGACGGCCGGCACCTGGTGGCTGGCGGTGGCACTGCTCGCGGCGACCGCCTCCCAGATCGCGTTCGCCCAGCAGCAGCGAGCGCTGCTCTTCGCGTTCGGCGCCCGGTTGCGCAGGCGGGAGGCGGTCGCGCTCACCTACAGTCGCAGCGCGCTCAGCATGGTGCTTCCGGCCGGCGCGGTGGTCTCGGCCGCTTACGCGTACCGGCACTATCGCCGTTACGGCGCGACCTCGGCGGCGGCCGCGACCGTCACGGTTCTGTCCGGCGCGGTGTCGGTGGCCGCGTTGTCACTGCTCTACGCGGTGGGCGCGCTCTTCACCGGCCTCTGGTGGGCATCGGCGCTGCTGGTGGTCACGCTGGTCGCCGCCGTCGCGCTCCTGCGGCGCGCGAACGCGCCGAAGATCAAATTCCGCTCCGCGTTTCTCACCCGGATTGCCGCCGGCGCGAGCGAGGCGATCATTTCAGCCCGAGGGGTACGCACTAAGAGCTGGCTGACAACGCTGAGTTACGCGATCGTCAACTGGGCCCTCGACCTGGCGTGCCTGCTGGCGGTGGCCGCGGCTTTCCACGTGACGGTGGGCGTCGAGAAGATCGCGTGGGCGTACCTGACCGCGCAGATCGTCCGGCAGATCCCGGTGACCCCGGGCGGCATCGGCCTGATCGAGGCCGGCCTGCTGGCCGGTCTCGTGACCGCGGGCGCACCCGGCACGGCGGCGGTCGCCGTGGTCCTGGGCTATCGCCTGCTCTCCTTCTGGCTGCTGCTCCCGGCCGGCCTCGCCGGTCACCTGTTGTTGAGCACCCGGTGCGTCACGTGGGTCACCAGCGACGCGGACCGCGACGACACCTGCTCCAGCCTCAGCGGCGGCACCCCGTCGAAGAGCCGCTGACCGGCCCCGACCGTCACCGGTGCGATATTCAGCGTTCGGGCCCCCACCAGCCGGTCCAGGACAGGTCGTGCTCGCCGCGGATCGGGCCGAACATGTTGCGGCCCATGATGAACGCGCCGGCATCCAGGATCGCGTCGATGACCTCGCGGTTCTCCTCCGGGGTCTCGAACATCCAGCGGTGCAGCTGGTCGGCCGGACCGTCGCCGAACGGCTTCTCGGCTGTCTGGTTGACACCGGCGACGAAGCCGTCGGCGGACACCGAGACGGTGGCGGTGACGAAGACCATGACCTCTCCTCAGGGCTCAAACCGATTGCAAACTGCTACCGGTTTGCACCGTAGCGAAGACCAGTTGTAGGGTGCAAGTGGTACTCGGGAGGAACATGTGACGACCGTGGAAGAGCCCCGCTCCGGCTGCCCGATCAACCTCTCGCTGGAGGTTCTGGGCGACAAATGGTCGCTGCTGATCATCCGCGACATGATGTTCGGCAACCGGCGTCATTTCCGCGCCCTGCTCACCCGGTCCGAAGAGGGCATCGCGTCGAACATCCTGGCCGACCGCCTGCGCCGCCTCACCGAGCTCGGCATGATCACCTCCGAGCCCGACCCGGGTCACAAGCAGCGGATGCTGCTCAGCCTCACCGAGCCGGCCATCCAGCTGGTGCCGGTCCTCGCCCACCTGGGCGCGTGGGGCCGCCGCCATCTGCCGGTCACCCGCGAGCTGGCGATCCGCGCCGAACTGCTCGAACGCGGCGGTCCGGAGCTGTGGGCCGACTTCATGGACGAGCTGCGCGAGCTGCACCTGGGCATCAAGCGGGCACCCGGCACGCCATCGGTCCTGGACGGCCTGACCGCGGCTTTCCTAGCCGAGTCCGCCCGCGCCGACAGCTGAGTTCGTCGTGAATCGGGCGATACGCACATCTGCCCGTTGGCGCGGAACCTACCCTTCCGGTTTAGAGGATAAATCCGGAAAGGTCAGGTATTAGCCATGAAATTCAACTTCTCGTCGGGCATGGGACTGCTAATGATCGGAGCGGGTCTGGCGGCGGGCGCGAACTTCGGGGCGGGCGCGGCGTCCGCCGCGCCGGTGCCCGCGGATGCGGGAGGCGCCTGCTGCCGGCTTCCGAATCCCGGGGACCTTGAGGATCGCATCCTGCGGAGCCTTCCGGTGCCGAGCGACGTCGGCACTGATGGCAGCTCGTGGACCGCTCCCGCTGCCGCCGGCACGGTCGGCATCGACACCGGCGGCACCTCCGTGACGAACATCCCCGGTGGCGGGGGTGCTCCGATCGGCACCGGTCCGGTCGATCCGAACCCTGGAGCCGGCACGGTCATCCTTGACACGAACACGGACACGAGCTGTTACGACATCGGTTTCTGGTTCACCGATCCGATGTGCTGACGGTCGTCCTTCGGGCCGGCGGGGTAGCCCCACCGGCCCGACTCGGTCTGACGTTATTTAAGGTTATTTAAGACTGTTAAACATTGACGGTCGTGACGGTGCGCGATTGTGTTGAGGCACCCCTGATCCCCGTACCGTCGTGAGGTCTTCCCCATGAACAAGCGCAAGTTTCTCGGTCTCGCCCTGTCCGCCGCCGTGGTCGGTGGCCTGGGAATTCTCGGTGTCACCAACGCCTCGGCCGCGGCGCTCGACCCGAGCCTGCCGCCCGGCGGCAACTTCGATCTGGCCGTCTGGTCGCTGCAGCTGCCGGTCGGCTCGCCGGGCAGCCCGGAAACCATTTCGCCGGCGCGTCTCAAAGGTGCGAGCGGTTACACCAACCCGACCTTTTTCTGGACCGACAAGAACGACGGCTCGATGACGTTCTGGGCGCCGGAGAAAGGCGTGACCACGCCGAACTCCAAATACGCCCGCTCCGAGCTGCGCGAGATGAACCGCGACGGCAGCGCGGCCAACTGGACGCTGGCCGGCAACCACACGCTCAGCGCGCAGCTGCGCATCGTCTCAGTGACCAAGAACGTCGCCGTCGGCCAGGTGAAACTCGGCACCGGCGGCTCCTCGACCAAGCCGCTCGCCGAGCTGTACTACCGGCCCAACGGCGACATCTTCTTCGGTACGCAGAACTCGCCCGACGCCAGCGGCCAGACCCTGCACAAGGTCGGCAACGTCGCGCTCGGTGTGAAGTGGACCTACGTCATCAACGTGGTCGGCAACCAGCTGGGCCTGACCCTCAACGGTCAGAAGACCAGTTACACGATCCCGTCGGCGTTCAACCCGTACCGGCAGTACTTCAAGGCCGGCTCCTACAACCAGTCGTCGTCGGAGAGCACCTCGAACGGGGCGAAGGTGAAGTTCTACAGCCTCACGGTGAAACACGGCTGACCCTGGCCGATGCTGATCACCCCGGCCCGCCGGGGTGATCAGCTGCTGCGGCGACGCGTCCGGAGGACGTGATGGATGGCGACCAGCGGGATCACGCCGATCGGGTACCAGAGCATGTCCGCCGAGTCGTAGTGAGCGCCCAGCACCAGCCGGGCGATCAGGCTCCGCTCCGACAGGTGCTCCGGAACGCCCGTCAGCTGGAACAACTCGACCGCCCAGCAGAAACCGATCGCCGCGATCCCGGCGGTGACCGGCCGCGCGGCCGGGACCAGCACGAACACGCCCGCGTAGATCATGGAGGCGTAGAGCGCGGTCCCGGAATTCTGCGCGAAAGCACCCGAACCGTCCAGGATCCCGCCACTGCCGGGCATCAGCCGGATCCCCAGCGCCACGGCCAGAATGACGAGCGCCGCCAGGACGGCCGTCGCCCGCACTTTGATCACGGCGTGACGGTAGAAGGCCGGTTCAACCAGTGCGTGCGCACGCACAATGGGAGCTAGGCTGGCGTGATGAGCGCCACCGACACCGCTGCCTGGGCGGCACTGCTGCGAGTGCACGCCGCCCTGGTCCCGCGGCTCGATCGTGAACTGCAGGCCGCCTGTGGATTGCAGCTCGCCTGGTACGACGTCCTGCTCGAACTCGACTCCGCCCCGGACCGCCGCCTCAGCATGGGCGAACTCGGTCAGCGGGCAGTCGTCAGCCGTACCCGGGCAAGCCGTGTGGTCGACGCCCTGGCCGCGGCCGGTCTTGTCACGAGGGAGAGCAACCCGGACGACCGCCGGTCCGCGTACGCAATGATCACCGAAGCCGGGCGTGCCCGGCTGGGTGAGGCGGCGCCGACCTATCTCGCCGGCGTCGAGGAGCATTTCACCAGCCGGATGGGCGGCGAGGAGTCCCGGACGGTCGCCGCGGCGCTGGAGAAGGTCCTCAAAACTGCGGCGGAGTGACAGGAGTCCGGTTTCATCCTCCGCAGACTACCCACGGACGCGTGTTCTCGAAGTACCGTTCCTGGGTAAGGCAAGGCCGCGATGGGCGTAGCCGCGGACAGGGTGGGTGACCAGGGATGTCTACCAAAGACACACGCCGGGAGTTCGACCGGATCATCGGGCGGTTGGCAGCAGACGACCCCAAGTTCGCGGAGCCGCGTACCCTGACCAGGCAATTGCTGGTCGCGCTGTCCGTTGTCGGCGGTTTGGTCTGGGCCGGTCTGTCGATCCTGATGGTCGTCTGGGGCGCCGCCGGGGTGATCGTCACCTGCGTGGCGGTGGTCGCGTTCATCCTCGGCGTCTTGCGCTGGAATCGCCGCATTTGACCAACCTCGGCGCCTCGGCGCCGGCTCCTTCTTGGGTACGCCTCTCAGAGGCGCACGTGGGCCCCCAGCGGGGGCCCACGCACCTGCTCAGCGCTTGGCGGAACGCCTCGTCATCAGCTGAGCAGCTTGCCGATGTTCTCCGGCGCGAAGAACTCGGCCGGGTTAGTCACGCCTGAGTTGAGGCGGGTGAAGGCGTCCACCTTCTCCTGGTCGCCGATGATCGCCGAGACCAGCTGGACCATCTGCTCGTCCGGCGGCTGCAGCGACGCGATGCCCAGCGTCATCTGGTAAACCGGCATGGCGCGCGCGTCCCGCGTCTCCTGGTACCCACGCAGTGCCGCGTCCTCCGGCTCCGTGCCGGTCAGGGCGATGTCGAGTGCCGCGGCCAGGTTCTCCGCGTCGAGGAACGCATCGGTGATGCCCTGCGCCGTGATGTAGTCACGGTTGTAACCGGCGTCGCCGACCAGCGCCCAGCCGGGACCGAACGGCACCCGGAAGTAGTTCGGCACCGACGAGCCGACCAGTTTCGACTCCAGTTTCGCCCCGGCGATGCGCTCGGCGAAGGCGGGCGAGAGCGCGAACGTGCGGTACAGCTCGCCCTCGATGTCGTTGCGGTGCTCGGCGAGCTCCGCGTGCGGCCAGCCGCCGATCACCAGGGTGAGATCGTCGTTGGTCGGGCACACCGCCCAGCCGCGGCCGGGCCTGCTGTACGCCTCGAAGGTGTCGGTCGGCAGGTTGCTCCAGTACCCGTAGTAGCCGACCGTGAGCGGGTCCTGCTCGGCGTACTGTTCCGCTTTCACGGACTTGGCGACGATCGAGTTGCGGCCGTCCGCGCCGACGACGAACCGGGCGTGCTCGCTCGCGCCGTCGGTGCCCCGGATCCCGGTCACCCGGCCGTCGTCGAACAGCAGCTCGTCGACGCTGTAGTCCTCGCGTACCTCGACGCCGGCGGCCACCGCGGCGTCCACCAGGATCTTGTCGAGCAGCAGGCGGCGGGGCGCGTAGGCGTACGGGGACTCGGGCGTACCGGGTGCGCCGGTGAGCGAGATCGGCCCGAAGTCGAAGGAGTACTTGCCGACCGGCGGGCATCCGGTCGCGGCGACCTGGTCGAGCAGGCCCCAGCGCTTCAGGGCGGCGGCGCCCGGCGGGTGAATGACGTGGGTGGAGACCGTGTCGCTGGGGAACGTGGCCCGGTCGACCAGCAGCGTCCGGTGTCCCTGGCGTGCCAGCAGCGTCGCGAGCGGCGCCCCGGCGCAGCGCGCGCCGACCACGATGACGTCATAGTGCGGGTTCGTCATGTATGTCCTCACATCGATCTTGCGGCCATAGTGGACGGTATGGCCGGGTGCTGTCCATGGGCCAAAAGTGTCGTACCCGCGTGGCAGGGTTACCCACGTGTTGACAGTGGACATCGTCGAAGAGGCGACCACCGGGCGGCCGCCCGAGCGGTGGCGCCTGGAGCTCCCGTCCGAGCGTCTCACCCTGCGTGAGCTGATCCGCCGCCGGGCCGCAGCCGAGCCCGAGCAGGCGATCACATCCTTCGCCCGCAACGGGTTCGTCGTGCTCGTCGGCGACCGCCAGATCGAGGACCTCGACGAGATGATCGAGCTGCGCCCGGGCGCCGAGGTCACGTTTTTACGCCTGATCCCGCTGGCCGGTGGCTGATGACCACGCCGCACGCCGCCCAGCTCCTGCGCGAGCTCTCCGACCTGCACGATCCCGAGCTGCGGGTGGTGCTCACCGAGCTCTCCGACACCGATCTCGGCACGCTCCTGCCGGCCGCCCTGCGCATCCCGTTCGACCATCCGGCCCGGTTCCTGCGCGCCGGCATCACCTCCGCCTGCAACAGCCGCCAGCCGTCGTTCACCCCGGAGTCGCTGACCGACCTCCTCGCCGCGCTCGCCTCGGCGGACATCGGTGATTCCGCTGCCGTGATCGCGGCGTCCGCGCTGCTGCGCAGCCCAGAGCCACCGCCCATCTCTGCCGGGCGCCTTGCGGGTGCGTTGCTCACGGTCAAGGCTCCGGCGTACGCCGTGACGGCCCTAGCCGTGCTCAGCGGCGGCCTCCGCGCGGGTCTCGTCGGCAAACTCGCGAAGTGGGGCCTCGATGGGATCGCCCGCGACGAGATGGAGGCCCTGGCCGCAGCCGGTCCGTCCGGGCCGGCCCTGATCGGCGAGGTCGACGGCCACTACTCCTACTACTCACCACCCCCGCTGCCGGACGCGTGGGACCGCTTGGCGGCCGTGCCGGGTTACCCGGCGTTCGCGAAACGTGCGCTGGAGTCCGCCCGGGACCGGCTCGCCGCCGTCCACGCGGGCACGGTCGCCTATCGGGCGGATGCGGCGTTCGAGTCGGACGAGGTCGCCGCGCTCGGCCGGGCCGTCCGGGTGGCCCTGATCCGCGACGAGCCCTGGCTCATGCCCGTGCTGCGCCCCCTGCTGCTGACCGTCGCCGTGGCCCCGACAGCGGCGAAAACACTGCCGTCACAGGCGTTGCTCTACGAGGTGGCGCGTGCCGCCGAGGCACTGCCCACACCGGAGCTGCTGGCCGCGCTCCGGGAGGCCCGCGGGGTGGCCCGGCACAAGGGCGTGCACCGCCAGCTGGACCGCAAACTCCAGCGGATCGCCCGGGCACTGGGCGACCGTCCCGAGGTGGCCCTGCGCTTGCCCGACCTCGGCTTCACCCACGACGGGGTGCTGCACGGCCCAGCCGGTTCCGTCCTGACCCTCGGCGACGGGCTGAAGATCGCCGGGGTGGAGATCGCCTGGCCGGCCGCAGGCGGCGGCCTGTCGTCCTCGGTGCCGGCGGCGCTGCGCCGGGACCGTCCGGAGGAGGTCAAAGAGGCCCGCGCCCTGGCCACCAAGGTGCGCGGCCATCTGGCGACGCTCGCGCGGGCACTGGAGGCAGGCTTCGCGACCGGCCGGGTGATGCCCTACGCACGCTGGCGCGACGAGCTGGCGTCCAACCCGCTCGGCCGGTCAGTCGTCCAGCGCCTGATCTGGGAGATCCCGGACCAGGCGGGCGGGTGGCGGGCGGTGCTCCCGATCGATGACTCCTCCTTCGCGGGGATCGCGGGGGAGTCCGTTGCGGAGCCGGAGGCTGACGCTGAGATCAGGTTGTGGCATCCGCTTACGGCGACGGCCGGCGAGGTCAGCGCCTGGCGTGACCTGCTCATCGGCCGGGACCTGCGGCAGCCGATCAAGCAGGCGTTCCGCGAGGTCTACCGTCTCACCCCGGCCGAGGAGGAGACGAGCACCCACTCCGACCGGTTCGCCGCGCACATCGTGCACTACAAGCAGCTCTACGCCCTGCTCAAAGCCCGTGGCTGGACCACGACGATGCTCGGCCCGTGGGACGCGGGCGACACCGCCGACGCCACCCGGGTCCTCGCCGGCGGTTCCTGGCGGATCGGGCTGCGCCACTACTACATCGACGAGACGACCGCCGGCACCGACCGGGTGTGGTTCGAGCGGCGTGGCGGCGCAGGGTGGCGCACAGTTCCGCTCATCGACGTGCCACCCCTGGTGCTCAGCGAGGCCCTGCGCGACGTGGACCTCTTCGTCTCGGTGACCTCGATCGCCGCCGACCCGGCCTGGTTCGACGGCCACCTCGACTACTGGCAGCGCGAGCACCACGCCGAGCTGACCGCCACCGCCCAGGTCCGCCGCAGCGCCCTGGCCCGCATCCTCCCGCGTACCAAGATCGCTAACCGGTGCGAACTGACCGACCGCCACCTGGTCGTCCGGGGTGACCTGCACACATACCGCATCCATCTGGGCAGCGGCAACATCCTGATGGAACCGGGCAACGCCTACCTCTGCATCGTCCCGTCCCGGCGCGCACCCACCGACAGGGTCTTCATCCCGTTCGACGAGGACCGCCTCACGGTGATCCTCAGCAAGGCCTTCCTCCTGGCCGACGACACAGCCATCACCGACCCGTCGATCGTCGCCCAGCTGCGAGCCCACCACAGCACCTGACGGCGGGAATCCCCCACGATCGCGTCGACTTCCGCGAACCCGTGTCCACTCTCGACTTCAGCCATCGCGCAGAGCCGTTACGGCACCGGCCGTTCAGCGCAACCCGGGCCAGACGGTCTCATGGCACGTGCCGCGAACGTGTGCCACATTGCCGTCCCCGTCCGGTGACCGCGTCGCCGTGCCCGTCCGGTGACCGCATAGCCGTCCCCGGCCGGTGAACGTATTGCCGTTCCGGGCCGTGACCGTATCGCCGTCCCCGGCCGGTGACCGTGTGCGCTGTGTGCCGCCCGGCCCGGTTGGAGCTCGGTGCTGCGAACCGGTCGCGAGCCAGCACGGGAAGCCGGCGCGCGTCATCCGGCTGGCTATCAGTCCTGCCACACCGCCCGCGATCGAGCACTGACCCTGCTGGTCAATCGAAGTCCCGCTGGCAGACGACGCTCGTTCTTGATCGCCTCTGCGGCCACGGCTCTCCCCCGGCAATCGCCGTCCCGAACCACAGCCCAATGGCACCGCAACCCAAGACCGCGCGTTCCCGACGGCTGTGTCGATTTCGGGTTCGATACGCACCTCAACTCGACACACTCCGGGCGGCGTGCTCGCACCGTGTCGCCTCCGGCCCGGCGAGGCGAACCGACCCCGGCCGTTGACGCGAGCAGCTCGCCGAGGGCAAGCCGGCCGTTGACGCGAACCGGCTGCTGGGGGCGAGCCGGCCGCCGGGGGTGAGGCGCCTGCCGGGGGTGAGTCCGCAGGGCGAGCCGTAGCTCAGATAGGTCATCGGGCTGTTATGAGGTGTCTGAGCTACGGCTGGTCGGTGCGAGCCGTAGGCCAGGTAGGTCATCGCGCCCTCATGACGTATCTGAGCTACGGCTCGTCCCCGCGACGACGAGATCTCCAGCGGCAGAACACACCCGACCACGATTCGACGGCACGCATCCCCGGGTAGACGGCTAGCTCAATTGATCAGCAGGGTCCAGCACTGACAACCAGCCGGATCAGCGGTCAGGGCCGGGCCAGGCGGGCACTGTCGCAGGGTGGATCAGGTCGCACGTAACGCCACCGTGTGCCCGGGTCCACGCCCTGGCCGTGGTGAAGTCACACAGACCGCATCCGTGCGACCTCATCCACGCTAAACCGTCCACCCGTCCACCCGTCCACGTGGCCGACGTTGATCAGCCTGTTCTCGGCGGATTGGCCCGCTGAAGTGGTGGAACTCGCGTGTTGCGTGGCTTAGCAAGATCGGCGGTGGGGGCGCCTGCTGGCTGGGCTTATCGGGTGGTTACTGGCAGGGAGGCGAAGCCGCGGAGGACCAGGCGGTCGCGGCGGACCGGGGTGGCGGCTGGTTTCAGGGTGGGGAGCTTTTTCAGCAGGAGGGGGAAAGCGACCTGGGCCTCCAAGCGGGCCAAAGGTGCGCCGAGGCAATAGTGGGCGCCGCCGCCGAAGGAGACCGGCTGGATGTTCGGGCGGTCCGGGTCGAAGCGGTGCGGGCTCGGGTAACGGGCCGGGTCGCGGTTCGCCGAGCCGAGCAGCATGGTCAGCGGGGTGCCGGCGCGCAGGCGGTGACCGTTGCCGAGATCCAGCTCGGTGCTGGTGAACCGGGTTGTCAGCTGGACCGGTGAGTCGTACCGAAGGATCTCCTCGACGAACGCGGGCGCGAGGCCCGGGTCGGAGCGCAACCGATCGCCGTGATCGGGTCGCGCGAGGAGGATTTCCAGGCCGGTGCCGAGCAGGTTCGTGGTGGTCTCGAAACCGGCCACGAGCAACAGGACCAGGTTGGCTAGCAGCTCCTGGCCGGTCAGTGACTTGTCGGCGGCGAGGGCGGTGGTCAGGTCGTCCTGGGGGTTCTTCTGGCGTTCGGCGATCAGGCCGATGAAGTAATCCTCCAGCTCACGGCCTGCGGTGTCGGCGGCGCTCATTTCCTCGTGGCTGCTGATCGGTTCGAGGACCACGGTCAGGTCGGCGGCCCGCTGGCGGAACCACGGCCGATCAGATTCGGGCACGCCGAGCAGGGCGCAGATCACCCCGATGGGCAGGGGATAGGCGAACGCGCTGACGAAGTCCGCCCGATCCGGCATCTCGTCGATCAGGTCCTCGGCGATCGTGGTGATCACGTCACGGAGCCCGGCGACGCGGCGGGCGGTGAACGTCGCGGCCGCGGCCCGGCGGACCCGGGTGTGCTCCGGCGGGTTGTACTGCAGCATCGACATCACAATGGACGCGACCGCGCGGTTCTCCCGCCAGTCCGGCCAGCCGATGTCGTAATCGCCGGCGTCCGCGACCCGCAGGCTCGGCTCCCGCATCAGGCGGTTGGTGAGCTCGTGCGTCGTGACGAACCAGCGCCCGTCGAGCGCCTGGAAGATCGGCGCGTGCTCGCGGAGTGCGTCATAGGCGGGGTACGGGTCGAGGCGCCCGTCCGGCGAGAACAGCGACGCGAGCGCGGTTTCGTGGTCCATGGTGCCCAGTGTCGCGCGCCCCGCCAAACGAGCCCGTCGCCCAGCCCCGCCCGGGTGACCCACCACCACCGTGTCGATTTGGGGCGCGGATCGCACCCGAAGTCGACACGCAACATTGTGGACTCCGTCGTGTGTCGATTTGAGGTGCGGATCGCGCCCGAAGTCGACGCGGTCCTCAGGGAGCGGGGCGCAGGGTTCGGACCGCCTCGGTGACCGGGGTGTCGCCGGCGAAGAGTTCGGCGATCAGGCCCGCGGTCGACGGGGTTCGGAGCACCTCGGCCAGCACCTCGGCCACGTCGTTGCGGGCCACCGACGCCCGGCCGCCCAGCTCGGTGGTCAGGCGGACCCGGCCGGTGCTCGGGGTGTCGGTCAGCGAGCCGGGCCGGATGATCGTGAAGTCGAGGCCGCTGTCGATCAGCCGGCGGTCGGCCTCGGCCTTCGCGCGCAGGTACGGCAGCATCGAGCCGCTCGCCGCCTCGGGCCGGTCGGCTCCGATCGAGCTGATCATCACGTATCGGCGTACCCCAAGGGCTTGTGCGGCATCGATGAGCTTGACCGCGCCGCCCAGATCGACCGTCGCCTTGCGGGCGTCGCCGCTGCCGGGGCCCGCGCCGGCGGCGAAGACGACGGCGTCCGCACCCTTCACGTAGGGCTCCAGGGTCGCGTCCGACTCCAGGTCGCCGATGATCGGGATCGCGCCGGCCGCTTCCAGATCGGCGGCCTGATCCGGGTTGCGGATCAGCCCGCGGGCGCGGTCACCGCGAGCGGCGAGCAGCCCGAGCAGGCGCAGTGCGATCTTGCCGTGTCCACCGACCACCAGAACGTCCATGCAGGCGACGCTACCTCGCGGGCTCGTCGCGAATCTCGTGTTGATCACCACGTGCCTGCAGCAGCAGCTCGATGCCGTCCAGGAGGCGGGCCAGGCCGAAGCGGAACGTGCGATCCGGGTCGCTGACCGCGTTGTACGCCTCGCCGGCCGCCGTGCCCACCCGGCCGGAGATCGGGTAGGCGCCCGGCACCATCACCCGCTCCAGCACCGGCGCGTTCACCGCCCACCAGTCCGCGTCGGTGATCCCCGTCTGCTCGGCGGTCCGGCGAGAGCTGATCGAGATCTGGGCCGTGCCGGCGGTGAAGGCGCCGATCGACGTGACGATCTGGTCCATGTCGAGGTCGCTGAAACCGGCGCCCTCCAGTGCCGCCAGCTGCCATTCGTAGCGGGCGGAGCTGTTCGGGCCGATCCACGGGCGGCTGTTCTCCACCTGCAGCAGCCACGGGTGCCGGTGGTACTCGTCCCACATGTGCTGGGCCATAACGGTCACGCGCTCGCGCAGGTCGCCCGCATAAACGGGATGCTCGTGCGACCCGATCACCTCGTCGACCATCAGGCCGATCAACTCGGAACGGCCCGGGACATAGGTGTAGACGCTCATCAGCTTCAGCCCGAGCCGGTCGGCGACCTTGCGCATCGAGAACGCCGGTAGGCCCTCCTCGTCGGCGACCGCGATCGCCGCCTCGATCACCTCGTCGACGCTGACCCGCTGTTTCGGCCCGCGTTTGCCCTGCGGTGTGCCCAGGGTGCGGCGCCAGAGCAGCTCCAGCGTGCGGTCGGGTTCCCGATTTTCCATGTGCGAAGACTACCCCGTGAGGTGTACGGTGTTCGACGCAACGAAAGTCCGTAAGGTATACGGAGTTAAGGAGCGCCCTGGTGCACACCCTGATCGCCGAAGGATTACGCAAGAGATACGGCGACCTCGCCGCCCTCGACGGATTCGACCTGCACGTGCCGGCCGGCGTCATCCACGGCCTGCTCGGACCGAACGGCGCCGGCAAGACCACGGCGGTGAAAGCCCTGGCCACCCTCATCGATCTCGATGAGGGGAGTGCCAGCGTCGCCGGATTCGACGTGCGCACCCAGGCCGCGCAGGTCCGTCGCCGGATAGGCCTGATCGGTCAGAACGCCGCCGTCGACGAGGTCCTCGGCGGCCGGCAGAACCTGGTGATGTTCGGCCGCCTCTACGGCCTCGGCAAAACACAGGCACAGGAGCGCGCCGACGAGATGCTGAGCATTTTCGGTCTGAGCGACGCCGCCGAGAAAGCCGTCTCCACCTACAGCGGTGGCATGCGCCGCCGCCTCGACATCGCGGCCGGCCTGCTGCTCACCCCCGCCGTGCTCTTCCTCGACGAACCCACCACCGGCCTCGACCCGCGCGCCCGCAACGAGGTCTGGACCACCATCCGCGAGATCGCCGCGCGCGGCACCACGGTCCTGCTCACCACCCAGTACCTCGACGAAGCCGACCAGCTCGCCTCCGAGATCTCCGTGATGAACCACGGAAAAATCATTGCCCAAGGTACGCCCACCGAGCTCAAGCGCCACGTAGGAGGAGATCGCGTCACGCTCACATTGGCATTGCGGGACCGCCTCGACAGGGTGGCCGAAAAGCTGGGCCCGACAGCGACAGTCGACGAGGACACCCGCACGATCACCGTCGAACTGGCCGGCGAGAGCCTGGCCGGCATCATCCGCACCCTCGACGACCTAGGCGTCACCCCGGAGGACCTGCAGCTTCGCCGGCCCACCCTGGACGAGGCGTTCCTGGCACTCACCTCACCGGAGGCGGTCCGATGACCACGATCCGCGCGGGCTGGATCCTCACCCAGCGAGAACTGGCCCATTGGGTACGCGAACCGTGGGCGCCGATCTTCGGTGTCCTCTTCTCGATCATGCTGTTGCTCGTCTTCGGGTTCCTGTTCGGCGGGGCGATCACCCTGCCCGGCGGCGGTGAGTACATCGATTACCTGCTCCCCGGCATGATGGCGCTCAGCATGATGTTCGGCGTCGAGTCCACAGCGACCGCGATGGCGAACGACGCGAAGAAGGGCATCACCGACCGGTTCCGTTCGATGCCGATCGGCAGCGCGTCGGTGGCACTGGGCCGGGTCGGCGCCGACATGACCAACTCGGCGTTCGAGCTGCTCGTGCTGATCGTCGGTGGCCTGCTGGTCGGCTGGCGGATCACCTCGGATCCGGCATCGGCAGCGCTCGCCGTGTTGTTGCTGCTGCTCCTGCGGTTCGCCGTGCTCTGGATCGGCATCTTCCTGGGCCTGAGCTTCCGCGGCGGGGGAGCGACCGCCGCCGTGCAGGTGCTGGTCTGGCCGATCGGATTCCTGTCCACGGCCATCGTCTCGGCCGAGACGATGCCGGCCTGGCTGGGCGCGATCGCGGCGTGGAACCCGCTGTCCGCCACAGCGACCGCGGTGCGCCAGCTGTTCGGCAATCCGACCGGGGTGACCGCCGGCATCCTTCAGGACGGGGCGGTGTGGCTGGCCCTGGCCTGGCCGCTCGTCCTGACGGCGGTGTTCGTGCCGCTGTCGGCGCGCGCTTACCGCCGTTTGCGGGCGTAACGAGGGGTGCCGGGGCTGCCCACCCCCCACTTGGGCAGCCCCGGCACCTTTGTCGCCCGCCCCCGTAGCGACGACTCTCGGATCGTATACGATCCATCGAAAGATATACGATCACCGTGGACGGGGTCTATGTCGTCTCTCCTTTCGAAACACGAGTCGGTGTACCGGTCGATCCGTGAACGCATCCTCACCGGCGTTTACGGCCCCGGCGAACGCCTCGTTCTGAGCGCCATCGCCCGCGACCTCGACGTCAGCCCGGTCCCGGTGCGCGAGGCCATCCGCCGCCTCGAGGCGGAAAACCTGGTCACCTTCGAACGCAACGTCGGCGCCCGGGTCAACACCCTCGACGACGAGGCGTGGGAACAGCTGGTCGAGATGCTTGCGCTCCTTGATGGGTACGCGATGCGCCGCGCCCAGTGCCGGATCACCCCCGCCGCCCTCGGCGAGGCCCAGCGCCTCAACGACGCCCTGCGCGCCCACGCCGGCGGCCCCGCCGACCAGCACGGCGAGGTCATGGCGCTGCACCGGCTCTTCCACCGGACCCTGTACGCGAACAGCGACAACCGTTACCTGGTCGAATCACTCGACAGCCTCTGGGACCGCATCGACGCGTCCCGGGTCCTCGCCTCCCGCTGGCCGGCCCACCGGCTGGCCAGCGCCGTCGACGAACACGACGAGCTGCTGCGCATGATCCGCTCCGGCGAGGTACCGCCCGACGAGCTGGAACGCTGCACCCGCCAGCACAGCCTCAACGCCATCATCGCGATCCGTGGCCGGAAAACCCCGGTTCGTCTTCAGTGACGGCGGGGTGCTTTACGCGTACCCAAGTGGGGTTGTCGCTCGCAGGAGATGACCGCTCAGGGTGAGTTGCTCGCCGCCCGGAAGGGCGGTTATGTCGATCTCCTCGACTGAGGTGCCGATCCAGGCAGGCGCGGCGAATGCGGCGCGCAGGAACTCCTCGCTCAGCCCCCAGCCCTGGCGTGCGCGCGACGAGACCGCGAGCACGAAGAGGGTCGCGCCGGGCGCGGCGAGGCGGGGGAGAGCCGAGAGGTACGCGTCGACGCCGCTGCTGATCCGCACGAGGTTGTGCAGGAGCCCGGAGTCGAAGATCGAGTCGAATCGTTTTGCCGAGGTGTCCAGGTTCGTGGCGTCCTGGACGGCGAAGGTGATGTCGAGATGGAGCGCTGCGGCCTTGGCGCGGGCGCGTTCGATGGCGGTCGGCGAGATGTCGATCCCGGTCACCTCGAAACCCCGTTGGGCCAGCGATATCGCCAGGTCACCGGTGCCGCAGCCGAGATCGAGAGCACGCGGCCCCCGCGGCTCACCGGCGTCGATGGCAGCGGCGAGGGCGGGCTGAGCGCCACCGATCTCCCACGGCGGCGGGGTGCTGTCCTGATAGATCTCCTCGAAGTTCATGTGACCCCTCGGTATTGGTTGTCATGGAACCCACAGGTTGTGCACATCCGGGACAACGGCGGGTGAACTTTTCTAGAGGGGTCCAGTCGCACGGCTACGAAGGATGACTCATGTCGGGACCCGGCTCCTCGTACACTCTCTCGCGCCGCCGCTTCGGCGCCGCGCTGGCCGGAGCTCTCGGCCTGGCCGCGCTCGGTGGTTGTGCCGCCGGCGCCACCAAGACGTCGTCCGGCAGCGCGAACGCCACGATCTTCGACAGCGGCGTGGTGCACGACATCGTGCTGAAGTTCGACGACAGCGCGTACGACACGATGATCGCGTCCTATCTCGACAACGAGACGAAGGACTGGATCGAGACGGCGGTGACGATCGACGGGGTTTCCTATGAGAAGGCCGGGCTGCGGCTCAAGGGGAACTCGTCGCTGCGCGGGCTGACCGCTTCGTCGTCGTCTTCTGCTTCCACGTCGTCGTCCGCTGCCGCCACCACCACCGGCAGGCAGGGCGGCGGCGGAATGGGTGGGAACAGCATCTCCGCGGACAATCCCGAGGATCTGCCGTGGCTGGTGCGGCTCGACAAGTACGTGGACGGGCAGGCGCACCAGGGTTACACCGAGTTCGTGGTGCGGTCCAACAACTCGGAGTCGGCGCTCAACGAGGCGGTTGCTCTGGAACTGCTCGGGTCGGCCGGGCTGGCGACCGAGAAGTCGTTCTCCACGCGGCTCAGCGTGAACGGCGGCACCGAGGTGCTGCGCCTCGTCGTGGAGAACCCGGGCGACAAGTGGATGGCCGACAACTTCGACGGGTCCGGGATTCTCTATAAAGCCGAGTCGAACGGGGATTACAGCTATCGGGGTGACGACGCCGCGAAGTACGACGACGTCTTCGACCAGGAGAGCGGTGACAAGGATGACTTCACGCCGCTGATCGCGTTCTTGAAGTTCATCAACGAGTCGGATGACGCCACGTTCGGCTCCGACCTCGGGAAATACCTGGATGTGGATGCGTTCGCGAAGTATCTCGCGTTCCAGGAGCTGGTGCAGAACTCGGACGACATCGACGGGCCGGGCAACAACTCGTATCTCCGCTACACCGCCGACACGAAGATCATGACGGTGGTGAACTGGGACTTGAACCTGGCTTTCGGAGGCATGGGCGGAGGCGGCGGAATGCCCGGTGGTGGGGGGATGCCGGCTGGTGGTGGTGCTGCTCCGAGCGGTGCGCCTGACCAGAACGATGGGGGCCAGCGACAGGCGCCGACCGGCGGCGGTGGGAAGGGCAACGGCGGCGGTGGCTTCGGTGGGCGGAGCAACATCCTCGTGACGCGCTTCCAGGCGAACACGACCTTCGCGGCCGCGTACACAAAAGCCCAGACCGACCTCAAGGCCAGCCTTTACACCAGCGGCACCGCCAAGACCATCCTCGACAAGCGTGCCGCCGTCCTGACCGCCCAGGCGACCGACCTGGTCAGCGCCGACACGATCACCAGCGAGTCCGAGAAGATCGCGACGATCTTCGCCTGAGTTTCGTGGGAGGGCCGTTTTTCGCGGCCCTCCCGTCAAGGCTCAGCCCAGGACGATCGGCTCGAAGACCTTGGTGAAGTCCTGCTGCTCCTCGGCCGTGTTGAAGCTGACGTAGTAGTGCAGCTTCTCGTAATCCGCCTCGCTCGGGAACACCAGGGAGCTCTCCGCGACCTCGAGCATCTCCTTCTTCTCGTCACCCGAGAGCTCGGCGGCGTCCGACCGCATCTGCGCCTGCGCGGCCGGAACCGGGCAGACGTAGTTGATGTACTCGGCCAGCGCCGCCGCGTTCGCGACCTCGTAGAAGTAGTCGATCAGCGTGATCGCGTCGACCGGGTTCGCCGCGGTGATCGGGATCGTGAAGTTGTCGGTCCAGATCGTGCCGCCCTCTTCCGGGATCACGAACTTGTAGTTCGTACCGTCGGAGAGGTTCTTCTGGAAGATGTCGCCGGACCAGGCCTGGGTGATCCACACCTCGCCGTTGCCGAGGGCGTCGACGTAGTCCTGCTCGTAGTACTGCCGGACGATGCCCTTGTCCTTCTGCTCCTGCAGCTTCGCGGCGCCCTTCTTCCAGCCCGCCTCGTCCGAGGTGCCCGGGTCGACGCCGGCCGCGAGCATGCCGAAGTTCGCCAGCTCGGTCAGGTCGGACATCATCCCGACCTTGCCCTTGAACGCCGGGTCCCACAGGTCGGCGAGCTTGGTGATCGGCCGGTCGACCTTGGCCGGGTCGTACGCGATGCCGGTGATCCCGGACGCCCACGGCACGCTGAACACGTTGCCCGGGTCGAACGCCTCGGTCGTGTACGTCTTGGCCGCGTTCTTGGTGAAGTTCGGCAGCCGGGTGTGGTCCAGCGGCGCCAGGAACCCGGCCGAACGGAACTGCCCGAACTGCACGCCGTTGGTGATCACCATGAGGTCGAAGCCGATGTCCTGCTTCGCCGAGAGCTGCGGCTGCACCTTGGCGAACCAGGGGCCCATCTCCTGGATGACCTCCTGGTAGTTCACCTCGATGCCGGTCTTGGCGGTGAACGCCTTCAGTTCCGGCTTCTCCGGATCCATGTACAGCGGCCAGTTCGCGAAGTCGAGCTTGCCGTTCTGCGACTTACCGGCCCAGAACGTGGCGATCGTGCTGCTGTCCACGCTTGCCGCCGGGGTGCCCTTGCCCTCCACTCCGCAGGCGGCCAGCGCGGCGCCGAGCGCCGAAAGTCCGCCGATGCGCAGCGCGTCGCGGCGGCCGAGCCGCCGGGACGTCAGGCCGCGCAGGAGCATGGGGTCGGGGGTGTTGCGGGAGAACATGGGACTCCGATCAAGGTACGGGTGCTCGCGCTCGCGTGGCATGGTCACACACCGGGTACACGGTTGTTACGAGCGCATCATGATCCAATGGTACTTCTCACCCTTAAGTACCTGGTCGGAGTCGCTTTTCGTCGATGCCTACGGCCAGTTCCGAGGCGACTGCGAGAGTACGCAAATCACCCACCGTGATCGGTCTGGCGCGCGGGCCCCTCCTGGTTCCCGGCTTCGCCGCGGACGGAGACGTCGGGTCCTTCGAGATTGCTCACCGCCTGCTGGGCACGCTCATCGGCGAGACCTTCGGGTACGCGTTGACAGCCGCCTGGACCCTGCTCGTGCTCGTAGCGCTGGGCCGGTCCTTCGCCGGCCGAGGGCACGAGCGTGGTCAGGGGCGATGCCATCCGGTCAGCTTGATCGGATGGAGAACCATCCACAGAGCCGCGATCCGCTCGCCCGCCGATGTCACCGCCACCACCGCCACCGCCCGGCCGGCCCTACGCAGGGCCAGCCCGGCCTGGCCGTTCACCGACTCCGGGGTGAGTTCGCCGGGACCGCCGAGCAGTGCGATCACCAGCTCGGCGACGTCGTCCGCGCCGTGCACGACGGGCAGCACCCCGCCGTCACAGACGGCGACGGCCTCCGGAACGAGGACCTTCCGTATCGCGTCGATGTCAGCGGCCCCGCAGGCCGTGATCAGCCTGCCGACGACATCGTCATGAGGATCGGGCATGCCCGGTCGAGGCGCCGGAACCACCGGAGACGAACTCGTGCCGCGGATCCTGCACCGACGCCAGCGAAACGATGTCGCGTCCGTAGAAGACAGCTGTCAGCCACACCGCCGCGACCCGGGCCTTGCGCTCCCAGCTCGGCACGGCCAGTACGTGATAACCACGATGCATCAGCCACGCCGGCCAGCCCTTGATCACGATTCCACGGTACTGGAAGATGCCCCGCCCCAGCCCGAGCGTCGCGACCGTGCCGAGGCTGTGGTGCACATAGTTCCGGGGCATCCGGCCTCGCAGAACGGCCACGATGTTGCCGGCCAGCAGCTTGCCCTGGCGCACCGCGTGCTGCGCGTTCGGCACGGTCGCCGCACCCGGCCTGCCCACCGCCAGATCCGGCACGGCCGCGTCGTCACCGGCGGCCCACGCGTCGATCACCGGGTTCTCGTCGGTGCCGACGCGCAGGTCGGCACGGACCGTCACCATGCCGCGCTCGTTGATCGGCAGGTCGGTGTGGCTGCGCACCATCGGGTTCGCCCCGTTGCCGGCCGTCCACACGATCAGCCCCGAGTCGTACTCCTCGCCGCTCGACAGCACCACATGCCCCTCCACCGCGGAGACCAGCTGGGTGTTCAGATGCACCCGCCCGCCGCGTTTCTCCAGCTCACGCACCACCCACCGGCTGGGTCCCTCGGTCACCTCCGGCAGAATCCGGCCGAGCGCCTCGACCAGGTGAAAATCAAGATCTTCAAAGGCGATTTCCGGGTACGCACGAAGCAGCCCCGTGGCGAGCGACAGAAGCTCGCCGAACCCTTCGACACCGGAGAACCCGCCGCCGACGAAGGTGACAGTGAGCAGCTTGCGCCGCAGCGGCCCGTCGGGAAGCGTCGACGCCCGGTCGAACGCGGTGAGCAGCCGGTCCCGGATCGCCACAGCCTCTTCGACGTGCTTGAGACCGAACGCCTCCTCGGTCACGCCGGGCACACCGAACTGCCGGGTCACCGCGCCCGCCGTCACCGCGATGACGTCATAGGAGATGGGGAACTCCGGGCCGTCCACCGGGCGTACCGAAGCGGTCTTGTGCTCGTGATCGACGGCGGTGACCGTACCGGAGATGATCTTTGTTTTGCGCAGGTGCCGGCGCAGAGCGACGGCCGCGTGCCGCGCCTCGACCGAACCGGCGAGCACCTCGGGCAGAAACGGTTGGTACGTCATGTACGGCCGGGGATCGACCAGCACAACCCGCGCCTCGCCTCGGCGCAGCTTCTTCTCCAGCTTCCACGCCGTGTAGAACCCGGCATAGCCGCCACCCACCACCAGAATCGTCCGCATACGGGTATGACCGCACAGCCCCACGTTTTGTGACAGGTTCTCAGCGTGCCGTTCAACCGCCGGCTCCCACCTGGCGTCCCCCAGCCCAGTCCGCTGCGCCGGCCAGTGATGAACGGATCGTCGTTGCGAAGTGCCGGCGTCCGGGGTGACGATGTGTGGAGGTGCCGGGTGGTCATCCCGGCGAAGTGTTGGAGGCGCTGCTAGTGAACACCGCATCGCGGTGCGCCTCGCTATGCGCGCCAGACGCTGACGACTTCGCCTCGCCCACCGGCTGACCTGCTTCGTTCGCGGTGGGTGCTTCCTCGCAGGGAGACCACCGTAGTGCCCGAACACTTTGTGACTTGTGATCGCCGTCCGCTGATGACGGTCCTTGCCGCCAACCTCGTTTCGATCGCCGGCAACTGTCTCACGTATATGGGCGTGCCGTGGTTCGTGCTGCAGAGCACGGGCAGTGCCGTCAAGGCCGGGACGGTGGCGTTCTGCACACTGCTGCCCGCGGTACTCGCTGCGCTTGTCACCGGTCCGGTCATCGACCGGATGGGACGACGGCGGGTGAGTGTCGCCTCGGATCTCACCTGCGGAGCCGCTGTAGCGGCGATTCCGCTGTTGCAGTTCGCCGGCATCCTGCAGTTCTGGATGCTGTGCGCGCTGATGGCGTTGACAGGGCTGTTCCGTGCCCCTGGTGAAACGGCCCGCGGCGTGCTGCTGCCCGCGCTCGCCGAACGCGCCGCAATGCCGCTGACCAGGGCCGCCGGACTGTACGACGGTGCGGCACGCTGCGCGGCGCTGACAGCATCCGCTCTCGGAGGTGTGCTGATCGCCGTACTCGGAGCCGACACCGTGCTGTTGGTGGACGCCGCGACTTTCGCCGTGGCGGCGCCGCTGTTCGCGTTCGGGGTGCGTGACCTGCCCGAGGCGCAGCCCTTGCGTCAGGTCGAGCCGGTGTCGTTGCCGGCCTACCGTCGTGAGCTCGCGGAGGGTTATCGCTTCGTGGCGGCCACGCCGCTGCTGCTGGGCCTGTGCCTGATGACGCTGGTCACCAGGGGCCTCGACCAGGGATGGAGTGCCGTGCTTCTTCCCGTGCACGCCCGTGAGCAGCTTGCTGGTGCCATCGATCTCGGTCTGCTGAACGCGGCGTTCGGCATCTGCGCACTCACAGGGGCGCTGATCTACGGGGCTGTGGGCAGCCGGTTTCGCCGGTGGCCGGTGTTCACGGTCGCTTTTCTCATCGGGGGCCTGCCGCGCTTCGTGGTGGCCGCCTTCACCGACACCTTCACCCCGCTCGCCGTGATCATGGCGGTAGAGGGTCTCGCCTTCGGTGTACTCAACCCCATCATCACCACCGTGACGTACGAGACGGTGCCCGAGGAACTGCGCAGCCGCGTGCTGAGTGCGACGACCGCCGCGGTCCAGCTGATCACTCCGCTGGGCGGACTCGCCGCAGGCTTCCTCGTGGATGCGTCCGGTCTGCCCGGTGCGCTGCTGACGGTTGGCGGCGTGTACCTGCTCGCCACGCTCTGCCCGGTGGTCTTCCCGGCCTGGAGGCAGATGGACAGCAGCGGCTCTCTGTACGCCAGGACGAAGGGCTCACCGTCGCGCAGTTCGAAGGCGAACCGGATGCCGTAGAGGCCGGCGAAACCGCTACCCCGGGCGGGCACCCGCGAGTTGCTGACGTAGACCACACTGCGGGTATGGAGTTCTTGCTGCTGGCCGTCATAGTCGGCTTCGCTGTTGTCGGCGTGGTTAAGGCGACCAGGCAACGTCGTGCGTCAGGGCACCGAGCTTTCAGCACGACCGGCCATTCCCAGGCCCCAGGCGCAGAACCGACGTTCGATGTGGGAGGCGGCGGGCACTACCACTCGTCGGGGCACGACAGCTCCTCCGGCGACAGCTCCTCCGGCAGCGGCGGTGACGGCGACTGACCTTGCGCCAATGAGGCGGTCTTGCGCCGACGCGGCGGTCTTGCGCCGATGCGGCGGAAGAAGCCGGGCAGAGGCTCTCTCACCGGCCTGATCAGCGCACCCAGCACGCTTGCTCCGCCACGAGCTGTTCGGCGATTCATCAACGCCTTCAGGCCGTTGATCGAGCCCGGTCTTAGATCTCGCCGACGAGAAAGTCGACGCCTATCAGCATGGGGCTGACGACACTCGCGGTGACGCCAGATCTCAAGCGAACCACGCGCCGATGCGGGTCCTCGGCGGCGTGTCTCGGGGCGGCGGCCGAGGGGTCAATCGCGTGGTAACAATCGTGCCGGCAGGTGGAGTTCGTCCTGTTGGGGGTCGTAGAGGACGATGCCGTGGCGCCCGGCGATCTCTATAAGTGTCGGCACCATGTCATCGGCGAACTCGTGCTGGATGTTGATTTCAATGACGGACGGCCCCGTCTCGTCGGCTAGCGGCCAGGATGCCCACGGCGAGTCGGCCTGGTCAGAGCCAGGCCAGCGAGACGCGCACTCGTCGATGGCTGCCCGCATTCGGTTGCTGAGCAGGGCCTCCGGTTCATCGGAGTCGAGGCGTTGGTAAATCTGCTCGCTTGTCGGAGCGGTGTCCGGGTCGACAAGCATCAGGTCGAAGCTCACCAGGACAGTCTGGTCGAGTGCAAACGGGTGATCAGGCCGAACCACGAAAGTCTTGATGGCGCACGGACGGCGGCATTGCGGTCTGCGGGTTTCGTGGACGGCGCCGGTTAGCCTCGTGCCGCGCGCCGGGTGAAAGTAGTTGGGAAAGTGCGCCATGCTCACGCTGTGCACCCGGGCAGTCAGGGATGAGCCGGTTCGAGTTCGGTGGCCCGGCGCGCCCGTTCGGCGGCTACTTGTTTCATTGAAGTACGACCGCAGCCCGGCCAGGCTTGGTCGAGGTGACCGGTGGGATCGCTCGCACGCGGCTGTCCACCGCAGGT
>NZ_QLMJ01000031.1 GCF_003259845.1 Actinoplanes lutulentus
AAGCCGACAGATCGGCTCGAAGACCCGAAGTCAGTAGCTCAGTGGGTCAGACCCCGGGCGGGAGGTGCTCACCACCAATCCTCTCTGTAGCTCAGCCATGTCATCGGGCTCTCATAACGTGCCGGGGCTACGGCCGCGGGGCACGAGCCGTAGTTCAGCCACGTTATCGCTGGCCCATGACATGGCTGAGCTACGGCTCGCCCCTCGGCAACGCGACGTCGCATTTCCCTGACGGCACCGCCTGCACTGACGGCACTGACCAGCAGGATCGCCGCTGTTTCGCGGGCTATTCGGCGGCGAGAGCTAGTCGGATCGCTTCGGCTACCTGGGGGATGCGGGACTCGGGTAGGCCGGCCAGGTTGATCCGGCCGCTCGGCAGGCCATAGATGCCGTGGTCCACGCGCAGCCTCTCCATCGCGTCGGCCGTCAGTGGCAGGCTGAGGAACATCCCGCGCTGCTCCGCCAGATCCGGCATGTCTAAATGGGAAGCCAGTCCCGTTCGCAAGCGCCCGAGCCGCCGGCGCATCGCCTCCAGCTCGGAACGCCAGCACGCGGTCAGCTCCGGGTCGCCGAGGATCTCTTCGACGATCATCGCGCCGTGAGCCGGCGGCTGGGAGTAACTGGTCCGAGCGAAACCCTCCAACAGGCCGCGAACGCCGGGCACTTCGCCACGGACACCCTCCAGCTCGCTACGGACACCCGGCAGATCCCCGACGACCAGGGCCGCGCCGACCCGCTCGCTATACAAGCCCCACGCCTTCGAACCGCTCACCGCGACCACCCCGAACCCCACCGCCCGCAGTAGCCGGCGCATCCCGGCGAGATCAGCGTCCAGGCCGTCGCCGAGGCCGAAATAAGCCTGGTCGATGAACGGCACCACACCACGCCGGACCAGCGCCGCGCTCAACTCGTCCCACTGCCGGATCGGCATGCTGAACCCGCTCGGGTTGTGACAGCACCCCTGGATCACCAGCGCGTCACCGGGCCGTGCGGTCTCCACCGCGGCCAGCATGTCCCGGACCGGATGCGTCGCGACCCGCAGACCCGCTGCCGCCAGGATGCCGGCGTGGTTCACATACGAGGGCGTGCCGAGATGCACTGTCCGATCCGGCCCAGTCGTGGCGAGCAGTTCGGCGATCAGGCGGAGGGCTCCGGTACCGGCCACGCTCTGCACCGCGACGGTGCGGGAGGTCAGGGCGGGGTCGCCGAGCATCAGGTCGGTCAGCAGCGCCGCGAACCGACGGTTGCCGGACGGTCCCGCGTACTCCTTGGATGTTGATCGTTGCGCTAAGCGCAACTCCGCCGCACGGACCGCGCGCATCACCGGGCTCGCGCCGCTGTCGTCGCGGTAGACGCCGACGATCAGGTCGAGGCGCTCAGGCCGCGCGTCATCGGCGCAGGCCGCCGTGAGCTGCCACAACGGGTCGGCGGTCAGCAACATGATGGGGTTTTCCTTCCAACAGCGGGAACAGGACGACGCCGGTCACGATCAGCGCCAGGCTGACGAGTGTCGATGTCGTGATCGGCTCGCCCAGCAGTGGCACGGCGGTGATCGTGGTCAGCGCCGGAGCGAGTGCGCCGAGGCAGGCGGCCATCCGCGGTCCGAGATTCCGGATCGCGATCGAGTAGCAGAGCGCGGCGATCACACCGACGCCGATGCCCTGCACGGCGACGTAAAGGAGCACGTCGTCGCCGTTGGAGGTGAGATGCGACGGCACGAGTCCGAATCCGATCAGCGCGGCAGTGACCAGCGCGGACGGCACGCAGAGCACCAGCGCGGCACCAGCCGGATCGAGCCGGGTCGATCGCAGTGCGAGCGTGTAGACGCTCCAGATCAGCCCGGCGACCAGCAGCACGACGATCCCGCCGCCGGTGCGCCACGACACCGAAGCCGCGACGCCGATCAATATCACGCCGAGCGCGGCGGCTTGCGCCCGCCGGATCCGCAGACCCAGACTTCGGTACGCGAGAACGGCCACAAAAATCGGCACGACGCCCGGGATGACGAGCCCGACCAGGGCCGCGCTGGTCAGCGAACCGCCCAGTGCGGAGACCGCGAAGTACGGCAGTCCCGCCCCGACGCAGAGCGCCGCGACGACGGCCGGCCGCTCGCGGGACAACGACCGTAGGGTTCGCGGGATCCACGGCGACAACAGGATGACGGGCGTGGTGAAGCGGATCAGCGCCACGTCCATCGTCGTGAGGCCGGACGCGCCGATGCCGCGGATGCTGAGCGCGAACCCGGCCCAGACCACCACCGTCGCCGCCATGGCAGCCAATCCCAACGGCCTTCTCATGGCTGGAACGCTATGCGGATCGCGAGGGCAGGCGATTGCTAATTCGTGCGTGAAAGACCTTGATCTTGGCAGAATCTGCTACATGAAGAGCCTCGACGCGATCGACCGGCAGATCCTGCTCGCTCTGCAGAGCGACGGCCGCCTCAGCAACCAGGAACTCGCCGACCGGGTAGGCCTGTCCCCGTCGCCCTGCCTGCGCCGGGTACGCCTGCTCGAAGAGGCCGGAGTGATCGCCGGATATCGGGCCGTGCTCGATCAGGAGGCGGTCGGCCTGGCGATCACGGCGTTCGTCCGGATCACCCTGGAGTCGCACGGCGCCGAGGTGGTCGAGCGCGTCGAGGCGGAGATCCGCGGCATCCCGGAGATCGTCGAGGCGTACCTGCTCGCCGGCGACCAGGACTACCTGCTGAAGATCACGGTGGCGTCGTTCGCGTCGTACGAGGACTTCGTCCGCACCCGTCTGCGCACCATTCCCGGCCTGGCCTCGATCCAGACGACCTTCGCCTTCGGCGTCACCAAGACGGTCTCGCCGTTGCCTGTCGGCTCCTATTAGGATCTTTCGGGTGACGTTCGAGAGGTTCGACACCGGGGTCGCGCATCCGGCCCGGCGATACAACTACTGGCTCGGTGGCAAGGACAACTTCGCCGCTGATCGCGAGTCGGGGGACCTGCTCGCCACGTCGTACCCCGCTGCCCGGATCGCCGCGCGGGCCAACCGCGCGTTCTTGCGCCGCGCCGTCGGTTATCTCGCCGCCGACGCCGGCATCCGGCAGTTCCTCGACGTCGGCACCGGGCTGCCGACCGCTGACAACACGCACGAGGTGGCGCAGCGGATCGCCCCGGAGAGCCGGATCGTCTACGCCGACAACGACCCGATGGTGATGGCGCACGCGCGGGCGCTGCTGACCAGTTCGGCCGAGGGCGAGACGCGGTACATCGAGGAGGACCTGCGCGAGCCGGAGAAGATCCTGGCCGGGCTGGAGATCCTCGACCTGTCGAAACCGGTCGGCCTGATCCTGGTCGCGGTCGTGCACTTCCTGCCGTCGCAGGAGCAGTCCGTAGCGGTCGTGCGTACGCTGCTCGACGCACTGCCCTCCGGCAGCCACCTGGTGATGTCGCTCGCGACCACCGACCTGCTCACGCCGGAGCTGAAGGCGAGCTGGGACGAGTCGCTGCGCACCGGCCGGTCGGACGTCCACCCGCGCACCCGGGCCGAGCTGCTGCAGTTCGTCGAGGGTCTGGAGCTGGTCGAGCCGGGCATCGCGGCGATCAGCGAGTGGCGCCCCGACCCGGACGACGAGGAGCAGCCGACCCCGGTGGAGGCGTCGCTATTCGGCCTCGTGGCCCGCAAGCCCTAACGGCGGGCGGTCTTCTCGCGGTACATCGCGGCGTCGGCCTCGCGTAACAACCGGTCGGGGTCGGCGGAGGTGTCGCCGGAGACGGCCACACCGATGCTGACGCCTACCGTGACCGGCTTGTCGTCGATGAGGTACGGCTCGGAGAGGGCTGTCTGGATCGCCTTGCGGACGGTTTCGTGGCCGTCCTCGGCGCTGACGCCGCCGACCAGGACCACGAACTCGTCGCCGCCGAGGCGGGCCACCGTGTCGGTGCGGCGCAGCAGCTTGGTCAGGCGCTTCGCCACCTTGATCAGGAGCTGGTCGCCGGCGGCGTGGCCGAGGGTGTCGTTGACCGCCTTGAAACCGTCCAGGTCGAGCAGCAGCACGGCGAAGCGGTACTCCGGGTCGCGGGTGGCGCGCAGGCCCGCCTGGGTGAGGCGGTCCTCCAGGAGCAGGCGGTTCGGCAGGCCGGTGAGGTGGTCGCGCAGGGCCGCGGTACGCAGCCGTTCCTCCTGCTCACGCAGCGCCGCCATGGTGACCTGGTAGTCGAGGGCCTTGCCGAGCAGCGAGCCGGAGTGGTTCATCATCTCCCGGCCGGGCGGAGTGGTCGACTGGATGCGCCCGACGGCGGCGAGCATGCCCCAGTCGCGGGCGCGGCTGCGGACCGGTGCGACCATCACGACGTCGCCGGCCTCGCCGTCGGCCGCGCCGAACAGCTCCGGCGGCGGGAACTGGGCGACCGGGACCTCGGCGTCCGGCGCGCCGACCGAGGTGCGGTACTCGCCGACCAGCTGCAACAGCGAAGAATCCCCAGGGGACCACAAGCCGAGGCATCCGGCGACGGCCGGGGTCAGGCTGAGCCACTCCACCGAACGTGGATCCTCGGCGTCAGCGCCGAGCAGCGCGATGCCGAGCTCGTACTGGATGTTCAGGGTGCTCTGCAGGTATTGCACCTCGCTGAACAGGCCGCGGGTGTGTGACTCGGCGATGGGGAAGCCCTGGCTCGGGCAGCCGCACGACTCGCGGGGGACGAAGACGGTGGGCACCCGTTCGACTTGTCCCGAAATAAAGTGGCTTAACCGGTCATAAGCCGCCGACCCCACCGCGTCGAGTGGCTGCCGGACCGTCGACAACGCCGGCTTCAGATAAGCCGCGTCCGCGATGTCGTCGAACCCCACCACCGCGATCATCCGCCCGGCCGACGACAGGCGGCTGATCAGGCCGATCGCGTTCCGGTCGGTGCCCACCACGATCGCGGTCACCGGCATGCCGGCCCGGATCAGGTCCTCCGCGACCGTCTCGCCGCCGCTCTCGTGGTTGTCGGCGCTTTCGAACAGGACCGGGTCGAGGCCGTGTTCGAGCATCGCCTCCCGATACCCCTCGTGGCGTTCCCTCAGGTCGTAATGGGCGAGGTAGCCGGCGAAGCCGATGCGGGAGTGTCCGTGTTCGATCAGGTGCGCCACGGCGTCGCGTACCCCTGATCTGTTGTCCGCGAGGACCGCGGAGCCGCAGCCGTCCTGCGCGACCTGGACCACCGGGAGCCCGGCTTGCCGGGCTTTCTCGGCGTAGGAATCGGCGACCGCTCCGGGCAGCAGGGCGAGGCCGGCCAGGTGATCCCAGGCGAGCGGGCGATCAAAATCGGGCAAGCCGCTGCGGTCCGCGCTGTGCGATCCGGGGTCCAGGGTCTGCACCGCCATCACCCGATCGCCGCCCGCGACCGCCGCCGCATTGATGCCGGCGATGATCGCGCCGTAGTAGTCACCGCCGACGAAGGGGGAGAGAATTCCGAAGGTGCGGCCTGTCACCCCGTCATGATCTCTCGAATCCGGCCCGATCAGGCCCGTTCTACGCCCCGAGATCAGGCAGCAGCTTGTCCAGGCGCACCGGCAGGTCCCGTACCCGGATGCCGGTCGCGTGCCAGATCGCGTTGACGATCGCGGCCGGGGAGCCGACGATGCCGATCTCGCCGATGCCCTTGCTGCCCATCGGGTTGATCTGGTCGTCGTGCTCGTCGAGCCACTCGGCGTCGATCTCCTCGACGTCGGCGTGCGCCGGGATGTGATATCCGGCCAGGTCGTTGTTCACCCACTGGCCGAACGCCGGGTCGAGGACACCCTCCTCGTGCAGGGCCATGCCCATCCCCATGATCATGCCGCCGAGGAACTGGCTGCGGGCGGTGCGCGGGTTCAGGATGCGTCCGGCGGCGTACATGCCGTACAGCCGGGAGACCCGGACCTCGCCGGTGACGGTGTCCACGCGTACCTCGGCGAAGTGCGCGCCGAAGGCGTGCCGTCCGGCGGTGCCCTGCTTTCCCACGAGCTCGGTGGTGTCGAAGACGGCCTCCGGGGAGGAGGACGCGACGAGGGCGCGGCAGGCGCCGGTCACCGCCCAGCCCCAGGACGCGCTGCCGGAGGAGCCGCCGGCGACCGAGGCGACCGGCAGGGTGCTGTCGCCGATCTTGATGTCGATCGCGGACGCCGGCACGCCGAGGGCGTCCGCCGCGATCTGGGCGAGGATGGTCCGGGCTCCGGTGCCGAGATCGGCGGCACCGATCGCCACCTCGAAGCGGTCCGGTGCCAGGCGCCGGACCCGGGCCGTCGACGGCTGCACCATCGTCGGGTACGTCGCCCCGGCCACCCCCGTACCGATCAGCCAGTCGCCCTCGCGGCGCCGGCCCGGCCGGTGATCGCGGCCGGACCAGCCGAAACGTTGCGCGCCGCGGCGCAGGCACTCGACGTAGTGCCGGCTGGTGAACGGCTCGCCGCTCTCCGGCTCGACGGCGGGCTCGTTGCGGATGCGCAGTTCGATCGGGTCCATGCCGAGCCTCTCGGCGAGTTCGTCGACGGCGCATTCCAGGGCCACCATGCCGGGCGCCTCGCCGGGGGCGCGCATCCAGCGCGGTGTCGGCATGTCGAGGCGGGCCAGTTGGTGGCCGGTGCGGCGGTTCGGTGCGGCGTACATGTGCCGGGTCACGACGGCGGTCTGCTCGGCGTACTCGAACAGGCGGCTGCTCTGCGAGGTCGCCTGGTGGTCGATTGCGGTCAGGGTGCCGTCGCGGTCGGCACCGAGGCGAATCCGCTGGATGGTCGGGGTGCGGTGGCCGACGATGCTGAACATCTGCTGGCGGGGCAGCACCACCTTGACCGGGCGTCCGGTCACCCGCGCGCCGAGAGCGGCGAGGACGGCGTTCGGGCGGGCGGTTCCCTTGGAGCCGAAGCCGCCGCCGATGTGTTCGGCCACGACGTGCACGTTCGCCGCCCCGAAGATCTCGCCGAGGGTCGCGGCGACGCCGGACGGATGCTGGTTGGAGTCGAAAACGGTCAGACTGTCGCCGTCCCAGCGGGCGATCGTGGCGTGCGGCTCCATCGGGTTGTTGTGCAGCGCCGGGGTCGAATAGACCTCATCAATCGCTATATAAGCCGATTTGAGGGCTTTATCCACGTCGCCCATCGCCGACTCCGCCGGGAAACTCGGGTTGACCGTCTCCGGCGTGTACAAACCTGGATGATCCTCCCGCAGCACCGTGTCCGGCTTCTCGCCCGCGGTGATCGACAGGCTCAGCGTCTGCGCCGCCCGCCGCGCCGCCTCCAGCGAATCCGCGATCACCAGCGCGACCGGCTGCCCCCGATAACTGATCTTCTCCGACTGCAGAACCGCCAGCTCAGGATCGTCAACAGCCGCCAGCGCGGGCACATTGCCGTGCCACAGAACCGCGATCGCGTCCTGCAGCGGATCGACGACCACCGCGTCCAGCGTCCCGCACGCCACCGGCGACGGCACGATCCACCCGTAAGCCAGGTCGTCCTGCGGATACTCAGCGGCGTACCGAGCGGCCCCGGTCACCTTCTGCGGTCCCTCCAGGCGCCCGAGCGGCGCACCGACAGACCCCTGCGCGGTCGCGGTCATCGTTTCTCTCCCGCCTCTGCCAGCCGGCCCAAGACCGAGGCGGTCAGATTGCGCATCAGAGCGATTTTGTACGCGTTATCGCGCAGCCCTCGTGAGTCCGCGAGCTCGGCATCAGCCGCCGCGAGAAAAGCGTCCTTCGTGGCCGGCCCGCCGAGCAGCCGCTCCTCGGCGACACGGGCACGCCACGGCTTGTGCGCCACGGCTCCCCAGCCGAGCCGGACGTCGCTGACCAGCCCGTCGGTGACGCTCAGGGCAGCCGCGACCGAGCCGACCGCGAACGCGTACGACGCCCGGTCCCGCGCCTTGCGATAGGCCGAGTTCGCGGCCGCCGGCAGCGCGGGCAGCTCCACCGCGGTGATCAGCTCGCCGTGTTCCAGGATCGTGTCCCGTTCCGGCTCGTCGCCGGGCAGACGGTGCAGCTCGGTGACCGGGATCCGCCGGCTGTTCGTCACCACGACGGCGTCCAGTGCGACCAGCGCGACCGCCATGTCGGACGGGTGGGTCGCGACGCAGGATTCGGAGGCACCAAGGATCGCCAGGTTGCGGTGGTCGCCCTCGCGGGCGGGGCAGCCGGAGCCGGGCGTGTGCTTGTTGCACGGCATGGTGGCGTCCATGAAGTATCGGCACCGGGTGCGCTGGAGCAGGTTCCCGCCGGTGGTGGCCATGTTGCGCAGCTGACCGGATGCTCCGGCGAGCAGCGCCTGGCTCAGCACCGGAAATCCGGCGCGGATCCGCGGGTCGGCGGCGAGGTCGCTGTTGCGGACCGCCGCGCCGATGCGCAGGCCGCCGTCATCCAGCGAGGTCACCTCGCCCAGCGGCAGCCGGTTCACGTCGACCAGGACGTCCGGGGTGGCGACACCCAGCTTCATCAGGTCGACCAGGTTGGTGCCACCGGCCACGAACACGGCACCCGGTTCGAGGGTGTCGTCGAGCCCGGTGGCGCTGCGATAGGTGAACGTCTTCATCGGCCGGCCGCCTGGTGAATGGCCGGGACCATGTTCGGGTACGCGCCGCAGCGGCACAGGTTGCCGCTCATCCGTTCCTTGATCTCGGAGTCGCTGAGGCGATCGCTGTCCTGGGTGACCGCGCTGGGCCAGCCCTTCTCGACCTCGTCGAGCATGCCGACCGCCGAGCAGATCTGCCCCGGAGTGCAGTACCCGCACTGGAAGCCGTCGTGGTCGAGGAAGCCCCGCTGCACCGGGTGGTCGTTGAGGCCCTCGATCGTGGTGATCTCCGCGTCCTGGTGTGCGACAGCAAGCAGCAGGCAGCTGTTGACCCGGCGGCCGTCGAGCAGGACCGTGCAGGCGCCGCACTGGCCGTGGTCACAGCCCTTCTTCGCACCGGTCAGGCCGAGGTGCTCACGCAGCGCGTCCAGCACGGTGGTGCGAAGGTCCAGGTCGAGGTCGTGATCGACCCCGTTGACGGTGAGACGCATGAGCGCCCGTTACCCACCCTCAACCGAGTCATGCTTGCCACTCTGGGTTTGCTCCAAACAATGTTTGTGACAAACTCGAATCCATGATCAACCAGGACCTCACCGGGATCAGCGGCCACCGCTTCCTCTACACCTACGCGAACGGCTGGGTGTACGAGATGTACGTCAAGAACCCCGCGACGATCGATTACCGGATCCACACCGGGCACGTCGGCGGCCGCTGGGTCCGCGATCAGCAGGTCGACCTGGTGCAGCTCGCCGACGACGTCTACAAGATCTCGTGGACCGAGCCGACCGGCACGTCGGTCGTGGTCAACGTGCTGCCGAACCTGCGCCGCCTGCACGGCACCATCTTCTTCCCGCAGTGGATCAAGCAGGATGGCAGCAAGACCGTCCTTTTCCAGAACGAGCACCTCGACACGATGCGGGCGTTCCGCGACGAGGGGCCGACGTACCCGATCTACGTGGTCCCGGAGTTCGCCGAGATCCAGCTGTTCGAGCACGTCGGCGAGGACGACGAGTCGATCATTTCGACGGCGCCGGCTGACCTGCCGGCGGACTTCCTGCAGCGGCGGAACTGAGCTTCTCGGTCAGCTTCTTCACGTCGGCGGCGGAGACGCTGCGCTTGGTGGTGTCGACGTCGACCGCGGTGCGCAGCCCGGCGACGTCCTTCTTCGCCTCGGTGAGGAGCGTGACGCGTTCGGCGTCGGTGAGCCAGGTCAGGGTCAGTTCGAGGTTGTCGCCCTCGGTCAGCTTGACGAGGCGCCGGGGCTGCGAGGTGGTGATGAACCAGGTGAGCGTGCCGTCGCTCACCGGGACGGCCTTCTCATTGTTCACGATCGTCTCCGGCCCGCGCGTCAGCGTACGGCCGACCGGGTCGAGCGTGCCGGCGAGCCGGGCCGGTGTGAGGGTGTTGTCGAAGTCGCGGTCGAAGAACTCCGGCGGCACGCTGATCCAGCGGTTCCAGTAGGTACGGTCGTCGGACTCGTGACCGTAGAGCTTCCAGAAGACACCCTCGGATTTCGCGAACGTGCGGTCGCCCAGATCGAGGAACGTGGCGGTGAGCCGGCGGACCGCGATGTGCCCGGACGTGGTGCCGTCCGCGGTGACCCGGGCGTTCAGGACGATCTGCTCGCCGTCGTCATCGGTGTACCACCCGGCGTACTGCACGGCCGGCGCGCTGATCAGCGCGCCGGAGGCCTCGCGAAGCTCGGTGGCGGCAAGGCTCGCCTGGTCGGGCGCGGCGTCCTTGGTGGCGTCGGGCCGGGTCAGCAGCACCGCGGCGCCCGCGCCGGCCAGCAGCGCCACCACGGCGACGCCGATGATCGTCTTCGATGTCGAGGCACCCACGGTCGATCAATGTATGGGGATCCGATCACGGGGTCCAGAACGGATCGCGGCCGATGAATCCCAGCAGCCTGGTCTGCGCGTCCGCGTCGTCCGGCACGGCGATCCGGGGGCCGTACTGACCCGAGGACCGCATGATCTCTTCCATCGGCTCCATGCCGCCGACCAGCAGGGCGGCGAACTCCGGATCGAGGCGATCGTCCTGGCCGGTCGCGCGGGCCAGGTCCCAGGTGTGCATGAACACGTCGGCCGTGTAGAACTGGTCGATCGCCCGGTCCAGCGGCACGTCGCCGATGTGCGGGTTGGACAGCGTCCGCTGCGGCGTCGCCGGGTCGTCGAGGATGGCCTGCACCCCGGCGACGTGGGTGTGCCAGGCGGCCGCCGGGTCGTCGTCGGTGCTCGGGCCCGGCGGGATGGTCGCCGCCGAGCCGAGCAGGCCGGGCAGCCACGTGACGAGGTGGCCGACCACGTCACGGGCGGCCCAGCCGGCGACCGGCGCGGGGGAGTCCCAGTTCTTCACCCCGTCGACGCGGGCGGTGAACTCCGCGGCGATCCGGCGGTGGCGATCGGCAGGTGTCAGTTCGGAAAGCGGCATGGCCCCACCGTACGCTTTCAACTGGTCGGTTTAAAGACTTTCGTAGACCCGCTTCCCCCGAACGTATGTCTGCGCGACCGTCGTCGACGCGATCTCGCCGGCCGGCCCATCGAACGGGTCACGGTCGAGCACGACCAGGTCGGCGACGTTGCCGGCGACCAGGCTGCCGCTGTCGTCACGGTGGTTCACATAAGCGCTCCCGGCCGTGTACGCCGCCAGGGCCGTACCCAGATCGAGGCTCTGCTCGGCCAGGAACGGCCGGTGCGACGACCCGGGATGCGCCCGGTTCACCGCCACGTGCACGGCCTCCAGGGGATTCGCCGGGCTGACCGGCCAGTCGCTGCCGGCCGCCAGAGTGGCACCGGCGCGCAGCAGATCAGCGAAGACGTACTGCCGTGCCGCTCGCGAAGCACCGAGGAACGGGATCGTCAGCTCATCCATCTGCGGCTCGTGCGCGGCCCACAGCATCTGCAGGTTCGCGGTCGCGCCCAGCTGCCGGAACCGGGGCACGTCGGCCGGGTCCATCACCTGCAGATGGGCCAGGTGCGGCCGGGTGTCCGTCCACCCGTTCGCGGCCCGGGCCGCGGCGACCGCGTTGAGAGCCTCACGGACGGCCCGGTCGCCGAGCGCGTGGAAGTGCACCTGGAAATCCAGGGCGTCGAGCGCGGTGACATATCGGGCCAGGTCGGCCGGCTCGACGAAGCTGAGCCCGCTGTTCGCGGTGGCGCAGCCGCAGGCGTCCAGGTACGGCTCGTTCATCGCGGCGGTGAAGTTCTCCGCCACGCCGTCCTGCATGATCTTCACGGTCGAGCAGGTCAGATTCCCGGTGGTGAACCGGGCGCGCCGCTCGACCAGGCCCGGGATCTGCTCGGCGCCGCGCTCCCGCTCCCACCAGAGCGCGCCGGTGACCGACGAGACCAGCGTGCCGTCGGTCGCCGCGCTGAGATAGGCGTCCGACGGGTCCGGATAGCCGTGGTTCGAGCCGAGCATGGCGTCCTGCCAGCCGGTCACCCCGAGCGAGTGCAGCATCGTCTGCGCGCGCAGCAGCCCGGCGACCAGCTCGGCGTGCGTCGCCGCCGGAAGATGCTGCCCGACCAGGCCGATCGCACCCTCCTGCAGCGCGCCGACCGGCTCACCCTCGCTGTCCCGGTTGATCACGCCGTCGGCCGGATCGGGCGTGTCCCGGGTGATGTCGGCGATCTTCAGCGCCAGGCTGTTCACCCAGGCGCCGTGATGGTCACGGTTGGTCAGATAGACGGGCCGGTCCGAAACCACCTGGTCGAGCAGCTCGGCGGTCGGCACACCACCCGGGAAGCTCTCCATCGACCAGCCGCTGCCGACGATCCACTCCTGGTCCGGGTTCGCCGCGGCGTACTCCCGGATCCGCACCAGATAATCCGCCAGCTCGGTGGTCCCGGTCAGATCGCACTGGCCCATCTCCAGGCCACCGAAAACGGCGTGCACATGCGCGTCCTGAAACCCGGGCAGCAGCAGCCGCCCACCGAGATCCACCACTTCGGTCCGGGGACCCCGCAGGTGGTCCAGGCGGTGCCCCACCTCAAGGATCCTTCCCTTGTGTACGCCCAGAGCAGTCGCCCGTGATCGCCCGGAATCGACGGTGAGGACCGGTCCTCCGACGAACAGCAGATCGGCATAGGTCATGCGGACGTCCTCTCGAAGTACGGTGATCGGCGCCGCCACTTGGCGATCCCGGCAGTGACCAGCCCGAGCGCGACGATGACGGCCGGGATGGCGAGGTTGAACCACCCGTTGTCGGCGGCGACCGCGAACGACCCGCCGAGCGTGGCGTAGTAATAGGCGAGATAGACGCCGAGGCCGAGCAGCACGGCCGCGCTGAGCAGCGGCACCACCACGGCGGTCAGCCCGGCGAGCGGGTCGGTGCGCAGCAGCCCGCGGAACCGGACCGCCGAGGCCAGGGCGGTGAGGCCGTAATAGAACGCGACCAGCGCGCCGATAGTGTTGACCGCCGCGAGGATCGCCTCGTTCAGCGTCGGGATCGCGGATTCGAGGCAGGCCACGATGCCGCCGGTGATCGCGATGACGATGGTGGCGGCGGCCGGGGTGCCGCGCCTGCTCAGCCGCGACCAGATCGGCCCGAGGGTCTTGTCCCGGCTCATCGCCAGGGTGAGCCGTGCCGTCGGGATCACGCCGGCCTGCAGCGAGGCGACCGCGGAGAACATCAGCGCGATCAGCGGCAGACTGGCCCACGGCTCGCCGACGATCTTGGCGGCGTAATAGCTGAGGCCGACCGCGCCGTTCTCGGCGAGCTCCTCGGTGGACATCACCCGCTGGAACGCGATCGCGCCGAGCACGAACAGGCCGAGCATGGTGACCAGGGCGATGTATCCGCCGCGGGCGGCGTCACCCGGGTTCCTGGTCTCCTCGGTGACGCTGAACGCGGCGTCCCAGCCCCAGTAGAAGAAGACCGCGAGCACCAGCCCCTGCGCCAGCGCGGCCGCCGAGTCGATGGCGAACGGGTTGAGCCAGCTCCACGCGAACGGCTGGTCACCGACGAACAGCCCGGCGCCGCAGCTTTGCCTGATGCGTTGACCGTTCGCGGACCCCGCATGCTGCCCAACTCCCCTCATCCTGGCGGGGCGCACGAACAGGGTGCCCGGGACTTGTCGAGATCGAATGTACGTCGTGAGTGATGAAGGCATGTGGTCGCGGCGTTCTTTCTGCCCTGTCGATTGATGAAGCCGACGTGCTACCGGAGTTGTCGAGTTAGGCGTAGATCCCACCGGTTACAAGGCAATCGCCGCGGAGCGCAGCGGAGCAGGCTAGCTCAGTGAACGGCAGCCGAACAGCGATGTCAACGCTGTTCACAACAACGTTTCACGCGGGGGTGCTTCGTGCGTACCCAAATGGGGTTTTAAAGGTTTTTAAGGCCCCGGGCCTCGGCGGCGTCCAGCAGCATGCCGATCGCCAGCTCGAACTGGTCCTCGTTGTCCACGTCGGCCAGGTGCTCGGCGACGTTGCGGATGTGCGGGAACTTGTCGGCGGGGACCACCAGGTACTCGCGGCTCCAGGCCAGGCCGTCGCGCTCCATGATCTCGGCGCCGACCTGGCGGGACGCCGCCGCGAACGCGGTCCAGGCGAGCACCGTGTCGACGATCGTGCGGTAGACGCTCGCGGCCTCACGACCCCGCAGCCCGGCCTGCTCCAGAGCGCCGATCACCAGGTCGGCGGCGCGGAACTCGGCCTCGCGGCCCAGCGTCCGGTTGGCGATCAGCAGCGCCACCCGCGGATGCGCCTCATAGGACCGGCGGGTGGCACGACACAACGACAACACCCGGGTACGCCAATCCGGCTCGTCGAAGTCGACCTGGTCGAGCGCCTCGTCGAGCAGGTGCGCGCCGGCCGCGAGCAGCAGATCGTCCTTGTCGCGGAAGTGCCGCAGCACGGCGGTGGGCGCGACGCCGAGCGCCGTGCCCAGGCGGCGGAACGTCAGAGCGTCCGCGCCCTCCGCCTCGGCGATCTCCAGAGCCACCTTCACGATCTCGGCTTGACTCAGTGATCCCCGTACCCTGCGCTCCGCCATCCGCTCAGTCTCGCAGCCCGCGGTTCAGCGCAGCAGGGGCGGCAGGGTGCGCTGAAGATCGGCGGTCTGCTGCTCCCAGGCGTGGGCCAGCGCCAGCAGGCCGTGATCGTCGTGGTTGCGGCCGATGATCTGCAGGCCGATCGGGAGGCCGGTAGTGCTGAACCCAGCCGGCACGGCCAGGACCGGGGCGTTGATCAGGGTGCCGATCGCGGTGACCTCCATCCAGCGGTGGTAGCTGGACATCGCGGTGCCGCTGATCGTTTCCGGCCAGTGCACTGTCGCGTCGAACGGCATGGTCTGCGCGGTCGGCAGGACCGCGTAGTCGTAGGTCTCGAAGAGCTTCAGGAAACCCCGGTACAGGTCGCTGCGTCGTGCGGAGGCTGCCATGACGTCGGTGGCGGTGAGTTTCGCCAGGCCCTGGAGCTCGAAGATCGCCTCGGGTTTGAGCGGGCCTTTCAGCTCTTTCACCATGCTGCCGGCCAGCCAATGGCGTAACGGCAACCAGGTCGGCCAGAGGGCGTCGTTGCCGATGCCGGGGAGTTCGTCGAAGGTGTCGACGGTCATCCCCATCGCGGCGAAGTTCCTCAGCGCCGCGGTGGTGACCGTGAGGACTTCGGGTTCCATCGGCAGGTAGCCGCCGAGGTCGCCGAACCACGCGACCTTGCCGCTTTTCGGCCTTTCCTGCGTTTCATGGAGAGATAGCGGCATCCGGTCGTCGTAACCGGCCATCGTGGTCAGCAGCAGGCCCAGGTCGGTGGCGTCGCGGGCGATCGGGCCCTCGACACCACCCTGCGAGAGGAACTGCTCGCCGCCGGCCGCCGGCACCCGGCCGAACGAGGGCCGCAGCCCGTACACGTTGTTCCAGCCCGGCGGGTTGCGCAGCGAACCCATGAAGTCACTGCCGTCAGCGACCGGCAGCATCCGGGTCGCCACCGCGACGGCCGCGCCGCCACTGCTGCCGCCGGCTGATCTGGATTGGTCATAGGCGTTCAGCGTGGTGCCGAAGACATCGTTGTAGGTGTGCGAGCCGAGCCCGAGCTGCGGCACGTTCGTCTTACCGATGAAGATCGCCCCGGCCGCCCGGATCCGCTCCACGAAGATCTCGTCCGCGGTCGCCGGCGCTGCGGGCATGATCAGCCCATAGGTGGACTTGAGGCCGGCCACGTCGGCGAGATCCTTCACCGCGTGCGGGAAGCCGTGCATCCAGCCGTGGTCCTGGTTCCCGGCCCGGTCCTTCGCCGCGGCCTCGGCCAGCAGCTCAGACCGCGGGCGGAGCATGACGATCGCGTTGACGTGCGGATTCACCTCCTCGATGTGATCGAGATAGGCGGCCATCACCTCGACACAACTGACGGCCCGATCCCGGATCGCAGCCGACAGCTCGGCGGCGGTCCACTGCACGATGCGATCCACGTCGGGCTCCTCCGCGTCCGTTTCCGGTCAGGTTACGGGCCCTTTGTCAGCCACTCGGTGAAGGTGGTGGTGCCTCGGGGGCCTGGGGCCGTGGGGAGCAGGGCTCCGGTTCGCATGGCCTTGCCGGCGGCGCCCGGCAGCGGGATGCCCAGGACCAGCTTGCGGGGGCCGTGGGCCTTCGACACGCGGCGGGCCATCGCGGACATCTCCAGGACGTCCGGGCCGGCGATGTCCGGGGCCAGGCCGCGCGCGGGACCCTCGGCGAGGCTTAGCAGCTCGGCCGCCACCTCCGCGGCCGCGACCGGCTGGGTGCGCATCCGGGGGACCACCGCGAGCGGGCCGCCGAGGTTGGTCAGCTGCTGGCCGGCGAACTCGAAGAACTGGGTCGCGCGCAGCACCGTCGCCGGCACGCCGCTGGACAGCGCCAGCTCTTCCTGACGGAGTTTGCCCTGGTAGTAGCCGAAGTCCACCCGGTCGACGCCGACGATCGACAACACCACGTGATGCGCGACCCCGGCGCGTTTCTCACCCTCATTGAGGGTACGCGTGACCTGCTCGAAGAATCGGACCGAGACGTCCCGCTTCAACGTGACCACGTTTGTCACGTCGATGACGGCGTCCACGCCGCGCAGCGCGTCGTCCAGGCCCGCGCCGGTGGTCAGGTCGACACCGTTCGAGCGGGAAATGATCACGACGTGGTGACCGGCGGCGCGCGCCTGCTCCACGACCAGGCGGCCCATCAAGCCGGTTCCTCCGGCGACTGCGAAGCGCATCTCGTCTGCCCCGATCCTCTCTGGCGTACGGTTTCGTGGACTGGACTGGTTACGCCCGCCTGATGTGACAGCGGGTGATCTACGCAACAGGGGATCTTGTGGAACTCGCCTCGCTGGCGTACGCGAAGTACCTGCAACCGTTCACCGGCGAGCTGGAGATGGGTGAGGACTACAGCGAAGTCCACCTCGACGGCGTCGAGCTCGACGCGGCGCAGGCCGGCGGGGTCCGGCTCTCCGAGAGCGCGATGAGCTCGGTCACCCTCGCCGGGGGCAACTTCGATCGGGTACGCCTTGACGACGTCTGGATCTCGCGCTGCCGCTGGATCGGCGGCAGCTGGGCCGAGACGTCGCTGTTGAACGTGTTCCTGCTGGACAGCGTGCTCGCCGGGGTTCAGGCGTACGGGTCGCAGTGGCGGCGGGTGGTGATCCGGGACTGCAAGATCGACAGCTTGAATCTGCGCGGGGCGCGGCTGCAGGACGTCGAGTTCCGGGACTGCGACCTGACCGAGGTGGACTTCAGCGATGCCACGCTGATCGGGGTGACGTTTCCGGGGTCGGCGATCCGGCGGGCGCGGTTTCACAAGGCGACAGTGAAGAAGCTGGATCTCCGGGGTGCCCGGGAGCTGGACGTGGCGCTGGGCTGGGACTCGCTGAAAGGCGCGGTCATCGCTGAGCACCAGCTCGCCGAGGCGGCTCCGGCCCTGGCCGCGACGCTCGGCATCGTCGTCCGCTGAGGTCGGGGCCGTCGGTCGCGTCGGGTGCCCGGAAAGTTCAACGAAGCGGCTCGAATCACAATTATTGCGGTTCGCCGGATGAGATCCAGTTCGTCCGAGTAGCGTCTCACGGCTGTGCCTGTCGACCGTACCCAAAGAATCTCTCGCCGGCGCCTGGGGTTGCTCCTGGGCGCTGTCGTCGTGGTGCTCGTCGCGGTCAACGTGGCAAACAAGTACGGCCCGGCGGGCACCGGCCTCGTCGCCGGTCCACTGGTCGCGCTCGGGCTGCTGCTGCTCGGCCGCCGTGCCGGCCTGACCTGGCACGACCTGGGCCTTTCCCGGCGGACCCTGACGCGCGGCTCCAAGTACGCGGTGGGCGCGATCCTGGCGGTGGCCGTCGTCTACGGGATCGCCGCGGCGGTGCCGGCGACCCGGCCGGCGTTCCAGGACGGGCGGTACGACCTTCAGCTGAGTGCCGTCCTGCAGACCGCGTTCCTGGTGATTCCTTTCGGAACCGTGCTGCTGGAAGAGGTCGCTTTCCGCGGAGTGCTGCACGGGCTGGTCAACCGGCATCGCGGCGCCGTGTGGGCCAGTGTCGTGTCATCGGTGCTGTTCGGGCTCTGGCACATCCTGCCGTCGCTGCGGCTGGCCGAGGCGAACCAGGCCGTCGGCGCGGCGGTGGGCAGCGGGATGGGCGGGCAGATCCTGGCCGTGGCCGGGGCGGTCGGGTTCACCGCGCTGGCCGGGCTTCTGTTGTGTGAGCTGCGGCGGCGCAGTGGGAGTCTGCTCGCGGCGGCGGCTCTGCACTGGGCCACCAACGGGATGGGGCTGCTCGTCGGGGCGGCGCTTGCCACGGTGCAATTCAGCTGAGTTCGGGGGTCGTTTACGCGTACCCTCGCAAGGTTTTTGATGGTGTGATGATCTTATGACTCTGGTGACATCGGGTGAGATCACGGCAGCGGACGAGGCGTTTCTGGAGCGGGCGATCGCGCTCGCGTGGGACGCGCGTAACGGGGGCAATCACCCGTTTGGATCGCTGCTGGTGACCGCGGATGGTGCGGTGCTGGAGGCGCTGAACAGTGTCGTGACCGGTTCTGATCCGACGGGGCATGCCGAGACGAACCTGGTGCGTCTCGCCGGTGGGCTTTCCGCTGATGTTCGCGCCAGCAGCGTGCTCTACACGAGCACCGAGCCATGTGCGATGTGTGCGGGAGCGATCTACTGGTCGGGGATCGGGCGGGTGGTGTTCGCGCTGTCCGAAGCTGATCTGGCCGCGATGGTCGACGAGGAGGACGGTGTGCCGCCGCTGAGGCTGCCGTCGCGCGAGGTTTTCGGGCGGGGTGGGCGGCCGATCGTGGTGGACGGGCCGGCGCCGCTGCCGAGTGCGGCCGCGGTGCATCACGGGTTCTGGGATTAGGCTTCTTTTTCAGTATTCGCTGGTTGTCGACGTGTGGGCCGGGACCAGGTCGAGGAATTCGCGCAGGGCGCGGCTCGGCGGGATCGTCGCCGGGCGGGCCAGGGCGAGGGTCCACGGTGTGGCGGGCGGGTCCAGGTCGACCGGGACGACGCGGGCGGTTGCCTCGGCGCGCAGCGGTGGGACGAGGGCGATGCCGAGGCCGGCTTCGACGAAACGCGGCACGGTCGTCAGGTCGGTGACCTCGACGACGATCGTCCGGGTGAGGCCGGCCCGGCGGAAGTCGTTGTCGGAGCGGACCCGGTTGCAGTAACCGGCCGGCAGGTCGACGAACTCCTCGTCCTGCAGCGACGCGGGATCGACGCTCGTTGACCCCGCGAGATGATGGAATTCGGACACGAGTAGTCGTGGATGGAACGTCGCCAGCGGTGTCAGGTCGATGCCGTCGATGCCGAGGGTGTCCACGCCGACGAAGGCCACGTCGAGACGGTGGTCGCGGAGTTTGTCCAGGAGGCCGGAGCTTCCTTCGGCTGCCACGGTCATGGTCAGGCGTACCCCGGAATGGCGCTTGCGAAAGTCTCCGGCCAGGCCCGGCAGATCGACGGCCGTCAGGCCGGAGAGGGTGCCGACGCGGAGGTTGCCGCGCAGTCCCAGGCTGACGCCACCGACTGCCGCGCGTGCCGTTTCCAGCTGGTCGAGGGCGTTTTTCGCCTCCGGCAGCAGCGCGCGGCCGGCCTCGGTGAGCGCGACCCGGGTGGAGCTGCGGTCGAACAGTGCGGCGCCGAGGTCGCGTTCGAGCGCACGGATGCTCGCGGAGACCGTGGACTGGACGGCGTGGGTGCGCTGCGCCGCCCGGGTGAAGCTGAGCTCCTCGGCGACCGCGACGAAGAATTCCAGCTGTCGCTGCTCCATGAGCAGGAACTATAGCCAACTGCGATGACAGGTATGAACAGCATTCGTTGGACACGATGAGTCTCGGGCTTCAGGCTGTTGAGCGTGAAGATTCTGCTGACCGGGTCGACCGGTTACATCGGTTCTGCTGTCCGTGCCGCGCTGCTTGCCAAGGGGCATGCGGTGACCGCTTTGGTGAGGTCTTCCTCTTCCTCTCCTGAGGGGGAGGTTGTCGGGGACATGGGGGATTCCGGGTTGGTGCGCTCGCTGGCCGCCACCCATCAAGCGGTGATCAACGTGGCGGCTCCGGGTGCTGAGGTGGAGGCGTCCTTCGCGGACGCGGTGCTCGACGCCGGACCGGAAGTGTTCATCCGGACCGGTGGCGTGTGGGTGCACGGCGCCGGTGATGCGATCACCGAGGAGACGCCGCTGGACGCGCCGGCGCTGGTCGCCTGGCGGGAGAAGGTCGACCAGCGTGCCCTGGCCGCGCCGGGGATTCGGTCGGTGCTGATCGAGCCGGGGATCGTTTACGGCCACGGCGGGGGGATTGCTCGTCTTGTCGTGGGTGCTTCGCGGACCGATGAAGGACTGACGCTGATCGGCGACGGGACGCAGCACTGGGCGACGGTGCACGTTGATGATCTGGCTGAGCTTTATGTGCTGGCGCTGGAGAAGGCGCCGGCCGGGTCGACGTTCATCGGGGTGAGCGGTGTGAACCCGACGGTGCGGGAGCTGGGCGAGGCGGCCAGCTCGCGGCTGGGCCTCGGCGGGCGAGTGGTGGCGGAGGACCCGGCCGCGACGGTGGCGCGGCTGGGCGATTTTGGGGCGGCGCTGCTGGTGTCGCAGCAGGCCACGGGGGAGAAGGCACGCCGGGTGCTGGGCTGGGCGCCGTCGCGGGCGTCGCTGGTGGAGGAGATCGCCGCGGGCGGCTACTGATCCTGCGGGTCGGGCAGTTTGATCCTGCGGGTCGGGCAGTTGTTTCGAAAAGGTTGAGTTGTGTGTCGTGGAGATTGCAGGATATCGATGGGAGCGCTCCCGAATCCCCGATCCCCGCTCCCGGAGGAGTCCTTGTGTTCCAGCGCAGAGGAAGGAAACGCCTGGCCGCGGCGGTTGCCGCCGTGGCTCTGGCGTTGACCGGTGGTCAAGCTTTTCCGGCGGCTGCTCCGGCTGCTCCGGCGGCGGCTTCGGCGGCTTTGCAGGCGACGGCTTTTGAGGCGGCGGCTGCGCCGGGCAGTGACTGGCTGCATGTTGACGGGAATCAGATCGTCGACGCGGCGGGGAACCCGGTGTGGCTGACCGGGGTGAACTGGTTCGGCTTCAACGCGTCGGAGCGTGTCTTCCACGGGCTCTGGTCGGCGAACATCACCGAGATCACCCGGTCGATGGCTCAGCGCGGCATCAACATCGTGCGGGTGCCGATCTCCACTCAGCTGCTGCTGGAGTGGAAAGCCGGCACGTTCGGCACGGTCAACGTCAACACGTACGCGAACCCGGAACTGACCGGCAAGAACAGTCTCCAGATCTTCGACTACTGGCTCGCGCTCTGCGAGCAGTACGGGATCAAGGTCCTGCTGGACGTGCACAGCGCCGAGGCCGACAACTCCGGGCACATCCACCCGGTCTGGTACAAGGGCACGATCACGCCGGAGCTGTACTACCAGGCGTGGGAGTGGGTCACGGCCCGATACAAGGCCAACGACACGATCGTCGCGATGGACCTGAAGAACGAGCCGCACGGGACTCCCGGCACCACGCCGCGCGCCAAGTGGGACAACTCCACCGACGTCGACAACTGGAAGTACACGGCCGAGACCGCGGCGAAGCGGATCCTCGCCATCAACCCCGAGGTTCTCGTGCTGGTCGAGGGGCAGGAGGTCTACCCCCGTGAGGGCGAGACCTGGAGCTCACCGAACACCGACCCCGACCTGTCGCCGAACTACTACTACAACTGGTGGGGTGGCAACCTGCGCGGCGTCCGCGACTACCCGATCAACCTGGGCGCCAACCAGGACCAGCTCGTCTACTCGCCGCATGACTACGGGCCGCTCGTGTTCAACCAGCCCTGGTTCGACAAGCCGTTCGACAAGACCTCGCTGACCAACGACGTGTGGCGGCCGAACTGGCTCTACATCCACGAGAACGACACGGCGCCGCTGCTGATCGGCGAGTGGGGCGGGCGGCTCGGCCAGGACGAGCGGCAGGACCGCTGGATGACCGCGCTGCGCGACCTGATCGTCGAGCACCGGCTGCACCAGACGTTCTGGGTGCTCAACCCGAACTCCGGCGACACCGGCGGCCTGCTGCTCGACGACTGGAAGACGTGGGACGAGCAGAAGTACGCGCTGCTCAAGCCGGCCCTCTGGCAGCAGAGCGGCAAGTTTGTCAGCCTCGACCACGAGGTGGCGCTCGGCGGTGCGGGCAGCACGACCGGGATCAGCCTGAGTGCCGCCTACGGTTCGGCGGACACCGTCGCGCCCAGCGTCCCCGGGCAGCCGGCGTCGTCGTCGATCACCTCAACCGGGGTCACGCTGACCTGGGCCGCGTCCACCGACAACGTGGGCGTGACCTCGTACGACGTGCTGCGCGGCGGTTCAGTCGTCGCGACGGTCTCCGGCACGACCTACAACGCGACCGGGCTGACGGCGAACACGGCGTACTCGTTCACCGTGCGAGCCCGGGACGCGGCCGGCAACGTCTCCGCGGCGTCCACGGCGCGCAGCGTCACCACGGCGGCCAGCGGAGGAGGCGGGGGCGATGGCGGCTGCACCGCCACGTACCGGACGACCAGCTCCTGGTCCGGTGGATTCCAGGCCGAGGTGACGGTACGCAACACGGGCACCGCCGCCGGGACAAGCTGGGTGGTGAACTGGACGTATCCGAGCGGAACCACGGTGGCCTCGCTGTGGAACGGCGTGCAGGGCACGCCGGCGGTGACGGTCCGCAACGCCGACCACAACGGCGCGCTGGCGGGCGGGGCGTCCGCGGCGTTCGGCCTGGTCGGCACGGGCACGGCAGCAACACCAGCGACGGTGAGCTGCACTTTGTCATAACGCTGAGCGGCTCCCATGGGGGCGGCCGGGGGCGACGGCTGCACGGGTAAGGCCGCGCACGGGGGGTGAGCGCAGGTAGAACATTTGCGCCGGGCGGTGAACACACGCAGCACGCTTGTGCGTGCGCTCACCGCCCTTCGCCTCCGGTTGGGTGGTGCTGGTCAGGTGATCGGTGGGGCGAAGGACTTCAACGAGCCCAGGATCAGGTCCAGCCCCAGCTCGAAGGCCCTGTCGGCCCGAGGCCGGCCCTCGCCTGCCGCCTCTATCGCTTTCACCAGGACCGGGGTTCTGGCGTTTGCCGGGTCCCACACCTGATCCGGGGCGGCGATGTCCAGCGCTGACCCGATCACAAAACTGTCCAGCACCGTGATCACATCGAGCAGCTGTGCCGTCGGGACTCCGGCCTCGCTCAACACCGTGGCTATGTCGTCGTACATGTGGACCACGTCCGGTGACGAGACCGTGTGGGCAGTCAGCATCGGGATCAGCCGGGGATGGCGGCCGAAGGCGTCCCGGTACTGCCGCAGCAGCGCACGCAGCGTGTCCATCCAGAAACCCGACGCGAGCAGCGCCGGGTCCTCGGTGAAGATCAGCGCTCGCATCGCTTCGATGATCTCGGTTTTGCCGGCCAGGTGGTTGTAGATCGAGGACGGGCGGACGGCCAGGGCGGCGGCTACCTCGCCGATCGTGAACTCGCCCTTTTTGTCCACCAAGGCCAGGGCTGCGGCGGCGATCTTTTCCACGGAGAGCTTCGGGGTGGCTGGTCTGCCCATCGAGAGTCTCCTCTTGCCGATCCACGGGATAGGACACCATACTAAAACGAATGGCGTTCGTTTAAGGTCGGAGTCATGAGGATGAAGCCCAGCGGCGTGACGGCAAAAGCCGACCCCGACTTGGACCGGCGCAAAGACTGGCTTACCCTCGTCCCGTTCCTGCGCACCCGGCGCCCGGACACTTATGCGGGGTTGGCATGAACAGCATGAACAACAGTGATGACAACGTTGATGTGGTTGTGGTCGGCGCAGGCGTCACCGGCCTGACCGCCGCGGTACGGCTGCACGAAGCCGGCCGGAAAGTCGTCGTCCTGGAGGCCCGCGACCGGGTCGGCGGCCGGCTCTGGACCGAGACCGTCGACGGCGTACGCCTCGAGGTCGGCGGCCAGTGGGTCTCCCCGGACCAGACCGCGTTGCTCGGGATGCTCGACGAACTCGGGCTGGACACCTACGCCCGGCACCGTGAGGGCGAGTCGATCTACATCGGGCGCGACGGGGTGCGGCGCACGTTCCTCGGCGAGGCGTTCCCGGTCAGTGACGCGACGTCGGCCGAGATGGAGCGGCTCACCAAGGAGCTCGACCGGCTGGCCGCGGAGATGGATCCGCTGTCGCCGTGGGAGCACCCGGACGCCGAGCGGCTGGACCGGATGTCGTTCGCGGCGTGGCTCGCCGAGCAGACCGAGGACGAGGAGGCCCGCGACAACATCGGGCTCTACATCGGCCCGGCGATGCTGACGAAGCCCACGCACGCGTTCTCCGCGCTGTCGGCCGTGCTGATGGCGGCGAGTGCCGGTGGTTTCAGCCACCTGGTCGACGCCGACTTCATCCTGGACCGCCGCGTCGTCGGTGGGTTGCAGCAGGTGCCGTTGCGGTTGTTCGAGCGCATCCCGGATCTGGTGCGCCTGTCGACGCCGGTCAGCCGGATCGACTGGTCCGACGACGGTGCGACAGTGCACGCCGGCGGCGAGTCCTGGCAGGCGCGGCACGTCGTGATGGCGGTGCCGCCGACCCTGGTCAACCGGGTGCAGTTCAGCCCCGCACTCCCGCCGGTGCACGCTCAGATGCGCCAGCACCAGTCCTTCGGACTGGTCATCAAACTGCACATCACGTACGCGACGCCGTTCTGGCGCGCTCAAGGCCTTTCGGGTACGGCATTCAGCCCGTACGCGGTCGTCCATGAGGCCTACGACAACAGCAACGAGGACCTGCCGAGCGAGACCCGGGGGACCCTGGTCGGCTTCGTTTCCGACGAGAAGGCGGACGCTCTGCTCGGGTTGAGCGCGAGTGCGCGCCGGGACAAGGTGCTCGCCTCGCTGGCCGGGTATTACGGCACTGAGGCGCTGTCGCCGGTGGCGTATTACGAGAGCCCGTGGATGGCGGACGAGTGGACGGCCGGCGCTTACGCGACGAGCTTCGACATCGGGTCGCTGACGCGGTACGGGAAGCACCTGCGGCAGGACGTCGGCCCGGTCTCGTTCGCCAGCAGTGACATCGCCGGGCTGGGATTCCAGCACGTGGACGGGGCGATCCGGATGGGTTCGTCGATGTCCGAGCGCTTGCTGAGTTCCTGAAATCCGCCGGCTGGGGTGCTGTGCACCCCAGCCGATCACGGTCAGGCGCCCCAGCCGGCCTGGACGCCGCCGATGCGCTCGGCGACGATCTTCTCGGCGTACCCACTGCGCTTGTAGGCCGCGTGCGGGTCCGGGTCGAGGCCCTGCTCGGCGCGGATCTCGGCGAGCAGCGGCCGGACGTCGGAGCTGAATGCGTCCATGAACACGGCGTTCGCGGCCAGGACGTCACCCTGGGCCTGTGCGGCGGCGAGGGCGTCCCCGTCGACGATCAGCGCTTTCGCCGTCGCCTCCTGGATGTTCGTCACCGAGCGGATGATCGCCGGGATCTTCGCCTCGATGTTGTGGCACTGGTCGAGCATGAACGTGATGCCGGACGCCGGGTCGAGCGCGCCGCCGCGGACGATCTCGTACATGATGCGGAACAGCTGGAATGGGTCGGCGGCGCCGGCCATCAGGTCGTCGTCGGCGTAGAACCGCGAGTTGAAGTCGAACGCGCCGAGCTTCGCCTGGCGCAGCAGGAACGCCACGATGAACTCGATGTTCGTGCCCGGCGCGTGGTGGCCGGTATCGATCACCACCTGCGCTTTCGGGCCGAGTTCGAGCGTGTGCGCGTACGCGGTGCCCCAGTCCGGCACGTCGGTGGTGTAGAAAGCCGGCTCGAACAGCTTGTATTCGAGCAGGATCCGCTGGTCGTCGCCGAGCCGGTCGTACACCTCACGCAGCGCCGCGGCGAGCCGGTCCTGGCGGGAGCGGATGTCGTCCTGGCCCGGGTAGTTGGTGCCGTCGGAGAACCACAGCTTCAGGTCCTGCGAGCCGGTCGCGTCCATGACGTCGACGCAGGCCAGGAGGTGGTCGGTGGCCTTCCGGCGCACCCGGGGGTCGGGATTGGTGACGCTGCCGAGCTTGTAGTCGTCGTCCTGGAAGACGTTCGAGTTCACCACGCCGAGCGTGACACCCAGATCCTGTGCGTACGCGGCCAGCTTGCCGAAGTCGTCAACCGCGTCCCACGGGTAGTGCAGCGAGACGGTCGGGGCCACGCCAGTGAAACGATGCACCGTGGCGGCGTCGGCAATCTTTTCGTACGGGTCACGGGGCACACCGGCTTGCGAGAACACCTTGAAACGGGTGCCGGAGTTCGCATAAGCCCAGGAAGGGGTCTCAATCCGCTGGGCTCGCAGCGCGGCGCGCACGTCGGGCATGGTGGTCTCCTCGATCGGCCTGCATGAAACGTTTCATACAGAAAGCTAGCGCCGCTCGTTCGCCCGGTCAAGCGCGGGTCGTTCGGTTACGGGACCACGGTGACCGGCCAGTGGCCGTAGCGCACCAGCTTGACCGCGAGTGAGCCGGCGATCCGGTGCAGCATCTTGGTCGAGCGGCCGACGATGACGGCGTCCGCCTGCAGCTCCTTGGCTACCGCGATGAGTTCGGCGAACGGCTCGCCGGTGCGGACCAGTAGCTCCACCTCGATGCCCAGCTCCGGCCGGAGCTGGGCCAGGGTCGCCCGCAGCTCCTGCTCGATCTCCCCCTGGGCGTCGATGATCGCCGCGTTGCCGCCGCTGTCCGCGAGTGGCAGCAGCGGCGACGGCAGCGACCGCACGAAGACGGCGACCAGCTTGCTGCGCTGCCGCAGCGCCACCCCGACCGCGTACGCGGCAGCACGCTGTGACGACGGCGAACCGTCGACGCCGACCAGGATTGCGCTCACGGGGCTCACGGCGGCGATCATACGGCAACACAGTGATGCCATAGCATGAGGTGATGGCGGAGCTCACGCGACGAACCAGCGGGGTACGGCACGGTGGCCGCAGTGCTCAGGTGGTGGATCGGGTACGGGCCGCGGTGCTGGCCGAGATCACCCGGCTCGGGTTCGCCGGCATCACGATCGACGGGGTGGCGAAGGCTGCCGGCGTCAACCGGACCACGATCTATCGCCGCTGGCCGACGAAGGCCGAGCTGCTCGGGGCGGTCGCCGAGCCGATACTCGCGGAGCTCGGCACCGACCCGGCGACCGGGTCGTTCCGTGGTGACCTGCTCGTGCTGATGCGGCGGCTGCGGGACAGCGCTGCCCGCCCCGAGGGCAGGCTGCTCAGCGATGCCATCCGATCCAGTGCGGCCGAGCTGCAGGACCTTGTCACGCGTGCTTCCGTGCGTACGCTCGGGCCTTTTGAACGGGCCGCTGAGCGTGCCGTCGCCAGGGGCGAGATCGGCGACGCCGCGCGAGCGGCGGTCGCGGCCCACCTGGCGTTCTCCGGGTTGGTCATGTGGGAGCAGGTGCGGGGCGCGCCGGCCGGCGACGCGGACTGCGTGCTGATCCTGGAAACGGTGCTGGGCCCGGCCTGAGGAAGGCCGGGCCCAGCGAACGTCAGTCCAAAAATCAGACCGTGAAGCCGCGGTGGCGGCGGAACAGCTTCTTCAGCATGAAGACGGACTGCGCGATGGTGGCGATGTACAGAATCGGCCAGCCGAGCGAGAGGATCGCGGACTGGATGCCGACGCTCTGCTGGGTCCAGGCGTAGATCGCGCCGCCCATCACGGCGATCAGGACGACCGCCGGCATGATGTACGCCGAACCCTTGCCCTTCTCGGCGTTCGCCTGAGCGGCCCAGTTGTCGTTTTCGGTCTGGGCGAAGAACTGGGTCCACGCCGAGAGGAAGTGGCCCATCCGGATCCACATGTAGAGCTCGGCCGGCAGCGCGAAGAAGGCGTAGAGCAGGTCGGACGCGCTCTTGTCCTTCATCGCCAGGGCGAGACGCAGATTCAGCAGCATCGCGATGACCGGCGGGATCAGCCAGATCGGGTTGAAGACGAAGGCGTCGATCGAGAGCGCCGCCACCAGCAGCAGCAGGAAGCCCAGCCGGCTGGCGAGGTTGAAGATCATCGCGATGTTCTCGTACCACCGCAGCCGCAGGTTCGGGTGCGTCGGCTGGCCCTTGTTGTCACCGCGCTGGCCGGGCCAGAACAGGTCGATGGCGCCGAAGTTCCACTTGACCTGCTGACCGTGCAGGGCGCGCAGGTTCGTCATCGGGCCGACGTAGGCACGGGCGCTGGAGCTGATCTTCGTGCTGTACCCGGCGTCCTTGATCTGCAGGGACAGCTTGCTGTCCTCGACCTCGCTGTCGCGGACCCACGGCGCCTGCTGGTGGTGGCTGACCATCACCTGTTCCAGCGCGCGCAGCCGGAAGAGGCTGCACTGACCGCCCAGCACCGCCATGTTGCGGCCGCGCAGCAGGTTGTCCATGTTGAACGCCGCGAACTGCGCCCGCTGGCCGGCGATCAGGAACCGCGCCATGAGGCCCTTGTACTTACTCTTGTCGATGCTGTAGATCGCGCTGAGCCCGCCGATGCGCGGGTCGTCGGTCATCTCCAGTTCGAGGCGCTCGACGACATCGCGTTCGAGGGTGGTGTCGCCGTCCACACCGAGGATGAAGTCGTAGCCACGGGACAGGAAGTAGCCGTAGTTGAGGGCGCCGACCTTCTTGTCCGGGTTGACGCCCATGTCATGGACATAGACCGTCGTCTCAAATTCCTGACCCTTGACCGTACGCGTATGCGGCCCCTCGAACCGGCGGGCGATCTCCGGGGTGTCGTCGTCGGTGTTGTTGATGATGACGTGGATGACATCCGGCAGGCGGGTCTGTCCGAGGATGCTGTTTAGGACGTCGGCGATCGAGTCCTGCTCGTTGTAACAGGGGATGATGCAGCTGATCGTGGCGTTGCGGGAGCTGGCCGCCGCCGAGGCGATCTCGCCGGACAGCGTCTCGACACTCTCCAGCGCGTTGAGCTGCGGCAGAGCGGGCGGCAGAGCCAGCGGACCGGCTTTGGAGCTGCGGGGGAGCAGGATCTGACGATCCGTGGCCCTCCGCAGGCCGGGACTGTTCTCGGTCATCCGGTGGCACCATCCTTGATCAGCGGCAGAGTCAGGGTGTCGAGCGCGGTGGAGCGGTAGTAGCTGTTCGACTTCGGCGCGGTCTCGACGAGAAGGTCGAGCTGGACCGTCAGCGTGAGCGCCGTTGCCCCGTCCGTCGCCGCCGGCACCGTGACCACCGTGTTATAGGGGTACGGCGGGGTGACCTCGAACTTGCCGCTGTCCTTCACGACCTGGGCGCGCAGGGTTCCGTCGTCCTGCGTCACCAGGAACGTGCTCAGGTACATGCGATGTTTGCTGTCGGTGTCCTCGATGTGCGCGGCCACGTTGATCGTCTTGACCGAACTCGCGGTGTAGAGCTTCGCGTTGTCCGAGGTCCAATACGTCAGCTGGACCGTGAAATCGCCCTGCTTGACGGTGTGCGTCGCCGTGCCGGTGTCGAGCGGCCCGCTGGCGCGGGTCGCCTTGCTGGCGGTGACCTTCACCGTCGGCGAGGCCGACGCCGACGGGCTCGGCTCGTCGGCAGTGGTTCCGCCGAGCAGCGGTTTGCTGCTGCTGGTGATCTCCTGAAGAGTGCCGCAGCCACTGAGGCCGGCTAGGAGCATGGCGGCGGTCATGCCCATTGCCATACTTCGGGGGAGGTGCACTGGGGTTCCTTCGCGTCGGAGTCGGGCGGGAACTTCGGGGGGTCGTGATCAATGTCGGCGATGGCCCCAGCCACTTGAGGATTCGGCCGCTCCCCGGTTTACGGGGTGTCCTGAAACATTCATGGAGTTGTATCGTTCGCTGTGACCGAGAGTGAATCGCCGGCGACGACTGAGCCCGGCGGCAGCCTGCGCAACGAGCTGTACTGGATCATCCCGGGCTCCATCGCCACCCTTGGCCTCGCGCTCTTCCTGCTGCTCAACCGCCGGTGGGGCGCGGACGCGGCAGCGGTTCTGGCGATACCCGTGTCCATCGTCGGTGCCGTCGTGCCCGTCCTCATCCAGAGGGACGTCTTCAAGAGGCAGGTGCCGAAGGGGCCGAGCCGTAAATGGCGTCTGGTCGCCGGTTTCACCACGATCCTGCTCATCGCCACCGCCGTCACCTGGTGGATCCGCCGCGAGGGCGACCCCTTCGACTACATGTCCGGCGAAGTGCGGATCGGCTACGTGGCGTACGAATACAAGGGCTGGCACGCCGAGGACCCGGACGGCGGTGGCCCGGCCGGCTTCGACGTCGACCTGGCCCGGCACCTGGAGGGGAGCTTCCCGGAATCACGCTTCGACTGGGTGGACCTCGGCACACTCGACAACCGGATCGCCGCGTTGCAGGGCGGGTGGTACCTGCCCGACAACAAAGCCGAGCAGGAACCGGTCAAGCTGGTCATCGCCAACTTCTCGATCTCGCAGCCGCGCCGGGAAGAGATCGACTTCGCGGGGCCGTACTTCGTCGACACGCAGGCGTTCCTCAGCCGGGACGCCGCCGGAAGCATCACCGAGATCCCGCGCGGCCGGGTCTGTGCCGTAACCGGGTCACGCAGCGCCGAGAAGCTGGCCCAGATCGGCTGGAAACCGGTTCTTCAGCTCTCCCTCGCGGCGTGCGTCAGCGAATTCCGGTCAGGCAGGGTCGACGCGGTCTCCGACGACCGTTCGCTGATCGCCGGGTACGCGACGGACCTCGGCCTCGAGCCGCCGCGCCGGCTGAACTACGGGTCCGAGAGATACGGCGTCGGCATCCCGAACAACATGCCGAGACTCTGCGCCGAGCTCAGCCGGTTGATCAATGAATTCCTGGAGTACAGCTGGTCGAACTCCTTCAAGGAGAACCTGAACGAGATCGGGCTGCAGGAGAAGGATTACGTCCGTCCCCCGTCGGCGGATCCGTGCGAGCCCGCGGCGCCCTGGTACAAGGACTGAGTCACCGTCTGCTCGGGGTGGAAGCGGACGACACGGCCCGCATCGCCGAACTCGACGCGGGCAGTGCCCGACAGTTGGAGTGTGCTGCCCGTGCCGAAACCGGGGAACAACAGCGCCGCCTCGTCGCTGACCGCGAGATTGCCGAGGCTGTTGAACAGGTTGTTACCCGGGAAGTCCGGCCACCACAGGTCGCCGTCCTCGACACCGACGAATCCGGCCGGCCCGCCGCGATGGGACGCGTCCGCGCCGCGCTCCGGGTGCATCGTCCCGAGCAGGAACGTGTCCGCGGCCCGGACCACCGCGATGTCCGCGGCCTCCAGGGCGGTGCCGCGGCGTACGTCACCGCCCGCGTCCGGGGTGACCTGTTGCTGGTGGATGTGCTGCGGGCAGTTGCCGAACGCCTGCTCGACGTCGATCAGCAGCAGGCCTCCGGCGGCGGCCGTCAGCTCGCCGTTGATGCGTACGCGGCGCCGCCGGGCGAAGTCGACAGCCGTCGTGCCGACCTTCTGACCGGCGCTGATGCCGTGCAGCGGATCACCCGGCCGGATCCGGGTGTGCACGGCGAGTTCGGTGCCGGAACGCACGTCGAGGAATCCCGGCGGCCCGGTCAGCGCGGACGTCCACAGCCGGCCGGTCGCGTCGCGGCCGGTCACGGCCATGAAGGTCTGCCCGGCGAGGAACCGGGCCACACCGGCGGACAGTTCGGCGGGTTCCAGCATGGGCGCGAGCCGGGCAGCCTCGTGCCGGACGCCGGCCTGCCGCTGCAGGGCGATCTCACCGGCGTGGAAGCCGGCGTCAGCGCGCTGGGAGGTCGTACTCATCGTTGCGCTCCTCGGTCGTCACCGGTCGGGAACCAGTGAACGCCGAGCGCTGCCGATTTATTCTCCGTTCTTGACAGCGACGCCGCCGTACATGAAGACGGCGGCGTCGGCGACGCCCTGGTCGGCCTCGGTGGGATGCCAGCGGTGCACCGCGACCACGCCCGGCTCGACCAGGTCGAAACCGGAGAACAGCGCCTGCACCGCGGCATGGGTACGGGCCACGACCGGCACGCCGTTCTGGTTGTACGTCTTGACGGTGCCCTCGCCGGCCTTGTCGTTCTCGGTGGTCACCACGGACAGCACCAGCGCGCTGCCGGACGGCATCGGCGCCATCAGTTTCCCGATGATCGCGCGGACCTGGTCGTCGTCGATCACGTGCTGCAGCACTGCGATCAGGGTGACGGCGACCGGCTTCGTCAGGTCGAAGCCCTTCGCCACCGCGTCGTCGCCGAGGATGGTCTCCGGTTCGCGGAGATCGGCGTCCAGGTAGGAGATGGTCCCGGTGCCGGCCGGCGTCAGCAGAGCGCGCGCGTGGGTCAGCACCAGCGGATCGTTGTCCACGTAGACGATCGTCGCCTCCGGCGCCACCGACTGCACCACCTCGTGCAGGTTGGGGGAGGTGGGCAGGCCGGTGCCGAGGTCGAGGAACTGCCGGATCCCTCGCTCTGCCAGGTAGGTGACCGCCTTGGCCATGAATCGCCGGTTCGCCCTCATCGAGATCGGCAGCAACGGCGTGTGCTTCAGCGCCGCTTCGGCCGCTCGCCGGTCGGCCTCGAAGTTGTCCTTGCCGCCGAGCAGGTAGTCGTAGATGCGGGCCGAGTGCGGACGGTCGGTCTCAAGATCGCCGGGCGGCATGGGGACTCCTCGGAAACGAACAGCGGGGCCTCAACCTGACATACCAGGCAGACTTCCCGCTACCCCGTGATGAGGACACGTTGATCTTTGGGACGGAACGGACCGTCGGCTCGTGTCTTGAGTGATCAAGGTCGACAATGTGTGCCATGACTGACGATGTACGTGATCGGATCCTTAGGCTGCTGCACGCCGGGCCTGCCACCGTGGCGGGATTGTCCGGGCGGCTCGAGCTGCCGGGCGGGGTCGTCAGCTACCACCTGAAGATGCTCGAACAGGTCGGCCTCGTCCGGGTCGGCGGTTCCCGGGTGGAGCGCGGGGTGTCGATCGCGCGCTATGTGAGCACTGCTGCTGCCGCGGCGCCGCCGCTGCGGGTTCCGGTGCCACTGCCGGGCCTGACCTGGACCGGAACGGGCCGTTTCCCGGTTCCGGTCTGGACAGTGGACGCAAGTGGAACCCCGATCGCCGCGGAGGGCGCGTCGGGCTCGGCGGATGTCGCCGGCGATCTTGGTGTGCCGGTCGCTCAGGGTGTGGTGCAGGCTCACAGCGCACCGGCCGGGGCAGAAGGTGCGTCCGGTTCGGCGGGTCCCGCTCGCTCTGAAGGCGCGCTTTCAGCGTCCGCGTCCGTGCTGGTCGCCGAAACACCGCCGTCCCGGTCGCCGCACTCCCCGGCCCAGGCTTCTTCGGCGACGGCTCCGGCTCAGCGCGTCTCGCCCGAGGATTCACCGCGCCCCGATTACGGCCCGCGCCTCGCTGAGATCCGGCGGATCCCGATGGATGACGCGACGTTCTACGAGTTCGCTACCCGGCTCGAAGCCCTGACGCGCGAGTTCGCCGCCCGGGCCACTGCTGACGCGCCGGCGGCCGAACTGGCGATCGCGCTGTATCGGCCGCCGGGCGAGGCCGCCGCCGGCAACGGTTCCTGACGCGTCAGCGGGCGGTGCGTTCGGTTTCTTTCTGGTAGTCGATGGCGTCGGGGGCGCCGCCGAACTCGTCGGCCATCTCGCCTGCCACGGCGTCGGGGGAGCCGTGCGGGGACTCGGCGGCCATGGTGGCGTCGGCTTCGGCGAGGCGGCGGTGGCCTGTGGTCAGGACGGCCACGCCCAGCAGGACCGCCGCGGCGCCGACCAGGAACGGGACGTGGATGTTCCAGTGGTCGACCATCTTGCCGGCCGCGAACGGGGCGAGGCCGCCGCCGATGAAGCGGACGAAGCCGTACGCGGCGGAGGCGACCGGGCGCTCGACCGGGGCGACCAGCATGACCGCCTGGGTGGTGAGGGTGTTGTTGATGCCGGCCACGATGCCGGACGCGATCACGCAGGCGATGACCGCCCAGCGGACGTCGGCGAACAGGCCGATCAGCAGGATCAGCACGGCGAACGTGGTGAGGGCGCCGTACAGCGAGGGCGCGGTGCCGAACCTGCGCTGCAGCCAGGGCGCGCCGGTGATGGAGAAGAAGGCCAGCAGCAGACCCCAGGCGAAGAAGACGAAGCCGAGCTGAATCGCGCTCAATTCCATCGGGTACGGCGCGTAACCGAGCATCGTGAAGAAGCCCCAGTTGTAGAGCAGCGCCGTGATGCCCATCGTGAGCAGGCTCCGGTGCCGCAGCGCCTTGATCGGGGCGAGCAGCGGGGTGGGCTGCGCGGACTTCGGCGTCGGCTCGACCAGCACAACCGTTGCGATCAGGGCGATCGCCATCAGCACCGATACGCCGAAGAACGGGCCGCGCCAGCTGATGTCGCCGAGCAGGCCGCCGATCAGCGGGCCGGCGGCGATGCCGAGGCCGAGCGCGGCCTCGTAGAGCACGATCGCGCCGGCGAATCCGCCGGTCGCCGACGCGACGATGACGGCGAGCGAGGTGGCGATGAACATGGCGTTGCCGAGTCCCCAGCCGGCCCGGAACCCGACGATGCCGTTGATCGAGCCGGAGAGGCCGGCGAGCGCGGCGAAAACCACGATCAGGGCGAGGCCGCTGATCAGGGTGGCCTTCGCGCCGATCCGGCTGGCGACCCAGCCGGTGAACAGCATCGCCACCGCGGTGACCAGCAGATAACTGGTGAAGAGCAGACTTACCTGGCTGGGTGTGGCGTCCAGCTTCTCGGAGAGCGCGGGAAGGATCGGATCGACGAGGCCGATGCCCATGAAGCTGACGACACAGGCGAATGCGACCGCGTACACGGCTCGTGGTTGTTTGAAGAGCGTGTTGCCGCTCACCGGGCACCTCCGCGAAGGCAAGAAAAGGATCGGGCAGGTGCAACGTTAGATGCATAATGGCGTTATGGAAAATCCAGAGGGTACGAGTCGTGGCTCACAGTTGCTGCCCGTGCTCGGTCAGCTGGTGCGTTTCCTGCGACAGCTCGACAGTCCGGACAATCCGAGCGCGGTCTCCCTCGCCGTGCTGCGCCGCCTCGCGAACGACGGTCCCGGCCGGGTGACCGATCTGGCCCGGCTCGAGCGTGCCTCTCAGCCCGGCATGACCCAGCTGGTCGGCCGGATGGAGAAGAGCGGGCTGGTCCAGCGGGCGCCCGACCCGGCCGACGGCCGTGGTGTGCTCGTGGAGATCACTCAGGAGGGGCGCGACGTGATCGCCCGGACGCACGCCCACTACGTGGCGACGCTCGACGAGCTCTTCGGTCATCTGGGGGCCGAGGACAGTGCGGCCATCGTGCGCGCGATTCCCGCCCTGGAAAGACTTGCGCGGGCCGCCGAGGCGAGTCAGGACTGAGTACCGGGTATTGCCGCCATGTTTCGACATTGTTTTGCCTCGCATATGCGTACCCAAGAAGGCCTTTGACTGTGAATTTGCGGTCTTACAGGGAGTGTCCTCTGTGGATATGGTGATCACCGCCTGAGTTACGGGGGGTAACCATCATGCGACGCCTCGGAGCCCCCTGCCCTTCATGGAAGGACACAACCTTGTCTGAAACGCCGCTGTGGTTGCAGGGCCGGACGGCCGTCGTGGAAGCCGCCGACCCGAGCGAGTTCCGGCACGGCACCCCCGATTACCACCTGTCGCACGTCGTGATGCCGGAGCAGCGCAGCACCGACCACGCGCCCGGCTCGCTGGAGGCGATCGTCGAGTCGATCGTGCAGGTCTTCGAGATGGAGGTCTCGCACAAGAAGGACCCGGCGACGTGGGTCTCGATGGTCACCGAGCATTTCCGCACGAACATCAACGGTGGTCCGTGGGCGTCCGCGCAGGACATCGCCGACCAGGGCTCCTACAACGTCCTCATCGGAAACTCGCCGTTCTACGCGGTGGGCAAGGAGTCGTTCGACAGCCAGCACGACATCTTCCACGGCGCGTTTCCGAACGGGTTCTACTGGGAGGTTCTGCAGGTGCTCAGCCCGCCGCCGGTGGTGACGTTCAAATGGCGGCACTGGGGTGCTTTCGACGGGGAGTACCACGGCTATCAGCCGAATGGGAAGACCATCGAGATGTTCGGGATGAGCATCGCCAAGGTGGACGATGACCTGAAGTTGCTGGAGGTCGAGCACTATTACGACCCGAACCAGTTCCTCAGCACTTTGACCGGTGGTTGCCCGATCGCGCACTGATCACTCTTGTGGGCGGCGGCCCCGGCAGAACGTGGCCGATCGCCGCCGCCCTCGGTCGTGATCCCCGGCGAATCTCTCCTCCAAAACCTAGCGGACTCGGTTTTTGGCGGGCATGCTTGCGGGACCTTCGGCACGCCTGGAGTTCCCATGAACGAGACCGTTTGCACCCGGTTGCGGGTTGAGCACGCGCCGGCCGGTGCGACCCCGTTGATCGAGGCCGCCCGGCCCCGGTTGTCCTGGTGGCTGCCGGATGGCGCCGTTGGTCAGCAGGCCTTTCAGTGGTCCGCCGGGGATTGGGAGTCGCCGTGGATCGTCTCGCCGGAGAGTGTGCTCGTGCCGTGGACCGGGCCGGTTCCCTCGGCGGGGGAGCGGATCGCCTGGCGGGTCCGGGTCCGCACCGATCTCGGCGTCAGTGACTGGTCGGCGCCGGCTTCCTGGGAGCGCGCCACCCCGCCTGATGCCTGGGAAGCCGTGTGGATCGAGCCGCACGAACCCGAGATCGCCGAGGCCGGTGAGCGTCCCGCGCAGGTTCTGCGGCGGGCTTTCACCCTTGACGGCCCGATTGTGAAGGCTCGGCTGCGGTTCACCGCGCACGGGATCGTGGAATTCTTCTGCAACGGTGTGCGGGTTGGTGACGACGAGCTGACGCCCGGGTTCACCGCTTATCGCAAGCGCCTGCAAGTCTGTGAATACGACGTGACCAGCCTTCTTGGCGAGGGGCGCAATGTCCTTGAGGCGGTGCTGTCCGACGGGTGGTTTCGGGGGCGGCACGGCTTTACGCGTACTCCTGATGGGTTTGGGACACGGACGGCCTTGCTCGCCGAACTCAGGGTGAGTGACGCCGTGATCGGAACCGGACTCGGGTGGGAGTCGCGGCCGGCCTGGTTCACCGCCGACCTGATGGATGGACAGCGCGAGGACCTGCGTGCGGCGCACGCTCGGCGATCCGGCGGCGGCTGGTCGCCGGTCACGCTTGCCGAGGGCCATGGGTACGCCGACCGAGCCCGCCTGGTAATCCCCAACGCCCCACCCGTCCGGCGGATCCGCGAGATCGTCCCGACGTCGGTGACCGCGTTGCCCGGCGGTGCGCACGTCGTCGACCTCGGCGAGAACGTCAACGGCTGGACCCGCCTGATCAATCTCGGTCCTGACGGCACCACGATCACGCTGACCCACGGCGAGTCCCTGGCAGCCGACGGTTCGGTCACGACTGACCATCTCCGGGCACCGGACTTCGCGACCGGCGGATGGAAGCCGGCCGGGCAGGTCGACCAGGTGATCTCGGCCGGTGTGCCCGGTGACGTGTTCGAGCCACGGCACACCACCCACGGATTTCGATATGTGCAGGTGGACGGGCATCCCGGCCCGCTGGATGTGGATGACGTGCGCGGGATCGTCGTGCATACCGACCTCGCCGAGATCGGCGCGTTCGCCTGCTCCGACGACCGGCTGAACCGGCTGCACGAGATCGCGGTACGCAGCTTCCTCGGCAACGCTTGCGACATCCCGACCGACTGCCCGCAGCGGGAACGGTCCGGTTTCTCCGGCGATTGGCAGATCTTTCAGCCGTCGGCGGCGTTCACGCACGATGTCGCCGCGTTCAGCACGAAGTGGCTGCGTGACCTGGCCGCTGATCAGTGGGACGACGGGACGATCACGAACGTCTCGCCGGATCCGGGTGGCGGCGGTCCGATGCGGGCGACGAACGGATCGGCCGGCTGGGGCGACGCGATCACGCTGGTGCCGTGGCAGTTGTTCCAGGCGTACGGAGATCGCGGGGTGCTCGCCGAGTTCTATCCGGCGATGCGCGCGTGGGTGGACCGGTGTGCGCTGGCGGCGGCGTCGCGGCGCCATCCGTCCCGGGAAGCCGACTCCGCCGAGCCGAAGCCGCACGAGGAGTTCCTGTTCGACACGGGTTTTCACTTCGGGGAGTGGCTGGAGCCCGGAGTCGAGCCGCACCTGGATTTCGGGGCTGACCAGGGGATAGTGGCAACGGCATATCTGCATCTGTCGGCGCGCCGGTTGGCCGAGATGGAAGGCCTCATCGACAAAGACGAGACCTATCGCGTCCTCGCCGACAAGACCCGCGAGGCCTGGCAGATCGAATACCTGCTGCCCGACGGCAGTCTGACCATCCCCACCCAGGCCAACTACGTGCGAGCCCTCGCCTTCGACCTGATCCCACCAGCACAGCGCGAAGCCGTCGCCGGCCACCTCGCCGCCCTGATCGAAAGCGCCGGCAACCACCTCGGCACCGGCTTCCTGACCACCGGCCTGCTGCTACCGACCCTGGCCGACAACGGTCACCCCGACCTGGCGTGGAAACTGCTCCTGTCGACCGGTGTGCCGTCCTGGCTGGAGATGGTCGACCGCGGCGCCACCACCGTCTGGGAACGCTGGGACGGCGCCGGGATGTCGCTCAACCACTACAGCAAGGGCGCGGTCATCTCGTTCCTGCACACGCACGTGGCCGGGCTGCGCCCGCTGGAGCCCGGTTACCGGCGGTTCCTGGTCCAGCCGGTGCCCGGACCGTCGCTGAGCTGGGCGTCCGCGCGGCACGAGTCGCCGTACGGGCTGATCCGCGTCGCGTGGAACCACGCCGAGGTCACGGTCACCGTGCCGCCCGGAACCAGCGCCGAGGTACGCCTGCCCGGTGGCGTCACGGCGCTCGGGCCCGGAACTCATCACGTGCCTGTGCGCTAGCGTTTCGGCCATGTCCAGGCGTACCCAAGGCAGTTATAGCGTGGGGGTCGCCCGGCGTGAGGCGATCCTGGAGGCCGCGACCGGATATTTCGCCAAGGGCGGTTATCACCGGACCGCGATGTCGCGGATCGCCGCCGACGTGGGCCTCACCGAGGGCGGGTTGCTGCACCACTTCCCGTCGAAGAAACACCTGCTTCTGGCCGTCGTCGAGCGCCGGATCCTGACCACCGCCCGGTGGCTGGACGAGACGCCGGCCGACGCGACCGGCCGCGACGTGCTGCGCCGGCTCGCCGGGGTGACCGAGCGCGAGCTCGCCGAACCCGGGCTGATCGAGCTGTTCGTGATCGTGTCGGCCGAGGCCGCGGACACGTCCAGCCCGGCGCACGCGCTGTTCGCCGAACGCTACGACACCGCGATCAACGGGCTCGCCGGGCTGCTGCGACGGGCGGTCGAGAGCGGTGAGTTCCGCGCGGACGTGGACTGCACGGCCGTCGCCCGGGAGTGCATCGCGGTCAGTGACGGGCTTCAACTGCAGTGGGTGCTCAGCGGCGGCGAACTCGATCTGGTCGCCGCGGCGCGGACGCATCTGGACCGGCTCGCCCGGACGATAACGGCGGACGGCGCCGGCCTCTGACGACCCATGAACTCCTGGTGACCTCGGCCGTTTGGGCTGTCATCGACGATAGCGAGGGTTTAGGGTGGTGCGCCGGGGTCAGGCACGGGTGTCCCGTTCCGGTGCGATGCCATCAGACCGAACTTTCCGCTCCACGCGGCGTAATCCGTCGACCGGGCGGCTGGAGAAGATAAATGGCGATTTTTGACGAATTAGCGGGAACTTTGGGCGGGCCGGTCGGGGACAAACCGCCGCTCGTCCTTCTGCACGGGCTCACGTTCGACCGCCGGCAGTGGGCGCCGCTGCTGGCCGAGCTGCCCGGCCGCCGCGTCCTCACGCTCGACCTGCCCGGCCACGGCCAGTCACCGAGCCAGTCCACCTATCGGATGACGGCCGTCGCCGACCTCGTCCAGCGCGCCATCCTCGCCGCCGGGCTCGAGTCGCCGATCATTGTCGGTCACTCCGTCGGAGCCGTGATCGCCACGACCTTCGCCGCCCGGCACCCCGCGCGCGGCGTCGTGAACCTCGACCAGCCACTGCTGCCCGGCGATTTCGGCACTCTGGTCCGGCAGTCCGAGCCCGAGTTGCGCAGCCCCGCCTGGCGGACGATCTGGGACAAACTGCTCGACGGCATGGGCATCGACTCCCTGCCGACCGCCGCCTGGGCGCTCGTCGAACGTACCTCACGCCCCCGCGCTGACCTGCTCCTCGGTTACTGGGAGGAGATCCTGCGCGGCACCGACGCCGAGATCGAGGAGGAGCGCCGCAAGGACCTGACGGCCCTCGCGGACCGCGAGATCGGTTACAGCTGGGTGACCACCTCACCGCCCCAGCTTGGGTACGCGGAATGGCTCCGGAGTTCCCTGCCGAAACTGGAGATCACCGTGCTGGAGGGTGGGCATTTTCCGCATCTCGCGTACCCGAAGCAGGTGGGTCTCATCCTGTCGTGATGGTGGCTCCGGTGAGGGTGATGTACCACGCGGAGTCGGTGAAATCGGGTCCGGTCTCCGGGCCGATGTAGGCGTCGATGTGCTTTGCGCCGCCGAGCCCGGGCGTGAACTCGTCGGAGATCCGCCACGCGGCGTCCTGGAGCGTGGCGCAGACGTCGGCGTCCGGGGCTGAGCCGTCGTCCTGGGCGCCGCATCCGGTGATCGTGAACGCGGTGCCCTGCGGCAGGACGCTCGGGTCGGCGGCGGACGAGACGAACGGGGTCAGTGCTCCGCCGTCGCTGGTCCGTGGGGTGGAGTCGAGCCAGTACCCGATGTCGTAGGACCAGTTCAGGTACTGGCCGGACGTGGTCTGTCCGGTGCCCTCGTCCTCGACGGCCTGGACGAAGTCGGCGGGGTAGGTGCCGAGGTCGTCGGTGCCGTTGACGCAGTCGAGGACGGTGCAGCCGGTCACTGCGGTCGGGTCGCCGTCGTGAAAGCGTTCGACGGCGGTGTAGTAGACGGTGATCTCCCAGTCTTCACTGGTTTCTATGGTCGTTTTCTTCGAGGTGGTGGTGGTGCTGGTCATGCTCGGTGTCTCAGAGGCCTCCACGCTCCGGCCCTCGCCCGCGGTTTCGCCGCAGCCGGCCAGCGCTGCGACGATCACCAGGGTCAGAAGGATGCGCACCTGGTCAGCATCGCAAGCGACTTATCCAGAAATATGCTGATTCAGGGAAGCACGACGCAGCGCCGGCAGCGGGCCTCGTAGGTGTACGTGCCGTCGTCCGGCAGCGCCGTCGACGGCGCCAGCTCCCGGATGAACGGTTTGCCGCTCTCCAGAACCTGCGTGTGCGTGGCGTCCAGCGAACGGCACACGTCACACACCGCCCGTCGATAGATCACCTTTTCCGGGGCGAGTTCGAACAGTGCGCGTACCGGGGCGAACAGCTGACCCCGGTGATCCAGGTCGATCCCGGCGACGACCACCTTGACGCCGGACCGCACCGCGACACCCAGCACCGCGATGTCGTCGACAGTGAACATGTGGATCTCGTCGACACCGATCACCTCGACGTCACCCTCGGCCGCGCCGGCCAGGCTGTTCACCTTGACGGTCTGCAGGCTGCCACCGGAACGCGAGGTGACAGCGGTGTCCCGCCCGTGCCGCGCCGACTGGTAGATGCGGTGCGGGATGCCGGCATGCTGAAGCGGCGACAGCAGGCTGATCATCTCCAGCGACTTGCCGCCCTTCATCGGGCCGACGATCAACGTGAGATCCATGGCGAAGACCGTGCCACAGCCGCTCCAGCCCCGTCGTGGCGGCCCCACCAGCTATGACGCCGGCCCGCCTCGAACCAGTAGGCTCGGGCGGTGTTCTCACCCCGGGGTCCGTCGCTGCGTGAGCTGTGTGTCCAGGCGTTGTCGTCGGTCGAGCGTGGCTACGACCTTCTGGCCCCGAAATTCGACCACACCCCCTTTCGTACGCCTTCGTCGCTGCTCGACGCGACCGCAGCTCACCTGAGCGGCCTGGGCCCGTTCGGCCGAGGGCTGGACGTCTGCTGCGGCACCGGCGCCGGGCTGTCGGTTCTGCGGGGACTGTGTCCGGAAGGGATCACCGGCGTCGACTTCAGCGCCGGCATGCTCGCGCAGGCGGGGGAGGCCTGCCCGGAGGCGACGCTGGTGCGGGCCGACGCCCGGGCGCTGCCGTTCGACGGCGAGTTCGACCTGGCGGTGAGCTTTGGGGCGCTCGGCCATTTCCTGCCGTCCGAGCGGCCGGCGCTCTTCGCGGGGGTGCACCGGGCGCTGCGGCCCGGCGGCCTGTTCGCGCTGCCCCTCGGCTCGCCGCCGCCGATAACTTCGCCCTGGCACTGGGCGACTCTCGGCTTCGACACCGCGATGCGCGTCCGCAACGCGGTGATCCGCCCACCGTTCGTCATGTACTACCGCACCACCCCGGTCGCGGCTGTCAGGCACGACCTGACCGCCGCCGGCTTCACCGTGTCGGTGGCGGAGCTGCCGGATCCTCGTTGCTCCCTGCTGCTCGCCCGGAAGCCTTCCTGAGCGCGGTCACGTACCGGTCGGTCACGAACTCCTGAAACCGGCGGGTGAGTGGCCCGCCGGCCCGTGCGAGCAGCGTCGCCGGCCGGCTGAAGGCCCGGATCCGTACGCGCACGTCGCCGGCTTCGGTCAGCTCGATCAGGAACGCTTCCTCGCCGCGCTCGGGATGGCCGGGAAGTGTCCCGTAGGCGAAGCCGCGGCGGTCGCCGGTCTCGACGGTGTAGACGACGCGGCACGGGATCGTCAGAAACCCGGCGCGCAGTGTCACGACCACGCCGGTGGCGGCTCTCGCGGCGGTGCTGCGGACGCCGAGACCGGTCCCGCGGTGCATCTGCCAGCTGAACAGCGCCTCGGCCGCCCGCTCGAACACCGCGCGGCCGCTGCCGATCACGACATCACGCTCCACGTGGCCGTACCCCGGCGGCATCTGGTCGTCGCGGGTGGCCCCGACCTCCGGATAGGTGAGGCCGGCATCGCTCGCATCATCCCGCCGCATAGAGATCAGCGTAGTAGGGCCGCAGGTCCCTTGCGCGCCTCGCGAACCATGGGGGTGCGGGGAGGGCGGTGGTGGCTGATTCTCATCGAAGTGGGTGGTGGGCCCTACCGGGTGCTGCGACGAGCGTGCCGGGTGGCTGCTGAGCTCCGGTTGCCGGAGATCGGCACTGACGCCCTGCTGATCGGGCTGGTCGAGGGGTATGCGCCGTTGCGTCAGGTGCCAGGGCTGGCGCGGATGCGGCCGGTTGATCCGGAGGGCGGGCCCGGGCGGGTGGGCGGGACCTTCTCGATTCCGGTGCAGGCTGAGCTTGAGGTGGAGCGGACTCTGCGGGAGGTGCACTGGGCGGAGTTCGGGTTCGGGCGTACCGAAGCGCCTCGATGGACCGGGCAGGTGCGTGACGCGCTGCGGTTCGCGGTGGCGATCGCGCTTGCGCGAGAGGCGCCGTGGCTGGGTTCGGATCATCTGCTGGAGGCGATCTTCGAGGATGCGGGGAGTGCGGCTCGGCGGCTTGCCCGGTGGCAGCGGGTCGATCTCGAGCGGATGACGGCTGTCGCGGGGCAGTTGTGGCCGTCGTTCGATGGGGAGCCGCCCCGGCGGTTGCTCGCGGTGATGATGCGTGACCTCGGCGTGCTGGCCGATCCGGGGGAGCGCGGCGCGGGGGAGGCCGCGTCGTCGCCGGGGATGCGGATCCGGTTGCTCGGCGCGGTCCTGCGGTTGGCTGCTCAGGCCAGTCCGGCGCTGTTTCTTCTGGAGGGTGAGGCGGTTGCCGAGACGGTTCGGCTGGGGCATGACCGGACCACGCTGGTTCACCTGGTTCTGGCGGTGCTCTCGCTGGAGGAGCAGATGGCGGCCACCGGGCTTCGGGCGGCCGGTGACCATGGCGGGTTTCTGCTGCGGCCGTTCGTGCTGGATCGCGAGCTGGTGGCGGTGACGGTCGCCGCGATGTCGCAGGAGGGTGAGCTGGTGACGCGGCGGCGAGGGCGGCGCTGGCGCACCAATCCGCGGAACCCGCCGTGGACTGTCGCGGCCGCGAGGGCCGCTGACGCGGCGCGGGGCGCGCGCGATGCCGGCGGGGCCGAGCTTCTGCACGCGGTTCTGACCGACCCGGACGACACCGGCCGCCGGTTGCTGCGTGAGCACGGCGCCGATCCCGCCGAGGTGGAGGACGTCCTGCGGGAACGCGTCAGGCGGCCGCCCTCGCCGGGCAGCCGCCTGAAGTGAGCAGGAGCGGTCAGCGCTTCTTCTTGCCGCCTCGTTCTTCCTTGTAGGTGGCGCCGCCGTCGGACTCTGAGGTCAGCGGGCGTGCGCCGCCCTCCGGCGGGCCGGCCAGGGACTGCTCGCCGGCTGCCAGGTGCGGGAACTTCTCGTCGAAGGCGGGGCGCTCGGAGCGGATCCGGGGCATGTGGTCGAAGTTGCGCAGCGGCGGCGGGGTGGTGGTGGCCCACTCCAGGGAGTTGCCGTGGCCCCACGGGTCGTTCGCGGTGACCACGACGCCCATCTTGTAGGACTTCCACACGTTGTAGATGAACGGCAGCGTGGCGATGCCGAGGATGAAGGAGCCGATCGAGGAGAACGTGTTCAGGAACGTGAAGCCGTCGGTCGGCAGGTAGTCGGCGTACCGGCGGGGCATGCCCTTGGTGCCGAGCCAGTGCTGGACCAGGAACGTGCTGTGGAAGCCGATCATGGTGAGCCAGAAGTGCACCTTGGCGAGGCGTTCGTCCAGGTAGCGGCCGTACATCTTGGGGAACCAGAAGTAGATGCCGGAGAACACGGCGAATACGATCGTGCCGAAGAGCACGTAGTGGAAGTGCGCGATCACGAAGTACGAGTCGGAGACGTGGAAGTCGATCGGCGGGGCCGCCAGCAGCACGCCGGAGAGACCGCCGAACAGGAACGTGACCATGAAGCCGACCGCCCACAGCATGGGCGACTCGAAGCTGATCTGGCCTCGCCACATGGTGCCGATCCAGACGAAGAACTTCATGCCCGTCGGTACGGCGATCATGAAGCTCAGGAAGCTGAAGAACGGCAGCAGCACCTGGCCGGTGGCGAACATGTGGTGCGCCCACACGCTCATCGACAGCGCGCCGATCAGCAGGGTGGCGGCGACCAGGCCCTTGTAGCCGAAGACCGGCTTGCGGCTGAAGACCGGGATGACCTCGGTGATGATGCCGAAGAACGGCAGCGCGATGATGTACACCTCGGGGTGGCCGAAGAACCAGAACAGATGCTGCCAGAGCATCGGCCCGCCGGTCGCCGAGTCGAAGACGTGCGCGCCGAGCACCCGGTCGGCCGCCAGGGCGAACAGCGCGGCCGCCAGGAACGGGAAGACCATCACCGCGAGCAGTGCCGTGACCAGCATGTTCCAGCACATGATCGGCATCCGGAACATCGTCATGCCGGGCGCCCGCAGGGTCAGGATCGTGGTGATCAGGTTGACCGAGCCGAGGATCGTGCCCAGACCCGAGATCGCCAGGCCGACGACCCAGGCGTTACCGCCGATGCCGGGCGAGTGCAGCGAGTCGCTCAGCGGCGAGTACGCGAACCAGCCGAAGTCGGCCGCGCCACCCGGCGTGATGAAGCCGCTCATCGCGGTCAGCGTGCCGAACAGGTACAGCCAGTACGCGAACGCGTTCAGCCGCGGGAACGCCACGTCCGGCGCGCCGATCTGGATCGGTACGACGTAGTTGCCGTACGCGAACACGATCGGCGTCGCGAAGAACAGCAGCATCGCCGTGCCGTGCATGGTGAACAGCTGGTTGAACTGCTCCGGCGAGAGGATCTGCATACCCGGCCGGGCCAGTTCCGCACGCATCAGCAGCGCCATCAGGCCGCCGACCATGTAGAAGATCACCGAAGTGATCATGTACATGATGCCGATCTGCTTCGCGTCCGTGGTGCGAATGATCCGGGCGAGGGCCGAGCCCTTCACCTGACGGCGTACCGCTCGGGGTCGTGTAACGGTCGGCCGTGGGGCGACGGTGGTCATGCAAGCTCCTCAGCTTGGCACACGAAGATCTCTAGCTCACCCCCTGTTATAGGCTTCTCTCGCCGCATTTCGGGCTGGATCGCCGCATCCAGACCATTTCCCAGTCCCCGGTGGTAGTGCTAGTAGCCATGCTGGAGGAGAAGGATCGCCGCGCACTCGCGGAGATCGAGCAGCGGCTGATCACCGGCGACCCGGCTTTTGCCCGCCGGATGCGCGCCCGGCGGGCCCCGCGCGGCCGCCCGTTCCCGATCGTGCCGCTGCTGCTGGTGACCGTGTTCCTGGCGCTGCCGTTCGTCGGGCTGTTTCTCGGACCGACCGCGGCGCTGATCGTGGCCGACCTGGCCGCGGTGACGGTCGTCGTGGTGCTGGTGTTACGCCACCGCAGAGGAGAGAACCGCAGCTGAGGACAGCCAGTCGGCAACGGTCCGGACCTCGGCCTGGGCCGGGAAAACCCGTTCGGTCAGCACCGCGTGCACCTCGGGGTCGTTGTCGAGGCAGCCGTCGGCCAGCACGGTGAGCTGGTAATCCAGGTCGGCGGCCTGCCGCAGCGTGGACAGGACCACGCCGCTGGTGGCGATGCCGGTCAGCACCAGGTGCTCGATGCGCTGGGCGCGCAGCAGCATGTCCAGGTCGCTTCCGGCGAACGCGGACACCCGCCGCTTGGTGACGACGATGTCGCCGGGCTCCGGGGCGACCTCGGGGTGCACGTCGTTCGCGGCCGCCGGGATGTCACGGCCGCGAAGCCCGCCGAACATCCGGTTGCGCGGGTCCACCTCGGGCGCTCCCGGCCGGAAACCCACCACCGGGTAGATCACCGGCAGGCCGGCCGCGCGGGCCCCGGCGATCACGGTACGCAGCCGGGGCAGGTAATCCGGGTCCGGGTAACGGGCCACCACGGCCAGCTGGACGTCCATCACGAGCAGAGCGGAGTTGGTCATTCGGATCCCATCTTGATCACTGGAGCCCAGTTCGCCAGGAACTGGAGCGCGGCTGCCGAGGGTGAACCCGGCTCGGTGGTTCCCGCGGAAAGGCAGAGGCCCGGGTGGGTGGGCAGGGTCATCGACTCGAAGTCGACGGTCAGCGGCCCGGCCACCGGATGATGGAAGTGCTTCACACCGGTGCGTCTGTGCCGTACGTCGTACGCGCTCCAAAGATCGTGGAAAGCGGGACTGGCCGCAGCGAGCTCGGCCACCAGGGAGGCCAGCCGCTCGTCGGTGGGCCGGCGGCCGGAGGCGGTGCGCAGCACGGCAACGGCATCGTGCGTGAGCAGCTCCCACTCGGGGAAGAACGCCGGCGCGAACGGGTCGAGGAAGAGGAACCGCGCCTGGTTGACGGGCTGAGCCGGGCTGTCGAAGAGCGGTGCGAACAGGGCTCGGCCCAGCGGGTTGGCGGCCACGATGTCGAGGCGGCGGTTCCAGACGTACGCCGGTGTGCTGGTCATCGTGTCGAGCAGGCGCCGCAGACCGGGCCGCACCGTGCTTGCCGGATCCGGTGCCGCGGGGGTCTGTACCAGGTCGAACAGGTGCTCGCGCTCGGCGTCGTTGAGCTGCAGCGCCCGGCAGACGGCCTCGAGGACCTCGGTGGAGTAACCGCGCGCGTTGCCGCGTTCCAGGCGCGTGTAGTACTCGACGCTGATCCCGGCCAGCTGCGCGACCTCCTCGCGGCGCAGGCCGGCGACCCGGCGGTCACCGTGCCGGGGCAGGCCGGCCTGCTCGGGGGAGATCCGCGCGCGGCGGGACAGCAGGAAATCCCGGATCTCGTCTCGGACAGTCACGGGCCCGACGATAGGCCGCGGTGGTCATTCCTGGGAGGAACTGTCACTGCCCGTCAGGTTCGGTACGCGGACACGGTGGCTTGAAGGTCAGCAGCGGTGCGCGCCAACTCGGCAGCGGTCTTGCGGGTGTCCGACGCGCCGGAGGTGACCTGCTGAGCGGCCTGAGCGACCCCCGCGATGTTGTCGGCGATCGCGTGCGAGCCCTCGGCGGCCTGACCCACACTGCGGGCGATCTCGGCAGTCGTGGCGGTCTGCTCCTCCACCGCGGCGGCGATCGTCGTGGCGTAGTCGTTGATCGTGGCGATGACCTGGGCGATCTGCCCGATGGCGTGGACCGCGCCGTCCGACTCGGCCTGGATCGCCGCGACCTGGGCGGTGATCTCGCTGGTGGCGCGGGCGGTCTCCTGAGCCAGGTCCTTGACCTCGGCGGCGACCACGGCGAAGCCCTTGCCCATCTCGCCGGCCCGGGCGGCTTCGATGGTGGCGTTCAGGGCGAGCAGGTTCGTCTGCTCGGCGATCGAGGTGATCAGCGCGACGACCGTGTTGATCTGGGTCGACGCCTCGCCGAGCCGGGCCACGCTGGAATTGGTGGTCTCGGCGGTGCGGGCCGCTTCGGCGGCGACGCCGGCCGCCTCGTTCGCACTGTTCGCGATCTCCCGGATCGACACGCCCATCTCCTCGGCGCCGGCCGACACCGCCTGTACGCCGTCGGACACCCGCCCGGCCGACGCGGAGACCGTGCTGACCTGCGCGGACGTCTCCTCGGCAGAGACCGACAGCTCGGACGAGACGGTGGAGAGCTTTTCGGAGGCGGAGGCGAGAACGTCGGCGCTGTCGCGTACCCGGCCGACCATCTGGTCCATCGCCTCGGCGGTGTGGTTCAGGGCGTCGGCCATCTGGCCCACCTCGTCGTTGCCGGTGACGTCGGCGCGGGCGGTCAGGTCGCCGTCGCGGATCCGGTGCAGCACGGTCACGCAGCGCGACAGCGGGCGTACGATCATCCGGCTCGTCGCCACGGCCAGAGCCACGCCGACCAGCGCGCTGAGGCTCAGCATGATCGCGACCCGCCACTTGGTGGACTGGTAGAGGCTCTCCGCGCTGTTCTCCTGGTCGGCGGTGCCGGCCACGGTCAGGTCGGCCAGGGTGGTGAGCTGGGTGCGTACCTCGGTCATCAGCGGGGTGATCTGCTCGGTGCGTACCGCGTTGACCTGGGCCCGGGTGCCGGTCGCGGCCAGCGGCAGCAGGGTGTTCTCCAGAACGTCGCGATAGCCCGACCAGGCGGTACGGAACGCCGTGAGAGCACCGGCGGCTGCGGCGTCGATCGGGTACCCGTCGTAGGTGTCCGCGAACTCGTCGACATCGTCCTCGGCGGCGGCCAGGGCCTCGGTCGCGGTGGTGCGGGCGGCGGCGTCGGTGGCGAGCAGGTCGTCGGTGACCGCCAGCCAGCTGCGGTTCACCGCGCTGCGCAGGTTGCCGATCGTCTCCAGTTCCAGGCTGTGCTGATAACCGGCCTTCACCTGATCGTTGGTCTCGCCGAGGCTGTCCATCGCGAACAGGCCATCGGCGACGCCGAGCAGCGCGACGACCAGCACCGCGAACATGATCTTCGTGCCGACGCGCCGATCGGTCAGCCAGCGAGAACTCCGTCCGGTCACGGTCTCACGTTCGCACTGTGGGGCGAGCTTGTTCAGGTCAACGGGCGAAATCGGCCCCGGGAGCCCGGGGTGCCGGGGCTTTGGGCGTACGAAATCGGTCTTGATCTTTTGAAAGGGGTGACCGGTCATGCCGGGTGTCAGGCCGCGTTGGCGCTGATCCAGCCGTATAGGACAGCGGCCAGGACGAGCAGGAGCAGGAAGGCGAAGCGCATCAGCGCGAAGAACGCACCGTTCGCCTTCTTCCGCGCGCCGGCCAGGTCGGTGCCCTTTGCTTTCTTGTATCCGGCGCGGGCGCCCTTGTTGCCGTCGATCAGGCGAGCCAGGCGCATTCCGATGAAGAGCGCGATGGCTGCACCGAGGATGAATCCGCCCATCCCAACCTCCCCGGGGACTCGATCATCAGCGTTGCGCCTAGTCATCACGGGTGTCAATGCACCGTTGGGGTTCGTGTCGCCAAGCAGACATACGATGCGGCCGTGTCTGTGCTGAAGTCCTTGATCTGCGGGCTGACCCTTGCGGCCCTGCTTGCCAGCGCCGGTTCCTGGCTGGGGTGGCGGTTCGCCGGCGACCTGCCGACCGATGTGGAGATGCGTTCCGTCGTGGCGCCGCTCGGCGTGGAGGGTGAACTCTGGCGTGACGACGCCATCGCGACCTGGGCTGACGAGCGCGCCACGCCGATGCCCTGGATCTTCGGCACCGAGGACGCGTTCGGCCCGGGTTTCGTCATATTCGAAACCACGGAGGCCGTCACGGATCTGGGACCGCTCTTCACCCACGTGCGGGAGGACGGCTGGCGGGTCGGGGGTGATCACACAGCGGTAAAGGAGGACTTGCGGCTGAGCGCGGTCGTCGAGGGCGACGGCCTCGTCCGCGTCCGGATCGAGCGGGCCGCCCCGATGGCGGCGATCGTCCTGTCGATCCTTGGCTGGCTGGCCGGCGCCGTGATCGGTGGCCTGTTGGGCCGCCGGAGACTGAGCCTGAAGCCGACCGTGTTCGCCGCCGCGGGGGTGCTGTTCCTGCTCCCCAACACGATCGTCGCCACGGCCGGCCTCATCGCTGACCAGATCGCCCTCAACAGCACGGTCGGTTTCCCGATCATCTGGAACGGACTCCTGAACTTCGGGCTGTGCGGCTGTTATCTGATCGGGATCTGCCTGATGGTCGGCGTCTTCTTCATCGACTGGCGACTGCCGGGTCCCGCTGCGCCGGCGCCCCTGCCTCCTTCTGGCCCGGAATCCCCTTCCGCTTAGCGCCGGGGTTCAGACGAACTTGGGTGCTACGTCGCCGATCGCCTGGTCGAGGATTTCCAGGCCGAGATCCAGCTCCGCGGTCGTCGACGTCAGCGCCGGCGCGATCCGGAACACCCCGCCCATCCCGGGCAGCTGCACCACGTTCATGTGCAGGCCCAGCTCCAGGCAGCGCTGCGTGACTGCCGCGCCCATCTCGTCCGCCGGTCGCTTGCTCTGGCGATCGAGCACCAGCTCCAGCCCCACGAGCAGACCCCGGCCGCGCACGTCCCCGACCACGGTGTGCCGGTCCGCGATCTCAGTCAAACCCTTCCTTGTGTACGCGCCCAGCACTGCTGCCTGCTTGTCGAGGTGGTCGGCCTCCAGCACGTCGAGGACGGTGTTACCGACCGCCGCCACGAGAGGGTCGGAGACGTGGGTGGTGAAGAAGAGGTAACCCCGCTCGTGCGCGGTCTGCTCGATCTCCGGGCTCGTCACCACCGCGGCCAGCGGGAGGCCGGCGCCGAGCGTCTTGGAGAGCGTCAGGATGTCCGGCACCACGTCGTCGCGCTGGAAGGCGTACCAGTCGCCGGTGCGGCACAGGCCGGTCTGCGCCTCGTCGAGGATCAGCAGGCCGCCGCGTTCGTGCACCTTGTCGCGCAGCGCCGCGAGGTAGCCCGGCGGCAGGTCGATCACCCCGCCGGAGCTGAGGATCGGTTCGACGATGCAGGCGGCGAGGCTGCCCACCGACTGGGCGTCGAACAGCTCGAACGAGAACTCCAGCTGCCGCCGCCAGTCGAGCTCACCGTCGGGCGTGGTGAAGTCCGGCCGATAGGCGTTGGGAGTGGGGATGGCGAAGTTCCCGGGGGCCGCAGGACCGTACCCTTTGCGCCCCGAGCTGTAGGTGGCACTTGCCGCCGCCTGCGTCATGCCGTGCCAGGATCGGCCGAACGAGATGACCTCGTGGCGTCCGGTGACGAGTTTCGCCATCCGGATCGCCGCTTCGTTCGACTCGGCGCCGGTGGTGAGCAGCAGGACCTTGCTGAGCGGCTCGGGCAGCGACTCGGCGAGCCGCCGGGCCAGCTCGACCACCGGGCGGCTGAGCATGCCGCTGAACAGGTGATCGAGGGTGGCGGCCTGCCGCTGGATCGTGGCGACGACCGCCGGATGCGAGTGCCCGAGGATGGCGCTCATCTGCCCCGACGTGAAGTCGAGCAGACGGCGGCCGCCGGCGGTGTAGACGAAGCTGCCCTCGGCACGCTCGATGATCTCTGGGACGAATCGTCCCGCCCCGATGTAGCGGACCAGGTGACGCTCGGCGTCGGACCAGAAGTTGTCAGCCATGCCGTCGACGCTAAGTTTTGTATGAGCGTTACGTCCATCTCACATTTCTCAAGGCTCTGTTAAGCAAACCCGTACAGTCCCGGGGCATGGCCCTCAACCCGTGGCGGCTGCGCCTGCTGGCCGACCTGGCGACGTACGGCACGGTCCGAGCCGTCGCGCAGCGCGGCAACCTGAGCCCGTCCGCGGTGTCCCAGCAGCTGGCGACGCTGGAGCGGGAGACGCGTACCGCGCTGATCGAACGCACCGGCCGCCGCGTCCGCCTGACTGCCGCCGGGGTGCTGCTGGCCGGCCGGGCCCGGGAGATCCTGGCCGCCATGGACGCCGCCGAGGCCGAACTGCGCGGCCTGGCCGACGAACCGGCCGGAACCGTCACGGTCGCCGCGTTCCAGAGCGCGGTCCACGCCCTGGCCGAACCGGCGGTCGCTCATCTGGCGGCCCGCCATCCGGACGTCACCGTGGTCCTGCTGGAGCTGGAACCGCACGAGAGCATGCCGGCCCTGCGCCGCGGCGACGTCGACCTCATCATCACGACCGCGGACTTCGCCGGCGCCGAACTCGACCCGGCGATCGACCTGGTCCCGCTGGGCGAGGACGCGATCGTGCTGGTCCTGCCCCCGGAACACCCTCTGGCCGGCGCCGAGGCGGTCACCCTGGAGTCCTGCGCCGACCAGCGCTGGAGCTTCGATGTGGCCGGGTCGTACATGTCCGAGCTGGCCACGAGACTGTGCCGGGAGGCGGGATTCGAGCCCACGGTGATCTGCCGTTTCAACAACTACATGCTGGCGTTGCAGCACGTGGAGAACGGCCGCTCGATAGCGATGCTCCCGAAACTGGCGGTGGATCCGCGTTACCGGGTGGCGACCAGGCCCTTGAGCCCGTCGCTGACCCGCCGGATCACCGCCGCGGTCCGCCGCCCGTCCACCCCACGCCCCGAGGTGACCGCGGTGCTTACCGCTCTGCGTACCCGCGAGGCCTGACCGCCACAGCCGTTGCCGCGTGCTCTAGCTGCGATCTTGGCAAGCTCCGCCCGCTTTCGGCCCGAGCTTGCCGAGATCTGCCAGGGGTGAGCTCGACGAAGCTCTGCTCCGCGTGTCGAGTCGGGTGCGATCCCCACCCCGACTCGACTCCGATGTGTCCGATGAAATCCCGAGTCACCGACCGCGGATCTTGGAGTCGTCGCGGCGAGCCGTAGCTCAGACGTGTAATCCGGGCCTCAGAACAGGTCTGGACTACGGCTCAGGCCGGCGAGCCGTAGCCCAGACCTGTTATCCGGGTGCGAAAACGTATCTGAGCTACGGCTCGCCCGCGACAACCCCGCCACCAAGCAAGCGGCATCGGCCGGCCAGCCTGCACCGGGACCACGAGCAGCAGGACGATGGTCGCGGCTAGGAACGGTCCCCACCCGACAAAAGCCACATCCCGTAAAGAAGAGGAAGGCAACAACGCCAGGCACGCCACCGACACTGCCAGCGGATCCGTAGCCGCCCGACGATCGACGACAGCGGCCCGGCCGGGCGGTGCTGGAACCAGCGGGCCGCCAGCAGCGTCGTCGGCAGGAACACCACGATCATCGTGAAGGCCACCGCCTGGTCGGAAACCGGCCCCTAACCATGGATAGAGAAGCGGCCTCTACTGTGAGGCCACCATGTGGATCCTGCCCGCCCTGATCGCCGCCGCACAGATCGTCTACTGGCCGGTTCTGCCGCTGCTGCGCGACGATCCGGTGCCCGCCGGAGGCGCTGCCGTGGTCGTCGCCGCGACCCTGGTCACCGCCGCCGGGCTGGGTCTCCGCAGGCAACGGCCGCTGCACGCCCTCGGCGTCGTGGTCGCCGGGATCACCGTCGGGACCCTTGCCGCGCCGGACGGGCAGTACCTGTACGTCGACGGTGACGCGGTCCTGATCATCGCGGTCGCCGACATGATCGCGCTGTTCAGCGTCGCCGTCCGCGAACCGGCCCGGACCACGCTGCTGGCCGTCGCCGGCCTGGCGATCTGGCAGTCGGTGGTCACCTGGGAGGGGCCGTTCGGGTCGATCGTCATGGCCGGTGTCTACGCCGTCGTCGCCGCGTTCGGCCGGGTTCGCGGCAGGTGGAACTCCGACCGTGCCGCGGCCGTTCTCCGCCTCGAAGCCGCCCGCCAGGCACACCGCGAGGCCGCCGACGCCGAGCGGCGCCGCCTCGCCCGCGAACTCCACGACGTCACCGCCCACCACCTCACCTCCGTGGTGGTCAACGCGCAGGCCGCGCAGCTGCTCGGCGATCAGCGTCCGGAACTGCGGGACGAGGCGTTGCGCTTCGCCGCGCGCACCGGCCGGGACACCCTCGGCGCGCTGCGCCGCCTCGTCACGATCATGCCGGCGGGCTCGGAGGTCGACGAGACCGTGCCGACGCTGTCCGAATTAGCCCAGGACTTCAGCACGCTCGGCCAGCAGCTCACGCTCAGCCTCCCGGACGGCGAGCCTCCGGCCGACATCGCCGAGGCGATGCATGGCATCGCGCGCGAGGCGCTCACCAACACCCTGCGTTACGCGCCCGGCGGTTCGGTCACCCTTCATTTCGGGTACGCCGAAAGCGGCGCTGAACTGGTCGTCGAGGACCGTGGCCCAGGTGCGGAGTCGACCGGGGCAACCGGGCTCGGCGGTGGACGCGGAGTAACCGGGATGCGGGAACGGGCGGCGGCGCTGGGCGGAACTTTGCGGGCCGGTCCGCGTACCCAAGGGGGTTGGGAAGTGAGAGCGCATGTGCCGCGCGGCGTTCCCGGCGCCGCAGGCCGCCGGTTCCGGAGATTGGCGGCCAGTCGCGGCGTGCTCGACGCGGGGTTGATTCTGCTGGTCCTGCTGCTGCCGCTCGGCGGCCTGGCCTCGGAGGTGCTGCCGGCGACGGTCTGGTGGCTGGTGCTGGCCGCGATGATCGCGCACGCGGCGCCGCTCTGGTGGCGGCGGCGTTTTCCCTGGCAGGTGCTCGGTGCGGTGATCGCGACGGCGTGGCTCGGCCCGCTGCTGTACTTCACCGGTGTCGTGCCGCAGGACCTCGGATGGCTGTTTTTGTTCAGCGCGGGCGCGGAGCTGGTCGCGGTGCACGCCGCTGGTGATCACGGTGGGCGGCCCGGTTTGACCTGGATCGCGCCGGCGGTGACCGTGCTCTCGGTGCTGGCGCTCGCCACGATGATGGGAGCCGGCTCAGGAGGTTTTGTCGCGATGGTGCTGCTCACCGGGGTGTTCACGGTGCTGGTCAGTGTGGTGCTGGGGCCGCTGATGTTCGCGTCCTGGTGGTCCGGTGTCGCTACCCGTCGCCGCCGGGAGCTGCGCCGGCACCGGGAGGAAGGCGGGGTGGCGCTGGCGATGGCCGGCGCTGAGGCTCAGGCCCTCGCCGAACGGACCCGGATCGCCGACGGCCTGCGCGCGGACGTTCTCCGGCATGCCGCGGAGCTGCCGGAAGCGGCCGAACGCGGCGATCTGAACGGTGTGCTGGGTGCGGCCCGGCAGGCTCTCACCGCCATGCGATCGTTGCTCGACGGGATGTCTTCGTCGTCTTCCGTGAAGGAGGAGGTGCCGTCATCGCTGTCCGGGTCCTGATCGTCGACGACCAGCTGATGGTCCGTGCCGGTCTCTGCGCCATCGTCGGCTCGCAGCCCGATTTCGAGGTGGTGGGTGAGGCCGGCGACGGCGCGGCCGGTGTCGACCTGGCCGCCGCGCTGACGCCGGACGTGGTGCTGATGGACGTACGGATGCCGGGCGTCGACGGCATCACCGCGACGGCCCGGCTGACGGCGGGCCCGCAGCCGCCCCGGGTTTTGGTGCTGACCACGTTCCACCAGGACGCCTATGTGTTCCAGGCGTTGCGGGCCGGGGCATCGGGGTTCCTGCTCAAGGACGCCGAGCCGGCTGAATTGGTAGCGGCGATCCGAACGGTGGCCTCCGGCGAGGCAATGCTGAGCCCGGCGGTGACGCGGCGGCTGATCGACGCGTTCGCAGCGGGGGCGATCGCTGAGGCAGCGGCGCCGGACCCACGCCTGGACGCGTTGACGCCCCGCGAGAAGGACGTGCTGGTGACGATCGCCCAGGGCCGTTCGAACGCCGAGATCGCCGAGCAGCTCGGCATCGGCACCGGAACGGTGAAGACCCACGTGAACGCCCTGCTGTCCAAACTAGGCGTCCGAGACCGGGTCCAGGCCACGATCGTCGCGTATGACCTGGGCCTGGTCCGCCCTCGCTGACCGGCCCTTTCTGGCCGTCTTCGCTGGCGCGCCCTGCTTGCATGGTGTTGCTGGCTCGCGCGCATTGACTCGCCCCACGGCGATCCTGGCAACTTCGGCCCAGATTTCAGCCGCAGGTTGCCAAGGTCTGCCGGCGGGGCGGTCAGCGCACGCGCACGCGTTTTGTGTGCGTTCACCGCCCCTGCGCGAGTCTTCCGCGTGCTGTGGCACGCGCTGCGTGTCGAGTTTGGGTGCGGAGCGCGCCTCAATTCGACACGGGCGAGCGGCTTCGGGTCCGCGTGTCGATTTTGGGTGCGGATTGGACCTGAAATCGACACGCTCAGCCGTTCGAGGGCTCGGCGGTGTGGCGGGAGAAGACCGTTGTGGTGATCGCGGTGATAGTGGCGGCTATGGCTACGCGGACCCAGAAGTGCTGGAGCGGGCTGTCGGCGAACTGGGCCGAGCGGGCCATCAGGGTCAGCGCCACGTGCACCGGGAGCGGGATCAGGATGTAGGCGATCCAGGGCTTCAACATGGGAAGAAGTCTTCCGGCGCGACGGCATCGGCGGATCTGGCCGTGGGCGGACACGCCTCTCTATCGCTGGGCATAGACGCTCGGCGCCGGTGCTTCAGTGTGTGGAGGTCCAGCGGCGTTCGATGGTTACCAGGGTTCCGGTGGAGGTGGCGGTTACGCGTACGTCGCCGTAGGCGTTCATCAGGATGGCGCCCCGGCCCCGGTCCCGGGCCGGGGGACGGGCTCGCCAGCCGCCGAAGTCCTGGACTTCGATGCGTACCAGTTCGCCGGTCACCCGCAGGCGCAGGCGGACCTCGGGGCGGCTCGGGCGCTGGGCGTGTTCGACCGCGTTGTTGATGGCTTCGGTGGCGGCCACCTGGAGGTCGTAGAGCAGGTCCGGGTCCACCGCGTCGCCACGCATCGCGGTCTGCAGGTCGCGGCGGGCGGAGGCGGCGGCGGCCGGGCCGAGCGGGTACGACCAGGTGGTGTCGATCTCAGGCAGGCTGGCCGCCGGAGCGGCGGCCGGGTGGCGGCGGATCGCGACGACCGCGACGTCGTCGTGCTGGGGCTGCGGGATGTCGGCCAGGACCGCGTCGACCAGCGCGGTGACCGGGCGTCCGGCGAAGAACTCCCGGTCGCAGCGGGTACGCAGACGTTCCAGGCCCTCGTCGATCGGTTTCGGGAAGTCCTCGACCAGGCCGTCGGTGTAGAGCAGCAGCTGGCCGCCCGGCTCCAGGGTGTCGGTGTTCTGCCGGTACGACGCCCGGGTCAGCCCCAGCGGCGGCCCGACCCGGCCGGGCAGCAGCCGGGCCGGTACGCCGGGCGCCGAGTGCACCGGCATCGGGTGGCCGGCGCTGCACCACTCGAAACGGCCGGTGCGCGGGTCGAACCTGATTATCAGCAGGGTCGCGAAGAACGGGGTGTGCAGCCGGCCGACCAGCGCGGCCACCCGGGCGATCACGTGCGCCGGCGCCGGGTCCTCCACCAGGTACGCCCGGACGGCATTACGGATCTGCCCGGTCGTGACGGCCGCGCCGAGTCCGTGCCCGGCCACGTCACCGATGCTCACCACGAGGCTGCCGTCGGCGGTCTCGGCGACGTCGTACCAGTCGCCGCCGACCCGGCCGGACGCCGGGCGGTACGCCGTGTGCAGGTCCCAGCCGTCCCGCTCCGGCACACTTTCCGGCAGCACCGCCTGCTGCAGGGTGACCGTCATCTGCCGCTCGTGCTCCAGCTGCCAGCTGCTCTGCGCCAGCGAGGCCAGCATGTCGGCCAGTGGTGTGAGGATGGTGCGGGACTGCTCGGTGGGCGGCGACTCGGGGTCGATGCGGACGGCGATGCTGCCGATCCGCGTACCGTCGTGGCCTTTGATCTCGGCTTCGACGAGATCGAGCGCGAGGTCGAGTGGGGCGCCGGCGGTGAATCGCAGCACCGGCCGGTTGCCGCCGGCGTCCAGGACGGTGACCGCGGAGACGCCGTTCAGCAGGGCACGCGCCTGGTCGGTGGCGGTCTGGAACGCCTCTTCCAGCGCGCGACCGGAAGCGATCACCGCGGCGGTGTCCGCGAGGGCGGTCAGCTGTTCGGTGTGCGCGGCGCGCAGGCTGGCGAGTTCGAGGATGTTGCGGATCCGGGCGATCAGCTCGCGGGCGTGGAACGGCTTGACCACGTAGTCGTCGGCGCCGGCCGCGAGGCCTTCGACGCCCGACTCCTGGCCGGCGCGGGCGGAGAGCATCACGACCGGCAGGCTGCGGGTGGCCGGGTCGCCGCGCAGCTTGCGGACCAGGGCGAATCCGTCGAGGCGCGGCATCATCACGTCGGTGACCAGCAGATGCGGCCGGTTCCGGCCGATCGCCTGGAGGGCGGCCTCGCCGTCGGCGGCGGTCTGCACCTGCCAGCCCTCGGCGGTGAGCAGCCGGGACAGGTAGGCGCGCATGTCGCCGTTGTCGTCGGCGACCAGGATCCGGATGGCGCCGGTCCCGGAATCCGGCAACGTCTCGTCGATCCAGCCGGCCGTCTCGGTCGCGGCAGCCCGCGCGGCGTCGAGCGGCTCCGGAGCGCCATCCTCGGACTGAACACCGGAAAAACCAGGCGAAACGGTCGCTGCGGAGGACACCGGCATCGTCACCGTGAACGTCGTGCCGTCGCCCGGCGTGCTGACCACCTCGACGTCGCCGCCCGCCAGCCGGGACAGCTCGCGGACCAGCGCCAGCCCGATCCCGGTGCCTTCGTGACTGCGGGAGCGCGCACCCCGTACCCGATGGAATCGGTCGAAGAGCCGGGGCAGCTCGCTGGCGTCGATCCCGATGCCGGTGTCCGAAACTGATAGCCGAATCGCCGAGCCGTCGGACTCCAGGCGCACCCGGATCTCGCCGACGAACGTGAACTTCAGCGCGTTCGACAGCAGGTTCGTGACGATCCGCTCCCAGTGGCCCGGGTCGACCGCGACCGGCGCGGGCAGCGGGGGACAGTCGACGACCAGGCGCAGCCCGGTGCGTTCGATCGCCGACCGGAAGACGCCGGCCAGCTCAGACGTGTACCGCGCCAGATCCACCACGTGCGGGCTGGCGCCGGGCTCACCGGACTCGATGCCGGCGAACGTCAGCAGCTCGTTGACCAGCGAGAGCAGCCGGGTGGAGTTGCGCCACGCCGTGTCGACGCGGGTGCGCTGCGCCGGGCCGAGCGGCTCGGCGCGGTCCGCGAGAGCATCGCCGAGAGGACCCAGCATCAAGGTCAGTGGGGTACGGAACTCGTGGCTCACATTCGTGAAGAAATCCGTTTTCACCCGGTCCAGCTCGGCCAGCGCCGCTGCCCGATCACGCTCCTGTTGGTACGCCTGAGCGGTGCTGATCGCCGCCGTCACCTGCTGTGCCAGGAGCTGCAGGAACGAGCGGTACGTCTCGTCCAGGGCGCGGCTCGGGCTGACCCCGGTGACCAGGGCGCCTCCGGGCAGCGGGTGGGTGACCGCCGCGCGTACCAAATCGCCCCAGGGACCGCCGGTGAGGGTGAGCGGAACGTCGTTGATCTCGGCGGTGTCGCCGCCGGTGGCGGCACGCAGCCCCCACGGATCGTCCTCGGCGGCGTCGAGCACGAGGTGTCGCGGCAGGGCGGTCTCGTCGGTGCCGGACAGGGCGTGCCGGCGCAGGACATTGCCGTCCCGCAGGTAGATCGCGGCGAACGGGACGTCGAGCGGATGCTGGGCGAGCACCTCGGCGAGCCGGGCGCAGGTCCGCTCGACACCGGCCGGACCGTCGCCGTCGGGCAGGGCGAGGTCGCGCAGCAGCCGCAGCCGGCGCTCCCCGACGACCTGATCGGTGACCTCGCTGCACACGGTCAGGACGCCGACTGTGACGCCGTCGTCGTCGCGGGCCGGTGCGTGCGAGACGCTGAAGTACGCCTCCTCGCGGTACCCGGACCGGTCGAGCAGCAGCTGCAGGGCCGGCACCCAGCTGGCGACGCCGGTGGCCATCGCCTCGTCGATCAGCGGCCGCAGCACGTCCCAGCCCTCAGCCAGGGTCTCCCGGACGTCGAGGCCGAGCGCGGCCGGATGTTTGTCGCCGATCAGGCCGGAGTACGCGTCGTTGTAGAGCTGGGTGAAGTCCGGCCCCCAGAGCAGCAGCATCGGGTACCGCGACGAGAGCACGATGCGGACCGCCGCCTTGAGACTCTGCGGCCAGGTCTCGATCGCGCCGAGACGTGTCCCGGTCCAGTCGAGGCGCGCCATCAACCGGCCGGTTTCGCTCGCGGCCCCGAAGAGGTCCTCAGCCGGCGTCATTCCCGCACTCAATTCCGCGCCAACCCCATCCCCGCCCATTACCCAGCCGATGGACTCTTGCACACCACCCGGCGATAGTGCCTCGCCAGGGTCGTGTGCTGCCACGTCAGCGGCTTTTTCAACGGGTCAGGCCGCGAGCTTGTGCGCTTGCTCCAGCATCGCGTCGATCCCGGCCGGCGGCAGCGGGCGCGCGAAGTGGAAGCCCTGCACGAAGCGGTATCCCAGCTCGAAGAGCCGCTGGGCCTGCTCGACCGTTTCCACACCCTCAGCCACCGTACGCAGGCCCATCGAGTCCGCGATGCCGGTCAGCGCGATCGCGATGGCTTCCTGCTGCGGTGTGCCGTTGAGGCCGTCGACGAACGACTTGTCGACTTTGATGATGTCGACCGGGCAGGTACGCAGCAGACCGAGCGACGAGTGCCCGGTGCCGAAGTCGTCCAGGGCGATGCTGACGCCCAGCTGCGACAACGCGGTGACCGTCGCCAGGGCGCGGCCACCGCCGAACACCGCCGTCTCGGTGATCTCCACGGTCAGCTGCGCCGCCGGTACGCCGTGCCGGGCGAGCGCCGACGCCACCACGTCCATGAGGCCCGGGTCGAGCAGCTGACGTGCCGAGACGTTGACCGCGATGGAACGCAGGGCGTCCGGCCCGTGCCGGCGTCGCCAGGCGGCCGCCTGCGCGCAGACCTCGTCGATGATCCAGGCGCCGAGCTCGACGATCAGCCCGGTGTCCTCGGCGACCGGGATGAAGTCGGCGGGGGAGACGATCGTGCCGTCCGGCCGGGACCAGCGGATCAACGACTCGACCCCGGTCATCCGGCCGTCGGGCAGCTCGACGATCGGCTGGTACAGCAGGTGGAAATCGCCGGCGGTGAGCGCTCGGCGCAGGTCGGCGGCGATGGTCGCGCGCTGGGTGAGGCGGCGCTCCAGCGACGCGTCGTACCGGACCAGCTGCTGGCCGGGGTTCAGCGTGGCCTCGCGCAGCGCCAGCTCGGCCCGGCGGAACAGATCGTCGGTGCCGTCGGCGATCCCGATCGACAGGTCGACGACGACCTCGTGGCCGGCGGCCTCGAACGAGCCGTCCCCGATGAGGAATTCGGGGTACCCGGGCAGGAGCACGCCGAACTCGTCCCCACCGAGGCGAGCCACAATGGCGTCGGCGCCGGCTCGTTCGCCGGCCATGCTTTCCAGCCGCTGGCCGAAAGCGATCAGCAGCGCGTCACCCACCTCCGGCCCCAGGCCGTCGTTGATCGACCGGAAGTCCTTCAGGTCGATCAGCACCACCGTGTGCGGCTCGGTGACGGCGGCCGCGGCGGCGGTGAAGTACCGGCGGCTGTACAGGCCGGTCAGCTCGTCGTGCATGGCGTGGTGGGCGACCGAGTCCAGCAGCGTGGAGTTCTCCGAGAGCGCCATCGCCTGCCGGGCCACCACCAGCAGCAACAGCAGAGCGGTGCCGGCCACCTGGACCGTGCTCAGATGTCCGGTACGCAGGACCACGATGGCGACCAGCACACTGGTCAGGCCGGTGGCGACGAGCGGGACGGCGGTGCTGCGCCGGTAGATCGCGAGAGGTTTCCGGCGCTGCTGCGGCGGCTTCTTGAGACCGAAATGGGCGGCCATCGCCCCGAACAGGCCGACGAACGGCAGCACCGCGGCGCTGCCGTTGAGGTGCGGCCACTGTTTCAGCAGCGTCATCAGGACCGTGGAGAGCGGCCCGGCCAGCCCGATCGGCGCCAGCCACCACAGGGCGGACCGGGGCACCGGGCTTTCCCTCGCCGCCATGATCTTCACGACGACCACGACGCCGGCCACCGCGATCGCCATCATCGCGATGTTCAGCCACCAGGCCGACGTGCTGACGCCGAAGCGGTCCATGAACCAGCCGACGTACTGCGACGCCGCGATCCCGGCGGTCACCGCCACCACGGCGACGTCCAGCACGGCCGTGGTGAGCTGCCGCCAGCTGCGCCCGCCGCCCGGCAGCCGCAGCAGCGCCGAGATCGCCAGGATCGTGCCGATCACGTAGAGGCTCAACGTGCGGGAGCCGATCGGCGGCATCCCGTCGAACGGGATCGTGGCGACGTCGACGGTCTGGCTGACCGAGGCCACGAGGACGAAGCTCATCGCCACGCCGACCCGTCGCCAGAACGTGTGCAGGGCGCCCTCGGTCGCCTTCGCGGCATGCAGGAAGGCGGCGGCCGCCATCGCCGGGCCGACCACGGCGGGCACCCAGACCAGCAGGTTCGGGAAACCGGCGCGGATGCCCAGCACGATCAGGAGGGTCTCGGCCACGGCCATCACGACAGCGATCGGAAGGAACCAGGCGACCACGACCACCTCCCTCCGCGCCCGAAATACTCGTCGAACGTCGAAATCGGCGGGGACGTGGCCGAAATGAGGATCGTCCTACAGTTGGGATCATGATTCGAGCCGTGGTCATCGACGTGGACGACACGCTGTGCATGACCGAGGAGGCCTCGTTCACGCTGGAGAACGAGGTTCTGGCCGAGATGGGCCGTGCGCCCATGCCGCGGTCGCTGCATCTCGCGACGTGGGGCGCGCCACTGGTGGAGGCGATGCCGCACCGCTCACCGGGCCTGGATCTCGACGAGTTCGGACCCCTGTTCCAGGCCGCGATGAGCCGGCACGTGGACGACGGGCTGCTCGACGTCATCCCGGCCGTGAACCTGCGGGCGCTCGACGAGCTTCTTTCCCGTGGGTACGCGTTGATGCTGCTCACGTCGCGTACCGAGATCGAGGTACGGCACATGGTCGCGCCCGATCACGTGCTCGCGTCCCGGATCAGCGCGGTCTATCACCGGGGCAACACGCGTTTCGGCAAACCGGACCCGCGGGCGTTCGACGAACTGCTCGGTCAGACCGGATTGACGCCGGCGCAGTGCGTCTACGTGGGTGACTCGCCGGGCGACGCGCTGGCGGCCGGCGGCGCGGGGATCCCGTTCATCGCGTGCCTGCAGAGCGGGGTGCGCCGGTTGTCCGATTTTGATCCGCAGTTCGTGACGGCCGCGATCGACGCCTTCCCCGAGGTGGTCGACGTGGTCGCCCGGATCACTGGCTCGCCGGTTGTCGACAAACGCTCCCACGACGGCACAATGGCTGCATGCCGGATTCCGTTCGATGACCCTCACCGTGCAGATTCTTGATTCCGGACGGCTGGCTGCGGTACGGCGTACCGGCCTGCTCGACACCGGTTCGGAAGAGGCGTTCGATCGGCTGACCCGGCTCGCCGCGACGCTGCTGGGCACTCCGTACGCGTTCGTCACGATCGTCGACGACACCCGATCGTTCTGGAAGAGCTGCATCGGCGTGGACGGCCCGGAACGGCAGAACACCGTCCAGGAGTCGTTCTGCCAGTACGTGGTGAACTCCGGCGCCGAACTGATCGTGCCGGACACCAGGGCCGACCCGCTGACCGCGGACAACCCGTCGAACGACTCGATGGGCGTCGCGGCCTGGGCCGGTTTCCCGGTCCGCTCGCCGGACGGGCACGTGCTCGGCACGTTCTGCGCCGTCGACACGGTGACCCGGTCCTGGACGCCGCACGACATCGAGGTCCTGAAGACCCTCGCGCAGGCCGCAGCGGGGGAGATCGCCCTGCGGGAGGCCGCCGACGAGGCCCGGGCCGCTGCCGCCCGCGCCGAACAGCTGGCCGACACCCTGCAGCAGAGCCTGCTCCCGCCGATGCTGCCGGAGATCCCCGGTGTGGAGGTGGCCGTCCGTTACCGTCGCGCCACCGCCGGCACCGCCGACGTCTACGGCGACTTCTACGACGTCTTTCCTTCGGTACGCGACGCCTGGGCGGTAGTCGTCGGCGACGTCGCGGGCAAAGGCCCGCAGGCCGCGAAGGTGACCGCGCTGGCCCGGTACACACTGCGGGCCGCCGCCGCCCGGTGCACGACCCCCAGCGCCAACCTCCTGACGCTCAACGCGGCGCTGCTCGGCTGGTACACCGATGACCCGCGGTTCCTCACCGCTATCCACGCCACGCTGCGCACGCATCCGGACGGGATCAGCGTCCGGGTCAGCTGCGGCGGCCACGACCCGGCGCTGATCCGCCGGGCCGACGGCCGCATCCAGTCGCTGGGCCGGCACGGCCTGGTCCTCGGCTGGCGGTCGGAGCCCACCCTGCACGATCAGCGCACGGTGCTGCGCCGCGGCGACAGCCTGGTGATGTTCACCGACGGTGTCACCGAGGCGCGCCGGGCCGGCGATCGTGAGCTGTTCGGCCCGGAGCGGCTGCGCGAGGTCATCGCCGGCACAGCCGGTGGCTCCGCCGAGAAACTCGCCGAGGCGATCGACGAGGCCGTCACGACGTTCACCGGAGGCCATGCCAGCGACGACACGGCCATCCTGGTGCTGCACGTCTGATCAGGCCGCCGGGTTGAAGGTGATTCCGGCGGGCTTGGCCTCGGTCAGCAGGGCCACGAAGTTGGCGTCCTTCAGGCCGAAGTTCGCGCTGCCGAAGTCGTAGTTGCTCAGCGTCGTGCGGATCGCCGTGGACGGGAAACCGTTCCAGCCGACCAGCGACGGGTACTGCCAGGCGTGGTACGCGTTCTCGGCCGGCTCGTCACCCGAGTTCGCCAGCCGGAACGTGTGCGTGCTGGCCCCGTCCTTGTGATAGACGATCTTCGGGTGGTTCCCGGTCCAGACGGCGCTGCTCGCGGCGGAGATGCTGAAGTCGCCGTGCGCCGACGTGGCCACGTATTTCGCCACGTCGTTCTGCACCCAGACGACCACGTGCTCCCAGTCGTGGCGGTGGCCGCCGATCGAACTGTTCGCGAGCGCCTGGTCCTTCTCGAAGTAGAGTCCGTACGCGATACCGCACCAGCCGTTGTTGCACTTGTACCGCGAGTACCCGTTGGTGTTGTCCAGGTCGGCCGTGTCGTGGCAGTCGCCGCTGAGCGAGCCGGCCGGCTTGAGGCCGCCGTTCACCGTGCCGCTGGACCCGATGGCCGGCGTGGGGTAACAGCCGTCGGTGTCGTAGTCGTACGCCGGCTGCCATTTCGTCTCGATGGCTTCGGCATTGCCGGGGAGCTCGGCCGGGGGAGCGGCGAGGGCGGGGACGGCCGTGGCGACGACCAGGGCGAGGGCGGTGGCGGCGACGAACGCCGTGCGGCGAACCATGAGTCAGAATCCTGTTCGATCCAGGACCAACAATCAATAGACGATCATCAAACTGTTGGCGACGAAATCGAGCCCCCCGCGCGGCTGGGGATCCGATAGCCGCGCACCTGGCCCTTGCCGGCGGCCTTCGCCTCGTAGAGTGCGGTGTCCGCCTCGTGCACGAGCTGGTCGAGAGTGCGTCCCGGTTCGCTGGTCACGGTGACGCCGACGCTGCCGCGGACACACATCTGCTCGCCCGCGATGATCATCGGGAGCGCGAACTCCCGCAGGATCCGCTCACCCACGGCGACCGCGTCGCCGAGATCAAGGACCTGGGGTACGACCACCGCGAACTCGTCGCCACCGAGGCGAGCCGCGATGTCGCCGGCCCGCAGCGCTCGCGTGATCCGGTCGCCGGCCCCGGTCAGCAGGGCGTCGCCGGCGGCGTGCCCGAGGGTGTCGTTGACCTGCTTGAACCCGTCCAGGTCGAGCAGCAGCACCGCGGTGACCGTGCCGGGTGCGGCCTGCGCCAGCATGGCGGCGCCGCGGGTGTGGAAGGCAGCCCGGTTGGGCAGCCCGGTCAGGTTGTCGTGGTGTGCCAGGTGGTCGAGCCGGTGCCGCTGCTCCTCCAGGTCGATGAAGAGCTGCCGGACGACGAGCGAGTTGAGGATCTGCCGGACCACGGCCAGCGCGGACGTGCCCAGCAGCGTGCCGACCAGCACCGGGCTCAGTGTCCCGGTGGCCACGTACGGCACCGCCACCGACGCGAGCGCGATGATCACCGGGAGGTGCGGCAGGGTGCTCCACACCGCGTCGAACTGGCGGTGTGCCCCGGTGCCCTCGTCCGCTTCCAGAGTGCTGCGGCTGGCCAGCGCGATGATCAGTCCGGCGATCAGGTAGACGGCGCCGAGGCCGGACGCGTACCAGGGCAGGCCTTGCGTCTGGTTGTGCATGCTGATCAGCGCGGCGAGGGTGAACATGCCCATGCCGGCGGCGAGTACCCGCATGGCTCGATAGCGGCGGGAGTCGGCCCGGGACATCACCATCAGGGCGATCGAGGCGGCGAGGATCTCGGCGACCACGGTCACCGCGAACTGGACCCGTTCACCGGGCTCCAGCTGCTCGGCGACCGGGGCGAGCGCGAACTGCCAGGCCGTCGCGAAGATCGCCCCGGCGACGGTGGCGACGTCGATCAGGTACGTGCCGCGGGCCAGCCAGCTTCTGAACGGCGGTACCGCCACCAGGATCGCCGGCACCGCGACGACCGCCGCCGAGATGCTGGCGAGGTCCGCCGCGGTTTCCAGCCACTGGCGGCCACCGGCCAGGCCGTCAACGGTGTAGAGCGAGTACGAGCCGCCGAGCAGCACGCCCGACGCCGCGCCGAAGAGCACGCCGGCTCGCTGCCGGCCCCGGTACACGCGTGCCTGCCGCCAGAACCCGGCCGCCGCGTACCAGCCGGCAGCCGCGATCGGCAGACAGGCCACCACGAGACCGGCAGCCTCGGACAGATGCGGCAGGACGAGTTGCAGCAGGAGGCCCGCGACGCCGATGACGCCCAGACGCGTCAGCAGCCGGTTCCTCACGGCCTCCCCATCGGCACGCCGAGGTCCGGCTGAAGGGGTCAGCCGGCCAACTCGCCGGCGACGCCGTTGCCGCCGGGCAGCAACACGTCGGCGCCGTAGAAGACCCAGCCCTTGCCGTCCTTGCCGTCACGGGCGATGCCGGAGCGCCCGGCGAAGGCATCCGTGCCCTCGTCCCAGATGGCCGGATGCCCGTCCGGTGTCCGTTTCTCGCCCGGAACGTCCGGCATGTAGATCCACGTCGGCTGGGATTTCGCGTTGCCAGGGACGGCGGCGCTCGTCGATCCAGGCATTGGTCAGTACGCGTTGTGCGTACGCATCGGGGTTGTCTGTTGCGGAGACCCGGCGCCAGTGCAGAAAGAGTTCCCAACGACGGTCCCGACCACACGGAAATCTCCATCGTCGAGGTTGCATGTGACTTCCGGCCCTGCCGATCACGGGCCCGGCGCGGTTTCGTGGAGAGATGGACACCAGCTTCGTCCCACCGTCGCGCGGGGTTCTGATCGAATGCGTGCGCGCGGCGACGACGGCGCCGTCGCTGCACAACAGCCAGCCCTGGCTGTTCCGCGTCGACCCGCCCGCGATCGAGGTGGTCGCGGACGCCGCGAGGCGCCTCCCGGTGATCGATCCGGACGGCCGCGAACATCTCATCAGCGTGGGCGCGGCCGTTTTCACCTTGCGCATCGCGCTGGCGCGCGCCGGTTATTCGGTACGCACGGAGCTCCTGCCGCCGCCCGTCTGTGCTCGGGTCATCGCGGGTTTTCCCCGGCATGCTGATGCGGTGACCGAGGCGCTGGCCGCCGCGATTCCGCACCGGCACACCAATCGATGGCCGTTCGCGCAGGTGGCGGTGCCGGCCGATGCTCTCGCTCGGTTGCGGGCGGCCGCTCGGCAGGAGGGCGCGTTCCTGAACGTCGCCGACCCGGCCGGCCGGGACGCGATCCTGGGGCTGGCGCGTGCGGCGGACGGCTGGCTGCGGGAGAGGCCGCACTACGCGGAGGAGATCGCCCGGTGGACCGGCCGCAACGCGCGTCACGACGGTGTCCCGGAGTGGGCGGCGGGCCCGTGGGATGCCCTGGAAGTGATGCCGGTGCGTGATTTCGTGGCGTCACCGGGAGCGCGGGTGCCGTTCGAGCCGCATCCGACAGTGCTGGTTCTGTCGACGCAGGAGGACACGCCGCTGGACTGGTTGCGGGCCGGGCAGGCATTGCAGCGGGTGCTGCTGACCGCGACGTTGCTGGGTTTGGCGGCTACGCCGATCAGTCAGCCGGTCGAGGTGCCGTCGGTCCGGGTTCAGCTGACGCGGCGGAAAGCGCAGATGGTGATCCGGGTCGGCTATGGGCGGGTGGCCGGGCGGTCCCCGCGGAGGCCACTGAGTGAGGTGCTGATCTGAGGTGCTGTCTGATCGCTGCCGTTGTGCGGGGTTCGTCGCCGGTGGCCAGCAGGTCGAGCAGGGCGCCACGCAGGACGCTCAGCGCGAGGGTCCGGCTGGCGATCCCGTCGGCGGTCTCCCGTTCGGCCGGTGGCTGGCAGGTTGTCAGGACATCGAGCCAGTCGTCGACAGTGGCCCGGGCAAACCCCGCCCACGCACCGTCCGGTTCGACGAGCGACCGGGTGTAAGCCTCGGCCCAGAGCCTCAAGAGCGGCCGGTGTTCCGGGGCGGCGAGCCAGGCCCAGATCCGCTCGACCGCGTCCGGCAGGTCCAGGGCGTGGCCGGTGTTGTCCAGGAGCTTGAGCTCGTCCGCTCGTGCTCGGGTGAGCAGGGCCCGGACCAGGCCGTCCTTGCTGCCGAAGAGGAACAGCAGCACCCGCGGACTGGACCCGATCGCCGCCGACAACGGGCGCAGTGACAGGTCGGCGAGGCCGTTGTCCAGGGCGTACCGATAAGCGGCCTCGAGAAGCTCGTCCTGCCGTGCGGTCATGGCGGTACTCTATCGTCGACTGAAACAGTCGTTTCAGTGGAGGTTGTGATGGTCACGGTGCGCAGGGCCGATCAAGCGGGTGACCTGGGCTGGATGGTGATGGCGCACGGCGAGGTCTACCAGCGCGAGTTCGGCTGGAACACGTCGTTCGAGGCCCTGGTCGCCCAGATCGTCGCCGGTTTTGCTGACCCCGCTGCGAAGCGCGACCCGGCGCGGGAGGCGGCCTGGATCGCCGAGGCCGACGGTGTGCGCGCCGGCTGCGTCATGCTGGTCGCCACCGCGGACCCGGGCGTGGCCAGGCTGCGCGTCCTGCTGGTCACCGAAGCGGCCCGCGGCCACGGCCTCGGCGGCACGCTGGTGCGCGAGTGCCTGAGCTTCGCCCGCGCGGCCGGATATCACCAGGTGACGCTGTGGACGGTCGACGAGTGCGTGTCGGCCCGGCGCATCTACGAGGCGGAGGGCTTCACGCTGCGGTCGGAGGAGCCGCACCCGGGTTTCGCGTACCCGGTCACCGGCCAGACCTGGACGACGTCACTGTCAGGAGCCCTTCGTGATACGCGGTGTTGACATTGAAAGAGCGTTCACGTCTACTTCTGACACGTCGTCGTGGCGCGTAGGGAACCTCGCGCTGTGGGAACGTGCACGGACCCTGCACAGAGAGCGAGCTCATGACGTCATCTCTGGCTCCGAACGATGTCGACCGGGCGGTGTTCCGGCAGCCGGCGCCTGGTGGGCGCGGCTATCACGAGGGTGAGGTCGACGCGTTCCTCAAGGACGTGGCGGCCGAGATGCGACGCCTCGCGGCGGAGAACCAGGCGCTCAGCGAACAGCTTCAGCACGACGACCTCCGCGGCCATCTGCGCAAGCTCGAAGACCGCTGCGCCGAGGCGGAGGAACGCGCCCGCGCCGTCCAGGCCGAACTCGAACAGGCCCGCGCTTCCCTCGGCCGGACGGGTGCCGCCGCGTCTGCGGCCTGGCCGGAGACATCGGCCAACCCGCAGGTGATCGAGCTGGCCGAACGCACCGCGGGCGAGTTCTTGGCCGAGGCCCGCAAGGAGTGCGACGAGGTACTGCACAAGGCCGGCACCGAGGCGGGGCTTTTGGTCAGCGACGCCGAACTGCGCGCGTCGACGATCGCCGCGGACGCCCGCCACCGCCACGCCGAACGCGTGATGGCACTTCCGGCTAAGCGTGCGGCGGCTCTGGATCGCATCGAGGCCCTGCGCGAGGAGGCCCGCAGCCGCCGCGAAGCCATCAACAACGAGATGACCCAACGCCTCCAAGACCTGATAGGCGCGTAGCCCACCCCAGCGGGGGCACCTCCCAGCCGGGGTGTGCGTCTGCGTTGCGTCCGCGTGCGCGTTCCATCTGCGTGCGCGTTGCGTCCGCGTCCCGTGCGCGTCCGCGTCCTGTCTGCGTCCCCCTCTGCCCCCCCGAAGCCGTCCCCGCCCGTGGCCTTCCGTCGCGATCTTGGTCCCCGGACCACAGCCGGATGGGAACGCCGGCCCAACATCGCGCGGATCAAGGCGGGCGTGTCGATTTAGGGTTAGCTACGCTCCCAAACTCGACACGCTGACCGCACGTCGCTTGTCTGTGTCGACTTGAGGTTCGCTACGCGCCCGAAGTCGACACGTACCGCCGGAGGCGCGCTCGCGGCGTGTCGATTTTCGGCCCTCGCCGGGCGGAAACCGGACCCGACCGTTGCCCGAGCCGGCGCCTGTCCGAGCCGAGCCGCTGGTCGAGCTGAGCCGCGGGTGGAGCTGAGCCGCTGTCCGAGCCGAGCCGTTGCCGAAGCCGAGCCGCTGGTCGGAGCTGGCCGCTGGGCAAGCCGAGCCGTAGCTCAGATACGTCATCATGCCCTCATAAGGTGCCCGGACGACGGCTGCGGGGCACGAGCCGTAGCTCAGATACGTCATCGCAGCTCCATGACATGTCTGAGCTACAGAGAGGATTGGTGGTGAGCACCTCCCGCCCGGGGTCTGACCCACTGAGCTACTGACTTCGGGTCTTCGAGCCGATCTGTCGGCTT
>NZ_QLMJ01000032.1 GCF_003259845.1 Actinoplanes lutulentus
ACCGAAATCGTCGAGACAACCGCAATCGCCGCTTAAGATCAACACACACGGATCAGTGCTGGCCGCCTCTTACACCACGCCAGCGGACGTGACCGGCGCTACCCGAGGCCGCCGCCTGCATTCACAGTCGGTTGCCGCCATCTGGGGCCACCGCCTGCACTCACCACCCGTCACCGCCGCCCACACTCACCTATCCTGCGACGGACATTGCTCGCCTCCCGTCCCCCAGGACTCCCCACATCGCTGCAGTGCTGCAGCCCGCTCATCCGGAGCCCAGCCAACGCGCTGGCACTCAGAATGTCGCGCCGCATCACAACACTCAACAGACCTAGGACTGAAAAGGAAAATCGACGCCTCAGACCTGGGTCCGAGATCTGAATTCGCGACGTAAGACCGAGGTCTGAGAATTGAGCGAAGACCGCCAATGTCCGCAGCTGAAGCGGTCGCATCCGATCCCCATAGGCCCCTCTGAGCTGGATTTATTGCGCCCTTCGCCCGCCCTTCAAATGGTGAAGGGTTCGCTCGAAACGGCGCCGAAAAACACTTACCGGTTCGAATCTGAGCCTGAAACAATTGACGCATGAAGGGGCAGCGAGGGTTATTCAGCAGAGCCGAATTGGCAACGATGCGCGACCGGACGGCGGCGCGGAACTATTCGGCCGCCAAGGACGAATTCCGCCGGCAGCACGAGCGCCATCGAGCGTGGGGATTGACGCAACGCCATGCCGAACGCCTGCGCCGCCTCGACGCCGCCCGCGCCGCTCACGCAGCAGAAGCCGAGCCCGAGACGGGAACGGCAGGGAGCGATCCGGGACCGAGCTCCGCGCCAAAGAACGGCGCCACCGTGAGCAACGTCCGTGCGGGCCACACCACTGCAGCCACCGACACCACTGCAGTTAGCGCGGTGGAGGACACTTCCGCAGGCTGTGGTCAGACCGAGAGCGGTACCCCGGGAGTCGGCAGCGGCGCCACATCGGCCGACGCGGCCAAGACCGGCACCGCACCAGGAGACGACCTACCGCAAGCCTCTCGACTAGTTTCGCGTCCAGTCGCCCACGAGACGCCGCCCGCAGAACCGGCGCGAGACCGGCCGGCCATCGAGGAGGCGACAGACCCCCGGCCCGGAAAGCAGGTCCACCAGCGAGAACGCGCTACGTTGCCCCAAGCCCAAGAATCCTTCGCCGCCGGTGGAGAGGCCGGACGCCGGCTCCGGCCACGCCCCGTCGCGCCGAATACCTGCATGTTTGCCGCTCGACATGGCACCACCGACGCTGGCGAAACCGGTGCAGTGCCGCGACCAGGGCCACCAATCCCCGTCAGGCATACACGATCCGCCCGGCCGCCGCCGTCCCATCTACCACCGCGCCCACCACGAACCAGCCCGCGACGGCCAGGCGGGTCGGGTCGATCCGGGCGGGCGCGTGCTCGGGACGCGGGGCGCACCGAGCCCAAGGCGCGGAGCACCCGGCACAGGGCACGGGACACGCGGCACGGGACACGGGACACGCGGCACGGGACACGGGACACGCGGCACGGGACACAGAGCACGGAGCACGGAGCCCAACGCACAGAGCACACCGGCCCAACGCACAGAGCACACGGCGAAGTGGCCAGCGACTGGGTGTGGCTTCGCTTGGCTCTGGGCGGGTTAGGACCAGATCGGGTGGTCCTTGGTGGCTAGGCGGCGGTAGTACGGGTTGGCTTCTAGTAGCTCGTTGTGGGTTCCCTCCGCCTGGACCATGCCTCCGTCGATCACCAGGACTCGGTCTGCTGCTCGGACCGTTGAGAAGCGGTGGGCGATCACCACCAGGGCGCATACCGCTGCTACCTCGTGGAGGGTCACGGCCAGGGCTTGTTCGCTGTCGGGATCGAGGTGGGCTGTTGGTTCGTCGAGGAGGATCAGGCGTGGGTTGGCCAGCAGGCATCGGGCGATCGCCACCCGCTGGCGCTGGCCTCCGGACAGCTGCCGGCCTCGGTCGCCCACGGGGGTGTCCAGGCCTCGCGGCAGGGCTGCCACTACGGCGGTCAGGCCGGTCATCTCCAATACCCTCGCCAGCTCATCATCGGACACCGGTGAGCGCGGTCCGGGCATGGAGGCCAGCCCGAACGCAGACGCGGACCCGGAGGCCAGGTCAGGCGCGGAGCCCGGCCCATATGCGGTGGTCGGCCCAGACGTGGACGCCATCCCGGACATGGACCCCGGCCCAGACGTGGACGCCATCCCGGACATGGACCCCGGCCCAGACGTGCGCGCCGGCCCAGACATCGGCGCCATCCCGGACGTGGACCCCGGCCCGGACATGGACCCCGGCCCAGATGCGGGCGCCGGCCCGGGCGTGGACGCCTGCGCGTGCCGTGGCGATCTGGCTGGGGAAACCGTGCCGTACAAAAGGTTTTCTCGTAACGTTCCGGCCAGCAACGGGCAGTCCTGTTCCACCAGGCCTACCGCTGTGCGATGCCTCGCGTACGGAGTGAAGCGCACGTCCCGCCCGTGCAGCAGGATCAGCCCACGGTCTGGCTCGTAGAAGCGCTCCGCCAGCGCGAAGATCGTTGACTTGCCTGCTCCGGAGGGGCCTACCAGGGCGATCTGGCCGCGTTCCGGGACCGTGAAGTTGATGCCTTTCAGGACCGGCCTGGCCGGGTCGTATCCGAACCAGACGTCTCGGAACTCCAGCACCGGGGAAGGGCGGCGCTGGACCGGGACCACCGCTACTGGCTGATCACGTTCGGTCGGGAGGGCCAGGACCTCGTTGATCCGGTGCAGTGCGCCGGAGCCCTGCTGGACCGCGCTGACCGCCTGGAAGATCTCGTAGATCGGCGCGGCCAGGTAGGTCATCGCCAGGGTGAACGCGACCAGCCGGCCCAGGCTGGTCTCGCCGGCGGCTACCCGGGTGGAGCCGACCAGCAGCACCGCCAGGAAAGATCCGCTCACGGCCAGGTCGTTCGTGGGGCCGCTCAGTGCGACCAGGCCGGCCATCCGCAGATTGGAGAAGTAGGCACGCCCGGCCGCCCGGTCGATACGAGCTGATTCGACGGGTTCGGCGCGGTTGGCGCGTACGGTTCGCACGCCGCCCAGGGCTCGTTCCAGGTCAGCGGTGAGGGTGCCTTCGGCGTTCTGCGCGGCCCGGGACGCGACCCGCAGCCGGCTCACCACGGCCAGCAGGCTGCCGACGGCGACGCTGAAGAGCAGCGCGACGATCCCGAGCAGCCACGGGTCCAGCACGCCGAGCAGGACGACGGTGGCGATCAGGCCGATCACGCCGGCCACGCCGGTGCCCAGGCTCTGCGCCACGAGAGTTTTGACGATCGTGGTGTCGCCGCAGGCCCGGGCGATCACGTCGCCGGTGCGGATCCGATCAAGAACGGACAGGCGTACGCGCAACACGTGGCTGGTGACGGTTCGGCGGAGATCGCGGGTCATCGTCTCGCCGGTGTACGCCTGCACCCAGCGGGCCAGGGCCAGCGCCGCTGCCTGCGCGGTGAACAGTCCGGTCAGGGCGGCGATCACCGGCCAGGGGACGTTCCCGCCGGCGGCCGCGTCGATCGCCCGGCCGGCGAGCAGCGGCTGGGCCAGGGCGAGTGCGGATCCGAGCAGGCTGAGCGCGGCGGCCAGGGCGATCCACCGGCGATACCCCCGGGTGAGTTGTCGCAGATCCCGCCAGCGGGCCCTGTCGGCGGAATCCGGCATAGGGCAGCTCCTCGGGAAATATCCCAGCAAAGTCCAGCAGAAGGGCAAAAAGACGAAGACCTGCCTGAACGCTAGGCACGCACCGTGACGGCCAGCAACCAGCCGATCACTCCCGACAGCCCGAGTCCGCCGCGGAATTCCCCCGCCCGAGCACACCGGCACCGACACGACCCGACCGCACCGGCACCGTTACAGCCCCAGCGCACCGGCACCGCTACAGCCCCAGCACACTCGCACCACCACGGCCCGATGACAGAATCCGGGCATGACGCTGCTCGCCGCACTCACCACAGGAGACGATCTCCCCGGCGCCGTCGCCGCCGGTGAGCACACCCTCTCCCGGCACGAGCTCCTCGGCTGGGCCTGCACGATCGCCGCGAGCCTGAGTGCCGAAAACGGTCAGACCACCGTCGCCGTCGACGCGCAGCCCGGGCTTCCCACGATCGCCGCGATCACCGGCGCGCTTCTCGCCGGCGTCCCTGTCGTCCCGGTTCCTCCTGATGCCGGTGAGCTCGAACGCGCCCATATCCTGCGCGACTCCCAGGCCACCCTGATCCTGTCGGACAACCCCGGCGCTGCCGGTGCTTCGGGCGTACCCACGCTGTCCATCAGTGACCAGAAACGGCCAGGAACCATGCCGCAGAAGGAGCCGGAAGCGCAGCGACCGGCTCTTGTGCTTTACACGAGCGGGACCACGGGGCCTCCGAAAGGTGTGGTCATCTCGCGGAAAGCCCTGGCAGCGGGCTTGGACGCGCTCGCCGACGCCTGGCAGTGGACGCCCGAGGACACGCTCGTGCACGGGCTTCCGCTGTATCACGTGCATGGGCTCGTGCTGGGCGTTCTCGGACCGCTGCGGCTCGGTGGGTGGTTGCGCCACACGATCAAACCCACACCCGAGCGGTACGCCTCAACACCCGGAACCATGTACTTCGGCGTCCCGACCGTGTGGTCCCGGGTGGCGAACGCCCCGGAGGCGGCCCGCGCGCTCAAGCCGGCCCGCCTGCTCGTGTCCGGAAGCGCCCCGCTGCCCTCGCCGGTGTTCGAAACGATCAAAGAGCTCGCAGGTCAGGCACCGGTTGAGCGGTACGGCATGACCGAAACCCTGATCACCGTGAGCGCCCGAGCCGACGGAGAAAGACGGGCCGGCCACGTCGGCACCCCACTCGCCGGCATCAGCACCCGTCTGGTGGACGAAAACGGTCAGCCCCTGCCCGCCGACGGCACCACCATCGGCCACCTCCAGGTGACCGGGCCGACCCTGCTCGACGGCTATCTGCGCGGCGACACCATCGAGCCACCCGCCCTGGACGACGGCTGGTTCCCGACCGGTGACGTCGCCACGATCGGCGCCGACGGCTGGCACCGGATCGTGGGCCGCGCCTCCACCGACCTGATCAAAACCGGCGGTTACCGGGTCGGCGCCGGCGAGGTCGAGGACGCGCTGCTGCTGCACCCGGCGGTACGCGAAGCCGCCGTGATCGGCACCCCGCACGCCGACCTGGGCGAACAGATCACAGCATTCGTCGTCACCGAAAGAGTCACTGCCAGCTCGGTCACCCCGGAGGAACTGATCAGTTTCGTCGCGCACCGCCTCGCCGCGCACAAACGGCCCCGCGTCGTCCGGCTCGTCGGTGAGCTGCCTCGCAACGGCATGGGCAAGGTGCAGAAAAAGCTGCTCCCCTCGCTGTGAACTGCCGATAGGCCGTTCATGAGGAGAGCAGCAGCCGTGCGTGTGCTCATCCTGGCTGTCATCTGGTTCCTGATCAGCACGGTGCTGGGCATCCTCGGCCGACGGATCGGGTCGCCGTCCTGGCTGCTCTGGCCGTCGACGATCGGCGCGGCCGTCACGTCGCTGCTGGCCTGCACTCTCGCGGTACGGACCGCGCGGGGGCCGGCCCGTGACTTCTGGCGACGGCTCGTCTGGGCCTGCGGCTGGCTGACCGTCGCGACGGCGGGCCAGGCGTACGACACTCTCAGCTCCGGCCTGCCTGTCGCGATGAGTCGGCTCACCGCTGCCGGTTACCTGATCGCGGTCGGTTCCGCCGTACTCGCCCTGGTCCGGTTGCCGAGGCCGAGCCGGGCCTGGCGGGCGAGTGTGGCGATGTTCCTGGACGTCGCGATCGTCGGCGTCGCCGCCAGCATGGGCGTCACCCACTTCCTCTGGAACACCTCGATCCCGGCCGCGAACGGCCAGCCGGCGGCGGCGCTGATCGGCATCGTCCTGTTCGTGGCCTGCGCCGCGGTCGTGGCCGTCGTCAAGGTCGGCATCGCCCGCAGCCGGGCCGTGAACCGCGCCGCCCTCTGGACCCTCGCCCCGATCGGCCTGATCGCCCCGCTCGCCTGGACGGTGGCGCCGCTGTTCGAGGGCCGGCCGTATCTCAACCCGACCGTGGTGACCCTGCCCACCTGTGCCGTGTTCTTCGCGGCCGCGGCACTCATGCAGATCCGCGCCGACAGCGGCCCGCCGGCCCCGCCGGCAGAGGTCGACCAGCCGGGTCACCTGGGAATCTGGCGGCACATCAGCGTCGTGCCGTACACGGCCGTCGCGGTCACCGTCACCATGCTGGTCGTCCTCACCCTGCGCCACGGGCAGCTGTCGGCCGGCATGGCCGGTGGCTCGGTGGTGCTGACGCTGCTCGTGATGATCCGCCAGTACGCCGCCCTCTCCGACAACAATCTGCTGCTCGACCGGCTCGATGCGCAGGCCAACCACGACGATCTGACCGGCCTGCCGAACCGGCGGTTCTTCACGGCTGCTCTCGCCGCGCGTACCGGCACCACCACGGTCGCGGTCTGTGACCTGGACGGGTTCGCCGCCCTCAACGACCGGCTCGGCGACGAGGCCGGCGACGCCCTGCTGCGGGCCGCGGCCGAGCGCGTCCGCACGGCGGCCGGACCCGATGCGGTGGCCGCCCGGCTGCTGGGCGACGAGTTCGGGATCCTGCTGCCTCGCCAGACGTCCGAGGTCGCGGAATCCATCCTGCAAGCTTTCCGCAGCCCACTACGCGTCGACGGGCACGACCTGCTCGTCACCGTGACGGTCGGCTACGCTTCCGGCAGCCGCGCCGAGGTCCCGGACCTGCTGCGCCGCGCCGAACTCGCCCTGCAGGCCGCGAAACTCACCGGCGCGAACCGCTCCCGCGAACACTGCACCGAGCTGGACGCGACCGCGGAACACCACGCCGAACTGGCCGCCGCGCTGCGCCGAGGCCTCGACCGTGGCGAGTTCCGGCTGCTCTACCAGCCCATCGTCGAACTGCCCGCCGGCACCATCGTCGGCGTCGAGGCCCTGGTCCGCTGGCACCCGTCCGACGGCCCGGTGGTCTCGCCGGTCGAGTTCATCCCGGTCGCCGAGCACAGCGGCCTGATCATCGACCTGGGCGCCTGGATCATCAACCAGGCCTGCGCCGACGCCGCCGGCTGGCAGGACCGGCACGGCGACGCCGGACCCCGCGTCAACATCAACGTCTCGGCCCGCCAGCTCCTCGACCCGGACCTGCCCGGCCTGGTCGCCGACGCCCTCTCCCGGCACGGGCTCGCGCCCGAGCGGATCACCATCGAGATCACCGAGACCGCCGTCTTCGCCGGCGGCGTCGCCTTGAGCACGGTGCGTGAGCTGCGCGAGCTCGGCGTCGGCATCGCTCTCGACGACTTCGGTACGGGACACAGCTCCCTGACGCTGCTGCGAACCTGCCCGGTGACCACGCTGAAGGTCGACAAGTCGTTCATCGACGACCTGAACGGCACGGCGGAGCAGGAGGCGATCGCCACGTCGCTGAGCACGATCGCCGCGACGCTGGGCCTGCGCGCCGTGGCCGAGGGCGTGGAGACCCGCGAGCAGGCGGATCGGCTGGTCGAGCTGGGTTACCGGTACGCGCAGGGCTACTACTTCGCCCGGCCCGCACCGGCCGCCGACATCGACGCCGCCCTGACCGCGCCGGCCCTGGTCGCCTAGTCCAGATCCTCGTCGAGGTCCTGCTCGGGGACGTCCTCCGGCTCGCTCACCCACGCGGAGAAGACCGGCACGCCGTGCCACGGGCTGTCCTCGCCCGCGGTGACCGCGACGACCGCGTGCGGATGGCCGAACCGGAGCTCGGCGAACCGCGCCAGACCGCGTTCGGGCAGGCTCCCACCGACCCGCATGGTGGTCAGCCCCGCGGCCTCGAACCCGGCACGCCCGTACCGGGCCACGGTCACCTGGACCGCCTGGAGCTCGTCGCCGCCGAGCAGCCGGCCCGCCACGTCGAAACCGAGGCCCGCCGCGGACAGGTCGTGCTCACCCGCGGCCGTCCAGCACGGCAGGACGGCGGAGTGCTTGTCGTCGTCCCCGTACGCCGTCCCCTCCCAGATCCGCCACAGCGGCGTCTCACCGAGCGGCAGGTCGCGCAGCGGTACGCGTACCTCCTGCTGCCGGCCGCGCGCCACCAGGACCGCGATCTCCTGGGCGGCCGCCAGCACCGATAACGCGGGCACATCGTCGGCGGCGGCCACCGAGACCACGTACAGAATCGCGTGGTCCCGGACCGCCGGCGCGGCGTGCACGATCACGTGGCCGGCGTCGCGGGTGCGGGCCACGAAGGTGCCGCCGTTGCTGTACCCGTGCAGAACATGGGTGAGCGACGACGCCCACGGGCTGGTGTCACCGAGCTGCGACGCGGACGTCACGGCGAACTGGTTCTCCCACGGCACCCTGGTCGCGAGCGCGCCGGCCAGCATCAGCAGGGTGCGCGGATCAGGGCCGCCCGGGAACCTGTCGATCAGGCCGAGGGTGTGCTCGCGCGCCCAGCGATCCAGCCCGGCCTTGTCCGGCACCGGGCCGAACTCGGTCGCCTCGGGCAACGCCTCCCGCCAGGCCTGCTGATCGGTCGCGTTCGCCGTGTGCCACATCGCGGTGGCCGCCGCCACCAGCGGATGCGGCTCGTTCAGCAGCGCCGCCGCCATCTCCGCGGCACGCGCCGGCTCCACGCCGAGCGTCTCGGCCAGCTCACCGCCGGTGTCTCTCGCCGCCGTCAGCGCGAGCAGCAGCCACGCGCCGAGCGGGGACGCCACGTGATGGGAGTCCCCGATCGTCTCGTGAAGCCGTGCCGCGTACCGTCCGAGCGCGCCGATCAAATCCTCATCCATGATCAACGAATCATAGGTCTCGATCCGCCTCCGCGACGTCCTCCGGCTCACTCACCCACGCCGAAAAAACCGGAACACCATGCCATGGTCCATCAGGCTGCCCGGTCACGGCGACGACGGCGTACGCGTGACCGAACCTCAGCTCCGCGTACCGGACTGCGGTCTCCGGAGGCAGGGACGTCGGGTACATGTACGCGCTGACGGCCGCCGCCTCGAACCCGAACCGGCTGTACCGTGCCACCGCCGTCTGCTTCGCCTCGAACCGGCCGGCCGGGGCGGTCAGCAGCCGCCCGAGCACCCGGGTCACGGCCGGGAACCCCAGGGCCGGATCGGCGGCCAGGTCATGATCGCTCTGCGCCGACCAGGCCGGCAGCAGCGCCGTCGTGAACTCGGTCCGCCGCTCGTGCCGGCGCTCCTCCCGGATCGTCCAGAGTGGCGTCTCACCGAGCGGCAGGTCGAACAGCGACATGGGGGCCGGCTCCGGGGTGAGTGCGATCTTGTAGGCCGCGGCGATCACCCGCTCCGGCGTGACATCGGGAGCCGCGGCCACCGAGATCACGGACAGCCCACCGGCCGGCGCCACGTGCACGATCACGTCGCCCGCCTCAGCGGTGCTCGCGATGAAGGCCTGGTGGCCGTGCTCCGGGGTACGCAACACCGTGGTGAGCCGCCCGGCCCACTCCCCGCCCAGCTCCGCGGCGGGCGCCGGCGTGAACGGCTCGGTCCACGAGACCTTGGTCGCCAGGGCGCTGGCGAGCAGCAGCAACAGGTCCGGCGCGGGTTCGCCGGGGAACGTCTCGATCAGGCCATAGGTGTGCTCACGCGCCCACGCGTCGAGCTCGGCCTTGCTGGGCAGCGGCCCGACCGTGGTCGACTCCGGCAGCGGCCAGCCCTCCAGCCCGCTCACCCCTTGGGCGTGCCACACCGCGGTGGCCGCGGCGACGAGTGGGTGCGGCTCGGCGAGCAGGGCGGCGGCGATCTCGGCGGCCTGTTTCGGCGCGACACCGAGAGCGTCGGCGAGATCGGCATCATCAGGCGCGGCAGAGGCGGCCAGTGCCAGCAGCAACCACGCGCCGAGCGGCGACGCGATGTGGTGCCGGTCGCCGGCGGTGGCATGCAGCCGTGCCGCGTACCGGGACAGTGCGGTGGTCCAGTTGTCGGACATCGCTTCATCCTTCCCGAACGAGGAGGTCGGCGACCACTCCGAAGTGGCCGGCGGCCCAGACGGCGTCGACGGCCGGGCGGCAGTCCGCCACGTCCAGGGTGCCGTCACGGACCATCACGTATTCGACGCGGCGGCCGATATCGCCGGGGTGCGCCGCCTCCCAAGTGTCCTGATAGGTGACCGAGAAGCCGTGCGCCGCCTGCCGGCCGGTCCAGAAACGGACGCTCGCCGAGTCCGGTGTGTCGCCGAAATCCCCGGCCAGGATCGTGTGCGGGCGCCGCCCGGCGAACCGCTCCTCGACGATCCGCGCGCAGAGCACGGCCTGCGCCTCACGTTCGGCGTCCTGCCCTCGCCGCTGCGCCGGCCGGTGGTGGACGAAGAAGAGCGGCCCGGCCGGCACCTCCACCTCGGCGATCACGGCGGCCGGCAACGGCGGGTCCGCCCGCCCGGAGACGTGCAGGTCGATCTCGGACACCGCGCCGAGCGGCCACCGGCTCGCCAGCACGGCGCCAACACCATCTTCGGTACGCCGGGAGTGCCGGGCCAGGTGATAACCGGGCCCGAGAAGGTCGGCTGCCTGGTCGTACCCTCGTCCCCAGACCGTCTCCTGAAGCGCGACCAGGTCCGGGCGCAAGGCCGCAAGGCCGTCGCGCAGCACCGGCCGGCGCCGCTCCCAGTCGGCGTGCGCGGGCGAGAGAAGATTGAGGGTCATGATTCTCAGAGGGGTCGGGGGCATATCGCTCGGGTTACCTCAGACGGCCGGCTCAAACGCGCGGCCGCCGGGCGCGAGTACCGTTTCTCCCATGATCCCTTCCTGCCCCGAATGCGGTACGCCCGGCGTGCCGCTGCTCTTCGGCCTCCCCGTACCGGAAGCGATCGACGCCGCCGACGACGGTGACCTGGCCCTGGGCGGCTGCGTGATGCGCGACCCCACCCCGAACTGGCAGTGCCCCGAGGGCCACCAATGGCGCGACGCCGACGAGCAGGCGTACGACCACCACCTGCTCACCGTCCTGAGCGCCCACGGCTACCGCACCGACGCCAGCTGAGTTCGTGTCCCCCGACGGCGCGGGGCGTTGTTTCGTTCCTGTGCGGTTCGGCCGTCCGATCAACCTGTGCGATTCGGCCGTCCGATCGATCTGTCCTGTCCGGTCGACCGCGAACTCATGAGTTCCCGGCGGCCGCCGCGAGTGGCGTGCCGATCTCGGGTGAGCCGTGAGTTCCCTGGCGACTCGCTGCCACCATGATGGCGGAGAGCGCCGGATCTTGGAGACCGGTGGGTCACCTGGGTTGTGGCTTCGGCTCACCAAGATCTGGCGGACCCGTTGACAGACGCTGACTCTGCGCGACGGCCCGGTGAGGCGAGTGACGCAGGCGCCAGCCGGTCCGGCTGGCGCTCAGTGCTGTAGACCCGGCCGCGCGACAACACTGACAACCAGCCGGACCAGCCGGACGCGGGAGCGCGCCAGCTCGCGGAACGGGTCAGGGCCGCAGCGTGAGTCAGGGCGCACACAACGCCAACGTGTGCCCGGGTCCACGCCCTGGCCGTGATGAAGTCACACAAACCGCAACCGTGCGACCCCAGCCACGTCCACCCAGGCCCACCGTGCGCCCCCAGCCACGCGGGCCGCATACCCAAGCCCAAGCCCACCGTGGGCCCTCGGCCCGCCTCCGCGACACGGACGTTGATCAGCTGGCTCTTCGCCGGCCCCGCGTGCCGATTCCGAACAGGTGGCGGGCCTCCACTGAAGGACGCGAAACGGCCCGCTCTCCCTGACCGCCGGGAGAACGGGACCGCTGAGGGAACAGGACCGCTGAGGGAACGGATCGGCGAGAACCGGCCGTCAGCGGGCGCTGTGGGCCAGCTCGCGAACCTCGGCAACCGGCTGTGCCGGGGTCTGGCCGCGCCGGCTCAGCAGGGCGACCGCTCCCAGCAGGACCAGCAGCGCACCTGCGAACCAGGTCATCACGGTGACCGCCGGCAACGACTGCGTCGCCACGCCCAGGCCGATCGCCGGGACGCCCAGGCCGAGGTACGCGATCAGGAACAAGCCCGCCAGCGCCTCGCCGCGTTCCGCCGGGGCCGCCGATGCCGCGACCGCGCCGACCGCCGCCTTGAAGAGGACGCCCGCTCCGATGCCGGCCGCGACGCCGCCGATCAGGAAGGCGGCCAGGCTGGCCGTGTGCATGCCGGCCACCAGGGTGACGATGCCACCGGCCTGGGCCAGCAGGCCGAGCCGGGTCTTCGCCGGTCCGCTGAGCCGGCCGGTCAGGGCCTGTGCCGCGGCGGCCGCGCCGAAGACCGCGAAGACGATCGCTCCGGCCAGGGCCCGCGACGAGTGGTGCAGGGTGCCGGCGACGAAGCCGGGTGCCAGTGAGGTGAAGACGCCGAAGACCGCGAACGAGGCCAGCGCCGACGTTGCCGCGGCCAGGTAGACCGTGCGGTCGCCGTGGGCGCCGATGCGCTGCGGGCGGTACGCGTAGCGGCCCGGAACCCGGGTGACCGTCTCCGGGGTGAGGGCCACGGCCACGATGCTCACCGCGAGCAGGCCGATGAAGACGAGGTACGGCGTACGCAATGGGGCGTACACAAATTGGGCGAGGAGTCCCGCGAGGAGCGTGCCCAATCCCAGGCCGCCGCTGTTGGCGGCGGTCGAGACCACCTCGAAGCGCTGGCGGGACGCGCCCGGCCGGTGTGCCGCGTGCAGTTCGGAGAGGTGTGCCGTGGCGGTCGCGGTGATCATGCCGACGCCGAGGCCGGTGACGAACCGGGCGGCGAGCAGGACCGGCAACGACGTGCTGGTGAGGAAGAGGACCGCGGCGAGCAGCTCCAGGGCGAGTGCCGGGATCAGGATCGTCTTGCGGCCGAGCCGGTCGGAGACGTGCCCGGCGAGCAGCAGACTGATCACCACGCCGACCGCGTAGACGGCGAAGACGATCGTGACGGTGAACGTGTCGAAGCCGTCCTGCTTCATGTACAGCGGGTACAGCGGTGTGGGCACTGTCGAGAAGGCCATCGCGGTCAGGAACGCGAGGGCGATCGACCAGAAGCCGAGGTGAAGCCGGGCGGGCGAAGCGGTCATGTCCTCACTGTCGCTCGCGCCAACTATCAAGAACAACGAAAGATATAGCTTGTACGCATCACCATCGTTGATACTTGAGCGCGTGGAACTGCGTCAGCTGGAGTACTTCGTCGCGGTCGCCGAGGAGCAGAGCTTCACCCGGGCCGCGACCAGGCTGTTCGTCGTCCAGTCGGCGGTCTCCGCGGCGGTCAAGGCCCTGGAGCGCGACCTCGGCGCCGCGCTGCTGGAACGCAACTCGAAACGGGTCCTGCTCACCGACGCCGGCGCCGCACTGCTCCCCCGCGCCCGCTTCGCCCTGGACGCGGCCCGCGAGGCCCGCGACGCGGTCGCCGAGGTGCGCGGCGGCCTGAGCGGCACACTGCGCATCGGTACGCTCACCTCGATCCGGATCATCGACCTGCCGGCGATCCTCGGCGAGTTCCACCGCCGGCATCCCGGTGTGCTGCTGCGCACCATGGCCGCGCCGTCCGGCTCGACCGGCCTGATCGAGGCGCTCACCGACCACCGCCTCGATCTGGCGTTCGTCTCCCTGCCCGGCGCCAAGCCGCGTGGCGTGCGGCTGATCGAGCTGACCCATTCCGTGCTCGACCTGGTCGTTCCGGACGGTCATCCGCTGGCTGCTCGCGACACCGTCGAGATCACCGAGCTGACCGGGCTCGACTTCATCGACTCCCCGGTCGGTTACGGCAACAGGTCGGTCACCGACCGCGCGTTCGCCGCGGCCGGCGTGCCCCGCCGGGTCACCATCGAGATCGCCGACATCGGCACCGGAGCGGCCCACGTCCGCCACGGGCTCGGCATCACGCTGCTGCCCCGGTTCGTGCTGGGAGACGAACCCGGTGTCGCCGTCATCCCGGTCACCGGCGCCGACCTCACCTGGCCGCTGTCGCTCGCGATCGCCGACGACCGTACGCCGGGCGCCGCCGCCCGGGCCCTGATCACCCTGCTGACCGAGAGAATCACATGACCCTCTACGTCATCGTCTGCGCCACCGGGCCCGCGCCCGGCGTCGGCGACCTCGTCACCCAGGCTCAGCAGCAGGGCTGGGAGGTGCAGGTCGTCGCCACCCCGCTCGCGCTCGGCTTCATCGACGTCCCGGCGCTGGAGGAGCTGACCGGCCGTCCGGTGCGCAGCCGATACCGCCGGCCCGACGAGCCGAAACCGCCCCGGCCGGCCGCGATCGTGGTCGCGCCGGCCAGCTTCAACACGGTCAACAAGTTCGCACTGGGCATCGCCGACACGTACCCACTCGGTCTGCTCGCCGAGGCGCCCGGCCTGGGCATCCCGGTGGTGGTGCTCCCGTCGCTCGGCGAGGCCCTGTGGCAGCGGCTGCCGTACCAGCGCAGCGTCGCCCAGTTACGCGCCGAGGGGGTACGGGTCCTCGACCCGCCGACCGTCACCGACCCGTTCCCCTGGCACCTGGCGTTGGAGCACCTCAGCCCGTGATCAGTCTCCGACGGCCTTGAAGAGCGCGGCCACCTCGGCCGGCGACAGGTGCCGGAAGTGGCCCGGCCGCAGGTCACCCAGGCGGATCGGGCCGACGGCGGTACGGATCAGCCGGGTGACCGGGTGACCGACCGCGTCCATCATCCGGCGGACGATGTGCTTGCGGCCCTCGTGCAGGACGATCTCCACCTGCGCGGTCTTGCCCATCGCGTCGACGAGGCGGAAGTTGTCCACCTTCGCCGGGCCGTCCTCCAGCTCGATGCCACCCTGCAGGTTGCGGCCGACGCTGCGCGGCAGCGGTCCGACGACCTCGGCCAGGTAGGTCTTGGAGATCTCGTACGACGGGTGCATCAGCTTGTGCGCGAGCCCACCGTCGTTGGTGAGCAGCAGCAGGCCCTCGGACTCGGCGTCGAGCCGGCCCACGTGGAACAGCCGCTGCTCGAAGTTGGCGCCGAGGAAGTCGGCCAGCTCGGTGCGGCCCTTCTCGTCGTCGAGGCTGGAGACGACGCCACGCGGCTTGTTCAGCGCGACGTAGACCAGCTTGGTGTTGGTGATCACCCGCTGCCCGTCGACGTGGATCTCCGCCGTGGCGGGGTCGACCTTGTCGCCGAGTTTGGCGACCCGGCCGTTGACGGTGACGCGCCGCCGGAAGATCAGGTCTTCGCAGGCGCGCCGGGATCCAACACCGGCCGCCGCCAGGACTTTCTGGAGGCGTTCGGCGGTGTCAGCCTGAGGCATCAAGTACTTCTTCCACATCGTCGGGCAGGAACGGGGCGAGCGGGGGCAGCTGGTCGACCGTGTTCAGGCCGAGCTTCTCCAGGAACAGCACGGTGGTCCGGTACAGGTATGCCCCGGTTTCCGGCTCCGTGCCGCACTCCTCGATGAGGCCGCGAGTGACCAGCGTACGCATGACACCGTCACAGTTCACACCGCGGATGGCGGAGATGCGCGAACGAGTCACCGGCTGTTTGTAGGCCACCACCGAGAGTGTCTCCAGCGCGGCCTGCGTGAGCCGCACCGACTGCCCGTCCAGCACGAACCGCTCGACGTACGGCGCGTACTCCGGCCGGGTGTAGAGACGCCAGCCACCCGCGACCCTGCGCAGGTCGATCCCGTTCCCGGCCGCCGTGTACCGCGCCGAGACGTCCTCCAGCGTGCGCGCGATCCGCTCGACCGGCTGCTCCATCACCTGCGCCAACTGCAACTCGCCTACCGGCTCGTCAACCACCAGCATGATCGATTCGAGCGCCGCCGCCAGTTCCGCGTCGTCAAGATCAGGGAGGGTACGGACGTCAGCCTCGTCAACCGCATCAACGTCCACCCGTGGCCCGCGGGCCTGGGCCGGCACCGTGACCACGACAGGCGCGACGATCGCGGCCACCGGCGCGGGTTCGGCCGGAGCGTCGTCGTGAGCGAGCTCGACATCGACCGGCTCGATCTCGGTCGGCGCGTCCACCGGGACGTGCTCGCCGTCGTCGAACTCGTCGGCCTCCGGATCGTCCGCTTCCGCGGCCTCCTCGACCGCTCCGGGCAGCGGCAGCTCCGGGCCCGGCTCGACATCGGTCGGATCCGGCTCGTCGTCGAAGTCGCCGTCCTCGTCCTCCGGGAACTCCCGGGGAGCGTCCACCGCCTCGGCGGCGTCCTGGTAATCCCGGTCCGGTTCCCGCCGGCGCTCCCACGGCGGAACCCATGCCGCCGCCTGCGCGGCCAGGGATTCCTCTTGCTCCTCGCTGCTCACGATGTCTCCTCCACGCCGTCGCCCTCGACAAGATCACCATTGACGGGGCGCTCGTCAAGCTCAGCGGCGCCGAGTTCGTCCGAATCGGTGTCCTCTTCAGCATCATCGGACGCGTCATCGTCCGGCTGGGCGGGATTCTCGTCCTCGGGGGCCGGCTTCGTACCCTCGTAGTCGTCGATGTCGAGCTCGGCGTCGGCGGCGTCCTCACCACCGATCCAGCGCACCGTCATCTCCTCCAGCGACACCGGCTGGTCGAACTCGATCAGCCCCTCGCGGTACAGCTCCAGCAGCGCCAGGAACCGGGCCACCACCTCAAGGGTGTTCTCGCAGTCCGCGATCAGCAGGCTGAACGTCGCCGAACCCGCTCGGCGCAGCCGGTCACGCAGCAGCGCCGCGTGCTCCCGGACACTCACCCGCACCTGGTGGATGTGGGCGATCGAGACCTGCGGCGGACCCGGTTTCGGCAGGAACTGCTTCAGCGCCAGTTTCAGGAGTCGTTCCGGTCCTACTCCGAGAACCAGTTCCGGTAGCGCTTCCGCGTACCGTGGCTCCAGGGTGACCAATCGCGGCCAGCGACGCGCGCCGCTCAGCTCGAGTTCCGCGATGTGCGCGGCCGCTTCCTTGTACGCCTTGTATTGCAGCAGTCGCGCGAAGAGCAGGTCGCGCGCTTCCAGCAGGGCGAGGTCCTCCTCGTCCTCGACCTCGGCGGCCGGCAGCAGGCGGGCCGCCTTGAGGTCCAGCAACGTCGCCGCGACCAGCAGGAACTCACTCGTCTCGCCGAGGTCCCAGGCGTCACCCATCGCCCGGATGTAGGCGATGAAGTCGTCGGTGACCTGATGCAGGGCGATCTCGGTGACGTCCAGCTTGTGCTTGCCGATCAGCTGGAGCAGCAGGTCGAACGGGCCGGTGAAGTTGGCCAGCCGCACCGTGAACTTGCCGGAATCGGTCTCGGCGGGAATCTCAGCGATCTCCTCGACCGTGTCGGTCGGTGGCTGGGCAGGCTCGTGCGGCACGTGCCGACCGTAGACCATGTCTGTGACGAGCTGATCCGGGCTCACGCTGTCATTTCCTCCGCCTTGATCGCCGGACAGCTTCCGCACGTTCCAACGTCGCAAAGCGTGACCGGTTGCTGCTCTCCGGTTACGCTGCCGCGATGAGGTCACTGATCTCCCCGCGCCTCCTGCTTCGCGAGTGGGAGGAGAAGGACGCCGGGTTCGTCCTCGACATGTACTCGCGCTGGGACGTCATGCGCTATCTCGGCGCCGATCCACAGGTGCTCACCGACCTGGACGGGGCGCTCGCCCGGCTCGCGACCTGGCGTGATCGGCAGGACGAAGTGCACACCGTCTGGGCGATCCAGAACCGGCAGACCGGACGGCTGCTCGGCGCCGCGTTCCTGGTCAGGCTGCTTGCCTCCGGCAAGCCACTCACCCCTGCGGTGGAGACCGAGATCGGATGGCACCTGCACCCGGACGCCTGGGGGCAGGGGTACGCGACCGAGGCGGCGAATGCCGTGATGGCGTACGCGGCCCGATCCGGCATCTCCCCGGTGCTGGCCGTGACGAACCCGGAGAACACGGCCTCCCAGGCGGTCTGCCGTCGTCTGGGGATGCGGCATATCGGGTCGACCGATCGGTACTACAACATGACCTGCGAGCTGTTCACCACGTGACGCACGGGCCGCCCCGCGCGTTCTCGCGGTGGCGGCCCGGTCGATCAGTTCTTCGTAGTGCTTACTTCTTGGCCTTGACGACCTTCGCGGTCTTCACGGTCTTCGGGGCCTTCTCGACCTTGACGACCTTCGGGGCCTTGACGACCTTGGGGGCCTTCGCGACCTTGGGGGCCTTCGCGACCTTCGGAGCCTTCTCGGCCTTGACGACCTTGGCCGGCTTCTCGACCTTGACGACCTTGGGGGCCTTCGCCGCCTTGGGGGCCTTCGCCGCCTTCGGGGTCTTGGCCTCGTCCGTGACCGTGGCCTTCGCCTTGACAGCCTTGGCCTTGACCTCGTCCTTGGCCTTCACGGCAGCAGCCTTGACGTCCTTGACCTTCGTCGCCACAGCAGCCTCCTCTCCGTCGTCGATAGCGCGAGACCGGGGCGGCCTGCGTGCGAGAAACTGTAGATGCCAATGCGAAATGTGTCGTTAGTCAAACCGTATTGAGATGTTCACCATCGGCTTTCGCACCGATATACCACATTCCCAGCGCCCCCAAACCGCGTGTCGACTTGAGGTGCAATCCCCACCCGAAATCGACACGCAGAACCCACTCCGCCCGGCCGCCAGGCCAACGCCGCCAGCAGAGCACCGCAGTCGGCAGGGCAACGCCGCTGTCAGGGCACCGCGGGTCGGCAGGGCAACGCCGCTGGCAGGGGCAACACCGCTGGCAGTGCGTGCCGGCCGGTCGGGTCCGGCCCTTGTCGGGGGTCCGGCCTTGTCGGGGGTCCGGCCTTGTCGGGGGTCCGGCGTGGTCGGGGGTCCGGCGTGGTCGGTGCCGCAGTTCGTCGTTGCCGAGCGGCGAGCCGTAGCTCAGCCGTGGAATGGGGCAGCGATAACGTGCCCGAACTACGGCTCGCGCCTCTCGGCCGTAGCCCAGCCACCTTATGAGCGTCCGATGACATGTCCGAGCTACGGCTCGCCAACCGGTCGGCGCGACCCACCAGCCGGCACGTCCAGCAGCCGACACGGCCAGCAGCCGACACGGCCAGCGGTCGAAACGTCCGGCGGTCGGGTCCGGCTGGCCTTGGATCTAAGTCGACACGCTCCGGGCCGCCCGCCGCTGCGTGTCGACTTTGGGTGCGTATCGAACCCTGAATCGACACACTCACGCTGAGCGGCGCGTTGTTGGGCCGTGGAGCCCGTCCGGGTGTGGTTCGGGGGCCACGATTGCGGCGGGGTGCCGTTGCGGGACCGGTGCGGGGAGCCCGTCCGGGTGTGGTTCGGGGGCCACGATTGCGGCGGGGTGCCGTTGCGGGACCGGTGCGGGGAGCTGGCGCTCTCACCTGCCCGGGCTGCGGGGTCGCGACGCTGGACTCTCGCGAACCCCGCCCATTCTGCGACGAGTGCCGACAGCGCAGGCCCACTCACCGGCAGACACGGTTAACGGGACGGTTTTTCGGGGTGGGGGCGGGGTAACGGAAGAAGCATGTCTATTTTGGATGATCCAGGGCTGTTCGGGCGCCAGTGGGCTGCCCATTACGACTCCCCCGGCAACCCCGACCCGGCCGACGCGGTCGCGTTCCTGGCGGGGCTCGCCGGCCGTGGGCCCGCCCTGGAGCTTGCCATCGGCAGTGGGCGGGTCGCCGTTCCGCTGGCCGCTACCGGGATCGCGGTCGAAGGGATCGAGGCCTCGCCGGAGATGGTCGCGCTGATGCGGGGAAAGGGCGGCGGCGAGGACATCCCGGTGGTCATCGGTGACATGGCCGATGTCGCCGTGGACGGGGAGTTCCCGCTGGTCTTCCTGGTCTTCAACACGCTCTTCAACCTGACCGTGCCGGGGCGGCAGGAGGACTGCTTCGGCAACGTCGCCCGGGTTCTCGCCCCGGGTGGGCGGTTCGTGATCGAGGCCTTCGTGCCGGACGAGCGGAAGTTCGATCAGGATGAGTGCGAGGTTCAGGTCTGGGAGGTCACCGAGGACGTGGTCAAGGTGCGCATGCATCGGTACGACCGGACGGCCCAGACGTTTCTCCGGCAGACGCTGAAATTCACCGACGGCAATGTGCGGCTGGAGCCGTTCGGGATGCGGTATCAGTGGCCGGAGCAGATCGACGCGATGGCCGAGGCAGCCGGGCTACGCCTGGAGGCGCGGTACGCCGACTGGAAACGGACGCCGTTCGGGCCGGATAGCACCGATCACATCTCGGTCTATCGGAAACAGGCGTAGCGGTAACGCGTACCCAAGAAGGTTTTAGGCCCAGACCCGCAGGAAGAGGACGCCCAGGAAGTCCAGCACCATGTTGAGCAGGGGATATCCGGTCGGGAAGAAGGCGAAGATCAGCAGGAGGAGGACCCCGATGTTCTTGTCCTCGAACCAGAGACGCATCCAGGCCATGCTGGCGCCGGGGCGGCGCAGAGCGTTCCACATGATGCCGAAACCGTCGAGCGGCGGGATCGGGATGAGCGCGAGCAGGCCGAACGCGAGCAGGCCCACGCCGAACGACAGCAGGAACTGCTGGGCAGCGGGCAGGGCGACGCCGCGCAGGATGTCGCCGAGACCGGCTTCGGCCAGCACGAACGCGGCGGTGTCCGGGAAGACGAGTGCGTAGATCGCGATCAGCAGTTCACCGGCGAGGATGCAGGCGACCGGGCCGGCGATGAAGACCGCGGCGGCGCGGCCGCGGCCGCGGTAGCGCGGGACCTCGTCGACAGTGAGCTGCTTGCCCCAGCCCATGCCACCGACGGCCGCGGCGACCGCGCCGAACGGGTCGATGTCCTCGCGAGGGGTCAGCCGCCACGAGATCCGGCGTTCGGCCAGGCCGACGGCGCGTGCGGTGAAGCGGATGGCGATGGCTCGAAGCGCCAGGCCGAACAGGAAGGCGAGCAGCAGGGCGACGAACGCGACCGGCTCGCCGAGGGCGAACAGCACGGGTGTGGAACCTAGCCTCGTTCTGCCTTTGCGGCGATGACCTCGCGAGCGAGCTGACGGTAGTTACGGGCGCCGGACGACGCCGGGTCGAGCGAGGTGATCGGCGCGCCCGCGACTGTCGACTCGGGGAACTTGACGGTCTTGGTGATGACCGTCTGGTACACCTTGTCGCCGAACGCCTCGACCACACGCTGCAGCACCTGGCGGCAGTGCGTGGTGCGGGAGTCGTACATCGTCGCGAGGATGCCCTCGAGCTCCAGGTCGAAGTTGAGCCGCTCGCGCACCTTGTCGATCGTGTCGAGCAGCAGCGCCACACCGCGAAGCGAGAAGAACTCGCACTCGAGCGGGATGAGCACGCCGTGCGCGATCGTCAGCGCGTTGATCGCCAGCAGGCCCAGCGAGGGCTGGCAGTCGATCAGGATGAAGTCGTATTCCTTACGGACCGACCGCAGCGCCCGGGCCAGGGCCATTTCCCGGGCGACCTCGTTGACCAGCTGGATCTCGGCCGCGGAGAGGTCGATGTTTGCCGGGAGCAGGTGCAGGCCCGCCACGTCAGTCTTGATGATGACGTCCTCGGTGGCGACGTCGTCCTGCATGAGCAGGTTGTAGACGCTCAGGTCGAGGTTGTGCGGGTTCACCCCGAGGCCGACCGAGCAGGCGCCCTGCGGGTCGAAGTCGACGAGGAGGACCTTCCGCCCGTACTCCGCCAGGGCCGCACCCAGGTTGATGGTGGTCGTCGTCTTGCCGACGCCACCTTTCTGGTTCGCCAAGGCGATGATCCGCGCCGGGCCGTGCCGATCGGTCGGCATCGGCTCGGGGATCGGGCGGCGCATCGTGTACGCCGTGGGGTCCGCCGGACCCAGGTCAGCGCCGAGGTCGAGGGAGTTCTGCTGCTCGCGGAGCGTCGATGTCCAGGCCTCCGCACGTTCGCCGTTACCCGACATGACCTCACCCCCCTCCCGACTGCTGATGCCCGACTGTACGCCACGCGTGCCGCCCCTTTGGGGTCAGCCGTTCGGCGTGTCGCACCTGTGGGTACGCATCCATCAACGAGCGCGCGGGTGAGAAGTGGCGTACACCTCGCGGAGTCGCTCGACGGTCACCAGCGTATACACCTGCGTCGTGGTTACCGAGGCATGTCCCAACAGTTCCTGAACGACCCGTACATCGGCACCTCCGTCGAGCAGATGCGTGGCGTAGGAGTGACGCAGGGTGTGTGGCGAGACGGCGTACGGTCCCTCGGTCTGCAGACCCGCTTCGCTCGCGCAGCGGTGCAGGACGGTCCAGGCGCTCTGCCGGGAGAGGCGGCCGCCGCGGGCGTTCAGGAAGACGGCCGGAGTGCCGCGGCCGTTCTCGCTGAGGATCGGGCGGGCCCGGGTGCGGTAGGCGTCCAGGGCGTTGCGCGCGTAGCCGCCGATGGGAACGAGCCGGCTTTTCCCGCCCTTGCCCCTCAGCGTCACGTCTTCCAGGTCCACATCGTCGATGTCCGCGCCGACCGCCTCGGAGATCCGCGCCCCGGTGCCGTAGAGGAACTCCAGCAGGGCACGGTCGCGCAGGCCCAGTGGTGAATGCGTGTCCGGTACCGCGAGCAGCCGGTTCACCTCCTCCACGGCCAGGGCTTTGGGGAGACGTTTCGGTGGCGCCGGTGGGCGTACCTCAGCTGTCACGTCTTGGGCCACCAAGCGCTCGCGGACCGCGAAGCGATGCAGCCCGCGCACGGCGCTGATGGCCCGCGCCGCCGAGGACGACGCGAGGCCGCTCTCGCGCAGCCGGGTCAGGTGGCCGGTGACGTCGGCGAAACGCACCCCGGCCAGGTCGGTGATACCCGACTCGGCCAGCTCACCGGCGTAACGCTCCAGGTCACGCCGGTAAGAGGCGAGCGTGTTGCGGGACAGGCCCCGCTCCACGCCCAGGTGGTCGAGGTACGTGTCGATCGCCTGCTGAACACTCAGCGGAGCACCTCCGTCAGCGGTATCGAACGCATGCCGTGCGCCTCCGCGACCGGTCCGTAGACGACCTGCCCGTCGAACGTGTTGAGACCACCGGCCAGAGCCGGATCGGTCCGCAGCGCGTCGCGCCAGCCGCGATTGGCCAATTCCAGAGCGTACGGGAGAGTCACGTTCGTCAGCGCGTACGTGCTCGTGTGCGGCACCGCGCCGGGCATGTTCGCCACGCAGTAGAACATCGACTCGTGCACCCGGTACGTCGGATCGTCGTGCGTCGTCGGCCGCGAGTCCTCGAAACAGCCACCCTGGTCGATCGAGATGTCGACCAGCACGCTGCCCGGCTTCATCCGGGCGACCAGGTCGTTGGAGATCAGCGTCGGCGCCTTCGCACCGGGCACCAGCACCGCCCCGATCACCAGGTCGGCGTCGAGGACGGCTTTCTCCACCTCGTACGCGTTCGAAGCGATCGTCTGGATGTGCCCTCGATAGTCGGCGTCGACCGCGCGCAGCCGGGCCACGTTCTTGTCGAGCAGCAGCACCTCGGCCTGCATGCCGAGCGCGATCGCCGCCGCGTTGAGCCCGGAGACGCCGGCGCCGATCACGACGACCTTGGCCGCGTAGACCCCGGGCACGCCGCCCATCAGCACGCCGCGGCCACCACCCTGCCGCATCAGGTGGTAGGCGCCGACCTGCGGAGCGAGCCGGCCGGCCACCTCGGACATCGGCGCCAGCAGTGGCAGCGAGCGGTCCGGCAGCTCGACGGTCTCGTACGCGATCCCGGTGACCTTGCGGTCCAGCAGCGCGTCGGTGCACTGCTTCGAGGCGGCCAGGTGCAGGTAGGTGAAGAGGACCTGACCGGGCCGCATCCGGTGGTACTCGTCCGGGATCGGTTCCTTGACCTTCAGGATCAGGTCGCCGGTCTCCCAGACCGCGTCGGCGTCCGGCAGGATCGTCGCGCCCGCCGACTGAAAGTCACCGTCCGTGATCGAGGAGCCCACCCCCGCACCGGACTGAACGAACACCTGATGGCCCCAACGGGCCAATTCGTAGACTCCCGCCGGGGTGATCGCCACCCGGAACTCGTTGTTCTTGACCTCTTGGGGAATGCCGACCCTCATCAGCCGACACCGTCCTCTCTCAACGCTGAGCTGGTCCTCTTTGCGCGGAGAGTACCCCCGTGTGCCTGTAGTTTCGTCGCTTCAATCCCGGGATACCCCTCTTGGCGGCGAGGGGGTACGGTCGCCCGATGATCGGCCTTCCGTGGCTTCTGGTCGATGAGACCATCGATGACGGTGACAACGTCGTCGCGGCGTGTGCCGACATCGACGGGTTGTTCGCTCCGGTGAGCGAACCGCCCCTGGAGCGTTACTCACTGCTCGATTGCCGGCCCACCGGCAGGCTCCGCGCGGCCTGCGACGGCACGGGTCCTCTGTGGGTGGGCAATATCGGTCTGGAAGCGCTCGGGTCGCCTGATCTCGATCAGGAGCTGCTGGACGTGACAGTGGTGTCGGCTCTCCGGGAGTCGCGGCACGGCCCGCTCGACGTGGTGCTGTCCGGGCGGATGCGAGCGGGAACCCGCAAGAGCCCCGACAAGATGGGCTACAAGCTGGCCGGGGTCGGCTTCGATGAGGACTTCGGGTTGTGCGGCGACATCGACGGCGTCTGCCGGCAGCCACCCGCACCGCTGCCCCGCCCGGCCACCCTGCTCGGCTGCCGGCCCGGCACCCGGCTGCAACGTGCCATCGACGCCCTGGAACGCGGCGCCGCCTCCCGTCACCGCCGCTGGGTGCACGCGTCGGTCTTCAGCGTCGCCCACGACGGCACCGCCACCCGGCTGCTCGACGCCGGCCTCGGCGCCGAGGTGTCCGCGGTCCGGCCATCGTCGCTCGGTGAGGGTCTGGTCGACGTGGAGTTCCAGCCGACGTACGCCGACGCGATCGGGCCGCCGCGCCCGCAGCACGCCGGTGACGTGTGGGAACGCTGGCGCGACGGGCGTCCGGCGATGCTCGCCAGCTGGGCTTCCTACGATCGCGAGCTGCGCCAGGAGTGGGCCGGCGCGGCCCTCGCCCACCACCGGCACGGCGTTGACGTCGCGGACGGCGTCTTCGAACTCGACGGACGGCACATCACCGACGAAGAGGGCTTCTACTGCGCGATCGGCGAGGCGGTCAACGGCCCCGGCGGCTACTTCGGATGGAACCTCGGCGCGCTGCACGACTGCCTCCAGGGCGGCTGGGGCGCCGCACCCGGATTCCAGCTGATCTGGCACGACTCGGCGATCGCGCGGGCTTCGCTGAAACCGGGCTACGACCGGCGGTGGTGGGCGCCGGCGCTGACCATGGACCAGCTCGTCGGACTGCTCACCGTCGCCGGCGTGGACGTCGATCTACGATAGATTTCGGTCATGCGCTCGAATCGCGATTTCCTGGCGCGGGTGGCGCATTTCCTCGCTGCCGATATCGTCCAATCCGCATGAGGTGGTGCAGCGGATTGATCCGGCGCCGTGGGTCGTCCATGTGGACAACCTGGTGCATGCTGACCTGCGGGGTTCTGAATTTTCAGCCGGCCGGGTGTGATGTGCCTTCTCGCGATCCTGCAATTCGTGACGGCGTATTGCATCGTCGATACGCTCATGTCTTCTCTTACGGCGGGAAGCGCCCAAGCCATTTCCACGGTGACGGCACATAACGAGCGGGCGGTGCAGGGAGCGGCGTTTTATACGGCCCGGGGACTGACCGCGGCATATCGATCACGAGTCCTACACCCGCTGCGGGTGTGGCCTGCAAAGAGATACATCGCTCCCCCAGACGCCTGCTGGGAAGACCAGGACGAACAACAGGTCGGCATCAAAGCTCGCCGGCGTCGCTCCATCGCTCCGGCAGGCCTACCCCAGCGGCCTCCAGCCGGGCGAGCTCAGCCTCCGTCCCGATGCCGGAACGGCGCTCAGGCCGCGCGACATACTGCTGAATCACCCAGTCCAGGAACTCCGGATTCACACCGGTGAGCGACACCGACCGCCGGCTGTCGACCGTGTCCGGACCGACCGAGTCCCACGGCACCAGCCTCGACCCGAATACCCGGGGCTGCCGAATCCCGTCCACCCCGAGCCGCACCGGCCCGCCGACGTGCAGAGCCACGTACCAGGCCAACACCAAAGCTGTCGCCAACCCCGCAGACAGCGGCAAGTCTTCCCCGTCGCCGTTCAGCAGGTCGCGAATGTCTTCGGAGAGCTGCAGACCCGTCGTCACGGTCAGGATGCCGAGAAGCAAGACCGGGTACGGATTGATCGGTGTCTCGAAGGCCGGCACCGCGGGCCGCGGGACCAGTCTCCTGGGCCGATATCGAGAACCCGACAGCGCGGCAAGCACAACAAACGTCAACACCACGATCAGCATCGGCCAGAGAGGACCATCGAAGAGCTGCAGCGAAACGCTCAGGAGTGACGTTGCGAGCAGCACGGCGGCGAAGAACCCGTAACGCCAGCGGTTCACCACGTCAGCCACTCACCGGAGGCGGCATGTGCGTCAAGCCGCAGGACTTGAGGTTCTACCACGTACCCAGTTCCCCCGTGTGTGCGAATCCGATTCGGCATTGCAGCAGCACACGGCTAACGCAAAGTGTCCAGACAGGAAATGCACAGCGAAAGGAGGGCCAGGCGAGGCCCCCGGTTAACATCCGCGGCCGACGAAAGTGCGGAACGTCTGACCGTCCGGGTCGTCGCGCCGACGGTCCGATTCGGATTGGATGGGACCGTGCGGATGCTCGCCATCATCCTCGCCGGCGTGCTCACGGCCGTCGCCACCGCGCTCTCCGCGGTGGCGATCAACGTCGCGACCGGTGGCGATGCCCCCTGGTTCCCCACCATGGAAGATCATCCGCTGCGCTGGACCGCGATCTCGGTGCCTTCGCTCGCGCTCGGCGCGTGGTTGCTCTGGTGGACACAGCGAGGGTACGAGTCCTCGCGCGCGACTCTGATCCCCGCAGCGCCGCCACCCGAGCCGTGGATGGTGGATCGGCCCCGTGAGCTGACCGCCATCGTCCGCGCCCTTCGCCGCCGCCGAGGCGTGACCGTCGGCATCACGACGGCCGTCCACGGCGCCGGCGGGTTCGGCAAGACGACGATCGCCCGGATGGTCCGGGCCGACGCCCGGGTTTCCCGGCATTTCGGCCGCCGGGTGTACTGGGTGACGCTCGGCCGCGACGCGCGCCGAGGCGCGCTCGTCGAAAAGATCAACGACCTGGTCAAGCAGATCGACCCGGCGCGCGCTCAACCCTTCACCGACGTACGCCAGGCAGCCGACCACCTCGCGGCAGTGCTCGCCGCAGGGCCACGCCGGTTGATCATTCTGGACGACGTCTGGGACGACGATCAACTGGCGGCGTTCCCCGTCGCGGGCAGATCCGCGCGGCTGGTCACCACTCGGGTGGCGACACTGGTCGCGGGCGGTGCGATCCCGGTGAAGGTGGACCGGATGTCGCCCGTGCAGTCCCGGCGGGTCCTGACCGCCGACCTGCCGCAGCCCCTGCCGCCCGAGGTGATCGACGGGTTGCTGGCCGAGGCCGGGAGCTGGCCGCTGCTGCTGCGTCTGGTCAACAAGCTTCTCCTCGACCAGACCCGGTCGCACACCGACGTGGCCGCGGCCGGCCGGGGCCTGCTGGCGCGGCTGCGCCGGGAGGGCCCGCTGAGCGTGGACCGGCTCACCGGCGTCGTCCCCGAGCAGCTGGACGTCAACAAGCCCGAACAGCGGGACAAGGCGATCGGCGCGACCATCGAGGCCGGCGCCGGCCTGCTCACCACAGCGGAACAGACCCGGTTCGCCGAGCTGTCGATCTTCGTCGAGGACGAGGTGGTCCCGGTCGCCCTGGTCGCCGCGCTCTGGCAGGCCACCGGCGCCCTGGACGAGACCGAGACCCGGCGGTTGTGTGCACGCCTTGCCGACCTGGCGCTGCTGACGCTGATCGGAACAGCCGAGGGCGGCACGATCGGGCTGCACGACGTCGTCCGCGACTACCTGGCCGACGGGCTCGGCGGCACCGAGATCGAACGGCTGCACGGCGTCCTGCTCGACACCGCCCGGGTGACACCCTGGTGGCATCTGCCGGACCACAGCCGCTACCTGCGGGACCACCTCGTCGAGCACCTCCTGTCGGCGGGCCGGGCCGACGAGGCAGCCGCTGTCGCCACCGATCTGCGCTGGGTGGCGACCAGGTTGGAGGACAACGGCCCGGCCGCGCCGGCCGCCGACCTCTCCCTGATCGACACGCCGAAGGCCCGGCGGCTGAACGAGTTGTTGCAGCAGACCGCACACCTGCTGGCCCCGACCGAGCCGCCCGGCGCACGCCTCGAGATCCTCTTCGATCGAGTGGCGCACGACGAGGACTGGGGAGCGCTCGCCGCTGAGCTCCAGCAACGATCCGCGCTCAGCAGCGTCTGGCCGCTGCCGGATCTGCCCGATCCAGCCCTGCGCCGCGCTTTCACCGGGCGGACCGCCGGAATCAACGCGCTCGCGATCGCCCCGGACGCGACCTGGCTCGTCAGCGGCGGCGAGGACGGTGTTCTCCGGCTCTGGGATCCGGAGTCCGGCCGCGAGATCCGGCAGCTCGGCAGCCACAAGCGCGGGGTGACCGCGCTGGCGGTCTCGGCGGACGGCGGCTCGGTCGCGAGCGGCAGCGCCGACGGATCGGTCCGATTGTGGGACGTCCCGACCGGCCGGCTGCGGACCGCTGTCAAAGGACACCCCGACAAGATCTCCGCGGTCGCGATCTCGCCGGACGGCTCCTGGGTGGCGACCGGCAGCATCACCGGGACGGTCTCCCTCTGGCATGCAGGCACCGGCCGGCCAGCGGCCCGCCTGATCACCGCGCCCTCCCGGACGATCCGCCGATGGCACCGGATCGTGGACCGGATCGTGCGTTCCTCGTTCCACCGGATCGACGGGATCGTCAGCATCTTCTTCGCGCCTGGCGGCGCCACGGTCACGGCGGTGGCCTACTACGGAACGGTCAGCACCTGGGACGTCGCGACCCGGCAGCGGAGGGGCGCCTTCGAAAGCGGCCGATGGCTGACCGCCGCCGCGGCGAGCCCGGACGGCACCCTGCTGGTCACGACCGGCGGCGGCAGGCAGGTCACGGTGTGGGACACCCGCACCGGCGAGCAGATCGGCGTGATCGACGAAGCCGCGGAAAGCATCGGCTACACCCCCACCGCCGTGGTGGTCACCTCGGACGGCTCGTCGGTCGTCATCGCCGGTCAGACCGGGCTGACGCATGTCTGTGACGTGAGCACCGGACGCGAGACGAGCCAGATTCGCAGCCACGCCAGCCACGTGACGGCCGTCGCCGCGGCATCCGGCGCCGGATGGATCGCGACTGCCGGCGTGGACGGGTTTCTCCGTACCTGGAATCCGGATTCCCGCGGTGAACACCCTCGGGAATCCGCTCTCGACCTGCCGACGGGGCCGATCTCCGTCGCGCCGGACGGCTCCTGGCTCGCGCAGGTGACCTCAGATCCTGATAGCACGCTTCGGCTGTGGCATCCGGACGGTCCGCGGTATGTCGCCGATCTCTTCGACGACCAGATCCGCTGCCTCGCCGTGTCACCACGGGGCGATTTGGCCGCAGCGGGCGGCCGCCGAGTCTGGATCAGGTGGTCCGGCGGCGAAACGAGCGAAGGCGACGTCGGTCAATGCTGGGCCATGGCATTCGCCGGCGACTGGCTCGCGCTCACCGACGCCGGTGGCGAGATCGTCCTGAAACGGCCTGGCACCCTGAGGACCTGGCAGCGCCTGAATCACCACAAGGGCGAGATCACCGCCATTGTCGCCGCGCCGTCGGGTGAATGGCTGGCCAGCGCGGGCCACGACACCACTGTCCGGCTCTGGAACCCGGAAACCGGAGAGCAGCTGGCCCGTCTCAGCGACCACGCCGGCCGGCTGCATGCCCTGGCCGCGGCTCCGGACGCCACATGGCTCGCCAGCGCAGGCGACGACGGCACGATCAGGCTCTGGGACCCGGCGGCTCACCGGCTGCTCGCCCGGCTGGTCGCCGGCGTCGACATGATCACGGCTCTCGCCGCGACCCCGGACAGCCGCTTTCTCGCCTCAGGCTCCTACGACGGCGCCATCCGCGTCTGGGACGTCGCCGCCCGCCGGGTGATTGCTCTGACCCGGGTCGACGGGCTGCCCGCATCACTCGCCTGGCACCCCGACGGCCGGCGCCTCTTCCTCGGCGGTTACGGCGGCGTGTACTGCTTCGCGCTTCAGCCGACGAAAATACAGAACGTGTGACCGTCCGGGTCGGCGTACACACGTAGTGGCTCTTCGGGGTCGTCGCTTCGATCGAAGCGCAACGTTCCGCCCAAGCTCAGCACGCGCTCGTGCTGGCGGTCGAGCTCGGCTTTCGAGTCGACCGCCGTGTCCAGATGCATCTGCTGCGGCACCGCGTCGTCCGGCCAGGTCGTCGGCGTGATGCCGTCGGTCTGCTGGAACGCCAGCTGCCACGACCCGTCATCGGCGAGCAGGACCAGCCATTCCTTCTCGGGCTCGTCCGAAGACGCCGGCGGCTCGTCGCCCGGCCGATATTCCAGGCCGAGCAGGTGGCGGTAGAACTCGGCGAGCCGCCGCGCGTCGGTGGTGTCCAGGACGAAGGACCTCAGCTTAGGAACGCTCACACCAAGCGTTTCTACCCCGGAAGCTGGTAGACAATCACGTCCCCGGCCCGGAACCGCTCGGTGGCGAGGTTGGCGAGCTCGGGCGAGACCGGCGAAGCCCGTTTGTCGGCGTAGAGCCACTTCGCCTTATAACGGTCACGGAGCTCGGCCAGGCCGGAAGCCGTCGGCGCGCTGAACGCCGCGTCGTTGATCCGCTGGCGTTCCGGCTCCGGCGACGCCGCCTTGAAGTACGGGATCCCGCTCTCCCCGTGCGCCGACTGCGTGGCCGGCTGGTACGCCCACCCTTCGAGCACCACCGCGTGCTCGGTCAGCGCCGACACCCAGAACGACCGGTTGGTGCAGTCCGCGTCGGTCTTCACCATCTCGCAGTGCACGTTGGTCGCCACGTAGTCCTCAGCCGGCGCGTTGTCAGCGAGCCAGGCCGCCGCGCGCATCTCGTTCTGGGTGACCCAGAAGTCGCCCTTCTTGCCGGCCGACGGCGTGGTGCCGTTGAACGCCTGCTCGGCCTGGCCGGAGACGCCGCGCCAGGTGGTGTCCCAGCCGAGCCCGATGCCGGCCGCGACCAGCACGGCCAGGCCGGTGCCGACCATGGCGGGCCAGCGCCGCCGGTGCAGCCACCACAGGCCGGCGCCGATCGCCAGAACGATCAGCAGCACGATGACCGGACGGCCCAGGTTGTATCGCCAGTGGTCCTGCCACGGCCCGTCCAGGCCGGGACCGAACCGGTAGAGCAGCGCGCCGGTCAGCGCCCCGGCGAGCAGGCCGCCGGCGATCGGCAGGTACGCCTTGCGCGGCGCCACCGCGGTGAGCAGCCACGCGGTCAGCGCGGCCTGCGCCGGGATCGCCGAGTAGACGAAGTAGAGCTCGCCGTTGGCGGTGTGGTTGACCAGCAGCGCGCCGGCCCAGCCGGCGATGCCGATGCCGGCCAGGACCCAGGCGGCCGCGTCCTTGCGGATGTCGCGGCGCAGCAGCGCGGCGAAGCCGAGGACCCGGCCGAGCTGGCTGATCACGAAGCAGACCACCAGCGCCGGCAGGATCAGCTTGAGACCCCACGGCACGTGGAACATCTGCTCGGGCAGAATGCCGCCGGTGCCGGGGATGTGGTCCTTGCCGACCACCCAGATGTACTGGCCCTTGAAGCTGAACGTGGCGCCGAACTGGATGCCGGCGCCGGATCCGCCACCGGCCAGGAACGGCACGGTCAGCGCCAGGACCAGCGCGGCCGCACCGAGCGCGCCGAGCATCATCTTCGGGAGCTGCCGGGTGATCACCCAGAGCGCGAGCCCGCCGAGCATGATGCCGCCGAGCAGCACCGGCAGCGAGCTGGACTTGCTGGCCGTGGCGACGACGAGCAGCATGCCGAACAGCGCCCAGCCGCGTTTTTTCAAGGGCACGCCCCGCGCCATGTCGACCAGCAGCGCCGCGACCACGGTCACGAACGGGATCGAGAAGGTCAGCGTCGGGCTGTACCAGGGCTCGACGGTCACCGGCCAGCTCGAGAACTCCGGCCAGATCGAGGCGAGCGGCAGCGCCACCGCCACGAACGCGGCGACCGGCCCGGCCCACCACACCCGGCTCGCCTGCCGCGCCAGGCCGGCAATGACCAGGACCGTGGTGATCACGATCGGTCCGGCCCAGAGGCGCAGCATCACTGTCGCCAGCTCGGCGCCGCTGATCATCGTGGCCGAGGCCCGGAACGCGTCGGAGAACCAGTGGTACTTCAGCGGCTCGCCGGCCATCTGCGGCTGGGTCGGGAAGATCGTGTGGCTGAGCTGGGCGGCGTTCGCCCAGTGGTAGTAGATGTCGCCGAACAGCGAGTGGGTGACCGGCGGCAGCGGGTTGGTCGCCCACTCACCGAGCCCGAGGACCGCGACGGCCAGCACCGCGATCGCGGCGATCGCCCACGACCAGGCGAGCGGCAGCGGCTGCGGGTCCTCGATCCGCCAGTGCCGGCGCAGGCCGGGCACCGCCGCGAACACGGCGATCACCAGCAGCGGCCACACCCACAGAACCCCGCCGATCCCGAGGCTCACGAAGATCGCCCAGCCGATCAGCTGCACCGCGATGCCCGCGGTCGCGCCGAACCCGATGTCCTCCGGCAGGTTGCCGCGGCTGCCGCGCAGCGCCCGGTAGACGAGCACGCCGGGCACCAGCACACCGAGCGGCCAGTAGACCGCGTACCGCAGCGTCTCGACGCCGGGCGTGTTCGACCAGGTCAGCAACCCGAGCAGCACCGCCACGACGACCAGCCAGGGCAGCACCCGCAACAGGTCCGTCGTCCGCTCGGCCTTGACCTCGGCCGGCGCCGGCGCGGGCACCCGCTCGATGACCGCCGTTGATTCGCTCACTTGTCCCCCATGGCTCCCGATCGGCAGCACGCTAACGGATCGTCGTTGCGTCGCTCGCCCGGCCACGGACAGCAAAACCACAGGTCAGAGGGGGTATTCCATGACCCGTTCAGAGCGAGGCCAACTGCTGTGCGCCAAGAAATCACCACCCGATCAGCAACGGGACCAGCGCCAGCCCATTGATCGCCCCGTGCACCACGATCAGCGCCCACACGTTGCGGTACTTCGACCAGAGGTATCCGGCGAACACCCCGAGTGCACCGTTGGACGTCAGGATCAGCAGGGTGATGTCCAGAAACGGTCCGTCCGCGTACCGGTGCACGTGCATCGCCACGAACAGCAGCGCCGTCGCGACGATCGCCGGCCACCGCCCCCAGAGCGCTTCGAGGCGGGTCTGCAGAATCACCCGATAGAAGATCTCCTCAAGAACACTCGCGGTCAGAAACGTGTAGAGCGCGACCACGGCAAGCTCCACCCGGCCCCAGTCCCCATATCCGGAAATGTCGGTCTCGACCAGCGGGCTGTAGAAGAACAGATATCCCCAGACGGCGATCACCACACCGGGTCCGAGCCAGTACCAGAACCGCGGGATCCGCGCACGATGCTCGCCCGCCGGCGACACCGCGGGAATCCGCCGCAGCACCACCCAGGCCCCGCCCAGCAGGATCAAAATCTTCGCGATCGGATAAATCGCCGACTCACCGAGCAGCAGCCCCGCCACCGGAAACAGCAGCGCCAACCCGGCCAGCCACACCACCTGCCGCCGCAGCCGCTCATCGTCGGAACGCTCCAACAACGGCAGCTTCGGCGGCACCAGCCTGATCAAAATCAGTCCAACGACATAGGGCACCACCACCGCCGCGAGCGGCACACCCCCGGCCTCCGCATCAGCCGACGTGGCCAGCGCCGTCCGCCCCATCAGCCATAACACCACCGGCGCACCAGCAAGCAGCCCGATCCCCGCCCCGGTCAACCCCCTGGTCAGCATCAATCCATCATGGACACCACAAGCAAACCCATCCATGGATACGCGTAACCGAGGCCGGACAACCGCAAGCCCGCCCGCACCCGAGAGTCCAACACCTGCCGGCCCTCCCCCCGGCGCGCTCCGCCGCCGGCCCCGGCGCCCCTCACCCCCCAGCCGCACGTGGCGACAGCACGTCACCAGAACACTCGCGAACCGCCCGACGTCGACACGCCGCGGCGGCGGCCTTCCCGGAACTTGTGAGTTCGCGGTCGCCCGGGCGGCCCAACCGCACAAAATCCGAGCAACGCCTCGCCGCGAGAGCGGCCGCACCTTCCGCCGCCGGACCCGGCGTCCCCCACCGGCTGCACAGCAGGGTCGCCACCATGTACAGCCAACAGCCGTGCCGTACAGCCGACCGGCCGGCGGGCGTCAGCTTGCGCTCGCGGTCGCGAATTCAGGCCCTACGCGACCACAAGCACCAGCCCGGCCACGCCGGCTCGCGCTTGCGGTCGCGAAAACGGGCCCTGCGCGACCACGAGCGCAAGCCGGGCCACGCCGGCTTGCGCTTGCGGTCGTGAAAACGGCGCCCGCGCGACCGCGAGCGCCAGCCGGTCGGGGGTGAGGGGGCGCCGGGGCCGGCGGCGGAGCGCGCCGGCGGGAGGGGCCGGCAGGTGTCGAGAGACCACGGGAGGTGGTTGATGCGGTTGTCGAGGCCCGGTCTCGCGTATCAAAAGAAACGGCGCCGGACCACAATGGCCCGGCGCCGGATCGCGAAACAGGGGTTAGCGGAGGAGCGCCCAGGCGGTGTCGCGGGCGCGGGCGGCGGCGAGAAGGCCCGCTACCGCTGCCGCGTTGGTGATTTCGCCGCGCAGGGCCATTTCGACCGCTTTGTCCAGGGGGACGCGGTGGACCTCGATGTCGGCTTCCTCGGCGGTGCGCACGTGCCGGTCCGCCGCCGGCACCTCAGCAAGGTCGCGGGCCAGGTAGACCAGCACGAACTCGTCGCTGAAGCCCGGTGAGGTGTGCAGGTCGACGAGGTGGTCGAAGCGGCCGGCCGTGAGGTCTGCCTCCTCGGCCAGTTCGCGGGCCGCGGTCAGTGCCGGGTCCTCACCCTCGACGTCGCGCAGGCCGGCCGGCAGCTCCCACAGGTGGGAGCGCACCGGATGCCGGTACTGCTTGATCAGGACCACCTGGTCCTGATCGTCGAGGGCAACGACGACCACCGCGCCGCGGTTCTCCACCACGTCGCGGGCGGCGGAGGTGCCGTCGGACATGGTGATCTCGTCGGTGTAGACCGAGAAGATCGCCCCGTGGAACCGATCGGTGCGGGAGAGCCGCTCGTGGGCGAAGGTCATTCGGGCGCGACCGGCAGCTCGTCCGCGGCCGCGTAGGCGATCGCGGCCTTGACCAGGCCGTCGAAGAGCGGGTGCGGCCGGGTCGGGCGGCTCTTCAGCTCGGGGTGAGCCTGTGTGGCCACGAAGTACGGGTGGACGTCGCGGTCCAGCTCGATGAACTCGACGAGCCGGCCGTCCGGCGACGTACCGGAGAAGACCAGGCCGGCCTGCGACAGCTTGTCGCGGTAGTCGTTGTTCACCTCGTAGCGGTGCCGGTGCCGCTCGGAGATCTCCGTGGCGCCATACACCTCGGCGACGATGGAGCCCTCCTTGAGAGCGGCCGGGTACGCACCCAGGCGCATGGTGCCACCCAGGTCGCCCTTGCCTGCGACGATGTCCTCCTGGTCGGCCATCGTGGAGATGACCGGATAGGTGGCGCGCTCGTCGAACTCCAGCGAGTTCGCCCCGGTGAGACCGGCCATGTTGCGGGCCGCGTCGATCGTCATGCACTGCAGGCCGAGGCAGAGGCCGAGGATCGGGACCTGGTTCTCCCGCGCGTACCGCGAGGTGTTGACCTTGCCCTCGATGCCGCGGACGCCGAAGCCGCCCGGGATGACGATGCCGTCGGCGCCCTTGAGAGCGGCGGCGGCGCCGGCCGGGGTGACGCACTCGTCGCTCGGCACCCAGCGCAGCTTGATCTTGACGGTGTTGCCGAAGCCGGCCGCCCGGATCGCCTCGGAGACCGACAGGTACGCGTCCGGCAGATCGACGTACTTGCCGACCAGCGCGATCGTGATGGTGCGCTTCGGGTGGTGCACGCGCTCCAGCAGGTCGTTCCAGGTCTTCCAGTTGACGTCCCGGAACGACAGGCCGAGACGGCGCACGACGTACGCGTCGAGGCCCTCGTCGTGCAGGACCTTCGGGATGTCGTAGATGCTGGGCGCGTCCGGACAGGCGATGACGGCCTCACGGTCGACGTCGCAGTAGAGCGCCAGCTTGTGTTTCATCTTGTCCGGGATCTCCCGGTCACTGCGGCAGATCAGCGCGTCCGGCTGAATACCGATGTTGCGCAGCGCCGCCACCGAGTGCTGGGTCGGCTTCGTCTTCAGCTCGCCCGACGGCGCCAGATAAGGCACCAAGGAGACGTGCAGGTAGAAGACGTGGTCCCGGCCGACCTCGTGGCGCACCTGACGGATCGCCTCGAGGAACGGCAGCGACTCCATGTCGCCGACCGTGCCGCCCACCTCGGTGATGACGACGTCCGGGACGAGACCGTTCTCGTCCGGGTCGCCCATCGCGAAGATGCGGCTCTTGATCTCGTTGGTGATGTGCGGGATGACCTGCACGGTATCGCCCAGGTATTCGCCGCGCCGCTCCCGGGCGATGACCGCCGAGTAGACCTGGCCGGTCGTGACGTTCGCCTTGCCGGAGAGATCCCGGTCGAGGAAGCGCTCGTAATGGCCGACGTCGAGGTCCGTCTCGGCGCCGTCCTCCGTCACGAAGACCTCGCCGTGCTGGAACGGGTTCATCGTTCCTGGGTCGACGTTCAGATAAGGGTCCAGCTTCTGCATCACGACGCGGAGACCGCGGGCGGTGAGCAGATTGCCGAGGCTGGAGGCGGTGAGGCCCTTGCCCAGCGAGGAGGCGACGCCCCCGGTGACGAAGATGTGCCGCGTGTCGCGCACTGATGAGGCCAAGGCCCGCTCCCGTGGTCGCCTGTCTTTCTCCAACTTGCGGCAAGGGCCGGTTAAAGCCCCATCCACGGGAATTCACCGTAACACTGTTTGCCGGAGCCGCCACGTCTGGGCTGCTCGGCACGCGTGTCAGCGGGCCCTCAGACGGCTCTTTCACCCGCCTGAACTGGATCATCGTCGGATTTGCGTAGCAACGGTCCGCCCGGTCCGTCCGTTTCGCCGGGCGACGAGCTGCGGTCGGCGGCGTGAAGGAGAACACGTAACGCCGTGAGCACCGCCACCGGAACGGCCAGCGCCGCCGCCGTTCCGGACACCCCGAGAGCCGTCCCGCCGAACAGTCCGGCGATCAGGGTCGCCACCGTGGTGCCGGCGATACCCGCGCGGACCGCCGGATGCAGCCCGTAGACCCGGTTGAGGCCACCCCACGGGGAGAACTGGCAGAAGGCGAGCATCAGGGCACCGAAGAGCGCGAGGAGCGTGAGAGGGCTGTCCACCAGTGCCTGACCGCTCGCCGCGGCGGCCCGCTGCATGGCCGGCCCGGCGGTGCCGTTGCCGAGCGAGGTCAGGAACCGGCCGAGGGTGCCCTGTTCCAGCTCCGGCCGGCTCAGGTCGAAGACCGCGAACCCGATGGTGACCACCAGACCGGCCAGAGCCGCCCAGGCGAACCGCGGGAACGTCAGCCAGCCGCCGGTGCTGATCGCCGCCGCGACGCACACCCCGGCGGTCACCGCGATCGCGCCGGTCGGGTCGGCGCCGAGGTACGGGCTGCCGACCACGACGACACCCAGTCCACCGAAGATCACCATGATCAGCGGGCGCCACTGCCGGGTGACCCACTGGGCCACGCAGCCGGCCAGCAGCATCAGACCGGCCACGAAGACGCCGAGCCCGACACTGCCGACGCCGGCGTAACGGATGCCGTACACCGCCGAGTAGCCGGCCACGCCGTTGAGCTGGAGCCGGGCGCCGGTGAGCAGGTCCAGCGCGACCACCACGACGGCGACCGCGGAGACCGCGCCCATCGGCCACAGGGTGCGCGGGTACCGCGGCGACAGCCGGATCACCAGCGTGCCGAGCACCATCAGCGCGGCCGTGGCCGAGCCGAACGCCCACGCCGGATGCTCGCTGCTCCACCACGGCACCAGGTCGGCGACGAGCGCCGCCGGGATCGCCAGCCCGGCCGCGATCAGGGCGGCCTCGACGATCGCCACGAGGCGGCGCGGTGGCAGCGACGGCCCGGCCGGTCCGGCGTGCCGGCGGGCCCGGATCAGCACCGGGATCGTGGCGGCGAACAGCAGCAGCTGCACGATCGCCAGCACCGCGAAGAAGATCTCGGTGACGCCGCGCTGGGCGATCGCCCGCCGGTCGGCGTCGTGTTCGCCCTGCATGGCCTCGGCCGGGTCGGCCGGGCGGCCGTCGGCGACGGTGGCCGCGTACCCGGAGAACAGCTTCTCCGGCGCCGGGCGGCCCAGCGCCGACAGCACGGTCGGCGCCAGGTCGACCAGTTGCAGATATCCGTCGCGGCCGGTGCCGGCCGAGGTGAGCCAGCCGCCCTCCCAGCCCGGTCCTTCGGCGATCGCGACGTGCAGCCGGGAGCTGGGGTCGGTGTCGGAGATCCCGGCGATCAGCATGAGCGAGCGTTCCGGGCGGGAGCTGAGGACCCGGGCCAGGACCGCGTCGGCGGCGGCGACGTCGGCCTGACGTTCGGCACCGCTGCCGTTGATGGTGCCGAGGTCGACCACGCTGAGCACACAGTCACCGAGCAGGGTGGACGGGTCCGCGGGCAGTTCCGGGACGTACTTGTCGACGCGGCCGAACGGGCGGGCCGCCGCGATCGCCGCGCCGGGGCCGACGGCCACCGTGCAGCGCACCGATTCGGCGAGGGCGCCCGGCGTGGTGCCGTACGGCATCCGGTCCTGGTTGTTGCGGACCACGGTGCGCTGGTCGACGACGTTCGCGCCGATGCCGTCCGGGCGGGTGAGCTGGGGCTCGGCCGCGGGGCAGCGGCCGGTCACCTCCCGGGAGTCCCAGGCCGCGTAGTTGCCGGCGCCCAGCGTCAGGAACCCGTCGGCCGGGCAGGTCACCGCGTGCGCGGATCGCACGGTCAGCCAGCCGACCGAGCCCGCTTTCGCCTCCTGCCAGAGTGCCGGGGTGCGCTGCGGGTCCAGGTCCTCCCAGCGCAGGCCGGGCGCGGCCGCCACCACCACGTAATCGGCGGCGCCGCGGCTGGCCTGCTCGTCGGGACGGATCGTCAACCCGGCCAGGCTGGTCACCGCGACCAGGGCCAGCAAAAGATAAGGCACCCAGGCACGGGTGGGTGCGACACCCGGACGCTGAACCCGGCGCAGCCGGTCCTTGATCACCGGCGGACCGCCGTGACCTCGGCGTACGCGGAGCACACGTCGGCAACCACATCCGGCTCGGTCGGCCAGGTCGCCGCCTGCACGGGGCCACGGGCCGCGTAATCGGCGCGCAGCTCGGGGTCGGCCAGCATCCGGCGGACCGCTTCGTCGAGCGCGTCCAGGTCACCCGGCGGGATCACCACGGCGGCGTCACCGACCAGCCCGGGCAGCCCGCCGACCGCGGTGACGATCAGCGGCACACCGGCGTACAGGGCCTCCTGGGTGAACAGCTGCCGGGCCTCCCAGTCGCTGGTGACCACCGCCAGGTCCGCGCCGAGCAGCAGGTCGGGCACGTCGCCGCGGTGCCCGAGCAGGTGGAACGGGGCGTGCAGCTGCGACGCCCGTTGCGCCAGGGGCATGTAGCTCGGCCCGGAGCCGGCCACCGCCACCACCGGCGCGGGCGTCAGGTCACGCCACCGGGCGGCGGCGTCGACGAGCAGGTCGTAGCGTTTCTGCGGGTGCAGCCGGCCGACCGACAGGATCAGCGGGGTCGCGGCCTTGAGCCGGAACTCGGCGCGCACCGCCGATCGGGTGCGCTTCGGCGGGTCCAGCCGGGGTGAGGCCACCGGGCCGAGCCGGGCGTGTTTCGCACCCATCGTGACGGCCCGGTCCACCAGGTCCTGTGAGGCGCCCAGGGTGAGCGCGGCGTTACGCGCCACGATCCGCTCCAGCAGCGCTCCGGCCTGGCCTTTCAGGCCACGCGCGAGCACGGCGTTGTGCCAGGTCACCACCAGGGGCACTGCGGTACGCGCGAGCGACACCACGAATCCGGCCCGCAACCCGTGTGCGTGGATCACCTCGGCGTCCCGGCCGGTGATGGCCTTGCGCAGCTGCCGGATCGCGCCGGAGTCCTGCGGCCCGGGGTCGGCCGGAATCTCCACCGGCGCGAACTCGACACCGGACGTGCTGAACCCGAAGTGCGCGTCGGTCGCGGCCGGGCCGCAGACCAGCACCCGGCAACCGGCCTCGACCAGTCCCCGGGCCAGCGAGGCGACGTGCTGGCCGATCCCGCCGGTGCTGGACGCGAGGACCAGCACAACCGAGCCACGCCACCTGTCGTCGCTGCTCACGGACGGGTTTCCTCCCTGAAGAAGTTTATTTTCGCAGCCTTGCGACCAGCGGTTGCATGTCACGCCGGTCCAGCGCGTACGCCACCACGGCGAACACCACCACGACGGCGACACCGCCCAGCATGCCTTCCGCGAGGGCGGCGGGCACTCCCGGGGTGGGCCAGAATGCCCGTTCCAGCCCGGTCACGGTCGCCCATCCGGCGACACCGGCGGCGAGGGCTGCCACCACGGCCGCGGCACCGGCCCGGCCGAATCCGGCGAGTGCCGCCGGGCCCGCGTGCCGGCGTACCGCGCGGACCAGCAGCATCCCGGTCACTGTCATCCCGGCCGCGTTGGCGAGGCCCAGTCCGAGCAGCTCGGCCCGGCCGCCGGCGCTCGCGGTGACCGCGACGACCACGATCCCGGCGCAGAGCCAGCCGATCCCGGACGCCGCGGCGGCCGCCCTCGATGCACCCCGGGCGTAGAGGGCTCGGGACAGCAGGGCGAACATCGCGTACCCCAGCAGGCCGGGCGCGAAGCCGATGATGCCGGGGACCGCGCCGGGCGCGTTCATCAGGAACGCCGCCGGGACGGCCAGCCCGGCGAGCGCGGCCGCGCCCAGACCGGCGAGCAGAATGATCGACTTGGCGGTGCCGGAGAGCGCGGAGGCGTACGCGTCCTCGTCACCGCGCGCGGCGGCGTCCGACAGGCGCGGGTACACCGCGGTGGCCAGCGGCACCGCGAGGACCGCCCAGGGCAGCAGGAAGACGGTCTGCGCGCCGTTGTAGCGAGCCAGCTGCGCGGCCCCGAGCGTCACGACGAGGGCCACCACGATCTGCTGCGCGCCGACGGTCACCGCACCGGCCCAGCCGAGCCGGACCGCCTGCTGTCCCTCGTCGCCGGGGAACCGCAGCGAGGGCCGCAGACGCAGCCGCAGCCGGGCGAGCGGCACGAACAGGCAGAGGGTCAGCACCACCACGCCCAGTGTGGTGCCGATCGACAGGGTCAGCTCGCCGGCGGTGCTCAGCCCGGCGAAACCGGTCCGGGCGCCGTCGATCCCGGCGTACGCCAGGTACGCGCTCATCACCGTGACGCTGGACAGCAGCGGCGCGATCACCGGCCACGCGAACCGGTGGTGTGCCTGGAGCACCCCGGCCAGCACGATGCCGATCCCGTACAGCGGCAGCTGCGGCGCGAAGATCCGCAGCATCCGGGCCGCGACCTCCTGGTGCGCCGGGTCGACACCCTGCAACAGCCCGGTGATCGGGCCGGCGGCCAGCGCCACCAGCACGGCGAGCGGCACGGTCAGCGCCAGCATCCAGGTCAGCAGCGCCGAGGTGACGGCGCCGACGCGCTGCCGGTCGCCCTCGGCCGCCGCTTTCGCCACCAGCGGCACCACGAGGCTTGCCAGAGCGCCACCGGCCACCAACTCGAAGACGATGTTCGGGACCGTGTTCGCCGCGAAGTAGATGTCGGCGAGACCGCCGTCGCCACCCTCACCGACCGTGTAGAAGAAGACCAGGGTACGGCCGAACCCGGCGAGCCGGGCGACCACCGTGAGCACGGTGATCAGCGCCGCTGCCCCGGCGATCTTCGCAGCGGTCTTCGCCGTATCGGTCACGCTTCGGGTGGCCGGCGGCCGAGCTCGTCGACGGCGCGCAGCCACGGCGTGTCCTGGATGACCTTGGTGAAGCTGATCTGCTCGCTCGCGGCGGTCAGCGCCGCCAGCACGGCCAGCGCCGCCACCCGGCTCCCGGTGCCGGCCCGGGCCGTGAACGCCACCCCGAGCAGCGCGCCGAGCGCGTTCGCCCCGGAGTCGCCGAGCATGATCTCCTCGTTCAGGTCGGCCGGCAGCAGGGCCGCGCCGGCGCCGATCGTCCCGGCGGTCATCGCGCCGCCGCGGCCGATCGCCAGCGGCGCCCCGAGGATGGCACCGGCCTTGAGCGCGCGGCCGGGACGCAGGTCGAGAAGGTTCAGCAGGTTCGCCGTCCCGGCGATCACCCCGGCGCCGAGCAGCACGTCGGCGCCCCGGCCGAAGCCGCTGCGCCGGTTGCTGCCGATCAGGGCGGAGGCGACCAGGCCGGCCGTGCCCACTCCGGCGATCTTGACGAGGCCGCTGGTGACCCGGCCCTCGCGCAGCGCGCCCAGGTGGCCGGCGAAGCCCTTCGCGGTCTTCTGCTCCGGCCGGTTGCCGACGATGTCGTCATAGAGCCCGACCGCGCCGCTGACCGCTCCGGCGGCGACCGCCGCGGCGGCGAGCCGGGGCGTCGCGGCACCGGAAGCAGCGCCGGCCGTGGCGCCCAGCGCGAGCGCGGGACCGCCGGCGAGGGTCACCGTACGGCCGTGGAAGTTGGTCCGGCGCAGGTCACCCGCGTTCGGGTCGCGGCGCACCCAGGCGAGAGCGGACCGCGCGACCAGGGCGCCGATGCCGAAGGAGCGGAGGTAGGCCATGGCCCGAAAGTCTAGTCAGGGGTGTTACGGCGCCGCTGACGGCACCATCGAGGAGGAGCCGGTGCCGAGGCCGTACTGACCGATTTTGTTCTGCACGAGGCGCTCGGTGGTCGCCATCGCGGTCGCCACCTGGCCCTGCACGGTGCTCACGTTGTCCACCGTGGAGATCTTCTTCACCAGGCTCGGGTCGCTGCGCACCCCGGCCACCAGGGTGCCCTCGCCGGCGCCGTCGCCGGCCACGATCAGCGGCCGGTTCATGCCGAACTGGGCCGCGACGGTGACCGCGAACGCACTCTTCTTCGTGGCTTCCTTGTCGGTGGCGGGCTCACCGGCGACCAGCACGATCGCCTCGGCGCCACCGGTCGCGTTGTCCTCGACACCGAGGTAACCGGCCTGCGAGAGCCCGGTCAGCACCGCTGTCACGTCATCCTGCGTCGGCGACGTGGTGCCCTGCAGCAGGGTCAGCGCGATCAGCGCGCTCGCCGTCTCCACGCCGTCGCTGTTCCGCGGCAGCGAGGTCACCGGGATGCTCACCTGCGACGACTGGTCGGCCAGGTCGAGCAGCTCGTTGGAGTAGTTCGGGTCGAGGAACTTCTCCTCCACCCGGACCCGCGCGGTCACCGTCGCGTTCGCCACGTTCAGCATCTTGGTCACCGCGTCGGCGGTGTCCTCGGCGCCGGGCAGCGACACCACGGCGATCTTGCGGGTGGCCAGCTTGCCGGCGAGCACCACCGGCGCCAGCTCGGTCGCGAAGTCCTGGTTGCGGTTGAGCTCGTCGCGGGCCTGGTTCACCTGATCGCGGCGAACGTCGTTGTCCTTCTTCAGCGCCTCGAGGTTGGCACGCAGGTTCTCGGAGACCGGGCCGTTGAGCGCGGCGGTGCCGACCACCAGGCCGATCGCGAGCGCGAGGAAGACCGCGGTGAGAGACACCACGTGGTACCGGAAGTTGATCACGACGCCCTCAGAAGAAATTGTCGAGCTGGAACACCAAATTGTTCCACCACTCGGACACGACGGTGAGGTACGCCTTCCCCACCGTGGAGACGGCCACCGCCGAAGCCATCGCCGCGAGGGCGGACAGCACCAGGAGCAGCAGCGCGGAGCCGGAGATGTTCTGCCGGTAGAGCCGGCTCACGCCTTTCGCGTCGACCAGCTTGCCGCCGACCTTGAGCCGGGTCAGGAACGTCGACGCCATGCCGCCGCGGCCCTTGTCGAGGAACTCGACAAGGTTCGCGTGGGTGCCGACCGCCACGATCAGTGACGCGCCCTTCTCGTCGGCGAGCAGCATCGCCAGGTCCTCGCTGGTGGCCGCGGCCGGGAACGTGATCGCGTCCACCCCGACACCACGGACCCGCTCCAGGCCGGGCGCGCGCCCGTCCGGGTACGCGTGAACGATCACCTCGGCGCCGCACCGCAGCACGTCGTCGGTGACCGAATCCATGTCGCCGATGATCAGGTCGGGGGTGTAACCGTTCTCCACCAGGGCGTCGGCGCCGCCGTCCACCCCGATCAGGACCGGTTTGTACTCCCGGATGTAGGGCCGGAGGACGTCGAGGTCCTCCTTGTAGTCGTAACCGCGCACCACGATCAACACGTGCCGGCCGGCGATGCGGGTCCGCACGTCCGGCACGCCGACGCCGTCGAGCAGCAGCTCACGCTCCTGCTTCATGTAGTCGAGCGTGTTCTGCGCGAACGCCTCCAGCTGCACCGACAGGCCCTCGCGGGCGTCGGCCATCGCCTGGGCGACGGTTTCGGTGTCCTGCCGCACGCCGGTGGCGACGGGCTCGCCGGCGAGCAGCACGGTGCCACCGTCGATGCTGACCGTCTGCCCCTCGCGCAGGCCCTTGAAGATGTCCTCACCGAGGCCGTCGACGAGCAGCACGCCACCCTTGATCAGCACTTCCGGACCCAGGTTCGGGTACCGGCCGGAGATCGAGGGCTTCGCGTTGAGCACCGCGGTCACACCGGAGGCGACCAGCGAGTCGGCCGCCACCCGGTCCAGATCGAGGTGGTCGATCACGGCGATGTCGCCGGGACGCAGCCTGCCGGTCAGTCGCTTGGTACGCCGATCGAGCCGGGCCACCCCGGAAACCGGGCCGGGCTCGGTGGAACGCGTGCGGCGCAAGGTGGGAAGTCGCATCCCGGCCATCCTGACACGGCGTCGCACCCCATCCCCCCGCGACATGCGCCAGCTCACCGACAATCGGGACTTATCACGCACGTTTTTCCCGGGCGGCTACCGAGAGCAACTCCTCGGCATGCGCGATGCCGAGGTCCGAATCCGGCAGACCAGCCAGCATCCGCGACAACTCACGGGCCCGCTCGGTCTCCTCCACGATCCGCACACCACTCGTAGTGATCGCCCCACCGGTGTCTTTCGCGACCACCAGATGGCGATCCGCGAATGCCGCGACCTGCGGCAAGTGCGTCACGACCAACACCTGATGGGTACGCGCAAGGCGCGCCAGCCGCCGCCCGATCTCCACAGCGGCCGTGCCACCGACACCCGAGTCCACCTCGTCGAAGACCAGCGTCGGCGGGCCACCGGCACCCGCGAACACCACCTCGATCGCCAGCATCACCCGGGACAGCTCACCACCGGAGGCGCCCTTCTGCAGCGGCAGCGACGGCGCGCCCGGGTGGGCCAGCAGCCGCAGCTCCACCTCGTCGGCGCCGTCCGGACCGGCCGCGAACTCCTCGCCGTCAACCGACACGGCCGGCTCGTCGCGCGTCGGCGTGCGGGTCAGCACCGCGATCTCGACCCGCGCGTGCGGCATCGCCAGACCGGCCAGCTCCACGCTGACCGCCTCGGAGAACCGCCCGGCCGCCTCCCGCCGGGCCGCCGTCAGCCGGCCCGCCAGCTCACCCACGGTCGCGGCGAGTCGCTGCCGTTCCTTGTCCAGCTCTTCCAGCAGCTCGTCGGAGTTGTCCAGCTCGCTCAGCTTGGCCCGGGCGTTCTCCGCCCAGACGATCACGCCGTCGATGTCGTCCGCGTACTTCCGGGTCAGCGCCCGCAGCGCGGCCCGCCGCTCGTAGATCGCCTCCAGCCGGGCCGGGTCCGCGTCCAGCTCACCGAGGTACGCCGAGAGCTCCGACGAGACGTCACCGACCAGGGTCGCCGCCTCCTCGATCCGCAGGGCAAGCTCGCCCAGCAGCGGATCGACACCGGCCTGACCCTCCAGGGTGCGCCGGGCGGTGCCGAGCAGCTGGGTCGCGTCCGGAGTGTCGTCGGTCGCCTCCACACCACCGGCCAGGGCCTGCCCGGCGATGGCCGCGGCCACCCGCAGCCCCTCGGCGTGCTCCAGCCGCTGCAGCTCGGCGCGCAGATCGTCGTCCTCACCGGGCTGCGGGTCGACCCGGGTTATCTCGTCGAGGCCGAGCTTGAGCAGGTCGGCCTCCTGCGAGCGCTGCCGCGCGTTGCGCCGGCGGTCGGTCAGGTCCTCGACCACCTTGCGCCAGCGGGTGAACGCCTCGCGGTAGGAGTCCAGAAGCTTCTCGTGCTCCGGGCCGGCGAACCGGTCCAGCGCGGAACGCTGCTCGGACGGGCGCAGCAGCCGCAGCTGATCGGACTGGCCGTGCACGGCCAGGATCTGCTCGCCGAGCTCGCTGAGCGTCGACACCGGCATGCTGCGGCCACCGACGTGCGCCCGGGACCGGCCCTCGGCCGTCACCGTGCGGCTCAGCAGGATCGAGCCGTCGTCGTCGGCCTCGCCACCGGCGTCGGTGACCCGGGTGCGCACCGCGTCACCCAGGCTGCCGCGCAGTTTCAGCCGGCCCTCCACGACGGCACGGCCCGGGTCGGCTCGCACCCGGCCGGCGTCGGCCCGGCCACCGAACAGAAGTCCGAGACCGGTCACCACCATCGTCTTGCCAGCACCGGTCTCGCCGGTGATCACATTCATTCCCGACGTGAGTCGCAGCGTGGTGTCGTCGATGACGCCGAGACCGGTGATGCGCAGTTCCTCCAGCACAGGCGAACAGTAACGGTGCCCACCGACAAACGCCCACTCCGGGATCTCTGATCAGCGTCGATTCCCTCGCCACCCGACCACGGGCAACTCGAACTTCGCCACGAGCGTGTCAGTGAACGGCCGGGGCGCCAGACGGACCACCCGGACGGGCAACTGACCCCGTTCGACTGTCACCCGCGAGCCGGGCGGCAGGTCCCAGGTGCGGCGACCGTCACAGCAGAGCACCGCAAAGGACGTATACGGGTCGACCGTCAGGACGAACGTCGACGTCGGAGCGGTCACCAGCGGCTTGCTGAACAGCGCGTGCGCACTGATCGGCACGAGCAGCAGCGCCTCCACCTCGGGCCAGACCACCGGTCCGCCGGCCGAGAACGCGTACGCCGTCGACCCGGTCGGTGTGGCGCAAACCACACCGTCACAGCCGTACCGCGACAGCGGCCGGCCGTCCACGTCGACCAGGAGCTCGAGCATCTGCGCCCGCTGCCCCTTCTCCACCGACACCTCGTTGAGCGCCCAGGACTCGGCGATCAGGCGTCCGTCGTACTCGGCCCGCACGTCCAGGGTCAGCCGCTCGTCGACCGTGTAGTCGCCGGCCACCACGCTGGCGACCGCCTCGTCGATGTGCTCGATCTCCGCCTCGGCGAGGAAACCCACCTTGCCCAGGTTGATCCCGAGCAGCGGCGCCTTCACCGGCCGGGCCAGGTCGGCGGCGCGCAGGAACGTGCCGTCACCACCGAGCGCCAGCACGATCTCCACACCCTCGGTCGCCGCCGGTCCCTCGACCGGCTTCACCTCCGGTGGCAGGTCGATGTCGGCGACCTCCTCGGCGATGACCCGGACCTCGAAACCGGCCGCGATCAGATCCAGCGCCACCGCACGGGCGTGCTGTGTGCTCTGCCTGCGCCCGGTGTGCGTCACCAGCAGGGCCGAGCGGGTCATGTCGCCTCCAGGTCAGCAGCCACGGGTCCCGCCTCGACCACACTCTCGATCCGCTCCTGCTCGGCGGGTGGCGCGTCCCGCCGGAACCACACGAAGAACTCCACGTTGCCGCTCGGTCCGGGCAGCGGGCTCGCCGCCACGTCCCGCACACCCAGGCCCAGCTGCTGCGCGGCCGCCGCCACGTCCATCACGGCCTCCGCGCGCAGCCGCCAGTCACGGACCACACCACCGGTGCCGACCCGTTCCTTGCCGACCTCGAACTGCGGTTTCACCATCAGCGCCAGATCACCGTCGGTGCACGCCGCGAGCGCCGGCAGCACCAGCCGCAGCGAGATGAACGACAGGTCGGCCACGGTCAGGTCGACCGTCCCGCCGATCACGTCCGGGGTCAGGGTGCGCACGTTGGTGCGCTCCATCACCACGACGCGCTCGTTGGTCCGGATCGGCCAGGCCAGCTGCCCGTAACCGACGTCGACCGCCACCACCTGCCGGGCTCCGGCGCGCAGCAGCACGTCGGTGAACCCGCCGGTGGAGGCCCCGGCGTCCAGGCACCTTCTCCCCTCGACGCTCAGCTGTTTGAAGGCGGCGAGCGCTCCGGCGAGCTTGTGCCCGCCCCGGGACACGTACTCGGTCTGCGGATCCTCCCCGGTCACCAGCACCGGGTCGGCCGGGTCGACCATCGCCGCCACCTTGTGGGCGACGACGCCCCGGACCTGCACACGGCCGTCCGCGACGAGCGCGGCAGCCTGTTCCCGGGAGCGAGCGAGCTTGCGGCGGACGAGCTCAGCGTCCAGCCGCGCACGGCGGGCCATTTAAGATCAAACCCTTTTCTTGTACGAGTCTCAGCGGTCGATGCTCGCCAGGGTTTCCTGGAGCACCTGGTGCGCGGCCTCGTACTCGGCGATCTGTTCCGCCGGCGCCAGCCGCGCGGCGTTGGCGAGCGACCGTAGCACCGCGTCCACCGCCGGATGCCCGGTGTCCTCCCCGTTCCCGCCGCCCGGCGTGTGCGGGGTTCCCTGGAACTGGGCTCCCTGAAACTGGGTTCCCTGCTGCTGGGTCACCGGGTGCTGGGTCACCGGGTGCTGGGTCACCGGGTGCTGGTTGCCGAGGGGCGGGCCGGGCCGGGGGCCGGGCTGCGCGAAATTCGGGAACGTCACGGGATCACGCCTCCGTGGTCTCGGCCGAGGTCGCCTGGTTCGGCACTGTCTTCTTCGCAGCGGTCTTGCGGGGAGCGGCCTTCTTCGCCGGAGCCGGCTCGACGGCCGCAGCCTTGCGCGGAGCCCGTTTCCGAGGCGCCGCGATCGGCTTCGCCACTGTCTTTTCGGCCGGCTTCTCCACCGTCTTCACGACCGGCTTTTCGACCGGCTTTTCGGCCGGCTTTTCGACCGGGGGCAGTTCGGTCGCGGCGGCTGCCTCGACCACCGCGCTCACCGGCGACGCTGAGGTCCCCGCCGGAACGGGCATGCCCGTGGCCGGTGTCGCCTGCGACGGCACCGCCGCCTTCCTGGCGGGCGCGCGCTTGGCGACCGCTTTCTTGGCGACGGCTTTCTTCGCTGCTTTCACCGGCACATCCGGGGTGACCGCCACCGGCTTGATGGGAGCCGGCTCACTCGCAACCGGCTCGCTGGGCGCGGGGGCCACATTGGCCGGTGCGGACGCCCGGCCCGTTCCGGCCGAGGGCATCGCGTTCGGCTTGGCTTTCACCGCTTTCTTCGCCACGGCCTTTTTCGCCGGTGGTGCGACCGGCGCCGCCGGCGGAGCGACGGTGCCGGGCTTCGACTCCGCCTCCCGCAGCTGTCGCTCCAGGTCGTGCACCCGCGTCGTCAGATCCGACACCTCGTCGGCGGTGGCCAGGCCCACCCGCCCGAGAGCACGGTCCACCTCGAAACGGACAATGTTCGTCAGCGCCTCACGGTTCGCCACACCGGCCGAGAGCAGATCCTCCACCAGGCCCTGCAGCTGAACCGCCGTCGCGCCACCCCGGGAGAACACCTCCCCGGCGACCTGCTGAGCCTTTTTCCTGGGGGCTTCCGTGAGCCCGAGCGCCAGGTCCAGATATGCCCGCCATGCATCTGCCATGGTCCCGCCTCCTCTCGCCGCGTCGGGTGCCACGCTACCGGGCACCCCGGACATCTTCCTGAGGTACCGTGCTGGTGTCGCAAGGGAGGGTGCCGATGGTCACCGTGGACGAGTGCCGGCAAGCGTTGCACGACCTGGCCGCGAAATTGGCCGCCAACGCCGAAGCCCAGGGCCATCTCGACCTCGATCGCACGCTCGCCTGCCGGGTGACCGACCTCGGCACCGCGTTCCACGGCCGGATCACCGGCGGCCGGCTGATCGACATCGCGGACGGCGACGATCCAAAAGCGAAGATCGCGCTGATCTCCTCGGGCGCCGACCTGATCGCCCTGATCGAGGGCAGGCTCGACGTCACCCGCGCGATCGCGTCCCGGCAGGTCACCATCAAGGCGAACCCGTTCGACCTGCTCAAACTCCGTAAGCTCCTCTGAGAGCGCCAGCAGCGCTTCCAGATACGGCCCGGTGATCGAAAACGTTCAAGAACCGGAACGGGCGGCCAGCGACTGGAGCCCGGCCAGCACCTGATCGGCGGCCGAGGTCGCGGTCGACAGCTGGGTGGTCACCTCGGAGAGCACGGCAGCCTGCTCCTCCACCGAGGACGCGATGTTCAGCTGCAACTCGTGGATCCCGTCGACCGCACCGGTGGTGGACGTGATCGTCTGCGCCACGTCGTCGGTCTCCGCCACGATCGCGGTGATCACCTCGTTCACCCGTTGGACCGACGTGGCCGTCTCCCGGGCGAGGTCCTTCACCTCGCTGGCCACCACGGCGAAACCCTTGCCGAGCTCGCCGGCCCGCGCCGCCTCGATCGTGGCGTTGAGCGCGAGCAGATTCGTCTGTTCGGCCAGCGACGCGATCAGCGCGTTCACGTCAGCGATCTCACCGACCGAGCGCTCGAGGGCACGTACCTTCTCGCCCGCTGACGCGGCCGCGTCCTTACCGCTCGCCGCGGTGCCGGCGGCATCCGCGGAACGCTGCGCGATGTCGTGGACCGACGCGGTGAGCGCGGCCAGTTCGCGGTCGACGGCCGCGACCGCCGAGATCGCGGCGTGCGCCTCCGCGCTGATCTCCGTGACGTCCGCGGTCACCCGGCGAGCGTGCTCGGCCGCCTGCTCGGAGCGGAGCCGGACATCCTCGGCGGCCCGTTCCCGCGCGTCCTGCTCGGCCCGTTCGGTCTGCCGCCGGGCGTCCTCGGCCTCCCGCGCGAGAACCTCGTTCTCCCGTTCCGCCTGCTCCGCGAAGTGCCAGAAGATCACGATGCCGGCCACCTCAAGAGCCGCGAGCCCGGCGTGCACGGCGACCATCACGATCGCCGCGCCGATCGCCATGTGGTGGATGCCGAAGACCCGCTCCGGTTCGAGAAGCCCGAGCACACCGTGGTGCACCACCACGACCACGACGGCCGAGATCAGCGGCGCCCACATCTGATAGAGCGCCACGAAGATCAGAATCGCGTACAGGTGGATGTGCGCGGCCATCTCCCCACCGGAGAGCTCGATCGCGATGAACGTGCACGCGATCAGCCCCACGCTGGTGTGCGACGCCATCGCTTTCGGGTTGGGCAGCACACGACTCGCCGCCGCCCAGACGGTGAGCGCCCCGGCCAGCAGCACGGTCTCCCACGGCGAACGCGGCCCCAGAAAGCCGAGCACCAGGAACGCCGGAACGTGGAACCAGAGCAGCCTGCTGATGATCCGATGCCGAGCAGCCCACGACGCGTCGGACAGCCGGGCGCCACGCGGCAGAGTGAACGCGCTCATACCGCTCTTATCGGCCACTCCGCCCACAGCGTGATCGACAACAGCCTCCAAAACTGACTGACATCCCCCAGGCCACGACGCACGGCCCCCCAAGCCCGCGTGTCGAGTTCGGGCGCAATCCGCACCTCAAGTCGACACGGTGGGGTCTGCGGAGCGGGGTCAGAGGCCCCAGGAGTGGAGGAGTTCGGTGGCTTCGGGTGAGCCGGCCTCGATCGCGGAGGATGGGACGCCGTCCCAGGTGACGCCGCAGAGCAGGCGCAGCGCGGTGACCGGGTCGCCGGAGCCGTCCAGGACAGCGCGGTCACCGTCGCGGGTGACCCGCCAGCCGGCGGCTGCGCCGGCAACCCCGTCTCGCGCCTCGCCGCTGATCTCGGCACCGGTGTCTTCGCCCAGCGCCTCTTCGCCCGGCACATCTCTGCCCAGCGCCTCTTTGCCTGGCACGTCTTTGCCTGGCACGTCTTTGCCTGGCACGGGGATGCGGGCGTTGGCGGCTGGGTGGAATAGGGCCGACAGGTCGGCTGCCACGTAAGTGGGGCGGCGGTGGGGTGGTGCCGCCAGCAGGTCGGCCGGGCCGCTGACGCCGGTGAGTACCAGCAGGCTGTCCATGCCGGCGCCGGCCGCGCCCTCGATGTCGGTGTCCAGGCGGTCGCCGATTGCCAGTGGACGCTTCGCCTCGGACCGCTCCGCGGCCGTGGTGAACAGGCCTGGCTCCGGCTTGCCGACGACCACGTCCGGGTCACGGTCCAGGGCGGTGCGCAGGACCGCCACCAGGGAACCGTTGCCCGGCAGCGGGCCACGGGGGCTCGGCAGAGTCTTGTCGGTGTTGGTGGCGAACCAGGTCGCTCCGGCCCGTACCGCCAGAGCGGCTTCGGCCAGGACCTTCCAGCCGACCTCAGGTCCGTACCCCTGAATGACCGCGACCGGTTCGTCCTCGGCCGAGCCGACGGGGTTGAGGCCCGCGTCGCGGACCTCGGCGCGCAGGGCGTCGGCGCCCACCACCAGGATCGGCGCGCCGGCCGGAAACCGCTCGGCCAGAAGCACGGCGGCCGCGCCGGCCGAGGTCAGAACCTCAGCCGGCGCGGCCTTCACACCCATGCCGGTCAGCAGCGCGGCCACATCAGCGGCGCGCCGCGAGGCGTTGTTCGTCGCGTACGCGATCGAAGTCCCGCCAGAGCGCAGCTGCTCGACCGCCTCGGCCGCGCCCTGAATCGGTTTGTCGATCAGGTAGATGACGCCGTCCAGGTCGAAGATGACCAGGTCGTAGCCCGCGGCGAGGTGGTCGCTCATGCTTACTTCTGCTCGTCGTCCGACTTCGCGACGAACTCGTCCGCCTGCTTCTTCTCGTCGTCGGACTTGACGGCGTCGGTGTTCACGTCGGTCTCGGACACCGCGGCCGACTCGTCGTCGTCCTCGTCATCCTCGTCGTCGTCCTCGAACTCGTCGTCCTCGGCGTCGACCGCGACCGGCGCGTCGTCCTCGTCGTCGTCTTCGTCGTCGTCCTCGAAGTCGTCGTCGTCCTCGGCCACCGGGCCCTCGGAAGCGTCGTCGTCCTCGGAACGAGTCTCCGGGCCGGCCTCACCGAGGGCAGCCTCGGTCTCGTCGTCCTCGTCCTCGTCGTCGCCCTCGATGGAGACGCCGTCGAGTTCGAGAAGCCGCTCGGCCGCGTCGGTCAGCTGCTCCTCGTCGGCGGCAGCGGCACGGGCGAACCACTCCCGGGCCTCGTCACGGCGACCAGCCGCGAGCAGGGCGTCGGCGTACGCGTACCGCAGGCGGGCCGCCCAGTCGGCGTCCTCCTCCGAGGTCAGTTCCTTGACCTGGAGCATCGCCACGGCCGCGTCGTGCTGGCCGAGGTCGGTCCGGGCGCCGGCCGCCACGATCAGCAGCTCGATCGCACCGGTCTTCTCAAGCTTCGCGATGTCGGCGCCGCGGTACAGGTCGATCGCCCGCTCCGGCCGGCCCAGGGCCCGCTCGCAGTCGGCCAGCTCGGCGAGGTGCGTCTGCCGACCGGTCATCCGGTGGTAGGTGCGCAGCTCGGCGATGGCCGTCGTCCAGTCACCGGCCGCGTAGGCGGCGAGACCGACGGCCTCACGCACCACGGCGATCCGGGACGCGAGCCGGCGAGCCGCGATCGCGTGCTGCAGCGCCAGCTCGGAGTCCTCGTCGATGATCTGGCCGGCCGCGACGAGGTGCCGCGCGACCTTGTCCGCCATCTCACGGGTGAGGGAGTTCAGTTCGGCGCGGACCTCCTGGTCGAGGTCGGTCGCGACGATGTCCTCGGGGATCTCCGGGGCGTGGAAGGTCGGCTGAGCGTCCTGCTCGTCCTGCGGCCGGTTGTCGCGCTCCTGGAAGCCGCCACGGTCACGGTCGCTGCGGAAGCCGCCGCGGTCGCCCTGGGGCCGGTCGCCACCACGGTTGAAGCCGCCACGGTCGCCGCCACCCTGGTAACCGCCACGGTCACCCTGGGGACGGTCGCCACCGCGGAAACCACCGCGGTCGCCGGACGGACGGTCACCCTGGGGACGGTCGCCCCGGTAGCCGGACGGACGGTCGCTGCTGGGACGGTCGCCCCGGTAGCCGCCACCCTGCGGGCGGTCGCCACCGGAGAAGCTCTCACGGGGGCCGCTCGAACGGTCGCGGTTGAAGCCGCCACGGTCGCCGCCACCCTGGTAGCCGCCACGGTCACGGTCGCCGCCACGGAATCCACCGCGGTCGCCACCGCCCTGGTAACCACCACGATCGCCGCCACCCTGGTAACCACCGCGGTCACCCTGGGGACGGTCGCCACCGCGGAATCCACCGCGGTCGCCGCCACCCTGGTAGCCGCCACGGTCGCCCTGGGGACGGTCGCCACCACGGAAGCCGCCGCTCTGGGGACGGTCACCACTGGGACGGTCGCCCCGGTAGCCACCGCTCTGCGGACGGTCGCCGCCACGGTTGAAGCCGCCGCGGTCGCCGCCACGGTTGAAGCCGCCGCGGTCGCCGCCACCCTGGTAACCACCACGGTCGCCAGACGGACGGTCGCCACCGCGGAATCCACCGCGGTCGCCGCCACCCTGGTAGCCGCCACGGTCACCGGACGGACGGTCGCCACCGCGGAAGCCGCCGCTCTGCGGGCGGTCGCCGCCACGGTAGCCACCACTCTGGGGACGGTCGCCGCCACGGAAACCGCCACGGTCGCCGCCACCCTGGTAACCACCACGGTCACCGGACGGACGGTCGCCACCACGGAAGCCGCCGCTCTGGGGACGGTCACCACTGGGACGGTCGCCCCGGTAGCCACCGCTCTGCGGACGGTCGCCACGGTTGAAGCCGCCGCGGTCGCCACCGCCCTGGTATCCGCCACGGTCACCCTGGGGACGGTCGCCACCACGGTATCCACCGCGGTCGCCGCCACCCTGGTAACCGCCACGGTCGCCCTGCGGACGGTCACCACTGGGACGCTCGCCCCGGTAGCCACCGCTCTGCGGACGGTCACCGCCACGGAAACCACCACGGTCGCCGCCACCCTGGTAACCACCACGGTCACCGGACGGACGGTCACCGCCACGGAAGCCACCCTGGCCGGCGCCACGGTCGCGGTCTCCACCACGGAAACCACCGCGGTCGCCGCCACCCTGGTAGCCGCCACGGTCACCCTGCGGACGGTCGCCACCGCGGAAACCGCCACGGTCGCCGCCGCCCACCGAGCGCTGTCCGCCCTGGTAGCCGCCACGGTCACCCTGGGGACGGTCGCCACCGCGGAAACCACCGCGGTCGCCGCCACCCTGGTAACCACCACGGTCGCCCTGCGGACGGTCACCACTGGGACGGTCGCCCCGGTAGCCGCCACCCGACGAACGCTGTCCGCCCTGGTAGCCGCCACGGTCGCCACCACGGAAACCCCCGCGGTCGCCACCGGGCCGGTCGCCGCCACGGAAGCCTCCGCGGTCGCCGCCACCCTGGTAGCCGCCACGGGATCCGCCCCGCTCGCCGCCGCCCTGGGAGGAGCCACCGCGGTCACTCCGGCGCTCGTCGCCAGCTCCGTCGCGACTGCGGCCGGGACGGCTCTCGCCGTCTCGGTTGCTGGAGCCGCCGTCTTGCGGTCCTGTAGTCACGGATCATTCCTTCCAATACGGCGGCTGGCCCTCGGAACGGGCGGCGCCAAGCGTCAACACTCAAAGCTACTAGGGGACTTGCTCGTAAACGCAGTCAAGGGCCGACCCCGAGCGGGGGCGGCCCTCGACCATCACGTTGAGTCCGGCGGCGTCCTACTCTCCCACACCCTCCCGAGTGCAGTACCATCGGCGCTGGAGGGCTTAGCTACCGGGTTCGGAATGTAACCGGGCGTTTCCCCTCCGCTATGACCACCGAAACACCTTTCAGCGTAGCGAAGAACCAGCAACCCATAAGCCAGCCGAAAAGGCCGGCAAACGAGGTGGTTGTTCGTTTGCTGTGAATCACACAGTGGACGCGTAAGCATAAAATTTAGGGTGGTTAAGCCCTCGGCCTATTAGTACCGGTCAACTCAA
>NZ_QLMJ01000033.1:0-8104 GCF_003259845.1 Actinoplanes lutulentus
CACAGATGACCAAGTCTCGCCAAAATCTGCCGAGCGCGCGCCGATGTGATCGGAATATTTTGACAAGATCAATCACGCAAGAAGGGACAGAACCCGGTTCTCGCTGACACAATCACGGCGTCGTGGGTGAGCCCCGAGTGCCGCAGCTCGTGCAATACCCATCCGTCGAGGGGCCTGGACTTGGTCGGCCGAAGCGTCGGGGCGGGCCGGGCGGCGGGTGGGCTGGCCGGCATCGGCTTCGGCGCCGGCGTGCTGATCGACCATCCCGCCGCAGCCATCGCCGGGTTCGGCCTGCTCGGCGCAGAGCTATCCTGCGCCGTAGCGCGACGGCCTGCTGCCGGCACCGGGTGTGCAGTACCCGCAGCGCGGCGATCGCGTCGGGGTCGAGGCCGTCACCGGCGGTGAACAGGCCGCCGTGGTGGAACGGCTCGGTGATCAGGTTGGTCACCGAGCCGTTCTCCTGCGACGGGCCGGCGCCGGCCGGGCTCGCGCTGACAGGCTCGGCGAGCTCGTGGCCGACGGTTGGCCGGCGGGTCGTCGGCAGGATCGCGGCGTTCGGGTCGATCACGAGGTTTCCGCTGGGTTCGCCGGGTGCGGCCGGAGTGCCGCGCGCTGTCGCAGGAAATGCGTACGGGTCAGGGTGCTGCTCCGGATCGGGTTCTCAAGGCAGGCGCGCTGTGACCTTCGCTGATAAATGGCGGTAAATCTTCGCCACTAGGAAGGTTCCGGCGCCACATCTTGACGTAGCAGATCAATGAGCTTGTTGGCCATATTGAGCCTCGCTTCGCGAGCGGCCAACTCCTCCGCGATCAGCATGCGGATCACTTCGCGCTTCTTCTCGTCGGGAAGGTCAGAGCGGAGAACCCTGACGACGGCCGCATCTTCTGTCGGAACGTAGCCAGCCGCAGTGTCGGGTCCATGGTCATACACCAGGCCGCCCCGAGGCTCCGGTGCGCCTCCGTCGACAACTTTCGCCACGCTGCCGGTCGCCCATCTCAGCCCATACTCGAGTTTCGCAATCGTGACCTGGTCGAAGTTGCCGCGTCGGCCATTCTCGATGTCTGAGAGAACCCGGGCGGTGATGCGCGTAGCTTCTGCGAAGTCGGTTCGCTGGGTGTAGCCAAGTTCCACCCGTCGACTCACTACGTATCGCCCCAGCCGTTCCCAGTCAGCCATGACTTCCTCTCCGCTGCTGCAAGGACAGCAACGATACCACTTAGCTCCGTCCGATGCCGTTTGATTCTTGCAATCATGCCGTCTGATGCCTACCGTTGCCACTGTGAGTGAATCCAGTCAAACGAAGTTCGGGCACCCCCAGCCGAACAGAAGAGTCCTTGTATTGGCGATCATCGTGCTGGCGGCCTTGGCTTCAGCCCTTGCGGCGGCGCTGCTGTCGAGCGTCACCGGCGGCAGCGTGTCAGCGACGTTGGCAGCAGCGGGCGGCACATTCGTCGCTGCGGTCAGTGTCGGCCTCGGCGTTTGCCAGTTCCTGCGGGGATAAGAGGGAGCAGAGAGCCATGCTCAGGTCCGGTCAGAGCAGCACGTACTCCCGAATCTTGCCGCGAACGCGTGGGCCGCTCCTCACCCACCCGCAACGGCAGGCTGGGGAACTGCTGGGCGATCTCTACGTCAGTCAACGGCTTGGTGACCGGGACGTCGACGTATCCCCGGTCGTCCTCGTCCCACTGGCCGTTGGGGTCGATGGCCCGGACGCGGGTGACGACGCCGTTGACCACGTAGACGATGCCCTTGACCCGGGGTCGCCGCAGCTCGCCGATGGGAACCATTTGCGGTCTGCTTCGAGCTGCACTTTCTCCTCTGCCCGGTTTCGCCGTAGCGGCGGTTGGTGTCGGCGTCGACCTTGCCAGGCCGGGTGTTGCGGTAGACGACCAGCACACAGTCGCGGCCGTCGTGGTGGGCGTTGAGGTGTTTGTAGAGGGTTACGCGGCCGACGCCGAACGTCTCGGCGATCTCCTCGACGGTGTACTTACCGGCGTCGTACATGTGCTGCGCCTGCTCTAGCTGGCGTGCGGAGAGCTTGGTCGGCCGGCCACCGACCCGGCCGCGGGCCCGGGCCTGCGGCGAGGCCTTCGAGGGTGCCCTCGACGATGGCCTCCCGGTCGAACTCGGCGAGCGCGGCCATGATGCGGAAGTACAGCCGGCCGATCGGGGTCGAGGTGTCGATGCCCTGCTCGAGCACGATGAAGTCGACCTCGTGCTCCTCGAACCAGGCGGCCAAGTCGAGCAGGTGCTGGTGATTGCGGCCGATGCGCCGCAGCCGGGTGACCACGATCTGGTCACCCGGCTGCAGCTTGGACAGCAGGGCGTCGAGCTTGGGGCGGGAGGCGAGCTTGCCGCTGATCTTCTCGATGACGATGTGGTCTGGCTCGACGCCGGCGCGGGCGAGCGCGTCGGACTGAGCGTCGGTGTTCTGCTCCCGGGTCGAGACCCGGGCATAGCCGTACCGGGCCATTCAGGCGTTCTCCAGCTTGTCGATCACCGGGCTGATCGCCCGGTTGAGGGCCCAGACCAGTACGTCCAGACATTCGACGGCCTGCCGGAAGAGGGCATCGCTGCCGGTCGGCACCGCGGTGATCTTGCCGGTGGGTAGCTGCCAGAGCACGCGGACCTCGGTGAGCAGGAACGCGCTGGTCTCCAGATCCTCTTCGCCGATCCTCTTGTACTCGTCGTTCCAGGACCGCGGATAGTCGTGCAGGTAGTCGCCGTCGGCGGTGGTGGCTTGGGCGAGCTCGTCCGGCCGGTTGGCGATGAGCCGCACGGTAGCGGTCAGCTCGTCGTTCCAACTGCTGGATTCCAGGTGAACGCTCTGGATCCGCGAGCAGGCGTGGGCGCTGTCTGCGGTGGCTGGGGCGATCGCTGCCGCCGGCGATCCCGATGGGGCCGAAACACTCGCTTACTTGACCACCGACCCGAATGGGCGGTTATGGGTGCTGTCTGCGGTGGCCGGGGCGATCGCTGCCGCCGGCGATCCCGATCGAGCCGAAGAACTCGCTCACTCGACCACCGACCCGAATGTGCGGGCATGGGCGCTGTCTGCGGTGGCCGGGGCGGTCGCTGCCGCCGGTGGACACGAGCGAGCCGGCAGCCCGCAGATCAGACCGAAGCACTGGCCCGCTCCATCCACCTGGGCATATCGGTTCCGGCCGGGCCTGCCTCACCGCCACCCCGGCCGACACCATGCTCGTGCCCAGGCCGACGTTGCACCGCCATCCCCACGACCAGCTACGCAACCGCTGGTCACCGCGTAACGTCCCGACGTTCCTGCCCAGCCTCGTACGCGCATACCTCGACGGCACCGAACCCAACCTGCGCGGCTACCGCGAGCACCAGATCACCGTCCTCGCCGACGGGAACACCATCGCGCGCCGCCGCCGCCACCTCGTCGAGCAGCACCTGGCCGTCCGCACCACCCCAGCCGGGCCAGCCACCCCGGCTGACGGGATCACGGTGCACCCCGACATACCCTTCGCCCTGCGGCTGGGCCCCCGGCCAGCGCCACCCGAGCCCGGTTAGCCGCGCCAGGCCGGGGCGACGTCGAGCAGCTCGGTGACCTCGGCGACGGCGGCCGCCTTACCCGAAGCTTCGTCCAGAGGAGCCCTCTTACGCTCCGGTCCTCTTGCGATACTCGTCGAACCAGTCGTTCACGCCTTCCCTGTGCGGCTCTTCCCATGAGGGGCGCGTGGGCTCTTCTGGCATGGACTTGTGCGCGTCTGACGCTTCGTAGCTTGAGTTTTTGGGGCGGCCGAAAATCCATCGGATGAGACCCATTACGCCATGCTCCTTCGCGCGTCGCGGCCCTCACGCTGCCGGGGCCAGGAGTCAGCTAGTAAGGGCAGTGTGCGCGCCTAACGCTCATCGCGACAAGCCTAGGCCCCGCGCCGCCGCGAGGTGGCCTGGGCGTACCCCCGTTCGGATGACATGCCGTCGCCAGGCGATGACGTCCCACGACGCGCCCTGCGTTCGACTTCCATGGATGTGGAACAGCTCGGACGCGATTACTTCGATGCGCGGATGGCGGCAGCCTCACGGCGTACCCAAGCCGGCCACCCGGGACTGCCATCTTGATGTCAGCCATGGCGCTTCCGCTGACAGCGAGATGACCGATGAACGCTGACAGCGGGGTGGCACCTCGCAGCTGCATCAGGCCGAAGGCGGAGACCGTCTCAGTATCGGGCGAGCGGCGCGTGGCCACCTCACCCGTCGCCGTTGGCGGTGGAGTCCGTAGCAAGGGTCGCTGTTGATGTTGGCTGAGCGCTGGCCGCAGGTGGTGCTCCGGCGCATGGATGAGTTGTCCGGCGCCCTTCTACGGCTACCTACGTGCCGTCCCTGGCGCGGGTGCCGGCCGGTCGATCGACCGCGCCGAGCATGGTGAACAGGTCCGAGAGGGTGGGACCTGCTCGCTCGGCCAGCGGTCCGTGTTCGCGCCGAATCAGGTCCTGCGGCGTGGGTTCGGTTAGTACCTGCCATGCCGTGGGCAGCGCGTTGACCCGTAGCCCGTCGTCATTGATCTTGTATCGGACCACCGGCTTGCGGGCTGTCTTCTCCTTGATCTTCGGGTCGGCGACGTTGCCGGTGCGAAAGGCGCGACCGGTGGCGGGCATCTTATCGATCAGCCGCAGCCGGTAGAGCATCTCGACCGAACGCCAGGTCGACCGGTGCTGGCGGAAGAATGTCTCGCGGTATCCACTCGTGACGAACACTCCGTAGAGGGCATGTTTGCCAGGCCGGAGAGCCCGCATGTACCGCAGCATCAGATACGTGGCGATCTCGGCGTCGGACAATATCCATACCCAGCACGCGTGGGCCGGGAGCTCTTGGGGTGGTGGGGTCAGGGGTTGTCGTCGGTGGTTAGTGCGGTGGCGATGGCGTGGCCGATGGTGCGGTTAGTGAGGTAGAAGGTGGCGCGGTGGGGTTCGGCGCCGTTATCGACGGTGTAGGTGCTCTCGAAGGTGGCGCCGGGTGGGCGCTGTTTGTCGAAGATCGCTGTGAGGTGTGGGCGTGCGGCGATGATGTCGTCGCGGTCGGCAAGGTTGATCCAGCGCTGTACGCCGGTCGGGTAGGCAGGTGGTTGTTGCAGGCGGCGGATCACCGAGGGCAGGCCGAGCGGGCTGCCGATGGTGATGAGCAGGGGCAGGGGTTGCGGCCGGGCGTGGAGGGCTTCGTAGGCGACGACCGAGCCGAGGCTGTGGGCGAGCACGACGCGGGTGTCCTCGTCGAGGTGTTGGTGGACGGCGGCGATGGCGGTGTCGCGGATGGCGGGTTCGCTGAGGTAGCGCACGGCCTGGCCGAGCAGGGCGTGGCTGCCGGCGAGCCGGAAACCAGCGTTGCCGAACCAGGGGATGCGGTCCAGGGCCGCGAGGGCGCGGGCGGTCGTACCCGGAAGGCCTTGCGGATCGGCGCGGTCGAGGTTGAGGGCGTCGAGTTCTTGGCGGGCAGTGCCGGCGTCACGGGCCCGGTTGGAGTCTAGGGCGTTGATGAGCCAGTCGAAGGCGATCTCGTTGGCGATCTCGCGTTGGCTGTCGGCGATCTCGCTGGTGTCGCCCTGCTGGTCGGAGGTGCGGAACAGGTTGCCGTAGAAAGCCATGCGAGCCCACCGGTCGGCAGGTTGGACCGGCCATAGCCGGTCGGCGAGGTGGGGGTATCCGGCGATGCCGATCCCGCCGGCGAGCGAGAGTAGCCATTCGTTTTCAAGTTCGATGGCGGAGCGTTGCTGCTGGGCGATGCCGTGGACGAACACGATGCGGGCCATACGCGTCGGACTCCTTCATGGACGTAGCGCGGATGTCGATGGATGTGGCTGCTCTGGCAGTGTGGCCGGATGAGTGGTCCTCCGGCACGCCGACTGGCTTTGGTGATCGGGTCGCAGTGTGCAGCCATGTCGGGGCTGAGCTTTCTGCCGGATCTGGCGTATGACCTGGGGAAGGTCTTGACCGATCCCGAGTTGGGCGCCTGTGAGCCGGCGTTCGACCCCCCGGTGCTGATCGACCCGCCTCGGACCGTGCTGATGCAGGCGGTGCAGGCCGCGTTCACCCGGGCGAATGACGGTGACGGGTCGATTCTGGTACTGGCGTTCATCGGGCACGGCATCGCGGCCGATGACGACTTCTACTTCCTGCCCGCCGATGGCAGCGGCCGGGGGAACTCCGGCACGGATGTACACGTGTCGCAGCTGTTGAAGGAAGGGCTGCGCGATCATCCGAGCCTGGGTGGTCTGCTGGTACTGCTGGACACCTGCCATGCCGGGGTGGGCGCGGCACAGGCTGCGACGTGGCAGCAGGTCGGGTTGGGCCGACGTACGCACCGATACGAGCTATTGACCTCCAGCGCAGATCGGCCCGCCTACGGTGGGGTGGTCACCCGTACGATGATCGAGGTGCTGAGGTCGGGGATCACGACCGCGGGCACCACGATCGGCTCTCGCTACTTGTACAAGTACCTGCACGAGAAGGCTTCGGGGCAGCGCCCACAGCGGATCACCCACGACGGTGGTGGCTGGACCGGTCCAGATGACGAGGGTCTGTGGTGGGCGTACAACGCCGGCCACTACAGCCGGGCGGTGCCGGTACCGGAGGTGCCGACGGGGTTGGGGGCGCCGGCCCGCTCGGCGTACCGGGTGCAGGTCACCCGGATAGCACCGCAACAGTTGGTCGGCCGTGACCGGGAGTTGGTCGACATGGCCGCCTTCTGTGCCAGCCCAGGTGTTGGCGGGTACTGGTATTGGCGGGCCGGGGCGTGGGCGGGCAAGTCGGCGTTGATGTCCTGGTTTGTGCTGCACCCGCCTGCCGCGGTGCGGGTCGTGTCGTTCTTTATCACCGCCCGCTATGCCGGTCAGAGCGACCGGATCGCGTTCATCGAGGCCGTCGTCGGGCAACTCGCCGAGCTGCTCGGCGAGCCGCTGCCGCCACTGACTGACACCTGCCGCGAGTACAGCTTCCTGGACCTGCTGGACCGGGCCGCCGAACGATGTCAGGCCCGCGGTGAGCGGATGGTGCTGCTCGTTGACGGCCTCGACGAGGACCGCGGGGTCACCGCTGGTCCTGACGCCTACAGCATTGCCGCGCTGCTGCCGGAGATACCCCCGCACGGGGCACGGATCATCGTCGCCGGCCGGCCGAACCCGCCGGTCCCCCACGACGTGCCCCCCGGCCACCCCCTGTACGACCCGGCCGTCATCCAAGAGCTTTCGGCATCGCCGCGGGCGCAGGTCGTGCGCAGGGACATGCAGCGCGAACTGGACCATCTGCTGACCGGCAGCCACACCGAGCAGGACCTGCTGGGTCTACTCGCCGCCGCTGGCGGCGGCCTCAGCACCCGTGACCTCGCCGAACTCACCGACCAGCTCCTCTGGCAGGCCGAAAGGCATCTGGCCACCGTGACCGGACGCTCGTTCCACCCCCGCGACAGCCACTGGCAACCCGGCCGCGGGCCCGACGTGTACGTGCTGGGCCACGAAGAACTCCAGAACACCGCCGCTGAACGGATCGGCCCAGCACGTCTCAACGACTACCGCCAGCGCCTGCACACCTGGGCCGACTCCTACCAGGCACGACAGTGGCCGACCGCCACACCCGAATACCTGCTTCGCGGCTACTACCGCCTCCTGACCAGTATCGGAGATCTGACCCGCCTGGTCTCCCTGGCGACTGACGCCGCCCGCCACGACCGGATGCTCGACCTATCCGGCGGCGACGCCGCCGCCCTCACCGAGATCACCACCACCCAGACCCTGCTGCTTGCCCAGTCCGACCCCAACCTTGAAGCCATGGCGTTGCTCTCAATACGCCGCTACAGCCTGGCCGAACGCAACACCCACATCCCCATCGGACTGCCTGCGGCTTGGGCACGACTCGGCCATACGGACCGTGCCGAAGCTCTCGCCCGATCCATCATTGACCCGGAGCAGCAGACGCAATCGCTGACCGGGGTCGCCATGGCGGTGGCCATTGCGGGCGAGCCTGGACGGGCCCGTCGGCTAGCTGCCGACGCCGAGCAGCTCGCTCGGTCCCTCACCGAGCGGAGCCAGCAGGTACAGGCATTGAGTGCGTTGGTGCCGGTGGTGGCCGCTGCCGGCGACCCGGACAGG
>NZ_QLMJ01000033.1:8193-46630 GCF_003259845.1 Actinoplanes lutulentus
GGCGGTGGCCGCTGCGGGTGATCCGCACCGGGCTGAACAAATCGCCCGGGCCATCACCAACCCAGACGAGCAGGCGCGAGCGTTGAGCGCACTGGTCCCGGTGGTGGCCGCTGCGGGCGATCCGCACCGGGCTGAACAGATCGCCCGGGCAATCACCAACCCGAACCGGCAGGCGCGAGCGTTGAGCGCACTGGCGTCGGCGGTGGCCGCTGCGGGTGATCCGCACCGGGCTGAACAAATCGCCCGGGCCATCACCAACCCAGACGAGCAGGCGCGAGCGTTGAGCGCACTGGTCCCGGTGGTGGCCGCTGCCGGCGACCCGGACAGGGCCCTACGGCTAACCAACGTCGCCGAGCAGACCGCCCTGTCCATCGATGGATACGGACAGGCGGGGGTCTTGAGCGCGTTGGCGTCGGCGGTGGCCGCTGCGGGCGATCCGCACCGGGCTGAACAAATCGCCCGGGCAATCACCAACCCAGACGAGCAGGCGCGAGCGTTGAGCGCACTGGTCCCGGTGGTGGCCGCTGCGGGCGACTTGGACAGGGCTGAACAAATCGCCCGGGCCATCACCAACCCAGACGAGCAGGCGCGAGCGTTGAGCGCACTGGTCCCGGTGGTGGCCGCTGCGGGCGACTTGGACAGGGCTGAGCAGATCGCCCGGGCCATCACCAACCTGAACCAACGAATGTGGGTGTTGAACGCACTGTGGTCGGCGGTTGCCGCTGCGGATGACCTGGGCAGGGCTGAGCAGCTCGCCCGGGCCATCACCGACCCGGCCGAACAGGTGCGGGCGTTGAGCGCGCTGATGCCAGCAGTGGCCACTGCCGGCGACCCGGACAGGACCCGACGGCTGATCAATAGAGCCGAGTTGATGGCCCGGTCTATCTTTGACACATTTGGGCGGGCGCGGGCATTGAGGACGCTGGTGGCTGCGGTGGCTACAACTGGGAATGCGGACCGGGCTGAGGAGATCGCTCTGTCGATAATTGACCCGCACGAGCAAGCCGGAGCTCTGAGCGCGCTGGTGTCAGCGGTGGCCGCTGCGGGTGATCCGGGCCGGGCTGAGCAGATCGCCCGGTCCCTCACCGACCCGGACGAGCGGGCGCGGGCGTTCAGCGCTCTCGCCCAAGAAGTAGGCCCGCCAGAGGCGTGCCGGTTGTTAAGTGAGGCGTTCGGGGTGGGCCTGTGGTGGACACCGTTGTCCGTAGTTGCGAAGGTGGCGCCGGGGGTGGTGTTGCGGGTCGCAGAAATACTGTTCGATAACGAACGTTCGCGAGACACTTCCAGCGGCCCGGACACTGATCCGGATCGGCGCAGCTCAACAGGCCACTAGTTGATCATAAGAATGTAACGCTACCCGTGTCCCCGTGCCCTCGCTGCGGGTCAGCAGGTACTGCGCCATCGCTGGCGTGGCGATCGCCGAGCGGCGGCGCAGCGGAAACGACATCGCGAACGCGGCCAGCAGCGAACAGATGTCCTCACCGGGTTCCCACAGCGGCAGCGTCACCGGCTCGAACCGGTTCTCCAACTGGTCGTCGGAGCGGATCGCCAGGTACGCCTCCCGGGTGCCGACCCCGACCAGCGGGATCCGCAGCTCGTTGCCGAGAAACCGGATCAGGTTCAGGAATTCCCGCCGACCCTCGCCGCGACCAGCCAGGACGTTATGCAGCTCGTCGATCATCAGCATGCGTACGCCGACCACCCGTAGCAGCGCGAGGGCGGTCTGTTCCAACTCGGCGAGCTGCCGCCGGGGCCGCAGCGGCGCGCCCAGGGCGGCCAGGATCGTCACGTAGAACCGCTTGACCGAGGGTTCCGAGGGCATCTGCAACGCCAGGACCTAAATCTCCTCCCGGTCCGGCCGCGATATCCGGGGGTGGGTACGGCGGAACTTCTCCACGATCATCGACTTGCCGTTGTTGGTTGGCCCGATCAGCAGCAGGTTCGGCATCCGCTGCCGCGAAGGCCAGGTCAGCAGCGTCTCCAGCCTGGCCAGGGCATCGACCGCCCGCGGTTAGCCGATCCACCGCTCGGCCCGCACGTGCCGTAACCGTTCATCGGCAGGCAGCCGGGCGATCGTGCGGGCCGCCTCCTGCAGGTGCGACAGGTCGACCGCGGTGACCACCTCGACCTCGGTGTCGTCATACTCGGCCACCGGAGTTACCACTGCTCGACGTCGAAGGCCGCCACCACACCGGCCTCGCTGTCAGCCGGCGGTGGCCCCCAGCCGCACCGGCGGCTTCGGTGCCGGCGTGGCGGTGAGCCGGGCGGCGTCGCGGCGGGCCCGACGCTTCGTGCGGGTCGCGGTGTCGGTGATCGCGCGCATCTGCTCCACCATCCGAAACAGCGCGGTCTCGTCGACCTCGGCGCGGCCCTGCTCAGGGAGCCGGGCCACCGCCGCTTTCTGTTCCCACACGCTGATCGGCGGATGGGACACCGTCCGGTACGGCACCTTCAGATACGTGCCGCCGTCGGGGTCCAGCACCCAGATCCGGCTGATGTCGCGCGGGTCGCGGCGCAGCACGAATCGGTCCAGTCGACCCCGGCGGGCGATCCACGGTTTCAACGCGTTGCTGAGATAGCCGACGTGGTCGATCATGAACCCGGCCCGGCCCGGCCCGGCTCAGCGTGCGACGGATCACCGGCAGGAAGTCGACCAGGAACGCGGTCGCGTTGCTCACCACCACCGGCGGCGCACCGGTGGTGGCCTCAGCCCACACCCCACCCGGAGTCCGGCCCAGCGTGGAATGCACCTCGCCGTGGTAGACCTCGACCGCCAGAGCCAGCCACCGCTCAAGCTCCGCCAGCGTCAACGCAGCCTGCGCGTCGCTGTCGTAGCCCGTCCGCTGCGCCGGGCGGGAGAACGTCGTGCCCGGCAGCTCGTGCACCTGCTGCATAAACGTGCCGATGACCCGCTCGACCACCCCGCCGTAGTGCGGCTGACCCGGCGGCCGCCACCGTAACCCGATCCCGTGCTGGGCGCAGCCGCGCGTCAGCGCCTCGCTATGGAACTCGGCCGCGTTGTCGACATAGATCTCGACCGGTTTACCCGCCATCGGCCAGACCGCGTCCACCCTGAGCTGCTCCAGCCAGGCCCGCTTGTCGACGACCATGTGCGCCAGGCACAACCCGACCGACAACGCCGACGGCGCCTCCAACGTCACCACCAGACCGACCACCGCCCGGCTGAACACGTCGATCGCCACCGTCACGTACGGACGGCCGACCGGCAGCCGATGCTGCTCATAGACCACCACCACGTCGACCACCGTGTGATCCATCTGCACCTGCACCAACGGCCTGTCTACCACCGGCGCCACCCACCAGCCGACTGCAACGCCCGCGCCGCGTCACGCCCCTCACGCGAGGCCACCGCCTGCACCGGATCCAGCCGCGCCACCCGCCGCACCGCGCACCGCGCGACGGCACCGGCAACCCTCGGGCCTTGCACAGCCGGGCGATCTCCCGGTGGACTGCGGACAGCGAGCGGCGCTGCCGACTCAGGTACCGCGACCGCAGCGTCTCCCGCATCACCGTCTCGACCGCCTCGGGCGACCGGCCACCACCACGGCCGCCGCCGGAGCGACCCACCAGCAGGTCCGATACCAGACCCGAACCCTCACGCCACCGCTGCACCAGCGCGTACACCCGACGCCGAGAAATCCCGAGCTCAGCCGTGGCGACATCCGCCGCCTCCACGGACACCCGATCGGCCTCGACCAGTCGACCGATCACCGCAGCACGCTCGACCGCCAACGCCCACGCAGCATCCGGCGCCGACAACACGCCACGCTCAACCAGACGCCCGGACGGATCCTCCATCACGCCTCATCGTGGTGAACACGACTCCAGGGAAATCGACGTTAGTGCACACGAGTACGGGAACACAGCCTTCCCGACCCGGCTTCACTCACCCGTGGATCCCCAGGTCGTCAGTGCAACCGACTTCGGGAAATGACACCAAGGACGTATCACGAACGTTCGTTACCGGACAGCTTGTCCACGCGCCGCAGCACCACCTGCGGCCAGTGCCTAGCCAACACCGACAGTGGTATCTCCCACGATGCCTGCGCCAGCGCTTCGCACACGAGGCGCCGGGCGCGGTCCAGGCTGCCACTGTTGGCCACCGCATCCGCCACGACAGTCAGTGCCTGAGCCTGCCAGTCGGGGTCGGCGCAGGCGCGGGCCAACTTCTCAGCTCGGTCGTAGCCGCGGGCAGCGGCCACCGCGGCAGCCACCGCAATCAGCGCATCATCTCTCCACGGGGTGTCGAGCGCGAAGGCCAGACCCTCGGCTCGGTCGTAGTCGCCGGCGGCAGCCATCGCTTCGGCCACCGCGGTCATCGCCCTATGCCTCCAGGCCGGATAGAAGAAGGCCATGGCCTCGGCCAAGTCGTAGTCGCCGGCGGCGGCTACCGCCCGGGCGGAGGCGATCAACACTCGCCCCTTCAACGATCTATCCGTGATGGATGCGGCCAGGCCATCTGCCGAGCCGGGATCGCCTATGGCGGCCATCGCCTCGGCCACTGTGGTCAACGCCCGTTCCCGCCACGGCAGATCGGTAAGGGACCGGGCTCCGGCCTCGGCGACGGTTGCCACCTGCCGGGCCCGGTCATGCTGGCCCGCAGCGGCCAGAGCCTCGGCCACGGCGGCCAACGCCCACACCTGAGAGGACGGCTCGGCAATGGATCGGGCTAGGCCGTCGGCACCAGCAGCCGTCTGCCGGGCCCGGCCGTAGTCGCCAGCGGCGGCAGCCGCCTTGGCCGCCGCGGTCAACGCCTCCACCTGCCAGCCCTCGATGGTGATGGACCGCGCGATGGTCTCAGCCCTGTCGTAGGCGCAGGCGGCGGCCACCGCCGCAGCTACTGCTACCAACGTTCGGTCCCGCCACGGCGGGTCAATGTGAGACCGGGCAAGGGCTACAGCCCTGTCGTAGTCACCAGCGACGGCCACTGCCTCGGCTACCGCGGTCAATGCCCGCGCCTGCCGAGACGGATCCACCTGAGATCGGGCCAGTGCCTCGACAGCGGTGGCGACCTGCCGTGCCTGGTCGTAGTCGCTGGCCGCAGCCATCGCCTGGGCTACTGTGGTCAACGCCTGCGCCCGCCGGGATAGATCGGCTAAAGAGCCGGCCAGCCTCTCAGCTTGGGCGTAATTGCCGGCGGCGGCTACCGCCCGGACTACCTCGGCCACCATCTGTGCCTTCAAGTCCTCGTCCAGATCGAAGCTGATTAAGGCTTCGGCCCGCTTGTGGTCGCCAGTGGCGGCTAGCGCGACGGCGACTGCGGTCAACGCGCGGGCCCTCCGATACGGATCGGTGAGAGAATCGGTCAGAGACTTGGCCCGGCTGTGGTCGCCGGTGGCGGCAAGTGCGATGGCGACCGCGGTCAACGCGCGGGCCCTCCGATTCGGATCGGTGAGAGATTGGATGGCTTGCTCGGCGGCATTGCCGACCCTCCGAGCTTGATCGGAGTGGCCTGCGGTGGCCAACGCGCGAGCTACTGCGGCCAGCGCCTCTGCCTGCCAGCCTCGGTCAGATAGCTCGCGAGCAAAGTCCTCGGCCCGGCGATGCGCGCCGGATGCGGCCATCGCCCCAGCTGCCGCAGTGACCGCCAACGCCCGCTCAAATTCGTTCCTGCGGGAACGGGCCAGCCTCTCCGCCTGGACATAGTCGCCACGGCTGGCCATCGCACCGGCCACCGCCGCCACCGCCTCTGCCATCTCCGGCTCGCTCTCAACGGAGCGGGCCAGTTCCTGAGCTCGGTCGTAGTCGCCGGCAGCAGCCCTTGCCTTGGCCACCGCGGTCAACGCCTGCCCCAGCAAGCTCGAATGGGTTAGTGAGGTTCGGGCCATCTCCTCAGCCCGGCCGACGTCGCCGGCCGCGGCTGTGGCCTCGGCCACCGCAGCCATTGCCTGCTCCTGCAAATCTGTGTCGGTCAAAGAGCGGACCAAGGCCTCGGCTCGGGCGGGTAAGCCGAGTGTGGTCCAGACGGCGGCCAGGTTGGTGGGGATGTTGGTGTTGCGGTCGGTGAGATTGGTGCGGCGGATGCACAGCCGCAGCATCGCCTCGAGGTCGGGTTCTGACCCTGCCAGGACGAGGTCTTGGCAGGTAATGATCTCGGCGAGGGCGGCGGCGTCGCCGCCGGACAGGTCGAGCATCCGGTCGTGGCGGTCCGGGTCGGTGACCAGGTCGACCAGCCGGGATACCTCACCGGTGGTGGCCAGCATGCCGGGGTACCCGCGGAGCAGGTACTCCGGGGTATCGGCCGGCCACGGCGGGCGGCCGTTGGCGGGAGTGCGGTAGCTGTCGGCCCAGGCGTGTAGGCGGGTGCGGTATTCGGCCAGCCGGGGTTCGCCGACGTAGCTGGTGGCGGCCTGTTGTAGTTCCTCGTGGCCGAGCAGGTACACCTCGGGGCCGGTGTACGGATCCCACTGGGCGGTGCGGCGGGTGAAGGTCCGCCCGGCCACGGTGTGCAACACGTCCTCAATGGCGACCAGCCCGGCGCCGGTTAGCTCCCGCAGATCGGGCCCGGACAGGCCACCACGAGCCGCGGCCACCAGGCCGAGCAGGTCCTGCTCGACCGGGCTGCCTTTCAACAGGCGTCTGAGTTCGGCCTTGCCGAGGCGCTGCAGATCCTGCGCGTACGGCGACGCGGACAGCCGGCGCACGATGCCCGGATCGCGCAGCGGATGCCAATGCGGCACATCGTCGGGGATCGGCGGGTTCGGCCGCCCGGCCACGATCACCCGCATCCCGACCGGCGGGTCGGCCGGTAGCAGCCCGGCGATACTGTGCGGGTGGTCGCCGCTGGCCGTGCTGCGGTCCTCGTCCAAGCCGTCGACCAGCAACACCAGCCGTACCTGCCGCTGCCGGCAGGCCTGCGCGGCCTGACCGAGCAAGTCCAGCAGCCACGCCTCCCGCAATCCCTCATCGATAACCGCGGGTGCCTGCTCGTCGGTCAACGCGGTCAGCTGCTCGGTCAGCGCCGCCACGAACGCCGCCCGCGTGTCGGAACCGGCCAGTCGGGCGGCGATGAAGAACGCCACCACCTGCACCCGCGAACGGACCTCCTCCGGCGGGTTCAGTACGAACGTCGACAACAAGGCCGACTTACCCGCCCACGGCCCCGCCTGCCACCACACATACGGGCCCCGATGCTCCTGCAAGCAGAACCCGGCCAACTCGGCGAACTCTGCATCCCGGTCCAGCAGTTGGGGCGGCGCGATCCGGCGGACCTGCGCCAGATACGCCGACCGCGGCGCTACCAGCGGCTCTGCTCCGGACAGGAACACGTTCACCGTCCGAGCCGTACCGATCCCGACGCCGCCCTGCTCACCGTGCCCGAGCACCCCCCGCCCCCGCGCGGCCTGCCACCCCGGCGCCTCGTCAGAAGCGCCGCCGTCACCGGGTCCGGTCAGTGGCCGGGCCGACCCGGCCGGGGAGGGTCCGGTTTCTCCCGGCGCTGGTCGCCGATGTTGACGGTTCCGGCCTGCCCGATCGCCGTCGCCTGATCATGCGCGGTCGCGTTCACCCCGCCGGTGAACACCGCCGATCCCGGCGCGGCCAGCACCTGAGTACCCGCTGCCTGCTTGGCGGCCCGCAGCTGGGCTAGCAGATCAGTAACCGTCTCGGCGAACGTCTCGTCCCGGCGCGCTGCCGCTGCCACCGCCAACTCGACCTGCTGGCGGGTCAACTCGCTGACCTGCCCGGACTCATCCGCCGCTTCCTGCGCGAGGTCCTCGCGCACTGGCTCACCCAGCCTGGACAGGACAACGTCATGCAGCCGGTCCGCGCCCGCGTCGATCGCGGCGTCGACCGTGTCGTCCATCCGGCCCGCAGCCCGGCGTGCTTTCCGTACCGCCCACGCGATCACCATCCCAGCGACCACCGAAGCCTCCACCACCGGCACCTGGCGCCTCCCCGAACAGTTCGCCTCACTGTGGACCAGACCCGCACCCACCGTACCGAGCCATCCATCACCCGAACAGACGACCCAGCGCACACGCCTCAGTGCAGAGGACTTCAGGCATCGGTGCACAAGACTTCGGAAATCGACAGATACCATCGCGTTTTCCGAGGTCGACTTTGTAACGAAACCCGTGTCCGCGCCTTCGTAATGCTCACGAGGGTTCGCGATACATTATCGCGACGCGGATCGGCTACGGACGGGTCTCCACCCGTGACCAGAACCCCAACGCCCAACACGACGCCCTCGCCGCCGCCGGATGTGAACAGATCTTCATCGACAAGGCTTCCGGCAAGCTCGCCCGCCGGCCGGAGCTCGACAAGGCGCTTCTGGTCGCGCACCGACCGAGCGACCAGTTCGTGGTCACCAAGCTCGACCGGTTCGGCCGGTTCCTGGAACACCTCATCGACCTGTCGGCCCAACTGCAGGAGCGCAGCGTTGACCTCGTCGCGCTCGACCAGGGCATCGACACCTCCACCGCGGTCGGGCGGATGTTTTCCAGATCCCTCGGCGCCATCGCCGAGTTCGAGCACGCCCTGATGTCCGAGCGCACCCTCGACGGCCTGGCCGCCGCCCGTGCCCGCGGTCGCACTGGTGGGCAGAAGCCCAAGCTCACCGCCCGCCAGGCGAAGATCGCCCGGGAGATGTACGAAGAGGTCGGACCCGACGGGCGTCACATGCACACCGCCGAACAGATCGCCGCCGAGTTCGGCGTCACCCGGCCCACGATCTACCGTCACCTCGGCAGGCTCACCGACTGAACTCGTCGGATCTCATCGCCACTCGTCGCGTGATGGCCTCTCCACTATCACTGTGACCTGCGGGCTTCCACGGTGACATCGGTACTCGTCGCCACTGAGTAAATCTCCCCTTAGGTCGTCGCAAGCTCACTCTCGACCGGCCGGTCAGCCCGATTGAGTTTCGACCTGAGGGAGAGCGCGATGAGCGCCACCGACAATTCCAAGCCCCGCCTGAGGGTGAAGATCCTGCTGGCCGCCGTGAGTGGTGTCGTGGCCGGTGCGGTTAAAGCCGGCGTCCAGTGGGTGATCGACAACTTCACCGACAACTAGCGGTTCGCCACGGGCGGCGTTCGGGCTCGTATTGAGTCCGGCCGCCACCATCGTGTCGATCGCTGCAGGGAATCCGGTATTTCCTGCGACAACCTTAATCCGGCCAAAGCGGGATGCCCGGGGCTGGCTGTCGCTGGTCCCCACAGCCGACCGGCGTGCCAGGCGCGGGACTGGCGTACGGTTCGGCGGAGCCGGGCCTGGATCGTGGCGGCCCGGGTGGACCAGCGGGTGAGCTGCCCGCAGTGCGGAGCCGAGTGGGCGGCTGGTTTGGATCGGCCGCTATCGGCGATGTTATGTACCCCGCGGTACCGCACGAAAGCCTCCTTGGTGGGAAGACTCGGCGCAATGTTAGCGGATTGTGCGTGATAGCGAGGATTTGCCACGATTCAAGGTTCGCGTGAGTCGCGGCCGGCACGCCTCCTGCAATCGGGGGCGGGACGCCCCTGACGTCCCGCCCCCGTGGCTCTACAGGTCATGCCAGCCCAGCGCGTCGATCGCTGTGCTGGTCAGCTCGTATACCCTGCGTGGGGGCCGATTCGCGGCGGCCGCGGCTTCCATTGTCTCGTTCTCACACGTCACCCACCCGGCTTCCCGCCACCGGCGCAGCGTCGAATACACCACCGCCTGGTGCATCCCGGTCTGCTTGATGATCGCCAGTCCCCAGGTGTGACCGTCCCGGATGGCCTCGGCGACCATCCGGGCGCTGCCAGTGATCCGGATCTTGGATGGTGCTGGACCGCTCATCGCCAGACCGTCTCGTGCGACGTCCGGGGCCGCGGAACGCGCAGGCCGAAGCCGAGCGCGTCGACAGCCTTGCAGGTCAGGGCATATAGGGTGCGCTGCGGCCGGCCGTGCCGGGCGGCGACGTGGGCGGGTTCCTGCTCCCACGTCACCCAGCCGGACTGCCGCATGCGGGCGAGCATCGGGTACACGACCTGAGTAGAGACGCCGGTGTGTTCCGTGATGCCGGTACCCCAGTTGTGGCCGTCCCGGATCGCAGCGGCGACCGCCCGCATCTGCATCGTGACCTGTTGGACGCCGACCGTGGTGCCAGTCATCGCCGGGCCGCCTCGCGTTGCCCCGGGCCGACCCGGCGGGTCTGGGTGTCGTCGGTGTGATGCCGCCCGTGCTGGGCGGGGATCAGCGGCCAAGCCGGCGGCGGACTGGGCTGTGGCGGAGGGCCGACGCGCCGGCGCATGTCACGGACGTCCATGATCCGGGTGCTGGCCTGGTCCGGGGGCAGCCAGTGCTCCGGCCGGTTCTTCGGCGCCTCGTCGTCCGGCCGGGTCTGCCAGCCCATGTTCAGGCACGTGAAGATCGAGTACCAGCGGTTGGCGCGCAGGACAGTCGCCGACCACAGTACGGCGAGCGGCGCCAGGGCGAACGTTCCGAGCTGGTAGGCCAGGGACTGGTCGGAACGCCGGATGCAGAACGAGCGCAGCATGATTGACGAGCCAATGCAGACCTGCACGATCACCGACCACGTCAGGATCTTGAGGTACGCCGACGCCGGGCGGTCGGTGACGAGCGGGTCGACAACCATGACGGTCAGCAGGGCGACGGTGTTGATGCCGAACCCGGACCAGCGGATCAGGTGCCACCAGTAGGAGAACCGGTTGGTGGGCAGGTACTTCATGCGCCACCAGGAACGGATGAACGAGCCACGGCCCCAGCGGGTCTGCTGCTTCCAATGCCCCTTGAACCGATGGGGCATGGTCGTGAACACCAGGCTGGTGGGCTGCTGAACGGTACGTCCGCGGATCTGGCCGTACAGGGTGAGCAACGAGTCGTCACTGATCTTCATTTCGCGGCCGAAGAACTTCTCGTTGAGGTACGAATCGAGGTTGTCCAGGACCACCGCGGCCCGGTAGAACGCGGACGCACCGGAGTTCACCAGCACCGCGCCTGCCACCGACATCGCTGAGCGGTCGGTCAGCTGCAGCGACACCATGGTCAGGTCCATGATGCGGGCCAGGGTCGAGTCACGGGTGTTTTCGGTCAGGATCACCGAGGTCACCGTCATCACCTCAGGATCGGCGAGCGGCTTTAACCCCTCCCGTAGGCACTGGGCGTCAGGGCGGGCATCGGAGTCGACCGTCCACACGACATCGATCTGGTGCTCATCGACTGTCTCGCGCAGCGCGGTGGCCTGCGCCGAGCGCTTGCCGCCGTTGTCCTGCCGCTGCCACCGGCCGATCACCCCGGCCTCGCGGCACGCCTGCATGAACCACGGGAGCAGCGCGTCGTAAGAGCCCTGCTCAGAGCCGTCATCCACCACATAGATCATGTAAGGGCGGCGGGCCTGCGCGAGGATCGCCGCCACCGTCGACTGCAGCGCCTCCGGCGACTCGTTGAAGTTCGGCACCGGCACGAGCACGCGCAGCTCGTCGAGTTGACGCTGCTGGCGATCCGTGACGGTGGCCGGCCTGTCGCTGAAGAACATCAGCGCCTGCCACACGAACAGGGCGAAAGTCACCGCGTAGGCGACGGCTAGGCCGTTGGTTTCCCCGTCACGGCTGGCCCAGCCGAGCAGGGACACGCTGTGAGAGAGCGCCCAAACGGCGATCAGCGCGAGCAGCGGAACGGCGGCGAGCACGACTCGCCGCCGAACCAGCTGGGCGGAGGCGAACGTCACCGCGACGACACTTCCCGGCGCCGACGCCATCCGATTCGGACGGCGACCGCGGCGGTGGTCACCAAAACGATGCCGATCGCCAGCGCGACCAAACCGGCCTGCGCGAGCCCGATGGCCGATGCGCCTGTGATGGCGAGGGAGCCACGGCCGGGAATGCTTCCGTAGGGGCCCATAAGTTGTCTCGTCTCCCGTTCTACTTGGACCCGCTAGAAGGTATTGGGATTTTTCGGTCTCCGGTATCGCTCGGCAGGGGTCAACCGGTCGTCGTCGGCGCCTGACCGCAACGCGCGGTTACCTCGGCCCCGGCAAGGCCGCACCGGACGGCGAACGGGGTGTTGTTCGTGGTGAGCGAGCCGCGACGGCGTCGCCCGGGACGCTTCACGAATGCGCTAAAACCGTTAGCGCAGATCTGAAATTCAGATCTGACACGCGGGTCCGTTGCGCGGATCTACCCGATCGAGGTGCTGTTCGGCTCCCAACATGAACGACCTTGGAGGTCCGATGACCAGTACACCCTCACCCAGGCCACCCGCCTGAGCGGCGCCCTGTGCGTACAGCGCGGCATCCCGATGCTGCAGACCTACGCGCCAGCCCAATGATCGCCAAGCAGGGGCACATCGGACGTCCATGATCCAGAGGCCGAGTCCGGGTATCAGCGCACGCCGGTGACCGCATGGGTCAAGCAGACCGCCGACCGCCTCGTTGAGCCACACGATCGGGTGCGCGCTGATCTGCTGCAGGTCGGCCAGGGCGGCCTGCGGCCGGGTCGGATTGTACGGATGCCACACCGCCACCGGCCCGGCTGCCGCCGATCAAGGTAGCGGGCCAGTTCCCAGCCCGCACGGGTCTTGCCTGTCGACGACCCGCCCACCAGTGTGACCTGCCGGGACCGGCTATCGGCGAGCATCGCGTCGACTACCTCCCGTAACTGCACGTCGTGGGTTCGCACCACATAGCCGGGAAGCACGTCTACCGGGGCGTCTCCGAGGACCTTGATCGCCGGATGCACCTCCAGCGCGAGGGGATCACACTCGCCGACCGGCTGGCCCATCCGGTGTAGGCCCCGACTGGGCCCACCGGTGCCGGCGCGTCTGTCCTGTCGTTCTTCTTGCGCACGTCGGTGAAGGTTGAGCCACCACTTGAGCGGCCGTTCCTGGTAGTCCTCAGCGTTGATCGCACGCGGCTGCAGATAGTCGACCAGGAACCGGACGACCTCAGGATCATCAGGTACGGCCTTGCCGCCGAACCAATCGCTGAGCCGCTGACCATTGATCGTCAGACCCGATTGGCTGGCGGCCTACCTGAACAGCACCGTGTAGGAGACCACCTCGGTGGCCTTGCGCAGCTGCCCGAGCGCGGCGAAGAAGGCATCGGCAGCCGACCCCGAAGTGTCGGTCATCGCCTGCTACCTGTCCGGTCCGGCCATCCGGACCCCGATCGAACCGGACAGTTGGTCACCGACAGCCAGTTGGACATTGACCGAAGGTATCCGTCACAGGCTCGGCGGACATCCACCGGACACCCGAAAACGGAAGGACACCACCCGCCCAGCCGGCGAAGGAGTCCTCAATGTTCACCGCGCTCGCACTGATCCACGACGGAGCCCTCGCTACAGGTATCGGCTCCGTGGTCTACTCCGTCACGGTAGCCACCGCCGCTTTCACCGCCCTCCTCGCCCCCAGCGAACCGCGACGCCGCGACCCCGCGACCGTCCTGAGGATTCTTCTCCGCAGCCGCCGGGCCAGCGAAGATCAGCTCGACAGCCGGTGAAGAGGACTCCGGACATCCGTGCACACGACTTCGGAAATCAACATCACCGACCTGTCCGCTCAACTACAGGAGCCTGGCGTCGACCTGGTCGTGCTCGACCAGGGCATCGACACCTCCACTGCGATCGGGCGGATGTTCTTGAGATCCTTGGTGGGATCGCCGAGTTCGAGGGCGCCCTGACGTCCGAGCGCACCCTCGACGGCCTGGCCGCCGCCCGAGCCCGCGGTCGCACCGGTGGGCAGAAGCCCTATAGGAGTTCGGGGCAGCTGCAGGGTGTCCAGGCGAGCCGGTCCTGGGACACCAGCGGAGAACCCGACGACGAGCCTCCACCATGCGGGTGTCCGCGATCAGCAAGCAACCGGGTGATCGCAGCGTCCGTATCGAAGCCGAAGCTATCATGGCGTTATGTCCATATTTCTACCCTGTCACCAGCCGAATCGTCTGCGAGTATTTCTTCGCGTCTTCGCCGATTGCACCCGTCGTCCACGCCGCCCGGTACATCTCCCACCAACCCGTCAGCGACGAAACAATGACCTGGTTCAGGTCCACACGGGACTGCATATCCTCCTGCGTCATCATCCGCGCTGACATGACCGGATCCGCCTTGATGATCGACGACACCATGCCCACCCACAGCATGTGCGGCGACGTTGTCGGCTGCGGGCTTTCCCCCAGAGCATCGAGGAAGAAGAAACGCCCGGTCTTCCCGAAGCGTTCGAGAGCTGTGAGCACCTGCGTCAGCACCGGGTCGGCCTCGACCGCCTTCAAAAGGGTTTCGAGGTGGCCCGGCGCCGTACTGCGGTTCACGTCCAACACCGCCCGTGCCCTGCGGTCGGCCTCCACAATGCTGTGCCCTAGCCGCAGCATCACCGGCTTCGGCGGCCACGGTTCGTGCCGGGCGATGCACGAGATGCCGATTGTCAGCTTCAGCAGCTTCTCGGCGCCCAAGGCCAACAGTGACATCGATGCCACCGCATCGTGATAGTCCCGGCGGATCTTTGAGGTAATAGCCAGGCCGTGGGAGAAGAGGCGGGAGGCGTCGTTTGCCTCGTTGTCGAGCGTGATGTTCCACAGCGGAGTGCCGGGTGTCAGCATGATCTGAGCGTAGATAGTCGGTTCGTAGCCCTGCTTCGGTAGCCAGCCTCGCTAGTGCGGCGCCAGGCGTTCTGTGTATGGCCCTAAGAAGATGCCGCTGCCCAACCTTCGCTCCGTGCTGGCATGTCGGGTAGCCAGGCCGTCGGCGTCGTCGCCCCCACCCGAGCCGGTCAGACGGCTGACCGTCGGCTAGCAGGTCACCATTAGCGTCTACGCCGATCTGCCTTCGACGCGCTCAAATTGGCGACCTCGCACCACGAGAATCAAGGCGCAACAGAGGGTCCCGACCAAAGAACCGGCGGGGAACCCAATAGCCCGCCAACCGAACCGCCGAGCATGAAACGAGCAGAAACAGCACACGGACAACCGGTCTGGCGCACGAAACCCCAGGTAGAAGGCTTCCATAGCAGGGAGGTATCGCGTTCTAGGAAACCAATGATCGGCTGCTGCTTAGGCGGAACAGCATCCTGGAGGTGTCGATTGGGGCCATGCCGCCTTGCGATGGCGCCTCGTTGCGACATGAGGGTTACCTCGGATTTGTGCTCGCCGAGGGCGTCTTCTCGAGGCGGCGGGCTAGCTTGGCGCGCCTCGGGTGGAGGATAGAGGGTTCGACCACCGGTTGAACCATGTTGCGGCGCGGGGTGTGCTGCCCGTGATCGTGGTTGCCGCCGCACCAAGAGCCCACCATGCGATGAGGACCAGGAATGCGCTGGTCAGGTATGGCACGGTGGTGTAATTGGCGATCAGCATGTAACCGAGACCGAGGATCGCGGCGGCGAAGAGCCGGAGTCCGGACTGGCGGGTCGCGAGGCATCCGGTCGCGACGCCGAGCAGGATGGCGCCGAGGAACTGGGCCGTGCCGCGAAGCCAGATCATGTCTGGGTAGAACACCGTCCCGTACGCGAACCGCTGCAAGCAGACGCCGGCCGCGCCTACGGCGATGAAGGTGACCGGCGGGTTGATGCGATGCAACCACCCCTGGATCTGCTGCACGGGAATGCGCGGTGCGGCGAGCGCGATCAGAGCAGCACAGGCAGCGATCGGCGCGGCTCCGATCAAGGCTGCCGTAACAAAGGTGTCGTCGATGAATCCGACGGCGACGCCCGTTCCAAGTCCCCACAGCCCCGATACCACCAAGCCGAGCACGGCAGCGCCGAAGAAGCCTCGGCGCAGCAGCAAGCCGGTGGTGGTCTGGTCATCGGCGCCCGACGACATGACCCAGGTGGTGGGAGCGAGCTGAGCTGCCGCCCAGCCGGTCAGGACAGCCAGAGCTGCGGCCAAGGCGAGGTTCTCCTCCGGCCAGAGGACCGCGATGATGTCGATCCCCCACGTGTAGGGGTCTGCCGTCGCGATGGTCTGGAACAGAAGGGTTACCGAACAGGCGGCGAGCACCGCGACTCGAGCCAGGCTTGCCAGGGTGAGCCGGACCCGGGGCAGCCGCACTGTTGCCGCCGTCTCGCCGTACTGGTCACTCGAAGGCCTCACGAGACGCAGGGCGCCGTACGAGACGGCGTGAGGGTCCCGCAGCCTGATCGGCGCGGGAAGTGACGTCGCGCCGAGGGCGATCTCAAGATCGGAGATGATGGGGTCGTCGTCGACGAGGATCACGCTGGTGATGTCGGCGATGTCTATGTCGCCGTCCGCGAGCAGCTGTTTGATGTGGTCGTCGACCTGGGCGAGGTGAGGCTGGGCGGCGGCGCTCGCGTCGGTCCGTGTGATCGCTGCTGGCGGATGTGGTTCGGGCAACAGCAGCGGCGCACGGGGCTGGACAGCCAGGATGGCTCTGACCTGCTGCACTTCGCGGGCCATCCGCCAATCACGGTCGATCGAGCCGTCCGGGACGGCGATCTGAACCAGCGCCTCGTCGATGGCTGGCGCGGTCGTGTCACAGATTCGCGCTTTGGCGAGCTGCTGGGAGCCGTCGCTGAGGTCGAGGATTGTCAGGTCGGGCGCGGCAGTACCTACCAGAACAAATGGCCCAGCGCCGCCTGCGAATGCGGTTGCGGCGGCCGCAGTGCTGACGATGTTCGGGGCGGGCAGGCCTGCGCTGGTCGCGGCCTGGCTGAGGCGGTGTCGGGCGCGGTGCCCCCAGGTTCGCGGGTCGACGATCGTCAGGGTGGTGATCGGGATGCCGGCCTGCGAGCAGGCAACGTTCGCCACGTGCGCCAAGACCGCTGAAACAGCGGCGATCGGATCCGGAGTGCCGTCGTCATGGGCGGACGCGTACAGCATGCCAAGAGGATCGGGCTGGTACCGCTCGGGATCCGCCATACCCGCGGCGAGTCCAGCGGCGCCGGTGATCAGCGCTCCGGTGCCGGGATCGGTATAGACCCCATTGGGCAGACCCGAGTGGCCGTCGAAGAGGACGGGTTGAAACCTGCCCGCCGTTTCAGACGCCGCAGTGATCTGCCAGGCGGCGCAGTCGACGGCCAGGTGAAGATCGTTCGCAGGCATGCGAGGCAGTGTCGCAAAAGGACGCTTCCGGGATGGGCCCTCGCGAATCTTCTTCGCATGGTGATAGATGGCCGCCAATTCGGTGGCTGCCGAGTCTGCCTTACCTGTAGAGACAAGACCTTCTTTACGACGGCTACTGGGCAGGTGAAATGACCGACGGCAACAGCGAGGTACAGCGTAAAGCGGCCGCTTTGGCGCGTCAGCCGACGATCTGGGTAGCTGACACAGCGAAACCACGAATCCGGGGGCACGCGTGGCGGCGTACCCTCGCTGTGGCCCGCGCTCTGATGGGCGTTGTCGCGCTCGTGGCCGTGCCCCCAGCGGTGCTCGCGTTGTTCTTCGGCTCGCCCGCCGAGCTGGTGCCGTCCTGGGATGCCGTCACGACGTTCGTCGTTGGTGACCGTCGTCTGCGCGGCGAGGCGGACTTGATCGTGCCGGGCGTCGTGGGGCTGCTTTGGCTTGCCTGGAGCGCGCTGGTGCTGCTGCTCCTCGGCAGCCTGGTGCGCGTCGTTCTCGGCTGGCGCGTTCCGCGATGGCAGCTTCCCGCACCTCTCCACCGGATGCTGTTCGGGCTGGCCGGCACGGCGGTTGTCGCGCTCGCAGCCAGCCCGCAGACCGATGTCGGAACGCCGCCGCCGAGCGCCACCGCGCCCGAGGCGCAAGATTCGGGTGCGAGCACATTGCAGCCAGGAACGGTCACCGTCCTCGTCGGTGAAACCCGCTTTGAGTACGAGGTGAAACGGGGCGACACCCTGTCGAAGATCTCGCGACGGTGGCTCGGTGACGCGGACCGCTGGCCGGAGATCTGCCGGCTGAATCGGCACCAGCACCAGGCGGGCGGGACGAGGCTCACCGACTGCGACCTCATCTATCCCGGCTGGAATCTGAAGCTGCCCGATGATGCCCGGCCGCCGGCTGGGCTGCTGCCTCCTTCGGCGTCACCGACGGTTCCAGGTCCGCCAACGGCTACGCCAGCAGCACCGCCAAGCCGTGCACCGGCAACGAGCAGCCCAACCACACGACCGAGCCAGGCTGAGGAGACGCCCGTTAGTTCTCCCACGGCGGCCATGCCAGCTACGCCCGTTAAGTCAACGAGTGCTCCAGCACCCAGCACACACGCGCCGAATGCCGTGCCTGCCGTCACCGAGACCGGAACGACCTCGCCTTCCACGGACGACAGCGGGGCCGCGGCGACCACCTCCGAAGACGGTGTGCAGCTGTCGCCTGAGAATTGGGTGCCGTGGACGCTTGCGGCAGCGATCAGCGCTGCTGTAATCGCGCTCTGGCGCCAGCGCCGCCGCCGATACTCCGGTCAGCCTGATGACGATCCACCGCTCGACCTGCCTGTCGCCGTTACCGCGGTACGCCGTGCTGTGATCCGGAACCCTGAATTGCTGCTCGCTGCCGGTGATGACGACGGCATAGCCGATCCGCCTGCGGCGTTGCCGCTGTCTTTGGGCGGAGTCGGTCTTCTTGGAGAAGGCGCGCAGGCGGCAGTGCGCGCGGCAGTCGTCACGGCCCTGGCGTCCGGTGATCCGTTTAGACCTGAGGCGCGCGGTGAGGTCGTGACGGATGCCGGCACCCTGAGTGCGCTGCTAGGTCTCGCCGAGGGCGTCGTTGGCGAGTGGACGCGCATCCACGTTGCTGACAGCTTCGAAGACGCGCTTGGTCGGGTTGAAGCTTTGCTTTTGCAGCGCCGCCGAATCCTGGACGAACACGACGTGACTGATCTCGACCAGTTGCGACGGATTGCGCCTGACGAAGTAGCGTTGCCGCCGGTCCTGCTCGTCGCCGAGGCGCCTCAAGCTGGCTCGCGCATGCGTACCAAGGTGGCGCTCTCGGTTGGCGAGGGCCTGAACGTGTCCGCGCTGATGATCGGCGGATGGGAACATGGCATCACGGTTGACGTAGGCATTGGCGGACAGACCCGGATCTTCTCGGGGCAGTCAACGACGCCAATGCCGACCCGCCTGGCCCTACTTGACCAGGCCGCGGCACTGCAGTTCCTCACGGCGTTGCGGGAGGCCCACACGGGCGAACCGCCGGTCGGCGTGGTGGCGCCGGCGGCTGTGGTCCCTTTGCACGCAAGCCGGACTCAGGTTGCAGCGGAAGAGAATCGGTCGCCTGTCCCGGCTGTCGTCGAGCCGGGACGAGCACAGTTGCGTGTGCTTGGACAGCCTTGCATTGAAGGCATCGTCGCTGATGGCCGGCCGTTGCGAGCCAAGGCGCTGGAGCTGGCGGTATACCTGGCCGTGCATCCAGATGGAGCGACTACCCGCGAGGTCGCCGAGTACCTATATCCCGATGCCCGCCTCAGCCAGGCCGATCAACGGGTGCACACCATCGTCTCAAATCTGCGACATGTCCTCGGCCGGACCGGCACCGTCGGAGCGAAGAGGGGCCATCTCATCAAGTCCGGTGGGCGGTACCAGCTCGACCCGGCGACCGTGGATGTTGACGTCTGGACCCTTCGCGACCTGATGCGCGACGCGACCACAGCAGCAGGGGAACGTCGGCGGGAGCTGCTTCTCGCGGCATGCGATCTCAGCAGCGCACCTCTTGCGCTGGGCCAGCACTACGACTGGCTTGAGCCACACCGCGAAACGGTGCGCCGATGGGGCACCGAAGCGCACCTTGCCCTGGCTGACGCGTTAGTAACCAGTGGCGAGCCACAGTCCGCATCCGACCTGCTCGACAAGGCGATCTTGCTGGATTGCTACAACGAGGCGCTCTACGTCGAAGCGATGCGCGCCCGGTATTCCTTGGGAGACGCCGATGGCATCGGCATACTTCTCCGGCTTCTGTCCAAGGCGTTAACCGATTTGGATGCCGATCCCAAGGACACCACCATCGCTTTGGCTAATGGTCTTCGTAGTAGATTGGCCACTCGTTGAGTCAAAACGGCGCATTACAGATGCAAATAAAACATGTGCCGCGACTCAGTACCTTTGGCCCAAGCCTCCCGTACGGGAAGAGCTTCTCTGGAGGCACCCAGGGATGATCAAAGCTAACTTGCCGAGTAAACTCTCCGAGCGTGAGTGAAGGACTTCCCCTGTCGGCGCGATCTGTACATCTTGCCGCAACGCAACATCGTCGATTCCAGCGGGCTGGATTGTCGAAAGCGACGAAGACCCGACCAGCGCGTATGCACTGATTCGATGTACACACTGCCGTGCATTACTGGTGATTCACGAGCGAGAAGAGTGGGATGGGCAGGATCTGGTGTCAGGTGGCCCCCCAACGGTGCTCTGGCCGGGACGGGATGCTCCACTGAGTGCTGAAATCCCCGATACCGCGCGCAGATCTTTCGAGGAGGCCCGTTCATGCCATCGTGCTGGACAATTTACGGCGTCAGCGTTGATGGTCAGGCGAACGATCGAAGCGGTATGCGCCGACAAGAATGCGACGGGAAAGACTTTGCAAGCGAAGCTTGATGATCTTATGAATAAGAGGATCATCGAGGGTAAGCTAGCGGACTGGTCTCACGGCCTTCGAGTGCTCGGCAATGAAGCAGCACACGATCTTACCCTCTTGGTTAGCGCTGCAGATGCTCAGGACTCTTTGGAATTGGCTGAGGCTCTGCTGACCTACGTTTATGTCCTGGATGCCAAATACAACGCCTTCAATAATCGCCGTTCATCACCGAAAGCAGAACCCGGAGAGCCTGCAACCTGAACCTTAGCGCGCTGCTAGTCGATGCGATTCCGGCAGGGCACCTGGTCTCAGTCACGTACTCGCAGAACGTGCGCGATGTGCTCTTTTTTCTATGAGTCCTTGGTTGGCGGCGTGGCTCACCTATTTCTGCGACTCAGAATTCGCTCCTGAAACACAAAGAGGCGGTGTGGAGTTGACCGACATAGTAGAATTTTTGAAAGCGGCCACGCCAATTGCATCGATCGTTGCCGTGCTGGTAACGGTGAGGTTCGCGGCCCGTGGAAAATGGCAGGAGAATGCCTTCGCTGAGATGACCCGAAGGCGGGAAAAGGTCGTCGAATTTCGCAAGGCCTTGTGGCTCCTAGCGTCACGCGCCGACACGTTGCGAAAGATGGCTCACCAGGGGTTGCTGCTGCAGGGTAATGGATTTTCCGTCAGTGGATTCAAATTCGACTTTGACGAGGCTGAACGTCGCCGTGTTGCCCTGATGCAGGCATACGCAGAAGTCGAGACGTTTGCTCCGCACGCGGTTCAAATCGCAGGACGGGACTGCATGGAAGCACTGATTAAGGTCTTCAATGCGGCGCAAATTTTGGATGGGGTTGAAGCCGATGCGGCGTACGCGACCTATCAAGGCCGACACGAGGCGCTAGGTAGTGCTATCAACGACGAAATGAACGCCATCAACCTGTACATCTATACGTCGGTGACCCCATTATGGAGAGCGGTCATGGGTAAAGCGCTTAGAAAACCGCTCCCCTATCTACAGATGCCGCACCTCACGGAAATCAGGAACCCGGAGGAGAGGTTAAATCTCAAGAAAAGCGGACCGGAGTCTCACATCTCTGAGGTCCGACCGGCACCCGACCGATAACCGGCGGAAGATAAGACCTAGCACTCCAGCAAGAAATTTTTCCGGAGTTCAATAAAGACTTGCCGACCATTGTGAATGGCCTTGACGGTGGCTTGATGTCGGCGCCGCAAGATAAATTGGGCGGATCGCGATGCCCGCGAAGTTCATCGCGATATTAGCAGTCTACTAGGGTGGGATACGCTCTGGTAGTTCAACCGCTACTTATTTGCTGGTCGTACGACAGATCCCTCGTACACTTTGTCGTTTTACCGAATGCTGATGTGGACGTGGTTGGTGTGCCAGCCGTACGGATCGTTGCCGCCCCATGCGTTGCTGTAGGCGTGCCAGCCTTCGTCGTCGGTCCAGATCATGCGGAACCAGATGACGTAGCGGATTCCGAGGCGGTCGGCGTTGGCGATCGCCCAGGCAGCCATGGCGTCGCCGCGGGTCTTTTCGGCGCCGGTGGCTTCGCCGCCGGCCGTCATCATCCAGTCGCAGGCTTGGCCTGTGGGATGTTCGCCGTGGTCGTCGATGCGATAGCAGGAGGGTCTCGGAAAGCCAGCAACTTTCGCCTCCTGGACGAGGTGGAGCAGGCGGGGCGTGACGCAGCCGGCACCGGTGGTCGGATCGGGGCGGATGTTGCATTGCTCCTGCGGCCAGGAGCCGTCTGAGTTGCGTGGAGCGGGTACGGCCAAGCCGAGCGTGGAGCAAACGAGCACGGCGTCAGAGATCGCGTCGACCACTTGGACGGCCTCCGGCTCCCACTTCGCGTATGCGTCGGGGAAGGCGGAGATCTGGACTGCTTGGGCGGCCTGGGCAAGTGGCATCGTGTCCCAGTCCGGGATGCTCAGGAGCTTGTCGTAGAACTTTTCGGCCTGGTAGGCGGGCTGCGAGATTTGTTCGGCAGTGCCCCAGCCCTGACTCGGACGTTGCTGGAAGACGCCGATGGAGTCGTAGTTGTTGCGACCTCCGAGGTGGGGAAGGTTGCGGAGACGGGACTCCTGCATGGCGACGGCAAGGGCGATCGTCCAGCCCCAGCGGGGAACCTTCTTGGTGATGCCGACGGAGACGATCGTCTCGGCGATAGCGAGCTGGTCGGCGTCCCAAGCAGTGTTCACGAGATTTGCCTCGGAGGGGGCGATACCGGGTGCGTCGATGTTGGCGCACGCGTTGGCGCCGCTGCCTCCGATCGAGGTCAGCAGAAGAGCTGGTAGGCCGAATACGGCGGTGATCATGGCGATGACGATTCCGGTGACGGCTTTGGTCATGGGTGGCCTTCCGGAGCGGAAACAGAAAAGGGCCGGCTGCATACCGAGTGGGCATGACGGGCCGGGCGAGTCCGCCTTTCAAAGGCGGTGGATCAGCGGGAGCAGGCTCTCGTGCGCCTCATAAAGAAGCCGCGAGAGCAGATCACTGGTCGCCGACAGTGGGTGGCCGATACTGACCGGCACAGCGTTGCGCCAGTCCCAGTGGCCTGCTTGAAGGCCGGGTACGACCCACAGGATGTTGTTGTGGTCGAGGAAGATCGCGCTGTTGATCTGTGGCGCGAGCAGGGTCATCGGTTGGCTGGCGCAGGTGGTCAGGCAGTGGCATCCGGGGTCGTCGTAGAGCAGGCGTTGGTTGCCGTGGTGAGCGGGACAGCGGCAGTCGCAGGGGCGTTCGTGGGGGTTGCGGTAGTTCCGATACGTGGCTGTCTCCTTGATCGAGAAACACAGGCAGAGGTGGGCCGCGCTGTTTGGCGGCCCACCTCAAGGAATCGGGCTGATGGTTCGTGACCGGGTTGATGGCCTGCTGGGGCAGCCGGCTTCGTCCGGGAAAGATCTACTCGCGCAGACGGCGGCGGATATCGGTCGGGTCTACCCCGCGCGCGATGGCGTGGGCCATTGCCTGGATCAGCGGGTCGTCGGGGTCGACTTCCTGAGCTCGCTCGATGGCTAAACGTGCCAGCAGTCCGTTGCCGTTCTGCATCGCGGCGAGCGCGAGCAGAGTGGCCGGCGCGGCGACGTGGGGATCGTCGGCGCGGCGGGTCAGGTCGGTCCATATGCGGACGTCGAGTTCATCGCCTTCGACAGTCGGTATCGCTACGTCACTTGTCTGGGGATCGGTCAGCAGGGCGAGTAGGAGGGCAGCTCGATCGTCGGGAAAGTGGTGATCCTGCTGATAGGTGGTCAGGGTCTCGTCGATGAGATCTTCGGCGAGACCCTGAAACCGAGCTTCAATCTCTTCCTCGGTGCCGGTCGCGATGTCGGCGAGGTGTTGGTGCGCAGCGATAAGGGCCTTGCGCATGGCCTCGCGATCGGGTCCGGTGATTGGGGCGAGCCGGGCAGCGAAAGTGTCGATGTTGTCGGCTGGGGCCAGGCCCAGAAAGGTGGCGTGGGCGGCTACGGCGGTCGTGCTGGAATCGAACGGCACGCCGTCGGTCTGACAGACCGGGGCATCGCACCCGAGATGCCAGATTCGGCTGTCGTGGACGCGGAGCGTTGCCAGGACTGCGACTCCTAGGGCGTTGAACGCCTCCTGGGTGTGGTTTACAGCGGTGGCGATCGGTTCGTCAGGACCGTAGCCGATGAGGATGACGCGGTCGGGATCGTGCGCCGCGATCCGAATGGCGATTGAGGCCGCATCGTCCGCGGCATCGGCCGAGAAGGGTACGGGTGTGGCAGCGGCGAAGAGGATTCGGCCGCTGTGGAGTGCGAGGATGGCGAGCTGATCGTGGGGGTGGAAGCCGAGCAGGTAGGGCACGACGGCGGCTACGTCGGCAGGTTTCTTCAGGTTGATACGGAAAGCGTTGGTCATGGTCATTCCCAGGGTGGGTGATGCTGGGGAAGCCTGCGCACACGTCTGGCCCGGTCGTGCCGGGGACATGCTTCGAGCTCCCCAGCACGGGATGTTGCGGACGGTCGCCGGCAGTAGTGACTACTGCCGCCGCGGTGAAGGCGAACGACCGACGGCGTTCGCCCTGACCGGCTCGCCTAATACCGGCATTGCTTCATGCGGTAAGTCGAGCCAGATCTGTCCAGGCGTCACTGTTTGCGGGTGTCCGCAAGGTGCGCATTGAGGACTGCGTCGAGGTCGAGTTCCCAGCAGTTGGCTCCCAGTTCGCCGGGTTCGAAGAGGTACGGGTTCGTCTCTCCGGCGGTTCTGAGCAAGGTCTGCACTTGGCGTACCTCATTTGCGGGGAGCAACCGGTGGCCGCCGTGGTCGGCGACCACGGACCACAGCCAGGTTGGGTCATGGAACGTGCGGTCGCGGCTTTCGCCGGCGGACCAGATGTTCAAGAGGTCGTACTTGGCGTCGCCATCGACAGGGCTGTCATTAGATGCGACATCGATCAGTGCTGCGGTGTTGAACCGGTTCCGGATGATCGTTGCGGCCTGGGCGGCCGCGGTGACGGCGGCACGTTCGTCGGCGGTAGTGACGGTGATGATGCGCATGGTGCGTCTCGCTTTCGTTAGCGTGTCCCGCATTGGCTGAGTGGTTCCACGCGCGCCCAGGTCCTCGCAGTGGCGAATCCGCGTGCCGCGACTGCCGAGCATCCGCAGGCGCGCGACGCATGGGGAAACGCCGCTCGACCGCGTGCGTGGTCAGAGAATTCCGCCGCGGGTCGGCAGAGGCGAACGCCTCGGACCCGACCGGCTACCGGCGGACCCGAGGCGTTGGCGAAAGGCTCTGTTGCGAGCGTCAGCGTGTCCGCGAGGCGGCGGTGACGGTGATGCCGCAAGGTCCCAAGCTCACCGGGTGCCGGATGCCGAGGGTCTCCTCGACAGTGAGCACGTAGGCCGGCAGCTCAGACACCTTCTCGCGCCACGCCCTGTAGAGCCGGTGCGTGCCGTCGATGAGCAGCGGTGCGGGCTGGTTCTCCACGAGGAGCTGAGCGACGATCACCGGATTGGCGAGGTCGGCCGTCATCGCGTATTCGCGATCGAGCGCGTCGCTGGTAGGGCCGATGAGCGCGGCTGCGGACCGACGCGGATCGCCGAGGTGTTTGAGTCCGTAGAAGCTTGCCCAGGCGTCGACGGGAATCGGCTGGATGGGGCGGTGTCTCGCGGCTATCGCGGCTTCGGCGGCGTCGATGGAGAACGCCCACGGGCCGAAAGAGAACCACTGGCTCACCCGTTGCCTCCGCTGGTGATGGCGCAGGTACCGGCGGGCCGGGCGGTCTTGTATGCGAGCCGCTGTGATTGGTGCGGCACGGATTTCTCCCTTCATGTGGCGCCGGGGCCGAACGTGAGTTCGGCCCCGGCTGGGGGTTAGGCGTTTTGGTTGCTGGCCGAGGGCTGGCCGTCGGCGTGGTCGCCACTGGCCTCTGTGGTGTCGCGGTCTTCGGCGTCGGTCTGGCCGGTGCCGCCGGCGTCGCTGTCCTCCTGCTCGTTGCTGGTGGTCGGTGCCGGGAAGAGGAAGGTGAGCGGGCTTTCCGCGACCAGCACGATGTGGCCGGCGGCGGCGAGCTTGGTGCAGTTGTTCCGCACCGCGCCGGAGCTGACGGTGCGGCCGTGCTGCTCGCCGATCGCGGTGGCGATGTCCTGCGGCGTCATGGGCTTGCCCGGTGCACCTTCCAGGACGGCCTGTGTCACCTTCTCCAGCTCGCCGCGTGCGAAAGGCTGGTTGCCGTCGCCGTTGGCGCCCGCAGTGCTGCTGCGGCTGCCGGTGCTCGCGGCACGCGGTCCGGGAGGCGGTGTGCCCTTGGACAGCGTGACCGTGTGGATCTCGCCGTCCTGGCCGATGACACTCAGCGTGCCGTCCGGGTCGGCGAGGGCCAGGAGTGCCGCGATCAGAGTCGGCATCGTGGTCGTGCCACGGACGACCTGGGCGCAAAAGGGGCAGCGCGGCGGTTTGGGGTCGGGGTCGACTTCGCTGGCCTTGGTCGGTCCGGTGATCCACCGCCGGGTGTCGTCAGGCTTGCGGCGGGCGGCGTCGACCCGTTCCATCGCGTCGAGCAGCCGGCTCGCGGTCGGGTGGCCGATGGTGGTCTCGGCGACGATCTGGTCGAGCGTTGCTCCGTCGTCGCCAGCCTCGGCTAGCACAGCTTTGAGAGCCATGACTCTGCGGTCCGCGAACCGGGGCGCTCGCCGGCTGGCCTCGGCCGCCGGGCTCGGCGGGACACTGGCGGGTGCAGCGCTCGTGCTCACACCGGTGGCCTCGACCATTTTGGCGTCGTCCTGCTCGCCCTCGTCGGACGAGTTGCTCGCACCGTCGCCGTTCGGCTCGGTGAGGTGATCGGCCGGTTCGACGAGTTCGGGGCCGGGCTCGTCTGCCGTTCCCGCGGCATCATCGGCATCGGATCCGGAGTCGCTCGTGTCGTCGACGTTCGCCTTACGGAAGTCGCCCGGGTGCAGCTCGTCGGCGGCGACCTCGGAGAGGATCCAGCGAGCGGGCGTGCCCTCCTCGGCGTCGGGGTCGGCCGGGACGATCAGGTCGGCCTCGACGAGGGCCTTGATGGCCCGGTCGACGGTCGACTTCGCCTTGCTCGTCTTGTCGACGAGCTCGGCCGGTGTGGCCGGGCCGGCTTCGGCGACAGCGCGGAGTACCGCCTGGGCCGCTGGTTGTAGGGATGTGAGATCCATCGGTTTCCCTCCTCGGGAACTGTGGGGTGTCTCCCGGCGCCGATCGGCGCCGGACGATTTGGGCACGCCGAGTGCTGAACACGAGGAAGGCCGGCCACAGCAGTTAGCTGTGGCCGGCCTTCGGTCTGTCAGATGGGTTGTGTTCAGTCGGCGGCGAGTGCGCACACGCGCGCACTGCCATGGAGTGCGCCCAGGTAGGCGCACGCCTGGTTGAGGAACCGGAAGCGGTCGGCAAGGCTGTTGCTGGCCGCCCGCATCAGGTTGCCGTCGGTGGTGATCAGCGCATCACCGACCAACGCGGCACGCCAGTAGAAGCCGACGTAGGTCGCCTCCCCGGCTTGGTACAGGCCCAGCTCGTACGGGTCGAGTCGCTGGTCGCCGGGGTGGGCCAGCATCGCGAGGACCCGGGGCTGATGCTCGAAGCGTCGGCGCGCCTCGGCTTCGCTGAGCTTGTCCGGCGCTGACTGATGCTGGGTCAGGAAGTCCTCCCAGCTCCTTGCCGCCGGTGTAGTGGCGGCTACCTGCGTGTGCCAGTCCCGCCACCGGGCGGCAGCCCGGTCCGCACCGCTGGCTGCGGTGCGATCAAGGTCGAGACGGCACATACGACCTCCGGCAGCTGCGGTGACCGCTCCGCTTCGACGGCTGGCGTTGATCAGCCAGTAGGCGAAGAAGCGGGTCAGCCATCCGAGCAGCGGCAGATGCCGTACCCGGAACCGCTCAACCAGAGTGCCGTTGGTGGACAGCAACTCATCGAGCAATTCGGAGGCCGCGAACCAGTTGGCATCGCTGTCACGGTCAAAGCAGACGGTGACGATGCGCTTTCCAAAGGAAGAGGACATGACGGGGTGCTCCCTTCACGAAGCGGTGAAGTGTGAGGTGGGTGGTGCCACCGGAGCGCTGCGTCTGGTCTGAGACATCTGCGAATGAAGGCGCAAGGCGTGGATCACGAGCCGACCGAGGAGGTGGGCTATGGGTGATCGCGGCGGGCGCGTGCAGATTCCCCGAAGTCGGGGGCAGACGGGCGGCGGTGCGAACAAAAGGAATCCGCACCGTAGCTCCATCACCTGACAGCGCCAGCGCTGTCAGAAACCGCGATCATGTACGTGACCTGCGCTGTTAGAAACCGCCTCGCGCCTGTCGACGGTTGTCAGAGTTGGAAGGAGCCGTCCTCGCCGTAGTTCGGGTTGGCGGCGGCCGGAGCGCCGTGGTCGCTGGGCAGCTCAATCAGCCGAACCCTGCTGATCTCGCCTGCGGGAAGCCACACCGGGTCAGCCGGCTCGTGGTTCTGCGTGGCGGTCGCGACCGGGACGCCGGCAGGTTGCTCGTCACGCAGGAGCCGGTGTAGGTGCTCCTCGCGTTGTTCGCTGCCGAGCCAGATCAGGATCGGGTACCGGGGTCCGCCGTCTCGGACCAGGCCTTCGTAGCGGCTGAGTTTGGCGATCACGCGGCCCAGCGGTTCGGTGCCGTTGTCGGCTTCGAGGAAGAACCCGACCGTCGTGTCGGCATCGGTCCAGAGGCCATGTCCGTCCGCGGTGATGCTCCGGAACTGGTTGCTGGTCGTCGTCTCGGACCACCAGCGCTCCAGCCGTGCTTCGGCGTGCCGCAGGCTCTGCGCCTTCAGGCGTACAAAAAATTCGTTGACCGTGATCAGGTGGTTCAGGTGCGGGTTCGTCGACAGCCTTTGCACGAGCTGGTCGCTGGAACGCGGGGTGAGCTCGGGCCGGCGGTGGACCGAGGCCTGGAATCTTCGGCCGTTGTAGCCGAGCGTCCAGTGCCAGGGCTGGGTGCCTCCGCCGTCGCGGAAGAAACGGAATCGCTCGAGCAGGTCGAGGTCCGCGAGGACGCGGAGGCGGAGCTCGCAGGTGCGCCGGGCTCGAAACAGCAGTCGGTGGACTTGACCGGTGGTCAGGATCTGGTGCTCGTCGAGAAGCTGGAGCAGGGTTCGGTCGCGGTTGGTGATTCGTGGATAAAGGGAGAGAAGGCTGTTTGTACGTGAGGAAGGCATGGTGTTCACCCCTGTGGGGAGAGAGACCCCGTAGGGAGTCGTGACGTGTCGATCTTGGCGATTCGCCCGGCGGTGGCGGCATTCACGCAGCTCAGAAACCTGACAGGAGCTGGCGAGAGGGCTCGCCGGGGTGCTCGCTTCGCAGACGAGCCCAGACGAGCCCTCAGGCGAGGACCCCAGCGAGGAACCCCGCGCACTTCCGGTCAGGCGTTGCCGTCGGCCATCCGGCGGCGCATCGCGTGGCGGGCGAGCTGCTGCATCGGCGGCTCCTCACCCGTTGGTACGTTCGCCGCCGCGCAGAGCTGGCGGATCGCGGTAGGTTCGCCGTCTTTCGGCCCTGGCGGGTTGGTGACCATGCTGAACGCCGGTAGTTCCCGGTTGCCGACCAACAACCTGGCGGTGGCGGTGAAGAGGTCAAGGTTGGCGAGGTCATGCTCGTCGACCTGGGGTTTGGTGTGTTTGGACAGCTCTTTGGCATCGCCCGGGTCGACGTTAAAGAAGATCTTCGACCGCGCGTTCGCCGACAGCGCCGCAGCGACGTCATCGGGGAGCTGGTGCAGATCCTGATGAGCGAGGACGAGGCTGAGCCGGAACCCGCGTGCCTCGGCCAGCATGTCGCTGACGCTGTTCGGCAAGGTCAGGAAGTTCTGGCACTCGTCGAGATAAAGCACCGCGTCCTTGCGCTGCTCTTCCGGGGTGCTGGCCCGTGCGATCGCGGCCTGCCAGACCCGGGCGACGAGCAGCGAGCCGAGGATCCGGGCGGTCTCCTCGCCCAGGGTTCCCTTGGGCAGTCGGCACAACAGCACACCGCCGTCGAGGACCTGACCCATGTCGAACGAGCTGTGGGCGTTGCCGATCACGTTCTTCACGAAGTCCCGCAGCAGGAACGCCCGCAGCCTCGCGAGGACAGGGGCGATGACCTGGCCGCGGAACTGCTCGTTGATGCCGTCGTACCAGAGCCAGAACCCGCCGAGTCCTTCCGGATCATCCAGGCCATGGGTGAACCGGGCCCGGAACTGCCGGTCCTGCAGCAGCGACGGCACCAGGCTCAGGGTGGGTCGGGCGTGGCGCATCAGGGTGAGGCAGGCGACGCGCATGGTGTCGTCCATGCGCGGTCCCCACTGCCCTTGGAAGATCTTCGCGAAGATCCCCACCAGGTTGTCCACGGCGAGATGGGCGTCGCCCTGGTCGTCTAGGGGGTTGAAGCAGGCGCTGTTCTCCTGCTCCGGGTCGATGATGTGGATGCGGTCGGCGTAGCTGGCGGGGAGCCGGTCGAGGATGTCGATGATCAGGTCGCCGCGAGGATCGATGACCACCGTGCCGCGCCCGGCGCGGATGTCGCCCAAAATCATGTTGAGCAGCAGCACCGACTTACCGACACCGGTCTTACCCACCAGATGTACGTGTTGACGGCTGTCGACGACTCGGAGCCCGACGCTGTGGCCGCCGACCTGCGAGCGGCCGAGGATCCGGACGTTGCGGCCGCCGGACGGCACCTGCACCGGGGCCGGTACCGCCTTGGCGCGGGCCCGGTCCAAGCCGGGCACTGCCAGGTCTTGGGGCAGGGCCGCGAGCGCGGCGAGTTCGGGCACGGTGGACAGGAAGCCGCGCTGGAGGCGGCGTGCCGCGATGCCGGCGACCGGGTGCGCCATCTTCATCCGGCGCAGCCGGTTCGGCCCGGTGTACGACGCGGAGGCCGAGGCGATCGTGTGTGCAAGCCCGGCGAGGCGTTGTCGGATCTGCTCCGTCTGTTCCGGGGTCGGCGGTGTGCGGCCGGCATCGGCGGCGACCGCGTACCGGATCGCGATCTCGAAGTGCGGCACCCGGATCGCCTTGTCCACCAGCGTGCGCGCCTCGGCAGCGGCGACCGGATCCCGCTCGGGCCGTTGGACCGCGGCCGCCGAGCTGCGCTGCCGGGACGGGCTGGGCAGGAAGACTTCGATCAGCCAAAGCAACGGCTCGATCAGCAACCGCACCGCGCCGGACACGACGTGGGAGGCCAGGTCGGGTCGTCCTCGCGGATAGTTGCTGCTCTCCGCTGCCGCCCGGCGAGCCGCGCGGACCCGGCGGGCTGAGGCAGGCCGGGCAAGGACCTGCACGCAGGCGTGTTCGCGGCTGCGGACCTCGGCACCGGCGGCGAGCAGCGCCCGCAGCGGATCGGTGCCGTGATCGGTACGCAGCGGCAGCACGTCGGTGTGCTGGGGCCAGTGCGCTCCGCCGGTTTGTTCGGCAACGGTGGCCGGGATCGGCTCGGCCGCCGCTTCGGTGGTCAGGGTGGCGGCGGGCCAGGCCGCGCGGACGGCGGCCTCGACAGCGCCGGGCGGCACGGTGCCAGGCACCCAAACCCGGATCGTCAGCACCCGGCCGTTCCAGATGTACTCCCAGCCCACGTGCGGGTAGCCGAATATCCGGCGCCGCCACACCGATGGGGTCAGGACGCCGGCCAGGGTGCTCCAGAATGCGGCGGCGGCCTCAGCGGTGACTTCCGGCGGCGCCGCGATGATCACCCATCGGGCGTCCGCCGTGAGCCGGCGGTGCCGCCAGGCGTGGAGCTGGTCGTGGCCGATGACAGCCACGACGGCCGCGATCGCGGCGAGAATGCCGAGCCACGGCCGAGCGAAAATCCATTGGGCGAGGTCGCCGAGCCAGGTCGGGACAGCCGTCATCCGGCCTCCCCGATGCCAGTGACGGCGATCTTGTGTTCGGCGGCGGATCCGACGCTGCGGAACGGGATGCGGTTGCGTCCGGCCACGAGCAGCCCCTCGCCCCTTGGCGCCGAGAGCAGAAGCCGCGCTTCTCCAGCGGTCAGGGCAAACGCGGCGGTGACGGCATCGATGGACTGAGTGGACTGACGCATCAGCACCTGGGTCGCCGCATTGGACACCACCGCCAGGCCGAGGTCGGTCGAAAGCACGTCGGCGGCGTCCTGGGAAATCACGGCCAGTCCGGCCCGCCGTTTACGGGCGGCCTTGGCCATCCGGAACAGGAACCGGCTGCCTTCCGGGTCGCGCATCAGCAGCCAGGCCTCGTCGACCACCACCAGGCTCCGCCGATCGGGTGCGGCCGGGGTGTCGATGCTCGACCAGATCGCGTCGAGGGCCAGCAGCGTGCCCACGGTGCGCACCTCGTCGGGCAGATACCGCAACGACCACACCGTCAAATGCCCACCAGGGCTGCTGGTCGTTGGGCCGTCGAACAGAGCGGCGAAGTTGCCGCCGGTCCACGGTGCCAGCCGCGCGCCGAGCTGCCCGGCAGCAGGATCGGCGTCGGCCGTCAGAACAGCGCCGAGGTCGCGTAGCAGCGGCGCTGGGCGGGTCCAGGTCGCGGGGTCGGCGTTGATCCCCGCGCGGGCGTAGGTGGTGGTGATCGCCCGGTCGAGGGCGGCTCGTTCGGCCGGTGGCGGGACCGCGCCGAGCATCACGGAGATCAGCGTGTGCAGGAACAGGCCGCGCCGGGTCAGGGTGTCCGGGCGGTCGTCGGCGGGCAGGTCGAACGGGTTGAGGCGTACCCCAGGCTGTCCCAGCCGCACCACGGCGCCGCCGACGTGTTTTGCGAGCGGCGTGTACTCGTCTTCCGGGTCGATGACCGCCACGGTCGTGCCCTGATAGAGGTTGCGGAGCACGTCGAGTTTGACCAGGTAGCTCTTGCCGGCGCCGGAACGGGCCAGGACCACGCTGTTGTGGTTGTCCTGCGTCCACCGGTTCCACAGCAGCACGCCGTTGCTGGTGGTGTTCAACCCGTACAGCACGCCTTCGGACCCGGCGACCAGCCCCGGCGTCGGGGCGGGCAGGTCGGCCGAGGCGAGCGGGAATGCCGCCGCGAGCGCGGTGGTGTCGAGCACCCGCCGCATGCGCAGCGGGTCCACGCCGAGCGGCAGCGTGGCGATCCAGCCCTGGTGCTGGCGGAAGGTCACCGGTTGCAGGTCGAGCAGCACGCTCGCGGCCGCCGCCTTGACGCCGGCGGTGACCTGCCGCAGCTCGTCGAGGTCGCGGGCGTGGATGGTGACGTAGATGCCGGTGTTGTAGAGCTTGGCCGCGCCGCGGGCGACCCGGTCGGCGAGATCGGCGGCGTCCTCGGCGGCTGCCTCGGTCATCGGGTCGTCGAGGCGGCCTTGGTCGGCGGTGAGCCGGCGCGAGGACTCCAGGCGTGCGCGTTGGCGTTTTAGCATCGGGGCGGCCAGCTGCGGCGGGATCGGATCGATGTGGACCGCGACGTCGACGCGGCCGGGATAGGACAGCAGCGGGTCGAGCCAGGCCGGGCCGACCTGTGCGGGGAAGCCGCACACCGCGAACGTGGCGGCGTACCCGTCACCGACCCGGACATGTCCGGGCTCAATCAGCAAGGCGGCCGGGGAGGGCATCTCCCCGGCCGCCGTAGTCGTCGTCGTGTTGCTTTTGAGCAGGTTCAAGGTGTACTCCGCAGGGTGATCGGGATGCCCGGCACCGCACGCGGCCCAGGCACAACAGTGGCGAAAGGGTCGACCGCGCCGGCCAGCGCCGCGGCGACAGCCGGGCCATCCAGCGGGGTGGCCTCGATGCCGAGACCGGACAGCGACCGCACCGCCGCTTCGGCGGCGTGTTCGCCGGTGATCACGGCCACGACCTGCCGGCGCAACGGATCGCGCCCGTTGTCGAGGTCGGCCAGGAACGCGGCGTGATCTGCGGCGGCGGCCTGCAACGCCGGATGGGACAGCCGTGGCACCTGATCAGCGACAGTCTCTGCGTGGGCACTCAGGTCATGGCGTTGTGCCGCTACGACGATCTGCGCCGGTGCGGTCAGGGCGTTGAGGAACCGGGCGAACCCGTCGAGCAGCGCGCTCTGTTCGCTGCCGGTGCGCAAATGAATGTTCGTGGTGCCACAGGCGATCAGCACCCGGTCGCCGCCCTCGCTGGTGAGGATCCCGGCCGCGCTAATACTCGTGACCGGGGAACGCAGCGGCGCCGGCACCGTCGGCATGCCGTTCGCCGCGGCGACCGCGCTGGCACGGGTACGGCCGGGGGCAAGCGTGCGGGGGTTGCGCTTGAAGGCGAGTCCGTGCCGCAGCCACACGTCCAAGGGCAGGCCATCGCGCCGGCCGAGCACCACGCCGACGGTCACCGCCGCGACCACGGCCGCGATCGTGATCCAGGCCGCCTGTGGGAGGAGCGGGCCGAGCCGTGAGTAGAGCATCCAGCCCACGAAGGCGACGGTGCCGAGGATCGCGAGCTGGCGAAACGTCAAACCCCAGGCGATGGTGTCCGGGGCGCCGATGTCGGCAGGAACCGAAGTCTGCGGAATGTCGTCGTTGCCGATCATTGCTGGTCTCCGTTCAAGATGACTCGGCGCAGCCGCCGGTAGTGGTGATGGTTGTGCTGATGCACCGCCACCTGGGTCGGGGCCGGTTCTGCCTGCCGTCGGCGCAGCAGGCTGCGGGTCACCGACTGCATGACGACCGCGCGCACCAGCACGCTCGCGCTGTTGCGTCCTCCGCCCGAACTGGTGACGTAGCGACCGACCAGCTTCGGGATTCGGATCGTGAGCATCAGCAGGCAGAACGCGATGAACAGGTTGGCAATCTCGAAATCGTGGTCATCGGCGTCGGCGCCCAGGACCTCCGGGACACGAAACGTCGGGCCGATCAGCAGGCTGACGCCCTCGGTGAAGAACAGCGCCTGCAGCACCGGGGTGATCAAAGTGCCGAGCAGGGCGCGCCACCACAGCCCCACCACCGCTTGGGTCTGCGGCAGGCCGTAACAGGCCAGCGCGGCCGGGGCGATTCCCGCCAGGACGATCAGCACCGCGACGCGTCCGAACCAGCTCACGATGAGCAGGTAGAACATGATGACGATGAGAATGCCGAGCGCGGCGGTCATCAGGGCCACACCCGGGCTGGACATGCTCGCCACAATCCGGTCCTGAACGAACCGGATCACCTCAGGACCGGCGGCGGTCTCGCCGGTCAGCGCCAACGTCAGCGCATTGGCGATCTCGATCAGGGCGTCGCACAGTTCGACGCCGAAGTTCGCGGCGATCAACCCGAACACCAGGCGGGGCAGCAGCTCCTTGACCTGGTACTGCGTTTGCAGACTGCCGTGAGTCATGCCGAGCAGTCCGGCCGTGATGAACGCCAGCACGTAGGCCGCGTTCACCACCACCAGCGACCGCTCGGCCAACTGCTGGACCTGCGGGAACCCGGTGACCGCCGGCGACAGGAACACTTTGTCGGTCAAGAGCGTGACCAGGCCGGCAAGCAGGCTCACGACCTGTTCGGCGAGCCACTCGACGATGCCGTCGTACAGCCAGTCGGTCACCGGTCAACCACCGATGATGCTTTGCAGCACGTCGAGAATCGTCGGCGACAGAAACGCGAGGGCGTAGCCGATCAGGGCGGATTTGAAGTTGCCTTTCGCCTGTTCCACCTGAGCCGGATCGCCGCCGGCAGCCGTGTATCGCAGGCCCGCGATGACCAGGAACAGCGTCGCGACCAGCGCGAGGATGCCCATGATCCAGTCGGTGAGGCCGTCGATGACTTGAGGAATGGTCTTCGGTGCCGCCAACACCACCTGGGGCATGGCGGCGACCTCGGCAAGAACCGAGAGAGTCGTGTGCACTTGCGGCGCTCCACAGATCTGTGGGGCCGCCGCGGTGAGGACCTGGGCGAGAACGGTCAAGTCCGGTGGGGGCGCTCCTCCCTCACATCACGCGAAGGGAATGCGGTGTCAGTACGCCGCGCCAGCCATGCCGGACGTGAGCTCCGCCGGAAGAAACGGTCCTCACCGGGCGGGCATGCCGTGGATGACATGCACCCCTCAGATCCGAGTTGTCAGGCCGATCGAACTCGCCGAAGATCTGTCACCACCTGACAGAACCGGTCAGCGCGGGCCGTGTTACCGACATCGGGTGTTGTCCGGCTCGATTTGGGCCGACAACGAGCGCTGTCGGGCCGGATCTTGTAGTGACAACGAGTGCTGTCGTGGCGGATCTTGGGGCGACATAACCTGTTGTCGAGCCCTGCGCCGTAGGAAATCATCGACGCGCATCGTTGTCGTGCTGATTCGGAGGTGCCGTCATGAACGCCGACCCCACCAGCGTGCTCCTGCCAGGCAGCGATATCCGGAAGCCGCGGTCCGAGGACGTCGGCAGGGTGGTGATGCGGTGAACGGCCCCGCGCTGCCTGCTCCCGTATCCCGGCAGCTCAACATCCAGGTCGCTCAGATGATCCTGCAGATGGCGCAGCAGCTCTGCGACGCTGACGCACAGGAGCCGACCGATCGCGAGGTGCGTTTGGCCGTGCTCGCCGCAGCCCACCTGCTGCACTCCGAAGTCGGCGCACATCGCGAAGACGCGGCCATCAGTGCCGCACAAGCTGGCGCTGACTACGTCGAGCTCGGGAACGCCATCGGCATGACCCGCCAGGGCGCCCGCCGACGCTGGCCCGGCCTCGCCGCCATCACCCGTACCGCCCGTCAGCTGTAGTCCACCACGCAGGCGCGGCAAGCAAACGTGGCCGCACCGGGTCAGCCCGGTGCGGCCACGTAGTCGTGGTGGGTAGCTACCGTCAGGCGGCTCTCTTCCCTTCTGAGGCGATCGTCGACCGCATTGGATTTGACAGATCGCCGCTGGTCACGGCTGCGGCAACGGTCCGCTCGGCGCGGCGCCGTCGCATCCGCAGCGATCCCGGGGTGACGCCCCGCTCAGCAGCGAGTTGCTCGATCATCGCGTCACCGAACCGGGTCATGCTGATCAGCTCGGCTGCCTCGGCCGTGATCAGGCCGGCAGCGGCAGCACGGCCGAGCAGTAGATCCGGATGCCCGTACGGCATGCGCGGCGACCGCGACCCGACGGGAAAATCTAGCGGCAGTTCCTCGCCGTCGTCAGCGAGGACCACCGCGGCGCCAGCCCGCCAGGCGGTCCAGCACATCCGCAGCCAGAGCCGGGGCGGTTTCAGGTCCGCCGTACGCAGCGCCTCGAGGAAACCGGCCAGGACCTCGGAATCGACGTCGTCGGCGTGCCGCGGATCGTCGTGGCTGATCCGGGCTGCCAGGTGCGTCAGCGCCGGTAGGGCGAGGCCGATGGCGCCGACCACCCAGGCCGGTCCCCACTCGCGGGCGTGGCGGGCGAGTTGCTGCCACAGCTTGTCGGTTGTGCTGCTGTCATGGCGTTCGTAAATCAGCAAGGTGCGTAGCTCGTCGAGCGGCAGTGTGCTGTTCGGCAGTCCGGGGATCCGTCGGGCGTCGAACACCAGCGGGGCGGGCTCGCATGTCAGCATGGCGAAGGCCTTCTCCGCCGTGGTCAGAGCTGTTTCGTTGATGCGGGTGCGGGATGTCATCGTGTCGTCCTCGTTCAGAGTCCGGCGCTGCACTTGGACCGTGCAGGCTTTCTGGAACTCCGATTGAGGCAGTACGGCCTGACACCAGAAGCGATTGTCAGACCGTGACAGGTCCGGTCAGGTTTTCAACCGGCCAGCAGAGGCCTGCTTGCTCGCGCGGCGGACCTGGCACTTACTAACGCGCCCTGATTATCAGCACCTCACGCGAATGCGCGGCCACATGGGATCAGTGGTTATCCAAATCGTCGGCTGCTGAGTGGTGAGGCAGCCTGCTGTTCTCCGAGTTTTCCGAGTCCTGATCGGCCATTCCGGTGTGCTGGCTGTCCAGCATTTCCTGGAGTTGGGCGTGGGTCTTCGATGCGGCGTTGAGCTGCGGTGTGAAGGCGTCGGGTTCGTCAGTCGCGAGGACACGGAATAGCTTGACCGCCTCGGATGTCGCGACCAGAGCCTGGTCGGACGCCTCCTCCAACTGGACCGCCACGAATCCGACGTTCCACAGCGACATGGCGAGGCCGGGTAGGTAGGCGTCGCGATTGCTGGCTACCAGCTCCCGGCGTAGGTCGACGGCTTCCTGGCTGGCGGTCAATGCCTCGGCCCGCCGGCCTGCCGCCGCCAATCGGATCGCGTGGTTGTTCACCGACGTCGCGAGGTCGGGTAGATAGGCGTCGCGGTTGTCGGCTACCAGCTCCCGGCGTAGGTCGACGGCCTCCTGGCTGGCGGTCAATGCCTCGACCCGCCGGCCTGCCGCCGCCAACCGGCTCGCATGGTTATTCACCGACATGGCGAGGTTGGGTAGGTAGGCGTCGCGGTTGTCGGCGGCCAGCGCCCGGTAGAGGTCGACGGCTTCCTGGCTGGCGGTCAATGCCTCGACCCGCCGGCCTGCCGCCGCCAACCGGCTCGCATGGTTATTCACCGACATGGCGAGGTTGGGTAGGTAGGCGTCGCGGTTGTCGGCGGCCAGCGCCCGGTAGAGGTCGACGGCTTCCTGGCTGGCGGTCAATGCCTCGACCCGCCGGCCTGCCGCCGCCAACCGGCTCGCATGGTTATTCACCGACATGGCGAGGTT
>NZ_QLMJ01000034.1 GCF_003259845.1 Actinoplanes lutulentus
AAACCTGGGTGTCAGTCATGCGCGTTCCTTTGTTAGTGGTTGACCTATCACTAACGTACCGGGTGGTGTCCCAGCTGGGAAGCGCGAGCCCGGTGTGCCTTCTCACGGCCCCGCACCCTTGGCGCATCGGGTTGTGGTCGCTCTGCTCCAGCGGCTTGAGGGACAGCCGCCCCTACCGCCCGTTCCGAGCCGACGGGGTGGGAATGGCGATGCTGTGCTGGTTGTCGCCGGCGTGCGGGTTGGGCGTTGTCGGTGTCGTTCACGAGGCTTGTGGCGTCCGTTCGAGGGCGGCGGCAGGGGTCAGCTGCGGCGCAGGGCGATGATGTTGTCGGTGACGATGGCCGTCTCGCCGGCGGGGCCGCGGGCCTCACGCTGGGCGGCCTCGACCCGGTACGGGATCCACTGCTCGGGCTCGAGCTGCCAGGACCGCATCGTTTCCTGCGGTGTCGGAAAGACCGGGTTCTCGTCGCGGTTCCAGGACCATGGGGCCACCGAGGCGTGGTCGACGACGAGCAGTAGCCCACCGGGACGGACGGCGTTCGCGGCCTTGGCCAGCACCTGTTCCCGCGGGAATCGCAGCGGGGTTTGCAGGTACTGCGCGGTGACCAGGTCGAAGTCGCCGGCCGGGAAACTGACCGCCAGGTCGTGCTGCTCGGTGCGGATCCGCCCGGCGACACCGGCGGCGGCGGCCCGGTCAGCGGCGCGGCGCAGCGCGGTGGGGGAGATGTCGACCGACACGACATTCCAGCCGCGGGTGGCCAGCCATACGCTGTCGGCGCCTTCGGCGCAGCCGAGGTCCAACGCGTCACCGGCCGCCACATCGGCGAGGCCGGTTACGACGTCGGCCAGCACGATGTTCACGCGCCGGTCCGTGGCCTGCTCTCGTCCGGCGTACAGCTTCTCCCAGAACTGTTCAGCGGATCCGTTCACAGCAGGTACCCCCGATCGGCCGGAACCTTTGCGGCTGACGGGCCGGGAATCTCGCCCCGGGTGGCGGCGACCGCCGCATCGGTGTCTTCGTCGATCAGGGATGTGTTGATCGCTGCGGCGGCGGCGAGGCCGCTGCTGACCGCTCCGGCGACCTGCCCGAACAGGTCGGTGACGTTGCCCGCGACGTAGACGCCTGGCACTGATGTCACGCCAGTCGGCCCGGCCTCGACGCGGCTGCCGATGACGATGTCGCCCATGGTGAAGGGGGTTGCCCGCAGGCCCAGCGGGACGAGGAATTGTGCCCTGGCATGCAGGGACGTGCTGATCGCGACCGCGTCGCATTCGACGAGATGTCCGCCGGCGAGGCGTACTCCGCGCAACCGGTCGCCGTCGATGGACACTTCGTCGGCCGGTCCGGTGACCACGGTGATGCCACGGGCGGCCAACCGTTCCCACTGCTCGTCGCCCGGCTGCACGCCGGGCTGTAGTAGGAGGGTGACATCCGGGCTGAGTTGGCGCCACAGGAAGGCGGTGTGCACGGCCGGCGTCGAGGAGGCGAGCACTGCGATGCGTTGATCACGTACCTCCCAGCCGTGGCAGTACGGGCAGTGCAGCACGTCGCGGCCCCACCGTTCGGCGAGCCCCGGGATCTGCGGTAGTACGTCGGCCAATCCGCTGGCGGCCAGCACCCGCCGGGCACTCAGGCGCCGTCCATCGGCCAGCTCGACGGTGAACCGTGGCTGCGGCCCCGAGGGCAGGGCCGGACGGACGGCGGCCACCGTGCCGTCGATGATCTGCGCCCCGTAGCCGCGAAGTTGCGCCCGACCGGATGCGAGAAGGTCAGCCGGCGACATGCCGTCTCGCGACAGATAGTTGTGCACCCCGCTCGCAGGAGCGTTGCGGGGGGCTCCCGCATCAACCAGCACCAGCCGGTGCCGGAATCTCGCGAGCGACGTCGCCGCGGCCAGCCCGGCCGCACCACCGCCGATCACCACCACGTCTGCGCTGTTCGCATTCATTTCTTCGTTCCCTTGCTGTCCAGAACCCGATTTGCTGATGATGGGAAAGGTTCGGTTTTCAACTGGCGCCCCGACCGAAGAAATTGATCATCTCTGTGGTCACGAGCTGGGGGTTCTCTTCAGGCAGCCAGTGGCCCGAGCCGGAAACCTCGACAGCGCGGCTGATGTTGGACATGAGTGGCTGGACCGTCGAGCGGGTGAACTCGAGCGTGCCCTCGGCTGTCATCAGCATCGTCGGCATGGTGATCGGTTTCGCCGCTTTGTTGTCCCGCTCGTCGACATCCAACGTGCGGTAGAGGTTGAAACCGCCGGACAGCACCTGAGGTCGCTGATAGGTGCGAGCGAATTCGTCGATCTGAGCAGCGGTGAACGGCGCCTTTGCCCCGGGCCCACCGAAGCCGGCTCCGCCGTGGGCGACATAGCCGTAGAAGAGCGAGAGGTACTCGCGCACGTCATCGTCGACGAGCATCTCGGGGAACCCGTCCTGGTTGTGGAAAGCCATGTGCCAGCTCAACTGGCGATAGGCGTCCGCACTGTGCGCTGGACCCGGGAGCGGATAATCCAAGTGGGCATACCTGACAACCTCGTCAGGGAATTGGGCGGCGTACTGGAAACCGACACCGGCCCCCAAGTCGTGCGCGGCCAGATTGATCTGGTGCAGGCCGAGGTTGCCGGCGAGCAGCCCGTGCACGTACCGGGCCAGGGTGGCCTTGTCGTATCCCGATGGCGTGCCCACGCTGTCACCGAGCCCTGGCAGGTCGACCGCGTACACCGTGTACTTCTCGGCCAGAGCCGGCATGATGCCGCGCCACTCGAACCACGACTGTGGCCAGCCATGCAGCAGAACGAGCGGTTCGCCGGTTCCGCCGGTGACGTAATGTATGGTCACGCCGTCGACGTCAGCGGTCCTGTGCGAGAACTGACGGTTGAATTCGGCGTCGTCGCGGGTCGCCGCGTCGAAGCCAGTGGAAGCTACCGCGGGCGCTGTCCCCGGGGCGGCTTCCTGGCCCTGAGCCTCAGGCGTGGTACAGGCTGCCGTCAGGGCCACCGTTGCTGCGGCGGCGATCACGACACGCGACCACCGGGCCGCGACTCCAGAAGCTGTTGTTGCTGTTGTAAGCATCGATTGCTACCTCCGCGACCAGCATCGCCAGCGACATCGCCGACTTGCTAGAAAAATTGCGGATCCGCATCATGGCCCGATGAACACCACCGAAGACGACGTTCTGGCGCAGGTCGGCCCACGTCTGCGCGCGCTACGCCAGTCCCGCAACATCTCCCTGGCAGCCCTGGCGGCAGAGACCGGGCTGACCGCCAGCACGTTGTCGCGGCTCGAGACCGGAAAACTGCGCCCGACGCTGGAGCAACTACTTCCGCTCGCGCGGGCGTACAGCGTCCCCCTCGACGACCTGGTCGCGGCACCACCTACCGGTGACCCCCGCATCCACCTGCGTCCCATCCGGCGAGGCAGCTTCACCGTCGTGCCGCTGACGCGACGCCCCGGAGGAATCCAGGCGTACAAAGTCATCTATCCGCCCGCCACATCATCGCCGCCGACCCTGCAAACCCATGATGGGTACGAATGGTTCTATGTGCTCAATGGGCAGGTCCGGCTGCTTCTGGGCGATCAGCAATACCAGCTGGGCCCTGGAGAAGCCGCCGACTTCGACACCCGCACACCGCACCATCTCTCCAGCGCCGGCACCCAACCCGCAGAACTACTGACGCTTTTCAGCGCCCAAGGAGAACGAGCACACCTTTCGCCGCTCACGGATACCGATCACCACCACGAGGCCCAGTCCTGCGACAGCTGATCGCGGTCCCGTGCCTGCTTTTGTCCAGGTTTTGCAGCCGGGATGCGGTCGGCGAACGCTGCGCGCCGGGTCCCCGACCTGGGGCGGCGTCTCCGACCCGCCTGCGAAATTACTTCGGTACCGATCGGTGCAGATGTGCTATCGTCGTTTCGGTACCAAGCGGTACGGATGTGAAAGATCGAAAGGCGCCATCGTGACGCAGAACGACGAGACCCGGGCCGCCGTGATGGGCCTGCTCCAGGCCATCGGCGCCGGCGACCCGGCCGCAACCGCGACTCACTACGCCGAGCAGGTCACCTGGAAGGTCGGCTTCCCCGCCGACGAGCAGGACGGCTCCGGTATCCCCTGGGTCCGCCCCCGCTCGACACGCGCCGACATGGAAGACCTCTACCGCACACTGGCGAAGTATCACGTGCCGGGCAAATCCAAGTCGGAAATCCATGCGATCCTCGTCGATGGCGCCGATGCTGCAGTGGTCGGCCAGTTCGGCCAGACCTTGCGGCACAACAACGTCTTCTACACCAGCGAGTTCATCCTGTACCTGACCGTCGTCGACGGCCTCGTGACCCGGCACCACATCATCGAGGACAACATGTCAGTGAAGCGGGCGTTCGACACTGCGGCCTGACGCCCAGCCTGGGCGGCGGCCGAAACGGAGCGGCGGATTCACCGATCCCGCCGCCGCCCGGATAGAGCGAAACGCCATCAGGTCAGGCAGACGGCCAGTTCAGCAACGCTGTGTCGGCCACGTCCTGCAAGTCCTGCCGAGTGGCACCTGTCACTGCCTGAACAGCGATGCCGTTAGCCACTGTCATGACGTACCGGGCGAGCCGCGCCGGGTCGCTATCAGCAGGCAGGTCACCTTCTTCAACCGCGCGACGGAACCGCTGCTCGAGCCTTGATTCACCATCGCGGCGCCAGGCGACCAGCACGTCGCGTGCGCCGTGGGCGGTGGCGCTGGTGGCGAGGGCTCCGTGGACACCCAGGCATCCGGCTGGTGATCCTGGACGGGTAGTGGCTCTCACCGATCCCTGCAGGAATGCCGCGGCGACCTGCCGGGCGGTCGGCTCCTCGACGGCGCGCGCACCGTAATCCGCCGGACCCTCGACGTACTTCTCGAGGGCCCGGCGGAACAAGTCGTCCTTATTGCCGAATGCGGCGTACATGCTGGTCTTGCTGATACCCATTGCTGTGGTGAGATCGCTGAGGCTGGCGCCTTCGTACCCCTGCGCCCAGAAGACATGTACCGCAGCCTCGAGAGCTTCCTCGGCGTCAAAACCCCTGGGCCGGCCCATCTGCTTTTCCGACTGACCATCCACATTCTCAAAATAGCACTTCCGCACCAGGCGGTACGGATGTGCTTGGTCGACAGGTCTGCCATGGGGACACTGACGCCGCCGAGGCCATCGAACAGGCGTTGCTGGCCTTTGGGAACACCTTTCCTGGTGGGCGCGCGGTTCGCGTCCAGCGAGCAGTCGGCTCCTGGGACGCGAGAGCCGGGCGCGCGTGAACGTAGCCTGGTCTCATGCCTGTGGTCCAAGAGCTTTTCTCCATCGGGGAAGTCAGTGCGCGCACTGGCCTGAGCATCGATACTCTCCGCTTCTACGAGCGCCAGGGCCTGTTTCCGCCTCCCCGCCGAAGTGCGGGTGGCCGCCGGGGGTTCTCGGCCGATGACCTCGCCTGGATCGGCATCTGTCAGCGCTTACGTGCCTCCGGGATGCCCTTGCCCGAGATCGCCCGTTACGCCGAGCTGGTCCGGGCCGGCGCCGGCAACGAGGGTGAGCGCTTGACGTTGTTGCAGCGCCACGAAGCGGCAGTGCGAGCACAGATGGCAGCTTTGCAGGACGCGCTCGACCTGATCTCCACGAAGGTGGCGGCATATTCCGAGGCTGTGGCACTCGGGACCGCAGGTGACCTCTTTGTCAGGGACGACGAAGACGACGCCTACTTTGCGGCCCGGGGCATGACCGGCGCGCACAAGCCTGACCCGGCTTCCTGACGCGCCTGGACGGCGGGATTGACCTGGAGTCAACTCCAGGTTCTACGGTTGCAGACCTGGCCCCCGAGCCACTCTGGTGAGCCTCTGGTGAAGTGCCATCGTCGGCAAACGTAAGGAAAGAACATGTCTCAGTTCATCGAGCCCGATGACACCCGCTACGACGCGCGCTCGCGTGCGCTTGTGCAGGTCGGCCGCGACGCCATCGCTCAGGAGAATCCTGCTGTGCTGCGGGAGTACTTCAGGGAGGACTTCCGGTTCCACGGCCCCGGCGTCGAACTCGACTTTCAGGGACTCGAGGTCTTCTTCGCGCAGATGCGGGCGGCGTTCAGCGGCTTCTACTGCGAACGCTACGAGATCCTCTCGTCCGGTTCCCTCGTTGGGTGCCGCACCGAGATGGGCGGCATCTTCGACGGGCCGTTCGAGCCGTCGCCGTTCGGCACGATTCAGCCCCACGGCGGCAAGTTCACGCTGACGCTGATCAACATGTTCCGATACGACGATGACGGCAAACTCGCAGAGGAGTGGGTGCAGTACGACAACCTAGAGACCATGCGCCAGCTCGGCGTCGAACTTGCCCCCCGATCGTGATGCCCACCATTCGTACTCATCGAGTGCGACGACGCCACCACGGTGCGCCAATACGCCTTGAACGCTGAAAAAGGCGGCTACCAGCTCAACCCGGCCGGAACGCGATACTTGATCACGTCCTGACCGTGGTGCCGGACATCTTCTGACCTGGCGAACGCACGATGGACAGGGCGGGCCAGTGGTCGCGGGTCGATCGACGGGCGCTCCCATGTCGCGTTATGGCATTCCCTTATTGATCGATCGAATGCCGCACCCGATTGCGGTGCGTACTGTCGAACGACTGGTCAGCCGAGCCCCGCTCGGCCTGCATCGGTGCTGTGGCCGCCGATTTCGACGCAGAGTGACTTGATCACGTGGTGATCCGGTGGTGATCGGATGTCGGCGACCGGGACGATGGTCACGAAGTGTACTCACGACCACTAGCCGTCTGACTGCCGGTTAGAGGGGGCGCCATGCATCCTGTCCGGGCATTGCGTTCGCGCAAGGCCACGAGCGTGATGGGGAGCCGAAGCTGATGCCTGCTCCCCATCAAGGCCTACTCATCGTCGGTCTCCGGCAGCGCTAATGGGTGTGGTTCGCCGGTGAGTCCGGCGAGGGCGGGTGGCGCGGGCGATGTTGGTGGCGCCGTTGGTGCGGTGTCAGCCGATGGCGGTGTTACGCAGTGTCGCGATGACGGCGGGTCCGGTGCCGGTTCGGGCTTGATGATGGTCTTCACGGAACGTCACGTCGCCGACGTGATGGGTGCGGTTTTCGATGTGCCAGTGCTGGCGGATCCAGGTCTGCATGTCGCGGGCCACGGCTTGGCCGGCGGGCAGGGAGATGGTCAGGAAGGCCGTCTCGCGGCTGGTCCGGCCAGCGGTGATGCGGGTCCGGGTGATCCGGATGGCCTCAAACCGCCATGTCCGGCTTCGCGGGACCGCCCGCGGGCAGTGCCCTGCTCGCGCTCGGGCGGGCGGTGCCGCTGTTCGCCGACGCGGTGTCGTTCGCGCTCTCCGCGCTGCTCGTCCGGTCGCTTCCTGCCGTGCCCCGGCCCGCGACGCAGGCCCGCGAGTCGCTGCTACGCCAAGCGCGGGCCGGGGCCGCATATGTCTTCCGCGACCGGCTCCTGCTCGGCCTCGCCCTGCGCCCAGCCGTCGGGAACTGTCCGAAGGCCTATAGAACAGCTCAGGGCAAGGTGACGACCTGCGCCGCGTACGAAAGACCAGCTCCGAAACCCACGAGCAGCGCCTGACCCGAGGTATCGGCCAGGGCTGCCATCGCCTGGGGAATGGACGCCGCGCCGGTGTTGCCGTTGGTGACGATGTCAGTGGACACCCGGACATGCGGGCCGAGCTCCAGCGCCTTCGCCGCAACCGACGTGATGCGCAGATTGGCCTGGTGCGGAATGAAGGCCGCAAGGTCGGATGCGGAGATCCCCGCCGCGTCCAATGCGCGTCCGGCAACGTCGGGAACCACCGAGGTCGCCCAGCGGAAGACCTCTGGGCCCGCCATCCGCAGGATGCCGGCCTCGTCGAACCGCAGCACCTCGCTGCGGGCGCCGTCCGAGCCCCACACCACCGGGCCGATCTCGCGCGTTTGCGCCGGGCCGACGACGACCGCGCCGGCGCCGTCGCCGAACAGGAACGCTGTGCCGCGGTCGCGCTCGTCGATGATGTCGGTCATCCGCTCGGCGCCGACCAGCAGCACGTAGCCGGCCGCGCCGCCGCGCACGATCGCGTCGGCCGTCGCCAGCGCGTACGGGAAGCCGGCGCACGCTGCCCCCAGATCCATCGCGGCCGCCGCGGTGGCGCCCAGCGCCTCGGCCACCAGGGGCGCCACGGTGGTCGCGCGACCGCGGTGGGACATCGTCGCGACCAGGACGGCCGAGACGTCGCGCGGGTCGATGCCGGCGCCGGCGATGGCCTTGGAACCGGCCGCCGCAGCCATCGTGACCATGTCCTCGTCGGGTGCGGCGTGCCGGCGCGACTCGATGCCGCAGCGCCGGCGGATCCACTCGTCGCTCGAGTCGATCAGGGCGGCGACGGTCTCGTTGCCCACCTCGGTCCGGGGCCGGTAGGAGGCGGCACTCAGGATGCGCGACCCGGGATGACCGGTGCGGTGCGGCGAAGGGATGGCCATGAGCAGCGATCTAAGCATGCCCGGCTGGGGACACTCGGAAAGTTATATTCCTCGCCGGTAACCAGGGCGTTCGAGGCGGAAATAATCTGTTGCCGGGACCCGACCCGGCGACGTTCACGTGGCCGGCGTGTGTTCGGTGCGGGTGGTGACCGGGGTGCCGAGCTCGACCGTTCGTGAGACCGTGCAGAGCCGGTCGTGCGACATCCGCGCCGCGCGGGGCAGCATCTCCCGGGCCGCGTCACCGGCGGCGCCCTCCGGGAACGTCGTCCGCAGCTCCACGACCAGGTTGGTCAGCCGGTTGCCGCCCCTCTCGTCGCGGACCTTGTCGGCGGTGACGGTGACGGAGAAGTCGTCCGGCTCGGCCCGCTTGGTCGTGATGAAGTCCACGTCCGCGCCCGTGCAGCCGCCGATCGCGGCGAGCAGAAGCTCCACCGGCGTGAACGCGGCGCCGTGCCCGACGCCGATGGTCATCGTGCCGCCGCGGGCGTTGCGAACCTCGTACTGCCCGAGGCTCGTCCGGTGCAGGGTCACAGTGCGCTGGGTGTCGTCGGCCATGACGGTGAAACTATCCTTCCGGTGCCAGCCGGTGGTGCGGCCACCGCCGGAGATCATCCGGCGGTGGCCACCTGCTCACTGGATCGCGAAGCTCGGGTGCGGCGGCTGGTTGTAGGCGGTGTTCTGCCACGCGATCGCCTCGCGGTACTGCGGGTCATGCATCAGTGAGACGACCTTGCGGTCGGTCAGGATCGGCGTGCTGTAGACGCGCAGCGCGGTGTTGTTCGTCGTCGGCCAGATGACCTCCTCGCGCCAGTCGCCGAACAGGTCGGCGGACAGTGCCGGGGTGGCCTTGGTGCCGTTGTTGGAGTGCACGTCACCGGCGGTCAGCAGGCGGGTATCGGCGCTGGTGCCGTCCTCGTCGACCTTGAACTCCTCCAGGCCGGCCCGGGACGGGTCGAGGTAGGCGGTGCCGGCCAGGAACCGGTCGACCCGGTTGCCGTAGCTGTCACCCCAGGAGCTGACGGTTCCGCGGGCCGGTGTGTAGTTCACCGTCGACATGGCGGCGCCGGTCTGGCCGTTGAACATCGTCAGGTACTCCGGGCCGGACAGGATGTATCCGGAGGAGTTGCGGTAGTCGGCGGTCGGCGAGCCGATGACTACGCCGGTACCGGACCGGGTGCCGTCGGCGGTCTTCATGGCGACCTCGGCCTTGCCATCGCCGTCGTAGTAGTAGACCTGGAATCTCTCTTATAGACAATGATGGATGAGGGTGCTCCCAGCGTAGTGCGGGAAGATGACCGAAAGGGCACGCCAAGCGGAACCGACCCGCGAGCAGGAGGCACAACGCAGAGTGATGGACGAGCGGCTGCGGATCGTCCGCGAACTGCATGACGTCGTCGCCCACCACATCTCGGTGATCAGCGTGCTCCGCGACCGTCCGACACCCTGCCGTAGGGCAGTCGGATGCGCGACTCGCTGCGAACTCCCGGGTCGGGCGGCGCGACCGTTAGTAGATGAGCGCTCCGATAATCGCCGGGATCGCGGCGTTCGTCGTCGCGATCCTCAGCGCGGTCGCCTCCTACCTGAGCAATCAGCGCCTTCAGCGGCGCCAGGAGAGGCTGCACCGGATCAACCGGCAACTCAGCGAACTGTACGGGCCTCTGCTCGCGCTGTCGGAGGCCGGCCGGCGCTCCTATCGTGAGTACCTCAAGAAGCATCGCGTCGGGTCGTTCACCAATCCGGACCTCCCCGCCTCCGCCGAGGCCCTGGCCCTCTGGCAGTTGTGGATGTCGAAAGTGCTTCAGCCCATCAACGACAAGATCTTCGATCTCATCGTCGGGCACGCCGATCTGCTGATCGGCGATGAGATGCCGGACTTCTTCCTCGAGTTCTGTGCGCACAAAGCGGGCTTCGACGTCACCATCGCGCAGTGGGAGGCCGGGGACCGGAGCCGGCACTTCTCGGTGATCGCCCACCCCGGTGAACGGATGAACGAGTACATCAGGGAGTCGTTCGCGTACCTCAAGGCCGCACAGGCGAACCTGATCCGCTCGATCGACGCCCCCGGCGCGCCGGCGAAGCCGTTCAGGCTCACCCGAGGCGGCAGATGACCATCTGCCACGTCTTGAGCCCGACAACCCCGTCCACGACCACGTCCGGCTCGGCGCGATCGTGAAGGAGCTGTTGCCATTTACGGACGTGCGTCTCGGTCCTGGGCCCGAAGACGCCGTCCACCACTGGCGCGTCGACGGGACTGCCGGAGAGCTCGGTGTAGTTGAACTCCTCCTGCAACGACCGCACCGCGTCGCCCTGGTCGCCCGGCCTGATCGTGACCACCAGCGCCGCCCACGTCCGTGGCCCGGCGACACCGTCCACGACCAGCCCGCTCTCGATCTGGAATGCCCGCACCGCGGCGTCCGTCGCAGCTCCGAAGACGCCGTCGACGGCGACACGGTGCCCCCGAGCCCGCAGGTGGTACTGAAGGCTCGGCACGGGGTGCACGTTGTCGCCGATTCGGAGCAGCGGCCACGGTTCGAGTGCCAGCGCCATGAGAATCGCCTCCATCGCCATCGTGCTGCCATGTGGTGGTCCGCAGGTCTGCACAGTCGTCACCTCGACAGCCGCCTGGCACAACGAGGGAAGACATGACCGCTGGCGGCGCGCGGCTATCCCGGTTGGCCGGTGGCGTGTGACGACTCGCTGGTCGCCGGCGATCCGGGCAGGGCCGGGCTAGCCCTGAGCCGGGCGGATCGGGCCCTCGAGACCTACGGCCAGAGGACGCCTGGCAGACCTCGGCCTGCTCCGCGACCCGGCCGGCGCACCGCCGGCCCCCGTCGAGCGCGAACCGCGGCTCAGGAGCGGTCCATCGAGGCCAGCCACCCGGCGATCTGCGCCCGCCGGCTCACCCCCAGCTTCGTCCGGATGTGCTCGACGTGCGCCGACACCGTCCTCGGCGAGATCACCAGCTCACCGGCGACCTCCCGGTCGGTACGCCCGGCCGCGACCAGCCGTGCCACCTCCAGCTCACGGGCCGTCAACGGTGAAGCCGCCGCGCCGGCCGGGAGATCGGACGGTGTCCCGGCGAGCCACAGCCGTGGCAACTCTCCGCCACCCCACGCTTCGCGGGCCGCGGCGACGAACTCGGTGGCCGCGCCGGGACGCCGGGAACGGTGCGCGCACCGAGCCTGGTCGAGCAGCACCGCGGTGCCCTCCCAGAACCGCCGCCGCTCGCCCCAGAACGCCGCGGCGCGTTCGAGCAGCACCCGGGCACGCCCGGTCCGGCCTTCCGCCAGTTCGATCAGCCCCCACGCGTGGTCGAGGCAGCCGAGTGTGCCGGGGATGGCCCGCGCAGTCAGCAACGGTTCGACCCGGGCCAGCCAGTCGCGAGCGGCGGACGGCCCGCTCCCGGTCAGGTAGGCACGGGCGCCCGTCACCGCGTACGGGAAAAGATAGGAAGCGTCACCGACCGCGGCCGAGGCCGCGAATCCGTGCTCGCACCAGTCGATGGCCGCGGCCTGTTCGCCGTCGAGCAGGGACAGCTCGGCGAGGCCCCACCAGGCCGGCGACACCCGTTGCAGCTCACCCATGGCGCCGCCGAGCTCGGCCGCCTCGGTCAGCGCCGCCCGGGCCGCCGCATGATCGCGAGCGAGGGCGGCGTAACCCAGCACGTGCAGGGCGGTGATGCGGGTGGTGATCCCGCCGCGGCCGTCGGCGAGTGCCGACCCGGCGAGGGACCGAGCGCCCTCGACGTCACCCGTCGCCCACCGCACGTGCGCCAGATGCGCGGCCATGTAGTGGCGATCGTTGAAGCGTTCCACCCGATCCGCATAGGCAATCCCGGCCGGCAGCGCACGCTGCGCCCGCTCATATTCCACGAGTACCGACGCCGACGACCCGAGCATCCGGTGCGCGCGCGCCGCCTGCCGTTCACGGCCCGCCGCGACAGCCCGCGTGATCACGTCTTCGAGCAGGGTAAACCCTTCGTCCAGCCGGCCCAGGAAGAGCAGGACCGACCCGACAGTGGTGTCCAAATCAAGATCATTATTGAGTACGGCACGCGCATGCTCACCGTGGTCCAGAGCCTCGGTGAGCCGGCGGTCCAACATGTACACCGCCGCCAGCGCCGCATGCAACCGCGCCCGCACCACGGGGTCGTCCCCGGCCTCCGGCAGCCCGGCGCGCAACACCGCGACGCGCCGGTCGAGGCCGTCGCCGAGCAGATGGCGCACCGCCACCCACTCCGGCAGCAGAGCCGCCGCCGCGAGCCGTTCGCCGTCCTCGACCCGGATCCGGTGCGCCTGGGAATACGCCCGGTCCGCGGCGGCGTTGTCGTCGATCGCCGCGAGCTCGCCGGCCAGCGCGGTGAGCACTGCGGCCCGCGAGACGGCCGGACCGGGCGCCCGCGAAGCAGCTTGATCCAGGGTGCGCAGCGCTCGCCGGTACAGCTCGGCCGCCTCCTGATGGGCGGACAGCGATGCTGCTTCGGTGGCGGCGCTGACCGCGTACGGGAAAGCCTCTGCCGGACGCTGCGCCCGCTCGTATTGATCGCTGATGAACGCGGCAGCGAAGCCCGCCGCCTCGGCCGCCTCGGCGGCCCGCCCATGCAGCTCGCGCCGCCGCAGCGGGGTGAGATCGGCGTAGAGCGCGTCCCGGATCAGCGCGTGCCGGAAGTCGAAGGCGCTGCCGTCACCACGCGCCTGCACGAAGAACCGTTCCGCGAGCTCCCGCAGCCCTGCGTCGATGGTTCCGGGCGCGTCACCGGTGATCGCCGCCAGCAGGTCCAGGTCGAACGAACGGCCCAGCACCGACGCCGTCGCCGCCAGTTCCCGCGCGCCGGACCCGAGCTGCTCGGCGCGCGACAGCACCGCGTCGGCGAGAGTGTCGGGCACCCGCCCGGTGACCGCGAGGAACTCCTCGACGTGCAGCGGGATCCCGTCGCTGCGTTCGAAGACCGCACTGACCGCGTACGCCGGAAGCGTGTCCCCACTGATCGCCGCCATCATCGCCGCGGTGTCCGCGCGACTCAGCCGGGGGAGTCGTGCCTCCTCGGCGTGCCGCTGGGTGACCAGCCTGGTCCGCCACGCCCGCAGCGGCACCCGTGGGTAGAGCTCGTCGCTGCGATACGTCCCGACCAGCAGCAACGGCAGCGACCGGGCCCGGACCGCGAGCCGCCCGAGAAGGTCGAGCGTCAGCTCGTCGGCCCAGTGCAGGTCCTCCCAGGTGATCAGGGTGGGCCGCACGGCCACCGCGTCGACCAGGTCGAGGAGGTCGGCGACGAGCAGCCGCCGCTGCCGGTCGGGATCGCCCATCTCTTTTCCGTCGGCGGTCAGCCGGCGCAGCATCTGGTCGCCGATCTGCGCTGTCGCCGGGTCGCGGCGCAGCTGAGCGCCGAGATCGGTGACGAGCGCGGCGGCCACCTCGGCGTCACCGGGCGCGGCGGACGCCCTGATCACCGCGAACCCGGACCCCGCCGCCCGGCCGGCGATCTCCCGGAGCAGGCGGGTCTTCCCGATGCCCGCCTCGCCGGCCAGCAGGAGCAGCTCACCGCTGCTGCGTGCGGCCTCGGCCAGCCTGCGCCCGGCGAGGTCGAGCAGATCGGAACGGCCGATCAGGACCGGACTACTCAGCGCCACAGCGGAACTTTAGGAGAAGCCGGAAGCCTTCCTCGGTGTTCTGACCGATGTCCGACCGCGCGCCCGTCGCCAGGCTGGGAGAAACCGATGAAGGAGATGGTGATGGCGAAGTTCATGGACGTCCACGACGGGTTCCACGGCGTGACGGCCGAACAGCTGAACGCGGCCCACGAGGCCGACCTGAAGATCGAGGGCGAGGAGGGTGTGCACTTCGAGCATGCCTGGCTCGACCCCGAGGCCGGCAAGGTGTTCTGCCTGAGCAGCGCACCGAGCCGCGAGGCGGTGATGCGCGTGCACGAGCGGGCCGGCCACCCGACCACCGAGGTGTACGAACTGACCGCCGAGGCCTGATGCGGCGTGGCGGCCCTCCGTGGGGGCGTGGAGGGCCGTCACCCCGATTGTCACTGTTCTACGTCTGTAGCGGTTGATCCCGATCGTCACTCCTTGCCCCCGTACGGCGGACAATGTGGCGAAGACAATCATCCCGAGGTCAGCCGGCTGGTCATCGTCTACCGGGTTAGACCCTGGCACGACAGCGCCGGACTGTTTGCGGCTCCGCGCGGGTGCGCCAGCGCGGAGGATTTCTGCATCTGCGTGACAGCGTGATCGAGCAGCGTTCCTACGGCCAGGGCGCCTTGCTCCCGGGACAATTTCGCCGCGCCGGCTGCGAGCGATGCCTTCCATTCCTGCTCGTTCAGGTGGAAGTCGATGAAGCGCAGGACCTCGGCCTCTTCCCGGGCGAGGTTGATCTGCTCGTGCTGGGGCCGACCAGTGCCTGCACCTGCCGTGGGCTGCGTTCGTGCAGCCGGGCCAGGGTCAGCCTGCTCAAGTCTCGTTCTGCTCAGCGCGGACCCAGCCCGGTGCGCCCGTCGATCAACTCCCGCGCGGTATCGAGGTGTCCGGCGTGACGGGCGGTCTCCTCGATCATGTGCAGCATGATCCTGCGCAGGTCCGTGGTCTGCGATGCGACGGGTTCGTGCGAGTGTGCGATGGCGGGCAGGGCGGTCAGGGGATTACTGGCGATGATCACATCTGAGATCCGGCACTGCTCGGCGTAGAAGCTGAAAGCCTCGGGCAGCGGGCCCGGTGTGGACACCGGAGGGTGATCAGAATCCGACCAAGCCGTCGGCTCGGCCGAGCCGACGAAGACCTCCTGGAACCAATGGCGTTCAGCATGCCCGAGGTGCTCGATCATGCTGAGCGGTGTCCAGCCGGAGGGAAAGACCGACCTGTGCAGATCATCCTCGTCGATACCCTCCAGAACTGCCCGAACGCTGGCGCGCTGATAGGCCAGGAATTCGTGCAGTACCGCCTTCTCGGTATCGATGTCTGTCATGCCGGTCACGCTAGCAATGGGCCCACTGTGCCTCGGTCGGCAGCGCCAGGCCGGCCCAGGTCGCGTACGCCTCCGCGTCCTCGTAGGCGACGTGCACCACGGGATGGTCGCCGCGTTCGGCCAGGTCACTTCTTCGGCGTGGTGGTGGTCGGATCCCATCCGGAAGGTCCCCGCCGGGATCCACACCACGTCGTCCTCGGTCACGCGCTGGGGATGCCTTCCTGAAGCTTGGCCAGAACCTTGTCGAGGTTGAAACTCGCGGGTTCCTGCCGGCGCGGGAACTCGGTGAAGGTCTGCAGCAGGAGCGGGAGCTCGCGTACACCCGAGGCGCCGAGGAGGGACTGAAGAGGGCGCAGCAGAACACATGGACCGTCGTCAGCATGCGAGACGACTGGTCCGCCGTGTTCTGAGGTGTGGTGTCTGACCACTGCCATGGCAGTGTCCGGCCGGCGCTGGCCCGCTTCCACTTAAAGGGTCATGAGCAGGGCCGCTTAGAGGGTCATGAGCAGGGTCGCTCGAACTCCAGGCCTGGTGCGTACGCCGCCCACTCCTCCGCCGTGAGCCCACCGCTTTGCTCACACGCCGCGGGCAGCGGGTCCCGCAGCACCGCCCGGATCGGCACCAGATCCCAGAGCGCCGCCCCGGCCGGATCGGCGGTGACGAGGTACGGCTGGCGGGAGCTGAACGCCGATCCGGTGGTCCGGCCGCCCACCACCGCGAGCAGCAGCGGATCGCTGGCGAAGCCGACGCTCCAGATCTCGGTGGATCCTCCTGAGGTGACGGCGAGCAGCGACCCGTCGGCGGACAGCGCGAGCGAGTCGGGCCGGCCGAAATCGGCGCGCCGGGCGGTCCGTACCGTCCGGTCCTTGCCGTCCCGGTTGTTCCAGACCGTCAGATCCTGGCCGACCGTGACGGTGAACGCGGGTCCCGCGACGAGCGCCGCGGGACCGACGCTGTTCACCGCGAACGTTCCGGTCTTCGCCGGTGCCGCGAGGTCGACGAGGTCCCAGGCGGTGACGTTGCTGGTGCCGCTCTGCTGCCCGGCACTGTCCGCGACGGCCAGGGTGCCGCCGGCGAGGCCGAACCGGGCGGTGAACACGTTCGCCGCCGGGATGGTGGCGACCACTGGTGGTGTCTGCTCGCCGGCCAGCCGGTGGATCCGGATCTGTTGCTGCGGGTTGCCGGCCAGGACCGCGACCAGCCCGCGGACCGGGTCGAGGTCGAGCACGGAACCCGCGTCGAGGTCCGGGAAGGCGTTGCGTGGGCCGGCGCCGGTCAGCGAGTAGAGGCTGCCGTTGGTGTAGTAGAAGGTCGTGCCGTGGACCGCGTAGGTGCTGCTCACCGGCGGTGCACCGGCGGCCGGCACGAGTTTCGCGGTCCCGACGGGCCGCGGATTTCCGGCGTCGATGACGTCCCAGTAGTCGAGGTGCTCGGCTGATCCGGCGGCGACCACGTCCTCGGCCGACACCGAAACGGTCCGTGACGGGATCACGGTGCTGGCCTTGAGGGTGGCCCGGCGCCGCGGCGCGAACCCGTCGATCTGCCACAGCATCGCCGACATGGTCAGGCGCGGTCCCGGCGTCAGGATCCGGGCTCCGTCCGGGCTGAAATCGATCGAGGTGATCCACCCACCGGTCCGGGTCATCACCTTCGTCTGTACGGGAAAATCCGGGTCGGCGATGTTCCACACTTCGACTGTTCCGTCGGTGCGGCCGAGCGCTATCGCCGTACCCAAGGGGTTGAATTTGATCGTTGAAAGCCGGTCTCCGGAGAGCGCGATGGTGCCGCGGCGACGCGGTTCGGCCGGCTCGGTGAGGTCGTAGAAGTGGATCGCCTTCTCGTCCTGGACCGCCAGGACCCGGCCGTTCGCGCTGAGGGCGACCGGGGTGCCGGTCGAGATGCCGGTGGCGATCCGGGCGCCGGAGGTGCGCCAGAGCGTCACCCGCCCATCGTCACCGGAGCCGGCGAACAGGGTGCCGTCCCCGCTCATCACGGTCGGGATCGCGGTGGCGGAGCTGTTCCAGAGCGCGCGGGGCCGGCCGCGATCCTTGATGTCCCAGAGGGTGGCCCGGGCCGCGATGGTGAAGAGCCGCCGTCCGTCGGCGCTGAACCGCACATCGGTGACGGCCGGCCCACGGCCGCGGGTGGTGATCAGGCGTGGCGCGGACGCGTCGGCGACGTCCCACAGGGTCAGCCGATCGGCGGCGACGGCCAGGGTGCGGCCGTCCGGACTGAAGGCCAGCTCGTTCACGTTTCCCAGATCAAAAGGCAAAGCGACGGTACGGGAGAAGCCCGCCCCCGCCGCCGCCCACAGTTCGGCAGTGCTCTCGCCACCGATCGCGACCGCTTTGCCGTCCGGCCGGAACGCGGCGCTGAGAACCGGCGAGTCCGTGGTCAATTCACCGGTGTACCCGGTGGCCAGGGCCGCCATCACCGCCGCACCGGCGGGCGCCGACCGGTCCATCCCGTACGCGCTGACCGCCAGCCGCGACGCCAGCCCCGGATCAGCGGTCAGCGCCGCCGCCGACCGGGCCAGCAGATCCTGCTGCACGAGCGCCCGTTCCCGCTGCTCCGCCTGGCCGGAGGCACGGTCGGCGTCGGCGCGGGCCCGCACCGCGGCGAACCCGGCCCCGCCCAGCAGCACGGCCACGACGGCCGCGGTCAGCACTCTTCTCGGCCATCGGCGCAGCCGGGAGCGGGCCCGGGCCGCGAGGGCAGCCTCCCGCAGCTCTGGGGTGACGTTCGAGGACACGTCGGCGGTACCCATGCTGAGCAGCGAGTCGAGCAGCTCCCGGGCGGTGGGCCGGCCCGCCGGATCCTTCTCCAAGGTGGTGGCGACGAGGTCGCGCAGCGAGTCCGGGATCCCGCTCAGCTGGGGCGGCTGGGTGAGCATCCGGCCGATCGTCGCCATCGGAGAGTCACCGTGGAAAGGAGTGCGGCCGGTCGCCGCATAGCCGATGAGCACACCCCAGGCGAAGACGTCGGCGGCCGGGCCGACCTTGCGGGAGCCGTCCAGGCTCTCCGGGGCGACGTAGCCGACAGTGCCCATCACCTGATCAGGGCCGGTCAGCTCGGCGCTGAGTTCGGCACCGCGGGCGATCCCGAAGTCGATCACCTTCGGCAGGCCGACGGCGAGCAGGACGTTCGCCGGCTTCAGATCGCGGTGTACGACTCCGGAGCCGTGGATGGCGACGAGGGCGGTGGCTACGCCGACGGCTACTCCGTACACCTCGGAGGGGCTAAGTGCTCCCCGCTCGCGGACGACGGCGGCCAGGCTCGGCCCGTCGACGAACTCGACGACCAGATAGGGCGGATCGTGTTCGACGTCGGCGTCCAGTACCGCGGCCGTGCAGAACGGCGGAACCTCCCGCGCCCGCTTCACCTCGCTGCGGAACCGCGCCAGGAAGTCGGGGTCGGCCGACCACTCGGGGCGGATGGCCTTGACCGCCACCCGCTGCCCGTCCGGGCCGGTGCCGAGGAAGACGGTACCCATGCCGCCGGCGCCGAGCCGGCCCAGCAACGCGTACTGCCCGAGCCGATCGGGATCACCGGAGCGCAGCGGCGTCATGGTCACAGCGCTGCCACCCATCGAAATCGGCCGTTGCGGATCGTCCGGCAGCATATAGAACACGCTGGAACCGGCGTTGCCCGCTCCGGACATAATGTGAGGCCAGGCGGTGTCGACATGCGGGGGGGCACATGTTCGAGGGCATCAGGAACCACCGCTTTCTGCGACGGATCACCGATTCCTGGTTCTGGGAAGACGTACGCGACTTCCTGTGGTCCCGTTCGATGGTCGTGTTCTTGGGCAATGCGGGCACGCTGATCATCGCGGTCGTCGCGGTGGTGCACTTCTGGTCGCGCCCGTACTCGTTCGCCGGCTACCTCGTCGTCCAGCTGGCCTGCCTGCTCTGCCAAGCGATCGCCTTCATCCCGGTGGTGTGGCCCGGGCCCGGCTCCAGTTACGCCGAGGTCCACCAGAGCGTGGCGCTGCTCGTGGTCTGCGGTACGTGGATCTTCGCAGTGCCCCCGGCCTTGATCCTGTTCGCCGTCTTCGACGTGGACTCCAGCAGTCCGCCGTGGGCCGCCATGTTCGTCGCGGGGGTGGCCCTCACGCTGGCCTGCGCGGCGAGCCTGATGGCCTCGGTTCCCTTCGAGATGAAGGCGCGGGACCTGCGCCGCCGGATGGCCGGACCGCCGGAGGAGACCGATGGGGCCGATTTCGCGGAGAGCGAGAGCGAGGGCGCGGACTCGGGCGGCTCCGACGGTGACTGACCCGGCGACCAGGGGCGATCTAGCATGGGCTTCATGAGCGACGCCAACGCCAGTGAGCTGCCCGAACTGACGTTCGTGCTCCCGACCATCCCGGCATCCGCCGGAGCCCTGATCCGTGGCAGCAAGGGCCGGCTGCTCATCCTGAAGCCGACCTACAAGGGCGGCTGGACGATCCCGGGAGGGGTTGTCGAGATCGGCGAGTCGCCCTGGGACGCGTGCCGCCGCGAAGCCAAGGAGGAGTGCGGGCTCGACGTCACCACGGGGCGGCTGGTGTGCGTGGATTTCCTGCACCCACGGCCGGACCGTCCAGGCGGTATGCGCTTCCTGTTCGACTGCGGCGTCGTCGACGACGCCGTCCTGGACACGGTGGTCCTCCAGCCGATCGAGATCTCCGAAAGCCGGATTCTGCCGATCGACGCGGCGCTGCCCCTGCTCAGCGGACCGGTCCGGCGTCGGGTACGCGCCGGCTGGAAGAGCAAACGGGTGCGCTATCTGGAGAACGGCCGCCCTGTGCAAGGGATCAGCCCGTAAAAGCTGAGCTCTAGAGTGGACGGATGCTGGGAGTCGTAGCGGCCGCGCTCGGCGGCCCTGAGGTGTTGCAGGTGACGGAGTTGCCCGAGCCCGCGGCGAAGCCCGGGCAGGTGGTCGTCCGGATCCGTGCGGTCTGTGTGCACCCGGCTGACGTCGCCGCCACCACCGGAAAGATTCCTGGCGGGCCGGTTGCGCCTCCGTTCTCGCCGGGGTGGGACATCGCCGGCGAGGTGGCCTCGGCCGGCCCCGATACGACGGACTTCGAGGTCGGTGATCGGGTCGTCGGGATGATTCCGTGGTACCTGACCCGGGGTGCGCCCGGCGGCTACGCCGAATTCGTGGCCGCCGACACCGACTGGTTGGTGCGGCTGCCGGACGAGCTCGACTTCGTGTCCGCAGCTACGGTGCCGCTCAACGCCCAGACCGCACACCAGGGGCTGTCCCTGGTGTCATCGGCCGGCGGCGGCATGCTGGTCACCGGTGCCAGCGGCGGTGTCGGTGGTTTCGCCACCCAGCTCGCCGTGCGGAGCGGCTTCCGGGTCCTGGCACAGGCCACTGACGATGATGAGCAATGGGTGCGTGGCCTCGGCGCTCACGAGGTGGTCTCCCGGTCCGCCGACCTGGCCACGGTGGGGCCGGTGGCCGCGGTGTTCGATGCGGTTCCCCTCGGCGAGGTGGCGGCCGCTGCCGTCGAGGACGGGGGAGTCGTGGTCGTGACCCGGCCCACGCCGGCCATCGATCCGGCCCGGGGGGTGCGCCAGGAACTGCAACTCATCCGGCACGACCGCGCGCTGCTGGCCGACCTGGTGGGGCAGGTGGCGGCGGGGCGGCTGCGCACGCGCGTGGCGGCCACGATGCCGTTGACGGAAGCGGCCGGCGCCCACCGGCGGGTGTCGGCGGGTGGGCTGCGCGGAAAGATCGTGCTGACGGTGGGCTGACGAGGGCGGGTGCGCGCACCCGCCCTCCGGGCCGAACTCAGTGCCGGGACCGCACCGCCAGCCGGAACGTGCCCTCGCCGACACCGGTGAGCGTGCGGGTGTACTGCCTCAGATACGTGTCGAGGAACGGTGATCGGTCGCCCTGGGTCGGCCGATCGAACCGGGGATCCTGCAGCGCCAGGTCCAGCCGGGCCCGGCTCACCGCGATCGTGTTGCCGCTGGGGGTGTCGCGCCAGCTGCCGCTGCCGATCGTGCCGATCTGGACGCCCAGCTGGTGACCTGTCTCCAAGGTCCAGTCGGTCGACTTCAGGTCGAAGGCGACCCGGCCCGCCCGCTCGATGAGCGCCACGTTCTCGTCGAACATCACCGCGGTGCCGTCCTCGGCGACGTCCCACAGCCGCACCATGACGTTGCCCGGCGCGCCGGCCCGCAAGCTGACCCGCGGCGTGGCAGTGATTCGAACCCGCGACGTCACCGGCTTGGACCAGCTGAAATAGCCAGGCATAGACGCGAGACGCTGGCCGGTCGGAGGCGCGGGATCGGTGTAGTTCTCCATATCCCACTGCCCGTCCGCGGCCAGAGTGGAAGCGATGCCGTCGTCGACATATTGCCCGTCGTCGAGCACGGCCGTGGTGGACGATGTGGACACCGGCCAGGCCGGCTGGGCACGCCATTTCCCAGTGTTGTCCTCGATGGCGAACGCGGGGTCGCGTACCCCAGGCTCTTTGTTCTTTAAATAGCGGTCATAAAAGCGCATGACCTCGTCGAAGAAGCCGGCGCGGCCCTGCAACAACTGCCCGTTCTCGTTCGTCTCGTTGCCGCGCACATGCTCCCACTGGCCCAGCCAGCCGCGTTCGACACCGCGGTGGTTGTCCAGGAACTGCTGCATGTCCTCGGGCTTGGTGTTGTTCTCGATGAAACCCTGAGTGACGAACAGCGGGGTGTCCGTTCCACGCGCCTGCGCCGCCAGATCGCGCGCCCGCCAATAGGCCGAATCGGCGTCGGGGTTGTTGTTGTTCGTCAGATTGTCGGCGAGGCATTCCGGGTGGCTCTGCTCATAGGCCGCGTTGGCCTGGTAACGGGCGCTGTCGTCGGGCAGCGGCGCCATTGTGGCGATGCTGTTGTAGGCGTTCGGTGTGCCGGTGACATTGGGCCGCGGCACGCTGTTGCTGAACAGATAGTTGTACATATCCCACACCGGCTCCTGGGCGACCACGGCTTTGAGCGCGCGTAGCCGCAGGTTGTTGCCGACCAGGCCGGTCACCGCGTCGTAGGACTTGCCGTACATGCCGACCTTGCCGGTCGACCACGGCCGGCTCGCCGTCCACTGGATCGCGGCCTTCACATCCGCCTGCTCACCCGGGCCCACCCAGTCCAGACAGCCGGTGCTCCCGCCGAATCCGCGCAGGTCGACCATGACGTAGGTGTAGCCGCGCTGGAACAGGCCGGTGCCGCTGGTGAAGTCCGCGAACCGATCGGACGGCCCGGTCCGGGTCCAGCCCTGCGGCCCGGTCTGGCCGGCATGGCTGAAGTAGGAGCTGACGGCGAGGATCACCGGCGTCTTCGCGTGCGCGGGCAGATGCGCCGGGCGCAGCACGTCGGCATGCAGTTCGACGCCGCTGCCGTCGGCGGACGGGAAGTAGGCCTCGGTCCACACCGCCCCTTCGGGCACGCGGGGGTTCTGCTCGTGGGTGACGCCTTCGGGGGTGGTTACCGATGCGGCGGTGGCCGGTGCGGCGGTGGCCGCTCCGCTCATCGCGAGCGTCACCGCCGTGATGATGGCGGCGGTGACTGTGGTTCGTCTGAGGATGCTCATTCGACCTTCCATATCGAAAACCTTCAAGATCATTTGCCCGCCTGATTGCCTGGTCACCCTGGGGCCCTCCCGGGGAGAACGGGCTGCGTGCGTGGTCACCCTTCAAAAATCACGGCGGCGCGAGCGCCGCCGCTTCACCGCCGTGCCGTGCAGGAGGTGGTCACGGTCGCGGCCGGGTTGCTCTCCGAGGTGACCGTGACCGGGATACGCCCGGTGCCCTTGACGTGCACCTCCACCGACGAGCTGCGACCACCGGCCACCGCGACGACTTCGCGCGGCAGCACCGCGCCCGGCGCCGCGATCCGGAACACGTCGGCGGCCCGGCCGGTGTTGCGGATCGGGACCTCGCACTTCGCCCAGCCGGAACGGTCGACCCGCGCGACCGCCGGCGTGGCCCGCACACCACGGGCGGACGGGCCGGCGCCGTCGAGCGAGCGCACCGCGACCTCGTACGACAGCACGTCGTCCCGGTCGCGCTTACGGTCCAGGACGTAGAAGTGCAGCCGGTTGGCGGTGTCCGCGTACTCGAAGAGGCTGCCCGAGCCGGTCCCGGCGTGCAGCAGTGCGTCGGAGAGCTGCCGGTAGTCGCCGATGGTCATCTTCTGCGGTGTCCCGTCCGGCAGAACGAAGTCGATCTTGTCGATGTCCTGCGGGTTGGCGTCGACGGTCCAGATGAACGGCGCGGCGTCCTCATCCTTCGTCTTGGCCAGCAGCACACCGGAGTCCGGGGTGAACGAGTCGAAGCCGATCCGGTCGACGACCTCCAGTGTGTAGTTGTCGTATCCGCCGCCGTCGCAGTACGGATCGGTCGCGGTGTCGCAGGCCGCGCCGCGGTCGCCGCCGTCCAGGGTCACGTTGATCCCGGCGAGCCGGCGGCCCGCGGGGTCGATCGCGCGTGCCGTCACCCGCGTCACCACGACGCCGGACTCGGCGAGCGCGTCGCGGGACAGTTTCAGCACCGCGTCGTCGTCGACGATGCCCAGCTTCATCTTGTTGCGCAGCATGTGCTGCGCGCCCATCGAGGCGCCCGCGGTGGCCGGGATCAACCATCGGCTGTGCGGTCCGCCGGGCCCGTTGAACGTGCCCCGGCTCAGCATCTCCCAGGGCCCGCTGTAATCGCGGCGAGCCGGGACGCCGTACGGATTGTTGTAGTTGTCGCCGATGCCGAGAATGTGGCTGAACTCGTGGGCGTACGTCGACATCCCCGAGCTCTCCGCCTGCAGCGAGCTGCCCTGGGTGGCGTTGGGCCAGATATTCGACGAGGCCTGCCACGACGTCCAGTCGACGTAGCGTGTCGCGTTCCAGTTCGGCAGCGCCTCGTCGGGCGGGCCGAACGCGTCGGTGACATCTTCCTTGGTCGTGAACTTCATCTGCCCGAACTCCTGCCAGGTCGCCGACTCGTCCTGGCCGGCGGAGAGGAAGAAGACGAAGTCGTACGAGGACGCCTCCTGCTCGCCGGCCGCGGCGATCCACGCGGCGCGGGCGTCGGCGCGCAGATCCCGGCCGCACCGGTCGCCGGCCGGGCAGCCCAAACCGCGCTGCATGGAGTTCTCGATGCCGTACTCGTGGCTCTTGGCCGGCATCTGGTACACCCCGAACGCGCTCAGCTCGATGCCGAACCGCCCGTTCGAGTCCTCCATCCAGTACTCGTGGATGGTGTGGCCGCGGTTGAGCGCACCGGGGGAGTTGAGGAAGTCCCGGTAGAACGCCGGAACCTCAGACCGAGCCAGATTCTGTACGCCCGAGGGGTTGCCGTAGATGGTGGAGTTCGCGGGTTGTGTCACCGCGAACGGCTGGTTCGGGTAGTCGACAAGCACGAGCGCGCCGCGGAAGTTGCGCTCCGAGCCGGGTACCGCCGGATCCGCCCAGTTCGTGCCCGGCACGGGCCGGTAGTCCGACCAGGTCATCGTGTCGGGGAGCTCGTAGCGCTGCGGATCGATCGGCTGTGGTCCACCGCCCGGTTGCGCCAGCGTGGTCGCCTCGTCGAGCTGCCACGGCTGGGTCTGCGGCCAGTGCCGCGCCCGCCACGGCGTGTCCGGGTCGTCGCCCGGCGGTGCGGCGGCCGCCGATGCCGCGGGGAAGGCGCTGACCACCGCCAGCACCGTCACGGACAGGGCCGAGAGCAGACGTCGCGCCGTGGTCATGGCGCCATCGTGGCAAAGAAATCGACATCTCTCAATGGCACGATGTGCGGCGGTAGTGCAGGCGCTACCACCTTGGTGGGGTTTACGGGCCGGTCAACCGGCCAGGTGCCGGGAGTGATCCAGGCAATGATCCTCGCCAATATCGAATCATGACCAACGAGGCAAAAAACCGCACCATCGTACGAGGGACAGCGGTCGTGCTCGCGACGGCTGTCGCGCTGACCGGCACCGGAGTGGCCGCGGCCGCCGCCGGCCGGGCGCAGCAGGCCGGCTCGGGCGGGACCGGGGTGGACGACCGCCTGCAGCGTGAGGTCGCCCGGCATGTCCTCGACGCAGGGCCGCCCGGGTACCTCGCCCGCATCGACGACGGGCGCCGCGTGCACACCCTCGCCGCGGGTGTCGCCGACCGGAGGACCGGCCGGCCGATCACCGTCCGGGACCAGTTCGAGGCCGGTAGCAACACCAAGACCTTCACCGCCGTACTCATCCTGCAGCAGGTCGACCGCGGCAAGATCGCGCTGGACGCGCCGGTCGAGAAGTACCTGCCGGGCCTCGTTCCGAATGGTAGGAACATCACGGTACGGATGCTGCTCAACCACACCAGCGGCCTGTTCAGTTACACCGGCGACCCGGACTTCTTCGTCGACATGGAGAGGGACCCGCAGCACGTCCACACCGACGCGGAGCTGATCGCCATCGCGTTCGCGCACGAGCCGTACTTCGCGCCGGGCAAGGGCTGGCAGTACTCGAACACCAACTACACGCTGCTCGGGATGATCCTGAGCAAGCAGACCGGCAAGAGCCTGCCGACTCTGGTGAAGGAGCGCATCACCGGCCCGCTCGGTCTGAAGCACACCTATTTCGCCGACCCCCGGGCGACGAACACCGGCCCCGGCTACGCCCGCGGCTACGCGATCAAGTACGCCAGTGGCACCCCGCAGTACACCGACACCTCCAGCTGGCCGATCGGCGCCTGGGGCGGCGCCGCCGGTGCGATGATCACTACCGCCGATGACCTTGCCCGGTTCTTCTCCGCGGTCCTGCAAGGCAAGCTGTTCTCCGCGGCGCAGCTCAAGCAGATGAAGACCACCGTTCCGCTCCCGGCCGACGTCCCGGTGCAGGGCGGTTACGGGCTGGGCCTGATCCGGACCGACTCGCCCTGCGGCACGGTGTGGGGCCACGGCGGCGACACGATGGGCCACCACAGCACCGCTGCCGCGACCGAGAACGGCAGGCGTACGGCGATCACCGACGCCACCGGCGAACCCGCCGACCTCACCGAGAACCCGGGGATGCAGAGGTACTACCAGGCCATCGTCTTCGGCGCCGACACCGTGAACATCTGCCAGATGCTCGGCAAGCCGGTGCCCGCCGAGGTGCTCGACAACCTCCGGGGCAGCACATCCACCGCCGACGTCACGAAGTGACCAGCTGACCGCCGCCACCGCCCGCGCCGGCCGCGCCTTCGCTCATCTATGGTGACGGCCGTGCGGGCGTCTGGTGGCGCCGCACCGAGACCGGAGGTGGGCTGGCCCGTGTGGAGACGAATGTGGCGAGCGGTCGGCGCGTGGCCGGGTTTCACCCCGCTGGCACGCCGGACAGTGACGCTCGACAGGTGGCTGGGAAAGGTCACCCGGGGCCGGGTCGTCGCGCTGGGTATGGCGCCTGGGCTGATCCTCACCACGACCGGCCGGCGCAGCGGCCTGCCGCGCAGCAACCCGTTGCAGTACGTCGGTGACGGTCAGACCTTCGTCGTGATCGCCTCGAACTGGGGCGGAGACACCGATCCAGCGTGGTCCTGGAATCTGCGCGCGGACCCTGCGGCCACCGTGACGGTCGACGGCCGTGAGGTTCCGGTCCTGGCCCGCGAGGCCGAGGGCGACGAGCGGCAGCGGCTCTGGGACGCGTTCGTGCGGCAGTGGCCGGGATACGAGGGGTACCGCACCCGCGCGCCGCACCGGAAGCTGCGTATCTTCCGGTTGACGCCACGGTAGGAAAGCCGGCTGGGCGTCAGCGCCAGGCCATGCCAAGCAGGCCGAAAATCCCGCGCCGGTTCGCCGGGCTGGTCACCGCGAGCAGCCGGTCCACGACTGCCGGGCCGGACCAGCCCAGCGCCTGCGCCCGGGCCTGGCGGAACGCGGCCACCGCGCTGTCGCGATAGATCCACGGATACTCCGAGCAGTACGGACCGGCGGCCCGGAACATCGCCGCCGCCGATTCACGGTCGCGCATCAGGTCGAATGCGAGCGCGAATGTGTTCACCGCTCGGACCCAGCCGATGTCACGCCGGAACTCCGGGTGCAGGACCGACCGTTCGGCGGCCGCGGTGATGGCAGCGCGTACCTCGGGCCGCCGGAAGTAGTGGTCGCTGTTCTCCAGCCATCCCTCGAGATGGGCCTCGACCACCAGCGTCGCGGTGTGCGTGCCCTCGGGGGCGGCCAGCATCGCCTCCCGGGCGAACGCGTGCACCGCAGCCCACGACCCGCCCCACTTCGGGCTCAGCTGCTGCACCATCTGACTCTGCGCGACGTAGTGGTGCGGTTCGATCTCGGCGATCCGGGCGTACCGTGACCGGGCCTCGGGGAGGCCCATCTCCAGGCCGCGGGCGGTGAGCAGCGAAGCCGACCACAGCGCCGGATCGGCAGGGTGCCGGTCAAGGGCAGCACGAAGCAATTTCTCGGCCTCGAAAAGCCTGGCGTGGAAGCGCGCGAACCGGCGCCGGCCGACGTGTCGGGCGCGGGCACCGGTACGGATCCGCCAGGCGCCCGCGATCATGAGATAGCCGAGCGTCGCGGCCGCCGTGCTGTCGTCCGGGTCGTCGGCGACCACGCCGGTCAGGAGAGCGCCGGCTCGCCTGGTGCTGTCGACGCAGCGAATGATCGTGGTCCGGTCACCCGGCGAGGCCTGGTCCAGCACGGCTCGGCAGGCCTGCCAGTCACCGGCACGCAGGGCCGCCCGGACCGCGGCGACCTCGGGATAGGCGGCGTCCGGTTTCACCCGGACCAGGAATCGATCACTCATGAGCGGGGAGCTTAAATGATCATCGTTGAACGAGGCACGGTTGTGCCCCTCACTGTGCCTCCGAGTGACCCGGCGTCGCGCGTGGGCCTGGCCGGCTTGACCTGAAGCCCGCTTCAGGTCACAGGATGGATCGCATGACGGTGAGCACCGAGGCTCGGCAGGCCGAACGAGCACGCGTCCTCGGCGAGATCGTCCCCGGTTTGGCCTGGGCGGGGAGTCTGGAGAGCTGGCTGGCCGGCAGTCCGCTGGCCGAGATAGTCCTCGACTGAGGCGTTCCACCCGCTGAAGGTTCCCCAAGGATTCGGTGGCACGAATGGGGGAGATAAGTACGATGGCCAATAAATTAAATACTCTGGCCTGCTCGTATGCGAATCTTTCGATGACCAGGTAATTCCTGAGTATTACGATTGTTGCTTCGACGATTGTCGCCGTTCTCTTAACGTGAATATCACTTCCCGTCCGTGAGGGTTCCCTGCGGACCGCGACGGGAGGGAACAGAAGAGTGACTCGATTCAGACAATGGGCCTGGGGGCTCGGCATCGCGACGACCTCGGCGGTGACCGCGTTCGGGGTCGCCGCATGGCAGGCGAACGCCGCGCCGACGGCGCCGACCCCGACGGTGGCGGCCGAGCAGCCGCGCGTCACCGACCCCAGCCCGCTTCCCGAGGCCGCCACCGGCCGGGGGAGTGATGCGCTGACCAGCGGTGAGGTTGCGACGGCCCGGGCCGTGGCGCTCACCCCGCAGCTGGCCGCAGAGGCCGAGGACGTGACCGGGAAGGCCGGGCCGGAGTACCTGTCGGCCGAAGTGGACCCGGAGGCCGGTGGCCGGCAGGCCGAGCTGTACTTCTACGACTACAAGACGGAGAAGCTCGTCAAGCAGGTCGTCGACCTGAAGACGGGCAAGCTCGCCAAGTCCTTCGCCGCCACCGGGATGCAGCCGCCGGCGTCCGAACAGGAGACGAAGACCGCGCTGGAGCTGCTGGTCGCCGACCCGCTCGGCCAGTCTCTGGCCGGGATGGACGGGCTGGTGCCGACCGCGCACATCTACACGGCGAAGCCCGCCGACCAGGGCGCGAGCCAGTGCGGCAAGAGCCGTTGTGTGCAGCTCATCGTGCAGACCGAGGACGGGGAGTTCCTCAGCGTCAGCGAATTCGTCGTCGACCTCTCCGGGCGCACGGTCGCCCGCCTCAAGTGAGGGCCAGCATGTCGTACCGAAAATTGGTGGGCGCGACCGCGCTGCTGACCGTGGCCCTGCTGGGCGCTGCCGTGCCGGCCGGCGCTCAGGCCGCGCCGGCGCTGCCCTGCAGTGCCGCCTCGACGGTCAAGGAGAAGCTGCCGAACGGCACCACCTGGCAACTCTGCTGGCGGATCCACGACAAGGCCGGACTGATGCTGGAGAAGGTCTTCGTCTCCACCAAACTGAACCCGCAGCCGGTGCAGGTCCTCGACTCGATCCGGCTCGCCCAGTTGCACGTGCCGTACGACACCGGCGACATGGAGTTCGACGACCTGACCGATCTGGGCATGGGCGGCTACTTCCTGGAGACGCTCGACGGCGATGACTGCCAGGGCGGTTCGGCCCGGGTCGGCTCGGACGGGTCGGGGGATCCGCAGCTGCGCAAGGTGCTCTGTGTCAGCGCCGAGCCCTCCGGCCTGGCCTATCGGGGGCGTGAGCAGAACTGGGACGAGAACGGGGAGACCAGCGTCCTCTCCTCCAAGCAGGGGCACGATCTGGTGCTGCGCACCATCAGCAAGCTTTCCTGGTACGAGTACGTGACCGAGTTCCGGCTGCACGACGACGGACAGATCTCGGCCCGTCTCGGCGCGACCGGTGACCTGGCGCCGGAGACGGAGGCGGACGCCGCCCGGGGCTGGCCGATCGGCAAGGGCGCGGACTACAAGGCGACGATGCATTACCACAACGCGTTCTGGCGGGTGGACTTCAACCTCGACGGCAAGGGCGGCGAGCGGGTCGACCAGTACGACACCACGCTCGACGGCCGCGGCGAGATGACCGCCAAGCTGAAGACCACGCGGACCGCGATCGCCAAGGAGGGCACGTTCTCCAAGGTGAACCAGCGGTGGTGGCGGGTGACCAGCCAGTCCAGCAAGAACACCGACGGGCACCCGCGGTCGTACGAACTGGTCACCGGTGGCGACGACCGTTACGAGGGTCACCCGGAGACCAAACCGGACGTCACCTTCAGCCAGAAGAACCCGTGCGACAAGTACGCGAGCGGCAACGCCTCCGACCCGGAGTGCCCGGTGGACAACCGGACCGTCCTCGACTTCGTCAAGGACAAGGAGAAGATGACCGACCCGGTCATGTGGGTCCGGGTGGGCTTCCACCACGTGCCGCGTGATGAGGACCAGAGCCCGATGCCGATGCACTGGCAGGGCTTCGACCTGGTGCCGCGGGACTTCACCGCGATGAATCAGCTGACCCCGGACGAGCGGGCGGGCGAGAACGGCAACCCGCAGCCGGAGCCTTCGGATGAACCGTCCGAGCCCGTGCCCTCGAGCGCACAGCCCGTGCCCTCGGGCGCCGGCGGCTGAACCGCGGCCGGCCCGGTCGAAGGGCCGGGCCGGCCGCTCTCTCCGGAGGGAGTCTTCGATGATTCGCCGTCTCGCCGCGGTGCTCAGCCTCGCGGCCACCGGCCTGACCGTCTTCCTGCTGCGTGACACCGGTACCGCCGAACCGGTGGTGCGGACGGAGGCGGCGGCGCCCACCGCCGTCGACGAGCACTACGCGCGGATGATGGTGGCGCATCACGAGCAGGCGGTCGGGATGAGCCGCACGCTGATCGACAAGGGCGCTGTTCCGGAACGGATCCGCCTGATCGCCGAGTTCATCGAGCGCGACCAGCAACGCGAGATCGACGTGACGAACGAGTGGCTGATCGCCTGGGGCCGGCCGGCGACCGGCCCATTGGAAGCGGGCCCGATGGAGGCCGAGGCGGACCACGGCATGCTGACCGCCGCCCAGCTGGGCGAGTTGGACCGGGCCGGTGTTCAGACAGCGCCGGACGTCTTCCTGCGGCTGATGATCGAACACCATCGGGGCGCCATCACGATGTCCCGGTCGTTGCTCGATGCCGGCGGCGGTAACACGTACATCCGCGGCATGGCCAAACATGTGATCAATGAGCAGACCGCGGAGAACGACGCGATGACCGCCCTGCTGGTGAAGGAGCCGTCGCCATCCGGGAGCTGATCCCAGAACCTGCGGTTGAGGTGGTCCGGCCCCCGCCTTGACACCGGTTTGCACGCAGCGTGCAATACATCGCATGGGGACAAGCGTCGCGAAGGAGCTGTTCGGACGCGAGGAGGAACTGGCGCATCTGCGCCTTTTCCTGGAGTCGATACGCCGCGACGGTGGTGTCCGCATGGTCCGCGGCGAGCCCGGCGTCGGTAAATCAGCCCTGCTGGACGCGGCGGCGGATCTGGCCGTCGCCGAAGGTGTGCGGGTGTTGCGCGCGAACGGCGCCGAGTTCGAGGCGGATGTCAGCTACTCACTGCTCAACCAGCTGCTGCTGCCGTTGTTCACGGACGTGCAGCGACTGCCGCCGGCACTGCGCGACGCCCTCATCGTCGCCCTCGGTTTCGGCCCCGGCCCGGCGCCCGCCGCCCTGCTCGTGTGCAATGCCACTCTGCTGTTGCTCACCACCGCCGCCAGGACGAAGCCCACCCTGCTCGTCGTCGACGACGTCCAGTGGATCGACCGGCCCAGTGCCGTCGTTCTCGGCTTCGTCGCTCGGCGCGTACCGGGAACGCCCGTCGGCGTCATCGCCGCCTCCCGCACCGGCACGGAGAGTTTCCTCGACCGCCACGGTCTGGCCGAGGTCACTGTCGAACCCCTGAGCGACGAGGCCGCCGCCCGGCTCGTGGACGCACGCTTCCCCGCCATGATCGGGCGCAGGCGGCAGCGCCTGCTCGAGCTCGCCCAGGGCAACCCACTGGCGTTGGTGGAACTGCCGGACAGCCTCACCGACTCCGCCCAGCCGACCGACGTGGTGCCGCTCAGCGATCGGCTGCAGGCGATATTCGCCACCCGCCTCGCCGATCTGGCCGAGCCCACCCGCCTGATGCTGCTGCTCGCCACGTTCGAAGGAAGCGGTGACCTGCGCACCCTGCGTGGCATGACCGATCTGGCCCACCTGGCCCCGGCCGAACGAGCCCAGCTCGTACGCGTCGACGACGCCGACGGGCGCATCGTCTTCCGCCACCCGCTGATCCAGTCGGCGATCGTCGCGATGTCCACCCACGAGGAGCGGCGGCTGGCCCATCAGGCCATCGCCGCCGCGCTGCCGGGCGATCCGGAACGCCGCGCCTGGCACCTCGTGGCGGCCACCGCCGGCCCCGACGAGGCCGTCGCCCTGCAGCTCGAAGAGGCCGCGCACGTGGTGTTGCGCCGCGGCGACGCCCTGGCCGCCGTCGCCGCGCTCGTACGTGCCGCCGAGATGAGCGGCACGCCCGAGGACACCGCGCGGCGGCTGGCGCAGGCCGCTTACACCGGAGTGGAAGCCGGCGTGGCCGGCGACGCCACCACGTTGCTGGCCGATGCGCGGGGGATGAGCCAGGACCCGGCCGGAGCGCTGCTCGCCGCCAACGCGGCCGCGCTGCTGATGATCAACGGTGACGGCGACGTGCCCACCGCCCACCGACTGCTCGCCGGCGCCATCGAGGTGGGCGCACACGGCTGGCACGCCGACAACCCGGCCCTCGACGAGGCCATGCACACCCTGCTGCTGTTGTCCTGGTTCGCCGGCAGCGCGGACCACTGGGCCGTCTTCCACCGGAACCTGGCCCGGCTCACCCCGGCGCCGCCCGACATCCTGTCGGTCATGAGCCGGACCTTCCCCGACCCGGTACGCACCGGAGCCGCGGCCCAACCCGACCTCGAGGCGCTGATCGCCGCCCTGCCCGACGAAAAAGACCTGACGCGGATCGTGCGGACGGGCACCGCCGCGGCGCAGCTCAACCGGCTGGGCGAGATCCGGGAGCATTCCTGGCGGCTCGTGCGTCAGGGACGCGAAGGCGGCGCGCCCCAATGGCAGCTGAGCGGGCTGATGCACCTGTGCGAGGACGACTACCTCACCGGACGCTGGGACGAGGTCGAAGAACTAGCCGGTGAAGGCGAGCGGGTCGCCGCCGCCAGTGGGCTTCCCTTTCTGCGGTGGTACTTCCTGCTCAACCAGGCCGTCATCGCGGCCGGCCGGGGCCGGTTCAGCGAGGCGTACGATCTGGCCGACGAGATCACCCGCTGGGCGACACCGCGCGGCGTCGCGAGTTGGCTGTCCATCGCGAACCTTCCCCGCACGCTGGCCGCCATGGCCGAGGGCGACTTCGAGGCCGCCTACCGGTACGCGACGGCCATCAGCCCGGCCGGGGTGCTGGCGCCGTATGTGCCGATTGCCACGTGGGTGATGGCGGATCTGGTCGAAGCCGCCCTGCGTACCGGCCGTACGGCCGAGGCCCGGGCTCACGCCGAGGCCATGCGCGCGGCGGACGTGGCTGCCTTGTCCACCCGGATGCGGTTGGTTCAGCACGGCGTCGACGCGCTCGTGCTCGGCGACGAGGCCGGCGACCGGCTCGAGCAGACGCTGACCGACAGCGCCTCCGAACGGTGGCTGTTCGAGTCCTCACGCATACGGCTGGCGTTCGCTGAGAAGTTGCGCCGGGGCAAAGAACTCGACCGCGCCCGTACCCATCTGCTCGCCGCCCGTACCGGTTTCGCCGCGATGGGGGCCGAACCGTGGCTGGCCCGCACCATTGGTGAACTGCGCGCCACCGGTGACCGGTCTGCTGTCACCGAGCAACCGCCGCCCGCCCTCACCGCCCAGGAACTCGAGATCGCCGGCCTGGCCGCCGCCGGCCTGACCAACAAACAGATCGCGGAGCGCCTCCATCTGTCCCACCGCACGGTGGGTGCCCATCTTTACCGCGTCTTCCCCAAACTGGGCGTCTCGTCACGTGCCGGGCTGAGGGACGCCCTCAACGAGGCCTGAGCCCGCCGCTTCGCGGCACGGATCTCTCACGCGGGAGTCCACGAGCGCGGGCGCCTGCCTGTCACGGTTGTGCGGGCGCCGGTCAGAGCCGTGGTGACGTGCGAGAAACGCGCTTCGCGGAGGGTGCTCGCCGTTCTGGTGGTGATCGCTTCCACCGCCACCCGGGTCGGACGTTCGGCGAAGATGTGGAAGACACCACCAGGCACGAGCAGCCGGCCGATCCGGTCGAGCAGCCCGGGCGGCGTACCCATCCAGAACAGACTTACATTGACCGCGAACACCGTGTCGAAGGAGCCGTCTGCGAGGTCCGCCGCTGTGATGTCGAGTTGCCGGACCTCGGCGCGGCCGGCCCGGATGTGAGCGGCGTTGCGCTGTCGAGCCAGCCGTACCGCGCCGGCCGCTCGGTCGATGGCAAGCAGGTGACCGGTGGTGAGGCGTTCGGCGACCCGGGCGGCAGTGGCGCCGCTGCCGCAACCGATCTCCAGCAGCCGGTCGGTGGGCCCGACGGTGAGAGTGACCGTCCGAGTCAGCAGTGCGTTCGTACCCATGGAATTCCTTCGTGAAAGCTGGCCGCGCCCGCCAGTCTGGCGGGAGTTCGGCGACGCGGCCAGTGATCTGCCGGAGTCGGCGGGCCTGTTCAGGCGGCCGCCGGCGTCGTGCGTCCCATGAGCTCATCGACGGTCGCGGTGCCGAGCTCGGCCTGAACGGCCGGGCGCACGACGGTTCCGTACAGCTCGATCGTCTTGAGGACCTCTCGTTGCGGTACGGCGCCGGTGTCGATGTGAATGTAGGAGCGCACCTGACCCCAGTGCTCATGCATGAGCAGGATGCGCTCGATGATCTCGTCGGGTGAGCCGATCAGTAGCCCGCCCTGTGCTCCGCTGTCCTGGTCGTAACGGTCGCGGGTGGGTGGCAGGAAGCCGCGCTGCTTACCGACGACCTTCATGAACTGGTGCCAGTGCGGCCAGAAGGTGTCGCGGGCCGCCGGATACCGCGTGCTCGCGGCAGGTTCAGGAGGAGACCTCCAGCGAGCACCTGCGCGACGCGTTGCCGGGGGCTCGTCTCGTGGAGGGACGGGCGGGTGCTGGAGCCGGGAGGGCCAATCTTCGGGGATTGTCCTCACCGCCGAGGCGCTCGCGGCGCGTGTCCGGCGTGCGGAGCGGCTGCTAACGCGGTGCGGAGTCCAGCGCGGGGTCGGCCAGCGCGTCCATCACGGCCAGGCAGGGATCGAGAGCGGGTTGATCGTTGTGGAGGGAGGTGGCGAGCTGCGCGGCGTTGTCGACGAACACCCGGCGCAGCGGAGCAGGAACGTTGCCGAACACCGCGTCCTCGGCCGCCCGGACCTTGGCCTCCAGCTCCGTCAGCTTCGTCGCGCCGCTCGCGGTGATCGCGATGCGCCGGACGCGACGATCGGCCGGGTCGGTCCTCCGCTCCACCAGGCCCGCCCCCTCAAGCGCGTCGATGACATAGGGCATGACGGTCTTGTCGATCTGAAGGTGCTTGGCGAGCCCGCTCTGGGTGGGCGGGTCGTTGTGCCCGACGACGGAGAGGATCTGATACCCGCGGGTCCCGTGCGGCATCCCCTGGACGGCCTGCTCGACCCGCTCGTGCCAGCTGCGCAGGATGACGCCGAGATGCCAGCCCAGGTCGGAGCCGGGGATGCCCACCGTGGGGGAGTTCCTGCCCGCATCCGAGTCGCGCACGCCCATCGGGCAAGGGTACGCCGACCCGATGTCACCGAGCGCGCTCGGCGACCGCGTCGCCCGCGGGCCGGCACACCTGAGGTGAGCCGGCCCGCGTGGGATCAGCGGGGTCAGGCGGCCTTCTGCGCGGCTGTGGCGATGACGTCGGCGACGGTGTCGGCCTGGGTCATGAACAGGGCGTGGCTACCGGGCACGTTGGTGATGTCGGCGCCGATGCGCTTGGCCATGTGCTGCAGCATGGCCTGGTCGAAGGCCTTGTCCTCGGTGGCGATGACGGCCCAGGTGGGCTTGTCGTGCCAGGCGGCGTTCTTGACCGCGGTGCCGAAGACGGACATGTTGATCGGTACCTGGGAGTCGCGCAGGAACGCGGCGTCGGCGGTGCTGGCGTCGGCGGCGAACCCGGCCTGGAACTTGTCGCGGTTGATGAACCCGTAACCGTCCTCGGCCACGTCGATGACGAAGTCGGGGGTGGCGGCGAAGCCTTCGTACTGCTGGGCGGTGGTCTCGCCGGCGTCGGGGGCGAGGGCGGAGACGTACACCAGCCCGGCGACGCGAGGGTGGGTGCCGGCTTCGGTGATGACGGTGCCGCCCCAGGAGTGTCCGACCAGGATGGCCGGGCCGTCCTGCTGGTCGAGGATGCGGGTGGTCGCGGCGACGTCGGCTTCCAGGGAGGTGAGCGGGTTCTGCACGATCGAGACCCGGAAGCCGCGTGCGGTCAGCCTTTCCCACACGCCGCGCCAGCCGGAGCCGTCGGCGAACGCGCCGTGGACCAGGACGATGTTCTTGATCTCTGAACCGGTGGTGCTCATCAGGCACGCCCTTTCGGTGCCGCGCCGGTGTTACCCGGAGCGGGTCGATGGAGTTGTCGGGCCGGAACCCTCTCCTGGCGGATCGGTGTCCCGGCTGACTCCAGGCTGCTCCCTGACGACGCGGTGGGAATCAGTCATTCGTCAGTCGATGCGGCGTGCTGCGGGCCACCGGCGGGACCCGCGCGGCCCGGGCCGGCTCGCGCCGCGGCGGCCCTGAATCCGGAGAAGAGCCGCCGGCGTCATGCCGTACCTAGGTCATTTGACGGATGAGTGTCACTCCGTGGGGCGCAGTGACTTGCGGATCGTCGGCGCCAGCGGCAGGTCCGTCATGCTGAGCGCGGCGACGATGCGGTCGGCCGCTTTCTGGAGCTCGTGGAGGGCGGTGGCGTCGAGGCCGTCGAAGACGAGCTTGCGTACGGTCGCCACGTGGCCCGGCGCGGCCGAGGTGACCTGGTGCTGGCCCTGCTCGGTCAGCACGGCGTTGGTGCAGCGGGCGTCGTCGGGGTCAGGGCGGCGCAGCACCAGGCCGCGCTTCTCCAGACGGGCGACCATGTGCGAGACGCGCGACAACTCGATGCCGATGAGGGCCGCGAGGTCGCTGAGCCGAAGCGTGTGGTCGGGGTGCTCGTAGAGGCCGGCCAGGGCGAGGTACTCCAGGTGGCTGAACCCGGCATCGCGCTGCAACTGGACATCCAGCGCCGCGGGGAGCACGACGACGGCCGCATGCAGCGCGCGCCACGCGCGCATCTCGTCCGGGGTCAGCCAGATCGGCTCATCGGTCGTCATCGCGTCGAGTCTAGCGTCACATGAAGATTCACGTATCTGCCTGCTACGTTAATGCATGAAAATTCATGCAAACGAAGGAGCAGGTCATGTCCGCCCTGAAGATTGCCGTGGTCCTCGGCAGCACTCGCCCCGGCCGCAAAGGCGCCGTCGTCGCCGACTGGGTGCTCGCCCAGAGCGCCGGGCGCACCGCCGCCCGGTACGAGCTGCTCGACCTCGCCGACTACCCGCTACCGCACCTGGACGAGCCGGTCGGGGCGAAGGTCGGGCCCGACCTCTACTCCAAGGACCACACCAAGGCGTGGGCCGGGAAGGTCGCCGAGTACGACGGCTTCGTGTTCGTCACCCCGGAGTACAACCACTCCACCTCCGGGGTCCTCAAGAACGCGATCGACTTCCTCTACCAGGAGTGGACGAACAAGGCTGCCGGGCTGGTCAGCTACGGCGCGGTGGGCGGGGCCCGGGCCATCGAGCACCTGCGCGGGGTGCTGAGCGAGCTGCAGATGGCGCACGTGCAGCAGCAGTTGAGCTTCTCCCTGTACACCGACTTCGAAAACTTCTCCGATTTCGCGCCGGCTGAGATGCACGCCGGTGCGGCCCAGGTGATGTTCGACCAGCTCGAGAGCTGGGCCGGCGCGCTGCGCGACGTACGGGAATCGGCCCTTGCCCCGGCCGCCTGATCGGGCGACGCGGCGGTCCTGAACCTTGTGGTCCCAGCGGCGTCTGCATCAGCAGAGCCGCGGGGCGACGGGCGACTGACCGTTGCCGGGCCGGCCGAGTGCAATGCGCGTCGACAACAACCAAGGTGGTGAGTGGCATGGCCCAGCAGGTGCCTGTGCCGGACAAGGACGACCCGATCTGGACGGCCGCGAGAGGTTTCGTGGTGCGCAAGGACGAGGGGCCGCTGAAGTTCGTCAACGGCGGGAACGAGCGCGTCAAGGTCAAGGTGACCAGCGAGCAGACCGATGGCCGGCTCGCCCTCCTGGGAATCGACGTGACGCCCGGGTTCGGCAACAACGCGCACGCGCACGGGAATGAGGACGAGGCCTTCTACATCGCCTCCGGCGACTTCCGTTTCATCAACGGATCCACGACCTTCGACGCCGGTGCGGGCGACTTCGTGTACATCCCCCGAGGTACCCGTCACGGGTTCAAGAACATCGGCTCGGAGATGGGCACGTTGATGGTCTTCTACACGCCGGCCGGGGCCGAGCAGTTCTTCCTCGATTACGGCGACGATCCCGACCCGGCCGGCGCCGCGCCGCCGGAATGGACGCCGGAGCGGCTCGCGGCGATGGGGGAGGCCTTGGAGGCCCACCGGATAATCATGTTGCAGAAGAACGACGATTGGACCTGATCGAGACGACGGCGTCCGGCTGCTCACCCTGGGCGGCCGGTTCGCGTTCGATGAGAATCCTCGACGAAACCCAGGCCTTCGCGGCGGCCACGCGAGCGGCGCGGGCGGTCATCGAAACCGAGACACCCGAAGCCGGAATTCGACCGCAGTCACGCAGCCGGCTGCTCAGCCACGGAGCGCGGACCTCACGGGCGGTGCTGCTGTTGCATGGGTACACCCGTGGGCCCGAACAGATGGATGACCTGGCCCGCGACTTCTACGAGCGCGGCTACAACGTGTGGATCCCGCGAGGGCCGGGCCACGGCACGACCGACCCGCACGCTCACCGCCGGATCACGGCGGAAGAACTCATCGCGTACGCGGCCGAGGCGCTGGACGTGGTGACCGGGCTCGGCGACGAGCCCGGTGTCGTCGGCATCTCGGCCGGGGCGATCCTGGCCACCTGGCTGGCCCAGCAGCGTGGCGATGCCGTACGCCGTCTGCTGTTGCTCTCGCCGTTCTTCGCCCCGGCCCGGCGGCAGGCTCCCGCTTCAGTGGTGCGCCTACTCGTTCTTCTGTACGGGCGTGGCCTGCTTCCCGACCGTGTCACCTCGCGCGGGTATTCGCTCGCCACGGTCAGCCGGTACCTGGCCATCGCGCGTGACCTGCCGTCGCCCCGGCGGTCCGGCCTGCGCTCGATCGCCGTGGCGATCAGCTCGCTGGATGACGTCGTCGACACGGTCGCGGCGACTGCCGTTCCGGGTCGGATCAGCGAAGCCGCGGGCATCCCGTTACACATCCGCGTGCTTCCGGCGTCACTCGGTCTCGGCCACGACACCCTTGCCCTCGCCGGGCGGCCGGACGCCGACGAGCTCCGGGAGCAGTACATCCACCTGTACGAGGGCGATCTGCCGTAGGAGGTGTGCTTACGGCAGCGTCTGCAGCCTGCGGACGGATGCTTGAGCAAGGTCGACCCGGACGTCGTTGCTGTGGTCCAGCATCGGGGTGGCTTCTTCGACGAACTTGGCGCGGGCGGCGAGAGCTGCGTCTTTATAAGGTCGCCCTTCAGCGTTGACGACCCGCCACCAGGGGATGTCGTGCCCACCGTTGTGCAGGATTCGCCCGACCATGCGGGCTCCGGTGCCGGTCGTCCGTGCGATGTCACCGTAGGTCATCACTCGTCCGCCCGGAATGGACCGCACGACCTCCAGGACCCGTTCTCGTACAGTTTCATGAGCTTCGCTCCGCATTCCTCGCGTTCGGCCCGAGTTTGAAGGTCTTGGGTCTGCTCCTGCCTTTTTGGCCGGGGCAGCGGAGCTACCCCGGCCGGCTGTCGGTCAGGCCGCGGCGATGGTGAGGTCGGTGACGAGGTCGTCCTTTGTCGCGAAGGTGAACGCGAAGTTCAGAGGTCCGCCAGGGAAGTCACCGTCCGAGGAGGCCACGAGCCTGTCGCCGTCGAAAGACGTCGGCGTGATCACGACCTTCGGCGCGATCAGGTGGCTCTGGAACCAGCCACGGATATCGGCTTCGGCGACGTAGGTCTTTCCGTCGTCACGGATGGTGGCACCGTCGGCAAAGACCGCGAACAGCGCTTCGCTGTCGTGCGCGTTGTTAGCCGCGACGAAGTTCTCGACAGCCTTGGGCAGGTTGACAACACTCATTGTTTCCCTTTCGACTCTGCGGTATCAGGGCGTATGTGCGCGACCGGCTGGACGGTCGCCGAGCACTGGTCACAGGCGGGTCGAAGGGCTCGGGCAAGGCGGTGGCCGAACGACTCCGGGAACTGGGTGCGGACGTCTATGTGACGGCACGCTCGATGCCCGAGGGGTACGAGTTCCCCGACCGCTTCATCGCGGCCGATACGTCCACGATCGAGGGTTCGGCCGCTGTCGCTGCGAGGCTGACCGAGGCCGGCGGTGTGGACATCCTCGTTCACGTCGTGGGAGGCGCCTCGACGCCCGCCGGCGGCTTCGCGGTGATCACCGATGAGCAGTGGCTGATCGAGATGAACCTGAACTTCCTCGGCGCGGTTCGACTCGACCGCGCTCTCCTGCCGGGGATGATCAAATCCGGATCAGGCGTCGTGCTCCACTTCACGTCGATCCAGCGTGAGCTACCGCTCTATGACGCGTCCCTCGCGTACGCGGCTGCGAAGGCGGCTCTTCGCACCTACAGCAAGGGTCTCGCGAACTAGCTCGGGCCGCGTGGTGTGCGAGTCAACGCGATCAGTCCCGGCGGGATCGAGACCGAGGCGTACGAGCGATTCGTCGACCGGATCGCCGAGGGCAACAACATCACCCGGGATGAAGCCAAGAAGAGCGTGATGGACTCCCTCGGCGGCGTGCCTCTCGGCCGGTTCGCGAACACGGAAGAGATCGCCGATCTCGTAGCCTTCCTGGTATCCGACCGGGCTTCGGCCATCGTGGGTGCCGAGTACGTCATCGACGGTGGCACCGTCCCGACGGTCTGAGCCCACCGCCAGGGCGATGTCGGCGATTGTTCACGCGAACGCGCCACATCTTTCTCACATCCGCTTCTGGGCGCTTCGGGGTTAGGTTTTCTCCAACACTTCCTGTCACTGGGCCATCGTGGCGCGGTGCCCTCTGCCGCAACATATTGCATATCTCAGCTGGACGAGGATGAGGAGAACGCATGAGCTCCGGAGCCAACCCGCTGGCATTGGAGAAGCAGGTCGGCTACGCGCTGTCCCTGGCAAGCCGCGCCGTCGTGGCGGTCTACCGGCCGTTGCTGACGGCGGTGGGTCTCACCCACGCGCAATACCTGGTCATGCTGGCGCTGTGGCAGCACGGCCCGATGTCCGTACGACGCCTGGGTCGCCTGCTGCAGCACGACTCCGGCACCTTGTCGCCGCTGCTCCAGCGGCTCGAGGCTCTCGGATTCGTACGCCGCGACCGCGACCCGGCCGATCAGCGTGGCGTCACCGTGACGGTCACCGCGGAGGGCTACGTGTTGCGGTCACGCGTTGAGTCCATCCCCTCGGCCGTCCAGGACCGCCTCGGCATGCCGGTTGAGGAGATCGAACACCTGCATGCCGTCCTGGGCGACGTGGTGGCCGTCGCGCGATCAGCGGCGTCGGAAGAGACGCCACGCTGAAGGTGGCACTCACTGCGCGCCACTGAATCCACAGTGAACTCGGCGGTGGGGATCGCGTCGAACAGCTTGGATGATGGTCCCTGCCCCCCGTCAGGGGCCGTCATCCGCCTCAGGCCTCGGACTCCCAGACGTACGAGATCTGAGCGAACAGCGGGTCGAGGTGCACGTCCGTCGTGGCGGTGCCATCGCGCCACCGCGTCAGGCGGGACTCGATCTCGGCCCGCGCGCCGGTCTGCGAGTCGACGTAGAAGTGCAGCGTCCGTACGCGGTCGTAGGTCTGGTACGCGATCAGCGCGCCGTCGGCACCGGCCGCGGCGGTCAGCTCGTCGGAGAACCAGCGCAGCGCGTCGAGTGACTCGTCGATCGGGAGCCTGCCCTCGTCGTAGCTCTGATACGGCAGTTGGATCCGCACGTGCATGTCGAACCGGGGCCAGCGCTCCGGGCGTACCGGAGCCGCGCTGGTGACCTGGGCGGGTAAGCCGTCCCACGCACCGGACCGCACCTCCCAGTAGTCGAGGCTTTCGGCCAGCGCGTTGACGGCTTCCCGGAGCTCGGCCGCAGTACGTGGGCCGGCGGGCTCGACAATGCTCCACGCGACCTCGTCGATCCAGATCACCGCGTCATCCTCGCCGACGGCCCACTCGACCGCGTGGTGGGCGAAGTTCACCCGGAGATCGTCGGAGAGGCCCGTGAACGCGGGATGATGGCAGACCACATCGATCTTGCGACGCTCCTGGCTCACCGTGACGCCGAACCGGGCATCGGTCAGATCCAGCACATGCCCGTCGATATGCCGGGCGGATTCCAGCGCCAACGGATCAGCAATGACCCGGACGGATCGGTAGGACCAGGTCTCGTCGGCCGGCGGAGCGGCGGCCAGCCACCGCTCGGCGACCGGACGGGCACCCTCCGGCCAGCGGGGTGTGACGGCCAGCGCGTGCGCGGAGGTGCTGCTCCGTCGTACCTCCCACTCCAGGTCGGGATGGATCGCCAGCAGCCTGCGCCCGATCTCCTCGCCGAGCTCGCCGACGGTGCCGGCGCTGACCGCTTCCGCCACCTCGTCGCGCGCGGTGGCCCACCACTGCCAGAACTCGGGAATGGTCTCGGCCTCCGGCCGCGCTTTCGGCCGCGCTTTCCTCCGGAACAGGTTCATGGCCGCGGAGTTTAGGACTTGCGACGGATGCGATCCGAGCCGGAAACGACAGAATCACCGGCGTGAACTTTGCCGGCCGCCATTCGTCTGTACGGACGCCGCTCCGCCCGAGTCGCGTATCTGTCGAATGACTTAACGGGGCAAGGCCGAATGTCGGTCACCGCGCCGTGCCGCCCCGCCGGGGAAGACCCGGGAAAGCCCGGACAGCGGGCGAACCGCGTTCCGAATCTCGTTCCGGCCGCAGGCGAATGACTGATTCGGGCGGGTGGCCCGGGAGCTGATCGTAGTTCCCAGCACCGCACCGCATTCAGTTTCGAAGGAGCGAATCGTGAAGCCCACCATTGTTCTCATCCATGGCGCGTTCGCCGAGTCGGCGAGTTGGAACGGCGTGGTCAGCCGGTTGCAGG
>NZ_QLMJ01000035.1 GCF_003259845.1 Actinoplanes lutulentus
GCTCCCGGCGTAGGTCGACGGCCTCCTGGCTGGCGGTCAATGCCTCGACCCGCCGCCCCGCCTCCGCCAACCGGACCGCATGGTTATTCACCGACATGGCGAGGTCGGGTAGGTAGGCGTCGCGATTGTCGGCGGCCAGCGCCCGGTAGAGGTCGACGGCCTCCTGGCTGGCGGTCAATGCCTCGACCCGCCGCCCCGCCTCCGCCAACTGGACCGCGTGGTTATTCACCGACATGGCGAGGTCGGGTAGGTAGGCGTCGCGGTTGCCGGCGGCCAGCTCCCGGCGTAGGTCGACGGCCTCCTGGCTGGCGGTCAATGCCTCGACCCGCCGCCCCGCCTCCGCCAACCGGACCGCGTGGTCGCTTATCCAGGAAGCGCGCAGGCCCAAGTCAGTCGAGCCGTGAACATCGGTGACGATCCGAGCCGTCAGGGCCAAGGCCACCCGGCCGAGTTCCATCGACGGGTACGCGATCCGGCGGGCCATTTGGCGTGTCCACGCCGAGTCGAGGTCCGTGGTGGCGAGCAGGACGGCCATCTGGGCGCTGAAACGGCCTGGGAACTGCACAGCGACGTCCAGCATGGCCTCGGCCATCGTCGGCACATCGACCGACAACGCCTGGTCGATCAGTCTTTGGGTGTCCGGTTGATGCTCGCCGGCACGGGCGAGCACTGTCAGCACCTGGACCGCCTGCCCCACCGTCAGCCGGGAGAACACCGCCGCTCGCTCGCCGTCGGTGTATCCGCTCAACGCCTCGGCCGCCAGCGCCTCACCCAACAGGTCCGGCTGCACTGTGCCGAGCGTTCCAGCAGCCGTCGGATACAAGCCCTTCAACCAGACCGTATAGCGGCGTATCAGGTCGCCGTCGATGCCAGCCAGCGCCGGTACCCGCGTGACCAGCCCCGATACCTCGGCGTCCTCTTTCGCGCCCAGCAGTGAGGCGATCCCTGCCACCTGCCGTAACACCGCATCGGCGTCGGGCTCGTCGCCGACGAGCAGCATCGACCGGCGGGCCGCGTGCCGCCAATACCGAGCCTCGTGCCGCAACACCTCGTCCAAAACGTCGAAACGATCGGTGCGTGGCCCGCCCAGCACCGTCACCAAAGCCTCGGCGTGCAACCGCAGGACCGGCGTCGCCGGATCCCGGCTGGCCGCCGGCACCAGTGCGGGCACCCGATGGTTCAGCCGGTCAGCGAACGCGGTGACGGCCTCCGCCACGATCCGTTGCGGATCCCATTCCTCGATCTCGGCCGGCAACTCGATCACATGAGCGGCCACGGTCAGCACATCGACCACGTGTGCCTGGTCCGGGTACGCCGATGACATCGTCTCCCACCAAAGCCCGGCATGGCGGGCGAGCAGCAGAAGCCGCGTCCGGCCGCCGGCCGAACACACCTGCTGCGCCGCACACAGCAACGCCGCCAGCCTGGCCCGGTCCCGGGTCTCGGCATAGTCCACCACCAGCAGCCGACGCTGCACGGCGGAGTCCGCGGTGATCGCCTCCGCCATCGTCGCCTCACCACCGGGCCTGACCCACACCGTCTCCCAACCGGTCAGCCGAGCACTGAACTCGCGTGCCAGCCGGGTCTTGCCAACACCACCGGCCCCGACCAGCAGCCGAACCGCCATCGCGTCTTCGGAGGCTGCCCAGGACGCCAGGGTCTGCAACACCCAACCCCGGCCGACAAACGGCACCACCTGCTGCTCCGCTTGCAGCAGCAAAGCCACCGACACCGGCAGGTCCTGCCGCGCCGCGGATGCCACCGCGCCGCGATGTTCCGCGGCCGCTAGTCGCCGGACCTGCCACCGATCGAGCACTGACGGGGCGAAGGCACCGACGGGCGCCGCCACCGCAGCGGCGACCACCGCCCATGCCGGCTTGTTCTCCGCTAACGCTGTCCATGCCCCGGCCGCGCAGACCACGGCAAACGCCAGCGCCCACACCACATGCCGCCACACACCATGCCAGGACGTCCGCGCCACCAACCCAACGTACTGACAACGATCACATCGTCATACCGACGATCAGTCGAATGAGTGTCAGCCGCCCGGCAGATCAAGATGTTACGTCCTAGTTGGAGACATATCGCCGGCGTCTCGCTGCGGCGCGAGCCCGGCTGCAAGCGACCCCTGCCGAGACACCAGTCAAGACCTGACCGGGCGCGCTCATCGGCTGGTGGGCTGTCAGATTTGCGCTGACCGGTTCTGTCAGGTCAGGGGTGGGTTCGATCGGCCTGACAATCCGGCACTGGGGATCGTCAGTACGCCCGCCGGTCCGGGGGCCACCGCGCCCATGACCGACAAAATCCGCCGACCGGCACCGGACCCTGTTGGGGACACGGTGCCCGTCGACCCGCCCGTGCCGATCACCGTGTGGCCGGTTCCGGCGCCATCGCCGGACGCGACCATGTCCACCGCGATGGGCATGCGCCTGGTCCACAACCTGTCTCACCCGACCGATTTGATCATCGACCTGGCCGCCGGACCGCATCTGGCCCGTGCGATCATCGCGGCCCGCCGCCGCAGCCACCTGCATGACCTCCGCAAAGCCGGCTGGGGCACGGAACCGGCGACGCTGATCGTCACAGGCTGGCCGGCCGAAGAGACCACCACGCCGGTCGAGTTCCTCAAACGCTGCCGCAACAGCCTCCTGCCCGGCGGGTGCGTGGCGGTGCTGCTGCCGCACGACGCCGTCGCCCCGGTGGACGTCGTTATCGCCGCCAAGCAGGCAGGACTGGCATACCTGCAGCACATCGTCGCGACCGACCGGCCGCTACGTCCCGGACAGCGCATCGAGCTGGACATCCACACCGACGTGCTCATCCTGACCCGCAGCGCGCGCGACGAAGGAGGTAGCGATGCCGCCTGACGAGACCATGCCCGTCACCTCGGTCTGGCTGACCTGCCAGCAGCCGGCCCGCGAGCAGCGGCGCGGCCGCTACGTCACGGACACCGCCAGCCACCCCGGCAGAATGCTGCCGCACCTGGCCGCCCATGCGATCAACTCCTACACCGCACCCGGCGACCTCGTGTTCGACCCGATGTGCGGGGCCGGAACCACCCTGGTCGAGGCCATTCACCTGGGTCGCAACGCAATCGGCATCGACATCGAACGCCGGTTCACCGCACTGTCCACCGCCAATATCGACCTCGCCCTCTCGCAGGCCGCACCCGGCACGGCGACGGCGATCGCCGGAGACGCCACCCGGCTGCTCGACCTGGTACCGGCATCCGCCGTCGGCAAGGTCGGACTCGTCCTCACCTCACCTCCGTACGGGCGCGGCACTCACGGCCTCGTCACCATCACCGGCACCAGGGTGCAGAAGCACAGCCATCTGTACGGCGACCGTGCCCAGGGCAACCTCGCCTACGGCGGCTGGACCCGCCTGCTGGACGGGTTCGCTGCGATTCTGACCGCGAGCTACGAGTTGCTCCGTCCGGGTGGAACGGTGGTGATCACCTGTCGGCCGGTTCGGCGGCAGCGCGACGATCTGATCGATCTGCCTGGCGAACTGTTGTCCATCGCCCGGTCGGTGGGGCTGCTGCCGGTGCAGCGGTGCGCGGCGATGCTCGCGGCCGTCCGCGATGGGCAGATCGTGCACCGCGCCAGCATGTTCGGGCTGATGGCAGTCCGGCGTTCCCGCGCCGACGGCATCCCGGTGCATCTTGTGGCTCACGAGGACGTGCTCGTACTCCGACGCTGCTGAAGGTTCGCCCGGGCGATCGGAGAAGCCATGGGCTGTTGTTGACCGCGGAGGGGGAACAGCCGCTGCACGGCGGCGACGATGGATGACCGATATGCAGCCATAGGGCTTTGCGGGCGGCGGCGGTGGGAGCCAGGTCGGTATGGGTTGCTTACGAGGTGCGCGCTGGCTGACGAATACCAGGGTGTCCTCCGGCGCCCCCAAGCCAAACCAGCCACTATCGCGTCTCAGCATTGCTCAGAGCGCTACATCATGTCGCGGTAGATCCTGAGGCGACTCTCGACCTGGTGAAACCCCTCCAGCACGGTCTTCATATCTCGAATTACATCGACCAGAAGATGAGCGGCATCTTCGAGCCCGGCCGCCTTGTCTGCCGCATTGCCCAGCATCGGTGCCGTGTCCGCAAGATGGCCGAGCTTTTGCCCGGCTCTCAGCAGCATGCCAGCCACGTCCTCGTCCGGATTCTGGCGCGAGAACTTCAACTCGGCCAGCTGCTCGACCAGGGGGCGCAGCAAATCAGCGGCCTCGGCATCGATAGCAGCAAGACGATCTACGGCATCATCTATCTGGCTCGCGACCTCAGTGAACGAGCCAGCGATAAGCTCCTGCAACCGATCCTCGGTCAGACCTCGCAGACCACGAAGCGCCGCCAACCCCGATCGTTCCCGCATCATCTTCCAGTCCTGCAGTTCCTGGATCGAGAAGTCGTTCGGGCGAATCTTGTCAACGATCTTGTGGTGGACGCCGCACAGCAGAACGAGGTTGTCGAAGCTGTTGCGCTCCTCGTCGGTCATGTCCTTGACATAGCGCCGTCCGCCCTCGTTTGCAGCGCGAATGTGCGCGATCTCGAAGTTGTTCACTGGAATGCCGTCGACGAACCTGGTGATCGGCTCGTTGCATGACGGCCAGTAACAGGTTCCTTGCGAGAGCATGCTCAGAGCCGGCACCACTCCTCGCCCATACTTCCGTTCGTTGGTGGGCACACAGTCTCCTCGTAATACTCGCCAGGGGCATCGACATCTTTGCAGCTCTAGCCCAGCGACGATCTTCTACACCAAGTGCGCGTGCCCATCAGATGCCAACCCCGGGCCAACGCGGTCATGCTGCGCGGCGATGTGGGACTACCGAGTTCATGAGCTGTCAGGTTCTGCCAGAACAGCGAACCTGACAGCTTCGGTTGTGGGACTACCAGGTGCCTTAGCCTGGAGGTTCTCCTTATTTCTTTGTGCCGCTGATCCGACGTCTCGCGACGGCATCGCGCCCACCGGCTTTCGGTCGGCCGCCGCCCGCGCCACGTTCGACCCGGCACTCGTACCGCTGACGCCCATCGCATGCGCGACAGGGCCGCGGTAAGCCCGTCCATCGTTCGCGAGGGCGGCCACCATTCGGTGGCCGTCTTCCTTGCTGTCCTGGGAGGCAAGATGCTCAAGCCCACTGCCTATCTACCTGAGGTCGACTGGCACACACTGCTCAACTCCGCGCCTAAGCCGAGCATCGAGGTTCAGGCCGCTGTTTATCGGCTAAATGAGCTGCTGGGCAAGGACGCGGGATTCGATGCGGCCAACACGGTGGCCGCCACCGAAGTGACCTTGATCGGGGTGGAGAGGATCGCTGACGCCATGGCTCACGCCGCCCCCAGCCACGATCTGACCGAACTCGCCCGGCTGGTGTGTGGCCTCCACCTTGTCCAGGCCCATCTGACGCAGACCATCTTGCGCATCGCTGACCACGTCAGCGATCAGACTTTCAGCGGGGCCACCGGCATGCCCGCCGAGGCCGTGGACTCCCTGACGCAGGCCTTGCGTTCCGCTGGCGCCAACGGCGCGACCCTCTGCTGGCACCTCAAGCCCGCCCACAAGGTCCTGCGGGATCTAAACAAGTAGGCGACCGCTCGCGCAGGAGCGGCTGATCCCTCGCAAAGGGGTCCAAGCCTCCGCGCCAGCCCGCACCAATCCGGCCAATGCCCGGCCACCCGCGCTAACTCGCGCACCCTCCGGGCATGGCCGACAGCCGTGCCCGGAGTCCCACCGACGCACGGAGGGATATCGAATGCGAAAGCCCAACCCCAGCGTGTACCGCAGCGGACACGCCATGACGTCGCATCTCATCGAGATCTACCACAACCTGGACGGCTGTCTCGGTCACTACGACCCCGGCAACGTCCTCAGCGAGGTCATCTCCCACTGGCGCAGCCTGCCAGCCGCTATCGCCCCGGAGGAGGTGGCCGACTGGGCCTTCAAGGTGTTTAACGCCGACCTCGACCACCTGGCCATTAGCCGTGCGGAACCCGGCGGCGAAGAGGACTTCTTGATCGCCGGCGTATACCGGATGCTGCGCCGACGTTCGCTGTCGAATGGCGACGTCGTCGCCGTCAGCCGCGACGGCCACACGACGTGGCTAGCGTGTGAGCCCACTGGCTGGCGCAGCATTTCGCCGCCGCCGAAACGAGTCGGCGAGCCGCTCACGTCGGCGGTGTTCTTCCGGCACGCGCGGTGTCGCGATGCTTAACCACCCGTGCCATCGCCACGACTCTGGTCGACACGGCGCCGCCTGCCTAACCGGGCCGTGCGGATTCTGCGGCACCAGCCTGCAGCCGATCGCTTCGGGCGAATGCCGGATCTGCCTGTGGATCGTGTGCGAGAGCTGCGCTAGCAGATACGACGCCGACCTCGGCCCGATCTGCGGACCCTGTGACCCGCCGCCCAGTGCCGGCTCCGCTACCCGGGATCGAACTGCAGCGACAGTGCCAGTTCGAGCTTGACCTGTCGTGCGGGCACATCGTGCTTGCCTGGGTCACCGGCTGGTATCCGGTGACGGTGTCGTGCTGCGATCGCCTCGGCGGCACGATCCTCCGCGGCCGCTACGTGCCGTTCGCGTCCGACGTCGACTACGCCCGGGTGCTGTTCGAACACTACGGGCCCCCGAGCCCGACCGCTCCGCCTCAGATCATCGGACGACGGGCACGTACCGATGAGCCCTATCGGCCGGCGGGTCAGAGCAACTACAGCAGTAGCGGTCGGTTCCCGGGACACGTCGGCGCCGTCGTCAGCATCGACGGCTCGATCGCCATGACCGAAATCGACTGAAGCACGTCTCCGCGTTCTCGCGGTCTCCCACCCCTGTGCTGACGGGCAGGTTGGGACCGCGTGGTCCCAACCTGTCCGCCGCCGCATGGCGGGGAACAGGAGGGACCACCGATGGTCTCCAGACAGCAGGGACGAGACGACTTCCTGCAAAAGATCAAAGGCGACTTCGACGCTCGGCTCGCCGCGCTGGCGTCGGAACCGGACCGCTGGGTCGAATTCATCGACCAGGTCGCCGTCTTCGGCGCCCGTTACAGCCTCAACAATCAGTTCCTGCTGATGATGCAGGCCAACGAACGTGGCATCGAGCCCACGTACTTCATGTCCTACGGCAACAAGGCGGGAACCAGCGGCTGGTTGAGTCGTGGTCGCAAGGTTCGTGAAGGCGAGAAGTCGTTCAAGGTGTGGGCGCCCGTCAAGCGACGGCCGACCGAGGAACAGGCTCGCGAGTGGGAGTCGTCGGGACGCACCGTTCGCCGTGAGCAGTCCGGCCGTCTCGCCAGACAGGTCGTCAGATTCAAGCTGGCTTCCACGTTCGATCTCTCGCAGACCGACGGTGAGCCGTTCGAGGTTCCCACAGTGCGGCAGCGACGCCGCATGCGGACATCAGCTGCCGGAGTGCCTCAGCTGCTGGTCGGCGAGGACCTGACCGGAGCGTTAAACGACCTCGTTTCCCTGATCGAAACATCTGGGTACGGCTTCGACTTGGCGCCGCCAGGAAGCCAGTATCTCGGTGCCGCCAACGGGATCACCGTGGCCGCCGGTGTAATGCGGGTGCTGGTCCGTGACGATGTCAGCCCCGCGCAGCGGGTCAAGACCACGGTGCACGAGCTGGCGCACATTCGGTGCGGTCATCTCACCGACACCGAGACCGGCGCGGACGTGCACCGCGGGCAGGCAGAGACCGAGGCGGAAAGCGTTGCGCACATCGTCTGTGCGGCGTTGGGACTGGACACCGCCGCGTTCAGCGACGCTTACGTCCTGGGCTGGGCCGACGGCGACATGGACCTGGTCCAGCAGTGCGCTGCCACGGTGCTGCGCGTCGCCAAGAGCATCCTCACCGACTTGGCCCCAGAAGAGGGTGCCGGCGAGTCCGATCCGGTCGACGACGCGTCCCGGACGGAGGCGGTCCAGTGACCACCGGCCTGGAGGAGAACCAGATCGCCAGGGCAGTCCTCGCGTACCTCGCCGTTCACCTGCCGACCCATGTCGAGCAGCTGCACGAGCTGGCCGTGTCTCTCGGCCCGGTCGAGGCACTCGGCACGCTGCTCTCGCCGGCGACGTCGGCTGACGTGCGGGAGCACTACCTCGGCGTCATGCCGGTCGAGCGGCTGCGCGTCCATGCCGGCGCAGTTCTCGACGCCGCCGAGGATGCGGGCACCCGAGTCCTCGTCCCCGAAGACAAGGACTGGCCGGCCCGGCTCGATGATCTCTCCCGAATCGAGTGGGCCGCGGCACCGAGTTCCGCCTGGTGCCTGTGGGTACGCGGTGTCCCGGCCCCGATCCCGGCCCGCACGGTGGCGATCCACGGAAGCCGAGCTGCGACGCCGTACGGCAACACGGTCGCCACTGAGCTCGGCCATGACCTCGCCAAAGCCGGATGGACCGTGGCGGTCACCAGCAATTTCGGGATCAACGCCGCAGCCCTGCGCGGAGCCCTCGCGGCCGACGGCCGGGTAGTCGCGGTCCTGCCCGGCGGGATCGACCGGCCGTATCCCGCCGGCCACCGCGCGCTGCTCGGCCAGGCGGCCAAAAACGGACAGGTGATCAGCGCCTACCCGCCCGGCACCCCACCCGATGCCAAGCGAGCCGCCGCGGCCGACCGTCTACTGGCGGGCCTGACCAGCGGCGCCGTACTGGTGGAAGCCCCACCGGACACCACCGTCGTCGCGGTGATCGAGGAAACCATTCGTCGAGGCCGGCGGGCGATGGTCGTGCCCGGCCCGGTGACCTCCGTACTTTCCGGTGGGCCCCACCAGGCGCTGCGTGATCACCGGCAGGCACGGCTGGTCCGCGACGCCGCCGACGTTCTGACCGAGCTCAAACACACTCCGGCGGGACGGCCCGCCGCCCATTAAGAGAACTGACGGCCCGCCAGAAGGCGGGCCGTCGTCCTATCCACAGAGCCCGGGGACGCCCACGCCTAGACAACGTGCGTCCCGGGTTCTCCATTTAGTGGAGGAACCCAGTGTTCATCACACACCTCGTGATCGCCACCATCTTGGCAGCCACGACCGGAGCCGGGATGGCCTACGTCGCCGCCCGATCGACCGTCAACCGGCTACGCGCCGAACTGGACGAAGCCCACTGGCAGCTGAGCCACGACCCGCTCACCGGCCTGTCCAACCGAGCCGGCCTACGAGACGCCCATCGAGCCGTCGCCACCGGTCGGCCCCACCCGGTCACCATCATGCTGATCGACCTGGACAGCTTCAAAACCATCAACGACATTCGCGGCCACGACGCCGGCGACGCCGTCCTGGAAGAGATCGCAACCCGGATCGAATCACTCGCCGAGCTGTACGACGGATGCAGCGCCCGGCTCTCCGGTGACGAGTTCGCCGTCATCCTCGACCACGACTACAAGGTCGCCAAGGCCGCCGAACTGTTCGTTTCGATCCTGGGCTTCGCCATGGACATCCGCACCGGCGAAGGCACGCTCACCGTTGCGGTCGCCGCCAGCATCGGCGTCGCCGTCGTGTCCAGCACCGACCCGCTGGACACCGTCGCGCTGCACCGAGCCGACACCGCGATGTACCACGCCAAAAAGCAAGGCGGAAATCGACACGTTCTCTACACACCCGGCATGACCATGCCGGACGGTCCGCCGCGACGCGGCCCGCGCCCACGCGACCTGCACGACCGCAACACGGGGCCGGCCGCATGAACCTCGCGACTCTGACGACCTGCGCGATCTGCCGCCATGCCCTCACCAAACATCGGGACAGGGAAAACGTCGTATTCCGTCACCCCGTCGCCGACCACTCCCACGAGGCCGTTCCCGTTGAGGCAGGGCCGGGGGAACCGGTTTTCGACCGATGCCACACCTGCACCGGCGCCTCGCCCGTCTGGGCCTATCAGACCGGTGTCATCGGAATCGCCGCCATCGGCGGCGACATCCAGACCTACAACGACCGATGGCATGTCTGCTATCGATGCTCCCAGTTCCTCGAGGCCGGCGACGTCGACGCGCTCACGGCTCACTGCGCCGGCCTGATGCACTGGCCACCCGGCAGTGATCAGTACACGATCCTGAACACGCTGCACCAGGGCATTGTCCTGAGCAGTGAAGGACGGACGCTGCTGACCACGACCGACTGGACACCTGCCCGGCTGACCGCCGAGATGCTTCCGAAGATCCGCGACCGGTTCACCGGTCTGCTACGAGGACCGTCCGACCTCCCCGAACCCATCAACGGTCGTGGACACCGCAACAACCTGGCCGACGAACTTGACCGCACGGTGATGTACTGGATCAACCATGAGTTCGCCGACGTGGTCAGCGCGGTAAACAGCGACCAACCCGTCGCACGAATCACCGACAACCTCATGCCCTCGAAATCTGGGCTGATCGCTTGGCCCGAACCGGTCGGAGCAAACAGAGACCTCGCCGCAGTCTCCTGGACACCCCTGGCCGACGGCTGGCAGATCCTCGGCTACCGAAGCATCGGCGCCGCCACGGATCAGGATCTAATGGAGAAGTTTCGCCACGAAATCGGCTGGCTCGTCCCGATCCACGCCGAACACGTCACCCAACGCGCCGCGATCGACGGCAACCACCCGCTCAGTCCACTGGTCACGACGTGGCTACTCATCAAACAGCAGATCGCCGAAGCCGTGCCAGCCCGACTTCCCAACGGGATCACGAAGGCCTATCGGCGCCACAATCGCCCGGCCCCCGAAGTCCGGACCGTGCGCATCAAACCGCGCAACACCAGTAGATCAACAGATCAGACCAGCTCCGGAAACGCTCCAGCACGAGCCAAACCCGATCACCGCTTCTGGGTCTCGGGCCATGAGCGAATGCAGGCTCACGGCCAGGGCCGAAGCCTCCGCACCAAAATCGACATCGAGCCCTTTCTGAAGGGTGACGAGGACCTGCCAATCAAACTGAGCACTACCGTACGCATCCTCGGCAGCCGAACCTTCGGCGAGGACGCAGCTAAACACGAGTGAGGATCGCGTGGTGGCCGGCAAATCACCGGCCACCACTACTCGGTTCCATAACAACGCCACACAACACCAATGGGGATCCTGTCGTGGGCTTGACAGCTGTCAAGGTGAACCCCCTAGCAGCGACGGGCGTTGATACCTTCAGGCGGCGATCTACGACGGGGGGTCCGATGAACTCGGGCACAGAGGCGAAAATCGAATTTCAGCGGCTCGTCGGCAAGTTCTCGCTGTTTTTCGCGTTCATCTACTTTCTCATGATCGTTGGCAGCATCGTCACTGTCGTGGACGGTGACAAGGTCCCGGTGCTCACCTGGGTAGGCATCGTGCTGGCGGGCATCGTCTTCGTGCCAGCCGTCATGGATGCGGTACGACTCCACCGGACCTCGGATCAGCAGCGTCTGGCAGCGCTGTGGCGACGTTGTGCCCTGCTCACTCTGGCCGGGCTCGTCGTCATGATCGCAACGGCTGTCGCGGTCGAGGCGGTGTACTCATGACGCTCCGAGTCGACCCTGCCGCGCTGCGGCTGTACGCCGCCCAGATGACCGAGATGACCAGAGCCGCCGAGGCAGCGAAGAGCTACATCGATCAGTGGGGATCCCTCACCCCTCACGAGCGGGGCTTCCTCGGCATCGTGTTCCAGCGGCATCCGAACTATGTCGAGCGGATCGACGCCATGCTCGATCGAGTCCGGCAACTCACGGACGCATCAGCGGCCAGTCTCACCACCACCGCCCGGACGTACGAGGCCACCGACAGCAGCTCGGCCGCCGAGCTCGACGCCTCGTATTCGCCTTCGCCGCGGCCGATGATCTTCCGCGATTGATCGACACCACGGGGAATGACGATGGACGACCCGACCTTCCTGCTCCAGCCGCCCGGGGAAACTAGTGAGAACGTCGCCAGGGTCGTGATGAACCCTGGCGACGCGTTCAACTACATCTCCCCGGCGGCCTGGATCAACTCGGCGATCGAATCGCTCACCGGTACCGATGTGATCGGGTACTTCACCGACTGGGTCGGCGGGGACTGGGCCGCGATCTATCGCTTCGGCGACGCCCTGCACAGCCTCGCCGACTGCATGCAGCAGATCGGTGTGAACATCCAGCAGGGCATGGAGTCCCTCGACGCCGACTGGGACGGCAACGCGAACGACTCCGCGTACAACTACTTCACGTCCTTCGCGGCGGCCACGAGCGGACAGCAATACGCCCTCAACGAGGCCGGCAAGGAGTATCACAAGGCGGCCAGCGGAGCCCATCAGGTGTCGAACGCGCTGGGCAACATTCTGCAGGCTCTGGTGGACAAGGCCATCCTCGCCGGTGTCGTCGCGGCCGGGAGCGCCGCCTTCACCGCGACGGGAGTCGGGGCGGCCGCCGGCATCGGCGGTTACGCCGCGGTGGCGCTGATCGTCAAGGACATGCTGAACCTTCTCAACAAAGCGTCACTGATCATCAACACGGCGCTGACGACGATCTTTGGCACCTTCGGGCTCGCCATGGACATCGCATACCAGGGCGGCACGCCGCTGGACGTGCCACTACCCGCTGCCCCCTACATCCCGCCGGGAGCCTGACGTGGACGGAACCCGACTGGACCAAGACCTCGACGCGATGGCCGGCAACCCTCGACTGGCCGACACGGTCCGAGACACTCTTCAGAGGCTCAGGGACGGACACGGCGGGCGGATGCTCGCCGAGATGGCCGACGACCTCCTCGACGGCCGGATCAGCCTCAAGGATGTCGCCGGCAGCTCTGCCTATTCTGGGCCGCTGCTCGACGGCATTACGCGGTACCAGCAGTGGCAGTCGGAGCTGACAACCGAGGAACGCCAACTTCTTGAGGCCGAGGCGCACGATACCTATGGCCGAGACCTTCTTTCGTTCACCGAACCGGGCGATCTCTGACAACGCCGATCGCATCACTGATTCTGACGGCCTGAGCCGGCCCACCCGGACGGGGCGGATTCCGGCGGTCGTCGCAACACTGCTGGTGAGCAACTACGAGGCTGAGCTTAGCGATGCAGCCACCGCGCCTTCGTCGACGAACCACCGCCGGCCCGCCAGACGCCCGGATCGCGGTAGATGAGGGCGTTGCTATGAACGGTTGGTAGGCGCTGGCCGGAGTAGTTCGCCATTGACTTCCGTTCTCCCGGCCAAGTCCCACCAGAGCGTATATGACCATCTCACCCAGAACCTCAAGGTCACGGTCTCCTTCTCGGCAGTCAGCGCCTACGTCCGCGCACGACGGAAATACCGCACTTCCCAGAACGGTGGTGAAGCCGTGGAACCCTCCGAGGCGGACGGCAAGGGATAGAAGCGCACCCTGCGTCAGATCCCGAGAGACGCGCTGATCTGCAGACGCCGGTCCACGGCCGCGGCCAGCGGGTCCGCCAGATCGGCCCGGATGTCCTGCGCCCATGAATGCAAGCAGGTCAGGAAACCAGCGAGATCCTGCTGAACCGCGCCCAGAAGGTTCGGCAGGGTATGACGCGGGATATCGATGTGTGGTTCGTTCGGGCCGGAAGACTTCCCGGAAGGAAGTTGGCCGCCGTCCTTCCATACTCGGACAACCGGCCCTCGGTGCTCGATCAGCGGATCCGGGTCATGGCCCAGGTCGATCACCTCGCCACCGACCACGCGCAGCCAGTCGCGCCATTCGTCGAGGCCAATACAGCAGCCGGGGTCGATGACGACGTTGCCGTCGCCCACCCGCAACCCACCCTGCGCGAAATCTCCGTCGTCGCAGGTCAGATACTTCTCGATCGCCTCGGCCGCATTCGCCGCGGTGATCGAAAGGTCATCGGCGGTCACGCTGCGGCCGATCAACGTCCAGACCACCGTCCCCACCTGCAGCAATGTCGGCCGGCGCGGAACCGCGAAATAGAAGTCGGTCTGCTCGGCCGGCCAGAACGGGCAGTCAGCGGGCCACCGCTCCAGAACCGGCGTCAGCGTGATCATCGGATGAGGCTAACGGGCCGAACACGACCCCTGCGACCGCATTCACCGCCCCATCCCGAGGCCCGGGCCCGGCCCGGCTCGCCCACGAACCGGATCAGGTTCAGTGACACAAACCGAGCTCACCGCGGTCCGCCACAGGGGGTTCACGACATCAGGCGTGTTACCCATTCTGATCCGCCCTGGTCACGGCTTCATTCCGGACCAACTTCGCTGTCGGCGGACAGTCGGGGACGGAGGTCCGCCGATGCCGCGGATGTCGAAGGTCGAGCTGTTCGCGGCGATCCGCAGAGACTCGCGGGCGGGTATGTCCGGGCGGGCCATCGCAACGAAGTGTCGAGTCAGCCGACGTACGGTCAGCGACGCTCTGGCGTCGGTACGTGGCGGGGCCCACTCGGGGTGGTCTGGCTGCCGACGTTTTCAGCCCGAAGTGGGCGTTGGTGGTCGCCGCGATGACGGCCTGGATGTGGGCGCGAGACTCCCCGCAGCCGGCGCGCGGCGTGAGCGCCGCGGGGTGGTACGGCGATCGATATGGTGGACGCCCCGTAGATGATGGCGGCCGCGCCGAGCAGCATCGTGGTCGCGTCGGTGCCGTAGAAGGCGCCCGCGACGGCGGCGCTGACCAGCCATGGCAGCGCGTTGAGTCGTCGGGGGCAGCCCACGACGATCTCGGCGGCGATGGCTATCAGGGTCCAGCCGAACATGGCCCCCACCGCGGAGCCCGGCGGCCCGAGTTCTGCCGGGCCGACGGCGGCTCCCATCAGTAGGGCGGCCGCCGACACGGTCAGATACGCCAGTGGCCCACGATCAAGCAGTCGCTCGCGGCAGGGCGGAAGGCACATGCTGCGCAGTCAATCCAGCAGCTGTCGACGCGGATAAGACATCCGATCGACGGAGATCGGCCGGACGTCCCGTGCCACAGCGCGTGCCGTCCGGCCAGGTCTCGCTAGGCCCGCGTCATTTCCGGGATGCGACGGACCGCTATTGCTCCGGCGATTCCGAATACGGCCAGTACGCCAAAGAACAGTGGGTAGCCGCCGAGCCCGAGCAGGCCGGCAGCCAGGAACGGCACGATCGCCGGGGGCAGTGCGGAGGCCATGTTGAGCACGGCCAGGTCCTTGCCGGAGTCATCCGGGTTCGGCAGTACTCGCAGACACATCGCCAGGTCGATGGAGACGAACAGCCCAAGACCGACGCCGACCAGCACGGAGGCGAAGTAGACCACCGGGATGCTCGGCGCGAACGCCAAGGTGATCAGGGCAAGGGCGCCGAGAATTCCGGCGGCGGCCACAAACGGCTTTTGCCGTCCGATCGCGTCAGAGGCATATCCGGCGACGACGCTGGTGAATGCCAGTGCCGCGACGCTGGTCATCGCGATGGACAGGACCAGCGGGCCGAGCCGTTCGGCACTGACGTCGAACTGCTCGATCAGGTAGAACGCGTAGTAGGAACTGCTCGCGTAGGCACAGCTGATCAACATGCGGACCAGCCATGCCCAGGCGAAGTCAGGATGTGTACGCGGATTCACCCAGTACGGTCCCGGCGTAGCGGTGGACTGCGCCGGGCGTTCCCGGATCAGCAGGACCGCGACGACACCGGTGAACACGGCCACCACGGCGAGTATCAGCCATTGGCCGGTCGAGCCAGCCGGCAGCCCGTTGACCAGGGCGATGCCCAACAGTGGGCCGAGTGCGACGGAGAGTCCGAGCAGCCCGGAGACGCCGCCGCGGCGGGCCGGGTCGACCTGGTCGGCGACGGCCGCGGTGGTCGCGGCGAACCAGAAGCCGGCCAGTGCGGATATCACGCACCAGGCGAGCACGACCTGCCAGACGGTGGTGGTCGCGCCGAGCGCGAGCAGGGCCGCGGCGGTGGTCAGCGCGCCGGCCAGGATCCAGGTGCGGCGGCGGCCGAAGCGGGCGGTGGTGCGGTCGCTGATCCGCCCGGCGATCGGGTTGATCAGCAGCGAGACGAACGCGCCGAGACCGGTGGCGATGCCGAACGCGCGGTCGGCTTCCGAACCGGCGAGGTCGGCCAGGTGCAGCGTGAGTAGTAGCTGAACCGGGGTTTGGACGGCGATGTAGCCGCCGGTCTGGGAGACGAGAAGGGCGGTGAGTAGGCGCCGGTGCCGCGTCGGTGGGCTGCGGTCGAGGGTGTTGTCCGGCAGAGTGGTCGGTGCGGTCATGCGACGGCACCCTACGAGAAAGTGAGAACGTCTATCAAGTGATCGATGCTATCGTTTTCTGGTGGGACTACGAGAACAGAAGGCGGAACGCACCCGGACAACCGCCATTGCGGCCGCCCTGCAATTGTTCGACCAGCACGGCTACGACCGCACCACGATGGAACAGATCGCCGAGGCGGCCCAGATCGGCGTCGCCACGCTCTACCGGCACTTCTCCGGCAAGGACCAGATCCTGCTCGACCCGCTGATCCGCGACGTGGGCAGCCTCGGCATCGCCCTGCGCGCCCGGCCCGACGGCGAGCCGCTGCCCGAGTCGCTGGGCCACGCCGTCAAGGATTCGTTGTCCCGGCTCGACGGCAACCGTAACGAGTTCCTGCGCCTGCGCAAGCACTTGGACACCGCCTCGGGACCACAGGCACGGCTGTGGGAGCTGCGCCACCAGGAACGGCTGCTGCTCACTCAGGCAATCGCTGATCGCTCCGGTGCCGCGGTGGACGAGATGTGGGTTACGGTAGCCGCCCACACCACGATGACGGTCTGGGAGATGGCCCTTGAGCTGCACCGCGGCCCGGCCGGCGGCGCGCGAACCGCGGCCGAGTTGGCCGGTGAAGTGCTTTGCGTGCTCGGCTCCGACCGTGCCGTCATTCCCCAATAATCTGTTGATGAATCGTTGATGCCGGTCCTCCTATCCTCGCGGATGTGGACGAATCAATGTGGCTTCAGGACTCCGAATTCTCCCTCGTTATTCGTACGGATTTCGCTCACTCCGGGGAATGGGTACGGATCCGGTCGGCAATCGCCGAACCGCAGACGGAGGACGAATTCGCCGCGTTGGTGACGTTCGTCGACGACCCGGCGAACGACGGGCTCACGGTTCCCCGGCTGTTGGAGAAGGTGCCTGCGGGCTCGAACCATGCCATCGCTTTCCTCGTCGATGCGAAGGCGCTGACTCACCCTGACTCACCGGTCCTGGTGGTCAATATTCGTGACGGCGCGACGTTCCGTGCTGTCCCCTCCGAGATGTGGACGGTCCAGAGCAACCTCGCGCTCGCGAACATGGACTGGGAGGACTTCGCTACCAGCGTCAACGATGACGGCATCCTCCGCGGTTTCGATTGACAAGGGATCAAGCGAGGCCGAGCAGGCGCCGCAGCCAATCGCTGCGGGCGGCGAGCAGGCGCGAGGTCAGTGCCGCGTCCGGCGCCATAGTGTCGAAGGTGTGGAACCCGCCTGGCCACACGTGCAGCTCGGCCTGGACGCCGGCGGCCCAGAGTGCGGAGGCGTAGGCGACATCCTCGTCGCGGAAGACTTCGGCCGATCCACAGTCCAGATAGGTGGAGGGCAGACCGGTCAGGTCCTTCGCCCTGGCCGGTGCGGCGTAGATGGAGACGTCGCCGGTGCCGCGGCGCTCCCCGAGTAACGCGGTCCAGCCGGTGACGTTGCTGCCACGGTCCCAGACGCCGACACCGTCGTACTGATGAGTGGAGACGGTCGCGTCGCGGTCGTCGAGCATCGGGTAGAACAGCATCTGGCCGAGCAGGGCGGGGCCCTGGCGGTCCCGGGCGAGCAGCGCCGTGCCGGCGGCGATGCCGGCACCCGCGCTGGCACCGGTGATGACGATGCGACCGGGGTCGATGCCGAGCTGCCCAGCGTTCGCCGCCGTCCAGACCAGGCCCGCGTAGGCGTCCTCCACGGGGTAGGGATCGGGGAACTCCGGTGCGAGCCGGTACTCGACACTGACGCCGACCACGCCGAACTCCTCGACGAAGTCGGCGAGCTGGCCGAGGTCGGTGAACCGGTTCCCGGCGACCATGCCGCCGCCGTGCACGAAGTAGACGCCGGGCTCGGCGGCGGAGTGGTCGTGGCGCTTCAGCACCGAGATCTTCATCTCGGCGCCCTGGTAGCCCGGGATGACCATGCTGCGGTGGGTGATAGGGCGGTCGCCAAGGGCCTGTTCGATCGTCGACTGCGCGGCGATCGCCGCCCGGGCCGCCGGGACCATGTCCGTGGTGACCGTCGGGGGCGCAAACGCCTCGAGGACGCGCGCCAGCTCGGGATCGTAGGGCGGGCGGGCCGGTGTATCTGTCACGGCTGTTCCTTGATGGGGTGAGGTTGTGCCGGGATCCGCGGATCCCGGCACAACGCTGTTACCGATGTCAGGCGAGAGTGAACGCCAGGATGGAACCTGGATTCGCGAGGTCCGCAGTCGGCAGGCCGTTCAGGTCAGTGGCGATGCTTGTGCCGTCGGTGGCGACGTAGATCGTCCGGCCATCCGTGCTGATCGCCGTGTCGCGGTAGCGGTTGACCGTCTTGAACAGCAGCTCAGGTTCACCGGCGATGAGTCCGGTCAGGCCGAGCGGAACCCGGTAGATGGTGCCGTACTTCAGTGAGGGGATCAGGACCGAGTTCCACCAGCCGGGTACCGCGGTGGAGGTGTAGACCTCGGCGCTGGATGCCGCGATGGTCGGCCAGCAGATCGGATAGATGGCGATACCGTCGACCACGCACTTCGGGTCCTGGAAATTCTGTCCGGGAGTAGCCGGGAACAGCGATCGCATCGGCTCGACGTAACGCAGGTCGAAGAATGACGTCTCGGTGCGCTGCGGCACTGAGGCCGGGATGGTGAAGTCGCTGTATTCCAGGCTCGCGCAGTTGGGGGCGGCCGACCAGTTCGCGTACGTGTATTCCAGGTTGTCGCGGCGCCCGACCACGTGGGGCCAGCCGTAGTTGCCGCCCGGCACGATGAGGTTGAGTTCGTCGTCGCTCTTGGGTCCCTGCTCGCTGGCGTAGAGCAGGCCGGTCGGGCCGAATGTCAGGCCCTGGGCGTTGCGGTGGCCGTAGGTGTAGACGTGGCTGCGCACCCCGTTGATCACCGGGTTGTCCAGCGGGATCGTCCCGTCCAGGTTGAGCCGCAGGATCTTGCCCTGGTACGTGTTCCAGTTGCGTGCCGCGACCTGGGCAGCGGTCGGCAGCGCCTGCGCCATGATCGGCTCGCAGTAGAGGGTGTACTGGTTCTTGCCGCCGTCGCCGATCGAGTAGTAGATCTTCTTGTCCGGGCCGATGACCAGCCGTCCGGACAGGTGATCGATCGTTACCGGCATGCCGCTGATGAGTTCAAGCGGCGAACTCAGCAGCTCGGTGGCCTTGTCATAGGTATAGCGGACGATCTTCTGCCGGCGCAGCAGGGTGTCCGTGGCCGGATCAGCGTCATAGGTGTACGAGACGTACACGTACGGGTTGGTGCTGGCTCCGCGCAGCAGGTCCGGGTGCAGGGCCATGCCCAGCAGGCCGTCCTGCGGGCCGCCTCGGGTGGCGACCACGTCGGGAATGGTGACCGCTGTCTTCTTGGTGCCGTCGGCGAGGCTCACCCGGGTGATGCGACCGGTGAACTTCTCGGTGGTCCACAGGTGCGCGTCCGGCCCCCTCACGATTTCCCATGGGTTCGCCAGGCCGGAGGCTAGGACAGTCATGGTGAATTTGGGTGCGGCCTGCGCCGGGGCGGCGGCCGTTGTCGCGCCGGCGACGGCGGCAAGAAGCACCGCCAGCATTCGCATTCGTACCGTTCTCATCTTGCTCCTATCGACTCCGCTTATCGCCTAAGGGCAGCGCCGACAGATTTCCGATCCGGTATCTACACCAGAACTATTTCGCATAAATGAGCCATCGCCGTTCTCGATGAACCTCAGCGTCAACTGCTTTCGGCCGAGCCGCCGCCGGGCGCGATCCTGGATCCAGGCTCATTCAAGGACCGAAAGAGGCGCTGTCATGTCCCGCAGGAATCCCCGGCACGCCCGCAGGGCCGCCGTCACCCGGACGACGGCCGGCCGGACCGGCCGATTTCAGGGCCGCACCCATCTCGACTCGATCGAGGCACTGGACAGCGGCATGCTCGCCCTGATGATTGGGCGCACCCGGTGACCGTCCTGGGCGTGCGTACCGTCGATCCGGCGGATCTCGCCTGGCTCACCGCCCAGGTGTACGGGCCCGTGCTGGTACCTGGCGACGATCGGTACGCCGAGGAGACCGCCACCTGGAACCTGGCTCTGACCCATCGCCCGGCCGTTGCGGTCGGCGCCACCTGCGTCCTCGATGTGCAGACCGCCGTCCGCTTCGCCCGCGCCCGGAACCTGCCGGTAGCGGTGGTGTCCACCGGGCATGGGTCGTTCGTGGCTGCAGACGGCGCCGTGCTCATCAATCTGCGTCGCATGGACTGCGTCACCATCGACGCGCAGCGGCGGACCGCGACCGTCGGCGCGGCCGTCGAGATGCAGAGCCTTGTCGACGCCGCAGCTGAGGAAGGCCTCGCGCCGCTCGCGAGTTCGTCACCCAACGTCGGTGTCGTCGGTTTCACCCTCGGTGGCGGCATCAGCCCGACACTGGGACGGTCACACGGATACGCGGCCGACCATGTGCTGGCCGCGGAGATCGTCACTCCCGACGGCGAGGTGCGCTACGTCGACGACCGCACCGAGCCTGAGCTGTTTTGGGCGATCCGCGGAGGCAAGGGAAACTTCGGTGTCGTCACCTCGCTCACCGTCGCGCTGTTTGCGGTCACACGGCTGTTCGGCGGTGGCCTGTTCTTTGCGGGCGAGCACGCGGCAGCGGTCCTCGCCGCCTATCGTGCGCTGGCCACCGACGCGCCTGAGCAGCTCACCGTTTCGGTCGCGTTGCTGCGGCTGCCGGCGAAGCCGTGCGTTCCGCAGGTTCTGCGCGGCCGGTTCAGCGTGCATGTGCGGGTCGCGTATCTCGGTTCGGCAGAGCGGGGTCGGGCACTGGTCGCCGGTCTGCGCGAGGCCGCGCCGACACTGATCGACACCGTGGCCGAGATGCCGTACACGATGATGGCCGACATTCACGCTGATCCGGTCGAGCCGCTGGCGTCCTACGAGGTGTCGGCTGAGCTTGCCGATTTCCCGGATGAGGCGGCCGTCGCGCTGCTCTCGGCTGCCGGCCCGGATGCCGAGATCCCGGCGCTGATGGTGGAGATTCGCCACCTCGGCGGTGCGCTCGCGCGTGAGCCGCGGGCGCCCAGCGCGGTCGAGCACCGCACCGCGGGTTTCCAGTTGCTGGTCGTGGCGGTCGGCGAGCCCGCGATGGCGCACGTGTTCCGGCCGGGCCTTGAGGCGATCAGTGCGGCTCTCGCTGCGTGGACCACCGGCAAGACCCAGATCAACTTCTTGACCGGGTACGACGTGACGGCCGCGGCGGTCGCGAAGGCGTACCCGGATGACACCTATCGGCGGCTGAGGCGGATCAAGACGGCCTACGACCCGAGGAACATGTTCCGGATCAACCACAACATCGCGCCGAGCGGCTGATCTGCTATCGATGCGCCTGGACCTCGGCGGCCGCGTCCTTCTTGCCCGCCGCTCGCAGGATGGCAGCCAGCAACGCTGTGGTGGCCGCTGACGGTTGCCGGTCGCTGGCGGTGGCCACCGCGATCGGCAGGCGCAACGACTCGTCGGCGATGTCGATCACCGACAGCGCCTCGTCGTCCTCGTTGCCGGCCCGTGGGGCGAGGGTCACGCCGAGGCCGTTACGGACCAGGCCGACCGCGGTTTCCTGGTCGGCGGCTTCGAAGGGAACGTTGCGTACGATGCCGATGCCGGCGAATGCCCGGTCAGTCATCGTCCGGTTACCCCATCCGGGCGGAAAGTCCACGAACGTCTCGTCGGCCAGGTCTTCCAGGCTCACCGAGGTGGCGTCAGCCAGACGATGCCGGCGCGGGCACACGAAACACCACGGGACGGTTCCGAGGTGGTGCAGCTTGACGCGGTCCGGATGGCTGTAGGCGCCGACCAGTGCCATGTCGAGTTCGTCCGCGACGATCGACTCCAGATGTCCTGCCGTGCCTCGCGGCGAGGTACGCAGCTGAAAGGTCACCAGCGGATGGGTGACGTGAAAACGGCCCAGCACCTGCGGCAGGTCGACGACCATCAGGCCGCGCGAGGCGGGGCGCACGCCGATCGAGGTGAGCGTACCGATCCGGATGGTCCCGCGCAGGCCGCCGCGGACCTGGTCCACGGTGTCGCGGGCTCGGCGTTCAGCGCTGAGCAGTCCTCGTGCCTCCGGCAGCAGGGCCGCGCCGGCGTCGGTGAGGGTGACTCCAGCGGCTTCGCGGGCGAACACTGGCAGACCCAGCTCACGTTCCAGCTTCTGGATCGTGGCCGACACCGCGGACTGGGCGACCCGGACCCGGCGAGCGCCCTTGGTGAAGCTGCCTTCCTCGGCCACCGCGACGAAGTACTCCAGCTGACGAAGTTCCACAGCACCACTCTCGCGGGTGACAGGCAATCGGCGGTTGCGATGTCCGGTTTGGAGCATGACCCAGCCAGTTCCACAGGACATCGACAGAGCATCAACGACGCATAGGCCCGGCAGGGAGCGCCGCCGGGCGCGTCGGGTGTCAGCTCGCCGGGGACAGGTGCAGCGGGGCGACCATCGGCCGGAGCTGGGCATATCGCTGAATGAGGCGGTCAATGCGGTACTTTCCCGGTTCGTCGGCGGTCACCAGTGATCGGTCGGCGAGTTCGTCCAGGGCTGCGGCGACGTCACGCGGGGTGTAGCCGAGAACCGGCGCAAGCCCGGCTGCGGTCGTCACGCCGTGTTCCACGGTGGCGGCGTGCGCGAAGACGCGGGACTGGCCGGCGTCGAGATCCTCACGGATCGCGTCGAGACGGCGATAGAGGCCCGCTACATCGTCGTCGGGTTCCAGCCATTGTTCGGCGTCAGCCATCCGCCAGGCCGGGCGGGCGGCAAGACGGCTCGCGAGCGTCTGCAGCGACAGCGGCAGGTTGCCCCGGGCCGCGGTGAGACGTTTCACGACGTCGGGTTCGGCGGTGATCCGCGCAGCGCCGATACGACGGCTCAGGTATGCGGTGCTCTCCTCGCCGGTGAACGGGCCCAGCCGGTGCCAGCCAGAGCCGGGCAGGCTGGACAGGTGACGGTTGGAGGTGATCAGCGCCGCGCAGCCGGGTGCGTTCGGCAGCAGCGGAAAAGCCTCGGTGCAGTTAGTGGCGCCGTCGAGGACGACCAGGATCCGGCGGCCGGTGAGCGCGGCACGCCAGAATCCCACCAGTTCGGTGACATCGGTGGGGATGTCCGTGGCGGCGTAGCCGAGTGCGCGTACCCACGCGGTCAGCACGTCGCGAGTTTTCGTCGATCCGCTGCCGGCCGCGTCGAGGTCGGCGTAGAGCACCCCGCCGGGGAATCGGGCCGACACCTGCCAGGCCACCCTGGCGGCCAATGCGCTCTTGCCGGCACCGGGCATTCCAAAGATGCCCACCACTGGTGCCGCATCGGTGTTCAGCAGGGCGGACGTCGCCCAGTCGAGCACCTCGGCGCGGCCGGTGAAGTCAGCCGGTGGGGCGGGGACCTGCGCCGGCACCACGCTCAGGTGTGAAGTGCCTCGCGGACCCTGCGGTGTCGGCTGATGGCCGTCGAGCAGCCGCTGTTGCAGTTGCTGGAGTCCGGCGCCCGGATCGATCCCTAGTTCTGCGGCGAGGGTGATTCGGGTCTGCTGGTATGCCGCGAGCGCATCGGCCGGCCGGCCGATGCGCCACAGGGCCAGCATCTGCAGTTCGCGCAGGCGTTCGCGCAACGGCTCGGCCGCGATCAGCGGTCCGAGTTCGGCCAAGACGTGGGCGTAGCGGCCCAACTCCAGGTCGGCGACGAGTTTCTCCTCCTCGGCGGCGAGCCGCATCCTCTCCAAACGGTCGCGCTGGCCCGCCGCGTACGGTCCGGGCAGCCCGGCCAAGGCGGTCCCGCCGAACAGCCCGAGCCCTTTCTCTAGCCCTGAGGCCGCGTCGGCGTATCGCGACTCCGCCGCCGCCCTGGTGGCTTTGCCGACGAGGCCGTGGAACCAGTCGAGGTCAAGCTCGGTGTCCCCAACCGACATCCGGTAGCCGCCGTCGGTAGTGACGATCAGATCACCGGAACGGTCTGCGCTGAGCAGACGCCGCAGCCGCGAGATGTAGGTGCGCAGGGTGCCGATCGCACGGGCCGGTGGCTGATCACCCCAAAGGCCGGCGACCAGATCGTCGAGTTCGACCCAGGCGCCGCCGCGCAGGAGCAGCATTGCCAGGACTGCCCGCTGCTGCGGCGGGCCCGGGTCAAGTTCCGAACCTGCTCGCCAGGCCCGCACCGGGCCGAGTACCGAAAACCGCCATTGCGGGATAGCCGGGCCCGGCATCGCCGGCGACCGGGATTGTGGTCTTCCGCCGAAAGATTCGACCACTGAAAGTGTCATGGTCCGACGTTATGGTCACCGGTCAGGCCGCCGCGTACGTCACGTGACCCTCTTCCGGTACTAACGTCGTTACAGCTGTGTTTCCGCGATCGGGTTGCTGTTTCGAACCGGCGGCTGACCAGGCGAATCATCGACGTCTTATGCTGCGAAAATGGCCTTTCCGTCATCCATTTAGGATCGTCGCCGTGACGCACCTACCTGATGTGATCGACGCCTACCGCACCTGCGAGCTGGCGACCCTGACCAAGGACGGTTCGCCGGTTGCCTGGCCCATCTCCGGGCTACGGCTCGACGACGGAACGTTTCTGCTGACCACATCGCTGGGGTACCCGCAGAAGGCGTACAACATCCGCCGGGACGGCCGGGTAGCCCTGCTTTTCTCCGAACCTGCCGCGAGCGGTCTGGAGCAACCCGATCAAGTCCTGGTACGCGGCATCGCGACCTGCCCCGAACAGGTGCATGTCGACCCGACCGGCGACCTGGGGCGGCTCTGGTCGACGCTGATGCAACGCCAGCCGTCCAGCCAGAAGTACCTCAACTGGCCGGCCACCTCGATGGCCGACTTCTACTTCATGCGCCTTTTGATCACCGTACGGCCGACCGAGGTGATCACCCGCCCTCTGCCCGACGGCAGCAATACCAAACTGGCCGACGGCACACTGACCGGCGCCGAAGTGCTGGCGGGATACAAGTCAGTAGTCCTTATAGGCGTCGATGCCGCAGGTGCCCCCGTGCTCGTGCGTACCACCGTCGCCGCGGAGACTGACGGTTACCGCGTCGAGGTGCCCGAGGATTCACCGGTCGTCGCGGGTCCGGCCGGGCTGCTCGTGCACCGGCACGACGACAAGCTTTCGAACCTGCACAGCGCGAATGTCCGCGGCGAACTGGTGGCCGACGGCGGTGGTTGGTTGCTGCGGCCGTCGCGGCTGGTCGAGCCCGGCCAGAAGCACCGGGCGAATGTCCTCGACCCGATCCGCATCGCACGCCAGTGCCAGGCGACGACCCGCCGTTACCTCGAACGGCGTGGACTGGCGCGGCCGGCCATCCCCTGGGACGCGTACCGCCGCATCCGCGCCGACCTTCCGAGGGTCTGAGCCATTCTCAGAAAATCAGACCGAACCTGAAGTAGAACCGACGCCGTCGTCGCGGACCACCACTGGTGCCGTAGCCGACGAATGCAGGCCATGCTGGGCGTTCAGCCAGTCTCGTCGAGTGCCCTGGCCAACTCGTTGCGGGCAGAGATGCCGAGTTTCGGGAAGATCCGGTACAGGTTGTTGCGGACGGTCCGGTGCGACAGGAACAGGCGTTCGGCGATCTCGCGGTTGTTCAGTCCTTCGGCCGCGAGCTTGGCGATGTTCAGCTCCTGGGCGCTCAGCTGGCTTGTCGCGCGCCGTGGCCTTGCGGTCACAGGTTCGCCGGAGGCTCGCAGTTCGACCGCGGCCCGTTCGGCCCACGCCAGAGCACCCATCGTGGTGTAGAGGGCGTACGCCGCGCGCAGTGGCTCGCGGGATTCGGTACGACGTCGCTGTCGCCGCAGCCAGCGGCCGTAGGCCAGCAGCAACGACCCGTGCTGCCACGGCCACTGCTCGACGCCGCTGGCGAACGCGCTGTCGAACACGACGCCGGCGTCAGCGTCGTCGGCGAGCAGCGGTGCCGACGCCGCTACCGAGACGAGCAGATGCGGTGACCCGCTGCGCCGCGCCAGCTCGGTGAACTCGGCGTGTACTGCCCGGACGTCGTCGAGGCGCCCGGACAGTGCCGCGGCGTCCATCAGGTCGGTCAGTACCCATACTCGGGCGTTCTGCTGGTAGGAGCGTTCGTCGGGCAGGCAGACCTCGATCAACGCGTCGAAGGCCGCCACCGCATCGTCCTCGGCCAGGGCTGCTGTCCCTCGCACGAGTTGCACCATCGACAGCATCGAGTAGAACCCGGACTGAATCAGACCCTCTTCGATAGCGGACGCGACCGCCAGGGCTGATCCGATCTCGCCCTTGCGAGCCGCGACCACCGCGCCGGCAAGCGCTGCGGTCCCGGTCATGCGAAGTTCGCTGGTGATATCGGAGAGGCGGATAACCTCTGCGGCCGCGTCAGCCGCGGCGTCATTCTGAGCGAGCAGGGTGCATGCCCAGGCCTTGGCGGTCAACGCAACGGCTAGCTGGCCGAATTCGCCTGCGGCGCGAAGCGCGGTGGCTGCCACCGTGAGCCATTCCAACGCGACCGGAGTCGCCCCGACACAATGCGCCGCGAATCCGATCAAAGCTCCGGGGAAGCCTCGCGATTCCCCCGCCGCTCGAACCGAAATGCGTTTGCGGACGCTGGCACCGTGCTCGTACGGGTGGCCGGCCGCGTCGAGGGCCAGGCGCTCTGCTCCGTCCTCGGGCAGCGGCAAGGAGCGGTTGGCTCGGATGAGAAGCTCTCGCGCGTCGTCGTCCAGGTTGATCCACCACGACACCAAATTCGCGTTGAGCAGCAGCTGGATTGCCTGAGCCGGATTGTCGCCACCGTGCCGCAACACCAGTTCCGCTTCCCGGATCGGGTGCTCCGGTCCCAGCCAGCTGTCGGTGGCGGCGGCCTGAATTCCCGTCAGGAAGGCGACCCCCAGCGGACCGAGCTGCGTTTTGTCCACCTCATCGAGCAGTGGCAGCCTGTCCCGGAACTCCGCGCTCAGGCTGTACCCGACAATGGCCGCAAGGAATCGGTGGGCAGCAACGCGAGGGTCAGGGCTGAGCCGGGCGGCACGCTCCAGCGCGACCGCGGCGGTACCGTTCTCGCCGCGTTCTGATCGCCGTTGCGCCATGCGTTCGAGTTCGGCCGCGATAGTCTCGTCAGGCCCGGCGGCGGCCTGCGCCCGATGCCACAGGCGCCGATCGCCGTCCGTGCCGATCGACGTGGCCAGGACGGCGTGAATTGCCCGCCGCTGGTCCGCGGTCACGGCGCCGTCGACGGCAGCACGCATCAGCGGATGCCGGAAACCCGCACGGCCGTCGGCGACCCAGACCAGACCCGCTTGCTCGCCCGGCGACAGATCGTCCAGCACCACAGACCGGCCAACCAAGCCGCCGGCCGCGGTCAGCAGCTCCTGCACCGCGTCCGAGTCGTTCACCGCCATGATCGCCAGCAGGGTCCGCGCCGGTTCGGGTAGCAGCCGGGCGCGGGCACCGAAGACCTGATCCAGGCGGTCGGTAAGTGGCAGCGCCGACTTGGTGAGACCGTTTCCTTCGAGGTCGGCTGCCCGCGCCAGTTCGGTCAGCGCCAGTGGATTGCCGACCGCCGCTGCCAGGATCCGTTCCCGGACCAGGGCCGATGTGCCCGGTGCACGAGTGTCCAGCAGCGCCTCAGCAGCCGCACCGTCGAGTGGGGAGACCACCAGTTGCGGCAGACCGGCCTCGGCCAACGGGCTGCCACTGATCTCATCGGATCGAGCTGCGGCCACCACCAGCACCGCGTCGTCGGTCAGCCGCCTAGCCACGAAGGCGAGTACCCGCGAGGTGGCCGTATCGAGCCAGTGGACGTCGTCCACGATCACCACGACCGGCAGGTCGTGACCGGCGTCCGACAACAGCTGCAACACCCCCAGCGCCACACGCTGCAAGGGCGCACTGTCGGCGGTGGTCTCACTCAGCGCGTTCACCAGCGCTTCCCGGGTCACCGGCAGCAGGTCCTCGGCGCCGCCGAGAACAGGCGACAGCAGTTCGCGCAGCCCGGAGAATGCCCAGTCCGCCGACGCCGGATTACCGGCCCAGCTCAGTACCCGCATGCCCGCAGCACGAGCCTGCCCGGCGACCTCGTTCAGCAACGCCGATTTGCCCACCCCGGGATCGCCGGACAGCAGAAGCGCGCCGCCGCTGCCCTCCGCGACCCGCTGCAGCGACTCGGCAAGAACGACGAGCTCGGAATCGCGGCCGATCAGCTGAACCATGGCCGGATCGTACGCGCACGCACCGGCCGTCAGCTGCCCTCATCGGAGCCGTTGTGATCAAGTACCCGCGCCAAGTCGCTCCGAGAAGAGACACCGAGTTTCGGAAAGATCCGGTACAGGTTGTTACGGACAGTTAGGTGCGAGAGGAACAGTCGCTCAGCGATCTCCCGGTTGTTCAGCCCTTCCGCTGCCAGCTTGGCGATATTCAACTCCTGAGCGCTCAGCTGGCTTGTCGCGCGGCGTGGCCTGGCGGCCACGGGTTCGCCGGAGGCCCGCAGTTCAACCGCGGCCCGTTCGGCCCACGCCTGGGCGCCGATCGAGTTATACAGCGCGTATGCCGCCCGCAGCGGCTCACGGGACTCGGTACGGCGGCGCTGTCTCCGCAACCAGCGGCCGTAGGCCAGCAGCAACGACCCGTGCTGCCACGGCCACTGCTCGACGCCACTGGCGAACGCACTGTCAAACACGACGCCGGCATCCGCATCGTCGGCGAGCAGCGGTGCCGACGCCGCGACCACGACAAGGGTGTGCGGCGACCCGCTGCGCTGCGCCAGCTCGGTGAACTCGGCGTGCAGTGCCCGAACCTCATCGAGGCGCCCGGACAACGCCGCGGCGTCCATCAGGTCAGTCAGCGCCCACACGCAGGCATTCTGCTGATAGGAGCGTTCCTCAGGCCGACAAACCTGGATCAACGCGTCGAAGGCCGCTACTGCGTCCCCCTCGGACAGGGCGACCGCCCCGCGCACGAGCTGCACCATCAACAGCATCGAATAGGCACCGGACTGGATCAAGCCCTCTTCGTTAACAGCCGCGACCGCCAGGGCTGATTCAATCTCGCCGCGGCGGGCCGCCACCAGTGCGCCGGCGAGCGCGGCGGTCCCGGTCATGCGAAGTTCGTTGGTGATGCCGGCGAGGCGGATCACCTCCGCGACCGCGTCAGCCGCGGCATCGTCCTGGGCTAACAGGACACATGCCCAGGCCTTGGCGGTCAGTGCGACAGCGAGCTGACCGAACTCGCCGGCGGCGCGCAGCAGTGTGGATGCCACCGTGAGTCGTTCCGCCGCGACCAGAACTTCTCCGACGCAACTCGCCGCGAATCCGACCAGCGTCTCGTCGGGGCCCCGGGCCTCCTCCCCCGGTCGAGCCGCAATCCTTGTGCGGACGCTGGCGCCCTGCTGGTGCGGGTGGCTCGTCGCGTCGAGGGCCAGGCGTACCGGTGAGTCCTCGGGCAAGGGCAACGTGCGGTTGGCGCGGATGAGAAGGTCTCGCGCGTCATCGTCCAGGTTGATCCACCATGTCACCAGGACGGCGTTGAGCAGCAACTGGGTCGCCTGTGCCGGATTGTCGGCGCCGTACCGCAACACCAGTTCCGCTTCCCGGATCGGATGCTCCGGCCCCAGCCAGCCGTCGGTGGCGGCGGCCTGGATCGCCGCGAGGAAGGCGACCTGCAGCGGCCCGAGCTGCGTCTTGTCTACTTCCTCGACCAGGGGCAGCCGTTCCCGGAACTCCGCGCCGAGGCTGTACGCCACGATGGCCGCGAGGAAACGCTGCGCCGCCACGCGAGGGTCGGGGCTCAGTCGCGCGGCACGCTCCAGCGCGACCGCGGCGGTGCTGTTCTCGCCGCGGTCTGATCGCCGTTGCGCCATGCGTTCGAGTTCGGCTGCGATCGATTCATCGGGCCCGGCGGCTGCCAGCGCCCGGTGCCACAACCGCCGATCGTGATCGGCGTCGATCGACGCTGCCAAGACGGCGTGAATGCCACGCCGCTGATCCGCGGTCACGGCGCCGTCGACGGCGGCACGCATCAGCGGATGCCGGAAACCCGCACGCCCGTCAGCGACCCATACCAGGCCCGCTTGCTCGCCCGGCGACAGATCGTCGAGCGCCACACGCCCGCCGGTCAGACCGCCGGCCGCAGCGAGCAGCTCCTGCACCGCGTCCGAGTCGTTCACCGCCATGATCGCCAACAGGGTCCGCGCCGGTTCAGGCAGCAGCCGGGCCCGGTCGCCGAAGACTTGATCCAGGCGCTCGGTGAGAGGCAATGCAGAGCCGGTGGGGCCGCCCCCGTCAAGGTCGGTGGCCCGCGCCAGTTCGGTCAGCGCCAGCGGGTTGCCGACCGCCGCGACCAGGATCCGCTCCCGCAGCAGGGCCGGCATGCTGGGCACCCGGCTGTCGAGCAGCGCCTCGGCAGCCGGACCATCGAGCGGGGAGATCGCCAGGTGCGAAAGGCCGGCCTCGGCCAGCGGATTGCCGCCGATCTCGTTGGACCGAGCGGCGGCCACCACCAGCACCGCGTCGTCGGCCAGCCGGCGAGCCACGAAGGCCAGCACCAGCGATGTCGCCGGATCGAGCCAGTGAACGTCGTCGGCGATCACCACGACCGGCGCGACCTGGCCGGCGTCTGACAACAGCTGCAACACGCCCAGGGCCACCCGCTGCACCGGCACGGTATCGGCGGTGGTCTCGCCCAGCGCCGACAGCAACGCGTCCCGGGTCACCGGCAGCAGATCCTTGGCACCGTCGAGAACGGGTAGCAAGAGCTCCCGTAGCCCGGAGAATGCCCAATCCGCCGACGCCGGGTTGCCGACGCAGCCGAGAACTCGCATGCCCGCCGCACGCGCCTGAACTGCCGCCTCGTTCAGCAGAGCTGATTTGCCGACCCCCGGATCGCCGGACAGCAGCAGCGCCCCACCGTTGCCGCCCGCGACCCGTTCGAGCGATTCGGCGAGAACGACGAGCTCGGAATCCCGGCCGATCAGCTGAAGCATGGCCGGATCGTACGCGCACGGACCGGCCGTCAGTCGTCCCTGTCGGAGCCGTTGTCGGCCAGTGCCCGGCCCAGTTCGCCGCGGGCGGAGACACCGAGTTTCGGAAAGATCCGGTACAGGTGGGTTCGCACGGTCCGGTGCGACAGGAACAGGCGCTCACCGATCTCGCGGTTGGTCATGCCGGCCGCGGCCATGCTGGCGATCTGGAGTTCCTGTGGCGTCAGGGTGTCCCGGTCGGTGGCGCCGCGTGGCCGGATCCGCTCCCCCGACGCTGCCAGCTCCGCATCAGCCCCAGCTCCCCACGGGACCGCACCCAGGTCGTAGAAGATCGTGCGCGCAGAACGCAGCACCTCTCGCGCCTCGACGACCCGGCGTTCCCGGCGCAGCCACAGCCCGTACGCGAGCAGCAGCCGGGCGCGGTGCCACGGCCATTGACTGAGGTCGTGGGCCAGCGCGGCGGCGAACGCTGGACCGGGATCGGCGCCGACCAACGGGGCGGTGCAGATCACGACGGTACGCAGCAGCGGCCATCCGACCCGGTCCGCGAGCGCGGCCATCCCGGCGTGCACGTCGCGGAGTTCGTGAGCGCGGCCGAGCCTTACTGCCGTCTCGACCATGTCGGGCATCGCATATGACTGGACGATGGGCTGGCGCGCGTGCGCCGACGGATCGTAGATTTTCCCGAAGTGTTCGTATGCCGCGGTGAGGTCGCCGACGGCCAGGGCGGCCGTGCCTCGCGCATATTCGACCATGGTGAGCAGCCCCCGCGCCTGGGAGCGCAGCAGCACCGCCTCCTGCTCGAGCGCGATGGATTCGGCCAGCGCACGATCACCACGTCGGCCGGCCCAGACCGCTTCGGAGATCCGGGCCATCACCGCGAACCGTGGCTGGCCAGTCTCCTCGGCGAGTCGCCGGCTCTCCGCGGCGGCGGTGATGGTCAGCTCCGGCCGGCCCAGATGCAGTCCCGCCCAGGCCTGCGTGGCGAGTGCCTGCGCGAGCAGGCCCAGCTGTCCCTGGCGGCGTAGCCCGTCGACCGCACGCTCGAGCAGCGCCACGACGGCCGGTGAGTCGCCGATGGTGGACGCGGCCACCCCGAGCCGCAGCAGGTCTCCCGGCTCCCGGGGATCGTCGCCGGCCGAGGCGAGCAGGGAACGGTACTCACGCGCGTACGTCCACGGGTCGACCTGGGTCAGCAGTGCGGCGCGCATCAGGTCGTCGGTCAGCGCGCCGGAGGTCCGCACAGCGTCGATCACTCGTTGCCGGATCGCGGGCGCGGGGTCGACCCACAGGCATCGCACGGTCGCCGCGGACAGCACAGCGAGAGCTTGTTCCCGGTGACCGGCGGCGTGCAGCCGGGTGGCCGACTCGGCGGAGGCGGCGATGCCCTCCTCCGCCGTCCAGTCCTGCCGCAGCAGTTCCTGCTGCCAGAAGTGCAGACGCGCCCGGCTGACCGGATCGACCGCCAAGGCGTCGAGCTCGGTGAGTAGCCGGATGGACCGGGGCCCGCCGACGACGAAGCCGATGTCAGCGGCAGCGAGCAGCCGCCGGACCCGCTCGGCCGGATCCGGGCTGACCCGGGCCGCGCGTTCCAGCGCTGCGGATGCCGCTGCCGGCGCGCCCCGCCGCACGGCGCGGGCCGCGGCCGCTTCGAGGTCGGCGGCCACGTCCTCGTCCGGGCCCACACATGCCGCGGCCCGGTGGCTGATCTGCCGGTCGGGATCGTCGGCGAGAACCACGGCCAGAGCTGCGTGGGCTTCGTGACGTAGTGCCGCGGTCGCGCCCTGCCGCACGGCGGAGCGCATCAGCGGGTGCCGGAACCGCAGCCACCCGTCGCCGGTGTCCAGTAGTCCCGCGGCAACAGCCCGGCCCACGTCGTCCGAGGTCACCGCGGTGCCACCGGCCATGCCGGCGGCCGTCGCGATCTCGGCCAGGTCCTCACGATCGTGCAGGGCGGCGACCAGCAGCATGGTCCGTGTGCTGGCCGGCAGATTGCGGACCCGCAGGCCGAAGGCGCGCTCCAGCCGATCGGTCAGGGGCAGTTCGGCGGGCTCGAAACCGCCGGGCTCAGGTGCGACGGCCGCCAGCTCCACCAGCGCCAGGGGGTTGCCGCGGGCCACCTCCAGGACACGGTCGCGCCATGACGCCAGCCGGCCTGGAGCGCTCGCCTCCAGCAGCGCCGCCGCGGCCTCGGCGCCGAGGCCACCGAGTATCAGTTCGCGGATCGTGTCAACCCGGCCGAGCTGGTCGGCGGAGCTGGTCTCGCGGGTGGTGGCCAGCAGGACGATGCGCTCGTCGGCGAGCCGGCGAGCAACGAACGCGAGGACGTCCGCGGTCGAACGGTCCAGCCAGTGCACGTCGTCCGCGGCGACCAGCACCGGCGTATCGCTCACGGCCAGCAGTTCCAGGACTGCCAGGCCGACCTGGTATTGACCGGCGGAGACACCATCGTCGCTCAGGCCCAGGGCGGACAGCAGCGCGTCGCGGGTGGCCGGAGTCAGGTCGTCGACCCTGCCGAGGATCGGGCGAAGGAGTTGGTGCAGACCCGAGTACGGAAGGTCCGACTCGATCAGCACACCGCCACAGGTCAGCACGCGCACGCCGCGCTCGGCGGCGCGGGCACACGCGGCGGTGAGCAGCGCGGTCTTGCCGACACCGGGCTCGCCGCGCACCACGATGGCAGCGCCGGACGCAGAGGTGGCGGTGATGCCCGCGAGCACATCGTCGATCAAGGACAGTTCGCTGCCACGCCCGACCAGTGGTGAGTCCGCGCGGCGTCGTTCGGCCACTCGAGGTGGTGTTACGGGTCCACCGGAGTGACGCACGCCAACGCTCCGTATATCTCGAATTTATCGGGCCATGGCCTCATCATTGCCGGGAGACCGCGAACGGCGGCACGACAAGGGGTGTGAGGGTGTTCGACACTAATCGACCGGATCGAATCATCTCTGGGCTCAGTGAGTATTACCACTCGACGGGCTCCGGGACGACGAACGTGTTGAAACTCTTTCGCGAGGCCGCGGTGCGGGTCCCAGCGTACCGGCTGTTTCTGCACGAACACGGCGTCGACGCCGGCAGTGTCACCGCCCCCGAGCAGATCCCCCTGATGACCAAGGCCAACTATCACGAGCGTCATCCGCTGCCGGAGCGCTGCCGCGACGGGCTGTTGACCGGCGGCGACATCGTCAACCTCTCGTCGGGATCGTCCGGAACGCCGACGGTCTGGCCCCGTTCGGTGCTCGACGAACGAGCCGGGGCGGCTCGTGTCGAGCAGGTCTTTCGGGACTCGTTCCAGGTGGGGCAGCGCCGGACGCTGGCGGTGATCTGCTTCGCGCTGGGCAACTGGGTCGGAGGCATGTGGTGCACGTCGGTCTGCCGGCAGCTCTCAGCGAAAGGTTATCCCGTCACGGTTGCCGCTCCGGGCAACAACCTCGACGAGATCCTGCGGGTCATCGACGAGATCGGCGGCCACTTCGACCAGGTGGTGCTGCTCGGCTATCCGCCGTTCGTGAAGAACGTCGTGGACGTCGGCCTGGCCCGAGGGGTGGACTGGCCCGCGTACCGGGTCAAGATCTTGCTGGCCGGTGAGGCCTTCAGTGAGCAGTGGCGCGATCTGATGGGTGTGCGTACCGGCATGGCCGACCCGGTGACCGACGTCGCCGGGCTCTACGGCACCGCCGACGCCGGGGTGATCGCCAATGAGACCGTGCTGAGCATCCGGATCCGCCGCTTCCTCGCCGGCCGTCCCGAGATCGCCGCCGGGCTCTTCGGCGACTCCCGGCTGCCGACTCTTGTCCAGTACGACCCGGACACGCACGTCTTCGAGGCTGTTGCCGGGGGCACCCTGGCCTTCAGCATGGACGGCACGGTGCCGCTGATCCGGTACCACATCGAGGACGAAGGCGGCGTGATCGGGCACGCCGAACTCATCGAGTTCTGCCGGCAGCACGGATTCGACCCTGGCGATGGTCCGCAGCTGCCGTTCGTCTACCTGTTCGGCCGGTCGATGTTCACCGTCTCCTTCTTCGGTGCCAACGTCTACCCGGACGATGTGGCGACCGCCCTGGAACGCCCGCAGGTCAGAGAGGCAGTCACCGGCCGATTCGTGCTGCGCTCGGTCGAGGACGCCGACCGCGACCGCCAGCTGTCAATCCTGGTGGAACTGGCCGCCGGGGTGCAGGCCACCAGCGAACGACGCGACGTAATCGCCGAGGTCATCCGTGCCGAGCTGCTGCGTCTCAACCAGGAGTTCGCGCACTACGTCCCGGAGAATTACCAGCTGCCCAAGGTCGAACTACGGCCGGCGAACGATCCGGAGCACTTCCCCGCGGGGGTGAAGCACCGCTACACCCAGCGATAGCGCCGGGACATCCATGCCGTGTCGATCGATCGTTGAACCGCGGTGTCCATCGTCGGCAGCGAAGCGCAGGCCGATCGGGGCTGCGCGTGCAGAGAGGTGCCGGCGTGCAGCAGTCCTCGACATCGCTGTCCTTCGTGCCCATCGCCGGCCTCGGTTCGTCGCTGCGGATCGTGCTGCAGAGATACCTGGCCGAGGCCGATGAGATGGTACGTGAGGTGCCCTGCGGTCATCACGGGTACGAGATCCTGCGAGCGCTGGCCGACGACGATCATTGCACTCTGTCCGATCTCGCCCGGCGCATCGCGGTGCATCCGGCGGTGCTGTCGCACCGTATCGATCGTCTGGAGTCGGCCGGCCTGGTGCGCCGGGAGTCACGACCCGGTGATCGGCGGGCCCGGCGGCCGGCCCTCACCGGGCAGGGCCGAGCTGTGGCCGAGCGGGTGGAACTCGATCTGCGGATGGTGGAGGCCACCGTGCTGGCGCCACTGAGTGCTGCCGGGCGCGTGAGCTTCCTGGCATCTCTGCAAGATCTCAGCGATCCGCCGCAATGAAGCGATCTGCGCGGATGCCGCGATCCAGGCCGATGAGTCGTGCGGGTGGGCCCGTGGCGTGCGACGGGGCCGCCACGCACGCCACGGGAGTCGTCACCCGATCCGAGCGGATCAGCTCGCGGGCGGGATGTTGTGGTTGATCCGGAACAGGTTTGACGGGTCGAACCGCCGCTTGATAGCGGTCAGGCGCTCATAGGCTTCCGGCGCGTAGGCCAGCGCCGCCGTCTGCGGGTCCGCGTCGTTCGCGAACATGAAGTTCAGGTAGCGGCGCCCCGTCGACCACGGTTCAAGCGCGTCGATGACCTGCTGCTCGTAGGCGTGCAGCGCCTCGGCGTCCGGCGGCCCACCGGCCGCCACCAGGAAGACGCTGTACAGCGTCTGGTCACGGTTGCCGACCGCGTTCGGCACCTCAGGGGTACGCGCGAGCGCCCCACCCATGTGCCGCACCTCCGCGAGGATCAACGGCGAGTCGGAGCCCGGCCCGGCGAACCGCAGGAGCGTGTCGACCGCTTCGGCCGGCAGCTCCCGCAGCAGCGCCGCGTGCTCGTAGACCGGCAGCGGATCCACCGGGTCGTTGTGGATCGTGGCGACTGCGGCGTACGGCATCGGCCCGACCGCGTCGATGATCGGCGTACCCAGCTTGCGGAACGGTTCGACCAGCAGCGCTCCATCAGACGGTCCGCCCAGGTAGGCGATACGAAGGTGGACGACGACGCGGTCGCGCAGCGGCTCCGGCACGAACGGCGCCGCCGGCAGGTGCAGCAGCCCGACCGAGGCCGACATCTCCTCCGGCACGTTCTGGGTCCATTCCCGGAACAGGTGCAACACGTCGCCGGCAAGCTCACCCGGGAAGAAGATGCCGCCGCCGTAGAACGCCTGCAGCGGAAAGACCGTGAACTCGATGGCCACCACGACACCGAAGTTGCCCTTCGCGCCGCGCAGCGCCCAGAACAGATCCGGATCGCTGTCCGCGGTGACATGGCGCAGTTCACCGTTAGCGGTCACCACGTCCAGCGCAGTGACATGGTCGGCGGCGTACCCGTACTTGCGGCCGAACGGGCCGAGACCGCCACCAAGGGTGTAACCGACCACGGTCACCGTCGGCGACGAGCCGTTCAACCCCGCCAGCCCCAACTTGGAGGCCTGCTCGACGAACTCACCCCAGCGCACACCGGCCTCGACCCGCGCGGTCTTCGCGGTCTCGTCGATGCTCAGCCCGGTCAACCGGCGGGTGGTGATCAGCACGGCGCCGTCCGACGACACCGAACTGCCGTGCCCGGCACCGAGGACGGCGACCGGCAGGTTGTAGACAGCCGCGAACCGTACTGCCTCCTGCACGTCGGCGACGCTGGTGGCGCCGACGACCACCGCCGGAGTGTGCACCACGGTCAGGTTGTAGGTGGCAATCTCGGCCGCGAAACTGGCGTCTCCGGGTAGGAGAACGGGACCGGCGACGGTCGCCTGCAGCGCGGTGATGCCGATGGCATACTGAACGCCGGGAGTTTCAGGAGCACTCACGGAAAAGGCCTTTCTGACAGTGCCTCAGCCGGCGTGCACCGGCTGCGTCCGGGCGGCCCCCGGACTGCACGACCATTGAGCGTCGGCGAGGTCGACGAACGTTTGGCGAAACGTAGATGCGCAGGCCGCCGCCTTGGCGCAGGTGGCGGCCGTCAGCGGTTGCGAAGTCAGTCGCGCGGGATGGTGTGCCCGTTCGCTGCGAGCCACTGGTCGAAGGTCTTCAGCCACGGGTTGAGCTCGCGGACCACGTCCAGGTCGCGGACGCCGGTGAAGTAATCCTCGAACTCGGTGTAGTACTGCAGCATGTTGCCCGCCTCGTCGG
>NZ_QLMJ01000036.1 GCF_003259845.1 Actinoplanes lutulentus
GGCGAGCTGGTGCGCACCGGCCTGCTCACCGAACACACGGTGGGCCGGTTCACCACCCACGACCTGATCCGGGCCTACGCCCAGGAACTCGTCCACCTGCACGAGGACGGCCCGGCTCGGGAGAGCGCGGCGGCCCGGCTCCTGCACCACTACCGGCAGACCGCGTACGAAGCGGATCTGCTTTTGGCGCCACCCGTCGTGCTGGAGCCGCCGTCGGCGCCGGCGGATGTGGTGACCGCCCGTCTCAACGACGCCGCCGCGGCTGTCACCTGGTTCAACGCCGACCGGCAGGTCATCAAGGCCGTGGTGCAACGCCAGATCGACGACGGCCGGGCGGATCCGGCGTGGCGGCTGGCGGTCAGCCTTCAGCGTTTCCTCCAGGGCGAGGGCTGGTGGCACGACTGGGCCGCGATGGCACGCTCCTGCCTGCAAGCGGCCACCGCCGCGGGGGACGACCTCGGACGGGCCCATATGTCCCGTAGCCTGGCCGGAGCCGAGCACGTGTTGGGCGACAACGACACGGCGGCACGTCTCCTCGGTCAGTCGCTGGACCTGTTCGAGGGTCTCGGGCGCTGCCGGGAACAGGCGCTGGTGCACCGCAATCTCGGCCAGGTGAGCGTCGCGCAGGAGAACCATCTCGACGGCGTCGCCCATTACGAGCGGGCCCTCAAACTTTTCGAGTCCCTCGACGATCTGTACCACCAGATCGCCGTGCTGTGCTGCCTGGCCGACGCACACTCGTTCCTCGGACGGCCGGACGTCAGCACTGCCCTGGCGCACCGCGCTTTGTCGATCGCCGAGGCGCTGAACGACCTCAACGGTCAGGGCCTTTGCTACGAGACGCTGGGCAAGTCCTTCTGCGCCGCGGGAGATCTGCCGGCCTCGCTGGCCTCCTGGACGCGGGGGGCGGAGATCTACCGGCAGACCGGCTGGCGGATGAACTCGGTCGAGTGCCTGTTGCACCAGGGCGACACCGCGCTGACCCTGGGCGATCCGACCGGCGCTCACGCGGCCTGGCAGCAGGCCCTCGACCTGCTGAGCCACCTGCGGGTACCCCAGGTCCAGGCGATCGAGGAGCGCTTGGCGCGTCTTGAAACAGCAACGGTACGACCCCGCGGCGCCCGCTGACTTTGCCCACCCGGGCTTCGTCGTGTGTCGAGTATGGAACACGGGCCTTCGCTGAGCGTCTCTGGCTTCACCGACGGTGATCGGACCTCGTGTGCAAGTCGGCGGACTCGGCAGGTACCCGCCGGTCTGGCGGCCGGCGGTTAGGGACACCACCACCGGCCGTTGAACCTGCGGCCGCGGCAGACGTCGATCCGGGTGACAACGCTCGCCGGACGGCTGGAGAACACCAATGACGCCACTGAAGATCCTGGTCGTGGGCGCCGGCATCGCCGGGCTGGCCACCAAGAAAGCGCTGTCCTTGCGCGGAATCCACGCTGACCTCGTCGAACGGGATCGGGCGCCGAGGATCACCGGGGCCGGCCTCTACCTGCCGGGGAACGCGGTGCGTGCGCTGCGCGACCTGGGCCTGGCCGACCCGCTCGCCGCGCGGGCGGAGCCGGTGAAACAGCAGAAACTGCATGACGAACAGGGCCGGGAGCTCGCCGGCTTTCCGGTCAGCGCCATCTGGGGCGACGTCGGTGAATGCATGGCGATCCGGCGTACGGACCTGCACGCCCTGCTGCTCGACGCGGTCGGTGCCGATGCGGTGCGGTTCGGCACCGTTGTCCGCAGTGTTGGCGGCGACGGCATGGTGACCTTCGGCAGCGGCGAACGTTTCCGATACGACCTGGTGATCGGGGCCGACGGCATCAACTCGGCGGTCCGGCGCGGCGTCCAGCCGGACGGCGCACCGCGATTCCTGGGCCAGGTCTGCTGGCGGTTCCTCGCACCGTCCACGACCCTCGAGCCGGGCACCTGGTCGGTGATGCTGGGCAGCCGGGGACGGACGTTCCTGGCCGTGCCGGTCGGCGGCGGACTGGCGTACTGCTTCGCCGGGATGGACAGCGCCGAGCCGGCGCCGCCCGGAGGCGATTGGCGGTCGCTGTTCGCCGACTTCGGCGCACCGGCCGCCAAGCTGCTCGACCACGCCGGCGACGCCCATTTCGCGCCGCTGCACGAGGTGCGCGCCTTCGAGTCGTCGCAGCCGCACGTCGTTCTGGTCGGGGACGCCGCGCACGCCTGCTCGCCGAGCATGGCCCAGGGCAGCGCGATGGCGTTCGAGGACGCGCTGGTGCTGGCCGAGACGCTCAGCGGCAAGCCCCACCGGGACGCCGTGCCGGAGCTGCTGGGCGGCTACCGCACGCGCCGCGCGGCGCGGCTGCGGTTCGTGCTGGACCAGAACCATCGCCGGGATCGGGCCCGGCATCTGCCGGCCGTCGTCCGCCCGGTGGTGTTCCGGAACTTCGCGCTGGGCATCTTCCGGGCCAACCACAAGGCATTGCTGGCGCGGCCGTGAGCTGGTTACGCGGCGCGGGGTGCTGCGTGCCTCGTTGACGCCCGCCTGCCATGCGGTGTGGAATATGTTGCATGCCGGTTCCGCAGCGTGTTGGGGTGATTTCGCGATCTTTGCTGCGCGAGAACGCGTACCGGTCGATCCGGGACGCGATCGTGGACGGCACGTTACAGCCGGGGGAGCGGCTCAACGACGCCGAGCTGGCGCAGTGGCTGGGCGTGAGTCGTACCCCGGTGCGTGAGGCGCTGACCCGGCTCGAGGAGAGCGGCCTGGTGCAGACCAAGCCGGGCCGTTACACGATGGTGAGCCCGCTGGACGTCCAGGCCGCGCGGGCGGCGCAGACGGTCACCGCGGCGATGCACGAACTCGCGGTCCGTGAGGCGGTGCCGACGCTGTCGGCCGGCGAGATCGCCGCGATGCGGGAGGCGAACGCGCGTTTCGCGGCCGCCCTGCAGGCCAACGACGTTGACGCGGCGATCGCCGCGGACGACGAGTTCCACAACATCCCGGTGACCGCCGCCGGCAACCCGGCGTTGCGCGCGGTGCTGGAGCAGTTCACCCCGGTGCTGCGGCGGCTGGAGCGGCTGCGGTTCTCCTCGGTCAGCGGGCGTGGCTCGGTGGCGCTGCACGAGCGCATCATCGTCCTGTGCGAGGCCGGCGATGTCGAGGGCGCCGCCGCGGCCGCCCGGGACAACTGGATGAGCCTCGACCCCCGCGTCGACTTCGGGCCGATGAACGACTGACCTCACGCCGAGGCCGGCGGCCGGAAGAGTTCAGTCGCCGGCGGTCAAAGGCGCAGGCGGGAATCGTCAAACATCAGCGGCCGTGCCGAGTAACCGTTGTCGTTGACGGCCTTCCCCTGACCTTTATCGGAGTGTGACCGGATGTTTCAGGTGACGCTGTGGATCGAGCTGCTTGCTGCCGGGCTCGGCGGGCTCCAGGGTGCCCTGTTCGCGGCGGGCGAGAAGCATCGCCGTATCGACGTGCTCGGGGTCATCGTGATCGGTCTGGCGGTGTCACTCGGCGGGAGCCTGCTCCGCGACATCGTGCTCAACCAGCCGCCCGTGGTGATCTGGATGAACTGGTACCTGGTGGTGGCCGCGGGGTCGGCGATTCTCGGCATGCTGGTGCAACCGGTGCTCGCACGGGCGGACTGGCTGATCACCGGGCTGGACGCGGTCGTGATGGGGGTGTTCGGCGCGATCGGGGCGTCCAAGGCGCTGTCGCTGGGCGTCGGGCCGGCCGGGGCACTGGTCGTCGGTATCATCGGCGCCATCGGTGGGGGGATGCTGCGCGACGTGATCCTTAACCTGCCGATCTCGTTTCTCCAGGTGGGGACGCTCTATGCCGTTGCCGCGGGGGCCGGGGCGGGGACGCTGATCGTGCTCGCGGCGTTCGGGACGCCGATCATGATCGCGGGGGTCGTGTGCGTAGTGGTGACCACGCTGATGCGGCTGACGGCGATTCGTTTCGGCTGGAGGTTCCCGGAACAGGGCCCGGTACGCCGCCCGCGTTCACGGGTTCGGTAGCGGAAGCGGGCGAGACCGGGCCCGTCTGTTGCTCAACGGTGCAGGCGCACGGGCAGGCTGAGCGGGCCTCGCATCATGCCGTTCGGGATCCACGCCACGTCGGTGAGCGGAATCGCGGGGCGCATGCCGGGGAAACGCCGCAGCAGTGAGCCCAGGGCGATCGACGCCTCCATCCTGGCCAAGGGGGCGCCGATGCAGTGGTGGATGCCGTGGCCGAAGGCGAGGTGCCGCGCGTTCGGCCGGGTCACGTCGAGCAGGGTGAGGTCGGCGTCGTCCTCCTGCGGTGCGTCGCGGCTGGCCGCGGCCAGATAGACGGCGACCACATCACCGCGCCTGATCGGTACGCCACCGAGTTCGAGATCCTCGGCCGCGAACCGGAATGTGGCCTGTTCGACGGACGAGTCGAGGCGCAGGAACTCCTCGACCGCCCCGGCGATCAGATCCGGCTTGGCCCGCAGCAGGTCCGCTTGCTCGGGCTGCCGCAGCAGCGCCATCACGGCGTTGCCGAGCAGGTTGACGGTGGTGTCGTGACCGGCGACGACGAGCAGCGCGGCCATGGCGATCACCTCGGCCTGAGACAGCCGGCCGTCGTCCTCGTCCCGCTGGGCGATCAGGTCGGACAGCAGATCGCCGGACGGCGCGGCCCTCTTGCGCTCGACCAATTCGGCCAGGTAACGGTGGAAGAGGCCGGCATACTCGCGTTGCTCGGCGGAGGGGATGCCGACCAGCGCCTGCGACCAGACGCGGAACTGGGCGCGTTCGTCGACGGGTACGCCCAGGAGCTCGGAGATGACGGTCATCGGCAGCGGCGCGCAGAACGACTCGATCAGGTCCACCTCGTCCGAGGGCTCCATGGCGTCGAGCAGTTCAGAGGTGATCTCCTGGATCCGGCCGGCCAGCATGCCGGTGCGGCGGGCACTGAACGTGGGCGCCACCAGCCGGCGTAGCCGAGTGTGGTCCGGGGGATCGGTGAACAGCATCGAACCGCCGAAGCCCTCACCGACCTTGTGTCCGGTGATGTTCGCTGATTCCAGCGCCCGCAGCGCTGGCTCGGGATCTTTTCGCAGGTGGGGGTGGGTGAGCGCGGCTCGGGCCTCCTCGTAGGACAGAACCGCCCAGGCTTCGAGCCCGCTGCCCAGCCGGATCCGCCGGACGGGGCCTCCGGCGCGCAGTGCGGCGAACTGCCGGGGTGCGTCGGCTTTGAACTCGGGTGTGATGGTGGCGGCCACCGTGTCGTCGGTCATGCGAGTGTTTCCTTCCATTGTTGGTCGTGTGTGGACGATGCACCCGGTTTGACGAGCGACGCCCGGCGGAGTTCAGCTGGCCGGATGCGTATCGGAAACCTCACGCCGCCTGTTTAGTTCGTGCGAACTCGGCGATGTTCATGCCGCGCAGGGCCCGCAGCGCATAGAACGTCCGTGATTTGACGGTTCCCTGAGCCACACCGAGCTCATCGGCCACCTCGGCGATCGAACGGTCCTGCAGGTAGATGAGGTCGAGAACGTCACGGTGCTCGGGGAGAGCCGGCCCAGCGCTTCGCCGACGACCATGGAGGTGACCACGTTCTCGGCGTGATCACTCTCGGCCATCACGTCGATATGGTTCGTCGTGCGTCCTGACGGACAAAGCCGTCGAGCGCTGACGCCGGGCTGGCCCGGCGCTGCAGGTGTGCCATCGATGCGGTGGTGGGACAGGGCCTTACTCTCCGGCGTACTCCTCGGCGAACATCCTGGCGACCGGGCCACCGCGGCGCAGTTCGTTGATGGTGGCGATGCGCAACTCGTTCGAGAATGCCGGCGGTGTGGCGTTGCGGGGAGTGCTGTGCAGGAGGTTGATCAGCCAGTGCGAGAAGAGGACGGCCTTCCAGATTTTGTGCTGCCGGTCGGTGGTGTACCTCCCGAGCGGCTGTTCGTCGTCCTTTCCGTAGTGCTCGGCCAGGGCCGCGGCAAGGGTCTCGGCGTCGGCGATGGCGAGATTCATACCCTTGCCGCCGGCCAGGGAGATCGTGTGGGCGGCATCGCCCAGCATGAAGATGCGCCCGTGCTGCATGTTCCTTGATATGTGGTCCGACCGGCCGATGATCGCCTTCTCGGTGATGGCGCCGGTGGTGACGGGATGGTCCTTGAGCACCAGGACGTCAGTGAGAGCGGTCCAGATGCGCTCGTCGTTCCAGTCGCTGATCTTTTCGCCGTCCTGGATCTGCAGGTAGAAGCGACTGACGGTTGGTGTCCGCGGCATCTGTGCGGCCCCGTTGGTGGCGTGCATCCCATAGACGATCTCGTTGACGAACGGTGGGACCTCCGCCAGGAGAGCCAGCCAGCGGAACGGATGCTGGTGTGTGACGGGCCTGCGGATCGACTCGGGGACGGATTGATGAGCGATGCTGTCGCTTCCATCGCAGGCGGCTATGAAATCACACCTGATCTCCACGGATTCGGTACCGTCCTGGGAACGGGCCGAAATGGTCGCCGCTCTCGTCCTGTCACCGCCGTCGAGGGCAGTGACTTCGTGCGAGAAGAGTATGTCGCCGTCGCGGTCCAGGAAGGTGGCGATGAGGTCTCGCACGAGGAACTGTTGAGGATAGATGTGGTGCTTACGCCCTCCGGCCAGGTCGGCGTAGGGAACGGAAAACGCTTCTCCCTCGTGAAGGAAAGTGCAACTTTCGGTCGTCATTCCGTTCGCGAGAAGCCCTCCGGCGAGGCCGACTCGCTTGAGAAAGGCCACCGTCCGGTGCTCTATGAGGCCCGCACGAGCCTTCGTTTCCACTTCGTCGCGTGATTCTTTTTCGACAACGATCGCGCTGATTCCATGCTCACGTAACACGTTGGCCAGGGTGAGTCCGGCAGGTCCGGCTCCCACAATCCCGACGTTGACATCGATATATTTCATTTTCGGTCCTTGATCTTCGGTGTGGAGGTGTGACTAGGCCTCTGTCCAGGACGTGCCGGTGAGGTTCTCGATATAGGGGTGCGCTGCTTGGAGCACTGTGCGGAACCAAACTGAGAATGGCTCCTTCGTGAGACGCCGGGTCAGTTCGAAGGGGTCGACAAAGGACACTTCGGCTATTTCGTCGGGGTGCGGGTGCACTGCTCCGCTCAACGTTCCGACGAAAAGGTGGTTGAACTCGTGCTCGACGAGTCCAGTAGTTTCATCGGGATGCCGGTAGCGCACCGTGCCGGCCGCCTCGAGTGTCGACGGCGAGGTTCCGAGCTCTTCGGTGATACGCCGGGCGGCGGCTGCCGGCGGAGGCTCCCCGACATGGGGATGGCCGCAACAAGAGTTCGACCAGACGCCCGGTGAGTGATATTTGCTCAACGCTCTGCGCTGGAGCAGCATCTTGTTCTCGGCGTTGAAGAGAAATACGGAAAATGCGCGATGGAGGTGGCCCGGAGCCTGATGAGCCTGCATCTTTTCCGCCGTGCCGACGGTGATGCCGTTCTCATCGACCAACTCCAGTTCGAGCCGGGGCCCAGACGATCCGGTTCGTTTCACATGCACAGCAGGCTTCTCCTCGCAGAGCGGTGTTTGCCGGTGCGCCACCGGTCATCCCCAGTGGCCGAAAATGGTTGCCAGCAGGATGAGGCCGCCGGTGATGCGATTGGAGACGAACAACAGGCGGCAGCGGACCGGGTCGTCGATGTCCAAGGTGGCCAGCTGCCAGATCAGGTGGGCGGTGGCCGCGGCCAGGAAGGCGTAGAAGGGCCACCGCACGTGAGCCACGACGCCGGCGGCACACCAGCCGGCAACCGCAGCGGCGTAGAAGAGGCCCACCCATGGGCGTGTGGCTCGATCGAGGAGAAGGGCAGTCGACTTGACGCCGATCCGGCGATCATCCTCGCGGTCCTGGTGGCCGTAGATGGTGTCGTAGCCCAGCGTCCAGAAGACACCCGCTGCCCACAGGAGGACGGCGGGTTTGCCGATCGTTCCGGTGACGGCCGCCCAGCCGGCGAAGACGAGGGTGTTGAAACACAGCCCGAGCCACGCCTGTGGAAGAGAGATGATCCTTTTCATGAACGGGTAGATGATGTACGTGGGAAGGCAGACGGCAACGATGATGGCGGCCTTCTCATCGGCCCACCAGAACAGTGCCAGCGACGCGATGGCCTGTACCGCTGCGAAGACCACGGCATTGGTGACGCTCACCGTTCCCGCCGCAACCGGCCGTGATGCTGTGCGGGCGACCTGAACGTCGAATCCGCGGTCGACGACGTCATTGACCGCGCATGCCGAACCGCGCATGAGCAGGGCGGCGATGCCGAACAGGACGATCTTCTCAAGGTCCGGAGCGCCCTCGGCCGCCAGGCTCAGGCCCCACCAGCCGGGCAGCACGAAGAGCCAGGTTCCGATGGGCCCTTGAAGGCGCATCAGCCTGAGATAAGGCTGAACGCCGGCCGGCATGCGGTCGACGATGCCCGTCGCCACCGTTCCGGACGGCGGTGGCAGATATGCAGGCCGCCGGTAGACGTGGCGCGTTGCGGTGATCGGATCCGCCATTTCAGTGACACCTCGAGACGTCGTCCGCCGGGTGGGAGTAGAACTTCTCGTGGACGTATCCCAAGGCCCTGGTTCCGCGATACAGCAGCGTCCGGGTCTGTACGGCACTCGTATCCGGATCGCCGTCATCGTCGAGGTGTATCGACAGGGTTTTCCTGCGTATTCCGCGCGGCTGCAGCATCCGGCCGAGCGACCCCGCGGTATGTGTCAACCGCCGGTGCTCCTCCTCCTCGATCCGGCTGAGGACAACAGCCGAGTAGGCGACGCCGACCGTTCCGCGAGAGATGCTCAGCCGCACCGAGCGGTGCTGGAGCATCGTCGGCCGGGGCAGCTCCAGCAACTCGGCCAGAGCAGGGGAGGACGGTCGCGCGGCAAACGCGAGCCGGCTCGGGAAGTCGTCATCCGAGGATGCCGTGATGCGTTCGACCAGTTGCACGGCCACACCTTCGCCGTGCCATCGGGCAAGGCTTTCCGTGGCAAGCCGTGTCGGCTCAAGCAATAGCTGTGCCAGAGTCACTCTCATACTCCTCTGCGATGGTCTGCAGGTCGCGCGAAGCTCCACTGAGCGGCTACCAACCGTCACGACGCACCGGAGCGGCGGGAGTTCAGGTGTGTCCAATGAGCTCAGAGATTCGCCGGAGGCGGTTGCTCAGGAGGCTGCGGGCCGGGCGATGAGGTCGCCGAGGACCACACCCGCGGCGACGGCCAGTCCGATGGCGAGCGCGAGGATGAGGGTGACCAGTCCGCTCACCACGTCCTGGGTGGCGAGCTGATAGAAGCCGCGATAGGCGGTCAGGCCGGGGAGGAGCGGGATGATCCCGGACAGCAGGATGACCTGCGTGACCCGGGCGGAGCCGCGCCGGGACAGGCCCGCCGTCACGCCGACGACGGTGGCCGCGACACCGCTGGCCGCCACGTAACCGAAATCCGTCAGCATGGTGACGGCGGCGTAGGCGGCCCAAGCCGTTCCCCCGATGACGAAGGCAGCCGGTAGCGAGCGCAGGGGAGCATAGGTGGCCAGCGCGAACATGGCCGCCGACATGGCCGCGGCCCCCATGGTGAGGGCGAAGCCGGTCGTGTCGGCAGGTAGTGGCTCGGCCGGGTTGAGGTCCAGGTCGAACACGAGGCCGAGTTTCAGGCCGAGGATGACGCCCGCCAGCAACCCGGCCGACAGCAGCGCGATCTCCGCCGCCCGGCCGGCCGCCGTGACGTAGAAGCCGGAGATGGCGTCCTGGACCGTTCCCACCACCGTCAATCCCGACAGCAGAACGGTGAGGCCGGCCGCGATGACCAGCGATGGCTGGGTGTCGCTGGGCAGCGCGCCGGCGGCGAGCAGGCCGAGCGTGGCGACGGTCACCATGAAGGCGCCGGTGACCTGCACGAAGAACGGCGCGACGTTGCGCTGGTGCAGGACGAACCCGAGACGGTCGATGAGTGCGGTCACGGCGAGCGCGGTCAGAGCGATCACCGCCGAACCGCCGAGCAGCACCGCCACCGCGGCGGCCAGCCCGGCCAGTCCCGCTGTGGCCACCCAGCGTGGGTACGGATGGCGAGCGTTCACCGTCTCGCTGACCGCGGCCGTGGCGGCGGCAACTGTCATCCGTGAGCGCATCACCTGATCGACGATTCCGGTGATCACGGCGATACGCGTCAGGTCGGTGGTGCGGTAGTTGGCGAGCCGCATGGTGGTCACCGGGGCGGCCACGTTCCCGCGGTGGTAGCACATCGTGATGGCGTTGAACGTGATGTCGACGTCGACCGTGGGCAATCCACAGGCGGCAGCCAGCCGCATCATCGTTGCCGAGGTCTCATCCACGGGCACACCCGTCGACAGCAACACCTCGCCGACCTGTATGCAGAGGTCGAGGACCTCGATCACCTGGGTGTCCGCCGGTACGTCCGGCCCGATCTGGCGCAGCAGGTCGACGGTGGGTTCGCCACCGCGCAACAGCACGTGTGCCTCCCGCTTGACGATGCCACGAACCCGGCGGACGATTCGGCCCGGCCGCATGCCCTGTCCTTTCCGGGATGCCACGCCCGGGCGGCGCGACGTCACTGTGTCTTGTTCAATGACTCATCAATGCATTGCGAAGATGTCGCACGCCGTAATGCGCGCGGGATTTGACCGTGCCGACGGGAAGGCCGAGCCGGTCGGCCACTTCGCCGATCGAATGGCCATTCACATACAATTCGAGCAGCACGGACCGGTGGGCCGCGCCGAGTTCGCCGACGGCGCGACGCAGGGTGAGCGATGCGATCGCCGTTTCCGCCGCGGCGTTCACGGAGGGCCTCAGGTCGGTGTCGGCCAGGCCGACCTCTGCGGGCCGGGTCTGCCTTTTGCGGTACGCGTCGATCGCGAGATGCCGGGCAACCGTGAACAGCCAGCGCCGCTGTGGTTCCGGACCGGCGGGCATCTGGTCCAGGTTCCGCCACGCCCTCAGCATCGTCTCCTGCACCAGATCCTCGGCGGTGCAGGGTGAGCCCGGCGGGGTCAGCCGCCGCAGGTAGTGGAGCAGTGCGCCGCCGTTGTCCCGGTGCAGCTCCCGCATGTGCGCCTCAGTAGCGGCCGATGTCGGCATCGTGTTCCCCCGTCAGTTTTTCAACACGCCGGGGAAGCGTAGAAGAATGCCTGTTACTTTCTACTCTATTGACAGTGAATTTGATTTAAGACGAGCCATTATGCTATTTGGAAGAATGCGCGGAAAGGGCATCGCGCAGCCCCGCCCGGGCCGAAATTCCGAGCTTCGGAAAAATGTGATAAAGGTGGGCGCCGACCGTACGGGGGGAAAGGTAGAGCCGTTCGGCGATCTGTTTGTTGGTCAGGCCGCCGGCGGCCAGGGCGGCGATCTCGAGCTCCTGGCCGGTGAGCACAACGGTGGCCTGCTCGGCCGCGACGGCCCGGTACCCGGTGGCTCGTAGTTCCGTGGTGGCGCGGGCCAGCCACGGTTCGGCGCCCATGGCGACGAAGCCGCTGCGTGCGATCTGCAGGTGGGTACGGGCGGCCGAGAGGTCCCGGCGCCGGCGCAGCCTCTCGGCGAAGGCGAGCCGGATACGCGAAGCCTCGAACAGCCAGCGCTCGGAGGCCGGGTCGTTCAGGGTCTGCTCGAGCTGATCGGCAGCCTCGGCGCTGTCGAGCACGAGCGCATCGACGCCGTGCTGAATCAGCCGCATGCGTGAGGACAACGCGGCCACGTTCGCCGCGCGCATCGCTTCGGCGTGCGCTCGGGCCTCGGTCGTACGCCCGGTCCGCAGGGCTGCTTCGACCAGGTCGAACATCACCCAGGTGCAGTTGGGCACGTACGGCGCCAGCGTCCCGGCGGGACTGGACGCGGCCGCGTGCCGGTAGGCCGATTCGAAATCGCCGTCCGCAGCGGCGGCCAGCGCCCGCGGATGGTGGGCGATGGCCGCCGCTCCGGCCACCCCGCGCGGTAGTGCCCAGCGGGTGATCTCGTCGGCGAGCTCGAACGCCTCGCCGGACCGGCCCCGCCCGGCGGCCACGATCGCCCGGGTGTAGAGGAAATACCACGTCAGGAAGGTGAGCCCGCTGTCGCCGCAGACCTTCTGCGCTTCGGTGGACAGAGCCTCGGACTCGTCCCATCGGCCGGTGAGGAATCCGTCGAGGCAGAGGTGCATCATCGCGGACAGCTGACGCCGGGGCGCCCCGCCCTCGCGTCCCTGCTGCACGAGGCGCCAGGAGTATTCACGGTTCTCGCCCAGCCGGTCGAGATAGACCGAGGCGGTGCCGATGCGCATGACCCGGGTCAGATCCGCTTCCTCGGGGAGCGTGGCGATGAGCGCGTCCAGCTCCGGCGAAGCGGCCTGGCCGGTGCGTACCGGGTCGGGGAAGGTTCTGCTCATCACCGCGAGGACGTCGGACGGACCCGGCTCGAGCATGGACAGAAGCCGGTGGAAGGCGGCCCAGTGGCCGGGACTTCCTGCGTACCAGGACAGCAGCAGCAGCGTGTGCATGGCCTCGTCGAGCGCCGGATCGTCGGCGCGCCAGCCGTGTTCGCCGTTCTCGATCGCTCCGGCGAGCAGGCGGTGGGCAGTGTGCACGTCGCCGTCGCCGTTGATCATCAAGAGTGCCGCCGCGCCGGCGGCGTGCAAGGCGCCGGCCGCGTCGAAAGCCATCTCGCGGGAGCGGGCGAGCAGGGTGGTCGCGTCGCCGGAGCCGCCGGCCTCCGCGCCGATGTACGCCGCCTGTGCCAGCCGCCGTGCGGTGTCCTTGGGGTTGGCGCTCAGCTCGGCCGCACGCATCAAGGCGGCGATGGCGGCCAGGGCGTCACCACGTTGCATGACGCGATGTGAGGCGTGCTCAAGCTGGGTGGCCACCGCCTCGTCCGGTCCAGCGGTGGCCGCGGCGAGGTGCCAGCTGCGGCGTTCCAGGTCGCCCGGCAGGGCCTCGGCGATGGCCAGGTGGGCCCGCTGGCGCTCCTCGTGGGTGGACATCGCGACGATCGCCGACTGGATGAGGGGATGCCGGAAGGCGATGCGCCCGGTCGCGTCGTCGACCTGTACCAGCTGTGTTCTCTCGGCGGGCGACAGATGGGTCAGGTCGGTCATGCCGCGCAGGGTCCGCACGTCGCCGCTGCCTTCGAATGTGGCCAGCAGCAGCAACTGGCGGGTGCGGTCGGGCAGGCCGGCGATGCGGTTCGCGAAGATGGTCTGCAGGCGGTCGCTGAGCGGTACCACGTCCGTGGTGTCCAGGGGCTGTGAGGAGCCGGCCAGGGTGGCCGGCAGTTCGCCCAGGGCCAGGGGATTGCCCTGGGCGAGGTCGAGCAGGCGTTGCCGGGCGCGCGGTTTCAGGGTGGGGAAGCGCGCATCCACCAGGCGGGTCGCGTCCTCGGCGCTCAGCGGTTCGACGGTGACCTCGGTGAGACCGCCGCGGTCGAGGAAGCTCTCGGTGCCGGTCCGGGAGGCGGCGATGAGGCCGACGGGTGACCCGGTGACTCGCCGGGCGATGAAGCCGAGCACGATGGCGCTGGACCGGTCGACCCATTGAATGTCGTCCACGACCAGCAGCACCGGTGTCTGCTTGGCCACGGTGGCGACCAGGGACCGGGCGGCGTTGCAGACCAGCAGGGGCGCGGGGGCCGGTCCGGGGCCGAAGCCGAGCGCGACGGTGAGCGCGTCGCGCAGCGCCGGTGGCATTCGCTGCATCTCGCCGTACAAGGGCAGCAGCAGCTGGTTGAGCAGCGAATAGCTGACGTCCACCTCGAACTCGGAGCCGGACGCGCGTAACACCCGTAATCCGGCCACCTCGGCCATGTCCGCCGCGGCGCACAGCAGCGCCGATTTCCCGACACCCGGCTCGCCGCGGACTATCCGGACATCCCCGTCCTGCCGGGCGGATTTCAGGAATTGGCGGAACCGGTCCAGCTCCATGTCGCGTCCGAACAGCGGTTCACGGGATGACATCACGCTCTGCACTACGCGGCCGGGTGTCCGGAGTTCACTCGCCGCCGGGCCGGTGGGAACCGCTCACCTAAGCTGGGCGCCGGTGATCGTTTGATCGCTGACCGACGGTGATGCTGATGGGGGCCGCTTTCCGTGACCGGGGCACAGGGCGACGTGCGCTTCGCGGTGCTGGGCCCGGTGCGGGTGTCGCGTGACGGGCAGCCGCTCGATCCGGGCTCGCGCCAGCAACGACTGATTCTGGCGTTGCTCCTGGCCCGGGCCGGTCAGCCGATCGGCCTCGCGGATTTCGTCGCGCTGTTGTGGGACGAACGGCCGCCGCGCAGCGCGGTGAACATTGTGCACCTTCACCTGGGCCGGCTCCGGCGGTTGTTCGAACCCGGTCTTCGCCCGCGTGCATCCGGCCGGTGGCTGGCAGGTGACGCGGCCGGCTATCGCATGATGGTCGACGCGGAACGTCTGGACCTGCTGAAGTTCCGAAGCCTGGCGCAGCGGGCGCGGACGGCCGGCGATCCCCGGCAAGCATTGGCGGCCTATGTCGAAGCGCTGGAATTGTCGCGCGGGCCGTGCGCCGGAGCGCCGGATCTGATCAGCCGCCCGGTCGCCGAGTTCGAGGCGATTGACAACGAGTACGCCGATCTGGTGCGGGAGGCCGCCGATCTGGCCCTGGCCGACGGCGCGGCGCGGGCGGTGCTGCCGATCCTGCGTCGTGTCGCCCAGCAACGCCGGCTGGACGAGGCCGTTCAGGCCAGGATGCTGCGGACGCTGTCCGCGGCCGGGCAACAGGCCGAGGCGATCGCTCTCTACCAGGAGCTGCGCGCCCGGCTTGCCGACGAGCTTGGGATGGATCCGGGCCGGGAGCTGCAGGAGGCCTACCGCAACGTCCTGACCAGCGGCGCCTCCGGTGCACCCGAGTCGGTGCAAACGCCGCCGGGCGGGTTCTTCGTCCGTCCGGCCCAGCTCTTGCCGGACCTGCCCCACTTCACGGGCCGGGGCGAGAGCCTGCGCCGGGCGCTCGCGCTCATCGACGGCCGCGCCGCCGAGGGCGCCTTGCGCATCGTGGCCATCGAGGGCATTCCCGGCGTCGGAAAGACCAGCCTGGCGACCCATCTCGCCTACCGCGTCGCCGGCGAGTTCCCGGACGGCCAGCTCTACGCCGACCTCAGAGGACTGGACCCGGAAGCGGCGCTGGCCCCCGGCGAGGTGCTGCAGGCCTTCCTGCACGCGCTGGGTGTCCGCGGCCCGGACATCCCCGAGAGCGAGCTGGCCCGGTCCGGCCACTACCGCAGGGTCATGGCGGAGCGCAGAGTGCTGATCGTGCTGGACAACGTCCGCGACGCCGACCAGGTCCGGCCTTTGCTGCCCGGCTCCCCGGGCAGCCTCGTCCTGGTCACGAGCCGCTACAGCCTGGCTGATCTCGCCGCGACGCACGGTGCCCACGTGCTGGCACTCGACGTACTGCCGGCCGATGAGGCGCGCGAGCTCCTGGTCTCGCGCGTGGGACCCGCACATGCATTGACCGAGCGGCAGGCGCTGGACGAGATCGTCGAGTTGTGCGGGGGTCTGCCGCTGGCCCTCGCCATGGTGGGCGCCCGGGCACTGGCCCGCCCCGGATACCGGCTGGCGGCCGTCGCGGGTGAGCTGCGTGACGCCCAGGGCAGCCTCGACGGATTCGACTCCGGCGATCCGGAAAGCGACCTGCGCGCGATCTTCTCGTGGTCCTACCGGGGACTCAGCCCTGCGGCCGCGCGCCTGTTCCGCCTGCTGGCACTGCATCCGGGCCCGGACGTCACGCTCCCGGTGGTGGCGAGCCTCGGCGGCCTGCCCCTGCACGACGCCCGCACGGTCTTCGGCGAGCTGGTGCGCAGCAGGCTGATCACGGAGCGCCGGCCCGGTCGCTACGGCGCCCACGACCTCCTCGCCGCGTACGCGCGTGAGCTGATGTTCGACGCCGATCCCGAAGTGGAGCGCGAAGCGGCCGCGGACCGGCTGCTCGTGTACTACCGGCGTGCCGCCTACCAGGCCAACCTCTTCATCAATCCCGATATCGACGCGGATCCGCCCGCTGAGCACGACAGGGTCGTCGTCTACTCCCCGAAGAGCGACAAGGAGGCCGCCGACTGGTTCGCCGCCGAACGTGCGGAGCTCAAAGCCGTCCTGCGTCAGGCCAACGACCGGGGCCGGGTGTACGACGGCTGGCAGCTGGAGCTGACGGTGCAGGGGTTCTACCAGCGGGAAGGCTGGTGGCACGAGTGGGCGACCCTGGTGCGGGAATGCCTGGACGCGGCAGTCGGCGTGGGTGACTCGGCCGGAGCGGCGGACATGCTGCGCAGCCTGGCCGGTGCCCAGTTCTACCTCGGCGATGGCACCTCGGCGCTGGCACTGCTGGAGCGCGCCCTCATGATCTTCATCGACCTGGGCAACACGTCGCGGGAAGCGTTGACACTGCGCAACCTCGGTGAGGTGAGCTTCGTGGTCGGCGACTACGAGCGATCCGTCGCCTGCCTCCACCAGGCTCTGGGCATGGCGGAGGCGCTCGGCGACCGGACGGCGCAGGCGGATGTGCTGTGCCGCCTGGCCGAAGCGCAGTACGAGCTCGGCAGCCACACACTGGGTTTTGACACCATCAGCCGCGCCCTGGCCATGAGCGAGCAGGTGAGTGACGACGTCCGGCGCGGCGAATGCCACCTGCGGCGGGCCAACCTGTATCTGCGCGAGCACCGGCACGCCGAATCCCTGGCCGACTGGAACGCGGCTCGCGTGCTCGCTGAGGGAATCGGCCATCGCGTCCACATGGTCCGCGCACGGGTGGGACTGGGCGACGCCGCCTATGCGATGAACGACCGGCCCGCCGCCCGGGCGGCATGGCTGGAGGCGCTCGCGCTGGGCAACGACTCGGATCCGCAACAGGAGGAACAGATTCGTCACCGCCTGGACAAGCTGGGCGGCGCCACTGCCTAAACCTCGGCGACGTGATCCGGCGTACGGATATTGAAGCCGACCGGCTCGGTAGCCACGCCGTTGACCTGCAGTGCGATCGCGTGCTCGCCGGGATAGTAGCGGCGGGTGGAAATCGCTCGGAACGAATGCTCGCGGCTGATGGTCACGCTCTCGCCGGCCGCGAGCGTACGAATGGTGAGCTTGAACGTCTTGGCGCTCTGGCTGCCGTTGGCCCGGCGATGGTGGACCACGTAGTCGATCGCGAGCCGGGCCGTTTCGGGACCAGGATTGTGGATGGTGGCCGTGAATCCGAGCGTGCCGCCGAACGGGATGGCGGCCCGATCGAGGGCAGGCCCATCGATCTCTACGGCCGCAGGGGTGAAACCGAGCAGTTCGAGGGCGCCCGGGTGGCCGCGCTTGATCAACGTGCGGAGCGCGTGGCGTACCAGTTGCCCGGTGTGGGTGCCCGGTGCGGTGAGCCAGCGGCGAGCAGTGTCGACGACGAGGTCGGGCTGGTCGCGGCTGAGGTCGTTGAGGTGGTTCGCGACCGAGCGCCGGACGTATTCGCTGTCGTCGCGGTACAGGGCGTTCAGGATCGGCATGGTGACGCCCGGCCGGGCGAGGATCTGCGGTACGCGGATCGACCACGGCAGATAGGGGCGGGTGCCTTCGGTGGCGAGACGGCGAACCTCGTGGTCGGGCGACGCCGTCCACTCCTGCACGATGGGCAGCGCCCGATCGAGGTCGTGGCGCAGCAGGGTCCGGATGGCGAACTCGGCGCTCAGCCGCGGGGTGAGCTGAGCCATGACGGCCATCGCGTCGTCGAACGCCGCGCCGGTGTTCTCGGCGACGGCCTTCTGCGCGACCGCAGCGGTGACCGGCCAGATCAGCCAGCCGTCGAACCTCTCGTTGCCGGCGGCGGCCCGCACCACCGCGGAGAAGTCGTCGTAGCTGCCCGGCAGGTCGGTGATCAGGGCATCGCGCAGCAGGTCGGCGCGTTCGCGCAGAGCCAGCCCGCCGAGCACGGCCGGGGCGGCGCGCAGCGTGACCAGGTAATAGCCGGGGGCGGCTCGGGCGATGGCGGTGACGAGGCGGCGCGCGGTGTCGACACCGATGAGTTCTTCAGCCAGCGGCGTGGTCGACACTAGTCCGCCGCCCGGACGGTCAGGTGGCCGATGCCGCCGCGCGTCACTCCGCTCAGCGAGTATCCCTCGCCGGCCTCGGCGGCGATCGCCTGGAGCATCGAATCCACCGTTATGTTCGAACCGGCGTAATCCACGGTGAACGTGCTCAGGCCGATGCTCAAGCAGCGGGCGATCAACTCGCGCATGACTCGGCGACCGAGCCCGCTGCCCAGCTGGGCGTCGGCGACGTTGACGCGCACCGTGGGTGATTCCGGATCGGCCGGATCCCAGACGCACTGAGCCAGCGCGATCACCCGGTTGCCCTCCACCGCGACCTGACCGGTCCACCGGCGCTCGCGCAGGGCGAGATGGGCCGACACCATCAGATGGAGCGGGCGTAGCCCGCGATCGCCGGAGAGGAAGCGGCGCGGGTAGCTCTGCGGTGCGAACAGCGACTCGGACGCCCGCAAGACATCGAGATCTGCGGATCGCCATGGGCGGGTCTCAACATTGTCGGTCACGCCCTTGCTGACGGATGCCGGCGCCCGAGGTTCAATCGCCCTTGACCTCGGCCCTGTCCCCGCAGACGTGGCGGCGACCTCCGACCCGATGAACACCGGCCGGGCTCGTCCGTCTCCAGGGATGTGGGAGCGGCCGCCCGGCCGCTGCCCCCATCGCACCGAGGGAGACAGTTGATGAACAGGGACGTCGATCGGCGCACCGTTCTGAGTGGACTCGCGGCCACGACGGCGGCCGCGGCCGGGGTGATCGGCACGGATCGGGCGGCCCAGGCCGTACCCTCCGCGGCCACCACGCCGGAAAGGCTGAAAGGCTTCACCGTTCCGCTCAGCGCGCGGGGCGTGGCCAACCTGGCCCCCAAACCGCCGTGGCACTACGTGGCCGACGCCCTCGGGGTCGAGTTCTGGACCACGCCCGCCGCCGCGGCAGCCGCCCTGCCGAGCGGCCTCGACCCGGACCCCGCCCAGCCCGGTCACGGATTCGCGATGTGCGTCGAGTGGCAGTTCGCCGCCACCCCGGCCGACTGGCTCGACCCGACCTACAGCCAGTACTCGGAGTTTCTGATCTTCCTGGACGCCAGCTACCGGGGGCGGCCGGTGACCTGGTGCCCGTTCATCTATGTGGACAACGACAACTCGCTGGCCCGCGGATGGGTGCAGGGATTCCCCAAGAAACTCGGCCAGATCCGGCAGACCCGGGCGTACGCGGTCGCCAGCCAGGCGGCGCCGGTGCTCGGACCCGGCGGCCGGTTCGGCGGCAGCCTGTCCGCCGGCGGCCGCCGGATCGCGGAGATGGACGTCACGCTCAAGGAGCGCACCACCGGGCTGCCGTCGCTGACCCGGCCGCTGGTGAACCTGCGGCACTTTCCGCGGCTGACCGCCGGACAGCACGATCAACCCGCCGTCCACGAGCTGACCCAGTCGGTGCTGACCAGCCTCAAGGTCGACAACTCCTGGATCGGTGCGGGTGACCTGCGGTTCCTGCCGTCGCCGCGCGAGGAGATCGCCGACCTGGCCATCCAGCGCGTCGGCGTCGGCTTCCGCGGATCGCTGTCGTACACGGTGGAAGACCTGACCATCCTCGCCTGACCGGCGCGCCGGGGCGGGTCACGATTCGCGGCTCGCCCCGCATGGCGCTCGGCGGTCATTCCCGCCGTCGCCCGGACGGCTTGGCCTCGCGACGGCTTGCTAAGGAGAGATCGATGCTTGACAACACCATCATCCGGCCGATGGGTGCGTTCGAACGTGCCGTCTATTGGCACAACAAGAACAACCCGGCTCACTTCGTGCTCGTGGCCGAGGTGAACGAGGACATCGATGTCGAGGTGCTGCGCGGTGCCCTGGCCGCGACCCAGGCCCGGCATCCGTTGCTCAGCGCCGCGGTCGAGGTCCGATCCGGTCTCGGACCGGTGTTCGTCCGGCCGGAGAAGGTGGGTGAGATCCCGCTCCGGGTCGTCGAGGACGGCCGGACCTGGGCCGAGTTGGCCGACAGCGAGCTCGTCGAACGGGTCGAGACGACGTCCGCCCCGCAGGCCCGCGCGGCCCTGCTCCGGTCCACCGGCACCGCCCCGGCCGCGATCCTGCTGACCTTCGACCACGCCATCGCGGACGGCCGGTCGGCGGTGGTCATCATGCGTGACCTCTTCGCGGCTCTCAACGGCGCGCGACTGCCCCTTCTGCCCGTCCCGGAGTCGCTCGAGACCCGCCTCGCCGGCCGGGGCCTGGTCGCCTCGGAGATCCCGGCCGCGCTCGACCCGGCCGACGACCGGATGTTCGTGTCGGCGAAGAAGGACCCGTTCGGCAGTGCACCGTACGAAATCACCAGCCTGACCCTCGACGCCGACCTGACCGGGAAGCTGGTGGCGCGAGCGCGGGCCGAGGAAACGACGGTGCACGCGGCACTGCTGAGCGCGATGAGTACGGTGCTGTGGCGCAGCGGAAACTTCCCGTTTCCCCGCGTCTACTACCCGATCGATGTCCGCGACCAGCTCGGTGCCGATACCGACAGCGGCCTCTATCTGATCGGTGCCCGGACAGCGTTCGGTGAGGACCAGGTGGGTGACCTGTGGCAGATGGCCCGGCACGTCACGCCGGCCATCCGGCGGGCGCGGTCGTCGGGCAATCTGGCCGCGACCTCGGCGATGATTCAGCAGGTGGTCGGGGTGGACTTCGACGCCGCCATGGCTGACGCGGTGCTGAGCGGGCCGAGCGGTTTCGAGGCTACGTGCAGCAACCTCGGTACCGTCGATCTCGCTGTCAGCGACACCGCAGCGGTGCGGCCGACGGCGGTTTTCGGCCCGGTCATGGGCTCGGAGGCCGGCTCGGCGCTGAACCTGAGTGTCGCGACCTTCCAGGGCCGGATGCGGCTCGTGAACGTCACCAGCAGGCCGATCGCCGGCTATCTGACGAGTATCCGGGACGTCCTCGCGGCGGCGACCTGACGACAAGCACGGGGAACAGCAGGCTGGGACGGGGCGGCTCATCGATTGATGGGCCGCCCCGCCGGGCTCCACCGCCGGCGTCACCAGACGAAGCGCCAGGGCTTCGCGCTCAACGCGTGCCGGCGCCCTCTCGGGGCCGGCGCAGGAGTACGAACTGCCCGAAGCTGGTCGGCGCCTCGCGTACCACGGTGAAACCGGCAGCCTCGGCTTCGGCCGCCAGTTGGGCCGCACTGCGATCGAGCGGGGCGTGCCGCTGCCCGCGTACCAGCTTGCGCAAGGCGCGCGAGCGCTGGTCGACGTCCTGCGACTCGGCATCCTCCTCCTGCACGGTCAGCAGTCCACCGGGACGCAGGGCACGCCTGATCATCGCCAGTGTCGCGGCCCGGGCCGGCTCGGGGAAGAACGACTGCGCCCAGTGGGCGCTGTCGAAGGCGCTTTCGGTGGTGAAGTCGCGGGCGTCCATGCATCGGACGTCGATCCGGTCGGCTGCGCCCCGCTGTTCCACCCGGCGCCTGGCCTCCGCGGCGATCTCGGGTACGAGTTCGATCGCGGTGGTCCGTAGCTGCGGAAAGAACGTGCTCAGCGTGAGCGTCGTGGTGGCCACGCCGCACCCGACGTCGAGGCGGCGACCCTCCCGCAGGGATTCCGCCCACTCCGGCAGTTCTTGCAGCAACCGTTCGAACAGCGCCGCCGTGACAGCTGTGGGGCGGCCGCCCGCTGCCCGGGCAGCGACCAGAGTGTCGCCGGCGAGCAGCGCATCGGGCGCCGCCTGTACTGAGCCCTGCACCAGGTGCCGGTTCATCTCCGCGTTGTCCAGCACGTCGGGCAGAGCAAGCCAGGCATCATCGGCGGCGAGAGCCGCGAAGTCCGGGCTCAGCCGTACGCTCGTACCCTCGCGTTGCACGATGCCGTGGACCTGCAAGGCATCCAGAGCTGTCCCGAGGCGTGCCGGCGACAGCCCGGTGAACGCGGCCAACCCCTCGACGTCGCGGGACGAGGACAGGTAGCGGGTCCAGCCCCGTCGGTGAATCGCGGTGAGCAGGGCGAGAGCCTGCGCGCCGTTCGACCACTGCTCGATCGCGGTCGCCGCCTGCACCGCGTCGGCGAATCGTTGCTCTGACGTTGCCCTGTCGGTCATGGCTTGCGCATCTCTGTGTCGCGGTTCGCCATCCTCGTTCCTCTCGGCCGGTTCACTCATTTGTCAGCGCGTTACGCAGCTGCTGCATGGCGTAGTGCGCCCGGGACTTGACAGTGCCGATCGGGACGCCGAGCCGGCTCGCGGTCTCGTCCAGGGTCTGGCCCTTGACGTACACCTCCACGAGGACGGACCGGTGGGCGCGGCTGAGCCCGTTGACGGCTTCCCGCAGGGTGAGCGTCGCGATCACCGTCTCCGCGGACTCACCGCCGGGAGCGGCCGGTTCGATGTCGAAGAGGTTGACCTCCAGCGGCCGTGACTGCCGCTTGCGGTACGCGTCGATGGCCAGCCGGCGGGCCACCGTGAACAGCCAGCGCCGCTGTGATTCCGGCTCGACCGGCACGGTGTCGAGGCTCCGCCAGGCCCGGAGCATGGTCTCCTGCACGAGGTCCTCGGCGGTGTGCGCGGCGCTGGGGGACACCAGGCTCCGCAGGAAGTGCAGCAATTGCCCGCCGTTGTTGCGGTGGATCTCGCGCATCTGGCACTCGGCGTGATCAGTTTGAGTCTTGGTGTCGTTTTCGGTCCGCTGTGGCGCGGCGTCCCGGTCAAGAACGCTGGTAGCGCTGGTCATGATGTCATCCCCGTGGCGATTCCGGCAGGTTCAGGAAAAGCCTAGGGAGACCTCTGTGTAATTGAACTTTATTGATAGTTACGCCGTTGTGTATCCAAAGACGGGGCGATTACACAATCTGTCCCAATGGATTCGGCATAGTTGAAAAACTGACCGGGAATGACATTACCTATGCGAGGGCATCACGCAGCCCGGCCCGCGACGAAACGCCGAGCTTGGGGAAGATCCGGTACAGGTGGGTGCCGACCGTACGATGCGAAAGATACATTCGTTCGCCAATTTGTTTGTTGGTCAGACCGCCGGCGGCCAAGAGCGCGATCTCGAATTCTTGTGAGGTCAGAGTGCTGGGCGGTTGCTCGTCGATGACCGGCCGATATCCGGTGGCCCGCAATTCGGTCATCGCCCGGGCCAGCCATCGCTCGGCGCCCATGGCGGCGAATCCAGCATGTGCGGCGGTCAGATGTTCCCGGGCCCGGGCGAAGTCTTTACGGCGTCGCAATTTCTCGGCGAAGGCGAGACGGATCCGGGAGGACTCGAAAAGCCACCGCTCGGAGCCCGGATCACTCAGGGTCCGTTCCAGACGTGCCTCGTGATCCTCGCTGTCGGCGAGCAGGGCGTCGACGCCGTGCTGGATCAGCGTCATGCGGGAGGACAACGTGGCGATCTGAGCTGATCGCATGGCCTCGGCATGGGCCCGGGCCTCGGCCCTGCGCCCGGTTCGCAGGGCCGCTTCCACCAGGTCGAACATCATCCACATGCAGATCGGTACGTGCGGCGCGAGAACACCGGCGGGGCTCACGGCGGTGGCGTGCTGGTACGCCGCCTCGAAGTCGCCCTCGGCCGCGGCTGCGAGCACGCGAGGATGATGCGCGATGGCCACCACGCCGGCGACGCCGCGCGGTAACGCCCAGTGGGTGATGTCGTCGGCCAGCCTGAACGCCTCGGCGGGCCGGCCTCGGCCCGCCGCGATGATCGCTTCGATGTAGTGGAACTCCCAGGTCAGGAACGGCAGCCCACTGGCAGCGCAGAGCTCCAGGGCTTCCTGGGCCAGTTCCTCGGCCTCGTCCCAGCGGCCGGTGAGATAGTCGTCGAGGCACAGGTGCATGAGCGCGCTGAGCCGGCGTCGCGGTGCCCCTCCCTCGCGCCCCTGGCGAACCAGCCGCCAGGAGTGCTCCCGGTTGTCACCGAGCCGATCGAGGTAGATCGAAGCGGTGCCGATCCTTACGACCCGGGCCGGGTCGTCCTCGTCGGCCAGCGTGGACAGCAAGGCCTCCAGCTCCGGCAGCGCGGCCGCGCCGGTGCGGACCGGGTCGGGGAAGGTCCTGCTCATCACCGAGAGCAGGTCGGGCGGCGCCGGAGTCAACCGGTCCACGGCACGGTGGAACACGGCCCAGAGCTCGGCGTTGCCCGCGTACCAGGAGATCAGGAGCAACGTGCGCAGCGCCTCGTCGAGTGCGGGATCGTTCGCCTGCCAGCCGTGGTCGCCGGCCTCGATCGCGCCGGCGAGCAGGCGGTGGGCGGTGTGCACGTCACCGTCACCATTGACCATCAGCAGTGCCGCCGCGTTGGCCGCGTGCAGCGATCCGGCCGAGCTGGAGTTCGTCGCGCGCGCGTCGGCCAGCAGGGTGGTCGCGTCTCTGACGCCACCGGCCTCGGCGCCGATGTAGGCCGCCTCGGCCAGTCGCCGGGCCCGGTCCTCGGCGGTGGCGCTGAGTTCCGCGGCGCGCACCAGCGCGGCGATCGCCGCGAGGGCGTCGCCGCGCTGGTGCACCCGATGGGAGGCGTCCTCGAGCTGTGTCGCCACCGACTCGTCCGGTCCAGCTGTGGCGGCGGCCAGGTGCCAGGCGCGACGTTCCAGATCCGCGGGCAGTGCGGTGGCGATGACGAGATGGGCGGCGCGGCGCTCCTCGTGGGTGGACATCGCGACGATCGCCGATTTGATCAAGGGGTGGCGGAAGGTCATGAGCCCGGTGGCGTCGTCGACCCGCACCAGTTCGACTCGTTCGGCCGGCGCCAGTGCGGTGAGGTCGGCCATGCCGCGCAGGACGGTCGTGTCACCGCTGCCTTCGAAGGTGGCCAGTAGCAGCAGTTGCCGGGTGTCGTCGGGCAGACCGGTGAGCTGGATGACGAACAGCGACTGAAGGCGATCGCTCAACGGCACCACATCGGACGGCTCGGACCAGTGCTCGGAGCTGGTGAGGGTGGCGGGGAGCTCGACGAGGGCCAGCGGGTTGCCGTGGGCGAGGTCGAGCAGGCGCTGCCGGGCATGTGGGGTCATGCTGGGAAAACGCGCGTCCACGAGCTGGGCGCCGGCGTCCCGGGTGAGCGGCTGAACCTCCACCGTGGGCAGGCCGCGGCGGTCCAGGAAGCTTTCCGTGCCGTTGTGGGATGCGGCGATGACACCCACCGGCGATCCCTTCACCCGCCGGGCGATGAAGCCGAGCACGGCAGCGCTGGGCCGGTCGGCCCACTGGACGTCGTCGATGATCAACAGGACCGGCGCCACCCGGGCGAGGGAGGTCAGCAGCGACAGAGTGGCATTGCCGACCAGCAGAGCGCCGGGGGCCGGACCCGGCCCGAAGCCGAGGGCGACGGTCAGCGCGTCGCGGAGTGCGGGCGGCAGCCGCCGGATCTCGGCGTACAACGGCAGCAGTAGCTGATTCAGTAGCGAGTAGCTGACGTCCGCCTCGTACTGCGAGCCTGAGGCCCGTAGCACCCGGATGCCGTCGTCCTCGGCCAGCTCGGCCGCGGCCGCCAGCAGCGCCGACTTCCCGATGCCGGGCTCGCCGCGGACCAGCCGCACGTCACCGCCCTGCCGCATCGATCGCAGAAAGTCAGCGATGCGTGCCAGCTCGACCTCACGCCCGAACAGATCCGCCATGGCCGGGCCCTGATCAGGCCGGGCTCGGGCCGGAGCCGGCACGGACGTCCAGCGATCCTCTGTGCAGCATGCAATATATTGCACGGCACCCGCGAATCGATGTCAAGGGCATCAGGACGTACCAGGACTACCGGTGCGGCGAACCGTCGACGGCGAGACGCCGTACCGGGCCTGGAACGCTCGTGTGAGATGCGCCGGACTGGTGAAACACCAGCGAGATGCGACCCGTGCGATGCTGAGATGGCTCAGCATCGGGTCGGCCAGATCCCGGTGGATCGACTCCAGTCGCCGCATCCGGATGTACTCGGTGACCGTATGGGGTTCACGCTCGAACAGCCGATGCAGGCTCCGGGGAGCCATCCGATGCACGGCGGCGACCCGGTCATGGGTCAGGACCGGGTCCGCCAGGTGCTCACGGATGTAACCCAGCACCTGGAGCCGCTGCGCGTCCGCCAGCGCCTCCTCGCCGTCCTGTCCCGTCGTGCCGAGCGCGCCCGCGATCAGGTGGAGCCCGGCCTCGCCGAGACGTCCGGCGGAGGTGCCGACCGACGTCCGCTGCTCCATCGCGGCGGCGACGAAGTCCGCCAGTACCGCTCCCGGGCCTTCACAGAACGAGTGCGCTTGCCGCATCGCCTGCCGCAGCACGTTGTCCGGCAGCGAGAGAGCGCCGTGCGGGAAGGCGAGCACGATGCATGACCAGCGCCGGTCGAACCGGAGGTCGTAGGGGTGGCGAGTGTCGTAGAGCGCCATCTGACCCGGCAGGATGTGCACCGGATGACCGTTCTGGCGGACGGTGGCCTCCCCGTCGATCTGCATGCAGAGCTTGAGGCGATTCGGCGGGCGCCGGCCGACCGGTGGTGTCCGCCGTGCGATCTGGGGATCCCCGCTCACCCAGTACGCGGTCAGGGGCCCGAAAGCCGCGCCGGACCTCGTACCGTCGGTCTCGTTCCCCTGATCCCGGAACCGGCGGCCGAAGCTCCGGGCCACGGACTGCCGGCACCTCTCACCACCCGATGACGTCATATCCACCTCGACGTGCTGAGGCCGCGGAAGTTCAGTCGCCAGTGGTCAAGGGCCGAGGCGGAGATGGTCAACTACCTGCGGTCCGGCCGAGAAACCGTGGTCTGCATGTCAGACACCTACGACTTCATCGTGGTCGGTGCGGGCTCAGCCGGCGCCGTCGTCGCCGCCCGCCTGTCCGAGGATCGCCGCGTACGGGTCCTGCTGCTCGAGTCCGGTCCGGCCGACACCCTGCCGGAGATCTCGGTACCGCCGGCCTGGCCGGCGCTGTGGGGCAGCGCGGTCGACTACTCCTATGTCACCGTCCCGCAGAGCGGCACCGGGAACGCCCGGCACGACTGGCCCCGGGGGCACACTCTCGGTGGCTCCAGCAGCATCAATGCCATGGTCTTCCTCCGCGGCCACGCCGCCGACTTCGACGGCTGGGCCAAACAGGGGGCCAACGGCTGGGACTACGCCTCGGTCCTGCCGTACTTTCGCCGCATGGAGACCGTCGCGGGCGGCGACCCGGCATTCCGCGGCGACAGCGGCCCGATGCGCCCGGCGATCGCGGCCGAGCCCAACCCGCTCTCCCAGGTCTTCGTGGATGCGGCCGTCGCGGCCGGACATCCACGGACCGAGGACTTCAACGGCGCGACAGCCGAAGGCGTGGGCTGGCACGACCTGTCCATCACCGAAGGGCGGCGGCAGAGCACCGCGGACGCCTATCTGCACCCGGTGGCGCACCAGCGGCCGAATCTCACCATCCTGACCGGCGCCCGCGCGCACCGGCTGATCATCCGGCGAGGGCGCTGCATCGGCGTGACCTTCGCGCGGGACGGTGAACTCACGTCGGCCTACGCGGATTACGAGGTCGTGGTCAGCGCCGGTGCGATCGACTCGCCACGGCTGCTGATGTACTCGGGTATCGGCGATGCCATCGATCTCGGCAACGTGGACATCCCGGTGGTACAGCACCTCCCGGGAGTCGGCCGGAACCTGCACGACCATCCGCTGGCCAGTCTGGTCTTCGAGGCGTCCCAGCCGATCCCGGCCGCACACGCCAATCACGCCGAGACGTCGATGCTGTGGCGCAGCGACCCTGGACTGCCCGGCCCGGACATGCAGCTGATGTTCATCGAGGCGCCGTTCCATCGGCCCGCTCTGCAGGCGCCTGCCAACAGCTACACCTTCGGCGTCGCGACGGTGCCCGAGTCGCGGGGAACGGTGCGCCTGACGTCGGCCGACCCCGAGGTCGCACCACTGATCGATCCGAACTACCTCGCCGAAGAGGCGGACGTCCGGCGTCTCGTCGAGGGCCTCGAGGTGGCACGGACGATCGCCGCCGCCGCGCCGTTCGACGGCTGGCGCGGCCGGGAGGTGCTGCCCGGAACGGGCGTCCAGCAGCGTGCGGGCCTTCGTGAATACCTGCGCTGGGGCACCGGGACCTACTACCACCCCGTCGGCACCTGCGCGATGGGCAGCGAGGCCGACGCGGTGGTCGACTCGGATCTGCGCGTCCACGGTGTCGACGGGCTTCGTGTGGCGGATGCCTCGATCATGCCGCGCATCGTCTGCGTCAACACCAACCCCGCAACGATCATGATCGGTGAGAAGGCCGCCGACATGATCCGTTCCACACATGCCTGACGGCTGTCTGCCCGCAGGCGCGAATCAGTGGGGAGGATGGACACTGTGGCAGTGCGAAGCGGCTTGACCATCGGCGAGTTCGCCACGCTCAGTCATCTGAGTGTGCGGACCCTGCGCCGCTATCACGAGGCCGGGCTGTTGGAGCCGGCGACGGTGGACCCGTTCACGAACTATCGGTACTACGAACCCGGTCAGATCGGGACCGCGCAGGTCATCCACCGGCTGCGGCAGCTGGACATGCCCTTGGCCGAGGTCAAATCGATCCTTGCCACCGATGACCCGGACCGGCGGACCGAGCTCATCGCCGGTCACCTGCAGCGGCTGGAGGCGGAGCTCGACCGCACGCGGGCCGCTGTCGCTTCGCTGCGCCAGCTGCTGCGGCCGGACGCCGACGAGATCGAGGTCGAACTTCGCTCGATTCCGGTCCGTTCCGTGGCGGCCATCAGCGCACCGGCGGTACGGCAGGAGGACGCGCTCACCTGGTTCGACGCGGCGATGGACGAGCTGGACGCGGCTTTCCCGCCGGCCGAGCGTACGGCAGCGCCGGGCGGGCTCTACGCCAACGAGCTGTTCACCGAGGGCCTCGGGGCGATGACTCTTTACCGGCCGGTCACGCAGCCGCGATCCGGCGGCCGCATCGAGATTCTCACGCTGCCGGCCGCCGATCTCGCGGTGGCCGTGCACGCGGGCCGGCACGACGACATCGACGTCACGTACGGCCGCCTGGGCGCCTGGGTGGCCGCGCACGCCCTCAGTGTCGACGGCCCGGTCCATGAGACGTACCTGGCCGGTCCTCGGGACACCACCGACGCCGGGCAATGGCGTACCGAGATCGGCTGGCCGGTCTTCCGCCTGGCCCCTGCCTGACGACCACGGCACGCGCCCGGGGCACGCCTACGCTGAACGCCATGATCGGACGCCGTCGTGAGCTGGCCGTCGTGCGCCGGCTGCTGGAGCGGGCCGTTACCGGCGAGGGCGGGCGGCTGACTGTCGTGGGGCCGCCCGGATCCGGCAAGACAGTGCTCACCGCTGCGGCGGCGGAGCTGGCCCGGCAGTGCGGGCTGCCGGTGACCCGGTCGCCGGCCGCAAGCGCGCCGGGCGCTTGTCTGGTGATCCTGGACGACCTCGGCCCGGCCACGGACACCGTGGATCTCGACCGGCTGGTTCTCGGCGGCGCTGCGGTGCTGGTCACCACCACCGTGGCCACGAGCTCTGGCCACCACCTCCATCTGACCCCGCTGACCGAGGCGGAGCTGGCCGCCCTGCTGCCAGAGCGACCTGCCGAAACGGTGCACGCACTCTGGTTGCTCACCGCGGGCTGGCCGGGACCGGCACTCGATCTCGCGGCGGCCGTGCCGCTCGCATCGGGTCCGGACGCCGTTGTCGAGCTGGCCCTCACCGCGCCGTCGCGGCAAGAGTTTCTCGTTCTCGACACGGCGCTGATCCGGCTGCTGGAGGACGCCGCGTCGCGAGCACCGGCTCCGGCCATCCGGGCCCGGGTGCTGGTGCGACTGGCCGGCGAGCTGCTGGGTGACCCGTCCGCGGCAGCTCGGCGACGGGAACTCGCCGGCGAGGCCGTCCGGCTCGCCCGGGCCACCGAGGACCCCAGGACCCTGGCGGAGGTACTGGACGGACAGCTGCACGCGTTGTGGGACCCGGTGGCGGCCGGCGAGCGGCTGTCCACCGCATCCCAGATCGTCGACCTGGCCCGCCGGGCCGGCGATGCGGCACTGGAACGGCGCGGACTGTTCTGGCGGTTCACCGCTCTGGCCGAGCGGGGGGACCTGGACGCGGCCGAGGCCGCGCTGGTGGCGTACGCGCGGGCCGGCGAGCGTGACGGCGACCCGGAAGCGGCGGTCGTCGCATTGTCCCGGCAGGCCGTGCTGGCGCTGGTCCGCGGCCGCCTCGACCTCGCGGAGGCACTCGCCGCCGAGGTGTCCGAGGCGGGGCGACGTGCCGGGCTGGCCGATACCGATCGGCTGACCGCGTCGCTCCGGGGCCGGCTGGCGTTGCTGCGTGGCCACGGAGCAGAAGAGGTCGAGCCGTTGCGGGCGCTTGCCCGGCGACTGCCCGGACATTTCTTCGAGGCCACGGCCGCCCGGGCCTTGGCCGAGTCGGGGCAGGTCGCTGAGGCGTTGCTCGACGTGGACCGCTTGCTGCCGTCGGTACTGGCCGGGGCCGGCCCTCGCTGGATCGGCGCCGTGGCCGATCTGGCTCTGGTCGCGTCGCTTGGCGCTGCTCCGGCCGCCTTGCAGGTCCTCTACGATGCTCTGCTGCCCTACTCCGGACGTCTGGTGGTCTGGGGCGGGGCGAACACGATCACCGGCCCGGTGGACGACTACCTCGGCCGGGTCGCCGCCCGGCTGGGCCGGGCCACTCAGGCGAATGCGCACTTCGACGATGCGATAGCCCAGGAGGAGCGACTCGGTGCACTGCCGTGGCTGGCGGCTACGCTCGCGGCTCGCGGAGACCGGGCGCGCGCCGCTGCGATCACCAAGGCGCTGGGCCTGCCGGCATCCGGCATGGTCGGGGCTGTCGCATCCCGGAACGCCACCGGGCCTGAGCCGGGCCTCGAAATCTGGCGACTGGCACGTGACGGCGACGACTGGGTCATCGATGCCGGCCGGGAGCAGGCCCGCCTGCGCGATGTACGCGGGCTGGGTTACCTGCGTACTCTCCTGGCCGCCCCGGGGCACGAGATCGCCGCGCTGGATCTTGTGGCGGGTGGCGCCGGACTCGTGGTACCCGCGCCTGAGCCCGTGCTTGACGCCGCAGCTCGGGCGGCCTACCGCCGGCGCATCGGCGACCTGGCCGAACAGATGGACAGCGCGGACCGGGCGGGTGACGTCGACCGCGCCGCGACCCTCGCCGCCGAGCGGCAGGCCGTGGTGGCCGAGCTACGGCGGACCGCCGGGCTGGGGGGCCGCCCACGCCGGCGCAGCGCCGAGGCGGAACGCGCGAGGGTCAACGCGACGCGGGCCCTTCGGGCGGTGCTCATCCGGCTCCAGTCGCTCACTCCCATCGCTGCGGCACACCTGCGCGCGTCGGTGCGGACCGGCAGCTATTTCCGCTACGAGCCGAGCACCGGTGGCCCGAGCCGCTGGGAGCTGTGACGGCGGCCATGAACAAGTTGTTCCCGGCCCGGTTACGCCTACCGGGTATGACATCTCCACTCGTTCTTCTTCACGGCCTGACCTTCGATCGGCGGCACTGGGACCCGCTGCGCCGCGAGCTCGCCGTCGTCGACCCCGACCGTGACGTCCTCGCGCTGGATCTGCCGGGCCACGGTGACGCCCCGCGCCGCGCGTCGTACCGGATGGATGAGGTCACCGAGCTGCTGCACAGCCAGATCACGGCGGCGGCCCGGACCGAGCCGCCCACCCTGGTGGGCCATTCGGTGGGCGGGATTATCGCCACGGTCTACGCCGCCCGCTATCCCACTCATGCGGTGGTCAACCTGGATCAGTTCCTGCTGCCCGGCCCCTTCGGCAGCCTCGTCCGGGAGGCGGAGCCGCAACTGCGGGGCCCGGGCTGGCGCGCGGTCTGGGATCGCATGCTGGCCGGGATGGGCATCGATTCGCTGGACGGCGAGGCGCGACATCTCGCCGACACGGCCACCGATCCGCGGCCTGATCTGCTGCTGGGCTACTGGGCCGAGATCCTGCAAGGTACGGATGAGCAGGTCCGTGCCGACCGTGAGGCGGACCTGCGGAGGATCGCCGCACGGGGCATCAGCTACCGATGGGTCACCGCGGCGCCACCGCCGGCACCCTACGTCGACTGGTTGACCGCGGCGCTGCCCACCATTGCCATCACCGTGTTGCCGGGTAGCCACCTGCCGCACCTGGAACGACCGGCCGAGCTCGCCCGGCTGTTGAAGGAAGGGCGAACCGAACGAGCAGCCGGTGTTGACCTTCTCCCTGGGGGAGAGTCGACCCTCATGGCATGAACAAGACATCAGGCAGCGGCACCGCATACTCGTGGGACGAGTTGCCGGCCACCATCACCACGTATCTGCCCGCGCAGGACTCTCAGGACAGCAACACGGCGATCGGCGCCTTCGCCGCCGACGCTGTCGTGATCGATGATGGGCACACGTATCGCGGCCGGGACGAGATCCTCGCCTGGCTGAACAAATCGTCCGGCGAGTATTCGTACACCACCGAGTTCGCCGGTGCGACCGGCGACGGTGGGTCGGGCTGGGACGTGGTTCAGCATCTGGAGGGCAACTTCCCGGGCGGCTCGGTTGATCTGCACTACCGATTCACCCTCGAGGGCGATGCCATCACCCGGCTCGTGATCGAGCCGTAGTCGCCGCCGCCGGCTGCCGGTGGATTCTCATCCGGCAGCCGGCAGCGACGCGACTTCGCCCGGCGGATGGGTCAGGGGCGTGGATCCACCGCTGCGCAACCCGCTCCCGGTGCGGGCAGCCGCCCGTCGATCAGGTAGCGGTCGACGACCGCGTCAGGGCACGGCAGATGCTGGCGGTAGACCCCGTGACCCCAGCCCTGGTAGGTGAACAGCCGTGCGTTCGGGCCGATCTGCTCGGCCACCGTGGCCGCCCAGCGACGCGGAGTGGCCGGATCGTGCTGGGCCGCGACCACGAGGATGGGACGGCGCATGTCGACGTCGACGGGATGCTGCGGATTGGTGACGCCACCGGGGTAACCCAGGCAGAAGCCGAAGGACTCCGCGGCTGCCGCGCCGACCCGCAGGTGGGGAGCCGCCGACGAGGACTGCGCGACGATGCGCGAGAAGTCGGTGAAGCTCCGCACGCCGGTCCGCCAGTCCTGGCAGAACGCGAGATCCGCCAGAGGCCGCACCTCGGACGCGGACGCGGAGGCGGGGGACGGTGCTGCCTGTCCGCTGTCCAGCTCGGCGAGCCGGGCCGCCAGCGCGGGCCAGTTGGCGGGCAGCCAGGTGGTGAACTGGAACTCCGTGCTCAGGCCGTACCGGGTATAGCCGCCTAGCTCGCCGTTGTCCGCCCGGGCCGACAGCGATGCGAACAGAGCCTCGACATCGCGGCCGTGCAGGGCGCACGTCGTCGTCCGGTCGCACCAGGAGGCGAACTGGGTGAGGATGTTCTCGGCCGCCGCGGTGTGAGTGACGTAGAACGACCGCCCGGACTGGCTGTGGTCCATCGGGCTGTCGAGTACCAGCGCGCGGAGCCGGTGCGGATAGTTCTCGGCGTAGGCCTGGCCGGTCAGCGTGCCGTAGGAGACGCCATAAAAGGTGATCTCCCGTTCGCCCAGTGCGGCCCGGATCGCATCGACGTCATGGGCGACGCTCACCGAGTCGAGATGATCGGTCAAGGGTCCCGTGCGCCGGCGGCAATCCGCGTACAGCGCCCGGTTGAACGTCACCAGGGCGTCGTAGGCGTGCTGGCTCGCCGGGACCGGCTCAGGCCGCTGCGCCAGCAGCTCGGCCGAACACACGACGGGATTGCTGCGGCCGACCCCACGCGGATCGAAGCCGACGACGTCGAAGCGGCGGAGGACCTCCGGGTTGAAGTAGCGATCGTCGGACACCGCATCGACACCGGACAGGCCTGGGCCACCGGGATGGAAGGTGAGGGTGCCGATCCGGGCCGCGGGGTCCGAGGCCGGGCGTCTGGCCAGAGCCAGTTCGAAGGTGGGGCCGTCCGGCCGGGCCCAGTCGACGGGAAGGGTGATCGAACCGCATTGCAAGCGCTGATCGGCCTGGTGTTCCGCGCAGGGATGCCAGGCTATGCGGCCGGATCCGCCGGCCGAGGCTGAGGCTGAACCGGTGTTGGTGATCGCGGCGCCTCCCAGGCTCAGCACGCCGGCGATCAGCACACGCATCGCGGCAGGGAATGTCTTTCGCATCGGTCCTCCGTAGGACGGTGGTCGTCTTTGCGACGACGGGTGGGGACACTTCGACACGACGCGTGCGGACCCGGTCGGTTCACCGGACCCGGACTCCATATCGGACGCCGGTATCTGTCGTTTGACCTAACCGGTCGGTGCCGACGCCCACGGCAGCGAGAGTGTTGTGGCCCGGGGTACCGGCTCACAACCGCCGACCCCTAGCGGATAAAACCGGCTATTCGCGCTAATCGCCGGGTCGTGTCGTGCCGGACACGTGCCGACGGTGGGCGAATGACTGATTCGGCGGACGGGCCGGGCGCCGATGGTGGGGTCGGACAGCGCGCCGATCCCTGGACGCGCCGGTATCCGCTTCGAAGGAGCGAATCGTGAAGCCCACCATTGTTCTCATCCATGGCGCGTTCGCCGAGTCGGCGAGTTGGAACGGCGTGGTCAGCCGGTTGCAGG
>NZ_QLMJ01000037.1 GCF_003259845.1 Actinoplanes lutulentus
CCGTTGCCTCAAACGCTACATAGCACGCGAGATCTACCAAATCATCACCACCAACCACACCCCACCCACCACTTGACATCCATAGGAGCATCGGCTCGTGGCCGCCGGGAGGCACGAGCTGGCTTTCCGTACTGTCTCGCGGCCGATTTCTCCGCGCTGAACACCAGCCCGGACCGGCCGGCGTTCAGCGCGCGAGCTCAGCCGTCAAGCGAGCCCGGACGGTGTGACCGACGATTACGCGGTGTCGGCAGGTGAGGCCGACGGCGAGGGCGACGGGGAACCGCTCGGCGGCGGGCCGGACGGCGGCGGGCCACTAGGGCCACCAGGACCTCCCGGGCCTCCAGGACCGCCCGGACCTCCGCCGCTGTCGTCGTCACCCACCGACGTGTCCGACAAGTCCATGCCGATCGCGAACCGCGCCGACCACCCACCCCGCACCCTGCGCGGATGCAGCAGCATCTGCTCGCCCGCCTCGGCATAGATGCCGTCGGTCGCGTTGGTCGTGTCCGGCGCGCCCTTGCCCGCATACGGCTCGGTCGCCAGGTATGCCGCGCCGAACGGGTCGGTGAAGTACAGCTGGGAGGTGAACTCGTACGGATTGCCGTCTGTGCCGATCGTGCGGATCTTCAGGTGGAGGTGGACGGTCCGGCCCTGGTACCAGCCGGGCAGCACCGTCACGAACCGGACCCGGCCGCACGAATCGCTGACCTGGTAACCCCGTAGGAATGTGTGCCCGACCGAGTTGTTGGCGGCCACGTCCGAGTAGACCCCGTACGCGTCGCAATGCCAGATGTCGACGACCGCGTCCGGCAACGATGTGCAGGCGCCGCCGGTGATCTGGAGGACGTCGAGGCCGAGCGTGAGCCGGGTGCCGTCCGAGACACTGCCGTCGAAGGTGTCGACGCGGATGTCGGAGCGATTGAGGCCTTCGTCGACGAAGTACGGACCCTCCGTCATCTCCGGTTTCGCGACACAGTCAACACGATCAACACGATCAACAGCGGTGTCGCTTGCTGCCTGGGCGGCGGTTCCGGCCAGGGTCAGGCCGGCGCCGGTGAGCCCGAGTACGGCGAGGGCCTGCCGGCGGCTGAGTACCCGGCCGACCGGTTCGTCGTCGTTATCCATGGATCCTCCTCGTGGGATGGGACCCGGCAGACCCTAGGAATAGATACTTGGAAATGTGTCAATGAATTCTGTGACTGAGCTGTGCGTCCTCAGCCCCGTCGAAGCGCCAGCCCGTGCCGGGGCGCAGGCCCGTGTCGACCGGACCGGCCGCGTCGGAAACCCGGGACGTGCGACCTGACCACATCGCCGCGTTCAGCGCTGCCCACGCCGCACCGAGCATCACCGCCGCGACCGTCTCGCTGATCCGGCTCCACCCGAGATAGACCCACGAACCCGCACAGAGCACCGCCAGCGTCCCCGCCGACGTCCAGACCGCCGCCTGCCACTTCCACGGCAGCCCGCGCGCCACCAGCCACGCGAGCAGCCCGGACGCCGCCGCGACCTGCGCGGTCTGCCCGGCCGACATCGTTGCGAGAGCCATCGCCGCCGCGTCGACCGGCACCCACCCGTCGAACTCGTCCACCGTCGGGAACACCAGCGTCTCCGCCGCCTGCCACCCGGCCGGGAAAGCCTGTGTGAGCACCACCGCGAAGATCACCGCGGGAAGCACGGGTCCGAGCGCTTCCATCAGCCAGGCCCGCACCCCACGAGCCCGCAAGAAAGAACGCGCCAGTGACACCACCACCGCCACCGCGATCAGCACCTCCGGAACCACCGCCGTCGCCGTCTCCAGCGCGAACAGGTACCCGTCCGACGTCCACTGCCCCCGCGCCCACCCCGCAACCGCCTCGTCGACCGCGGCCAGCCCGCTGAACCGCACCATCGCCGGCACGATGACGACGAGCAGCGCGGCCGTCGACACCAGGAACCCCAGGCTCAGCGATGCCATTGCCAGCGGGTGCGGCCGGAAACCCGGAAAATCACGGAAAGGCCGGAAATTGCGCAGCGCCAGGCCGATCGCGCGTACGGGATCCGGGTTTTGACCTATCCAACGGCCTGCAAGGATGAGTCCGAGAATGAGCACCGTCAGCGCCGCTAGCGCGCCTGTCGCGCGCCCTGCGCGCGCGGCAAGAACGTCGTAACTCGCGCCTGCCGCGTAACTCGCGCCAACCATCCATAGAGCCCAGAGACTCGCCGCCGGCGTGTGCCACGCAAGGAAGCGATTCCTGGGTACGCCATTTCGCGCGGCCAGGCGCGGCATCAGTGTCCGCGCACCGACCACCCACTGTCCGAAAAAGACCGCACGTCCGCCGTGCTTGGCGAAGAGTCGCTCGGTGCGTTCCGCGTGCCGGCCGAGGCCGAGGAACGAGCCGAAGCGGAAGGCGATGTTGCCGCCCAGGATCGCCGCGGTGACCGCGACGGCGAGGGCGGGGAGCAGTGGGACGACGCCGGCGTTGGCAAGGAGACCCATGGCTATCAATGCGGTGGCGGACGGCAGGACCAGGCCGGCGAGGACCGCTGTCTCGCATGTGACCAGGGCGAACACGACCAGATAGACCGCGATCGGGGGTAGTCCTCCGAGCAGATCCTGGATCATGTGCATGACGCTAGGGGTTGGAACCGGGCGGGGGATCGGTGAAGCTCCTTAGGGATCCACCGATATCTGTAGGAGTGACGATGCAACCGACGCTGCGCCGCCTGGACGAGCTCGCCACATTCCTCGCTGACCGGGACGACACCATCGCGGTGCTCGGGCTCGGCTCGGCGGGCGCACAGAGAGCCCGGCTCGACGAGCACTCCGACCTGGACTTCTTCGTGATCGTCGCGGAGGGCGCGCGGTCGCGGTACGTCGAACGCATCGACTGGCTGGAAGCGCCATGTCCGCTCCTGTTCAGCTTCGCCCACGAGCGAAACGGACGGAAGGCGCTGTACGAGGACGGCATCTTCGTGGAGTACGCGGTCCTGACCACCACCGAGCTGGCGCACGTCCCGTTCTCCGGGGCGCGGGTGGTGTGGCGGCGTGCGGACGCTCCGGCCGGGCTGGCCCAGTCGGAGGTGCCGGTGCCGCGGACCCCGTACGACACCGTCGACTTCCACCTGAACGAGGCGCTCACCAACATCTATGTCGGCCTGCATCGTGAGCTGCGCGGGGAGCGGTTGAGCGCGTCCCGGTTCATCCAGACCTACGCCGTCGACCGGGTCATCTCGCTGTTGCGGCTGGCCAGCGGCGAGGCACCGTACCGGGATCCGTTCGACGTGTCCCGGCGGGTGGAGCGCGCCTATCCGGCGGAGGTGCTGCCGCTCGCCGAGATGATCCCCGGGTACGCGCACAACGTGGCGGCCGCCCGGACGACGTTCCGGTGGCTGAGCCGCCGGTACCCGGTGCACCCCGGCATCGGCGCGGCGATCACCGCATTGCTGACCCGTTCGGGGGATTACTCCTGATCTTCACAGCGAGGAACCTCGATGTCCATGGCGGACGTTGTTCCTCAGGACGTTGTTCCTAAGTGGAAAGCAGTCGTTCTCGACTTCGTGGAGCGTGGTGGCTGGTCGGCGGGGCAGGTCTTCTTCGCGACCCTGCTGGCCGGCGGGATCACCACTGTCGTCAAGCTGCCCTGGGGTGAGGCGCTCACCCTCGCGATCAGCGCGTTCGTCTCGTCGATCGTGCTCACCGGCGTGCAGTACCTGTCGAAGCAGACCAACCTGGCGTTCTGGCCCGACCTGCTGGTCCGGCTCGCGAAGACGTTCCTCAGCTCGCTGTCGGCGTCGATCCTGGCCGGCGCGTTCAACGTGACCACGTTCGACTGGGAGACGGCGTTCAACGTGGCGTTCCTGGCCACCCTCGGCTCGCTCGGCAAGGGTCTGCTGGCCCGGGAACCGGCCGCGCCGAACGGGCAGGTGCCGTCGGACGCGTCGCCGTCGACGCTGCCGACCGGTACCTACCGCGAGGCGGTCGACCACGGGACGCCGCCACCCACCATCGAGGCGACGAACCCGCCGGAGGGGACGTCGTCGGCCGGGTCGTTACCCGATTCGAGCGCCACACCCGTTGCGGGTGTGGGTACACCCGCAACGGATGTGAAGCCCGAGGCTCAGTAACCGATCGGCAGGCCGGCGTAGTTCTCGGCGAGGCCGGTCGCGCCGGCCTCGCTGTTCGCCACCCACTTGAGCTGGGACAACTGCAGCTGCGCGTCGAACGGGTCGCCGGACGTGTGCAGCATCGTCGTCATCCACCAGGAGAAGTGCGTGCACCGCCAGACCCGCCGCTGCGCGTCGTCGGAATACCGGTCCGCGAGCCTCTCATCGCCCTCCTTGACCTTGGCGATCAGCGCCTTGCTGAGCAGCGCCACATCCGCGATCGCCAGGTTCAGGCCCTTCGCGCCGGTCGGCGGGACGATGTGCGCGGCGTCGCCGGCCAGGAACAGGTTGTGGTGCCGCATCGGGGTCTGCACGTAACTGCGCATCGGCAGCACGCTCTTGTCGGTGATCGGGCCGGGGGTGAGCTTCCAGCCGTTCTGCCCGTGGCCGAGGCGGGTGGCGAGCTCGTCCCAGATCCGGTCGTCGGACCAGGACTGCGGGTCGGTGCCGTTCGGGACCTGCAGATACAGGCGGCTCACGGTGGCCGAGCGCATCGAGTGCAGGGCGAAGCCGTTGGGGTGCCAGGCGTAGATGAGCTCGTCGGTCGACGGGGCGACGTCGGCGAGGATGCCGAACCAGGAGTAGGGGTAGACCTTTTCGTAGGTCTCCGCGGCGGGAACCGCCTGCCTGCTGGGCCCGAAGGAGCCGTCGCAGCCGGCGATGGCAGTGGCGTCCAGTCGCTGGCTCTGCCCCGACTTGTCGGTGAAAGTCACGTGATCGTCGTGGAGCTCAACCTCGGTGACCTCGTAATGGATCTCCTGGCCGTCCGCCGCTCGTGCCTTGATCAAATCTTTCTGGACCTCGGTCTGGCCGTAGACCCACACACTCCGGCCTACCAGATCCACGAAATCCAGATGGTGCCGCTCGCCCGGCCACTGCAGGTAGATGCCCCGGTGATGGTCGCCCTCGGCGCGGATCCGGTCGCCGAGGCCCACCGACTCCAGCAGCTCCACGCTCGAATGCTCCAGGATCCCAGCCCGGATACGAGCGGCCACGTACTCCTCGGAGCGGGTCTCGAGGACCACCGACTCGACCCCGCCCTGGGCGAGGAGGTGGGAAAGAAGCAGGCCGGCGGGGCCGGCGCCGATGATGGCGACCTGGGTACGCATCACCACAGCGTCGGCGACCGTTCGGTGATCGGGCAATACCCTATTTCCACTGAACGGAAGGCGCGCCGGCCAGGGTGCGGCCGATGCCGTGCGCCGCGACCTGCAGGGCGGAGACCAGGCGGGGGAGCTGACGGCGCAGATCGGGGACGACCATGCCGAGAGCGGCGACCACGGAGTCCCCGTTGCGGACCGGCACCGCCACCGAGCAGGCGCCGAGGCTCATCTCCTCACCGGTGGTGGCGTATCCCTCGGCGCGGACCCGTTTCAGCTGTTCGAGCAGGCGGGCCGGCTGGGTGATGGTGTAGGCGGTGATCCGAGTCAACGCCTTTAACGCCTCCATCCGTACGTCCTCCGGCGCGTAGGCGAGCAGCACCTTCCCGACGCCGGTGGAGTGCATCGGCAACCGGGATCCGACCCGGCTGACCACGGGCACCGACACGTGCCCGGCGAGCCGTTCGACGTACAGCACCTCCAGGCCGTCGCGGACCGCGAGATGCACGGTGGCGAGCGTCGTCCCGTACAAATCATGCAAAAATGGGGAAGCCGCCTGGCGCAGGCCGCTCTGCACCGGCGCGAGCAGTCCGAGCTGCCAGATCCGGCGCCCGATCACGTAATCGCCGTTCGCCTCACGGGCCAGCGCGCCCCACCGGTGCAACTCGCCGACCAGGCGATGTGCGGTCGCGAGGGGCAGCCCGGCCCGATGGGCGAGATCGGTCAGGGAGAGGGCGCGGTGCTCGCCGTCGAAGGCGCCGAGGATGGCCAGGGCACGGGACGTGACCGATGCACCCATGACGCCCCCTTCCACTCAGCGGAAGTAGATTATCGCCGTGAAGCCGCGACCCGCCTAGCGTCCGGAGCGTGAACATGGAGTCGTCACAAGCTGACATCAACCGGGAGATCGAGGCAGCGGCCCAGCAACCCGGCGGACCGCAACCGAAGATCGACTATGCCCCGTACCGCAGTTCCATCCTGCGGCACCCGAAGCAGCCGGCGCACCTGATCGACCCGGAGTCGGTCGAGCTGTGGGCGCCCGCGTTCGGCCACCGTGACGTCGCGGTCGACGAGGCCGACCTGACCATCCAGCACGCCGGCACCCCGATCGGCGAGCGGATCGTGGTCACCGGCCGCGTCCTCGACGGCGACGGCCGCCCGGTGGCGAACCAGCTCGTCGAGGTGTGGCAGGCCAACGCCGCGGGCCGGTACCGGCATCAGCGCGACCAGCACCCGGCGCCGCACGACCCGAACTTCACCGGCGTCGGCCGCTGCATCACCGGGCCGGACGGGTCGTACCGCTTCCAGACGATCAAGCCGGGACCGTACCCGTGGCGCAACCACCTCAACGCCTGGCGCCCCGCGCACATCCACTTCTCGCTGTTCGGCCTCGACTTCACCCAGCGGGTCGTGACGCAGATGTACTTCCCGGGCGATCCGCTCTTCCAGTACGACCCGATCTACCAGTCGATCACCGACCCGAAATCGCGGGACCTGCTGATCGCCCAGTACGACCACGACCTCACCACCCCGGAGTGGAACACCGGGTACCGCTGGGACATCGTCCTCACCGGCACCCACCGCACTCCGCTCGACATCGACGAGGATCAGGCATGAGCGCGGTTCCCGGCCAGACCGTCGGCCCCTTCTTCCACCTTGGCCTGGAATTCCCGCAGATGAACGAACTGGTCCCGCCGGCCAGCCCGCGCGCGGTCCGCCTGCACGGCCGCGTCACCGACGGCGGCGGCAACCCGGTCCCGGACGCGGTCCTCGAGATCTGGCAGGCCGACCCGCAGGGCCACGTCCTGCGTACCCCCGGCTCACTGCGTCGCGACGGATGGACCTTCACCGGCTGGGGCCGCGCCGCCACCGACCCCGACGGCCACTACCAGTTCTTCACCCTGGAACCGGGCGCCACCGAGCAGGGCCGAGCCCCGTTCTTCGCCGTGACCGTTTTTGCCCGCGGCCTGCTGGACCGGCTGTTCACCCGCGCCTACCTGCCCGACGACCCGGACCTGCTCGCCACGGACACGCTCCTGGAGTCGGTCGCCCCGGATCGCCGCGCCACGCTGATCGCCCGGCGCGAACCGCATGGCCTCGTCTTCGACGTGAGCCTCCAGGGCCCCGCCGAGACGGTCTTCGTCACCTACCCCCGCCTGCGCGACGCATGGGCCTGATCATTTTCGCCCCTTTTCCGCGGCCAGCTGCCGGGTCGCTCTCCAGCGACGCGGCAGCCGGCCTCGCTGCCGTCCCGGCCTTCGATCACTGGGGTACGCGTTGAGCGATCTGTTGTGGCCCGGCGACGACCGTGCCGGTGACCTGTTCACGGACGCGTCGGTGCTCGCGGCGATGGTCCGGGTCGAAGCGGCCTGGCTGGATGCCCTGGTCGTGCACGGTGTCGCCGGGCCGGACGCGCGCGACGACCTGACCGGGCTGGTCGGCCCGGACGACGTCGAGGCGCTGGCCCGGGACGCGGAGTCGGGTGGTAACCCGGTGATTCCCTTGCTCAAGCTGCTGCGCCAACGGCTCGCCGCCCGTAACCCGGCTGCCGCGTCCTGGCTGCACAAGGGTTTGACCAGCCAGGACGTGCTGGACACCGGACTGGTGCTGTGCCTGACCGAGGCGATCGGCCGGATCCGGGCCGACCTGAGCGCGCAGATCGCCAGTCTGGTGAGGCTTGCCGGCGACCATCGGGACACCCCGATGGCCGGACGGACGCTGACCCAACACGCCATCCCGATCACTTTCGGTCTGAAGGCGGCGAGCTGGCTCACTGGGGTACTCGACGCCCGCGACCGCCTCGCCTCCGTCGGCGACCTGCCGGTGCAGCTGGGCGGCGCCGCCGGAAGCCTGGCCGCGCCGGTGTCCCTCGCCGGATCACCGGCCGTGGTCCGCGACCTTGTCGAGACGACGGCCGGCGCGCTCGGCCTGCGGGCGCGGGACCCGTGGCACACCGCCCGGGCCCCGCTAACCGGCGCCGCCGACGCGCTCGTGACCTGCACCGACGCATGGGGCCGGATCGCCAACGACGTCCTGGTGGCGGCACGCCCCGAGATTCATGAGTTGTCGGAAGGCGCGGTCGAGGGCCGCGGCGGCTCGTCCGCGATGCCCAACAAACAGAACCCGGTCCTCTCCATCCTGGTCCGCCGCGCCGCCCTGGCCGCGCCGTTCCTGGCGGCAACGGTGCACGCGGGCGCGGCGGCCGCTGTCGACGAACGGCCGGACGGCGGCTGGCACGTCGAATGGGCCACCCTGCGAACCCTGACCCGCCGCACCGTGACAGCCGGCGCGCAGACGGCCGAGTTGCTGGCCGGCCTCCACGTGGAGACGGCGTGGATGACCGCCAACCTGGCCGCGGCCCGGCCCGGCATCGACGCCGAACAGCGTTCGATCGCCCCGGACGCGGCCCCCGGCGAGCCGTACCGCGGCGCCACCGACCAGATCATCGACGCGGCGATCACCCGCGCTAAGGAGTGAGCGTGCTGAGCGTGACCGTTTTTGACGATGCGCCGGATCGACCGCTGTTGTTGCTGGGCTCGTCCGTCGGCACCAGCGCCGAGTCGATGTGGCGGCGGTGCGCGTCGCGGCTCTACGGCCGCTATCACGTGGTCGGCTTCGACCTGCCCGGCCACGGCGGCAGCGCCCCGGCCACCTCGCCGTTCACCATCGCCGACCTGGCCCGCGACGTGATCGCCATCGCTGATCAGATCCGGCCGTCGGGGTCGTTCTTCTACGCCGGCGACTCGATCGGCGGGGCAATCGGCCTCCAGTTGCTGCTCGACTTCCCGTCCCGGGTGAACGCGGCCGCACTGCTCTGCACCGGCGCCCAGATCGGCTCCCCGGCGATGTGGCACGAGCGGGCGGCGCTGGTCCGCGCCGAGGGCACGGCGTCCGTCGTCGCCGGCTCGGCCGAACGCTGGTTCGCACCCGGTTTCGCGGAACGTTCGCCGATGGTCACGGCCGCGCTGCTCGACGCGCTGCGGGCAACCGACGACGACAGCTACGCGTACGCATGCGAGGCCCTGGCCGCCTTCGACGTCCGTGACCGCCTCGCCGAGATCGCATCGCCCCTGCTCGCGGTGGCCGGGGCCCACGACAAGCCGACACCACCGGACGGCCTGGCCCTGATCGCCGACGGCGTGGTCAACGGCCGTCTGGTGATCCTGCCGGACATCGCCCACCTGGCGCCGGCGGAGAGCCCGGAGGTGGTGGCGTTCCTGCTGGACCAGCACTTCGACGAGTCGCGGGCAGCCGGGATCAAGGTGCGCCGCGAGGTACTCGGCGCCGAACACGTGGACCGGGCGACAGCGGGGACAACCGCGTTCACCAGAGACTTCCAGGACCTGATCACCCGCTATGCCTGGGGCGAGATCTGGACCCGCGAAGGCCTGGCCCGCCGCGACCGCTCCCTGATCACGCTGACGGCACTGATCGCTCTCGGCCACCACGAAGAGCTGGCGATGCACGTCCGAGCAGCCCGAACCAACGGCCTCTCCGCCGACGAGATCAAAGAGGTAATCCTCCAGACCGCAATCTACTGCGGCGTCCCAGCGGCAAACACCGCCTTCCGGATAGCCCAAAAGGCCCTTTCCAACCTGTAACCACCTGCCTGCTGGTCCGCTGGCCTGCCAGCCACCCTCGCGGCCCGCCCCAGCGCGGATCTTGAGCGATTTCCGACCCTGGAGTGCGGAAAGTCGCTCAAGATCGGCTGCTGGCGTGCGCAGCGGTGGCTGGGGGCCTGACATGTGTTGCGGGTGTTTGTCGTACTCCTGTGCTTTGATCGGGTCCGGACATTCGGGGACCTGTCGGCCAGCCTGCCCCGGCAAACCGCAGGAGGATCAAGATGCAGGGTGCGCCGGACGGCCTCGCACGCCAACTCTGGCGGGTGGTGGAGCCGATTCACGCGATCCTCTACTACGCGCCCGAGGTGATCGACGAGGCGGCAAAGCTGGGGTACGACGTCGATACCCGCTGGCCGAGCTACTTCGCGTGGCGGGCGGCTCCGCTCGGTGCCGTCGGAGCGGAGACGGTGAGCTCCGCGTTCTACAGTTTCAGCCCGCGCCTGGTCGAAGCGCACATACCGGCCGCCTGGGAGATCGCCGCGCCGGAGACCATCGTTGAGCGCCGTCTCGCCGCCGTCGACCAGGCTTTGCGTAACCTGCTCGGCGACGAACGGGTGGCAAGTCCCGAGGTGGCGGAGGCGGCACGCCTGGCCCGGCGCGCGGCATCGGCGGCGGGCACTGCGGGTCGCCCGCTGGCGGCTGCCAACGCCGGCCTGGAGTGGGCCGACCAGCCGCACCTGGTTCTCTGGCAGGCAGCCACCATCCTGCGCGAACACCGCGGCGACGGTCACGTGGCGGCCGCCCTGGTGGCCGGCTTCGACCCGTGCGAGCTGCTCGTTTCGTTCGCCGCCGTCGGCGCCGCCCCGGCCGAGGTGTTCGCCAGCCGGGGCTGGACCCCGGATGAGTGGGACGACGCCCAGGCCAGATTGGCAGCCCGAGGCTGGGTGAACGAGGACGGCACCGCCACCGAAGCCGGCGTGAAAGCCCGAGCCGACCTGGAACAACGCACCAGCGAACTCGCCGCCGGCCCCTGGCAGGCCCTCGACAACGAGGTGGGCCGCTTCGTCCAGCTCGCAGGCCCCCTAGCCGGCCAGATCGCCGCCTCAGGAGTCCTGCCCCGCCAAAGCACCCTGGGCCTAAGCACCCGCTCATAACCACCACAACCCTCGCCGCTGCCGCTGCCGCTGCTGCCGCTGCTGCCGCTGCTGCCGCTGCTGCTGCCGCCGCTGACTCCGCCGCCGCTGGCTGGGCGACCGCCGCTGCTTGGGCGACCGCCGCTGACCGCCGCTGGCTGGGTGGCCACCGCTGCCCGCCCTCGATCGCCGATCGCCGATCGCCGACCGCCGACCGCCGACCGCCGACCGGCGTTGGCTGCCGGCTGGGCGACCGTCGATCGGCGTTGGCTGCCGGCTGGGCGACCGCCGGGCGCTAACTTCGCGACTGCTGGCCGCTAGCCACCACCCGCTTAGATCGGGAGGCCAACGGCGATGGGCCACCGGCCTGCGCCAGATCTTGACAAACATCGCCGTCCTGGCGACCGGTGCTTGCACCTAGATCGACCGAGTGACGGTGGTGGGCGACTCGCCGGTGCCGGATCTTGGCAAGTCTCGCCGTCATGGCGACCGGCGCCTGCCCAGAGCGAGCAATTTCGGCGATGCGGGCGTGCCTTGGCCGGCGTGGCAGCGCGGTTCCTGCGGTCAGTGCGATCGATGCGGATGGCGCAGATAGCGGAGATGGCGCAGATGGCGCGCTTGGCGCGCTTGGCGTGGTTGGCGTGGATGGGGCGGTGTTGGTGTGTAGCCGGCCGCCGGGGAAGGCGGCCGGCTTTTCCCGTATTTGCCGGTGGTTGCCGCGGCGGGGAAGCCGCGACGTTGGGGAACCGGGCACCGGGAGGGTGACGGGGAACGAGGTGGGGCGTCCTCATTCCCCGTCGATGGAGTCACAGCACGTGCGTGGACGGAGCCGTGCCACGCGGGTGGGCTTGGCCTCCGTTTCTCTGGGGATGTTGATGGGGGACGGCCTGGGAGTCTGGGAGCGCTCCCATTAACATCAATGTAACAAAGGCGAACCCGCTGCGCGAGGGGTCACGTAGTCGCGGTACAGCTGACCGTCGGCGTCGACGACGTGCCCGTGCCCAGGAAGCCGAAGGTAGTGCTGGCACCCGCCGCGACACTGCCGTTGTAGTTCACATTTGTCGCACTGGCCGTGTTCCCGCTGGTGGTCAGCGTGGCGTTCCAGGTCTGCTGGATTGGCGGCGTGCCACTGAACCCGAGGGTCACCGTCCAGCTCTTGATCGCCGCACTTCCGGCGGTCACCTTGACCTCGCCCTGGAACCCGCCCTGCCACTGCGAGGTCACCCCGTAGGCGGCGGCGCAAGCCCCGGTGACCGGCGGCGTGGATACCGACGGTGACACCGAGGGCGAGGCCGATGCCGAGGGTGAGGTCGACGGAGACGACGACGGAGACGACGACGGAGATGACGAAGCCGACGATGAGGGTGACGACGACGGCTGGCTGCCGCCGAAGTTCACATCGCTGCAGAAGTAGTACGACTGATCCAGGTGGCTGGCCTGCCAGATTGTGTAGACCATGGCCCGCCCCGATCGCCCGGAAACGCTGGCCGGGATGTCGATCTGGACACCGTTGCTCAGCTGCTGCGTCCACTGCGCCGCCGGCGTGTTCGGGACCGTCTTGATCAGCTCCAGGTCCGACCACTTCAACGGCGTGGTTATCGGGTTGTATCCGACCTTGGTCACATAGACCCGGATGTAGTCAGCGCCGTGCCGCGCGCCGTCGAAGAGCGACACCGTGAACGAGTTGCCGATCGAGGTGGCTTTCCAGTCACCGACGGTGTCCATTGCGTTGTAGCGACCACTTTCCGTGTGGCCCGCACTGCACAGCTGCCCGTCCGGGATGACGGTCTCGTGTTGCCCGGCCACACCTTCCCGGAACAGGCCGTTCCAGTTCCACATGGCATTCGGGTTCGCCTGCCAGGCCTGCCAGCACATCGGATCTTCGGTCGCCATGACCGGGTCCTGGAAACGGGAGCCCCATCGATCGAAGCAACCGTAGTTGCGCGACGCGGGACCGACGACGTTGCCGTGCGCCGCGGCCGGGCTACTGGGCGCGACGAGCACGGCAAGAGCTGCGACTATCGCCGCGGCAAAGACAGAGATCAAGAGCCTTTTTTGTACGCGTGAGGACATGTGCGCTCAGCACTCCGGTAAGTCCGGGCCGTCACGTGATGACGACCGACTGCGGTGGATTCGCCGGGAGCTGCCCATGCTCCCGTGACCGCGTGGCTCCGGCGGCTGTGCTGTGCGCCCAGACTGGCCCAGCGATTGACCAAAGTCAATAAATGGACCTACGCGTACCCGATGGTCCAGTTCTGCCCATCCCCGGTTCCGCTGCAGTAGTCGTCGACGCAGACCCGGAACAGAATTTTCCGGCCCTCGCCGAAGTCGTGATCGAACGTGGCGCTCGCGCCAGCCGTGGACGGCCCCCGGTGCTCGCCGGACTGGAACGTGCCGTCGGTCCGGATGTACTTGTACTGCACAAACGCCCGCCCGCCGTCGCTCGACCGTTTCGTCAGCCGGAAGCTGTCGCCCGCCGACACGAAGTGGGCCTCGGCGAGAACCTGACTCGTTTCGTCGTACACCTGGGCGAGCGCATCCAGGCTCGGCGCTGCCGGCGCGGCAGCCAGGGCGAGAGTCGCCGCGACCGCGGCGATGGGAGCGAACATGATTCCTCCAGGGATCGCCGGTACGGCACGGCCGACATGCCGCGTCGCCCCAACCGGAGGTGACTGTCTGTTTACCCCGGTGGCGGCCGGATAATCGGATGCCGGGCGACGGCCGTGCGCTTACGGTGGCGGGATGTCCGCCCCTGCTGCGCACGCCGCCGATCTGTTGATGCAGTTGTCGAACCCGCTTCGCCTGCGGGCTCTCGCTGAGCTGCTCCGCCACGGCAACAACGGCGTGTCCATCAACGAGATGTCGATCTATCTGGATCTGCCGAAACCCGAGGCCGGCGAGTTGCTCGGCCGACTGGTCGGCGCCGGGCTGGCGACCGGCACCGGCAACGGTGATTTCCGCGCCCGCGTCGAGGTGCTGCGTGACGCGGCTCAGGCGCTCGACAAGGCGCAGCCGATCGCGCCGCTGCTCGCGAACTTTCCGCAGCTGAAGTCCTATTTCTCGCATGGTCGCCTGACCAGCCTTCCGCCGACGATGAGTGATCGGTACCAGCAGATCGCGGAACTTTTCGCCCGGTTCCTCGCAGTCGACGGCATCCTGACCGAGGACGAGGTGAACACCCGGATCGCCGTGGTGGCCGACGACGTCGCCGCGGTCCGCCGGATGCTGGTCGAGACCGGCTGGCTGGAACGCGACCGAGCCGGCTCGTCTTACGGCTCCGCCCGAACATTCGCCTGACCAATCGATCACCCGGCTGGCTCTCACTGTCGTCTCCGCGCCGTCGAGGCAGCGGTGAGAGCCAGCCGGGGTGGCCATCAGTTGTGGGTGACGTTGAGGCGGGTGGCGTCGCGCGGGACTATCCACAGCATCGACAGGGCCAGCAGCGCCGCGGCCACGCCGAGCAGGCCCAGGGCCGGCCGCAGTCCGCCGACGGCGGCTCCCACGCCGGTGATCAGCACCGGTGACAGGAACTCGCCGATGAACAGCGTCCCGGTCCACAGGCCCGTGCCGCGCCCGCGCTCGGCGAACGACAGCCCGTTGGTCGCCCAGGTCAGCAGCGTGGGTAGCAGCAGACCCGTCCCGGCGCCGGTCAGCACCGCGCCGAAAGTGATCACCGGGACCGACGCGGTGGCCGCGATGACCAGGAAACCGGCCGCCGACAGTCCGAAAGCGATCGGCAGCAGCGTCCGCGGCGTCTGCCCGGACAGCTTCGCGAACGAGCCCGCCGCCACCGCCGTGGCGAGTGACATCAGGGCGCTGAGTGCGCCGATCGTCGCGGTCGCGGTGACGCCGACCTCGTCCAGCACGAACGACAGCTCGACGATCAGCGCGTAGAAGACCACGCCGCCCGCGAGCGTGACCAGGCACGGCACCCGCAGCTGCCGCCAGGGGATCGGCGGGAGAGCGACGGACGACGCGACCCGAGCGGGCTGCCAGATCAAGAGCGCCATGGGTACGGCCAGGAGCACCGCGATCGTGTAGAGCCAGAACGGCGTCCGCCAGCCGGACGACCCGAGTGCGCCGCCGACACCGAGGAACACGGTCGCGGAGACCGAGGCGAGCAGTGTCTGCAGGCCCAGGTATCGGCTGCGTCTCGGCCCGGACCAGTAGTCGGCGATCAGCGTGGTGCAGCACGTCATGATCGCGGCCTCGCAGAGCCCGACCAGGACCCGGCTGCCGATGATCGTGGAGAGCGACTCCAGGTAGAGCGGAGCGGTGCCGAAGATCGAGTAGCCGACCATCGCGACGATCAGCACCCGTTTGCGGTCGATGCGATCCGCGATGAAGCCGGCGAACGGCGCGGTCAGGCCGATGATCAACGCCGGCACGGTGAGGACGATCGGCACCAGGGCGCCGGAGCCGGGCACGCCGGCGAAGTGGTCGGTCATCTGCGGCAGGACCGGCGCGATGAGCACGGCCCCGAGGACGGAAAGGCAGCTGCCGGCGAGCAGGAGCGCCAATTGGGCGAGACCTGCCTGCCGTGTGGGTGTGGGTGCGGTGAGAGACAAGGGAGAGCCTTCCGGTGGTCCAGGTCACACTCGGTGGCTCCGACTATGGGCGGCGGGCGATCCGCGGCGGAAGACGGATTCGGCTGATGCCGGCCATCACTCAAACTGATGGCGGCAGCGACTCGTCGATCGGCGGCCACAGCTCGTCAGCCGCCTCGATCAGCAGCTCACGGAACCACACGTGCACCGGGTCGTTCGTGTGCATCGGGTTCCACCAGAAGGATTCGTGCAAGGTGATCACCTCGAACGGGCACTGGAGGATGCGGATCCCGGCGATCGGGGCCATCAGCGTGGCCAATCGCTCCTGGATGAGCGCGATCCGCCGGGTCCCGGCAACGAGGAACGGCATCTGGAGGAACCCGTCGACGATCACGTCCACCCGGGCCTCGATGCCGAGCATCCGCAGCTGGCGTACGGCCGGGGCGTAGGCGGTCGGGCGGTCGAAGAGGACCACCCAGGGCAGGTCCTCCAGCTGTCGGAGGTACAGCTCGTCTCCGACGTCGGGGTTGTCAGCGGAGACGATGCAGACCCAGCGGTCCTCGTAAAGGTCCAGGTGGGGCAGTCCGGTGACGAATCCGTGCGGGATGAACAGGCCGTCGGCGTCGCGCAGGGTGTCGGCGGCATGGTCCACCGCGTACGGAGTGGTCTGCTGCAGGCGCAACCGCGCGTTCGGGGCGCGCCGGGCGAGCAGCCGGGCGACCAGCGGGCCGAGAATGGTCGCGGCGTAATCCGAGGAGACCACGGTGAACTCGCGGTCCAGTCCGGACGGATCGAAATCGGCGGTGGAGTCGAAGACCCGGCGCACGCCGGCGAGCGCCGGACCGGTCAGTACGGAGACCCGGGTGGCGAGCGGGGTGAGGTCGTACCGGTTGCCGACCCGGACCAGTAGCTGGTCGCCGAAATGCCGTCGCAGGCGGCTCAGGGCGCCGCTGACCGCCGGCTGGCTGACGCCGAGACGCTCCGCGGTGCGGGTCACGTTCCGTTCCCTGAGCAGGGCGTCCAAGGTCATCAGCAGGTTCAGATCGAGGTTCGCGAGCACACGGTCGACGGCCATCCGGCAACTATAAGCAGCGGCTATGACAGCCATCACCAAGTCGAGCTTCCCTGATACCGCCCGGCGGCGAGACAGTGGTCCCCATCACACGAGTAACAAAGGGGAAACGGCCGTGCCAGCAGTTCGAAACGTACTGGTCGTCGGTGGCGGCGCTGCCGGCGCCGCAGCGGCGATCCTGCTCGCCGAGGGCGGCGTCGCCGTCGACCTGGTCGACGTGAAACCCGACGTGTCCGCGCTCGGCTCCGGGATCACGCTACAGGGCAATGCTCTGCGGGTGCTGCGCGAGCTGGGCGTCTGGGGCCAGGTCGAGGCCGAGGGGTTCGCGTTCGACACGCTCGGCCTGCGCGCCCCCGACCCGGCCGGCACTCTGGTCGCCGAGCTCACCGACATCCGCACCGGCGGGCCCGACCTCCCCGCCACCCTGGGGATGTACCGTCCGGCGCTGGCCCGCATCCTGATCGACCGAGCGGCGGCGGCCGGGGCGAAAGTCCGCTTCGGCGCCTGCCCGCAGAGCCTGGAGCAGGACGGCTACACCGTGCTGGTCACCTTCACCGACGGCACCTCCGGCCGGTACGACCTGGTGATCGGCGCCGACGGTGTCCGGTCCTGGACCCGGCGGCAGGCCGGGATCGACAGCGAGCCGCAGCCGGTCGGCATGGGCATCTGGCGGACGTTCACGAAACGGCCGGCGAGCGTGACCCGGACCGATCTGATCTACGGCGGTCCGTGCTACATCGCGGGGTACTGCCCGACCGGGGCGGACACGCTCTATGCGTACCTCGTCGAGGACGTGCGGGACCGGTCCGGTCTCAGCCCGCAGGAGTCTCTCGCGACGATGCGCGAGCTGTCCCTGGCCTATCACGGGCCGTGGGACGAGATCCGTGAGCAGCTGACCGACCCGAGCCGGGTCAACTACACCGCCTTCGAGAGCCATGTGCTCGACGGCCCGTGGCACCGCGGCCGGGTCGTGGTGATCGGCGATGCCGCGCACAGCTGCCCGCCGACCCTGGCCCAGGGCGCCGCACAGGCCTTGGAGGACGCGTCCGTCCTCGCCGAGCTGCTGCTCGCCGCCGGCAGCGTCACCGACACGCTCTGGTCCGACTTCACCGGCCGCCGCCTGGACCGCGCCCGGACGGTCGTCGAGGCCTCTCTGCAACTGGCCGCCTGGCAGCTCGCCCACGAGCGCGGCGACGTCCCGGGCCTGATGGCCCGCATCGCGCACCTGGTCGCCGAGCCCGCCTGATTCTTTGTGAGGGAACCATGAACGACGAACGCCTCATCACCCACCTTCGCCACGTCGACTTGGCCGTGCCGGACTACGACAGGCAGCTCGACTTCTACACGACCATGTGGGGCCTGGACGCCGAGACCACCGACGACGGCCTCGCCTTCCTGGCCGCCGCGGGCTCCCCGGAGCAGTACTCGGTGCGGCTGCGCAAGGCCGCCGAGAAACGGCTCGACCTGATCGCGTTCGGCGCCGCGAACGAGACCGACGTGAACGCACTGGCCGAACGCCTCGGCCGATCCGGCGTCACGCTGGTCAGCGAGCCGGGCAAGCTGGCCACGCCCGGCGGGGGTTACGGCTTCCGATTCTTCGACCTCGACGGCCGGACCGTGGAGGTCTCCTGCGACGTGGCCGTCCGGCAGCACCGCAAGCTGGAGGAGGGCGAGTCCGTCCCGGTCAAGCTCTCGCACGTGGTGATCAACTCGCCGAACCCGGAGGCGACCGTCGCCTTCTATGACCAGCACCTGAACTTCGCCCTCTCGGACACCCTGATGCACCCGCGGATGGGCGAGATGATGTATTTCCTGCGCACCAACCGCTGGCACCACAGCCTGGCGATCGCCCGCGGCCCGCACGTCTCGCTGCATCACGCCTCGTTCGAGATGCGCGGCATCGACGAGTACATGCGCGGCACCGGCCGGCTGCTGCGCGGCGGCGTGGAGAAGGTGTGGGGCCCGGGCCGGCACATGGCCGGCAACAACACCTTCAGCTATTTCCTCGACCCGCACGGCAACACGATCGAATACACGACGGAGCTGGAGGAACTCGACGAGGACACCTGGCACCCGCACCTCTACGACTTCTCCGACCCGGCGGTCAGCGACCAGTGGGGCACGGCGAACCCGATGAACGAGTTCGTCGCGAAGCAGTCGTTCAATGACGTCGACCGCGGCATCTTCGTCGCTCCGCCGGTCTGACGACATGCGAATCGCGCGCTTCCGGCACGACGGCCGGACCCGAACTGGAGTGATCGAAGACGGTCAGGCCCGTCCCTTCGCCGATGATCTCGACACCATCGCGGTGATCGAGATGGGCGCCGGCGCGGCGAGCGGACTGAGCCTCGGCACCGCCGTACCCCTGAAGGATGTGCGCCTGCTGGCGCCGCTGCACCCAAGCTCGATCCGCGACTTCGTCGCGTTCGAGGAACACGTGGACGGCGTGCGGCGCAGCATCGACGGCAGCGGGGGAGTGCCCGAGGCCTGGTACGACGCCCCGACCTTCTACTTCACCAATCCGCACGCGATCCTCGGCCCGGACGACGACGTGCCGTTCCCGGCGGCCTCGGTGAACCGTGACTTCGAGCTGGAGGTCGCCGCGATCGCCGGCCCCGGCCAGACCATCTTCGGCTACACCGTCTTCAACGACTGGTCCGCGCGTGACCTGCAAAAACGCGAGATGCAGGTGAACCTGGGCCCGGCCAAGGGCAAGGATTTCGCGAGCACTCTCGGCCCGTGGATCGTGACCGCCGACGAGCTCGAGCCCTTCAAGGATCAGGACGGTTTCCTCGATCTGTGGTGCGCGGCGAGTGTCAACGGCACTGAGATCGGCCGTGACCTGCTCAGCAACATGGGCTGGACCTTCGAGACGATGCTCGCCTACGCCGCCCGCGACAGCCTGGTGAGACCCGGTGACGTGCTCGGATCGGGCACGGTCGGCAACGGTGGCTGCCTCGCCGAGCTGTGGGGTCGCGGCGGCAAGCAGGATCCGCCGCCGCTGCGCGACGGCGACGTGGTCACCCTGACCGTCCAGGGCATCGGCACTCTGACGAATCGGATCACTTCCGGACAGACGAGCAGGGAACTGCCTGCCGTCCGGCGCCGTGATCAGGAGAAAGCACGAATCGAAAGGCAGAGCTGAATGTTCGAGTACTTTCCCGGCAACTACGTCTGGAACCTCGGCGTGGTCGCCACCCTGAACAGCGGCGGCCTGATCGACGAGGTGGACCGCGCCTGCCGCCCGATCCGTGATCTCGCCGGGCAGGGCTCGGATGTCGGCACCAAGGAGTTCATGGCCTCCTGGGCCGCCGTCGCCGAGGATCTCGCCACCCAGGCGGCGGCCGACGAGAAGGCCGGACACCTGCGCACCGCCGGGCAGAAATACCAGCGGGCCACCAACTACCTGGCACAGGCCGAGCGGATGCAGAGCGCGAAATCGCCGAACCGCAAGGAGTTCTACCAGCGGCTTCTCGACCTCCAGCAGAAGGCGTTCGACCTGATCGACCCGGCCACCACCCGGGTCGCGATGCCATTCGAGGGCCACCAGCTCCCGGCGTACTTCACGAAGGCCGGCCCGGCGAACGCTCCGACGATCATCCTGTGGAACGGGCTCGACTCGACCAAGGAGCACATGTACGCCTCGGGCTTCGCGCACGAGATGGCCGCGCGGGGCATCAACACCCTGATGGTGGACTGCCCGGGCAGCGGTGAGGCGCTGCGGTTCCTCGGCCTGACCAGCCGGGTCGAGACCGAGGACTGGGCGAAAGCCTGCGTCGACTACCTGCTGACCAGGGACGACGTCGACGACACCAAGATCGGCCTGATCGGCTGGTCGCTGGGTGGCTACTACGCGCCGAGGGCGGCCGCGTTCGAGAAACGGCTGGCGCTGTGTGTGGCGTGGGGCGCCAACCACGACTGGGGCGCCGTGCAGAAACGCCGCCTCGAACGCGAGGGGGAGAACCCGGTCCCGCACTACTGGGATCACGTTCTCTGGGTGTGGGGCGAGACCGACCTCGACACGTTCATCGCCAAGGCAGAGGCGGTCAACCTGGACGGCGTGGTCGAGCAGATCACCGTTCCGTTCCTGATCGCGCACGGTGAGAACGACCGGCAGATCCCGGTTCAGTACGCGCACCGCTCCTACGAACAGGCCGTCAATTCGCCCAAGCGTGAACTGCGGATCTTCACGAAGGAGGAGGGCGGCGCGGAACACATCGGGCTCGACCACTTCGCCCACGTGCAGACGTTCATCGCCGACTGGGTCGACGAGACCTTCCGGGGGCAGAAATGATCGACCCGAAAGACCCGGAGGGCGCTATCGCGGAAGCCGCGAAACGGTGCTCCAACTGGGGGCGGTGGGGTGCTGACGACGTACAGGGGACCATGAATTTCCTGACGCCCGCCAAGCGCGCGCAGGGCGCGAAGCTGGTGCGGCGCGGGGTTTCGTTCTCGCTGTCGCAGCGCTTCGACGCCGACGGCCCGCAGAAAGGCTGGCGCCGGCGCACCAATCCGGTGCACACGATGCTGGACACCGGAACCGACGCGGTTACCGGCGTGCAGGGCTTCCCGCACGGGCTCGGCGGCGCTGACGACGTGATCGCGATGCCCTTGCAGTGTTCCACGCAGTGGGACGGGCTCGGCCACATCTTCGACCACGGGATGGCCTGGAACGGCCGGCCGGCGGAGAAGGTGGTGACCAGCCTCGGCGATCTGAGGACGGGCATCGAGACGGTCGCCGACGTGATCGCGGGCAGGGGTGTCCTTCTCGACGTGGGACGTACTTGGGGGACTGACGGCGAGCTCCCGGACGGGTTCGCCATCACCGAAGAACACCTCACGGCCACCATCGCGGCGCAGAAGACCGAGGTGGGCCGGGGCGACATCGTCCTGGTGCGCACCGGTCAGCTCACCCGGGCACGGCGAAACGGCTGGGGTGACTACGCGGGTGGACCCGCGCCCGGTCTGTCGTTCACCACCGCCGACTGGCTGCACCGCACCGAGATCGCCGCGATCGCCACCGACACCTGGGGTTTTGAGGTGCGACCGAACGAGTTCGACCACGCGTTTCAGCCGCTGCACCAGGTGGCGATCCCGCACATCGGGCTCTTCCTGGGCGAAATGTGGGACCTGGACGCGCTCGCCGCCGACTGCGCACAGGACGGGATCCACGAGTTCTGGCTCACCGCCGCGCCCCTGCCGATCACCGGTGCCGTGGGCTCCCCGGTCAACCCGATAGCGGTCAAGTAGAACCGCGGGCCGGAACCACAGGCGGAAGCCGCAGATCAGGGCCCGTTAACCAGGTCCCGCCCAACTGACGCCGACAAACCCGGTCCCGCCTCATAAAGCGCCAGCAAACCTGGTCCGACGTTTCAGAGCGCCAGCAACCCGGTCCGGCGTTTTAAAGCGCCGGCTAACCCGGTCCGGCGTTGTAAAGCGGCCGGGGAGGGACGGGCAGCGCCCCTCCCCGGCCTGGGAGCTCAGGCGGTGGCGGCCGCCGGCTCCTGTGCCGGGCGGCGCTTGGCCACCCAGCGTTCGAAGATCAGCGTGGTGAGGGGAGGGATCGAAGCCGCCAGGCCGAACAGCGTCCGCCAGATCGACCACCGCTCGGTGCGCGCCACCCAGAGGGTGGCCACCAGGTACGCGACGAACAGCGCCCCGTGAAGCCGGCCGAAGAACCACACACCGGCCTCTGTCGTCTCGGTGACGTGCTTCAGGAACATGCCCACCAGTAGTCCGGTCCACGAGAACGCCTCGGCGATCGCGGTGACCCGGAAGACTCGGAACGGTTGCACGTGCTTCCCCCTCGATTTCGGCGGTGCCGACCGTACGTGATCAAAGATGAGTGTTTGCTGGCAACGGGGGTATGACGCCTCAGAGTGATTTGTCATCATAAAAGGGGGTTCCGTGCCGGACATCGTGGAAGTGATCAAAGAGCAGCATCGCCAGGTCGACGAGCTGCTGGAGGAGGCGACCCACGACGGGGTCGACAAGGCCGCGATCCTGCACGAGGTGCATCGGATGCTGTTGCCGCACTCGGAGGCTGAGGAGGACTTCGTCTACCCGGCGATCCGGGCGAAAGCGGCCGAGGCCGGCGAGGAGGTCGTCGACGGCACCGTCGAGCACCACCAGGTCGAGGAGCTGATGCAGAACCTGCTGCGCAGCGACCCGGACAGGCCCGGCTGGGACGGCACGCTCGCCGCGATCATCGGGGAGCTGCGGCATCACGTCGAGGAAGAGGAGGAGGAGCTGCTCCCGATCCTCGAGAAGAGCTTCAGCGCGGACGAGCGCGAGGCGATGGGCCGCCGATTCGTGGAGGCGACGACCGGCAAGCTGCCCGATCACCACCACACCAAGAGCGAGCTGTACGACCTGGCTCGCGAGCAGGACATTCCCGGCCGATCCGGGATGTCGAAAGACGAACTGGCCGAAGCCGTCGGCGAAGCGTGATCCATCGGATACTGGACGGTATGGCCGAGATCCTGCCGGAGCGGATGCGCCCGTGCCGACGTTGCGGCCACCCCACCCGGGTGGACCGCATGATTCAGGGGTACGGGCGCAACTGCGCCGCTCTACTGGGGCTGATCGGCAACACGGTCGACACCGGCCACGCCGGCCCCGACCTGTTCGACCTCATCGAGATCGAACCCGACGACGAGTGCGACAGCGCCGACCGCCCGGCCGAGCGGGGGATCGCCATCTCCTCCCGCCGCCGACGCGCCTGAGCACGCCTTAAACCCGGAGCCGCTCCGCGTGCCCTCAAGCTCCGCGTGCCCTCAAGCTCCGAGCACCCTCAAGCCCCGAGCACCCTAAGCCCCGCGCGCTCCACGCCCGAGCCTGCCCTCAATCCTTCCTCGCGACGCCGGCGAGCATGAGGAACGTGCTCGGGTCCGGCGCCTCCTCTCCGGGATCCGGGCGCCACCGCGGCGCCGGCACCACACCCGGCTCCTCCAGCACCCAGCCGTCGAAGAACCGTTCCACCTGCTCGCACCCACGCGGCAACAGTGACGACCCGGTCCGGTTGTACAGATCGGCGACCCGCTCCAGCTCCGGTGCCCGTTCGTCGATCGTCGCGTGCGAGAGGACCAGCATGCTTCCCGGCGCCGCGATCTCGCGATACACCGGCAGTGCCTCACTGAGCGCCGGGCTGTCCGGGATGAAGTGCAGTACCGCGACCATCAGGATGCCGATCGGCTGGCTCAGGTCGAGCAGGTCCTTCACCTCCGGCTCGTCCAGCAGGATCGACGGTTGCCGCAGGTCGCCGTGGATCACCGCGGCCCGGGGATCGTCGCCGACCAGATGGCGGCCGTAGAGCACAGCCGTCGGGTCGACGTCGACGTAGACCACGCGGGCATCGGGCGCGGTCTGATGCACGTTCTGCTCGGTGGGGATGCCGGACCCGAGGTCGAGGAACTGGCGGATGCCCTGCGCGGTCGCGTACCGCACGGCCCGGTGCAGGAACGCGCGGTTCGATCGGGTGATCGCCGGCATGTCCGGCATCAGCTCCAGGGTGCGGGCCACGATCGCCCGGTCGGAGGCGAAGTTGTGGGTGCCGCCGAGGAACGCGTCGTAGATGCGTGCGGAGCTGGGCCGATTCGGGTCGATAGGCGGTTCAGCCGTGGTGCTCATCTCGTCACGATGCCCATATCCGCCATCCCGATAACCGGAATATCCGAATAAAGTACTTTAGAGGTGGGAGGGATCGGTGGAGTCACGCGAGATCCCGGGGCTTTTGCTCGACACCGCCCCGGACGCGATTGTCGTCAGCCGCAGGGACGGCGTGATCACGCTGGCCAACCGCAGGGCGCACGACATGTTCGGGTACCCCGCCGGTGACTTGGTCGGGCGCTCGGTCGACGATCTGGTGCCCGAGGAAGCCCGGGAGAACCACCCAGACCAGTGCCGCGCCTATCTCTCCGGCGAGCACGGCCCGATGCGCCGCCGGCCGTTGCGGGGCCGGCGCCGCGACGGCAGCGTCTTCCCCGTCGAGATCTCCCTCTCCGCGGTCACCGACGGAGGATCCGAGACGTACGTGACCTCGGTGCTCCGTGACGACACCACCCAGCGCCAGGCCGCGCAGGAACGCGCCCTGCTCGCCTCGATCGTCCAGTCCTCGCACGACGCGATAGTCACCACCGACCTCGACGGCGTCGTGACCTCGTGGAACCCCGGTGCCGAGATGCTCTACGGGCACCCGGCCTCGGACACGATCGGCACGTCGATCGACGTGATAATCCCGGCTGAGCGGCGCGGTGACGAGGAACAGGTCCGCCTGCTGGTCCGCCTCGGCGGCCGCGTCGACCGGTACCGCACCATCCGGCTCACCGCGAAAGGCGAGATCATCGCGGTCTCGGCGCTCATCTCGCCGCTGCTCGACGAGCATGGCCGGATGATCGGCACGACCACGATCACCCGCGACATCAGCGATCGGGAGCGTGCCGAGGGCCGCGTGCAGGCGGTCCTGGACGCGGCGCCGGACGCCGTGCTCGGCGTGGCCGAGTCCGGCGAGGTGGTGCTGGTCAACGCGGAGGCGGAACGCCTGTTCGACCATCCCCGGTACGACCTGCTGCACATGCCGCTGCCGCTGCTGCTGCCGGACGGGCTCCCGCCGGTCTCGGCCGTGCTCCGTACCGGCGGGGACAGCACGCTGCTGGACACCATCCGCGCCGACGCCGACCCCAGCCAGCCCGCCGATCAGCGCTGGGCCACCCGGCGAGCGCTGCGCCGCGGTGGCGCCGAGCTGCCCGTCGACATCGCCTGCAGTTCCTTGCACACCGACAGCGGCGTGGTGATCGTCGTGGTGGTCCGCGACATCACCGAACGCCTCGCCGCCGAGGAGGAACGCCGCCGCCTGCGCGAGGAGGCCGACAAGCAGCGTCTCGAGGCCCGCATCCAGCAGACCCAGCGCCTGGAAAGCCTCGGCCAGCTGGCCGGCGGCATCGCGCACGACTTCAACAATCTGCTCGCCGTGATCCTCAACTACGCGTCGTTCATCGTCGAGGACGCGGCCGGCACCCCGCCGGCCGCCGACGCCGAGCAGATCGCCCGGGCCGCCCGACGCGGCAGCGACCTCACCCACCAGCTGCTCGCCTTCGCCCGCCGCGAGGTGATCCGGCCCCGGCCGCTGAACCTGAACGTCGTGGTCACCGAGGTTCACCAGATGCTGGAACGGTCGCTCGGCGAGCACATCGCGCTGACCGTGCGTACCACCGCGGGGTTGCCGTCGGTGATGGCCGACCCGGGGCAGCTCGAACAGGTGCTGGTCAACCTGGCGGTCAACGCGCGTGACGCGATGCCGGGCGGCGGCCGCCTCACGATCGACACCGCTCCGGTGCACGTCGGCGCCGAATACGCCACCCGCGCACCGGTGCGACCCGGCGTCTACGTGCGCCTGCGGGTCTCCGACACCGGCACCGGCATGCCGCAGGAGGTGATCGACAAGGCGTTCGAGCCGTTCTTCACCACGAAACCCAGCGGGCACGGCACCGGCCTCGGCCTGGCCACCGTCTACGGCATCATCACCCAGGCCGGCGGCACCGTGCAGATCTACTCCGAGCCCGGCATCGGCACCACGTTCACCATCCTGCTGCCGGCCACTGACGTGGAGGCGCAGCAGGCGCCGCCGGAGGAGTCGGCGGCCGGGCTCACCGGGCACGGCGCGACGGTCCTGGTCGTCGAGGACGAGGCCGCGCTGCGCGAGGTGACCTGCCGGATTCTGCGGCGCGGCGGTTACACGGTCCTCGCGGCCGGCAACGGCGAGGAGGCGCTGCGCCTGGCCGCCGAGCACGCGATCGACGTGCTGCTCACCGACGTGATCATGCCGGGGATGCTGGGCCGAGACCTGGCGACCGCTATCGATCGGACCTGGCCCGGCACCAAGGTCCTCTTCATGTCCGGTTATGCCCAGCCGGTCCTGACCACGCACGGGACGCTCTCGGCCGAGGTCCACCTCCTGGAGAAACCGTTCACGAGTGCCGAGTTGATGCGCGCCCTGCACGAGGAGCTTCAAGCCAAGCCGTAAGGGGTAGTCGGCTCGTCATGGCGTACCAGGAAATGGCAACCGCCCTGCTCGCGCTGATCATCGGCCTGGACCCGCTCGCTGCCGGCGTCGCGCGAGCGGACGCCCCGGACACTCCCGCGCCGGGCGCGCCCGGCAAGGACCAGCAATATCTCCCGGCCGACAAAGCCGGCCTCCTGACCGCGGCCGGCACACGCAGCAAGGTGTGGGTCACCCTCGCGCGAGGCGGCGGCGGCTCCGAGATCTTCTACCCCGACTTGGGTACGCCCAGCGCCCGCGCCCTGCAATTCGTCGTGGCCGCATCGTCGGGCCCAGCGGTGCGCGCCCCGGAGCCGGTGACCGAAATGGTGGGCGACCGCAGCCTGAGTTACCGGCAGACGTTCACCGACCCGGCGGGGAAATGGCGGCTCGTCACCGATTACACGGTCGACCCGGAGGCGGCGGTTCTCCTGGTCAAGGTGCGGTTCACCGGTGAGGGACACCGGCTCTACACGATCTACGACCCGGCGCTGAACAACAGCCGTGGCGGGGACTCCGGCCGCACCGAGGGCGACGCCCTGATCGCCACCGACGGCCCGGTGACCAGCGCACTCGTGTCGTCACCGCCGCTGCTCGCCACCTCCAGCGGTTACGCCGGGGTGAGCGACGGCTGGACGGATCTGCTCGCCGACGGCCGGATGGACTGGCACTACACCTCGGCGAAGCCCGGAAGCCTGGTGCAGACGGCGGAGGTGGCGAGCACCGCGACCCTCGCCCTGGGATTCGGTCCTGCTGCTCTCACGGACGCTTCGACCGTACTCAAGAAGGGTTTTGATCGGGTTCGTGGGTCTTATGCGCGGGGCTGGGAGGGCTATCTGAACAGCGTGAACCGTCCGCCGGCCGGTGCGGATCGGCGTTTGTGGAACGCGTCGGCGATGCTGCTGGCCGCGAGTGAGGACAAGACGCATCGAGGTGCTTATATCGCTGCGCCGGCCGCGCCGTGGGCGTTCGGGCGTGACGATCCGTCCGGTCCCTATCACCTGGTCTGGGCGCGGGATCTCTATCAGATCGCGACCGGTCTATGGGCTGCCGGTGATCGGGCCGGGGCGGTGCGGGCGCTGGATTACCTGTTCGGCACGCAGCAGAAGGACGACGGTTCGTTCCCGCAGAACTCGCGGCTCGACGGAACGCCGGTCTGGGAGGGGCTGCAACTCGACGAGGTGGCGTTGCCGATCGTCCTCGCCTATCAGTTGGGTGGGACTTCGCAGTGGCCCGGGGTGAAGAAGGCGGCGGATTTCCTGACCGATTATGACGGTGCCCCGTTCAGCCCACAGGATCGATGGGAGAACCAGGCCGGGTATTCACCGGCCACGATCGCGGCGGGCATCGCCGGGCTGGTCTGCGCGTCCGCCATCGCCCTCGCGTCGTCGGACACGGCGTCGGCCGAGCGCTATCTGTCCACGGCTGACCAGTGGCGGGCGAACGTGAAGAAGTGGACGGTGACCAGCACCGGACCGTATTCGGACAAGCCCTACTTCCTGCGGCTCACCAAGGACGGGCAGCCCGACGCGGGCACCGCTTACGACATCGGGGACAGCGGGCCGGCCGGCGTCGACCAGCGCCGGGTCGTTGATCCGGGCTTCCTGGAGCTCGTCCGGCTCGGTGTGCTGCCGGCCCGCGACCCGGTCGTCACCGACAGCCTCGACGTCGTCGACGAACAGCTCGGCGTGCCGGTACGCGGCGGCATGTACTGGTACCGCGCCTCGTTCGACGGATACGGCGAGAAGGCCGACGGCAGCCAGTGGGACTTCCCGCTCCCGGCCGGGTCACGGATCACCCGGGGCCGGCTGTGGCCGCTGCTCAACGGCGAGCGAGGGGAGTACGCGATCGCGGCCGGCTCGCCGCGGGAGGGCCGGGAGCAGCTCGCGATGATGGCCCGGGCCGCCGGACCGTCGCTGGTGCTGCCCGAGCAGGTGTGGGACAAGGAGCCGCCGTACCGGACGGCCGGCACCCCGACCACCTCGGCGACGCCGCTGACCTGGACTCACGCGCAGTACCTGCGTCTGGCGGCGAATGTGGCCGCCGGCCGGATCCTGGAGCAGCCGAAGGTGGTTCACGACCGTTACGCCGAGGCGTTGATCACGCCGTCGCGTTGACGACCAACCCTACGCAGCCGCAGGCCAGCAGGGTCACGGCCACCAGTAGCAGGGCCACCGCGGCCGCGAGTCCGGGGTAACGCTGCGGCGGCACACCCAGGTTGCCCCGCAGGAATGACAGCAGCGGCGCCCGGTACTCCAGCTCGACCGTCCGGCCGGAGACCGCGAGCACCGTGGTCTCCGCCGTCCCGATCCGGTTCGGCATCAGGTACGGCACATGGACGTGCACGTGGTGCTGGCCGAGCGCCACCGCCGTGACGACCCGGCCCCAGCTCGCCGGCACGGACTGGCCGTCGATCTCCAGGACCGGGGTGTACATGCCGAGCAGAAAGGCCAGGGGCGCGTACCGCAGGGTCACGGCAATCGTCGAGCCGCCGTTGCCGCGCGTCGTGTCGTCCGGCGGGAAGCCGGGCAGGACCGGGCGGTAGGGCGGAGCTTGCGTGGCCACGACCGGAACGATATGCCGGAAGCCGAATCTCTTTCAATGTCCGATGTGGACGCGTTGCGGGCAGCTTGTGTCGTCGTTCATCGATAGGATGCGTGCCTGACCGATCACCCTCGTCGGCCCGGAGGCATCGCGTGACCTCTAGTAACACCGGCCCCACCGTGGACCAGCAGACCGTCTCACCGGCACGCCGGTGGAACTACTGGCTCGGGGGCAAGGACCACTTCCAGGTCGACCGCGACGCCGGCGACCGGATAGCCGCGGCGTACCCGGCGGTCCGCACCGCCGCCCGGCAGGGCCGCGCGTTCCACAACCGGGCGATCCGGTACCTGGCCGGCGAGGCCGGGATCCGGCAGTTCCTCGACATCGGCACCGGCCTGCCCGCACCGGACAACACCCACGAGGTGGCCCAGTCGATCGCACCGGACAGCAAGGTCGTGTACGCCGACAACGACCCGATGGTGCTGTCGCACGCCCGGGCCCTGATGGTCGGCGGCGTCACCACGTTCGTGCACGGCGACCTCAACGAGCCGGGCGCCATCCTCGCCGCCGACGAGCTGCGCGAGACGCTCGACCTCACCCAGCCGGTCGGCATCCTGCTCATCGCCGTGCTGCACTTCGTCCCGGACGACGAGAAAGCCCGCAGCGTGGTCGCCGAACTGCTCGACGCGGTGCCGTCCGGGAGTTACCTGGTCGCCACCAACTCGACCAAGGACTTCGTGCCTCCGCACGTCGCCGCGGTCTACGACCAGATGCTCGCGGCCGGCCACGTCGACGCCTGGCCGCGCGACAAGGACACGTTCGGGCGATTCTTCGACGGCCTCGAGCTGGTCGACCCGGGTGTCGTGGCGATCAGCGAGTGGCGTCCCGCCGCCGAGGAACGGCCGACAGCCGCCGAGGTCTCGATGTACGGCGCCGTCGGCCTCAAGCCCTGAGCTCTCTCAGGCCGCCGTCACGTAAACCTTGCGCAGCGGCTCGCTGACGTGCCACACGGTCTTCGTACCGGCGGCGAGCCGCACCAGGTCACCCGGCTTGATCTCGTATTTCGCGCCGTCCTCCAGCTCGATCACGGCGCGCCCGGCGAGCAGCACGAACGCCTCCTCTGCCTCGACGTCGCTCGCCGCGCCGGCGCTCATCTCCCAGACGCCGATGCCGACGCCCAAGCCGTCCAGCGTCGTGACCGTGACCGCGCCACTGGTCGGCGCGCCGCTCACCACCTGATCGGCGGCGACGCTCTCATGCGGCACGAGTACCTCGGCCAGGGGAAACACAGCGACAGGCTCCATGACGTTGCACGATAGCCGTACCGTGGCTGTTCGGTGTTTCTCAGGGTTCCTTCAGCGGACATTGCTACTTTTCCGATCAAGCTGGGTTCCGATCAAGCTGGTTTTCCGAAGCGGGAGTTAAAAGTGGTCTTCAAGAAGTTGCTGGGCGCCCTCGGGGTCGGCGGGCCGAGCGTGGACACCGTGTTGTCCAACCCCAGCACCTACCCGGGCGCACCCTTGACCGGCCAGGTCAACGTGGTCGGCGGGACGCAGGATGCCGATATCGAGCACATCACCCTCGGCCTGGTCACCCGGATGGAGGTGGAGTCCGGCGGCAGTGACTACTCGGCCGTCGCCGACTTCCACCGGCTGACCGTCAGCGGCCCGATGCGGCTCGCCGCCGGCCAGCAGATCTCCATTCCGTTCCGCATCGACATGCCGTGGGAAACGCCGATCACCACGGTTTACGGCCAGAGCCTGCGCGGCATGGTGATGGGTGTCCGCACCGAGGTGGCGATCGCCCGCGCGGTCGACAAGGGCGACCTCGACGCCGTCCACGTGCACCCGCTGCCCATTCAGCAGAAGATCCTGGACGCGTTCGCGCAGCTCGGTTTCCGGTTCAAGTCGGCCGACATCGAGCACGGCCAGATCTATGGCGTGCACCAGACGCTGCCGTTCTACCAGGAGATCGAGTACTTCCCGCCGCAGCAGTACGCGCACGGTATCAACGAGGTCGAGCTGACCTTCGTGACCAGCCCGCACGCGGTCGAGGTCGTCCTCGAGTTCGACAAGCGCGGCGGCCTGTTCACCCAGGGCCACGACACCTACGGGCGCTACACCGTCCAGCACCAGGACGCCGACACCACCGACTGGCGTGCGGTCGTCGACGGCTGGGTCCGCCAGGCGCTCGACAAGCGCAAGTCGATGCCGGGCTTCGGCGCTCCGGGTGGTTACGGTCAGCCCGGTTATGGTCAGCCCGCTTACGGCGCGCCGGGTTACCCGCCGCCCGGTTACGGACAGCAGGGCCACCACGGTCACTACCGGCGCGGTGGTCACCACGGCGGCGGCATGGGCGGGATGGCCATGGGCGTCGCGGGCGGTCTCGCTGCCGGCTACGTCGCCGGTGAGGTCTTCGACGAGATCGGCGACGCCTTCGAGGGCGGCGACGAGTAAGACTTCAGTTGCCGGGTGGGCCGTCGTGCCCGCCCGGCTTCTTTCTGTCCCATCTCCCATTCAATCGATGGGATATGTATGCTGCGGGCATGACGATCCGCCGCATCGGAGGCCGCATCGGGGCAGAGTTCCTCGATGTCGACCTGGCCCAGCCCATCTCCAGTGAACTCGCCGCTGAGATCAACAGCGCGCTGGTCGAACACAAGGTCCTGGTCTTCCGCGGTCAGAACCTCGACGACGAGGCGCACGTCCGTTTCTCCACGATCTTCGGCGCGCTGACCACGGCGCACCCCACTGTTCCCTCGGTTGACGGGCAGACCAACGTCCTCGAAGTGGCCGGCGGTGAGGGTGCCCGCGCCAACACGTGGCACACCGACGTGACGTTCGTCCTCAGCCCGCCGAAGGCGACGACGCTGCGCAGCCTGGTCATCCCGTCGCATGGGGGAGACACGCTGTTCTCGAACACCGCGGCGGCATATCAGGATCTGCCGCCGCATCTGCGGGTCCTCGCCGATCAACTGTGGGCTGTGCACAGCAACGAATACGACTATGCCGAACACCCTCAGTTCCGTACCGACGAGCTCGACGAGTACCAGAAGGTCTTCACGTCGACGCGGTACCGCACCGCGCACCCGGTCGTCCGCATCAACCCTGACTCGAACACGCCGAACCTCTTCATCGGCGGGTTCACCACGGGAGTCGTCGGGCTGTCGAAGACCGAGTCGCGCGACGTCCTGCGGCTGCTGCAGAGCTATGTCACCCGCCCGGAGAACACATTGCGTCACAGCTGGAAGGTCGGCGACGTCGTGGTCTGGGACAACCGGTCGACACAGCACTACGCCGTTGACGACTATGGCGACCTGCCTCGTCGTCTGCACCGCGTGACGATTGCCGGCGACATCCCGGTCGGTGCCGACGGCAACAAGAGCTACCTCATCGAGGGTGACGACGCTGCCCACTACACGCCGTCAGCGGTCGCCTGAGCCAGGCGACTCGCCGCCGGCTCCTTCCTGGGTACGCGCTAAAGCACGAGTCGTCGTGTCCAGCCGGTCCGTCGTGGTGAGTCGGGTGGCTTGACGTGTTGAGCTGACGAGTCAACTCACGTCAAGGCGTTCCGATCAACACGTGCGTGCTGATGACTTGATGCGGGTCACGTGGAGCTGTGGTCGTACACCTGAAGGGTTGAAGCCGGCGGCGGCGCGCTCAGATCTCGGCAGGCGCTGATTGGCGCCTGGCCTCCGTCACGTCGGCCATCAACTCGTCCCACTTCGGGTCGTCGCGGAAGCGGGCCAGCTGGACGTCCTTCGCGGAGCGCGCTGACGTGTACTCCCACCAGGCGGCCACACGGACCGGCCACAGGCCGACACGAATGGCGCCGGCGAGGAAACAGCGGTGTGCCAGCAGGGTCGCGGCCAGAATCTCCGGCTCCAGCTCGATGTCCGGGTCGGCGATCGCCTTGCCGAGCGCGCGTACGTCGCGGTGCATCTCGGAGTAGGAGATGAGACTGGGCATCGCCGGGATGAGCAGCTCGTCCTCGGGGGCGACGAGGTCATCGGCGTAGGCGGGGATGAAAACGACGTCGTCTACCGTGATGATCAACGGGAGTGACTCGTGCTTGCGGCGCAGGTCAACCTGTACGGCCGGGGCGCCGGTGGGCACGTGAACCCAGTCGGCGTCGAGCACGTCGCGGAAGGCCAGACGAATGGTGTCGCCGATCGCCGGCACGTGAACGGTGATCAGTCCGGGTCCGTAGGACACCTCGGTCCCCGGGACCTCCTGGATCATCTCGGCGAGCTCGTCAGTGCGCATGGCCTCGTTATACGCGGTTTAGGGTTTTCTCGCAGCGACCGTTGTGACGCGCCTCGCGGTGACCCTGGTTTGGCGTTGCGGAGCGGGGCCTGTAATGTTTGTCGAGCCGCCAGGGAGACGGGCGAGCGAGCGGGACCCGCGAGGGGCCCGGAGCGGCCGTCCTGGAGGAAACCCCAGAAATGATCACGGTTTTCGGACCGTGTAATGTTCTGCGGGTTGCTCGAACGGGATCTTAATTCGTTTGAAATTCGCTGAAAACGCGGATTTGACGGAGCGGAAAACGAGCGAGTAAAGTTGAGCAAGTGCCCCGGAGCGGGCCGCGAAAGCGGTTAAAGCAACGGTGTGCGGTTGTTCTTTGAGAACTCAACAGGGTGCTTGATAAGCCAGTGCCATTTATGGCATTACCCCGGCCTGTCCTTTGGGATGGGTAGGGAAATTCCTTTGGCAACTTTTTTGTTGCCGGGACGCTTTTCCAAAGATTTTGTTGGAGAGTTTGATCCTGGCTCAGGACGAACGCTGGCGGCGTGCTTAACACATGCAAGTCG
>NZ_QLMJ01000038.1 GCF_003259845.1 Actinoplanes lutulentus
GTACTGCACTCGGGAGGGTGTGGGAGAGTAGGACGCCGCCGGACTCAACTTGTATGAAAGCCCACCCGGGCATCCCGGGTGGGCTTTCTGCATTTCCAGGCCGTTTTTTGCTGCCGGCTGGGACGGTTGTGGGGCGGGGATGGGTCACGCAGGGCGGTCAGGCTTGATCCCTGCGTGACCCATCCCCGCCCCACAACCTTGCTCACCTGGCCGACTTTCTCTCACGCCTGGTGGTCGAGGAAACTCCTCGATCTTTGGCCGGTCCGCGCCGGCCACGTCGCTGCCTGCGCTATTTCTGCGCGATGCGACTCCCGCACGCTGCCATTCGCTACCCGGGCTTGAGCGGCTTGTTGCTCTACTTCTAAGGGCTTGTTGGGCGGGCTGAGCCGTAGCTCAGATATCTCATCGGGTCCTCTTACCGTGGCTGGAGTACGGCCGGGAGGCACGAGCCGTAGTTCAGACACGTCATTGCTGACTCATTCAATGGCTGAGCTACGGCTCGCCTTCGGGCCGCTGTGGCTGTCGGCCGGTTGCCCATGTCTGCAGTTCGGCTGGCGGGTGGGTGGCTTGTGCTTGGGGTCGTGTTTTTTGGGCTTTGCGCGACCATGGGCGCAAGCCGGCGCCGCGGCCCGGGCTTCTGACGCGCCGAGAACGGTGCTGATTTTCTCGGGTGACTGTTTGGGGCGTAGCCATGGGGCGGTCGGGGCGCCGAGCCGGGTCAGCTATCCAGTCCACGCAAGGAGGGCCTCCGGCAGAGGTCGTTGTCCGGGTGGCGATCACTGTCGATGGGCTCTATTGTGCTAGGTAACTAGTGGGATGGGGGTTGGCGGTGATTGAGTTTCATCTTGACGGGCGGTCGGGGGTGGCGCCCTATATGCAGCTCATCCAGCAGGTTCGGCACGCGCTTCGGTTGGGGGTCCTGCAGGAGGGGGACAAGCTGCCCACCGTCAAAGAGGTGGTGGCTCGGGTTGCCATCAACCCGAACACGGTGTCCAAGGCTTATCGGGAGCTTGAGTACGAAGGGCTTGTCTCGGCTCGGCCCGGGGTGGGGACCTTCGTCACCCGGACGCTGGGTGGGGAGTCGCTCGACCGGCATGAGCCGCTGCGGCTTGAGCTGCAGCGTTGGCTTGGCGCTGCTCGGGAGGCCGGGCTTGATGACGAGAGCATCGAGGCGTTGATGGTCAGCGCGTTCCGGTCGTTTTCGGCAGCCGGGGCCGGAGGACGGACATGACTGACGCGCTCACCGCGCACCACCTCACCAAACGGTACGGACGACGCACGGCGCTCACCGACTGCACCCTCGAGATCCCGGCCGGCCGGGTTGTCGGGCTGGTCGGGCCGAACGGGGCCGGCAAGTCGACCCTGCTTCAGCTGGCCTGTGGGCTGCTCGATCCGACCGCGGGGCGGATCGAGGTGCTCGGGAAGAGGCCGGTCAGCGGCGTCAAGGAAGTCGGCTTCGTCGCTCAGGACACCCCTGTCTATCCCGGCCTCACCGTCGCCGAGCACCTCAGGTTGGGTGCGCGGCTCAATCCGTCCTGGGACCGGGCTCTCGCCGACCGCCGGATCGACCAGGTCGGGCTGGACCCCGCGCAGAAGGCCGGGAAGCTCTCCGGTGGGCAGCGCGCCCAGCTGGCACTCACCGTTGCCGCCGCCAAGCGGCCGGAACTGCTGCTGCTCGACGAACCGGTGGCGGCACTCGATCCGCTTGCCCGGCGTACGTTCCTGCAAGGGCTGATGGAGCTCACCGCCGACCAGGGGATCAGCGTCATCATGTCGTCGCATCTGGTCGCCGACCTGGAGCGGGTCTGTGACTACCTGATCGTGCTGGTGGCCTCCGAGGTACGCGTTGCCGGCGACGTCGACGACCTGCTCGCCAGCCATCATCGGCTGGCCGGGCGCCGCCGGGACTCCACGGGACTCGCGGTGCTGGAGAAGAGCGTGGCCGTCATCGAGGAGAGCCACACCGACGTCCAGTCCACACTGGTCGTTCGCAGCACCGCCCCGATCGACGACCCGTCGTGGCAGGTCGACCGGCTTGATCTGGAGGATGTCGTGCTGGCGTACCTGAGTGGGAGACCGCGATGATCTGGCTGGCCTACCTGAGTGGGGGACCGCGATGATCTGGCTGGCGTGGCGGCAGTTCCGGGTGCAGGCGCTCTCGGTGGCGGGTGGTCTGCTGGTGTTCGTGGGTGCGCTGGCACTGACCTGGACCCGGGTGACCACGCTTGCCGAGGAGACCGGGTTCACCGGCTGCCGGGACGACATCGCGTGCCGGGATGCCGCTGATCGGTTCCTGCGGGCGATCGGGCACGAGTCGGCCGGGGCGCTCTACCTTGCCGGTCTGGTGTTGCTGCTTGTTCTGCCCGCCCTGCTCGGCATCTTCTGGGGTGCGCCCCTGGTGGCGCGGGAGCTGGAGTCCGGCACGTACCGGATGGTTTTCAGTCAGACAGTGAGCCGGCGGCGATGGCTCCTGGTGAAGCTGGCGGTCGGCGGCGTCGCCGCCGCGCTGAGCGCGGGCCTGGTCAGTCTGGTGCTGACCCGATGGGCGGCGCCGATCGACGCGGCGGGGTCGAGCCGGGTCGAGCCGATCACGTTTCTGGCGCGGGGGATCGTGCCGGTCGGGTCGGCGGTGCTGGCGTTCGCGGTCGGGGTCGCCGTCGGGCTGGTGCTGCGGCGCACGCTGACCGCGATGGCGGTGACGCTGCTGCTCGTCGTGGCTGTTCAGATCGTCGCCACGCCGGTGATGTTGCGCCTGCTGGCTCAGCCGATCACCACGGTCACCCCGCTGCGGGCGGACACCCCGATGGTCCTGATCGTCAGTGGAACACATGTCCATCTCGATGCCGGGAACGACAAGATATCGGGCGCCTGGATGATCGAGGAGAGCGTCGTGACCGCATCCGGGGAAACATTCACCGGCCCGGTCGACACCACGAAGTGCGACACCAGCATCAAGGGCGAACTGGTACAGGAATGCCGCGACTGGCTGGCGGCGCAGAACCTCGGCCAGCAGCTCACCTACGTCCCCGGCAGCCGTTTCTGGCCTCTGCAATGGCGGGTCTTCACCATTCTGAGCGCCCTCACCGTCGTGCTCGTCCTGTTCAGTATCGGATATCTAGGTGGGCTATCGCGGTCACCTTTCCGCCGCGGATCGTCAGCAGGGCGGGCCAGGGGGTCGGCTCGTCGTACATGATGCGGAAGTCGCCGACGGGAACCTCGCAGGTGCCGGCCAGGGTCTGCGGGTCGCGGCATTTCGCCGGCTCGTGGCGGTAGTCGAGGTATGTCGGGCTGGCGGCCACAGGCACGCTCACCTGCATGCCGCTGGGGACCGGCACGAACTTCTGGGCGCACTTCGGTGACGTGTTCACCTCCGCGAACCTGCGGCAGTATGCGGCGCCGGAGAGGTATTCGGTCGGTTCGACGATGGCGGTCCGGCCCTGTTCCAGGAGCCACATTCCGGCTACGAGGTCGGCGTCGCCGGTGACGAACTCCGGCACTGCGGGCACGTCGGCGGTGGTGCCGGACCGGAATTGCGCGTCGGTGAACGTCACTGTTCCGCGGCCGCCGGCCTCGGCCACCGTACCCACGAGAACTTGGCCGCTGACCAGGGAGGACTCGGTGAGCAGGCCGCGCACCGCCGGGGTTCCGTCGACGGAGAGGACCGCTTCGCGGTCGTCGGCGACCAGGCGGATCCGGTGTGGGGCACCGATCGAGGTCGCGGTCGGAAAGCGGGAGACGACGGTCGCTCCGCCGTCGATGATGCTTTCCAGGCGGACCTCGGCAGCACACACGGAAGCACGATAGGAATGGATGATCTCGGTTTCCTCCTCGCCGTTGTCCTTGGCGCGGAACCAGATCGCCGCACAGGAACGCGCATTGGCGAGAGTCGCGGTGACGTCGACGCTCTGGCTCGGCGGAAAGACCGTGTCCATGAACGAACCGCACGCCATCGAGGCCTCCGCTTTCGCGTTCACCCTCAAACCATTTTTGTACGCACAAGAACCCGTATCGCTGCTCGCCTTGAGAATGGAGCTCTCGGTGCGCAGCGAGTCGAAAAGCGTCGGACCGGTGACCACCGCAGGCGTGGCAGCGGGTGGTGGCACAGCGTCGCGTTCCCGCAGCATCACGCCACCGATGGATGCCGCGGCAGTGACGGCGGCTGCGGCGACGACAGCGGTCACCCAGCGGCGGCGCGGTCGCCGGCCGGCCGCGCCGGAACCGCCGGACCGTTTCGCCGCCTCGGCCTCGCGCCGGAGCTCGGCAGGGAGCGGGGGAGCACTCGCAGCACCCGGCACGAGCAGCCGGTCCAGCAACTCCGGCGCGGTCGGCCGATTCGCCGGGTCCTTCTCCAGGGCCGCGATCACGAGCTCACCCAGGTACGGCGGCAGGTCACCGATCCGGGGCGGCTGGGTGAGGATTCGCGCCGCCGTGACCGCCGGGCTGTCACCGGCGAACGGGGTACGCCCGGTCCCGGCATACGTGACGACGGCACCCCACGCGAACACGTCGGCGGCCGGGGTGAGCAGCCGGTCCGTCTCCGGGTCGAGGCGTTCCGGCGCCATGTAGGCCAGGGTTCCGACGACCTCTTCGGCACGGGTGTGGAAGCTTGTCGGCTCCAGCGGCCGGGCAATCCCGAAGTCGATCACCTTGGGGGTGCCGAGGGCGAACAGCACGTTGCGGGGTTTGAGGTCGCGGTGGATCACCCCGGCGCCGTGGATGGCGGCCAGGGCGGTGGCCACCCCGACGACGACGCCGTGCAGGCTGCCGCCGGTCAGCGGGCCGTTCTCGGTGACGACCTCGTTGAGGCTGGGCCCGTCGACGTACTCGACCACCAGGTATGGTGTCTCGTGGTCCGGGTCGGCGTCGAGCACCTCGGCCGTGCAGAACGGCGGTACTTGCCGGGCCCGGTCGACCTCGCTGCGGAACCGGGCCCGGAAGTGGTCCTCGTGTGCGTACTCCGGGCGGATGACCTTGACCGCGACCAGGCGTTCGGTCCACGGGTCCTCGGCGAGATAGACCGTGCCCATGCCGCCCTGACCGAGCCTGCGCAGGATCCGGTACCGGCCGATGAGCCGGGGATCGGTCGCGCGCAGGGGATCAGCCACGGCATGAGAACCTACCGTGTGCCGCGCAGCCGGGTGATCTCCGACCGGGCGTGAGCGATCCTGGTCTCGTCGTGGCCGGCCAGCTCCTGGGCCAGGTCGTTCGCGGCGGTGAGGATGTGCTTCGCGCGTACCCTCGCTTGGTGATCTTGCTGCGCCTTGCGGAAGGCGCGTCTCGCTCGCCAGCCGCCTGCGGCGGCCGCGACCTCGGCGTCGGTGAGCAGGCCGCTCTCCGTTTCCGGCGCCAGGATGGCGCGCAGCCAGGCCTGTTCCTGGGGTACGGCGAGACGGAACGCCAGCCACAGCAGCAGCAGATCGACGGCCGGCAGGACGATGAACCACAGCAGTGAGATGCCGATGTTGCCGCCCAGCTTGTAGCCGAGCGCGCCCATGTCGTCCCAGAAACCGTGTGCCAGCATCGCGCCGATCATCAGCAGGGCGCCGCGCAGGCGATGGGTGCCCTGGCCGCGGCCGAGCAGCCACATCAGCCCAGCGCAGAAGATGGCGCTGAACAGCACGTGGCCGAAGAGCCCGGAGAGGCTGCGCAGCGCCACGATCTGCCAGGCGGCGCCGATCTGGTCGGCCCCGAACGCGACGATGGTGGCGTTGTACGCGTAGAGGATGTCCTCGATGATCTGGAAGCCGAGCCCGGCGTAGGCGCCGATGATCAGACCGTCGAACGGGCTGCGGACCAGCCGCGGTGCGAGGCCGATCAGCAGGATGAGCGCGAGGGCCTTGCTGGTCTCCTCGGTGAACGGCGCGGTCAGCCCGGCGCCCCAGTCGCTGGCCCAGGCCTGTCCGAACAGCTTGCCGTAGATCGACAGGATCGCGCCGTTGGCGGTGATGGCGACCCAGAACGTGGCGGCGAACGCACCCCAGGCCGCCGCGGCGAGCAGCAGCTTGCCGGGCAGCCGGGTGTAGCGGTTGTGGTAGGAGAGCAGGATCAGCCACGGGATGGTGTAGATGGCGAACCCGGCGACGCCGAACCCGATGCCGGTTCCGTACGGGGTGAGGCCAGGCTTGAAGTACTGGATGAGGTCGTAGGCGCCGCCGGCGACACCGATGGCGAAGACCCAGAAGCACAGGTTGCGGACCTGGATCAGGCGGAACGGCTCGCCCCAGCCGGACGCTTCCAGGGCGGCGGCGCGGTCTTCGGCCGCCGTGTCGAGAGTGGTCACGGCTGCTCCTCGAAGGAGACGCTGCGCAGCATCGCGGTGATCTGCGCGGTTTGGGCGGCGAGCTGGTTGGCGGTGCCGATGACCTCGATGGCCACGCCACGGCCGTCGGACAGGGTGTAAGCGGCCAGGATGCCGTCGTGTGACGCGCTGGTGTAGTCCTCGGCCACGCCGGTGAGCCCGCCGGTCGCGGTCACCGTGGCGCGCTGGCCGGTGACGGTGAACTCCGGCCGGTTGGGGTTCACGCTATCGTTGCGGTTCACCTGGTCCAGCAGGGCGTTCGCGTCACCGGCGAACTTCGCCACCTGGATCTGCGCGGCGATGCCGCCCTGGCCGAACGACGCGGACGGCGAACCGGCGCCGGGCTCCACGGTGTTCGCACCGACCAGAATGCCGTCGGTCAGGTCCCAGCCGGTCGGCGGCGCGATGGTCAGGCCGTCGTTCAGATTGATCCGGTCGCCGGCGGTGATCACGTTGTCGACCGGGATCGCCTGGTCGATGGCCGGGATCGCGGTCCGCAGCAGGAGAGCGATGGCGATGACGACGAGGCCGGGAAGAAGGGTGCGCCGGTCCAGGCCTAGCCATCGTCGCTCGACCGGTATCCAGCTATCTCGCAGGACGTGACGTCCCCCGTAAGTGCTCATGACTAGCACCGTGTCATATGACGGTGACCGACGCATTGCCGCGCGGCGATCAGCAGATCATGGGCTCGGTCACATCGAGCAGGAAGCCCACCGACTGCTTGATCAGCGTCGCAGTGGCGGTGGTGTCGAGTTCGGGCAGCATGTGGGTGCCGCCGGGGACCGGCTCGACGATCGCGGTCACGCCGTGCTGCGTCAACGCCGCGGCCAGGCGCCGGCTCTGCTGGAACGGGACCGCGGTGTCGGCGTCGCCGTGGACCAGCAGGAACGGCGGGGCACCGGCGTGCACGTGGTGGACCGGGCTCGCCGCGTCCATCAGCTCCCGCGAGTCGCCTCCGACCAGGGCGATCTCACGGCTCCGGTCGGTCACGCCGTCGGCCGCCAACGCGCCGAGATCGGTCGGGGCATACCAGCAGACCACCGCCTCGAAACCGCCCCCGAGGCCGGCGAGGGCCGCCAGGTGGCCGCCGGCCGACACACCCCACGCCACGGTGCGCTCGGTGGCGATGCCATAGCCCGCGAGGAAGTCGGCGGCGGCCCGCACGTCGTCGAGCTGGGCCGGGAACCGGGCCTCACCGCTGAGCCGGTAATCGATCGAGGCGACAGCGAGGCCCGACTCGGCCACGTGCTCGAAGAACGACGGGAATGACCCTGGCCCGATGGTGCGGCTGCCGGCCCGCCAGCCGCCGCCGTGCAGATAGAGGCAGAGGGCGGCGGGTTTCTCCGGCACGTACAGGTCGAGGGCGAGGGGCCGGTAACCGGGCACCCGCGCGTAGACCACCTCGCGGTGGACGGTGATCACGCGGGCGCCTTGTGGAATCGGCCGGCCTGCATGATGGCGATCAGGTTGTCCTGGTTCTGCAGCACGCGTACGTCCTCGGCCGGGTTGCCGCGCACGACGAGCACGTCGGCGATCCAACTCGGCTTGAGCATGCCGATGTCGCCGAGGTCGAGCAGCTCACCGCCGTACTTGGTCGCGGCGGTCAGCACCTCGAGGGGTGTGTAGCCGAGCACGTCGACGAAGAGTTCCAGGTCGCGGGCGTTGCGGCCGATCGGGTTGTTCGGGAATCCGTAGTCGCCGCCGGGCAGGGCGCGGATGCCGCGCTTGCGGATCTCCGGGTAGACGGCGGCCATGCCCTCCAGGGCGTCGACCGAGCCCATCTTCAGCGCCACCTCGCGGGTGATGCCGAACTCCTCGCCCTCGTGCACGTTGGCGTAGATGATGCCGGGCGCCGGCGAGACGAAGACCGTGTCCTTTACCGATTCGAGCAGGTCGAGGCCCTCCTCGTCGGCGTACGTGCAGTGGTAGATGGACCGGAATCCGGCGCGGACCGCCATCTTCACCGACTCGGCGGACTGGGCGTGGCAGTTGAGCCAGACGCCGGCCTCGCGGGCCGCCTCGCCGGCCGCGTTCGCTTCCTCCTGCGTGTACTGGGTGATCTGCGAGCCGCCCGGTGTGAACACGTCGTCGTTGCTGAGCAGGAACTTCACACTGTCGTACCCCTGCTTGGCCATGTCGTGCACCCAGCGGCGGCAGGCGTCGGGGCCTTGCCAGTCGGGCTCGGTGTGGCCGTCCGGGCGTACCGGATGGTTGTCTCGCTCCATGCTGGCTGCGCGCATGCGCGGACCTGGCACCGCGCCTGCCTTGATCTTGTCCCGGAGGATGACCTCGACGGGCATCGGCAGCAGCGACCCGGCCGAATATGCCGAGGTGAAGCCGGCGTCGAGCAGGATGCGCGCGTTGCGCTCGGCGCGGGCGAGCTCGGTGGGCAGGCCCTCGATGTGGTGGAAGAACGAGACGTCCAGCGGCGGGTTGAACGACGGGTCGATGTGCCCGACGGCCGACGGGAACGTCAGGTGCGCGTGCGACTCGATCAGGCCCGGCATCACGGTGCAGCCGGTGGCGTCGACGATCTGATCGGTCTCTTCCTTTTTAAAGGACCACCCCGCGCGGACCTCGACAACCCGGTCGCCGTCGACGATCACCTCGCCCGGCGCCGGTGCGGATCCGCTGCCGTCGAAGACCAGCCCGTTGGTGAAGACCGTGCGTGCCATGCCGTGCCTCTACTTTCATTCTATGAAAGTGGTTTTCCGCTTTTCGTGTTACCCGAGTGTTTCTCGCAGCCCCGGCTGTGTCAACCGCCACATCCTGTGGGTTCGAAACTCTGGACAGTGAGTGACGGCGGTCATACAGTCGCCTCACATTCGCCGAAACTCACTTTCATACAGTGAGAATGCATGCGTGGAGAGATGATGACCCAGACCCCCGAGGCCGACCTCGAAGTCGCCCTGCACGCTGATGCCCCACCGCCGAAGCTCCTCCTCCCCGCGCTGGTGCTCGCGGCGTTCGGCCTCTACTTCGCCAGCCTCACGCCGCAGATCGTCACGCTGTCCATCCGGATCGCCGACATCGCGCCGGCCGACAAGACCGTCGCGCTCTCCACCGTCATCCTGATCGGCGCGGTGCTGTCGATCGCGACGCTTCCGCTGTTCGGAGCGCTCAGCGACCGCACCCGCAGCCGCTTCGGCCGCCGTCGCCCCTGGCTCGTCGGCGGCGCGGCGCTCGCCCTGATCGGCCTCGCCATCTCCGGTGCCGTGCCGTCGGTCGCCGGGGTAGCGCTCGGCTGGGCGCTCGCGTCCCTCGGCGCCGGCGCGGCGTTCGCCGGATTCCTCCCGCTCATCCCCGAATTCGTCCCGGACCGGCTGCGCGCCCGTCTCTCCGGCCTGATCGGTTTCGTGGTCTCACTCGCCGTGCTCAGCGGCGTCTTCCTCGGAAGCGCCCTGGTGGATCAACCCCTGCCGATGCTCGCGCTCCCCGGACTGGTCGCCCTCGGGGCGACGATCTTCCTTGGGTACGTTGTCCGCGACGCTGATCGAGTCTCCCCGGAACCGTTTCCCCGGTACACGTTCCACGACTTCCTGAACAGCTACTGGCTGCGTACCGGTGGTGACCGCGACTTTGCCTGGAACTGGGTGAGCCGGCTGCTGATCGGCCTGGCCTACGTCGGCACCCAGACGTACGCCACCTTCTATCTCACCGACACCGCCGGGCTCAGCATCGACGACGCTGCCGCCAAGTACGCGACGTTCACCGCCATCTCGACGCCCGTGTCGGTGGTCTGCTTCCTGCTCTCCGGCTATCTGTCCGACCGCCTCGGCCGCCGCAAGGTCTTCGTGGTGATCGGCGCGATCGTCCTCGCCGCCGGCCTGATCGTGGCCGCCGTGACGCAGAGCCTCACCGGGTTCCTGATCGGCTGGATCATCCTGAGCATCGGCCAGGCCATCTATCTCACCGTCGACATCGCCATCGCCGCCGAGGTGGTGCCGGACGAGGCGCACGCCGGCAAGGCGATGAGCGTCTACCAGGTGGCGACGCTGCTGCCGAACGTCGGTGCGCCACTGGTCGCGGTTGCCGTCCTGGCGGTGAGCGGGCAGGACAACTACCCGGCGTTCTTCACGGTCCTGGCGGTGCTGGGCGTGCTGTCCGCGGTGACGGTGACGTTCGTCCGCCGGATTCGCTGACCCGGCAACGGGCGCTCTTTTAACGGGCCGGTAACGGCCGGGCCTTGACGGTGGCTTGACGCTTATAAAGGATATCGATAGCTAGCGATCAATGTCGTCGTACGGGGAGTGTGAACGATGAAGATCAAAGTTGAGAACGTCAAGCGGCCGGACGAGACCCGGACCAAGAAGGAACTGCCGCGTTCGACCGGCATCATCCCGATCAGGAGCCTCGAGAACAAGTAGTCGGACCGGGAAGGGCCGGCGACGGCCTTTCCCCGTCCGCGCTCCCGGGGGAGGCTCCATGCCGGTAACTCTCGTGTCCATGCCCTGGCAGTCCCTGGAAGGCCCGTCCCTGCCGCTGGGCATCCTGCGTGCCGTCGCGACTCGGGCCGGGCTGCCCAAACCCGAGATCTACCCCGCCTATCTGCGCTGGGCCGAGTTCCTGATGGCGCGTACCGGCGAGGAGATCAACCCGCACGACTACCGCGGCATCGCCGAGGGTGGCATCTTCGACGGCGTCGGCGACTGGGTCTTCGCCGGCGTGCTGCACCGTGACCCGGGGTTCGGTGTGTCCGGGTTGACCGCGCACGCCGCTGCCCGGGGCATCGACGTGACGCAGGCTCTGCGGATGCGCGAGCACGCTGCCGACTTCATCGACCTGGCGGTCAAGGAGATCCTGGAGACCGAGCCCACGATCGTCGGGTTCAGCACCACGTTCATGCAGAACGTGCCGAGCCTGGCCGCGGCACAGCGGCTCAAGGAACTCGCCCCCGAGGTGACCGTGGTGTTCGGCGGCGGCAACTGTGACGGGCCGATGGGCGCCGCGCTGCACCGCAACTTCCGGTTCGTGGACTTCGTGGTGAGCGGCGAGGCCGAGGACGCCTTTCCGGCGCTGCTGCGCGCCCTCGGCGGCGACGGTGACCTGGCGGCCGTTCCCGGACTGGTCTGGCGCGACTCCGGCGACGTCCAGCGCCGCAACCAGCAGGGCACCGCGATCAGCCCGGGCCGCCTGGCGATCCCCGACTTCGCGGACTACTACGAGCGGCTCGCCGTTTCCCCGGCCGCGGCGTACGTCGAACCGTGCCTGTTCCTCGAGACCGCCCGCGGCTGCTGGTGGGGCGAGAAACACCACTGCACGTTCTGCGGGCTCAACGGCACCGCGATGGCGTTCCGCGCCCTGCCCGCGGACGCGGTCCTCGACCAGGTGACCACGCTGGTGAAACGGCACCAGGTACTCGACATCTGGATGGTCGACAACATCATCGACAACGCGTTCTTCACCAGTGTGCTGCCGCGTCTGGCCGAACTCGACTGGGACCTGCGCATCCACTACGAGGTCAAGGCCAACCTCAAGCCCGCCGACCTGGCCGCGCTGCACGCCGGCCACGTGCGCCAGATCCAGCCCGGAATCGAATCCCTGGTCAGCAGCGTCCTCGGTCTGATGGACAAAGGCGTTTCCGGTACGCACAACGTGCGCACCCTGCGCGACGGCGAGGCAACCGGCCTCACCGTGATCTGGAACTGGCTCTACGGATTTCCGGGGGAGACCCCGTCCGCGTACGAGCCGGTCCTGTCCCAGTTGCCGGCGTTGGTTCACCTGCAGCCGCCGATCGGTGTCGCCCGCATCTGCCTCGAACGGTTCAGTCCCCATTTCGACAACCCGGCGCTGGGTTTCCCGGAACGGCATCCCGCCGCGCATTACCAGTACCTCTACGCCTTGAGCGAGGAGGAACTGACCGACCTGGTCTACATGTTCGACACACCGCACGCCGGGCTGTCCGTCGAGCAAGCCGCCCCGCTGCGCGACCGGTGCGACTCCTGGCTCGCGGACTACAACGACAGCTGGCTCCACCGTCACGACGACGGCGACGCCATCGTGATCGAGGACCGCCGCAAGGGCTGGCCGGAACGCGATCACCGGATCGAAGGCGTGTGGCGTGCCGCGTACCTCGAACTGGAGAACGGTCACACCGTGCAGGGGCTGCACCGGCGGCTGGCCGCCCAGGCACACGACGTCGCACCGGCCTCGCTCACCGCATGGGTGGCCGAACTGAAGCGGAACGGCCTGGTCTTCGAGGAGTCGAACCGGTTCGTCACGCTCGCGGTGCCCAGCGACCCGGTGAAAATGGAGAAGGCCTGACGTGTACGAACTCCCACCCGACCAGCTTCGCGGGGCCGGCCTCGCCGGCCTCACCTTCACCCGGGTGCGGCTGACCGAGCCGCTGCGGCCCGGCGACGGCCTGGAGGATCTGCGGCTGCTGGTCGCCGCCACCAGCCACGTCGTCCGGCTGACCTGGACCCTCGACGGTCAGCCGGACCTACCGGTGGACCGGCTGTGCCATCTGATCCCGCCGGTTTCCGGGACCGGCAGCGCGGCCCGGGCGTACGCGAAGGAGTGGTCCTCCCTGCACCGCTACGGGTGCTTCCACTATCGGCAGGGCCCCGGATTCGTGATCGTGAAAGACCTGCGGCCCGGCGCTGACGCCAGGCGGATGCGCATCGAGGACGAGGACGCGTCCGGCTTCCTGCGGATGGCCGTGACCAGCCACGCCGGCGAACTCGACCCGGCGACCCGGGACATGCTGGCGGACGCGGAGACTTTCGGCTTGGTCCTGCGCGCCGGCGACAGTCATCTCGTCCTGCCGCACCGGATCCGCCACTTCCCGATCCCGGCGTGGGCGGCCTGAGCGGATGCGTGCCTACCGCGAGCTGTTCGCCGTTCCCGAGGTGCCGCGGCTGCTTCTCGCCATCGTGACGACCCGGCTGGCCCCGCCGATGCTGACGCTCACGCTGCTACTTGCCGTGGTCGACGCCGGTGGTTCGTACGCGTCCGGCGGCCTCGCCCTGACCGGTTACGCCGTCGCCGTCGCGGTGTGTGTGCCGTTCAGCGCCCGGCTGATCGACCGCTTCCGCGCGCACCGGATCCTGATCGGCCTGCTGGTGGCGAACCTGGCGGTCTACGCGGTGCTGGCCGCCGCGCTGCTCGCCGGCGCGCACTCCGGCGTGCTGATCGCCGGCGCGGCCGCGCTCGGTGTCACCGCGCCGCCGTGCGGGCCGGTGGCCCGGGCCACCTGGCCGTCGCTCGTGGACTCCGAGCGGCTGCGGACCGCGTTCGCGCTGGACGGCGCGCTGAACGAGACGATGTACGTCGGCGGCCCGGTGCTGGTGTCCGGACTGCTGCTGCTGACCAGCCCGATCGTGGTCCTGGGCCTGGTCGCGGCGATCCTGACCACCGGTGTGCTGCTGCTCGTCGGCACACCGAGCCTGCGCCGGCGTCCCGCGGCCCGCACCGGCCTGCGCCGCGACTATCTGGGCCCGCTCGCCACCGGCCAGGTGCGGCTGATCCTCGCCGTCATCATCCTGAGCGCCTTCACGTTCGGCGCGGTGATGGTGGGCGGACCGGCTACCGCCACCGGCGCCGGCGCCCGGGGCGCGGCCGGGGTGCTGATCGCGACGATCTGCGTCGGCTCGGTGGTCAGCGCCCTGATCTACGGCAGCCGTCAGCGCCGCGGCGCACCGGGGCCGCAGCTCGCGCTGACCCACGCCGCGGTGGCGCTGGTGTTCGCCGCCGCCGCATGGGCGCCGACGTTGCTGCTGCTCGCGCCGTTGCTGCTGGTGGCAGGGCTGGTGATCGGCCCGCAGGACACCCTGATCCAGGTGGTCCTCGGTGAGGCCGCGCCGGAACGCTTCCTGACCGAGGCGTACGCCTGGATGGGCGCGTCGACCTGGGCCGGGTACGCGCTGGGCGCCGGTTTCGCCGGTCAGCTGATCGAGGTCACCGGCAGCCCGGGCACGGCGTTCCTCGCGGCGGCCGGGATATCCCTGCTCGCCGCGCCGCTGTCGTTGCTGGTACGACCGGCCGCGCCGATCACGGCCGGTCAACCAGCGCAGACGTCGTAGGAAACCGTCAGGCGCCGACCATGTTGAAGCCGCCGTCGGCCACCATGAAACCGCCGGTCATGTGGGCCGCGTCGTCCGAGGCCAGGAAGAGCGCGGTGCCGGCCAGCTCGGCCGGGCCCGGGATCCGGCCCATCGGCGTCATCGAGCGCAGCTTCTCCGCCCGGCCGGACTTCCAGTCGTCGCGGCGCAGCGTCGCCTCGGTCTCGATGAACCCGGGCGCGAACACGTTGACCCGCACGGCCGGGGCGAACGCGGCCGCGTACGACTTGGTCAGGCCGATGATGCCGTACTTCGCGGCGGCGTACTGCGGCGCGCGGGCGCTGCCGCGGACCACCACTGTCGAGCCGACGTTCACGATCGCGCCGTGGCCCTGCTCCAGCATCCGGGCGCCGAACTCGTGGGTGCACAGCAGCGTGCCCTTGATGTCCACGTCCAGGACGTGCTGGATCGACTCCTCGGTGATGTCACGCCACGACATCTGCTCGCGCGCCACGTCACCGACGTTGTTGACCAGCACGTCCAGGCCGCCGAACGCGGTGAACGCGGTGTCGGCCATCGCCTTGATGTCGTCCCAGCTGGTGATGTCGCCCTGGATCAGCACGGCCTCGCCGCCGATCTCCCGGATCCGCTCGGCGGTACGCTCGGCGCCGTCCTTCGACCGGTTGTAGTGCACGCCGACCCGGGCGCCCTCCTGGGCGGCACGGAAGGCGATCTCCGCGCCGAAGCCGGTGCCGGCGCCGGTGACGAGCACCGACCGGCCGGGGAAACGCTGGGTGATGACAGGTGTGGTCACTGATGCTCCTTGAGAACTAGACGAGGACCCGGCCGCCGTCGACGAACAGGATCTGGCCGGTGACGAAAGCGGATCGGTCGGACGCGAGGAAGGTGACCGCGTCGGCCACCTCACCCGGCCGGCCCAGGCGACCGGCCGGCACCAGGGCGGTGAGGTTCTCCCGGATGCCGTCCTTGTCCAGGTAGGCCCGGGTCAGGTCGGTCTCGATGTACCCCGGCGCCACCCCGTTGACGGTGACGCCGTGCGGTGCCCACTCGCGGGCCATCACCCGGAGCAGCTGGTTGAGACCGCCTTTGGAGGCCGCGTACGGCGCGTGGTGCGGGTGGGCCAGCAGTCCGGACACCGAGGAGACGAAGACCATCCGCCCGTACCCTCGCTCGGTCATGACCTTGCCCACCGCCTGGCCGGACCAGTACGCGGTGCTGAGGTTGAGATTGACGATGCTCGACCAGTCGTCGTCGCCGAGGTCGAGGACCGGCTTGCGGATGTTGCGGCCGACGGCGTGCAGGAAGACGTCGAGGCCGCCGAGCCTGCTCACCGCCTCGGCCACCGCGTCCCGGCAGGCTTCCGGGGTACGCAGATCGGCCTCCAGCGTGTCCAGATCGGCGCCGGCTTCCTTGGCGTCCCGGCGTACCGCATCAAGGTGTTCCTGGTCGACGTCCACGAGCAGGACCCGGGCGCCGTTGCGCGCGAGGGCCACCGCGCTGGCGCCGCCGATGCCGCCGGCGCCCATCACCAGGCTCGGCCGATCGGCGAGTCCCAGCCAATCCGTCATCGCGAACACCGCCCGTTCTTGCTTCTTCTCGACAGATGAAAGTAGCTTTCCAGATACGCTAGACCGGGGTCATGACGCCTGTCCAGCGGCCCCCGGGAGACTGGGCGGACTACACATCGACCGATCGGAAGGCGAGTAGATGGCGGCCAAGAGGCAGGCGACGGCGGAACCGGCGCGTCCGGAATACCGGGTGGAGGCCCTCGCGAAAGGGCTGCGCATCCTCTCGCTCTTCACCGAGCAGCGGCCGGCCTGGCGGATCAGCGACATCGCCCCAGCTGTGGAGATGCCGCTGCCGACGGTGTACCGGGTGGTCATGACGCTGACCGCCGAGGGATACCTCGACCACCTGCCGAACGGCGATTACCGCCCCGGCGTCAAGGTGCTCACCCTCGGCGGCGCCGCGCTGCGCGGCCTCGACCTGGTCGAACTCGCCACCCCGCGCCTGCAGCAGCTCTCGATCGCCAGCGGCGAGACGGTCAACCTCGCGACGCTCACCGGCGACCGGGTGCTCTACCTGGTCCGGCTGCGCAACTCCGACCTGGTCACCGCGAACATCCAGGTCGGCTCGACCCTGCCGGCCGTGCACACCTCGATCGGCAAGCTGCTGCTCGCCCACCTCGACGAGGACGACCTGACCAGCCGGATCACCGAGCACTCGTTCTCCCGCCAGCACGGACCCAACGCCAAGGTCAGTCTCGACGAGCTGCGCGGCGAGCTAGCCACCATCCGCTCCGAGGGCTGGGCGCTGCAGGACGAGGAACTCGCGTTCGGCCTGCGTTCGGTCGCCGCGCCGGTCTACGACGCCACCGGCCGGGTCGTCGCCGGTGCGAACCTCGCGGTGCAGTCCCGCGACTGGTCCAGCCAGCGCATCATCCGCGAGCTGCGCCCGCTGATCGACCAGGCGTGCGCGGAAATCTCGGCGCTGCTCGGATATCGGGCACCGGCATGAGCCGGGTGCCGGGGTTTCGTTATGGGGATCTATCTCCGGAACAACGATTTTTGTTTGACGCCATCGCCGGCGGGCCACGCGCTAACGGCCCGTTTCCGCTGGTAGACGCCGATGGCGCACTGGTCGGTCCGTTCAACGCGATGCTGCTGCAACCCGCCCTGGGCGAGGCGCTCCAGCAACTCGGCGGCGCGGTGCGTTACCGCACCGGCCTCACCGGCCGGTCACGGGAGATCGCGATTCTCACGGTCGCGCGGGTCTGGCAGAGCGACTTCGAGGAGTACGCCCACCGCGCGGCCGGTCGTGCGGTGGGTCTTCGTGACGACGAGCTGGAGGCGGCGCTGGCGGGTGACGCGCCGGCGTTCGACGATCCGATGGAACGCCTGGTCGCCGCCACGACGCTGGCACTCGCGTCCCGGAACGACCTGACCGATGAGGAGTTTCAGCAGGCCGCCGACGGTCTGGGCCGGCCCGCGGTGTTCGAGCTGACCACCCTGGTCGGCTACTACGCGACCCTGGCCCTGCAGCTGCGGGTCTTCCGGGTCGAGGGCAACCGATCGGCAACCTAGCGGATTCGCCGCGGCGCCCGCCTCGGCCTCGGTGATCTCGACGGTCAACTACGTCGCGCGAGCCAGTCGGCGGCCCGGCGCCTCGCTCCGGCCCCGGTGATCACCCCGATTGTGGTCGCCAAGGCCAACTGACCTCCAGCGCTCAGGCCCGCCGTCACTCCCGGACGGCGGGCCTTTTCATGTCCCCGGTTTTACACAGCGCTGACCCGGTTGACACCGACCATGGGTAGCGGGCACGCTTCGTTTCGAACCGTTGTGAAAGTTACTTTCACTCAATGAGAATCGGATGATGCGATGCGCCTGGTGACATTCGACGAGGGACGGGTCGGCCGCCTCGAGGACGACACGGTCATCGAGCTGGAGTGTGGCTCGACCCGGGAGTACTTCGAGCGCGACGGCGCGGTCCGCGAGACCGGCGAGCGTCTGGCCCTCGCCGACGTCCGGCTGCGGGCGCCTATCGTGCCGAAGAAGTTCTTCCACACCGCCGGAAACTTCGCCGCTCACCACGAAGAGCTCCAGGCGGTGAACTGGTCGCATCCCGTACACAAGGGGATCGTGTTCTTTCAGAACGTCGACGCGATCATCGGCCCGGATGACGACATCGTGTACCCGGAGGGCCTGACCAACGAGCTCGACTACGAGCTGGAGCTGGGCGTCATCATCGGCAAGCCCGGCAAGTGGTTCAGCCCCGAGGAAGCCGTCGACCACATCGCCGGCTACCTGGTCTTCAACGACATCACCGCCCGCGACATCCAGCGGCGCGAGATGCAGTCCGGCGTCTTCTCGTTCTCCAAGGGCATCGACACGTTCTGCCCGATCGGCCCGTGGATCGTCACCGCCGACGAGATCGCCGACCCGCACAAGCTCGCCATGGAGCTGCGGGTGAACGGCCAGGTCCGGCAGACCGGCAACACCGACCAGCTGCTGCTGCCGATCCCGCACCTGGTCGCCCATCACTCCCCGCAGGGGTACTCGGCCGGCGACATCATCACCACCGGCACGATCTCGGGTGTCGCGGCGATCCAGCCGAACCCGTTCGACTTCTATCTGCGCCCGGGCGACGTGGTGGAGGCCGAGATCGAAGGTCTGGGCGTGCTGCGCAACCGGGTCGTCCCGTGGAGCACGGCGCACGACACGTCGCCGTACACAAGCTCGCTGTACACGGACTGAGGGCCGGCCATGCGGTTTGCGACTCTCGACGGGCGGCTGGTGCTGACCCGCGATGCGCTGGCTCTCGATGTGCCCGGTGGCGAGGCGGTCAATGCGTCGCTGGGCCGCTTCGACGAGCTGCTCAAGTGGGCAGTAGGCGCGGACTGGTCCTCGGCCGTCCCGTTCACCGTGGAGCAGCTCGGCCCGCCGGTGCCGCAGCCCCGGCAGGTGTTCGCGGTGGCGCTCAACTACCGCCCGCACGCCGCCGAAGCCGGCTACCAGGCGCCGGACGACCCGCTGCTGTTCACCAAGTTCCCGTCCTGCATCACCGGGCCGATCACTGCGGTGACGCTGCCGCAGGGCAAGCCGGACTGGGAGATCGAGGTGGTAGCCGTGATCGGCGCCGGCGGATCCAGCATCCCCGCGTCCCGGGCGTGGGACGCGGTGGCCGGGCTGACCCTGGGCCAGGACCTGTCCGAGCGGGACCTGCAGATGCGCGGCAAGCCCCCGCAGTTCTCCTTGGCGAAGTCGTTCCCGGGCTTCGGCCCGACCGGCCCGTACCTGGTGACGCCGGACGAGTTCGCCGACCGTGACGATATCGGGTTCGAGTGCTTCCTGGGCGACGAACGGGTCCAGCACGGCCGCACCAGCGAAATGATCTTCCCGGTCGCGGAGCTGGTGGCCCGGATCTCCGCGGTGTGCCCGCTGCTGCCGGGCGACCTGATCTTCACGGGGACACCGGCGGGCGTGGGCAACCGCCGCAATCCGCCGCGCTACCTGCAGCCGGGGGAGACCCTGATCAGCAAAGCCGAGGGCATCGGCGAGATCCGCCAAACGTTCCGCTGACCCACGCGGTCCCGCCAGGCCAGGCAGGACGGGAGTGGTCGGCTTGTGCTTGTGGTCGTGCGGGGGCCGATAACGCGACCGCGAGCGCGAGCCGGCATGCGGGCAGAGCTTGCCCAGATAGCGTCCGCAGCGCCGCGAGCCGTAGTTCAGCCACGTCATCAGGGTCCGATTACGCAACTGGGCGACGGCTCGTGCCGCGCGGCCGTAGTCCAGTCACCTTATGAGAGTCCGATGAGATGCCGGAGCTACGGCTCGGTTCCGTGACCGGCTCGCCTCAAATCCACGCGGGCAGGCGGTCTGCGGCGTGTGTGCGAAGTTCGGGCGCGAATCGAACCCCAACTCGACACACCGGAGGGGCCCCGGTCGATCTTGAGCGACTTCCGACCCTCCGATGTAGAAAATCACTCAAGATCGGCCGGCCGGGCCGCAGCCGCGGCTGTGGCCAATCCTGCGCTGAGCTCGCCGCTGGGTGCCGGTCCTTGTTGCGTTGGAAGGCGTCTGCTCGCGGCGAGATCGAGCGGTACGCCATCGCCGCGGGGGCCTGTCGGACCCTCGTGGCAAAATCTGGCGCGTGCAGATCGGGGTGCTTGGATCGTTCGAGGTTCGTGCGGGTGACGGGGTTCTTGCCGACATCCCGGGCGCCCGCCTGCGTGCCCTCCTCATCGCCCTCGCCCTCGACCCCGGCCGCATCGTCCCCAAAACCACGCTGCTCGACTGGATCTGGGGCGACGACCTACCCGCCGAGGCGACGAACGCGTTGCACCGCCTCGTCTCCCGGCTTCGCAAGGCGTTGCCCGATGGGCTGATCGAGGGCCACACCGACGGATACCGGCTCACGGTCGACCCCGATGCCGTCGACGCCGTGCGGTTTCAGCGGCTGATCACCGCGGGCCGGCCGCGGGATGCCCTAGCGCTGTGGCGGGGCGCGCCCTTCGCCGACGCCGGCCTGCCGGACGGCATCGCCCGTGACACCACGGTCGCCCGGCTCGACGAGTTGCGGCTGGTCGCGCTGGAGGACGTCGGGACGGTCACCGAGCTGACCGGGCTTGTCGCGGAGTACCCCATGCGGGAGCGCCTCGCTGCCGCACTCATGCGCGCCCTCGTCGCTGCCGGGCGGGGTAACGAGGCGTTGCTGGTCTTCGAGCGTACGAAAGAAGCCCTGGCCGATGCGCTCGGCGCCGATCCCTCGCCGGAGTTGTCCGGCCTGCACGTGGCGTTGCTGCGCGGCGACGTCGGCCGGCCCGAGCAGGAGCGGCGGACCAACCTGCGCGCCGAGCTGACCAATTTTGTCGGCAAAAGTGACGACATCGCCGCGGTCCGCGAGCTGGTTGCCGGGCGACGGCTGACCACGCTGATCGGGCCGGGCGGGTCCGGCAAGACGCGGCTCGCCACCGAGACCGCGCGGACGCTGACCGGCGATCTTCCGGACGGCGCCTGGCTGGTCGAACTCGCTGCCATCTCAGCGAGCCAGAGCGGCAGCCGCGAAACTCAGGGCAGCAGCCGTGAGACGACGGGCAGCAGCCGTGAGACGACGGGGAGCAGCGACGAAACCCAGGGCCGTGGCCGGGAAACCCCGAGCGGCGGCGGCGGTGATGTGGCGCAGGCTGCTATCACCGCGCTCGGCCTGCGGGATGCGTTGCTTGCCGCGTCGCCGCACACCGACCTGACCGACCGGTTGATCAGCGCCATCCGTGACCGGGAAATGCTGCTCGTTCTCGACAACTGCGAGCACCTCATCGAGGCGGCGGCCGATTTTGCCCATCGACTGCTGGGGGAGTGCCGGCGGCTGCGGATTGTCGCGACGAGCCGGGAACCGCTCGGCATCACCGGTGAGGCGCTGTGGCGGGTCGAGCCCCTCGCGGTGCCCGGCCGGGACGCCACCGCTGACGAGATCGAGGGGTCTCCGGCCGTACAGTTGTTGCTGGAACGTGCCGGCGCCGTGCGAACGGACCTGGCGCCCGATCTTTCGGTCCTGGCGCGCGTCTGCCGGGCGCTCGACGGCATGCCGCTGGCGATCGAGTTGGCCGCGGCCCGGCTGCGCACGATGTCTCTCGACCAGCTCGCCGCGCGGCTCGATGACCGATTCCGATTGCTCAACAAGGGCAGTCGCACCGCGCAGCCGCAGCACCGGACGCTGCGCGCGGTCGTCGACTGGAGCTGGGAACTGCTCACCGAGCATGAGCGGATGGTGCTGCGCCGACTCGCGGTGTTCAGCGGCGGGGCGAGTCTGGAGGCGGCCGAGCGGGTCTGCTCCGGCGGCGGCGTCGAGCCGGACGACGTGCTTGAACTGATCACCTCGCTGGCCGAGAAATCGCTGCTGGTCACCAGCGTGGCCGCGACGCCGCGGTACCGGATGCTCGGCACGATCCTGGAGTACGCCGCCCAGCGCCTCGCCGAGGCCGGCGAGCAGGAGTCGGCGCGCCACGCGCATCTGGCCTGGTTCACCGAGCTGGCCGAGACCGCCGAACCGCATCTGCGCCGCGCTGACCAGCTGACATGGCTCGCCGTTCTGGAGGCCGAGCACGACAACATCGGCGCCGCGATGCGAGGCGCGCTGGCCGCCGGCGAGGCATACGCGGCGATGCGGCTCGCGGCCGGCGCCGGCTGGTACTGGTGGCTCAGCGGCCGTAAGGCCGAAGGCGCCGAACTGATCATCGCAGCCACAGAAACGTCCAAGGAAACGTCCTCAGGGACGCCCGGCGACGTGCCCGACGACGTGCCCGACGAGATCCGGGCGACCGTCTACGCCCTCGTCGTCCTCTACGCCGGCTCCGGCCGCGCCGACGAGCACCAGGCCGCCGAGTGGATCAACAAAGCGTTCGCACTCCGCGGCACCATCGACAAGCCCGGCCCCCTGCTCAACCTCGTCGTCCCCCTCGAACGCCTCCTGCGATCCCCCCAGGACTCCCTCCCCGCCTGGGAAAACCTTCTCCAGGACCAAGACCCTTGGGTACGCGCACTGGCCCGCCTCCACCTGGGCAAGACGCGGATCAACCTCGGCCAGACCGGGCGTGAAGCCGACGAATACCTGGAGACCGCGCTCGCCGAGTTCCGGGCGCTGGGTGAACGCTTCGGGATCTACTTCGCGCTGACCGAGCTGGCCGACCGGATCGCCACCCGCGGTGACCTCGCGACAGCCTGCGACCACTACGAGCAGGCGATCACCGTGGTGACCGAGGCCGGCGCCATCGAGGACGTCATCCAGCTGCGGGCCCGCCAGGCCCAGCTGTACTGGCTGCTCGGCGACGAGGCCGCCAGCGCCGCCGCGCTCGCCGAGGCACAGCGGTGCGCCCAGCGGGTGACCTGGCCCGACGCCCTCGCGGAGCTGGCGATCACCCGAGCCGAGCTCGCCCGCTGGCGCGGTGATCTCCTCGAGTCGCGGAGCCAGCTCGATGCCGCGACGGCGATTCTGGGCGACAAGGCAGACCAGCCGACGGTACGCGCGTTCACCGAAAGCCTCCGTGGCCTGCTCACCGACGACCTCACCGCGGCCCGCTCGCACCACACGTCGGCGTGTGAGGCCGCCGCGGAGGCGGGGCATGCCGCCCTGATCGCCGCGATCCTCGTCGGTGTCGCGGACCTGGCTCTGCTGTCCGGGTCGGAGATCCAGGCCGCGCGGCTTCTGGGCGCGAGCGCCGGGATGCGCGGACTCAAGGACGGCTCGAACCCGGACGTGGCACGCATCGAGCGGGCAGCACGAAACCGCCTCGGCGACGAAGGGTTCGCCGAGGCGGTTCGGGAAGGCACGCTGACCGGCTGGCGTCAGCTGGCCGAGATCACGCTCACGCCCGCTTCTTGAACGTGTTGGACGCCCACAGATAGCCGACCAGGGCGATCCCGATGCACCAGGCGACGGCGGCCATCAGCGCGCCGGTGTCCGGTGTGCCGTTGAGGAACCCGCGCAGGCTCTCGATGATCGGCGTGAACGGCTGGTACTCGGCGAACTGCCGCACACCGGGACCCATCAACTCGGCCGGCACGATCGCGCTGCTGAAGAACGGCAGCATGACCAGCGGCACCGACGCGAGACCGGCCGTCTCCGGCGACTTCGCCGCCAGGCCCAGCGCCACGGTCAGCCAGCTGGTCGCGACACCGAGCAGCAGGACGACACCGAGCACACCGAGCCAGTCGAGCGCGCTCGCCGACGGGTTGAAGCCGAGCAGGAACGCGACGCCGACCAGCGCCGCGATGGCGATCAGGTTGGTCAGCACGCTGGCGACGACGTGACCGTTGAGCACCGCGCCCCGGGAGACGTCCATGGCCTTGAACCGGTTGATGATGCCTTTGGTCATGTCCGAGTTCACCGAGGTCGCGGTCGCTCCGAGTCCGTAACAGACGGCCAGCAGCATCAGCCCCGGCGTCGCGTAGTCGATGTAGTCGACGCCGACGTTGAACGCGTCCCCGAACACGTAGACGAACATCAGCATCATCACGATCGGCATCAGGACCGCGTTGAACAGCGACGTCGGGTTCCGGGTCAGGTGCTTGAAGTCGCGGCGCAGCATGACGAGGGAGTGGGATTTAGTGCTCATTTCGCGGCCTCCGCGGTGCGGCCCGTGAGGGCGAGGAAAACGTCGTCAAGGTCGGGGGTGTGCACCGAGAACTCCTCGGCGCTGAGCTGGTGCTCGGCGAGCCGGTCGAGCAGGGCGCGCAGCGAGTCGGTGCCGCCGTCGCTGGGAACCCGCAGCGTGAGGGCATCGGCATCCTGCTGTGCGCCGGGGTGGATCCGGGCGGCCGCGTCGAACTCGGCCACCGAGGCGAACCGGAGCCGGACGTGGGTGCCGCCGATCTGGCGCTTCAGCTCGGCGGGTGTGCCCTGGGCGACCAGCCGGCCACCGTCGAGCACCGCGACCCGGTCGGCGAGCTGGTCCGCCTCCTCCAGGTACTGCGTGGTCAGGAAGATGGTCACCCCGTCGGCCACCAGGTCACGGATGATGTCCCACATCGTGCGGCGGCTGCGCGGGTCCAGCCCGGTCGTCGGCTCGTCGAGGAAGATGATCCGCGGGTTGCCGACCAGCGTCATGGCCAGGTCCAGCTTGCGGCGCATGCCACCGGAGTACGTCGACACCGGCTTCTGCGCGGCCTCGGACAGCTCGAAACGCTCCAGCAGTTCGGTGACGACGGTGCCGCTGACGTTCTTGCGGCTGAGGTCGACCATCAGCTGGAGGTTCTCCTGGCCGGTCAGCAGTTCGTCGACGGCGGCGAACTGGCCGGTCACCCCGATCAGGGCGCGGACGGCTTTGGCGTCGGTGGTGATGTCGTGGCCGGCGACGCGTACCGTCCCGGCGTCGGCGGTCATCAGCGTGGTCAGCACGTTGACGGTGGTGGTCTTGCCGGCCCCGTTCGGGCCGAGCAGGGAGAAGATCGTTCCGGCCGGGACGTCGAGGTCGATGCCGTCGAGCACCACCTTGTCGCCGAAGGCCTTTCGCAGCCCGGAAACCTCAATCGCTGAACTCATGGGGGTAACCATGGGCGCGGTCGCTGACACGGCGCTTTCACGGCTCTGACACGCGTCTGCCGGTGCTGTCAGTCCCGTTGTTGCGGTCGTCACTAGAACGTTCTACGGACGAAGTCGCTAGAACGTTCTAGAGTCTGCGCTCGTGGAAACGTTATCCGCGGGACGCCGGTGGGCTGCCCTGTTCGCCCTGGCACTCGGCGGTTTCGGGCTCGGCCTCACCGAGTTCGTCGCCATGGGCCTGCTTCCCGAGATCGCCCGAGATCTACTTCCTCTTTCGTACGCCCGATCGGCCCCCGACGCCGTCGCCACGGCCGGCTGGATGATCACCACGTACGCGCTCGGTGTCGTCGTCGGCGCGCCCACCATCGCGGCGCTGACCGCCCGGGTGCCTCGCCGGCGGCTGCTCGTCGGGCTGCTCGGGCTGTTCGTGATCGGCACCCTGGCCTCGGCGATCGCACCGACGTTCGGTCTCGTCATGGCCGGCCGCTTCGTCTCCGGGCTGGCCCACGGCGCGTACTTCGGGGCGGCGGGCATCGTCGCGGCGAACATTCTCGGGCCCGGCAACTACGGCAAGGGCTTCGCGATCGTGCTCAGCGGGCTGACCGGCGCCAACGTGTTCGGCGTACCGTTGATCACCGCTCTCGGGCAGGCGCAGGGCTGGCGAGTCGCGTACCTGGCGGTCGCGGGGGTTTTCGTGCTCACCCTGCTTGCCGTGCTCGCGACCGTGCCGCCGGTGGCGGCCGCCCCGGGCGGCTCCCCACGCGCCGAGCTGCGCAGTTTCCGCTCACCGCACGTCTGGCTGGTCGCGCTGGTGGTGGCCGTGGGTTCCAGCGGTTTCTTCGCGGTGATCAGTTACGTGTCGCCGGTGACCACGCACGTCACCGGGCTGTCCAGCAATACGGTGCCGTGGGTGATGGCGGTGATGGGCTGCGGGATGACCGCCGGCATCCTGACCGGCGGTTTCGCCGCCGACCGCGACCTGCGCCGCAGCGTCGTCGGCGGGTTCGCCGGCATCGTGGTGACGATCGGCCTGTTCGCGGTCGTCGCGCAGCACCCGGTGGGCCTGTTCGTGGCGGCCTTCCTGGTCGGCGCGGCGGCGTGTTTCATCGGGCCGGCCATCCAGACCTGGCTGATCTCGGTGACCCCGGGCGCCCAGCTCATGGGCGCCGCAGTGAATCAATCAGCCGGCAACATCGCCAACAGCGCCGGCGCCGCGCTGGGCGGCGCGGCGATCAGCCTGGGGTGGGGCTACCTGGGCGCGGCGTGGATCGGCTTCGCCCTGGCGGCGGCGGGCCTGGTCCTGGCAGCCGTCACGTTCTCAGCCGCCGCCCGCCCGGCACCAGCGTTGGCGCCCGAACACGCCGGCGTGTGAGCTTAGCCCGCCCACTCGGGTAAGCCGCGGGGTGTGAGTACGGCCTGCCCACTCGGGTCAGCCGGAGGCGAGCCCAGCTCGCTCACCCGGGTTAGCTGGGGGGCGAGAGCCCGGCCCGCCCACCCGGGTAAGCCGCCTCTGTGCCGAGTTTCCCGTCCAGCCTCGTGCGATCTTGGCGGCTCTCGCCCGAATGTCAGCCGGAACGTGCCTAGATCCGCGTTGGTGGGGTGCCGAGGTGGTGTCGGGCGGCAGCGAATGCCTCTCCCCGCGCGATGTTGGCAGCTTCTGCCCGAATCGCAGCCCGTACCGCCCAGATCTGCGCTGGTGGGGTGTCCGGTAGCAGTCGTCGTGCCTTCTTCCGCGACGGATCTTGGCAAGTCTTGGTTGGCGGACAGGCGCTCGGTTTCACCATTTCGGCACGCAAAGCTGCTGATCAATGTCAGCGGCATGGGAGCGATTCGAGGGCACACGGTGTGCTTTGGTGCACGTAGCTGAGGGCACACGGATGCTCGGGTGGCGTGGATGGGGTCACACGGTTGCGGTTCGTGCGACTTCATCGTGGCCAGGGCGTAGACCCGGGCACACGGCGGCGTTATGTGCGACCTGATCCACGCCGCGACCCGGCCTGGCCCACTCTCACGACCGGCCAGTCCGGCTGGTCCGGCTGGTTGTCTCGCGGGCGGTTTGACAGCATGGCGAAAGTCGAGGTGGGCGGCGCTTGCCTGGATCGGCTGCGGACGCAACGATGCCCCAGCCGCAGGGGGATCGGCTGGGGCATCGCTGGTCTTGCAGGGGGTCAAAGACTTCAGTAGCCGAAGTCCTGGGTGTAGTACGGGGTGCCGTTGGCGGAGTAGACGGCGCCGACGCCGACGGTCTTGGACTTGCAGTTGAGGATGTTGGTGCGGTGGCCCGGGCTCTTCATCCAGCCGTTGACGACCTGGGCGGCGGTGCGGTAGCCGTAGGCGACGTTCTC
>NZ_QLMJ01000039.1 GCF_003259845.1 Actinoplanes lutulentus
CCGGCCCGGTCGAAGGCAACGTCAACCGCATCAAAACCCTGAAACGACAGATGTACGGCAGAGCCAACTTTGATCTGCTCCGAAAACGGGTCCTTTCTGAGCGTCTAAGCAAGATCAATCACGCAAGGAGGGACAGAACCTGACACTGACCGACAGAGCCACGGCTTGGTGCTCGCAGCGGAAGTCTGGTTCCGGAGCCGGTGTAGCAGGTCTACCAGGGATATCGTTCCGGGCCTTCGTAGTGCGGGGGCGGTCCGTTCATGGGCCAGTAGCCCAGGGGTAGGTCGCCGTTGTCGTCGATGGCCTTGATGACGATTTTGCCGAATGCTGGGACGTCGGCAGGTACCTGGAACAGCACTGGTCCGGAAACCTTTTCGCCGGGTTGGAGAACCGTCGTCTCCAGCTGTTGTTTGCCGCCGATGCCCATCGGCCAGTAGCGGGAGCTGTCGGCGGCCACGAATGCGAGGTCGTGCGGTGCGGCCAGAGCCTGGCCGCTGACACCGGCCACCTCGACGTCGAGGAGCAGCCATACGGTGTCGGCTTCTTCGGGATCCGGGCCGGCGTTCGGTGCCTGCTGCACGGAGCGGATGGTGTACCGCAGTTCGGCGTCGTTGCCGTAGGGCGCGAAAGGCTGGACGGTGATCGGCTCACCGATGGCTGCGACACTGAGTCCAATGCGGCTCAGGTCCATGGTTTCCACGGCCTCGACCGTGGGAGCTACGTCGTGGAAGTACAGCGGCGGTACGACCTCGACGGCCTCGTCGAGGTCCAGTGCCTCGGTGGCCGGCACGCTGACCGCGAGAAAGGTCGGCTGGCTCAGGGTGTCGTTGGTGAACGGGACACCGGTGAGGTGATGGGCCAGGGCGAGTGCTCGCTGGGGTGCCTGATCGTCGAAGACCCACCGGGGGTCGCTCGGGTCAAGGTCCTCGTCGCTGAGGTTGAAGCCGAGTTGCTCCATCACCGCGAGCAAGGCGTCAGGGTCGCTGCCGTCGCGCCACCCGGCGTGATAGGGATCGAACGCCACCCGGATTTCGCCGTCATGAGCCCAGATAAAGCGTGGATCGTTCGTCTCGGTGTTGTAGAGGACCGCGACAGAGGTACCCGCGGACAACCGGCGCAGGACGCCGTCGGTAATGCCGAGCAAGCCGTAAATCTCCAGCATGAAAGCGCCACCGGCCTGATCACACACGGCGGCGAACTCCCGGCCAGTGCTCTTACCGCCTGCGGCGTACGTCCCGTCCTCGTCATAGGCGTCGGGAGGCGTCGTCACCGCGGACTCGTACCGCTCGAACCGGGCCAGCCCTTCCATACGGGCAACCTCGGCGCCTCCCAGACGACGAACCACTTCCGTCGCCGAGACGTCCTTGACGAACGTCAGGCAGGACGCCACTGCCAAGCCCAGATCGGTTTCCTCGAACCAGGCGTAGTCCTCGGCAGTCAGCACAACCTTGATTCTTCAGACTCGAACACCTTGGGCGCCACGGTTCCGCCAAGAACCTCGGCAACGAACCGCCAGCCACGACCGGCCACGGAGGAACGGCTCGATGCGCGGCTCAAGCCACTCGAATCCGCAGCGCATCTGCTCGGCGGTCCACTTCCCGTGTTTCCGCGATGAGGGCTTCACAGATGGCTTCACCGAAGGTCGGTCTCCGGGTCTCCGGTTCCGCCTCGTCATCCAGGAAGATGCCGGCATGCGCGAATCGCGCCGTGGGCCTAGGGGAGGCGTGAGGCATCCTTTCTCACAGTGTCACTGACAGCGTGAGCATGGATGCGCCCTCGGGTGCGCCGCTCAGCCGGGGGTCTTGCGGGCGATCAGAGCGGACCATTGCTGATCGCCGTCAGGTTGAACGGTGATGGTCATCGGGCCTCGGCCCACTGCCGGGTCAGTTGCCGGTTCGTGAGGTCTGCTGCCACAGGGAGTCGTGATCGTGGTGGAGTCCGTGGACGCGGTGGCGTAGGTGGTGACGACGGAGCCGCCGCCGGCACACGCGATGAACACGAAGAGCGCGCCAGTGTCGTCCAGCTCGCCCAGCGTTGCCGTCCATGGTCCGGTACGTTCCGTGAGCCGAGCGAGAACCGGTCCGGCGAATCCGCCGAGCGTCGCGACGAACCCGGGCGGCGTCTCCGTGGGCTCAGGTACGCGATGTTCGGCTTGGTCGCGGGCGCAGGCGGACAACGGCGCCGTCAACAGGGTGATTACTCCCAGGCCAAGGATCGAGCATGCCGGCCGGGCCCTTTTCACGACGTCGAGCCTACGAAGTTCGGCGAAACCGCACACACGGAACCCGGCACCTTCCCGCGCTTCGGCGCCCGATGCCATGATCGCGGGCCAGCCGGAGGTACCGGGCGGCATCGCAGAAGCGAACTCCCGGACGACGCCGCCTTCTACTTCAGCTCATGGGAGGCAGCGCAGCGGCGAAGCTCCCGCCGGACTGCCGCCAGCCCACGTCCGGCGGGTGCCCAGATCGACCGATCAACGCCCATCAGAGGTTTCGTAGTCCCGCGCGTACGTCAACGCCGCAGTCAATTCAGAGCGCGCAGAGTCCTCGACCCCGCGGAGAGTGCCTGGTCCGGCAATCAGTACCTGCCCCGAAGGCGACCATGCCGCCCGGTGGACCGATCCTCCGGTTCCGTCGGAGCCGGGAGCGAAATGTATCGGGAAGACCTTCAATGCGAGGTCGCCGAAGTGAAACACCACATCCAGGCGGTCGGAATCTTCCTGCACGTCGGTGAGGACACGTCCCGCGATCCACGACACCGCCGTCCTGATGTGGGGCCCGGGCGTCCTCATGTCCCACGATCGGCTGAGTCGCGAGCACAGCCGCCATTGCCCTACGGTTTCAATGCCTCAGCAACTGCAACTCGTCGCCCCAACCCTCGATGACAGGTGTGAGGACTGGGACCTGGATCAGGCTGTCGAAAGCGGCACAAGCCTTTTCGATACGCGCGAAGGCCGCTCGAATCGCTGATGGGTCACCGTCCAAGGTGGCGGTCAGCAAGGCGAGCAGCTCCTCGGCCTGCCAGTGGGTAAGCGGGTGCCGGCGGAGCTCCCAGGGAAGATACTTGTGGTAGGGATGCACTCGTCCCTCCAATGTGAAGATCACGTCCAGGAGCCATGGCATCGACTCGGCGGCGTCCAGACGCCGTTCCAGCGTGCGTCCGTCACGGTCATTCTTCAGTGCGCGATAGGCGAAATTGAGCCAGCCGTCCAGCCGGTCATGCTCAACGAGGATCGATTCAGCTTCGTCGGCATTGACCGTGGCTTGCCGGCGAAGTGCTGATGCCAACCGCCCTTCGGTGTGGTCCAGCAGCGTCGGTGCCCAAGCGAACGACCAGCGGTACCACCATCCCTCAGATCCGAACGGCGACACCCGCTCAAGATCAGAGATTGCCACGATGGTCTCGTCCAGCGTTGCGGAACGGCTCGTCTCGGGCCCGCGCCCGCCGTTGTTGGTGAGCACGACGAACACATCGAGGTCGGACCTCTCCGTCGCCATTTCCCGACCTGCTGAGCCAGACAAGACCAGGCCCAAGAGCTTCGGTCCGTAGTCCGCTGCGTTGCGATGTGCCAAGGCCTCGAGCAGGTCGCGGTGCGCGGGAGAGAGGCCGGGTGGCAGTTGCAGGGCATCAGTGTGGTCGGGCACAGTTGCCAACTTTTGCCCCAGAACCCGACGTCTGTAAGTGAGTTGATGTCGCGGCCTCTATCGCTACCGGTGGGACGACGCCCGCGGCAACGAATTCGAGGTGGCCGTCCTGGCGGCGTCGGTCCGCACGCTGATCATTCCTGACAAACGCGCTCCGATCCGGCACGGCAGGTCCTCGTAGGGGCTGCCGAAAGCGTCCCAGAGCCGCAGAACGAATCCGGTCGCATGGCGTCCGGTGACTGCTTCCGTCTCCAAGATGTCGTCGGCGAGGACGTCGGGGACAACCCGCGTCAGATCACTTCGCGTCACAAGAGCCCCGCGATTCTGGAGATCTTGAGAGGCGCATCAGGCATCGTCAACCACCAACGGCGCGGTCAACTGGCCCTGCGGATCAGGTTGAGGCCGATGACCGCCATGTGGGGCGAGCCGATGGCCTGGCCGGTGAAGTGCCCTCTGGCAGCCAAGCTTCGGAAACCGTCCGTGTACATGGCGGATGAGCGGCGCCCATCACGGGTACAGGACCGCCGCCATCGGCACCGCAATCGCACCTTCCAGCGCACGATGAAGGACTCATGATGACCGCCACTGCGCACGAAGTCGCCGAAAAACTCAACCGCGCCTTCGACGAACCGTCCATGACGATGGCGATCCTGCTGGCTGACGTCATTCCCGCGCTCGCGGAGTTCGATCAGGAGGCCACCACCGCTGCGGACCCGGACAGCTATCTCGACCGGATCGTTCTGTTCGACGGCAGCATCATTCTCTACGACAGCCGCACCGAACGCTGGGCCGTCAGCAGCACCGAAGAGGTTGTCGCGTCCGACCAGCGGCGCCTGACCTCACTCTGAGCCGATCCGGGCGGGTAACCGCCCGGACGCCGTAGCCAACACGCACCTGCGGTCGCCACTGTACAAAGCCCTTTGCGGAGGGCAGCCCGCCGAGGTGTCGCGTCGGGTTGCCCTCACCCAGAACGGAGACATGGGCGCCGAGAAAATCTATGGTGAACTCACTAGACTTTCTTGGTGGAGCGGGTTAACGTTTCTGTCGTTGACAGCAGAGATCGTTGAAGACGCAGACGTAGCAGGCCGAGCGTCAAGCAGGGCTCGGACGGTTCGTGGCTCGCTCGGCACCGCGATGGAGTGCGCTACCGCACCCCAGCAAGACAATGCAGTGGTACGACAAGACCTTGACGTAATTCCAGGTCAGGGCATGTCCAGGCAGGGCCGATGCAGGTTCGGGGCCCTGCCTGATGCAAGACAGATCTGGCGCACGTGTGCGGTGCCATGAAGTTTGCGTGGGGCTCCGACACCGGCAGATGGCACGACAGGAATTCAGTAATGGAAGCAGAGGAAAGGGAGGGTTCAGCACCGTTGGATCGCCCGCCGGTCAGGACGCAGTTCCCGGTTCTGGGGGTGGACACCGCAGTCTCCATCGAACGTGAGGTGGTCTCCGGTCACGCTTATGCGATCCTCGCACCCCAAGCCGCTGAAGTTCGAGGCCGGTGCGGATACGACAAATCGACGACCCTGTCGGTGGATGGTGTAGTAAACCCGTAACCCTGGGCCCCGGCGCTTTCTGCGCCGGGGCCCTCGTCATGGAGGTACCTGTATGGCCCAACCGGACGACATGCTCGACGATGAGGATTACCCCGCCTACACGATGGGTCGCGCCGCGGAGATCACCGGCGCCTCGCCGGACTTCCTGCGCCGACTCGACGAGGCGAAACTGTTCACGCCGTTGCGGTCCGCCGGCGGGCACCGCCGTTACTCCCGCTACCAGTTACGCCTGGCCGCACGAGCTCGGGAGATGGTCGACCGCGGCACCGCCCTGGAAGCCGTCTGCCGGATCATCACCCTCGAAGACCAGCTCGACGACGCTCTCCGGCACCATCAAAGCGACCAACACCGACGACACGCTGACGCCGCCTGACCCACATAGCCCTACGGTCCTTCTCCCACACGAGAGCTACCGTCTTGTCGCACCTGCTCGCGTAGACCTGAACCGTGCGCCAAACGGATCACTACCGCGCACGTCTCCTCCGCAACGGACGCATCCCGCCGCGCGTCGAGTACACCCTCACCGGGGGCCGGTGATGGCTTGTGTCAAGTGGCCGACGGCATGTGCGGCTGGACCCAGCGCTACCTCGGCCGCATTGAGACATCCCGCAGCCGCTTCCACGACCCGGTCGGCTGATCAGTCGAGGACGGCGACCGCCTCCACTTCCACCAGATGTTCCGGCACGTCCAGTGCGACGATGCCGAACAGCGACGCCGGCGCGGCCGGGGTGAAGCCCAGCCTCGCCGCTGCGCGGGCGATGCCGTCCAGGAGCTGCGGCATCTGCTCGGGTTGCCAGTCGACGACGTGCACGGTCAGCTTCACCACGTCGGCGAAGGTCGCGCCGACGCCGGCCAGGGCGGCGCCGACGTTGAGGTAGGCCTGCTCGACCTGGGCGGCGAGGTCACCCTCGCCGACCGTCGTGCCCGTCTCGTCCCAGGCGACCTGACCCGCGACGTGGATCAGCTTCGAGCCGGTCGCCACCGACACCTGCCGGTAGATCGGGATTTCCGGCAGCCCGCTCGGGTTCACCAGGGTTACCGCCATGACGCGCACCTCTCTCTTTTAGTACTCGGCAACAAAGAAATCGGTCATCAAAAGGCGAAGAAAGCACTTATCAGTTACTCGGTCACCTTTAGGTAACCGCCTGGGGATCGGAACCCAGTCGACAGCCGCCTGTCCGCGCGGGCGCATGCGCCGACCGGCGAATAATAGATTTGATGCGTCGTTACACGCCGGCTTCGTCCTGCAGCAGGTCCTTGCAGGGCCGCTTGGATGGCAGCACCTCTCAGGCGGCTTCGGTCAACGCTCGCGACGGCGGTATCTGGCGTTCCGATGCCGGACCCGCCGGTCAGTCGCGTTGCTGGCGAACGTCAGCCGCGGGTCCGTGTTCACGGCTCAGCCGCCGCGCAGGGTGCGTGCCCAGGGCTCGTCGATGTCGGCGAGGCCCAGGGCGAGCGTGACGTTCTCGAGCATGCCGGCGCCGAACCATTGCCGGACAGCCTCGTCGGATCCGAGGAGTTCGCTGATGAGTTCGA
>NZ_QLMJ01000040.1 GCF_003259845.1 Actinoplanes lutulentus
GGTGGTTGTTCGTTTGCTGTGAATCACACAGTGGACGCGTAAGCATAAAATTTAGGGTGGTTAAGCCCTCGGCCTATTAGTACCGGTCAACTCAACACGTTACCGTGCTTACATTTCCGGCCTATCAACCCAGTAGTCTCCTGGGAGCCTTACCCACTCAAGGTGGTGGGATACCTCATCTCGAAGCAGGCTTCCCGCTTAGATGCTTTCAGCGGTTATCCCTTCCGAACGTAGCCAACCAGCCATGCTCCTGGCGGAACAACTGGCACACCAGAGGTTCGTCCGTCCCGGTCCTCTCGTACTAGGGACAGCCCTTCTCAAGTATCCAACGCGCACGGCGGATAGGGACCGAACTGTCTCACGACGTTCTAAACCCAGCTCGCGTACCGCTTTAATGGGCGAACAGCCCAACCCTTGGGACCTGCTACAGCCCCAGGATGCGACGAGCCGACATCGAGGTGCCAAACCATCCCGTCGATATGGACTCTTGGGGAAGATCAGCCTGTTATCCCCGGGGTACCTTTTATCCGTTGAGCGACACCGCTTCCACACGCAAGTGCCGGATCACTAGTCCCGACTTTCGTCCCTGCTCGACCCGTCAGTCTCACAGTCAAGCTCCCTTATGCACTTACACTCAACACCTGATTGCCAACCAGGCTGAGGGAACCTTTGGGCGCCTCCGTTACCCTTTAGGAGGCAACCGCCCCAGTTAAACTACCCACCAGACACTGTCCCTCGACCCGATCAGGGCCGCAAGTTAGATACCCAAACCCAACAGAGTGGTATTTCAACAATGCCTCCACCCGAACTGGCGTCCGAGCTTCACCGGCTCCCACCTATCCTACACAATTAAATTCGGATACCAATGTCAAGCTATAGTAAAGGTCCCGGGGTCTTTCCGTCCTGCCGCGCGTAACGAGCATCTTTACTCGTACTGCAATTTCGCCGGGCCTGTGGTTGAGACAGTGGGGAAGTCGTTACGCCATTCGTGCAGGTCGGAACTTACCCGACAAGGAATTTCGCTACCTTAGGATGGTTATAGTTACCACCGCCGTTTACTGGCGCTTAAGTTCTCCGCCTCGCCCTTACGGGCTAACAGGTCCCCTTAACGTTCCAGCACCGGGCAGGCGTCAGTCCATATACATCGTCTTACGACTTCGCATGGACCTGTGTTTTTAGTAAACAGTCGCTTCCCCCTGCTCTCTGCGGCCATACCACGCTCCACCCGCAAGGGGCTTCACGCGTCCGGCCCCCCTTCTCCCTAAGTTACGGGGGCAATTTGCCGAGTTCCTTAACCACAGTTCACCCGTCGCCTTGGTATTCTCTACCTGACCACCTGTGTCGGTTTAGGGTACGGGCCGCTCGAAGCTCGCTAGAGGCTTTTCTCGGCAGCATAGGATCAATGACTTCACCAGAACGGCTCGGCATCACGTCTCAGCCTTAATGCACCGCGGATTTGCCTACGGTACGGCCTACACGCTTACCCCGGCACAACCACCGGCCGGGATCATCTACCTTCCTGCGTCACCCCATCGCTAAACTACTACCCACAGAGGTCCTAGTCTCCCGCATCGCCGGCCGAAGCCATTGAATTGATCAAGTAGTTAGTACTATGAGGTTCGTCTTGGGCGCTTCTACGCGGGTACGGGAATATCAACCCGTTATCCATCGACTACGCCTCTCGGCCTCGCCTTAGGCCCCGACTCACCCAGGGCGGATTAGCCTGCCCCTGGAACCCTTGGTCATCCGGCGGAAGGGGTTCTCACCCTTCATTCGCTACTCATGCCTGCATTCTCACTCGTATGGCGTCCACGGCTGGATCACTCCGCCGCTTCACCCGCCATACGACGCTCCCCTACCCATCCACACACCTGAACCCTCTGATCAAGTCAGAAAGCTAAGTTAATGTGTGAATGCCACAGCTTCGGCGGTGTGCTTGAGCCCCGCTACATTGTCGGCGCGGAACCACTTGACCAGTGAGCTATTACGCACTCTTTAAAGGGTGGCTGCTTCTAAGCCAACCTCCTGGTTGTCAATGCGATCCCACATCCTTTTCCACTTAGCACACGCTTAGGGGCCTTAGCTGGCGATCTGGGCTGTTTCCCTCTCGACTACGAAGCTTATCCCCCGCAGTCTCACTGCCGCGCTCTCACTTACCGGCATTCGGAGTTTGGCTGATTTCAGTAAGCTTGTGGGCCCCCTAGACCATCCAGTGCTCTACCTCCGGCAAGAAACACGCGACGCTGCACCTAAATGCATTTCGGGGAGAACCAGCTATCACGGAGTTTGATTGGCCTTTCACCCCTAACCACAGGTCATCCCCCAACTTTTCAACGTTGGTGGGTTCGGTCCTCCACGTAGTCTTACCCACGCTTCAACCTGCCCATGGCTAGATCACTCCGCTTCGGGTCTAGAACATGCGACTGAATACGCCCTATTCAGACTCGCTTTCGCTACGGCTACCCCACACGGGTTAACCTCGCCACATGCCACTAACTCGCAGGCTCATTCTTCAAAAGGCACGCCATCACCACTGCTAGGGTGGCTCTGACGGATTGTAGGCGAACGGTTTCAGGTACTATTTCACTCCCCTCCCGGGGTACTTTTCACCATTCCCTCACGGTACTTGTCCGCTATCGGTCACCAGGAAGTATTCAGCCTTACCAGGTGGTCCTGGCAGATTCACAGCAGATTCTAGGAGTCCGCTGCTACTCGGGAACACCACAAAGAGGTCACACACTTTCGTCTACCGGGCTCTCACCGTCTACGGCTGGCTTTCCCACGCCATTCGACTAACATCAAACTTTGTAACTCTTCGACTGTCTGTCAGAACAATCAAGTGGGTCCCACAACCCCGAATACGCAACCCCTGACAGGTATCACACGTATCTGGTTTAGGCTAGATCCGCTTTCGCTCGCCACTACTCACGGAATCACGGTTGTTTTCTCTTCCTACGGGTACTGAGATGTTTCACTTCCCCGCGTTCCCCTCACATGCCCTATGAATTCAGGCACGGATAACACGACATGACTCGTGCTAGGTTTCCCCATTCGGACACCCTGGGATCACAGCTAGGTTGGCAGCTCCCCCAGGCCTATCGCAGCCTCCCACGTCCTTCATCGGCTCCTGGTGCCAAGGCATCCACCGTTCGCCCTTGACAACTTAAACACAAAAAACAAGATGCTCGCGTCCACTGTGCAATTCTCAACCAACGACCAACCCACAACCCTCAAGGACTCTCACCAAGCACTGCCCGCAAGGCAATCGGTATAAGGGTCCAGGTCATGCCTGGCATTGAAGACCAACCGAAAGGGTTGTTCTTTCAGATACCCAACAGGGTGCTTGTTTGTCACCAGATTCCAGCCGCACCAGCGACCGTTCCGCCACCACGAGGGTGTGTACTAAGTTGTGCCGGCCGTTGCCAGATCTAATTAGCCAGTGTCTCCGCCTGTGAGCTCCTCACCACCACATTCGGGCAGTGCAGGATTTCTGTCTGCTTTCGCAGAAGAATGCTCCTTAGAAAGGAGGTGATCCAGCCGCACCTTCCGGTACGGCTACCTTGTTACGACTTCGTCCCAATCGCCAGCCCCACCTTCGACGGCTCCCTCCCACAAGGGGTTAGGCCACCGGCTTCGGGTGTTGCCGACTTTCGTGACGTGACGGGCGGTGTGTACAAGGCCCGGGAACGTATTCACCGCAGCGTTGCTGATCTGCGATTACTAGCGACTCCGACTTCACGGGGTCGAGTTGCAGACCCCGATCCGAACTGAGACCGGCTTTTTGGGATTCGCTCCACCTTACGGTATCGCAGCCCTTTGTACCGGCCATTGTAGCATGCGTGAAGCCCTGGACATAAGGGGCATGATGACTTGACGTCATCCCCACCTTCCTCCGAGTTGACCCCGGCAGTCTCCCATGAGTCCCCAACTAAATGCTGGCAACATGGGACGAGGGTTGCGCTCGTTGCGGGACTTAACCCAACATCTCACGACACGAGCTGACGACAGCCATGCACCACCTGTCACCGGCCCCGAAGGACCCCGTATCTCTACGAGTTTTCCGGCGATGTCAAACCCAGGTAAGGTTCTTCGCGTTGCATCGAATTAATCCGCATGCTCCGCCGCTTGTGCGGGCCCCCGTCAATTCCTTTGAGTTTTAGCCTTGCGGCCGTACTCCCCAGGCGGGGCGCTTAATGCGTTAGCTGCGGCGCAGAAGACCGGAGAGGTCCCCCACACCTAGCGCCCAACGTTTACAGCGTGGACTACCAGGGTATCTAATCCTGTTCGCTCCCCACGCTTTCGCTCCTCAGCGTCAGTATCGGCCCAGAGACCTGCCTTCGCCATCGGTGTTCCTCCTGATATCTGCGCATTTCACCGCTACACCAGGAATTCCAGTCTCCCCTACCGAACTCTAGCCTGCCCGTATCGAATGCAAGCTCGGAGTTGAGCCCCGAGTTTTCACATTCGACGCGACAAGCCGCCTACGAGCTCTTTACGCCCAATAAATCCGGACAACGCTCGCGCCCTACGTCTTACCGCGGCTGCTGGCACGTAGTTGGCCGGCGCTTCTTCTGCAGGTACCGTCA
>NZ_QLMJ01000041.1 GCF_003259845.1 Actinoplanes lutulentus
CCGGCCGCCGAAGCCGCGCTTGCCGCCGCCACTCAGCGGCCGTTCAACAGCGTGGCGCTCAACGAGGCCTCGGGAGAGCCGGGGTGGAAGACCATCCCGTCCTGGTTCATCTCCCCGGAGCGGGACCTGGCCATCCCCCTGGAGACGTTCCGTTTCATGGCCGAGCGGGCCAACGCGCAACAGACAGTCGAGATCGCCGGCGCATCGCACGCCCTGCCGGTATCGCAGCCGCAGGCGGTGACCGAGGTCATCCTCCGAGCCGCCGCCGCCATCTGAATCCCGTCAGATTTCATTTCACCTGAAAGGACATCTCTCATGAAGTTCGATATCACTCGTAAGCCGAAGCGAGTTGCGCTCCGGACCGCCATGACCGTGGGGGTGGCGGTCGCGGCACTCGTGGCCGGATCGGCCGGTGCGGTGGCGCAGTCGCGGCCGTCGGCGAAGAAGCCGACTGTGGTGCTGGTGCACGGCGCGTTCGCTGACTCGTCGAGTTGGAACGGGGTGATCAAGCGGCTCCAGCGGGATGGCTATCCGGTGGTGGCGGCGGCGAATCCGTTGCGGGGCCTGCATACGGACGCGGAGTATCTACGGGCGGTGCTGGCCGGGGTGACGGGGCCGATTGTGCTGGCCGGGCATTCGTATGGCGGTTCGGTGATGAGTGAGGCCGCGGACGGCGACGCCGACGTCAAGGCGCTGGTTTATGTCGCCAGCTTCGCCCCGGAAAAGGGGGAGAGCACCTCGGCTCTGGCGGCGAAGTTCCCGGGTGGTCAGTTGGGGGAGGCGCTGAACCAGGTACCGGTGACGGTGCCGGGTGCCGGTACGGGAACCGACCTGTACATCAAGCAGGATCAGTTCCGGCGGGTGTTCGCGGCTGACGTGCCGCGTCAGGAGACGGTCCTGATGGCGGCGACGCAGCGGCCGATCACGAGTGCGGCGCTGGATGAGAAGGCGACGAGGACGGCGTGGAAGTCGATCCGGTCGTGGTTCCTGATCACCAGGCAGGATTTGGCTATCCCGGCAGATTCGATGCGGTTCATGGCCAAGCGGGCCAAGTCGCGCGTTGTGGAGATCGACGCTTCGCACGCGGTCACGGTCTCCGAGCCGAAGGCGGTGGCCGACATGATCGTCGACGCCGCCCGTACCACCACCCGCTGATCGGCCGGGACGGTTGCCCGGCATGCCGGCTCGCCATGTCGGGCGCCGCCCAGGCTGATCAATAGCGACCTGCTGTCGCCGAAGGCACCACCACCACCATCGTCCACTTCTTTCGGGATCCGTTAGTGCACGTAGGAGGTTGAGCTTGTGCCTTCGACCAACAGCGGCGAAATGTCATTCTGTTTCGGCGTACTCGGGCCGCTGCAGATCTGGCGTCACGGCAAGGAGTTGGACCTCGGAGCCCGCCAGCAGCGCTTGATTCTGGCGTTGCTTCTGGCCAATGCCGGACAACCCGTCGGCATCGCTGAGATAGTCGAAGTGCTGTGGGACCAGCGGCCGCCGCAGAGCGCCGTCAACGTGGTGCACCGCTATATCGGCGCGTTGCGCCGCCTGTTCGAACCCGGCTTGCCGGCCAGGTCGGCGGGGCGCTGGCTGCTGGGCGACGCTGCTGGTTACCGGATCCGGGTCGACTCGGACAATCTCGACCTGCTGCGACTGCGGGACCTGGCCGAGCGGGCGCGATCGGACGAACTCGCCGGGCGGCTGCCCGAGGCGATGGCGGCCTATGAGAGCGCCCTCAATCTGTGGCGCGGACCGTGTGGCGGTGCCTCCGAGCTGGCCTCCTACAACCACCTGGCATTCAGCGTCGTCGATCACGAGTGCGCCGAACTGGCCCGGGAGGCAGCCTCCTTGGCGTTGCGCCTGGAACGGTCCCGGTCGGTTCTGCCCGTGCTGCGGCGGGTGGCGGAACACCGTCCGCTGGACGAAGCACTGCAAGCCCAGCTGCTGCTGTCGTTGTCGGCCGACGGACAGCAGGCCGAAGCGATCGCCCTGTATCACAACACTCGCCGACGGCTGGCCGACGAGCTAGGTGTGGACCCGGGTGAGGAGCTCCGCGAGGCGTACCAAATGGTCTTGGGTTTGAACGTCGCCGGACCGATCTCGTCCGGTGCGGCTGAGCCGCCATCGCCGAGCGCGCCTCCGCGCGGGATGCACATCGGTCGAGCCCCAGGTGCGACCGCGGTCCTTCCGGCGCAGTTGCCGGCGGATCTGCCGTGGTTCACCGGCCGTGACGAGGCGCGGCGCCGGACGTTGGGTCTGGTCAATGGGCATGTGATGACGCAGGTGTCGATGCCGGTGCT
>NZ_QLMJ01000042.1 GCF_003259845.1 Actinoplanes lutulentus
GGGTTCTGTCCCTTCTTGCGTGATTGATCTTGTCAAAATATTCCGATCACATCGGCGCGCGCTCGGCAGATTTTGGCGAGACTTGGTCATCTGTGATGCTGCTCGGCCGGGGCTCCGCTGTTGACTGGTTCGCTTCGGCGACGTGACGCAGATACAAGCGCGAGGCGATCGCGAGATACTGAAACGTCGTGGTGGACGATGCCGGACCAAGCTCGATCTGGAAGCCGTCCTCGTACTGATGTTGGTTGCGAAGCAGCCACCACCAGGCGGAGTCACTGCCGAGAAGGTTTTCGTAGCGCTCGTTCATCGAGATCGACACCGACTCTGACGCCCAGTGGCGAAGCGCCGGGCGATGCAATGCATCGAAGGACACCTCGACGGTGTCGTCATCCGGGCTCACCTCGACCTGGAGGAACCCCTCTTTGAACCGCAACTGAACTGCTACGAGCCAAGACGGATCCTCCGAGAAAGTCACGTGCACGATCTCGGCCAGATCGGTCAAGGCGGCTGGCGCCGTAAACCCAGAGCCGGGTGTCACACGATCACGATGACATGTCTTGATCTCGCCCGCTGACGGAACTATTCAGTGTCTCCTGTGATCGATCGTTGAGTGACAGTGTGACGAGGCCATCTGCCGGCTGCTGCCGCATCTTGAACAAGTGGCGATCGAGGACATCACGGAGTCTGGCGGCGGCGTTCGTCTGCGGGCGGCGGCTCGGGGAACCAAATCGCAGTGCCCGAGGTGTTTGACCTGGTCGGCGCGAGTGCACTCCCGGTATCGGCGGCTGTTGGCTGATCTTCCGGTTGCTGGTCGGCTGGTGGAGTTGTCGTTGACGGTTCGCCGGTTCTTCTGCGGCAATGTCGTCTGCGAGTCGAGGACGTTCGTCGAGCAGGTTGACGGTCTGACTCGCCGCAGAGCCCGCCGTAGTGAGCCGCTGCGGGAGATGCTGACCTCGATCGGGCTGGCTCTCGCCGGCCGGGCAGGAACCCGGCTGGCATCGAAGATCGGAATCCGGACGAGTCGCAACAGCTTGCTGAGACTTGTTCGGGCGCTTCCCGATCCGGATCATGCACCGGCGGCGATTCTGGGAGTTGATGACTTCGCCATCCGGCGAGGTCAGAACTACGGAACCGTGCTGGTCGACTGCGAGTCCCAGCGGGTGATCGATCTACTCCCGGGACGTGACGCGGCACCGCTCACCGCATGGCTGCACGATCACGAACCGCCAGCGGTCATCTGCCGGGACCGGGCGAGCGCCTACGCTGAGGCGGCCAAGGCTGCTGCACCTGATGCGGTGCAGGTCGCGGACCGGTTTCACCTGTGGCAAAACCTTGCCACCGCTGTTGATCGCCTCGCGCGACGACACCGGACCTGCTTGACCGAACAACCCGCCGTTCTTGCCCGCAACGATGCCGAGGAGGTTCCCGAACCGACGGGAACGATGGCGCAACGCCGCAGAAAACACCATGCCCTGGTCCACGAGCTGATCGGGCAGGGTGCCGGCTTCCGGCAGATCGCCCGGCACCTGGGCTGGAGCCACAACACCGTCTCCCGCTACGCCCACGCCGCGACATGGCAGGAACTCATGACCACCCAGAAACGACGCCCAAGCTTGCTGGACCCGTTCAAGCCCTACCTGATCACACGAATCGACAACGGCTGTCTCAAGGCCAGACTGCTGCACCGCGAGGTCACCGCCCAAGGATTCACCGGCGGCTACGGCATCGTCAGAGCCTTCATCGAACAACATCGCCACCGGCCCGACCTGCGCACCCAGCCCCGGCCGTTGTCACCCCGCCAGGTCACCGGCTGGATCTGCCGCCACCCCGACAACCTCAGCGAACACGACACCAGCCGGCTCCACGACGTCCTCACCCGCTGCCCGGAAATACACGCCGCCGCGGACCTCGTCCGCGCCTTCGGCGAGATCATGACCCGCCGGCACGGCCACCGCCTCGCCGACTGGATCAGCACCGCCGAGCAAGCGGAGCTACCCGGCATCAGCCGCTTCGTCAACGGCCTGAAATCCGACCTGGCCGCAGTCACCGCTGGCCTCACCCTGCCGTTCAGTTCCGGCCCGGTCGAAGGCAACGTCAACCGCATCAAAACCCTGAAACGACAGATGTACGGCAGAGCCAACTTTGATCTGCTCCGAAAACGGGTCCTT
>NZ_QLMJ01000043.1 GCF_003259845.1 Actinoplanes lutulentus
CCGGCCGCCGAAGCCGCGCTTGCCGCCGCCACTCAGCGGCCGTTCAACAGCGTGGCGCTCAACGAGGCCTCGGGAGAGCCGGGGTGGAAGACCATTCCATCCTGGTTCATCTCCTCGGAGCGGGACCTGGCCATCCCCCTGGAAACGTTCCGTTTCATGGCCGCACGGGCCAACGCACGGGAATCGGTCGAGATCGCCGGCGCATCGCATGCCCTGCCGGTATCGCAGCCGCAGGCGGTGGCCGACGTGATCCTCCGAGCCTCGGTCGCCGTCTGGAACCCGCCGTGGTGACCGGCGGCATCCCCGGGCGGCCGGGGATGCCCCCGATCGCTGGTGAACCCCGGCGCTTCGCACACGTCGTAGCGGACGGCAGTTCACGTCGATCTCTAAGGAACGTTCATGGCAGGCAAGGCGGCGCTCATCGCGTCACGCTTCATCGAAGTGGCACTCCTCGTTGCCGGAGCGCTGGTCTTCGTCGCGCCGGAACCCAACAGGATCACCCTTGTCTGGGACATCCTGGCGATCGTCTACCTCGCGATCCGCATGAGCCGTCTGCGCCGTGACGGACGCGGTAAGGCGACCGCCTGGCTGGCGCACGGCCTCGGCGGGCGCACCGGGCTGATCTTCACCATCTTCACCAGCCTGGTGGGCCTCTCGGCCGGCGTCAGCGTCCTGTTCGAGGAGGGCGCCGACAAGACGAACGCCGCGTTCGTCGCCGTCCCGGCTGTGCTGTTCGCCTGGGCGATCCTGCACTTCGGGTACGCCGAGCGGTACGCCAAGACCTACTACGCGGGCCTGCCCGAGCAGGTGCTGGCCTTTCCGAACACCGATGAGCCGACGTTCGTCGAGTTCTCCTATTTTTCGTTCACGCTGGGAACGACGTTCTCGGTATCCGACGTGGAGACGCAGACGTCCCCGATCCGGCTCCAGATCCTCTCGCACTCGATCATCTCGTTCCTCTACAACACCGTGACCATTGGTATCGCGGTCAGCGTCATCTCCGGATGAGCCGTCACTGACCGCCCAGCCCTTGACCCTCCCCCAGGGGGAGGGTCAAGGATCGGACCTGGGCGATGCAACGTTGAGATGGCAGGATCGGCGTTCTGGCCCGAGGACCCGCTGACGTCCGTGCGGGGCGTGTGAGGGGATGTTCTGTGCCTTCGACCAACGGCGACGAAAGGCCGTTCTGTTTCGCCGTGCTCGGGCCGGTCCGAATCTGGCGGCACGGCACGGAGCTGGACCTGGGCGCCCGGCAGCAGCGACTGATTCTGGCCCTGCTGCTGGCCAACGCGGGGCAACCGGTCGGCATCGGCGACATCGTCGAGGCGCTGTGGGACCAGCGGCCGCCGCAGAGCGCCGTCAACGTGGTGCACCGCTATATCGGCGCGTTGCGGCGCCTGTTCGAGCCCGGCTTGCCGGCCCGGTCGGCCGGGCGCTGGCTGCTGGGCGACGCTGCCGGTTACCGGATCCGGGTCGACTCGGACAGCCTCGACCTACTGCTCCTGCGGCGACTCACCGACCAGGCGCGATCGGACGAGCTCGCTGGGCGGCTGCCCGAGGCGATGGCGGCCTACGAGGAAGCCCTCGGCATGTGGCAGGGACCGTGTGGCGGTGCCTCCGAGCTGGCCTCCTACGACCACCTCGCGTTCAGCGTGGTCGACCACGAGTGCGCCGATCTGGCCCGGGAGGCCACGTCACTGGCGCTGCGCCTGGACCGTGCCCGGTCGGTCCTGCCCGTGCTGCGCCGGATGGCCGAGCATCGTCCGCTGGACGAGGCGCTGCAAGCCCGGCTGCTGCTGGCGCTGTCGGCCGACGGCCAGCAGGCCGAGGCGATCGCGCTGTATGAGAACGTTCGCCGACGGCTCGCCGACGAGCTCGGGGTGGATCCGGGCGAGGAGCTCCGCGAGGCCCACCAGCTGGTCTTGCGGCAGAGCGTGGCCGGATCGGCCCTGCCCGGGGAGGCCGAGCCGCCGCCGGGCCGGGCCCAGGCCGACCGGGCGCCGAGCCGCACGGCGGTCCTTCCGGCGCAGTTGCCGGCTGATCTGCCGTGGTTCACCGGCCGTGACGAGGCGCGGCGCCGGACGTTGGGTCTGGTCAATGGGCATGTGATGACGCAGGTGTCGATGCCGGTGCT
>NZ_QLMJ01000044.1 GCF_003259845.1 Actinoplanes lutulentus
CGCGCCGCGACCGCGAGTGGTTCCGGTGTGGTCGGCGCCCTCGACACTGGCGCTTCGGCATCCGGTGACTTCACCGCGACGCCGTTGCAGTCGTCCGGTTCGTGGGCGTCCGGGTCGTCGTCGGGTGCATTCACCTACTCCTACCAGGTGCAGGTCCCTGAGTCTGCCGGTGGTTTGACGCCGAAGGTCGCGCTCGGCTACTCGTCGCAGTCCGTCGACGGTCGCACCTCGGCCACGAACAACCAGGCTTCCTGGATCGGTGACGGCTGGGACTACGCGGCTGGGTCGATCACCCGGACTTACGCCAACTGCCGGCAGGACTCGACCCGGGAGGGTTCGAGTAACGCGAAGCACCGTACGGCGGATATGTGCTGGGGTTCGAAGAACGCGACCCTGTCGCTCGGTGGCAGCACCACGGAGTTGGTGTGGGATGACAACAAGTGGACGACGGCGAATGGTGATGGTTCGACGATCGCTTTGATCAAGGACACCACCAGGGATAACAAGGATAAGGACGGCGAGTACTGGGTTGTCACGACTCGGGACGGGACGAAGTATCACTTCGGGATGAACCGGTTGCCGGGCTGGTCGGACAACGGCACCGCCGCCGACGACCCGGTGACGAACTCGGTCCTGACCGTGCCGGTCTACTCGAATCACGCCGACGAGCCTTGTTATAAGGGTTCGACGATTGAGGATTTCAAGAAGTCGTTCTGTACTGAGGGTTGGCGCTGGCAGCTCGACTATGTCGAGGATGTGCACGGCAACGCGATGAGTCTGTGGTGGGCGAAGGAGGAGAACTACTACGCCCGCAACTTCGACTTCAAGTCCCCGGTCAAATACGACCGCGCCGGCTATCTCACCCACATCGACTACGGCCAGCGCGCGAACAGCGTGTTCTCCACGCCGGCGCCGGGTCGGGTGGCGTTCACCGTTGCTGAACGGTGTTTCGCTGAGGGTGGTGTGAGTTGTACTGACACCAACTTTGCGAGCAAGGACCCGGGTAAATACCGGATTTGGTATGACACTCCGGCTGACTTGCGGTGTGAGTCGGCGAAGAAGTGCTGGAACGCGGGTCCGTCGTTCTTCACCCGTAAGCGCCTGGACAAGATCACCACGTCGGCGCAGCGGGTCGCGGGTAGTACCACCCGTCAGACGGTGGACACGTATCAGCTGAAGCAGTCGTTCCCGAAGACGAGGACCGGCCCGAACACGGCGCTGTGGCTGGAATCAGTCACCCGCACCGGCTCCGCGGTGAACGGGACGACGGCTGAGCTGCAGCCGGTCCGGTTCGAAGCCAACATGGACGACATGCCGAACCGGGTGCTGCGCGGCACCAAGGACCCGCGGCCCGGGTTCTCCCGGCTGCGTATCGGCCGGGTCATCAACGAGTACGGCGGCGAGACCGTCGTCAACTACAAGAAGCCGACCGGTGACTGCGCCACCGGCACCGGCCTGCCCGGCAAAGCCGACACCGCCGAACTGAAAGCCAACACCCGGCTGTGTTACCCGGCGTTCTGGCACCCGGACCCGTCGGCCGAAGACATCGACTGGTTCCACAAGTATGTGGTGGAGAGCATCGAAGAACTCCCCGCCGTCGACGGAGCCGTCGGTACCACGACGAACTACACGTACGCGGACGCGGCGTGGAAGATCGCTGAGGCTGAGTTCACCAAGAAGTCGACGCGGACGTTCTCGAACTTCGCGGGCTTCGCCCAGACCACGGTGATCACCGGCGTCGACGACGCCTCGATCGGCAGCAAGCGCACCAAGGCCGTCACCCGCTACTTCCGCGGCCTCGGCGACACCGTTTCGGTCAAGGACAT
>NZ_QLMJ01000045.1 GCF_003259845.1 Actinoplanes lutulentus
CAACTGGCACCCCTCTGTGTCAAGAGGCGGTGAGAAGCGGTGCTCTAAGCTGGTCTTCGGCGGGTCCGGGAAGTGACTTCTCCGAAGTGTCGACCTTGGGGTTCGGGTCGGCCGCGCTGGATTGCAGAGTCGCCCCCGCTTGTCCTCCCGGGCCCGTCCTGAGCTGTTTGGCGTCGGCGGTCATCTGTCGGTAGACGACGTCGGACAGCCGACGTTTCAGGGCTCGCATGGCTTCCATGGTGGTCTTGCCTTCGGCGAGTTTGCGCCGGTAGTAGCGGCGGCCTTCGGTGTCGTTGCGGAGTTGGACGACGGCCATGATGTGCAGGACCCGGTTGATGCGCCGGTTCCCGGCGCGTGACAGGCGGTGGCGGTTCTGGTCGCCGGAGGACGCGTCGATGGGTGCGGTGCCGTTCCAGGACGCGAAGTGGCCGCGGCTGGTGAACCGGCTGACGTCGCCGATGTCACCGATCAGGCGGGCGGCGCCGGACGGGCCGATCCCGTGAAGTTTCTGCAGCTCGCTGCCGGTGGAGGCGACCAGTTCGGTGAGCTCGGCGTTCGCGATTTTGATCTTCTTGTCGATGGTGACGAGTTCGTGGATCAGTTCGGCGGCCAGCCAGCGGCGGGTCTTGCCGACGACGTCACGCGGCCGCACGGTGTTGAGCAGGGCGCGGGCCTGTTGGGCGGACAGGAACTTCTTCGCTCCGCCGGGGATGAGTTCGAGCAGGAGATGGTGCAGCCTCGAGACGATCTCGGTGCGGGCGCGGCCGAGCTGGTCGCGGCGGTCGACCAGCAGCCGTAGTGCCACGGTGGTGTCGTCGACGGTGACCTGTCGTAGGTCAGGGGTGCGTAGGGCGACGACGGCGACGCTGTGGGCGTCGACGGGGTCGGTCTTGCGGCCTTGGCCGGTGGAGAAGACCCGGGCCCGGGCGGACAGTTTCGCCGGCACGTCCAGGACGGTCTCGCCGTCGGCGACCAGGCGCTGGGCGACGTGCCGGCCGATGCCGCTGCAGCCCTCGACCGCCCAGATCCGGTCGCCGTGTTTGCGGCCGGCGGCGAGCATGTCCTGGTAGCCGTCGCTGTCGGTGCCGAACCGGCCCTTGTCCAGGACGCGTTCGCGCTGGTCGATGACCTCGATGGTCGCGGAGCGTTTGTGCGGGTCTACGCCGATGATGACCTGGCCCATGTGCTTGCCTCTCCTCCGAGCCGACGATGGATGTCGGCGGGAGGGCAGCGCTACTTTGAGCTGGGCATACCCCTCTTGAGCCACTCCGCGCCGCGGTGACCGGCAGGCGCATGCCAGTTGAGAGTCACACCAAACCTGCGGTGGACAGCCGCGTGCGAGCGATCCCACCGGTCACCTCGACCAAGCCTGGCCGGGCTGCGGTCGTACTTCAATGAAACAAGTAGCCGC
>NZ_QLMJ01000046.1 GCF_003259845.1 Actinoplanes lutulentus
GGTCACGTCCACCGAAGTGGTGTATGACCCGGACTTTCCGGGACGAAAGAGGCGGCCACCGCAGATCCTTCGGATTGTCTAGATCAGAAGGAGAGACCTGCGATGGCCGCACCACAGAGTTTGGACCTTGCCGGTTTGCTGGGCACGCATTTGGAATCGGCGAGCCCTGATGTACTGAAAAGCCTGGTCAAGACGTTCGCGGACGCGTTGATGTCCGCCGAGGCCGACGCCCTGTGCGGTGCCGGCTACGGCGAACGTACTGCCGAGCGCACCAACTCACGCAACGGTTACCGGCATCGTGAGTGGGACACCCGCGCTGGCACCGTCGAGCTCGCCATCCCGAAACTACGCACCGGCTCGTACTTCCCGGACTGGCTGCTGGAACATCGCCGCCGGGCCGAGCAGGCCCTGGTCAGCGTGGTCGCAACGTCGTACCTGCTCGGGGTCTCGACTCGGCGGATGGAGAAGCTGGTCGAGCAACTCGGCGTCAAGTCGCTGTCCAAGAGCCAGGTCTCGGAGATGGCCCGGCACCTCGACGTCCAGGTCGAGGCGTTCCGCAACCGGCCCCTCGATCAAGGCCCCTACACCTTCGTGTGGACCGACGCCCTGGTCATCAAGGTCCGCGAACACGGCCGCACGGTCAACGTGCACGCCTTGGTCGCGGTCGGTGTCAACGCCGACGGCGGCCGCGAGGTCCTCGGCCTCGACGTCACCTCGGACGAGGACGGCGCCGGCTGGCTCGCCTTCCTACGCTCGTTGACGGCCCGTGGCCTGTCCGGCGTCCGCCTGATCATCTCCGACGCCCACCGCGGCCTGGTCGGCGCGATCGGCGCCGCGCTGCCCGGCGCGCAGTGGCAACGCTGCCGCACCCACTACCTGCGCAACCTGCTCGCGAAAGTGCCCAAGAGCGCACAGCCGTGGGTCGCCACCCTGGTCCGCACCATCTTCGACCAGCCCGACACCGCCGCGGTCCACGCCCAGTACGGGCGGGTCCTCGACACCATCGCGCAGAAGTTCCCGGCAGCCGCCGAGCACCTCGACGACGCCCGCGCCGATCTGCTCGCCTTCACGAGTTTCCCGCGCGAACTCTGGCGTCAGATCTGGTCGAACAACCCGCAAGAACGGCTGAACAAGGAGATCCGCCGCCGGACCGACGTCGTCGGGATCTTCCCGAACCGTGACGCGATCATCCGCCTCGTCGGCGCGGTCCTGGCCGAACAAACCGACGAATGGGTCGAGGGCCGCCGCTACATGGGCCTGGAGATCCTCGGCAAAGCACGCCTGACCAGCGTCAATACGGAACAACACGACACCGAAATCGTCGAGACAACCGCAATCGCCGCTTAAGATCAACACACACGGATCAGTGCTGGCCGCCTCTTACACCACGCCAGCGGACGTGACCG
>NZ_QLMJ01000047.1 GCF_003259845.1 Actinoplanes lutulentus
AGAGAACGGTGCGGAGGCACCAGAAGGCACACGCCAACCAAAAAGGCGCGTGCCGGGGCACTCTGCGATAGGCACTCAGCTATATTCAAGATCACCGACAGTGACCGAGATTGACAAACGGTGATCTGGGCCACAGGATGCAACCCCGCAAACATTGACGCAGCGGGCACCCTCGACATAAGCCTCAATTACGGGTCTTAATGGACCTTCCGTGCGACATCGCAGGGTAAAAGCCTTTAAATCGGGCATTACCTAAAAGAAACCTTCTGACCCGGTAACAATCTTGTAACCACACATGTCGATGGCTGCTGTGCGATCGTGTGGCCGCCTCTGCCCCTCGGTACGCCGTTCGGGGCTGTTTGTGCTGCCCAATTCGCCTCGGTCCCCACGGGAGTAGACCAGCGTGACCGCGCCCCGCTTGCTCAGCCCATTCGTGCGTACGCGCACCAGGCTGGGCGTCACCATCGGCCTCGTGCTGGCCGCCACCTTGACCGCCGCTTCTCTACCGTTCCTGCCGGACGGCGACGAGAACCTGACCGCCGCCGGCCCCGACGAACCGGTCGCGGCCATCCCCGCCGGCACCGGCCTCAAGGACAAGGCCACCGCCTTGCAAGAGGCCCGCCGCACCGGCAAGGACGTCCTTGTCGACCGCGCCACCACTGCCTTCAGTCAGCTCTTCGCCCGCCCCGACGGCCAGCTGCGCGACGTCACCAGCGCACTGCCGCAGCGAGCGAAGGACGAGAACGGCCAGTGGGCGCCGATCGACAACACCCTCAGCCTCGACCCCACCGCCACCGACGGCCTCGGCGTAATCCCGGCGAACCCGGCCGAGAAGGTCCGTTTCAGCAGCGGCGGCGACAAGGCGGCCAGTGGTGAGATCCGGAGCGGCGCTGGTGCGGAGGCCAGCGCCACTCCGTCCGGTGGCACCGGCGGCTCGGCCGGCACGGTTCTCGCCGAGGCCGAGGCCAAGGGCCACACCATCACCTACACCTGGCCGGGCACCCTGCCCGAACCGGTGCTGGACGGCTCCCGCGCCCTTTACCCGGAAGTCCTGTCCGGCGTCGACCTGCTCCTGGTCTCGCGTCAGGAGGGCGGCTTCGGCCTGCTGCTGATCGTCAAGAACCAGCAGGCCGCGAGCGCGGTCAAGTCCCTGACGTACGGCCTGCGCGCGGACGGCGCGATCTTCCGCAGCAACCCGGAGACCGGCGGTCTCCGGGTCCTGGACGCGGCCACCCAGGCCGAGATCGCCAACATCCCGACGCCGATGGCCTGGGACTCGGCCGGCAAGGACCCGGAATCACCGGAGAAGCCGCAGCTGTCCACCGCCACCTCGGCCGACGTCCTCAAGCTCAGCGGCCTGAGCGG
>NZ_QLMJ01000048.1 GCF_003259845.1 Actinoplanes lutulentus
CTGAGCTACAGAGAGGATTGGTGGTGAGCACCTCCCGCCCGGGGTCTGACCCACTGAGCTACTGACTTCGGGTCTTCGAGCCGATCTGTCGGCTTCGGGTGGGAGGTGCTCGTGCATTCACCGGACGTGGCGTTGTGACTTCATAGGAGCCTGGCTAGAGGCCCCATCTCTGTCTTGTCCGCGTTGCCCGGCTGGTGCGTGCCGTCTTGTGCCCACTGCCATGAGCGTTAGGACGACGATGCCCTCTATTACATCTGAAGCAGCGGCTGCTGGTGAAGTGACCGGTGGCGTCGATACTCATCAGGACACCCACACGGCGGCGGTGATCGACCAGGTGGGACGGGTTCTGGGTACCCGGGAGTTCGCGGCTACCCCGGCCGGATACATAGCGATGCTGGCCTGGATGCGCGGACACGGTCGCCTCGCCCGGGCCGGCGTCGAGGGCACCGGCGCTTACGGCGCCGGACTCGTGCGCATGCTCCGTAGTAACGGCGTTGAGGTGATCGAGGTCGATCGCCCGAACCGGCGGACCCGCCGGTTGCAGGGTAAATCCGACCCGATCGATGCCGTCCAAGCCGCCAAGACGGCTCTGGCCGGTGGCCGCACCAGCACCCCGAAACACCGCGACGGCCGCGTCGAAGCCGTCCGCAACCTGCGGGTGGCCCGCCGCAGCGCCATCGACCAGCGCGCTGACACTCAACGCCAGATCAAGTCCCTGATCATCACCGCTCCCGACACCCTGCGCACCATTCTGCGTGGCCTGAGCATCACCAAACTGATCGTCGTCTGCGCGAACCTGCGACCCGACCGCGCCGATACCGGCACCCCCGCCACCGCCGCGACGATCGCCCTGCGGTCACTGGCCCGCCGCCACGAACAGCTGTCCGCCGAGATCACCGACCTCGACGAACTCCTCGGCCCACTGGTCGCCGCGATCAACCCGGCCCTGGTCGCCGCCAACGGCATCGGCACCGACACCGCCGGGCAGCTACTGGTCACCGCCGGCGAAAACCATGACCGGCTCACCAGCGAGGCAGCATTCGCCATGCTCTGCGGCGTCGCCCCGCTCCCCGCCTCGTCCGGCAGAACCAACCGGCACCGCCTCAACCGCGGCGGCGACCGTCAAGCCAACGCCGCCCTCTACCGCACCGTCCTGAGCCGCCTGCGCTGGGACCCTCGCACCCGCGCCTACGCCGAACGCCGCACCACAGAAGGCCTCACCAAAAAAGACATCATCCGTTGCCTCAAACGCTACATAGCACGCGAGATCTACCAAATCATCACCACCAACCACACCCCACCCACCACTTGACATCCATAGGAGCATCGGC
>NZ_QLMJ01000049.1 GCF_003259845.1 Actinoplanes lutulentus
AGAGAACGGTGCGGAGGCACCAGAAGGCACACGCCAACCAAAAAGGCGCGTGCCGGGGCACTCTGCGATAGGCACTCAGCTATATTCAAGATCACTGACAGTCACCAAAACAGATAAACGGTGATCTGGGTCACGGGACTTAGCTCCACAAAACCCGACATGCCAAACAGGCTGCAAATAAGCCTCGAATACGGTTCTTAACGCACCTTCTACGCGACATCGCGTACGAAAAACTTTTAAATCGGGCATTACCTAAAAGAAACCTTCAGGTCGGGTAACAATCTTGTAACCACACATGTCGATGGCTGCTGTGCGATCGTGTGGCCGCCTTCTGCCCCTCGGTACGCCGTTCGGGGCTGTTTGTGCTGCCCATTCCGCCTCGGTCCCCACGGGAGTAGACCGCCGTGACCGCGCCTCGCTTACTCAGCCCGTTCGTGCGTACGCGCACCCGGCTGGGCGTCACCATCGGCCTTGTCATGGCCGCTGCCCTGACCGCCGCTTCCCTACCTCTGATTCCCGACGACGAAAAGCCGATCGCCGCACAGGATGAGCCCGTCGCGGCCATCCCCGCCGGCATCGGCCCCAAAGACGAGGCCACGGCCCTGCAAGAGGCCCGCCGCACCGGCAAGGACGTCCTCGTCGACCGCGCCACCACCGCCTTCAGTCAGCTCTTCGCCCGCCCCGACGGCCAGCTGCGCGACGTCACCAGCGCACTGCCGCAGCGAGCAAAGGACGAGAACGGCCAGTGGGCGCCGATCGACAACACCCTCAGCCTCGACCCCACCGCCACCGACGGCCTCGGCGTGATCCCGGCCAACCCGCCGGAAAAGGTCCGCTTCAGCGGTGGCGATAAAGGCAATGGTGAAAAAGGCAAGGGCGCCGGTGCGGAGGCCGGCGCCACCGTCCTCGCCGAAGCCGAGGCCAAGGGCCACACCATCACCTACACCTGGCCGGGCACCCTGCCCGAACCGGTACTCGACGGCTCCCGCGCCCTCTACCCCGAGGTCTCCCCCGGAGTCGACCTGCTCCTGGTCGCCCGCCAGGAAGGCGGCCTCGGCCTGCTGCTGATCATCAAGAACCGCGAAGCCGCCGCCACGGTCAAAGCCCTGACCTACGGCCTGCGCGCGGACGGCGCGATCTTCCGGCACAACGCCGAGACCGGCGGCCTGAGCGTCCTGGACGCCGCTACCCAGGCCGAGATCGCGAACATCCCGACCTCGATGGCGTGGGACTCGGCCGGCAAGGACCCGGAATCACCGGAGAAGCCGCAGCTGTCCACCGCCACCTCGGCCGACGTCCTCAAGCTCAGCGGCCTGAGCGG
>NZ_QLMJ01000050.1 GCF_003259845.1 Actinoplanes lutulentus
TTCACGGTGGCCCAGGTGGCGCCGTCCGCTGTCGCTTCGAGGAAGACGTCGCTGGTCACGTCCGGCGCCGGTGGTGCGGAGGCGTCGATGGTGATCCGGCAGGGTTCGGTGCCGGATGGTGCCCAGGTGGATTCGGCGCTGGAGGTGTCCTCGGAGCGGACGTCCCATGAGTACGTTGTTTTGTCGGTCAGTGAGGTGGTCGGGATCAGCAGTGTCGCCTTGCCCGCGCTGTCCGGGGTGACCAGGGTGCCGGCGGGGACGGTGCCGCCGGTGGGCCACCAGCGGAAGCGGAGCTTGGACAGGTTGCCGTCGGCGTCCTTGCCGATCGCGGCGAGGGTGATGTTGGTTTTGGCGACGGTACGCCCGGTGCCGGGGCCGGGTACGCAGGCGCCACCCGGGGTGGTGGTGACGCTGGTCGGCTCGGTCGGGGTGGTGTTGTAGACCGTTTCGAGGACGGCGGTGTTGGCTTGGAATTTGCGCCAGGTCAGGGTGTCGGTTTCGGTGGAGGCTTTCATGCCGAAGGTGACGGTGGTGGCGCCGGCGGTGGCGGCGCGCTGGGCGCCGTCTTTGGCGTTGAAGGCGACGTAGTCGTCTTTGCAGGAGCTGGAGTAGCCCTTGGCGAAGGAGACCTTCTGTTGCAGGGCGGTCCAGGCGGGTTGTTTGTTCCAGGTGGTGCCGGTGGAGATGGCGCCGGTGTAGTAGAGCTGGAACTCCCGGGCGGTGCAGGACCAGGAGTGGTTGTTCAACACCTTGAACGCCGAGGAGCTGACGGTGGCGCCTTTGATGTTTTTGAAGGTCATGCGCCAGAAGGAGCGGGCGGTGACGCCGGTGTCGTCTTCGTGGCCGACGCGGGCGTCGCTGGTGCCGCCGTTGTATCCGGTGCCGTTCCAGAAGTTGCTGTTGGCGTGGGATTTGCTGACGAACAGCCAGGCGGCTTCGCCGGTGTTCAGGTTCGGGTCGAGGTAGACCGGGAAGGTCACGTCGGTGCCGGTGAGCAGGCCGGTCGCGGCAGCGTCCAGATGCAGCTGGATGTCGCCGGTGCCGTCACCGTCGACAGTGGAGGGCATCGGAGCGCTCTTCGTGCCGGGTTCGATGCCGCTCAGGCCGCTGAGCTTGAGGACGTCGGCCGAGGTGGCGGTGGACAGCTGCGGCTTCTCCGGTGATTCCGGGTCCTTGCCGGCCGAGTCCCA
>NZ_QLMJ01000051.1 GCF_003259845.1 Actinoplanes lutulentus
GAGGCCCAGGGCGAGCGTGACGTTCTCGAGCATGCCGGCGCCGAACCATTGCCGGACAGCCTCGTCGGATCCGAGGAGTTCGCTGATGAGTTCGACCTGTTTGGCGTAGCACCACCGCACGGCGTCACCGACGAGGGGTTCGTCGGCCGCGCAGTTGGCGTGCATGAGGAATCGCAGCACCTCGCGGTCCTGGATCAGGGAGCCGTAGGCGGACCGGGCGGTGCGGAGATTCGACTCCGGCGGCTGTGGTGCGGGGCCGGCCTCGGCGATGTGGGCGGCGATGGTGGTCGTCATCAGCTCGGACACGTGGAAGACGGCGTGAGCGAAGAGTGTCTGTTTGTTGGCGAACAGGCGGTAGAGGTACGGCTGCGAGATGCCGGCGCGTTCGGCGATTTCATTCGTCGTCGTTCCGTAGAAGCCCTTGCGGGCGAAGCACGAGACCGCGGCTTCCAGGACGGCTTGGCGGCGCTTGTCGCTCTTCTCGCGGGAGCCGGGGGCGGGCATGACCGACAGTCAATCACGCCGGTGTGGCGCGGGGCCGGTGCCCCGCGCCGCACCGGACTCCGTCAGCTGCCGAACGCGACCTGGTCCGCGCCGGCCCCGTCTGTGCCGGGGGTCAGGGCCTCGATGGCGACGAGCGGGTTCCAGTAGTCGACGTAGCGGGTGATCCGGCCCGCCGCGTCGGTGTAGACCACGGAGATGCAGGTCTGCTCGTAGGGCTTGCCGGTGGTTACCGCTCGTCCCGTCGACCGGAATTCGGCGATCGCCTTGGTCGGTTCGGTGCTCTGGTGGAAGACCAGGTCCACGAACTTCACGTCGAAGGTCTTCGGGAAGTTGTTCATGTGGGCGATCAGTGCGTCGCGTCCCTGGACCGCGCCGGGAACACCGGTCGGGGCGAAGGGGAACTCGAGGACCGCGTCCGGGGCGAACAGGTCGATCCACTCGTCGATCTGCCCGGATGACACCAGCCGGATGTGCTCGGCGATAGCGCGTTCGGCGACGGATTGCTGCGCGGAAACCTGGGTGTCAGTCATGCGCGTTCCTTTGTTAGTGGTTGACCTATCACTAACGTACCGGGTGGTGTCCCAGCTGGGAAGCGCGAGCCCGGTG